>NZ_JAEFCA010000010.1 GCF_016405855.1 Flavobacterium sp. IB48
GCTGCGGTGCGGTTTTGCCGTTTCATCGGGTTTTTGCAATGCCGCTTTTGCGGGGTTTCCGCCATTTCATGCCCTTTTTGCGCGGCTTCTTATATTCTTAAAGGGGCGCTTTCCGTAAAAATGTGTTCCAAAAATGCTCCGCCATAGCCCCGATGCAAGCGGAAATCCTTTTTAGGCAGGCGCTCGACCGCAAAAGATCCTTGTTTATTATAAAACTTAAGGTTTCCCATCTACCCAGCATCATATTCCATACTTCTATTCCATACTTCTATTCCATACTTCTATTCCATACTTCTATTCCATACTTCTATTCCATACTCCTATTCCATACTTCTATTCCATACTTATATTATATATGTACATATAAAGTAAAGACGTGAGGTTTTGAAAAAGAATTAGCTTTACATATAATATAATAGACAAAAGACAATACTTATTATATAATAGAGTAAACTTGTACTTATATATTGTATGTATTTTTGTAATCACGTATATTTGCATTCACAAAATTATAAACAATGATCAAGATTACTTTACCCGATGGGTCAATTAGAGAGTTTGCTTCAGGCGTAACTCCAATGGAGGTCGCTAAAAACATTAGCGAAGGTTTTGCTAGAAATGTGATTTCTGCATCTTTTAATGGTACAACTATTGAAACCGAAACTCCATTAACGACCGACGGTAATCTTATACTATATACTTGGAATGATGCCGAAGGAAAAAAAGCTTTCTGGCATTCGACTTCGCACGTAATGGCACAAGCCCTTGAGGAATTGTACCCAGGAATCAAATTAACTCTTGGGCCTGCAATTGCTAATGGTTTTTATTATGATGTAGATTTTGAAGATCAAAAGATTTCTGAAGCTGACTTCAAAAAGATTGAAGATCGTATTCTTGAAATCTCTAGAGGAAAATATGATTTCAAAATGCGCCCAGTAAGCAAAGCAGAGGCGCTAGAAATGTATAAGGATAACGTTTATAAGACTGAATTAATTTCAAACCTTGAAGACGGAACTATTACTTTTTGTGACCATGCAACTTTTACTGATTTATGCCGTGGTGGACATATTCCAAATACTGGAATAATCAAAGCTGTAAAAATCATGAGTGTTGCCGGCGCTTACTGGAGAGGTGATGAGAAAAACAAACAGTTGACTCGTGTTTATGGAACTTCTTTCCCTAAACAAAAAGATTTAACTGAATATCTTGAACTTCTTGAGGAGGCAAAACGTCGTGATCACCGTAAATTAGGAAAAGAGTTGGAGTTGTTCGCTTTTTCTCAAAAAGTAGGTCAAGGTTTGCCTTTATGGCTACCTAAAGGCGCTGCTCTTAGAGAGCGTTTGGAGCAATTTTTAAAGAAAGCTCAAAAGAAAGCTGGATACGAGCAAGTTGTGAGTCCGCACATTGGCCAAAAAGAACTTTATGTAACTTCTGGTCATTATGCAAAGTATGGGGCAGATAGTTTCCAACCAATTCATACACCAGCTGAGGGTGAAGAATTTTTATTGAAACCAATGAACTGTCCTCATCACTGTGAGATTTACAACGTAAGACCTTGGTCATATAAAGATCTACCTAAGCGTTATGCTGAGTTTGGTACCGTTTACAGATATGAGCAATCTGGAGAATTACATGGTTTAACTCGCGTTAGAGGATTCACTCAAGATGATGCGCATATCTTCTGTACTCCAGAGCAATTAGACGAAGAATTCAAAAAAGTAATTGACCTTGTACTATATGTATTTGGTTCATTAGGTTTCGAAAACTTTACTGCTCAGATTTCATTAAGAGATCAGGAAAATAGAGACAAGTATATTGGTACTGATGAAAATTGGGAAAAGGCAGAAAATGCAATTATCAACGCAGCAAAAGACAAGGGTCTTAATACTGTTGTAGAATATGGTGAAGCTGCATTCTATGGCCCGAAACTTGATTTCATGGTAAAAGATGCTTTGGGAAGACAATGGCAATTAGGAACAATTCAGGTAGATTACAACTTGCCTGAACGCTTTGAATTAACTTACAAAGGCGCTGATAATGAATTACATCGCCCTGTTATGATTCACAGAGCTCCTTTTGGATCTATGGAACGTTTTATAGCAATTTTACTAGAGCATACAGCAGGAAATTTCCCACTTTGGCTAATGCCTGAGCAGGCTATTATCTTGTCTTTGAGCGAGAAATACGAAAATTATGCTAAAAAAGTTTTAGATTTGCTAGAAAATCACGAAATTCGCGCCCTAATTGACAACCGAAATGAAACTATCGGTAAGAAAATTAGAGATGCAGAAATGCAGAAAATTCCATTTATGCTTATCGTTGGTGAGGAAGAAGAGAAAAATGGCACGATTTCTATTCGTCGTCACGGACAAGAAGGAAAAGGTAATATCACAGTTTCAATCGAAGAATTTGCTGCGATTGTAGACGAAGAGATAAAAAAGACATTAAAAGTATTTACAGTTTAACTTAAATTAGAAAGTCATAGCAATAAAAAGTAACAGAGGTTTTCAACCTCGAGTAGAGAAGAAAGATGCGCACAGAATAAACAATCTTATTCGTGTTCCTGAAGTACGTCTTGTAGGTGAAAACATTGAACCTGGGGTTTTTAAAATCGCTGACGCGCTACGTTTAGCTGACCAATTTGAATTGGATTTAGTTGAAATTTCGCCAAATGCGGAACCACCGGTTTGTAAAATCATGGATTACAAGAAATTTGTTTACGAACAAAAGAAAAGAGATAAGGCTTTGAAGGCTAAATCTTCTCAAGTTGTGGTAAAGGAAATTCGATTTGGTCCTCAAACAGATGAGCATGATTATGAATTTAAAAGAAAGAACGCTGAAAAATTCTTAAAAGAGGGAGCTAAATTGAAAGCTTTCGTATTCTTTAAAGGACGTTCTATCATTTATAAAGATCAAGGTCAGATTCTATTATTACGTCTTGCTCAAGATTTAGAGGAACATGGTAAAGTTGAAGCTATGCCTGTTTTGGAAGGAAAGAGAATGATTATGTTCATTGCTCCGAAGAAAAAGAAATAAGTCTTAAGGTCGAAAGTCTTAAAGTCAAAAGTCATAAACTGACTTTTGACTTTTAACTTTTAAACATTCAGACTAAAGATATAAGTAAGTAAGAATAAATTAAAACACTAGGAAAAATGCCTAAAATGAAAACAAAATCTAGCGCTAAGAAACGTTTTAAAGTTACTGGTTCTGGAAAGATTAAAAGAAAGCATGCTTTTAAAAGTCACATCTTGACTAAAAAATCTAAAAAACGTAAATTAGCTTTGACTCACTCAGCGCTAGTTCACCAAACAGATATGAGAAGCATTAAACAACAATTAAGAATTATCTAATTATAGGTCAAAAGTTAGAAAGTCATAAAGTTTAAAAGTCAGTATCTGACTTTAGACATTTGACTTTAAGACATTAGACTAAAGATTTTCTTTAGGTTAAAAAATTATTTATATAACCTTGGAGTATGGCTTTAAGTTCCTTTGATTCAATTCAGGACGCCTGCTACAAAAACACATTAAAATTATGCCAAGATCGGTAAATTCAGTTGCTAAAAGAGCAAGAAGAAAAAAAATAATGAAGCAAGCCAAAGGTTTCTTTGGTAGACGTAAAAACGTTTGGACAGTTGCTAAGAACGCGGTAGAGAAAGCGATGAGCTACGCTTACCGTGACAGAAAACAGAATAAAAGAAATTTCCGTTCATTATGGATTCAACGTATCAACGCTGGAGCTAGATTAGAGGGAATGTCTTATTCTCAATTCATGGGGAAAGTTAAAGCTAACGGAATCGAATTGAACCGTAAAGTTCTTGCAGATTTAGCTATGAACCACCCAGAAGCTTTCAAAGCTATTCTTAATAAAGTAAAATAAAACGTTTTATAAACTCAATTTAAGATTACTTACTTATTATATAAAACCATTCGTTAACGCGAATGGTTTTTTGCTTTAAAGAAGTCTCAAATCTCCGTCTTTAGAAAAAAATTAAAAGGTAACTTTGTATAAATCAAAATAATCTTATGTACAAAGCGCTTTTTGACCATATTGAAAAATTTATTACTCTTGAACCTTCAGAAATAGATAAATTAGAATCATGTCTAGAAATTTCTAATATAAAAAAGAAAGAACATATACTCACAGAAGGTCAAATTTGCAATACAATGTATTTTGTTGTCAAGGGCTGTATGAGACAATATATCATCAATCCTAAAGGTACAGAGCAAACACTTCAATTTGCGATAGAAAACTGGTGGATTACTGATTATTTGAGCTACCACAATCACATACCATCAAGCTTTTATCTGCAGGCAATTGAAAACTCAGAAGTTATTGCCATTGATAAAAACCTTTTAGAGGCATTACTACTTGAAATTCCTAATCTTGAAAGATACTTTAGAATTGTTACTCAAAAAAGTTTTGGCGCAATGCAAATGCGTATCAAATTCTTATTTACAATGTCAGCCGAAGAAAGATATCATCACTTTAATGACCATTTCCCAGAATTTGTTCAGCGCGTTCCTCAATATATGCTTGCCTCCTATCTGGATTTTTCTGCAGAATTTATGAGTAAAATAAGAGCTGGAAAACTCTGAGTTGAATTTCTTGAAGTAGTTCAAGTTTTTAAAAGCATACATTACCCACCTTTGTAATGAAATTTTAAAACATATAAAAATGAACTCAAGAATCGTTATCCCGCAAGTTGCTCCAGAAGCATATCAAGCCATGTTAGGTTTAGAAAAATATATTGCTTCTACTTCTCTATCTCCTGTACATAAAGAGTTAATTAAAATTAGAGCATCACAAATAAATGGTTGTGCTTATTGCATAAACATGCACACTGCAGACGCGAGAAAGCTGGGTGTAACCGAACAACGTATTTATCTGCTTACTGCTTGGCGTGAAGCTGATTTTTATAGTGATGAAGAAAAAGCAATATTAGCTTTAACAGAAGAAATAACATTAATAAGCAATCACGTTTCTGAAGAAGTATATCAAAATGCTGCTAAATTATTTGATAAAAAATATCTAGCAGAAATCATTATGGCAATCATTACTATTAATGCCTGGAATCGAATTGGAATTTCAACCGATATGCGTGCAGAATAATTTATAAGGATAAAATTTACAAGCAATTTACTATTACAGGCCCTTCTACAAGAGGGCCTTTCTGTATATCACTGGAAATCAGAATGTGAATTTTCTTTTTTTTGAGATTTTTGAAAAACAGGTATTTATACGCTTTTGTAAGAAATAAAATTATTTATTTTTGGCGCATGATTCCAAAAAAAATACAAATTACCTTTTATACAATTTTCATTTTTGTATTTTTTTTTGCGTGCCAAAACAAGAAAAAACCGGTAGAAAAAATTGCAAGCAATAAAATCGAAATAGAAAAAACGATTCGTTCGGCCGACTTCTTTTATAAAAACAAACAGTTAGACAGTGCATTTTATTTATACAATAAGGCAAGAGCAAATAGCAACCTTAAAGACGATGTAAAGAATTATGTTTATTGCATGTACTATATGGCCGAAATTCAGCAAAAACATGAAGATTTTGTTGGTAGTACAAAAACAGCAATAGAAACAATTCCGTTTCTAAATCAAATAAAAGACTCTAATTATATCTGGAATATTTACAGTGTATTAGGGAGGAATTATTTTTATACCTACGATTATCCAACTGCAATTTATTATTACTCTAAGGCATTTACTTTAAAAATTGACAGGATAAATAAACTTGAAGCAAAAAACAATATCGCTGTCATTTATATAAAACAACATAAGTTTGAAAAAGCGCTTCCCATTTTTCTTTCAATAAGTAAAGAGAAGATCTTAAAAGATAGTCCTGAAAATTATTCCAAAATATTAGATTACATAGGATACTGCTATTATAAATTAGAAGATCCAACAGCACTTTCGTTTTTTAGAAAGAGCCTAAAAATAAAGTCTCAAGTAAATTATTTAGAAGGCTTAGGCAAAACCTATTATAATCTTTCTCAATTCTATCAAAAAAACAAACCTGGTTTAGCAATGAAGTACGCTAAATTAAGCTATAAAAATTATACATTATCAGGCAATATAGATGAGCGATTACTTGCTTTAAAATTTATAATAGAAAATAGCCCTAACGTCGAATCAAAAAAAAATATGCTTATTTATACAAGTGCAATAGATAGCATTTTTGAAGTAAGGCAACAAGCAAAAAATCAATTTGCAAAAATTAAATATGACACTAAAAAAGAAAAAGAGGAAAATCTAAAATTAAAAGCTCAAAAAATTAAAAATGAACTTCAGTTAGTAAAACAAGAAAACAGTAATATTATTTCCTATATAGTAATCATATTTGCATCTGCCCTAATCGTTTTCATTTATTTTTTTCTGACCTCACGAGCCAATCGTCAAAAAATAGAAGCAACATATCAAAGCGAAACTAGAATCTCAAAAAAATTACATGACGAACTTGCCAATGACATTTATCACACAATGGCATTTGTCGAAAATAGAAACATTTCTACTCAAGAAAATAAAAAGCATCTATTAAAAAGATTAGAAGATATTTATTCTCGAACAAGAAATATTTCAAAAGAAAATACCCCAACCATAAGCAATCAAAATTATATAGTTTTGATTAAAGAAATGATTTCTGGATTTAATACACCAACCACAAATCTTATGATAAATGGTTTGGATACCATTTCATGGGATTCTATTGACAGAACTAAAAAAATAGCTGTTTATCGTTCTATACAAGAATTACTTGTGAACATGAAAAAACATAGTGGTGCGAGTTTAGTTGCACTAACTTTTAAAGAGCTCGATAATAGTATAATAATTAATTATACCGATAACGGACGAGGAATCGATATAAACAAAATGGTTTTAAAAAATGGTTTACATAATATTGAAAATAGAATTAATGCCATTAAAGGCGAGATAAATATTCATTCAGATTTTGGAAAAGGTTTTAAAGTTTTAATTAAATTTCCGGCATAATGATTAAATACTGGCTCAACTTTTTTCGAAAAAAAATCTTCCTTTTTTGCTTGTTAATCTCTATTATAGGTTTAGCATTATATTATTCTACACCTATTTCTTGGGCAAAAAGCCTTAAAATAAATCACACCAAAACCGATCACTCCGTCGAAATTAAGCAGACGATGGACAAGGCAAATGCTTTTTGGGATTCTGGAAAAACCGACAGCGCCATTTTTTATTTCAACAAAACACAATCACTATGTGTTCCAATAGAAGATTATGCAGATGATTATGTTGGCTCTTTAAATAATAGTGTAGAAATCTTGCAGCGAAATGGCGATTATTATGAAGCCGAAACTAAACTTATAAAAGCTTTTCCTTATTTAGATAAGACAACAAATGTAAAGTATGCTGTTAATGCTTATACATTTATGGCTTATCATTACTACTATACTTATGACAACGAAAAGGCTTTGCATTATCATAAAAAAGCATTAAAAAAAGCCGTATCAACGTTCAGAAAAGCACGAATATTGTCTGAAATTGCATTTACCTATATGCAACAAAAAAAATATCAAGAAGCAGTAAATTTATTAGAACCACTTGTAAAATATAAGATTGAAGATAAAATAACTCCTTCGAATACAAATATTCAGCGTGCATCTATATTATATAATTTAGGTCTTTCTTATCTAAGACTTGGAAATCATAAAGAACAAGCTTTTAAGTGCCTTAACGAAAGTTTAGAAGTAACTCTTACATTAAACGATGATTACGAGCTAATTGGAAATTATTATGCTTTTTACCTATATTATTCAAAATACAATAATCCAGAGTTAAAGAAAATCAATGCAATAAAAGCTTACAATTGCGCTAAAAAAGCAAAATCGATAACAAATCAAATCAATATGCTGACCGGACTTATTGAGGCCGACGATGCTAAAAATTCAAAAAAACATTGGGAAGTTTATAGTAGAATGATTGACAGTCTTGCTGTTAGCAGAAAAAAAGCAAAAAATCAATTTGCTGATGCTATATATAATTCAAAAAAAGATAAAGACGAAAATTTAGAACTCAAAAACCAAAAAGCAGAAAAAGAATTAGAACTACAAAGACAAAAAAACAGAAGTTACATTTCTTATGTTGTAATTTTTGTCAGCATTGGAAGCTTAGTCTTCATCATTTTTTATGTAATTACGAAAGGCAGAAAGGAAAGCAATAACGAAGTTTTTAAGAATGAAATGCGTATTTCTGAAAAATTACAATTTGAACTTGAAAAAGATATTGACAAAATTTTATCCTTTACAGAAAACTACAACCTCGAAGAAGAAGAAAACAAAGAAAAATTTTTATTTTATTTAAATAACATTTACTCCAAAACCAGAAATATTTCTCGAGAAAATAGTGAAATCGCTACCAACGAAAATTTCGAAAAAGATCTAAAAGAAATGATTTCTGGATACACCAACCAAAAGCTAAATATAATTGTAAACGGTTTAAATGCTTTTTCATGGAAAAAAATTGACCGTGTAAAAAAAATTACTGTTTCTCGTGTTCTTCAGGAAATCCTTGATCACATGAAAACACTGAATGATGCGTCTCTAGCGAGTATAACGTTTAAAAAAGAAGAAAGAAACATTCAAATAGTGTATATAGATAATGGCAAAAAAATAAGCTCTGAATATTTTATTTTAGAAAAAAGACTACAAAATGTGGAAAACCGTATTAAAACAATAAAAGGAACTCTTAATTTTGACAAAGAATCAGAAAATGGTTTTAAAATAAGTTTCAAATTTCCAATATAAGACAATTATGTTTAAAAAAGTTTTAGTTGCCGAAGATCTAGACAGTATCAGTATCGCAGTTGTTCAAGTTCTTGAAGAGTTACAAGTTCCTGTAATTCATCATGTTAAATATTGCGATGAAGGCTTACTTAAAGTAAAAAAGGCATTGGCTGATAAAGAACCTTACGATTTATTGATTACAGATTTATCTTTTAAATCTGACCATAGAAAAGTAGATTTAACCAGCGGAGATGAACTTATTGAAGCAATAAACAAAGTACAGCCAAAACTGAAAAAGATTGTTTTTTCTATAGAAGACAAAAGCTACAGAATAAAAAATCTTTTTAATGAATTGGGTATTAATGCCTATGTCACTAAAGGTAGAAACAGTATTGCTGAATTAAGAAATGCTATTGAAAGTACATTTAACAATGAAGAAAAAATACTTTCTTCAGATTTGTCGTTCAATTTTAATGACAAATCTTTAATTGAAATTGAATCATATGATATTTCTATTTTAAAACTTTTATCTCAAGGATATATATTAGAAAGTATTTCTAGAGAGTTCAAAGATTCATCTATCACTCCTAACGGAACAAGCAGTATAGAGAAAAGAATCAATAAACTAAAAATTTACTTTAAGGCCAATAATAATGTGCATTTAATTGCAATTGCAAAAGATTTCGGACTGGTGTAATTTTTATGGCGCTTTACGGATTCCCGTAAGGATTACACTGTTTATACTGCTAAATTTGTGATAATCTATTAACCTACCATGAAACCAAAAAGTAAAGCGAGTATTGTATTCTCTAGAATTAATACTACACAAAATAAAATAGTTATGAAAACAATGTTACTTTGCCTTTTTTTATCGATAAGCTTTGCCTTTGTTTCTGAAAAAACGGGCTGGTTGGAAATTGACTGGAAAATGATTTTTATTCCAGCATTGTTAGTTTTACAAATTATAATTATTGGTACTGCCTTAAAAAATCGATACAAAAAGCACTAATTTATTTTAAGATAGGCTTAATTATTGCAGGAAGAGAGGTTTTAATCTTAGTCCCGTTAAATTTTTTCATGAAAAGAATTCTCTGCCTTGTCTTACTATTATTTACATTTTTATCTTTTGCACAAACCAAAGTCCTATCTTGGAATATAGAAAACTTTGGAAAATCGAAATCTGATATTCATCTAGAATATATTGCCAAAACAATATCTACTTATGATATAATTGCAATTCAAGAAGTTGTAGCTGGAAATGGAGGTGCACAAACTGTAGCAAAACTTGCCACAATACTTAACCAAAAAGGAAGCAAATGGGACTACAAAATAAGTGATCCTACTTCTAGTAGCAGTTATAAAACCGAGCGGTACGCCTTTATTTGGAAAACTCACAAAGCCAAATTGAAAAACAAAACTTGGTTAGAGAAAAAATTTAGCGTAGAAATTGACCGGGAGCCCTATTTTGCCACGTTTGAAATTAACAAAAAGACAATCACTCTTGTCAATTTTCACGCAATAACTAAAAATAAACAACCCGAAACCGAAATCAAATATTTTAAATTTTTACCAAACGAATATCCTGATTTAAATCTCGTTTTCTTGGGTGACTTTAATTGTCCTGAAAAACATTCTGTTTTTAATCCGTTGAAAAAAATGGGATATGATTCTGTATTAAAAAATCAAAAGACAACTTTAAAACATAAATGCAAAAACAATATTTGCCTTGCTTCAGAATTTGACAATATCTTTTATAAGACCTTGAATCTAAAAGTAAACAATTCTGGAATTATTAAATTTTACGAAGATTTTGATTCTTTACAAAATGCAAAAAAAATATCAGACCATATTCCGATCTGGGTTGAGTTTTCTTTAAATTAATTATGTTTTAAGTTTCTTTTTTCTTGCAGCAGGAAATAAAACATTGTTCAAAATCAATCTATATCCAGGCGAATTCGGATGTAAATCTAAAACCGTTGGTGGATCACCAACCTGATGCTGAAAATCTTCTGGATCATGTCCTCCAAAAAAAGTAAACATTCCTTTGCCTTTTTCTCCATGAATATATCTTGACTCGCCATTTAACTCGCAAGTTCCCATAATTAAGATGTTCGATTTTATTAATGAAGTATCAAATGAAGTCGTTTGTCCCATAAAACCTTTTACCAATTGTGTATGGTTTTGGCATAACATACTCGGAATAGGATCCCATTTTGCAGAAAATTCCATTAAAGTAAAATAATCCTTATCCATTGGTATTCGCCTTTTCGTCGTCATATCAATATCCGAAAACTCATATACTTCTGGTCTTCTTTCTAAAGTAAAATTTTTAAAAGCAAAAGAATTATTATAATTTAATTTTGACTGATAATTAGATTCACTAGGATCTCCGTCAAACATAGCTTCGCAAATATCTACTCCATCTGCAGCAAGTGCAATATCAAAACTATCTGTCGCAGAACACATGGCAAACATAAAACCACCTCCAATTACAAAATCTCTAATTTTTTTAGCAACTGCTCCTTTTTCCTGAGATACTTTTGCGTATCCTAGTTTTGCTGCCAAAGCTTCGGCATCTCTCTTTTGATCGATGTACCAAGGCGTATTTTTGTAAGCGGCATAAAATTTTCCATATTGTCCGGTAAAATCTTCATGATGCAAATGAAGCCAATCGTACATTAATAATTGATCACTTAAAACTTCTTCATCATAAATTGGGGTAAAAGGAATTTCGGCGTAAGTTAGAACTAGCGTTACGGCATCATCCCAAGGTTGTTTTCCTTTTGGAGTATAAACGGCAATTTTAGGTGCTTTTTCTAAAATCACAGATTCCATATTTTGAGAAGGGCTCGAAATTTCATTTAAAATAGAAGCTTGTTCGCTATCTGAAATTACTTCAAAACTTACTCCTCGTATTTTACATTCTTTTCTAATTTCATCAGCATCAGGAAGTAAAAAAGAACCACCGCGATAATTTAAAAGCCAGCTCGCTTTATAATCTCTGCTCAAACACCAATAAGTAATTCCGTATGCTTTTAAATGATTTTGCTGCGTCGATTCGTCCATCGGAAGTAAGATAAACGAAGCTTTAGCATTAAATGTGATCAATAGTATAAAAAAGTAGAATAAAGTCTTATTCATCAGAAAATTATTTTAGTAAAGATATAAAAGCCATCAGCAAAAAAAGAACACTTAGAATCTTTTCTGTTGAATATAGAATGTTAAATAAAAAAGCTTGAAGAAAATTGATTTTCAAACAATAAAAAAACAGGTAAAAACACCTATAATTTGGAAGAATATTCTCTATACATTTGCTATCCCAGGTTCATAAAACTAATCGCTGTAAAAAAAAACCAACTATGAAGTTTAATGAAAGTAATAACCAGCAAAAGGGTCTGAATATAATTCAGAAAATAGGACTATGTGTTCTTGTAATAACAATCATATTATATTATGTGCTGTCAATTCAGTTTTTGACAGCATAATATTTTAAATTGTTAAAACTGCCAAATCATTTTGAATAGCGTAGACAACCAAACCGGCAATATTTCGCGATTCTGTTTTAAGCAATAAATTGTTTCTGTGTCCTTCGATTGTTCTTGGACTTAAAAAAAGATGTTCTGCAATTTCTGCAGTAGTTTTCTGCTGACAGATTAATTGCAGAATTTCAATTTCACGAGGTGAAAGGAAATTCGTTTCTAAACCGCCTCTGGTATTTTTAGGAGAAACTATTGTATCTTGAATTGTTTTTAAGACATTTTCGTTATAATAGAATCCTTTTTTTGCGACCTCATTGATTGTAAGAATCAAATCTTTTGGAGTAGTATTTTTAATTAAGTATGCTACAGCTCCAACTTGAATCATATTAGCAATAAACGATTTGGTATCGTAACTAGTCAATGCAATGATCTTAATGTCGGGAAATAGTTTTCTAATAATTTTTGTGGCTTCGACACCGTTTAAGATTGGCATCTTTAAGTCCATTATTATTATATCTGGTTTAATTTCTCTTTCATTTAATTGAGAAATTAACTCGTCACCATTTGAAGCCTCAAAAATAACGTCAATATTTTCTTCTCTTTGCAATAAAAAAGAAATTCCTTTTCGAAACAAAATTTCATCATCGACTAGAGCAATTTTAATAGCAGGATTCATCTTATTTGTTTTTGGTCGTTTATTTGGTTTATCGAAATTACAAAATATGAATTAGAAAAAGTCTAAATACCCTATTTTATTGACCAAAAAGCTTCATAAAACACATAATTTGACCTAAAATGTAAAATTTACAACAATACCGTTATTAATTTCAGAGTTAATTTCAATTGTTCCTTGTAAAAATGATATTCGGCTATCGATATTTTTCATTCCTAAACCTTTTTGATTTTCGGCATTCGAACTATCAAAACCAACTCCGTTATCTTTATAGTCACAAATATTTACTCCATCTTTAGTGGCAAAAGAAATCCATATCTCAGATGCTTTTCCATGACGAATCGAATTATTCATTAATTCTTGTAGGATTCTAAAAATATGTAAATGTCTGTCTATTTCTTTCTCATCAAAATCAATTTCATTTTTATAATATGTTTTGACAGATTTACTAGATTCAAATTCTTCACACAATTCCTCGATACCAGCATTTAAGCCAAATTTTTCAAAAACTGGTGGCAATAAATTATGCGCAATTTTTCTAGAATTATCTAATGCTTTTGTTGTTAAAGCGATTATATTTTCTGTAATTTCAGCTGTTTCAGCCTCTGTAAGGTTTGGAGCTGTAAGCAAATGACTGTTTAAGGAAACAATGTTTAATTTTGAACTAATATCATCATGAAGATCTTGCGCAATTCTTTTGCGTTCTTCCTCTTGTGTAACAATAATAGCATGTAGCTGTTCTTTTTGATATCGAAGTATTAAATCTATTTTCTCTAATTCTTTCTGAATTATTTTTTTTCTAGAAAAGTAAAAGAATATTATTAATGCGACTGCAACAATTATAAAAAACAGAGAGATATATAATATTATAGCAACTAATTCTTTTTCGGGGATTGAATTGGAGTTCATAATCTACGTTTAATAATACAAATTAGTTTTGTAAACCTTTTTTTG
Source organism: Flavobacterium sp. IB48 (assembly GCF_016405855.1). Classification (GTDB taxonomy): domain Bacteria; phylum Bacteroidota; class Bacteroidia; order Flavobacteriales; family Flavobacteriaceae; genus Flavobacterium; species Flavobacterium ginsengisoli. The sequence continues at coordinate 13,874 of NZ_JAEFCA010000010.1, forward strand.
AAAAACTAACTTTCCATTCATACAAAATAAACAGATAATAAATAATATTCAAAAATGCATTTAACTGCCAACTCAAATATTTTAGATCATTATTTAAGACCGACGTTAAATTACCTATAATATACAATACTGTACTTGAAAGCAAGTATAGCATTATACCCATATTTACATAATAATAGGTCTTGTTTTCTGTGAGCATATTGTAGAAATGTATCAATGCAAAAACAACTATTAGCAACGATGTCAAAGTAATTTCAAACAAATTAAATTTTAAAAATTCTTGTGGCGTCTTAATAAATTGTATTGTCAGTACAAGCAGAGCAAGAAAAAGACTAATTTTTACAAATTGCTTTTGAATTTTAATATGTAGAATCGAATTGTAAAATAAACCCAGTAATATCATTTGACCAATAAAAAAACTATTGACCAAAAACAAGTTATTCATTTTTAGCGAATACAATATTTCCATTGAAATTTGTATTAAAAATATAAATGCCAAGTAAGAAACAAAAAAAACATTAGCTTTTTCCTTGCGGAAAAAGCTAATTGAATATAGTACTAGATCAATTAATAAAATCAAATAACCTGAATATATTAAAAAATCAATCATTTTTTTACTATCAAAAATTAAAAAGGAGGGCTTGGACGTGAACCATCGTAAACTACTTCTTCAGCAGCTTCGTCGCCACCTAATCCGTCGGCTTTACCATAAACATTTATGTATTTACCAGTTTTCTCATCATATTGGGCTCCTACGAAAAGTAATGTTTTTTCTTTTTGATCGTTAATTCCAATATAAGCCCAAACAGCATCTGTGTCAAGCTCAAGTACTTTTTTCAAACTTTCTCTTGGTACTAAGAAAGCTTTTACTTTTTTCTTAGCATCTTCAACGCTTTGATCATCTTGATATCTTTGCTCCCACTCGTTTGCAGTAGCTACAGGAATCTGAATAGGTCCTGGAAAAGTTTCTTCATTCATAATTTAAAATTTGTTAATTGGTTAATAATTAAAAAAAAATAATAGTTTATAATTGGTTTAGCTAAACTACTGATTTTTATTCTACAATTAACATAAAAACATAAAAAAAGCCTTAATAATAAGGCTTTTTGTTTTATTAAAACGGAACATCGCTATCATCATCGTCATCATTTAAATTACTTCCGAAGGCTTCATTAGCCGAAGGCAGATTATTAGTAATAAATGAATTATCATCATGATTCATTTTTGACGGCAAATCATCATAATTACCTGAAAAATCATCAAGGTTATCAAATTTTCCTAAGTGTCCTAAAAACTTCAAACGAATGTTCTCAATACCACCATTACGGTGTTTTGCAATCATAATTTCAGCTTGGCCGGCAGTTGGAGAAGCTTCTTCATCATCCCATTCTTCAATTTTGTAATATTCTGGTCGGTATAAAAACGAAACGATATCAGCATCTTGCTCAATCGCTCCAGATTCACGAAGATCCGAAAGTAACGGTCTTTTACTAGAACCACGCGTTTCAACGGCACGCGATAACTGAGAAAGTGCAATAACAGGAACGTTAAGTTCTTTTGCCAAAGCTTTTAAGTTTCGAGAAATTGTCGAAATTTCCTGCTCACGATTTCCTCCTCCTTTAGCATTTCCTCCTGCAGTCATCAACTGCAAATAATCTATAATGATAATTTTAATACCATGTTGCGATGCTAAACGACGGCACTTTGCTCTTAAATCGAAAATAGAAAGCGAAGGTGTGTCATCAATAAACAAAGGTGCTTTCTCTAAATCTTTCACTTTAGTACTCAACATTGTCCATTCGTGAGCCTCTAATTTACCTGTACGTAATTTTTCTGAAGACAAACCTGTTTCAGAAGAAATAAGCCTCGTAATTAACTGAACAGATGCCATCTCTAGGGAAAACAAAGCCACTCCATGTCCATATTGGATCGCAATATTTCTGGCCATAGAAAGTACAAATGCCGTTTTTCCCATCGCTGGTCTCGCCGCGATAATAATTAAATCACTCGGTTGCCATCCAGAAGTTAGCTTATCTAAATTATGAAAACCAGTTTCTACACCACTTAATCCTTCTTTTTTAGAAATTTCCTCAATTTTCTTTTTAGCTTGTAAAACTAAACTCTGTGCGGTTTCAGAACTACGCTTGATATTTCCTTGTGTTACTTCGTATAATTTAGATTCAGCTTGATCCAATAAATCAAAAACGTCAGCACTTTCATCATATGATGCTTCGATAATTTCTGAAGAAATTCTAATTAAACTTCTTTGAATAAATTTCTGAAGAATGATACGTGAGTGAAATTCGATATGCGCCGATGAAGCAATTTTCTGCGTAAGCTGAATCAAATAAAAATCTCCACCTGCTAAATCTAACTTTCCGTTTTTCTTTAACTGAGTCGAAACGGTTAAGATATCAATTGGCTGCGTTTCGGTAAAAAGTTGTAAAATCGCTTCAAAAATATGTTTGTGCGCGTCTTTGTAAAAAGCTTCGGCTTGCAAAATATCAATTACATCATCTACCCCTTTTTTATCAATCATCATCGCACCAAGCACAGCCTCTTCCAAGTCAAGAGCTTGCGGTGGCAACTTTCCTTTTTCTAAGTTGATAATTGTGGTTTTGTCGACCTTAACAGGGTTTAAGTTTTTGAAATTTTCCATATAGCGAAAGTAGCAAAATTTAAAAAAAATCTGCTATCTAGTTATAACTAATAATTGTTTATAAATAATTCTGATTTGTTCATAACCAAAAAAAAATCCGAAACTGTAAGGCTTCGGATTTTAAGTCTCTTTGTATGAATTTACTCTTTATACTCGCCCATATTACTGTATTTGTCCATTCTTTGGGCAATTAAGTCGGCTGTTGATAAGTCTTTTAATTCATTATATCCTTTAGTGATGTATTCTGCAACCGTTTTAAAAGTTGTTTCACGGTCGTAGTGCGCTCCGCCTAGTGGTTCTGGGATTACATCATCAACTAATTTTTGTTTTTTCATGTCAGAAGAAGTCAGTTTTAAAGCTTCTGCTGCACGCTCTTTGTACTCCCAGCTTTTCCATAAAATAGAAGAGCAAGATTCTGGAGAAATTACAGAGTACCAAGTGTTTTCTAACATGTAAACACGATCTCCAACACCAATTCCTAAAGCTCCTCCAGAAGCACCTTCACCAACAATAATTGTGATAATTGGCACTTGTAAACGAACCATTTCGAAGATATTTCTAGCAATAGCTTCTCCTTGCCCTCTTTCTTCTGCTTCAAGTCCTGGATATGCACCAGGAGTATCTACTAAAGTAAGAACTGGAATTCCGAATTTCTCTGCCATTTTCATCAAACGAAGTGCTTTACGGTATCCTTCTGGATTAGCCATACCAAAATTACGGTATTGACGTGTTTTAGTATTATATCCTTTTTGCTGACCGATAATCATAAACGATTGTCCGTTTATTTTACCTAAACCACCAACCATAGCTTTATCATCTTTAAAGCCTCTATCTCCATGAAGTTCTAAGAAAGTATCTCCGCAGATTGCTTTGATGTAATCTAAAGTATAAGGTCTGTTTGGGTGTCTTGACAATTGTACCCTCTGCCAAGCAGTTAGGTTTTTGTATATATCTTTCTTGGTCTCCTCTAATTTCTTGTTGATTTCCTTGCACGTTGGCGTTACGTCAACGTCAGATTCTTTTCCAATAATAACGCACTTTTCTAACTGTTCTTCAAGTTCTTTAATTGGAAGCTCAAAATCTAAATATTCCATGGATTTTTGAATTTTGTTTGTAAATCGAACCGCAAATATAAAAATATTATATCATTGGCGAAGTTAATTGTTATTTAAAGTATAAAAATGCAAATTAAAAATAAGTAAACTATTACAAGTTTTCTTTCTTGTTCTGATAATGTTTGAAAACGCCGTTTAGAATAACTGTTATGATAATTATAACCGCTCCTACGTAAAATTCAACACTCATTTTTTCTTTTCCTCCTAGGATAAAATACGCCAAAACGATTCCGTAAACTGGCTCTAAATTAGTGGTTAACATTACTGTATATGGCGTTAATCGCTGCATTACTTTTACTGATGCAGTAAAGGCATAAGCCGTACAAATTGAAGCCAAAATCAATAACAAAACCCAATTATTTAAAGACATTTTGAAGAAATCTGCTGTAAATTTTCCTTGAAATAAAAAATAAATCGTTATAAAGAAAACTCCTGCACCAAACTCATAAAAAGTAATTACAGAAGGCTCATGATCTGAAATTAGTTTCCCATTCATCAAGGTAAATAAAACCCCTAAAATGATTGCTGCCAAGGCATAGTAAACTCCCGTAAGATATTTTATTTCTACTTGAAGAATCAGCCCTAATCCTGCAATAATGATTAGTCCGAAGAAAACTTCGTACCAAAGGACTTTTCTTCCATAGAATAATGGCTCTAATAAAGAAGCAAAAAATGCTCCCAGAGAAAATATAGAAAGTGTAATTGAAACATTGGAAACATGGATTGCTTTAAAAAAGAAAATCCAGTGCAATGCAATTAATAAACCAACAAAAATCAATTTAAAAAATTCTTTGACAGGAACTTGAAAAGACTGTTTTTTAAAAGCTATAAATCCGCCAAGGAAAACCATAGCGATAAGCATTCTATACCAAACCAAATTTTCGGCATCAATTGTAATTAAAGCGCCCAAAATGGCAGTAAAACCCCAGATAAAAACAATTAAGTGAAGATTTAAATAACTTTTTAAATTATCGTTTCGCATTACGTAATAAGTAAACTGCTAAAATTCCGAAAACAATATTCGGGAACCAAACAGCCAATAAAGGTGAGAATGTAGATTTTTCGGCAAGTGTACCAAAGATTTTATCAAAGAATACGAAAGAGAACGCAATTGCTATACCAATTGCAAGGTTCATTCCCATTCCGCCACGACGTTTCATAGAAGAAACAGAAACGGCAATAATCGTCAAAATAAATGCTGAAACAGGAATACTGTATTTTTTATAAAGAACAACCAAATAGGTATTTATGTTTCCTGAACCTCTTTTTCTTTCTTTCTCAATAAAATCAATTAGCTTACCCAAAGGCAATGTTTCTGCGATATAAACGACAGGTGTTAAATCGGCCAATTCAAATTTAAAAGGGATATTTTTTTCTGGAGCTTTTTCGATTACATCATTTAATTCTCCTACGGTTCTCTTAGTATAATCGTATAAAACGTAAATCTTCTTTTTAGGATCCCATTTAATACGGCTTGCAGTAATTTTATAGGTTAGTTTTTCTTTTTCAAAATGTTCCAAAGAAAAATTAAAAGCCGTTTTAGACTCTTCATTAAAACTATTTACAAAGATAAAATCGTGGTCATTAATTTGCCTGTAAACATTGGTGTTTTCGCCACGCATTTCGGCTTTTCCGTTTCCTTTTAGATACGTATATCTAAAATTATTATAACCTTCACTTGCTGCTGGAACAATAAAAAATCCCATTAACAATACAAAAAGAGAAACTATAGTTGCACCTATAATATAAGGACGTAAAAAACGCGTAAATGAAATTCCAGAACTTAAAATCGCGATAATTTCTGTATTGTTTGCCAGCTTTGAAGTAAACCAGATTACGGATAAAAACAAAAATATCGGAAACAGCGAATTAATAAAGTAAATCGTAAAATTGTAATAATAGAAAGCAATATCTCCAAACGGAATCTTGTTTTCGAGCATTTTATTTACCTTTTCAGAAACGTCAATTACGATTCCGATTGGTGCAAATAAAAGAAGCATCACAGAAAAAGTTCCGAGGTATCTTTTTAAAATGTATTTATCTATTATTGTTAACATAACAAAGTATAATCGATTATTTGTTTAATCGTTTAACCGAATAAACGATTAAACAAATAAACATATTTTAAAGTCTTTGGCTCATATTTTTAACCATCATTTCTTTCCATGGTCTAAAATCTCCGGCTAAGATATGTTTTCTGGCTTCACGAACCAACCACATATAAAAACCAAGATTATGAATGGTTGCAATTTGTTTTCCAAGATATTCGTTGGCAGCAAATAAATGACGCAAATAAGCTTTAGAATATTCTGTATCTACAAAAGTGTGTCCCATTTCATCAATTGGAGAAAAATCAGCTTCCCACTTTTTATTCTTGATGTTAATTGTTCCGTTTGCTGTAAACAACATTCCGTTTCTTGCATTACGTGTTGGCATAACACAGTCGAACATATCAATCCCTAACGCAATATTTTCTAAAATATTAATTGGAGTTCCAACTCCCATTAAATAACGAGGTTTATCTTCTGGCAGAATTTCGCAAACTACTTCAGTCATTGCGTACATTTCTTCAGCAGGTTCTCCAACTGAAAGTCCTCCAATTGCATTTCCTTGCTGTCCTGCATTGGCAATATATTCAGCTGACTGGCGACGCAAATCTTTATACGTACTTCCTTGAACAATTGGGAAAAACGTTTGTTCGTAACCATATTTATAAGGCACTTTTTCTAAATGATTAATACATCTGTCTAACCAACGGTGTGTCATGTGCATAGAACGCTGCGCATAACGATAATCGCAAGGATAAGGTGTACATTCGTCAAAAGCCATAATAATATCGGCTCCAATTGTACGCTGAATTTCCATTACATTTTCTGGAGTAAAAAAGTGGTAAGAACCGTCAATATGCGATTTGAACTTCACTCCTTCTTCTTTAATTTTTCTATTTGAAGAAAGAGAATATACTTGATATCCTCCAGAATCAGTCAAAATATTACGATCCCAGTTCATGAATTTATGCAATCCTCCAGCTTTTTCTAAAATTTCGGTTTGTGGACGTAAATATAAATGGTATGTATTTCCAAGAATAATATCCGGATTTATTTCTTCTTTAAGCTCACGCTGATGCACACCTTTTACAGATGCAACCGTTCCAACCGGCATAAAAATAGGCGTTTCAATTACGCCGTGATCAGTAGTTATACTTCCCGCTCTTGCTTTAGACTGCGGATCTTTTTGTAATAAATCGAACTTCATTTGTTTCTTTTTTCAGTCGGCAAAGATAAGCTAATTTCAGGGAAATTTAATTAATTAGAAAAATTGTGAATTATAAAATTGAGTTAATTCAAAAACAACATAAAACCTAAACTTCAGAAATTTTTAAATTTGAATAAAATCTATTAAAAAATGAAATGCGGAGCTTCCATACTAAACGAAGTTGAAGTTCTCACTCAGCATATTCACAACAATAAAAATTCAAAATGAACTTAGCACAAAAACTCGGATATCCTGAAAACACCAAACTATTAATCATTCACGCCGATGATGCAGGACTATCGCATTCCGAAAATCAGGCAACTATAAAAACACTCCAAAACGGATCTGTCAATTCATACAGCATAATGGTTCCTTGTCCGTGGTTTTTTGAGATGGCCACTTTTGCTAATAACAATCCAAATTATGACTGCGGAATTCATTTAACCCTCACTTGCGAATGGGAGAATTATAAATTTGGCCCGATTCTTCCCGTTTCCGAAGTTTCAAGTTTAGTAGATCAAAATGGTTATTTTTATAAAACCCGACAAGATTTCAAAAACAACGCACAACCAGCTGAAATTAAAAAGGAGCTTACCGCACAAATCGAAAGAGCTTTGCAATTTGGCATTCAGCCTACACATCTCGACTCGCATATGTGTAGTGTCGGCGTTACCCCTGAAATTTTAGAAATCTACAAAGAGCTAGGAAAAACATACAATTTACCAGTTTTTATTAATAAAGACTTTGTAGAATCAATTTCTCTCTCTGATGAAAAATATAATTTTGATAATACGCTTTTGGCTGATAAACTTTTAATTGGATATTATGTTGACTTTGAAAAAGGAGAACTCAAAAAATCTTATGAAAAAGCTTTAGACAGCGCAATTTCTGGATTAAATGTTTTCCTGCTTCATCCTGCGTTTGATGATTTTGAAATGCAAGGCATCACAATAAATCATCCAAATTTTGGTTCAGAATGGCGTCAAATAGATTTCGAGTTTTTTACCAGTGATGAATGCAAAGCAAAATTAAAAGAGAATAATATTCAATTAATTACATGGAAAGAAATTGGGCAATTGGAGCATCTTCCAATTAAAAAATAAGTTGATTTTTTATGCAAATATTATAACATACTGATTTTAAAAATACAAGTATTGAAACCATAGATTTCATAACTTTATAGTATACAAATATCTGTTTAATAATATTTAATATTGACATTATGATAAATTCAGAAGATAAAAATGCAGCAAAAGAAAATGAGATAGAAAGAAATCTGGAAAATCTAAATTATCCAGCAAGTGAGGATATTTATAATCGCGAAGACAAATCAGAAAATATAGATCCAGAAAATATTTCGACTGACAAAACCATTACTCAAAACGACAACGAATGGAAACAAAACAGCGACAAACTTGGAAATGATTTGGATATTCCAGGAGCTGAATTAGATGATGAACAAGAAGAAATTGGCTCAGAAGATGAAGAGAATAATTATTATAGCGAAGGAGATACTGAGTAAAATTCATTTTAAATCAAAAATTAAAAATCTTGCATTTTGCGAGATTTTTTTATTTTGAAAATAAAAACCGTAAAAAACACACTTAAAAAAAAACAAAAAGCAAAAACATGCGTTATATTTTTTTTCATAACATAAAAAAAATAGCAAAATTTAACAATTGTAATAAAACTAAAGCAAAAAATCATTTGTCTGCACACAAAATAACGCCTACTTTTGCTTCAGTTTAACTTTTACATATAAAATGAAGCCTAACACACAACAATTAAGCGATTTAACGATCCAAGTAAGAAGAGATATTCTTAGAATGGTACATGCTGTAAACTCTGGACACCCAGGTGGTTCTTTAGGTTGTACTGAATTTTTGGTTACACTATATCAAAATATAATGGACCGCAAAGAAGGTTTTGACATGGACGGAATTGGAGAAGATTTATTTTTCCTTTCAAACGGACACATCTCACCTGTATTCTATAGCGTTTTAGCACGCAGCGGATATTTTCCAGTTTCAGAATTAGCTACATTCAGATTATTAGATTCTCGTTTACAAGGACACCCAACAACACACGAAGGTTTACCTGGAGTTCGTATTGCGTCTGGTTCATTAGGACAAGGTTTATCTGTAGCTCTTGGAGCAGCGCAAGCTAAAAAATTAAACAAAGACAATCATATTGTATATAGTTTACACGGAGACGGAGAATTACAAGAAGGTCAAAACTGGGAGGCTATCATGTATGCATCTGCTAAGAAAGTAGACAACATTATTGCAACTATCGACTTAAACGGAAAACAAATTGACGGAACAACTGACGAAGTTTTGCCAATGGGAAGCATTCGCGCTAAATTTGAAGCTTTTGACTGGGATGTTTTAGAAATTAAAGAAGGAAACAGCATCGATGCTATCATTGCTGGTTTAACTGACGCTAAATCAAGAACAGGAAAAGGAAAACCAGTTTGTATTTTATTACATACAGAAATGGGGAATGGTGTAGATTTCATGATGCACACTCACGCTTGGCATGGTAAAGCACCAAACAATGACCAATTGGCTAGTGCTTTAGCTCAAAACATTTCAACTTTAGCAGATTATTAAAAAATGCTTTAAGCAGTAAGCATTAAGCTTTAAGCCTATTGCCTACAGCCTATTGCGTATAGCAAAAAACAAAATGAAAAAATACGAAAATACAGGAAGTAAAGATACTCGTTCTGGTTTTGGAGCGGGAATGACTGAATTAGGTCAAAAAAACGAAAATGTTGTTGCATTATGTGCTGATTTAATTGGATCATTAAAATTTGATGATTTCAAGAAAAATCACCCAGAGCGTTTTTTCCAAATCGGAATCGCTGAAGCTAACATGATTGGAATTGCTGCAGGTCTAACAATTGGAGGAAAAATTCCTTTTACTGGAACTTTTGCTAACTTCTCTACAGGTAGAGTTTACGACCAAATTCGTCAATCTGTTGCTTACTCAGATAAAAACGTAAAAATCTGTGCTTCTCACGCTGGTTTAACTCTTGGAGAAGACGGAGCAACTCACCAAATCTTAGAAGATATTGGTTTAATGAAAATGTTACCAGGAATGACTGTAATCAATACTTGCGATTACAACCAAACTAAAGCTGCAACTTTGGCACTAGCAGATCATCACGGTCCAGCTTATTTACGTTTCGGACGTCCAGTTGTAGCAAACTTCACTCCTGCTGACGAGCCTTTCGTAATTGGAAAAGCAATTATGTTAAACGAAGGAACAGACGTTACTATTATTGCAACAGGACACTTAGTTTGGGAAGCTCTTATTGCTGCTGAAGCATTAGAAGCAAAAGGAATTTCTGCCGAAGTAATCAACATCCACACAATTAAACCTCTTGATGAAGAAGCTATTCTAAAATCTGTTGCTAAAACTAAATGTGTTGTTACTGCAGAAGAGCACAATTACCTTGGAGGTCTTGGAGAAAGTGTTTCTGGAGTATTAGCTTTAAACAATCCAACTCCACAAGAATTTGTAGCAGTTAAAGATAGTTTTGGAGAATCTGGAACACCAGAACAATTGATGGAAAAATACAAATTAAACAATCAAGCGATTGTTGAAGCTGTAGAAAGAGTAATCAAAAGAAAATAATTTTACGTTTTCTTACTTTATAAAAAAAGCCTCGAAATTTACATTTCGAGGCTTTTTATTTTAATCAACCATCTTAGGCTTTTAATACCAAGAAAGAGGAATTTCATGCCAAGCATTTACTACATAAATCTTGAAATTTCCTGAAACTTCAAAGTTTTGATACCAAGTTTGCTCACCATAAGGCGCTTTTGGAGTCCAAGTAGCCAATAGAAACGTTTTACTTCCAGACACCGAACTATCCATAACTAATGATGCATTCCAAAACAAAGAATTTGCAGATATATTGCTACCATCTACTTGCATAGGAGTTGATTCTGTTTTCCATGTACATCTCCAAGTTGAACATGAACGATATTGCATTAATGATCTTAAAAACATTTTACTTGAATAAACAACATTATTTAAAAGAACTGTCTCATTATACAAATCCAATACATGTCTATACCTCATTCCTGGCACATTAAAACTACCTTCGTCTGTAACAAATGTTTTAATTCTATTTTCATTTGGAATAACATATCTACTTGTTAAATCTTTAGTAGATTTCGAAACACTTAATAATTGACCATAAACTACTAAATTTTCTTTAATACTAATAAGTTCCTTTGGACTCTTATTAATTTCATTCTCTGATAGAATATAGAAATCACGCCCATTAAGCCACAATACCTTACCCCCAATTTTAACTTTTGATTCAGTATTTAGAACTGCTTCTAATGCATCTGAATAAATAACTCTTGTTTCTGAAAGAACATCGTCTTCCATAGCAGTTGATTCATCAGAAACTTTTGATAATGAATTTACTCCTTTCGAAGTAATCCAGTCCTGAAGACCCTTACTATCTAGTAAAGCAAGATCTGAGTATTCTTTAATAAAAGACTCTTCATTTTTAAATGATAACATTTTACCATCTAAAACTGAAGCTGAAGTTTCTTTTGAAGAAGCAACATCTTGATTTACCTGATCTTCGCTACTACATGACAAAATAGTAAGCCCTAAAAATAATGTAATTAATTTTTTCATTTTGTAAATTTTAATATTATTCTTTCAAAATTAAAACCAAAAGAAATAAATTCCTTACGTCATTCCGTAAAACACAATAATAATTCTTACAATAAATACAACTAACTAATAAACAATACCTAAGCAAAAAAACTTTAACATATCATCAATTGCAACAAACCTATACAGCTTTGGATATTACATAAAAAAAAGACCTCGAAATATTGATTTCGAGGTCTTTTTTTTATGTAAATCTTATTTTAATTTTTCTGATAAGGATATGTTTTATCAAGATGAATTCTCAAACGTCCTGGTGCTGTATAATCCTCAGGAACAAACTTACGAGGATTTGTTATAGACTCAGGCTTAGTTGGATCTGTAAGTGCTCCAGTTGGTCTTCTTGGAATAGCCCAAATTTCTGTTTCGTCTACATTTGGTGTATCGGGATTATCCACTACTGGATTGTAAGGGTAGTACAAACTAATACCATAATTAAAAGGCTCTCCATTTAATATTCCCCAACCAATCTGATCACTAGGTTTTGAAATTTCAAATCTCGTCGTATAACCATCTCCATCGTCATCAAAATCCATGAAATCAGGAATTCCGTCTCCATCTGTATCGTCTATTAACTCTTTTGGCAAATTAGGATATCTGTCAGTATCTCTTTGATCATATAAATATCCATCACCATTAATATCTTCTAGATAAGATGGCACACCATCACCTACTGTAGCTTGTGAAGAAGAACTATACTCAAGATCAGATCGTTTTAAAGCTAATAATTTAAAACTAAATACTAAAGGCGAATACGCAGGAATACCTTCTGGCGGATTACCATAATACCCTAAACCTGAAGGCAGAAACATTACTCCTGCTCCATAATCCTTATAACTAAAAGTCCCATCATCGCCAGTTGGATTACGGATTCCTACTTTAAATTGCGGCATAATTTCTCCCCAACCATCTATAACTGGCCCTGCAACGTAAATATTTAAATTAAAATTACGCGCCAAGCCGTAGGAGCTATCAAATTGAGTACCATTTAAAAAACTTCCTGTATATGAAACGGTAACTTCATCAAAATTACATGGAGCATCACCAATACCTTTATTTAAGGATAAATAATAAACTTTATAATTTACATCATGATTGTAAACGGGTCTAATTTGTAAAGGATACTCTTTCTGATCCCAAATCGAAACTTGAGTTCCTCCAGCAGGAATTTTTTCTATTTTAACATCAAAAGTAGTCTTATCTACAACAATATAATTAGTCTTTAAAAATTTCTCAATCGAATCATTATCTGCCTTATACTGCTCTGCATAATCTCTTAAAGGAACAACCACTACATTATCGTCATCATTTTTATTACAAGAAACGATGGCAAGGCCAGCAAGTAACAAAACAAAATAATATTTAAATTTATTCATTATTATCATTTTTTTAGGTGCGCAAGATACAATATTGATTTATTTTTGTAAAGAATTTAACTTGGATTTTAGAAAAATTATGAGAATAGATAAATACTTGTGGTGCGTTCGTTATTACAAGACCAGAAACATGGTTACTGAAGCTTGCAAAAAGAATCAGATCACTGTAAATGGGCAAGTTGCAAAACCTTCAAAAGAAGTTTTTCCTACAGACCGAATCACCTTTAGAAAAGATCAAATTACACAAATTATAACGGTTTTAGATATTCCGCAAAATCGAGTTGGCGCAAAATTGGTAGATATTTATCAAAAAAACGAAACTCCACCAGAAGCTTTTGCCCATTTAGAGATGTTAAAACTATCTAAAGAACATTCTAGAAGAACTGGTGCCGGACGTCCAACTAAAAAAGACCGAAGAGACATTGACGATTACGGAGATGATGTTCATGAAGATGATGAAGACCATGACGATCTCTAAATAGTAATTGCAATAAAAAATAGGACTTTCAATAAATTTGTACATTAGCAAAAAAATATATCATGAGCAACAATATAATCTTAACTAATCAAGAAATCGAACATAAAATAAAACGTATCGCTTATCAAATTTACGAGACTTTTGTAGACGAAGAAGAAGTTGTTATTGCAGGAATTGCTTCTAACGGATTTGTTTTTGCCGAAAAAGTTGCTTCGGCACTTAGCAGCATCTCTACCCTAAAGGTTTCAATCTGCGAAGTAAAAATAAACAAACAAAATCCGCAAGAAGCGATACAAACTTCATTAAGCACTGAAGAATACAAAAACAAAGGGTTAGTTCTGGTTGATGATGTCTTAAACTCAGGAACTACATTAATCTATGCTGTTCGTCATTTCTTAGACGTTCCGCTTAAAAAATTCAAAACAGCTGTACTTGTTGATCGAAATCATAAAAAATATCCAGTAAAAGCAGATTTTAAAGGAATCTCGCTTTCAACTTCTTTATTAGAGCATGTCCAAGTAGTTTTCAATTCAGAAAATGGCGATTATGCTTCTTTAAGCTAATATTTCTAAAATATCCTGAACCGTTTCTTCGACAGATTTATCATCAACTGAAACTTTATGTTTTGCCTGATTGTAATAATAACTTCTGTCGAATAAATGTTTCGCGACAAACTCTTTCATTTCTTCCTCATTCATATTAGCAATCAAAGGGCGTTTGCTTTTGTTATGCACCAATCTATTATATAAGGTATCAATTGATGCTTTTAAATATATAGAAGTAACATCGTCTCCTTTTAACAATTCATGATTATTAGCATAACATGGAGTACCTCCTCCAAGACCTATAATATTATTATCTGAAGATTCTAGCAATTCGACGAACATTTGGTGCTCTAATTTTCGAAAATGCACTTCTCCATGCTTCTCAAAAATCTCATTTATGGATAAATTTGCTCTTTCTTCGATGCATTTATCTAAATCTAAGAACGGAATATTTGTAATTTTTGACAAATTTTGGGCAATAGTAGACTTTCCGCAGCCCATATAACCTAACAACACAATTTTTTTCATATTAATAAAACCTTATAAACTAAGCATTTGAGAATTTTTCTAAAAAAAAGACAAATTTATGATAAAATAGCTTGGAAACTTCAAAAAAAACTCCTTATATTTGCACCCGCATTCAAGAAATTAAATGACTCGATAGCTCAGTCGGTAGAGCACATCACTTTTAATGATGGGGTCCTGGGTTCGAGCCCCAGTCGGGTCACAAAAGGTCGGGTAATTTATTTTACTCGACCTTTTTTCTTTTGAGGCCATGTGGAGAAACGGTAGACTCGCCATCTTGAGGGGGTGGTGCTCGTAAGGGCGTGAGGGTTCAAATCCCTCCATGGTCACTTAAAGCGGAAATCTTTATTAGTTAAAGATTTCCGCTTTTTTTATTTCAAAATCTTTGCTTAGCTCATTATTAAAACCATCTCAAAAATCAATTATATTTACATCAATTAAACCAAAATCAAAAATAACCAAAGTAAATATATGAAGTTAACATACACATTATCTGTCATATTATTTTTCATCTTATATTCTTGCCAAAAAAATAACGACAAAAAACTAGAAAAAGATTTACTTGGTGAATGGAGCTACATCAAAACAGATGACCAGCGAAAACCACAAACAAAAAACAACTCCAACATTCCTCCTCCGCCGCCGCCATTTGGCTTACCTAAAGAAGGATATATCTTTTTAGAAAACAATATAGCCGAAAACAAATCTGGTTATTTCAAAAGAATTGATGCCACAGAAAGAGAAAATAGAAAGACATTTTTTTTAGGGACTAAAACTAAATATAAAGTTGAAAATGACAGTTTAAAAATTTTCAACCTAGGAAACAAAACTTGGGAGAACCAGAAATTAAGTTCGATAGTAGGAGACACATTAACTACAAAAATAGGCGATAGCATATTTGCAAAATACGCGAGAACAAAATACAAAATCAATCCAAATGAAAATTATGACAAAATCATAGTTTCTTCTTCAGGATGCTATGGCTCCTGCCCTATTTTAAATATAAGCATCGACAACAATGGCAATATCATTTATTATGGCCAAGAGTACAACACACAAAATGGTCTTTTCAATTCTAAAATTACCAAAAGTCAGTATCAAGAGATTCAAACCAATTTCAAAAAAGCCAATATAACAAATCTTGAAGATAATTACGAAGGAAGTTGGACTGACGACGAAACTGTTACTATAACATTTATAAAAAACAACAAAATCATTAAAACAATCCGTGATTACGGAAGACAATCACCCACTGCATTAATTTGGGCATATACACCCGTTCGATATTTATACCAACAAATAAAACTGACCCCATTAAAAACAGAAAAAAAATTATTTCCAATATGGAGAATCAGTTTCAGAAAAGGAAATCAGATTTGTGATTTAACAAAATCAGAAAGCTACTATTTATTTACAGAAATTCTCAAAGGTAAAGAAACAAACGATCCTTTTGAGCACAAATACCATATCGAATTCTGGAATAATCAAGACAAAAAAGAAATAATTTATACCGATGGAAGATATTTCAAATCCAAAGACAAAACAATTGATATTGGATACAACTTCTTGACGCTAAACAATTTCACCACAAAATTTAGACTCCAAGACAAATACGATTAAAAAAGATCTTACTTTTCATTTCATTAAAAACAAGATTTTTTATTTCACTATAAAACAACACCTTACTTATTTTTATAAACTTTATTTCAAAATTCATTCAAAAAAGACTTGTCAAGCTAAATAAAGTCCTTATATTTGCACCCTCATTGAAGAAATGAAGACTCGATAGCTCAGTCGGTAGAGCACATCACTTTTAATGATGGGGTCCTGGGTTCGAGCCCCAGTCGGGTCACAAAAGGTCAAGTAATTATTTTACTTGGCCTTTTTTGTTTTCCTCCTATTCCAATCCTTAAAAGTAGATTTAAAAAATCTTTTAATTTCTCTAACTGAATTGCCTCATTTTTTGTCGCATAATAAAAAAAAGAAATTCTCTTACAAAATAAAAACTTTCTTAAATTCGTCTTGAAATAATTAAATTACTAATCCCAAATTAGTTTTATGAAAAACCTACTATTCGCATCACTTATGATGATGACATGCTCTATCTGGGCACAATCTGCAACGGGCTATTTTGACAAAGCCATGAAAAAAGCTGAAGCCGGCAACACAAAAGGCGCAATTGCCGATTACAACAAAGCGATTCAAATGAGCCCTAAATTTGTTGAAGCTTATCAGAATCGCGGTGTCGCAAAATTCAAACTAAACGATCTCAAAGGAGCTCAAGCCGATTTTAGCAAAACAATTGAGCTAGACAACATGAATGCCGATGCTTTTACTGGCAGAGCCAATGTTAACTACAAATTACAAAAGTATCAAGAAACAATTGATGACTGCACCTCTTCATTAGGTTTAAATCCAAAAGATTACATTGCTTATAATCTAAGAGGTTTAGCATATAGCAGCATTGGCGATAAAAAAAAGTCATGCGAAGATTTTACAAAAGCTATTGAATTAGGAAGTCAGAGCGCTGCAAAAAACAGAGCAACTTTCTGCAAATAGTACAAAACTAAAAAATACGAACAGCCTGTTAAGATTTCTTAATCTAGCAGGCTGTTCTGTTTTTATCAAAGTAATATATTTCTTAAGAAAAAATTACCTGATTTTAGGTAAAAAATATATTATTAATACGTAAACCTCTAATTCTCTATCTTTTTAATCTAGTTTTAATGCCGAGTATAAGATTTTATTTTACATTTGTTGACTTAATCGCGAAAAATGATAAACAATATTAAAACTGTTTTCAGCATTAAAGATCTTGAGAACTTATCTGGAATAAAAGCGCATACCATACGCATCTGGGAAAAGAGATACAACATCCTTGAACCAATGCGAACCGATACTAATATTAGATTTTACAATCTTCATAACCTGCAGAAACTATTAAATATTACGTTACTGCACGAATACGGTTATAAGATTTCTAAAATCGCAACATATCCTGAAGAAAAAATACCGCAACTGGTACGCGAAATAATTTCGAAGAAAAATTCTCAAAACTATGCCATTACTTCTTTCAAAATGGCAATGATGAACTTTGACCAAGAGTTATTCTTCAATACATTTGATTGGCTTATTACAGAGAAAACATTTAAAGAAGTTTTTAAAGATCATTTTTTACCTCTTTTAAAAGAGCTAGGATTATTATGGCAATCTGAAACAATCACGCCTGCAAATGAACATTTTATGAGTCATTTAATCAAGCAGAAAATATTGATTTATACAGAAAGTCTTCAAATTAGAAAGCCAATCAAAACCGATCGAATTTTTGTTTTATCACTTCCGTTAAACGAAATTCATCAAATCGGATTACTATACTTGCAATACGAAATCCTTGACAAAGGTTACAAAACCATTTATTTGGGAGAAAGTATGCCTATTGAAAACTTACAGGATTTAACGAAACATTTTGAAAACATTACATTCATCTCTTTCATGACCGTTCAGCCAGACAGAAGCGTAATTAATCAATATGTAAAATCAATGGGACAGAAATTATTACAGAAAAACAATGAAATCTGGCTTATGGGTAAAATGGTTGAATACATAGATGAAAAGGTTCTAACAGACAGAATTCGAGTTTTTGATTCAATCGAAGAAACTATTAATATGCTATAATTTATTTTTGTTTAAGTTTTTCTTATATTTGTTAAACAAATGAGAAAAACTATCCAAATAATAGGCTCAGGCTTCTCTTCTTTGGCAGCCGCGTGTTACCTTGCCCAGCAAGGAAATAAAGTTACTGTTTACGAAAAAAACAGTACAATTGGCGGACGTGCAAGACAATTTAAAGAAGATGGTTTCACTTTTGACATGGGTCCAAGCTGGTATTGGATGCCAGATGTCTTTGAACGCTTTTTTCAAGATTTCAATAAAAAACCTTCCGATTATTACGAACTGATAAAACTAAATCCAGCCTATCGGGTTTATTTTGGAATCGATGATTTTATTAGCATTTACGATAATCTAGATGAAATAAAATACACTTTTGAGACCATCGAAAAAGGAAGCGGTCAAAAACTGCAAAACTTTATTGATCAAGCCAAAAGCAATTATGACATTGCAATTAAGGATTTGGTCTATCGTCCTGGAATTTCGCCGCTAGAATTAGTGACAAAAGAAACTGCATTAAAACTCAATCAGTTTTTTAAGAACGTAAGCACCGATATTCGCAAAAATTTCAAGAACGAGAGACTAATTCAGATTTTAGAATTTCCTGTTTTATTTCTCGGAGCAAAACCAACCAAAACACCTTCGTTTTATAATTTTATGAATTATGCCGATTTCGGTTTAGGAACTTGGCATCCTAAAACGGGAATGTTTGATGTTATTCGAGGAATCGAAAAACTGGCATTAGAACTTGGCGTTACCATAAAAACCAATTCGGAAATTGATAAAATAGTCGTTGAAAACAAAACCGCAAAAGGAATTGTAATTAATGGCGAAATCCTAAATGCAGATATCGTTTTAAGCGGAGCCGATTATCATCATTCTGAAACATTAGTAGAAAAAGAGCACAGAATGTATTCTGAAAAATATTGGAAAAGCAGAGTTTTTGCACCTTCTTCTCTTCTATTTTTTGTTGGTTTCAATAAAAAGATAGAAAATATTTCGCATCACGCTTTATTCTTTGATGTCGATTTTAATCAGCATGCCGCCGATATTTACGATAATCCAAAATGGCCGAATGCTCCGTTATTCTATGCCAATTTTCCGTCCAAAACAGATTCAACTGCGGCGCCTGACGGGATGGAATCTGGATTTTTCTTAATTCCGCTTGCGCCTGGAATTGAAGACAATGAAGCTTTACGAGAAGAATACTTCGAAAAAATCATCACGCGTTTTGAAGAACTGACACAGCAAAAGATAAAAAATAGCATTATCTTTAAGAGATCATTCTGTAAAAATGATTTTGTAGCCGATTACAACGCCTATAAAGGAAACGCTTACGGAATGGCCAACACGTTATTGCAAACGGCTTTTTTAAGACCAAAATTAAAAAGCAAAAAAATCAAGAATCTATATTTTACAGGACAATTGACTGTTCCTGGCCCAGGTGTTCCGCCTGCTTTAATTTCAGGAAAACTCGCAGCTGAATTAATTCAAAAATCTTTTAGATCTTAAAAAATGAAATCACTATTTGACGCCGTTTCTTTCAAATGCAGCAAACTGGTAACCAAAAATTACAGCACCTCATTTTCTCTAGCCGTAAAAATGCTTTCTCCAAGCATTCGCGATGCCATTTACAGCATTTACGGATTTGTTCGTTTTGCTGACGAAATTGTAGATTCATTTCATGAGTATGAAAAAGAATATCTTATTGAAGATTTTGAAAAAGAATATTACAAAGCAATGCAATTAGGCATTAGCTTAAATCCGATTTTGAATTCGTTTCAGCATACTGTCAAAGAATATAATATTACAGACGATTTGGTTCAGGCATTTTTAAAAAGCATGAAAATGGATCTCATAAAATCAAATTACCAAACACAAACCGAGTACATCGATTATATTTATGGTTCTGCCGATGTAGTGGGATTAATGTGTTTGAAAGTTTTTGTTTCTGGAAAAGAGCACAAATACGAACAGCTAAAAAACGAAGCCATGCGTTTGGGATCTGCTTTTCAGAAGGTAAATTTCTTGAGAGATTTAAAAGATGATAATACGATTTTAAATCGGGCCTATTTTCCAGGCATCAACCTGAATAATTTCAATGAAGATTCGAAAAACCAAATCATCAAAGAAATCGAAGAAGATTTTAGAATTGCCTATCAAGGAATTGTAAAATTACCAATCGAAGCAAAATTTGGAGTTTATACTGCTTATGTTTATTATAAAAAACTGCTTCAAAAGCTAAAAAATACGCCTTATTATGAAATTGGGAATTCCAGAATTCGAGTTTCTAATTACACCAAAGCGGGACTTTTGGCGCAGTCTTTTGTGACTTATAAATTGAAGTTGGTATAATCATCGCATCGTTTTGTCATTCCGAGGAACGAGGAATCGCACTCGCAAATCGACAAAGATTGAATTTTCGTTGCGGAGTTACTTGCTTTCCTTCGACTCCGCTCAGGATAACAAAAAAATGATAAAATCATTAATAAAAACAACCTTTTGAGTCAATCTTTTATAATTTAAAGCTAAATTCAAAACCAATAAAACGATAATTTTAAAACATCAATATTTATAAAATGATTTCTTTTTTAATCTTTTTAGGCGTTTTTCTTTTCATGGAATGTGTGACATGGCTTACGCACAAATACGTTATGCATGGATTTATGTGGTATTTTCATGCCGACCATCATCAGCCGAAATACGAAAACACTTTTGAGCGCAACGATATTTTCTTCGTCATTTTTGCTACTCCGAGTATTATTTTATTCTACTTTGGCGTTCAAGGCGGATTTAACTATTTGTTTTTTATTGCTTGCGGAATTACACTTTATGGCGCTTGTTATTTTTTAATTCACGATGTCTTGATTCATCAGCGTTTTAAATGGTTTAAAAACACCAAAAATAAATACCTCATCGGACTTAGAAAAGCACATAAAATACACCACAAACATTTACAAAAAGAAAAAGGAGAATGTTTCGGAATGTTATTCGTACCATTCAAATATTATAAAATGTAGCATTATTTGGGCATTTTTAAAAAAAGATTTGATTATGAAATTATATAAAATAACAACCGTACAACATATCAATGCAAGCGCAGAAGATTGCTGGGATTTCTTCTCAAGTCCGAAAAATTTGCAAACCATTACACTCGATAACATGAATTTCCAAATTCAGGATTATGATGGAAAGCGTATGTATCAAGGACAGATTATCACTTATACCTTAAAGCCACTTTTCGGAATCAAAATGTCTTGGGTTACCGAAATTACAGCTTGTCAAGAAAACGAGTATTTTGTAGACATTCAGCAATTCGGGCCTTATAAACTATGGCATCACAAACATTTCTTTGAACCAACATCAGATGGAGGAACCAAAATGACAGATATTGTTCATTACGCTCTCCCATTTGGAATTCTAGGCAGAATCATGAATCGCTTGGTTGTAAAAAACAAATTGAAAAGCATTTTCGATTATAGATTTAATAAAATCGAAGAATTATTTAATTTGAAAAAATAAGCCCCCGATTTCACAGATTAGCACAGATTAAAAAATCATTTTAAATTCTAATAATCTGTGGCAAAAAAACAAAAACAATGACAAAACAAAAAGTTACTTTATTTTGGTTTAGACGCGATTTGCGTTTAGAAGATAATACAGGTTTATTTCATGCCTTGCAATCAGACTTTCCTGTTGTTCCTCTTTTTATTTTCGATGATGATATTCTAGAACATCTTCCAAAAAATGACGCCAGAGTAACTTTCATTTATGATTCACTCGAAAAAATAAATACAGAATTAAGCAAATTAGATTCTTCCATTTTAATCAAAAAAGGAAAAACAAAAGACGTTTGGAAATCACTAATTGAAGAATTTGACATTCAATCTGTTTTCTTCAATAAAGATTATGAACCTTTTGCCATTAAACGTGATAGCTTAATTTCATCTTTACTAAAGAAAAATCACATTGAATCTTTCTTTTTTAAAGATCATGTAATCTTCGAAGAAAAAGAAATCACAAAAGCAGACGGACTTCCATATACCGTTTACACGCCTTATAAAAACAAATGGCTGGAGAAATACCATCTTTCAGGCTCAGCACCAGAATACGATTCGGCTTCATATCAATCTAATTTTGCGAAGAATAAATTCAAGTTTCCTGAATTAGCCGAAATCGGTTTTGAAAGAAGTGCTATAAAAGTACTTCCGCACAACTTAACTCAAATTGCTAATTATAAAGAAACGAGAGATTTTCCAGCTTTAGACAGTACTTCATATCTTTCTCCACATTTGCGTTTTGGGACAGTGAGTATTCGAAAATTAGTAAATTGGGCAAACAGAAAAAATCAGACTTTTTTGAGTGAATTAATCTGGAGAGAATTCTTCATTCAGATTCTGTTTAGTTTTCCGAATTGCGTTAATCATAATTTCAAGTCCAATTATGACGGAATTCAATGGCGAAATAATGAGGAAGATTTCAAACGCTGGTGTTCGGGAACAACAGGGTACCCAATGGTTGATGCCGGAATGCGCCAATTAAATGAGACTGGTTATATGCACAATCGTGTCCGTATGGTTGTGGCAAGTTTTCTTTGCAAACATTTACTCATCAATTGGCAATGGGGCGAAGCCTATTTCGCAGAAAAACTTCTAGATTTCGAATTGGCATCAAACGTAGGAAACTGGCAATGGGCAGCAGGAACAGGTTGCGACGCAGCGCCTTATTTTAGAGTTTTCAATCCCGAGATACAGCAAAAGAAATTTGATGAAAAAGGAGAATATATTAGAAAATGGATTCCTGAGTTTGATTTTGGTTATAATGAACCAATGGTTGATCATGCCTTTGCTAGAGATCGTGCGATTTCTACTTACAAGGCTGGGATTTTGAAATAAAGTTTTTGTTTCAAGTTTACACTGGATACTTAATTTTATTTCACGCAGATTTTGCAAATTAAGCAGATTTATACTCATTTTTATCATCCTTCGTTCCTCAGAATGACAAACTAAACAAAAAGAACTTTGTCAAAGTTTTAAACTTTGACAAAGTTCTATGCGTAAAGTTCGGTTAACATGAAACCTGAAACTTGAAATAAAAACTTTAATACTTCAAATAATTATCAACTACAATCTTAGCCTTCAAATCAAACATTAAATTGTACAAACCAAAGAAAGTACGATTCATGTAAATAAAGTGCTTAGAACCTCGATTTCCGTTCATTTTTTTAAGGTTTGTATCTTCTGAGAAACGTTTTCCTAATTCGGCAATTGCATTGAAGAATTTTTCATCGGCAAAATCGAAAGTTTCGCTTTGGAAAGGTTTCGTGAAAAGCGATAATAAATCATGAAACATTTCGGTAAAATATTCAATTTCTGCAGGTGTATCATCTTGACGAAGAATTTCTAATTCGAATAATTTCTCATTAAAAAGCTTTTCGTCGGTAATTACATTTTTGTTGATTAGCTCAAAATATGGTGTGTAGAAATCGTCTGGAATTTGTTTCATACATCCAAAATCTAAAGCAATCAATTGGTTTTGATCATCTACCAAAAAATTCCCAGGATGTGGATCTGCATGAACTTTTTTCAAAACGTGAATCTGATACATGTAAAAATCCCAAAGTGCTTGACCTAATTTATCTCCTGCTTCTTGATTGGTATTTTGAGCTGTAAACTCAGAAAGATGAATTCCTGTCATCCAATCCATTGTGATAATCTTCTCAGATGAAAACTCAGGATAATAGTTAGGAAAAGTAATATTTTCAATCTTGCTGCAAGCATCAACCACTTCTTGGCTTTGTTTCAATTCTAACAAATAGTTAGTTTCTTCAATCAGTTTATCTTCAACTTCTTTGAAATATTTATCAGAATCTTTGCCTTGAAGATTAAACATTCTAATCGCAATTGGTTTTACCAAAGCCAAATCTGACGAAATACTATTGGCAACGCCCGGATATTGAATTTTAACGGCTAGTTTTTTATCTCCTTTCTTTGCTAAATGCACCTGACCAATACTTGCTGCATTGACAGAATTCGGATTAAACTCATCGAAAATCTCATATGGAGTTTTTCCAAAATTGCTTTTAAAGGTTTTTAAAACCAAAGGAGCAGAAAGCGGCGGAACAGAAAACTGCGACAAAGAAAATTTCTCTACATAAGCTTGAGGTAGAAAGTTCTTGTCCATACTCAGCATCTGAGCTACTTTAAGAGCACTTCCTTTTAAGCTTTTTAGTCCATCATAAATATCTTCTGCATTATTCTCGTTTAGTTTATCACGGGTTAGATCTGGATTTACCATTTTCTCAGCATAATGCTTTACGTAGTTTACACCAATTTTAGCACCGGTCTGAACCAATTTTCCCGCTCTTTCAATTTTTGAAGTTGGGATATAATCTATCGTTTTCATTATCTACTGTATACTTTTTCTTTGAACAAAAATTTCCCGAAATCAAGCAAATGATTCATCGGAGCTACATTCATCAATTCAAATGAGGCATTAACCGATTTTTCTATAAAAATATCGGTTTTCTCAAAAGCAGGAGATTCATCTTCCATCCAGAATTTAATGGTTAGCATTAATTGCAACCAAGAAGATTCTTGAATCGTTTTTTCCTGAAATTTCTGAAATCTTTCTTGTTCTAATCTATAATCGTCGGTTAAAATTTCAGCAACATAATCTTTGAAACTATTTCTAAGCGTCGTTAACTGAACTAAATTTTTAAGCGGATTTCTATCTATTTTAAGCGATTGCAAAACATAACTTCTGTTTGCTGTTAGGATTTCGAAGAAAGTAAAATAAAAACTTAACATTTTATTCTTCATGTCATATCCTTGATATTCTTCGTTTTTATGAAGAAGATTGACTGTGTTTTCAAAAAACAGTCGAAATATTTCTTTTTCTAAACCTTCTAATGTTCCGAAGAAAGTATAAAACTCCGCTTCAGTAAAATCATTTTCTTTGGCAAAATGATAAACCGATTTTGGTTTTTGTCCTTTTTCCAGAACCTCTTCCATATATTTTGAAACGATATCATCCTTGGTAATTACCTTTTTTTTAGTCGCCATTTTATTAAAATTTAGAATTTGCCATAAAGGTAAACATTGTTTAAGTACCTTTACTAATCCTTAAACACTATACACTGTTAAATATATTATAAACTATTATGGCTCAAAATGTTCTATTAACAGGCGGAACTGGTTTCATTGGAAAATATTTGACAGATGTTCTGATCGAAGCAGGTTTTTCTGTTTCCGTTTTGAGTCGTTCTGATAAAAAAGACAGTGCAAGAATTACTTATTATAAATGGGACATAAAGAAAAACTACATTGATAAAAATGCAATTCTAAATGCCGATTATATCATTCACCTTGCAGGCGAAGGAATAGTAGAAAAAAGATGGACCAAAAGACGCAAAAAAGCTATTATAGAAAGCCGCGTAAGACCAGTAGAAATGATCTATTCTGTTTTAGAAATGAACAATAAAAAACTGGAAGCCTTTATTTCTGCTTCTGGTATTGGAATTTATGGTGCCATTACAAGTCATAAAATATGTACTGAAAATACTCCGCCAGCTGATGATTTTCTTGGCATTACATGTCAAAAATGGGAAAGCGCTGCCGATAAAATTAGTTCTTTAAATATTCGAACAGTCAAAATTAGGACTGGTATTGTTTTGGGCAAAAATGAAGGTTTCTTAAAAAAAATGATTCCTACTTTTAAGTCCGGTTTTGGTGCCATATTAGGTTCAGGCAAACAATATCTACCTTGGATTCATGTTGAAGATTTATGTCAGATTTATTTAAAAAGCATTGAAGACAACCAACTCGAAGGCGCCTACAATGCTTGTATTACTGACAATACCACAAATGCTCGATTTTCTAAAACTATGGCAAAACTATACGATTATAGCATATGGCTGCCAAAAGTTCCGCCTTTTGTGTTAAAGATTTTACTTGGGCAAATGAGTGTAGCTGTCTTGACAGGACAACGTGTTTCTTCAGAAAAAATTCAGAAAACAGGTTTTGAGTTTCAGTTTACCGATCTAGAAAAGACACTTATAAACTGTATAAAGTAGTTTTTTACTTAAGTGTTAGCATCGTGTCATCACTGCGCACAACACCCGTGAGTTCTGTATTGGCCGTTTTTGCAATTTTAGCCGCAATAGTAGTTGGAATACTAATATTGAAATCAGATACTGCAATTGGAAAATCGGAAATAACCTGAATTCCTTCTGGAACTCTTTTTATCAAAGCATTTACGATAATCTCCTTCGACTTTCCGCGCAAATTAAGCTTGCCCTTTATTTGGTATTGTTTTTCAACCTCATTAATATCTTTCAAATCAAATTTTTCAATCTTTCCTTTAAACACAGCTTTAGGATAACGATTGCTTTGCATATAATTTTCATTGAAATGCTCTTGCATCAAATCTAATTTAAAACGAAAATCTTTGATAATAACAGTACAGATAAAAGTACTTGTTTTAGGTTCTAAAAGTATGGCAACTTGTCTATTTACAGCTCTCACTTCTTCAAATAGCGGAACAGACGCTTCAAAATTTATTGTCCCTGTATTTGTAAAAAATTTGTCTTGGGCAATGACAGAAAAAGCAGTAAAAAGTAAAAATAATAAAGTAGTTGTTTTCATAATCGTCTTCATTTAAACAATTATGTCATTCCATTTATTCTGACTAAGAGAAAATAAAATCAGATTCTAATTAATCTGAAAAAAATCGAACGGCAATACTCAGTGAAAAATTTCCGTAACCCAATAATTACACTTAAAGTTACGGAATTTTTGTATGCGAAGTTTTAGAACTTATGCTAAATATTTGTGAATGTTTTAATTGAAAAATAAGAGGTATGAGATGTCAAATATTGTCAAAACTTAACTTTTTACTTCTGTACAAATCTCAATCAAAAATCCGTTTAAATCTCTTGCGTATGCTACAACTTGTCCCCACGGTTTTTCTACAGGTTCTAAAACAATAACAGCTCCAAAAGAAGTAGCTTTTTGCAAAACTTCTGGAACATTCTCTGTAATAAAGCCAATTTCTATGGCAAAAGGTTTGTCTTCTAAACTGCTTTCGATAAAACCATCAGGTAAATTTTTTGAAGCTAATTTTTTTGAAGCAAATGAAAGTGTTGTTTCTCCCGTAATTAATTCGCCATAATCATTATCTGGGGTGACAAATTTTCTCGAAAAACCAAATGCATTTTCGTAAAACGAAATAGTTTCTTCGACATTTTCAACATATAAAATTGTATATCCAAACTTGACCATGCTTTCTAAATATTTAATGTTTTCAATAAATATAAGAAAATTTAGCTAATTTCTAAAAGAACATTATATTTTTCAAGGCTCGCCAAATCTTCGATAGAATTAATATTGGTCAATTTTTCGTGTTCTTCTACTTCTTTTCGAACTTCGATATGTTTTATTGCTTTTCTAAAACGGCGCACTTCTTCCAAATTAGATAAAATCAATCCTGGAACCTGAACACTTTTTCCGTCTTTATCTTTAGCAACCATTGTAAAATAAGATGAATTACAATGTTTGATAGCTCCTGTCTGAATGTTTTCTGCTTCTACACGTATACCTACAATCATAGAACTTCTTCCAACATAATTTACAGAAGCTTTCATTGTTACTAATTCTCCAACTTCGATTGGTTTCAAAAAGTTTACCGTATCTACAGAGGCAGTCACACAATAATTTCCGCTGAATTTTGATGCTGATGCAAAGGCAATTTGATCTAACAATTGTAAAATATATCCTCCGTGAATTTTCCCGCTAAAGTTGGTATGCGAAGGCAACATTAATTCTGATATACTAACTTTTGATGATGAAACGGGTTTAAAATCTGTACTCATGTTTTTGTTTTTGGTATTTTTTTGATTAGTTGTATTCTATATTACGTTAGTCTTTCTTCTTGCGTCTTTACCCTTCTAATTCAATAACTCATTTTCATCTGAATTTATCGCTCTTGCAATAATATTGTCTGGAAGCGATTTCTTTGCTTTTGCTCCCATTTTTTTTAATCTTTCTACGCTCGAAATCAGGTTTCCTTTTCCGTCAACCAGTTTATTCATGGCGCTTTCGTATTCAGTTTTAGTGTCTTTTATTTTATTTCCTATTCGGACTAAATCGGACACAAAACCTTCAAATTTATCATATAAAGCTCCTGCTTGTCTTGCAATCTCTAACGCATTTTCTTGCTGTTTTTGATTCGTCCACATACTGTCAATTGTTCGTAAAGTTGCCAAAAGCGTACTTGGCGTAACAATTACAATATTTCTATCAAATGCTTTTGTATATAAAGAGGGATCTTCGTTTAAAGCAATTGCAAAAGCGGGTTCCATTGGAATAAAAAGCAGTACAAAATCGGGACTTTCCATTTGATACAAATCATGATAGTTTTTACTTCCCAATTGCTCAACATGCCTTTTTATAGAAATAACATGTTCTTTAAGAAATTCTATTTTTAAAAGTTCCGACTCTTCGTTTACCCATTTTTCGTAAGCTGAAAGCGAAACTTTAGAATCAACAATCATTTTCTTACCATCCGGAAGATTAATTACAACGTCTGGCAAAACACGATTTCCTTCGCTATTGGTAAAACTTTGCTGGACTTCATATTCTCTTCCTTTTTCTAATCCTGATTTTTCTAAAACACGTTCTAGAACCAATTCTCCCCAATTTCCCTGCATTTTACTGTCGCCTTTTAGAGCTTTAGTAAGATTTAAGGTTTCTTTGCTCATTTGCGCATTCATTTCGCTCAAACCAATAATCTGCTGACGAAGTGCTGCATGATAATCTATGCTTTCTTTATGTGTTTGTTCTACTTTCTGTTCAAATACCAAAATTTTATCCTGCAAAGGAGTTAGGATATTTTTCATATTAACGGTATTCTGTTCGGTAAACTTAGCCGATTTTTCTTCTAAGATTTTATTCGCAAGATTTTCAAACTCTTTAGTGAATTTTTCCTGAAGTTCATTGATTTCGCTTTTTTGTTCTTTATGACGTTCCCATAAATTTTCAAAATCAACTTCTTTTTTAGAAAGCTGAATTGCCAAACTATCTTTTTCGGTTCGGATGTTTTCTTTCTCAGCAATATTTAACTGCAATTGTTTCTGAAAATTATTTTTTTCGTTTTCAAACTGCTCTTTCTGCATTTGCAATTGACCGTTTAACGCATTCAATCTTTCCTCAGAAATGACTTTTTCTGACTGAAATTTTGATGCAGAAAGCATTCTACCTACGTATATGCCCATAAAAAGTGCAACAACAAAGCCTAATAAAAACGGTATATAATCAGACATAACTAAGTTTATTTTACGTAAAAGTACGCAATAATACGTAGTGCTTAGTTTTTAAAACGGAAATTTCACTAATTCATTCTCAATTCAAACTAAACCAACATTTTATTTTTTCAAAAAAAATAAGAACCTCAACGCAACCTTTTTTTAAAACTGCTATCTACTAAAATATAAACCTATCAAAATAATTATGAAAAAAATAATGCTTGGCTTATTTGTAGCCTTCGGATTCAGTGCCTGTTCTCTTAATGATGGAAATAACTATGTAGATTGTGGTTCTAATACTGTTGTAAATTTTACTGGTTTTCCTTTCTCATGTAATTATAGCGAAAAAACATTGCAAAATAATCCTGCCGCAATTGTTGTTGGATCTCAGGAAAAAATGAATCAATATTTTACAAAACATACTAACAATTGCCCTGTTGCAAGTGACCCAAATATTGATTTTACAAAAGAATATTTGGTTGGACTTTTTGCTGGCGCTAAACCTACAAGCGGTTACGAAATTGTAATTAGCTCTATTGTAGAAAACAATTGCGAAATCGTTGTGAACTATTACGAAAAAACCCCGGCTGTCGGCGAAAATGTAACTCAAACCCCAACTTACCCAACTAATTTTGTTTTGATTCCGAAAACATCAAAAGGAATGATTTTCAACAAAACAACAGAGAATGCAGATAATATTGTTATTGGAAGTTTTAACAACCAATGTGCTAGTTCAGATTGCCAAAAATTCTACCAAATTAACGATTACAATACTTTAAAATTCTTAAATGTTGGTGCAAAACAATATGATTTTGGACAATACAGATACACTCCAACAATTAAAAGAGGCGAATATACTTTACTTTTAAAAGAAGTTCCTGCAGAGATTTTAGCTTTAAAAGGACAAACTAAAACATACGGTACTCCAGATGCAGGAGATCAGGGTGGAGTTTATTTTGAATTGCGTCAAGCAGGAAACACTACAAAAATTTATATAGACAACAATGACACAGCAGATCAAAGTGCTGACGTAAAACAATTCAAGAAAAAGATTCAAGACAAAATTACAAGCTTAAAATAATTTAAATCATGAAGCATCTCTTTTTATCTTTTATTGCCTGCTTTCTTTTTACATCAATGATTTCTGTAAATTCTTCTAAAGAAAAAATTACAGGATCAATAATCAATACTTGGATTTGGGAAAAATCTATAGGAGGTTCTAGCAATCCTTATGTGGCTACCCCAAAATCAATTGGGTTTACTAAGAAAATTATCTTCACCCAAAACGGAAGAGTTATTACTTATAAAAACAATGTAGAAATAAGAAACAGTCTTTATCAGATAGAAAAAGGAAAAGCATATTTTGACCAATCAGAACGTGATCTAATTACGTTCGAAGGCAAAACCTACGTGATAGAAAACCTTGACAATCAAAACTTAACAATAGTAAGTAACCATCAAGATGGTACTCGAACTATTTTTAAAAGATAGTTTTGTAAGCTATTTAAAACTATTTTTGCAAAATCAAATTTGAACCATTTCTTGAAAGACGAGTTAGAAAAATATATCAAACTGTGCATTAAAAATGACAGAGAGGGACAACTGAAAATTTATCAGTTGTTCTCTCCTGTTTTATATGGCATCTGTTTGAAATATATGAAGAATGAAGATGATGCGAAAGATGTTTTTCAGGAAGCTTTTGTAATTGCCTTTCAGAAAATAAGCCAGTATAAGTTTGAAGGAAGTTTCGAAGGCTGGCTAAAACGGATTTTTATAAACAAACTCATCGAGACTTTAAATAAGAAGAAAAAAGAAAGTTTCTATTTGGATGTTTTTGATCCTGACACCGATTTTATAGAAGAAGAGGAATTAGAAGTTATTCCGATAGAACAGGAAAAACTACTAGAATACATTCGGGATTTGCCAGATCAATATCGGACGGTTTTTAACTTGTATGTATTTGAAAAAATGAAACACAGAGAAATCGCCGAACTACTAAAGATCTCCGAAGGGACATCAAAATCAAATTTAAATCGCGCCAAACATATATTACAAAAGCGAATTTTGAGCATAAAAAATTTTAAAACAGCATGAAGAAGCATAAAATAGAAGATATTTTTTCATCAATGGAAGACTTTTCGAGTGTTCCGCCTCCAGAATTATGGGGTCAGATTGAAGAAAAATTAGACAAACCTAAAAAGAAGAAGAGAGTTGTTCTTTGGTGGTCGGCTGCTGCATGCTTATTATTAGGGTTGCTTCTACCTTCAATATTACATTTTACTGCTTCGCCTGAAAATATCAACCTCAACAAAGGCGGTTTAGAAAACAGCAACAATAGTGTTGTTCTTGACAAAAAAACAAATAACAACTCTAGCAACAAAAATCTAGATCAAAATAAAAATATTGGTAAAACGGTAGATTCTTTAAATGAAAATTCAGTAAGAAAAAATCAATTTAATACCAAATCTGGAATTCAAGTTCAAGAGACTTCTGTAGCTCAAACAAATTCTAAAAACAAAACGAATAAAAAAGATTCTAAATATAGCACTCCAAATGTTGCCAATACTCCAAACGAATCGGTTGCATTTCAGAATTCTAGTATTTCAGAAGATAAATCGCTTGTGAAATCTTCTAGCAAATCTATCTTAGGAAATAATTTAAAAACTTCTAATAAAGGAATTTCTGAAGAACGTATTGCATTTGGCAAACAAAGTAAATTTAACTCGACAGCAAACAAATCGCTCTCAAAATCTATTTTTGACGATCAATTGACAGCTAAAAACAACAAAAATATTGCTTTCAATAGCCAAAGTTCTTCTGTAAACAACAGCTCTTCTGTAAACAGCAATGTATATAAATCGAATACTTCTATTTCAGTAAAAACTGAAAATAACCGTACGGATAAAGCAGTTATCATAAAAGACGATGTAAAGCTTAATAACACTTTAAGCAAAACAGACTCTATTCAATTGGCTGAACTTCAGAATTTGGAAAAAGGTATTTTATCTCCTGAAAAGACAAAAGAAGAAAAAGAGAAAAAAGACAATTTGATTGATAAAAAAGAAAGATGGGCAGTTGCTGTTTTTGCTGGTGTTGCAAGTTCTGAAAACACTAAAAACGAAAAAACTCTGGGCAACGTAAACGATTCTAAACAATCTAATTCTTATGGAGTTAAAACAAAATACAGCATTAATAAAAAATGGGCTGTTGGATCTGGTTTAAAAATTAACGAATTAGGCCAAAGCGTTGCCAATGTATCGTATGTAAGTGCCAAAAACAATGCTTTTTTTGCTCCAGACTCTTATCCAGTTGCTGCTGCTGGCAATCAACCAAGTCAGGATTATCTTTTGATTTCTAATAGCACAAAAGAAGCTCTGAAGAATGAAAACGTGCAAACGGGTAAATTGGATCAAAACTTAAGATATATTGAGATGCCACTTGAGGTTTCTTATTCTATTTTTAATAAAAATAAAGCCAGCATTAATTTAAACACTGGAGGTTTTGTTGGTAAACTAATTTCTAACAATGTGAATTTGGATGGACATTCTATTGGAGAAAATATGAATGCTAACGATTACGTTTATGGTTCTACTTTAAGCAGTACGGTTCAATATCGTGTGTACAAAAAAACCAATGTTTTTGTTGAACCTGCTATGAATTATTATGTCAATCCGTTAAACAGCCAGTCTTTCAACCAGTTTCAATGGGGATTAAATTTTGGCCTTAATGTTGCTTTCTAACAAGAATTTGCAGTAATTTTCAAGAATACTTGAGAATTGAATTTTTATGAATTTTACTACTGCTCCAGCTGATTTGCTATTAAGCAAAGAAAGCGTTTATGATAAGGCTGAATTATTGCTTGCTTCTTTGCAAAAAGAAAGTGAAAGTGACGAATATAAGGCGCATCGTTTTCTAATAAACAATAAGAAGATTTGCTATCGAGAAGCAAAAGTTACTCCAACCAAAACAGGACAGTTTGTTACTTTATGGAAACGCAATCAAACTGGGATCATTGAACCTTTCGCCTATTCTGACGATATAGATTTTGTAATTATCACTGTTCGAAAAGATCAGAATTGGGGACAATTTATTTTTCCAAAAAAGATAGCGTTAGAGAAAGGTATTTTTTCTACCCAAAACAAAGAAGGAATTAGAGCGACAAGAGTATATCCGCCTTGGGATGAAACCTCAAGCAAACAAGCTCAAAAAACACAGAAATGGCAATTGGATTATTTCTTTCTTTTTACCGATCAAGGTCAAATCGATTTTAATGAAATCCGAAAAATATTTATATAAAAAAAGGCAGTCTTAAAATGACTGCCTTTTCCAATTAATAGTAAGCACTTATTTTTTAATCACTTTATCTTTAAAAATAACTTTATTGTTTTCGGTAACCGTGTAAAAATAAACTCCAGCGACTAAATTATTAACAGCAATAACTGCAGTACTAACTTCAGATTCATTTTTAACGTTAATTGGATTTCCAATGGCACGTCCATTAAAATCGTATAATCTAATTTTCAAATCTCTTGCTTGTGCTGTTTTGATATCAAAATTTAAAACATCTGTTGCAGGATTTGGATAAGCTTTTACGAAATATTTGTTTTTCGCTCCAAAATCAGGTGTAGAAAGTACGTCTTCTTTCAAATAGAAACGAGCAATTACCGGTCCGTGGTCTGAAGTTGTTGTGGTATAGTTTTTAACAAAATTTCTTGGGTCATAAACTGCGATTGAGTTATCTATGTAATCTTCATTCAATTCATCAGAAATTAAAATATGATCTAAAAATCCTTTTGAACTTAAAAAACTATAAGCTCCAGCCTGACTAATGCCTAATGTCAAAGCATTATAACCAGTTGTATCTTCTACAAATTTCTGATAAGATGACGGTGTATTTGCATTACCAACCCAAGCTTTTACATCATCATTAAAATCTCCTAAAAGAATTAAATTTGAATTTGGATATTCTGTATCTAATGCATCTTTAAGGTAATCTATATCGTATTTGCGCTGATTGTATTTTGAAATATCAGTTCCGCTGTTTGCACGTGCGTGAAGATCAATTAAGTTAATTTCTTTTTTAATTCCGCCAATATTAGCCTCAACTTGAACCAAATAAGGAAGACGTCCCGATGAGAAAAAACTATCATCATTCTCTTCTGGAGTTTTTGTTCCTGGATAATTTGGTAAAACCACCGTATTCGCAAGAATTTGATCGAATAAATCTTTAAACAATACTTTTGTACTTTTTACAGTAGTTGTTTGTGTATTGTAAATCACAACTAGTTTTTGTGGTGGATAATAAGGATCTAAAGGCTTAAATGAATACGACCAAGAAGTTGAGATTGTTTTGTCGAATGTTTTTCCGTTGATGCTAATTTTTTTAATTAATTCTTCAAGAGCCAAGTCATCAGAAACTTCTTGAACTACATAAACATCTGCATTTAATGTGTTCATTACTTTAGCTGCGTTTTCTATTTGTAGTGCATCATTCGTTGGGCCAAATTCTTTACCAGTAGCATCTCTAACATCGGTTCCAAAAAACTCTAAATTATAAGATACTACATCGTAAGTATCTGCTTTTAATATAGAAGTTCCTGTAAATAAACCAATTTGTTTAGTTAGAGAGCTTCCTGTAACGGTTAAAACGCCAGAGATTGTTGGTTCTTTTGTTGTTGGAACAAATCTTGCATAAATTGTTTTTCCTGCTTCTGATTCGGCAGAAGTAACAATAACACTTGATGCAAATGAAACATTATCTAATGATAACTCGTAAGACGCTGGAGCAGTAATAGTAATATCATCATAACCTGCAGCATTAAAAACAAAAGACTGACTAGCAGAAACCGAATTCGGGCTTACATCTGCAAAATCTAAAAATGGGTTTGAGTCCACATATTTTGATTCATCGATAATAGCAAAATCATCAAAAGACCATTCTGCAGCATTATCAAGCCCACCAGAAGTCGTTTCGTAAACCCAAGCCAAATAAGTATGATCTGTTTTATAAGCTATTAAATTTATATATTCTGATTTTTCGTAAGTTCCTGTATTACCTGGAAATTTACCATCTAGTGGCGTCCATGTGGCTGTATTGGGATCACTTACTCCGTCGTAGTTTGTAGAAACTACTAATTTTAAAGATGGTCCATCATAATATTGACGAGAATAAAAAGATAATAACGGAATGTGGTTAAAACTATCTAAACGTAATCTTGGAGAAATTAACCAGTCTTTACTAGCTCCAGCATCTGAATATCCGTTCATTAAAACTGCACCAGTTCCAGAGTTAACATTTCGTGATTGGTTAGTATAAGACCATTTGTTTAAAGGTCCCGCCTCATTATATTGTACCCAATTACTGTTTACAAAAACATTTGCATCGTCAAAATTTTGTACTAAAGGATTTACTCCAAGCGCTGTCAAATTAACCGTTTTAGTTGTCCCACCTGTTGTTTCATGAATTATTGAACCTGTAAAACTGGCAACTGAAGTAGGAGTGAATTTTACATAAACTGTTGGTGTGGCATTAGAATCAAAATCGGTTGGAACAAAAGTTAAAGATGATGAATATGTTGCATTATCTTTTGAAATTTGGAAATCTCCTGAAGCAGTAACCACTACATTTGCAGTAAGATCTGAAGCTCCTATCTGGTAATTTTTAACTAAAGGATCAAAATTTGGTTCGGTACCACCTAAATTTAATACCGCAACCGAAGGAGATATAGCAGGAGGCATAACACTTAGCGTTGTTACATCTACTCTATTAACTGATGCTTGAATATTTCCTGCAATGTCTTCTGAAATAGAAAAAATAGAATATGCTGTATTTAAAGGCAACCCTGTAAAACTTGCTACATATTCTTGAGAAGAATTTGTTACATCAAAAACTCCTGCTTGCAAAGCTGCAGTTCCATTAGAATCCTGCCCTGCTTTTATTTGTGCAATTGTTGGTTCTTCGCTACCACCTGGTAGTAAGACATAATACGTTTTTCCAATTTCATCAATTTTATTAATAAAATCAAAACTTTCTGCTAAAACATTTGCTGCTTTTGGGTAACCTGAAATATTAGCTGGAGCGAAAGTATCTTTTCTAATATCTAAATCATCAATTGCAAAAGATGGACGCCCTCCACTGCCTGAAATTTGTCTTGAAGCCCAACGTATTTGAACTACAGGCTGATTATCACATTCTGCAGGTAAAGTAATTTTTCTTAGTTGAGGATTTTGTGGCGCAGTAGTATTACTAATTTGATTGCTAGAATTATTTCTATATGCCGTTCCTAAAAGTGAAATAAAATCTCCCGTAGTACCAACTCTATATTGCAAAATCACTTCATTAACTCTCGTATTTGTAGCATCAGAAGGATTTCTTATTGTCATTACATTATATGTAACCTGTACATTTGTTGTTCCAACACTTGAAAAAGCAAAACCAATTGTAAGATTGACACTTCCTGTGTTTAAAAAACCTAGTTTACCAACATAATTATAAAAACCTCCTGAATTAGTATTTGCACCTTTGCCAATAAGTATAGTATTATAATCTGTAAAAGTTGGAGAAGTCAAGTATTGAGTTACTCCACCATCATTACCACCAAGTGTCCAACCTTGAAATCCTGCTGGAAACTGTGCATCTGTAGCTAGCCATGATTCAAAATCTTGTTTGTAAGGTAATGGTTCTTGCGCCTCTGGATTAGTTTGACCAAAAAGATCTCCAGAAAAGCAAGCAAAAAAACACAAAAGAGCCAGAATAAGGCGCGAAAAGTAAAGTTTTTTCATACGTTAAAGAATAGAGTTTTTAGAGTTCAAATTTATCTTCTTTAAAATTAAGGGAATGTTACAAAACCATCAACTTAATGTTTGCTTTTTTATCAATATAATTCAATAAAGCTTAACACATACTTAAAGATACTAAAATAAAAATAACAAAAAAGCCTTATTACAAAACATTACTCAAATAATAAGCATCTCAAAAACACTAACAAAAACTCCATGTTTCCTACAAATACAGCAGTTTCAGCAAAAAAAAAAGCAGTAAACTTTCGCTTACTGCTTTTTCAATCGTCATGTTATTTACTCTAAAAAATAATTAGACTGCGGTATAACCTCCATCGGCTATAATATAACTTCCTGTTGTGAAAGAAGATTTTTCAGAACTTAAAAATGTTACCAATTCGGCAACTTCTTCTGCTGTCCCTAAACGATTCATTGCAGATTTTGCCGCAACAGCCTGCATCATTTCCTTATTCAAATTATCTTTTAAAAGTGCTGTTTCTATATAACCTGGTCCAACAGCATTGCATCGAATATTTTTCTGAGCATATTCTACCGCAATATTTTTTGTCAAACCAACTACACCATGTTTACTTGCAGTATACGCGACACTATTTGGAGCGGCAACTTGTCCGTGAATCGAAGCAATATTTACAATACTCCCTCCTCCGTTTTTCTCCATTTGTTCTAGTTGATAACGGCAGGCATAAAAAACACCGCTCAAATTAAGTGCAATAACTTTATCCCAAGCTTCTGGCTCATATTCTCCAGTTGGTTTTGCCGGCCCTCCCATTCCTGCATTGTTACAGGCAATATCCAATCGACCATATTTTGAAACCGTAACTTCAACCATATGCTTATTGTCATTGGCACTCGACGAATCTCCTTTTACAAAAAAAGCTTCTCCGCCCTTATCTTTTATTATTTTTACGGTTTCTTCACCGTGCTCTACATTTATATCAGCTACTACTACTTTTGCTCCTTCTCGAGCGTATGCTTCTGCCACTGCACGTCCGATTCCTGAACCTCCGCCAGATACAAAAGCTACTTTATTTTCTAAAAGTGCCATTTTATATATGTTTTTAAATTGATTCTTCTAATTTACGAAGAACTTGAGCATTGGCGAAGCTTTCAAAAGAGTTTAAAACAACATTAACGTTAAGCGCTAATGTTATGTTATTTGGCATTAAATTGACAAGATTTTGTTTAAAATTTTGTATTATCTAATTCTCTTCGTCCAATTTCATGTTTCCACGATCTTCATGATTATCTGGATGTGAGTTTGAATATCGATTTGGAATTATATCAGAGTTACGATCTTTATTCTCTACTGTTTTATTTGCTTCTTCCTCTGTTTCTACTCCGCGATTTGCATTTGGATTATTTGGATTTATCTGATGCTTCGCTACATTTATATCTTCATTTTCGTTTCTAGCTCTTTCAACAATCTTTTTATCGCCATCTGCATCTGTAATCAATTCTTTATTCAGTTTGGCATCTTTTAATTCTTTATCGTGCGAAACGTTTTTTCCTTTAGACTCGTCTATATTTTTTTGCGTTCCGTTTATCTTTTTCGTTCCTAATTTATTCGTTTCCA
This sequence comes from Flavobacterium sp. IB48, assembly GCF_016405855.1. Lineage (GTDB taxonomy): Bacteria > Bacteroidota > Bacteroidia > Flavobacteriales > Flavobacteriaceae > Flavobacterium > Flavobacterium ginsengisoli. Next base: position 52,869 of record NZ_JAEFCA010000010.1, read on the forward strand.
TAACATTATCTTTTAGTTTATAATATTACAAATTCTAATCGCAAAAAAGTTATGGCTTAAGATTGCTTTCTTTTATAATTGCCATCTGTTTTTTTATTTTATTACCTTTATTCAAAGCAACTTAACAACCTTAACTATTATGAATTTCTTCAAAATCAAAACCAGCTGGTCCAATTCCGAATTTATCTTGATTAAACTTTGCATGGCTTCTATTTATATTTTTGTTGGAAGTTATTTTCATGAATTTTTTCAAAATTATTATTCCATTTTAATAGGCATTTTTATTGTTACTGCAATTTGGTTTGTTTATCAATGGCTCAAAAAAATAAAATCGCAAAAGCAGTAATGGGTTTTAATTTTAGGAAAGAACTATCTTTGCAAAAAATTAAAAATGCATCGACACTTCATTCTTTTTAAACCTTACGGCTACTTAAGTCAATTTATTTATGAATTAAAAAGAAAGAAAAAGCTTTTGGGCGAATTGCACGATTTCCCAGAAGGCACAATGGCAATTGGAAGATTAGATGAAGATTCTGAAGGATTACTTCTTTTGACGACTGATGGAAACATGAGCGAACTTGTTCGAAGTAAAAAGGTTGAAAAAGAATATTACGTTCAGGTTGACGGATTAATTACGCCAGAAGCAATTGAACAATTACAAAATGGGGTAGAAATTGGACTTGACGGTGGAAAATACAAAACAAAACGTTGCAAAGCATCTATCGTAACTGAAATTCCTGATTTTGGAGCAAGAGCGAAGAAAATAAGAGACGAACGTCATGGTCCAACTTCTTGGGCTTCAATCACGGTTAGAGAAGGAAAATTTCGTCAAGTTAGAAAAATGACTGCGGCTGTTGGTTTTCCAACATTGCGTTTAGTTCGCGTTCGAATAGGAAATGTATATTTGCAAAATCTAAAAGCAGGTGAAGCTTTAGAAGTTTCCGATTTTCAATTAGATAATTAAAAAATGTGCCAATTAGACAATTTCCAGAAACTCATAACTTATAACTCATAATTCATAACTAAAAAAGATGTTAAACGTTGTTCTTGTAGAACCAGAAATACCAAATAATACCGGAAATATCGGAAGATTGTGCGTTGGCACAGAAAGCCGTCTTCATTTAATTCATCCTTTCGGATTTGTTATTAATGACAAAAACCTAAAACGTTCAGGATTGGATTATTGGGTTCATCTTGATGTTACCGAATATCAAAATGTAGAAGAATGGATCGCACAGATTCCAGATCATTCTCGCGTGTTTTTAATGAGTTCGCATTCTGATAAATCTTATTTAGAAAACGAATTTCAAGATGGCGACTGGTTAGTTTTTGGAAAAGAAAGCGTTGGTTTGAGCGCAGCCTTTATGGCAAGATTCGAAAATCATTTAACGATTCCGATGTCACCGCTTATTCGCAGTTTTAATATTGCTAATTCGGTTGCTTTTGTTGTTGGTGAAGCTAAGAGACAAATTGGATTGAAGAAATAATCTCGATTTTCTGCAAGATTTTCTTTAAAACTTAGAAATATTTATACCCACAAGGTTTTGAAAACCTTGCAGGACAGCCGAAATATTAACTCACAATAAACTTCCCTTTTTGAGCATCAAAGATAATATGTTCGTCTTTGAACAAATTGCTGAAACTTCCGTTAGAAATTAAATTGCACGGTTGGTCTTGCACTATACTATCTGGGGTCATGATAATCATTTCGTCACTTAACTGAATAGCCAAATCGATATCGTGTGTCGAAAACAAAATACATTTTTGAGTTTCTTGTGTAAGCTTTTTCAAGAGCTTGAATAATGAAACTTTATGAAGGAGATCAAGATGTGTTGTTGGCTCGTCCAAAATAATTAGGGGAGTATCTTGAGCCAAAGCTCTTGCAATTAACACTTTCTGCAATTGTCCGTCACTAATCTGGAAATGTTTTTTCGAAGCCAAATGTTCAATTTGTGTCAATTGCATAGCTTCATGAACTTTAGTAATATCTTCATCAGATAATTTATCAACCCAATTGGTGTAAGGTTGTCTTCCTAAAGCAACTAGTTCAAAAACAGAAAGATTGCTTGGTGGCAATTTTTCGGTTAAAACTAAACTTAAATTTTGCGCCAATTCTAAAGGTTGATAATCTGAAATCTTTTTTTCATTCAAATAAACATTTCCTGACAACGGTTTCTGAATTCCAGTAATCGTTCGCAGTAAAGTCGACTTACCTATTCCGTTTGCTCCTATTAAAGTAATGAGTTTTCCTGCTTCAAGATTAATATTAAGATTCTCAGCAATGGCCGTAACTCCTTTCTTGGATTTATATCCAATATTTAAACTTGAAGTTGATAGAATGTTTTTCATTTTTAAAGGTGCTAAGATTCTGAGATTCTAAGTTTTTTCTTTGTCTAATAATTAAAAAATCTGTGTAAATCTTTTTAATCTGTGGCAAAAAAATATTAAAAATTTCTTTTTCTAACTAATAACCAAATTACAACCGGTGCACCAATTATAGACGTAACAGCATTTATTGGAAGTGTAACCTCAAAGCCTGGCATTTGAGAAACAATATCACAAAATAGCATTATTATCGAACCAAAAAATAAAGTGCTCCAAAATAGAATCGTATGATTACTAGTTTGAAAAGTCAGTTTTGCAATATGAGGAACTGCCAGACCAACAAAAGCAATCGGGCCAGCAAATGCCGTAATCGCTCCTGACAAAATACTGGTAGCAAAGATGATAACTAATCTTGCTTGTTTAAAATTCAATCCCATACTTTTGGCATAATTTTCACCAAGAAGCAAGGCATTTAAAGGTTTTATACTTTTGGCGCTTAAAAGCAAACCGATTCCAACGCAAAATGTCAAAATTCCGATTGTTGTCCAAGAAAGGTTACCTAGATTTCCCATTGACCAGAAAGTGAATTTCTGAAGCTGTTCTGCTGTACTAAAATAAGTCAGCACGCTTACAATTGCAGTTGTAAAACTTCCGAACATTAAACCAACAATCAAAATTGCCATTGTGTCTCTCAATCGTTGTGAAACGATAAGAACTAAAAAAAGAACCAACGTACTTCCTAAAGTTGATGCCAAAACAATTCCGTAAGAAGACAATGCAATTACACTTAGAAAAGAAGGAAGAAATCCTGCTCCTAAAATTACAAAAGCAACACCTAAACTTGCACCAGAACTTAACCCTAAAACATACGGTCCCGCAAGCGGATTTCTAAAAAGCGTCTGCATCAAAAGTCCGCTTATAGAAAGTCCCGTTCCAACTAAAACTGCGGTAATTGCTTTTGGCAAACGGTAATTAATAATAATATATTCCCATGTTGATTTTGCCGCATGCCCTCCTGTTAAACTTGCAAAAACATCTTTTAACGGAATTGTAACCGATCCTAAACTAATGCTCGCAAAAAACATTAACAAAAGACCTATGCCCAAAACGGTAAATAAAATGGTATTTCGTGTTTTACTCACCAAAATTAATTCAGTTTAGAAGCAAAAGTAAATTCGTAGCTCGTCAATAAATCAGGATGAAAAATCTTGATATAATCTTTCAATACCAAATCTGGACGACTTGGTGCTAATTCATAATAAACTGTACCGCCTGTCGCTCCTACTTTGCCTTCAAAATTGTAAATGGTTTTATTCTTAAAAGCATCAAATTCTGAGTAATGCGGATTTGCTTTCTGCAATTCATCCAAACTTTTAAAAGATCCAGAAGCAATCCAAACATTTGCATCTTTTGCTTTATCTAAAACTTTTTCAAAAGACAAACCTTCGCTTCCAGTTCCTTCAAGATCAGCCCATAAATAATTAGCTTTTGCATCTTTCATAAACTGTGCAACCCAGCTATTTCCTTTGGCAACATACCAAACATCTTCGTACATAGAACCGTATAAAACCTTTGAAGTTGCAGGTTTATCGGCAACCAATTTTTTGGCTTGATTATAGCTTTCAACGATTTTATCAAACAGCTCTTTTGCTTTTTCTTCTTTTCCAAATAAAGCACCGTATAACTTTATCCATTCTGCTTTTCCTAGTGGAGACTGTTCCATCCAATCACCCTGAATCAAAACATTTAAACCGCTTTTTTTAAGATTATCTAGCATAGGATTGTTGTTATCTACACCAAATGTCACAATCAAATCTGGTGACAATTCTATTAATTGTTCAATGTTCAGTTTTTCATTTTGTCCAACGTTTTTCACAGAACCTTTGTCAATTAATGCTCTAGTTTTTTCAGAAGAAATGTAATCAGTATGCGGAAATCCGACCAATTTATTCTCAACTTCTAACATTTCTAAAAAAGGAATATTGGTAGTCGAAGTTACCACAACACTTTCTAGAGGAACTTTTATAGAAATATATTTATTTAAACTATCAGGAATTTGTACGTCTTTTTCTTTTAAAATGTAAGTAAATCTCCCCTTAGCATTTGGCCACGGATTACTCACATTTACAATTGAATAGCCCTCGTTTTTTATGATCGAAAGTCCAGAAGCAAACTCGATACTTTCTTTGGCAGTAGCAGATTTTACAACATCTTGCGCTTCATTTTTTTTGCATCCAATTAAGATAAGAAGCACAAAAACGACTGGTAATTTATGGAAAAAATATTTCATATTTTATGTTTTGTATGGCAACAAAGGTAAATCAAATTCTATTTTTTTTGTTTACCTTTATTCGTACAAATTTAAACAAATCGCTTTTTATTTGATGAATGTACCAAAAACAAAAATCTGCTCCAGTTGTGAAACTGCTTTTTTATGTGGCGACACTTCGCCCGAAAATAAGTGCTGGTGTAATGATTATCCACCTATTTTCAATCTATCAGAAGGAGGCGATTGCCTTTGCCCTATATGCTTTAAAGAAGCCTGTGAAGATAAAATTGATGCTTATGTCGAAACTGTAACCCCAAAAAAGGCTCTTAATAACAAGGCCATGTTTTTGCCTAAAAATGATAATTTAATTGAAGGAATCGATTACTACATCGAAAATGGCAACTATGTTTTTAAAGCTTGGTTTCATCTAAAAAGAGGAGTCTGCTGCGGAAATAACTGCCGACATTGCCCTTATTAGAAGTTATGAATTATAAATTTATGAGTTAGTCTTCATAATTAATTTATAACTTGGCCAAACTCATAATTCATAATTCAAAACTCATAATTAACAAAAATGATTTACTTGGTAACTGGCGGCGAACGTTCTGGAAAAAGCGGTTATGCTCAAAAACTTGCTTTAGAGCTTTCCGATTCTCCTTTATATGTAGCAACTGCACGAAAATGGGATGCTGATTTTCAAAACCGAATCGATCGCCATCAGAAGGAAAGGGACGAACATTGGACGAATATCGAAAAAGAAAAATATTTAAGTGAAATTGATTTTTCTGAAAAAACTGCCTTAATAGATTGTGTAACGCTTTGGCTGACTAATTTTTTTATTGATACTAAAAATGATGTCGAATTAAGTTTGGAAGAGGCTAAAAAAGAATTTCTTGCCATTGCTAAACATGAAAATGCGAATATAATTATCGTAACAAATGAAATCGGAATGGGAGTTCATGCAGAAACGCACGTAGGCAGAAAATTTGTTGAATTGCAAGGTTGGATGAATCAATTTCTTGCAACCAATGCTGATCAAGTTGTACTTATGGTTTCTGGAATTCCGGTTAAAATCAAAGGATAAATTTCAATACAAAAATTTCAAATTGCAAAACATAGTGAGTTTTGCAATTTGGAATTTTTCTTTTTTGGAGTTTGATCTTGGAGTTTGGAATTTAAAAATTGTAATTTTATAGCATGAGTAATTTAGACGATATATTAAAATCCCGCAGAGACACACGCCATTTTACAAACGATGAAGTTCCAGACGAAGTAATTCAGAAAGCTTTACAGGCTGGACATTGGGCGCCTTCTGTTGGGCTTACTGATGCTACACGATATTATCTCATTAAATCGGATGAAGTAAAAACGTCTATTAAAAAACTGTTTTTAGATTACAATAAAAAAGCCGAAGAGCGTACCGATAATGCAGAACAGAAGGAACTTTACAGATCGCTAAAACTAGAAGCGATCGAAGAAGCGCCAATCGGACTTATTATTGCTTATGATCGCTCCGTTTTAAATCAGTTTACGATTGGAACAATTGGGAGTAATGAAGCAGTAAAATTTAGTTCAGTTTGTGCGGCTCAAAATATTTGGCTTTCGCTTACAGAACAAGGTTACGGAATGGGCTGGGTTTCGATTTTAAATTATTATCAGTTTAAAAAAATACTTGATTTACCCGAAAATATAGAACCGCTTGGTTATTTCTGCATCGGAAAACCAGCCACCAATTATAACAATCAGCCAATGTTGCAACAGTTGCATTGGAAACAAAAATTGGAAGCTCCCATTTGTAATGAAATCAAAGAAATTCATCAAATAAATGTTCCAGAGTTTGATTTAAGATCGAAAAATGAAATCAAAAACAAATCTGATTTCAATAAACGTTTACAAGAAAAAATAGATTCAAAAACAAAACCCGTTGGTTCTTTAGGAATGCTGGAATCTCTAGCTTTTCAAATGGCAACTGTTTTCGAAACTTTGAATCCGAAAGTCGAAAAACCTAATATTGTAGTTTTTGCAGCCGATCACGGAATTGCCAATCACGGTGTAAGTGATTATCCGCAAGATGTTACACGCCAAATGGTCAATAATTTTCTAGATGGCGGCGCTGCCATAAATGTTTTTTGCAATCAGAATAATATTGAATTATCAATTGTAGATTCAGGCGTCAATTACGATTTTCCAACCAATGCAAAATTAATCGATGCAAAAATTGCAAAAGGAACTCAATCCTTTTTACATGTTCCTGCAATGAGCGAATCTGAAGTTTGGTTGTGTTTGGATAAAGGAAAATCGATTGTTCAAAATATTGTAAAATCTGGTTCGAATTGTATTGGTTTTGGCGAAATGGGAATCGGAAACACTTCAACTGCTTCTGTTTTAATGAGTATTCTAACAGGTTTTCCTATTGAAGAATGCATCGGAAAGGGAACTGGAGTTGAAAATGAAAAACTGCTTCTAAAACAAAACTTGCTCAAAAAAGCAATTGATAATTATTCCGGTCAAACCGAATTAATAGCACAACTGTCCTATTTTGGCGGTTTTGAAATTCTTCAAATGTCTGGAGCAATATTAGAAGCTTTTGAAAATAAAATGCTAATTCTAGTTGATGGTTTTATTTGCACTGTTGCTTATCTGATTGCTTTTAAAATAAATCCGAACATACAGCAAAATGCTGTTTTTTGTCATTGTTCTGCCGAAAAAGCACATTCAGAATTATTAAATCATTTAGAAGCAAAACCAATTTTAAACCTCGATTTGCGCTTAGGCGAAGGAACTGGTTGCGCTGTTGCTTTTCCAATTTTAAAATCAGCTGAAGCTTTTTTGAATGAAATGGCTAGTTTTGAGAGCGCGGGAGTAAGTCGTAAATAAACTACTATTTGTCATTTCGACTGAAAGGAGAAATCACATTAGAAACTCGACAAAGATTGACGATTTTCTTTGCGTAATCTTGTGTGATTTCTCCTTTCAGTCGAAATGACAAAATAAATAGAAAACCAATTATATAAATGAAAAAAGAACTACACATTTTCTTCACCTGTTTAATGTTCTACACCAGAATTCCATGTCCAAAAAACATTACGCATCATCCAGATTATTTAAATAAAGCCACAAGATATTTTCCATTTATTGGATGGATTGTTGGGGGTATTTCTTTTTTCGCTTTTTATCTTTTTTCATTTTTTCTTTCTTCAGAAATTGCTGTCATACTAGCAATCATTGCTTCTATTTTAACCACAGGCGCTTTTCACGAAGACGGTTTTGCAGATGTCTGTGATGGTTTCGGCGGAGGCTGGACTAAAGAAAAAATCTTAATGATAATGAAAGACAGTGCAATTGGAGCCTACGGAGCAATCGGATTGGTTTTGCTTTTTTTACTAAAATTTAAATTGCTTGCAGAATCCGTTTTACTTTTTGCAAATAATATTCTTCTCATTTTCCTTTTGTTTATTTCTGCTCATTCATTGAGTCGACTTGCCGCAATAAGCATTATTTTCACACACGAATATTCTCGTGACGATGCTTCGAGCAAAAGCAAACCAATTGCAAAACAATATACTTGGAAAGAAGTTTTTGGATCTTTCTTTTTTGGCTTAGTTCCGTTAATTGTATTTTCTTCTTTCGATTTGAAATTTCTGCTTGCTATTATTCCTGTTTTCATAACGAGATATTTTCTAGCGCGCTATTTTCAGAAATGGATTGATGGTTATACTGGAGATTGCCTTGGCGCAACACAGCAAGTTTGCGAAGTTGTATTTTACTTAAGCATTTTATTTTTATGGAAATTTATCTAGTTCGTCATACCGAAACAGTTTGTGAAAAAGGAATTTGTTACGGACAATCAGATGTTGATATTGCAAAACCTTTTGAGGAAATTTTTAGCAGAATCATTTCAGAATTACCTTCAGAGGCGATTATCTTTTCTAGTCCATTAAAACGTTGTGTTATTTTAGCCAAGCACATTCAAGAAAATATCAAAACCATTTCGTATAAGGAAGACGAACGCTTAAAAGAAATGAATTTTGGTGATTGGGAATTGAAAAGCTGGAACGAAATTCCGTCAGAAGATCTCAATCCTTGGATGGAAGATTTCGTGAATATCAAGGTTTCAAACGGAGAATCTTTTATTGAATTACATGAAAGAGTTGGCCATTTTTTGTCGGAAACACTTTCAAAAATAAATCAGCCAACTGTAATTGTTGCACATGCAGGAATCATCAGAAGCATTTTATGCCATCAGAGTTCGCTTCCATTAAAAGACGCCTTCAATAATAAAGTTGATTTCGGAGAAGTTATAAAAATCAGTTTTTAATGCTAATTATTTATAATTTTTCATGAAACCTAAAACAAATTTGAATAATCAATATTTTTAACTTTATCTTTGCGACAAATTAAGGTTGTGTTTTTAATTTAAAAAATACATTAAAAGGGAATCAAGTATAATTCTTGAGCTGTACCCGCAACTGTAAGCTAAGTTCAAAAAAACGAACGCTTGCTGTAAACTACAAACCACTGTCACGCCGCGCGCGATGGGAAGGTAAACAGCAAGACGCAAGCCAGGAGACCTGCCTTTATAACAAATATCAAACTCTCGGGAAAAAGAGTGAAGAAATTATGACTTTAAAAAGATTTTTTACTTTTTGTTTATTTGTTGTGTGCCAGATTATTTCGGCGCAGAACGATTCTATTACCAGTCTGAAAGAAGTTTTTGTTTCAGATAAGAATTTAAAAACCTATTCGGCTTCACAATCTGTTTTAAAACTGAATGATTCTATAATCAATAAAAACGAGGCGCTCCTAACCGATTTATTGAACTTTAATTCGACTTTATATTTTAAAGAATATGGACGAGGAATGCTTTCTACGGTTTCTTTTAGAGGAACAACTTCTTCGCAAACAGCTGTTATCTGGAACGGAATAAATATTAATTCTCAAATGAACGGAAGTACCGATTTTAATACTATTTCGGGCTCAGATTATAATTCAATAAGTGTAAAAGCAGGTGGTGGAAGTGTAATTTACGGAAGCGGCGCAGTTGGAGGTACGGTGCATTTAAACAACGATTTGTTGTTTTTTAATCGTTTTGAGAATAATTTAAGACTAGATTACGGCAGTTTTAATACAATTGGGATTAATTACAAAACTTCTATTTCAAATAAAAAATGGAGTACCCAAATTGGCTTTTCTAAAAACAGCTCAACAAACGATTATAAATACTTAGATCGCTACACATGGAGAGGTGAACAGCGATGGAACCAAAATGGGCAATACGATATTATTACGTTAAATGCCAATGTGGGTTATAAATTCAATCAAAATCATATTTTAAAACTGTACAGTCAGACTTCAAACACTGACCGCAATACTTCTTTGGTTACAGAATCTGAAACGAAAAGCAAATACATAAATGGTTTTAACCGAAATTTATTGGAATATGACGGAAGTTTTGGAAAACTAAAGACCAATTTCAAAACCGCTTACATTTTCGAAAACTATCAATATTTTGCCGATAATTCTTTAAAAAATTACACATACGGAAAAACGGAGAACTTAATTACTAAGCTTGATGTCGATTATCATTTATTTAAAGAGACACATGTAAACGGAATTGTAGATTACAGTCGAACAAATGGTTACGGAACTAGTTTTGGAAGCCATATTCGTGAAATCAGTTCTGCTGCTTTGTTGGTTAGACAAGATTTTGGCGCTAACTGGAAGAACGAACTTGGGGTTAGAAAAGAATTTACAGACAATTACAAATCTCCAGTTTTATTCAATTTAGGATCTTCTTATAAATTCAATAATTGGTACAATTTAAAACTGAATGTTTCTAGAAACTTTAGAATTCCAACTTACAATGATTTGTATTGGAATCCAGGAGGAAATCTAGACTTAAAACCCGAAAGTTCTTATCAGGGAGAAATTGGTAATGTTTTTACATTCAAAAACCTGACTTGGACGCAGAATTTTTATTATATGAAAATTACCGATATGCTGCAATGGGTTCCAGGCGCAAACGGTATTTGGACTCCTAAAAACCAAGATAAAGTAAACAGTTATGGAACCGAAACCATGCTGAGTTGGAAAAAAAGTTATGGCAAAAACATTTTTGCTACAAATGCTACTTATGCTTACACGGTTTCTCAGGATGAAAAAACTAAAAATCAGATCTTTTTTGTTCCGTTTAACAAAGCAACAGGAGCAGTTTCATATTCTAGAAATAAAATAAGCGCTTATTATCAAATTCTTTACAACGGATTTGTTTATACAAGAGCCGATAATAATCCTGATGAAATCATTAATGATTATACAATTTCTAATGTCGGAATCGATTATGATCTTAAATTTTTAGATTCTTTCAAAATAGGTTTTCAAGTTTTGAATCTTTTAAATAAAAACTACGAAAGTCTAGAAAGCAGACCAATGCCAGGTCGAAATTTCAATATGTATTTAACCTTAAAATTTTAAAATATGAAGTTTAGCAAATTACTTTTAATAGCGTTAAGCATTTCGTTATTCGCTTCTTGTTCAAGTGATGACAACGATGGTCCGAAAGGCGCTTACGACAATGGTTTTTTTATTGTTAATGAAGGCGGTTCTACTTCTGGAACAGTATCTTTCTCTAGCAATGATTTCAGCATATTTACAAAAGACGTTTATGAAACAGAAAACGGATCTGATGTACTTGGGAAATTTATTCAGAATATCTTTTTTGATGGAGACAAAGCATATATTATTGCTGGCGGATCAAACGTAATAAACATTGTAAATCGTTATACTTTTAAGTTAATTACTAAAATTGACAGCGGCTTAGTTAATCCTAGATATGGTGTTATAAAAGACGGTAAAGCTTATGTAACAAATGCAAATTCATACGATTCTGTTACAGACGATTATATTGCTGTAATTAACTTGGCAACTAATGTTGTTGAATCCAAAATTTCATTAAACACAACGGCAAACAGAATTGTAGAAGAAGGCGGAAAATTATACATTACAGATCCAATTGGAACTGACAAACTTTCTATTTACAATCTGAACACAAAAACTTTAGAAACTCCAATAACAATTGGTTCTGGTTCAGATTCTATTGAAGAAGAAAATGGAACTCTTTTTATCTTACGTCCTTCTTTTACTGAAAGCAGCGAAATTATAAAAGTTAAAATCTCTGACAAATCTGTTTCTAAAATTACAATTCCAGAATCTCAAGGGGTTGCTGGGTTTTTAGACATAGAAAACAACCAAGTTTATTATACAGTAGGAAGCTCTGTGTATTCAATTACAACTTCTGCAACAACAGCAGCTACTACTCCGCTTTTTACAGCTAATCCTGAGATTGGATACCTTTACGGATTTGCAGTAAAAAACAACCGTGCTTTCTTTGCTGATGGGAAATTTACTCAAGATAGTAAAGCTTACATCTACAATTTGTCGGGAACTCTACAAAAAGAATTGACTACTGGTATAGGTACGAACGGATTCTACTTTAACGATTAATTTTATCCTTAGAATTAGTTTTTGTTTTTTATGGAAAAGGCTTTCATTTCTGAAAGCCTTTTCTATTTATTAGATTTTTATTAAAAATTCTTTGGAGCATTTTGAAAATACATTCCGTGTCTTAATCCGTTTATGATTTTTGAATCTGTTAAATAAGGCAGATCCAGTCCAGAATCATTAGAAATTGTTTTAGCAGTAGATCCCGTAATTTTTGAAATAGCCAAATTAAGCAAAGGCTCAGATGTTTCTCCTAAAACACCATAAGTATCCAAATATTCTTTCTGCGGATAAGTAGGCTGTAAACCTTGAGTATAGTCTCCAAAACCGGCAGAATTTGAGATTTTAAAAACCAAAGGTTGCATTGCATATTTATGATTTGCATTGATTCCTTTTTTAGTAAACAAAGTTTCAGAATCATAAATAGTATACGAACCAACATTTTTACCTGTTGTAGTTTCTCCAATCTGAACTACATTAATATAAGGTGCTAATCCATTAATAACCAATTCACTTGCAGATGCTGTACTTGCAGTTGCGATAATATAAACCGTACTTAAATTTAAACTGTTTAAAGCTTTACCATCAATATTATTTACAAATCTGTAATTCAGACTTTCTAAATCATCAGCAGTCATATCTTTCATCCACTTTGTGTTAAACTGCGTTTTAGCAAAAACTTGATTATCAAATTGCCCTGTAATCAAACTAGCAAGTCTAATTGCTGAAGGCACGGCTCCTCCTCCATTATATCGAAGATCTAGAATTAAATCGGTAACTCCTTGTGTTTTCAATTCGCCAAAAGCCTGATTTAATTTATCGTCATAGCTTGAATAAAAGCCATTATACATTAAATAACCTATTTTATGACCTCCAGAAGGAATCACTTTGCTAATTAAAATCGGGTTTTCTTCTAAAACAGTTTTTGTCAAATCAACCGATTTTCCGTTCAAAACATAACCGCTACCATTATAATCAGCCAAGTTTAGCGTATAGCTATCCTTATTGAACAATAAATCTTGATAATTAGAAACAGTAAGTTTTACTCCATTCACACTTGTAAATAAATCACCGCGTTTAATTGCCTTAGTTGAAGCATCTGAATTTGGAATAATATATCGCACAAAACCTACCACATCATTGGATCCTGAAGATACGCGACTCAATCTAAAATCTACACCATTATTTTTTGTGACACCGCTTAGTTCCTGTTCCAAAACAGTATAATCTTCAACAATCCAGCTGAAACGATCAATTGCGTCTCCATTTGGATATTTACTTACCGGTTTGTTCAATAAAGCTTCAAATAAATCTTCGGGCTTAGAATACCCTCTTAAGAACTGATTAAAATCGGGTTGCAGATTACGGCCATCGGCTAGATTTGGCACATCTTGTTGCCATAAATAGACTTCATTTAATCCTCTCCAAATAAAATTATTAATCTGTAAGTCTGCTGGAGCTGCAACATCATCCTGATCTTCACAAGATTGCAAGGAAAATGCGAATAAAAAGAGAAAAAGAACGCTCTTTAAAGTTGTTTTCATATCGTGTAGGTTATCTATATTATGAATAACGTAAAAGTAGTATCTTTAGTTTTAGCTTCATCGATCAAGCAGTATTTTTTTATATAAAAAATATTTTCTTTTTTGTTGTAACAAATATAATTACACCTCGTCTTGAATATATAAGCTAACGATTAACCATCAGATTAATGAACCAAGTTGTATTTATAGAATTAATAAATCCTTTTAAAGACAAAGTTTTTCGTCTGGCAAAAAGATTGCTTACAAGTACTGAAGAAGCAGAAGATGCAACTCAGGAAGTAATGGTAAAATTATGGAACAAAAAAGACAATTTAGAAAGCTATAATAGCGTCGAAGCATTGGCAATGACCATGACCAAAAATTATTGTCTTGATCAATTAAAATCTAAAAGAGCCAGTAATCTGCAGATTGTTCATAATAATTTTACCGATCGGCAGCCACAATTGGATAAAAAACTAGAAGACCAAGATAGTTTAGAATGGGTCGAAAAAATTATAAATGAAATGCCAGAGCAACTGCAATTATTAATTCAGCTTCGAGATGTAGAACAATATGAATTTGAAGAAATAGCCAAAATCGTAAATATGAACGAAACGGCAATACGAGTGGCGCTTTCGAGAGCGAGAAAAAAAATTAGAGAATCAATGACAAATACACACCTTTATGGAACTAAATAAAATAGAAGAGATATTAGAAAAATACTTTCAGGGAGAAACTTCTATTGCCGAAGAAAATCAATTAAAAGAATATTTTTCTTCATCCAATGTTGCGCAGCATTTGGAGCAATACAAACCTATGTTTGACTATTTCTCTCAAGCAAAAGAACAAAAATCAACGTATGAAATTCCACTACAATCTAAGAAACGCAATGTAGCGTGGTTATCGATTGCGGCATCAGTTGTTGTTTTGCTAGGAATTGGAACCTACTTTTTTATGAGCGAGCAAAAAGATACAACTGCAGTAGCTTCGCAAACAGAATTAGGAACCTATAATAATCCTGAAGAAGCCTTGAAAGCTACGCAAAAAGCTTTGGCCTTATTATCAACACATGTTAATGTAGGTATTGAAAGTGTGCAATACATTAACGAATATGAACAATCAAAAAACAAAATTTTTAAACAGTAATTAAACAAAAAATAGTCATGAAAAATTTCATTATAACTTTAGTATTCGCATTTGTTACCACAACTTTTTACGCACAAGGTGCTTTTGACAAATTTGACGGTCAAGATGATGTGACTTCGGTAATTGTAAATAAAAAAATGTTTGATTTAATGAGTAAAGTAAAAGTTGACGCTTCTGATAAAGAGACGCAACAATATATTGCCCTAATCAAAAAGTTAGATTACTTAAAAGTCTTTACCACTAAAAACCCAAAAATCGAAGCCGATATGAAAGCTACTGCCGATAAGTATGTAAAAACTGCTGGTTTAGAAGAATTAATGCGTGTAAATGATAGCGGGAAAAACGTTAGAATAATGGTAAAATCTGGAGCTACAGACACTCAAATAAAAGAGCTTTTAATGTATGTTGACGGTGCAAAAAACGATGAAACTGTTTTATTATCTTTAACTGGTAATTTTGATTTAAACGAAATTTCAGTATTAACAGATAAAATGCAACTTCCTGGAGGAACAGACTTAAAGAAAGCTTCTAAAGGCAAAAAATAACATGAGAACAAATATTTTCATCATAGCAGTTACAGCTCTCCTAACATTAGGAAGCTGTAATTCTGAACCAACATTACAAAAATATTTTGTTGAGAATTCGGAGAAAAAAGATTTCATAACATTAGATGTTTCACCAACTATTCTAAATGTTGATCAAACGTCTTTATCAGCAGAACAAAGTAAAGCTTTAAACTCATTTGACAAAATGAATATTCTTGCTTTTAAAGCCGACCAAAACAATCAGGCAGAATTTGAAACAGAAAGAAATAAAGTAAAAGCCATATTAAAAGATCCGAAATATCAAGAATTAATGAAAATTGGTTCCGGAAAAGATGGTGCTTCTGTAAGCTATGTTGGAAGTGATGACAATATTAAAGAGTTTGTTATTTTCGCCAACAGAAAAGAAAATGGCTTTGCAGTAGTTCGTGTTTTAGGAGAAAATATGAATCCGAATAATATTATGACTTTAATGTCTGTTTTACAAAAATCTAAAATAGACATGGAACAGTTAAAACCCTTAGAACAATTGCTTAAAAAATAAAATCATCTTACTTTTTAAATGAGAAAAGCTCCATAATTGGAGCTTTTTCTTTTTGCTTATTTGAGAGATTTTACTGAACAAAACAATTGCTATTTGTTTTGTCCTGAATCTAATTTAATTATATTTGCTTCTTACCAAAATAATAAATTATGATACAAAAAACATCAAATGCCTTTATCGCGGCATCTTGGGTTGCCCTTGGAGCAGGAACAGTTGGCTTTATTGTTGGACTTGCCAGAGCTGAAATGCTTTTAAACGAAAAAGGATATTATTTCACTGTTTTAATGTTCGGACTTTTTGCTGTAGTTTCATTACAAAAAAGTGTAAGAGACCGTCTTGAAAAACTTCCCGTAACAGATATTTACTACGGAATCTGCTGGTTTGGAACTTTACTTTCAATTGTACTTTTAGTAGTTGGGTTATGGAACGCAACTATCCTTCCAAGTGAAAAAGGTTTCTATGCATTTGCTTTTCTACTAGCATTATTCGGAGCGATTTCAGTTCAGAAAAATACTAGAGACAATATGAACTTTGGTCAAAGCGAATAAGTTTAAAACAGATTAAAATATAAAAAGCTCCAATTTTCATTGGAGCTTTTCTTTTATATTAAAATCTGAGATTATTTACTCAAATACATTTTTCTTCTAGAGTACAATTCGTAGAATTGATCGTCTTTTAAGTCATCAATAAACAAGATGCTTTCTCCTGTCGATTTCATTTCTGGCCCTAATGCTTTGTTTACGTTCGGGAATTTGCTGAAAGAGAAAACTGGTTGTTTAATTGCGTATCCTTTTAATTGTGGATTGAAATCAAAGTCAGTCACTTTATTATGACCTAACATTACTTTTGTAGCGTAGTTTACATAAGGTTCTCCGTAAGCTTTCGCAATAAACGGAACCGTTCTTGAAGCTCTTGGATTTGCCTCGATGATGTAAACTGTATCATCTTTAATCGCAAACTGAATATTGATTAAACCTACAGTTTTTAAAGCTCTAGCAATTTTATGCGTATGATCTTTAATTTGTTGCATTACAAATTCTCCTAAGTTAAAAGGAGGCAATGTTGCGTTACTATCTCCAGAGTGAACTCCACAAGGCTCAATGTGCTCCATAATTCCGATGATGTAAACGTTTCCATCAGCATCACAAATTGCATCAGCTTCAGCTTCGATTGCTCCAGCTAAGTAATGATCTAGTAACAATTTGTTTCCTGGAATTGCTTTCAACAAATCGATAACGTGCTCTTCAAGCTCTTTTTTGTTGATCACAATTTTCATTCCCTGACCTCCTAATACATAAGAAGGACGAATTAAAAGTGGGAAATCTAAAGTATCAGCCAATTTAGAAGCTTCATCAGCCGTTTCAGCGATTCCGAATCTTGGGAAAGGAATATTTAATTCAGTCAATAAATCTGAGAATCTTCCTCTATCTTCTGCTAAGTCAAGTGCATCAAAACTAGTTCCGATGATTTTTACTCCGTATTTAGATAATTTATCTGCTAATTTAAGAGCTGTTTGGCCACCAAGCTGCACGATTACACCTTCTGGTTTTTCGTGTTGGATAATATCATAAATATGCTCCCAGAAAACTGGTTCGAAGTATAATTTATCAGCTGTGTCAAAGTCTGTAGAAACCGTTTCAGGATTACAGTTAATCATGATTGTTTCGTAACCGCATTCTTTTGCAGCTAAAACTCCGTGTACACAAGAATAATCAAACTCAATTCCTTGTCCAATTCTGTTTGGTCCAGAACCTAGAACGATTACTTTCTTTTTATCTGTCAGGATACTTTCGTTATCTACATAACGCTCTCCATTTGCTTTTTCAATTTCTGCCTCAAAAGTTGAGTAGTAGTATGGTGTTTTTGCTTTAAACTCAGCCGCACACGTATCAACCAATTTGAATACACGGTTGATGTTCATGTTCATACGTAAAGTGTGCACTTCACTTTCCAGACAGCTCATCATGTGAGCGATTTGTCTATCTGCAAAACCTTTTTGTTTTGCCTCAAGTAATAATTCTTTTGGAAGATCAGAAACTTTGTAGTTTGAGATTTCTTTTTCTAAAGTATAAAGCTCTTCGTATTGCTTCAAGAACCACATGTCGATTCTTGTAATTTCGTGAATTGTGCTTAATGGAATACCCATTGCAATTGCATCGTAGATTACGAATACACGATCCCAACTTGCATAAGTTAGTTTTTCGATAATTTGTTCGTAATTTTTGTATCCTTTTCCGTCAGCACCTAAACCATTTCTCTTAATCTCTAAAGATTGAGTTGCTTTATGAAGTGCTTCTTGGAAAGAACGTCCAATTCCCATAACCTCACCTACAGATTTCATCTGAAGACCTAAAGTTCTGTCTGAACCTTCAAATTTATCGAAGTTCCAACGTGGTATTTTTACGATTACATAATCTAAAGTTGGTTCGAAAAGAGCCGAAGTCGATTTTGTAATTTGGTTTTGTAATTCATCTAAATTGTATCCTAAAGCTAGTTTAGAAGCAATTTTAGCAATTGGATATCCAGTCGCTTTTGATGCTAATGCAGAAGAACGAGATACACGAGGGTTAATTTCGATTGCTACGATATCTTCTTTTTCGTCTGGTGAAACTGCGAATTGTACGTTACATCCTCCAGCAAAATTTCCGATACTTCTCATCATTAAGATAGCGTAGTCACGTAATTTTTGGAAAGTTGTATCAGATAATGTCATCGCTGGTGCTACCGTGATAGAATCTCCAGTATGAATTCCCATTGGGTCCATATTTTCGATAGAACAGATAATTACAACGTTGTCATTTTTATCTCTTAAAAGCTCCAACTCATATTCTTTCCATCCCATTAAAGCTTTGTCGATCAAAACTTCGTGAATTGGAGAAGCTTCTAGTCCGCGAGTTAAAAGCTCATCAAAATCTTCTTTTTTGTAAACCACAGCTGCTCCAGTTCCTCCTAATGTAAATGAAGGACGAATTACAAGCGGGAAACCAAATTCCTGAGCAATTTCTTTTCCTTCAAGGTAAGAAGTAGCTGTTTTTGCAGGTGCAGTTGGCACATTAATTCTTTCTAAAAGCTGTTTAAACTGTTCCCTGTCTTCAGTAATATTAATAGCATTTACATCAACACCGATTAATCTCACTCCGAAATCTTGCCAGATTCCTTTTTCCTCAGCTTCCAAACACAAGTTCAAAGCAGTTTGTCCTCCCATTGTTGGCAAAACTGCATCAATTTGTGGATGTTCCTTAAGAATTTCAATAATCGATTTTGTCGTTAAAGGTTTCAAATAAATATGATCGGCCATAGATGGGTCGGTCATAATCGTCGCTGGATTCGAGTTAATCAAGATAACCTCAATTCCTTCTTCACGAATCGAGCGTGCAGATTGAGATCCCGCATAATCGAATTCGCAAGCTTGGCCAATAACAATAGGTCCTGAACCTATAATTAAAACTGATTTTATTGATGTGTCTTTAGGCATTTTGTATGTATTGTGTAGTTATTTACGATTTTAAAAAACTGTTCTAGTGCGTTAAAAACTAGAAAGTTGAGAAAATTTTTACCGACAAGGTATAAAAAAAGGCGATACTAAAAAAGTAATCGCCTTATGTATGTTTATACAAACATTATTTTTTGTGTCTAGGCTCGCTAGAAACAGTTAATTTATGTCTTCCTTTTGCTCTTCTACGCGCTAGAACTTTTCTTCCATTCGCAGAAGCCATTCTGTCCATAAATCCGTGCTTATTTCTTCTTTTTCTTTTCGATGGTTGAAATGTTCTTTTGCTCATTGCTTTGTATCTTTAAAAATGGTATCTATTAACTCGTTTATTTGGTTTTGGATATCGTTGTTCAAAAACCGAGTGCAAATATACAAAGACTTTTTTTTCTGGCAAGCACTTTTATAAAAATATTTTTAATTCCTTTTACTATCTTTGCAATCACAAATTTACAATAATTATGTTTCACAAGAATATTAAACTTATTTTGGCCGGACTTCTTGTAGTGGCGGGCATTTGGCAATTTACAGAGAGTAATATTGGGAATGGTATATTCCTTATCTTACTGACTGCAATTCCAATTTTTCTTTATTTTAAAAACGAATTTATCCTTTTAGCTTTCCTTAAATTAAGAAAACAAGACTTTGCAGGGGCTAATAAATGGTTATCATATATCAAAAATCCAGAAGGTGCATTAGTAAGAAAACAGCAAGGATACTTAAATTACTTACAAGGCATTATGTTATCTCAAACCAATATTAACCAAGCAGAGAAACATTTCAAAAAAGCAATCGAACTTGGACTATCAATGGATATGGATTTAGCAGTAGCTAAATTAAACCTTGCGGGAGTTGCAATGTCACGCAGAAGAAAATTGGAAGCGACTAATTTACTTAACGAAGCTAAAAAATTAGACAAGCAAGGAATGCTGAAAGAGCAAATCACGATGATGAAAGAACAAATGAAGAAAATCTAATTTTCTAAATTACAATATTATAAATCCCAAATTCCAAAAGGAGTTTGGGATTTTTTTATTTTAAATTTTCTTTATAACACAAGGTCAAAACTTAGTTTGTCATTTCGACGAAGGAGAAATGACAAGATTGCTCTAAAATCTAGAAAGAATTGGAATTTGGAATTTCATTTCGATTAATCTTCCAATATAATAGAAGGCAAATTCTCATTAAGCCATTTATACTTATTGAGAATCATAATATGAGTTCCTCCTTTTACCAAAATGCATTTATCAATATATTTAATCGGAAAAACATCATCTTTATCTCCGTGAATATGTACTACATTTTCATCAATTTTATCGCGATCCCATAGAATTACACTTTCTACAGCCCATTGCAGATAACCTAAATCGCGCACAGATAAAAATTTCTCGTATAATTTAATCCTCTTATTAACCTTTTCGCCAAAAGAAAATTTAGCCAATTTTTCAATATTTAAAATTAATTGCATCGGGATTAACTTATAAGCTTTAGTAGTCTTTCCTATTTTCATTCTTCTCGGAAATTCCAGATTGCTTCGAACGCTCGATATAATAATTACTTTTCGTGTTTTTATATGTTTAGAAATTTCCTGCACTAGAATTCCGCCAAAAGAAACTCCAATTAAAACAGGATTTTCATCTTTTATATTTTTACTAATTCGAAGCGCATAATCAGATAAAGATTCTTTCGGATTCGGAATTTCCCATTCCAAAAGATGCATTTCAAAAACAGTTTCATCCAATTTTATTCTTTCAAAAATAGATGAACTCGCCGCCAAACCTGGCATAAAATAAACTGGAATTTTACTCATAACATTAAAATGAAATTACCATTAATACATTTATTCTAAAAAAATAAAGTTACTTTTTTTAATATCATGATAATCAAATTTCAGACCTATTTTACAGAGATTCGAAAAAAATAAAACTTTGAAACAATAACTTAAACTTTATAGCTGCAAAAAATAATTCAATATTGAAAATCAAATGATTACCTTTGCATTTCCAAATATTTTTTGATTTTAAACCTTATAAAGAATTTTCTTTCAAGAATGTTTTGGATCCCAAATTCACTATTTACCAATAACCTAACAAGAAATTACTATGGAAACATCTGTAACTATGGAAATCAAAGACAACACATTTGCACGCCAATTCGAAACTGTCATCCCTGAAGGAATGTTAGCAGTTGAGTATCAATTTCAAGAGAAAAAAATCTTCTTAACCAAAATCAAAAAGCCTGATTCGTACGAAAACGAAGAAACAATTAACACTTTACTTAAAAATGTTTTAGACTTAAGTTCTGAAAAAAATTACAGAGTAGTTCCTATTCACCCAAAAATTGTTTCGTTTTTTAAAAAAAATCCTAGATATAAAGAACTACTTCCTCCTGGAATTAGAATTTAAAAATATCCAATAAGTCGGAGCCATAATCCTCCAATTACCATATAAATTAAGAGCATAACCAAACCGGTTATAAGCCCTTTGACCCACCAGCTCTTTAGGTCAACGTAGCCGCTCCCGAAAAATACGGGTGCCGGACCGTGACCATAATGAGTTAGAGTTCCGTAAAGAGATCCGACAAAACCAAGCATAAATGCGAGCAATAGTCCTGGAATTCCAAGCGAAACCCCAACACCAAGCAAGGCTGCGTACATTGCTGCAACGTGCGCAGTTGCACTTGCAAAAAGGTAATGACTAAAGAAATAGACCAATATAATAATCGGAAAAGCCATTTGCCAGCTTAATCCGCCAATTTGCGCTTTTACTAAATCACTGAACCATGCTATAAAACCTAATTCGTTAAGCGAACTCGCCATCATTACCAAAACAGAAAACCAGACAATTGTATCCCACGCTCCTTTTTCAGCTTTTACATCTTCCCAAGTTAAAACTGAAGTTAAGAGCAAAATCACTAATCCGATAAAAGCTGTTGTTGTGGCATCAATAGAAAACAAATCTCCTGTCATCCATAAGAAAAGCAGAATAAAAAATGTCAGCAACATCATCCATTCGTCTCTTGTAATGGCTCCCATTTCTTTCAATTTCTGCATAGCAAGCTGTGGAGCATCACCGGTTTTCTTTAATTCTGGCGGATAAATTTTATACAAAACAAAAGGAATTACAATAAAAGCACATAATCCCGGAACAATCGCCGCTGCTGCCCAAGACATCCAAGTTATTTTTATCCCTAAATTAAGTGCAAATTTCTGGCACATCGGATTACTTGCCGTTCCTGTTAAAAACATAGAAGATGCAATCAAATTCATATTATAACTATTCAAAGTTAAATATGCTCCGAGCTTTCTATGTGTTTCTGGTTTATCGGGCATTGATCCAAAACTCATCGACATTGATTTCATAATCGGATAAACGATTCCTCCTCCTCTAGCGGTATTACTCGGAACAGCTGGCGCTAAAACCAAATCTGCCAAGCCTAAACCATAAGCTAGTCCGAGAGAACTTTTTCCGAATATTTTTATGAATAGAAAAGCAATTCTATTTCCAAGACCTGTTTTTATAAATCCTCTTGCAATGAAAAACGAAATTCCGATCAGCCAGATTACTTTATCGCCAAATCCTCTTAATGCCATTGTTATCGACTTTCCAGGATCTCCAGGAGCCAAAACCTGAGACATTGCAGTTAAAGCAATTGCTATCATACACATAGTTCCCATTGGAGCCGCTTTTAAGATGATTCCTAAAATAGTAGCCACGAAAATGGCAAATAAATGCCAAGCTTCTGGAACAACACCTTCTGGCGCTGGAATAAACCAAATGGCAACTAAAACTGCCAGCGTAATTAAAGTCTGAGGAATTTTTACTTCTTTCATAAAAACAAAAATTAAGTGAATTAAATTCTAAGCTGCAATTGAATTAAAAACAGGTTATCGTTATAGGTTGATGTATCTGGAATACTTTTATCAAATCTGTCAATTTCAAATCCCATTTCGATACGGCCTGTGTACGATTTTCCGAATTCTAAACTAACCATTGGCGTGTAAGTTTTTCGAACATTTGAATCTATTTTGTAACTCGGATCAAAAGATTCATAGCGACAAGATACTTCAAGCGCTGTAAGTTTATTGTAATTTATCTCGTATCTAAAATTTGGCAGAAAATATATTCCTCGCATTTGATAATCGGCTACATTGTCTGTTCGAGCCTCAACTGGCAAAGAATAATATAAATTATGGTTTGTTCCCTGCTTAAATTCTATCTGTAAATCAAAACTAAGTTTATCGGTCAATTTAAAATCGCTGGTAATATCGGCTCCAAATGCAAAAACATCTTCTTTAAAGACTTTTCCGAAACCTCCATTTAAACCTAGATTAATTTTATGTTCTTTTGACAAACCAAAAACCCATCTTGAAGAATACTGTTTTCCGTTGTCTTTATCCATTTCCGTATTTTTTCCATTTCCATTTAAAATCGAAACAGCATAATTCACTGGAATTTTCCCTACATCAAAAGCTCCTGTTGCCGATGCCCCTATCTGAAAACTTGTCCATCCATTTTTTCCAAATTCATAATACTGATTTGAAAAATCGAAAGATTTAATAATATCTACAGGAACAAGCTCCTCAATACCAAAGGCAGGTCGAAACTGCCCTCCTGTTAAGGCTATATATTTATTAAAAGTATATTTTCCGTAGGCATTCTCCAGAACTTTACCTTTTGGATCTGATTTAAAATCGGCTAAATTGACCAGAATTACAATTTCTGTAGTTTCGCTTAATTTGGTATTCAATCCGACACGCATTCTTTTTATATCAAAAGAGCTTTGAACTGCATCTCCTGTTGAATGATGCGTTCCTAAAACGTCTACATTATCTCCAAAACTCTCTAAATATCTTGCTTGAAGAAGGCCTTTTAATTGAAATTGCGGATATTTTACTTCTTCGGTTTCTTTTTTATCAGCTCCCTGATTCAAATCTCCTTGGGCATGCAAAAAAAATGGAGCTGTAAGGAAAAGGAACAAAAATGGCATTAGTAGACTTTTATTCATAGGCTTAAATTAAATGAAACAGTAATGCTTATATAGTGATTTAAAAATCAGCTCTTTATTCTTGAGATCAAAAAACTTAACTGCTTATAGTCAATGCGAAATGGGAATACTAAAATAACAAAAAAAGAGATTTTATGTAAAAAAAATTGCATTAAAATACTGTTATTAATATTACAGCAAAAAAAAGGCACAAGTAATGAAACTTATGCCCTTTAATTTTTTTATTGAAAAGATACTATTTCTCTATTTCTCTCATAGAATCCATTTTCTTGTGTGCTAAGAAACCAGCTACATCCTCAAAATGCTCTTTAACCCTTTTATTCCCGAATTCGAAAACTTTAGTAGCTAATCCGTCAAGGAAATCACGGTCGTGAGAAACTAAGATTAAAGTTCCATCAAAATCACGTAAAGCATCTTTAATAATGTCTTTGGTTTTCATATCCAAGTGATTTGAAGGCTCATCCAGAATCAACAAGTTTACTGGCTCCAACAATAATTTAATCATTGCCAAACGCGTTTTTTCACCTCCAGAAAGCACTTTTACTTTCTTTGTAATATCATCTCCTTGAAACATGAAAGCGCCTAAAATATTTTTGATCTGCGTTCTAATATCTCCAACCGCAATACTATCAATTGTTTCAAAAATTGTAGCATTTTCATCTAATAATGCCGCTTGATTTTGAGCAAAATATCCGATTTGCGCATTATGACCGATTTCAACACTTCCAGAATCAACGCCAATTTCTTTCATGATTGCTTTAATCATTGTCGATTTACCTTCACCATTTTTTCCAACAAAAGCCACTTTTTGTCCGCGTTCGATTACGATGTTTGCATCTTTAAAAACTACGTGATCTCCGTAAGCTTTAGACATTTCTTTTACAATAACAGGATATTGACCAGAACGTGCCGCTGGCGGGAATTTTAAACGCAATGCAGATGTATCAACTTCATCAACCTCTACTATTTCAAGTTTCTCAAGCATTTTGACACGAGACTGAACTGCATCTGTTTTAGAAAATGTTCCTCTGAAACGCTCAATAAAAGCACGATTTTCAGCAATCATTTTCTGTTGTTCATCATACGCTTTCTGCTGATGTATACGGCGGTCTTTTCTTAATTCTAAATAATGAGTATATTTCGCTTTGTAATCGTAAATTCTTCCCATCGTAACTTCGATAGTTCGGTTTGTAATATTATCTACAAACGCTCTATCGTGCGAGATTACCACAACAGCTTTTGCTTGAGTCAATAAGAAATCTTCTAACCATTGAATACTTTCAATATCCATGTGGTTAGTAGGCTCATCTAGCAAAATCAAATCTGGTTTTCTCAACAAAATCTTAGCCAACTCAATACGCATTCTCCATCCTCCTGAAAATTCTGAAGTTTGACGTGCGAAATCTTCACGCTCAAAACCTAAACCAATTAGAATTTTCTCAACTTCAGCTTCGTAATTCACTTCTTCAATAGCATAAAATTTCTCGCTTAAGTCAGAAACTCTTTCGATTAATTTCATGTATTCATCACTTTCATAATCAGTACGAACTGTCAATTGCTCATTGATTTCATCTATCTCTGCTTTCATTGTAAAAATCTCACTGAACGCTTTAGATGCTTCTTCCATCACTGTTGCGCCATCTTCAGTAAGCAAATGCTGTGGCAAGTAAGCAATTACAGCTTCTTTTGGAGCCGAAATGCTTCCTGTTGAAGGTTTATTTACACCAGCAATTATCTTTAAAAGTGTAGATTTTCCCGCACCATTTTTACCCATAAGGGCAATTTTATCATTTTCATTTATAGCAAAAGAAACATCGCTAAAAAGTGTAGTTCCGCCAAACTGAACCGAAATATCGTTAACTGTAATCATTTGTCTTTGTTAATTTGTTTAATCGGTTAATCGTTTAGTAGACTACCCATTTTTTTCGTGCTGCAAAGATAGATTTAATTAGATAATGTGCCAATTTGATAATTAGATAATTTTGAAAATGTGCCAATTAGATAATCTGACCTCTTAAATAATACCTAAATCGCAGCAAACGAAACCCAAATGGTTTTCTCATATTTCAATTTTTTAATCTTACCTTGTACTATAATTTTAAAAATCAGCAAAATATGAAAACGAAATTAAAACTGACTATTTACTTAATTGCAGGATTAATATTTGGACTTTCTGCAAATGCACAAAAAACCGTAATCAAAAAAGAAGCTTTACCAGCAAATGCTCAAGCTTTTTTAAAGACGCATTTTGGCTCAAAAAAACCGAGCTACATATTAGAAGACAAAGAAATTCTTTCTACAGAATACAAAGTTAAATTTGGAGATGAAATAGAAATTGAATTCGATAAAAAAGGAAACTGGAAAGAAGTTGACGGCAATAGCTCTAAAATTCCAAAATCTATTGTTCCTAAAAAAATTGCTTCTTACATCAAATCAAACTTTCCTAAGGAAAAAGTAACCAAATTAGAAATTGGAAGTTCTGGTTATGAAGCTAAACTTACTAACGGCTTAGAATTAAAGTTCAACCTGAAAGAAGATTTTATTAAGATTGACAAATAATTTTTAGCCACAGATTATAGGATTCCACAGATTTTTTGATCTTTTTAATTTTAATCTGTGGCTGAAAAAAATAAACCCGACAAGTCTCTAAAACCTGTCGGGTTACAAAAATTATCTCATTGTCAAATTGACCAATTATCTAATTAGTCTTTTCTCCATTTTTTAGTTTCTTCAAAAATATGTTCCATAATTGCAGCTTCTGTTGCATCAAACTCTATATTTCTTCGACTCATTACCAACCTTGCAGTTTCAAAAGCTTTTTTAGTCACATAAGTTGTAAATCCTGCCGCGCCACCCCAAGAAAAACTTGGAACAAAATTGCGAGGGAATCCGCTTCCGAAAATATTAGCGCTTACACCAACAACAGTTCCTGTATTAAACATGGTGTTGATTCCGCATTTACTATGATCTCCCATCATTAAACCACAAAACTGAAGCCCTGTTTTAGCAAAACCTTCTGTTTCGTAGCTCCATAATTTTACTTCTTCATAGTTGTTTTTTAGGTTCGAGTTGTTAGAATCTGCACCGATATTGCACCATTCTCCTAAAACAGAATCACCTAAAAACCCTTCGTGTCCTTTGTTAGAATTAGCAAAAAGAACTGAGTTTTTAACCTCGCCGCCTATTCTAGATCCTGGCCCAACAGTTGTTGCCCCATAAACCTTAGCCGACATTTTTACCATAGCGTTTTCGCATAAAGCAAATGGCCCGCGAATTACAGTTCCTTCCATAATTTCAGCATTTTTACCTATATATATAGGACCCGTTGAAGCATTTAAAGTTACGAACTCTAATTTTGCTCCTTCTTCGATAAAAATATTTTCTGGCGCTATTACATTTACACTTTTAGGAATTGGCTGCGAAGTGCGATCTTCAGTCAAGCACTTAAAATCCTGACGGATTGCGGCATCATTTTTAGAGAAAATATCCCAAGTATGTTCGATTGTTATACAATCTTCGTTGTATTGAATAATTTCATAAGAATCAAAATCGACTTCTTCCTGATTTTCGCTTGCAAAAAATGCAATTACATCTTCGCCTTTAAAGATTGCTTGGTTTTCTGTTAAATTAGAAACCATCTCTGCAAGAGTATCATTTGGCAAATACGCTGCATTGATCATTACGTTTTCTTCTAATTCGACCATTGGAAATTTCTCCGATAAATATTCCTCTGTTATGGTAGTGATTGTCGAACCTAGGTATTTTTCCCATTTCTGGCGAATCGTCATAATTCCGACTAAAATATCAGCTACAGGTCTAGTAAAAGTAAAAGGTAATAAAGCATTCCGAACGGGACCGTCGAAAAGAATGTAGTTCATAAATAATTGAGTGTTTGTTAAAATTTGATTTGGTTACCTGGCTTCAAAGTTACAAATATTTTACTGTTTTAATTCAAAACCATATTAACGGAAAGTAATATTTAACGCATAAAAAAAGCCTTCCAGAGTTTGGAAGGCTTTTGTATAATGCAAAACAGCTATTATTTTTTAGCGTGTTTAGCGTATTTAGTTTTGAATTTATCAATACGTCCTGCAGTATCGATAAGTTTAGATTTACCAGTATAAAATGGGTGAGATGTTCTAGAAATCTCCATTTTTACAACTGGATACTCAACTCCGTCAACTTCAATTGTTTCTCTTGTATCTGCAGTAGATTTAGTGATAAAAACCTCATCGTTAGACATGTCTTTAAATGCAACTAATCTGTAATTTTCTGGGTGAATTCCTTTTTTCATCTTTTCTTTTATTTATTGTTTTAGAGCATTTTCATTTTGAAGCTTTTTCATGGCTAGAAAAAGGTGTAAACAAATACTACTCTTTTTTGTTTAAAAATTTAATTATTTTTGAGTGTGCAAATTTACAATTCTTTTTTAATAAACAAACAGTTAGCTTACTTTTTTTTAGTTTATTTCGAAAAGCTTTTTTTATATTCGATTATAGTGGGAATTACTATATTTGTGGATTAATTAAACATAAGTTTATGGATGTAAAAGTATCTCCTGCAAAGTCAGGCACGCCTTATGGTCTTTTGTTCGGTGTTATTATGATTTTAGAATTTGTTATCATGTACGTTATAGGCATGAAATCGCTAGTAAATACAAGCGTAGGAACAATTGTAAACATTGCAAATTATCTGATTTTGCCACTATTGTTTATATATTTAGGTTGCACAAATTACAAAAAAAATATAAACAATGGATTTATATCCTTCTCTGAATCTTTAAAAACCGGCGTTTCTATTACGGTTATTGCTGGCTTAACATATGCCGTCTTTAGTGTTATTTTTAATTTCATTTTTCCTGATTTTATAAATGAAATGATGGATATCACCAAAGAACAAATGATTAAACAAAATCCAAATATAACATCAAAAGAACTTGAAATGGGACTTGGGATGGTTAAAAAATTTATGAATCCATTTATTGTTTTTCCAGTAACACTTGTTATGTATGCATTAATTGGATTAATATATTCCTTAATAATTGGAGGAATAGTAAAAAATGAAAAACCTTAAGTCCATAATAAAATATAAATGAATTTATCTATACTTATACCGCTTCTAAACGAGGAGGAATCACTTAAAGAACTCTATACATGGATCATTAAAGTGATGCAATCTAACAATTACTCTTATGAAATCATTTTTGTAGATGATGGTAGTACAGATAATTCTTGGCAAATTATTGAAGGTTTCTCTAACGAAAATCCAAATGTAAAAGGAATTCGTTTCATGAAAAACTTTGGAAAATCTCAAGCTTTACATGCTGGTTTTGCAAAAGCAAAGGGCGATGTCATTATTACTATGGATGCCGACTTGCAAGACAGTCCAGATGAAATTCCTGAATTGTATGAAATGATTACAAATCAAAAATACGATTTGGTTTCTGGATGGAAAAAGAAACGTTACGACTCTGTTGTAGCAAAAAATCTTCCGTCAAAATTATTTAACTGGGCCGCTAGAAAAACTTCTGGCGTTGAGTTAAACGATTTTAACTGCGGATTGAAAGCCTACAAAAATGTCGTAGTGAAAAACATTGAAGTTTCTGGCGAAATGCACCGCTATATTCCTGTCTTAGCTAAAAATGCAGGATTTGGAAAAATTGGCGAAAAAGTGGTAATTCACCAAGCTAGAAAATATGGTGAAACTAAATTCGGAATGGAGCGTTTTATAAACGGTTTCCTAGATTTAATTACAATTTGGTTCTTATCAAGATTCGGAAAAAGACCTATGCACTTATTTGGCGCTATGGGCTCTTTAATGTTTATCATCGGATTTTTATCTGCTGGATACATTGGGGTTTCTAAACTATACCATATGTATACTGGAATGAAATACACTTTGGTTACCAATAATCCATGGTTTTACATTGCTTTAACCACAATGATTCTTGGTACTCAATTATTTTTAGCAGGCTTCTTAGGCGAAATTATTCTAAGAACTAAAAACAATGAAGCTCGTTATAAAGTAGCTCGAGAGGTTAATTTCTAAAAATATTTTAATCATCTTTAAAACCTTTTAACTATACAAAAACAAAATTTACAATGAACATAGCACCAAACATATTAAACGCTGTAAACGAATGGCTGACTCCAACCTTTGACCAGGAAACGCAAGCTGCCGTTAAAGAATTAATGACAACTTCGCCAAAAGAACTTGAAGAGAGTTTTTACAAAAACTTAGAATTTGGAACTGGAGGAATGCGCGGTGTAATGGGTATTGGAAACAATCGAATCAATAAATATACGCTTGGAAAAAATACTCAGGGAATATCTGATTACATGCATAAGGTTTTTCCAAACGAGCCTTTAAAAGTAGTTATTGCTTACGATTGTCGCCACAACAGCAACACTTTGGCAAAAGTGGTTGCTGATGTTTTCTCTGCAAATGGTATTCAGGTTTATTTGTTTTCTGATTTAAGACCAACTCCAGAATTATCTTTTGCTCTTAAATATTTAAAATGTCAGTGCGGAATTGTTTTAACAGCTTCTCATAATCCACCAGAATACAATGGTTACAAAGTATACTGGCAAGATGGCGGACAGATTGTTCCTCCACAAGACAAAGAAATTGTTAATGTAATTGAAAACTTAAGTTATGACAAAATCAAATTTAGCCCAAACGAAGATTTGATTCAGTACATTGACACCGAAATAGACAAAGCTTTTATAAAATCGTCTATCGAAAATGCAAGTTTTAACACTCCAGCTGAAGCTAAAGACAATCTTCAAATTGTTTTTACTTCATTGCACGGAACTTCTATAAAATCAGTTCCAGATACTTTATCACAAGCAGGATATAAAAATGTTCACATTGTTCCTGAACAAGCTATTCCAGATGGGAATTTCCCAACTGTAAAATCTCCAAATCCAGAAGAACCAGAAGCTTTAACAATGGCTCTAGCCTTGGCAGACAAAACAAATTCTGATATTGTAGTTGGAACAGATCCTGATTGCGACCGTTTAGGAGTTGCTGTTCGTAACAATGACGGCAAAATGATTTTGTTGAACGGAAACCAAACTATGGTTTTAATGACTTCTTTCTTATTGAAACAATGGAAAAAAGCAGGTAAACTAAACGGAAAACAATTCATTGGTTCAACAATAGTTTCTACTCCAATGATTATGGAATTGGCGACAAGTTACGGTGTTGAGTGCAAAGTTGGGTTAACTGGTTTTAAGTGGATCGCTAAAATGATTAAAGATTTTCCTGAACTTGAGTTTATTGGAGGTGGTGAAGAAAGTTTCGGATTTATGGTTGGAGATGCCGTGAGAGATAAAGATGCTGTTGCGGCTACTTTATTAATTTGCGAAGTTGCGGCTCAAGCTAAAGCTGCTGGAAGCTCTGTTTATAAAGAACTTTTACAGCTTTATGTAGAAAATGGCTTCTACAAAGAGCACTTAGTTTCATTGACTAAAAAAGGAATGGAAGGTTTACAAGAAATCAACCAAATGATGATTGATTTACGTGAAAATCCTTTAAAAGAAATAAACGGACAAAGAGTTATCATGGTTGAGGATTACCAATCTTCTATTGCATTAAATTTATTGGATGGATCTGAATCAACAATGGATATTCCTAAATCAAACGTATTGATTTATTACACAGAAGATGGATCTAAAATTTGCGCTAGACCTAGTGGAACTGAACCTAAAATTAAATTCTATATCAGCGTAAATGCTGAAATCGAATCGGTTTTAGATTTTGATGAAGCAGAGAAATTCTTAGACAGCAAAATACAAAATATCATTGCAGACATGCAGTTAAATTAAATCTGCTTTTCTCAATTGTACAATTTTGCACCTAACATGCAAGATTAACAAGTTAGATATCTTTGAACTCTGATTTACAATCTCTAAAGTAAATCAGAGTTTCTTTTATAAAAAAAAACTAAAAAGAAATTGAAAACACCTCAATTGGATTAATTTTGTGCAATAAAATTTGCTTGCTCAAAATAACTTTAATCTAGAAATGAGTTATCGCATTAAAAGAAAACAATATCAAAAAAAATAAATGAGTAATTTCAAAAAAATAATTCCTTTTATATATCCGTATAAAAAATACGCATTCTTAAATATCTTTTTTAATATTTTGTATGCGCTTTTCAGCACACTTTCGTTTGTCGCTTTAATACCTATGCTTCAGGTATTATTCGAAAAAGGAAAAAAAGTTGAAATAGAACCAATTTATCAAGGTATTTTTAAAATAAAAGATTATGCCGAAGACTATTTGGCCTATTACATTACCACGGCACAAAAAAACCACGAACCTGGTTATGTTTTATCGGTAATGGTAGCCATTATTATTTCGATCTTTTTGCTTAAAAACTTAGCCGATTATTTGGCAATGTTTTTTATTAATTTCCTTCGAAATGGTGTTTTAAAAGACATGCGAAATGCATTGTACAAAAAAACTTTGGAGCTTCCTTTGGCATTTTATTCTGAAAAAAGAAAAGGAGATGTAATTTCTAGGATTTCAGCTGACGTAAACGAGGTTCAAAATTCTTTCTTAGCCATCTTAGAGCTTATCGTAAAAGAGCCTTTAACGATTATTTTTACAATCACCACTATGCTTATCATTAGTGCTAAACTAACCTTATTTGTATTCATTTTCATTCCTGTTTCTGGATATATTATTTCGTTGATTGGAAAACAGCTTAAAAAGCAATCTACTAAAGCGCAAGAAGAACAAGGAAGATTTCTTTCTACAATCGAAGAAACAATTGGAGGATTAAAAGTTGTAAAAGGCTATAATTCTGAAAACTATTTTAATAAAGTTTTCCAAAATTCGACAGAGCGTTTTTTCACTTTATCAAACAGCATCGGAAACCGCCAGAACTTAGCTTCGCCTGCAAGTGAATTTATGGGAATTACTGTAATTGCCATTTTACTTTGGTATGGAGGTCAAATGGTTTTGATTGATAAAACATTACAAGGCGCAGCATTTATTGCCTACATGGGATTAGCTTATAATATTCTAACTCCTGCAAAAGCAATTTCTAAAGCTTCTTACGGAGTAAAAAGAGGAAACGCCGCTGCAGAACGTGTTCTTGAAATATTAGAACAGGAAAACACCATCGTTTCTAAAGAAAATGCAATTGAAAAAACAACTTTTGATAATAATATAAGTGTTCAAAATGTAAACTTTAAATATGAAGAAGAAACCGTTTTAAAAGACTTTTCTCTTCAAATTAAAAAAGGACAAACTGTTGCTTTGGTTGGACAATCCGGAAGCGGAAAAAGTACAATCGCTAATTTATTGACACGTTTTTATGATGTTAATGACGGTTCTATTTCTATTGACGGAATTAACATTAAAGACATGGATTTGCAATCGCTTCGCAGTTTGATGGGATTAGTTACGCAAGACAGCATTTTATTTAATGATACTATTAAAGCAAATATTTCTTTAGGAAAGCTAGATGCTAGTGATGACGAAATTATCGAAGCGCTTAAGATTGCAAATGCTTATGAATTTGTAAAAGATCTTCCGCAAGGAATTTATACTAACATTGGAGATAGCGGAAACAAGCTTTCTGGAGGACAAAAACAACGTTTATCTATAGCTCGTGCCGTATTGAAAAATCCACCGATTATGATTTTGGATGAAGCAACATCAGCATTAGACACAGAAAGCGAAAAATTTGTTCAGGTCGCACTAGAAAACATGATGCAAAACAGAACTTCGATCGTAATCGCACACCGTCTTTCGACCATTCAAAAAGCAGATGTAATTGTAGTAATGCAAAAAGGAAAAATCGTTGAACAAGGAACCCACGAAGAGCTAATTGCACACAACGGAACTTACAATAAATTGGTAACAATGCAATCTTTCGAATCGTAAGAAATCATTAAATCCAAATTAATACACACAGATTAAGGAAATATTAAAACTCAATTTTAATTTCTTTAATCTGTGTTTATTTTTATAACTTTAGGTTAGTTAAAGATTGAAATCATTTAATCTAGAGAAAATGTATCTTAACAACCCCAACATAAAACTTCCCGATGATCCCGATACTATTGTTTGGAAATATCTGGACTTATCTAAATTTCTTGATTTATTACTCTCTAAGAAGCTTTTTATGTCGCGTTCAGACAAGTTTGAAGACCAATACGAAGGCACTTTTAGCGAACCAACTTATGAAGAGATAAAAAAACTTGCCGCAGACAATCCGGAGTTTTTAAATTACTACAAAACGCATCGTGAAAAAGTAGCCATTAGCAGTTGGCATATTAACGAATACGAATCGTTTGCTATGTGGCAGATTTTCACCAAAAACAATGAAGGTTTAGCCATTCAGTCTACTATCAAAAGACTACAGAAAGCTGTAAAACCGGAGAATAATTTTGATCAATATATTGGCGAAGTAAACTATATTGATTACAAAAAAGAATACATTCCGTTTGACGATCTATTCTTTCCTTTTTTATTCAAAAGAAAAAGTTTTCAGTACGAAAGAGAAGTCCGAATTCTAAGTGACACTTCAAAAAGTGACATCAAGTTAAACGACGGATTAAAAATCAACGTCGACATTAATCAATTGATCGAAAAAATATACATTCATCCAAAATCTGAAAACTGGTACAAAAAACTGGTAATAGAATTAGTTGAACGTCTAGGATTTGGTTTTGAAATCGAAAAATCTGATCTGGAAAGTGATATATTGATTTGAAGTTGCTAAGGTTCTGAGATGCTAAGATTCTAAGTTTTTTTTCTTGCCACGGATTAAAAGGATTAGAAAGATTTTTTCCCGTTTCTGATTTGATTATGTTCCGTAGGAACATTTCATTGGTAGAAAATTATATAGTTACAGTTATTTTACGTTCCGTAGGAACGTTTGATTTAGATATTTTTTTAACAATGCAAAGCATCAAACGTTCCTACGGAACGTAAATTGGTTGAACGTCATTTTTTTTCTACCGACCAGACATTCCTACGGAATGATGACCTGATGCATAAAAATGAAAAACGCTGTTTTAATTAATAAAAGTAATTTAAAAAGAGAGGCTGTATCAACTTATTGAAACAGCCTCTCTTTTTAATAAAAATCTTTTTAATCCTTTTAATCTGTGGCAAAACCTTAGATCCTTAGCATCTTAGAAACTCAGAATCTTAGATAGGCTTATAACTCTTCACTTCCCATTTTTTAGAAGCTAAATCTATATAATTATAATGCAAAACATCATTTTTATCAAACTGACCATTTTGGTTGGTATCTTCAATTGTTCTAAAATACAGACGGTTTTTAGATTCAATTAAACTCCAATCTACCAATTCCTCTAATTCTGCTGAAACTTTTGTGAAATTTTCTCCACTTATATCGCTTAAATATAAAGTTTTAATATCGCTGGTATCTATTTTACCATCTTTGTTTGTATCCGAATCTGTTAGTGTATAAACCATAACATTATTATGCGTTTTATCTGCAACAGTCTTTAAATAAGTAGCCGTTAAAATTAAAACTGGTTTATCAGATAAAGGTCGGATAGAATCTGAATCTACTTTTTGAAATTTTAAATTCTGAAGAAATCCTGTAATTTCATATTCTCCTAAATTAGAAATTGTAAAACTTACATCGTTTACACTAGAAGAACCAAATCTTGCTTTAGAGCCTCTTTCGTAAACTCTTAAATCTCCAACGGGGTGAATCAAATAATTAGTACCTTCCATTTGAATAGGAAGATCTGCAATTTCAATTTGTGTTGAGTCTGTTTTTACTGCGCCTGTGCTTACTTTATTAGAAGCACCATAAGTTACTTTTGGTTTTTGAACTTCTTCTCGGCAACTTATAACCGTCCCGACAAGTATAAGGGCAATATATTTAAAATACTTTTTCATCTACAATGATTATATACGATTATCAAATATACTATTTTTGATTGTATTTTTGAGTTTTATTGAATTTTATAACCAACATCGAAGCAGTTTATAACCTCGCATTTAATTTAACGTTAAAAACTCTCGAAGTCATATAATTTGGAATCGCATATTGATTTTTTGAATAGACATCACGAACCCAAGTATTTGTAATTGCGTTTTGATTGTTGAAAAGATTAAAAATTTCTAGCCCTAGAGACAACTCTTTAAACTTTTTCAGCCAGCCTGTTTTTGTATTTTGCGTACTTGCATCTACAAAAACCTTTGCAAAACCAATATCAGCTCTTCTATAATCATTCAGTCTATTTTGATATAAATATGGATCTGAATACGCTGGCGCTCCTCCTGGCAATCCTGTATTGTAGACCAAGTTCAAATACACTTTTACACTTGGAATATTCGGCATATAATCCTGAAACAGCATTGCAAATTTCAATCGCTGATCTGTCGGACGAGCAATATAGCCTCTATTTTCGTAATTCTCTTCGGTTTTCATGTATCCAAAACTTATCCAAGATTCGGTTCCTGGTACAAATTCGCCATTTAATCTAAAATCAAGACCTTGTGCATAGGCTTTTGCATTGTTATTGGCAACATATCGAATTCGAACATTGTCTATCGAATAAACGTTGACATCTGAAAGCGATTTATAATATAGCTCTGTCACCCATTTAAAAGGACGATTCCACATTTTAAAGTTATAATCGTTACTTAAAACAATATGAATAGCTTCTTGAGCTTTTACATTTGGGTTCACAACTCCGTCCAAATCTCTCAATTCTCGATAAAATGGAGGCTGATGATATAATCCTCCGGAAATTCTAAAAACCATATCGCGATCCCAATCTGGTTTTATTGCAAATTGTGCACGCGGACTTACGACAAATTGTGTTTTTCCTTCTTCTACCGCTCCCGCAACATTCCATCCTTGAAAACGCGCTCCTAAATGATACCAGATTTGGCTTGAACCAATTTCTGATTGTTTGTTCCATTGTGCGTAACCCGAAAATCTATTTATAGTATTAAAATTTGTAGCGCGAATATTTTGATAAGGTAAAAGCGGACCTGTATAAGGCGTGTAAGGTTCATTATTTTTAGGAATAACTACCAAAGGCGGATTAATAGAAAATCCCGCAGAATCAATTACTTCCCACTCTACTACTCGATCTCTAATAGATTCTCTGGTATATTTTAAACCAAACTCTAATTGGCTTTCTTTCCAGTCTTTAATTCCTTTAAGCTCAATGTTTGCAATTAAAGCATCTAAATCGTTTCGAGCATGATTTAACTGAGAACCGATTCCACGTGTAAAATCAATTGCCGAAGCGTCTTCTGAACTCTCAGCGTTTACATTTCCTAAACGATATTGAGCCAAAATATCAAAATGTTCTTTTTCTGTGGTATGAAATAAGGAACCGATTAATTTTAAAGTAAGTGTAGGCGACGCTTTATAAGTAGTTTTTAGAGCTCCGAAATAAGTATCGTACTGATCTTTTTCCTGTCCTTCATAATAAACCGAAAGCGCCATTGGCTGATCTATTGTTCCAAAATTAGTTTGGCGCACCAAAGGCTCATACGAATATTTATTCTGAGAAATATTCCCTAAAAAGCTCATCTGCCATTTTTCAGAAATATCATAATTGATATTAGTCTGAATATCGGCAAAAGTTGGCTTGTAATTTGTCTGTGTATCTTGGCTATTTACTAAAAGACTGTTATTTCTATAACGGACTCCAGTTACGGCAGACCATTTTTTATTTTTTGAAACCAAATCGACTGCAGCACTTCCTCCTAAAAAACTTGCTTCAAAAGCAGCTCCAAATTGAGTTGGTTTGCGATACGTAATATCCAAAACCGAAGACAATTTATCACCAAATTTAGCCTGAAATCCACCAGCAGAAAATTCAACATTCTGAACTAAATCTGTATTGGTAAAACTTAGTCCTTCCTGCTGTCCCGAACGAATTAAAAACGGACGATACACTTCTACTTCATTTACATAAACTAAGTTTTCATCATAATTCCCGCCTCGCACCATATATTGCGTGCTTAATTCGTTATTTGAATTAACGCCCGGAAGTGTTTTTAGAATGTTTTCGATTCCGGCATTTGCACCTGGAATTTTCTTAATGGTTTCAGTATCTACTGATGTAATCCCTTGAACTCTTTTTCTATTTCCAGAAGAAACAAAAACTTCACCCATTTGTTCCTCAGAATTATTCATAATCGGATTAAAAACAAAAACTTCGTTTGTTTTCAAACTAACAGTCAAACTCATCATTTTTAAAGAAACGTGAGTAAATATCAAAGAAACCTTTTTGTTTGACGGAATTACAATTTCGTAAAAGCCATTCGAATCAGACTGAACAAAAGCATCTTGTGAAGAAACATTAACCCCAGAAACAGGATGTTTTTCTGCATCTAAAATCAGCCCCTTAATATGAGCGTTTTGAGCCAATGCAATACAGCTGATAAATAAAAAAAGAAAAGCGAATGTAAACCTATTTTGACTCAAAGATTTTGGGTTTTATTTTTTTTGACTTCTAAAAAAACGTGTTTCAAAGATAGCAGTATTTCCTACATTATCAACTACCTCAATTTTTAAAACGTTTTCTCCTTCTGCCAAATATTGATCATCAAAAGTATGAGTTATTCTTCTTGCTTTATTTTCGTATTCAAACAAAACCCAACTTCCGTTTAAATAGCCGTTATAAGATTTTATTCCAGACAATGCATCGTTAATTGTAAAATCAATTTTATTTTGATCGCTGATCCACTTTCCTTCAATAGGTTTTGCAATTTTTATGACAGGCGCAATTGTATCCAAAACCAAGCCGTATGTCCCTAATATTTTTGCTTTAGCAGTAAAAACATCTCCTTTTCTAATTGTTCCGTTATAGCTTGTTCCCTTACCAATATAAAGTTTATCTCTTAAAGATTCTGGATAAGTGTCGTCTTTTATAGTAATCGTAAAATTGGAATGCACAGGAACTGTATCGTCATGAATGAAAATTTTATTATTCCTAACATCAAAATTCATATTGAAATCATCGTAAAATGTCCCTGCAGGAAAGAAAACCGACATATTATCTTTTTCGAAATTAGTATCTCTATTATACTTAATGAAATATTTTCCGTTAACTGATTCAGCCTCTACAAGCGGTGTCGCAGCATCAAACTCGATTGGAACAGTAATCGAATTCATATTTCCAAAATAGTCCGAAACCTCAATTTTATAATTTGAAGCCAGATTAGGCTCTGCTTTTACAATACCTCGAAGAGAATCTGTTTTGATAATACTCAAAGCAAAAGGCGTTTTCATAAAAAGTTTCTGCACACGCTGTCCTGATTTTTTATATCGAGGATAATCGATCAGAGCGTTTACATAA
Organism: Flavobacterium sp. IB48; assembly: GCF_016405855.1. GTDB lineage: Bacteria > Bacteroidota > Bacteroidia > Flavobacteriales > Flavobacteriaceae > Flavobacterium > Flavobacterium ginsengisoli. Next base: position 92,541 of record NZ_JAEFCA010000010.1, read on the forward strand.
CGCATTTCATCAAAAGAATAGGTATTAAACTGATAATTATAATTCTGATTTCCGTTTAAAAAAGTCGAAACATTAAAAACTCCATTTTTATTATGCGAAACATCATCAGTGTCCACCGCATTGATTCCGAAACCAATTTTTCCGTTAGCTTTTACTTTAGAAGCCAAATAAGTTCCGTCTTTTTGAAGCGTCATATTAACCAACAAAGGCTGTTTCGAAAGATTTACCGTTGCGTTATCTAGCGGATAAACATACAAACTTGACAAAGTAGGTTTTTTGGTATCTTTTATATTTTGGTCAAAGCCAAAGAAAATTGGATTGATAACAAACTCCGTTTTAGTGTCTCTTATTTCAAAATGAAGATGCGGACCTTCAGACGATCCAGTATTTCCAGAAAGACCTATTATTTCTCCCTTTTTCACAGGAAGCTCGTCAGGTTTTGGAAACATTTCGATTTCATACGCTTTTTCTTTGTAGTGCGTTTTTTTTACATAATCTAAAATTGGCCCAACTGGAGTTTGCAAATGCCCGTAAACAGAAGTATAACCATTTGCATGTGTAATATAAATACATTTTCCGTTTCCGAAAGTCGAAATTTTGATTCTCGAAACATATCCATCCGCAATTGCGTGCACGCTTAATCCTTCTCTTTGATTGGTTTTTAAATCAAAACCAGCATGAAAGTGATTTGGTCTTAATTCTCCAAAATTACCAGAAAGTTGCATTGGAATATCTAGCGGAGGGCGAAAATAGTCTTTAGGATACTGCGTTTGAGCAAATATAGAATTACAAATCAAAAGGGTAAGTACAGCGAATCTCATAAGCAACATTTTTGCTAAGATAAATAAAAATAAGCCAATAAAAGCAGGAAAAGATTTACAATTTCACAATTAATTGAATTACATATATTTATCTATTTTAATGTAAAAAAATCGATAAAAAATTGCATTAATAAAAAGGAATATTAACTTTGTATGATTAAGTAATGAATAGGATGTATAATGAGTGTAATTGCAGAAATAATTGATACTCTTGAATATAAAGTTGAAAAGCTTTTTGAGAAATCAAAAGGCTTGGAGCAAAACAATCAAGTATTACGATTAGAATTAGCCAAAGCTGCGCAAATTATCCAGAAACAATCTGAGGAAATGGAAGCTTTGAAGAAGCAAAATGAAACACTTAAGATAGCCAATTCGTTGCTTGGCAGCGACAATAATAAGAGAGAGACAAAGCTTAAAATAAATTCATTAATTCGCGAAATTGATTACTGTATAGCACAACTATCAGATTAATAACATGGACGGAAAGCTTAGAATTAAAATATCAATTGCCGACCGCGTTTACCCACTTACGGTTGAACCCGCTCAAGAAGAAGGACTTAGAAGTGCTTCTAAAAAAATTGATGCCATGATCAAGCAATTCGAAGAAAATTACGCGGTTCGTGACAAACAAGATGTTCTAGCAATGTGTGCATTACAATTTGCATCGCAAGTAGAACAAAAACAGATTGACAATACAATCGATGGAGAAGAGACTATCGAAAGAATTAAAAGATTAAATACGCTTTTAGATCAATATCTCGAAAAATAAACGTTCTTTACAGAAACTAAGATACTGCCTACATTAGTTCACAATTGGTAAACTCAACACTAACAATTTAGAATGAGCAAATCGTCGCTACTATAGTATGCCCTCCATTTGGCTGGGAAACTTGAACAGTGAGTTAGCTCAAAACTTGTCTTTACGAGTTTATACAAGCAATTAATGTAGGCTTTTTTTATATATAAACCCTAACAAACATGGACATCATAACGATCATTATTGGTATTGTAGGTATTGCAGCAGGATTTGCGATAGCTAAAATTATCGAGAAAAGTAATATTTCAAACCTAATTAAAAACGCTAAAAAAGAAGCAGCTTCTATCTTAAAAGACGCTAATTTGGAGGCCGAAAATATCAAAAAAGATAAAATTCTTCAAGCAAAAGAGCGTTTTATCGAACTTAAATCTGAGCACGAACAAGTTATTTTAGCACGTGATAAAAAAGTTGCTGAAGTAGAAAAACGCGTGCGCGATAAAGAATCTCAAGTTTCTAACGAACTTTCTAAAGCTAAAAAAGTAAACGAAGATTACGAATCTAAAACAGCTGAATACAATAACAAAATTGAAGTTTTAGATAAAAAACAAGCTGAAGTTGACAAACTTCACAAAAGCCAATTACAGCAATTAGAAGTAATTTCTGGTCTTTCTGCTGAAGAAGCAAAAGAGCAATTGGTAGAAGGTTTAAAAGCTGAAGCTAAAACAAAAGCAATGTCTCATATTCAAGAAACTATTGAAGAGGCAAAATTGACTGCACAGCAAGAAGCTAAAAAAATAATCATCAACACTATTCAGAGAGTTGGAACAGAAGAAGCAGTTGAAAATTGCGTTTCTGTTTTCAATATCGAATCTGATGATGTAAAAGGTAGAATTATTGGTCGTGAAGGTCGTAACATTAGAGCTTTGGAAGCTGCAACTGGAGTTGAAATCATTGTAGACGATACACCAGAAGCTATCATTCTTTCTTGTTTTGATCCTGTTCGTAGAGAAATTGCTCGTTTGTCTTTACACAAATTAGTTACTGACGGACGTATTCACCCAGCTCGTATCGAAGAAGTTGTTGCTAAAACAGCAAAACAAATTGATGACGAAATTATTGAAGTTGGAAAACGTACTGTTATCGACTTAGGAATTCATGGTTTACACCCAGAATTAATTAAAGTTGTAGGTAGAATGAAATACCGTTCTTCTTACGGACAAAACTTATTACAGCACTCAAGAGAAGTTTCTAAACTTTGCGGTATCATGGCAGCAGAATTAGGACTAAATGTAAAACTTGCAAAAAGAGCTGGTTTATTACACGATATCGGAAAAGTGCCAGATACAGAAAGTGATTTACCTCACGCACTTTTAGGTATGCAATGGGCAGAGAAATACGGTGAAAAAGAAGAAGTTTGCAACGCCATTGGAGCTCACCACGATGAGATTGAAATGAAATCTTTACTATCTCCAATTATTCAAGTTTGTGATGCTATTTCTGGAGCTAGACCAGGTGCAAGACGCCAAGTTCTAGATTCTTACATTCAGCGTTTGAAAGATCTTGAAGATGTTGCTTACGGATTTAGCGGTGTTAAAAATGCTTACGCTATCCAAGCCGGTAGAGAGCTTCGTGTAATTGTAGAAAGCGAAAAAGTTTCTGATGATAATGCTGCAAACTTATCTTTCGAAATTTCGCAAAAAATTCAAACAGAAATGACTTATCCTGGACAAGTAAAAGTTACAGTTATTAGAGAAACTAGAGCTGTAAATATTGCTAAATAATCTAAGGAATCATAAATAAAACAAAAGGCTGTCAATGACAGCCTTTTGTTTTTTATCTCTATTTCAAGTTTTACATATCATTAAAAATGATTTTAAAGCTGGTCCCCACTCCTACTTCACTTTCTACTTCAACCGTTCCTTTCATGGCTTCAATTTGATTTCTCGTAATATACAATCCTATTCCGCGAGCTTCTTCATGCTTATGAAATGTTTTATACATTCCAAACATTAAATCACCATATACTTTTAAATCGATTCCAAGTCCGTTATCTGTAATTGTAAGCGATTTAAAACCTTCTGGCTCTATAGCAAAATCAAAAGTAATTACTGGATCTCGATCTGGATGTGCATATTTAATTGCATTTGTCGTAAAATTGAGCAAAACGCTTTCCATATACGCCGGATTAAAATTAATCGTGAGGTACTTTGGAACGTTATTCACAATAGTCACTTTTCGCTGCTTATCATAACCTTTAATAGTCGATATCGTCTTTTCGATATACTCGCAAAGTTTTAGCGGAACAACTGCAATATTAATATTACTTTGTGTTTTTACAATTTGAGTAAGATTTGAAATCGTTTCATTCAAATCGTTTGAAACGGTTCTCAAATGTTCCAGCATTTCGGCTACAGTTTGCTTATTCACATCAGCATCTATAAAATCTAAAATTGATTTTATGTTTCCAGCCTGCGTATTTAAATTATGAGAAACAATATGAGAGAAGTTCAGCAAACGACTGTTCTGATCACTATACAATTTCATTGTTTTCACAAGTTCGAGTTCTTTCTCTTTTTGAGCCGAAACATCAGTATGAGTTCCAATTACACGCAAAGGCCTTCCGTTTTCATCACGTTTAATTACTTTTCCTCGATCTAAAATCCACTTATAGTTACCACTAGAAGTCATTACACGATGATAATTTTCGTAAAACGGAATCTTATTATCAAAATGTTCGTGAATATCAGAGTAATATTTGGGAAGATCATCAGGATGTACAATTTTATCCCAACGCTCAGGATCATCAAAAATATCAGTCGATTCTAATTCTAAAATTTTAAGAGACAAAGAAGAGTAAAAGACACTATTTGTAACCATATCCCAATCCCAAATTCCGACTGTAGAAGCATCTAAAGCAAATTGAAAACGCTCTTCAGAAATTCTAAGTTTTTCTTCTTTATCCTTTATTTCGGTAATATCCGAAACATGACCATAGAAAATTACATTTCCATTTATAGAAGATTCCGTTTTAGAGGTAACTTTAAACCATCGAATCCCTTTTTTTGGAAGCACAGCTCTAAACTCAATTTCCCATGGCTTTATTTCTTTCCTAGCTTTGACCAAAGACTGAAAAAAAAGTTCACGATCCTGCGGAAGAATTCGATCGTAGATTACAAACTTTATATCATTATTAAAATCCGCGGCAGAAAGTTCAAATATCTCATCTGCCGATTTACTTACGAGAGGAAAAGTATAATTATTATCGGGATCAATACTAAATTGAAAAAGCAGGTCGGGCATTTCGGCCAACAATTTTTTATAAAAATTATTTACCTCCAAGCAATCGTCATTTCCATACAAATCAAAAACCATATGCTACTTTTTTATGTAAATAAAATATTCAGAACTTATTTGGAAAAGCAAAAACAAACTGCAATGCTTTATTTTACTCCAGTTAAAAACAAAATTTTAACACAATATATAAATTTATAGAACAAAAAAACACAATTCTACAAAAATTATTTCCTAGGATGAAAACTATGCATTACTTCTTTTAGAAAACTGCGATCCAAATGCACATAGATTTCTGTTGTTGTAATAGACTCATGCCCCAACATTAATTGAATAGATCTTAAGTCTGCACCATTCTCAAGCAAATGTGTAGCAAAAGAATGCCTTAACGTATGCGGACTTATATTCTTTTTAAGCCCCACTTTCTCTGCAAGATCTTTTATTATAGTAAAAACCATTGCACGTGTTAACTGATTTCCTCTTCTGTTTAAGAATAAAGTATCTTCGGCTCCTTTTTTTATAATGAGATTGCAACGAATCGCATTTCTATATATATCAATATATTTTTGAGTTAGAGGTCCAATTGGAACAAATCTTTCTTTATTTCCTTTTCCAGTAATTTTAATAAATCCTTCATCAAAAAAGAGATCAGAAATTTTAAGCGAAATCAATTCAGAAACACGTAAGCCACAGCCATATAAAGTTTCGAGCATCGCTCTATTTCGTTCGCCCTCGTTAGTACTTAAGTCGATGGTTTCAATCAAAGCATCAATTTCCTGAAGTGATAAAGTATCTGGTAGCTTACGGCCAGTCTTTGGAGCTTCAATTAATTCTAACGGATTATCGTTTCTATAATCTTCAAAAACCAGATAATTAAAAAAACTTTTAAGTCCAGAAATAATCCTTGCCTGCGACCTCGGATTAACTTCTTTGGCTACCGAATAAATAAATTGCTGTAAAGTTTCGTCGGAAATTTTTATTGGAGAAACATCAATCTGATTGGTTTCTAAAAACAGACATAAACGTTCAATATCAAAGCCGTAGTTTTCGATCGTATTTTTAGACAAACCTCTCTCAATCCTTAAGTATGATTGATAATCTTTTATATATCTACTCCAATTCATATCTACAAAGTAAGTGATTTTTTGGCATAAAAAAACCTTCCTTAAAAAAGGAAGGTTCTTCAAATATTTTTTAATTTCTTAATTAAATTTATAAGCTGCAGTTATAGCAAAAACACTATTTTTTGGGCTATCATAATATTCATCCCAAGTGTCTGCATTGTTATCTGCTATATTAGACAAACCTACTGTGTAACGTGCACCAACTGAGAAATTATCTGTAAAGTTATATCCTAATCCAAAGTTAAATCCTGTATCAACAGATTTGAAACCATCTTTAACATCTTCTCCATCACTTTTCGCAGAAACTAAAAATCCTATTTGTGGACCCGCCTCAGCAGTAAATTGTTTTGTTATATAAAACTTCGCTAAAACAGGAACGTTAATATAATTTAATTTAGTATCATACTTATCACCAGCAAATTTCAATTTAGCACCTTGCGTAGAAAACAAAACCTCTGGCTGAATAGCTAATCTTTCAATAACTTTAATCTCAGCGAAACCTCCAACTTGAAAACCTACTAAAGAGCTAGCATCCCAATAATTTCCACCAGCAAAAGTTGTGATATTAAGACCTCCTTTTACTCCAAATCTTGTTGACTGAGCATTTGCAAATGTAAAAGCCATAATTGCAATGGCAGATAAAATAATTTTTTTCATTCTAAATTTGTTTTGGGTTAAATTTAATTAGCCAAATATAAAAATATTCTTCATAAATCTATATTAGGAATTTAACAAATAAAATAGTAACTATTACATTATTTGTTAATTTTAGATTAAGCAAACTAAAATAAAAGCAAAAGCCCTTCCATTTCTGGAAAGGCTCTTAAAAAACACTATTAACTAAATATTAGAAGTGTAATGCAAAACCGATGTTTAATTGGAAAACATCTTTTCCGTAATCTTCATTTAAAGTAATATTGTAACGAAGACCTGGTTCAATAGATATGTTTTTTCCAACAAACCAAGCATATCCTCCTTGTAAACCTAAGTAAGAAGGATTTTCATTAGCATCTTTAATACTTGCTCCTGTGTAAGAAGCTTCAAGAGGAAATTTATTTAATAAATAATATTTCGCTCCCACTTTATAAGAAAATGCATTTGAGCTATGACCAAAGTCATTATAACCTAAACCAGCTTTAACAGCTAAATTATTGGCAACAAAGTAACCAGCTTCAGCTCCTAAACCCCATTCAGTCTCTCCATCTCTAGATGACAAATGAAAACTAGTATTGCCAACATTTGCATCAGCACCACCGAAAGCTGTATTAGCTTCAATTAACCATTTTCCTTTTGCTGTCTGTTCTTGAGCATTAGCCCATCCAAAAGATAATACTGCAATAGCAGCTAAAACAATTTTTTTCATAATTTTTAAAATATTATTTGATTAATACTTCGCAAAACTAAGATTACACTTACAAAATAAACTCCACAACAAGCTTAAAAAGTATTAAAATAAGACAGAAAAAAATTACCAAAAAAAGAGCTGATTTTCAGATTAGTAAAAGATTATAAACCGCTTTAAAACCTTAAAATTTACTTTTCGGTGGGAATTTTATTAATTATTTAATCGAAAATATAATGCAATAAAATGCTAAATATGTAGTTTTGATCTATAAATAACATTTAAAATACCAATTTTTAAAAACCTTTTTATGAAGAAAATATTTTTAGCAGCTGTTATGTTTATCGCAACATCAGCGGCAGTAAACGCACAATTTGTACAAATCGGGGTAAAAGCAGGGGTTAACTTTGCTAATCAAACTGGAGGTTCTGACTTTAATGGAATTTCTGTTGACAAAGAAGGAATTACAAGTTACCACGCAGGTCTTGTAGCAGAACTTAAATTATTAGAAAAATTCTCAATTCAGCCAGAACTTTTATATACTACTCAAGGAGCAACTTATAAAAATGCTGTTTCAGAATTTAAAAATGAAATGGGATATATTGCTATTCCAGTAATGGCAAAAATCTATATGACTAAATCTCTTAGTTTAGAACTTGGTCCACAGGCATCATTCCTTGTTAGCAATAAAAAAGAATTTGATGTTGCAGATCCAAAAACATTTGACTTTTCTCTTAACGCAGGTTTAGGATTAAAAGTTGTTGGAGGTCTTTTCGTTCAAGCTCGTTATGGTATTGGTTTGACAGAAATTTCAAAAGAAGCTGATTTTAAAAACTCTGTATTCCAACTTTCAGCTGGATACATGTTCTAAAAATATATCACATACTTTTACAAAAACCGCCCTATTTATTAGTGCGGTTTTTTTTATTTTTACACTTACATGTGAAATGTCATTTGTAAAAATGTAAAATGCATTCACATCGCTTAATTAAAAAACAAATTACTTTATGAAAATCTGCATTATCAACGGACCAAATTTGAATCTTTTAGGAAAAAGAGAACCTGAAGTTTATGGAAGCCAAACTTTCGAAGATTATTTTGAAACGTTGAAACAAAAATTTCCAAATATTGAACTTTCCTATTATCAAAGTAATATTGAAGGTGAACTGATTGGAAAAATTCAAGAATGCGGTTTTACTTTTGACGGAATCATTTTGAATGCAGGTGCTTATACACATACTTCTATTGGTTTAGGAGATGCTATGAAAGCCGTTACAACTCCTGTAATCGAAGTGCATATTTCTAATACTTATGCTAGAGAAAGCTTCAGACACCAATCTTATTTATCTGGAAATGCAAAAGGTGTTATTTTAGGTTTCGGACTTAAAAGTTACGAATTGGCTATTCAATCCTTTCTATAAAAAACAATTTTATTGCACGAAGTTGGAATTACCAAAAACTAAAGAATTTCAACTTCGTTCAACTTGATATGTTATCTCATCTAATGTCTTAGAATTTAACAAATTATTAATAAGCTCAGATTTAACTTATTATATTTTTGTAAGACAAGCCATACTACATGAGAAACTTTACTTTATTTTCCTTCTTATTTTTTTCTATTACCACCTTTTCACAAATTAAAGGAACTATAACAGATGACAAAGGAAATCCGCTTCCTTTTGTATCCGTTTTTGAAGAAAACACTTATGCAGGAACCACTTCAAATGAGCAGGGAAAATATCAGCTTAATGTAAAAGAAATTGGAAAAAACAAAATTACTTTTCAATATTTAGGATTCAAAACTCAAAAAATAGCCGTCGCTGCCGGAAGCAAAACCGTTACTTTAGACATTCAGCTCCAAGAAGAAAGTTTTGCTTTAAATGAAGTAATTATCGATCCTAAAAACAATCCAGCAAATGCCATCATAAAAAATGCAATAGCTCATAAAAAAGAAAACTCGGATAAAACTGAAAGATATACAGCCGATTTTTATTCAAAAGGAATGTTTAAAGTAAAAGATCTTCCCAAAAAAATACTGGGCAAAAAAGTAGAACTTGGCGATGATATGGCTTCAAATTTAGATTCTACGGGAACTGGAATCTTATATTTATCTGAAACGATATCTAAAGTTAGCCTTGAAAAACCAAACAAGTTTAAAGAAAACATTATTGCTTCTAAAGTTTCTGGAAACAATCGTGGTTATAGTTATAATACAGCAGCATTGTCAAATTACGACTTTTATGACAACACTTTAGATTTTGATGTAAAACTCATCTCACCTATCGCTGACAATGCTTTCAATTATTACAAATACAAATTAGAAAGCACTTTTTACGACGACAACAATCAGCAGATTTATAAAATCAAAGTCATTCCGAAACGAGATAAAGAACCTGTTTTTGAAGGATACATTTATATTGTAGATGATAGTTTTGCCATTTATGCCATTGATTTAGACATCAAAGGGTATCGAATGAAAAATGAATTTACAGAAATAATGACTTTAAAACAGAGTTTCAGCTACAACACCAAAAATAAAATCTGGTCAAAAAATGCACAGACACTTTCTTTTAATGCTGGAATTTTTGGCGTAAAGTTCTCTGGAAATTTCAATTATGTTTATTCTAATTATGAATTTCCTGCCTCATTTGAAAAGAAAACTTTTGGAAACGAGCTCGTAGCTTTTGATCTAAATGCCAATAAAAAAGATGATACTTTCTGGAATGAAATTCGTCCCATTCCGTTAACGATTGAAGAAAGCAGTGATTATGCAAAAAAAGATAGTTTACAGACTATTAGAAAATCAAAAAAATATACCGATTCTATTGATGCAAAAAACAACAAATTCAAGGTTTGGGATATTTTAATGGGTTACGATTATAAAAATACTTTTAAGAAATATTCTTTTGATTATAAAGGCTTATTGAATATTTCTTCATTAAGTTTCAATACTGTTCAAGGTTTTAATTTGGATTCTGGCTTCTCTTTTAAAAAATGGAATGAAGAAGAAGGAAAAAGCACTTCGATAAGTACTACTTTTAATTATGGATTTTCTGACGAACGTTTTCGCGCAATTGGAGAATTCAGTCATCGATTCAACACTATTAATTATGCTACAATTTGGGGTTCTGGAGGAACAAAAACTGCTCAATTTAATAGTGCCGAACCAATTTCAAAATTTATTAATTCTATAAGCTCTCTATTTTTTAAAGACAACTACATGAAGCTTTATAACTTAGAATTTGCTGAAATTAATTACGGACAAGATATTGCTAATGGAATAAATCTTACTGGAAAAATTGGTTACGAGCAGCGAAAACCGCTTTTGAATACAACCGACTATTCATTCTTTAAAAAAGATGATATTTACTCCTCAAATAATCCGTTAGCGCCAAACGATTTTACAACTCCAGCTTTTGATCAGCATCATTTGTTTAAAGCGCTTCTAACGACGAAGATCAATTTTGGAAACAAATATATTTCAAGACCTGACGGAAGATTTAATTTTAAAGACGATAGATATCCGACGGTTTATTTAGCATTCGAGAAAACATTTGCGGCAAGCGAAAAAAAGTACGAATATGAACGAATTGGAGCTTCCGTTCAATATGATTTATCGCTTGGTAATAAAGGTCTTTTAGGAACCAATTTTAGAGGAGGAAAATTCTTCAATGCTGAGAATATTTCGTTTATTGATTACAGACATTTTAACGGAAACCAAACTCATATTGGAACAAGTGAACGCTATCTAAATGTTTTCAACATGATGCCATATTATTCTAATAGCACAAACGATAGTTATTTTGAAATGCATACCGAATACAATGATACGGGCTTTATTATGAATAAAATTCCGTTATTGAATCTTTTAAAATCAACTATGAATATCGGATTTCATGCTTTGGCAATTCCAGACAAAAAACCATATTCTGAATTTACAATTGGTTTAGACAATTTAGGTTTCGGAAAATTCAAATTATTCAGAATCGATTATATTCATTCTTACCAAGGTGGCATCCAACAAAATGGCGTTGTATTTGGATTGAAGATTTTAAATGCGTTAGATTAAAAAAGGTTTTAAGATTCTTAGATGCTAAGCTTCTAAGTTTTTCTTTTAATACTTGATCAGGCTGAGCAATCTACAGACTTCAGGAGAAGACCGAGCAAAGATTTTCAATCTTAAAAAAAAAGCTTAATTTAAAATCTGGTTTCAAGCAGATCATAAATTAAGCGGATTTTAAATTAAACTTTGTCAAACTTTAGAACTTTAACAAAGGAAAAGCTCAGAATCTTAGCACCTCAGAACCTTAGTGTCTTAAGAATAATCATCTGGCTCAACATGTATTAAAACGTGCCCAAGTTCTGGGATTTCTTTTCTCAAAGTGTCTTTTAATTCGTGTGCTAAATCATGTCCTTCTTTTACTGAAATTTTTGCAGAAACAATTGCGTGAAGATCTACGTGGTATTTCATTCCTGCTTTACGAATAAAACATTTTTCTGTTCCAAGAATTCCTGGAACCAATAAAGCTTTTACACGAATTTCTTCAACTAAATCTTCATGAAGATTTTCGTCCATAATTTCACCAAGCGCAGGTCTAAAGATTTTATAACTATTATAGAGAATAAAAAAAGCTGCAAAAAGCGCTGCCCAATCATCTGCAGATTCATAACCTTTTCCCATAATCAGTGCAATCGAAATTCCGATAAACGCTGCAACAGAGGTTATAGCATCACTACGATGATGCCAAGCATCAGCAGCAAGAGAGGTACTATTGGTTTGCTTGCTTCGCTTCATAACCAAACGGAATGAATACTCTTTCCAAATTATAATAGCTCCCAAAACATAAAGCGTCCAAGATTTTGGCAAATCATGATCACTTCCAATATTGGCAATACTTTCATATCCAATAATTGTTGCTGAAGTAATTAGGAAACCAACAACTAAAAATGTTATTAAAGGTTCTGCACGACCGTGTCCATAAGGATGATTTTCATCTGCTGGTTTATTCGAATATTTGATTCCAAAAAGTACCAAAAAAGACGAAAATATATCTGTCGTTGATTCTATTGCATCGGCAATCAAGGCATAAGAATTGCCAAAAAAACCTGCGAGACCTTTTATAATGGCCAGGCAGGTATTTCCTATTATACTAAAAATAGTAGCTTTTATAGCTTTTTGTTCGTTTGTCATTTAGACTATTTTTTTTAGCCACGAATTACACAAATTACACGAAGATTAGCTTTGTGTTTTATTTTACTAATTTTTAAAAATTAAATTCGCAAAATAAAAATTAGTGCAATTCGTGTAATTCGTGGCTATAAACTTTTAAGCTCTCACGATTTTAGCTCCAATTGCTCTCAAACGCTCGTCGATACGCTCGTATCCACGATCGATTTGTTCAATATTCTGAATTGTACTAGTTCCTTTTGCAGAAAGCGCAGCAATCAACAATGAGATTCCCGCACGAATATCAGGAGAAGACATTGTAGTTGCTTTTAATTGAGATTCGAAATTATGTCCCATAACCACAGCTCTGTGCGGATCACATAACATGATTTTTGCTCCCATATCGATCAATTTATCCACGAAGAATAAACGGCTTTCGAACATTTTTTGGTGAATTAAAACATCTCCTTTTGCTTGAGTTGCCACAACCAAAACGATACTTAATAAATCTGGCGTAAATCCTGGCCATGGCGCATCGGCAATAGTTAAGATAGAACCGTCAATATCGGTTTTTACTTCATACCCGTCTTTGTGAGCAGGAATATAAATATCATCATTACGTTTTTCAACTGTAATTCCAAGTTTTCTAAAAGTATTTGGAATCAAACCTAAGTTTTCCCAACTTACATTTTTGATAGTAATTTCGCTTTTTGTCATAGCTGCAAGACCAATCCAAGAACCAATTTCGATCATATCTGGAAGAATTCTATGCTCACAACCTCCAAGACTTTCAACACCTTCGATAGTCAATAAGTTAGATCCAACTCCAGTGATTTTAGCTCCCATAGAGTTCAGCATTTTACACAATTGCTGTAAGTATGGTTCGCAAGCTGCATTGTAAACTGTAGTTGTTCCTTTTGCTAAAACTGCAGCCATTACAATATTTGCAGTTCCAGTTACAGATGCTTCATCCAAAAGCATATCTGTTCCTTTAAGACCTTCTTTTGGAGTTTCTACTCCATAAAAATGATCTTCTCTGTTATATCTAAATTTTGCTCCAAGATTAATAAAACCTTCAAAGTGAGTATCTAATCTACGGCGACCGATTTTATCTCCACCTGGTTTTGGAATATATCCTTTTCCGAAACGAGCCAAAAGAGGGCCAACAATCATAATAGAACCACGAAGCGCTCCTCCTTCTTTCTTGAAAGCTTCAGTTTCTAAATATCCAACATTAACTTCATCAGCTTGAAAAGTAATTGAACCTGGTTCGTTACGTTGAATTTTCACCCCTAAATTCCCCAACAAAGTGATTAATTTATTGATGTCTATAATATCAGGAATGTTATTAATTTTTACTTTCTCTCCTGTTAGAAGCACGGCACATAAAATTTGTAATGCCTCATTCTTTGCTCCTTGCGGAGTGATTTCTCCTTTTAAAGGAGTTCCTCCTTCGATTTTAAAAATTCCCATAGATCTTGTTTAGGTTCTTTCAAAGTTTCTAAGATTCTGAGATTCTAAGATTCTAAGTAAAAAAACTCAGCAACTTAGTAGCTTAGCAGCTTAGCAGCTTTTTTTTATTTTTGTTTTTGTTTATTTTTTAAGCATCTAAGTAAAAAAAACTTAGCAACTTAGGAGCTTAGCCTCTTAGTCGCTTTTTCTTACTTTTGATTATTGTTTTTTTGAAATGTCTTTTTTTGACCGCCTTTGTTATTGTTTTTGTTATTCTGCGTTTTTGGCTGTGTTCCAGAAGCTGTTTTATTAGACATGCGTTTATTAGTGCGCATTAAATCTGTTGTATTCAACAATTCTTCTGTACTGTGTAGTAAATTAATTTTACCGCCAGATAATTCATATAAATGCTCAAAAATCACATCATCTTTTACTGTGTCTTTGTTCCAGCTTAAAAACGACTTTTTCATGTGATTGGCAATTACCATTATCAGCGCATTTTTCATTTCGCCTTCTTCCCATTTATTAGCAACTTCAATCATATATTTGATGTTATTGCCATAAAATCTATATTTTGGAAAGTTCTGCGGATATTGCAAAGTTTCAGGTTTTAACTGCAATACATCGCGAGACGGAATTGGGTATGGCGATTCTACATTCAGTTTGAAATCAGACATAATAAAAAGCTGATCCCAAAGTTTATGCTGAAAATCTGGTACGTCACGCAAATGCGGATTTAGGCTTCCCATAACCTGAATGATATATTTCGCGGCTTTATTGCGCGTTTCATCATCTTCGATTGCAGTTGCCTGATCGATCAATTTTTGTAAATGACGCCCATATTCTGGGATAATTAAACGTTGTCTTTCAGAATTGTATTCCAAATTATACACAACGTCACTTGCGGCTTCTCTTTTATATTTTTCGATCATAAGTTTATAATGAAACTATACCTTCTATTGTAGAAACTTCTTTGTATTTACTAATCACATCGTCTGAGCTGTGCATCGTAACATCTACAGAAACACTGGTAAATTTACCTGTTTTAGATTTTGTTGTTTTAATAACCGCTCCCATTCTATCAAAAGCTTTTTCAACACGCTCTACATTATCACCTACAGAAGGCACAATAAACTTATACAAATATTCTGCTGGCCAAGTGTTTGCGTTATCAAGTTCTACTTTTAATCTTTCGTAAAATTCGGCGGTGTTTTTTTCTTTATCGTTCTCCATTCGTAATTAAAAATAAACGCAAATATACGGTTTTTGAATTTAGATTTTTGAGTTTCGATTTTAGATTTTTTCTGTACTTAAAACTTTGTTTTAAAGGGACAAAGTTACAAAGGCGCAAAGGTGCAGAGAAAAAAGCAATCGAAGATTATTTCTTTGTAAAATTTACGCTTATATTTGAGAAAATAATCCTTAAAATATTTCTCAAAAAGTTTACTAGAAGGACTCATACAACGTACTGTTTGTCATTTCGACGAAGGAGAAATCTCCGTAAGTAACTCCTCACGGTATTTCGCCAACCTTTGTCGAGCTTCTCGTGGAGATTTCTCCTTCGTCGAAATGACAATATTGTGGAAAAACTTTACGTCTCTGTGACTTTGCGAGATTAAAAACACATTACAATGAAAAAACTCCTTTTACTTTTTATCGTTCTTACCTTAAATTCGATTCAAGCACAAGAAGTCAAAACACTGACTTATTTCCAAAACGACACTTTAAAACTTGATTTAGATTTATATCTGCCAAAGAAAAAAGCTGGTGAAAAAATCCCGTTGATTATGTTCGCTTTCGGTGGCGGATTTTCTGGCGGAGAGCGTACAAGCGAAAAAGATTTTGGTTTATTCATGGCTAAAAATGGTTATGCAGTTGCAAGCATTTCGTACAGCCTATACATGAAAGGAAAAGATTTTGGCTGTAAAGGAACTTTAACCGAAAAAATAAAAGCAATACAAATTGGCGTGAGCGATATGTGGCAAGCAACGGCTTTCTTAATTGAAAATGCAGATAAATATAATCTTGACACTTCAAAAATCTTCATTTCTGGAATTAGTGCGGGAGCCGAAATTGGTTTCCATGCTTCGTTTTGGGATTATAAATTAATGAATTTATACAAAAAAAATCTCCCAGAAAACTTTAAATACAAAGGTTTCATTGGAGGCTCAGGAGCGATTCAGGATATTAATCTGATTACAAAAGAAAAAGCAATTCCGATGTTGTTGGCTCATGGAAGCAATGATGATACAGTTCCGTACGCTGCAGGTTCACATCGTTCTTGCCCGACAAATGCTTCTGGCTGGCTGATTCTTTTTGGCTCTTATGCAGTCTACAATCAAATGAACGATTTACATAAGGACATCGAACTGATTACTTTCTGCGGTGGCGGACATGAATTCTCGGGTTATCTTTTTCATGAAGGACAGCAGTATGTTTTGGATTTTGTGAATGATGTTTTGAATGGTAAAAAATTCCAATCGCATTTGATTGTTCCTTCTAAAAATGGCAAAAATTCTGGGAAGTATTCATTTTGTGAATAATTCTTAAAGTAAAACAATGAAAGTTGATTATAAAAATTTTGAAATTGAAGTTATTGATGATAAAAATTACATTTTGAATTCAAGCAATAATTTACGTCAATATCAAAAAGTTTATTATGAAGAAAGTGAATTTCACTGTAGTAGTAAGCACGCTGTCATTATTAAAGAACATGGAATCGAGATTTCAAATGCAATAATTTGTGAAACTGAGGGCGCAACAGGAATATATGAAAACTCATACATCATTGAAAATGATAAAATATGGATTCGAGTCTCCAATAAAATTTACTGTTTAAAAATTCCTTCATTAGAAATTATATGGCAAAAAGAGTTTGATCAATTCACTAACTTTTGCTTTTACAAACTTGAAGAAGATTTTCTTATTCATGGAGAATTAGAAATTTTCAGAATAACAAAAAATGGAGAGATTATTTGGCGTTTTGGAGGAAGAGATATTTGGGTAAATTCTGAAGGCAGTGAAGAACTTATTATTAAAGATAATGTTATACTTTTAGTAGATTTTGAATCGAACAGATACATTCTTGATTTTGATGGAAATTTATTAGAAGACATCTCAAAATAATAAAAAAAGAAATAGCTACAGATATTTGGCTAAAGCCAAGATTTTAAAACCATTTAAATCCGTTAGTTAAAACCAACGGCAATTCAAATAAAATTTGCTCCGCTGGAGCAAAATATTACATTTAGAGTTTGGTTTCCTGCAAGGTTTTCAAAACCTTGTAGGTTTCTAAATACGAATTATTAATTAGGTGAAAAGAGAAAAAATAATACCTACAAGGTTTTGAAAACCTTGCAGGAGAAAAAAATACAAAATAATTCCAAAAACAAAACCATCTCTCCTTTTTAGCCCTGATGGAAGCGGAAATCCTTTTGCTTTTTCCTTTAAAAAGCAAAAGATTGCAGCGGACAGCAGGAACCCATGACTGCTAAAAATGCTAAATCTTTCGCTTCAAGCAAATATTCTTTTTAATTATAAATAAGTTTAGGTAAATTTGCGCTTTATTTTTAGAATAGTGCAAAAAGAAATTATAGTCTTGCTTGGCGGACCTGGTACTGGAAAATCAACACTTATTAACGAATTGGTAGCTCGTGGCTTTTGCTGCTATCCTGAAATCTCTAGACAGGTTACCATGAAAGCGCAAGAACAAGGCATTGAACAGTTGTTTCTAGAACAACCTCTTTTGTTTAGCGAAATGTTATTGGAAGGTCGTATTGAACAATATAAAAATGCTCTTGAAGAACCTGATAATGTAGTTTTTATTGATAGAGGAATTCCAGATGTTGTAGCTTATATGGATTATATTGGCGATGAATATCCGGAGCACTTTACAAAAGCTTGCGAAGATTTCAAATATTCTAAAACCTTTATTTTACCGCCTTGGGAAGAGATTTACCAAAGTGATTCTGAACGTTATGAAAATTTTGATCAGGCAGTAAAAATTCAAGATCATCTTATTGAAACCTATAAAAAATACGGTTACGAACTGATTGAAGTTCCTAAAGATACGGTTGAAAACAGAATTCTTTATATCTTAGACAAAATTTAGCGGTATGGTTTAAAGTTGTAAAACTAGAAACTGTTTTTCTAAATTTTTAACTTTAAAACTAAAGCAATGCTCGGAGCGCAGGATATTCTTCTAAAATACTGGAAACACGACAGTTTTAGACCGTTGCAAAAAGAAATTATTGACTCTGTTCTTGAAGGACAGGATACTTTTGCCGTACTTCCTACGGGCGGCGGAAAATCGATTTGTTTTCAGGTTCCCGCCATGATGCAGGAAGGAATCTGTCTTGTTATTTCTCCTTTAATTGCTTTAATGAAAGATCAGGTTGCTAATCTGCAAAAAAGAGACATTAAAGCAATTGCTCTTACAGGCGGAATTCATACCGAAGAATTGATCGATCTTCTAGACAATTGCCAATACGGAAATTACAAATTCTTATATCTATCTCCAGAAAGATTACAATCGGACTGGATTTTGGAGCGTATTAAAAATTTACCCATAAATTTAATTGCTATTGACGAAGCGCACTGTGTTTCGCAATGGGGTCATGATTTTAGACCTGCTTATCTTAAAATTTCAGAACTTAAAAAACACTTTCCGAAAATTCCTTTTTTGGCTTTAACAGCAACGGCAACTCCGAGAGTTATTGAAGATATCAGAACACAATTAGAATTAAAAAATCCAAGACATTTTCAACAATCGTTTGAGCGAAAAAACATTGCTTATATGGTTTTTGAAGTTGAAGATAAACTTTATAGAACTGAACAAATTCTTAAAAAAAATCCGCAGCCTTCTATTATATATGTACGAAATCGTAAAGCGTGTTTAAACATGTCTTCTCAATTGCAATCTTTAGGATTCACTTCGACTTATTATCACGGTGGTCTTTCGGCTAAAGAAAAAGACAAAAACATGCAATTATGGATGTCACAACAAGCTCAGGTTATTGTGGCAACAAATGCTTTTGGAATGGGAATTGACAAAGACAATGTTAAAACTGTTATTCATACACAGCTTCCAGAAAATATAGAAAATTATTATCAAGAGTCTGGCAGGGCTGGACGAAATGGCGAAAAAGCTTTTTCGGTCTTGCTTTACAATAATTCAGACATGATCCAGACCGAACAGCAGTTTATAAATATTCTTCCTGATAAGAAGTTTTTAAAAACGATGTACATCAAACTCTGCAATTATTTTCAGATTGCATACGGAGAAGGTTTAGACGAAACTTTCTCGTTCAAATTGAATCATTTTTGCAATAAATACGAATTCCCTACTCTCAAAACATACAATGCTTTGCAGTTTTTGAGCCAGCAAGGAATTATTACAATGTCTCAGGAATTTTCAGAAAAAATTAGCGTACAATTTTTGATTGAGTCTAAAGAAGTGATTCGATATATGAGCTTGAATCCGAATGATGAAGAAATTATTTTGGCAATTTTAAGAACTTATCCAGGCATTTACGATGTAAAAGCTAATTTGAATTTAGGATTAATTGCAAAAAAATCAAATCGGTCTGAAGAACAAATTATTGCGGTTTTAGAAAAACTGAAAGAAAAAGAAATTATAGAATACAAATCTAAAAACAACGACGCTACCATTTTATTTAATGAAGTCCGTGAAGACGACCTTACTATAAATAGGGTTTCAAAGTATTTAGAAAAACAAAATGAAGTTAAAAAAGAACAGCTTTTGTCTGTTTTACATTATATAAAAGACAATAAAACCTGCAAAAACAGATTGGTTTTAAACTATTTTGGAGAAGAAACCAGAGAAAATTGCGGCATTTGTTCGTACTGCATTACACTAAAAGGAAAAATTACCGAAGCCGATTCGATTGCAGATAGGATTTTATCTCTATTGAAAAACGCTTCGCTGACTTCGAGAGAAATTGAAAACCAGATAAAAATGAATAGCAAAGATATTCTATCGGTTCTTCAGGAATTACTCGAAAATAATCATATCATTATACAAGCGAATAATAAATACACTTTAAAATCATAATGGAGAAATTGAGAATTATATTTATGGGAACGCCAGAATTTGCTGTTGGCATTTTGGATACCATTATCAAAAATAACTACGAAGTCGTGGGCGTAATTACTGCTGCAGATAAACCAGCAGGTCGCGGACAAAAAATAAAATATTCTGCAGTAAAAGAATATGCGCTTGCAAACAATCTTACTTTATTACAGCCAACCAATTTAAAAGATGAAAGTTTCTTAGCAGAATTAAAAGCGTTAAATGCTAATTTACAAATCGTAGTTGCTTTTAGAATGCTACCAAAAGTGGTTTGGGAAATGCCAAGTTTAGGAACTTTTAATCTTCATGCTTCATTGCTTCCAAATTATCGTGGAGCCGCTCCAATTAACTGGGCAATTATTAATGGTGAAACTAAAACTGGAGTTACCACTTTTTTTATAGATGATAAAATTGATACTGGTGCAATGATTTTAAATTCTGAAATCAATATTGAACCAGAAGAAACGGCAGGACAACTGCATGATCGTTTAATGGAATTAGGAAGCACAACTGTAATTGACACTTTAAAGGTTATTGAAAACGGAAATGTTACCACAACAATTCAAGAAGATAATGACGATATTAAAACGGCTTACAAACTAAATAAAGAAAACTGCAAAATTGATTGGACCAAATCTGGGACAGAAATCAACAACTTAATTCGAGGTTTAAGTCCTTATCCCGCTTCTTGGTGCTTTTTGAAAGACCAAAATGAAGAATTAAACATCAAAATTTATGAAGCAAAACTAGTCTCAGAATCACACTCTTATGAGATTGGAAAGCTAATTAGTACTAAAAAAGAAATCAAGATTGCAATAAAAGATGGCTTTATTCAGTTATTAAGTCTACAATTTCCAGGAAAAAAGAGAATGCTTGCTTCAGAATTATTAAATGGAGTGAGTTTTTCGGAGTCTGCAAAAGTGTATTAAGGTCAGTAAAACAGGGGTTTGCACCTACTTTTTATCGATAAACAACACTCTTTATGAACAAAAAAAGCAAGTTATTAACAATTTTTGCTAAAAATAAAGAAAACACTTGCACGCAACGGATTTCCTACTAAATTTGTGTATTAACAATTTTTTTTAACCAACAATTAATAACTAATTATTATGAACAAATCAGAATTAATCGATGCTATCGCTGCTGATGCAGGAATTACAAAAGCTGCGGCGAAATTAGCTTTAGAGTCTTTTTTAGGTAATGTAGGAACTACTTTGAAAAAAGGTGGAAGAGTTTCATTAGTAGGTTTCGGATCATGGTCAGTATCTTCAAGAGCTGCTAGAGACGGTAGAAACCCTCAAACAGGAAAAACTATCAAAATCGCAGCTAAAAACGTTGTAAAATTCAAAGCTGGAGCTGAATTAGAAGGTGCAGTGAACTAAGTAAGAAAGTTCTCTAAACTTATAATATAATTAAAACCTTCCATATGGGAGGTTTTTTTATGCGGTTTAACGATTTTTTTTGTGATTTTAATTTTTTTATGATTAAATTTAATAAAAATTGTAACCGTATGATTTCAGAAAAATTAAAAAAAGGACACCTGCTTATTGCCGAGCCTTCAATAATTGGAGATTTATCTTTTAACAGATCGGTAATTTTATTAGCAGACCATAACAAAGAAGGATCAATAGGTTTTATAATTAATAAGCCATTAAAATATACTATTAATGACTTAATCCCTGAGATTGATGCTAACTTTAAGATATATAACGGAGGCCCTGTAGAACAAGACAACCTTTATTTTATCCATAATATTCCTGAGTTAATTCCAAACAGTGTGGAGATTTCAAATGGAATTTATTGGGGAGGCGATTTTGAGTCCACCAAAGACCTTATAAACAACGGATCTATTAGCAAAAATAATATTCGTTTTTTCTTAGGTTATACCGGTTGGGAAGAAAATCAGCTTGAGAATGAGATGCAAGGAAACTCTTGGATTATTGCTGATAATAATTATAAAAATAAAATTATCGGAAAATCTACCACTCACTTTTGGAAAGAGCAGATTATTGAGCTAGGCGGTGATTATCTTATTTGGTCTAACGCACCAGAAAATCCATATCTGAATTAATTTTCTGCTATGGATTCATTTAGTTTCTGCACTAATAAATGAGCCAGATTTGTTGTAAACTCTTTTTTTCGATATTTAGTTATCGGCTGTATTCCCATGATTACATTAGTCAGAAATAATTCGTCTGCTTTTTGAAGATCAAATGGCGAAATTATTTCTTCTAGCACTTCTATGCCTTCTATTTTTTTAGCAATCGCTAAAATTTGTTTACGCATAATTCCGTTTAAAGCTCCTTCTGAAACTGGAGGGGTAATAAGCTTTTTACCTGTTAGCATGAAAATATTTCCCTGAAGCGCCTCTACTACATTTTTACTGTCATTTAGCAAAATGCAATTGGCAAGGTCATTTTCGTGCGCATAGATGCTTCCAGTAACATTAATCATTTTATTAGTCGTTTTAAGAGACGACAATAACTGTTTTGTCACATAGAAATCCTTATACAAATCTACTTCGTATTCGTTTGAATTTATAATATAAGAAACACCCTCAATTGGAGTTGCATTGATTAAGAATGAGATATCATTAGTTTTCGGAAGATACAAACCACCATCATTTCTAAAAACTGTTATTCTTGCGCGAGCTGAAGATGCAATTCCTTGTTCTTTTACCAAGTTCAGAATTTGCTCTTCAAAATATTCCATTGTAAAATCCATCGGAATCATCATTCTCACTACTCGCATAGAAGCCATTAGCCTAAAATAATGATCCTCAAGAAACAAGATTTTTCCATTGATAATTTTTACTGTTTCAAAGATACCGTCTCCGTATAAAAAAGCGCGGTTTTGAGTTAATATTGTATCTTCTTGCGCTATGTTTCCGTTAAAATTAATCATAAAAAAACCCTGAATTTTGTTCAGGGCAAATATAAGGTATAAAATAGACTTTTACTAAACAGATCCTATAAGATGTTTTAGATCTGAGATTTGGTTCTCCCACAATTGTTTAGCCTCGCCTAATTCTTCTTTATCAGCAAAATCGACTACCATAAGCGATACATCTTTAGTCAACTCATCAACTAAAATATGAAGTTCAAAAAAGTACTCGGTATCTTTACTGCTATCATCAACCCATTTGAATTTTACTTTTTCTCCAGATTTTTTTGAAGCCAAACGTGCTTTTTCCTGCGAATCATTCCAGATGAAAGTAAAAATTTCACCTCTTGAATTAACATTGTCAGCAAACCATTCTTGTAAACCTGACGGCGTTGATATATATTGATACAATAATTGTGGCGAAGAATTGATCGGAAACTCGATTTCGTAACGTATTTTTGAATCCATGTGCTACTTTTAATTTTTTCGAAATATAAGAATATATGTCCAAAAACAATGCATTTTTAAAAATATTTTTTTTTCTTCAATTTATGCTTGCACGCTTTAATATTATTTCTATCTTTGCACCCGCAATCACGAATTCATGATAGCAGTCCAGGCGAGGTAGCTCAGTTGGTTAGAGCGCAGGATTCATAACCCTGAGGTCACGGGTTCAACTCCCGTCCTCGCTACTAGAAGGTAAAACCCTTAAGCAGAAATGTTTAAGGGTTTTTTATTATTTTTAAATAAAAATCAACCCTATTTTTATGGAAGGCGAAACAAATTTGAGCACTATTTTAGAGAATCTTAATCCTCTTCTTAATAACGGAAAGTATGTTTTCACCAAAGTAGATTCTTTAGATTTAATTCCTTTTTCTAAAATTTTATTTCTATTTAAAGAGCAAGAAGGAATTACAGTTGTACTAGAAAAATACTTTGCAGAAGAACTTAATCTTAACTTCTCTTATGTTGCTTCTTGGATTACTTTAGAAGTTCATTCTTCTTTGGCTGCAGTAGGTTTAACTGCTGCATTTTCTCAAGCTTTAGGAAAAGCCAATATAAGCTGCAATGTAGTTGCTGCCTATTTGCACGACCATATATTTGTTGATGAAAATGACGCGCAAAAAGCAATGGATGTATTGCTAAAATTAAAAGAGGAGAATAAAAAATATTTGTAATTAAAAAATCAAAAAATATCCGCAAAAACTGCCATTAAAATAGTTATTTTGCAAAGGTAATTTACAAACATATGGATATAGTTAAATTTAAGATCACATCAAAAACAATAAAAGTCGAAGTACGCAATTCGAATAATTATGTTTTTAACTTTAACACTGCTTTAGAAATTGATAAAGCAGATCGTGATGTTTTATTAAAACTATATAATGCCTTAGATCTTCTTTTTAAGAAAGAAGCAACGATCGAAAATAAAAACTATATTTCGCCAAATCAAACGAATATATTAGATCAGATTTCTGCTGCCGATTTAGAAAAGGAAAATCAATAACTAATTCCCTTTTCTTCTTTATAATTTAAAGTCCTTGAATTGCATTCAGGGACTTTCTTTTTACAATTATTTCTTCCTCTCAACAAAAAACAGTAATTTTAATCTGTACCCGTAAAAAAAGTTTTTTCTGTATCTGTACCCATAAACCCGATAGCAATAATTTTGCTAAAAAAAGATATGGAATCTAAAGCAGCAACACAGAAAAAAACAACATTTAGAGAAGTTTATGTATTTGATATGGAGATTTTGCAAAACATCTTCATTCAGAACATGCGTGAAAAAGCTGAAGATAAAATGCTTTTTGGAATGCCTTTTCTTCTCTGCGAAAAAGACAATGAAATAAATTCGTTTGCAAGTTTAGTATTGGATGAAAATAATGAAATCGGATTTAAAATTTATGATAACGGAAGTTTGACAAATGAAGATAAAGCAGCATTTAATGAATACATCAAAAAATTTCTAACGAAAAAAAGAAGTGCCAATTTCAATAATGCTGAACAACTAAAAAAAAGTACCGAACATTTTATTCATTATCTCAACCTTTAAACGCTTAAGAAAAAGCACAATGAAGAATCAAGAAACATTATATTTAAAAATTGCCAAAATCATTGAAGATCAAATTCACACTGAAACATTAATGCTTGGCGACAAACTGCCTTCTGTACGAAGTGCACAAAAACTATATAATGTTAGTCTTAATACTATTAAACAAGCATATTTAGAACTCGAAAGCCGTTCTCTTATAGAATCTCGTCCAAAAACGGGATACTATGTAAGCAAAAGTTCACAACGCACAACGGCACTTCCAACAATTGCGAGTATAAACAATCACGAAACAGAAAATACACCCGAAGATCTTATTGATAAAGTTTTCGGTACCATCAATCAAACCGATGTAACACAATTTGCACTTGGATTACCTGGAAAAAATTTTCTTCCAATTGCAAAACTTAACAAAGGAATCATCAATGCTGTACGAAATAGAAGTGACGCCGGCACAACCTACGAACCCGTTCAAGGATCTGAAGAACTTCGACGTGCCATTGCAAAATGGGCACTTGTTATGGAAGGAAAAATTACCGAAGACGATCTTGTAATTACTTCTGGCGCTATGCATGCTATGTACAATGCACTTATGGCCGTGACATCTCCAGGAGACAGTGTTGCTGTAGAAAGTCCTGCTTATTTTGGAATACTTCAAGCCATTAAGGCATTAGGTTTAAAAGCTGTTGAAATTCCGACCCATCCTTTGTATGGAATAGATCTCGACGCTTTAAAAAAAGTAATGCCTGAAATAAAGGCCTGTTGTTTTGTTACTAATTTTAATAATCCAATGGGGTTTCAAATGCCTGATGAAAACAAGCAAGAACTGGTACGACTGATAACACAATATAATATTCCATTAATTGAAGACGATATTTACGGCAATCTTTACTTTGGTTCAGAACGCCCAAAGCCTTGCAAATTTTATGACGAAGCTGGTTTGGTTTTGTGGATCGGATCTGTTTCTAAAACGCTTGCACCAGGTTATCGCGTTGGATGGATTGCACCCGGAAAATTTAAAGATAAAATCATACGTCAAAAACTAGTTCAAACGGTTTGCAATTCTTCTTTATATTCAGATGTCATTGCAGATTTCTTAGAACATGGACGTTACGATCATCATCTGAGGTCTTTTA
This sequence comes from Flavobacterium sp. IB48, assembly GCF_016405855.1. GTDB lineage: Bacteria > Bacteroidota > Bacteroidia > Flavobacteriales > Flavobacteriaceae > Flavobacterium > Flavobacterium ginsengisoli. The sequence goes on from NZ_JAEFCA010000010.1 coordinate 118,655, forward strand.
GAAATAAGCTTTACAATAATTATCTTCAGATTAGCCGTGCTGTAGAATCTTATTTTCCAGACAACACCAAAATAGCACAGCCAAAAGGCGGTTTTATGTTATGGATAGAATTAGATGAAAGAATTTCTACAACAGAATTATACAACACTGCTCTCGCTCAAAAAATCGTCTTTGCACCAGGAAGAATTTTTTCGCAGTACAATCAATACAACAACTGCATGAGATTAACCTATGTTTTAGAATGGAATGAACGCGTAAATTCTGATCTGGAAAAATTGGGCAGAATAATAAAAAATAGTATTTAATAGCATTATGAAAAATAACGAACAAGTAGAAATAGTAACTTATAACCCGAAATACAAAAAAGATTTCAAGGATTTAAACATAGAATGGATTTCAAATTATTTTGTAGTTGAACCAAATGATGTAAAAGCGCTTGATCATGCCGAAGATTACATTATAAACAAAGGCGGAGAAATTTTTGCTGCAGTTTTAAACGAGGAAGTTTTAGGCGTTTGCGCATTAATAAAAAGTGAAGGAAAAGATTACGATTACGAATTAGCCAAAATGGCCGTTAATCCGAAAGCGCAAGGAAAAGGTGTTGGATTATTATTGGCAGAATCTGCGATAAAATGGGCTAAAGAAAAAGGAGCTTCTAAAATTTATTTAGAAAGCAATACCAAATTGAAACCAGCTATTAAATTGTATGAGAAATTAGGATTTAAAGAAGTAACAGGCCTTTCGTCAGCTTATGATAGAGTTGATATTCAGATGATTCTTATGCTAAATTCTTAAATCTGGACTATTTCAGTAAAAGAAAAAGTGGACTATCAAAAACGCTCTTTATCCTAATATATTTGCTGTAATTTTTTTAGATCGAATGAACATACACTTTATACAACACGAAACTTACGAAGCTCCAGGCGCGTATTTGAATTGGGCAGAAAGCAGAAATCACAAAATAACTTTTTCTAAAGTTTATAAAAATGAAGCTTTGCCAGATTCTGCTGATTTTATAGACATGCTGATTGTAATGGGCGGACCTCAAAGTCCAAACATGACTCTTAAAGAATGTCGTTATTTTAATGCTGAAGCTGAAATTGCTTTGATTCGAAAATGCATTTCTCTAGGAAAAGCAGTTGTGGGAGTTTGTTTAGGATCGCAACTTATTAGCGAAGCTTTAGGAGCAAATTTTGGTCATAGTCCAGAAAAAGAAATTGGAGTCTTTCCGATTACTTTAACCAAAGAAGGATTAATAGACGACAAAATAAATCATTTTGGCACCACTTTAAATGTTGGCCATTGGCACAACGATATGCCAGGTTTAACCAAAGAAAGTAAAGTCTTAGCTTTTAGCGAAGGGTGTCCTGTTCAGATTGTTTCTTATTCTGATCTTGTTTATGGCTTTCAATGTCATATGGAACTCACAACCAAAGTCGTTTCTCTTTTAATTGAAAGTGAAACTGATTTATTAGCCAAAAGCAAAAAATATCCATTTGTTCAAAATCCTGAAGAAATTCTTTCTCATAATTATACAGAAATGAACGAAAAGCTTTTTCTTTTTTTAGATAAACTTACAGCTGCTTATAAAATGCTTTTATAAGCAGTGTCAAATTGACGATACATTTTCAGCAATAAAAAGAGAATAATTGCTTTCCATTTTTACTAAAAAAAAGTCCTCAACTCCAAAACATTCTTCTTAATTTTACTCCACCAGAAAAAAAAGCTTCCCCCTATTTGTAACATTTCTGCTGCAAAAGCGTCAAATCTTAAATTTAATTACAGTTCTTTGCAACTTATTACATTTCTGATTTGAAATTGCTCAAATTTCTGAATACAATAATATTGATACCAATGAGTTTAGACTAGGAAGCTAGTTACGATATTTTCGTTATGGACAATAAAAAATTTATTTTAAGTTTAAAAAAAGGTAATGAAGCGGCTTTTAAGGAAGTTTACTTCAGCTACTACGATAAACTAATAAATATTGCCAAACGATTTAACTCTTCTGTATTTACTCCTGAAGACTTTGTTCAGGAAACTTTCATAAGACTATATAATAAAAGAGAACTGCTTAACGAAGATGTTTTGTTTGACAAACAGATATTTGTTATCTGCAAAAACATTATTATCAATCACGTTAACAGAGAAAATAAAATAATTCAGCTTGATCCGAATCAAGTTGACGTGCCACAGGAAGAATCAGACTCTGGAATTTTTGAAGAAAGGCAAGAAAAACTACAAAATTTCATTAATCAGCTTCCAGAACAGCAACAAAAAATCTTCACTTTACATAAACTGGAAAACCTTAGCTATAAGGAGATTGCAGAAATAACGGATCTTTCTGAAAAGACCATTGCCAATCATATTTATCTCGCCAGTAAATTTATTCGAAAAAAAATCGAAAACCATTAGGAACTTTTTAGTTCTCGTTTGTTATACTATAAAACAAGAACTAAAAATGCATATCGAAGCGTATAAAACTAATGTAAAAACAAAGAAAGATGCCAGCTTGCTTGTAGCTTATCTTCAGTTTGTCATTTCTGACTGTATCATCAATTTTGATCGTCAGGGACGCGAAAACATCCTCAAAATCGAAACCAACCGTGATATTAAAGAAATGGTTTATCGTGTTTTCAGTAAACAAGGATTTCATTGTCAAATCATTTAATATCTAGAAAAGATGGATCAGGAAAAATTTGACGAAGAATTTAAAAAATTATGGAAAGAGTCTCCCCTTTCTCACTCCGAAGATGAAAAAGAAGCTTCATGGGAACAATTTCATTCTATAACATTTTCAAAAAAGAAAAGAAAATTTAAGCCTTGGCATCTTTATGCGGCGGCTTCGGTTTTACTTTTTGCTCTTATTGGAACTGGATTTTATTTTACAGAAAACCCTTCAGCTGAAAATGTAGTTCTTTCTGAAAATGTAATCGAAAATAAAACCTCAACAATAAAATATGTGGTTTTGCCAGATAGCTCAAAAGTAGAATTGGCTCCAAATTCTAAAATTATTTATGGAAACGATTTTGCTTTAAATAGAAAAATCCAAATGGATGGCGAGGCCTATTTTAAAGTTAAGAAAGACAAACAGCATCCATTTCAGGTTTTTTGCGATGAAACAACAACTACCGTTTTAGGAACTTCCTTTATAGTGAAAGAATCTAAAAATGAAGAAATTACTGTTGAATTATTTGAAGGAAGCGTTCAGATGAATGTGAAAGGTCAAAATCAAAAATGGATTTTGAAACCGGGAGAAAAATTCACCTACGGAAACCAAACCGCTTCGGTATCAGAATTTAGCCGTTTTGTAGATTTTGATAATGAAAATCTTTCTGCGATAAGCCATTACATCGAAGAGAATTATGGCTATAAAGTGGTTCTTCCGAAAGAAAACCAAAATCAGAAAATCACAATTCGAATCAATAGAAAAGAAGATTTAAAAACGATTTTACAATTACTATCAGAAATGTATAACCTAAACTTTGAAATAAATGAAGATTTAAAGCAGATTACTTTTCAATGAAGACAAAAAAGGATGTAAGCCGCGAAACTCCACATCCTCCTTAATGTTCAGGATAACATTAAGTTATCCATTTAATAATATTCAAAAATACAAAATTTCATGAAGCATATAATTTCAGCATGCTTTTTTTTATTCAGTTTGTGTATGTCCGCTCAAAGCGTTACCGTAACTGTTGACCAAAATGTAACTTTAAAAGAATTCTTTAAACAGATCGAAAATCAAACCGATCTTAAATTTGCTTTTACTGATCAAATTGATACCAATAAAAAGTATTTTACTCAGAAAAATACTTTTAAGAATATTGAAATCAGCAGTCTTATTACGGAATTGAATAAAATTTCGTCTGTACAATTTTCTATAGTTGGCAATAATATTTTTGTTAAGCAGAAAACGCAACAAACTCAAAAGCCTGCCAAAAAAAAAAGCAAGCTGACCGGCCACGTTCTTGATGACGAAAGACAACCTGTTATTGGCGCTAATGTCTACATTAAAGAACTCGAAACTGGTGTTGTAACAGATCCTAACGGAAAATATAGCATCGATGTTCCAAATGGAAATTATACCGTTCAGGTAAGTTATGTTGGATTTAAAAATGAAGAAAAACGAGTTTCTGTTTCTGATGACACTAAGGTTAATTTCAACATCGATTCTGACAGTCAGCAATTGGGAGAAGTTATTGTAATGAATAATAAAGCAGTTGACATTAAAACAACCCAAATGAGTGTTAACAGGCTTTCTATGCAGGAAATCAAAAAAATTCCAGTTGCAATGGGAGAAGCCGATCCTTTAAAATCGATTTTGACTTTGCCTGGAGTTACCAATGCTGGAGAAGCTTCTTCTGGCTTTAATGTTCGCGGTGGTGCTGCCGATCAGAATTTGATTCTTTTAGATGGTGCTCCTGTTTATGCAGATTCGCATATGTTCGGGTTCTTTTCTATTTTTAATGCTGATATCGTAAACGGTTTAGATTTATACAAAGGAGGAATTCCGTCAAAATTTGGAGGACGCGTTTCTTCTGTTTTAGATGTTACGCAACAAACGGGAGATTTTGAAGAGTATAAAGTTAATGGAGGAATCGGGATTATTTCGAGCCGTCTTTTAGTTCAAGGTCCGTTGCAAAAAGAAAAAGGTTCTTTTATTCTTTCTGGGCGTGCTTCTTATGCACATTTATTTATGAAATTGGCTGATAATAATAACTCAGCAATGTTTTATGATTTGAATACAAAGCTGAACTATCGTTTTAACGCCAAAAACACGCTTTCATTTTCTGGTTATTTCGGAAATGACGTATTCGATATTAATGATCGTTTTGCAAGCACTTATGGAAGCACAATGGGAATTTTGAGCTGGAAACATAAATTTTCTGATCGCTTAAGCAGTAATTTATCAACGTTCTATAGTGATTACAGATTTAATTTAGAAATTCCGATTGAAAGCTTTAAATGGGACAGCAACATTCAGAGTTACGGATTGAAATACAATTGGAATCTTCAGCAGTCTGAGAAATTTAAAATCAATTATGGTGTTGATGGTTTGTATTATAATTTCAATCCGGGAGTTGTAAAACCAACTAGCCCAGATTCTCAGTTCAATTATATGCAATTGGATAAAAAATATGCTTTAGAAGCATCTGCTTTTGTTGATTTCGAAAATCAGATTACTGAGAAATTGAATTTCCGTTACGGACTTCGCTACAGCATGTTTTATCGTTTAGGAGATGAAACAATAAGCACTTACGAAAATGGTCAGGCAGTAGTGTATAATCCGTTATACAATATTTATGAAGAAGGAACGCCAAACGGAAGCATTACTTACGGAAAAGGAAAAACTATCAGCAAATTCAATAATTTTGAACCTAGAGCTGCTTTATCTTATGCCTTTAATGACGAAACTTCTATAAAAGCAAGTTACAACAGAATGGCGCAGTACATTCATATTTTATCAAACACACAATCTCCTTTACCAATGAGCATCTGGACTCCAAGCGGACCTTTTACAAAACCTCAGCTTTTGGATCAGTATGCGATGGGTTATTTTAGAAATTTTAAAGACGGAGATTACTCTTTAGAAACTGAATTATTTTATAAAAATGTTCAAAATCGTATTGACTATATTGACGGTGCTGATGTTTTGGCTAACAACAACATTGAGCAAGTTATTCTAAACGGGAAAGCCAGATCTTATGGAATGGAATTACTGTTTAGAAAAAATACTGGCGTATTCACAGGATGGGTTTCATATACCTTATCTAGAGCCGAACAAAAAACACCAGGAAGAACTCCTGAAGAACCGGGAATTGCAAACGGTAATTGGTATTTATCTGGATATGACAAATTGCATAATTTAAGCATTGTGGGAAGTTATGAATTGAATCCGAAATGGTCTTTCAATAGTAATTTCACTTTACAATCTGGTCAGCCAGTAACGTATCCTAATGGTTATTATGAAATGGGCGGCATCCATGTTCCAAATTATTCTTTAAGAAACGAAAACAGATTACCACTTTTCCACCATCTTGATCTCGCAGCGACTTATACGCCAAAACCAGACAAAAAGAAAGGGTGGCAAAGCTATTGGGTATTTAGCCTTTACAACGTTTACAACAGAAAAAATGCAGCTTCTATGAGTTTTACAACCAATGAAGACACAGGAGCAAATGAAACCCGAAGACTTTCTATTTTCGGAATTGTACCTGGAGTTACTTATAATTTTAAATTTTAATGCTATGAATAAATTAAAAAAACACATAATGAACAAAGCACTGGCATTAATAACTCTACTTTTTGTTTTTTCTTTTGCTTCATGCGAAGATGTGGTCAATCTTGATTTGCCAACTGGTGAAACCAAACTGGTTATTGATGCTGAAATTATTTGGAAAAAAGGAACCGACGGGAAAGAACAAACTATAAAAATTAGTAAAACAGCTCCTTACTACAGCGGCTCGACGCCAAAAGTTTCGGGTGCGCAGGTACGAGTAGAAAACGGTAATGGCGATACTTTTACTTTTAACGAAACCGAAGCTGGAGTGTACAAATGCACCAATTTTGTTCCTGTACTTAATGCTGATTATAAATTATTTGTTGATGCCGAAGGCCAAAGTTTTACAGCTGTTGAAAAATTGACTTCTGTAACTCCAATTAATAAAGTGGAGCAAAATATTGTTAAAGATTTTGACGGAACAGATATCATTGAATTGACTTTTTATTACACTGATCCTGCAGATCAAACCAATTATTATGTGACTGATTATCAAAGTTCATTTTTGATTTATCCAGAATATGAAATCACAAATGATGAATTTTATAACGGAAACGAAATCAGTACAAGATATTCTCATGAAGACGATATAAAAACGGGAACGACTGTAACAATTACGCATAGAGGTGTTTCTAAAAATTTCTATAATTATTGGAAATTAATTCTAGAAGCTTCAAATTCTAATCCGTTTTCTATTCCTCCTGGAAATATTAGAGGAAACATTGTAAATACAACCGATGCTACTAATTTTGCTTTGGGCTATTTTAGACTTTGCGAAGCAGATCAGGTTCCTTACTTGGTGAAATAAATAAACAACCATTTCATAAATTCAAAAACTCCTTAAATAAAACATTTAAGGAGTTTTTCTTTTTAAGCTAATTTTATTCTACCTCAAAAACAGCTTGTATTTCTACTGAAGAATTTACCGGAATTGAAGAAGCTCCGAAAGTCGCTCTAGCATGTTTTCCTTTTTCGCCAAAAATTTCAACAGTAAGATTTGAAGCAACGTTCATTAAATCGGCGTGTTTGGTATAATCGTCTTTGGTGTTAAAAATTCCTGTCAATTGTACGCAACGTTTTACACGGTTTAAATCTCCGTCAACTGCTTCATTCAAAACCGAAATTACGTTTAGCATTGTCTGTTCGGTTGCGTCTTTAACTTGCTGTTCATCAACATTCACTCCTAATTTTCCTGGATTCAGGATTTTTCCATCTTTTAAAGCCACTTGATTAATAAATATCAAATTTCCTGTACGAACATATGGCTGATAATTTCCTGCTGGTTTAGGAACTTGCGGCAATACAATATTCTTCGATTTTAAAATAGCATTAATTGAAGATTCTTGTTTTACTGTTATTTCTTTCTTAGCAAAAGTTCCTTTTAAAGCAGAAGCAACTTTAGCAAAATTTTTTCCTTGCAATTCGGCTAAATAACGTTCATCTTTTGTTGGTCTTTCAACATCTTTTAAGGAAGCCAAACTTGTGGTTCCTAAAACAGAATTTCCCTGCGGAATTTTCTTGTCGATTTTTTCATTACCTCTAATTCCGTTTGAAACCAAAACCATTCCATGCACAGCCAAGCTATTCCAAAAAGACTGTAAAGCCAATTCTTTTCCAGCGCCACTTCCTGCCGACATGAAAACCATTGCAGGCATTCCTTCTAAAGCATGATTCGTCCATAAATTGACTGTTTTAGAGAGAAACTCACTCATGGCAGTACTAATATTTCCAAAATAAACAGGAGAACCAAACGCGATTCCGTCATACGATGGCAACTCCTCAACCGTTGCAACTGGAATTTCTTTTAATTTTGAATTAGTTGCCGTTTTTACCTGTTTTATAATTGCTGTAGCATTTTGATCACTCTCGATTCCTTTAGCAATTTCTTTTGCCAATTCGTAAGTTCCGCCATTGTCAGAATGTATAAGTACCAATATGTTCGTTTTTTTATTCTGCGCTTCACTTGTATGGATCACTAATAATGTCAAAATACCGATCCAAAAGAGATGTAGTTTATTCATGTTATTGTAAATTATATTCATTTACAAAATTAGCGATGACGTTTTTATTAACTTTGCCAAAAAGTACATGCAAAACGCCAATTTAAAATGTGGCTTATCTGAACCAACGGAAGGTCAATTTCTAGACAATATATCAACAAACGCTTATGTTTGGTACGACCAAAACTGGCAGCATGACGAATATCTGCACACGCACGAACGTTACCAATTAACTTATGTAGAAGAGGGTTATCAATATTTTCATATTGAAGAAAAGACTTATCTCGTTCCGCAAAACCATGTTATCTGGATTCCGACCAAAAAAGAACATCGCATTTCTTCGGAATCTAAAACCGTAAACTTGATAATTGCTTTATTCAAATCTGTTCCCACGCAAGATTTTTTTCAAAATGTGCATGTTTTCTCGGCTCCCAATGTTTTAAAAGAAATGATTCTTTATGCTCAAAAATGGGATAAACTTTTAACAGAAAATGAAGAACAGTCCAATTTCTTAAAAGCGATTTTAACGAGTCTTCCTAACTTTTGCAAAGAAAACAATGCATTACAAATTCCAGTTCCTGCAGATGACCGTTTGATTCCTGTTTGCGATTACATCAACAAAAATTATCAATATGCTTTTGAAATTGACGAATTGGCCAATCTAGCCCAAATGTCGGTTCGAAGTTTGCAAAGGATTTTTAAACAGAAAACAAATATTACGCTTCAAAAATATTTGCAGCTAATTCGTATTCTAAAAAGCATTGAACTTTTAGATGCCAAACAATATACTTTAAGTCAGATTGCTCATTTGGTTGGTTATAAAAGTCTATCTGCTTTTAGCGCTTCTTATTTTAATATAATTCAAGAAAAACCAAAACTTAGGAAATGATATTTTAGCTAAAAAAACAAATTAAATCAGGGTCTAAAACACAAGAACCACAAATTCAAATAAATGAATTTGTGGTTCTTTTTATTGAGAAAGATTTATGTTAATCAAATCGCTCTTTGTATTTTTTAAATAGCGTATTCATAATCAAAAGTACTATTCCAACTCCTAATAAAACCATAGCTCTGATTAGGAAATCTGCGTTTGATAAGTCAAAAAACATGAGTCGTATAACACAAATTCCTACCAAAGACAATGATACATATCTAAAATATTTTTCTTTAAGAAGAATACCTAATATAAGCAATCCTAGAGATTCTAATATCCAGAAGAAGGTTAAGATTCCTTTATCGAATGTAAGGAACAAAAATAAACCAATACTAAAAGTGGCTGGATAAATAATAATGCTGTTTTTAAATTCGAAATCTTCGATATATTTATAGACAATAAAAATGTATAGTGCCAGTAACGCAAATATAATAAGGTATACAAATTCGAATCTAGATTCAAAATAATTGAAACTTACAAAAGCCAAATGAAAATTGGCCAGTAAGTAATACACAATACTGATTTCCTTTTTGTTTCCTATTTTTTTATAATAAAGAATACTATTTACAATAGCAGTTGAGACCCAAAACACAGGAAGCCATTTATGCTCTAATTGCGCAAACATAATTGTAGAAAGCCAAAGATTGATGACAATTTGAAAATCTACTTTCAATTCTTTTATGAAATCTTTTTTCTTGATCAGGATAACTAAGACAATCAATAAAGCCACACTCAATAGCTGTAATCCCCAATCGATCAAATCAAAATCATTAAGCTTTTTGACGCTGTAAAAAGCAGAAACTAAAATGGACAAAAGTGAAATAATTAAAATCGATTCTGGAGCTAAATTTATCTTTCTGTATAAAATCAGACCGAAATTCAAGATGGCCAAAAGCATAAATATAGTTGGCAAATAAGCAATTTCTACCTGAATAAATAATAAAGTTATGATCCATAAGTTTTGAACAATCGGTAAAACTGAAATAAACATTTTACCTGCTTCTCTTGTACTTTTTACTTGCAAATAATAATAAACTACAGATAGCAAAACGCATAAGGCTTGCACACTATAAAGTATAATTCTATTATCAGGATTGGCATCAAAAATGGCCTGATAAATACTTAAAAATATTGTTCCAATTAATAGTACAAACGAATAAATGTTGTAACGCCCAAATTTTTCAATTTTCTGAAAAATCCAAAAAATTAATATAGCCAAACCTCCTAAATATATTGGAATATAGGTAAGTTCAATACAAGAGAAACCAAAAATTAAAGCATTAAGAAGTATCAGCTCACAATTTAATGTATGGAAACTTCCCCATCCAGAAATAACCTCGTTTGACTTGTTTCTTATTTTATCTGCAAACAAAATATAAACTTCGACAGCAGAAAGTCCCAAAGCAATCAATCCAATTTCGATAGTATTTAAAAATTGAGTGTTATATAAAAACAAAGCATTTCCGAAGATTAAAAAAACCGCACAAAAAAGATACAGCAGAATTTGGTTGTCTGAAGAAAGTGTTTTTCGCTTAAATTGAAGCCAAAGAAATTCATGGTTTAATATAGCAATAGCAATCCAAGGCAAAATTTGAACAATATTTCCTAAAAACAGATATTTATAAGAAAGCGAAACAAGTAACGCATTTGCCCCCACAATGCTAATTGTTTTAATAATGCTTTTATCTGTATAAAATTCCTTTACAAACCAGTTTGCTATAATTACAGCAATAATTCCTAGAGCATAAAAAATATCTAAATTAGATTTTGCTTCTATAGCAATTAATACTACACCTACTACAATAGCAATGTTTAAAAAAGTAAATCTTCCTATATCAAATGTGTTTGTTTTGAATTTGAAGCGCAAAAGACACCACAATAAAGCAATAAACACAAGCGGATAATAGAACGAAATTTCGATTGTATGATACCAGCTTATGAAAAAGAACATTGAAAACAGAATAGAGAGAATTCCATTTAAGCTCAAATCTTTCTTTAAAACGAAAGCATCTGTTTCTAAAAATTCTTTTCTTGCAACACAAAAAACAGAAACTGACAATGTTGCCACTATCATCACAATTAAGGAAGCAAAGATATTTGTAATATTGGTTTGTACTGAGGATGGATTGATGTGCAAAATAAAGAATCCTAAAATAAAAATCCCTAAAGCATGATTGAGTCCTAAAAATATTTTATGCAATAAAATTTCCTTGCTTTTGTAAACAATTATTAGGCATGTAACCACTAAGAAGTACAATCCGCATGCGATTATATCATAACCTACTTTCCAATCATTAAGCATAAAAATGGTTAAAGCAAAAAGTACAAACGAAACCATTCCGTCAAGATGATACAGCCAAAAAATCTTTTTCTTTCTGGCAAATAGTGTTGCAAAAAGGCAAAGAATACCCGCGGCCAGCAAAACAAAGATTTTGATTCTGCTTCCGGTTGAATGCAAAACCAGGCCTAAAGCAAATAAAATCCAATTGGTTAAATGCGTTACAAAGGCAATTTTATCAAATCTTGTATTGGCATAAATACTTCTGTATTGCATATACATACAGCTAACCGAAACCAAAACAATACCGATTATAGCGAAGATATTTTGAGACTTACTTAACGCATTTGTGCCTTGTGTAAACCAAATATCAAATATTATAAAACCAGAAATAACAATTAACAAATGATACTCCCATTTTTCTTTGTACGATAAAATAATTCCCGCTGTTGCAGTGACTGACGCTAGTAAAAATGTAATTAATAGTTTTTCGGGAATTACACAGAGAATTAAAATACTCAAAATAGTATGAAGCGATAAAAAAGTTTGCTGCTTAATAATATATCCCACAAACAAATTGATTCCGATTCCGATTCCAATAAGCGAATACGCAAGGGGAATATTATCTATAAATGTAAGAGCTGGAATCTGCGATGCACCAAAACAGCCAAACAAGAATAAACTTGCTCCAGCGCTACGAAGCCAAAGTCCTGTTTTGAACCATTTTTCTTTCTTCTTTAAAAAATAATAAGATCCAGCTAAAATTCCAGCATACAACCAAAGAATTAATACACGGAACATTGGCGAAACTTTCAATGCTGTATAAATACTCAGATAACCAATTCCTAACACCATAATTGCGGTTCCAAGAATTCCGGTCCAGTTTTCGGCAAATTGCTGTTCTAATTTTTTGATTAAAACTGAAAAAGCGCTTTCTACATAAATTTTCTCTTCTTCAAATTCTTTCGAATCATCATTTAGAGTCTCTTTATTTACAGGAAGCGTTTCAAAATTTTCTACAAACTGAGAATTTTCGTTTGCTTCAATTTCGTTATAGGAATCAGCTGTTAAAGTATCTGAAACTAATATTGGACTTTCTGAAATTTCTGCTGCTACAATATTGCTTTCTTGAGAAATATCGTCAATAAGAGAAGCAGCATCTGGAATAATTAAAGGTATATTTTCGGGTATAGGTTCAGAAATTATTTCAATCTCTTCTGCTGTAGAAGTCAAGTCTCCAGGTTTAAAATCAGGTTGAATCAGCTGATTTTTTATTTCTTCAATTTCTTTTTTCAAAGATTTATAATCTTCCTTAATCTTTGAATAAGAAGAATCTAAAAATTCATTCTCCTTCTTTAATTTCGAAAAATTATTAAATAAAATGACAACACATGCAATTAATGATAAAAGAATAAAATTCTCCATAGTCCAAATTTTGAATTGGCTAATGTAAGAATTGTAATCTTAATTTAACTTTTTAAATAAAATAGTTTTGTGATAAAACAAAAAATCAAAAGACACCAGTAATTTGCTGTATTAGAACCAGTGTTCAATTTGTTTTTTCGATCTGATAAACAAAATTCAACTTTGGTTTTTCTCCAAAATAAGCCACTTCTTCTTCAGCTATTTTTTTTGCTCCTACTCTCGAAATTGCAATTTGCGAACGAATATTCTCTGAACCAATATGAAATTTCACTTTGGATACATATTGAAAAAGATAATCCAGCATGGTCTTTTTTACACTTTGATTCACGCCTTTTCCCCAGCACGAAACAGCATAAAAAGTATAGCCGATAAAAATACTATCGTCTTCTTGATCAAAATCGTAAAATCGTGTACTTCCGATAACTTCTCCGGTTTCTTTGTTTATAATTTTAAAAGCGCCTTTACTTTTCATGGCTCCTTCAAAAAAATTTTGAAAGACTTCTTTTTTCCATCGGTCTTTGTTTGGATGCTGTTCCCAAATTTTAGGATCGGAAGCTGCTTTATATAATGCATCAAAATCTTTTTCTTCTAAAGGATATACAATGCAAAGATCATTTTCTAAAACGGGTTGTAAATTAAAATTCATTATTCTTATTTTTTTATAAAACTAATTCTTCAAAAATAGGATCTTGCAAAAGCGAAGCATATAAGGATTCTATGGCGTGTTTAGAACCATGTATTTGCCATTCTAAAATAATATGGTCTATATTACGGTGTTGCACTAACAGTTTAGATTTTATACCATAAGTCGAAAAAAGTTCTTTGCATCTTGCGTGTCCTGCGTCTGAACGTTTAAAGGTTATTCTAAGCGTTTTATGTTCGTTGATGAGGTCAATTTTATCTTGAAGAATGGTAAGCATTGTTAGAATTATAAGAATCATAAGTGCCGCACAAGCCGAAGCAAAATAATAACCCGCTCCTACTCCCATACTAACCGCCGCAACCGACCATATTGTCGCTGCCGTTGTAATGCCCGAAACATGATTGTCTGATCTAAAGATTACTCCCGCACAAAGAAAACCTAAACCTGTAACAATATTAGAAGCTATACGGTCTGGATTCCCAGATCCTCCGATCCATTGTGACATTAAGGTAAAAAAACAAGCTCCAACAGAAATCATTATTGTCGTGCGAAGTCCAGCTGCTTTTCCTCTGTATTCTCTTTCGGCACCAATTAAAGCGCCCCAAAATGCTGCTAAAAGCAATCTTATGATAATTTCTAGTTCCATTAAAGTCTTCTATTTTTTCAAATAAAATTACATAAAAAACACAAAAAAACCTTCAAAATCAAAATGACTTTGAAGGTTCTCTCTATTTAAGTTTTTATACAAAAACTATTTTCCTTTCAATAGTTTTTCTAAATATTCGATTTTATCTTTTTCAGCTTGCAAAAGGCGTTCGTAAAGCTTTTTATTTTCTTCAACAGATTCTATTAATTTATCTAATGGATTAAATGTGCAGTGATGGTTTCCATCATGATTTCCGACACTTCCTTGACTATTATCGTAAAAATTATTGAAATAATTGAATACAGCTTCCTCCGAAAAATTCTTGATAGCTTCAACAGTTACATCTAAAGCTTTTGCAATTTCGATTAATTTTTGTTCATCAACAGTTTCACTATTTTCGATATTTGAAACTGCTTGCTGGCTTATTCCCAAAGCAATTGCCAATGCTTCTTGTTTCATGTCTTTTAGCTCACGAATGAGGCTAATTTTTCTCCCGATGTGATTTGGTCTAGTTACTGTACTCATAGTTCAAAGATAATAATTACGACTTTAAAAATAAGAAATATGTAGATTACATAATTTGTTCTGCATGATACCGAAAAACGGTAAATAGAAACTTATTTTTATATGATGCCAAAAATACAACTTTTCAGACAAAAATAAATTTTAAAAATCTTGTTTACTTATATTCTTTTTCTTTTTGTGCATACCAATCTTTCATGACATAAAAAGCTTTCTTTTTAATTCCCTGATCAGAAATTAAACCTTTGCGATTGAAGAAATCCTGAATATTCGGCAACTGTCTTCTTGGCGATCTAAAATCGACTAAAATCCAAGGAGAAACCCCTGCTAGACCTTCAATTCTGTTGAACATTTGTGTGTTTTGAATGTACAATTCTTCTTGATATTCTTCGTTCCAACGTTCTTTTTTATCGCCATGAAGACCTTGTAACGCTTCGCCTCCAAATTCACTTATAATAACGGGTTTGTTATACGGAATTACCCATTGCATGTCTTTGCAAGATTCGTTAGTTCCTCTGTACCACCCCAAATATTGATTGAAACTTACGATATCTACATATTCATTCATATTATCATGAAGTGTATTGATGTTATTCGAACTCGAAGTAACCTCCATTGCCATACTTATTAAACGAGAATTATCTTGTGTGCGTGCGTATTTTGCCAATTTGCTTAAAAACACATCTCTATCATCTCCATGCGGAGTTTCGTTTGCAATTGACCAAATTACAATTCCGCAACGATTTTTATCACGGTAAATCATGTCATGCAATTGATGTTCTGCATTGGCATAAGTTTCGGGATTTGTCCACGAAATAGTCCAATAAACAGGAACTTCAGACCAAATCATTAATCCCATTTTTTCAGCTTCTCTTACCATATTTTCATTATGAGGATAATGTGCTAAACGAACATAATTACAGCCTAATTCTTTTGCCCAAGTCAATAACGTAATCGCATCATTTTGAGACCAAGCTCTTCCGGATCTAAATGGCGCTTCTTCGTGAATGCTAATTCCGCGTAAAAAGACTTTTTTTCCGTTTAATAGAATTTCTTTGCCTTTTGTCTCAATGGTTCTAAAACCAATTTTATCAGCAATATTTTCGTCTGCTTTAGAAATGGTTACATCATATAATTTTGGTTTTTCAGGTGTCCATAAAACAGGATTGGCTTTGACTTCAAAAGAGGCAATTCCTTTAGCATCGGTCGTAACGCTTTTTTTAATTTTCAATTCTGGAATGGAAACCGAAACCGTTTGATTTGCCGATTCGCTGTTTAGTTTTATCCAACCCGAAATTTTTCCTTTTTCTTTTTTATCCAATTGAACCAAATAATCTTCGATATACGTATTCGGAACTTGAGCCAGAGTTACGTCTCTTGTGATTCCGCCGTAATTCCACCAATCCATATTTACCGTTGGCACGTTGTCTTTATGGCGTTTGTTATCGACTTTTACTACTACAAAATTGTTTCCGTCAACTAACAAATCGGTTACATCAAAATTAAAAGGTGTATAACCTCCAATATGAGTTCCTGCCATTTTTCCGTTCACGTAGACTTTTGCATCATAATTGACTGCCCCGAAATGAAGAATTCCTTTCGATTTTGCCTCTTTCTTATAATTAAAGTCTTTCTGAAACCAAACCGTTCCTTCGTAAAAAAACAGTCTTTGATCTTTCGAATTCCAATCAGACGGAATATCCATAACTGCTGAGGTTGCAAAATTATATTCGCTTAATTCTGTGGTGTTCCATTTTTTATTTTCGAAAAATCCATTGTCTTTAAAAGGTTCTAAACGGTAATTAAAATATCCGTTTTCTAAAGGATCTACAATATATCTCCATTTTCCGTTTAAAGTAATATTGTTTCTAGCTGAAATATTAGTTACTAATGGAATTTCCTGAGCTATTGTTTTTCCCATCAACAAAAAAGTACAGCACAGCATTGCAATTTTCTTCATAATAAAATCATTTTGGTTTCAATAGTTAATTCGTTTTTCATTAAAAAATGAAAACTATAAAGTTAAAAAGTTTCTCTAATGCAGAGGTAAACTACTGTCTTTTGATTGGTCAAAATAACCCATCAAATACTTATCAGTTTTATCTTGGAACAAGTATTCTTGCTGTTTGTGGATTGTATTTTCATAAAAACTATGTGTCTCGATAAAAATTAATGTGTCGCTCCGCTGGAGCTTTTTGTTTTTTGAGGATTTAAATTATGCTATAAATATTGTGCTCCGCTGGAACTTCTCTTAAAAATAAAAAAACCATTTCAATTAAGAAATGGCTTATCTCTCGCTCCGCTGGAGCTTTTTATACTTTCGTCTTAATTTGCTAGAAATATTTTGCTCCGCTGGAGCACTTTCTTAAAAGCGATTATCTCAATTTTTAAACCGCTTCTTCTGTCTCTTCAATCAATCCCAAAATTTTCCCATAAGCAATTGCCGCTTTATGAACCTGAACCGTCCAATCTTCGGCAGCATTATCATCGGCTCCGTCAGAAATATATTTTAAGCTTAAAAACGGAATATTCTCTTTCATGGCAATCATCGCCAAAGCGTAGGCTTCCATATCAACTATATTGTAGACATCTGAACAATGTTCCATTTCGAAATTATCTCCAGTTCCGCAAATTCCTTCTTGAAGATTATCCATTAATAAACCATATTCTAAAACTGGCGATAAACCAGAAAGTGGCGTTTCGTATAATGCAAAACCTAAACCGCGAACATCCATATCTCTTTGTACAAATTTGGTACAGCAAATTACTTCGCCTTTTTGAAAGCAACCACTTCCTGCCGATCCTAGATTTATAATGATAGAAGGTCTTTTCTTTTGAATCGCTTTTGTCAATTCGTAAGCTGCATTTACTTTTCCAATTCCTGTAAATAAAATATTATGCCCTTTAAAAACTTCTGCTGCTTCAGATTCAAGAGCAAAACAGAATAATATATCTTCAACAGCAAAAGATGCCGTTTGGTTAATTTGTATCATGCGTAATTTATTTTTGGTTTACAAAAATACGCTTAAAAATTTACGCAGCTGTAACCTAAATTTAAAATCAAAAAAACACGTTAAAGTCTGTTTTCTCTATTGGATTTTATGATATAAAAAATACATTTGCTAAAACCAGTAAAAAAGTTTAAAACCAGAAAGAATAACTGCATGGATAATGAAAAATTTATTTTCTGCCTTGAAGGCGTTAAAGATATAGACGATCATACCCAGACCAATGTGGTAAAATGTTTGGAAGAATTGGCTATTGACCAAGGTATTTCGAGCATTCATAAAACTTGCGACACAATCGAAGGTTTAGAAGAAAGTCTGAACATTTTGCTTTATGAAGATCATAATTTCAAAGATTATGAAATTATTTATTTGGCAATGCCAGGTCAGGAAAACAATATCTGTCTTCACGATTATTACTACAGCATTGAAGAAATTGCCGAATTGTTTGAAGGTAAAATGAAAGGTAAAATCATTCACTTTGCTAATCTGAAGGTTTTGGATTTAAACGAAGAAGAAGCCCAATATTTTTTAGATATTACTGGCGCTAGAGCTATTTCTGGATATGGTTCGACTTACAATAAAATTGCAAGTTGCAGCACGATCGACAAAGCTTTTTTTAGTTTGTATCAGGAAAACGACAACCTAATTGAAGTTGTTGAAGATCTTTATACCAAACATTATAATCTGTGTAAACTGCTTGATTTTAGATTATATTATTAAAAATGAAAAAGAAGCAAGCAGAGAAAATAAAAACCTATGGCCCAAAAGGATTTCGAGAGAAGTTTTTAGGAGAAGATAATCCTATTCATTTGCTTTTCAAGTCGAATTCTGATCATTTTTTCTGTCTTGAAATCGAAGAAATGATGCAAATGCAGCATCCAGTTCCGCCTTCTAAACATTCTTGCCATACTTTGATTTTTATTTCTTCTGGCCAGCATGTTATGAAATTAGGTTATCAAGAATACATCACAACCGATAACGAAATGATTATGGTTCCGGCCGGTCAAATTTTTTCGCTTGATAATGTTAACAATATTCATAAAGGTTACATCTGCCAGTTTCATCCTGATATTTTGATTCGAAAGTATGGAAGCCGCGAGCTTCTTAATGATTTTGATTTTTTAAAAATTTCGGGAAATCCAAAAATAAAACTTGCCCCTGAAGATATTGCTCCAATAACCAATATTTTAGAACGATTGAAAAAGGAATATTCTGAAACAACTGTTACAGATTTGAATATTGTGCAATCGTACTTGATTACGCTGTTTTATGAAATGAATAAAAATGCGGTAAAAACTTCTAAAAGCATTTCGGCAGCAGAAGCAATTACAGCAAAGTTCAAAGAAATGATTCATGACCACATTAAAACGCAACACCAAGTTAATTACTACTCTTCTTTATTAAATGTTACTCCAAACCATTTAAACAAATGCGTTAAAACCGTAACAGGAAAATCTGCTGTTAAATGGATTGACGAAAACATATTACTAGAGGCCAAATATTTACTATTTCAAACTACACTTTCTGTGGGCGAAATTGCAACGCAAGTAGGCTTTGAAGATCAATCTTACTTTAGCCGATTTTTTAAAAAAGCAGAAGGAATCTCTCCTATACGATATCGAAAAATGATTGATAAGTCCTAATTATTGATTATAGAATCCTAACAAATATGCGGGTGTTTTTCAGAAATTTGCTACCTCAAAATGCAAATTATGATTTATGTTTTTAAAACTTCCGTTGATAATCAGACCAAATTCGAATCGGCTTCTGCATTACTAAATCAATTATTACCAGAATCTCAGTGGAATTTCGACCTCGAAGATTGTGATAATATTTTACGAATTGATAGCGAATTGAATGCTGTAGAACTGCTTCAAAACAATACTGTTTTTGAATGCATCGAATTAGAATAAAACTTTATATACCTTCCTAAAAATTATAATGGAATCAAAATTATATCAAAACCGCACTTTTGAAACGATCGACTATTCGGAACAAAGTTTAGCCCATACTGAATTTGTAAACTGCGAATTCATAAACTGTAATTTCTCTAAAAGTGATTTAAGCCATAACGACTTTTTAGATTGTACTTTTAAAAATTGCAACCTTTCTTTGGCAACTTTAAGAAACACCGGATTGAAAAACATCAAGTTTATCGGCTGTAAATTAATGGGATTGGACTTTAGTGCTTGCAATAGTTTTCTGTTTTCAATGAATTTTGAAGATTGCATTTTAGACTATTCTACTTTCATTTACAAAAAGCTAAAGAAAACTACTTTTGCAGATTGTTTTTTAAAAGAAACTGATTTTTCTAATACCGATTTGTCTCTGGCAGTTTTTAAGAATTGTGATCTTTCTGGTGCCACTTTCGTGGAAAGTATTCTAGAAAAAGCAGATTTCAGAAGTTCTCGAAATTATGCTTTTGATCCGTCAGAAAATAAGATTAAAGGAACAAAGGTTTCGCACGCGGCACTTGCAGGTTTACTTCAAAAATTTGATTTATCTATTGAGTAGTTTTTAGTTTTATTCAATTCCATCTAAAGATAAAAAGCGGGATTGCAAATTCAATTGCATCCCGCTTTTCTCTATTTAATCAACCACGATTTTTTTATCTGCCACCGTACCAAAGTGGATCTCCAACTTTTCGATCGATTAAGGTTTGATCTTTAATCGTAAAGTCACCAGAAGTAGTTCCAAATTGAGGATCTAATGAAGTTCCAGATGCATCTGGTCTATTATTAGCAAGCGAATTAGGATTACCAATTAAGTTTGGTGAATTGAAATAATTATTATTTGTAAATGTCGGATTTGGAGTTGCCGTTTCTCTTGTATATGGTGCTGGTGTATTTGCAAACAATGTATTACGTACAATTATTGATGTAGTAGCAAAACGTGTATACAAAATTGCATTTCCTGTTGCTGCAAGCATATTTGGATTAGAAATCGTACAAGCATCTATTAACACATTTGAACTTCCGGTAAGTCCGGCATCCATACGAATGAAATATCTTGCTGTTGCGCAGTTGTTAAACGTACTGTTTTTAAGAGTAAGCTGTCCTAAGTTTGATCCTCTAAAGTCAATAAATTCTCCTCCAGTAGTCAAGATATTGGTTACAATTGTGTTTTCGATTATTGCTGAAGTCATCTTAGAAGCTGATAAACCAGCACTTATTAATGAAACTGCGTAATCATGTATATTACAACCACTTATTAAAAGTGCACCATAAGTTGTATTATTATCGTTGTATTTGACAACAGAAATATTGCTACCGCTAGCAAAACTATCTCCTTTCAAGTCAAGATCTATTAAGCTTAAATTAGCTGCTCCGTTTGTCATTACAAAATTAACATGAAGCTTTGGTTTATTAAAACTACGTAAACCTCTTAGTGTTATTGATTTGTTTAAGGTAATTGCTCCTATTTGGTTATCAGCAGTATAATCTCCTGGTTCAAGAACAAGTATAGCTCCAGATTCTGCATCAGCAATTTTCTGCATTAAATCATCTGTTGATTTAACCAAAATACCATCTCCAATATCAATTCCAGTTGTAAAAGCTTTAGATCCTCTCTTTTTAGTTCCGTTATACAAATCTGCTGTATAAGAAGTTTCTCCTGTTAATCCTGTTGCTATTGCAACACCACTAACTTTTTCTGCTGGCGTAATAACATGTGTTATTGCTCCTGGGTTAACTACAATTTGTGTCACAGTGCTATTTGCAGGCCATCTTAAAGTAACCTGTTTAGCATCAATATCTCCATCTACCGTAGCAAGATAAATATCTTCTGCCAAAGTAGTGGCAGTAGCAAGAGACCACTTAGAATCTTCTAGACCTGTAGCGCTAATTGCCTTTACTCTAAACGAATAAACTGTTTCTCCTTCTAATGCAATTTGCACAGGAAGTTCTGTTGGAGCAACATTTAAAGTTTTATAAATTGTACCGAAATTAGCATCATCGGCACTAATTTCTACTACATAATGATCTGCATCATCTTTAACTGTCCAATTTAATTCGACTGTAGTTTTATTTCTAACCACGGCCGAGATGCCTACTGGCGAAAAAGCCCTATTTACATCTAAACTGTCAATAACCGCTTCATTGTAACTCTCACAGCTTGAAACCGCCAGAGCCAGCAACATTACAGCAATAAATCCTTTTACTTTATATTTTGTTTTCATAATTATACTTTATTAATTTTCACGTTACTAACTATAATCACTTGTTATTAATAACCGTAATCATTTGTTAGCATTCCATTACTACTCTCAATAAACACTTTCCAAATTGGCCAGAATTGTCTATTGTTTGGATCTACTCCAGGTTTGTATAAAGTATTGATTTTAGTATCTGCTGTTGCACCTGTCCAAGTCCATGTAAATTGCGAATAATCTGCTCCCGGGTTTGTAGTTTCTCCACGGTTCAAACCATAAATATCAAGACTAACATTATCTGCTTTGTATTTATAATACAATGTAGTAGGAACGTCTTTATAATTTCCTGAACGATTAGACAAATCTTTCATATCAGCTTTAGCTTCATCCATTTTTGTCTTAAGTAAATTCCAACGGATCAGTGCTTGTTTACGCTCCATTTCTCCTGTAAACTCGTACTTATTTTCATCAACAAGAGCATTAAACATGGCTACTTTACTAGTTAGTAAATTCACATAGTTATCAACCTTTTCATTCTGAGATGCTACTGGAAACGCTCTTCTTCTAATTTCTTTTAAATATGGAGCTGCTGCTGCTGGACCTTCTAACTCATTTGCTGCTTCTGCTGCTATTAAAAGAACTTCGGCGTATCGCATATAAATTTTATTCACTCCATCATCATTTGTTGATGTCACAAAGCGAGTCATCCATTCGTATCTATATTTTCCAAAATACCAAGTATTTAATGCTCCTAATTCTTGCTTAGCAACATTATTTACCGCTGTACCATATTTATAAGGAACACATGTTACATCTCTTCTTGTATCTTCCTGATCATAATCATAAAAAACAGTAGGAAGTGGTCCTGCAGTTCCTCCACGATTCGCTCCATTTGCATGAAACTGGTCGTTTGTAGTATGTTTTACAGCAAAAGTAAACAACATACGTCCTCTACCATCTGAAAAAGGTATTTCCCATAGAGATTCTCCGCCTGCAACAATATATTCTTGATTGTATTTTTTCCAGAATGTTTCAAATGAAGACTCTAAATGTGCAGAACCGCTTGCAATAACAGAACGAGATTCTGCCAATGCTAGAGCATACATATTTGCAACAGACAATTCAGGATCTATACTTCTTCTAATACCGTCAGGATATTGCTGGTAACCGCTGGCAGCCAATGCCAAACGAGCACGGAATCCTTTTACGAACGCTTTATTAATTCTTTCTACGCTACTTGTTGCTGCGCTTCCACCTGGCCAAGGCACTAATGTTGCAGCTTCTCCTAAATCGGCAATAATCTGCTTGTAAATCACATCACGACTTGATTTCGACACATATAAAGTTTCGTTATTTAACGGTTCAAATCTTGCCGGCACATCTCCCCATGCTTTTACTAAATCGGCATAATAAATAGCTCTTAGAGTTAATGCCTCACCTAATAAATATCCTAGCTCCGATCCAGGAGTTGGATTTCCGTAAGTACGCAAACCTCTAATAGCAATATTAGCACGTTCGATACCTGAGTACATCATTGCCCACGCATTATTAGTTGTATTCATTTGAGAATTAATCGATTGCGCATCATAAGTACACAAATCTGACGCATCACTTACAGTTTGAGAAGAGTTATACCATTCTGTATCTGTATTCAAACCATAAAAAGGAAGATAACGGCCTCTATAAGAATTCGTTTCTGCAAAAGGAATTTTTATTCCATCAATTGCGCCTTCAGCCAATCCTGGATTAGAAAAAATAACTGATTCATCTAATGTTGATTTTGCTGGGGCATCTAAGTAATCATCTGAGCAAGAAGTAAAAAAGCTTGCAACAAACATTCCTGCTATTAATATTTTATGTTTCATCTTGTGAAAATTTAACTGAATTAGAAATTAAGGTTTAAACCAAATATCATCTGTCTACTTCTTGGATAAGCTGAATAATCAACTCCTGGAGTATACGGTGTCGCTCTTCTAGTTGAAGCTTCTGGATCTTGACCTGAGTACTTAGTCCAAACAAAAACATTACTAGCTGTTAAGTAAAATCTTAACTTAGAAATTCCTAGAGCAGAAGTTAGCGCATCTGGCGTAGTGTAACCTAAACTTAAATTGTTAAGTCTTAAGAAAGACCCATCTTCAACAGACCAATCAGTAAAAACATAACGAGGCATGTATGGAGACCACATTGTAGTATTGGCATTTAAAGCAGTTAACTGAGCAGGATCGGTTACTAGTTGTCCTGTATTAGGATCAAGATTTGTCCATCTTTTTCCATCTGCCATTTCAGAACCTAAATTTCTATATTGTCCGTTAGGAACTGAAGTAGAAAATTCTGTTTTATTTCCGTTGTATACATCGTTTCCAATACTCCAGTTAAAAGCTGCAGAAAGATCAAATCCGTAAGCATTAGCATTTAACACCATACCTCCAGTGCTTTTTGGATTCGCATTTCCTATAACAGTAAGATCTTTGCTATCTACAACATTGTCACCATTAATATCTTTTAATTTCATAGCACCTGGCTTCATTGGGCCAACGACAGTTTTAGCATCTGCAACTCCTGTTTTTAAAGTATAAGTTCCTGCATTATAATCAAAGTCTGAAACTTCATAACGTCCATCGCTTTTATATCCATACATAATCCCTAGAGGTTGTCCTACGTTTACAAGATAATCTGCTGTGATTGAAGAAGAAGCCCATCCACTTGACCATGTAAAATCTTTCATTACACCAAGAGAGTTAATTCTGTTAGTATTGAATGCAGCGTTAAATGATACGCTTACTCCATATTTAGGTCTTTCAATTAAGTTAAGGTTTAAAGTTGCCTCTACACCGCTGTTTTGAATTTCCCCCATATTTCTATACTGATAGTCATAACCTCCAGAAATTGGGAAATTCATTAGCAAGTCTTTTGTTTTGTTTTTATAAAACTCAACAGATCCTGTTACCTTATTTTTGAAAAGATCGTAATCTAAACCAATATTTTGCGTTACAGTAGTTTCCCATTTCAAATCTGGATTAGCCATTGTTTTTGAAGCTGCCCAATAGCTATCTACTCCATTAATCCATGTAGATGTAGTAGATGCAAAACTTTGAACCATTTGTCCTGTCGGAATATTATTGTTTCCTGCTTCACCATAACTTACTCTTAATTTAAGCAAATTAACCCATGAAGCATTTTTCATAAATTCTTCTCCCGAAATTTTCCAAGCTGCTGCTGCTGCTGGGAAAAATCCCCATTTATTACTTCCTAAGAACTTACTTGAACCATCGGCACGATAAGTCGCTGTTAAAAGATAACGATCTTTGTAATCATAATTTGCACGTCCGAAGAAAGAAAGTAATTTATCATCTGGGAAATAGAAATTATCAACTGAAACTGGCGTTCCTTGTGTAGTTAATTTTTTTGCCTCATCTAACTCGAAAGATAATGGAAATCCGTGAATTGTACTTGTCAAATCATTTCTATTATAATTAATAGACTCTTCTCCTAAAAGTAATTTTAAACTATGGTTTTCTCCCATTATTTTTTTCAAATCATAGTTAAGAGTATTTGCATTTCTAAAGCGAGTATCTTTTCTATCTGACATTATCAATGCAGGCATACCTTGTCTTTCGGCTGCAGGATTATTTTTCACATAATACGTTGTACGACCATAGAAACGATAATCTTGGAAGTTGTAATTATCTAAACCTAATTCTGTTTTGAATATTAAATCTGAAGTAAGTTTCCAAGAAAAACTTCCCAATGTATTAAAGTTCTTTCTAAACTGCTGGCGGTTGTTATCTGTAATAGCAACAAAAGGATGTGTTAAGTTGTTAGCAACCGCTTCGTCTGTATCGTCTGTCGTTAAACCTGGAATAGGAATTGGTGCATAACCCACAATATTTTTTAAACGAGAATCTGCAGAAGAAGCTTCATTTTGCTCATTCATACCGGCACCGTTAATTTCAGTATCAGAGTAACGTACTGTAAAACTTAAATCTACTTTATCAGAAGCTTTACTATTTAAAGCAAGAGATAAATTGTTTCTTTTAAAATCTGATCCAAGCATAATTGCTTTTTCATCATAATGTGCATAATTGAAGTTATAGTTCATTTTATCACTTCCACCACGAATAGATAAATCACGGCTTTGCACTTCTCCGGTACGTCCAAAAACTTGCTTTTGCCAGTTATTGCCTTTCATACCTTTGTACATATCATAATCCTGCCAATTACCAAAATACTTAGTATAAGAACTTGGATTACTCAAAATAGTTTTATCGCTTTGATCTAGTAAAGCATACTCATACTGCCATTTTACGTAATCTTCTGGAGATGTAACATCGATAGTATTAGCCAACTTTTTCATTCCGTAGAACATATTATAATTAACTGCTATTTTACCATCTTTACCTTTTTTAGTTGTAACGATAATAACTCCATAAGCACCTCTAGAACCATAGATTGCAGTAGATGATGCATCTTTCAAAACTGTCATCGTTTCAATGTCAGAAGAAGAAATATCATTGATATTATTTACTGGAAATCCATCTACGATATATAATGGAGAAGCATCTTGACTTAAAGATCCATTTCCTCGAATTCTTATCTGAACGTTTGAATCTGGAGAACCTTCAGAACTGCTTACCGATACTCCGGCAATACGTCCTGTTAATGCCTCAGCTACGTTTGGCACTGGAATTTTACGAACTTCGCTTCCAGAAAATGTAGCAACTGCTCCAGTCAAATCAGATTTCTTAGATGTTCCATATCCAATTACAACAACTTCATTTAAGTTATTAGAATCTTCAGACATTGTTGCATTTACTTTTGTTTTTCCGTCTGCAGAAATGTCAATGCTTTTAAATCCTATGAAAGAAAAGCTTAAGACTGCTTTCGGATTAGTAAGCTTTAATTTATAATGCCCGTCAAAATCGGTAGAAGTTCCGTTCTTAGTTCCTTTTTCTAAGACGTTTACCCCAGGAAGAGAAAGTCCCGCGGCATCCTTCACGGTTCCCTCTATCGTTGTGCCCTGCGCGTGTATCTGACTACCGATCAATAAGCACAGTAAGAAAACAAGTTTAAAGCAAAAGTTTGCTCCTTTGTTTAATAATTCTTTAAAGTTCATGGTTGATTGTTTAAGTTATTAAATGGTTTTTCTTTGTGGTTTAAGTGGTTTTTTGTGGTTACTTTCAATTCATTTATGGTTAATTTTTGTGGTTTTTATTTTAACAGTATTTTATTTATCACCGAAGTAAATCTTTATTCTTGCCCATTTTACTTCTCTTTTACTTAATCGTTTT
This sequence comes from Flavobacterium sp. IB48, assembly GCF_016405855.1. Lineage (GTDB taxonomy): Bacteria > Bacteroidota > Bacteroidia > Flavobacteriales > Flavobacteriaceae > Flavobacterium > Flavobacterium ginsengisoli. Next base: position 145,832 of record NZ_JAEFCA010000010.1, read on the forward strand.
CGAACTATGTAAAAAAAGTTGTAATCGATTACACAAACATAGATATTTTTTTTAAACGAAAAATAAAATTTCCCAAAAATTTCATAAAAAAAATTACATATTAGAAATTTTATTGCTTTTTTATGTAACATATGTAATTTATATCAATATAAAATATTAATAATATTATTATTAATCGTTCATTTGATTCGATTTTTACAAAAAAAACAATCGATTACATGAATATAAATTACAAAATTTATTATGTGTTAGTTTTACACTTAAAAAGTTAAAAAGATCCTAAAAAAATTTAAATACAGAATAAAGATGAGATTTATTTTAAAGAGTATTTTCTGACTATAGAAGTAAAATCATTTGCTCATGAAAAGACATTCTTAAGCTAATTGATTCATTGAAGACATAAAAAAAGCCCTTAAACAAACGTTAAGGGCCTTAAAAAGAATATATTTTAAAGTTATGCAGCTTGTACGTGCACTTGTTTTTGATGTAACCTCATCAATATAAATGTAATCACCATTCCGGTCATAGCCATTGCAATACCTATAAGATTAGGCGAAGCAAAATTATAACCAGCTGCTAAAGGCAGTCCTCCTAAGAAAGCTCCTAAAGCATTCCCGATATTAAAACTTCCTTGAAGCGCTGCTGATGCAATCATCTCTGCATCTTTGGCTGTCTTAATCATAAGCATCTGAATTGGCGCAATAACAGAGAAAGAAATTGCTCCTGTTAAGAATGTCAAAAACAATGAAATATATTGATTGAAAGAGAAAAAGTAAACCATCAACAAATCAAGTACCATTACAAATAGTAACGCAAGTACGGTTGGTGCTGGCGAATATTTATCTGCCAATTTTCCTCCGACAAAATTACCGACAACCATTCCTAATCCTGCTAAGATTAAAATTGTAGAAACATCTTCTGGTGAAAATTTTGATACATTAATTAATAAAGGAGCAATATAACTGATCCAAGCAAAAAGACCTCCAAAACCAATTGCCGTAATTCCGATAATTAACCATGCTTCTGTTTTTTTAAAAAACTGAAGTTGTGTTTTCATATTCACGCTTTCACCTTTTTCAAGATTCGGCATCCATAAATAAATTGCCAAAAAGGTCAACAAACCAACAATCGCAATTAATACAAAGGTATAACGCCAAATAAAATGGTGACCTATATAAGTACCAATTGGCACACCTATTAAATTAGCAATCGTTAAACCAGCAAACATTATAGAAATTGCCTGCGCTTCTTTTCCTTTGTCTGCCAAACGGCTTGCGACTACCGCTCCCACTCCAAAGAATGCTCCGTGCGGCAATCCAGATAAAAATCGAGAAGCAAATAGAACATTATAATCAGGAGCTATAATTGATAATGCATTAAAAACTGCCAGCATTAAAGCCAAAATTAAAAGCATTTTTTTAGGCGCATAATTTCTTCCTGCGATTACTAATAAAGGCGCTCCAATAACAACTCCAAGTGCATAAGACGAAATTAAATATCCAGCAACCGGAATCGAGACTTTCATATCTGAAGCAATATCTGGGAGTAATCCCATCATTACAAATTCTGTAATACCAATAGTTAACCCTCCTAAAGAGAGTGCAATAAGACTTTTTTTCATTTTGATTTATTGTAGAAAGGAATAGATTTCTACGATGCAAAATTAACACCGTTAACCTTTAAAAAAATTGTAAATTTGTGACATAAAATTGTACATTTAAGTTATGCCTAAATTAAATCAGTTTAAAACACTTGTTCTTGATGAATTTGAAGAAGAGAAATTTCATCTTCCTCCACATACCCATACCTATTATGAAATCATTTATATAAAGAAAGGGAGTGGCATTCATCATTTGAATAACAATCTGCTTCCATACAAAGCTGGAGACTTATTTGTGATTTCGCCAGACGACGAACATTATTTCGATATAAAGAAAAGTACACGATTCATTTTTATCAAATTCACTGATAATTATTTCAATTCCAAACAAAATCTAACTTGTGATGAATTTCTCGTAAATACTCCCGAAAGTTTCATGCGAGATAAAATCTTAAAAGAAACGGTTTTAAAGTTTGATGAACCTTGCAAAACGATCTTGAAAAATACGGTTGAAAACATTGTAACATACGATCGCTATATTGACGTTACTTCTTCTCCAATTGTTTTCTATCAGATTCTTTCCATTTTTGGCTTAATTAAAGAAACGATTCGCGGTATGAATCTACAGATGCAATCGACACATTTGGATAATGAGCAAATTGCCAATTATATTCATCAAAATATATATCAGCCAAAACTAGTTCAAGTAAAAGTCATTGCAGAACATTTTAATATCGCCCAAACTTATTTTAGTGCTTATTTCAAAAGAACTTTCAGCATTAGTTATCGAGAATACATTCATAATTTGAGAACGACTTTAATCGAAAAAAGATTTCATAACAATCAATTGCCGATTAAACAAATTGCGTACGAATTTGGCTTTACAGACGAAAGTCATTTGACTAATTATTTCAAAAAACGTAAAAACATGAAACCGACTGATTTTAAGAAACTGTAGTTAGCGAAATCTTAAAAAGTGATTTCCTCACGCATTTTTATCTAAATTTGTACCTCAAAAACAATTTCTTTGAAACAGAAAACCCACATAATATTGCTTTTTATAACACTTAGTTTCTTTTTGAATCCGAGTTATACCTACGCATGTAATATCGGGAATCACAAAGAAATTGCTTCTAAAGAAGAAAACAGCTGTTCTAAAAAATGCTGCGAAAAGAAAACTTCAAAACAAGAAAAACACAATTGTGATGGAAAATGCAGTCATTCTGGCTGTACAACTTCTGCATTACAATTCGTTATTTTAACTTCAACCGATCTTGATTTGCAAAATGACGTTTTCAATTTTTCTTTAAAAAACGCAATTTCATCTTACAGTAATTCTACTATTTCTGCGGGATTTACTTCTATTTGGCTGAAGCCGAAAATATAATTATCGCATTTATGACAGCCCATATTGGGCCTTTTTTTAAACGAAATTTTTAATTAATTTTAAAGGAAAATAAATCCTTTACCAAATATTATATACAATGAAAAAATCAATCATAGCTTTAGCAACTGTACTAACCGCATTAATTAGTGCAAACAATATTCAGGCAAATACAATAAAATTAGAATCAGGAACGACAGAAGTCGTTGACACAAATCAGCTTCAATCTGTTTATGACGCTTATTTTGATGTTAAAGATGCACTTATAAAAAGTGATAGCAAATTAACTTCGGCAAAAACTGCAACTTTATTGACTGCCATTACTGCCGTAAAAATGGACAAATTAAAAAGCAACGAACATACCGTTTGGATGAAAGTGGTAAAAAAATTAACTGCCGATGCCAAAAGTATTTCAGCTACAACAGATCTTAAAAAACAGCGCGAGACTTTTAAATCATTGTCTAAAAGCACTTACGATTTAATAAAAGTTTCAAGCCCAGAACAGCCAATCTACAAACAATATTGCCCAATGGCAGACGCTGATTGGTTAAGCAAAGAAAAAGCGGTTAAGAATCCATATTACGGTTCTTCGATGCTGACTTGCGGAAATGTGGTAGAAACGATCAAATAAATATGAAGCTTTACATCAAAAATATGGTGTGCAGCCGATGCAAAATGGTAGTGAAGTCTGAGTTCGAAAAACTCGGACTTCAACCTATTTCTGTAGAATTAGGAGAAGTTGAACTACAGGAAGAAATCAGCGATTCGAAAAAAGAGATTTTATTAGAAAACCTGCAAGTTTTGGGTTTCGATCTACTCGATGATAAAAAAACAAAAACAGTCGAAAGAATAAAAAACCTGATTGTAGATTTGGTTCATCATAAAAACAATGATTTAAAAATCAACCTATCAGAATATCTCGCAGAAAATTTAAATCAAGATTATAATTCATTAAGCAATTTATTTTCTGAAATCGAAAACACAACAATCGAAAAGTATTTCATAAGCCAGAAAATCGAAAAAGTAAAAGAATTATTGATTTATAATGAGCTTTCATTAAGCGAAATTGCTGATATTCTTAATTACAGTAATGTAGCGCATTTGAGCAATCAATTCAAAAAAATTACTGGCTACACTCCTACTTCTTTCAAACAATCAAAAGATAAAATGCGTATTCAGATCGAGAATATTTAATCTCTCGCAAAGTCGCAGAAGCGCAAAGTTTTTTTGTCTCCCGCAGATTCAGCAGATTTAGCAGATAAATTAATTGTAAGTATTAAAATTTAAATCTGTTAAATCTGCTGAATCTGCGGGAGATTATTTTTTAATTATCTTATTAATTATAAAACTTCGCGTCTCTGCGACTTTGCGAGATTAATATCAACTTTAAAAAAAAATCTGTGTTAATCTTTTTAATCTGTGGCTAACTTTTTATACACAAAGCTTTGAGAACTCTCTAATCTTTAAACAAACAAAACTTAATGCACTTTGCGTAAATTCTTTGCGCTCTTTGCGTTAAAAAACAGCATTTAGTAAATCTTACAAATCATTCCCAAAATTCTACAAACCGAACTCACAGATAGTTCAGAAATTTGCATTGTAATACTTAAAAACCAATACAATGACTCATCAATATATAATTTCAGGGATGTCTTGCGACGGATGCCGCAAAAAAGTAGAAAAAACTTTAAATGAAGTTGAAGGCGTTCAGGCAGAAGTAACTCTAAATCCGCCAACTGCTACAATAACAATGGACAAACATGTGCCGACAGAAAAATTTCAAGAGGTTTTGTCTGCTACAGGAAATTATACTATCGAAATGGATTCTCCTAAAAACCATGGAGAAACAGCCGTTAAATCTTGCTATTCTGGTCATAAAAAAGAACATCACGGTCACAATCACGACCATCATAAAACAGAAACTAAAAAAGTACATGTACACAGTGCAAATGGCGTTTATTATTGCCCAATGCATTGCGAAGGCGACAAAACATATAACAAACCCGGAGACTGTCCCGTTTGCGGAATGGATTTAGTACCTCAAGTTGCTATAACGTCCACACAATTTACGTGTCCGATGCATCCAGAAATCGTTTCGAACGAACCTGGCGACTGTCCGATTTGCGGAATGGATCTGGTTCCAATTCAAGCTTCAGAAAGTGAGGAAAATAAAACTTACACTGATTTATTGAAGAAAATGAAAATCGCGATTTTGTTTACACTTCCAATTTTCATCATTTCAATGTCAGAAATGATTCCGAATAATCCGCTATACAATATAATGTCTATCGAAAAATGGAATTGGGTTCAATTTCTATTTTCGCTTCCAGTATTGTTTTATGCTGGCTGGATGTTTTTTGTTCGTGCCTACAAATCCATTGTGACATGGAATTTAAATATGTTTACTTTAATCGGAATAGGAACTAGCGTTGCTTTCCTTTTCAGTATTGTCGGAATGTTTTTTCCTGATATTTTTCCATCCGAATTCAAATCTCATCACGGAACGATTCATTTGTATTTTGAAGCAGCGACCGTAATTATCACTTTAGTTTTATTAGGACAATTATTGGAAGCTAAAGCCCACGGACAAACAAATGGAGCCATAAAAGAACTATTAAAATTAGCGCCAACTGAGGCTACTTTGGTAGAAAACGGAATTGACAAAGTAATTTCTATTCATAACATTAAAAAAGGCGATTTACTTCGTGTAAAACCAGGAGAAAAAATTCCGGTTGATGGAAAAATAACTACTGGCGAAAGCAGTATCGATGAGTCAATGATAACTGGAGAACCAATTCCTGTTGATAAAAAAACAGGCGATGCCGTAATTTCTGGAACAATAAACGGAACAAAGTCATTTGTAATGATTGCCGAAAAAGTGGGGTCAGAAACCATGCTTTCGCAGATTATTCAAATGGTAAATGACGCTAGCAGATCTCGCGCTCCAATTCAGAAATTAGCCGATCGCGTTTCTAAATATTTTGTTCCAACCGTTGTTATTATTTCGGTTTTAACCTTTTTTGCTTGGGCAAAATTCGGACCTGAACCCGCTTATGTTTACGGATTAATTAATGCAATTGCTGTTTTAATTATTGCCTGTCCTTGTGCGCTTGGGTTGGCAACTCCCATGTCGGTTATGGTTGGGGTCGGTAAAGGAGCACAAAACGGAATCTTAATCAAAAATGCTGAAGCTCTAGAAAACATGAATAAAATTGATGTTTTAATTACTGACAAAACCGGAACCATTACCGAAGGAAAACCATCTGTAGAAAAAGTCTATTCGGTTACTAATGAGGAAGATTTTCTGCTTCAAAATATTGCTTCGTTAAATCAGCATAGTGAACATCCATTGGCGCAGGCCGTAGTTAATTTCGCGAAAGCAAAAAATACTTCATTCAAAGAAGTTCAAGGTTTTGAAACTATTGCAGGAAAAGGTGTTTTAGGAACTATCGAAGGCAAAAAAGTAGCTTTAGGAAATAAAAAATTAATGGACGAAATCGGCGCTTCTGTTTCTTCTGATTTAGAACAGAAAGTAACTGTTGAACAAAATTTAGGAAAAACTATTTCGTACATCGCAATTGAAAATGTTGTTTTAGGTTATGTTGCCATTACTGATGCCATTAAAGAAAACAGTGCTAAAGCGATCAAAGAATTAATCGATCAAGGCGTTGAGGTTATCATGATGACGGGAGATAACCACAATACAGCAAAAGCAGTTGCTGAACATTTGCATTTGAGTTCGTTTAAAGCAGATTGCCTTCCACACGATAAATTAAAAGAAATTGAACGTCTCCAAGCTCAAGGAAAAATTGTTGCCATGGCGGGAGACGGAATCAATGATGCACCGGCTTTAGCGCAATCTAACATCGGAATTGCAATGGGAACAGGAACAGATGTCGCAATAGAAAGCGCTAAAATTACTTTGGTTAAAGGCGATTTAAACGGAATTGTAAAAGCTAAAAACCTTAGCCATGCTGTAATGTCAAATATCAAACAGAATTTATTCTTTGCCTTTATATATAACACTTTGGGCGTTCCAATTGCAGCAGGAATTTTATATCCGTTTTTAGGAATCTTGCTTTCGCCAATGTTGGCTGCAGTGGCAATGAGCTTGAGTTCTGTATCCGTAATCGTAAATGCTTTGCGATTAAGAAATTTAAAATTATAAGCTAATGGTTAAGATCAAATATATACTTGTCCTTTTTTTAATCGCTTTTCAGCTAAAGGCGCAAAAAGTAGTGCGTTACGATTTGTATGTTCGTGATACAATCGTCAATTTTTCGGGTAAAGAAAAACGTGCGATTGCTGTAAACGGACAAATTCCGATGCCGACTTTGACTTTTACTGAAGGCGATATTGCTGAAATTTATGTTCATAACGAATTAAAAAAGGAAACTACTTCAATGCACTGGCACGGATTATTTCTTCCCAATAAAGAAGACGGCGTTCCTTATTTAACTCAAATGCCAATTGAGCCTGGAACAACTCATAAATATTCGTTTCCGATTATTCAGAATGGAACGTATTGGTATCATAGTCATTCGGGATTACAAGAACAAATTGGTTTATACGGACTTTTTATCATCAACAAGAAAAAAGACGATTCAACTATTAGAAAAGACATTGACGATTTACCTACTATTCCAGTTATTTTAAGTGAATGGTCAGATCTAAAACCAGAGAATATTCAGCGAATGCTGCACAATGCCAATGATTGGTTTGCAATTAAAAAAGGAACAACACAAAGTTATGCCGAAGCTGTAAAACAAGGACATTTTTCGACCAAAGTGACCAACGAGTGGAAACGAATGAACGCGATGGATGTCAGCGATGTTTATTATGAAAAATTTCTGCTTAATGGGAAAAATGAGCAACAGCTTTCTGATTTTAAACCAGGCTCTAAAGTCCGTTTACGAATTGCCAACGGAGGCGCATCAAGTTATTTTTGGCTGACTTATGGCGGAGGAAAAATCACCGTTGTTGCCAGTGACGGAAACGATGTCGAACCAGTAGAAGTTGATCGCTTGATTATTGCGGTTTCTGAAACTTATGATGTTGTCATTACAATTCCTGAAGACAATAAATCTTTTGCTTTTTTGGCTACAGCCGAAGACAGAACGGGATCTGCTTCTTTATTTTTAGGAAATGGCGAAAAACAGCCTGTTCATCATCTTTCGAAATTAAAATATTTTGAAGGCATGAAAATGATGAATGATATGATGAAGATGAACGGCGAAATGAACGATATGGGTATGAATATGTCTCTGAACAAAATGGACATGAACGCCGTAATGTATCCAGAAATTTCGGGGGAAGATGAAAATGCAAAACCTGCAATGGATCATTCGAATCATAATATGGAAGAGATGAAAATGAAAAGTGACAGCACAGAAACTTCTGAAATCGTGACTTTAAATTACGGAATGCTGAAATCTCCTTTTAAAACCAATCTTCCAAAAGATGCTCCTGTTAAAGAATTGCGTTTTACGCTTTCTGGAAATATGAATCGTTATGTCTGGAGTTTGGATAATAAAGTAGTTTCTGAAACGGATAAAATTTTAATTAAAAAAGGAGAAAACGTTCGTATCGTTTTATACAATGGTTCGATGATGCGCCACCCAATGCATTTACATGGACATGATTTTAGAATTTTAAATGAACACGGAGATTATTCTCCACTTAAAAATGTAATTGACATTATGCCAATGGAAACCGATACGATCGAGTTTCAGGCAAATGCTGATGGCGACTGGTTCTTTCACTGCCATATTTTATATCATATGATGGCTGGAATGGGAAGGATTTTTAGTTATGAAAATTCAGCGCCAAATCCGCTAATTCATCATCCAGAAATGGCTTTTAAAATGCTGAAAATGGACGACAGAATGTTTCATTTTAGAGCAGAAAATGATTTTGCATCTAATGGAAACGACGGTGAAGCAATGTTCAGCAATACCAGATGGAGTATTGGAACCGAATGGAGATTGGGTTATAATAACGAACATGGTTACGAAACTGAAACTCACATTGGAAGATATATTGGAAAAAATCAATGGCTGATGCCTTTTATTGGTTTTGACTGGCGATACCGAAGAATGGGAATAGACGAACAGGAACAAAATCTTTTCGGACAGAAAAATACCAAAGATAATCGTTCGGTTTTTAGCGCTGGTCTTGAATATACTTTGCCAATGCTCATAAAAGCGCAAGTCGAAGTATATACAGATGGAAATGTCCGCCTGCAATTTGAACGAAAAGACATTCCTCTTTCAAAACGTCTTCGTATGAATTTAATGTGGAATACCGATAAAGAATATATGGCTGGTTTAAAATATATTGTTGCCCGAAACTTCGGAATCACAACACATTACGATAGTGATATGGGTATTGGATTTGGAGTGAATTTGAATTATTAATTATAAAAACATTAACTTTTTTGTAAGAATCAACTCAACGAAATCTTTCTATATTTGACTACCAATTATAATCTCTAACACAAAAAACATTTAATTAAAATGACAAAAGTTATCACAGTAATGACAGCAGCCTTATTCTCAATCGGAGTAATGGCTCAAGAAACAAAACCAGCTACAAAAGACAAAACAAAAAAAGAATCTTGCTGCAAAAAAACAGCAGATAAAAAAGATAAAAAATCTTGTTGCGTTAAAAAATAATTGAAAATCATATTTTATAAAAAGGACCTTAAAAATTTAAGGTCCTTTTTATTATCAAAATTATTGAGTGCTTACATATAAATATCCTGATTTTTTAATTTGTTTCCCATTATTCTCATATTCTAAAATATAGAAATAAGTTCCAGTAGGAATCATGTCTTTCTTTAAAACAGTAGCACGTCCAGAAGAAAATCCATCAAAAGGATCAGTAATATTATCGTACCCTTTTTTACTGTAAATCAGCACACCATATCGGTTATAAATCTCAACTGTATTATTTGGAAAACAATCAATATTCTTAATTACAAATGTATCATTTATACCATCTCCATTTGGAGACAAAGCATTATAAATAGTTTCCATACAAGAAACATTGACCTTTTGACTAAATACATTTTTATTGCCACATTCGTCGACTGCTGTCCAAGTTCTTTCCAACGAATATCTACCGCTGCAATCACCATCTGTTTTTTCTTCATTATATGTTACTGTTGCTATACTACAATTATCAGTTGCTGTAAGAATTACTGGGTCAGGAATAGTATCACAATCTGCATTTATAACAGCAGGTGGCAATGCTTCTGTAAATACGGGAGCTGTTGTATCATTTACCGTAATAACCTCCGTACATTTTGAACTGTTTAAAATTGTATTTTCTCCTGCATCATGTATACCATTATTATTATCATCTGCATATTCCGTAATTGTATAAGTTCGTACTACATTAGTATTACATCCTTGATTCTGACTATTTTCAGCTGTAATATCAATGATTCCACAATTATTGGTAATTTTTCCATTTCTATTTCCTAATGCTTCAAACTGAGCAATTGTTAAACTCGTTGCTGTTGGCAATTCATCAGCACAAGAAACAGTTTGAGCAGGAAACGTTGGACAAACAACATCAAAAACACAGCAATTAGGCGAAACACCTGCTACATTCAGAGTATTGCATTTGTAATGATCTTGGATATTTACATTATAATCTGTACCACCACTTATAACATTTGAAGTCCAATTATTACCCGACCACGTTCCTGGAGCACCTGTTCCTACAACAGTAAATGGTGCTTTTCCAGATACCGATAAAGTAACTACATATTCGGGTTTATTAGTCAAACAAGTTGCTTTTTCTGGTTCTTCTAATACAATTGTATTAATAACTATTTTCTGTTCGGCAGTAGAAATATTTCCGTTTCCGTCATTAAATGTCCAGATTACCAATGTTGTTCCTGCTTCAGTCACTGGAAACGTCGTTGTTGTTGTTCCAATAATAATTCCTGCGCAATTATCAACTGCAGTTGGTGGCTCTAAAGTTACAGAACATTGATCTGTAATATCTACCAAAACAGGTGCTACAGGCGCTACAGGCGCTGTAACATCTTTAATAATAACATTCTGAACCGCCGTTTCAATGTTTCCGTTCCCGTCATCAAATGTCCAGGTCACTTCTGTTGTGCCCTGTGCCGTGATTGGGAAATTTGCCAAAGTGGTTCCCGTAACCGTTCCAGCGCAATTATCTGTCGTGGTCGGAGGTGTTATTGAAGCCACTTCGCATTCCGCCGTAACAGGATCCAAAACAGGTTTTGCAGGTTTGGTGATGTCTTTAATGACCACTTGCTGAATGGCCGTTTCAATGTTTCCGTTTCCGTCATCAAATGTCCAGGTCACTTCTGTCGTGCCCTGCGCCGTGATTGGGAAACTTGTTAAAGTGGTTCCCGTAACCGTTCCCGCGCAGTTGTCTGTCGTGGTCGGAGGTGCTATTGAAGCCACTTCGCATTCCGCTGTAACAGGATTTA
>NZ_JAEFCA010000011.1 GCF_016405855.1 Flavobacterium sp. IB48
GTCGCCTTTCTTTTGAAAACCCTATCCAAAACGGATAGGGTTTTTTGTTTTATACGCATTTCTATTTTTTTATTTGGAATAAAACTTAGGCTGTACAAGGGATTAATAATAAGAAAATATATCCTGATTTAAATATCGTGAGTAGTAAAAGTGTTAAATTATAGTCAATTGTCTTAGGTTAGATATGTATACTTTAGACTTTTTGAATTTGAATGAGTATTTTTGTGTTTCAATTATTTTATTTAAACATGAAGAAAAATATTTTATTGTTAGCACTTCTTGCTGTTGTAAGTTTAAGTGCTCAACAACGTCCAAAATTAGTTGTGGGTATAGTTGTAGATCAAATGAAAATGGAATATTTATATCGCTTTTCAGATGATTTTTCTCCAAACGGCTTTAAAAGATTAATGAATGATGGATTTACTTTCCAGAATATGCATTACAATTATATGCCAACTTATACTGCTCCAGGACACGCTTCAATCTATACAGGGACAACACCTGCTACTCACGGAATTGTTGGTAATGAATGGTTTAGTAGAGTTCTTGGAAAAGAAATGTACTGTACAGACGATGCAGGAGTTAAAACTGTAGGAGAAGGAACTGCCGAGGAAGGTGCAATGTCTCCGAAAAACCTTCAAAGTACTACAATTACAGATGAAGTTAGAATGGCTACTAATTTTAACGGAAAAGTAATTGGATTAAGTTTGAAGGACCGTGGAGCTATATTGCCAGCCGGACATTTTGCAAATTGGGCATTTTGGTATAGTAAAACCGGTTCTTTTATTTCTAGTACTTTCTATGGTGAGAAGTTGCCGGATTGGGTTACTGAATTCAATAATGAGAAAAACTACTTAAAATACATTAATAAAGGTTGGGAGTTGTACAAACCTGCTTCTGTTTATAATGAAAGTCTTCCTGATAATAACCCTTATGAAGGGAAATTATATGGAAGTCCTGCACCAGTTTTTCCATACGATTTAAAATCAATGTATGAGAAGAATGATGCTGGAATCATCCGTGCTACTCCTTTCGGAAATGATTTGTTGGCTGAATTTGCAAAAAGAGCAATTGAGAAAGAAGAATTAGGGAAAGATAATATTACAGACTTCTTGACGGTTAGTTTTTCTTCTACAGATTATGTCGGTCACTTACTTGGGCCAAGATCTATGGAACTTCAAGACACCTATTTAAGATTAGATCAAACTATTGCTGACTTCTTGGCTTATCTTGATAAAACGGTTGGAAAAGGAAATTATTTACTTTTCTTAACGGCTGATCATGCTGGAGCTGAAAACGTTATTTATTTGAAAGATCGTAAATACAATGTAGATAATTATCCTTCTAAAGAGGTTAAGAAAAGCATGCAGGATTTTTCAACTAAAACTTTTGGAGTTGATTTAATTCAGAACTATTCAAACTTTAATATTTTCTTTAACAAACAAATTATTAAAGATAAAAAATTAGAGCTAGTAAAAGTAAAACAAGCTTTTAAGGAGTTTTTAATTACTCAACCACAAGTTAAAAAGGTTTATACAGAAGAGGAAATTATGGCTAATGCTGGAAATGATTATGCTCTTAATTTTGTTGCTAAAGGATATGATGTGACGCAGAATGGTGATTTAGTTATTGTAGATAAGCCTGGAATGATTGAATACACGCCAACGGGAACGTCACACGGTACAATTTATAGCTACGATACACATGTACCAGCAATTTTTTATGGTTGGAATATTAAGAAAGGAGAATCTTATGATAAAAAAGCAATTACGGAGATTGCACCAACTATAGCTCAGAAAATTAAAGTTACTTTCCCAAATGGAACTGAAGCTAAAGTACTTACTGAAGTTCTTGATAATAAGAAGTAAAAAATATTATATTGAAAAATACCTGTCTATGTGACAGGTTTTTTTTATGTAAAAAAAAAGGCTTTTCATTAAGAAAAGCCTTTTTGTAATAGTGATTTTAGTAAGCACTTATACAAGTATTAGCACTATGCGTTTGCTAATACTATTTCTTCGTTAAAAGGAAGATTCCAAGCTTCTGCAACTCCTTTGTAAAGGATTTTTCCATTAGCTACGTTTAATCCTTTATTTAATTCTTCATTTTCAGCACAAGCTTTTTCCCATCCTTTGTTTGCTAATTGTACAGCATATGGTAAAGTTGCGTTTGTTAAAGCTAAAGTAGAAGTGTAAGGAACAGCTCCTGGCATATTAGCTACACAATAGTGAACGATATCGTCAATAATAAAAGTTGGGTTTTCGTGAGTTGTTGGAGTACAAGTTTCGATACATCCTCCTTGGTCAACAGCAACGTCAACAACAACAGTTCCTGGACGCATTAATTTTAGCATATCACGAGTAATTAAATGAGGTGCTTTTGCTCCTGGAATTAAAACAGCTCCAACAATTAAGTCAGCATCTTTAATTGCTCTTGTAATATTGTAGTGGTTAGACATTTCTGTATTTACGTTTGCAGGCATGATATCATCCAATTGACGTAAACGAGGTAAGCTTAAGTCCATAATTGTAACCTGAGCACCTAATCCAGCAGCCATTTTAGCAGCTTGAGTTCCTACGATTCCTCCACCTAAAACCAATACTTTTGCTGGTGGAACACCTGGAACACCGCCTAAAAGAATTCCTCTTCCTTTTAATGGTTTTTCAAGATATTTTGCTCCTTGCTGAATTGCCATACGACCAGCAACTTCAGACATTGGCACTAGTAATGGTAAACTTCTGTCTGTTTTTTCTACAGTTTCGTAAGCTAAACAAACAGCTCCTTTTTCTAACATTGCATGCGTTAATTCTTCTGAAGAAGCAAAGTGGAAATAGGTGAATAACAATTGATCTTTCTTGATTAATGGGTATTCAGATGCAATTGGTTCTTTTACTTTAATGATCATTTCAGCAATAGCGTAAACTTCTTCAATCGTTGGTAAAACAATCGCACCAGCTTCTGCATATTCTGCATCAGCAAAACCACTTCCTAAACCAGCTGTAGCTTGAACATAAACTGTATGTCCGTGTTTTTTCATTTCAGAAACACCTGCAGGAGTTAAGGCAACTCTGTTTTCATTATTTTTTATTTCTTTAGGAACACCTATTATCATTTTGTTATATTTTTTTGTTTTTATTGAAATTGTTTTACAAATCTACAGATAGAGAATAAATTATGGTTTAATGCTTTATAAATAAGAAAATATTATTTTATTTTTTATTTTTACAGAAAAATATTCTGTTTTGAAGTGGAATTGATTCTTCAAAAAGAAAAAATGACTAAATCGGACTAATTTTAATAAAACGTTTTCGTTATGGCTTTAGATGAAATTGACAAAAAAATACTACGTCTTTTACAAGAAGACGCGCACTACACATTAAAAGACATTGCAAACAAAATAAATCTGTCTTTGACTCCTGTTCATGATCGAGTGAAACGTCTTGAAAAAGATGGCATTATAGAGAAATATGTGACTATTTTAGATAAGAAAAAACTTGGAAATAATTTGACAGTTTATTGCCAGGTTACATTGACAAAACAGACTTATGATACTTCGGAAGGGTTTAATCAGTCGATTTTGAATTTACCGGAGGTTGTCGAATGTAATTATGTTTCAGGAAACTTTGATTATATGCTGAAAATCATAATTCCAGACATGGAAAGTTATCATCATTTTCACCAAAAAAAATTATCTATTCTTCCTGAGGTTTCTCTAATAAATACCGTTTTTGTGATTTCGGAGGTTAAAAGCACAACAGTTCTTCCTATTTAAAGTAAAACAAAAAACCATCAAGAAGATCCTGATGGTTTTAAGAAAAAAAGTTAGTTTGGTTGAATTAATAATAAGTATAACGTCTTACTTTGGCAATATATTTTGCTAAGCGAATTACTTGATGGCTGTAACCATATTCGTTATCGTACCAAATATAAAGTACTATATTTTTTCCATCCTTTGAAACAATCGTTGCGTTGCTGTCATAAATAGATGGAGCAGATGTTCCAACGATATCAGATGAAACTAGTTCGTTATTTAAAGAATATTTTATTTGCTCTACAAGTTCTCCTTCTAGAGCATATTTCTTCATAATTTTATTGATTGCTGTAATAGATGTAGGTTTCTTAACTTCTAAATTTAAAACTACAAGAGATCCATTTGGAACGGGAACTCGAATAGCATTTGAAGTTAGTTTGCCTTCTAATGATGGTAAAGCTTTCGCGACAGCACTTCCTGCGCCAGTTTCGGTAATTACCATATTTAAAGCAGCGGCTCTCCCACGACGGTATTTTTTATGCATGTTATCAACCAAATTTTGGTCATTGGTGTAAGCATGAATTGTTTCTAAATGCCCTTTAACAACTCCAAGAGTTTCTTCAACAACTTTTAGAATTGGAGTAATGGCATTTGTTGTGCAAGATGCAGCCGAAAAAATATTTACTTCGTCGGGATTAAAATCGTTATGATTAACACCATGTACAATATTTGGAACTCCTTTTCCTGGAGCAGTCAGTAAAACTTTACTAGCTCCGTTTGAAGTTAAATGTCTTTTTAATGCTTCTTCGGTTGTAAATGCTCCAGTATTATCAATTACTAAAGCATCATTTATTCCGTGTGCGGCATAATCGATTTCTTCTGGTGAATTTGCTGTAATGATATGAACCGTTGTTCCGTTTATAATTAAGGCATTATTTTTAGCATCGGCTATTACAGATCCTTGAAAATCTCCATGAATGGAGTCATATCGCAATAGAGAAGCTCGTTTCTCTAAGCTCGTTGCATCGTTTTTATCGCGTGTTACAATTGCTCTCAGGCGCAATTGATTTCCTTTTCCAGTTTTCGACATTAGCTCTCTCGCTAATAAACGTCCGATTCTTCCAAAACCATATAAAACAACATCTTTTGGTTGAATCTCTTTTGAGGATTTTGCTTTTTTCAGCTTATCTATAACAAAATATCTTGCATCTGGATATCTTTCATCCTCTAGGCGATACTCATAAGTAAGTTTTCCTAAATCTATTTTTGCTGGCGGAAGGTCTAATGATAAGACAACTCTTGCGATTTCAACCGAATCAAAAATGGTGATTGGTTTGCCTACAAATTCTCCAGCATATTGATGAAGATTGATAATATCGCTAACGTTTTTATCCAATAATTGATTTTTGAATAAAACCATTTCGATTGATTTGTCATACCATAAATCGCTTATGATTTTAATTAATTCGACGCCGGCTTTTCTTCGGTCGACTTGTAAGGATACCTCTTTTTGGTACAATGATTTGTTACTCATAATTGAAAAAATAAAATGCTCACTATTTTAAAATTTTGCGCAAAAGTATCTATTTCAATCGATTTCGTAAACTATTTTAGCATTTATTTTTGAAAATAAAAAAGCCACCTTAATTTTCTTAAAATGGCTTTTTTGAAGTTTTTAGTCTCGGTCGCAGTTTTCAGTTTTTTTGATTCTTGAAAACTGTCACTGCAAACTGCGACTTAAATTATAATCCTGAAAATCTCTCCATTTCTGTTGATCATTTCAATTCTTACGCTTTGTCCTTCATCTTTTTTGCTTAAAAGTTTAGAAACAGTTTCAACATTTGTTGCTTTTACATTATCAATGCTAAGAATAATATTTCCTAGTAATTCGTTTTGATATTGCATTAAATTCTCATTGCTGATGTTTTTAATTTTAACACCATAATCAATTCTGAATTTTTTCTTGTCAGTAGCATCAATGTTTTCTAATTCGATTCCTTTAAATTCGGCGCTGTAAAACTCATTTTTGCTTAAAGTTACAGGAACCGTTTTGGTTTTTCCTTCTTTAATATAAGTTACTTTTACAACATCGTTTGGACGTTTTGTATTGATATAACCCGATAAATCAGCATAAGTTGCAATATTTTGATCATCCAGTTTTACAATAATATCTCCTTTTGTTAAACCAGCTTTTTCTGCTCCTGAGTTTTTAGAAACTCTATTAATATAGAATCCTTGTGTTTCTGTTACTCCCAATTCTTTAGAAGCAGTTGCATTCAATTCGCCTCCTTCAACGCCAAGAATGCCTCTTTGGACATTTCCATATTCCATGATGTCCTCAATAATTTTGCGAGCAATATTAGAAGGAACAGCAAAAGAATATCCAACATAAGAACCCGTCATAGAAGAAATCATCGTATTAATTCCAATTAATTCTCCTCTTGCATTTACTAACGCTCCACCGCTATTACCTGGGTTTACCGCAGCATCAGTTTGTATGAAAGATTGGATTCCGCTTTGGTCTAAATTTCTGGCTTTTGCCGAAACAATTCCTGCAGTTACTGTTGAAGTTAAATTATACGGGTTTCCAACTGCCAATACCCATTCTCCAACTTTCACATTATCAGAATTGGCAAAAGCGGTGTAAGGAAGTTTTTCATCGGCATTGATTTTTAAAAGAGCAATGTCCATTTTAGAATCTGTACCAATTAACTTCGCTTTGTATGATTTTTTATTGTTTAAAGTAATTTCAATTTCTGTCGCGTCTTTAATTACGTGATTGTTAGTCACAATGTATCCGTCTTCAGAAATAATTACACCAGAACCAGTTCCTACTTGTTCTTGCTGTTGCTGTCCGCCATATCCGTAGAAAAACTCAAGCATCGGATTGCTTACAGTTCTTCTTGAGACATTTTTTACGTGAACAACAGTATGTACCGTTTTGTCTGCGGCTTCGGTAAAATCTAATGTTTCAGCACCTAAACCAACATTTTTTCCATAAGAGTTAGGGGCAAGAGTTACAACAGAATTTCCTTTTCCAAAAAAAGAATTGTTGCTTTCAAATAATAACTTGTAAGCACCAAGAGTAATAGCACCACTTAACAATGACACTAAAAATAAGGCTGAAAATCTTTTCATATTAGAATTTGTAATTAAGTTATTAGAATTTAAGTTTCATGTTTTATTTAACGTAAAATTACTTCAAAAAATTATTTGGAAAAACGGTTTAACTCTCTTTAACAATGATTAACATTTCATTAATTAATAGTTCGTACTTTTGTATTTCTAACAACTAAAAAATGCAAGTAGAATTTTATAAATATCAAGGTACAGGAAATGATTTTGTAATGATTGATAACCGTACAAATTTCTTTCCAAAAGACGATGTAAAACTTATTGAACGTCTGTGTGACAGACGTTTCGGAATTGGAGCTGATGGATTAATTCTTTTAGAAAATGATACCGAAACCGATTTTAGAATGGTGTATTACAACTCTGATGGAAACCAAAGTTCAATGTGTGGAAATGGTGGTCGTTGTCTTGTTGCTTTCGCTAATCAATTGGGAGTAATTGATGATAAAACGACTTTTATTGCAACAGACGGATTACATCATGCTTCTGTTAATGCAGATTCAATCGTTTCGTTGCAAATGATTGATGTGAACGAAATTCAGAAAAAAGATTCTTATACTTTCCTAAATACTGGTTCGCCTCACCATGTTCAAATTGTAGACGATTTGGAACATTATAATGTAAAAGAAAACGGAGCAGCAATTCGTTACGGTGAATTGTATGGTGAAAAAGGCAGCAATGTAAACTTTGTAAAAAAAGTAGATAACGATACTTTTTCTTTAAGAACATACGAAAGAGGTGTTGAAGACGAAACTCTTGCTTGCGGAACTGGCGCGACTGCAGTAGCGATTGCTATGAACGCAATTGGCGAAACAGATAAAACTTCAATAAACTTAAATGTTGAAGGTGGAAAACTTGTCGTTTCTTTTGATAAAGATAATGATGGTTATACCAATGTTTTCTTGACAGGACCTGCGAAATTTGTATTTAAAGGAACAATCGAGATTTAAATCTAAAATTGAATGATAACTTTAAAAGGCGATTCTATTTATTTGCGTGCACTCGAACCTCAAGATTTAGAGTTCATTTATTCTATAGAAAATGATGAGAATATCTGGGAAGTTAGTAACACGCAAACTCCATACAGCCGTTTTTTGATTAAACAATATTTAGAAAATGCCCACCAAGATATTTATGAGGCAAAACAACTTCGTTTGGCAATTTGTCAAGATGAAGATTTTCCTGCAATTGGATTGATTGATTTGTTTGAATTTGATCCTAGAAATAATAGGGCAGGTATTGGTATTGTAATTCAGAAAGAAGAAAATCAAGGTAAAAATATTGGTTCTGAGGCTTTAGAACTTTTAATTAATTATTCTTTTACCAATTTAAATCTACATCAATTGTATGCAAATATTGGCGTAC
This sequence comes from Flavobacterium sp. IB48, assembly GCF_016405855.1. GTDB lineage: Bacteria > Bacteroidota > Bacteroidia > Flavobacteriales > Flavobacteriaceae > Flavobacterium > Flavobacterium ginsengisoli. The sequence goes on from NZ_JAEFCA010000011.1 coordinate 8,249, forward strand.
AAAATGTAGCGAGTATTGCACTTTTTACTAAATTTGGTTTTAAGAAAATCGGAATAAAAAAAGACTGGATTTTGTATCATAATCATTATCATGATGAAGCAATTTTTCAGCTAATTAATAAACAAATTTAAACTTTAAGCTTTGAGTCTAAAAAAAATAATCACAATAACTGCAGTAGCCATAATTTCAGCTTTATTGATTTATGGTTTTATTTTAATCAGTAGAATTTTTAGTTCTAACACTAAATTTGAAGAAAAAGAAGTCTACGTTTACGTGCCTACAGATGCGAATTACACTGATGTAAAAAAGATTTTGGCACCTTACATAAAAAACTTTGACAACTTTGAAATGGTTGCTGAAAAAAGAGATTATCCGCAAAATGTAAAATCGGGTCGTTTTCTTTTGAAAAAAGACATGAACAATATTGACTTAGTACGAGCAATGCGTTCTAACATTCCTGTAAAATTAGTTTTTAACAATCAAGAGCGCTTAGAAAATTTTGCTGGAAGAATAGGCAAAGAAATCGAAGCGGATAGTTTGTCTTTAATGAAAGCCATCAAAGATTCTACTTTCTTAGCAGCAAACGGATTTAACGAAGAAAATGTTTTTGCAATGTTTATTCCTAATACTTATGAAATTTATTGGAATACTTCCGCTGAAAAGTTTCGTGATAAAATGATTAAAGAATATCACAATTTCTGGACGGCAGATAGAATCGCTAAAGCAAAAGCACAAGGTTTAACCCCGGTTCAAGCTACTATTTTAGCTTCAATTGTCCATAAAGAATCAGTTAAAAAAGACGAAAGACCTCGTATTGCTGGTGTTTATTTAAACCGTTTGCGTTTAGAAATGCCATTACAAGCAGATCCAACAGTCATTTATGCTTTAAAATTAAGAGACAACGATTTTGATCAAGTTATTAAACGAGTTTTTTATAATGATTTGGTAATGAGATCTCCATATAATACTTATGTAAATAAAGGACTTCCTCCAGGACCAATTGCAATGCCTGATATTACAGCTTTAGAAGCAGTTTTAAACCCAGAAAAGAACGATTATATCTATTTCTGTGCAAGTGTTGATCGTTTCGGATATCATGAATTTGCTGCAACACTAGCAGAACATAATGTAAATGCAAAAAAATATTCAGACTGGATTGCAAGTCAAGGAGTAACAAGATAATCTGATTTGTTTAAATAATATTAGAAAACCGAAGTCAATTTTGCTTCGGTTTTTTTGTTTTTTTCTGATGTAAAAAAGTCTTTGAAATTGAAAAATTATGAAATTGCTATTTTGTGTATTTTTCGATTTGGCATAATAAAAAAATAACCATTTTTTAATGATGAATTTTATAAAATTCGAAAACCACCTTTTCAAAATCTGCATAAAAACTACATTTTTTATGTGGGTTAATTCTTTCTTTTTTGTAGAAAAAGCTTAAAATTTCTATAAAATGCGATTTTTTTTGACCCAAAATTTCAATTTTTAGAGCTGAAATAAGTCACTTCAAATCTTTCGGAATCCATTAGTATATCTGGGATGAAAGCGAATTGCGTTTTTAAGTGGTAAATGTTAAAGTGTTGATTTATAGTATATTTTGAAAAGACTTATCTTTGCACCGTAGAAATTTCAAGAGGGTGACAGCATCTTGAAGAAAAACAATTTATGATAAAGAAATGGTATTTTTATGCGAGTTTAGTCGTTATTATTACATTTTTAAGTTTGGGATTTATTCCCTCAGAAAAAGAAACCAAACCTTGGTTTTTAATTGAAAAAACAGATGGATCAGAATACATTTTTCCATCAAAAGAAAAAGATGATTATCCAAACACCAACGTCCCATACACAGGAAATCATCTAATAGGATTTAAAGAAGCAGTAGCTTTTAAAGAATCACAAGGGCAATACAGACTAGTAAATTCTCTTGGTTATATGGGCAAATATCAATTTGGTTCTAAAGCTTTAAGAGCAATCGGAATTAATGATAATAAAGCCTTTTTAAAAGATCCTGCGCTACAAGAAAAAGCTTTTATGGCTTTGTTAGCCAAAAACAAATGGATTTTACGTTACGAAATCGAAAAGTATCAAGGTAAAATCATCAGTGGTATTGAAATTACCGAATCTGGAATTTTAGCTGCAGCGCATTTAGGTGGTGCAGGTTCTGTAAAGAACTTTTTCAAAAATAAAGGAAGCAGACATTTTAGAGATGCTTTTGGAACTTCTTTGAAAAGCTATATGAGAGATTTTGCAGGTTACGATCTTTCTTTTGTAGAAGCAGATAGTAACGCAGCAGTAAACGACTAAATGAAAAAAAGAAAAATCCCTTGTAAAAAGGGATTTTCTTTTTTAATCTATTAAAGCTTCTAAGATTTTTATAGCTGCTTCACTTATTTTAGTTCCAGGACCAAAAACAGCCGATGCGCCAGCATCAAATAAGAATTGATAGTCCTGAGACGGAATAACACCACCTACAATTACCATTATATCTTCACGTCCATGTTTTTTTAGTTCTTCTATTACTTGCGGAACTAATGTTTTGTGTCCAGCAGCAAGTGATGAAACACCTAAGATGTGAACATCATTCTCAACAGCTTGTTTTGCCGCCTCTGCAGGAGTTTGAAATAAAGGGCCGATATCAACATCAAAACCAACATCTGCATAACCTGTAGCAACCACTTTTGCGCCTCGGTCATGACCATCTTGTCCCATTTTTGCAATCATAATTCTAGGACGTCTACCTTCTTGTTTAGCAAAAACATCTGCAAGTTGTTTTGCTCGCTCAAAATTCTCGTCATTTTTTATTGCTGCACTATACACTCCGCTAAAAGATTTAATTTGTGCTTTAAAACGGCCAAAAACAGTTTCCAATGCATTACTGATTTCGCCAAGTGTTGCTCTGTTTCTTGCGGCTTCAATCGCAATTTCTAGTAGGTTGCCTTGTCCTGTTTGTGCACAAAGGATTAATTTTTCTAGTGATTTATTTACTTTTTCAGAATCTCTGGTTTGTTTGATTTCTTCGAGACGTTCAATTTGCTGTTTACGAACCAATTGATTGTCTACATCCAAAATATCCAACGGATCTTCTTTTTCTAAACGGTATTTATTTACACCAACAATAATATCTTGTCCGCTGTCAATTCTTGCTTGTTTTCTTGCCGCAGCCTCTTCAATTCGAAGTTTCGGAATTCCAGCCTCAATTGCTTTGGTCATTCCACCTAATTCTTCGACTTCTTCAATTAGCTTCCACGTTTTTTCAACAATGTCGTTCGTCAGACTTTCAATATAATAACTTCCAGCCCAAGGATCTACTGTTTTGGTAATTTTGGTTTCTTCTTGAAGAAAGATTTGCGTATTTCGAGCAATTCTAGCAGAAAAATCTGTTGGAAGCGCAATAGCTTCATCTAAAGCATTGGTATGCAAAGATTGTGTTCCTCCAAAAACCGCCGCTGCAGCTTCTATACAAGTTCGAGCAACATTATTGAACGGATCTTGTTCTGTTAAACTCCATCCGCTAGTTTGGCAATGTGTTCTTAAAGCCAGAGATTTTTCGCTTTTCGGATTAAACTGCTGTAATAATTTAGCCCAAATCATACGGCCGGCTCTCATTTTGGCAATTTCCATAAAATGATTCATGCCGATTGCCCAAAAGAAAGATAATCTTGGAGCAAAATCGTCAATGGTCATTCCTGTAGATAATCCAGTTCTAATGTATTCTAAACCATCTGCCAAAGTATAAGCCAATTCAATATCTGCAGTTGCTCCAGCTTCTTGCATGTGATAACCAGAAATAGAAATAGAATTGAATTTTGGCATTTTTTTGCTGGTAAATTCAAAAATATCAGCAATTATTTTCATAGAAGGAGTAGGAGGATAGATATAAGTATTTCTAACCATAAACTCCTTTAAAATATCGTTTTGGATTGTTCCTGCTAATTTTTCAGGACTAACACCTTGTTCTTCTGCGGCAACAATGTAAAAAGCCATAATTGGTAAAACGGCTCCATTCATGGTCATAGAAACCGACATTTCGTCTAACGGAATCTGATCGAAAAGCACTTTCATGTCTTCAACAGAATCAATCGCAACTCCTGCTTTACCTACATCACCAACAACTCTTTCATGATCTGAATCGTAACCGCGATGCGTTGGTAAATCAAAAGCAATTGAAAGTCCTTTTTGGCCTGCAGCTAAATTTTTTCTATAAAAAGCATTACTTTCTTCTGCGGTAGAAAATCCCGCATACTGGCGAATGGTCCACGGACGTCTGACATACATGGTAGCATATGGTCCGCGCAAATTTGGTGCAAAACCAGCTCCGAAATCAAGAAATTCCAATTCTTCGATATCTTTCTCCGAATAGTTTTTTTTGATTTCGATTCCTTCAGCTGTAATGAAGTTGTCAGAATTAGAATTAACTTCTGGTTCCTCACTTTTAACTTCTAGCTTTATATGTTTAAGGTCTTTTCTTGTCATTGAAACGCTTTGTTTGAATTTGTAATTAATTACTTTTTCTGAGATTATTCCAATTCCAGTCTTTCCTGCTCCGTTTTCTCTGCCAATCTCTTTTCGATAATTGGTGTAATTAATGTTTTTCTTGGTTTGATTTTCACAAAAGGAAACAATTCTAAATCATGTTTCATTCTGTCTTCTTTGTTCGGATATTTGTTTGTTCCTAGAAGAATTTCTTTTTTAGAATCGAATGATTCTTGTTCTTTATTGGAACTTTCTTGAATTTTCTTCTTGATTGTGCCATCGTTTAAAAGTTTCAAGAATCCACCGTTGGCTTCAATTTCTTTAAATAACGCCAAACTTTTCTCAGCCAATTGCATTGTTAAACTTTCAATATAATAACTTCCGTCAGCTGGATTATTTACTTTGTCAAAATAACTTTCGTGTTTTAAAATCAAAAGCTGGTTTCTAGAAATTCGATCTCCAAATTCGTTGTCTTTATGGTACAATGCATCGTAAGGCAAATTGGCAATTACATCTGCACCACCCAAAATTGCCGACATACACTCAGTTGTTGTACGAAGCATATTTACGTTGTAATCGTAAATTGTTTTGTTTCGTTTAGTTGGAGTTACCAAGAAATGACATTTTATTTCTGGATTATATTCTTTAGCAATTAAATCAAAAAGCATTCGAAGTGCTCTAAGTTTGGCAATTTCGAAGAAATAATTGGTTCCAACTGAAATCTGAAAAACAATTGATTTTGTTTCGGCAGAAAAACGATTTAAATATTCGTTTGCGTGTGCTAAGCTGTAAGCAATCTGCTGTGTAATATTGGCACCTGAATTTTGATATAATCCTAGATCAACACTTAACAAATTTAGATTGGTTGTGTTTTTAAATAATAAAGACAATGTCTCAAAATTGTTTTTTTCGGGAGTTGTAAACCAATTTCCTTCGCGTGCTAATTCTCCAATTGGATCAAAATTACAATAGAAAATGGCTTTTTTCTGTATCGAGATCGTGTCTAATTTTTTAACGAAATCGATTGAGATGAAATTGAAATTAAAGTAAACGATTTTGTTTTCTAAAGGAAGATTCTCTAGTAATTTCTGAACATCAGTTTTTTCATTCTGAATTGTAAATCGTAAACTTTCAGCGCCTCTTTCTAAAGTGTTTAAAGCACGTTCGATAGATTTTTCTACATCGAAAACAAAGATATTCTGGCAGATTTTAAAATCTGAGGCTTGAGTTTTTACATTTGCAGCTTTTGTAAATTCATCTATATGATAAAAAGGTTTAACCTGAATATCTTCTGGCGAATTCCAAATAACAGTTTGATTGTAATCGGCTCCATCTAATTCAAACTGAATTTTTTGTTTCCATTGTTTGGATGAAATCGGATTAAAATCGTCGAATAGGTTAGTGGCCATTGTATTTTGTTTGATTATTCTTTGTCTTGAATGGTATCTCCTTCAAATTGTATGATATAAATATCTTCGCTATCTTTTTTCATGAAATACTTTTCACGTGCGTATTTCTCAATTTGTTCAGGATTTTTGAGCTGTTTGATCTGCTCCTGATCTTTTCTGATTTCTTCCTGATAATACTTTTTATTATCTTGAAGTTCATGAATTTGTTCATCTAAAAAACGATGATCAAAATAGGAGTAATTATCTAAAAATAACATCCAAACTATAAAAAATAGCAAAACCCAAACATATTTGTTTCCAAGGTATTTGAACCATTTTTTGTCTTTGTATGGATTTTTAAATTTCATTTTAAACGAATATTTCTTTTGTATTTGTTATCTCTAGCCCCGATATCTCCCGATTTAGAAAAACAAGGCTTTTTTGCCGTAGTTTTTCTTTATCGGGAATAAAGGCGAAAGCGGTAATAAGCTCCTAATTATTATGGTTTAAATTTACGATAAAAATTATGAAATACGCTGATTAATTACGGCCCGAACTACATCAATTGCTACCGTATTGTATTTATCATTCGGAATAATAATATCGGCAAATGCTTTAGTTGGCTCTATAAATTGCTCGTGCATAGGCTTTAAAGTAGTTTGATAACGATTTAAAACCTCGTCAATATCACGTCCTCTCTCTGAAATATCTCTTTTTAAACGACGGATTAATCTTTCGTCAGAATCGGCATGAACGTAGATTTTGATGTCAAAAAGCTCACGCAATTCTGGATTAGTCAAAATTAAGATACCTTCAACAATCATTACTTTTCTAGGATGTGTCGTAATTGTATCATCAGTTCTGTTATGCTGAATAAATGAGTAAACAGGCTGATCAATAGTTTCACCTGCTTTTAAAGCTTTTAGATGTTTTACTAACAATTCAAAATCGATGGCACGAGGGTGATCAAAATTGATTAATGCTCTCTCGTCAAAAGACAAGTTATGGTTTTCTTTATAATACGAATCTTGAGAAATTACACCAACTTCAGTGTCTGGTAATTCGTTCATGATTTGGTGTACAACTGTTGTTTTTCCGCTTCCAGTTCCTCCTGCAATTCCAATAATGAGCATAAAATTTTTGTTTGATATTTGTTTGGCAAAAATAATAATTTAACTGAATCGCTAAACATTTAAAATAATTTAACCATATAAGTAACGTAAGTAAATTTAAGCTAGAAAATATTTAAGCAAAATGTTACTTAACTGAAATTATTGCCGTTATATTGATAAAAGACCGAATTATTTGTTTTAAATCATTTAAGCGATATAAGTAAATATAAATAGTTCTTTTTTTTGACTTAAAGAACTTTAAAAATCCCCACTAAACTTATAATCTCTTATATGAACTTATATGGTGAAAAAAAAATCCCGAAAGTAAACCTTCGGGATTTCGTGCAATCAGTATAGTTTTAAAAAAATATTCTGAATTTAGTAAGCACTTGTAATTATTTATTCTTTTTTGCTTTTATCATCATTTCAAGCTGATCCCAAAGTTCTTCTGGAATTGCTTCTAATAAATTGAACTGTCCAGCGCCTTTTAACCATTCGCCACCGTCAATTGTAATTACGTCTCCATTAATGTATGAGGAGAAATCGGAAACTAAATAAGCCGCTAAATTGGCTAATTCCTGGTGATCTCCAACTCTTTTTAATGGCACTTTTTTGGCCATGTCAAATTTCTCCGAAAGATCTCCAGGCAATAATCTGTCCCAAGCTCCTTTTGTAGGGAATGGCCCTGGAGCAATTGCGTTAGAACGAATTCCGTATTTTGCCCATTCTACAGCAAGACTTCTTGTCATTGCCAAAACTCCCGCTTTTGCCGTAGCACTAGGAACAACATAAGCAGATCCTGTCCAAGCGTAAGTGGTTACTATATTTAAAATTGTTGCCGACGTTTGTTTGGTATCGATCCAATGTTTTCCAAAAGCAAGTGTGCAGTTTTTAGAACCTTTTAATACAATATCAATTACGGTATCAAATGCATTTGCTGACAATCTTTCGGTTGGCGAAATAAAATTACCTGCTGCATTATTTAAAAGAACATCTACTTTTCCGAATACTTTTAAAGTTTCCTGAAGCATGTTTTCTACTTCTTCGTAATGACGTACATCACATTGTAAAGGAAGACATTTACCTCCAGTTTGACTTTCCAGTTCGGCTGCAGTAGTTTTTAACTTTTCCAGATCTCTAGAAGTTATGGCTACTTGAGCTCCTAATTCGAGAAAATATTTGGTCATAGCTTTACCTAAACCGCTTCCGCCGCCTGTAACGACAATGACTTTGCCTTGTAAAGCATCATCACGTAACATTTTATCTGTGTAGCTCATAGTTTTTCTTTTTTTGCAATATTAATTAAATAAAATAGGATGCACGCATAATAATGTTATAAAATTTCGATAAATTTTATATATCACATAATTTTTTTGCTGCAGACTCGAGTGTGAAGTTGTCTTTGGCAAAACAAAAGCGAATAAGTTTTTGATCTTTATGATCGGAATAAAAAGTAGAAATAGGTATTGCAGCAACCCCATGATCGATGATTAGTTTTTTGCAAAAAGTAACATCGTCTTCGTTTGAAATATTGGCATAAGAAGCAACCTGAAAATAAGTTCCTTCGCAAGGTTTTAGTTCAAAACGGCTATTTTGAAGCAGTTTCTGGAAATAATCTCTTTTTTCCTGATAGAATTTTCCAAGAAGATTTACATCAACAACATCTAAATATTCGCTAATTGCAAACTGAGAAATACTGTTTACGCTGAAAACCAAAAACTGGTGAACCTTTTTAATTTCTGTCATTAAATGTTCAGGAGCAATAGTATAGCCAATTTTCCAGCCTGTTATATGAAAAGATTTTCCAAAAGAAGAAACCATAACGCAACGGTCTAAAAGAAAATCTTTGGTATGTGCCGAAATATGTTTTTCTTCAAAAGTGATGTATTCGTAAACTTCGTCAGACAAAACGATAATGTTTGGATATTTTTCAAGAAGATTTTTTAATTGTACAAAATCATTTTCAGTTAAAATTTTCCCTGTCGGATTATGCGGATTATTGATGATAATCATTTTGCTCTTTTCAGAACAAGCTTTTTCTATTGTTTCCCAGTTTGGCGTGTAATCATCATTTAGGGCAACTCGAACAGGTTTTGCTTTACAGAGTAAAACAGGAGATTCGTAAGAATCGTAACTTGGATCTAGAATTATGACTTCATCATTTTCTTTTACTAAAGCTAAAATCGTGGTAAAAATTCCCTGAGTTGCTCCAGCCGTAACCAAAAGTTCTGTATCTGGATTTATTGTTCTGTTATAAGAATCCTGAGTTAATTTTGCAATTTTGTCCATCAACGGAGGATAACCTGCCATTGGGGTATATTGGTGAACATTTTCCTTTGCTAATCGGGAAACGATATCTGTTAATCTCTCATCAACAGGAAAATTAGGAAATCCTTGAGAAAGATTTATTGCATTGTATTCAGTTGCCATTTTAGACATTAATGTAAAAATGCTAGTGGTTACATTTGGGAGTTTACTCATAATTTATTCTAGAAATGTTACATATAAAAGTAATTGTTTTGAAGTGAATTTGAACAATTTTTCTTTCTTTAAGAGCATAAAAAAAAGACATTAAAGAAAAACTATTTCATAAATAGCTGTTGTTTAATGTCTTTTGCGGAATTTTTTTAAGGATTATTTAATTATTTCTCCAGTTGGTTTTACCACTAGATTCTGAATGGTTTTGTCTTTTTTGATTTTTAGATTGTATTCTTTTTTTTCAATATCACCTTCTTTTTGAGTATAAAGAAATTTGTCTTTTATAATGGTCCATCCTGGATATTCTTTATAAATAGAGTAAATGACTTTAGCAGGAAGCTGTACGTTTTGATAATTTTCAACCACACTAGTTAGTTTTCCATTTTCATTGTAAGTTGCAGACAAAGAACCTTTAGGAGATTCTAACACCACCAAGAATTCATTATAGCCTTGATAATCTTTTCCTAAATCATAAGAAATGAATTTTTGTTGAAGTGCTCTCACATTTTCATCAGGATTTCTGTCCGGCAAGTAAACAGAAAAATCTTTACCAGCACTTTTAATTACAACTGCAGGTAAATCGGCCATTTTAATTTCGTCCTCTTTTATATCACCGTTTTTAACTTGAGAAAAAGAGTTTGAGATTAAACCAAAAAATAATAATACAAAAAGAAATGTTCTCATGATATTTATTTTTAAATATTAAATTACTTAGGTTAATCTTAATGATTTAAAAATGATGAGGGTTTCTTGAAATGGTTTGATGCTTAAATCATTAAAGTTTAAGGCGCGAACAATTTTTTTTTAGCTAATAAAATTACTTCTTTTGTTGATGTGGGAGAGTTAAATATATCTTTAAGGATTGTTAATTAAAAAGAATTTAATCAAAAAAAAATGCGTCAAAAATTGACGCATATATTTTTAAAGAGATTACTGCTACATTTTATGGATAATAAAAATTGTAGGACGTTTATCAATGTCAATTTTTAACTTTTTCCAATCTGAAACTCGCATTGTTTTTATGAATTCTGTTGGCAAAGTAATATCTGTTGCAATGCATAAATGTGTTGACGGATTTAAAATCTGCAAAAGATCTTCAATCAATTTGTTGTTTCTGTATGGGGTTTCAATGAATAGTTGCGATTGGTTTTTATCCTGAGATAATCTCTCGAAATGGCGTATTGCCGATTTTTTCTCGTCTTTATCTATCGGTAAATATCCATTGAAAGTAAAACTTTGCCCATTCATTCCAGAAGCCATCATAGCCAGTAGGATAGAAGAGGGGCCAACTAAAGGTACAACCTGTATTCCTTTTTCGTGAGCCAATTTTACAATTACAGCTCCAGGATCTGCAACTCCAGGACAGCCAGCTTCGCTCATTAGTCCTATGTTTTTGCCTTCTAATAAAGGTTTTATAAAATCTAAATGCTCACTCGGTTCTGTACGTTTGTTAAGAGTAAAAAGAACCAGTTCAGATTGTTTTTTTTCTGGATAAACGGCTTTTATTGATTTTCGGGCTGTTTTATCATTTTCAACAATATAATGGTCGATAACTTCTATTGTTCTTCTAACGGTTTGTGGCAAAACATCCATCGGATCGCTTTCGCCCATTGTGGTTGGAATTAGATATAATTTTCCGAAAGATTTCATGTGCTTTTGTTTAAAATTAAAAAATTCAATTATCTCTTTTTTAGAAACAATTGAATTAGAAGTGTTTTTTTAGCAGCTGATCTGCAATTAAATCGGTTACTTCGTCCAGCATTTGGTAAACGTTGTCAAAACCGTTTGCCGAGCCGTAATATGGATCTGGGACATCGACATTTTCGTCTGGAAATAAATCGTTTAAAATTAAACGAACCTTATTTTTATGTTCGGGAGTTTTTGCTAAATGAACTACATCGCGATAATTCGAATTATCCATTACATAGATATAATCAAATTTATCAAAATCAGAAACTTGAATTTGTCTTCCTTTTTGCGCGCTGATATTGATTCCGTTTTTTCTTGCAACGTCAATAGAACGTTTGTCTGGACAATGGCCAACATGCCAAGAACCTGTGCCAGCAGAGTCAACAAAGAATTTATCTTCGGGTAGTTTAGAAGCTAAAATTCCTTCGGCTAAAGGAGATCTACAAATATTTCCTAAACATACCATTAAGATTTTTACAGGCATGATGCGTCTTAAAGCGTTAATTTTTTATTGATGTCTTCAACAAACTTTTTAAATTGTTTGTCTGTAGAAACTAAGTTGTCGACTGTTTTACATGCATGAAGAACAGTTGCGTGGTCGCGATCTCCAATTTGTGAACCAATATTAGCAAGAGAAGCTTTAGTGAATTTCTTAGCAAAGAACATCGCTAGTTGTCTTGCTTGTACAACGTGCCTCTTTCTGGTTTTAGATTGAAGTGTTTCAATATCTAATTGGAAATAATCTGAAACGATTTTTTGAATATAATCTATTGAGATTTCTCTCTTTACGTTTTTAACAAATTTCTCTACAACGCTTTTAGCCAATTCAATCGTAACTTCTTTTTTATTGAAAGAAGATTGAGCGATTAACGAAATAATAGCACCTTCAAGTTCTCTAACATTTGATTTAATGTTTCGAGCAACATATTCTAAAATATCTTCTGGCATTTCTACACCATCACGGTATAAAATGTTTTTTAAGATTGAGATACGAGTTTCGTAGTCAGGCTGATGTAACTCAGCAGATAATCCCCATTTGAAACGAGATAATAATCTTTGTTCGATATCCTGCATATCAACAGGAGCTTTATCAGAAGTTAAGATTACTTGTTTTCCGTTTTGATGTAAATAGTTGAAAATATGGAAGAATACGTCTTGCGTTCCTGATTTTCCAGACAAGAACTGAACATCATCAATAATCAAAACATCGATTAACTGGTAAAAGTGAATAAAATCATTACGATTATTCTTTTTAACAGAATCAATATATTGTTGTGTGAAAATCTCAGCAGAAATATATAAAACGGTCTTTTCCGGATACTTATCTTTTACTTCTACGCCTATAGCATGTGCTAGGTGTGTTTTACCTAAACCAACTCCTCCAAAAATCAACAAAGGATTAAATGAAGTTCCTCCAGGTTTGTTAGCAACAGCCATACCTGCAGAACGAGCTAAACGGTTTGAATCTCCTTCTAAGAAATTGTCAAAACTATAGTTCGGATTTAATTGAGACTCAATTTTTAAATTTCTAATTCCAGGAATTACAAACGGATTTTTTAGCTCAGGATTTAAGTTTTTAAACGGAGCGTCAACCTCTTGCGGTTTCATTGGCACTCTGTTGGCACTTGGCAGCTGCTCGGTAAACGGCTGTTTATTGCCATAAGTGTTCTCCATTTTAATTTTATAGAGTAACTTTGCGTTTTTTCCCAGTTCTTTGGTAAGCGCAACTTTCAATAATTTTACGTAATGCTCTTCGAGCCATTCGTAGAAAAATTTACTCGGAACCTGAATGTATAATGCGTTATCGGTTAGCTCAACTGATTTGATTGGTTCGAACCAAGTTTTATATGCTTGGTCTTGAATATTATCCTTTATAAAGGACAAACAGTTTTCCCATACCGATTGAGCAGTTTTAGTCATAGATTCAGATAAATTTTTATTATTGTTATAAAGATTCTCCTAATAAAAAAGGAGCAATTTTATTCCGTATTTCGGGATAACAAATATGTGAACAAATTTCTGTAAAAAAAAATATTTTGGTATCTAATTTTATAAAAAAAAGTTGTAATGAGGCTTTTTAAATTCGAATTTTTTTAATATTTTATAAATGAAAAATCATCAGACTCAAGTACGAGTTCGTTACTCAGAAACTGACCAAATGGGAGTTGTTTATCACGGAAATTATGTGCCTTATTTTGAGATTGGACGCGTGGAATGGCTTAGAAATAAAGGGGTTTCGTATAAAAGCATGGAAGAAAGCGGAATTGGTCTTCCAATTGTCAACATGAATATCAATTACAAAAAATCGGCGAGATACGACGAACTTTTGACAATTCACACCACTTTCAAAAGTCACTCTTCTGTAAAGATCGAATTTGACTGTGCGATTTACAATGAGGCAAATGAGTTATTAACAACTGCGACGTTTATTTTAGTATTTGTTGCGTTAAAAACGGGTCGTCCAACTGCTCCTCCAGAGTACATTTTGGAAATATTTAAATCACTCGAATAATTGTTAAAACGAATAGGGTTTTGATGTTAAATTATACTAATTTAATATCGATTTCGAACATTAAATCAAAAATGCTGAATACCGTTTCGGCATTTTTTTTTCGCGTTTTTGTCACAATTTTGCCAATTGGCAGTCCTGAAATTTCATCCATTTCCATTTCCTGAGACACGATTTCTAATTTCTTTTCTTTGATAACGCGCATTACTTTATTCATGTTTTTGTAATCAAAAGAAATTAAAAATTCGACATCGATTGTCTTTTCAACGATTTCACAAATTTCCAAAGTCTGTTGTGCCGTTGTTCGATATGCAGCTATTAAACCGCCAACGCCTAATTTTACTCCTCCAAAAATTCGAACTACTACAACAAGAACGTTTGTAACTCCAAAAGATTGTATCTGGCCATAAATTGGTGCTCCGGCAGTGTTGCTTGGTTCACCATCATCATTGGCGCGGTACGAAACTTTATTTCCAACGCCCAATTGGTAGGCATAGCAATAATGCACCGCATGCGGGTGTTGTTTTTTAAGGTCTTCTATTATGGGTTTTACTTCGTCCTCATGATCTATCGGAAAAGCATAACCAAAGAACTTACTGCCTTTTTCTTTAAACAGTATTTCTTCAGATGCAGATGCAATAGTCTGATAAGTATCGTTAATTTCCAATTGTAAGGGTTTAAGTTTTTTTTAGCCACAGATTAAAAAGATTCTCACAGATTTTCTTTTAAAAAAGCAAAAAAGAAATCTTTTTAATCCTTTTAATCTGTGGCTAAATATTTTTTACTAGAAAGTGTGTTACAATAATCCTTTGGTGAATAGATCAACAACATCTTCTTTGCCAACTTGAAGATTCCATACTTTGATTCCTAAAGTTGCAGCGCTGTCGGTATTTTCTGTTTTATCGTCAACAAATAAAGTGTTTTCTGCAATTAAATTATTCTGGTCCAAAACAAATTGATAAATTTTCGGATCTGGTTTTCTCATTCCGATATCAAAAGAAAAATAAACCTTCTCAAAACAATTGTAAAAATCTTTATAAAAAGAAACGCCACTTTTTTCTTCAAAAGTATTGATGTGAATTGAATCGGTATTACTCAACAAAAATAAACGATATTTTTTTGATAATTCCTGAAGGAACTCCAAACGATAAAAAGGAAAGTCTGCCAAAACAGCATTCCAAGCTTTTAAAATATTTTCTCTTGAAGCGTTTGGCAATTGTTTTTGAAAACCAGCAATGAATTCTTCTGGCGAAATAGATCCCGTTTCAAATGAAAGATTTAATTGATCCAGTTCGTTGTTCCATTCAGTCATCCCCAATTTTTGTAAACCAGAAATAGTGGCAGGTTTATCCAAATTGATAAAAATATCCCCAAAGTCAAAAATTATCGCATCAATCATAATTTCTAATTTGTATTAATTCGTCATCTAAAATATTGGTCTTTGAACTGTTTTTTCTTGAAATTTCTGGAGCTTTCGTTCCTTTTTCAAAACTTGTTTTTCCGATAAAAATTCGAGCTTCATCCCAAAGATTTTCATCTATAAAAGATTGAAGCGTTTGTCTTCCGCCCTCAATAATTACAGATTGAATTTGATTCTGATACAAAACGTCTAAAATCTGAGGAATGATATTTTTATCAAAATCAATTATCTCAAATTGAGTATTTTCTTTTGACGGTTTTGAATCTTTAGAAAAAATAATAGTTTTTACCGTATCATCAAAAATAAAACTGTTTTCGTCAATTCGATTATTTTGATCAATAACAATTCTCGTCGGATTATTTCCTTGCCAATCTCGAACATTCAATTTTGGATTATCATCAATGACGGTTTGTGTTCCAACAAGAATCGCTTGTTCTTCAGTTCTCCATTTATGAACCAATTGTCGCGAATATTGATTTGTAATCCAAATTGGTTTTCGGTCTTGATTCGAGACTTTTTCAGGAGCCAAAAATCCATCTTGACTTTCTGCCCATTTTAAAATAATATAGGGTCTCTTTTTTTGATGAAAAGTAAAAAAGCGTTTATTAAGCTCGTTGCAATCATCTTCTAAAACTCCGACAGTAACATTCGCACCAGCTTCAATCAATTTTAAAATGCCTTTTCCCGCTACTTTTTCATTTGGATCAACTGTACCGACAACAACATTGGGAATTTCATTCGCAATAATCAAATCACAGCAAGGAGGAGTTTTGCCAAAATGACTGCAAGGTTCTAAGCTTACATAAATTGTAGCTTTTTTCAACAGCGATTTATCTTTTACAGATCGCACCGCATTAACCTCTGCATGTGGCTCTCCAGCCTTTATGTGCCAGCCTTCGCCAATAATTTTATTCTCGTAAACAATTACGCTACCAACCATGGGGTTTGGATACGTTGTTCCAAGTCCATTTTGTGCCAGTTCGATGCAGCGTTTTATATATTTTTCATGTATATTCACAGTGCAAAAGTAGTTAATTTTAAGATTATCATTAACTGAAAAGGGTTAAGTTGTGAAACAATCCCGATAGTTATAGTAGTATTCAAAACTATCTTTACTTTTGTGTTTATAATGATTTAGAATAAAAAAAATGGTAAATTGGCTTATACGAGCAATTAAAAAAGAAGACAATCAAGCAGTTGTAAGTTTGATACGTTCTGTCTTTGATGAAATGGAAATTCCAAAAGTTGGAACAGCATATGAAGATCCTTATTTAGATTTGATGTTTGAAGAATATAGCAAACCTAAATCGGTATATTTTGTTGTCGAAAATGACGGAGAAATTGTTGGCTGCGCTGGAATTGCGCCTTTAGAAAATGGAAATCCAGAAATTTGTGAATTGCAGAAAATGTATTTTTTGCCCAAAACTAGAGGTTTAGGAATTGGAACACAGATGATGGAGAAATGTTTAGAACAAGCCAGAATTTTTGGTTTTGAAAAATGTTATATCGAAACTATGCCATTTATGCATGCTGCACAAAAGTTGTATAAAAAATCCGGTTTTGAATATTTAGATGCGCCGTTAGGTTGTACAGGGCATAATTCTTGTCCAGTGTGGATGTTGAAAGTTTTGTAGAAAAGTTGTAACAAATCTTAACAAACAAGACTTATTGAAGGGTTAGAATCAGCTTTGGCTGAATAAAATATTCAAAAAAATAAAATGAAAATTAAACAATATCGTACTCAGTTTATTAAAGAATTAGCTCCTTTTTACGATGCGTACGAAGCGGAGAGTTTTTTTTATTTAATTCTGGAAAATAAACACCAGCTTCGTCAGATTGATTTAGCTTTAAATCATGAATTGACTTTTGATGAGAATGATTTTGTGGTATGGGATGAACTTCTAAAACAACTTAAAAAAGAAGTCCCGATTCAGTATTTGCTTGGGAAAACAAATTTTTACGGTTTAGATTTTGAAGTCAATGAAAATGTTTTGATTCCAAGACCTGAAACTGAGGAATTGGTCGAATGGATTATTAACGAAAATACAAGTCGAGATAAAAATAAAAAAATAAGAATTCTAGATATTGGAACGGGAACGGGCTGTATTGCGATTTCGTTAGCAAAAAATCTTCCCAACGCAGAGGTTTTTGGAATTGATGTTTCTAAAAAAGCTATAGAAACTGCAAAAAGAAATGCTGTGGCAAATAATGTAGATGTTACTTTTATGTTGCTGAATATTTTAGAAGCAGAAGAATTTTCTAATCAGTTTGATATTATTGTTTCAAATCCGCCTTATGTTCGAAATCTGGAAAAAGTAGAAATCAAAAAGAATGTACTGGATTATGAACCGCATTTAGCACTTTTTGTAGAAGATAATGATCCGCTTATTTTTTATAGAAAAATCGCTTCTTTGGCACAAAACGGACTTCAGAAAAAAGGGAAATTATATTTTGAGATCAATCAATATCTTGGAAAAGAAATGATTGAATTACTAGAAAATATGAGTTTTGAAAACGTTGAGCTTCGAAAAGATATTTACGATAATGATCGTATGATTTCGGGTAAGGTTTTGAAAGACTTATAATTTAATAATTCAGTTAGTATCTTATGGAATATCGAACTAACCCCAAAGAAAACTCTATTGTAATTGATGGTTATTTTTCGTTAGACGGAATTAAATCTGTTAAAGATGTTGTTGAAAAACGTTTTGAAAATCGATTAAAAACAAATTTCTATAATGATTTTATGAATTGGTCTAAAGCTGAAAATGAAATTCTGTTAGGAACATTTCGAGCGTCTGCTGCTTGGCCTATAAGTACAGATTTAGGATGTATTTTTGATTTTCGTAATCCAGACGAATTTGTTTATCAGGAATTTAAACTTATTCATTCTTTGGTGAATGGATGGATTCCAGCAGAAAACACTTCGATAGGAAATAATCATATTTTAGCTGTAAGGTTTGAGAGTAAAATACCTGAAATACTACATAAACTTTATGAAGAAAATGAGTATCACCCAAAGGCTCCAATTGGTTGTCTTCAGTTAGGAGTGTGCTGCAAGAATGATTTTCCAATTATATTAGAAAATATAAAGAAGAGTCGTTTAAAAAGTAAAAACGATTATTAGATTGAAGCCTGCGACTACAGCTATTCGTAACGCAACGCTTCAATAGGGTCTAGTTTTGAAGCTTTAATAGCTGGATATAAGCCAGAAACTATTGCCACCATAAAACTAGTCGCAAAAGCGGCAAAAATCGCCATCCACGGAATTACGAAAGAAAAACTCATTGCGGTTGCTATAGCAAAGCCAAGTAGAATTCCTAAAACAATTCCAACCAAACCTCCAATCTGACCAATTAATAAAGTTTCTATAAAAAACTGAAAAGCAACAGTAGATCTTTTGGCTCCCAAAGCTTTGCGAACACCAATTTCTCGAGTACGTTCTGTAACCGAAACAATCATAATATTCATTAAAGCTATTGAAGACCCTAAAATAGTGATAATAGAAATAGTCCAAGCTGCCAATCCTAAATATTGTGTTATGCTCAGAATTCGGTTAATTAAGTCATCGCTTCGTACTATGCCAAAATTGTTGTCGCGTACAGGACTTAACTTGCGAACTCTTCGCATTGTACTTGTAGCATTATCTATGGCTTCATCTAAAACTTCTTTTTTTGAAACCATCACACTAATGGTGTAATTGATATTTGGAGCTGTAAATAAAGATCTTGCGACTTGAATAGGAATTAAAACTCGTAAATCCTGACTGTTTCCAAACGTAGATCCTTTTTCTTTTAGAACGCCAATTACTTTAAATCTTGCGCCTCGAATAGAAATGATTTTATCAATTGGATTTATATCTTTTAAAAGTCCTTTTTCAAAATCAGAACCCACAATGCAAGAATAAGTGTTGTTCTCAATGTCAAATTGATTAAAACTTCTTCCCAAACTGGTTTCCAGTCCAGAATTGGTAATAAAATGTTCATCAACTCCAACAATTGTAATTTCTGGATCTGTTTTTTCGCTTAAATATTTTACTTCAGCAGTTGTAGTTGCAGTAAAAGAGAGAGAGGTTTCGGTAAACGGATATTTGTATTTGTTTTTAAAGGCAACAGCTTCTGGATACGAAATAATTGGATTGATGACTTCGCGTTCTCTCCCGCCACGGTTTCGAACTTTATTTTCGTATTGGTTAATGTTAAAAGTATTAGCTCCCATCGAAGCAAAATCGCTAGAAATAGTATTTTCTAAAGCAGAAACAACAGTCAAGATGCCAACCAAAGCCGTAATGCCTATTGCGATAATTAAAACGGTAAGAATAGTACGCAGAATTTGTGTTTTGATAGAACCAAAAGCAATTCGGATATTTTCTTTAAATAATTTTAGCATCATGACCAATTTGTCACGAAAATACGTTTTTTGTTACAAGTTTGTTTTCCAAGTGTTATTATTTATTTTAAAAAGTAAGATATTTGCAGACTTAAATTAAGTTGTAAGTTGGAAAATCATAAAGCCGAAAATCATAAAGCCGAAAGTCTAAAGAACCAACAGTCTTAAAAAAAAATCTGGGAATAAAGTAATATTATAAGATTTTTAGATAAAGATTGGAACAATCTAAAATCTAAAATCAACAATCTAAAATAAAAAGAAGATGGCTTCAAAACCAAGCATACCAAAAGGGACAAGAGATTTTTCACCAGCTGAGGTGTCAAAACGTCAATATATTATTCAAACGATAAAAGCTAATTTCGAAAAATTTGGTTTTCAGCCAATCGAAACGCCTTCGTTTGAAAATTCAGATACCTTAATGGGGAAATATGGAGAAGAAGGAGACCGTTTAATTTTTAAAATTTTAAATTCAGGTAATTTTTTCTACAATAAGAGTAAAATTGAATTGCCAGAATCAATTGGAGAATTGCAATTGAATTCTGCTGAAAAAATAACTTTAGAGCAAAGAATCGAATTAAATAAATTCACAGGAAAAATTTCTGAGAAAGCGTTGCGTTACGATTTGACAGTTCCGTTTGCAAGATACGTGGTGCAACACCAAAGCGAAATTGAATTTCCGTTTAAAAGATACCAAATTCAACCAGTTTGGAGAGCTGATAATCCGCAAAAGGGACGTTTTAGAGAATTCTTCCAATGTGATGCCGATGTTGTTGGTTCAAAATCACTTTGGCAGGAAGTAGAATTGGTTCAATTGTACGATACTGTTTTTACTTCTTTAGGTTTAGAAGGCGTTACAATTAAAATCAATAACAGAAAAATTTTATCTGGAATTGCTGAGGTAATTGGCGCCTCAGATAAATTAATCGATTTTACAGTCGCGCTTGATAAATTGGATAAAATTGGTGAAGACGGCGTTAAAAAAGAAATGATTGAAAAAGGAATTTCTGAAGAAGCTTTGGTAAAAGTGCAACCACTTTTTAGTTTCTCAGGAACTTTTGCAGACAAAATTGCACAGCTTTCAGACTTATTGTCTTCTTCTGAAGAGGGAATGAAAGGAGTTGAAGAATTGAAGTTTATTTGTGACAATGTTGCCGTTTTAGGTCTTTCAACTGCTATTTTGGATTTGGATGTGACATTAGCTCGTGGTTTAAATTATTATACGGGAGCTATTTTTGAAGTTGCAGCTCCAAAAACAGTTGCCATGGGTTCTATTGGCGGCGGAGGAAGATACGACGATCTGACTGGTATTTTTGGTTTGAAAAATATGAGTGGTGTCGGAATCTCTTTTGGATTGGATAGAATTTATTTAGTTTTAGAAGAATTACAATTATTCCCGGAAACCGTTGCCGCTACATCAAAAGCACTATTCTTGAATTTTGGAGACAAAGAAGCTTTATATGCTTCAAAAGCGATACAGAAATTAAGACAGGAAAATATAAAAGTAGAATTATATCCTGACAGTGTAAAAGTTGGAAAACAATTTCAATATGCAGATAAACGTTTAATTCCGTTTGCCGTATTGGTTGGAGATCAGGAAATTAATTCAAGTTCATATACGCTTAAAAATTTAGTGACAGGAGAACAGGTTTCTGTAGATTACGAAGGTTTGAAAAATGCATTAATCTAAGAATCAGATTTAAAAGATTTTGGTTCGCGCAGATTTGAGCAGATTTAGTTTGAATTTTATTTGGAAGAAATCTACTTTAATCTGCCTAAATCTTTTTAAATGTGCGTGAAATATTGAAAAATATTTTGCAGAGTTAACTGTCTGAAACAAAAGTTTTTGCTTGATATTCCTTGAGTTTAAAGGACTTTCTTTTAAAATCTCTGTCTGAAATAATTGCCAGTAAAGAAAAAAAGCTTTTAATTTGCGACCTCAAGTTACGGGCGTAGTTCAAGGGTAGAATAGCGGTCTCCAAAACCGTTGATGGGGGTTCGAATCCCTCCGCCCGTGCAAAAATAAGAAATGACAACTTTGTCATGTAAAGCTCAAACATAAAAAAAAGCTTCGTCTCTATAGGCGAAGCTTTTTTTAATATAAGGTAAACTTGAATTAATAATTATTTTAGAGGCCGAAGCCAACCCTTAAATTCAATTTTTGGTGGTAATAATTTATGTTATTGGTCTCAAAGATAAGATAAACTAAAACGTAATAGTCTTAAAATTATAATAAATTTTTTCTGGGCAAATGCGTTTTTTAAGTGGCTCATAATTAATAAAGTGACAATTTGACATTTTATAAGATTTGGCAGTACTTTTGCAATCCAACAGAAAGAAATAAAAAATGAAGTTTAAGAATATTTTTAAAAATAAAAGTGATATGACTACGGAAAATACAGAATTCGATCAGGAATTAGATGATGCAACGATAGAGACTAACGCTAATGGAGAGCAATTAATTGTTGAAGAATTAAGTGTTGAGGAGCAATTAGCTCAAGACTTAGCTAAAGAAAAAGATAAGTTTTTGAGATTATTCGCCGAATTTGAAAATTATAAAAAAAGAACTTCAAAAGAGCGTCTTGATTTATTTAAAACAGCAAACCAAGAAGTTTTATTGGCGATGCTTCCAGTTTTAGATGATTTTGACAGAGCGACAGTAGAGATCAACAAGTCTGAAGATGAGAATTTGAAAAAAGGTGTTGAGTTGATTCACGAAAAATTGAAAAGCACTTTAGTTTCTAAAGGTTTAGAGCAAGTTGAAATTCAGGCAGGAGATGCTTTCAATGCTGATGTTGCTGAAGCAATTACTCAAATTCCAGCACCGTCTGACAAACTAAAAGGAAAAATTGTTGATGTTATTGAAAAAGGATACAAATTAGGAGACAAAATTATTCGTTACCCTAAAGTTGTTGTAGGAAACTAAAAAATGCAATAAGAATTTCAAATGCATTTTTGGATTTTGGAATTTTTAAGATTTGGAACTTAATCTAATTATGAAAAAAGATTTTTACGAAATACTAGGCATTTCAAAAAATGCTGACGCTGCCGAAATTAAAAAAGCATACAGAAAAAGTGCTTTAAAATACCATCCTGATAAAAACCCAGGCGACAAAGAGGCAGAAGAAAACTTCAAATTGGCAGCAGAAGCTTATGAAGTTTTAAGTGATCCGCAGAAAAAAGCGAAATACGATCAGTATGGTCATCAAGCATTTGATGGTTCTGGCGGATTTGGCGGTGGTCACGGTGGTATGAATATGGATGACATTTTCAGCCAGTTTGGTGATATTTTTGGTGGCGGATTTGGTGGTTTCGGAGGCGGAGGCGGAGGTCCTCGTCGTGCGAAAGGAAGCAATCTTCGAATTAAAGTAAAATTGACTTTAGAAGAAATTGCAAATGGAGTAGAGAAAAAAGTAAAAGTAAAACGTAAAGTTCAGGCAAAAGGCGTAACGTATAAAACTTGTACGACTTGTAATGGTCAAGGACAAGTTATGCGTGTAACCAATACCATTTTAGGAAGAATGCAATCTGCGTCTACTTGTCCTACTTGTGGTGGTTCTGGTCAGATTTTAGATAAAAAACCTTCGGAGGCAGATGCTCAAGGAATGGTGCAAGAAGATGAAACAGTATCAATCAAAATTCCTGCAGGAGTTGTTGACGGAATGCAGTTAAAAGTTGCTAACAAAGGTAACGATGCGCCAGGAAACAGTATTCCAGGAGATTTAATTGTAGCGATTGAAGAAATTGAACACGAATTCTTGAAACGTGAAGGTGAAAACGTTCACTTCGATTTATATATCAGTTTCCCTGAAGCAGTTTTAGGATCTTCTAAAGATATTGAAGCTATAAACGGAAAAGTTCGTATTAAATTGGAAGAAGGAATTCAATCTGGAAAAATCTTAAGATTAAAAGGAAAAGGAATTCCAAGTTTAAATGGTTACGGAAGCGGTGATTTATTGGTTCACGTAAACGTTTGGACTCCAAAAACATTAAATAAAGAGCAAAAACAATTCTTTGAAAATGCTTTAAACGACGAGCACTTTGTTCCAAGTCCAGAGAAATCAGAGAAATCATTCTTTGAAAAAGTAAAAGATATGTTCTCATAATCTAAACTTTTTTAAAAGGTTATAATAAAATAAAAACCCATTCTAGTATAAATTAGAATGGGTTTTTTGTGTAATATAACACAATTTTGCTTCGAATTATTTACTTTTACAGTCGCTGAGCCTTAATTGGTAAAGTGACGCAGTAAATCCTTAAAAATAGCATGAGTAACTTACTTGAAGTACATAAGGTCGTAAAAAAATACGGCGATTATGTAGCACTTAACGAAGTTTCATTAAATGTGCCAAAAGGCAGTATATATGGACTTTTAGGTCCGAATGGAGCCGGAAAAACTTCCCTTATCAGAATCATAAACCAAATTACATTGCCAGATAGTGGCGAAGTAATTTTGGATGGAGAAAGATTGCAACAAAAACACGTACAAACTATAGGATATCTTCCAGAAGAAAGAGGTCTTTATAGCTCGATGAAAGTGGGCGAGCAATGTTTGTATTTGGCACAAATGAAGGGCCTTTCTAAAGCCGAAGCTAAAAAGCAATTGGATTATTGGTTTGATCGTTTAGGGATTCAAGGTTGGTGGAATAAAAAAATCCAAGAGCTTTCTAAAGGTATGGCACAGAAAATCCAGTTTGTTGTTTGTGTTTTACATAAACCAAAATTGCTGATTTTAGATGAACCTTTCTCAGGATTTGATCCCGTTAACGCAAATATTATTAAGGATGAAATTCTAGCTTTGAAAGAACAAGGCTCTACAATTATTTTCTCTACTCACAGAATGGAAAGTGTTGAAGAAATGTGCGAACATATAGCTTTAATTCATAAATCAAACAAATTGATTGAAGGTAAAGTGGCAGACGTAAAACGCCAATTTAGAACCAATAGTTTTGAAGTTGGAATCTTGACTAATAATGTTGAAGGTTTGATGTATGATATTACACAGAAATTTACAGTTTCGCCTGCTAGTTTTAAATCTTTAAATGATGATTTAAAATTAAACATTCAGATAGGAAATGCTTCACCAAACGAATTATTACATGTACTGACGCAACGAGGACAAGTAACACATTTCGTTGAGAAAATTCCAAGTGTAAATGATATTTTTATTCAGACAGTAACTGAAAACAAAATTTAAAAATTCCAATATAGAAATTCTAAATTCTAGGCTTTTAAAAGTTGGAATTTGGGATTTAAAATTTGAAAATTAATTATTTATGAGTATTATCTCGTTGATTATAAAAAGAGAATTTATTGCCAAAGTCCGCAATAAATCTTTTGTTGTCATGACTTTTTTGAGTCCGCTTTTGTTTGTGGCTATTGCTGTTTTTATTGGCTATTTGAGTTCAATGAAAGCAGAAACAAAACGTATCGCAATTCATGACGAAACTGGTATTTTTATTTCAGATTTTTTAAAAGAAAATAAAAAAGGAGCCGAATTTAAATATTTGAATTTATCTGAAGTTGATGTTAAAGCTTTAAAAGACAGCATTACCAAAGAAAATTTCAATGGATTAATTGTCATTCCGAAAACAAAAAATAATAAAGATTTAGAAAGTAAAGTCGAGTTTATTTCTAACAATAGTCCAAGTATTTCTTTTATCGAAAATACGCAGGATATTATCGGAAATAAAATCACAAAACTAAATCTGGAAGAAGCAAAATTAGACACTTTGGCTATTCAGAAAGCGCAATCAGATGTAAATATTCATTTGGTTAAAGCTTCGGGAGAAGAAAGTTTAAAAGGTTTAAACGAAATTAAAATCGGAATTGGCGGTGCATTTGGTTACCTGATCATGATGTTTATTATCATTTACGGAAATATGGTAATGCGAAGCGTAATCGAAGAAAAAACAAACCGAATTATTGAAATCATTATTTCGTCAGTAAAACCATTTCAATTGATGATTGGAAAAATTGTCGGAACTTCATTAGCAGGTATTCTGCAATTTATAATTTGGGCCATAATTGGTTTAGGATTAATGTTTGCAGCCTCGGCATTTTTTGGAGTAAATGTAGGGCCAGCTGCGAGAATTTCTCCAGAAATGATGCAAACCGCACAACATGAGTTTTCGGGATCTGCACAAATGTACATTGCCGAATTATGGAATTTGCCAATTGCAAGTATTTTAATCGGATTTGTAATTTATTTTATTGGAGGATATTTTCTGTACAGTTCGTTTTATGCAGCAATTGGAGCCGCAGTTGACAATCAGACCGATTCTCAGCAATTTCTGCTTCCAATTTTAATGCCTCTGATTTTGAGCGTTTACATAGGATTTTTTACAGTAGTAAACGATCCTCACGGAAGTGTTGCGGTTATCTTTTCAATGATTCCGCTAACTTCACCAATTGTAATGTTAATGCGCATTCCGTTTGGCGTGCCGTGGTGGCAAATTGCAATTTCGGTATCATTATTGTTTGCTACATTTTTCCTTGTGGTTTGGTTTGCTGCTAAAATTTACCGAGTAGGTATTTTAATGTATGGCAAAAAACCGACTTGGAAAGAATTGTATAAGTGGCTAAAATATTAACTTTTAAAGTTGCTAAGATACTAAGGTTCTAAGATGCTAAGTTTTTTTTAGCTTCTTGCAGAAAAACCTCAGTACCTTAGCATCTTAGAACCTTAGAACCTCAAAAAGAAATGAGTAAAATACTAATTGTCGAAGACGAAGCAGCGATCAGAAGAGTTTTGGTAAAAATTTTATCAGAAGAAAATGATTCATATCAAGTTGATGAAGCTGAAGATGGAGTTGTGGGACTTGAAAAAATAAAAAACAACGACTATGATTTGGTTTTGTGTGATATCAAAATGCCAAAAATGGACGGTGTTGAGGTTTTGGAAGAAGCTAAAAAAATAAAGCCAGAAATTCCGATGGTAATGATCTCTGGTCACGGCGATATGGAAACTGCTATTCAAACGATGCGTTTGGGAGCTTTTGATTATATTTCGAAACCGCCAGATTTGAATCGTTTGTTAAATACTGTTCGTAATGCTTTAGATAAAAAACAATTAGTTGTTGAAAATAAAATTTTAAAGAAAAAAGTTAGCAAAAATTACGAAATGATTGGTGACAGCGAATCAATTAATCATATAAAAGTGATGATTGATAAAGTTGCTCCAACAGAAGCCAGAGTTTTGATTACGGGACCAAACGGAACAGGAAAAGAATTAGTAGCACATCAATTGCATGAAAAAAGCGAACGTTCTACTTTTCCTTTAATTGAAGTAAACTGTGCTGCAATTCCAAGTGAATTGATTGAAAGCGAATTGTTCGGACACGTAAAAGGTGCTTTTACATCGGCAGTGAAAGATCGTGCTGGAAAGTTTGAAGCAGCAGACAAGGGAACTATTTTCTTGGATGAAATTGGAGACATGAGCCTTTCTGCGCAAGCGAAAGTTTTACGTGCGCTTCAAGAAAATATGATTACGAGAGTTGGAGCTGATAAAGACATAAAAGTTGATGTCCGTGTTGTAGCAGCAACGAATAAAGATTTGAAAACAGAAATTGCAGAAGGCCGTTTCCGTGAAGATTTATACCATCGTTTGGCTGTAATTTTAATTAAAGTTCCGCCATTGAATGAAAGACGCGATGATATTCCTGCTTTGATTTCGCATTTTACAGAAAAAATAGCTTCTGAACAAGGAAATGCTGTTAAGTCGTTTTCGGCGCAAGCCATTAAATTATTACAAGAATACGACTGGACAGGAAATATTCGTGAGCTTCGAAATGTAGTAGAAAGATTGATCATTTTGGGAGGAAGCGAAATCTCAGAATCAGATGTGAAAATGTTTGCAAGCAAATAGGTACTTCGCGAAATAAGCTATAAGCTCTAGGCTTTAAGCTAAAAAAAGACACAATAAATTTGGCCTATAGCTTATTGCCTAAAGCCTAAAGCTTAAAAAAAATGAAACTAAAAAAAATAAACGAGAAATTACAAGACGCTTTAATTGAAAATGGTCTGACAGAAGCCAACGCTTTGCAGTTGGAAACTTTTTCTACCATAAAAAGTGGCGCTGACTGTGTTATTATTTCTCCAAAGGGAAGTGGAAAAACGACTACAATTGTTTTAAATGTAATTCAGCAATTGGCTGGACAAACAGAAGAATCTCCTCGAGCTCTCATTTTTGTTGAAGACAAAGCAAAGGTTCTGGAAATGGTTGAGCTTTTTAATAAATATGGGAAATACACCGATTTGGAAATTTATGGTGTAAATGAAAAAGGCGACATGGATTACGATAAAAACTACGTTTCTACAGGAGTCGATGTTTTAATTGGAACACCAACTAAATTAAACGATATGTTTAGTACAGCGGGGTACAATGTAAATCGCTTAAAAATGTTTATTGTGGATGATGCAGATCCGATTTTGAAACTGCGTCACGATCCAAAAATCACACGTATTTCAAACAGTATTACTAAAGTGCAGCGAATTATCTTTTCTGAAGCTTTGACCGAACGTATCGAAATTTTGGCAGATAAAATCATGGTAGAACCTTATTTATTTGACATGGATGAAGACGGAGAAGAACTTGATGAAGAGGACGACGATATTGAAGAAGAGTAATATATAGTGACAGTTTGCAGTGGCAGTTTACAGTAACAATATTGTAAACTGCCACTTTTACTTAAATTTAATCAGAAATCAATCAATGGAAATTTTTAAAACACTTAAATTCTTGTCAATTGTACTTTTGTGCTTTTTTCTCGTTCTTTATGTTTTAGCGATTTCTTATGTGTATTTTAATCAGGTAGGGTTAGTTTTTCACGCTTCTCGATTGCCTAAAGATTATAAGTTTGATTATCAGCAGAAATTCGAAGAAATAAATATAAAATCGTTTGACGGAACAATTTTGAACGGATTATTATTTAAGGCAAAACAGTCAAAAGGTCTTGTTTTTTACCTTCATGGGAATGCTGGAACACTTGAAACTTGGGGTAAAATTGCAAAAATATACACATCATTAGGTTATGATATTTTTATTTTAGATTATAGAAGTTTCGGAAAAAGTGAAGGCGAAATTGAAAATGAAGAACAATTAACGGAAGATATATCAATTGTATATAAAAGTATTTCAAAAAGATATTCTGAAGATAAAATTATAATTACAGGCTATTCTATAGGTTCTGGTTTTGCGGCAAAATTGGCTTTAGAAAGTAAAGCAAAAGCATTGATTCTTCAGGCTCCGTATTATAACTTTTTAGAATTATCAAGCTCAAGAGTTCCTTTTTTTCCTGATTTTATGAAGAAGTTTAGTTTGGAAACTAATGAATATCTGCCACAAGTAAAAAGTCCAATTTATATTTTTCATGGAACTAGCGATCAGTTAATTCCTTTTGAAAACTCAATAAGGTTAAAAAAGCTTTTAAAATCAAATGCTTATTTTTATCCATTAAAACATCAAGAACATATAGGTGTTAACGAAAATGAAGATTTTCAAAAACAATTAAAAGTAATATTAGAATAAAATAAAGAATGCTATGGGATTAATGAAAGTATTTTCGGGAAGCGAAGTATTAGCAATTGCTTTGCAAGAAAGATTAGAAGAAGCTGGAGTAGAGACAGTAAAAAAAGATAATATTCAATCGGCGCGTCTAGGAGGTTTTGGACAAACAGATTTGGCAGTTGAAGTATTTATACAAGAAACAGATTTCGCAAAAGCAAATCCAGTTATAGAAGAATTTAGAATGAGTCTTTAAGAAAAATTCTCCGTCTCCGTTTTCAGTCAATATTGATTAAAAACGGAGACGGAGAATGCAAACTATAAAAAAAATGCAATACAAAATGTTAGTGCTTGACATGGATGATACCTTGTTGACAGACGATCATAGAATTTCAGATTTAAATAAAAAAGTAATTTTAGAAGCTCAGGCAAAGGGCGTTTATGTGGTTTTGGCTTCAGGAAGACCAACTACAGCAATGACCGCTTATGCAAAAGAGTTGGAATTGGATAAAAACGATTCGTATATGATTTCGTTTAACGGAGCAATAATTAGCCGTGTAAAAGATGATTTTATTTTGTTTGAGCAAAAGTTAACTGTAGAGCAAATTCATGCTTTATACGATTATAGTGTAGAAAAGAAGGCACATATCATTACTTATTTAGATGATCAAATCATTAGCGAAACAGATTCTGAATTTATTGAGGTCGAAAAAGAAATCACAGGAATGGCACATCACAAAGTTTCAAGCTTTAAAGATTATGTAGACAGACCGGCAGTTAAGTGTATTTTATTGCAAGATCCAGCGTATTTAAAGACGTTAGAAAAAGATTTGATGGAGGCCATGCCACATTTAAGCGTTTCAATGTCTAAACCATTTTTTCTAGAAGCAGCGCAACAAGGAATTGATAAAGCCGCGAGCTTGAAACTTTTGGCTGAACAGCTCGGAATTCATCAAAGCGAAATTATAGCTGTAGGAAACGCAGGAAATGACTTGACAATGATAGAATATGCTGGTTTAGGTGTTTGGGTTGATAACGTTAATCCTGAGTTACGAGATAAAGCCGATGTAATTGTAGCTTCAAATAATGATGATGGTGTTGCTGAAGTAGTAACACGTTATATTTTAAACTAAACTAAAATGAAAAATCCAATTAAAACGGAACGTCTAATTTTACGGGAACTTGAACTTTCTGATGCTGAAGGAATGTTCGAATTGGATTCTAATCCGAATGTGCATTTATTTGTTGGAAATAGACCTGTAAAACATATTGATGAAAGTATTGAATATATCAAATTTGTTCAGAAACAATACAAAGATCTAGGAACAGGACGTTGGGCTGTTGTTTTAAAAGAAACAAATGAATTTATTGGCTGGTCTGGAATAAAGTTTATTACAGACGAGATAAATAATCATAAAAACTTTTATGAGTTAGGATATCGTTTTATCGAAAAACATTGGGGTAAAGGTTACGCAACTGAAGCTGGAAGAGCTTTTATTGATCATGCTTTTAATGAAATGAAAGTAGAAGTGCTTTATGCTTACGCAGATGCAGGAAACGAAAACTCAAGAAAAATTCTAGAGAAATTGGGCTTTCATTTTGTAAATTCTTTCGATTACGAAGAAGAACTAGAAGTTTGGTACGAACTTAAAAATCCGAACTTACTATAAAAAACGAATTCCAAATCTTTACATACTTAAAAGTCAATAAAGATTTGGAATTAATTAAAGAAGTAATATTTAAAAATATTATTTTTTAGCTACAGAAACAAAGTATTTATTTCCGTCACCCATAGTTAATTTTACACGCTCGTCGCAAAGATCAATTGCAAAATTTGCACTTTCGTAACAGCTGCAAGTTGTGTTTTTGTCTTTAGACATTTCTGTTTTACAGTTGTTGTTTTTAAAGCTTGCTAATTGTGGTGTGTATAAACTAACTAAATCAGTAGAAGCGGTTACTAAAGAAATGATACTTGCAGAATTATTGTTTGTAATTCTATATACAATTCTATCTGTATAGTTTACTTCGTTAACAGTTACTTTACGAATGTAGGTATAAGCTGTAGATCCTTCACCTGGTTCTTTAACTTCAAACTTAAACCCAACTGCACGAATAGCAACATCAAATTGCTGTTGTGAGTTTAAGCTTGCCCAAGTCGTCAATGTACTAATAGTAGGAAATGGATTTGCATTTGCGGCTGGAGCATTAGTTTGCGCTTGCGAACTAAATAAGGTTAAGAACATCAAGCAGATCGTGGGTAAAAATGCTTTCATAAAGCGTGGTATTTGTATTTTAATTTTGCCTACTCTCTTTGGTTTTCGGCTTTCCCATTTCATTTTGTAACACAAAACAACAACATAACGAGTAAAATTCAAAATTGTTATGCCTGAATTATTATTAAATTAATTAAAGCACCGTAAAATTCTTTACTATGAATTTATTGCCAACTGTATTCATAACAATGTAAATGTAAGAAATTTTGAATTTAAAAAATAAAAAAATGTATTTAATCGATAAAATTTGCTTTTAATCGATTGTTTTGTCGTTTTATTCTTATTGTAATGTTAAAATTTGAAAAATGATAGTTTCGTATTTTTTTTAAATAAAAATAAAAAAGTTTAACTTTTGAATGTCTCTAAATTAACATTAGCGCCAAAATATTGATTCGAAGTGAATTAATCGCTTTCTTTTGATGAATATTGTTTGTAAATTTGCAGCCTTAAATTTTTTGACAACGATTTCATTAATTTAAGCAGATTATGGAAAATAGAAAAAAAGTTGCCTTTTATACGCTGGGTTGTAAACTGAATTTTTCAGAGACTTCTACAATTGCCAGAAATTTTAATGACGAAGGTTTTGACCGCGTCGATTTT
The DNA here is from genome assembly GCF_016405855.1 of Flavobacterium sp. IB48. Lineage (GTDB taxonomy): Bacteria > Bacteroidota > Bacteroidia > Flavobacteriales > Flavobacteriaceae > Flavobacterium > Flavobacterium ginsengisoli. Next base: position 40,082 of record NZ_JAEFCA010000011.1, read on the forward strand.
GAAGAAATAGCAGATATTTATGTCATTAATACTTGCTCTGTAACAGAAAATGCAGATAAGCAGTTTAAGCAAGTAGTGAAGAAGGCAATGAAACTTAACGAAAAAGCTTTTGTTGCAGCTGTTGGCTGTTATGCACAATTAAAACCAGAAGAATTAGCAGCAGTTGATGGTGTTGATTTGGTTTTAGGAGCAACAGAGAAATTCAAAATCACAGACTATATTCATGATTTGAGCAAAAATGATATGGGTGAAGTTCACTCATGTGAAATTGCTGAAGCCGATTTTTATGTAGGAAGTTATTCTATTGGAGATCGAACAAGAGCATTTTTAAAAGTTCAAGACGGCTGCGATTATAAATGTACCTATTGCACAATTCCGTTGGCAAGAGGAATTTCTAGAAGTGATGCTTTAGAAAATGTTCTAAAAAATGCCAAAGAAATTTCGGCACAAAATATTCGTGAAATTGTTTTAACGGGTGTAAATATTGGTGATTACGGAAAAGGGGAGTTTGGAAACAAGAAACACGAACATACTTTTCTAGATTTAGTTCAAGCTTTAGACAAAGTAGAAGGGATTGAGCGTTTGAGAATTTCGTCAATTGAACCAAATTTGTTGAAAAATGAAACAATCGAATTTGTTTCTAAAAGTCGAACTTTTGTACCGCATTTCCATATCCCATTACAATCTGGAAGCAATGATATTTTAAAGTTAATGAAGCGTCGCTATTTGCGCGAAGTTTATATTGATCGTGTAAACAAAATTCGCGAAGTAATGCCTCACGCTTGTATTGGTGTCGACGTAATTGTTGGTTTTCCTGGAGAAACAGATGAGCATTTCTTAGAAACCTATCATTTCTTAAATGACTTAGATATTTCGTATTTACACGTATTTACGTATTCAGAAAGAGATAATACAGAAGCGGTAGATATGCAAGGAGTTGTTCCTTCAAATGTTAGAGCAAAACGCAGTAAAATGCTTCGTGGCTTATCGGTTAAAAAACGCCGTGCATTCTACGAAAGCCAGTTGGGAACAAATAGAACGGTTCTTTTTGAAAGTGAGAATAAAGAAGGATACATTCACGGATTTACAGAAAACTACGTGAAAGTAAAAACACCTTGGAATCCAGAATTGGTAAATACTCTGCAAGAAATCAATTTAACTAAAATAGACGAAGACGGAAGTGTACGTTTGGAGTTTTTGAATAAATTGGCGGAAGCTTAATTTTTTTAAGATAATCCCAAAAGTTATCATATAGTTTGTCATTTCGACGAAGGATAAATCCCCACAAGTAACTCCGCAACGAAAATCCAATTTTTTGTCGAGCTTCTAGTGAAGATTTCTCCTTCGTCGAAATGACAAAAAACAGAAAAGCCCTTTATTAAAAAGGGCTTTTTTTATAACTATTTCTTCTGATCTTCAGGGATTAACAATTTCAAAGAATTAATATAATCGGTATCAAATTCGATCACTCGAATTTTTTCGGGATTAAAACCTAATTCTCCACCAAATTGACCTCGTGTATCTAAAAAATCTATTGTCAATTCTTCGTCGTTTAAACCAATTAATTTTCCTAAATAAGCAGATTTAGATGATTTTTTTGCGATTTGAAAAATGCTGTATTTCTCAGAAATATATTTGATAATAGAAGCTAAATCCCTGATCGGAATAATATCATCGGAATTTATTTTTAAACCTTTTAAACGAATTATTTTCTCAGTAAAAGCCAAATCGTGATCTCGGTTTACAGCTTCAATGTTTTTATTTCTAAGAATAACAAATCCATCCAAAACAAAATCTACAGGATTATTTCTGAGTAAAATCCAGTCGTCAGAATAATCGATTAGAAAACCAGAGAAAACTTGTTTTTTATCTTGAAATTCTATTTCGACCAATTGTCTTAAATATTGTTCCATATTTTTAGTTTTTGAAATTCCAATAATGAAATTCCAAATTCCAATTGCTTTGAGATTGGAATTTGGAATTTCAAAAAATTGGAATTTAATTTTTAAGGATTAGTAGACCAAATACTGCTGTTTTTAATAAATACTCTTCTATTTAATTTTAGTTGAGCAATAATTAAATCTGCCATATCTTCAGACTGCATTACTTTTTCTGGGTTTCCGTCAGTTAGATTAAGATCTTTTGCCATGTCAGTTGCAACTGTACTTGGCGTTAGCGCCGTAACACGAATATTGTGTTTTCTCATTTCCTGCATCAAAGAATCGGTTAAACCTAAAACAGCAAATTTAGAAGCACTGTAAGCACTTGTCAAAGCGTTTCCGTTTAGTCCAGCAGTTGAAGAAATATTGATAATGTCTCCAGTTTGCCTTTCGATCATATTTGGGATAATCGCGCGAGTTGTATAATACGTTCCCATTAAATTTACCTGAATAATTCTTTCCCAAGCCTCTGGTTCTAATTCTAAGAACTTCCCAAAAGAAGCAATTCCGGCGCTATTAATTAAGATGTCAATACTTTTAAATTCTGCGATTGCTTTTTCAGCTGTAGCATTTATAGAATTAATATCAGAAACATCTGCAACTAAAGCCAAAGTTTTTACACCAAGTTTAGAAGTTTCTTCTGCCAGTTGATCGATATCGCTTTTAGTTCTAGAAACTAAAATCAGGTTTACACCTTCTTTTGCCAAAGCAATTGCTACAGCTTTCCCTATTCCTTTTCCTGCGCCAGTAATAAAGGCATTTTTATTTTTTAAGTCGGTCATGATTGTATTTTTAGAAATGCAGAAAGCATCATTTTAAGTCTTACAAAAATAAGATTTTGAAAACTAAAATAATGCTTTAAAAGATATTCTTAATCTAAGTTTAACAAGTTTTGTTATTCTTTTAGAACCATGTCAATACACATTACAGCTCCTAATATCAATTGTCTCAACGAACTATCAGCTGGAACTGAATCTTCAATTTGAAGCGCATAATTATCAGCAGTTGTAAAAAACTCTTTTCCTAATCCGGCCCATTTTTTATTTACTTGAGCCAATTGTTTGCCTTCATGTGAGAATTTAAAATCCCAACCGGTCCATTTTCCTTGAAGCGTTGCAACAGGTTTTTCGTTTTTATCCAGAATATCAAACTTTCCTCCAATAGAAAAAAACTTTTGTTTGAAAGTTCCAATCAAATGATCTTTTTCATCCAATACTTCGACAGTCGATCTAAAGATGGCAATATCTCTTCTTACCGTAATTAGCTTTTCGCCAGAAGCAGTTGTAATTTCAATATTAAATGGAGTTGCTCTTTTATAATCTGTAAAGCGGAATATTTTTGTAAAAAAACCAAGATTGTTTTCTCGGCAGTTCATAATAATTTGATTGTTTTCTGGATGATAGATATCGTAGTTATTTGCGGCTTTGAACATTCCGATATGTTCTTTTACTAAAAATAGATTTTGGCTTAAAATAGGATTCATGAATTTTGCGTGTAATTAATTTATTATGATTGTATTAAAATTATTCTATGAGAAATCGGACTTGTACTGAGCTGGATATTTTAATTTTTTCGAATTCTATAACAGGTTCGCTCGGTGCACTTTCACTTTCGTATCTTTTCCCACCATAACCAGTGTTTACGACAATACCAGCGGCTCTGCCATATAATTGTTGAGAAATATCTTCAAAATTGCTAATTTGTATAGAATTCCCAACTTTTTGATTTAAAGGTTTAGTAAAACTTTCTGCTGTTAGTTTCGCATTCAATATCGCTTTACCATTAATTAAAAGTTTGATTTTTTTTTCATCAATATTTTCAATTTTTTCAATGCGTACATTTGAAATCCCAATTTTTTCTAATCCAATAAAGACATTTGAAGTTTCGATTGCATTTTTAACTATGATAGAATACGATTTTGATTTAAAAATATCATTTTGCTTTAGTAAATAATTTTTAAAATTACTTGACATATCATTAACAGTAACTTCTTTTTCGATATTGATTCCAATTTCCTTTAATTTTGAAAACATGTCTTTTTCTAAATCTTCTACCGATTTTTTCCCTTTGGAATCTTTCTCACTTAATAAAACATTGATCCATATTTTATTTGGAAGTACCAATGTGTCTGCCTGACCTGAAACTTCGATGAAGGGTTTGTCAATTGAATTTTTAGTTTGAGAAAAAGAGTTTACACTTGCAAATGCTAATAACGCGTATAGTAGTTGTTTCATTATTTATAAATTGAATTTCAAATGTAATACAATATTTATTAATTATACTGTTTAGAAGTTTCCACTAGACGAATAAATTCTGCTTTATAACCTTCGCCATCATTCGAATTTCCTTGTCTTGCTAGTTTCACAATTTCTTCTGAAGATTTGTTAGCGATTAATTTTGAATCTCTCAATTTTAATCCGAACCAAGCTACGGCAGAACTAAACTTCATATCGTCACTTGCTTTTTCTAAAACAACCGATTTGTTTTCGATTACCTGAACCATTTCGATACTTTTTTCTCCGTCAGGTTTTTTGTAACGAAATTTAATAGTGGCTAATTCTCCATTGTAATTATTCGAATTTGTTTCTGTTTTAGTGTATTTTAAGTCATCTGGCTGTTCAGCTAAATAATCGCTTTTTACTCCAGTCGGAATAATTTCATACAAAGCCGTAACGGTATGATTACTTCCTAATTCTCCAGCATCAATGGCATCATTCTTAAAATCTTCTGGACGCAATTTTCTGTTTTCATATCCAATCAAACGATAAGCCTGAACTTGTTTCGGATTAAATTCAATTTGAATTTTTACATCTTTCGCGATAGCAAACATAGAACCTTTAAATTCTTTTCCTAAAAAACGATTTGCTTCTTGAATGTTATCGATATAAGCATAATTTCCGTTTCCTTTATCAGCCAAGATTTCCATTTTGCTGTCCTTGTAATTTCCCATTCCATAACCCAAACAAGTTAAGAAAACGCCTGTTTTTCTTTTCTCTTCAATTAATTTTTCCATATCAGAATTAGAAGAACTTCCAACATTAAAATCTCCATCAGTAGCCAAGATTACTCTGTTGTTTCCGCTTTTAATAAAATTTTCAGCAGCAATTTTATAAGCCAATTCAATTCCTGCTCCTCCAGCTGTACTTCCTCCGGCTTGTAAATTGTCTAATGCATTAATAATTGTTTTTTTATCGTCTCCAGAAGTTGGAGGCAAAACCATTCCTGCTGCGCCAGCGTAAACCACAATTGCCACTTTGTCTTTTGGTCTTAATTCGTCAACCAAAATTTTCAATGATTGTTTTAGTAATGGCAATTTGTTCATGTCTTCCATAGACCCAGAAACATCAATTAAGAAAACAAGATTTGAAGCTGGTAAATCCTGAGTTGGAATATTTTTTCCTTGCAAACCAATTTTCAATATTTTGTTGTTTGAATTCCAAGGGGAATCGCTCACTTCTGTATTGATAGAAAACGGATGTTCATTTTTTGGTTGCGGATAAGTGTATTTAAAGAAATTAACCATTTCTTCAACACGTACAGCATCTTTCGGAACTTGCTGTCCGTTATTTAAAAATCGTCTGATATTGGTATAAGAAGCATTATCAACATCTATAGAGAAAGTTGAAAGTGGCGCTGTTTTCGGACTTTCGAAAGCATTTTCTACAAAAGAATCGTAATCTTCTTGAGTTGGTTCAGTAGGAATTGGCAGGATTTTCAACTTTTTATCCAATTCTTTTTCTGTTAGGTTTTTGTAGATTTCGTTTTTGGTTGAAATAATCACAACACCATTTGAAGCTTTACTTCCATAAATCGAAGTTGCAGCTTGATCTTTTAAAACCGAAACATTATCAATATCATTCGGATTTATTTTTGCCATTTGGTTGGCTTTTGCAGGAACTCCGTCAATAATATACAGCGGTTCATTTTTTGGAGAAACAGATTCATTTCCGCGAATAGTAATAGTTGGGCTTGGAGTGTAAAGGGAATTACTTTCAGCTTGAATTTTTGTTCTTTTTCCTTTACGTTCCGAGACTGAACCAGTTACCATTGATTTTTTTTGGACACCATATCCAACCACTACCACTTCTTGAAGTTGAGCATTATTTTCTTTTAGGACTACATTAATTATGTTAGAGTCTTTAACATAAATAGTTTGAGAATCCATTCCTACGTAACTAAAAACAAGGGCATCTTCTTTTTTGGCTTGAATAGAGTAGTTTCCATCATAATCAGTTTGACTATATTTTTTAGTTCCTTTGATCGTTATCTGAACTCCAGGAAGCGGTAAATTAGATTTATCTGTGACAGTTCCAGAAATCGTTCTTTCTTGCGCCATACTTACGAAACATATAAGCATAGCAATGGCTGATGAAATAAGTTTTAGACTTTTCATGATTATAAGTTTTAAGAATTAATGTTGAGATTTAACTTTGTCAAAGTTTCAAACTTTGACAAAGTTCTGTTGTGACCTGATTATTTTTTAGGAGCAGGTTTTCCGTTTTTAGTAGTAATTATAACGACGCCTTTTTTTCCTTTTTCGCCATATTTAGAAGTGGCTTCAAGGTCTTGTAAAATGGTTATGGTTTTAATGTCTTGTTTGTCTAAAGGCGCATATGGACTCGTTGGATTTTTTCCGAATAAATCATTTTCTGAATAATAAATTCCGTCAATGATATACAAAGGTTCGTCAAGAACTACAAGCGAATCTAAATTTTCTGGCTGTAAATTCGGAAGTTCGTTCTGAATCATTTTGTCTTTTTTGACATCGTCGCTGTGCGCAATTGCATTTCCGTTTAGAACGACTAAAGGAGCGCTTTTTCTAGCTTTTTGTGATGGTGGTGCGGTAGAATAAGCAACTTTTGAAGACGCTCTTTCAGGATAACTTGAATAACCCATATCTGGAGTTACTTCTTTTTTGGATGAGGTATTGTCTTCTTCTCCAAATGTTTCTTCTAACAAGACTTTTTCAGGAATTGCTTTTTCTGCCACAATTTGTGGCGCTGGAATAGATTGAATTGGTTCGGTTTTATGAATGGTTGTTTCCTGAATCGCAACTCTTTCTTTGTTTTTAGTTTTATTTTCTAAAATTTTAATCGCTTCTTTATTAGAAATTATTTGTGAATCTGAAGATGGAGCTGCAACTTTTTTATCTAAAATGGGTTGCTCTGGTTGTTTCATTTCTTTTTCTTCTAGAACAACTTTTGAAGTTTCTGCTGCAGTTTCTTTATTTGCATGCAAAAATTGATATCCTAAAGAAATAAGTAATAGAAGAGAAGCTGCAATCGCAATTTTCTTCCACAAAACGATTGTTTTTTTATCTTCTTTTTTGTCCAGTTTTTCTTCTACGCGCGACCAGACTTTTTCCATTCCAGGAAAGTCTTTAAATTCGGCTTTTTGCGAAGCTTCTTTTATTTTATCGAATAATTTATCTTGATTGTCCATGACTATTTTGCTTTTTGATAATACAATTTATTAACCAGTTCTTTCAGTTTGGTCTTAGCAGCATTCAATTGTGATTTTGAGGTGCCTTCAGAAATCTTTAGCATTTCGGCTATTTCTTTGTGTCCATAACCTTCAATGACAAAAAGGTTAAAAACCGTTTTACAGCCGTCTGGAATGTGGTTTAATAAATTAAGCAAATCTTCTTCTTCCAACGTATTTAGTTCATCGACAGAAGGCTGAGAAATTAGCTTTACGTCGTCTAAATACATGTTGAAGTTGGTTGCTTTTCTAATAGTTGCCAAACAATGATTTACAGTTATTCTTTTAGCCCAAGCTTCAAAAGCATATGCTTCTTTTAACTGATCTAGTTTGGTGAAAATAGTAAAGAAAGAATCGGCCAAAGCTTCTTCTATTTCTTCTTCCTTCTTTAAATATCTTTTGCAAAGGCGGTACAACTTAGGCGCCATGTATTCATACACTTCGCGTTGGGCATCGCGGTGCATTTTTTTACAGTTTGCTATTTGAGTCTCGTTTATCACAATTGTTGTCTTTCTTATAAAGAGAGATAAAAAGATAAAAAGGTTGGGACGGAGGTGAAAAAAAAATTTTTTAAGGTTCAGAGTTGCAAAGATTCAAAGTTGCAAAGGTTTATTGTAGAGACGCACTGCAGTGCGTCTAATGTTTAGTTTTTTTGAAATGATAAAATTAATTTATTTTTAATTTTGGTATTTCTGATACCAATCTTCAATTTTGTTAATTGATTCCTTATCTGTTTTAGGATTGCTGTTTAAGCCCAAATTAATTTTTGTTTTAGAAATGTAAGAGTTCAGAAAAATTATTGCAAAACCTCCAACTTCAGCATCTTCATTTGAAATAGTTGAAGAAAAGAAATTCATATATCCACAGCATTTTTCTTTAGAATTCATAATAGAAATTAGATATGGGATATCTTTTTGTTTTACCCAGTTTTCAGGAAATTCTCCAAGCAATGTAACAAAATTTAGTTGAGACTTTTTATTGTATTTTTCTTTAAAGAGAGTAATAAACGATTCTGGATTTAAATCTTTTGGAGATAAATTCTTATGATATTCTTTTTCTAGGCTATTTATTTTAAAGGCATAAAATAAATAGCTTCCAACGAAAAGACTAAGAACAATTATCAATAAAAGAATTACTTTTTTCATAAAAACTAAATTACTTAATCTGCAAAGTCAACTTATAAATCTTTGTTTCTAAAAGCTCGGTGTCATTATCTTCACAAAGTAAAAACTCTATTTTATTGTTTTCTTTTTTGTAGAAAGTCAGGCCTTCAAATTTATTGGTTGCTGTAATTTTTTGAGTGAAATCTATTTTCATCGTTTTAACATCGATTCTTCCAATGAAACTTCCTAAAATTGTGCCATCGTCATAAGTAGATTTGGTATCTTCTGCAGTTGAAAGGAAGTAGATTTTATCATCGACCAAAATAGCATCGGTAAAGCTAGAACGAACACCTTTTATTTTTGGGAGTTTATAATTGACAGAAATCAAGGCAAATTCTTCTCCTAGATTTTTGGCGTGAATGGTAAAAATCGTGTTTTTGTTAGAAACGCCGTTTCCGCGATTGAATAAATACCAATTTTCTCCGTCAAAAATTGCACCTTCCAAATTGAAATCTTCGGGTTTTATTTCTCCGAAATTCTGCATTACAGCGTATAAATCGACTAAATTATTCTTTTGTAAAATCGTTTTTGATTTGATATCAAACGCAATCATTTTATTTCGATTTTCGGTTGAGCCAGAACCAAAAACATACAAGGTGTCGTTGTGATGTGTTAAAGATTCAAAATCAGGTTTTAGATTCTTAGGAATATTTTGTGTTGGATTGTCAATTAAAGGATGCTGATTTAATTGTTTGTTTTCGATGTTATATTCATAAAGAAATCCGCTGTTGTCGCCAATTACGTAAAGAGAGTTATTATTTAAAAATAATCCTGATGCAGAACCGATTCCGATAATGTGAAATAATATTTCTAATGTGAATTTTTCCATGAAATGTTGTTTTTATTGCAATGAATAGTAGTTCCAATAGTTATCGGAATTCGTAAAATTACTATATTTATAAGACAAAAAATCAAAAAGATATGAAATCAATAGATCCGAAAGATTTTAAAGTTGTTGAGAAAATTAAGCTCAAGGAAATTCCGACTTTATTATCTATAAAAGCCGATGACGACGAAAAAGAAGAAAAATTAGATAAGGTTCAAGCCAAATTAAGCGATTTGCAAGATGTAATGTATGCGCACAATAAATATGCGGTTCTTATTTGTCTTCAGGGAATGGATACTTCGGGAAAGGATAGCTTGATTCGTGAAGTTTTTAAAGAATTTAATGCACGTGGCGTAGTGGTGCACAGTTTTAAAACGCCAACTTCGGCAGAGTTAGAGCATGATTATTTATGGAGGCATTATATTGCACTTCCAGAAAAAGGAAAGTTTGCCATTTTTAATAGAACGCATTACGAGAATGTTTTGGTTACGCGCGTGCATCCTGAATATATTTTGGGAGAAAACTTGCCAGGAATAAATTCTGTAGACGATATCACACCCGATTTTTGGAAAAATAGAATTGAACAAATCAATAATTTTGAAAAGCATATTGCTCAAAATGGTACAATCGTGATGAAGTTCTATCTTCATTTAAGTAAGGAAGAACAACGTCAGCGTTTATTGCGACGTTTGGAGGAAGAAAAACACAATTGGAAATTTTCGCCCGGAGATTTGAAAGAACGTGGGTATTGGGATGACTATATGAAGTATTATGAAGAAGCTATAAATAAAACATCGACTTCGCATGCGCCTTGGTATATTGTTCCCGCAGACGACAAAGAAATGTCTCGCTATATTGTAGCTAAAATTATTTGGGAAGAAATGAAAAAACACACTGATATTACAGAACCTGAACTAGACGAAAAAACAGCGGCAAATATTGAATTGTATAAAAAGGAATTGGGAGAGAAGGTGAAATAATGGAGATAATTAGTCAATCTGATAATTTTTTGAACCCCGATAGGTTGTTAAGAATCTGTCGGGGTTATTTTATATTCCATTGGTCAAAACAAAAACGCAGTTCGTCAAATTAATTTTGATAGTAATTGTGGTTTGTGCTTCTTTGTGGTTTGTTTGAAAAATATAGGACTACTTTTGAAGTTAAATTTTCTCAATAAATTATTTATAGATGATCGCAATCAATAAAAACAGGCATTGGATGTTTTTAGTCTTTTTTTGGAGCTTATTAGGTATCACGATTTGGGCGCAGATGATTGAAGACTATGATTTTTTGATCGCTACAATTCAAGCTATTTTAGTTTTGATTTGTTCTGCTGTTTTGGCTCATATTTTAAGTGATGTTATATTGCCCAAAGCGCTAAAACAAAATAAAATGAACTGGTTTGCAGTACAAAGCGTTGTTGTTGTATTGCTTTTGGCATTTTGTCTGTCATTGATTTATATTGTTTTTTCAGATTCGGTTATAAGAAGAAAAGCATATCCTGAAGAAGCAGATGTAGATTCTCTTCATTTTTTATGGTCGCGATTTTATGGTAACATTCCGTCAGCGATTTTAATTTGCGGTACTGCCTGCGGACTTCGGTTTTATCAAGAACATAATGTTATCGAAAGAAATCATGCGCAATTGCAGCAGGTTCATCTTGAAGCTCAAATCAAGATTTTGCAGGATCAGATAAATCCGCATTTGATGTTTAATGTATTGAATCATATTCATATTCTGATGCAGAGTAATGTAAAGCTAGCTTCAGATTTATTAGTTCAGTTTTCGGATATTTTACGTTATCAATTGTATGAATGCAACAAAGAATATGTGCCATTGCATCTTGAAATTAAATATTTGAAGGATTTAATTGCTGTTGAAGAAACGCGTTGGGGGAATGAATTGGAAGTGAAAAGCAAATGGAATATCGAAGACGGACAACTTCAAATCGTGCCATTGCTTCTAGTTCCTTTGATCGAAAATGCTTTTAAACATGTTTCCCGACTTCCAAATCAAAAAGGATTTGTGCATTTGTCTTGTGAACAGATTAATAAACAATTGAATTTTAGAATTGAAAATTCGTATACAGAGCAATATAAAATTCAGTCTAAAAGTCAGGGATTAGGACTTGAAAATGTGAAGAAAAGGCTGATGATTCAATATCCAGAAAAACATCAATTCAATATCAATAAAACAGATTCTGACTTTACAATTACTGTGACCTTAGATTTGAAATGATTTTTTTTTTGCCACGAATTGCACGAATTAACGCGAATTTTTTATCTGCTACTTTGTGAACTTTGCGGTTAAATTTTTTGCCACAGATTAAAAGGATTAAAGGGATTTTTTTGCGGCGAATTAGCACGAATTTTTAATCTGCTATATTTTGACATAACGCTTTGTGATCTTCGCATCCGTTATAAAAATTAAAACTTTGCGAACTTTGTGTATCCCGATAGCTATCGGGATTGCGCTCTTTGCGGTTAAATTTTTTGCCACAGATTATCAGATTAAAAGGATTTCAAAAAAATCTGCTAAATCTGCGGGAAACAAAAAAACATTAAACATTAAACCTGAAACAAAAACAATATTATGAACATGAAATGTCTCGTTATAGATGATGAACCTATCGCAAGAAACGGAATCGTAGACTTTATTTCTAAAATTGATTTTCTAGAAGTTGCCGGTACTTGCGCTTCGGCATTAGAAGCAACTTCTTATCTTCAGGAAAAGCAAATCGATTTGATGTTTCTGGATATCAATATGCCATATCTTACAGGACTGGAGTTTTTGGAATCATTAGAAAAACCGCCTTTGGTAATTTTCACAACAGCCTACTCAGAACATGCTTTAGATGGGTATCGTTTGCAGGTTGTAGATTATTTATTAAAACCTATTACGTTTCAACGTTTTTATCAAGCTTCTTTAAAAGCTAAGCAATGGCATCAAATGATTAACTCTCCAAAGCAAAATCAATTGGATCCATTTTTATATGTACGTCAGGAAGAAGGATTTCAGAAAATTTCTTGGGTAGACATTTTATATATAGAAGGAATGCAGAATTATGCTAAACTTCATTTTAAAGATAAGGTTCTTGTTATTCATCAGACCATGATTTCATTAGAAGAAACACTTCCCGCAGAAATTTTCTTTAGAATCCATAAATCTTTTCTTGTCAATATTACCCACATAGATTCTGTTTCCGGCGGACGATTATTTATAAAAGGACAAGAACTACCCATTTCAAGAACGCGCCGAGAAGCATTGCTGAAAGAGGTAGTTTATAAAAATTTATTGAGTAGGTAGGTCTAGAATTTCCATTTTAGAGCTAATGCTCCGTAAAAAGTTGTTGTGAATCTTGGATCGGCTATATCTTTCTCTTTAAAAATATCCTTAATCTTTCTATTCGTAGTAGAGAAATTACGAACTAGAGTGGTTCCTGCGGTAGGTTCCAGAGTCCAATGTTCGCCAAACTTAAGCTGTGGTCGTAAACCGGCAATAATTTGCTGATAACCCAATAACGAAGATTTATTTCCAATCTTGGTTTCGGCCGTCATACCGCTTAATTCTCCGACGAGTTTTAAATCAAAATTGTCATTCATGCGGTAACCTAATTCTACGCCTTCAGGAAAAGCAACTTTAAAATGCAGAGCTCCTCTGGATTCCCAATTAAAATAAATTCCAGGAAGTACCATTGGTACACCAAAACTATTGGTTAAAACTGGCCCTACACCCAAAGCCAGATTCGGGTTAAATTGTTTAATAAAAAGTACTCCACCTTGCATTAGGACATCATCTTTGTTAATCTCTACCATGTCTGTATAAATGCCCACCGAAGCAATGATAAATAACGACCAAGAAGAAGAAATAGATCGAATGTGCTTAATACCAATTTGAGTGTTTAGTAATTCATTCGGAAATCCGCCTTGAAACTCTGGTGGAAGATCTTGAATATTGTAGTTTCTGTTTTCCATTTTGGCATAACTTCCATTTACAATAACAGACCAAAGTCTAGGATGATCGTATTTGTCCATTTTTAAAGAAAGCGGTATTTCAAAAGCAATCTGCGCTCTTTTAAAATTGCTTTCGGCATCTGTTTTTGTACTGTCTATTGGTCGCACATATTTAGAAAAAGGAACGTAATCGACTTTAAATTCACCTGAAATTCCCGATTGAGATCGTGCAGCGAGAGTAGCCAATAAAAAAAGAAAAAGCTGCGAGAGATAAAAAACTGTTTTGTTCATGATTTGATTAATTTTTCTGCGAATTACCGCGATCTAAATCAATCCTAAAAAATCATTTGACTAATGGCATTTTTGTTTTGACCAATGGTAAAAAATAAAAAAACCGACAGACTCTTCAGACTGTCGGTTTTTTACCAAAAACAAAATAATAAATTAAACCTATTTTTTATAGTTTAAAACCATAAGCAACACGCAATGCTACCTGATTGGTTCTAAAATCATGATAATCTTCGTAACGAACACTTAAGTCAATGTACTTGTTGGCATAACCAATACCGGGAGCCCATAAAAAAGTTGTTTTATCGTAACCATTTGTTACTGCAAAACCAGCACCAAGTTCTCCTAAAACATAAAATTGATCTTTTAAAACAAACGCTTTAAAACCTGCTTTTGCGGGAATAAAACCAAGATCTTTTACGTTATTTCCAAGTTCATCTTTTCCCATAAATAAATTTGTAAATCCCGTTGTTAAGGTTAATGATGTTTTTTTAGAAAGATCGTACTGTAGACGTACATCTCCACCAAGAGACCAGTCATAATCGTTATCAGTAGGAAGTCCTCCATTTAATCCGACTCCTAATCTAAAACCCTGATCGTAATTTTCTACTCCGCTATCTTGAGCAAAAGTTGTGTTGGCAAATAAAAACGTGAACGCAGCTAGGCATAACATCTGTAATTTTTTCATGGCTTATATTTTTGAAATTTCTATAATGTAAAATTATATGCAAGGCATTTGGAGTTTGTTATACAATTTTTAAAAATCGTTACATAATATTGAGTCCGTCTTATTTTTGTCTTAAAATTGGGATATATTTTTATTGATAGGATAGAATTCGAAGCTTCTGACTATCTTTGCCGACTAAAATTGATTACAAGTGAATTTAAAGCAGTACACCAAAGAGTTTTCGTATAATTTAAGACTAGCATATCCCGTAATTTTGGGTATGGTCGGACATACTTTAATTGGTATTGTCGATAATATAATGGTTGGCAAAATAGGAAGCACAGAATTGGCCGCGGTTTCGCTTGGAAACAGTATGATCTTTATTGCAATGTCTTTAGGAATTGGATTCTCTACAGCCATTACGCCAATTGTGGCCGAAGGCGATGCAGAAAAAAACGATACTAAAATTAGATCTGCTTTTCATCATGGTTTATTTCTATGTACAATTCTCGGTTTAGTGCTTTTTACCGTAATTATGTTTGCTAAACCAATTATGGAGTTGTTGAAACAGCCAGCAGATGTTATTGTTCTTGCAAAACCATATTTGGGTTGGGTTGCTTTTTCTTTAATTCCGTTGGTAATGTATCAAGGATATAAGCAATTTGCAGACGGAATGTCATTAACCAAATATTCTATGTATGCTATGGTTATGGCAAATGTGCTTCATGTTGGAATTAATTATGTTTTGATTTATGGAATCTGGATTTTTCCAAAAATGGGAATTATTGGTGCAGCACTTGGTACCGTGATTTCGAGAATATTTTTGGTCATGTTCATGCATATTATGCTTTCAAGAAGAGACGATCTAAAACGCTTTTTTAAAGGTTTCAGTTTTAATGAAATTAAAAAGGCAACAATAGAAAAGATTATAAGCATCGGATTTCCTTCTGCAATGCAAATGCTTTTTGAAGTAGTTTTGTTTACAGCTTCGATCTGGCTTTGCGGAAATATCGGAAAAACAAGTCAGGCAGCAAATCAGATTGCGTTGAGCCTCGCTTCTATGACTTTTATGTTTGCCATGGGATTAAGTGTAACTTCGATGGTTCGTGTCAGCAATCAAAGAGGTTTAATGGATTATAAAAAGCTAATTGTTGTAGCACGTTCTATTTTCCTGCTTGCTATAATCTTAGAAACAATTTTTGCAATTTTCTTTATTATTTTCCACGATTATCTGCCTTATATTTTCTTAAATATGGAAAATACAGGACAGGTTTTAGACAACGAAGAAGTGATCGGAATTGCCTCAAAATTACTTTTAATTGCAGCGATTTTCCAGATTTCTGACGGAATTCAGGTTGTAGTTTTAGGTGCTTTACGCGGATTACAAGATGTAAAAGTGCCAATGTACATTACCTTTGTAGCTTATTGGGTTATTGGTTTCCCTATTTCGTACTATTTAGGAGAACACACCGAATTGAAAGCGCAGGGAGTTTGGATCGGACTTTTGGCAGGTTTAACCGCAGCGGCGATTTGTTTGTATATTCGTTTTCATTACCTAACAAAGAGATTAATTATCGATTCAGATCTAAATAACTAAATTTGAATAAAAATAAGTCAAAGATTATAAAGTATAAAATCAGGAGAAATCCTTTTAATTCTTTTAATCTGTGACTAAAAAAATAACCATTAAAAAAAATAAATAGATATGGAATTACCTAAATTTTTACTTGGAGATAATACCGATTTTCCAGACGATATTTTTATCATTCACCTAGATTACCCAAGATTCATTATCAATTTGAAAGATGATGAGGTTGAGTTTTTGGAAGAACCGGAAGATCTTGACGAAGCTGAATTAAACGCCGAAATGGAGAGTTTAATCGAAAAAGCTAATGAGTTTTATGACAGAGAAATTAACCGTTACGAAGAGTAATCTATTTTCTAATCTTACGTTCTTATACTATTTTTAATGAAAAATTTACGTTTTTTAAAACCTATTTTCAGTTTTATATTAATCGGATTATTGATTACCACTTTAAGCCGAATCTTTTTGTTTTTTCTTTTTAAAGAAAGAGTAGTGCAGACGCCAGATTTCTGGTATATTTTTCCAATCGGATTACGAATGGATTTAATATTACTGTGTTATTTGTCATTTTTGCCAGCAGTTCTAATTACTTTTCTGCCAAATAAATGGATAAAATTCACCAACAAATTTCTGGTAATTTATAGTTTTCTATTTCTGTTTTTAATTCTTTTTGTAGAATTAGCTTCTCCAGATTTTGTAAAGCAATATGATACACGTCCGAATAAGATTTTCTTAGATTATCTTATTTATCCAAAAGAAGTGGTTGGAATGCTTTTAAAAAGTTATCTGACTTCAATCATTGTGACTTTTCTAATTCTTGGTGTTGTACTGTATTTGGCTTTCAAAAAAGGGAAACAATTATTTTATACCACAAGTACAGAATATAAATTCAAATTAATGGTGTTTCCATTAGTTGCTTTTTTATTGTTTTTCGGAGCACGTTCAAGTCTTACTTCAAAACGTCCTATTAATGCTAGTAATGCTGTTTTCTCAACAGATCAGCTTACAAATACGTTGGGATTAAATTCATTTTATACCGTTGCTTTTGCCGCGTATTCAATCAAAAATGAGGGAAATACTAAAATGTATGGTAAAATGGATGAAGCCGAAGCCATTGCTCGTGTAAAAAAATACATGATCGCAGGTCCAAGTGATTTTAGCGATAAAGACATTCCGTTTTTGCATGTACAGCAACCAGATTCTGTTATGAAAAAGCCATATAACTTGGTGATATTTTTACAGGAAAGTTTAGGAGCAGAATATGTTGGAATTTTGGGAGGAAAACCATTAACTCCAGAATTTGATAAATTGTCTAAAGAAGGATTATTGTTCACCAATTTGTATTGCACAGGAACCAGAAGTGTTCGCGGAATTGAAGCAGTTGTGACTGGATTTTTACCTTCGCCATCAGAAAGTGTAGTGAAGCTTGGAAACTCACAGCAAGGATTTTTTACACTTGCCGATGCTTTAAAACAAAAAGGCTACGATACAAGTTTCATTTATGGTGGAATGGCAAACTTTGACAATATGGCTTCGTTCTTTAACGGAAATGGTTTCACAGACATCGTAGACCAAACTGATTTTGAGTCTGATGGAAATAAATATGCTTTCAAAGGAACTTGGGGTTATTCTGATGAAGATTTGGTTACAAAAGCCAATCAGTATTTCAAATCAAAAGGAGATAAACCATTTTTCTCTTTAATGTTCTCGACTTCAAATCACGAACCATTTGAATATCCGGCTGGAAGAATTAAGCCTTACGATAAAAAGCCTAATACGGTAAATAATGCCATGAAATATGCCGATTTCTCAATTGGGAAATTCTTTGAAATGGCAAAGAAAGAACCGTACTTTAAAAACACGATTTTCATTGTAATTGCTGACCATAACACAAGAACTTATGGAAAAAATTTAGTGCCAATAAACAAATTCCACATTCCAGCATTTATTATGGGGCCAGGAGTTCCAAAAGGAGCTGTTTATGATAGATTGGCAAGTCAGATTGATATTCCGCCAACATTGTTAAGCTACTTAGGACTTCCGTTTGAAACGCCAATGGTTGGTAGAAACTTAAGCAAATTGGATCCAAAAGTACAAGGAAGATCTATTATGCAGTTTAATGATATCAATGCATTTAGAGTTGAAAATCAGGTTGTAATTATGCAGCCAAATTTAAAACCTTTGCAGTTCGAAATTAAAAATGATACAACTTTAATTCCTGTAAAACTAAACGAAGATTTAGCAAAAGATGCTTTAGCGCATGTAATTACAGCAGGGAATCTTTATAAGGAAAATAAATATAAGCTTAGAGCTAAGAAATAAAGATGCTAAGGTACTAAGTTGCTAAGCTTCTAAGTTTTGTCACATTGAGCGAAGTCGAAATGCTATATAGTTCTTGACTCCGCTCGACCAGACAAGAAACCTTAGTAACTTAGCAACTTAGTATCTTAGAACCTTTTTTTAAAATACAATTTTAACAACTCAGAAGCAGCTGCAAAAGATGAAATCTCATTGTTTTGCACTGCTTTTTTGCTTTCTTCTAAAAGGGAAATGATTTCTGGCTGATTATAGAAATTCTGTTTCAATTGTTCGTTGATGGTTTCCATCATCCAGAAATGATTTTGTTCATTTCTTTTTTCTTGAAAAAATCCTGTTTCTTTCGTCATTTCAAAATAATCAGAAATCGTATTCCAAACTTCACGAATTCCATCTTTTGTTAGAGAACTGCAAGTAGTAACTTTAGGTTGCCAGTTCGATTTTTTTGGAGGGAATAAATGCAAAGCGCGATTAAACTCCAATTTCGCCTGATTTGCTTTTTTTATATTATCACCGTCCGCTTTGTTAATGACAATTGCATCTGCCATTTCCATAATACCGCGTTTAATGCCTTGAAGTTCGTCGCCTGCGCCAGAAATTTTCAATAGCAAAAAGAAATCGACCATACTATGAACGGCAGTTTCACTTTGGCCAACACCAACTGTTTCGATAATAATAGTATCAAAACCAGCGGCTTCACAAAGAATAATGGTTTCTCGAGTTTTGCGCGCTACACCTCCTAAAGTTTCACCTGAAGCACTTGGACGAATAAAAGCATTTTCGTCTTTAACCAATTCTTCCATTCGGGTTTTATCACCGAGAATACTTCCATGAGAAAGCGAACTGCTTGGATCGACTGCTAGAACCGCTACTTTTTTTCCTAATTGTGTCAAATGTTTTCCAAAAGCTTCAATAAAAGTGCTTTTTCCAACTCCAGGAACACCTGTAATTCCAATTCGAACTGATTTATTGGCATGAGCTAAACAGCCTTGAATTACTTCGCTTGCTTTTTCAAAATGATCAGGATTGGTGCTTTCTATTAAAGTAATGGCACGACTTAAAGAAGTTCTATTTCCTTCTAAAATGCCATTAATTAATTCTTGAGAAGTAGGTTGTTGTCTGCGTTTGCTTTTAATTTGATTTATAGCCGAAATATTGGTGATTTCGGGAGGTGAAATTCCAGCTTTTTCAGAGATGCTGCCAGTTTGTTTATTAGAATTTGACAAAACGCACTTTTTAGAAATGTAAAAGTACAGAAAACAAAAACAGTTTCAAAAAGTTAGTTTGCCACGAATTACACGAATTTACACTAATTTGTTATTCTCAAAATGAGTAAAAAAAAGTTTGCCACGAATTACACAAATTTTCATTAATTTTTATTCAAAATAAGCAAAAGAATAATTCGTGGAAATTTGTGTAATTCGTGGCAAAAAAACTGAGAATCTTAGTACCTCAGAATCTTAGAAACTTTTTAGTAACCAGCTGTAAAGCGTACTTGGTGATGTTTAGGAGTCTCTACTTCGTCAGCAATAACAACGGCTAAATCTTCTACAGAAAGAATGCTTCTTTGTTCATCGTTAAAAACAGGATTTTCTAAACCTAAACGATATTTTCCAGTTCTTCCTGTTTTAGTTCCAGCATGCATTTCGAAAGCTGGACTAAAGAATGCCCAATCTAAATCTTTTTCTTCTTTAATAATGTTTAAATAATGTCTTGCTGCGTTTGCGCCAGGGAAGATCTCTTTTGGAAAATCTGGAGTATCAACTGCCTGTAAATCTGGAGCAACATATAAACTTCCTGCACCACCAATAGTGATAAAACGTTTTACTCCCGATTTTTTAACTGCTTCTTGAATAGCTTTAGAACCAGCTAAAAAGTCATCATAAATATTTGGATTTGTCCATCCAGGGTTATAAGCATTAACCACAGCATCGTGACCTTTTAAGATTTCTGCCAAAGCATCAACATTAAAAATATCTGCAGCAACCCAAGTAGCGTTTGGGGTGTCTTTTGGAGTTCTTGCAATAGCAGTGATTTCATGTTTTCTATCTGCTAATTCGTTTAAAATTGCTGAGCCAACAAATCCTGTAGCTCCGATAAGTGCGATTTTCATAATATATAAATTTATTTAGTAATAAAAAATGTTACAGTTTTGGATAAAAAAATAGTTTTTAAAATTGATTCGAAAAATCTTCCAATGAAATGCCTTCAAGCTGTGCGCTCACTTTCTGATTCATTTCGCTATATAAATTCTCCAAATGCTGATTGATGTTTTTTCCAACAGGACAATCAGGATTTGGCTGATTTTTAGCAAAACCTAAACCAATCGTTTCAAAAGTCATTTCGAATATTTGTTTTAAAGTCAGTTCAGCAGCGTTTACTGCCAATTTTGTCCCGCCATTTTTTCCTTCTTTACTTTCTACGATATGATGTGCTTTTAAGTTGGCAATTTCTTTTCTTACCAATACTGGATTAAGATTAATACTTCCCGCAATAAACTCCGATGACAAATAATCATTTGGGAATTTATGGAGCAAAGTAAGAATGTGAATCGTTATGGCAAATTTACCTGAAATCATACTGTAATAAAATATGTTACAAATTTACATGTTTTTGCAACACAAAGTACTAATTTAACTAATTTTTGGTAAAAACAGATTACTAGAATGTAAAAAGTGATTGTTAATTATTTGAAAGTGAATGGTTTTTGGTGTAGTGTTATAGGTTTAACAAAAGAAAATCAATAGTTGTGATTCCTTTAAAAGGGTTAATTACTATTTTCTTTTCACTTTTCACAAAATGGAAATAACTATTTTTGCTGTAATCTTATTATATGAACAACTTTATTTTAATATTTCTCTTTCTTTCGTTAGGTCTAGTTTTACAACAAGTAAAACAATTTCCTACTCATATTTATAAGACGCTTAATAAAATTGTTATTTATTTCTGCCTTCCTGCCATTACTTTATATCATATTCCGAAAATAAAATGGAGTAGTGAATTACTGTTTCCGATAGGTGCGGGGTGGATTACTTATATTTTGGCTTTTCTATTTTTTCATTTTTTAGGAAGAAGAAATGGATGGTCAAATAAATTGATAGGATGTTTGATTCTAACGGCAGGATTAAGCAACAGTTCTTTTCTTGGTTATCCAATTATAGAAGCTTTGTATGGAAAGAAAGGTTTAGAAACTGCCGTTTTGGTAGATCAGCCAGGAACTTTTGTAGTGGTTTCAACTCTTGGTGTTTTTACGGCTGCTTTTTATTCTAAAGGAAGCCCGAATGCATTAGGGATTTTCAAAAAGATTATTTTATTCCCGCCTTTTATCATGTTCGTTTTGGCATGTTTGATGAATATTTTTGATTATCATTTAAATGACAATTTTGAATCTATTCTGCTAAAAATAGGAAGTTTGGTAACACCTTTAGCTTTGCTTTCGGTTGGCTTGCAATTAACTTTTGATCGAAAAAGCCAACATTGGAAATTTTTACGTCTAGGACTTTTCTTTAAACTGCTTTTAATTCCTTTTGTCATTTTTGTATTGTATGTTTTTATTTTCAATCAGCATTCTGAAGTAATAAAAATTACCATCATGGAAACGGCAATGGCACCCATGATTACAGGTGCAATCTTGGCTTCAACATACGGATTAAAACCAAAACTGAGTAGTATGATGATTGGTTTTGGAATTCCGATTTCCTTTGTAACACTTGCTTTTTGGTACTTTGTTCTCGCTTTTATTTAGCAGTAAAATACTAATTATATCGACAAAGTAGAATTTTAACTTTTTTTAAGAAAATCAATGTTTTCTATATGCTTTTTTTGGTTAATTTTAGAGGAACTAAAAAAGATAAATTATGTCAACATTAAGATTAGGCGATATAGCACCAGATTTTCATGCAGAAACGACGCAAGGACCAATTAACTTTCACGAATGGTTAGGAGATTCTTGGGGTGTTTTATTTTCGCATCCAGCAGATTTTACTCCGGTTTGTACTACTGAATTAGGAACTGTAGCGAACTATGTTCCAGAATTCAAAAAAAGAAATACTAAGGTTATTGCTTTGAGTGTAGATGGCCTAGAGTCTCATAAAGAATGGATTAAAGATATCAACGAAACT
Source organism: Flavobacterium sp. IB48 (assembly GCF_016405855.1). Lineage (GTDB taxonomy): Bacteria > Bacteroidota > Bacteroidia > Flavobacteriales > Flavobacteriaceae > Flavobacterium > Flavobacterium ginsengisoli. Next base: position 62,422 of record NZ_JAEFCA010000011.1, read on the forward strand.
CAAAATACAGAAGTGAATTTCCCAATCATTGCAGATGAGGATAAAAAAGTAGCAAATCTGTACGACATGCTTCATCCAAATGCAAGTGACAAGTTTACAGTTCGTTCTGTTTTTGTTATCGGACCAGATAAAAAAATCAAATTAACGCTGACTTATCCAGCTTCTACAGGAAGAAATTTTGACGAATTACTTCGTGTAATTGACAGTTTACAATTGACTGCAAATTATAGTGTTGCAACTCCTGCAAACTGGAAAGATGGAGAAGATGTAGTTATTGCGCCAGCAATTCCAGACAGTGATATTCCAGCTAAATTCCCAAAAGGACATACACCAATCAAACCTTATTTGCGTTTGACACCGCAGCCGAATAAATAGTTTTTTTGAGGTTCTAAGATACTAAGGTGCTAAGGTTCTAAGTTTTTGCTTTGAATTTTAGCATTTTTTATTTTGCCAAACGTAATAAAAACACAAAGCGCTGAGATTTTCGATTTATGAAAATTTCAACGCTTTATATATAAAAGCTTAGAACCTTAGCACCTTAGTATCTTAGTATCTCAGAACCTTACTTCGCTGCCAACAAAGCATTCATTTTTTTCTTATCCCCCACAACCCAGAGAATGTCATTTTTTTCTAAGATTAAACTAGATTCTGGATTTAGAATACGATTTCCGTTTCTTTCAATTCCTACGACCATTCCGTCTGTTTTGGCTCTAAATTGTCCGATGCTTTTTTGAATGAATTCGTCTTGAGAAACTTCAAGTTGACGTAAAACAATATCGGTTTCTTCTACTTTTGCAGGTGGTTCTGTTTCGTTTTGAGTTAAGAATTTTGTGAATTCTGCAATTTGAGCGTCGGTTCCAATTACGCAAATTTCATCGCCAGGAAATAAACGTTCGGTTTTGGTAGGAATCGGAATAGTGACTTCTCCTCGTTTAATGTAAGCGATATTAATTCCCAACTGCTCACGAATTTTAAGCTCTTGTAAAGTCTGACCAACTAAATTGGATTCTTTTTTAATTTCAAAGAAAGACATGTGTCCGTCCCAAGGCATTAAATTAGCATATCTTCTGTCGATCTTTTTATTTTCACGATCGTTGAAGTTTTTCAAAAAGTGATTTTCAATTTTATGATATTGCTCGTTTAATTTTTTAGGGAAAATTTGATAAGCCCCAATGGCAATAATCAATGCTACAAAAGCAACCAAAGGAGAGAAAAAGATATTTAATAAAAACCCGACAAAGAACAAGCCAAGGCTCATTCTGATTAAGATAAGCATTAAAAGTGCGCCACGATATTTTCGCTCTTCCCAAAGAGCTTCAACTTCATCTACTTTTACACGACGAAGCGAAAGCGCCCACAAAAACGGTGCAATTGCAACTAAAGTCAGTAAAGCCGCCAAAGTATTTCCGAATCTTGTATCTGCAACCAATGGTGCAACAAATTTTGATGACAATAAAATAATTGCTGTAATAATAATGGTGTGAAGAATAATTTGTGTGATCGAAGAACGAAGTACAATCTGCCAAGTGCTTACAGATTTGATGGCTTGCGCATTCACACTATATCGGTTAATGTTTTTAACCCATTTTTTAGGCATTTTTGACTCTAGAAAGAAGGCAAAACGCTCTGAATATTTAATTAAGAATGGAGTAGTAAAAGTGGTAATTGCAGATACGGCAACAATAATAGGGTATAAGAAATCACTTGTAACTTTTAAAGTCATTCCAAGAGTGGCAATAATAAAAGAAAACTCTCCAATTTGTGCCAAACTCATTCCCGTTTGAACAGATTGTTTTAACGGCTGGCCAGAAATTAAAGCTCCGATAGAAGAACTGAATGCTTTTCCGAATATGGTTAACAAAGTGATTATAGCAACAGGAAGCGCATAATTTACCAATGTTACAGGATTAATTAACATCCCAACAGATACAAAGAAAACGGCTCCAAAAAAATCTTTTACGGGCTGAATTAAATGTTCAATTTTTTCAGCCATCGTCGTTTCAGCAATAATAGATCCCATAATAAAAGCACCTAATGCAGGAGAAAAACCAACATTTGAAGCAAAAATTACCATCATTAAACATAGTGCCAATGAGATAATCAGCAACATTTCATCAGTTAATAGATGTTTTGCTTTTTTAAAGATTGTCGGAATAATAAATATTCCTCCTAAGAACCATATGATTAAGAAGAAAATAAGTTTTAAAACAGATTGCAGTAATGCTGTTCCTGAAACCTGGTCGCTTACCGCAATAGTAGATAATAAAACCAACATTAAAATGGCAACAATATCTTCTACAATTAAAGCTCCGAAAACAATTCCAACGAATTTTTTCCCTTTAACTCCTAATTCATCAAAAGCTCTGATAATAATAGTTGTGGACGAAATAGAAAGTGTTGCTCCCAAGAAAATACTATCCATTTTTCCCCAGCCCATCCACTGTCCTACGCAATAACCAATTATGGTCATAAACATAATTTGCGTTATGGCCGTGACAGACGAAGTCCCTCCAACTTTCATTAGTTTTTTAAAGCTGAATTCGAGTCCTAAACTGAAAAGCAAAAATATCACCCCGATTTCGGCCCAAACTTCGACACTTTTCATGTCGGTTATTGATGGGAAAAAATCAAAATGGTTTCCAGCCAAAAAACCTGCAATCAGGTAGCCTAAAACCAAAGGTTGTTTCAATCTTCTAAATAATAGAACGGCAATTCCGGCAGTCATTAGGATTAAACCTAAATCACTAATTAAAGGTTGTAAGTGGTGTGTAGTTTCAGCAGCGGCGCTTAGTGCAATCATATGTGGCATTTTGGTTTTCGGTGAGCTTGATCCAGCTTTTCACTTAAAGTTTTTTGTTCAACTCTTGCTTTCTGAACAAAAGGCTTTTTTTGTGTAATTCACTGAACTCCAACGAAAATAAAGCTAAGTGAAGTAATCTGGACTACTCCGAGTTAAATAAAAAAAGCTATCTCGATAAAGATAGCTTTTTTTGGTAAAATATTTGGTGTTTTTCTTAAATTCCTGTGTAGTTGCTAGGCGTTATTGCTAATAATTCTGCTCTAACAGCGTCTGAAACTTCTAAAGTTGCAATGAAGTTATGAATTGCATTTTTGTCAATTGCTTCGTTGGTTCTAGTCAAACCTTTTAGAGCTTCATATGGATTTGGATAAGCTTCACGACGTAAAATTGTTTGGATAGCTTCTGCTACAACTGCCCAGTTTTTCTCTAAATCTTCAGCAAATTTACCTTCGTTTAAAAGTAATTTATTTAAACCTTTCAAAGTCGCTTCAAAAGCAATAATAGTATGTCCAAAAGGAACACCAACATTACGTAAAACAGTACTGTCAGTTAAATCACGCTGTAATCTTGAAACTGGTAATTTAGCAGCCAAATGTTCAAAAATAGCATTTGCAATTCCTAAATTTCCTTCAGAGTTTTCAAAATCAATTGGATTCACTTTATGTGGCATTGCAGATGAACCAATTTCTCCAGCTTTGATTTTTTGTTTGAAATAATCCATTGAAACATACGTCCAGATATCACGATCTAAATCGATGATAATAGTGTTGATTCTTTTTAAAGCATCAAAGAAAGCAGCAAAATGATCGTAATGCTCAATTTGTGTTGTTGGGAATGAATGTTTTAAACCAAGATCTGTTTCAACAAATTTATTTCCGAATTGTTTCCAGTCAATTTGTGGGTATGCTACGTGGTGTGCATTAAAGTTTCCTGTTGCTCCGCCAAATTTAGCTGCAAACGGAATATTGAATAACAAACGCATTTGCTCTTCTAAACGCTCAACAAATACCAAAATCTCTTTTCCTAAACGAGTAGGAGAAGCTGGTTGTCCGTGTGTACGCGCTAACATCGGGATGTCTTTCCATTCAACGCTTAATTCTTTTAATTTTGCAATTACAGCAATTAAGGTTGGCATATAAACTTGCTCAAACGCTTCTTTTGTAGAAAGCGGAATAGCAGTGTTGTTAATATCTTGAGACGTTAATCCGAAGTGAATGAACTCTTTGTATTGAGATAAACCTAATTTTTCAAAAGCATCTTTAATAAAGTATTCAACCGCTTTTACGTCGTGATTGGTTACTTTCTCTGTTTCTTTAATCCAAAGCGCATCTTCTGTTGAGAAGTTTTTGTAAATGTTTCTCAAGCTTTCAAATAAGCTAGAATCAATACCTTTCAACTGAGGCAACGGAATTTGGCATAACGCAATGAAGTATTCCACTTCAACCAAAACGCGGTATTTTATTAAAGCTTCTTCAGAGAAGAAAGGTGCTAAATTTTGAGTTTTATTTCTATATCTTCCATCAATTGGAGATATAGCATTCAATTCGTTTAGAGTAGTCATTGTGATGTTGTTTTTTCGAAAGGTGCAAATATAAGCTATTGTTAAAACTTCTGAAAGCTATATTCGTGCTTAAATTATGGTTTTAAAAATTTTATCCCAGATTGTGAAGTAAAAACCGTAGTTGCGAGATTCATTTTTATGATGATCATTATGAAATTTCGTAGTAGAAATCCATTTTGTAAAGTAATTGCTGTACCAGAAAGAGGGAAATATGTCTTTTTTTAAATGTCCAAATATTCCATAAGAAAGATTTAGAATCAAATAAATAATGATGCTCAGATAATTAAACTTCAAAATCGTAATTAAAAACAGCCAAATAAATCCAAAACCTAAAGTTTCAATAGGATGTAGAACATACAAACTGTAAACATTGGTTTCTACATGTGTATGATGCAGCTTATGAATTGGATACATCCATTTTAAGTGATGAACTAGAAAATGAAAAATAAACATGAAAAAATCCATTAAAAGAATCAATAAAAGAGTATCAAAAATGATAAGTTGAATAGATGCCGAAAAATCTATTATCAGGATTCCATAGCGATACAATTCAAATCCTATTAAAGTTATAAATGTATTACAGATCAATGTAGAAAGCACCCATTTTCGATCTTTATTCTTTAAAAAAGTGTTTTCTGGTTCCAGAATTTTTCCAATTAAAACAGATAATCCAACTAACACTGCATTTTCTACTAAAAAGAAAACAAAGAGCCAGAAGATATTGAATTGAGTTAATTGCTGTAACCAGCTTTCAAAAATCATGTTGTTTTTTCTAAGGTCAATAATTTTTCTCTCATATCGGCAACCCCTTCAGAAGCAAATTTTGCAATTGTTTCGACTTTATTTCGAAGATTCGGAATCGCAATTGGTTTTGGATCAATATAAAAAACAGGAGTTGTACTTGGTGTATAAGCGATTAATCCAGCTGCTGGATAAACTTGCAGTGAAGTCCCGATTACAGCAAAATAATCTGCAGTTTCGGTTATGTCAATTGCTTCTTCGAGCGCAGGAACTTCTTCGCCAAACCAAACAATATGCGGACGTAGTTGATTTCCGTTTGTATCTAAATCTCCTGTATGCAAATCTTCAGTCCAATCTAAAATTAGATTTTTATTCTGCGTACTTCTAACTTTTAATAATTCGCCATGCAAATGTAAAACGTTTGTGCTTCCTGCACGCTCATGAAGATCGTCAACATTTTGAGTGATAATTTGTACGTCGAAATCTTTTTCCAATTCAGCCAAAATTATGTGACCCAAATTCGGATTTACTTCTTTTAACTGCTGGCGTCTTTTATTATAAAAATCCAGCACCAATTCCTGATTTTTGTACCAGCCTTCTGGAGTGGCAACTTCCATTACATCATGTCCTTCCCATAATCCATCGCTGTCACGAAAAGTTTTAATTCCGCTTTCGGCGCTAATTCCTGCTCCTGTTAAAACAACAAGTTTCTTTTTCATTTTTGTTTATTAAAAGATAAAAATAGTGATTTCTATCTTTAAAAACTTAAGAAATAGCAAGGATTGGCGATTCTTTTTACAAGAAAATAATCCGTATTTATACTCTTTGTCTCTCATTATGAATTACTTATTTTTAATGATGTGTTTGAAAAAAGTGATGTTAAAATGATTTTAATTCAATTTACAGGTTTATCTGGTTCTGGAAAAACGACGTTGGCAGAAAATGTCAGACATCTTTTGCTTCAAAATAATTATGAAGCCGAAATTGTAGATGGCGATATTTACCGACAAACAATTTGTAAAGATTTAGGATTTTCTAAAGAAGATCGTTGCGAAAATGTTAGACGTCTTTTTAATGTTGGCCGAAGTTTGATCGACGAAAATAAAATCGTTTTGATGTCGGTTATAAATCCGTATGAAAACCTTAGAAATGAATTAAGGTCTTTTGAATTTGTTAAAACAGTATTTCTGGATTGCGCCATTACTAGTTTGATCGAAAGAGATCCGAAAGGATTATACAGGAGAGCATTATTGCCCGATAATGATCAAAATAAAATTAGAAGTTTTACAGGAATAAGTGATGTTTTTGAAATTCCTATAAAAGCAGATTTAGTATTAAAAACAGATGCAGAAACAGTTTCGGTTTCTACCAATAAACTCTACCATTTTATACTTAGCAATTTAAATTCTTAAGATTATGAATCCTTCTTCCTGCCAACTTCCTATATCTTTTTCTGTAGATAAACTGCAAAATGATTTATGGGTTTGCGAAAAAAATCTGTGGACACCACATTTTAATACCAATCGATATGAAGGAAATTGGACAAGTGTTTCTTTGCGATCGCAATCGGGATTAGAAAATGATATTCTTTCTTTTCCGAATGAAGAATATAAGAATACGCCTTTGCTTGACGATTGTTTTTATTTTAAGGAAATAATGGATTGGTTTCAATGCGAAAAAGAAGCCGTGAGATTATTAAGACTCGGACCTCAAAGTGAAATTAAAGAGCACGTAGATAATGATACTTCTTATGAAGATGGTTTTTTTAGGATTCATATTCCTATTATTACCAATCCTGAAGTTTATTTTTATGTAGATCATAAATTGGTTCCAATGAAAATGGGAGAGTGCTGGTACGCTAATTTTCAATTGCCACATAGTGTGCAGAACAAAAGCACAGAGCCTAGAATTCATTTAACATTAGATTGTATAAGAAATGAATGGTCTGATCTATTGTTTTCTAAAATGGGTTTTGATTTGAATTATGTGTCGAAATATGAATATTCAGAAGAGGTAAAACGACAAATTATAGCAGAGCTTTCTAGAAACCCGTCAGAAACTAATACTAAGATTATTGCCGAACTTCAATCGCAAATGAACTCATAAAATGGAAAATGTAAAAGACCTTATTTCGAATTGGATTCCAGCTAAATTGATTGAAAATGATAATCAGGTTTATTTCGAATGGCTTTATTTAGCAGACGTGCCTTTTATCGATCCTTTTTTTGATGAAACTATTGCGAAATGCCAAAGTCATAGTTATAATTCGAAGCAATTTAAATTTATAAGTACAATACAAAATAGTATTGATTGGTCTAAAGAATTAGATTTTGTTGAGTTAAAAGGATTTGTTTTTCATGTATCAAGATGCGGATCTACTATGTTGAGTCAGTCTCTTGCAACTTCTTCTGAAAATATAATGGTTTCTGAAGCCTCTATAATCGATCAGATTCTAAGAACTGACGCTTTTGATGAGGATACTAAAACGCTTTTACTGAAATCAGTTTTGAAATTCTTAGGTCAGAAAAGATTTCCCGAACAAAAACATTTAATTATAAAACTAGATGCTTGGAGTGTTTTTAAAAGTTCATATTTAAGATCTATTTTTCCTGAGACTCCTTTTGCATTATTGTATCGAAATCCAGGAGAAGTTTTAAGATCTCATCAAAAGATGGCGGGCATGCATATGGTTCCTAATATAATTCCGTTAAGTGTTTTTGGAATTACTTCGGCGGAAAATGAAAAATTAAGCTTTCGGCAATATCAAGTTTTGGTTTTAGAAAAATATTTTCAAAGTTTTCTAGATTTTTATGAAATAGACCAAAATGTAATAATGCTGAATTATAATGATGGAATGAAAAATGTTATAGAACGATTTATAACTTTTATTAATGTCGATTATTCTGAGAACGAACTAAATGTGATGTTGGAACGTCTTAAAAGACATTCTAAAAATGAAAGTGCAGTTTTTAATGGAGATTCGTATAAAGATGATGTTTTGTCTACTAATTTATCTCAGCTCAACATTTTGCACGAAAAGCTTAATGCCAATTTGATTGAAGATTTTAGCTGACTGAAAATAAGGAGAAGACTTCTTTCTCTTTTATTTATTATTTTTGCGCCAAACATAAATAAAATGATTGATTTAGATTACCTCGCATTCTTAGAAAATATATTGACAGAAAATAGAAAAGCTAATTTTTTAAAAGTACTAGAAAATAGAACAAAACATTTTACAGTTGCAGTAGAAGATGTTTATCAGATGCACAATACAAGCGCCGTGATGCGAAGCTGTGAAGTTTTTGGAATTCAGGAATTAAATGTAATTGAGCAGCGTTTTGGAAAAAGAATCGACAAAGAAATTGCTTTAGGCGCGCAAAAATGGGTTGATATTAATCGATTTGATTCGGTTTCTGGATGCCTTTCTGATCTTAAAAGCAAAGGATATCAAATTATTGCCACAACTCCACACGAAAAAGATTGTATGTTGGAAGATTTTGATATTACAAAACCAAGCGCATTATTCTTCGGAACAGAAAAAGAAGGTTTGTCAAAAGAAATTATGGACAACGCAGATGGTTTCTTAAAAATACCGATGGTTGGTTTTACAGAAAGTTTAAATATTTCGGTTTCGGCAGCGATTATTATTCAAAGCTTAACAAACAGACTTAGAAGATCTAATATTGATTGGAAATTGACTGATGAAGAAATTTTAGTAAAACGTTTGCTTTGGGCGAAAAACTCTATAAAAGATATTAAACGAATTGAAGAACGTTATTATCAAGATAATCCGAGATAATTTGTTTGCCACGAATTACACGAATTCTCACTAATTTTTCGGAAATAATTAAAAAGTAATTCGTGAAAATTCGTGTAATTCGTGGCAAAATAGAAAAATAAAAAAATCCCCGACTACGTTTGTAATCGGGGATTTTATATTTAGATTGGATTCTTATTAGTTAATTAAAACCCAAGTTCCAGCTGCGATTAAAGCTTCAGCTTTTTTATACTTCATTGTTTCTGTTTTACCAGTAGCAATTTCTTGAACTACAACAGTATCGTTTCTGTTGATTTTTGGCATATCTCTAACGATAGTTTCAGTAACTTGACGCTGTTGAGTTTCTCCAGCTTCACGGTTCATACTTTCGCTATTTGGAATTTCGTCTTTACTTAATTGTAAATTTTCTTTTGGACGTGCCACTTCTCTTGCTTCGTGAATTTCAGGAACATTTTGAGCTGGTAAATCACCTTTGAATAAGAATGAAATTACTTCTTTGTTAACGTTATCCAACATTCCTCTGAACAAGTTGAAAGCTTCTAATTTGTAGATAAGCAATGGATCTTTTTGCTCGTGAACAGCCAATTGAACAGATTGTTTCAATTCGTCCATTTTACGCAAGTGTTTCTTCCAAGCTTCATCAACAATAGAAAGAGTGATGTTTTTCTCGAAATCAGCAATCAATTGAGCACCTTCGCTATCGTAAGCTTTTTTCAAGTCAGTTACAACATTTAAAGTTTTGATTCCGTCTGTAAATGGAACTACAATTCTTTCGAAATGGTTGTTTGGTTCTTCGTAAACTCCTTTAATAATTGGGAAAGCTTCTCTTGCACTTCTTTCTGTTTTTTCAGTATAGAATGCTAAAGCTTCTTTGTATACTTTTCCAGTAATTTCGATATCTGATAATTTTGTGAAATCAGCTTCAGAAATTGGAGATGTGATTCCGAAATAACGAATTAAATCAAACTCATATCCTTTGAAATCATTTGTAACTTTATTGTTGCTTACAATTAATTCGCAAGTATCATAAAGCATATTAGCAATATCTAGTTTCAAACGCTCTCCAAACAATGCGTGACGACGACGTTTGTAAACTACTTCACGTTGAGAGTTCATTACGTCATCATATTCTAATAAACGTTTACGAACACCAAAGTTGTTTTCTTCTACTTTTTTCTGAGCACGTTCGATAGATTTAGTCATCATAGAATGTTGGATAACTTCACCTTCTTTCAATCCCATTCTGTCCATTACTTTCGCAACTCTTTCAGAACCGAATAAACGCATTAAGTTATCTTCAAGAGAAACGTAGAATTGAGAACTTCCCGGATCTCCTTGACGACCAGAACGACCGCGTAACTGTCTGTCTACACGACGAGAATCATGACGCTCTGTACCAACGATTGCTAAACCTCCCGCAGCTTTTACTTCTGGAGATAATTTAATATCGGTACCACGACCAGCCATGTTTGTTGCAATTGTTACAACTCCAGCTTTACCAGCCTCTTCAACGATTTGTGCTTCTTGCTTGTGCATTTTAGCATTCAATACGTTATGAGTGATTCCTCTCATTTTAAGCATACGGCTTAATAATTCTGAAATCTCTACAGAAGTTGTTCCGATCAATACTGGTCTTCCTGCTTGAGATAATTCTGTAACATCTTCGATTACAGCGTTAAATTTCTCACGTGTTGTTTTGTAGATATAATCTTCTTTATCAATTCTTGCAATTCCACGGTTTGTCGGAATTTCAACAACATCTAATTTGTAGATCTGCCATAACTCTCCTGCTTCTGTAACAGCTGTACCAGTCATACCAGCCAGTTTGTTGTACATTCTGAAATAGTTCTGTAATGTAACTGTTGCAAAAGTTTGAGTTGCAGCTTCGATTTTTACGTTTTCTTTAGCTTCAATCGCTTGGTGAAGACCGTCAGAGTAACGACGTCCGTCCATGATACGACCAGTTTGCTCATCGACAATCATAATTTTGTTGTCCATGATAACGTACTCTACGTCTTTTTCGAATAAAGCGTAAGCTTTTAAAAGTTGAGTAAGAGTGTGGATACGCTCGCTTTTTACACCAAAGTCTTGGAATAATCTTTCTTTAGCTTCAGCTTCAGCGTCTTTGTCTAATTTTTGTTTTTCAATCGCAGCGATTTCTGTTCCAATGTCTGGTAAAACGAAGAAATCTGCATCAGTATCTCCAGAAAGGTATTTAATACCGTTATCTGTCAATTCTACCTGATTGTTTTTTTCTTCAATCACAAAATACAAAGCTTCGTCAACTTTGTGCATTTCGCGATTGTTATCTTGCATGTATTGATTTTCAGTTTTTTGAAGCAATTGTTTAATTCCTTCTTCACTTAAAAATTTAATTAATGCTTTATTTTTAGGTAAACTTCTGTAAGCTCTCAATAATTGGAAACCTCCGTCTTTAGTATTACCTTCTTTGATTAATTTTTTAGCTTCTGCCAAGAAACCATTTGCTAACTGACGTTGTTGTGCAACTAAGTTTTCAATTTTTGGTTTCAATTCGTTGAATTCATGACGATCTCCTTGAGGAACTGGTCCAGAAATGATAAGCGGAGTTCTAGCATCATCAATTAATACAGAGTCAACCTCGTCGACAATTGCAAAATTGTGTTTTCTCTGCACTAAATCGCTTGGCGAGTGCGCCATATTATCTCTTAAGTAGTCAAAACCAAACTCATTGTTAGTTCCGTAAGTGATATCAGCGTCGTATGCTTTCTTTCTTTGTTCTGTACTTGGTTGGTGATTGTCGATACAATCTACAGATAAACCGTGGAATTCGAATAAAGGAGCTTTCCAAGTACTATCACGTTTTGCTAAGTAGTCATTCACTGTAACTAAGTGAACTCCGTTTCCAGTTAAAGCATTTAAGTAAAGAGGAAGTGTAGCAACCAAAGTTTTACCTTCTCCCGTTTGCATTTCGGCAACTTTACCTTCGTGTAATACCATACCACCAATTAACTGAACATCGTAGTGAATCATGTCCCAAGTGATATCTTTTCCAGCAGCATTCCATTTGTTTGCCCAGATCGCTTTTTCGCCATCAATGGTAATGTATGATTTTGTTGCTGAGAATTCGCGGTCTTTTGCAGTTGCAGTAACCTCAATGTGAGAGTTTTCTTTAAAACGACGAGCCGTTTCTTTTACTACAGAAAACGCTTCTGGAAGAATTTCCAATAAAGTTTTTTCAGAGATTTCATAAGCCTCTTTTTCAAGAGCGTCTATTGCATCATAAATGTCTTCTCTTTTATCGATGTCTTCGATGTTTTCTACTTCTGCTTTCAAAGAAGCAATTTTAGCATCTTTATCAGCTCTAGCTTCTTTAATTCTATCTTTAAAATAAACGGTTCTTCCTCTTAGTTCGTCGTTTGATAGACTCATTAAAGGAGCTTCGAATGTTTTAATTTTGTTTAAGTAAGGTTGTAAAGCTTTGACATCTTTTTGCGACTTATCGCCGACAAAGACTTTAATAATACTGTTTATGAAACTCATGATTTATTGTATTTCTTTATTATATAATATGTATTTGAACCAAAAAAAAAGTCTCTATGATGAGAGACTTTTTTCTTTGGTTTATTTTTTAATATTCATCCTCATTCCAAAGATAATCTTCGTCTGTTGGATAATCAGGCCAAATTTCTTCCATTGATTCATATATCTCACCCTCATCTTCGATTGATTGAAGGTTTTCTACTACTTCTAATGGAGCACCAGCTCTAATAGCGTAGTCTATAAGTTCGTCTTTGTTAGCAGGCCATGGCGCATCACTTAAATAAGATGCTAATTCTAATGTCCAATACATCTGTTATCTGTTTAGTTTGTGCAAAAATAAATTTTTTACTGAAAAAGACAAGTAAATTTTGATTTATTTTAATAAAATTTAAGAACGTCAATTGCTAAATTCCAATTTTTAAATTCCAAACTCCAAAAAAGGCAGTTATAGCGCCTAGTTTCAGAATTTTTCTATGTAATTTAAATTCCTGGATTTTTACTTTTTCCTTGGAATTTGGGATTTCAAAAATTTGGAATTTCCAGAAGATTTATTTTCTGGGTATCCATTTCACTTCCTCCGCTTTTAAGTCTGAGGACAACTTTCGTGCCAAGACAAAAAGGTAGTCAGAAAGTCGGTTTAAGTAAGTAATTGCTATTTCAGGAACGTGTTCATTATGACTTAAATGCACGGCTAAACGTTCTGCTCTGCGACAAATACAGCGTGCTATATGACAATGTGACACAGTTGGATGGCCTCCTGGTAAAACAAAATGCGTCATTGGCGGAAGGCTTTCGTCCATTTTGTCTATTTCGTTTTCGAGCAATTCAATATCGGAATCAATTATTCCGAGATTTTCTAAGCGAAGTTTTCCGTTTTTTAAAACTTCTTTTTCTTGTGGAGTTGCCAAAATGGCACCAACAGTAAAAAGTCGGTCTTGAATTTCGATTAAAATCGTTTTATAATGCGAATCTATTGCTTGATCACGGATTAATCCGATATAAGAATTCAACTCATCAACAGTTCCGTAACTGTCAATTCTGATATGATCTTTTGGTACACGGGTTCCTCCAAAAAGTGCCGTTGTGCCTTTATCGCCTGTTTTGGTATATACTTTCATTTTTTTTAAGATGCTAAGGTTCTGAGATACTAAGATTCTAAGTTTTCTCTTTTTGCGATTAAACGATTAACCAAATAAACGGTTAAACAGATTTTCTTGTGTCGCTTTCAATTAAACCGTCTCTCAAACGAATAATTCTATGTGCATAAGCCGCGATGTCTTCTTCGTGAGTTACAAGAATTACGGTGTTTCCTTGTGCGTGAATATCTCCAAAAAGTTTCATGATTTCTACAGAAGTTTTACTGTCTAAGTTTCCTGTTGGTTCATCGGCAAGAATGATCGAAGGTTTATTGACTAAAGCTCTTGCAACGGCAACACGCTGGCGTTGTCCTCCAGAAAGCTGATTCGGCTGGTGATCCATTCTGTCGGCCAAATTAACTTGTTTTAAAACTTCGGTGGCACGTGCAATTCTTTCAGATTTGCCGTAACCGGCATAAATCATTGGTAATGCAACATTATCTAAAGCAGTAGTTCTAGGCAAAAGGTTGAATGTCTGAAAAACAAAACCAATCTCTTTGTTTCTAATTTCGGCCAATTCATCATCTTTCATTTGACTGACATCTTTTCCGTTTAAAATATAACGTCCAGAGGTTGGCGTGTCCAAACAGCCTAATAAATTCATTAATGTTGATTTTCCAGATCCAGAAGGTCCCATTAAAGCAACATATTCGCCTTTTTGTATTTCTAGATTTATTCCTTTTAAAACATAAACCGTTTCATTGCCCAAAATAAAATTTCGTCTAATGTCGGTTATTTTAATTAATGGTTCAGCCATTTCCTTTTACAATTTTGGATTTAAAAGTACAAAACACTTTTCAATAAAAATTATAAGTAGTTGAGAATTGGTTTTTGTTACAAAAACGCTTTCAGAAATAAAGTTTTAAAAGAATATGTTTTTTAAATAGAAATGAGTTATATGTTTTTGAATTGTTTTTATATAATTGTCATTGTTTTGTTAATTTTATAGATTTAAGATATTTTTAATTTTAAAAACATGATAATAATGTAATTTATTGCGTCTTGGGTTTAGTAAATTTGATTAATCAATTAATTAAATAATCAAGATTATGAAAAATATCAAAATAGCTACAGGAATTGCATTATTAGTATTAGGGTTAACATCGTGTAAAGACGAGAAACAAGAAAAAGCTCAAAAAACAGTAGATAACTACGTTGTATATGTTGACTCTGTTAAAAATGTAGCCGCAGCCGATTTAAAAGACAATTGGAAAAGTGTAGAAGCAGAGTACGATAGAAGATCTCAAGAAGCGCAAGCGGCATTAGCAGACATTAAAGACAATGCTGCAGCAACAGAGAAAATAAATGCAAGTAAAATTAAATACGAGGAATTTAAAAATGAAATGACCGCCCAATTTGCCCCTCCAGCTCCTAGTCCGAAACAGCAGTTAAGAGATGCTTTGTTTGGTGCAGGAAGAATTGGTGATGATATGAGTTTTAGCTGGGTTAACGCCCAAAATATTCATAGCGTTTATCAGCAGTTTGTTCATACTGTAGAAAATAATAAAGACAAATATTCTAGAGAAGACTGGGATGAAATTAAATTAATGTACGAAGCTCTTGACAGTCGTAAAAATACAGTTGAAAAAGAAGGTTTGACAGCTGAGGATAACCGAAAAATTGCTGGTTTGAAAATTAAATTTGCACCAATGTATAAGATAAACAGAATGGGAGCTAAATCTGAAGAAAATAAAGAAGCAAAAAAATAAGATTTTAAAATTTTGAATTAGTAAAAAAGACGATCATTTCTGATCGTCTTTTTTTATGTTCTAATTATAAAATGCTCTTTCGGCTGTTCTCTTCTAAAGAATACAAATCCCCACTGATAAGTATCAATGGTGACTTTTACTTTTGGGTGATTTTTTATAATCTCCCAAGCTTCTTCCATATCTTCTGACCAATGAATATCATCAAAAATCCAAACAGAATCATTGTCGATTGTTGGCAATAAAAGGTCAAAATATTCTAAAGTTGCTTTCTTAGAATGATTTCCGTCAAAATATATCAGATTATAATTTGTTGCTTGAATGTTCTCAGAAATCAAAAAAGATTCAAATTCAGAAATTACATTTTCTACATTACTGCAATCAAATTCAGTTAATTGATTTTGAGCAATATTTGCAGTATTTGGACAACCTTCTATTGTTACTACTTTCGCTTTCGGATTTCCTAAAGCTAATGCAGCAGTTGCTAAACCCAAAGATGTTCCTATTTCTAGAATAGTTGAAGGCTGAAAATAATGGGTTACGCGAAACAATAATTCTGCACGTTTTGGCGAAATTCCTGCTGTTTGTGCGATTTTAGAAATTTGCCTTCTATTTGATTTAAAAACTCTTGAACCAGCTCCAAAATCGGTTACTTCAATGAAATTTTTATTCTCTAAAAGCGATTTTCTGTATTTTTTTAGAATGGCGTATTCTGGTTTAGATTTCTTATCATAAAAGCATTTAGTTAACAGGCTGAAAACAAATGGCGAATGCACTGCATGTTCGTTTTTAGAATGCCAAAGAAAAGTTAGATAAGATTTAATTTGAAAGAACATCTAGAAATTTAGCTATTGGATGTTAGTTTACTTTAATCAATTTTACGTCGAAAAGAAGTACTGATCCAGCTGGTATTCCAGGACGAGGAGAACTTCCGTAACCTAAATGTGCAGGAATAAGAAGAACGCCGCTTCCTCCTTCTTTAAAATAAGTAATTCCTTCTGTCCAACCTTTAATAACTTCATTAAGAGGAAAAGTCAATCCGCTATCTGTACTTTTGTCAAATAGGCTTCCATTGGTAAAATAACCTTTGTATGCAACAGTGACTTTTGAAGTAGCGGTTGGTTGCGCGCCTGTTCCTGGCTCGTTAATTATATAATAAAGACCTGTAGTACTTTTTGTTGCAGTCAAATTATTTTTAGTCAGATAATCTGTGATTTCTTTGTCATTCTCTGCACTATAATCTTTTGGAGGAGTAAAAGGTGTGTCTTTTTCTGTGCTGTTGCAAGAGATAAATAATGTTAAGGTAAATACGGCAGCTAATAATTTTTTCATTTAGGGTATTTTTTTAATATTTAATAAAGCGAAAGATAATTTTTGTTTCGCAGAGATTTACAAAGAGACTCAAAGAATCACAAAAAAACTTTGTGTAATTCAGAGATTTCTTTGTAAATCTCTGTGCAACAAATTATCCTTCAATTTTAGCAGAAAGCTCAAACCAGCGTTCTTCTTTTGCATCGATCTTGTTTATGATATTTTGCAGTTCATTTGCTTTTTTCTCGATATCAGTATCTGCTACTTTTCCGTCAGAGAATAATTGTTCGATTTTAGCTTTTTCAGCCTCAAGATCTTTAATTTCTCTTTCGATTTTCTGATATTCTTTTTGCTCGTTAAAACTTAAATTTCCTGTTGGATTATTTTGTTTCCAATCTTTCTTTTCTGCTTTGTTTTCTTCTTTTTGGGCAACATCTGCACTGTCTTCATATGCTCTAAAGTCAGAATAGTTTCCAGGAAAATTTTCGATTTCTCCTTGTCCTCTAAAAACAAATAAATGATCGACAATTTTATCCATAAAATAACGGTCGTGAGAAACCACCAATAAGCATCCAGGATAATCTAAAAGGAAACTTTCAAGAACGTTCAAAGTCACAATATCCAAATCGTTTGTTGGCTCATCGAGAATCAAGAAGTTCGGATTCTGAATTAGAACTGTACACAAGTATAAACGTTTTAATTCTCCACCGCTTAACTTTTCAACATAATCATATTGTTTTTTAGCATCAAAAAGGAAACGCTCTAATAATTGCGATGCAGAAATAATCTTTCCTTTTGTCAACGGAATATATTCTCCGTACTCTTTTATAATGTCAATAACACGCTGTCCCGGTTTTGGATTAATTCCTGACTGTGTATAATAACCAATTTTGATAGTATCTCCTTTTACAACACGTCCGCTATCTGGCGGAATTGTTCCTGTCAAAAGATTTAAGAAAGTCGATTTTCCAGTTCCGTTTTTACCAATAATTCCGATTCTTTCTCCACGCTGGAAATCAAAACTGAAATTATCTAGAATAACACGATCTTTAAATTTCTTAGAAAGTTTGTGAAGCTCAATAATTTTGCTTCCCATTCTTTCCATATTTATTTCAAGCTCAACTTTATTTTCTTTACGTCGGCTTTGTGCTTTTTCTTTAATAATGTAAAAGTCATCCTGACGTGATTTTGATTTAGTCGTTCTCGCTTTTGGCTGACGGCGCATCCATTCTAATTCTTTTACAAAAAGGTTTTTAGCTTTGTCAATACTGGCATTTTCAGAAGTAATTCTTTCTTCTTTTTTCTGTAAGTAATACGAATAGTTTCCTTTATATTGGTATAATTTTCCGTTGTCTAATTCTATAATTTCATTACAAACGCGTTCCAAAAAGAAACGGTCGTGCGTTACCATAAACAATGTAATGTTTTCTTTTGCAAAATAACTTTCAAGCCATTCGATCATTTCAAGATCTAAGTGGTTGGTTGGCTCATCTAGAATCAATAAATCTGGACGGTTGATTAGGATTATAGCCAAAGAAAGACGTTTTTTCTGTCCACCAGAAAGATTTTTAACTTTAAGCTTAAAATCTTCTAGTTTTAACTTAAATAAAATCTGTTTGTATTGCGTTTCAAAATCCCACGCATTATGCTGATCCATAGCATCAAAAGCTTTTTGGTAAGCTTCTTCGTCAGAAGGATTTTCTAAAGCCTTTTCGTAAGCTTCAATAACTTTAAGCGTTTCATTGTCTGAAGCGAAAATGCTTTCTTCAATCGTAAGTTCATCTTGAAGGTTGTTGTCTTGAGATAGAAATGCCATTCTAATTCCTTTTCTTAAAACAACTTGTCCAGTGTCTGGTTCTTCCAAACCATTAATAATGCTCATAATGGTTGTTTTTCCTGAACCATTTTTTGCAATAAAAGCGATTTTTTGATCTTTATTGATTCCAAAAGAAATGTTGTCAAAAAGGACTCTTTCGCCAAATGACTTCGATATATTTTCTACAGATAAGTAATTCACTTTGTAATTATAAGTTATAAATTATGAGTTATGATGTATTCTAAAACATAACTTTCTGCAAAAGTAAACTATTATCTTACAATAGCGAATTATTTATCGAGATACAAACCAAGAACAGAACTCAGATCAAAATAATGAATTTGTTGCGGATTGTTTAAAATAGGTTTTCGAACGAGAGATTCGTTGGTAATAAAATAATGAAGTCCGTCTTTTGTTGCAATTCCTTCTACTTGATGAAAAGGAAGTCTTAAATCGATTCTTCGTTTATTTCCAGACAAGAAATCCTGATTTTTAAAATCGTAAAGCAGATAAAAAAAAGGTTTTCCAACTTTAGTGTAGCCACACAAAATAATTAGTTTTTTGTTCTCCAAATAGGTGGCGCCAGTGACCAAACCTTTTGTGTCTAATGTCGATTTTAATTTTGCAATTTGAGATCCAGATTCTTTTGAAAGTGCATAAATAGTAGTTTTAGACGTTTTCCATTGTTTGGTAAACAAGTAAATGCTGTCTTTGGAAATAATAAAAGCTTCACAATCAAAATCGGTTTTGTTTGGTTTTGAAGGAGAAAAATCAGTTTGATCAGAATAAGTAAATGAAATGGTTTCTATTTTTGGATTTTCTTCTAGAAAAGACTTTTTCTCGATTTTGAGAATTCTTAAATCGGTTCTATTTCCAGCATAATTGTTTCCAAAATCGCCGATATAAATATAAGTATCGTCTTGAGAGATTTCTTCCCAATCATGATTGATAACTACCGGAAGAACAACTTTCTTTTTAATTCTTCCTAAAGAATCTAAACCATAAATTGTAGTGTCATGATCGTCGTTGTGTGTCCAAAGTAAATTTTCAAAAGCAATTAATCCCGAAGTTTCTTTTATAGAATCACTTAATCGAAAAGAATATTCTGGCGTGAGTTTCAAATTTTTGTAGGTGCAACTTCCATTATTTTGTTTAGATGACAAACTGTAATTCTCTGCCTGTGGATCTGTGCAACCAGAAATTTGGGCGTAAACCGAAGTGGTGATTGTTAAAAAGAAAAAAACAATTTTTAGCATGAGTGCAATGTTAAGTCTGCATAAGATAAAAGTAAAGTTTTAAATAATAGAATGAAATAAGTATAAAAAAAATATAATTTAAGTGTTATTTTGCATAAAAGTCTTTTTTATTCTTTTGGATAAAATCAAGCCCCCGACATGAAAATTCTACAAAAATTATCGCACTATCGAATTTCACGTTATTATAAACTTTTGTTTGTAGTAGTCGATATTGTTTTGTTGAATCTCGCAACTATACTTTCCGCATTGGCAAGATTTGGAAATTTGGATAAATTATTGTCTAAAGACGAAAAAACCATTTCGCTCGTAGCCATTTTAATTTGGGTGGCATTATTGCTCCAAAAAGATTCCAATCGAAGTGTTAGGGTAGAACCAATAGAATCGATATTGTGGAGAACTATCAAAAAGATTTCAATTCACGCCGCTTTGGTTTCAATATTCGTTGTTTACCTAAAATATAATGATATTTCAAGACTTCGTTTGTTTTATTTCTACCTGATATTTTTTGGATTGCTGATGTTTTCCCGATATTTTTCAATGAAACTTTTAAAATATGTTCGAGCGCAAGGATATAATTTTAAAACCTTTATTGTTGTTGGCGTAAACGAGTCTGGAGAAAAAATTCGAAAAGTACTAGCGAAAGATTTGACTTACGGATATCGTTTTTTAGGATTTTTTGATGAAAAAAAGGATCAGAAAATTGTTGATCCCAATTTGATTATCGGAGATTTTGAAGCTATTAAAGCATTTTTGAACGAGAATGAAGTAGATGAAATGTATGTGGCATTGCATATTGACAACATCGAAATCATTAACGAACTAACCAAAATTTGTGAACAGAACATGGTTCGTATTAAATTTATTCCAGATTTTCAGCTGTATACAAAAGCAAGTAAAGTAGAGGTTGCGTTTTATGAAAACACACCTGTTTTAATGTTTCGTCCAGAACCTCTGGAATTTGCTTCAAACAGACTTCTCAAAAAGATTTTTGATATTTGTTTTTCAGGTTTGGTAATCTTGCTGGTTTTTCCGTGGCTGTTTCCAATTATTATGATTATTATAAAACTAGAATCGCCTGGTCCTGTGTTTTTTAAACAAGAAAGATCGGGTAGAGATAATCGATCTTTTACATGTCTGAAATTTAGAAGCATGTATATAAATGGTCTTGCTCATAATAAACAGGCACAAAAAGGAGATAGCCGTATAACTAGATTTGGTGGCTTTATTCGTAAAACTAGTATCGACGAATTGCCTCAGTTTTTTAATGTCTTTTTTGGAGACATGTCGGTTGTTGGGCCAAGACCGCATATGGTTAATCTTGCCAAAGAATATAGCGATTTAATCAATAATTATTTGGTACGCCAATACGCAAAACCTGGAATTACGGGTTGGGCGCAAGTAAATGGTTTTAGAGGCGAAACAAAAGTTCTAAGCGATATGGAAAATAGAGTAGAATACGATATTTGGTACATCGAAAACTGGAGCTTTTTGCTTGATATAAAGATTATCGTAAAAACTGTTATCAATATTTTTAAAGGTGAGGAAAACGCTTACTAAGCTTTTTTAGAATTTAAAAAATTGATTGTTAGCAATAATCTCTTTTAAAGAATCAACATTTTTAATTTTTACTTTTTCGTCAAAAGCTTCGATGTGTTTTTTATGATGAACATCGGTTCCGCAAAAAGTGTACATTCCTTTCGCTAAAAGTTCATCAGCAATTTTCCCGATTTTAGAACCATAATAATCTACAGTAGAAAGTAAATTTAGTTGAAAAACACACCCCGCATTTTTTAATTTTTCGTATTCAGAAAACGCGTTGTGATAAAAAACATAACGTTCAGGATGTGCCAAAACAGGAATATAACCTGCTAATTGAATCTCAAAAATAGTTTTATAAATATTTAAAGGAGCATTTTGATAAGACATTTCAACTAGAATATAATTGTCTTTTAAAGTCAGAAGTTTTTCTTCTTTGAAATGATTTTCGAACCAGCTGTCTATAAAATATTCTGCCGCAGCCTGAAGTGGCATTTTAATTTTATTTTCTTCTAAAGCTGTTTGGGTTTCCTGAAGTTTGGACGCAATAATTTCTGGAGAATTCTCCCATACATAATGTTTAATATGAGGCGATGTAATAATTTGAGAAACTCCAAGTTTTTGCAAAGACAAAACCAATTCTGTTGATTTTGTAATGTTTCTTGCTCCATCATCAATCCCTGGCAAAACATGAGAATGAATATCTACAAAATTTCCGCCAAGCAGGTCTTTTAAAATGGGTTTTGATTTGAGGAATGATAACATGTGACAAAAATGTAAAAATCAGTTTTATAAGGCGCAAAATTAATCTAGAATTTGTAACCAGACATTTTAGAATTATGTTATATTTGATTTTTAGTAAAAAAGTAAAAAATTATGAAAATAAAAGAGAATCTGTTTAATCAGCGTATTGTTTCTATAGATGCTTTGCGTGGAATTACCATTTTTATAATGATTTTTGTAAATGAGTTGGCAAGTATACAAAAAGTGCCACAATGGATGAGGCATATGCCTGCAGATGCAGATGCCATGACTTTTGTTGATGTAGTTTTTCCTGCTTTTTTATTTATTGTCGGAATGTCTATTCCATTTGCTTTTAATGCTAGACTGATCAAAGGAGATAGTCCTAAAACAATTTGGACTCATACATTAAAAAGAGCTATTGCACTTATCATAATTGGCGTTTTTATGGTCAATTCCGAATATGGTTACGATGCTTCTAAAATGATAATTACGCCAGTGCTTTGGGCACTTTTAGCATATGCAATGCCAATTCCGATTTGGAATAAATATCCAAAAGATTTTCCTGTTTGGTTAAAAAATGTGCTTCAATATGGAGGGATTTTAGTCCTTATAACATTGTACTTTTTATATGTTCGAGATACAGGAGAAAGAGGAATGACACCAAAATGGTGGGGAATACTTGGTTTAATTGGTTGGGCATATCTTTTTACGGTTATTTACTATTGGTTAGTTTCAGGAAACTTATGGGCAATGATTGCATTTTTAGTTTTTTCTGTTGCGATGAATTCTCTTAATTTAATCGAAAATTCATTTGTGCACAGTACTCCTTGGCTAAGTTTTATAGCAGGACATCTTACACATGCTTCTCTAGTTTCGGCAGGAGTAATTATTTCATTGTTGTTTTTTGATAGAAAAGTCAGTCCCAAAATCAACTGGCCAGTAATTGGTTTTGCGGTTTTATTTGCAGTGACAGCGATTTTGCTTCGCCCATATTTCGGAATTTCAAAAATCAAAGGAACACCTTCATGGACTATGTTTTCGGCAGCAATTTGTACGGTTTTATTTTATTTTCTGTATTGGCTAATGGAAGTTAAAAAGCAAACCAAATGGAGCGAATTTTTTATGCCTGCAGCAGCAAATCCGTTATTGATTTATATTTTGCCAGGTGTAATTTATTATTTCTGTAAGCTTATAAACGTTCATATTATTCCAGGATATTTCAGAGTAGGAGTTCCAGGAATCTTGTGGTCTTTATTATTTTCTGTCATTATGCTTTTTGTAATAAAAATCTTGAATAGATATAAAATCCAGCTTCATTTGTAGTTTTAGTCGCAGTTACAGTTTACAATCTGAAAACTGTAACTGCGATTAAAAATTACCACTTATAAACTTTCGAGCATAAACTTGTCTATATTCTTAATAAAATTTTAAATTTGTAAGAAACGGGTTTTAAGATATTGTGTGTGAATAGTTTAAAAATAAAATACATCTTAGTTTTATTTTTTATAGGATCGTTTTGTCAGGCTCAGAACGATAGTACAGCCGTGGAAACTCGGGATATCTTAGACGTCATTCATAAAATTTTTGATAAACAGGATACTATTCGTCCAGATAGAAAACGAAAACTGGCTTTTTCTTTATTGCCCGTTCCGGTTGGTGTTAATTCTAGTAATGGTTTGGTTGTTTCTTTTCTAACTACTTTTTACTTGGGAGATGCAGAAAAAACTAAAATGTCCCAAATTACCTTTTCGCCTTATTTTAGTTTCAGCAATCAGTTTGTATTTCCCATCCAATCTTATATTTATACAAGTGATAATAAATGGAATCTTATTGGAGATTATCGGTATATGATTTATCCGCAGGATACTTATGGTTTGGGTGTAGATAATTCAGATAAAGAAATGTCAACGCTCGATTATCAGCAATGGCGTTTTTATCAGTTTATTACAAGGCAGATTGTCGGGAATTATCGTTTGGGAGTTGGTTTTCTTTTTGATAATTATAAAAATATATCTGAAGAATCTTATATAGACGGAGAAACAGATTATTATAAATACATGAATGGTGATTATTCTGATGAGACTTCTTTCGGATTTGCAATTCAAGGGTTATACGATTCACGAGAAAATATTATAAATCCCGAACAAGGTCTGTATGTCGAAGCCGATTTGCGACTCAATACCAGCGGAGTAGAAGGAGACAAATGGCAATCTCTATATTTTGATGCCAGAAAATACCACTCTTTTAGCAAAAACAAACATAGAGTTTGGGCATCAAGAGCATTTTTTTGGTCGACTTTTGGAGGAAAACCGCATTATTTGGATTTGCCAAGTATTGGTTGGGATCGAGAAGGAAAAACGGGGCGCGGATTTACTAAAAATAGATATAGAAGCAATGCTTTGGTTTATTTTGAAACCGAATATAGAACCGATATAAGCCGTAACGGATTTTTTGGTGCTGTATTTTTTACCAATGTTTCTTCGGTTTCTAAACTTGATACTTATGAATTCAAAAAATGGAATCCTGCAGTTGGAACCGGAATTCGCATAAAATGGAATAAACGCAATGGCAGTAATCTCGCTTTAGATTACGGAATTAGTAAAAACGACTGGTCGCTACGCTTGGGGTTATCAGAAAATTTCTAACTTCGGCCAAAATCTACAGACTTAATTATTCATGCAATTATCGATTGTTATTTTAAACTACAATGTGCGTTACTTTCTCGAACAATGCCTTTTAAGCGTTCAGGAAGCAATTGCAACAATCGACGCAGAAATTATTGTTGTTGATAATAATTCATCAGACGAAAGCGTTTTGATGATGAAAGAAAAATTTCCTAGCATAAAACTGATAGAAAACAAAGATAATTTTGGTTTTCCAAAAGGCAATAATATTGGTGTTCGTCAAGCGAAAGGAAAGTATGTTTGTATTTTGAATCCTGATACTGTCGTTGCAGAAGACACTTTTACAAAGATTTTGGCTTTCGCCGAAAGGCAAACTAATCTCGGAATTATTGGCTGTAAATTAATTGACGGAACAGGGCAATTTCTTCCAGAAAGTAAACGCGGAATACCAACTCCTTGGGTAGCGTTCACAAAAGTTTTCGGATTGTATAAAATCTTTCCTAAAACCAAACTTTTTAATCAGTATTATGCACAGCATTTAAATGAAAATGAAACTGGAAAAGTAGCTATTCTCGTTGGAGCTTTTATGTTTCTAGAAAAAGAAGTTTACGAAGAGTTAAATGGTTTTGACGAAAATTGTTTTATGTATGCCGATGATATTGATTTGTCTTATCGAGCTTTACAAATCGGGAAAATAAATTTTTACTTTCACGAAACGACAGTTTTGCATTATAAAGGAGAAAGCACTGTAAAAGACGAAAAATATATGATGCGTTTTCAAGAAGCTATGAATTTCTTTTATCAGAAGCATTTTAAGAAATCGCAGTTTTTTAGTGCCTTTATTCAAATTGGCTCTTTTTTGTTTTCTGTTGCAAAAAAGTTTCAAGGAAAACCAAAAGAAAATCCATTGCCAGAAAGTTATTTTTTATGCTCCGAAAATGAGAATTTCGCTAAAAAACTAGCTCCGATTTTGGAAAATAAAGTTGCTTTTTTAGATTTCAAAGAAGAAAAAATGGTAAATTCGTGCCTAATTTTAAAGGGTAAAAAGACAGAGATCATTTTGGATAATCACTATATTTCATTCAAAAAATGTATCGAAATCATAGAAACTCTTAAAGATAAGCAGGTTACTTTTAAAATTTTTCCCAAAAATACAGGTTTTATTATTGGAAGTAATTCAAGGAATGACAGAGGGCAAATCATGAAAATTGAGTAAAAAATTATATTAAATGAAATTTATGTTTAAAATTTTCGTTAATTTCGCAATCTGAAAATCAAAAACATCTTTTAGATTAACAATATGGCAAGATTTGAATTAAAGCTTCCTAAAATGGGAGAAAGTGTCGCTGAAGCAACCATAACAAACTGGTTGAAAGAGGTTGGAGACAAAATTGAGGCTGATGAAGCCGTACTCGAAATTGCAACAGATAAAGTTGACAGCGAAGTGCCTAGCGAAGTATCAGGAATTTTAGTTGAGCAATTGTTTGGTAAAGATGATTTAGTGCAAGTAGGGCAAACTATAGCTATTATTGAAACTGAAGGAGGCGATGAGCCAAGTGCAGTAACAAATAAAGTTGAAGAAGTTGTGGTTCCTGCTGAAGCTGCTGAAATTGAAAAAACAATCGAAGCGGTTAAAGAAACAGTAACAACTTCTCAGGATTATTCAAGTTCAGATAAATTCTATTCTCCATTAGTAAAAAATATTGCAAAAGAAG
Organism: Flavobacterium sp. IB48; assembly: GCF_016405855.1. Lineage (GTDB taxonomy): Bacteria > Bacteroidota > Bacteroidia > Flavobacteriales > Flavobacteriaceae > Flavobacterium > Flavobacterium ginsengisoli. Next base: position 88,668 of record NZ_JAEFCA010000011.1, read on the forward strand.
AAGGCGTTACTTTAAACGAACTTGAAAATATTGCGGGTTCTGGAAAAGATGGACGCGTAACAAAAGAAGATATTTTAAAATATGTAGAAGATCGTAAATCAGGTGCTGTTCAGGCTCCTAAAACAGTTGAAGCAGCTCCTCAAATTGTTGAGGCTCCAAAAGCGGAACCTGTGAAGGCAGTTGAGCAAGTTGCTCAAAAAAGCCAGCAAGCAGTTCCAGTTTCTGTAAATGGTGCTGACGAAATTGTTGAAATGGACAGAATGCGTAAACTGATTTCGGGTTATATGACCGCTTCGGTTCAGACTTCTGCTCACGTACAATCTTTTATTGAGGTTGACGTAACGAACATTGTAAAATGGAGAGATAAAGTAAAAACAGCTTTTGAAAAAAGAGAAGGCGAAAAATTGACTTTTACTCCGATTATGATGGAAGCAGTTGCAAAAGCTTTAAAAGATTTTCCTGGAATGAACATTTCTGTTGACGGAGATTATATCGTTAAGAAGAAAAATATCAATTTAGGAATGGCGGCGGCATTGCCAAACGGAAATTTAATTGTTCCTGTAATTAAAAATGCAGATCAGTTGAATTTGGTTGGAATGGCAAAAGCGGTTAATGATTTAGGAAACCGTGCAAAAGCTGGAAAACTAAAACCAGATGATACACAAGGAGGAACTTATACAGTTACAAACGTTGGTACTTTTGGAAGTGTATTCGGAACGCCAATTATCAATCAGCCACAAGTTGGTATTCTAGCTCTTGGCGCAATTCGTAAAGTGCCTGCTGTAATTGAAACTCCAGAAGGTGATTTTATCGGAATTCGTCAGAAAATGTTCTTGTCTCACTCTTATGATCATAGAGTTGTTGACGGAGCTTTAGGAGGAAGTTTTGTGAAAAGAGTAGCAGAATATTTAGAGGCTTTTGATGTAGATAGAGATTTCTAAAATTCATTTTAAAAATAAATTCAAATCCGATAGGTTTTAAACTTATCGGATTTTTTCTTTTGTAAGAAAAGAATTAAGTGAAAATGCGTAATCTTGATAAAGGCTTATTTTAGAAAAGTTAAAATCGTGATTTGAAAGCTTTTTTCGACAAAAAAAATCAGAATAAAGAGAGATATTCCGCTTTAAAAATTACATTTGTAAACTTATAAAAATTAGAAATGGAATTAAAACTTAACAAGCCAATTTGCTTTTTTGATCTCGAAACAACGGGAATTGATATCGGTAAAGATAGAATCGTAGAAATTTCAATATTCAAAGTTTTTCCTAACGGAAACAAAGAAAGTAAAACCTGGCTGGTTAATCCAACAATTCCAATTCCTCCACAAACAACTGCAGTTCATGGCATAACAGACGAAAAAGTAGCCAACGAACCAACTTTTGCAGAACTTGCTCCGCATATTCACAATATGATTAAAGATAGTGATTTGGGAGGGTTTAATTCAGATCGTTTTGATATTCCCCTTTTAGCAGAAGAATTGCTTCGTGCAGGAGTTGATTTTGATATGAAAAACAAAGTTTCTGTAGATGTGCAGACTATTTTTCATAAAATGGAAGAGCGTACCTTAAGTGCTGCTTTGAAATTTTATTGTGGAAAAAATTTGGATAATGCGCATTCAGCAGAAGCTGATACAATGGCAACTTACGAAATCTTGAAAGCGCAATTAGATCGTTATCCAGAATTAGAAAACGACATGAAATCTTTATCTGAATTTACAACACGAAAAAAAATAGCAGATTTTGCCGGAATGATTGCTTTTGATCAAGATGATGAAGAAATTTTTACTTTTGGAAAACACAAAGGTGCAAAAGTAGAAAAGGTTCTAGAAACAGAGCCAGGATATTTCAGCTGGATTCAAAATGCTGATTTTCCTCTATATACCAAAAAAGTTTTGACAGCAATTAAATTAAGAAAATTAAATACGAAATAAGTTTCTAAGATGCTAAGGTTCTGAGATTCTAAGTTTTTTTAGATTCTTAGTATCTTAGCATCTCAGTATCTTAGCAACTTGAAAAAGAATGAAAATAATTTGTGTCGGCAGGAATTATGCCAATCATATAGAAGAGTTGAAAAACGAGCGTCCGAGTGAGCCTGTTGTTTTTATGAAACCTGATTCTGCGGTTTTGCTGAAACAGCATCCGTTTGTAATTCCAGAATTTTCTGAAGATGTTCATCATGAAGTTGAAATAATCGTAAAGATTAATAAAGTTGGAAAATATATTGAGCCAAAATTTGCTCATAAATATTATGATGAAATAAGTGTAGGAATCGATTTTACTGCTCGAGACTTGCAAAGTAAATTGAAAGAAAAAGGGCTTCCGTGGGAAAAAGCCAAAGCATTTGATGGTTCTGCGGTTATTGGTGATTTTTTGCCAAAAACTGATTTTGTTTCTATGGAAAATCTTAATTTTGAATTAAGAAGCAATTCAGAAACAGTTCAAAAAGGAAACTCTAGTATGATGCTTTGGAAGATTGATGAATTAATCTCACATGTGTCTCAGTTTTTTACTTTAAAAATTGGAGATATTATTTTTACAGGAACGCCGGCAGGTGTTGCGGCTGTAAAACCAAATGATGTTTTAGAAGGCTTTTTAGAAGATAAAAAATTATTCAGAATACAAGTAAAATAATGGCTTTAAAATACAACCTTTCGAAAGTATATGCGCTTTCAGATAACGATCCTGAATTTGTAAATCAGATTTTAACTTTATTTGTTACAGAAGTACCAGAAGATTTGAAGCAAATTAAAGAAGGAATTAAAAAGAAGGATCATAAATATGCTTATTCGTACGCACACAAAATAAAGCCGACATTAGATTTAATGGGATTAAATGTGGCTTTTGAAGAAATTTTGCAAGTAGAAGCTTGGACAAAAGCTGAAGGCAAGAAAAAAGATATTATCGAAACTTTTAAAAGTATTAAGGTACAAGTAAAAGAAGCGATTAAAGAAATAAAAAAAGATTTTGATCTTTAATATAAAATTTGACTTATTCCTGTTTTAAAGGAATAAGTCAAAACATTTTTTAAATTTTGTAAACAGGCTTATAGTTTGTAAAAGCCGTTAATACCTTCCTCCAAAGACAAAATTTAAATTTTCTACTTATAAATTATTGGCTTATTTATTTAAGCAACAAAAATATTTCACTGATATGAAAGCAGCAATTATTACTATTGGAGATGAAATCTTAATTGGCCAAATCGTAGATACAAATTCGGCTTTTATTGCTAAATCACTCGATAGAATTGGAGTTGAGGTGGCAGAAATGCTGTCAATTAGCGACGACAAAAAACATATATTAGATACTTTTGCTCAATTGCAAAATAGAGTAGATGTTGTAATTGTAACTGGCGGATTAGGTCCGACAAAAGATGATGTTACAAAGAAAACATTCTGCGAATATTTTAATGATGAATTGGTTGTAGATCAAAAAGTTTTGGCGCATGTAACCGAATTGATTGAAGGTTTTTATAAAAGACCAATTTCTCAATTGAACAAAGATCAAGCTCTAGTTCCGTCAACTTGTACTGTTTTGCATAATAAAGTGGGAACAGCGCCAGGAATGTGGATGAAGAAAGAAAATACCGTTTTTATTTCGCTTCCAGGAGTTCCTTACGAAATGAAATATTTGGTAGAAGAAGAAATAATTCCAAAGATTGTTCGTGAATATAAACGCCCATATATTATTCATAAAACTATTTTGACTTATGGTCAAGGCGAAAGTTTAGTTGCAGAACGTATTGAGCAATGGGAGAATAATCTTCCAGAATTTATAAAATTGGCTTATTTGCCAAATCCGGGCCGAGTTCGTTTGCGTTTGACCGCCAGAGGAACTAATAAAGAAGAGTTGGAAGAAGCAATAGAATCTAATGTTCAGTCTTTAGATGCTATAATCCATGATATAATTGTAGGCTACGAAGAAAACGAGACAATCGAAACAGTAATTGGCAAATTGCTTTCTAAACAAAGTAAAACTATCTCAACAGCAGAAAGTTGTACAGGAGGAAGAATCGCTTCGCTACTGTCGTCTGTTCCGGGTTCGTCGGGCTATTTTAAAGGAAGCGTTGTTTCTTATGCAACAGAAGCCAAAGTAAATGTTTTGGGAATTCCGCAAAATTTGATTGATCAGTTCTCGGTTGTAAGTGCTGAGGTTGCTTCGGCTATGGCGCTGAGCGTGAAAGATTTGCTGAAAACCGATTATGCGCTAGCAACGACAGGCAATGCAGGGCCCTCAAAAGGAGATTCTGATGCCGAAATAGGTGCTGTTTTTATTGCTTTGGCAACTCCAAACGGGGTAATTGTGGAAGAATTTAACTTCGGACAACCTCGTGAAAAAGTGATAGATAGGGCATCTGTCAAGAGTTTAGAAATTTTGCAGAAAGAAATTTTAAAATTTGTGCAATAATTTTTTGCTACAATGGTTTATTTTTCTTTTCTTTGCACCCTGATTTTGAATAACGATAAAAGATAAGTATAATGTCAAGAGTTTGTGACCTTACAGGTAAAAGAGCGATGGTAGGAAATAACGTTTCTCACGCTATGAACAAAACTAAGAGAAAGTTTTCTGTAAACTTAGTTAAAAAGCGTTTTTATCTTCCAGAAGAAGATAGATGGATTACTCTTAGAGTAGCAGCATCTACGATAAAAACAATTAATAAAAATGGAATCACTGCAGTTTTGAAAAAAGCGCAGTCAGAAGGATTTATCAAATAATCTTTTCCTAAATAAATATATAGCAAGATGGCAAAGAAAGGTAATAGAATCCAGGTAATTTTAGAATGTACTGAGCACAAAGCTTCTGGTGTTGCAGGAACTTCTAGATATATTACAACTAAGAACAAAAAAAATACTCCAGACAGATTAGAGATTAAAAAATTTAATCCAGTTTTGAAAAGAGTAACTGTTCACAAAGAAATTAAGTAATAATTAGAGATTTTTATAAATCTCAAATGGTTTAGCCATTTCGAGTTTTATGAAAAACTTCAAATAACATTTGAATCATGGCAAAGAAAACCGTAGCATCGTTACAAACAGCTTCTAAGAGATTGTCAAAAGCCATCAAAATGGTGAAATCTCCTAAAACTGGTGCATATACATTCGTAGAATCTATTATGGCTCCTGAAGAAGTTGATGAATTCTTGAAAAAGAAATAATTACAATTACATTATATAGAAAAGCTACTTTCATTTCGGAAGTAGCTTTTTTATTACCTATATTTGTCTAAAAATTTAAAGAATCGTAACAATTGGCCTTTTTTTGAAAAACAATTGCGCTTTCTTTAAAGATTTGGATTTCTTGCGTAAAAATCAAGAAATCTAATAAATCTAAATAATCTACAAAAAATGAGTTTTTTTAAAAAATTATTCTCTACCGAAAAAAAGGAGACTTTAGACAAAGGTCTTGAAAAAACAAAAACTACTTTTTTTTCAAAGTTAAGTAAAGCCGTTGCAGGTAAATCTAAAGTTGATGATGATGTTTTAGATGATCTGGAAGAAGTTCTTGTGGCTTCTGATGTTGGGGTAAATACTACTTTAAAAATTATCACAAGAATTGAAAAGCGTGTTGCTGAAGACAAATATCTAGGAACAGAAGAGTTAAATCAAATTCTTCGCGATGAAATAGGTGCTTTATTATCTGAAACAAATACGGGTGAAGCAACAGAATTTGAAATCCCAAAAGATAAAAAGCCTTACGTTTTAATGGTTGTTGGAGTAAATGGAGTAGGTAAAACGACAACAATTGGTAAATTGGCTTATCAATTTAAAAAAGCAGGACATAAGGTAGTTTTAGGTGCAGCTGATACTTTTCGTGCTGCAGCAATTGATCAATTGCAAGTGTGGGCAGATAGAGTAGATGTTCCAATTGTAAGACAAAATATGGGAAGCGATCCAGCTTCTGTTGCTTTTGATACTTTGCAATCTGCAGTTGCTCAAAATGCCGATGTTGTTATTATTGATACTGCTGGACGTCTTCATAATAAAATCAATTTAATGAACGAGCTAACAAAAGTAAAACGTGTAATGCAAAAAGTAGTTGCTGATGCGCCTCATGATGTGCTTTTAGTTTTGGATGGTTCTACAGGTCAGAATGCTTTTGAACAAGCAAAACAATTTACTGCTGCGACAGAAGTTACTTCATTAGCTGTGACTAAATTAGACGGAACTGCAAAAGGCGGTGTTGTAATTGGTATTTCAGATCAATTTCAAATTCCTGTAAAATATATTGGTGTTGGTGAAGGAATTGAGGATTTGCAAGTCTTTAATAAATATGAATTTGTTGACAGCTTCTTTAAATAATTAATTAATGAAAAATATATCTGCTTTAACGTTTTATTTTGCTAGTGTACTATCTTTTGTTCTGGCAAATGTTTTAAAATATAAAAATCTTTCGATATATTATGTTTTACTAGTTTTAGGAATAGTTTTATTCTTTTTGGGAGTTCTTAAAAGAATACGTTCTAATCGATAAATATAATTGAAAATTTATTGAGTCTTTAAATAGGATTCGTTTAGGCGTTTCTATTTGAAGACTTTTTTTTGTGCTGTCTGCTTTGAAAAATAGTTGAATGTGTTTTCGATTTTTTGTTTCTTTTGATGATTATAAGACTATCTTTGCAGTCCAAGAAAAATTTCTTTTGAAAACAGAAATCCTTGCTTTGATAAGGCAAACATCTTTTTGCTTTTTCCTTTAAAAGACAAAAGAAATAATGGATGACAGCACATATGCAGTAGCGAACTAATGGAGTAAATGTCTCCTAATTCTTAGACTTCATTTCAAGAAAAAAGAATAAAATTTAATAACTTTATTTATGAAAAACACTTTTATAGTTTTGTTTTGTTCACTTTTGTTTGTGAGCTGTAAACAGGAAGTAAAACCTGCAGATATTGCTAAATTGAATGGCTATTGGGAAATTGAAAAAGTGATTTTTGAGAAGGGCGAAGAGAAGGAGTATAAAATGAATGAGACTTTTGACTTTTTTCAAATTAAGAATAATAAAGGTGTCCGTACTAAAGTGATGCCGCAATTTGACGGTACATTTTTGACAACAGATACTTTTGAGAATGTTTCGGTGCGTTTTGCTGGAGAACAGGTTTTCTTAGATTACAAAACGAAATATGCAAAATGGAGCGAGGAAATTATCTCTCTTTCTGATGATGAATTAGTGGTTAAAAACTCACAAAAAATAGAATATCATTATAAAAAAGCTGGACCAGTAAACCTTTTGAACGATGGCGAAAAGACTAAATAACGAAAGTACTATTAGTGCTGTTTTACAGCAAATTATTCAAGTGAACAAATTGCAGCCAGGGATGGATCAAATTGATGTTCGCGACGCTTGGAAAAATCTTATGGGAAGCGGTGTAAACACTTATACCCGGAATGTTGTTCTAAAAGGAAGTACGCTTTATGTAGAATTAGGTTCTTCTGTTTTGCGCGAAGAATTAACTCACGGAAAATATAAAATCGTAAAAATGATTAATGAAGAACTTGGACGTGAGGTGGTGAAGGATGTTGTGCTTCGCTGATTTTAGATTTTAGATTTTAGATTTTAGATTTTAGATTTTAGATTTTAGATTTTTCCATATAAAAAAATCCATTCGCTTAGCGAATGGATTTTTTTATTAGTGATATTAGATTCAGCAATCTAATATCTACAATCTAATATTATTAGAATTGCTCTCTTCCTGCAAAGTGGAATGCGCTTTCGATTGCAGCATTTTCGTCGCTGTCAGATCCGTGAACTGCATTTTCTCCAATTGAAGTAGCGTATGCTTTACGAATAGTTCCTTCAGCAGCTTCAGCTGGATTTGTAGCTCCAATTAAAGTTCTGAAATCTTCTACTGCGTTGTCTTTTTCTAAAATAGCGGCAACAATTGGTCCACGAGACATGAATTCAACTAATTCTCCGTAGAAAGGTCTTTCTGCGTGAACTGCGTAGAATGCTTTAGCATCAGCTACAGTTAATTGAGTTAATTTTAATGAAACGATTTTGAAACCACCATTAGTGATCATTGCTAAGATATTCCCGATGTGTCCATTTGCAACAGCATCTGGTTTAATCATTGTAAAAGTTCTATTTGTTGCCATTTTATATTTTATTAAATTTTGTGCAAAAGTATACTTTTTTTATGAATTGATTTTAATAAATTCATAATTTAAACATGCTGGAATGATGTTTTGAGCAAGAAATGCTGAAAATTTATTTTTTGAATAAAAAAGACGCTTTATTGTGCGTCTTTAATATGGGCTTTTAAACATTATACTTTAAAAATAAGTTTGTTCTTGTAGAATATCCATAATATAAATGTCCAGATTCCAACGTATGTTAATGCGCCCGCTAAAGATGCAGTCATTGCATTACTAAAAAATGGTGCAATTCCGAAACGGTATAGATAATCTAGGAGGTTGATTTGGTCGCCTGGAAGTAACGGATGCGGAAAATTAATCATTATCAAAGCTTGAGGAATAATCTGTGAAGCAAAGAAAACAATCATCGGATTTACTCCCCAAATAACGAATAATTTGAAACCTTTTTTGTATTCTTTAATGTCAATGATGTAATACAAAATAGTTAAGCAGACAATTGCCAATCCTGTGGTGTATAAAACATAACTGCTTGTCCAGATTGATTTGTTTATTGGAAAAACCAAATCCCAGATTAGGCCAAAGAAAATAAGTGAAGTTCCTATCGTACCCATTCTTTGTGCTTTCTGAATTTTGGTTACAGAAAGCAATAAAATTTGTCCGATAAACAAACCTATTATTCCATTAACAATTGATGGTAATGTGCTTAAAATTCCTTCAGGATCCCAAGTTTTGGTTTCGTGATACATATGTCCTTTTAGGAAAATGCTGTCATTCCACGCGGCCAAATTTGTGCCTTGGTCTAAATTAGCTTCTCCAAATCCTGGAACAGGAATTAAAGTCATTACTGCCCAATATCCTAAAAGTAAAAAAGCTCCTGTAATAATTTGAGTTTTTCGAGATGTCTTTAAATACAAAAGTGAAACCACAAAATATACAACGGCAATACGCTGTAGAACGCCTGGAAGGCGAACGTCTTGATAGCTTTCAAATCCGCCATATGCTAAAATGAGATAAAGAGCCAATATCCCAAATGCAAAAATATTTTTTAGTCGTGTGCTGAAATTGCCCATTAATGCATAGCCAACAACAAAAGTAATGATTAGGCGTCCTATTAGAAGCGGGATTCCGTCTAAACCAAACAACTGAATTTTTCCAAAGAAATTAAAGAAAATCCCTAAACAGAACATTCTTAAAGAACGAATCAGGATTTTGTTGAATGTCGTTTCATCGTATTTTTTCTCTGGCATTGCAAGAGGAACTGCAACTCCCATTATGAAAATGAAAAACGGAAATACAAGATCAGTTGGTGTACAGCCATTCCATTGCGAATGTAAAAGTGGCGGATAAACATTTCCCCAATCACCGGGATTGTTTACAATAGTCATCAATAGAATTGTCAGTCCGCGAAAGACATCAAGCGAAATTAGGCGTTCTCTTACCATTAGGTTAGCTAGTTAATAGGTTATAAAATATAATTCTATTTGGTTTGAGAGAGTAATGATTTAGGAAATGTGCTGGTTATTTGTTCCTAAATCATTACTTTATAGTTTCTAAAGATAATTATTTTAGATTATTATGATGTCAAAATTATGTTCTAATGGCTTTAATTTCTGAATTAAAAGTGGAATTAATTGCTCTCCTTTTTCTAAATAAAATTCAGAAAAATTAGCTTGACGTTCCTGAAGACTATTGTTTGGAAACAATTCGCATTGCAAATCTGTAACTCGCTCCAATTGATCTGCCAGTTTTCTTTTTTGTGCTTTTAATAAACGTTTTTCTAGATTTTCTAAACCTTTCTTTTGTTTTACTTCTTGTGCTTTTACGGCACCAGAGAAAGATTTGTCTGTTTTTTCAGCCAATTCAAAAAGATAGGCAAACTGTTTTTCAAGTGCTTCTTTTTGCGGAGTTAAATCAATTGGAAATGGAGAAAGTTTATGTGTAATTTCGTTAACCAAGCTTTCAGATTTACTGAATAAATCTTTCCAAGTTAAATTTAAATTATCTGCTTTTTTAACTTGTTTTTCGGTTGCTAAAAGAACTGAATTTCGAACTAATAAAATTGGAAAAGTAATATTTACAGCCTCAAAGAAAGCTTTTAATTCTAGCCAATAAGCAATTTCTCCGCCTCCGCCAATGTAGCAAAGATTTGGGAGAATGATTTCCTGATATAAAGGACGCATGATTACGTTTGGACTGAACTTTTCAGGATTGCTTTCTAACAATTTAAATATTTCATCTTTAGAAAATGAAATTTTAGTGTTGTTAACCACATATTTATCATTTTCAAAAATAATTCTTTCGCGAAGCTTATCTTCAATATAAAATAAATTAATCTCACGCGGATTTACTTGAACGGTATAAGCAGAAAGTTCTTCAATAGACTTTTGAACTTCTTTAAATGAAGTCTGATTTTCTAATTCTTCTTTTACATACGGAACAAAAGCGCGTTTTAAATCGGCATCGTCTGCATCTATAATTACTAAGCCGTAACTTGCAAAAAGTGCATTTGCTAAATAGCGAGTCGCATCGGCTAGATTTTCATGTTTTAAATAAGCATCTTTAAAAAGCTTTTTAAGTGCGTTTGCATTAGTACTTGAGCCTAATTCTAGAGAATAAACTTCAAATAATTCTTCTAAGCCTTCGGTTGATAATCTTCCGACTGGACCAGTGCTTTCAGCATTCCAACGGATTTTTTTTCCTTTAAAATTGAAATAATTGATTTCTTCAAAATCATGATCTTCAGTAGCCATCCAATAAACTGGAACAAAATTGTGCGAAGGATATTTCGACTTTAATTCTTTGGTTAAATTAATCGTAGAAATAATTTTATATAAAAAATACAGTGGTCCGCTAAATAGATTGAGCTGATGTCCAGTTGTAATTGTAAATGTGTTTTCGAGTGCTAAAAGCGAAATATTCTGTTTGGTTAAATCTGATGCTTCAATATTTTGATATTGTTTTTGCAGAGTTGCAACCAATGCTGTTCTGTTGTTATGGTCAAAATTCGCCGATTTTTCGGCTATTTGTTTTTCGAAATTTTCTAGGCTTGGGAAATTATTGTACAGCGGTTTTAACTCTGGTTTTTGATCTAAGTAATCTTGCATTAGTTTAGAGAAATATCCAGAAGATTGAAAGCTGATACAGTCGGTAGGCATAATTTTAAGTTTATTTTTGACAGCTGTAAATTTAATGAAAATATACAGTTAAAAACGCTTTTAACGAATGCTTAAGATTTGATTTTTGATTTTTATTTTAAAATACGTAAAATCAAGTTTTTATGTTTGATTAAAACACGTTGTTTTTAAATGGAAAACACATGAAATTTGTTAAAAAACGAGAAGTGTTTTAAAACTAATTCTTCTAAAGATGAATTATTAATAATGAAACTATATTTTTGTAATCAAAAAAAAAGTTATATCCGTTTTACATGAAAACTAACCCAAATAAAAAGAACTCTCTAAAACACGTTCTCTTTGGAAGCCTTATTGGTACCACAATCGAATTTTTTGATTTTTATATTTATGCCAATGCAGCTGTATTGGTTTTTCCGCAATTATTTTTTCCTAGTTCAGATTCGACAATGGCGACTCTTGAATCTTTAGCGACTTTTTCTATTGCTTTTTTATCTCGTCCATTGGGGTCTGCTTTTTTTGGACATTATGGAGATAAGATCGGGCGTAAGTTTACTCTTGTAGCAGCTTTATTGACAATGGGAATTTCGACAGTTACAATCGGATTTTTACCAAGTTATGCAAGTATTGGCGTAGCAGCACCTTTATTATTAATGCTTTGCCGATTCGGACAAGGTGTAGGTTTAGGAGGAGAATGGGGAGGAGCTGTTTTATTGGCGATAGAAAATGCACCACCAAATAAACGTGCGTGGTACGGAATGTTTCCGCAATTAGGCGCTCCAATAGGATTGTTGCTTTCAGGAGGAACTTTTCTTTTGTTAACAGATTCCATGAGCAACGAAGATTTTATGAATTATGGTTGGAGAATTCCTTTTATTGCTAGTGCATTTTTGGTAATAATTGGTTTTTACATTAGAACTAAAATTACAGAAACACCTTCGTTTGAAAATGCTAAAAAGCATGAAGAAGAAGTAAAAGTTCCGTTCTTGACTTTGATAAAATCATATAAAAATCAATTGATTTTTGGAACATTTGCAGCAATTACAACATTCTTGGTTTTCTATTTAATGACAGTATTTACATTAAGTTGGGCAACTTCAGATTTAGGAATCGTTAAAAGAGACGGATTATTAATTCAATTATTCTCTGTATTGTTTTTTGCTCTTTTCATTCCAGTTTCGGCTGTTGTGGCAGATAAAATTGGTCGACGTAAAATGCTTATCGTAGCGACAGCGGCTATCGCTATTTTCGGATTCTTCTTTTCTTATTTTTTAAGTATTGGAAATATTACGCAAGTAGCCATTTTTGCTTGCATCGGAATGTCGTTAATGGGTTTCACATACGGGCCTTTGGGAACTTTTTTATCTGAATTATTTCCAACGAATGTTCGTTATTCTGGTGCTTCGTTGACTTTTAATATGGCAGGAATTCTAGGAGCTGCTTTTGCCCCTATGATTGCAATTTATCTAGCTTCTACATATAGTGTGAGTTATGTAGGCTATTATTTAACTGCTGCAGCATTGATATCTTTAGTTTCGTTTATGGTTATTAGCAAAGACGAACATAAATTTTAAGAATCTCTTTTTAAAAATATTTAAAAGCAGTAATGTAAAAAATTACTGCTTTTTTTTGTTTGTTTAAAAAGTATTTAGATATTTGTCTAAATATGTAAATGTAATGAATGATATTTTTAAAGCATTAAATGATGCAACTAGAAGAGAGATTTTGGATCTTTTGAAAGAAAAAGATATGTCGGCAGGTGAAATTGCAGATGTTTTTAATATTTCAAAACCAAGTATTTCTCATCATTTAGATATTTTAAAACGAGCCGATTTAATTACGTTTGAGAAAAATGGACAGTTCATCATTTACTCCATCAATACCACCATAATGGAAGATGTTCTGCAATGGATACTAACCTTTAAAAAATAAAAAATGAAACTAGAATTTAAAAAAGAGCTTCCTCTAATTGGAATTGTTTTGATCCCTTTTATTTATTTAGGCACAGTTTGGAATAGTCTGCCAGAAATAGTACCTATTCATTGGAATTCTAAAGGAGAAATAGATGGTTGGGGAAATAAATTTACTTTGATTGGAATGCTTTTTATACTTCCTGTTTTTACTTATATAATTATGTCCGTCATTTCAAAGATTGACCCAAAGAAAAAGATGTCTTTGATGGGAGGAAAGCTATATCAGTTTAAATTTGTTTTGGTTCTTTTTATGTCAATTTTAGCTTTGTTTATTATTTATAGCACCAAGAGCCAATCTATTTCTATTCCAAGTTTTATCTTCGTTTTAGTCGGAGCCTTATTCGTGATTTTGGGCAATTATTTTAAAGTAATTCAACCCAATTATTTTATTGGAATAAAAACACCTTGGACACTAGAGAATCAAGAAGTCTGGAAAAAAACGCATCTATTTGCTGGAAAACTTTGGTTTATCGCTGGTTTAATTATTATTGTCGGAAGCTTAATTTTTGAAAGTTCTGCCTTCTCTAAAGTATTTTTGACAATTGTATTTGGTATAGCTATAATTCCTATTTTTTATTCTTACTTAAAGTATAGAAGTTTAAAAAAGAAAGGAAGTTTATAGATTTATTAATTATGATAAAAGTAATAGTTGCCCTGATAGAGTTGTTGATAGACTATGTCATAAGGTCTTAATAAAAAAGGTTCGTATTTTAAATACGAACCTTTTTTATTAGAGTTAAAATTACCTTTTTAAAGAAAAGTGTCCTCTAAATTCTTTTCCATTAAATCTTGTAACCGTAAACCAATAATCTGAAGAAGGTTCTTGATTTCCTAAGTAAGTTCCGTCCCAAGAAGTATTTAATCTTAGTTCTTTTATGAGTTTTCCGTAGCGATCAAATATTCTAATAGATGAATTAGGAGCCAAATAATTAGGATCGATTGTCCAAGTGTCATTATGGCCATCACCATTTGGAGTAAAGAATTTTGGATAAGGAAGTTCTTCAACGAAATGAATGCATTCTGATGTTGTAGCTCCAAGAATATTTATCGTTACAGGAATTCTGTCACTTTCGCAGCCGCTGATTGTTTGAGAAGCATAGTAAGTTATTCCGTTTTCAAGAGAAGTTGATTCTGATAAGGGATTATTTGATGAAGTGCTTTCGTACCATTTTATATTTTGACCCTCTATAGCAATATTACTGATTTTGGCATTTTTTTGAATGCAAAATGATTGTGGCGAATCTGAAAATGGAATTGAAGTATCCTGAATTTTTACTGATATAGCAAATCTTTCACTTTCGCAGTTATTTATTGTTTGTGTTGCATAGTATGTTCTGGTTTCTAATAAATTAGTTTCAGACAAAAGACTTCCATTAGTTGCGGAATCGTACCATTTTAAATCTGTTCCTTTTATATTAAGGTTCTCTAAAGTAGCAATTTGGTCAATACAGAATTGCTGACTACTATTACCGGTTGGTAAGGCAGTGTCATAAACGTGGACTAGAATTGGTACTCTATCACTTTCGCATCCAACAGTTTGCGAAGCATAATATGTTCTATTATCTTCCAATAATGCTGTATTTGATATAGGAGAAGCGGAAAAATTAGTATCGAACCATTTTATATTTTGGCCTGTGATTTGAATGTCGTTAAGAGTCTTATTTTCTTTTTTGCAAAATGTCTGTTCTGTATTTGCATTTGGAACAGAAGGGGTATTAACGATTGAAACAGTGATACCAAATCTCGAACTTTCGCAATTGTTTTCTGTTTGAGAAGCGTAATAGGTTTGTCCGTTTTGTAGAGTCGTAGTTTCTGGCAGTAAAGAGCCATTTGTAGAGGTGTCATACCATTTTATTGCAGCTCCAGTAATTTCTAGATTTACAATTGTTGGATTTTGTCCAGTACAAAAAGATTGTTTTGGATTTCCTGTTGGGGCTAAAGTATTTAGAATGTTAATAGTGACAGGAATTCTTTCGCTTTCGCATCCGCTTATAGTTTGTGAAGCATAATAAGTCGCTTTATCCTGAACTACAGTTGTAATTGGTACAAGTGTTCCTGCAGTTAGGTTACTGTACCATTTTATATTTTGTCCCGTTATTTGAACGTTGGTTAAAGTTGCATTTTGCTGAACACAGAAAGTTTGTAGAGAAGATGCGTTAGGCAATGGTTGTTGTGTAATTGTAACCGTTTGATTTTGAGTTGATGTGTTGCCATTTCCATCATTGTAATTCCATACAATTGTGTAAGTTCCAGGCAAACTATAAGAAAGTGGATTTGTAGTTGTACCTGTAATTTGGCCAGCACAGGTATCAGTAGCAGTTGGAATTGTGCTAATAATCGTATTGCAATCTCCTGTTATTTCGATAAGGGTGGCTAAATTAGGAATTGGAGGTTCTGTATCTCTAATCACTACATTAATTTTTTTAGTACCATCACAGCCACCAGTTCCAGTAATTAAGCAGCTATACTCTCCTGAATTAGCTAATGATGTATTGGTAATCGTTGGATTTTGATCTGTTGATGTAAAACCGTTTGGACCCGTCCAAGCATAATTAGTCCCTCCTGATGCTTTTAGTTCTAGAGTTGAGTTAGGACATAGTGGAGAATTTGAAGATACTTCTAGTGCTTTAATATTAGGGTCTTCATTAAATTTCATTAAGAAATAATTTTTATCTCCCAAGATATTAGATTGATAAGAGTTTGTATCGGCAATATCATCGTTGAAACTTGATAGTCCAGCTAAAAAAATAGAACCTTCAGAATCTAAAGCCATTTTTAAAGTGTTATCATTGCCAATATATGTTCCCCAAATAAAATTGCCTTCTGTAGTAAATTTGCCTGCATATCCGTAATGAGTTCTAATGCGATCTGGTTTGTAAGAACACGGAGTAGTTAGATTATAATCAGTTTTAAAATCCATATTTCCACCTCCAATATAAAGAGAATTATTTTTAAAGATTATAGATGAAATATTAATGTCGCCTACATAAGTGCCCCATGTCCTTTGCCCAGAACTATTTAGTTTTGATAAAAAACCTTTGTAAAGATTAGAATTTGAGCTTTCAAAAGTACCAGGTGTTGCAATATTATCAGAACTATAGGTATAGCCGCCAATATAAATATTTTCATCACTATCGATCTCGACAGATTCAATATTTTCCATTTGAGAACTACCACCATAATAACTTCCCCATACTCTTATACCATCTAATGAGAATTTACAAACATAACCTTCTCCTGGATATGTTGGATCTGGTTTTTCTTGAAAAACTCCAGACGTTGTCATATTGTTGGTACTATCACTACCACCTGCAGCAACCAGATAAGAATCTGCGACGACAATAGTACTAAAATTATCTTTTCCATTGCCCCCAACATATGTACTCCAGATTAGATTACCATCTTTATTATATTTTGTAATAAATGCATCAGTAGGTGCTGTGTATGGATTTGTCGAATTGCTAAGTTGATTTTGAAAATTGCTATTTTGTGCAATGTTTGTTTTGCTAGAAGTTGTGCCAACAATGTAAATATTATCATTATTATCGAGATCTAAGGCAGTTGCATAATCGCTGTCTTCACCCCCAAAATAAGTGCCCCATTGTCTTACTCCATTACTATTAAACTTTACTAAGAAAGCATCTGAAAACCCTTTTAAATCTGGTTGAAAGGATCCGATAGTACTAATGTTTGTTTCTGACCATGTATAGCCTGTAATTAAAACGTTATCTTGAGAATCGGTTTTTACTCCATTAACATAAATGGCTTGTGTACCGGCATAATAGGTTCCCCAAAGTCTATTCCCATTTTTATCAAACTTAAACAAAATGCCATTTGTAATTGAATTGACATAAGGGTGACTTCCGCTTGTTTGATGTGCTCCAGAAGTAGCATAAGAAGGACTTTGAGATGTTGTAGATCCTGAAACATAGGCATTGCCAAGAGAATCAGTTGTTAAATCAGCTACCCACCAATTTGCACCAGAATTTCCAGTTTCATCTCCATAAAATGTTCCCCAAAGCCTAGTTGGGACAGGATCGATTACAACTTTTTTTCCAATCAAAAAATTTGCAGAACGAAATCCATAAACATTATTTTGTAATTTTTGATACCCTATAGTAATCATCTTTTTATGCCCTTTTTCTTCAATCCAGCTTGCAGGAAGTGTTTCTTCCATTTTTCCAAAACGTACACTCATTTGGATTTTATTATCAACTAGATCTGTTTTGGCCCCATTAAATTTCAATTTTATATCAGAAATTTTTCCTTTGGGATGAATGACAAAATTATATTCAACCGTTTTTTGAGAATCCTTAGGAATTGTAAAAACAACATCAATATTGGGATAAATATTTTTGTAGGTAACCTGTTTATATTGATGAACCTCTAAAACTCCTTCAGGTTTGTCTGGAACGTTATAATAATTGTCAAAATCAGAAGATTTTTGTTCCGTAATTAATTCAACTTTAGGATTAGAATTAACAAAATCAATATCGACCCTATGAAAAACATATTCTAGATTAAATTCTTCTTTTTGATCTTTTTTTGGAATATGATAAAGCAATGTTTTTGCTGTTACTGAAGGAATGACAGGAATTTTTTTTACTTCATAAATATCATATGAAAATCCATTTTTTTTCAATTGAACATTTAATCCATTGGAATTAAGTAAATATAAAACAGAGGCGTTTGATTTTCCTTTTTGATCAACAATCTGACCTTTATTTTCTTTAAAACCTATTGATTGAGTTGTGTTTTGAGAGAATGCTAGAAAATGCCATAAAAGCAAAAAAGCGAAATATTTTTTCATATAATTTTTTATCTTTTTAAAGAAAAGTGTCCTCTAAATTCTTTTCCATTAAATCTTGTAACCGTAAACCAATAATCTGAAGAAGGTTCTTGATTTCCTAAGTAATTTCCGTCCCAAGAATTATTTAATCTTAGTTCTTTTATGAGTTTTCCGTAGCGATCAAATATTCTAATAGATGAATTAGGAGCCAAATAATTAGGATCGATTGTCCAAGTGTCATTATGGCCATCACCATTTGGAGTAAAGAATTTTGGATAAGGAAGTTCTTCAACAAAATGAATGCATTCCGATGTTGTAGCTCCAAGAATATTTATCGTCACAGGAATTCTATCACTTTCGCAGCCGCTGATTGTTTGAGAAGCATAGTAAGTTATTCCGTCTTCAAGAGAAGTTGATTCAGATAAAGGATTGTTTGCTGAAGTACTTTCGTACCATTTTATATTTTGACCATCTATAGCAATATTACTGATTTTGGCATTTTTTTGAATGCAAAATGATTGTGGCGAATCTGAAAATGGAATTGAAGTATCCTGAATTTTTACTGATACAGCAAATCTTTCACTTTCGCAGTTATTTACTGTTTGTGTTGCATAGTATATTCTGGTTTCTAATAAATTAGTTTCAGACAAAAGACTTCCATTAGTTGCGGAATCGTACCATTTTAAATCTGTTCCTTTTATATTAAGGTTCTCTAAAGTAGCAATTTGGTCAATACAGAATTGCTGACTACTCTTACCGGTTGGTAGGGCAGTGTCATAAACGTGGACTAGAATTGGTATTCTATCGCTTTCGCATCCAACAGTTTGCGAAGCATAATAGGTTTTATTATTTTCCAACAAAGTAGTATTTGCCAGTGCGGCAGCAGAAAAAGCGGTGTCATACCATTTTATGTTTTGACCTGTCATTTGAATGTTGCTTAATTTTGCATTCTCATTTTTACAAAACTCTAGATTTCCATTTGCAGTTGGAGCTACTGGTGTGTTTATAATTGAGATTGTAACTGCCAATCTAGATCCTTCACAATTATTTTCTGTCTGAGAAGCATAATAAGTTTTTCCATTTTCTAGATTTGTGGTTTCTGCTAATAAAGAACCATTGTTTAATGCGTTATACCATTTTATTGAAGTTCCCGTAATTTTAATAGTTGCTAAAGTTGCACTTTGTCCTGTACAAAATGTCTGATTTGCATCTCCAGAAGGAGCAGGAGTATCTTGAATTTTTATAGACACGGTAACTCTTTCGCTCTCACAGCCATTTATAGATTGCGAAGCATAATAAATCTTACCATTTTGAAGCAAAGTTGTATTGGACAAGAGAGATCCGTTTGTTAATGCGTCATACCATTTTATGTTTTGTCCTGCAATTGTAATTGAATTTAATGTCGCATTTTGTTGAATACAGAATGTTTGAGGGCTTACAAGAGTAGGCTTTGGAGTAAAATTTGTAAAAGGAGTTATAGTAACCGTGGTTGCATTTGAGATACAGCCCTTATTATTTTTCACTTTAATAGAATAAGTTTTTGGGTCAAGATTTGATTTCACTTCAGTTGTAACCCAGCTATCACCATTATCAAAACTGTATTCTGATGCAACATCGGTAATTGTAATAGTACCTTTAGGATTATTGCAATCGGGCTGGATGGTTGTAAATGCAGGATTGCTCGGATAATCTGTTGGAGGATTAATGGTCGTAGATAATGGAGCAGATTCACAGCCACGACTATTTTTAACTCGAACAATGTAGGTTCCAGCAACTAAATTACCCGAATTTGGATTGGCTGAATAATTTTTACCATTGTCAAAACTATATTGAGCTGCAGTACTTGTAATCGAAATTGAGCCAAATGGATTGCTGCAAGTAGTAGGTTGAGTAACATTTAAAGTTGGAATCGAGGGAGCATCTGGCGCTGCATTTATAGTTGCTTTATACGCAATAGATGGACAGCCATTTGTATATTTTATTCGGATAAAATAACTTCCAGGAGATAGACTGGCGGTATTGCTGTTGCTCCAATTAAGACCATCATCAAAACTATATTGATTTGCAACTGTAGTAACCATAATACTTCCAGTAGCCGAATTACAGCCCGTTGGTTCAGTAACTACAACTTGTGGCGCTTCGGGTATTACAGGTGCAGCTTGTATTGTCACAGGTACAGCAAGAGAAATACAACCAGATTTATTGATCATCAAATTATAGGTTCCTGCAGATAAATTAGATTTTGTTTTAGATGTTCCAAATGTAATTCCGTTATCAAAACTATAGAGATCAGCAGCGGTATTAATTGTAATTGATCCTGTAAAATTGGTGCATGTGGGCTGAGTTGTTGTAAAAGCAGGAGCTGCAAGCGGTGATAATGGCGATATCGTGACTTTAGCAGCATCTGAAACACAACCTACTGAATTTTTAATTTTTACGAAGTAAGTACCTGGAGATAGATCAGTTTTTGTATTAGAAAAAACATAAGTTAACCCATTGTCGTAACTATAAGTTGATGCATTTGTTGTAATGGTAATAGAACCTTTTGAAGAGGTGCAATTTGGTTGTGTTGTAGTGAAATTTGGAGCCGCAATTGTAGTGCCAGAACTCAAGTTGGCAATAGTTGTTAATGATTCGCAACTATATGAATTTGTTTTGATTTTAATAATATATGTACCAGCTCCTACATTTACTTTCGTAGGACTCGTTGTCCAACTGTTTCCGTCATTGAAACTATAACTAATCGCTGGTGTTGTTATGGTAATGGTACCATCGGTTGCGCCACAAGAAGAAGGTTGAACTATCTTCACATCGGGTGCTGCAGGAATTGCAGGTGGAGTGTTTATATAAGTATAGCTACTAGAAGAGGTACAGCCTAAAGTATTTTTTATTATTACATTGTATGAGCCGTCAGCTAAATTTTTCTTTATAGGGTTTGTAGTCCAAGTTGTTCCTCCATCAAAACTATATTGGTCTGCAGTAGAATTTACGATTATAGTTCCTGTAGGATTACTGCATGTAGGCTGAATAGAAGTTATATTTGGTGACGGTAGGTAATACTTGTATATGTAAACATATTGTGAATTTGATTTACAACCTGTTGCATTTTTAATAAGTACACTATAAGACGTATTTGCGGGATTTAATAAAATTGGATTTGTAGTCCAAGTGGTGCCTCCATCAAAACTATAACTGTCAGCAGGAGTTGTAACGGTAATGCTACCGTCGTTTCCGCAGCTAGGTTGTACTACTTTTATGTTTGGATTGGGCAGATAATAAGGATTAATGTTTACTGATAAACCATAAGATTTACAACCTGTCGCGTTTTTTATCATAATGTTATAATAACCAGAAGTGAGTCCAGAAAGAACAGGCTTAGTTGTCCAAGTATTACCATTGTCAAAACTATAAAAAGCAGCAACTGTTGCAATAGTAATGCTTCCATTAACGCCGCATGTTGGCTGGATTACTGTAAAATCAGGGTTAGGCAAATAATATTGTTGTAAGTATGCGTATGCGTTGTATGGGTTAGATGTGCAACCAGAGGCATTTTTTACTACCAAAGAATAAGAGTTTGGACTAAGATTAGTAAATAAAGGATTAGTACTCCAAGTTCTACCTCCATCGATACTGTATTGTGCTTCAGTTGAAGTAAAGTTTATGCTTCCTCCAGTTCCACAAGTAGGTTGTGTTATTTTGAAGGTAGGATTGGGCAGATAAAACTCTTGAAGATATACTGAGTTCGAGTTAGAAACGCAACCTTGAGCATTTTTAATCACGGGGTAATAATATCCTGGAGATAGGTTAGAAAAAACAGGACTTGTTACCCAATTTGTCCCATCAAGACTGTAAAAGCTTGCAGTAGTATTAATTTTAATACTGCCTTTTGTTCCGCATCCTGGTTGAACTGTGGTTAAATTAGGTTGTGCCAGCATCGAAGAATCCATATAAATGGAAATGTAATTGGATGTACAATTCCCTTTTTTTATCATTAAATAGTAAGACCCCTGACTTAAATTATTAAAAACCTTACTTGTACTCCAGGTTGAACCATAATCTATACTGTAATAATCTGCAGTAGTGTTGAATGTAATATTGCCAATATTTCCACAACTAGGGTTGGTAACTGTATAATCTGGATCAGGAAGCCTTGCGTTGTTAATTTGAACGCTTACAGAGTTAGAAACACATCCTAAACTATTTTTTATCGCAATGTTGTAATATCCATAAGAAGTAAGATTTGGTAATGAAGGAGAAGTTCCCCAAGTATAACCTCCATCAAAACTATAGAAACTAGCAGTTGTATTTATTTTAATGCTACCCGGAGATGTACAAGTGGGTTGAACAACAGTGTAATCGGGTACATCTATATTTGGATTATTTAAATAAGCAGTATTTGGATAAGAGGTACAGCCAAGGCTATTTTTTATAATTATGTTATAAATGCCAGGAGGTAATGATTTAGAATTTAAAGTTGTCCACGTTGCGCCATTGTCAAAACTATAAAAGTCGGATAATGAGTTGATAGTGATTTTTCCATTTGTACCACAAGTTGGCTGTTCCAAGCTAATAATCGGGGTATCCAAATAAGGCTGATATAAATAAACATAATTAGCAGAACTGATACATCCTGCACTGTTTTTTATTTTTATTTGATAGGTTCCAAAAGGTAAAGTTTTAACATTATTGCTAGTCCAAGTTGCTCCATTATCAAAACTATATGAATCTGCTACTGTAGTAATAGTAATGCTTCCGTCCCTTCCGCAAACAGGCTGTTCAGTTGTATATTCGGGATAGGAGTCCTTAAAATCATTTAAATAAGCATAGGAATAACCAGAAGTACAACCTAAAGCATTTTTTATTCCTAAAGAATAACTTCCTGCATCTAAGTTGCTCATTTTATTATTTGTAACCCATGTAGTTCCTCCGTCAAAAGTATAAAAATCAGAAAGAGTATTGATGGTTATGCTTCCTTTTGTATTACAAGCGGGCAGTACGATTGTATAAGTTGGAGTTTCTAAAGTATTGCTACTAATGAGTACATTATTTGCTGATGAAATACAACCTTGTAAATCTTTGGTTCGAATTTTATAAGTTGCAGGTAAAAGATTGTTAGCAGTAGGATTATTTCCCCAAGTTTTACCATCATCAAAACTATAGTATGAAGCTGGAGTTATAATAGTAATACTGCCCGTATCTCCGCAAAATAGAGGATTGGTATAACTGTAATTTGGATACGAAGTAGAAGCCGCTGTAATAGTAACACTTTGCGAATAAGAAGTGCATCCATTTACAGTCTTTATTTTTACTAAATAGTTTCCAGGGTATAAATTACTCTTTGTAGCGTTTGTCTCCCAAGTTGCGCCATCATCAAAACTGTATTGTGATGCCGGTGAAGTTACTTTTATTGTTCCTGTCGCTACAAAACAAGAAGGTTGCGTAATTTGCAAGGTAGGAGACACAGCAGTTTGGCTAGGTTCGATACTAACACTTGCATCGCTGGAACATCCAAAAGAGTCCTTCACAGTAACAGAATAATTTCCTAGCGAAGTTACCGTAATACTTTGGGTAGTTGCCCCTGTACTCCATAAATACGAAGCTCCAGAAGAAGCGGTTAATACAGTGCTTCCAGAGCAAACATTTAAAATACCTGTAATATTTGCTGTTGGATTTCTCACCTCTAAATTGGCAGAAATTATTTTATAACAAGTTGCATCCTTACTTACTCTAACAAAAATAGAAGCACTTGAACTTGGATAACTTGTAAAATTGGTGATAGCATTCAAGTTGGATTCTGCTTCATTATAATTTTTGAAATAACTAAAATTTAACCCCGTTGTAGAAGGAACTATTAAAGAATTTAATGTAGATAAATTAAAGTTTTCAGTTCCATCGCGGTTGGCATCACATTGAGATATTTTTGCAGTTGTTACATTAATAGTACAACTTGAAGAGCAATTTAAAAAAGAAATATCCCAACCAGGATTTGCATCAGGATCTGTAGCAGAATCAAATGTGGTTCCGGAGCATGAAGTCCCAGAAATGTTATAATCTATTTGTACGCCTACATTATAATTAGCATTTGTAATATTTGGAAAATCACTGGTTTTTAATGTAAAACAAAATTTTTTATTTGTTGTGTCTAAGCTTGAAGTAGTTGATGTACTGTAAACAGACACATTATTACTGTTGTAAACATTTAAAGTGATTTTTTTTACTGATGCAGAAATTCCTCCAGAATTAGGAATAGTATAATTGCCACAAACTGAAATTGGTAAAGTCGGACAAACTTTATTCAAAGGATCAAGTTCTATAGAACCTTGCAAGTTTTCTGCAGAGTGTAAGGTACAAACATCATCAATATACATATACCCAAAATGCCCGCCCAATCCACATCTTGAAGCCATAAATTCAACGGTAAACTCCTCATTATTTGGAATTGATGAAATGTCCAATATTCCAGATTGCCAATTGGTAGTATATAAAGTAACAAAATCAGAATATTGACTTGGAACCTTACTGAAAATACAATTTTTTTCGTCTCCAACCAAACAAAATTCACTCACAACTTTTTTGTTTTTATCTAAAATACGTGCTTTTACAAAAGCTTGATTATCCGTATGGCTATCGTCGTATACACTTTGCAGTACAGCTTTGTAATTAAATTTTAGATAATTTTCATTATTGGTTTTAAACCTTTTGCCTTGAACAATAGAGCCATAGGTAGAGGAGTTCTCATAATTGATTTTAAGAGCATATTGGTCAAATGCTTTAATGTCTCCCATATAAGGGTCAATTAAATTGGAAGAAACAGTAGTTGCCATAATATCCATATTATTAGGATTATAGCGATTAATATACGAGTCGGCAGTATTACTTATTGATTGGCATTGCGTTGGACCAGGAGGATCGCCAATTGTACAAAGAAAATTCTTAAGATAACTGTTTCCGTTGACCGTTTCATATTGCTCAAAACCTGAATTAGTACACATTTCTACGCCTTGAAGAGTCGCTGCTGTTTTTGAAGTCAAATTTCCGTTGCCTGAATTAAAAATTGCCTTTTGCAAATTCAAGACTTCTGCCTTCATCTTTTCCTCTCTGATTTTCAAAAATTGCTTTTGCTGTTCCAAATTTTGAATTAGATGGCCATCTTTATCTTCTAATAATAAATTACGGGAAGATTTTGGATTAATTTCTTGCGAAAAAACACAAGAATATTTAATAAAAACAATAAATAAGAGTAAAGTTCTAAGCTTCATTTAAGGAAATTTTGTTGGCAAATATAGCCAAAATACAATGCCATAAATATGAAAAGAAAATGTTTTTGTAAGTTTAATATCAATAATAAAAATTTAAAATATTAAGAGATGTTAGCCAAATAATTCGGATTTATTTCTTTTGTCGAATAATTCTAAATATCCCTTATTTTTGCAAAAAAAAACTCTTTTGAAAACGAAACTTTTTGTAATTACGCCGCCTTTTACACAACTGAATACACCGTATCCGGCAACGGCGTATATAAAAGGTTTTTTAAACACTAAAAGTATCGAATCGGTTCAGGCAGATTTGGGTATTGATGTGATTTTGGAATTGTTTTCAAAAAAAGGGCTTATTGATTTGTTTGAAATCTCAAGCTCTAAGTTTCAACTTGACTCTGAAATCTCAGATAATTCTAAACGTATTTTTGCTCTTCAAGACGAATACATCAAAACAATCGATTCTGTAATTCAGTTTTTGCAAGGGAAAAATCCAACTTTGGCTTTACAGATTTGTCAGGAAGATTTTTTGCCCGAGGCTTCTCGTTTTGCACAGCTAGAAGAATTGGATTGGGCTTTTGGAACAATGGGAACTCAAGACAAAGCAAAACATTTGGCAACGCTATATCTTGAAGATATTTCAGATTTTATTGTAGAATGCGTCGATGAAAATTTTGGTTTCAGCCGATATGCAGAACGTTTAGGACGAAGTGCCAATTCTTTTGATGAGTTATACGAAGCTTTACAGCAAAAACCAACTTACATCGATTCGATTTTAATTTCGCTTTTAAAATCTAAAATCGAAGTCGTACAGCCAACCTTGTTTTTAATTTCTGTCCCCTTTCCAGGGAATTTATACAGCGCATTTAGATGTGCACAATGGGTAAAAGAAAATCATCCTGAAATAAAAATTTCAATGGGAGGAGGTTTTCCAAATACCGAATTACGTTCGCTTTCTGATAAACGTGTTTTTGAGTTTTTCGATTTCATTACTTTAGATGATGGAGAAGTCCCAATTGAAGAATTAATTTTTCATTTAGAAAATCCAGATTCTGATTCTTTTAAAAGAACTTTTTTATTAGAAAACGGAGAAGTCGTTTACAAAAACAATTCTTTAAAACACGATTACAAACAAGCTTATGTAGGAACACCAGATTATTCAGATCTTCCTTTAGATAAATATATTTCGGTTATCGAAATTGTAAATCCGATGCACAGAATGTGGAGCGATGGAAGATGGAATAAACTCACAATGGCGCATGGCTGTTATTGGGGAAAATGTACTTTTTGCGATATTTCTTTAGATTATATAAAAGTTTACGAGCCAGTTGCGGCAAGTTTGCTTTGTGATCGAATGGAGGAATTGATAGAAAAAACAGGTCAAAACGGATTTCATTTTGTTGATGAAGCCGCACCGCCAGCTTTAATGCGTGCTCTAGCTCTTGAAATTCTAAAAAGAAAACTCGCCGTAACATGGTGGACAAATATCAGATTTGAAAAAAGCTTTTCAAAAGATTTATGCTTGTTACTGAAAGCTTCTGGCTGTATTGCTGTTTCAGGTGGTCTAGAAGTTGCTTCAGACCGATTGTTGAAATTAATTGATAAAGGAGTTACAGTAGAACAAGTGGCAAAAGTTACCCGAAACTTTACCGAAGCAGGAATTATGGTTCATGCGTATTTAATGTATGGATATCCAACACAAACGATTCAGGAAACGGTTGATAGTTTAGAAATGGTTCGCCAATTGTTTGAAGCTGGAGTTTTACAATCTGGTTTTTGGCATCAATTTGCTCTTACGGCGCATAGTCCAGTCGGATTATATCCAGAGAAATTTGGGGTGACAAAGAAAACAGAAGTAATAGGAACTTTTGCTAATAATGATATAGAATACATTGATTCTACAGGAATCAATCACGATAAATTCAGTTTCGGGTTAAAGAAATCGCTTTTCAATTTCATGCATGGAATCTGTTTTGATTACGAATTGCAAGATTGGTTCGATTTTAAAATTCCGAAAACAAAAATTCATCCCGATTTTATTTTTAATGCCTTAGAAGAACAAAACGATTTCAATACAAAACCAAATGCAAAAGTGGTTTGGTTGGGCGGAAAACCTTCAGTGTCTTTATTTACGAAATCGAAAAAAGGAAGAAGTTGGGAAATGATGTCATTGACTTTTCACGATAAAAAAGAAAGTTTCGATATTCAAACCAGCAAAGAAGAAGGCGAATGGCTAGTTGCGATTTTATCAAAAATAGCCGTTTCAGGTTCTAAAAATTATACTTTTCAAGAAGTCAAAACTGATTTTGAAACCGAATTGGAAGATTTCGAATTGTTCTGGTACTCTAAACCTATAAACACTTTGCGTGAATTTGGATTATTGGTGCTTTAATATTCAATACATTCTCCATCATTTGGGATAGAAGTTTTAGTTAAAAGGCCATGATCTGAAAGAGCTGTTTTTAATTGAAGTCTTGTTGTCGGACAATGGTTTAAAGCCTCTAAATGATTTGCCAGAACTTTTCCAGGAGCAAGTGTGACAAATTTTAAAATGTCATCCATTCGCATTAATAATGGCTGTCCAATATCTAGTCTTGCGGTTCCGCAGGCTACAATCGAAATATCAGGTTTAAATTGCGTTAAAACCTTTTCTACATGTGCTGTAAAAATAGTATCAGAACTAATATAAATTGATTTTTGATCGGCTAATTCAATAAGAAATCCCATGACATTTCCCATTAATTTGGCGATAAAACCATAACCATGAATAGCTGGAATTCCAGTAATTTTTCCGTCTAAGAACTTTTGTGGTTCCCAATATTCTAGAGTCTGAATTACACTAAGTCCTCTTTGAACAAGTGCTTTTTCGTCTTTAGAACTGCAAATAACAGGAATGCTCTTTCGTCTTAAAAAAACCTCGCCGGCTTTATCAATATGATCTGCATGCAAATGTGTAATCAAACAATGCGTAACTCGACTTAAGATGTCGCGACTGTTTTTTGGCAGTGCCACCAACGGATTTCTTTTCGGTTTATATCTGAAAATAGTAAAAGGCGGAATTGTTTTTCTTTTACCTAACATTGGGTCAACTAAAATGACATGCTTCTCTGTTTCAATTACCAAAGTGGCATTTCGCAAATGATGTAATTTCATATCCAAGAAAATTAGATACTAAAAATACAAAGTTTTTCTAAAATTAATTTACAGATTTTTCTTTATTTTTAGTAGTATTGTCATTATTTAAATTTATGCATTTACAAGAAGGTTTTCATACGTATTTCATTTATATTTTGACAAATAAATCGAAATCTGTCTTTTATGTTGGAGTTACTAATAATTTAAAAAAGAGATTAATAAAGCATAAAGAGAATATTTTATTGAACCATAAAACTTTTGCTTCGAAATACAATGTTGAGTTCTTACTTTATTACGAAAAATTTACTTGGATTCAAGAAGCGATTGCGAGGGAGAAAGAAATTAAAGGATGGAGGAGAGAGAAGAAAATTGATTTAATTAAAACTATAAATCCTGAATTGAAATTTTTGGAATATTAATTCGAAGACAAAGTTTTTCAAGTCTAGTTTGTCATTCCGACGGAGGAGGAATCTCCGTAAGTAGCTCGCCAAAGATTGGAATAGCTTTGTGGAATATTGTCGTGGAGATTCCTCCTCCGTCGGAATGACAAAACTTTGTGGTTACAGGTATGTTATTTAAAGTTTTTCAAGCCTAGTTTGTCATTCCGAGGAACGAGGAATCTCCGTAAGTAGCTCGTCAAAGATTGGAATAGCTTTGTGGAATATTGTCATGGAGATTCCTCCTCCGTCGGAATGACAAAACTTTGTGGTTACTTTACTTTAAGAAAAAAAGTTTACCCAATAGAAAATCTAAACCCAATTCCATGTAGGTTTTCAATCGAAATGCCTTGCTCGTTGGCTAAAATTTTACGTAGTCTCGAAATAAAAACATCTAGACTTCTTCCCATAAAATAGTCATCTGTTCCCCATAAAGAGGTTAAGATTTGTTCGCGTTTTAAAACAGAATTTTTATGATCTAGAAAAAGTTTCAATAATTCGGCTTCACGTTGGGTTAATCCAACTTTTTCTTCGTCATTAAAAAGAATGAAATTTTTAGTGTCAAACTGATATTTTCCTACCTCATAAATTGTTTTTGCAGGCGGAATATTTTTCTGAGATCGTTTCAAGAAAATTTCAATTTTCAGAAGTAACTCTTCAATGCTGAAAGGCTTTACCAAATAATCATCTGCCCCAAGACGAAGTCCTTTAATGCGATCTTCTTTTAAAGTTTTAGCCGAAAGGAAAATAATCGGAACATTAACATCAATTTTCCGAACTGCTTCTGCAAGCTCAAAACCATCCATTTTTGGCATCATAATATCAAAAATGCACACATCAAATTCTTCTTCCTCAAAAATTTTAAGTGCCGATTTTCCGTCAGAACAATGAATCACTTCATAATTATTTTGCTCCAAATTATCTTTGGTTAAAAACGCAAGGGTTTCGTCGTCTTCGGCATATAGTATTTTGAAATTTTTCATTTTTTGTAAGGAATTGATAAAGTTAAAGTAACACCTTTTTCTTGATTATTTTCGGCTTTTATTTTCCAGTTTTGCAAACTGCAGATTTCTTTTACATAATATAAACCAAGTCCAAAACCGTTAACTTCGTTACTTTTTTCGTTCTGAACGCGGTAAAACTTATCAAAGATAAAAGATATTTTTTTAGGATTAATGCCAATTCCATTATCAATAAATTCGAGTTTTAGACAATTATTATCTTCAATGATTTTTATTGTAACTTCTGGTTTTTCATTACAATACTTTATAGCATTATCCAATAAATTATAAACTAAATTGGCAAAATGAAAAGTATCAGTTTCAAGCAAATATTCTTTTGAAACGGTTTCAATTGTAATAGAAGCCTCAGGATATTTTAGTTTAATGTTTTCTATTGTCTCTTCAATAATCGGAACAATTAAAATACTTTCTTTTTTAAGTTCTAACGGAGTATAATCAGATCTTGCAATATCTAGAATCTTTTCGATGTGGCCGTTTAGTTTATTTCCTTGATTGATAATAATATCGGTATAAGTAAAAAGTTTTTTATCTTCTTTAATTGGTTTTTGTTCGATCAAATATTTCGATGCAATAAGAATAGATGCTAAAGGAGTTTTAAATTCGTGCGTCATATTATTGATGAAATCACGCTGCAGTTCTGAATATTTTTTATGCTGTAAAAGTGTAAAAATAGAATACACATAAATCAATAAAATCAGAATCAATGCGGTTGAAAGAATAAACCAAAAACGCATAGAACTGAATAAATAGGTGGTTTCATTTGGAAAACGAACAGCGAAATAATAAACCAGATTTTTATGTTTAGGAAAATAAACAGTCTTTTTACATTCTGATTTTTTCTTCGAAAGCGAAATATAATCGCCATAAATCATTTCATCACTTTGGCAATTGTACATTGCATATTCAAAGTCGGTCGTGATATTCATTTTTTTGAATTCTGTCTTTAGATAAAATTCTAAAATATCAGGTTCAAATTCATTGTCGACATTTACAATATAATAGTCGTTTGCAATTTTCTGTACAGGATTCTGAACCGGAAGTTCATGATTAGTTCCTTCGTATAATTTTTTAGCCACTTCTAGCAAAGCAATATGTGCTTTTTGGCTAAGTTTTTTTTGTTCGATTGTAAAAGCCTCTTTTGTCCATAACAATTGCGCCACCAAAATACTAATGATGGCTACCAATCCTAAGATAATGATGCTGTTAAGTTTATTAATTTTCAAGAATGCAGAATTTTAAGAGTGTAATATTAATCAATTTTAGCCTGAAAATAAGCGATTAACAAGTCATTAACAAACGTTTGAAAGCGGTTAACAGCGATTTGTTTTTGTCTGAATTACCTTTGTAATATCAAAATGAACTACAAACCATTTTAAATATATCAGTTATGAAAATGATCAAAATTTCGATGTTAGCTTTGGCTTTAGGCCTAATGTCTTTTTCGGCAATTGCGCCAGTACAATCTTTAGTTTCAGATAATGAAATTTCAGAAACTGCTGCAGCTTCTACAATTGTTTGGAAAGCAGAAACAATTGATGTAGGACAAATTCCGCAAGGAACTCCAAAAGCAATTGTATACGAATTTAAAAATACAGGAAAAACAGCTGTAGTTATTACAAACGTACAAGGATCTTGCGGATGTACAGCTACAGATTACACAAAAGAACCAATTCAGCCAGGTAAATCTGCAAAAGTTACTGCAACTTACAATGCTGCAAATAAAGGTGCTTTTACAAAAACAGTTACTGTAACAACTAGTGCAGAAACAACACCTAAAGTACTTACTTTAAAAGGTACAGTTATCTAAGATTTTTAATAGGTTGGTTATATGGCGAAAGCTCCAGACATGAAAATTGTTTGGAGCTTTTTATTTTTTTATTAAACGCTTAAATTTCAAAAAAATATGGTTAAGATTTGTTTCGGAATTCTTTGATTTAATAGAAATTTTTCTACTTTTAACTCATTAAATAGAATTTAAAAAATAGACTTTAATACATAGAAACATAGATTTTTAAGTCTAAAAATAGGGATTAAAAAGAAACAAGTTTCGACACATAGATAAACTATGTGCATTTAAATTAGCGAAACGCCTTTTTTTAATTTTTCAAAAAATTATGTTTGTATGTGTTGAAAATAATTAAGCTCAACAGATTTACTTTTAATAAAAAAATCTACTTATGAAAATTTGGTATACGCCTTTAATTGCAGTTTTTTTTTTCGTTGTTTTTTCGTGTAATTCGAAAGCCGATAAGAAGGAAGAAAAATCGATAAAAAAAGTTGAAAAAATTCCAGAATTAAAACTTACAATTGACACCGCACGCATTGCGAAGTTTTATGAAAATTATCCTAAACTGGATAAATTTAAAAATGATGTAACCGCTTTGTATCAAAAAAACAAATCAACTCAATTATGGCAGGATAATAAAGGAGTAGTTGAGTTTGGAAGTACATTATTCAATCAATACAAAAATTTAGATCAAGAAGGATTAAAAGCCAATTATCCTTATAAAGAAGAACTAAATTCGGTTTTCGAAAACAATCCAACCAAAAAATTATCCAAAGAAGATACCGATTTACTACTGTCAAATTTGTATTACTATTATGCCGAAAAAGTATATGCAGGTTTTGATGAAAAAACAAGTATTTCGTTAGAATGGCTTTTGCCAAGAAAAAAATTCAACTATCAAGTACTTTCAGATTCTATTTTTAAGAAATCAACCATTTTGGATGATAAGAAGAAAAAGATGTTCAGCCAGTATTACAAGCTTCGTGATGCTTTAAAAGAATATAGAGAAATTGAGAAAAACGGCGGTTGGAAAACTATCGAAACTGGTGAAGATTACAAAGCGTTAAAAGTTGGAGATTCATCAGATATTGTTGCTCAAATTAGAGAAAGGCTTTTTATAACAAAAGATATTAAGGAAGATAATAAAAGTGCCGTTTGCGATACCATTTTAATGAAAGCTATGAAGTACTATGAAGCACGTCACGGTTATACTCCAAAAAACACCATTTTATTAGAGCATATAAATGATTTAAATATTCCAGTTTCAGAACGTATCAAAACAATCATCGTGAATATGGAACGTTGCCGTTGGATTGATCCTGAATTAGAAAAAGGTCAAAAATATATCGAAGTTAATATTCCTGAATTTAAACTGTATATAATTGAAGATGGAAAAATTGCTTTTATCTCTCCAGTTGTGGTTGGAAGAGCAATGACCAAAACCGTTATTTTTAGCGGAATGATGAGTAATATTGTTTTTAGTCCGTATTGGAATGTACCAACGAGCATTATTAATTCGGAGATTAAACCCGGAATGGCAAAGGATAAAAATTATCTGCAAAAGAAAAATCTGGAGTGGAATAATGGCGCGGTTCGTCAGCTTCCAGGAAAAAATAATTCTTTGGGTTTAGTGAAGTTTTTATTTCCAAATTCAAGCAATATTTATTTGCATGATACACCTTCAAAAAGTTTGTTCGAAAGAGAAAGCCGAGCATTTAGTCATGGTTGTGTACGTGTAGCAAAACCACGTGAATTGGCAATTGAACTATTAAAAGTAGATCCGCAATGGAATCCTGCAAGAATTGATAAAGCCATGCATGCAGGAAAAGAAAGCTGGTATACGCTTAAGAAAAAAATTCCGGTATACATCGGATATTTTACCGCGTGGGTTGATCGCGAAGGAAATCTAAACTTCTACAAAGATATTTATGGAAGAGATGAAAGTCTAATTAAACTCTTAACCGAAGAATAAAAGTGTAAGGTTGCCACGAATTGCACGAATTTACACGAATTAAATTATAGTATTGCAAATAAAAAATTAGTGAAAATTAGTGCAATTCGTGGCAAAAAATAAAAGCCACAGATTAAAGGATTAAAAAAATCTGTGCAAATCTTTTTATCCCGATAGCTATCGGGAGTGGCAAAAAAATAAATTAGTGGTTAAAAAAAACTATTTCTCCAAGACATCAACACATTTATAAAAGCGTTTGGTATAATGTTCTGTGTCAAGCGCTGTTATAGTTACTTGCTGTGCTTTTCCTGATGAAGCATGAATAAATTTCGAATGCATTCCATTGGCTTCACAAATAATTCCAACGTGACCTACAATATTTCTGTTTTTATATCCGTAAAAAACTAAAATATCACCAACTTTAAAATCTTCTGGTTTTACAGTTTTACCAATATTTTTATAACCGCTAGAACTTCGCGGAAGCGTCATTCCAAAATTTTTAAATACATAACCCACAAAACCCGAGCAATCAAATCCTTTTTGCGGATTACTGCTGGCGTACCTGTACGGAATTCCTAAATGTTTTTTTGCAAAAGCAACAATAGAATCACGATTGATTTCGGTTTGAATATTAGAATTTTGAACTAGAATTTGTTCACTATTCTTTTTGAAAGTAAAAGAAGAAAATAATATAAAGGCAGATAGAAAAGTAAAAAGACGTAATTTCATTTGGGCTATAAAAACTATTGGATTGATAAATAAAAACGGCAAATTAAGCATTTCAAAGCAATACTATTTGATGCACTTGTAAGAATTAACGTTATGAAATCCAAAAGTGATGTGTTTGTGTGGTGTTTTTTTATTACTTTTTGACATTTTAGTATCTTTTTCGATATTCTCTTTCCAATATATTTGTGAATCGTATTTAGATTTTAACAAATAAATTATGTTTCCCAAAAAAATAGCCCTTTTAATTTTGTTTTTGCTGATTTCAGTTATTTCGACTTCGCAAACACTAAATTCAAATAAAACTTTCTTATATCAGGGCAGAATAGAAAAACTGCAAAATGATAATGTCATTTTAATCGGAACAGCTTCATCTGTTTCTTTCAATTTTACAGGAAAAGAGTGTTCAATTTCACTTCAAAGCGTAGACGCTTATGAACATCATAATTATGTTCAATTGGTTTTGGACGGTAAATATATTGGGAAGATCAGAATTGAAAAAGGAGCTGTGCAGGTATTTCCAATAAAAGTGACTTCAAGTAAAAAAGAACATCGACTAGAAATTTATAAAAATACTGAAGCCCAAAGCGGCAATATTTTGTTTGCTGGAACAACTTCGAAATTAATTCCGATTTCGTTTAAAAAGAAAAAGAAAATAGAATTTATTGGTGATTCTATTACTTGTGGCGCGGCTAGCGATCCGTCTGATGTTCCTTGTGATAAAGGAGAATACATGGATCATCATAACGGTTATTATGCTTATGGACCAACACTTTCACGAGAAATCGATGCAGATTACTTAATGAGCTGCGTTTCTGGAATCGGAATGTATAGAAACTGGAATGATGAGAATAAAGACGAAGCTATAATGCCAGATGCTTATCCAAATTTATATCTAACGAAAGATGCATCAAAACCTAAATATGATTTTGCTTTTCAACCTGATATTATCAGTATTGCTTTAGGAACAAATGATTTTTCTGGCGGAGATGGTAAAAAAGAAAGATTGCCTTTTAATCCAGAAAAATACATTTCGAATTACATCAATTTTATAAAAATGTTGTACGAACATAATCCAAAAGTACAGATTGTAATTACGAATAGTCCAATGGTTGGAGGAGAAAGAGGAGTTGTTTTTGAAGATTGTCTGAATAAAGTTAAAAACGCTTTCGCGAATGATAAAGCACATAAACCAATTCAGATTTTCAAATTTAAACCAATGACTCCAAGCGGATGTTCAGGACATCCAGATCTTGCAGAACATAAGGTTTTGGCAAACGAATATGCTCCATTTTTAAAGAAGTTGCTAAATGAAAAATAATATCTATAAGTTTGTTTTCTTTTTATTGATTTCCAGTACTATGATGGCAAACATTTCGCTTCCGAATATTTTTAGTGATAATATGGTTTTACAACGCAACTCTCAAGTGAAAATTTGGGGTTGGGCAAATCCTAAAGAAGAAATTAAACTAGTTTCGAGTTGGAACAATCAGGAATATAAAACCGTTGCCAGCAACCAAGCAAAATGGGAATTAACGATTAAAACCTCAGAAGCGGGCGGACCTTTTACTATTTCTATAAAGGGCTACAATGAAGTGGTTTTAAAAAACATTCTAATTGGAGAAGTTTGGCTTTGTTCTGGACAATCAAATATGGAAATGTCTGTGAGTTGGGGAATTGATGATGGAGAAGAAGAAATGAAAAATGCCACGAATCCAAACATTCGGTTTTTTACCGTTCCGAAATTAACGGCGGAAAGTCCGCAGAATAATTTGCTGGGAAATTGGACAGAATCGACTCCAGAAACCATGAAATATTTTAGTGCGATTGGCTACTTTTTTGCTAAACGCCTTCGCGAAGATTTAAAAAATGTTCCAATCGGATTAATTTCTTCGAATTGGGGCGGAACTCCGGCTGAAATCTGGATGCCAGAAGATGTGGTAAATAATGATCCGCTTTTATTAGAAAATGCAAAAAAGCTTAACGAACAAGAATATGGACCAAGACAACCTGGACGTGCTTATAATGCGATGATTTATCCAATTGTCGGATTTAAAATCGCAGGAACGCTTTGGTATCAAGGAGAATCTAATGTTGGTTCGTTAGTTTATGATAAAACTTTAGGAGCCTTAATTACTTCTTGGAGAAAAGAATGGAATGATAATTTTCCATTTTATTACGTTCAGATTGCGCCATTTAAAAATGGTTCAAATAATTTCTCAAACGTAACGGTTAGAGATTCTCAGAGAAAATTATTGAAAGAAGTTTCAAAAACAGGAATGGTTGTAATTAGCGATATTTCGGATACGATTGATATTCATCCCAAAAATAAAAAATCGGTTGGAATTCGTTTAGCGAATTTGGCTTTAGCAGAAACTTATAAAACCAATTCTAACTTGGTTAATGGACCACTTTTTAAAGGAATTAAAGTGGATAAAAATACAGTAATCGTTTCTTTTGACTACGGAGACGGATTATACTTTAAAGACAAAAAATCGAATCAATTCGAGGTTGCGGGAATAGATGGAGTTTTCTATCCAGCCGAAGCTTCGATTAAAAATAACGAAGTGATTGTGACAAGTAAAAAAGTAGCTTCTCCAGCAAAAGTGAGATTTGCATGGGGAAATACGATTCAGTCAGATTTGTTTAATAAAGCGAATTTGCCTGCTTCTTGTTTTATTTCTGAGTTATAGAGAGAAG
This sequence comes from Flavobacterium sp. IB48, assembly GCF_016405855.1. Lineage (GTDB taxonomy): Bacteria > Bacteroidota > Bacteroidia > Flavobacteriales > Flavobacteriaceae > Flavobacterium > Flavobacterium ginsengisoli. The sequence continues at coordinate 125,660 of NZ_JAEFCA010000011.1, forward strand.
GGAAAAGAAGCAAGATTTTAGATTATTGATCTGCTTTGCCAGGCTTAGTGAAGTCGAAGCTAAAAATGTATAGTTCGAATCTCTCAAAGACGCTAAGACGCAAAGTTTTGGAAAACTTAGGATCTCAGAAGCTTAGCATCTTAGTACCTTAGTACCTAAAAAAGAACTAACTAAACCATCATGAAAAATAAAAAAATAATTATTATCGGGGTTTTGTCCCTGTTTACTGTTGGAAATATGAATGCACAAAAGAAGCCGTATCTGGATAAAAATAAAACTGTTGAGCAGCGCATAGACCTGCTTCTGCCATTAATGACGCTGGAGGAAAAAGTTG
>NZ_JAEFCA010000012.1 GCF_016405855.1 Flavobacterium sp. IB48
CTTTTATGACCACTTCCTGAACCGCTGTTTCAATGTTTCCGTTTCCGTCATCAAATGTCCAAGTGACTTCTGTTGTGCCTTGTGCCGTGATTGGGAAACCTGCTAAAGTGGTTCCCGTAACTGTTCCGGCGCAGTTGTCTGTCGTTGTCGGAGGTGCTATTGAAACCACTTCGCATTCGGCTGTAACAGGATCTAAAATAGGTTTTGCAGGTTTGGTTATGTCTTTGATATTTACTGTTTGTATTACTGTTTGGGTAAAACCTCCACCATAATCAAATGTCCAGGTCACTTCTGTTATTCCCTGAGTCGTAATTGGAAAGCTTGTTGGAGTTGTTGCAGTTATTATTCCCGCACATAGGTCAGTCAAAGTTGGAACTGCTGGCGATGCAGAACATTCTTCAATTATATCTGGAAGTGCAGCTGGTAAAACTGTAGCGTTGATTGTTATATCTGTTGAAACGGTATTAGAGCAAGTTCCATCACTAAAGACATAAGAGATTGTATGCATTCCTACTGTTGAAGATGCTAAATTAATTTCTCCTGTTGCGACATCAATTGTTAAACCTGCATCACTGTTAAAAGTTCCTCCTACTGTTCCCGTTAAAGTTACGGCAGCGCTGCCACGATTACAATACACACTATTGCTATACGAAATTGTAGCTACTGGCAATTGATTTACATTAACTGTTACTGCCTTCGCTGGTGGTGGAAGCGCACAAACACCATCACCTTCAACTGTGACATAATAGGTTGTTGTAACATTTGGTTTAACATCTATTGTTTCGACATTACTTATTAAATTTTCTAAAGCGTCATCTGTATACCATGTAAACAACGGATTTGTTAATGGACTTGACGCTGTTAAAGTTGCTGTTTCTCCTTGACATATAGTCTGGTCTGAAACAATAATATCTGATACTGTTGCTAAAGGCTTAACTGTTACTGTTACCGCTTTACGATTTCCAGCTTCGTTTACACAAAGATCACTGCCTTCAACTCCTACATAATAAGTTGTTGTGGATGTTGGACTAACTACAAGATTATCATCAACAGCTAACACGGATGCTGATGATAAATTACTATCATACCATGTAAAAATCGGATTTGAAATATTGGGCGCTAAAGCTTCCAAAATAATCCCCGTTTCGTTTGGACATATTGACCTGTCTTCAGTAATAATTTCCGAAACATCTGTTCGTGGACTTACAGTAACTGTGAAACTGGATGTTTCATCGGTACCACAACCACTTGCTATTGCAGTAATAACGGCCGTTCCATGAAACGACGAATTCCAACTTACTATTCCTGCTGTAATTGTGCCAGCTTCAGGAGGAGAAATATCATAATTTATTGCTGTAGCATTTACTGCTGTAGCAGTATAATCAGATTGCTGAGCACTAACAGATTGACATATTACGCTAGGACTTAAAGCATTAAAAATTGGTATCTGTACCTCTGGAAGAGTATTTACCGTTACAATTGTTGAACCATTTATCACACAGCCCGCCGTACTGTTGATCGTAACTTTGTACTCTCCATTATTTGCTGTTGTCAAATTTGGAATATCCAGTATATTCCCTGTAACTGTAGAATTATTTGGCAGTGTCCATACAATACTGCTAACAGGCCCTACAGCGACAGTGGAAAAATGAAGTGAAGCACCACTGCAATAAGTATTATCTCCAAAAATAACATCTGTCAATTGAGCGAGAGTCGCTAATTTAAAAGACTGCACTACCTCATAACAAAGCGTTTTTGCCTTTATATCATAATTTCCCGCAGTTAATCCTGTAAAAACTGCAGATGTTTGTCCTGTTGCCGGAAAATTTGCATCTGTATCTTTTTTTATGTAATAAGTTATTGTTCCCGCAGCATTATTAATTTTTACGGTCAAATTTCCTGTTGTATTTCCAGGACAGATAACTCCTCCTGACTGTGAAAGATCAAAAGCAGGAAAATCTTGTGTAACTGTTAACGGTACGGGTGTTGTATTTTCAAATACTTCTGAAGGGAGTAATAAACGGTTGTCTGATTTCCTGCTTAATGCGATCTGATAATCCCCTGGCAAATCTGCCGTAAAAGTAAAAGGAATCACTAGATTGCCTCTTAGAACAAAATTACCATCAATACTAACAAAAGTACTAGCCCCAGCAGGTGCACTGAGAATTCTAGGAGTAGCATAATCATATCCGTAAACACTCTGTAAAGGTCCTGACGTATCAAACATCTTTCCAACAGCTGTAATCTTAACTTCACCTTTCTTAATATATCGGTCGCAGGCTGTGGTACTTGGAACAGAAGTTATATTTTGAAGCTGCACACTCACAATATAACTATTTAAAACAATATCATAGTCAGCTGTAAAACACTGAGAATCTCTTATTCTTATTTTATATGTTCCTGGTGTTAGATTATTTCCCAGGCCAATATTATAAGATCCCGTTGTTGGTGTTACGGTTAGATTAATATTCGTGGGCCCACTGATTGTCTCAACATAAACAGGTGCTATAAGTCCAAGAGCACTTGTCAAATTATTTATTACGAGAGCACATTTCCCAATGTTTTTACCACTTAAACCATCTGTAAAAGTTATTTTGTCCTTAGTTAATATCGGAGTAAAATAAGCAGGATCTATATACAAATTATTAGGGTCTGTCTGAGAAGGAGGTTTAGGGGTAGTTGTGGAGGAAGTACTGTTTCTAAATAAATAAGATGGCAGTAAAGCACCAGTACCATCTTTTACGACGACAGTATAGGTTTTGCCTATATCTACCTTAAATTTAAAATTTTGAGGTAGTACATAATGCTGTGTATTTGAAGTTCCATTTTCTGTAATATCCAGCGTAATAGGCTGACATCCTCCTGATTGAAAAGTACTTGTCCAGATTTCAACTTGGCTTGGCGGGGCACAAGCGGCGGGAGTACTGTCATCATAAATTGTAAAACCTGTGAACGTAAAGGGTTTTATTTTAAATTCATTATAAGCAGCTAAATCTAATTGGTTTGTCTTAGTAATACCACAAATCGTAACCGAAACTTTTATTAATCCCCATTTGCTCCGATCATTAGGAAGTACATAACTAGTACTAGTGCTCACTTGACCACTAGTTAAATTATCATAAACATCATATCCGCCAGACGCATTTTGTATTTCTACTTTATAAATAGGATTTCTTCCTCCATAAAATGTTGGCCCTCCAGTTGGAGTTGTTATGTCTGTTATGGTGTTTGTACCGGTCATAAATGCGATATTGGTAATAGAAGCCGATACAATTCCTGAACAAACATCACCTGGTGTATTATAAACCACATTAAAATAAGACGTAGTTGGTTGCGGATTAACCGTTCCTAAAGTAAAATCCGAATAAATCACATTGGACTGTACTACTATAGTATTTGGCGCATATACCACTGTACCACAAGCATCTGTCCCCCTTAAGGTATAAGTTCCTGCTGCAACTCCATCAAAAATTGCAGTTGTAGATGATCCAGTTGTTTGCTTTTGCTGCACAACAACATTACTTGAGTTTAACAATTCTACATTATACGGCTTATTACCTCCAGACAATGAACCAGTTACCCTTCCTAATGGATCTGTACCACCGCAGTAAGCATATCTAGTAGCATAATAGGCTGTAAAGCTGGGAGAAGTTGTAACATATTGGTTGGCAACTGCAATAGTTGAAGAAGAGGAAACAAAATTAGCACCATTATAATATCCATAATAATAATTCCCTGGAGCCAAAAAGGAAAAAACCGGAGAAGTACTGCTGATAACATCAGCAGCTGTGTAAGGAGATTTTGCAATACCATAGATAATGGGCTCTGGTATGCCTGATGCTGTTAACTCTATTTTTCCATTAGCAGCACAAGTTGATGGTGTTGCAACAGCCGTAACGGTTTGAGAATACAGCTTTGTTAAACCAATAAAAGAAATTAATAAAAATAGAGTAGCCTTTGTTCTCATAAATATGTATTTATTAAAAACAAATATTTACAACAGCTCAATGTGTTATAAAATCAATTATACTGCTTTATATTTGCTTTTAGTGTTTATCTTCTGTCTAAATTGTTTTTAGACGCTGCAAATTTCTTTTTAGTTTGACGATTTGTTTTACCTCTAATCGTCTAAAGAATATTAAATAGAGACATCTTTTTACCTTCTGAGAGCAGTAAAATCGTAAAAAATCAAAAAAATAAATAATAACTTACAAAAAAATAGGCTTTATAAGTTAGAAAAACAATTTTCAAATATAGGCTTGTAGTAATTTAAAGAATGTGAACAATTGTATTGGAAGATTTTGATAAAACCATAACTATAGCAACTATAAAGATACTGATTTTTAACAACTTAACAATTAAGTTTTGTTTTTTGAGCTAAAAAATTCAGATATAATAAATATAGTGAGGTCAAAAAATAAAAAAAGCAATAAAAAATTTATTGCTTTTACTTCTATATTAAAATAGATATAGATTGAACGAAATAATTATTTCACTCGAATACTCCATTCAAAATCCATTTCAGAAACCTGAACACCTTCTTCATTTGTTCCAATAGATTTCATCCAGAATGTCTGTCCTTCTCCAGTTTCAATTGTTCTTTTTATAGCATCGGCAATTAAATGGCCATCGTTGCAAACAAATGTAATTCTTCCAGTTGCTTTTTTTGTAAAGTTTCCTTTGTTGTTGGCTACTAACATAGAGATTTTTCTACCGCTCTGTTGAATCTGAGAAATTACCAAAGCTCCAGTTGTTAACTCTGCCGCCATGGCTTGAACAGCAAAATACATTGAGTTAAACGGATTTTGATTGATCCATCTGTGCTTCACTGTAACTGTACAACTACTATCGCTGATGTCTTTTACTCGCACTCCGCAAAAGTATGCAGAAGGCAATTTGAATAAGACGAATTTATTAAGTTTTGATACCGAAAGTGCCATATGATTTATTTTTTTATGTAAAAATACAAAAAAACTATGCACGCACAATAAATTATTAACTTAACAAAACGAAGCCAATAAACATAAGACTTTCGAATGATTTTCAACAATTTAAAGTCAATTTCATAGTTTTAAATTTGTTAAATTTTTGTTAATAATTAGTACTATGCAAAACAAGATACTGTTTTTTAGCCATATATTTGCATAAGAAATTACTATATACTTTTAATCATGGAAACAACATCACCACTAATCATGGAAAAAACATCAGAAAAGAATACAGCAGCATTTACTCATTTGAGTACTTTAAGTCAATATATAATTCCTTTTGGGAACTATATTTTTCCGCTAATAATTTGGACTAGTTACAAAGACAAATCTGAATTTGCAGATCATCACGGAAAACAGGCTTTGAACTTTCAGTTAAGCATTTTGCTTTACTCTTTAATTTTAGCCCTTATTGCTATTCCAATTTTTATTACAGTTTTCTTGCAGAATCTTCCAATAGAAGCTGTTTTTAATGACGACGATTTTGTAATCAGAAATTTCAACATTCAAGCAAACATTGGAATTTTAAGTGTCGGGATTACAGCTGTCGTTCTTTTTGCAGTTTTGAAATTTGTTGAATTCTTTTTAGTGATTTATGCTTCAATAAAAGCTTCAAACGGAGAATTATATAAATATCCGCTTACGATTCCTTTTGTAAAGTAAAACGAAAAAATTAAAAGTTATAGCCGAAACATCAATCAAATCATATACGTTTCGAAATCAATCATCAATCAAATCATCAATCAAATCATCATCAATCAAAAAACGAATTGTTCAATCAAAAAAAAACAAAATGAAATTATGAACATTGAAAACACAAAAGCACAGATGCGCAAAGGTGTTCTTGAGTTTTGCATCTTATCTGTTCTAAAAGAAAAAGACGCATATACATCTGAAATATTAGACACTTTAAAAAACGCAAAATTACTAGTTGTAGAAGGAACCGTTTACCCGTTGTTAACTAGATTAAAAAATGACGGTTTACTAAATTATCGCTGGGAAGAATCGACCTCAGGGCCGCCACGAAAATATTATGGATTAACCGAAATAGGACAAACTTTTTTAAACGAACTTAGCGGCACTTGGACAGAATTATCTGACGCCGTAAATCTAATCACCAATCAAAATCAATAAGTCATGAACAAAACAGTAAATATTAACTTAGGCGGGATGTTTTTTCACATCGATGAAGATGCATACTTAAAATTGACACGCTACTTTGACGCTATAAAACGATCACTTAACAACTCTTCTGGTCAAGATGAAATTATTAAAGACATCGAAATGCGTGTTTCTGAATTGTTGACAGAAAAACAAAAAAGCGAAAAACATGTTGTTGGACTGAAAGATGTTGACGAAGTGATTGCAGTAATGGGTCAGCCAGAAGATTACCGAATTGAAGATGAAGAAAACGCAAACCAATCTTTCAATAATTACGGCCCAAGAAAACACAAAAAATTATATCGCGATAAAGAAAAAGGTATGATTGGTGGTGTAGCAACAGGTTTAGGACATTATTTTGGAATTGACGCTGTTTGGATTAAAATCATATTCTTAATCTTCGTTTTTGCAGGTTTTGGAACAGGAATCTTAGCTTATTTCGTTCTTTGGATTGTAACTCCTGAAGCTGTTACAACTTCTGAAAAATTAGAAATGACAGGAGAGCCAGTAACGATTTCGAACATCGAAAAAAAAGTTCGTGAAGAAATTGATACGCTTTCTGAAAAATTCAAAAATGCAGATTATGATAAAATGGGAAACCAAGTAAAGTCGGGAGCTGAGAGAATAAGTAGTTCATTTGGAGACTTTGTCATGACGGTTTTTAAAATTTTTGCTAAGTTTTTAGGTGTGATTCTAATTATAGCAGGACTTTCAACTTTGATTATGTTATTGATTGGGGTATTTACTCTAGGAACTAACATTTTTATCGATTTCCCTTGGCAAAATTTTATTGAAGCAGGAAACTTTACAGAATATCCGCTTTGGTCATTTGGATTATTAATGTTCTTTGCAATTGGAATTCCATTTTTCTTCTTAACACTTTTAGGATTTAAATTGTTATCTCCAAATTTAAAATCAATCGGGAATATTACAAAATATACGCTTTTAGCTCTTTGGATTATATCTATTGCAATTCTTACTAGTATTGGAATCAAACAGGCTACTGAAATTTCATACGATAATAAAGTAGTAGAGAAAAAAGTTCTAGCAATTAAACCAACTGATACTTTATACATTAAATTCAAGTATAATGATTACTATACAAAAAGCTTGAACCACTATAGAGAATTTGAATTTGTACAAGATTCTGCAAACAATGAACTGATTTATTCTAATGATGTACGTATACATGTATTACACACAGATGAGTCGACTCCATTTATGCAGATCGAAAAAAGTGCAAGAGGAAACTCTTTTACAAATGCTAAAAAAAGAGCAGAAAAAATTAATTACAAGTTTCAAGTTAACGGAAATCATTTAATTTTGGATAACTATTTTCTGACAGATGTTAAAAATAAATTTAGAGGTCAAGAAGTTGATATCTACCTTTATCTTCCAGAAGGACAATTAATTAAACCAGATTCTTCTGTTAGAGATTATTACAATTCAGATGACAATTTCTTCGAATTAAATTATAAAGGAGATTACAGCTATAAAGTTATCGGGGCTAAAGTAAAATGTTTAAACTGCCCTGCTGATGAAAACAATGATGAAACTAACTATGATAGTATCAACGAAGATGTTAATGAAGCCATTAATGATGCTAAAATTGATCCTGCTGACACTATAAAAGAAGTTTCTGTTAAAATTAACGGAAAAGAAGTTTTAAACGGAAAAAAAACTAAAGGAAGACTAACTACTGATAAAAACGGAGTGATAATCAAAATTAACTAAACCATGATAAAAATAATCATTCATATTACGAAATTTATAATTATAACTATTACGGCTTTATTATTTGCCTCATGCAACTTTAACATGAATGCAATTGAAGGAAGCGGAAATGTTACAACAGAAAAAAGAACCGTTAACGGAGAATTTAAAAATATCTCTGTAAGCAATGCTATCGATCTAGTTATTCAGCAATCTGACCAAACAGAAATTACAGTTGAAGCCGACGATAATCTTCAAAAAGAAATTGTTACTAGAGTAGAAAACGGAACTCTTATTATTGAATGCAAATACAGCTCTTTCCGTAACATTACGTCAAAAAAGGTAACGGTAAAAATGCCTGCAATTAATAGAATTGAAGCTTCTAGCGCATCAACTGTTGAAACTAGCGGACTTATTCATGGTGAAGATATTACTTTGGAACTTTCTAGCGCCGCATCAATGGATATGAATATTGAATCGGATAGAATTTCAATAGATACAGGAAGTGCTGGTTCTATAGAAATTAAAGGTAAAGCATTAAGCCTTAACGCTTCTGTTTCAAGCGGTGGAAGTATTGATGCTGAGGAATTAATGGCGAATGATATTCATGCAGATGCTTCTAGCGGCGGAACAGTTTCTGTACGCCCAATCTTGAGTCTAAAAGCAGAAGCTTCTAGCGGTGGAAATGTAAACTACAGCGGTAATCCAAAAAAAGTTGAAAAATCTGAAACTTCTGGAGGAAGCGTTAGCAAAAGCTAGACAAACAACTGTTAAATATAAAAGAAATCATTCATCAAAAGTGGATGATTTTTTTATATTTGTCAAAATCAAATCTAGAATTAATGAAAAAAAGTACAGCGCTGCTCTTATTATTATTTGTTACAACCTTGACTTTTGCACAAAAAAGAGAAAAAATAAAAGGTTCTAAAATCGTTACCACCTCATTACAAGAAATTGGAAGTTTTGACGCTCTTGAAGTTGACGATAACCTGGAAGTTTACTTGGAAGAGGGAGAAAAAAATGCAATCAAAATCGAAGCCGATGATAACCTGCACGATATTGTAGGAATGGATTTAAGAGAAAAAACGCTTCGATTGTATACTAATAAAGAATCTACTATTTTCAAAAAATTATCTGTAAAAGTTACTTATACTAAATCGTTGAAAAAAGTAATTACTAAAAACGAAGCAGTTGTTTATGCTATTCAAGAATTGCATCTAGATGACATCACAATGAATTGTCTTGATTTTTCTAAACTATTTTTGAATGTAAATTCTAAAAAATTCACTCTTATAGCAGATGATAAAACAAGGACAGAATTAAATTTAAAAGCAGAAGACGGAATCTTACAGTTGAGCAAAAATGCAGTTGTTAAATCTTTAGTTTCTGCTATAAAATTCAAATGTGATTTATATCAAAAAGCAAATGCTGCGATAGAAGGTATTGCTGAAAAAGCAACTATTAGATTAGACAATAATTCTGTTTTTACGGGAGTAAAATTTACTTTGAAAGAAGCAAATGTAACTGCTGAAAGTTCTGCTATTGGAAGCATTCTAGCCGAAACTACACTTTCTTTAGCAATAGGTGACAAAGCAGAAATTTCTCTTTACGGAAATCCAGCAATACAGCTTACGCGTTTTTCTGAAGAAGCGAAGTTGCTTAAGAAGATTAAGTAGATTCGGTTTTTAAAATCACCTAAATTCATGAAGATGAGAAAGGAAAGAAATTTACTTAGAAAAAACTGGAGTAATTTAAGAGCTGAAATAGCCAATATAATTAACAAAAAAGAAATTTCTAAAGAAGATTTTCGCCCTTTATCAACAAATGAAAATTGGGAAAAAATTGAAAATAATATAATTAATATTTTCTGCAATTTATCGCATTCTAACAAAAAGCCAACTTGGATTTGGACCGATTTTAAACTCGATACATTTGCACTTTCAAATTTAGCTCAACGTCCTGAAAATTATCTTGATAAATTAGTTGACGAAGAAGAAAATGTCTGGTACATCGTTAATGAAACAATTAATGAAAGTGATAAATTTTGGTTTTACGAAGGAAAAATAAAAACAATACAAATCATAATTGGTGAAAGTTGGTTTAGTGAGCTTTATATAGTATCAAAAAAATATGAATGGTTAATAACCATTAATCATCATGACACTTTAATTGCTACAGGAAAAACAATGTCTGACAAGTTAAGAGGACTAGAAATAATCATAAAAAAAAATCCCAATTAAAATTGGGATTTTTTATGCAAAGTTTTAAACGCTCCAACAGTCTTGAAAGCTTTAAACTAAAATTATTCTTTAGAAGCTAAATATCTTTCTGCATCTAATGCAGCCATACATCCTGTACCTGCAGCAGTAATTGCTTGACGGTATACATTATCAGCGGCATCACCAGCTACAAAAACACCATCAACATTAGTTTTAGATGTTCCTGGAGTATTTACGATGTAACCTGTTTCATCTAATGTGATATAATCTTTAAAGATATCTGTATTTGGTTTGTGTCCAATTGCTACGAAGAAACCAGTTGCAGGAATTTCGATAGTTTCTCCCGTAGTTTTATTTAATGCTTTAATAGCATGAACTACATTATTATCTCCAAGAACTTCAACTGTATCATGGTTCATTAAAATCTCAATGTTTTCAGTTTTACGAACACGCTCTTCCATAATTTTAGAAGCTCTAAATTTCTCACTTCTAACCAACATTGTTACTTTTTTACAAAGTTTAGATAAGTAATGTGCTTCTTCACAAGCAGAATCTCCTGCTCCAACAATAACAACATCTTGATTTCTGTAGAAGAATCCGTCGCAAACTGCACAAGCAGAAACTCCACCACCCATATTTAAATAGTGTTGTTCTGATGGCAATCCTAAATATTTAGCCGAAGCACCTGTAGAAATAATTACAGTTTCGCAGTGTAATTCGATTGTATCATTAATCCAAACTTTATGAATATCTCCAGAAAAATCAACTTTTGTTGCCCATCCGTCACGAATGTCCGCACCAAAACGTTTTGCTTGTTCTTGCAGCTGAATCATCATTTCAGGTCCTGTTACTCCATCAACATAACCTGGAAAGTTCTCAACCTCATTAGTCGTAGTCAACTGACCACCAGGCTGCATTCCTTGATATAATACTGGATTCATGTTAGCTCTAGCCGCATAAATAGCTGCAGTATAACCTGCAGGACCAGAACCTATAATAAGGCATTTAATTTTTTCGATTGTATTTGACATAGTAATAGTTTTTTTGAGTTGCAAATGTAAACTTTATTATAAAAAATAACCTCGAAAATAAATCTGAAATAGCTATCTTAAAATAAGTTTTATTTATTTTCCTTTTTTTCTTTTACAAATCAAATTTATTTATATCTTTGCATCCGCTTTCGGGCACTACAACAAAAATTACATCTTCGGGGTGTAGCGTAGCCCGGTTATCGCGCCTGCTTTGGGAGCAGGAGGCCGCAGGTTCGAATCCTGCCACCCCGACAAAAGCCGAACAGAAATGTTCGGCTTTTTTATTTTAATTCCAACCTTATGTTTTTCGTTTATATTCTTTACAGCGCTACAAAGGAAAAATTCTATAACGGTCAAACAAATGATATCGACGATAGATTGAGAAGACACAATAGTGGACAATCACTATCCACAAAAAATGGTACTCCTTGGAAAATCATTTATACAATTCAATTAAACACAAGGTCTGAAGCAGTGACTCTGGAAGACAAAATAAAAAAACGTGGTGCAAAAAGGTATCTTCAAGATATAAATTTTGAATATCAATTGTAGCGTAGCTCGGTTATCGCGTCCCGCCTTAAAGCGGGAAGGCCGCAGGTTCGAATCCTGCCACCCCGACAAAAGCCGAACAGAAATGTTCGGCTTTTTTATTTCCATAAACTTAAAACATCAACTTTGCGTTTTTGCAACTTTACGAGCAAAAAACACAATAGAAAAATAAAAAAAACTCCGAAAACCAATAGCCTTCAGAGTTTTTGTTTCGAGATTTTTTTTTATTATTTCCCCATACTAATATAAGAAGGATACGATTCACGTTTTGGCAAAACAAATTCCTCATCAAAAGGCTGTGTGCCTTCGCCATTATTATAAGACGCTACACGTTTTGCACCAGTTGACGTGCTTCCGCCCGTACTATTTATAACATTTTGAATATTACCCGATCCAGCAAACCGAGTAATGCACATTTTCTCCAATTTCACATTTGGACTGTTTGGCATTTCAAAACCATTTTTCTTATTTACATTTCCATCCGTTCCTGTAAAAACTGCATATGAACCCATTCCGACTGTATGATGTTCTTTGACGGTATTTGCTACTTTAAAAGCCGCATACCCATCAACTCTACCTCCTTGACTACTCCAACTTGCTTGATTCGGAGCATCGTATGGAGGTTCATTCTGAAAGAAAAAAGTTCTCCCGCGCTCACCAAGCCATAACACTTCGTATTCCTGATAATGCTCAACAAATAATGCATAAAGCGTAACATCATTTCCTGTAACAATAAGTCCGTTTTTACATCTATCTCTCGTCCAGCGTGCATCACCTCCTTTTTGCGAACCATGGTCGGCACGCCACAACCAGAAATGATCTCCTACAACATTATTGCTATTTATTTGCATAGAAGCCTCAATCTGAATATTTTTTGACTGAACTCCACCTACTCTACAAGTAATATCGCTAAGCAGAATAGGATCTGCACTGTGATCCGTATTTGCTCCTTCATTACCAATTCTAATTTGATATGTGGTACTATTTAATGAATCCATCAAAAGTCCCGCAATGACAATTCCATCTTTATCATCTGCATAAATGCATCCCCAACTATTTTTCTCGGTAGGCTCAAGTGTAACTGATGCAATACCTGCTCCTAAAAGAATCGCATCTTTCCTATTTACTTGGATTGGAGCATTTAACGCATAATGTCCTGGAGTAAAAAATATATTTTTGCCAGCTTTCAAAGCTGCGTTAATTTCCTTATCGGTATCTCCTTCTTTGGCAACATACCAACTCGTAATTAAATCTTGAACTTTACCTTTCCCCATATCTGTCATAGACCAAGAAACCCCAACTCTATCATTTTGCCACGCAGGAACAAACACTTTGTATTCTCCATCACTATCAATAAAAAGGAAAGGTTTTTCTCTGATAATAGGTGTCGTAGGAATAGGCGAATTACTATTATCTGCTTCAGGAGCATTGACGCAACCTTGCCACACCATATTATAAGAACCTCCCATGGCAATAGAACCCGAAGGAAAAACTGCATTTCTTGTATACCATTGTTGCTGTCCGCCCCAATTCGGCCTTGACGTAGTGTAATGAGCATCGGCAATAAAACCGCCACTTCCCCAAAAATTGGTATCTCCAATATCCGAAATATACTTAGAAGTACTTTCAATCAAAAGTCTTCTTGCGCTCGTTGATTGAGAAACCGTCCACGAAAAATCACGCATAATTTCTACGTTTTCTACAGAACGCCAAAACGTACATGTCGCATTTGCTCCGCCAGAAAGATGCGGTCTTGTAAATATTGCGCCCAATTTAACGTCAGAAGGCACTTTTCCTAAACCTCCAATATGAGAATAAAACCCTAACTCTATAGCATTTGCCTCTTTTGACGATGCAGAACCAGAACCACCAACATCATAAGTCTGACCATTTACATTTGGTTTAAAGTAATAAGCTTGGCGTTTTGTTGTCCATTCGCCATTTGCACCACCTAAGCCAATACTGCTAAACTGAGAGTTAATTTCATCTCGTGCCGTTTCAGTTTTTTCGTGTTTTCGATCATAGAAATACATATTGTCTCCAAAAATTTGATTTTCGAGAGAAATTACAATAGTGATATTGTCACGAGTGACTTTATAATAATTCTCATATTTAGCTTTATTAGGCTTATTGTCAATAAATATCAATTTAGAAGTCGATCCCACTGACACAAATTCTGATGCTAAACGACTTCCTCCTCTTGTAATAATATAATTTCCCGAAGAGCCAAAAGCCGACCATGATAATGTAATAGTATGTTTCTTTTTGTTGTAAACAATTTTGCGTTCTATTTTTTTATTTCCTTCCATTGTTTCGTTAATCGAATCAGGTGAAACAAAACTGCATAAAAACAGAAAAAACGCAAATACTGCAAGTAATGAGAATGCTTTTTTACTCATAAGAATGTTCTTTTTTGTGGTTTGATAGATTGTAATAAATGTAATTTTTAGAAATCCCAAAATAGCAATAATCTTTAACCCGTATCTTCATTAGAACATTCAATTTTCTTATCAAAAACACTACAAAAACTGGATATTTTGCCTTTTTATAACATAAAGAAAGCTTATTGAACTCATCTGTTTGTCTTTAATCAAATAGAAAGAAAAAATCAAATGAAAAAAATTGTACTATTTATTGCTTTACTTTTTTTCACCATTATTAAAGCACAGCAAAAAAACAGCTTTCCTATTGACTCGTGTACGCTAATTAAAGAAAGTATTTTATATAAGAAAAATGCACACGCTTCCTATTATCATGATAAATTTAATGGAAGAAAAACAGCAAGTGGCAAAAGATTTAATAATAATAAACTCACTGCAGCGCATAAAAAATTTCCTTTTGGCACTATCCTAAAAATAACAAACGAAATAAATAAGAAATTTACAATTGTAGAAGTTACAGACAGAGGCCCTTTTGTAAAAGGACGAGAAATTGACCTCAGTAAAAGAGCATTTATGGAGATTGCTTCAAATAAAAAAAGCGGTTTAGTTTATGTTACAATTGAAATCTTAAAATAAGATTTTTTTCGAAACAAAAATAGATTCTTGTCTTTTTGCAGCTAGAATATCAACTAAATTATTCAAAAATCTTATTATAATTTTATTCATAACTAAAATTATTTTCCGCCAAGCACCCATGAAACCACGATTAAGCGAACTTTCACAAATGTTAACAAAATAGATTTTCAAAAACCATAAATAATTGTATTTTTACGGTTCAAAATTCAGAAAATAAATGGGCAAAATCATTGCTATTGCTAATCAAAAAGGAGGCGTTGGAAAGACTACTACATCAGTAAATCTTGCTGCCTCATTAGGTGTTTTAGAGAAAAAAGTATTGTTGATCGACGCAGATCCACAGGCCAATGCTACATCTGGTCTTGGAATTGACGTAGAAACAGTTGAAACTGGAACTTACCAAATACTTGAGCATACTGTAACACCAAAAGAAGCCGTTTTAAAATGTACAGCTCCAAATGTAGATGTGATACCAGCTCACATTGACCTTGTTGCTATCGAAATTGAATTGGTTGACAAAGAAAACCGTGAATACATGCTTAAAAAAGCATTGGAAGAAGCAAAAGAAGAATATGATTATATCATTATCGACTGTGCGCCTTCTTTAGGTTTGTTAACCTTGAATGCCTTAACAGCAGCAGATTCTGTAGTTATTCCTATTCAATGTGAATATTTTGCACTTGAGGGATTAGGAAAATTATTGAACACTATTAAGAGTATTCAAAAAATACACAATCCTGATTTAGACATTGAAGGTTTATTGCTAACAATGTACGATTCAAGATTACGTTTATCTAATCAAGTTGTAGAAGAGGTTCAAAAACACTTTAACGACATGGTTTTTGACACTGTAATTCAGCGAAATGTAAAATTAAGTGAAGCTCCGAGTTTTGGAGAAAGTATCATTAATTATGATGCTACAAGTAAAGGTGCTGTAAACTATATTCATTTAGCTCAAGAAATTATAAAGAAAAACAGTAAATAGTTTTTATGACAAAAGTAATTAAAAAACAAGCCTTAGGAAGAGGATTATCTGCACTATTAAAAGATCCAGAAAATGACATTAAATCAGTAGAAGACAAAAATGCTGATAAAGTTGTTGGAAACATCATTGAGCTTGAAATAAGTGCGATTGAAATAAATCCGTTTCAGCCTAGAAGCAATTTTAATGAAGAATCATTACGCGAATTAGCCACTTCAATCAAAGAACTTGGCGTAATTCAACCTATTACTGTTCGTAAATTAGATTTTAATAAATATCAATTAATCTCTGGAGAGCGTCGTCTTCGTGCATCAAAATTAGTAGGCTTAACTCATGTTCCTGCCTATATTCGTATTGCAAATGACAACGAATCTTTGGTTATGGCTTTGGTTGAAAACATCCAGCGTCATGACTTAGATCCAATTGAGATTGCTTTATCATACCAGCGTTTAATTGACGAAATTCAATTAACTCAAGAACAAATGAGTGAAAGAGTTGGTAAAAAACGTTCTACAATTGCCAATTATTTACGTCTTTTAAAATTAGATCCGATTATCCAGACAGGTATTCGCGATGGTTTTATTAGCATGGGACATGGTAGAGCAATTATCAACATTGAAGATTTAGACGTTCAGACCGATATTTATCAAAAAATCGTTAGCCAAAATTTGTCAGTTCGTGAGACAGAAGCTTTAGTCAAAAATTATCACGAAGGTTTACAGCCAAAAGCTGACGGAAAGCCAAAAGCTGATGCTGCATTCGTAGTTAGAGAAACTCAAAAAAACAGTTTTAACGATTATTTTGGCTCAAAAGTTGATATAAAAGTCGCTGGCAACGGAAAAGGAAAAATTACAATTCCATTTAATTCTGAAGCTGACTTTAACAGAATTATGAAATTAATAAACGGATAGTGAATAAAATTGTCCCCATTGGTCTATTGTTCTTTCTAACAGGAACCGTTTCTCTTTTTGCCCAAGCAAAAAAAGACACGGTTTTGGTCGTAAAAGACACTACTGCATTAGAAGAAATAGACCCGCTTACACCAGCAAAAGCAGCTTTCTATTCTGCTGTATTACCAGGTTTAGGTCAAGCATACAACAAAAAGTATTGGAAAATCCCATTGGTTTACGGAGCAATTGGAACAAGTTTATATTTCTACATAGACAACAATAAAAAATACCACGATTATCGTGACGCCTACAAACGAAGATTAGAAGGCTATAATGATGATAAATATAAATATTTGGATGAAAGCCGACTTGTTGCTGGTCAAAAATTCTACCAGAGAAACAGAGACTTATCTGCCTTATTTGTTGTCGGATTTTATGTTTTAAACATTATTGATGCCAATGTTGACGCGGCTTTGATACAGTTTAACGTAAATGAAAGACTCTCAATGCGTCCAGAAATTTATCCTGCCGATGTAACATTTAAACCAAACGTCGGACTAACCTTTAATTATAAGTTTTAATAGATTGAATTCTATTTAAAAAATCAAAAAACAAATCATAATGAAAATTGCGCTTTTAGGATACGGAAAAATGGGCAAAGTAATCGAAAGAATTGCTTTGGAAAGAGGTCATGAAATAGTTTTAAGAAAAGATGAATTTAACACCTATGACGGACTTTCGACTGCTGATGTTGCCATCGATTTCAGTGTTCCTTCTGCAGCAGTGAGTAATATTTCTGCATCTTTTAATGCTAATGTGCCTGTAGTGTCAGGAACTACTGGATGGTTAGAACATTATGACGAAATGATTGCACTTTGCAATGAGACAAAAGGAGGATTTATTTCTAGTTCAAACTTCAGTTTAGGAGTAAATATTTTCTTTGGATTAAATGAATATTTAGCTAAAATCATGAAGCAATTCGATTCTTATAAAGTTTCGATGGAAGAAATTCACCACATTCATAAACTTGATGCTCCAAGCGGAACGGCCATTTCTTTAGCTCAAGGCGTTATTGAAAACAGCAATTACGCTAATTGGACTATGGAAGAAGCTAAAGCAAATGAAATCCAAATTGAAGCAAAAAGAATTGGAGAAGTACCTGGTACTCACACAGTAAATTACGACTCTGCCATTGACAGCATCGAAATTAAACATACTGCTCATAACCGCGAAGGTTTTGCTCTTGGAGCTGTTATCGCTGCAGAATGGCTAGCAGGAAAACAGGGAATTTTCTCAATGAAAGATGTATTAAACTTACAATAAATTGACTTAAATTCAAGATTAATAAAAACTTGAATTTGAAACTTAAAATACAATATTATGACATTTTACTCTTGGTTCGTATTTTTCTTAGCCGTTCAAATTATTCATTTTCTAGGAACATGGAAATTATATCAGGCAGCAGGAAGAAAAAGTTGGGAAGCAGCAATTCCGGTATACAATTCTATCGTTTTAATGAAAATTATTGGACGCCCAACATGGTGGACATTACTGCTTTTTATCCCAATCATTAACTTGATTATGTTTCCAGTTATATGGGTAGAAACTTTAAGAACTTTTGGCAAAAAATCAACTTTAGACACTATTTTAGGTCTTTTTACTTTAGGTTTTTACATTTATGTTGTCAATTACACACAGAAATTAGAGTATAATAAAGATCGTAAATTAACTCCCGAAAATAAAACTGCAGATACGGTTAGCTCTTTATTATTTGCAATTATAGTAGCAACATTAGTACACACTTATGTTGTACAACCATACACAATTCCGACATCATCTTTAGAAAAATCTTTATTGATTGGTGATTTCTTATTTGTGAGTAAATTAAACTATGGGCCTAGAGTCCCAATGACCACGGTAGCTTTGCCAATGGTTCACGACTCTATTCCTTTAACCAAAACTAAATCCTATTTAAGCTGGCCACAATTACCTTATTTAAGACTTCCAGCTCTTCAAAAAATAAACCGTTGCGACATTGTCGTCTTCAACTGGCCGGTCGATACCGTTCATTACTTCTTTGAACCAAAAGGAAGACCAGGTGTCATTAAACCAATTGATAAAAAATCAAATTACGTAAAAAGATGTGTTGGTATACCTGGGGACAGCTTATCAATAAAAGATGGTTACGTTTTTATTAACGGAAAAAAATTAGTTTTACCAGAAAGAGCAAAACCACAGTATTCATACGCTGTAGCTTTAGACGGAAAAACTCCAATTGACTTTGAAACAATCTTCAAAGAATTAGACATTACAGACCCAGCAGGTTTTAGAACAGAAAAAAGAGACACACTCTACTTGGGTTCATTAACAGAAGCGGGAGCAGAAAGATTCAAACATACTCCTGGAGTTACTGCTGTAATTAGAAAAATTGACACGGGAAATAACAATGATATTTTCCCTCATATCAACAAATGGAACCAAGATAACATGGGACCTATTTATATTCCTGAAGCTGGAAAAACAGTTGCATTAACAAATGAATCACTTCCTTTCTATAAAGAGATTATTACAAATTATGAAGGAAATACTTTAGAATTACAAGGTTCTAAATTCATTATTAATGGAAAACCTGCTACAACATATACCTTCAAACAAAACTATTACTGGATGATGGGAGACAACCGTCATAACTCAGAAGATAGCCGTTATTGGGGTTATGTTCCAGAAGATCATATCGTAGGTAAACCAGTATTCATTTGGATGAGCTGGGATACTAACGGAAAAGGAATTAACAAGATTCGCTGGAGCCGAGTATTTACAACTGTAGATGGCGAAGGTCAGCCTCAATCTTACTTTAAATATTTCTTAATACTTCTAGCTATTTATTTCGTAGGAGATTTTATCTGGAAAAAAAGAAGAGAAAATAAAGCATAATTAAAAAAAAGTTATTTTTGTGTCAGGTTTCAAGTTTCACGTTTTTACGTCAACTTGAAACCTGAAACTTTTAAACTTGAAACAAAACAAAATGAATTCCTTAATACTTCCAACTTATTTCCCATCTATCAGTCATTTTGCTGTTATAGCACAATCTGACAGTATTACTTTTGAAATGGAAGATAATTTCCAAAAACAGACCAATAGAAATAGGACTTATATTTATAGCCCAAATGGAATTCAATTATTAAATATCCCTGTTAAGCATTCTAAAGCCACGCATCAGAAGACAAAAGACATTTTGATCGAAAACGAATTTGATTGGCAGAAACAGCATTTTAAATCGCTTGAAGCGGCATATAGAAGCTCTCCTTTCTTCGAGTACTTTGAAGACGATATCGCTCCTATTTTCGAGAAAAAACACCAATTTTTGATGGATTTAAACTTCGAAGTTCTAGATGTTGTAACTAAATGTCTTCGAATGAAACTGGAATTTGGAAAAACCGCAGAATACTTTCATGAAGTAAATGATTTTAACGATTTCAGATATTTGGCAAATGGTAAAAAAGATGCTAATTCTTTTGAAAAATACACTCAGGTTTTTGATGACAAACATGGCTTCATTAATAATCTAAGTGTTTTGGATCTACTTTTTAACGAAGGTAAATTTGCAATGGATTATTTAAAAACACAGAAAATCGTATAAATTATGAATTGTAAGTTATGAGTTATGAATTCTCATATCTTTCTTAACTTATCACGATTAATAAATCATTCCATTGACAATCTTGTCATAATCGGATAGTGATCTGAATTTTCGAAATCAGGGAAGCTTTCAAATTGCTTTACTTTCATTTTATTGTCTGTAAAGATGTAGTCAATTCTTGCTGGATAATATTTAAATTTATAAGTAGCTCCAAAACCCTCTCCTGCTTCTTCAAAAGCATCTTTCAATTTTCCTTTGATGCTTCTATACACATAAGAAAACGGACTATTATTCATGTCTCCACAAATAATCATTGGAGTTTTGCAGTTTTTTATATGCTCTCTAAAAATCTCAGCTTGTTCTTGCTGTTGCTTAAACCCTTTGCTTATTCTGCCATAAATTCGCTGAGATTTTTTTTGGTTAACATTATCAATATCATCTGATATTTCACTTACATCAGGAGAAATTTTAATAGACTGCAAGTGCATATTATAAACACGAATAATATCTTTTCCACGCTTAATATCGGCATAAACTACATTATTGTCTGATTTTGGAAAAATAATTTTCCCTTCTTCAATAATTGGGAACTTAGAAAAAATAGCCTGTCCCGTTTTTATTTTTTTTCCATCGATAAAAATATAACGGTGCGGATATACTTTCAAATCTAAATGTGCCGAATTAGAATATTCTTGAATACACAAAATATCAGGATCTTTTTCGTCTATAAAAGCTTTAATATTTGCTGGAATATCATCGCGATCAAGCCATTTAAAAACATTAAAAAGACGCACATTGTAACTCATAACAGAAAAATCTTTTTCGTCTTTCACATACTCTTTTGCAGAAAACTTATAGAACTTACTAATGAATGTAATACCTGTCAATAAAACTAAACCAGATAAAATAAGACGTTTTTTGAACTGAATTCCCCAATAGACGAAAAACAATATGTTGGCTACAAAAAAAGCAGGCATAAACAACGTAAGCACCGATAAAAGCGGAAAACTTTTAGGTGCTAAAAAAGGTAAAACATAGACGCTAAATGTAAGCACAGTTAGCACTATATTCAAAAAGAACATTATTTTATTAAACCAAGAAAGGTTTTTCATATTTAATTCTCCTACAAGTTTATTTTCCAGCTTTAAATAAAAACTCTTTTTCTTCTTTTGTCAGACAATCATATCCTGACTGGCTAATTTTGTCTAAAATTTCATCTATCTGTTGCTGCGTTTTGTCTTTCGTAACAATTCTTGATGTTGTTTTTTCTGTAGGTTTTTTGTAATTTTTATGAACTTTTGTGAATGGGGTCGTAGGAGATTTTCTAAAAAGATTTACGAAGAAATCTAAGGTTTTAGAAACAATGACACTTAAATCGGTACCGTTCTGGAGTAATTTAATATATACAAATCCGAAGAAAGCACCTGCAAGATGCGAAATATGTCCGCCCATATTTCCTAAACGAAACTGCATTAAATCTAAGATTATAATAACAGCTGTGATGTGCCAAAGTTTTACATTTCCGAAAAGAAATAATCGCACATTCATTAAAGGAGAATAAGTTGTTGCTGCCACTAAAATAGCCATAATAGCCGCCGAGGCACCAACAATAGAACCGCTGATATTAGAAAAATAAAAACTTAGCGCAAAAGCTACTCCTGCAAAAAGAGCGCTTAAAAGATACAATCCTAAATATTGCTTTTGAGTAAAATAAGTAAGAAACAAAGTGCTTGCAAAATTAAGCACCATCATATTAAATAACAGATGAAAAAATCCGTCGTGAAAGAACGCATACGTTAAAAAAGTCCAAGGTTTAAACATAAAAACCTGAGGATCTGACGACAAAGCCAGCCAATTTGGAAATGCAAACTGACCTACTGAAAATTGATAGAAAAAGATAAGTGACACAATAAAACATGCTACGTTCCAATACATAACTCGCATAGCAATACCACCCAATCTATACTGTAATTTTAAATCGTCTAGAATATTCATAAAAATTCTTCTATTTTAGAATTCGTACTTTAAAGTTAAAAATTAATTCCAACGGTTGTTATTAAACTGATTTTTTTTCCAGTACCACATAATCATAAATCCAAAAAATGCACCGCCAATATGCGCATAATGTGCGATTCCAGATTCTATTCCCATCAGCGAACTTCCAAAAATTCCGAAGAAACCATCAAATAAAAGCATGTAAATTGGCACAAAATATTTTGCCTTTATTGGAATAGGAATAAACATAATTCCCAGTTCTGCATTTGGAAACATAAAAGTAAAAGCCACCAACAATCCATAAATTGCTCCAGAAGCCCCGACCACAGTTCCGAAATAGGCACTTGTAAAATGTTTAAATTCTGAGACTGTCAAAATTTGCTGCCATCTAGTATCAATCTTTCCTTGATTTAAGATATTTAATATATCCGCTTTCGCAAACCCGTGTCCCATCAAAATATTAAGGCTATCTTGATAAAAGTAATAATTAACCGCAAAATTCACCAAAGCTGCTCCTAGCCCACATGAGATATAGAAAAATAAAAATTTTCTTCCTCCCCAAAAATGTTCTAATGTAGATCCAAAAGAATACAATGCAAACATATTGAATGCGATATGAGCAAAACCGCCATGCATAAACATGTGAGTAACCGGCTGCCAAACTTTAAATTCTGGATTTTCCGGAAAGAAAAGGGCAAGATATTCATAAGAAATTGGCACTAACTGAGCCCCAATAAAAAATATTATATTAATAATTAGTAGTTGCTTAACTACTGGTGTGATATTCATCATACTGCAAACTTTTTATCTATATCTTCAACACGCATGGTGATGAAAGTAGGTTTTTGAAAAGGTGAAATATTTGGATCTTTGCAAGCAAACAATCCGTTTACTATATTATCTTGTTCTTTTTCGGTTAAATAAGATCCTGTTTTAACCGCTAAACTTTTGGCCATTGACTTTGCAATTGTATCGTTCTGACTGTAGCTATTACCAGGAATTCCGTCTTGTAAATCGCTCAATAATTGCTCTATGACCTGCGAAACTTCGCTTTCTGTAATATTTACTGGAATTCCAGAAATTACAACATGATCCGTTTTACTTTCGTCGAAAACAAATCCTGTTGTTGCCAGTGAAGGTTTTAACTCTTCGATTAATTCCATTTCAGATGCTGAATAAAACAAATCTAAAGGAAAAAGCAACTGTTGGCTCGAGGCCTGATTGACCGTCATATTCAGTAAAAATTGTTCGTACAAAATTCGCTGATGCGCGCGCTGTTGATCAACAATAATCATTCCTGATTTTATTGGCGAAACAATATATTTTTTATGAATTTGATACGTTTTCTGAGTAGCTTGTTCTACATCTTCGTCATTAAATAAAGAAGAAGTCACTTCTTCGTTTTCGAATGTAAAAGGCGAACTTTCAATGCTTTCTGGATTTTCAACATCTAAACCAACATATAAACTCTCCCAGCTTGCAGTTGGTTCTACTCTTTTAGAATATCCTGAATATGATCCAGAAGATGATGATCCTGATGAAGAAGATGAAGACGAAAAAGAAGAACCAGAACTATATCCTGATGACCCCGAACCAGCTTTACTGTAATGCTGATTGGTTTTATCATCAGTAAATGGATTAAAAGTTCCGTCTACTTGAATCGTTGGTACTTCTGCTTCTACATCTTTATAATGATATGGCGTATCTAAATTAGAATCTCTATCAAAATCTAAAACCGGCGCAACATTAAATTGTCCTAAACTATGCTTTATAGAGGCTCTTAAAATAGCATATAATGCTTGCTCGTCATCAAATTTAATTTCCGTTTTAGTTGGGTGTATATTAATATCAATTGTGTTTGGTGGAACCTGCAAATACAAGAAATAACTTGGCTGAGAACCGTCTTTCAGTAATCCATCATATGCAGACATTACAGCGTGATGCAAGAAACTGCTTTTTATAAATCGATCGTTTACAAAAAAGAACTGCTCTCCTCTATTTTTCTTAGCAAATTCAGGTTTACATACAAAACCTTGAACATTTATAATTTCGGTATCTTCGTTTACAGGAACTAATTTTTCATTCGTTTTTCCAGACATAATACCAACAATTCGCTGGCGATATCCTGCTGCTGGAAGATTATACATCTCACTTCCGTTATGGTAAAAGCTAAAATGAATATTAGGATGCGCTAATGCTACACGCTGAAACTCATCCATAACATGACGAAATTCAACCGTATCTGATTTTAAGAAATTACGGCGAGCAGGAATATTAAAAAACAAGTTTTTAACCGCAAATGAAGTTCCTTTTGGCAAAACAGCCACTTCTTGCGAAACAAATTTACTTCCTTCAATTACAATATGCGTACCTAGTTCGTCTTGGTCCTGTTTCGTTTTCATTTCCATGTGTGCAATCGCTGCAATAGAAGCCAAAGCCTCTCCACGAAAACCTTTTGTACCAAGCGAAAATAAATCTTCTGCCTGACGAATTTTTGAAGTGGCATGACGCGCAAAGCACAAACGTGCATCTGTAACTGTCATTCCGACTCCATTATCAATAACTTGGACTAATGATTTGCCCGCATCTTTAATAATTAATTTAATATCAGTTGCCTTCGCATCTACAGCATTTTCTAACAATTCTTTTACGACTGAAGCTGGTCTTTGAACCACCTCTCCAGCAGCAATTTGGTTAGCAACGTGATCAGGAAGCAATTGAATAATACTCGACATTAAGCAAAAATAAGTTTAAAAGTTAGATTAGGTTTTTGCAAACCAAGAAGTACAAATTTAGTAAATTTTGATTGGCTTTTAGAATAAGAACAATCATAAAAAAAACAAAAAACCTATACCGTTATTACACAGTATAGGTTTTAATATTTTTTAAAACAAATGTGCTTATTCGTTTTCTATTTTCTTCGGAGAATCTTCAATTTGAATTGCTCCAGAAGTTAGTAATGGCTGATTAAAAATGTGAGCTATTGAAGCTTGCTGACGAATATAAGCCATTTTAATTGCTGCAATCGCCGCTTCAGTTCCTTTGTTTCCGTGAACTCCTCCACTTCTATCAATTGACTGTTGCATATTATTATCTGTTAAAACACAGAAAATAACTGGAACATCAGTTTGAACATTCAAATCTTTAATTCCTTGTGTAACGCCTTCACAAACAAAATCAAAATGTTTAGTTTCTCCTTGAATTACACATCCAATTACAATAACCGCATCAACATTTTGTGTTTGAAGCATTTTTTTAGCTCCGTAGATCAACTCAAAACTTCCAGGAACATTCCAACGGATAATTTGTTGAGCAGGAACATCGCAATCAACCAAAGCGTCAAAAGCACCATTATAAAGTCCTTCTGTTATAGTATCATTCCATTCAGAAACAACAATCCCAAACCGAAAGTCTTTCGCGTTTGGGATTGTGTTTTTATCGTATTCTGATAGATTTTTATTTTCAGTAGCCATCTGTACTATTTTTGTTATTAAATTTCAGACTGCTAAAATACGAATCTAAAATCTAAAAACTGAACTCAAATAGTATAATTATTGTGCTAATCCGATCAAAGCATCAACAGATGCAGCTTCTGGAGTACTGTCGTAATTATCTTTAATGTCATTAAAGTATTTCAAAGCATCTTCTTTTTGCCCTAAAGCCAAAGCAGTTTTTCCAGCTTTTAATAAGAAACGAGGCGTTGTAAAATCATTTTTGTTAGATTCAGCAGCTTTTACATAAAAATCTAAAGCTTCTTTTTGCTGATTTTTTTGAGAATAAGCATCTCCTGTAGCACCTTTAGCTAATGCACTCAAGATTACATCTTTAGATTTGAACTCACCTAAATATTTAATTGCCTCATCAAATTTACCAGTATTCAAGTAAGCGATACCAGCATAGTAGTTTGCTAAATTTCCAGCATCAGTTCCAGAATATTCGTCAGCGATTTTGATAAATCCGAATTTACCTTCAGAACCGTTTAATGATAATTTGAATAATGAATCGCTAGAAACACCATTTACAGCTTTTTCAAAGTTTTGTTGCGCAACAAACATTTCACTTGCAGCCTCTTCTTGTTTAGGAGTTGCAATAAATTTTTGGTAAGCCAAATATCCAATTGTAGCAACTGCAATACCAGCAACTAAACCAATAATGATTTTTTGATTTTTAGCCACCCAATCCTCAGTTCTTGAAGCCGTTTCATCTAATTTTGAGAAAACTCCAGCTGTTGTGCTGTCTTTTTCGTCAATAACTACTTGTTGCTCTTCAGTAACCACTTCTTTTACTTCCTTTTCTTTTGGTGTCTTATATCCTCTTTTATTGTAAGTTGCCATTTAAAATTTATTTAGTGAACGGCAAAAATAAAATTTTTATTGAAAATGACGTAAAAAATTTCAATTTTATCACTATTTTAAAAGAAATATTTTCTTTTGTGATTTGTACTTTCGCGGAAGCGCTAAAATAAATTGGCTGAGAATCGCTCTAAAGCCAATTATATCGATAATTTTCGGTAATTTGCAGCCTCAAATTTTTACTGTTCAAAAACGGTGAATTTTACACTTGGAGTCCCTAAAAATGCATTTAAACAAAATCTCATTATTCAATTACAAGAACTTTTCTGAAGCAAGTTTTGATTTTGACATCAAAATCAACTGTTTTGTGGGTAAAAATGGCATTGGAAAAACCAATGTGCTCGATGCTATTTACCATTTAGCTTACGGAAAAAGTTATTTTAATCCGCTTGCTGTACAAAATATCAAACACGGTGAAGAGTTTTTTGTAATTGATGCCGAACTCGAAAAAAATGAGAGAACAGAACAGATTGTTTGCAGTTTAAAAAAAGGGCAAAAAAAGGTTTTAAAGCGAAACGGAAAACCTTACGATAAATTTTCAGATCATATTGGGTTTATTCCGCTTGTAATTATTTCGCCAGCCGATCGCGATTTGATTATTGAAGGAAGTGAAACACGTCGTAAATTTATGGACAGCGTGATTTCGCAATTAGACGCGACTTATCTGCACGAATTAATACAATACCAAAAGGTAATTACGCAGCGAAATGCACTTTTAAAATATTTTGCTCTCAATCATGTCTTTGACAACGATACCTTATCTATATATAACGAACAACTGCAAGGCTACGGCAAATCGATTTTTGAAAAACGAAAAGATTTCTTAGAGCAGTTTATACCTATATTTAATAGACATCATCAAGCAATTACAGGATCTGAAGAAAGTGTGCAGTTGGTTTACGAAAGCCATTTATTCGAAAAAGATCTTTTGATACTTTTACAGGAAAACATCAACAAAGATAGAGCGTTGCACTACACAACCGTTGGAACTCATAAAGATGATTTGTCTTTTGAAATTGATTCACATCCGATAAAAAAATTCGGATCGCAAGGACAGCAGAAATCTTTTCTGATTGCTTTAAAATTGGCGCAATTTGAATTCTTGAAAAAACAAAGTGGTGTAAAACCTATTCTTTTATTTGATGATATTTTTGACAAATTAGACGAAACGCGTGTTGCCAAAATCATAGAAATGGTAAACAGCGAGACGTTTGGACAACTTTTTATTTCTGACACTCATCCAGAAAGAACTGAAGCGATTGTAAAATCGACGCATCAGACCTATAAGATATTTAATTTGTGATTTTATCCGATTCCTTAAAAATTGATATAATTTGTATCAGCTTTTAGAATCAATTCCAAAATAGAAATCATTAAATTAGCTTAAACAAAAAACTTAAAAATTAACTGCAATAAAATATATTAAGGAATATGTTAGCGAAAGAATCATTGCAATTTTTAGACGATTTAAAAAAGAACAATAATCGAGAATGGTTTCAAGAAAACAAAAAACGATATGAAGTTTTCAAGAAAGATTATCATCAATTGGTAAGCGATTTTCTAGATGCAATGAAACCGCTTGATCCTTCACTAGAATTATTGGAAGTAAAAAATTGCACTTTCAGAATTAATCGTGACATTCGATTCTCAAAAGACAAATCTCCATACAAAGCGCATTTAGGAATCTGGATGTCTGGCGGAACAAAAGGTTTAAACCGCGCCGGATATTATGTACATATTGAGAAAGGAGCAAGTTTTATTGCTGGCGGATTTTATTCTCCCGAATCTGAAGATTTGAAAAAAGTCCGTAAAGAAATTGCTTTTTTCTACGATGATTTACAGGAAATCTTAAATGACAAAAACTTCAAAAAAGAGTTTGGAAGTTTAGATATAAACGAAAACAATTCACTAAAAAGCATGCCTCGCGGTTACGAAAAAGACCATCCAGCAATTGAGTTTTTGAAACTGAAAAGTTTTACGGCAACTCAAAAATATGACATCTCCGAAGTTACTCAGAAAGACTTTGTAAAAAAGATAAGCCAGAAATTGATTGCTCTAAAACCTTTAAACGAATTTATAAACCGAGCTTTAGACACTGAAGAATTCTAGAAAAAGATAAAACGCCACGAATTTCACGAATTGACACGAATTAATTAGTGAAAATTTGTGAAATTCGCGGCGACAAAAACTCATTTACTGAATGAAAAGGAAAATACTTTTTCTTGGAGAATCTTACCGCGCCGATGCTATCACTTGGATGAAAGGCCTCAAAGAATTTGGCGATTTTGAAATTGTCACTTGGGAACTTCAAACATCTAACAATCATAGATTCAAGCGTATTTTAGAGTATTTCTTCTCTCCTCTTTCTATTCGAAAAATCATTAAAAAAGAAAAACCAGATATGGTTATTGCAGAAAGAACTACCAGCTATGGTTTTCTTGCAGCATTATCTGGATCAAAAACCATTGCAATCGCACAGCAAGGCCGTACCGATTTATGGCCAGAGGAATCTAAATTATACCCTTTTAAAAAATTCATTCAGAAATATGCTTTCAAAAAAGCGCATTTAATTCATGCCTGGGGACCAGTTATGGCAATTCACATGAAAGCAACTGGCGTTGACATGGATAAAGTTTTAATACTTCCAAAAGGAATTGACTTATCGCTTTTTACTCCATCCACAAACAACTCAAATAAAATTGAAGCTATTGTAACGCGTTCTTTAATGCCTGAATATCGACACGATTGTATATTAAAAGCATTTGGAATTTTACATCAAAAGGGAATTGATTTTTCTTTGACAATTGTTGGCGACGGAACAAGATTGCAGTATTTAAAAGATTTATCTAAAGAACTTCAAATCGAAAATAAAGTAATTTTTACAGGAAGAATCCCGAATACAGAACTTCCAAAATTACTACAACAATCGAATATTTATATCAGCATGCCTATTACCGAAGGTGTTTCTGCATCTTTGTTTGAGGCAATGGCCTCTAATTGTTTTCCAGTTGTTTCAGACATTCCCGGAAACCAAAGTTGGATTACGCATCGAGAAAATGGTCAATTAATTACAATTGATAATATTGAAATGTTAGCCAATGAATTAATCTGGTCTTTAGAAAATCCTGAATTAAGAAATGAAACACTTATTCGAAATAGAAAATTTGTGGAGGAAAATGCAAATTATGATATTAATATGAAGGTTATCGCTGATCAATATCACAAATTGATTGATTCTAGAAAATAATTTAACCGCAAAGTTCGCTAAGATCTGCGCAAAGAACACAAAGCTTAGCGCTCCTTGCGCAAACTTTGTGTCTTTGCGGTAAAAACTACATCGTAACTTTTATTAAAACTCAACGACATATTACTAAAACAAATTGTCTAATTTAATTCTTTAGTAATATGAGCAATAGAAGAAACTGGTTAAAACAAATAGGTTTAGGTGCAGTTGGATTAGGCCTCTGCCAATTTGAAACATTCGCAAACACTCCACCAGAAACATATATACTTCCAGATGTAGACCAGTCGCCCATATTATTACGATCAAATGAAAATCCTTACGGACCTTCTCCACTTGCTCGTGCTGCCATGCAAAAAAGCATTAATAATAGTAATCGATATGGCTGGAATCTTTCAGACGAATTAATTGCACTTATTGCTACAAAAAACAATGTTTCAAACCAGAATATTTTACTTGGCGCTGGCTCAACAGAAATTCTAGACTTGGTTCTTCAATATACTGCTTTACAAAAAGGCAATTTTATACTGGCCGAAACAACCTTTAATTATTGGACATTTCCTTCTGAGAAATTAGGGTTAAAAAAAATCACAGTTCCGCTAACTGCTGATAAAAAACATGATTTAACTGCAATGCTAAAAGCAATTGATTCTGATACAAAAATGATTTATATCTGTAATCCCAATAATCCGACAGGAACAATTTGCGATTATGAGCAACTAATTTCTTTTGTAAAAGAAGCTTCTAAAAAAGCAATTGTTTTTGTAGACGAAGCATATCTTGATTTCACAAAAGAAAAATCATTAAGTAATCTTGTAATCGAAAATAAAAACTTAATCGTTACAAAAACTTTTTCAAAAATGTATGGTCTAGCCGGTGCTCGTATAGGCTACGCAGTTGCATCTTCGTCAACAATTGAAGAACTTAGCATTTTAAAATCTTCTCCAAATTTGTCTGTTAGTGTGGTATCTACAGCTGCGGCGATAGCATCGCTAAATGACGATAAATTTATTCAGCAAGTACACACGGCAAATGAAGAAGTAAAAAAATACACTATCGACCAGCTTACTAAACTAAATTTAACATGCATTCCTTCACACGCAAACTTTATTTATTTTTCTTTAGACAATTATAAAAAAGATTTTTTCAAGCAATTAGAAGCCAATAATATACAAGGAACAAAAATCTACGAAGAAAACGGAAAATGGACCAGAATTACTATTGGCACAATGAAAGAAATGCAGCGATTTATTGAAGCCATAAAGTAAAATTTTGAAAAAAGTCTTTTTACAGAAAATCTACTCAAATAAATTATAATCGTTACTTTTGATCTCAGAATTTTTCCGAAGTTTCGGAACTTAAAAAGCCTTTTATTTATGGAAATCCAATCCAATTTTTCTTTAAAAAAATATAATACTTTCGGCATTGAAGCCAGTGCTAAACAATTTGTTGCGGTTCATTCTATTGATGAATTAAAAACAGTTTTAGCAGAAAACAAAAACGAGAAAAAATTCATTTTGGGCGGCGGAAGCAATATGCTTTTGACAAAAGATATTGAGGCGCTGGTTATTCATATCGATTTAAAAGGAAAAAAAATCACAAAAGAAGACGACGATTTTGTTTGGGTCGAAAGTCAAGCAGGAGAAACTTGGCACGATTTCGTTCTTTGGACAATCGACAACAATTTCGGCGGATTAGAAAATATGTCACTAATTCCTGGAAATGTCGGCACAACTCCAGTGCAAAATATTGGCGCTTATGGAACGGAAATTAAAGACACTTTTGTTTCTTGTGAAGCCATAAATATTGCAACTCAGGAAATAAAAACTTTTGAGAACGCCGAATGTAATTTTGGCTACCGCGAAAGTATTTTCAAACATGAAGCTAAAGACCAATATATCATTACTTCGGTTATTTTTAAACTGACCAAACGCAATCATAAAATCAATACATCTTACGGAGATATTTTGGCTGAATTGGCTAAAAACAACATTACAGAACCAACTTTAAAAGATGTAAGTAATGCTGTAATCGCTATTAGACAAAGTAAATTGCCAGATCCAAAAGAATTAGGAAATAGTGGAAGTTTCTTTAAAAATCCGATTTTATTGAAATCTGATTTTGAAAAAATACACCAAAAATTCCCAGAAATGAAATTTTATGAAGTTTCGGAAACAGAAGTAAAAGTTCCTGCAGGATGGCTGATTGAGCAAGCAGGTTTTAAAGGAAAACGTTTTGGCGATGCTGGAGTTCATAAAAATCAAGCTTTAGTTTTGGTAAATTACGGAAACGCGACAGGTCAAGAAATTTTAGCGGTTTCGAAAGAAGTCCAGAAAACGGTTTTTGAAACTTTCGGCATTCAGATCGAGGCGGAAGTTAATGTGATTTAAATATAATCTTCATTTTTTAAATCTTTAATGAAAAAACTAAACATAGGAATTCTTTTAGTTCAATTTCTAGGAATGATTTTCCTAATTAATGGCATTTTTCAGTTGCGTTTATTTACTGTTGCAGAAAAAGTCATTTGCATGAAAAATCAATTTCAGTTTCAAAAACCCGAAAATTGGAACAGATTATTCCCTACAAATGAAGATGTTTCCAATTTCTGGCCAAGTGTTTTTATATGGATCTTTTTTGCTCTTTTAATGGGCATTTTCTACGTTGCATTTCTTAACTGGAAACGTAAACTTTCTTCTATAAACACTATTTTGCTTGCAATCGCCTTGTATGTTCTTTTAAGATTAAAGTTTTTTAGAAAAGAAATATTTTCACTTCTTTTTAGACCAATCAGAGTAATGCTTTCAGATGATTTTGCCATACAATGTTTAATCGAAGGAATTGTTTTTACGATCATTGGACTTTTCCTTATTTATTTTAGCGTAAATTCAAAATTGTTTAATTTAGATAAAGAAGTTGCTGAAAATTAAACATAAAAATTTATTTGTAAATCTTTCTTAAACCACAAATAATGTACACACCTGACCTATATAAAAACGAAAATCCTGAAGAAATTAGAGCTTTTTTAAAAGAAAACAGCTTTGGAATTCTAGTTAATCAGACTAACGGGAAGTTGTGCGCAACTCATATTCAGATAGAATTAGAATTAAATTCTGATGGAAAGGAAATTTTACAAGGGCATATTTCAAAACTGAATCCACAAGCAGAAGGTTTTGCAGCAAACGATCAGGTTCTAGCTATTTTTACAGGACCACACAGTTATATTTCATCGTCTTGGTATGATCACGAAAATGTTCCAACATGGAATTACATAGCCGTACATGTTTACGGAAAAATCAAGATTGTAGATTATGAAACTTCTGTAGAACAACTGAAAAAACTTGTAGACAAATACGAAGCGAATTCTAAGAACCCTATTTGTGTTGAAGATTTATCTGAAAAAACTATGCGGGAAGCCCGTGGAATTTTTGGTTTTGAAATCGAAATTGAAGAAATTCAAGCTACAAAAAAACTGTCCCAAAACCGCGACGATCACAATTACAAAAATATAATTTCGGAACTGGAAAAAACCGAAAACCCTCAGTCTATTGCTGTTGCAAAAGAAATGTCAAAATGCCGAAAGTAAATCGGTTTTGGTTATTGAATTTAGCGAATTGATAAGTACATTTGCAGTCGCAGAACGTGAAATTAATAGAACCAAATAAATCAGATGCTTATATACATATTTTACTTTTTTATTGCTATTGTCGTAGTTCAATTATTTTATTATTTAGGAGTTTTTGGAAAATTTGCTTTTGCCAAACCTCAACATGTGAAACCTAAAAATCTTCCGGTTTCTGTAATTGTATGCGCTAAAAACGAAGAAGAGAATGTAAAAAAATACATTCCGCTTTTGGCACAGCAAGATTATCCAGATTTCGAAGTTGTTCTAATTGACGACGCATCTAGCGATGAAACTCTTGAAGTTTTTGAAGAATTTGAAAAAGAATTCTCTAATATCCGTTTGGTTAAAGTCGAAAACAATGAGGCTTTTTGGGGAAATAAAAAATACGCTTTAACGCTTGGAATAAAAGCAGCAAAGAAAGATTATTTACTTTTTACAGATGCAGATTGTTTCCCAAATTCTAAAGATTGGATTTCTTCCATGTCTTCTCATTTTACTATGAACAAAACTATCGTTTTGGGTTATGGTGGCTATGAGAAAGTAGAGCGTTCGTTTTTAAACAAAATTATTCGTTTTGAAACTGTTTTAACAGCAATGCAATATTTTTCTTGGGCAAAAATGGGACTTCCATACATGGGAGTCGGCAGAAATCTTGCTTATAAAAAAGAAGAATTTTTTAATGTAAATGGTTTTATTGACCATATTCAGATTCGTTCTGGCGATGACGATTTGTTCATTAACCAAGCGGCGAATAAAACAAATACCACTATTTCTTATACACCTGAAAGTTTTACATATTCAAGACCTAAGACAACTTATAAGGAATGGTTTACTCAAAAAAGAAGACATGTTTCTACTGCAGAACATTACAAGTTTTTTGACAAAATGCAGTTAGGTTTGTTCTTTCTTTCGCAATTATTTTTCTTTTTGTCAGTTATAATATTGTTAGCGTTTCAATTTCAATGGATCGCCGTATTAGCAATTTTAGCAACACGTTACACTGTTGTATGGACAGTAATCGGATTTTCAGCAGGAAAACTAAAAGAAAAAGATATTAAAATTTGGTTTCCAGTTGTTGAGATAGCGCTTATATTAACGCAAATTAATATCTTTATAACTAATATCTTTTCAAAACCAGTATATTGGAAATAAATTCTAAAATAGAAAAAGCAAAAAAAGGCGATCAGATCGCCTTTACTTTTTTATTAGATCATTATTGGAATGAGGTGTATTCGTTTATGCTCAAACGAACCGAAAATGAAACCACCGCAGAAGATATTACCATAGAAACGTTCTCTAAAGCTTTTGACAAAATAGCTTCTTATAATCCAGAATTTCAGTTTAATACCTGGCTTATTGCAATTGCAAAAAATGTCTATATTGATTTAC
Source organism: Flavobacterium sp. IB48 (assembly GCF_016405855.1). GTDB lineage: Bacteria > Bacteroidota > Bacteroidia > Flavobacteriales > Flavobacteriaceae > Flavobacterium > Flavobacterium ginsengisoli. Next base: position 34,790 of record NZ_JAEFCA010000012.1, read on the forward strand.
TTCGAAAAAAGAAAACCAATCTTTTTATAGAAATCACAGACAATGAAGACCAACAGGCATACAACATTGCAGACCCTACTCCATCTGCAGAAGATGCTTTAATTAAAGAACAGAATCTCTCTCGTCTGCTCTTATGCATCAAAGAACTTAAACCACATTATCAAGAAGTAATTCAGCTTCGTTATTTCCAAGAAATGTCTTATCAGGAAATTGCGGCTAAGATTGACGAACCTTTAAGTAGCGTCAAAGTAAAACTTTTGCGTGCTAAAAAATTATTAGCAGAAATCATTGAACGTAACAGATAATTTACTATCTTTAATCAAAGAATAAACAATTCTTACCTTTATTCTTAAAATAGATATATTTTCACAACATTAAAACTACAACTTCTACGTTGTTAGCTCAACCCTAAACCTTTTCTGCGTATGATTTAAAGTTACTTAACCTTAAAACCCAAAAATTATGTCTAAATTAAGCATTTATGAAAACAAGTGGACCGATCTTGTTTTCGAGAACAAAAACAAAGAATACGGCGCGTATCAATTACGCCAGGAGAATTCCAAAAATTCTGTTACAGCTCTCTTTATGGGTTTATTGTTAATAACGGCTTTAGGAAGTACACCAGTACTTATTAGCAAACTATTTAGGACTTCACCCGTTGAAGTAGAGCCAGAACCAACAATCTACAAACCTACAGTTATACCTGTGGATCCAATTGTTGTGCCGCCACCGCCAGCTCCGCCTGCGCCTATGGTTGAACATAGCACAGCTCCAAAAACAGATGCGGTTCAGTTGACAAATCCTGTTGTTAGTAGAACACAAGATGCAGTGGAAAACATTGCAGTAAATACAGAAAATGTGCCTGTTTCAGACAATACAACTGGAAATGGACCTGCAATTAATACAATGCCTTCTTCTGGAGGAAATGGTGAAGTTGCTTCGGTTGCACCACCAACTAATGAGCCTGTCTCTATTGCTGTTTTGGATAAGCTTCCAGAATTCCCAGGCGGAATTGCACAGTTTTACAAATATGTTGGAAATAATTTCCGCAGACCAGAACTTGATGTAGAAAAAACATTAAAAGTGTATGTATCGTTTGTAGTTGAAAAAGACGGATCACTTACTGACATTATGGTAAAAAATGATCCTGGCTACGGAATGGGCAAAGAAGCTATTAGAGTTTTAAAATCATTAAAAACAAAATGGACTCCAGGAGTTCTTAACGGACAAGCAGTACGAACTGCATACAATCTTCCTATTACAATAAAAACAGAAGTTGACTAATTATAGATATTTTGAAAAGTAAAAAGCAGAACTTTAGGTTCTGCTTTTTTGTTTATATTCGTTTAAAATCCACTACATTTACCTCTTCAAAACGGAATTCATTTCAACTAATTAAAAACAAAATAATGGGAATATTTTCAGCCATTCTTGGTAATGCAGGTTCTGTAAGTTCAGAAGATTTAATCAAAAAGTATGGGCAGCTTTTAACTACAAATGAAGAAATCGAAATGGGTTTTAAACTTATTCGCGACACTTTTATTTTTACCAACAAAAGATTAATCTTAGTTGATGTGCAAGGAATTACAGGAAGCAAAACAGAATACAAATCTATTGCTTACAAAAATATTACAAGATTCAGTGTAGAAACTGCAGGAACTTTTGATCTTGATGCCGAATTAAAAATCTGGATCTCAAGCGAACAGCAACCAAGTATTGTAAAACAATTCAACAAATCGGTTAATGTTTATGAAGTGCAAAAAGTTCTTGCTTTTCATGTATTAGGATAAAAAAATAACCCCAGCATTGCTGGGGTTTATAATTCTAAAGAACAACTCTTATTTCTTTTTGGTTGTTGTCGTTTTCTTTTTGGTTGTTGTAGTTGTCTTTTTAGTGCTTGTTACAGGAACTGTATTTACAATTTTCTGCTGTACATATGGTTTGTACAAACCATCTTTTTCTGCTCTTTTCTTAGCATCATCTGCTCTCTTTTTAGAATCTGGATGCGAACTCATCATTTGATCAATAAATGACGCTTCAGATCCTTCGCTCATTTTTGCCAAAATTCTAAAAGCAGATTCTTCAGCATTTACATCATAACCATTTTTCTTCATGAAATTATAAGCAAATAAATCGGCTTCAGATTCTTGTTTACGGCTGTATTTACTATCAATAATCGCGCTTCCAATTTTTCCAAGCTGACTATCTGTTACTGTTGCCACAGTTGCCGACTGAGAAGCAACTCCATCCATTAAAGCTTCTTTTTGATAAGCTGCACGAACAGCATCTCTAGAATCGTTGTTTGCAACGTGTCCGATTTCGTGTCCAATTACAGCAACTAATTCGTTATCATCCATGATATCCATTAATCCAGAATACACACGAACGCTTCCGTCTGCAGTTGCAAAAGCATTTACTTCTTTCAATTTATACACTTTATAATTTAAAGTAAATCCTTCTCCAGATGCATGTTTGCCAAAAACACGATTTAATCTTAAAGTATAACCATCTGTCGGTCCAGCAATTTCATGTTCAGCGTCTAATTTATCAACGGCTTCTTTAGATAGTTTTGCTGCATCAGCATTACTAAAAGTAAAACCAGTAACTCCTTTTTGAACTGCCCCAATTGCTTTATCTCCCAGATTAATCTGTGCATTTGTTTTAGTAAAACTAAAAGCGGCCAATAAAACTCCCAATACAATAAATTTCTTTTTCATTTTTTACTTTTATTAATTTAACAACAAATATACTATAATAACATTTTCACATTTCTATTAGAAATCTAGTTTTTTAACATTTAAAGGTATAATTTTTAAACTAGCTATACTGCAGTCGCTTAAAATATTATCTAACAATATTTTAAAACAAAAAAAGGCAAACTCTAATGAATTTGCCTTTTACCTTTATATCAAAAAAATTATTTCTTTTTTGCAGTCGTTTTTTTAGCCGTTGTCGTTGTTTTTGCTTTTACAGGCGCTGTGTTATCAATTTTCTGTTGCACATAAGCATGATACAAACCGTCTTTTGTTGCCTTTTTCTTAGCATCATCGGCTCTTTTTCCAGAATCTGGGTGAGAACTCATCATTTTGGTCATAAAAGACGACTCAGCTCCTTCGCTTAAATTTTGCAGAATTCTAAAAGCAGATTCTACAGCATTCACATCATAGCCATTTTTTTTCATGAAATTATAAGAGAAAGCATCTGCCTCAGATTCTTGTTTTCGGCTGTGTTTGCTATCAATCATGGCACTTCCTATTTGTCCTAATTGAGAATTGGTTAGCGTTTCCATTTTTCCAGATTGTGATGATGCAGCATCCATAAGAGCTTCTTTTTTATAAGCCGCTTTTATTGCGTCTCTTGTATCATGATTAACAACATGCCCAATTTCATGCCCAATAACAGCAAGCAATTGATTATCATCCATAATATCCATCAAACCTGCAAACACGCGAACACTACCGTCAGCACAAGCAAAAGCATTAATATCTTTTACCAGATATACTTTATAATTTAAAGTTACCCCTTCGGTGGTTATGTGTTTTCCAAATACTCGATCTAAACGAATTGAGTAGCCATCTGCGGGTGTTGCAACGGGATTATTTGCATCCATTTCATCGATAGATTTTTTTGCTAGAGCCGCCGCATCCGCATCACTAAAAGTAAATCCTGAAACACCTTTGCTCAAAGCTCCCATTGATTTATCCGAAAGTATTTGTGCCTCTATTTTACCAAAGCCAAGAGCTGCAAACAACATTCCTACTAGAATAAATTTCTTTTTCATGTTTTTAAACTGTTAAATTAACAGCAAAATTAGTACAGCATAAATTTTACAATATCTGAAGAAGTCAAATTTGTAACAGATTAAGGTTATATTCTTATTTTACAATAAAATAGCCAAAACGTCAGAAGAAGAAACAATAAGCAAGGAAAACAAAGTCAAAAAAACATTTTAAATCAAAGTATTAACATTAAAACTTATTTATTGCAAAAATGTCTGTTCTTTCAACAAAAGCAAACGAAAAGCAAATAAACATCTCTAAATAAACTACATTCCGTATCTTTGTACTTTGAACATTGATATATGGAAACAGTCACTGAAAATATACAAACCACAAAACCAAAGTGGTTAAAAGTAAAATTACCTATCGGACAAAAATATACTGAGCTTAGAGGTTTAGTTGATAAATATAGTTTAAATACCATTTGCACTTCTGGAAGCTGTCCTAACATGGGCGAATGCTGGGGTGAAGGAACTGCAACTTTCATGATTTTAGGAAATGTTTGTACTCGTTCTTGCGGTTTCTGCGGTGTAAAAACCGGAAGACCAGAAACAGTAGATTGGGATGAACCTGAAAAAGTAGCTCGTTCTATTAAAATCATGAACATTAAACACGCTGTAATTACCAGTGTTGATAGAGATGATATTAAAGATGGCGGTTCTATCATTTGGATGGAAACTGTAAGAGCTATCAGAAGAATGAATCCTCAAACTACTCTTGAAACTTTGATCCCAGACTTCCAAGGAATTGAAAGAAACCTTGATCGTATTGTAGAAGCAAATCCTGAAGTTGTTTCTCATAACATGGAAACGGTACGACGTTTAACTCGCGAAGTTCGTATTCAGGCAAAATATGACAGAAGTTTAGAAGTCCTTCGTTATTTAAAAGAAAAAGGAATCAATAGAACAAAATCTGGAATTATGCTTGGGCTTGGCGAAACAGAAGAAGAAGTTTTCCAGACTATGACTGATTTGAGAAATGCAAATGTTGATGTGGTTACTATTGGACAATATTTACAGCCAAGTAAAAAACATCTTCCTGTAAAAGAATTTATTACGCCTGAGCAATTTGCCAAATATGAACAATTTGGTATTGAATTAGGTTTTAGACATGTAGAAAGCGGACCTCTTGTTCGTTCTTCTTATAAAGCACAAAAACATATTTTATAAAAAAAGTTTAATCGTTTAATCGTTTAATTGTAAAACCGATTAAACGATTAAACAGTTAAACGAATAAACAAAACATTGAAAACAAGAATTGCTATTAATGGGTTTGGAAGAATTGGAAGAAATTTATTCCGATTGCTTTTAAATCACCCCGAAATCGAAGTCGTAGCTATAAATGATATTGCAGACAATAAAACCATGTCGCATTTAATTAAATACGACAGTATACATGGAGTTTTGCCTGCTGAAGTAAGTCATGACGAAAATAGTATCATTGTAGATGGAAGGCATTTTTTCTTTTTTCACGAAAAAAATATTGCAAACATAGACTGGAAATCGCATTCGATTGATATTGTAATCGAATCGACAGGTAAATACAAAACGCATGAAGAATTAAATGCGCACCTAGAAGCTGGAGCAAAAAAAGTAATTCTTTCTGCTCCATCAGAAGTTGACACCATAAAAACGGTTGTTCTAGGTGTAAACCAAAATATTCTGGAAGGAAATGAAGATATAGTTTCTAATGCGAGCTGTACCACAAACAACGCCGCTCCGATGATTAAAATTATCGAAGAGTTGTGCGGAATTGAACAAGCATACATTACAACTATACATTCTTTCACAACAGACCAAAGTCTTCATGACCAGCCCCATAAGGATTTACGCCGTGCAAGAGGTGCCAGCCAGTCGATTGTTCCAACAACTACGGGTGCAGCTAAGGCATTAACGAAAATTTTTCCTAAATTGCACAACAAAATGGGTGGATGTGGTATTAGAGTACCTGTTCCAGACGGCTCATTAACAGACATAACCTTCAATGTAAAACGTGCTGTGAGCATTGAAGAAATAAATAAAGCATTCAAACAAGCCTCAAAAACAAATTTAAAAGGAATATTAGATTATACCGAAGATCCGATTGTTTCGGTAGATGTAATTGGCAACACACATTCTTGTTTATTTGATGCTCAGCTAACTTCAGTTATCGATAAAATGGTAAAAGTTGTAGGCTGGTACGATAACGAAATTGGCTATTCATCAAGGTTGATCGATTTAATTTTACTGATAAGAAAAAAATAAGATTCATTGTAATAGCATTGCCATACATGAAATACTATCTTTTTATTGTTGTTTGTTTTTTTAACTCGTTTTTGTATTCTCAAGCCAAAAAGAATACGGATAGCGTCATGTATTATAACAAGCTCGCTAATTCTAATCTTAACAATAAAAAGTTCAATCAAGCAGTTTACTACACTGAAAAATCGATTAATTTTTGTGAAGAAAATGGCAAAAAAGAGAATCTTGCAAATCAGACTTTTAAGCTTGGTAAAATTTATTATAACCAAGGAAAATTTGAAGAAGCTTTAAAAAACTTCCATAAAACAGTTTCTTTATTTGACACTTTAAAACCAAGCTGTACAAAAGTTTTGGCATTGCATTATATTGGAGTAGCCAATACAGCAAAAGGCGATTACAAAACGGCTAGTGTCTATTATACGAAAGCCACAGATTTACTAAAACAACTAAACATTAATGATAATGCCGCAGTTTTAGATTATCAGAAAGCTTTGGCATTTAAGACTAATAATGATCTTAAATCGGCAGTAAAAACTCTTAAAGCCATCACCAAAAAGCCGGATAACAATGCAATTATAAAAACCAAAATAGATGCATATTATCAGCTTGGACTAATTGAGGGACAGCTTAAACGAAATGATTCGGCAATGATTTATTTTGACAAAGCATTAGATTACAATACCAAAATAAATGATTTTACCAAGAAATCTAAAATCGTTCTAGCAATTAGCCAATATTACAAACAAAATAAAAATTATGATCTAGCGTATTCGTATTTAGACGAACATTACCAGCTTGAAAATTATATTTTAAAATTAAAGAATGCCAAAATTGATTTGGATGAATTCTCAAAATTCAAAAAAAATCAATCTTTAAACAACACCATTAAAAAAGAAAGCGAAGAAAAATTTCAGCTCAAAACATATCGCTATTCTAAGTTGGTTAGTATTCTGGCAATTGCTTTAATTTCAATTTTATCTCTTTTGAGTTTAGCATTGTACAAAAACAATATCATTAGAAATCAGAATAATTTATTGCTTCGAGAAAAGAACAAAGAATTGATTTTGGCTAAAAACAAAGCAGAAAAAGCATCAAAAGCCAGATCTGAATTTTTATCTACAGTAAGCCATGAACTCCGGACGCCATTGAACGCCATTAACGGAATAACCCATATTCTACTTGAAGACAAACCAAAGAAAAAGCAATTAAAGTACTTAGAATCTTTAAAATTCTCTGGTAATTATCTAACTACTTTTATCAATGAAATTTTAGAAATTAATAAAATTGATTCGACTAAAGTTGAAGTTGAAAATATCAGCTTTAATTTGAAAGAACTACTTTTTAATATTCAAAGTTCATTAAAAGAACTAGCAACTGCCAACAAAAATTATTTCAATCTAGAAATAGACAAAGCAATTCCAGACAATCTAATTGGTGATCCGACCAAATTATCTCAGATTATATTAAACTTAATCAACAATGCTTTAAAATTTACTCAAAACGGACATGTAAATGTTATTGCAAAATTGTATTCGCAAGAAGGAGAAGAAGCAACAGTTTACTTTGAAATTGTGGATACTGGTATTGGAATTCCTGAGGATAAACTCCAAACTGTTTTTGAAAGTTTTTCTCAAGGCTCTATAGAAGTAAATAGAAAATACGGAGGAACTGGCCTTGGATTAACTATCGTAAAAAAATTAATCGAACTCTTAGGAGGCGAAATAAAACTAAAAAGTGAAGTGGGCAAAGGTTCTACATTCACCTTTAAACTAAATTTTAAAATTAACAACGAACCATTGGAAGTAATTGAAGAAGTAAAACCTTATAACGACAAACAATTGAAAAACAAATCTATTTTATTGATTGAGGACAACAAGATCAATCAAATGATCACTCGCAAAATGCTAGAAAACAAAAACATTACCTGCGAGATTGTTGACAATGGAGAAGATGCTGTCGAACTTTTAAAAATCAAGCGCTTCGATATGATTTTAATGGATGTTCATCTTCCTGGTATTAACGGAACTACAGCAACTAAATTGATTCGTGAATTTGACAAAGCAACTCCAATTATTGCCTTAACAGCAATTTCGCTTGACGAAAACCGAGATATGCTTCTTTCTTTTGGAATGGATGATGTTATTACCAAACCTTTTGTACCAGACGAATTCTACAGCACTATTGCTAAGTTTTTTGATTAACAAAGGTTCTTATGAGATACTAAGATTCTAAGTTTTCTTTTACATACTCTAAAATCGTAGCATCGAAGTCTTGCTGATGGTTGATGAATGAACTTTTTATTGGAAGATAATACAATTGAGAAACCAATTTTGAATCTTTTAAACGCACATAATCTTTCTCGGTTGTAACTATTTTTCTGCCGTTTGCTTTAACTTGAATTGAATCTAGATCCGCATCAGAAAAATGATGATGATCTGGAAAAGTCAAACATTCATCGTTTTCATTCTTTAAATAATCAAAAAATGGTTTTGGTTTCGCAATTCCGGCTAAAAGAATTTTTGATTCTGATTTAATTTCGTTAACGGAAATTTTTTCATTTTTACCGTAAATCACATTATCATAATCAATAAAACTAAAAAATAGCTTTTGCTTGTAATTAAGCTTCAATCTTGATCTAATCGCAGTTTGTTCTTCTTCAGTTAAAATACTTGGACATTTTGTAACGACCACGATACTGGCTCTTTCTGCTCCACTCCTACTTTCTCTCAAATTTCCTGTCGGCAGCATAAAATCATCTGCAAATAAATCTCCATAAGAAGTAAGCAAAATGTAAAAACCTGCTTTTACTTTTCGATGCTGATAGGCATCATCGAGCAAAACAATTTCAGGTTTTTCTTTTTGCGAAAGCAGTTGCTGAATTCCATTTGTACGATTGGCGTCAACAGCAACCATTACATTTGGAAATTTTTGATAAAACTGAAAAGGTTCGTCGCCCAAAATTTCAGCATTCGAATTTTCATCAGCCAAAACAAAACCTTCCGATTTTCTTTTATAACCGCGACTTAAAGTTGCCACTTTATATTTATCAGATAATAATCGAATCAAATATTCTATTTGAGGAGTTTTCCCAGTTCCGCCAACGCTTAAATTTCCAACTGCAATAACAGGAAGATCAAATGAAGTTGATTTTAAAATTCCTTTATCAAAAAGAAAATTGCGGATTGAAGTAATGAATCCGTATAAAATGGCGAAAGGGAAAAGTAATTTTCGAAGTAAGTTCATTTTACGAAAGTATAATTTTTTTCGTTAATTTGTTTGAGGTTTTGCCACAAGTCGAAGAACTTGAAACTTGAAACCTAAAACTTGAAACAAATCTTAAAATGAAAATCAAAAATATTATATCGGTTCTTGAAGAAATGGCTCCTTTGGCCTATGCCGAAGATTTTGACAATGTTGGACTTTTAGTCGGAGATTCTGAAACCGAATGTACGGGAGTTTTAGTTTGTCACGATGCATTAGAAAATGTAATTGACGAAGCTATTTCTAAAAACTCTAATCTAGTCGTTTGCTTTCACCCGATATTGTTTTCTGGAATTAAAAAAATCACAGGTAAAAATTATGTGGAACGCGCCATTTTAAAAGCAATTAAAAATGATATAGCTATTTATGCCGTTCACACAGCTTTAGACAATCACTCGGCAGGAGTTAATAAAATATTTTGTGATGCTTTGGGTCTGACAAATACTAAGATATTAGTTCCTAAAAATAATTTCATCCAAAAATTAGTTACTTATACAATTCCTGATAATGCAGATAAAGTTCGCAAAGCATTATTTGAAGCGGGCGCAGGAACAATTGGCAATTACGACAATTGCAGTTTTAACTCTGAAGGAGTTGGAACATACAAAGGAAATTCTGAAAGCAATCCTGTAATCGGAGAACGCCACAACTTAACCGAAACGCAAGAAATAAAAATCGAAGTTACGTTTGAAAAGCACTTGCAATCCCGAATTTTAAAAGCTCTTTTTGCAAATCACATTTACGAAGAAGTAGCTTATGAAATTTACAATCTTGAAAATTCTCATCAGAATATTGGTTTAGGAATGATTGGCGAATTTGAAGTTGAAATGGATGAGAAAGACTTTCTTCAGTTTGTAAAAGAAAAAATGATTGCCGACGGAATTCGCCATTCTGCTTTTTTAGGAAAAAAAATCAAAAAAGTCGCTGTGCTAGGAGGTTCAGGAAGTTTTGCAATTAGAAATGCAATAAGTTCTGGAGCAGATGCATTTTTGACTGCCGATTTGAAGTATCATCAGTTTTATGAAGCCGAAAACAAGTTACTTTTGGCAGATATTGGTCATTTTGAGAGCGAACGCTATACAAAAAATTATATTGTTGATTATCTTCGAAAAAAAATTCTTAATTTTGCAATCATTTTATCGGAAGAAAATACAAATCCAGTTAAGTACTTATAGAATATGACGAATACGAAAGAATTAAGTGTTGAGGACAAGTTAAGAGCAATATATGATTTACAGCTTATTGACTCTAGAATTGACGAAATCAGAAACGTTAGAGGAGAACTTCCTTTAGAGGTTGAAGATTTAGAAGATGAAGTTGCAGGTTTAAGCACTCGTTCAGAAAAACTGAAAGGTGAACTTGAAGTGATTGAGGAGCAAATCAAAGCAAAGAAAATTGCTATTGAGGAGCATAAAGAAGTGATCAAGAAGTACACAAAACAACAAGAATCAGTACGTAACAACAGAGAATTTAATTCTTTGACAAAAGAGGTTGAATTTCAAGAATTAGAAATTCAATTGGCTGAAAAGCAAATCAAAGAAATGAAAGCTTCTATCGAGCACAAAAAAGAAGTTATTTCTAATTTAAAAGAAAAACTTGATGCTAAAAGCTCTCATTTAAAACATAAAAAATCTGAATTAGATGCTATTATGGCTGAAACTCAAAAAGAAGAAACTTTCTTAACTGAGAAATCTGCTGAATTTGCTGCACAAATCGAAGACAGATTATTGGCTGCTTACAACAGAATCAGAAGCAGTGTTCGTAACGGATTAGCTGTAGTTTCTATCGAAAGAGGAGCTTCTGCTGGATCTTTCTTTACAATTCCACCTCAAACTCAGGTTGAAATTGCTTCAAGAAAGAAAATCATCACTGATGAGCACTCTGGAAGAATCTTAGTTGATACACAATTAGCTGAAGAAGAAAAAGAAAAAATGGAACAATTGTTCACAAAATTCTAAATATCAAGTCCCGATTAAATCGGGACTTTTTTTTTACGTTTATTTTGCCACGAATTCCACGAATTTTCACAAATTATTTTTTTAATCTACTCCTTTGAGAATAAAAAATTCGCTCCAATTTGTGTAATTCGTGGCAGACCTTTTTTTATCTTTAGAAAAAATTTAAGTTTTGGGAATTAAAAAAGGAATTCGGTTCATCACATTAAAATCAGTTGGATCTTACATTAACTTTTTGAGTTATGTTCGTCCGCAAAAAGCTATGGAACTTTCTTATGCTCTTTTTAGCCAGCCTCGAATTGGCCGATTAAAAAAAGAGGAACTTCCAAAAGTTTTACGACATACAGAAACAGAAATATTTCATCATAATGAACATCATTTTCAAACCTATATTTGGAAAGGAAATGAAACCAAAATTCTATTAGTGCATGGCTGGGAAAGCAATGCTGCACGATGGAAAAAAACCTTACCACATCTTCAAAAATCCGGAAGCACCATTATTGCAATTGATGCGCCTGCACACGGACAAAGTAGCGGAAAAGAATTTAATGTGCCACTTTACGCCGAATTTATCAATAAAGCTGTAGAAAAATATCAGCCAGAAATTATAATTGGGCATTCTATTGGCGGAGCGGCCTGCGTTTATCATCAATATTTGTTTCCGAACACGAGCATTAACAAAATGGTTGTTCTTGGCGCTCCTTCTGATTTAAAAACTTTGATCGACAATTATATCTCAATGCTGAGTTTGAATAGAAGAATGTTGTCTTTATTAGAAAACAAATTTGTTAACCGTTTCAATTTTAAACTGGAAGATTTTTCAGGACAAAAATTTGCATCTCAATTTACTATTCCTGGCTTTATTGCTCATGATACTTCAGATAAAATCGTAGCTTTTGAAGAAGGAAAAAAAATAGCCAGCAGCTGGAAAAACAGCCAGTTTATCGAAACCAGCGGTTTAGGTCACGGAATGCATGATGATGGATTGTATGACAAAGTGATTGAGTTTTTGTTTAGCGAGCAAAGCTCTTAGACACAAAGTGACAAAGACCCAAAGGAACAAAGCTTTTTTTTATTTCACTTATAATTCATAACTCATAATTCATAACTCAAAAAGATGAGTGCTGTAATTTTTGAAGTCATTCCCAACGAGGGAAAGAAAGAAGAATATTTAGATATCGCTGCAAATTTAAAACCCGAATTAAGTCACGTTGATGGTTTTATTTCAATAGAAAGATTTCAGAGTCTAGCTGATCCTGGAAAAATTTTGTCTTTATCTTTTTGGAAAGATGAAGAAAGCATTCAGCAGTGGAGAAATCTAGAAATGCATCGTGCAGCTCAGGCAAAAGGCAGAAATGAAGTTTTCAAAGATTATCATTTACGAATTGCAACTGTGATTCGTGATTACGGAATGTTTGATCGAAAAGAAAATCCACAAGATAGTTCGGTTTTTCATGATTCCTAGAAAAGGTGCTAAGATTCTAAGCTACTATCTCGATAGCTATCGGGACTAAGTTTTTTTTTCAAAGATCTGAAATTTAAAGTCTGAAATCTAAAATTCCAAGATGTCTAAACTTTTGTCTACTTTTGCAGTATGGAAGAAAATTTAAAACGTCTTAATAAATTTATTGGTGAAACGGGATATTGTTCTCGCCGTGAAGCTGATAAATTAATTGAAGAAGGACGCGTAACTATAAATGGTTCGGTGGCGGAAATGGGAACTAAAGTTTCGCCAGATGACGAAATACGTATTAATGGTAAATTAATCGTAGAGAAAAACGAAAAATTGGTTTATTTAGCTTTCAATAAGCCTGTCGGAATTGAATGCACGACTAACCTTGAAGTTAAAAATAATATTGTTGATTATATTAATTATCCAAAACGTATTTTCCCAATTGGACGATTGGATAAAGCCAGTGAAGGATTAATTTTTATGACCAACGACGGTGATATTGTAAATAAGATTCTTCGTGCCAGAAACAACCACGAAAAAGAATATACTGTTACGGTAAACAAACCAATTACAGATCGTTTTATTCAGAGGATGGGGAATGGTGTTCCTATTCTTGATACGGTTACCAAAAAATGTAAAGTCGAACAAATTAGCAAATTCACTTTCAAGATCATTTTAACGCAAGGATTAAACCGTCAGATTAGAAGAATGTCTGAATACTTGGGTTATGAAGTTACTGCCTTAAAACGTATTAGAATCATTAACATCTCTTTGGATGTTCCTGTTGGAAGATATAGAGATTTGACAGATGCTGAAATAAAAGAATTAAATCAGTTAATTGAGCCTTCTAGCAAAACGGAAGAAGCCAGCTTTCCTAAAACTGAAAGTTCAACTTCAAACACTGCAACTCCAACCAGAAGAAAAGCATTTATTTCAAAACACGATCCTAGATTTAAAAAAAGAGGAGATAATAAATAAAAAAATCCCATTCGTTTGAATGGGATTTTTTTATTATTTCTTTTTATCTAAAAAATCATAGTATAATGCTTTAGATAAAAAACTAGCCTCTTGATAATTTAAAATCATTTCTTCTCTGACTGATTCTGCATATTTCCCGTCTAAATTGTTCTTTTGGAAGTATTCTCTTCGAGCCTCATCATTAAAATTTAAACCGCTTAAAAAAATAGGCGAAACTCCCTTATTTACTGAGATATTATAATTGGTAATTATGTTTCCCCAATTTACATAACTGCATAAAAGTACAGTCCCGTAAAAACACCAAACCATCTGATTTACTAAATAAACATTGGTTTTTTGTTTTGTAATTTTCAAAAAAGTGTATACCAAACCAATAATTGCCAAAATAAGAAAAGCGTAAACTCCCAAACGTTTATAGGTTAAACCAAAAAATGAAACATACTCTGAATTTTTGATGATGGTACTTACAATCAAAATTCCATTTAGAAAAATCCAGATTTTAGCAAGTGTTTTAAGAAGTGTTGCTTTTTTATCAAAATTGAATCCGCCTTTGAAATAAAACATAATTACACCAACTGCCATGAGAATCGAAAAGATAACAGAATTTACTCTTTCATGTGTATCAGAACTAAGTTTAGAAGCCTGTGCTGTCACTACTTCAAAAAACTGCTCATAATTATACGTTCCGATAAAAACTAAAAGCATAATATTTAACAGAAACAGGGTAATTACACCGCTTTTTCTTTCGAAGTCCAAATCTAAAAAAGAAAAAGTACTTTGATTTTTCACTTCAGAAATATTGCTAAAATCATTGTTTAATTTCGGATTGTATTCATAACAGGCATCTGGAACCCAATAATTCCAAAAACTGAATGAAATGTAAAATCCTAAAATACTGATTCCGATTAATTGCGGTAAATCGATATCTAATTCGTAATCCGTAAATAATGAAGAGAAATGATCACTTCCAAAAGAATACACAATAAAAAACAATCCGAGAAAAACAATTGGAATCAAAACAAACGCCACTAGTTTTTTAGCAAAATCATTATGGATTTTTCGCTCTGGAAGCCATTGGTGAAACATAAATATTCTACCTACAGAAGCAAATCCGTTTAAGAATATTAGTGGAAAAACCTGAATCATCTTGAGTTCTCCATTTTGAGTTTTGAATTGCAAAAATATAATTGATAAGGCTAAGGCAAAGAATGAGGCTGCATCTCCGTACCAAGCAAAGGCAAAACAAGATAAAATAGAGGTCATTACAAGAACCAAATGTGATCTGTCGACCATCTTTTCCTGATAGAAATAACTAATCAAGAGCGTAAGAACTACACCGAAAATAGAAATATTGATTCCAACAGATTCGTTGTAAAAAAGCAGTAAAAAAACCGCTGTGCAAGCTAAAATAAATTGATGTTTTTTCATTGTTTTAAATCTAAAAGTACTTTGCATTTCAAAGTTTATGGGTAAAAAAATAGCGTTATTAGGATTTCATTAATTTTTCAAGGTACGATAAGTGTTCTTTAAAAGCCGCACGCCCCAAATCGGTCACCTGATAAGAGGTTTTTGGCTTTTTGCCCACGAATTCTTTCTTCACTTCGATATAACCCGCTTTTTCAAGCGCAGAGGAATGACTTGCTAAATTACCATCAGTGATATTTAAAAGCGCTTTCATCTCGGTAAAATCTACCCAGTCGTTAACCATCAGAACGGACATAATACCCAGTCTGACACGGCTTTCAAAATCTTTATTTAGTTTATCAATAATTCCCATTGGATTATTTGTATTTTTTGAACATCACTAATCCGTACACGATATGTAAGATTCCGAATCCTAAAACCCAGAAAATCAATCCATATCCTATATTAAAAAGTGCAATACATCCTAAAATCAGTTCCGAAAAACCTAGATATTTTATATCTGAAAATGTATATTTTTCTGCATTTATAAGTGCTAGTCCATAAAAAATTAATGTTGCTGGCGCTACTAAACCAAAGTGTCCATGATACATTAAAGCTAGACAAAATACACCACCGGTTACAAGCGGAACAGCCAAATTAAACAATAATTTTTTTGTTACTGAAGTCCAGATTGGCAAATTATATTTTCGGCTTTTTCTTATGGTAAAAAAGATTCCGAATAAAAATGCAAATACTAAAATTGTAATTCCAATCCAGAATAATTCTGAAACCAGATTGGCAGAATATAATCTATGCTCATCGCTTAGATAATCCATTCCGTTTGCTTTGAAAAGCTCGTAAACATAGATTCCGCCAATTAAAGCCGAAAGACCCGCGAAAACTCCTGAAAGTCCGCTTAACGATAAAACTCTTGAAGAGCGCTCCATCATGGAACGAATATGTGCTAAATCTTCTTGGTGCTTTTGATTCATAATTAAAGTACTTTGCGTTACAAAGTTATTATTTATTTTTAATTGGCAAATAAAAAAGTGATTTTTTATTTCAACAAGACCTGACAGGTTTTAAAAACCTATCAGGTCTATTTGTACAAACCGCGTGAGGGATAGAAGCTGGCTACCGAAGTAGCGCGGATAGCCCGACCATATTTTGCGAATGGCGTGCATATGCGTAAAGATTGGCGCGCCATTCGCAAAATATGGTCACGCCCAAATGATAAAAACAAAAAAGCCTATTCTTTAATGAACAGGCTTTTTCTTTTTATTTTGACACAATATTACTTATTTTTTGCGCTTCTCATTTTTCTTGCCAGAAGTGTATTTTTAAGCAGCATTGCAATTGTCATTGGTCCTACTCCACCTGGAACTGGCGTAATAAATGATGCTTTTTTGCTTACACCATCAAAATCAACGTCACCTTTAATAACATATCCTTTTGCATTTGATGCATCTTCTACGCGTGTAATTCCAACGTCGATAACTGTTACTCCTTCTTTTACCATATCTGCTTTTAAGAATTCTGGAACTCCTAAAGCTGTAATAATAATATCAGCATTTTTAGTAAATTCTGCTAAATCTTTAGTGCGGCTGTGAGTAAGTGTAACGGTTGAGTCTCCAGGATTTCCTTTTCGGCTCATTAAAATACTCATCGGACGTCCTACGATATGGCTTCTTCCTATTACAACTGTATGTTTTCCTGCGGTTTCTACTTTGTAACGTTCTAACAATTCCATAATTCCGAATGGCGTTGCTGGAATAAAGCTTTCCATTTCAAGAGCCATTCTACCAAAGTTAGTTGGGTGAAATCCATCTACATCTTTGTCAGGGTCGATTGCTAATAGAATTTTTTGCTCGTCGATGTGTTTTGGCAAAGGCAATTGAACGATGTATCCATCTAGATTGTCATCTTCGTTCAATTCTTTAATTTTTGCTAAAAGCTCGTCTTCTGTAATCGTTTCTGGTAAAGCAACTAAAGTTGAATCGAAACCAATTTCTTGACATGATTTTACTTTACTTCCTACGTAAGTTAAACTTGCTCCGTTATTACCCACTAAAACAGCTGCTAAATGAGGCACTTTTCCTCCAGCTGCTTTTATAGATTGAACTTCGACTGCAATTTCGTTTTTAATGTCATTAGATGTTTTTTTACCGTCTAGTAGCTGCATTGTGTGTTGTTTCAGGTTTTAATTTTTGTTTCAAGCTTCAGGTTTCATGTTAAAACGAAACTCTTAATATATTAAGTGAAAAAGTTTCAAGTTTTGGTTTCTAAAATTGAAACCTTAAACTTGAAACTCTTTTTATTATTTTGGCATTCCGCCTGGCATACCACCTGGCATTCCTTTCATACCACCCATCATTTTCATCAGATTCTTTCCGCCTGGACCTTGCATCATCTTCATCATCTTGCTCATTTGGTCAAACTGCTTCATCAGCTGATTTACTTGCTCGATTTTTGTTCCCGAACCTTTTGCAATTCTAGCTTTTCTTTTTACATCGATAATGGCTGGTTTGCTTCTTTCTCCTGGAGTCATCGAATAAATGATCGCTTCGATATGTTTGAAAGCGTCGTCTTCGATTTCAACATCTTTCATCGCTTTTGAAGCACCTGGTATCATTCCGACTAAATCTTTCATGTTACCCATTTTCTTTACTTGCTGAATCTGCGTTAAGAAGTCGTCAAAACCGAATTCGTTTTTAGCGATTTTCTTTTGAAGTTTTCTTGCTTCTTCTTCATCAAATTGTTCCTGAGCTCTTTCAACAAGAGACACAACGTCTCCCATTCCTAATATACGCTCAGCCATACGTTCTGGATAGAAAACATCAATTGCTTCCATTTTTTCTCCAGTACCAACAAATTTGATTGGTTTATTTACAATCGATTTGATTGAAAGCGCTGCTCCACCACGAGTATCACCATCTAATTTCGTTAAGATAACTCCATCAAAGTTTAAGATATCGTTGAAAGCTTTTGCTGTATTTACAGCATCTTGTCCTGTCATAGAGTCTACAACGAACAATGTTTCTTGTGGCTGAATTGCTTTGTGTACGCGAGCAATTTCGTCCATCATTTCCTGATCTACTGCCAAACGTCCTGCTGTATCGACGATAACAACATTGAATCCGTTTGATTTGGCATGTTTAATTGCGTTTTGAGCAATCTCTACAGGATTTTTATTTTCTGGTTCTGAGTAAACCTCAACACCTATTTGGTCTCCCACAACATGAAGCTGATTAATCGCCGCCGGACGGTAGATATCACACGCTACAAGAAGTGGTTTTTTATTTTTCTTTGTTTTTAAGTAGTTTGCTAATTTTCCAGAGAAAGTAGTTTTACCAGAACCTTGCAAACCTGACATCAAAATCACTGTTGGATTTCCTGAAAGGTTAACGCCAGCAACATCTCCACCCATTAATTCGGTAAGTTCGTCTTTTACTAACTTAACCAACAATTGTCCTGGCTGTAATGTTGTTAATACATCCTGACCAATTGCTTTATCTTTTACTCTTGCCGTAAAATCTTTAGCAATTTTAAAGTTAACATCGGCATCAAGTAACGCACGACGAACTTCTTTTAAAGTATCTGCAACGTTTACTTCTGTAATTTTACCGTGTCCTTTTAATATATGGAACGCTTTATCTAACTTATCACTTAAATTATCAAACATATCATTTTCTTTATTTGAAGTGCAAAGATAATCTAATTAGATATTTCAGGCAATTTTTATTTAAATGCTTTTTTTGCCACAAAGGCACTAAGACACAAAGTTTTTTTGCCATGAATTACGCTAATTTCTCGAATTACTGAAACAAATATTTTTCTCTCGCAGATCGAACAGAATATTTTTTGATTGAGAATAAAAATCCCCTAAATCTGCAGAATCTGCGAGAGAAAAAAATCATTTTAACCCATCTAATCTGTGGCAAAAGAAAAAAGGCACAAAGAATAAAATCTTTGTGCCTTTGTTGCTATGAACCTTTGAACCTCCAGAATTAAAACTGGAAGTATATAAATGGCTGTGAACCTGCTACCGCTGTTGCGTAAACAATCCAATAAACAAATCCTAAGATTATTGCTTTAATAAGTAAAGGTGTTTTGTCGAAAACAGATTTCATTCCGTTTGTGAATGATTCTGGTAAGAAATGCCAAACGTAACCGAATAACATTAATCCGAAAACATTTTTGTAACCTAATACAATTGTTTTCCAAAGTTCTGGTTCGAATGTTAATTGGCCAATATTATTAATTACTTGCAAAGCAGTTTCGAAATCTCTTGCACGGAAAAAAATCCAACAGAAAACCACAAAGTGAAATGTGATTACGATTGAGAAAAATCTCCATAAGAAATTTGGGCTTTTATCTTTTTTGGACGGAAAGAATTCCATAAATATTTTATGAACAGCCAAAGCTAATCCGTGAAGCGCTCCCCAAACAATAAACTGTGCTCCTGCTCCGTGCCACAAACCGCCTAAAAGCATTGTAGTAAACAGATTGAAATTGGTTACCAATGTCTGTTTTATTTTACTTGAAAGCAGAAATGACAAAGCAAAAATCAAAATACTGATTCCTGCAATTATTAGCGGAATTACACTTTCGTTGTAACAAGACATTCCCCAAAGTAATAATCCGAAGAAGAATAAACTCGGAAATAAATATCCTGCGAAAGAACCTTCTCTGTTTCCTCCAATTGAAATATATAAAAAGTCTTTTAACCAAGTTGAAAGCGAAATATGCCATCTTCTCCAAAAATCTGTAATAGAAGTCGATTTGTATGGTGTTCTAAAGTTAACTGGCAATTTAAACCCAAGCAATAATGCAATACCAATTGCCATATCTGAATATCCAGAAAAATCACAGTAAATCTGAATTGCATATCCGTACGAAGCCATTAGGTTTTCAAACGAAGTATAACTCATCGGCGTATCAAAAACACGGTCTACGAAGTTTACTGATATATAATTTGAGATTACTGTCTTCTTAATTAAACCTCCGATAATTAAAAACAAAGCATTATTTACATCTTGCTTCGTCAAGTTTAATTTTTGATAAATCTGAGGCAAGAAATCTTTTGCACGCACAATTGGTCCAGCAACTAATTGCGGGAAAAAAGAAACGAAAAATAAATATTCGATATAATTTTTTGTCGGTTTAATTTCTTCTCTGTAAATCTCAATAATATAACTCATCGATTGGAAAGTATAGAACGAAATTCCAACCGGAAGGAAAACATTATGAAGTGCAAAGTTACCATGAAACATATCATTGTAAGTCACAATCAAGAAGTTCATGTATTTAAAATAGCCTAAAAGTGCTAAGTTCAAAATAACACTTATAACCAAATATAACTTCTTAACGCCATCTCTACTTTCTCTATAAATAATCTGGCTCAAACCATAATCTACAACAGATGAAAGCAATAACAGTAGAAAGTAAATTCCACTTGATTTATAGTAAAAGAAAAGTGAGAAGAGAATAACATACGTTAATCTCAAATAAAATGTTTTGCGTAAAAAACCATACACAAAATAGAAAACCAGAAATAAACCTAAGAATAAACCAGTATTGAATAAAAGTTTTTCGTCTGGATCGTAAACGAACCAACTCTTAACTTGTTCTATCGTAATTGCACCAAAGTTTTGAATAAACCAATTATTAATGCTATCTATTGTTGTCAATTTAATTCTTTAATTTAAAATTATCGTATGATTTTAAAAATGCCTGAGTAAACAAATCTCCCTGTTTCTCGTATCCTTTTTTTGAGTAATGAACCCAATCTGGACCAATTAGTCCTTGTATTTTTAATTGTCTTATTCCGCTCATTCCGCCAAACTCATCGTACAGATCCCAAACGGCAAAACCTTCTTTCTGAGCTATATCAATAATTTGTCTAGCATAATCATCAATATAAGTATTTGGTTTTCTTCTTAGCAAAGATGGCGGCGGTGTCATTACAATTATTGGCGCATCTATTTTTTGTGCTCTTATATTGCTGATAAATTCTTTTAGCTCACGAATATATTTTTCTACATCTAAATGATCGTAGCTTTCATTTGTTCCTAACGAAAAAACCAGTAAATCTGCTTGCAATGATTTTAATTGCTCAAAGAATAACGGATATTTATTGTAATCTGAATATTTAGCGCCATTTACTCCAATACTACTGTAGATTAATCCTGGAGCATCTTTTTCTAAAACAATTCCGTTTAATTCATAATCTTTTGCTTCTTTGTTCGGAATTAAGAAAATTCGACTCAAAGCATTTTCTGAATTATAATAATGCGAATACGAATCTGTTTTTATTGCTAAAGGAACAAATTCTGACATTGAGATTGTCTTTGGTTTCGTTTCCTTTGTGGGAATTTTCAAAATTCTTCCTGCTCGAATATTATTAGACTTTAAATGATTCTCTCTTTTAATTTCTATAATCGAAACATTATACTTATCTGCAATTGAACCAAGTACTTCGCCTTTTTTAATTTTGTGTGTAATTATTTTGGGCTCTGTGGTCTGAATAGAATTGATCTTAGATGAAATCGCCAAATCGAACATATCTTGATTCTGAGGCGTAATAATTTTTATCGTATTGAATTTGTAAGCTAGATCTTTTACATTCATTTCTATCACGAATCCACCAGAATCTCTCCAAAGTCCTATTCCGCTTAACCCAATCGGACAATTCTTAACAGGATGAATATTTCTATAGCTTTCCCAAGTTCTGTTTGATCTAAAACGTTCGTTATAAGAACCATTTGTTTTAGCCAATTGATATGGAAACACTAAACCACGCCCTCCATTACCAAACTTCTGTTGCAGTTTTTTTCTAATTTCATTGGTCATCAAATCACCTTGAATATGCGAATCACCAATATGTACAATATTGATTTTTTGATTCTTCTGATCTTCGTTTTTTTCCAGTTTCTGAAAAAAATCATTTAATGCTTTTGCATTGTAAATTTGACCCTCAGAAGGAGCACCAATTGCTGCTGTATCTGCTTTTTGAATCATACTTTTTGGTGTTGGATGTACGGGTGTTTTTGAAGTTTTTTCATTTGTTGCAAAAAAAAGACAACAAAAAGAAAGAATAAGTTTGTTTATCATACACTGTCTTTTGTTACTGAAACGGAATCTGGTCTGGCTTTTCGTACTGGTTTTGGCTTAGTTCCCTCAGCATCTCTTTTTTCTCTGAGCACTTTATATTCTTCGTATCCTTTATTTAATTGCCCGTATAGCAAATTTCCAATTGCCTTTGCTCCACGTTGGTTAAAATGGGTATAATCTTTATTTGCTTTTGCTGGAGTTTCATCTACCCATTTAATCATAGAACCGTCTCCTCCCATTAGAGTATATAAATTCACAAAACCTGCCTGTGCTTCAAGCGCGTAATGTTTTTGCGCTTTCATTAACGGAACTACAGCAGAATCGGTTTTCATTTCTAAATCATATTTAGTTGATTTATCTGCAGTAGAAACAATTAAAATTGAAACACCAGGAAAAGATTCTTTAATTTTATTTACGGTTTTTGTCATTCCTTTTTCATACCAAGAATAATTTTTTGTTCCGTAATTTAAAACGTTGGTTCCGTAATGCAAGATAATCAAATCATATTTCAAGCTATTATTAAATGCTCTCATTACGTCTGCATTAAACATCGAAATCGGTAGTCCAGAATTTCCTCTCTGCGAGAAATTATCTACGTGAACTCCTGCGCCGTTATCAAAATTAAATCCATAAATCGGAATAGAATCTGCTTGAACGAAATTTGCTTTAAACGATTTTAAACTTCCTGATGAAACTTTAAGCGTATTAACCAAACCATTTGGAGAAAGGCTTTTCTTGATTGTATCTTTTCCTATAATGAAATTAACTTTTCCAGTTTTAGACGAACGGCCGTAAAATAAGGTTGCATTATCCAAAGAAGTAGAATATTTATTCAATCCAGCTTCATACTGAACCCAAGTTGAATTGGATTTATCATTTGCGAAGAATACGTGTCCGTTAACTCCAAAAGGACACGTTGGTCTTTTCACATTTAAGTAAGATTGCGTTTTCCAGTTTTTAGAATACGTTGATTTTACAGATCCTCTAGACGCAGCAGATTCTGAAGTAATAGAAACAAAACCAACACCATTACCGCCAAAACGTTCCTGATAATTGGTACGAACGTCCTGAACGATTAAATCTCCATCGGTCATAGAATCTCCATAATAAGCGATTCTCACTTTGTTCTGCGGATTTTTTTCTAACTGATACAATTTCTCATAAAAAGAAATTAGATACTGATAACCTTTGTAATTTTCAAATGTTTCTGAAGGAAACTCGATTCCTTCTGTTTGATCAAAAACAATTTTCTGTCCGTTTAATGCTTCTTCACTTTTCGCAATACTGTCTTTGTCTAACGATAAGGAATCTTCGGCAACAGATTCTAAAAGCAAACTGTCGATTAATATATTTTTAGAATCTAACTTACTCTCAGAAAATATTTTGTCTGGAAGGATTTGTTTAAACCCAATAAAAGCAACTAGCGCTAAAGCTACGATTGCAAAAGACTGAAAAAAATAAGATTTTGTATTCACCTAATAATTATAAAATATGAAGAACTGCATTCAAAAATTAAACCAATTAAATAATTGTTAACTTATTGCAGAAAAAATTTGTGCAAAGATAGAATAACATTTTGTTTCTATTTAATTTTAACAAGAAAGTAGAACAAAAAAAAGAGGTTAGAATTTCTAACCTCTTGAATCAAAAAAAAATAAAAAAAACAAAGCTAATGATTAACTAGATTTTTGATGTTTTTATTTAAAAATACCTGTATAAAATAAAAATATTCGAGATTAACTCTTTATTTAAAATGTAGTAGTGCTATTTGCTTGGTATGCAAAATTAAAAGTATAATATCTTGCTACAGCGGTGTTTGGGTCTGGTGTTGCAGGTGCATCTTTATAATAGCTTAAGAATTCTACTTTTGCATATTTTCCATCATGAGTTTTGATAACAAATACTCTTCCTGCTTTTGCAGAAATAATATGAGTTGCGCCATTATAATCGTACCAAGCATTATCTCCTGAAGAAGGGAATGCAGAAGCACCGCTAGCATCCTGAGCAAAACTCGATGCTGCAGGAAAAGCTGTTACGTTTGCAAAAATACCTGAAACAACACTTACTGCTCCTTGTCCTTTTCTTTCTGGCTCTCCTGTATCAGTAGCGCTAATTTTTGCTCCTCCATTAACAATAACTGATGTACCGCGGAAAGCGATATCCCAACTATCGTCAGTTACAATTTTATTTTGAGAAAAACTGAATTTTGTAAATTCACCACCAACTGGTTGTCCTTGTCCTCCTGTTTGCGGAGCATAAACATTAGAAACTTTTGTTGTTACCACTGGTGTTACTTCATTTTTGTTGTCATCGCTACTGCAAGATGCTGTAGAAATAAATAATGCTAAAAGCGAAAGTTTTAAAATTTTTGTTTTCATTTTGTGAAAGGTGTTAAATAAATGTTGATTAAAAATTATATTGAATTCGTGCAAAAAGCTGTCTACCTGCTAGATTGCTAATTTGAGATGGATCTGTAAAATCAAATAAATTATTTGCTCCTGCCTGAAGCATAAATTTATCACCGATATATTTTGATATAGATAAGTTTGTTAAGAAGTAGCCATCTACAAATGTGTCATATTTGTCTAGAATCTGGTTACCATTGGTATCGAACATTCCGTATTTGCTTCTATAGAAAACACGCAAATTGATATCTGTTTTTATTTTAGGTATAGTGTACGCTAACTTAACATTGGCCGTATGTTTTGATCTGTTAAACAATCCAAAATAATCAGATTTTTTAATTTGAATGGTTTGTAAATCTGAGTTACGTACGTATTGATAGTTTTCGAAATTATCTAGAACAGATCTGTCTTTTGCTGTTAAAAACTGATATCCAAATGATACCGATAATTCTTTTGTGAAATCGTAAGTTGAATTAAATTCTAAACCGTAAGTAAAAATTTTACTAATGTTAAAATAACTGAAGACATTCTGTCCATTCGTTTTTTGAGCTACAACACGGGTATCAATTAAATTTTCTATTGAATTATAAAAAGCATTTACGTCTAATCTTAATTTATTTTTCTTGTAAAAAGTTCCAAGATTCACATTTATTGAACTTTCTGGCTTTAATGGTTCACTAAAATTTACTCCATCTACTCTAGATAAAAGCTGTCCTTGTTCGTCTAATTGATTTAAACGATCTTCGGCAACATTGTATCCCAAAACGGTATACCCAACCGATGGATTTGTAAAGTCAAAATACAACTGACGGAAATCTGGCGCTTTATATCCATAACCTACAGAAGACTTTAAAGAGAAATTTTCGCTAACCTTAAAATTGACCGCTAATTTTGGACTAAATTGCGAAGCATACACACTATGATTATCGTATCTAAATCCAGCAAGAATATTCCATTTTTCCGTTGGGTTGTAATCATATTGCAGATAAACATATTGTGAATTAAAGTTTACTTGTTTTTCAAAATAAGTTCTGTCTAAAGTCTCATAACTTACCCCAACCCCACCTGTTAGTTTATCATTTTTTAATGAAAGTGTCGTTCTAATCTCTGGTCGAATTAACCATTGGTTATAATAAGCACTTTCAAAAAGAACATTATTCTCGTCTTTTAAAAAGGAATCATTTTTGTAGTTTGTAGCATAAAATTCATATTCAGAATATACTTTCGAACTCCATTTATGCTCTAATTTTAGTTGCGAATTCCATTCTTTTTCTTTTGCATCTCCACTATAATTTTCAGCATCTATTATCGCTCTGTTATCCATTTTCATATCATAAAAACGGTTATTTACAATTAACTTCAGGTTCTCCGAAAAGTCGTAATATATCTTAGGCTGAATAGTAAAATTATAAAATGGCTCTACATTTTTTAAAGGTGTACTTTTATCTAAATCATAACCATCTGTAGAATAAAAATTAGCAAAAAGATTAGCCGAGAACTTCTTCTTTTTCCACAACAAATTGGTATTAGCATCGCTAGTATTAAAAGTCGCATATCGATAAGAAAGACTTCCCGTAAACGTATCTTTTTTAGGTCTTTTTGTAATTACATTTATTACTCCACCCATTGCTTCAGAACCATACAATGCTGAAGAAGCTCCTTTAACAATTTCAATTCTTTCTATATTTCCAACAGAAACTCTTGATAGGTCCAAAACACCAGCACTTCTACCTACTAACGGTACTCCATCAATTAAAATCATTGTATATGCGGCATCTAATCCTTGCATTTGAATTCCTTCAAAACCACTTTCATCAGGAATCAAAATAATCCCCGTTTGTTCACTTAAAATTTCATTCAATCTTGTAACACCAGACTTAATAATTGCTTCAGATGTAATAATTGTCATTGGTAAAGGCAATGATGAAAGCACTCTTTCTGTTCTTGTTGCAGTAGTAACTTTAACTTCCGATAATTCATTTGTTTCTACACTATCTTTTTTAACTTCTTGACAAACAGGAATTTGACAAAAAAGCACAACTGCAAAAAGAGTAATTTTAATTTTCATTATTTTTATTGAGTCTTAATAATCGGTGCAAATATATGATTATTTTTAATTGTTCTAAATTAAATTTATATATTTGCGAAAAATTTAAAAACAAAACAATAAGTTATGATTTCAAAAAACCTTTTTTTGTCAGCCACTATGGCTTTAACATGCAGTCTTGGTTTTAGTCAGGATAAAAAACAACAAGACATAAAATCTATTAAATCTATGTGTGGTTGTTATGAGGTAAAGTTCAATTTTACTGAAACTTTTTCATACCCAAAAGATTCTCTTACTTATAAACCTTCTGAAACTAAACATGAATCTGCTTTAGAATGGGTAGAGTTATTAGAAGATACTCCTAACAAAATCGTAATGCAGCATTTATTGATCGTGAGTGACGATATGATTATCAAACACTGGAGACAAGATTGGCTTTACGAAAACACAGACTTATATACATTTGATAAAGGAAATTCTTGGAAATATAAAAAATTAGATAAAAAAGCGGTTAAAGGCCAATGGACTCAAAAAGTATATCAAGTAGATGACAGCCCGAGATATGAAGGGTCTTCAACATGGGTTCACGTTGATGGACAAGATTATTGGGCAAACGTTGCTGATGCACCGCTTCCAAGAAGAGAGCAGACAAAACGTAATGATTACAATGTTTTAAAAAGAAGAAATATTCACGAAATCACTGCTACAGGTTGGAATCATGAGCAAGACAATGATAAATTGGTTCGTGACGATGCTGGAAAAGATGTTTTATTGGCGCAAGAAAAAGGATTTGATGTGTATACTAAAGTTCCAGATGTAAAATGTATCGCAGCTCAAAAATGGTGGGTAGCAAATAACGCTCTTTGGAAAAACGTTCGTGATAAATGGCAAACTCTTTTTGACAGACATAAAGATCTTAACTTAGAAGCTAAAGTAGACAGAAAAGCACTTTACTCTTTATTATTTGATTTAAAACCAGATACTGCAAAAGCAGAATCAGATGCTATTATTGACAAATTTGTTAAGTAATTAGAATTAGTTGTTAAAATAAGAAATCCGGAAGTTTAAAAAGCTTCCGGATTTTTTTATTAGTTTTTATCTAATTACTGAGCGCACTCTGAATAGGTAACAGCGTGTCTTGATAAATCTGTCCATTTTGGATCTGCTGAAGATGCAGTGATTAATTTGTCACATCCGCTCCACAATGTTGCAAACTCTTTTTTGTATTCTTTTTTCTTTAATAAAAATGCAGGTGCATCTTTTTTAGCAACATAGTAAGATTTAGCATCTCCACCTACAAATTTAACGCCTCCAACTCCTAAAGAAGTAGTTTCTTTTGCATGTGGATCACAATATATTTTAAATTCTTTACTGAATGCAGGGTTTAAAAGTTGCATTAATAATTTTGATTTTTTCTTTTTGATTTGCACATCAGCAGTTTCAAAGTATGCGTAACCTTCTTTTAAGTACTCTTGGTTAAGTTTATCATCGTTCCATTTTTGAAAATCTGTACCAAAATCAATTTTTTTAGTCAAATTATCAAGTCCACTAGGTGGTAAATACATATACTTAATATCCTCTGGTTTTAGTTTGTGCTTTTTTCCAGCTGCATCTTGTAACTTAATAAATTCAATTAGTCCCTTTTCTCTGTCAATATCGCGAATAGTTCCGCTAAGTTCTGTTCCGTCTGCTAGTGTAATGTAAGCTGTTTTACTGTGTGAAAATCCATAAGATGGGTTAATTAAATCTTGAGCTTTTGTTGCTGTAAGTGCAAAAAGAAGCATCATTAAAAGTAAAGATTTTTTAATCATTGTTTTTGGGTTTAAATTTTGCCTACTCTCGCGATTTTCGGCTTCCTCGTATTTATTTTATAGGATCATAAGCCGATTTTTCTCTTTTGTTTATTGGCACTTTTAACTGAAAAATAACCAATTATTTCTTACTGTAAACATACTTATAAAAATGACATATACAAATCTCGTTACTACTTTTTTACACGAAAATTCTTTTAAAAAAAAATCCGAAAGTTTTAAAAACTTCCGGATTTTTTTTTAATCTATCTATTATTGTTTATATCTTTCGGTATTAATGGGTTTGCGTCAATTTCAGCCTGAGGCATCTTTAAGAAAATTTTGCTTACCGTAAGCTACAACCACAACCTCAATTCTTTTCCACTTTCTTGCATTTTAACATTCAAAACAGAACTAGTTAATGGTTAATCGTCATCTTTAAAACCCATGTAAGAAAACGTCAAAACATCTCCCATATTAGCGTTTATTATATAAAATGAATATTATGAAAACAAGACTGATGTAAAACTTATATAATTACATTGTTACACTGATAAAAAACATAACAAAATTATTTAGGAATTCCGCCAAACATGTGCCCTATAAGCCCAAAAAGCAATAAAAAAAGCCAATAGTTTTAAACTATTGGCTTTCTTATTCTTAACTCTATTTTTTTTTACATTCTTTCAGGAACTTCAATTCCTAACAATTGAAATGCAGATTTAATTACTTCGGCAACTTTTTGCGAAAGCTGCACTCTGAATATTTTTTTCGTCAAATCAACTTCACCTAAAATATGAACAGATTGGTAAAAAGAGTTATATTCTTTTACTAAATCGTACGTATAATTAGCAATTAATGCTGGACTATGATTTTGGGCAGCATTCTGAATTACTTCTGGGAAAAGTTCGATTTGTTTTACCAATTCTTTCTCTTTTTCATGTAATTCTTCAATTTCAATTTTATTAGAAAAATCAAAATCGGCTTTACGGATGATTGACTGAATTCTTGCGTATGTATATTGAATAAACGGACCTGTATTTCCTGCAAAATCTACCGATTCTTCTGGGTTGAACAAAATACGTTTTTTCGGATCTATTTTTAAAATGTAATATTTCAGAGCTCCTAAACCAATCGTTTTGTACAATTTTGCTTTTTCTTCGGCAGAATAGCTGTCTAATTTTCCTAAATCTTCTGAAATTTGTTTTGCCGTATCGGTCATATCTTGCATCAAATCATCAGCATCTACAACAGTTCCTTCACGGCTTTTCATTTTTCCAGAAGGTAAATCTACCATTCCGTATGATAAGTGATATAAACTTGAAGCCCAATCAAAACCTAATTTCTTCAAGATTAAGAATAACACTTTGAAGTGATGATCTTGCTCATTTCCGACCGTATAAATCATTCCGCCAACATCTGGCATATCTTTTACACGCTGAATTGCTGTTCCGATATCTTGTGTCATATAAACCGCTGTTCCATCAGAACGTAAAACAACTTTACGATCTAAACCTTCGTCGGTCAAATCAATCCAAACAGAACCGTCTGGATCTTTTTCAAAAACACCTTTATCTAAACCTACTTGCACAACATCTTTACCCAAAAGATAGGTGTTGCTTTCGTAGTAATATTTATCAAAATTAACTCCAAGATTGCTGTAAGTTGTTGCGAAACCGTCATAAACCCATTCGTTCATTTTTTTCCAAAGAGCAATCACTTTTTCATCGCCAGCTTCCCATTTCTTAAGCATATCTTGCGCTTCGATAATAATAGGTGCTTGTTTTTTTGCTTCTTCTTCCGTTTTACCAGCTTCTACCAAACCGTTAATTTCGTTTTTGTAAGCTTTATCAAACTCTACATAATATTTACCAACTAGCTTATCTCCTTTTAAACCAGAAGTTTCAGGAGTTTCTCCGTTACCAAATTTCTCCCAAGCTAACATTGATTTACAGATATGAATTCCGCGATCGTTGATAATTTGTGTTTTATAAACTTTTTTACCAGAAGCTTTTAGAATTTCTGCAACAGAATATCCTAATAAGTTGTTACGAACGTGTCCTAAGTGTAAAGGTTTATTGGTGTTTGGAGAAGAATACTCTACCATAATTGCCTTTTCTTCTGGGTTTGCAGCTACAAATCCGAATTGTTTTTGATCTTTTATTCCGTTAAAGAAATTTACATAATAACTGTCCGAAATAACAATATTCAAGAAACCAGAAACTACATTAAAGCGAGCAACCTCAGAAACATTCTCAACTAGATAATTTCCAATTTTATTTCCCAATTCAGCCGGATTGATTTTGATGACTTTCAATAAAGGAAAAATTACCATTGTAATATCTCCTTCAAACTCTTTTCTAGTAGTTTGAAACTCGATT
Source organism: Flavobacterium sp. IB48 (assembly GCF_016405855.1). Classification (GTDB taxonomy): domain Bacteria; phylum Bacteroidota; class Bacteroidia; order Flavobacteriales; family Flavobacteriaceae; genus Flavobacterium; species Flavobacterium ginsengisoli. The sequence continues at coordinate 65,596 of NZ_JAEFCA010000012.1, forward strand.
TTATCAACAGTAACATCAAATAATACTTGTATTGCTTTTTGTATAGAAGGTGTAAGAATTTGTGATAATGACATGTAAACTTATTTTTTAAGTGAGCAAAGATACTGCTTATTCATCAATTAGAGAAAATCAAAAACATATTAAATTCAAGAAAAGAGTTTCGATTTGACAAAAAAGCACATTTTTTAATTGTTAAAATTATCAAAAAATCAAAAGCGTAATCTCTTACAAAACAGCCTATGAGAAAAAAAATATTTTTTTTTCTTCAATTTCTTGTAACATATCAAATGCAAAAGAGTCTTACATAGTGATTTCAATTTTTATTGAAGCCAGAAAAAAACAAAAAAGAAAAACTAACAAAACGAAAATCATCATCAATCAAATCAAAAAATAATCAGTAAAAAAATCATGAAATTAAAATTCTTTCTGTTTGCGTTATTAGGTATAATCGCAACTGCACAAGCCCAGAATACTGGAAGTATTTCTGGAAAAATTACAGAAAAGTCGAACAACGCGCCGATTTCTTATGCAACTGTTTCGCTTAAAGAAAATGGAAAAGTAGTTTCTGGAGTAAATACAGATGACAACGGAGACTTTTCATTTAAAAACATTGCTTTAAAAAATTACACAATAGAAATTCAATATATCGGATTCAAGAAATATATTGGTTCTGTAATTTTAAGCGAAAACAGAAAAACAGCAACCGTAAATGTTGCTCTTGAAGAAGAAGCGACTCAGTTAAAAGGTGTAAATATAGTTGCTGAACGTTCAACAATTGAACAAAAAATTGATCGTAAAGTAATTACTGTTGGTAAAGATTTAACAACTGCTGGAGCTTCTGCATCTGACATTATGAGCAATATTCCATCTGTAAATGTAGATCAGGACGGAAAACTTTCGCTTCGCGGAAATGACAATGTACGTGTATTAATTGACGGCCGTCCATCGAACATTGATCCTGCTCAATTATTGAAACAAATTCCATCAACTTCTATCAAAAAAATTGAGTTAATTACAAACCCAAGTGCAAAATACAATCCAGAAGGAATGTCTGGAATTATTAATATTGTATTGCATAAAAGTGCAAACACTGGTTTTAACGGAAGCTATAGCGGAGGTATTACTTTTGGCGAAACGGCAAAATACAATCAATCGCTTGATTTGAACTACAAAACTGGAAAAGTAAACTTCTTTGGAAATGGAGGACAAAACTTTGGAACGTATTATAACAAAGGTAGAATCTTAAGATTGGATCAGGATGTAGAACAAAATTTGAAAATTTCTAACGAAAATGATAATTACTTATACAAGTTAGGAATGGATTATTTAATTAATGACAAAAACACTTTGTCTTTCTATACCAATCAAAATAAATCAACTGGAAACGGAAATGTAATTACTAATATCGATTACAACAATGGCGATCCAGATATTTTAAACATTTACCAAAATTCACTTTACAAAGGGCCAACAAAAACTGGAACTTACAATTTGGCATACAAACATATTTTCAAAAAAGAAGGACATACTTTAGATTTTGAAGGTAATTACAGTGATACGAAATCAGACCAAAATGCAAGTTTTGATACTAATACAACAAGACCTGATAACACTTCAAATAGTGTAATTTATAGCGATCAAATTGGTGATCAAAGAAAATTGAGCACAATAAATGTTGATTATGTAAATCCATTAAATGACAAAACCACGCTTGAAGCTGGTGCAGAAGCTAGAATTACTAGAACAAATAATGATTATAATACTGGTAATCCTTTAGTTCCTGTTGACGAAAGAGTTTCAAATTATACTTACGATACTGATATTTATTCGGCTTATGTGACTTTTGGTCAAAAATTCAAAAAATTCAGTTACCAATTAGGAACTCGTTTTGAGAGTTATAAAGTTCAAGCAAATTTAAACCACGGCCAAGATAAATTTAATGATGATTATATTACTTTATATCCATCAGCTTATTTGACATATAATTTGAATGAAAAGAATGTTCTTCAATTTAGCTATAGCCGTCGTGTTGACCGTCCAAGTATAGAGCAAACTAAACCAATTCGTGAATTCTCAACTCCATTAGTAACTTCATATGGAAATCCTGAATTAAGACCTCAGTTTACAAATTCGGTAGAGGTTAATTATACTAAAACACTTGAAAAAGGAAGTGTTACTGCAGGTGTTTATGTAAGAAGCATTAATGATCAAATAAGCAGAACATTGAGTCCAGATCCAAATGATCCGTCTGGATACAAACAAATCTTGAGCTATACAAATTATGATCACAATAGTGCTTATGGTTTTGATGTTTCGTTAAATTATAAATTGACAAAATGGTGGGATATTCAACCGTCTATCGACTTTTCGAGCATTAAACAACAAGGTATTGTATTTGAATTTGATCCAGCAACTAGCACAAGTTCACCTCTTGAACGTAGCGTAACAACTACAGCTTTTAACGCTCGTATGAACTCTAACTTTAAACCTACAAAACGCTTAAGTTTCTTGCTATTTGGTTTTTACAGAGGACCTGTTGAAGATGTTCAGCAAAATCGACATGAAATGTACAAAATGGATATTGGTTCGCGTTACACATTGCTAGACAACAAAATGAACATTAGTGTACGTTTTAATGATGTTTTCAAGACAATGAAATATGCTTTTGATGGAATTTATCCTTATCCTCAAACAGGTCAGTTTTCTTGGGAAAGCAGAACGGTTTATTTAGGTTTGACTTACAACTTTGGAGGAGGAAAAATCAAAAACTTACAGCGTAAACAAAGAGAAGATAATACTAATAAAGGTGGGGGTGGAATGTTCTAATCTTACCTAAAAAGATTTTTTTTAAATAATTTTTGAATAATTTCTTGTAGAAAAAAAGTCTGGAGATTGCCACCTCCAGACTTTTTTTGTTTTATTAAACTTATAAAAAATTACACAGTTCTTTTATTTCTTCTGGATTTGCAGTTTCAGAATTATCTGTAATTGCTGAAGAATGATAAAAAGTAAGATCTAATTTTTCTTGCAGCAATTTGATGTTGGAAGACCGTAAACCACCACCTGGCATAATTTCTATTCGATCGCCTGCCAACTCCTGAAGCCTTTCTAAAGCCAAAATTCCTTCTTCGACACTTACGCCTTGACCAGAAGTCAAAATGGTTTTAAAACCACAGTCTATGATAGATTCTAGTGACTTTTCTGGATTTTTAACCACATCAAAGGCCCGATGAAAAGTACATGAAAGCGGATGCGCTAAATGAACCAATTCTTTATTCTGCTTTTTATTTATTTTTCCGTTTTCTTTTAAAATTCCGAAAACAAAACCGTCAACCCCTAGTTTTTTATATTGTTTTATGTCTTGTTTCATTTCTGTGAGTTCTTCATCAGAATAAACAAAATCTCCACCGCGAGGCCTAATGATAACATGCATTTTTATATTTATACTTTCGCGAACTTTTACTACCAAAATAGAATTTGGAGTAGTTCCTCCCAGTTTCATATTTTCACATAGCTCAATTCTATCTGCACCGTTTGCCTGAGCAATCAATGCCGATTCATAATTAAAACAAGCTATTTCTAGTTGATTTTTTTTCATTTTGATTTTATTAAAAGGGCTTCTATTTCACTCAGCCTCAAAAACTTTAAAACAATTAAGTTCAATCTTTGTCACCCTGAGCGGAGTCGAAGGGCGCTCCTATTGGAACGTGGGCTTCGACTCCGCTCAGCCTGACAAGTCGCTTGTATTCTACTGAGCAAAATCGACTGCTAATTTACTATTAAACATCCTTTTTATTAAAATTTTCATGAGTTGTTTTATTCAAACATTGAGAAAGTTTTTTCAAGTCCTCCCATTTATCTTTTATTATAGCTTCTTTCTTTTTTCTGCTCCAGCCTTTTACTTGCTTTTCAAATGCGATAGCTTGGATAACATCATTAAACTCAGTGCAAAACACTAACTCTAAAGGTCTTTTTTCAAAAGTATAACTTTCTTTATTCAAGCCATAATTATGTTCATTTAGTCTCCTATTTATATCATTTGTCATTCCTGTGTAATAACTTCCATCGGAGCATTTCAAAATATAAACGTAATATCTTTTCATAGTTTTTATTTTCAAAAAAAATAAAAGTAAGAAATTTAATTCAAATCATTAAATAAAAGAACGTGCCAATTGGAATGTGGGCTTCGACTCCGCTCAGCCTGACAAATCTGTATAAAAAAACCTGCTCCTAATAAGAAGCAGGTTCTAAATATAATGTAAGATGAATTAATTTACCATTTAATAATAGCGCTTGCCCAAGTAAATCCACTTCCGAAGGCTGCTAAAACTACAGTATCGCCAGATTTGATTTTTCCTTCTTCCCAAGCTTCAGTTAAAGCAATCGGAATAGATGCAGCTGTTGTATTTCCGTATTTCTGAATATTATTATGAACTTGATCGTCTGTCAATTTGAATTTATTTTGAATAAACTGCGAAATTCTCAAGTTTGCTTGATGCGGAATCAACATATCGATATCTGAAACCTGAAGACCATTTGCTTCTAATCCTTCATTGATTACTTCTGCAAAACGAACTACAGCATTTTTAAATACAAACTGCCCATTCATATAAGGATAATAACTTTCGTCATTCGGATCATTATCTGCAATAATGTCTGTTACCCAACGCGCTCCCATTCCTGGTGCTTGCAATGCTAATTCTTCAGCATGCTGGCCTTCAGAATGTAAATGTGTAGATAAAATTCCTTTTGTTACATCTTCTTCACGGCTTAAAACTGCTGCTCCTGCTCCATCACCAAAAATTACAGAAACTCCACGTCCGCGAGTTGTCATGTCTAATCCTGTAGAATGAACCTCAGAACCAATTACCAAAATATTTTTATACATTCCGGTTTTGATATATTGATCTGCAACAGAAATTGCGTAAACAAATCCTGAGCATTGATTTCTAACATCTAATGCACCAACTGTTTTTAGACCTAAATCTCTTTGAACCAAAACACCTGGGCCTGGAAAATAATAATCTGGGCTTAAGGTAGCAAAAACTACAAAATCAATATCTTCTTTGGCTACACCAGAACGCTCGATTGCAATTTTAGCTGCTTTTACTCCCATTGAAGTCGTAGTGTCTTCTCCACGGATAATGTGTCTTCTTTCTTGAATTCCTGTTCTTTCCTGAATCCACTCGTCATTAGTATCCATGATCTTAGACAAATCATCGTTAGTCACCACATTAGAAGGAACATAATATCCTAAACCAGCTATTTTTGAATGATACATAATCTATTATTATTTATTAAAAAATTGGATTGCAAATTTACGCATACTTTAAAATATACGTACACAAAATACTATTTTTTTCGTTATTAGCAATTTAATATATTTTAATTCTAAAGCAACTTATAATCATTTACTTCTTGAAAAGGCAATTTTCGGACATAAATATTGAAAAAAATGAAAAATCAGATACAAGTTGTAACAAGACAAAAGTATATTAGACAAACATTTTGAATACCATTTTATAAACTCATAAAATTAAAACTATGAAATTAAAGGTTACGCTGTTTTTATTTTTAAACATAAGCTTTTTCTCTTTTGCTCAAGAGAATCTAGTTTATCAAAAACCTTCGAAATCTATTTTAGATTTGGCAGATTACCAAAGGCCTCCTTCGGTATCTATGGATACAAAAAAAGAGAACATGCTCTTAATGTATCGCAATACTTATAAAACGCTAGAAGATCTAAATCAAGACGAAGTTAAACTGGCAGGTTTAAGAATTAATCCTGTTACTAATATTTCAAGCACAGCAACTTACTTGATCAATCTTAAACTAAGAAAAATAAGTGGAAAGGAAGAAATTCAAGTTAAAGGCTTACCTGAGAATCCGAAAATAACAAATATTCTTTGGTCACCAAACGACAAAAAAATCTTATTCTCTCATACTACAAATTCGGGTGTTGAACTTTGGGTTTTGGATGTGGCAACTGCCCAAGCAACAAAACTTACAGAGGCTAGAGTAAATGCAAACCTTGGAAATCCGTTTAACTGGTTTTTGGATAGTGAAACTATATTAGTAAAAATGCTTCCTAAAAACAGACAGCCACTTTTGGATTCTAAAAAAGATTTGCCTACTGGGCCAATTATTTCAAATACTTCGGGAGAAAAATCTCAAAACAGAACGTATCCAGATATGTTGAAAAACAAAAACGACGAAACTAATTTTGAAAACTGCATAACTTCTGAATTATACAAAGTAAAACTAAATGGTGATGCTGTTTTGTATAAAGATGCCGCTATGTTTGCTGGAGAAAGAATCTCACCAGATGGTAATTACATTATGCTTACTACCATTCAAAAACCATTTTCTTATGTAGTTCCTCTGAATAGATTTCCATTCAAAACCGTTGTTTACGATTTAAGCGGAAGAGAAATTAAAACGGTAAACGAGGTTCCTTTAAACGAAATTATGCCAAAAGGTTTTATGGCTGTTCGAAAAGGAAAAAGAGAAATGGCTTGGAGAAACGATAAACCTGCGACATTATCGTATGTTGTAGCTTTAGACGAAGGAGATCCTGCCAACAAAGTTGATTTTAGAGATGAAGTTTTTCTTTGGGATGCACCTTTTGACAAAGAAGCAACATCATTGGCAAAAACACCACAACGTTTTAGTGACATTACTTGGGGAAATGATAATTTAGCAGTCCTTTCAGAAGAATGGTATGATACGAGAAACACCAAAACATTTTTGATTAATCCTTCAAATCCAAATCAACAGCCAAAATTAATCACAGACAGAAATTCTCAAGATGTTTATTCTGATCCTGGAGTTTTTGAAACAAGAAAAAATGCCTACAACAAATATGTTTTAGCTATCGAAAAAAATAACCTTTACAGAATTGGCGAGGGTTATACCAAAAATGGACAATTCCCTTTTGTTGACGAATTCAATCTGGAAACTTTAAAATCAAAGCGCATTTATACTTCTCCATACAAAGATAAAAAAGAAGATATTTTAGAAATTGAAGATTTTAAGTCTGGAAAAGTCTTAGTTATGATTCAGTCAAAAACAGAATATCCGAATTACTATTTCAGAAATATTAAAAAACAAAACAGCTTAACACAAGTTACTGATTTCAAGAATCCGTTTGAAAGCATTAAAGACGTTAGCAAAGAAGTTATTAAATACAAACGTAAGGATGGATTGGAACTTTCAGGAACTTTATATCTACCTGCTGGTTACGATAAAGCTAAAAAAGAAAAATTGCCGCTATTGATCTGGGCTTATCCAGCAGAATATAAAGATAGAAATAGCGCTTCTCAATCGACTCAAAATTCAAACGAATTCACTTTTCCTTATTACGGATCATTTGTGTATTGGGTTACAAAAGGCTATGTGGTTTTAGACGATGCCGCTTTTCCGATTATTGGAGAGGGAACTACAGAACCGAACGACAACTTTATTTCGCAATTAGTCGATAATGCAGCAGCGGCTATTGACGCTGTTGACGCTTTAGGCTATATCAATCGTAAAAAAGTAGCTGTAGGAGGACATTCGTATGGAGCCTTTATGACAGCAAACTTACTAACGCATTCTGATCTTTTTGCTTGCGGAATTGCAAGAAGTGGTGCTTACAACAGAACTCTAACACCATTCGGATTCCAATCTGAACAACGAAATTATTGGGAAGCTCCAGAAGTTTACAATGCAATGTCTCCATTTATGAATGCAGAAAAAATGAAAACTCCGATTTTATTGGTTCACGGAGAAGCAGATAACAATCCCGGAACTTTTACTTTGCAGACAGAACGTTATTTTCAAGCATTAAAAGGTTTAGGAGCGCCTGCTAGAATGGTTATTTTGCCAAAAGAATCTCATAGCTATGTTGCTAAAGAAAACATTCTTCATTTGCTTTGGGAACAAGATCAATTCTTAGAAAAGTATCTAAAAAACTAAATTCATAATTTGATTCCAAAAGTAAACCCGACAGATTTTTAAAACCTGTCGGGTTTATTATTTTAACAATTAGAAATCATATAATTTTCTAATTGACACATCCTCTAATTATAAATAATTTAGTGCTAGAAAAACTTCTTGTTCAAGCGGCAAATCTATTTCGCTTTCAAAGAAAATCAACTGTCTTTTATAAACAGTTTCAATTAAATAATGGCTTCCTCTAAAATACGTTCTCCTAATTTTTACCATTAATTTTGACTCCGAAACCATTTTAAATTGATGCGGATAAACTAGCGTTTTATGAGTCTCGTCCGGATAAGACAATAATAAATGAGTCGGAATTTCATTTACTTCTCCAAACAAAGAAGCCACGTACTTAACCTTTGGATCTTCGTATATTTTTGAAGGATCATCTTTTACCAATACTTCTCCATTTCTCATTACTATTGCTTGATCTGCAAAAGACAAAGCATCTGTACTATCGTGCGTTGCAATAATACAAGTAATTCCTTTTTGCTTTAGGTAACGGAATAAATTACGGCGCAAAGCATTTTTTCTAAAAGCATCAATCTGACTAAATGGCTCGTCTAACAAAATCACTTCTGGCTCTAAAGCCAAAACTCGAACCAAAGCAACTCTTTGTTGCTGTCCTCCGCTTAAGAATTTGGTCTTAACATTGGCAAACTGATCCATTTCTACCATCTCTAGCAATTCCTGAACACGAAGTTTTTTCATGTTTGCAAAACCATTAGATAAAAACTTGCCCACGTTTTCTGCAACCGTTTCATATGGAGACAAATCAAAATCTTGTGCCAAATATTTCATATAAGGCATTCCTGGAATCAAATTAAATTTTGGTCCCAAGATAGGTTTATCACCATAAAAAATGTTTCCCTCGTTCAAATCATATAGTCCATATATAAGCTTGAGCAGTGTGCTTTTTCCGCAACCACTCTCGCCAATAATGGCAACGTTCTGACCTTTTTCAATAGAAAAGGAAATATTTTTTATAACGGGGCTTTCGGTGTACGAAAAAGATATATTTTGAATGTCAAGCATGAGTTGTAATATGAGACGTCAAATTTACAATGTTTAATTTCTAAAGTCAAAAAAAAGCTGCTTCAATTATTGAAACAGCTTTTTTTATGATTTATTTTAATTAGAAAGTTATTTTCCAGCTTCTGCTTTAGCATCGTTTACCATTTTGTCGTTTGCTGTAATTGAGAATTCAACACGACGGTTTTGCGCTCTTCCCTCTGGAGTATCATTTGTTGCAATTGGATCAGCGATTCCTAAACCTGAAGTTTTGAAACGGCTTGCTTTTAATCCTTTTGAAACTAAATACGCTTGCACAGAAGCAGCTCTTTGTCCTGAAAGCGTTAAGTTATACTCTGGTTTTCCAGTGTTATCTGTGTAACCAAAAATTTGAATATCTGTATCTCCATACTCATTAAATACAGGAACCAGTTTATCCAAATTAGCTTTTGCTTGAGATGTCAAAGTTGATTTGTTAGTATCAAAACGCACTGCATTTTCATTCAATGTCAAGTGAATTCCTTCTCCAACTCTTTCAACAGAAGCACCTGGCAAAGCTTGATCAATTTCACGAGCTTGTTTATCCATTTTGTTTCCGATCAATGCTCCAGTTCCACCACCTACAGCAGCTCCAATTGCAGCACCTAAAGCAGCGTTTCCGCCTCGACCGATATTATTTCCTAATACAGCACCAATTACACCTCCTGCAACTGCACCAATTCCGGCTCCTTTTTGTGTATTATTTGCGTTTTTTACCGAATCACAGCTTGTAAAAAAACTAGCTATAACCATTAAACTACTTAAACCTAAAACCGTTATCTTTCTCATTTTCTATATCTTTAAAATATTAATTAGCTCTTTGAAATTGGTAAACTACATCTTTTACCTGACCTCCAACATTGATGTTATCAACTAACTGAAAAGAACTTTCAGTTACACCTGCAACTTTAAGCAAATAGCCATCTCTTACTTTCTTTGCTTTTTCACCTGCATTAAGAATCTTTAATACAAATAAGCCTTGATTGTTAATGCTCCATACAATTGGCGAAGAAAATCCAGTACAACTTGGAGAAGTTAAAGCCATATTTCCTTTATTGTTGTTTGAAATAAAGCTCCAAGTACTTCCAATAAAACATTTTGAATCTGCAAGATCAAATGAATTTACTTTGATATAATCAGAACCTGGGTAAGAAACATTGGTAAGCACCCAATTTCCTTTTAACGCTACTTGAGTCGATTTGTCAAGTTTTGTTGAAAGCGTAGTAGCCTCAGAAGATGAAGCTGTTGACGAAGCTGATTTACACGCAAAAAACATAGCGGCAATCAAGCATATAAAAATACTCTTCTTCATTTTGTACAATTTTTTTTAGATTAATACTTGCCTTTTTAACAATTATTGTACCACAAATATACGATTCATTGAGATATTTTTCGTTTTAGAATCTATTTATTTTCTTTCAAAATTAACATTTCCGCCATTTTGTCACCCAAAATAGAATTGGTATTTTATTTGAACAAATGAAAATCATCAAATTAAAACTCAAAAATTAAAAAATATGGCAACAGGTAAAATTAATGTTTCAGTAGAAAACATTTTTCCCTTAATTAAAAAGTTCTTATACAGCGACCACGAAATTTTCTTGCGCGAGCTTGTTTCTAATGGTACTGATGCTACTTTAAAATTAAAACATCTTATTAGCATTGGTGAAGCTAAAGTAGAATACGGAAACCCGATTATCGAAGTAAAAATAGATAAAGAAGGTAAAAAAATCCACATTATCGATCAAGGTTTGGGTATGACAGCTGATGAAGTTGAAAAATACATCAATCAAGTTGCTTTTTCTGGTGCTGAGGAATTCTTAGACAAGTACAAAGATTCTGCTAAAGATTCTGGTATCATCGGACATTTTGGTCTTGGTTTCTACTCTGCTTTTATGGTAGCTGAAAAAGTAGAAATCATCACAAAATCATACAAAGATGAACCAGCCGCACATTGGACATGCGACGGAAGTCCTGAATTTACTTTAGAACCAGCTGACAAAACTTCACGCGGAACAGAAATCATTCTGCATATTGCAGAAGATTCTTTAGAATTCTTAGAAGATTCTAAAATCAGTGGTTTATTAAACAAATACAATAAATTCATGCCTATTCCGATTAAATTCGGAACAAGAACTGAAACGCTTCCAAAACCAGAAGATGCTCCAGAAGATTACGTTAATGAAACTGTTGAAATTGACAACATTATTAACAACCCAAATCCAGCTTGGACAAAACAGCCTTCTGAATTAACTGATGAAGATTACAAAAACTTCTACAGAGAATTGTATCCAATGCAGTTTGAGGATCCTTTATTCCACATTCATTTAAATGTAGACTATCCGTTTAACTTAACTGGTATTTTGTATTTCCCAAAATTAGGAAGCGATATGCAGATCCAGAAAGATAAAATTCAGTTATACCAAAACCAAGTTTACGTTACAGATAACGTAGAAGGAATTGTTCCTGAATTTTTGACAATGCTAAAAGGAGTTATCGATTCTCCAGATATTCCATTAAACGTTTCTCGTTCTGGTTTACAGGCTGACGGTGCAGTTAAGAAAATCTCAAACTACATTACTCGTAAAGTAGCCGATAAATTAAAAGCTTTATTTAACGAAAACCGTGCTGACTTTGAAGCAAAATGGAACGATATTAAAATCGTTTTAGAATACGGAATGCTTTCTGAAGATAAGTTCTACGAAAAAGCAGGTGCATTTGTTTTGTACCCAACTGTAGATGACACTTACTTTACTTTAGAAGAATTAAAAGAAAAACTAAAAGAAAACCAAACTGATAAAGATGGCAAACTTGTAGTTCTTTATGCTGGAAACAAAGATGCACAGCACTCTTATATCGAAGCAGCAAAAGACAAAGGTTACGAAGTATTGCTTTTAGATTCTCCGATTATTTCGCACTTAATCCAAAAGATTGAAAACGATAACAGCGGATTAACTTTTGTACGTGTTGACTCTGATCATATTGACAACTTAATCAAAAAAGAAGAAAATACGATCTCTAAATTATCTGATGACGAAAAAGCAGCTTTAAAAACTTCTTTAGAAGCTTATATTCCAAAAGCATACAGCGTTCAACTAGAAGCTATGGATTCTCAAGCCGCTCCATTCCTTATTACGCAACCAGAATTTATGCGTAGAATGAAAGAAATGAGCCAAACAGGCGGCGGAATGTTCGGAATGGGTAATATGCCAGAAATGTACAATTTGGTGGTAAATACAAATTCTGATTTGGCTTCAAGCATCTTAAATACAGAAGACAAAACACACCAAGAGCATTTGGTTAAACAAGCATTAGATTTAGCTAAATTATCTCAAAACCTATTAAAAGGTGAAGCACTTACTGCTTTCGTAAAAAGAAGTTTTGAAATGATCAAATAAGCATAAAATTGCTTTCCTAACAAAAGCTGTCCGATTGGGCAGCTTTTTTTTGTTTAAACCAAAACCGATTTTAGATGGTTTAAATCATCTCATTAATTAGCAATTATTATAATTTTTTGTTCAAAAAATCGTTAGGATATCTTATAAATTAACCACTATAGGATTTTTAAATTGTAACTTATTTTTTTATTACATTTGACTGCCTTATTAATCTAATCCAAAACAAAAAAACCATGAAAAAAACTGTCATTTTATTATCAACTATTTGCGCTACAGCATTTTTATATATTTCTTGCTCTAGCGACAATCACGACGAACCAGGAAATTCAACAAATCTAACAAACGTTGGAGCATCGATTTTTGTTGACACTTCTAACGAAATGGATCTTAACACGGGGCTTTTAATTACTACAGCCACTTCAACTACTGCAAAAACTGCAGAAACACCTGCAGGGCTTTGCGCAACTGTAACAATAAGCACTCCAAACGGTGAAGAATATCCTAAAGTATTTTTAGCAGATTTTGGAACAGCAGGATGTAAAGACATAAACAACCTTACTCGAAAAGGACAATTAAAAGTAACTCTTACGGGTCCAATTATGGAAACTGGAAGTAAAATGACAATTGAAAGAATTGACTACTCAATAAACTATACCAAGCTAGAAGGCACTATTGAATACACTAACACCACAACTGTTGCCACTACACCACAATGGACTAGAAAAGTAATAAATGGCAAACTTACAGATATACAGGGAGGAGTTTACATTAATTCTGGATTTTATACCACTAAACAAATTGCAGGCGTAGATACTCCTTTGGTTTTATCTGACAATGTATACGAAATAACAGAAGGCTCACATAAAGTGACATCTGCAAATGGCGAATCAATTACCTTAACAATAAAAGAGCCATTGACTAAAAAATATTCTTGTTTATTTATTTCTAAAGGACAATTGAAAGTACAAGGAGAAATTTTAAACGGAGTAATAGATTACGGAAACAACGACTGTGATGCGATTTACACCTATACACAAGAAAATGGCGCTTCATACCAATTATCAATGTAAGACCTTTTCTTGCATTACTTTAAAATCCCAATTTAGAAATAGATTGGGATTTATTTTTTTATAAAAATAAAACAACAGCCTCATTACATTTAAACTATTTTCTTTATTTTGCACCAAAATCTCAAAAACTAATGAAAAAAACACTAATTGCTTTTGTTACTCTTGCAGTATTAGCATCTTGCAGCAAAAAAGAATCTGCTGCTGACAACCTACACCTTACAGGAAACATTAAAGGTTTAAAAACCGGAACTTTATATATCCAAAGAGTTGTGGATACTTCTCTTGTTGCCATCGACAGTATTAAAATCGACGGAAATTCAACTTTTGAAAGAGATATCAAATTAGAATCTCCAGAGATGCTTTATTTGTTTCTAGATCGCGGTGTAACAAATTCTTTAGATAACAACATCTTATTTTTTGCTGAGCCAGGAAACATGAATATCGAGACCAATTTGGACAACTTCATCACCGGCGCAAAAATTACCGGATCTAAAAACCAAGAATTATACGAAGAGTATCAAAAAATAAATGTTCGTTTTAGAGATGAAAATCTTTCTATGGTAGAATCAAAATTCAAAGCCTTAAAAAGACAAGATCAAAAAGCAATTGACAGCATAGATGCAAAACAACAGTCAAATATCAAGAGAAAATATTTATACGCTACAAACTTTGCTATAAACAATAAAGATCACGAGGTAGCACCTTATATTGCTTTAGCAGAAATTTACGATATCAATTTAAAATTTCTTGATACAATCCAAAAATCGATGACGCCAAAAGTAGCTCAATCTTTTTACGGAAAGAAATTGACAAAATATGTATCTGAAATCAAAAAAGAAGAACAAAAGGCTCCTGCAGAAACTAAAACAGAAACTGCAGCAACTGAAACAAAAAAATAATTTCATTTTATAAAAACAAAAAAGCCCTGAATACTTCAGGGCTTTTTTTTATATCTTAAATCAACAAATTTTAACAAGAAGACATTCATGCTCGCTATTAATATTTTCAAGCGTTAAAAGGCAATTATATCATCAAAATAAAAACAACTTAAATCGATTTTAATTAAACGAAAAACACAAACTCTAAAACTGGAGTTTGATTTTAGGCATAAAAAAAACCACCACATTTCTGTGATGGTTTTTGAGCCGATAGAGGGACTCGAACCCACGACCTGCTGATTACAAATCAGCTG
>NZ_JAEFCA010000013.1 GCF_016405855.1 Flavobacterium sp. IB48
GCATTAAATGAATTTACAGTAGGCCCGATTACAAGCATAGGCGGAGGATGCTTTTATGATTGCTCTTCTCTGACTTCTTTAATTCTTAATCATGTAACGTCAATTGGAACAAATGCCTTTTATAATTGTACTGGCATTAATAATATAAGTCTTCGAGCTTTAACTATCTGTGGTGATACCATAACAAACAACAATGTATTTTTTGGAATCAAATTGGGTTGTAATATAACTGTACCTGTCGCCTTACAGACCGTAAACGCAGGAGCACCAGATGGTGATTTGGTTTATGCTCAAACTTCTAGAAATGCAATTATAAATTATATATAAAAACAAACTATTCTAATTTGATGATAATTAAATCTTCTTTAGATTCCGATCCTGTGGATTCCTATTAAAGAGAAAAACTTTTTTTCTCATTACTACTAACTTACAAGAAAAAGTACTCCAAATATATAAAATGATGGTTTTGGAGCTAATACAATCTAAAGAAGTTTAGAAATAAGAAAAGCATTTTATTAAGAACTATACGATTTAAAACTTGTTTAAAAACAAAAACCTCCAAAATCAAATTGATTTTGGAGGTTTTTTATTTACTTCTTAAACTTCCCAATTCCACTCTGCAACCATCCATAATACTCCTCAATATTCGGATTATAAGCTGACGGCTCTGTCAAGTTCACACTATTATGATCTACAATTACATAAAACGGCTGCGCATTTGCTTTATAGGTTTTAATCTGTAAATCGCTCCATTTATTGCCGATTGTTTTAATCTTTTTTCCTGTTGTTTCAGAAATGTATTGTTCGGTTTCTGGAAGCTCTTTTTTATCATCAACATACAATGAAATCAAAACCACATCGTTATTTAAAACACCTAAAACTTTAGGATCTGACCAAACTAACTCTTCCATTTTTCGGCAGTTTACACAAGCATAACCTGTAAAATCTAATAAGACTGGTTTCCCGACTTTTTTAGCATATTCCATTCCTTTATTATAATCATGAAATGTAATAATATTTTGCGGGCCGTGCTCTGCTCCTTCTGGCAACGAACCTGTAGTTTTTAGTTCTGAATTGCTCGAAACTCCCAATCCGTTTGGAGATTCGCTGTATTGCATTGGTGGAGGAAATCCGCTAATTAATTTTAATGGAGCGCCCCAAAGTCCTGGAATCAGATAAATCGTAAAACTTAAAACAATCAATCCAAAACCTAATCTTCCAACTGAAATATGATTTAAAGGAGAATCATGTGGCAACGTAATTTTTCCGAATAGATAAAAAGCCAGCATTCCGAAAACAGCAATCCAAATGGCAAGGAAAACTTCTCTTTCCAACCAATGCAATTGTAAAACTAAATCGGCATTTGATAAAAATTTGAAAGCCAAAGCCAGTTCCAGAAATCCTAAAACCACTTTTACCGTATTCAGCCACCCGCCCGATTTTGGCAAAGCGTTTAACCAACCCGGAAAAGCAGCAAATAATGAAAACGGTAATGCGATTGCAATTGAAAAACCTAACATTCCGACAATTGGTGCAATTCCGCCTTTGGATGCCGCTTCAACAAGTAGTGTTCCAACAATTGGTCCTGTGCACGAAAATGATACAATCGCTAAAGCCAAAGCCATAAAGAAAATCCCAATCAGTCCTCCTCTATCGGCTTGCGAATCTACTTTGTTGGCTAATGAACTTGGCAGTACAATTTCGAAAGCTCCCAAAAACGAACAAGCAAAAACAACCAATAAAATAAAGAAAATCAGATTGAACCAAACATTGGTTGAAAGTGCGTTTAACGAATCGGCACCAAAAACTGCTGTTACGATTGAACCCAATAAAACATAAATAATTACGATTGAAATTCCGTAAATCAGGGCATTTTTAATTCCTGCCGCTTTGCTTTTACTTTGTTTGGTAAAAAAACTTACCGTCATCGGAATCATTGGAAAAACACAAGGCGTCAACAATGCGGCAAATCCAGATAAAAATGCTAAAATAAAAATCGTCAGCAATCCTCTAGATTCGGTTTTCTTTGATGAGCTGGCAATTTCTTGTTTTGATTTTTTTTCTTCTGTCTGAGAAACAGATTTTTCTTCTTTAGTTACAGAATCATTTTTTACGACTGCAGTTTCTTCGGCAGAAGCCAATTTCTTTTCTTTCGGAATTTTAAAAGTTAATTCTTCTGTAGAAGGTGGCAAGCAATTACTATCGTCGCAAACCATAAAATCGACCTCGGCAGCAACATCTGAAATATCGTCTGAAATGAATTTGATTTTTTGCGTGAAAAGTGCTTTATCTTCAAAATATTTAATTTTCATATCGAAGATTTTATCAACTGTTTCGTGTCCTTTATCTTCGGTTGTTTTTCCGATTAATTCGAATTTTTTAGGCTGATTTTTAAAAGTAAAAACCGTTGGCGAAGGCCCGCCTTCTTCGATATATTGTCCGTATAAATGCCAGCCAGATTGTATTTTCGCCTGAGCTTTTAAAATATATTCTTTATCTGAAATTTTTTCTACAGTTGTCGTCCATTTTACCGGATTATACATTTGTCCGAACATGGAAAACGAGATCAATAACAGAAATGCAATTATGGTATTTTTCATTTGTTTTTGGTTTAATTTTTTGAAAAAAAAGAGCTGTCGGCAAAACAGCTCTTTTGGTCTTTCACCGAAAATGGCTTACTAATTCAGATTCTAAAATGAAATAATGAAAGACGACTATTAAAAATTGTTGATTTTAGATTGCAGATTTTAGATTTAGCCGCAAACTTTGTCAAAGTTGAATTATCGAGACTGAATACTAAAAACTACTTCAACGGATTCCCATCTTTAGCTAGAGAACCCGATTTGATAATGATCATTTTATCCAGCTGAATGTATTTCTTAATGGCATCGTTTACTTGCTGTAAAGTTGCTTTTTCGATATCTTTTGGATATTGATCGATATAACTTGGTTCTAAACCTCTTTCGATAAAACTTAAAATCGTTCTTGCCATTCCGCTTGTGGTTGCCATTCCTACTTTAAAGCTTCCTATTAAATTGGTTTTCTTGTTTTGCAACTCGTCTGCTGTGATTCCGTTTTTTATCCATTTATCAACTTGAACCATTGTTGCATCTAGACCTTTTTGAAATAAATTCGGGTTGAAAGAAGCGTTGACAAACCAGTAGCCTCCAGTTTCTATATTTCCGCCCAAACCAGAAGAAATGTTATAAGTTAAACCGTCATTATCGCGAACTGTCTGCATTAAACGGCCTGCAAAACCTGCACCTAAAGTATAATTTCCGATATAAAACGGAATATAATCGGCATCGGCTCTTTTTAAACCTGTAAATTGTCCTATGAATAATTCTGCACTTGGTTTTTCTGGAATGGTTACTACTTCTGTTTTTGATGCTGCTTTTGTAGCTTCTTCAAATTTTAATTTTTCTGTAACTCCTCCATTCCAATTTTTGAATGATTTTTGTAATGAAGCTTTTAAGTTTGCTCCATCGGTATCTCCCACAATTACAAGTCTCATAGAAGCTGTGCCGAAATATTTTTTGTGGAAAGCTTTTACTTCGTCCAAAGTCGCGTTTTTGATATTCGCAATATTGTCCTCTACACTTAAACTGTAATTTGGATTTCCTTTTGGATAAATTGCCTGAGATAAAGCAATACTTCCTCTTTCACCAGGATCGTTCAGATCTTGCTGTGTATTTCCAATAAACTGCTGTTTAAGATTCTCGAATTCTTTTGCATCAAACAACGGATTTCTCAGTTCTTCTGCCAATAAAGTAATTACTTGATCTAAGTCTTTTTTCAAACATTTAAATCCGATATTGATTTTGAAAGTCGAAGCATTTACGTTTAATGAAACTCCTAGTTTTTGCAGTTTTTCTGAAAACTTAAATTTGTCATTCAGCGTTGTTCCTTTTGATAACATTGAAGCTGTTAGCGCTGGAATAACATCATTTTTAGTTTCGCTGGCATAATTTCCTAACGAAATACTTGCGGCAACCGTAACAAAATCTTTTGCTGAAGTTTTTACTGAAACCACATCAATTCCAGATACTTTTTCTCTTTTAAAAGCTGAAGCCGATTTTTCGATTAAACTTGATTCAGAAATTAATTCTTCTGTTGTATTTTTTACTAAAGCTGGAGCAGATGAAGACTCTTCATGAATATGTCCTTCATCTGAATGTCTGTAATAAAACGGACCATTTTCTGGCATATAATTGTTGGCTTTCGCCGAATCATTATTTTGAGCACCAGCTTGTTTCGGAATAAAATATCCTGTTGTACTTTGATCTTCAACCAAATATTTATTTGCCACACGCATAACATCAGCTGGAGTTACTTTTTTCAATCGGTCAACTCCTGTAATGTAAGCTGTCCAGTCGCCAGAAGCGATTGCTTCGTTTAATGCTGATGCAATTACGCCAGAACCATCGCGCGCTAAAATAGTCTGTGCGCTAATTTTTGCTACAACTCTATTTACTTCATCCTGAGTAACGCCTTCCTTTTGAATTTTAGCCACGACTTCACTAATTTTAGTATCGATATCTTCATGTTTTGAAGTCGTCGGAAAACCAACACTAATCGTAAAAAGTCCAACTTCTTTAAAATTAGTTGCACTTGCATAAGTATAAATTCCTAAACGAGTGTCAACAAAAGTTTTGTTTAAAATTGCTGATGGCCCAACACCAATAATCTGAGCCAAAATATTCAACGCAGGAAGATCTTCATGCAAAGCTCCAGGAATTTTATAAGCTTTGTTTACAACGCCTAATTCTCCAGGTTTTCTAACGATAATTTTACGTGCGCCATATTGTTGAGGTTCTTCTGTATAAGGCTGTGGCATAGCATTTGGCGCTTTTGTAATTTTGCCGAAATATTTTTCGATCAATTCAAAAACATTCTCTTTTTTGAAATCTCCAATAATGGTTAAAGTCGCATTATCTGGCCAATAATAGGTATTATAGAAATTTTTCAATACTTCAATAGGAGCTTTTTCTATATCCGATTTCCAACCAATTGTAGAATGATGGTATGGATGTGCAATATACGCCGAAGCCCAAATTTCTTTATCCAATAAACTGTTCGGATCATTTTCGCCACGCTCAAATTCGTTACGAACCACCGTCATTTCTGCTTCTTTATCTTCTTTTAATAATAAAGAATTACGCATTCTGTCGGCTTCGATTTGAATTGCCAGTTCTATCTTATCACTTGGCAATGTTTCAAAATAATTGGTTCGGTCGTACCAAGTTGTAGCATTTAACTGTGCTCCTGTATTTTGAAGCACATCTGTAATTGTATTTCCGTTCTTCTTATTGAAAGTCGGAGTTCCTTTAAACATTAAATGTTCTAAAAGGTGCGTTGATCCTGTATTTCCTAAAACTTCGTGTTTAGATCCAACACGATATACAATTTGTACCGTTGCAACTGGCGAAGCATTGTCTTGCAAAAGCAAAACATTCATTCCGTTTGGCTGATATAAATATTCTTCAATTCCGCCTAACTCTTTTATTTTCTTAAAGTTAACCGATTTACTTTGCGCTGAAACAAGCGCGCAGAAAGCTAATGAGCAATAGCCCAGAAAGATGTGTTTTTTCATTTTTTGTTGATTGAGATATTTAGCTTGAAGTAACTTTGTCAAAGTTTTAAACTTTGACAAAGTTGATCTTGCATTTTTAAAAAGCTTAAGATTTACTGAAAATTTCTTTTAGTTTAGATTGCAATTCAGCTTCTCTAAGATTCTTGGCAACGATTTTTCCGTCGGGTCCAATTAAGTAGTTGGTTGGAACCATTTTTACTCCGTATAAAACGGCTGCTTCATTTTGCCATCCTTTTAAATCAGAAACATGTGTCCAGGTTAAACCGTCTTTTTCGATTGCTTTTTCCCAAAGTTTCTTTTTATCATCTAGAGAAACTCCCAAAACATCAAATCCTTTATCGTGATAGGTTTTGTAAGCCACAACTACATTAGGATTTTCTTTTCGGCATGGACCGCACCAGCTTGCCCAAAAATCTACTAGAACATATTTACCTTTGTAATCTGATAATTTTACTACTTTTCCGTTAATATCAGTTTGAGAAAATTCAGGAGCTGCAACGCCAACTGCTGTTTTTTCGTTAAGATCAATCGATGCTTTTAATTTTTTTCCGTAAAATGATTTTTGAATTTCTGGAGATAAAACTGCATAATATTCTTTTACTTTTTCTGGAGTTCCGTAAGATACAATTCGATCTTCAATTACTAATGCTCCACCTAAATTGTCTTTATTTTTTCTGATGAATTTATCTGTCAAATCATCTGCGAAAGCGCCAAGATCTTTCCATTTTTTATCCATCATGGTTTGCTGTTCTGGAGTCAATTTTACTTTTCCGCCTTGTGTCAGCGAATCAGATAATTTGTAAATCGGACCAGCAACTGCTTGTATTTTTTTG
The DNA here is from genome assembly GCF_016405855.1 of Flavobacterium sp. IB48. Lineage (GTDB taxonomy): Bacteria > Bacteroidota > Bacteroidia > Flavobacteriales > Flavobacteriaceae > Flavobacterium > Flavobacterium ginsengisoli. The sequence goes on from NZ_JAEFCA010000013.1 coordinate 6,427, forward strand.
AATTCGTTATCGTAATACGATTTGTAAAGTCCGTTTTGAGTAGCTCCAGTTACTTTGGCTTTAAAAACAGAATCTTTTTTGGCTTCAATCGTAATATCTTCATTATCTAAAAGAAAATAAGCTCCATATTCCTGTCCTTTAATTTTAATGGTATGAAATAAAGGTTCTCCTGTTTTTCCTGCAAAAGAAAATGCACCTTCTTTTACCTCAGCCGAATCAATGATTTTTTTCTCTCCTTTTTCGTCGGCATATTCCAGATAAACCGTTCCTTTATCTAATCCGGCAATTTTCCCGTTTATTGTATATCCTTCTTTCTTTGTGCAAGAAGTAAATGCCGTAAGCGCCAATGCCAAAAACGACGATTTTAAGATTGTACTTTTCATGTTGATATTTTTTGTTTGTTATTTTTTTAATTTTTATTCAATGTAATTCAACTTTGTCAAAGTTTAAAAACTGAGACTTAATTAAGATTTCATAAGTTCTTTCAACTTAGCTTCTAATTCTGCACCTCTCAAATTTTCTCCGATAATTACACCTTTACCGTCTACTAAATAGGTTGCTGGAATAGCTTTTACGTTAAATGATTTACTCACTTTATCGTCGTCTAGAAGATTGTGCCATTGCATATTTTCCTGTCCAAGGGCTTTTTGCCAAGCTTTTTCGTCCTTATCAATTGAAACGCTTAAAATTTCAAATCCTTTGTTTGAATATTCAGCATAAGCTGTTTTTAAATTCGGAATTTCTTTTCGGCATGGACCGCACCAAGATGCCCAAAAATCTACCAAAATATACTTTTTACCTGTTACGATATCTTTTGCATTAAATGTTTTTCCATCTTTATCTTTTAATCCGAAATTGGCAATGCTTGTTCCTACTAAAGATTTCGGATTCAAATCTTTATCTAAAATCTGTCCGTAGTAGCTTTTCTTTGCCACATCAGAAAATTGCTCGTAAATTGGCTTTTGTTCTGGAGTAAAATAACTGTATGAAGTCATCATAAAAAATGGTCCCCACCAATTTGCTTTATGTTTCGCAATAAGAGCCAATGTTGTTTTTTCGACATTTGTAAAAAAAGCTTTTTCATCTGCTTCAAATTTTTTCCAAACTGGAAGATTCTGAAGTGAATCTACCGCTTTTGTATTTTTATCGCGTCTTGCCGCACCGATTAATTTGCTCAATTCATCTGAATCTTTGGTGTGATACGCTTTATAGTCTTTATCAAGCTGATCTTTATAAACAATTTCTTTTGCATAAAAATCATGTGATTTAGAGCCCGTAATAACTACATCTTTAAAAGTTATCCACTCTCCTTCTTTATCTGAAACCGTACCAGCTGCCGATATTTTTATTTTTGCATTTTCGACCATTACAGAAATATTTCCTTTGTTTTTACCAAAGACAACATAGAAAAAACGTGGCTCATTTAATTTTCCTGAAAAAGTAAATTTACCGTCTTTAAGCGTTGTTTCAGCAACTGGCAGTTCAGAAGTATGTGTTCCCCCTGGTATTAATTTTACAGCTGTTCCATCGATTAACCCTGTAACATTTCCTTCAATAGAATAAGACGTTGCTGCAGGAGAAGCTGTTTTTTTCTTTTGTGCCTGACCATTGTTTGAAATCATAAACAAACAGATGCACAATCCTAATATTTTATATTTAATTGTATTCATTTTTGATTGATATTTTAAGAAAAGCTTCCTTTTCGGAGTTCCTAATCAGGAAGCTTTACAGTTATTATTTGTCTACGTTTTGCGTTATTGTTCCGTTTCCTGGATTATTTATTGCTCCTTGCGGGAACGGAGATGTCCATAAATGAGAGTCTGAAGAAAGTGTATATGTTTTACCTCCAACCACTTTTGTGAAACTAACTTTGTAAACTCCTTCTGCATTTAAACGGCGTGCGTCTGCATATGGAATAAGCGTCATGATTAGTTCGTTGTTTTTCGTTCTGTAAATGGCATTCAGAGCTGTTGTTTTATCAGTAGTTGAAATATCTTGATAAGAAGCTGGAAGAATACGTGTTTTACGAACGGTATTTAAAACGGTTAATGCATCTGCAATTTGTCCTGCACGTGCTAGACATTCTGCTTTTATTAAATATACTTCTACTGTTGTGATTCCTCCAAAATTGAAAGCTCCGGTCAAAGTTCTTCTATATGAAGTCTCAGCACCTACTGTTCTAATTTTCCATCGAGAAATAAATCTTGCATCGCCCGTTTCAAAACGCTGTGCACGTTCTACTGGAATGTCAAATTCTGCTCCTAAATTTGAAGAACTTCCGTGACGAAATGTGTAATTTTCTACATAATTGAATCCCATTGGAGACGGAGTTGTAGTGTACGAATTCGGAACATCGATCACTGCTTTATTGGCATTGTAATATCCAATCCAATCGTATAATTTATTGTTTTCTGCTAATGCTAAATCGGCATTTTTTAAAGCTTCTGTATAATTATTCATCTGCAGATTTACTCTTGCATTGAAAGCATAACCAGCGCCTAAATTTGGGTGCAGCGCCGTCTGAGAAACTTTTGGCAGATAAGGCAGCGCATCTTTAATATCATTTAAAATAAAATCATATAATTCCTGAATGGTTACCTGTTTGCTTGGCGCATTAATATTAGCACTCGTAATTAACGGAACTGATAATTTTGTCGATGCTGTTGAAGCCACATACGTATCTGCGTAAAAATTTACCAGATTAAAATAATTCATGGCACGCAACAATTTTGCTTGAGCCCAAACAACTCTTTGCTCCTGTTCTGTTGCTTTTGTTGCTGTTAAAGCATTTTCGATTATTAAATTAAAAGTCGAAATTCCTTGATAGCCTCCATAGTAAGTTCCTTCATCTGATGGTTTCAATTCGATACGATTTGCATTTTCATCCCACATATAATTTGCATTATACAATCTATTGCTCGATAAAGTTGCTGCGTTTACAAATTGGTCGTTTAATACGTGCAAAGCAGGTAAAACATCTACTCTTTGGTTGGTGTATTCGTCTCTTAAAAAAGCTTCAAAATCTGCCAAAGTGGTTGGTGTTTTTGATCCTTTTGGAATATCGTCCAAATAATTTTCGCAAGATGCCAAAGTCAATCCTAAAGCCAATAGGCACACTGCCTTTTTATATATATTTTTCATCGTCTAGTCTTTAAAAATTAAAAGTTAACATTTACACCAAAAACAAAACTTGGAGATTGGAAACCATTCAATAAGAATTTGGCATCTCTGCTTTTTGCTGCAGTAAACACATTTTCGGCATTTAGATTAAAACGCACTCCGTCTAATTTTACTCTCTTCATCAATTCTTTTGGCATTTGGTAAGCCAATGAAACGTTGCTTAATCTAATGTTTGAAGCGTCTAGAATGTTAATGTCTGCGTATGAATAAATAGTTTGTGAATCTGAACTGAAATCGGGTTCATACTCATAAACAACTCTTGGAACATTTGTAAATGCTTCGTCTCCTGGCTGCTGCCAACGATCTCTAATATGATTGTTTACAACCGTAATATCTGTTACATAACCACCCATTGCGCCATTGTAGTTGTTGTTGAGCATTGGCAAGAATGTATTTTTAATTTTATGGCCTAACTCATATACAAAAAGTGCCGAAAGCGAGAAGTTTTTGTAATTGGCAGAAGTATGAAACGAACCGCTGTGAATAGGTACTGTTGAGCCAAAATCTTTAATAGCATCGACCTGACCCGGATTGTATTTTACAGCTGTTCCGTTTGCGTCATAAACCTGTGGCAATCCTGTGCTGCTTAGTCCTGCCCATTGGTAACCATAAATTGAGTTAAAACTTGTTCCTACTCTTGGAAAAGCTTGTGCTTGATCTAACTGTAAATAATAAACCGGTGCTTTTACGTTTATAAAATCTACTTTATTTTTATTATTAGCATACAAAATAGCAGCATCCCATGAGAATGAAGGTGTTTTTACGATTGTTCCTCTCAAAGTTACCTCGATTCCTTTATTTGTCATTCCTCCGTTGTTGATGGTATAAGTAGAATAGCCCCATCCTTCTGTTGGAATTCCTTGGCTGCTTGCTAATAAATCTTCTCCTTTTTTGTTATAAAGGTCTAAGCTTCCGTTTAATCTGCTTTTGAACAATGAAAAATCCAAACCAATGTTGGTTGTTGTTGTTTTTTCCCAAGATAATTCTGGATTTGGTCTAGATCTTACTGTTCCTTGAGTTCCTCCAACATTTGAATTAGAGTTGTAATACGCTGTTAAATAAGGCGCTGTATCTTTAGCAACATTTCCTAAAATACCATAAGAAGCACGTACTTTAAGCGCATCTACCCACGAAACTTTAAAGAAAGATTCTTTATCAATATTCCATCCCGCACCTGCAGACCAAGTTGGTTTGTTTTGATATTTACTGTCTGTTCCCCAAAGATTAGAACGATCCATACGTATACTTCCAGAAACGGTGTATCTTCCGTCATATGTATATCCTCCTGTTGAGTAAACAGATACAAAACGGTTTAGCATTTCTTTTTCTAATGAAAAATCGTCTTGAATCATGTAGCCTCCAAAAACTCCTCCGTATACTTTAAGCAAATCTGCCTGATTTATTGGAGCAAAACCTAAAGTCTGCGAGTCATAACCATAACGTGTATTATTGCTAAATTCTAATTTTGTATGACGAATTTCCATACCTGCAATGGCAGAAAAATCATGTTTTTCATTAAAAGTCTGATTGAAATTTAACTGCTGACGGAAATTATAAGCGTTTGTAAACTGATTGGTTTCTTTTATAATATCGCCATAAGGAAGATTGTAAACCGCTTTATTGTTTACAATAGTAACCAATTCGTTTACTCTCTTTCTTACGTAATAAGAATCCTTTTCATTAAGCTGTTCTGCACGATCTGAACCATATTCGTATTGGAACATCGCATTGTACGTAAAGGCTTTGCTGAATTTAACGTTAAACTTTGCGTACGTTCTGTTTAGGAAGTTTTTATTTTCAACCAGATTTCTTCCAAATTCATCCATTGGCGTAATATCCATATTGTACAGTCCGTAATTCTGCATAGACTGAAGCGTAAAATTATTGTAGCGAGATGCAGCAGTCGAAACAAAATTAGTTCCATCGTTATTTACCAGTTGATTGTACGGCTGAAATTTAAACCCAGGCAATGATGCAAGATAACTTTGCGTATCGCCAGTTCCGTAGTTTAAATAAGTTCCTAAATCTAAAGATAGCCAGCTGTTAATTTGAGTAGAGTTTTTCAAATTGATTCCTACTGACTGGTTTTCAGAATATCGATCTTCAAGCTGATTGTCTTTGTAAGTAATCGATGCATTAAAAGTATTGTTTTCTGTAGCTTTACCTAAACTAAGGTTGTGCTGTATAAAATACTGATCACGTTTTGCATATTTTGCAATATCGTCATAATACTTATATCCTTGTGCGCCAAGAGTATTCAAACGCCTATTCATTTCTGTCATAGAAATTTTGCCTGCGTAACCATTTAATAAAGTATTCATTCCTAAACTTGTAAATGCAGCATTATTTAATAATGATTGCGCATAAGTTCCAGCATTTGCACTTTGTAAATTTGGGTTTCCTGCCGCCCAACCTTTTTCTAAACCAATAATATCAGCAGAATCGGTAAGGTTTCCGGTATAATTTCTATAAGGTGTAACGGTTAAATTGCTTGAAAACGAGATATTTGTTTTTCCAGCTTTTGCTTTTTTGGTTGTAATAACGACAACTCCATTTGCTGCACGAGAACCATAAATAGAAGCCGCCGCTGCATCTTTTAAAACTGTAATTGTTTCAATATCTTCTAAATTCAGATTCGGCACATTTTCTTCTATAGTGGCATAAGGCGTTAGTTTTGTACTTTCTACAGGAAATCCGTCAATAACATACAAAGGATAAACGACACCTCGCATAGTTGTTGTACCACGAATTTTACCATCCTGATATCCAACAATACGTCCTTCCAAGATTTTATCCATACTGCTCAAACGCTGCTCCTGAAACTCTTTTGCTTTTAAATTGGAGAAAGAACCTGTTATTTTTTCAGCAGAAATATTCTGATATCCAGTCGTTAAAACCAAACCTTCTAATTCCTGCACGTCTTCTTTTAAAACAACATTGATAACGCTTCTTCCTTCAACTTTTATTTCTTGTCTTACATATCCTAAATAAGAATAAGCCAAAGTAGTTTCGCTGCTTACTGCAATAATTTGATATTCTCCATTAAAATCGGTATTTACACCTCTTCCAGAACCATTATCTGCAACTGCTGCACCTACCAAAGGCATTCCTTTTGCATCTGTTACTCTACCTTTTACGATAAAATCTGCAACAGGTTTTTTCTCCTCGGTTTTTTCGGGAGCGATTTTTCTAGGCGTCAAGACAATATGGTTTCCAGACACCTTAAAATCGGTACTTGTATTATTAAAAATTTTATTTAATATAACTTCGATTGAAGCTTCGTATGCATTTACGTCGATTACTCTGTTTAAATCTACAGATCTTACATTGTAAACAAATCTATAATCTGTAGTATATTCAAGCCTTTCAATTACTTTGGCAACGGTCATGTTGCTGGCATTAAAAGAAATCTTGCTTTTTTGAGAATAAGTGGTTCCGGCGTGCATTACTGTTAAGGCAGTTAGCAGAAATAATGTGGTCAATTTCATTTTCAAATCAAATTTCAAAAAAGGCTTATCAAACCTGATTCTGTTCAAGAGTTTTTTCATACTTTTAAAATGTTTTTTAATGTTGGTTGGTTAATTAACTGACCGCATATACTCTACCGGGAAATGTTGGCGCATTTTCCGGTTTTTTTATAACGATCCTTTTCATTTTGGATTTTTGTTACATAGGCCTCTTTATTTTAGATTTTAGATTCTTGATTTTAGATTTCTCAATCTCGCTTCTTATATTTTTTGTCTTTCTTCTTTGATCTTTCTTCTTTTTCTCGCTCTCTATTTAATCGTTATTTTGTCTTGGTCAATGTTGTAATCAATTGCATAACTGTCGCTGAAATATTTCAAGACCACCTCAATTGGCTCATTATCAAAACGGGCATTGAAAATTTCTTTTCCGAGTGTTCTATTTTTATTGATGAAAGTCACATTATATTGACGTTCTAACTTTTTGATAATATCATCAAAAGATGCATTTTTAAAAACCAGACTTCCTTTTACCCAATCAGTATAATAGTCTGTATTAACCTGTTCGATATTTATTACCTTCTGTCCTTTTTGAGTTGATCCTTTAAAACCTGGCGTTAAATAAACCTGATTTTGACTTGTTTTTTGATCTTTATAAAGTGAGACTTTGCCTTCGACCAATACAACATTTGTACTGCTATTATTGCTATATGAGTCTACATTGAACTTAGTTCCTAAAACCTCAACATTGACTTCTTGTGCATTTACCGTAAACGGATGATTTTTGTCTTTGCTAACTTCAAAATACGCTTCGCCGGTTAAATACACTTGTCTGTTTTTATTTTTGACAAATTGAACTGGATATTTAAATGAAGTTCCTGAATTTAAATGCACCAAAGTTCCGTCTGATAATTGTACATCGAATTTTTTTCCGTACGGGATTTTCAGAGTGTTGTAAACCAACTCTCCATTAGCGAAAGCTTTATTATAAACCAGTTTGTTTTTCTCTTGTTTTCCAATAATATTTCCATCTTTATCCGTAACATTTTTCTCTTTTGAAGTATCAATGTTTTCAGATGCTCCGTTACCAAATTGTAAAACAATTTCGTCAACTCTCGGTACAATAACATTTTGTTTAACTTGTTCTGAGCTAGAATTTTTATAGAAATAAAATCCTCCCAAAGCCACAATTAAAACCGCTGCATATTTATAATATGATGAAAATCTTCGTTTATAAAAAACATTATTTTCCTTATTGATTCGTTCCGAAAGCTGTTTTCTAACTTCAGTCGAATCAAAAGTGTTCAAAGCAGTATCAATTGCATAATTGGTTTGCACAAAATCCTTAAATACAATTTGATTCTCTTCTTCTTTTAACCACTCTGTGAGCTGCTCAATCTCTTCTTGAGAAGCTTGATTTGTGATAAATTTAACAATTAGTCTCTCTGACTTTTTTACTGTCATTTTAGTCGTTTTTAATATTATTACGAAGCCAAAAAACAAAACCCTAACAATTTGATAAAGTTTTTTTCATTTTACTGATTTTTTTATTTTTCACAAGTCTTTTCTCTCAATAAAACTCGATTAATTTGATAGATTTTATAAGGTAAAAGATTTATATTTGCATTTTTATTCCTTTTTTATTTGTAATAATTTTCGAATAGAAAGGCAAAAAAGAGGGCGTTTTGAGCAAATTCAATTCACTTTTTGACCTCAAAAACTATTAATTTATATATTTGTTTTTATGAAGATGGATGATTACAGCGATAATACTATTCTAATTGAGTCTCTACAAAATGGAGATGAAAGCGCTTACACGTATCTTATCGACACTTATCATCATAAACTTTGTGTATATGCTAACAGCTTGGTTAAGAATGTTTACAGCGCAGAAGATATTGTGCAAAATGTTTTTATTAAAGTTTGGGAACAGCGTACAAGATTAAAAGTAGACCATTCTTTAAAAAGCTTTCTTTATAAACTGGTTTATAATGAGTTTATCGATTTATACCGAAAAAACCAGTCTTTATTTTCTTTAGAAAAATCGTATTATGATGCCTTAAACGGAATTGTTCAGGAAGAAGATTCGGAATCTTTTCAAAGGGTTTTGAATGCTGTGAATAAAGAAATTCAAAACCTGCCTCCAAAATGTAAAGAAGTTTTTATTTTAAGCAAAAAAGAGGGTCTGACCAATATAGAAATTGCAGAACATTTGGATGTTTCCATCAAAACGGTTGAAGCGCAGATTACCAAAGCATTTTCAATTCTGCGTACTTCTTTAGAAGAAAAAGTAAAAAGTGTTTTGTTTCTTCTATTTTCTGCTAAAAAAAAATTCAGACTAAATAATTTAATCTGAATTTTCCTTTTATTGTTTTAAAGCTGAAATTGATTGTAAAGCTTTAGGATACGTATTTCATTTTTTCTTCGATAAATTCTAGAATTGGCTCTTTCATATCGTGATAAAAAAGCACTTTCCAGTTTTCATCTTTTGCTTGCTGTTCCCATTTTTTACGAGATTCTCTAGCGCGTTTTCCGTCAAAATCAGTTTTATAGGCAACATGCATTGACCAATATATTTTTTGCGGTAAATCGTCGGCTCCATAAAAAACAATTTCGTCATCGGCTTTGATCCAAAAAACTTGATGAAATTGGGTATGCCCAGCCGAAACTTCATAGAAAATTTCGTCGGTAATTTGTCCGCTGTCAGCATTTAATAATTCCACATTTGGAAGTTTTTCTAGCTGATTCAATATTTCAGGAACATAAGACGGATTATTGATTTGTTCTAAAGCAAAATCTATTTCGCGTTTTTGAATATAAATCGTTGCATTTGGAAAATTCTGAATCAGATTTCCATTTTCAAAATAACCAATTCCTTCAATATGATCTTTATGCAAATGCGAAACCAAAACTTTTGTTATCTGTTGAGGTTCGATATTGTTTTTTCGTAAAATTTCATAAATAAAAGGAATGCCATTATTTACAAATCCTAATCCGAAATCTAATAAAATAACATCATTATCGGTGATAACAACAAAAGGCTGAATGGCCATTTTTAAACCTGGATCGTTTGATCCCTCTGACAAAAGTTTAAATTCTTTTTTAGAATTGGCAACATAATTTCCTTCTTGTAATGCTATAATTTCCATTTTGTTTCTGCTTTAATTTTGCAACATGACAAAGTTCTTAAGAATTTCTATATTTGTAAAACCTTATTTTTCGATAAAATCAATCGATAAAACCGATTTAGAAATGGAACTTCGCCAGCTTAAATATTTTCTGAAAGCAAAAGAATTACTGAATTTTACTGAAGCTGCTTCGGCGCTTTTCATCAGTCAAAGTACATTATCGCAACAAATAAAACAGTTGGAAGATGAATTGCAGGTTCCTCTTTTTAACCGAATCGGAAAACGAATAACTTTGACAGAAGCTGGAGATTTGTTTGCCGTTTATGCGCAGCAATCGGTCAATAAAGCTTCTGACGGATTGGAATTATTAAAAGATTTAAATAAACTCGAAACTGGAAAAGTGGCAATTGGCGTAACGTATGCGCTACGTCATGTGGTTACAAAAGCACTGATTTTATTTAGTTCTGAATATCCAAAAATACAATTCGAAATTATCTTTGGAACTTCGCAAGAACTCATTCAAAAACTAAATCATTTTCAGCTTGATGTTATTCTGACTTTTGAAGAAATTGCTTCTGAAGCACATTTTAAATATCTGGAATTGTTTACATCGCCAATGGCTTTGGTTACAGCATCAGAGACGCCTTTGACCTATAAAAAAAGTATTTCTCTAGATGAGGTAAGTTCCTTGCCGCTTGCGCTTCCGTCGAGTGGTTTCAGTACCACACAATTTATCAATAAAGCTTTTGAAAAAAGTAGTTTACACCCAAAAGTTACGATTGAAATAAATGATATTCCCACTTTGCTCGAACTGATTAAAACGGGAAAATGGCATACTATTTTGACCAAAACCACTATTGAAGACGAGAAAGATTTGTACGCAATTCCTATACAAGGCAAAAATATGACACGAACTGCGATGCTTATTTCTTTAAAAGAAGTATATGAGAAAAAAGCGGTTACGGCGTTTTTGAAAATGCTCGTAGAAAATTTGAAGTAATTTTTAAACATCAGTATTTTACTGCAGGTCCCAGCGGGACGAAATATTTATAGAAACAATTATGTCGCTCCTCTGGAGCTTTTGCCAACTGTGGATCAATTAATCTATAAATATTTCATTCCTCCGGAATTTGTCCTGAGAAAAAATTGTTTACGGCAAACTTTGTCAAAGTTTAAAACTTTGACAAAGTTCTCGTATCTATAGTTTATTTCAACTCTGCTTCAAAAGGCGAAGCTGGCAAGTCTTCTTTATTGTATAAATTAGCTTCAGAAGGATTATCTGCCCAAGCATAACGAACTTTTACAGGATTTGCAACCGAGTCATTCCAAACTACGATTTTATCACCTTCGAAAATTGCTTTTGCCCAAACAAACTTTCCGTCTGTTCCTGAAATGGCAAATTCTTTTAAATCGTTTCCTTTTTTAATCATAAAACCTGTTCCAATATCTGAGAAGCTTAAAATCAGTTTATTCCCATTTTGCTTCATAGATTGAAAAATCGGACCTGAGGCAGTTAAGTTTTTTTCTCCATAAACCAATTTTCTAGCTTGCAATGACAATCTTTTTCCAACATCATATTTGTCTAAAGGATGAATATCGTTCCATTCGCCTAAATTTATTGTTATGGCCAATCCTGTATTTGGAACTTTTAGCGTATTTAATTGCTGTTGTCTTAAGGTAGCCCAACTGCTTTCTGTTGGTTCTGTTTTTGACTCCATAAAATTTGGAAGCTGCACCAATAAAAATGGCAATTTTTCCTGTTTCAATTGCGTACGCCAATTTTCAATTAAGGTTTCCATTAAAGCTCCATATTCCAAAGACTTTTTGGTATTAGCTTCTCCTTGATACCATAAAACGCCTTTTATTGGGTAATTTTTCAAAGGTGCAATCATCGCATTGTAAAGCCCAACAGGTTTCCAGCGAACGAAAGTCTGTCCAGGAAGTGGTTCCATTTTTGAGCCTAATTTGTATTTCCAAGTTCCTTTTACATCAATAGTTTTATCTCCAACAATCAGCTCATATGGTTTATCGGTTACAAAACCTCCTCTCCCTGAATTATTGATAACGCGAACTGTAATTTCATTTTTTCCTTCTTTTAAAATAGCAGCATTAAAAGAATAAATTCTTGGCGGATATTGGTACGAAGTTGTTCCAACGAAACGTCCGTTTACAAAAACGGAATCGGCATCAACAATTCGTCCTAAAATTAATTTTGCCTGATTTTCATTTACTTTTTCTAGTATAAACTCTTTCTTAAACCAAACCGAACCGTTTGTTTTTCCGAGTTCTCCGTCAGCCCAATAACCCGGAATTTGCATTTCGTTCCAATCTGAAGTCTCTGCAGAATTTGCCCATTTATTTTTAACACCAATGTCGGTATTGTTTAATAATTTGTACCATTCTGAACTGACTTTACGATCGTTTTCATCTATTTGTTTTTCGAGTTTTCCGTCTTTGAATTTTAAATATTCTTGATAATATTCGGGAAACTTTTTAATGCCTTCTTCACTAATCCATGATTCGGCAGGAGAACCGCCCAAAGCGCTATTGATTAATCCAATTGGAATTTTATACTTTTCGTATATTTCTAAAGCAAAGAAATATCCAACTCCTGTAAACTGTAAAACATTAATTGGATTTGCTTCAACCCAAGAACCAGATGAAAAATCGTTTCTTTCTTTTTCGAAATAATATTCATCAGGAACTAAAAACTGACGAATATTAGTATTGGCAGATTTTGCAATTTCTTCTTTGTATTTGTCTTTCAAACGATCCATTGGAAGTTCCATGTTCGATTGTCCAGAGCACAGCCAAACATCTCCAAAAAGAATGTTTTTTAAAACAATTGTATTGGATGCTTTTAAAGTCATTTCATACGGTCCGCCTGCTTTTTGAGAAGGAATCTGAATGGTCCATTTTCCGTCTTGAGCTGTTGTGGCTTTGTATGTTTTACGATTAAATTCGAGTTCGACTTTTTCGTTTGGCGACGCCCAGCCCCAAATATTGACTTTTGTATCGCGCTGCAATATCATTCCGTCACTTATCAATCGCGGAAGTTTTATTTGCGCATTAATCGCAAAACTTAAAAGGACTGCTAGTAATGTTATTTTGCTTTTCATTTGATATCTTTTTTTTGCCACAGATTAAAAAGATTAACATAGATTAATTTTAAAAAAAATCCTTTTAATCCTTTTAATCTGTGGCTAATATAATTAGTGGAAATTCGTGAAATTCGCGGCGAAAAAAAACTATTCGTAACTATATAATTTTATTTTTTGAATTTCGAAATCTCCAACTGAGATTCTTAAATGTCTTCCTTGATGCGTTTGATCTCCGTTGAAATGTCTTATGGTTCTCCAAACTTCATTTTCGAATTTACCAAAATCTGTTTTTAGAATTCCAGCATTTACATTTTCTTTTAAAGGTTTAAAAGTTACCACAATTCCTGAACCTGAAATATAAAATTCATCTTTAGCGATTTCTATAATTATAGCGCTTGACATTGGCCATGTTTCAGCTTTTGCTCCATCAGACCAATTTAAGGTATAATCATGTTTGAAAGTGAATTCGTAATCGCCCATTTTTATGATTTGCGTATTATTTTCTTTGTCTAATAAAACACCATCGATTTTTCCTTGTCCTTTGTATTTTTCAATTGTCGGAGTTAATTGTTGCACCAAATCGTAGATTTTACCTAGAGGTTCTTTTTTTGCATCGGCTACAGATTCTATTGAAAATGGAGAAAATCCCATTGCTTCATAATGTCCGATAGCATATAATCCTTTAAATGGAGCTGTTTCATCAAAACGATGCTCTGGAATAAAAAGTGGATCTCCTTGACGTGTAAACAAATCGTTCCATTGTTTGAATGACGGATTGTAGAAATCTGGCGCTAAAAAATCTATTGAATTTCCAGCGGCTTTCCAAACGTCCATAATATGAGGCAATGGTCCTGCACTTGGATATTGTCCTGGCTTTTTTTCTGGTGCATTTAGAGCAGCATTAACAAACATCGGAATTGGATAAGCATCTTTTCCTGCTTTGGCAACGATATTGGTAAATTTAGAAAAATACCAAGCCATGAAAATTTCGTCTGTATGCAGTCCTTTTCCAAAAACTTCTTCCCAGTTTCCTTTGGTTTTGAATCCGTTTTTCTTCCAGATTTCTAAAAATTCTGGAACTAGTTTTTGCTTGTTTTTTTCTAAATATTTGATCAATTCATCTGGAACTGGTTTCTGAAATGCAGCATTCGCTAAAGTATGATAATCACGAGCTGTTGGCAACATTCCGATTTCGTTTTCAACCTGAATCATGATTACGGTTTGGTCTTTTTGATCGAAATCTTTAATATGAGCCATCAGTTTTTTAAAAGCATTCAAATCGGCTTGAAGATTATTTTCGCTAAAAGGCGTCAAAATTTCATGGCTTTTATTTTTATCGTCTTTAACTCTTGGATATTTTTTTTGGTTAAGTTTTATCCATTCTGGAGCGTGGCTTGACATACTGTTTTTCCATGATCCGAACCAAAGGAAAACGAGTTTTAAGTTTTCTTTTCTTGCACGGCGAATTAAGTCATCTACTAACTGAAAATCAAATTTACCTTCTTGCGGTTCTATCAATTCCCAATAAATAGGTGTTAAAACCGTGTTGAGGTTCATATCTGTCAATTTAGACCAAATGGGTTCCATGCTTTCCATACTTGTTGCAGAGGAATTTCCTAATTCTCCGCCTCGTATTAAGAATGGTTTTTGGTTTACAATTAATTGTGTTTTGTTTCCTGTTTTTTGAAGATGTGGTATGTTTTGACTAAAACCAAATTGTATTGTCAAGAATGCAATGAGAAACAATTTGCCTTTTGTAAAAACTCTTACTCGATTTGTTTTACGATTGAAAGCCATTTTGATTTGTTTTTTTGCTCTGATAAATCTTGAGCGATAAAAGTTAAGAAAATAAACAATCCATAGTGCAGACCTTTTTCAGACTTGCACTATGGATATATTACTAATTAAATATTTAAGGTTTTTGTAATTCTCCTGAGAAACCTAAACTCACATCTTTTCCGGCAAGACCGTCTGCTGTGCCTTTATATGCATGTTTACGAACATAATTTGCATCCCAAATATTTGGAGACTCGTTTGGAAGCCAGTATTCATGTTCTTTTGAATTATCGGATACTCCCCAAATTGTGATTCCGTATTGCTGACCTGCAGGAATGTATTTTTTGTACATATCAATAACATACTGGTACATTTCTGACTGAGAGGCTTGCTGTGCAACTGTTGGTGTAGCAGTTCCTAATCTGATATCTAATTCAGAAATTTTAATCAATTTTCCGGTAGCTGCCAATTTTTGGAACATTTGAGCAATTTTGTCTTTATCTGTATTTAAATCAATATGCATTTGTGTTCCAATTCCGTCAATTCTAGCGCCTTTGCCTTCAATGTATTTTACGTATTCGATTAATCCGTCACATTTGTCTAATCTAGATTCTAGGTTGTAATCGTTAATGAAAAGTTTATCTGTTTCATTTCCGTATTGACGTGCTAGTTTGAAAGCTGTTACAGCGTAATCTTTTCCTAGATATTTAATCCATGAGAAATAATCTGCAGCTGTATCGCCTTCTGTTCCGTTTCTTAGCGTTCCATCTTCTTTCATTGGTTCGTTTACAACATCCCAAGCAAAAACGCTTGTTTTGTAATGTGTCATCATTTTAGAAATCCAATCGGTCATGGCATCTCCAATAATTTTAGTTTTCTCAGCATCTGTTTTTTCAATTGTCACTGGAGCTGTTGCACCGCCACCAGCAGATGATCCGTCTGTTACTGTAACATTATCAATATAATAAGTGCCAGCAAGTAATCCTAAATCAAAATTGAAACCTGTTTCTGTTCCAGCTGCTGTTATTTTCCACTCAATTAATTTCCAAGTTGTAGAAGTTGCCTGATTTCCTTGGTATTGAGCTGACCCTCCTGTTGTTGAACAACGTACAGAACCTGGTGCTTCTGAACGAATCATATACGAAATTGTGTAATTTTTTCCTGCTGTTAATGTTGAAGTAAAATCTGCATGAATTTGCGTTTTCCATTCTCCACCAGAATTATCGGTTGCGTTGATTACTTTCATTGCGCCGTTTCCTTCGTAAGCCTCTGATGCCGATGCCGCACTCAAGGCATCTGTAGCTCCATTGTATTTTGCCCATCCGGTTATTCCTGAATTAAAATTACCGTTGGTCACCAAATTGGTTACAGCTGTAGCCGCATCAAGATCAACAACTGCAAGTGTATTGGCATCAATCAAGTAGGTTACATTTGGAAGATATCCTAAATCTAAATTAAACTGAAAACTTGTGCTTCCTGATTTAAAATCGCCTGGCGCTAATTTAATTTTAACTTGCTGCCAAGAAGAAGTCGTTTCAAAAGCTTCTGTCCACGTTCCTCCAGTGCTAAACCAATCTTTATATGGATATTGATTAGCTAATGATCCATTGAACGAAATGCGTCCTTTTCCGGCAACATCTGATTTTATATAAAATGAAATTTCATAATTATGCCCATCAACTATTGGCACATTTGGCGAAGTTAATTGCAAATTGTAAGCTGCAGAAGAACTTGCGCTAGATTCTAATTGAATTGCAGACGAAGTGCTTGTTAGTCCAGCATTAGCAACTGTTGTAATGCCTTTTCCTGGGTTATTTCTAGCCCATCCTGTGAAAGTTCCGCTTTTAATAGGTGTTAGATCCAAGACATTTGTACCGCTTGAACCTGGAATTACTGTTGGGGCAATAATACCGTTTAGATAACTAGCATTTTGATTGGAATGCCAAACTAAAGTGTGTCCGAAAACTGTTAATCCAGCACTTTTTGTTGCTGCAATAAAAGCATCTACGGTGGTAAAGTTAATTTCTCCTTTAGAGTTTACCATTGCACCGTGCTTCATTTCGTAACCTGGCGTTACTTCGTCAAAATTTTCGTTTACGATTTTTCTATAAGCAGCATCGCTCATGTATAAACTTATTCCGATTCCGTTTCCTAAAGTAAAATCAGAGTAGTTTTTTAATGGTTCGTAACGGCTAATTTTTTCTACTAAAGCCAGCGGAAGTTCAGCTCCTGTTACTTCTCCGTGCTCTGGGTCTTTTCCCCACTCCATCAAATTATCATCGCATGATGACAAAATCATTAGTGATGAAGCAATTATTGGTATGATATATTTATATTTCATTTTGTGGTTGTTGGGTTAGTTAAAATCATTGTAAACTGGCGTATCTAATGGTACAATTCTCCAGTTGTCAGTGTACACTTTTACAGAAGTTGCTTTTGAAGGGAATTCTACTTCGCTTGCGTTTCCTGTTACGTTAGATAGTTTTACATCAGAATTTTCGAAGTAAATTCCAAAGTTTTGGTACGTTGCCGCTTCACGATATGCTAAAACTGTTTCGAAAGTAAATGCTTCTTTAGACCATGCATAGAATTTGTTTAACGGAATTGTAACTGTGATCCATCCTGTTGTATTTACGCCAATTGCTTTACCATCTTTAATCCAAGGAACATAATTGTAACAAGCTCCTGCCCATTCTCCGCCATTAAAGTTATTGATCATACAAATTTTTAAGAAGCCTGATTCTCTCCAAACATCTGGCACATAGATATCAAACTGAAATGCTACTTTGTCTAATGCTGTACTTGCTGGAATGTATGGGGTTAATTGTGCTCTCCAATTGTCTACTCCATTTCCTGCTGTCCAAACTTCAGAACAACGGTTTTTAGCGGCATCAAAAGAAGCGATACGAGCTGGACGATGAGGTACGTATTTTCCTTGAGATGTGTTTCCTGTTCCTAAAACTGCCGATTCTAAATCTGTTGGCTGAATCATACTTGTTGAAGTTCCCCAATATCCATGAGAACCTTGTCCGTCAAAATCTAATAATATTCCTTTTTTGAAGTTAAAATATCTTGGAGAATAAACACCTCCATTTGATGTTTCTGCGTAAATTGAACCTCCTAAATCTGAAATTCCGTTTGGAACAACTACTGTAAAAGATTCTCCTTCTTCGTCTGAAGTGATTCCTGTTGTTACTTCAACATTTCCTGGAAAAACTACTTTGCTTACTTCTGTTAAGCCTGTTCCTGAAACAATAATTGTTTCTCCTGGATTTGGCATTGTATTGGACATACTTATAATAGAAGGTTTTCCTGCGCGAATTTGAAAAGGAAATGTGACTTCGTTATTGTCGTTTACAAAACGAATTGTATTTCTTACTGATGGATCTGCATCTGTAATTGGAGTATCTGCTGAAATGCTCACTAACATTGAGGTATTAGAAACAAAAACAACATTGAAATAAGTAGAATATCCGTTAATATATACTTTCTTCAAACCTGCAAATCCAGAACCTTCAATACGCAATAGCTGTCCTAAACGAGCAAAACTAACTTCTCTATCAGGTACAGATGAATTTACATCTTCTAAAAACACTTTTGTAATTGTAATTGTGCTTCCTTCTGAATCGTTATTATCGCAAGAAGTAAACAGCATACTGAAAACCATCATGCTAAGAAGTGCGATGGGCGCCCAATACTTTTTATTTAAAATATATTTCATATTTATATCTTTTAGTTTTTTATTTCTGAAACTAGAATAAGTCTTTTATTTTCTCTTCTGTAAACTGATACGGAACAGGATTTTCTCTCAATAATGGATTCTGAACTAATTCAGATTCTGGATAAGGAAGAGTGAAAATGGTCGCGTCGATTACACCAATTGCTCTCGGACTTGTCGCTTTTGAAGCATCAACCGTAACTGTATTTGTGGCCGTATCGTACAAAATTGGAGTTATTGTTCCTCTGTTTTGTCCTGTAACGTAGTTAATTACTTCTTGCTGTTTGTAGTAAGCTCTACGAACTAAGTCGTACCAATATTGTCCTTCCATACATAATTCAACTCTTCTTTCATGAATAATATCTGCATAAGTCAAAGTTGTTTTTGGGTCTAAGCCTGCACGTGCACGAAGTCTATTTACGACTGAAATGGCTGTTGCATCTGCTGTTGAAGCATTGTTTCCTAAAGCTGCTTCTGCGTAATTCAAATAAACTTCTGCAAGACGTAACATATAAGTGTTTAAAGCAGAATTCATACGGGTAATTTTAGAATTATCTTTTGTAGAACCTACGACACCTTTTTTAACCGTTAGGAAATCTGCAGTGTGATCTACAGTATAACCGCCATTTGCTTTATTAATTTCAGCATAATGATCGCCATCTCCCATAAAAGTTGCTCTACGGCGAAGATCTTTTGACTCATATTCTTGTAAAACATTATAAGAAGCTCTTGTCCAGTATCCCCAAGCGGCATCGTCTCCTGTAATATCAGAACCTAAAGCAAAATAAGCTTGCTGCGTATTGTTTACTCCGTAATCTCCGTTTGGAACCCATTGCAGTGCAAACATTGATTCTGAATTATTGTTATTATCAATCATGAATAAATCTTCATAATTTGCCATTAAACTATATGGCCCAGAACTCATTACTTTTTCTGCAGCTTTTTTAGCCAAATCAAGATATTCTTGGTTGCGGGTTCCGCTGTTTGGGTTGTCGCTTACTCCCGAAAATGACAAGTAAACGCGAGATAGCATTCCGAATGCGCTATATCTTGTTAAACGTCCAGATTGACCAGCAGTTTCAGGAAGATATTTTGCTGCAAATTCTAAATCACGTATAGCGAATTCATAAACATCTTTCATTGGATTTTTATTCACAATTGGATTTTTTACCAATTCGCTTGGATTTGTAGAAATGATTACATCTCCCCATAGTGAAGCCAAATACCAATAAGCCGTTCCTCTCATAAAACGAGCTTCGGCAATGTATCTATCCTTAACTGCATCACTCAACGGGCTTCCAGAAATCCCGATGATCACGTTATTAGACTGTTGCACTACATTATACAATGATGCCCAAGCCGAAACCAAAGGTCCTGTTAATCCTGTTTCTGTTAAATCTGTAAACGGATAAACGTAATCTGAGAAAGGCGCATACATGTTTGCAGCACGTCCGTCTCCTAATCCGTAATAAAATTTATCATTAAAATCGAACCATACTTTGTTGTACAATGGTCCTGTTGCTGCCTGAAAATCAGACTCGCTTTTATAAAAATTCTCTTTTGTTATTACATCATTCGGTTCAACATCTAAAATGTCGCTGCAACTCGTCCAAACAAATGGCAATGCAATAATTAAAGCCGTATAAAATATTTTCTTTGTTTTCATTGTGCGTTTTTTAGAAATTAACAGTTAATCCAAGTGTAGTGATTGTTGGTGAAGGATAACGTCCGTTATCTACACCATTTAAAAGCTGATTTTGGTTTATTGCTCCAACTTCTGGATCGTATCCTTTATACTTCGTAAAGGTTAAAACATTCTGCATGTTTGAGGTCACTTTTACATTTGAAATTCCGTACTTAGAGTATAAGTCTTTAGGAAGATTATACGATATTGAAATGTTTTTAAGTCTTACATAAGATCCATCTTCTACAAATCTGTTGCTTAAACGATAATTAGATGCCGAAGAAGCCGAAGAAGCTGCAATTCTAGTCATGTAAGGATCTCCACCTACAATCTGAACGTTACGATAATCATTTGGTCCGTTCGGATCGATTAGTTCTAATTGTGCATATCCTAAAGCAGTTTTTAATAAGTTGGTATTCTCACGAGGGTTTTCTAACCATCTTCTTTGGTAATTTAGAACTTCATTTCCGTAAGAACCGGTAAATAAAATGCTTACATCAAATCCTAAGAAAGAAAAACTATTATTAAGTCCGAATGTAAAATCTGGATTAGGATTACCAATATAACCAGCATCTTTTTCGTTGATTACACCATCTTTATTCGCATCTTCAAACATATAATCTCCAATCCAAACACCATTTTCACCAATTGCCATTCCTTCAGGCAATGCTGTTGGTTTTACTACTCCGTTGGCATCTTTATAATAGAAATCTGTTGCTTTTTCAAAACGTCCGATTACTTTATAGCCATAAAATTGTCCTAATGGCTGTCCAACAGCAGTACGAGTAACAACCGTTACGTCTGAACCTTGTTGTAAGGTCTGATCGTAAACACCAGATTCTGAATTCAGTTTCAATACTTTAGATCTATTCACTGAAATATTGAAATTTGATTTCCAAAGAAAATCTTTTCTCTGCATGTTAATCGTGTTAATAGTGAACTCAAAACCTTTATTTTCAAGAGATCCAATATTAGCAAAAGGTGGCGTTGTAGCTCCTTGCCCTGTTGTTCCTACATAAGCAGGAAGTGATAATCTTAATAATAAATCGTCTGTTTTCTTGTAATAAGCATCTGCTGTGATTTCAATTCTATTGTCTAGAAGTCCGATGTCTAAACCAATATTAGTCTGGTTTGATTTTTCCCATTTAAGGTCTGGATTTGCTGTATTAGTTGCAATTTGTCCGCTTCCCCAATTTGTAGCAGAAGTACCGTAAACAGAAGTGTAAGCATTATTTGGTACGCTTGAGTTACCTGTTACTCCCCATCCAGCACGTAATTTTAGGTTGCTAATTGTCTGGTTTTCTTTCAAAAATGATTCATTTGAAACTTTCCAAGCTAATGCAGCAGATGGAAACCAATCCCATTTGTTGCCTTCAGCAAATTGTGAAGATCCGTCTCTTCTAATTGTTCCTGTTAGAATATATCTATCATCAAATGTATAAGTTGCTCTTGCAAAATAAGAACTAAGCGATTTTGTAGAACTTGCATTTGAGTTTCTTGCTGTTGTTGGGTCACCTGCATTTAAATCTGTTGCTCCGTTTGTTAAATAGCCTGAACGGTAACCGTATAGATTTTCCCAGTTTTGCTCTTGAAGCTCTTGAGCCAACATCGCATTAACATTACTTTTTCCGAATACTTTATTATAAGTCAATGTATTTGTCCAAATCCAGTTTTCGCTAGTAGATTTTGTTCTTGATCCTTCTCTTACTTCGTTTGATAATGCTCCAAAAGTATAAGATGGATTAAAAGTATATCTATTTCCAAAACCATAATCTATAGAATATTGTGTTTTAAGTTTTAAATCTTTTGTAAAACCAATTTCTGCATACACATTCCCTCTAATTCCGTAATCTTTTCCGTGATTATCTTTAAGCATTGCAATTCCGAGTGGGTTGGTTTGAACGAATTCAGTTGTATCTGGTCCATCAAAAGTTCCATCAGCATTACGAGACGCTACGTTTGGAGTTTGTTTTAGTGCCGTTAAAATCACAGAATCATCATTAACTGTTGTTACCTGATTGGTTTTGTAGGTATTTAAATTCACTCCAACCTTCATCCATTTTTTTACTTGAGAATCGACTACAGCTCGAATCGTCATACGATCAAATGAAGATCCGATTATTGTTCCTTCCTGATCAAAATAAGACATTCCTAATGCATAAGTGGTAGTATCAGATCCGCCTGAAGCAGATAAATTATAACTCTGGATTAAACCTGTTTGAAATAATTCGTCTTGCCAATTTGTTCCTTCTCCTAATAAATCAGGACGAATAAAATAAGGGTCTCTTTGTACGATTCCTAAATCTGCTCTTGTGTTTTTAAGCGTTCCATATTCTCGCAAATTTAGCACTTGCAATTCTTTAGGCATTTGCTGCCATCCTACATAACTGTCAAAATTTAAAGTCAAATCTCCTTTTCTACCTGTTTTAGTTGTCACCATAATTACTCCATTTGCAGCTCGAGATCCATAAATAGCAGTTGCAGAAGCATCTTTCAAAATATCGATCGAAGCGATATCTTGCGGGTTAATTCCTGAAAGCGGATTTGTATTTAATGAACCAGAATTACCATCTATAATGACACCATCAATTACATAAATTGGCTCATTAGAACCTGTAATAGAACTTATACCACGAATACGCACCGAAGAACTTCCGCCTGGTGTACCACTATTCTGCTGAATCTGCACCCCAGCAGCTCGTCCTTGTAATACCTGATCTATAGTTGTAGAAACAGATTGTGTTACTGCTGCACTAGATATAGAAGAAATAGCTCCTGTTAAATCTGCTCTTTTTGCAGTTCCGTATCCAATAACAACAACTTCTTTCAAGTCATTTAAATTTTCTTCTAGTACAGCATCAATTTTAGTTTTATTGTTCACCGCTACTTCGTGCGGTTTATATCCGATAAAGCTAAAAACTAAAATACTATTAGTAGGAATAGATTGGAGCGTATAAGTTCCGTCAAAATTCGATACTGTACTTGTTTTAGTTCCCTTTACAATAATATTGACACCCGGTATTGGTCCGGCACCATCAGTTACAGTACCTGTAACAGTAATTTGTGCATTTACCGAAGCAGAAAATACCATCATCAGGATTAAGAACCCCAAATTCTTAAAGTATTTAGATCTGCTTTTAGTAATTAAAAAGTTAGTCATAAATAATTGGTTTAATGAGTTAATAGTTGGTTTAGTTAGTTTCTATTTGGCGACTATAGTATTGCTTTCAATTTTTAACATTTCAAGCGAATAACAACTTATAGTCAAAACAAATATATGCAAAAAACAACAATACACAATCGGTTGCGTTAATTTTTATTCTCAATTTGAAAAAAATATCATTAAAAAAAAGAATTATACGCAGTAAAATTTAAAAATTATTAAACAATCATCAAAAACAGTATTTAATATCACGAAAACGTTAGAGATAATAAATCGTTTAATTCAAAATCTTAAAAAAAACATAAAATGTTAAATTCTTATTTTTTTTAAGCAAGTACTAAAACGATGTAGTAACCGTCGTAAAATTCGTCATAAAATAAATCTTTGTCAATCCCTTATAAAACGGGACTTAAGAAATATTAAATACTGAAAACCAATACACTAGACCCTATAATGTATATTTCTTACAAAACTTAAGAAAGAAACAATCGGTTGCTTTTATTTTATAAAAAAACTCCCTTCTAAATAACTAGAAGGGAGTTTAAAAACTACAAAAAATGAAAAATAAAATATTATAAGTTCATCTTTTTGGCATCTTCAACAAATTGTTTCAGACCAATATCTGTTAACGGATGTTTCAACAATCCTTTAATCGCAGAAAGGGGTCCTGTCATTACATCGGAACCAATTTTTGCACAATTGATAATATGCATCGTGTGTCTCACAGAAGCCGATAATATTTGAGTTTGATAATTATAGTTATCATAGATTTCTCTAATTTCCGAAATCAGATGCATTCCGTCTGTTGAAACATCATCTAAACGTCCTAAAAATGGAGAAACGTAAGTCGCTCCTGCTTTTGCCGCCAATAAGGCTTGTCCAGCAGAAAATACCAAAGTTACATTGGTACGAATTTCTTTTGAAGAAAAATATTTACAGGCTTTTACACCATCACCAATCATAGGCAATTTCACTACGATCTGAGGATGTAAAGCGGCCAATTCCTCGCCTTCTCTTACCATTCCTTCAAAGTCGGTTGAGATTACCTCAGCAGAAACATCGCCATCAACGATATTACAAATGTCAAGATAATGTTTCAGGATATTTTCTTTTCCTGTAATTCCTTCTTTTGCCATTAAAGACGGATTGGTGGTTACGCCGTCTAAAACGCCTAAAGCCTGCGCTTCTTCAATATCTTGAAGATTGGCAGTGTCAATAAAAAATTTCATAAGTTTTTTGGTTTATTAGTTGTTATAAATAATTCTTTATCATCGAATGAATCGCATAGTGTGTCATTTCGACGAAGGAGACCCGAGCGATAGCGAACAGGCGAAGCAAATCTTCGCGAGAAACTCGACAAAGATTAGTTATTTACTTTGTGGAGCTACTTACGGAGATTTCTCCTTCGTCGAAATGACAAAACTGTACGTTTTTTTCTTTGTGTAGATAAATTTAGTAGAGATGCACTGTAGTGTGTCGAAATTTTAGTGAGTGAAAAATGTGCATTTCGATTGATTCTGCTCTTCAAAAAACCTTCAATAAAAAAAACTCACTTATTATTTTATCAAACTGACTTTTTATTCATTTCAATTTTCAAAAAACAGTAACTAAACCTTCAATCTGTTTTTCTTGAATCTTAATGTAAAAAAGCCATAATCTTAATACACATTTTCGAAGTTTTTATCTAAAAAAACATTTTTAGACATTTTAACGTTTTATAACTATCATGTTTAAAAATTAAAACTTTTTCTAGATTTTTTTCTCACTAAATATTTTGGAGAAACCTAACAGATTTTAGAAATCTGTTAGGTTGAATATTTAAAATCTAAATCAATTAAATATATTGATTGATGATATTTTCAAACAATTCTTGTTTACCGCTTTGAAGATTTAATTCTCCATTTTCGTGAGCGATAGTATAAAGATCTTTTAAACCTAATTTACCGTCAGCAAAATCTTTACCTTTTCCAGAATCAAAAGAGCTGTATCTTTCTTTTCTTAATTTCTCGTATGGAGAAGAAGAAATGATTTTATCAGCAGTCAGTAAAGCTCTTGCAAAAGTATCAGCTCCACCAATGTGCGCCAAGAAAACATCTTCTAAGTCTGTAGAGTTTCTTCTAATTTTAGCATCAAAGTTAACTCCACCACCTTGTAATCCGCCAGCTTTTAAGAAAACTAACATTGCTTCAGTAGTTTCTTGGATGTTATTTGGAAATTGATCTGTATCCCATCCGTTTTGGTAATCACCTCTGTTAGCATCGATACTTCCTAACATTCCAGCTTTTGCAGCCACTTCTAATTCGTGTTGGAAAGTATGTTGTGCTAAAGTAGCGTGGTTTACCTCGATATTGATTTTGAAATCTTTATCTAAACCATAATTTTTTAAGAACCCAATCGCTGTAGCTGAGTCAAAATCGTATTGGTGTTTAGATGGTTCCATTGGTTTTGGCTCGATGAAGAAAGTTCCTTTGAAACCTTGAGCTCTTGCGTAATCTCTAGACATTCCTAAGAATTGCGCCATGTGGTCTAATTCTCTTCCCATATCTGTGTTTAGCAAAGACATATATCCTTCTCTACCTCCCCAGAATACATAGTTTTCTCCTCCTAAAGCGATTGTAGCATCCAAAGCCAATTTTACTTGTCCACCAGCTCTTGCTACTACATTAAAATCAGGATTTGTAGCCGCACCGTTCATGAATCTTGGGTTTGAGAAACAGTTTGAAGTTCCCCAAAGCAATTTAATTCCAGAGTCTGCTTTTTTCTGTTTTAAGTAATCTGTAATAAAAGCCAAACGTTTTTCTGATTCTGCGAAAGTTGGCCCTTCGTTAATCAAATCGTAATCGTGGAAACAAAAATAATCGAATCCCATTTTGCTAATGAATTCAAAAGCAGCATCTGCCTTATCTTTTGCAGCCTGATACGGATCTGATGAAGCATCCCAAGCAAATTGCTGCGTTCCTGGTCCGAATGGATCGCTACCTTGTCCGCAGAATGTATGCCAATAAGCGATAGCAAATTTAAAGTGCTCACGCATTGTTTTCCCAGCCACAACTTGGTCTGGATTGTAA
Source organism: Flavobacterium sp. IB48 (assembly GCF_016405855.1). Taxonomy (GTDB): domain Bacteria; phylum Bacteroidota; class Bacteroidia; order Flavobacteriales; family Flavobacteriaceae; genus Flavobacterium; species Flavobacterium ginsengisoli. The sequence continues at coordinate 32,709 of NZ_JAEFCA010000013.1, forward strand.
TATTTAAATGCCAAAGGATTGTCAGACTCTTTTCCTTCAAATTTAATTTGGCCAATACCTTTGTAGTATTCTTTATCTCCTAAAACTATCATTTGATTCTTTTATTTATTTGTTAATATTAATTCTAATTCTTGTTTCCATTTTTTATAAGCTGCTTCGTATTCCTCTTTATTTTTTAGAGGCAAAAAGGTCATTACGTGATCGTTTGTCGTAATTCCTGAACCAAATTTTTCAAAGTCACCATCTGTCAAGCCTACTGCTCTTGCCGCTCCTACTGCTCCTGTTGTGTTGTAAATTTCGATTTCGTGACCAATTAATGTGGCAACTGTATTAGAGAAAATTTCGGAACGGAATAAATTATCATTTCCGGCTCTAATTACATTAATCGTTGCATTGTCATCTTTCAAGCATTCCATTCCGTACACAAAAGAAAACGCAATTGCTTCCAAAGATGCTCTGAATAAATGTGCGCTGGTATGAATATTAAAATTCAAGTTTAAAATATGAGATCCAATGTTTTTATTATTGAACATTCTTTCGGCTCCATTTCCAAATGGAATAACAACCAATCCTTGTGAGCCAACATTTATCTGAGATGCTTTTTCGTTCATTTCTTCATACGACTCATTTCCGATATTGTTTCGCATCCAGCGGTATTGGATTCCTGCTCCGTTTATATTCAGCAATTTCCCAACTCTCGGATTTGATTCCGTATAATTCACATGAACAAAGTTGTTTACACGAGTACTTTTTCCTGAATTTGTTTCTGTCACAGCATAGAAAACGCCTGATGTACCACCAGTCGCTGCAACTTCTCCCGGACGAAGCACATTCAATGACAAAGCATTATTTGGCTGATCTCCTGCTCTGTACACGATCGGAATTCCTGCAGGAAGACCAGATTCTTGTGAAGCTTTTTCAGTAACAACACCTTGATTCGTAAAATTCTCTACAATTTTTGGAGTTAATATTGTATCGATTCCGTAATATTCTAAAAGCCAGTCGGCTACTTTATTTTCTTTATAATCCCAAAGCATTCCTTCAGACAAACCATTTTTGGTAGTCGTTACTTCGCCCGTTAATTTCAAAGCGATGTAATCTCCCGGAAGCATATATTTAGAGATCTTATTGTAAACTTCAGGTTCGTTTTCTTTCACCCATTTTAACTTTGAAGCAGTAAAATTTCCTGGCGAATTCAATAAATGCGACATGCATTTTTCTTCTCCAATTTCGGCGAAAGCCTTATTTCCAATTTCAACCGCACGGCTGTCACACCAGATAATTGAATTTCGAAGCGCACTACCGTCATTGTCCACAATCACCAATCCGTGCATTTGGTACGAAATACCAATTCCCTGAATTTTAGAAGCATCGATATTTGATTCTTTAATCGCTCTTTTAGTCGCTGTACAAATGTGCTGCCACCAAATTTCAGGATCTTGTTCTGCCCAGTCTGGGTGAATCGAAAGGATTTCCATTTCGTTCTGCGGTTCATTCAGAACGATTACTTTTTTGCCCGTTTCTGCTTCTACCAAGGCCACCTTGACAGAAGAACTTCCAATATCATATCCGATATAATACATACTATAATGATTCTCTTATTATTAATTTTGTTGGCACATAACACTGCGTTTCTTCGTCATGCGTGATAAATGCCGCTGCTTTGGTTCCTAGTTCTTTAAAATCAGTTGAAACAACCGAAATTCCTTTGTATATAAACTTTTTCATTGGGGTTTCGTTATAAGATAAAAATCCAACGTCTTTCCCTGGTTCATAATCTTTCTCCTTGCACTGTTCTAAAAAGTGTCCCAAAATTCGGTCGCTTACACTGATATATGCAATTCCTTTCTCGATATTGAACTTTTTTGGATCTGTAATCACTTCATATTCAAAACCAAAATCGGCACAGAATTTTTTAAAATATTCTACCGTTTCCCACGGATGATTTGTAAAATCTGGATATACAAATTGTATTTTTTTATACTTTTTAAACAGATCTCCTGCTTCTTTCAAAGACTCATAAAACGCTTTCCCAAAATCCTGAAAAACATAATTATTCGCTTTATCTGCTCTAATATTCCAGTCAATCAAAAGCAGTTTATCTTTTGAGATTGCCGACAATGCTGGCGGAATATCCTTGTGGTCAAAATTCATTACCACATATTTGTAATATTTCCCGATTCCGTTATTAATGATCGTTTTAAAAACATCAATATTATAATGGTGAAACTGCACATCGATAATCACATTATCAGGCAAATTATTCACAACCGAATGATACAAAACCTCTTTATAAGCTTTAAAGGTATCCAAAACCAAAAGCACTTTTCTTGTTTCACCCGCTACATAATAGCCTTTGTTAGGCACAGAATCGATTACTTTTTGATCTTTTAAAATTGAATACGCCTTAAAAACCGTATCTCTAGAAAGCTGATATGTTTTGCAAATCACATTTACAGACGGGAGCAAATCTCCCTTTTGCAAAATATTTTCCGCAATAGCATTTGTAATTCCGTCAACCAACTGCTGGTACTTCGGAATATCACTTTCGTGATTTATTATAAATTCAAATTTTTCTTCTTCTTTTAGCATACCGTTCTGTTCCGTTCTGTTATGCTAAAGTAGCTAAAAATCTTTTATAAAAAATTATTTTTTACATGAATTATGTTATTTTTTTTTAGCTCCGGAAGAGCGTAATATTTATAGAAAATTAAAATGCACATAGATTAAAAACTCCGGCGGAGCGACACATTTATCGCAAAATAATATATCACCCCGCTGAGGCTTTTTACAATTGGGCGTTCTAAAAATTCTATAAATATTTCGTCCCTCTGGGACTTCGCGAGTAACTCCAAATAAGACTCCCATCTTTGTCGAGTTTCTTGTGGAGATTTCTCCTCCGTCGAAATGACAAACTAGATGAAATATCTATAGTATTTTTTTCTATCATAGCTCTGGAAGAGCGTAATATTTATATAAAATTAAAATCCTCACCTATTAAAAGCTCCAGTGGGGCGACATATAACACATCATTATAAAACTCAAAAACAACACAACCGATTGTATTTTTTTTCAAATTTTTTTATACAGAAAAACTAATCTATTAATCTTCTTATTCCGTAAGGATCTATTGTGATAATCGAACCATCTTCTAAATAATCGATTTTGGTTACTTTCATGCTTCGCAAATGTGTTACTCCTTTTGACAAACTAGAATCGTGGTAAAACAAATACCATTCACCTTCTACTTCGCAAATCGAATGATGCGATGTCCAACCCACAACAGGATTCAAAATTCTTCCTTGATATGTAAAAGGCCCATACGGATTATCGCCAATTCCATAACATATAAAATGTGTATCTCCTGTCGAATAAGAGAAATAATATTTTCCGTTATATTTATGAACCCAAGAAGCTTCAAAAAAACGACGATCGTTATCGCCTGCTTTTATAACTTCTCCATTTTCATCCAGAATTAAAATCTCTTTTGGCTCTTCGTCAAATTCCAACATATCTTCTCGAAGTCTAGCTACAATAGGGCCTAACTCTTTTTCATTTGCTAAAGGTTCTTCATTATTCTGATCGTATTTGTTATTTCGGTATTTCTGAAGCTGTCCGCCCCAAATTCCTCCAAAATAGATATAATGTTTGCCATCCTCGTCTTCAAAAACTGCTGGATCAATACTGTAACTTCCTTTTATAGCCTCTTTTTCAGGAATAAAAGGTCCAACAGGCGAATCTGAAATAGCCACTCCAATCTGGAAAATTCCGTTAGCACGTTTGGCAGGAAAATACAAATAATACTTTCCGTTTTTGTGGGCTGCATCTGGCGCCCACATTTGTTTTTCTGCCCAAGCAACATCGTCTACGTGTAACGCTACACCGTTATCAACCGCTTCTGATGAAATATCTTCCATCGAAAAAACGTGATAATCTTCCATCCCAAAATGATCTCCATTATCGTTAAATGGAATTCCAGCATCGATGTCGTGTGAAGGATAAATATAAATTTTACCATTAAATACATGTGCCGAAGGATCGGCTGTATAAATATGTGATACTAAAGGCTTTGAAATCGCCAGTTCATTAATTTCCTCAAAATTAATGTGTTCAATGCTATCTTCAGGCATAGTGATATTTTGTTTAAATAATTAAGTTCTTCGTTCTTTAAGTTCTGTTTCGATTTGCACTTCCATTTCTTTATTGATTTTATAGAAAAACAGCAATCCAGCTCCAATTAAAAAAGGGATTGCAGGGAAAATACTCACTAGTAATTTGATTCCGTTTATAGCTGTTTCTGATTGTTGAGAAGCATTTGGAACGTAATGGAAATAGCCTAAAAACAAGGTTGTTAAAGCGCCACCAACACTTAATCCTGTTTTCAATCCGACCATCATTGCAGAGAAAATAATGGCCGTTGCACGACGGTTATTCAGCCATTCTGAATAATCGGCAACATCGGCAATCATAGCCCAAAGAATTGGTATTGTGATTCCGTAGAAAAATCCGTGTAAGATTTGAGAAAAAAACATCAATCCAATTGAAGCTGGCGGAAAGAAATAGAAAGCAATAATGAATAAAGTCGAAATGAATAAAAACACTCCAAAAACATTTCGTTTTCCATATTTGTCTGCCAAGTTCTTAGATAATGTAATACCGACAATCATAAAGATAATTCCTCCCGCATTGAATAAACCGAAGCCCGCAGAAACCGGATCATTACCAAAATGATTTAGCCCAATCGTAGTTAGAAAATCTAATATTGGCTGAATAAAAACGGCTAACTGTTCTTTGTTTACATAGTTTTCAAAATAATATACATAAGAACCGCCTTTCATTGCCAGAGTCACAAAAACCAAAGTCGTCAGGGTAAGCATAATTACCCAAGGTCTGTTTTTGATTAAATCGCTTAAATCTTCTTTAACGCTTGATTTTTGTTCTGGTTTCGGAATGATTCTTTCTTTTGTCGTTAAAAAAGTAATTAAAAGCATAATTGTTCCAATAATTGCCAGAGCAGTCATTACTTTCTCGATTCCAATTGCTTTATCGCCATTTCCAGCACTTTTAATAATTCCAAGCATAAAAACCTGAACAAAAAACTGAGCAAACATAACCGCCACAAAACGGTACGAAGACATACTGTTTCTTTCTTTCATATCGCCTGTAATGACACCACTTAAGGCAGAATACGGCAAATTGTTTCCTGCATAAAAAAGCAACAATAAAGTATATGTTACAACGGCATAAATTACTTTTCCTTTATAAGAGAAATCGGGAGTTGAAAATGCTAATAAGGCCACTACTCCAAGCGGAATCGCTGTTATTAAAATCCATGGTCTGAATTTTCCCCACTTGGTACTCGTTCTATCTGCTACAACTCCAATAATTGGGTTAAAAATAAAAGCGGCGATTAATCCAACGATCAGCATAATAATGGAAGAATCAGTTGGTGATAATCCGTAAATGTCGGTGTAGAAATACGCCAGATAGGTCATCAAAGTTTGAAAAACGAGATTGGCAGCAAGATCTCCTAAACTGTATCCAATTTTTTCTTTGATGGATAGTTTTTGTGAAATTTTAGTCATTGGTGGGTTTGTGGTCATTTTGTTGGTTAGTTAGTTTTTACTCCTGCAAGGTTTTCATAACCTTGTAGGTTTCCTATTGATTAAAACTGCTCTTCAATTTTATTCCTACAAGGTTATGAAAACCTTGCAGGAATGCAAATTACAATTAAAACAATCGGTTGTGTAAAATTAGACAAAAAAACATATTATGCAAATTTACTTCACTTTATTTAAGTTATTTTTCAAACCACAACCGATTGTTGGGTAATTCATCAATCCTTACGCCATTTTATTATTTATTCTTTGGTCTCTTTAAGATTTAAAATACTATCGTAAGCTTTTTTATGTCTTAAAGTTGCATCAAATGGTAACGGATAATTTGTTCTTCCTTTTATTGGCCAATCATTTAACCAAGATTGTCCATCATGAACGCCCCAAAAAGTAACTCTACTGATTTTATCTTTGTGTTTCAAAAATAATTTAAAAATCGAAGCGTAACGTTCTGCAAGCTTGTTTTGAATAGAATCTGGCAATGCTTTAGGATACGGATTCATTTTCGCGCTTCCTTCAAAATTTTGACTAATTTCTGCCCCTTTTAAATCCCACGGATTTGGTAATACTGTAATATCTAATTCTGTAAACGCTACTTTAACTCCTAAAGCCGAATACTCTAAAATACTTTTCTCAATTTCTTCTATTGACGGGCTTCCTAACCTCCAATGTCCTTGAATTCCAACGCCATCTACTTTTCCTCCTTCTGCTTTTATTTTTTTGATTAAGGCAATCGCTCCTGCCCTTTTTGCTGGTTCTTCAATATTATAATCGTTATAATACAATTCTGCTTTAGGATCTGCTTTTGCCGCTAATTTGAATGCATCAACAAGATATTTCTCTCCGAGTGTTTTCAAAAAAACAGATTGTCTCAAAGTTCCGTCCTCATTTAAAGCTTCGTTTACAACATCCCAAGAATTGATTTTTCCTTTGTATTTGGAAACAATCGTATTGATATGATCTTGCATAAAAGCTTTCATTTCTGTGCTGTCTGCGATTTTCTCCATCCAAGGTGCCAATTGGCTGTGCCAAATCAAAGTATGTCCGTGAATAAACATTTTATTCTTTTCTCCATACGCGACAAATTTATCTGCTAAAGTAAAATCATATTTGTCTTTTTGCGGATGTACATACATAGATTTCATAATATTCTCAGCCGTAATTGCATTAAATTCTTTTCGAATAAGAGAATCTTCTTTAGCATTTTTGACTTCGATTTGATCCGCACTTAAAGCGGTTCCAATATAAAAATCATTTTTATAAGCATCTTTTAATGAAGGCGTTTCTTTTTGCGAAGTGCAGCTCATAGCCAACAAAGTCGTGACGGCAAATAAATAAGGTTTAATAAATTTCATATCTTTTGGTTTAATAGTTAATAGTTTTTATTCGTTTAGTTTTGTCCATTCTTGAACAGAACAAATTAAGTTATGGAATCATTCCTTTCTAAAACTCTCTGGCGGCCCCAAATATGACTCCAAAACTTTTCTTTCTTCCGTTTCAATTACAATTTTTTGAAGCACTAAAGCCGAATCAATCGCATAAATTTTCAAAACATGATTTCCTGCATTTTCTATTTGATGAGTTGAGGTTATAATTTTAATATTGTTTGCCACCGATTCTGCCCAATTTTTCTCCGAAGAATCTTCGTTGAGGTTCATAATTTGAGGTTTTTCTGAATCGAAAGCAATTCCGTATTTTAATCCGTCCCCTATTTTAAAATTGATTGTCGGCGAAAAATATGCTTTTACCTTTACTTTTCCTTTACTGAAAAAACAAACATCATATTCTAATCTTGGCGATTGTTCTGAAATTTCAAACGGTTGAATATTTGAAGGCTTTATCGTTATTCCAGAATCTGTTTTACCCAAATTTGGAATTAAAGTCCATTTTACTAAATCTGAATTTATAGCTTTAGAATAATTTTTACTTTCTATTGAAATGTAACCGTCATTCTCTATAAAACCATGAGCATTTTCTAAATTTTTAGTAATCGATGTTTCAACCTTTGGAGAATTCTCAGTCGAAATTTTTGCTTGAGCTTTGATTGAAATTTCAACTGTTTTTGTTTTCGGAATCACATTTTTTTCTGGCTGTTGCCAATTATCGTAACCAATATGCGTTTGTGCCATCATGTGATTCCATTTGCCATTTGCCAATTTCGTATGATAATAATTGGTAAGCTCACTATCTTTTTCAAATAACTCTTTTACTTTTTCAGCATACGCATTTGCAACGGCATTACCTTGTGCTGCATACAGCTGATTTTTGGCTGTTGCAACATACATTTCATTTAAATTGGAACTAGCCAAAACTGGAAACAAAACTAGCTGATAAAAAGCATCTTTATATTCTGGTTGTAATTTTTCGTTAATAGAATTGGCTTTTTCTACCAACTTTTGATAATCAGTAACAACCTGATCAGCTTCGTTATAATTGGTTACGCTGTATGTTTTAGCATCTAATAATTCCGGTTTTCTTCGCGCGTTGTATTTGGTATATAATTTTAAAATAGTGGCAATTTCTTCTGTAAACTGATTTCCGAAATTTTCTTTTGCCCAATTCACATAATAATCTTCTAGATTCTCCGCATTAAACTTTTCAGGATTCCAAGCCATATCCAAGAAAAAGGCAATCGGAAATTCCATTGGTTTGATATCGCCTACATTTACAATCCAGATTTTATCAACTCCATATTGATATGCTAAATCCATTTGTTCCCAAGTACGCTCAATTTGGTTCGTATTGATCCATTTATAATTTCTCGGTCCTCCAACATAATCGTAATGATAGTAAATTCCGTAACCGCCTTTTCTTGGTTTTGAATCAAGCTCTGGAAGTTTTCGAATATTCCCCCAATTATCATCACACAATAATAGTGTTACATCATCTGGAACAGTCATTCCTTTGTCGTAATAATCTTGAACTTCTTTGTAAAGCGCCCACATTTGAGGCGTTTCTTCAATCGGTTTTTTAGTTACTTCTTGAATGATATTTCGTTGGGTTTTTACAATATTTTCTAATAAATCAATTGCAGTTCCTTCCGTCATAGGTTCGTCACCGTCACCACGCATTCCGATTGTAACAATGGTTTCTTTATTTCCCATTCGTTTAATTCCGTCTTTCCAGAAATTAATCAAGGCTTCCGAATTGGTATTAAAATCCCATTTCCCATTTGATTTTCCCCATTCCGCGTGTGCTCTTGTTAATGGTTCATGATGCGAAGTTCCCATCACAATCCCGTATTCATCGGCCAAAACAGCATTCTGCGGATCTTCAACATAAAACATTCTGCCCCACATTGCTGGCCACAAATAATTGCCTTTCATTCTCAAAATCAATTCAAAAACCGTATCATAGAATTTTGAATTGAATCCGCCATATTTCTCAAAAGCCCATCCTGTTAAAGCTGGAGCTTCATCGTTTATAAAAATTCCACGATATTTTACTTTTGGTTCTCCCTGCGTGTGAACTCCAGGCAAAACATGTAATTCTGATTGTTTTTTCACTGGGACATCTGCCCAAAAATACCAAGGCGAAATTCCAATTTGATTCGATAAATCGTAAATTCCGTAAATCGTTCCTCTTTTATCTGAACCTGCGATTACAAGCGCTTTTTTAATTCCTTTAAACGGATTTTCAACAATCTGTGTTGTAAATTTTTCCCATTTTCCCTGAAGCGCACTTCTGTCGATTTTTCCTTTTTGGACTAATTGATCAATGATTTTACTTTTTCCTAATGTTCCAATTATGACAACAAAATCTTCTCCTTCAGAAATTTTTTTAATTCTTTTTGGATGTAAATCTGAAACTTTAAAAAGATCGTTTTCTAAATGTCCAACCACTTTTAAAACTCCTGCATAATCTTTATCATCAACTAAAATCGAAGCCGTTTTTCCTTTACTTACTAAAGGAAAGTTTCCAGCAGAAGCCTGATTTACTACATATTTATCTGGATTTATAGCGTACGAATTTGTACTTAATCCGATTAGGAGAAGTAATAGAATTAGACATGAAGTTTTAATTTTTAAACACATAGAATCATAGATTTTCTTTGTCTGCAAAAGGTATTTTATTTGTTTAAACAAACATAGTTTCTGCTGTTTTAAATCCGACAGGTTTAAATTCATTACAATTAGCACCAGTTTTGTCATTTCGACGTAAGGAGAAATCTTCGCAAGAAACTCTACAAAGATTGGGTTTACGTTTCGGAGCTACTAACAAAGATTTCTCCTTACGTCGAAATGACAAAACAGTACGTTTATAATCTTAAACCTAACCGGTTTAAAAAAATGTTAGGATACTTAACTTTATTTATAGACCCAATTTATAACCAATTCCCATTTCCAAACCTCTCAATTCAGCAAGACCTTTTAATCTTCCTGTTAAAGAATAACCTGGATAAGTTTCTGTTGCTTCATCAACTCGATGAAGAAAACCATGATCCGGACGCATTGGAAAACTTATTTTGGTTTTGTTCATCAACAACAATAATTTCTCCACAATTATTTCCATTTTAACATCGCCGTTTAAATGTTCTGATTCCCTGAAAATAGTTTCGCTTTCGCGGATAGTATTTCTAAGATGTAAAAAGTGAATTCGCTCTCCAAAATCGTCTATTATTTTTTCAAGATTATTTTTTGGATCTGCACTTAATGAGCCTGTACAATAACACAATCCGTTTGCTGTTGAAGGAACGGCGTTGAAAATAGCTTTCAAATCGGTTTCTGTTGAAACAATTCTTGGAAGTCCTAAAACCGAAAACGGTGGATCGTCTGGATGAATCGCTAGTTTTTGTTCGTTTTGCTCTGCAATTGGCGTTACTTCAGATAGAAAATAAATCAGGTTTTCTCTTAGTTTTTCGTTATTAATAGCAGCATAATTATCTAAAAGCGATAAAATCTGTTCTGCCGTAAAATTGATTTTGCTTCCTGGCAATCCCAGTAAAACATTTTTAAACAGTAAAGCTTTTTCATCTTCAGATAATTGATTACCAAATTTTAAAGCTTTTTCTTTTTCAGTATCAGAATAATCATTTTCAGAATTCGGTCTTTTCAAAAGAAACACATCAAAATAAGTAAATGCATCCTGATTGTATAGTAAAGCTTTGCTTCCATCTTCATTTATAAAATTATGATTGGTTCTTACCCAATCCAGAATTGGCATAAAATTGTAGGTTATAATTTTGATGCCGCAATCTGCCAGATTCTTTAAACTGATTTTATAATTTTCAATGTATTGCAAATAATTTCCAGAAGCGCGTTTGATTTCTTCATGAACCGGAAGACTTTCAACCACAGTCCATTCCAAACCATAATTGCGAATGATTTCCTGTCTTTCTTTTATTGCTTCAATCGTCCAAATATCTCCAACCGGAATTTGATGCAATGCGGTTACAATTCCCGTTGCTCCAGCTTGTCGAATATCGATCAACTTGACGCTATCACTTGGACCGAACCATCTCATGGTTTGTTGCATTTTTATCATACTTCTCTTTTTTTATGCCACGAAGGTGCTAAGTCACAAAGTTTTATTTAAAAAAACTTAAAGGCAAAATACTTTGCGGCTTCGCGCCTTTGCGAGCTATTTCATCTAGACTTAAAATCCTATACTATTTCCGCCATCAACAGGCAAAACTGTACCAGTAGTATATTTTGATTCGCTTAAAGCGAAATAATATACCGCATCTGCAATGTCTGAAGGTTCTCCTAAAAAGCCCATTGGAGTTCTTCCTAATACTTTATTTTTTCTTTCTGGATCATTATCCAAAGCAGCAGCAGACATTTTGGTTTTAATAAATCCAGGAGCAACACAATTTACACGTATTCCTGCCGGCGCTAATTCAGTTGCCATTGCACGTGTCATCGATTCAATTGCGCCTTTACTTGCCGAATAAGCAATTACTTTTGGGATCCCGTATTGAGATGCCATCGAACTAATGTTGATGATACTGCCGCTTCTGTTAGATTTCATATTTTTTATGACTTCGCGGCTTACCGCAAAAACACTCAATAAATTAGTATGAATTATCGAAAGAAAATCTTCATCAGTTACCCCTGGAATTTCTTTTTTCATGTTGATTCCAGCATTATTTACCAAAATATCAATTGAATTTTCTTTTGTGATGCTTTCAATCATCGCAGGAATTCCAGCTAGATTATTTAAGTCAAAAATTATTGGAATAGCATTTTCTCCAATTTCCTTACAAGCATCTTCTGTTTTTTCTTTTGATCTTCCAATTATGTAAGTTTTTATTCCGTTATCACATAATTTCTTTGCTGTCGCAAAACCTAAACCTGAATTTCCTCCAGTTACAATTGCTGTTTTCTTACTCATAATTTTCTATAAAATATATTTTTTGTATACAGATGAAACGGATTCGTTATCGCGAAATCGCTGATTTACGCGGATTTTTTTTCTCAATTTCATTAAAAAAATCCGCCTTTTTTCCGTGTCTTTGCGATAGCAAATCCGTTTTATCCGCGTTACAATTACTCAAATTTATTATCCATTTCCTGGCGCAAAAGGAAATTTTAATGATTCAAAATGCTCTAAAATTTGTGTTGGTTTTTCTACTCCCGCTGGAAGTTCTTTCCCTGAAAACTGCTGAAAATATAGCAAACATGCATCGCGCCACCATTTTGCTTCTTTATACTGAATTTCTAATAGCATTTTTACTTCGTTAAAACGTTCGCTGTCAATATATTTTTCGGTTTTCTTCCAAACATTCTGCATCTCTTTTACCTGATTTACGCCTTCCTGATATTTCAATGACATGCCATTCCAAAGTGTCTGACCGTTTTTCAGTTTATAATCCCATGAAACATGATGAAACCATAAAAGATCTTTTTCTGGGCAAGTTTCTAAATTATCAAAAAGTTTTTCAACTTCGGGTGCATATTGTGCAGTCGCATTAGTTCCCGTTTTTGATCGGTCAAAACCAATTCCGTTTTTGTCGGCTTTATGATAATAAGTCGGATTCCATTCTGGTCTTGATAAATTAGAAACCCAAGGTCCTGGTCCGTAATGATGTCCCGTATCCATAATATGATGTAAACCTAGCGGTGTCATATAATTTACAACGGCTTCGCGCGATTCTATCATGATATCTTTTACAGGTTTAATGAAGTTTTCGTCATTCGAAAATGTACATTTTAACCATTCATCAGCAATGGTTTCTGAATCCAAATACGGATTCCAAGCCAATCGCCCAAAACCATACCAATTGGCCTGTGCGAAAGGATGTCCTGTCCAGTTTAAATCGTTTCCGATATTGGCAACGCCAGCAATTCCAGTTAGTTTATTTTGATATAAAGTTCCATCTACAACTTTCGCAACAGTCGAACCTTTTCCTTTTTGATAGGTATCAGATTCCAGAACTTCTTGAAATAATTTAGGCAGAAAAACCAAATGTGTACTGAAACCTAAATATTCCTGCGTGATTTGAAATTCCATCATTAAAGGCGTTTTCGGCATTGCGCCAAATAACGGATGAAAAGGTTCTCTTGGCTGAAAATCGATTGCTCCATTTTTGACCTGAACAATTACATTTTCTTTGAATTTTCCATCATAAGGCTGAAATTCAGCATAAGCTTGTTTGGCGCGGTCATTAGCATCATGCCCAGAATATACAAATGCTCTCCACATAATTACACCGCCAAAAGGCGCAACGGCATCAGCAAGCATATTTGCTCCATCAACGTGATCTCTTCCATAGTTTTGTGGACCTGGCTGACCTTCAGAATTAGCTTTCACCAAAAATCCTCCAAAATCTGGAATTCGTTTATAGATTTCTGCTGCTTTATTTTTCCACCAATCAACTACTTGAGCATCTTTTGGGTCGGCTGTTTTTAAGTTTCCAATTTCGATCGGTGCCGAAAATCTTGCTGTTAAATAAACTTTTATTCCGTAAGGTCTAAAGACATTTGCCAAAGCTTCAACTTTTTCTAAATATTGTGGAGTCAGAATTAAAGCATTGGCATTTACATTGGTCAAAACCGTTCCGTTAATTCCGATTGAGGCATTCGCTCTAGCGTAATCAATATAGCGCTCGTCGATAAAATCTGGAAGTTTCTGCCAATTCCAAAGCGAAAATCCAGCATAACCTCTTTCGATTGTTCTATCTAAATTATCCCAATGATTCAGAATTCTGATATTTGTTTTTGGAGAATCAGCAATATTTAAATTCTTAATCGATTTATTAGTCTGCAATATTCTCAGGAAATTGAAAACTCCATATAAAACGGCAACGTCATTTTTTCCTGTAATAATGATTTGTTTTTTGTTTTTAAAAGAAATGGATCTGATAATAAAACCTTCGTCATTTATTTTTTCAAAATCAGATTTCAGTTCATTTTTGATTTCAGCATTTAAACTTATTTGCGAACCAACGATTAGATTATTTTCTCCTTTTATATCTGATTTGATTTCTGGAATAACACTCAGCATATCTTCAAAAGCTGTTTTAAGTTCTTTCTCCGCAATTTTAATGGTTTCTGAATTTCCTAAAACAACAATTCCTTTAAGATTGTTTTTGTATTCTGAAGCCATTGCAGAATTACTCACGGCATTATACTGAAGCCATAATTTATAATCCTTTTGTGCCAAAGCCGAAAAGGAAATCAAAAGAAACAGGAAAACAAATCTTAATGAAGTCATCTGGTTTTAATTTATTCTTTACAATCACTATTTTAAAAGAATCAATGTTTTATTCTCAATTAAGAATATTTAATAAAATTTTAATTTAAAAAATAAACAATCTTAAACAAAACAACAATTGCAATCGGTTGCGTAAAAATATAAGATTGTTATTTAAGAAAAAAATTTTAACGCTGCTTTTTTCAAAAAAATAATTTTATTAACAAATAAAGGCAGGATAATTTAAAAAACTATCCTGCCTAAAGTACCGTAAATTTTAGATTTTAAGAATTCAGAGATTAGAATTCTTTACTGATACTTTATCTTTTGTAATATGCTACAATACTGGCTTTTGCCAAAGTCTGATTCCAAAGATTAAACCCTACTACTGCCGGATTTGTATTCTCATCTGTTCCCAATTTATCAGTTTTTAAAGCATAAACGGTAATGATATATTGATGATATCCGTGACCAACTGGCGGACAAGGCCCTCCAAATCCTTTAATACCGTAATCGGTAACACTTTGAATTGCTCCTTTTGGAACAAGATTTTTAGTACCTGCGTTAGTTACCAATTCGTTTACATTTGCTGGAATATCAACTACAACCCAGTGCCAGAATCCGCTTCCTGTAGGCGCATCTGGATCGTACATAGTTACAGCAAAACTTTTGGTTCCTTCTGGAGCGTTTTTCCAAGACAACTGTGGAGATTGGTTTTCTCCTGAACATCCAAAGCCATTGAATTCCTGAACTTTAGTAATTTCCCCTCCTAAATCTTTACTAGTTAAGGTAAATGTTTTTTGTGCAAAAATAGATGTCGAGAAAATCGCTGACATCGCTAAAATTAAACTAAGCTTTTTCATTTTATCTGATTTAAAATTTTAAGCAAAGTTAGATTTGGAATAATTGAATAATTTTAGGAAAAGGTTCAAAAACTGTTGCAAAAAGCTCAAACTGCTTTATGATGTTTTGGAGTTACGCCATATTTGATTTTATAAGCCTGACTGAAGCTTGAAAGATTTTCGTAACCAGCTTCAAAATAAACTTCAGAAGGGCTTTTTTCCTGACTCAACAAATAATGCGCATGTTCAAGCCTTTTGTTTTGAAACCATTTTATAGGAGATTCTGAATAGTATTTTTCGAATTCTCTTTTAAAAGTCGAAACACTCATATTACATAAAAAGGCTAATTCTTTTAAAGTCAGTTTGCTTAAATAACTGTTTTCGATAGTTCGAATGAATTTTTGCGCAGCATCATCGCTGTTTGTAGTTAAAGAATAAAGAAAATTAGTTCCATATTTATCAATGAGATAGAACATAATTTCTTCAAATTTTACTTCTAATAATTTTGGCTGAATAGCTTTTGAAAGGTTAGCAATATCGACCAAACTTTCTACAAAACGCTTTAGAAAATCATCATAATCAAACGCATAAACTGATTTTGGCTCACTAGATTCTGAATTTTCAGATTCCATTTTTCTAATGAAATTATGAAGCATTTCGTTAGAAAAAAACAAAAGAACACTTTTATAAAGAGAAGTTTCAGAAGTTCTTTTTTCTGTCATTAAACAATTTCCAGATCTCATTATAATAAACTTAGAAGGTGTTATTGACAAGGCTTCATTATCAAAAATAACTTCTTTTGTTCCTTCAATCAAAAAACTAATTATATTCTTATTTAAAATAATCTGCTGTTTCGAAACGTCTTTAGAACTATTGTAACCCACAACATGCACCTGTTGTGATTTTTCTAAATTCATCTCGTCTGGAAGTGTAATTGTTTTCATAAAAAATATTGGCTTACCAAATAAATCGATAAGCCTTATTATTTTAAATATTCTTGATTTTATTTCTGAGTAGATTCTCTAGCGAGTACTTCTGTGTTTAAAAAAGTAATTTCTTTAGCGTCATCATTTTTAGCCGATTTCAAATTCTTGATAATGATTTCTGCTGCCGCCTTTCCCATTTTTTCAGCTGGGTGTGTTATAGTCGACAAATTAGGATCGATAATCTGCGAAATCGGATCATTATTAAAACCAATTACTTTAAATTCTTCTGGCACTTTTATACCGCGTTTTTTAGCCGTTTGTACGGCGCTTACAGCAATAATATCTCCAGGAGCAAATAATCCGTCTGGCATTGGTTTCAAATCAAATAAAGCATTGCTGGCTTTCACACCGTCTTCGTAAGTAACTGAATTTAAATTGACAATCAAGTTTTCGTCTATATCAACATTATGATCTTTCAAGGCTTCAATATAGCCTCTTTTTCTTTCATTATATAAATTTCCTAATTCTGATCCTGCCGTAATGTGGGCAATACGAATACAGCCCTGTTCAATAAGATGTTTTGTAGCTTTGTAACCTGCTGAGTAATTATCAATTACAACTCTAAAAGTATTATAATCTTTAGGAACCCTATCGACAAAAACTAACGGAATATTATTGTTTGAAAATTGATGAAAATGTGACGTATCGCGCGTTTCCATTGCCAATGAACAAATTACACCACTCACACGATTACTGTAAAGAGATTTCGCCATATTGACTTCTTCTTCATAGGAGTCATGTGACTGCATAATGATTACAGTATAATCAGACTTTTGAGCCGTAATTTCGATTCCGCTGATTAATGAAGATAAAAAGGGCTGTGTAACTGTTGGAATTAAAACCCCAATGGTTTTAGTTTTATTACCTCGTAAACCTGCAGCCAAAGTATTAGGAACAAATCCCATTTCTTCTGCAGTTTTTTTCACTTTCTTTATAGTTTTATCACTAATTGTGTGATGGTCTTTTAAAGCTCGTGAAATGGTCGATGTTGCCAAATTAAGTCTTTCAGCAATATCATAAATCGTTACATGTTTATTTTCTTCCATAAAAACAACTAATAGAAGATGTAAATATAAACTATTTTCTCTCACGTTTATATTTTCAAAAATCACTTAAAAAATAAAACACATTACCTATGTTTCCTATCTTTTAAAATTTTACCATCTTTCGTAAACTCCAAATCAATATTATTGGTTAAATCGACATCCAAATCTTTATGCCCATAGTCTATATGAGTAATTTTTTCATTAGGATAATTTTTGGCAACATAAGCTTTAACTGCATCTGGAATAAAATCTGTTGGAATTGGATTATCTCCACCATCTACTTCTCGATAGGAACCATCTTTCCAGAACTCTACTTCTGTTCCGTCTTTTAGTTTTACTTCAAAACCTTTTTCTCCATGTTCAGCATCTTTTTTAGCAATTTCTATTGAAGTATGGCTAAAGTGCTTTTTCAGAAATTCCTGTGCTGATTTTGGAAGTTCTGTTACTTCAATTTTCTTCTGCGCACTGACGCATATTGTTATACATAGCAATATAATAGTAAAAAATACTCTCGTTTTCATAATTTCACTTTTTAAGTATACTTTCACTAATTTACAATAAGAAAAAGCACTTACAAATTAATTTAAGAAACATTTATCTCTATAACACATTGATAAAACAGCACTTACATCCAAAAAAGTTCTTAATTTACATCTTAAAATTTGTAATTTAGTATAAACCGTCAAACAAAAACATATGCGTTACATTTCTATTCTAGTACTTACACTATTAATTACATCATGCAAAAATGAAAATCAAGCTAAAATATTACCTGCTTATTTTACCTATAATCAAGATAAAGTTGAATCGGCTGGAGTAAAAATGATTCCAATAAAAACACCTATTGGAGAATTTAAAGTCTGGACAAAACGATTTGGAAACAATCCAAAAATAAAAGTTTTATTATTACATGGAGGACCAGCAATGACTCACGAATATATGGAATGTTTTGAAACATTTTTTCAAAGGGAAGGTTTTGAATTTTATGAATATGATCAATTGGGTTCTTATTACAGCGATCAGCCAAAAGACAGCAGTTTATGGACTACAGAACGATTTGTTGAAGAAGTTGAACAAGTTAGAAAAGCTATTAACGCAGATAAAGAGAATTTTTATGTATTAGGAAATTCATGGGGAGGAATTCTAGCAATGGAATATGCTTTGAAATATCAGCAAAATATGAAAGGTTTATTAGTATCAAACATGATGGCGAGTGCTCCAGAATATGGAAAATATGCTGACGAAGTTCTAGCAAAACAAATGAAACCAGAAGTTTTAGCAGAAATAAGGGCTTTGGAAGCCAAAAAAGACTTTAATAATCCAAGATATATGGAGTTATTGATTCCTAATTTTTATAAAGAGCATTTATGTCGACTTGAGGAATGGCCAGACGGTTTAAATCGAGCTAGCAAGCATGCAAATGGAGAAATTTACACTTTAATGCAAGGTCCAAGCGAATTTGGAATAAGCGGAAGATTAGCCAAATGGGACATTAAAAATCGATTACATGAAATTACAATTCCAACCTTAATGATTGGTGCAAAATATGACACAATGGATCCAAAAGCAATGGAAGAGCAAAGTAAATTAGTGAAAAAAGGACGTTATTTATACTGTCCAAACGGAAGTCACTTGGCCATGTGGGATGATCAAAAAGTTTTTATGGATGGCGTAATTCAGTTCATACATGATGTTGACGACAAAAAATTCAATTAAAACAAAAAAAACATAACGCACTGATTTACAGACTACAAAAAAATTATAATATCTCCCTTTGGACCGAACTATCCGCTCTATCTTCTACGGAAGAAGTTTTTGGATAATACTAATGTTCTTTTTCCAAAGAAAGATGCCATTTCCATCCTAACGCGTATTTTATTGGAGGAGCATATTATTCTCTAGAGGTAAATACGAACATTAGAAGACACATCTTAAATCTGATACTTTAAAAACTGCGTATAAAACAAAAAACCCTATCCGTTTTGGATAGGGTTTTCAAAAGAAAGGC
>NZ_JAEFCA010000014.1 GCF_016405855.1 Flavobacterium sp. IB48
TAAACGTTCCAAATCCTCCTGAAAAAAGTTCGACATTAGTTCGGGCGGGGCTACTGTATTGTCTCAACAATTTTCCTGAGGGCACCTATATGTGCACCTTTTTTTGAGACAGTTTGGGAAAGACTGCTACCATTGATCTCAAAAGACAGGTTCTGGATGAGAGGACTCTGCTAGTTTCAAAAGAAACTTTAAAAGTCAAAAGCTTTTAAAGAGTAATATCTAAAGGCTTTTTCTTTTTAGCAAACGATTGTATTTACTAGAATATTTTCTCTGTTCTTGTTTTAACTTCTCTTTACTGCGGCCTGAATGTCTTCCTTTATAAATTCCCAATATTTGCCTTTAAGACAGACAGGGTCAAAATCATCATCAGCAGAAGTAAAATCAATAAAGTTTTGCAGGATTTTTTCTTCATCATGAGTATACTCACTTCTCTGTTTGTGAAGGCTCAGCATTTTTTTTATATCGTACTTAGGTAAAAGATCATGCAGGTCCCAAAAATCTTTTTTACGGCCTCCCCTTAAAATAACATCTACCTTCATGGCTATAATTTCCTTTACACTTGCCATACGCACTCCATCCATTACAATGGCGTCCTCAATAAACTTCTCATTACTGTAGTAAACATCCAGCTTCACAGTATTATCTTTATCTGTACCAATAAGATAAGATTTACCCATACCTACAATACCCCCAAATCCTTTATCTGTATAAGGAAAATTTGCCATCAAATAGTTCTCAAGTATATCAAAATCTATGCTTCCATAATCTTCATCTGTAAAAAGATCAATATCAACAGACAATCTATGTCCGATTTGAAGACTCAGCGCTGTTCCTCCAACCAGACGAAAAACTTTAAATTCATCCGCCTGCATAAGCTGCAGAAGACTCCCTCTCAACAATGGATTTACTGTTTTCCAGTACATCATGATCTTTTGGCTTTAATATACGTTTTTCCAACGGCTTCTCTGATCACGGGCTTGATTCTCTCAGTCCCGTAAAATCGGATGATTTCTTTTTTTTCACTGATATTTCCACGCTCAAAAACCCTTCTGATAACAGCCTTAGACTGACTTTCCCAGTTAATCGTATTGATATTAGTATCCCAAAAAAGACTCTTTCTAAGCCTGCTTATCTCGGGATGATTGCCCTGTAATGTTTTTTGCTTCTCTTTTTTTATGTCATAATACGTTTGAAGCACCAAAAGCGAACCCTCTTCAAGTCCAAGGGCACTTTCTATTTTAAGTGCTAAGGCAGTATTGAGATCTCTTTTCCCTTTTATAATAGCATTGATAGTCTGGGGATGCTCAAACAGAGATTGTGCAAAGGGACGCTGTGCCAGATTTCGTTTATCAAGCTCGCGTTCCAGTACTGCCCCTGGATGAATTCCCTTATATTTCTCATATTCCCTTTTCATACTGCAAATATAAACAAATTTGTTTACAAATCACATTAACGGCTTGTTATTAATACAATCAATCTGGTTCGAATTGAAAGATGATGAGGACGACAGTGATTTTTTGAAGATTGCATTCAAACTAAGCAATATCAGATGATAATTTCGGTAATAGTGGGAATGGCGTTGATACCTTTTTTACTACTCTAGAATAATGCTTTAATCTCTTAAACCTAAATATTCAATATTTTTAATATATTTGTAATACAAAAAAAGAATAATACTACTGACTATCAATTAGTTATCGTTTAATTATTGTACATGATTTAATATTGAAATAGCAAAATTGAATTTGGGTGCAGAATCGGTGCATTAGGTTCAAGACATTTATAAAACCGTAGCAAAGTCGGGATCTCAACACATAAAGTTCGAATCCTGCTCTCCCCACGAAAAGGCCGAAAAGCCTGAAAATTTAAACTTTTCAATCTTTTCAAAAAGCCGCAAAAAATGTCTGAAGACCTGCAAATTCAAGGATTTGCAGGTTTTTTTCGTTTTAGGCCTATTTTCAATATTTATAAAAGCTCACAAAATTAAAGGTGCAGAATCGGTGCACTTTCAGGCTGGAGTTGCTACCTCTTTCGCAACTTAAAAGAATAGTCAGTAAATTTTATTTTTCCGTTTATTTGTCGATCTTGACATGTTTCTTATATGCTTTTTTCGCTATGGAATCTAAATCACGACTCGCGTAATAATTTAGACAAGCAGCACAAAAATAATTTTTCTTTAATTCTTCCTCTTGATTACAGTCGTCACATTCTGGATAAATTGGCTTGGGAATGTTACAAATTATAGCTTCACCTAATTTTTGAGATTCTTTCATTTCATTAATTTGAAGATCTCCTGGCAAGCTAAAAAAATCTTTCTTCTCTATTAGTTTAAAAAGGGAATCGCTTTGATATGCCTTTTTGATACATGCAAAAAAAACATCTGTTTTATAACTATTGAGCCATTGATTTTCTCCAAAATTATAATCGAATCTTTCCCTTTTGTAGGTGGAACATGAAATAAATATAACTGATAATAATATGCATATCTTTTTCATAGTTTTTTTATTTTAATATCTCAATTTTATTTGCTTCATAAACTATAATATTCAACTGTGTTTTTATAGCTCGATAAATAGGTATAATATATTTTTTCTATTCCTTGACAATCATAATGTCATCAATTAGCTTTTTGAAATAAGAAATATAATTTAAAACCATCGGACTTATAATGGTTGATAAAATGGTAATGTAAAATAGTGGATCTAAAAATAATTCTTTTGTTTCCGGTTTTAGGATAAATGCATATACGAGGGAGATGGAGAAATATATTGAGCAATTAAAAATTATTAATTGTAATAGTTTTTTACCAGATTTAAATTTACCGTTTAGCCAATAAAAAAGTAATAATGTAATTATAAAATAATAAATAAACCTCATAATACCGAGAAATAAAGCTCCTTCACCCCAGCTTCTAATTCCGTAAAAGTCTTTCAATATATATTGTCGAAAAGCACCATATAAAGATGATATAAGAATACTCAAAATAGTATCTGTAATTAATACTATAATTAACAAACACGTTGTCTTTAAAAAATTTTTCATACTAAATTTCATAACTTATTCTTACACATTAAATATTGACAGATTTCTTCTTTTCTCTCAAGAATAATTTTATCCTCCTGCAAGCTTTCCAGCGAATATGATGGTAAATTATTACCCGCGCGGTATTTAATTATTTGCTGAAAAAAAGTATCTATAATTTTCTTATCAACTTCTGAAACTTCTTTTTGATTGAAGTCCGCTATTCCTAATATCCAAATATCAGTATATTCTTGTTTTGCTTTAAATATAATTGACAATTTGGTCGAAAGTTCAAATGACAAGTTTTTATTTGTTAAAATAACTAGCGTCGGTCTTGAATAACTGTAACTTGAATTTACATATTGATAGGTTGAATATACTTTTCCGCCAAGTTCGCGATAGTGATCCGAAATTTCTACACTAATATTTTGTCCAAATGAAATTTGAAACTGAAAGATCAAAAAGATAAGTAATGTTTTTTTCATTTTTTATTTATCTATTTATTACAGTAACCGTTGACCGTTTTTTTATCGGTTAAGTACAATTTTTATAGTACTTAATTTTGCTAATTCTTCCTTGACTACGTCACGTTTCAAATATTTCGTAAGAATTAGATTCTGCTTTGTAAATTCAAATTTCCATATTTCATTGTTGATTTCAATAGTTCGATAATCATACCACCAACAAGTTCCAAACCTTGCATTAACTGAAAATGTTTTTAAACTATCTAAATTTTCAATTTTGCCATCTTCTGTAAATCGTATCTTTTTATTTTCAAATTTGTACGTTCCTGCAATTAGATTTTTATTTAAGTACTTTACAAATTCTTCTCTATTGATACCTTTATTGTCGACTATTTTATCACAATTTTTCAGTTTAGTAAATTTTTGTGCTGAAAAACTATTTGCTCCAAATCCTATTTGAGTTATCTGCAAAATTATAGAATCATTAATTTTTAGTTTTTTTTCAGATTCAAAATCACGATTTGCAATATGCCCCCAAGTATTTACAGTTCCATAACTTATTATTTTATCTTTAGTCACTTTTACAAGAAAGTAATCAATGTATCTATTTTCGAAATTATCTTTGTCTAAATAAGATTTAAGGCAATAAATTCCTTCGTCGAACTTATACTTTTGAGTATTTTGACAACTTGAAATTATCAACAGGATTAATAGTAGCATTATTTTTTTCATCTTTATCTAATCAATAAAATTTTACGTCAATTCTCTTATAAAATGATTTCACTTTTGTGAATTTTTTCGACGGCTAAATTTTCTTTCTTTTGAATTTTGAATTTAAAATCTTATCCGAAAAATACTTCCAAAACTATTTTAGCGGATTTGCTTTTACACCTTTATTAGTTATCTTAACTGGTTTAATATAACCATTTTCATCAAAAAACATTTCTTCTATACAAGTTTCTCTAGAAAATGCACTTGTCTCTGTTAGAGGTCTTCTATGATAAACAATATAATATCTATCTGAATCTGGTGCTTTAATAATTGAATGGTGACCTGCACCAGTTGCAATCTTTGGATCTTGCTGTAAAATTTTGCCAATACGTTTGAAAGGCCCCATTACAGAATCTCCAATGGCATAAGAAACGCAATAATCCGGTCCAACCCAATCTCCCTCAGACCACATAAAATAGTATTTCCCATTTCTGATAAACATTACAGGACCTTCAACATATTGATCTGGTGTTATTCCTTTAAAAACACTATTGTCATCAAAAGGGATAAAACCTGTAAAATCGGGCTTTAATTTAGCAATATTACAATGTCTCCAGCCGCCATAAATTAAGTAATACTGACCATCTTTATCTTTAAAAACGAATTGGTCGATTGGCTGTGCGTAATTAATAAATTTATCAATTAACGGCTTTCCTAAATAATCTTTAAAAGGTCCTTCTGGTTTATCTGCGACAGCTACACCAATTCCTCCTATTTCATTATTATTTTGAATATCATTGGCGCTAAAAAATAAAAAGTATTTGTTATTATTTTTAACGATTGCCGGCGCCCACATTGTTTTTTTAGCCCATTTTACGGATGTTGTATCTATGATTCTCGGATGTTTTGTCCAGTTAACTAAATCCGGAGAAGAAAAAGCATCTAAGAAAACCTCATCTTCATATTTAGCAGAATAGGTTGGGTATACCCAGTAAGTTTTATCAAAAATGACGGCTTCAGGATCTGCATACCAACCTTTAAAAATCGGATTCATACTTGTTTTTTCTGAAACCTTTTTTTGCGCAATCAGTGTTGAACAAGAAGCAAATGTGATAAAAAATAAAACTTTATTCATAATTATGTTTTTTATAATAAAAACAAACATACCATAAACCAATCTGTTGTAATAATTGTATTTAAACCAGTTTATAAACTATTCTAATAAAAAGACGATTCATGTTACCCTGGCAAAAACTAGTTTTGTTTATTATTTACTTCTGATGTCATTTTTTTGATCAAATCAGTTTCTGCTTTGTTAAGACATTCCATCAGTATGAAATACATCATGAAACCAAACTTTTGGTTCAGAATCGTATTTATTAATCCAACTGTACCAATCATATTTCGTTTGCGTTTTTCCGTCAACTAAACCCCAGTTAAACATGGCAATTTTATATTTTTGGCCAATTGGCAAAAAGCCTTCAAAAGTACTCCCGTTAGTTCTTGCCATATATTCTGTACATAATAAAGGTTTCCCATAACGTTGCAATTGTTTAATTACTTTTAGCAGGTCTTTTGGTTTATCATAATTATGAAAAGAAATAACATCTGATTGTTCAATTTGCATTTTATGCATTGGAAGCATTTTCTTCGGATCGCTCCAATCTCCAATCCACAGACCCGAAGTTAAAGGCTGAGAAGGATTGCTTTCTCTTGCCCAAATAAATATTTTCTTTAAAAGCGGGAAAATCAATTTGACTTTATCTTTGGTTTCAACAGCTCCAAATGCCTGGCCTGTCATATTATCGGGTTCGTTCCAAAGATCCCAGCCCAAAATGCGCTCATCATTTTTGAATTCAGAAATGGTTTCTCGTACATATTTCTCTAATCGAGCATATTGTGCAGAATCTTCTAAAGCTTCTCGTCCGGGACTTTGAACCCAACCCGAGTTATGAACAAAAGGTCTTGGAGGTTTTTGCTTACCCAAAACTGGAAACGGATTCCAGCAGGAATCAAATAAAACAAATAATATTTTGATATGATGTTTTTCTGCAATTCTCAGAAATATATTCATTCGCTTATAAAAGCCTTTTGCATCTTGTTTATGGAGTAAATCGTGCAAATAAACACGCATTGTGTTCATCCCAATATTTTCGGCCCAACCCAATTCCTGATCTATTCTTTTAGGATCGAAACTTTCGGCTTGCCACATTTCTAATTGATTAATCGCTGTACTCGGAATGTAATTTGCACCTACTAACCAAGGTTGTTTTGCATACCATTCATTAGCTTGTTCTGATGTCCAGATTTCTCTTTTTTTATCACAACTAATTAATGTAAGTCCAGCAAACATTAAAGTTATGTATAGTTTCATTTTTATCATTCTAATATTCTTGTTTGTCATCAATTATTCTTAAAAAAAGGGAATCTGATTTGGATCAGATTCCCTAAAGAACTTCTAAACTCTAAAAAATTGCATTTAATTTTATCTTCTAATAATCATTTTTTTACTGCTCATTTGCGAACCGTTTGTTATCGCTACAATATAAATTCCTGCACTCAATCTTGAAACATCAATTTTTGCTTTTCCATCCGATGCTTTTTTTCTAATCTGAACTTTTCCTAAAACATCTAATATTTCTATATCAGCCATTTGTCCATAAGATTGAGGAATCAGGATTTCTACACTGTCACTAGCAGGATTTGGAAATAAAATTATGTCACTGATATTTTCCTCATCATTAACCAAATCTTCAGGATTTACTGTACCTAAAGTTTTTGCAGTAGCACTTACTGCCTCCAGTTTCCATTGCTGGCAAGTTGCAGTATTCCAAGGCCATTGTCTGACATTTGCTCCATTTGTAGTTAAAGCATCCTGAACTTCTAGCGCTAATCCGGTAGAGCGATTCATAATTCTGTAATAACCATTATCAGTAGGTTCGATACTCCATTGTTCGCAAACTCCGCCAACCCAAGGCCATTGCTGAATCCCTGCACCATAATCATTTGAACATCCAACAATGTCCAACGTCTTATTACTGTGCGAAGCAGTCAGTTTATAATAACCGCTGTCAGTTGATTCAACTTTCCATTTTTGGCATCCGCTATTTAACCAAGGCCATTGTTGCGCTCTAGCACCATCATCCTGATTACAGCCTCCAATTTCTAAAACCTGATTACTGTTTCTATTTACTAATCTATAAGTTTGTCCCGAAATAATTCCGTTTCCTCCTCCTAAATGAGTAAATATGAATCCGTTTGTATTAAAACCAGCCTGATCGATAGCAAAACGCATTACATAAGTTCCGCTGTTTAAATAAACTTCTTTATGAACCCATTGCCAGTTTTGCCAGCCACCAGTATTTGGAGCAGTCAATGCACCAGTAACATTTTGACCGTTAAACTCTAAATGGAAAGTTCCACCTGCCATAGACGCAACTCTTGCATCAAGTGCATAAGTACCACTTTGAGTTACATTCACTGTATATTCTGTCCATTCACCATTATCGGAAAAACATAAATTATAATACCCTTCTGCACTATTTTCAATATCTACGGCTTCATTACGATACGCTCCGGTTATATTCTGAGGTGTAGTATCATGATATGCCACTCCTTCGCCTCCATTATCAAAATTCTCAGCCTCAACAATACCTGGCAAATTAATAACTCCTGCAAATGGTGATCGCACACCTCCTCCACCAAAGTTTCTCCAATCTGGTAATTCGTCAAGCGTAATAACATCATTATCCAAAAACATTTTCTGCACTACGCTATTCGGCTGACCTGTTAAATAAGTTCCCGGCCAGTTTGCGTACCATGACCACCAAGTTCCGTATGCTCTCGCTTTATCAGGATCTGGTAAATTTCCTGTTTCAGAAAGGGCTACCATTTTATTGATGTTGTTGCTTTGCATAAAAGCTTGTGTTCCTTCCCATTCTACACTCATGCTTGATCCTGCATTTCCGTAAATATCCAAACTAAAAACATCAACATAATTATTTCCTGGATACCAAGGCGCATCTGCAGTTCCTGTATACACCCAAATTAAGTTATGCAAACCGTGATAATTTACCAGACGATTGTACATAATCTGCCATAATTCCTTAAATGGACCAGGACCTTTTGCACCCCACCAAAACCAGCCTCCGCTTGCTTCGTGCAATGGTCTAAAAAGCACTGGAATATTGGCATTTGCATATTTTTGAAGCTGAACTGCAATAGCATCAATGTCTCTTAGCAATAACTGATATCTTGTACCGTTTTTATCGGCTAAAACAGCTTGTAAATCAAATGTTGTGGCATCACTATAAAAACCTCTCCACCATTCTTTTCCGGGCTGATCAATTAAATCTGTTGGCGGATTCCAGTGCCAGACTAAACTTATCATTCCGCGGTTTGCCCCTTTATTCGCCCAAGCTATATTACTTTCAGAACTTGTTGGTGTATAACCGCTTTTTTCGATTCTTGAAGGAGAATAATCCATTAAATCAAAACCTGCAACTGCTGGTTCTCTTCCTGTTACATTTATAATATATTGTAAGTCATCTTGCTGTCCGGATAAAATCTTATTTCCATAAATGCTTTTCATATAATTATACAAAGATTTTGTAGCAGGCGTAGCATTTGCATCTGTCAGATTAGCTGCTGGAGTAATTGGTGGATTTATTACCGCAGGAACTAATGTCAAATTGTCGATATCAAAATAGCCCCAGCCAATAGAAACTTTAATGGAATTTTGTCCTGCAGGAAGAAAATATTTCCCCGCTGAAGAGACCGACCATGTAGATGATTGCGGAAAAGTAGGCTGTGCATTTTCAGCATTTACCTGCAAATCATACATCTTTGCTGAAAAAGGAGAATTATAACGAAATCTGATTTCATACAATCCAGCCGTAGGAACATTAAAAGTCCAGACTACATTATCGCCGGGATTATCAAAACTGCCTACATAACCAGTTCCCGTATAGCCACCATTGCTATTGACAGCCTGCGTACCATTGAGACTTCCGCTTTCTGCTTCTATAAAAATATCAGCTCTGGAAGTAAATCCAGTCAACAGAAAAAAGATTAAAAAATAAGGGTAAAGTGTTTTCATAAATAGTTAGTTTAGTTACAAATAATTAAAAAATGTGGTTACGATTTAGAAAGAACAAAAGACCATGAACCTCACAAAAACATGGTCTTTTATTTTATAATTATTAATTTCCATTAGAAATAATCAGCTTTTTGCTAATGCTATTTTTTTCATTTTTGACTGTAACAATGTAAATTCCTGAGCTTAATTTTGAGGTATCAATTGTTGCTTTACCTCCCGTAATATCTTTTTTAGAAACTTGTATTTTTCCTAAAACATCAGTTATCTGAATATTTACCGGAATCGTATCATTTTGCGGAAATAAAATTTCAACCTGATCTTTTGCCGGATTCGGAAATAACATCAAATCTGAAATCTGCGTTTCGTTTTCAACTATTTCTTCGGGAGTTTTTAAACTTGATTTTGATGTAATTCCAACAGCTTCTAATTTCCACTGCTGACAGGAGGCAGTGTTCCAAGGCCATTGTCTTACGTTTGCTCCATTTGTAGTTAAAGCATCCTGAACTTCAAGAGCTAAACCACTGGCACGGGAAATAATTCTATAAAATCCATTGTCAGTCGGTTCTATACTCCATTGCTCACAAACACCTCCAACCCAAGGCCATTGCTGAATTCCTGCTCCAATATCATTTGAACATCCAACAATATCCAATGTTTTATTGCTGTGCTGAGCAGTCAGTTTATAATAACCGCTGTCTGTAGCTTCTACTTTCCATTTTTGGCAAGCGCTGTTCAGCCAAGGCCATTGCTGTGCTCGCGCTCCATCATCCTGATTGCATCCGCCAATTTCCAAAACCTGATTGCTATTTCGGTTAACCAATCTATACGTTTGTCCAGACACAATTCCATTTCCTCCCAGATAAGTAAAAACAAATCCGTTTGTATTAAAACCAGGTTGATCTATTGCAAAACGCAATACATAAGTTCCGCTGTTTAAGTACACTTCTTTATGAACCCATTGCCAATTTTGCCAGCCTCCAGTATTTGGAGCGGCTAAAGAACCGGTAACATTTTGTCCGTTAAATTCTAAATGAAAATTTCCTCCTGCCATTGAAGCTACTCTTGCATCAATTGCATAATTTCCGCTTTGGGTGATATTTACAGTATATTCTGTCCATTCGCCGGTATCTGAAAAGCATAAATTATAATAGCCTTCAGTACTTGCTTCGATATCTACGCCTTCATTTCTATAAGCGCCGGTAATATTCTGCGGATTGGTGTCATGATAAGCAACGCCTTCACCTCCATTATCAAAATTTTCTGCCTCAACAATTCCCGGCAAATTAATTACTCCAGCAAAAGGAGTTTGGGTCTGATAACCTTTAAACTGGGCAATTTTAGTTTTTATCAAATCGTAATAATACCAGCCATGTCCGCCAGTCATCGGTTCAATATCTGAGCTGTATTCCTGAAGCCATTGATCTACAAAATGCGGTGCTGACTGTTGTCCCCAGTTTCCTGTAATCCACTCGTTCCAGGAATGGATAAAAGCAAATTTTACATTGGCATTTATGGCGGCGTCCATGTATTTGACAAAATAATCACCGTTCGATCGTCCTTTGGCTCCAGCCGAAGGATTAACACCATCTGTTGTCATGTAAGTTGCTTGTGTCGCTACGGGAACTGACATTTGCTCCGGTTGTCCGTTATAATAAAACGGCGGAGGCGGTACATCAGAATTTACTTTGAACTGCCAATAACTTCCAGAATTATCAAGTCCCCAACAATGCCTTGCGGTATAATTAGCATATTTGCCATGTGTGGGAACCGCAGGCTGACCAGGATCGCCCTGAGACAAATTCATAAAAGGCATTGCTGTTAAAAGCAGTTTTTTATTCAGATAAGTGTAAAACATATCCTGACGATAGACATTAAAAAAAGTATTTTCTACAACATCCAATGCTACTTCATCTTTAACAAAAAATACAATTTTAGGAACCGGAAGTCCTGCGTTCATTCTTTCCTGCCATCTTTTGCATAATGCTTTTGTCGCAGAAATATAAGACGGACCATCAGGAAAATCGAGTGCTCCGTTGGTAAAATCCAAAACAATAAAATCTATTCCTGCTTGCGTAATCAAATCAGCGTGATTGTCTAATAAAGCATTATTGGTCTGATTCGGGTCTCCATTAAAATAAAAGACATAATTATTTTTAATTGTTCCATCGCCGTGTGTACTCGCAAAAAGCGGTTTTCCCCAGAAATTAATAATTCCGTTAGGGCTGTAAGGAGGATTCTGCTGTTGCATAATCCAGGAATCTCCAGTCGGAGACAATCTCTCAGGCTGATATAAATAATGTCCGAAATTGGAAAAATAAAATATACCAACCTGTTTCTGTGCCTGAATCTCAAATATGGAAAAAAAAATCAGTAACAATAGTAAGACTGTTTTTTTGTTATTTATTTTAATCATAAACTTCATTTTTAAAATAAATTACTTTTTAATGACTAGTTTTTTATTGGTAACAGTTGTTCCGTTTTTAACTGAAACAATATAAATTCCAGCCTTTAATTTTGAAGTATCAACCGTCGTTTTTCCTCCTGTTACCTCTTTTTGAGAAAGCTGAATATTTCCAATCATATCAGTTATCTGAAGATTTACTGGATAATTATCATTTTGAGGAAATAAAATTTCGACCTGATCATTTGCCGGATTTGGAAATATCATTAAATCTGAAACTTGATCTTGGTCTCCTAATAATGCTGCAGAATCCTGAGTTTTTAAACTTGATTTTGCTGTACTACCTATAGCTTCCAATTTCCATTGCTGACAAGAGGCAATATTCCAAGGCCATTGTCTTACATTTGCTCCATTTGTAGTTAAGGCATCTTGAACTTCAAGTGCTAATCCGCTAGCACGAGAAATGATTCTATAATAACCATTATCAGTCGGTTCAATACTCCATTGTTCGCAAACTCCGCCAACCCAAGGCCATTGCTGAATTCCTGCTCCAATATCAGTAGAACAGCCAACAATATCCAATGTTTTGTTACTGTGTTGAGCAGTCAGTTTATAAAAACCGCTGTCTGTTGCTTCAACTTTCCATTTTTGACAGTCGCTTGCCAACCAAGGCCATTGCTGTGCTCTCGCTCCATCTGCAGTATTACAGCCACCAATTTCTAAAACCTGATTGCTGTTACGGTTTACTAATCTGTATGTTTGCCCTGAAACTATTCCGTTTCCCCCGCCCAGATATGTGAAAATAAATCCATTAGTATTGAAACCTGCCTGATCAATAGCGAAACGCATTACATAAGTACCACTATTTAAATACACTTCCTTATGAACCCATTGCCAATTTTGCCAACCTCCTGTATTGGGAGCAATTAAAGACCCCGTAATATCTTGTCCGTTAAATTCCAGATGAAAACTCCCTCCAACCATCGAAGCAACTCTTGAATCAATAGCATAATTTCCGCTTTGAGTAACATTTACTGTATATTCAGTCCATTCTCCATTTTCTGAAAAGCACAAATTATAATATCCTTCTGTACTTGCTTCAATATCTACGCCTTCATTTCTGTAAGCTCCAGTCATATTCTGCGGATTTGCATCATGATACGCAATACCTTCACCTCCATTATCAAAATTTTCAGCCTCGACAATTCCCGGAAGATTTATAACTCCGTTAAAAGGTGTTTGCACTGCTCCATTTACAGACGGAACCGGAATGGCAACTCCTTCACGAACTGGAATTCCAAAATTTGGTGTATCATCAGGATTCCATGTAAATTTTTGAATACGTGTACTTCTATCTGAATTGGTGAAAGATGTTCCGTGTTTTGCGTGGTAAATAATCCAATCTTCAGTTCCATCGGGAGATTTTGTAAAACCATTGTGACCTGTTCCATAAACTTCATTGGCATCGTTTCTTGAAAAAACCGGACCCACTTTTTGCCAGGAACCCGGATTAAGATAATTTCCGTCTGTACAGGTTAATCTTCCCAACGCATAAGCTGCAGAAGCACATTGACTGGCGCTGTAAATGATGTGTAGACTATTCCCCTTTTTTAAGAATATTGGGCCTTCATTAACTAATCCGTCTATTCTTTCCCAATTAAAAACAGGCTCAGAAATACGAACTCTTTGATTACTTACTTGAGTTGGGCTATCCATTCTGGCAATCCAGATGGTTTGTCCTTGCGGATCAAATTGCGACCATGTCATATAAAGAATTCCGGTAGCTGGATCTTGCCACGGACTTTCATCGATTCCTGAAGCTTCCGGAGCTAAAATTCCTCTATAGGTATAAGAGCCCAAAGGATCTTGAGAATTTCCTTCTAAAACAAACATTCTCATATTAAAACCGTCATCAGAAAGATTTCCGCAAGCGTAGATATACCATTTTCCGTTGATGTAATGCAATTCTGGCGCCCAGACATCGCGTCTTATTTCTCCCCCAGAACTCCATACTTTTGTTCGCGGTGCAGAACCAACGCCTTGTAAAGTAGCTGATTTGTGAATCCAAACTCCATCGCCGGTTGTGACC
Source organism: Flavobacterium sp. IB48 (assembly GCF_016405855.1). Taxonomy (GTDB): domain Bacteria; phylum Bacteroidota; class Bacteroidia; order Flavobacteriales; family Flavobacteriaceae; genus Flavobacterium; species Flavobacterium ginsengisoli. The sequence goes on from NZ_JAEFCA010000014.1 coordinate 13,785, forward strand.
ATGAAGTAATAAAAACCATTATTATAGGTCACAAAAGGATCTGGGCTTTCGGCTTGCATAATTGGATTTGTAAATGTGCTCTGCGCCTGTCCTTTTGATATAAAACTAAAATATAATATTGAAAATAAACATAGTATTCGTAAGAGTTGCGTTTTCATATATTTGAGGTTTGTGGTTACATTTTTTTTTTAGCTTTTCTATCATTTCAAAAAATCTTGAAACAAAAAATAGAACAGCTATAATTATGTGCTAAAATGCCTTAACCTACATCTTTTGAAAACCTTTAAAAGTTTAATTTTTAATTTCAATTTAAACATTAAAAAAGTTGCATCTATTTGTTTTTCAAAATCGACGCCTAATTATTTTTTTAATATTTTAAAGAGTAGTTTTTCTTTCTATAATAATGTAAATGTTTTATTAATAACAAATTAACCTTGCAAATAAAGTAAGTTTTTCAGAAAGAAACTGTTACAGGATTATTTAGTTTATAAACTATTTTAATATTTATACGTTTTTCTATAAAATAATTAAGATAAAAAAATGAGTATTAAAATTATTACATTTTAAAATTATCATTATAATAAAAAAGCTGCTCAAAATTATATTTGAACAGCTTTCTAAATTGAATTAAAAATACCTTTTTTAGTTTTTTGAATATTGAATTACAATACCCTTTTCATTCCAAAAAAATCTTCCCTATATTCACTTGGCGTACATTTTTTTATGTACTTAAATGCACGATTGAAATTAGCAAGACTATTAAACCCTGATTTATAAGCTACTTCGGACACACTCATTTCGTTTTCTAAAAGCCATCTTGTTGCATATCCAATTCTGATATCTCTTAAATAATTAACCAATGTTTTTCCTGTTCTTTTTTTAACAAAACGATTGAATGAAGCATTAGACATACAGGCTTCTTTAGAAATATCTTCTAAAGTAATTTTCTCAGAAAAATTTTTCTGAACATAATCATAAATCAATTTCATTTTATCATAATCTTCAAACTTATCGTGATCAACGGTATAAGTAGATAATAATCGCTGATTTCTTGAATTGGCCAAATCATGAAGGATCGACGTGATCTCCAAAAAATAATCCATGCCATCTAATTTAGACAGTTTTATCAATTGCGGCATGAGTTTTCTTGCTGTAGTTTCAGAAAATAAAATACCGTGATTAGAGCGGTTAAACATTTCCTTTATCGGATTCATAATTCGTCTGGAAAGCAAGGAATCAGGAAATAAATCTTTGTGAAACTGAATTGTAATTTCATGAATTTTATCATTTTTACAATTATTCAATTCCCATCCGTGATATAAATTTGGTCCTATCAGCACCAACTCAATATCTTCGATTTCATCAATATTATCTCCTACCACTCTTTTTATTCCTTTTCCGTTCACAATAAAATTAATTTCAAACTCAGGGTGATAATGAACAGGAAAGTCAAAATCATCTTTTACTCTGTCAAAGACCAAAAAGCTGTCTTCGTTTGAAAGTGGCGCTATTTCCCTGTGCAGATTTTTAGTCATAATCATTTAAATTTTATTCGAGCAGTTCAATAATTTTCTCATTATCAAAATTGAACTTATGCTTTATGGCATTTTATACATTTTAGGCAATTTGTTCAGCAATGCCACTTTTTCTTTTCTGGCAAACTGAATAAAATCACTTGCATCAGACATACTTGGCGTTGGTGTGCAATATGTATCGCCACCATTTCCCCAGAAAGTCATAAATGAAAGCTCAACATTATTCTTCGTCATGGCACTGTAGAAATAATTCGAATACAATCCAGAAATTGGGTTATTTTTCCCCGGAGTTACAAAATAGCCAGTTTCTGTAAGTCCAGCAATTTTTGCTCTTTGTTTCGCTAATTTTGAAATAATCTGAAGTTTCGCATTTGCATTATTTGCACCTGCATCGCCTTTATTATCGAAATTTCCGTAATCATCATAACCCAAAACATCGACGTAAGCATCGCCCGGATATCTTGCCAAATAATCGGCTTCAGAAGTAAAACTTGCATCTGGAGAAAAAGCAAAAAGCATATTGGTTACACCTAATTCATCACGTAAATATTCGACTGTAAAACGCCAGTTCTGCACATATTCTGCAGGCGTGCAAAATGATTTCCCCCACCAGAACCAATCACCGTCAAACTCATGAAATGGTCTGAAAATAATTGGAATTAATTTTCCATCAGCACCTTTTAACGATTTGGTTACCTGTGCAATTTTCTTCAGTTTGTTTTTATAATATTCATGATTTGCACCTCCAACCAAAATACTTTTAAAAGCATTTTTCTTTTGTGTATCGGTCATTTCACTTGTATAGAAAGTTTTTCCTTCAAAAGGTTCTCTCATATGCCAGCAAAACATATTAACCATTCCTTTATCATAAGCATTTACAGCAGCCTGTTTAATTAATTTTTCCTGCGCATACCACCAATTATCTTCTTGTCCTGTATTTGGATCATCGGTTATAAACATAAAATCACCACCCGACATTCCCGGATCAAAACCTGTTGTTTTTTTAATATCGGAATCTCCTGCATTATTTTTATAAAAACTCAATAATGCATCATGCTGACCAACCATAAACGACGTTTTTGCCAACATTTTCATATTGTAGAAAAGAGCCACAGTTTCATCTGTCGCATTTTTATTTACCATATAGGTTCTCACGTTTGCAGGAGTTAACTCGATGTCAACAATAGCGTCTGTAATAGTCAATACAGCTTTTGCAGGAGAACCTATTATAACATCGGCATTTTTAGACGAGGCTAAAGTTATTTCTATACTTTCATCACCTTCAACAATTTTGTCTGTCAAAATTTCAATTGGAATTTTAACTGAAGTTGCTTTTGCAGGCACTACAATGGTGTTTGCAATGGTTTTGTAATCTTCTCCATTTTTTGCAGTTCCGCCGAAAGTAAGAGACAATTCTGTGGCTGAAGCAACTGATTTAGATAATTTCACTACAAATTCGCCATCTGTGCTTGGTTCTAAAACAGAAACCTGCGAAGCTGTTATCGTTGCCGTTGCTTTTTCAGTAACAGGTGGTTTTTCATCATCTCCATTGGAGGAGCAATTGTACATTATAAAAATAATGAACAAGAGCAGTATCGATTTTAGATAGTTTTTCATTTTTTTTCGTTTTTGTTTGTTTTACTTTTTCTTTTAAATCTTTATTTTTTAAATGTTTGACTTTCTATTTCTTAGAACCTTTTATCGGTTCCAAAAGAAAATAATCCACATTCATATCTCCGTTTTGACTGGTTAGTTTTAGGAAATTATCGCCCGTTCTTAAGCTCAATGTTCCAGCATCAAAATATTCAAAACCAGTTGTTTTTGGCATCACAATATCCTGCCATGTAGAAGTTGAACCGTTGGACATAAATTCGTTTACAGTCAACGTAATTTTGGTATCGTGTGTAGAGGAATATCTAATTTTCAGTTTGAATTTCTGGTCTTTTGCTACCTGCACTAAAACTTTTACATAATCTTCTTCCAAATCAAAACCGGTAACATAACCTCTACCAGAAAATCCTTTTTCTTTTGAAGCTACTTCAGTTCCGTCAAATTTTCCACCTGATGCTTTTCCATTTTCAGCTTCTATGTGAATGTTGCAAACAGATTCGCCCAAACCTGTACGAGTTGGTTCACTCAATTTGATGTCGCCATTTTTCTCATAATGTAAATAATCGGCCATTGTACATCTCGATTCACTCAATCCGCCTGAAAGCCATGCACTGTGATAAAATGAAAGCCATTTATCTTTATATTTAACGATTGAACCATGATTGGTTCCTGATTGTTGCTCAAACTGCGGAATATAAACTCCTTTATAAGAATATGGCCCTAAAGGTTTATCTGCAACAGCATAATACATAATCTCAGGCCATTGCTTTTTTTGTAGTCCCGGATAAGACAAATAGTATTTCCCTTCGTATTTATGAACCCACGGACCTTCATAAACATTATTTAATTGTGATGTTAATTCTACTTTGGTTTCAGGAACAATTGCTTTTAAATCGTCTGTCAGTTGCGCCCCAAAACAAGAATTTGAAGAACCCCAAAACAAATACGGTTTATTGTCTTCGTCTACAAATAAGGCCGGATCTTGCCCCCATTCAACTCCTTTTATAAAACCAATATCTGTAAAAGGACCTTCTGGACGATCGCTGGTTGCTAAACCCGTTCTAAACATTCCCGTAGCTCTTTCTTTCATACCGTAAACCAAATAATATGTTCCTTTCCAGAGTACTGCATCAATTGCCCAAGCGTGGCTGATTGCCCATGAAACATCATCTACAGACAGTACTCGTCCATGATCTGTCCATGTTTTCAAATCGGTTGTCGAGAAAACATGATAATCAAACATGGTGGCGTGATGATTGGTTCCCGGTACATCATGCGAGGCGTAAATCCATAACGTATTTGGATCGTTTTTCCAGACATGTGCAGAAGGATCTGCTGTGTACAAATGCGGAAATAATGGATTTTGCGCTTTCGCGGAAAATCCAATGCACATCAAAATACTTAACTGCATTAAAAATTTAGACTTCTCAAAAAATAATTTAATCATACTTATTTGTTTCATATCATTCAAAATTCAATGGATAATTATCTGTTCTAAAAGGCACAGCAGGCAATTCTTCTTTATTATAAATATTTCCGTCAGGGCTGTTTCCCCAATTGTATCTCACTGCTGTTGGATTTTTTATGGTTTCATTGTATAAAATCAAAGTATTTCCGTTCTGATATCCTTTTGCCCATTTAAAAACTTTGTCTTCGCCAGCAATTGCAAAACCTTTTACATAACCGTATTGATCTTTTACTTTTAAGCCCGTTCCAACATTTGTAAATTCAACGACAATGGAATCATTGACGGTTTTAAATTCTTTAAAAGTTGGTCCTGAATACACGATTTCGTTATTTCCGTAAATCACTTTCTCGGCAACTAACGCTAATCGTTTCCCTACATCTTGTTTGTTTTTTGGATGAATATCGTTTACATCGCCAATGTCAATTGTAACGGCCATTCCGGTTTTAGGCACTTTTAAAGTCATCTGCTGTGCTTCGCGCAAAGCTGACCATTGATAATCTGCTGGTTGCTTTTTATCTGGCTGAAAGTTGGCAAGCTGTACAAACAAAAAAGGAAAATCCGAATTCCATTTTTTTCTCCAACCTTCAATCAATGCAGGAAATAAAGTCTGATATTGTTTTGCTCTATCTGCATTTGATTCGCCCTGATACCAAATAACACCTTTTAATGCATAAGGAACCAAAGGTGCAATCATCGCATTAAAAATCGTACTTGGTGTATAATTGCACGAAACATAAGCCGGAATTGGATATTCGATTTTTGAATTAAATTTCCATTTTCCATCAATTTTTAAATACGAATCTTCATTTTTCAAAGTAACATTCTGCCCTAATTCGCCAATGTTTCCATTCCAGATTTCCAGAAATTTAATAGCTATCTGATTTTCTCCTTTTTGCAAAACATTTTGAGGAATTATAAACCAGTTTCCATCTAGCATTTCTTCACGATTCTGAATTTCGATTCCGTTTACATAAAGCGTGATTTCTCCATTGGTTTTACCTAAAAATAAAGACGCTTTTTTTTCTACATTAAAAGTTGAATCAATGGTGAATTTCTTTCTAATCCAGACATTATTTCCATAATTATCGGCCAATCCCATTGTTTTCAATTCAAATGGAAATTCTGTTTCTTTCCAATCTCCATCAGCATAATTATTTTGATGAGCACCTTTTCCAAGACCTTGTTTACTTTCTTTAAATGCCTTTAAATTCTTTTCATATTCCGTAAAAGTTTTATGCCAATCCTGACCTGTTTTTAAATCTTCTAAAGGTTTTTTGAATTCAGGAAAAGACTGTAAAGCTTCGGCATTCGTCCAGGATTCTGCCACAGATCCGCCCCATGCGCAAACAATTATCCCAATCGGGATTTTCTTTTTCTGATACAATTCTTTAGCAAAAAAATAAGCCACGCCAGATAAGTTTCCAACCGTTTCAGGAGTTACGGCTTTCCATTGTCCCGAAAGTGTATCGATTGGCTTATTGGCGACATTTAATCCTGCCCTGAAATAATGAATTTCAGGAAAGTCTGCCTTGAGCATTTCATCTTTACTGTTATTTACAGAATAAGTCGTAAACTCCATGTTTGATTGTCCGCTTGCCAGAAAAACATCTCCTACCAAAATATCTTTAAAAACCAATTTATTTGTTCCTTCCAAAGTCATTGTGTAAGGTCCACCTGCAGAAACTGGATCGAGATAAATACGCCACGAACCGTCTTTATTGGTTTGCGCAATTTTTACTTGTTTCTGAAAACGAACCGTCACTTTTTCTCCCGGACTTGCCCAGCCCCAGATTGGTAATTTTACGTCGCGTTGCAATACCATGTCGTCCGCAACAAAACTTGGTGCACTAACCTTACACCAAGCGTTATTGACGAACATTGTAAAACAAACTAAACTTATTATTGCTCTGATAAACATAATTATCGGTTTTCTGTAATTCCTTTAAAATTGTCTGTGCGAAACGGCACTAAAGGCAATCCTTCTTTGTTATAAATATTTCCGTCAGGATTATTGCTCCAGTCGTAACGAATTGCAATTGGTTCTTTTACATCATCACTATATAAAACAATTGTATTTCCTTCCTGATGCCCTTTTGCCCAAACAAACTTTTCATCTTTTCCTGCAATGGCAAAGCCTTTTACATAACCGTAACTGTCTTTCACTTCTAAACCTGAACCCAAATTTGAAAATGTAACTACAACTTTATTTCCTTTAATTTCCATTGATTGATATTTTGGTCCGCTAAAAACAACGTTTTTATTGTACGCCACTTTTAAAGCAGAAAACGCTAATCTTTTTCCAACATCCTGTTTATTTCTTGGGTGAATATCGTCCGGATTTCCAATATCAATTGCCAAAGCCATTCCTGTATTTGGAAGCTCTAACGCTTTGGTTTGTGCTTCTCTTAATTCTGCCCAATCGTAATTTGCTGGCTGTGCTTCGTCGTGCATGAAATTGGCTAACTGAACAAACAGAAACGGAAAATCAGATCCCCATTTTCTTCTCCAGCCTTTTATCATGTCCGGAAATAAAGTTCCGTATTCAAAAGCACGATCTGCATTAGATTCTCCCTGATACCAAATTGCACCTTTGATTGCATAAGGAACTAATGGCAAAATCATGGCATTGTAAAGCGTTGTCGGCACATATTGCGGTTCTCTATTTAATGGATATTTTGGCATATTTTCTGTATCAACAGCAGTTTTGTAAATCCAATTTCCGGCTAATGATTTTGAAGAAGAACCAATTTCCATAAATAAATCTTCAGCGTTACCGTAAATTCCGCCACCGCCACCGGTATCGTTTACACGAATTGTCAATACATTTCTCCCTTCTTTTAAAAGGTTTTTCGGAACGATATACGTTCGTAACGCTTCATGACCTTTGGTTTCTCCAATTTTAATTCCGTTGAAAAACGTAATATCTTCGTCATCAATTTTTGATAAATGAAGTGTCAAACCTTTTGCAATTTCTTCCGCAGATAAATTGATTTCTTTTCGGAACCAAACCACACCGTCATAATTAGGAAGAATATTTGGCTGTTCCCAGTTTCCGGGTAAATTCATTGTCGACCAAGTTGAAACATCAACATCAGTATCTGCCCAAGTTTTTCCGTTTTCCTGATAACCTCTGTCTTGCCCTGAAGTTTTTGTCCAAATCGCTAAATCTTGTTTGTATTTCGAAAGCAATTCGCCAACATCATCTTTGCTTTTTGAAAGGTTTTCTGCTTCAGATGCATATCTTGGAAACTTTTTAACCGATTCTAAATCCGTCCAGGATTCTGCCGGAGTTCCGCCCCAATTCGAACTGATTAATCCAATCGGAACCTGAATTTCTTTTTGAAGATCTCTCCCAAAGAAATACGCCACCGCAGAAAAATTCGGAACCGTTTCCGGACTGCATTCCATCCAGCCGTTGCTTACAACATCTTCTTTTGGATGACTTGCAACTGCTTTTTCCACCATAAATAATCTGATGTTTGGAAAATTGGCATCGGCGATTTCTTTTTTGAAATTGTTTACGGTTGCACTTAATGGCCATTCCATATTTGATTGTCCCGAAGCAATCCAGACATCTCCAATTAAAATATTTTTTAAGCTAATTTTATTTTTTCCTTCAATAGTCATTTCATAAGGGCCTCCAGAAGAAACAGCTTTAAGCTCTAATTTCCATTTTCCGTCTTTTCCGGTTTTTGTCTGATATTTTAAGCCTAAAAAAGTTACCATGACTTTTTCTCCGCTTTCAGCCCAACCCCAAATCGGAATTTTGACATCTCTTTGCAAAACCATATTGTCGCCAACCAATTTTGGAAGTTTTACATTGGCAAAAACTCCGCTTGAAAATGCTGTTATAAACAGTGTCAGGAAGATTAAAATACGTTTCATATTCTATTTGTATTATTCTAAGTTTTATTTCTTTTCCGGATAAAATGTTGGAGGCATATCGTTTACAGCACTTCCCCATTTTTTATTTGGATTTTTACCCATTTTAAATTCTATTGATCCGCCTTCATTTAATGCATTCCAATCCAACCATAAACTCGAAACATTTTTGCCGTTTATTTTCATTTCCTGAATGTAAGGAGTGTCGAATTCTGCATTTTTTCCGTCTATGATGATTTTCTTTCCGTTATCTAAACTGATGGTAGTTTTTTCAAAAAGAGGACCTGTAACGGTAAATCCAGCTTCTCCCGGCAAATACGGATAAAAACCCAATGCAGAGAAGACATACAATGCCGACATCGCTCCAACATCGTCATCACCAGGCATTCCGTTAGGTGAATTTTTGAAAACATCGGTTACTCTACGAACATTATATTGGGCTTTCCAAGGTTTTTGAAGATAATTGTAAACATACATTGCTCCAAAACAAGGTTCATTTCCAACCCAGTAAAAAGGTTTTTCTGGTGCCCAGCCTACTTCGATTTTCGATACAAACTTGTCCAGACGATTTTCTACAAAAGCATTTCCGCCTGCTTTATCGATTAGTTTTTTCATGCTTTGCGGAACGCTCCAGAAATACTGCATGGCATTTCCTTCGTTGTAACCATTCTCGCTCGATTCTCCAAACGGCGTAATGAATTTTCCATCAGAATTTCTTCCCTGAATAAATTTGTTTTCGGGATTTAATAAAGTGAAAACATTTTGAGAACGATTCAGGTAATATTTCTCAGCTTCCAGATCATTTGATGCTTTACAAATTTTAGCAATCGAATAATCGTCAACGCCATATTCTAATGTCATTGAAGCGCCATAACCGTGAAGATCTACCGGAACATAACCTAACTTTTTATATTCTTCGACCGCATACCAACCATGTGATTTTCTGCTTGAATGAAATTCGGTTGAAACTTTTTTCATCATATCTTTAACTGCGATCAAATCAAAATCTTTGGCGCCCATTGCATACATATTGGCAATAAACGGGAAAGGCGAATAACCATTCATAACACCATATTCCTGATTGTTCATGCTCCAGTTTGGAAAAGAACCTCCTTGCTGTGCGTCTAATAATAAAGACTGAATCATGTCGGAAGATTCTTTTTGAGCAATCATCGCCTGCAAATGCGCTGTCGTCCTGTAAGTATCCCAAAGTGAAAAGTTTACATATTTGTTACGGCCTTTTTCGATGGTATGAATTTTATCATCAAAACCAATATATTCTCCGTTGACGTCTTCGAAAACATTTGGCTGTAATAAATTGCGTGAAACTGAAGTATAAAAAACTATTTTTTCATCTTCGTTTTTTCCTTCTACCTGAATTTTATTCAAGTACTTTTCCCAGTCGCCACGAACTTTTTGGTAAGTATTTTCAAAACTCCAATTCGGAATTTCTGCATTTAGATTCTGAATGGCATTTTCTACGCTAACGAAAGAAATAGCAGTTCTTATTTTAACTTTCGTTTTTCCTTGAAGATTAAAAGTTACATAAGATGCAATAGCACTTCCTGAAATATTCTCGCTTCCTTTTGTTTTATTTTCGGCTCTCCAATTTCCAACTTCTTTAAAAGGAGTATCAAATTCGGCTACAAAATAAACTCGATAAGGTCGGTCGTTTGGATCGCGCCAGCAGAAACCTCCAGTTGACATAAAACCGCTTATTCTACTTTTTTTAGAATCTATTTTCAGTTCACCGGCAGAAATTCCGTTTGCGTTATTTGTTGGGGCAAAAACGATGGATGCTTCTTTATTTTCAGGAAAATCTATTTCTCCAATTGAGGCTCTTTGTGTTGTTGTAAATTTTACATCAGTTTGATAAGTATCCAGTTTCACTGAATAAAAACCCGGTTTTGCTACTTCATTTTGATGCGAAAATTTACTTTTATAAGCTCCTTTATTATAAACTGGCGAAACATTCAAGTCGCCAACAACAGGTAAAAAAGGCAAATCCTGCATAGCATGACAGCCTACTCCAGAGAAATGCGTCATTCCAAAACCGTAAATTTCATCTTGCGTATAGCGATATCCTGAACGCGAAGTTTCGTAGTTTTCAAATACATTATTCGGACTAATCGAAATCATTCCAAAAGGCGCCTGGGCTCCCGGATAAAGATTTCCCCATTCGCCAGTTCCTATAAAATTATTCACATAATCTACAGGCGCTTTTTTTTGGGCGAAAGCCAAACTTCCAGCCAAAAACAATGCGGTTAATATGAAGGTTTTTTGTTTTATTATTTTCATTTTATCCCTTAAAAAATTATACTATTCTAAAGCTGTATTTTCTAAAATTTAGTTGTTCTTTAAAACTTGAACTTCCCAAAGAGAAGCATTTCTGTCTTCCGAATTGTTTACGGTAACTTTTACATATCTTGCTTTAGCTTGTTTTTGCTGTAACATTTCTTTAAATCCCTGAACAGCTTCTTGACTTTTATCTGCATAAGGTTGCCAATTTTGATAATCTGTCGAAGTTTCGATTTTGAAAGTGACATATTTATCAGGATATTCGAAACAGACACGAACAGCGTCAAAAGAAAATTCTTTACCTAAATCTATAGTAATATCACTTGGTGCGCCACCTGTTGTCCAGCGTGTATCATTTTTACCATCAACCGCTTTACTTGCTTCGAAACCTGCGTTTTGACTGCTTGAAAAAGCATTTTTATTTAAAGCCAGATTGGTGTATTTTCCTTTTTTATTTAAGGCTTGAGCTAAATCATCAACATAAGAAATCAAGTTGATTTTTCCGTTTTTAAACTCAACTTCAGAAACCGCTGGAAAACGGTAATCACAAGTTGGTCCTTTTACCAAATCTTGCCTATGGTAAAACATAAAAGAACGTCCATCAATTTCAGTAATTGAATGATGGCCCGGACCAGAAATACCGGCATTTAAATCTGTTTTTAAAATCGGGCTATTTGAAGCTTCTTCATAAGGACCATCGATATTTTTTGATACCGCATAACGCACTTTATAACTGGTTTCCCAACAGCGCCCGCCAGCCCACATGCAATAGTAAAATCCATCTTTATAGACTAAATAAGGTCCTTCTGTATAATCAAAAAGATTTCCTTTTATATAAATTTTCTTTTCTATTTTGGTTAAATAGGTTGGCGATTTTACATCATTATCCATTAAAAACAATTCGCGTCCTGCAGAAATCACATAGATTTTTCCGGAAACCGGATCACGAAAAGGTTCGATATCAAAACCTCCTAAATGTGCTTCTTTTTTGAAAGGTCCTGTTGGAGAATCTCCAGAATACACATATCCTGAATAATCTACAGAAGATTGGCAATACAAATAATATTTTCCGTTATCTCCCTGAATTACAGCCGGAGCCCAAACGGTTTCGTGTGGCATTCCTGCAATGGTTTGCACATCCCAATCTGCAAAATTTTTTGTTGTCCAGACTAATTGTTCCCCGTCATTGCCGCTGTAATATCCATCAGTCGTGGAATACATATAATAAGTGTCTCCGAATTTTTTAATACTTGGATCTGCAAAATACCCTGGAACTACAGGATTTTGAGCCAACATCGAAATGGAGAAAAAACTAAAAAGGACTATTAACTTATTCATATTTACTTCTTTTGATATACTTTTTCTTTTGTCAAATCTTCCTGAAAAAGCACTTTTTGACTTTTATAAAATGTTTTAAAATTATTCTCGCTCACCTGACCCGGATATGGAACAAAATAATGATCTGGACGGCCGTTTCTCCAAAGCATAACATAAGACATATCAGCATTTTCAAGAATTGGTTGTAGCACTTCTGTCCACCAATTTGGGTTTGGAATTTGCTCTAAACCAACTTCTGTAAAGGCTATTAATTTGTCATGCTCTGCACCTATTTCTTTTAAGGTCAAAACCATTTTTTTTATTCTGTTTCTAAAATCTTCATCCGTTTTTGGAGCATCTGTCTGATAAGCGTCAAATCCTAAAATGTCAACATATTGATCGCCCGGATATCTTTCCAGATAATATTCTTTGTTTGGAAATTCTGTTGTAGAATAAGCATATAAAACATTTTCTACTCCTTTGCTTTTTAAATAATCAACTGTTAATTGCCAGAATTTTATATAATCCTGAGCTGAAGTCTGCGGACTTCCCCACCAAAACCAATTTCCGGTTTGTTCATGTAATGGTCTAAAAATTACCGGAATTGCATTTCCGTTCTCGTCTTTCAAACTATTAAAGAAAGTAGCCACTTTATCTAAATCTTTATGATAAGCCGACATCAATTTTGGTTCTTTTAAAAGATGTTTTATAGTAGATGTTGTATCCCAAGCTGATTTTCCGTTGTACGGATTTACTTCGTGCCAGCTAAAAGTATTTAAACCTCCTTTTTTATAAACTTCTTTCACATATTCTTTCATTTTTTCAAAAGGAACTCCGTCAATATTCACAGAATCGCCTAATTCTAAGTGTCCTAATTCCCAACCATAAACTGCCGGATAATCGCCTGTAACTCTTTTTACATCTGAATTGCCCGGTTCATACGACCAGCCGATTCCGTAAGCCAAATCATCTTGATGCCCGAACAAAATTCCTTTTTTGGTTAAGGTTTTTAAATTTTGTAAAACCACTTCTTTTGATGGTTTTTCATGTTGTGTTTTGTTTACTTTATTTGTGCTGCAGGAAACTGTCAGTATCAAAAAAACAACACTCAATAAAGTATTTAAATTTCTCATTTATTTTAAAAATTGAAAAATGACAAAGAAGAAAGCTCAGGAAAGTTTCTTCTTTGTCGGGTAAAAATTACTACTTAACTATTATCTTAATCCAACTTTGTCAACAATCACATAACCAAATTTTCCTTGGATTGCAAAATCATTAATTTCGGTTGCTGAACTCAATGCTGGCAAACTTGATAACGGAATTGCAACATCTGTCCAGGCACCAATTTTCACCTGAACTGTTGTGATTCCCCAATTACCATTAATCATAATTCCTAATTGCTGATTGTTTTCCAAGCCCTCACCTCCATAAACAGAGAATACAAATTCTGTCATTCCAGCTGTAGAAATACTTCCTCCTCCAAAACGAAGCCCATCCCAATCCTGCCAGTCTTTTTTCATCGCTTTTGTACCTTCTCTAACTTCTGCTGTATAAGCCGGATTTACATTTCCTCCCCAGCTCCAGTTTCCGAATCCATTTCTGTAATCATCATCAAAAATTACTCTAGTTAATGGAATATCGGTTAAACCTTCAATTTGAATTTCAGTATTGGTTTCAATTAAGAAATCATTGATTGTTTTTAATTTGATTGTTCCGTTAAATGAACCTTGAGGCACTTTCAAAACAATTTTTGTTGCTGTATGGGTTGAAAAAGCCGTTATTGGATTTGCTGCACCCGGAATAATTACTTCTTTTACCAAATCCAAATCGGTTCCTGTAAGCGTCCAGTCAGCATCAATAGCTACTGGTTTAGGAGCTGCATTTGTAATAATCGGCAGAATAATTTTTACAGGCATTGGAGTTTCTACCACAACTCCCGAATAAGCTGTTAAAGCTATTTTTCCGTCAGTTGCCGTATTTGGCACTTTTACCACAATTTTTGTTGCTGTCTGGCTTTCAAAAGCCGCACTTTCTGTACTATTTGGAAATTTAATTGTTTTTACTAAATCCAAATCTTCTCCATTAATAGTCAACAAATCACTATGTTTTACGCTTGCAGGTTCAAGAGAAGATACTTTTGGCAAATCGATGATGATATCACTTTCAGATTGAAAAGTGTAAGGTTCTGTTCCGCCTCCAATAATTAAAAGCTGTCCAGTTTTAGCATCTAAAGGAACTTTAACAACTAATTGTTTTAATGAAGCGCTTACAAATTCTTTTACTTCAATTCCGTCAGCAAATACTACAGAAGTTACCCAATTTAGATAATCTCCCGTAATGGTAATATTCTCTCCCGGTTTTGCTTCAGGTGTAATGCTCGCGATCATAAAAGGAACATCAAAACTTAAAACTGTTTTTGAGGTTATTTCTCCTCCATCATAAACTAAAGTTACTTTTCCTTCAGTAGCTTCTTCAGGTATAATCAATTCAATTTTTTCTGAAGTTTGCGACACAAAATCATCGCTAGAAACCTCAACACCTGGAAGCATTATAGAGGTAACACGATCAAGATTATGACCTATAAAAGATATTTTCTCGCCATGTTTTTGTCCCGAAGGACCAAAACTTAAAAGCTCAACAACATCATTGCTGCTGTCTGCATCGTCATTGCTACACGAAACAGTTACTCCAATGATTATGAAAAACATAATCAGGAAGTAAAACGGGTTATTATTTATATTTTTTTTCATTTTGGTTTAGGTTTTATATAAAATGAATTATTTTAAAGTTTTTGGTACAACTCTAAAGTTATCTACAGAAATATCTGCATCAAGCGCTCCGTCACCATGAACGATTAAACGAGAAAAATATCCAGCTGCACTTGGCTCGTGACCAGGTCCTAATAGTACTTTTTCTAAAGGCACAACAATTGTTTCCCATTCTCCTTCTGTATCATATGGAGGACTCCATAAATAAACGCCACCACTCCAATAGTAATCATCAAAATCTGACGCTTTGTCTAATAAAACCTGAAATTTCAGCGCGTTTGCGTTATATGGTTTTAATGTATTTATTTCAAATTTGAAATTGTATTTTTCAGGATGTGTTAAGGCGTCATCCGGTACATTTCTGCTTTCTGCACCAAAGACATCTGGGCCACCGCTGAAAAATGCGGTATAATCCCAGCTTCCAATATTTTTCTTCACTCTGATATAGTTTCCATTGATTGCTTCAGGATCTCCAGCTCCAGGAGATGTCACTATAAAATCAGATCCTGCTTCACCACTCACAAAAATATTTCGGTTATCCCTAAACCAGAAATCAGATTTAGTTTCTCCAAAATTTGTTTTGATTGTAATAGGTCCCGGCTGAGCACCTTCTGGAACAACAATATTCAAAATCTGATCATTTTCAATGCTGGAAATTGTCGCTTGTGCACCTCCTGTAAAAGTTACTGTCATTGGTTCGTAAAAGAAATCTCCCTGAATTGTTGCTATTTTACCAGTAGCCACATATTCACTTTTCATTGCTTTCATGAAAGGCTTTCCGATTTTTACTTTAAAATCATAAGTGTAAACGCCTCCTGAACCGTCAACTAATCGAATTTGATTGTTTATCTCTGTCGGAATTTTTCCCGGAACATTGGTAAGTATTGAAGTTTTGGTTACATATACTGGCGATATAAATGCTTTAAGATTATTAAACCAAACTTCTTTTGTGTTTTGAAGATTATCTCCAATAAGCGCTAAAAGCTGTCCCTGACCTGCTTCGACCAATAATGAATCTGAAGAAGCAGGATCTGTGACTCTCACATAACTAATGTAAGGACTTCTGCTGACAGCTTCTTCAGATGAGCAAGAAACCACAGTTATTCCCAGAACAACTAATAAGGCTGTTGTTATTTTATATAAAGTTTTCATAATGTCTTTTTTAAGATTACTGTTTACCTGCATAATAATCTACAGGCGTTTTACCCAAATTAGGAGCCTGACTCATCTCTGTAGCGGGAATCGGGATTAAAAAGTTTCCGTCATTTGCTGCATAACTTCTAACCGTTACCCAAGATGTTTTGGTAAAAGTCCAAGATGTAGGATTTGGAATTCTATCTGGAACAATTGCAAAAGCAGCTCTATCCTGATTACTGATAATATCATATGCTTTTTGAGGATTATAGTAATGCAGACGAACTAAATCGTACCATGCCATAGCTTCTACAGAAAACTCAATCATTCTTTCGTCAAAAATTCTATCAAAAGTCAATGGTCCCTGAATTGCATTTAAACCAGCTCTTGTATGTACTGCATTGAAGTATTGTATTGCTTTTGTATCTGTGGTCGAACTATTATTTCCAACTGCAGCTTCGGCGTAAGCCAAATAAATTTCTGCCAAACGCAGCATATACGTATTGATTTCATAAGTATGGAATCCTGCTAAACCTCCGTTATCTTTAGCTTTACCAACGACATATTTTTTTGTTGAAGCATAACTAATCTCTGCACCTTGACTATAAGGAAAGCGAAGTTCTTGATCTGTTCCATTTTCTAATGTCTGTGTGATTTCAGGGTAATGTGCACCAGGAAGCATAAAGGTTGCTTTCAATCGCTGATCGAGTGTTTTACCTTCCATCATATTGGGACTTCCTGCAACAGGATTAATTCCTTCATATTTACTTAAAATCCACCAAGTTGCGCTAAAATCTCCTCCCCATCCGTCACCATTAGCTATTGATGGGCTAAACGCTAAAGAAGAAGGTGCAGTATTTGTTGTTGAGCTGTAAGTTCCTGTATAAAGCCATTGAAGTGAAAATAACGATTCTGCATTGTTTTCATTTTTGGTCAAGAATAAATCAGCATAGTTTGGCTGTAATTTAGCACCACTGCTAGTTATAACTCGTTCTGCATAATATTTTGTAGAATCTAGATAAACCTGATTTCTATTTCCCTCAGTTCTTCCAACACCAGCTCTTGTCAAGTAAGTTCTTGCCAACATTCCTTCAGCGGCCCATTTTGTAATTCTGCCTGTTTGTAAAGGAGTTTCTTTAAGATCTTGAGCGGCTGCACGGTAATCTTTGGTAATAAATTTCCAAACACTTTCTGGCGTATTGCGTACTGTTGTCGTATCTCCAACCAATGTAAAATTGTTTGTAATAATTGGCACCGCACCATAATTCATTGTTAATAAACTGTATGCTGTTGCTCTCATAAATCTGGCTTCTGCAATAGTTTGTTTTTTAACTTCTGGATTAACATTAGGCCCAGCATATTTATTTACGTTTATAATATAAGTATTACACTGTCCGATTGTATTGAATAAAGATTTCCAAACATCATAGTTCATCTGTGAGTTCGGAGTTGTATTGAACTGCACCATGTCTGGATAATTGTAAACCGACATCATTGTTCCTCCTCTAAAATCTCCAACACTAAATGAAGCTTTATCATTATATAAAAACCATACTTTATTGTATAATAATGCAGAACCTGCTAAAACTTGTTCGTCTGTTTTATAAAACTCCGCATCTACAGGAACGTCCTGAGGCGGTCTTTCTAAAAATTCTTCAGAACAGCTTGTGAAAAGCAATAAAAACAGACTGGATACTGTAAAAATTTTGAATGTTATATTTTTCATCACGCTATTTTTAAAAGTTAATTCCTAAATTAAATGTGTACATTGGTGTTAATGGATAACGTCCATAATCAAATCCGATAGGCTGAGAACCAGCATTTGAACCACTTCCTACATAAGAACCTACCTCAGGATCATATCCGGTATATTTGGTAAAAGTTGCAATGTTTTGAACCCCTAAACCAAGTCTGAAACCGCTTACACCTGGTATGCCTTTTAAGATTTCTTTATCAAATTCATAGTTCAATGAGATATTTTTTATTCTTAAATAAGAACCGTCTTCTACCCATTTACTAGTGTGTCTGTCATAGTTTCCGTTTCTTGAATTCGAAACTCTTGCAACATCCGTATTAGGATTTTCTAGATAAGGATTTCCATTTGCATCTTCTGCAACTCTTGCATAATCTAAGGCGTGAACTAATAAATTACTTCCCACACTTACGTTTACAGGATTTGAGTTGACACGTTTTGTATAATTGTAAATATCATTTCCGTAAGAACCCGTTAATAAAATTCCTAAAGTGAATCCTTTGTAAGTAAATGTATTGGTCATACCTCCAAATAATTTCGGATATGGATTACCTATAAAAGTTTGATCCTTTTCGTCGATAATTCCGTCTGGAACACCGTTTGGCCCGCTGATGTCTTTGTATTTAACATCTCCAACCCAAACACCTCCCTGATCTTTATTTACAGGAAGTTTGTTTCCTTGATTATCAACCGGCAAAGCACTGTTATTGATTTCATCAAGTGATTGAAATAATCCTTCTTCAACATAACCGTAAAACTGCCAAGGCGTTTGTCCGACAACAGAGCGCTGAGTCCATTCTTGGAAATAACGGGAGTAACGATCTAAAATAGCCGACTGAGTGTAGAATTTTTTAATTTTTGTATTAAAGTGCGAAACGTTTACATTAGTTGTCCAAGAGAAATCTGCTGTTTTAATATTTACTGTATTAACCGCAATACTCCATCCTTTGTTTTGTAAAGCTCCTACGTTTACTGTAGGCGGCGCCATTCCTCCTTCTCCGTCAACACCATAGTAAAGCGGTAAAGGAAGATCCATAATCAAGTTATCTGTTTCTTTTACATAAAAATCTCCTTCAACTGTAATTCTGTTGTTGAATAATCCAAGATTAAAACCAATGTTATTCGTTGTAGTTTCCTCCCATTTCAAATCAGAGTTTGCATATTTACTTGGCAAGAAACCTGTTCCCCATTGTGTTGGGCTACCGTCTAATCTTCCGTAGATTACACCTCCAGGACCGTTACTTCCTGTAACTCCAGATTCAAATCTTAACTTTAAATCACTGATTGGTTTTACATTAAAAAAAGGTTCTTCTGAAATTCTCCACGCTGCAGAAGCAGATGGGAAGTATCCCCATTTATTATCTGGACCAAAGTTTGAAGATCCATCGGCTCTTAGCGTAGCATTAATAAAATACCTGTTTTTATAATTGTAACCTGCACTTGCAAGGAAAGATTCTAAAGCCCAATCATTTTTACCCCCTGATGCAATAGAAGTAGACTGATCTCCAACATTTAAATCAGGAATATCAACTGGAAAGTTTTCTCTATAACCTGTTAACTGTTTCCAAGCTCCACTTTGCGCTTCGTGTCCTAAAATTGCTGTTACAGTATGATCTCCAAATTTTTTATCATAATTAAGGAATTGATCAAATTTCCAGTATGTGTTTCTATTTTCAACATTTGTAAGCTGTGTATTGATTCTTTCGTTAACTCCAAATTTATATTTTGGCAGAAAGTACATTCCGCTTCCGTATTCAATATTTGTATTAAAGGATGTTTTGAAAACTAATCCGTCTATAATGTCAATTTTCAAATTTAATCCTCCTAAAAACTGTCTGGTTAAAACTTCATTTTTATTTAAATTAGCCATCGCTATCGGATTCGGAACACTATATCTTTCTGGAGAATCCGGATCTGTGCTTCCTCCACCATAAGTTCCGTCAAAGTTTTTTACTGGAATATTCGGGCTCAATTTTGTTGCATTTAAAATAACCGATTCAGAAGTTGCTGCAGCGACATTTTCTGTCTGGTTGATATTGAAATTTGCTCCAATTGTCAGCCAGTCGTTTGCTTTGTTATCTAAGTTCATACGAACAGAATAACGATCAAAATTAGACCCTTGAGAAATACCCTGCTGATTAAAGTATTCTCCTGATAAATAATACGTTGTATTTTCACTTCCTCCGCTTAAACGTAATTGATGTTTAGTCATTGGAGCTAAACGATATAATTCTTTTTGCCAATCTGTTCCCTCTCCCAAAATAGAAGGATCCATAAATTCTGGAGGAATTACCCCGCCTGTCAATTTTTGGTATTCTCCTCTCAGCTGCGCATATTGTCTTAAATTCATGACATCAATTTTCTGAGGTGGTGTTTGAAGTGAATAGGTATAATCATAATCAATTCTTACTTTTCCTGCTTTACCTCTTTTGGTGGTAATTACAATTACACCGTTTGTACCTCTTGAACCGTACAATGAAGTTGCAGATGGCCCCTGAAGAATATTCATAGTTTCAATGTCAGCCGGGTTAAGACCCGCTAATGGGCTTGAAGAACTTAATAATCCACTTCCAATTTCTTGAACAGTAATCTGCACTCCATCAATAACATACAAAGGCTGATTTGTTCCATTTAGAGAGTTAACCCCACGAATATTAACAGACAAACCTCCTCCTGGTTCACCCGAATTCTGAGTTACGTAAACACCCGCAGCTCTTCCCTGAATGGCTTGTTCTACAGTTGTATTTACAGTCTCTTTTATAGCTTTTGCATCAATAGTTGCTTGCGCGCTGGTTAAATCTGTCTTCTTGACTTTTGTATAACCTGTTACCACAATTTCCTGAAGCGATTCTGATTCAGAAGATAATGCCACATTTAATGTTGCTAAAGTTCCTGAGTTTATCTTTTTTGTTTTATATCCAATGAAAGAGAATAATAGATTTGTTGATTTCGGTACCGAAATGGTATAAGCTCCGTTAAAATCTGTCATTGTAGTTTGTCCTCCGCCTTCCGATCGAATATTTACCCCAGGAAGCGGGTCTCCGGAATGCTCATCAGTTACTTTACCGGTAATTTGCTGTTGTGCAAAAGCAACCGGTATAAGAAAAAGCCAAAAAAGGCCGGTAATTAAAAGGTTTTTCATAAGGTTTAG
Source organism: Flavobacterium sp. IB48 (assembly GCF_016405855.1). GTDB lineage: Bacteria > Bacteroidota > Bacteroidia > Flavobacteriales > Flavobacteriaceae > Flavobacterium > Flavobacterium ginsengisoli. Next base: position 34,702 of record NZ_JAEFCA010000014.1, read on the forward strand.
TTATTTAATTAGTCATGTTTCTTTTCAAAATCTGTTTCTTTTCTTAGTGGTTCTTCAAGAATTTCAGATTTACTTTCAAAATTGTTTTTTTGTTACTTGGATTTCATTTTTGTTTTTTTGTTATTTTTTTTAGTGAATTGATATTATTTTTTTTCATTTTTTTAGGCAAAAAGAGTCCCTGTACGAGATATTTCACTCGTATTAAAACCGTTCCGATAAGGCAAAAGATGACTCGATATATTAGTCAATCAGAAAAAAATGACTAATATTTTTTTTAGATAATCTTAAAAATGAAACATTAAATTCTAGCTTGTTTTCTTATTAAAGATTTACCAAACTGTAACAGCTTCTGGTTCACTTTGAGGGGAACGAACCGTTTTAGTTCCAGTTGTTACTTCTACATAATAAGTAAAGCTATTTTGATTATATTCTTTAGGGGTTATTTCTAATTGATACACATTTCTGTTCACATTCTTCAATGCTTTTTCCGTATAATTTTTCTCATTTAAGGCTTTGTAAAATACTTTTACCGAAGCAATTTTTTGAGAAGACAAAATCCTGACTTTAGTCACTAAAGATTCACCTTGTTTTATAATGGTTTGCCTTGTTGGCATTACAATTCTGGTTTCGCCTTTATATGCTGTCGACATTTTAATTTCTGGAATATCTCCTAACAATTCTGTCAAAACTTTATCGTATTGATGAATCTGATTTAGACTTCCAAGATTATGCTGTTCTAGATTTGCAATAGTTCCCATTTCGCCATTTGTACTTACAGTCTGCATCAGGCAATCTCCCATTTTTTCCCAGGCTTTTGCAACTTCATTTCTTTTTGCAATTAATTCATTAGCCAGTTTTATTTTTTCTTCCTTTGATTTTGCTTTTCCAATTTGTACGTTTAAACGTTCCATATCAGCTAAAATGCAACCAACATTTCCTTGATATTTTGCGTAATAAAAAGTGTTTAACCAATAATTGTAACGTTCCAGATTTCCTTTTCCTACAACAAGATTTTTAGCATTTTCATACGTTTTTATAAAATCATATTTTTTCTGATACTTTTCCCAAGCTTCATAATTTGGTTTAATCATTCCAGGACCTTTTTTGCCCCAGTCGGCTGTTCTTGGAAAATTAGCATGTCTGTCTTTGCTTCCTAATTTAAATTCCCCACCATCTAAAGAAGTAAACAAATTACCTAATTGAGTAGCGGCTTTTGGTCCAAATTGCAGTGAAGCCCACTCTTTATATATTTCACTTGGATTAATGTGGCGAATACTGTCTCCTGGAGATTTATATTTATCAGCTTCCCAACCTGATCTTGCCAAAGCCATAAAACTTGGCGAAAGATTTTTTGTTCTCCAGTGAATTCCCATCATTCCTGTACATCCAAAGCGAAAGGCATCTGAGGCATCTTTCAAAATTCTTCCCGCCCAAAACTGTGGTGTCACCATTGCAGGATCATCTTCAACCCATGAGATTTGCCATTTTGGTCTGTTGTTGACATTTTTAAAAGCAGACTCAACAGGCGTAAATCCAACTTCTCTATTAATTACAGAAAAAGGCATTTCTTTTGGAAATAAATTGTCAAATTCCGCTCGGTCTCTTGCAGGACCTAAAACCCAACCACTTGTTGCTAAAGTGAAAGGTGCTTTGACATTGCTTTTTGCCTGAATGGCACTTTGTATATCCTGAATTGTTTTTTCAACCGCCGCATCATTTTGTCCGTCCCAAGTCCAGGTTTCTGGCGTCCAAAACCAATAATAATCTAACGGATGCGTTGCCATAATTCTAGAAAAAATTCCCTCGTACAGCTTTACTCTTGCTTCTTTAGAATTCAAATCAATGCCCTGAGCAATCAATCTTTGCTGTACATCAAACGGAATTGTTAATGGCGTTTCAGTTCCGATACATGTTTTTACCCCTAAATCTTTTGCCAATGTAAAAGTGTTTCCAAGCATTGATCCAACTTCATCAAAAATCTTTACATTTTCTTTTTCTGTGTGAGGCCATCCCGATACATTTTTCATGTAAGAAGCGCCATACCTATCTGTTTCAAATAATTGTGAAGCTCCAAAATGATAATCAGAAGTATTTTTAGGATAATAAGCCCAAGTACTGTCTGCCGTGTTGGAATGCAAAACCGGATAAGCAGATTTTACAGTTCCGTTTTTATTAAACTGATCTTTTGTGCCAATCCAAACCATTGGTTCTGCGCGTTCCCAACCTCCAAATGGGCGTTTTTCAGGATAAGTATGAAATCCGATAAAGTTCATTCCCATTTTTGGTAATTGCGAAATAACAGCTTTATAATCTTCTTCATTCCACCAATCCGGTCCTTCAGGAAAATCATGAAAAGGCTGAATACCTCTAAGAGCAAATGCTGGATTATGCGTTTCGTTGAAACCATTCAGTTTTACAGTATCCAATTTTTCATCAGGAATAATATCGCCATCAATCATAAAACCAACACCAAGCGATTCTATGTATTTATAAGCTCCGTATAGAATACCTTCTGATGAGCCTCCAACGATAAAAAGCTGGTCTTTTTCTTCAGATTTCAATAAATACGAATCTCCTTCAACTTTTATAACATTACTTTTGTTTTCAAATTTTTCAAATTGAGACAAAATAATAGCTTTGCCTTTTACTTGCTCTTTTCCTTCATAAACTGCAATTTCCGGAAGTTCCCCAGATCTCACATAAATATATTTCTGAAGTTCCTTAGCAGCCAGAATTTCTTTTGGCGATGCGTCTTTTGCATAATAAATAGTGAGCGTTTTTGATTCGCCACAACTTATCAAAACAAGTAAAACAACTGTTACACAGATTAATTTTGCTAAAGCTTTTTTGTAATTCATTTTAAAATTCATTGTAATTCTTCTAAAAGTTTTTTTTTAATCCTGATATCTATTTTTTAAAAAATGAAGCATTCTTTCATTAATATTCCATTGATCTACAACTGGCTGTTTAGTATATGGCAGAACAAACATATAAGGCGCGGGGCCAAATTCTGGTGTTATGCTTATTTGAGATTCACCTTCAATTATTTTTCTTTTTATAATGGCATCCCACCAGTTTAAATGTTTCTCTAAAGCATCATTCCACTCTGGAGCAAAAGGATCTGAAACTTGTGCCGCTTCAGTATGACCAATTCTTGCATGAATATGTTCTGTTCTCTCAAGTGCTAAATTCATAGCCTTTTGCTGATCATCCAAATAAGATTCTGCAACATTTACCCAATGTGAAGCATCTAATGTCAGCTTTAATTCCTGATTTTCTTCTAAGAACTTTTCTGTGATATGAGCTGCAAAAGAAAACTTGTTTCGGTGCGTTTCATGATAAATTGGTATTCCGATCTTTATTTCACTTTTCTTTGCTTCAGCAATCAAAATCTGATTTTGTTCTTTCGAAAAAAAATCTTTTCCTGTTTGCGAATTAATGCAATAAAATGGTAAACCTGAAACTTTTTCCAGCCACTTATTGTATATTTTTAAATGTTCCTCAAAATTCGAATCATTGGTGTCAAAATGCTGAGCAATAATCTTTAACTCATATAATTTCGAAATCTCTAAAACCCTTTCAATTTCATTTCTGGAAACTTCTTTTGCAATCGCCCACTCCACACCATCATACCCTGCATTTTTAACCTTTTCAAAAAACTCATTCCAATTTAAATTTTCACTTCCCCAGCGAGGGCAAAAAAAATTAATCTTCATTTACATTTATTTTTGACTTTATAGCCAAAACTTCTGGCCTTAAAAAAGGTTTATTAACATCAGTAATTTCTTTATAGGAATAAGGATCAATTCCTGCTACAATTACAATATCACGCAAATCATCAGATGGCGGTAATTTACCATCCTGATCCCACGGTAGCATTGATTCTGCACTCATGTAATGATTAACTAAAGCCGTTCTAAAATTTGATGCGGTCTGATTTCTCAATGAACTGTGCAACGTATATCCGTTAAAAAACACTACAGAACCTCTTTTTACCTCAACCGGAATCATGTCTTCCTCCTTGTACGATGACACATCTACGGTATCAACATCGGCAAAGCTTTTATTCTCATTTTTTACTCTTGGCAAAATGTATCCAAGTTTATGAGAACCTGGAATAATCCATAAACAGCCATTGTCAATATTTGCATCATCAATCGCAATCCAAACACCAATTAGCGATTTATCTCTGGTTGGGATATAAAATTCATCCTGATGCCATGATTGTCCAGCTTTCCCTGGAGCTTTTACAAAAAGCATCGATTGCATACACTTTACATTTTCGCTAACTAAGTTTTGAAGTATTGATACTATTTTATCATGTTTTAAAAAAGAATAGATAACTTCTGAAATTTTATGCGGAAAATGAATAGCCACATATTTTTTTAGAATGTCTTCGTCTTCTTCATTTTGTGACGATTCAATAAGACCGTCAATTAAACCACGATTCCCTTTGAAAATTTCTTTTGTTTCGTTTTTTAGAATATCTATCTCATTATCAGACAATAAATCTGATACAATTAGATAACCATTATTATCATAAAACTCACGTTGATTTTTTATATCCAGATTCAAATTTGTCATTATTTTAAAATTCTTATTATTAAAAATTCATTAACATTGCAAATAAAAAGAGTTTTTCGGGAAGATACTGCGCAATAATTGTTTAGTTTATAAACTATTTTAATATTTCAAGTAATCTTCATAAATTAATTGTCGTAAAAATATTATAAATGAAACCACATGTTCAAAAATTACCATTATCGCAAAATAATTCGTTTGTAGCGAGAACATATTGCACACCTAATTTTGAAGTAACCTGGCATCAGCATGTTGAGATTGAAATTATATTTTTTACTCAAGGTGAAGGCTTAGGGTTTATTGGAAATGATGTTAGTGAATTTAAAACCGGAGATGTTTATTTTATTGGCTCAAATGTTCCGCATACCTTTCAAAAAAGAGATAAAAGCATGATAACCAGTGCCATTGTCATTCAATTTAAAGAAGATTTTTGGGGAAGCGATTTTTTAAATCTTCCTGAAAACATACATATCAAACAGTTAATTGCTACTTCTAAATTAGGACTAAAAGTCAACGAAAAACATACAGCTAAACTTGGAAAGCTGATTACTAAAATGCAGGATGGCCCATTTCATAAACGTATTTTACTTTTATACCAATGCCTAACCATATTGACCAAGAAAAACTGCTACACTAAATTAACAGAACAACAGATTGCTTTTCAAAACATTAAGGAGAAAATTAGAATTGAAAAAGTATTCAATTACAGTATCGAAAATTTCCAAAATGAAATCAAAATAAAAGACATTGCAGATTTGGCCGGAATGACGGAGCCAGCATTTTGCAACTATTTTAAGAAAAGTACCAAAAAGTCATATATCAATTTCCTTAACGAAATAAGAATCGGACACGTGTGCAATCTTCTTTTAGAAACTAATCTGCCCGTTTCAGACATTTGCTACGATAGCGGATTTCAAACTATTGCCAATTTTAACAAACAGTTTTTGAAACTTAAAAAAATGACTCCATCCAAATACAGGATTTTATACAAAAAAGAATCATTTTATGAAATTCCGGAGATAGCTTAATTTGAAAATCAAAATATTAAAATTGTTTTAGAAAAAATATCTTCATTTTGAAGTGTTAAAATAATCAACAAAAAAAGGTTGCTAATAACATCAGCAACCTTTTTTTGTTTTTTTAGGCAAGTATATTCTTGGTTCTAAAATCTTATTTCTTTGCACTAATCTTTCTTCCACAAATTTTCCATTTCCTCCAATGTTTTTCCTTTTGTTTCCGGAATAAATTTCCATACAAAAAGCATTGCAAGAATTCCCATTAAACCGTAAATATAATAGGCAAAACCGTGATTAAATTGTTGTACTAAATAAGAATTTTTATCCATAATAGGAAATGACCACGAAACCAGATAATTCGAAATCCATTGTACAGCTACTGCAATAGCCATAGCTTTTCCTCTAATTTTATTTGGAAAAATCTCAGATAACAATACCCAGGTTACAGGTCCCCAGCTCATTGCAAAACCGGCAACATACAATAACATACATAAAAGTGCAAAAATTCCCATTGATTTACTTTGAAAAGAAACTCCAAGTAAAATCATTGCCACGGCCATTCCTAAAGCACCAATTATCATTAATGGTTTTCTGCCTACTTTATCAACTGTCTGAATTGCTAAAACGGTAAATAATAAATTTACTGCTCCCACAATTATAGTCTGCAATAAAGCATTATCTGTTCCTGAACCCATTGTTTTGAAGATTTCAGGAGCATAATACAAAACCACATTAATTCCTATAAATTGCTGAAAAAACGATAACAACATTCCGAAAATTATAACTGCCAAACCGTAAGAAAATAATTTACCTGAATGATCAGCCAAAGTATTTTTAATCTCAACAAGTATTTTATTTGCTTCCTCTTTTCCATTAATTTTTTCTAAAACCGCAAAAGCTTCACTTTCTTTCGACTGAAGCATTAAAGAACGAGGCGTATCTGGAACAAAAAACAAAAGTCCTAAAAAGAGAATAGCAAATACAATCTCAGATGCAAACATGTAGCGCCATCCTAATGTATCCAGCCATGTTTCATCTCCTTGTTTTGCAATAAAATAATTGACAAAATATACAATCAGCATTCCAAAAATAATAGCAAACTGATTCATTGACACTAATTTACCTCTGTTTTTTGCAGGAGCAATCTCAGCAATATAAAGTGGAGAAAGCATTGAAGCTAAACCAACTCCAATTCCTCCGATCATTCGGTACGTCATAAAGAAATTAATAAAAGTATAATCTCCTTTACCAATTGGTCTAATAAAAATTTCCGGTGCAGCTGAACCAATAGAAGAAAGTAAAAATAGAATTCCTGCCAAAATCAATCCTTTTTTTCTTCCCAGTTTTTTACTGATAAATCCACTAACTATTCCTCCAATAATACAGCCGATTAAAGCGCTTGAAACTACAAATCCTAATTGTGAGCTTGCTGCATCCTCTGTTAATCCTAAAGGAAGTACAAAAAATTTCTCTAAAGAACTCACGGTTCCTGAAATGACAGCAGTATGATAGCCAAAAAGCATTCCGCCCAAAGTGGCGATCATCGTTAATTTCAATAAAAACTTAGAATTTGACACATTATCCATTTTAATAAAAATATTGATTTAAATATTACAAAAAAGGCTTATTTTTTCAGTATTAAAAATTAATTTGCCATTTTTTTGAGCCGAATATAAAACAAGTCCATGAATTAGAATATGACAAATTGAAATTTGTAATGATTCTGAATTATAAAACGTATTGCTATTTCTTACTCGAATTTACATTAAAAGCAAACTAAAACTTAAAGCTCTATCCATCAACAATATAAATACACAAAAAATATTCGAAGTAATTCAAAAGCTATTATAAGATCTATTAATTAGCTTTAAAATTATTGTAATAAAATAACTACTTCTGTTTTTATACTAGGCTCTTAATTTTAGTTTGTTTAAAAATGATTTGATGACGCATACATTCCTAAATAAGTTCCCACAAAACCGCCTGCTTTTTTGGTACTCAAAATACTTGCATCGACGTTTTCTGCCAGAACTTTCCAATTATCATCTTGATTTGTTTTATAATAAAAAGTAAAATACTGAGCCTCACCTTCAATTCTAAAGAACAAAGCTTTTGAAGAGCTCAAAAGTTCTTGTTTTCTTACAATTTCAGATTTACCCTCATTTACTTCATTTGTTGCTTTTTCCAAATATATTTCCTGTTTATTTTCGGCATTTAAACGAATACCAAGCAACAGATAATTTTTCTCATTTTGAAAAGCCGCTAAACCAGCTGTGGCTTTATTACCTTTTAAATCAAAAGATACTTTTGTCGAAATATCAAATTGAAGATGCTGCTGTCTTCTTCCAATAAAAGAAAAATTGACAAGTTCTTTTATAGATTCTTTTCTGGCTTTAACAAATAATTTTCCATCTTTCAACTCGTGCCATTTTTCAGAAGGAGTTCGAACGAAATTCCATTTAAAATCAAGTTTATCTGAATCAAATTCGTCATCTGAAATAAAATTTCCATTCATAGGTAAAACCGATTCTCTTGAGAGTGGTAAATTTGGTCTTTTATGAATAAACGGAATAGGTTCATTTCCGCCAGTTATTTCAGGCCAGCCATTTTTCCATTCAACAGGAAGCATAAAAGTTTCTCTTCCTGTATTATATAAATCATCGCCATAAGGTCTGCATCCTAAAAAGACCGACCACCACTCTCCATTTGGCAATTGTATAAAATCGGCATGACCTGTAGTTGTAACCTGATTTTTCCTGTTTGGATCTAAATTTTTCTGTGTCAAAATTGGATTCATTTCATAACTTTCATACGGTCCGAAAATGTTTTTACTTCTAAAAACTACTTCGGTATGACGATATTCTGTTCCTCCTTGCGCGCAAATCATATAATAAAAACCGTCTTTTTTAATAATGTGCGGACCTTCAATCCAGACTGGTTTTTCAGCCATGTTTGTTCCACCATTTATTACAAGTTTTGGTTCGCCAATAATTTTAAAATTTTTAATATCATACTCAAACATATAAATCGCGCGGTGTCCTCCATGAACAGAAATATTATTTGGCGGAGGACCATTATGCGTTATATAAACTTTTCCGTTATCATCAAAGAAAATGTCAGGATCGATTCCGTCAATATTCGGAAACCATATTGGATTTGACCAAGGTCCTGCTGGATTTTTTGCCGTGACAATAAAATTTCCACCAGCATCAACATTGGTGCAAACCACATAAAAAGTTCCGTCATGACATCTAATTGTCGGAGCGTACATTCCCTTTGAAATTGCCAGAGTAAAATTGGCTTGTTCTTTTCTATCTATCACATGACCTATCTGTTTCCAATTGACTAAATCTTCACTTTCAAAAATTGGAAGTCCCGGAAAGTATGAAAAAGAAGAATTTACGAGATAAAATTTATTGCCAACTCTGCAAATACTTGGATCCGGGTAAAATCCAGATAAAATTGGGTTGAAATAATTATCATTGGTTCTGGTAATTGTTTTATAGATTTGGTCTTTTCCTTCATAATGGAAATAATCAAAAACTGCGTAGTCAGAATTCATAACAAAATTTGAGCTTTTTGACACTCTCATACATCCTGAGAATAAAATCAAAAACAAAAAACTTATTGCTATATAACATTTTAGTTGACTCACTTTTAATCTTTTAAAATTATTAAAATATAAAAGTCAAACCTAATAAGAAAGTTTTTTACCAAACGGTACTAAATCGTCAAAGAATGATATAATATAAATCGCTGGTTTTTTATTTTTTTTTAATCTAAAAGAAAAAATCAAGCAATACACATATGCTTATGTTTAACAAAAGAGTTATTTCATTCTAGAGATGATAACGATTCTTCGTTTAAAAGCTAAAGTAAATTAATGGTCGTTTAACTTTCTAAAATAGAGATTTTAGAAAATAATTAAGATTTCATTTTTAACTTCGTTTACAATTTCAGTTAGAACATCCTGAAATGTATACTTTTTTAATATATTTTGTAATACAAAAAAAGAATAATGCTACTGTCTGTTAATTTGTCAGCATTTTAATTTTAGTGAATGATTTAATATTAGAAAAATAAAAATTTGAATTTGGTGCAGAATCGGTGCATAGAGGTTCAAGACATACATAAAAGTGGTACATACAGCGGTTTCAAGCTTAAAGTTCGAATCCTGCTCTCCCCACAAAAGTCCTAATCTAAAGATTAGGACTTTTTTTTTGCTAAAAAAAACAAAAACTGCAAATCTTAGGATTTTCAGATTTTCCTTTTATAATTCTTTTATTTTGTTTTCAATCTCCCAAAATCTTTATGACAAAATCATGGCATATTGCCACTGTAGTTCTCTTAGTTTTTGACACAAAAAGCTATGCAGTTTTGGAGAAAAATAAAATATGAAGAGTAAACGAACTTAATAAACCACTTTCTGTATTAAATAATTTTACTTACCCAAAACTTCTTTTTAGCGACATTCATCTCAAAGAATCATACATCATTTTTTTTTTTTAAAACAGAATTAAAATCAAAACACTTAGCAAAAATCTAGTGGTTTGATTGATAGTAAAGTTTTTTATGCATCATCTGTCATAGATAATGCTTCAAATGTGCTACTATTATTATTACTGCAAAACTAAATTTACACTCTTAGAAACCAAACATTTGATGTTTGGAAATCTGATTATTATAGCAATTAAAAATACTATAATAAAGCGCATTGTATATCTGAATTTAGTAACCTCAATAATAAAACTTAAAACCACAAATGAAAAATAAAAAATTACTAACTATTGGAGTTTTTGCTCTGTTTACTGTTGGAAATATGAATGCACAAAAAAAGCCGTATCTGGATAAAAATAAAACCGTTGAGCAGCGCATAGACCTGCTTCTGCCATTAATGACGCTGGAGGAAAAAGTTG
>NZ_JAEFCA010000015.1 GCF_016405855.1 Flavobacterium sp. IB48
AAACCCTATCCAAAACGGATAGGGTTTTTTGTTTTATACACAGTTTTTAAAGTATTATCAAAAAAAATAAAATTTCATTTATGCTGTCTGGAGATATCGCTGATGAAACCGTTTCTTTAACTCCTTTTCTTTCATTAAAAAATCCAAGCATAAATTTTGAGTGAGATATTAACTTCAATAAACTAATAATCTTTGGAGTATAAAATCAAATGAATTTTGACATTCTATAATAATTTATTTAAGAATGATATTTAAACTGTCTAAATAATAAAACGTAAACGCATTTTAAATGAAATTTCACAATCGTTTCAACGTACACGTTGACTTAATGGTGTGGTATTGTTTGGCTAGATATATAAAAAAGGTGAAGATAGCAGTGGCTTATCATTTGACCAAATTAGAGAAGTCGAGACTTGATAAAACATCTTAAAACAGTATACTAAACAAAACGTTACAAAAAAAACGAGTTAAATAATGATTTGACTCGTTTTTTACTTTTGGAGTGTTTATATCGAGGATTTAAACTTATTTTTTACCTTTTAAGTATGATTAATAAATTAATGAAAATAAAAAAACTTCCGAGTCTGTGCGCAAAAATTGGAACGTAACAGACAGGGAAGTAAATGTTTATAAAAATAAAAGGATTCTTTTTATTAAATTTATATAATTAAAATTCGATATTACAAAATTGTTGCTCATTTAGAAAAGTATGATTTATCTATAACGAGTAGTATTATAAGTAATTAAGGATGTAAAAAAAGAGTTGCATAGATTTTATCTATTCTGTAAGAATTATTTATGATTCACAGCTGTATTTTTCTTTTTCATTAGTTAGTAATTTAGTAAAAAATAAAATTTTGAACTATGGATAATCAATCAAATGACATCAGTAAATGCCCATTTCACAATGGGAGCATGGACAAACAAGCTGCTTCAGGAACGAAAAATCGTGACTGGTGGCCAAAGCAGTTAAAAGTAAATATTCTGAGACAGAATTCGTTATCGTCAAATCCGTTAGATAAGGATTTTAATTATGCTGAAGCTTTTAAAAGTCTCGATATTGAGGCGGTGAAGAAAGATTTACATGCTCTTATGACTGATTCACAAGATTGGTGGCCTGCAGATTTTGGTCACTATGGCGGTCTTTTCATACGAATGGCGTGGCATAGTGCAGGTACTTATAGAGTACATGATGGACGAGGCGGAGCAGGAGCAGGACAGCAGAGATTTGCTCCTCTTAACAGCTGGCCTGATAATGTGAGTCTTGATAAGGCAAGAAGATTGCTTTGGCCAATAAAACAAAAATATGGACAAAAGATTTCGTGGGCCGATTTGTTAATCCTAACTGGTAACGTTGCACTAGAATCGATGGGTTTTAAAACATTTGGTTTTGCAGGAGGACGTGCTGATGTTTGGGAAGCTGATGAATCTGTTTACTGGGGATCTGAAACTACATGGTTAGGCGGCGATGAGCGTTATAAAGATGGTTCTGAAGGTGTTCCTAAAGATCATGGAGTAGTTTCATCAGATGATAATGCAGATGGAGATATTCATAGTAGAAATCTTGAAAAACCTCTTGCAGCAGTGCAGATGGGACTTATATATGTAAATCCTGAAGGACCAGATGGAAATCCAGACCCGATTGCGGCTGCTAAAGACATCAGAGATACTTTTGGACGTATGGCAATGAATGATGAAGAAACAGTAGCGTTAATAGCTGGCGGCCATACTTTTGGTAAAACTCACGGCGCTGCTTCATCAGATCATGTTGGCGCAGAGCCTGAAGCAGCTGGTTTAGAATTGCAGGGGTTAGGATGGAAAAATAGTTTTGGCTCAGGAAAAGGTAGTGACGCGATTACAAGTGGACTTGAAGTTACTTGGACAACAACACCAACACAATGGAGCAATAACTTTTTTGAAAATTTATTTGCTTATGAATGGGAACTTTCTAAAAGTCCTGCAGGTGCGCACCAATGGGTAGCAAAAAATGCGGAGGCAATTATTCCAGATGCATTTGATGCTAACAAAAAACACTTGCCAACAATGCTTACTACAGATTTATCATTAAGATTAGATCCTGTTTATGAGAAAATATCTCGTCGCTTTTTAGAAAATCCTGATGAGTTTGCTGATGCTTTTGCTCGAGCATGGTTTAAATTGACGCACCGTGATATGGGACCGCGTGCTTTATATCTAGGATCTGAACTGCCATCAGAAGAACTTTTGTGGCAAGACCCTATTCCAGCGGTAAATCACACCCTAATAAACGATGAGGATATAGCACAGTTAAAAGAAAAAGTTTTAAACTCAGGATTAAGCATATCACAATTGGTTTCTACAGCTTGGGCTTCTGCCTCAACTTTTAGAGGTTCAGATAAACGCGGAGGAGCAAATGGTGGACGTATAAGACTCGCACCACAGAAAGATTGGGAAGTAAACAATCCAACTGCTCTTAAAGTGGTTTTAGATAAATTAGAGGCTATTCAGAAAGATTTTAATGAAGCAAATGGCGACAAAAAAGTTTCACTGGCTGATTTAATAGTTCTTGCTGGTAGCGCAGCTGTCGAAAAAGCGGCTAAAGATGCAGGGGCTTCAGCTAAGGTACCTTTCTCACCTGGACGTATGGATGCATCTGCAGAACAGACAGATGTTGAATCTTTTGGATATTTAGAGCCAAAAACAGATGGTTTTAGAAATTACAGAAAAACAAAATCTTCTGTTTTAACAGAAGAGCTTCTTATAGATAAGGCAAATCTTTTAACTCTTACCGCACCAGAATTAACAGTGCTTTTAGGTGGACTTCGTGTTTTAGATATTAATGCTGACGGAAGTAAAAATGGTGTATTTACCAATAGACCGGGTTATTTGACAAATGACTTTTTTGTGAATTTACTAGACATGAACACACAATGGCAATCTGTTTCAAATGATAAAGAACTTTATACAGGAAACGACAGAAGTTCAGGACAACCAAAATGGATAGGAACACGTGCCGATCTTGTTTTTGGTTCAAATTCAGAATTGAGAGCGATAGCAGAAGTTTACGCTGCAGCGGATGCTCATGAGAAATTTGTAAATGATTTTATTGCGGTATGGACTAAAGTAATGAATCTAGACAGATTTGACTTAAGAAAATAATGCAACTGAGAAGGATATTAAACTAAAAGACGCCCATTGTGGCGTCTTTTTTATTAACTTTTAAGAACGTGGTTTAGATAAATTTCTATCATACATTACAATAGTTCCTGCAACAGCCACATTTAAACTTTTTTCAGATTTAAATTTCACTAAATGATGGCATTTATCCATAACTTTTTTAGATAAACCATGATCTTCTGCGCCCAATATATAAACACAACGTCTAGGGTGTTCAAAAGTTTCTAAATCAGAGGCTTTTTCAGATAATTCAACTCCAACTAATCGGGCTCCTTTTGGTAAATTTTCAAAAAAAGCTTCAAAAGTATCATAGTGGAAGTAAGGAATTGCTTTTACAGCATCATGCGTATCACACGCCTGTTTAGCATATCGATTGCCTATAGTAAATATGAAAGTTGCGCCTAAGTTTTGAGCTGATCGCCACAAAACACCTAAGTTTTCGGGCGTTTTACCATTTTGTATTCCTATGCCGAAATATTCATTTATAAAGTTGTCATTCATATGGCAAAAATACAAAGTGTAAGTACATAAATCAATATTTTATTGAGATCAAAAGAATGTGTGGTCTGTAAAGATTGTTTCAAATCGCAAAATGAAACCTAAAAAGACACATTATTATATTTAAATTTATGGTAATAGTATATTTTTATAAGAGTAAAGAAATCGATTGTTGAAATCGTTCGGCAATATTTTACTCTACTGTTATTTTTGTTGGAAATTATATGGAAGCAAACGAGCAAGAATTAATCGGACTAAACTTTAGTGAGGTGGATGAGTCTAGAAAAGAATTCGGGACTAATCAGTATCATTATAAGAAAGAGAATAGAATTTTAGCTTTTTTTAAAAATGTTTTTGCAGAACCAATGATTCTGTTGCTGCTTGCCGCTTCCGGAATTTACTTTATTAATAGACAATATAGCGATGGATTTTTTCTTTTAGTTTCTATATTGTTGATTGCTGCAATTTCACTTTATCAGGAAAAAAGAAGCCAGAATGCTTTGGCAAAATTAAAAGAATTCATAGAACCTTTATGTACAGTTATTCGTGATGGAAAATACCAGAACATTAAAACGCAAGATATTGTTGTTGGAGATTTGGTAGTAATTGAAGAAGGCGCTTTGGTTCCGGCTGATGGAATAATTATACAATCCAATGATTTTTCAGTAAATGAAGCAATACTAACTGGCGAATCAATGGTTGTTTTTAAAGATAGTAATCAAGAAGATAATAAGGTTTTTTCTGGAACTATTACAGCCAGCGGATTAGCCATAGTTAAAGTAACTGAAATTGGAAATGACACAAGATTAGGTAAAATAGGAAGCAGTTTAGAATCTATAGATACAGAAAAAACACCATTAGAAATACAGATTGGGAATTTCGTAAAAAAAATGATTTTTACTGGTGCTTTCGTATTCATTTTAGTATGGGTTTTAAACTACTTGCGAGTGGGAAATGTGCTTCAAAGTCTTTTATTGGCACTAACACTTGCAATGAGTATTCTGCCAGAAGAAATTCCAGTTGCTTTTGCCACATTTATGGCGCTTGGAGCTCGCAGACTTATGAAAATCGGGATTGTTGTAAAACAGATGAAAACAGTAGAAACATTAGGAAGCGCTACAGTAATCTGTACAGATAAAACTGGAACAATTACCCAAAATAAAATGGATTTGGCGGGACTTTATCTGCCATCTGGGATAGAGGCTGGAATTAATACATTCAAAGATATAAAAGAAACAGAAGAACTTCTTACGACTGCTATGTGGGCAAGCGAGCCTATTCCTTTTGATCCTATGGAAATTGCGCTTCATGACACCTATAAAAAATTTGCAGAAACAGATATGACGTCTCATTTTAAAATGATTCACGAATATCCTTTATCGGGCAAACCTCCAATGATGACGCATGTATTTGAAGATTCTTCAGGAAATAGAATTATTGCGGCTAAAGGTGCACCTGAAGCAATTTTAGAGGTTTGTAGTCTTTCTAAACAAGATGAACAGAAGATTATAACCGCGATGGATCAATTGACCGGTAAAGGCTACAGAGTACTTGGTGTGGGAGAGGGAAATTTGCAGGGAAATAATTATCCTGATAAACAGCAGAAAATCTCATTTACTTTTAAAGGACTTGTTGCTTTTTATGATCCTCCAAAAGATAATATTGCAGAAGTGCTTCAGTCTTTTTATACAGCAGGAATTGCCGTTAAGATTATTACTGGAGACAATTTGAAAACGACTAATGCTATCGCGCAGCAAATTGGTTTTGTTGGTTCTGAAAAAGCTATAACTGGAGATGAACTAATAAAATGGAGTGATCAAGAACTGCAAAACAAAGTAATGGATATTAATATTTTCAGTCGGATGTTTCCAGATGCTAAATTGAGAATTGTAAATGCTCTTAAAGCTTGTGGACAAATTGTAGCCATGACAGGAGATGGAGTTAATGACGGGCCTTCGCTAAAAGCTGCTCATATCGGAATCGCTATGGGGAAAAAAGGAACGGCAATAGCAAAAGATGCCGCATCGCTTATCCTTACTGAAGATGATCTTTCAAAAATGGTTGATGCTGTAGCAATGGGGAGAAAGATTTATACGAATCTAAAAAAAGCAGTTCGATACATCATATCTATTCATATTCCAATAATTCTCATTGTCTTCATTCCGCTTGCTTTAAGATGGATTTATCCTAATATATTCAGTCCGCTTCATGTTATTTTGCTTGAACTAATTATGGGGCCAACTTGCTCCATTATATTTGAAAACGAACCTGCCGAAGCAGATACAATGAAGAGAGGACCAAGGCCGATGCGAACAGATTTTTTTAATTTTAAAGAATTGACGGCAAGTATTATTCAAGGCATTGCGATAACTTTAGGATTGTTACTTTCTTACCAGTGGGCAATATACAATCAATGGAATGAAAACATTACGCGTAGTATGGTTTTTTTAACTTTAATTACTTCGAATATTGTCTTAACGCTGGTTAATAGATCATTTTATTATTCGTTATGGACAACATTCCAATACAAAAATATCCTTGTCTCTATAATAATAGGCATTACTATTTTTTTAACGATATTGTTATTTACTATTCCTTTTTTACGTTCTCTTTTTAATTTTGAACTTATTACACTTTCTCAAATGTTTTTTTGCATCGCGACAGGCTTAGTTTCAGTATTGTGGTTTGAAGTTGTGAAATATTTTAGGAGAAGATAAAAGACACATTTCTATAACAGACTCATTTTTTAATGTTTCGTAATTAATTTGCTTTGATCTCTAAACTCACTTGGTGTAAATCCCATTTTGCGTTTGAAAGTACGGTTAAAATTAGAAATGTTATTAAATCCGCTATCATAACATATCTCTTTAATAGACTGTTCAGATTCAAATAATAATCTTGCGGCAAGCCCCAATCTTAAATCAGTTACATAATCTGAAAAAGAACTATTAGTACATTTCTTAAAATAATGGCTAAATGCCGATTCTGACATATTAACTAGATCGGCAACTTCTTTTAGCTGAATTTTATTCTGAAGGTTGTCTTTAATAAAATCATTTACTTTTTCGATTTTATGGCTTTCAGAAAAACTATAATAATCTACATAAGAATGTGAGGAAAGGCTTTTTGTGTTTTTTGCAATCGCTAAATCATGTAATATAGATAAGAAGTTGAGCAAAGAGTCAAAATCTTGTGAATCTGATAACTGCAGTATTTTAGGCTTAAGCGCTTCAATAGTTTCTTTAGAAAAAGCAATTCCTCTTTTAGATCTTTCTAATAACTCACGAATCGGAAGAGCTAATTTTCGATTTAAAGTTTTTTCCGAAAACAAATCTTCATGAAACTGTATCGTAACCACATGCGCCTCAGTGTTTTCTTTTATTCCTGTCCATAAATGAGGAGTGTTCGAACCTATAAGCGCCATATCGCAATCTGTATATTCTATGACAGAATCTCCAATAATTCTTTTTCCTGAAGAATTCAAAACCAAATTAAGTTCTATTTCAGGATGAAAATGCAGCGGAAAATCAAATTTGGCATTCTTATGATTTAATACTATAAAGAAGTCATCTTCTGAAATAGGTACTAATTCTCTTAGGATATTGCGTTTTTCGTTCATAATAGTATTATAATATTTCATTTGGAGAATAAGAAACTTGTTCAAAAATAAATAATATTTTTCTGTTATATGCTATTTTGAGTGCAAATAAAAATTATTTGTTCATATAAAGAACATGTTTGTTGTTAAAAGTATTATTGTTTATTCATGAAAGTATTACTATTTGATGGTATTTACAAAATCGTTACGAAAACGAAGTAGTTAATTTGTCTCGAAACTATTAACTAATCTTTAACCAATCAAACAATGAAAAAAAAATGGACAAAAAGTATACTTTT
Organism: Flavobacterium sp. IB48; assembly: GCF_016405855.1. Taxonomy (GTDB): domain Bacteria; phylum Bacteroidota; class Bacteroidia; order Flavobacteriales; family Flavobacteriaceae; genus Flavobacterium; species Flavobacterium ginsengisoli. The sequence goes on from NZ_JAEFCA010000015.1 coordinate 7,552, forward strand.
TTGTATTCTGTTTGTTAGCGCATTTTCAGCTTACAGTCAGAATATAATTAAAGGTACAGTTGCAGACGAAACAGGTCTCACTATCCCCGGTGTAAATATCACTGTGGAAGGATCTTCTAAAACCGCCTCAACAGATTTCGATGGAAAATTTGAAATTAATGCTCCGGCAAATGCAGTTTTATCTTTTTCTTTTATGGGTTTCGATACTCAAAAAATTTCCGTTTCAGGAAAAAATACTTTGAATGTTGTTTTAAGAGCAACTTCGCAAAATCTTAAAGAAGTTGTCGTTATCGGATACGGCTCTGTTAAAAAAGCAGATCTTACCGGTTCTGTAAGTACAGTAAAAACGAAAACTTTAGAAGATATTCCATCAAATTCTGTAGAACAGGTACTGCAAGGTCGAGTTGCTGGGTTACAAGTAACAACTTCTCAAGATCCAGGATCGACTTCGACAGTAAGAATCAGAGGAGGAAGTTCACTTAGAGGTTCAAACGCTCCTTTAGTAGTATTAGACGGATTTCCATTAGGAGATGCAGGCGATTTAAAACAAGTAAATGTTGCAGACATTGATAAAGTAGACGTATTAAAAGACGCTTCGGCTTCAGCAATCTACGGTTCTAGAGGGGCAAACGGAGTAATTATTATTACTACTAAATCGGCCAAGAAAGGAAAAACACAAATTTTAGTGCAGCAGCAATCTACATTTTCTGAATTTAATTCAGAGTTGAATTTGTGGCGCGATCCTGTTTTAATGGCACAATTGAGTAATGAAGGAAGAATCAATGGCGGACAGCAACCTTTATATATCGGAGCAAAGAATTCTAATGGTGTTTATTATCCGTCTATTCAGGAATTGCAGTCAGGTTCATGGCCTTATTTCACAAAATGGGACGATGTAACTTTTAGAAACATGCCATTAGGAAATAACACTATCGTGAGCATTAATAGCGGAACAGACAAAACAAGTTTCAATCTAAGCGGAAATTATTACAGTGAGCAAGGTGTTTTTGTAAAAGACGGTTATAGCAAAGGCGGTTACAACCTTCGTATCAAACACGATGTTTTCGACAATTTTACAGTAAGATTTTCAAATATTGTAAGTAAAGGAAAAAGAGATTCAAATGGAGGTTTAGCTTATTGGAGAAATCCTATTTTCCCAGTTTATGACGAAAATGGAGAGTATTACATGATTGGTCAAAACGATTATACACATCCGGTGGCAATTACAAATCTTCGTCAGAACGAAACCAAAACTATAGACGTAATTACTTCTGCGGCTTTAGAATGGCAAATTATACCAGAATTGCGATTAACATCAAGATTGAATTATAAATACGGTTCGTCTGTAAATGATCAATATTTTCCAAGTAAATATACCGAAACTGGTGATTTCAACAATGGGGCTGGTTACATCAATAACTGGGAAGGTCAGAATTTTGTTTCAGAGACTTTTGCCAACTTCAATAAAACATTCAATAAACATGATTTTGGTATAACAGGCGGTTATACATATGAAAGTTATGTATCGAGAAGTTCAGGACTTGGTGCATTTGACTTTGTGAATGAAACTTTAGGAAATGAAAACATGGGAGCTGGAAATCCTGAGAGAAATACAGTTTCTAACGGAAAAATTGAAACCAAATTAGTTTCTGGAATTTTCAGAATGAATTACGCTTACGCAGATAAATACTTGATGACGCTTACAGGGCGTGCAGATGGTTCTTCAAAATTTGGTAAAAACAATCAATGGGCATTTTTCCCTTCAGGTGCATTAAGCTGGAAAGCACACAACGAAGAATTCATCAAAAAGTTAAATGTATTTGATGAGCTAAAATTTCGTGCGAGTTATGGTATTTCAGGAAATCAAGGAATCAATCCATATCAGACTTTAAGTCGTTATGGTGTGAGCCAATATTACGATAACGGAAGCTGGGTTTCTGCAATTGGGCCTGGATATGTTGTGGGCACAACAGGGCAAGACGGAATTGAAAAACTTTGGGGCGGAATTCCAAATCCAGATTTAAAATGGGAAACCACAGCGCAAAGCGATTTTGGGGTTGATATTTCGATCTTAAAAAGCCGATTAAATATCGTATTTGATTATTATAACAAGCGTACAAAAGATCTTTTGAGAGAAAGAATCTTAACGCCTTCGTCTGGATATGATAGAATTTGGGTAAACGATGGAGAATTGACCAATAAAGGTTATGAAATTACATTAGACGGCGAAATCTTCAAAAATAAAGATTGGCAAATTAATGCTTCTGTAGTGTACTCTAAAAATAAAAATCAAATCGTAAGTCTTGGATCTGTTGAGCAATCTGGATTAAATGTTGATCCGAATACAGGAATGCAATATGAATATTCAGGAAACAGTTTAGAGCAGTTTAGACAATTTCCTAATCTTTTGGCAATTGGTCAGCCAGTAAATGTTTTCTACGGATATAAAACAAACGGAATTGTTCAAACGCTTCAAGAAGGAATCAATGCAGGTTTAGACGGTCAATTGGCGCAGCCTGGAGAATTTAAATATGTAGATATAAATGGCGACGGAGTTGTAGATACAAAAGACCAGACAATTATTGGAAACCCAAATCCTGATTTTATGGCGAGTTTCAATATGACACTAAAATACAAACAGTTCGATTTTAGCTTCTTCTTAAATGGCGTTTTCGGTCAAGATGTCTTAGATACACAAGCATTCAATCAGCCAAGCAATACACCATTACGTTGGACATTAGACAATCCGACAAATGATTATCCAAGTTTAAGAGACGGAAGAACAGTTAAATTTTCAGATTGGTGGGTAAAAGACGGCTCTTTTGTTAGAATTCAAAATATCACATTGGGGTATACTTTAAAACCAGTAAAAAGCGCATTTCAAAGTGTACGCTTGTACTTAAATGCAAACAATGTGTACACCTTTACCAAATTTGATGGTTACGATCCAGAAGTTGGAACAGACGGAATTTACTGGGGAGGATATCCTAGATTGAGCAAATGGACATTTGGATTGGACTTAACTTTTTAAAAAATTACTATGAAAACAAGATATAAAATAGCAACAATGGCACTGTTGATGAGTGTGTTTGCTTGCGATTTGAATGAAGAGCCATACGGATTTTATTCAGAAGATAATTTCTATAAAAGTGCTTCTGATGCTGAGTCTGCTGTAGATTATGCCTATGATGCCCTTACATTTTTAGAATATTCTAGAGCTATATTTTATGTAGGCGATTTGCCAACAGAAGAATGTGGCCCAAAGGGAGATGAAACGGCAGATAATCAGAACTTAGATAAATGGCAGGTTGGAACTTTTAGCACCAACAGAATGCTTGGGAATTATTTTAAATATGCTTACATCGCTATTAATAGAACCAATGCAGTTATTAAAAATGTTCCAAACGGAAAATTTGAGCAAGATTTAAAAGATAAATTCTTAGGAGAAGCTTATTTCTTAAGAGCTTGGAATTATTTTAATCTGGTAAAGAATTTCGGAAAAGTGCCAATGCATACTTCGGTTGTAGAAACAGTAAGTCAGACTGCAGCACCAATGGCGAAAAACCTAGATGAAGTTTACGATTTTATAATTGCTGACGCCGAAAAAGCAATTGAACTTTTAAAAGTAAATCAAGCTTTAGGACGTGCAGATAAAGTGGCAGCACAAGCATTATTGGCAAAAGTATATTTGTATATCGCTTCTTCAAAAGAACATAATGTGCCACAATATGCTGAGATGAACAAAGATGTAGCAACTATGTATCAATTGGCAGCAAAAAATGCAGGAGATGTTATTACAGGTCAAAGTGTTTATGGTTTTGAAAACAATCTTTTGAGTATTTACGATGTCGAAAAACCTTTAGGAAAAGAAAACATCTTTTTGCTTTCTATGGATAGAACAGGAGCAACAGAAGGGGATTATTCTAAAATTTCAAAACTGTTTATCCCGTATATCGATGGTGCTACAATTTATTTGAAAAATCCAGACAATACCTATACAAAATCGCATGATGGATGGAGTGTTTTTCAAACTTTAACGGGGTTCTTCAATAGTTTTGACAATTCAGATAAAAGAAAAACAGACTTATTTGTAACCACAACTTACGATGCTTCGGGAGTTGTTTCTGCACAGTATCCTGGAAAAATTGTATATCCGTTTACACGAAAATACATTGACCCAAACTTCATAGGAGACAAGACAAGTACCAAACCTTTTTTAATTCGCTTTAGCGAAGTAGCATTAACATATGCAGAAGCTGCAGGACCAACTACAGAATCTTACGCTTTAATCAATCAAATTAGAAACAGAGCAGGTTTAGGAAACTTAACACCTGGATTAAGCGTAGATAATTTCAGATTGGCAGTTTTAAACGAGCGCTCTTTCGAATTGGCTTTTGAAGGAAATCGCCTTTATGATTTGCGCCGTTTCAATAAAGTATCTCAAGTTGTGCCAGAAGCTTCTGGAATAACGGCAGAACAAGCTGCATTCTATCCGATTCCGCAGACAGAAATTGATTTGAACACAGGATTATAATTTTAAAAATATACAATTATGAAAAGAATACTATACTTCTTGTGTGTTGTCACAGCGCTGGCGCAAACAAGCTGTCAGAAAGATCCTTTGGAAGATATTGAAGAAGGAAAGTGGAATAATGAGCGCAATGTTTTGGATATAAAATTTGAGAACCAAGTAGGAAATGCTTCAATTGTACGTGTTGATGATTTGACTGGTACAATCAATTTAGCAATCAATGTTGATGCTGTTCCAGACTTAAGCCATATCGTGATCAAAGAAATGGTTTTGTCTTACGGTGCCAATTCATCTATTAAAGAAGGTGAAGCTTTAAATTTTGAAAACGCGCAAAAAAGTGCAGAATTAACAGTAACATCTCCAACAGGAAAATCTAGAAAATATACGGTTGTAGCAAGCTCTTTTAGAGAATCACTTATCGGAACTTATGATATTGATAATTTGATTGTTTACGGAGGTACAGGTCCAGAATATGGAGGAGGAGCTGTTATGGCAATGACAGATAAACCTTGGATTTGGTCGGCAACATTAGGTCCAGATAAAGAATTAGACAATCAGCTGATTTTTGAAATGACAGGAATTACAGAAGATGGAAATACTTACGGAACTGTAACTAATACAGCTGGAGCCGATGGCGCATATGCAGATTTTATTTATATCGGAGATCCTCAAACAGATGTAAAGAAATTCTACAGACAAATTCCAGAAGGAGAAGGAAAATGGCTGAGAAACTATGCTACAGGAACCATCACTTTCACTTTTGCTGACGGTACAACGAAAGTTGGAACATTTGAAAATGCAGGTACAGAAAACCTTGGAAACGGCAGTAATAAAACAATTGCACACAATGCTTTCGCCTTCAATTTGAATGGTACAGATGATTGGGATAAAATTTATTCTGATTATGACAAGTTCGTTAAAAAGCCAAGACGTTTTTGGATAGATGTAACCAAAAAAGAATAGGCAAAAAGATTGTAAATCACTTATATGAGACAAATAGTTTTAAAACTTACAGTATCATTTTGGTTAGTGACAGCAGTAATCAGTTGCTCGGCTTTGCCCGACGCAACTGTTGCTGTTGATAACAATACCATTATAAACGAAAATTACATTGGCAACGGAGTTCAATGGGATCCGTACCAATTAGATTATGGAGAAAAACAACTAAGCATTTCTAAATCGGACTGGCAGAAATTGTATGATCGTCTAGATTTTATGAAACCCCAATTTATAAGAGTCATGATCAATACAACTTCGGTAATTGAAAATGGGACTTTAAACGAAACTAAAAATTACCAGAATATTGCCCCAATTCTTGAATATTGCCAGTCCAGAAATGTAAAAGTTGTTTTAGGCGACTGGGGAGATCGTATGGTAAATAGTAAAACCAATACAATCACCGAAGCCAATTTGAAATTAGCAGCAAAATATCTTGATTTTCTGGTAAATCAAAAAGGATTTTCGTGTATTCATTATTACAATATGATCAACGAACCTAACGGTTTTTGGTCTTCTACTGATGAAAATTATGAACTCTGGAAAAATGCGGCAAGTTATTTTTGGTTAGAATTAAAAGCTTTAAATCTAGATAAAAAAGTTTCTTTATTAGGTCCCGATATTGCCATTTGGAAGGCAGATAAAGTAGATTGGATTTCCAATTCAGTTAAAGATTTAGGTGACGCAATCGGCGTTTATGATATTCATACGTATCCTTCTAAAATTACAGTCAATTCAGGTGAATATACTTCAATTCTAAAGGCTTATAAAAATGAGGTTCCCGCAGGAAAACCAATTGTAATGGGCGAAATCGGGTTCAAGTTTGTAGAAAAACAAGATGAAGCATTAATGAATGAAAATATCAAAAGAGCCAAAGCCAAACCGTATGCATCAGTTGAAGATTCGCAGATGTTTGTTTACGATTACGTCTATGGCTCCGATATGGCCGATGCTTTGATTCAAACTATTAATGCTGGCTATTCTGGCTCTGTTGCTTGGATGTTAGACGATGCGATGCATGCAAAAGAGCAGAAAAATAAACTCAAAGTCTGGGGATTCTGGAATATTTTGGGAGAAGAATATTTTGGAAAAAGCGAAGAAGAGGTTCGTCCTTGGTTTTATGCTTGGTCTTTACTAACCAAATATATGCCTTCGGGAGCTAAAGTGCATCACGTTTCGGTTGAAGGAAATCCAAATTTAAAAGCAATTTCGGTTTCAAAAGACGGAAAAAATATGATTGCCATTGTCAATGTTTCTCATCAGGAAACCAAAGTTAAATTGACCTCTCAAAATATGCCTGTTTTAAATCAAGTCAAAAAGTTTGTTTATGCAAAAGGCCATTTAAAACTAGAAGGCGATCATAACATGCTTCCAAATCAGACCAATATCTCTTTAGATCTAAAAAAGAATAAAACAGAAACAATTCCAGCCGAAGGGCTTTTGGTATTAACCAATTTCGATTATTAACCTTAAAAAGAAAATGATGAAATCATTATATACAATTCTGGTTGCCGTGAGTTTGTCATTCGTTGGATGTTCTTCGGATGATAAAAACGATTCAGGCGGAAACGAGCCCGAAGTTCCAGCTTCGGTAGAATTAAAACTGAGTGATCCAAATGCAACTGCAGAAACCAAAGCGTTGTACTCTAATTTATGGAGAATTCAAGAAAAAGGAACAATGTTCGGGCATCACGATGATTTGCTTTATGGCAGAAATTGGATGATGGAACAAGGAAGATCAGACATTAAAGATGTCTGTGGAGATTATCCAGGAGTTTTCAGTGTCGATTTAGCCGAAATTATGGATGATAGAAGTGCAACTTCAACCTTAAACAATGACAGAATTCGAGTAATAAAAGAAGCTAGAGAACGAGGCGAAGTAATTACAGCTTGCTGTCATTTAAATAATCCTTTGACAGGCGGAGATAGCTGGGACAATTCTAACAATACTGTTGCAAAAGAAATCTTGACAGACGGAAGCGCTACAAATTTAAAATTTAATTCTTGGCTAGATAAACTAGCAGATTTTGCCACTAATTTGAAAGACAAAAACGGAAAACTAATTCCAATTGTTTTTCGTCCTTTTCACGAGCATACGCAAGCTTGGTCTTGGTGGGGTTCGAGCGCGACTACACAAGTAGAATTCATTAGTTTATGGAAATATACGATTGATTATTTGAAGAACAAAAAAGGCGTTCACAGCTTTATTTATGCTATTTCACCTCAATTAGATTCACAAGGCACGGTTGATAATTTCCTTTTCAGATGGCCAGGCGATAATTATGTAGATTTTATTGGTTGGGATAGTTATCACGGAACCAATACTTCAGCCTTTAGTACCAATTTAAGAAACCTTGCAACACTTTCACAGCAAAAATTAAAACCTTGTGGAGTAACAGAAACAGGAGTTGAAGGAATTGTAAAAAATGGTGCTCCGTATGATACCTATTGGACAAACGAAATCAGTATTCCGCTAACAGGAAAAAAAGTAAGCATGGTAGTTATGTGGCGTAACAAGTACGATCCGTCTCATGAAGGAAACCATTTTTACGCTCCATTTGAAGGACATAGTTCTGCAGCAAATTTTAAACTGCTATACGCAAGTCCAAATATGATCTTTAGTAAAAAATTGCCAGATATGTACACCTTAGCAGCAAACACAACAGTAAAATAAAAACCAAAATACAAATCTAAAAATGAAATTAATTAAGTGCACTCAAAATCCAGTTTTAAGCCCAAACCCTAATAATTACTGGGAAAATCTCGTTGTTTGTAATCCAGGAGTCTGGTACGAAAACGGAACATTTTATATGCTTTACAGGGCAGCAGGAGATGATGTGGATCATTATATCCGTGTGGGATTGGCAACAAGTACAGATGGAATCAATTTTAAAAGAGAATCTGATGAACCTGTTTTTGGACCAAGCAGTAACGGTCCAGATATGGGCGGAGTAGAAGATCCGAGAATCATTAAATTTGGAAACGAGTATTATGTTACTTATGCCTACAGACCTTATCCTCCGGGGCGTTATTGGACATTTCCTCATGATGTGATCAATCTTCCAGAAACAGGTCCAGATGCGCCAGCCGTTTACAAGCATAATATCGCAAATTCTGGTTTAGCGGTAACAACCGATTTTAAAACCTACAGAAGGTTAGGAAGAATTACGACTTCTAATTTAGATGATCGTGACGTAATCTTGTTTCCAGAAAAAATCAACGGAAAATATGCTATGCTGCACCGTCCAAAACAATGGATTGGAGAAGAATATGGTTGCGATTATCCTTCAATCTGGCTTCGATATTCTGATGACTTAATGGTTTGGGAAGAAAAAAGCACCCTTCTTTTAAGTGGCAGAAATGGAACTTGGGAAGAAAAAATTGGCGGAAGCACACCACCTTTGCGTACAGATGATGGCTGGTTGCTTATTTATCATGGAGTTGAAAATGGCGGAAATGGTTATTACAGAGTAGGCGTTGCACTTTTAGACTTAGAAGACCCAACAAAAGTAACGGCAAGACTAGAAGATTGGATTATGGAACCCGAATATGATTATGAAATAGAAGGGTTCTATAAAGGCTGTGTTTTTCCTACAGGTAATATGATTGTCGATAATATTTTATATGTTTATTACGGCGCAGCTGATAAATACGTTGGTTTAGCAACTTGCGACATCAATGAATTGTTACAAACTTTAAAAGATTCTCAAAATGAAAATTCAAAATAGCTTTTTACTGTTTTGCGCTTTAGCCAGTTTTTCGGCTCAAAGCCAAAACAGCATTCCTGTCGTTTCTATTAATCCAAGCGAAATTATTTCGAATGAATTTATTGGAAATGGAATTGAATTTTCAGCCTATCCGCACGCTGATACTGAAAGCTCGGAATGGGGAAAATTGATGACTGACGAAAAATGGAAAATGGTTTTTGACCGAGTTTCATTCATTAAGCCTAAAATTGCTCGAGTAATGGATCAGGCGAATTGGCGCTATCTAAAAGGATTTGATGCTTCTGGAAATCCGATTGTTGATTTTGAAAGTGATCAAATGCAGGCTCTTTATAAATTGTTAGATTATTGTGAAAAAAACAAAATCACAGTAATTCTAGGAGAGTGGGGACAGCCGTACAAAGTGCACGACACACATTTAAATCTTCAAAACAGTTTTACTGGTGCAAACGATCAGAGATGGATTGATTTGATCATTAAAAATCTGAATCATTTATTAAATGTAAAAAAATATACTTGCATTAAATATTACAATCTGGTGAATGAACCAAATGGTGATTGGGCAACAACAGACGGCGATTTTGAACAATGGAAAGAAGGAATTACAATGCTTCATAAGTCTATTCAAAAGGCAGGTTTAGACAAAAAGATTTCGATTATTGGTCCAGATGCAACTTCGTTTAATAATCCGAGATCAAAATATAAAGGCCTTGATTGGGTAAAACAAACCGCACTTCAAATTCCGAATTTAATTTCTGCTTATGATGCGCACGATTATCCTTCTAAAGAAAGCATTCGTTCTGGAGAATTTCAGAAGACATTTGGAGACTTAGTCCGTTTTACAGATTCAGTTCATAAAAAGCCTTTTATTTTGGGCGAATTGGGTATAAAAGGAGATCCTTCTTCAAAAGAACATTTAGGAGATAAATTTACTAGTGTCGACAGTCAACTTTCGGTTTACGATTACGATTATGGAGTAGATATGGCAGATGCTTTAATTCAGGCAATGAATGCAGGATTTGATGCTGTAATTGCTTGGGATTTAGACGATGCAATGCATACAAAAGATGACAAAGGCGACAAATATCAGCTCAAGCGTTGGGGAATGTTTAATAGTTTAGGTAAAGAATTAACAGACAAGAAAGAAGATGAAAATCTGCGTCCTTGGTTTTATACTTGGTCTATTATGACACGTTATTTTACCAGCGATATGAAAATTGTAAAACTAGATCATTTAAACATCGAAAAAGTACGCGCCACAGCAGGATTTACAGCTTCAGGAGAGGCAACAATTGCCATTGCAAACAACAGTGATAAGGAAGCTAATTTTACAATTGATGCTAAAAAACTAAAACTGAAAACGAAACTTAATAAATATTTATACACCGAGAGCAAACGCCCAGTTGACCAAAATGGTTTTCCTATTCCTTCTGAAAAAATGAGTTTGAAAGAAAACAGCATTAAAGTTTCTATTCCAGCAAAAAGCGTTATTCTTTATACCACATACCAGCAGTAATTATGATAAATTTAAATATAATTGACTTAGTTGTCTTGGTTTTATACATCATCTTTATTGTTTGGTGGGGATTAAAAAATAGTAAATCAAGCGATTCAGATGCTTACTTTTTGGCAGGGAGAGATTTAAAATGGCCAATGGTCGGATTATCACTTTTTGCGGCCAGTATTTCGAGCTCGACTCTAATGGGAAATTCTGGAGAAGGTTTTATCAATGGAATTGCGGTTTTCAATTACAACTGGATTTCGATTCTGGTAATGGTCTTTTTTGCCATCTTTTTTCTTCCATTTTACATTAAATCGGGAATCTTTACAATGCCAGAATTTTTGGAAAGAAGATTTGATGCGAGATCAAGAACTTATTTTTCGTTTATAACCATTATCGGAAACATTTTTCTTGATGCTGCAGCGACACTATATGCAGGAGCATTAATCATCAACATGATTTTTCCGGGAGCAGACATGATGCTTATTATTGTCGGAATGGCTGTTGTTGCAGGAAGTTATACTATTATTGGCGGACTTTCGTCTGTTATTAATACAGAAGTAATTCAAGCTTTTATTTTAATAATCGGATCGACTTTATTGGCTTTTTTCGCAATGGATAGCATTGGAGGTTGGGATGCATTTTATACGCAATTTCACGACGGAATTTGGCTAAAATTGACAAGACCAATGGACGACCCGACTGTACCTTGGTTAGGAATGTGGGTTGGAATTCCGATTCTTGGTTTCTATTTCTGGGGCAATAATCAGGTTATGGTACAACGAGTTTTGTCTGCAAAATCTATAGATCATGGACGAAAAGGCGTTTTACTAGTGGGATTTTTGTATTTATTTACACTTTTCATTTTTATTTTTCCTGGTGTCATTGCCAGAGGAATTAATCTTTTTGGTGTAGAGAATTTACCGCACGAAATCATTAGCGGAAGCGAATTAAAATCAAAATACGGAATCAATACCGATCAAGTTTATCCAAGATTAATCAATAAAGTGCTTCCTGTTGGATTAATCGGAATTATTCTTTCAGCAATGATTTCGGCTTTAACATCAGCTTTGAGCGCAACTTTAAACTCTGTTTCTACTTTGTTTACAATGGATTTTTACAGCAAGTTTGATAAAAATGCGTCAAGCGAAAAAAAGGTAAGAGTTGGTAAAATAACTGCTGTTGTAACTTTGATAATCGCTATTTTATGGGCTCCGTACATTGGTAAATTTGACTCGCTTATTGCTTATTATCAAGAAATCTTATCTTATTTAGCACCGCCAGTGGTTGGCACTTTTTTTCTGGGATTGTTCTGGAAACGTTCTAATGCCGTTGGAGCTTTCAGTGGTTTAATGTCAGGATTGTTTATTGCAATCGTCATTATGTCTGCAAAATATATTTTTGGTATGCATTTAGGGCTTCACTTTTTATTATTGGCGCCAATTATTTTAGTTTTAAGTATTTTGGTAAATGTGACAGTGAGTTTAACAACAGCTCCTCCATCAGAAAAAAAAGTAAAAGAAAACACTTGGACAAAAGCACTTTGGAGAGAAGAAACGATCGCTTTACAGAATGTAGTTTGGTATAAAAACTTCCGTATACAAGCTCTTTTGCTTGTTTTAGCCTGTTTCGGAATGTACGCAGCGTTTTTCTAATGAAATAATTTACAAAATGAAAAAGCTACAATTTTTAGCGCTGTTTCTACTCTTATCAGGATTAGAAACAAGCGCTCAGGTTTTTGATGCCTCAATAGAAAAAAAGATTGATGTTCTGTTAAAGAAAATGACTTTAAAGGAAAAAATCGGTCAGATGAATCAATTGTCTGCAGATGATATGGAAACCAATTATAAAGTTATTCAACAAGGAATGGCAGGTTCGGTTTTGAGTATTACCAATCCCGAAATAGCCAACAAAGCACAAAAAATAGCGGTAGAACAAACCAGATTAGGAATTCCGCTAATTATTGGGCGCGACGTAATACACGGTTTTAAAACCATATTTCCAATTCCGCTAGGACAAGCAGCAAGTTTTAATCCAGATTTGGTAGAAAATGCAGCTAGAATTGCTGCAATAGAAGCATCAGAAACTGGAATTCGTTGGACATTTGCTCCTATGATTGATATTGCGAGAGATCCTCGATGGGGAAGAATTGCAGAAAGCTGTGGAGAAGATCCTTATTTAACTTCGGTTATGGGAGTTGCTATGGTTAAAGGTTTTCAAGGAAAAAATTTGTCGGATCCAACTTCGATTGCAGCTTGTGCCAAACATTTTGCTGGATATGGAGCAGCAGAAGGAGGACGTGATTATAATACGACTAATATAACTGAAAGGCAATTTAGAAATACTTATTTAGTCCCGTTTGAAGAAGCCGTTAAAAAAGCCGATCTGGCTACAATTATGACCGCTTTTAATGCTAATGACGGAATTCCTTCTTCTGGAAATGAGTTTCTTTTAAAACAAATGCTCCGAAAAGAATGGAATTTTAAAGGTTTTGTAGTTTCTGACTGGGCATCGATTACAGAAATGGTCGATCATGGTTTTTGCACGGATAACAAAGAAGCGGCTCAAAAAGCTATAAATGCAGGAGTAGATATGGAAATGGTTAGCGGTACATATGTTGCTTTTGTTGAATCTCTTTTGAAGGAAAAGAAAATTAATATAGAAACTATAAATGATGCTGTTCGTAATATTTTAAGAATAAAATTTAAACTAGGACTTTTTGAAAATCCTTATGTAAAAGGAAATACTGAAGCTGTTTTTTATAAAAAAGAACATTTAGAAACGGCTCAAAAAACGGCAGAAGAATCGGTAGTTTTATTAAAGAATGAAGCACAAATTTTACCGCTTAAAAATCCTAAAACGATAGCTGTTTTTGGTCCGTTGGCAGATGCGCCTCACGATCAATTAGGAACTTGGGTTTTTGATGGAGATAAAAATCATAGCGTAACGCCTCTTCAAGCTTTAAAAGATCAATACGGAAAAAATATAAAGATTCTGTATGAACCAATTTTAAAATATTCAAGAGACAAAGATTCTACTGAATTCTATAAAGCTAGAAAAATAGCAAAAGAAGCAGATGTTGTGTTACTATTTGTAGGCGAAGAATCGATTCTTTCTGGTGAAGCACATAGCCTTTCTAATCTGAATTTGCAAGGCGTGCAATCGCAACTTTTAGCAACTTTAGCTAAAACAAAAACGCCAATAATTACTGTTGTTCTAGCGGGAAGGCCTTTAACAATAGAAAAAGAAGTTAAAGGATCTAATGCTGTTTTATATGCGTGGCATCCAGGAACGATGGGCGGACCAGCACTTGTAAATTTATTATTTGGGAAAGCAAATCCTTCGGCAAAATTACCCATTACGTTTCCTAAAAATGTAGGACAGATTCCGATGTATTATAGTCATTTAAAAACGGGTCGTCCTGCAAACGGAAGTGAATTAAATGTAGAAAACATTCCTATTGAAGCTTCTCAAACATCTTTGGGAAATAAATCTTATTATTTAGATAGTGGGAACGAACCTTTATTTGCATTCGGATTCGGGCTTTCTTATACCACATTTGAATATGGAAAAACAACACTTGCAAAATCAGTTTTGAAACAGGATGAGACAATTGAAATTTCCTTTTCATTAAAAAATACTGGTAATTATGATGGTGCTGAAGTTGTACAACTTTATATGAGAGATATTGCAGGATCTATTGCATTGCCAGTTAAAGAATTAAAAGCTTTTAAAAGGGTTGAATTGAAAGCTGGCGAAAGCAAAAATGTAAAGGTTGATTTAAAAATTAGTGATCTTGTTTTTTATGGAATTGATATGAAAAAGAAAGTAGAGGCAGGAAAATTCGATTTGTGGGTAGGAAGCAGTAGCGTAACTGGAGAAAAAGTATCATTTGAAGTGCAATAAATAGATGAAAAAAATACTATATCTATTGTTTTTGGCTTTATCACAGCTGAATTTACAAGCTCAGGATTTTGTCAAGGTGCAAAATGGAAAATTGGTTAAGGATGGAAAACCGTATCATTATCTAGGAACCAATTTTTGGTACGGAATGAATTTGGCTGTTTCAGATAAAGCAAGGTTGGTTCGCGAATTGGATCGTTTGAACAATTTGGGAGTTAAAAATCTTCGCATTATTGCAGCTTCAGAAGGTAATCTTGAAACTCCCTGGACTGTTCAGCCAACAATGCAAAAAGAACCTGGAAGTTATAATGAAGAACTTTGGAAAGGGCTTGATTTGCTATTAGCTGAAATGAAGAAAAGAAACATGACAGCAGTTGTTTGCCTGAATAATTTTTGGCCTTGGTCTGGCGGTTTTGCGCAATATGTTTCTTGGGCAAATCAAAATGAAGCAATTCCATATCCGCCACCAGCAGAAAATGGCGATTGGAGAAAATATCAGCACTATTCTGCTCGTTTTTATAGTGATAAAACGGCTCAAAAATGGTTTGAGAATCATATCCAGAAAGTAGTTACACGAGTAAATTCGGTTACTAAAATACCATACAAAAAAGACCCAACTATTATGGCTTGGCAATTGGCCAACGAACCAGAAGGAAGCAATAATATCGAGGCTTACAGAAAATGGATTGATGATACAGCAGGATTTATTAAGAAATTAGATCCTAAACATTTGGTTTCTATTGGTTCTGAGGGAAATACACCCTCTCCTGAAAACGGAACCAATTTCGAAATTGATCACCAAAGCAAAAATATTGATTA
The DNA here is from genome assembly GCF_016405855.1 of Flavobacterium sp. IB48. Lineage (GTDB taxonomy): Bacteria > Bacteroidota > Bacteroidia > Flavobacteriales > Flavobacteriaceae > Flavobacterium > Flavobacterium ginsengisoli. The sequence continues at coordinate 23,027 of NZ_JAEFCA010000015.1, forward strand.
CTGTACATTTCATCTTTGGGTTCAGAATTGGGGTTGGTTTGATCCGCTTAAAGTGAAAGAAACGTATCCGATGGCATTAGAAAAAGCAGAAAAATATATCGATGAACATGTAAAAACAGCTCAGAAATTAAATAAACCTCTTGTCTTAGAGGAATTTGGAATTTCAAGAGATGAAAATAGCTATGATGCCAACTCATCAGTTGAAGTAAGAGATCAATATTATACTTTTATTTTCGAAAAGATTTATGCTTTAAGTCAAACTATACCACAAGTTTCGGGAGTAAATTTTTGGGCTTGGGGAGGCGAGGGAAGACCTAAATCTAATAGAAGCATTTGGAAACTGGGCGATGATTTAGTGGGAGATCCTCCTCACGAATATCAAGGTTGGTATTCTGTTTACGATCGAGATTTAAGTACACAAAAGATAATTAACGAATATGCATTAAAACTAAATAACGAATGATTAGAAGAAAGAGTTAGCAATGCATTAGAAAGATAAAAAATCGGAGTTCTATTTAAACTCCGATTTTTTTATAAATGCTGATTTTGCTTTTCTGCTTTTTAAATCTAGTTTATGCAGCTCCTTTATGATATTTCTTTTTGTATTCGATTGGAGGAATTCCAGTGATTTTTTTAAATGCATCTCGAAAAGCTTTAATATCAGAGTAGCCCACTTCGTACATTACTTCATTTACTGTTTTACGATCTGTTTCAAAAGCTTTTTTAGCGGCTTCAATTTTTACTCTTTGCAGATATTCGCTAGGAGTATTTCCAGTGGCTTTTATAAATCGTCTATCAAAATTTCTTCTGCTGACATTAAACTTAATCGAAAGATCGCTCATTGATAATTTTTCGCCCAAATTATTTTCGATATAAGATTGTGCACCAAGTACCATTTCGTCTTCATGTTTCTTTTGTCCTGAGAAAATAATAAATTGTGATTGAGATTTTCTATTCATTTCAATCTGAAACACTTTGGCACAATAAACTGCAGTTGCTCTACCATAATATTTTTCGATAAGGTAAATCATTAGGTTAAGAAAAGAGTATGCTCCGCCATTCGTATATATTCCATTTTCATCTGTAATTAATTCATCAACTCTCAGATTTATTTGCGGAAACATTCTAGAGAAATTTTCTCTAACAGACCAATGTGTCGAACAATTTTTTCCGTCAAGAAGTCCCGATGCAGCAAGCATAAATGCTCCTGTACAGATCGTGGCAATTTCTGCACCTTTTTGATATTGTTTTTGCAGCCACTGCACAAGTTCGTCATTATGCTGAAGGGCAAGATTGTAATTGTGATTTAATGAAGGAATTATAATAAGATCGGTTTTAGCAATTTGGGAAATATAGACATGGGGCTTTACAGTAAAAATACCACCATTAAATTCTATTTTTTCAGAAATTCCTGCCAGTTTGATTTGAAACAATTCTGTTCCGCCGTTCATTTTAGCAAAAGCATTTGCTTTGGTAAAGATTTCGTACGCACCAGATATGCTAGAAAGATTATTATCTCCTTCGGGAACTATTATGGTAAGCTGTTTCATTTTCTTTTTTGTATAAAGATACTAAAAGTTGATGTCCAAATATACCAGTAAGAATGTCTATTTTGCATATTAGAAAAGTCTGTAATTGCTTTTAAATTTACGTTAGATAATTTTCTAACGTATTAAACAAAAAAACTATTATGGCAAAAATGACTGTTATTTATAAAACACCAAAAGATATTTCTTTTTTTGAAAAACATTATTATGAGGTGCATATTCCGTTGGCAAAAAAACTTCCTGGAATAATAAAATATGAAGTTAGCAAAGAACCTGTCATATCATTGACTGGACATTCTGATGTATTTCTTGTGGCTAATTTATATTTTGAATCTTTAGATGCAATGATGGAGTCTTTTAAAACCGATATTGGGCAACAATGCGCTACAGATCGTAGAATTCTAGCTAGTGATGATGAAGTGCAAATTTATGTTTATGATGTAAAAAACACCTGATTTTATCTTGTTGCATTTTAACGGCTGTGGGTTCATTTTACTATTTCTGGTTTCAGATTATAATCTGAAACCATTTATAGAGGTTCAGATAGAAAGATTAAGCTTTTTCATTATAATTTTAAATATCTTTTCGATACAAGATGTACGAATAGAGAAGTAAATTAAAATGTAGAATACTTAAAATTAATTGTTTGAACTTTTAAGGTAAAATTCAGTATTAATTTAAATATGACCCAACCTATGGCCGCTATCCCTGACGAATTATATAATGTTAAGTTTGCTGCGTACTTCGATTCTATGAAAGAGTTGTATATACTCGATGAGAAATTTAAGGTTATTTGTGATGCTTATTGTATAAGTACCGCCAAAACGGAGCTTTACAGGGATAAAAGCGATAAAAATCACCGACGCAGAATGAAGTTCGAAAATTTATCAAGAGAACTAGAAGAAGAAATACTGTTTTATATTATGAGAAACAGGTAATTAGTTTTCTTCTTTTTTAGGAAGCGCTATTTGAGATATGGCTCTCCATTCGGCCATTTTTTCTGCTCTTGTCAGGCCAGCATTTAATCCGCTGGTAGAAGGGAGAGTTACATAGGTAATTCCTTTTTGTGCAATAGTATGTTTCTGAAAATACTTTGTAGCAGCTTTACTTTCAAAAAATACATGTTTTATATTAGGATATTGTTTGTGCAGACTTTCAAAATCGTTTATCGTTTCTTCGGTAATTGCAGCATCACTGCTTCCTTCTCTTTTACAGCTTTGCAAAACATTCCAAAGGCCAATTTTATATTTTGTTAATAGAGCTTTTCGATCTTCGTACAAATCGCTAAATTCTTCTTCAAAAATAGCAAACATAATTTTCCAAAAAAGATTTCCTTTGTTGGCGTAATATTGCTGTTTGGCAATAGACTGTTCGCCAGCCATAGTGCCCATAATTAGAATAACAGTAGAATTGTCAATTAATGGTTGGAGGGCTTTTTTATACATGTTTTTGCTTTTTTTTCCTTTATTGTAAAATTATCAATAAAGATTTGAAATGAGTAAAAGAGTTCCTTATTACAATTTTCTCTTGTCCCATTCCCGTTTTAGCATTGCATACTGAAATTCACTTCCCCATTTTCCTTTAAAGAAAATATTCTCGATAAAGTGCCCTTCTTGTCTAAAACCGATACTTTTCAATAGGTTAATCGAAGCAATATTTTCAGCATCTACAATTTCAACAACTCGATGTATTTGTTTGGTGTCAAATAGAAAATCCAGAATGCCAACAAAAACCTCTTTTGCAAAACCTTTTTTTTGCTCAAGGTGCGAGATTGTTATTCCGATTTCGGCAATTCTTGTATCGTATTGATCAAGTTTAATTGCACAGTCGCCAATGAGTTGTTTGGTTTTAGTATTTTCAATTCCGTATTGTACCCATTCTCCAGCTTTGCCAAAATGTTTTGTTGCGTTTTCTTTAATAAATTCTTCAGCCTCTTCAATTGCCATAACATCAAAACCTTGATATTTTGTAACTTCTGGATTAGACCTATAGATATGAAAATCAGATAGATCTGATATTTTAAGGTGTCGTATGTTAAGTTGTGCCGTTTCTATATTTAATATTTCCATTATCTGAATTTCTGCTTGCAATAACGCTTTTCAAATATATTTAATTATTTTCTGAAATATGTCCCGCTTTACAAAGAGATCCAAATTGGAATAAAAAAAACTGCGCATCCTCAAACATTTTTAGAGTTGCGCAGTATTTTTATGTTTTTAAGTGTTTTAGAGTTTCAAAAATATCTTTTAAACCACAGAACAGCTACTTTTTCTTTCTTTAGTTAAAGGTTTAAGTCCAAGATTTTGAAACATTTGCATATCTTCTGATAGTCCTGGGTTTGGTGTTACTAGTAAAGTTTCGCGTTCTCCAGTAAAAATAGAATTGGCACCAGCCATAAAACACCAAGCTTGCTCTTCTTCTGTCATTTCAATTCTTCCTGCACTTAAACGTACAACAGATGCTGGCATAGTAATACGCGCTGTGGCAATCATTCGAACCATATCCCAAAGAGGTACTTTCGGATTATTTTCTAATGGTGTTCCTTTTACTCTTGCCAGTGCGTTTACAGGAACAGATTCTGGATGAGTAGGCATTGTAGCTAAAGTTGCTAACATAGAAACACGATCGGCGGGAGTTTCTCCCAAACCAATAATTCCGCCAGAACAAACCGTAATACCCGCTTTTCTAACATTATTTATAGTATCAAGACGCTGATCAAATTTACGTGTGCTAATAATTTCATCATAGTAACTTTCAGAAGTATCTAAATTATGATTATAAGCATACAAACCTGCTTCTTGAAGTCTTATAGCTTGCTCTTCGGTAAGCATTCCTAGTGTACAGCAAACTTCTAATCCGAGATCATTAACGCCTTTTACCATTTCAATAACACGATCAAAATCTTTGTTATCTCGTACTTCGCGCCAAGCTGCAGCCATACAAAAACGAGAAGAACCTCCATCTTTCGCTTTTTGTGCATGTTCAAGAACAGTTTCTGTTGGCAAAAGAGCCTGAACTTTTATATCAGTATGATAGCGCGCTGCTTGTCCGCAATAGGAACAATCTTCTGGACAGCCACCTGTTTTAACAGAAAGTAACGTGCAAACTTGTATTTCTGAAGGTTTATGCCAATTGCGATGTACAGTTGCTGCCTGATAAACTAACTCAAGCAAAGGCTTATCATAGATGGCTTGAATTTCTTCTTTGCTCCAGTCATTTCTTATTTCCTTGTTCATTTTTTATTTTGATACTTTATGATTTTTAGTCAAAAGTATCGTTTTGCTGTATCATCAAAATGTACCACTTTTTATATTCTGAGTAGTCCGGTTTGAATATTGTTTTGAAAGTAGTTTTGGAAACTACTGAAAATCAAATGGTTAAATAATGCTAGAATATGTACTAATTTTCGTTAAATATTGTTTCATTTTATAAAATGAAACATAAAATACCTGTTTTGAAACCTCTCAATTGAATAGTGTTTATAGTTTTGTAGGAAATTAAATAGTTTTATTTAATGAAAAAATAATGTTAAAATACTGTATATCAATATATTTTGTATATTTTTGTAAGATGTTTAATACTATTGTGTATTTTAACATGTAAGAAATTAGATTGTTGTGTGCTTCTGAAATTAATTTAAAAACGAATATAGAATTTAGAAGCTAGTAGTAACAAATTCTCATTTTAAAAGAAATGTATGAGAATGAAAAGACCATATTTATCTGATCAATAAATTAGGTCTAAAAAGCAGATTTCTGCTTTTATTTTTATTTTGGTCTATGCCATTAAACAAATAAAATTGTGATATTTTTTTCAAATTATAATGCAATTTTTTCCTTCCTAAATCTGTTTTTTTAGTCATTCGGTATTTTCTACGATTCAGACTTTGAATCTTTATCAGCCAGACCATTTAACAGCCATTTAATTAAAGCATTACGCTTTAAATTTTTCCACCAGATTTCTATACTCTTAAGTTTAATTATTTACAGTCGTTAAGATTTGAGATACTTGATTTTACAGTATCTGCTAATCTCGAAATTCTATTATCCATGCGAAAAAGTTAAGGAGCAAAAGTTCTTATAACCGACTTGTCATGTCCATAAGTTAAATATTTAAAAAATTAGAAAATGAGTAAAAAACTACTTCTTTGTATCGTTCTACTAGGTTATTGTATTGGTTATGCACAGCAAGATGCGCAGTATACGCAATACATGTACAACACAATAAACATAAATCCTGCGTATGCTGGTTCTCGAGGTGTTTTAAGCATTTTTGCTTTGCATCGAGATCAATGGGTTGGGTTAGATGGTGCTCCTAAGACTAATAGTGTTTCTGTAAACACCCCGATTAATAATAGTAATATTGGTCTTGGTGTCTCTTTAGTAAATGATAAAATCGGTCCTACAACAGAGAATCAATTTTCTGTTGATCTTTCTTATACAATACCAACTTCAGAAACTTGGAAACTCTCTTTTGGTATAAAAGGTACAGCAGATTTTTTTAATCTAGATGTTACGAAACTAAATCCAGAAACAGCTGGAGATCCACAATTTCAAAATCTGGATAATGATTTTTCGCCTAATGTTGGAGCCGGAATTTATTGGCATTCTAATAAGGCTTATATCGGATTTTCTGTTCCAAATTTTATTCAAACCAACCGCTATGATGATAATGATGTCGCGATTTATAAAGACAAAATCAATTATTATTTGATTGGTGGTTATGTTTTTGATTTTTCTCAAGAAGTAAAATTTAAACCTGCGCTTTTGACTAAAATGGTTGAAGGTGCGCCGCTTCAAGTAGATGTTTCTGCCAATTTTTTATTCTTTGAAAAACTCACTCTGGGAGTTGCTTATCGATGGGATGCCGCGATAAGCGCAATGGCAGGATTTCAGATTACCGACGGATTATATATTGGTTATGGATATGATAATGAAACAACCAGATTAAGAAACTACAATTCAGGCTCACATGAAATCTTTCTGCGCTATGAATTCTTCTCAAACAAAAGTAGAATTACAACTCCTCGTTTCTTCTAAAAATAGGGCATCATGAAAAAATCTATACTACTACTTATAAGTATTACTTCTTTTTCGTTTAGCAGTTATGCACAACAGGCAAAAGTCAATTCTGGAGACAAGAAATATGACAATTACGCTTATATCGATGCCATAAAAACGTTTGAAAAAGTTGCTAATAAAGGCTACAAATCTGAAGATATGTTTAAAAAACTAGGTAATGCCTATTACTTTAACTCAGAGTTTGAGAACGCTGCAAAATGGTATAAAGAGCTATTTGCAATGAACACAAGTGTTGAACCAGAATATTATTATCGATATGCACAATGTCTAAAATCTATAGGACAAATTACCGAGGCTAATAAATTTTTGGATGAGTTTAATGCTAAATCAAAAAATGACAGCAGAGGAAAGCTCTATAAAGAAAATCTGAACTACTTGGATCAGATAAAAGCAAATTCGGGAAGATATAAAATAGAGGATGCAGGAGTTAACAGTAAATACTCTGATTATGGTTCATTTGTCTATAACAACAAAATTTATTTTGCTTCTGCACGAGATACAGGAAATTTTGTAAAGCGAAAACACACGTGGACAGGAGAATATTTTACGAATATTTATAATGCCGATCTCGATTCTTCTACAGGAGGCGCATCAAAAGTAAATAAATTTAAATCGGCCATTAATACTAAATTTCATGAGGCTTCACCAGTTTTTACTAGAGATGGCAAGACGGTTTATTTTACCAGAAATAATTACATCAACGGAAAAAAAGGTAAAGATGATAATAAAACCACTTTAATAAAACTTTACAAAGCGGAACTTGGAAAAGATAATAAATGGACCAATATCGCAGAACTTCCGTTCAATAGTGATAATTACAGTACGGCACATCCTGCTTTGAGTCCAGACGAAAAAACACTGTATTTTGCTTCTGATATGCCAGGATCAATTGGACAGTCAGATTTGTATAAAGTCAGCATAAATCCAAATGGAGGTTATGGTGCGCCAGAAAATCTTGGAAATACAATTAATACAGAAGGGAAGGAGACTTTTCCGTATCTAACCTCTGAAAATGAAATTTATTTTGCTTCAGACGGGCATCCAGGACTTGGAGGTTTAGATGTTTTTGTTGCTAACATTGACAATAACGGAAAAATAAGCAATATCCAGAACGTGGGATCAGATGTCAATTCTCCAAAAGATGACTTCGCTTATATTATTGATCCCGAAACGAGAAGAGGTTTTTTCTCTTCCAACAAAGAAGGAGGGCAGGGATCTGATGATATTTATAAATTTTTAGAAACCAAAAGATTAAAGTGTATTCAGGAACTTGAAGGGATTATTACAGATGCCGAAACAGGAGCAGTTCTTTCAGATACTAAGGTCTCATTATTTGGTAGCGATATGTCACTCAAAAGTTCCACAATTTCTGATGCATCTGGCAAATACACTTTTTCTGTCGAATGTGGGAAGATGTATTTTGTAAGAGCAGAGAAACCAGAATATAGCACAAAAGAACTAACTGTCACGATTGGAACAGAAAGCGGAAAAACTACTCTTCCAATCCAATTGGAAAAATCAACATGTAAGGTTACTGTAGGCGATGATTTAGGAAAATGCTTTGGCATCAAGATGATTTATTTCGATTTAGACAAGTCGAACATCAGAAGAGAGGCAGCATTAGATCTCGAAAAAATACTGGCTGTTATGAACGATTATCCTAATATGAAAATAGATGTTCGTTCGCATACAGATAGTAGGGCTTCACATCAGTATAACGAAGCTTTATCTGACAGAAGAGCTAAATCGACGATTCAATGGTTGGTTAAAAATGGAATTGCTCCAAACCGATTGACTGGAAAAGGATACGGAGAAAACCAATTGGTTAATAAATGCGCTGACGGTGTAAAATGTACCGAAGAAGAACATCAAGCCAACAGACGAAGCGAATTTATTATTACAGCTTTGTGATGACTAAAGACTATCATAAAATAGAAATATTATTATCATTAAAATTTATGGATAATGAAAAATAAAATTAAAATCATTTTGGTACTTATTACTTTGCTTTTGTTGACAAGTGCATCAGCGCAAACAAATTATAGTTTTTCTATTGCCGATATTTTAAGCTCAATGCCAAACGGTAAAAGATTGCCTGATGGGACTATTGTAAAAGCAGAACTTATAACGACTGGTGGAGCGACACATTCTACTGGTCCTTCTGGCTCAGGAACTGCTGGACCAGATATTGGAGGATTGTTTACAGGAAATACACTTCCTGCCTATGTTGGAGATAAAACACCAACTAATTTTACAAAAATACAAATGGCAAATACGTTGAATGCAGATAATGGAATGGCAAATAATTGTTCTGCTAGTATTGGATTTAGAATTTATTTTGACCGACCTGTTGAAAGTATAAATTTTCTTGCTTTGGATATTGATGGGGTTCACGGAACTCCAAATGGAAATGCTGAATGGGTAACCTTTTTTGGTTATAATGGAAATACTTTTGTGCCTTATGCTAATGCTGTTAGTGGAGGAAATACACAGCTTGTAAATCAAACTATTAATATAGGAGCAAGCCATAGTTGGAGAACTTTAATTAATAATTCACTAGGAACAATAGCGGGTGCAAATCTTCCTAGCACAATAACCATTAGAAGACAAACACCAAACGGAGGGTCTGGAACACCAGACGATTTAAATCATCAAGTTTTATTTACTCCTCCGTTATCTACTACTCATGTTACAGATTTTTTCCTAATGACTGGTATTTGGAGCGTCACTGCTCAGGCCAATGTACAAGCATCGGGATTAAGTCCAATTGTAATCACAATTAGTTCTGATTTTGGCGATGCGCCAGATAGTTATAAAACGCTTTTGGCATCTGATGGAGCTTCACATGGAGTTGTTGGAACTCTTTCATTAGGTAACACTAATTTTGCTGAACCAGACGGACTTCCTTCTGTTCTGGCCGATGCTTCTATTGATGATGACGGAGTTCAGGTAATTCCACCATTGACAAATAATGGACAAAATATAAGTAGTTATACAGTTGCGGCAAACTTTAATAATAATACTGGACTGCCCGCGAACTATGTAGCTTGGATTGATTGGAATAACGATGGTGTTTTTCAAGCATCTGAAGGAACGACAGCTACATCTCCTGCCGGTACTTTATCAGGAAGTGTTAATCTTACTTGGAATAATGTTGCTTTAACCAATACAGGTGGTCATGCACAAACTTATCTTAGAGTTAGAGTGACAACAGAAGCAATAACAACGTCAGATTCTGGGAGTTCTTTTATGAATGGTGAGGTAGAAGATTATGCAATTGGTATTCCTGCTACAACACCTGATTTTGCATGTTTTAATGTTGGAACTTCTTCGGGATTTATTAATGTTCTTGCAAATGATACTTCAGGTAGTACAATTGTTCCTGAAACAGTTGGTTTTGTTAATCCTGGTACTGGAACTAATCTTATTATAGATGGGTTTGGTGATATTGTTGGAATAACTATCCCAGGAGAAGGTGTATGGAAAGCAAACTCTGTTGGATTGATAAGTTTTGAACCAGAATCTGCTAGCGTAATAAATCCGACCCCAATTGCTTATTTAGGAAGAGATGCTCAAGGAAATATTTCAAATAGTGCTTTGATTACTTTAACGGCTGCAAGTATACCTACTAATACTACAACGGTAACTGAAGGATGTTTTCCAACAACATTAACGGCAACGGCTAGTGTTCCGGCTGGTCAATCTGTTGTTTGGTATGATGCTGCTTTAGCTGGAAACATTGTTGCATCTCCTGTTTTAAGTACAGTAGGAACAGTTACTTATTATGCTCAAGGAAACAACGGTAGCTGTACCAGTGCTGTTAGGACACCGGTTACTTTAGCAATAGCGGCTCCACCAAATCCTGGAACTTTATTAGGTTTTCAAAACATATGTCAAGGGACTTCCACCAATTATGTTACAAATGGAGATGTCGGTGGAATATGGTCAAGTAGTGATCCAACAATAGCAACTGTTAATGCTAGTGGAGTTGTTACAGGTTTAATGCCAGGTGTAGCAACTATAACTTATACGGTAGCTGGAACAGGAGGATGTTCAGACTTATCATCAACTCGAGCAATAACAATTGAAGATGCTCCTGATTCTGGTACTTTAACTGGAAATCAAAATATTTGTGTTGGAGGAACATCTGCCTTTAGTTCAGATGGAGCTCCTGGAGGTATATGGGAAAGTGATGATTTAGCTATTGCTACAGTAGATGTAAATGGTGTCGTAACAGGGGTTTCACGTGGTACAACCCTCATAAATTATACGATAGTACAAACAGGAAGCTGTTCTGTAATTCCTTCAACAATAAGCGTAACCATTATAGAATCTAATCCGGGAACTTTGTCGGGTAATCAAAATGTCTGTGTCGGAGAAACGACAACGTTTACTACTGATGGAGATTCGGGTGGAGTTTGGACAACAGATGATGCAGGTATTGCTTCTGTTGATGTAAATGGTGTAATAACAGGCAATGCTACCGGAAGTACTATAATTACTTATACTGTAAATGGCTCTAGTGGTTGTCCATCTGCATCGACAACTAGAACAGTAACGGTTAATGTTAATGCACCTGCAACAGCTGCCGATATTACGGGAGCTGATACAGAAATTTGTCCTGGGGATAATGCTACACTAAGTGTAAGTTCTGCTACCGTAATAAATCCTGTATTTACTTGGTATGCAGATCAAACAACTTCTACTATTCTTAATAATGGAGCATCATATAATGTTTCTCCAACAGTAACCACAACTTACTACGTAAGTGTTAAAGGAGATGCAACATGTGAAAATGATCCCAATACAAGAAAACCAATTTTGGTAACAGTGAATGCATTAGGAATCGCTTCTGATATAACTGCTGCTGACGCTATAATTTGTTTGGGATCTACTGCGTCATTAACTGCCTCTTCATCTACGGTAACAAATCCAGTTTTTAGATGGTATGCCAGTCAGACGTCAACGGCTGTTTTAAGTACTGGAGTTTCGTATAATCCGTCTCCAATAGCTACAACGACTTATTATGTTAGTGTAAGCGGAGATGGAGTTTGTGAAAATGTCATCAACACTAGAAAAGCGGTAGTCGTCAATGTAACTCCTCTAGCTACACAATTGGATTTAACCGCGAATGATCGAACAATTTGTAATGGTTCATCAGTTTCACTGACAGCTTCGTCGTCTAATGTAGTAAGTCCCGTCTTTAGATGGTATGCCGATCAGACCTCAACAACTGTTCTTAACACAGGGCCTTCGTATAATGTTTCACCAATAACCACTACAACTTATTATGTGAGTGTAAGTGGAACAGGAATGTGTGAGAATCTTCCAAATTTTAGAAAAGCGGTTTCAGCTAATGTAAATCCGCTAGGGCAGGCATCAGATATTACAGCATTAGATGCTATTACCTGCCCTGGACAAACAGTTGCTCTTACTGCTTCTTCAGCTACGGTTACATCACCTATATTCAGATGGTATGCCGATCAGACAACTACAATAGCCTTAAGTACAGGAGCTTCATACAGTCCGTCTCCAACAGTTACGACAACTTATTATGTTAGTGTAAGCGGAACTGGAGTTTGCGAGAATGCTCCAAATACTAGAAAAGCAGTAACAATTTCTATGAATCCGTTGGCAACTGCGGCAGATATTAACACTACAGATCAGACAATTTGTACAGGTGATGCGGCACTACTAATTGCCACATCTGCAATTGATAGTCCTGTATTTATTTGGTATGAAAGCCAAACTTCAACGAATCCTCTTTTCGTTGGAGATTATTACGACCCTACACCAACAGTTACGACAACTTATTATGTTAGTGTTAGAGGTACTAATATTTGTGATAATGCTATTAATACAAGAAAAGCAGTAACGGTAACGGTAAATTCTCTGGGATTGGCCTCAGACATAACTGCGGCTGATGCCACAATCTGTTCAGGCTCTTCAGCTTCTTTGACGGCTTCGTCTGCAACAGTCACTACGCCAGTTTTTAGATGGTATGCCGATCAGACAACTACAACAGTCTTAAGCACGGGAGCTTCATACAGCCCTTCGCCAACAGTGACAACTTCCTATTATCTTAGCGTAAGCGGTGACGAGGTTTGCGAAAATCTTCCAAACACGAGAAAAGCGGTGACGGTAACGGTAAATTCTTTAGGGCTGGCCTCAGACATCACTGCTGCCGATGCGACAATCTGTTCGGGTTCTTCTGCTTCTTTGACAGCTTCGTCTGCAACAGTCGCTACGCCAGTTTTTAGATGGTATGCCGATCAGACAACTACAACAGTCTTAAGCACGGGAGCTTCATACAGCCCTTCGCCAACAGCTACAACTTCCTATTATGTTAGCGTAAGCGGTGACGGGGTTTGCGAAAATCTTCCAAACACCAGAAAAGCGGTAATGGTAACGGTAAACTCTCTGGGATTGGCTTCAGACATAACAGCCGCAGACGCGATGATCTGTTCAGGCTCTTCAGCCTCTCTGTCGGCTTCGTCTGCAACAGTCACTACTCCAGTTTTTAGATGGTACGCCGATCAGACAACTACAACAGTCTTAAGCAC
>NZ_JAEFCA010000016.1 GCF_016405855.1 Flavobacterium sp. IB48
TTTTGCACCCGCTTTGAAACACAAGCGATGAAGAAATAAAGACACGTTCGTAGACATATTGAATTGACAGCCGTTCTGAAAGAGATTTCAGAACATAAAGAATAAGAGCATTAGAATCGAGAGATTCGATAAAGAACCGCTAAGTTTAGCGCATCGCAATATAATATTAAAATATACGATGAAGAGTTTGATCCTGGCTCAGGATGAACGCTAGCGGCAGGCTTAACACATGCAAGTCGAGGGGTAGAGCACTTCGGTGCTTGAGACCGGCGCACGGGTGCGTAACGCGTATGCAATCTGCCTTTCACAGAGGGATAGCCCAGAGAAATTTGGATTAATACCTCATAGCATACTAAGTTGGCATCAACCTAGTATTAAAGTCACAACGGTGAAAGATGAGCATGCGTCCCATTAGCTAGTTGGTAAGGTAACGGCTTACCAAGGCGACGATGGGTAGGGGTCCTGAGAGGGAGATCCCCCACACTGGTACTGAGACACGGACCAGACTCCTACGGGAGGCAGCAGTGAGGAATATTGGTCAATGGGCGCAAGCCTGAACCAGCCATGCCGCGTGCAGGATGACGGTCCTATGGATTGTAAACTGCTTTTGTACGGGAAGAAACACTCCGACGTGTCGGAGCTTGACGGTACCGTAAGAATAAGGATCGGCTAACTCCGTGCCAGCAGCCGCGGTAATACGGAGGATCCAAGCGTTATCCGGAATCATTGGGTTTAAAGGGTCCGTAGGCGGTCTTGTAAGTCAGTGGTGAAAGCCCATCGCTCAACGGTGGAACGGCCATTGATACTGCAGGACTTGAATTATTGGGAAGTAACTAGAATATGTAGTGTAGCGGTGAAATGCTTAGAGATTACATGGAATACCAATTGCGAAGGCAGGTTACTACCAATTTATTGACGCTGATGGACGAAAGCGTGGGTAGCGAACAGGATTAGATACCCTGGTAGTCCACGCCGTAAACGATGGATACTAGCTGTTGGGGGCAACTTCAGTGGCTAAGCGAAAGTGATAAGTATCCCACCTGGGGAGTACGTTCGCAAGAATGAAACTCAAAGGAATTGACGGGGGCCCGCACAAGCGGTGGAGCATGTGGTTTAATTCGATGATACGCGAGGAACCTTACCAAGGCTTAAATGCAGACTGACCGATTTGGAAACAGATCTTTCGCAAGACAGTTTACAAGGTGCTGCATGGTTGTCGTCAGCTCGTGCCGTGAGGTGTCAGGTTAAGTCCTATAACGAGCGCAACCCCTGTTGTTAGTTGCCAGCGAGTAGTGTCGGGAACTCTAACAAGACTGCCAGTGCAAACTGTGAGGAAGGTGGGGATGACGTCAAATCATCACGGCCCTTACGCCTTGGGCTACACACGTGCTACAATGGCCGGTACAGAGAGCAGCCACCTCGCGAGGGGGAGCGAATCTATAAAGCCGGTCACAGTTCGGATCGGAGTCTGCAACTCGACTCCGTGAAGCTGGAATCGCTAGTAATCGGATATCAGCCATGATCCGGTGAATACGTTCCCGGGCCTTGTACACACCGCCCGTCAAGCCATGGAAGCTGGGGGTGCCTGAAGTCGGTGACCGCAAGGAGCTGCCTAGGGTAAAACTGGTAACTAGGGCTAAGTCGTAACAAGGTAGCCGTACCGGAAGGTGCGGCTGGAACACCTCCTTTCTAGAGCCCTAATGTTAGTGCTTGCACACGTTTGGGAAATAAGATGCGCAGCATCGGTTTTTTGGATCTTGAAATTGTATTGCTCTTGCTGTTAATTTAAAAAAATGATAAAACTTAAGTAAAACAGAGTCTCGTAGCTCAGCTGGTTAGAGTACTACACTGATAATGTAGGGGTCGGCAGTTCGAGTCTGCCCGGGACTACTATTTGACTTAAAAGAAGGAAATTCTAGAGTTGAAAGGTTAGGAATTACAAAAAAATTCATAATTCATAATTCACAATTCATAATTAGATTGGGGGATTAGCTCAGCTGGCTAGAGCGCCTGCCTTGCACGCAGGAGGTCAACGGTTCGACTCCGTTATTCTCCACAAAAGCGAAAGCTTAAAAGTTCATTGACATATTGGGATAAGAAAATAATAAGAAAGTAGAAAGCGTTTTCTGTTATAGCAGCAATGCATATGATAGGAAACAAAACAAAACGGATCATATTAAATTATGATTTGGTGCAATAAGCAAAATAAGGGCGCATGGGGAATGCCTAGGCTCTCAGAGGCGATGAAGGACGTGATAAGCTGCGAAAAGCTGCGGGGACGGGCACACACCGATCGATCCGCAGATATCCGAATGGGGCAACCCGCTATGTTGAAGACATAGCACACCGATAGGTGGGCAAACCCGCTGAACTGAAACATCTAAGTAGGCGGAGGAGAAGAAAACAAAAGTGATTCCGTAAGTAGTGGCGAGCGAACGCGGATTAGCCCAAACCAGCATTGTTACGGCATTGTTGGGGTTGTAGGACCGCGATATTTTATGTGCAAGGAACCGGAAGCTTCTGGAAAGGAGCGCCATAGAGGGTGACAGCCCCGTATGGGTAACGAGCATAATAGATAGCGGTATCCTGAGTAGGGCGGGGCACGTGAAACCCTGTCTGAATTTGGCGGGACCATCCGCTAAGGCTAAATACTCCTGAGAGACCGATAGTGAACCAGTACCGTGAGGGAAAGGTGAAAAGAACCGTGAATAACGGAGTGAAATAGATCCTGAAACCATGCGCTTACAAGCGGTCGGAGCCCTTTCGTGGGGTGACGGCGTGCCTTTTGCATAATGAGCCTACGAGTTAACGCTGCTGGCAAGGATAAGTGGTTAAGCCATGGATCCGCAGCGAAAGCGAGTCTGAATAGGGCGCTTTAGTCAGTAGTGTTAGACGCGAAACCGTGTGATCTACCCATGGGCAGGTTGAAGCTGTGGTAACACACAGTGGAGGACCGAACCGGTTGACGTTGAAAAGTCTTCGGATGACCTGTGGGTAGGGGTGAAAGGCCAATCAAACTCGGAAATAGCTCGTACTCCCCGAAATGCATTTAGGTGCAGCGCTGGATATAGTTATATAGAGGTAGAGCTACTGATTGGATGCGGGGGCTTCACCGCCTACCAATTCCTGACAAACTCCGAATGCTATATAATGTTTACCAGCAGTGAGGGCTTGGGTGCTAAGGTCCAAGTCCGAGAGGGAAAGAACCCAGACCATCAGCTAAGGTCCCCAAATATATGCTAAGTTGAAAGAACGAGGTTTGTCTGCCCAGACAGCTAGGATGTTGGCTTGGAAGCAGCCATTCATTTAAAGAGTGCGTAACAGCTCACTAGTCGAGCGGACGAGCATGGATAATAATCGGGCATAAGCATATTACCGAAGCTATGGATTTGTATGCAAATACAAGTGGTAGGGGAGCATTCTGACAGGGCTGAAGGTGTATCGTAAGGTATGCTGGACCGGTCAGAAAAGAAAATGTAGGCATAAGTAACGATAATGCGGGCGAGAAACCCGCACACCGAAAAACTAAGGTTTCCACAGCTATGCTAATCAGCTGTGGGTTAGTCTGGACCTAAGGCGAACCCGAAAGGGACAGTCGATGGCCAACGGGTTAATATTCCCGTACTTCTTATTGCTGTGATGGGGTGACGGAGTGATGAAAGCGCCGCGAACTGACGGAATAGTTCGTTAAAGCACCTAGCTATAGGCTCTATAGGCAAATCCGTAGAGCTTGGCGAAATGCGATAGTACTCGGAGTCTTCGGACAAAGAGATAGTGCGCCTAAGGGCTTCCAAGAAAAACCTCTAAACTTCAGGCAATAAGAACCAGTACCGTAAACCGACACAGGTAGTTGAGGAGAGAATCCTAAGGTGCTCGAGAGATTCATGGCTAAGGAATTAGGCAAAATAGACCTGTAACTTCGGGAGAAAGGTCGCCCCGAGCAATCGGGGCCGCAGTGAAGAGGTCCAGGCGACTGTTTATCAAAAACACAGGGCTCTGCAAAATCGTAAGATGAAGTATAGGGCCTGACACCTGCCCGGTGCTGGAAGGTTAAGAGGAGATGTTATCTTCGGAGAAGCATTGAATTGAAGCCCCAGTAAACGGCGGCCGTAACTATAACGGTCCTAAGGTAGCGAAATTCCTTGTCGGGTAAGTTCCGACCTGCACGAATGGTGTAACGATCTGGACACTGTCTCAGCCATGAGCTCGGTGAAATTGTAGTAACGGTGAAGATGCCGTTTACCCGCAGTGGGACGAAAAGACCCTGTGCACCTTTACTATAGCTTAGTATTGACCTTGGATAAATGATGTGTAGGATAGGTTGGAGACTATGAAGCGGCGTCGCCAGGCGTTGTGGAGTCATTGTTGAAATACAACCCTTTGTTTATCTGAGGCCTAACCCCGCAATGTGGGGGACAGTGCTTGGTGGGTAGTTTGACTGGGGTGGTCGCCTCCAAAAGAGTAACGGAGGCTTCTAAAGGTTCCCTCAGTACGCTTGGTAACCGTGCGTAGAGTGCAATGGCATAAGGGAGCTTGACTGAGAGACATACAGGTCGATCAGGTACGAAAGTAGAGCATAGTGATCCGGTGGTTCCGCATGGAAGGGCCATCGCTCAAAGGATAAAAGGTACGCCGGGGATAACAGGCTGATCTCCCCCAAGAGCTCATATCGACGGGGGGGTTTGGCACCTCGATGTCGGCTCGTCACATCCTGGGGCTGGAGAAGGTCCCAAGGGTTGGGCTGTTCGCCCATTAAAGTGGCACGCGAGCTGGGTTCAGAACGTCGTGAGACAGTTCGGTCTCTATCTACTGCGGGCGTTAGAAATTTGAGTGGATCTGATTCTAGTACGAGAGGACCGAATTGGACTAACCTCTAGTGTATCTGTTGTCCCGCCAGGGGCACCGCAGAGTAGCTACGTTGGGAAGGGATAAGCGCTGAAAGCATATAAGCGCGAAACCCACCACAAGATGAGATTTCTTTTAAGGATCGTGGAAGATGACCACGTTGATAGGCTACAGATGTAAAGGCAGTAATGTCATAGTCGAGTAGTACTAATAATCCGTAAGCTTATGCACACCCTTTTCCCGATCCGCCCAGGCGGATCGGGAGGAAACTTTCTAAAATAAGGCTTATTTGTTTCTTTATCCCAGTATGTTAAAATATTTGCCCGTCGCGGGCAGGTCGCAAAGCGAAAATT
>NZ_JAEFCA010000017.1:0-1723 GCF_016405855.1 Flavobacterium sp. IB48
GTATCAGATTGGTGAACTAAACTATTTTTTAGATCTTAGTCAGGACTGGTAATTTATAACTGCCATTTGTTACAGATTCCCCAGGCATATATACTCTTGTACAAGTCCAGAACGGTTGAGTTGGTATAATGACCTCGTTGGCGTGTTTGCCTTTTCCAAACTCTGCTTCAGGCACAAAATAAAGGTCAAAAGTTTTACCGTCAGGATTCAGTTTAACATCTTTATTACTTATAATTGATCCTTGGTCGGTTTTCAGGTACTGATCATCACCATAAACGGTAATGGAATAAAAACCAAGTTTTGGGTCACGCAATTCAGGCACTTTATAAACTGCTTTATAGCTTTTGCCTTTTTCTGCTTCATGTTTTGCAGTTAAATAAATAGCCTCTTTATCAGGCAAAAGTCCTGTTGCAATTGCAACACCTCTGTTTCTGGCCTCAAGAGAAACAGGTTTGTCTTCTGTTCCCATAGTTCCCTGAACCCCTTCTTTTTGAGCTGCTTCTACATAACCCTTACGCACCTCATCGAATTCCTTCATATTCCAGTTGGTTGCCTTAAAAGACCTTGGTTTATAACCATTAAGGAATTCAATTTTAAGCTGATCCTGATAATCATTTACTTTTTTAATATCAGCAGGATCTTTAGGGTTTATCTGTATTCTGACATTGGCATAAAAGAAATCGGTAGTCTTAGAGGCCGGAATTACATATCTTCCCGGTCCATAATATACTTTGTAAGTAATATGTTCGTGGTTCATAATATGAAGTGACATATAACGGCCGTCATTTTTAGGAAGCGTAATAGCCACATCTCCTTTTCCGTCCAGAATGGCAAAAGAATAATTGGTATCGCGGTTCATAAGAGGTGCCGGCTGTTCGTCAAGCGGCATTGGTTTTCTGTGGTGATTGAATTTATTATCACCGCCTTGCTCAAACTCCTTCTGCATGGCCATATCGGTCATGGCATAGGCAAAATTATCTTTGGTTACACTTACTGTAGAATCTTTCACGGGTTCTGTTGTTTCTGTTGTTTCTGTTGCAGCTTCAGTACTTTTTTTGTCCTTACAGCTTTGTAATGTGAATACCAGAGTAAAAACTGTTGTAAAAATTATTGACTTTTTCATAGTTACATTTTTATTTATTTAACTTTTTCGATATCTCCCACTTTATATTTTCTGTCAAAAAACTCTTGTTTTGGCCCATAGAATCTAAACAAAGCAAACCAGCCTCTTTTAGGAACACTTTTTATCCAGTTTACATTCCCTTTTGGTTTTTCAGGAGCAATATAAATTGTGAAAGAACCATCACTGTTCTTAACTAAATTATTCATTGAATTTAAAGATGAATATACCTGATCTTTAGCATCTACTCCAGCTGCCGTTTCAGCATCATAAATAGTAAACGACCAAAAAAGCCCTGCCGGTGGATTTGCCGGAAAAGTTATTTTATAACTATTCTCTCCTCTTATATAATCGCCATCACTGTCTTTATATGCATTTCCATATTTTGCCCCTAATCCAGGTATTGAAGACATCATACCTGTACTTATTGAATAATGGTTGACGTACATATGAGCTTTTGCATCTACATCTGTGTAACCCGTGATACGATTTCTGTATTCTTCATCCAACAAAGTATGCATGAAGTCATCATATTTAGTTTTAGCATGAGCCACCCATTTACGGTCCTTCCACCATAAACCATCTTTTTCCCTGTCAAAATTA
>NZ_JAEFCA010000017.1:1819-3573 GCF_016405855.1 Flavobacterium sp. IB48
TTCCTCTGTAGCCAGCTACTAAAAATAGCGCTGAGAGAAATAAATTAAAATATTTATTTTTCATAATACTAAATTTTAAAAATTTATTAATCTTATTTCACTTCTACCTCTCTGTGATTTTTTACGAAATCTTTTCTGTGTTCTACAATACTTTCTGCAGCAAAAGGAAGATAACATCTGAATAATGCATTCCAGTGTTCAGGAACCTTTATATTGTTAATGGCATCGGGACCGCCATTAAAATTTAAGTGTAATGGTACCTTCAGTATTTGGCTTTGCACTATTACTGTTCATATGAAAAGGATACATTACAACCCAGAGATCATCCATACAAATTCATTTATTACTCTGTCATTTCATTTGGCTCACTAAATTATCATCATCAAAAATTCAATACTTAGTAATTACAGGAGGTGTCCAAGTGCCTTTTGTAACGCCCTCTTTGCCCCAATAAGCTCGTATGTATAAAGAAAATGTACCCTTTGGAGATGGCAGCCAGTTGCTCTCCATCTCAGCTCCGGGAGAAACTGAACTCACAATAATGGTCAACGACCCGTCTTTATTCTTCTTAAGGCCTTTGTTTTTTGTACCTAGTGAATAACGGTTTATGCTATTTTTAGAGAATAAATGATGCTCATTATATAAGGTCAAAGACCAAAAACCGTCTACAGGAGGTTCCTGACCGCTAGCAAAAGTAATTTTATAATTATTTTTACCTTCCAGCTGTGATTTATCTGATGCCATATCAGTATAATAGTATTGTGTTTCGTTAGGTCTGTTATCAAACATGTTCGATTTTGCAGTTGCTGCCCTGTTATAGTAATCATATTTTCCAGAACCGGTCCAATCCGCACTGTAATACGAACGATTCCAGCCATTCCCTGCTGCTACTCCGTTGTTTTTCCAAAGAAAAAAACTTTTAATTGTATTTTCTTCCGTTTTTTGAGCTGTTTGAACCAGAGCTTCTTTTATAGCAGGATCTGATTTAGCTGCAGCTAACAGCTCTTTCAATTGAGCATACAACTCTTGTTCCCCTTCTAGCGGTGGTAAAATTTCTAATACCTTGCCCAATTGATTTTCATCAAAAAACTTTTCAGGCACTACCCATTTGGTTTCTTTACCATCAGAGGCAGGACCTTGTATAACAGGTAATTTTTTATAAACTATAGTTTTTATCTTACCATCAAATTCAGAAAGAGGATAAGCAACAATTTGGTTTATAACAGGCTGAATAGCTTGTTTATCTTCTTTTGTATCATTTTGGAATACTCTCGGAATAGAATTTGCCAAAGTTGTCGGAGATTTTACAACGTCTGTAATTCCTGTTGGTTTTTCTCCTTTCCAATTTGGACCTACAAGTAAATAAAAACCAGGTTTTGTTCCATAAGGTTTACCTAATTGTCCAAATTGATTTGTTCTTTGATCATATAAAGCATATACCCAAAAACGGTCTTTAAAATCAGGAACTTGTATCACAACAGGCTGCGAGTCTAAATCAAAGAAACCCAATCCATATACCACATCCTGATTTGGACAGGTAACAAATGTTTCGTCAGGAGTGATATAGTCATTAAGCATTGCTAATTGCCCTTGCGGTGCCACAGGTAACACACCATTTAAATAGGCAGGCTTTGGTGCTTTTGTAATAGTAGCTCTACGATTTAACATATTTACCATTGGCCATCCCCAAACGTAGGCAAACTCACCAAGTTTTTGCGCATATTCAGGGCTCATTTTTTCTTTTTTTGGAAGCA
>NZ_JAEFCA010000017.1:3670-4739 GCF_016405855.1 Flavobacterium sp. IB48
ATCTCAGTTTCCGAACTAGTGGTAGTTTCCTGTGATTTTTTTTTGCACGAAGTTCCTATTCCTACTACCAGTAGAAATAAAATAGATATTCTTACTAATTTCTTTTTCATCGGGTATTGATTTAATTTATTGATATATTATGTTCTTAATTCTTTCCTTGTATTAAAATTACGAGCGTAATTGTTAATGGTTACTTTATAAGGGGCTATCATCTCTTAATTATTATCAAAAGTTATAACAACTTATATTTAACTTTTTCTATGCTTTCTAATTAGTGAATTTCATCAACCACAATTTTAAATCTCATTTTTTAATCTAAATGCACATTAGTTAAACTGCCTTGAAATTTAAATGGAGGATGATAATTTTCATCTATAGGCATGTCAGGATTCAATCTTATATCCTGAAATTCATTTAATGAATATTTAAAAATTTATTAATCTTATTTTACTTCCAACACTTTATGATTTTTTACAAAATCTTTTCTGTATTCTACAATGGTTTCTACAGAAGAAGGAAGATAACATCTGAATAATGCATTCCAGTTTTTAGGAACTTTTATATTGTTAATGGCATCAGGTCCGCCATTAAAATTAAGTGTAATGGTGCCGTCAGGATTTGGCTTTGCTTTACTACTGTTCATATTAAAAGGATCAGTTACAACCCAGCCTTGTTCGTCGTAGATGGTGATAGACCAGTAACCTGCTCTTTTGTATTGAAGATCAGGTTTTTTGAAAGTAACAGAACTGTGTTTTCCTTCTTTTGCACCTTCATCCCCGGGTAGAACAACAAAATAATAAGCATGTTTGGCAGGCAATCCAGCCCATCCTGCAAGGTTTATCATTTGATATTGAGGGCTTACTATATTCTTTTTGCTATCAACAAAACCTTTTTCAATCACGCCTTCGGTAATGGCTCTTTTAAGTAATTCTCCTCTTAATTTATTAAACGAAGTAACATCATATTTTACTTCTGAAACATAGGGTTTGGCAGATCCCGCTACCACAGTAACAGCATCCTGGCGTTTTCTCATTTCTTCCATTCCTTTCTCATCCAGACTTCTTGGCTG
>NZ_JAEFCA010000018.1 GCF_016405855.1 Flavobacterium sp. IB48
TTTCCTGGTTCATAGAGAGATTTTCGGAATTCATACCAATAATTTGTCAGCTGCTTTTTTTAAACTATTAGAAGAGATTGCTTGTAATGAGAGAATCGTATGAACCCAAATTAATAAACTATGTCTATTCCTGAAGAGTTATACAGTGGAAAATTTGTAGAATATATAGAAACTATAAAAATCTTATATTTATGTGATGACAAATTTAAAAATTTATGCGACCAGTATTGCGGGGCTGCAAAAAAATCTAAGAAGTATCAAAAAAAGTTTGAGCATTTTTTTCATTCGAAGTTAAAGTCGGATAATTTATCAAAGGAATTAGAGGAAGAGATCTTATTTTATATGATACGCAATATGCATTATGAAAAAAACGATTAATGGATTGGTTTAGAATATAGAGATAAGACCTTGAGTAATTTGTGATTAATACTATTTCTATTAGGTATGATAAAAAATGTAATAAAATGTAAGATGTTTAATTAATTATTTTATAATTAAAAATTTTAAATTTCTTGTTTTTGGTTAGTTATTAGTTCGGAGAAACCTGCTCTTTGGCAGGTTTTTTTTCATAAATGTTGACGAACTTTTGAATCTAATGCTAAGAAATACAATTTTTACATATGGAATGCCTGCATCATTAAAGAAATGATGTTTCACTTTATAAAATGCAACATAACCAAGGCAACAATAATCGGTTATAATAAAAAAGTAGTTTAAATTTAATTAATGTTACTATAATCAATTACTTAAATATTTATATTATGAGAAAATTATCGTTTTGCCTCTGTGTCTTAATTGTGTCTATGACTTCATGTAAAAAGGAAACTGTAGTGAATGAAACTTCTGTTACTGCTCAAGATTCAACAAATGCTTCCATTGATTCAAGTAAAGTTAATCTTAAAGGAAGTTTTGCCGGAACAACATTTTCTAAGGAATATGTTCGTGCTATTGGTCAGTTTGCCTACGTATGGGGATGGCCTATTGTAAATAGTTTTAACAGACGTGTTGCACTTACATCAGTATCTGAACCTGGCTTGCGAGGAGGTGTTTTACCTAATGCTCCTGTGGGGCATATTGCAATGCTTACAGATTACATAGCACCAGACCAACGCTTTGTAGCCTGTCCCAATCAGGATGTTACTTATGGCATGGGTTATGGCTCTCTGGATGATATGCCCGTGGTAATGCAGGTACCGGATTTTGGCGATCGCTTTTGGGTGTATGCTGCATGGGATGCCAGAACAGATGAATTTTCAAAACTTGGTAAACAATATGGAACCAAACCCGGTTTTTATTTAATGGTTGGTCCGAACTGGAAAGGAAAAGTACCTGCTGGTATTTCTGGGGTTTTTCGATCTTCCACAGAACTGGCTGCTTTTTGTCCGAGAGTGTTTCTAAATGATACAGACGAAGACAGAAAAGCAATTCAGCCTGTTTTGAACCAAATAATGGCTTACCCGCTTACTGAATTTGACGGAAAAATGAAAACTATCGACTGGAAAAAAGTGCCTCATTTCCCTGTGCCTGGCAAAAGCAGTGATGAAGAAATTCAATGGGTGCCGGCAGCTACCTTTTTCGATCAGTTGCCAGATATCATGAAAAAAGTTCCTCCTTTAAAGGGAGAGGAAAGTATTTACGCTACCATTAATGCTGTGCTGGATGCTGCCAAAAAAGACCCGTCCTTGATGGCTGTTTTAAAAGAGGTTGCTCTAACTGCCGATAAAGAAATGATCCAGCCTTTAAAACAATGGAAATACAATGGCGTTCCGGCTGGTAATGGTTGGTTTTCTGATAAAAATAATGCGGATTTTGGAGTAGATTACTTTGTGCGTACCGCTACATCAAAATCAAATATGTATGAGAATGTGTATACAGAAACCAAATATATTTATACTGATTTTGACAGCTCAGGAAAAGAACTCGATGGCAACAACTCTTATAAAGTAACTTTCAAAGCTGGACAAGAACCACCTGTTGAAGGATTTTGGTCTTTGACCCTTTATAATGATCATCATTTCTTTCATCCAAATTCTTTAAAGCGATATTCGCTAGGAACAAAAAACAAAAGCCTCAAAAGAAATGCAGATGGCTCGCTTACTTTATATGCCGGGGCGAAATCGCCTGGGACTGATAAAGAAAGTAACTGGCTTCCGGCACCTAAGGGACATTTTTCTGTTTATCTGCGTTCCTATGGACCTAAACAGTCTGTAATAGACGGCACCTGGATGCCTCCAATAGTGGAGAAATACTAAAATATTTTTTTAATAATTTATTAAAACACATATTATGAAAGCTAAAAAAATTATCAGATTTATGTTGGTCTCATTTGGTGCTTTGTTATTCACAAGTGTTAAAGCACAAAACACAGGCGAAAAACTCCCGTATGACGACCCTGCGTTTAAAGGTAAAGTAGAACGTACCTATGATAAGTCGAAACAGGCATGGCCTGAACTTCCCTCACTTGCGAAAGGCGCACCAAATGTTGTGGTAATTTTATTAGATGATGTTGGTTTTGGTATGGCTGGAACCTTCGGAGGTCCTGTTCCAATGCCTTATTTAGATAAATTAGCAGACAAAGGTATTAAATACAACCGTTTTCACACTACCGCAATATGCAGCGCCTCAAGGGCAGCGTTACTTACGGGTAGAAATCATCATGTAGCAGGCAG
>NZ_JAEFCA010000019.1 GCF_016405855.1 Flavobacterium sp. IB48
GTGATGGAGATTTAAAATAGTTTTATAGAAATTGACTCAGTAAAAATTCAAATGCGTTAATGCATCAATATTGATCTACTTTGATTTAATTTACATGTATTATGTTTCCCAAATAAATAGCGTCTTATGCAGAAAATACTAGCAATAATACTATCCTTATATTTCTCATTGTCTTGGGCGCAAAAAAAGTCAGAGGATAGTACCGCTGTTTCCAATAGTCATGTCAAGAATATTGATTTTAATGTAATGCCTTACCTTAACTACAACAGGACTCTTGAATTTATGTTTGGAGCTATTCCAATGATGATGTACAAACTTGACAAGACCGATACTATTTCTTCTAAATCCTTATCTGGTGTTTCGGCTGTTTATACCACCAATAAATCTTATTTTATTGCCTCTTTTAATAGATGGTATTTTAAAGAAGATAACTGGCGGGCTCAATTATTTTTTGCAACAGGTAATAAGAACGCACAGTATTATGTAGATGATGTTGACGTCCCTGATTTTTATGATTACGGAACCAAAGCCACCATGATAAACTTCTCTTTGCAACGTAAAGTAATAAAGTCTTTATATGCTGGTTTGGGTTATACTTATGCACATTATGATACAAATTATGAGGATGATGTTGAGCCATCTTCTGTTACTCATACAAATGGTTTACAGGTAATTATGT
Source organism: Flavobacterium sp. IB48 (assembly GCF_016405855.1). GTDB lineage: Bacteria > Bacteroidota > Bacteroidia > Flavobacteriales > Flavobacteriaceae > Flavobacterium > Flavobacterium ginsengisoli. Next base: position 680 of record NZ_JAEFCA010000019.1, read on the forward strand.
TTTATGATACTCGTGATGCTGTTTATTATCCAACCAAAGGAAATAAAATAAAATTACGCTGGTTAAGTTATCCAACATGGTTTGGAAATGATGTCAGTGCAAATAAAATTTTCTCAGAGTACAACTCCTATTTTCCCATACGACATGGAACTGATGTATTGGCTTTCCGTTTTTCGGGTAAGTTCGGGTTAGGAAATATAGCATTTGAACAGCAAGTGGTCATTGGAAGTAAAGATATCAGGGGATACTCTGAAGGAAAATATCGTGGCGATGGGCTTATTGATTTACAAGGGGAATACAGGTACAACTTTAATAAAAAAATGGGTCTAGTTGGATTTGCAGGGGTTGCTACGATTTACGGATCTGATACAAATGATTTTAATTGGAAATTATATCCTGGAGGTGGTGTAGGATATCGTTATAAGGCATTTAAAAATGAAAAATTTAATGTAGGATTAGACGGGGCTGTAGGCAAAGGAGATTGGGGACTTTATTTCCGTATTGGAGAAGCCTTTTAATAGTATTAATAACCTGATTTCTCAAAAAATATTATATTCTGTATTGAAAAATCATTGTAAAAATTAATGCAATTGCGTTTTATTGGTTCTTCTTACGATGTAATAAATTATAAGCGATATAAAAGCGCTGTTGATGAAGGGGATGTTTATTTAAAATAGTTTATACATAGAATTTGACTCAGTAGAGATTCAAATGCGTTAATTCATCAACGATCTGTGTTTTGCAAACAGAAATCATTTCAATAGCAAAGAATAGAATGAATCAAAAGTCTGAGGGGTATGCAGCCATAATTAAATATCCTATGAGAAGAATGCTCATTAAAGATATAATAACTGTTACTGCCGTTAATAATCCGGTAGAATAAAAGTATTCTCCTTTCTGTAACTGTTTATATGTTTTTTTGTATTTAAAATAGGATAGTAATATGACAAGAGTGCCTGTTAAAACGAAACCTATACCCATAAAATTAGTAAAGCTGTTTCTTGTAACATTGGCTTTTTGAAAAAAACTGGCAGGTAATTGGTTGACAAATAAAGAGAATTTTACAATGACAAACCCAAAGACCATAATCCCGATGCCTGTTCGAACCCATGCCAGAAATGTTCTTTCATTTGCCATGTGTTCACTTATCACTTGTTTAGTCTCTTTATCCATTTTTTTTAATATTATGAAAAGTAAAATGCGACCTGCTTTTTACTCTTAAAAGTATAACATTTAGTGTCGATTTGCAATTACATGTCAATAATTTTTCAGTGTTGTTAGTTGATTCTGATTTGTTCATCTAGGAAACTATTGATGTTTTGCAAGAATGGTTCTTGTTCAATAAATGTATATTTATCAAGAACGAAGTTGGTATCTAAACTAAAATTATTGTAATTTTCAATTTTTCATTCTTTTGTTAGAGATATTCTATTATGATCGAATTAAAAATTGAATGAAAGAATGCCAAACCAAATTTTTAATTTTATTATTGACTAATATGTTAGATGCAAATATTTTTAACAGTTCATTTGTTAACTTGGTTTTTATGGGAATAATTGCTTTGTTTCCTGTTATCAATCCTTTAGGATCTGCCTTTTTGATAAGCCCATATTTGAAAAATCTTACGCCGATTCAAAAAAGAAATGCGGTACGAAAAATAACATTTTACGCATTTGGTTTTTGTGTTTGTATTTTGTTTGTAGGGCCTTTTATATTGCAGGCTTTTGGTATAACTATTTCTATTATTCAGCTTGGCGGGG
>NZ_JAEFCA010000001.1:0-99110 GCF_016405855.1 Flavobacterium sp. IB48
TAAACGTTCCAAATCCTCCTGAAAAAAGTTCGACATTAGTTCGGGCGGGGCTACTAAGACAAAAGCTTCAGATTTCTCTGAAGCTTTTTTTATTTTTACCCATTTTTTGATTCTCTTTGTAGGCCACAAATTGCAAATCTGCGCTATCGCTGTCTATATATCGAAGTGATCGGAATTTTTATTTCGTCCGTTTTGCTTCTATCTTTTTTCCATTCTGTAATAAAAACAAATTTGAAATTTCTCCTTTTTCGTTCTTTTCAAACTGAATTTGCGCATCTACTACTTTGTAGAAAAATAACATTTCACTTTCTACAAATATTCGGTACGCATCTTGTCCTGTCAATTGTGAAAATAGTTGGTCTTTATCTAATGAAATTTTGATTTCAAAATCTTTTTCAACTTCATAAGTCCCAACAAACTTTTGAAGTTCTTCAGTTGTAATACTAATTTCTTTTCTGATTTTTTGCGCAGGCAATGGTTTATTATATAAAATATTTCTAATTGCTTTAGAAGGAATTGAAACGTTGCTGTGATTTTGAAGTATTATTATTGTTTTATGATTTGTAATATGCCTATCGATAAAAGTTACATAACCTGGCCAACCTCCATCATGGTTTGCAATTTTTCCAAAATCAGCATTTTCTTCAATTCCCCAACCAAAACCATAATTCCTTTTAGCTCCGTCTTTCAAAGTTGTTAATTCAAAAACTGCTTTCATTCCCTCTTTTGTGAGTAATTTATTGATATATAATGCTCGATCCCAAATCAGTAAATCGTTTACAGTTGAATTGACTGTTCCGTCTCCAACAATACCATCAAGCCAAATAACCATTTTAGTCTCTTTCAATTCGTCTGGTAAAACATATTTTTTCAAACTATCTGAGTAAACATAACCAAAAGCATAATTGTCAATTTTCTTTGGCGATAATCTACGATTGTAAACAAAGGTATTTTTCATTTTCAACGGTTGGAAAATAGCTGTTTTTAGATAGTCAGCGTATGTCATACCTGATGCTTTCTCAATTATTGATGCCAATAGTGCATAGCCCGTATTGCTATATTCCCATTTAGTATTTGCCTCAAATAATATTTTTGGCTGATGTTTACTAAATATATCAATTATGTCTTTGTTCGTGGCAATTTTAGATTTATCAAATAGACTATCCATAAGCTGCATATAGTCTGGCAGACCTCCAGTATGGTTCAATAAGTTTCTTACAGTTACACCTTTATAAAAAGAAAGTTCGGGTAAGTATTTTTTGATGTCATCGTCCAAATTCAACTTCCCTTTTTCTTTAAGTATCATTATCCCCATAGCTGTGAACTGCTTTGAACAAGATGCCAATTCAAAAATCGAATTTTCGTTCAATTTTTCTTTTGTTGTTTCGTTTGCAAGTCCAAAACTATGTTTATAAATAACTTTCCCTTTTTCTGCAATTAGAAAATTTCCATTGATTTTCTCTTTTGAATAAAGTGAATTGAGCAAACTGTCAATTTTTTGAATTCTGTCTTGTCCAAATGTAAGATGTGCAATTAAAAGAAGTCCAATTGTAATTGTTAATTTCATTTTTTATTTTTTTGTTAATTAATGTAGGTGAGATGTCTCGCAAAATAGCCACCCACTTATTTACATGTGTGACAAAACCACACATAGCCATCCAAATTTGGATAGCTATGTGTGATAAATTTCATACATTATTTATCTCTCAAATATATATTTTTTTCACTACAAACTGTTAAAAGGACACTAAATTTGATTGAGGCTTTTTAGCACTTAATATGAGTGGTTATACAAGCAAAAAGAATAGAAAAAATTAAGAAGCACATGCTAAAATATTGTAATAATCCAAGATGATCACCTATTTGAATGCTTCCCTGTACTAAATAAAAAAGCTTCAGATTTCTCTGAAGCTTTTTTATTTTTTGAAACTTTTTCTGAAGCTTTATATTGTTTTGTTCACGGGCGGGACGCTTGCGTTATTGAGGAACAGAAGAAGGATGCCTCAATTACAATTTTTTATTTCAAGTTTATAATCCAATGTATTGATTTGTTGAATAAAATATTTTATCGAATTTTCTTTATCCATTCCACTAAAGCAGTATTCTACAAATCCTTTCACAAAATCTTCGCCTATAGCTTGCGAAATTATCAATTTCGGATTAGTAGTTGCTTCTTCCATTAATTTACAAAATACCGTTGATTCTTCATCTGTCATTTTTTTGTCAAAATAAATTTCATAATTGAATGTAGTACTCATAAAATTGCGGTTAATTTTATTATTAAAGCAATACCAAATTACGATTTTATTTCCAGTTCTGTTTCGGTATGCATCACACATGCCCATTTGTTGTTTTCTTTAACCCAAGTAGAAGTGCAGACACACTTTATAGGCGCTTTTTGACTTTGATCTACTATCTCAAAATCAAGACGATATCCTATTACAGCAGTATTTTCGGCAATTAGTTTTTCTTTTACATCATAGATGTTCAGCACTTTTATTTTATTGGTCTGCCCAGAGTCGAACATATTTTTGAACTCAGTCTCACTGATGCTCTGAATACCATTTTTTCCGGCAACTATGCAAGGAAAAAATGTCAAATTTCTTACTGTTTCATAATCATTATTTTCAACTCCGTTCCAGTATTTTTTTTCCAATTCTATAATTTGACCTTCCATATCATCTTGTTATTAATTAGACATTTCACAAATTTCACATTAATATTGAAATAAAGTCGCTCTTTTAACATAGATTTAATTTAAGCTTTTTAATCATAAATCAGGCTTTGGACCTTTTGAAATTATAGATCTCATCACTCCAGGAAACCATCTTTGCAGCCAAACAGCAAGTTTGCCATGACCTGTGAAAATGTAATTTCTCTTTCGTTTTAAAATAGCTTGCACCATTACTTTGGCAGCTTTATCGCTAGGCCACATTAAACTTGACGGCCGTAAATCTTGCTGCTCAGGATGCCAGACTCCGTCATTGTCAATTCGTGCAATTTCCGAAACTACAAATCCGGGATGCACTGTGGTACAAGTAACGCCTGTTCCCATTAATTCAACCTGCAAAGTCTGTCCAATAGAGTTTACAGCAGCTTTCGAAGCTCCGTATGCACCAACATTAGGATTAGGAAGATAAGCACTTACACTTCCAACTAAACCAATTCGTCCTTTGCTTTTCTTTAAATGTGGCAGTGCATATTTTACCGTTAAGGCTAATCCTGCAACATTGCCTTGTAATTGTCTATTCCAATCTTTAGCCGTTAAGTTTTCAATGCTTCCAAAAACGCCAAAACCAGCATTAGCGACCACTATATCCAAACGCCCCAATTCTTTAATAATTTGTTGGACTGCATTTTCAATAGAGGTTTCTTCCATTATGTCACACGGAATTACTAATGCTTGTCCGCCAGAATCTCTAATTGTGACGGCAACTTTATCCAATAATTCTTTACGTCTTGACGAAAGAACAACTTTATATCCTAATCTGCTCCATTCAAAAGCCATTGATTTTCCAATGCCAGATGAAGCGCCTGTTATCCATATTACTTCTTCTTTCGCTTTTGTCATTTTACAATGTTTACCCTAAAGATATAACTTATTCATTATAAACCACATAATAACAAAAAAACAAGAATTTCTTATTCTTACGTTCACGAATAGTGTCTAACTTTTTTGGGACAGTCTGGAGACGCTTACGCAGCTTTTCAGTTGGATGCATTAGAAAGCATAAGCTTCTAAATTTTTGCAAAAATACTAGTGTAATATTTTTTACCATCAGGACTTATCCTCATCGAAATACCAAAATAATTAAAATCTCCCTCAATAATTTTTTTATGTTCTGGACTATTTAACCATCCATTTAAAACACCTTCTGGAGACTGATAATTGTATCCAACATTTTCGCCTACATTTTTTGCTCCCAATACTTTTCTTATATTTTCAGATCGACTTACAAAATCATTATGGCTTACCAAATTGCTTTCGATCATATTATTATCATGTTCTTCAGCCTTGAAAGAAAGATAATCTTTTACTTGTATAGAATCCAATCCTCTTGACATCCTATAATCATTTATTAATTTCATCGTTTCCAATTCTACAGCACTATAAGTATAGTTCGCCATAATTTCATCTTTATAATTCGTTTGCATCCCTTCAGAGGAATCAGCAGAACAAGCATTTATAATCAAGACAAATGCTATCAATAATCCTTTTTGCAATGTTTTTTTCATTTTTGCCTCATATTGCTTATGTTGTAAAACAGAAGCCTCGTTTTTAAATTTTATGGTGCAAATTTCAGATTATAAAAAGCAACAAAAACCCTGTAAAAGCTTAAAAAACAACACAATAAGACTTAAAAAACACAACAAATCAACTATAAATGAAGCACTTAGAAACTAAAAAGCGCAAAGTCGGAGACATTTGCGCAACTTCTCAGTTTAGCTCTCGAAAATGCAAGTTTTAATCCTTTATAGAAACTTTTCTCATCTCAGAACTAACCTATACAATTCATCTAACAATTCCATTTCATCACTTGTAAGCATTTGCAAAGCAATTTCAAGCAAAAGCAATACATCCATTCCTGTTGAAGATGGATCATCTTTTAATGCACAAATACTTGTTTTTAATAAAGAGGCAATTATAAGATTCAATTCGCTATACGAAGCAATTTTCAACGACAAATTAAACTGATTGTCACTTTTGGGATCTGATTCTAGCTTTTTGAAATAATTAATTTTATTCATTAATACTACAAAATCTTCTATTATTTCTTTTTGTTGTAATTTCATAATCATACTTTTTTCTATTAGACAAATTTATAAGTGTGCAAATAAAAAATAAGGGACGTATTTATCCAGTCAAATACGTCTGTTAAAAATTAGGAAGACAATTATTCCCCTATTTGAACTCTAAATTTTGACAGAATTATAGAGAGATTATTCTTTCAAAAACAAAATCATTCAATATTTAGAAAAAATATTTTTCCTTAAAGAGTTAAACATTTTACCCACATAATCTCACAACAACTTTTTATTAATCAAACAAATACAAATACACTAACTCGACTAACACACCAATATTGATTGCCTAAAATGCTTTTTCATCAAAAAAAAAATAAAAATTTTTCTCAAAATCCTTTGTACATCTCAAAAATAGTTGCACTTTTGCACCCGCAATAACAAAGCAGGTCCGTTCGTCTATCGGTTAGGACGCCAGGTTTTCATCCTGGTAAGGGGGGTTCGATTCCCCCACGGACTACTTACTAAGTCAAAAGCTTCAGAGAAATCTGGAGCTTTTTTTGTTTATATTTACTCCGTTAAATGTTTGAGTTTTTAAAAAAACTATTGAGGCGCACAAAACCTACAAATTAGCCATAAATAGAAATGCAAAAACAGCAAACACAATAACAAAGCAAACAAGAAGTTATGAATGAAGTAATTTCAGATTATAAGAAACAATCAAAAAAAAAATCAACCCAAATCTTAAAATGAAACACAAACTAGTAGCCCTTTTATTTGTATTCGCCTTTGCAAATATATCTGCACAAGCACCCGCCAGTAAAACCAATTACACCAACAGCAAATTACCTGCAGAAGAAGCTGTTACTAACAAGTCTCTAAAACCGCTAAAAAAAATCTCTTTAGACGATACTTCTATTTTAATTTACGACTACGACGGTTCTCTTTTTTCATGGGATCTGGAAGTTGAAAGTATTGTTTGGACCGTAAAAGCTTCGGATGCTAATTCTGAAATGTGTGCCAATAAAATAACGATACAAGACGGAGTTGTATATATTCCGTTTGTTAATGGCGAAATTTATGCTGTAGATAACGGAACGGGCGCTATTTTTTGGAAATCAAGATTAGGCAACATCAAAGATCAGATTGTTCTAAAAGATCAAACTCCAATTATTGCTAACGGAAAATTATTTATAACGGCTCAAAATCAAAATCAGAGCAGTAATTTATACGCCTTAGACTTAAAAGATGGAAGCTTGGCTTGGAACTACAAATTGGACACGCCAAACAACGACATAGAGCCATTATTTTTCGATAATAAGATTTTTACCCAAAGCGGAAACAATGTGTATTGTTTTGAAGCCAATACAGGCAAATTGCTAAACCAAAAAAGTTTTGACGAAACTATGACTGGAAAACCCGTTACTGATGGAGAAAGTGTTTTTATAGCTGGCGACAAAAATTGGCTATACGCATTAAAACCAAACAGCTTGGATGTTTTATGGCAATTTAAAATAGACGAAAACCAAAACAACGTTAAAGAACGCATAGTTTGCCACGACAAAAAGCTATATTTTGCAGCGCAAGGCTCAGAAGTTTCCTCTATTTATGCTGTTGATTCTAAAACAGGAACTCAGCTTTGGAAAACAAATTTTAAGGGCGACAATGTTGAATATATAGTTAAAGAAGTTGATAATCTTTGGGGATACACGCAAAAAAAGAAACTTTTTGAATTAGACTTATCAAACGGCGAAATGGCTTTTGAAGAAAAGCTAACTACACTGCCTATTTCAAATATTGAATTTCCAAATGATGACAACTTGCTTTATTACTATTGCGACGCAGGATTAATTCAGTTCGATTTAAAAGAAAAAGACGAAAATGTATATTATATGCGCACCTCAATTACAGACAATCCTTATAGCGCTTATTTAAAGATAATTCGATAATAAAAAAAGAAGCTTTTTCATTTGAAAAAGCTTCTTTTTTTATTTGATTGCAACAAATAAAAAAGACCATTATAAATGGTCTTTTTACTATCTTATTTTTGAGAAAAATTATGCTCTAAACAAAGCATATTTATTGTAGCTATACAAAACTTTATCATAAGGAACATAAAGCGAAACTATCTTCTCTGTTGACTTGTCAAATTGGATTCCGTTGTGTTTTCTAAACAAATAAATCTCTTTCAAACAATTAGAAAGGCTTTGGTGGATTTCGCTTGTAAATGTTGGCAATTTTTTATCTCCTACCAAAAGATCAATCTGGTAGTTTGAACTACTTTTTGACAAGTTGTTACCAATAATTCTAATTGTAAAAGTTGTTGGTTTTCCGTATTGTTCTCCCTGATATTGTAGCGTCATGATTTCTTTTTATTAAATGATTAGTACTACCGCCAATTACTTGGCTTTTGGTTCTCTAGATACTTTTATTAAAGTTATAAAAATTTAAGACAAACATAAAAAATCCTTTCTAAATTATATGTTATTTTTTCAAGAAACCTTAAGGTCTAAAAAAACGAAAACCGTAAGGAATTACGGTTTTAATAATTAACTAAATGTAAAATTCATTCATAAGCATCGATTGGTTTTGGTAAACTATTGTAATTTATTTTCTTGGTTTATTTCTAATAAAAATGGATTTCCGTTCTCATCCATCATTGTCATATTCAACACATCTAATAGTGCTATTTTTTTTGAAACTTCGCCTGTAAACTTATTGTACGAAAGATTCAATTCTTTCAGATTGGCAAGCTTTTCAATTTCTATCGGAATCGCTCCTGTAAAATCATTATCAAACAAACTGAAATTCTGCAGCGCATTCAAATTCATGATTTCATTGGTCAAACTTCCCGAAAGCTTATTATTATTCAAAAGCAACACTTTTAATCCAGAAATTTTATAAATCGAAACAGGCAGTTTTCCGTTAATTTCGTTATTAAAAACGGCTAAAATTTCGAGCTTATTCAACTTTCCAATTTCTGACGGAAGCTCTCCTGAAATAGCATTCATAAAAAGCTCCAAGTCTTTCAATTTGGCTAATTGACAAATTGAAGCCGGAATTACGCCAGACAATTTATTATTAGCAATATTGAGCAATTCTAATTCTTTCAAATTGAAAACCGAAGGAGACAAACTTCCTTCAATTTTATTCTTTTCCAGATTTAGCGATTCTAAATTTACAAGATCGTAAAAAGCTTCGGGCAATTCGCCTTGCAGATTATTATCTGCTAAATTAAGCGCCACTACTTTTCCATTTTGAGTTTTAACTCCATACCAAGTAGAAACCGGCAGATTTAAATCCCACTTTGTTTTCCACTGCAAACCATTTGTTGCGTGATATAATTTTATAAGCGCTTCTTTTTCTTTATCCGAAATGGTATCTGCCAAAACACTTAGCGAAAAAGCAAACACTAAAGAAAATGTAATTAAAATTTTCATAACAGATTTGGGATTTGTTACAATCGTAAAATTATATAATTCATAGCTATAATACGCTAAATATCGACAAACTGTTAATAAAAAAATAATTAGTAAGATTTAAACTACTTTATAATATTTCATAAAATCTGCGTTTATTTTAACTACATTTGACTAACTAATTCTAAAAACCTCATATTATGCAAATTAACTTCGTTGCCTTATTTATTGCAGCAATTGTAACACTAGTAACTGGTTTTATCTGGTACAGCCCAAAAGTATTCGGAACTATCTGGATGAAGGAAAACAATCTTACCCAAGAGGAATTAAGAAAAGGAAATATGCTTAAAATCTTCGGATTGACTTACCTCTTTTCTTTAATGATTACAATGACTTTAATGTCGCTAACCATCCATCAATCTGGGGCAATCGGAATGGTTGGCGGACCACCATTAATGGATAGTGCAAAACCTTCATTTGCAGCTTTTATGGCAGATTACGGAATGGCTTACAGAACTTTTAAACATGGCGCTCTTCATGGTTTTATGTCTGGATTGTTTTTTGCGTTTCCGCTAATTGGAATTAATGGTTTATTCGAAAGAAAATCTTGGAAATATATTTTCATTCACGCTGGATACTGGATGCTTACCCTAACTCTTATGGGAGGAATTATCTGCGGATTTGCTTAAATAAAAAATACTCAAACCCGTTTGAAAAGATAACTCAAACGGGTTTTTCTCAAATAATAGCTCAAACTCCGTTAGTTATTGCAAATATTATCTAATTTTGAAGAAATTAGCTCACTCTTTTGAATACAACATATTCTTTCCAGATTTATAAAAGCGCATCGTTATTGCCTTTAGAATGGAACTCGCTAGCAGCAAACAACATTTTTTTGACACGAGAATATCTCGAAGTACTGGAAAATTCTTCTCCGGTAAATATGACTTGTCATTTTATTGGACTTTTTGAAGAAGAAAAATTAATCGGAATTGTTTTAACGCAGTTTTTATTTGCAGAAAAACTCGAGTCTTTTGGCGAACGCGACAAATGCTTAAAAACCTCTGTTCGTAATTTTGCTTTAAAGAATTTTGCTTCGCACGTTTTATTTGTCGGAAACAACATGCTTACTGGCCAGAATGCTTTTATTTTTGATAAAACAATCAAAGAATCAAAAGCAATTAAAACACTTCATAAAGCGATTAATCAGCTTAAAAAGGAGTTAAAAGAAAGCGGAAAAAAAGTTCATATTACAAGCATAAAAGATTTTACAGCAAAAGAAATCGAACCGCTTCAAGCTGAATTCAAAAACAATTATACGTTTTCTACACAGCCGAATATGATTTTCGAAATCAACAAAAGTTGGAAAACAGAACAAGATTATATTGATGCTTTATCTAAAAAATATCGTGATCAGTACAAACGCGCTCGAAAAAAATCGGAAGGAATTGTAAAACAGCAAATGTCTCTTTCTGACATTAAACAATACGAAGATGTAATTTACGATTTGTATTTTCATGTTGCAAAAAATGCTCCTTTCAATACTTTTTTTCTGGCTCGAAATCATTTTAGTTTTTTTAAAGAAATTATGGGAGAAAACTTTCTTCTTTATGGTTATTTCATAGACAAAAAGCTAATCGGTTTCAACACTTTAATCAAAAACGGCGATGTAATGGATACGTATTTTTTAGGTTATGATGAAAGTGTTCAGCGTGAAAAAATGCTGTACTTAAACATGCTTTATGACATGATTGCTTATTCTATCAAGAAAGGATTCAAAGAAATTGTTTTTGCTAGAACCGCACTAGAAATCAAAAGCTCTGTTGGTGCCAAACCTGTAAAGATGTATGGTTTAATTACACATAGCAATGCTTTGATTAATCATAACATTTCTAGATTTTTTAATTATCTAGAACCTAAAACAGAATGGCAGGAACGTAATCCTTTTAAATAAAATTCGAACAAAATTAAGGAACTGCAATTTTCATTTGCTTGTGCAGAATATCAATTTTTAAAGAAGTCTGCGCTCCGCAATATTCTCCATCGATTTGAAAATTAACAGGATAATCTGTTTTTATTTCTGCTTTATCGGTCGAAATAATCACAATATCATCAGAATCAATTGGCATATTTCCAGTTATAATTTTTCCAATTAAAAGCAAATCAAGACTTTTCAAAATCACCAATTCAAACTTTCCATCATTCATAGCTCCATTTGGATTAATAATGACTCCAGTTCCATATTTCTGCGAATTAGCAATTACAATCATTCTTGCAACATGCTGAACTGTTTTATTGTTTGCTGAAATTGTTGCGACAAATGGTTCTTCTGATTCTTTCAGCGTTGTAAAAGCTTGCAATGCATAACCCCAAAATCCTCGAACATCACTCTGTTCATAATTTTTAACCAGATTTGCATTTAACCCAAGATCGCTCAAATGGATACTTTTTTTACCGTTGATGCAAATCATATCCATTTCGATATAATGATGCAAAAACGCTATTTTAAGGTTCTCCTCTATTCCATTAGGAAGATTTAAGTCAACAGAAAGTCCATTTGCCGAACCTGCAGGCAAAATCCCGATTATAACATCTTGCTCTTCCATTGCTTCGGCAACCATTTTTATAGTTCCATCGCCTCCCGCAACAATAATTCGCTCTGGCCGAGATTCATCGTATAAAGATTGTATTGTTTTTAAATCGTTATTTCCAGTTGTTTCATACACTTTCAGATCAAAATGATGTATTACGGCAAAGGTTTCTACAGCATCAATCAAATCCGATTTATCCAAGTCTCCAGAAATAGGATTTACAACAAACAGTATATTCTTTTTCAAAATTTTATTTTTAAAACCAATTAAATTGAGTAATTTACAGTTACATAAATATACGTAATTAATGAAACCAATTCTACAATTATATCGTGGTTATGCAAATGAACAAGAGTTAATTGTAATGGGACACGTTTTAAAGAGAGAGCATAAATACAATTTTGAAAAAAGAAAATTAAAAAATGCTACCTCTGTCCTTAAATTATTCAGAATAAAAACCATTAAGAATTTTGATGTTTATCTTCATTATAATAATGAAATAATTCATACCAAAACATTAGATGATGGTTTTTTTAATTTTTGCATTCCGCTAGAAAAAGAAACTCATTTTGGATGGATGCCTTATGAGGTAAGCTTGAAATACAAAGACGAGACCGTTGTATGCAAAGGCACTTTCATAAGACCTCACAAAGGAAAACTAGGAATTATATCTGACATTGATGATACTTTTCTGATTTCACACACAAATAACTTTTTTCGAAAACTTTATATTTTATTATTTAGAAATGTAAATGACCGCAAAGTTTTTAAAGATGTCGTAGCTCATTATCAAGCTTTAAGTTCTGCTGGAAGAGACAATCTAGAAGAAGTAAATGCCTTTTTCTTCATCTCTAGCAGCGAATGGAATTTATATCGATTTATTGCTAAATTCACTAAAATAAATCATTTGCCAAAAGCAGTTTTTCTTTTAAAAGATATTAAAAGAGGAATCACCGATTTCTTTATGAGCGGAAGAGGAAATCATGATCATAAATTCGAAAAAATCAAACATGTAGTAGAATTCTATCCTACTCTAAAATACGTTTTAATGGGAGATGATTCTCAGCACGACCCAATGCTTTATGAAAGAATCTGTAAAATATTTCCCGTTACAGTTGTTGCCGTTTATATTAGACAAACTGGCAAAGCTCAGAAAAATGAAGTAAAAAAAATCCTGAAAAATCTAGAGAGCCTGAATGTTTCTGTTTGTTATTTTAAAGAAAGCAGCAAAGCAATTGAACACTCTCGATCTATTGGAATTATTAAGTAGTTTGTTTCAAGTTTCAAGTTTCAAGTTTCAAGTTTCAAGTTTCAAGTTTTAAACTGAATGAATGTTTTAACGCCAAGTTTTTTTGATCTCTAAGCTTTTATAAAAACGCAAAGTTCGCAAAGCTGTCTATCGATAAAGCTTTGCGAACTTTGTACATTGTAAATGCAAACTATAAAAACTTAGCGTGCTTTGTGTTAAGAATTACTCGTCAAGACAAAACTTGAAGCCTGCAATTTAAAACAAAAAAACTATGCATTAAAACTATGCATTAAAACTATCAATCTCTTCCGAAACAACTTCCCAGTCAATTAACAATTGTTCTAAATCTTGTTTCTTTTTATTGTAAGCTGTAAAAAATGAAGCATCTTCGATGTGTTTATCATAATTAGTTTCTAGCATTTTATCGTCATGCTGAATTTGTTTTTCTAATTGCTGAATCTGGCTTTCAATTTTACTTAACCTGTTCTGAAGTGCTTTCCCTTTTTTCTGATCTTCATAAGATACTTTTGCAACTTCTTTTTCTTTTGGAGCTTCTTTTTTTATAACATCTTTTTTCTCCACCTCACGCATATTTTCAAGATTGCGCTGCTCTAAAAAGAAATTGATGTCACCAAGATATTCTTTAATTTTTTGATCTTTAAATTCGTAAACGATGTTAGACATTCCTTGAAGAAAATCCCTATCGTGAGAAACCAACAATAAAGTCCCACCGAATTTTTGAAGCGCCGCTTTCAAAACGTTTTTAGACTTAATATCCAAGTGGTTTGTAGGCTCATCCATTAGCAACACATTGATTGGCTGCAACAACAACTTGCAAAGTGCCAAACGGTTACGTTCTCCTCCAGAAAGCACTTTTACTTTTTTCTCAACATCATCTCCACGGAAAAGGAAAGAACCTAACATATCACGCACTTTCATACGGTTTGTATCTGTTGCCGCATCTTCCATTGTTTGAAGCAAAGTAATTTCTCCATCTAAATATTCAGCTTGATTTTGAGCAAAATATCCTAATTGTACATTATGTCCTAATTTAATGTTTCCTTGGTACTCAAACTCGTTTACAAGCGCTTTGATGAAAGTCGATTTTCCTTGTCCGTTTTGTCCAACAAAAGCGATTTTACTTCCTCTCTCAACTAATAAACTTATATCTTTTAAAATCGTTTTGTCTCCGTATGCTTTTGTCACATGTTCAGCTTCAATAACTACTTTTCCAGGTTCTTTAGAAACAGGAAAAGAAATATTCATAACTGAATTGTCATCTTCGTCAACTTCGATTCTTTCTACTTTATCTAACTTTTTAATCAGCGATTGCGCCATAGAAGCTTTTGAAGCTTTTGCACGGAATTTCTCGATTAATTTTTCGGTCTCTTCAATTTTTTTCTGCTGATTCTTTTGAGTTGCTAATTGCTTTTCGCGAATTTCGTGACGTAACTCTAAATATTGAGAATATGGCTTATTAAAATCGTATGCTTTTCCTAAAGAGATTTCGATTGTTCTATTGGTAACATTATCCAAGAACATTTTATCGTGCGATACGATTACCACAACTCCAGGATAATTGCGAAGGAAATTCTCTAACCAGATGATACTTTCGATATCCAAGTGATTGGTTGGCTCATCCAGAAGCAATACATCGTTCGACTGTAACAATAATTTAGCTAATTCTATACGCATTCTCCATCCTCCAGAAAATGTTTCAGTTTGGTTATTAAAAACCTCCCTTTTAAAACCAAGACCTAAAAGGATTTTCTCTGTATCACCAACATAATTGTACCCTCCAAGAAGATCGAAACGATGTGTGTAATCAGACAAATCTTCTATAATCTGCCCATATTCTTCACTTTCATAATCGGTTCTTGTAACCAATTGATGATTGATTTCTTCAAGCTTTTTCTCTACAATTTTAATTTCTGTAAAAGCTTCATATGCTTCTTCTAAAACGGTTCTTCCTTGTTCAAAATCAATATCCTGACGAAGAAATCCCATTTTAATATCTTTCTCTTGAGAAATAACTCCTGAGTCTGGTTTAAAATCTCCTGCCAACATTTTTAGCATTGTAGATTTACCTGCTCCGTTTTTACCAACAAGACCTACACGGTCGCCAGCGCCTAAACGAAAAGTAACTTCTTCAAATAAATAGGTTCCTCCAAAAGAAACAGAAAGATTGTGTATATTAAGCATAATGTATTGCTGTAAGTAAAGGCTAAAAAACCTTTTATATTCATTAAATAAATAAACTGTAAACAAGCGAATTATCCTGCTACAATTTTGAAAGTGCAAAAGTATAACTTTTAATTGAAGTTTTTATACTGAAAAACAATAGCTTTTGGAAAATTCAAAAACTAAAAACCTCGTATAAATTTGATATTTTAAGAAAAAGAAAATAGTGCAGGCGAATATTATAATTCAACATCAAACCAAGACAGACTATAAGTTTTCATCCTAATTAAATAGCTTAAAGCCAGAAAATACCTTATATTTGCTTTAAATAAATTCTCCCATGCAAACTGTATCCAAATACAATTGAGATGAATTAAAGACCATAAAATTTACTTAAAATGTTCAAAAGAGGTTCCAAGCTAAATAGTATCATTACAGGAAGTTGTCCAAAATGCCAAAAAGAAAGTATGTATGAAGACAAAAACCCACTTCATTTAAGTAAGGTTCTCAAAATGAATGAAAATTGTAGCCATTGTGGATTCAAATATCAAATTGAACCTTCGTTTTTTTATGGTGCAATGTACGTTAGCTATGCACTAAATGTTGCTGTCGGAATCGCTGCTTTTATTGTTTCATTTGTTTTTTTTGAAGCAACAATAGAACAATCGTTTATCGCAATTATCTTAACATTAGTGGTTTTATTCCCTTTTGTATTACGTCTTTCGAGAAACTTATACATTAATATGTTTGTTTCTTATGATCCTAAGGCCGGTCAGGAATAAGAGATTTCAAATATCTTTTATGGAAACGTTTTATATCGGCTTCTTTATCTATTGGAGTTCCCGATTCAATATTATCATATAACATTTTTGCTAAGGCAGGTCCAAGCATGACACCACGTGTTCCTAGTCCGTTAAGAAGATGAATAGAACTGTACGCTTCGTGAGTCCCTACTAATGGTCTCCTATCTGCAACTGTTGGGCGTACTCCTGCAAAGTGTTTTACAATTTCAAAATCGCACGTTATAATTTCCTTAATACGATCTAGAAGTTCTTGTTTTCCTTCTTCAGTAGGAAGATCTGTTTTATCGTGCCAATTGTAAGTAGCTCCAACTTTAAACAAATTGCCACCTACTGGTAAAATAAAAACACTGGTATTAACAATTAAATCTAATTTCAAATCAGGTGCTTTTATTAAAAACAACTCCCCTTTTGTTCCATCCAAAGGAAGATAATTAAAATAAGGGTTTTTATGCAACCCAAAACCTTCTGCAAATATGATATTGCGTGCTTTAATATTTTTATATTGAATTCCTAAATCAAGAATCTCTAAAAAAGAACTATGAAAAGATTCTTCCAGAAGTAAATTATACTCTTTTAAATATGCTCTGTAACTTTCTAATAATTGTCCTGTTTTGACATAACCTGTATGCAGAACTTCTCCATAATCGAAAGGAGAATCAATACCTTGATATTTCTTAGTAATTATTTTGGTTGACAAAAAAGGAGCTAAGTTTATTTTATCAGAAGCCGCAAACCAATTATTTTGCTCTTCAATAGAAAAAAACTTTCTTAGAATTGGCATCTTAAAGTTAAATTTCTCATGTAATTTATCTTCCACCACATCATAAAACTCATTCATCAGGACCAAATGATCCTTCGCATTCCAAACCTCACTGAAACGTTTTAAAATTACTGGATTATATAAACCTCCGGCAATCCTAGAAGAATTCTGAGACTTGTCATCAATAACTAAAATAGATTTATTGTTTTTAAGCGCAACTTCAGCAAAAGAAATTCCAGCCAAACCAGATCCGACGATTAAATAATCAAGCATTGTGCAGTGTATAGATAAAATAAAAAAACTCTTACTACAAAGGTAGCAAGAGTTTTTCTTATTATTCAGTTTAAGACCTTAGTAATTCCACATATCTTCTTCAAAATTACGAATCTTCTCTTTTACTCTTTCAGATTCTAGCAATTGGCTTTGTGCATTATCTTTAATGTAATCTTTAATCTCACGATCACCATATACATTTTCCTCTTTATAGATAACAGAATTAAAATATCTGGAGTTTAATATCTGATCAAACGAAATTGGCATTGCCGAATTTTTATCGTTAAAAGCTTTTCCTTCATGCAATACTTCCCTCGCATTGGGGAAGAAAACCCAAAACAGCTCGATATAATCTTTCTCATCACTATTCATCGTGTAAACATCAGGGGTTACAGGACAAATTCCGAGCAGACGATATTTTAAATCACTTTGCCTTTTATCAAAATACCAAAATCCTTTAATCTTATACATACTAACGTCTGCAGCTGTCAAGTCTTGTTTCAAAATATATTCAGCAGGAACAGTTCTTGTTGGTCCAACAGTTTGATCAACATAAGTGACTTTTTTATTTTTTCCAGTTCCAGTAACAACCTTTTTCTTGACCACACGCGTTCTAAAGTCATCAGGATACTGATTAATAAGCTCTCGCCCAGCATCGGTAGTATCAACACGTGATAGTGCGCCTTGAATATCTTTTAAAGACTTTTTTGTATTAAAATAGCTGTCTGCATAAACTTCTGTTATCTTTCCGCTTCTGATTCCTCTCGTCAAAATATCATATAATGAACGTCGTTCGGGACCAATATTAGCCGTATCCACGGGAAAATATAACGGAAAATTGATTTTTTCATTCAAATCAATAATTTCCCAAACCATTTTCCCCATTAAAACATCTCTATCGTCAACATAACCATATGCTAGAGGTTTGTCGTTATCAGATATCATTTGAGCTGGTGTCTTAATTCCTATCTGATCGGCAGTTTTGGCATTAAGTAAATTAGACTGAGCGTTAGAAGATAGGCTTCCAAGAACAGCAACAATAGCAACTAATAAATTTCTTACTTTCATCATGATAATTTTTACAAGACATTAAACGAAATTTTATTATAAATATTGTTATTTTTCCTACATAAATAAAAAATAATGCATTCCAATATCACTTCGGAGCATTAATTGATTATAGACATAAAAAAAACTCTTACTACAAAGGTAGTAAGAGTTTTTTAATTATCATGCTATGTATCAACTTAGTAGTTCCACATATCTTGTTCGAAGTTGCGAATTTTCTCTTTCACTCTTTCAGATTCTAATAACTGATTTTGTGCGTTATCCTTCATGTAATCGCTAATAGCTCTATCTCCATAAAGGTTTTCTTCTTTGTAAATAACAGCGTTAAAACGTCTAGAATTTAAAATCTGATCAAATGAGATCGGAAGAGCTGAATTGTTGTCATTAAAAGCTTTTGCTTCATGCAGAGCTTCTCTTGCATTTGGGAAGAATACCCAAAACAATTCAATATAATCCTTTTCGTCACTATTCATTGTATAAACATCAGGAGTTACTGGGCAAATTCCTAGTAAACGATATTTTAACTCACTTTGACGTTTATCAAAATACCAATATCCTTTAATTTTATACTGAGTAACATCTGCAGCAGTAAGATCTTGTTTTAAGATATATTCAGCAGGAACTGTTCTTGTTGGTCCAACTGTCTCTTCAACATAAGAAACTGATTTATTTTTACCTTTACCAGAAACAACTTTTTTCTTCACAACTCGTGATTTATAATCATCTGGGTATTGGTTAATTAACTCTCTACCTGCATCTGTTGTATCAATACGAGATAATGATCCTTCGATGTCTTTCATAGATTTTTTAGTGTTGAAATAACTGTCAGTATAAACTTCAGTAACTTTTCCACTTTTAATAGCTTTGGTTAAAACGTCATAAAGAGAACGTCTATTAGGACCAATATTAGCTGTATCTACCGGAAAATACATTGGAAAATTAATCTTCTCATTTAAGTCAATGATTTCCCATGTTGTTTTTCCCATCAAAACATCTCTATCATCTACATAGCCATAAGCCAAAGGCTTATCATTATCAGATATTAATTGAGCAGGAGTTTTAAGTCCAATTTGAGCAGGAGTTTTAGCGTTTAGCAAATTAGATTGCGCATTAGAAGCAAAACCTCCAGCGATACAAAAAATAGCTATTAAAAAATTTCTTACTTTCATCGTGGTATCGTTATAAGATATTGAATGTAGTTTACACTACCTTTATTATTGTATTTCGTAAATTACAGGAGCAGTTCTTGGCAATAAATAACTACCAGCTCCAACAAGTTTAGTTTTAATTTCAGAAATAGTAACTTGGTCTCCTTTACCTGCTCTTGAAAGTACTTGTTTACATTGTGCATTCATTTTGTTTCCTGTAACAACAACTGTAGGTTGTCCAGCAATTTTCATATTGAATCCAACAACATCTAACTCAACTTCAAAATCAAAATCAAGAAGTTTAGCTCCAATAGTAGCAACTTCAAGGTTAGATCTAGGTCCTTTTACAACACCCATTTCACCTCTAATTGTTCCTGTTGGACCAGGAATACCTTTAATTCTGAATGTTTTCTTATCAGTTACTTTATCACCGTTTGGTAAAGTACCTGTTACAGAAATTGTAGCTTCAGTACCTTGACCTGGGCTCATGTTATATTTTCCTGGTTTTCCAGCAGAAGATAAACCTGGAGCACTAGCAACAACTTTATTATCAGCAACACCAGCAAAAGACACAGAGATAGGGTTAACAACACCTCTATACACTACGTTCATTTTGTCTGCAGAAATTGTAGCAGAGTTTGGTCTTGGAACTACAACGTAAGTGCCTTTAAATGGTAGATTAATTTTTTTACCATCTTCAATAAAATTGAATTGACCACCAATGTTTTGTTCTCCAACACTTCCTGCTGTTAAGTTAATTTTTGCTTGTCCAGTAGCTGGATCTAATACTGCTCCTGAAACGCTTTCTGGTTTAGTATTTTCATCATAACGACCTAAAACAACTTTACCAGTAACTTTTTCACCTTGGAAATAAGCATTTTTATCTAAAACCACAATTGCTTGATAGTTGCTGTAAGAAGCAGCCTGAACAGCAGCTTTTCCTAAAGCACTGTTGTAAACATCGGTTTCAGCTTTTTGAACATCATTCTGCCATGCAGAAAGTTTTGCAGCTGAAGCAATTGCAGGAAATCCTTTAAAGTGATAAGCTAAGTATTTTTCTTTTATACCTTCTTTATTTTTTACATCAGAAACATCAAATTTCTTCTCAACTTCTGCTATAATGTTAGCATATTTTTTATCTGAACCTAAAGCAGCTTTTAAATCTGCTTTATACTTTTGGATTGCAGCAATAATTGCATCTCCTTTTTTAGTATAACCATCTCCTGTGAACCAGTCATCGATGTTATCACCTCTATCCATAGCTTCGTATGGTAGTTTTCCAGTTTCTTTATCAATTTCATATCCTTTTATAGATTGAGCTTTTAAAGTTCCTAGATATGCATAAAAATCTTTTGAGATAGTTTCAACTTTATGAGCAGTTGCAGCTGCTACTGCAAATTCTCCTTTAGCTTCTGCTGCTTTTTGATCTAAAGCTTGCAATAAAGCAGTATTGTTTGTGATTGATGTAACATTAGAAGCTTCAAATTTTTCGTTAAATAAACCAAAACCTGAAATAACTTCTTTTGATACGTTCATTGCTAACATTGCGATGAAAACCAGATACATCAGGTTGATCATCTTCTGTCTAGGGGTTAATTTTCCTCCTGCCATTTTTTTCTAATTAGTCCTTAATTAATAAATATAATATCTAGTTAAAAACTAATTATCCTTTGTTACTCATTGCAGAAAGCATACCACCATAAACACTGTTTAAAGAAGCAATGTTTGCAGTCATAGAAGCCATTTGTTCTTTTAATTTAGAAGCGTTTTCAGCGATTTCTTTGTTAGCCTCAGCATTTCTAGAAGCGCTTTCTAATTGTACTTTATATAAACTGTTTAATGATTCCATTTGAGCTGCAGCTAAAGATAACTCTTCACCGTATTTTTTAGTAGAAGCGATAGAATCAACTGTTGGAGCAATTCCTTTAGCAGCAGATTCGAAGTTTTTGATGCTGTTTCCTAAACTTGACATTAATTCACCGTCAATTTTAGCCTCTTTTAATAATGAATCTAATTTTTGAGATAATAATCCTTGAGCATCAGTTGGAGTTTCAGCTTTAGCCTTTTTTTCTCTAGCTTGTCCATTAGCTAATTCAGGGTAAACTAGAGTCCAATCTAGTTCTTCTTCAACTGGTTCGAAAGCAGAAAGCGCAAAAATTAACGCCTCAGTAAGTAATCCTACTGAAAGCATAACTGTACCTGTTAATGGTCCAATCTCGAAGTGAGTAATTTTGAATAACGCTCCAACGATTACCACTGCCGCTCCCATACCATAAGCGAAATTCATTGCTTTTTTACTTAATAATGCCATAATACTTTTTTTTTAGGTTTAAAATAGATTTGTTGGATATTGATAAAATTATAAAATTACTTTTTTCTGTTTCCGGTAACTTGCGTTCCCATATAATCTTGTACAGTTCTAAATCCGATATAACTTCTAGCAGAATCTGCATATTCGTGATCACGAGTACTTACTTGTAGGAAATAAGCAACGTCTTTCCAAGATCCTCCACGAACAACTTTTCTTTGGTTTTTACCATCGATTACGTTTGGATTCATTGTAGAAACATATTCGTAAGCGTTTGGATTGTAAGCTGAATCCGTCCACTCAGAAACGTTTCCTGCCATGTTGTACAAGCCATAACCATTTACATCGTAAGATTTAGCTTCAACAGTGTAAAGAGCTTCGTCAGCAGCATAATCTCCTCTACTTGGCTTAAAGTTTGCTAAGAAACAACCTCTATCACTCTTAGTATAAGGACCTCCCCAAGGGTAAGTTGCAGACTCCAGACCTCCTCTAGCAGCATATTCCCATTCTGCCTCAGTTGGCAATCTGAAAGCATTTACTAAGTCACGTCCTTTTTTCTTAGATTTAATGTAGCTATTTTTATTTAAAGTTCTCCAAGCACAAAATGCTTTAGCTTGTTTCCAAGTCACACCAACTACAGGATAATCTCCGTAAGCCTTGTGCCAGAAATAGTCATTGTGCATTGGCTCATTATATGAATAAGCAAAATCTTTAATCCAAACTGCAGTATCAGGATAAACATTTACCTGTTCAGTTTTTACGAAGTCGCTTCTTTTTCCAACTTTAGCTTTTGCAGCAGCCTGAATATCCATCCAAGAATAACGGAATTTCAATTTATTTACGTCAATTGTTCTTAAACCATTATATGATTCTTCAATTGGTAAATACATAGAGTCCATTACTTCAGCATAATATTCATCTGGATATGCTTTTGTATCTTTAATTAACTTAACTTTTCTGTTTAATTTTCTTCCAGCATACGGATCGTCTTTTGTACCAACACTATAATAGTTGTCATACATATATTTATCATAAGCTGTCATTTTTTCTGGATCAGAATCATTAAAAGCATAATCAGCAATACTTCCGCCTTTTTTACCTTTTCCATCAGTAGCTTTCTGACCTGTTTCGTCTGCTAAGATTGCCAAACGAACTCTCATTGTTGAGTCTTTTACCCACTCCACAAATTGACGGTACTCACTATTTGTAATCTCTGTTTCATCCATGTAAAATGAACGAACAGTTACTGTTTTAGTTGGAGCATCTTCTACGTTAGCTAAATCAGCATCTGATTTACCCATAATAAAAGATCCACCCGGAACTAATGTCATTCCATAAGGCTTCTCGGGATGCCATTTCCCTCCTGTAACACCAACTAATTCACCTTTGTCACCTGACTTACCACAGCCGATTACTAGTGTTAACATTGCTGCAAATGCAATAAACTTCTTCATATAAATTTGGGATTATCTATTCATTATTAAAAGTCCGTAAACGTATTTATTATTTATCTAAAAAACAATACTACTTGCGAATTTATTTTACCGTTCAAAAATAATGTTAAATAAAATAAAAAAAAAATATTTTATCGACAAACTGTACCAAAAAATCGATGTAAAACGTTAATTTTTATGTATTGTAAATATTTTCTTACTAATTTATTTTAACCTTTTTAAAGAGGTTTTAAAAATTTAAGATTTCACTTAAATTTTCGGCCTATAAAGCATTTTTTCGTTGCGCTTTCCACCATCTTTCTGGCAATTCTTGATTGCAAGCCGACAAATATTCATCATAAGAACAGGGTAATAACGTATTTCTTTTCAATTTATTGCTCCCATTTGATTCAAATGGAATTTCTATCCACCAACGTTCTGTTTTATCACTTTTATAGAATATCAATTCTTCATCATCTAACGGAACTATATACTTTAAATAGTTTGCTCGGCTTCCAAACGGATACTCTTTTGAGCGATAGTGATACCCTTCAATAAAATACCATACAATCTGAGAAATAATAACCGACTCGGCCAGTGTGCTATTATGATTAAATATTCCAAAAGAAGAAACTTTATCACTTATACCAGCATATCTAGCTAGAGCGCAAATTTCTTTTCCATTAAATCCGTTTGGCTCAAAAGTCACCATATTTGCTGACGCAGAAGATTTTACAGAATTCAAATCTATACTAACCAAATCTGCATCTCTGAAAACTGGCTCAGCCAGAGTGATTTTATTTGAGATTTCACCCAATCGATAAGCATCAAAAAATAATTTCTCAATCAAATCGATTTCTTCTTGTGAATTATAATAAGTCTGATATCCTATATTACAATAGTTAAAAAGGTTATTTGGCTCATCAATAATAATTTTTGTCAAATAAGAATTGGCTGAAACTGACTCGTTTTCCTTACCAAAATCAAACTTATTATCAACAGCAACCAAATTTACCATTTGCTCTAAATCATCATAAGCACGATACAAAGCATAGGTCAAATCTTGAGAACCTCCCAGGACTATAGGAATGACTTTATTCTTAATTAATGTAGCTGTAACCTTCTTTAATGCATAGTAAGTATCCTCTACAGAATCGCCTGCAAGTATATCACCTAGATCAGCAATTGAAGCATCCCAATTACCAGGAAACATACCATATAGCTTTTTACGTACAGCCGAAAGATTAACCTCGTTAATCATATTGATATTTGTACGGTCTTCTAAAACACCAATTATAGCAATATTAATCTGTTCAATATCAGGAAACTGATCTTGGGTATGAAAGACAACTTTGCTTCCAAGCTCTTGTGAAGACAGCGCTCCGACGAATTTTATAATTCCGTCATTAACTGGTTCTAGAAAATCAAATTCCATTTATATACTTATTTCTTTTTAGCAGCCGTTTTTTTAGCTGGAGCTTTTTTAGCCGTTGTTGTTTTAGCTGCAGTTTTCTTTGCAGGTGTTTTTTTCGCTGGTGTTTTAGCAGCAATCATTTCTTGAACTTGAGCCAATGTTAATTTTGTTGCATCAACATCTTTACTTAATTCAATTTTGATTTTTCCTTTCAGAATTACAGAACGTCCCCAACGGGCTTTCTCTACTACAATTCCTTCCTCTTCCCAGTTATGAATAACTTTATCAATGTTTTTCTGAAGTTTGTCTTCGATCAATTCTTCAACATCAGCTTGAGAAAGATTATCAAAATTATACTTCTTGCTCACATTTACAAAAAGTCCGTTCCATTTAATGAATGGTCCAAAACGTCCCACACCTTTTTGAACACCTTCGCCCTTATAAACAGCAATCGGCGCATCTGCAAGTGCTTTCTCGTCAATTAGCTCTTGAGCTCTTTCTTTAGAAACATTAAGCGGATCTTCTCCTCTTGGCAATGAAATAAAAACGCTTCCGTGACGAACATAAGGACCATAACGACCATTATTCACTTCAACTTCTTCTCCTTTATATTCACCTAAACTTTTTGGAAGCAAGAACAAGTTCAAAGCTTCTTCAAGTGTAATGTTTCCTATATTTTGGTCCGCCATTAAACTAGCAAACTTTTTATCTTCATCATCTGCTTCTCCAATTTGCGCCATTGGCCCAAATTTTCCTAAACGAACAGAAACTTGCCTTCCGTCTGCATCTTTTCCTAAGATTCTTTCACCACTTTCGCGCTCAGCATTTGCCTCAACTTCTTTAACATTCGGGTGAAATTGATTGTAGAAATCCTGCATCATTTTTGCCCAGTCAATATTTCCTTCGGCAATTTCGTCAAAGTCTTGCTCTACTTTTGCAGTAAAATTATAATCTAAAATGTTTCCGAAATTCTTAACCAAGAAATCAGTAACAATAGTTCCAATATCTGTAGGAACCAATTTTCCTTTATCAGAACCTGTATTTTCTTTCAACACTTTTTCACCAACTTTACTATTTTGTAAAGTAAGCTGTGTATAATTACGCTCTACACCTTCAAGAGTTCCTTTTTCAACATAATTTCTATTAATAATAGTAGAAATTGTTGGTGCATAAGTTGACGGACGTCCGATTCCAAGTTCCTCTAATTTTTTAACCAAAGATGCCTCAGTGTAACGTGCAGGCGGTCTTGAATATCGTTCTGTAGCTGTAATATAGTTATTTGCTAGTTTCTCATTTACTTTTAAAGCTGGAAGCATTCCTTCTTGCTCTTCCTCATCATCATCATGACCTTCTAAGTACACTTTTAAGAAACCTTCAAAAAGCAATACTTCTCCAGAAGCTGTAAAAATTTCGCTGTGGTTATCTGCTTCAATTTTTACGTTTGTTCTTTCCAACTGTGCATCGCTCATTTGCGAAGCCAAAGTTCTTTTCCAGATCAAATCGTATAAACGAGCTTGGTCACGATCGATATTTACGGTGTGACGAGACATATCTGTCGGACGAATTGCTTCGTGCGCTTCTTGAGCTCCTTTACTTTTATTTGCAAAAGTTCTCGGTTTAGAGAATTCTTTCCCGTACGATTTTATGATTTCTGCTTGTGCAGCATCCATTGCTTCTTTAGAAAGGTTTACCGAGTCGGTTCTCATATAAGTAATAAGTCCGGCTTCGTATAAACGCTGCGCTAATTGCATGGTGATTCCAACTGGCAAGTATAATTTTCTTGCTGCTTCCTGTTGTAACGTAGAAGTTGTAAAAGGTGCTGTTGGAGATTTTTTGGTAGGTTTAGTTTCTAAATCTGCTACCTTATATTTAGAACCGATGTTTTGATTTAAGAAATCTTCGGCTTCTTTTTTAGTATTGAAGTTTTTTGGAAGTTTTGCTTTGAAAGCTTTTCCTGCTTCGTTTACAAATTCTGCAACAATAGAATAAGTTGCAACTGCATTGAAACTTTGTATTTCGCGTTCTCTTTCAACAATCAAACGTACAGAAACAGATTGTACACGACCCGCTGAAAGTCCACCTTTAATTTTTCTCCATAAAACCGGAGATAATTCGTAACCTACTAAACGATCTAAAACACGACGTGCTTGTTGCGCGTTTACTAAATTATAGTCAATTTCTCTTGGATTATCGATTGCTTTGAGAATCGCAGATTTTGTAATCTCATGAAAAACAATACGTTTGGTCTTTTTTCGATCTAGCTTTAATTCTTCCGCCAAGTGCCATGAAATAGCCTCTCCCTCGCGGTCCTCATCGGATGCTAACCAAACCGTTTCGGCATTTTTAGAAAGTGACTTCAGCTTCGTTACCAAGGCTTTTTTATCCGGAGAAACTTCATATTTAGGTTTAAAACCATTTTCTACATCTACTCCTATTTCCTTTGATGGTAAGTCTGCTATGTGTCCATAACTTGACTCCACCTGAAAATCACTCCCAAGAAATTTCTCGATCGTTTTCGCCTTTGCAGGTGACTCCACTATTACTAAATTCTTTGCCATTGCTCTATTTTTCTGCAACAAAAGTATTTATTTTTTTTAAATATTAACCTTACGAATGCATTTTTGAGGTATTTTGATATTATGAAACTTAAAATTGCAGATTTATCTGTAATAATCTCGATAATATATATAGGTATAACTTTTAGTGATTTTTAACCAAGAAATCCCTTTATTTTAGATTGCAGATTTTAGATTTTAGATTTTTTGCAGTTGAATTTAAACTTACAACTAGTACATATCTATTGATAAACAACACATAATCTATAATCTAAAATCTGCAATCTAAATTTTCTAAAACATTGTTAATTCTTTATCTGACATCTTGTCATATTAGATTCAATTACGCTATCTTTGCACTTTGAATTTTTACAATGGAAAAGATTATTGAAGAAAGCAAACAAGGCGAAAGTCTTGTTTTGGAAAATAAACCTGAGAATACTAAAAAACTATTTATAGAGAGTTACGGCTGTGCGATGAATTTTTCGGACAGTGAAGTCGTAGCTTCCATTTTGTCTGACGGAGGTTATAATACCACTTCTGTTTTAGAAGAAGCCGATTTGGTTTTGGTAAACACTTGTTCTATTCGCGATAAAGCAGAACAAACTATTCGCAAGCGTTTAGAAAAATATAATGCAGTAAAACGTACGAATCCGAAAATGAAAGTAGGCGTTTTGGGCTGTATGGCGGAGCGTTTGAAAAGTCAGTTTTTGGAAGAAGAAAAAATAGTTGATCTTGTGGTTGGCCCAGATGCTTATAAAGATCTTCCGAATTTATTGGCTGAAGTTGAAGAAGGCCGTGACGCCATTAATGTAATTTTATCAAAAGAAGAGACTTACGGAGATATTTCGCCTGTTCGTTTAATGAGCAACGGAATCACAGCTTTGGTTTCAATCACTCGTGGATGCGATAATATGTGTACATTCTGTGTTGTGCCTTTTACACGCGGACGTGAGCGTAGTCGTGAGCCTCAAAGTATTATGAATGAAATTAAAGATCTTTGGGAAAAAGGTTTTAAAGAAATTACACTTTTAGGACAAAACGTTGACAGTTATCTTTGGTACGGTGGCGGATTGAAAAAAGATTTTGTAAACGCTTCTGAAATGCAAAAAGCAACTGCGGTCGATTTTGATCAATTGTTAGAAATGGTTGCTGTTGGTTTTCCTAAAATGCGTATTCGTTTTTCGACTTCAAATCCGCAGGATATGCACGAAAGCATTTTGCATGTTATTGCGAAATATCCTAATATCTGTAAACATATTCACTTGCCAGTTCAATCTGGAAGTAATAGAATTTTAAAAGAAATGAATCGTTTGCACTCTCGCGAAGAATATATGGCTTTGATTGATAAAATTAGAGCTATTGTTCCAGATGCTTCAATTTCGCAAGATATGATTGCTGGTTTCCCAACAGAAACCGAAGAAGATCATCAAGATACCATGAGTTTGATGGAATATGTGAAATATAATTTCGGTTATATGTATTCGTATTCTGAACGCCCTGGAACTTTGGCAGGAAGAAAAATGAAAGATGATGTGGAGGAAGAAACCAAAGCTAGAAGATTACAAGAAATTGTCGATTTACAACAAAAACATGCTTGGTTTAGAAGCGAAGAATTTGTCGGAAAAACGGTTGAAGTTTTAGTCGAGAAAGTTTCTAAGAAATCTAAAGACGAGTTCTCAGGAAGAAACTCTCAAAGCATAACGGTTGTTTTCCCTAAAGAGAATTACAAAATTGGAGATTTCGTAAACGTAAAAATCACAAGCTGCACTAGCGGAACTTTAAAAGGTGAAGCTGTTGGTTTGAGTAGCATGAATTAATTTTTTTGCCACGAATTTCACTAATTTACACGAATTTTCTTTCAAAAATTTCTATAGATTTGTTTTAAAAACAAATATGGAATTATACAGGAAAGAAGAGTACTATAAAATTGTTGGAATTTGCATGGAAGTTCATAGAATATTGGGCGGTGGTCTTCTAGAAATTGTTTACAAAGATGCATTAGAATATGAATTTAGAAAGCATAATATTCCTTATGGACGTGAAAAAGAATACGATATTCAATATAAAGAAATTGTTTTAGCACATAAATTTTATGCTGATTTTGTAGTTTATGACGAAATCATTTTAGAAGTAAAAGCATCAAAAGAAATAGTTGATGAATATATCGCTCAAACAATAAATTATTTAAAATTAGCCAATAGTGATTTAGGAATTATCGTTAATTTTAATAAAAAGACATTACAACACAAAAGAGTTATTCATTGACCACTTTTTCAAAAATTCGAGAAATTCGAGAAATTCGTGGCAAAAGATAAAATCTAATATGGAAACAGTTCAAGCAATAAAACAGCGATTTGAGATTATTGGTAATGATCCAAAATTAAATCGTGCCATTGAAAAAGCCATTCAGGTTGCTCCAACTGATATTTCGGTTATGGTAACTGGGGAAAGTGGTGTTGGTAAAGAAAACATTCCTAGAATTATACATTCGCTTTCACACAGAAAGCATGGTAAATATATTGCCGTAAACTGTGGTGCAATTCCAGAAGGAACAATTGACAGTGAACTTTTTGGTCACGAAAAAGGTGCGTTTACAGGTGCGACAAGTACTCGTGAAGGTTATTTTGAAGTGGCCGATGGTGGAACAATCTTCTTAGACGAAGTTGGTGAATTACCACTAACAACTCAAGTAAGATTGCTTCGTGTTTTGGAAAATGGTGAATTTATAAAAGTAGGTTCGTCTCAGGTTCAAAAAACAAATGTTCGTATCGTTGCTGCAACAAACGTGAATTTATTTAATGCTATTGAAAAAGGTAAATTCCGTGAAGATTTGTACTACCGTTTAAGTACTGTAGAAATTACTTTACCTCCTTTAAGAGAAAGAAAGGACGATATTCATTTGTTGTTCAGAAAATTTGTGGCCGATTTTGCCCATAAATACAAAATGCCTCCTTTAAAATTGGATGATGATGCAGTGCAACTTTTACAGAAATTTAGATGGAGCGGAAATATTCGTCAGCTTCGAAATGTGGCGGAACAGATTTCTGTTTTAGAAACTAATCGCGATATCAGCCTTGCTACTTTACAATCTTATTTGCCAGCCGAAGGAAGCAACCTTCCTTCTGTTATTAGCGACAGTAAAAAAGAAAGTGACTTTAGCACAGAAAGAGACATTTTGTACAAAGTGCTTTTTGATATGAGAAGCGATTTGAACGATTTGAAAAAACTGACTTTGGAGTTAATGAAAAACGGAACTTCTAAAGTACAGGATATTAATCCAAATTTGATTCAGAAGATTTACGGAAATCAGCAAAACGATAGCGAAATTGATTTTGAAGAAGAACCAAGAACTGCTGTTATGACAACTCCTGCTGTTCGTGAAGATAATTATCAAATGCAAGACGACAATTACTTATTTGCCGAAACTATCGAAGAAGAAGAAATTTTACGTCTAGAACAAAAAGAAATCGAAATGATCAAAAAATCATTAGAAAAAAACAAAGGAAAACGTAAAGCTGCGGCTGATGAATTAGGTATTTCTGAAAGAACTTTATATCGTAAAATCAAGCAATTCGATTTATAAAAATAATTAAATTTCAAAAAACAAATTCCAAATTCCAATTACTTATATTTGAACTCAATTGGAATTTTCCCAATAAACATTATGAAAAAAATATATTCTCTTTTTGCTCTTTTAAGCCTTTTTATGTTGAGTGGCTGTTCTGTTTATAATTTTACAGGAACTGGAAAAATCGATGCTAAAACTTTTCAAGTTAACTTCTTTCAGAATAATGCAGATTTAATTGAACCAGGAATCGACAGAACTTTTACCTTGACTTTGCAGGATTTGATCATGAATCAAACCAACCTAAACTTAGTTAGTAATGGTGGAGATTTGGTTTACGAAGGTGAAATTACAGATTACCGAATAACTCCAATGACTGCAACTGCAGATCAACAAGCGGCACAAAACCGTTTATCGATTCGTGTTAATGTGCGATTTATGAATAAAAGAAAAGAAACAGATGATTTTGAAAAGTCTTTTGAATTCTATTACGACTTCCCTGGACGAGACTTACCAACAGGATCTGTTTTAAATGAAGCAATCAGAGTTATTTTTGAGAGAATCACTCAAGACATCTTTAATGAGTCATTGGCAAAATGGTAGTCTTGCCTGTTTGTTTAATCGTTAAATCGTAAAACCGTTTAATCGATAAAACAGCCAAAAACAAATAAACGATTAAACAATTAACCGATTAAACAAAAAACAAATAATGAACGTTAGCGATTATACCTACTTAATGAACAAACCCGATGCTATTACAGAAAAGCAGGCAGACGCATTAGGAAGTGTTTTGAATGAATTTCCGTATTTTCAAAGTGCGCGTGCATTGCGATTAAAAGGACTTTACAATCAAAACAGTTTTAAGTATAATTATGCTTTAAAAGTTACGGCTGCATACACGTCTGATCGTTCTGTTCTATTTGATTTTATCACTTCTGAGGCTTTTACCTCGATTCAAAATGATTTTTACGAACAAAAACTGAGAGATCTTCTTGAAATTACTGTTTTTGACAGTGAAATAATTTCGCCAGAGCAAATTCAAAAGGCAATTGAAGTAAAAACAGATCTTGAAGAGCAACCTATGTCGGATACAATTAAAGAAGTTCCAACTCCTTCAATTGAAATACCATCAGTTGTACAACCTCTAAAAGTTGAAGAAGCTGCAAAAACGGAAGAAGTTATACAAGCCGAAGAAATAAAAGCTCATGAACCAATAATTATAGAAGAGCCTAAAAAATTACCAGAAATAGATCCTTCTATTTTTCTTGCAATAAGAGAAGCTCAAACTATAACTTTTGAAAAACCTGCAATAAAACAAGAAGAGCCAAAACCTCTTCCCGAAATAGATCTTTCTATTTTTGCTGCAATAAAAGAAGCGCAATCGGTTACTTATGAAAAACCAGCAATTGTAGAAGAAGTAGAACAGAAAATCGAAATTGTTGAATCTAACACTTCAAATGATGTAGAAGAAGTTGAGGCAGCTTCGCTTCCTGAACCAATTCAAACTGAGGAACCTAAAATTGATCGTATTGAAAACTCTATTTTAAGTTCTATAAAAGTTTCTGAAACGCTTTCTGCACCAGAACCAATAGAAATCGAAGAACTTAAAGAAGAACCTAAAAATGAGCGCATTGAAAACTCTATTTTAAGTTCTATAAAAGAAGCAGAAGCTGCAAACGCTGAACAACTTACAGAGGTTAATCCTATTATAGAAGAAACCATTGTAGAAGAACCTGCTACAAATTCGACTGAAGAAGAAGACGATGACAGCGTTATCGAAGAGATGATCATTCCAGAATTCAAAATGAATACTGTTGAGCGTTCTATTCTTTCTTCTATTAAAGAAGCTGAAACAAAAGCACCTGAAGAACCAAAAGAAATAATTCAAGAAATTGTCAAAGCTGAAGATAAAGAAGAAGAGATTCGTGAAGAAAATGAGGAACAGCCTCAAGAAATAATTGAAGAAGAAGAAGAACCGAATGAACCTGCCAAAACAGCTGCAGAACATTTAGAAATAGGAAAACCATTGGATTTTTCTTTAAGTGAAAAACATTCGTTCCAAGAATGGCTTCAATTATCTCGAACAGAACCAATTGACAGATCAAACGAAATTTCTCCAGAAGAACAAGCTAAAATTGAAGCTGCTAAAGAAGAAGAGAGACAAAAGAAGGCTGAAATTATCGATAAATTTATCGAAACCAATCCGAAAATATCTCCAATTAAACCTGGAACAAGCGCTCCAGCAGTTCAAATTGAGACCACTATAGAGGATAATTCGTATTTAATGACCGAGACTCTGGCCAGAGTATATCTGGAACAAAAGAAATATACAAAAGCAATTCAAGCATATGAAATATTAATTTTGAAATATCCAGAAAAAATTACTTTCTTTGCAGACCGCATATCGGATATAAAGATTTTACAACAAAATAACAATAACAATAATTAAGTAATGAGCACATTTTCAATTTTTTTAGTTTTAATTACAATAGTTTGTTTTCTATTGATCGTAGTTGTCATGGTACAAAACCCTAAAGGAGGCGGATTGTCTTCTACCATCAGCGGAACACAGATGTTAGGTGGAGTACAAAAAACAACTGACTTTTTAGATAAAAGTACTTGGACTTTAGCTACTGTTTTAATTGTGCTAATTTTACTTTCAAGCTTAAGCTTCTCTGGATCTTTAAGCGATACAGATTCTAAAATCATTGACAAAACTGAAGCTCCTGCAAACACGCCAGCAGCTCCAGCACAAGGAAACACTCCTGCTCCTGCAGCACCAGCTACTAAATAATTTTAGCTCAATATAAAAATCTAATGCCAGCCTGTCAAAGCTGGCATTTTTTTTAAGAAATAATGTCAGTTTTTCTAGCATGGCATAGTTTCTGAAAGTTTATAGAACAGAAAAAAATCGTATAACTTATAATAATATAAAATCATGGCTTTAAACATAAAACCGCTTTCAGACCGCGTACTTATTGAGCCTGTTGCAGCTGAAACTAAAACTGCGTCAGGTATTTTTATTCCTGATACTGCCAAAGAGAAACCTCAAAAAGGAACTGTAGTTGCAGTAGGAAACGGAACTAAAGATCACACAATGACTGTAAAAGTTGGTGATACTGTTCTTTACGGTAAATATGCAGGAACAGAGTTAAAACTAGAAGGCACTGATTACCTAATCATGCGCGAGGATGATATTTTAGCGATTATCTAAAAAATATTGTATTAAGTACGAAGAATTAAGAACTTCATTTAACTTGAAACAAATCAAACTTTAAACAAAAATTAAAATGGCAAAAGATATAAAATTTGATATTGAAGCACGTGACGGATTAAAACGTGGTGTTGATGCATTAGCAAATGCTGTAAAAGTAACTCTTGGACCAAAAGGTCGTAACGTAATTATCGGAAAATCATTTGGTGGACCAACTGTTACTAAAGATGGTGTTTCTGTTGCAAAAGAAATCGAATTAAAAGACGCACTAGAAAATATGGGTGCGCAAATGGTAAAAGAAGTAGCTTCTAAAACTAATGATTTAGCGGGTGACGGAACTACAACTGCTACAGTTTTAGCTCAAGCTATCGTAAAAGAAGGCTTGAAAAACGTTGCCGCTGGTGCAAATCCAATGGATTTGAAACGTGGTATCGACAAAGCGGTTGAAACTATCGTTGCTGACCTTGCAAAACAAGCTAAAGTGGTTGGAAGTGATTCTGATAAAATTAAACAAATTGCTTCTATCTCTGCTAACAATGACGAAGTTATTGGTGAATTAATTGCTACAGCTTTCGCTAAAGTTGGAAAAGAAGGTGTTATCACTGTTGAAGAAGCTAAAGGAACTGATACTTTCGTTGACGTTGTTGAAGGAATGCAGTTTGACAGAGGATACCTTTCTCCTTACTTTGTAACAAACCCAGAGAAAATGGAAGTTGAATTAGATTCTCCTTACATTTTATTATACGACAAAAAAGTATCTTCTTTAAAAGAATTACTTCCAGTTTTAGAGCCAGTTGCTCAATCAGGAAAACCATTATTGATTATTGCTGAAGATGTTGACGGAGAGGCTCTTTCTACATTAGTAGTAAACAAATTAAGAGGTGCTCTTAAAATTGCTGCTGTAAAAGCTCCAGGTTTTGGAGACAGAAGAAAAGCAATGTTAGAAGATATCGCAATCTTAACTGGTGGAACTGTAATTTCTGAAGAAAGAGGTTATACTCTTGAAAATACAACTATCGAAATGTTAGGAAACGCAAAAAGAGTTTCTATCGATAAAGACAATACAACTATCGTAAGCGGTGCTGGTGAAGCTGATATCATCAAAAACAGAGTTAACCAAATTAAAGGTCAGATGGAAACTACTACATCTGATTATGATAAAGAAAAATTACAAGAGCGTTTGGCTAAATTAGCTGGAGGTGTTGCTGTTCTTTATGTTGGTGCTGCTTCTGAAGTTGAAATGAAAGAGAAAAAAGACAGAGTTGATGATGCTTTACACGCAACTCGTGCAGCTGTAGAAGAAGGAATCGTTGCTGGAGGTGGTGTAGCTTTATTGAGAGCTAAACTTGCTTTAGCTGACTTAAAAGCTGATAACGCTGATGAAGCAACTGGAATTCAAATTGTTTCTCGTGCTGTTGAAGCTCCATTAAGAACGATCGTTGAAAACGCTGGTCTTGAAGGTTCTG
Source organism: Flavobacterium sp. IB48 (assembly GCF_016405855.1). Taxonomy (GTDB): domain Bacteria; phylum Bacteroidota; class Bacteroidia; order Flavobacteriales; family Flavobacteriaceae; genus Flavobacterium; species Flavobacterium ginsengisoli. The sequence continues at coordinate 34,194 of NZ_JAEFCA010000001.1, forward strand.
TTGTTGTGGCTAAAGTTTCTGAAGGTTCAGGTGATTTTGGATACAATGCAAAAACTGACGAATATGTAGATATGCTTACTGCTGGAATTATCGATCCTAAAAAAGTAACTCGTGTAGCTCTTGAAAATGCTGCATCTGTTTCTGGAATGATCTTAACTACAGAATGTGCATTAATTGATATTAAAGAAGAAAATGCCGGAGGCGGAATGCCAATGGGAGGCGGAATGCCAGGAATGATGTAATTCATTCTCTTCTTAAAAATTAAAAGCGCTGGATTTTTATCTGGCGCTTTTTTTTTTGTTTGCCACTAATTGCACTAATTTCCACGAATGATTTTGCTTGTAAAAAGTTGCTACAGATTACACAGATTAAAAGGATTTCTTTATTGGATACACTAAAAAATTTTCACGCAGATTCTACAGATTCAAGCAGATTAATTTAATTTTTATAATCTATGATCTGCATAAAATAAAAATCCTTTTAATCTGTGTAATCTGTGGCTGAAAAGAAAAATCATTCGTGGAAATTAGTGCAATTCGTGGCAATCATTTTTTATTTAACATTCTCTTTTTCTTTAAAAAATCTGTTATCTCTACCTTTGCAATTCTATTTAAAATTGCACAATGAGAAAATTCACAACTCACTTTTTATCTTTTACATTTTTACTTCTTACTGCTTTTTTACAAGCCCAAAATAGCAAAGACAATTACGTAGTTTTAGTTTCGATGGATGGCTTTCGATGGGATTATGGCAAAATGTATAATCTCCCAAATCTGAAGCAAATTGAGAAAGAAGGCGTTCATGCCAAATCAATGAAACCTTCTTATCCGAGTAAAACCTTCCCAAACCATTATTCAATCGTAACTGGACTTTATCCAGATCATCACGGAATTATAAATAATGTTTTTTATGATGCTTCTTTAAACCAATCTTTTTCCTTATCAAGCAACGCAAAAAATGATTCTCGTTTTTATGGCGGAAATCCTATTTGGAATTTAGCGGAACAGCAAGGTGTAAAAACAGCTTCTTTCTTTTGGCCAGGTTCTGATATTGACAAAAGAAACCCAAGTTATTTCAAAAATTATGATGGTAAAGTTCCGTACGGAGCTAGAATCGATACGGTTATGAAATGGCTGCAGCTTCCAGAAAAACAACGTCCGCATTTGGTAACTTTATATTTTGACGAACCAGATCATACGGGTCATAATTTTGGTCCGCATTCGCCAAAAACTGAAAAAACAGTGATTAAAATGGATTCAATTATGGGAGAAATATCTAGAAGATTAGATCAATTGCCTATTGGAAAACAAATCAATTTAATCATCGTTTCAGATCACGGAATGGCTGATATTAGCAATGATAAAAAAGTAGCCGTTTTAGATTATATAAAGCCAGAATGGTTAGGTTATAAAGACGTTATTAATCCGATTATGAGTTTACAGGCAAAACCGGGCTATCAAGATTCGATTGCTAATGCTTTAAAAAAAGTGCCTCACATTAAATTCTGGAAATCAACCGAAGTTCCTAAAAGATTACATTACGGAACGAATCCGCGTGTACACGATTTTGTTATTGAAGCCGACAAAGGATGGAGTCTTGTTGGCAAAGAAAGCACGCATATAAATGGCGGAACGCATGGTTATGACAATAACGAAAAAGATATGCATGCTATTTTTTACGCAAAAGGTCCTGCTTTTAAAGTAAACAAGAAAGTAAAAACATTTCAGAATGTTTCGGTTTATCCTTTAATTGCTCATATTTTAGGTTTACAAATTGGAGAAATTGATGGAAAGCTGAGTGATGTTGAGGATACGCTGCGCTAAATTAGATATTGTGTCAATTTGATAATTAGAAAATTTGATGATGATTGTCACCCTGAGCGGAGTCGAAGGGCACTCCAATTGGCACGTGGGCTTCGACTTCGCTCAGCCTGACAAAAAAATATAGACAAACAATAACAAACCCGATAGGTTTTAAAAACCTGTCGGGTTTAACTTTTTGAGATACTTTGCGTAGACACAAAGCAGTGCGTCTCTACAGAAAATCGATTTGAATTAATTCACAATTAACAATTATTAAGACACCACCTTATAAGTCGGATCTTCAATAACATTAACATTTATAACTGCATCCGCATTTTTCAGTAATTGTCTGCAATCGGCACTTAAATGCTGCAACTCTACGGTTTTATTTAACTGATTGTATTTTTTGGTCAAATTGTTTAAAGCTTCAATCGCCGACATGTCTGAAACACGACTTTCTTTAAAATCTATTATAATATGATTAGGGTCGTTTTGTATATCAAACTTCTCTAAAAAAGCACTGGTTGAACCAAAAAATAATGGTCCATAAATTTCGTAATGTTTTACTCCATTTTCATCGATATAATGTCTAGCGCGAATTCTTTTGGCACTTTCCCAAGCAAAAACCAAAGCAGAAATAATCACTCCAATTAAAACAGCCAACGCCAAATTATGCAATACAATTGTAATTACAGCGACTAGAATTCCAACAAAAATATCATGTTTTGGCATTTTATTTATAATCCTAAAACTTGCCCATTCAAAAGTGGTAATAGCAACCATCATCATCACTCCTACTAGAGCCGCCATTGGCAATTTTCCAATTACGGGAGCACCAAAAAGGATAATCATTAAAATAGTCAAAGCACCAATAATTCCAGAAAGCCTGGCTCTAGAACCAGCTCCAAGATTTACTAATGTTTGCGCTATCATTGGGCAACCGCCCATTCCGTAGAAAAACCCATTTAAAATGTTTGAGCTTCCTTGTGCAATACATTCTCTATTGCTATTTCCTCTTGTTCCAGTAATTTCATCAACTAAATTCAGCGTCAATAAACCTTCTGTTAAACCAACAGCAGCGACAATTACAGAATAAGGAAAAATTACTTTTAAAGTTTCAAAAGAAAACGGAATATTCGGAATATGAAATGGAGGAAATCCGCCTTGAACCGAAGCGATATCTTCAACTGTTTTGGTTTCAATATTAAAAATAATTACGATTGCAAAAACAACCATAATAGCTACTAAAGATGCTGGAACCGCTTTTGTAATCTTCGGAAAAATTAAAACAATCGCAATGGTTAAAGCGACCAAACCAAGCATAATATATAAAGGAGTTCCCTGAAGCCAAGAAACCTGACCGTTAACGACCGTTTTAAACTGCTCCAATTGCGACATAAAAATCACAACTGCCAAACCGTTTACAAAACCAAACATTACGGGCTGCGGAACCAATCTAATAAATTTTCCGAGTTTAAAAAGTCCGATACAAATCTGGACAACACCGCCGAGAGCTACGGCCGCAAAAACATATTCTATTCCGTGCGATTTCATCAAGGCGATTAAAACAATCACGGTAGCTCCTGCTCCGCCAGAAATCATTCCTGGTCTTCCTCCAAAAATTGCCGTAACTAAACCTGCAATAAAAGCGGCGTACAACCCAACTAAAGGCGGAAATCCTGCTAAAATAGCAAACGACAGCGATTCTGGAATCATCGTCATTGCTACAGTTAAACCAGCTAAAATTTCGTTTTTGTAATTGACTTTCTGGCTAAAATCGAAGAGTTGGAATGTTTTTTTCATGGCGCAAAATTAAAAAAATAATACGCAAAAAAAGAACAAACCTTTTACTCAATAAAAAGCAACAGAAAGCCCTAATAAGGAATAAACAGCTAAATTAGAATAACTGTGTGAGAAGAAAAAGAAAAAGAGAAAGTATAAAACTTATCATTTCAGTATTATTTTTGGAATTAAAATATTACGCAAAATACTTACAAAAAAAGCAAATACGGTAGCGTATTTACACCTGATTTAAAATGCAAAATTATTCCAATCGCACACAAGTATAACCCAAACCACTTACGTGATTCATTACACTATTACACTGCAAATCAAAACCTTCAACTCTCAATATCTTATCGCAATCTTCCAAATCAAAATTGATTTTGTAATTTGGAAATTGATTTTGCATCACTGCAATTATGTAATCTCCATCAGATTTTTTCTGAACATTGGTTTTAAAAATCTCTACTATCATCTCTGCTTCTTTTAATTCTTTTAACTTGTACATTTTACTTTCGATTAAAAAGGTTATATGAAACTCCAAATCTAAAATACCCTTGCGCATCTTCTTTCTGATCGTAAACATAACGGTTGGTTCGCTCTCCTTTTTCTGTTAGTCTCGCACTTACAACATTGTTTACGCCTCCTTTTACAAATGCAATCAGTTTAGGAGTAAAACTGTATTCATAAGTAATTCCAGATTTTAATTCTAACTGATTCAGCTCGTAAACGCCTCTCAAATTTTGGTTATCTAAATTCAAGTAAAAACTTTCTGTGTTTAACTCGGTTCCCAACGAAATTCTTCCGTTTTCTAACAATTCTCTTCTAAATAATATACGCTGAGGCAAAATAAAGTCCATATCCCATTTCGATTGTTTGAGTTTATGGTTTATAGAAAAAAGCGGCGTAACAGGTACAATCGATGATGGATCGAGCAATACTAGAGCCCCAGCGGTAATGGTGGTTGAAGGTGTTCTTTTTAGCACTAAAACTGCCGATGCAAAACCTTTCAACCTTTGTAATTTTTTTTCGTCTCCGTCAATCGTTGCTGTTGCGTTGTAAATGACTGGTTTCTTAAAAAGTGTCGACATGTAAGTTGCTGTCAATGCTCCTGCCCAAAAATGAAATTCCTGATATTCTTTTGTATACGTTTCATTGGTTTGATAATTATAAATATCTCCAAAACCAAAATTTTCATATTTATAGCGAAGCGAAGTCGTTAAAACCAGTTTCTTAGATTTTGAAGCGTAAAACGGAAGATTGAAAGCCGCTTTGAAACGATTGTGATCTTCAATTCTTCCTTTTTCATATTTATTTCCAAACAATCTTGAATCGTAATTTGATGGTCCTAAAGCTTCATATTGAACATCAAAAGTTCGTGTGTTTGGAAATTTATCAACCACGGCTTTTGCAAAGGTTTTTACGCCTGGCTCCTTTTCTTGAGCTATTACTTGTAAAGTGGAAAAAACAAACACAAAAGACATGATTTTAGATTTCATAAATTAGAATAAATTATTTCGGGGTATAGATAAAATTTGAATCCAAAAGTAATTGACATGTCTCTCTTTTTATAGCAATTTTATACCAGTGGCGTATGATTTATACGAATGGCGTTGGTATAAATTATTGCTTTCAAATGATTATAAACTATACGATTATAGTATTTTTGCCGTTATGACAATTACAAAAATCTATCAAAACTTTTTTCTGCGAAATCTTCTCGTAAATGCACTTGTCTACTTAGTCATTCTGGCCTGCGTTTACGACGAAATAAAACTAGACGGACACAGCTGGTCGTATATTCTGAGCAAAATAGCTGTAGGTTATTTTCCGTGTATTGTTTGGATTACGATTTTCAATATTTGCATTATCAAACCTTTTCTGTTTCATAAAAAGTTTAAAATCTTCTTTACGCTTCTTGCCGTTTATTGGACTGGTTTTTACTTTTTTATGAACTGGTTTTTCCCACTTGTCGGATTAGGAAATTTTAAGACACTCCAAATTTTATCGCTTATTATAAACGGTTCTTTCTTTTATTTTCTTCATATTGTCATTACCAAAAAAATGAGTCAGGCCGATAAAGACATCATGAATTTTAAGTCTGAACTTTCGTTTTTAAAACAGCAATTGAATCCGCATTTTTTATTGAATGCAATGAATAATCTTTACGGAGAAGCCCTTGCAGAACCCGACAAAGTTCCTGATCGAATCTTGAATCTTTCAGACATGCTGCGCTATCAAATTGAAGCTTCTAAAAAAGATTTTGTTTTAATGGAAGAAGAAATCGCTTTCATAAAAAAATATATCGAATATTATACCTTTAGAAACGAAAGGCTCGCTGTAAAACAAAACATTGAAGGTGTGCACGATCAAATCGAGATTCCGCCTTTGTTCTTTCTGCCTTTGGTTGAAAACGCAGTAAAGTTTTCTGCCGAAACTCCAGAACCGTTTATTAATCTGGATTTGAAAGTGCGATGCCAAGGCGTGATTTTTACATTGAAAAACAATTATCTCGATTCGGGTTCGCGACTTTCGAGCACCGGAATCGGAATTGAGAATCTAAAAAGACGTTTGGAAGTTTACGGCCTAAAACACAATTTGAGCTGTAAAAAAGAGAAAAATATGTTTACCGTAAAACTAACCATATGGCACTTACCTACCGCTGTCTAATAATTGATGACGAATCGCCGGCGCACAAAGCCTTGATTTCGCACATTTCTAAATTTGACGAACTGGAACATTCTGGAAGCGCTTTTAATGGTATGGAAGCCATAAAATTGCTCAACGAAAACCAGTACGATATTATTTTTCTAGACATTAATATGCCTGTAATTTCGGGTGTAGAATTAATGGAACTGCAACCCAATCGTCCGATTACGATTGTAACAACGGCTTATTCAGATTTTGCCCTTTCGGCTTACCAAAACGATGCGATTGATTATTTACTAAAACCTATTTCGTTTGATAAATTCTCAAAAGCAATAGAAAAAGCCAAAACATATCATTCTGGAAATAACCTAAAAAAAGAAAACAGCGACGACGAAAAAGTCCTTTCTTACCGCTCTAACGGGCAAATAATTGAAACGCCTCTTTCTGATATTTTATACATCGAAAGTCTCGGCAATTACATGAAATTGTACAATTGCAAATTAAAATCTCCAATTGTCATTTACGGTTCGCTTGCAAGTATAAGTGCCGAAATTGATTGTGCTCATTTCCTTCAAGTGCACAGATCTTATATTGTAAATACCACTAAAATTACTGCTGTAACTGCCAAAAATCTTACAATGTCTAATGGCGATACTATTCCTGTGGGAAGGAAATATCAGATTCTGCTAAATAATCTTCCGATTAGATAATTTGTCAATTTGGATAATTAGATAATTTTTGAAAAGCTCAACTTTTTTAGGTTGGGCTTTTTTGTTTTTTGATAGTCTGTAAAATGAGTAAAACTACTTGGTGGTGAGTTTTTATTTATTGGTATAATTGTTTGGAAATAAAATTTTTAAGTTACGGTTTTCCGTAACATTAGAACTAAAAAAAAAATAAAATTTGTTTTCTCATAAATAATTAGTTAAAAACCAAAAAGTAAGATACTATGAATTTTAACACTCCCGAAATAAATGGGTTTATAAATGATTATGTTAGCAAACTACGTCAAGGCACAGCAACTATATTTGTTGGAGCGGGTATGTCTAAATCCGCAGGCTTTGTTGACTGGAAAGGTCTGTTAAGAGATTTAGCAACAGAACTAGGGCTAGAAATTGATGAAGAACCTGATTTAATTTCTATTGCGCAGTTTCACAAAAATAAAAATAATAACAGGAATCGAATTGATGAAAAAATCGTAAATGAATTTATCGATGCTGATATTGAGACAGAAAACCATCGTATAATTGCTAGATTGCCTTTCAATACAATTTGGACAACAAATTATGACGATTTAATTGAAGATGCTCATGATAAAATACTAAAAAGAGTTGATATAAAAAGTGAAGTAGACGATTTATTTATTAATAAAGATAATAGGGCCTGTACATTATATAAAATGCATGGTGATAAAGATAAACCCTCTAAAGCAATTTTATTAAAAGAAGATTACGAAAAATATTATTATACTCATGAGCCATTCGTATCAATTCTAAATTCTGAATTAATTACTAAATCATTTTTATTTATAGGATTTAGCTTTACGGATCCAAATATAAATTACGTTTTTGGTAGATTAACGCATCGATATAGTGATAGAAGCAAAGATCATTATTGTATAATGAAGAGAACATCTTTGAGCGATTGGAACAATAATGAAGTTAAATTTCAATATGAAAAAATAAAACAAGATTTGTTTATCAAAGAACTTGCTCGCTATAAAGTACAAACAATTTTTATTGAAAACTATAATGAATTAACTTCAATACTACAAGAAATTGAAAAAAGATATAATTCACATTCCATCTTTATTTCAGGAAGCGCTCAAGAATATGGAGATTTTACTCCCCTTGAAGCGCAAAATTTCATACATCTACTTTCAAAAGAAATTATTAAAGCAAATTTAAGAGTTGTGAATGGTTTTGGACTTGGCGTAGGCAGTGCAATAATAAATGGTGCACTCGATGCTATTTATTCAAATCCAAAAAAATATACAGAAAATCAATTGTTATTAAAACCTTTTCCGCAATTCCAATCAGGTGGAAAGACATTAGACCAGCTTCGGGAAGAATATCGGTACAATATGATTTCCCAAGCAGGTATTATACTTATAATCTTTGGAAATAAACAAATTGATAATGACATTCTAAATGCAGATGGCGTTAAAAAAGAATTTGAAATAGCCATGTCGAAAGGTTTAATACCTATTCCCATTCACTATACTGGCTATATCGCTAAAGAAATTTTTGAAGAAATATCTAATCAATTTGATAAATATCATTTATCTGAAGAGATATTTAATGATATAAAAAAAATTAAAATTGAAAAAGACAACTTAGAAAATGCTGCAATTAAGATAGTTTCAATCATCAAAAAAATAATAAAATAATGGGAAGAAAAATTTTTGTTTCGTATAAATATGCTGATACCAGTGTAAAAGACTTAAATATTTATGAAGAAGATTTTTTTGGCAGAAAAATGAAGGTTCAGACCAAAGCTCGTCATTATGTTGATAAATTATCCCTAAAATTAGAATTAGGGGATAATATTTATAAAGGAGAAGATGATGGCGAAAGCTTAGCAAACTTTTCAGATGAACATATTGCTTCAAAGCTTAGAGATAAAATTTATGATAGTACAGTTACTATTGTCCTTGTTTCTAAGGGAATGAAAAATATTTTTGAAACAGAAAAAAATCAGTGGATGCCTTGGGAAATTTCCTATTCTCTCAAAGAAATAACACGAAATGGCAGAACAAGTTGTTGCAATGGAATGTTAGCTGTTGTATTACCAGATGAATGGGGTAGTTATGAATATTACATTACTAACAATTCTACTTGCAATTGTCGTTCATTAAATAGCGATTTCCTATTTAAAATATTGAGTGACAATATCTTAAACGAAAACAATCCAATTACAACCAAATGTAGTGATGGAAGCACAATTTATCATGGCGACAGTAGCTATATCCAATCGATAAAATGGGAAGATTTTGTTGGCAATATAAAATACTATCTAGATAAGGCAATAGAAATTAGAGACAAAAAAGAAAACTATAATATAACCAAAAATTTAAGATAGACATGAGTTTTATTTCAGAATCACAACTTAGAAACCAAAGGCGATCTATAAAGACTTTTCAAAACTTAAGTGAAAGTTTAAAGTCTTACAAAAATGAAAGTACTACTTACAAAACAAAAATATTTTTATCTCACAAACATGACGAAGGAGAAAAATTAGAAGGTGCTATTTCTTTATTAAAGAATTTCGGCGTAGATGTATATGTAGATTGGTTAGACGAAGGAATGCCTAAAAAAACTTCTGGACAAACTGCAGTAAGAATAAAGCAAAAAATTAAAGAAAATCATAAATTTATACTATTAGCAACTGAAGAGGCAATTAATTCAAAATGGTGTAATTGGGAATTGGGTTTAGGTGATGCTGAAAAGTATATTGAACATATAGCCATTTTACCTATTGAAAAAGATCACATTAGTTTTTCTGGCAACGAATATTTACAAATATACCCTTACATTTATCAAATAGATTATGCACAAACATTTAAAGGGATATATCGATCGTCAGGAACTTACGTTGTTTATCCTGAAATAAATGGGAACAACAAGGTAATTCCTATATCTGAATGGTTAAGAAATAGATAATTCGCAATACAAATGCTCATAAATACAAACAAAAAAGAGACTTTCTTTTCCAAAAGTCTCTTTTCTATTTTTACAATATCCTATAAAATTATTTCTCTTTCAACAACTTCTCCAAATACTCCACTTTCTCCTTCTCCGCCTGAACCAAACGCTCATAAAGTTCTACAACTTTATCTAGAGGATTAAATGAACAAGTATTATTTTGACCAAATGCACCATTACTATTTGCAAAATTAGGTTCGTTAAAAGTATTAAAGTAATTGAATACTCCTTCATCACTAAAATTCTTAATAGTTTCTACAGAAACGCCTAAAGCTTCGGCAATTTTATTGAGTCTTTCGTCGTCAATGGTTTCGCTTCCTTCAAGAGTAGAAACATATTGCTGGCTCATGCCAAGGGCAATAGCTAGCGCTTCTTGTTTCATACCTCGAAACTCTCTAATTCGGCTAATGTTTCTGCCTATATGTTTTGGTTTTGTTGCTGTGCTCATAATTCAAAGATATTTAAAATTCTTTAAAGTTTTTTATTTCATTAAAACCTTTCTCTGCAAACAAAAGTATAACTTTTCGTACAATCTAAAAATAGATTAAAAATTTACTTTGTACTAAATCTAATACAATATCATAATCGCGAATCTCAATAATAATAAGCGGTTTCTGAATCTTAAAAATACATTTCCGAATTATTAGACAAGTGCTCACGTATTCAGGTTTGCGATTTTGTTAATTTTTTTCTTAAAAAAAATAGCGATTCCAGTAACTTTTCCTACTTAATTCTTTAAATTCGCGACAAACCAACCCCTAAGCTATTTAAAAACCAATGTCCATTTTTAATCTTTTTAAAAGATCTACTATAAAATGTCCAAGATGCCTTGGAAAAAGATTTGTTGATTGGGATGATATCCGCCGTTTAAACCGACAATTAAAATGGGTTCCTGCACCATGCGCTTATTGCGATGCAACGGGAAGAGTCCCCAAAGAAATGCTTTCAAAAGTTTCTGTAGATTGTATGTATCTAACGATCGATTTGCCAGAATCTGTAATCGAAAAAATTAGAGAAGGCGATCCTGAAACAATCGAAAAAGGAAAGAGACGCGAACTTTTTGTAGATCATCTTATAAAATATTCAGAACACCACTACCTTACTGAAAATCTAGATGCCGAAAGTATTGCCAATTTATATTTGAAATTTGAAGCAGAAAAAGCGCCTTTTGCTGTAACCAAAGAAGAATTAATAAAATACATTCAAGGCGTAATCGAACTCAAAAAAACGGTATTACAATAACATTTCCGGCACAACTACTCAAAATCTTAAACTGTTTACAAAAACAGGTAAAAACACCTATAGCCACAATTTTATTTAGTGGTAATATTGCATTGAATAATTTTTAGTTTCTAAAAAAAGCTTCTAGAGAGCTTCTTAATTTTTTGTCACTTTTTTTTTGGAACAGAAAGTGGGATTTCAAATCGCTGGTACCGATTGGAAATTTCACTTTTTTTTTGTTTCTCTAACTACCTATTTTACCGCAAAGAACGCAAAGAATTACGCAAAGTTCGCTAAGTTTTTTTGAGAAGTTTTTGAAGACGCAAAGCTTTATCTACACAAAGCTTTGCGAATTTTATTTCAACATAGCCCGTGGTTTCAACCACGGGGACACAAAGCATATCTCAATTCATCTCTGAGCATCCCGCGGTTGAAACCGCGGGTTATATTTGAATATTAGATAGTAATTAGAATCTTTTTTAAAACGCAAAGTTCGCAAAGTTTTTCTCTCGCAGATTTAGCAGATTTAAGAGATTTTGTTTTATCTGCTTAATCTGCAAAATCTGCGTGAAAACTATGTTGCCATAAAGCTTTGCGAACTTTGCGGTTTCATTAAGTCTTTAATTAAAAATTCTTAGCGCTCTTTGCGTTAAAAAAAACATCACACATAAAGCCTAAAATCAAATTTCAGGCTGTATTTTTGCGTTCTGTAAATGCCAAGAAATTAAAGTCCAAATGACTAGAGAACATTATATTCCGTTTAATAAAGAATTTTTACTGGAACAGCAAATTTTAGCTTTTGCTGAAAATCCAGATAAGGTTAGCGATTTTAAGAAATTGTTCGAAATTATCGAACATTATTATCATTACGAATCTTTTAACCTAAATAGAAATCTAAAACAGCATTACGCGCTCTACGATCCAGATTTAAGCGAAAAAGAACGTGAACAGTTTATCAATAAAAGCAATTTTCCTGTTTTTAAAGAAACACTTCTCAAAGTTTTAGAACGCGGCAATTACTATAGAATCGATCAGAAAGCATTAAACGAAGCTTTTGACGAATCTGATTTGATCGGGCTGAATCTTTCTATCGATTTTAATGCTTTTAAAGATTTCGAACTTTACGCACGCGGACATCATAAAGCTAAAGAAAAGATCAAAAAATACTTTTTCTGGACCAAAGAAGTTGAGATTGAATATTATGATCGTGTTCTCATTTATCTGAATTATAGCGATGCAGATTATCTTAAAGAAAAGAAAGTCAAATTGGGCAAAATGCCTATTGATCCAGGTTCTATTGCTTTAAAAATCTTTAAGCGTGTTCCTAAAAACGATCTCGAAACGGTTTTTCCAAATGCCATTCCGAAAATGTCTCTAAAGGATAAATTATTGCTTTGGGTTCCGGGTGTTTTTGGTGGACTTTCTCTATTAAGTGCTAAAGTGATTCCTGCTTTAATTAATATGTACGAAGCCTATCAAACGGGCGAAACAATAGATTTATTAAACAGTAAAACTTCTTTAAATCAAGGTTTAATTGCACTAGGAATTTTAGGAGCATATTGTTTTCGTCAATACAACAATTTCATCAATAAAAAAATCCGTTATTCTAAAACGCTTTCAGACAGTTTGTATTTTAAAAATGTCGGAAACAACAGCGGAGCATTTTATTCTTTACTGAATTCTTCTGAAGAAGAAGCTTTAAAAGAAACGATTCTTGCCTATACTTTTTTGCACGAAAGCGAAAAATCTTTAACAGCAGAAGAACTAGACAATCAAATAGAATCTTGGTTTAAAACCCAACTAAATACCGACTTAGATTTTGATGTAAACGATGCTTTATTAAAATTAAAAAGCATTGGTTTAGGAATAGAAACTAATGAAAAATGGAACGTGATTCCGCTCAATGAAGCACTTGTTGCTATTGACGAATTATGGGACAATGTTTTTCAGTACAATCAGAATGTCGATTCTTTAAAAAATTAAAAATGTATACTTACAAATGTTCTTGCTGCGGAGAAGTTTTTGATGAAATGCCTTTGTGTTTCGGAAATGAATTTCCTGCCTATTATTTTGCCATTCCGCCCGAAGAAAGAGAACAAAGAATTGAATACGGAGGAAGCTGGTGTTATATCGACGAAGAACATTTTTTTCATCGTGGCAGGTTAACTATTCCTATTGTAGATTATCATGAAGATTTGGTTTTTAATGTATGGACTACGATAAGCGAAGATAATTTTTGTTTGAGAATGGATTTATGGGAAGATCCAAACCGAGTAAATCAAGAGCCTTATTTTGGCTGGATGCAGACAGATGTGCCAACTTATGGCAAAACTATTTCGCTTAAAACAATTGCAATCGAACAAGATTTAGGTTTAATTCCCGAAATAAAAATGATCGAAGAAAATCATCCTTTAACTTTAGATCAGGAAAACGGAATTACATTAGAAAAAGCCATTTCTATTGTCGATCAAATAATGAAAATACAGCACGGTAAAACCTAAAAGAAATTTCATTAGATTTACGCATCTAACCTTAAAACCACAAAAAATGAGAACATTAGATCAATGGTTTGCAGAATATGCCGTAAGTCATCAAAACCCAAAAAACAAGGCAATACATTATATTTGTGTACCTGCTATTTTCTTTTCAATCGTTGGTTTACTTATGAGTATTCCGAGTACGATAATCTCCAATACATTACAATTAAATGCTCCTATTATCGAAAATTGGGCATTTCTCGTTTTGCTTTTTGTTCTTGTTTTCTATATCAGATTATCAATTGCAATGGCTATTAAGATTGCCATTTTTTCTATTCTTTGCCTAATTGTAAATTACTACATTTCGCAACTTTTTCCGTTGTGGATTTTCTCGCTTATTGTTTTTGCTTTAGCGTGGGTCGGACAATTTTACGGACATAATATTGAAGGCAAAAAACCTTCGTTCCTAAAAGATCTTCAGTTTTTATTAATTGGCCCAGCTTGGGTTGTAGAGAATTTGTTTTCGAAAAAATAAAAACAGAATGAAAGCATCAAAAACAAGTAGAACGGCGCAATACATGGCCTTCTTTAGAGCGTTGGAAACAAAACGTAATGAAAACGAAAGATTGTTTTCAGATCCTTATGCCATACATTTTATAGATTCAAAATTGAGGCTTGCTGTAAACTTGTCTCCATATCCGTTTTTTAGAAAATATATTGGCGACATTATAAACAAAAAGATTCCTGGAGCTCTTTCATCTGGAATTGCAAGAACAAAATACATTGATAATTTACTAGAAAATGCAATTTCTAAAGGAGTTGAACAAGTTATAATTTTAGGTGCCGGATTTGATACCAGAGCGGTTCGTCTTGGTTTTCTAAAATCGATTCCTGTAATAGAAATTGATCATCCGAATACTTCAAATTTTAAAGCTGAAATCTATAAAAAACGTATTGGCAAGATTCCAGAAAACGTGACTTTTCTTCAAATTGATTTTAATAAAGAAGATCTCAATCAATTGGCTACAAAACACCATCTAGATTTTTCAAAACCTACAGCTGTAATTTGGGAAGGCGTTACGAATTACTTGACCGAAGAAGCCGTGAAAAGCACTTTTTCTTTTATCTCAAAATTTGCCAACAACAGTCATATTATTTTTACTTATGTACATAAAGATATTCTTCAAAATCCTGATTCTTTTCTAGGCGGAAAAAAATTGCTGGAAGATCTAGAAAACATAGAAGAACACTGGACTTTTGGATTGCTTCCAGAAGATGTGCCGAACTTTTTAAATCAGTTTGACATTAAACTTTCAGAAGATTTGGGTGCCGATGAATATCGCGAAAGGTTTCTACCTGATCGCTCTGAAAAAGGTTATGAATTTTATAGAACCGCAATTGGAGTAAAAGATTTAGGCCACTCTTCTGCAATCTAAAATTTTGATTGTCTAAAATTATTTGCGTTTTTATGCTAATATTTTCTTAATAAAAATCGTACAAAGGCAACATTGTATAATTTAGCATTCGTTAAAATTTAAGAAATCATCAATCAAAAAACCAAAAACAAATGAAAAAAACTATTCTTTTATTACTTCTCACAATCTTTAACATTGCTTTTTCTCAAAGCGGAAAAATCTATTTAAAAGATAATAATTTTAATGTAGGTAAACCCAATACCTATATTTACGAACCTCCGCAAGGTATTCTTATAGAAGACAACGCCAAAGCAAATATTTTATCTATTACCTCTACTGATTTTTCTTCTGAAATAAGTCCGTTAAAAAAAAGTGGAAAACGTTTTGAGTTTACCACAAAAGTTTCTGATTCTGTCAGAGTGATTCTAGTAACAATAAACGATTCAAAAAAGATTGCCGATAGCAATAACGAAAAAGGCTATTCTGTTCTACTAAAAACAGAAAATGACACTGAATTAGGAAAAAGTCTAGTAGACGAAGTTTTCGTTAGAAGTAATGGAGGTTACTTTTTTAAACTAAAATCGAATTCAAAGCCAGAAGAACTAATTGCCGAATATGACGCAATATTTGCAAAATATCCGAAATTAAGAGACGATAAAGTTTCTTTGGAGTATTTGTATACTAAAAAATCTATCGATAAAGAACAAGGAACAAAAGACCTAATTGCCTTTGCCGATAAATGTGTAAAAAGAAATACCGAAGATTATCTAACTACCGCTTATTATATTTATAATTCTAATAATGAAACCCAAGATCAGGCAATAAAATTGAGAAAGGAAATTTCAGAAAGATATCCTAAAAATAGAATTGATGCTATGGATTTTAGGAAAAATTTCTATGATCAGCCTGATAAAACTGAAGCTTCTGTCTTAGAAAGCCTTAATACATATAAAACAAAATTTAATGATACTTCAAAAAGATCTTTAAATTCTTTTTATTCTGTTTTGGCATCTTTATATCTAGACAAAGAAAATTGGGAAAAGGCCATAGCTTGCGAACCTTATTTAGTTCTTCCAGCAGACACATACAATAATTTTGCTTGGGGTAAATCTGGAGGAGATTTAACAATGCCTGTAAAAAATATTGATTTTGCCACGAAAGTTTCTAAACGATCATTAGACATTCTTGAAGCTAAACGAAAAGAATGTTATAATGCCAATTACAATGATGATTTTAACATGTATGCAGATACTTACGCGCTTCTGCTATACAAACAAGGTAAATATGACGAAGCTTTTAAATACCAAAGCGAAGTTAAAGCTCTTAACGGATTGGACGCTGGAGGTAAAGAACGCTATCTAGCAATGCTTGACAAAGTAAAGAGTAAAGACGAAGTAAAAGCTTATATTGAAGACGAAATTGGTAAAGGCAATACATCGCCTGCATTTCTTGCTAAACTAAAAGAAATTTACATTGAAAAGAAATTACCTATGGCTGAATATGATGCTATTCAGCAAAAAACAGAATTATTAGCAAAAGAAAGCAAAAACAAAGATCTTCTTGAAAAATTTGGAAGTAAAAACGCCATTGATTTTACTTTGAAAAATCTAGAAGGAAAAGAAACAAAACTTTCAGATTATAAAGGAAAAGTAGTTGTTCTTGATTTCTGGGCAACTTGGTGCGGACCATGCAAGGCTTCTTTTCCAAAAATGCAGCATTTAGTGACTAAATATAAAGATAAAGATGTCGCTTTCCTGTTTGTAAATACTTGGGAAAATGGCAAAGAGGAAGACGTACTAAAGAAAGTTACTTCGTATATAACAGATAAAAAATTCGATTTTAATGTTCTTTTCGATTCAAAAACAGAAGTTGTCACCAATTACAAAATACAGGCTATTCCAACACGAATTGTAATTGACAAAACGGGTAATATTCTTGCTTATGATAATTCTAATACTGATCTAGGAGTAATCATTGATGAACAGTTAAAATAAAATGAAACTTTAAATAAGAAAAAGGACAAAAGATATCTTTTGTCCTTTTTTTATGATTAAAATATACTTTAAATATTTTTATATTAGCAGAATAAACCCAATTATAAAATGAGAAAAATCTTCGTAATGATTGTTTCTGGAATTTTACTTTCAGCTTGCAAACAAACAGACAACAAAAGCATTTCTGACAAACAAGAAATAAAGAAAGACAGTACCAAAGTTGAAGGCTCATCAGAAACAGTAAAATCAGATTTGGGATTATTGGAGCAATTTTCTAAAAACAAAAATGAAGTTATTCTCAAATTAAAATCGATTGCTAATAAAGAAGCCGCTAATGCATTGTATGAGAAATATTGTGAAGAAAATAATGTTTTGCTGGGACAGATCGAAGAAAAAGAATCAGGCGTATTAGATAAATTTTACAATGAAGAGAAAAATGCTAAAAAAGAAGTGAAACTTTTAGGCGACGAACTTTCAAAACATCAGTTGGAGTATTTTGAAATTGGAGAAGGATATGTTGAAATTGAAACGCTTCCTGATTTTTATTATAAGATCTTCAAAGATTATGTAACAAACGATTACAAAGATTATTTGTATCTGAAAAGTGAAGAAAACAAAACACTTTATTCTGCAGATGCTGGGCTTGTTATTTCTTTTAAAGAGCTGGGAGACAGAATAATTTCATGGGAAAATTTTATGACAAAATATCCTGATTCAAAATTGATTCCATCTGTAAAAGAAGAATACAAAAATTATCAAATGGATTATTTAGTTGGTCAAGATAATACACCGACTGCCGAAAGAGCGACAGATGAAAAATATATTTATCCAGAAAACATTCAAGAGTTTGACCGTTTTGTAAAAAAATATCCGAAAAGCCCAACTGCACCTTTAATAAGTTTATTTAAAGAAAACTTCAAAAATGAAAAAATCTTTGATCTGATAAGGACTGAACAAGATAAATTGTAAATCTGAATTACAAATATTTAGCAATAACCAATATGAATACAGAAAATAAGAACCAACCTATTACATTTATTTTTTGGGTCGTAGCCATCATTTTAGGTGTAACCTTATACAAGCAATTTGATTTTAAGAATCTGAAATTTGAGAATCCGGCAATGGCAGTTATTTATGGTATTGTCTTTTTATTTTCGGTTTACTATATTTTTAAAAACTCTAAAAAGCAACCAAAGTAAATTGTAAGCTTGAAAAGAAATGCCGTATATTATGAATAAAATACTTTTTTTACTATTACTTTTTACTGCTTTTTCTTTCGCGCAGGAAACAGATAAAAAGAATAAAATAATCTGGGGATTTGTTTTTGAAGATCATTTACTGCCTGCACAAGTTGAAGTTAGTGTGAAAGGAACAGATTTGAAAACGTTTACAGATGCAGATGGCAAATTTAGTATAGAGGCAAAATTAGACGACGTTATAGTTATTTCGCCTTTCGGAGAAAGACCGATTGAAATTACAGTAACCGAAAAAAATTGCTACACAGCTCACTTATTCAGAGACACGGGATTGTACTACTATACTAAAAAAGCTGCTAGGATGGTTAAAAAAATAAGACGCAAAGCAATGCGAAAATACAAACAAGGTTTCTATGATTGCGACGACTAATAAATAACAAAGCTTTATACAACATTTATATTTGAACCATAAAAAAAGCCTGAGAATGTATATTCTCAGGCTTTTTAAATTTTATAGTGACCTTGACGGTACAGAATTCGAACCGCTTAATGGAAGATTTGAAGATTTTGGTTGATATTTAAATGTTTAGATTCTACTATTTTCTCTTTCATTTATTTCTTCAATTGCACTTTGGATAAAATATTTCAAATCATTACTTCTTGTTTTTTTAAACTCTCCTTCCAATGTTTCTAATGACTTTATTGTTCCAGTAGATCTAAGGGTTGCACAAATCATACCTTTAGTGTGCTGATCGCTAGTCTTTAATTTTAGTATTAAAATTTCTTCTAAATCTTTGTGCTCTGAGTTTTGTAATGCGTCAAGTGCGTCAATCCTATTCTGATATGTTCCATTTAATAGTAATTGTTTAAGATAGTCAATATTCAGAGTGGCAGGTTTTTTCAACTTTTTAAGCCTGCTTAAAACAGTTGTTATTACTTTTTCTTCGTCAGTTTTTTTAAGTTCTGAAATCAAAAAATCAAAAAGTTTATAATCTTTACAGTTTACACATAAACTGCTTAAACATCTTAAAACGTATTGTTTATATTGAAAAAAATCTTTGTCTTTGAGTAATTTTATGAGTTCCGGTTTTAAGTTTATATCACTTAATTCATCAGAAATCCTATAAGCATACCAACTAGGAAAATCTTTGCTCTCAAAAGATTGATCTCGTTTCTGCCTTTTAATTATGTTATTTGAAATAGGTTTGTTATTTTCCATTTCTATAATCAAAGTCTTTAACTCAGAGTTCTTTAATCTAGCTATTAGATTTTCTTTATCTTCCTTAACTTTTTCATCTAAACTTTTAAATAGACCAAATAACATACGCTTTTTGATAATATTTCTGATTTTAATCACTTAAACTAATGAGTTTCTCAATGGATTTAAGTAATCCAGTTGTTTCTCTTCAAACAATTCTTCTAATGCCTCACAGCCATACTCAATTTTATAATCTCTTTCTACTTGTGTAATAGGAATAAGCCAGTAACAATGAATTATCTTTTCTTCAAATTGAAAAATTTCTAGATTATCTCCGTCAAGATAAGGTAATGAAATAAATGCATGGTCACAAATAGAATTGTCAAGCCAAGGCCTTCCAATATTTGAGGTATGATGAATATTAAATGGTGTCAATCTGTGATGAGAAGCATGGACAGTCAATAATTCAACCAAAGAATTATCTTGTCTTGGAGAATAAATAACTAACTCAATTAAGTTATCATCCATTAAATCGGCTGACATTCCAACAGTACAATATGTCCACATGTTGTGAATATTATTTGGAGCAAATTCTAAAACGAAGAACTCAGGATGGGTTTTCCATGTAGGACCTATTTCCCATTTCATTTTTTTTCCAACAATTCCAAAATAGGAATTGTAGTGATCGGTTAATTTCGTAGAATAATTCTTTTGCATTAGCTTTTTATAATGAAACAGAGTCAATTTTTGACAAAGTGAACTTAATAACTTTATCTTCAATATGCAAATAATAATGTTGTTCTAGAAATTTGGAGACTTGACGGAGTTCGAACCAAAATTTGCCGTAAACACTGATATTGAAAAAAAATAAAATTTTAGAAAATAATTTTCGAACCAAAAAAAGCCTGCAAAATATACACTTTGCAGGCTTTTATTTTCTGTAGTGACCCCGGAGGGGTTCGAACCCCCAACCCTCAGAGCCGAAATCTGATATTCTATCCAGTTGAACTACGAGGTCAAAAATATTTAAATTTCATTTTTTTTAAATTCCAAATTCCAATATTAAACTTGGAATTTGGAATTTTTTTATTGAGTTTTCCAATTTGGAATTTGGAATTTGGAATTTCTTTATTGGAATTTAAAAATTACGAAAGTAATTTTTTCACAATTGTAGAAATGGTTTTTCCTTCAGCAGTTCCTCCTAATTGAGCAGATGCTAATCCCATTACTTTACCCATTGAAGCAATTCCAGAAGCTCCTGTTTCAGCAATGATTTTTGCAATTACAGCTTCTACTTCTTCTTCGCTTAATTGAGCAGGTAAAAACTTCTCGATTACAGCAACTTGAGCCAATTCTGGTTCTGCCAAATCTGGACGGTTTTGTTCTGTAAAGATTCTTGCGCTTTCTTTACGAGTTTTAACCAATCTTTGAAGTAATTTAATCTCTTCATCTTCAGATAAATCTTCTTTTGATCCTGAAGCTGTTGAAGCCAATAATAATTCTGATTTTACAGCTCTTAAAGCTTCTAAAGCTACTGTATCTTTTGCTTTCATGGCCGTTTTGATTTCGTCCATGATTTGTGTTTGTAAACTCATGTTTATATTTTATTTAAAATAAGCCAAAGCCTATTAATTGATATATTAATTTGGCCCTTCGACTTCGCTCAGGGTGACAATAAGATTCACTTTAAAAACCTATTTCGGAAGTCAAATTTTGAAATTCTGTGCGAAGATAAAAAAAATAACCCGAAAATTAAATCCAATTTTCGGGTTACCAAATATTATGATTCTAAAATTAATCTACGTTATCGTGCAAAAATGAATTGTTTGAACGTAATTGCAAATCGTTATTACTGTCTGTTCCAACAGAAATTCTAGAATTTGTATTGTTAGATTGAGAATTAGATAAATCTATTCCTAATCTTTTGTATGCTGGTTCTTTTTCCAACTCATCAATTCTAGAAACATTGTTATGGAATTTATAGTTAAACTCTTTTAGTTTCTTTCTTCTTTCTTCAGCTCTTAAACGTAATGTTTCTTCAATAGTCAATTCTAAAGGAGAAACTTCAGAAGTTGTAGAAATATCAGGCTGACTAGTAAAATCTGGTCTTGGTTTTAATGTGATATTCAATTCCTCTGGAATTGTATCTTCAACTACTTTTTCAACAGGTTTAGAAGCCAATAAATCATTTTCAACTTCCATATATTCTTCTAGAGAATATTTAATAATTCCGTTATCTGAAACTTCAGTTACAGGAACAAATTGAACTGGATCGTTTACTTTAATATCACGAGTTTCATTTGTCAATTCAAACAACACTCTATTATCTTCAACAACTGGCTCTCTTTTTATAGGCTCTTGTTTGAACAAAGGAAGATCAAAAGAAAAAGTGGTTTGTTCTTCTCTTTCAAATACTCTTTGCTGCTGCACAGGTTGTTGTTGCACTGGCTGCTGCATCATTGGTTGTTGCAATTCTCTTGCTGCTGGTATTTCAGGAGCAGAAATTGTAAAATCAATATCTGTAATTGGCGAAACAATTTCGAAAGTCACATCCAGATTTTTGATAAACTCAGACATAACCACTAACTCTTCCTGATTGATAGCTGGAGCAACAGCCTGAACTGGAGTCGGAGCAAATGTTTCGTCATCATCAATTAAATCAAAAACTACTTTATCTTCAACTTTTGTTGTTGGAGTATCAACAGTTAAATCGAAAGATGCAAGCGGTTTATTCGTTAGATTATGAACACTTCTTTGCTCATCTTCTAATGTATGAATGATTTTCTTTGGTTCTGTATTTACAATTTCATTTTGTTGTTCTACATCAAAACCTGTAGCAATAATAGTTACAGCAATGGCTTCGCCAAGACTTTCGTCTTCACCAACTCCCATAATAATATTTGCATTGTAACCAGCTTCGTCTTGAATGTGATCGTTGATTTCTCCGATTTCGTCTAGAGTAATCTCATTAGTTCCAGAAACGATAAGCAACAATACGTTTTTGGCACCCGTAATTTTATTATCATTCAACAATGGAGAATCCAAAGCTGAAACGATAGCATCTTTAGCTCTGTTTTCGCCTTCAGCTACAGAAGACCCCATAATAGCAGTCCCACTGTTAGCCAAAACAGTTTTCGCGTCACGTAAATCGATATTTTGAGTATAGTGGTGCGTAATTACTTCAGCAATACCTCTAGAGGCAGTTGCCAAAACTTCATCCGCTTTAGAGAATCCCGCTTTAAAACCAAGATTTCCGTATACCTCTCTTAATTTATTGTTGTTGATTACAATTAAAGAATCGACTTGCTTACGCAACTTCTCAATTCCAATAATAGCTTGCTCCTGACGTACTTTCCCTTCAAATTGAAACGGAATCGTCACGATACCAACTGTCAATATTTCTCTTTCTTTTGCTAATTGCGCAATTACCGGAGCTGCACCAGTTCCAGTTCCTCCACCCATACCAGCAGTAATAAATACCATCTTAGTACCACGGTCCAACATTTTTTCAATGTCTGAAATACTTTCGATTGCTGACTGCTGTCCAACGTCTGGATTTGCTCCTGCTCCTAGCCCTTCTGTTAGATTAACTCCTAACTGAATCTTATTCGGTACCGAACTATTTTGAAGCGCTTGCGAATCGGTATTACAAACGATAAAATCTACGCCTTTAATACCTTGTTTAAACATGTGGTTAATTGCGTTACTACCGCCTCCACCTACACCTATTACTTTTATTACATTTGATTGATTTTTTGGTAAATCAAATGAAATACTTCCAAATTCTGAGTTGCTCATCATCTTTTTGGTTTTTTAATTCTTATTAAGTACATTTTTTACTTCTTGACTTGGGGCAAGAAATAATCCTTCTCTTTTTATTATTCTGCGTTGTCTAAAAATTCTTTGATTTTGTCGACATATCGATCAAAAAATGATCTTCTTATTTTTGTTTCTGTAGATTCATTTTTAGGAGCCTTCTGTCTTACAACTTCTTCAGGCTCGTCAATAGTTTCTACTCTTTCAACGTAGTTTTCTTCAACTTCGTATCGCTGCACTGGTGGAGCGGTTCTATAAACAATTTTTGGTTGATCTTGCACCATTTCCATTCTAACAGCACTTTGCGAACTGTTTTCGATACTATTCATTACCAATCCTACTGCAGTTGCATACAATGGGCTAGAAATTTCTTCTCCTGAGTTTCCTGCCAAATGCTCGTTCGGATATCCTATTCTAGTATCCATTCCTGTAATATACTCTACCAACTGTTTGATGTGCTTTAATTGTGCACCACCACCTGTTAATACAATTCCGGCGATTAGCTTTTTACGAGGATCTTCATGTCCGTAAGCTTTAATTTCTGCGAAAACTTGTTCTACAATTTCCACAACTCTTGCATGGATAATTTTAGATAAGTTTTTAAGCGAAATTTCTTTTGGCTCTCTTCCTCTTAAACCTGGAATCGAAACGATCTCGTTATCTTTATTTTCACCTGGCCAAGCAGAGCCAAATTTGATTTTTAAAAGTTCAGCTTGTTTTTCGATAATCGAACAGCCTTCTTTGATATCATCTGTAATTACATTTCCTCCGAAAGGAATTACAGCTGTATGGCG
The DNA here is from genome assembly GCF_016405855.1 of Flavobacterium sp. IB48. Taxonomy (GTDB): domain Bacteria; phylum Bacteroidota; class Bacteroidia; order Flavobacteriales; family Flavobacteriaceae; genus Flavobacterium; species Flavobacterium ginsengisoli. Next base: position 58,242 of record NZ_JAEFCA010000001.1, read on the forward strand.
AATAATACCGTCTTTGAAAATAGCCAAATCTGTTGTTCCACCACCAATATCGATAAGTGCAACACCAGCTTCTTTTTCTTCCTGACTTAAAACTGCATCAGCAGAAGCTAATGGCTCTAATGTCAAACCAGACAATTCAATTCCTGAACTCTGAATACATCTTCCAACATTTCTGATTGAAGATGCCTGTCCAACTACAACATGAAAACTAGATTCTAATCTTCCGCCGTACATACCAATCGGTTCTTTAATCTCAGATTGCCCGTCAATTTTAAATTCTTGTGGCAATACGTGAATAATTTCTTCTCCTGGTAACATCGCCAGTTTGTTTACCTGATCAATTAGAAGTTGAATATCATTTTCACCAATTACTTCTTCTGGATTATTTCTGCTGATATAGTCAGTATGCTGAATACTTCTGATGTGCTGTCCGGCAATACCCACAACCACATCTTTAATTTTATAACCCGAATTATTTTCTGCTTCGAGTATCGCTTGCTGTATCGATTGTATCGTCTGCGTAATGTTGTTTACTACTCCTCTGGCAACACCCAAACTTTTGGATTTGCCAATGCCCAAAATCTCCAACTTACCATATTCATTTTTTTTGCCAATCATGGCAACGATTTTGGTTGTTCCAATATCTAGACCTACTGCAATGTTATCTTTTTCCATTTTCTATTATTTAGTGCAAACTACTTGTTCCGTAAACCTAAGGTCAATTTTTTTGTATTTGTATAACGAACTATCTAAAACTGCTTTTTGAAAGAAGGCTTTATAGTTTCTAAATTTCTTATCAACATTCATCGTTCTTCCGAAATCTATGAAGTAATCATAGTTACGATTAAACATTTTTAAGCTTCCATTCGGCATAATCTCTATAGCAATGATGTTTTTTCTCAAAAACGCATCGTCATAAATTGTGCGAAATAAAGCTGCTAAATCTTCGTTATTTTTTGCATTAATTGCCCCTGAAACAAGAGGAACTCTCGCAGTGAAATTGTCTGATAAGGGCATTTTATTACCCTCATAGTCAATATAAAAAGAAGTGGCGCCATCATAAACTCTTGCTATGGGCGTCTTCTGTTTTACTACTGCTTTTAGAACTCCATCAATACTTACAAAAACATTTGACTTCTCAATCATGTCTTGCGTATCGAGGGTTTTTTCTATCTTATTCAAATCTACTTCATCTTTTCTAATACTGGAAGCGTCTCTTTTATTTTCTATCAACAATTTATTAACCGTTTCCGGCTTTACAAAAAGCGTATTTTCTCCTACAAAAACAACCATCGATTTTTTCAATTTTCGATCGCCATTTCGATGTTGTGCGAAAGAATACAGAAACAAAACCAGTCCGAAAATAAGTACTAATCTAATATTTGTCCAATTAAATATTTTCATTTAAAACCTTTTTAATTGACGGAACCATTTCTCCCAAATCACCAGCTCCAATTGTTACAATAATAGGTGCATCACTGGCTTTGATTTCACCTAATAAATCTTCTTTTGCAACAATTTTTTTGTTCGAATTTGTCATTTTACCCAAAAGCCACTCAGAAGTCACTCCTTCCATTGGAAGCTCTCTAGCAGGGTAAATATCCATCAAAAACACTTCATCAAACTGCGATAAGCTTGCCGCAAATCCATCAACAAAATCTCTTGTTCTACTAAACAAATGCGGCTGAAAAATTGCCAGAACTTTACGGCCTGGATACAATTCTCTAACTGCTTGATGAACAGCGTTTATTTCTGTTGGATGATGTGCATAATCATCAATATATACTAAATTTTCGCTCTTAATCTGATACGAAAAACGTCTTCTAATTCCGTTGAATGAAGCAATGGCTTTTGCAATAGAATCGGTCGGGGTGCCGAAAGTTTTAGCCATCGCAATAGCCATCAATCCATTCATTAAATTGTGTTTTCCTGGCAATCCGAAACGTAAGTCCTTCATGATTTCTGACGGCGTTTGCACATCAAAAACATAAGCCCCGTCTTCGATTCGAACGTTATAAGCCTTATATACAGCATCTTCATTTATAGCACATTGAACACCGTCTAAAGGCAATTCTTTGGTTATAAAAAGATTATTTTTATCTTCTACTTTTGAAGCAAATTCTCTAAATGAAGCCTGAATGGCGTCGCTAGTTCCATAGATATCCAAATGATCTGCATCCATAGAAGTCACACAAGCAATATCTGGACGCAAATGCAAAAACGATCTGTCAAATTCGTCTGCTTCTACAACTGTTACTGTTTTTCCGCTTCCGATTAAATTAGAATTATAATTCTCAACAATTCCTCCTATAAAAGCCGTTACATCAGCACCACTTTGAAACAAAATATGTCCCAAAATACTAGACGTTGTAGTTTTTCCGTGTGTTCCAGCAACTGCAAAACAGAAAGTATCTCTACTTATAATTCCGAGAACTTCGGCACGTTTTTTAACCTCAAAATGCCTTTCGACAAAATAATTCCACTCAGAATGTGTTTTTGGAACCGCTGGTGTGTAAATTACTAACGTATTTTCAACATAATAATCTGTTGGAATCAAATTTATATTATCTTCAAAATGAATATCTATACCACTTTCAATCAATTCATTAGTTAGCATAGAAGGTGTTTTGTCGTAACCTGAAACCTGTTTTCCAATAAACTTGAAATAACGAGCCAGAGCACTCATTCCGATTCCTCCGATACCAATAAAATAAACGTTTTGTATTTGATTTAAATTCATAATTGAGTCTTAATGTCTTAAAGTCTAAAGTTTTTAAAGTCTCTTAACTATATGTCTTCAGCTTTTTAATTTTTCTATTTAATTAACTTCACAATTTCTGCTACAATATCTTGTGTCGCTCTTGGTTTTGCCAGTTTTTTAATATTATCACTTAGTTGTTTCTGTTTTCCCGAATCTTTCAGCAGCGCTTCAAAAACAATGCTAAACTGGTTGTCAAGCTCAGATTCTTTCAACAAAATCGCACCTTTTTCATCTACAATTGCTTGCGCATTTTTAGTTTGGTGATCCTCAGCTACATTAGGTGATGGAATAAAAATTACTGGTTTTCCAACAATGCATAATTCTGACACCGATGAAGCACCTGCTCGTGAAATTATGACATCTGATGCTGCGTAAACAAAATCCATTCTTTCAATAAAATCAACCACTTTTACATTTGACTGATTGTACTTTTTATATTCTTCAAAATACAATTTCCCGCATTGCCAGATTACCTGTACATCTTGCGAAAGAAAATTTTGCAATTCTTTTTCGATTAACTGATTGATTCTTCTGGCCCCTAAACTTCCACCTAAAACCAATAACGTTTTTTTATTCGGATCTAAACCATAAAAAGCAATTGCTTCATCACGTTTGCTTTCTATATCTATTAAATCCTGACGAACTGGGTTACCGGTTAAAACAATTTTCTCTTTTGGAAAAAAGCGTTCCAAGTTTTGATAGGCCACACAAATTGCATTTGCTTTTTTGCTTAACAATTTATTCGTTATGCCAGGAAAAGAGTTTTGCTCTTGAACCACTGTCGGAATTCCTGCCGAACCTGCCGCCTGTAATAAAGGCCCGCTCGCAAAACCACCCGTTCCAATTACAACATTAGGCTTAAACTTTTTTATTATTCTTTTTGATTCCAATAAACTACTTGCGAGCTTAAGCGGAAACATCAAGTTTTGTAATGTCAATTTTCGCTGTAAACCAGCAATCCAAAGACCTTTTATTTCGTAACCTGCCTGAGGCACTTTCTGCATTTCCATTTTATCTTTGGCACCTACAAAAAGAAATTCTGCATCAGGAAATTGTAATTTTAATTCATTTGCAATTGCAATCGCAGGATAGATATGTCCTCCTGTTCCTCCTCCGCTAAGTATGAATTTATACTTTGTCATCTTTCTAAAAATTACAACTTTTTAAAATTTATTCTTTTTTAATTTTATTTATTCAAAACCGCATTCATTGGGTTTCTTGAATTGTCTTCTATCGAATAGGCAGGCTCTTGCTCATAAATCTCTTGAGGAATCACATCATCTTCTGCCAACTCTTTATCAATTAATCGCTGTAAAGCTTCTTTTCTTTTTTCTTTTTCTAATTTCTCTTCAGCGATTTCATCTTCTTTTTTCGTTACACTAATGATAATTCCAAGTCCAAGACAAGTCATCCAAATCGAACTACCTCCACTACTTATTAATGGAAGTGTTTGTCCTGTAACCGGCAATAATTCTACTGCAACCGCCATATTAATCATGGCCTGAAATATCATCGGAAAACCGACACCGACAACAACTAATTTCCCAAACAAAGTAGGTGCTTTATGCGATGCAATCACAAATCTGAACAAAAGCAACAAATACAAAACCACTATCGAAACCCCTCCTACCAAACCATATTCTTCTACAATAATGGCATAAATAAAGTCGGAAGAAGATTGTGGCAAAAAGTTTTTCTGAACACTTTTTCCAGGACCTAATCCTCCTAATCTTCCCGAAGCAATTGCAATTTTTGCTTTTTCAATCTGATAATCGTCTTCATCTGGCTTATCAGTTGTAAAGTTCGTAATACGACTTTCCCAAGTTGAAACCCTACTAAAGAATCTTGAATCTGGAAAAGCTTTTGCCACTAAAAGGAAAAATGCCAACATTGCAATTCCCGAACCAATGATAAAAGCAATATATTTTAATGGATACTTTCCAATAAATGTCAGCATTAAAACCATTGAAAAGATTAAGGCTGTTGTTGAAAAGTTCGCTGGTAAAATCAATATTAACGTAATAAACACTGGAACCCAAAGCTGAATTAACGAGGTTTGAAAAGGTTCATTTTCTTCTTTTGTTTTCGATAAATATCTTGCAACATAAATAAACAAAACAATAGATGCCAATGTTGATGTCTGGAACGTTATTCCAATAAAAGGCACCTGAATCCAACGGCTTGCATTTGCTCCCGCAATCACAGTTCCTTTTAAAAGTGTATAAATCAATAAAATCCAAACCACCGGAAGCGCAATTTTTGAAATTGCTCTAAAATAATGATACGGCACTCGATGCACCCAGTAAATGATTAAAAAACCAATACAAATATGTGCCAAGTGTTTTACCAAATAACCTAGTGTATTCCCCGTTCCATGCCCTATATAAGCTAAATTACTACTCGCACTAAAAACAGGCATAAACGAAAACAAAGCCAATAAAGCCACAAATGACCATATTACCCTATCTCCTTTTAGTTTGTTTACCAGCTCTTTCATAATTCTTTCGTTTCAGGTTATTCTTGTTTCAGTTTTCACGTTCCTTCTAACTCGAAACATGAAACTTGAAACTCTTTTTTCTACAAGTTATGTACTGCTTGTTTAAATTGTTTTCCACGGTCTTCGTAGTTTTCGAATAAATCGAAACTTGCGCAGGCTGGAGACAATAAAACTACATCGCCTTTTTCCGTTAATCTTTGAGCCGTTTTTACAGCATCATTCATATTATTTACTTCAACCATAATATCAACAACATTTCCAAATGCATCGATAATTTTACGGTTATCGATTCCAAGACAGATAATAGCTTTTACTTTTTCACGTACTAACGACATTAATTCGTTGTAATCGTTTCCTTTATCAACACCTCCAACAATCCATACCGTTGGCGCATTCATACTATCTAAAGCAAAGAAAGTAGCATTTACATTTGTTGCTTTTGAATCGTTGATATATTGAACGTTTTGTATTTTTAATACTTTTTCTAAACGGTGCTCAACACCTTGGAAATTAGATAGACTTTCACGAATCGTTGCATTTCTAATTTGCATCAATTTAGCTACAGAGCTTGCTGCCATGGCGTTTTTCATATTATGTTTTCCTTCTAACGCAATGTGTTCTGTATCCATTGTAAACTCTTCTTGGTTGATCTTTATTTCCATTTTGTTGTTTTTTATAGAAGCCCCTTCATCAAATTTTTTCGTCAATGAAAAAGGAATTAGTTTTGCTTTTGTTTTGTTCTTTTTTAACCATTCTGCAGTTGCTTCATCATCAGCATCGTAAATGAGATAATCGCTTTCAGTCTGGTTCATCGTTATTCGGAACTTCGAATTGATATAATTTTCATATTTATATTCGTATCGATCCAAATGATCTGGACTAATATTGGTTATAATGGCAATATCTGGTCTGTAATTTATTATTCCGTCTAACTGAAAACTGCTTAATTCAAGAACGTATGCATCATATTTGTTTTCTGCCACCTGCCAGGCAAAGCTTTTTCCGATATTTCCTCCCAATCCTACATTCAGTCCTGCATATTTCAGCAAATGGTGTGTTAGCATTGTTGTAGTGGTTTTACCATTACTTCCTGTAATCCCGATGGTCATTGCTTCTGTGTAAGGAATCGCAAATTCTATTTCCGAAATCACTTTAATTCCTGCCGCGACGAGCTTTTTTACTATCGGAGATTTATCGGGAATTCCAGGGCTTTTCATCACCACATCAGCATTTAGAATCAAATCTTCTGTATGTTGCTCTTCCTCCCAAGCAATTTTATTAATGATAAGAACTTCTTTATAACTCTCTTTTATTTTTCCAAAATCCGACACAAAAACATCGTAACCTTGTTTCTTTCCGAGGATCGCGGTTCCTACTCCGCTTTCTCCTCCACCTAAAACTACTAATCTCATTTATCTTAATTTTAGGGTAATGATTGACAATATGGCTAACATTACGGCAACAATCCAGAAACGGGTTACAATTTTACTTTCGTGATATCCCTTTTTCTGATAATGATGATGAAGCGGCGACATCAGGAAAATTCTTCGTCCTTCTCCGAAACGCTTCTTCGTATATTTAAAATAACTTACTTGAATGATTACTGAGGCACTTTCTGCTAAGAAAATTCCGCAGAATAAAACAATCAATATTTCTTTACGAACTGCAATTGCTAATACCGCAATGATTCCTCCAATAGTCAAACTTCCTGTATCTCCCATAAATACAGATGCTGGAAACGAATTGTACCAAAGAAATCCGATAAGAGCTCCAACAAAAGCCGAAATAAAGACCGTCATTTCTCCCGAATTGGGTATATACATTATATTCAGATAATTGGAAAAAATGATATTACCAGAAACGAATGTGAATATCCCGAGTGCGAGGACAGATATAGCAGAGGTTCCTGCGGCGAGTCCATCAATTCCGTCTGTTAAATTTGCTCCATTTGAAACTGCTGTAATAATGAAAATAACTACTGGAATAAACACTAACCAAGCCCATTTTTCATATCCATCTCCCATAAAAGATAGGACTTCAGCATAATCAAATTCATTGTTTTTTACGAAAGGAATTGTAGTTGCTGTAGATTTCTCTTCAATACCTGCAGGTACTATAACTGTCGAACTTGAAGCTGTTTTAAAAATATCTGCTCGACCTGTATCTGTTCTTACTGTAACTGCTGGATTAAAATAAAGAACTGCTCCAACAATGATTCCTAGACCAACTTGACCAATAACTTTAAAAATACCTTTTAATCCTTGTTTATCTTTTTTGAATATCTTGATATAATCGTCAACAAAGCCAATTGTTCCCATCCATAGAGTAGTTACAATCAGCAAAACGATGTAAATGTTGTGCAATCTTGCAAATAACAACACAGGAATAAGAGTAGCAAAAATGATTATTAAACCACCCATTGTTGGCGTACCTGCTTTTTCATTCTGACCAGCAAGACCAAGCTCACGTACAGTTTCTCCAACTTGTTGACGGCGTAAAAAGTTAATTACTCTTTTACCATAAATAGTCGATAAAAGCAACGAAAGCATAAATGCCAAAGCTGATCTAAATGTGATGTACTGGAAAACTCCTGTTCCAGGAATATCCAATGTCTTATCAAAATATTCAAATAAATAGTACAGCATATTTTCTTATTTTTTAAATTCCAATTTTGAAATCCCAAATTCCAATTGTGTGGTGGTATTTGAACTTAATTTTTTTATTTATTCAGTTGTTCTAAAATTTCTCTTACCGTTTCCATATCATCAAAATGATGGCGAACACCATTTATTTCTTGATACGTTTCGTGCCCTTTTCCTGCTATTAGAATGATATCTTTAGGCTGAGCCAATTGACAAGCTGTTTTAATTGCCTGTTTTCTATCTGTAATTCGCAGCATTTTTTTATAATTGTGAGGCTCAACTCCTTGTTCCATCTCATCCAAAATAACCTCTGGATCTTCATTTCTAGGATTATCTGAGGTCAAAACTGCTTTATCACTCATATCCGAAGCAATCTTTGCCATTATAGGGCGTTTTGTTTTATCGCGATTACCTCCACATCCAACAACAGTAATTAGCTGTTCATTTTTTGTTCGAATGTCATTAATGGTTTTCAAAACATTTTCAAGCGCATCTGGCGTATGAGCATAATCTACAACAGCAGTAATCTTTTCATTTGAAACAATGTATTGGAAACGTCCCGAAACACTTTCTAAATCAGACAGCAATCTCAATGCTTCTAAACTATCAATTCCTAGTTCTACAGCTGTTCCATAAATTGCTAAAACATTGTATGCATTGAAAGTACCAATCAGTTTTACCCAAACTTCATTATCGTTGATTTTTAGAAGCAAACCCGATAATTGGCTTTCTAAAATCTGTGCTCTATAATCTGCATAAGATTTTAAAGCATAAGTCCTTTTTATAGCGACAGTATTCTGTAGCATTACAGAACCGTTTTTATCATCAATATTTGACAAAACAAAAGCTGATTTTGGAAGTGAATCAAAAAAAGACTTTTTAACGTCTCTGTATTCTGCAAATGTTGGATGATAATCTAAGTGATCATGAGAAAGATTTGTAAAAATTCCTCCCACAAAATGCAAAGCTTCAGTACGTTTTTGATGAATACCATGAGAACTTACTTCCATAAAACAATGCGTCACTCCCGCTTCGACCATTTCATTTAAATAATGATTGATAGTCAAAGAATCTGGTGTTGTGTGCGTTGCTGGATACTCTATTTTATCTACTACGATTTTTACAGTTGATAATAATCCAACTTTAAAACCTGCTTTTTGAAACAATTGAAATAACAATGATGCAATTGTCGTTTTACCATTTGTTCCTGTTACACCAACCAATTTTAGTTTTGAAGATGGATCTTCAAAATAATTAGCCGCCATAAAAGCCAGTGCTGTATTGGTATCTTTTACTTGAATATAAGTCACATCATTTGCAATAGCTGCTGGAAATGTATCGCAAATAATCGCTTTTGCCCCAAGCTGAATTGCTTTTTCGATGTAATCATGTCCATCTGAAAGTGAACCACGAATTGCTACAAAAACATCATTTGCTTCTACTTTACGTGAATCAAATTCAATTTTCTGAATAGCCGCATCTGTCGAACCTTTTACAGATTCAATAGCTACTTTATATAATATGTCTTTTAATACTTTCACGATAATTCTAATACAATTGTTGCGTTCTTGCTAATACTGGTTCCCGCTTGAATCGATTGATTCTTCACTTTTCCCATTCCATTTACTTTTACTTTCAAACCTAAATTCTCCAGTAAAGCAATTGCGTCCATTCCAGGCATTCCTTTTAAATCTGGAATCTGATTCATTTTTTTATTTGACTCAGCAGTATATTTATCATAACTAGCATCCTGCTTTGGGATTCTAGAATCTAATTTTTTAATCTTATTTGTTGAAGGCGCGTCTGTAAAAATCTTTTGCGCTATTCTCTTAAAAACTGGTCCTGCAACATCTGCTCCGTAATAATTATTCTTAGCTGTATTTGGCTTATGAACCACTACAATGCAAGAATATTTTGGATGATCTGCTGGGAAATACCCTGCAAAAGAAGAGGCGTAGTACATTCCTTCTCTTCCTGCTTTACCATAATTAACCATCGCGGTTCCAGTTTTTCCTGCCATCGAGAAATCTTTCGAATACAGTTTAGAAGCCGTTCCTTTTTTTACCACATTTTCTAAAACTGCTTTTACTTTTTTAAGCGTTTCAGGCGAGCAAACCTTTGGATTGATTACTTCTGTATCAAACTTTTTAACCGTTTTGTTCCATTCCTTAATTTCAGACACAAATTGCGGTCTTACCATTACCCCGTTATTCGCAATCGAATTATAAAGAGCCAATGTTTGCATTGGTGTTACCGAAACCGAGTATCCGAAAGCCATCCACGGAAGTGAAATTCCTGACCAGCTTTTATCTCCAGGATGTGGAACAATTGGTCTACCTTCTCCTTTAAAATGCAATCCTAATGGCTTATCTAAACCAAAACTTTTAATATGATTTACAAACTTTGAAGGGTTGCTTTTATAATTATCATAAACCGCTTGAACCATTACAGTATTTGACGAAAGTTCGAATCCGCGTGCTAAAGAAACTTTTCCGTAACCACCATGATGCGAATCGCGCACAGACCTTCCATAATACTTAACAACACCATTATGACTATCATAAACCGTGCTTGTGTCAGCTACTTTATCTTCTAAAATCGCTATTAAATCAACTAATTTAAATGTCGATCCTGGTTCATGAGATTCTGCAATTGCGTAATTTGTTGTCTCGTAATACGATCCGTCTTCTGCTCTTCCTAAATTCGAAATTGCTTTAACATATCCCGTCTCTGTTTCCATTACCACAACGCAACCGTGATCTGCCTCGTAATCTTGTAATTGTTTCAACAAAGCGTGATGTGCAATATCCTGAATAAAAACATCTATAGTCGAAATCACATCGTAGCCATCAATTGGATCTACTTCATTTACGTCACGAATTGGTTTCCATTGTCCTTTTGCAATTTTTTGCTTTAAAATCTTACCGTCTTTTCCGTTCAAATAATTTTTAAAAGCCCATTCAATTCCTTTTCCTACTTCTACTCCCGTTGCTGGATCAATTCGGTCGTAACCAATTGTTCTCTCTGCAATTTTACCGATTGGATGCTTTCTAACTGTTTCTTGTTCCACGATGATTCCGCCTTTGAAAGCTCCTAAACTGAACAACGGAAAACCTTTAATTTTCACATACTCAGTATAACTCAAATTTCGAGCAATCAGGTAATAACGGTTTTTATTTTCACGTGCTTTTCGCAATTCTTTCTGAAAATAACTGCTTGGTTTATCTAAAACTGTTGCCAATGAATCTGACAATGGTTTTACATATTTCTCAAAAGTTTCTGTTTTTGGCGCTTTTGCATCAAAACGAATTTCATAATTCGGAATTGATGTTGCCAATAAACTTCCGTCGGCAGAATAAATATTTCCTTTATTGGCAGGAATCACAAAGTTTCTTACCGTACGCTGTTTTGCCAGTTTTCTGTAATAATCTCCGTCAACCCATTGAATATTGGTTAATTTAACAACAATAGCAATTGCCATCACAAAGATGAAAACTGCTACGAGGTAAATTCTGTAGGATATATGTTTATCGTCTACTGCCATATTCTTTTAAAGAAACTTTTTTCTTCTTCTTTTTTAACTTCTATTTTAACTGGAGGAACTGTCGATGGATAGATTTGTTTTTCTAACATTTTATCCGAAATAGTTGACTCCATTTTTAACTTCATCAATTCTGAACGTCGATCGACGAATTCAGATCTTAGCTCTTTTACTTCGTTATTTAATTTTGCGATTTCAAAAACTTTCTGTTCATATCGCTGTGTATTGGCAATCATCAAAATGGCCAGCAGAATTATAAAGACAATAAATCGCCAATTTTTTACTGCATCTTCATGAATCAGGAATCTTGCTTTTAATATGCTAAATACACCACTTTTCATTATTTCCTACCTTAATATATATTATAGCTTTTCTGCAACTCTTAATTTGGCACTTCTTGCTCTATTATTAATCTTGATTTCTTCATTATCCGGAACAATCAATTTTCCTATTGTTTTGAATGGAACTGAAAAGTTTCCGTAAAAATCTCTCTCTGGTTCTCCTTCAAACATTCCGTTCTTTATAAATCTCTTTACCAAACGATCTTCTAAAGAATGATATGAGATTACCGAGAATCTTCCTCCTGGTTTTAAAATCTCCAATGACTGCTCAATAAATTCTTTTAGAACATCCATTTCTTGATTTACCTCTATTCGGATTGCCTGATAAATCTGAGCCAGTACTTTGTTTCGAACTTTCTCTGGCAAAAACTTTTTCAGAACTTCTTTTAATTCTTCAGTCGTTTTGATTGGATAATCTTTTCTCGCCTCTACGATTGTTCTTGCCAAAACTGGTGCATTCTTCAACTCCCCATAATCAAAAAAAACACGACGCAAATCCTGTTCTTCATATTCGTTAACCACCCGATAAGCATTTAAATCATTTTTTTGACTCATCCGCATATCTAGTTCGGCATCAAATCTTGTAGAAAAACCTCTTTCAGGAACATCGAATTGATGCGATGAAACTCCCAAATCTGCCAAAATTCCATCTACTGCTTTTACTCCGTGAAAGCGCAAAAACCTTTTTATGAACCTAAAATTCTCATTTATCAAAGTAAACCTTTCGTCTGGCAATGCATTGGCAAGCGCATCTTCATCTTGATCAAATGCAAACAGCCTTCCGTTTGGCCCTAATCTTTTTAAAATCTCTTTTGAATGACCACCGCCTCCAAACGTAACATCTACATACACACCATCAGGTTTAATATTTAAACCATCTACTGTTGGATGAAGCAAAACCGGATTATGATATTCCATTGTCGTCGTCATTAATATTTCCCATTACTTCTTCGGCTAAATCTGCAAAATCCATATCTTCGCCGCTAATTGATTTCTCGTATAAATCTTTATCCCAAATCTCAACAATATTAACCGCAGATGAAAAAACCACATCTTTAGAAATACTTGCAAACGTTACCAAATCTTTTGGAACAAGCAATCTTCCTAATGCATCAACCTCAACTACTTTAACACCAGCAGTAAACCTTCTAATGAAATCGTTGTTCTTTTTTACAAAGCGATTAAGCTTGTTGATTTTTTTCATCATCGCATCCCATTCTACCATAGGATACAGCTCTAAACACGGCTGAAAAACAGAACGCTTCAAGACAAATCCGTCTTGAAGAGAAGCCGTCAACTGCTTTTTTAAAGGTGCAGGCATCATTAGCCTTCCTTTAGCATCGACTTTACATTCATATGTTCCAACAATTGTGTTCAAAAAAACTAGTTAACATGTTATACAGCAAAAATATAAAAAATATTACCACATTTTACCACTTTATACCACTTTGTTAATAAGTTTAACCACTTCTCTACCACTTTCCATAATCAGCAATCAATCAATACCTTAACTATTAATTAACAGATTCTTAAATCCATTATTCATTCGAAAAAATAATGCGCTAATTTTCTTAAAAAATTGATTATAATGCATATTTCTTAACATTTGATTATTTTAACAAATACGTGTTTAATTACTGATTTTTAACCATTTACAAATTCTACTCAAATTATCTAGTTAAAAAATGGCATCAAAAATTCATTTTTGTGTAATTAACCCTATATTTGTCGAAATTGAAATTGGCATTAGATTAGATGGACAAACACTATAAAAAAGAAGGCAAATACAGCTATTTTGAAGCTGGAGAAGGAACTCCGATCGTTATTCTGCATGGTTTAATGGGAGGTCTAAGTAACTTTGATGGTGTAGCACAATATTTCCCAACAAAAGGATATAAAGTTGTTATCCCAGATTTGCCAATATACACGCAAAGTATTTTAAAAACGAACGTAAAAAGTTTCGCGAAATACGTAAAAGATTTTATCACTTTTAAAGGGTTTGACAAAGTTATTCTTTTAGGAAATTCTCTTGGAGGACATATTGCTTTGTACCACACAAAACTTTATCCTGAAAAAGTTGCTGGACTTGTAATTACCGGAAGTTCTGGGCTTTACGAAAGCGCAATGGGAGATAGTTACCCAAGAAGAGGCGATTACGAATACATCAAAACAAAAGCCGAAGCTGTATTTTATGACCCAAAAATTGCAACTCCAGATTTGATTGATGAAGTGTACGCAACAGCTAACGACCGCATCAAATTAATCAAAACTTTAACTATTGCAAAGAGTGCAATTCGTCATAACATGGCGAAAGATTTGCCTAAAATGGATGTTGAAACTTGCATTATTTGGGGTAGAAACGACTCAGTAACTCCTCCAAATGTAGCAGAAGAATTTGATAAATTATTGCCCAATTCAACTTTATACTGGATTGACAAATGCGGACACGCAGCAATGATGGAACACCCTCAGGAATTTAATGAAATTCTTGAAAAATGGCTTACTGAAAAGAATTTATAGCCATCAAAATTTATTTTTTTAGGAGGTTTTAAAACGAGAAGGAATATGAAAATTAATACCGCCGAATTTATTATCAGCAATTCTGACGCATCAAAATGTCCGAAGGATTTTTTGCCAGAATATGCTTTTATAGGAAGATCAAACGTAGGTAAGTCATCTTTGATCAATATGCTTACCAACAATAAAAATTTAGCCAAAACATCTGGAAGACCAGGAAAAACACAATTAATTAATCATTTTAAAATCAATAATAATTGGTTTTTGGTCGATTTGCCTGGTTATGGCTACGCTAAAGTTTCAAAGAAAACAAAATCAGTTTTTCAGCAATTTATCACTGATTATTTTGAAAACAGAGAACAATTAGTTTGTGCTTTTGTTTTAATTGATATTCGCCATGAAGCGCAAAATATTGACATCGAATTTATGTCTTATATGGGCGAAAGCGAAATCCCATTCTGTATTATTTTTACTAAAGCAGATAAAATCAGTAGAACAAAAATAGATTCGCATATTGCAGCATATAAAAAGCAGATGTTTGCAAACAACTGGGCCGAAATGCCTCAGTACTTTGTAACCTCATCTACAGAAGCTACTGGAAAAGAAGAACTTTTGTCTTACATTGATCAAGTGAATCAGGAAGTTTTTAAAAACAACTCAGAATTTTAAACTCAAATTCTAAAGTTAAAAAAAACTTATACATAGTAAAAATCCCAAACTCCAAGCTTACAATTGGAATTTGGGATTTTTTTATTGGGATTTACTCGCTACAGCTTCTTCTTTGTTTTTCTTCTAAAATTTAAAGCTTTCCATTCTTTATAAATCAAAAATTGATAAAGAATATAAAAGAGTGAATTGAAAAACCAAAAATCGAGTAAAAACGGCTCTGTAAGTATTACCGAGTCAGTGTTTCCTGATAAAAAAATACCAGCACTACTCATTAAATAAATAATTAGTCCGTTACAGAAATAGAAATAATTATGCTTATCTGCTTTTAAATTTGACACAATAAAATAGAAAGCATATAACAGCAGCGGAATAGATGTTATTGTGACTTCTGCCAAATTAAATTCCCAATAAAGCGAGGGCCTATTATAATATTGACATCCTAAAAAAAGCAGCACCGAAATAAACACTATTACTATAATCTTCTTTAATCGTTTGTTTGTAAAACTTTTATAAAAAAACAAGTTTAGCGTGATGAACTGAAAAATAAAATAGTAATGCGAAAGGAAAAAATTAGAATTAGGATAAAGAATTCCGATAATATTACAAAGTAATTCTACACAAAACAGAAGAACCAAATAAACTGTAATAATACGATATAAAACATCTCTGTTTTTGCAGGTCATGTAAAAACGTATCGCATTAGCAAGTAAAAAAAACAATCCGACAAGGCTCACAAGAAAAGGAAACAGCATATAATTTGTTTTGCTTAGACAATTTACAAAATAAAAAATCCCAAACCCAATCTTTAAGATCAGAATTTGGAATTTAATTTATCATGAGATTTAACTACTTCGTAAGTTCTAGTTTTTCTGCAAAGTAATCGCAAAAATCCTTCATCGTATCAGACATTTTTTCATCATCTGTTGCTCTTTTAAAAGTATCAGACATTGCCACTAAAGTCTGGTGAAAGAAAATTTTCATTTCGTCTACCGGCATATCTTTTGTCCATAAATCAATACGCATTGTTTCTTTTGCTTTGCTGTCCCAAATTGACAACATTATCGCTTTTGCCTCTTCGGCTTGAACTCCACCATCTTGCGCACTCCATGTTAATTTTTCAGGAACGCGGTTTTCATCCAATTCTATATTAAATCTAATCTCTGAGTTTATATTTGCCATTATTTTTTAGGTTTATATTTTGATTTTTCGAAGATTTCTTTTGGCTCAATCTTAAACAATTCTGCCAAAGAAACATTACTATTATTTTTCATGTAAGAACGTACCATCTGCCAGCCAATCCAAGCTCCCACTCGACCTGGAGAATCGTTATCTATTTCTAAAAAGAATTTAGAAAAAGGAGCTGGAGCGATAAATCTTGCTTTCAATTTTGGATCATCGCTGTACAACATTTCATTTTCTATAAAATAGCGCCACATATACGCTTCGTTTTCCTCGCACCATTTTATTTGCTCAGGAGTATACCCCATTTTTTCTGCATCTGTATATTCAGGAATAAGCAAATCTTTTGCATAAAGACGCTTCCCTTCAAAAACCATTTGAGCAACCAAACTCTTGTCTACAGAATTTGGAATATTTCGATAAGAAAAACTAGAAACCACATCTGGCATAATTTGTCTTTCTTCAAAATTCTCTTTCAGGTAATTTGGAAACTCATAAAATTTATGATTTTTTCCTAAATACAATTCCAAAGCCACAACTACAAGACTGTCTGCATAAATCGATTTTGCATTATAGTCCATTTCTCCAATAACGGTGATTACCTTAGGAATTTTGGTTTTAGGAAAATAATATTTTACGTGTTGAAAAAGCTCATTAAACTCTTTGCGAACAGGTTCAAAATTGCCATATTTTTTCTGAACTTCATCATAAACTTCTCTCCAAATAGGATCATTCATTTTCTGAATCCAGATATTATCATCGTTGCCAGGAAAGAAAAACGGATACTGTTTTTTTATTTTCGCCAGATCTTCCGGTTTGGTTTCAAAAAACACTTTATCAAATCGTTCTACTTTAACATCAACAGGAATTTCTTCTACTTCTTTTTCAACCTTACTTTTTTGGTTGCAAGACAAAAAAAACAGGCATAGAACCACTGCAAAGCGATAAATTTTCATTTTATTTTAATTAGATTTGTGTTATCAGAATTTTAAGCAGTTGCATACTCAAAATAATTCTGCAAATATACATCCCTGCATCTTAAAACTTAAACTATTATGGCTAAAAAAAGCACAATTCAGACAGAAAAAGTAAATACGCACATTGTAGAGTGGTTAAAAAATTACGCTGCTAATGCAAAAGTAAATGGTTTTGTAATTGGAATCTCTGGTGGTGTAGATTCTGCAGTAACTTCAACTTTATGCGCACAGACAGGACTGAATGTTTTATGTGTAGAAATGCCAATTCATCAGGCAGAAAGCCAAGTTTCGAGAGGAAGAGAGCATATTGAACAGTTAAAAAACCGTTTCCCAAATGTTTCTGATGTTAAGACCGATTTGACAGAAACTTTCGAATCATTTAAAAATGCTGTACCTACAACAGATGATGCTGCAAAACTAAGTTTGGCTTTGGCCAACACGCGCGCACGTATCAGAATGACTTCTTTATATTATTTGGCAGGAATTCATGGCTTACTTGTTGCTGGAACAGGAAACAAAGTAGAAGATTTTGGTGTAGGTTTTTACACAAAATACGGAGATGGCGGCGTAGATTTAAGTCCGATTGCTGATTTAATGAAATCTGATGTGTACGCATTAGGAGAATTTTTAGAAATTCCGCAATCAATTTTAACAGCAGCTCCTACCGACGGGTTATTTGGAGACAATCGTACAGATGAAGACCAATTAGGAGCAAGTTATGATGAATTGGAATGGGCAATGTTAGCCGCGGAGTCAGGAAAATCGGCATCTGACTTCGAAGGGAGAGAAAAATCTGTCTTTGAAATTTATAAACGACTAAACACCAACAACAAGCATAAAATGGATCCAATTCCAGTTTGTTTGATACCAAAAACGTTAAAATAATACATTTTAACATTCTCTGCGAGTTATTACAGAATTTATTTATTAATTTTACCATTCCAAAAACATGAACAATTCTAAAAAAGGTAAAAATTATGATTAAAGTATGTCTAGCAGACAATCATCCTGTGACGCACTTTGGCGTTAAGTCTTATTTTAAAGACCACGATCAAATTTCAATTGTTGCCAATGTCGGCAATTTTTCAATGGTTAGAGATATCCTTCAAACGAAGGAAATTGACATTTTAATTCTAGATTTAGAGTTAGAAGGTCTTTCAAGTATCTTTGAAATTAAATCAATCTTGAAAAATTTCCCAAAAACAAAAATTGTTATTTTCAGTGATCTTGCTGAGCAAATGTACGCTCCAAACGCAATTAAAGCAGGAGTTTCTGGGTATGTACACAAAACAGAAAAACTTGAAACATTAGGTCATTCTATTATTAAAGTACACGAAGGAAAAATTATCATCAACGAAACAGTACGCAAAAACATGGCACTTATCGCTAAACAAAGCAAAAGTGAGCGTCTGTACAGAAAACTTTCTAACCGTGAAATCGAGGTTTTACGTTATTTAAGTGATGGTAAGAAAAACAATGAAATCTCTAAAATCTTAAATCTGAACGAAAAAACGATCAGTACTTACAAACTAAGATTATTGACTAAATTAAACGTTACAAATTTGGTTGACTTAGTTAACAAAGCTAAGACTTTAGAAATTATTTAATCAAAAATCGAAAATCTTAGCCTTTTAAGAGAATCGAAAAACTTTATAAAACTCTATCTATTTTGATTTATCATATTAGATAGAGTTTTTTCTTTTTTTAGTGATAAGGCACTACTACTCGTCCTAGTTTCTTCGAAAAGCTATTCAACAATTTAGAATAGTCAATAACCATACTCAAAGTTTCTGAATTGTCTTCTTGCGGATTGGTTAAAAGAGAATTCTTTAATTCTGCTATAATTGCAGACACCAAATACCATCGCATAGCAAATATGGTCTCAGAAACATTTTGTTCAATCGTTTCACTTTTTTGTTTCGGAAAAATATTCTGTCCTTCCCAATTATGAATAGTCAACCTTTCGTCTTCCATTAAAATATTGGTCACTTCCTGAGCAAATTCAGGCTCCAAATGCATTAAATATTTATCTAAACTAAATTTCTCATTCTGATTATAAAAATCAATAATATTAGTGTAAATATTTTTAAATAAAACATTCGACAATTCTATCTCATCTTCCTGAAGGCTTAAATATATTTTTTGGTATACTTTATATTGCCTTTTTTCAGAAACCTCTTTTACATTTCCTTCTTCATCTGCTTTCAAGAAAACATCTTCAAAATCTTCTACTATACTTCCGTATAAAAGCAGAACCTCAATGACTTTTCTTTCAAATTCATATAAGATATCTACTTTTTGAGTTTGTTGTGAAGGATAAAACCCTGGATCTCCAGGATAATCGTAACCTTCTGGCGGTCCTGTTCTTGGATCTTCTGGATCTCCTCCTGAAAACGTTCCTGTTTGTGCAGGCTGATTTCTAACTACCTCAAAAGGTTTTTGTTCTTGTTTCTGCTTTTTATTCGCTTCAGCAATATCTTTCTGAATTAGCTGTGCCAAAGTACTTGTTAGAACCTGCTCTGAAATATCCATAATTCGAGCACATTCCTGAATATATACTTCTCGCTGAATACGATCTGGTATTTTAGAAATACTTGCAACCATATCACGAATTAGATCTGCTTTTTTAATAGGATCGTTTTTAGCTTCGCCCATTAAGATCGAAGCCTTAAACTGTATAAAGTCTTTACTATTATTTTCTAAGTAAGCAACTAAATCATCATGAGAATTTTTTCGCGCAAAACTATCTGGATCTTCTCCGTCAGGAAAAGAACAAACTCTTACGTTCATTCCTTCTTCCAGAATTAAATCGATTCCTCTAATAGAAGCACGCAAACCAGCAGCATCTCCATCAAAAAGAACGGTGATATTTCTAGTAAGACGATTTATCAAACGAATTTGATCTGGTGTTAATGCCGTTCCCGAAGATGCCACAACATTTTCAATTCCAGCTTGACTAAACTGAATCACATCGGTATAACCTTCAACCAAATAACAATTGTTCTGTTTGGCTATAGATTGTTTGGCATGATAAATTCCGTAAAGTACTTTACTTTTATGGTAAATGTCACTTTCAGGCGAATTTAGGTATTTTGCTGCTTTTTTATCATTGGTTAAAATACGCCCCCCAAAACCTAAAACACGACCCGACATGCTTTGAATTGGAAACATTACACGTCCTTTAAATCGATCAAACGGACGGTCTTCTCTTGGAATTGTTAAACCTGTACTTTCTAAAAATTCTAATTTATAACCTTTCCCAAGGGCTTCTTTCGTCAAAGCATCCCAAGTTTCTGGAGAATATCCTAAATTGAATTTTTTAATGGTTTCATTGGTAAATCCTCTTTCTTTAAAATAAGATAAACCAATTGCTTTTCCTTCTTCAGAATTAATCAAAACATCCTGAAAATATTTGGCTGCAAATTCAGAAACCAAGTACATACTTTCACGAAGATCTGTATTTGCTTTTTCTGCTTCTGTCTGTTCTGTTTCTTCAATTTCGATATTGTATTTTTTAGCTAAATATCGAATGGCTTCTGGATAAGTAAACTGCGAGTGTTCCATTAAAAATTTAACAGAGTTCCCGCCTTTTCCTGTACTAAAATCCTTCCAGATTCCTTTTGCTGGCGAAACCATGAACGAAGGCGAACGCTCATCTGAGAACGGACTCAAACCTTTAAAATTACTTCCTGCGCGTTTTAAATTGACAAAATCGCCGATAACCTCCTCTACTCGAGCAGTTTCAAAAACAGAGTCAATGGTGCTTTGTGAAATCAAAGTGTATTAAATTTTAAAAGTTGAGAGCTTGCAAAAATACGCAAATCTTGTTGGACTTTTAATCATTTTAAACCAAAAAAAGCATCTCTCTCGAGATGCCTTTTCACTAACTAAACTTAATTTTATTTTTAATTAAAATCGAAGCGTAATCCTAACGAAATATTATTTTGATCAACACTATTTTTTTCAAATAAAGGCTGTAAATCGTATTTCAAATACAAACTTGCTGATTTGTAACCAACGTATGTACTTAGCCCATAATTAAAATCATTTACGTTGAAATTGCCCTTTGTTTTTTGCTTTACATCATTTCCAACCTCATCATCAAAACATAAAATTTGTTTTGATTTCACTCTAAATCCTGCATAACCTCCTATACCAATTCTAGCACTTTTATGAGATTTAAAATAATTAACTCCATCTCGAACTTCTTTCTTAGTAAAATCAAACTCCAAATGCAATGGTACCATTACATATACATTTCTAAATCGGGATTCGTCTAAATGTACAGGGCTTGTCACTAAATCGGTTTGTGCGCCATTTTTTTCAAAATAACGATCATCTGTCGCCCGCAGATTATTATACATCAGAGACATTCCGTATTTAAAATGCAACAAATTATCGTCTTTTAAAATTCTAGTGTTCCCAGTTATCCCCCATTCATAAAAGTGAGACGGCAAATATTTAAAATCTGAATGCGCAACTTGACCATCTGTCACTAAATTATTTACTCCAAAAGCAAAAACGAATTGAGTAGTAGTTCTTTTTGATTGGCGTTTATCAACATCTTTTTGACCATGATACACTTTCATAGAAGTAAGATTAATGATTGTTTGATCCTCTTTATCACAATCATTACAATCTCCAATTACAATTTTTGCCCCTTTGTTTTTATTTGTATTTTCTGTCTCAATTTTACCATCAACTCTATCTTGAACTAATTGGCTTAATTTATTTTCTTCGATAGCAACATTTGTTTCAATAGCAGCGGCACGAACTTTTGCTCTATTTAATTTAAGTTCTTCTCCTTTTTCTTTAGAAATTATTCCTTTTGAGACTTGATTATCTAATGAATCTACTTCTATTTTTAAAGCTTTCTTTTCGTCATCTGTTATTTTTGTAATTTGATCAGCAATCGCTTTTGCCCTTACTTCAAATGAAATTTCTTTAGGATCTCGTCCTTTATTTTCTCCAGTTTCTGGAACAGTATTTTCTACCACTTCAAGTTTTACATCTTTAAACCAAATTTGGCCAGTTCCGTCTAATAAAACTCCATAAGAAATTGATGTTGCATCCTTTGGCACAAATAAAACAACTTCATATTTTGTCCAATTAGTTGAACCTTTTATAGGTCTGTTCTGCATATTATCAAAAGCAAGTACGCGAGCTGAATAATAATCGACACGCATCCAAAGTCCAGCCCATGAATTTACATTTTCTGTCTTTACATAAGCAGTCATTTTAAGCGTTTTATCCTGATATAAATTAGATTTTATTGTCTTCGTAAGACTCCCAAAACCTTTAATTTTACTTTGAACTGATTTTATTGTAAAGATATTTTGATCGGTAGATTCCAGATTTTTCTCAAAATTCATTTCATATTTTACAGGGTCATGTTGCCAATAAGTCCAGTCTAAAACCTTTTTATAACTGCCACTCTCTTGTGCTGATAATTTAGTTGCCAAAGCAACTATCATCATTGTAATTAATATAATTTTTTGCATGATTTTCGTTTTTTGATTGATGATTGATGATTCTTTATTTATTCTTCGTAATTTCTATTTGCTATAGCACTTTTTACAGCTTTCAAATTTTTATTAAATTTATCTAGCGCAGACTCTCTATAAGATTGATTTAATTCTGTTTCGGCATTTAAAAGCAAATCGTTAGGATTTACTGTAACCGCTTTTCTGTTTTTTCTAATTATTTCGTCAGTAGTTTTTGTTTCGACTTTACCATTAACTTCTGCCAATAATTGTTCTGCCGAAATGTATTTGCTTTTATTTTCAGATTGGTGATTCTTATTTTCAAAAGAACTAACTGTTGCACTATCTCCTTTTAAATCATCCTTAATTGAAGACTCTACTTTACTTGCAAGTTGTTCTGAATTCTTGTTTTGATTATGAATTTCAACAACAGCTTGAACATGTTTCATTATTCGTTTCGGATTATGGTTATTAATATTTATAACCTCATCTTTATTTACTCCTACTACATTTAAAGTGTCTTTATTTATTTTTTGTTCTAAAACTATTGGTGTATTCTTTTTAATTTCTACAGTTTCGGAACGATTAAAATAGATTGTGCCGACCAATAAAAACCCTACAAAACTTGCCGCGATATAAAGCCATTTTTTGCTTTTCTTAGGTTTCTTTTCTTCTGTCACGCTCAACATCGCATCCAATCGATCCCAAGCTTTATTGCTTGGTTCTATTTCTCGTTGATTTAGCTTTTCACGGAAATCCTTTTCAAAATTATTCGGTTCCATTATCTTGTTTTTTTAAAATAGTAATTTGTGTTTGCAACATTTTTCTAGCGTGCGATAATTGCGATTTCGATGTTCCTTCATTAATTCCTAACATCTTGGCAATTTCATTGTGTTTGTAACCTTCAATTGCATATAAATTGAAAACCATTTTATACCCGTCTGGCAAAGCATCAATTAAATACTGAATCTGTTCTACAGTAAAATGACTGTCAATTTCATTAAATCTTTCTTCTACAAAAAACTCATCTTCGGCAAATTTTACTTTTTTCTGAACTCTTAAGTAGGAAATGCATTCGTTAACCATAATTCGGCGGATCCAACCTTCAAAACTTCCTTTGTGTTCAAAGTTTTTCAAATTTGTAAACACTTTCATGAAAGCCGTTATCATTACATCTTCTGCTAATTGAATGTCTTTTATATATTGACGGCACACACTTAACATTTTAGAAGAATATTTACCATAAATCTGCTGCTGTGCCTGACGATTGTTCTCGACAGCCAGCTTTATGATTTTGGTTTCTTCTTGATGCAATGGTATAATTTTCATTAATAAGCTTTTGGTTTTGGTTTTAGAAATAGACTTCTATT
Organism: Flavobacterium sp. IB48; assembly: GCF_016405855.1. Classification (GTDB taxonomy): domain Bacteria; phylum Bacteroidota; class Bacteroidia; order Flavobacteriales; family Flavobacteriaceae; genus Flavobacterium; species Flavobacterium ginsengisoli. Next base: position 82,219 of record NZ_JAEFCA010000001.1, read on the forward strand.
AGCATAGACGATTGTCGATTTGAAATGGTTGCATGAAGTATGAAAAATTTTCAAAAAAATAAATTCCAAAAACGAGATTGGGTTATTGGCTCTTATTAATGTAAACTTAAGTAAACTTCTCACATAAGACATACTAATCTCTAAGCATTCTTAAATACATTGAGAATTTCCTTAAACGTTATTAAAGCAAGTTTTTCTAATTAATACACATTTACGTATTAAATCTATTATATTTACTTTCGAAAAATTTACCAAAAACAAACCTAAAACCAATTAAATGAAAGACAAATTTTACTCAATTCTAGTTCTTTTTATTGCCGTTTTTTGCTGTAAAAACTGCTCTACTGAATACATTAAAGGCGGAGACAACAAAGCAATCTCTAATTATGAAAAAATGCTTTTCGACAATTCAACAATCCAAGCGGAATTATATGATGAATATAAAGAGACTACGATTAAAATTGCTGGCATACCAATGAAGACCTACAAATTTAGGTATCATTTTGATTTGGATGGGAACACTTATGAAGGAGAACATACTTTTGACGTTGACCTTCCAAAATCAAACAAATTGACTGTTTACTATCTTAAAGGTGACCCAGATTTTAACCTTGCAAATCCAAAATCAGAATTAGCAAAGGAAAAAGAAAAAAACTCCTCCAATAGTAGTTTATATTGGGCTATTGGCTGGGGAATATTTAGCTTGATGGCATTATTTGGCGTTATCAATGAATTTAAGAAAAAACCAGAATCCGAAACAGAAATTGAAACAGCAGAGTAAAATTTGCTTCATTATAAACAAAAACCTCTTTTAAAATTTTTAAAAGAGGTTTTTGTTTATCTTATATTTAAAGTCAATTTTTAATTGACAATTTTTCAATTAAAAATTTATTTCTTTCTCTCAATAACATAATTCACCATCAAAGTCAGCGCATCTTTATACTCAGAATCGTCAAAGTTTTGAAGTAATGCAAGTGCTTCCTGCTGGAATTCGACCATTTTGTTTTCGGCGTAAGCCAAACCATTATTATCTTTTACAAAAGCAATCACTTCTTTTACGCGTTTTTTGTCTTTGTTGTGGTTTTTAATAGAGTTTATCAGCCACTTTTTTTCTTGTGGAGTACAAGTATTTAAAACGTGAATTAAAGGCAAAGTCATTTTTTGCTCTTTAATATCTATTCCAGTTGGTTTTCCGATAGCTTCTTCACTATAATCAAATAAATCGTCTTTGATTTGAAATGCCATTCCAATCAGTTCACCGAATTTACGCATGTTTTCTACCTGTACATCATCTTCAATTACGGCTTTCGCGCCAAGCGCACAACAAGCGGCAATAAGCGTTGCGGTTTTCTTTCTGATGATTTCGTAGTAAACATCTTCGGTAATATCAAGTCGACGTGCTTTTTCGATTTGAAGCAATTCTCCTTCGCTCATTTCGCGAACGGCTACAGAAATGATTCTTAACAAATCAAAATCGCCATTATCTATTGAAAGCAGCAAACCTTTAGACAATAAATAGTCTCCAACCAAAACGGCAATTTTGTTTTTCCAAAGTGCATTGATTGAGAAAAATCCGCGACGGCGATTACTATCGTCAACAACATCATCGTGTACTAAAGTAGCGGTGTGAATAAGCTCAATTACTGACGCTCCTCGATAGGTTCTTTCGTTTACAGTACCGCCTGAAACCATTTTTGCAGTCAGAAAAACAAACATCGGACGCATTTGTTTTCCTTTGCGGTTTACGATATAATAAGTGATTCTGTTTAGTAAGGCAACCTTAGAAGTCATCGACTCATGGAACTTTTTTTCGAAAAGTTCCATCTCGTTAAAAATGGGCTGCTTTATTTGAGATGTAATATTCATTTAGACTCCAAATATACTATTTTAAATAAAAATACGTTGTGTATTTTAGGTTAGGATTTAAATAATTTATGCCTTAACCTGAAAAAAAACTCCAAAAATAGCTCTAACTAATACTGATTTGAATTCATTAACTTAAAAGAACCCAAAATTATTATTTTATGAAAACAAAGCTTTTATTAATTAGTACTTGTATTACTATGTCTTTTTTCGTCAGCTGTAATTCTGATGAAAAAACAAATGACGGATCGGGATCGACAGCGGCGATTACCAACGATGAGATTATAACCAACTCTAAAATCGATGCTTCTGTAGAAGATGTTACTAATATTGCCGAAGATCAATTTAGCTCTCAGCTCAATGTAAATTCAAAACCAAGCGGACCTATAAAAAATTATCTTCCTAGCTGTGCTACAATTACTACCGTTTTGACCAATAATACTTGGACAAAAACAGTAGATTTTGGTGTTGAAGGCTGTACTTTAAATAACGGAAATACAGTAAAAGGTAAAATGGTTGTTTCTTTTGCAAACGATTTTACTTCTTCTACACAAACAATCAGCTATACTTTTGAAGGATTTTATCATAATGGCAAAAAAATTCAGGGAAGCAAAAGTATTGTTAGAACCATTAAAGAGACTAATTTGTTGGTAACACCTCACCCAGTTTCTACTGCTTCTATAGATTTAACTATTACTTTTGATGATGGAAAAGTTTATTCTAGAAAAGGAACTTTAACAAAAGAAATGACTTCTGGTTATGACACATGGTTTGATTGGGATGATAATGTCTTTATGATTACCGGAAGTGGCACTACAACTTTCCCTAACGGAGATACTTTCTCGGCAGAAATTACAACTCCATTAGAGTTTGATGCGTCTTGCAGAAAATCTTTTGCAGTAAAAGGAATTGTTTCTATAACTAAAAATGGTGCTACGGCAACAATAGATTATGGTAGCGGAGAGTGTGATACGCTTGCAAAAGTAACAAAAGACGGAGTTACTGAAGAAGTAGATTTGAAAAAATAAACATCCTTTTTGTCCAGTAAAAAAGCATTAAGAACAAGAATTGTTATCTCGTTTTTAATGCTTTTTTTTATCGTTAAAAACCGATCAAATGTCCCTATGGGACACAATTATCATTATGAATATTTTTTTTCTACCAACGAGATATTCCTAACGGAATATTTTTTAGCAAATATTATTCTGCTTCTTTATTCGCTAATTGTCCACAAGCGGCGTCAATGTCTTTTCCTCGACTTCTTCTCACTTTTACAACTACCCCGATATTTTCTAAAGCTTTTATGTAAGCCATAATTGATTCTTCTGAAGCTTGTTGGAATTCACCATCATCAATTGGATTATATTCAATTAAGTTGACCTTACAAGGCACATATTTACAAAACTTAACCAAAGCATCAACTGAAGCTTTATCGTCGTTAATTCCTTTCCAAACCACATATTCGTAAGAAATTTTGCTTTTAGTTTTTCTGTACCAATATTCTAAAGCCTCTCTCAGATCTTTTAGAGGGAAATTTTTACTAAAAGGCATAATTCGAGCGCGCGTTTCGTCTATCGCTGAGTGTAGAGAAACTGCTAGTTTAAACTTCACGTCATCATCTGCCATTTTTTTAATCATTTTAGGAATTCCTGAAGTCGAAACCATGATTCGTTTTGGAGACATTCCTAAACCTTCTTCAGAAGTAATCATGTCGATTGCTTTAATGACATTGTTGTAATTCATTAAAGGTTCTCCCATTCCCATAAAAACAATATTCGAAAGTGGATGATTGTAATACAAACGGCTTTCTTTGTCGATTGCTAGCACTTGATCGTAAATTTCGCCTGGTTCTAGATTTCGCATTCTCTTTAATCTTGCAGTTGCACAGAAATTGCAATCTAAACTACAGCCAACCTGACTAGAAACACAAGCCGTAGTTCTGGTTTCAGTCGGAATTAAAACAGACTCAACTACAAGTCCATCATGAAGTCTAACGGCATTTTTTACTGTTCCGTCGCTACTTTTTTGCATTGTGTCAACCTTAATATGATTGATTACAAAATTATTTTCAAGCATAGACCTTGTAGCTTTTGCTACGTTTGTCATGTCCTCAAAACTGTGAGCGCCTTTACTCCATAACCACTCGTAAACCTGATTTCCTCTGAAAGCTTTATCTCCATTTTCAACAAAAAAATCGCGAAGCTGTTCTTTTGATAAGGCTCTTATGTCTTTTTTCTCCATTTGCATGCTGCAAAGTTAATTTATTTCCAGTGTTTTCTAAAACTTAAAGCATTTTACCTCCTTTTTTTCTTGATTTCTTTTCAAAAAATAAAACAAGAAAACCAATATCGCCATTCTCAACCAAAACACGCAACAAACTAAAAAACAAATATTTACACAAAACTTCATTTCCTTAGAATGGGCATAACCATAGCATTAATAAGCCTTTGCACTCTTTACTATAATAATTTAATAAAAGTTTAGCCATGATTTTTATCATTTCATGTTCTTCACGCGCGCGATAATTTTGGTCTAAGAAATAAGGATAGCTTTTGATTCTTTAACCACTAATTGAATCTTAAAACTTCCTGATTTGAATGATTAACCTATACTTTATCAACATGAAAACAATTCAATCATTTTTACTGACAATTATTTTTACAACAATGGCATTAGAGGCAAATGCTCAAAAAAATTATAGCATAGCTGCAAACTCAACTTTTGAAGTAGCGGGAACCTCTACAGTACACGACTGGGTAATGAAATCTACAGAAGGAACGGGAAGCGCTAACTTAATTATTAAAGATTCTAAACTTGCCAGCATAAATAGTTTAAGTGTTTCCTTATTGGCTGAAAGCCTAAAAAGCTATAAAGCCAGCATGGACAAAGTAGCTTATGAGGCCATGGATACTGAAACACATAAATATATTGAATACGTATTAAAATCTGCAGAAAAAATAGATGACAACACTTGGAATCTAACAGGAATTTACACTATTGCTGGAGTGAGTAAAGAATATAAAACTCAGGTAAAAGTAACTACTAATAAAGGGAGCATCATTTTACAAGGTTCTAATCAAATTACTTTTGGCGATTTTGAAATGACACCTCCAAAAGCTGCCTTGGGAGTTGTAAAAGCAGGAAAAGATCTAACTGTAATTTTCAATATTATTTTAAGCTAAATCTTGATGTTAAAAAATCTTCATTTTTAACATTTTATCTCTTCGAATTAAATGTTAAAAAATAGCAATTCAATAAAATCAAGCTTCTCTTTTTGCTTAACTGATCAATTCTATAGAAAATGAAAACGTTGTAGTTATTAAATACCTATTTAATAAAATTTTAACAATGATTTTTATCATGTATAAAGCTGATTTATAGAAGGATCTTTGATACAAGTTAAAAACAACATTCTTAGTACTAAATAGAAACTGGCCGACTATTAACTTATTTTTTATAATATAAACATGACAAAAATGAAAACAAGTACATTAAAACTTTTCGCCGTTGTAACAGCATTTTTAGGAATCAGCTCTTTTGCAACAGCACAAAAATCATATGCTTTAGACAGCAAGTCAACTTTTTCTGTTGCGGGTACTTCTACGCTTCATGACTGGGAAATGAAATCAACTTCTGGAACTGGAACAGCATCATTAAATATTGCCAACGGAAAACTAACCGACATTGAAGCTTTGACTGTAACTCTTTTAGCCGAAAGCGTAAAAAGTGAGAAAAAAAGTATGGATAAAGTGGCTTATGAGACTTTAAAAACAGACAAAAACAAAAACATTAAATATGTTCTTAAATCTGCTGAAAAAGTAAATGAAACAACTTGGGAATTAACTGGAACTTATACCATTGCTGGAGTTAGCAAAGCTTACAAAACTACTGTAAAAACAACTGTTACCGCAAATGGATTAAATCTTCAAGGAAGCAACAAAATCACCTTTACAGATTTCGGAATGAAATCACCGACAGCAATGCTTGGGACAATAAAAACAGGTCAAGACCTGACTATAAAATTTAATTTAAACTTTAATTTATAAACGCCATGAAGAAAATTTATATTCTATTCGTTACATTGATCAGCACATTTGCTGTTCAGGCACAAGTTAGTTTTGGAAACATGCAAAACCAAATCTCTAGAGGAAAAGATGGTATCAATGTTTTTGACGTACAAAAAGATACTAGAGAATTTAAAGGTCTTAGTATTGATCTTGGTGGTGCTTTCAACATGGATTTTCAAGCAACAAATTCATTCAACGATCAACCTGCTAACATTACCACTACGACTACTACTCCTAACGGAACTACCACTAGAACAATTTCAGGATATCGCTTAATGAATACTGAAAACAATTTTACGCTTCCTGCTGCTGACATGTATATTGGTGCTCAATTGTTTGACGGGGTAAGAGTAAATTTAGATATTTATTTAGCTTCAAGACACCATAATGATTCTTATGTAAAAGGTGGATACTTACAAATTGACAAATTAGACTTCATCAAAAAAGATTTCCTGGCTGATTTCATGAAATATGCTACAATTAAAATTGGACAAATGGAGAACAATTTTGGTGATGCTCATTTCAGAGGTTCTGATAATGGTAATACAATCCGAAATGCATTTGTTGGAAACAACATCATGTATTCTTTCACTACAGAAATGGGTATGGAGGTTTACTACAACAGAGACGGATTGGTAAGCATGTTAGGTGTTACAAATGGTAATTTAAATCAAAGTAATGAAGAAGTTTTTTATACTAGCGGACCAAACACTAATACAACGCATAGTCCTTCAATCTTAGCTAAATTAGGTTATGACAAACAACTTAATGAAGATTTAAGAGTAAGATTAACTGGTTCTCTTTATCACAATGCAAATCTTGGTAACGCAAACATATATTCTGCTAACAGATCAGGATTTGGTTATTGGGGTATATTGAATAATAATCCTTATAAAAATACCATTACTAAAACCGATGCTAACGGTGTTGTTACTACAACTACAACCGATGTTGCTACTAGTTTTAGTAAGACATCTACTCCAGAGGCAACATTCAATCCTAATTTCAAAAATTGGGCTACGACATACATGATTAACCCTTTTGTAAAATATAAAGGACTTGAATTCTTCGGAACAATCGAATTGGCTTCAGGAGGTGATAAAGCGGGTACTGACGACAAACGTACAGCTAATCAATATGCTTCAGAGCTTATTTACAGATTTGGAGGAACTGAACAATTCTATATCGGAGGAAAATACAATACCGTATCTGGAAAATTATCTAATGCTGACGCTAAAAAGGTTACCGTAGATAAATTTGAAGCAAGCGCTGGTTGGTTTATGACTAAAAACATTTTAGCTAAATTAAACTACGTTAATCAAAAATATAAAGATTACTCACAATTTACAGGAGACCCTGCTACTGGAAACCTAAACAACTTTTATGGTGGTAAATTTGAAGGTTTAGTATTCGAAGCAACCATTGCGTTCTAATATAAAAAAAATGAAAACAAGATTTTCAATATTAATTATGGGTTTAGCAATGTTCTTTTTATTAGGAAGTGCTAAACCCACTTTTTTTCCAGAAGATACGGCTGTGGTAATAAATAAAATAAAGATAGAAATCACAGGTTTATCAACTGTCGGCAAATACAATTGCTCCAATACCTTTGCTATAAAAGATACAGTCTTTGTAAATTCAATCAAAAAAAACACTTTTAATACCGACATTAAAATGTCGAATTTTGATTGCGGCAATAAAGTAATGACTAAAGATTTACAAGGAACTGTAAAGGTTAAGAAATTCCCGAATAGTACTGTTTCCATTAGTGATATAAAACCTTGCGGAAAAAATTACAAATGCAAACTAAACTTTTATATTACCGACAAAACACTAAAATACAAAGATTTTATATTATACAATAACGACGACAAAATTCAAGGAACTTTGAGTTTAAAATTCTCTGATATTGAATTAGAAGCTCCCGTAAAAATGGCGGGATTAATTAAAGTTAAAGATGATATTGTTATTAATTTCAGTCTATATAAAAACTAATTTTTCGCAAAAAAAAATTAAACAGCAAGCGCACAAAAATCAAAATTTGGCACAAGAATTGTTTTGCTCTCAAAAGAAAAAATAATCTTACAAAGAGCTCAATCATTTTAAAATTTGTAATTTTATTTTTCAGCCATTTAACCTTTAAGTTTTATCAACCTAAAAAAATTGAAATTATGAAAAAACAAATTTTGACATTAGCTGTAATTGCTTTATTAGCATTCGCTGTTCAATCATGCGAGAAAAAAGAAAACAAACCTGCGGAAGACGAATTAACTCTTGGCAACAAAGTTGATTCTCTAACAACAGATATCAAAGAAGTAAAAGATAGTGCAGTAAGCAAAGCCGAAAATGCCGCTACTAAAGCAAAAGATGCGACAGAAACTGCAGCTCAAGACGTAAAAGATGCTACTAAAAAAGCCGCAAATGATGTTGAAAATGCCGCTAAGAAAACAGCAACTGACGTAAAAGACGCTACTAAGAAAGGAGCTGAAAAAGTAGAAAATGCTGCAAAAGCTGCAAAAGACGGAACTGTAAAAACAGCTAAAGATGTAGATGCGGCTTTGAAAAAATAAACTTCATCTAAATCCTAACAGAAACCATTCGCAAAACGAATGGTTTTTTTATGCCCAATCGCAAGCAGATATTTTTGTATTTTTGTCTTCAAATTACAAGATACTACAACATGCATTTTATATCTCAAGAACTAGAAGATTACATCGAACAGCATTCTGAAAAAGAACCAGAATTACTGGCGAAACTAAATAAAGAAACCTATCAAAAAATACTTTTGCCAAGAATGCTGAGCGGTCATTTTCAAGGCCGTGTTTTAAGCATGCTTTCTAAATTGATTCGTCCTGTAAATATTCTCGAAATTGGTACTTATACCGGTTATGCAGCTTTATGCTTATGCGAAGGAATGCAAGAAAATGGTCAATTACATACAATTGATATCAAAGAAGAATTAATTGATTTTCAACGAAAATATTTTGATATGTCTCCTTGGGGAAAACAAATTTTTCAACATTTAGGTGAAGCCGTAAATATTATTCCAGATTTAGACTTAAAATTTGATTTGGTTTTTATTGATGCCGATAAAGAAAACTACTTGAACTATTGGGAAATGATTGTTCCAAAAATGAATAAAGGCGGTATTATTTTATCGGATAATGTTTTGTGGAGCGGAAAAATTCTGGAGCCAGTTCATCCAAACGACGTTAGCACAAAAGTACTTTTAGAATACAATCAGCTTTTAAAAGATGATCCGAGAGTAGAAACAGTTTTATTACCAATTCGCGATGGATTGACGGTTTCGAGGGTAGTGTAAGCTTTTGCTTCTAAGATAATGAGGAGCTAAGGTTCTAAGTTCTTTTTAAAGATGCTAAGTTTCTAAGATTCTAAGCTTTTAAACTAAAAATATACTATTGGGTTGCCTCCAGCTTTAGCTGGAGGAACATAATCTAAAATAAAGGGCTTTAGCCAAATTAAGTAATCTTAATTTGGCTAAAGCCTTTCATTTGTCCATAAAAAAAAACCTCCAGCTAAAGCTGGAGGCAATTAATATATAAACCTTAGTATCTTAGTATCTCAGAATCTTAGAAACTTAGCACCTTAAAAAAAATCTATCCTGGAAAATATTGTGGTTTCAGTTTTCTATAAACTAAATAAAGTAAAAATCCGAAGAGCGCTCCAAAGAAATACCCAGTAAGAATATCACCTGGATAATGCAATCCTAAATAAATTCGACTGTAAGCAAAGATTAAAGGCCACAGAAATAAGAATCCTAAATATTTAAAGTAACGTTTTAAAATCAAAAATAAGAAAGTCGCAACCGCCATCGTGTTAGCTGCATGCCCTGAGAAAAAGCTATATGATTGCCTAACTTGAACAACACGAATAATAGTATTTACTTCAGGATCATTACATGGTCGCAAACGCTGGAAAGTATGTTTGAATAAATTACAAGTCTGATCTGTAAAAGCAATCAGAATAGCAATGAAAAGCAATAAATACAGGGTTTGTTTTCCTCCTATTTTTTTATAAATAAGATAGAATAGAAATAAGAAAAATGGCGTCCAATACAACTGATTGGTTATAATAAGCCATAATTTGTCGAATGTTTCAGAACCTAATCCGTTAAGAAAGATTAAAAGTTCTTTATCTAATTCCTGTATTTTTTCAAGCATTACATTTGGCGTTTAATAGGTCCAGAAAGGTTATCAATATCTTCTTTTACTTTTTCTATTTCAGTTGCAGTATCTCCTAAAAGGTTTCCTGTATCTCCAAGTAAATTAGATTTTGCATTATTAATTTCTGCATTGATATTTCCTGTAAGATCATTCAAAGATTTCGCATCAAGACCATTTGCCTCTGCCCCTTTCTGAATTTCACTTTTAATATCATTAGTTGCATTTTTTAATTGAGCCATTGCTTTCCCCATTGTACGCGCAATTTCTGGCACTTTATCAGAACCAAAAAGCATTAGCACTATAAACAGTATGAAAACTAATTCTCCTCCTCCTATACCAAACATAACTTTTATTTTTGTTGTCGCAAAGATATTAAACTTTTCAGGTTAGTGTTTTAAAATTAACTTAAAAAGTCCTTTAAAATGCATTTCCTAAAAAGAAAAAAGTTCATCAAGCTTTTAAACCTGATGAACTTTTCATTCTAATCCTTATTCTATTTAGTCAAATTTCGACTTTGTTTCTACTTTTGGCCAAGAGTTATTGGTTACATCAATATCTGCTGTTAGCAATTGTGGGTCAATTTGAATACTCTTAATTGCTTTTGTAGTAGCATAAACCTTCTTAGCTGTATCATTACTTTTTCTCCAGATTTGCGCTGGGTATTTGTAATTATCTTTAGAACCATCTTCATAAGTAATCTCAACTAAAATAGGCATAATCATTCCGCCTGGTTTATTAAATTCTACTTCGTAGAAATACTTTGGAGATTTAATAGAAGCTTTTTCTTCAGCTGTAAAAGTCTGATCTACGTAATCTGCCAAAGGCTTGAAATCTTCTATTTTTAAAGCTTTTTTCTTAGAGCTATTTACTTCTGCATTATCTCCGGCAACCAAGTAAACAAATGGCCCTTTTTCGAATCCAAAACGTCCTTTTCTCACTTTTACATCTTTAATATCTGTCGTCGGAGTATCAGAAACATAATATTGTTTTACATCTTTAATTCCAATATCTACAAAATCTGTAGAATAGAACCATCCTCTCCAGAACCAATCTAAATCTACTGCAGAAGCATCTTCCATTGTTCTAAAGAAATCTTCTGGAGTTGGGTGCTTAAATTTCCATCTGTTTGCATACGTTTTGAATGCATGATCGAATAATTCTCTTCCCATAACTACTTCTCTTAAAATATTAAGACCTGTAGCTGGTTTTCCGTAAGCATTATTTCCAAATTGGTGAATTGTTTCAGAGTTTGACATAATTGGCTCCAAAAACTTTTGATCACCACTCATGTAAGGAACAATATTTTTAGCTGGTCCTCTTCTTGAAGGGAAAGTTGGATCTAATTCCTGTTCTGCTAAATACTCTAAAAATGAGTTCAAACCTTCATCCATCCAAGTCCATTGACGCTCATCTGAATTTACGATCATTGGGAAAAAATTATGCCCTACTTCGTGAATAACAACACCAATCATTCCATTTTTCACCTCTTTGCTAGTCACTCCATTTTCGTCCGGACGACCAAAATTCCAGCAAATCATCGGATATTCCATTCCTTGATCTTCTGCAGAAACAGAAACTGCTTTTGGATAAGGATAATCAAAAGTATGTGCAGAATAGCTTTTTAAAGTATGTGCAACAGTCATTGTTGAAGTTTCTCCCCAAAGCGGATTTGCTTCTTTTGGATAAACAGACTCTGCCATTACCACTTTATTATTCAATTTTACAGCCATTGCATCGTAAATGAATTTTCTAGAAGAAGCAATTCCGAAATCACGAACATTTTTAGCACTGAATTTCCAAGTTTTTTTCTTGTCAGAGAAACCTTTTTCAGCCGCCTCTGCTTCTGCCTGTGTTACAATAACAACAGGTTTGTCAAATGATTTTTGTGCTTGCTCGTATCTTTTTACTTGTTCAGCTGTAAATACTTCGCTTCTGTTCATCAATTCTCCAGTTGCATCGATTACGTGATCTGCAGGCACTGTAATATTTACATCAAAGTTTCCAAAAGGAAGCGCAAACTCTCCACTTCCCCAGAATTGCATGTTCTGCCATCCTTCAACATCATTGTAAACCGCCATTCTTGGATAGAATTGTGCAATTACATATAATTTATTACCGTCTTTCTCGAATAGTTCATATCCTGAACGACCGCCTTCTTTTCTATAATTGTTGATATTGTACCACCATTTGATTGAGAAAGAAATTTTCTCTCCAGGTTTTAAAGGCGAAGTCAAATTAATACGCATCATGGTTTCATTGATCGTATAAGACATCGGATTTCCTTTAACATCCTTAACTTGCTCAATATTAAAACCGCGCTCTAAATCTTTTTTCAAATATTTAGAAGAAAAGCCATCAAGTGCAAGAACCTGACTAATTTTATCGCTTTCCGCCAATGTGCTTTGCGTATTTGCTCTTGCTTGATTTTGATCTAATTGCACCCACAAATATTCCAGACTATCTGGCGAATTATTAGTGTAGGTAATTGTTTCAGACCCGCTTAATTTTGAATTTTTATCATCTAATTCAACATCAATTTTGTAATCTGCTTGCTGTTGGTAATAAGCTGGCCCTGGAGCTCCAGAAGCCGTACGAAACATGTTTGGAGTTGCCAACAAATCGTACATTTGGCTAAACTTGTTGGTATCGTACTTACCTTCTTGTTTAGCAGGTGTGGTTGTTGCTTTCTCCTGCGCCACTAACATTGCAGGAAAAAGTAATAATAATGAAAGTTTTTTCATAAAAATTTAATGGTAATTTCTTTAGGCTGTGAAAATAGTAATTAAAACATTAATTTTACCAATACATTAATATTTTAACAATTCTTTCCTTGAAGATTCTGTAAAAAGAACACTTCTTTTGGTATCAAATGCTGAAATATGTGTAATGTTTTGCTGTTCTGAATTCCAATCTACCAAAATCGTATTTGAAATTTCAAGTGTTTTAAACTTATCTATATCCTTAATTCTAGAATAACACACCAAAACATCGTCAGCTTCAACTTCTTTAGATAAAAAAGTTATCACTTTTGATTGCCCGTTTACTTTAATTAAAAAGTGTTCTGACAAATATTTTTTTAATAATTCAACATCTGCTGGAGTCTCTTTACTTGTACCAACAAACGTCTTTTTGTGATACTTTTTCTCCATTGCATTATTCAAATCATCAATAAAAATGCGGGAAGTAATTTGCAGCATCTTCTTTTCTGCCGCATAATTTACTTGAAAAACACCTACATAAAATTTATGAAAAGCAAATGCAGAAGACAACATAAACAAAAGCCCCAGCAAAGGGAAAATTAACTTTTTTTTCATTTTTGAGTAGCCTCAGCTTTCTTAAAATCTTTATTCTTATTAATCATAAAGTCCATTAATTGAAACTTCTGATCTGGATCTACTAATTGTTTAGAACGAGGATCGTTTGAGCAGTACATTAAGAAAAGTTCAATTTCATCGTCTTTCAAATTAAGCGTCTTAATATAAAAGTCTTTTTTAAAATTGTCTTTAGCATATTCTACAAAAGCAATATCTGTAACTTCTTCGTCTTTTACTTCGTCTTTTTTACTCAAAAGTTTTTTGACATCTTTAAAAATTCGAACAAAATCAGTTCCATATTTTATAGTCTGATCCGACATCATTGCATTATTTTTCGCTGTAGACTGGTTATCGTCCTCAAACTGCATATCTACATACTTCTGCGAACCACCTTGTAACGCTTTTACTTTTAATTCTTTATGAACAACAACTTCTTTAAGCTGATTGTTAACCAAATCTAATTTTACTTTCAAAAGAATCTCAGCACAATCTTTTTCAGTTAAAACTATTTTTTTTGATTGAAATGTGAGGCCAGAGAATAGTAAAGTATCTTTTGGCTGTGCAGCAATATCAAACAAACCGCCGGCACCAATAAATGTCCTAACATTTGCATTGATATTCATTACATAACCACTTTCTATGGCTAAAAAATCATTTATAACCTGACCGTGTAATGGTTTCCTAAAACCGTTTTGTCCTAATACAAATTGACAAAATAAGCAGACAACGAGTACTCCTAATTTATTTTTCATTTTCGAGAATTGTTAGATATTTTCTTGCTAGATCTGTGATTAAAAACATACTCATTGTTTTGTTTTTAGTATTCAAAGATACAGCAAATTCAGTATCATCGACACAAAATAATTGAAATCCTTTAATATCATCTACCGGAATTTTCAATCGATCTGTGTAATAATTCTCATCAAAAAGATATTCTAACTTTCTAAAAAGCATTTCTTTTTTCTCTACATTGACCTCTTTTTTCAACATTGCAGTTCGTCCCGAAATCTTATTCAAAAGCTTATCAATCGAAGTTGAAGTGGCGGTATAAACTTTTCGCTCGGCAGGCGTATATTTTTTTTGCCCGTAGGGAATAATCCCTAAATTTTCAGCCGTTATGTTAGCATTTTCATTAACTACTACTTCTTTTAATTCAACTTCTTTAGCAGTCATTTTCACAACTAAAGAACTAACAGTCAAATCTTCTGCAGATATTCGACGTCTAACAGGCTCTAAATTTACAGCGGAAAAAACCAAAACATCTCCTTCGCGCACTGCAATCGAGAAATTACCATCAAAATCTGAAATCGTAGCTGCTTGTGTAGCGTTATTTATAATATTTACCCCTTCAACCGGAGTCGACTGCTCCTGTACCTTTCCTACCAAAAGTTTAGCGCTATTATTTTGTCCAAAACCAATCTGAACAAAAACAAAAAAAACAATAATCGATATAAACCTACTTACCCTCACCAGCAATCATTTCTTTATACTTTACAGCCAATTCTCCTAAAAGAAACTCTGTAGAAGTTTTATTTTTAGAATTCAAAATCACAGTAAACTTATCATTTTCAATAGCATAATATTCAAAACCTTTCACATAGTCTGCTGGAATTTTTAATCGATCAATAAAATGGTCCAGACTAAACATATTCTCCAAAAGTCTCATGAAAAATTCCTTTTTCTCAACCGCAACTTCTTTTTTAAGCATAGCAGTTCTTCCTGAGAAAAAATTTAATAAAGGATCTGCAGAAATAGAACCTCCAGCCATAAGAGAACCTTCAGCCCCTGACTCGCTATTTGCTGTCGGATTTAATGCCGTTGCGGTCTGCAATTTGCGCTCTGCTGCAGTATATTTCTTTTGCCCCATAGGAATTATCCCTAAACTTTCAGCATTAATATTGTCATATCGTCTCACAACAACTTCTTGCAATTGATACATTACCATACTAAGGCTAACCGTAAAATTAAGGTTTGAAAAATCCTCTTGTTTCAGCAAAACTCGTTTTTCTTTAAAGCTTATCGAAGAAAAAACCAGAACATCATTTTCTTTTGCTGAAATAGAAAAAGATCCAGATGAATTTGTCATTACTGTTTCTTCTGTTTGTGCATTAATTACATAAATACCCTCTAAATCGGAGGTATTCGAAACTACTTTACCATTAAAAACAGAACGATCCTGACTTTGAGACCAACAAGCTTGGCTCGCCACGACAATTAAAAAACAAGTAATTTTTTGAAACAAAATAAAATAAATTAGAAATATTCTTAAAACGGTAAAAATATCTCAAGTCCTTCCAAATTTAATATTAAGAACTTGGTAAAAATATGTTAATTAAACCATTAAAAACTTAAACAAAAACAGAGTTTTTAATATCTTTAACAAAATTTGAGTTTAAAAACCATGAAAAGCATTATTATTGCAAGCACTTCTACCTTGCACGGAGGCAACTACTTAGAATATCTTTTGCCTACGCTAAAAACACATTTTAAAAACTGCAAAACAATCTTATTTATTCCGTATGCGCGTCCTAGTGGAATTTCGCATGACGAATACACAAAAAAAGCAGCTGAAGCTTTTGCAACAATCAACATTGATGTTAAAGGAATTCACGAATTTGAAAATCCGCAAGACGCGGTCAAAAATGCAGAAGGAATTTTTACAGGCGGAGGCAACACTTTTTTACTAGTTACTCAACTTTACAAAAACAACATTATGCAGTTACTCTCTGAAACTGTAAAAAACGGAACTCCTTATCTTGGATCTAGTGCAGGAAGCAATATTTGCGGTTTGTCGATGCAAACCACAAACGACATGCCTATTATTTATCCGCCAAGCTTTCAAACTCTAGGATTAATTCCATTCAACTTAAATCCGCATTATTTAGATGCCGATTTACAATCTAAACACATGGGGGAAACTCGCGAAACCAGAATTAAAGAGTTTCATGCATTCAATTCTATTCCAGTTTTGGGTTTAAGAGAAGGAAGCTGGTTAGAAGTTAAAGGCGAAAAAATCACTTTAAAAGGAGATTTGTCCGCTCGTTTATTCAGACAAAACGAAATTCCGACAGAGTTAGAAACAGAAAGCGACTTAAGCAATCTGAAATAATTTTAAAACCATATAAGTCATATAAGTTCATTTAGAAGCTAAATTCAAAAACTTACTTCAACTTAAATCACTTATATGGTTTTAAAAAGAATAGAAAACAAAAAAGCCTCAAACAATGTTTGAGGCTTTTGAAGAGCGAAAGACGAGGCTCGAACTCGCGACAACCAGCTTGGAAGGCTGGAGCTCTACCAACTGAGCTACTTTCGCATTAATCGGGTGCAAACTTAAAAAATTTAATTTTTAAAACAAAATAAAAATCAAAAAATTTATTTTCACAAAAGTAAAACGTGTTTACTTTTAGAGCGAAAGACGAGGCTCGAACTCGCGACAACCAGCTTGGAAGGCTGGAGCTCTA
>NZ_JAEFCA010000001.1:99208-238864 GCF_016405855.1 Flavobacterium sp. IB48
TACCAACTGAGCTACTTTCGCATTGGTTGTGCAAATATAGAAAGAAAGTTCAGTTCAAAACAAGCTTTTGAGCAAAAAAAATTAATGAAAAACAACATTTTTTTATAACTGATTTAAAATTAAAAAGTTATAAATGCAATATTTTTAAAAAAATTATGATCACAATTAAAGAAATTCCATCAAAAGAGACTTATGCTGTTCGCCAACCTGTTTTAAGAAAAGGAAAACCTATCGAAAGTTGCATGTTTGAAGGAGATGATTTAGAGACTACTCATCATTTTGGTTTATTTGATGATGAAGATTTAATAGGAATTATTTCGTTATTTGAAAAAATCAACACTATATTTGCCGCACAAAATCAAGCGCAGATTCGTGGAATGGCTGTTTTAGACACTCATCAGAAAAAAGGATTTGGAGAAGATTTGGTAAAGCATTGCGAAACCTACTGCAATGAAAACAAAGTTGACTTGATTTGGTTTAACGCCAGAACAGCCGCTGTAGGCTTTTATCAAAAAATGAATTACCAGCCCCAAGGTGAAGCATTTGATATTAAAGATGTTGGCGAACATTATTTGATGTTTAAAAAATTATAAAATGAAAAAATTTTACTCTTTAGTAGTAATATGTCTTTTTGTGGGCTGCAAAAAAGAAAGCCCAAAACTTACACCTATTATAAAAAAAACGGTACCAGCAATTATACTTACTGATGAAAGAAAAGTTGAAATTGATACTGCAATAATTGGCACTTATAAAAGCGAAACTTTAAAACAATTTTATATAGGGTCTGAAAATCAGACAATATGGGGAAATCTTAAAAAGAGAACTTTTGTTTTATCACAATTAGAAAAATCAGATAAATTGGGCTTAGAACCAGAGGATTACAAAATATCTCAACTTAAAAAATTCGAGAGTAACATTGCTTCACTCAGCGATAAAGACTTGGCTTCTTATGATGTTTTGCTGACTTATAATTTTGAAAAATATTTAAATCATTTATATAAGGGAAAGTTAGACCCCAAAAAATTATACACCAACTGGGATTTAGATGAAAAAGAGTTTGATGTAAATTCTGTATTAATTAAAGGATTCAACAAAAACAAACTAGACAGCATTGTTGAGAACATTCAACCTAAAACTCAAATTTACAAAGAGTTACTAAAAGCACTTGAAATCATAAATACTTTTCCAGATGACAATGTAAAAACTATTGAATCTGTCGATAAAATCGTTTTAAACGATACAAATCCTGCTTTAGTTAATATTAAAAAAAGGCTTTTGTATTGGAACGACATGTCTGGAAAAGATAGTCTTACAAAGATTTACGACAAAAAAACATTCGAATCTGTAAAAAGATTTCAAGAAAGGCACGGTTTAGCTTCAGATGGAGTTATTGGAGCTGGAACTATTCGCGCTTTAAACCATTCTAAGGAAGATAGAAAAAAACAGATAATTGCTAATTTGGAGCGTTGGAGATGGTACCCATCAGAATTAGCTGAAAACTATTTTATTATAAACATTCCTGATTACAGCTTAAATGTTGTTGAAAGTAATGATACAACTTTGGTTAGAAATGTTGTAGTTGGAACTAGCAAAAGAAGAACACCAATTATTACTTCTTACCTAAAAACAGTTGTTTTTAACCCGACTTGGACTGTTCCTCCAACAATTCTAAAAGAAGATGTTGTTCCAGCAATGAAAAGAAATCGCAATTATTTGGCTAATAAAAATATTACGATTTATGATACTTCTGGAAAAGTAGTTTCTCCAATGGCTTGGAATGAAAACAAACCCAACAATTATCGTTATGTACAAAGTCCTGGTTATGATAATTCATTGGGATTAATGAAAATTTTGTTTCCAAATCATCACAGTGTTTATCTGCACGATACGAATCACCGAGGTATTTTTGGACGCAATAATCGTTCTATGAGTTCGGGATGTGTTCGCGTTGAAAATCCGCTGGAATTGGCTCAACATATATTAGATGTTGACGGAAATTGGCCTCAAGACAGAATTGACACCATTATTGCAAGTAAAACAACCATGAGTTTTAAGATTACCAAAAAGTATGCTTTGTACCAATGGTATTGGACAGCATGGAGCAAAAAAAATCAGCTCATTTTCAGAGCTGATATTTATGATTTAGATTCGGATTTATATGCGAAATTAAGAAATTAGCCTCTCTTCCATCTCGAAACTTCTTGATGGATGATAAATATATAAACACGATTTGTCTTTTATTAACTGAATAATTTCATTTGTCAATTCAACTGGAACTGCAGGACAGCCTTGGCTTCTACCTAATCTTTTATGATCTCTGATGAAAGATTCGGACACATAGTCTGCGCCGTGCATTACAACGCCTCTTTCGCGAGCGTTGTCATTTACGCCATTTTCTAAACCATCTAAACGCAAAGAAGCACCATGTTTTCCTTGATAAATTTCGCCAGTCGCATAAAACCCTAAACTGCTTTTAAATGATGAATTAAGATTTGAAAATGCTGAAGCAAATTCTTCTCCAGTATTTCTTCCGTGAGCTACAAGAGAATTAAACAAAATTGTATTACTAGTTAAATCGATCACCCACAAACGTTTAGTGTTTGATGACAAACTAAAATCAATTAGTGTTAAGATATTTTTCTTGATCACTCCTCTTTCTTTCAATAAATAAAATCCTTTTAAAGCTTCTGTGAAAGTTTTAAATTCAGGCATTTTAAAATTGTTTGAATTTAGCGAGTTATAAACGCTCTCGATTTTAGAATCTACTGTAACTTTTTCGACTTTAGCAATCGTCTTTACAGTGGCATTTTTTTTAAGATCGGCTGTGTTTTTTGAATCTTTTCCAAAAGACAATAGCAAAAACACAAATAACGGATAAATTTTGTAAATCATTGAATTTCTTTAGGTTAAACAAAAATTTGGGTATCGCAAAAATATAAAAAAATCACACCTTGCAAAATATAAGCCTGATTTTCAGACCTTTTTTACTTAAACTTTAACATTATTAACATAAAAAACACTATTTCTGTAAGATTTTATCTTATAGTTAAATTCATAACATTTTAACCCGTTTTCTTAAAAAAATACGAACAAAAATGGAAATCTTGAAATATAAACTGTAACAAATAGAATAAAATTTAGTCTATTGCTTCTATAAAAAATACATTTGCCATTTATTTCGCATCAAAAAATTCAATGAAAAAAATTATTTTCCTCAGTTTTCTATTATGCTCCATGTTGAGTTATGGCCAGAAAAAATCAATTCAGGCGCAAGTAACTTCTCATACTATTTCTATTGATGGAAAACTAGACGAACCTGCTTGGGAAAATGTACCAATTGCCACAGATTTTATCATGCTGGAACCAGACAATGGCAAAGCTATTCCGTACGAGAAACGTACCGAAGTTAAAGTCATTTATAATAATGATGCAATTTATATTGGCGCAATGATGTATGACAACGAACCATCTAAGATTCTAAAAGAAATCTCGCAGCGTGATAATTTTGGAACAGCAGATCTTTTTGGCGTCTTTATAAATGGTTTTAATGACGGACAGCAGGATTTTATGTTTTATGTTTCTGCAGCCGATGTTCAAGGTGATTGCATTATGACCGATGCAAATGGGGAAGATTATTCTTGGGATGCTGTTTGGATCAGTAAAGCTTCTTTGACAGAAAACGGTTGGATTGTTGAAATGAAAATTCCGTATTCAGCTCTACGCTTTTCTGGAGAAAACAAACAAATTTGGGGAATTAATTTCTTTAGAGAAATCAAACGCGATCGCTATAAATATACTTGGAATTTTGTCGATAGAAAGATTGGTACTTTTACGCAGCAAGCAGGAACTTTAGAAGGAATTGAAAACATAAAACCTCCTACTCGTTTGTTTTTTATGCCTTATGCTTCTTATTATCTGAATGCTTCTGACGGACAAAAAACATACGGAACAATTAAAGGAGGAATGGATATTAAATACGGCATAACAGATGCTTTTACTGTTGATGCTATTTTAATTCCAGATTTTGGACAGACAAAATATGACGATCAGATTTTAAATCTTGGTCCTTTTGAACAGCAGTTTAACGAAAATAGAGCCTTTTTTACAGAAGGGACGGACTTATTTAGCAAAGGGAATATATTTTATTCACGAAGAATTGGAGGCGCACCATCAATTGATCCTTCGCTAAATGAAAATGAAGAAATTACAGAATTGCCCGCTGCTGTAAATTTGGTGAACGCCTTAAAATTATCGGGAAGAACAAAAGACGGACTCGGAATTGGAGTTCTAAATGCTGTGACGGAAAAAACTTTTGCTACTATAAAAAACACAGAAAGTGGCGAAACGAGACAAGTAATCGTTGAACCGCTTACGAATTATAATGTATTGGTCTTGGACCAGCGTTTTAGAAAAAACTCGTCGGTTACTTTTATCAATACCAATGTAACTCGAAATGGCCACGTTAGAGATGCAAATGTCACTGGTTTAGCTTGGGACTTAAACACCAAAGCAAATACCTATAGCTTGTATGGAAATGTTAAATACAGTATGATAAACGATATTCAAGACAAAAACGGGGTTTATTCTACAATTGGTTTGGCCGAAACGAGCGGAAACTACAGATATAGCATAGGCTCAGATTTTGTTACAAAAGATTACGATCCCAATGATTTGGGTATTAATTTCTACACTAATTATTATAATTTTTACGGAAATGCCAATTATAGAATCCTAAATCCAACGAAACGTTTTAATACTTTTAGGATTAATTATAATATGTATACCGAATTCAATAAAGAATCTGGAAAACTACAGGATAATAGCGTCAATGCCAATTTAAACCTTACAACCGTAAAAAACAACTATTACGGAACCGGAATTACTTTTTATCCGTTAGAAACTTACGATTATTATGAACCGCGTGCTGCGAACAGATATGTTGCAATTCCGAGAAGAATAGACACTTGGGGAAGCATTTCTACCAACTACAATCATAAGTTTGCAATAGATTTAAATGGCACTTTTAATGTATTTGACCAATCTGATCGTCTTACATATGGTTTTGATATTGGTCCAAGATATCGCTTCAGCGATAAGCTTTTATTAAACTACTTCTTTAGCTACATTAGAAAAAACAACAATAAAGGTTATATCGATCAAATTGATAGCGACAATAATGCAACAACTCCAAACGATATTATTTTTGCAAACAGAAATGTTATCACTTATTCTAATACTTTAGGAGGCAAATATGCTGTAAACAGTACCATGACAATAAATTTAGCTGTCCGTCAATATTGGTCTTATGCCGATAATAAAGACATTCTAATTTTAGATTCAAATGGAGATCTTAATCCTTATCCGCAGTATACCAACAATAAAAATTCAAGTTTTTATTCTTGGAATGCCGATTTATCTTATTCTTGGTGGTTTGCCCCAGGTAGTCAGCTTTCTGCTTTGTACCGAAATAATGCAGCTAATTTTGAACGAGTTATTGATAAAGACTACAGACATAATGTTGCAGGATTATTAAATAATGATGCTCTAAAACATATTTTTTCTATTAGTGTAAAATATTTTATTGACTACAACGCCGTCAAAAATAAAGTCAGAAAAAGAGCTTAGGGTGAATTAATTTTAAAAAATAAAGGCTTCTGCGATTAAATTAATATTTTTTATCGAGCTTCATTTTATTAAATATAAATGTAACAATCGTTTCTTACCTATTTTTAGAAATGACTTATCTTTGTAGAAAACAAAAAGTAATGAACAAAAAAGTTATCCTTATGATTTTAGACGGTTGGGGAAAATCTCCTGACCCTAAAGTATCTGCAATAGACAATGCAAATGTTCCTTTTATAAACAGTCTTTATAAAAACTACCCAAGTGCACAACTTAGAACTGACGGATTAAATGTTGGTTTGCCAGAAGGACAAATGGGAAATAGCGAAGTTGGACACATGAATCTGGGTGCAGGAAGAATTGTATACCAAGATTTAGCCAAAATAAATTTAGCTGTAGAGCATAAAACATTAGCAAAAGAGCAAGTTTTGATTGATGCTTTTACTTACGCTAAAGACAACAATAAGAAAGTACACTTTTTAGGATTAGTTTCGGATGGTGGTGTTCACTCACATACTTCACACCTTCGCGGATTAATCGATGCTTCTCAAGAGTATGGTTTGGATCAAGTTTACATTCACGCTTTTACAGACGGCCGAGATGTTGACCCTAAATCTGGAGCAAAATATATTCATGATCTTGAAGATTATATTAAAGATACTCCTGTAAAAATCGCTTCTATCATTGGTCGTTACTATGCAATGGACCGTGATAAAAGATGGGAACGTGTAAAATTAGCTTACGATCTTGTAGTAAACGGTGTTGGAACTCCATCAACAAATCCCGTTTCTAGTGTTTTGGAAAGCTATGAAAAAGACGTTACTGACGAATTCATCGAACCAGTTGTTATGGTTGATGCTAATGCAAAACCTCTTGCAACTATTGTAGAAGGTGATGTTGTAATCTTCTTTAACTTCAGAACAGATAGAGGGCGCGAACTTACTGAAGCACTTTCTCAGCAAGATTTCCACGAGCAAAACATGCACAAGCTAAACTTATATTATGTAACATTGACAAACTACGACGAGACATATCAAAACGTAAAAGTGGTTTACAATAAAGATAATATCACAGAAACTCTTGGTGAGGTTTTAGAAAAAGCTGGCAAAAAACAAATCAGAATTGCTGAAACAGAGAAATATCCTCACGTAACTTTCTTCTTCTCTGGAGGAAGAGAAACTCCTTTTGAAGGCGAATCTAGAATATTAAGAAACTCTCCAAAAGTAGCAACTTACGATTTAAAACCAGAAATGAGCGCTTACGAACTGGCTGATGCTCTTGTTCCAGAATTGAACAAAGGTGAAGTTGATTTCGTTTGTTTAAACTTCGCAAATGGTGACATGGTTGGCCATACTGGAATTATGGAAGCTGCAATTAAAGCTTGTGAAGCGGTTGACGCTTGCGCGAAAAAAGTTATCGATGCTGCTCTTGCTAACGATTACACTACAATCGTAATTGCAGATCACGGAAACTGCGAAACAATGATCAATCCTGACGGATCTCCAAATACAGCTCACACAACAAACCCAGTGCCGATTATTTTAGTTGACAAACAACTTAAAAGCATTCAAGATGGTGTTTTAGGTGATATTGCTCCAACAATTTTAGAATTAATGGGAGTTCAGCAACCAAATGCTATGACTTGTCATTCATTATTGTAGAAAATATTTTTCTTTATATAAAAAGAGGCAAATTTTAAAAATTTGCCTCTTTTTTTGATCTCTATTTTGTCATTTCGACGAAGGAGAAATCTTCGCGAGAAACTCTACAAAGATTGGCTTATCGTTGTGGACTACTTGTAGAGATTTTTCCTTCGTCGAAACAACAAAATTTACGAGTGTCACATTATAAAAATAAATGATACAATTGTTCCACACCATAAATAATAAGCCCAATAACACCACCAACTAATGTACCGTTAATCCTGATATATTGAAGATCTTTTCCTATTTCTAATTCTAGTTTTTCAGAAACTTCTTTTCCGTCCCAACTTTTTACAGTTGAAGAAATTAAATCCCCAATCACTTTTTTGTTATTTAAAAGAATTGATAATAAATCATTTTTAATGAAATTATTGATCTTATCAATCATTATTGCATCTTCTTTAATTCCATTTCCAAAAGTCTGAATTAACCCTGCGATGCTATTTTTAATAGAAGAATCGTCGCCTTTACTCAAATCGTTTGTAATGGATAATTTAATTTCGTCCCAAATTCCGTTGATGTAATCTTGAACTTCTTTTTTTCCGACAAAACCCAAAATGATATCATTAATTTTAATTCTCATTTCTTCTGAATTCTTTACCTTTTCTAAGAAATTAAAAATGTATTCATCAATCTTTAAACGAACTGCGCTTTCTGGCTTTTTGGCTTCATTTAAAAAATCTTGTAAGCCATTAAAAACACCTTCGGTAATGCTTTTATCTGCCAATCCAAAACTTAGAAGCGGAGTCGAAGCTTTTACTTTTTGTCTAATTAAATCTTTATTATTAGTCAATTCAGTGCTCATAACTTCGAGAAGATTCGTCAGCATCTGATTTTTCAATTCTCCTTTTTGCAAAGGTTCTAAAGCAACAGCAACCCAATTTCCGAAATTAATTCCTTCTATTTTTTCCTTAAATTGAACCTGAATAAATCTTTTTACATCTTCATCTTTAATCGTTCGTAAGATTCCAGGAATAACATTAACTGTAACAACATTTGCTATTTTATTAGCATTTTCTTCGTGCGAAATCCAATCTGAAGCTTTCACCGCAAAATTAAATTCATCCAATTTAATTTCCATTTTTTCTCGATCCAGAAATTCCTCAGAAACGAAATTCCCAAGATTCTCTCCTATTTCATTTTTCTTGGTAGGAATAATTGCCGTATGCCAAATCGGAATTCCCATCGGATGTCGAAATAATGCCACAACAGCAAACCAATCGGCAATTCCGCCCACCATAGCCGCTTCGCTAAAAGCCTGCAGCATCGGAATTTTAAAATAAATAGCAATTAAAAACAACAGCACTGCAATACCCAAAAGTCCCAAAGCATTTCTCTTCATTTTCTTTAGAGCTTTTACTTTGGCAATATCTCGATCTATAATAGTTTCCATAATTATAAGCGTTTGTACTACTAATTTACTGCTTTTTTTTGGAGATATTAGTTTTGCCACGAATTCCTCCAATTTTCACCAATTGGTTTTACCGTAAAATCTTTGACTAAATCGTTTGTGCAAATTCGCGAAATTCGTGGCTAAAAATTTTGCGCAAAAAATGAGATAAAAATTGTATTTTTGCCAACTGAAAATGGGAAAAATATGATTATCCAGAAAACTAGAGAAGAAATCGAATTAATGCGCGAAAGTGCTTTAATCGTATCAAAAACATTAGGAATGATTGCTTCTGAAATTAAAGAGGGAGTAACCACATTATATCTTGACAAATTAGCCGAAGAATTTATTCGTGATCACGGTGCAGTTCCAAGTTTCCTTGGATTGTACGATTTCCCAAATTCGCTTTGCATGAGCCCAAACGCTCAAGTTGTTCACGGTATTCCTAATAATATTCCTCTAAAAAGTGGTGATGTTATTTCGGTTGATTGTGGCGCTTTCAAAAATGGTTACCACGGAGATCATGCGTACAGTTTCGAAATTGGAGAAGTTGCACCAGAAGTTAAAAAACTTTTACGTGTCACTAAAGAATCTCTTTACGTTGGAATTAGAGAATTTAAAGCTGGAAATCGTGTAGAAGATGTTGGAAATGCGATTCAAAAATATACTGAAGCTCACGGTTACGGAGTAGTTCGTGAATTGGTCGGACATGGTGTCGGACAAAAAATGCACGAAGAACCAGAAATGCCAAATTACGGAAAACGAGGAAGAGGAAAGCTTTTTGTTGAAGGAATGGTCGTAGCAATCGAACCAATGATCAACATGGGAACTAGAAACATCAAACAACTAAAAGACGGCTGGACAATCTTGACTGCTGACGGAAAACCTAGTGCGCATTTTGAGCACGATGTAGCTTTGGTTGACGGAAAACCTGAATTATTATCTACTTTCCAATACATCTACAAAGCTTTAGGAATCGAAAGCAACGAAGAAGACGAATTCAGACAAGTTCCATTAGTATTATAATACAACCCGAATCAAACCAGTGAAAAAACTTTTCAAATTAGTTTTAAATACAATCCCGCGTCCAATATTAATTCGTTTGAGTTATGTGGCGCGTCCAATTTTAGCTTTCTCTTTAAAAGGAGATAAATTTACAGATCCAATTGACGGAAAAAGCTTTAAATCGTTTTTGCCTTACGGATACGGAAAACAACGTAATAATGTACTTTCGCCAAGTACACTTTCTTTAGAAAGACATCGTTTACTTTGGTTGTATTTAAACGATCAAACTGATTTTTTTACAGCGCCAAAAAAAGTATTGCATTTTGCCCCAGAACAAGCTTTTTATAAAAGATTCCGTAAGCAAAAAAACCTTGATTATACAACAACCGATTTACTTTCTCCTTTGGCAGATGTAAAAGCAGATATCTGCAATTTACCTTTCAAAGACAATGAATATGATATTATTTTATGCAATCACGTTTTAGAACATATTCCTGATGACACAAAAGCAATGCAGGAATTATTCAGAGTTTTAAAGCCTGGCGGAATGGCAATTTTGCAGATTCCTCAAGATTTATCTCGTGAAGTTACATTTGCAGATGATTCTATTACAGATCAAAAAGAACGTGCTAAAATCTTCGGACAATACGATCACGTGCGTGTTTACGGACGCGATTATTTTGACAAATTAAGAAGCATTGGTTTTATTGTTATCGAAGAAGATTATACCAATAAAATTGCACCAGAATTGGTTGAAAAATACTGTTTAGCAAAGGGCGAAATTATTCCGCTTTGCTTTAAACAGGAAAACTAATTTTTCATCAAATAAGTGATATAAGTTCATTAAAAAGAGTT
Source organism: Flavobacterium sp. IB48 (assembly GCF_016405855.1). Classification (GTDB taxonomy): domain Bacteria; phylum Bacteroidota; class Bacteroidia; order Flavobacteriales; family Flavobacteriaceae; genus Flavobacterium; species Flavobacterium ginsengisoli. Next base: position 109,784 of record NZ_JAEFCA010000001.1, read on the forward strand.
TTCAAATTATTGATATTTTGAAAACTCTTTCTTTTTTTGCCCAATCTTAAAATACAAGCCTAACCAAATCCCTAAACCTTGGAACCTACAAAATCCTTTCAGTTCTGTTTTGACATCAGTTTTGAAAAAAATCTGAACGCCTATATCCCAACAGCGTATATTGTCGAAAATACAAGCGAAATCAAATATCTTGACAAAAAAGCAACCAAAGGCGTGCTGGAGAGTTTTGGTATTGATTATGAAACTTTAGATCACAATTCAAAAAAGATTCTTACTATTTGCGAATCTTTAAAACCTGAATTTGTATTTAAAAAATTTAGCGCAAAAGTAAAATCAGCTAAAACAATTGCCGATTTGCAGAAAGATTCTAAAATTGATTTTGCTATTCGCCAGCATTTAAAAATTAATTTAAGTCCGTTTTACAGTTTAATTGTTCAAGAGCAATATCCGCTGTCTATTGATTTAGGACCAGAAAAAGATTTTTATCGTTCAAGAGTCAGCATTGATCCATTAGATTTTGAACCTCAAATTCAGTTCGATAAACATTCAGAAGGAATCACTTATACCCTTTCTTTAAAAGAAAACGAGACTACATTTTTGCCAATGGACAATAAAGTAGATATTCTTTCTGATGAACCTGGCTGGTTGATTGTCAATAAAAAACTAGGACAATTAAAAGAGCTAAACGGTAAAAAACTGACTCCATTTTTAAAGAAAAAATCAATCGAGATTCCTTCAAAATTGGTTGATGATTATTTTAAGAATTTCATTCCCGAAATAGCTAAAAAAATTGACATTGATGCCAATGGTTTTGAAATTGAACTTCGTGACCAAATCGCTTCTTGTACGATTCAGCCTGTTTTTGATTTCTTTAAAAACTGTTATTATCTCAATCTTTATTTTGATTATAACGGATATATTTTTGATGGAAGCAAAACAAAAAAAACACATTCATTTGTAGATTTCAGCGTTGCCAATGAACCTCGAATCATTCAGTTTAAACGAAGCGCTGATGAAAATTCATATGCAGAAAAACTATTCGAAGTTGGTTTAGAAAAAATCAAAAATGAATTATTTGGATTAATTTCTGATGCTGAAAATTCAGATCCTTATATCAACATTCAATTGATAATTGACAATAAAGAAAAACTGAAAGATCTAGGCTTTAACATTGAAAACTTAAAACTGGAAAGCAAAGAAATTATCACTGAAAACCACAGTATTTCTGCTTCTAAAGAAACAACTGGAGATTGGTTTGATATTAAAATCATCATCACGGTTGGAAATTATAAGATTAATTTCAGCGAAATTATTCCAAACATAAAAAGCAAAGAAAGACTTTTCCCTTTGCCTGACGGAAACTACTTTTTGATTCCGTTAGAATGGTTTAGCAAATATGGTTCTTTGGCGAAATTAGCTAAAACAGAAAATGGAGTTCTTTTGTTACGCAAAAGCAATTTTACAGCTTTAGACGGAATTTCAGAAATTGACAGTGATTTAGATCAAATTCATCAGGCCGAATTTACTGCTTCAGACTTGATAAAAGCAACTCTACGACCGTATCAAATTGAGGGTGTAAAATGGCTTTTAGGACACTTCAATTCTAACATGGGAGCTTGTTTAGCCGACGATATGGGACTAGGAAAAACATTGCAGACTTTATCTGTTTTGGTTTCCGTACAGGAACAATTAGGCTTTACAACCAAAACCACCAATTTTGATTTGTTTTCGAACGAAACAACTGTAGAAAGAGAACCATTAAAAGCTCTAATTGTTCTTCCTTCTTCTTTGGTTTTTAACTGGTTTAATGAAGCTGGAAAATTCACGCCTCACTTTTCGAAAATGCAATATGTTGGTAACGACAGAAAATCTTTAGCAAGCAGAATCAATTCGACCGACTTGATTTTTACAAGTTACAGCATTATTCATCGTGATATTTCAATTTTAGAAAAGTACGATTTCCGTTATCTGATTTTGGACGAGAGCCAATACATCAAAAACAAAAATTCTAAGATTTTTAAAGCTATAAATAAAATTAGTACGGGACATAAAATTGCTTTAAGCGGAACACCAATCGAAAATTCGCTTGACGATTTATGGTCACAAATGCAGTTTATCAATCCTGATATTTTGGGAACTTATGCCTTTTTCATGGAGAATTTCAAAAATCCGATTGAGAAAAAACAGAATGAAGAAGTTTTATCAGAATTAAAAAACCTCATCCAACCTTATATTTTAAGACGAACCAAAGAACAGGTTTTAAAAGATTTACCAGAATTAACAGAGCAGATTTATTACTGCGATATGGATCCTGAACAGGAAAAATTATATGAAAAAGAAAAATCTAAAGCTCGTAATTTCTTACTTAAAACGGATGGATCTCCTGATAAAATCAGCATTATTAATACGTTGATGAAATTGCGTCAGTTAAGTAATCACCCAAAAATGGTTGATGCAGATTCTGAAATTGATTCTGGAAAATTTATTGCTGTTACAAATTATCTAGAAAACTTGGTAAAAGCAAAACAAAAGGTAATCATCTTTAGTTCGTTTGTTACCAATTTGAATTTTTATACCGATTGGTGTAAGGAAAACAAAATTGCATTCTGCGAAATTACTGGTGAAACGCCAGCAGATAAAAGAGAACAGCAGGTGAAGATGTTTCAAGAAAAAGAAAATCCGTTATTGTTCTTTATTTCATTAAAAGCAGGTGGAGTTGGTTTAAATATTACGAAAGCTTCTTACGTTTTATTCTTGGATCCTTGGTGGAATCCTTTCGCAGAAAAACAAGGCGTTGGACGTGCGCATAGAATCGGACAAATGAATAAAGTTAACGTTGTTCGATTTATTTCGAAAAACACAGTTGAGGAAAAAATCATCAAACTTCAAGAAAATAAAAAGCTATTATCAGATTCTCTTTTGGAAGAAAGTTACATCAATGATGAGATTGAAGGTAACTTAGAATACATTTTAGGCTCGTAATTGTTAAACCCAACAGATTGGCATCTTTTTCGTTGTATAAAATTGTTATATTTACAAATCTTACAACAAAATACGATGCCAAAATTTTTATATACAAGCTTTATTTTCCTTTTTATTTTCACTTTAGCGAAAGCTCAAGAAAAAGAAATTGATCCTCCTTATAATATTAAAACGGTTTCTTTTATTCAAAATGGAAGTAATGTTCCGCCAATTTTCGAATTGGGTTCTGGATTTTCATTTCAATTTGATGATTTGTTTGGCAATGAAGCTAATTATTATTTTGAAATCATTCATTGCGATTACAATTGGATTCCAACAGCTATTCCAAAAACAGACTACGTTGTCGGCATGGATAACCAGAGAATTACAGACTTTTCTAATTCGTTTAATACACTTCAAGTATATACTCATTATAGGCTTACTTTTCCGAATCAGTTTACACAACAAATACGTCTTTCGGGAAATTATATGCTTCGGATTTTAAATGAAGATCGGGAACTCGTTTTCTCAAGAAAATTTATTTTATATGAAAATCATTGTACCGTTGGAGTACAAGTAAAAAGAAGCCGTAATCTGAGTAATATTGATTACAAGCAGAATCTAGAATTTACAATTTTATCAAATGATATTGCTTTTCAGACTCCATTGCAGAATGTAAAAGTGCTTTTATTGCAAAATGGAAACTTTCAAACTGAGATAAAAAACATTGTTCCTCAATACACCATTGGCAATCAGCTTATTTACAAATATGACAAAGAAACTCAATTTTGGGGAGGAAATGAGTTTTTATATTTTGAAAATAAAGACATTCGCGCAGCCAGTAATAATGTTGCTAAAATAGGCTCGAACAATGATATCTATAATTCATTTTTATACACCAATGCCGCAAGAGGAAATCAGATTTATACTAATTATGAAGATGTAAACGGAAACTTTGTGGTAAAGAACATTAATGGATCTAACAACGATATTGAAGCTGATTATGCTTGGGTTTATTTTACGCTTTCTGCTCCTGCTTTTAGAATGAATAAAGATATTTATATTACAGGAATGTTCAATAATTACAGCCTTTCTCCAGAATACAAAATGGATTACAATACTGATAAAGCTGTTTTTGAAAAAGCCATTATGATTAAGCAGGGTTTTACTAATTTTCAATATACCGTTGCAGACAAAAAAGGGGTTATTGATTTTGAAAATGCCATTGACGGAAACTTTTATCAGACTGAAAACGAGTACACCATCTTGGTTTATTACAAAGAAGCAACAGATCGTTATCAGCGTGTAATTGGAAAAGGAAATGCAAACTCTATCAATATAGTCAATTAAAACAATGTTAAGGTTTTAGGTTAAACGATTTTTTTTCGTAGCTTTGCCACTATAACACTCACATATATACGGCGTTAGTATGGTTTCTCAAATTACACGAGGCATAAAAATATCTGTTTTGACTAGTTTTGAAGGTACATACTTCAAGAACTACAAGATTCATTTTGCTTTTAGCTACGTAGTTACCATCGAAAATCATAGTAAAGACTCTGTACAATTAACTTCTCGCCACTGGGAAATTTTTGATTCTTTAAATGATTTGGAAGTGGTAGACGGTGAAGGTGTAATTGGTAAAAAACCAGTTCTAAAACCTGGCGAAAACCATACGTATAGTTCTGGCTGTTTATTATCGTCTCCTTACGGCGCAATGAAAGGTCATTTTAACATGATCAATTTTACTACAACAAAAACATTTAAAGTAATTGTTCCGACTTTTAGAATGTGTGCTCCTTTTGCATTAAATTAAGATATAGTTTACATCTATAGCATTTATCGTTATCTTAATCATAAAATTGTCAATTTATTAATTTATCCTTTGTACTTTTGTGCAGCGTTAGATTATTCGTAACAAAACAAATCGTCTGACTTTAAATTGTCTAATTCACAAATTTTAAATAACATGCTTAAAGGATTTTTTCATGTACCAAAAGCGGTAAACGAGCCTGTAAAAAGCTACGCACCAAACTCACCAGAAAAAGCTGCTGTTCAGGCTGCTTATACCACAATGTGGAATTCTCAAATTGACGTTCCTTTATATATTGGAAGCGAAGAAATTAGAACTGGAAACACAAGAAACATTACAGCTCCACACGACCACAAACATGTTGTTGGAAAATACCATTTAGCTGAAAAACAACATATTGAAAAAGCAATTGCAAACGCACTTGAAGCAAGAAAAAAATGGGCAAACATGGCATGGGAACAACGTGCTGCTATTTTCTTAAAAGCTGCTGAACTTATCGCTGGACCATACAGAGCTCGCATTAACGCCGCTACAATGATTGGTCAGTCTAAAAATATTCACCAAGCAGAAATCGATTCTTCTTGCGAGTTAATCGACTTCTTACGTTACAATGTTGAGTTCATGACTCAAATCTACAACGATCAACCAAAATCAGACTCTACTGTTTGGAATCGTTTAGAATATAGACCTTTAGAAGGCTTTGTTTACGCAATTACTCCATTCAACTTTACTGCTATCGCTGCAAACCTTCCTGCAAGTGCAGCTATGATGGGTAACGTTGTAGTTTGGAAACCAAGTGATAGCCAAGTATTTTCAGCAAAAGTTATCGTTGATGTTTTCAAAGAAGCAGGAGTTCCAGACGGCGTTATCAACGTAGTTTTTGGAGATGCTTTAATGATTACAGATACTGTTTTGGCTAGCCGTGATTTTGCTGGTGTTCACTTTACAGGATCGACTCACGTATTTAAAGATATTTGGGCTAAAATTGGTGCAAACATTAACAATTACAAAACATACCCAAGAATTGTTGGTGAAACTGGAGGTAAAGATTTTATCATTGCTCACCCAAGCGCAAACGTAAAACAAGTAGCTACAGGAATTACTCGTGGAGCATTTGAATTCCAAGGACAAAAATGTTCTGCAGCTTCTAGAGCTTATATTCCACAAAGTTTATGGCCAGCTGTAAAAGAGCAATTAATAGCTGATGTAAAATCTATGAAAATGGGATCTCCAGAAGATTTCGGAAACTTCATTACAGCAGTTATTCACGAAGGTTCTTTTGACAAATTAGCTAGCTATATTGACCAAGCTAAAAAAGATGCTGATGCAGAAATCATCGTTGGAGGAAATTATGATAAATCTGTTGGATACTTTATTGAACCAACGGTTATTGTAACTACAAACCCAAAATATACTACAATGGAAACTGAGTTATTTGGACCAGTTATCACAATCTACGTTTACGAAGATGCTAAATGGGAAGAAACTCTTGAATTAGTTGACACTACTTCTGAGTACGCTTTAACAGGAGCCGTATTTAGCCAAGATCGTTATGCTATTGAAGTTGCTACAACTAAATTACAAAACGCTGCAGGTAACTTCTACATTAACGACAAACCAACTGGAGCTGTTGTAGGAATGCAACCATTTGGTGGAGCAAGAGCTTCTGGAACTAATGATAAAGCAGGTTCTGCATTGAACTTATTGCGTTGGGCTTCTCCAAGAACTATCAAAGAAACTTTTGTAACTCCAGAAGATTACAGATACCCTTTCTTAGGATAATCTGTTTTTAGAGTTTATATTATAAAAAGCGGGAATTTCATTTGAAATTCCCGCTTTTGCTTTTGTAGCAAAAAAAATCGACAAAATGTCTATTATAATAAGTGATAATTTTTCAAGTTTTTCCTGTAAATATTATTTGTAATACTTTTCTTATTTAATTATAAATCAACACTTTAAAAACACAAATACCTTATTTTGATACTTTTAAAGCTTCTTGTTCCGTTCAAAAAAAACTTATCCTCATAAATTTGTTTCAATATTAAACAACATTAAGAGATATTATAAAACAAACTATATAAGCATGAGAAATTTAAACAATGTTCCAAAAGTTATTATGGAATCAAAAAGTATAGGCCACCCAATTAATTATAAATGGACAAAAAAGAAAATAAATAAACTTTTAGATTGCGTCGAAGGAAATGAAGAACTTGAAAAGACTTTAATGCAGATTAATCATAAAGGTTCTATGGGGCTAACAGCAGCACTATTAGAATGGATTTACTGGCGCTTTACGGGTTATAGTCAAGCTACGCACGACACACAAAAACGTATTGAGGCACTTTGGTGCTCTATTAATAATCTTGAGCAGACAAATCCTTTATTATTTGATACCGAATTTGAAATACCAGCAAATGGTTCGGTAGATGGAGCACTTTGGATTGCTCTAATGAATGTTAGAATAATTGATGCTAGATACAGAAAAGGTTCATTCTTTTTACAAAATGACCTTGTTGGACTGGTTCTGCTAGCATATCATATTACACCTAAAAGAAAGAATTTCAACAATTGGTTTGAACAAACTATTATCAAGTTGACTCATTCTCATCCTAATCCGTATAAAAATGATAAATTGGATGAAAGTGATGAAGCTATTTATGATTCTTCACATGAACCTTTAATTTCGAGAGAATTTTTCTTTGACCCGGAATTTCAATATAGCGTTGAAGCATCAGAAAATGCAATTCATAATTTTATTGACAATTTAGATCCAAAGGCAAATACCTTTCTTAATTTTTCAAAGAAAGCTTCCTAATTTTTAATTGAAAAAGAACCCGATTAGAAAATACTAATCGGGTTCTTTTATTTAAGGTTTAAACTTTAAAGGAAGATGGACTACTTTTTTGGTTTCAAAAAATTCATCTTCAAAAAAATCAGCCAAATCATACAAGGTGGCACTTGGAAAATCTTTCAATTCTTCCGTTAAATCACCTCCTTTTAAATAAAGAATACCATTCTTTAATTTGTGCTTGTGCTGCTTTTTAATTTTATCTTTTATCCAAGAAACAAAATCTGGCATATTAGTTACAGCACGGCTTACAATAAAATCGAAATCGCCTTTTACCAATTCAGCACGTTTTTGTTCTGCTTTTACGTTCTTTAATTCTAACGCATCAGCAACACCTTGAACCACTTTTATTTTTTTTGCGATAACATCAATTAAATAAAAACGAGTTTCCGGAAACAGAATTGCTAACGGAATTCCGGGAAAACCTCCACCAGTTCCAACATCTAAAACGGTTGTTCCAGGTTCGAATTTCATAACCTTAGCAATTCCTAAGGAATGCAAAATGTGTTTTGTATATAATGAATCGATGTCTTTACGCGAAATAACATTGATTTTTTCATTCCAATCGTGGTATAAAAAGTCTAATTTTTGAAATTGTTCGATTTGAAGATCGGTCAAATTTGGAAAATATTTCAATATCTCATCCATTGCTCTAAATTTTTAACAAAAGTACTACTTTACGATTGAAATATTTAACTCAATTTTGCAAATTGAAAATTTATAATAATTACCTTTGAAATCTATTTAAAACAATTATGAATAACACTGCTCCAACTTTTGCACGGCAAGACAATTTAAAGTTCTTTAGAACGCTTAACTCTCGCGTTAACAATTACTTTAAAGAAAATAATATAAAAAAAACCGGAAACTGGCAGTTACATTTAAAAGCTGTTATTCTATTTGCTGTTTTTTTAACCCCGTACTTTTTAATCCTTACGCTTAACATGCCTTTTTGGGTAATGTTGCTTTTATCAATCGTAATGGGTATTGGAATGGCTGGTGTTGGAATGAATGTCATGCACGATGGTAATCATGGTTCTTATTCTACAAAAAGCTGGATTAATAAATTTATGGGCGGAACAATTTATGTTTTGGCCGGAAATGTTTATAACTGGCAAGTACAACACAATGTTCTTCATCATACTTATACTAATATCCCTGGTCACGATGAGGATCTAGATGCAGGAAGGATTATTCGTTTTACTGAACATGCAGAATGGCATCGCTTTCATCGTTTTCAACATTATTACTCTGTTTTCTTATACGGTTTATTGACATTTAATTGGGCATTAACTACCGATTTTAAGCAAATGAGAAACTACTTAAAACGAAAATTATCTTATGGCGAGCCAAAAAGCCCGAAGATTCTTTGGACCACTTTAATCATCACCAAAATGATTTATGTTTCGATATGGATTGTTTTACCAATCTTAATCGGGATTACATGGTGGAAAGTGCTTCTTGGATTTTTCGCAATGCATTACACCGCAGGATTAATCCTGAGCGTGGTATTTCAATTGGCACACGTTGTGGATCATACTACAAATCCAACTCCTAATGAATTAGGAGAAATGGATAATACTTGGGCGGTTCACCAATTATACACAACAACTAATTTTGCACCTAAAAATGCAATCGTAAATTGGTATACCGGAGGATTAAACCATCAAATAGAACATCATATTTTTCCAAATATCAGTCATATTCATTACGGTAAAATTGCAAAAATTGTAAAAGAAACAGCAAAAGAATGTGATTTACCATATTATGAATACAAAACAATGCGAAGTGCTGTTATTGCTCACTTTAAGCATCTACGTGATTTGGGAATGAAACCAAAATTAGCGGTTTAGCAACTAAAAAAAATCTATTAATAATTAACCTTCCTTAATAGGCGCAGCAAATTAAGGACATTCAAAAATTTTATAATGAATCATATTCTTTCGGACAGAATCAACAACTTAGCGACTTCGCAAACATTAGCAATGGCTGCTTTAGCACGTGAATTAAAAGCACAAGGAAAAGACATTATCAGTTTAAGTTTAGGTGAGCCTGATTTCAATACACCAGACTTCATTAAAGAAGCAGTAAAAAAAGCAGTAGACGAAAATTACAGCACATATTCTCCAGTAGAAGGTTATCTTGAACTAAGAGAAGCAATTTGCAGAAAATTCAAAAGAGATAATGATTTAGAGTACAAACCAACTCAAATCGTAGTTTCTACAGGAGCAAAACAATCTTTATACAATATTGCACAAGTAATGTTAAACGATGGTGACGAGGTTATTTTACCAGCACCTTACTGGGTTTCTTATTTCGAAATTGTAAAACTTTCTGGTGGAGTTCCAGTTGAAGTTCCGACTTCTGTAGAAACAGATTTCAAAATGACACCAGAACAATTAGAAGCTGCAATCACACCAAAAACAAAAATGATGTGGTTCTCTTCTCCATGCAATCCATCTGGATCTGTTTACAGCAGAGAAGAATTAACAGCTTTGGCAAAAGTTCTAGAAAAACACCCAAATATTTATGTCGTTTCAGATGAAATTTATGAGCACATCAATTTCTCAGGAACTTTCTGCAGCATCGGATCTATTCCAGGAATGTTAGAAAAAACAATCACTGTAAACGGAGTTGCAAAAGCATTCGCAATGACAGGATACAGAATTGGTTATATTGGAGCACCAGAATTCATCGCAAAAGCGTGTACAAAAATTCAAGGACAAGTAACTTCTGGTGCAAATTCTGTGGCTCAACGCGCTACAATCACTGCAGTAGATGCTGATCCAAGCGTATTAAACCATATGGTTGAGGCTTTCCACGGTCGTAGAGATTTAGTGGTTGGATTATTAAAAGAAATTCCAGGAGTAAAAATCAACGTTCCAGAAGGTGCATTCTACGTATTCCCAGACGTTTCTTCTTTCTTCGGAAAAACATTAAAAGGACACGAAATTAAAGATGCAAACGACGTTTCGATGTATCTTTTAGCAGAAGCTAACGTTGCAACTGTAACTGGTGACGCTTTCGGAAATCCAAACTGTATTCGTTTCTCTTACGCAACAAGCAACGATATCTTAAAAGAAGCATTACGCAGAATCAAAGAAGCTTTGACTGCATAACAATATTCTAAGTTTTTATAAAAACGGCTTAAGGTTCAAAAGTTTCATCACTTTTATACTTTAAGCTGTTTTTTTTATGGGCGTGTCCTACGGCCGGGCTATCCGCTATATCTTTTATGGCGAACACCGCCAAAAAAGGATATCGCTCCTATCCCTCACGCAAACCATAATACGAGAAAAAATCTGCTTTATCTGCAAAATCTGCAGGACAAATAAATGCGTAAATTTCAAAATTCCCATTCTACAATATTATAAAACCTCGATTGTAATCCTGTAAAAGAAAGCATGTTATAATTACAAACTTTGTAACATATTAATTTCAAAAATTATATGTCATGATACATACAGATGAAACCACACAGGAAACCGTTAAAACTTTGGAAGGATTAATTTCAATTCTTGAAGATGGAAAACTAGGATATACAGATGCAGCAGAACATGTAGAAAATCCAGCCATGAAAACCGATTTCTTGGAATATGCGCGCGAAAGAGCCTTGTTTATTGTAGAATTGCAAAACCAAATCAATAAACTAGGAAAATCAACAGATACTTCTGGCGGAGGACCGCTTGGAGTCTTGCATCGTACTTGGATAGATATAAAATCAGCATTTACTGGCGGTGATACAGAATCCATCATAAATGCTTGTATTACTGGTGAAGAAGCTGCTATTAAAAAATACAAAATGGCACTCGAAGAAAATCATTTGGAACACGATCAAATTTACATTGTTTCTAAGCAATTAAATAGTATTCAAAATACTTTATCACAAATTAAAATGAGAGCAAGCTAAACGATTCATGCTTTTTTTGAAAACTGCTCAGTCTTCGGATTGAGCAGTTTTTTTATTTGTTAAACTGAAAATAAATCTTACATTCGTTTCAACCAATTCACAACCAAAAAACTAAAAAACCATATGCCATTAAGTTCACGCTTTTATATCATTTTACTATTTGCAATTTTATTTTCTCCATTAATACAAGCACAAGCACCTGGCAATTTCATCAAAGCTTCAATAGGCTATGGATCTAGCAGTTCTTATTACATTGAAGATTATGGAAGTCAAGACGAAGTAGATGTTATGGGAGGCGGTCTTTATCTTCAAGGAGAATATATTATAGGAATAAAATCATGGTTTAGCGTAAGACCCTACGCTGGTGCAATTTTTGAATCTGTTGATAAAAATCAAAATATACAGAATCAACCTCAATATAAAGTAACAACTAATGCTTTTTTAATGGGTGGAAAAGTTCGTTTTTGCGCTCCAATTCCATGGGTTGCGCCATTTATTGAAGGCGGAATCGGAACTTCAATAGGCAAATTCGAAACCTTTACACCAAATGTTAATTTCAACAAAAGCTCAGTTTTATTACATATTCCTTTCAGTATTGGATTGGCAGTCGGCAGACACAATAATTTTGAAATAGGGATTTCAGGGTATTTTCATCCAGCTGCAAAACAATCGACCGGAGTGTTTGCTATAGGGTATACTTTTCCGTTAGATTAGTTTTATATAAATTAAAAAGACTAGCTTACATTAAAGTAAACCAAACATAAAATATTTAACAAGTGAAAAAAGTAATTCTAGATCTAGCTGTGACCTTAGATGGTTTTATTGAGGGGCCAAATGGAGAGATTGACTGGTGCATTATGGACGAGGAAATGGACTTTGATGGATTTTTATCAGATATAGATACTATCTTTTATGGTCGGGTAAGTTATGATTCCTGGGGTAATTATCAACCGGACGAAAATGCAAGTAATACCGAACAAATGCTTTGGAAAGGAGTACATTCAAAAAAGAAATATGTTTTTTCAAGTCAAAGCAAACAAGATAACAAGGCAACATTTATAAATTCTGATATTTCGACAAAAGTAAATGAGATCAAAACTCAATCTGGGGGTGACATTTGGCTCTATGGCGGAGCAAGCCTTATTAAAACTTTTATTCAATTAAATCTTATTGACACCTATAGAATATCAATTCATCCAATCGCTTTAGGAAACGGCAAACCATTATTTGAAGACTTAAAAGAACGACTCGAATTAACATTACTTAAAACTAATATTTTCAAATCTGGAGTAGTACAGCTTATTTACGAACCAACCAAATAAACAAAAATTTCGTTTATCATCATTCCATATTAAGTTAACAATTTCAAAAAAATCGCTTCATCGCTAGCAAACTCGAATAATTTATTAGACCTTTGCACACTTTTTTTCGTGAATACCACAAAAGTCTAAAGTTTTAGAAATGAAGAAGAAAATCGAAATATTAGCTCCTGCTAGAGATTTAATTGGCGGAATGGCAGCTATTAACAGCGGTGCCGATGCTGTATATATTGGTGCACCTCAATTTGGCGCACGTTCTAATGCCAACAACTCTATTGAAGATGTTGCCGCTTTAGTAAAATATGCACATTTATTTAATGCCCAGGTTTTTGTAGTAATGAATACCATTTTATACGACAACGAATTAGAAACTTGTCGCGCTATGATTTGGGAATTATACGATATTGGTGTCGATGCATTGATCATTCAGGACATGGCGATTATGGAAATGGACTTGCCTCCTATCGTACTTCACGCCAGTACACAAGCTAATAATCGTGACGCAGATAAAATTAAATTCTTAAAAGATGCTGGAATTAAGCGCGTGGTTTTAGCACGTGAATTAAATCTGCATCAAATTAAAACAATATACGACCACGCTGATGTTGAATTAGAGTTTTTCGTAACTGGAGCATTATGTGTTTCTTTCAGCGGAAACTGCTATATGAGTGTGGCTAACGGAGAAAGAAGTGCGAACCGTGGTTCTTGTGCACAAAACTGCCGTTTACCTTATAACTTAATCGACGGAAACGGAGATACTTTAATCAGAAACAGCCACTTGCTTTCTATTAAAGATTTAGACGTTTCAGATCAAATCCCGAATTTGATTGAGGCTGGAATCGTTTCTTTCAAAATCGAAGGAAGATTAAAAGACGTTGCTTATGTTAAAAACAACGTATCTTATTTGCGTCAAAAATTAGACAGTTATCTTGAAGGAAGTGATAAATACATCAAAGCTTCTTCTGGAAAATGTACGTATACTTTTGATTCTACATTAAGCAGAACTTTCAATCGTGGTTATACCGATTATTTCGTAAACGAAAGACACAGCTCAATTGGTTCTTGGGAAAGTCCAAAATCAAAAGGACAATATATTGGTAAATTGATCCGAACAATTGGAGATGCTTACGAAATCGAAAACGGTGAATTACTAAACAACGGTGACGGACTTTGCTTCATCAACGAAAATAACGAAGCCGACGGAATCTACGTAAACAAAGCCGAGAACGGAAAAGTATATCCAAACGTTTTAAAAGAAATTAAAGACGGAACTTTCATCTATAGAAATAACGACGCTGCTTTCATCAAAATCGTAGAAAGAGAAGACAGTGCAATCCGTAAAATTGGAACTACTTTATTGCTTACCGAAAACGAAAACGGTTTTGAATTAATTGCAACCGACGAAGATGGAAACGTAAGTACAGTAAAATTAGAGCATCCGAAAGAACAAACAAAAACTGGCGAATCAATCGAAGAGAACATAAAAGTTCAATTGGCAAAAACAGGTTTCACACCTTACAATGCTGACGAAATTAACATTATGTTTTCACAAAACTGGTTCCTACCTATTTCAAAAATCAACGAAATGAGAAGAAATGTTTTCGAACAATTATCAGAAATTCGTTTGGCAAATTACGTTCGTGAAGAACACCAATTGGTAAAAACGTCACATCCATATCCTGAAACTAAATTGGATTTCATGTACAACGTTTCGAACAAAACAGCACGTAAATTCTACGAACGCCACGGTGTTACCGAAATCGAAAAAGCATTCGAATTACAATGGGATCCAGGAAAATCTCGTGTAATGACAACAAAATATTGCATCAAATACGAATTAAAAAAATGCCCTATACACCAAAAAGACATTGTTGGTGTTAAGGTAAAAGAACCATTGGTTTTAAAACAGGGAGAATTAGAATACAAACTAAAATTCAACTGCAAACCTTGTGAAATGGAAATCTGGGAAAAAGATGCCGAATTTGAGATTGAAGAAGATCATTTTCATTAAAAAAATTTAACCGCAAAGAGCGCAAAGGTTTACGCAAGGTTCGCAAAGATTTGAAAATAATCTTTGCGAACCTTTTTTTTATCCTGCTATTTTCTCAACATTGTCATTTCGACGAAGGAGAAATCTTCGCAAGTAACTCCGTTCCAATAAGCCAATCTTTGTAGAGCTACTTGTGGAGATTTCTCCTTCGTCGAAATGACAAACTGCATGGTTACTTTGTCTTAAAATTAAAATCTCAAACAGAAATAAATCTGCTCGATCAGCAAAATCTGCGCGAGATTTTTTTGCTTTTCATTTAACTTAAAAACAAAAACTTAGCGCTCTTTGCGTAATTCTTTGCGAACTTTGCGGTTAAAAAAAGCTTTTTCCCTACTTTTACTACTCAAACAATACACTACTCCAAAATGAAAATACTACTCCTAGGTTCAGGCGAATTAGGCAAAGAATTTGTCATTGCCGCACAACGAATCGGACAAACCATAATTGCAGTTGACAGTTACGAAAACGCACCAGCCATGCAAGTCGCACACGGCTTTGAAGTCATCAATATGCTCGACGGCGATGCACTTGACCGAATCGTAGCCAAACACCAGCCAGATTTTATCGTTCCTGAAATAGAAGCCATTCGCACCGAACGTTTTTACGATTACGAAAAACAAGGAATCACCGTTGTTCCTTCAGCGAAAGCGGCAAACTTTACCATGAATCGTAAAGCCATTCGTGATTTAGCAGCAAAAGAACTCGGACTAAGAACAGCAAAATACCAATACGCAACTTCAGCAGAAGAACTGCAAAAAGCCGTTCAGGAAGTTGGAATTCCATGCGTGGTAAAACCATTAATGTCTTCGTCAGGAAAAGGACAATCTACAATCAAAACAGAAAGTGATATCGAAAAAGCATGGCAATATGCCGTTGCAGGTTCGCGTGGCGATGTTATCGAAGTTATTGTAGAAGCTTTTGTCGATTTCCATTCAGAAATTACGCTTTTAACGATTACTCAAAATAACAATCCGACATTATTCTGCGCTCCAATTGGCCACAGACAAGAAAGAGGCGATTATCAGGAAAGCTGGCAACCCGCTTTAGTTTCAGAAAAAGATTTGTATGAAGCTCAGGATATGGCTGAAAAAATTACGGAAGCACTTGGTGGCGCCGGACTTTTTGGTGTAGAGTTTTTCTTAACAAATGAAGGTGTTTATTTCTCTGAACTTTCCCCTCGTCCGCACGATACCGGAATGGTAACTTTAGCTGGAACACAGAACTTCAACGAATTTGAATTACATTTAAGAGCCATTTTGAGCCTCCCTATTTTCGAAATTACTTTAGAAAAAGCTGGAGCAAGTGCTGTAATTCTAGCATCTGAAGATTCAACTAATCCGACTTTTACCGGAATCGAAAAAGTAGCCGCTTTACCGAAAACTGATTTCAGAATTTTCGGAAAACCAACTTCTAGACCTTACCGAAGAATGGGAGTTGTTTTAAGTCATGATTCACTTTCAACTCCAATTAACGAAGTAATAGAACGCGCCAAAGAAACGGCGAAATTAATCACTGTAAATTCTTAATCATGAAAAATATAATATTAGCAGCATTCCTTTTTATTGGAATTGCAGTACAAGCTCAAACTAAAAAGAAATTTGACAAACCAACAATTGTGGAAGCATCTTGCGGGGAATGCCAATTTGGAATGAAAGGTAAAAGCTGTGATTTAGCAGTTCGTATTGATGGAAAATCTTATTTTGTTGATGGAACTACAATTCACGATCATGGAGACGCTCACGCTGAAAAAGGGTTTTGTAATGCAATAAGCAAAGCTTTAGTTACAGGAGAAATTAAAGGAGACAGATTCAAAGCAACTTCATTTACTTTAATCGACGATAAAAAATAATGGCATTAATTCTTGAAAACATTGCCAAACACGTTTCTCTGACACCAGAAGAACAGGCGCTTTTTTTATCTAAACTAGAAACCAACACTTACAAAGCCAAAACGCTTTTATTAAATGCTGGCGAAGTCTGCAAACATTCCTATTTCGTAAATTCAGGTATTTTAAGAAGTTTCAATATCAACGACAATATTGTTGAACACGTTCTTTCATTTGCTTGTGAAGGATGGTGGATGAGCGATATGTACAGTTATTTTTCGCAAAAACCAGGACAGCTTTTTATTGAAGTTCTGGAAGAAGCTGAAGTGGTTTCTTTGTCTAAAGAAAATCAGGAACAATTGTATCTTGAAATTCCAAAATTGGAGCGATTTTTTAGAATTTTAATTGAGAATTCATTGGTTGCGAATCAACAGCGATTAATGGACAACTTGAGTTTACCTGCGGAAGAACGTTTCGAAAAATTCACAAAAAAATACGGAACGTTGGTACACAAAGTTCCTCAAAAACAAATCGCTTCTTTCATTGGCGTAACACCAGAATTCTTCAGCAAAATGAAAGCTCGGCTTTTGAAGAAATAATTTTTTGCCACAGATTAAAAAGATTAAAAAGATTTTTTTTCGCCACGAATTACACAAATTTTCACGAATTTTATTTCAATCTAATTCGTGAAAATTTGTGTAATTCGTGGCGACATTTTTTTAATCCTTTCAATCTGTGAAATCTGTGGCTAAAAAAAACACGGCTCAAAAATGAACCGTGTATAGTGAATTAAAATTGCTCAACCTCTGTAGAATGTTTCATCGCCGTTATTGCTGATTTTCCTAACATTACTGTGTTCTGAACGGCATCAAAATAAGAAGTTCCAACAAAAGCCTGGTGTTTTACGGCTCTGAATCCGTTTTTCTGTAAAGCAAATTCGCGTTCCTGCAATTCAGAATAACCTGCCATTCCTCGTTCCTTATAAGCTCTTGACAATTCGAACATACTTGTATTTAAAGCATGGAATCCTGCTAAAGTAATGAATTGAAAACTATATCCCATTGCTGCTAAATCTTCTCTAAATGTTTCCATTTCAGCAACTGATAATTTTGCTGCCCAATTGAAAGACGGAGAACAATTATACGCCAGCATTTTATCTGGGAATTCTTTTTTCATGGCTTTTGCAAACTTTCTTGCATAATCTAAATCGGGATTACTGGTTTCCATCCAGATTAAATCTGCGTATGGTGCGTAGCTTAAACCTCTTGCAATTCCCTGATCGATTCCGTTTTTTACATAGAAGAAACCTTCAGCCGTTTTTTCACCTGTTAAAAACTTTCTATCTCTTGGATCTGCATCGCTTGTTAATAGATTAGCTGCATCGGCATCTGTTCGAGCTACAATTAAAGTTGAAACTCCCATGACATCTGAAGCCAAACGTGCCGCAATTAATTTATTAATCGCCTCTTGCGTTGGAACTAAAACCTTTCCGCCCAAGTGTCCGCATTTTTTTGCAGAACTCAGCTGATCTTCAAAATGAACTCCAGAAGCTCCAGCTTCAATCATAGATTTCATTAATTCGAAAGCATTTAGGTTTCCACCAAAACCAGCTTCAGCATCAGCTACAATTGGAACTAAATAATCTTTTCTATCTTCAATATTATTTACAGTCTGAATCTGATCAGCACGCAATAAAGCGTTGTTGATCTTTTTTACCACCATCGGAACACTGTTTACTGGATAAAGCGATTGGTCAGGATACATTTCTCCAGCCAGATTTGCATCAGCAGCAACTTGCCATCCGCTTAAATAAATTGCTTCTAAACCAGCATCCACTTCCTGAATCGCTTGATTTCCAGTCAACGCTCCCAAACCCGCAACATAATCCTGACTTTTTAACTTTCTCCATAATTTCTCTGCACCCATTTTAGCAATAGAATGCTCAATTTTATAAGACCCCTGAAGTGTTACTACTTCGCTTGCAGTATAAGGACGCTCTACTCCTTTCCATCTCGGGTTCGTAATCCAATCGTTAATCAATTCCTGAATTCTGTCTTCTGTTGTTTTCATAATATAGTTTAGTTAAAGTGGTTCGTTTTTTAGTGTTCAGTCAAAGTTTTAAGTGTTCAGTTTAACCAGACTGATTTTTTCTCTCATTTTATCTGCCTGATCTGCTAAATCTGCGAGAAAAATTTATTCGTTCGCAGATCTGGCAGATTGAGCAGATTTTAAAAGCTTATAGATATTTATAACATGGAAGAGTAAGGAAATCCACAAAATGCAGGTTTACAACTAGTCTTTCTAACATTTTTTCGGCTAATGGAAATTGTTGTTTTTCATAATTTTCTTCTCCTAGTTCTTCCTTGATTTTTCTGAATTCATCTAAAGCCAATTCATGATAATAAGCCAAATCTAATTTTCGTCCATTATCCAAAATCACTTTATTCTGAAGCCATTGCCATAATTGCGATCTCGAAATTTCGGCCGTTGCAGCATCTTCCATTAAATTAAGCAAAGCGGCGGCGCCTTGCCCGTTTAACCATGAAGCCAGATATAAAACTCCAACGTTGATGTTTTTTCGAACGCCATTTTCAGTAATGATTCCAATTGGTGGTTCAATCAAATCGGCTTCCGTAATTTTTCGATGTTCTCTTTTTACATGAATCTGATTTGGAGTTGGCATTCCTTTATCAAAAATTTCTTTTGTTATTGAAACTAAATCCGGATGCGCTACCCAAGTTCCGTCATGTCCATTTTTAACTTCACGCTCTTTATCGGTTCTTACTTTTGCGAAAGCAACTGCATTGGCTTCTTCATTGTTTCGAATCGGAATCTGTGCTGCCATTCCGCCAATCGCATGAATGCCTCTTTTATGACATCTTTGAATTACCAGATTTGAATAAGCATTCATAAAAGGCGAAGTCATAGTTACCTGATCACGATCTGGAACAATGAATTTTGGATTTTTTCTAAACTTTTTAATGTATGAGAAAATATAATCCCAGCGTCCGCAATTCAAACCAACGATATGCTCTTTCAATTCGTAAATAATTTCATCTAGCTGAAAACTTGCCGTTATGGTTTCAATTAAAACTGTCACTTTTATTGTTCCTTTGTTCAGTTTCAAATAATCCTCCGTAAAATCGATTACGTTATTCCACCAGCGCGCTTCCAGATAATGCTCTAATTTCGGAATATAGAAATACGGTCCAGAATTGTTTTCTAAAAGTCGCTTATGATTATGAAAAACATACAAACCAAAATCTATCAAAGAACCCGAAACTTCATTTCCTTCAACTAGAACATGTTTTTCCGGCAAATGCAAACCTCTCGGACGTACAATTAGCGTTGCGATTTTTTCATTTAAATGATAGGATTTCTGTTTTACCAAATCCGTATAAGTGATTGTTTTGTTTACCGCATCGATTAGATTTACTTGACCGTCCATAAGGTTTTGCCAAGTTGGCGAAGTGCTGTCTTCAAAATCGGCCATGAAGGTTTTTGCTCCCGAATTCAACGCATTGATAATCATTTTGCGATCAACTGGCCCCGTGATTTCTACTCTACGATCCAATAAATCTTTCGGAATTTCACCAGCTTTCCAATTGCCTTCTCTGACACCTTTGGTTTCCGGAATAAAAACCGGCATAATTCCCTGATCAAAAGCGACTTGTTTTTGTTCTCTCTGTAAAAGCAATAGTTTTCGCTGTGATTCGAATCTTCTATGCAATTCGGTTATAAAAACAATCGCTTCTTCTGTCCAGATTTTTGGATAACGAAGCTTCTTTTCGGCTAAAAATTCCATTGCCGTTTCGGTAATTTCTAATTGGTTTTTCATAGCTGTGGTTTTTAATTTCATTAGCAGCAATTGAATCGATTCTATGTTTTTCAAAAACACAAATACATAACAAACTGATAATTAATATTTTCTACACCACAATATTAGAAAAAAGTTTTTTACAAAACAAGCGAACGTTCGCTAAAAATGAAAAATAATTTTTTGGCGATTATTTTTAGAATACCTATATTTGATTCATGGATATCGAAAAAGACTATATAAAGCTGATCTTCGGATTAAAATTGAAGCAAGTCAGAACGCAAAAAAATCTGTCACTTTTTGGCTTGGCCAAATTGACAAATCTTTCAAAATCGTACTTAAACGAGATTGAAAAGGGAAAAAAATATCCAAAAACAGATAAAATTTTATTGCTCTGCGAACATTTGGACGTGACTTACGACCAAATGGTGTCTTTAAAACTCGACAACAACCTCGCTCCGATTGGCGAAATCTTGAAATCCGGAATTTTAAAAGAGATTCCGCTCGAGCTTTTCGGAATTCAGGAAGCCGATCTAATTGATATTATTGCCAATGCTCCCGCAAAAGTCAATGCATTTATTAGCACGATTATCGAAATTGCGCAACATTATAATTTAAGTCGTGAAAGCTTCTTTTTGGCTTCTTTGCGTTCGTATCAGGAAGCTCACAGCAATTATTTTGAAGATTTAGAAGAAAAAGTAATTTCGTTTTCGAAGTCGTTTCAGATTAATCTGGATTCTAAAATTACTGTAGAAGAATTAGAGGCAATTTTAAAAGAAGAATACGAATACAATATCAAAGAAATTGCGTTTGCAGATCAGGAAGCTTTAGACGATTTGCGTTCGATTTATGTTCCGAAAAGTAAGACTTTATTGCTTTCTACAGAACTTGACGCTCCGCAAAAAGCGTTTATTTTAGCTAAAGAAATTGCTTATAATTATTTAAAAATTTCCGATCGTTTACTGACTTTCAGCTGGATTAAATTTGATAATTTCGATCAGGTTCTAAATAATTTTTATGCTTCTTATTTTGCTGGTGCTTTATTATTGCCAAGAAAATTGGTTGTAAATAAAATCAATACTTTTTTAGAAAATGAAAATCCAAAACCAGAAGAATTTGTTCAATTAATCGAAAGCTTTAAAGTTTCACCAGAATCTTTTTATCAGCGACTGACCAATTTATTGCCAAAAGATTTTCAGCTGAAAAACTTATTTTTCTTAAGATTGTCACACAAAATCGGTTCAGATTTTTATCAGATCAATAAAGAATTACATATTACACATCAGCAAGAACCGCACGCCAACGAAACCAACGAACATTATTGCAGGAGATGGGTTTCGGTTAAAACGATTGACGAAGCCATCAAACAAAATAAATCTCATTTTTTTGATGCCCAGATTTCGAGCTATGCGAATAGTGGAAATGAATATTTGGTTTTTTCTTCGGCTACAAAAGATCCTTTTGCCGAGAATTTTATTCGAAGTATTTCTGTCGGAATCCTAATTAATCCGACAATGAAAAAGAAATTTAAATTCATTGATGGAAAACCTTTGGTAAAACGAATTGTAGGTGTAACTTGCGAAACTTGTGCTGTAAAAGATTGTTTGGAAAGAAGTGCCCCTCCGACTGTTTTAGAAAGAGAGAAACGCCACGAGAATACAGATGCAGTTGTGCAACAGTTTATAAATCAATATAGTTAGAATGTCATGAAATATTTTGCTTTATTTTTTACTTTGATTTCTATTAACTTCAGTCAAAAAACGGACAAACTCACTGGCCGTTACAATTATTTGATTGAAGATGACAATTCTTATATCCAAAAAGACAAAATTACTTTTAAGGATAGTATTTTTGTTTTTGATAACAAGTTTATGCCAAAAGGAAAGGTTTCTTATGGCAACATAATAGTATTGGATAATTTCATTAATACCGATTTAGTTATAAGTATTGCAAAAGATCAAATCGAAAAAGATACGATTCCTTTTTTCATGCATGACAAAAAAAGCTCTTCTGCAAATTATCTTGATGAAGTGGTTGGGAAAGGAAAATTGATTAGAATTAAATAATTTATTCCGGTCTTTTACCACACGCTTTTTGTCATTCTGAGGAACGAGGAATCTCCGCAAGTGGCTCGACAAAGATTGGCGACATACTGTGAGGAGATTCCTCGTTCCTCGGAATGACAAATTATGTGGTTACTTTGAGGTAAAAAACATTGTAATTTCTAATCTTTGTAGAGTTACTTGCGAAGATTTCTCCTTCGTCGAAATGACAAACCATTTGGTTACTTTGAGATAAAACCTTTGAACCTCTGTAACTTTGTGCCTTTGAACCTTCTTATAAAAATGAAACTTCTCGCATAGCCCCGATAGAAGTGAAAATCCTTTTGTGGTGGGGTTCACCACAAAAGATTGCAACGGATAGCGGGACTAAACGTCTTTTGAAAACGAAAATATCTGCTTCAGAAAAAAACTTAGAAACTTAGCATCTTAGAGCCTCAGAATCTTTTCTTAATCTACATTAAGTGCTTTTCCTTTTCATCGGCTGTATCTTTGTACTATCAAAATCAATAAAAGACAAAATCATGGAAAATATAGTATTGCACAAAGCAGACACAAGAGGAAATGCTAATCACGGATGGTTGAACGCTTATCATAGCTTTAGTTTTGCGAGCTGGTACAATCCAGACAGAATTCAGTTTGGAGCACTTCGTGTTTTGAATGATGACACGATTGCAGCCGGAATGGGATTTGGAACTCACCCTCACGATAACATGGAAATTATTACAATTCCGTTAGAAGGTGATTTGGCTCACAAAGACAGCATGGGAAATACTGAAGTAATTAAAAACGAAGACATTCAGGTTATGAGTGCCGGAACTGGAATTCAGCATAGTGAATTTAACCCGAACACAGATCAGCAGACTAAATTATTACAGATTTGGTTATTTCCAAACAAAAGAAATGTGACGCCACGTTACCAGCAAATTACTTTAAATGTTGCTGACAGACATAATAAATTGGCACAAGTTTTATCTCCAAATGCGGACGATGAAGGAGTTTGGATTCACCAAGACGCTTGGTTCAACATGGGAAATTTTGATGCAGGAACTGCAACAGAATATAAAATCAAAAAAGAAGGAAACGGAGTTTATGCTTTCATTTTAAAAGGAAATGTTACCATCAACGGTCAAGAATTAAATACTCGTGATGCGGTAGGAATTTCAGGAACTGACACTTTGAATATTAAAGCCAATACAGATGCTGAATTTTTATTGATGGATATTCCAATGAATTATTAATTCAAACAAAAACAATTAATACCTGTACCTTGAAACGATAATAAATCTGTAAATCAGACTATTATCGTTTCTTTTTTGCTCAATTTTTAAAAAGAAAGACTAACTTTATAAATAAGAAAATTGGTCTGACTTTAAAATTAAATTCATCCTTAAAATTTTAAACCATGAATCCAAATAACCTCATTAAAGAATATACAAACGGAGAAGTTACGATTGTATGGCAATCTGGAAAATGTATTCATTCGACAAATTGTGTCAAAAACAATCCAGATGTCTTTCGTCCAAAAGAAAAACCTTGGATTACTCCAGAAAAATCTACAACTGAGAAAATAATTTCAACAGTTAATAAGTGTCCATCGGGAGCATTGACATTTTATATGAATAATAAAACCTAAACTTTTTACATAGTTTTTTGCCACAGATTAAATTGATTTTTTCGCCACGAATTGCTCGAATTTTCACAAATTTTGATTCAATTTATTTCGTGGAAATTCGTGCAATTCGTGGCAATATTTCTTTTAATCCTTTTAATCTGTGTAATCTGTGGCAAAAAAAAAACACCTTTTTTATTTCTTAATCTAGGTTAAGTGCTACAGGACAACTCTCACCGTAACTTTGTCCTATCAAAATGAAATTAATTATTTAAAATATTTAAAAAAATAAAATTATGGCAACTACAAAATGGTCAATTGACCCAACTCACTCAGAAATTGGTTTTAAAGTTAAACACATGATGTTTACAAATGTTTCAGGAAAATTTGGAGCTTATGAAGCTTCTGCAATCACAGAAGGAGATAGTTTTGATAATGCAGATTTCAGTTTTTCTGCTGATATCGCTTCAGTAGATACTGCAAACGCAGATCGCGACGGACATTTAAGAAGCGGTGATTTCTTTGATGCTGAAAATCATCCAAAATTAACTTTCAAATCTTCTTCTTTCAAAAAAATCAATGATGGTGAATTTGAATTAACTGGAGATTTAAACATTAAAGGTGTTTCTAAAACAGTAAAATTCCCAGTTGAATTTAGTGGAATCATGACTGATCCTTGGGGAAATACAAAAGTAGGTTTAAGCATAGAAGGAAAAATTAATCGTAAAGATTGGGGTTTAAACTGGAACTCAGCTCTTGAAACAGGTGGTGTTTTAGTAGGCGAAGAAGTTCGTTTAAACATTGAATTACAATTTGTAAAACAAGCCTAATTAAGCATTCTCGGATTTAATTGGTTGGTTATTGAAGCTCTGCATTTTGCAGGGCTTTTTGTTTGCCACGAATTACACGAATTTCCACGAATTATTTTTTAGCCACAGATTAAAAAGATTATTTGGATTTTCTAATCTGTGGAAATCCTTTAAATCTGTGGCAAAATTTCGGATTTGAGAAGAAAAAATTCGTGGAAATTACTGTAAATAGTGGCTAATAAAAAAATCATCGCACAGTATTTCTAAATTCAGTTGGCGACATTCCTGTTTGTTTTTTGAAGAAACGGGAGAAATAGGAATAATCTTCGTAGCCTACTTTAAAGGCAACTTCGTTTACCGCTAATTGTTTATCGATCAGCATTCTTTTTATTTCCAGAATTACACGATCTGTGATTACTTCTGTTGCTGTTTTTTGGAGAATCTCGTTGCAGATTCTGTTTAAATGTTTCAGCGTTATATTTAGCTTGTCTGCATAAAATGATGGCAGTTTTTGGGTTCTGAAATATTCTTCTAAAATGGATTCAAATGCATTGATTTTGATATTGTAGGAATGCGCTTGATGCGAATAAGTTTCATTGTATTTTCGAGCGACTTCAATATGAATACAATCTAACAAATTCAACAATTTATCTAATTGATGTTTACTATTTTGATTGTTTTCCTGAATCAGCAAATCGAAATATGGAAGGATTTTTGGGATTTCATTTTCTTCAAAAACCATTTCTGGTCGATTATGAATGGAATGATAAAAATTATAATCATTGATCTTTTTTTGTCCGAAATACAAATTATACAATTCCTGAGAAAAGATAATAACAAAACCTTCGATATCTTCAGACAAATTCCAATGATGCATTTGTCCTGGCTGTAGCACAAAAAGGCTTCCTCTTTTGATTTCGAACTGGTCAAAATCGACTTCATGCAATCCAGAACCTTTCGTAAAAAAAACCATTAAATACGAATCATGCCTATGCGGTTCTTCGACAAAACTGTGATTCTTTAAATGTTCTGTAAAAGTATTGACATAAAAATCACGGTGAATATCGTTACAGCTAAAATTCTGAACACTATAAATCGGATATCGTTTCATAAAAAA
This sequence comes from Flavobacterium sp. IB48, assembly GCF_016405855.1. Classification (GTDB taxonomy): domain Bacteria; phylum Bacteroidota; class Bacteroidia; order Flavobacteriales; family Flavobacteriaceae; genus Flavobacterium; species Flavobacterium ginsengisoli. The sequence goes on from NZ_JAEFCA010000001.1 coordinate 135,925, forward strand.
TGTCTTTATTGTGCTACAATAAGCGAAGATATAAAAAAGACTTTTATAAACCTCTGAATTACCTTTGTATAAACAAAAAACAACAAAGTCATGTCAAGCGCATTAACTCATATTTTAAGCAACGAATGTCCTATTTGTCATAAAGGAAAAGTTTTTACAGACAAAAACATTTTCTTTAATTTTGGTTTACCAAAAATGAATGAATACTGCAGTCATTGCAATTATAAATTCCAAAAAGAACCTGGTTATTTCTTTGGAGCAATGTATGTAAACTACGGATTAACAGTTGCTCAAGGAATTGCCACTTATTGTATTGCTCAGTTTTTCTTCGAGAAAAATTTCGATTTAAGAATCATTCCCATTATTGCTGTTGTGATTACTTTATTAACTTCTTTCAATCTCCGATTTTCCAGATTAGCATGGATTTACATGTTTAAGGATTATACGAAATAAAAAAGTATTATTTTTGCCTTTCAATTGAAGCTAATTTTCAATTTCAAAAAAAATAAAAAACAAATTAGACAAATGAAAGCATACGTATTTCCAGGTCAAGGTGCACAATTCACAGGAATGGGTAAAGACCTTTATGAAAATTCGGCTTTAGCCAAAGAATTATTCGAAAAAGCTAATGAAATATTAGGTTTCAGAATTACAGATATCATGTTTGAAGGCACTGCCGAAGAACTAAAAGAAACTAAAGTAACACAGCCAGCTGTATTTTTACACTCTGTTATTTTAGCCAAAACTTTAGAAAATTTCAAACCGGAAATGGTTGCAGGACACTCTTTAGGAGAATTTTCTGCTTTGGTAGCAAACGGAACTTTGTCTTTTGAAGATGGACTTAAATTGGTTTCTCAACGTGCTTTGGCTATGCAAAAAGCATGCGAAATCACTCCATCTACAATGGCTGCTGTTTTAGGTTTAGCTGATAATGTTGTTGAAGAAGTTTGCGCTTCTATCGATGGTGTTGTGGTTGCTGCTAACTATAACTGCCCAGGTCAATTGGTAATTTCTGGTGAAACTACTGCTGTTGAAAAAGCTTGCGAAGCAATGAAAGCTGCCGGAGCAAAACGTGCTTTAATTTTACCTGTTGGAGGTGCTTTCCACTCTCCAATGATGGAACCAGCAAGAGAAGAATTGGCTGCTGCAATTGAAGCAACTACTTTCTCTACTCCAATTTGCCCAGTGTATCAAAACGTAACTGCAAATGCAGTTTCTGATGCGAACGAAATTAAAAAGAACTTAATTATTCAATTGACTGCTCCTGTAAGATGGACACAATCTGTACAGCAAATGATTGCTGACGGCGCGACTTTGTTTACTGAAGTTGGTCCTGGAAAAGTATTAACTGGTTTGATTAATAAAATTGACAAAGAAGCTGCCGTTGCTAATGCTTAATTTTTAAGTGTTCAGTCTTATTGACAGTTTTCAGTGGTTAACTGTATAAAACAATAAATCCTCATATACTTTGATAAGTTTATGAGGATTTTATTTTATAATTCCTTTGCTTCTTCGTTATAATTATTTAGAATTCCAGTAATCAGGTAGTTTTGATTACTCTTTTCAAAAAATATATACCAAGTTGTTCTTGAGCTAGTTTTATAGAAAATATAATTTGAACCTAGATAACGGAGAGAATCTGGAGTTTTGCTGTGTGGAAAGGTTGATATATTTGATTTAATATAATCTACTATTTTGTTGATATAAATTTGGGCTGACTCAACGAACCCGAAATACTCTTTTTCAAAAAGAACAAAAACTAAATTATCAAAATATTCTAGAACGCTATTTTCAAAAATTATTTTTTCCAAGGATAAGCTTTTATTCTTTTAGACATTTCAGCTTTAAACTCCTCCGGTGTTAATCCTTTTGCAAATTCAGCATCAAAATCAAAAGTTTCAGGATCTATTCCCTTAAGTTTAGTTTTTTGAACTTCGTATTCTACTCTTGGTTCTTCGACCTTGTTATTCTTTTTATTTTCTTTATCCGAACTCATCATTCCTACATTTTAATCTTACAAATTTACAAAATAAATTGAATCAAAATTTATACAGCTTTCTTTTCCTTCTTTTTGTAATTTACAATAAAAACCCCAAGAATAATAAGAGCTGTAGCAATAATAAAATCAATTGTAATTATTTCATCCAAAAGCAACCAGCCCAAGAAAACCGCAATTATAGTATTGATATAGGACAAAATAGAAACTTGAACTGCTGTAACATGTTTTAAAGCATAATTATAACAGAAGAAAGCAATCACAGATCCAAAGATTGACAAATACAAAGCCGCAAAAATACTTCTTGAACTCCACGAACTAAAGTCAGGATTTGGCGAAAAAATCGAAGCCAAAACTAACTGAATGCAAGATGCGATTGTAAATTGATAAAATAAATTAAGAGTTATATTCTTCGATTTATTAGCATGCGTTTTGGTATAAATTGTCCCTGCTGCCCAAGCCAAAATTGCAAATCCCATAAACATCATTCCTGTTCTGTAATTGGCATCTAAAAACGATACAAGTCCATCTTTAAAAATAAAAACTACACCAGAAAAACCAATAATCACTCCAGTAAATCCCTTTAAACTCATTTTTTGCAATCCAAACATAATACTACCCAAGAAAATAAGAATTGGAGTCAGCGCATTTATGACCGATGCTAGTCCGCTTGGGATATTCTGCTCTGCAATTGTTGTAAAACCATTTGCAATCACAAGCATTAAAACCGAAGCAATAAGCTGTTGCTTGAAATTCTCCCAACCAATCCATTCTAATTCTTTTTTGAATAATAAAATCGTCATCATAATCAATCCTGCCAGTCCCTGACGAATTGAAGTTACAAACCAAGGCGGAATCGTTTCAACTGCTACCTTAATTCCTAAAAATGTTGTACCCCAAACAATTCCAACGGCTGCAAGGGCTATAATTAATTTATAATCTAAATTCTGTTTCATAAAATGCCCGTTAAAAAAAATCCCAAACTATATTGCTATAATTTGGGATCTTAAAAATTTATAATTTTATTTAAAAAACTATTTATTCCTCACTTTTTGTTCCCATTTCCAAGCACTTGCCATTGCTTCGTCTAAACTTAGTTCAGCCTTCCATCCTAAGACATTATTTGCCTTATCTGTATTTGCGTAAGCTTCAGTAATATCACCTTCACGACGAGGCATCATTTTATAAGGCAGTTTTTTACCGCTGACTTTTTCAAAACTGTGAATGACTTCCAGAACAGAACTTCCTTTTCCTGTTCCTAAATTGAAAGTTTCTACTTTTGCCAAGTTCTTTTTGTTTAATAAACGCTGTAAAGCAATTACATGTGCTTTTGCTAAGTCAACAACGTGAATATAATCACGAACTGCAGTTCCGTCTGGTGTTGGATAATCATTTCCAAAAACCGATAATTCCTGACGCAATCCTACTCCAGTTTGCGTAATAAAAGGCACTAAATTTTGAGGAACTCCTAATGGCAATTCTCCAATTTCAACAGATTCGTGCGCTCCAACCGGATTAAAATAACGCAATAAAATAGCACTGATATTGGTAACTTTAGCTGTATCTGTAATGATTTCTTCACCAATTTGCTTTGTGTTTCCATAAGGAGACATTGCTGCCTGAACCGGAGCATCTTCTGTAATTGGCATTTTTTCGGCTTGACCGTAAACCGTACAAGAAGAACTAAAAATAAAACTTGCTTCAGGTTTTTGCTGTAATTCTTGTAAAAGATAAACTAAACTGCTAATGTTGTTTTCATAATACAGTAAAGGCTGTTCAACACTTTCACCAACTGCTTTTGAAGCAGCAAAATGAATGACACCAGTAACATCATTATGCTTTTTAAAAAAATCCCGAACGGCACTTTTCTCTCTTAAATCAATTTTCTCGAATAAAGGCGTTTTTCCTGTAATCGCAGTAATTCCTTTTAAAACATCTTCTGAAGAATTAGAAAGATTATCAATGATCACTACCTCGAAGCCTTCATTTTGTAATTCGACTACGGTGTGAGAACCGATAAAACCTAATCCTCCTGTTACTAATACTTTCATTTTTTTGTGGTTGTTTTATGTAGTTAATTTATAAGCTTGTCTAGCAATTAAAACCCATTTGCCTTTTTGTTTCTGCCAAACGAGCATTATTCCTATTTTAATATCTCGATCTATTCCATCGTCTTTGGTATGAGCCGATAAAACATGTCGAACTATGGCAACATCATTTTGAATAGTTATAGTTTGGTTCTGAAAATCGATCGAAACAAAATCAGATTTTCCACTTACGATTCCTTCTATAAATTCAGCTTGGTTTTGAAAATTACCATTTGAGTGAACATAATTTAATTTGTCCGAAGTTAGCGCTTTCAATTTCGCTCCATCAGCATCAATCATTGCCTGACGCAAAATTTCGATTTGACTGCTAACGGCATTCTCTTCTTTAGAATTCGTTTTTTGAGCCAAAACCGAAAACTGAAGAAGAATCATTAAAATTAAAAGACTACCTTTTCTCATCTTTATTTATTTAAAAATTCTAAAACAGAATCGGTAATAAATTTAATTTGTTCGTCGTCAAGTTCTGTGTGCATTGGCAAAGCAATTACTTCCTGTACTAATTGGTTTGTAACTGGAAATTGCTCTTCTTTATAACGAGGATCTAAATATGCTTTTTGAGAATGCAATGGAATTGGATAATAAATTGCGCACGGAATTCCTTTATCTAATAAATGCTGCATTAAAGCATTTCTGTCTGCGTCTAAAATTCTTAAAACGTATTGATGAAAAACGTGATCATTCTCGTTTGCATCAAAATCTGGAGTGATAATTTTTGCATTTCCAGCAAAAGCTGCATTGTATTTTGTTGCCGCTAAACGACGTGCTGCATTATACTCATCTAACAACGGTAATTTAGCATTTAAAACCCCTGCTTGAATACTATCCAAACGAGAATTTACACCCACAACATCGTGGTGGTAACGCTCATACATTCCGTGATTTACGATTCCACGAATAATATGCGCCAATTTATCATCATTTGTAAAAATCGCTCCTCCATCTCCATAACAACCTAAGTTTTTAGAAGGAAAGAATGAAGTTGCCGCAACGTGGCCAATTGTACCTACTTTTACTTTTGATCCAGATTTAGAAATATAATCTGCACCTATTGCTTGTGCGTTATCTTCGATTACATATAAATTATGTTCAGCTGCAATTTCCATAATTGCATCCATATTAGCTGCACGTCCAAATAAATGAACCGGAACAATCGCTTTTGTTTTTGGTGTAATTGCTTTTTTAACTGCTTCGATATCGATGTTCATGTTATGCAAATCAACATCAACCAAAACTGGAGTTAATTGCAACAATGCAATAACCTCAACAGTTGCTGCAAAAGTAAAATCGGCAGTAATAACTTCGTCTCCTGGCTTCAGATCTAATCCCATCATGGCAATCTGCAACGCATCTGTACCGTTAGCACAAGGAATAACGTGTTTTGCCCCTAAATAATCTTCAAGATTCTTTTGAAATTGATGAACTAAAGGTCCGTTGATATAAGTATTTGTATCTAAAACTTCTTGAATTGAAGCGTCTACAGTAGATTTTATTTTTTCGTATTGACTCTTTAAGTCAACCATTTGTATTTTTTTCATTTTGAATGTATTTAAAAAAATTAAAGACACTGTTTTCGGACAGAAATCTCTAAAAGGAAGAACAAAAATAGTTATTAATAGCTTCAAACCAATGAAAATAGTCGAAAGAAATGTAATTTAGCTGCAAAAAAAATTACATGCTTTTTTTATACAATCTAGCCATACATATCGCAGGATTTTTCTTAAGAATCATATCCTTGTTTAGTCCGAAAATTAAGCTTTTTGTAGAAGGCCGAAAAAGTGTTTTTAGCACACTAAAAGAAAAAATACAACCAGAAGACAAAACGATTTGGTTTCATTCTGCTTCTTTAGGAGAGCACGAGCAAGGACTTCCTGTTATAGAAAAAATCAAAGAGAAATATCCTTCCCATAAAATTATTGTAACCTTTTTTTCACCATCTGGATACGAAGTGCGTAAAAATAATACAGTTGCCGACGTTACCATTTACCTCCCATTGGACACTAAAAGCAACGCAAAAAAATTCATCAAGCTTGTTCATCCAGAAAAAGCATTCTTTATTAAATATGAATTTTGGCTTAATTACCTAAAAGAACTTGAAGACCATAAAACTCCAACTTATTTGATTTCAGGAATTTTTAGAGACAATCAAATGTTCTTTAAATGGTATGGCGGATTTTACAGAAATGCCTTAAAAGCTTTTACTTATTTCTTTGTTCAAAATGAAAAATCGAAAGAAAAAGTCGAAAGTTTAGGTTTTAAAAATGTAATTGTTTCTGGCGATACCCGTTTTGATCGTGTAAATGCTATTTTAGAAAGAGACAATCGTTTGGATTATATAGAAAACTTCAAAAACAACAAGCAGACAATTGTTATTGGAAGCTCATGGCCAAAAGATGAAGCTTTGCTAGCCGAATACATCAATCAGGCGCCAGAAAATGTAAAATTCATAATTGCCCCGCACAATATAAAGCCAGATCAGATTACAGATCTTCAATCAAAAATTACAAAGTCGACAATTTTATTTTCAGAAAAAGAAAACAAAGACCTATCCGGCTACAATGTTTTTATAATCGACATTGTCGGAATCTTAACCAAGATTTATAGTTACGGAACGATTGCATATGTAGGTGGCGGATTTGGAAATCCTGGAATACACAACATTCTTGAACCAGCAACTTTTGGAATGCCAATCGTAATTGGCCCTAATTATTCAAATTTTGCAGAAGCTATCGCCTTAGTCAAAATTGGAGGCTGCATACCAATATCAACAAGTTCGGAACTAAAAGAAATTTTTGATAATTTATTAAAGGACAAAAACTTTCTAGAAGAAAAAAGCGAAATCTCTAGATCATTCATTCAAACCAACAAAGGCGCAACCGAGACTATCATAAAACTAGTTGTATAGCCTTTTGCACCAATAAAAAGTGTTAAATTTAGAAAAACAACACAATTAAGACCGCTTTTTACATTTGAAAACCTAAATTAATAGTCTTAAAAAATCAGAAAAACCATTAATCAGAGAAATAAAATAGCCCATTTTTATAAAGAATATTCAACAAAAAATTATTTAGCCTATAAATTAGATAATTTAAGAAAATTTTGTAGTTTTGGCATATTCTTTGATAAATAAGATAAACGTGAGTAAGGAAAATATTTTAAAAAAAAAGTGAAAAAATATTTTACATATTAAAAAATTTATATCTTTGCCACGAATTAATAATTAACCTTTTATAATAAAGTAAGATGAAAAAAGTATTTTTAAGTTTAGCTGTTGTTGCTGTATTAACTGTTGTATCTTGTAAAAAAGCTGACGCTGCTGCTGAAGCTCCTGCTGTAGATTCTACTGCTGTTGCTGTTGATTCAGCTGCTGCTGTTGTTGATTCTGCTGCTGCAACTGTTGATTCTGCTGCTGCTAAAGTTGATTCTGCTGCTGCTAAAGTAGAAGAAGTAAAAAAATAATTAGAACCTAAGTTCTAACGATTTTAAAACCATCTTTTAGATGGTTTTTTTTTGTGATTAATTTTTCCATTAATTACAAGCAATAAAAAAAAGCGTTCATAAATTGTGAACGCTTTTTTTTTATTATTTATTCAGCCGCCTCTTCTATTTCTTCTTCAACCTCCTCATCACCAAAAATCGACTCACTCGAAGAAAAATCCAAAATTTCCGACTTAGAAGAATATGTTACAATTTCTTTTATCCCTTTCTGCAAAAGCAATTCCGTGCTGTATTTTCGACTTGTAGCAAAATGAACCTCACCCAACATCAATTTAAAAAAATACTTCCCTCCAGAACCTTTAAACTTCAAGAATTTCGCAAGCTCTATATTCGCTTTAAACTTCTCAATATCCTCTTCACATTCAAATCTTAATTCGTAACTCAAACTCGTAAAGATCACCTTCCCTTTTCGAGAAGTAAACGTAAACTTATATTCATCATTAAACCGCTTGCTAATTACAAAAGCACCCATTTATAAATTTTAGATTTTAGATTGTTGATTTTTTTTCTGAGATTCTGAGATTCTGAGATTCTGAGATTCTGAGATTCTGAGATTCTGAGATTCTAATAAATTTACTGCGTAAATTTATTTTCTGCAAGTCTGCAAATAAAAAAAGCCTCTTCAAAAGAAGAGGCTTTAGTACTCAGAGCGGGACTTGAACCCGCACGAACATTGCTGTTCACTGGATTTTAAGTCCAGCGTGTCTACCAATTTCACCATCCGAGCATTGTATGGTTTTAGAGCGAAAAACGGGGCTCGAACCCGCGACCTCGACCTTGGCAAGGTCGCGCTCTACCAACTGAGCTATTTTCGCATTTTCAAATTTATTAAGAACCGCAACACTTGTTTTGTTTCGTATTGCGAGTGCAAATTTAGGACATTTATTCAATTACACAAGCGTTTTTTCAAAAAAAAATCCACTTATTTTATAACGTTCTGATAACCTAAAGTTTAAATTTGAAAAATTTTTAAAATTTATTTCTTTACCAGCATTCTTTTAATCTCATTCAATTTCATCAGCGCTTCTACTGGTGTAATTGCATTAATATCGAGATTTAAAATTTCTTCTTTTATCTCTTCCAACAAAGGATCATCTAGATTAAAGAAACTCATCTGCATTTCTTCATTTGCAGATTTTATTCCGTTCAAAGCATCGCTTGAATGATTCTTTTCTAATTTCTTTAAAAGCTTTTGCGCTTTTGAAATAACCAATTGAGGCATTCCTGCCATTTTAGCCACATGAATTCCAAAACTATGTGCGCTTCCTCCTTTAACCAGTTTTCTAACAAATAAAACAGTATCCTTAAGCTCTTTTACTGCCACATTGAAATTTTGGATTCTCGGCATCGATTCTGTCATTTCATTCAACTCATGATAATGCGTTGCAAAAAGCGTTTTAGCTCTTCCTGGATGTTCGTGCAAGAACTCAGCAATTGCCCAAGCAATCGAGATTCCGTCATAAGTACTTGTTCCTCTTCCAATCTCATCTAACAATACCAAACTTCTATCTGATAAGTTATTCAAAATAGAAGCTGTTTCATTCATTTCTACCATAAAAGTAGACTCTCCCATCGAAATATTGTCTGAAGCTCCTACTCTGGTAAAAATCTTATCTACAATTCCCATTCTAACACTATCAGCAGGAACAAAACTCCCCATTTGAGCCAAAAGCACAATCAAAGCCGTTTGTCTTAAAATAGCCGACTTACCCGACATGTTAGGTCCGGTAATCATAATAATCTGCTGTGTTTCTCTGTCTAAGAAAACATCATTGGCAATATAAGGCGTTCCAACTGGCAATTGTTTTTCAATTACAGGATGCCTTCCGTTTTTGATATCCAATTCGAATGTATCATCGATTTCAGGCTGCACATATTGATTTTCGACAGCCATTTGCGTAAATGAACACAAACAATCCAATTGCGCAACCAAATACGCGTTCATTTGAACTGGTTTGATATAGGTAGAAATCCAAGCTACCAATTGTTCGAAAAGCTCGCTTTCTATTTTATAGATTTTCTCTTCAGCTCCTAAGATTTTAGTTTCGTATTCTTTTAGTTCTTCGGTAATATACCGTTCCGCATTTACCAAAGTCTGTTTACGAATCCATTCTTCTGGAACTTTATCTTTATGCGTGTTTCTAACTTCGATATAATATCCGAAAACATTATTAAAAGAAATTTTCAATGACGAAATTCCAGTTCTTTCAGATTCTCTTTTTTCAATTCCTTCTAAAAATTCTTTTCCTGAAGTCGAAATCGCACGAAGTTCGTCCAATTCTTCATTTATTCCGCTCGCAATGGCATTTCCTTTAGAAATGGCAACTGGAGCATCTTGATTTAGTGTAGTCTTAATTTTTTCACGAAGCAAATCGCAAGCATGCAAACTATCTCCAATAACTTTTACCGCTTCCTGCGGACTTTCTAACGCTAGAGTTTTAATTGGAATAATAGCATCCAAAGATTCCTTTAAATACACGATTTCACGAGGAGAAACTTTTCCAGCAGCAATTTTAGAAATTAAACGTTCTAAATCTGAAATCTGCTTGATTTGATATTGGATATTATGAAGGATTTCAGGATTAGATTTTAAATACGCCACAACCTCATGACGGCTTTTAACTTTATTAGCATCTTTTAACGGCAATGCTAACCAACGTTTTAATAAACGTCCTCCCATTGGAGAAAGCGTTTTATCGATAACATCCAAAAGCGTAACTGCATTTGGATTATAACTGTGATATAATTCTAGATTTCGAATGGTAAAACGATCCATCCAAACATAAGCATCTTCTGCTATACGCTGAATCGCTGTAATATGCTGTACACGATTATGCTGCGTTTCTGATAAATAATACAAAATGGCACCAGAAGCAATAATTCCTTCTTTCAATTCTTCAATTCCAAATCCTTTTAAGGAATTTGTCTGAAAATGCTTTGTTAAGGTTTCTAATGCATAATCTTCTTTATAGATCCAATCTTCTAAATAAAAGCTATGAAAATCTTCTCCAAAAGCAGTTTTAAAATCGCCTTTATTATTCTTTGGCACTAAAACCTCACTCGGATTAAAGTTTTGCAATAATTTATCGATGTATTCTGCATTTCCTTGAGCCGTTAAAAATTCTCCTGTTGAAACATCTAAAAAAGAAATTCCGATATTTTTATTCGCAAAGTAAACAGATGCTAAAAAGTTATTTGATTTTGACTGTAAAACCTCATCGTTTAAAGAAACTCCTGGAGTTACAAGTTCCGTTACACCTCTTTTTACAATAGTTTTTGTCATTTTAGGATCTTCCAACTGATCACAGATTGCTACACGAAGCCCAGCTTTTACCAATTTTGGCAAATACGTATTTACAGAATGATGTGGAAACCCTGCTAATGCTGTTTCTGTATCAGATCCAGCTCCTCTTTTAGTTAAGGTTATCCCTAAAATTTTAGAAGCTCTAATGGCGTCTTCTCCAAAGGTTTCATAAAAATCTCCTACTCTGAAAAGCAGACATGCATCAGGATATTTAGCCTTGATCTCGTTGTACTGTTTCATTAAAGGTGTTTCCTTCACCACTTTTTCTTTAGCTGCCAAATTATTATATTTTAAATGAAAAAATTAAGACAGCGAATTTATGCTTTTTTAGCGGTATATCGAAAGCTTCAAAAATTAAAATAATTTAAGATATTTTTAGGTTGTGATTTAAGAATTTTATATAGCTTTGTTTATCATTTAAAAAAAAGACCCTTAAAGATGAAAAAAATAATCTTATTCGCTATGTTAGCTGTAGCTGGTATCACAGCTACTAATGCACAAACAACTAAAAAAGCTAAAGCTGAGAAAGTTGCTAAAGTTGAAGGAGCTGGAATGCTTTTCGAAACAGAAACTATTGATTACGGAACTATCGCACACAATGCTGATGGAAAACGTGAATTCGTTTTTGTTAACAATGGTACAAAACCATTAATTATCACTAACACTCAAGGATCTTGTGGATGTACTGTTCCAACTACTCCAAAAGAACCAATCGCTCCAGGAGCTAAAGGTGTTATTGGTGTAAAATACGCTACTGACAGAGTTGGTGCTTTTACAAAAACTGTAACTGTAACTTCTAACGCAGAAGGGCAACCAACAAAAATCCTTACTATTAAAGGTACAGTTTTACCAGATCCAGTAAAAAGCTAATCTGAGAAACATTTAAAATAATCAAAAAGCTTCCTTATCTTTGGAAGCTTTTTTTATGACTACAATTTAAAAACAATGAGAAAACTCGAAAACAGCGAACTAGACCGTAAATCAATTGAAGATTTTAAAAAATCGGAGAAAACCCCTTTAATATTAGTTTTAGACGATATTCGAAGTCTGCATAATATTGGTTCTGTTTTTAGAACTGCTGATGCGTTTTTGATTGAAAAAATAATTCTTTGCGGTATTACAGCAACTCCTCCAAATAAAGAAATTCATAAAACTGCTCTTGGTGCGACTGAAACTGTTGCTTGGGAACATCACGAAAGTGTTCTGGAAGTTATTGAAAACTTAAAGAAAGAAAATGTATTAACAATGGCTATCGAACAAGTTGAAAGTGCTGTTTTTCTTCAAGATTTTAAAATTGAAAAAGATCAGAAATACGCCTTAGTTTTCGGAAATGAAGTTTATGGCGTTTCTCAAGAAGCTGTCGCAATCTGTGACGGATGTATTGAGATTCCACAATTAGGAACAAAACACTCTCTTAATATTTCTGTAAGTGCCGGAATTGTGGTTTGGGATTTGTTTCAAAAAATAAACTGGCCTTAATAAAATCCTTTCCTGTTTTTATTAAAAAAATGTGATTTTACAATATTTTTAAGCTTTAAATTGTTAGAAATGTAAATATATTTTTTTATTATTATAAAAGTGATACTTTTATAAAATGAAAAATAATTACTCCCAAAAAATATCTTTTTTATTCATTTTACTGCTATCCAATTTTATTGGTTCTGCACAACAATATACTTCCATTCCTGACTCTAATTTTGAACAAGCTTTAATCGATTTAAATATTGATAGTGGAGCTATTGACGGTCAAGTCCTGACTGCAAACATTACAAATTTAAAAACATTAGAGCTTCGAGGAAAAAATATTCTTGATTTAACAGGAATTGAATACTTTACAAATTTAGAAAGCTTGGACTTGGGGGTAATTAACAATGATCCTAATAGGAACAATAAAATCAGTTCTTTAAATATTACCAAAAACACAAAACTCAAGTACTTAAGTTGCTATTACAATAATCTAACAAGTCTTGATGTATCAAAAAACATCAATCTGACCGAATTGCATATTGTTGGCAATAAATTAAACAGCATAAATGTTTCTAACAATAAACTTTTAAGGATTCTTGATTGCGGCAGCAATAATTTTACAGATCTAGATGTAACTCAAAATACAGCTTTAGAAGTTTTAAATTTCGACAGAAACAAATTAACAGATATAGATCTTTCTAACAATATAGCATTAATCAATTTAGTCTGTAACTACAATCAACTAACAAATCTTAATATTAGTAAAAACATAAAATTGGATGTACTATCGTGCAGTTTCAATAAATTAAGCAGTCTCGATGTTAGCCAAAATACAATTATCCAAGGCATTATGTGCGATGTCAATGAAATTACAAGTTTAGATATCAGCAATAATACCATATTAAAATCTTTAACTTTAAACACCAATAAGGTAAGTGTCCTCGATATTTCTAAAAATCTTCAATTATATGCTATAGATGCCGGAAACAATCAACTAACGAGTATTGACGTAGCCAAACATTTAAGTTTAAACAATTTACAAATTGCCAACAATCATATATCAAATCTAGATGTTACGAACAATGGAGCATTAGAGATATTACAATTTAGCTCAACAGATGTTCCTGAAATTAATGTTTCCAAAAACCCTAAACTTATACAATTATATTGCTCCAATACCTTACTAACTTCTTTAGATGTTTCCAAAAACCCTAAGTTAGTATCCGTTATTTGCTATAACAATTCATTAACTTCTTTAAATTTAAAAAACGGAAACAATACATCTCTTTACAATTTAAGTTTTGTTTCCAACCCAAGTCTTGAGTGCATTCAGGTAGACGATCCAACCTATTCTAATGCCAGATGGTCTACTTACAAAGATGCTACGGCTAGCTATTCTAGCGATTGCAGTAAATTTTCTGCTATTGCTCCGCCAGTAATCAAAGCCACTGGCGACCAATTGTACTGTCCACAGGGTACTATAAAAATTGTAACAGATGTCACGATAACTCATGACCCTTTAGAAACAGGAACTGAAGCCATCTACATTCAAGTTTCTTCAGGATATTCAAGCGGTTTTGACAAACTAGAACTTTCAAATCCTACCTCGCACCCAACTATTATCACAAGCTGGGATGCCGTGGCAGGAAAACTAACATTATCAAGTCCGACGGGAGCAGATGTTTTATATTCTGATTATGTTGATGCTATAAAAGATGTAGTTTTCACAAATTCTTCTGCGACAGCTTCTGGAATTAGAACATTTTCTATAACAATGGGCAAGGCAAATTATTTACCGTCTACACAACATTATTACGAATATGTTCCAAATATTGCCATTACATGGACGGCGGCACGAGATGCAGCAGCAGCTCGTACTTATTATGGTCTTAAAGGATATTTAGCAACTATTTTATCTGCAGATGAAGCTAAATTAATTGGTGAACAAGCTTCTGGAACTGGATGGATTGGAGGAAGTGATGCTGAAACAGAAGGTGTTTGGAAATGGGTTACAGGTCCTGAAGCAGGAACTATTTTTTGGAATGGAAACGCAAACGGCTCTACACCAAATTTTGCTTTCTGGAACACAGGAGAGCCAAACAACCAAGGTGATGAAGATTATGCGCACATCACTCAACCCGGTGTTGGAATACAAGGCTCTTGGAATGATTTATCAAATACTGGTTCACTTACACCTGGTGATGCTTATCAACCAAAAGGATATATTGTAGAATATGGCGGAATGCCCGGAGAAGCTCCATTAGAGATTGCAACCAGCACTAAAATCACAATTCCTGTTGCAACACCTGCCATTGATCCAACTCCTGTTTGTGATTCTGGAAGTTTTACCTTTAATGCAACTGCAAGTGCTGGAGCAACAATCAGATGGTTTGATGCTGCGGTTGGCGGAAATTTATTAGCAACAGGTTCCACCTACACTACTCCGACATTAAGTATAACTACAACATATTATGTTGATGCTGGCTGCGAATCAAATCGTAAATCGGTAAAAGCAACTGTAAATACAACTCCCTCAAACCCTATTGCAGAGCAAGATACTTACACTAATTGCGGTCCAGGTTCTTTAACCATTAAAGCAACTTCAAATGTTGGATCTATAAACTGGTACGATGCCGCAACTGGCGGAACGAGTCTTTATATGGGGACCGCTTTTACAACTCCAAAAATTTCATCAAACACAACTTATTATGCTGAAGCATCAAACGGTTCTTGTACAAATACGACCAGAACGCCAATAAATATTGAGATTTATACTCCTCCAGCTGTTTCTGATGAAACTTTGCCTTTGTGCCAATTTCAATCCATAACATTAGATGCTGGAATTTCTGGAATGAATTATTTATGGTCAAATGGCGCTACAACTCAAACCATCAGTGTCAATACCAGCGGAAAATACACTGTTGCTGTAACAAGTCCGTCTCCAGAAAATTGCACGAGTACAAAAACAATCACAGTAGAAGAACATAAAGTTCCGCAGATTGCACGTGTTGATGTTGAAGGAACTAGAGCTATTATTTATCCTGTAAAAGCCGAAGACTATTTTGAATATTCTGTAGATGGTGTAAATTTTCAAGATTCAACTATCTTTTATGATGTTCCCGGCGGACTTCAGACGGCTTATGCTAGAGAAAAAAGCGGATGTGGAGGAACTACTAAACAATTTGTAGTACTTGTATTTCCTCTATTTTTTACACCAAACAACGATACTTACAACGATGTTTGGGAAGTAACCGGAATGGAAAATTATCCTCAAGCAGTAGTTACTATTTTTGACCGTTATGGAAAACTAGTCGCACAATTAAGCCGTTTTAAAATGAGCTGGGACGGTACTTTAAATCAAATTCCACTTCCTGCTTCAGATTATTGGTATGCTTTAAAAGTAGATGATTCAATGCCAGTTTTAAGAGGGCATTTTACTCTGAAAAGATAGTTTTTAATGAGAGAATATATCAATTTGATAATTAGAGAATTGTTTTTGGAATTTTCTAATTATCAAATTTGATGATTGACACATTTAATCCAATTTCTTCTTAATTTCATTCAGTATATAAAGGTAATCTTCGTGTTTTTTTACAAAATCGCGATTAGAGACATCAATTATTAAAACATTTAAATCGGTTTGAGATTTTATGTATTCGAGATAACCGTTATTGATTTTTTCTAAATATGTTGCTTCTATATTCTGCTCATAAATACGTCCGCGTTTTTTAATGTTTTGCAGCAATCTTTCCGTATTCTGATACAAATAAACATACAAATCTGGCTTTGGCATTTCTTTGTAAATAATGTCGAATAGATTTCTATACAAACGATATTCATCTTCTGCAAGCGTTATTTTGGCAAAAATCAGCGATTTAAAAATATGATAATCAGCAACTATAAAATCTTTAAATAAATCAAATTGCGCCAAATCATCGGCTAATTGCTGATAGCGGTCGGCTAAAAAAGACATTTCCAACGGAAATGCATATCGGTTTTGGTCTTTGTAAAACTTTGGCAAAAACGGATTGTCTGCAAATCGCTCCAAAACAGTTTTTCCGTTAAAATCTTCTGCAATTTTATGCACCAAAGTAGTTTTTCCCGCTCCAATATTTCCTTCAAAAGCAACATAATTGAATTGATTTAAAGGAATTTTATCAATCGGGCTTTTCAACTTTTGCACAACTGTACAAACACTTTCATCTGGAGTAATTGCAATCAACTCAGGAATTGTTTTTTGCAAAATTGGATGCCTCCAATCTAACTTTAAATCTTGCATCGGAAGTAAAACAAAATTTCTGTTTTGCATTAATGGATGCGGAACCTGAAGTTTTTCTGTATCTATTATTTCATCATCAAAAGCAATTAAATCAACATCAATAATTCTAGACTGATACCCTTCTTGATTTAAGCGGATTCTTCCTAATTCTTTTTCGACTTTTAAAATTTGATTTAATATTTTTTGCGCAGATGAATTGGTATGCAAAAGAAGTGCACAATTATAAAAAGCATCACTCTCAAAACCCCATGCAGGAGTTTCATAAAGTTTAGAAACCTCAATAACAGTCCCCACATTTTGATGTATCAAATCAATACAATTTTGAATGTTTTCTAGTCTGCTGCCTTGGTTGCTGCCTATCGATAAAACGACTTGATGCTGTAATTTCATAATTAATGCAAATTAACTAAAACTATTTTAGAATTAACCAATATATTTGTGAAACGACGTCTCAAATCCAATCAGAAATTTAGATGTCTCTTTTGTAACGTTTTGACGTTTTTTGCTACTTATTAAAAAAATATACATATGAAGTTTTTAGGAAATGTAATTGCCACAGTTATCGGTATTTTTATTTTTATCATGCTCTTCTTTTTTGGAGCAATCTTTATCGGAGTTGTTTTTGGCGGAGACGACAGTGTTTCTGTTAAATCGGATTCGGTTATTGAATTCAATTTAAAAGAAATTAAAAACGATTACGCAGGAAAATACAAAGATCCTTGGGTAAGTGTCTTTTCAGACAAAAAAGGCATAGGTTTGACCGATGTAATCAATGCTATTGAAGCAGCAAAAACAGACGACAACATTAAAGGAATTTCGATTTTAAATGATGAATCTTCACTTGGTCTTGCGCAATATAAAGATTTAAGAAACGCTTTAGAAAGCTTCAAAAAATCAGGTAAATTTGTTTGGGCTTACGCCAATACTTATTCGCAGAAAGAATATTATTTAACTTCTGTTGCCAATACTATTTATATAAATCCTGCCGGAGATTTAGACTTTAAAGGACTTTCTTCTGAAGTTATGTTTTTCAAAGATTTCCAAGATAAATCTGGAATCCATATGGAAGTGATTCGTCACGGAAAATACAAAAGTGCTGTTGAGCCTTTCTTAGACAATAAAATGAGCGATGCCAACAGAGAACAGATAACGGCACTTTTAAACTCAATTTGGACAACCGTTTCTGCTGATATTTCAAAAAGCAGAAATATTCCGTTACCTAAACTAAACGAAATTGCAAGCGGACTTTTGGCTAGAACTCCAGAAATGGCAAAAGAACAGCATTTAGTAGATATTGTTGCTTACGAAGATGTTTATCACGATGCCATTAGAAAAGCGCTGAAAGTAGATAAAGATGAAGATTACAATAAAATTTCAATCTCAGATTATACTCAAAATCACTTAGCAACAGCTTTAGATAATGCTTCAAGCGATCAAATTGCGATTATTTACGCTCAAGGCGAAATCGGAAGCGGGGAAGGAGATGTAAACACAATTGGAGAAGGCTCTATGAGACGTTCTTTGCAAGAAGCCAGAAAAAATGATGACGTTAAAGCTATCGTTCTTAGAATTGACAGCCCAGGCGGAAGTGCTCTTACTTCTGATTTAATTTGGAGAGAAATTGAAATTACAAAAAAAGTAAAACCAGTTGTGGTTTCTATGGGTAACTATGCTGCCTCTGGCGGTTATTATATTGCTTGCAACGCCAATAAAATATTTGCCGAAAACAATACCATTACAGGATCTATTGGAGTTTTTGGAATGTTGCCAAATTTCAGTCCGTTGGCTAACAAATTAGGAATCAATTCTGAGCAGGTTAAAACTCATGAAAACGCTGCAAACTACAGTCCGTTCTTGCCTGTTGACGAGAAATTTAAAGCTTTTACTTTAGAAGGAGTCGAAAAAATCTACAACACATTTGTTACTCATGTTGCAGAAGGCCGTAAAATGACTTTTTCACAAGTTGATTCAATTGCTCAAGGTAGAGTTTGGTCTGGAACCGAAGCTTTAAAAATTGGTTTAGTTGATAAAATTGGCGGATTAAATGACGCTATTGCTGAAGCAGCTAAAATTGCTAAACTAAAAAAATATAGCACTCAAAATTATCCTGAATATGAAAAAACACTTAACGATTTGCTAGGAAATCTACCTTTTGCAAAATCTAAAGAAGCTTTTATAAAAGAAGAAATTGGAGAAGAAAATTACCTACTTCTAGAGCAGGTTAAGAAATTTCAAAAACAAAAAGGAGTGCAAGCGATATTGCCTTACGGAATCAATATTTATTAATTGAATTAAGATGAATAAAATAATTCTTTTTTTGACGATTTTGTTTTGGAGTTTCATAAACGCTCAAGACAAAAAAGAAACCACGTTTAAGGAAACACCAGCAATATTAAAGATTAACAACGATCAGATTTTTGGTACGCTGACAACTCCAGATTTGACCAAAAAATTTCCGGTTGCTTTAATTATTGCCGGTTCTGGTCCAACGGATAGAAACGGGAACAATCCGATGATGAAAAACAACTCGTTAAAAATGCTGGCAGAAGCTTTGGCTAAAAACGGAATTGCATCATTGCGATATGATAAAAGAGCTATTGGAGAAAGCAAAGCAGCTGGCGGATCTGAAAGCAGTCTGGTTTTTGAAAATTATATTCAAGATGCCAAAAGCTGGATTAATTATTTAAAACAGGACAAACGTTTTTCTAAAGTAATTATAATCGGTCACAGTGAAGGCTCTTTGATTGGAATGGTGGCCAGTACAAAAGCAGATAAGTTTGTTTCTATTGCAGGCGCAGGCGAACCTGCAGATCAAATCTTAAAAACTCAAATTGGCGCCAAGTCAATGAAACCACTTAATGACTTGACCTTCCCTATTATTGATAGTTTAAAAAACGGATTTGAAGTTAAAAAAGTAGATCCTATGCTTAATTCTCTTTTCAGACCAAGCATTCAGCCTTATTTGATTTCTTGGTTTAAATACAATCCGCAGACCGAAATACAAAAGCTTACTATTCCAGTTTTAATCCTGCAAGGAAATAATGACATGCAGATTGCTGTAAAAGATGCAGAAAATTTAAAACAAGCTAATAAAAATGCAGATCTACAGATAATTGACAAGATGAATCATATTATGAAAATCATTGATGGCAATCAGGAAGATAATTTAGCCAGTTACAATAATGAAACACTTCCTATTTCTGAAATACTAGTTGAAAAAATAGTTTCATTTATTCAGAAATAATAAAATAAACACCCTAAAAAATCCGTTTTGAAAATAGTTCTTAACGGATTTTTTTATGTGAAAATTTTAATAAAATTCTTACGCAATTAAGAAAACTTTATCTTCAAACTCTAGTAAAAAAAACTATTTTTGCAAGAGTCGATTTTAACACGTTAAACCCTCAAATCTATTTATATGCTAAAAAAAGTTTTAAAAATAAGTGCCATAGTCATTGTGGTATTTGTTGCTGCATTATTTGCCATTCCGTTTTTATTTAAAGATCAAATCAAGGCTAAAATCGTTGAAGCCATCAATGAAAGTGTTGATGCTAAAGTAAGTTTTACAGATGCAGATTTAAGTTTATTCAAGAATTTCCCTAACGCAACAGTTGGAATCGAGAAATTAGTTATTATCAACAAAGCTCCTTTTGAAGGCGACACGCTGGTTTCTTTAGGACAACTAAATTTAAAAATGAGCGTGAAAGAACTTTTTAAAGGAAAAGATGAACCTTTAAGTATTCAGGGAATTAGTTCAACAAACGGATTAATAAACATTATATTCAATAAAGATGGCGTAGGAAACTTCGATATTGCCTTAAAAGACAAAAAAGAAGAAACGAAAGACGAAGCAAGCAAACCACTTGCATTAAAAATTCAGAATTATAAAATCGAGAATTTTACTTTTAGATATATCGATCAAGGTTCTAAAATTAGAATGGTTATTGACAGTTTAAACCACGAAGGAACTGGAGATTTTACCAATTCAAAATTAGATTTAACAACAAAATCTTCTGCAAAAGTTTCATTGGACATGGATAAAATGAATTACATGAAAAATGTAAAACTAACTTTAGATGCTGTTCTTGGAATTGATTTAGAAAAAAGCAAATATACTTTTAAAGAAAACAAGGCTCTTATCAATCAATTGCCTTTAGAGTTTGACGGATTTATTCAAATGGCTGAAAAAGCGCAGATTTATGATTTGAAATTTAAAACTCCTACTTCATCGTTTACCAATTTCTTAGGTTTAATTCCTTCGGCTTATGCATCTAGCTTAGAAGGTGTAAAAACGACTGGAGATTTTACTGTAAATGGTTTTGCAAAAGGTGAATTGACAGACACTACGGTTCCTAAATTTAATATCGAAATCGCTTCAAACAATTCTTCTTTCCAATATCCTAATCTTCCAAAATCGGTTCAAAATATTGTAATTGATACCAAAATCATCAACGAAACTGGAATCTTAAATGATACTTATGTCAATCTAGATAAGTTGTCTTTTAGAATTGATCAAGATGTTTTTAACGCTAAAGCGAATATCAAAAACATAACTGTAAATCCAATTGTTGACGCAGCTTTAAAAGGAACAATCAACTTAGCAAATCTTTCTAAAGCATATCCAATTAAAATGGATAAACCTTTAGCAGGTATTTTAAAAGCTGACGTTACAACAAACTTTGATATGGCTTCTGTAGAAAAAAGCGAATATCAAAATATCAAAAATGCTGGTACAATGAGTTTGTCAGGATTTAAATATACCGACGAAAACAACAAATCGATGAACATCAGCACGGCTTTGGTTGAATTTAATCCGAGTAAGATCAACTTAAAACAATTTGATGCTACAACTGGAAAAAGTGATATCAGCATTAATGGAGTTTTAGAGAATTTCTATGGTTTTATGTTTAAAAAACAAGAGCTTAAAGGAAACTTTAATATGAGTTCTAAACAATTGGCTGTTGATGACTTTATGACCTCTGGCGAACCTGCAAAAGAAGAAACCAAAACTCCTGCAAAACCAGCTGATGCAATGAAGATTCCAGCTTTCTTAAATTGTACATTAAATGCAAAAGCTACAACTGTTTTATACGACAACTTAAAACTTCAAGATGTTGCTGGAAGATTGATTATTAAAGACGAAAAAGCCACTCTTGAAAACTTTAAAACAAATATCTTCGGCGGGTCAATTGGACTTAACGGAGCTGTTTCTACAAAAGAAAAAGTGCCAACTTTTGATATGAATTTAGGATTCAATCAAGTTGATATTGCACAAACTTTTACTCAATTGGATATGATGAAAAAGATAGCTCCAATTGCAGGAATCATTAACGGTAAATTAAATTCGACTATTAAATTAAATGGTAATTTGGACGCCAAAGAATTGACTCCAGATTTAAAATCAATATCAGGAGATTTATTAGGCCAATTATTATCAACTACTGTAAATGCTAAAAACTCTACAGTTTTAAATTCGCTTACTTCAAATGTTAAGTTCTTAGATTTAAACAAATTGAATCTAAACGATTTGAAAATGGCATTGTCTTTTGAGAATGGAAAAGTAAATGTAAAACCATTTGATATTAAATATCAAGACATTAAAGCTACAATTGGCGGAACTCACGGTTTTGACCAAACAATGAATTATACGATTAAATTTGACGTTCCTGCTAAATATTTAGGAACCGAAGCCAACAATTTAATTGCGAAATTATCTCCTGCAGATGCTGCAAAACTAGATAATATACCAATCAATGCTTCTTTGACTGGCAATTTTTCAAATCCGAAAATCAGTACCGATATGAAAACTGCCGTAAGCAATTTGACTACACAATTGGTTAATCAGCAAAAAGAAAAACTTACTCAAAAAGGAACATCCGCGCTTACAGATTTAATCAACAAAAACACAAAAGCAAAAGATACAACTCAAGCTGCTAAAACTGAAAAAGAGCAAAAAACTCAAGAAGTGACTAAAAAAGCAAGTGATTTGTTGAATGGATTGTTTAAGAAGAAGAATCCTTAGAAAGATGCTAAGATACTAAGATGCTAAGTTTCTGAGTTTCTCTAAGAAAAAAAACTCAGAAACTCAGAAACTTAGAAACTGAGAAACTGAGAAACTGAGAAACTGAGAAACTGAGAAACTGAGAAACTGAGAAACAAAAAAAATCCTGTTCTTTCGAACAGGATTTTTTTTGTTTCTATATTGCTCTCGAATAAATATTTAAGGTACCGCTACTCAAAATTGAATTTATCGTTTTTATATATTCTTTTTTCGTGTACAGATTAACATCTATTCCAACACTACAATTATCATAAGGTTCATATTTTTTCAAATTAGATACCGAAAATAGCCCAATTGTTGGTGTATGCACTGCGCTTGATAAATGCATAATTCCGCTATCGGCCCCAATAAACAAATCGGCATTTGCAATAACAGATCCTATTTCTCGGATATCTTTACTATAAAATGTCGGAGCTTTAAATCCGATTTGAGATACATTTTCTACAGGTAAAACCTCAATAATATTGTAGTTTTTATATTCTGCGGTAAGTTGAGAATAGAACTTTTCCCACCACTCTTCTGAAAGGCATTTTGCACCTGTTGCGTAGGTAAAAATGCAGATTGTTCTTTTGTCGTTATTTGTTAGTTCTCCTAATATTTTTCTTCCTTCTGAAATTTCAGAAGCTGTTAATTTAAGATCTAAAGGAGCAATTATTTTATTACTACTTGTTGGCAATCTCAATTTTGCCAAATAATTTCGAAAATTATAAACAGGATACTTTGCAATATGTTCAAAATCACTTTTTTTCTCTGCGATTTCATCATTTGAATCTCCGAAAAACTTGTATTTGGCATTTGAGAACTGAACCGCTAATCGGCCTGAAGAAGAGTTTTGATCTACATTAATCGCTAGATCATAGGGAGTTTTTTTTAACGAAATCCAAACCTTTGAATAGGCAATCAAGCTTTTAAATGGTTTTTTAGGCAAATGGATTATTTTGTCGACAGTATCGTATTTTTCAAAAATAATAGGAGCTAATGTTCCTTTTACAAATAAATCAATTTTACAATTTGGAAACATTTCGGACACTTCCTGAACAAGCGGTGTAATTAATAAAAGGTTTCCTAACCTTCCATTTGGCCTACAAATAAGAACTCTTTTAATTTCGCTTTTATCAACCAAAATAAAATCGTTCTGCATATTTGTTTTTCCAACATTCTTAGTCAGGTTGCGCATTATGCTACGCCTATGTACATTTATTTTGCTTAAAACACTCATTTATGGAATAATTTACGAATTATAAAATCTTAATTAAATTTTAGAAAAAGTGACAGACTCAAATCTAGTCTCTTTTATTTTCTAAAAATAAATTCTTCCAATAAGCATTTGTTACAAAATTGTAACCAAATGTATCAATATTTACATTTTTTGCTTTTGGAAGCGATATAAAATTACGATAAATTATTCTGTAATCAACAAATAACTAGATAGTTACACTAAAAACATCGACGACCTCCCAATAAATCTAGACGTTTATTGTAACCACATAACCTTCTGATCCTCGAATATTAAAGACAGTTCCGTTTTCAAATAATAAATATTGACCTTTAATTCCAGTTAATTTTCCGCTGAAAGAAGGTGTCTTATCTAAATTCAAACTGTTCACCTTTGCTGGATAACTCAAAACAGGATATTGAAGCTCGTAAACATCATTTTTTTGTGCATAAAAATAATCTTTAACTTCTGCTGGAATCAGACTTTCAATCTTCGCTTTTTCTGCAATTAAATCAAAACTTTGAACAGAGTTCTGCAACATTTTTCTCCAGTTGGTTTTGTCTGTATAATGATCTTTTAGAGCGACCTCTGTAATTCCTGCTAGATATCGATTTGGAACCTCAACAATTGCAATAGCTTGAGAAGCACCTTGATCGATCCAACGAGTTGGAACTTGCGATTTGCGAGTTACACCAACTTTTATTTCGCATGCCGAAGCCAAATATACAATATGCGGTTGCAATTGCGCTTTTGATTCATATTCTAAATCTCTATCTGCAATTCCTAAATGCGCCGTGCTTAATTCTGGTCTCATAATCCAATCTCCAACAGCAGGACTTGAATAAAAACACTCGTAACAAAAACCTTGTCGGTATATTTTTTTCTTTTTACCACAATTTAAGCATTGACTGCCTACAAAATTGATTTCAATTTCTTTATCTAATAATTGATTAACATTTAAGAAACTATCTTCAAAGACCAAATAATATTGGATTGGGCTTCCAAGTTCAGTTTGCATTTTTGTCAGTACGCCTTGATATTGCATTCGTATTTTTATTTATAATTGCTGATTCGGATTTATTAAAAGATTTAAAGTTTTTTGTGTTAAAATTCGACTTATTGGGTAGAATCTTTACTTCAAATCGAATTGTTTTTTACAAAAAAATATTATTTTTGATATGAATACAAAGTTACTACTTGTCTCTCGATATTCAAATTTTAAGTTTTTAGTTTTACTATAGATTGTGAGATTTAAAACCTAAAATTAGTTAACTAAAAACCAAATTCATGCCTTTATCTATTATCAATTCGTTTGCATCGTGGGTCCTAAAACAAAGGATTCATCAAATAGAGCTTTTTTTAAAATACCCAAATGAAGTTCAAGAAGAATTATTGCACAACTTATTGACGGCATCTGAAAATACAGTTATTGGAAAACAATATGATTTTTCGAGTATCAATTCCTATCAGACCTTTGCAGAAAGAGTTCCTATTGCGACTTATGAAGAATTGCAACCATTAATTGAGCGCACACGTTTGGGTGAGCAGAACGTTTTTTGGGAAACACCAATTAAATGGTTTGCTAAGTCTAGCGGAACAACAAATGCAAAAAGCAAATTTATTCCTGTAAGTAACGAAGCGCTGGAAGATTGCCACTATAAAGGAAGTAAAGATCTTTTATGCCTTTATTTGAATAATAATGAAGATTCTGAATTGTTTTTAGGAAAAAGTCTTCGTTTAGGAGGAAGCTCTCAGATTTACGAAAACAACAATACTTTCTTTGGCGATTTATCGGCAATCTTAATTGAAAATATGCCAATTTGGGCTGAATTTAGCAGTACACCAAGCAGCAAAACTTCACTTATGAGCGAGTGGGAAACTAAAATCGCTGCCATCATTAACGAAACAAAAAATGAAAACGTAACCAGTTTTGCAGGAGTTCCTTCTTGGATGCTAGTTTTAATGAATAAAGTTTTAGAAAATACTGGTAAACAAAGTTTATTGGAACTTTGGCCAAATTTGGAAGTTTACTTTCATGGTGGCGTAAGTTTTTCTCCTTATAAAGAACAATACAAAAAACTGCTGCCAAGCAAAGATTTTAGATACTACGAAATCTATAACGCTTCTGAAGGCTTTTTTGCGATTCAGGATTTAAATAATTCAAGTGATTTATTGCTAATGTTGGATTACGGAATTTTCTACGAATTTATTCCAATGGACACTTTTGGAACTCCAAACCAAAAAGTAATTCGTTTAGCAGATGTAGAACTGAATAAAAACTATGCTATTGTTATCACAACAAATTCTGGCTTGTGGCGTTATCTGATTGGCGACACGGTTCGTTTTACATCACTGAATCCGTACAGGATTAGAGTTACAGGAAGAACAAAACATCATATCAATGTTTTTGGTGAAGAGTTAATGGTAGAAAACACCGATCAAGCAATTGCGAAAGCTTGCCAGGTTACGCAAACTGAAGTTATAGATTATACCGTTGCTCCTATTTTTATGCACGACAAAGAAAAAGGCGCACACGAATGGATGATCGAATTTAAGAAACATCCAGCTGATGTTGGTCTTTTCCAAAAGGTTTTAGACGAAACATTGCAAACTTTAAACTCAGATTACGAAGCAAAACGCTACAATAATATGACTTTGAATCCTTTGGTAATTAATGTTGCTCGCGAAAATCTTTTTTATGACTGGTTGAAAGAAAGAGATAAATTGGGCGGACAACATAAAATTCCGAGGCTATCCAATCAGAGAGATTATTTGGAACAGTTAAAGGAAATGTGTTAAACAATTTTATTTAATAGAGATGAAAGAAACAAAATTTAGTGACCTGACTACTGAAGAACTGATAAAAAATCAGAAGACATTAAAAACTGTCAATGCTATATTTTGTGTTGTCCTTTTTGTCTTATTTGTTCTTAATATATTTATTGTTTTTATGAAAGGTTTTAGCGCAATGAATATTATTCCTGTTGCTTTGTTGTTTATCCTTTATTTAAATCTGAAAAATTTAAAAGAAATTAAAAGAGAATTAGAATCTCGAAAATAAACTCAAAAAAGTTTTAGACAAAACTTTACAGACCCAAAATTCTGACTCGTAGTGCAACATAAAATTACGAGACTTTTCGCTCTCAACAAAGAGGTGTTTGTTGCTGCTAAAAGGATTTCGGACTTTTAAAAGTCTATCTTCCATTTTGCAATCGGCCTAGATTGCACTTATACATACTTGAATAAATCCAAAAAAAACAGATAGTGAGTAACCCCGAAGATAAATTAGTTTTAAATAACTTTTTCCATTCCCTGTTTCCAATAGAAAAAGAGATTGTAGAAAAAATCACTAAAAATTTTACTCCCTTTAAATTAGAAAAGAACTCTATTCTACTGGATAAAGAAACGGTAAGCACCAAAACTTACTTTTTAGAAAAAGGCTACATGGCGTCTTTTATTCTAAACGAAGATAATGACGAAATCATTACAAATATCTTCACTGCACCTTGCTTTGTAAACGACTTTCTTTCTTTTTTTAAAAAGGAACCTACCAAAGAAACGTTTCAAACCATTACAGATTGTACTTTTTGGGAAACGGATTTAGAGACTGTTCAAGACAATTTTCATTCTATTTCTCAATTTAGAGAATTTAGCCGACTGTTGTTTGTAATTAATTACCACAAGCTTAACGATAGACTTATAGAAATGGTAAGTCAAAAAGCCGAAACTAGATATTTAAAGCTTTTAAAACAAAGACCCGATATATTTAAGCATGTACCGCTCAAGATTATAGCTTCTTATCTTGGAATTACAGATACTTCGTTAAGCCGTATTAGAAGAGATACTTCCCATTTCTAAATTCTTATCATTTGACAAGTATTAGTAAACGCAGAAGAAATGATATTTGTAAAAAAATAAAAAAATGGAAAGAAAACATATTGTCGTAGTTGGACTCGGCGGAGTTGGAGGTTATTTTGGTTTTAAAATAAATCAAGCCAATGAGACTAAAAAACAACATCAAATTACATTTATTGCAAGAGAGCAAACTTATGATGCTGTTAAAAACAATGGATTAATTTTACTTTCTAGCGAACACCCTAATTCGGTTACAAAACCTGAATTTATTTATGATAATATAAAAGAGGTACAATCTCCTGATTTAATATTAGTTTGCACGAAAGAATATGATCTTGAAAATATCTGCAAACAGATGATTCAAATCATTAGTCCAAAGACCATTATATTACCTATGATGAATGGGGCTGACATTTATGAAAGAATAAGAAAAATAATTCCTAAAAATACTATTCTGCCAAGTTGTATTTATGTCGCTTCTCATATAAAAGAAAAGGGAATTGTTGAACACAAAGGAAAGCCAGGAAAAATATTTATTGGACGCGATCCCGAAAATTTTAATGAAAACATTGACTGGACCATTGATTTATTATCTGAAAGCAAAATAGATTTTGAATTGAAAGATGATTCTTTTACTGAAATCTGGACTAAATTTATTTTTATCGCTAGTTTTGGTTTAGTAACTTCTAAATACAATTCGTCAATTGGAGAAGTCTGTACAGTTTCTTTACAAAGAAATGAAGCTGAAGGAATCATGAAAGAGATTAAACTTATAGCGGACAAAAAAGGAATTAACCTAAGTGAGGAAATCATTGAAAAGACTTTTAAAAAAGCAGCAACTTTTCCGCCAAAAACACCAACTTCATTACAGCTTGATATCAACTCAAACAAAGCAAATAATGAGTTAGAACTATTTGCCAGTCCAATAATTAATTACGGAATTGAGTTAGATATTAAAACTCCATGCACTGAAAAAATTTATAATGAATTAAAAGAAAAAATAAACTTAAATTAAAACCACTGATTCTACCAAACTTACATAAGGGATAGAAGTGAAGTCCTTTTTTTCTTTAAAAATAAAAGAATTTCTTCACCAGTTCGCTATCGCTCTTGTGAAACGGATATTTTTATTCGCCACGTCGTAACATGCCCATATAAAAAAACCTCAGCCTTTTATTGTAAAGACTGAGGTTTGTTTGCTTTTATTACATTCAGTATGTCTTTTCACGAAGGAGAAATCTCTACAAGTAGCTTCGCAACGAAAACCAATCTTTGTCGAGTTTCTTACGAGGATTTCTCCTTCGTCGAAATGACAAAAATTGCACAGCATTGCCTTCTACATCATATCGATATATCTGTCGTGGTAGCCTAACAAATATAAAACACCATCAAGACCTAAACTTGAAATTGATGTTGACGCGCTTTCTTTTACTTTTGGTTTGGCATGAAAAGCAATTCCTAGACCTGCTAAGTTTAGCATTGGTAAATCGTTTGCTCCATCTCCAACTGCAATGGTTTGATTGATATGGATTCCTTCTTTTTCGGCAATTGCTTTCAAGAATTCAGCTTTTTTCTGGCCATCAACAATATCGCCTAAATATTTACCTGTCAGTTTACCGTCTTTTATTTCTAATTGATTGGCATGAACATAATCTATTCCTAATTCTTTTTGAAGATATTCTCCAAAATAAGTGAATCCTCCAGATAGAATAGCGGTTTTATAACCGTAATATTTTAGAGCTTTCATTAAACGATGTGCTCCTTGCGTGATTGGTAAATTGATTGCTACATTTTGCAATACTTCTTCGCTCAAACCTTCCAAAAGTGCCATACGTTTTTTGAAACTTTCATTAAAGTCGATTTCGCCATTCATAGCCGATTCCGTAATGGCGCGAACTTGATCTCCTACTCCATTCAATTCTGCTAATTCATCGATTACTTCGGTTTGGATTAAAGTAGAATCCATATCGAAGCAAACCAAGCGGCGGTTTCTTCTATAAATATTATCTTCTTGGAAAGAAATATCGACATTTAGTGCTCTAGAGACTTCCATAAAACTTGCTGTCATGACAATTTTATTTACAATCTCTCCTGTCACAGACAATTGAATACAAGAACGCGGATATTCTTCTTTTTCTACAATAGAAGTTCTTCCTGTTAATCGGATAATAGAATCGATATTTAGGTTTTGATCTGACATGATTTTGGTAACTGCTGCCAATTGAGAAGCTGCTAGTTTTTCGCCCAAAATATTAATGATGTATCGTTGCTTAGATTGTGATTTTACCCAAGTTTCGTAATCTTCAATAGAAATCGGAATAAATTTTACTTTGATTTCTAATTCATAAGCTTTGAAAAGAAGATCTTTTAAAACAGGAGCCGAAGATGAACCTGCTGCAATTTCGAACAAAATTCCTAAAGAAAGTGTGTCATGAATATCAGCTTGGCCGATATCTAATATATTAGCATCGTATGCTCCTAAAACAGCCGTTAAACCTGCTGTAACTCCAATTTTATCGTGTCCTGAAACTTTTAATAAAATTATCTCTTTATCTTCTGCTGCCATTTTTCTTTCTTGATTTTGAAGCGACAAAAATCGGCAATCTCTCGTTGATAAAAAAGAATAATCCTTGTTTTTTTGAAAAGAAAAAGCACATATAAATGTGCTTTTTCGAGTAATTTAACAATTATCTTTTATTATTAAAATAACGTAACTTTTTGGCTATTGATTTGGAATGTTTTTATCAAAACTCACCATCCAATTGACACCAAATTTATCTTTAAACATTCCGAAATAAGATCCCCAGAAAGTATTGTTCATTGGCATTTCAACTTTTCCTCCAGCCGAAAGTCCGTTAAAAATTCTATCTGCTTCTTCTGTACTTTCTGTATTAATAGAAATCGAAAAATTATCTCCAAAACCTACGTCTCCGTATCTAGGATGACTGTCACTTCCCATTAAAATGGTATTTCCAATTGGAAGCGAAACATGCATAATGCGATTTAATGCTTCTTCAGAAAGCACTTCTCCTTCTTCTGCTGGAGCGTCTTTAAATTTTCCGATATACGGAAAATCTCCTCCAAAAACCGATTTATAAAACAGGAACGCTTCTTCACAAGTTCCGTTAAACATTAAATATGGATTTATTGCTGCCATTTTTTTTAATTATTAATTGTTAATTATAAATTGTTAATTCCGTTTGAAGCACAAAACAAAGTCTTTGTCTTTGTTTTTGTTTCTTTCTCATACATTCTCTATTTCTCAGATAACTCTTTAATGGTCTCCAATCCTTTTGGGAATGCTTCTTTAAAATAGTCTATATGCTTTTCGATCACATCAACTTCCACATGAAGATCAACCAAATCCCCTTTTTGATCTAAACGATAGGTTTCCATGGCTCCAGTCCATTGTTCTGTTTCTGCATTTGGCGGAACTTCCTTATAATCTTTCAGTTCACCCAAATGCTTAAAAGCCATGTATTCATTTGGAATTTTTTTTTCAATTAAACTATTCATTCCTTCTCCAGCTGCGCCCAAAAAATAAATTTTGTCGCCTTCGTTCCAACTCGATTCAACGTAACTTTCTCCACAAAAAGAACTTGTCCATTTTCGGTAAGTTTCGTCGTCCCATAAGACTTTCCAAATCTTTTCTTTGGGAGCCTTGATCTTGATATTAAAAACTAATTTTTCCATTTTAATCTGGTAATTTACTAAAATCCATAAATAAGACATTCCAACGATGACCGTCCAAATCGGCAAAACCACAACCATACATCCAACCCTGACTCTCTGCAGGAGGAGCAAACACAGTTCCGCCAGCTTGTTTTACTTTTTCAGCTAGTTCATCAACTTCTTCTCTGCTTTCAGCATCGATTGAAATCAATACTTCCGAACTCGATTTAGTATCAGTAATACTATTTTGAGAGAAACTAGAAAAAAGCATTTCTTCAAAAAGCATTACTACAAAATGTCCTTCACCTACAACCATACAAGTCGAACTTGGGGTGTCATGCTGTTCATTAAACGAAAAACCAATTTTCCAAAAAAAATCTTTCGCTTTTGCTACGTCCTTTACAGGAAGATTCAACCATATTTGTTTTGTCATTTTTTGTTTTTTTTGTTGGGTTAGATATTTATTTCTTTTAAACCATATAAGTGATATAAGCTAATTTAAGTTTGTAATCTTTGACCTTTGAGACTTTGAAGCTAAAATTAATTAGCCTCTACGTAACTTTTAAAATTATCCAAAATTGCCTGCCAGCCTGCGCGCTGCATTTCTTCTGGATTTTGAGTTTCTGGGTCGAAACTTTCTACAATTTCTACACCCTCTGCAGTTTCTGTAAAAGTAATTTCAACCTTTCTTCCATCTCCCAGAACATACGAAAGTGCTTCATTTGGTTTTACTAAAGTAAATTCGCCTCCAAAATCAAAACTCATACTCCCATCTTTGGCAGCCATAGTCGATTTAAATTTTCCTCCTTCTCTTAAATCTGCTTCTGCGTGAGGCGTGTGCCAATCTGGAGAAGCAAAACTCCATTTTGTAATATGTTCTGGTGTATTCCAAAACTTCCAAACTTTCTCTGCAGATGCTTTTACAGTATTTTTTATTGTTATCATTATTATAAATAAATTTCGTTTTAAAATCTCTCTGTGTATTTCTTAAAGTTATCAATCACATCTTGGCACCATTGCTTTTGCATATTTTCAGAATCAGTTTTATTGGGCTCAAAATATTCAACAAGCTTTACATTGTTTCCAAAATCTTCAAAATGAACGCTTCCGATTCTATTGTCTGAAAGCTTATATTCTATTAACTGAAATTTTTCAACTTTTGTATATATTCCCTCAAAATCAAAACTTTCATCTTTATCTTTTGATCTCATTTCATATCTAAACTTTCCTTTTTCTTGCAAATCATTTTCAGCATAAGACGTATACCAATTATCAAAAGCACTGTTCCAGTTTTGGATATGTTTTGGCGTAATCCAAAAATCCCAAACTTTTTCTATTGATGCATTAATTATAACTTCTACCAAAATCATCTTTAATTGGTTGGAATTTGACTTTCATCCATAAAAAAGACTTCCCAATGATGTCCATCCAAATCTAGAAATGTTCTTTGGTACATCCAACCATAATCTTTTGCTTCTTGATAATCTATTCCACCAGCTTTTACCGCTTTCTCAATTGTTTCATCTACTTTCTCACGTGATTCCATAGAAAGAGAAATAAGGACTTCGCTTGTTGTAGTAGAATCACAAATTTTCTTTGGAGTAAAGGTTTGATAAAACTCTTCAACCAAAAGCATTGTAAAAATGTTATCACTAATTACTATACAAGCTCCCTGTTCATTTGTGAACTTTGGATTTGTAGAAAAACCAAGTTCATTAAAAAATTTCACTGCACGATTTAAATCTTTTACCGCAAGATTTAAGAATATCTTTGTTTTCATCTTTATAAAATTACAAATTAATCAAAGCAAATGTAAAATTTTAAGATTAGTTTAAAACGACAATAAAAGTCAACTTTAGGGGCATTTAAGACAATTTGCTTATTTTTGTGTTAACTGAAATTCCAAAAAATAACAAATATCATGAGCAAGAAACTAGGTTTAATCGTACCTCACGACTATAAATTATTAAGTATAGCCGCGATATTAGAAGTCTTTGAAACTGCAAATAAACTTACATCGGGAACAGAAAAACCATTTGAAATAATGATTTTTCAATCTAAAGAGCAAAACGATCAAGGAAATATATTTGGATATAAAAGTAATTCCATTGAAACTTCAGAAATTATTCTAGACTTAATTTTAATTCCCGCTTTTACTACTGATAATATGAGCGAGATGATTAAAAAGAATAAAAACTTTATTCCTTGGCTTCAAAAACAACATAAAACTGGAGCCGAATTAGCCAGTTTTTGTACTGGCGCATTTTTGTTTGCCGCATCTGGTTTATTAAACGAAAAACTTGCTACAACCCATGTTGATGCTTGCAGCGCTTTTACAAAAGCCTTTCCGATGGTGAAATTAAAACCAGAAGAAACTTTAACCGCCGACGGAAGTTTATATACAAGCGGAGGATCTACCTCAACTTTTCATTTATTGATTCTTTTGATTCAAAAATTCTGCGGTAACGAAATGGCAGTTAAAATTGCTAAAATATTTTCTATCGACTTAAACCGATACAAGCAAAGCTATTTTAGCACTTTCAGACCAAACCATTTACACAATGACACTTTGGTTGCCATGTTACAGCAAAAAATTGAAAGCCAATATCACACCATCGAAAAACTAGAAGAAATTACAAAAGACATTCCGACAAGTGCCAGAAACATGACACGCCGTTTTAAACAAGTAACCGGAATTCCGCCAATTGAATATCTACAAAATATTAGAGTCGAAAGTTCAAAGAAATATCTAGAGCAAACCCAGCTTTCGATTTCAGAAATTATCGAAAAAACTGGCTATAACGATCCAAAAGCCTTTAGAAAGGTTTTTTATAAAATGGTTGGCATGAAACCAATTGAGTATCGCGAGAAATTTAGAGTGCAATAATTTTATTAAAAGCAGCACATTTCGTTTCCAAAAGAACATCTGTCCTGCTCTTCACTGTATCTTTTGCTGTGAACCCCACAGCAAAAGGATGCCGTTTCGATCAGGGCTAAAACAGAAGTTTAGTTTTCATGAAACCAAACAAAAAAGAAAATAAAAAAAACCTGCTCAAATAAATGAACAGGTTTTATAATTGAACTTT
This sequence comes from Flavobacterium sp. IB48, assembly GCF_016405855.1. Taxonomy (GTDB): domain Bacteria; phylum Bacteroidota; class Bacteroidia; order Flavobacteriales; family Flavobacteriaceae; genus Flavobacterium; species Flavobacterium ginsengisoli. The sequence continues at coordinate 170,464 of NZ_JAEFCA010000001.1, forward strand.
GTCAAAGTTGATTTTATAGCTTAAGAAGCAATTTCCATACGTTTCAGCAAGTTTTTGCTTAGCGTATGTTCTGCGTATTCTTTGTCAATTGTCAGACTTGTATCATCTGAAGTTGGCAGTTCGTACATAGCATCTGTCAAAATTGCTTCGCATAAAGAACGTAATCCACGAGCTCCTAATTTATATTCTAAAGCTTTGTCTACAATAAAATCTAAAGCTTCATCTGTTATAGTAAACTCAACATCATCCATCAAGAATAATTTCTGATATTGTTTGATCAATGCATTTTTAGGTTGTGTTAAAATGGCACGAAGCGTTTCTTTATCCAAAGGATCCATGTGCGTTAAAACTGGCAAACGACCAATAATCTCTGGAATCAATCCGAAATCTTTAATATCTTTCGGAATAATGTATTGCAATAAATTGTCTTTGTCGATATTATCAACATTTTTAGAAGTTGAGTAACCAACCGCCTGACGATTTAAGCGTTTTGAAATAATGCGTTCAACACCATCAAAAGCTCCACCTGCAATAAACAAGATATTTTGAGTATTTACCTCAACAAATTTTTGGTCCGGGTGCTTACGTCCTCCTTTTGGCGGTACGTTTACAACCGTTCCTTCCAACAATTTCAATAATGCTTGCTGAACACCTTCTCCAGAAACATCACGCGTTATTGACGGATTATCACTTTTGCGAGCAATTTTATCAATCTCATCAATAAATACGATTCCTCTTTCTGCTTTTGCTACATCGTAATCTGCAGCTTGAAGCAAACGTGTCAAAATACTTTCAACGTCTTCTCCAACGTAACCTGCTTCTGTTAATACTGTCGCATCAACAATTGCCAACGGAACGTCTAACATTTTAGCAATCGTTTTTGCCACTAATGTTTTTCCTGTTCCTGTTTGACCAACCATGATGATGTTACTTTTTTCGATCTCTACTTCATCGTCTAATTGCTGTTGCATTAAACGTTTGTAGTGATTGTAAACCGCAACCGACATTACTTTTTTAGTCTGATCCTGACCAATAACATATTGATCTAGGAAAGCTCTAATTTCTTTTGGTTTCTTTAAAATTAAGTCCCCAACTAATTTTGCGCTTCCGCTAGATTTTAATTCTTCTAAAACAATTCCGTGTGCTTGCTCAATACATTTATCACAAATGTGTGCATTGATACCTGCAATTAATAAATTAGTTTCTGGCTTTTTTCTTCCACAAAACGAACATTCTAATACTACTTTTGCCATTCTTTATTTAAGTTACTAAGCTGCAAAGATACTAAGTTTCTAAGCTTTTTGACCTAAAACTTAAAAACTTAGCTCTTTACAGCTTAATATTTTTATTTTTTTATTTGATTTTAAAATTACAAAGAACACTTAGAATCTTAGTGTCTTCGCAACTTAGAACCTAAAAATTATCCTCTTCTTAATACTTCATCAATCATTCCGTACTCTTTTGCTTCGTCTGCTTTCATCCAGTAGTCACGCTCACTGTCTTTGTGCACTTTGTCAAAAGTTTGTCCAGAGTGGTGCGAAATAATGTTGTATAATTCATCTTTTAATTTCAACATCTCGCGTAAGTTGATTTCCATATCTGTTGCAACACCTTGTGCGCCTCCAGATGGCTGGTGAATCATTACTCTTGAGTGAGGCAATGCAGAACGTTTTCCTGCTGCTCCTGCGCATAATAGAACTGCTCCCATAGAAGCTGCCATTCCTGTACAGATTGTTGCTACATCTGGTTTGATGTATTGCATTGTATCGTAAATTCCTAAACCTGCATAAACACTTCCTCCAGGAGAGTTTAAATAAATTTGAATATCTTTTGAAGCATCAGCACTTTCTAAGAATAATAACTGAGCCTGAACAATATTAGCGATCTGATCGTCGATGCCTGTTCCTAAAAAGATAATTCTGTCCATCATTAATCTTGAGAAAACGTCTAATTGAGAAACATTCAATTGGCGCTCTTCGATAATATATGGAGTCATGTTTGTTGGAGTCATTGCTGCTACGATTTTATCGTAATACATTGCGTTTACTCCTTGGTGCTTTGTAGCAAATTTTTTGAATTCTTTACCGTAGTTCATATTTTTAGTTTAAAGTTGAAAAGTCTAAAGTCAGCAAGTGACTTAAACGAATTAAACAAAGTTCATACCTTTTTATAAGAAATGCCAATTTGTCGTCTTTTTTAAGATGCTAAGATTCTAAGCTGCTAAGGTTCTAAGTTTTTCTTTCTAAGAAACTTTTACCAACTTCAAACCTGAAACAAAAAAAGAACGTCAACAGAATAAAAAATTCCATTGACGTTCAAATATAATTATTTTTATCTTTCAGTTTCTGTAATAAAATCTTAATTTTTAAAAAGTATACTTCTTAACTTTCGACTTTACAACTTTTGACTTTCAGACTAAAATTTATTCTCCGTAAGAAGCTGCAATAAATTCTTCGTAAGTAACCTCTTTAGTTGTTGGGTTAGCTTTTTCTTTGAAGATATCTAACATTTTAGCTGCTACAACTTGCTCAGAAAGTCTTTTCACTTCGTCTTGGTTAGATAAAACTCTAGCCACGATTCCTTGAACTTCTTCGTCAGTTGGGTTAGTTTGACCAAATTGAGCCATTTGCTGTCTGATTGCGTTTGATGTAAACTCTTTCAAGTCATCAAATGTAATTTGGATATTGCTTTGAGCCAAAGCTTTTCCTTCGATTAATTGGAAACGTAAACCTTTTTCAGATCTTGCGTATTCAACTTCAGCTTCTTCTGCAGAAAGTTTTTTCTCTCCAACAGTTTGCAACCATTTTTTCAAGAATTCAGCTGGCAAATCGAATTTTGTGTTTTCGATCAAGAAATCTTGAACATCTAATAATAATTTTTGGTCAGCTTGCTGAGCGAATTGAGCTTCAGCATCTTCTTTAATTTTAGCTTTTAAATCTTCTAAAGAAGCCACTTTTCCTTCGCCAAAAAGTTTGTCGAATAATTCTTGGTTTAATTCAGCTGGTTCAGAACCGTTGATTGCCTCAATAGTAAAGTTTACTTCAACATCTAAACCGTGAACACCTTCGTGACCAACTTTTAAGTAATCCATTAATTGGTGATCGTCTTCAAATAAACCTTTTGTGCTTACTGTAACAACATCTCCAACTTTTTTACCTGTGAATTGTTTTTGAGCTTTTTTGCTGAATGCATCAACAGCAATTGTAGTTGTATTGTTGATTCCGTTTGCTTCGCTAGAGAAAGTTCCAGTTAAATCAGATTTAGCATCAGAAACTTCTTGAGGAACTGCTTTTCCAAATTGTTTTTGGATACGCTCTACTTGTCCGTCGATTAATTTATCATCAGCAGTAACGATATATTTTACGATATTGTTTTTAGCTTCAAGATCAATTTCGAAATTTGGCACTAAACCAATTTCGTATTCAAAAGTTAATTCTTCAGCATCCCAGTTAAAATCTTCGTTTACTTTAGCAAGAGGAGTTCCTAAAAGATTTAATCTTTCAGATTGAATATAACGCTCTAAAGCCAAATCAACTACTTTTTTAATCTCTTCTTGTTTAATACCTTTTCCGTATTGTTTTTCAACAAGATCTTTAGGCACTGCACCTTTTCTAAATCCTTTTACTTGCGCTAAAGGCATTTTTTCGTTAATTCTTTTTGCTACTTGACCTTTATAATCCATATGAACAACGTTCATAACGATTGTCTCGTTTACAGCGTCTATTGCTACTCTTTTAATATCCATCTTCTTCTTTAATTTACATAATAAAATTGGGTTGCAAAATTATAAAATTTTTGCAACCCAACCAAGTTTTTAATCTATTGTATTTGAAGCAGTTTTAATCTGCCGATTTGTTTTTATTTATCGTCTCCTAGTATTTTATAAGTAAGAGATTGAAGTATAGATAGAATAATGCTGAATATTAATGCTGTCCAAAATGAATTTACTGCAAAACCGCCTACAATATTAGTGCACAGTAAAATAATTACCGCGTTTATGACTAATAAAAATAAACCAAGCGTAACAAACGTTACTGGCAAAGTTAACAACACTAAAATTGGCTTAATAAAGATATTCAGCAATCCTAAAACTACTGCAACAATTACTGCTGTACCAAAACTAGCAACATGAACCCCTGTTAAAATGTTAGACAATAATAAAACCAAAGCAGCCGTAACGAGAAGTCTAAGTAATAATTTCATAGTTTTTAGGTTTAAAATTTATTTAAAAATAATAAAATTTTATCAAAAGTGTTTTATTCTTTTAAAAACGTTGCTGTCAATTCAAAAAACATTTTCGGATTTTCAGCATGAAGCCAGTGTCCTGCATTTGGAATGGTTTCTAATTTTAAATTTGGAAAATGCTTACGAATTTCATCAAGATCAGCATCTTGAATATAGCCAGAATTTCCACCTCTAATAAATAATGTCGGATTATTAAAAACCAAATGATCTGCCAAAGGTTTTCCGATCGCATCCAGATTATTATTAAAAGCTTCTAAATTAAATCTAAAAGCCAATTGTCCCGGCTCTTTCCAATATAGATTTTTCAGCAAAAACTGACGAGTCCCGAAATCTGGAACATATTGAGATAAAATTGCTTCTACATCATTTCGGCTTGGTTTTACAGAAAAATCTACTGCATTTAATCCTGCCAAAATATCCTGATGATGCTGTTTGTAGAATCTCGGACCAATATCTGCCACAATCAATTTGTCTACAATTTCTGGATGTGTCGTAGCAAAAAGCATCGCTACTTTCCCTCCCATCGAATGTCCTAGAATATCTATTCTAGTCAGATTATTTGCTTGACAGTATTCGTACACATCTTGAACCATCGCTTCATAACTCCATTCATCTGAATGAAAACTGCGACCGTGGTTTCTTAAATCTAAAATATGAACTTGAAATCCGGCTTCTACATATTGCCCGGCTAAAGTTTTCCAATTATCAGACATTCCGAGAAATCCGTGCATGATGACAAATGGTTTTCCTTCTCCTTCTATTTTTGAATAAAGCATATTTTTAATTTTTTCTTTTTAAAGAATTATTTCAATTTATTCAGATACATATTTACAGTATTATCTAAACCAAGATAAAGCGCCTCCGAAATTAAAGCATGGCCAATAGAAACTTCTAATAAACCTTGAATGTTTTCTTTAAAAAATTTGATATTATCTAAACTCAAATCGTGTCCAGCATTGATTCCTAACCCTAATTCATTTGCCAATACTGCAGCTTTAGCATAAGGATCAATTCCTTTTTCGTTTCCTAAACTATATTGATGTGCAAAAGATTCTGTGTATAATTCAATTCTATCTGTTCCTGTTTTTTTCGCACCTTCAATCATTTCTAAAATTGGATCAACGAAAATCGAAGTTCTTATTCCGTTTCTTTGAAACTCCTGAATCACTTCAGTCAAATATTCTTGATTTTTGATTGTATCCCAGCCAGCAGAAGAGGTTATTGCACCAATTGCGTCTGGAACTAAGGTTACCTGATCTGGTTTGCATTCTAAAACTAAATCGATAAAATTATGCTGAGGATTCCCTTCAATATTATATTCTGTAGTAACAACTGCTTTTAAATCGCGTGCATCTTGATAACGAATATGGCGCTCATCTGGACGTGGGTGAATTGTAATTCCTTGTCCGCCAAAACGCTGAATATCTGCAGCTACTTTTAATAAATCGGGAACATTTCCGCCACGAGCATTTCGAAGCGTTGCAATTTTATTGATATTTACACTTAATTTTGTCATATAAATAGATATTAATTCTAGTAATCTTATATTTGTTACGACAAAAATACAAAGTAAAACAGAGCGGTTTTCGGTATTTTTTGATTATTTTGCATCAAATATCCTCAATTGATTTATGACAGAAATTACAAACTATATCACAAACGATTTCAGAGCAATTGACAGTCAGGAAACAATTGCCTCGATTCAGGACTTTTTTATCGATGTAAATTTTTCTCATTTTCCGATTTTAGAAGATGGTATTTTTATTGGAAGCATCTCTTCTGATGATGTTGAAACATTTGACACTGATAAAAAAGCAATTGATTACAAATATGCTTTAGAACGTTTCTTTGCCAGAAAATCGATGATTTGGCTAGATGTCCTAGAGGTTTTTGCAAAAAACCACACGAATATCCTGCCTATTCTTGATGAAAACAATAATTATATAGGATACTACGAAATGGAAGACATCATGAAGTTTTTTCAGGAAACTCCATTTTTAAAAGAACCTGGTGCCATTATTATTGTACAAAAAGGGCTTTTGGATTATTCTATGAGTGAAGTAACTCAAATTGTAGAAAGCAATAATGGTAAAATTTTAGGCTGTTTTGTTTCTGAAGCTGATACAGAAAATGTTCAAATCACTGTAAAAATTGGCTTGGGAGCAATCAACGAAATTATTCAGACGTATAGAAGATATGGTTACGAAATTATTTCAGAGCATCAAGAAGACAACTATATTAATAGCTTAAAAGAGCGATCAGATTATTTAGACAAATATCTCAACATATAAATTATGAATGTGCCAATGAGAGAATTAGTTAATTAGATAATTTTCGCATTTCCAGATTATCTAATTGACACATTGACAAATTATCTAATTTACAACGAATGAAAATAGCCATTTACGGACAATACTATCAGAATAGCACTGAACCTATTATAAAAGACATTTTCACATTTTTCAATACCAACAACGTCGAAATGGTAATTGAAGAAAATTTCCTGAATATGCTTTATGAAAAACAGCTTATAAAAAAAGAATACAAAACTTTTTCGCCAAGTACTGCTTTAGATAATAGTTTCGAAATGTTGATTAGTATTGGAGGCGACGGAACGATTTTAAGAGCCGCTGCTTTTGTTCGTAATTCTGGAGTACCTTTATTAGGTATAAATGCTGGACGATTAGGTTTTCTTGCCAAAGTTCAGAAAGAAAATATAGATATTTTACTTCAATACGTTATTGATCAAAACTACACCACTTCTGAAAGAACTTTATTAGGAATCACATGCGAACCTTACAACGAAGCTTTTAAAGAACTTAATTTCGCTATGAACGAAGTTACAGTGAGTAGAAAAGATACCACTTCGATGATTACTGTAGAAACCTATTTGAACAACGAATATCTAAATTCTTATTGGGCAGACGGATTAATCATTTCAACGCCAACCGGTTCTACAGGATATTCTTTAAGCTGTGGCGGACCAATTTTAACGCCAGATGTCAAAAGTTTAGTAATTACGCCAATTGCTCCACATAATTTAACTGCCAGACCTCTTGTTATTCCCGACGATACAGAAATTACTTTGCGCGTAACAGGAAGAGAAGACCAATATTTGGTTTCTTTAGACTCAAGAATTTCTTCGGTAAAAAACGAGTCTATTTTAAAAATTAAAAAAACAGATTACAAAATTAAAATGGTTGAAATACCAGACGAGACTTTCTTAAAAACCTTGAGAAACAAACTGCTCTGGGGAGAAGATAAAAGAAATTAAACTCTTTTCTGATTCTTCACTATACGATAATACCACATTTTCTCGTTCTGCATGTAGTGAATCATCATTAAATGGCTCAAAATCATAACGTAAATTGAAAAAAAAGCACATTTAACTAAAGGAACTTTGATTCGTATTGATAATTATTATATTTGCACGCAATTTTGAATTAAATGAAGAAAATTTTTAATTTATTGTTATGTTTTTTCCCCTTTATCACACTTAATGCTCAGATCAATGAGATTGGTGTTTTTCTTGGCGGAAGCAACTTTGTAGGCGATGTTGGAAAAACAACTTATATCGCTCCAGAAAAATTAGCTTTTGGTGTTCTTTACAAATGGAACAGAAGCCCAAGACACGCATGGAGATTCTCATATACACAGTCAAATATTAGTGGAAACGATTACAAATCTGATGAAACAGGAAGAAATCAAAGAGGCCATCGTTTTGACAATGACATAAAAGAGCTTTCTGCTGGTTTAGAATTTAATTTTTTCGATTTTAATCTGCACGATTATCACACAAAAATAACGCCTTACGTGTTTACTGGTTTAAATTATTTCTTCTTCAATAATCTATACCGATACACTGCAACTCCCAATACCGTATACGAGCTAAAGAACAGAAGTTCTATGTCTATACCTATTACATTAGGTATAAAATCAAATATATCTCCACGTTTTGTTTTAGCTGCCGAAGTTGGTGCACGCTATACATTTACGGATAATATTGACGGAAGCAATCCAAATACAAGCAATCCAAGTATTATGAAATTTGGAAATTTAAATAATAATGACTGGTATATTTTTTCTGGTATGACTTTAACCTATACCTTTGGAAAAAAACCATGCTATTGCGCATACTAAAAAATGAATTTAATAGAATCGATAGATCACAAAAACTTACCTAGACACCTAGCCATTATTATGGACGGTAACGGCCGCTGGGCAAAACAACAAGGTTTCATGCGCGCGTTTGGCCACGAAAATGGCACTAAATCTGTAAAAGAGATAATCAAAACCTCAGCTAAGCTTGGAATTGAATATTTAACTCTATATGCTTTTTCTACAGAAAATTGGAATCGTCCAAAACTTGAGGTTCAGGCGTTAATGAAAATATTGATTAATTCATTAAAAAAAGAGCTAGTTACCCTTCAAGAAAACAATATCAGACTTAATGCAATTGGAAATCTTGATAAATTACCAAAAACAGCCCAAAAAGAACTTTTGGATGTTATGGAAAAAACGAAAAACAATACTCGCTTAACTCTTACTCTCGCTTTAAGCTACGGTTCTAGAGAGGAACTGGTAAATGCCGTAAAGTCAATTAGTGATAAAGTTAAAAATAATATAATTTCAATAGACACTATTGACGATTCAATTATAAATGAGCATCTTTACACGCAAAATTTACCTGACGTAGATTTATTAATACGAACAAGTGGAGAACATAGAATAAGTAATTTTTTGCTGTGGCAGATTGCCTATGCAGAATTGTATTTTACTAATGTCTTGTGGCCAGACTTTAAAGACCAAGATTTATATGAGGCTATTATTAGTTATCAAAAAAGAGAACGTAGATTTGGAAAAACCAGTGAACAAATTAAATAATTTTTTAGTGTTGCAAAAAAAAATACAAATAGTCTTTACCCTTTTACTATTGGGTAGTTTTTCACAAATTAAAGCACAAGAAAGAGTTCCTTTTGATCAAGGAAAAAAATATATTTTAGCTAAAGTTTCTGTTGTTGGTAAAATAAGCTTCAATGAGCAAACTGTCGTAACCTTTTCAGGACTTCAAAAAGGTCAGGAAATCACTGTTCCTGGAGAAGAAATTAGTAGTGCAATTAAAAAATTAGGCAAGCTAGGTCTTTTCGACGAAATCGCATTCTATGTTAATAAAGTAGAAAACGACAGTATCTATTTAGATTTAGATATTGTTGAACTTCCTAAATTAAATGAGGTTAAAATCATTGGTGTTAAGAAAAGTAAAATAGAAGGCTTAATTAAAGACAATAACCTGACAAAGAACAAAATTGTCAACGAAAACTTAATTACCACTACCAAAAATTACATCGAAAACAAATACAAAAAAGAAGGTTTTTATAACACAAAAGTTACTATTACCAATACTCCCGATAGTATTAACGGACACCAAGTTAATATGCTTGTCCGAATAGATAAAGGAGATAAAGTTAAAATCAGCAGTATTGATTTTACTGGAAACAAACAACTTACAGACAGCCAATTGCGTGCTGCGATGAAAGACACTAAGCAGAAAAATTTCATTCGTGTATTTAAGGCTTCTAAATTTATTCCAGAGAAATACAAAACTGACTTAGAAAAAGTAATCTCTGCCTACAAAGAAAAAGGATATCGCGATGCTCGTATTATCTATGATTCTGTTCAGTATAACAAGAAAAAGAATACTCTAGCAATTAAGATTAATGTAGAAGAAGGTAACAAATATTACTTCGGAAATATTAAATTCTTAGGTAATACAGTTTATTCAGATCAGCTTTTAAATCGTTATTTAGGAATCAAAAAAGGAGAAACTTATAACGGAGTTTTACTAGAAAAAAGAATTGCTGATAAGTCAAAACCAGACGCAGAAGACATTACCAACTTATACCAAAACAACGGTTATTTGTTCTCAAACATTAATGCTGTAGAGGTAAAAACAGTTAACGATACTATTGATTTTGAAATTAGAGTTACTGAAGGTCCTATTGCTTACTTCAACAAAATTACTGTTGTTGGAAACGATAAAACAAATGACCACGTTATTTACCGTGAGTTAAGAACTAAACCAGGTGAAAAATACAGTAAAGAACAATTGGTTAGAACTATCCGTGAGATTGGACAATTAGGTTTCTTTGACCCAGAGGCAATTGATCCTAAATTTAAAAATGTTGATGCCGGAGCTGGAACTGTTGATATTGAATATAACGTAGTCGAAAAAGGATCTAGCCAGGTCGAACTTCAAGGAGGTTATGGCGGTGGAGGTTTCATCGGAACATTAGGTCTTTCGTTTAACAACTTCTCGGCGAGAAAGATTTTTGACAAAGAAGCTTACAAGCCTTTACCAATGGGAGACGGACAAAAAGTTGCTCTACGTTTGCAAGGAAGTACATACTTCCAAACGTATAGTTTATCTTTCTCAGAGCCATGGTTTGGAGGGAAAAAACCTGTACAGTTTAGTTCATCTCTTTCATACAGTAAGCAATTTCTTAACAATTACATCACTCGAACTGTTGATAAAAGCAAAAGTTTTAATATTTTTACAGTACAAGTTGGTTTAGCGAAAAGATTAACTGTGCCAGATGACTACTTTGTACTATCACAATCTGTAAGTTATCAGCACTATGACTTGAACAATTATAATACAGGTTTGTTTACTTTTGGTAACGGAGCCTCAAGAAACTTAGCTTATACTATTGGACTTTCAAGAAGTAATAAAGGGGTAAACCCAATATTCCCAACTTATGGTTCTGAATTTAGTATTACTGCAAAAGTTACGCCTCCATATTCATTATTTAATGGTATTGATTATGGTGATTTGAAAAACCAAAAAGAATACAAATCACAATACACAGGTGTAAATACATCTGATGATTATGGCCAGCCACTTAATACTGGAGATTACATCAAAACAGATGCCTCTGGAAAAACTGTAAGTGTTGGATCAGATTATGCAAGTGCCGATACAGATGTGGCGAAAGTCGATCAGAAAAAATACAACTGGTTAGAATACTATAAAGTTAAATTTAGAGGAGACTGGTATACTAAAGTTTATGGAAAATTAGTATTAAGAACACTTACAGAGTTTGGTTTCTTAGGAGCTTACAATCAAGAAAGAGGTGTAATTCCGTTTGAACGTTTTTACTTAGGAGGTGATGGTATGGCCAACTACTCAATGGATGGTAGAGAAACTATCCAGTTAAGAGGTTATCCAAACAACTCTTTAACCCCTGTAAATGCTGCAGGTGATGCAATTGGAGCAACGATTTACAACAAATTCTCAATGGAATTACGTTACCCAATTACATTAAAAGCATCGGCTTCTATTTTTGCATTAACGTTCCTAGAAGCAGGTTCATCATACCCAACTTTTAAAGATTATAATCCATTCGATTTAAATCGTTCTGCTGGTGCTGGTTTACGTGTATTCATGCCTGCATTTGGTTTATTGGGTATTGACTTTGGTTACGGATTTGACGCTCTTCCAGGACAAACAAAAGCTAATGGATGGGAAACACACTTTATTATTGGACAACAATTTTAGTGAAATAACGTTTGGTTAAAAATCATCAAATAAAGTTATGTTATGAGAAAACAATTTTTATTTATATTTTTAGCCTTGATTGTAGCAAATACAAGTCAGGCACAAGGAAAGACTACTCGAATTGGCTACATCGACATGGAATATATTTTAGAAAATGTTTCCGATTATAAAGAAGCTAAATCACAATTAGAGCAAAAAGCTCAAAAGTGGAAACAAGAAGTAGAGGCTAAAAAATTAAATATAAATAATTTGAAAGAAAGCTTAAAAACAGAAAAAGCTTTACTTACAAAAGAATTAATAGAAGAAAGAGAAACAGAAATTAAGTTTCTTGAACAAGAAATGATGGATTATCAGCAGAAACAATTTGGTTCTGATGGAAATCTAATGAGACAGAAAGCAGCTTTAGCAAAACCTATACAAGATCAGGTTTTTACAGCTGTGCAAGATATAGCAGAAGCAAAAAATTATGATTTTGTTTTTGATAAATCATCAGATCTTACCATGCTTTTTAGCAATAAAAGGTTCGATATTAGCGATCAGGTTTTAAGAATTTTAAACCGTACTGAAAAACGTGAGCAACTGTCTAAAAAACAATTGAAAGAACAAGAAGCTAAAGAAAATATTGAAAATGCAATTGACGAAAATCCAGCAATGGCTGATCGCCAAAAAGCACTAGATGAGAAAAGAGCAGCTAGAGAAAAGCTAATTCAGGACAGAAAATTAGAACAGGAAGCTAAGAAGAAAGAATACGACGACAGAAGAAAAGCACTGCAAGAAGAAAGAGAAGCGAAAAAAAATGGCACGGTTTCTGGAACAGCTACAACAGCAGTTCCTGGTGCAGCCGCAACAACAGGTGACGCTAAAACAAGCTCAACTGCTAAAACTGCAACACCTGCAGCTACGGGAGAAACACCTGCCGGAGAACAGCCTGCAATGACAAAAGCAGAAGAAAGACAATTACTTTACGAACAACGTAAAAAAGAATTGGAAGAAAGAAGAAAGAAAATTTTAGAAGAAAGAGAAGCGGCTAAAAAAGCAAAAGAAGCCGAAACGCAAAAAGCAAATACGACCAATAATTAATTAATATTTTAAAAATGATGAAACAAATCAAAACTTTACTAATTGCTGCAATTCTTATTTTAGGAGCAAGTAACACAATGAACGCGCAAGCGAAGGTAGCACATGTTGATGTAAGCGAGATCATGGGGAAAATGCCTGCTATGCTAGATGCTCAAAATCAACTGCAAAAATTAAGTGGTACATATGATGCTGAATACAAAAAAATGGTTGACGAATATCAAGTAAAAATCAAAAAGTACGAAGCTGAAGCTGCAACTGTAACTGATGCTGTAAACGGTGAGCGTTCTAAAGAGGTTCAAGATATGCAAAAGAGAATTGTTGATTACAGAGACAATGCTCAAAAAGAATTACAACAAAAAGAAACTGATATCGTAAAACCATTAATGGAAAAAGTTAGAGCTTCTATCCAAAAAGTTGGAAAAGCTAAAGGTTTCCAATATGTATTAGACGGTTCTACTTTATTATTAGCTGATGGTCCAAACATCACTGCTGACGTTAAAAAAGATTTAGGATTCTAAGAAATTAAATCTCGATAATTAAACTGCTCAATTTGTATAATTTGAGCAGTTTTTTTTTACAAAAAATTAAAGCTAATCTTTCGTATTATTTCAAGATTTGACTTAACTTAGAATAACAATTTTATTTAAAAAATATTTAAATTTGCTTTATGATAAACAATAATCCTATAGGCGTTTTTGATTCTGGTATTGGCGGAACTTCCATTTGGAGCGCCATTCATGATCTTCTTCCAAATGAAAAAACCATTTATCTAGCTGACAGCAAAAATGCGCCTTATGGACAAAAAACCAAAGAAGAAATTGTTGCGTTAAGTAAAAAAAACGTAGAGTTTTTATTAGAGAATAATTGCAAATTAATTGTCGTTGCTTGCAATACTGCAACTACAAATGCTATACTAGAACTTCGTGCAGATTACAACATTCCATTTGTAGGGATTGAGCCAGCTATTAAACCAGCTGCAACCAATTCTCAAACACAGGTAATTGGAATTTTAGCTACAAAAGGAACACTTAACAGTGAGCTCTTTAATAAAACTGCTGAGATGTTTCACAATACAAAAATCATTGAGCAAGTTGGTCATGGACTTGTACAGCTTATTGAGGATGGCAATTTGTATTCGCCAGAAATGACACAATTATTAGAGTCATACCTTCAGCCTATGATTGAAGCCAATATTGATTATTTGGTTTTAGGATGTAGCCACTACCCTTATTTAATTCCTCAAATAAAAAAAATTCTCCCAGATCATATTAAAATAATAGATTCAGGAGAAGCTGTTGCACGCCAGACAAAAAATCTGCTTCGTGATAAGGTTGGTTTTTCTGAAAGTACAGATCACGATCCAATATTTTATGTAAACTCAGATCCTAAAGTTTTAGAATCAATTTTAGAACATAAATATCCAGTAATCAAAAAAGACTTTTAAGTATTATTCAAACTTTCGCTTGACGAACCAAATTCCGTCCAACGATAAATTGAGTGATATTTTATGGTAATTTTCTTTTATCAAATCATTCGCGATTCTACCTTTCTGCCCGTAAGAATAAGAAATATTGAGTGACGAAAATGTATTTTCAATTGGTAGGTTTAGTCCAATAGAAACAGATGCGCTATTAACACGCTGTCTGTCGACTTCGAGGTAACCGTTGTCAAAATTTACACCAGCAGCATACCCTACTCGATCCCAGTATCTTCTAACATTCTTTTTGGCGCTATAAGTAAATCCAAGCGCAAAACGATCCTGATTTACAAATTCGCCATACAGATCAGACTGTTTTGTATTTTTCCAAAAGCTCTTCTCATAATCTAAAGTCATATTCAAATTATTCTTAAATCGCTTACTAACTCCAAAGCCCAGTTCTAAAGGCATATAATAATCGTCGGTCTTTGTGGCTATATTAGTTTCTATAGCAGTTTCTACTTCATCTGCAATACTTGCCACCGATTGCACTTTTGATGCATTTATTCTTGCTGGAACTTTAATTGTTGTTCCTATTGTAAGGGTCGAATCTATTTTAAATTGAGCTCCTAATGTTGCGCGAACTCCGCTATAATCAGTTTTTTTATGTATCGTGGTAACTGCATTCGAAATAAGAAAAGCACGATCATCAACTGTATTTCCAAAAAGCACTGTTCCAGTTACTCCTACTGTCAATTTTTTTCCAAATCTATATCCGTATGAAAAATCTAGATTATTTAAACCTCCAGATCCTTGTGCTGTTACGTAATAAGATTCCTGACTGTCTGCAATTGGGAGTTCTAAATTTGAGATTTTAAATACCGAGCTAGAATATGGACGAAGCGCCAAACTAAAACCAGAATTTTTAGTAACAGGAAAAGCAAAAGCTAAATGAGAAAATTGAAAATTATTTCGATTTTCTGTACGATTGTTGCTTTGATATGTTGTGGCGATGGCTTTTCCTCCAATATCAAAAAGAAAATGATTTTGATACATATATCCTAAAGATGCCGGATTTAAATTATTGATAAAAGTATCTGAAGGTAATGCAATACCTGAACCGCCAATAGAAGGCAGATAACCAAAGTCTGAATCGTACAAGCTTCCAACGCCATAAAGCGAATATGGAGAACTTGAGATACTTTGAGAAAATGAAGTTAGCGACATTAAAAGGAAGCAACTCCATAAAACAACTTTATTTTTCATTTAGTAAGAGATGTAATAAATTTTTAGCTGAATTTTATTATCGGCATATTTTTGATTCCCCAAAACAATTCTGTTAACAGATTTGGAAATTCCAGGCAACGTTAAAATAAGAGACGACCTAGAATCGGATGCTTTAAGCATTTCTTTCTGAAGAAAAGCTCCAACAGGAATTGTATAGCCAATATTTTCGTTAAATTCATCGCTTTTTTTGTTCAATATCCCGTATACGGTAGTTCCTGCAGAATTTGTTAATGCTCCGCTTATTCTGTTCAAATTATCGCCAACAAAAACAGAAAGAGAATCGGCCAGTGGATATTTGTCAGAATAAGAGTTATTGACAGGCTTTAAAATTAGCTCTGCATTTACGATAGCGCCATTAGTCGAAATATTTTTAAACTGTTTAATATTCGGAAATTCAACTCTACAGGCGACTCCAGTTCCTGACTGAATAAAACCTTGATTATTGGTCAAGTTACTAGACAAATTACTACTCGAGACGGGAAGATTCTGCAGCAACGTTCCTGTTTTATCTAAAGAAATAGAATTAAACTGTTTTGTTTTGTCTAAAATGGTATAATCCAGAATATACGACTCCTCATCTGTATCTGCCATATATTTTGAATAATACAATCGCATTTTGCTGCTTCCAGCGCTAAATCCTATTATATTGGAAGAATTGGATGTTTCTGGAACCAAAACAAGACCTTTTAAGTATTCTGTAAAACTGTCAAAATCTGTAATTTCTCTTTTTTTAATTTTCTGAAAAAGAGCTTCTCCAAATTCTTTATCCATTTTAATATTGATAGAGTCCTTTTGTTTTGGTCTTGGTATAAAAGATATTTTTCCCAAGCTTTCAGTGCTATAACTTAAAGCAGAATTGTTGTAGAAATTACTATCGTCTGTATTAGGCTTAACTTTTTGAAGCAAACGATGAATGTCAAATGTTTGAACCTTTGTAGTATCTCCGTAATAATACTTATCATATTTAAGAATCATCGAAATCGAATCGAAAACGTAATTAACCGCTTCAGTATCTGAACCTGTATTATTCAATGCGTAGGAAGCTCCTGAAAGCTGAAAATAGCTGTCCGACTTTACTTTTCCAAAAATAGGATCATCATAATTCCCGATCAAGATTCTACTTTTATTCGAAGTTACCAGCGAGTCAAAATTAATGGTTGACATTTCTACGGTCACAGTATCTATCATGATTACTTTATTACTCAAAGCCAAATAATCTGACCCAACCGTAAATTCTCCAGTGTCTGTATCTGTACCACATGAAAATAAGGTCAGTACAAAAAGTAGTATCAATATAAACTTCTGCATAATTTAATTTTTGGACAAATATAAATTGTGCACTTTGGCGACACACTATAACATATACTATTGCGCTTTTTTAGGCTACTAATTGCACAAAACGATCTATAACCCAAAATCTGTTCTCGAATTTTAATTCGACCTTAAAAACGGCTGTTTTGTCTATCAAAACACGTCATATATATATCTTCTTTTTTTTAAGAGCGCCATCCATCTAATTTTGAGCCAATAAAATAAATAATGAAAGTAAGGTTTATAATTTGTTCTCTTTTTTTGATTTCATTTTTAGGTTTAAAAGCTCAAGAAAATTTTAGTGCCACTCTAAATTTCAAAACGGAGCCGACAGACAAGATAAATTTTAGCGAAACAAACATCGCAGTCTTTTATCAGAAGAAACTAGGAACAAAAAGCAAAATAGCTAACACATTGGAATATTCTAATTTGAAGGTGAATTACGAGTTTAATCCCTATAATTTTTATGCGGATCAGGACAAATTCAACCAAGTTCAAGACAAGTTCGAATATTCATCTGAAATAACAGAGAAAACAAGATGGCAACTTTCTGTAGTTCCTACTGCCAATTTTCAGAGCAAACTGGATTTTTCAGATGTTACCGTTTTAGGAAGTTTAGAAATTAGCCAGCAACTGAGCTCAAAATTCAATGTAATAGTTGGAGCTGGGCGAACATCGATTTTTGGAGCGCCAAAGTTTACGCCAATTGTTGCTTTTGATTATAAAATGAACGAGAAAACCGATTTTGAAATTGGATTTCCAGATTCGAGAATTTCTTATTCTAATAATGATCGAAATAAATTTAGTCTGACGAATAGTTTTAATGGAAACTTTTATCATTTAGACGAAAAAAACGTAGACAATAATGCCGAAAAAGCAGTTTTATCGCAAATGACATCGGCTTTGGAATATGAAAGAAATGTTGCTGCCAATTGGTTTTTAAATTTTAAAGCCGGTTACGATTTCAACAAAAAATACAATTTACTAGATAGCAACGACCACAAAATTTACGATTACAATAATGGAAATGGTTACGTTTTAGGAATAGGGATCAAATACAAACAATAAATTTTAAATACACTATGATTAATCTAAAAAAAGGAATTTTATTCACAGCGCTTTTTTCAAGCCTCTTTTTGATAAGCTGCAGCAATGATAATGACGATGATGATTTGGTAGGAAACTGGATTAAAAAATCAGCCTTTGATGGCCCTGCAAGATCTAGTGCAACAAGTTTCGTTATCGGAGATTATGCTTATGTAGTTGGCGGTTATACTGGCGATGTTTATTTAAAAGATTTATGGGTTTACAACTCAAACGGAGATTATTGGGAACAAAAGGCCGATTTCGGCGGTATAGGAAGAAGTTCTGCTTCTAGTTTTGCTTTAAACGAAAAAGGTTATGTTGGTCTTGGTTATGATGGAACAAATAAACTGAAAGACTTTTACCAATACGATCCTACTGCAAACAGCTGGTCGCAAAAAACAGATTTTGCAGGAACCGCTCGTTACGCCGCTGTAGGTTTTCAGGTTGGGGGTAAAGCGTATTTTGGGACTGGTTATGATGGAAATTACTTGAAAGATTTTTATCAGTACGATGATCAAGCTAATACTTGGACTTTGGTAAATGGTTTTAGCGGAAACAAAAGACGTAATGCAACGGTTTTCACAATTGCAGATAAAGCATATTTAGTAACTGGTGTGAACAATGGTGTTTATCAAGAAGATTTCTGGGAATTTGATCCGTCTACAGATGTATGGACAAGAAAAAGAGATATTGATAAAGACACAGACGATGATTATAGCTACAACGATGATTACGCAATTGTTCGTTCTAATGCATCTAGCTTTTCTATGAATGGATTAGGATATGTTGTGGGTGGTGAAAACATAAAAACAGTTTGGGAATATAATCCGTCAACAGACTTATGGGTAGAAAGAACTCCAATGGAAGGTGCTACAAGAACAGATGCTGTAGGTTTTGCCATCAATAATCGTGGATTCTATATGTTAGGACGAATTGGTTCTACTTATTTTGATGATGCTTGGGAATTTAAGCCATTAGACGAACAAAGTGACGATGACAATTAATAATAAACAATACTTCTGGAGTAAAATCCAGAAGTGTTTGATAGTTTTTGCCATTCTTCTTTTTATTGCTTGCGCGAAAAAAGAATCTTTGAGAACGGCTTCTTTTAAAACAAGTTCTGGTTGGGGATATACAATTGCCTACAAAGAAAAAGTTTTAATTAAACAGTCGGTTATTCCTGTAATAAGTGATACTAAAAGTTTCAAAACAGAAGATGACGCCTTAAAGGTTGCCAATCTTGTTAAGCAGAAACTCAAACAAAACTTATCGCCAACGGTAACCAAAAATGAACTAATTTTATTAAAAATAAAATTGTAAATGCAGATAGATACCATTAAAAATACCGGCTACAACAAAATATTATTCCATTTTGCGATATGGGTTTTCTTTATTTTGACTTCGTTAATTCAGTTTTACGAAAGTCCATTTAAGATTAGTAACGACTTTTATGTGCAATGGACAACCGGAATTGTTTTGTTTTATCTGAACTATTTTTATTTGGTTCCAAATTATTTATTGCAAAAAAAATACTGGCTCTACTTTACGTTTGCTTTTGTTTTAATTGCAACATTTATGATCATAAGGATAAATTATTTTATCCCTGAATTTAGGCATTTAAGACCAGAAAATATAATGCCTCCAAGGACAATGCCTCATGATCCGCATTTTTTCCCGCGAGGCGAAAGAATGCATCAGAGAATTGAAATGAGACAGCCTCTTTTCTTTAAAATTGGCCCATCGTTTTTCTATATTCTGATCATTACAATCTCTGCAATTATTAGAACATTAACTGAATTTTATAATAATCAGCAAAATAAACTGATTGCCGAAACACATAGAACAAATACCGAATTAATCTATTTGCGCAAACAAACCAATCCGCATTTTTTATTTAATTCTCTAAACAGTATTTATTCTTTGGCACACAAAAAATCTGATTTGGTCCCTGATGCCATCGTAACCTTATCTGAACTTATGCGCTATATGCTGTATGAAACAGATAACAAAACGGTGGCTTTAGAAAAAGAAGTCAATTATATCCAGAATTATATCGAACTACAAAAGCTGCGATTAAACAATATCGAAGACATCGTAATCAATGTTCATGGCGACACTAAAAATAAATATATTGAGCCTTTATTATTGATTTCTTTTGTTGAAAATGCCTTTAAATATGGAACTGATTACAAAGGCGCGGCTCACGTAAGAATTAAGATTCTAATTACGGATAACAATCTTGATTTCTGGATTGAAAACACCATTGAGAATTATGTAAAAGATCCTGAAAATTCAGGAATTGGATTAGTGAATATCCAAAGCCGTCTTGATCTTCTCTATCCAAACGCACACGAACTAACCATTACTCAGGATAATGAATATTACCGAGTTCATTTGAATTTAAAGTTGGACGAAATTAAAACCGCAATACATTAAACAAAACTGATTATGGACAGAAAAAAATTCATCCGAAATGGTATTTTGGGCATTGCATCTTTGGCAACAGCTACAAAAATTTTAGAATCTTGTTCTAAAAGCGACAATGATGAAACCGACTCGAGCAATTCTGGAGACGAAAGCTGCACTGTTTCTCCTTCTGAAACAAAAGGTCCCTTTCCTATTAAAACGCCGAGTCAGCTGGTTTTAGAAAACATCAAATCTGATCGCGTTGGAATTGCGCTATTGATTAATTTAAAGATTGAAAATAAGAATAACAATTGCGAACCTCTTTCTGGAGTTCTGGTAGATGTTTGGCATTGTGACAAAGACGGAAATTATTCTGAATATGGCGGCACGCAAATGCAGCAAACAGACTATACTTCTGTACATTTTCTTAGAGGAAGACAAACTTCGAACTCTAGTGGAGAAGTTTCTTTTATCTCGATTTATCCTGGTTGGTACCAAGGAAGAGCTCCGCATGTACATGTAGAAGTATTATCAAGTTCAGGAACTTCTTTGCTGGTAACTCAAATTGCTTTTCCTGAAACAATTTCAAGTGAAGTATATTCAAGTACAAATTATGCTGCACACGGACAAGCAGATACTGCAAATACAAAAGACAATGTCTTTGCTGATAGCCTAGCCGATGAGCTGGCAACCATGACAGGAAACTTGACAGATGGTTTTACGCTAACTAAAACTATAACTGTTAACGCATAATTTTAATTAGTTAACCAGTATTTTATGAAAATTTTAAAACTTAATTCACTGGTTTCAAACTACTTTTGAATGCAAAATGTATTTTAAAAAATTAATTCAGAAAAGATGAAATGTGTAATTATTGATGACGAACCTTTAGCTGTAGAATTATTACAGGATTTTGTCAAAAAAGTAGAAGCTCTGGAGCTTATAAACACTTTCAATAATGCTATTGATGCTGTTTCATTTATCAATCAGAATAATGTCGATTTGATTTTTCTTGATATTCAAATGCCTCATTTTTCTGGAATTGATTTTTTAAATACGATAGAAAAAAAACCTCTTGTTATTTTTACAACTGCTTATTCTGATTATGCTGTAGAAGGATTTAATCTTGGGGCTGTAGATTATTTGGTTAAACCAATTCCGTTTCATCGATTTCTAAAAGCCGTTGTAAGAGCACAGCAAATTTTTCAGCCTGCAGCAAATCTTGCAATTGCTGAAAACAATAATACACCTGAAATTGAACAGGATTTTATGTTTGTAAGAGCTGAATATGAAAATGTAAAATTAAATTTTGCTGATATTCTTTTTATTGAAGGATTAAAAGATTATGTCAAAATCTACACGACAGATAATAAATTTACGCTTACGCTAATTAGTTTAATCAAATTAGAAAATCTGCTTTCAAGCAAAGGTTTTGCGAGAATTCACAGATCCTACATCATAAATATCAAACATGTAAAATCGATTCAGAAAAACAAAGTTTTAATAAGCGATAAAAGAATTCCAATCAGCGAAAGCTATAAGAGTACTTTCTTTGAAAAAATCAACCTCTAAATTTTTTAAATTCCAATAAAAAAATTCCAAATTCCAAAAAGCTAAAACTCTTGGAATTTGGAATTTCTATTTTGGATTTTTTTATTTCTATTCTTCGTTTTTAAACCAGCTAGAATACATTACATAATTGTTCGAAATACGCCCTATTTCGCCTGCAAAATCAGATTGGTCAATGTCTTTAACTTTTTTAGCAGGAACGCCAGCATAAATGCTTCCTGAAGTTACAACTGTATTTTGTGTCACTACAGCGCCAGCAGCAATTATAGCATTACTTTCAACCACACAATTATCCATTACAATTGCTCCCATTCCAATCAAAACATTATCGTGAATCGTACAGCCATGCACAATAGCATTATGTCCTATTGAAACATTATTTCCTATAATGGTGGGATGTTTTTGATAAGTACAATGAATTATAGCCCCATCTTGAATGTTAACTTTATTTCCAATTTTAATAAAATGAACATCTCCTCTCACAACGGCATTAAACCAAACACTGCAAGATTCTCCAAAAGTTACATCTCCTACAATAGTAGCATTTTCGGCAACATAACAATCCTCTGGAATTAGAGGTGATTTTCCGTTTACAGATTTAATCAGCATAAAATATTTTTTAGTTAACTGCAGGACAATTACAGTCGTAACGTTCTTTTTTGCAGAATAAATTAATTCCTAAAGTAATTTGATGAAAAGCTCCCGTGTCAAACTTAACATCTCCCATTAGTTGAGTATAGGTGTAAGCGAACATAAAATTCTTGAAATTAACCCCAATAATAGGCGTAAAGTATTGTAATTTTTGAGACGATACTCCGGTTCCCGAAACATATTGTGCGCCATCAAAACCTCTTCTATATGATAAAGCTGCCCATAGACTCCCGAAATCCATGCTTTTATAGGCTTTCATATTTAAATCTAGTGTTTTTGCCTTTGTTTGATCAAATAGCTGAAAAAGAATAGAAGGCTCCCAAGTCCAACTGCTGTTTTTTCCAAATACATAACCAGCACTTAATAAAAACTTTCTAAGATTATCGCTTTCATAATCTGTATATAACTCTCTTCTTGTTTCTAACAATCCTTGAACTGTTGCGTGCGCATAAAAATCCAGATAATTATATGATGCTCCAACGTCAACATTGAAATAAGAATCTTTCTGAATTGAACCAAAAACAATTGGATCAAAAGTTCCTCCAAATTTTGTTTCGTCTAATTGACTTTGTATTAAACCTCCACTAATTCCAAAAGACAACTGATTTAAATCTAGTTCATCTCTCGAAAACATAATATGGTGTGCATATGTTAGTTTTACACCTTTTTGAGAATGATAACCATTTTTATCATTAAATAAAATTATACCAGCTCCAGAACGTTCTCCCACTCTACCGTTAAAACTTAAAGTCTGCAATGATGGAGCGTCTTCTTCTCCAAACCATTGTTTTCTGGCTGTCAATCTTATTTTAGCACAGTTGGCTGCGCCTGCCATTGAAGGGTGAATTAAATAATAATTATCAGACAAATAATCTGAATAAACAGGTATTCCTTCTTGAGAATAAGAATAAAAAGTAGTAATGAGAAAAATTAATAAAACCTTGATTTTAAATTTCATAAAGACAATTTTGTTTCTATATAATTTTCACTCTTGCAATTTAACACGATTTCTTTGAAAAGAGTCTTAATTATTTTATTAAAAAATCAAATATAGGTATTAGTAGAAAATAACTTTAGTAAATTTGCAAAAAATATACAACCATGACAAAAATCACTATAAAAGAGACCCAGAACCCGACCATTTTAAAGTTCGAGTTTGAAGACTTTATTACTCAAAATCAAAACTTTGAGTTCAAAAATATTGACGAAGCGCAAGCTTCTCCTCTAGCCCAACAATTATTCTATCTGCCGTTTGTTAAGACCGTTTATATCTCTGGAAATTTCATCGCTATCGAAAGATACAGCATTGTAGATTGGGATGATGTAAAAGATGCAGTTGCAGAGCAAATTACTGCTTTTGTTGACAAAGGTGGCGTTATCATTAAAATTGATGAAACAAAAGCAAAAAAACAGCCAATTACAGTTTACGGAGAAACAACTCCAAATCCTTCTGCATTAAAATTTGTGGTAAGCAGAATGCTTACTCGTAATGCAGTAGAGTATAAAAACATTGACCAGACTGCTTCTTCTCCGTTAGCTCAGGAATTATTCAAATTCCCTTATGTGAAAGAAATTTTTATTGATGAAAATTATATTTCGGTTACAAAATATGAAATCAATAACTGGGATGAAATTACTTTAGAATTAAGAACTTTCATTAAACAATTTATAGAAAACGGAGGAACTGTTTTAGATGAAAGTTTAATTCAAACTAAAGTCAAAACTGAAGCAACAAAAGATGAAGCTTTTGACAAACTAGATGTTACATCTCAGCAAATTATTAATATCTTAGAAGAATACGTAAAACCAGCAGTAGCCGCTGATGGCGGAAACATTGCTTTTGAATCTTATAATGAAGATGATAAAACAGTAAAAGTATTATTACAAGGTGCTTGCAGCGGATGTCCATCATCTACATTTACTTTAAAAAGCGGTATCGAAAATATGCTTAAAAGCATGTTGAATGATGAAGCGATCAAGGTTGAAGCTGTAAATGCTTAATTTCAAAAGAAACAATATACAAAGCGTCTCAATGAGACGTTTTTTTTTTGCAAAATATATTTGACATCAAATTACCAAAAGAATCTGTGTAAATTACCAATATTTTCATATGCAAACTTTACAGTTCGATTAAATATAAATTTTGCTTCTGTTTGATTATTTATAACTTTATAGTATTTATATTTTCTTTGACATAAGAACATAAATACGTGATTAATAACAACTTTACCATATATTCTATGAACCACCTTTTTTTTATACCTGCTGGAGCGGCGTCTTGCTCGTGAACATCATCCTTAATAAATTCTGTTATATAAACTTTGCGTTAACGAGCGGGGTACTCGTACTAGCAGAGGTTATTTATAGGAGTCATTAAAATTCCGTTTACTGTTAGGATAAATTCTAATGCTGTCGACCTCCAGTTCTTGATTGTTTAATAAAATTTCCAAGCTTCTGTTGTCTTTGGCAATTTTTAACTGAATTTCATTATCTCCTGAAAGCCCTTTAAAACGGCTGAATATTTCATTTTGATTGAAGAAAATCCTACCTTCAAATTTTTCTCCTATTCCTGTTTCCCAGAAAAACTGAAGGACATTTGGCAGTGCCCTGTCTCTTATTTTGTTTTCCAGCAGCCATGGACGCATCATCTGGTCTTTTTCTCCATTGTAATATTCTGTATTTATTGCAAATAATCTGAAATTAGGATTCTCAGAGGTAATTACGGGTTTCCAATTGTATCGCAGACGAAACATATCCCATTGATCACAATTGGCATCTGGATTATATAGTTTTTTTGCTAATTCATCAAAATATTCAGGAGTAAACCTCCATGTTTCCAGATGTTTATTTTTTGCAGATTCCAATTCTTTTGGATCAGTTACTGCTTTAGCCTGATATCTGCCGATTTCTATCACCGTCAAGCCATAATTTACCCAAACCACACCATGCCTTTTGGCGCAAAATCAAAAACAAGACTGGACATTCTATCATAAGATTTGTGTGCCGCATCTGCATCTCTCAACAGATCACGATCACCCTCGTATTTGTACTCCTCAATTATATTATTTTCCGCTTCACAAAAAGCATAATTTCTCCTTACCAAATCTTTCATTCGCTCTATAGGAAAATCAATTTTTAGCCTATAAAAAGCATTGTCATAACCCGCATAATAAGTTAGGTCTGCGCCTATAGGAGTGCCGTGCTGCTCTGTCCTCATCTTGCCTGAGCTCCCCCATGTGCCTGAGGAGCTTCCATACGGCATGCCTGCACGAATGCCTTCGAGGGTAAAAATTTCGTCTTTTACCATTTGTACTCTATATTTATTTGCAGGATGGCACATTTCGGCATGCCACTCGGGTGTTTTTTCATTTTTCATTTGGCAGCTGTTTATCTGTATGCCTATTAAAAAGCATACTATTATTTTTATAGATCTATTACCCATAGTGTATTTCATTTGCAAAAAGTATTTCAAATGTTATTTATAGGAGTCATTAAATTCTCGTTTACTGTTAGGATAAATTCTAATGCTGTCGACCTCCAGTTTTTGATTGTTTAATAAAACTTCCAAACTTCTGTTGTCTTTGGCAATTTTTAACTGAATTTCGTTATCTCCTGAAAGCCCTTTAAAACGGCTGAATATTTCATTTTGATTAAAAAAAATTCTCCCTTCAAATTTTTCTCCTATACCTGTTTCCCAGAAAAACTGAAAGACGTTTGGCAGTGCCCTGTTTCTCATTTTATTCTCCAGCAGCCATGGGCGCATCATCTGGTTTTTTTCTCCATTGTAATATTCTGTATTTATTGTAAATAATCTGAAATTAGGATTCTCAGAGGTAATTACGGGTTTCCAATTGTATCGTAGACGAAACATATCCCATTGATCACAACTGGCATCTGGAACAGAAAATTCTTTTGCCAACTCATCAAAACGGGCAGGCGAAAAACGCCAGATATCTAAATATCTTTTTTTTGCAGATTCTAATTCTTTTGGGTCAGTTACTGCTTTAGCCTGATATCTGCCTACTTCTATAACAGTCAAGCCATAATTTACCCAAACCACTACCATGCCTTTTGGCGCAAAACCAAAAATAAGGCTGGAAATTCTATCATAGGAATTGTAAGCCTCATCTATATCACCTGTAATATATTGCAAACCAGGATCGCCTTCATATTTGTATTCCTCGATTGTTTTGTTTTTTACTTCACGATAAGCATAATTGCGCTTTACCAGATCTTTCATAAGCTCTACAGGAAAATCAATTTTTAACCTGTAAAACACATTTTCATAACCGGCATAATAGGTTATGTCTGCCCCTATGGGAGTGCCGTGCTGTTCTGTCCACATCTTGCCTGAGCGCCCCCATGTGCCTGAGGAACCTCCGTACGGCATACCTGCACGAATGCCTTCTAGGGTAAAAATTTCGTCTTTTACCATATCTACACTATATTTATTTTCAGGATGGCACATTTCGGCATGCCATTCGGGTGTTTTTTCATTTTTCATTTGGCAGCTGTTTATCTGTATGCCTATTAAAAAGCATGCTATTATTTTTATAGATCTATTACCCATTGTGTATTTCTCTTTTTCTGTATCGGCCTTCATAAGCGCCGTCTTTGGCAGGTGCCTGGCTCTCGCGAGAACCAAGTCCCAGTTCGTTGGCTTTTACAGACCAGTGCAGATACTGGTTTCTTAATTTTTTCAATACTTCTTCGTCAATATAATTCAGATAAGATTTTCGTTTGAGCTTCGATAAATACTCTTCATTTATAGAATTTTTATCATACAAATCGCCATTGTACATTTCGACATAGCTATTCCGCAAATCATTACAGACGTTTACATAATTATTTAAACTGTTGCAGACTGATTTTATAAACTCATCTTCTATTGAATAGGAAATTAATTTATTCTTTCTATATTCAACTTTAGCATCTTTAGAAAAGTGAAACATTAAATGCAGTGGAATCTGGTCATAAGTATTATACAGATTTCGTATTCCTACTACCGCATAAAATCGCTCTAAATCTTCTACAGATCCTTTTTTTATTTTATTGTCAATAGCAGATTTATGCACAACTCCAGCTTCAATTTGGTGTTTTTTATACCAGCCTTCACTAATTACTATTTTTTTTAGTTTTTCAACTTCTTGATCAGAATGATGAATCATTTTGTTGTAAAGTGATTCTCTTTTATAGTAAAGAGCCGAAACTTCTTTGGCATTGTTTATATAAGAACCACCAATATCTGAGTGCACCCCTGGCAAAGTAAGTTCTAAACCATGCAAGCCGGCGCTCTCTATATTGACTAAATCAAAGTTTTCGCGATATTCATCATCAGATGACAGTTGCAAAACAAAACGTGCTTTTTTAACTGCATCTAAATGTAAGTCTATACTATCGTTACCGTGATAAAATCCATAAGAAGCTACGGTATCATACAGACCCACAAAATTGATCTCGATTTTTTTTATGCTAAAATTCTCTTTTAATAAACAAGCGGCGAAGTAACCATGCCGGTCTAAAAGTGGGTGATTCGGTACTTTAAGAATACTATATTCATTTTTCATACCTTGATAATATCCGGGGGCCATTACCTGTACTTTATTATCAGGAAGCTGACCGTATATAACAGCAGGACTATTGGCTATATGCAAAAAATGTCTGGCAGCGGTTGCGCCACGGCTAAAACCATAAACATTCAATTTTAAAACATTTATTTCTTTGCCTCCATATTCTTTCAACATTTCTGGTGTTTTTACACATGCTTTTACCACTTTTGCCACTACCCCGCGATAGCCCATACCTATTGCGACATCTGGAAAAACATCGTCGCTTTCTAGATTTTCGGTGCCAATTCCTTCAATATATAAGGCGCTTTGAAAATCAGCAGTGGGATCTATAGCATCGTAGCCTCTTGCGACATTAGTATAATCGTTTTCAAAACTGTCATCTTCCTTATTCCCTACTTTTAGATAAGCATCATGATCTTTTGAATCTTGTTTTTTAGCATCGGTATTGGTTTTATTATTTTGTGTTCCATCAAAAAAAATATTTAAGCTTACATTAATAGCGTTATTTAATGAATCTTCAGGATGTAAGGGCTCATAATCTTTCTCAAAAATTCCTTCTTCGCCACCATTCCAGCGGTTTTTGCCCAAAGCATGAACCGTATAATCTCCATCTATGGCACGCAAATCCATTTTTCCTGTTGAAGTGTTTATCATTTCACCTTCAACAATTCTTAGAATACTCATGATTTATGAATTTATTGAGTTTTCGCCGCTGTATTTATTCAGGTTTTTAGAAGCGTGCACGTTTATATGTTCTTCTGTACTTATTAAGGAAGCTGTTTTGGCAATTTCCTTTCTTTCTCCTGTTTCAGATTCTCTATTTCCTTTTATAAATTCTGTTAGATTACCCATTACTTTTGTCATAAAATCGATTCCTATAGCGAGAAATTTTGAGCCTGTAATACTTTGTGTATAGTTACCTCCAATAATATCAGTTTTATGAACCCCAACATTAATATCCATATTCTGCCCCGCATTTATGCTGATATTTTCTCCTGCGTTGATTGTTAAATTTTTGGGAGCATCAATAGTTGTGTTTCCGTTTCCATCCATAAAATATTTATTGCCACTTGGATCTTCAAGCGAAACGCTTCCATTGGCATCATTAAAAGTAGCTGTAATTCCAGAACGGGTTTTCATAACCTTCAAATCATTATTCGGCGTACTATAACCGCTTTTTTCTTTTCTGCTGGTCATAGTTCCTATTACAATAGGCAGTTCGGCGTTATTGCCCTGAAAATCTACAAAAACCGTATCTCCTATTTCGGGAATAATGTGAGAGCCTCTGGCATCGCCTCCATAGTTTTGCATTAACGGTATATAAGGAGTGGTTTGTCCTTTGGCTTCCTGCCATGGCATCTGCACCTGTACAGAGCTGAGTCCGTCAGGGTCTGCGTTTGCCGTTACAATTGCCGTTTGGCTCTGGCAGTACGGCACTAAATCAGGGTCGGTTTCAGATGAAAATACCGAATTGTTGAAATTTATGGCAGTAAATTGGTTTTCGTAGCCTCCACCATCATCGCATATGTGTCTGATGTGGGTAACTCTGTAAGAGCTTTCGAGCTGCATATCGACACCGCTAATTCTTACTTTGTTTCCTATAGTAATGCCGGGAACTTCGCTTGATGCTGTAACCTCCATCAATCGACTTAAAACGGCACGCATTTTATTTTTGGTGTATTCTTCTGAGGTTGTTCTCACATATCCGCCAACAGGGTTCTGATTTAGCTGTATTACCGTTTCTTTATTAAAAACCCTGTTGCCCTTATTTAGAAAGTTCTGCTGGAAACCGTCGGTTTCTTTTTGGTAATTTAGGGTTTCGTCGGTTCTGTATTCCCCTTCGCGATTGTCATTTTCTATGGTTTTAAACATGGCAGGTATTAATTTCATCGTATAATTGAAATCCTGCATGTTTACGCCATAGACTAATTTAGGCTGTCCACCAACCCCGCCCGGCGTGCCGAAAATAGTGGTGCGCCCGTTATAATAAAGCCATTGTCCGTTTCTTTTGGCCAAACGGTTTAAAAAGCTGAAGCTACTTTCGTTGTACTGCACCGTATAAGGCAGGCTGTCTTTGTAAAATGGTCTTACGTCCATATCAATATCGACCCCTTCCTTAACTTTGTTTACAATATCTGCAAGAGGCATGCTGATAAAGGAATTGCACTCGGGTCCGTTCTCTAAAATTATGGTCGAACTATGGCCTTTTATCAAAATAGTTTCTTCCATATCCTTAATACGGGATTTCTGCAACTGGACTTCAGTTACTACGCCATAAAACTGCAAGACATAATCGTTTGGATCTGCTCCAATTATAAAGTCTTCCAACCCGTCTATAGGTTTTATCTCAATGCTTATTTTTTCGCCATACAGCTGCTGCGAAAAAGGCATAACGCTTCTTAACTGCTCTACCAATAAATCCTGTCTTACCTGAAAAGAAAAGCTATGGTGGTCGTGAATGGTCTGGATTATTTCCAATCCGCTGAAATTCGTAATCTGGATTTCGCCAACTTTAATCGTGGTAACTGTTTGTAATGCCATTAGAAAATAATACCAAGTTTATACTTAAATAAATTCCTACAATTTAAGCCGCTTTACTAACTGACACAATACCTAAATTTAGGGATTTTTCTAAAGAATCCTTAAATATTAAAAAGCTTCCCTAGAAAACCATATATTTTTAATAATCAATATTTTACACTAATTTTTCATTAAAATCATTTAAAAAGTTTAATATTGTATTCTTAACCAATTAATTAAAAACCATGGGATTATCTTCATTTTTTAAAAATTTATTTGGCTCAACCAAAGAGTCTGTAACTGAATTGGCAAATAATGCCGAAGAGACTTTTGAACAAGCAAAGGAAGCGGCAGCTCCTTATATAGAGAAAGCAGAAGCTTTTGCAGAAGAAACAATTGAAAAAGTAAAAGAGGTTTCTGAACCTATTATTGACCAAGCTGCAGATTATGCTGACAAAGCAAAAGATACTGTAAGCGAATATGCTGACAAAGCCACTAAAGCGGTAAATGATTTGGTTGATTCTGTTAAAGAAAAAGCAACTTCGCAAACAGCTAATGAGGCTTCAGAAACTATTTCTGAAACCGTTGTTGATGCTAGCGAAAAATCTGCCGAAGAGGTAGAAGAAATAGCCGACGAAGCTGCTGACAAGGCATAAACACACTTTTCTGATAATGTAAATATTTTTATATTTGCACCACTAATATACCTTCTCTTTTGAGAAGGTTTTTTTTATTTAAAAATCATGAACCTGAACCCAGAACAAGTCAGTAAATACGTTACTCGTTTTGTTGACATTTTAGTTGATTATTCACCAAAACTGATTTCTGCATTTTTAATCTTATTTGTTGGTTTATATGCCATCAGATTGATTAATCGAATTATTAGAAAAATAATGATTCAGCGAAATCTTGATCCTACGCTTACAAAATTCTTATCTGACATTTTATTGTGGGCGTTGCGAATATTATTGTTTGTAACCTTTATTTCTAAATTAGGAATTGAGACTTCCTCTTTTGTTGCCATTTTAGGAGCAATGGGTCTTGCAGTTGGTTTGTCTTTGCAAGGATCGCTTTCTAATTTTGCTGGAGGAATGCTTATTATTGTCTTTAAACCGTTTAAAGTTGGAGATACAATAGAGGCGCAAGGCGTTGTTGCAACAGTTCTTGAAATTCAGATTTTTGTAACTAAAATGCTTACTGCAAATAATCAGACGGTGTTTGTTCCAAATGGTTCTTTATCTAACGGAAACATTATCAACTACTCGATGCAAGGGGAAAGAAGAGCTGATTTGACTTTTGCTATTTCTTATGATTCAGACATTAAAAAAGCAAAAGAAATTCTTTTAGATGTTTTAAATAATAACCCAAAAGTATTGAAGAAGCCTGCACCAGAAGTTTTTGTAAAAAACCTATCGGCAAGTTCTATCGATTTTGCAGTTCGTCCTTGGGCAAAAAATGCCAATTACGGAGCTGTTTTTTCTGAAACATTAGAGAATTGCAAAATTGCGTTGGATCAAGCGGGAATTGCTGTTCAACCGTATACGATACAGAAATAGTATTTATTGCTTCTTTGGAGGAGCAATCATGAAATCTTTCAAATAATAAGGTTCAAAATAAGCGACATCTACAGTGTCGCTTTTTTGATATTTATCAAAACTGATTTTACTCATTGCTTGCGCTGAAGGATATTTTACATTTTCTAAAAACACCAAATTGTCTCTAGTCAAAACAGGCTTGCATTTATCGGCACAGTCACCTACAAAGTAAAGTTTGTCTGTATATTCTTGAAATGAATTTTCATCAATAATTTCAGCTTGAATAGCTCTTTCAACTGTCAAATCTGGATTAAAAATAGCACTGTAAACTTCCATACGGCGCGCATCCAGCATCGTTACAATTTTTCCATCTGTAACTCCTGCCTGAGAAGCTAGAGTTTGCAGTGTATCTACAGCAATTAACGGAATATTTAACGCATAACACAAACCTTTTGCTGCCGAAACACCAATTCTTAAACCTGTATAAGATCCTGGTCCTTGGCTTACGCCAACAGCCTTTAAATCATGTGCAGATATTCCAGCTTTTTTTATTGCCTCTTCAATAAAAACGTGAAGTTTTTCAGCATGCGAATATCCTTCATCTGCTAGTTCGGTACAAACAATGGTTTGACCATCTTTTGCAATAGATACAGAACAATTTTTAGTAGCCGTTTCGATGTTGAGAATATAAGACAAAGTAGTAAAGTGTTTTTATTAAAAATTGATCAAAAAGATTAATGCTACAAAAATAAGAGTTAACAGCCAAAATAACAGAAATGCTACACATAAATTTTCAAGTAAAAAGTCTCAAATATATAATTAGGCTTTTTTCTATTGAAAATAGGCAAATTCATTACTGTACTATTTTGTTATATAGAAGCTATAATACTCTCATATCAAGTATATAAATACACTAGAAAAAGTGACTGATAAAACCAAAAATCATTTTCGCTTAGAATTCCACTAAATGCAATTATATGCTATAATTTACTTCTTGGGCGCTTCTGCTTTCTTAAGCTTTACCTTATCACCAGAATTAAGCTCTTTAGAAACTGTTGTATATGGCCCTGTAATAACAACATCGCCAGGTTTTAAACCAGACATCACTTCGATGTTAGTGTCGTCTTGAATTCCAGTTTTAATGATTCTAATCTTAGCCTTATCTCCAACTTTAACAAAAACACATTCGAATTTTTTATCGCTTTTTGGAGCTGCTTTTTTATCTTCATTTGGATCCTCAACCTTAAAATCTTTTACAGCCGTAGTGTCCGATTTTACTACAACAGAACTAATTGGCACTGCCAAAACATTGTTTTTTGTTGTTGTAATAATATCAACCGTAGCAGTCATTCCAGGTCTAAAAGGAGAATATGTATTTGGTTTTCCTTCTAACAAATCTTGATATGAATCTTTCAGAATACGAACCTTAACTTTAAAATTCGTTACCTGATCTGATGTTAATGTTGTACTTGCCGAATTAGAAATACTAGTCACAACTCCCTTAAATTTCTTTTTTAAGTAAGCATCGACTTCAACATTTGCTTCATCTCCTATTTTAATTTTTACAATATCATTTTCATTTACATCAACTTCAACTTCCATGTTGTTTAGGTTTGCAACACGCAAAAGCTCCGTTCCTGCCATTTGCTGTGTTCCTAAAACTCTTTCTCCCAATTCTACATTCAATACAGAAATAGTTCCGTCTGCAGGAGAATAGATCGTTGTGCGTCCTAAATTGTCTCGAGCCTCTGTAACAGATGCCGAAGCACTTTGAACATTGTAATAAGCGCTTTGTTTTGTAGCTTTTGCAACTTCAAAAGTAGAAATGGCTTTATCCCAATCTGATTTTGAGATTACACCTTTATCATACAAAATTTTATTACGCTCGTAATTTGCTTTTGCTTCTTTAAAACTGGCGTCAGATTGAGTAAGGCTTGCTTTTGTTCCAGCTAAATTTGCAATAGATCTTTCTAATCCTGAGGTATATAAATCGGGATTTATTTTCACTAATAAATCACCTTTTTTAACCACTTGCCCCTCTTTTACATTTAAAGAAATAATCTCGCCCGATACCATCGAAGCTATTTTAATTTCAATTTCGGGTTGAATTTTACCTGTTGCAGAAACCGTTTCAACAATTGTTGAAGCTGTCACTTTTGCAATTTCTACTTCTTTTCCTTCGTCTTTATTTCCTATTACTCCAGTCTTAGAAAGGACAACCAAAGCTACAATAAGAATTACTGCAACTATTAATAAGAAATAAACAGTTTTTTTTTTCATAATGAATTATTTTGTAATAATTGGAACAATTGGAATTCCGAAATAAAACTCTAATATTTTAATTTTAAACATGTAATCATATTTTGTTCTAATTACATCAGACTGTGCATTAGTCAATAATGTTTGAGCTTGTGTAAAATCAAATGAGTTCATTAAACCAACATCATATTTTTCTTTTGCATAATTGTAAGCCTGCTGTCTTGCTTCTAAAGTTACAGTAGAAGATTCGTAAGTATTTAAAGCTCCTCTTGCATCTGTAAAAGCAGTATAAACGTTACGTTGCAAATCTAAACTTTTTTGCTCTAAATCTATTTTAGATTTTTCTAAACTTACTTTATTACGTTCTACATTATTACGGGCAGAGAAACCATTAAAGATAGGAACAGAAAGTTGGAATCCGAAAGATTGTCCCTTATTATCGTTAAACTGATCGAAAATTGGATCTGCTTTTCCTAAAACAGGAACATAATTATTTTGTAAAACAGCTTGATTAGTTCCTTCAACAAAACCAATTTGAGAAGTTGGATTTGCTGTATTTGGTGTAGATCCAGTTATAACATCTGAATAACTTGCTCTGGTATTAAAGCTATAGAAAGCGCTCAAAGTTGGCTGATATGCTCCTTTGGCAATAGCAACATTTTTCTCTGCTATTTCAAGATTTGCCTGCGCTAATTTTAGCTCTGTTCTTGTTTCTTTAGCTTTATTATAAATGTCAATTGGACTTTGAGCCAAGATGTTATTTTCATCCATTGCATTAGTATCGTCTACTACATCAAAATCTGCAAATTCTTTTAATTGCAAAAGTTGCGCTAAACTCAATTTAGAGATTAACAAATTGTTTTCAGAAACCGCAATATTTTGTTTATCTGTTGCTACAGTTGCTTTCAAATCAAATAAATCCCCACGCGGAATGGTTCCTGCATTTACCATTTCTTCAGAACGGGCAAATCTTTTCTCATCGATTATTAACTGTTCTTTTTTTACTTTTAAATCTTCTTTATTAGATAAAATCAGCAAAAACGCACTGGCAACATTTAAAGAAATATCTTCTTGCATTTTTAACAATTGATACTGCGAAGCAATAATTGACAATTTCGCTTTTCTAAGGGTATTTTGATTCTGAAGACCTTTATAGATATCTACTCCAGCATTTAATCCTACAGAAGAATATTGTGTAGTTGAATTACGTAAAATACCGGTTGTAACATCCTGGTTCAAACCAACGTTCCAAGAGTGAGAAGCGCTACCATTTACAGAAGGAAGGTATCTTCCATATGCCGCTTTCTTATCTATATCGGCATTTTTCAAGTCCAATTCAGACTGTTTGATTGTGATATTATTTTCGAGTGCATATCTAACACACTCTTCTAAAGTCCATTGCTTTGATTGCGCCTGTCCAGTTAATCCGAAACCGAATAACATTGCAAAAAACAGACTATTATATTTGTTTATTTTCATATACTTTTAATGAACGCGCAGTAAACCGAACTACGCAAATTTAACGTTTTTTAAAACCAAAAAAGATTCTTAAACTTTCAAACTAAATTATTTTTTTTCTCCTTCATTGATTAAGCCTTGATTCCAGATTTTAATTTTATCCGTGTCCTTTATACCGCTTTTAACTTGAACGTAGATTCCGTCACTAACCCCAAGAACCAAATCTCTTCTTTGAAATTTCTGTGGAGCAGTTTCAACTTCTACATAAGGCTTTTGTGTTTTTTTATCAAATTGAACCAAAGATTCTTTTAGTGCTAGAACTTTGTCTGCTTTCTCCAAAATAATTGAAGCATTAGCGCTTAAACCAGCTCTAATAAAAGTATCATCTCTGTTAATCATTTGTGCTTTTATTTCAAACTGGATAGCACCATTTTCTGTAACTCCTTTTGGCGCAATATAATTTAAAACGGCATCAAACTTTTTGTTCTCGATAGCACCAATTGTAATCTCAATCGGCATTTTTTCTTTAATTTTTCCAACTTCAGATTCATCGATTTTTCCAATAAAAATCATTCTTCCAACATCGGCAACACTTGCAATTGTAGTTCCTTCGTTAAAGTTATTACTTTCGATAACTTGGTTCCCCACTTTTACAGGAACGTCTAGCACCATTCCATTAACTGTAGAACGAATTAATGTATTAGCATAACTACCCAAAGAAGAAGTTGTTCCTGTTTTAACAATATCTAATCCTTGTTTTGCTGCCAAATAGTTTTGTTTTGCTTGATTATAAGCCAGCAATGCGGCATCATAATCATTAGCAGAAATTACATCTTTCTCAAATAATGTTTTTTGCCTTTTATAGATTTTTTCCTGATTATCTAATGCTATTTTAGCGGTCTGCACTTGATTCTGCGAACTGCTTACATTCGAAACATTTGCTACAACTCTAATTTTAGCAATCATATCACCAGCTTTGATTTTTTCTCCAGCTTTAATATACACTTCTTCAATAATACCTGAGATATTTGGTTTAATTAAAACCTCTTCGTCAGGCTGAATATTACCTGTCGCAATAGTATTTTTTACGATAGTTTTAATTTCTGCTTTTTCCGTTTTAAATACAATCGGCGATTCTTGATTTTTAGCATACAAATAGTAAAGCGCGCCAAAAAAAACAATTGCAATAAATATTAAAATGGTAACGGTTACTCCTTTTTTCATTTGTTTTTGGTTTAATCGATTTTATTTTGATTGATAATTTATTCTGTTCTTAATGCATCTACAGGCTTAATACTAATAGCGGTCTGCGCCGGAATAAAACCCGCAAGCAATCCTGATCCTACTAATATTAATAATGCCACAAATACAACTCTCAAATCTACACTTGGATTGGCAAACATGGTGTTGCTTCCTGGCGGCATAGAATCTAAAGCCATATTTAAGAGTGCTATAATTCCTGTTGCAACAGCAATTCCGAGCATTCCTGAAATGATTGTTAAAAATATAGATTCTAATAATATTTGTCCTCTAATTGCTCCAGGAGTTGCACCTAAAGCTCTTCTGATTCCGATTTCTTTTGTGCGTTCTTTAACCACAATTAGCATGATATTGGAAATCCCAATTACTCCCGAAATCAAAACTAATGTTCCAACAAAGTAGGCAATTACTTGAAGGATGTTAAATAGACTTTGCACTTTATTAAACTGTTCGTACAAATCAAAATTTCCAACCGCACGATCGTCTGTTGGATTAACAGAATGCAACGCTTTAATTATTTCTAATATTTTTGGTTTTAAATCTGTTATAGATGAGTCATCATTTGCTGTAAGCGCCATCCAGCCCACTTTGTCTCCATAATTAAAAGCCTGTTGAAAAGTTGTAAACGGAATAAATATATTTTTTTGATCCTGTTCTGCATTACCTCCTTGCTGTTTGGATTTATAAACTCCAACCACCATAAAGTTTATGCCGTTAATTTTAATATAAGTTCCTATACATTCCTCCTCTTTGCCATAAAGCTCGCTAATAACACCTTTACCAATTACAGCAACTTTTCTTCTTCCTTCAATATCCTGCTGATTTACAAAACGGCCTTTAATAATATCCATTGGCTGTTGCTTAATCAACTCCGGATAATCTCCATAAACTGTAAAAGCAGAAGTTTTAGTTCCTCTAACGACATTATTGCTTCCGTTAAAATCTCCTAGCTGGTTTCTTGGAGAAACGTATAACAAATCTGGAATAGCTTGTTTTAATGCCGCAACATCACTATTTCTAAAATCGTAACGTCGTGTTTTGGGCAAACCTTTGTAGGCCTTTGATGTTGTCTGACTCCACATAAACATAGTATTTGTCGCAATGCCATCAAAACCTTTTTTTACACCGTTTTCAAGTCCTTTTCCTGCAGCAAGCAATATCACCAAAATGAATATTCCCCAAAACACTCCAAAAGCAGTCAGAACTGTCCTGAATACATTTGCTGTTAAAGCCTGTAATATTTCGTCCCAATTATCTTTACTAAACATGATTATTCGTCTCTAAGTGCTACAATAGGTTTAATTTTGGCTGCTCTGTAAGCTGGGAAAAATCCCGCCATTGCTCCTGCAAAAACAAGTAATACCAAAGTAGTTAGAGCAACACTAAAATCTACTTCAGGATTTCTGAAATATTCACTTTGAACCATCGGCCCAACAAATTCCAACAACATAAGGCTTGCCAATAAGCCGACAAAACCTGCAATGGTCGTAATAAAAATCGATTCATGAAGAATCATTGTAATAATAGAAATAGGTGAAGCTCCAAGCGCTTTTCTAATTCCAATTTCTTTTGTTCGTTCTTTTACAATAATAAGCATGATATTACTAACACCAACCACACCTGCTATAATCGTACAGATACCTACCCACCAAAAAAAGAGTCTGATATATAAGTTTAAATCGTAAAACTGCTTAGCGTCTTTAACAGAGTTATACACTCCTACACCACTATCATCGTCAGGAGCCACCACATTTTTACTCTTTAACAAGTCTTTTAAATCTTGTGTGAATTTTTCTGATTGAGCCAAAGCTTCATCATAATCGTTTGTCTTTTTTAGGGTAAAAAACAAGTTGCTAATTTTATCTCCACCACCAAATGTTTTCTGAACTGTAGTCAATGGCAAATAAGCACGTGTCTCTTCTCTTTCTCCTCCTGGATCTGTAAAAACGCCAACTACTTTGAAATTAATATTATTAATTAGGATCTCCTCTCCAATTGCCTCTTTATCTTTAAGCAAATCAGTTTTTAGTTTCATCCCAATAACCGCAACTTTGGCATTACTTTCTAAGTCTTTAGCATTTATATAACGGCCTTGAACTATGGTCAAATTCTCTATCCCACCATAATCTGGATTGACACCTCTAAACTGATAACTACCCGATTCTTTACCGTAAGAAAAAGGTTGTCCCCAATAATTATTTGTAGAAGCCCTTAAATCTAGTTTGTCTTCAAATTTCTGTACCGATTGATTGTAATCGCTATTTCGAAATTGAATTTGTCTTCCTGGATTTAATCCTTTATATTCCTTTGTAGTTGTTCCAGACCATACCTCAATAATACCAGCCGCATCACGTTCAAATTGTTTTTCAATTCCGTTTTGAAGCCCTTTACCTGCACCAAGCAGAATAACCAAAATAAAAATTCCAGAAGCCACAGAAATTCCTGTTAAGAATGTTCTTAAACGATTTTTAGAAATGGCTTCAAATATTTCCTGCCAACGTTCAATATTAAACATAAGACGAAGCTCTAATTTGTTCTACTTTTTTATCATCGATAATTAATCCATCTTTTAGGACTACATTTCTTTTGCACATTGCCGCAATATCAGGTTCGTGTGTAACAATTAAAATTGTTTTTCCTTCGTCGTTAATCCCTTGTATAAGCTCCATGACCTCATAAGAAGTTTTGGTATCAAGAGCTCCTGTTGGCTCATCTGCAAGCAATACTTTCGGATTTGAGGCTAATGCTCTCGCAATAGCAACACGTTGTTTCTGACCTCCAGAAAGTTCGTTTGGCAAATGGTGAGCGTGAGTTCCTAAACCTACCTTTTCCAAATATTTCATTGCTATTTCGTAACGTTCCTTTCTTTTAATACCTTGATAATATAATGGCATTGCAACATTATCTAATGCTGTCTTGTAATTGATCAAGTTAAAAGATTGAAAAACAAAACCTAAAAATTTGTTACGATATTTTGAAGCAATCGTTTCGTTTAATTTCTTTATAGGTGTTTTGTCTAAAATATAACTTCCAGAATCAGCTTCATCCAAAATTCCTAAAATATTAAGAAGTGTTGATTTTCCTGAACCTGATGACCCCATGATTGCAACCAATTCTCCTTCTTCTATATTAAAATTTATTCCTTTTAATACATGTAATTCTGAACTTCCCATTTTATAGGATTTGTGTAAATCTTTTATTTCAATCATGGTATTGTTAAATTTTTTAGACAATAATAACATTTTTATTAAGTAATTTATGATAATAAAAAGTTAATAATTATGTTACCTATTTTGTATTAGACTTCCTTTTTTACTTATTGTTACACTTTTTTAATAAAATATGATTGTTTTTGTAATTTTACCTTGTCTAAAAATTCATATTAAAATGAAGCTTACTTCTATTATTTCAATGTTTTCGGTGCTTGCCGTATTAACAAGCTGTTCTTCAACTTCAAAATTAGAAACATTAAAACCTGAACCAGACGATGCCAGTCCGCTCGTTTATGACAGTAGTCCATCATTCATCAACCTTCCGATTACGATAAAACTAAGCGATATCGAAAATCAAACAAATTCTCTTCTTAACGGAGTGATTTATGAAGACAATAACATCGAAGACGATGATATTCAAATTAAAATCTGGAAACAGGCTCCTATCAAAATTCAGAACGATCCATCAAATCCTAACAAGAGAATTAGAACCATTTTGCCGCTTAAAGCGAATATCAAATATAGAATCGGAACAAAAAAAATGGGGATAGAGTTGTACGACGTTAGAGAATTCAACCTAAACGGAGTTATAACTTTATCTAGCGAAACAACTTTAAGCAATTGGAAATTAACTACAAAAACGGAGTTCAAATCCCTAAATTGGAATGAAAGCCCAACAATGACCATATTTGGTAAAAATATGCCAATTACTTATTTGATAAATCCTGCTATTTCTATTTTTAAAAGCAATCTAGAAAAAGAAATTGACGGGGCAATTGAAAAATCTATGGACTTTAAGCCTAACGTTCTTCAGGCGGTTGAAAAAATCTGTACTCCTTTTCAAATGAGCGACACATATGAAAGTTGGCTTCGTATTGTTCCTATTGAAATTTACTCAACAAACGCCAAGCTTAAAAACGATTCTTTTATTCTTGACATGGGAATGAAATGCAACATGGAAACCATTGTTGGAAAACAACCAGAATCTAAATATAATGCAAACAAAATTGCTTTAAAACCAGTTGCCAAAATTCCAAGCCAGATTTCTGCTAACATTGCCGCTATTTCAAGTTATGTAGACGCTTCTAAGATTATGACCAAAAATTTTGCTGGTCAGGAATTTGGTTCAGGAAGCAAAAAAGTCACAGTGAAAAATGTTTCAATCTGGCATAAAGACGGAAAAATGGTTATTGCATTAGACGTTTTAGGATCTATAAACGGAACTATTTATTTAAACGGATTTCCATCATACAATCCTCAAACGAAAGAAATTTATTTTGACAAATTAGATTATGTTCTAGATACTAAAAGTAAATTAATGAGAACTGCAAACTGGCTTGCACAAGGATACATTTTAAGAAAAATGGAAGAAAACTGCCGCTATTCGATTCAACCAAATCTTGAAGAAGGCAAAAAAAGTATGGCGGGTTACTTAAAGAATTACTCTCCAATGCCAGGTGTATTTGTCAATGGAAAAATGGAAGACATTCAATTTGACAAAATACAGTTAACCAACCAGGCAATTATAGCCTTCATCAAAATAAACGGAACTGTAAACGTCTCAGTAAATGGACTTAAATAAAAAAAAAAAGCAGTGTAAAATTACACTGCTTTTTTCTTTTTAGAATACATTCGATAAATCAAATATCCAATTATTAATACGAGTAAATAAGGAATAACCATTAAGTAAACAATTCCATCATTTACTGCTTCAGCCTTTTTTATATTAGAATCCCCTCCTAAAGCCGCGCGACACATCGCACATTGCGCATTGGCAGAAAATCCAATAAGGAAAAAACAAATTCCAAAAAATAAAGCTTGGAACTTGGATTTTACGATTTGAAAATTATTTTTTTTAGTAAACATAATATGGTGAAATCATTAAGTAAACCACTACTCCTGTTACCGCAACATACAGCCAAAGCGGAAAAGTGATTTTAGCTATTTTTCTATGTCTGTCAAAACGCTGCGCAAGCGCTCTTACATACGTTATTAAAACAAGCGGAATAATAGCAATCGACAATAAAATATGTGTTACAAGAATAAAGAAATAGATATAACGTATAGCACCTTCTCCACCAAATTTAGTAGAATCCGAAGTCATGTGATACGCCACATACATTACCAAAAATGCAACAGACAAAGCAATAGCCAAAGTCATTAATCGTTCGTGAAGTTTCTGGTTTCCTTTTTTTATAGCTAAAACAGCAGCAACCAAAACTACAGCTGTAAAACCATTAATTGTAGCATAAATTGGAGGCAACATTGACAATGGCTCGACATTGTAACCAAAATCCTTAAGCTTAACTCCAAACAAAATTGCTACTACAACCGGAATTACAATTGAAACCGCAATAATAAACTTGTTATATTTTTTCTCTAAATTATTATCTTCCATTATTCTGCTAATAAAATTTTAATATCCTCTTGAATATCACGTACACCTTTTTTATCTAAACCATCGTAATAAATGTTCGGATTTCCGAACTCGTCTTTTCTGCAACGAATATTTCCGTCTTTATCAATCAAAGCAAACAAACCTGAGTGCTCAAATCCACCACTCACTTTATCATTTTCTCCTGCATAAAGATTAAAACCTTTATTTGACAAATCCATAATTACATTTCTATCTCCTGTCAAGAAATTCCAGTTTGAAGATTTCACTCCAAGTAACTTAGCATGATCTTTTAAAACTTGCGGAGTATCATGTTTTGGATCGATTGTAATAGAAACAATTCCAAAATTAGGATTGCCAAAAAAAGTCTTTTCAATCTCCAACATGCTCATGTTCATCTTTGGACAGATCGAAGGGCAAGTTGTAAAGAAAAATTCCAAAACATACACTTTTCCCTTATACGTTTCATTTGAGATTTTGACATTGTCCTGATTTGTCAATTCAAATTTTGGAGCTGAACCAATTGTCAAAAGCTTAGTGTCTTTTGAAGTTTTTGCCCCAACATTATCCAAACGATTTCCTTTTACAACGTCACCGTTTTTAACTCGATCAACAATTTTAGGAATAGCATAAATCCCAAAAATCAGAATGATAAAAGAGATTCCGATATATGATTTGTTTTTAAACATATAAAAATGATTTTTAAAGTTGCTTTGTAGCGTTATGATTCTTTTTTAATGCTGCGCGGTATTCGTATAAAATGATCTTGAAATCATCCAGCATTTCATTACTCAACTCAGATGGATGAAAAGTATCATATCCTTCTTTATATTCTTTTGGATCTTTCCTTCCTCTTAGATTACGCTCTTTATCGATGATATAAACATTAGAAGTCCCAAGATCTCCATTTAATTTTTCTTTTAAATGTAAACCGTTGTAAAATTTCTGAATATCCTCTTTTGAAGCAAATACAAAATTCCAATTTTTAACATCGGTAAAAGGAGATAATGCATCAACAATTTTTTGCGCTTCTTTCTCCGTGCCTATTGGGCAAAGAACAACAAACTGAAGATCTTCGAAACCATTATAACGTTTGTAGATCTTCTCATTCAAATTAAAATAGTTACCTCTATTTTCAAGAATGTTTGTACCGGCAAAACCTAGCACCGTAATCTTTTTATCAAGGGAGATTTTTTTTCCGTTTAATGAATTCCAATCCCCAAAATCGGCTACTTTGGGAGTTATTACCGGAAGTGTTGTAAAACTATTTACACCAGAAGCAAAAAACAAATACGCTACAATTGGCAATACAAAAAGTACAAAGAGAACTATATTTTTTTTCATTGTATTAACGGAGAATTATTGAGGTACAAAAATAAAAAAAGCTCCGTTAATCGGAGCTTCTTTTCGAATTAATATCATGTTAAAAATTCCATTTAATAGTAGAATCTTTAAAAACCCCATAAATATAATGTCCTTCTGTTAACAGAATAAACAATAAATATAAAACTAGGAAGATAACAGGAGAAACTACAGACCATCTAAGGCTGCTTTTTTCACCTTCCATGTGCATAAATGCCCATACAATATAATATGCTTTGAAAACTGTAAGGATATAGAAAATCCAGTTTAACAGATTTAAACCAACAAAATGAGTAAATTCTAATGCTCCAGGTTTGTAGATACCTAAGATAACTTCAACTGTAGTAACTACTGAAAGTAATCCGAAAACAAACCAGATTCTTTTTGTATTTGATACGTGCTCGTGTGACATAATAATTAAATTCTAAAATTAAACTAGGTAGAAAACTGTAAATACAAATACCCAAACTAAATCTACGAAGTGCCAGTATAATCCAACTTTTTCTACCATTTCGTAGCTTCTTCTTTTCTCGTAAGTACCTAACAATACATTAAAGAAAATAATGATATTGA
Source organism: Flavobacterium sp. IB48 (assembly GCF_016405855.1). Taxonomy (GTDB): domain Bacteria; phylum Bacteroidota; class Bacteroidia; order Flavobacteriales; family Flavobacteriaceae; genus Flavobacterium; species Flavobacterium ginsengisoli. The sequence continues at coordinate 215,215 of NZ_JAEFCA010000001.1, forward strand.
TAATAACTCCAGAGAATACGTGGAATCCGTGGAAACCTGTAATGAAGAAGAAGAAATCAGCAAATAATTTATTACCGTACTCGTTTCTGATCAAGTTAGCACCTTCTACTACATATTTAGCAGTAGCTAAATGTTTTTCAGACTCTTCTCTTGATAAGATTGTTTTCTGTTTTTTATCTGTAAGTTTTTCTGTTCTAATTAAAATTTCAGGGTGAGCTTTAAAACCAGCCTGAACTTCAGCAACTGTATAAGTAGGAAGAGATTCCGCATCTTCCATAAACCAAGTTGAATGGCTTCTAGTTAAAGCTTCTCTTTGTTCTGGCAATTTAACAGCAAAATCAGCTAAAGCTACTCTTTTACCATCTTTGTCCACAAACTGAAGCAAGCTACCTCCAACTGTTTCAACTGCTCCGTATTCACCTTTAATGAAGTTTTTCCATTCCCAAGCTTGAGAACCAACGAAAATTAAACCTCCAATAATAGTTAAAAACATGTAGATTGCAACTTTTGTCTTTTTCAATTGGTGTCCTGCGTCAACAGCTAGTACCATTGTTACAGAAGAAAAGATCAAAATAAAAGTCATTAATGCTACATAATACATTGGGGCCGCAACACCATGCATAAATGGGAAGTGAGTGAACACTTCATCAGCCAAAGGCCAAGTTTCAATAAATTTAAATCTAGAAAAACCATAAGCTCCTAGAAATCCAGAGAATGTTAAGGCATCTGATACGATAAAAAACCACATCATCATTTTACCATAACTTGCTCCTAAAGGCTCATTGTGACCGCCTCCCCAAGTTTTTTCGTCGTTGTTTGCAGTAGTAACTGTCGCTCCCATAAAAGATATTCGTTAAAAAGTTCCCAAATTTACGTTTTTTTCTTATTTAAAGAAATATAAAAATAAAAATAAATATACCCATAATAAATCCAAAAAGTGCCAATACATCGCACCTAGTTCTATACCAAGAGTTTGAGTCGAATTGTATTTTTGTTTAAAATGATTATAAATTATAATTAAAAGTGAAATTAATCCGCCAGCTAAGTGTAACAAGTGTGTAACTGTTACAACATAAAGAAAAGTTGTAGTAATTGAACTACCTTCTCCCGTAAAGTAATACCCTTCAGAAACGATTTGTCCAAATCCTTTGAATTGTAATACCACAAATAAAACTCCTAAAGCCAAAGTTCCAAGAAGCAATCCTGTAACTGCGTTTCTATTGTCTTTCTGAATAGCTTTTTTTGCCAAATAAAAAGTAACGCTACAAGCTATAATTACTGCAGTACTCCAATAGAATGCCGAAGGAAGTTCAAAATTCTTCAACCAATCTGCTCTTGATTTGCTTACCACAAATGCACTTGTTAAACCAGCAAACATCATGGTCATACTAACCATTGCAAAAAGCAGAATCAGTTTTGCTGATTTTGACTTTCTTACTTGTTCTTCATTTGTTTTCAATGTCATTTCCATAACAACTATCTTAAAAATTTATCTACTATAAATACAATTTGTAAAAGCGAAATATACGAAACGCTTACAAGCATTAATGTTCTCGCAGCTTTTGCGGTTCTTAACTTATACAAACGAACTGCATAAAAAAGCATCCAAATCCCTAATAGAAACACTAAAACTGCTGCAATTGGAGAAATAAATAATTGCCCTGTAAAACCTAATACAGGTAATAACGATGCTATGATAAGCCAAATTGTGTACAATATAATTTGCAATGCAGTTCCTTTGTCTTTTTTACCTGTTGGAAGCATAAAAATTCCTGCTTTCTCATAATCTTCATACAAAAACCACCCGATAGACCAGAAATGAGGAAACTGCCAAAAGAATTGAATTAAAAATAAAGTTCCTGCTTCGATACCAAATTCGCCTGTTGCTGCTACCCACCCCAACATAAACGGAATTGCACCAGGAAATGCTCCAACAAAAACAGACAACGAAGTTACTGTTTTTAATGGTGTATAAACACTTGTATAAAGAAATATAGAAATTGCAGCAAACATTGCCGACTTAGCATTTATCGTGTATAAAAGTGCAATACCAATAATAGTAAGCAAACTTGCCACTAACAAAGCTACTGTTGGAGACATACGACCAGAGGGAACTGGACGGTTTTTGGTACGATCCATTAAAGAATCGATATCTTTTTCGATTACTTGATTAAAAGCATTTGAAGCTCCTACCATGCAGTAACCTCCAACCGCCAAAACAGCCAAAACACTCCATTTAAAAGGATGCTCTGAATCCACTCCTAATAAATATCCAGCAATAGAAGAAAACAACACACTAATAGCTAAACCAGCTTTAGTAATCTCTTTAAAATCTAGAAATATTGATTTGAGTGATAATGTATTTTTTGCAGCGTTCAATACCGTTGTATTTTGTGTATTTTTTTTGAGTGGTGCAAATGTACAAATTAGATTGTAGAATTTAAGCCTATAAAAATAGATTTTTTTCAATAAAACCTATACAAATTAAGATCTCAGCATTCTTTAACACTATTATTTCGAAAAATCTTATTAAAAACTAGTAATCAAAATACCAGTTGAAAATATCCGAACGTAATCCGATACTAAACCAAGTAGTACTTTGCTTAAAAGTTGTTGCTGTTTCTTGTGTCGGATCAAAATTTCTATAGATTAAACTTCCAAACAGCTTCAAGTTTGTCATCGGATTAATTAAATATCCTCCTTGAATATCTGCAATAAAAACATTAGTCTTGTTTCCTTGTCCAATTTTCACACCTGTGTCATATGGGCGGTTTACATCATAGCTTTTATAAATATTACCTCCATAATTATAAGAGTCTTCTGCAGTATCAAAATCCAAACCTCTTGTTCCAACTGTTAATTTTGCATCAGCAAGCCAACGACCTTTATGGTATCTTGCAATTGCTACAAGCTCTTTAAAATTTCCTCCCCATTGGTGCCCCACACTCTGATTATTATGCCCGTAATTTGTAATAATAGCACTATGCGAGTATACATAAGGACGTACGCGATTCAACTCAACCTGCAATAACAAATCTTTTACGTTAAATGCATTGAAATATTTCGCTCCAAGCTGAAATCCGAATTTATTTTTCCAGCTTTGATCTCCTGCACCAACATCAGAAACAGAAAATTCATCGATCAAGAATTGCGAATATAGATTTACACTATTATTCCATTTGTATTTACCTGTTATTCCCAAAAGCGCGTTTCCACTTCTAGATGAAGATCCAAACTCTACTGCTCTGTAAAAAATAATTGGGTTAACAAAATTAACATCAAACCCCCTGTTATTTGAATTTGTCCAAACTACAGATTCAAAAAAACCTAAATTTACTCTATTAGAAACATTCCAACTCAAATAATGATTAGCCATAAATTTGGTTGCATAAGTTTTTTCATCTGTTACTTCTGGACGAACATCTTTCATCCACATATAAGTATTGGTGTATTTAATTTTCCAGAATTTAGTATTCATTTTAAAATATGGGTACGGACTTGCTCCGTCACTTTCCAACAAAGAACGATAACCATCACCTATAAAATTTCGTCCATAACCTAATTGGAAATCAAAAATTTTACCTGGCGCAAAAGTAATATTCGCTTCCGCTAAAGGAAAATCGTAAGCATCTGTTTTAAACCTTTTCGCAATTCCAATTCCGGGAATTATCGCCGGATTTCCTCCAGAAGGTTTGATAGATTCTGCGTAATCATTAAAATAACCCGCAAATCTTCCTTGGCTTTCAAAAAATGTAGTCGTAAAGTTAATCTGCTTCCCCAAACCTCCTCTAAAGTTTAGCGCTCTAGTATTTACATAAGTGTAAGATGCATCAAGATCTGAAGCTTTACCCATTTGCAAGTCTACAATCGGATTTAAAGCAAACCAATAATCTTCTCCCTGAATCTGCACTAAATTTTCATTCCACCATTTTCTTCCCAGCCAAGTTGAAGTTTTTTTCTGCAGCGACTCATTAACTGCTCTTAAATTATAGTACTTTGAAACCTCAGCATATGTGTAAGGTTTAGATGCGGTATGATTATTACTTCCTACTTGATTCATTTCCGCATCAAATTGTGAATAATAACTATGAGAAAATGGAATATTTAAATGACTATCAAACTCCGGATTACGGTACTTTTTATACACAATACTATCCAATTCTGTCATTGGTTTTTCTACCTGTTTTTCAATTTCTGCTGCTGCCAAAGCTTCTGCTTCAAGCTGCGCTGAACTTTTTAGAGGAATATCAATAGAAATAGTGTATTTAGAATAAGTTGGTTTTCCGTTATAAGTTGATGGCTTAATTTTTGGAAATGCTCCAAATACTCTTTTTGCCTCTTCTGACAGCTCTTCTGTTTCGGCAGAAACATAAATCACTTTAAATTCTCCTTCTGCATTTACTTCAAAAAGTAATTTCACTGTTCCTTTATAATTATTTTCTTTTAATTTTTGAGGAACCTGAAAATTGTTGAATACAAAATCTTGAACCTCTTTATAGAAACAATTTTCTAATTTTTTAGCTTCTAAATTTTCGCAATTAGGAAAAACTGGAAATTTCTCTGCAGAGAAACCAGGCTGAACTGAAGAATTACTATTTTGCTGAGCAGAAACAATAAAGAACGTAGAAATTAAAACAAGGGACAAAAAAAACTTATTCACTTAAAATTTGGGTATTTATTTAATATTGATTTGGGGAAATTTCTCCGTTAGCAATTGCTTTTGCGGCCGAAGTGCCAATACGTTTTACTCCTAAACGAATCATTTCTGCGGCTTCTTCAAATGAACGAACTCCGCCTGCTGCTTTTACTGAAAGTGGCGAGGCATTTTCGAGCATCATTATTATTGCTGGAACGGTTGCTCCATTTGGCAAATTATTATCCGTTTTATAAAAACCTGTTGAGGATTTCACAAAAACAGCATCAAAATCATCTTCTTTAAAATTTGATACTACAACATGTTTTATTAAGGCAGATAACTGAATAATTTCTTTATCTGTTAGGGCGGCAATTTCGATAATCCATTTTACTGTTTTATCATTTGCCAATCCGATTTGTGTTCCAATTAAGACTTCTTTTTTTACCAGATCAAGATCACCATTCTTAAACGCTTCATAGTTACAAACAAAATCTAAATCGTCTGCTCCATTTTCAATGGCCTCGTTTGCTTCCTTAATTTTGGTCTCCAGATTTGATTTTCCTTCTGGAAAATCAATCACTGTACCAACTAACAAAACAGAATTGGCTTCTATGATCATTTTTTTTGCCAGAGAAACATATTCTGGTCGTATCATAATCAACTTAAAACCTTCTTGAATTGCTTCTTCAATTGCATTTTTAACTACAATAGTATTTTCCGCTTCTGAAAGACCAGCTTGCGATGCAGTTTTTAAATACGTTGAGTCTAAATATTGCTTTACGTTCATTTTGATTGAAGTTGCAGAAAACCAGCACAAAAGTACATTTTAAATTGAAAAAAACAGCTTTTTAAGTGCTTGATTTTCTTGTAATAAAAAACCCACCGAGGTGGGTTCTTAATTTATATTTTATCGATTTGCCTTTTAAATCCGATTGCAGAAAAAACCGCTGCAAGGGCACCAAGCGCATTTGCCAAAACATCTGTAACATCTGAGGCTCTTGTTGCGGTAAGAGCACCTTGAAGAATTTCGATTGTAATTCCAAAAAAAACAGAAAATATAAACGAAATCAAATAAGCTTTATAATCGTCTGCATCTTTTCCTTTTAATTCTTTTTTGAAAAACAAAATCCATGAAATTGTAAAACCAAAATGAAAACAGAAATGTACAATTTTATCAATGCTTGGAAAATTAATTGCTGGTATATTACTAGAATCTGTCAGACAAAAATAAGTAATGATTCCAGAGCAAATAATTGCCCAAATTAACAAGAGTTGTTTAGGCACCGATTAAATCTTTATAAGCTTGATCAGATAATAAAGTATCAATTTCTGAAGCATCAGCAATTTTTATTTTAATCATCCATCCAGCTCCATAAGGATCTGAATTTACAGTTTCAGGAGCACTTTCTAAATCTTCATTAAAAGCAATGATTTCACCTGTTAATGGTAAAAATAAATCAGAAACTGTTTTTACAGCCTCAACAGTTCCAAAAACTTCATCTTTTGAAAGTGTCTGATCTAAAGTTTCTACCTCAACATACACGATATCTCCTAACTCTTTTTGTGCAAAATGAGTAATTCCTACAGTTGCAACATCTCCTTCGATGCTAACCCATTCGTGATCTTTTGTGTACTTTAAATTTGCTGGTATGCTCATAATAGTTGTGTTTGAAAATTGATAATTTAAAATTTAAGCCACAAATGTAATAATCTTCTAATGAAATCTAGTTTAGAAACTAAAATTTAATTTCCGAAATTATAACGAAGTGTGAAACCTGATCTGATATTCGTTAAAGGGAAAGAAGTCGAAATAACTGCTTTCGAGAACGAATGATCATAATAGAATATTGCTGTTAAGTTTTTACTGAAAGCATAATCGGCCGTTAATTTTAGAGTCCAGATATTCTGTCCCGCTGCCAACTGATTATTATCGTAATCTAAATATCGAACCAAAGTTTCATTATTTCTATATGAAAAATCAGCTTTTATGTTGATATCACTTTTAATAATTCCAGTTGGATTATCTGCCAATCTCGATGAAATAATTACATCTTTAAAGCGATACCCTAGCCCCACAACATACTCTACTCCTCTTACTTCTGTCAATAAATTATTATCGAAACTCATAGACAAAGCACGGTCTTTTTTAACTTCTGTTAATAAACGGAATGAGTTTTTCAACTCAAAATCAACTCGAATAAGAGGACTAAACTGTTCTACTAAATTGACGTTAGACATGATTGTTTTATTAAAGAAATTCGTGTTTACATCCTGACCGTTTGGATTTTCTAAATAATCAAAATTTGATCTAAACTGGCTAATGGTGTAAGATGCTCTATAATTATGCTGTAACGAAAAACGTCTGAAATGGTCTTTGAAATACTTATAACGCATTAAACCATTATATTTTACATTCCAGTTCGGAATAGGGAAACTTCTAAAAATACTTGTCGAACTGCTTGAAGCGTCTTTGCCTGTATAAGCCGCCATGAATGAAGGCAACAATACAGCTTGATTACTTTTTGAAAAACCAATAGGATAACCTTCATTGGCTACATAAATTTTATAATTCGGATCTGATTCATCAGGGATTGGATTATTTACATCTCCATACCTAGGAATTTCTGCTCCACCATAATGTTGTGCTGCCAAACGGTTTGCAATAACTAAACGATTGCTTCTAAAATCATCAAACGCCGCTGATTCTGTTTCTGTACTTGTTGAAAAAGCCGTCTTAATCAAAACTGTAGAAATAGAAAACATTCCGTAACTGTATGGTGACAATGGCATGTACTCGCCTGTATTTTGGTCTACACTATATTGTTCTGATGAATTTTCAGAATAAGCACGATCCATAGCCAAATCAACTTTCAAATCAGGCAATAAATCTACATTGGCCGTTACTTTCAAAAGTTTATTACTTACCTGTGTAAAGTTTTGGTTGAAGTTTTGATAACTAGTCAACCATCCGTTTTTAGCCGCTTCAAAACGCACATCATCCTGACTACCAAATACGAATCCTAACGAAGGTTTAGATGTGCCAAAGAAACCTACTCCCGGAATATAACCTGGTAAAACTGTACCACTATTTTTAGTATAGTTAATTTGAACATTTTTAATACTGGTCAAAACTCCAATCAAACCATCATAAAAAGGATTACTACTCGTAACTGGTTTAGCTGTATTTACAATTTTCTCACCTGGTTTTGGTGGTGCCACAGGCTTAGGTTTTGCTGGTTTTCCTCCTGGCGTCAATCCTAAATATTTATACAGCGTATTCATATTTAATGTTGTTGACAATGTATTCGAATTCGCATTTTGCACTGTATTTCCTAAATCCCATGATACTCCATTATCATCGACATATTGAGAAAGTGCCGTTGAAGATCTTTGCCAGTTGTAATCTGCCGTATAAGAATAAGTCGCTTTTACAAAACTAAATATTGGAATTTTATTAATTGGAATATCATAATTTAAAACCAATTGCTGCAAATGCTGGTTTGGTATACCAATATCAAAATAATCGTCCCAAATATTAAAATCCTGTTTTGGCGTATTATCGTCGTTCAAAAAGTTTCTTACAATATTATTAGACGCTGCTGTATAGTTTAATTTTAATGATTTTGTCAAATTAAATCCAAAACCATATTGGTAATTAAACGCAAAGTTTCTTCTATATAGCGGATCTAGTCCAATACCTTCTTCAACTTGTCTATATTGCTGACTGTTGCTCTGTCTTAAAATATTAGTATTAAATGAAACATTCGAAGGAAGATAATTAATATTAAAGTCACTTAACAATTTCCAATAATCACTTGTTTTCATGAATTTGGTTTGCTTAAACGGAACCACTTCTTTAGGTTGGAAAGTATAAGCATAATTAACAGAAGTATTAGACTGCTGATCTTCATAATTAGCAACTTCATAATCATGTCGTTCTACTTGATTATAAGATTGAGAGAACGTGAAGTTTTCTACATCATAAACATGCGGTTTCTGTTCTGGTGCTCTATCCTTTCTTACACCAATAAAGTTGATGCTTTTACGCTTAGTATAATCTATTGCTCGTGTTCTAATATTTTCTTTTTCTGCCGGATCTGTAGTTTCTTTAATCAATTGATCTAACTTGATATCCTGATTAAAAGGATCGTATTCTGGCGTTATAACCTCTTCTCCAATTGCGTAATTAAATGGAAGATTAATACCCCATTTTGGAGGAAGCAGTTTTCCTAAATTTATGTTTGTTACGATGTTGTACTGCTGAATATCTTCACGATCTCTTTCATTGGCTCCTTGTTCAAGAGAACCGAAACCAATTGTACTCTTTTTACCAGAAGCAGACAATGTCATCAAATCGGCCATATTGGTATCAACATTCAACAATGCTGCCATACCTCCTTTATTTTCCAAATCAGACATACGAAGTTCGTTAAACCAAACCTCTCCCATAATATCTTTATGGTTTGCTGCACTTTTTACTCCGACCATTAAATTTCGAACCAAACCAAAATTCGGATTTCCTTTAATACCTAAAGTTAACTTTCCATCTTGGTCACCTCCTTCTACATCAGGATCTCGGTCAGGATAATAAATACCATTTATATCTCTTTTTGGAGAATTAATATCGATATTCATTCCTAGAACCTTCATTCTTGTCAATAATGACAGAGCAACATCAATATTGTTTTCTTCAAGCCAAACCTGATCTGGACTAATTGTACAAGATCCGCCTGTTCTTGTTACTTTTAATGGAATCTCGATTTGATAAAAGTTCTGGGTAAAATCGTTACCAAAACGAATAAATCCGATCATCTCGTCATCTAAAAGTTGCGTTTCATTTGGAAGTGATTCCGCGTGAAGGAACATTTTTAATTTTTTATATTGACGCATGTCAACACTTACATTTTTGAAAACTGCTCTAGAATCTTGATATTCTAATCCTGCGCCTCCTATTCGCAATGCTAAAGATTGCTCATTTTGGTTGATAATTGTATTGTTATTGTACAACTGCTCTCTCTGAACACCTGGTGGAATAACATAATTTACAGGACATTTTGTTCCATTTTCCTGAATATTTACAGCAGCGACATCAAATTGAGTTCCATCATCATCAGGATTTGTATCGTTTGCGTCTAATGTTCCTGTATACTTTCTCCATTCTCCTCTAACTAAATCTAAAGCTCCAAAACGAACCGTCATTTGATCATTAAATCCAGTCATAAACATACGCATGAAACGAATCGATCTAAAATCGGTAATATTTCCAATAGTGTTTTGAGGTTTTGAAACAGGAATTTTAAACTGAATCCATCTTGCATTGGTTGTGCTTCCGTTTGGAAGGTCTACATTTTGAACATCTCTAATATCTGTAATATAATTTTCTCCAACCTGCATACCTGGCCTTACATCAATACTATATTCATAATAAGCATTGATTGTACTCATTGTATTATCACGATTGATATCTTCAACGTCTGGAAGAGTTGTCGACCCACGATTTGGATCATCAATACTTACAGCAGAGTTTCCTTCAGTTCCGTTATATTGCTTATAACGTTGCAATACTCCTCCTTCTGTATTTAGAAAATATTTATAGTTGTCCGCTGCAGGATCTGCCTCTCCCGCATAATTAGTATAAATTGACCCTTCTCTTGCATCTGGCAAACCGTCTAAACCAACATCTTGATTTTTACGATTATCTGCATTGGTATCAAAAGCATAAATTAAAGACTGAGAAGCAGGTACATCTCCCCAAATTGGCTGTGGATTAACCATTACCTGATCTGGACCTAAACCATTTTCATATTGCTTTCTTCCATCTTTAAGAACGTCTTCAGAAACCTCTCCTAAATTGAAATAAATTTTTCCATTATTATTTCCCTGAGCCTGCCCTGTTCCAACATAAGGATCAAGCACCCAAAACTGAATGTATTCGACATTTCCTTGCTCAAAGTTTGTAGAGTTTAGTGCACGCATAATTCCACCAAAATTGGCAGAAGCGGGACTAGAACTAAAATTAGGATTATTGTTATAAGGTCCTCTATCTGATGGATAGTATGTTAAATCTAGCGTATTAATAACCTGAATTTGTCCTTGTGCAATATCTGTATTTGGATAAAGTTCTTTACTATAAATTCTTCTTGTTGTATTTAAAGATAAATCATCGTTTGAAACTCCAGATGGTTTTGAAGTATAGAAAATCGGATCGATACTATACCACGACAATTTAGCACGCTTATAGCCATACTCTAGCGTATTTGAGTTGGCATTAAAAGTATTATCTGTAGCAGAATTAATAAATGGTGTTGAAGCCAAACTCCATGCATAAGCAGATCTCATATCAATTGTGGTCTGAGTACCCTCAAAATCATCAATATAAATAGTAGCTTCTCCTTCAAAATCACTTGCCTTTGGTGCATTTGGTTTCAAAAATGCTACTTCTCCACGAATAGAAAGGTTAGAAGGAACATCTGTATCTATATTTGGCAGTTTATTGGCCAATCTTGTCAAAAACGGAACTTCGGTTGAATAATTTCCGTTAAAACCAAAAATGGTATTATTTACAGATTCTTGCCCATAACTTGATTTTTGAGTAAAAGGACGTTCTGTCATTTTTAAAAAAGTACCTCCAACAACAAATTTTTCAGAAATTTTATGTTCGATATTAAATCCCATAAACCTTCTAGTTTGTTGACCAAAGATTGAATTGTTTTCTAAAGAAACCTCAATTGGAGTATTTGAAGCTTGAAGCGAAGGATCTAATATCTGTACTCTTCCTAATTGATAATCTACACTATAATCAATACCTTCTACCAGAACACGTCCTGCTGCGGTTACAACAACAGACCCTTGCGGAACGTTGAATGCTCCAATAGGAATACCATTACTTCCAGAAGATTTATATTTTCCTCGCAATAAGAATTTGTTTTTATCACTATCCTGCAGTGCACCAGCTTGGGTATTCCTATACATGTTTCTAAATACATACTTCTTTTGATTCGCGTTGTATGTAGTTGGATCATTATAGCTTTCTCCAGAATTTGTAGTTTGTAATTTTTTAAACAAAAGCTCACCAAAAGGCTCTTTAGTTGTAAAAATAATTCTTGCATTCTGTACATCAACAGTTACTCCCGGAACATAATCGAAGAAACCATCTCCTCCCTTTTGCGGGTCATTAGTATAGTTTAACTGATCTAAGTTAAAAACATTTAATAATGGTGTTTTAGTAATATAATAATTACTTGGATTAGGGTTTGTAGGATCATCATCTGGAAAAAGAGTTCCTTGAACAGGCGTAATATAATTTATTGGCGAAGGATCGGTATAAAGAATATTAAGTCTAAAATCTTCTTGTTTGATTTGATAAGCTTGAGGAATTTGATAAACGTTTTTCATCATCAAGTTCCAAACTGGATTTTGTACGTTTGTCAAACTACTTTTCAGCATTTTCAAAACCAAACTTTGCGTTACGATTGCCTGATTAGAACTGTTGTTTCCTGTAACTACAGTTGCATCTACACCATCACTACCGAACTCTCCTACTTGGTATGTTTTTCCTCCAACAGTATATTCAAATGCAACTGCTAAAATTTCATCATTTGCCAAGCGCTGCTGTAACGAAATGTAACCTAATTGTGCATTAAAAGTAAATTCATTTGTAGTTAATTTTCTCGCATTCTCTAGAATAGAATAATCAGTTCCCTCGTTTGTATTGGCGTTATTAAATCCAGATTTTGCTGTTACGATTTCTCTAATATTAGAATTTAAATAACTTCCTCCTTTTCCAATAGCTGCTGGATCATATTTGTTATTCGTATTATCAGTTGGAGAATCTATAGGATTATTAAAAAAGCCAACTGGATCTGTAATTACAACAACTTGATTATCTGGAACACCAGAAACTTGCCCTTCTCCTAAATCCTGAAGCGCAATAATATTTCTTAAATTGTTATTTGATGTACTTACTCTATTTTGCTTATTGGTAACCCATACTTCGATTCTTGTAACTTGAACACGGCTATCAATTAATGGATAATTTTTAAGAGAATTGTCGTATTTATTTCTAAAGTATTGCGATAAGAAGAAATGTCGATCATTATCATAATCTAATGCAAATAAATCAAAGTTCTGGACTGTTCCCCCACCTTCTGCGACTATACTTTTAGTCTGAGACTTTTGTTCTGAGAAAACTCCAGTAACAGTTGTCTTACCAAATTGCAGCTGAGCCTTTACACCAAATAAACTTTGTGCGCCTCGAATTAAGGTACTATTTAAAGGCATGCTCACATTACCTACCTCAACTTTCTGAACAATATCATCTTCTGAAGGTGTGTAAGCAAGTTTGAATAAATTCTGAAAAGCAAATGTCGATTGTGTATCGTAGTTGGCATTTACTTCCAAACGAGTTCCCACTTTCCCCATTAAACTCATACTGATCCTTTGATCAAAATCAAAAGTCAAACTAGATCTATTTCTTGGAGAGAATGAAGGGTTGTCTTGTTTAGTATAACGCATACCCAAGTCCATTTCTACTGACCCTGTGGGCTTTACATCTATAGTATTGCTACCAAAAATACTTTCAAATAAACTTGAATTGATGTAATATCTTGGCAACAAATCTTTTTTGGCTGCCTCAGCTCCATTTTTTTTACCATCAATAGCATCAGATTTTTTTCTAAAGTAATCTCTTCTGGATTCTTTTAGAACTAAATCTTCATATTCTTTTGGAGTTAAAATTAAAGGGTAATTGATAGAGAAACCATCTACTGAGTTGGTGTAGATATAACGATCTGTAATAGGATCGTACCTGTAGGCAGAAAGCACAGTTGGAGGATCTCCAATCTCAATCTTACCAACCGAAAACTGAGTTTTAGTTGTATCTTGTGCCGGTGGTGTAATCTGTGCACGCAAAACATTACCGCAGAGCAATACCAGCAACAAAATACAAATTTTACGCATAGAATTCTTTTATATGAAATGAAATTTATAAGCTTTTTAAGGCCTTTTTGATAATTGTTTCAACGGTAGCTTCAGGATCTTCTTTGACAATTCTTTCTACCACTTTTTCAGAAGCTTTTCGAACAAAACCTAATACTTCTAGAGCAGATAACGCTTCATCTCGATTTCTATTGTTTTGGACAGCAAAAACTTCGTCAATATCGTACAATTTAACAACTTTTTCCTTTAAATCAAGTATAACTCTTTGTGCTGTTTTGTTTCCAATCCCTTTTATAGACTGGATTACGCCCACATCTCCAGATGCAATGGCGTTTATAATTTGCTTTGGTTCTATTGACGAAAGCATTGTTCTTGCAATTCCTGCTCCAATTCCTGAAACAGAAAGCAACATTCTAAAAATTTCTCGCTCAGATTTTTCGGCGAAACCATATAAAGTATGCGCATCTTCTTTAATTTGAAGATGCGTATACAATTTTATATTTTCAGAATTTGGAATTAAGGAGAAGGTATGTAGCGATATATTTACCTGATAACCAACTCCTCCACAATCAATTACTACTTCTGTAGGATTCTTTTCTACTAATCTTCCCTGCAAATGTGCTATCATAAATGTAATTTCTTAGTATCAAATATAACAAAAATGCCATAAAACTACGACAAATTTGTTCAATCCTTGCTAGAACGTTTATTGTGCTATTTTATTCTTTTTACTTTCTTTTTCTTGTGCATCAATAACAGCAATAGCAGCCATATTAACCATTTCTTCAACGCTAGCGCCTAATTGGAAAATGTGAACTGGTTTACCCATACCCATCATGATTGGACCAATTGAATTCACTTTATACAATTCTTTTAACAATTTGTAAGTGATATTTGCTGATTCTAAATTAGGGAAAACCAATGTATTTACTTTTTTTCCTGCTAATTTAGAAAATGGGAATTTCTCTTGAAGCATTTCTGGATTTAAAGCAAAATCTGCTTGAATTTCTCCATCAACAATTAACTCTGGATGGTTTTTGTGCAAGTAAGCTACAGCTTCTCTAACTTTTGAAGCACTTTCGCTAGTTGAAGACCCAAAATTTGAGAACGAAACCATTGCTATAACTGGCTCAATTCCAAACATTTTTGCTGTTTTTGCAGTCATAATAGCAATATTAATCAAATCTTGTGCAGATGGATTAATGTTTATTGCTGTATCTGATAAGAACATTGGCCCACGAGAAGTAAGCATCATGTTTGCAGTTGCTACTAAAGAAGCATTAGGTGCTTTTTCTATTAACTGAAGCATTGGCTTAACTACTGAAGGATAACTTCTAGAATATCCTGTTACTACTGCATCTGCCTCTCCTTCGTTAACCATCATTGCGGCAAAATAGTTTCTTTCGCGCATGAATTTTTCAGCGTCTAATTTAGAAACACCTCTTCTTCCTCTAGCTTCCCAGAATGATTTTGCAAACTTGTTACGTCTTACGGCTTCCTCATCAGTTTTTGGATCGATAATTTCTAAATCGGCATCAAAACCTAATTCTGCTTTTAAATCTAAAATCTGCTCTTTGTTTCCTAGTAAAACTGGGAATCCGATTCCGTCTTCGTAAACAATTTGAGCTGCTTTTAAAACGTTTAATTGATCTGCTTCAGCAAAAACAATTTTCTTCGGATTCAATTTCGCACGGTTTGTAATCAAACGCACCATTTTATTGTCGTTACCCATACGCTCACGAAGATGATCTTCATAAGCTGCCCAGTCTGTAATAGGATTTTTTGCCACTCCAGATTCCATTGCTGCTTTTGCAACTGCAGGAGCTACAACAGTAATCAATCTAGGATCGAAAGGTTTAGGAATGATATATTCTTGTCCAAATCCAAGTTTCATTGCACCGTAAGCTACGTTTACTTGCTCTGGAACTGGTTCTTTTGCCAAAATAGCTAAAGCTTTTACAGCCGCCATTTTCATTTCTTCATTGATTTTTGTCGCTCTTACGTCTAGTGCTCCTCTAAAGATATAAGGAAAACCTAAAACGTTATTTACCTGATTAGGAAAATCTGAACGTCCAGTAGCCATAATAACATCTTTACGAGTTTCTACAGCCAAATTATAGTCGATTTCCGGATTTGGATTTGCCATTGCAAATACAATCGGATTGTTTGCCATTGTTAGTAACATTTCTGGCGATAAAATGTCTCCAGAAGATAATCCAATGAAAACATCAGCGCCTTTTACTGCCTCTTCTAAAGGAATTTTAGCTCCGTCAATTGCATATTTTAATTGTAAATCTGAAAGTGCAGGATTATCTTTAGTTAAAAGTCCTTTACTGTTGTACATTAAAACATTTTCAACTTTCACTCCAAGTAAAACATATAAATCTGTACACGCAATCGCTGCCGATCCTGCACCAGAAACTACTACTTTTACATCTTCTGCTTTTTTACCAGCCAATTCAAGTGCATTGATTAAAGCTGCAGAAGAGATAATTGCCGTTCCGTGCTGGTCGTCGTGCATTACTGGAATATCCAATTCTTCGATCAGTCTTCTTTCGATTTCAAAAGATTCTGGAGCTTTGATGTCTTCTAAATTGATTCCTCCAAAAGTTGGTGCAATATTTTTTACAGTCTGAATGAATTCTTCAACATTTTCGGTATCGATTTCTATATCAAAAACATCAATATCTGAGAAAATTTTAAACAATAAACCTTTTCCTTCCATTACAGGTTTTCCTGCTTCTGGACCAATATTTCCAAGTCCTAAAACAGCTGTACCGTTAGAAATTACGGCTACTAAATTTCCTTTTGCTGTATATTTATAAACGTCTTCTTTGTTTGCTGCGATTTCTAAACATGGTTCTGCAACTCCTGGCGAATAAGCCAATGATAAGTCTCTCTGGGTTGCATATTTTTTTGTTGGAACTACTTGAATTTTTCCTGGAGTTGGTTCTGCATGGTACAGTAACGCTTCTCTTCTTTTACTCTCTTTGTTCATTTTTTTAGCATTTATTCTAGCTTACAAAGATATAAGTCTTGTTTTAAAATGGCATCTTTTTAGCATTTTCTTTTTCTAAAATCTATTCGAATAAATAAAAAAAGTCCAATAGAAATTGGACTCGTTTGAATTTTTATCGTTTTTAGGTGTGCTTTATTGAGAAATATAAGAATTCAAATGGTTGATCGTATCTTTTTGAATTTCTATAATTGCCTTCACTACATCGCTGATTGAAATGATTCCAACTACGATTCCGTCTTCGAGAACAGGCAAGTGTCTTATTCTTTTTTCGCTCATAAGTTCCATACAATCTTCAAGATTATCTGAAAGTTTTACTGTAAAAACATTACTTTCCATAATCTCATGAACAAAAGTTTCTTTAGAAGATTTATCCTTCAGAACAATTTTTCTGGCATAATCTCTTTCAGATAATATTCCTTTTAAAACATTATCATCAATAATTAAAATTGCTCCAATGTTTTTTTCTCCCATAACTTTTAACGCATCATAAACCGTTAAATTGGAGACAATAGAATATACATTTCTTCCTTTTGCTTTAAGTATTTGATCTACAGTCATAATGAAAAATTTTTAGGTTTATAAAGTTAAAACAAAAACAAACACGATCTACAGCGAAATCGATTTTTTAAAACATAACTAATTCATTTTAAATATAATACACAAAAATTAAGATTTTCAAATTTATAGTGTAAAGAATGAATTTGTTTAGAATTGTTTTTTGAAGAAATTTAGATTTTTTAACGTTTACCGACCAAAAACTCCTAGCGGAGTTTTTTCATTTTTTTATAACCATTAAGAATGCCTCAAAGGAGCATAATATTTATAGTAGAGAAATTATAATAAAAGAAAAAGCTCCAGAGGAGCGACATATCACCCCGCTGGGGCTTTTGGATGGGATATAATATCTTTTCTATAAATATTTCGTCCCGCTGGGACTACCAACCAACAACTCCTAAAGGAGTTTTCTTTTTATGATAATTAAAGCAATGCTCCAGCGGAGCATAATATTTATAGCTGAAAAATTATACCAAAAGAAAAGAGCTCCAGAGGAGCGAAATATAACCCCACATTACCCCGTAGAGATTGTAAAATTTCAGAAAGATATTGACACGACATATATGTCGTGCTATCTTTTTTTTCATTTTAATAGATTTGCTTTCAATACTAATTATAAGATTTATTTTACACAACATACGATCGTATGTTGGAAATAATAAAAAGAAAAAGCATCTTGCATAAAATAATTTAGAATAATAAAATATCTATTTTTTCAACTAAACGCCTCATTATATGGAATCAAATGAAATCAAAAATTTAGATCTTAAAAAATTAGCTTCTTTATATTTTCGAACATTAAAACCTACAAATAATAAAACTAATGTTGCCGAGATTAAGTTTCAAAATTATTTAGAACTCGGCTGCGTAATTACCGATATGCTGAAATTATGTATTTTGGCTTTGGAGCAAGATACCCATAAAATTCCTGAAACTGACAAACGTCAATCTATCAATATAGGTTTAATTCTGGAAACTGTTCTTCAATTAATACCTCAAGATGAATTTGATTTTTTAAGTGAAATTGACTATTTACTTAATAGAAATTCTAATATGGTTAATGAGTAAACACTCCCTTTTCTAATTTAATACACATGATAAAATATAAATTTGTTATTTATTAATTGATTTTTATTAACCAATCAAATGTCCCTACAGGACATAATGAACACGGATAATCATTTGCGTTCTACCAATCAGTCACTCCTAGCGGAGCGGTTTTTCTACCATTATATATAAATTCGAGACCCACTCCGCTAGGAGTGACTGATTGGTAGAAAAAAAAATGACCACACCCCAAACCATTATCCTGTAGGGATTATTTATAACCTAAAAAACCCTTTTCTAGAATTTAGAAAAGGGTTTTTAATTTTATATGAAGATTATTTTACATCGCAACAATAATAAACTCGCTTCGTCTATTTTGCATGTGCTGTTTTTCTGTACATTTTACTCCATCTGCACATTTGTTTACTAATTGTGTTTCGCCATAACCTTTTGCAGTTAGTCTGTCTTCGCTAATTCCTTTTTGAACTAACCAGTTTTTTGTTGACTGTGCTCTTTTTTCTGAAAGAATCTGATTGCTCTCTGAAGAAGAACGACTATCGGTATGCGAACGAATATCAAGTTTCATAGCTGGATATTCGTTTAAAAGATTCACCACTTTCATTAACTGCGGTTCTGATGTTTTCTTGATGGTTGCTTTACCCAAATCAAAGAAATTCATTGGCAGGTTTAATAGTTTTGCAATATCTACACCTACTCTTATAGAACCTACTTTTACCGGGCTTATCGCGACTTTTTTGATTGCTACCGTTTTTGCCGCAAGAGGTTTGAAAACTTTATTTAATGCAATTAATTGAGTAGTTTCTCCTTTTTCTTTACTAATAGTTACTACAACTTCTTTGGCATTGTAATCGTTTTTAGCTGTTCTAATGGTATATTTTTTACCACATCTTAAATCAGGAAAAAGATAATTTCCTTTTTCGTCTGTTGTAATTGTTCCAACTGGATCAAATTTTTCATTAAAAAGAGTCAGAGAAGTATTCGCTAAGATTTCGTTTGATTCTGCATCAGTAACATTTCCAGATAAATTTTGTTCGCAGATTAATCTTCTAGTTTCTGTAAATCTGTAAATATCATCCATCCCTAGTCCGTTTTCTCTGTTTGAAGAAAAATAACCGCTTCTGGTTTTACTATCAATGCTAAAAGCAAAATCGTCTTGTTTGCTATTTACAGGTTCTCCAACATTTAGAACGTCATCATAAGTTCCGTTGGCTTTTATACGAGAAGCAAAAACATCCAATCCGCCTAAACCTGGACGTCCGTCAGAAGCAAAATACAATTCGTTGTCTCCAGAAATAAAAGGAAAAGTTTCTCTTGCTTCTGTATTAATTGTTGGTCCAAGATTTTCTGGCGTACCGAAAGTTCCGTCTTCATTGATCGCTACTTTATAAATATCCGATTGTCCTAAAGTTCCCGGCATATCTGATGCAAAATAAAGTGTTTTTTCGTCTACGCTTAAAGCAGGATGTGCCGTGCTGTATTGATCGCTATTGAACGGAAGTTCTGCAACATTTTTCCATTCGTTATCGATAAATTCTGCTTTGTACAATTTTAATAAGGTTACGTTTTTGTCGTTGCTACGTCTTTTGCCATCTGTGAAATTATTTCGGGTAAAATACATGGTGCGTCCGTCTTTTGTAAAAATTGGACTTGACTCATTAAAATTGTCTTTTTTTCTTTTTACTAAAAGTTCTGGCTTTCCAACACTTCCATCTGGCATTAAATCGGCTGTATATAATCTAGAGAAAGATCTGTTTGTCCATTGAAAGTTAGATTTCACCACTCCGCCTGTATCGCGCGCAGATGTAAAAACGATTTTATTGTTGTAAACTACGCTTCCGTAATCTGAATATCTAGAATTAACTCCAGCATCGGCTATCTGAAATCGGCCTGAGTTTTCTTTTATATCTTCTAAATAATTTTTGTCTTTTCTAATAAGATCTGCCCTTTTCTCTGCAGTTGCTTTCTGATTGAATTTCTGCAAAATCTCATCAGATCTTCGATAATCTCCTGCCGATTTTAATGATTGGGCATATCTATACAAATATTCAGCTTCTTGGTTTTCGTTTATCACGAATAATTGCTCATACCATTTTAATGCATTTTTTAACTCTCCATTAAAATAATATGAATTGGCTAAACGCTGAATTACGCCTTCATTAGTAGTTTCTGAATTTACTAATGTCTCGTATACTTTTATAGCATCTGCGTAAGCGTACTCTTCGTATTTTTTATCTGCATATTTTATGTTCATTGTTGTAAATGGATTTTGTGCATTTACATTTGAAATAAAACTAAACAGTAAAAAGATCAATATTAATTTTCTAGCTTTCATAGGTTGTATTAAAAGAATCTTGGGGATATCATTTTATTGTAATTATTAAAGAACTCGAATCTTAAGAAAATCTCATGAGATCCAGAATTGTATTTTCTTAATTGTGTGGTTTCATGATCGTAACCGTAACCTATGTACATTCCTTTTGATACCTGAAATCCAGCCATTGCACTAACAGATGCACTCCAACGGTAAGCAAGTCCTAAAACAAATTTATCATTGAACATAAAATTTCCTGAAACATCGACTTGCAAAGGAGCTCCTTCTACCATTTTGGTCATTAAAGCGGGTTTGAATTTTATGTACTCTAAACGGTCTAGATTAAATACATAACCTGCTATTAAATAATAATTGATTTTTTCTTTAAAAATAGCTACATCATCTGAGTCATAACGGTTGGTTTCGATAAAATTAGGAACCGATAATCCTACATAAGCTCTGTCTGAATGAAAATAAAGTCCAGCTCCAACATTTGGCGAGAATTTATTTTTAAGATTCTGAAATTGCGGATCGTCTTGATCTTCATAACTCAATTTATTAATATCGATGTTAAAAAGATTAGCGGTTCCTTTTATCCCGAAAGATAAATTCCATGTGTCTGAAGTTGGAATTGTATAAGACAAATCTGCTGATAAAGTATTCTCTACCGTTGGCCCGATTTTATCATTTACCAAAGAAACCCCAAGTCCTAAATCGCTATTTTTCAAAGGCGTATTAACCGAAAATGTACTTGTTTCTGGTGCTCCATCTAATCCAACCCATTGTGTACGATATAAACCAAAAATGCTTAATGCCCCTCTTGAACCTGCATACGCTGGATTGACTTCGATTGTGTTATACATGTATTGCGTATACTGCGCATCTTGCTGCGCATGTGACACAATCGAAAAAAACATAAAAACTAAAATTAACTTTTTCATTTATTAAGCTTTAGAACGGCTTAGCGCTAACTAAGCCGTAGTCCAATTTTATTTATTAAGGTATAAGTATCCAGATTCTTGATGAGACTTTTGAGCGCTATCTTTGTATTTTAAGATATAGAAATACGTTCCAACTGGAAGACCATCTGTTTGTTTCACGGTTGAACGTCCGTTAGAATATCCAACAAAAACGCGATCGTTATTATTGTACTGATCTATGTTGAAAACTAGAACTCCCCAACGGTTATAAACTTCAACCGTATTGTCTGGATAACATTCTATTCCTCTGATGTAGAATCTTGCATTCTTGCTGTCTCCATTTGGAGAGAAAGCATTCATTACTTTAATAGAACATCCGTTTAAGTCTAAGACAGTTGGATTATCTCCGCTATTGCTTGCATCGTCTGACTGATCTTCAACTACAACTCCTCTTACACTGTTTCCTTTTACAGTTGCCTGATTACTCACACTACCTCGATTAATATCTTCTTGAGTGATTTTGTAAACCGCTGTAAAGTTAGAATTGTTAGATTCGTTAACATCTAAGTTTATTGCTTGTCCCGAAACTACTACTCCTGGCAACGGATCGTTAATCGTGATTCCAACAAGAGGCACATTTCCTGTATTTGTCACAGTAAATTTGTATGTAATTGTTTCTCCTGCATTTGCAAAACCGCTATTATTTTCGTCATTGAAAACTGCTGTTTTTATAACAGAAATAGCAGGCACTTCTACAAAAACATTTAATACAGCCGTAGAACAATTTGTCGGATTTGCTTTTTCGCAAACCTGATAAGTTAAAGGATAATTTCCACCTGGTGTATTTGGCTTAACACTTACCGTACCGTCTTCATTCCATTCAAAATACGGACTGTCTGTTAAAGGTTTCACTACAACATCTGCAGGATTTATTGGTTTTCCGTTTATTAAATCATTGTCTAAAACATTTATAAATTCTAATGAACCATTAATTCCATCAACGCTAACATCATTATCGTCATTTAAAGTAATTTTATTTGCTGTTGGAGGCCCTGAGTCAATGTTATTCTCAACAGTAATCTTAATCACCGCCTGACTGCAATTTGATGTATTTGCAGCTTCACAAATCTGATATGTTAATTCGTAAACCCCATCTGGTGTATTTGTCGCAATATTGACTGAACCATCAGCATTCAATGAAATATTTGGATGAACAACCGGAACTGATAAAATAACAGCTGAAGGATCGAATTTTACTCCATTTAACAAGTCATTTTCAAAAATATTAATCGTAGCATTTGCTCCTTTCTTAGCATCTACAGGTCCTGCCACATCATTATTTGCTTTTATAGCAAATGTTGGACGTGCATTACAATCTGGTTTAACAGGCGGATATGCAACAGAAACTGTAACAGTTGGATTTAATGAAAACTCGATTTTCACTCCATTTCTAGTAGCTTCAAATCCGTCGGCACCTTCTGTCCATATACCATTATTTAAAATCCATCCTGGCCAATCAATTCCATTTCCGTTACTGTCAATTTCTGCTCCTGGCCATAGAAGATTTCCACTTAATGGCAGATTGGTCTGAGTTGCTACAACATTATTATTGCTATCAATCCATTTAACAGTTAATAAATTATTAGCTACGAAATTATCTGGTGAAACTGTATAATTAACATACGGAACATTATTTGAACAATAGCTTTCTGCTGTAATTGTCATTTTTGGTTCTGTCACCGTTACTTTTACAATATTTGAAGCACAGTTATCTGGATTCAATTTCTCACAAATAGTATATGTCAATTCATAATCTCCCGCAGGTGCATTTGGCGCTAGTGTAACATTTCCGTCTGCATCTACAGTCAGATATCCTTTTGGATCTGCTTGAATTACTTTAAGATCTACATCTGATGGCACTAATTTATTTCCATCTTTAGTATCATTCTCAAAAACGTTGATTACTTTCTGCGGAATATTTACTCCAACTGCAGGCACAAGATCTTCGTTTGCAACCAGATTTCCTGCCGTAACCGGAACAGTAATAGTTACCGAGTCGCAGTTCGTAGGATTGGTGTTTTCGCAGATTTTGTATTCTACTTTATAATCTCCTTTTGGAGTGTTTGGCGCAACAGATATAGTATGGTTTGAATTTAGCGTGAATCCTGATGGAAGCGTACCGATAATTTCAAACTTAACTTCTC
>NZ_JAEFCA010000001.1:238962-240695 GCF_016405855.1 Flavobacterium sp. IB48
CTGCAGTTGTCCGGATTCAGTTTCTCGCAGATTTCATATGTCAATTCATAAGTTCCTGCTGGAGGATTTGCTCCTAAAACAATGTTTCCGTCCGCATCAACAGTCAGATATCCTTTTGGATCTGCAGTCGTAGTTTTAAGCGTAACATCTGCCGGATCTAATGGCTGATTGTTTTTAGTGTCATTCTCAAAAACATTTTTCCCTAATGTCTGAGGAACGTCCGATCCTAAAACTGATGGAATCTCATCTGCATTTGCAACCAGATTCCCTGCCGTAACTGGAACAGTAATAGTTACCGAGTCGCAGTTTGCTGGAACTGCACCTACTTCACATATTATATATTCTATATTATAATTTCCTTTTGGTGTATTTGGAGCTACTGTAATAGTTCCATTTGTATTTAGCGTTAATCCAGACGGTAAAGTGCCAACAATATTTATTGTAACTTCTCCTGAATTAGTCCCAATTACTACTTTATTACCGTTTAGTGTATCGTTTTCTACTAGAGATATTGTTGTTCCGCCAATGTTTCCATTAATTGGAGTAATAGTATCCAGTATTGCGTCTATTATATTTACAACCTTAACCTCTGCAACCGCGGTTTTGCAGTTTGAAGGGTTCGCATCCTTCTCGCAGATCTCGTATGTGATGCTGTAGGTTCCGCTTGGCGTGTTTGCAGCCAGAGTAACGTCTCCGCTTGCATCAACGCTCAATGGACCGTTGCTGCCAATTGTAACAATAGTGTTTGTGGATGTAACAGATGCTCCATCTAAAGTGTCGTTCGTTTTAACATTGCCGATTACTGATACTGTCGATCCGGAAGTTTTTGTTCCGAAATCGTCTTTAACTGCAATCAAACCGTTTTCAACTTTAACTTCCGCAGCTGCAGTTTTGCAGTTTGAAGGGTTCGCATCCTTCTCGCAGATTTCGTATGTGATGCTGTAAGTTCCGCTTGGCGTGTTTGCAGCAAGGGTAACGTCTCCGTCTGCATCAACGCTCAATGGCCCGTCGCTGCCAACAGTCACAACTGTATTAGTGGACGTAACAGATGCCCCGTCTAAAGTGTCGTTCGTTTTAACATTGCCGATTACTGATGCTGTCGATCCGGAAGTTTTTGTTCCGAAATCGTCTTTAACTGCAACTAAGCCATTCACAATTTCAACTTTAACCGTAGCCGTATTGCAATTTCCGCTATTAGCAATTTCACAAATTGAATAATCAAAAGTATAAGTACCCGTTGGTGTATTCGGTTTTACTGAAACAGCACCATTTGCAGTATTGAAAATTAACACTGAAGGTACAGTACCATTTACTGTAACATCAATATCTCCTCTATTTACTTTATCACAATTTAAAACATCATTATCAAAAACATTGGTAATAACTACTCCTCCAGCTATTCCATTTGATGAAGAAACACTATCATCATTTGCTGTAATTTCACCAATTACTTGAACGATTTGCGTGCAAGTCTCTGTATTTCCTCCTGTATCTGTTGCTGTCCATGTCACCGTAGTGTTTCCGACTGGGAAACTTGAAGGTGCATCATTCGTCACTGTTACAGTTCCAGAGCAATTATCCGATACTGTCGGAGTACCTAAAACAATTCCAGTTGCAGTGCATGAATTCGCATCTGCTAAAACTGAAACTGCCAACGGGCAAGTAATTGATGGCTTTTGAGTGTCTTTAACAATTACTTTTTGAGTCGCGGTTTCTACGTTTCCATTTCCGTC
>NZ_JAEFCA010000001.1:240793-271217 GCF_016405855.1 Flavobacterium sp. IB48
CCTGTAACTGTCCCTTTGCAATTATCAGTCGTTGTCGGAGCTGTTGCTGTTGCAGAACATTCTCCAGTAATATCTGCTAAAACAGGTTTTACAGGTTTTTCTGTATCACTAACTTTTACTGTAGAAGCAGCAGAAGTGGCCTCACATCCAGTTGAAGAATTTTTAACTTTTACTTTATAATCTCCATCAGAATTTACAACTAACGTAGAAGAAGTTTGACTAGGAATAACGGCATTATTTCTATACCAAACATAAGTTGGCGAACTTGCATTTGAATTGGCTGTCAAAGTCGTAGTTAAACATGCCGTTAAATTTCCAGATATAGTTGCTGTAGGCAAAGCATTTGTTGTTACTGTATGAGTAGTTGTTACTGGTCCGTTACATCCCACAGCACTTGCTGTGATTGTAGTTGTTCCCGACCATCCTGCAACATAAGTTACTGCTCCAGTAGCTGAATTTATAGTATTTCCGCCTGTGCTACTTGCAGAATCTAGGCTATATGTAATATTACCTGTTGAATTTGTTGTTGTTGTAGTTCTTGTTATTGTTTCAACTCCTTGGCAACGAGAAGACGTTGATGGTGAAAATGATGCAATTGTTACATTTGGTGATAAGGTAACTGTTCCTTGAATTGTTACTTCTACGCAAGGAGCAGTATGACCAACTGTAGTAATGGTATAAGTACCAGCTACTGTTGGATTTCCAGAAATTGTTACTGTTTTTGCATTAGTATCAACTGCAGCAGATAATCCTGCAGGCAAGTTAGATACTGTAGCATTTGTAGCACTTCCTCCAAAAGTATATACTGCATTTGGAACTGATGCTCCAGAACAAACTGTTGGATTTTGAGTACCACTTGTAAATACAATATTTGAAGCTGTATTTATAACTGCCGCGACAGCAATTCTAGACGTTGAAGTACAACCTGACGCTGTTACTGCTCCTACATAGTAAGTTGTAGTAGCTGTTAAAGTTGGAGTATTAAAAGTTGTTCCTGTTCCTAATACTGTTAAGCTTGTAGGATCAGCATACCAATTAATAGTCGCTCCAGTTGATGCAGTTGCAGTTAATTTCACTGATCCAGAACCGCATATTGAACCTTCTGTTGTCGAATTTATTGTTGGTATTGTGTTTATTGTTGCTTTAACTTCTGTTCTTGTTGGTGTAGTACAACCATTGTCTGTTGCTTCAACATAATAAGAAGTTGTTGTAGATAAACTTGGTGTCGTAAAACTTTCTCCTGTTCCTAACGACGTTCCTCCTGTTGATGCTGCATACCAATTAATAGTTCCTGCTGATGCTGTAGCTCCTAAAATTACTTCTCCTGCACCACAACGTGAGTTAGAAGTACTTGTTGTAATTGTTGGTTTTGCATTAATAACGAAATTAACCGCCGCTCTACAATTTGAATTACCTGAGCAAGCCGCATAATACGTTTTTGTTGTTGTTGTAGCGGTACTTGTCAATCCAGATCCTGTAACTCCCACTGGATTAAAAGAAGCACCTGTATAAATTGATGAACCTCCTGTAGATGTAGTATACCATTCAATTCCCCCTATAGTATAATTTACAGTAATCTGCATATAATCTACATAGGCAGTAATGTCATTATTTGATGTTCTAGTGATACTTGCAGATAAAGCAATTCCAAAATTTGCATTATTAATATCTGCGGGCGTCCAAGTGGTGTTCCATAAATCTGATGATCCACCATAATTTGCCACAGAAGTAGAACTTGTTGACCAATTAGATCCTGTGATGCTTTTATTTTCACCAATAACAGTTCCTGCTTTAATTAGACTAACAACATTATCTTTAACATTCACTGTAGAGCTGGCAGTACTACCATAACGACCAATTGTAACTTGAATTCCAGTAATTGAAGCATTAGTAGGAATATTAAAATCAAAATCTGTTCCTTGAAGAGACCTTGTAGCAACAGTAGTATTCCCTCCACTGCTAACAGTTGCAGATGCATAGCTTGAATCATTAGATGTCACTCTTGAAGGATTAGACCAAGAAAGTGATGTAGTACCTATACTATTACCTGCTCTTGCAATTTTTGCTCCTGTGCTATTAGATGTTCCACATGGAGAAGAAGCCGTCAGTGATCCAGTTCCATCTTGACAAATAGTTACACCTGTCGCCGTTGGCGCTCCAACAACTGCATTAATAACAATACCAGTGTTTGCAGCAGAAGTACATCCTTGTTCATTTGTTGTAGTTACAGAATAGGTACCTGGGACCAATCCAGAAAAAATACCTGTTGTACTATTTACTGAAGCAGAAACAGGATTTGTTCCCGTTAATGTATAACTTATTCCAGAACCGTTTGCAGGTGTATTAACAGTTATTGTACCTGTTGGAGCAGTACAAGTTGTTTGGCTTACACTAACTGTTGGAGCTGCAGGCAAAGCTAAAATTGAAATATCATCAACGGCAGTACCTGTTCCACTAAAATTTACACCTGGAACATTTGATTGGCCTGTACCTTCATACGTTTTATTTGCACTGCCATAAGCATTTGTAAATGCCGTTATTCTTCTAGTAGAATTGACTGTTGTACGTGTTGGATCAAGATATAAGGCTTGAGCATTTGCACTATAAGTTCCTGCCGCTATAGAAGCGGCTACTTTTCCAATTAAAGTAATGGTAACAACTGCATTTTGTGCAATGTTAAACCCTCCAAAAACAGGATTATTAGCCGTAGCTGTAGCCGAATTAGCTAGAGTTCCTGCTGGTCCAGAAGCTCCAGTAGAATAAACTGCTGTAGCTGAATCAAATTCGATACCTGTTGGAAAATTAAAATCCAACATCACACCTGCTGCGTTTCCAGCTCCCGTATTTTTTATTTCGATTTCATAAGAAACTTTTTCATCAATAGCATTACAAATTGCAGTTGCAGATAATGTTTTTACTTTCGTCTCAAGAACTGGAAAACAGTTAGCATTTACCTGTAAATTTGGCGGTACGTCTGCAACTGTAAAAGTTGAAACATAACCAACTGTTCCAGCTACAGCACCATGATTGATTCCTTTTCCTGCATTAGATTTACCTGCAGCCCCACCAAGCACACTAGTTGTAATGGTTACTGTGCTTGAAACATTATGGCAGATAATTCCTCCACCTCCACCTCCACCTGGTCCGTGTTCATTGTTATCGTCATTTTCAGTATTTCCTCCGTCACCACCGTTCGCTTCTATTTTTATACTTGCTGTACTATTATTAGATACATTCAATAAAACTGTTCCGCCAGCTCCTCCTCCTCCTGCACCATCTGGTGAATTAGCATAAGTTCCTGGTGCTCCTTTTCCACCATTGGCATAAATGGTACCATTTCCTAAAACATTTCCAGCATTAATAAGAATAATTGCTCCTCCAACACCACCTTTTACACCAGTAGAGGCATCATTAGCATCTCCTGCACCTCCACCTCCGCCCATAATAAGCCTAGGAAATTTTTCAATTGTGGAATACGATTTTGATCCTGGTCTTCCTGCACCTGTAAGATTATTAGAAAGGAGATCTCCTCCTCCTCCTTGCCAGCCAGCTCCTCCAAGACCACCAAATCCACCATTACCGCCGCCGCCGCCGCCAGTGTTATGGTCGTTACCGCCACCTCCAGCATTAGCAGGAGCTCCTCTTCCAGAAGAACCGCCTGGCATTCCTTCAACTGTATTTGCTACCTGATTAAAACCATCCCACATATATTTAGGTGTACCAGCTATTCCTTCTCCCTTTCCAGAAATTTTACTATTTCCTGAATCACCAACATAAGTTGTAGAATTATTAAGATCCGAACCTGCTTTTGGACTATATCCTCCTCTAAATCCTCTTGAACTACCATCAATACTAAAGCCATTAAAATTGAAAGTTCCAGAAACATTAAAAGCAATAATACCACCAGCAACTCCATTAAAAGGAGGTGTTGTGATATTAGCCGTCAGAGTTAAATTAGAGTATTGAGGCACTCTAACTACTTGAAATGTTCTTTTCCCTCTTGTTGTTGTAGCATCTGCATTATAAAAACTATTTAAGACACCACTATTATTACCAGTCCCTTTAAACGTTAAATTTCCTCCAGTCAAGGGCACATTATTTGTTGCGATTACATACTCAAAAACCCCAGTATTACCAAGAGATGTTAATCCAGTTCCTCCAAGATAATCTGGACCACTGTTCGTTGTACCAGAACCGTAACTAGTTGTATTGGTATAATTTATCGTAGCATCTTGCATTTGAATAATTAAAATCAAATCTCCTGCAGAGATTGGAGTTGCTCCAAAATTATTCGAGTATTGATCTGTTGCTGGTACACCTGCTAGATATACAGATTGCGCCCCTGCACTTAATGTAACATTTCCAGTAATTGGATAATATGTATTGACAGAACTTGACACAGCAACAGGTCCGTCAACTCCAGGAGTTCCACATACTTGTGCGAATGAAAATATTGGTAATGTGACAAATGAAATAAAGAAAATTAGCCTAGAAAATCCAGACTTACAAAAAGTAGAGTTACGCATAGACAACTTGGGTTTGTGGAACAGAAATTTCGGATGCCAAAAAATGGATGAACATTTTTAGCATATTGATGAGATACGTGAAAAAACAGAAAATGGATTTAAAAAAGCTTAGAACAGCTTTTTTAAGACATACATATAAAAAAGACATCATGTAGACCATTGTCATATAGTAAATTAAAGACTATAAAAGTCTTAACAGTTTTAAATTAAGTAGATTTGGAAAGCGCGAAAGTATATCGAGGAATGAAATCAATCCTCATTATTCCGACAAAATGCAGATAAAATCGTCAAACAACAGTTTTTAACAACTGTTCATAGCTTGAAAATCAAAAAAATATAAAAATACGACAATGAAATAGCAGAATTTTCTTAAAAATTTAGAATATTTTCAAATTCCTACAGAATTTATTGACAAATAAGTAATTTAACGTAAGAAATAAAAAACAGCAAAAAGGGAATCTTAAAATAATAAAACACTCATTATCAAGACTATAAATAACAAACATTAAACATTAAACAAAAATCCCTATTGTAAAAACTTGATATTTCGTTTTAGTCCATCAAATTTGGTTCTTTTGATAGGTGAGTTTTTAAAAACCTGTTTAAAAGTTTCTTCAGTAATTTCCATCCAGTCTTTTTTGGTAAAAGAAAGTAAATCTGGATTAGGGTTAAATAGCGGTTCTGAATGAGGTTTAGAAAATCGATTCCATGGGCAAACGTCTTGGCAGGTATCACAACCAAACATCCATTCATCGAATTTCCCTTTCATTTCTGCAGGAAGATTTTCTTTTAATTCTATAGTATAATACGATATGCATTTACTTCCGTCAACAATATACGGAGCAACAATTGCTTGAGTAGGACAAGCGTCGATACAAGCTGTGCAAGATCCACAATGATCTGTAACTGCATGATCGTATTCTAAGTCTAAATCAATAATTAGTTCGGCAATAAAGTAAAAAGAGCCGACCCTTTGGGTAATAAGATTACTATTTTTTCCAATCCAACCCAAGCCGCTTTTAGCAGCCCAAGCCTTATCTAAAACAGGTGCAGAATCAACAAAAGCACGTCCTGAAACTTCTCCAATATTTTCCTGAATCGAATGGAGAAATTCTTTTAATTTGTCTTTAATTACAAAATGATAATCTTGTCCATAAGCATATTTAGAAATCTTAAAACTTTCTTCATTTTGTGTAGAATCTGGATAATAATTCAGTAAAAGTGAAACAACGCTCTTACCATCATCAACCAATAAAGTGGGGTCTAGACGTTTATCAAAATGGTTTTCCATATAAGCCATCTGACCATTACGATTGTTCTTCAGCCAATTTTCAAGCCGAGGGGCTTCTTTTTCCAAAAACCCCGCTTTAGATATGCCACAAGAAAGAAATCCAAGCCTTTTGGCTTCTTCTTTTATAAACTTTGAATATGTTTCTTTCGAATTAATACTCATCTTTTTGAAAATGAAACTTCAATATTAACAGGCTTTAAAGTCACTAAAGGATTAAAATTAACTGTTTCGTTTTTAGATTTAATCTCGTACTTTTTTACAATTTGAGAAATTGCTAAACACATTTCATAAATAGCAAAACCAGTTCCTATGCACATTCTTGGACCAGCGCCAAAAGGATAAAAGTACTGCATTGACTTTTTCTTTTGTTCGCCTAAAAATCGTTCTGGAATAAATTGATCAGGATTATCCCAATACTTTGGATTGCGATGCAATTCATAAAATGATATTCCAATTAATGTACTTTTTTTGATTTTAAATTCAGTCAAAGAATCGTCTTCAACATTTTCTCTATCTGTAATCCAAGCAGGAGGATACAAACGCATTGATTCATTTAAAACCGCATTGGTATAAGTCATTTTCTGAAGCTGTTCAATAACATTATCAGTATGAGATTCTATCTCCGTGATTTCATCAAAAATCTTTTGTTGGATTTCAGGGTATCTTCCCAAAAAATGAAGTGTAAAAGTTAAAGCATTCGCTGTTGTTTCATGACCAGCAATGAATAAAACCTTAATTTCGTCAATCAACTGCTGCATAGACATGCTCTCTCCCGTATCTTCATATCGGGTTTCCATAAGCATATTAAGAAGGTCGTTGTATTCTTCATTCGAAGCATTTCTTCCTTCAATAATTTCTTGAATAATATTATTATTTTCTTCTGCTAAATTTAAATGCTTTCTGACTTGTCCGCTTAATGAAAACCACAATGCCTTATGAGGAAGTCTGATTTCTTTAACTAAAAACTTCTGAACTTCTTCTATAATGAATTTTATTCTATGAAGCTTTTCTTCCGAAATTGAAAATTCAAATAATGACTTTGCAACAACATTAAAAGCAAGCTGACTCATTGCTGGAAAGACATCAAAAAATTTATTTTCATCTAAATTATCAACTTCAGCAGTAATTGTTTTGTTCATATTGTCAACCAGCTGATTCATCTTTTGTTTATGAAAAGCAGGCTGAATAAGACGTCTTTGCTTTAACCAAAAATCACCATCGCTAGTTAAAAGTCCTTTTCCCAAATATTTTGAAAGATATACAGACTGAAATTTGGACTTGTTATAATTTCTTTGATTTTTGACTAAAATATATTGCGCAATTTCATTGTCTCTGGATAAAATTATATACCTCGATAAGCCAATTCTAATAGAAAAAGAATCACCAAATTTCTCAAAATATCTTTTATGAAAAGGAATTGGATTTCTTCGAACACCTTCAGCATCTTTAAAAAATCTCAATATTGAAAGTCTGGTCGGGTAACTATAATTTATATGTTCAGACATCTTGAATAGAATTAAAGCAGTACTGTAAACAGTAATGATTATTTTATCTTTTTAATCAAATTTACTTATTATGCTGTGAAATCCACTCTGTAATATTCTTTATGTTCTGTATTTCAGTTTCAGGTGTATTCATTCCAACATCATGTGCTTTACCTTCTCTAATGATTAATTTTGTTTCTACTCCCTTTCTTTTTAATTCATTATAAAGATTTTGAGACTGACTAACGTTAACAACATTATCCGCGTCACCATGAATTAACAATGTCGGTACGTTTGAAATATTACTAAACGGACTTATCTTAATTATTGCACTATTGTCTCCGCTAGAATCTATTTTAGTTCCAGCTAATTTTTCAATAATATCAAAACGACCGTTCTTTTTTCTAAATTCTAATACTTCAGGAGAATCTAATCTTGAAGGTGCGCAAAGCGCCGTTATAGATTTCATATTCTTTTTAGTGTACCCGTATAATAATGCCAAATGTGCACCAGCACTAATTCCAACAATATGATAACCATTTTTAGTGTAACCATACTTACCAGATTTTTTTGAAACATAACTAACAGCAGCATCAATATCTGCTAATAAATCTTTAGCTGAAACACTATCATTTGCATAACGATAATCAACATTAGCAACAACAAATCCTTTATTAGCAATATCCTCTGCATGCTTTTTAGTATACTCAAGTCCACCCATTGACCAAGATCCTCCATGAATAAGAATAACTACTGGTAAATTTTTTAAATTTTCATTAGGAGCATACAAATCTAAAATCTGCTGAGATGATTTACCATAAGAAAGGTGGGGAAAATAATGAGTCTGACTAAAAGAGTTTAAACAAACAAATAGTACAAATAAAAAATAATGTTTCATATGCTTTTAAAATAAACCTCCTTGAATGTTAGTATTAACTTTTCCTAAATGTTTATAGGCTTTCTCCGTAACTTCACGACCACGAGGCGTACGCATAATGAATCCCTCCTGAATAAGGAAAGGTTCGTAAACTTCCTCAATAGTTTCGCTACTTTCAGAAACAGCAGTTGCCAAAGTCGAAAGACCAACAGGACCACCTTTAAATTTATTAATAATCGTCAACAATATCTTATTATCCATTTCATCCAAACCATGTGCATCAACATTTAATGCTTTTAAAGCATATTTAGAAATTTCCAAATCGATTCTACCATTACCCTTAATCTGAGCAAAATCGCGAACGCGTCTCAACAATGCATTTGCGATACGAGGAGTTCCACGGCTTCTGCCTGCAATTTCAATGGCAGCTTCCAGATCAATAGGTGTTTTTAATATAGAAGCACTTCTCTCAACAATCGTAGTTAAGAGTTCAGTTGTATAGTATTGTAAACGCGAAGATATTCCGAAACGAGCACGCATAGGTGCTGTTAATAATCCCGATCTTGTAGTAGCTCCAATCAAAGTAAAAGGGTTCAGATTGATCTGGACAGTTCTAGCATTTGGACCCGATTCAATCATGATATCAATCTTGAAATCTTCCATTGCCGAATACAAATACTCTTCAACAACTGGACTTAACCGATGAATTTCGTCAATAAATAAAACATCTCGTTCATCTAAGTTTGTCAACAAACCTGCTAAATCACCAGGTTTATCCAACACAGGCCCAGAAGTGATCTTAATACCTACTTGTAATTCATTAGCTAAAATATTTGCCAAAGTCGTTTTACCAAGACCTGGAGGCCCGTGAAAAAGTGCATGATCAAGTGCTTCTCCACGTTGGTTTGCTGCAGCAACAAAGACTTTTAAATTTTCCAAAACTTGATCTTGTCCAGCGAAATCATCAAAGGACAGCGGACGTAATCTTTTCTCAAGATCTAACTCTTCTGAGTTATATCCTTTAGTAGTAGGATCTAGATTTTCATTCATCCTACAAAGATATATAAACTAATCAGTTTGTAAAACAGTTCAACTCAACGTTTAGAACTTTAACTAAACAAAAAAGGCTGTCATTTCTGACAGCCTTTGATTATTTTTTAGTGGTGTAAAACTTCTTCACCTTCTTTCATTGGTACATTTTGAGGAACAAAATCTACATCGTGATTAGGGTTACTGTAGTCATACGGCCAACGATATACGTGAGGAATTTCTCCTGGCCAGTTACCGTGAATATGCTCAACTGGTGTTGTCCACTCTAAAGTTGTAGATTTCCAAGGATTTTGAACTGCTTTCTTACCGTAGAAAATACTGCTAAAAAAGTTGTATAAGAATACTAATTGGAATGCACCTCCTACAAGAGCAAATGTTGTGATTAAAACATTCACATTTTGTAAATCATCAAATAATGGGAAGTTAGTATTTGTATAGTAACGTCTTGGCAAACCAGCTAACCCGATAAAGTGCATTGGGAAGAAAACTCCATAAGCGCAAACCGCAGTTACCCAGAAGTGAATATAACCTAAGTTTTTATTTAACATTCTTCCGTACATTTTAGGGAACCAGTGGTAAATACCAGCAAACATTCCATAAAGTGCAGAGATACCCATTACTAAGTGAAAGTGAGCAATTACGAAGTATGTATCGTGAACGTTAATATCTAGTGTACTATCTCCTAAAATGATTCCCGTTAGACCTCCAGTGATGAAAGTAGAAACCATTCCGATAGAGAATAACATTGCAGGATTAAATTGTAAGTTACCTTTCCATAAAGTTGTAATCCAGTTGAATGCTTTTACAGCAGATGGAATTGCAATCAATAAAGTTGTAAAAGTAAATACAGATCCTAAGAAAGGATTCATACCCGAAATAAACATGTGGTGACCCCAAACGATAGTAGATAAGAATGCAATTGCAAGAACTGACATAATCATCGCTCTGTAACCGAAAATTGGTTTACGAGCATTTGTAGCCATAATTTCTGAAACAAGACCCATCGCTGGTAAGATTACGATATAAACCTCAGGGTGACCTAAGAACCAGAATAAGTGCTCGAATAATACAGGAGAACCTCCTTGGTAGTGTAAAACTTCACCAGCAATATAGATGTCAGATAAGAAGAATGAAGTACCGAAACTTCTATCGAAAATCAATAATAATGCTGCAGATAATAAAACCGGGAACGAAATAACACCAATAATAGCTGTTACGAAAAATGTCCAGATTGTAAGAGGAAGTCTAGTCATAGACATTCCTTTAGTTCTTAAGTTAAGTACAGTAACAATGTAATTTAAAGATCCCATCAAAGAAGATGCGATAAAAATAGCCATAGATACTAACCATAATGTCATACCTGTTCCTGATCCAGGTATTGCCTGTGGCAATGCACTCAAAGGAGGATAAATTGTCCATCCTGCAGATGCTGGTCCAGCCTCAACAAATAAAGAAGATAACATTACAACTGCAGATAAGAAAAACAACCAGTATGAAATCATATTCATAAATCCAGATGCCATATCTCTTGCTCCAATTTGAAGCGGAATCAATAAGTTACTAAATGTTCCACTCAAACCAGCAGTCAGTACAAAGAATACCATGATGGTACCGTGAATTGTAACTAATGCTAGATAAATATCATTTGCCATTACACCATCAGGTGCAAATTTATCTCCTAATAAAACATTAAATATTTTGAAAGACTCCTCTGGCCACGCTAATTGCATTCTGAAAAGCAAGGACATTGCAATCCCAATTACTCCCATAACAATACCAGTAATCAAGTATTGTTTAGCAATCATTTTGTGATCAATACTAAAAATATATTTAGTAATGAACGTGTCTTTATGATGATGTTCGTGCTCGTGATCGTGTCCGTGATCGTGACCGTGCGCTTCTGCTGACATATATTTGTACTTTAAATTTTCTTAATAATATTATTTTATCGCAACTTTAGCTACAGCTGCTTTTACAGTATCAACAACTGTTTTAACAGTGTCAATAATTTTTGCAGTAGTATCTGTAGTTGGTGCAGCTCCTTCAGCTGGTTTCTCAGCAGCAGCGGCCGCTTTAATATCTTGAGCTAAAGTAGTTTTCTCGCTTAACCATTTTTTGTAATCTTCTGGAGTATCAACTACAACTTTCATTTGCATATTATAGTGAGAAGCTCCACAGATTTTATTACACAATAATAAGTAATCAAATGTGTAAGGATCTAAAGCTGTACCACCTTTTGCAACTAACTCAACGCTTTTTTCAGCTCTAAGTTTGTTAATGTTAGCAACTTTTTCAACCATAAATGGCAATTCTCTATATTCTGCAGTAGTATAAGTAGGAATGAATGCAAATTCAGTAACCATCCCTGGAACACAGTTCATTTGTGCTCTAAAGTGAGGAAAGTAAGCCGAGTGCAAAACATCCTGAGAACGCATTTTGAAGTGAACTTTTTTACCTTTAGGGATATGTAATTCTGAAACTACAATATCATCTTGAGCATTTGGATCTGACATGTCAACACCTAATGTATTTACACCTTGGATTAAACGAACGTTAGCTTTACCTAAAACGTTATCTTGTCCAGCATATCTTGCAGTCCATTTAAACTGTTGAGCATATAATTCGATTTCGATTACATCTTCATCTTTATCAACGAACATAATGTTATTCCAAGCATACAATCCATAAAGAATTAAACAAGCCAAAACAACAGAAGGAATAATACTCCAAATTGCCTCTAACTTATTACTATCAGCAAAGAATAATGCTTTTTTATCTTTATTACCTCTATTCTTAAAAGAAAACCAGTATAATAAACCTTGTGTAATAAATTGAACTAAGAAAATTAAAACCCAAGTGATATTCATTAAATTATCTACTAAAAGCCCATGTTGTGATGCAGGAGTATGCAACGCTAAACCTCCCCATTTTAATAGACCGTAAATAGTAAATATATAAATGAAAGCTAAAAAGCCAAACATAATATATCCTTGAATGTTATTATCATTATCTGATGCAACCTGAGAATCGCTCGAAGAAGCTCCAACCTGAGTAAGATCAAATATCTTCGTCAATTGCCATAATGCAACTGCTAATAAAACTACAACTATAATTACCAACAAACTTGTCATCTGTTTACTTCTTTAAATATTAATAATGAAAATGTTTACTTTCTTCGATGAAAGGATTTCTTTTTGCAAGCAGAGGAGATTTAGTTAATGCAGTAAATACAACAAATATAAATAAACCTAAGAAGAAAAGAATCGATGCAATTTCAGGAACTCCAATAAACCATTTGTCTCCTACAGTTCCAGGCATAATCATATTAAAGAAATCAACATAATGACCTAATAATATTACAACACCAGCCATAACGATAACCCAGTTAAGTCGTTTGAAGTCAGTATTGATTAATATTAATAACGGGAAAACAAAGTTCATAACAACCGCTCCAAAGAAAGGAAGGTTATATAATTGAATTCTTGTTACAAAATAAGTTACCTCTTCTGGAATGTTAGCATACCAAATCAACATGAATTGAGAAAACCATAAATAAGTCCAGAAAATACTAATACCAAACATGAACTTAGCTAAATCGTGGATATGGCTATTATTTACAAACTCTAAATATCCTTTTGATTTTAAATAAACTGTTACTAATGCAATAGCGGTAATACCACTTACAAAGAAAGAAGCAAATACATACCATCCAAATAATGTACTGAACCAGTGCGGATCGAAAGACATAATCCAATCCCATGACATGATAGATTCAGAAACGATGAAGAATACTAAGAATCCAGCAGACGCTTTGAAGTTCTTCTTGTAATAAAGATCATCATTTGCCTCATCTTGCTCTAAACAATTTTTTCTTGAATAGTAACGATATAAGTTCCATCCTAATAAAAAGATTGCCGCTCTAGCAATCCAGAAAGGAAAGTTTAAATAACCAGATTTACCAGCAATAATAGCATCATAATTAGCATGTTTAGGATCTGTTACACCCTCACCCAACCAAACAAAAATATGGTTAAAGTGTAATCCACATAAAACTAAAATTATGAAGAAGATAATAGAACCAGCTGGTAAGTAAGCTGTTATACCTTGCATAACTCTAAACAAAACTGGAGACCAACCTGCTTGAGCAACTTGTTGAATAGCATAGAAAGCTAAAACCCCCATTGAAAGAAGTAAAAAGAAAATACAAGCTACATATAAAGCAGACCAAGGCTTATTTTGCAATTGGTGTAATACGTGCTCTAAGTGTTTTTCGTGCTCATTTGCACCAGAAACTTCTGCGTGCTCAGCTCCTTTATGAGAGTCATGTGCAACTTCAGCAGCCTCATGATGACCTGCTTCTTTGTGAGATGCCTCCGCTTTTTCTTCATGCGCCGCACCATGAGAACCATGTTCATCTGCAGCTAGTATTTTTTCAACTTCTTGAATATCTTTTGGTGCACTTAAAAAACCATACCCAATTCCTAATAACCCAACGGCCATTAAGATGATAGAAAAAGTTTTTAATTTACTTGAAAATGTATACATATCTATTACGATCAGTTTGTTCAACAATTATAATTGGCTTCTTAGTTTCAGAACATAGTCAGCAACTAACCAACGTTCGTGAGAACTTAATTGATTTGCATGTGAACCCATTGCATTTAAACCATAAGTCTCAACATGAAAGATACTTCCCTCAGTGATTTCTCTGTCTTTATAGCTAGGTACTCCAAGAAATTTTTCTCTTTCAACCAATTTACCTTTACCGTTACCAGCAGCACCATGGCAGCTAATACAATAAATTTCGAAAAGCTCTTTACCTTTTCCTGAGTTTCTTTCCTCTTCTGTCAAAGGTGATTTTAAATTAGCTTTTGCTAATTCATAACCAGCAGTTGAATTTTCATATTCATAAGGTTCAAAACCTCTATTGATAGTTCCTTCAACAGGAAGCTGTCCTTCTTTTCCTCCCTTAAATATTTTTGCTTCTGAATATGGCTCATAAGCAACAGACTCATACATATTTGGGAAATACTGATAGTTCGGTGCCGAATTATTGTGGCAAGATGAAACTAAAATAGTTATACCAACTAAAAGTGTTATTTTATATATCCTTTTCATAGCTACAATTAATTCTTTTCTATTACTTTAACTTCAACGGCTCCAGTTCCTTCAAAGAAAGAAACTAACTCTGTTTCGTTATCATTTACAGCAACCTCCATTAAAAAGTGGTCATCAGTTGTTCTTACGTCTGGGTTTTCAGCTTCTTTAAATGGCCATAATCTACTTCTCATGTAAAAAGTAATTACCATTAAGTGAGCTGCAAAAAACACAGTCATTTCAAACATAATTGGCACAAAAGAAGGCATGTTTTGGATGAAACTAAAACTTGGTTTACCTCCAATATCCTGCGGCCAGTCATGAATCATGATGTAACCCATCATTGTTGTTGCAACAGAAATACCAACACAACCATATAAAAAAGCACATATTGCTAATCTTGTTGGTGCTAATCCCATGGCTTTATCCAATCCGTGAACTGGGAATGGAGTAAAAACCTCTTCAATATGATGATGAGCAGCTCTAGTTTTCTTTACTGCATTCATCAAAACGTCATCGTCATTATAAATGGCGTATATAACTTTATTACTCATGATGTGAATCTTTACTGTTTGCTCTTTCTCTAATATAATTATCTCCTGTTCCTTTCAAAATTGTTTTAACCTCTGCCTGAGCAATTACAGGGAATGTTCTAGAGTATAATAAAAACAATACAAAGAAGAAACCAATTGTTCCAATGAAAATTCCAATATCAACAAATGTTGGTGAGAACATTGTCCAAGAAGATGGAAGGTAATCTCTATGTAAAGAAGTAACAATAATTACAAATCTTTCAAACCACATACCGATGTTTACAACAATCGAGATGATGAATGAGAACATGATACTTGTTCTTAATTTTTTAAACCACATGAATTGAGGAGAGAACACGTTACATGTCATCATTGACCAATATGCCCACCAGTAAGGTCCAGTAGCTCTGTTTAAGAATGCATATTGCTCATACTCTACACCTGAATACCAAGCTACAAATAACTCAGTGATATAAGCCACACCTACAATAGATCCCGTAATCATGATAATGATGTTCATTAACTCGATATGCTGTAATGTGATGTATGCTTCAAGGTTAGATACTTTTCTCATAACAATCAACAATGTATTTACCATCGCGAATCCAGAGAAAACTGCTCCAGCAACGAAGTATGGAGGGAAAATTGTTGTATGCCATCCTGGAATTACAGAAGTAGCAAAGTCCATAGATACGATCGTGTGTACAGAAAGTACAAGAGGAGTAGCTAAACCAGCTAATACCAAAGATACTTCTTCGAAACGTTGCCAATCTTTTGCTCTACCGCTCCATCCAAAACTTAAAATAGAATAAACTCTTTTGTTAAATGGAGTAATAGCTCTATCACGTAGCATTGCAAAGTCAGGCAATAAACCAGTCCACCAGAAAACTAATGATACTGAAAGATACGTTGAAATTGCGAATACGTCCCAAAGTAATGGCGAGTTAAAGTTTACCCATAAAGATCCAAATTGGTTTGGAATAGGTAATACCCAGTATGCTAACCATGGACGTCCCATGTGAATAATTGGAAATAGACCTGCTTGAACTACCGAGAAGATAGTCATTGCTTCCGCAGAACGGTTAATAGCCATTCTCCAACGTTGACGGAAAAGTAATAATACCGCAGAAATTAATGTTCCAGCGTGACCAATACCAACCCACCAAACGAAGTTAGTAATATCCCAAGCCCAGCCAACTGTTTTATTTAATCCCCATGTTCCGATACCGGTAGATACGGTGTAAATTATACAACCTAACCCCCAAAGGAAGGCTATTAATGCGATTGAAAATACAATCCACCATTGCTTGTTTGCAGGTCCCTCAACAGGTGCTGCTACATCTACAGTTACATCGTGATAAGATTTATCACCAATAACTAAAGGTTTTCTAATGGGTGCTTCGTAGTGAGACGACATAATCCTTTATATTGTTTCTTAATTAATAATTTTACTAAGTATTTCTAACTTTAACATGGTAAACCACATTAGGTTTTGTACCTACATGCTCTAATAAGTGGTATGATCTTTCGTCAGCTGCTAATTTAGCAACTTTACTTTCTTTATCATTTACATCACCAAATATCATCGCTCCTGAAGAACAAGCACTAGAACAAGCTGTTTGGAATTCACCATCTCTAACTGGACGGCCTTCGTTTTTAGCTTTTAATTTAGTAGCTTGTGTCATTTGGATACACATAGAACATTTCTCCATAACACCACGAGAACGTACGTTAACGTCAGGATTTAATACCATACGGCCTAAATCATCGTTCATATGATAATCGAACTCGCTGTTTTTGTTGTATAAGAACCAGTTAAAACGACGTACTTTATATGGACAGTTGTTTGCACAGTAACGAGTACCAACACATCTGTTGTAAGCCATATGGTTTTGACCTTCACGACCGTGAGAAGTTGCTGCAACAGGGCAAACTGTTTCACAAGGTGCGTGGTTACAGTGTTGACACATTACAGGTTGGAATGCTACTTGTGGATTATCTCCTGCTTTTTCCATTTCATTAAATGTAGATAATGAACTAGATAAACCTGCAATTCCTTCTTTTCTTTCGTTATCACCTTCAAAAGTGCTTTCAGAAGAATAATATCTATCGATACGTAACCAGTGCATATCGCGGCTTCTTCTTACCTCTGCTTTACCAACAACTGGAACGTTGTTTTCAGCATGACAAGCAATAACACAAGCCCCACATCCAGTACAAGCATTTAAGTCAATTGAAAGATTGAAGTGGTGCCCTGTTGTACGATCAAATGATTCCCAAAGATCTACAGTAGTAGCCTCTACTTCTTGGTGATCCAAAGATACCATCGGTTTTTCGTTCCAATGTTCAGCATCTTTAGTATTGAATATTTCTAAAGTAGTTTCTTTAATAATATCCCCTCTACCCATTAAAGTTTTCTGACCTTGAACACAAGCAAACTCATGTACTCCTCCAGCTTTAGCGATAGAAACAGATTGAACATTATTAAAACCTTTATATAAAGCGTAAGCGTTTAAACCTACTTGCATTTCTTCTTTAAGAGAAGCTTTTCGTCCGTATCCAAGAGCTAGACCTACAGTTCCAACTGCTTGTCCTGGCTGAACGATAACTGGAACATTCTCTAATTTAACTCCATCAACAGTAATTGTAGCATAACTACCGTTTAAACCACCGTTTGCAACAATTTCGTTTGATAAACCAAGTTTTTTAGCATCTGCATTAGAAACTGTAACGTAGTTATCCCAAGAAACTCTTGTAATTGGATCTGGGAACTCTTGCAACCAAGGGTTGTTAGCGTGCTGTCCATCTCCTAATCCTGTTTTAGTATATAATACTAATTCAAAATCACCAGCAGCTTTAGATTTTGCAACAGCGTTTGCAGCTGCAGCAGCATCAATAGCACCACCAGATAATGCCGTAGCCCCAAGAACAGCTACACCATCATGTAATACTTTATTCCAAGAAGCACCTGCAGTATAAGCTCCAGAATTTGCTTTTAAGTAGTCATAATAAGTACCAGCAGTACCGTTTACTGACAATAAAACATCTTGAAATTGTTTTGTATTGAAGATAGGACGGATTGTTGGCTGAGTTAAGCTATAAGTTCCGCTTGTAAGTTCAAGATCTCCCCATGATTCTAAGTAGTGAGGAGCTGGCGCAGCAATTGAAACAATTGATGCAGTTTCGTCTTCTTTTAATGAAAAAGCAACAGACGTTTTAACTTTTTTCAATCCAGATACAAAAGAAGCTGAATCAGCTAAAGTGTAAACAGGATTAACTCCACTCATAATTAAAGTATGAACACTTCCAGCATTCAAATCTTTAATTAACTGCGCAACTGCAGCATTAGAACCTTTTCTAATTTGTCTAGCTCCAGCAGTACTAAAAGCTTCACTAGCCAATACTTGATTGATAGCTAAAACTAATAATTGAGCATTTTTATCTTCAATTCCAGATACTAAAACTCCTTTTGAACCAGCAGCCTTAAGCTGTTGTGCAGCTTTTACTACTTCAGCTTTAAAGTTTCCTTCTAAAGCTACAGGAACAGAAGCACCTACAACAATATTATAAATTTGAACTAAAGCTTGCTTTTGAGCAGCTACAGTCATAGGAACACGCTTATCAGCAGCTGCTCCAGATAATGTCATATTTGATTCGAACTGGAAGTGACGAGACATTTTTCCATTTTGAGGAATACGTCCTTGTGCATAACCAGTATCATATCCTCCACCTTGCCAGTCTCCTAAGAAATCAGCACCAACAGACACGATTAATGAAGCTTTTGAAAAATCATAATCAACCAAAGCTCTTTGACCATAAACAGTTTCAAAAGCATCTAAAGCTTCAGATGATGAAACTGCATCGTATACAACGTGCTTAGCGTTTGGATTTTTCGCAATAAACTCAGCGATTAATTTATCTGTAGAAGGACTAGCTAAAGTATTAGTCAATAATACTACTTGACCGCCTTTAGTTTTTGCATCTGCTAAACTTGATTTAATTTTTAAATCAACAGCCGACCAAGAAGAATCTTTACCGTCT
Organism: Flavobacterium sp. IB48; assembly: GCF_016405855.1. Classification (GTDB taxonomy): domain Bacteria; phylum Bacteroidota; class Bacteroidia; order Flavobacteriales; family Flavobacteriaceae; genus Flavobacterium; species Flavobacterium ginsengisoli. Next base: position 259,693 of record NZ_JAEFCA010000001.1, read on the forward strand.
ACTTTTGGCTCTTTCAAACGAGTGCTATCATACAATCCTAAGATAGATGCGTGAATTCTAGCATTCGCAGAAAATTTAGCTCCTGCAATTGTATTGTTTTCAATTTTAATTGGACGACCCTCACGAGTTTTTACCAAAAGATTAGCAAAATCAAACCCATCAAAAACTGTAGTTGCATAATAATCTGCAACACCAGGAATGATCTGTTCTGGTTGTAATACATAAGGGATAGACTTGTGAACAGGACCTTCGCAAGCAGCTAATGTTACAGCCGCTGTACTAAACCCTACGTACTTTAAAAAGTCACGACGTGAAGTCCCAGATGTAGATAAAGCGTCAGCGTTACCTAAAAACTCATCAGTAGGAATCTCTTCAACAAACTCGTTATTTCTAAGCGCCTCAACAATAGAGCTATTTTCTAGCTCTTCAACACTTTTCCAGTATTTTTTGTTTGATGACATTGTATATATATATTAAAATCTTAATAAATCGATTAATAGTGGCATTTACCACACTCTAAACCTCCCATTTGCGCTGCAGTTAATTTCTCTACACCGTATTTTTTAGAAAGTTCAGCATGAATTTTATCATAGTAAGCGTTACCTTCCATCTTAACATCAGTTTTTCTATGGCAATCAACACACCATCCCATTGTTAATTTAGAGTATTGCTTCATGATTTCAAATTCTTGTACTGGTCCGTGACAAGTTTGACATTCAATACCAGCAACAGAAACGTGTTGAGAGTGGTTGAAGTAAACAAAATCAGGTAAGTTGTGAATACGAACCCATTTTACAGGCATTGTTTTTCCAGTATAAGCTTGTTTAGTCTTATCCCATCCAACAGCATCATATAATTTTTGAATTTGAGCATCGTAAAACGCTTTGCTGTACTCAGGAGTAGCAGTAGTTTCAGCAACCTCTGAAATGTTTTTATGACAGTTCATACAAACATTTAAAGAAGGGATACCAGCTGTTTTACTTACACGAGCAGCAGAGTGGCAATATTTACAATTGATTTCGTTATCACCAGCGTGAATTTTGTGAGAGTAGTGAATTGGCTGAATCGGCTCATAATTCTGATCTACACCTACTTGCATTAAGTATCCGTAAACAAAATAACCACTAGCCAAAAGCAAGAAGATTGCAGTTACCAAAACTAAGAATTGGTTTTTAGCGAAAGCTTTCCAGATTGGAAGTCTTTCTTCTTTTGGAGCGATTTCAATACCATTTTTGTTTGCAACTTTAGTTAAAACCTTGTTTACCATAAACAACATCATAACTAAAATAGCCATTACAAGAGCAAGAGCTCCAAGAATAATGTTATTTGAAATAGCGCCATCTTGAACATTTGTACCAGGAGGAGTTGCAGCACCTCCCGCAGCCGCAGCTGGTTCAGCCTTAGGCTGAGAAGTATAAGCTATAATATTATCAATATCACCTTCAGACAATTGAGGAAACGAAGTCATTACAGCTTTGTTATTTTCCTCAAAAAGTTTAACAGCAACAGCATCACCTGACTTAATCATGTCAGAACTGTTATGCACCCACTTGTAAATCCAAGCCATATCATGCTTAGCAGCAACTCCCCTTAAAGCAGGACCAGTTGATTTAGCATCTAATTTGTGACATGCAGCGCAATTTGCATTAAAAAGTTCTTTCCCTTTTGCTGGATCACCGCCACCTGCAGCTGGAGCAGCCGCCGCAGCCTCAGGCGCCGCCGGAGCAGCAGCATCTTGAGCAAATGAAGTTAGGGAGAAAATTAACGTTAGCGATAAGCCAAGCAGCAATTTTCTTGAGATCGAATTATGGTTACCCACCTTTTTCATATAGTATAAATAATTGTCTACTAATTTTTGGTATGATTTTTTCTGTACTAAATGCAGTAAAAATCTATACCCTCTTTTAAAACTTGCACAAAAATACGACTTATGAACTATTCTCAAAACCTTAAAATAGTCTTAATTATCAATTTATATCAATTCTAAATAATATTAAAATTTTACACTCAAACTTTAAATAGTATTTTTGCATAAAAACCATCACATTATGAGAATTTTAAGTCCATCGAAAAACCTTTTCTTAACAATTACAACGATTGCTTTCGCATACAACATTAATGCTCAAGACCAAAATTTAACATTGAATCAAGACCCTAAATTTGAGCAGTTACTTAACGAGAAGCGCAAAATTAACACGTCAATAAATACAAACGACACTTACAGGATTCAAATCTTTAGTGGCAAAAGCGACGAAGCAAAAAAAACGTTATCGGATTTTAAAAGAGAAAATTCAAATATCGACGGAACCATTATTTTCAGCACTCCTAATTACAAAGTAATTGTTGGAAATTTTAAAACCAGAATTGAAGCCGAACGAAATTTGGCCGAAATTAAAAAAAGATACAAAAGCGTTTTCCTACTTAAGCCTGGAAAGTAAAACATAGAAAAAATAAAAAAGCGAGATTTACTTCTCGCTTTTTTATTGTCTTTAAAATACCGCACCCCTAATATAATCAAATAAAGATCAATCCGTTTTATTGATGTCAAAAATTCTAGAACCTTTAGGATACAATCTCCTGATACAATCTCCTGATTTAATCTACAACTTTAATTCCGTTTGCTAAAAAACGTATTTCGTATTTAGAAGCTTTAATAGCCTCTATTTCTGCTTTACTTTTTTTAGCATCTTTGGCATAATGCTTCAACTCTTCAACAGATGTTACTTTTCGCTCTGCATCACCCTCTAAAACCACATTTTTACCCTTTAATGCCGTAGGAACAAAAAACGCATAATCTTTCATTTTAACAAAGAAAGACGCTCCATCTTCTGTCCTTATACTTATCCAACATCCTCTTTTAGGACAAACATCTGTTACCTCTCCTCTAACAGCAACTTTTTCTATTTTATTTGTAGTTTTTAAATCTTTTTCCAATTCTGCTACTGTAATCGCAGTATTACTAAAAGTACTTGAAACCTCTTCTCCGTAATAATCCCCTACTAAAGCATTACCATCAGGCGGAGCTACTTTATCCACAGCTTCTTGAGCAAAAGACAAAGCAGAAAAGCACATAAACACAATTATCGAGTAAAGTCCATTTTTCATATTTCGTTAATTTTTATTCAACTTACTAAAATTTAAATGAGTTAAAAATACACATTTACCTCAAATCATTCTACACCATCACATCTCAAATTTATAAACACAAAAAAAGCCTCAATTTACATTAAGGCTTTTAATTATATTAATTGAATTTTATTTCAATTTCTTTTTGATTGCTACTTCATGGTACGCTTCAATAACATCATTAATTTCGATATCATTAAATCCTTTTATTTGGATACCACAATCATAACCTTTAGTTACTTCTTTCACATCGTCTTTGAAACGTTTTAAAGCAACTAGCTCACCTGTATGAACCACAACTCCATCTCTAATAACTCTAATTTTAGAAGTCCTTAAGATTTTACCATCTGTCACCATACATCCAGCAATTGAACCCACTTTAGAAATTTTGAAAATCTCGCGAATTTCAGCATTCCCTAAAATTTCTTCTTTCATTTCTGGCGCTAACATTCCTTCCATAGCATCTTTCAAGTCATCGATCGCAGCGTAAATGATAGAGTAGTAACGGATATCAATTTCTTCTTTATCCGCAAGTTGTCTAGCATTTCCAGCAGGACGAACATTAAATCCAATGATGATCGCATCTGATGCAGAAGCTAAGTTAACATCGGTTTCTGTAATTGCACCAACTCCTTTATGGATAATATTAATTTGAACTTCTTCTGTAGAAAGTTTAGAGAACGAATCTGACAACGCCTCAACAGAACCATCCACGTCTCCTTTTAGAATTACATTTAATTCTTTAAACTGACCAAGAGCGATACGACGTCCAATTTCGTCAAGCGTAATATGTCTTTGGGTACGAACAGACTGTTCGCGCATTAATTGAGAACGTTTAGATGCAATTTGTTTTGCTTCTTTTTCGTCTTCAAATACATTAAACTTATCACCCGCTGTTGGAGCTCCATCTAAACCTAAAACAGATACCGGAGTCGAAGGACCAGCACTTAAAATAGTATGCCCTCTTTCATCATGCATTGCTTTAACTTTACCATGATGTTTTCCAGCCAACATATAATCTCCAATTTTCAAAGTACCTTGTTGTACTAAAATCGTAGATACATATCCTTTTCCTTTATCTAAGTAAGCTTCAACAACAGTTCCTTGAGCTGCTTTATTTGGATTTGCTTTTAGATCTAAAATCTCAGCTTCTAATAAAACTTTTTCTAATAACTCTTTAACACCTGTTCCAACTTTTGCAGAAATATCATGTGACTGAATTTTTCCACCCCAATCTTCAACAAGTAAATTCATACCAGCCAAACGCTCTTTAATCTTATCAACATTAGCATTTGGTTTATCAATTTTATTGATTGCAAATATAATTGGCACTCCTGCAGCCTGTGCATGAGAAATTGCCTCTTTTGTTTGTGGCATGATATCATCATCCGCCGCAACCACAATAATCGCAATATCTGTAACTTGAGCTCCACGTGCACGCATCGCGGTAAACGCCTCGTGACCTGGAGTATCTAAGAATGCGATTTTTTGTCCATTATCTAAAGTAACTCCATACGCTCCAATGTGCTGCGTAATACCTCCTGACTCACCAGCAATTACATTTTCTTTACGAATATAATCCAGTAAAGATGTTTTACCGTGGTCAACGTGACCCATTACTGTCACAATTGGTGCTCTTGTTACTAAATCTTCTTCTCTATCTTCTACAACTTCTATTGCTTCTTCAATATCCACTGTAATGAATTCAACATCGTAACCAAATTCATCTGCAACAATAGTTAATGTTTCAGCATCTAGACGTTGGTTCATGGTAACCATGATACCAAGAGACATACAAGTTCCAATTACTTTAGTAATCGGCACATCCATCATGATTGCAATTTCACCAACCGTAACGAACTCTGTAACTTTAATTGTTTTACTTCCTTCGTCAAGTGCTCTTTGCTCATCATCAGATTTCTGACGGTGCGTTTCTCTTTTATCTCTTCTATATTTAGCCGCTTTAGATTTCCCTCCTTTACCTTGAAGTTTTTCAAGAGTTTCTCTAATTTGGTTTTTTACTTCTTCTTCAGTTGGCTCAACTTTAGCAACAATTGCAGGACGGTTTCCTTTTACAAAACCAGGTCTTTGGCTTCTATTAGCATTATAACCTCCACCATTATTGTTTTGAGTTGGTTTATTTGAATTTGGTGTTCCAGGCGCATTTCCTGTAGCAGGTTTTGGCGCACCAGGAGTACCCGGTTTTGGACCAATTCTTTTACGCTTATTTTTATTATTTGCGTTATTGTTATTATTACCAACTCCAGGAGTTCCAGGTTTATTCTGAGCTGCTTTAGGATCTTCTTTCTTTTTCTTAGGCTTATTAAATTGAGATAAATCAATTGTCTGACCTGTAAGAGTTGTTCCTGTAAGCTTTTGGTATTGAGTAGTAATAGTTTCCTCTGAAGTTGTTGGATCAGTAGACACTATTGGCTCCTGCGCAACTTTAGATTCTGCTTTAACTTCTTTTTTCTCAGTAATAATAGGTTCTTCTTTTTTTGTTTCAGAAACAGGACTAGAAACAACTGGTTCAGATTTAACTGTTTCGTTTTGAACAGGTTTCTCTGGTTGCACAGGCGCAACAACAGCTTTTGGCTCTTCAACCTTAGCTGGTTCCTCAGAAGGAGTAACGGCAGGTTTTTTAGGATTCAAGTCAATTTTACCGACTTGCACAGGCCCCGAAACAACGGCTCTTGCTTTAATTATTTCTTGCTGTTTTTGACGCTCTTCTTCTTGTCTGCGTTTGTCTTCAATTTCTTTCTCACGTTCTACACGTAACGCTTCTTTTTCCTTTCTTTTTTCTTCTCCAACCTCTTTAGAAGCCTCCTTATTCCCCTTATCGCCCGCAAATTGGCTTTGAAGGATATTAAATTCACTATCAGAAATTTTTGCATTAGGATTTGCATCAATAGCAATTCCCTTATCTTTTAGATAATCTACAGCTCTTTCTAACGAAATATTTAATTCCCTTAAAACCTTATTTATTCTTATTACTCTCTCTTCAGACATATAACCTTTTTATTATTACCTTTTTCGTTGTGTGTTGTTAGAGCAGATGGTCAGCTATTGCCTAGCTATCAAACTCTTCTTTTAGTATCTTCATAACATCTAGAATTGTTTCCTCTTCTAGGTCTGTTCTCCTTACTAAATCTTCTACGTCGTGTTTCAAGATACTTTTTGCAGTATCCAAACCTATTTTTGCAAACTCCTCAATTACCCACTCTTCAATTTCATCTGAAAACTCTGTTAATTCAACATCATCTTCATCCGCAACAGTTCCAGCCACATCGCCTTCACGAATAACATCTAATTCATAACCTGTCAATTGACCAGCTAATTTGATATTGTGACCACCTCTACCAATTGCTTTAGAAACCTCTTCTAATTTCAAGAAAACTTCAGCTCTTTTGCTTTCTTCATCAATTTTAATAGAAGAAACTTTTGCAGGGCTTAATGCTCTTGTAATAAATAATTGAATATTGTTTGTATAGTTAATTACGTCAATATTTTCATTTCCAAGCTCACGAACAATTCCGTGAATACGAGAACCTTTCATTCCCACACAAGCTCCAACTGGATCAATTCTATCATCGTAAGAATCAACTGCTACTTTTGCTTTTTCACCAGGAATACGAACTACATTTTTCACAGTAATCAATCCGTCGAAAACCTCTGGAATTTCTTGTTCAAATAATTTCTCTAAGAACTTTTCTGAAGTTCTAGACATAATAATTTGAGGTTTGTTTCCTTTCAATTCAACGCTTTCAATAATTCCGCGAACATTATCTCCTTTACGGAAAAAGTCAGATGGAATTTGCTTTTCTTTTGGAAGCACAATTTCATTTCCTTCATCATCAACTAAGATAACTACTCTTGGACGCACATGGTGCACTTCAGCTGTATAAATATCACCAATAATATCTTTAAATTGCTTATAAAGATTTGTATTATCGTGTTCGTGAATTTTAGATATTAGATTCTGACGAAGCGCTAAGATAGCTCTTCTTCCTAAATCAATCAACTTTACTTCTTCAGAAACTTCTTCACCTATTTCAAAATCCGCTTCAATTTTTCTTGCTTCAGTCAATGTAATTTCTTCATTTTCAAAATCAAGGTCTTCATCGGCAACAATTACTCTTCTTCTCCAGATTTCCATATCTCCTTTATCAGGATTTATAATGATATCGAAATTTTCATCTGAACCGTATTTTTTCTTTAATGCATTTCTAAATACGTCCTCTAAAATTGCCATAAGCGTTACACGATCAATAAGTTTATTATCTTTAAACTCTGAGAATGAATCGATTAATGCTAAATTTTCCATGCGAATTTTTTAATTAAAATTAAAATGTTACCGTAACAACTGCCTCTTTAATTTCTGTATAAGGTATTTGTTGCTCTTTTTGAACTGTTTCTTTTCCTTTTCCTACTTTTTTCGGTTCTCTTGCTTTCCAAGACAAAATTATGAAAACATCATTAGCTTCAACCAATTCTGCTTCAATTTTTTCTGTATTTGTGGTAACAATCAACGTTCTACCAACATTTTTTTTGTATTGTCTTACCATTTTCAGAGGTGTTCCTACTCCAACTGATGCTACTTCAAGCGAAAAATCCTGTTCTTCACGATCCAGATTATTTTCGATTGCACGACTGATATCAATACAGTCCTGAAGCGCCACTCCATTATCTCCGTCTAAACCGACACTAATTTTAAAAGAATCCGAAACAGCCAAATCAACCAAAAAGATTGATGGTTTTTCCAGAAGAGCTTCCGCAATTAATCCGTTTACTTTTTCTTTAAATGTCATAATTTTATAAAAAGAGGGGACACTTAGTCCCCTCATTATTTAGATTTTAATAAATAACAGTGCAAATATAGTGTTTTTTTTATAAATCAAATAAATTGATTGCTCTAAAATAATTTCTTATCTTTATAATAGCATTAAAACACAGAATTATTCATAATTTTTAACCCTCAAATCATGAAACGAATTTTAGTACCTACCGACTTCTCAGAACATGCAGAAGACGCTTTAAAAGTTGCCGCTCAAATCGCAAAAAAGAACAATTCTGAACTTATTCTTCTTCATATGCTTGAATTGCCACAGCAATCAAACGATGCCATAGTTGGCGGAACTAGCATCCCCGAAACTATGCTTTTTATGAAAAAAGCAAACGAAACACTTGATGAAATCGCCTCTAGAGAATACCTAGAAGGAATTCCGGTAACTGAAATTGTAAAAATGGACAAACCAATACACGGAATCACGCAAATAAGTAAAGATTACAATATTGATCTAATTATCATGGGATCTCACGGCTCTTCTGGCGTCGAAGAACTATTAATAGGCTCTAACACCGAAAAAGTAGTTAGAAATTCAGAAATCCCTGTTTTGGTCATCAAGAAAAATATTCCAAATTTTAATGCCTCTACTATTGTTTTCGCATCTGATTTTTCAGAAGAAGCAAAAAAACCTTTCGAAAAACTTTTAAATTTCACCAAACTATTTGATTCAAAAATACATTTAGTCACTATTTGCACTCCAAACAGTTTCAAACCAACTCATGTTAGCGAAAAAGCAATGGCCGATTTTGTTGCCGAATTTAACATTAACAACTATACGACTCAAATTTACAATGACACCAATATCGAAAAAGGAATCATTAATTTCTCTAACAGAATAAACGCCGATGTTATCGGAATGTGCACACATGGAAGAACTGGTTTCGCACATTTTTTCAATGGAAGCATTAGCGAAGGCTTGGTAAATCATGCCGTAAAACCTGTTATCACTTTAAAAATCTAACATTAATTTTAAAATACTCTCTTTAAAGCTTCTCAAACGAGAAGCTTTTTTTTTGCAAAAACAATAAAAAATTGAGCTTCTCAACAAAGCTTAACTGAGCCTTACAACAAAACAGCCATCGTAGATAATGCAGAAATTTGTCAAATAGAAAATCATTAAAAAACAACAACATGAAAACAATAGACAAAATTTACATTAATGGCGAATTTACAACTCCTAAAGGAAAAGAATATTTTGACCTTATTAGCCCGACTACAAATAAAACACTCGGAAAAGTTCTTTTAGGAAACACCGAAGACACACAAAAAGCAATTGAAGCAGCCAAAAATGCTTTCAAAACTTTTTCAAAAACCACAACTTCGGAAAGAATCCAATATTTAAAAAACATTAAATCTTCTATCGAAAAAAGAAAAGACGATTTTATCAATGTTATGACGGAAGAATATGGCGGAACATTTCAATTTGCAAGCGTAAGCTACGATTATATACTAAAAAGTTTTGATTCAGCCATCAACCTTCTTAACAACTACAGCTTCATCAAAACAATGGGAGAATCCGAAGTTCAGATGACCCCTATTGGCGTTGTTGGAATTATCATTCCTTGGAATTCAAGCAATGGATTTATATGCAGCAAACTTTCCACGGCAATTGCTGCCGGATGCACAACTGTAATCAAACCAAGTGAAATGAGTGCTCAGCAAACACAATTAATTACCGAATGCCTTCACGAAGCCAATCTTCCTAAAGGCGTATTCAACATTGTAAATGGTTTAGGAGAAATCGTTGGCGCCGAAATTAGCCGAAATCCAGATATCGCCAAAATCTCTTTTACAGGATCAACTAATGTTGGAAAAATCATAGCAAAAGAAGCTATCAACACTATGAAACGAGTTACTCTTGAACTTGGCGGAAAATCTCCAAATATTATTTTAGACGATGCCGATTTCTCAAAAGCAATTCCACTTGCAATGGGCGCAGCGTTCATGAACAACGGACAAGCTTGCATTGCCGGAACTAGACTATTGATTCCAGAAAACAAATTAGAAGAAACAAAGCTTTTAATCAAAGAAACTGTTTCACACCTTATTGTTGGCGATCCTAAAAATCAAAATACTGCGATCGGACCAATGGTTAGCATAAAACAATACAATCGCGTTCAAGAATACATTCAAGCTGGAATTAACGAAGGAGCAGAAATATTGACTGGCGGACTAGGAAAACCCGAAGGGTTAGAAAATGGAAATTTTATCAAGCCAACTATTTTTATCAACGTAAACAATCAGATGCGTATTGCAAGAGAAGAAATATTCGGTCCTGTTTTATCTGTTATTACATACAAAACGGAAGAAGAAGCTATTGAAATCGCCAATGACACCACTTACGGATTACAAGCTTACGTAAACTCTTCGGATTCTGAAAGAGCACACAGAGTAGCTTCGCAAATCAATGCAGGCCGTGTACAAATAAATGGAATTGGTCACGACCCAATGGCTCCTTTCGGCGGATTTAAACAATCTGGAATTGGACGTGAATTTGGAACACTTGGATTAGAGGCTTATTTAGAACCTAGAGCATTAATTCAGCAAAAATAATCTCCATCAATCTGGAAATCTTTAACAGCAAAGATTTCCAGATCTTTTAGTATTTTTACAATTATGAGCACCAAACCAAATACAAAGTCTAAAATTCTCTACTCGTGTTATTACTCACGCAGTCGCGAAGGCGAACATTTTATACCAGAACATGTTTTTAGCTATCAAATTTCTGGCGAAATGATTGCTTCTGATAGCAAAAACACTTTCCATACCAAACCAGGAGATTTTCGTTTTAGCAGAAGAAATCATTTAGCAAAGTTTACTAAAATTCCGCCCGAAGGAGGAGAATTCAAAACTATATCTCTTTTTCTTGATCAGGAAATTTTAAGAGAAATCAGCAAAGAATACAATTTAAAATCAGATAAAAAATCCGATTCAGAAGCTATGTTTTCATTAGCACCTCACCCACTTTACAAATCTTTTATGGAGTCGTTGATTTCTTACCTTGAAGTAGAACAAGAAAACAACGAGGCTTTATTCAATTTAAAAATTAAAGAAGCTATTCATCTTTTATTAAAAGTAAATCCAGAATTAAAAGATATTTTATTTGATTTTAACGAACCTGGCAAAATCGACCTGGAAGCTTTTATGAACAAAAACTTCCACTTTAATGTTCAAATGCATCGATTTGCTTATCTAACCGGAAGAAGTCTTGCCACATTCAAAAGAGATTTTCAAAAAGTATTTCAGCAAACGCCGGGAAAATGGCTTTTAAACAAAAGACTTCAAGAAGCTTATTATTTAATTAGCCAAGGAAATCTGCCATCAGACGTATATATTGGAGTTGGTTTTGAAGATCTCTCGCATTTTTCTTTTTCATTTAAAAAGAAATTTGGAATTGTCCCGTCGTCCTTAAACCACAAATAAAAACCAAAACAGCTAAAAATCAACACCCTAACAAAACAAGCATTTATTTTAAATGTACACAATAAAAAAAGCCTCTCATTTCTGAGAGGCTTTTCTGTTGGTCTACTAGGACTCGAACCTAGAAAGACGG
>NZ_JAEFCA010000001.1:271315-634074 GCF_016405855.1 Flavobacterium sp. IB48
GGCACCAAAAACCGTAGTGTTACCATTACACCATAGACCAGCAGTGCGGTTAAGCGGGTGCAAAATTAAAACTTTATTTAATTTATGCAAATTTTAAATGAAACTTTTTTAAATAAAAAAAAGTCTCTCATTTCTGAGAGACTTTTCTGTTGGTCTACTAGGACTCGAACCTAGAAAGACGGCACCAAAAACCGTAGTGTTACCATTACACCATAGACCAGCAGTGCGGTTAAGCGAGTGCAAATTTAAGTCTTTATTTAGTTTGTGCAAACTTTTTGAGCAAAAAAAATCATTTTTTTTGTTTTTTTTCTCGACAAAATCTGATCGCGCACCAAAAACATCTCATAAACAACACGTTACTTTTAACTTATAGTTTTATAGAATTTTTTGTTAATGCTCGTTTCTTTACATAAAAAAACATTTTCTTTGTAGGATATAAAACGTTCAAATTTTTAACACCTAAATATGGCACAATTCAATTTCAATAAATGGAATACAATTATTGGTTGGTTTGCATTTGCAATCGCTTTAATAACTTATACATTAACAGTAGAACCTACAATGAGCTTTTGGGATTGCGGAGAATATATTGCTACCGCAGCCAAACTTGAAGTAGGTCACCCACCGGGAGCTCCGCTTTTCCAGATGATGGGTGCATTTTTTGCAATGTTTGCAATAGATGCTCAACATGTAGCTGTAATGGTTAATATGATGTCTGTCTTCTCTAGCGCATTTACCATATTATTTATGTTTTGGTCATCGTCTATGATTTTGAAGAAAATTGTAGCTCGTTTTGCAGAAATTAATCAAAACAATTCGATAGTAATTTTAGGAAGCTCTTTTGTTGGAGCTTTAGCTTATACATTTTCTGATAGTTTTTGGTTTAACGCAGTAGAAGCCGAAGTTTATGCAATGGCTTCTTTATTAATTGCATTGCTTTTTTGGCTTGGACTACGCTGGGAGCAAGACATGGACAAACCAAAAGGAAACAAATGGCTTTTAATTATATCTTTGGTTGTTGGTCTTTCGTTTGGAGTTCACTTTATGGCTCTTTTAACTATCCCATCAATTGGTTTTTTATACTATTTCAAACACTACGAAAAAGTTACAATCAAAAATTTCATTGTTGCTAATATTGTAGTTATTGGAATTTTATTATTTATCTTCAAATTACTTCTTCCTCTTACAATGGCATTTTTCGGAAAAACCGAAATCTTCATGGTAAACAGTATGGGACTTCCATTCAACTCGGGAACTATCTTTGTAGCATTATTATTTATTGCGTTTTTCTATTTTGGATTAAAATATACTAGACAAAAAGGCTTAATATTCTACAACACTATTATATTATGTATCTTATTCATTCTTATTGGTTTCTCAACTTGGTTAATGCTTCCTGTTCGCGCAAATGCTAATACAGTTATTAACGAAAACAAGCCATCAGATGCTACTGAAGTTTTAGCTTACTATAACCGTGAACAATATGGAGTTAATCCTTTGTTTTATGGTCCTCAATACACTGAACTTTTTGCTGGTCTTGATGCTAAAACACCTTATTTAGACAAAAAACCAAACTACGAGAGAGATTATAAAACTGGTAAATACATTATTACCAACAATTATAAGAATGCAGAACAAAATTCTGATGACAACCAGAAAGCAGTTCTACCAAGAATGTGGAGTACAGAAACAGCTCATATTCAAAACTATATCAACTTTACCAATCCTCCGAAGTTCCGAATCAATCCTAATTATGATTACGATGAAGAACTAGCAAAATACGGAATTGACGCTAGTCAATTAAGTGAAGATGAATACAATAAAGCTACTGCTCAATTGCGTAATGAAGTTGAGAAAACAGTTTCTGAATTCAGAAAAGCTTATGCTCAAAAACAAATTGACAATGAAGGGTATGTTAAATTCTTAAACAGTTACAAAGATTATCTGATCATTGAAAAACCATCTACAGTAGACAACTTCAGTTTTATGTTTGAATATCAATTCGGATACATGTACTGGAGATATTTAATGTGGAATTTTGTTGGACGTCAAAATGATGTTCAAGGTAAATATGATAATTTGGATGGAAACTGGATTAGCGGTATTAAAGCTTTAGATTCTGTTCATTTAGGTTCTCAAGATAATTTACCTTCTGATGTATTAAACAACAAAGGACGTAATGCTTATTATTTCCTTCCTTTTATTTTAGGTTTAATTGGTATAATGTACCACGCCAACAAGGATTTAAAGAGCTTTTATGTTCTCTTAGCTTTATTTTTATTCACAGGAATTGCATTAAAAATATACTTAAACGAAAGACCTTTTGAGCCTCGTGAAAGAGATTATGCTCTGGTTGGTTCCTTCTATGTTTTTGCCATCTGGATTGGATTCGGCGTTTATTCACTCTACGAAAGCTTGCAAAAATATATTGCTCCAAAAATTGCAGGACCAGTAATTATTGCCGGAAGTTTATTGGCGGCACCTGTTTTAATGGCTTCTCAAAACTGGGACGATCACGACAGATCTGGAAGATATACTGCAGTGGCAATGGCAAAAGCTTATTTAAGTTCTTGCGACAAAAATGCCATCTTATTCACCATTGGAGATAATGACACATTCCCTCTTTGGTATGCACAAGAGATTGAGCATTTCAGAACCGATGTAAAAATTGTAAATACAAGTTTATTTATGACAGATTGGTACATCGATCAAATGAAAGCGAAGTCTTATGAATCTAACCCGTTGCCTATTTCATTCGAACATAGCCAGTATGTCGGAGATAATTTGGACTATACAGCTTACATTCAAAAAATTGATACTCGTTGGAATATTAAAGATTTTATCGATTTCATCAAAAACCCTAAATCGACTGTTGGTTTACAAAATGGACAAACCATTCATTTCTATCCAACAAACAAGATTAGAGTTAATGTGGACAAAAATACAATTATTCAAAATAAAGTAGTTAATCCTAAATATTACGATTCTATTGTTCCTTATTTGGATATTGACATCAAAGGAAACGCACTATACAAAAACCGTTTAATGATGCTTGATATCTTAGCAAATAACAACTGGAAAAGACCAATTTACTTTAGTGGTGGTGCTTTTGATGATGAAGATTATCTATGGTTAAAAGATTATTTGCAATTAGACGGAATGGTTTACAAATTGGTTCCAATAAAAAATGCTCGTTCTAAAGATGGAGGACCATTAGATATGGGACAAATCGATGCTGATAAAATGTATGATATTGTAATGAAATGGGATTGGGGAAATAGTGAAAGCGAAAAAATCTATCACGATCCTGAGACTAGAAGAAACAGTATTACATACCGTACAAATCTTTCAAGATTAATGAATCAGCTTATTGCAGAAGGCAAAATTGACAAAGCTAAAAATATCATCAATTTAGCGATGACTAAAATGCCTTTAGATAAATATGGCTATTATTCTTTAGTTGAAGCTTTTGCTGATGGTTACTATAAAGTAGGCGAAAAAGCTAAAGCGCAAGATCTTTTAAACAAATTAGTTCAGAAATACAAAGAGAACTTAAACTATTATAGCACATTGCCTCCTTCTGATCAAACTACTTTAGCAGTAGATATTATTACAGATATTGAACGCTACAGAAGCTTGCTGCACGTAATGGATGACAATAAAGACAATGCTTTTTACAACCAGCACAAGACTACATTTAATACTTACGTAAATGTTTTTGAACGCTTTGGACGTGAAAAAGAATAAATAATATACGTAAATTTTACTTATTAAAAAAATGCAGCGCTATTTGATAAATAGCGCTGCATTTTTTAATTTTATAGATATAATACAACTTTAATTCAAAATGAGCTTCTATTGGGTCAAAACTAACGCATTTATCAAAAAGGTATTTTCTAAATATTGCTGGGACATTCCTAACAACGAAAAGAAAATATACCTCACCTTTGATGATGGCCCTACTCCAGAAATTACAGACTGGGTATTGTCTGAATTAAAAAAATTTGATGCGAAAGCTACTTTTTTCTGCATCGGAAAGAATATTAAAGCAAATCTGACTTTATTTGAAAAGTTAATTACTGATGGGCATTCTATTGGCAATCACACAATGAATCACGTAAATGGATGGAAAAGCCACACAAATGAATATATCGAAAATGTAAAAAACTGTGCTGCTATTTTGGATGAGCAAGAAAAAGCGCCTCACCATTTATTATTTCGTCCTCCTTACGGAAAAATCAAAAAAGCGCAATCTAAAATCCTTAGAAGTTTAGGCTATAAAATTGTAATGTGGGATGTTTTAAGTGCTGATTTTGATCAAAGCATTACGCCCGAAAAATGTCTTGAAAACGTAACAAAAAATGTAAAATCAGGTAGTGTGATTGTTTTTCATGACAGTATTAAGGCTTCTCCAAATTTAAGATTTGCCTTGCCTAGAACACTGCATTTTTTAAAAGAAAACGGATATAAGTTTGATATTATTCACTAAATAACATCAATAAAAAGTAGTTATTTAGACGTTAAATTGTTCCTGAACAATTCCGATTATAGTATTCGCATCAAGCTCTCCAGATTGTCTCCAGATCATTTGTCCCTCTTTATAAATCATTAAAGTCGGAAGTCCTTTAATACGAAGTGCTTCTGCAAGTTCCTGATTTTTATCTACGTCTATTTTGATTACTTTGGCTTTATCACCAAGCGCAGCAGCTACATCCTTAATAACAGGATGCATAGAAACTGAAGATTCATTCCAATCTGTGTAAAAATCAATTAACACTGGAACTTGAGCATTTATTAGTTCTCCAAATTTTGACATAAAACCAAAAAATTAAGTTTTTTAAATCTTTAAAAAGAAATAAATATAATACAAATTTAGCATTTTTAACGAATTAAGCGACATTACGGCCCTTTTTTAGTTCAATGACTGTTATTTCAGGCATAATACCAACTCGTCCTGGATAGGCATGAAAACCAAAGCCACGGTTAACATAAACGTATCTTCCGACGTTTTCGTACAATCCTGCCCACTGTTTATAAATATACTGCGCTAAACTCCATTTAAAGTACCCTGGAATTTCAATTCCGAACTGCATACCATGTGTATGGCCTGCAAATGTAAGATGGAAATTCTTTGGATGATCTTTAATTTCAGCTTCCCAATGACTTGGATCATGGCTCATTAAAATTTTAAAATCGTCTTGGTGCACATTTTCAGATGCTTTGTTCAAATCGCCTGCTTTCTTAAAATTCACTCCCCAATTTTCAACACCAATTAAAGCGATTTTATCATCTCCTTTTTGAATGTAAGTATGCTCATTCAACATAAGATTAAAGCCAATTTGACCGTATAAATTTTTAATTTGATGAAAGTTCTCATCTTTTTCCTTCTCAGACGGCCACGTTACATATTCGCCATAATCGTGATTTCCTAAAACTGCAAACTTTCCGTATTTATAATCTTTAATACGATTAAAAGTTTCCAACCAAGGATGCATTTCTTTAGCATGTGTATTTACAATATCTCCCGTAAACAAAATCAAATCTGCTTCCTGTGCATTAATTAAATCAATTGCGTAGTTAATCTTCTCAGGATTATCAAAACTGCCACTATGGACATCTGAAATCTGTGTGATTTTAAACCCATCAAAAGCATCTGGAAGATCTGGAAAGAATACAGTTTGTTTGATTACTTTGAAATTATATTTTCCTTCAAAAATTCCATAAATAATAGAAAGAAACGGAATTGCAGCCAACCCTAAAGCTATCTGGCTAACAAATTTCCTTCTATCGGGCATCATTTCTTTTCGAGGAGTATTGTAAACAAAATAATTTAAGATGCTTGCTCCTATCCTAAAAATATCTTCACCAAACATGATCAGCGTAAGCACAATTTTAGGCACATATACCGTCAGCATTAAGCCTGTAGTAAACATAAATTGTCTAGTCTGACCAACTGATCGGTCTACTTGCGAAAAAGAATATATAATAAAGATTAAAATCAGTAAGCTTATAGCTTGGTAACTAATCAAAACCCAACGTGTTTTGATTAATGTTCGAAAAGCCTGATATGAATAGAACTCAATAAATAATAAGAGAGCGCATAGAATTATAAAACGAAAGATCATTTAATTTATAGTTTTAAACAAAGTAACAAAGAATGAGAATTCTATTTCTTTTTATTATAAAAAATTTAACGCTGTAAAAATAAAAAAGCTGAAAGATGGCTCTTTCAGCTTTAACCTACCAACCTTTAAAACTATTTAATCTTAAGACTTAAAATCTCGTTTTATTTTGCTTTTGGAGCTTCTGGTTTTGCAGCTTCTGCTTTTTTCTCACCTTTAGCTTTTTTGTCTGCTTTTTTATCGTGTTTTTCAGTTTTTGCTTCTTTTTTTGCTGGTGCTGGCGTTGTTTGTGCGTTTGCCATTGCAAATGTTCCTAAAACTGCTACTGCTAAAATTGCTAATTTTTTCATGATTTTAAATTTTTATTGATTGTTAATTCATTATTTATAAGCCAAAGATATAATCGTAAAATGAAGACAAAATGAAGATAAACTCTTACAATAAATTTTAACTTTTATTTGGCTTTTTCGAACAACAATGTAAAAGTAGTTCCTTGGTTTAAAACCGATTTTACTTTGATTTGAATATGATGAAAAGTAGCAATACTCTGTGCAATTGCAAGCCCTAACCCCTGCCCTTCCTGATCTGAACTGATTCTGGCAAAACGGCTGAATATTTTTTCAAGCTGCGATTCATCCATTCCTATTCCAGAGTCTTTTACTGAGATAAAGTAATGTTCATCGGCAAAACCATCCTCTATAATTATTCCTCCTTTAGGCTTATTATATTTGATGGCATTAGTTACGAGATTATATATAAGAATATGAACCAAGGTTTTATTTCCTGTAAAAACAAAATCGTTTTCTATTTCGTTCATGAACTGAATATCTTTATCCTCAATTCGATCTTGAAGATCTTCCTGCAAATCAGAAACAATTTCTCTGAGATTGATTTCTTCATCTGCTATATATTGATTATTATCTATTCTCGAAATCAGCAGGAGATTATTAATGATTTTTTTCAGCATATCTAATGTTTTCAACGAACCTGCAATTTTATCAACTGCATTATCGTCTAAAGATTGATTCTGCAACAAATTTTCAAGTTTGTTTTTAAGCAGTGCAATTGGCGTAAGAAGTTCATGCGAAACGTTCGAAATAAATTGTTTTTCCTTTTTAAAAACTTCAGTAATTCGATCCATCATTTGGTTTAAAACAAAATCCAATTCTCTAAAATCTCTTGAAGTTGCTTTTATTGGAGTATGGTCAAATGTTTCCGGTTCGTTTACACGCCTGATTTTGGTATCAATAATTTTATAAAATGGCTTTAAAAGATATTCGATGTAAAAAGTATCTGCCAAAAAAGTAATAAATAGAATTATCACAAAAACAATTATAATAAAAAGCTTGATTACAAAAGTTAAATCGTTAACCTCGCTCAAACTGCTTCCTATTTCAAGCTGATAATCTTCGCCATCATATGTAAAATGATGCTGCAAGATTCTATACTCACTTTCCTCTCCTTCTATTTTTCGGTATTCATTACTGAAAGTTGTTTTTTTCTGATGTGGTTTTATCGAAACTCGGGATAGCACCAAAAACTCACTATGAAGCGTCGAAAACTCGGAGAAAGTATCGGTTGAATCCTCTGGGTTTTCAATAAACTCATTGATCTCTTCTTTATTTAAGTGCTGAATAAATTTTTTCTTCTTTTCAACTAGCGTATTATTAATATGATGATACACTACATTTTTTACTAAAATAGGAAGCATCAGCCATAAAATCAAAATGACCAGCAATCTGCTCAATGCGTTAAAAATAGCTAATTGGTGTTTTATTTTCACAAGAATCGATTTATTCGTTTATACGATAACCTACATTTCGAACAGTTTCGAACCAATCAATAGAAGTGTGTTTATCCAATTTTTTTCGGAGATTACGAACGTGCACATCTATAAAATTAGAGTCTGAGTTAACCTCCAAAATATCGCCCCAAATATGCTCTGTTAATTGCAATCGTGTAATAACACGGTTTTTGTTTAGAACCAAATACTGAAAAATATCAAATTCTTTTTTAGTCAGATTAATTAGCTGGTCGTTAAAACTCACTCTATAATCCTGAAGTTGCAATAAAAAACCATGAATGCTTAAATTATTAAGAGTAAATCCATGAATTCTGCGAACTACTGCAAATATTCTTGCTGCCAATTCTGTCAGAGCAAAAGGCTTTGTCAAATAATCATCAGCTCCAAGATGAAGTCCGTTTATTCTATCATCCAATTCTCCGCGAGCAGTAAGTACAATGACCGCAATTTTTGATTTTGTTTTTCTGATTGCCTGCAAAACCTCAAAACCATCTCCATCAGGCAGTCCAAGATCCAAAAGCATAACATCGTAATCATTGCTACCGAATTCTTCAAGAGCCTCGGCACAATTATTGGCAATTTTACAGATGTATCCTGAGTTGCATAAAAAATCGTAGACCTCTACAGCAAGTTCTTTATTATCTTCTACAATTAAAACATTCATAAGCCCACTATTTAAGCGAAATTAAAATTAATCAATTATCAAAAATTGAGTAGTGTATTATTAAAAAAATTAACGAACGAAAAAAGCTGACAAATTTCTTCATCAGCTTCTTCAATCGCGTTCTCATAATCATTATTCCTGTTTTGCCTTCGTTACAACGCTTCGAAAACAAAACGAGAGCAATTTTTATTTAGCTTTTGCAGGTTCTGGCTTAGCAGCTTCTGTTTTTGGAGCTTCAGTTTTTGCTGATTTTGCTTTTTTATCAGATTTGTGTTTAGGATGTTTAGTTGCTTTTACTTCTTTAGCCGGAGCTTCTTTTCCATCTTTTGCAGGAAATGCGTGAACCATTGCACTTGTTCCTAAAACTGCTACTAATAACATTAATAAATTTCTCATGATTTCTAATATTTATGAATTAATAATTTTTATTTTACAGATCAAAATTACCCTCAGAAAATGAAGCCAAAATGAAGAAATCACTGAATAAAAAATTTTAACTTGATATTAACTCTTTGCTTATTTTCTGGCTAATAAGTTGCATAAATTCATTTAATTGCCTACTATTCTTTACAACATTGAGAAGATGCAATGTATTGCATTTCTACTAAAATGAACTTATACGACTTATATGGTTTAAAAAATTAATTTTCGAAAACCAAATCGTTTTTTAAAACCCAATTGTTTATTTTTACAGACTAATATTTTTAATATGTCAACTCAAAAACGCCTTTTTCTTCTAGATGCTTACGCATTAATTTTTCGTGGTTATTATGCCTTTATAAAAAACCCGAGAATCAACTCAAAAGGAATGGATACATCTGCAATTATGGGTTTTATGAACTCACTTTTGGATGTTATTAAAAGAGAAAAACCAGACCACTTGGCCGTTGCTTTCGATAAAGGCGGAAGCCATGTAAGAACAGAAATGTTTGTTGAATACAAAGCCAATCGTGATGCTACACCAGAAGCAATTAAAATTGCTGTTCCTTATATTCAAGAATTATTAAAAGCCATGCATATTCCGATTATCGAAATCGAAGGCTGTGAAGCCGATGACTTAATTGGAACAATCGCTAAACAAGCAGAAAAACAAAATTACAAAGTCTTCATGGTAACGCCTGATAAGGATTTTGCGCAACTAGTTTCTGAAAATATTTTTATGTATAAACCTGCCCGAATGGGTAACGGAATCGAAATATGGGGTGTTCCTGAGGTTTTGGCAAAATTTGAAATCGAAAGACCAGAACAAGTAATTGATTTCCTTGGAATGATGGGCGACGCTGTAGATAATATTCCTGGATTGCCAGGTGTTGGTGAAGTTACAGCTAAAAAGTTCCTGAAAGAATTTGGAACCATGGAAAACCTTTTAGAAAACACGCATTTACTAAAAGGCAAAATGAAAGAGAACATCGAAGCTAATAAAGAAAAAGGGATTCTTTCTAAAAAATTAGCAGCAATTATTACCGATTGTGATGTTACTTTTAATGAAGAAGACTACGAACTTTCTCGCCCAGATATTGAAAAAACTGATGCTATTTTTCAAGAATTAGAATTTAGAAGAATGGCAGAACAGTTTGACAATTTATTTAAAACTGATGGTACACAAACTGCTGCTCCAGCTCCTGATGCCAAATTATACAAAAAAGCACAGCCTAAAAATGAAGACCAATTTGATCTTTTTGGAGGCGGAAATACGAATGGAGAAAACGCTGAAATCGAAAGAACTTCGTTTTATAGTACTTTAGAAAACACAGAGCATTTTTACCAAACCATTCAAGGCGATTTAGGCATTAAAATGCTTTTGCAGAATTTACAAAAACAGACTTCGGTTTGTTTTGATACTGAAACCACAGGAATCGATGCTTTGCACGCAGAATTGGTCGGAATGTCTTTCTCTTACGAAAAAGGAAAAGCATTTTATGTGCCGTTTCCAGAAAGCCATGAAGAAGCAAAAGCTTTAGTAGACAAATTTGTTCCGTTTTTTGAAAATGAAAACATTGAGAAAATCGGACAGAATTTAAAATACGATCTAAAAATTCTTTCTAATTATGGTGTAACCGTAAAAGGAAAACTTTTTGATACGATGATTGCGCATTATCTAATTAATCCAGATATGCGTCATAATATGGATATTTTGGCAGAAACGTACTTGAAATATTCTCCAAAATCTATTGAAAGTTTAATTGGTAAAAAAGGAAAAAATCAGCTTAATATGCGCGATGTTTCTTTGGAAGATATTAAAGAATATGCTGCTGAAGATGCCGATATTACTTTACAATTAAAAGAAATATTCACAACCGAATTAGACAAAACAGAAACTAAAAAGTTATTTGACGAAATCGAAATTCCGTTAGTAAGCGTATTGGCAGACATGGAAACTGAAGGAATTCGTTTGGATGTAGATTTCTTAAAAGCAATGTCTTCTGAAATGGAAGTTGAAATCAAAGCTTTAGAAGAAAAAATATATGAAACTGCTGGCGAAAAATTCAATTTGGCTTCTCCAAAACAATTAGGAGATATTTTGTTTGATAAACTAAAAATTGGCGGCGCAAAACAAAAGAAAACCAAAACGGGACAATATGCAACTGGCGAAGAAGTTTTGACTTATTTGGCCAATGACAACCCAATTGTAAAACAGATTTTAGATTGGCGCCAGATGGTAAAACTGCAAAGCACTTATATTTTGGCTTTACCAGAACAAGTTGATAAAAAAACGTTACGCGTTCATACCGATTATATGCAGACTGTTGCGGCAACTGGGCGTTTGAGCTCTAATAATCCGAACTTGCAAAATATTCCGATTCGTACCGAAAGAGGCCGTCAGATTCGTAAAGCTTTCGTGGCACGCGATGAAAATTACACTTTAATCTCTGCCGATTACTCGCAAATTGAATTAAGAATTATCGCTGCTTTGAGTGGTGAAGAAAATATGATTGCAGCTTTCCAAAATGGAGAAGACATTCACAAAGCAACCGCAGCAAAAGTTTTTGATGTTCCTTTAGAAGAAGTTTCCCGCGAACAAAGAAGTAATGCAAAAACAGTAAACTTTGGAATTATATATGGTGTTTCTGCTTTTGGTTTGAGCAACCAAACTTCACTTTCTAGAAGCGAAAGTGCTGCATTGATTGATGCTTATTATAAAACATATCCTCGTCTTAAATCTTACATTTCAGAACAAATCGAATTTGCACGCGAAAAAGGTTATGTACAAACTATTTTAGGCCGTCGCAGATATTTAAAAGATATTAATTCTGCTAATGCTGTTGTAAGAAGTGCGGCAGAACGAAATGCTGTAAACGCCCCAATTCAAGGAAGCGCTGCCGATGTGATTAAAATCGCAATGATCAATATTCATAAAAAACTTCGTGACGAAAACTGGAAATCTAAAATGTTACTGCAAGTACATGATGAGCTTGTGTTTGATGTTCACAACGACGAACTCGAAAAAATCCAGCCAATGATTAAACACGAAATGGAAAATGCTTTTAAAATGTCGGTTCCTTTAGAAGTTGAACTCGGAATGGGTAAAGATTGGTTAGAGGCACATTAATATTTCAGTAAAATTTCGGTAAAAAATAAATCCGCCAAAAGTGAATGCTTTTAGCGGATTTTTAATTTATAACAGTTTCAGGCTAGTATTTATCTGCTTCTGCATATTTTTTTGGAATATCTCCATAGTCTTTAATTTGTTTCCAATAATCTTTTAAGTTCTTTGGTCGAGGTCTCCAGTCTGGATCTGCCATGTTTTTTTGAGCTTCATTCCAATTATTAGCCGTTAAAAAATTTGGATCAATATCGCATCCTGAAAGCTCTTTAATTGGTTTTAGAAATACATAACCATCATAAAAATTTTCTAATGTAAAATTACTATGACCGAGAGAATAGTAACTATCATCTAGTAATTTTCCAAGAGGCGTATTAATCAAATCGAATCCGATTGGTTTATTTTGCAGTTTTTGCATTATAATTTCTATTTTTCCATTTGCTGGCGAAACCAAATTTGGTCTAATTTCAGGTCGATTAGCAAAAGGTTTATGCAATAAAATAGAATATACTAACTGCGGATATTTTGCATACAACTGATTTCCAAAATAACCATCCTCCAACCTCACAAAATCCTGTCCCAGAAAATCATACACAGGAAATTTATATTTTGTAAATGCATGGATATCTCCTGTAAGAATCAAAATTTTCTCTTGCTTGGCAATAATTTCTTTCTCTGTAATTCCAAATCGAAATGTTTCTGTATTTCCTCTATAAAATACCTTTTTCATTTTCTCAGGAGTTCGCTGTCCTAAAAACGAGGACCAATCGTAACGATAACTTAAATTTAAGATTCTGAATTTCTTTGCAGATTTAGGCAGTGATTTATTTAACTCCCAAGCAGCCTTGTACAAATCAGTATATCCTTTAAAAACCCAGCCTGAATTATAGTTAAACATTAATTTTCTAGCTAGATCTTCATTATACTCAGGAGCAGAGACTAAAGAATCTAATTTTATCTGATCCTCATTTGCCCCAAATTCCATTCCCAAATTATAGACGTTGTTTTTATACAGAACAGGAATCAAATTCTTTACTAATAAGAGATTTTCTTTAACTCGATGTTCCTCGGCCAGTAGGATTATATCTTTTTCTGCAAATTTTGAAGCAATATATTCTTCAGGGCTTTTGTAATTATTTGACAAATATTGAACTGAATTCTCCATTTCATCAGACTGACAAAAGATACAGAGAGGAAAAAGAATCGAAAGAAAAACTATACTTTTTTTAAACATCTTTTTATTTATTTAATTCTAAAACCCACATTTTTGTTGCTGGAATAATTGTCTTTTTGGAAGTTGAAAAACTTTCTTCGGTAATCACATTTTTAGCAGAAGTAAAACCAGCAGTTCTTTCATCATATTTTTGAAAGTCAATTTCTTTTTCAGAACTACTTGTATTCATCACACACATTATTGTTTGGCTGTCATCATATCTAAAATAAACATATAAGCCATCAACAGGTGTATAATGCATCATTTTTCCTGTTTTTATTGCTGATGCATTTTTTCTAAAATTAGCCAGTTTACGAACCAACTCTTGTGTCGATTTTTCGTCATCCGTCATTCCTTTTCCTGTAAAAGCATTTTTTTCATCTTCTTTCCATCCTCCTGGAAAATCAGCCCTTAGTAAGCCATCTGGATTTTTAAATCCCTTCATCAAAACTTCAGAACCATAATATAGCTGTGGAATTCCTCTGCAAGTTAGCAACCACTGAAAGCCCATTTTTTGCTTTTCTACATTTTCTCCCATTAATGAAAAAAATCGAGCCTCGTCATGATTGTCCAAAAGCAATACTTTCTGCATTGGATTTTTACTCAAAAAATCACTGCTCAAAGTATAATACAATTGATTAACTCCGCCTTTCCATCCAAAAGGTTCTGTCAAAGCTGGAATGATTCCGTAATACAAACTCTGAAAATCTACAACTGAAGGCAAATTGCTTTTGAACGGTGTATCTATATTATTTTCCTCAAAATAAGCCTGATTTGCTACTCCGTGCACCATGATTTCGCCAAAAATGGAAATCTTAGGAAACTCATCCATAATTGCTTTGTTGCAGCGATTGGCAAAATTAAGATCATTATAAGTATAAGTATCAAGACGCACGCCATCAATACCAAACTTTTCAATATGCCAAATGCAATTTTGGATAATGAAATTGGCCATAAACGGATTATCTTGATTAATGTCTGGCATTATTTTATCAAACCATCCATCACTCATTTTCTTTTTATCTGATTTTGTTCCATAAGGATCAAAAAGCGGGATTTCTCTATAATTGGTTTGAGTATATTCTGGCCAGCGATGAACCCAATCATTTGCTGGAGGATCTAGTTCTAGAAAATGAAATGATCCAATATGATTATAAACAGCATCAAAAATAAGCTTCATTCCCCTTGAGTGAAGCTGATTACTCAATTTTTCATACATCGCATCTCCACCATATCTTTGATCAATTTTGTAATGATTTGTAATTGCGTAACCATGCTCTGTTCTTTTCTCCATATCATTTTCCATAACTGGAGTAAACCACAATGCTGTAACTCCAAGCCCCTGAATATAGTCCAGATTATTAATCACACCTTGTAAATCTCCGCCATGGCGATCATACATTTCTTTTCGGTCAAGAGATTGGTCTCTCATTCCTTTTACTTTGTCATTTGCAATATCTCCATTACTAAAACGGTCCACCATAATTAATTCGATAAAATCACTGGAAGTAACACCTTGCGCATATTGTGTTCCATTACCCGATTTTCGATTATAAAGAGGCCATTTAATTTTCTGTTTTCCTGACTTTTGATTCAATTCAATAATTACATCACCAGCAACAGTTTCTGGCGCAATAGTTATATCAATAGCAATATATTTTGTATTTGGAAAAGAATATGTTTTGTTAATCGTTATTCCGGGATAATTAATGCCTACTTTATCTGTTGTAAAAGAATCATCAATACTTCGAATTAATAACTGTATAGAATTGGTTTTCATTCCTACCCACCAATTTGTCGGGTAAACTTCAGTATTCTTGGCATTTATTACCCAAGAAAAACAAAATAGCAACATTAAAGTTAAAGCGGTTTTCTTCATGATAGTTTTTTTAAATTACATTAGTCAGCGAAAGATATTATGCTTTTCTACCATCAAAAAGACACTTATTTAAACAACATGCTTTGTGTTGCAAACAACAATACAAAAACTGCTATGTTATTTAAACAAGAAAACTGTTTTCTACCACATTACGATTTTAATTCTAAAGCAAAACCACTAGCTTTACAATTAAAGAAACAAACTCGATAATGAACGAACTGGCTATTTATCCTGAAAATACATTTCAAAAAATAAGACTTTATATCAGCTACTGGTTGGGATATATTTTATTATTCAGCTTAGTGCAAGGTTTGCCAACAAATGATTTTTGGAGGGCTTTTTATAATGAATGTTATAGTGTTTTCCCTAAAATTATATTTGTTCTACTGATTGTAGAAGTAGCAATGCCAAAATTGTTTTTCAGAAAAAAAAAGACGCTATTTATTTTTGTTTATTTGATTTCGATCCTCTTCTTTGCATTCCTTCAGCGGTTAATTGACAATTATATCATTATTGCATTCTATTTGACCGAGTGGAAATCGGAACCGCTTTTTTCTGCTCCTGTATATTTATATAATGTAATTAAACTGCAATTTGTTGTCACGGTTCCTTTAATCATTAAACTTGTTTATTACATTGCCGAAGCCAAAAACAAAGTGCAGCTGATTATTTCCGAAAAACTCCAAGCCGAATTGTTTTCTCTTCGAAATCAGTTTCATCCCCACTTTTTATTTAATGTTCTCAATAGTCTGTATTCAAAAATTTTAAGTAAATCTAACGATTCTGCAGATATAGTCCTTAGAATCTCAGATTTTCTCCGGTATTCTGTTTATGAGGTAAATACCAAACATATTCCTTTGGAGAAAGAAATTGAATATCTACAAAATTATATTTCACTTCAGCAGTTAAGATTTGATAACAGACTCGAACTAAGTTTCAGCACAAGCGGAATTACAGAAAATCAAGTTATTGAGCCTTTCTTAATTCTTCCTTTTATAGAAAACAGTTTTAAATACTGTCTAGATGATGTCAGTCTAAAAGCATGGATTACAATTTCAATTACATTTTCTGAAGAATGGCTAATAATTAAAATCGAGAATAGCCTCCCGCAAGATTTTTTCGAAAACAAAAAAACTAAAAATCCATATAGCGGTATTGGAATTTCTAATGTTAAAAGGCGTTTAGAACTTCTTTATCCTCAAAAGCATATTTTAAATATCAAAAATGAAGTTGAATCCTTTTTTGTCTCTTTAAAAATTAAAATTAATGACACCAACTAGAATAAGCTGTATTATTATAGAAGATGAACTTCCTGCATCTATATTGCTTGAAATGCATATTGCCAAATTTGATTTTTTAGATTTGAAAGGAAAATTCATGAGCACCAATAATGCCTTGGGATATCTGAAAACCAACAATATAGACTTGCTTTTTTTAGATATTAATCTGCCAGGCAAATCAGGGATTGAATTTGCTAAATCACTGCCAAAAGATATCGGAATTATTTTTACAACTGCCAATTCACAATATGCTGTCGAAGGATTTGACCTAGAAGCTATTGATTATTTATTAAAACCTATTTCTTTGGAACGATTTTCAAAAGCAATACAAAAATATAGTAAAATCCAAAAAACGAATCAGCAGTTTGAAAAGCTGGCACAAGCTGAAATTGAACAGCCTTTTATATTTATCAAGTGCGAAAGAAAAACATTAAAAATATATCTGAACGAAATAGATTATTTTGAGTCACAAGGCAATTATTTAATTATTCATACAGAAAAAGATTCTTTTAAAACGCATCAGTCTATTACCGAAATGATTGAAAAATTACCCGAAGGTTTTTTTTTCAGAATACATCGTTCTTTTTTGATTCCGTTAAAAAAGGTTTCTCAATTTAATAGTCGTTCTGTAACTATTAAAAACAAGATTCTACCAATTGGAAGACTATATAGTAATGCAACAATAAATTCTTTACAGCTGTTTAATTCTAACTAGTTTGAAAAGGATATTTACTAAAAAACACATTTTTCTATATTGTAAATATCTTCTTTCTTTGCTAAATCTTATAATCAAAAAATGAAAAAGCTTTATATTCTATTTTTTTTACTTTATTCAACAATTTCGTTTTGTCAGGACAAGATTTATTATCTAGAAGGAACTTTAGGCAAAAGTACAATCTTTATGACGCTTCAGGTTTATAAATCTGACAATGAAACTAACCTAACTGCGGTTTATTTCTATAAGAATTCGCTAAAAGACATTAAACTCGAAGCAAAATTAAAAGACAATAATTACTCATTTTATTTTAAACCTAGCAATGTTATTACCGAGAAGTTTTACCTGAAAAAATCGGGTAATAATTTTGACGGATTTTGGTATGATGCCAAAGAAAAACAATTGGCTGTTCATCTTGAACCTGTAAATTTTGACAACTACAAATCGAATCTAAAAATTAGATTTGAGGACGAACGTTTAAATCTAGTAAAATACAAATTCCTTGAATTTAAAAAACAGAAAACCACACTGTATAACAATAAAGAATTTGTTTGGTATTCTGAAAAACATTGCAATTCTGATTTTTTTAGATTAGGAAATAACTTCACAGAGAAAAACAAAGCTTTGATCAATCCGATTTTAGAACGCATACATATTGAAAATACATTAGCACAGCTTAATTGCACATCTAGTTTTGAATACAGCCAAGGAAAAGGAATTGAAGGAAATTCAACAATTAACTTTCTGAACCATGATTTATTAGGTTTTCAAATTTCGATGTTTTGGGATTGCGGAGGCGCTCATCCAGATTTCGGAAGCAGTGGCTATCTAATTGATTTAAATAACGGAAAACAATATGGAATTGATGATATTCTAGCTTTTGACAAAAGTGTGACTGGTGACAGTGAAAACAATTTTGATGCTTTTTCAAAATATCGAAATGATTATTTTGCACCGAAATTACTTGCTGTAATTAATTCTCAGGAACATTTTGAAAAACCAAAAAATGAAGACGATTATTGTGATTACACCAACGCAGAATACTGGCGTTATGCAGCTTGGAATTATACAGAAAAAGGAATAGAATTTACTCCAAGTTTCTACAGAGCAGCCAGAAATTGCGAAGAATCTTTTTTAGTTCCTTTTGAGAGATTAAGAAAGTACAAAAATCCTAAATTCCCATATTCATTATAAAATAAAAAACCCATCAGTTTTTGCTGATGGGTTTTCTTTATACTTTTCTAGTAGATTCTCTTTCTTTTAATTTTGTCTTGATGACGATCGTTTCATATTCAGAAACTGTTCCTTCAGGTTCTTCCAATCTTTCAATTAATCTTTTTGCTGCAACTTCTCCAATTTCAACACCATGCTGACTTACTGTTGTCAAACTTGGCGATAAACGTCTTGAAGCCAAAATACCATCAGCAAAACCAATAATCGAAATATCTTCTGGAACTCTGTAGCCTTTTTTCAAACTTACTCTTAAAGCTGCAACCGAATCATTTTCGTCCAAAGCAAAAATTCCGTCGATCTTATGATCAAAAATAGAATCAATTTTAGCTTTCATATCATCTTCAGAATCTGTACGAAGAATAATTTTTTCGTTAACTGGAATATTATTGTCTTTTAAAGCTTTTAAGTATCCGTCAGCTCTTAATTTTCCAACACTTAAATTGTCTACAGAAGAAATTAAAGCAATGTTTTTGCATCCTAAATTTATTAAATGCTGTGTTGAGTTTAATGCCGAATCAAAATCGTCTACGACAACTTTATCGCAGTCTACTTCATCTGCAATACGATCAAACATTACGATTGGCGTTCCGTCGTTAATTATTTCAGAAAAATGATTGTAATCTTGAAGTTTTTGGGCTTCTTGAGAAACCGAAAGGATAAATCCGTCAATAGTTCCGTTACTCAACATTTCAAGCGTATGAATTTCCTTTTCTAAAGACTCATTAGAGATACAGGTAATTACATTATATCCTTTTTTATCGGCAACTTTCTCAATACCACTAAAAACTTTCGCAAAGAAAGAATTTAAAATATTAGGAATAATTACTCCAATCGTTTTTGTCTTACGATTCTTAAGATTCAAACCAATAACATTCGGCTTATAATTTTTGAGTTTGGCATACTCCTTAATCTTAACCTTCGTTTGTTCACTAATTTCAGGACTGTCATTCAATGCTTTAGATACAGTCGAAACAGAAACACCTAGTTCCTTGGCAATTTGTTTTAGAGTTGCTTTAGCTTTCATCCTATTGAATTTTATGTAATTAATACAAATATAGTAGAATTACCGAAAATAAAACAAAAAGAAGCTATTAGTATTTAAAAACATAAGTCTTTTCGAAATAATAATTAAATAAAGCTATTTCTCAAAACCGTACTTACAAAAATTTCGTTAATAATTAAATACCAGATAACTAGAGACCAACTGTTGTTAACTATTAAAAAACTTGATTATGAAAAACGAAGTTAAAATTCATGAAGTAGATCCTTCATTGAATAGTAGAAGGAGCTTTCTTAAGCTCAGTGGATTAACCCTGGCAACCACGGGTTTAATTCTAGCTGGCTGCAGCGATAATGACAACGACAATGATATGCCAGACAATTCTTTGCCAGGAATAAGAAATGGTGTTTTCGATTTAGGCTCTGGAGATTTTGGAGTACTAACCTATGCGTATGCTCTAGAACAATTAGAAGCCGACTTTTATACTAAAGTAGTTAATGGAAGTGGTTTTAATTCTGTCTTCAGCAGCGTTGAACGCGAAGTACTAACAGACTTATATCACCACGAAGTAGTTCATAGAGATTTTTTTAAAGCTACTTTAAACGCATTACTTCCAAATCCGAGTACTCAATTACTTCCAACTCTGGCTTTTAATTATGGCTCCTTAAATTTTAATAGCCGTACCGAAGTTTTGGCGACTGCAAAAGCATTAGAAGACACAGGAGTTGCCGCCTATAATGGAGCAGGAAAATTAATTAAAACTGCGGACTACTTATTATTAGCTGGAAAAATTGTTTCTGTAGAAGCGAGACATGCCTCAGCAATAAGAAGTTTGATTAATCCGAATTCTAAAGATTTTGCCGGAGATGATATTGTAAATATGTCTACAGGTTTAGATGATGCCAAAGATCCTTCTAAAATTCTGCCGATTGCTGCTGGTTTTATCACTACGAAATTTACAGCTAATTATTTGCCTTAATCTTAACCGCTAAAACTTAGAAATTATGAACATTTTAAAATTTATAGAATCCTTTACTGATGACAATTTAATGAATAGTACGGGTTCAAGAAGAGACAGTTTTACACATTTTGGAAATATTGGTAAAAATTTAGCTTTAGCCTCAATTCCTTTCGGATTATCAGCTCTAACCAATAAAGTTTTTGCACAAGACATTACAGCAACGCCTGCAACTCCAATCGGAGCTTTACAATTTGCTTTAACCTTAGAATATCTTGAAAACGAATTTTATGCTATGGCATTAGATTCTGGAGTAATACCAGCTTCTGAAAATAGCGGGCGCGATTTAAAAGTATTTCAGCAAATAGCGGCGCACGAATCTGATCATGTGAAATTTTTAATTGCCGGATTGGGTGGCACAGCTAGCGCTAACTTCGTTCCAAAACCTACTTTTGACTTCACTGTTGGAGGCGCTTTTGACCCTTTTCATGATTATCCAACCTTTTTAGCTTTGGCACAAGCTTTTGAAGATACTGGAGTTAGAGCATATAAAGGACAAGCAGCAAATTTAATTACAACACCAGATTTATTGACTGCAGCATTACAAATTCATTCTGTTGAAGCACGCCATGCTTCTGAAGTTAGAAGATTACGAGGTTTAAAAGGATGGATATCAAACGCCGAACGAGGTGCTGGAATGCCAGCTGCAACGCAAGCTGTATATGATGGCGAAGGCGTAACTATGCAGGCAGGATTTAATACAGCAACAGCATTTGGAGCTGCAGCGGGCTCAGAAGCTTATGATGAGCCACTTACAACCCAACAAGTGGTTGATATTGCCAACATATTTATTGTATAATCTTTTTTTTCAAAATATTTAACCGTCTTTACTTTATTGTGGAGACGGTTTTTTTATTCACTAAATAATCAAAAAACTGAAGCCCTGATTTTCAGCAGATAAAATATTCTTTCAGGTATTTGGTTTTAAAATAATTAATTGTACTTTTGCATCCCCTTTATTGGGGATGGAATGTTTAATTAAAATAATATTATGGACGCATTAAGCTACAAAACAGTTTCAGCAAGTAAAGCCACTGTAACTAAAGAGTGGATTGTTGTTGACGCTGAAGGTCATAACTTAGGACGTCTTGCTTCAAAGGTTGCAATGATCTTAAGAGGTAAGTACAAACCAAGTTATACACCACACGTTGACTGTGGAGATAACGTAATTGTTATCAACTCAGAAAAAATTAACCTTACAGGTACAAAATTGAATGACAAAATTTACATGCGTCATACAGGTTACCCAGGAGGACAAAGAACTTTAACTGCTAAAGTATTGCAAGCTAAAAACCCTGCATTATTAGTAGAAAAAGCTGTAAAAGGTATGTTACCTAAAAACAAATTAGGAGCTGAACTTTTTAGAAATCTAAATGTTGTTGTAGGATCTGAGCACACTCACGGAGCTCAAAAACCTAGAACTGTTAACCTAAATGATCTTAAGTAATGGGAGTTATTCACAAAATCGGTAGAAGAAAAACCGCTGTTGCACGTGTTTACGTTTCTGAAGGAACTGGAAACATCACTGTAAACAAAAAAGAATTCGCAACTTACTTTCCAACTGCAACTTTACAGTACAAAGTTTTACAACCGCTTTCTATGACAGAAAACGCTGATAACTTTGACGTAAAAGTAAACGTTTACGGAGGTGGTACAACTGGTCAAGCAGAAGCTGTAAGAATGGCATTAGCACGCGTAATGTGTGAAGTTAACGCTGAAAACAGAGGAATCCTTAAACCAGAAGGTTTATTAACAAGAGACCCAAGAATGGTTGAACGTAAGAAATTCGGTCAGAAGAAAGCTCGTAAGAGATTCCAATTCTCTAAACGTTAATATTACCTGTCTTGTTCAAATGAAACAAGACATTATCAATTATTTATTGAAATTAAAAAACACAGTTATTGTTGCTCTCCTATCGAGGTAGGATATAGTTTAGCATCTAAATGTATAAAGCCAGAGAAATCGCCATTTATACATTGCTAATCAACAGAACGTAAACTAGTACAAAAATGGCAAACAAAATAGAAGTAAAAGAATTACTAGAAGCAGGTGTTCACTTCGGACACATGACTAGAAAATGGGATCCAAATATGGCTCCTTACATTTATATGGAGCGTAATGGTATTCACATTATCAATCTATATAAAACTGCAGCTAAAATTGAAGAAGCTAACGAAGCTTTGAAAAAAATCGCTGCATCAGGTAGAAAAATCTTATTCGTAGCTACCAAAAAACAAGCTAAAGACATCGTTGCTGATAAAGCAAAAGCTGCAAACATGCCTTACATCACTGAAAGATGGCCAGGTGGAATGTTAACTAACTTCGTAACTATCAGAAAGGCAGTTAAAAAAATGTCTTCTATCGATAAAATGAAGAAAGATGGTACATTCAACACTCTATCTAAAAAAGAGCGTTTGCAAGTTGATCGTCTACGTGCTAAATTGGAGAAAAACTTAGGTTCAATTGCTGATATGTCTAGACTGCCTGCAGCATTGTTCGTAGTAGATATCAAAGCTGAACACATCGCAATAAAAGAAGCTCAAAAATTAAACATTCCAGTTTTCGCAATGGTTGATACGAATTCTGACCCAAGAGAGGTTGATTACGTAATTCCTGCAAATGATGATGCTTCTAAATCAATTGACAAAATTTTATCTTTAGTGACTACTGCAGTAATCGAAGGTCTTTCAGACAGAGGTGCTGAGAAAGAAGTTGAAGCTGCTGAAGAAGCTCCTGCTGCTGAGGCTGAAGCTGCTCCTGCAACTGAAACTGAAGAATAAATCAAATTTTAAATTCCAAATTTTAAATTCCAAATTCCAAATACAAAATTAAAAACGTTATGTTGATAATTTAATAAAATTGGAGTTTGGGATTTAGAAGATGGAATTTTTACTTTTAACATTAAAATTCAAAATATTATGGCAACAATTACTGCTGCAGACGTAAATAAATTAAGACAATCTACAGGTGCCGGAATGATGGACTGTAAAAAAGCTTTAGTTGAAGCTGATGGAGATTTCGATAAAGCTATACAAATCCTTAGAGAAAAAGGACAAAAAGTTGCTGCTAACCGTTCTGACCGTGAGTCTTCTGAAGGAGCTGCTGTTTCTTTTATCAATGCTGACAACACTAAAGGAGCTATCCTTACTTTAAACTGCGAAACTGACTTCGTAGGTAAAAATGAGGCTTTCGTTACTTTAGCTAAAGATTTAGTTGAAAGAGCTATCAACTTCTCTTCTAAAGAAGAATTTTTAGCTTCTGATTTCAACGGAATCACTGTTGCTGAAAAATTAATCGAGCAAACTGGAGTTATTGGTGAGAAAATCGAAATCGGTGGTTTCGAAATTTTAGAAGGTGCTTTCGTTGGATCTTATGTTCACGTTAACAAAATCGCTGCTTTAACTGCAATTTCTGCTCCGATCGCTAATGCTGAGACTTTAACAAAAGACGTTTCTATGCAAGTTGCTTCTATGGGAGCTGATACGTTATCTTACAAAGATTTTGATCCTGCTTTCGTTGAATCTGAACTTGCTGCTCGTATTGCTGTAATCGAAAAAGACAATGAAGAGGCTGCTCGTTTAGGAAAAACTTTGAAAAATGTTCCTAAATACATCTCTTTCTCTCAATTAACTCCTGAAGTTATCAAACAAGCTGAAGAAGATGCAAAAGCTGAATTAAAAGCTGAAGGAAAACCAGAGCAAATCTGGGATAAAATTCTTCCAGGAAAAGTTCAACGTTTCATTTCTGATAACACTACTTTAGATCAAGAGAAAGCTTTATTAGATCAAAACTTCATCAAAGATGACAGTAAAAAAGTAGGTGATTACGTTAAAGGATTCAATGTTGAAATTACAGGTTTCAAAAGAGTTACTTTAGGTTAATATATTATTTTTTCAATATTAAAAAGCCCGAATATTTAGTTATTCGGGCTTTTTTATTTCATTTTAGCTTTCAATTGGAAAGTTTCTAGCTCGCATCAACGCATCTGATTGTGGAGCATGTCCTCTGAAATTCTTGTACATTTCTTCATTATCAATCGTATTTCCAACACTCAAAACTGTTTTATAAAGACGTTCAGAAATCTTCTTATCAAATGGCCCTCCAGCTTCTAAAAAAGCTTCATAAGCATCTGCATTTATTACATCTGCCCATAAATAACTGTAATATCCCGCTGCATACCCATCGCTCGAAAAAATATGAGCAAACTGCGGAATTCTGTGCCTCATTACAATTTCTGACGGCATATTAATTTCATTCAAAACTTTCTTTTCAAACGCATGCGGATCAATTATTTCGGTTGTCAAATGCAATTTCATATCGACAAATGAACTTGAAATCGTTTCTACTGTTGCAAAACCTTCATTAAAATTAGCAGCTTTTCCGATTCTCTCTACCAGCGATTGAGACAAAGGCTCGTTTGTTTTATAATGAAGCGCGAACTTGTTTAAAACCTCTGGAGTTGCCAACCAATGTTCTAATAACTGCGACGGAAACTCTACATAATCTCTTGCAACCGAAGTTCCCGAAAGACTTGGATAAGTGACATTTGAACACAGCCCATGTAAAGCATGCCCAAATTCATGAAACAAAGTTGTTGCATCATCCCATGAAATTAAAACAGGTTCATCACTATTTCCTTTAATAAAATTGCAATTATTTGACACAATAGGAAGCACATTTCCTTTTATCTTCTGCTGATCTCTATGCGAATTCATCCATGCGCCTGAACGCTTACCAACTCGCGCATACGGGTCAAAATACCATAATCCAATTGGTTCTCTAGTATTTTTATTATTCACTTCCCAAACACGAACATCAGAATGATAAACGGGGACATCAAATAATTGCTTGAAACCTAAATCGAATAATTCGCCCGCAGTCCAAAACATTCCTTCTCGCAAATTTTCTAACTGCAAATATTGCTTAATTTCATTCTGATCTAGATCATATTTAGCTTTTCGTACTTTCTCAGCATAATAGCGATAATCCCAAGGCTGAATTTTAAAATTATCCCCATCATTATCTACCATTTCCTGCATCGCAGAAACATCATTTTTTACTTTGTCTACAGCGGGTTTCCATACCGAATTCATTAAATCGAGTGTCTTCTGCGGATCTTTGGCCATTTTATTAGACAAACTCCATTCAGCAAAATTAGCAAAACCTAAAATCTTAGCTTTTTCAGCCCTCAATTTCAAAATAGAAACAAGTATTTCATTGGTGTCATTTTCGTTTTTATTATCGCCTCTCTTTACAAAAACATCAAAAGCTTGTTCTCTCAAACTTCTTTTGTTGGAAAACGTAAGAAACGGTTCGATTGAAGATCTTGTATTTCCAATGCATCCTAAAACATTTAGATTTCTTTCTTTAGCTTCAGCAATAGCGGCATTTTTAACTTCTTCAGGCAAACCATCAAAATCAAGTTCTGTTTTTAATTCTATATACTGATCATTTTCTTCTGCTAGTAATTTTTGACTAAAAGCAGTAAAAAGTCCTGCCAATTCCTGATTTATTTTAGCAACTTTATCTTTGTCTTGTTCGTTCAACTCTGCTCCTTCTCTAACAAAATCGGTATAATATAACCAAAGTAAACGCTGCTGTTCTTTAGTTAAATTCTGTTTTTCATCCGATTTGTATAGGGCTTCAATTCTAGAAAACAATTTCTCATTTTGATACAATCTATCACTAATCTCAGCCAATTTCGGCGACATTTCAGTGTCAACAATATTAAATTCAGGAGTACTCAGATTAGATCTATAAATGCCGTAAACTGCATGAATTCGATCTAATTTATCACCAGAAAGTTCTAAAGCCTTGATTGTATTTTCAAATGTTGGCTTCTCTGGATTATTTGTGATGGCATCAATTTCTTCTAACTTTTCTTTTATAGCAAATTCTATTGCTGGCCTAAAATCCGAAACTTTATAAGCTGTAAAATCTGGAACGCCTCCATAAGGCCCTGACCAATCTCTTAACAACGAATTATCTAATTCTTCTGGTGTTTTCATAAACAAATACATTAATTAATTCTGTGCAAAATCTAACTCATAAAAAATGCAACAGTATCTCAAAATTAGTCAATCGGAAGCAAACTTCATATTTTAAAGGATTATAAAAATAGGTTTCAAAGATTTAAAAGAAATAGTTTATTTTTGAAATATCAATATCAAAAATCAAATGTTTAAGACCAGAAGAGAAATTGTTTTTGTAATTTTAGCAGGAATATTTATAACCAATGCCGTTGTGGCTGAGTTAATTGGAGGAAAGCTAATTCAAATTGGCCCCTTTGTTATGAGTATCGGAATCTTGCCTTGGCCAGTTGTATTTCTAACTACCGATTTGATTAATGATTATTTTGGAGAAAAAGGCGTAAAAAAACTTTCGTTCATAACTGCTTGCTTAATCGCTTACGCTTTCTTGATACTTTTTATGGCAATCACTATTCCAGCCGCAAAAGGAATCAGTCCTGTAAATGATGATCAGTTTCAGGCAGTATTTGGACAGAGTATGTGGATTATTGTTGGAAGTTTAATTGCTTTTATGGCTTCTCAGCTCATTGACGTTTGGATATTTTGGTTTTTCAAAAATAGAACTGGCGAAAAGAAAATATGGCTCCGAGCAACAGGCTCTACCGTAATTTCGCAATTATTTGATTCGTTTATTGTATTAGGGATTGCTTTTTGGCTTCCCGGAAAGATCGATTTTGACACCTTTATATCTTCCGGATTAATAGGTTATACTTTTAAACTTGCAATAGCTATTTTACTAACGCCTGCAATTTATCTAGGCCACCATCTAATTAAAAAATATCTAGATGGAGACCCTGCACATAAAAAATAAAAAAAACATTTAGGTCATGAAAAAAAATTATCTACTTATTTTATTCTCTGTTACCTATCTATTTTTAAGCTGTGGAAATGGCGAAAAAAAACAACCTAAAAAAGTCATTCAAGCTGTCAATAAATTGAAACCAGTTGGCACGAAAGTGAGTCCTAAAGTTGCTCCAAAAAGTATTACTGCACCAAAAGAATTTGACTCAAAAAAAACTATTGTCCAAAAAAATCCTTTTGCAATCAAAAATCCGATAGAAATTAAAACGGTAAGTTCTCAAACCGAAAATAATCTTGTGAATCCGCCAGTTTCTATAAAAAAAGAAGCCAATGAGGAATTATTAAATTTTGTTAATGTTCGCAAAATCTTAGCCAAATGCAAAATGGGCCAGACTATAACTCAAAAACAGCTAACAGAGCATTTTGAAATTCCTGAAGAAGCTGTCAA
Source organism: Flavobacterium sp. IB48 (assembly GCF_016405855.1). Classification (GTDB taxonomy): domain Bacteria; phylum Bacteroidota; class Bacteroidia; order Flavobacteriales; family Flavobacteriaceae; genus Flavobacterium; species Flavobacterium ginsengisoli. The sequence goes on from NZ_JAEFCA010000001.1 coordinate 299,066, forward strand.
ACTAGTAAAAAGTGTAACCAAAACAGCTGAAAATGAATTGGCGGTAAAATGGCAATCTACTTGGCTTGTTGAAAGAGTTTCTGATGCCGAACTTGAAGATGGCAAAATGAAAGTGGTTTTTAAAGCCAATAAAATGTATACTTCTGGAAATGCAATTGGCATTAAATACAATAGAAAAATTTATACTAATTTGGTAATTGTTGGACGTTCTGCTTACATTCCGAGTGTAAAAGGATATAGTTGGCAAATTGGCAGATAATAATTTTTATAAAATTGCACAATATCAAATCAAATGGAACCAATAAGATGCAGCTGGTGTTCTGCCAGCGATTTATATAAAAAATATCATGACGAAGAATGGGGCGTTCCCGTTTATGACGACCCTACTTTATTCGAATTTTTAATTTTGGAAACTTTCCAAGCTGGTTTGAGCTGGATTACAATTTTAAACAAAAGAGAAAATTTTAGAGCTGCTTTTGATTATTTCGATTATAAAAAAATGGCCAATTATTCTGAAGATAAAATCGAAGAGTTAATGCAGAATACTGGAATTATTCGAAACAAATTAAAAATTAAAGCTGCCGTTTCTAACGCTCAAGCATTTATGAAAGTCCAGGAAGAATTTGGAACTTTCTCTGATTATATTTGGAAATATACTAACGGAAAACCGATCGTCAACAATTTGAAAAATTCAAAAGATGCTCCCGCGACTACTCCACTTTCAGATGAAATTAGCAAAGATTTAAAAAAAAGAGGCTTTAAATTTGTGGGTTCAACCGTTATTTATGCTCACATGCAAGCCACCGGAATGGTCAATGATCATGTGGAAGATTGCTTTACGAGAAAAAAATAATTTTCAGTCGCAGTCGCAGTTTTCAGTTTTTTTTGAACTTGAAATCTGAAACTTGAAACTTTCAAACAAAATTTTATTACATTTGCTTCACACTTTAGGGGTGTCTACAAAATTGTAGGCTGAGATTTTACCCTCTGAACCTGATCTAGTTCATACTAGCGTAGGGAAAAGTAAGATGACTTCTGCGCGCATTTTTATGCGTTCTTGTAGCCATTCCTAAGGTGTATCTATACACTAAACTCAAAAAGGAATGGAACTAAAAATCAATCAACAAACTAAAAAATTCAATGCTGAATCGCTAAGCGTTCAATCATTGCTCGATCTCGAAATTCCGCATAAACAAAACGGAATCGCTGTTGCTGTCAACAATACTGTTGTTCCAAAACTCAAATGGAACGAATTCTTCGTACAAGAAACCGACGAAATTTTAATTATTTCTGCAACTCAAGGAGGTTAATTTTTGAAATTCCAATTCAGAAAAACAAATTCCAATTATATACTGGACATAAACGCACTGCAGTGCGTCTCTACAAATAACATTACGAAATAAACACAATCAGAATCAACTTTAAACCTGAAACCTGAAACAAAATCAACAAAAATGAAAGAAGAACAAATATCCAGAACCCCATTTCCGAATTCTACAAAAGTATATATCGACGGTGAAATTCACCCTATAAAAGTAGCAATGCGTGAAATTACTTTGAGCGACACCAAACTTTCAAATGGCGGAATTGAGAAAAACCCACCAGTAACGGTTTACGACACTTCGGGTGCTTACACAGATCCGAATATCGAAATTGATATTAGAAAAGGATTGCCACGCTTACGCGAAAGTTGGATTCTAGACCGAAATGATGTTGAAATTCTAGAAGAAATAACCTCAGATTATGGCTTAAGCCGATTGAAAGATGAAAGTTTAAATCATCTTCGTTTTGAATATTTACATCAGCCAAAACGAGCTAAAAAAGGTGCAAACGTAACACAATTGTATTACGCCAAACAAGGCATTATCACTCCAGAAATGGAATATATCGCGATTCGTGAAAATCAGCGAATAGAACTTTTAAACGAACAAACCAAAGCAATGCAATGTCAGCATGGCGGAAATAGCTTTGGTGCAAACACTCCAAAAAACAAAATCACTGCAGAATTCGTTCGCTCTGAGGTGGCTTGCGGTAGAGCTATTATTCCAAACAACATCAATCATCCAGAAAGCGAACCTATGATTGTAGGTCGTAATTTCTTGGTAAAAATCAATGCTAATATTGGAAACAGTGCTGTGACTTCGAGCATTGAAGAGGAAGTTGAAAAAGCCGTTTGGGCTTGTCGTTGGGGAGCTGACACGATTATGGATTTATCAACAGGAAAAAATATTCATGAAACCAGAGAATGGATTATTAGAAATTCTCCTGTTCCAATTGGAACTGTTCCTATTTATCAAGCTCTGGAAAAAGTAAAAGGAATCGCCGAAGATTTAACTTGGGAAATTTTCCGCGATACATTAATTGAACAAGCAGAACAAGGTGTTTCCTATTTCACGATTCATGCTGGAGTTTTGCTTCGTTACATTCATTTAACAGCAAATCGTGTTACAGGAATCGTTTCGCGAGGTGGATCAATAATGGCAAAATGGTGTTTATTTCATCATAAAGAAAACTTCCTATACACACATTTTGAAGAAATCTGCGAAATCATGAAACAATATGATGTTGCTTTTTCTCTTGGAGATGGTTTACGTCCAGGTTCCATTGCCGATGCGAATGATGCTGCTCAATTTGCGGAACTAGAAACTTTAGGCGAATTGACAAAAATCGCTTGGAAACATGATGTTCAGGTTTTTATTGAAGGCCCAGGACACGTACCAATGCACATGATTAAAGAAAACATGGACAAACAATTGGAACATTGTCATGAAGCGCCATTTTACACTTTAGGCCCTTTAACTACTGATATTGCGCCAGGTTACGATCATATTACTTCGGCAATTGGGGCAGCAATGATTGGCTGGTATGGCTGTGCAATGTTGTGTTATGTAACACCAAAAGAACATTTAGGTTTACCAAATAAAAAAGATGTAAAAGACGGCGTGATTACTTATAAAATTTCTGCTCATGCTGCCGATTTGGCAAAAGGTCATCCCGGAGCACAATATCGCGATAACGCATTAAGCAAAGCCCGTTTTGAATTTCGTTGGGAAGACCAATTTAATTTGGCCTTAGATCCAGATACTGCGAGAGAATTCCACGACGAAACACTTCCTGCGGATGGCGCAAAAGTGGCGCATTTTTGTTCGATGTGCGGGCCAAAATTCTGCTCTATGAAAATATCTCAAGAAATCAGAGATGTCGCTGCGGCAGAAAAAGGAATGCAGGAGAAATCAGAAGAGTTTATTGAACAAGGGAAAGAGATTTATATTTAAGTGGAAAGATAATAGAAACAAGAAGAAAGATATGATTGTAATTTCTAGTCCTTTTGTTGTTGCAAATGAAACGAAGATAGTTCAATCTTTATTTGAAGAAGGATTGTCTTTGTTTCATATTCGGAAACCTGATTTTTCTGAGTTAGAAATGGTGAAGTTTATTCTCCAAATAAAAACCGAATATAGAAATAAACTGGTTTTGCACAATCATCATCATTTAGCAGAAGATTTTGGTATTGAAAAACTCCATTTTTCTGAGAAAGAGAGAAAAAGCAATCTTAATGATCCTGCAAGGTTTTCAAAACCTTGTAGGTCTAAATCAACATCGACACATTCGGTCGAAGATTTTAATTCGTTAGAAAATGATTTTGATTACGCATTCTTAAGTCCTGTTTTTAAAAGTATATCTAAAGAAAATTACCATCCAAAAATCGATCTATTTGAAGCTTTAAAATCAAAAACAAACAGTAAAACAAAAGTGATTGCTTTAGGCGGAATTGATATTGAAAACATTCAAAAAACACTTGAAAATGGTTTTGATGATGTTGCGCTTTTAGGAAGTATTTGGAACCATGAGAATCCGTTAAAACAATTTAAATTATGTCAGAAAATCGCCCTTTCGTACTCACAATCGCAGGTTTAGATCCTTCTGGAGGAGCTGGAATTTTGGCCGATATCAAAACATTTGAGCAACATAAAGTGACTGGTTTTGCGATTTCTACAGCCAATACAATTCAGACTGAAAATCAATTTTATGAAATTCAGTGGACTGATTTGAGTTTTGTTATTCGTTCTATCGAAACGCTGTTTTTAAATTATAAAATCAACGTTGTGAAAATTGGAATTGTGTCTTCTTTACCTGATTTAAACCGAATTGTTTCGACTATAAAAATGCTTTCTTCTTCAACAAAAATCGTTTGGGATCCCGTTTTAAAATCAACCACAAAATTTGAGTTTATGAATATTGAAGATCGTTTAGATTTAAATAAAATATTGTCAAAAATCGATTTGATTACGCCTAATTATCATGAAGCTGAGATTCTATTTCCAGATTTCCCTTCTAATGAAAATAGATTTTCAACAAACATTTTATTGAAAGGTGGGCATAATGAAAAAGCCTTAGGAACAGATTTTTTATTTCTAAAAAAGGAAGCATTAGAATTGCTTCCATCAGAAAAAAAATGCTTTAAAAAACATGGTTCAGGCTGTGTACTTTCTTCTGCAATTGCTTCGAATTTAGCTTTAAATCAGACATTAAAAGAAGCCTGTGAAAGCGCTAAAATCTATATCGAAAATTACTTGAGTTCAACATCAACTTTAATCGGATATCATTATGTATAGCAAACTTCAATATATCTCGCAAGGCGAAACTATCGAAAAACAATTGTATAATATTCATCAAGCACTCGACGCTGGATGTAATTGGGTGCAAATGCGTTTTAAAAACCAAACACAAAAAAATGCTTTCACTTTAGCGGAAGCGGTAAAACCTTTATGCGAAAAGTACACAGCCACTTTTATTGTAAACGACGATTTACATCTTACTAAAGAAATTGACGCAGACGGTATTCATCTAGGCTTAACCGATACCAAAATCGACGAAGCAAGGGCTTTTTTAGGCACTTCAAAAGTAATTGGAGGTACTGCAAACACTTTTGAAGACATTGAAAATCACGTTAAAAATGGTTGTGATTATATTGGATTAGGCCCTTTTAGATTTACGAATACAAAAGAAAAACTGAGTCCGATTTTAGGATTATCGGGCTATTTTGATATTCTTCAAAAATTGAAAAAAGATAAACTCGAAATTCCGGTTTATGCTATCGGAGGTATTACATTAAGAGATGTGAATCCGTTAATGGAGACTGGGATTCATGGAATTGCCATTTCTGGAATCATTACCGAAAGTGATGAAAAAGAAAAATTGATTCAACAACTAAACGAAAAATTATATGCAAACATCATTGTTTAATATAGGAGATAAAGCCTTTAAATCTCGCTTGTTTCTTGGAACGGGAAAATTTGGTTCGAATGAAGAAATGGAGCAGGCGATTTTAGCTTCGGAAAGCGAATTGGTTACGGTTGCTTTAAAACGCATTGATCTAGAAACTGATACAGATGCCATTTTATCACATTTAAAACATCCAAATATCAATTTATTACCCAACACTTCAGGAGCAAGAAATGCCAAAGAAGCTGTTTTTGCCGCACAATTGGCTCGCGAAGCTTTAGAAACTAATTGGGTGAAACTAGAAATTCATCCTGATCCAAAATATTTAATGCCCGACCCGATTGAGACTTTAAAAGCGACAGAAGAATTGGCTAAACTCGGTTTTATTGTACTTCCGTACATTCACGCCGATCCTGTTTTGTGTAAACATTTAGAAAGCGTAGGGACATCGGCTGTCATGCCTTTAGGCTCACCTATTGGAAGTAATAAAGGTTTAAAAACGATCGATTTCCTAGAAATTATTATCGAGCAAAGTACTGTTCCCGTTATTGTAGATGCAGGAATTGGAGCGCCTTCTGATGCTGCAAAAGCAATGGAAATTGGTGCAGATGCCGTTTTGGTGAATACCGCCATTGCCGTTGCGGGAAATCCAAAATTAATGGCTGAAGCTTTTAAAGAAGCCGTAATTGCAGGTAGAAAAGCCTTTGAAGCTAAAGTTGCCAATCAGCAGAGTTATGCTTCGGCTTCTAGTCCGTTGACTTCTTTTCTTTATGAATAAAAAATTTTGTTTCACGCAGATTTTGCAGATTTAAGCAGATTAAAAGTTGATTTTATTTATTGCTTAATCTATAAATTTTCGCGAAAACCATTCGTCTAAAAAAGAAAGAAAATTCTTTATTTTTGAATTTTAATTAAAATCAAAAATAATGACTGAAAATGAAATATCATATCTAGTGCGAGGAGCAATTTTTAAAGTATATAATAATTTAGGACCAGGACTATTCGAATCTGTCTATGAGAGTGCCTTGTTTTACGAATTAGAAAAACTAAATCTAGAGGTCAAAAAACAAGTAGAAGTTATTATCAATTATGAAGAAATAATATTAGATGCAGCTTTTAGACTGGATTTACTAGTCGAAAATAAAGTAATAATTGAATTAAAATCTGTTGAAGAATTAGCACCAATACATTACAAACAAATTGCAACTTATCTTCGATTAGCTAATAAAAAATTAGGCTTACTTGTAAATTTTAACACGCTTAATATTTTAAATGATATTAAAAGAGTTGCCAATAAAATATAAAGAACACCGCATATCGATAAATTAAAAATCAATTTTTAATCTGCTTAAATCTGCAAAATCTGCGTGAAATAAAAACACATTCACATGAATACTTTCAAATCTATTTTCGAGCAATATAATTGGGATGAAATCCAATCCAGAATATATAAAACCACATCAAAAGATGTCGAAAGAACTTTGGCTAAAACTAAATACAATCTCGATGATTTTTTGATTTTAATTTCTCCTATTGCTCAAAACTATTTAGAACAAATGGCACAAAAATGCCATGAAATCACAAAAAAGCGCTTTGGAAAAACGATTCAAATGTATGCGCCACTTTATTTGAGTAACGAATGCCAAAACATTTGCACCTATTGCGGATTTAGTTTAGACAATAAAATCAAAAGAAAAACACTTTCTGATGCTGAAATAAAACTTGAAGTCGAAGCTTTAAAAAACGCTGGTTTCGATCATGTTTTATTGGTTACCGGCGAAGCGAATTATACAGTAAACATCAATTATTTTCTAAATGCAATCAACTTAATTAAAGAAGATTTTTCGATTATTTCTGTTGAAGTTCAGCCACTTTCTACAGAAGATTATGAGCGTTTACATGAAGCTGGTGTTTATTCGGTTTTGGTTTATCAGGAAACATATCATCAGGAAGTTTACAAAAAATATCATACCAAAGGCAAGAAATCTAACTTCGAATATCGATTGGAAACTCCCGACCGAATTGGAACTGCAGGAATTCATAAAATTGGTTTGGGCGTTTTATTAGGTCTAGAAGATTGGCGAACTGATAGTTTTTTCAATGCTTTGCATTTAGATTATCTGCAGAAGAAATATTGGCAAACTAAATATTCCGTTTCTTTTCCGCGTCTTCGACCTGCTGAAGGTATTATCGAACCGAATTTCATTATGGACGATAAAGATTTGACACAATTAATTTGTGCCTACAGATTATGGAATGAAGATTTAGAAATTTCGATTTCGACGAGAGAAAATGAGAAATTTAGAAATAACATTATTCCAATTGGAGTTACAAGTATGAGCGCAGGTTCTAAAACAAATCCTGGTGGCTATGTAGTTGATCCGCAATCTTTGGAACAATTCGAAATTAGCGATGAACGTTCTGCCGAAGAAATTTCAAAAATCATAAAAAATGCAGGCTATGAACCAGTTTGGAAAGATTGGGACAAATCATTTAGTCATAAAGTTGGAAAGCCGAAAGTCATAAAGTCTTTTACTTAGATAAATACTTTCTTGACTTTTGACTTTCGACTTTTGACTTTCGACTTTCGACTTTAAAAACTTTAAGACTTAAAAAATGAGTATTATTCAAGAATTCCTTCGTTATAACAGACAAACTATTCTTCCTGAAATTGGTGACGAAGGTCAGGAAAAACTAAAAAAAGCACGAGTTTTAGTAATTGGAGCAGGTGGATTAGGCTGTCCCATTTTACAATATATTACAACTGCCGGAGTTGGTTTTATCGGAATTATGGATTTTGATACTATTGAAATTCATAATCTCCACAGACAGATTTTATATACTGAAAATGAGATTGGCCAACAAAAAGCAATTGTTGCAAAAGAAGTGGTTTCTAAATTAAATCCGTTGATTGAAGCTGTGGCAATTAACGAAAAAATTACAGCAGAAAATGCATCAAAAATAATTGAACAATATGATATTGTTGTAGATGGGTCTGATAATTTTTCAACTCGTTATTTAGTCAATGATACTTGCATCGAATTGAAAAAGCCTTTGGTATATGGAAGTATTTTAAAATTTGAAGGACAAATTGCTGTTTTCAACCATAACGGAAGTAAAAATCTTCGCGATTTGTTTCCAGAAATGCCAGATCCAAAAGATGTTCCAAATTGTAATTTAAACGGTGTTTTAGGAACATTGCCTGGACTTATAGGCAATATGATGGCACACGAAACATTGAAATTGATTCTAGAATTACCAACTTTAAATAACGAATTGATACTTTTTAATACTCTCGATTGGAATTTTACAAAGCTAAATTTCTAAAAAATGACCTCATCGCCTACACTGATAATCCCTGAATTCAGACTCACAAGATTAGTTCCGAATAAAACTGAATTATCTACATTTCTGTATTTGCTCAAGGTTTTTAGAGGTTCTTTTTTTACAATTCCTTTCTGCGGATCGTTGTTTACCATAATACATCTTCCGCAAGGTTTTATGTTTTTAAACTGAACTTCTCCAATTTTAAAATCCTTAAAATCATCTTCTTCATGAGCATTTTTCGTACTTACAACAATGTTTGGACGAAATCTTTTAATGGTGATTTTTTCTTCTAATTTTTCATTTAAAAAATCAAGACTTTCAGTTCCAATTAGCAAATAAGGATAACCATCAGCCAAACTCACATTATAGGTTTCGTTTGTTCTGGAACTTTCATGTTTACGACCCCCAATATTATTGATTTTCACCAATTTGCACTCAAATCCTAGTTTGTCGCTAAACCATTTTGAAGAGTTTTTATTTACTTCGAAAACCTCACTTTTATCGTCCCAAACTTGAGATTCTATTGCATTTTCTAAATGTTCATTAATAGAAAAATCATGCGTTTCTCCTTCAAAAGTAATTTGAATTTTATCTCCCAAAATCTCAGGATAAAACTGACTCATTATTGGGTATTCTCTTTGCGTAACGTGAACATTTTCTGTATTAATCAGCATCCATCTTCGATCATTTTCAAAACCCATTTCTTCAGCATTGGCACTTTTTAGACTAATGCCTGCCAAGCTTTTTATTGGATAAATATAAATTTCTTTTACACTATAGACTGCACTCATTTTTATTCACTTTTTAAAATAGCCATAAATTCCTCTCGATCAATTTCGCGACAACCCAAACTATCCAAATGCGGGTTATAAACTTGACAATCAAGCAATTTATAATTTTCTTCTTCTAAATGTTTTACTAGGGATATAAAAGCCACTTTTGAAGCATTTGATACTTTAGAAAACATACTTTCTCCGCAAAAAACATGTCCCAAATCGACGCCATACAAACCTCCAACTAAAACATCGTCTTGCCAAACCTCAACCGATTTTGCAATTCCTTGCCGATTAAGTTCGCAATACGATTCTACTATATCATCTGAAATCCAGGTTCCGTCCTGACCAATACGTTGTATTTTTTGGCAATTCGAAATTACTTCTTTAAAGTTGGCATTAAAGGTAACTGTAAATTGTTTTCTGTTTAAAATATTCCGCATGCTTTTAGAAATAACTAATTCGTCTAAAAACAAAACCATACGAGGATCTGGCGCCCACCAAAGAATAGGCTCACCTTCATTAAACCAAGGAAAAATTCCTCTGTTGTATGCCAGTTTTAAGCGCTCAGGACTTAAATCACCACCAACAGCCAGAATACCTTCTTCATCGGCTTCTGAAACGGGCGGAAAATATAAATTATCAAATAAGAAATACATTATTTAAATTTCAATGATAAAATTCTACTTAGAAGTATTAATTCAAAAACAAAATTCCAAATCCCAAACTCACGTGAATGAATTGGAATTTGGAATTTAAAATATTGTAATTTCTAAACTCTTAGAACGGTAAATCGTCTGGTTCGTCTTCGTTTATACTTGTTGCTGGTGCAAAAGTTTCGGCAGCTGGCATTGGAGCTCCTTGCGCTGGTCCTTCTGGAGCTAATCTTTCGATTCTCCAACCTTGAATACTATTGAAATATCTAGTTTCTCCTTGTGGGTTAACCCATTCTCTTCCTCTTAAATTGATAGAAACTTTTACTGCATCTCCTTGTTTATAGCTACTCAACAAATCGCATTTATCTTGTGTAAATTCGATTAAAATATGTTGTGGATACTGCTCCTCAGTAGTAACAACTAACTCTCTTTTTTTGAATGAGGCACTAACTTGCTGCTCTGGGTTAACCACTTTTACTTTTCCTGTAACTTCCATCTTCGTCTATTTAATTATTGTTTCTATTTCTTTTATTTCTTCGCTAAAAGCACTTTCCATGCCGATTCTACATCGCCATTATCCAGATATTTTTTGGCTTCTAAGTGCACTTTTTTCTGATCGTCTGAGCTTAAAACTCCTTTGACTGCAAAATTTGCTTTCACAAATATAGTAACTTCTTCTGTTGTAGGCAAGGCTTCTATATTCCCTAATTTTCCTAAATCATTCCCATCAAAAACATCGCTTTCTTTTACAAAATTTGGTATTGCATCTACTCCTACTCCTAGTGTTGTTAAGGGTTTTGCAACTTCAAAAAGTCCTTGATTTGATCTTGAATACCAATTATTTCCAAGTCTTGAAACCAAGTCAATTTTATGCTGGTCTATTGCTCCGTTTTCATCTAAAATCGATTCGTCAATATGAATTTTAACAACTTCGCATAAAATCAAATTTCCCGCTCCACCTTCTGTTCCTAACGGAATAATCTGCGTAATCTTGCATTCAAACTGAACTGGAGATTCTTTTACGCGATATGGCTTTACTAAATCTGATGGAATTTGCGTTAATCCTGCTTTGATAAATTCATTTACGCCATCTCCGTATTCTGTGCTTGCTAAAGAAGTTTGCTGTACGATATCGTAATTTACAACATTTATTACTACTTCTTTAGTCGCTTCGGCATTAATCAAAGTGTGTTTAATTGTATTATCGCGAACACGTCTTGAGGGCGAAAAAACCAAAATCGGAGGATTTGCACTGAACACATTAAAGAAACTAAACGGAGATAAATTTGGAACTCCAGTTTCGCTAATTGTGCTTGCAAAAGCAATAGGTCTAGGTCCGATTGAACTCTGCAGATAGCCTTGCAATTTGGCCGTTGGAATCTCTTTTGGGTTAACGCTGATCATACTTTAAAATTTAGAAAGAATCTCATTTTAGTAGCTACAAAAGTATTGAAATGGTTTAATTAGAAGAAATAGTTTTGCAGATAAAAACGAAAAATCTTTCAGCATTGGCAAAATATAAAATGTGTATATTTCGTTATATTTATACCACAAAATAACTGATATGTCTTTTTCTGAAAGAACAAATACTACGCGCTGGATTATTATTTCGGTTTGCTTTATAATCATTTCTCTAATTCTTTGGAATACTTATACTTTCTTCCAGATTTTTAAAAATGAGGAGCGTTTAAAAATGAACCTTTTTGTAAATGCTCAAATCACATTGGTTAATGCTAATGAAAACACTGATGTAGAATTGCCTCTTCAGATTTTTAGCAATAATACTTCTATTCCGGGCATTATAATGCTTTATGACAATGTAGTGAGTTCTGTAAACGTTCCTGATGAAATACTTAATGACAAGAAAAAAAGAACGGCTTTCTTAAATAAGCTTAAAAATGAAAATGAACCAATCACTTTTGAATACGCCCCAGGAAAATACCAGACTTTATATTATGGCAATTCTGCGTTGCTAAACAAACTTAAATATTATCCAATTGCGTTGCTTCTTATTATTTTCCTTTGCATTGCATTAATTTATAATTTCTATAAAAGCACCAAAATGGCAACTCAAAATAAGCTTTGGGCAGGAATGGCAAAAGAAACGGCACACCAAATTGGCACTCCGCTTTCTTCATTAATTGGCTGGGTTGAAATTTTAAAAACAGAAGAAATTGATCCTTCTATTAGTATCGAAATTGAGAAAGATATAGAACGTCTTCAGACTATTACAGATCGTTTTTCTAAAATTGGATCAGTGCCAGTTTTAGAACTTCACGATATTGTCGACGAAACCAAAACGGCTTATGAATATTTGCAATCTCGTTTTTCTAAACAAGTTACATTTTCTTTTCAGGCCCCAAATGAACCTATTTTAGGAATGATAAATCCAACATTACACAGTTGGACTATAGAAAATTTAGTAAAAAATGCAATTGATGCTATGAAAGGAAAAGGAACTCTTGATCTTCAAATTGAACAAGATGCTCATCAGGTAAAAATCAATATTAAAGATTCTGGAACTGGAATTCCAAAAAAACAATTTAAAACCATTTTTGAAACTGGTTTTACAACCAAAAAACGCGGTTGGGGACTTGGACTTTCTTTAACTAAAAGAATTGTCGAGGAGTATCACAACGGTAAAATCAAAGTTCTTCATTCTGAAATTGGTAAAGGAACTACTTTTCAGATTTCATTAAATAAAAAAGTGCAGTAATAAATTTTACTGCACTTTCACTTTATTGTCAGGTTGAGCGAAGTCGAAACCTTATAAATTTGATTGAATATCTTTTGCTAAAGCTTCAAATTCTTCTTTTGAAAGTGAAACTTTATCAATAAAACGCATTTCGTCCATGTGGTTTAACGGAATCAAATGTACGTGTGCATGAGGCACTTCAAGTCCTACAACCGCTATTCCGATTCTTTTGCATGGAACTGTTTTTTCTAAAGCTGCAGCGACTTTTTTAGAAAATTTCATTAAACCTAAATACAACTCTTCATCCATATCAAAAATCTTATCGATTTCTTGTTTCGGGATACAAAGCGTATGTCCTTTAGCATTCGGATTTACATCTAAAAATGCTAAATAGTTTTCGTCTTCTGCAATTTTGTAAGCTGGAATTTCTCCGTTTACTATTTTAGTGAATATTGTACTCATTGTTTATTCGTTTATTTGGTTAATCGTTTAACCGATTTAACGATTAAACGGTTAAACTAAATTTAGTCTCTTGAGATTTCTAGAATTTCAAATTTAAGAACTCCATTTGGAACTGTAATTTCAGCTACTTCTCCAACAGATTTCCCCAGCAATCCTTTTCCGATAGGAGAAGTTACAGAGATTTTTCCTGTTTTTAAATCTGCTTCGCTTTCAGCAACAAGCGTATATTTCATTTCCATTCCGTTGCTTTGGTTTTTGATTTTTACATTCGATAAAACCAAAACTTTAGAAACATCTAGTTGAGACTCGTCAATTAATCTTGCATTTGCATATACTTCTTCTAGTTTAGAAATTCTCATTTCTAACAAACCTTGCGCTTCTTTTGCTGCATCATATTCCGCATTTTCAGACAAGTCACCTTTATCTCTTGCATCTGCAATATCTTGAGATGCCTTTGGGCGCATTACACTTTTTAAATGCTCCAATTCATCTTTTAATTTTTTTAATCCTTCTGCTGTATAATAAGATACTTTACTCATAACTTCATCGTTTATATAAATACAAAAAATCCCATCGCGACGGGATTTTCTTACCACAAATATACTATAATTTTTAATAGTACATAATTATATGTTAATCATATAGATTTCAAATCTAAATAAATTATTTTTGTTTTAACTAATTCTTATCCAAATAATGAAAAAAATCTGGTTTTTTATCGCTTTTACTGCTATTTTATTCTCTTGCAGCGACAACAACAGAAGTAGCAACAATCCTTACATTCCTAATTATTCTATAAACGCATATCTTGACACTAATTTACCAACGTATAACAAATTATTATATCCAAGTAATCCTGTTTATGTAGCCAATTATGGCGCAAAAGGGATTATAGTCATGAAAACTGGCGAAGGAACTTATACTGCTTTTGATGCGGCCTGCCCAAACCAAGCTTTAACTTCTTGCACAGCTATGACAATTGACGGAATTTACGCTGTTTGCTCCTGCGATAAAACGCAATATAACTTATATACAGGACTTGGCGGAAAAGAATATCCGATGAAACAATATCGTGTCGAATCTTCTGGAACCGTAATTCACGTATACAATTAAAAACAAAAAAGCCTGAAAATAATTTCAGGCTTTTTTTGTTTTTAGGCTTAATTAGAATTTCAAACTCAAACCAATTAAGAAATTTGTTCCTGCTTGCGGATAATAGTATGGGTAAACGTCCCACATAGCTCCGTTTGAAACATATTTTTTATCGAAAATATTATTCACCAAAGCAGTAATTGTTATCGATTGAAAAATTGTTTTTGGTTTTATTTCATATGATGCATTAAAATCGTTTACAAAATAATCTGCCAGTTTTGCCGCCGGAAGTTCAATATTGTTCATGTATTGTTCTCCAACATATTTTTGCAGTAATGAAAGATACAATCTCTCCATAGGTTTATACACAATAACGTTTCCTGCAATTACTTCTGGAGAATAGGCAATTTTTGTAGTTCCGTAAAATTCTCCATCAACAGCCAAATCTACGTTTTTGTTGCTGCTTAAAGTAAAGTTTGGTCTTAAAGTAAATTTCTCAGAAAGTGCAATCGTCGCATCAAACTCAAATCCTAAACGGTAGCTTTTCTCTGTATTGGCACGAATCGGGTTTCCAACATCGTCTAATCTTCCCGTTAAAATCAATTGATCTCTATATCCCATATAATATAGGTTCGAATTCAATTGAAATTTCTCTGAATTGAATCTCCATCCTAACTCAAAATCATTCAGTTTTTCTGGTTTTACATTTCCACCTTCGTAATCTGTTCTGTTTGGTTCACGATTCGCTCGTGCGTAAGAGAAATACAAAGTGTTTTTTTCATTGAAAGCATAATTCAAACCAGCTTTCGGATTAAAGAAATTAAAATTATCGTCTACCAAACCAGTCTCTTTACTATTTGCTTTATATTTCACATTTCTGTATTGCAAATCTCCGTAGAAACTTAATTTTTCTGTGAATTGATAATTTGCTTTCGCGAAAACATTACCATCCGTTTTTGACGAATAATCATCGTAATAATGAGCTCCTAAAGCTGACTGATCTGAGTATTGCGCCCAGATTACTTTTCCAAAATGATCACCTTCATATTTGTTCCAACCTCCGCCTAAAATAACATTTAGTTTTTCTGTTACATATTTAGCAGAAAAAGTCGTTCCGTAGAAATCATTATCCAACCATTTTTGACGAATCAAATCGGTTACTGGAATTAAATTTCCGTTATCATCTTCAACTGTTTTTGTTGGTTGAATTGGTCCATAACCTTCAACAGGTTCATCTTCTTTATAATTTTCGTAATATCCTTTTCCTTTTGTATAATGAAATGCTAGGTTTGTACTCCATTTATCAGAAATAGATTCACTCCAGTGCAATTGATAATGATCCTGATTGTAATTATCGGTTTCGTTATCATAAAAATGAACATTTCCTGCATCGTCTGTGTACATTCCTGCAGAATTAAAAGTACGATTTGTATTAAGAGTCTCTGCATCGATTCCGTTCCAAGATTGGTACGTTTTTTCAGTTCCACCAAAGACTAAAGCTTTTATCAAAGTCGTTTTGCCTACGTAAGTTCCTTGCAAAAAATATGATTTTAAATCGGCGCTTCCGCGATCAATATATCCGTGCGTTTTTATTGTAGACAAACGTCCTGCAATCTCAAAATGATCATTTAATAAACCTGTACTAAACTTTACAGTATTTTTAATTGTATTGAATGATCCTGCAGAACTTGAGATTTCACCTGTCGCTTTTCTAGCATAACTATCGGTCAGTAAATTTAAACTTGCTCCAAATGCTCCTGCCCCATTTGTAGAAGTTCCAACTCCGCGTTGCAACTGAAGACTTTCTACAGAAGAAGCAAAATCGGGCATATTAACCCAAAATGTTCCTTGGCTTTCTGCATCATTGTAAGGAATTCCGTTTATAGTTACGTTTACACGTGTAGCATCACTTCCACGAACGCGAATTCCTGTGTAACCCACACCGTTTCCAGCATCTGAAGTCGTTACAACTGAAGGCATATAATTCATCAGAACAGGAATATCCTGACCTAAATTTCTATACTTAATTTCTTTTTTATCCATATTACTAAAACTCACTGGAGTCTTAGAGGTAACACGAACTGCAGAAACCAAAACCTCATCTAGAGAATTTACTTTTGTAGAATCTTTCTGCTGTTGTTGTGCAAAAGAAAATAGAGTAAAGAGTAAAGAAAATGAAGAAAAAACAAATTTGGCTCCGACTACATTTTGAGCCTGTGAACCTTTGTACCTCTGTGCCTTAGCACCTAAAAAAACAGTTTTCATTCGTAAAGAATTACGAATAAAAGGGGGAATTATTCTTTGTTAAATTAATAAATGTGTTTCACGACAAAATAAAGTGTGCACGCTCGATAGTGTCGTTTTCCCTTAGCAACATTACTCGCTCAGGTTCTTTGGGTATGATCTCAGCTCGTTATTTGGAGCACCCCTTTGAGACAGTGCAAATGTAATGTTAAAAAGTTAAATTCCAATATTGAAAATTTCAAATTCCAAAAATTCAAGTAGATTGAAATTAAAATTCCAAATTCCGACATTAAACTTAGTTGTTGGAATTTGGAATTTATAAATTGAAATTTTACTCTATATTCGGTTTTCTTCTAGATTGTTTTAGATCAGAAATATTCTTTTTATCCTTGATTCTTTTCTTAATTACAGCTTTGGGAACTTTTGTAGCTTTTCTAACTTTCGGAACATACAATCCCTTTTTGATAATTTCCAAAAATCGTTTGGTTACAATTTCTTTATTTTTAAGCTGACTTCTGTCTTCATCGCAATTTAAAATCAGGGTCTTTTCAGAAGTTAAACGCCCTGAAATATTAGTTAGCAAAAGAAATTTTTCTTCATCAGATAAAGCTTGAGAAGCATTCAGATCAAAACTCAAAACTACTTTAGACGAAACTTTATTTACGTTTTGTCCTCCTGCTCCACTGCTTCGAACGGCTTTAAAGTTTAATTCTGAAATGATTTTTTCTCTATCCATATTATTGTGGCTGATGCGCCGCTTTCAATAAATCGTTTACTGTTTTTACAGGATTAAAAGTAATTAATGGAACAGCTACAAAAATAGTTAGCCAGTTAGCCATTGATCCGTTCCATAAACCAGGCAATTCATAACTTTTTACCGTTTTCCCGTCAACACTTTTCTCTACAATAAAACCAGCTTTTTGATCTACAAACTGCAATAAATCAAACTTTTCGTTTTTATAATTTTTAATACCGCAAACTAAATCTACTGGATTAAAATGCGTTGATTCAGTTAAAATTGACTGCTGTTTTTTACTTGTCAAATCTACCTGAGATGTTTCTACAATTTGAAGAGAAGCCACCCCTTTATCATTCATCACCCAAAACGGGCCACCTCCAGGTTCTCCTTCATTTTTTACCATTCCGCAAACACGAATTGGTCTATCTAGAAGTTCTTTAATCTTACTTATTTTATTCTCAAAAGTAAATTTATTGAAATCATTGCTCATCTCAACATTTAGCTCTTCTTTTAAAAATAGAACAATATCTGCTAAATGATTTTCTTCAATCTTATTTTGGTCAATTAATTGTAAATAAGAAAAAACCTTTTGCTGCACTTCAATTAAAACGCCTGCCAATGCTTTTTTGTACAATGTAATTTTATCAATATGGTTCTGAATTACGTTGTCGATATTTTTAATGAAAATCACATCAGCATCAAGATCATTTAAATTTTCAATCAAAGCTCCATGCCCGCCTGGTCTAAAAATTAAACTACCATTTTTATCCTTTACCAATTTGTTTCCTTCGTCGATAGTAATAGAATCAGTGCTTTTATTTTGATATGAGTATCCGATATTGATTTTTACACCAGATGGTTCTTCAATTTTTTCTATAACCTCATCAACTCCCTTATAAAATAAGTTTTGGTGAATTTCTGAAACTGTAAAATGCAAATTGGATACCTTGTTTGAAGTTGCATAATGTATGCATTCATTTAAATGTTCTTCAATTGGATTTGCAATATGAGTTTCATATAAATGAAAAGGCAATACTGCTTTTGGCTTATTAGCAAAATCAAAATAGTCTGGAGATAATAATAATTTTATAAAATAATAATTCTTATAATCTCTCTCGAGAGTTTCAAAATCAGGATATATTTCTCTTAATTTTTGATCTACCGTCTTGAAAAAAGGAAACTTATCCATTCCGATAATAAAAATGGCTAATTCTTTATCTTTTTTCCTATTGATATAACCGTTTATTGTTTCTTTTTGAATATCAAAATCATTCAAAAAAGCCGTCAAAAACTTAAACATTCTTGTTGCCGCACCAGAAGCCGGAACAAACTTTTTAATCTTTAATTTTTCTTTTTGGTCATCAAAAAAAACAGCTTTTTCTTCAAAATCTTTTTCTGATAAACTTAGAATTCCATTACCAATTTTAGCAGGACTCACTAAATTGCTCTTTACAATTCCGTTTTCAAAAAACTCTAATTGTTTTAAAATAGCATCAAAAGAAATTCCTCTATTGTATATCTGTACAAAATCACTTGGCAAGAAATTATGCTCTTTTGCAATAGTCAAATTATCAATAATTGATATTGCTTTCGCTAATCTCGTTTCTTTATCTCCAGATAAAATTATGAAAGGTTTATTGGTATCTATTAAAGTCTGTTTAAAAACAGAAAATACGCTTTCTCTACCTTCAGGAGTATCACGAATATCGTCTTTTTCCCAAGGAACATCAATATCTGTAAGGAAAAATAAATCGTATTCGTGTTTTAGTGCCGCTTCATTCAAAAGCGGATCACAAAAACCGTAATACATTTCAGAAAACACTTTGGTTACCATCAAATTGGTATCACAAAACAAGTATTTATTTGCTTTTGCTAATCTTTCATTTTCCAATGCAGTCTGACCATATGCAATTGGCATCATATCATCTGCTACGCAAATATGCTGGTTTTCTTCCCATTTTTCTTGCAAATAATCACGTGCAAATTCAGGAACCCATTCTGTTTCGTAGTAATCTGCAAGCTGTTTTGCTAGGGTTGTTTTGCCTGTACTTTCAGGCCCAAACAAAGCAATTTTTATGATGGTTGTTTTTTGCTGTCTAAGATCTTTCTCCATTCTAAATAAGCTGAAATAGCCAAAATTGTAAAAATTATATACTGAAGTGACAACATCCCTAAGCCGCGATAAGCATAAAGAGGCACAACAATAATATCACCAATAATCCAAAGTGTCCAGTTTTCTATTTTTTTTCTGGCCATGTACCACATTCCAGCAAAAAATATTCCAGACGAAATCATATCAACATAATTGTCTTTATGAATTTCATAATCAAAATATTTATAAATCCCGAAAACTACAAAAACAGTTACAATAAACAGTAAGATTCCGATTATTTTTTCATTAAAATTTGTACGGGTAATTGGCAAATTGTCTTCGGCTGTTCCGCCTTTTGCCCACACATACCAGCCGTAAATGCTCATTATTGAGAAATAAGCATTAATAATCATGTCTCCTATATAACCTGCAATATAAAGCAGATAAACTGATATAACAGTTGCAATTAATCCTGTTGGATACACCCAAATGTTTTCTTTTTTAGCAAACCAAACACTTAAAATTCCGCAAACAAATACTAAAAACTCTAAAGCAATATGCCATAGCGGTGCATTTTTATAACTGTCTAAAAAAAAATCTATCATTAGAGATGTGGTATTTGGCGTTTATTGTTCAAAAAAATGACTGTTGTTTTCAAAAGCTGTTCCAATAACAACCAAATCTGCACCAGCCTTATAGGCTTTCTGAATTCCCTGCAAATCTACAATTCCTCCACCAACAATAACAGGAATTTCAATATTTTGAGAAATCATCTCAATCATTTCTGTCGGAACAGGCTCTTTTGCACCGCTTCCCGCTTCTAAATAAATCATTTGGTTTCCTAACATTTCCCCTGCCTGCGCTGTTGCCAAAACCAACTCAAGATTTTCTCTGCTTAAGGGTTTTGTTTTACTTACACGCGCCACAGCAGTTTCGTTACCACTTTCTATTAAAATATAACCTGTAGAAATGACTTCCAGATTTGTTTTTTTAAGAATTGGAGCGGCTTGAACCTGGTACTCTATCAAATAATCTGGATTTCTACCAGATAATAACGATAAAAATAAGATACCATCTGCTTTTGGCGAAATCTGAGAAGGATTTCCAGGAAACAAAATAACAGGAAGATTCGTTTTTTGCTTTAACTCCGAAATCAATTCTTCTAAAATGTTATTCTGAACAATACTTCCTCCAACAAAAATATGAGTTGCAGGCGAACCATTAATTTTTTCAATTAAATAATTAACATTTTCCAATACAATTTTATCAGGATCCAAAAGCACTGCCAGTAATTTTTGGCCATTGCTTTTAGCTTCTAAAATCTGTTGTCTTATAGTGAGAATTTGTTCTTGCATACAAGGTGTAAAAGTAAAAGATTTTTAGTGCAGAAGAACTATTTTGAATGAATTATATTTGTTGTACGTCTTTTGATAACGTAAACAATGCATTATGATTACAGTAGAATTACTAGAAAAATACGGTGTAGTTAAAAAATCTTTCGATAAAAATGATATTATTTTTGAAGAAGGAAATCTTCCATTACATTATTACCAAGTTATTTCTGGCGAAATAAAAATGAGCAATTACAATGATGACGGACGTGAATTTATTCAAGGAATATTTTACAATGGACAATCTTTTGGCGAACCTCCTTTATTCTTAAATCAAAAATATCCAGCAAACGCAATTGCGGTAGAAAATGCAGAAATTTTTATTCTTCCGAAAGAGAACTTCATGAAACTTTTAGAAGAAAATCCAAAAGTAAGCATTAAAGTAATTGAGAATCTTGCGCAGCGATTGTATTATAAATCGATTATGGCCGCAGAAATCTCAACACACGAGCCAGAACATCGCGTATTGAAACTTATAGATCACGGAATTGCTTACTTCAACTTTCAAAAAGATAAAAATGGTTATCTTATCAATTTTACCAGACAGCAAATTGGAGATTTAACTGGTTTACGTGTAGAAACCGTTATTAGAACCATAAAAGCATTGGAGAAAAAAGGAGAATTGAAAATTATTAACCGAAAAGTATACAGATAAAAAAAATCCCATTTTATGATTAAAGTCATAAAATGCAACACTATTGTCGTCGTAATTTTGTTCATATAAAAAACTGAATATCATGACACTATATCAAACAACATTCGACATTTTCAATAGAAATTATATGGGTTCTGCTGCAATGGCAGTAATTGGACAAAGCTGTTTAGGAGGCGCTGCTGCTATGTATGTTTTAGCCAACGGAACTTCTATCCCGCAAATGATTCAATTAGGAATTATTGTTTTAGCTTGTGTTTTTGCAAATACATCTATATTGGCACAAATGAAACATAAAGTAGTTTTCAATCTTATTATGCTAAGCGCAACTTTAAGCTTGTTTTTTATACTTTTAAATAGTTTGATTCTATGAAAAAACAAATAGAAAATAGAGCTGATGTATCTTTTTTAGTACATCAATTTTATGATAAAATAAGAGCCGATCAAGAAATCGGCTTTTATTTTAATGAAATGATTTCTGATTGGGATGCACATCTTGAAAAGCTGACTGATTTTTGGGAAACAAACCTATTTGGCGTTCGCAAATACAAAGGAAATCCACATGAGGTTCACAATGAGGTTGATGCTCATTTTGACGAAAAAATTACACCAAACGAATTTGGAATCTGGCTTAATCATTGGTTCCAAACTATTGATGAACATTTTGAAGGTGAAAATGCCGATACATTAAAAAGACGCGCTCAAAAAATGAGTACTTTTTTATATATGAGTATGTTTCAGCATCGCCAAAAAGAAAGTGAAGTTTAAATAACTCATCGCAAATTATGAAACCTGATACTGCGCCTTAAAAGTTATTTTTCAAAGGCATAAACCAAAGTAAATATCCCTTCAAAATTATCCGATCTGACTTCCTGATAATGTACATCAAAATCTTTTATCAAATCATCAAAATGGAGGCTAGAAACGGTTTGATTTTCCTTTAAAGAAAAATTATTAACGTTGATATGGTCTTTAAAACTGATACCTTTTTCATTTCTAATTTTAAAGATTGCCTCTTTGGCTCCCCAAATCACGGTAAGTTTTTTTATGTATTCTTCTACAAATTCTGGTTTTAAATAACTGCATTCAAAATCAGTGAATTTATCTGCAATTCTCTGAATTTTTTCGCGTTGCAATTCCATATCAATTCCAACTTTTTCGTCACTTATAATAATTGCCGAAAAATGGTACGAATGCGTAATTGATATATGGTTATGACAATCAAAATATGGTTTCCCAAACTCGTCATAATGCAAATCTTTATCAGTAAAACCCATTTCCTGAATCAGCATTCGAACACTTAAAAAAGCACGCTGATGCATTTGAGACTTCATTCCTTCCAATCTCTTTTGCGTTTTCTCTTTCAATACCACTTTACTCAATAATTCTTCAAGAGATTCTGTTATTTCCCAAATTAAGATCTTGGTTGTTTTGTTAAATTGTATGGTTTTATATAATGGCATTACTTTTAATTTGGAGGAGTTATATCATCTTCTACTTCTGAACTTAAACCTGTAATATCATTTTCATAAGGCATTACATAGTAAAAATTCCACTTTTTATTTGCTTTCTTACAAGCTGCTATATAAGTGTTTTTATAAATTTCTTTCAAAAAAAGATCCTCACACTTATCTAATTCTTTACTAAACACTAATTTACTAAATATTAAATTCTCTGCCTCCGTAGGTTTTCTCCACGGATTTTCCAAAGACACCTCTTCCCCTGCAATCATTACTGTCTCTGGTTCAATAAGTCTATTACACACCTTTGTTAAAAACAAAACAAAAACAACTATTAATATATATTTAAAAAATTTCATCTAATTAATTATTCTTTCTCTATATATGCAATACAAGTACTTACTCGATCGACACTGCATAAAAGATGCAGGAGATAGCATAATTAGCTTTTAAAAACCTTTACAACTAACTTTCTAAAGATTAAGAAATTAAAGATTTCACAAATCTGACAGAAATTAGTAAAATTCAAAAGCTATTCCCTAAATTTGCAAAAATTTTACAATACAAATATACTATAAATGAGTACAACGACTACGCCTTATGTGGCTTATAAAGTAAAAGACATTTCTCTAGCGGCTTGGGGGAGAAAAGAAATTGAACTAGCTGAAGCTGAAATGCCAGGTTTAATGGCACTTCGTGCTGAATACAAAGACGAACAACCATTAAAAGGTGCTCGTATTGCTGGATGTTTACACATGACGATTCAAACTGCTGTTTTGATCGAAACTTTAATTGCTCTTGGTGCAGAAGTTACTTGGTCTTCTTGTAACATTTTCTCTACTCAAGATCAAGCTGCTGCTGCTATTGCTGCTGCTGGAATTTCAGTTTACGCTTGGAAAGGTCTTGACGAAGAGTCATTTGATTGGTGTATTGAGCAAACTTTATTCTTTGGTGAAGAAAGAAAACCATTGAACATGATTCTTGATGATGGTGGAGATTTAACTAATATGGTTATTGATCGTTACCCAGAATTAGTTCCTGGAATTAAAGGTCTTTCTGAAGAAACTACAACTGGTGTTCACAGACTTTACGAAAGAGTAAAAGCTGGAACTTTACCAATGCCTGCTATCAATATTAACGACTCTGTTACTAAATCTAAATTTGATAACAAATACGGATGTAAAGAATCTGCTGTAGATGCTGTACGTCGTGCAACTGACTTAATGTTGGCTGGAAAAAGAGTTATTGTTTGTGGATACGGTGACGTTGGAAAAGGAACTGCTGCTTCTTTCAGAGGTGCTGGTTCTATTGTAACAGTTACTGAAATCGATCCAATTTGTGCTTTACAAGCTGCAATGGACGGTTATGAAGTTAAAAAATTAAACACTGTAATTGCTAATGCTGATATCATCATTACAACTACAGGAAACAAAGATATCGTTCTTGGAGAGCACTTCGAACAAATGAAAGACAAAACTGTTGTTTGTAACATTGGTCACTTCGACAACGAAATTGATATGGCTTGGTTAAACAAAAACCACGGTGCTTCTAAAATCGAAATAAAACCTCAGGTTGACAAATACAACATCAACGGAAAAGATATCATTATCTTGGCTGAAGGTCGTTTAGTAAACCTTGGTTGTGCTACAGGTCACCCAAGTTTTGTAATGAGTAACTCATTTACAAACCAAACTTTAGCTCAAATTGAATTATGGAATAACAGTGCAGCTTACAAAAATGAAGTTTACATGTTACCAAAACATTTAGATGAAAAAGTTGCTGCTTTACACTTAGCTAAATTAGGTGTTGAACTTGAAGTTCTAAGAGAAGATCAAGCTGCTTACATTGGTGTTGAAGTTCAAGGACCATTCAAACCAGAGTACTACAGATATTAATCTATTTTAGATTTAATCCCGATAGTTATCGGGAGTAGATCTTAGATTTATTACATATTCAAACCCGACAGGTTTTTAAAACCTGTCGGGTTTTCTGTTTTTATGTTTCAGGCAAAACATTTCTATCAAAAAATTGTACTTTTATAAATATCTGCTTACTTTTAATAACCAGAATAAGAATCTATTTATCAAATACTTAAATAGTAAAAAATTGAAAAAAACATCTTATTTACTCGTCTTCTTATTTTTACTAAGTCTCCCACAAATTATTTTTTCTCAGGAAAAAAAGCCTAAAGTTGTGTTAGTACTAAGCGGTGGCGGCGCAAAAGGAATTGCACATATTCCTCTTTTGCAAAAATTAGATTCACTCCACATCGTTCCAGATCTTATTGTTGGAAATAGTATGGGAAGCATCATTGGCGGTTTGTATGCAATGGGCTATTCTGGAGATAGCATCGAAACAATGACCAAAAACATTAACTGGGATAAACTCCTTGGCGGAGGTCAATCGTTGCGATCTGTAAGTGCCGAAGAAAAAAGAGAATTTCAACGCTATTTAGTTGGAATAGGCATTAAAGACGGAAAACTTAATAGTATTGGTTCCTTATTAAACGATCAAAATCTTAGAGAATATCTTTCTGAATTGACCTTTCCTGTTTATAATGTTAAAGATTTCGACAGTCTCTCCATACCTTTTAGGGCTATGGCCACTGATCTTGCTGAAGGAAAAGAAGTCATTTTAAGCAAAGGTAGTTTGGCTTATGCCATGAGAGCTAGTATGTCTTTACCCGCTATTTTTAAACCAATGCCTTACGAAAAATCAGTATTGGTAGATGGTGGAGTACTAAATAATTTCCCAACTGACGTTGCCAAACAAATGGGTGCTGACATTATTATTGGTAGTGACGTAGGTGGCGGAATGGAGCCCGTTGATAAGCTGAACAATATTATGACCGTATTAATGCAAACCAGCATGTTTCCGAGTAATATTAAAAACCCTGCAAACCGTGATTTATGTACCATTTTAGTTGATCATCTGCCCAATCTGCGTTTCTCCACAGCCGATTTTGCCGATAGCAATGAAATCTATAAGGATGGAAAAATAGCAACAAATCAAAACCTTCCTGCTTTAGTTGCCTTATCTGAAAAGTTAAAAGCATTTCCGCAACGAACTCACAAATTGCCTGATATGCCCAAGGAGTTTGTTCTTGACACTATTGTCTACAAAAAAATAAGTCCAGAAAACCTTCCTTTGGTAATTGGAAGAGCAAATCTTAAAACACATGTAAAATATACCACAAAAGATTTGATTGCTGGTCTTAACAGGGCTATGGGTACTAATCTTTTTGAAGAGATAACATACAGTTATTTTATAAAAGACGAAGACAAACTCGGAATTACTTTGTTTGGATTTGAACGTGCTAAAAACCAACTGAACACCTCAATCCATTATGATACTTATAGAGGTGTTGGAATCATTTTTAACTACACCGGAAGAAACGTTCTAGCAGACGCTTCTCGCCTTTTAATCACCGCTGATATTGCAGAACAACCAAAAGCTAGAATCAATTATCAGAAAAATTTTGGTGGACACCGAGAATGGTGGTGGATGACTGAAGGTTATGGCGCCTTATTAAGACAAGAGATTTACATTAATGGCAAGGCTTCAGACAATATGCTTTATAATACTTTTGAATTTAACAATGAAATAAATAGAAATCTAAACTCTCTGAAAAGCTATTTTGGTTTTGGCCTAAACTATCATTACACTCATGTTAAACCAAAATATGATCGAGAATACAATCCGAATTCCCTTTCAATAAACGATTACAATTTTCACAACATTGAATTCAACATGCATTATTCTTATAATGATATGGATAAGGTATATTTTGCTACAAACGGAACAATTATAAAATCAAATCTCGCACGATCATTTCTAGCAGATATTAACGCTACTTTCTCCGATCCAGCCTTAACAAACATTTCTGGAGCGACAAATAATTATACTAAATTTGGTTTTACTTTTGAAAAAAGAGCACTCTTAAAAAAGAAAATCACAGGAATTATAGGGTTTGATTCTTATTTTATTTTTCAGGATAAACTTAAAGAAGATCAAATTTCATTTTCAGAATTTGGTTATGCTTCAAAATATTTCTTAGGCGGAATAATTCCAAGCTCCGGAAGTAACCGCTTTCAATTGCCTGGCCTGCACGAAGACGAGCTCAATGTTACACAATATATGGGGCTCAAACTGGGATCTCAAATAAATCTTATCGGAAAAATTTACCTAACCCCCCATTTTAATATTGCTACAGTTGGTTTCAGTACTTTTGACAATTATATTAACCATGCATTTAATCCAAAAGGCAACTGGGACGATAATATTGAACCAAGCCTAGTAATATCTGGAGGCGCGGCCATATCTTACGAATCCATTTTAGGCCCAATCCACTTTGATACTTCATGGATCAACAACATCGACAAAGTGAGATTCTTTTTTAGCGTGGGCTTATCCCTTAATCCTTAAAAAAATATAGCTTTAGGTTTTGTTTTTTTAAACAAACTGACACTTCAGACAAAAAAATTATCTGGGCGTGCCATCATCACGACAAGAGGGCAAAAATACTTTCTGCTTATTCGCCCTCTTGTCGCAATGCCGTCGGGCTATCCGCACTACTTCGGTAGTTTGCTCCTATCCCTCACGCACACGTAAACCAAGAACCATTTAAATTAACAAGACATTTACAGTTTTTTTAGTTTATAACTTTAAATTTGAACTTAAAGCCTTTTAAATTCAAAAAATGATCGAAAAAATTTCCTGTGACATTCACGGTTCAAAAGAAATGTCTTTTACCTGCATTCATATCGCAACTGCAATAGATTCAAAAAATCAAGTCGGATTTTTCTATTCAGAAGCCGACGATGATCTTCCACAAATTGCTTGGTGCGGTTCCTGCGAGCAATATCTTTTGGATAATGGTGAAGAATGGACAGAAACTTTTCAATCTCTCGCCGATTTCAAAATGCTTTGCTCCGACTGTTTTGAAGAATCAAAAAACAACGAAGCAGAAGTTCATCTTAGATAAATTCATTTCACATGAAAAAGATTATTGCTCTTTTTATATTCGCCCTTTTTACTTGTTCAGTATTCGCCCAAAGTAATGACATTTGGACTGCATTCTCAAATAAAGACAGCACGCTTACTGGATTTAAAGACAAAAACGGAGTAGTCAAAATAGAACCAAAATTTACTGGATTTACAATCGCACAAAAATTTGAAAACATAATAGCCGTTTCTGAAGAAGTAAACGGCAAATGGAACAGCTATTATTTAACCAAACAGGGAAAAATTGTTGGAGTAGACAGCTTGTATGTTTTTGACAATGGACCCGATTGTGAAAATGAAGGATATATTAGATTTAAAGACCGCAAAACAGATAAAATGGGAGTCTTTAACAGCGAAGGAAAAATTGTAATTTCAGCTCAATACAGTAATTTGACCAAAGTAAGAAACGGAATGATTAGTGCTTTAAAAGATGCCGAAAAGCAACAAGATGGAGAACACTTTTTCTGGAAAGGTGGGAAAGAGTTTTTAATCGATATAAACAACAAAATTCTTATTGAAGATTTTGCCTATAATGATAATCTAAATTTCTATTCTGCAGAAAAATCAAAAGAACCTAGCAAAGATGCAACAAGAGAAAGCTTTCTTGGAGTTGACGGACAATACTATTCTTTTATAAATTTTGAAAAAGAGTTTAAACATTGGCTAGAAAACACTTTACTTAAAGATTTATCTAAAGTCAATTTAGAGAACCATTCTTTCGATAAAATCACCTATTGGAAAGAACCAGACGGCTGGATCCATGCCCCAAAAACAAAATTTATCAATCAGAATTATACTTATTTAAAACTAAAACTTCAGGAACTTAAAAATCCAAAAACAGATTATTTTATTTCTTCTGACGGATTAAATCAGTTTATTTTTGAATCGGACGAATACGACATTTATTTCAATAATTGTAACGAATCTAAAGATTGGATTTATCCAACAATGGATATTGTTATCAATCCAAAAAACAAAACCGATCGCGGGCAAGATCATTTTGAATTTTTAAGAACAGAAAACGGATACAAGCTAATAAGTGTTTCTTCTAAAACAGATAATCTTAAATAATTTTCAGCTTTAAAATTTACCTTTGTAAAAAAGTGAACTATGAAGAATTTTCTATTTTTATTTCTCGCTATAATCTTCGAAATCATTGCTACTTCAGCATTAAAAAAATCCGAAGAATTTACCAAACTGCTTCCAAGTATTATTACCATAATTGGCTATTGCGGTGCATTTTATTGTTTGAGTTTTGCCATTAGAACCATTCCTGTTGGCTTTGCTTACGCGATTTGGTCTGGAGTCGGCATTGTTTTAATTACGATTATTGGCGCTATTTTCTTTAAAGAAATTCCAGATTTGCCAGCAATTATAGGTCTTGCATTAATTGTAATTGGTGTTATTGTGATCAATGTTTTTTCTAAAACAACGGCACATTAATTTAAATTTCAAAAAATGTTTTTTAGAAAAGCTCTACTTTCTGATCTAGAAGAAATGCAAAAATTATTTGCAGAAACCATTCAATCTGTTTGCAAAAGCGATTATAATTCAGAGCAAATTAAGGTTTGGGTTTCTGGTGCAAAAAACAAAGAACGTTGGCTCGATGTAATTAACACACAATTTATCGAATTGGCAATTATTGACAATAAAATTGTTGGGTTTGGAACTCTAAAAAACGAAAACTATATTGATCTATTGTTTATTCATAAAGACTTTCAACGCCAAGCAATTGCAGATAAAATTATAAACAAATTAGAATTCGAAGCTAAAAAAAATCATTCAAAATTTATAACTTCTGATGTAAGCATAACTGCAAAACCGTTTTTTGAGAAGAAAGGTTATATTGTAAAAGCAGAACAAAAAAACATTTTAAAAGGAGTAGAAATCATAAATTATAAAATGAAAAAAGTACTTTTTTAATTGTTGTAGATTTTAGATTTGAAACTTGAAACTTGAAATAAAAGCAATTTCAGCAAGTTTCGGATTTTATACCTTTAAAAACCAAACGATATTTGTATTATAAAATTGAATGAAGATGAATACACAGGAAACCATCAATTATAATCGTATCGCTGAAGCTATAGATTATATCAAAGCTAATTTTAAAGATCAGCCCAATCTGGATGAAGTTGCAGAAAAAGTACATTTAAGTCCATTTCATTTTCAACGTCTTTTTAGCGAATGGGCAGGAACGAGTCCGAAGAAGTTTTTACAATATACGAGCATCGAACACGCAAAAAAACTACTCAAAGAAAGTCAGGCAACCATTTCTGAAACAGCTTTTGAAACAGGACTTTCAGGAACAAGTCGTCTACATGATTTATTTGTAAATATTGAAGGTATGACACCTGCCGAATATAAAAACGGAGGAAAAAATCTTGAAATCAACTACAGTTTTGCCGAAAGTCCGTTTGGAAATATTGTTGTTGCCTCTACTTCAAAAGGCGTTTGTTTTATGGCTTTCGCCGAAGATGAAATAACTGGATTTATCGCTTTAAAAGATAAATTCCCGAATGCCCAATTTTCGAAAAAACTGGATTTATCTCAACAAAATGCCTTATTCATTTTTCAAAACGACTGGAGTAAATTATCAGAAATTAAATTGCATTTAAAAGGAACCGATTTTCAATTGAAAGTTTGGGAAGCTTTGCTAAAAATCCCAATGGGACAGCTTTCTACTTACGGTTCTATTGCACATCAAATTCAAAAACCAAATGCTTCTCGCGCGGTTGGAACAGCAATTGGAAGTAATCCTGTTGCATTTTTAATTCCTTGTCACCGCGTTATTCAATCTTCGGGAACATTTGGCGGTTATATGTGGGGGAACACCCGAAAAACTGCTATTATTGGTTGGGAAGGTGCACAAATAAATCCATAGTTTTTTTGCCCCAAATTCACGATTTTTTAGATCTATGCGAATACAATTCGTGAATTTGTGGCGGAAAAAAATCTCAATCTAAAACTTCTTTATGCAAAATATACAATCAAAAATTGCTTCTCAAAACTGGGAAAGCATTACCGAATCTATGCACGAAAATGGCTTTGCTATTATTTCAAATGTGTTGAATAATGAACAATGCGAAGACTTAAAATTTGATTATGACAATCCCAATTTATATCGAAAAACAGTTGTTATGGAACGTTATCGATTTGGTTTAGGAGAATACAAATATTTTAATTATCCTCTTCCTGATTTGATTGAAAAAATTCGGTCTTCGATTTATCCTAAACTGGCTCCAATTGCTAATTCTTGGATGAAAGTTTTAAATATTGACACGGTATTTCCAGAGAAACATGAAGATTTGCTAAAACAATGTCATGACAATAACCAGCTCAAAGCTACAGTTCTAATTCTAAAATATGGAAAAAGCGGTTTTAATACTTTACATCAGGATTTGTATGGTGATGTTTATTTTCCTATTCAAATTGTGCTTTTCCTAAACGAACCCGATGAAGATTTTACGGGTGGTGAATTTGTTTTGACACAGCAAACTCCACGAGCACAATCTAAAGCCATTGTTTTGAAACCCAAAAAGGGAGATGTTTTAGTTTTTACAACCAATTTTAGACCTGTAAAAGGCACGAAAGGCTACTATCGTGTAAACATGAAACATGGTGTAAGCGAAGTGCATTCTGGTGAAAGATATACGTTAGGTATTATTTTTCATGATGCGTTAAATTAAGGTTCAAAGGTACAGTGACGCAAAGTTTTTTTCTCATTTTATGTCATTTCGACGAAGGAGAAATCTTCTCGAGAAGCTCGACAAAAATTGGATTTTCGTTACGGAGTTACTTGCGAAGATTTCTCCTTCGTCGAAATGACAAACTATATAGAAACTGTATCAAAAAACTTTGCGTTTTCGCGACTTTCCGAGAAATTTATCCACTCGAAAGACGCATTGCAATGCATCTACACAACGTAATCCACAAAGACATTTTCCTCGCAGATACCAAAGAATTAAACAGATTTTTAATCATAATAATTCCTCTAATCTGTGGCTGATTAAAAACCAATCTTTGCGTAGACGCACTGCGGTGCGTCTCTACAGAATAAAATATCTATAAAAATAAATGGTAAAACATAGCAAAATAACCGATTTGGACCTTCTAAATAAAATTAAAAAAGGCGAAATTTGTTTCGGTGGCAACCAGAAATTAAAAATCTACGGAACACTGAAATGTTCTTCGGGGAAAAGAATGAAAAGAGAAAATCGGGTTTTCTTTTTATCTGAAAATGAAGCGAGAGAAAATGGTTTCAGACCTTGCGGACATTGCATGAAATCAGAATATCAAAAATGGAAAAATGGACTTATTTAATCCTCAAATAGACGAAACAACCAATCTGCTTCCGAAAGATGGAACCGTAAATTATTATGGAAGATTATTCTCTAAAACAGAAGCCGATTTCTATCGTGACACTTTACTAAACACAATCGAATGGAAAAATGACGAGGCAATAATCTTCGGGAAATTAATCTTAACCAAACGAAAAGTAGCTTGGTATGGCAATCAGGAATTTGAGTATACGTATTCGAATACCACAAAAAAAGCGTTGCCTTGGACTCCTGAACTTTTAGAATTAAAGAAAATCATTGAAGAGAAAACAGGTGAAATTTTTAATTCTTGTTTGCTAAATTTATACCATACTGGCGAAGAGGGAATGGCGTGGCATAGCGACGCTGAAAAAGATTTAAAGAAAAATGGAGCGATTGGCTCTGTAAGTTTTGGTGCCGAGCGTAAATTTGCATTTAAACATAAAGAATCTAAAGAAACTGTTTCTCTAATTCTGGAACACGGAAGTTTATTGGTTATGAAAGATGAAACGCAAACGCATTGGTTGCATCGATTGCCTCCTACAAAAAGCACTCAAAAACCAAGAGTAAATTTGACTTTTAGAACTATTGTGAGATAAAATTTTACTTCTTTTTTGTCGCAACATTTTCATACGAAAGTATCAGCGCATCTTCAAACATTTCGGGTCTTACTTTTGAAAGTTCGACAATTGTCCAACCTTGTTTACCCCATTTATTTGGAACTTCATGGAAAATTTTTTCGCTTGACGCACAAAAAACAGACTGATCTATTTCGTTTAATTTTATTTCTACCTGATTTCTTTTTTCGTCTAAAGTGGCAAAGATTTTCTTTTTGATTCGAAAGGAAGTTTTTGTAAAATGAGGTCCTTCGGTTGCATCTGGAAATGACATTGCTAATTTCCTAACTTCTTCAATTGAAACCATAATCACAATTTTTAAAGATTAAAACTCACTCTTACCAACCTTGGTTCAATCCATTTTTCAGCACTTCATCGTATTTTTCTTTATCAAAAGAATATAAGTTTGGAGCTTTGTGCGCTACGTTGCTTTTCTTTTCATCCAATTTGGTCAGAATTCCAATATTGGTAATTTTACGCAAAAAGTTTCTTCGGTCTAGCTTTTTATCCAAAATCGTTTCATACAATTTTTGCAATTCTGGAATTGTAAATTTCTCAGGCAATAAGTTGTAACCAATTGGCATTAAGTTCAATTCGATTCTTAAAGTATCTAGAGCTTTATCCAAAATTTCACGATGATCTAAAATAAGTTCAGGAACTTCTTTGTGGTCAATCCATTCTACAACTTCATGCCTGCCGGCCGGATTTGGAAGAATTTTAGAGAAATCTACCAAGGCATAATATCCAATCGTGACAAAACGACGCAGGAGCCATTTTCCTTTTGCTTCTTCAATTTTAAGATATTCCAACGTCTTTTTATCAAAGTGCTGTTTGTTACGATCTACTTTTCCAAAGGTTGCAAATTGTCTTAAAAAAACACCATCAACCCCAGTTCTGCTATTCAATACCGTGATTGCAGCCGTATCAATATCTTGATCTACAGGGATAAAACCACCAGGCAAAGACCATTTATTGGCTCGTTCCACTTTAATCAATAAAACTTTTAACTGATTATCATGAAAGCCAAAAATGACACAGTCTATAGACAGCCCTGGCTGGTAATTTTCGTTATTATCTATAATGTCCTTTAGCATCAGATTGGTATAAATTCTTTCTTCTAATAACTCTGCAATTTACTTCATTTTTATAAAACCGAAATATCTTCTAAAAACAAAGAACCGATTTTCAATAAAACAGAAGTGTTGAAACTACAATTTTAACGAAAATTTAAAATCAAATTTAAAAAAAATAAGTACATTGCGTCATAATAACACATTAACAATTTTAATTGTTAAAAATAGAATCAAATACAAAGAAAAATAATGCAAGCTGTTCCCATTTTTCTTCAAGTGAGCGTAGAAATTTAAATACAGAACTTATGATTAACAATCCTTTAAAACACATCGGTAAAAAAATCAGAACCAGAATTTGGTCTTCATTCGGATTTGTTTCAAAAACATATCTTCTGGAAGAATCTCTAAAATATAGCGAAGAACAAGAGAGAATTTTCAATGAAATGATTGTTGAAACTGACGCAAAAGATAAAAAAGCAAAAAGAGAAGCTTACGAAAAAGCTTTGTATGCCTCTTATAAAGGAATTGGCGCAATGGATTTTATAAATATTGTTTTGAAATAAATACCTACACATCTATATAATTTATAATGCTGGCCCCACTTTTGTGGGGTTTTTTATTATAAATTTTACACTAATATGAAAGAAAATGGTCTTTTATTAGTTATTTTAGCCGTTTTAAAAGTAAGAATATACACCTATAGAAAGAATCATGGAAAATATCATTGAACCAGAAAGTTACAAAATTCAAAAACCAGAAAACTGGGCACCTACAATTAACGATGATCAACTTATTGACTATATACAAGAATCGGATTTCTCCAACAAACAGGTCGAAGAAGGTCGCGATTTCTGCTACTTCTTGGATAAAGTTTACTACACAAGCGATACTGAAAATAGCGAATATGCTTGCGTTGCCTACACACTTAACGAACCTTCAAACCTTGAAAGTGCTTCGGTAAGAGATGTTGTTGTTGAAGAAAACGAAACTTATTTGATACACCGAATTAGCGTTTTGAGAGATGGTGTTTTGATTGATAAAATTGCTGATACTAAAATTAAAGTTCTAGATAGCGAAAATCAGAGTGAAGGCGGTATTTTAAGCAGCAACAAAAAGGTAAATATTACGATTAAAGATTTACGCCTTTATGATGTTTTAATTACAGAAGATTCGCGTACAAAGGTCTTTACAGATCGTGATTTTATGCGAAAAGAATTTCTTAAATATGTCTATGTAACACCTAGCACTTACTGGGCTTACGGCAAATACAAGTTTTCTTTTATTAATGATAGAAAAGAAAAGATTGCATACAAAAAGACATTTTATAGAGATGAAGAAGGAAATGTATTGCAACCAGAAATTAATTTCTTAGAAAAAGGAGAACGATATGTAATCGAAAAAGAAAATTACATTAACTCTTTTGATTCAAATAGAGAAATTGCTCCTTTTATTGATTTTGCAACAAATCGCAACTGGATTGATTTATCAAATTACATTTCTCCTCTTTACGAAGAAATATACAGTAAAGCCTCTTTGACTGAATTTGCCCCAAAACTGGTAGAAAAACTAGATGCAATTGCAGATCAAGACGAGAAATTACAGTTTGCTATTGATTATGTTCAAAATCACGTTTACTATATTTATAATGCTGATGAAATGAATGGTCACAAACCGCAAGAACCATCAGTAACTTATGAAAATAAACAAGGAGACTGCAAAGCAAAATCAGTTTTGTTGAAAGTAGTTTTAGATTATATCAATGTTGATTCTTCTGTGGTTTTGGTTAACTTCAATTCAGATCATTACATTAAATATTACCTTCCGTCACTATTGACTTTTAATCACGTTATCGTAAAAATCAATTACAAAGGCGGAGTTTATTTTGTTGATGCTACTTCGAGAGATGAATTTGGACTAATTGAAAATCGTGGTTACATCTATTTTATGCATTATTTGGAAGTGAAACCAAATCTTGAATTACAAATTAAAGAGCCTTACAAATTTCCTTATTATGGTATAAATGAAAAAGCAGATTTTAATGCTCAAAACAATACGGGAACACTAAAATTGGTTACGACTTACAAAGGAAACCGTGCCAATTATATGCGTAAATATTTCAAAAACACCAACAAAAGAGAAATCATTGACAGCTGGAATAATTTCTTGTTCTATACTTTAAATTATTCAAATGATAGAAACGGAACTGATATTAGAACGATTTTTAAAGGTGCAGCAATCGAAATTGTAAGTGATGACAAAAAACAGAATGAATTTACGATTCAGTATAATGCGTCAATCGAAAATCCGTATTTTACAGATGCAGAGAAAAATCGTTTCCTAATGTATTTTGATCGCAATGTGGTTAAAAATGGAGCTCGTGATTTTATGCATACTGACCTTTTGTTTTGGCATAATTTTGACAATGAGAAATACGAAATTAATCTCACGACAGATCAAAAAATAGATACTCAGGAGAAATATACGATTCAAGAAAGTACCATCACAAATCCTTACTTCGATTTTACAAGTCGTAAAAAAGTAACTAAAAATGGTGCTTCTATAAATATCGATTACAAACCATTAATCAACTTAGAAATTCCGAGTGAGGATTTTGAAGATTTTAGAAATGCGCATCACGAAGTTGCAGATAGTAATTTCGGAATTGGAATTGACATTATCGAAGAAGGTTTATTGAATATGCTGAAATACAGTTTCAAGAAACGTCTTAAATAAATTTGACATATAAAAAACGGGGCCTTTTAGGACCCCGTTTTTTGTTAAAACTTAATCTGCTAATTCAAAATCAGATCTCAATTTAATATCTGCCGATGAAGTTCCGATCATTACTTCAAAATCTCCTGGTTCAGCAACCCATTCTAATTTATTATTGTAGAAAGAAAGTTTCTCTTTGTCTATTGTAAATTCGATTGTTTTAGTTTCTCCAGCATTTAATTTCACTTTCTGGAAATCTCTTAATTCTAATACTGGTCTTACAACAGAACCAAATTTATCTTTCAAGTACAACTGAGCTACTTCTTCTCCAGCTACTTTTCCGGTATTTTTCAATTGGAAAGAAACTTTAATAGTTTCGTTGCTTTTTATTTTGGTAGAAGAGAGTTTCAAACCAGAATAATCAAACGTTGTATAACTTAACCCATATCCAAAAGGAAATTTCGGAGAGTTCTTCAAGTCGATATAAGCCGAAACGTAATTTGTTGAATTTTCGTCTTTAGCAGGTCTTCCTGTACTGAAATGATTGTAATAAATTGGCACTTGTCCTACTTCTCTCGGAAAAGTCATAGGTAATTTTCCAGACGGATTATAATCTCCAAACAATACATTTGCAATTGCATTTCCTGCTTCAGTGCCTAACCACCAAGTGTATAGAATTGCTGGAACATTATCTGCAGTGTAATTAAAAACTAATGGTCTTCCAGCATTTATTAAAACTACAACTGGTTTTCCTGTTGCCATAACCGCTTTTACTAAATCTTCTTGAACTCCTGGCAAATGAATATCGCTTCGGCTTTTTGCCTCACCGCTCATATCGTGTCTTTCGCCAATACTTAAAATTACAACGTCAGCTTGTTTGGCTGTTTCAACTGCTTCTGCAAAACCGTCTTTATTGTCGCCAGTAACATCACATCCTTTTGCGTACAATAATTTAGTGTTTTTGCCTACTTTATTTTGTAAACCGTCCCATTGCGAAACTACCCATTGATCGTATTTTACTTCTGGAAGTTCAACAGCCCAAAATCCCATATTGGCTTTGTACTCTTTTACCATTGGTCCAATGAAAGCAATTGTTTTTACACTTTTAGAAATTGGTAAAGTCTGGTTTTCATTCTTCAATAAAACGATACTTTTCTCTGCCATTTCTCGAGCCGCTTTTCTGTGCTCTAAATTGTTTAATGCTTTTTCTTCGCGTTTTGCATCAGAATATTTATAAGGATCATCAAATAGTCCTAATTCGAATTTCTTACGAAGAATGCGTCTTACAGCATCATCAACTAAATCAACAGAAACTCTTCCCTCTTTTACTAATTGAGCTAAATTATAACGGTAAGCATTGCTTTCCATATCCATATCGCTTCCTGCAGTAATTGCAGAATAAGCCGCTTCTTTGAGATCTTTAGAGTAACCGTGAGCTACCATTTCGCCAATTGATCCCCAATCTGAAACTACGAAACCTTGAAAGTTCCATTTTCCTTTTAAGATATCTCTTTGCAGATGTGCATTTCCTGTTGCCGGAATTCCGTTAATATCATTGAACGAATTCATGAATGTTGCTGCACCAGCATCTAAAGCTGCTTTAAAAGGAGGCAAATACGTTTCCCAAAGCATTCTTTCGCTCATGTCAACAGAGTTGTAATCTCTTCCTCCAACTCCTGCTCCATAAGCAGCAAAGTGTTTTACGCAAGCCATAACCGAGTTTAAATCTCCCAATTTATTTCCTTGAAAACCTTTTACTCTCGCATAAGCAATTTTAGAACCTAAATAAGTATCTTCTCCTGCACCTTCCATTACACGTCCCCAACGAGGATCACGACTGATGTCTACCATTGGAGCAAATGTCCAATGAATTCCGCTTGCCGCAGCTTCTGTTGCTGCAACTCTTGCTCCTAATTCGATTGCTGCTAAATCCCAACTTGCCGCTTCCGCTAAAGGAAGAGGAAAAGTTGTTTTGTAGCCGTGAATAACATCTTGTCCAAACAACAACGGAATTTTAAGTCTTGACTGCATTGCCAATTCTTGATATTGTCTGGTATATTTTGTTCCTATAATATTTAACATCGAACCAACTAAACCTTGTTTGATTTCGGCTTGTTTGTTCGGGTTAATGGTAATTGGTCCAGTTGCCTGATTATCGCCAGTGTATTGATTCAGCTGGCCTACTTTTTCTTCAATTGTCATTTTCTTCAACAGATCATTGACTTTCTGATCTATTGACTGCTGCTGTGCCGACGCAATAAGCGAAAGCATAAACAGCGTAACTGTGGTTATTCTTTTCATAGTTTAAGTTTTTACCAAACGTAAGTAGCTACTGCTCCAGCATTTAGTGTGGTTGTGGTTTGTTTTTGATTGTATTTAATATTAAATGTTTCTGCCGAAGCTCCATCATTTTCTACAATTAAAACAGTTTGACCTGATGGAGTTTTGAAAGCTACATTATATAAGTTGCCTGCAATATTACTACCAATTCTTACCGAACCTTCTGGAACAAATTTAGAAGCGTGTCCGATAATATAATATCCCACTTCTCTTTTGATGTTTTGATTTTGATCAATCATCAAAGCTCCTTTACAGGTTGAACATCCTCCTGGCGTAAAAGGTTTGTAGAATTCATCATTTGCTAATCCCCAAGAAAGTGCATTTTTACTCCAGTTTCTCATAGAACCAATAACCACATTTTTCACGCTCCATTTTAAATCAGTTTCAAAATTGGTTCCTGTTCCTGTATATTGTTCTGTAAAATACAAGTCTTTATTTGGAAATTCATTATGAACAGTAGTCAAAGCACTAATATCTCCTTCGTACAAGTGAAAAGCTGATCCTGCTACAAACGAATTTGCTTTTGGATCTCTTAAAATTGTCAAAGGATATTCTGGTTTATTACAGTTGTGATCGTAAACAACAATTTTGGTTTTGATTCCAGCTTTCGCGAAAGCAGGCCCTAAATTATTTCCAATAAAATCTGCTTGCTGC
The DNA here is from genome assembly GCF_016405855.1 of Flavobacterium sp. IB48. Classification (GTDB taxonomy): domain Bacteria; phylum Bacteroidota; class Bacteroidia; order Flavobacteriales; family Flavobacteriaceae; genus Flavobacterium; species Flavobacterium ginsengisoli. Next base: position 338,591 of record NZ_JAEFCA010000001.1, read on the forward strand.
TCTGCCAACATCAATAAACTTGGATTGTTTCCTGGGTGCAAAGGCTCGTTTTGAGGCGTTATAGCGTCAATAACAATTCCGTGAGATTTCATTGCTTGAATATATTTCACAAAATATTCTGCATAAACTTGATAGTATTTTGGCTGTAAACTTCCGCCTTTTGAGCTTCCGTTGTCTTTCATCCAAACTGGTGGAGACCACGGAGAACCCATTATTTTAATTTTAGGATTTATAGCTAAAATTTCTTTTAAAACCGGAATTACATCGTCTAAATCTGGTCCAAGATTAAAATGTTCCAGTTTCAAATCGGTTTGTCCTTCTGGCATATCATCATACGAAAAAACTTTTTCATTCAAATCAGATGCTCCAATACTTATTCTTAAATAACTTAAACCAATTGCGTTGTCTTTTCTTGAGAATAATTCCTGAAGTAAAGCTTCTCTTTTTGGCTTATCCAATTTTTTAATGGCTTGAGCACTTCCTCCTGTTAATGAAAATCCGAAACCTTCTACGGTTTGAAATTTTTCAGCTGGATTTACTTCAATAGTCTGATTTGAATTTGTTTCTGACGCAAAAGCTAAATCAGTTTGTTTTTTAAGTTTTGAGGTCTCGTCTGTAGTGGTAATCCAAGAAGAAACTTTTCCAGTATTTTTTACAGCATTTGTTGAAGATCCACAGTTGAACTGCATTGCAATTAATGGCAGTAAAACTAGAATTTGAAGTTTTTTGTTGATGTTTTTCATGTTAATCTATTTCTATTAAGACAGGCAAATGATCTGAGGGATATTTTAAATCTTTAGAATCACTTAACACTGCGTGTTTTTGAATTTTTAGACCACTCTTTTTTGAAATAAAAATATAGTCTAACAATAATGTTACGGGTTCATTGTGTTTAAAATCGTTGAAAGTTCCTGAAGGTCCAAAAGGTTTTTCTATTGAAACGTCTTTAGTATCATCCATCAATTTCTTGATTTCTCCAATTTGCGTTGTATTGGGTTCAGAATTGAAATCACCCATTAGAAAAGCAGGATAATTTTTTGTATTCAATTCTTTTATTTTAGAAAGAGCAAGCTGTACGCCTTTAACCCTTGCTTCTTCTCCCATATGATCTAAATGCAAATTGAAAACCCAAAATGACTTTTTAGTTTTTAAATCTTTAAAGAGTCCGTATGTACAAACTCTGTTGCAGGCTGCATCCCAACCTCTTGAAACTACGTTTGGGGTTTCAGATAACCAGAAAGTATTTGATTGCTCAACTTTAAAACGGTCTTTTTTGTAATAAATCGTACAAGCTTCTCCTAAACCTCCTTCTTCTCTTCCTACTCCGAATTTGTTATAATTTGGCAAAGCCGATGCAATATCTAAAACTTGATTTGGCGTTGCTTCCTGAACTCCGAAAATGTCTGGGCTGTAAAAACCAATTTGAGATGTAAAATAATCCTTTCGGTTTGGCCAAGCATTTTCTCCGTCTGAAGCAACGTCCAAACGGATATTATATGTCATAATTTTTAAATTCTGACCATAAAATGAGTTCACGGTTAAAAGCAGAATTACTGCAAAAACAAGTTTGTTTATCTTTTTCATGTTAAAAAATTTTAATCTTGTAAAGCTAGTGTTTACGAGGCTTTAAAGAGAAAAATCTATTTAAAAGTTATGTTAATTGTATACTCGTCCATAATCATTTTCATCTTTTTATTATTTAAATGATTTATTTAATATTAAAGCAACTATTATTCTTTTTTACTTCTTCGTTTTATTAATAGCAAAGTCAAAATAGTTCAGATTAAAACCTCCTTTTTCAAATACAACTTTTACTTTGTTTGAACCCGATTTTAATGCTATATCAGATAAAATGACAGTCTTCCATTTATTGTCTCCAGCAGTTGCAGAAAGTGTAATTTCTTTAGATTTTATTCCATCAATTTCTACATACAATTTCCCTTCAGCTTTTTCGCTTGAATAACGAATAGCAACATTATAATTTCCCTGTTTTGCATCAACGGTATATTGAATCCATTCTCCATCTTCGATAAATGAAACTTGATAACCGTTTGAATCTTTGTCTTTACAAGGCAAAATATCAACTCCGTCATTTCTCATGCTGTTGCCAAGATTCCATCTTTCATCTTTTCCGGTTACTGATCTATAATTTACAAAATCATTGTCGAAGTAAGCTTTTCCATTGGTTCCTAAATCATAGTACGTTGCAGCAATTTTTCCTGGAACTGTATTCTTTTTGTATGGTTTTGTATCGTCTGTTTGCACTTGTCTAAACATGGCATCTACAACATCTGGTTTAACGGTTACGTTTTCCATTTTATAATTGTCCGCTATTTTCATCAATGTTTTTTTAGCGAATTCTGGAGTTGGTTTTTGGCCGCCGTCTCTCCAATATTTCAAGAGAACATCATACTCTGGAATTTTAGTAACAGAGGCTACTCCTGCAATGTTGTCTATTTTTTTCATTGGCCAGAAAGCCCACCCAATATTGTTACTTTCAACTAAAGTCAAAACATCTTTGAACCAAACATTAGAGTTTTCTCCACTTTCTCCCATCCAAATTGGTACATTGTATTTCTCTCTGTAACCTAACATCGTTTCGATTGAAGCTTTGTCATTATAGTTCCAATATTTGTGAAAGCTTAAAGCTAGATTATCATCCCAAAGAGGAAAAATTCCGTTATAATTATTTCCCCAGCAATTTCCTTCAATAAAAATTAAATGATTTGTATCTACTTCACGAATGGCTTTTGTAACAGCAACCATTAAATCTCTTAAAGGTCCGTTTGAATTTTCGTCGCAACCATTTTTGTTTGATCCGGTAAAATTCCAGTTTGGTTCGTTGATAATATCGTACGCTCCAATCCAAGGATTATCTCTGTATCGAGAAGCCAGTTTTTTCCATAAAGCAATCATTTTTTTCTGATTGGTCTCACTTTGCCAAAGTCCAGGTTTTGTGGTATCAAAATCTGAAATCGCAGCATCATTTCCTTGTCCGCCAGGAGCTGCGTGTAAATCTAAAATCAAGTAAATTTTATTTTCGGCACACCACTTCAGTAAATTATCTGTCATGGTGAAACCTTCTTCAATCCAAGTGATTTCTCCATTTTTCTCCTGCTCGATTGGCGGAGTATACAAATTGTAATGCATAGGAAGACGAATAGAGTTGAATCCCCATTTTGCTAAAGAGTCAACATCTCGTTTCGTAATTCCGTTTGCTTTGTATGCCGCATAGAATTCTTTTGTTCCTTCTTCGCCGATAACTTCCTGTATTTTTTGTCTAATTTGATATTGCGGACTAGCAAATGGTTGAGTCTGTAACATATAACCCTCTTGCACCATCCATCCACCAAGACCCAAACCTCTTAAAAGAACATTTTTACCATTTCCATCTACTATTTTTTGTCCGTCTCTATGCAAAAAGCCTTGTGCCAAAGAGGCAATCGAAACAAAAAGCAACGATGTTAAAAGTATTTTTTTCATATAAAATAGTTTATCAGATTATTTCCAAGTATAAGTCCCAACAGATCCTCCTTCAAGAGAAGTTGTAACCCATTTTCCATTGAATTTAATATTGAAAGTTTCTGTTTCCGAACCATCATTTTCTACAATTAATACTTTAGAACCTGAAGGCGTAATGAAAGCAACATTCTGTAAGTTTCCTCCTGAGTTACTTTGTATTCTTGTAGATCCCATTGGAACAAATTTTGAAGCATGTGCAATAATGTAATACCCTACATTACGCTCAAAACTATCTCCTGAAGTTATAGTTATAGCACCTTTACACATATTACATCCGCCATCTGTATGAGGACCAAAACTTGAATTATTAGCTAGATTCCACTCTAATGCATTTTTACTGTAATTTCTCATCGATCCGATAATTACATTTCGAAGATGCCATTTTAAATCGCCATCAAATTTCCCATCAGAAGAAGTCCATTGTTCTGTAAAATATACGTTCTTAGTCGGATAAGAATTAAAAACGTTAGTTAAGGCACTAATATCTCCTGCGTATAAATGAAAAGCCGATCCGTCTACAAATGGAAATGCATCTGCATCTGCCAAAATTGCTTTTGGATAATTTGGATTATCGCAGTTGTGGTCGTAAGCAATAATTTTTACGTTTAGATTTGCTGCTTTAAATGCTGGGCCTAAACTGTTTTTAATAAAAGCTCCCTGATCTGAGGCAGACATATACATACTTGGATTGTTTCCGTCATGCAAAGGTTCGTTTTGAGGAGTTACAGCATCGATTGTAATTCCTTCTGCTTTCATCTGCTGAATATATTTTACAAAATATTTAGCGTATACATCATAATACTCTGTTTTCAGTTCTCCTCCTTTAAAACTAGCTACGTCTTTCATCCAAATCGGCGCAGACCAAGGTGTTGCCAAGATTAAAATCTTTGGATTTATGACTAAAATTTCTTTTAGCATAGCAATTAGAGTTTTGTCTTTTTCTAAACTAAATTTTTCTAGGTTTAAATCTGTTTCGCCAGCAGCAAGATCGTCGTAAGTAAACGGTGTTGCATTTAAATCTGAAGCTCCAATACTGATTCTTATGTAGCTAACTCCAATTGAATTTGCGCCAGAACCAAACAGTTCCTGCAAAAGAGCCGTTCTTTTAGCTGCGTTTAGCTGGTTTATAACCTCCACACTTCCTCCTGTTAAAGTATATCCAAAACCATCAATGGTCTGATATTTTTGATTGGCATTTACTTCAATATTAGCATAAGTATTTGTTGTTGTACCAAAACCCAATATTCCCGATTGTTTTGCCAATAAAACAGTCTGATTGCCTTTTGTTAGCCAAAAATCAACATCGTTTGTAACTACTACTGGAGGTGTCACTGGAGGATCTACAGGCGGATTTTCTACTGGATCACTTGAAGAAGAACATTTTACTTGAGCCAATACGGCTGCCATAAAGAAAAATGCTTTTATGGTATTTTTTAAATTGAATTTCATTTTTTGCGGTTATTTAGTTAGCTGACAATTAATAAACAATTGTCTGTATAGCGTGTGCCGGAATTGTAATTGTTGTTTTTTCTGTTTGATTTTCTAAAGAATAAACAATCTCTTTTTCAGATTGATTCATCACTACAGTAATCAATTGTCCGTCAGAATTTTTAAAAGATGTGCTTAATAAAGATTTGTCGCTTATGGTTTCAAGTACTCTTTTTGCATTGGGTCTAATGAATTTTGAAAAATGCCCAATATAGTAGTACATTGGCGTATAAATTAACTCATCTTTTGTTATGTCGGCATGAATAGGCGCAAAACAGAAATTTCCAACATGATTTGGTCCTCCTTTTTGATCTAGAAGAATATTCCAATCTGTCCAACCAACAGTTCCGTTATTAAAATCATTAATTATATTAATTCCGTAACGCTCTGCATTTCCCCAAAATTGATATTTTGTAGCATCAAATTTTTCAATACAGCCTTCTGTAAAAAGAAGATTTTTATTTGGAAAAGCTTCATGAACTTTTGCAACAGATTCGAATTGAGGTGGCCCTCCATTCCAAGTTTCATACCAGTGAAATCCAATTCCCCAAGCATATTTAGAAACTTCAGGATCTGAGAAAACAAGATTGGCTCTTTTGATTAACATATCTCCTCGATTATGATCCCAAATAATAACATTTTTAGCCCCCAAACCTTCTCTCTCTAAAGTTGGCCCAAGGTAATTTTTAAGAAAATCTCTTTCTGCTTCTGGAGTGTAAATACAAGATTCCCAACTTTGTTTGGCCATTGGTTCGTTTTGAACTGTCAATCCCCAAATTGGAATTCCTTCTTTTTCGTACTCTTTTATAAACTTCGTATAATATAGTGCCCAAGATGGAGCAAATTCAGGCAACAAAACGCCGCCGTGCAAAATATCATTATTGTCTTTCATGAAAGCTGGGGGACTCCATGGACTAACAAATAAGGTTAGTTTTCCGCCGGCTGTTTTAATTGCTTTTTTAATTAGTGGAATTCTATATTTGCGATCGTGGTTTATATTAAAAGTCTTTAGTTCTTTGTCTCCTTCAGCAACATATGTATAGCTATCACTGCTGAAATCACAGCTGTGAATGTTTGTTCTAGCCAAAGTATACCCAATACCTTTGTTTTTATCGTAATAAGCAGTTAAAAATTCCTGTTGTTTTTTAGGCGATAATTTTGCAAAAACTTCTGCACTTGCATCTGTAATTGCTCCTCCTATTCCGAGAAAGGTTTGGTCTGTTTTTCCAGTATTTACAATAATAGATACTGTTGATGTTTTTTGTTGTGTAGTGTTGTTCTTCGAAATAAAATCATTTGATAATGATAATTTCAAATTGGTATTTTCGGCAGTAGTATAAACCTTTATTTTACTGTTTTTTTGAGCTGTTATTTTTGAGGTAAAACAGCTTAATTGTATTAGAACAAAGGCTGATAAAAATATTTGTGAGGTAACTTTCATGTTGCTTAAATAATCGTTTTAAAATTAAAAGCAAGAGAAGACTAAAATGGATGATTCAAATTAGTCCTCTTCATTACTTTACTGCAAAATATTAATAAACAAGTGTTTGTATAGCATGTGACGGAATTTTCACTTCTGCCTTTTTATCACCAATAATTAAATTGTATGTAAGATCATTGGCTGATTGGTTCATGACAATAGTTGCCATTGTTCCGTCAGCATTTAAAAAAGATGTGCTTAATAATGCGCTTTTACTTGCAGCTGTACTTACACGAACTGCATTTAAGCGAATGAACTTTGAAAAGTGTCCAATGTAATAATAAGATGGAGTGTAAATTAATTCTCCAGTTGTTGTATCTGCATGAATTGGTGCGAAACAGAAATTTCCAACATGATTTGGACCTCCATTCTGGTCTAGAAGAATATTCCAGTCTGTCCAAGCCACGGTTCCGTTATTAAAATCATTAATCATGTTAATTCCATAACGCTCAGCATTACCCCAAAATTGATATTTTGATGCATCAAATTTTTCGATACAACCTTCAGTAAACATCAGTTTTTTGTCTGGATAAGCTTCATTTACTTTCCCTACGTTATCAAACATTGGTGCACCGCCAGACCAAGTTTCGTACCAGTGAAATCCCATTCCCCAAACATATTTTGACGCTTCAGGATCTGAATAAATTACATTGGCGCGATAATTCATCAAATCACGGTTATGATCCCAAACGATAATTTTTTTATCTCCAAGATTTTCTTTTTTCAAAGTTGGCCCAAGATAATTTTTGATAAAATCTCTCTCAGCTTCAGCTGTATAAATACAAGATTCCCAAGTCTGAACCGCCATTGGTTCATTTTGAGTAGAAGTTCCCCAAATCGGAATGCCTTCTTTTTCGTAAGCTTTAATAAATTTTACATAAAAATTAGCCCAAGTTTGGTAGTATTCAGGAAGTAAAGTTCCTCCTTTTAATACATTCTTATTGCTTTTCATAAAAGCATTTGGTGACCAAGGCGCAACATAAGTTGTCAATTTTCCACCAGCTTTTTGAATGGCTTGTTTGATTAAAGGAATTCGATATTGTCTATCGTGATCAATAGAAAAAGTTTTCAGATCTTTATCTCCTTCTTCGATATAAGAATAGCTTCCACTGCTAAAATCAGAACTTTGAATTGTTGTTCTTAGCAAAGAATAGCCTATACCTTTTTGCTGATCGTAGTAAGCATTTAAAAATTCTGCTTGTTTTTCTTTTGAAAGTTTAGCAAATATTTCGGCACTAGCATCTGTGATAGCCCCTCCGATTCCCATAAAAGTCTGAAACTTTTTAGATGGTTGGACAAAAATAGAATTTTCGGTTTCTAGAGGTTGTTTTGCGGCAGAAAAAGTCAAATTATCTGTAGTAGTTAATCGTAACTTAGAGTTTTCTGCAGTAGTATAAACGGTTATTTTTTTACCGTCGGTTGTGAACTCTTTTTTTGTTTTTGGCTGTTGTGCAAAAGCTGCAACAGAAAACAAAAGGCATATAATTTTTAGACTATTTTTTTTCATTCGCTTCTAATTATAATGTTTTTAAATTGAAGTTTAGAAGAAATCAAAAAAATGAGTTCTACCATTGAAGGATTTAAAAAATAGCCCATACTCATAATGATTATGGGCTATTTACAACCAAACTTAAACTTAAACTTAACTTAATCTTTATTATTTTGCTCTCATTTCAATTCTTCCAATTGTAATTCCATCTTTTGTAAACTTATTACCACTACCACCACTTCTGATAACTAAATAAATTTTACCTGTTGTGTCGAATTTAACTACATTAGAAACTGAAGCCGTTCTGTCATTTTTAACACATCCAACAATTGACAGTCTTCCTAAAAATGCACTTTTAGCACAACCATCCCAAGTACTCAATCCCATAACTTTGTTGTCTTTGTACTCAACACCATCTACAGGGACTGTTTTACCAGCATATACTTCAAACCAAGTTTCGTCAGATCCGCTTGGAGATGAAACCAACATATCAATTGTATATTCTTTATCTTTTACAACATCAATTGCTTGGTAGATACCTTCTTGTGCACCTCCTCCAGCAGAGTGAATTGTTGCGCTTCCAGTTTCAAAAGACCAAAAAGCAGCCCCTGTCGGACTTAATTTTGCAGATGTCCATTGTGCAATGTCAGCAGCATTATTAAAGAAACCGCCTTTTACTAAATTAGGTTTCGCTGGATCTGAAGTTTCTACTACAATTGGATGAGACACATCTGCACTTGCTCCTCCTGCTCCAACTGCAATATGTTTAACAGTGTAAGTACCTGCATCTGGCAAAACGATTTTTTCAGTCATTTTCCCTAAGTAAGGCCCATATCCAATATCCCAATAAGAATCAATAACTCCTTTTATTTGAGATGTTAGCATATAGGTGTTTACTTCTCCTGCAACAGGTGTTATCGTAAACGAAGGATCAACATTTGTAGCCAAAAGAGGGTTCTCATTAACTTCTTCGCTACAGCTGTTTAGTGTTCCTAATGCTAAAACTAGCATTAGGTATACACTTTTTCTAAAATATATATTTAGGTTCATTTCTTTTTATTTTGGTTAATTAGTAAATACTATTGGTAATTAGGATTTTGTTTTAATTTAGTACCGTTAAGTTCTGTGTACGGAATTGGGAAAATCTCATCTGTTCCAGCATCAAAACCTCTATCAGATAAAGCTGCTGCTGCATCTCCCCATCTTACTAAATCAAAGAATCTATGTCCTTCACCCGCTAATTCCATTCTTCTTTCGTGCTTAATAGCTGCTAATGTTACAGGAACAGGAGTTAATCCGGCTCTTTTTCTAACCGCATCAAGTAAAGCTTGTGCTCTTGTTCCAGATCCTAACGCTTCTGCTTCCATTAAGTAAGTATCTGCAAGTCTGATTACATAAGAGTTTTGTTTGTAGTTCAACTCTGAGTTACCTCCACCTGTACTAACATCTGTCTGTCTTGGAAGATATTTGTTCAAGAAATATCCAGTGTCTTGGTAAGCTGGAATATAATCTGCTTTTCCTGCTGCTTTTAATGCTTTTAAATCAAGAATTGTAGCATCCTTACGTGGATCACCTTGCATTGCATCATATAATTTTTGAGTTGCAACGTTAAATGCCCATCCTGCTGGAAGATCTGGAGCATCAGAACCTTTTGGTCTAGAATATCCTCTTGGCCCAACCATGATGTTTAAAGAGTTTCCTTCATCTTTACCTTGTCCCCAGAATGTCCAATCAGAGTTACCAGCACTACTGTGAGATACTTCAATTAATGATTCTGCGTTAAATTTGTTTGATGTAATCCATAAATCACTAAAGTGATCTAACAATTTATTACCGTATTGGTTCACTGCTCCAGGAGTACCGTTTACTTCTGCTAAAACAGCTGCTGCCTGAGGGTTTTTACCTTCAAACAAATACACTTTTCCTAAAAGCGCTTGAGCAGCTCCTTTGTTAAATCTTCCAGCCTCAGTTTTTGCATCCACTTTATTTGGTAAAGCAGCAATAGCTTCTGTCAAATCTTTTTCTATTTGAGCATAAATTACCTCTGGAGCAACTTGCTCAGGATTATAAATTGTTTCTGTAGTTAACGGCTCTAAAACTAATGCAAGGTTTTTGAACAGTCTTACTAAATTGAAATAGTAAAATGCACGTAAAGTTTTAGCTTCAGCTGCAAATCTGCTTCTTACTCCATCATTCATTGAAGCTGCTGGTAATTTAGCGATCAACATATTTGCTCTAGAAATACCTTGGTAATGATCGCTCCAATAGCTACCTGGAATAGTAATTGAAGTAAGTGAGTGTGTAGAGAAATTCTGGATTCCGGTTCCGTCTGTAGAACTACCTCCACCAGCATAAAAATCATCAGAACCAGCATTTAGCATCGCTACTAAGTTTTCAAAACCTCCTGTATTTTTTCTCAACGGATCGTAAACTCCAATTAAAGCCGCATAGCATTGTTGCTCATTAGAAAAATAGGTACTTGTATCGAATTTTCCTTTTGGATCAATAGTCACAAAATCTTCAGAGCAAGATCCTAGAACAGCCATTGCCACGGCTACATATATATATTTAAATTTTATCGTTTTCATGATTCTTTAATTTATTAAAATTGAACGTTAGCTCCAAACAGAATAGATCTTGCTTGCGGATAAACTCCTTTATCTATACCAAAAACTTGACCTCCAATTTCTGGATCATATCCAGTGTATTTTGTAAAAGTGATTAAGTTTTCTCCTGTTAGGTAAAAACGTAATTTATCTGCTCCAATTTTAGATGATAAACTAGCTGGCATTGTGTAACCAAGAGTTACAACTTTTAAACGCAAATAGTTTCCATTTTCAAGATAAAAATCAGACATGTTAGTGTAATTTTTATTTGGATCATTATTTGTTAATCTTGGATAATCGTTTGAAGTTCCTTCTCCAACCCAACGCTCTAAAACTTTAGTTTGATAGTTTGCATTAAGTACATCTAGTCTTCTTAAACCTTGGAAGATTTTGCTTCCTGCAGCACCTTGAGTAAATGCCATAAAGTCAAAGTTTTTGTAATCTAAGTTTACTGTAAAACCAAAAGTATATTTAGGAATATTTGTTCCTAAGAATTGTTTATCGTCATCAGTAATTTTTCCATCTCCATTAGAATCTACCCAACGGAAATCTCCAGGTCTAGCATTTGGTTGCATTAAAGCTCCATCTGCATTTTTATAAGCGGCAACTTCAACTTCATTTTGGAAGATTCCAGCTGTTTTAAATCCGTAGAATTCGTTAAATGAGTGTCCAACTTGTGTTCTAGTTACAGGTCCCATAGATTGGAAAGTAGCATCTCCAACAATGAAATTAGTAGATGAACCTACGTAAGTAATTTCGTTTTTCAAGTAAGCAAAATTCGCATTAACACCTAAATTAAAATCTCCAAGTCTTTTCTTGTATCCTAATTCAACCTCAAAACCTTTATTATCCATATCTGCAATATTTGCAGAAGGTGCATCAACTACTCCAACGTATCCAGGAATTACAATATTTCTTAAGATTCCTTTTGTTGTTTTTTTGTAGTAATCAAGTGTAAGAGTAAAATCATTAAATAATTTTGCATCAAGACCTACAGTTGTTTGAGATGTTTCTTCCCATCCTAAGTTTGCATTAGGCAAAGTAGAGTTTCCGTATCCTGTAGTAATGTCTCCTGTATTTCCAACAGCATAATTGTAACCTCCAACAACCAACGCTCTATATTTAAAATCATCAATGTTATCGTTACCCACAACTCCGTAACCTCCACGTAATTTTAAAGTATTAACTACATTGTTTTCTTTCCAGAAGCCTTCTTTAGAAAGTACCCATCCTAGAGAGAATGAAGGGAAAACCCCCCATTTTTTGTTTTCACCAAAACGAGTTGATCCATCACGACGAACGATTCCTGTGAAAAGATATTTCTCCATGTAGTCGTAGTTAGCACGTAAGAACAACGAAGCCAATTTGTGCTCTACTTTATCGCTTGTTCTAGTTGATCTGTCAGATTGAGGAACATCAAAATTCCAAGAAGCATCTTTGTAACTTGTAATTGGAAGACCAAACATTGTCGTTCCGATAGTAGTTCCAATATTTTCAACATAAGCTCCTTGTCCAGCTAAAACACTAACGTTATGATCTCCAAATTTGTTAGCATAAGATAAAGTATTCTCAAGAGTCCAAGAAAGCGCTTTTTCGTTGTTTTGATTATAGTTATTTCTATCAGCTTTCATGTTTGGGTTTAAGAAGTTAACCGGAGTAAACATTTCATTACCCCAATATGCTAACTTACCACCAAGTGTTGTTCTAAATTTTAAATGACTTGTAATGTTAGCCTCTAAGTAAGCATTACCAACAAAATCATCTGACCAATCATATCCTCCTAATCTAGTTTGAGTATATGCTAAAGGGTTCGTCATTTCTTGTTGTACTAAAGAAGAAATTCCGTAAGGATTACCGTTTGCATCTCTAATAACATTTGGATTTGTATAGTAACCTGTATTTGCAACAGCAGGATCAGTAACCACTAATGGAGTAAGCGGATCTAAATTAACTGCTGAACTTAAAGGTCCTCCAAACTCACTATTTACGTTACCAATACCTTTAGTTTTTTGGTGTGTATATCCAAAAGTCTGTCCGAAAGTAAAGTAATCAGAAATTTTGTGTGTTGAGTTTAATCTGAAGTTTTTCTTTGTATAATTAGAAATATCAGTAGTAACGATACCTTCTTGATCTTGAATTCCGAATGAAGCGTAGAAAGTAGATTTTTCACCACCACCACTAATGCTTAACTCGTGTGTGTATCTGAAAGCAGAGTCATTAAAAATTGCATCTTGCCAGTCTGTACCTTTACCGAAAGAAGCTGGATTTGCATATTTAATACCACCACCATCATTTAAAGATTTTTCATTCATAAGAGTTGCATACTGAGTAGCATTCAACATATTTAATCTTCTAGCTGGAGCAGAGATACCTGCAAAACCATTATAGTTTACAGAAATTTTCCCTGATTTTCCTTTTTTAGTAGTAACTAAGATAACCCCAGTAGCCGCACGAGTACCGTAGATTGCAGCAGAAGCAGCATCTTTAAGTACCTCGATAGATTCAATATCAGATTGATTAATAAAACCAACTGCACCAGCATCTACAGCAATTCCGTCAACTACCCATAAAGGATCATTTCCACCTTCTCTAAAGGTAGTTATACCTCTTACACGAACTTTTGAAGCTGCACCCGGCTGTCCAGAAGTAGCTGCAACAGAAACCCCCGCTACTCTACCTTGCAAAGACTGTTCAACACGTCCGTTTGGCACTTTTTCAAGATCAGCTGCTTTTACACTAGAGATTGCACCAGTTACAACAGATTTCTTTTGAGTACCATATCCAACAACCACAACTTCATTTAAAGTTTGTGATTCTGGTTTCAACTGAATAGTAATTTTTGTTCTACCATTTACTGCTTCTGTTACTGTAGTGTAACCAATAAACGTAATTGTTAATGATCCATTTGAAGGTACCTGCATCTGGAATTTTCCGTCAAAATCTGACGCAGTAGATTTAGTAGTACCTTTTAATAAAATTGTTGCACCTGGAACAGGCATACCAGTTTCATCTTTAATCATTCCATTTACTGTGACATCCTGAGCCACAGCGATAACCGAGAATAATAAAGATGAAATACAAAAAACAAGTAATTTTGTTAATTTCATTTTTCTAAAAATTTTGGTTAATTAATTAGTAATTTGATGCAATACTAAAACTAAATTTTTACTTTTCACATCTTAAATTCACTACAAAAACACATCAAAAACAAAAAAATAATATTATAAAAACACATCAAAAAAATAATAATTAGCTGTTTTTCAACAGTTTAATTGAATAAAAAATAATGCTAAAAAAAAGTTAATTTCAAAAAATAACACTACATCATATTATAAGAACAAATAGTTACTTTAAACCATCAAAACTACAACGTGGTAGTAAGGCAAAAAGAAACATAATAAACTAAAATACAGATGATTACATTTAAAAAAAAATGATTTTTTCTAAATTCTAAAAAATAAAGAATATGATATTTTTACCTCACTTTTTTTTCATTTTTAATAATTATTTTTAACTACAGAAAATTCTTATTTTAAAGTATTTTATAGGAAATAATTTACTTTTAAGCTGCTATTTGAAGCTTAGTCTTAAAAAATAATGAGGCGAAATATTAAAAAAAAGCCTTTTTTAACGCAAAAAGAGAACCGAAATCTATTATGAAGAAATTGCGATTTAATTCAGTCATCTATTTTTAAAAGCATTTTTTTTAAACAAAGAAGTATTTCTACATGCATTTCAGTAGCAACAATAAGGATTGGTTCTCAAACCAAACTTAAAGCATCCTGATTTTACTTAGCCCTTTCAATACTGACTTAAAGAAATTGGAATGAAATACATCCTCAAAAATTGCTCTATTTTTTCAACTCTTTAAGGTGTGCTGTTATTAAATACGTAGAAACATCTCTAATCTGCAAATGTGGGAAGTAAAGAGCAGTTAATTCTAAATACAAGAATTTTATAAATTTCATTTTTCTAAAATTTTGGGCTAATTAATTACTAATTCAATACAATGCTAATATTGAACTTTACTAAATTCATATTTAGAATCTTTACAAAAAACACTTCATGCTAAATAGTAGTATATAACAAAAACACTACATTTTTATTTTTAAAACACTCATTTTATGAATATTACATTTTTCAAAAATTTGTTACAAAAATGTTAATTAAAAAAAATGTATATTACATAGGTTTACAGTATATAATTACTTTATATTTTTGAAAAAACAAAAAAATACATTTTATCACAATTGATAAATCAATAACATAAAAGTCAAATAAGCTTACTTATAATAAAAACATATTTAAAATATTATGAAATTTACAATTCGGCCTTTTACGCTAATTTTATTACTATTCTTATATTTAAAAGGTTTTTCACAGGTAAAAAATATTGGAATTCCAGATATAAAAAATTATAAAAGATCTGAATATAAAGGTGGAACTCAAAACTGGAGCATCGATCAGGACAAAAACGGAATTATTTATTTTGCCAACAATAGCGGATTAATTCAATTTGATGGTTCAAACTGGCATAAATACTCTTTGCCAAATAAATCAGAAATTAGAAGTTTAAAAATTGATGCTTTAGGAAGAATATTTGTTGGAGGAAATAACGAATTTGGGTATTTTAAAAATGATGAAAGAGGAATTTTAAAATATCATTCTCTATACAATCTATTAAGTCCAACAGACAAAGAAAACATCAACCTTATATGGAGGATCCATATTTTTAATGGAGAAGTCATTTTTCAGTCTTTTAGCAAAGTGTTTTTTCTAAAAAACGAAAAAGTCACAACACTTACCGCTCCTCATAACTTTCAATTTTCATTCTTAGTAAATAATCGTCTTTATTTTCAAGACAAAACATTAGGCTTACTTGAATACAAAAACAGAAAACTTACAGCAATTAAAGGCACCACTTTTTTTAATGACAAAGAGATATGGTCTCTTTTTCCATTGCCAAATAATAAATTGCTTTACGCTACTTTAGAAAAAGGACTTTTTGTATCTGAAAATGGTGTTATCAAACCATGGGCAACAGAAGCCAACGAATTCATTAAGAAAAATACTTCGCTTGGCGGATCTATTATTAAAAACAAATTTATAATACTTAACTCTGTATTAAATGGGGCAATTATTTGCGATTTGAACGGAAAAATAATCCAGCACCTGAATAGACAAAAAGGCATTCAAAACAATACAATTTTAGCTTCTTTTGTTGACAACAAAGGCAATATTTGGCTTGGCCTTGATAATGGTATAACATTTATAAACGAAAATTCGCCTTTCTCATTTTTTGACTACAGTTATAACATAGGAACAGTATACGCTTCAACAACCTACAACGGGAATCTTTATGTTGCAACAAACCAAGGACTGTTTTATCATACATGGGGAGGCTCATTTCAAGATAGTCCATTTACAAGGGTCGAAGGAACGATCTCTCAAGTTTGGAATATTCAAGTCTTAAATAATGTATTAATATGTGCAAGTAATAGCGGGGCGCTGATAATTGAAAACAATAGAGTTTCAAAAATTTTAGACAATAAAGGATACTTTGGATTCAAAAAAATTCCTGATCACGAAAACTATATTATTGGCGAAAGTTATAACGGATTTTCAGTCTTTAAACGATCTGCAACTGGTTACGATTATTTACATCAAGTAAAAGGATTTGATGAAACGACCAACAATTTTTCTGTAGAAATAGATGCCAATTATTTATGGCTAAAGAAAAACCCGTTCCTGTACCAGGTAAAATTATCTGAGGATTTGGAACGATTCGATTTTATAAAAAAACATGTTAACATATCTGAGAAGTATAAGGGAATAAACAGTCTACAGAACATCAACGGTAAAGTTTATTTTCAAGCAAAAAATCATTTTTTCAGATATTCTGTAGAACAAGAAGCATTTTTTGAAGATAAAAAAATGACAAATCTATTTAACGGAATCCCAACTATTAACACTGTAATTGAAGATTCTTCTGGAAATCTATGGTATGCATTTAATGAATCAATTGGTGTATTAATTAAAAACAAAAACGGAACTTTCACTAAGAAACAAGCTATTTTTTCAAACTTAACTGGAAATTTGGTAAACAATTATATTTCTATAAACGCGATAGATCCTCAGAACATTTTTATTGGATTAACAGACCGTTTGGCTCACTATAACTCTACAATTCCAAACACTTTTATGACAAAACCAAAAGCTTTTATTGAAAGCTTTTCGAATCCTGGAGATACTATTTTAACGGGCAATTTGACCCGAAAACTAGAATCATATAGCATTCCTTATAAATATAATCGTGTCAAATTTACTTTTGCGTCTCCAACTTACGAAAACCAGGAAAACGTAATGTATTCTTATAAGTTAGAGCCTTTTGAAGAAAACTGGCGAGGCTGGTCGCCTACAGCAATAAAAGAATATACCAATTTAAGAGAAGGCAATTATGTAATGAAATTAAAAGCCAGAAATAGTTACGGCATAGAATCTAACATTACTGAAGTAGAATTTACTGTATCGCCGCCGTGGTACAGACACTTTTTGGCTTATTTGTTCTACCTAGTACTCATTTTACTTGGTGCATATTTAATTTCGGTTAGAATTAAACTTAAGATTAGAAAAAACAGGTATTATGAAACTATAGAACAAAGAAGACTGTATCTTGAAAAGGAATCTAAAATCAGACACGAGCAACATGATTTGGAAAAAGAAATTGAAAAACTGAAAAATGATAAGCTCCAAATTAAAATCTTAGCCAAAGACAAAGAACTGGTTAACAATTCCTTACAAGTTGTAAAAAAGAATAAAGTTCTAAACGGAATCATTCATAAACTAAAAGATATTGATACTGGAATCTTAGATGAAACCACTAAAGCTGAATTTAGCAAACTGCATAAAAGCATCGTAAAAGAAGTAAATACCGACAAGAGTTGGAAAGACTTAGAAAAACACATTAAAAACGTTCATTTTGAATTTTTGAAACGATTAAAAGGGCAATATCCAACTATTTCTCCACGAGAATTAGATTTATCTACTTATTTATTAATGAATATGTCAACCAAAGAAATAGCTGAAATTATGAATATTTCAACAGGCGGAGTGGAATTAGCCCGTTATCGTTTAAGAAAAAAATTAGGGTTAAACAAAAAAGAAAACCTAATCGGATTTTTAATGAGTATTTAAAAGAAAAGCCATTCAAGTATTTGAATGGCTTTTCTTTTTTTTATTGAATATAATCTAAAGTTCGCTCTAAGGCCATACCTCGAGAACCTTTTATTAGTATCATATTAGAACCAAATTTGAATGTTTTCAAAAACGCTGCGAAAGCATCGAATGTTTCGAAAAACTGAATATTTTGATTCGAAATCTTATTAGCAAAAAATGCTTTCCCTATTAAAAAAGATAGAGCGTGATTTTGATCTGCTAAAGAGTCAACTATAACTTTATGTTCATGAAGACTTTCATCACCTAATTCGAACATATCTCCAAGAATCATAATTTTATTTTTCTTGTCTAATTGTAGAAAATTCGTAATCGCGACAGCCATACTGCTTGGATTAGCATTATAAGCATCTAGTATTATCTCATTCGAACCTTTTTGCATCATTTGAGATCTATTGTTTGCCGGAATATAATTCTCAATAGCGCTCTTGATATCGCTTTCTTTTACATCAAAATATTTACCTATTGCTGCAGCCGCATTTATATTATTAGCATTATAAAGACCAATTAAGTGAGACTCAATTGTGAAATCATTGTAGTCAATAGCAACAAAAGGATTTGCTGTAATGTTTTGGATATTTAAATCCGCATTTTCTTTTTTTACTCCAAAAGTAAACGCCTTTATACCTTTTGATTTCTCAATCTGAATTGGATCTTCCAGATTTACAAAAACAGTTTTTTGATTTGTTGCAAGATACTGATACATTTCGCTCTTGCCAGCAATTACACCTTCAACTCCACCAAAACCTTCCAAATGTGCTTTTCCGAAATTAGTAATATACCCAAAATCAGGCTGTGCAATTTGGCAAAGAAATTCGATTTCTTTTTGGTGATTAGCCCCCATTTCAACAATTCCGATTTCTGTCTCTTTCGTAAAAGAAAGTAACGTTAATGGCACTCCAATATGATTGTTTAAATTGCCAATTGTCGCTTTTGTTCTAAATTTTTTCGACAATACAACATTGATCAATTCCTTTGTTGTAGTTTTCCCGTTGCTACCTGTTAACGCAACAATTGGAAGCGCTAAATAAGTACGGTGAAATTTGGCCAATTCCTGAAGCGTTTCTAGACTGTTTTTTACCAAAATCGTTCTGTTATCAACAAAGTAAGATTCGTTATCAATAACAACAAATAAAGCACCTAAATCTAAGGCTTCTTTAGCAAATGTATTAGCGTCAAAATTCTCTCCTTTGATAGCAAAAAACATAGAATTCTTTTCAATTTTTCTTGTATCAATAGACAGCGAACTGCATTGTAAAAATAAGTTATGAATGTCCTGAATATTCATTTATAATTTTTTTAATATGTCATAAAAGTAGAAAAAAACAACAAAAAAATTCCAAATTCCAGACTGAAAATTCAGCTTGGAATTTGGAATTTTTGATATTATAATTCCTAAATCTTAGTTTCTAGGAGATTTTCTTTTTTCAGCTTTAGAACCTACTCTAGACATTGCACATCTGAAACCAATGTAATCAGTTGCCATATCTTGTGGGAAGTATCTTCTTTGAGCTGGATCTAACCAGTAAGCTCTATCTCTCCAAGAACCTCCTTTGTAAACTCTTACTTTATCATCGATTAAAGTAGTACGCTTACTAGAGTTATCATATTTTCTGATCATTTTTCCTAAACTATCTGTTGTTACATTATGTTTAGGAGAGTTGTACATTGCCTGTTCTGCTTTTGAACCAGACTCTGAATCACCAAAATCAAAATATCTAGAAGATTGTTTATCACCATCTCTGTAATTGATGTTGTTGCTTGTGCTAAAGTTTTGTCTTAAATAAGTCTCTTGTTCGTCAACTGGTACTTGAGCAATTTCTCCTGGAAGGTTTCTTGCAACAACTTTACCATTACTTAAAGTATCATATTTAATGTTAGCAGTTGAAACGATTTCAAGTTTACCGTCTTTACCGATT
The DNA here is from genome assembly GCF_016405855.1 of Flavobacterium sp. IB48. Lineage (GTDB taxonomy): Bacteria > Bacteroidota > Bacteroidia > Flavobacteriales > Flavobacteriaceae > Flavobacterium > Flavobacterium ginsengisoli. Next base: position 358,328 of record NZ_JAEFCA010000001.1, read on the forward strand.
TTGTTTTTAGCATATTGGTTACCTCTGAAGTAGTTGAAATCATTTGCTTCGTTATCGATAATAGGTCTGTAAACGTCAGCCACCCATTCTGCAACGTTTCCAGCCATATCATAAAGACCGAAATCGTTTGGAGCATAACTTTTAACTTCATTTGTAATATCAGCTCCGTCATCTGACCAACCTGCAATTCCACCGTAGTCACCGTTTCCTTGTTTAAAGTTAGCCAATTGGTCGCCTTTATTTTTACGTTTGTTAGAACGTGTATAATCTCCAGACCAAGGATATTTCTTTTGTCCTTTGTAAATGTTGTATTCTCTTTGTCCAACATCAGCAGCAGCTGCATATTCCCATTCTGCTTCAGTAGGAAGTCTGTACTCTGGTAAAATAATACCAGAAGAACGCTGAGCATAAACGTTTTTCTCTTCAGGAACTACACCATCTTTACCAGCTCTAGGTTTTCTTCCGTTAGGGTTTTTCTTTAACACTAATTCTTCATTTCCACCATAAGTAGTAGATGGAGAAGCCATGTAAGCTTCAGTATTAAATAAACTTTCAGCACTTACATCATTTGTTTTAGCACCTTTTTTAAGATATCCATTTTTTTCTAAAACAGCCTCGTTAACACGGTCTGTTCTCCATTTACTAAATTCAACTGCTTGAATCCAGTTAACACCAACTACAGGATAGTTAGCATAAGATGGGTGTCTTAAATAGTTGTTAGTCATCGTTTCGTTATATCCTAAACGATTTCTCCAAACTAATGTATCAGGAGACGCTCCTTCGTAAATGTTTTTGTAATTTTCTTCTGTTGGCGGGAAAACTTTCTTTAACCACTCTAGGTATTCTAAGTACATACCGTTTGTAACTTCGGTTTCATCCATATAGAATGACTGAACGTGTTGTTGAGTTGGCGTGTTATTCCAATCATGCATAACATCATCCTGTACTTTACCCATAGTAAACGTACCTCCTTCAACAAAAACCAAACCAGGACCAGCCTGTTGTTTTTTACCTGCATTTCTGGCAGCAGTTCCATTCTGACTATCTACATCCCAGCCTGTAGCTCTAGAAGCATGGCTCGAACTCGATTTTTTGCTACAACTAGCCGTGCCCAACATCAATACCATTGACATCATTAACTGCAAGACTACAATTTTGTTTACTTTCATACTCATTCTTAGGTGATAAATTTAGGTGCTGCAATATAATAATTAACATTTAATTGGCAACATCTGTTCTCATAATTTTATTTCGCTGTTTTTTCCAGAAAATAACCTTTAGTTACGAACGCAAAAATATACTTTTTATTATTTACTGTAACATGAAATACTATATTTTTACTTACTAATTATTTTTTAATTAAATTTCGGTTTTTAAACTCATGAAACAAGTAATACTTATCTCTCTTTTTCTCCTCCCAATTCTCTCATTTTCCCAGATAAATGGGGCTATAACGATAGATTGGCAGAATAAAAAAGAGGTAAATTATGGCGAAAATAAAATCGTAATTCCTTACTTCTCCGGAAGCAGTTTTCGCTTTGACACTACAAAAAAAAGCATAATGCTGCTCCAAAACTTAAACCAATCTAACGTTTCAGGCAACAGTTCTTTGCAAATTAACAATGTCATTTATGAGTCGGTTTCCAGAGCAGATTTAGGAGATTTAACACTTGAAAATATCCCTGAAAAACCAAATGAATCTGTAATAGTTACGAATGCAAGAGACATAAAATATTCTTTCCTTTCTTTATCTCCTATAATTAAGGAAGGAAATAGCTACAAACGAATTAAATCCTTTTCTTATTTCATTAGCAATGCAACTGGACGAACTGCATCTACATCTTCATTTCAAAAATCGGCAGCAATTTCAAATTCTGTTTTGGCTTCTGGTGATTGGTATCGTTTTTACATTCAGAAATCAGGCGTTTACAAAATAGATCGTTCTTTTTTACAAAGCTTAGGATTTGACGCCTCCAAAGTTAACCCAAGAAGAATCAAAATTTACGGAAATGGAGGAAGAATGCTTCCTCTTCCCAACGACACATATTATCCTAATGATTTAACAGAAAATGCGATACAAGTAATAGGAGAAAATGACGGTGTTTTTAACAACGAAGATTACATTCTTTTTTATGCAGAAGGAACCGACACTTGGAGTTCTGAAAACCAGACTAACCTAAATTTATACGACACCAAGTCTTACTATTACATTACGGCTTCTGGAGACGACGGAAAAAGAATTCAAAACCTAAATCAGCCAATAGGAAATAGCACTTTAGAACTAAACACGTTTGATGACTATCAATATCATGAAATCGATCAAACCAATATTGTTCACCTTGGTCGCCAATGGCTCGGAGAGTCTTTTGACATTAATCAGGAACAAGAATTCTCGTTTAATTTTCCAAACTTAGACACTTCAATACCAGTAAAAATAGAAGCAAGCACTGCATCTGCATCTTTAACCACGACTTCTTTTGCAATAGCAGCAAACGGACAGAATATCGGAAATATAAATTTCACGCCCTTAATTGCAGGTTCCGACACGAAATATATAACAGGAAAACTACCAGCAAATACAGTATTTACTGGGGCAGATAATATTAAAATAAAACTCACCTATAATAATAATGGTGTTCCGGGATCAAAAGGCTACTTAGATTATATTAATATCACGGCAAAACGAAAACTTTTAGGAGTAGGCAAACAATTTCTTTTTCAGTATAACTCTGCAGGCTCGACAGCAGGAATTGTTAATTATACAATTGGAAATGCATCTGGAATAGCTCAAATATGGGATGTTACAGACCTATATAATGTGTCAAAAATAGAAAATGCCAACCAAGCCTCTTTTAGTTTTAAAGCCAATTTGGGAGAAATTAGAAAATACATTGCAATAGATCCTTCCGATTATTACAGTCCGTTAAAAGAAAATCAACCGAAAATTGCCAACCAAAATTTAAAAGGAACGGTTTTCAGAAATAATCAAAGCTCTTTTCAGGATATCGATTATGTTATTATAACTCCAAAATTTTTAGCTTCACAAGCCGAAAGATTAGCGAGTTTTCATAGAACTAATTCTAATTTAAATGTAAAAGTTATCACATTAGAAAACATCTATCAGGAATTTTCTTCTGGAAAACAAGACATAGCTGCTATTAGAAACTTCATTAGATATATTTATGACAATGCTTCTTCGTCAGAAAAAAGGATTCGTTATGTAAATTTATTTGGAGACGCTTCGTTCGACTACAAAGATCGCATTTCGAACAATACTAATATTGTACCTATATATCAATCCCTAATAAGCAACACAGTCGGCGAAGCTTCTTTTGCTTCTGATGATTTTTATGGATTGATGGATTCTAATGAGGGAGTTATTATTCCGTCTCTTGCAGGGATTGATATAGCAATAGGAAGAATGCTAGTTTCCGACAATGCTCAAGCACAGGAAATGGTCAACAAAGTATTTGAATATTACGACACAAAATCATACGGAAATTGGCGAAATAATGTTGTTCTAATTAGCGACGACTCGGACAAACCTGGCGATCAAACTTTACAAGCAAACCAAAATGCACTTGCAGATCAAATTGCAACTGAAAAACCTTTTTTTAATATCGACAAAATATTTTTAGATGCATATACGCAAGAAGCTTCTGCTGGCGGATCTCGATATCCTAAAGCAAGAACAGACTTTTTTAATGCTTTTGAAAAAGGGGCTTTAATATTTAATTATTTAGGGCACGGTGGCGAAGACGGGTTGGCTAGCGAGAGAATCTGGGAAAAATCGGACGGGCAAAACCTGACCAACCAATACAAATATCCTCTATTTATTACCATTACTTGCGAATTTTCCCGCTTTGATGATCCGACCAGACCAACCGCTGGTGAATATGTTTTCTGGAATCCAAAAGGAGGCGCTATTTCCATGCTGACAACAATTCGTGAAATCGGACAGGCTAATGCCGAAGAATTTAATAAAACGCTTAGCAAAAACCTTCTTTCTTATGGCTCTAACCAATATAACTCCATTGCTGAATCTTTAAGAATATCTAAAAACGAAAATCCAAGTTCTTCTAGTAATGTTGTTTTTTACTTAGGTGATCCTGCATTAATGCTCGCTATTCCAAAACCGCGAATTAATTTAACGAAAGTAAATGATATTGTGATTTCGCAAGCAATTCCTGACTTAAAATCATTGTCAAAAATTAAAATTTCAGGAGAAATTACAGACGAAAACAACACACTTTTAAGCAATTACAATGGAGAATTAGCAACTGCTATTTTTGATAAATTAATTACAAATACTACTTTAAACAATGACGGCTATAGTCCTCCAATGCAATTCAAAACTTTAGGAGAAACCATTTTTAGAGGGAATGCCTCTGTAACCAACGGACAATTTGAATTTAGCTTTGTAGTTCCTAGAGACATTAGAATTCCTGTTGACAATGGAAGAATTAGCTTTTATTCAAAGAAAAATGAGGCATTAGAAAACCAAACAGGATACAACAATACGATCAAAATTGGAGGAATTAACGAAAATGCACCCCAAGACAATATAAGTCCAAAAGTGAAGTTATATATGAACGATGAAACTTTTGTATCTGGCGGAATTACAAACGAATCTCCTTTTCTTTTAGCCTTCTTAGAAGATGAAAACGGAATCAATACAGCAAGCGGAATCGGACATGATATTGTTGCTATTTTAGATGGAGACGTTAGTAATCCTTATATTTTGAATGATTATTACCAAACAAAATTAGACGATTACACCAACGGAAACCTACGTTTCCCACTCCGAAATTTAGCTCCTGGTTTACATACAATAAGTTTTACCGCTTGGGATGTTTATAACAATCCTGTGACGAGTGAAATTCAATTTACAGTTGTAGGAGACGATTCCTTAACTTTATCACACGTTCTTAATTACCCAAATCCTTTTTCTACTTATACGCAATTTTGGTTTTCACATAACAGACCGTATGAACCATTGGAAGTACAAGTGCAGGTAATGACCATTACAGGAAAAGTGGTTTGGACAAAAAACCAAACTGTTACAACAGAAGGATTTTTATCAAGAGAAATAACATGGGACGGAAGAGATGATTTTGGCGACAGAATCGGAAAAGGAGTGTATATTTACAAACTGACTGTAAAATCCAATTTAACAAATAAAAAAGCAGAAAAATACGAAAAGCTTGTCATCCTATAATATTATATATATTTGCACCACCAAAAACATAAGTCCCATAAATGAAAAAACTATCACTTCTATTAATTTGTATTTTTAGCATTTACAATTCAAGGGCTCAGGAATCAAGACCAATTGTTACTGGAGTACCTTTTTTACTAGTCGCTGCTGATGCTAGAGCAGCAGGTTTGGCAGACCAAGGTGTCGCTACTTCTGCCGACGTTTTCTCTCAACAATGGAACCCTGCCAAGTATGCATTTTCAGAAGATGCACAAGGCCTTTCTATTAGCTACACTCCTTATTTAACAGATCTTGCTAATGACATCTCATTAGGTCAGATTACGTATTACAACAAAATCAACGAAAAAAGTGCTTTTGCAGGAAGTTTCCGTTATTTCGGTTTTGGAGACATCGAATTAAGAACTACAGGAGATCCAACTGAGCCTACAAGAACAGTTTCTCCAAACGAATTTGCCTTAGACGGTTCATACTCTCTTAAATTAAGTGAGAAATTCTCGATGGCAGTTGCTGGACGTTTTATTAGTTCAAACTTAAAAGTCGCTTCAGAAGAAGTTGACGCTACATCTGCAAGATCATTTGCTGTTGATGTTGCTGCTTTTTATCAATCAGAAGAAATCGCTTACCAAGATTTCAATGGTAGATGGAGAGCTGGAGTTAACTTCCAGAACATGGGGCCAAAAATTAGTTACGACAATGATGATATTAGCACAAACTTCTTACCTGCTAATTTAAGATTAGGGGGAGGATTTGATTTTATCTTTGACGACTACAATAAACTTACATTAAGCGCTGAGCTTACTAAACTTTTAGTTCCAACTCCTCCAGGCATGCAAGCTGCTATCGATGGAAATGGCGATGGAGATTTTGACGATCCTGAAGACATTACACAGCAAGAAGCTACAGATGCTGCTTACAGAAACTACAATAAAATTGGCTGGTTTGAAGGAATGTTTAAATCTTTTGGAGATGCGCCAGGAGGTTTTAGCGAAGAACTAAAGGAAATCACGTATAGCCTTGGAGCCGAATATGTTTATCAAGATGCTTTTGCTTTCCGTTTAGGTTACTACCACGAAAGTCCAGAAAAAGGTGCTAAACAATTTTTCTCTTTAGGAGCGGGATTTAAATACAACATTATGAAAATTGATGTTTCGTACTTATTCTCAGCATCAAAAATAAAAAACCCTTTAGAAAATACACTTCGTTTCTCTTTAACGTTTAACTTTGGCGACAAATACGACACTTATTAAAGAGAAAAGATCAAAATAAAAACAACTTAATCCAAATTCCAGCATTTTAGGAATTTGGATTTTTTTTCCCTTAAAAACAAATGAAAGAGATCAATATAACAACTTCGTTTACAATATTTGATAATTTAAATGAACTTCCAACCGAAATTCAAGATTTAATGAATCAAGCGGTTGAAATCAGAAAAAAAGCTTATGCTCCCTATTCTAAGTTCAGAGTTGGCGCTGCTTTACTTTTAGATAACGGAAAAATTATTCTAGGTTCTAATCAAGAAAACGCCGCATACCCTTCTGGACTTTGCGCAGAAAGAACTGCAATTTTTTATGCTGGAAGCGCTTATCCAGAAGCAAAAATCTTAAAAATGGCAATTACAGCAGCTTCAGACACTAATCAAACCACTGCCCCTATCCCACCATGCGGATCTTGCCGACAATCAATAGCAGAATACGAGACAAAACAAGACACACCTATTGAAATCTATTTTATGGGTGAAATTGGTGAAATTTATAAATCATCATCCCTCAAAAATTTACTCCCATTGATGTTTGATAAAAAGTTCTTGTAAAAAAAAGCCAAAAAGTATCGTTTTAATTTTAGTTCTTAAATGTAATGTCTTATTTTTGCATCCCGACCTTTCGGGCGCAAATTTGTGGGAGGAAACTATTTTGCGTTACAGGCACAATAATCGATAACACAAACAACTTTAGCAAAAGAAAGAATTCAGATGAAAGAAGTTACAAAAGAGGTATATTTAAAGTGGTATGAAGACATGCTACTTTGGAGAAAGTTTGAAGACAAACTTGCAGCATTATACATTCAACAAAAAGTTAGAGGTTTTCTACACCTATATAATGGTCAAGAAGCTGTATTAGCTGGCGCACTGCACGCTATGGATTTGACCAAAGATAAAATGATTACTGCTTACAGAAACCACGTTCAGCCAATTGGTATGGGAGTTGATCCTAGAAACGTAATGGCAGAACTTTTAGGAAAAGCAACAGGAACTTCTAAAGGTATGGGAGGCTCTATGCACATTTTCTCTAAAGAACACGGTTTTTACGGTGGACACGGAATCGTAGGTGCTCAAATTCCTGTAGGAGCTGGTATTGCTTTTGCAGACAAATATTTCAACACTGGCGGTGTTACCATGACTTACTTTGGTGATGGTGCTGCTAGACAAGGTTCTCTTCATGAAGCTTTCAACATGGCTATGTTATGGAAACTTCCAGTTGTATTTATCGTTGAAAACAATGGTTACGCAATGGGAACTTCTGTAGAAAGAACTGCAAACCACACTGACATCTGGAAATTAGGTTTAGGTTACGAAATGCCTTGTGGACCTGTTGACGGAATGAACCCAGTAAAAGTTGCTGAAGCTATGCACGAAGCTATCGAAAGAGCGCGTCGCGGAGACGGACCAACTTTCCTTGAAATGAAAACGTACCGTTACAGAGGACACTCTATGTCTGATGCACAATTATACCGTTCTAAAGAAGAGGTTGAAGAGTACAAAAAAATCGACCCAATTACCCAGGTTTTAGACGTAATCTTGGATCAAAAATATGCTACTCAAGAAGAAATTGATGTAATTGACCAAAAAGTTAAAGACTTAGTTGAAGAGTGTGCGAAATTCGCTGAAGAATCTCCATACCCAGACTTACAACAATTATACGATGTAGTATACGCACAAGAAGACTATCCATTTACACCTCATAAATTATAAGAATTATGGCAATTAAAGTAACTATGCCTCGTTTGAGCGATACAATGACGGAAGGAACGGTAGCAACTTGGCTTAAAAAAGTAGGCGACAAAGTTAGCGAAGGAGATATCCTTGCTGAAATTGAAACAGACAAAGCAACAATGGAGTTCGAATCTTTTAACGAAGGAACTCTTTTACATATCGGAATTCAAGCGGGAGAAACCGCTCCTGTTGATTCATTATTAGCAATCATTGGTAAAGAAGGAGAAGATATTTCTGCTCTTTTAGCCGGTGGTGATGCTCCTGCTGCCGAAGCTCCAAAAGCGGATGCTCCTGCTGCTGAAGCAAAAACTGAAACTGCTGCTCCTGCAAAAGCAGCAGCTGAATTGCCTAAAGGAGTTGTTGTTGTAACAATGCCTCGTTTGAGCGATACCATGACTGAAGGTACAGTCGCTAGCTGGTTGAAAAAAGTTGGCGATGCTGTTGCTGAAGGCGATATCTTAGCAGAAATTGAAACAGACAAAGCTACTATGGAGTTTGAGTCTTTCAATGCTGGAACATTATTATACATTGGAATTCAGGAAGGAAATACTGCGCCTGTTGACAGCTTATTAGCGATCATTGGACCTGCAGGAACTGACATCTCTGGAATTGCTGAAAATTATACTGCTGGAGGCGCTGCCACTGCAAGTGCTCCTGCTGCTGAAGAAAAAACTGCACCTGCTGCTGAAAAAGCACCAGAAGCTGCTGTTGAAACTTCAAATGGAGGAAGAATTTTAGCTTCACCTTTAGCTAAAAAAATCGCTTCTGATAAAGGAATTCAATTAAGTCAAGTTAAAGGATCTGGAGAAAACGGACGTATCGTAAAAAGCGATATCGAAAACTTTACTCCATCTGCTCAAGCACAAACTTCTGCTGCGGCACCAGCTGCTAAACAAGAAGCATCTGCTCCTGCTGCACCAAAAGTATTCGTTCCTGCTGGAGAAGTTTACACAGAAGAGATCAAAAACTCTCAAATGCGTAAAATCATTGCAAAACGTCTTTCTGAATCTTTATTCACTGCACCTCACTATAACTTAGTGATCGAAGTAAGTATGGACGAAGCAATGCAAGCTAGAGCTGCTATCAATAGCGTTCCAGATACAAAAGTATCTTTCAACGATATGGTAATCAAAGCTTGTGCTTTAGCATTGAAAAAACACCCAAAAATCAACTCTACTTGGAAAGAAGATGCAATCATCATCAACCACCACGTAAACATTGGTGTTGCTGTAGCTGTTGAAGACGGATTAGTAGTTCCTGTATTGAAATTTACAGATGCTATGAGTTTATCTCAAATTGGCGGTTCAGTAAGAGATCTTGCTGGAAGAGCTAAAAACAAAAAATTGGGACCACAAGAAATGGAAGGAAGTACTTTTACAGTATCTAACCTTGGTATGTTTGGTATTACTGAATTCAATTCAATTATCAACCAGCCAAACTCTGCAATCCTTTCTGTAGGTGCAATTGTTGAGAAACCAGTAGTTAAAAACGGTCAAATCGTAGTTGGAAACACAATGATGTTATCATTAGCTTGTGACCACAGAACTATTGACGGTGCAACTGGAGCTCAGTTCTTACAAACATTAAAACAATACATCGAAAGCCCAGTTACAATGTTGGCATAATCGTTGTTAATTTTATAATTAAATCCCGTTTTGTTTATTCAAAACGGGATTTTTTGTTTAATTTTCATCCTCAAATTCAAAACCTCACAAAATGAAGAAACTAATTCTTGTCGCTTTATTTCTGACAGCAATTGCTTGCCAGAAAAAAGAGCAAACAGAAAAAACAGCTGCCGTTACAGACGAACACAGTTACTCTAAACCAGAACTTGCTGTAGCAAAACATCTTGACCTTGATATTAAAGTTGATTTTGACACTCAGACTATTTCAGGAAAAGCATCTTGGACAATTGACAACATCAGTAAAGGAAACGAAATTATTTTCGACGAAAACACTTTAAATATTACAAAAGTAACTTTAGGAGATGATGAAAAAGAAACCAAATTTGAGCTTGGAAAAGACACTGAATTTCATGGCAAACCACTTCATATCACAATTGAACCAAATACAACCAAAGTAAACATTTATTACAACACTACTAAAGATGCTGTAGCTTTACAATGGTTAAAACCAGAGCAAACTGCAGACAAAAAGAAACCTTTTGTTTTCTCTCAAGGCGAAAGCGTTTGGTCACGCACTTGGATCCCTTGTCAAGATTCTCCAGGAATTCGTTTTACTTATAATGCAAAAGTTACGGTTCCTAAAGATTTATTGGCAGTTATGAGTGCTGTAAATCCGCAGAAGAAAAATGACACTGGAGTTTATACTTTCAAACAAGACAAAGCAATCCCTTCTTATTTAATGGCAATTGCCGTTGGAGATATCGAATTCCAAGCAATCGACAACAGAACTGGAGTTTATGCAGAACCATCTGTTCTAAAAAGTGCCGCTTATGAATTTGCCGAACTTGGAAAAATGGTAAATGCTGCAGAAAAATTATATGGACCTTACAGATGGGGACGTTATGATGTTTTGGTTTTGCCTCCAAGTTTCCCTTATGGCGGAATGGAGAATCCAAACCTGACTTTCTTAACTCCGGGAGTAATTGCTGGAGATCGTTCACTTACGAGTTTGCTTGCACACGAATTAGGTCATAGCTGGAGCGGAAACTTGGTTACAAATGCTACATGGGATGATATTTGGTTAAACGAAGGATTTACTACTTACGTTGAGCACAGAATTGGAGAAGCAATTTTTGGCAAAAAAGAATTTGATATGCAGAATGTTATCACCAACAAAGAATTGATTGATAATGTTGCTGAATACGGAGATACAAATCCAGACACAAGATTAAAAGTTAGTTTGACAGGAAGAAATCCTGACGACGGAATCAGCATGATTCCTTATGTAAAAGGATATGCTTTTTTAAGAGTTATTGAAAATGCCGTTGGGCGCGATAAATTTGATCCGTTTATCAAGAATTATTTCGATTCTCATGCTTTCCAATCTATCACAACAGAAGATTTCGTTAAATACATCAATGAAAATCTTATTAAAGGCGACAAAACTTTAGCAGATAAAATTCAATTAGACGATTGGATTTACAAACCAGGAATTCCTTCAAATATTGTTCCAGTAAGTTCAGCTGACTTTGATGCTATCGATGCTATCCAAAAAAGCTGGAGAGAAACTGGCGTTGCAGGTTTGAGTAAAAAAATCACAACTACTGCAGAAAAACAGCATTTTATTGACCATCTTCCTGCTGATATTACTGTAAAGGAAATGGAAGCAATTGATAAAGAATTCAACTTTACTAAGGGCGGTAATTTCATTATTAAACGCCAATGGTTTGTTCAAGCAATTCGTCATCAATACAAAGCTGCCGATCCTGCAATTGAACAATTTTTAATTGGAAGCAGCAGAACCGGCTCTATCATGATGCTTTATAAAGAAATGGCTAAAACTCCAGAAGGAAAAATTTGGGCTAAGCAAGTATTTGATAAAGCTAAATCTGGTTATCACGCGACGACAATTCAAGATGCTGCAAGTGTTTTGAAATAGTTTTTTCAAGATTATAGCTCTAAAAAAGAGGCTGTTCTTTAGGAACAGCCTCTTTTTTTACGCCTTATTTATCATTTCGACGAAGGAGAAATCTTCACAAGAAGCTCGACAAAGATTGGATTCTCATTACGGAGTTACTCGCGAAGATTTCTCCTTCGTCGAAATGACAAGATTGCGTTAATTGTTTGCAGAATTTCTAAGTGTGATCCTTTCTTCGTCAGGATGACAAACTATGCAAAAAACAATCATATAAAACGAGAGCCCTAGCCCCGATAGAAGTGGAAATCCTTTTGTGCCGGGGTTCGGCACAAAAGATTGAAACGGATAGCGGGAAATAGCTCCTAAAAAAACAGCGGGGAAAATTATCCATCATATAGCGTACATTCTCCATGTTTTAAAATCTGTAATCGTTGCAATTTTGTAATGTCAAAAGACAACAACAAATAACAACAATTAAATATCAAATAAAATGACACGATTAACAGCTTTAAACCCAGAAGAAGTAACAGGAAAAACTAAAGATTTATTCAACGCAGTTCAGTCAAAATTAGGCGTTGTTCCAAACATGATGAGAACAATGGGAAATTCTCCAGCAGTTCTTGAAGGATATTTAAATTTAAGCGGTGCTTTAAGCCATGGAAAATTAAACGCAAAAACGGGAGAATTAATTGCTTTAGCAGTTTCAGAAAGCAATTCTTGCGACTACTGTTTAGCCGCGCACACTTTTATTGGAGAGAAATTAGTTAAAGCAGATCCAGCAGTTTTAAAAGCTGCTAGATTAGGAAAGTCTGACGATGCCAAAACAGAAGCCATTTTACAATTGGCTAAAACTCTTATTAGTAAAAATGGTTTAGTAAACGACGAGGATATAAACAAAGCTAAAAACGCAGGAGTTGCAGATGCTGAAATTGCAGAAACTATCGGACATGTAGCTCTAAATGTACTAACCAACTACTTTAACAACGTAGCAAAAACAGAAATTGACTTTCCAACAGTATAATTAAAAAGTATACATTCACTATAACAAGAATCAACATGTAAAGATAGTTGTGAATTTATTTCATGACTATCTTTATACTTTCAAAAACCAAATAATATGAGTTTGCAACAAGTTTTTACTTTAACAAATCCGCAAAATGGCAATTTAGCTTTCAAGATACTTTCTTTTGATGACAACAGTCATTTTGATCATTTACAGCGAAACAATTATTACTCGCTAATTTGGGTCACCAGAGGAAAAGGCAAGGTAAAAGCCGATTTTGCCGAACATCATTTTGAAGAAAACTCACTTCTCGCCTTTTCACCTTATCAGCCATTTATGCTTTGTGTAAACGAACCATTCGAAGGTATTGCCATTCATTTTCATCCTGATTTTTATTGCATTCACATGCATCAAAAAGAAGTTTCTTGCAATGGCGTTTTGTTCAATAATATTTATCAACCTCCTTATGTAAAGGTTACTGAACAAGCATCACTAACTTTCAATATGGTTATCGACCAAATGAAAACTGAAATTCAAAATGCAGAATTGGCACAATATGAATTGCTTATTTCATATTTGAAAATCTTTTTAATTACAGCTTCAAGGCTAAAAACCGAACAATTAGAAGAAATGAAATCGATTCCAGATTCGAAAGAACCTATTATTCTTCAAAATCTAAAAGATGCGATCGAACTAAATTTCAAAACCAAACATTCAGCAGGAAATTATGCAGAATTATTGAATATTTCTCCTAAAGCTTTGGCTAAATTATCTAAGAATTATTTCAATAAAACGTTGACTGATTTAATTTCAGAAAGAATTATTATTGAAGCTAAAAGAGAATTATATCTAACCAACAAAACGGTTAAAGAAATTGCATATGAGTTAGGTTACGATGACGAACATTATTTTAGTCGTTTCTTTAAAACCAATGCCGATGTTTCGCCACAAATTTATCGTGAAACAGTAGGTTTTGGAAAAATGGAAGCTTAGTTTAAAGTCGCAGTTTACTGATTATTGTGAACTGTTCTGATTAGTTATTTTTCGCTTCAATCCATTTTGACATGTACATCGTACTTTTAAATGCATGATGCTGCAATAAATTCCCCATAAAATTATGAAGACGATGACTTTCTGAATCCTCTATAAGTGAATTTACCAGTGAAAGCAATTGACTAGAATAGTTGCTTTTTTGGTAGCATTTATTAATGATTTCGATTCCATTTTTTTGAGATTGCTTCCAAAGATTTTCATCTTGATAAAGTGCAATTGCTTTTCTAGCAAAATCAGTTGAATCATCTTCAATGAAACCATTCCAAGACAATTTTCTATGCATTGCTTCAGAGCCGATAGAAGTTGTTGCGCTTGGCGTTCCGCATTGCATTGCTTCTAAGAGTTTACCTTTCAAACCTGCTCCAAAACGTATTGGCGCTAAAACAACTCTAGATTTTTTCACAATTTCATTAGCATCTTCTGCTCTTCCCATGATATAAAAACCATTTTTAGGCTGATGCAATTGCAGTACTTTTTGCGAAGGATACGCTCCGTAAACTTCCAAAACAGCTTCTGGAAAATCTTTTTTTATAGAAGGCCAAATTGCTTCTTTTAAATATTGGACAGTGTTCCAATTCGGTTCATGAAGAAAATTTCCGATAAAAACAAAATGCTTTCTTTCTTCAAAAGAGGGTAATTTCAAAAGCTCTTCTTCCTTCATTTCATCAACCAAAAACGGAAGATAAAATAATAAGTCTTCATTAATCTTAAAAACATCTTTTAGAACATTCATTTCAAATTCAGAAATAATCAAAGATAAATCACATCTTAAAATACTGGCTATTTCGCGTTTTGCAACTTCCTCAGATAACAAATCTTGAATTTTAAAAGTTCTGTTTTCTTTGAATGCTTTTTGCCTTGCAGTTCTCAAACAATGCACATCTTCGGTATCTAAAATTCGGATTGCCTTCGGACATTTTTCAATCACGCGCCATCCAAATTGTTCTTCGACCATAAAGCGATCAAACAAGACAACTTCTGGATTTAATTCGGCTACAAAATCATCAAAACTTGAAGAATTAAGTTCGATGCTTTTTTTTATTACTCCAAACTCAGACAAATCAACCATAAAATTGCTATCCTGAGCAGCGCTTGCAAATGTAATTTCAAATCCATTTTCTTTGAAAATAGAAATCAATTGCATCATTCTTCCGCCTGCCGCAGAAGACTTTGGCTCAGGCCAAACAAACCCAATAATTAAAAGTTTTTTTATCTGTTTCATTTTATTTGGTTTCATTTTACAAAATAATGCTTTTTTGCACATTTTTGCATCATATTTACTGACTTTCGGTTGTAAAAAAACACTAATTTTGCAAAACTAAATTCTTAGAAATTATGTTAGGATTAAAATTAGCTACAGACCCTCGATGGGTAAATATCGTCGAATCGAATATCGAAGAAATTTTAACTGATCACGCATGGTGCGAACAAAAAGCTGCTTCAAACGCTATTAGCATTGTGACGTATAATTCTGAAATCGAAGAATTAGTAACCGAAATGCTTGAAATTGCCAGAGAAGAATTGGAGCATTTTCAAATGGTTCATAATATCATAAAGGAACGCGGACTTACGCTAGGACGCGAACGAAAAGATCATTACGTAAATGAACTGTTTAAATTCATGAAAAAAGATGGTAGCCGTAGAGATGCACTTTGCGACCGATTATTGTTCTCTGCAATGATTGAAGCCAGAAGTTGCGAGCGTTTTAAAGTCCTTTCAGAAAATATTAAAGACGAAAAACTAGCTACATTCTACAGAGATTTAATGATTTCTGAAGCGGGACATTATACTACATTTTTAGGCTTTGCCAGAAAATACCAAGACAACATCGACATTGATAAAAGATGGAAAGAATGGATTGAATATGAAGGTTCTATTATTACCAATTATGGTAAAAGTGAAACCGTTCACGGATAAATTACGCTCTTTTTTTATTACTCTATTTTCATATTTAAACACCACTATTCGCTATGCAGAAAAGTAAATCCAGATCAATCGTTTTTAAAATTGCGAAGTATTTCGGAATAACTTTCGCGGTTATTATAGGATTATTATTTTTAATGCCTATCGTCTTTGAGGACCAAATTAAAGAGCAAATAAAGAAAACAGCCAATGAAAGATTAAGCGCAGAATTAAATTATTCTGATGTTTCTGTTTCATTTTTTCATCATTTTCCTTCTCTTACTTTAACTTTAGATAATTTAAGTTTGAATGGTTCTGCGCCATACAAAAACGAAAAATTCATCACCGCAAAAGAGGTTTCTTTTGGAATCAATGTGGCAAGTCTTATTTTTAGCAAATCGGTAAAAATTGACCAGATCTATTTATCTGATTCTTTTATAAACGTAAAAGTAAATCCAAACGGAGAAGCAAATTACAATATTTATAAATCGCAAGAACAAGCTTCACAATCAAATGACAGTTCTGATACTGCTTTAAAGCTAGAACGAATTGAAATTTTGAACAGTAAAATTATTTACGACGACAAATCGACAAAAGTTCATTTTGATGCCTATGGCTTCAATTATTTAGGAAAAGGAGATTTAAATAAAGCCGTTTTTGATTTGTATTCGAAAGCCAAAATCGAAAAATTGAATATCGTTTACGAAGATGAACCGTATTTAATGAATAAAAAAATTGATGCTGATTTGATTACCAAAGTCAACATTAACTCGCTTTCTTTCTTTTTCCAACAGAATAACCTCAAAATCAATCAGCTCTTGGTCGACTTTAAAGGTAAATTTGATATTTTGAAAGATGGCTACAACATGGATTTTGTTATTAAATCTGATAACAGTAATTTATATGACGTTTTTACCGCCTTTCCTCCAAAATATATTACTTGGCTTTCTAAAACTGAATTAAAAGGAAATACAAATCTTTTATTGACATTAAAAGGAAAATATATTGCGTCGGAAAACATTGCTCCAGATTTGGATTTGGATGTAAAAATAAACGACGGATTTGTCAATTACAACAAAAGCGCATTTCCGGTTTCAAACTTAAATTTAGACATCAAAACAACTGTTCCGTCTTTAAACCCTGATTTAGTTATTGTTGATGCTAAAACTCTTTCTCTAAATATTAATCAAGATTATTTGAAATCTAAGTTTTTGGTGAAAGGAATAAACACACCAGAAATCAATGCCGATTTTAAAGCTAAAATTGATCTTGAAAAACTAACGAAAGCACTTGGAATTCCTGATGTTGAATTAAAAGGAGCTTTAGCTGGCGATGTAAAAGCAAATGGAGTGTTTGACCAAAAGAACAAACGTTTTCCTGTTACAAACGGAACCCTTAATTTGGATAATGGATATTTAAAAACACCTTACTATCCAAATCCTATTACAAATATTACGATTAAATCTAAAATCGTAAACCAAAAAGGAACTTTTGAAGATTTAAAAGTAAGCTTAACACCAACTCAATTTACTTTTGAAGGAAAACCAGTTTTTGTACAAGCAGATTTAAGCAATTTTGACGATTTAAATTACGACATAAAAGCAAAAGGCGAATTGGATGTTAGCAGAATTTATAAAGTTTTCTCTCAAAAAGGACTTGATCTGGATGGTTTTGTAAAAGCTGATGTATCACTAAAAGGAAAACAAAGCGATGCAGAAAAAGGAAATTACAGCAAGTTAAATAATAGAGGAACACTTGAATTAAGAAACATCGGAATTGCTTCTGAATATCTTCCAAAGAAATTCATCATCAAAGAAGGTATTTTCAAAATCAATCAGGATAAAATGTCGTTCAATAATTTCTTGGCCGCTTATGGACAATCAGATTTTAAAATGAATGGTTATTTACAAAATGTTTTCAATTATGTAATGACCAATACAGGCGTTTTAAAAGGCTCTTTTAAAGTTTCTTCTCGATATATCAATGTTGATGAATTTATGTCAAGCGTAGACCCAAATACACCTGTAACGCAAAGCTCTGCTCCAAAAACAGAAGCAAAACAATCAGACAATACACAAACTGGCGTAATTATTATTCCAAGCAATCTGAACTTACAGCTGATTGCAAATGCCCAAAAAGTAAATTTTGACAAATTAAACCTGCAAAATGCAACTGGAAATTTAACCATGAAAAAAGGCAAATTAACTATGCAAAATACTGGCTTTAATTTAATTGGATGCAATGTTTCTATGAATGCCAATTATCAAGCTGTAACTCCGCAAAAAGCAAATTTTGATTATGCAATAAAAGCTACAGATTTTGATATTAAAAGAGCCTATAACGAAATTGAAGTTTTCAGAAAAATGGCAAGTGCAGCAGAGAAAGCGCAAGGAATTGTTTCTTTAGATTATCAATTAAAAGGCCGTTTAAACGGAAATATGGATCCTGTCTACCCTTCTCTTGTGGGCGGCGGAACACTTTCTGTAAAAGATGTAAAAGTAAGAGGTCTGAAAATGTTTAATGCCGTAAGTAAACAAACAAATACGGAATCTATAAAAAATCCAGATCTTTCAAAAGTTGATATTAAAACAACAGTTAAAAACAATATTATTACCGTAGAACGTTTTAAATTTAAATTTGCAGGCTTTAGACCAAGAATCGAAGGGACATCAAGCTTAGATGGAAGACTGAACCTTAAAATGCGTTTAGGATTGCCTCCTTTCGGTATTTTCGGAATTCCGCTGACAGTTACAGGAACACAAGATAATCCAAAAGTAAAAGTGGGAAGAAAGACTGAAGATTTAGAGGAAACTAAGGATACTGAATAAGGATTTAAAAATTCTAATACAAAAATAAAAACCGAGGCACAAGCTTCGGTTTTTTTATTTTAAACTCTATATATGATTTTAGAAACATATAAAATTCCTTTAGCCAACAACCACAATAAGGCTGCCACCCCTAGCAGTTTCCAAGCCCAAGCTTTACTTCTTTTCCAATCAGAGAAAAACGAAAATATTTCAAAATATTTAATGACTACATAAGCACTTGTTCCTATCAGCGAAAACCAAACAACTTCATTTAAATGATAACTGAAGCCGTACAAGAAAGTTAAACTTAAAAAAAGTACGGTTACAAATTGCAGATAGTAATAATTTCTGAAATCATATCTGTAGTTCATTTTCAAGGACAAAATTAAGAACGATATCGCCAACAAACTTATTAAAGCGGCAATAACATTATAAAAAAGAAAATTGTCTTGAAAAATCAGCACTAAAACTACAACAACAGCAATTACAGTACATCCGCCAAGAGAATTTATACCTCTTTCTCTTCTATCATTTTTAAAGGGAAATAAAACCGGATATAAATACTTTTCTAAAGTACGCCAAAAAGGCAAAGCATAAATTGTTGCAATTCCTGATAATACAATTTCGTAGTTATAAAAAATGTCTTGCGGAACTCTGTACAGCACATACAAAAGTGCAAGCGTAAGACATAAAGCAGGGAGAGAAATTGTTTTTACCGCTTCCCAAGAGTTTTCGCCCCAAAAGTTATTTTCTATTTTAAAAATATACCGTTTAATTAAATATTCTTTCGTAAAAAGAGCTGTAGATTGACTCCACAACAAACACAGTCCTACATGAATCACAACTGTACGAAGTACAAATTCATCTATAGAAACTCCGTAATAGATACAGAAAGCGCTTGCAATCAGCAATTCGTAAGTCAATAAGATTGGTGAAAATAAAAACCTTAATAATGGTGCTAAATGCCTAATAACAAAATCAATTAACAGACTCCAATATCGCTTAAACAAAGCTAGAATAGCACAAATAGCAATAAATGCAGACAGATAAAACATCCAATTTGCCAGCGATTGCGCTTGTAACCAGAATTGAACTGCAGAACCTTTTGGCGGAGCATACACTATTTTAGAATTAGCAAAAACTTCTAAAGCTAATTGATCTCGTACTTTATCATCAATTTTTGAAAATTCATTTTTGTGTTTCATCCAGAATTGTTCTGTTTCAAAACCGTTCTTTTTAAGAACTTCAAATTCATACAAAACATTTTTCTGTTCTTCGCTTAACGAATTTAAATAACTGCTAACATTATTATCTGAAACAGCTTTTCCGTAAGCACTAAAACAACACAGCAGTATAAGTATTATTATTTTTTTCAACTTTTAATATTTAGGACAATGAAAACAAACGTAAAAGTAAATATAAGTTTTAAAGTCTTTATAAAAGTATAAAAAACAAAAAACCCGATCATTTCTGAACGGGTTTTTTATAAAAAGTAATCTATGATTATTATGCCTCGAATGGGATAATAGATACATAAGATTTGTTATCTCTTTTCTTTTGGAACTTAACAACTCCAGCAACTCTTGCGTGAAGAGTGTGATCTTTACTAATGTAAACGTTTTCACCTGGATTGTGTTTTGAACCTCTTTGTCTAACGATGATGTTTCCAGCAATAGCAGCTTGACCACCATAAATCTTAACGCCTAGACGTTTTGATTCTGATTCTCTACCATTCTTCGAACTACCGACACCTTTCTTGTGAGCCATGACGTATGAGTTTAAATATTGTTATTATTCTTTAGTAGCTTCTTTTTTTGCTTTTGGAGCTGCTTTTTTTGCTTTTGGAGCTTCTACTTCTTCAGTAGCTGCTTCTTCTGCTACAACTGCTTTTTTAGCCGCTGCTTTTTTAGTTCCTCCTGCTGCAGTAATACCTTCAATTACAATTTGTGTAAGATATTGTCTGTGACCATTTCTTTTTTTGTATCCTTTTCTTCTTTTCTTTTTGAAAACGATAACTTTATCACCTTTTAAGTGTTGTAACACTTTAGCTTCTACTGAAGCACCTTCTATAGCTGGGGCGCCTAAAGTTACATTTCCGTTATCATCTAATAAAAGAACTTTGTCAAAAGAAACTTTTGAACCTTCTTCATTAGCTAAACGGTGAACATAAACCTTTAAGTCTTTGCTTACTTTAAATTGTTGCCCTGCTATCTCTACGATTGCATACATACCAAATTGATTTATTGATTTTTAAGGTTGCAAATATACAACTAATAATTTACTGTGCAATCCCTAAAAGCAAAAATATTTTTACTTAAAAAAACCTTGTTTTTCAGGCAGTTCTACATCAAAAACAAAATTATTTTAAAGTAAAAGATTGTTAAAATCACATTAATTTAAAAACAAATCTGTAATACCTAATTAAAAAAAACTATTTTTGGTGTAACCAAAATCAACTCTTGTCTACCTACTACTGTTGATATTTTAAAATTATTAATCTTTATGAAAAAATCAATAATGATGTTAAGTGCTGCATTAATGCTTGGCGGAGTGGCTCATGCCCAAAAAGTAGCTTTCGAAGAATACGATTTAGACAATGGGCTGCATGTCATTTTACACAATGACCCTTCGGCTCCAGTCGTGATCACTTCGGTAATGTATCATGTTGGATCAAAAGACGAACGCCCAGACAGAACTGGTTTTGCACATTTTTTTGAACATCTATTATTTGAAGGAACCCAAAATATAAAACGCGGAGAATGGATGAAAATTGTCACTGCTAACGGAGGTGTAAACAACGCAAATACCTCTGATGACAGAACATATTATTATGAAGTTTTTCCATCTAACAGTTTAGAACTTGGTCTATGGATGGAATCTGAAAGACTGATGCATCCTATTATTAATAAAATTGGAGTTGACACGCAAAATGAAGTAGTAAAAGAAGAAAAAAGAATGCGTTACGACAATCAGCCATACGGAAATATTCTTCCCGAGGTTAAAAAGAATATGTTCAAAAATCATCCTTACAGATGGACCACTATTGGCTCTATGAAAGATTTGGATGCTGCAACTCTTGAAGAATTCCAAGCTTTCAACAAAAAATTCTATACTCCAAATAATGCCGTTTTAGTGGTTGCTGGAGATTTCGAAAAAACAAAAACAAAAGAATGGATTCAGAAATATTTTGGACCAATTCCGCGAGGTGAAGAAGTTAAAAAACAAACCTATACAGAAGATCCGATCACCCAAACGATTAAAGCTACTTACGAAGATCCAAACATCCAGATTCCGATGATTGTAGCTTCCTACAGAACGCCTTCAATGAAAACAAGAGATGCAAGGGTTTTAGATTTAATTTCATCGTATTTAAGTGATGGAAAAAGTTCTAAACTGTACAAGAAAATTGTAGACGACAAAAAAATGGCGTTGCAAATTGGTGCTGTAGGTTTTAGCCAAGAAGATTACGGAATGTATATTCTGTATGGTCTTCCAATGGCTCCATACACAACAGCCGATATTTTAAAAGAAATGGATGAGGAAATTGTAAAAATTCAAACCGATCTTATTTCTGAAAAAGATTACGAAAAATTACAAAACAAATTCGATAACAATTATGTAAATGCCAATTCGAGCGTAGAAGGAATTGCAGAAAATCTTGCTTCATATTATTTACTTTATGGCGATGTAAATCTGATTAATACCGAAATCGACATTTACCATTCTATAACAAGAGAAGAAATAAGAGAAGTTGCCAAGAAATATTTAAATCCGAACCAACGTTTGATTTTAGATTATGTTCCAACTGCCAAATCTCAAAACTAAGAATATCGAATCATGAAAAAAATATATCCTTTTTTAATCCTTATTTTCCTAACTGGAATTATGCAAGCACAAGATCGTCCACAACCCAAACCAGGAAATGCCCCAGTAGTCAACATCAAAAAACCACAGACCTTTGTTTTAGCAAACGGAATGAAGGTTTTAGTTGTTGAAAACCATAAATTGCCTAGAGTTAGCTTTACACTTACTTTAGACAACGCTCCTTTTACTGAAGGCAACAAAAAAGGCGTTGACGAATTAACTAGTAGCTTAATTGGAAACGGAACTAAAAAAACAACCAAAGAGGCCTTTAACGAAGAAATTGATTTTTATGGAGCTAATATCAATTTTACTTCTCAAGGTGCTTATGCAAGTTCATTATCAAAATATTCTGCACGCGTTTTAGAACTTTTAGCAGAAGGCGCTTTACAGCCAAATTTCACTCAAACCGAATTTGACAAAGAAAAAGCAAAACTTTTAGAAGGCCTTAAAGCTGACGAAAAAAGCGTTCCTGCTATTTCAAACCGAGTGGTCGATGTTTTAGCTTTCGGAAAAAATCATCCAACAGGAGAATATCTTTCTGAAGAAACTGTAAAAAATGTAACGCTTGCAGATGTTCAAAACAACTACAACACTTACTTTGTTCCAGAAAACGCTTATTTAGTTGTTATTGGAGATATCAAATTTAAAGAAGTAAAAGCTGCTGTTGAGAAATTATTCAGCGGATGGAAAAAGCAAGCAGCACCAAAAAACACTTACCCAAATCCGACGAATGTTTCAAACTTACAAATTGATTTTGTTGATGTTCCAAATGCGGTTCAATCTGAAATTTCATTAGTAAATACTGTAAATTTAAGAATGAGCGATCCAGATTTTTTCCCTGCAGTAATTGCAAATCAAATTCTTGGAGGCGATTTCAATAGTTATTTAAATATGAATTTACGCGAAGAACATGCTTGGACGTATGGCGCAAATTCTAGCATCGGAAGCGGAAAATATGTTACCAAATTCAAAGCTTCATCAGCAGTTAGAAACACTGTAACAGATAGTGCTGTTGTTCAATTTGTAAAAGAAATAAAACGAATTAGAACAGAAAGAGTTGATCCAGAAGTTTTAAGAAATGTAAAAGCTGGATATATTGGAAGATTTGTAATGCAAGTTGAAAAACCACAAGCTGTTGCACGTTACGCTTTGAACATTGAAACAGAAAAACTTCCTGCCGATTTCTACGAAAAATACATTCAAACAATCAATAATGTTACTGCAGACGATATTTATCGTGTTGCAAACAAATATTTCTTATTGGACAATATGCGTATTGTGATTGTCGGAAAAGGATCGGATGTAATTTCTGGTTTAGAAAAATTACAAATTCCGATTTATTATTTCGATAAATATGGAAATCCTGTTGAAAAACCTGCAACAAAAAAAGAAGCTCCTAAAGATATTAGTGCTAAAACAGTTTTTGAAAACTATATCAATGCAATTGGAGGAGAAAAAGCTGTTAGCGCAGTAAAAACTTTATACATGAACGGCTCTACAACTGTTCCTCAAGCTCCTACTCCATTAACTTTTACTTCTAAATTAGATTCAAAAGGAAAAATGATGGTTTCACTTTCAATGGGAACTATGAATTTAATGAAACAAGTTGTGAATGAAAAAGGCGCTTATGTAGAACAACAAGGAAAAAGAAAAAACCTTGAAGGCGAAGATTTAGCCGAAATGAAAGCAAATGCAGCGCCATTTGAAGAATTACAACTTGCAAAGAGAACCGACCTAAAAGTAGAAGGAATTGAACCAATTAACGGAAGTGATGCTTACGTAATTAAAGACGGTAAAACAAAGTATTATTATGACGTTAAATCTGGCTTAAAAACAGCCGAATCTAAAGTTCGTGAGCAAGGCGGAAAATCAGTAGAACAAATCACCAATTTTAACGATTATAAAGAAGTAAAAGGCATTAAAGTTCCTTTTAATTTAGTTCAAAATGTTGGCTTTGAATTAGATATCAAAATGTCTGATATTAAAATAAACGAAGGCGTTTCTGAGAAGGATTTTCTTTAAGGTGCTAAGGTTCTGAGATACTAAGTTGCTAAGTGTTTAAGATTTTAAGGCTTTGTCAAAGTTTGAAACTTTGACAAAGCCTTTTTTTTTTATTACCAGGTTGTCAGTTTGAACGAATTAGAAGTCCGCTCATAACTCATAACTCATAACTCATAATTCAAAATCACTTCTTAGCCGATAAATAGACTCCAATCAAAATAATAAACGCTCCTACAGACTGAATTGGTGTCAACATTTCGTTATCTAATAACCCCCAAAAGAAGGCAACTATCGGAATCAAATATGTTACCGATGTTGCAAATATAGGCGACGACATCTGAATTAATTTAAAGAAAAGAATATTGGCGATTCCAGTTCCTAAAACACCTAAAATTGCCACAAAAAGTATAGAATGCTGCGTTTCTGCAAAATGTATTTTCTGGCTAATATCGGTTGTACTTAAAATGATTAATGCCGGTAAAAGCAAAACTGCAAAATTTCCTGTTGTAATACTTACAGAATTTAAATCGTGTAAATATTTTTTAATTAAATTGACATTGATTGCATAACTAAGCGTCGCAATTATAACCAATAGCACATACAAATAATTTTGAGTTCCACTAGAAGAATCTCCGCTTAAAACCAAAAGCAAACAACCAGCGAGCCCTACGAAAACACCTAAAACCTGCCTTTTTTGAAACTGAATCCCAAATGCTATAATTCCTAAAATTAAAGTATTTAAAGGTGTAAGCGAATTCAAAATCGCCACAATAGAGCTATTTACTTGGGTTTCGGCAATAGCAAAAAGATAAGCTGGCATAAAAGTTCCAAACAGTGAAGTTATCGCAACATATTTCCACTGACGACGCGAAATCTTTTTTAAGCTATTAAAACCTACAATCAACAGAAACAGCGCAGCAAAAATAATTCGGAACGAACCGACTTGAATTGCCGTTAACCCAATCAATCCCTTTTTTATCAGAATAAAAGAACTTCCCCAAATAAGAGAGAGAATAGTTAAGTAAACCCACTTTAACTGTTTTGTTTCCATAATTTGTATTTTATTGCAAATTTGTAATTATTTTACGAACTAAGCATTCTCTTTTTATTAATTTTGCAAGAATCTAATTCGCAATTTTTAAATTTATATATAATGAAAATTTCAAAAATCTTAATCGCCGCAACAATCGCTGGTTTAGTATTTGTTGGCTGTAAAAAAGCAGAAGACAAAAGCCTTGAAGTCGTAAATGCAGAAAAAAGTGCTCCAAAAGAACACAAACCAATCGCTGCTGAAAATCTTCAAACTGCAAGTTTCACAATTGACGGAATGACTTGCGCTGTTGGATGCGCTAAAACAATTGAAGAAGAATTAGCAAATCTTGACGGAGTTGAAAAAGCAACTGTTGATTTTGACAAAAAAACGGCAACTGTAAGTTTTGATAAAACAATCCAAAACTCAGAATCTTTAACAAAAGTAGTTCAAGAAACTGGAGACGGAAAAACATATAAGGTTTCGAATTTTAAGTCTTAAATTCTAAATTAATAAACTTAAAAAGGCGTTCAAATTTGAGCGCCTTTTTTAATTCATTTAATATTTTAACTAAAGATTACTTCTCTTTAAATCCTTTCTCTAAATAAGCATTTTTCTCTTTTTCCGATTCTAATAGACGCTCATATAGTTTTCTATTTTCATCTACAAGTTCCATCATTTTATCTAACGGATTGAAAGTGCAATGATTATTGAAAGTTCCTGCACTATGATCAGTAAAAGTATTAAAGTAATTTATCATATTTTCTTCAGAAAAATTCTTAATTGCTTCCACAGTTACGCCAAGGGCTTTTGCCACTTCTTTGAGTTTATCATCATCAATAGTTTCACTGTTTTCCATAGCAGATATTGCTTGTTGATTAGTTCCTAAAGCCTGAGCCAATGCTTCCTGCTTCATATCTTTTAGTTCACGAATACGGCTTATTTTTCGCCCTATATGACTTGGTTTCGTTAATGTGCTCATAATTCAAAGATAATTATTAGAAATAAAAAATAAAGCAATCCGTAAAAAACACCAATCTTTCTGTATGTTACAGATTCAATCTATCAACTCCAAACAAAAGTATAATTTTTCTTACGCTAAAAAAATAAAAAGGATTCAAATTGAATCCTTTTTATTTTTATTTCCATTTCAATGTTTCCATCAAACGCTGCATATCATTCTTAACATAACTCGCTGCAGGCATAATCGAATCAAAGTTTGGTTTTGCATAAAAATATACCGAACCAATTAAAAAGTGTTTTGTACTGTCGGTAACGTAGAACTGAGAATTTGTCGCTGCATTTCCATCAACTTGATAAAACATTCCGTAAACCTTTTTCTCTGGATTTAAATACGGTTGTTCTAAAATATCATCAGCTTTAATAACGTGCTCGTAAGTCAGCTTTTGGGCGTCACGTAGCAATTTATCAATATTGCCATTTACTGGCTTGTACGTCAAATAAATGGTCGCTTTCATCTTTGGATAGGTAATTGCAAAACCACATTCTTTTTCGCCTTTTATAATAGCGTCTTCATTCATCTGAAAAACAAATGGGCAATTGTTTTCAAAATTCACATATTTTGCTTCTGGATAATCCAATCGCAGATAACTCGCAGGTTTTGGCAAAACATCATTTTTACAGCTTATAACCGTTAGAGCAAGCAAAATTGCTGTTATTGAAAGTATTCTATTAAACATTTTAATTTATGGTTACTTTTATTTGTTTTACACGCTTTTTGTCTACTGTTTCTACTGTGAAAATACAGTTTTTAAAAGGTACTTTTTGATCCTTTTTCGGAAAATTACCTAAAATTTCTAGAATAAATCCCGCCAATGTTTCTGCTTCTCCTTTATGAGCTTCAAAAACATCTTCGTCAACATCTACAATTCTATAAAAATCTTTCAGGTTTATTTTTCCTTCAAAAAGAAAATTATTCTCATCTATTTGTGAGAAGTTCAGGTTTTCATCGTCAAACTCATCACTAATATCTCCAACAATCTCTTCAATAACGTCTTCTAACGAAACCAATCCAGATGTTCCTCCATATTCATCAACCACAATTGCCAAATGGCTTTTTAGGCTCTGAAAATCCTTTAAAAGGTTGTCCAATTTTTTATTCTCAGGAACAAAAAAAGCTTCTCTGATTAAAGAAGTCCAGTCAAACTCTTCTTTATCAATATGAGGTAATAAATCTTTCACAAAAAGCACTCCTTCAATCTGATCAATATTATCACGATAAATAGGAATTCTCGAAAAACCAGTTTCAATTATTTTGGGATAAATCTCTGAGAAAGTTTCTGATATTTCCAATGCAAAAATATCTATTCTCGGACTCATTACTTGCTTTGTATCTGTATTTCCAAAAGAAACAATTCCTTCTAAAATCTTTTGTTCTTCTGTCGAAGTTCCTTCAGAATCTGTTAATTCTAAAGCCTGAGAAAGCTGATTAATAGAAAAATTATTCTTTTGCTTGCCTAATTTATTCTGTAAATATATTGTAAAAGCACGCATTGGCAAACTTACTGGAGAAAGCACTTTATCTAAAAATGCCAGCGGATAAGCAACGCCTTTAGCAAAACGAATGCTGTTTCTACTTGCGTAAACTTTAGGAAGAACTTCACCAAACAATAAAATTAAAAAAGTTACCAAGATAACTTCTAGAGTAAATTTAAAAGCTGGCGAACTTACATTGGCAAAAATATTCTGCCCCATGTAAGCAAATAAAATGACTACGCCAATGTTGAAAAAATTATTAGCAACCAACAAAGTCGCTAAAAGCTTTTTAGGCTTGTCTAATAAGTTCGAAATAATTTTACCTTTTGCAGGATTATCGTTTAAAGAATCATCGATATCTTGCTGTGATAAAGAAAAAAGGGCTACTTCGGCACCAGAAACGATTGCCGAAAGAAATAATAAAATAAAAATTCCGACGAAACCA
This sequence comes from Flavobacterium sp. IB48, assembly GCF_016405855.1. Taxonomy (GTDB): domain Bacteria; phylum Bacteroidota; class Bacteroidia; order Flavobacteriales; family Flavobacteriaceae; genus Flavobacterium; species Flavobacterium ginsengisoli. Next base: position 386,679 of record NZ_JAEFCA010000001.1, read on the forward strand.
ATAATTAAATTAGCGTCAAGATTTGTAGAAAAAAGTAAACTGGGCTCTGGGTCCAAATTGTATAAAATTAGTTAAACATCACTTAAAAGGGCAGATCATTAATCGGGAGCCCTTCAGGAGCGTCAAAGTTAGTGTTTTTTGGCGACTCTGTATCTTGATTTTGTTTTGTATACGCAGTTTCTTTTTTGGTTGTCAGGAAAGTAAACTCAGTAACCTGAATTTCTGTAGTATATTTAGTGGTTCCATCTTCTGTTTGCCATTGACGAGATTTTATTCTTCCCTCAACATAAATCTTATCTCCTTTAGAAAGATATTTTTCGCAAATCTCTGCGGCTTTATTACGCACAACCAAATTATGCCATTCTGTAGAAGTAATCTTTTCATTGGTCGTTTTATTGATATACACCTCATTGGTAGCCAATTGAAAACGTCCGATGCAGTTTCCTCCATCAAAATAATGCATCTTTACATCATCGCCTAAATGGCCAATAAGCATCACTTTATTTAATGTTCCGTTCATAGTTTTTGGTGGTATTTCTCCCAAAGATACATTTTTTTAGCAATTTATTTCTTGCTTTTCTATAAAATTATATATCACAATAGGAAAAGGAAAAGTTTTTAATTTTTGAGAATCTATTCCGTTTTCGATTTTATCTTGCACTCTAATTTTCCAGAATTGTATGTGCAGATGCTGATGCGAAAGTTTATGAATTACGGTCGATTCACTGTAATCTTCCATACTTATAATAGTATAATCTGAAAAAAATTCGTTCTTGGCTTTTTTAGAAACCAAATCAAAATCGGCAATAGCTTCTGTTTCCAACAACGGAAACTCATATAAATTATGCCAGATTCCTTTTGCAGTTCTTTTTTGAATTAATGTATTTCCTAAGACATCTTCTAATATCAAATAATTAAAGTAACGATTGGTCACTTTTACTTTTTTCGATTTCACGGGAAGCTTGTTAACTTTTCCTTTTTGCAATGCAGCGCAACTTTCATTAAAAACGCAAACAGAACAATCAGGACTTTTAGGAACACATTGCAGCGCGCCAAACTCCATTATGGCCTGATTAAAAATTGCAGGATTATCTTTTGGCATTAATTCTTGTGCTAAAGCAGCAAACTCTTTTTTAGTTGCCGGCAGCGCAATATCAGATTCTATATCAAAATAGCGAGATAATACTCTAAATACGTTTCCATCTACAACAGGAACAGATTCATTATACGAAAAAGAAGCTATTGCGGCAGCTGTATATTCGCCAACACCTTTAAGTTTTAAAAGTTCTTTATAAGAATCAGGAAAAACTCCATTTAGATCATTACTTATATATTGAGCCGTTTTATGAAGATTTCGAGCACGAGAATAATATCCTAAGCCTTGCCAAAGTTTCAAAATCTTCTCTTCTGGCGCATCTGCCAAATCTTTTACAGTAGGAAATTCCTTGGTAAATGAGAAAAAGTAAGGCATTCCTTGCGCAACTCGCGTTTGCTGAAGCATAATTTCTGAGAGCCAAATTTGGTACGGATCGACCGTTTTTCGCCACGGTAAATCACGCTTGTTCTGTAAATACCATTTTATCAATATGTTATAAAAATCCATTGCAAAATACTTAGATTGCAAAAGTAAATGTTTATGTAATTAAAATTTAACGAATTAGCTTGATTAATTATTTTTTTAATTCCTATATTTGCAAACTCAAAAAAATAGTACACCATTTATAAAATAAAATAGGAAAGAAAATGACGAAAGCAGATATCGTAGCGAAGATTTCAGAGAAACTAGGTCTTGAAAAAGGAGACGTTCAAGCAACAGTAGAAACTTTTATGGAAGAAGTGAAGACTTCTTTAGAAACTGGAGACAATGTATACCTTAGAGGTTTCGGTAGTTTTATCGTTAAAACTAGAGCTGAAAAAACTGGAAGAAACATTTCTAAAAACACTACTATTAAAATTCCAGCACACAACATTCCTGCGTTTAAACCTGCAAAAGTTTTTGTAGAAGGGGTTAAAACAAACAACGAAGCAAAATAATATTAATTAACATAAAATCTGACACAATATGCCAAGTGGTAAAAAAAGAAAGAGACATAAGGTAGCGACTCACAAACGTAAAAAAAGAGCGAGAGCTAACCGCCACAAAAAGAAAAAGTAGTTTTAAACTACTTTTTTCTTTTTAAACGTTCATTGAAATTGGAGTTCTATAGTCTCAGTCACAGATTACAGTTTGCAGCTTTAAACTGCTTACCGGAACTAAAAACTGACAAAATAACTCCTTCGGGTTAATACCTGTTAAAATATTGTTTAATCCATCTGTAGATAAGATTTTAGATTTTAGACCTAAGATTTTAGATTTTTATAATCTATACTCTTCTCTCTTTTTTCTATTTTCTGAAAAAACAGATAAAAATTTACAGTGTGAATAAAGAATTAATCATTAGATCTAGTTCTGATGCCGTAGATTTTGCCTTATTAAAAGATGGAAAACTAATTGAATTGCACAAAGAAGAAGAGAAAAGCAACTTTCAGGTTGGCGATATTTTTATTGCTAAAATCAGAAAACCAGTTGCTGGACTTAATGCTGCTTTTGTAAATGTGGGCTTCGAAAAAGATGCCTTTTTACATTATCATGATTTAGGTCCAAACTTAGCTTCCCAACTGAAATTCATAAAACTTGTAAGCGCAGGTAAATTAAAAGATTTCTCCCTAAAAACCTTTCAGTTTGAAAAAGAGATTGACAAAGATGGCATCATTACTGATATTTTAAGTGCCAATCAATCTGTTTTAGTTCAAGTAGTTAAAGAACCTATATCGACCAAGGGTCCAAGAATAAGTGCTGAGCTTTCTCTTGCCGGAAGATTTATCGTTCTAGTTCCTTTTTCTGATCGTGTTTCTATTTCTCAAAAAATAGAAGACAAAAAAGAAAAGGATCGTCTAAAAAAACTTGTTCTATCTATCAAACCTAAAGGATTTGGTGTTATTGTTCGTACAGTAGCAGAAGGCAAAAACGTAGCCGAATTAGAAAAAGATTTGCAGAACCTGCTTGGCAGATGGTCTGCAATGTGTAAAAAATTACCAACTGCTCATCATCCATCAAAAGTATTAGGAGAGCTAAATAGAGCTTCTTCAATATTAAGAGATGTATTCAATGATACCTTTAGTGGTATCCAAATAGATGATGAAGAGTTGTACCATCAAACGAAGGAATATCTGCAAGAAATTGCTCCTTCAAAACAATCGATTGTCAAGTTTTATCAATCAAATGACACTCCGATTTTTGAGAAATACAATATAGAGAGACAAATCAAAACTTCATTTGGCCGAACTGTTTCCATGAGTAAAGGTGCTTATCTTATCATAGAACATACCGAAGCCCTTCATGTCATTGACGTAAACAGCGGAAACCGTTCTAATAAAGCGACCAACCAAGAAGACACAGCCATGGAAGTAAATATGATTGCCGCTGCTGAAATCGCAAGACAACTACGTCTGCGTGATATGGGCGGAATTATCGTAGTTGATTTTATCGATATGTCTAATCCAGAAAACAGGAAAGTTTTGTTCGACTTCTTGCGAGAAGAAATGAGCGACGATAAAGCAAAACATAAAATATTACCGCCTAGTAAATTTGGTTTGGTCCAGATTACAAGACAGCGCGTAAGACCAGAAGTGAATATCAAAACCAGAGAGGAAGATCCTAACAAACATAATGGTGAAATTGAAGCTCCAATTTTAATCATTGATAAGATCACCGCTGATTTAGAAAGACTTTTAAAAACCCACAATAAAGTTGTGCTTAATACACACCCGTTTGTGGCTGCATACCTCAGCAAAGGTTTTCCATCATTACGTTCAAAATGGTTTTTTGAACATAAGAAATGGGTGAAAATCATACCTCGTGACGCTTACACGTATTTAGAGTATCATTTCTACGACAAAAAAGGAAATGTTATTACAGAATAAAAAACAAAGAACCGCCTTTCGTGAGATTGGCGGTTTTTTTGTTTTAAATCGTATTATTTTTAATATTATTCTTACATTTACAAATTAAAATCTTTCTTTTAATTTGCAAAATGCTTACCTATTCTTTTTTTATACGTTTTAAGACAGTTAGTCTTATTCTCATTCTTTCATTTTTAAACCTTTCAAGAATATCTGCTCAGAATGATACCATTTTCGTTGATCAAAATTGGAAAATAACGACGAAAGATAAGTCCGTTTATTACCGAATCAAACAGCAGAATAGGCCTATCGGAGCCTGCTGGCTTCAAAGAGGAGTTAAACAGACGTATCCTCTCAACTATTATTACATCGGCACAAATAATCTTCAATTCGAAGGTTTTTCGACGGATGAAAATGGAACCTATTTAACAGGAAATGCAAAATGGTATAATCAAAATGGAACGCTGACAGACTCTGCTTTTCTTTCACTTAAAAAGACTTTAGACTTTCCTTTAATTTTTGATTTAAATTATTCAACAGCAAATAAAAGCTTGTTTAGTGCCGGAGTTGAATTGTGCTTAAATAAAGATAGTTACAATAAATTCTTTTTAGGAGCAGGATACGGAATTACAAACAGTTACAACGGAAATTATTTTGGTCTTCCTGATTTTCATTTATCCTACAATACTCAATATTTATTGTTTTTAAAAGGAGGTGCGTCTACTAAACATGCATATATTGTTTCAGGCTTGACATTATTTAATATGATGGATTTAGGATTCGGCTATTCAAAACCATTTTCAGACAACAAAATACCAGAAATAAAAGGGTTCACTATCAATACAACATTTAGACTTACTACTAAACCAAAAAAGATTTATACACAAATGAAAATGATGTAACTTATTCTCTTACAATTTCGATTTTTCTTCTAATTTCATTTCCTGAAGCATCTACAACCGTAATATAATGCGTTCCTGTTGTTGGAGTTATAGGCAGTTCATGAAAGGTTTTAGTTGTAGCCTTATATACATCATCAACATACCAAAACAATACTTTATCCCTTTCAGAATACGCTACTTTTAAAATTACAGGCTGTATATTGCTGTTAAAATCCTTTGTTAAATAGATTTTACTATTTGCTTTCGGATAAATAAAATCCATCGTTGTGGTTTGTGTTCCTTCACAACCTTCTTTAAAAGGAGGCAACGGCAAATATTCTATATGCTGGCTTTTGTAATACCATGCCATAACAGGAGGCAGAACAAACCAGTTTTTAGTCACAATATTTTCAATGCTTTCGCAACTGCTGTTTACTTGAAATTGTTCTGTTTTATCTAAATGAACGGTTTTATGATAGGGACATACTTTGGTTGATTTCCCTTTTTTAGGAACCCATTGTTTGATTTTCGGACAATTGTCTTTTGCTAAATAGCCGCTTAAACGGCAAACCTCAACTTCGGATAAATCTTTATACGGTGTATCAAACCATCTTTGTCTTGGCAGTAAATTAAAAACATCAAATAAAATTGGCGCGGCACTGGTAACTCCTGTTAGAGTTGGCCTCCCCTCGCCCGTTGCGTTTCCTACCCAAATTCCAACTACATATCTTGAATTGGTTCCAATTGCCCATGCATCTCTATTTCCAAAACTTGTTCCTGTTTTCCATGCAATTTTAAGCGAACTGTCATAAAACTTCCAGGCTTCATCTCCTTCAGGTCTGTTGACTTCCTCCATTGCGTTGTATGTTAGCCAAATTGATCCAGCGCCTAGAATATTCTTTTGATCTGTTTCTGAGCCAAAATCGGGCTTAAAATCGTTTTTATAATTTAACTCTGTGAACTCATTCGTCCTATATTTTGCCTGATGTTTTGCAAAGTAATTTAATGTAGAAGAAAGATTAGCGTATGTCCTGCATAAATCCCATAAATTACTTTCGGCTCCTCCCAAAATTAGGGACAAACCGTAATGATCAGGCGTTTTATTTATGTTTTTTAATTTGAATTTTTGAAGCTCTTCATAAAACTTGTTTACAGTAAATTCCTGAAGCATCAAAACTGCGGGAATATTGAGTGAACGAGACAATGCACGATGTGCCGGAACAGCTCCGTCAAATGTCAAATTAAAATTTTGAGGTGTATACCCTGAAATTTGCGTTGGAATATCGGCTACTAAAGTATTCGGCAATAACTCGCCGTCATCTAACATCGCTCCATACAAAAATGGCTTTAAAATACTTCCTGTACTTCTTGGTGCATCAATAATATCGACATCTTTTTGATGATCCGCATCTGCTGGAGAATTCCCAACATAACTCATTACATTTCTACTCTGAACATCTATTACCAAAATAGCTAGATTATGAACTTCATTCTGCTTATACTGATTGTAATAATATCTAGCAATTTGATTGACACGATTTTGTAAAGCATAATCAATTGTAGTTTTTACTCTTGTTCCTTCTTCATTTTTCGCCACTCTCTGCAACAAATGTGGTGCTATTTGAGGCAGATCGTATGGCTTTTGAGGAAGAGGTTCTTCTATAGATAGCTCGTACGTCTGTTTGTCTATTATTCCTTCCTGATGCAGTTTTAATAAAAGACGGTTTCTTTTATTCAACAATTTAATTTGATTTTTTCCAGGATAAATTAAACTTGGCGCATTCGGTAAAACTGCCAAAACTGCATTTTCTGCCCAAGATAATTGATTGGACTGAACGCCAAAATAACGCCACGAAGCCATTTCTAATCCCACAACATTTCCCCCAAATGGTGCATGTGCTGCATACATTTCTAGAATTTCATTTTTAGAATAGCCTAATTCTAGTCTTGTCGCGAGAATAATTTCTATTATTTTTTCAAAATAGGTTCTGTTTTTTCCTTTTCGGGATAATCGAATGACTTGCTGAGTCAGCGTACTCCCGCCTCTAACTACTTTTCCTTCTTTTCTGTTTTGTTTAAAAGCATTTATCATCGCTCCGGGATTAAAACCTGGATGGTTATAAAAGTATTCGTCTTCAAAATAAACAATGCATTTCTTGAATTTATCAGGAACGCTATCTTGTGCCGGAAAACGCCATTGCCCGTCACGTGCAATTTTCGCTCCTAGAAGTTCTCCTTCTTTGCTTTCTATTACTGTCGAGTAAGGTTCCTTGAATAACATTCGGGGTATCGAAAAATAGTAAATCAGCAAGAGCAAAAATGCAATTGCTGATTTTATTTTATTTTTTTTAATCCAGTTTATGATGCGTTGTAAAAACGCTTTAATTTTATTTTTCAATGCTTGTTTTTTTAACCGCAAAGGCGCAAAGTTCGCAAAGTTTTTCTCTCACAGATTTAGCAGATCTTATTTTTATCTGCTTGATCTTCAAAATCTGCGGGAGACCTTTTATCACAAAGATTTTTTACCCACAGATTACACAGATTAACATAGATTTAAAATCCTTTTAATTCGTATAATCTGTGGCTAAAAAAACTTTATTTCACCACCTCAACCCAGAATCCTTTTGTTCTCGCTAAGAATGTATTATCATACATTGCTTCACATTGCAATCCAGGCAAATAATAGTTTCCTAAATACGATGCGTTTAGCAGAATTCGGAAAACTTTAGTTTCTCTGGCTTTCATTCCGAAATAGAAATTTGTTCTATCGTCTCGAATATCAATATAATCTGCTATATTGTTTACTGCGTCTCCGTAATCTGTGAAACGAGTATTTACAATTTCGAATCCTGAAGGCAGAATTTGTGATAATGCCACGTTTTGAACACTTTCTCCTCTTTGATTTTTAATTGTAACCTCGGCAACAAATTCAGTTCCCTGATTAATTCTTGAAACATTGATTACACTTCCTTTTCTATTTTTGAAAACTATAGAAGCCGTAACGTCACTTTGAACCGCATTTTCTTGTCCGATTGGCAATATTCCTGTGTTTAATACACGAACATATACCGTATTAGCTTTATTGTTTTTTAATGTAATACTGTTTGTACCAGAAGCAGCAGACAAACTACGATCTGCAACCGATTTACCTGTATTTATTGTCTCACCTTTTCCGTTTTTACTGAATTGGATATTGATTCCTTTTGGGCCATTACTTACTGCAAATTTTGACATTGCATACAAACAATAAGCCGTTGTCTGGGTACTCATCCATTGATTAGCCGACATTTCTTTAGCCAATTTCGTTGCTGTTACAAACGCCTTTTGTTTTTGATCTAATAAAAGCATCGTTTCTAATGCCATTGCTCTATTTCTTTCGCTCGAACCATAATAGTAATAACTGTAGCTATCTGAACTTCCATCAATGCTGGTTTTCAAGAATAAACTTTGTCCCGCCGATTTTTGACCTGCTAAAACATAAGCCGCTGCCAAACGAAGCATACTTTCATTCGAAATACCTTTTGTTTCTCTCAATCTGTTCATTGCTGATAAATCGGCATTTCCAGCTAAAGCTAAAGTATACAAACGATACGCCTGAGCTAAATCATTTCCATATTTTGGTTCAAATCGCCATTGTTTCGCTTCTTTCTGCTGATAACCTAACCATTTTGATTTGAAATTAATTGGCAATACATACCCTTTTTTCTCTGCTTCGATCAAGAAATGTCCAGCGTATGAAGTTCCCCAATCGTCTGCAATTGCATTTCCTTGCCAGTAAGGCATTCCTCCATTTGATAACTGGAAATTACCCAATCTTGCAATTCCAGCTGCAATGTTTTTCTGAATCAGATCTTTTCGTTTTGCATCAATATCTGCTACATCGCCTAAATACAATTGCGGGAAAACAGATGAAGTTGTCTGTTCTACACAACCATGTGGGTACTGAATTAAGAATTGCAATCTTCCATTCAAATTCATTGACGGCATTGACGAAACTTCTAATCTTGCTTTATTACTTCCAGCAATTCCAAATGTTTTCCATGAAATTGTTTTAGTGCTATTTGGCGTTAAAACAACATCTGTGAAAGTACTTGTAACTGGATTCGGATTTGTCATATCAATTTCAACATCATAAACCGATTTCTCGCTGCCAGATGTTGCAATTACCTGAACTTTTGCAATTCCAGTAGCAGATCCGACAACCAAATTAAAGTAAGCCATTTTTTCATCTGGCTGTGCAAAATTCAAGCTTTGAACCGCACTTCCCATTACTTTTAATCCATTGCTTGTTTTTACCTGAATTGAAACATTTTTGATCTTGTTTTCAGTTGCAAAAACCGTTACAGGCAACGTTACTTTTTCAGAAGGTGAAATTTTTCTTGGCAACGAAGCCAACACCATCAACGGACTCTTAACTTGTGTTGCTTTTTCTACACTTCCGTAAGCGCTTGTTTTTGCATCGCCTGCCACAACCATTGTTCTAACAGAACCAATGTATTTAGGTAGTTTTAATTGATGTGATTTTGTTTCTCCTTTTTCTAATTTGAATGGTCCGTAATACAATACAACAGGTTTAAAACGGTTAGCTTTTTTAGCTTTTCCTCCACCTAAATCCTGATCTCCACCAATACTGAAAATCTGGCTTATTTTTCCGCCATAAGCGCCAATTACATCATCGTAAATGTCCCAAGTTTTTACACCTAAAGCTTCACGAACATAGAAACTATCCCATGCATTTGGTGTTTTAAAGCGAGTTAAATCCAAAAGCCCTTCATCTACAACTGCGATTGTATATGTCATTTCTTTGCCTGATTTCTCACCTACTTTTACTGTAAATGGCTGTTCTGGCCTTAAAACATCTGGCATATTAATCGTTGGCGCCAAAATAGTGTTTTTATCTACAACTTCAACAGGAACAATCCCATACATACGAATTGGCGAATCGTTTTTGGTTGAAGCGTGTGGCTGCAATAATGTAATATTAAAATATACGTTTGGTGCCATTGCTCCTGTAATTGGAACCTCAACTTTAGTTTCTCCTTTTTTAGTCTCAGCCCAAATAGTCTGCACTACTCTTGATCCGTTTTCTATTGAAATTAAAGCGCGTCCACCTTCACTTGAAGGGAAAGATATTTGTGCTTTTTCTCCAACTTCATAATTTTTCTTATCGGTAGAAAAAACTAACATATTAGCAGTTGAAGCGTCTCTATTACGTGTTTTTCCAGACCAGATTGGCCAGTCAATATTTACTGTCAATGAGGCCGCATGACCATCTTGCTGATCGGCAACACGAATTAAATAACGTCCCCATTCTTCGTCTGTCAAGGCAAATTGAAAACTTCCTTTTCCGCTTGAATCGGTATTGATTACAAAAGTTTTGTACGAAGTAGTTGCATTCGACGAGTTATAATTTGATAAATTATCGCTTGAAGAATCCCACCACCATCTCCAGTCTACTTTGTAAACTCGTACTTCGAGATTATGAACTGATTTTGGCCTTCCGTTTTCATCAACCGTTACTACGTCAAAACGATTGTTTGTTCTCGTTTCGAGCATGCTGTACTTGTTCAGTTCAGGAGTTTTAAGTCCAACGTAGGTTTTGTACGGAGAATAAGTCGTTGACATTACATCTGTACTAAAATCTCCTCCTTCTTCATACACTTTTGTAATAAATGAAGCGCGAAGCATTCCTGGCGCCTGACCCTGTAATCTTGGCTGAATGTTTACCGATGCTTTTCCGTTTTCGTTTAATTTTCCAGAGAAGACATTGATTTCTTCTGTGCTGAATTGACGAGCTAAATCATCAAAAGTATATTTTTCATAACCTTTAAACGTTGTGCTTTGCTGAGAGAATTTAGCCTGCATTTCTACATTCAAATTCTTAGCAATTGCACCGTGAAGCCATGTTACTTCAAGATTATCAGTATTTGGATACGAAGCCGAAAGTGTTTTTCTGCTAAAGGTATTTTTGATTTTTAAACGATTTGGTTTAATCGTTTCAATCTTAATGCTCTTATAGAATTTTGCGCCTCCAACGCTTACCATTGCTTCCCAGTTTCCTGTTGGCGCATCTTGATTCGTTGGAACTATAAAAGCGTAATGGTTTAGATCATTTGTTTTTTGAACGGTTTGATAAACTGTTTTACCATTCGGATCGTTTAATCTGAATTTGATTGGATGAGATTTCGGAAGTTTATTCGCAGCATCATTCAAAATAAATGACAGATATAGATTATCTCCCGGACGCCAAACGCCTCTTTCTCCGTAAATAAATCCTTTTAAGCCTTTTTGTAAAGTCTCTCCGGCAACATCAAAATTACTTACTGATAACGAAAGTCCGTCGTCCAGCTTCACGTAAGTCGACTGATCGCCTAAAGTTACAATTGCGAAATAGGCAAATTTATCCAATTGGAAAGATGCAATTCCTTCGCTGCTTGTTGCTTCTGTTGCAATTTTTTGTTGTTGGAAGTTGTATAAATCTACTCTTGCGTTTGAAACTGGCTCAGTTGTAACGATATTATTTACAGCAAACAAGTACGATTTATTTTCGCCTCTTTTTGCAATAACTCCTAAATCTGAAGCTAAAATATTAGTTGCAATTCTGGCATTATAATAGTAAGAACCTGTACAAGGATCCTGACTTTCTCTCCAATCGTAATCGTCATAATAATAGTAATCGTCGTAAGAGTTTCCGCTGTAGTTTACATCATTTTCATCCACTTCTTCCTCCTCAGCTTCATCGTCATTTCCTTCTGAAGTTTCACATTTGTAAAGCGAGTATTTCTTTTTATAAACAAATTCAACTCTGTAAATTGCTCCCGGTTCTGGTTTAATGATTTTAGACAAATCTAAAGCATACGTATTCCATTTAGAGAGATTTACGAGCGTACTTTCTTTTAAATTCAGTGTTGTTTTGGCAATTGGCTGGGCGACTTTCTTTAGATTTTGTCCGCCGTTTAATTCATTGTATTGAAGAAATTGCAGAATGTTATTTTTGTAGATTTTGTACACTTTAACATCTACAGCACTCAGATTTACAGCTTCAAAATTTAATTTTAAATTATTTGAACTTGGCAGAATCGTTCCGTTTTTAATAAAACGAACATTGGGTTTTATCTGATCAAAAGAAATTTTCTCCGAATAATTGTTTTCCAGTTTTTTGCCATATTGGCTTTCTATTCCTTGAAAAACTTCCAATAATAATTCGCCCGTAACAACTTGTTCTGGTTCTTCGTCTGGCACATATTCAACAGCATCTTCTACAACTGCGGCGGCAGAATCAACTGCCACTGCAGCAGAATCGACTACAACTGCTGCGGAATCTACAGCTACTGCAACTGGTTCTTCTGCAACTACTGTTACAGTCTTTTCTTTTTTAGGTGCATTTTGATTCGTAAAATATACTTTTAGTAAATTTCCTTGTGTAGAAAATTTCAAATTATTGGTATTCTGAATCGAAACCAATCCAGCAAAATCCTGACCTTTTTCTAAAGGCTCGGAGAAATTAATTAAAACCTGCTGATTGTTTCCATCTGGAATTTCAACCTTTATAACTTTAAATTCGTTGATGCTCGTAATCGGAAAATCGATTTGTCCTTTCTGATCGATGTCAAAATCATTTCCGTCATATATAATTTCTAAATTCGAAGCTTCTGACTGGCGCTGAATACTATCTATTATAAAATGAAATTCTTTTCCTGAAGACACATTTTTATCGAACTTAATCTTAAGATCGCTTCCGTTATGTTTAGCTTTAACCAGCTTAATGGCGGTTTCCAAATCAATATTATCTGCAGTCTTTAACGTACAGTTTAAATATTGATATTCTTTGCTGTACGACTGCACATCGCCCGTATTAATGGTAAAATCCTGTTTAACAGTTTTAACTGTAAAGTTGAATTTAGAAAGTTCTTTTTCTTTCTCTTTAGGAATGGCTGTCAGCTTATCTAAGTTTAAAGTAACTTGATATTCTGTTCCCATTTTAAGTTTTTTCTCTGGAATAAAAGCTAAAGTATTTGTTGAAAGTGCAATAACTTTTCCGTGAACACTTGGCGAAATATCAAACAAATCGTCGTCTAATTCCTGATTAGGTTTCCAATCGTTTTTATCGAAAGCCAAAACCACGCGAATATCAGAATCTGCAGAAACGATACCGCCAGTAAAACTAGTAATGTAGTCTTTGAATAATGAAAAATCGGAATTGAAATCGGCCGCTGATTTGCGCCCGCAGGATTGAAAAATAAAAAACACAAAAAATACGAGAAATAATCCTTTTGCCTTCACTTTTATCTAGAGTTAATGGTTAACAAATTGAGAATTTAATGCGCTATACCGTTAAAAATTACAACAGCAAAACACGAATTAAATCACGATAAAAGTAACGTATTTTTCGGGTTAATTAAGAAGAAAATTCTCTAATAATGATTATTTAACTTTTGTTGAAGTTTATAAACTATCCTACAAGGTATCTAAAGCTTATTTACGTCTTTCAAGAAAAAAACGTTTCATCAAATCTGCTGCTTCATTTGCCATTACACCAGAAACAACAGTAGTTTTAGGATGCAGTTTTGTTCCCATATTTAAAAATCCGCGTTGTTCATCGCGTGCACCAAAAACAATCTTTGAAATCTGACTCCAATACAAAGCACCCGCGCACATTTGACAAGGCTCTAGTGTAACATAAAGCGTACAATCTTTTAAATATTTTCCGCCAAGAAAATTAGCTGCCGCGGTGATGGACTGCATCTCAGCGTGTGCCGTTACATCATTCAGCAATTCGGTCAAATTATGACTTCTTGCAATTACTTTATCAGCCACAACAATTATAGCTCCAACAGGAATCTCGCCTTTTTCGTAAGCGATTTCGGCTTCCTGCAAAGCTTTTTTCATAAAATACTCGTCGGTGAAAGGATTTATCATACTTGCAAAAGTAAAACTTTACTCATTATTTTTACTACATTTAAATTTTGAAATTTGAATATGGAAAGAAAACATAAAATCAGTATACCTGAACCATGCTCTGAAGACTGGAACAAAATGATGCCAAATGAAAATGGCCGTTTCTGCATGAGCTGTTCTAAAACCGTTGTTGATTTTACGTCGATGCTTCCTGAAGAGATTCAGCATTATTTCATTCAAAACCAAAACCAAAAAATTTGCGGCAGATTTAGAAAGTCACAATTGGAGACTATTACTATTCAAATTCCGGATCGTGTTTTATATTCGCAAACCCATTATCATAAAATGTTTTTATTGGCATTATTTGTCGCGATGGGAACCACTTTATTCAGTTGTGCCGATACCGAAGGCAATAAAATGAAAATTGATAAAATAGAAGTGGTAACAGACAATGAACCAAAAAATCCTGATCAACCAAACAATGAAGACCGTTTGGTTGAAAAAACACCTCCTGCACCTCATTTATATGCCAACATAGAGCCTATAAAGGCCGTTCCTGAAGGATCTATTGCCTATATCGAACCTCATTACGAAACCATTACTGGCACTCCTGCTATTGAAAATTTTGAAGTATTACCTGCATATCCTGGGGGGCTAGAGAGATTTAGCACATACATTCAAAATGAATTTAAAATTCCTAAAAAAGCCAGACGAATTACAGGAGAAATTGAGGTTTCTTTTGTTGTAAATAAAGCTGGAACTTTAGAGCAATTTAAAGTTTTTGACAATATTGGTTATGAAACTGGAGAAGAAATGATTCGAGTTTTAAAAAGTTCAAAGGTAAAATGGATGCCAAGAATAATTAATGGAAAACCTACTCTTGATACTATCAGAATGAATATTGTTGTTCAAAAAGACAGTTTAAATATTGAGAGAAAAAACAGAAAGCTTTCAAAAATAGTCGCAATTAATTTTGTCAAAAAAAATGATAAACTGTCATATAATGAAAATCAGCCTTTATGTGAAAAAAAAGTACCACAAGATCTCGCATTAGAAGATGATTCTGTGTTTTATATGGGAGCTGCAATCGAAACAAAAGCAGACTATCCAAGTGGTATTAACGCTTTCTATGAGTTCTTTGCCCAAGAATTTAAAATGCCTGAAGAAGTAGAAAATGCAAAAGATCGCATTATTGTTTCATTTGTAGTAGAAAAAGATGGTTCGTTGGCTGCATTTCAATTTCCAAAAGATATTAATCCTAAATTAGAATCAGAAATAACACGTGTTTTAAATCTGTCACCTAAATGGATTCCTGGTGAACAAAATGGAAAAAGAACAAGAGAAAAAATTAGTTTCCCAATAGTGCTCGAAAAATGGAAATAGTACACAAAATCGAAATACCAAAGCCATGCAATGAAAACTGGGATCAAATGACTCCAACTGAAAATGGGCGTTTCTGTGTAAGCTGTTCTAAAACGGTTATGGATTTCACTTCTATGCTTCCAGAAGAAATTCAGCATTATTTCATTCAAAACCAAAACCAAAAAATTTGCGGAAGGTTTAAACAATCACAGTTAGATCACATTACGATTCAAATTCCTAATCGCGTTTTATATTCGCAGACAAACTACCATAAAATATTTCTTCTCGCTTTGTTTATTGCAATGGGAACCACTTTGTTTAGCTGTGCAGATAAAGAAGGCAACAAGAAAAAAATTGATCAAATTGAAATTGTTGACAATCCAACACAAAATCAAGATGAAGATGTTTCCTCCTGCTATGGGCATCAGATTGAATCTAAAAAAGAAAAAACAAAAATACCAAGAGAAAGAGTCACAATGGGAATGGTAGTTCCTTCTAAACCTATTGAATATTATCGTTTTAAGTATAGCATTATATATAATTCAGTTGATTTGGATATTTTACCTGCTCCAAAAGGCGGAATGAAAAAATTCTATTCTTACTTTGCAAAAAATTACACTGCTTCAAAAAAAGGAGAAATGTCAATCTTATTTGTAGTAGAAAGAGATGGCACTTTAACTAATTTTCAAGTAACCAAAAACGAATCTTCAGAAAATGAAGCAAAAGTTATTAAAGTTTTAGAATCTGGTCCAAAATGGATTCCTGGAAAAACAAACAATGGGGATGTGCGATCAACTTTCATTTTGCCAATTACATTTAAATAATGAAAATTAAACATAAAATAACTATTCATATAAATTGCAAATCATTTTTGCCAACGTTGTATGTAGTTATTGTTCTAGTTCTTTTCGGTTGTCAAAACAAAGAAAACAAACAGCCGAAAGCTAAAAACATTGATATTAACAAAGACACTTTGACTACAAAGCCAGATGTTTTAGATACAACTGCAATCAGTACAAAAAAATCAGATCAAGCACCGTCAGATATATCAAAAATTGAGCAGCTTAAAATAAGGAAAACTACAACAATAGCATCTAGAGAAGTTGAAGAGAACAAATCTTCAAAATCTGATAAAACAAAAAAAGATGACGCTTCGATAGTTGCAAAAACAGTTTCAAATTCTAATGCAGAATTTCCAGGTGGCATTGAACAATTTCATAACTTTTTCATGAAAGAATATAAAAAACCTGAAGAAGTTGAATATTGGAAGTTGAATTTTACGCTTTCATTTGCTGTAGAAAAAAATGGTTCTGTATCATTTCTTGAATGCGCTCCTGCAGTTGAAGAACCTCTGGAAAAAGAAATTATCAGGGTTTTAAGCTTATGCCCTAAATGGCTGCCAGGCGAATCGAACGGAAAAAAAGTGAGAATGCAATATTCTGTGCCCATTTTATTGAAATAAGACTCTAAGAGAAAATTAAATTTAAAACCGTAAATTTGCTTTTTACCTTACAATGAAAAGCGATTTACTTTCCGACATATATAATCCCGCTGATTTACGTCTTTTAAAAGAAGAACAGCTCGCCCAAGTTGCCCAAGAACTTCGTCAGTTTATTATTGATATAGTTTCTGTAAAAGAAGGGCATTTGGGAGCAAGTTTAGGCGTTGTAGAACTTACAATAGCGCTTCACTATGTTTTTAATACTCCAAACGATTTATTGGTTTGGGATGTTGGACATCAAGCTTATGGGCATAAAATATTAACTGAAAGAAGAGAAAATTTTGATACCAATAGGCAAATTGGAGGTATTTCTGGTTTTCCAAAAAGGAGCGAAAGCGTTTATGACACTTTTGGTGTCGGACATTCTTCAACTTCGATTTCTGCAGCACTCGGAATGGCGATTGCTTCTAAATTAAAAGGCGATTTTGATAAGGAACATATTGCAGTTATTGGTGATGCATCAATTGCAAGCGGAATGGCGTTTGAAGGTCTTAATCACGCTGGAGTTACAGATGCTAATATTCTCGTTATCCTTAATGACAACGCAATTGGAATTGACCCAAGTGTTGGTGCTTTAAAAAAATACCTTACTTCGGTTAAAAACGGAAAAAATCCGCGCCAGAACAATATCATTAAATCTTTGAATTTTGATTATTCTGGTCCAATTGATGGTCATGATCTTCCAAAATTAATTAAAGAATTAAATCGTCTCAAAAAGATCAAAGGCCCAAAATTCCTTCATATTGTAACTACAAAAGGAAAAGGATTGCAGCAAGCTGAAGAAAATCAGGTAAAATATCACGCTCCTGGAAAATTTGACGCTTCGACGGGAGAAATTCATTTAAAATCAGAAGAAAATCTTCCTCCAAAATATCAGGATGTTTTTGGCTTGACCATTTTAGATTTAGCCAAAAAGAATGAAAAAATAATCGGAATCACACCTGCAATGCCATCTGGAAGTTCATTAAAATTTATGATGGACGAATTTCCAGAACGTGCTTTTGATGTTGGAATTGCAGAACAGCATGCCGTAACGCTTGCTGCAGGAATGGCGACTCAAGGAATGATTGTTTACTGCAATATTTATTCGACATTTTTACAGCGTGCCTACGATCAAGTTATTCATGATGTTGCTTTACAAAATCTGCCTGTCATATTTTGCCTTGATCGTGCAGGCTTGGTAGGCGAAGATGGTGCAACGCATCATGGCGTTTTTGACATTGCATATCTACGCTCGATTCCGAATATGATTATTTATGCTCCATTAAACGAAATTGAACTTCAAAACATCTTGTACACAGTTCAATTAGGAATAGATCATCCAATCGCAATTCGATATCCAAGAGGTCGCGGAGTTCTTCCAAATTGGGAAGTAGAAAATTTCGGACATTACGAAAAAATAAATTGGGGCGAAGCAAAATGCTTAAAAGATGGTACGAAAGTTGCTGTACTGTCGGCCGGAACAATTGGAAATAATGTTATAGAAGCTCTTAAAGAATCGACCCATTCTGATGAGATTGCCCACTATAATTTTAGTTTTATCAAACCATTAGACATCAACACATTAAATACTATTTTCAAAACTTTCCAACACATTATTACAGTCGAAGATGGCGTAAAAAATGGTGGTTTCGGAAGTGCAGTTTTAGAGTTTGCAGCATCACATAATTTTAAAAATTCTATAGAAATTTTGGGTGTTCCAGACGAATTTATTGAACATGGAACAGTAAACCAACTGCAACAATTGTGTAAAATTGACGTTAAAAGTTTAATAAATCTTTTTTCTAACGGTTCAAAATAATTATTTTGCGACACCAAAACAAAAATTACCACAATGAAATTATTGCGTTCTACCCTTTTGCTGTTATTGCTTTTGTGTACTTCTAATAACTTTGCCCAGATTATACAAACAACATTAAGTCCAAATCAGGTTCCTAAACCGCCTTCTAACTGGACCCAAAAAAATCAGCTTGGTTTTGACATTTCCGAAATTGCTTTTGTAAACTGGAGTGCCGGGGGAACAAGTTCTATTTCAGGTTTGTTTAAAGGAGAATTTGGAAGAACTTATGCAAAGAAAAATCATAAATGGGTTAACGAACTTATTGTAAAATATGGCTTAAACAAGCAAGATGGGACTGAATTAAGAAAAACAGACGACGCTATTCAGTTCAACTCGACTTATGGGTTTAGAAAAGATACTGCATCAAATTGGTATTACTCTTCAAAATTAAATTTCAATACACAATTTACAAACGGTTACAATTATCCAAATACAGACGTTGCAATCTCTAAACCTTTTGCACCAGCTTATATCTTTCTGGGAGCTGGAGCCGAGAATTCTAATAAGCAAAAAAATAGAGTTTTCTATTTCTCTCCAATAACATTAAAAACCACTTTGGTATTAGATCAAGATTTAGCTAATCAAGGTGCGTTTGGGGTTAAGAAAGCAACTTATATTACTGATCCTTTAGATCCAAATTCTCAGATTTTGATTGATGAAGGCCAGAAAGTAAAAGCCGAATTTGGTATTCTTTTTACAGCTTATATGAAAAACGAAATTTATAAAAACGTTTTTTACGAAAACAGGCTAAGTTTATATACTGATTATTTGAACAAATTTGGAAATGTCGACATCGATTATGACACGCGTTTAGACCTTGTTGTTAATGCTTATGTGAAAGCAAATATTGGATTTCACTTAATTTATGATGACGACATTAAAACCAAAAAAGATGTTGTTGATCCAGCAACAGGAGCAACTACTCAGGTAAATAACGGACCGAGAATGCAGTTAAGACAAGTTCTTGGTGTAGGTCTTGTTTATGCTTTTCAATAATAGAGAGAAAGATTTATAATTATAAAAAAAAGCTTCTTTTAGAATATTTCTGAAAGAAGCTTTTTTTATTTAACGCTTTTTTTGTCCCTGAATCATTTCATACAACTCAAGCGCATTTCCGTCGGTCAGTAATGAAACATAATGGCAAATATGCAATAGACGTTCGTATAAATTGGTTTTCTCTAAATGATGTTTTTCTGGCAACATTTTCAAAATCAACTTATCGTAGTTTGAAGCAGTTCCTTCAAACTTGTTATTAAATGCTGTTATGAATTTATCCAACAGTGTTTGAATAATCTGATAACCCACAATTTCTTTTTCGATCACTTCGCGGCTCTGATAGATTTTCTCAATACTTAATTTGATAATATCATCCATTTGCGCTTTATATCTGCTTTTCTCTGTTAAAGCATATGGAAAGTTTCCTGCAAGAATCGCTTCTTCATTTTCAACAAAAACATTTACAGCATCGTTAATTAAAGTTCCAATCGCTAAAGCTCTTAAATAGCTAATACGATCTTCTTTTGTCGTTAATGATTTGTATTTAGAAACTCCAATATTGTCTTTTACAAGGTTAATCAAATATTCTAGAGCAAAATCTTCAGAAACCAAACCTAAATTGATTCCGTCTTCAAAATCAATAATTGTATAGCAAATATCATCAGCAGCTTCAACCAAATACGCCAAAGGATGTCTTTCAAAACCAATATCATCGCCAGATTTATTGGCAATCATTCCCATATCTTTAGCTACTTCTTCAAAGAATAATTTATCGGTCTGAAAAAAACCGTATTTCTTATCTGAGATGTTATTAGTTGGCTTTTTTGGAAGACTTTCTTTTGGATATTTCATAAAAGCTCCCAGAGTAGCATACGAAATACGAAGTCCGCCTTCAATTCCTGGACGACTTGCCGTTAGAACTGAAAATCCATTTGCATTTCCTTCAAAATCAATTAAATCCTGCCATTGTTTATCTGTAAGCTGATTTCTGTATTTCTGGCCATTTCCTATAGAAAAATACTCGCCAATTGCTTTTTCGCCAGAATGTCCAAAAGGCGGATTCCCGATATCATGCGCCAATGAAGCCGCAGCCACAATTGCTCCAAAATCATTCATATGATAACCGTGAACTTCTTTCAAGTAAGGATATTTTTCAATAATCTTTTTTCCGACCAAACGGCCAAGCGAACGCCCTACAACAGAAACCTCCAAACTATGCGTTAAACGCGTATGAACGAAATCTGTTTTAGAAAGTGGAATAACTTGTGTTTTATCTTGTAAACTTCTAAAAGCAGCAGAAAATATAATGCGATCATAATCTACTTCAAATCCTAAACGCGTATCATCTTGTTCTACACGTAATCTTTTGCTTGTATCGCCCTGACGTTTTAATGATAAAAGTTGTTCCCAGTTCATTTGATTTTAGATTGTAGATTAAAGATTTTAGATTGATGATCTAAATCTTGATTTTAGACTTCAAAAATACATTTTATTTTAGGATTTTCTTCTGCTTTAAAACTCTAAAGGTGCACTATGTTTGATTTCTCCCAATACAAAAATACTATTCGTATTTGCGATGTTTTCTATAGTAGACAAATTATTCATTACAAAATCCTGATAACTAGCCATATCTTGCACCAAAATCTTAAGCATAAAATCATAATTGCCAGCAATTATTGTAGTATTCTATAATTTATGGAAGCGCAACAATATCTTTTACAAAATTGCTCCCGACATTTTTGGCATGTTCTTTTAAATGAACATTGCAAAAAACAGTCATTACGCATTTCAAAGTTGTCGATTTAGAAAAAGCAGGAATTAAAATTATTCAGATTGATGAGCCCGCAATTCGCTAAGGTCTTCCGTTAAGACCCAAGAAAGATGCCGACAGGATTTTCTGTTGCTTTTGTAGCAAAACACTAAAAAAACAATGCATTACAAACTTTGAGATATTACTAATCATAAAAAAAGCACCCCAAATTGGAGTGCTTTCTAAAATTGAATATAAACTTAAGACTAGAAATTTTTAGAAATTCCGATGTTAACCGTTTTTCCAAAATTGAATGAAAAACTATTGTATTTCGTATCATCGTTATCATAGCTTAATGTTTGATATTCTATACCGCCAATACTAAAATTTAAACCGAAGCCTTTTTTCATATTAATAAAAAGAGATGGAGCTAAATTGGTATAGAAACCATCGGCTTTACTATCCGACATAAGCACATTGTTTTGATAATTCTTGTTTGTTCTATTTTGAAAACCGGCTCCTAAATCGGCAAAAACAGAAAAAGTTTCATTTAGCGGAACTGTATAACGAACAAACGCCCCTACTCTTAAATTCTTATACTTCGATTCTGTATCCAAAGCAGTACTTTTTGAAGTTGCTAAAGCAAATTCAGCCCCAACCGTCCAATTTTCGTGAAATTGATACCCCACTTTTGGAGAAAAAGTAAACGAATTTGATTTTCTCTCATCGGTTTGCTGATCAATATTTTCTGAAGTATAACCAACGTTTCCTCCTACTAATACTGTTCCTTTTTGTGCATTTGCATAGCTAACCATAGCCAATGCAAGAATAAGTAGCATTTTTTTCATATGTTATATTTATTAAGATTTCACATACAACAAACAATTAAAATACCAATATACAATCGTAGTTATTTTCTTAACTATTACTTAAAAATAACTCGCCTTAATCAGCTTAAAAATTAAAATAAGAATAAGAAATGGTTATAAAAAAAGCGCTCCAAATGGAGCGCTTTCTGAAATTGAATGTATAAACTTAAGATTAGAAGTTTTTAGAGATTCCGATATTGAATGTTTTACCGAAATTAAAGTAGAAATTGCTATAATCTTCTCCATTATCATCAAAACTTAATGTTTCGTATCCTAAACCACCAATACTGAAGTTAAGACCAAAACCTTTTTTCATGTTGATGAAAAGTGCTGGAGTTACATCTACATAAGCACCATCTCCTTTATATCTTACATAGTTATTTGCATTCGTGTAGATTTTGTTTTTTTCAGTTTGGAAACCAACTCCCATATCTGCAAAAACAGAAAAAGTTTGGCTTAATGATTTTGTATAACGTACAAAACCACCTGTTCTAAATTTGTTGTCTTTACGTTTTACATCTGTATTATCGATATCAGATGTGCTTAGAGAGAATTCTCCTCCAACTGTCCAGTTTTCGTGAAATTGGTAACCTACTTTAGGAGAAAAAGTAAATGTACTTGCTTTATCATCTCTAAATCTGAATTCTGATTTTTCAGAAGTGTATCCGATGTTACCACCTACTAAGATTGTTCCTTTTTGTGCGTTTGCAAAACTGCAGATAGCTAAAGCAGCCATCACTAACATTTTTTTCATGATTTGGGTTTATTTTAATTTTAGCATTCCTTTAACAACAACAGTGCCGTGAATTGCTGACTTTATGTTTTTTTTAAGAACTACTTTAAAAGGCAAAATGTAGCAATCGAAATTATTTCTCGTTACTTTTGTAGCAAATAAAAAGTCAATGTCGATAGAAGTAAACAACATATCAAAAAGTTACGGAACACAAAAAGCATTAAACTCGATTTCATTTTCGATTGAGAAAGGAGAAATTGTTGGATTTTTAGGTCCAAATGGAGCTGGAAAATCTACTTTAATGAAAATTTTGACCACATATTTATTGGCAGATGAAGGCTCAGCCCTTGTAAACAGTCACGATGTCATGACGGAAGCCAAAGCTGTTCAACGTTCAATTGGGTATTTGCCAGAACACAATCCGTTATATTTGGATTTGTATGTTCGTGAGTATTTGGCATTTAACGCCGATGTTTATAACGTGCCAAAAACAAGAATTGAAGAGGTAATTCAACTGACAGGACTGACACCAGAAAGTCATAAAAAGATTGGACAACTTTCTAAAGGATACCGCCAGCGCGTTGGATTAGCAAATGCTTTGCTTCATGATCCAGAAGTTTTAATTTTGGACGAGCCAACTACCGGACTGGATCCTAACCAGTTAATGGAGATTCGTAATGTAATTAAAAATGCAGGAAAAAATAAAACTGTTTTTTTATCAACACACATCATGCAAGAAGTCGAAGCAATTTGTGATCGTGTTATAATTATTGACAAAGGACAGATCGTTGCAGACAATAAATTAGACCATTTGGTTACAACAGACAAAGAGCAAATTATTGAAGTTGAGTTTGATTACAAAGTTGAAGAACAACTTTTGGCTAAACTCGAAAATATCGCTTCGTACATAAATACACATGACATGACATGGGAACTAACTTTTGTTACAGATAAAGATATGCGACCAGCTATTTTTGACTTTGCTAACGAAAATGGTTTAAAAACTTTACAATTGAATCAGAAAAATAAAAATCTAGAAGCTGTTTTTAGAGAAATTACCAAATAAGTTATTACTGACTTCCCAACTATCGGGACAACTTTAAGTTAAAAAAGGGGTTTGTTTTTAAATAAAACAGACTCCTTTTTTATTTTATTTCTTCTTCTTTTTTCTGCAAATCAGTAAAATAAGGGTTTTTCTAAAAAAATAATTACTATTTTTATTTAGACTTGTTATAAATAGTATTATATTTGGCAAATCAAATTTTAAATGCCACGGTATGTTACGTATCCTCCTTATCCTTAAAAAACTTATTTCTGTTGTTCCTAACCAAGTAATAAATCTTCGAAAAAAGTTTTCAGACAAATTAGAACAAATTGTATTGCGATAAATTCTGATTTTAAAAATTACAAAGATTATTATGTTCTAAATCTCGGTTTAGAATAAGGCCAAATTCAAACAACATGAAAAAAATTATAACCTCTCTTATGCTTGCTTTTTCGGTATATGATGGATATTCTCAAACAGAAAAAGAAACTGATAGTATTGTTGAAACAACTATAAATGCTTTAGATGAAATTGTGATTAGTAAAAAGAAAGTACTTTACACTCAAAAATCAGATCGTCTTGTTTTTAATGTAGAAAACAGCATCGTGTCTGAAGGCGGAACTGCTCTTGACGTTTTGTCGCGTGCGCCAGGCGTTGTGGTTTCGCAAGATGGCGATTTGTCTATTCGCGGACAACAAGGTGTTGCTGTAATGATAAACGGTAAATTAACACAGCTTTCGCAGAAAGAATTAGCTAATTATTTAAAAGCTACAACTTCATCCAATATCAAACAAATTGAAGTAATTACAAACCCTTCTTCTAAATATGATGCGGCTGGAAAAGCGGGTATTATCAATATCATTCTTAAAAAGCCAAACGCTTCGGGTTTAAAAGGAACTGCTTTTGCGAGTTACGGAAGAGGGCGAAAAAACAGAACTAATTCTGGTTTCAATTTAAATTACAATAAAGATAAATGGGGCGTTTTCGGAAATTACAGTTATACTTTCCGTGGCGAAGAAGAGCATAAGACATTCAATCAGACTCAATATACAAGTCTTACACATCAAGAAATTGCTTCTACAAATCACCAGACTTCTATTACAGATGAGCCTTTGACTTCTAATAATTTTAAAATTGGAACGCAATACGAGGTTTCGCCCAAAACCAATTTAGAGCTTTATGTAGACGCTAAAATTGGACGCTATCAAAATATGGCAGACGGAACAAATAAGGTCTTTAATACTACAAATCAGCTCATTTTTGATGCCTTGACTTATAATGACAGTAAAGAAAAATGGTTTGATTATACGTATGCTTTTTCTGGTACGCATAAATTTAATGACGAAGGAAAAAATATGATTTTTGATTTTGAATACGAAACTTCAAAGTTTAGATCTAATCAGTTCCAGAGTGCCGATAATACTGCAAACGCTACTGTTGTAAACGATCGTCGCGGTTATATTCCTTCTCAATTAAGAGTTTTTACAGGAAAAGTCGATTTTGTAAATCCGTTCAAGGAAAAACAATCTATTGAGTGGGGTTTTAAAGCCAGCATTAAAAACAATGATAATCCATCGGTTTATGAATATTATGAAAACAACCAATGGCTTATCGATTTTAATTCGACCAATCATTTTGAATATAACGAACAGATTTATGCTGCTTATGCAAATTACAAATATCAGTTAGAAAAATTAAACATTCAGGCTGGTTTAAGAAGCGAATACACGGCAATCAATATCGATCAGAAAACTCTAAATGAAGAGCATAAAGATGATTATTTGAAATGGTTTCCGAGTCTTTCCTTAAAATATGAATTTACAAGCAATCATTCTGCACATGCATCTTACAGTAAAAGAATCAATAGACCAAGCCAGTTTGATTTGAATCCGTTTCGTTTTTACGATGATTCATTCAATTATTCGCAAGGAAATCCAAACTTGATTCCAGAGATTACACATGCTATGGAAATTGGCTACGCTTGGAAAAGCAATTTTATGGCTTCTCTTTATTTTAATAGCACTAAAGATGTTTTTACAGAAGTGTACAATTATAATCCTGACACCAATACAACGATTACAACTCAAATAAATGTTGACAAATCATACAATTACGGAGTTAATATTACCAATACGGCTGAGTTAAACAAATGGTGGTCTGTAAACACTTTATTTAATGTTTTTGAGAACAAATTTATGGGAGAGATTTTAAACAGTAATACTATTGATCCTATAATGACAGTAAATCTGAGTATTCAAAATTCTTTTACTATAACCGAAACCTTGAAAGCAGAAGGAAATGCACAATATCAATCAAAATCTAATCTTGGAATTTACCAAAGAGATGGTTTCTTTGATTTTAGCATCGGAATATCTAAACAAGTTTTAGCCAAAAAAGGAAGCATCAAACTCAATTTTACTGATGTTTTCAATACTAATAATTTCTACATTAAATCGGCAGTTGCGCAAACTACTATTGATAAAAAATATGATTTAGATAATCGTATTGCGACAATTGCATTTACATACCGTATATAAAATTCGTTCTTTAAATACCTTGTTTTTTGTTTTTTTTTGTGTTAGTTAAGAGCCTGTTCCTTCAAACAGGCTCTTCTACATTTAATAATGTGCTTAGTTTTATTGTTGCAACCTTAGCAATAGTAAACAGATGAAACAATTCACTAATTTTTCTAATTATAGAAACTTCTGAAATTATTCGCTCTTTAAATTTTACCGATACAAGCTGTCATTTAACTATTAAAGCGCAATTAAATTCAGAATCATTTACATTCTAAAATCCTTAAAATTAAATCTTTTGCTTTTTAAAGATATAAACACACTTTCGTAAAAATCTTTCGATTAAGAGCATAAAAAAAGTCCTTTTAAAGCTTATTTCACTTCAAAAAGACTCTTCAAAAAACAATTGTAACGGCTAGCTTTTCTTTGTTTTCTTCTTTCTTCCCCACCAAATATAAAAACCGGTAATAGGTAAACTCGCGCAGATTAAACTTGCTGTAAAATAGAGAATTTTGGTTGTTATTCCGCCAATTGCGCCAACATGAAGGCTATAATTTGAACGACTCATCCAATCGTGGAATTTCTCATCTCCTATATATTTTTTAGAATTTGGAAGCAATTCTAGTGTTTTCTGATCAAAATATAAATCTCTCCAATTCCCGTTGTGCATATCGGTACATGCGTAAAAATTATCTTTCGGTTCATCTGGAAAATGAATAATTACGGCCTCATGATTCTGCTTCGCAATTTCTTTACGAACTCGATTAAAAATAATATCCGCAGAAGTCAGCATATCATACTTAGGTTTTAAAAGTGTATCCGATTTTATTTCAGCAACAACTTCTTTCTTTTCTTTTTCATTGCTAAAACCTCCAGTAATCCAGTAGGTGCTTTCTCTTACCCAATGAAAACTCATGATTAAACCTGTTAACGCAATCAAAAATGCTAAAAGAAGCGAGTAAAACCCTAAAACATTATGCAAATCATAATTAAGCCTTTTAAATTTGGCACTCCATTTAATTTTGAAACTATTATTGATGGTTGTTTTATTCCACTTTTTAGGAAACCATAAAATAATACCGCTTATCAATAAAAAGAAGAAAATTAAAGTTGCCCAAGATGTTACTGCAGTTCCTACTTCTCTACCCAACCAAACATAACGGTGTCCTTCATCAATTTCATGAAAAAAATCTTCATGATCAACCATTCCGGTTATTTTTCCATTATAAGGGTTTACATAAATCAAAGAATCAGATGCAACATCAACTTTTATTGTTTTATCTAAACCGTTATACCATAAGCCGTGAATGTCTTTTCCTGGCAATTCTTTCTTAACAGCAGCATATATTTTAGAAGGAGGCAAAACTCTATCTGCACTTTGAGCTTCAACTTTAAGCCACGGAGAAGTTAGTTCTTTTATTTCATGTTCAAAAACCAAAATGCAGCCTGTAATTCCCATTATAAAAACTACAATTCCAGAAGCAAGTCCGAGCCACAGATGCAGCCAAGCATTGATTTTACTGAATCTTGATTTTCCTTTATTTGGAGGTTTATTTAAACGTTTTTTAAAAATATTCATTGCAATTTAAATTTGAGAAGATTACAAAAAAGTGTAAAAACAAAATGGCCTGAGGATTATGTTAATAATGCCTCAAGCCATTTTTTAATGTATAAAATTAATATGTAAGTTTACCAATTGTAGGCAAATAAAGGCCTTCTTTGATAAGAGCTCCAGCTTTTGCAACACCAGTCGCGATATCGATTTGATAAACACGTGCTTCGTCTCCTGTAACAAAACTTTTGTATGCTTTTCCGTTATCTACAAGCAAACTTCCTAACCCAAAAAACTCATCTCCACCATGATCAGGCAAGCCTGTTACAGCAAGAATAGTTTTATTTGATAAATCTAAAATAGCCGACTTGAAAATTGTTTTTGTATTTAAGAAACTGTAAACTGCATTAACAGCATCTACATCATTAGGAATATAAGAAATGAAAACTTTTTCTCCGCCTAATGGATAAGCTGCAAGAACTTTTCCTTTTAATGTACTTTCTTCTAAATTGAAGAAATAACCTGGATCAAACTTTGCATCTCCTTTTTTGATGCGTAAAATTCCTGAAGCAGCAGTTGTAACAGGATATCCTCCTGCACGTGCATTAGATGAAAATGTATAAACATCTCCAGATTCTGTCTGAACAATTCCGGTATTTGTATAATACATTCCAATTGCAGTTGTTCTAGTATCTTTTATTGTTGTAACATATTCTAAAGAAGGATATTTGTAAATTCTAACAGTCGCATCAGATGATAATACTTTATTTGTTCCGTCTGTTACATCTTTAGTGTAAACAGGAACAAAAAGTTTATCTCCTGATACAGCAACTCCAGTTGGCCAGTATAAAACTTTTTTGTTAGCTGGGTCTACAGCAAAATCATTAAACTTACGTCCTTCTATAGAAACAGTTGCAGGATTGTAAATCATAAGTTCGTAATCTGATGAACTTCCGTCCCAAGTTGCACCAATATTGACTAGTTTTTTGTCATCTGTATAACCAACAGCATAAGACGATTCAAAAGCTAGTTTTCCTGCTTGTATAAGTTTTCCACTGCTGTTAAGTTTAAAAGAAGCAGCTCCTTCATCATCAGTACTTAAAGCAAAAAATGTATTTTCGATAGGAAAACAAGATCCGTTTTGTTCAATTCCAACTCCTTTAGCACTGATTTCGCCAGTCATTAACTGATCTATAGAATTAAAATCAAGAATATACTGTGTATAATCGTCAAGCCAATAAGAGGCAACATATTTAGTACCATTTACCGTTGGTTCGGTTGGTTCGGTCGAATCATTATTATCACTACTACATGAAAAAATAGAAAGTGACAGACAAGCCAATGCAAAGCATTTTGCAAATTTGTTTACAAACATGATTAAAAGTATTAAGGGTTATTATTATTTTAAATTATTGAAGAAAGTATCTAAACTTAACTGAGAAGGAACGTCCTGGCTTTTGAACTTTAAAATAGTCGTACACCTTTACATCAGTAATGTTTCGGCACTCAAAAGCCAGATTATATGTTCCGTTTAAGAAAGAATATGCAACCATTGCATTTTGAGTAAATTGTTCTGGAATTGCCTTTTTAGTTTCTAGACTTCCTAAAACTGGCCAAGTCAGATAAAAATCGTCTATATAATTTGCACTTGCGTTTAGAGAAAGTCGATCTCCTTTATATTTGACATTTTTAAAATTGAAAGTCAGATCGGCATTTCCAAAAAAGATTGGAACGTTTGGCAATTGTGCGTCATATAGCGCATCTGGAATTGCTGTTCCAGATTTAAATTTATTTTTGTTAAGACTTTTTTGATAAGTACCATTTACTTCGAAAGTAAGCAGATCTTTATATCCATATCTAAAAACTCCGTCGATACCCGTTATTTGTACATTTTGAAGATTTTCATAAACGGTTTTATCTCCGTCTTGTTTCTCTCTGATAAAATCTTTTGCTTGTCTGTATATCAAACTTGTTTCGGCACTAAAATGATTTTTGGTTTGTTGAGTAAGAAATGCCAATCCAAAATTTGCATTATCACTACTTTCCGGTTTCAAGCCAATATTACTGTTGATTGTTAATCCGTCACCTAGCATTTCTGTCGCTGATGGCAAGCGATAAGCATGTTCAAATGATCCTTTTATTTGAAATTTATCCGACAAATGATAAGCAGAAGTAGCTCCATAGCCATAATTATTTGACGATGCAGATTGGCTAATCGAATTGGTAACCATTTTGGTTGACAGATCGTACATCTTACCAAAAGCAGAAATTGCAAGTCGGTTATCCAGACCACTAAAATTGTATCCAAAACCTAAAATGCCTTTATCGATAGTAGGTTCACCAAGATCGACAACTTTTTGAAACTCTTCAGTTGCCTTTCTTTTATATGCTAGATAAGTATAATTTAAAGCAACGGAATGTTGGTTATTTAACTGATATTTCAAATTGGATGTGAATTGCGCATTTGCCTCATCGTATACATAAATTGTTTTGTTGCCCAATTCTCCTTTATCTCCAGCATTGGCAAACTGCCTGTAAACGTAATTTCCAGTCCAATCATAAACTCTCGACGAAGTATCGATAGAGCGGTTGTTTACTAGAGCATATGTAGAATTAATATTCAAAGACAAACCTTTAGTAAAAAGATTGTCTTTTTTATATTTTAAAGATGTGATAAAACTTTGACTGTCTGTAAAAGCTTGTCCAACAACTTTCTGCATGGTTCTTCCCTGTTGAATTTCTTTCTTGTTTCCTGCCATCGCAAAACCAACAAGCAAATAATCTGCAAAATTTCTATTCTTAAATCCTGCTTCAGCCATTACTGTACCCGACTTATATCCATCATGGAAATGCTTATATTTTTGTTCTGGCAAAAATTTAGAAGTATTTTTATCTACCACACTTACATCAACTTTATAATCATTATCAGAGTAATTAGCGAATGCATTAATGTTGGCTATAAAACCATCTCTACCAGAAAATCTCGTATTTACAGCGGCTCTGTGCGTATTAAACGAACCATAACTGTATGAAGCATCGATATAACGGTTTACATTTTTGTTGGTTACAATATTTACAGCTCCTCCCAACGCATCAGCTCCTAATTCTATTGGCACAACTCCTTTGTAAACATCAATTCTTTCTGCCATATTTACTGGAATGTTATTCAATGTAAGTGCAGATCCATAACTGTCCATAGGCACTCCATCCAAGAAAAACTTAACCTGACTTCCTGAAAATCCATTTAGAGAAAAATTAAATGCAGAACCCAATCCTCCATATTCGCGAATACGAACTCCAGTTGTTTTATTCAAAACCTGATTTAAATCTGCAGAGGTATTGTAGGTTTTCTTAAGATCAACTGCGGTAATATTATAAGCCTGTTCCCTAACACGCTGTACTTTAGATTTACCTGTTACAGCTACTTCATTTAAAGCTGCCATATCTTCTTCAATGGTAATATCTTCAAGAGTTTTAGCGCTCTCTTTTACAATTATTGCTATTTCTGTAGCTTTATAACCTGTATATGCAACTACTAATGTATAGTTGCCAGGTGCAAGCGTAAATTTATATTCTCCCTTACTATTAGTTAGTGTAGCATAAGGAGTTCCTTTCAGCGCAACCGAAACTCCTTCCTGCGGTTTCCCAGCATTTAAAATGACCCCGCTTAAACTCGATTTGTTTTTTTGTGAATACCCTTGAAATGAAATTAACAGAATTGTAAGCAAGAGCAATAATCTAGATAGTTGCATTATAATTTTTTGAATTTGAAAATTAAAGTGCTCCAAATTTAAGGCCTTCAGCAGGCTTTTACAATACTATTTTTAATTATTCTAAATAAAAGTATTATTTAACTTTAAAAAATAGAAATCAATAAAAAATATATTCTTTCTTAAGAAATAATTAAGATTAAATTAATATTACATTAAAAAATATAACCTGAAGAGTTAAATATTTCTATCTTTTTTAAATGAAATCCAAAATAAAAGACATAAAAAAGCCCGCTTTAAAATAAGCGGGCTCTTAAAATAGATCTTTAATTATTAGATTTCCATATCTAAAATCGTTTGCTTCATTTCTTCAATCACTAATTTGATATCCTTTTCGGTTGTTCGCCAATTTACAAAAGAGGCTCTAATCCCTTTTTTGTTTTGATAAATTGTTGGTGTCATAAATACTTTTCCAGTATCATTCAACGCAGATAGAAACTGGTTTACTTTGTCTTGATTGTGTTTTCCTTTTAGCGTAAAGCAAACATTATTTAAACGTATTGGCGCTAATAGTTCAAAATCATTTTCGATTAAAGCATTTCCAAAGTGCAAAGCCAATGCTATACTGCCTTCAATAAGATCTTTGAAACCTTCTTTTCCATACGCTTTAAGCGAAAACCAAGCTGGTAATGCACGTAAACGACGCGAATTTTCAGGAAGTACGTTTAGATAATTAAAATTTTCTAACGGATTTCCTAAATATGGTGCATTAGAATTTTGAAATGTTTCAACTTGCAGGTTAATATGATCTTTTTTAATTAAAAAGAAAGCACTCTCATAAGGCACATTCAGCCATTTATGACAATCAATCGTAATACTGTCTGCTCCTTCCCAACCTTTTACCAAATGATTATATTTATCTGAAACCGCTGCAAATCCACCGAAAGCGCCATCAATATGCCACCAGAAATTGTACTTTTCTTTTAATGCAGCAATTGCTTCAAAATCGTCAAAATCGGCAGTATTTACAGTTCCCGCGCTAGAAATCAAGATGAAAGGTTTTCCTTCTAACTTCTTTATATTTTCTTCCAAATCAACAATATCAAGAGCTTCACGATTTCCTTCGATTGTTTTTACAGTTGTATAATTTTGGCTTCCAATTCCTAAAAGCGATAAACATTTTATAGAAGAAGAATGCGGCGTTGCTGTTAGAATGTTGACAGTTTCTGAAATTCCGTCTTTAGCGAAATCTTTCCCGAATTGCTTACCAAACCATTGTCTGGCAACACCAAGAGATGTAAAGTTTGACATGGTAGCGCCTGTCACAAATCCGCCTAAAAATGTGTCCGGAAGATCTAACAGCTGCAGCAATAAATTGATTGTCTCAAACTCTATTAATGCCGAAGCACCACCTTGTGCTTTTACAGCCTGAGTGTTTTGATCGTAAATAGATGCCAACCAGTCGCCCACGATAGATGCTGGAGTTGAACCACCTGTTACAAAGCCCCAATATCTTGGTCCTGGAGAAGAAACCATCAAAGGAGCTAATCTTTCGTTGAATTCTCTTAAAGCTTCAATCGAGCCTAATCCTAATTCGTTTAAAGCTGTTTTGGGATTAATTGTATAAGTGTTTGAAGTTGGAATATTTTCTATGTCATTCAGAAAATCAATCCCTTGTTGTTTTGTTTTTTCTAAGATATTCTCAAAATTGTCGAGATCTTGCTTTAGTATTGAATTCATTTTTCTATTAAACTAATTTTTCATCTAATTTAATGAATAATTGCCCTTAGATTTATAGCGAAATAAACTTTTTTTAGCGTTTTAAAGTGAAGTGTCCCTTATAAATCTTGCCATTTGCTCTTGTCACTACAAACCAATAATCTGTTGCTGGCAAATCTATTCCGTTGAGTTTTCCGTCCCAAGAAGTATAAGCATTCAGTTCTTTTATGAATTTTCCGTATCTATCAAATATTTTAGTATTGATTTCTGGTTCTGTTTCAGAGAACTTTATCCCCCAAGTATCATTGTAACCGTCTTGATTCGGAGTAAAAAACTTTGGATAATTCAATAAAAAGACTTCTTGATTTACAGTTCCACAGCCGTTTTTATCTCGAACATAAACAATGTAATCTCCTGTTGTTAATCCTGAGAAAATGTTGTTGTCTTGATAAGTGTTTCCGTCAATTGAATATTCGTAATTACCAAGACTTGTGTCTGCTAATTCAACTTCAATACTATTGTCAGCATCTGTCCAATCTTTGACAGCAAGATTCTTGATTGTAGCAGTATTCGAGAGTTTTACCTGAAAATCTTTCGTAGATGAGCAAATAACACCACCGTGATTTTGTGTAACCATCACAGAATACGAGCCAGCTTCTGTAATGATTATCGATTCTGTCGTAGCTTTCGTTGACCATAAATAACTATCAAAACCAGAACCTGCATGAACCTCAACCTCTTTATTTTGGCATAACGAAACGACATCAGAAATTGCGATGATAGGCCCATTTACTAATGTTAAATTTAATTCAGCAATTTGATAGCATTTATCATTAGAATCAATTCGAACATAAATTAATGTTGTGCCAGCTGATAAAGTATAACTAGTTTCATCTGTAATTTGATTCGATACTGTTTGATTTTCTGCTCCAGATAAAGTCGTATAGTAGGTAAACGTACATGAACTGCATTCTGCTATCTGATTATTATAACTCTTTAGATTTATAACTTCAGATCCATTATTTAATTCATCGCAAACATTAGCCGAAATATTATTAAATGCTAAAGATGGGGCAACTATAGAAACCGAGACTGTCAGACGGCTTACACTTTCACAGCCATTTATAGTCTGAGAAGCATAATAGGTTGCCCCATTTGTTAAACTTGTTGAAGAAGATAAAACTACTCCGTTTGATATACTATCATACCAAACTATATTGGTTCCTGCAACTGTTAAGTTTGCGATTGTTGGTTTTTGAGTGGTACAAAAATCTTGCTGTAAATCACCTGTTGGAGCTGGAGTATTTTGAATATTGATCGCAATTGGAGTTCTTTCACTTTCGCAAACAGCAATAGTTTGAGAAGCGTAATATGTTTTGTTTTGCAAAATAGTAGTATTGGGCAATAAGTTTCCATTTGTTTGAGCATCATACCATTTGATGTTTTGTCCCGTAACACTAACATCACTCAATGTTACATTTTGCTGTAGGCAGAAAAGTTGCGGACTCACAGCTGTAACAAGCGGCTCTTGATTAATGTAAGTCTTTATTTCAACTTCATTTGGCAACAATGAAATGCAACCTAAATTGTTTTTTATCAAAACCTTATAAATTCCTGGAACTAAATTATTCTTTGAATTTGAAACTCCCCAAGTTAGTCCGTTATCAAAACTATACGCTGAAGCCGAATCAGAAATTGTAATTGTTGCTGTTGCTGAAATACAATCTGGCTGTACAATCGAAACTGCTGGAGTTGGCGGATAACCCGGTGGTACCAAAATAGAAACCAACACTGCTGTAGTTTCGCAATTAGAACTATTTCTAGTTTTAATCTGATAGTCTCCTGCTTCTAAACCTATTTTATAGTTACTCGTTGACCATGTTGTGCCATTGTCAAAACTATACTCATAATCGATGCTTGTAATTGTAATTGATCCTAAAGGATTCGAACAAATTACAGGCTGTGTAACCGAAAATAAAGGAGTCGCATTTGATGAAGCTACAGAATTTATATGTGCCACTACAGGAGTCGAAGCACAGCCTGTATTTAATTTTGTAGTAACCTTATAATCGCCTCCCGACAAACCAGAAAAAATACCCGATGTTTGATAATTCGTCCCATCAATACTATAAGTCGTATTGGCTGTTGTAGCAATAATAATAGTTCCACTGGGTACATCGCATGTTGGTTGCACTGTCGTGAAAGTTGGGGCAATGGAACTTTCATTGATTTTAAAACTAATAGTATTTGACACGACTCTACAAGTAGTCGATGAAATATTACTGCTTTGTGCTACCGCCATGCGATACAAGTAAGTCCCAGCTGTAGAATTGGGAACAAAAGTATAAGTTAGTGCATTTGCGCCCGAAATATCAATCCAAGTTGTTCCGTTATCGCTGCTAACCTGCCACTGGTAAGCTGGATTTGAATATCCTGAAGAAACTGCTCCAGCAAGTGTATAACTTTGTGTATCGCCTTGACAAATTGTTAAATTCGTATTTGTATTGTTTTGTACTGATGAAGTAACTGTCGGACCGCAGGCACGAAAAGTAATATCGTCCAAAGCAATATCATTTCCAGGCGCTGCTCCTGCTTTATTGTTTCGCATTCTAATTACAACTGTAGAAATGCCTGTAGGTGTTGTAAAGTAAAAGCCATACTGTTTCCAGACAGCACTAGAACTTAAACCAATATCTCCAGTATTGTAAGTTCCTAATATAGTTCCAGAAGTTGATTCAATTGTGAAAGTAATATTGGGCGGACTAGTATCATTTGATCGCAATAAATTCATAATCCACGCAGCAAACTCATATGTAGTATCTGGGCAAAGTCCC
The DNA here is from genome assembly GCF_016405855.1 of Flavobacterium sp. IB48. GTDB lineage: Bacteria > Bacteroidota > Bacteroidia > Flavobacteriales > Flavobacteriaceae > Flavobacterium > Flavobacterium ginsengisoli. Next base: position 422,827 of record NZ_JAEFCA010000001.1, read on the forward strand.
GTAACGGTATTTTTATAAAAATAATCGGTTGTAGAAAGACTTGCATTAACTACCATCATATATCCTCCACCGGTATGATCTGTTGTAGTCCACCAAGTTCCTGGTGTGTTAGTTGTTTTTTCTATGGTATAAGAACCATCATTGGGAAAATCTGCTGTTGTATAAGTATAACTTGTAATTCCAGTTCCTAAAGCAGTTCCATGTGATGAAGTACCAGTACCGAAATCAATTTTAACAACGGCATCGCCTAAACTTCCTGTGCACAGCTGAGCGTGCACATGGAAGCAGACAATAAATAGAAATACAACAAAAAAAGTTTTACCTTTCAAAATAAATCAATTACTCGGTAAAACTACTGTTTAATAAGTCATTACATTAATGTTTTAGACTAATCAATACAAAATCTCGATGTATATAAAAGTATTATCTACTAATACGTAATTTCTTTATAAAATTTAATCCCATTTCGTTTTTTCAGAGAATCTAGAAACTACCATGGAAGCAATTACATCACCATTTGCATTTAGCAAAGTCGCAATTGGATCAACTAATGTTCCTAAAATCATAGCAACCGGCAAGGCTTGTTCCATTGGAAAACCATAAACGGTAATGGCTAAAACTTCTCCAATATAACCGCCATTTGGAATTCCGCCTTCGACAATCGAAACAATTATAGTGATTCCTAATGCCAAAAGAATAGTTGATGGTTCTGTAAAATCTTTTCCAAACATGGCAAACAAAAAAGTGATTTTTAAGATAGATGACATACTCGACCCATCTTTATGTAAAGGTGCTCCAAGCGGAATTACCAAATTGCGAACATGTGCTGGAATTCCCATTTTTTGTGCAGCATCCAAATTTGCCGGAATTGTTGCAATACTACTGCAAGTTCCTATTGCGGTTAAAGAAGGTGTAATATTATTGCTCCAAAAGACTTTAAAAGCTCTTTTTCCGCCAGCAATAAAAGCGTACAAACTAAAAAATGTAAAAAAGTAAAAGATACAGGCTGCATAATAAACCGCCATAGGTTTTGTGTAAACTCCAAATAACTGAGGTCCGAAAATACCAACTTGATAAGCAAAATAAGCTCCTAATCCTATAGGTGCAAATTTCATAATAATATTCAACAGCTGTTTCATAACTTCATTACCTGAGTCTAGAAAACTCTTGAAAGCATTTCCCTTTTCTCCCGATTGTAAAGTAGCAAAACCAATTAAAAACGAAAATATAATGAGCGCCAGCATACTTTTTCTCGATAATAATTCGAAAAAATCATTTGTAGTAACCAATTTAGCAATCTGATCGCCTACAGAGCCTGACTGTATGTTTTCAAAGGGAACTTTTGCAACAGCAATATCCTGATGAATTGGAAAAAGATAAACAGCAAAAATCATTACAATTGCAGAAATAAGAATCGTTGAAAGAAAAACCAAAACCATTATAAAAAACAGTTTTCCTAACTTTTCTTTTTGTTCCAAATTTGCAATTGAAGAACCGATAGTAAAAAATATTAATGGAATAATTGCTGTAAAAAGCAAATTCAGAAAAATATCTCCAATTGGTTTTATAACCAGAACTTTTTCTCCAAAAACTAACCCAAAAATACTTCCGACGATAATTCCGCCAAGAAGCAAAAGGATACTGCTATAACTTTGTAGAAAATTAATTTTTTTGATTTCCATTATTTGTAAAAGGCATTAGAGACTTGAATTAAAATTAAATAAAAAAAGAGTATTAAAACTAATACTCTTTCTTTTATTATTTTTCTAGAACAATTGTAGTAAAAGCTCTGTCGACCAATTCGCCGGTTTTGCTTTTCACCTTTTCGGTCTGAGTTTCAGTATAAACAATTTGAAAAGCTGTTTTCTCTATTAATTGCTGCGCCTTCTCGGTGCTGTAAAGCTCAAATTCAAATTGAGTAAAAGGAAGCTTTTTCATAAAATCTTCTTCAGCAAAAGTCAGACAGAAATTTCCGTTTGGTTTTAAAACTCTGTAGATTTCCGAAAGCAAATCTTCTGGCTTTTGCCAAAAATAAATGGTGTTTACTGTAAATATTTTATCGAAAGATTCGTCTTCAAACGGAATTCTATTTCCGTCATAAATAGAAAAGAATGCCTGTTTTTGAGAAACGAAATTTCTATTGATCTGGCGCGCTTCCTTAAACATTAATTCAGACATTTCAAGTCCGTAATATTTTAGGTTATCTGCTTGTTCGAAAAGAAATTCAGCATGACCTGCATTTCCATGGCCTAATTCTAGAATTTTATTCTCTTTTGAAATATTTAGATTTTGAATGGAATGTTTGGTCATATTGATGTTCGTTTCGTTCATCATATTTCCCATTTCGATTCCTTTTTCTCCTGATGGATGCTTTAATTGAGAAGCTATGGCTTGTAATTCTTCATTTTTCATAATGCAAAATTTTAAAACTCTAAATTAAACAAAATCCAAATTCGAAGATTATTTTTTTGTCATTCTTAGAAATGATAAACTAGACCTCAACAACTTTGTCAAAGTTTTAAACTTTGACAAAGTTCCTCACAAAGACCTTAAAAAACCTGACTTGCAATCTGGCGGATATTCTCAGATTTACCCATCGAATAATAGTGTAAAAAAGGAACTCCAGCTGCTTTTAATTCTAATGATTGCTGAATCGCCCATTCGACTCCTACTTGTCTAATATCAGCGTTATTTTTGCATTTGTCTACTGCATCGATTAAATCTTCTGGCAAATCGATTCTAAAAATTTGCGGTAAAACCTGTAAATGTCTTTGAACGGCAATTGGTTTAATTCCAGGAATAATCGGAATTGTGATTCCCATTTCTCTTGCTTTTTCTACGAAAGCAAAATATTTCGAATTATCAAAAAACATCTGCGTTACTACATAATCAGCTCCTGCATCAACTTTTTCTTTTAATCTTTTTAAATCTGATTGTAAAGAAGGAGATTCTAAGTGCTTTTCTGGATAACCTGCTACTCCAATACAGAAATCGGCTTTGTTATCAGCATCGATTACTTCGTGCAGATATTGTCCACAATTTAAGTCTTTAATTTGTTTTACTAAATCAATTGCATAATGATTTCCTCCAGCTTTTGGAACGAAAGATTGTTCATCTTTCATAGCGTCACCACGAAGCGCCATTACATTATTAATGCCTAAATAATGACAGTCAACCAGCATATACTCGGTTTCTTCTTTGGTAAATCCACCGCAAAGTAAATGCGGAACCGTATCAACATTGTATTTGTGTTTTATAGAAGCGCAAATTCCAAGCGTTCCCGGGCGCATACGAGTCAATTTTTTATCCAAAAGTCCGTTGCCTTTATCAATGTAAATATACTCCTCACGAGAAGTCGTTACATCAATAAACGGTGGATTAAACTCCATTAATGGATCAATATTATCATATAATTCCTGAATACTTTTCCCCTTTTGAGGCGGAATAATTTCAAATGAGAATAATGTTTTTCCTTTGGCGTTTTCTATATGTTCTGTTACTTTCATTATTAAGTCTTAAAGTTGTAAAGCCTAAAGTCTAAAGTCTTTCCTTTCGGACTTTACGACTTTTGACTTTAGACTAATTTAATCTGCTATATTAGGGTTTAACCATTTCATTGCGTAATCAAGTGGTACATTTCGGCGTTTTGCATAATCTGTAACCTGATCTTCTTTTATTTTTCCGAGTCCGAAATAGCGGCTTTTCGGGTTTCCAAAATAATATCCTGAAACCGATGACGCTGGCCACATTGCCATACTTTCTGTTAGTTTCACTCCAATTTGTTTTTCAACATCTAAAAGCTTCCAGATTGTTGGTTTTTCCAAGTGATCTGGACAAGCCGGATAACCTGGAGCTGGACGAATTCCTTTATAACTTTCTTTGATCAATTCTTCGTTGGTTAAAGATTCTTCGCTGTCATAACCCCAAAAATCTTTACGGACTCTCTCGTGAAGATATTCGGCGAAAGCCTCAGCAAAACGATCGGCAAGTGCTTTAACCATAATCGAATTGTAATCGTCTAGATTCTTTTCATATTCAGCCGCCCATTCGTCAACACCAAAACCTGTCGTTACGCAGAAAGCTCCCATATAATCAGTTACGCCACTATCTTTTGGCAGAATAAAATCGGCTAAAGCGATATTTGGAGCGCCTTTTGTTTTTTGCGATTGCTGACGAAGCGTCAAGAATTTCTCCAAAACTTTTCCGTTTTCATCACGCAATTCGATATCATCGTCATTTACCTGATTCGCAGGGAAAATTCCGTAAATACCTTTTGCTTTTAGTTTTTTCTCAGCTAAAATTACTTTCAACATCGCCTGAGCATCGTTAAAAACAGAAGTCGCTTCTTTACCCACAACCTCATCCACTAGAATCGCAGGATATTTTCCATACAATTCCCAAGTCTGGAAAAATGGTGTCCAGTCAATATAGGGAACCAAAACATCTAGTTCTATTTCAATGGTTTGCGCGCCAATTACTTTTGGTTTTGTTGGCGTGTATTCCGACCAATCCAATGGTAATTTATTTTTGCGGGCATCTTCAATAGTTAAGAAATTTTTATCTCTCGAACGATTTAAGAATGTTTCTCTAAAAGAATCATATTCTGCACGAATATCTGCCGCATATATTTTTCTATTATGATCTAACAGATTTCCTGCAACGGTAACGGCTCTCGAAGCATCGTTTACGTGAATTACAGTTTCTCTGTACTGAGGTGCAATTTTCACGGCAGTATGCGCACGCGAAGTGGTTGCTCCACCAATCATAATCGGGATTTTAATATCTTGTTTGTCTAATTCTTTGGCTAAATATACCATTTCGTCAAGCGAAGGCGTGATCAGTCCGCTTAATCCAATAATATCTACTTCATGTTCAATCGCCGCTGCAATGATTTTTTCCGGAGGCACCATTACACCTAAATCTACAATCTCATAATTGTTACAAGCCAAAACTACCGAAACGATGTTTTTACCAATATCGTGAACGTCACCTTTTACGGTTGCCATCAAGATTTTTCCGTTTCCTTGTTTGTCCCCTGCTTGTTTACTCGCTTCGATAAATGGCAATAAATAAGCCACGGCCTTTTTCATTACACGAGCCGATTTTACTACTTGAGGCAAGAACATTTTTCCACTTCCAAACAAATCTCCAACCACATTCATTCCCGCCATTAAGTTGATCTCAATAACTTCAATTGGTTTCGTTGCAGCCAAACGTGCTTCTTCAACATCTTCTTCAATAAAAGCATCGATTCCTTTTACTAACGAATGTGTAATACGTTCTTGAACCGTTCCAAAACGCCATTCTTGAACCGTTTTTTCATCGCTTTTTGCTTCACCTTTTACGCTGTCTGCAAAATCTAACAATCTTTCGGTTGCGTCGTCACGTCTATCCAGAATTACATCTTCAACGTATTCTAATAAATCTTTCGGAATATCATCGTAAATCGTAAGCATCTCCGGATTAACGATTCCCATCGTCATTCCGTTTTTAATTGCGTGATATAAAAACACCGAGTGCATCGCTTCACGAACCGTATCGTTTCCTCTAAAAGAGAACGAAACGTTACTCACACCACCGCTAATATGAGCGTGCGGAAGATTCTCGCGAACCCATTTCGTTCCTCTAAAGAAATCCAAAGCGTTCAATCTATGCTCTTCCATTCCCGTTGCAACAGGGAAAATATTCAAATCGAAAATAATATCCTGCGGAGGGAATCCTACTTTGTTTACCAAAATATCATAAGAACGCTGACAGATTTCCACTCTACGATCGTAATTATCCGCCTGACCAACTTCATCAAAAGCCATAACAATCGCCGCCGCTCCGTAACGTTTGATTAATTTGGCGTGGTGAATAAAGGCTTCTTCTCCTTCTTTTAACGAAATCGAGTTGACAACGCTTTTACCTTGTACTACTTTTAGACCTGCTTCAATGATTTCCCATTTCGAACTGTCGATCATAATCGGCACTCTCGAAATGTCTGGTTCCGCAGCGATTAAATTCAAAAATTTAGTCATTGCAGTAACTCCGTCAAGCATTCCTTCATCCATATTAATATCGATGATTTGTGCTCCACCTTCTACCTGCTGTCTTGCAATATCAAGCGCCTCGTCATATTTCTCTTCCTTGATTAGTCTTAGGAATTTTCTTGAACCTGTTACATTCGTACGCTCACCAACATTCACGAAAACACTTTCCGGCGTAATAATCAACGGTTCTAATCCTGATAATACAAGGTCTCTTCTTTTTTCTGTCATTTCTTTTTAAAGTTACTAAGGGCCTAAGATTCTAAGGCGCTAAGTTTTTTTATTCTATTTTTTTTCCTGCAAGGTTTCCAAAACCTTGTAGGTATTCACGTTTTCAATTTTAATTTGGGCGTGTTTCGCCGTGGCGAACCGGGCTATCCGTTACAAGTCCTCGCTCTTCCTTCGTCAGGTTGTGGGCTTTTCACTTCTATCCCTCACGCAAACTCGGTTTCATAAGACTTTTATATTTACCGAATTTTTATATTTATTTCTATTTTCAACAGAATAAATTCCATTACTACAAAATCTTTCGTTTCTGTGGAACTTTTACTTCCATCTTGATTTTTCTAAATATTTACCCGTCACACCATTATCATATTCATAATATTTAGTTTTAGTAAAACCCGCCTTAACGAGTGATAAAGAATCAGGTTTCACTTCTTCTTCTAAGAAAATTTCATTCTCTTCAGGTTTATTCAAATCGTATTTTACTTTATAAAACTTATTTATCTCTTTATATAAATTACTATGACGTGATCTATTCCCAATTTTTCCTAAAATTTTTCGATCTGTATAAAAATAAATGCAATTGTTTCACCTTTGAAAGATTTTCTATAATCATCTTGCTGAACATTCTTGTATACTTCATATATTAGTAAGCCAGCTATCATAAATAAAAAAATAGTCTTCCAATTATTCATTTCGCTTTACTATTATTTTTTGCTTTCCAAGAACAAAATTTTCTTCATTTTTAAACTTCGCGAAAATTATTCAAAAACCGGCGCAACCCTAGGCTTATAATCCTTCGCAACCTCAGCCATTAATCTAATATGATCTGGCGTTGTTCCGCAACAACCTCCGATGATATTGATTAAATTATCCTCTAAATATTCTTTGATGAAAGCTTGAGTTTGTTCTGGTGTTTCATCATATTGTCCGAAAGCATTTGGTAATCCTGCATTTGGATGTGCTGACACATTAAAGCTTGTGTTATGCGCTAACGTTTTTAAATACGGTTTCAATAAATCGGCTCCAAGAGCGCAATTGAATCCTACACTTAATAACGGAATATGTGAAACTGAAATCAAAAACGCTTCAACTGTTTGTCCTGAAAGCGTTCTTCCAGAAGCATCTGTAATTGTTCCTGAAACCATGATTGGAATATCGAGATTACGTTCTTCTTTTACTTCTTCAATCGCAAAAAGTGCCGCTTTTGCGTTTAATGTATCGAAGATTGTTTCTACCAAAAGCAAATCACAGCCACCGTCCATTAAAGCTTCTGCTTGTTGTTTGTACGCAATTCGTAAATCGTCAAATGTTACGGCTCTGTAACCCGGATCGTTTACATCTGGTGACATACTTGCTGTACGGTTTGTCGGTCCGATTGAGCCTGCTACGAAACGTGGTTTCTCCGGATTTTTTGCGGTAAACTCATCGGCAACCTCGCGTGCAAGTTTTGCCGATTCGTAGTTTAACTCGTAAACCAAATCTTCCATGTGATAATCGGCCATACCGATTGTCGTTCCTGAGAAGGTATTGGTTTCTACAATGTCAGCACCAGCTTCATAATAAGCGGCATGAACATCGCGGATTGCTTGTGGTTGTGTTAGGGATAGTAAATCGTTGTTTCCTTTTAATGGATGCGGGAAATCTTTGAAACGCTCTCCTCTAAAATCTTCTTCTGAGAAATTATAGCGCTGCAACATTGTTCCCATTGCTCCGTCAAGGATTAGGATATTTTTTTTTACTGCTTCTTGAATTGTTATTGCCATGGCTTATTTTTTTAGCTTCTGAGATACTAAGGTTCTAAGATGCTAAGTTTTTTATTATGATTGTGAAGTTTAAACCTAACAGGTTTTTAAAACCTGTTAGGTTTGCTTCGGATATTTTTTTCGCATTAATTCCAAAAGTGCACTATTGCCGGCTCATTAGCCCCGATTGAAGTGGAAATTATTTTGCTTTTTTCTTTAAAAAGCAAAATGATTGCAACGTAAAGCGGGAACTATTGACTGCAAAAATGCGCCAATGATTCGCTCCTGATACAGAATCTGTTTCAGTAAATATTATATGTTATCGAGAAAAGTTTTGAGAAATACGAGTGTGTATTTGTGTTATCTATCTTTAATACTGGAAAATGTCGTATAAAGTAGAATTTAGCACCTTCTTTATGGTAAAGGGTTGCTAAGGTTTCATCGGGTCTATCCCTCCGCCTTTCGTGATAACGAACAATAATTTTAAGAACAGTGCAAAGGTATGAAATAGGGTTTCGATTTGCAAATGTTTTTTTTCTAAGGTTCTGAGGTTCTAAGATACTAAGCTTCTAAGTTTTTTTTATTTCTTCTTGCTTGCTTTTGCTAAAGGATTAAACTCTAAACAAAGTTGAAGCCAATACTCCATATCCTGATTTTTTGTCCATCCAATTTCGGCAATAAAAACATAGTTTTTCATTGGCTTTTCGGCATTGGGCATTGGCAACACATCATCTCTTTCTATGGCCTTTAAATAAGCTGAATCATCTATTCTGCATAGCAAAAGATTTTCTCCAACTTTTTTATCTAAACGAGTTCCACAGCATAATTTGTTATCTACCATGAAAACAATACCACCAAACATTTTCTTTTCAAAAAAGTCTGCTTCTTTATATTGGAGAAACGTTCTAATTCTCTTCGCATTATCTTCTTCGAAAGCCATATATTTAGATTCTAAGATTCTGAGTTACTAAGATACTGAGTTTAAAATTCTGTTCAATAAAAAAGCCCAAACTAAAAGTTTGAGCTTTCTATATAATAAATCTTAGAGTCTTAGTATCTCAGAATCTTAGCAACTTAGACAATCGCCTTAACAACCGCTTTTGGAGCTTCTTTACGAGTTCCGTCGAAACCGTCTACACCAGAAACTGTTGTATATTTCAATACATATTTTTTACCTGGGTTGATGATTGAATAAGCAGCTTGGCACATTAAAGTTGCTTCGTGGAAACCGCAAAGGATTAACTTTAATTTTCCTGGGTATGTATTTACGTCTCCAATGGCAAAGATTCCCGGAATGTTAGTTTGGTAATCTAATGCATTGTTTACTTTAATTGCATTTTTCTCGATTTCTAATCCCCAGTCTCCAATTGGACCTAATTTTGGTGTTAATCCGAAAAGTGGGATGAAATAATCGCAGTCGATTTTACGGTGCGCTCCATTTTCTTCGATATCTAATGACTCAACATGCTCAGCACCATTGATTCCGATAACTTCTGCTGGAGTAATTAATTTAATTTTTCCAGCTGATTTTAATTCCTGTACTTTTTCTACAGAATCTAAAGCTCCTCTAAATTCGTTTCTTCTGTGGATTAAAGTTACTTCTGAAGCTACGTTTGCTAAGAAGATACTCCAGTCTAATGCTGAATCTCCTCCTCCTGCAATAACAACTCTTTTATCTCTGAATTTCTCAGGATTTTTGATGAAGTATTTTACTCCTTTATCTTCATAAAACTCGATATCTTCGATAAGTGGTTTACGAGGCTCGAAACTCCCTAAACCTCCAGCGATTGCAATAACTGGCGCATGGAATTTAGTTCCTTTGTTTGATGTTACAATGAATGTTCCGTCTTCTTGCTTTTCAACTGTTTCAGCACGTTCTCCTAAAGTAAACCCTGGTTCAAATTGTTTGATTTGCTCCATTAAACCGTCAACTAAATCTCCTGCTAATACTTCTGGGAATCCAGGAATATCATAAATTGGTTTTTTTGGATATAACTCTGATAGCTGTCCTCCTGGTTGTGGAAGAGCATCTAAAATGTGGCATTTTAATTTTAACAATCCTGCCTCAAATACGGCAAATAAACCTGTTGGGCCTGCTCCAATTATAAGTATATCTGTTTTAATCATTATGTTGTTGTTTATAATCATTCTTAATAACGCAAAGAAACGAATAAATCCTTGTACTTTCAATGATTTTTATCATTAATTTCTTTCCGAAACCTTTTTTACTCTTTATTTTTTAATCTCATCGTTCATCGGGTTAAAACCCGACACTACAATATGAAACGTTCCTCTGGAACTTTTACGATTCTTTATTTTTTAATGAAGAGGTAATCTCATTCATTCTTTTAACCTTTTCTTCAAAATTACCTTTTAGGGTCTTTCGATATTCATTCAGATTCTCAACCATTTGATTGATATCTTCAGGAATTACTTCTTCAAAAAACTCGCGCAATCTCTTTGCTGTTGTTGGCGATTTTCCGTTTGTTGAAATGGCGATTTTTACGTTTCCTTTCGTGACGATTCCGCCCAAATAATAATCACATAAATCTGGCGTATCGGCAATGTTGCAAATCAAATAACGCTTTCTCGCTAAATCGTAAACCTTTTTATTTACTTTCAAATCGTCTGTACAGGCAATTACCATGTGACGCTTTTTGAGCATTTTCTTTTTGAACTTTTTTTCCGTCAATTTAATTGAAGGATGTTTTTCTGCTAAAACCTTAATTTCTAAATGAAAATCAGGTGCAACTACCTCAACATTAGCATTCGGACTTGATTTTAGCAAGAAAGAAAGCTTTTCCAGACCTACATTTCCTCCGCCTACAATCAAAACATTTAAATTGTGAAGCTTTAGAAATATTGGATATAATTCGTTTTGTTCCATTTTAATTTAATTTCATCTAAACAAAATTAGATGATTTTTCTATTGCCTTTGGTAAAATTGGTTTAAAATCCAACGTTATTACCATGCGTCCATCGGGTTAAAACCCGACGCTACAATATGAATTGTTCCTTCGGAACTTTATCTTGAAACTTCTTGTGATAGAAATTCTTCGTAAAAGCCTTTTAATTTATTGCTTTCGCGGACAACTTCACCTAAAACAATAATAGCTGGTGAACCTAATTCTTTTTGTTTTACAACTTCTAAAATCGAATCTACGGTTCCTACGCCTACTTTTTCTTCTGCTGTTGTTCCGTTTTGGATGATCACAACGGGTAAATTCCCTTTATCTTCTTTTTGAAACAAATCGATGATTTGAGCCAATTTATGCATTCCCATCAAAATTACAACTGTTGCAGAAGATTGTGCTGCTAAAGCTACATCCGAAGATAATTTTCTATCAGAAGTTGTTCCGGTAATCGCCCAAAAGCTTTCTGAAACGCCACGTTTTGTAATCGAAATTCCCTGACTTGCAGGAACAGCAACTACTGATGAAATTCCAGGAACTACGATAGTTTCAATTCCGAAACTTTCTGCAAAATCAATTTCTTCTCCGCCTCTTCCAAAAATAAATGGATCTCCGCCTTTTAATCTTACTACATTTCCGTACGTTAAAGCATTATCCACAATCAATTGATTGATTTGATCCTGCGTATAAGCATGATTTCCGATTCTTTTTCCAACAAAAATTCGGATCGCATTTTTTGGTGCGTAATCCAGAATTTCTTCGTTGGCCAAAGCGTCGTATAAAACCACATTAGCTTCAGCCAATGCTTTTACAGCTTTCAGCGTCAGTAAATCGGGATCGCCCGGACCTGCACCGACTAAAGTTATTTTGGGTTTTATATTATGCATTTGCTAATTCCTGTGCTCTGAAAGTTTCGATTTTATCAAAGAAAACAGTTGCCTGAGCAATGTAATCTTTAGCGAAAGCTTCAGATGGTTCATTTTTATTGATTTGGTAAACCAAGTCTTTAAAAGTTGAGTTTAATTCGATTTTATTTGTATCAATGAAAACAGTATCAAACAAATCCACAATTCCTGCGTGATGATTTGTTTTTTGGTTTTCAGCCAATAACAATGCTTTTGCACCGTTTACAAATCCTGCATATGCATGGTAAATTGCATCTGACCATTTTTTCTCATCGAAAGATTCCTGAGCCAAAATCAATTTCTCTTTAGCTTCAAACAATAATGTCGCCACTAAATCGATCACAACTCCGGCACATTCTCCAACTCCAACTGCTTTTACGTAATTGTCTGCGTTACCCCAATCTACAAAATCAGCTTCTGTTAAATTGGTTACATCTGCGAAAGGTTTTAAGATTTCGTAGAAATATTTCTCTCCTTTTGTATCATAATAATCAAGGAATTTTTGCCCGCTTCCGTTAGCATCAAAATCATTTAAGATGGTACGCAATGCATCAGGGCCTCTACGACTAGGTACTTTAATTACTTTATCAGCAAAACGTCCTGCTCCGTTTCCTAATCTTCCTCCTCCTAATAAAACCTGTAAAGCTGGGGCAACCAATTTTCCTGAGTTAATAGACATTCCTTGGAATCCAATTGCAGACATATTGTGCTGTCCGCAAGCATTCATACAACCTGAAATTTTAATTTCAATTTCGCGATTGTTTAAATACTGAGGATATTCGGCACTTAAAACTCTTTCTAATTCTTCTGCAATACCGGTACTACTTGCAATCCCCAAGTTGCAAGTATCTGTACCCGGACATGCCGTAATATCTCCAACTGAATTATATCCTAATTGAACAAAGTCAAGTTTGGCTAATTCTTGATAAAAGAAAGGAAGATTCTCTTCTTTTATGTGACGTATTACAATATTTTGACGCAATGAAAAACGTAATTCATTTGCTCCGTAATTCTTAATTAAATTAGCTAATAATCTCGCTTTATCTGTATAAAAATCTCCTAATAAAACTTTGATCCCAATAGCATAATAACCTTCTTGTTTCTGCTTGATTACATTTGAATTTTTCCACGCTTCATACGCTTTTGTATCTTCGATTGTAACTTGCGGAACTTCTAATAATGGTTCTGGAATTGGACCATCAAAAGCGGTTGTATCAATTTCGTAGGTTTCAAAAGCGATGGCTTTTTTCTCTTGCTCAACCAAATCAAGGAAAACATCTCTTCCCATTTCTTTGATTAAGAATTTCATACGCGCTTTCATTCTCTTTGCACGCTCTCCGTATCTGTCGAAAATACGAATGATTCCTTCTGCTGTTGGAATGATTTCGTTTACCGGAACAAACTCTGAAAGCAATTCGGCGTGTGCTGGTTGAGATCCTAAACCTCCTCCAAACATGATTTTGAAACCTTTTTGTCCGTCTTTAATTTTCGGAATAAATCCTAAATCGTGTAAATAACTCAAAGCCGTATCTTCGTCTGAAGACGAGAACGAAATTTTGAATTTACGTCCCATTTCCTGACAGATTGGGTTTCTCAACAAATATTGAAAAAGTCCGTGTGCATAAGGCGAAACATCAAATGGTTCGTTTACGTCAACACCCGCTAATTCGCTTCCTGTAATATTTCTAACTGTATTTCCACAAGCTTCACGAAGCGTGATATCGTCTTTAGCCAAATCTGCCCAAAGTTCTGGTGTTCTGTCTAAACTCACGTAGTGAATCTGGATATCCTGACGTGTTGTAATATGCAAACGCCCTGTAGAATATTCGTCAGAAACTTGTGTGATACGCACTAATTGCTCGCTGGTCACTTTACCATAAGGCAATTTGATACGAATCATTTGAACGCCTTCCTGACGTTGCCCGTAGATTCCACGCGCTAAACGAAGACTACGAAAACGCTCATCATCAATTTTTCCTCCACGGAATAAGTGAATCTTTTTTTCTAATTCGATAATCTCCTTCTGAACTACCGGATTTTCTATTTCTGTTCTAAAACTTTCCATTTCTCTTTAGTTTTTGGTTGTTGGTTGCTGGTTGTTGGTTGTTGGCTGTAAAAACCATCAACTATCAACTAAAAACCACCAACTATCTTATAAAGCCTACTCCTGCTGTTGTGTTTGTTGCTGTATCAATTAAGATGAAAGCTCCGTTTGATTTGTTTTCGTTGTATGAATCAAAATATAACGGTTTGCTTAATTTGATTGTTACTTCTCCAATTTCGTTGATTGCCAATTGTGAAGCTTCTGTCGTTCCAGAGTAATCTGTTGCAATTGTATTTTTAATGCTTTCTACTTTTGCTAAAACTCTGTTTGTATTGTGTTGTACTAAATATTTAGTTCCCAGAACCAGTTTTTTACTGTCCATCCAGCAAACTGTTGTGGTAATGTCTTTTTCAATTTTTGGAAGCTCATCTGATTTTACAATCATATCGCCTCTTGTTACGTTGATATCATTTTCTAATTCGATTGTAATTGAAGAACCTGCAACAGCTTCGTCAAATGTTTTATCGAAGAAGTGAATTTTAGATACTTTTGATTCTGTTAAAGAAGGAAGAACCGTTACAGCATCTCCAACTTTAATTGAGTTTCCGTATAATTTTCCAGCGTAACCTCTAAAATCGTGGTATTCTTCTGTTTTTGGACGAATAACTGTTTGAACTGGAAAACGTGCTTTTCCTGCTTCGTAAACATCATGAGAATGCAATCCTTCTAAATGTTCTAAAACAGTTTGTCCTTCGTACCAAGGCATATTCTCTGATTTATCAACCACGTTTCCACCGTTGATTGCACTTAACGGAATGTAACTTACGTTTTGTTCTTTGAAAGTACTTTTTGCATTTAATGCCTGAAAATCGGCTTTGATTTTATTGAAAACTTCTTCTGAGTAATCCACTAAATCCATTTTGTTAATCGCAACAATTACTTCTTTTACTCTCAATAAATTATTAATGAAGAAGTGACGGTAAGTCTGCTCAATTACACCTTTTCTGGCATCAATCAAAATGATAGAAACCTGAGAAGTCGAAGCTCCTGTAACCATGTTTCTTGTATATTCTACGTGACCTGGAGTATCGGCAATAATGTAACTTTTCTTTGCAGTCGAAAAATAAATATGCGCAACATCAATCGTAATTCCTTGCTCTCTTTCTGCCACTAAACCATCAGTTGCCAAAGAAAAATCAAGATAATCGTATCCTTTTTGTTTACTGCTTTTTTCGATTGCTTCTATCTTATCAGTCGTCAATGATTTTGTATCGTACAATAATCTCCCGATCAAAGTACTTTTTCCGTCATCTACACTTCCTGCTGTTGCTATTTTTAAAACGTCCATTCTGTAATATTTTGTTTCAGGTTTAATTTTTTTGTTTCAGGTTTCAAGTTTCAAGTTGCTTGCCTTTGAACTAAAATTTAAATCTGTATGTTTTTGTTTTCTTGATTTTTACTTCTAAAGTTCCGTCCCGAATTGCATTAACAATTCATAATTAACAATTATTAAAAGTACCCTTGTTGTTTTCTCTTTTCCATTGCAGCTTCAGAACGTTTGTCATCGATTCTGGCTCCTCTTTCAGAAATCGTTGATGATCTGATCTCTCCAACTACTTCTTCAATTGTTGCTGCGTAAGATTCAACTGCTGCCGTACAGCTCATATCTCCAACGGTTCTGAAGCGAACAATTCTTTCTTCGATTTGTTCGTCTTCTTCTTGGTACACAAAAGGAGAATGCGACCAGATTAAACCGTCTCTCAAAAAAACTTTTCTTTTATGTGAGAAATAGATTGACGGAATCTCGATTTTTTCTTTCTCGATATAACTCCAAACATCTAATTCTGTCCAGTTTGAAATTGGGAAAACACGAACGTTTTGTCCATTTTCTATTTTTCCATTTAAAATATCAAACAATTCAGGTCTCTGATTTTTTTCGTCCCATTGTCCAAAATCATCACGAACAGAGAAAATACGTTCTTTCGCTCTTGCTTTTTCTTCGTCACGACGCGCACCACCAATACAAGCATCAAACTTAAATTCTTCAATTGCATCCAAAAGTGTTGTAGTCTGCAAGCTGTTTCTACTAGAATATTTCCCTGTTTCTTCAACCACTTTTCCTTCATCAATAGCATCCTGAACATTACGAACGATCAACTCTAAACCTAATTCTTCTACCAATTTATCTCTGAAAGCAATGGTTTCAGGGAAATTATGTCCTGTATCAACGTGTAATAGAGGAAACGGAATCTTAGCAGGGAAAAATGCCTTTTGCGCTAAACGCACCAAGGTAATAGAATCTTTTCCTCCTGAGAAAAGTAAAACCGGTTTGTCAAACTGTGAAATTACTTCTCTGAAAATGTATATCGCTTCACTCTCTAAAGCGTTTGTTTTTAATACTGAACTCATTGTTTTTTTGTTTGATATTTTTTAGTTTCAAGTTTTAGGTTTCAGGTTGCCTGATCTAAAAATCTCCACTCTTTATTCTATTTTCTTTATTCTCTCTTCAACGGATAAAATCTATTTATTTTACCACATCTTCCCCGGATTAAAATCCGGCGCTACAATATGAATCGCTCCTTCGGAACTTTAAATCTAAATTCTCTATTTTCTTGCTTCTTGTATCTTGTTTCTAAAAATCTAGACTTACTCTTTCTTAGCACTATGAAGTCCACACTCTTTATGGCTTGATTCCCACCACCATCTTCCGGCTCTGATATCTTCTCCAGGGAAAATTGCTCTTGTACAAGGTGCACATCCAATACTTACGAAACCTTGTTTGTGCAATGCATTTTGAGGAACATTGTTTTCTGACAGATACGTTTCAACTTCTTCCAAAGTCCATTTTAATAACGGATTGAATTTGATGATTTCGAAGTTTCCGTCGTATTCAAACAAGTTTAAATCTTGTCTGTTTTCTGATTGTTCTGCTCTTAAACCTGTAATCCAAACTGAATTTCCTGCTAAAGCTTTTTTTAACGGAACCACTTTTCGAATAAAACAGCATTCTTTTCTGTTTTCAACTGAATCGTAAAAGCTGTTTGGCCCTTTTGTCTTCAGAAGATTTTCTACTGAAGCTGCTTCTGGAAAAAAAACTTCAATTGGTCTTTTATATTTTTTTAATGTTTTATGAAAAACATCGTAAGTTTCCTGAAATAACCTTCCTGTATCTAAAGTAAAAACCGTAATATCAGTATTGCTTTTTGCAATGAAATCAGTAATTACCTGGTCTTCCTGACCGAAAGATGTGGAAAAAATTACTTTTCCTGGAAATTCTTTTGCTAAAAAAACTAAGGTTTCGTCAAGCGAAAGGTCTTTAGTTTTCTCTAATAATTCTTGTACAATAATCGCACTCATAATTCTTTTCCTTTCTAAAACTATCTTTTACAATAATTTAGATAATGTTTTTAAACTCAATAATATAATCAGAATTCCAACTGCAACCATCATTGGTTTTCTTTTGATTTTATTTACCAAATAAGCTGCTATTGGTGCTGAAATAACTCCTCCTAAAATCAATCCGATAATGATCTGCCAGCCGTGAATTCCTCCAAAAAGCATGAAAGTAATTCCGCTAGCAAACGAAATTGCAAACTCAGCTGCATTTACTGACCCGATAGTATATTTCGGGTTTCTTCCTCTTCCTAATAATGTTGAAGTTACAATTGGCCCCCAGCCTCCTCCTCCAACAGAATCCATAAAACCTCCAAACACTGCTAAAACTCCCAGTTTCTTAGTTTTCTTTTTTACAACACTTTTTCTAAGAGCCTTTCTGATAATTACAACTGCCAGAATAATCATGTAAACCGCAATAAATGGCTTAATAATATCTCCGTCAATAACATCTGATAATAAATAAGCCCCTGTGATCGATCCTAAAACTCCTGGAATCAATAGATGCTTTACCAGTTTTTTATTGATGTTTCCAAAGCGGTGGTGCGAAAGCGCCGATGCTCCAGTTGTAAACATCTCTGAAACGTGAACTGCCGTACTGCTCAAAACTGGCGAAACTCCATAAGCCAATAAAAATGACGTAGAAGTTGCTCCATATCCCATTCCTAAAGCGCCATCTACTAATTGTGCAAAAACACCAATTAAGAAAAACACTAAAAGATTTTCATCAAATCCCTGAACGAAACCATCCCATGAAAATTCAGCGTGATGATTATAAATTAATGTAACTGCTAAACCTAACAACAAAATAACAGGTATTACGACCCACAATTTTTCCTTTAATAAAGAATCAGACTTTACTATAGTGTTTTCTAACTTAAGTTCATTTTCCATATTTCTAAGAATGTTTTTTTATTCTCAAAAATCCATTACCCTATCGGCTTAGTAGATTACTTTGCAAAAGTACTATATATTTCGAAATATCAAAACAATATATTTACTTTTTTACATCAGCTATCATCTTATAAACCAAGATAAAAGACATTTAAAAAAGAATTAGTGATTATTTTAACAAATTAAATGTTGCGACTTATTATTTTAACAACACATTCAAATTTTGTGATTCACAAAAATACACATTTAATCTCTACAAAATCTATAGGATAATTATAAAATTGTTTTTACTTTAGCGGCAAATATTTTTTCATGGATTTTCAGATTGGTCTCGTAATAGCAGGTTTAGTAGTTGGTTTTATTGTTGGGTTAACAGGTGTTGGAGGAGGTTCTCTTATGACTCCTATTTTATTGTATTTTGGAATTCCGCCAACAAAAGCAGTTGGAACAGACTTGCTTTATGCTGCTTTCACAAAAGCCGGAGGAATATTTGTACACAACAAAAAAGGAAACATCAACTGGAAAATTACAGGCTGGCTGACTTTAGGAAGTGTCCCTGCAGCTTTAATTACATTATGGGTTTTAAACAGCATTAAAACGGATATCGAAACTATCAATAACGTTATTAAACACAGTTTAGGCTGGGCTTTATTGTTTACTTCGGTAGCTATTATATTCAAAAAGAAGCTTTTAGTCTTCTCTCAAAGACATGCTGGAGATAAATTTCACAACGAAAGCACAACTCAAAATATGCTTACTATAGGAATTGGAGTTTTATTAGGAGCAACCGTAACTTTAACTTCTATCGGCGCTGGGGCATTAGGAACAGTGACTTTATTTTTCCTTTATCCATTATTGCCAACGCCACGTTTAGTCGGAACTGAAATTGCACACGCTGTTCCCTTAACTTTAGTTGCTGGTCTTGGGCACGCTTCTATGGGAAATTTAGATTTAGGCTTACTTGGTCAATTATTAATGGGATCACTTCCTGGAATATACATGGGAAGTATGCTAAGCGGAAAAGTTCCAGATCAATTTCTTAGAAATGCAATTGCTGTAATGCTTTTTATGGCTGGATATAAATTGATATTTTAATATAAACAGAAATAAAAAAGACCATTTCTAATTGAAATGGTCTTTTTTATTGGTTTAAAGCAAATTTCTAAAACGCAATATCTGCTAAAGAATTACTTTCTAATATTTTAAGCGTATTATCACGAACTTCTGTCATTAAACGTCTTGCGGCACAGGTAGTTTCATCATCGCAGTCATCACATCTTTCGTAGAAATTATGGCTCGCACAAGGCAGTAAAGCGATTGGCCCTTCTAGAATTCGATAGACTTTTGCCATGCTAATATCTTTTGGGTCTTTGATTAAATAATAACCTCCACCTTTTCCTTTTTTAGCACCAAGAAAACCTGAATTTCTTAGCAACAACAAAATACTTTCTAGAAATTTAATTGAAATATGTTCACTTTTCGCAATTTCAGCTATTTGTACTGGCTCATTGTTTTCGCGTCTGGCTAAATAAGTTAAAGCTTTAATTCCGTATTTTGTTTTCTTTGAAAGCACTAATGTAAAATTTTGATTGCAGAATTTAATTTCAAATCATACTCTTGCAAATTATTGAATAACAAAAGTATGCTTTTTGTTTGAACTATCACAAAGAATAAAGTTAAATTCTACTAAATCTATCAGATTACTTCTTTTTTTTAATATCCATAAAAATCCAATAGAGTCACGTTCTAATAATTTAATTTTATCAAGTTACAACAAAAAAATATGAGAATGAATTTATACAAAATTATTACAAATCGGAGAGGCATTACTTTTCTCTTCATATAAATTATGATTTTGGTTTTCAAAAATTTGACTTTCCATTTTTAGTCTCATAAACCATTCCTGATCAGGCTTATTCATGTCTTTATCACCATAATAAAGTTTGACTTTACAACTAGGAATTCCAGTTTCAAAACGCAATCTTGTCGAAGAGACAGCAACTAATTGTGTCGCCTTTAATCCTTTTAGAGAAGCTTTCCATGCAATTGTTCCCCCAATGCTAAAACCCAAAACAGCCACTTCTTCTTTTTCAAAATCTAATAAACAATTTACTGCTTTTTCAATTCCGCCATTCAAAAATTGATTATGGATTTCCTTTTCCTCACTTGAAGAATCAATCTGAGCTAATTTTAAAACATCATAATACTGAACATCAAATTTAAGCTCTAAAATTTCGATATAATTCTGAATCCATTCAGGATTGTCTCCAAACAAATCTGACAGCAAAAGCAATCTTGGTTTTTTCATATATTGCAAAACTAAATTAAGAAAAGTGGTTCATTCAATAACAAAGAAAGGGCTATTTCAAAAAAAAATAGCCCTTCAAAAGTATTATATTTTATGTTTAAGCCAACGCTTGTTTTAAATCTGCAATCACATCTTCAACAGTTTCTAAACCAACAGAAACACGAACAAGACCTTGTGTGATTCCAACTGCTAATTGATCTTCTTCAGATAATTTGCTGTGTGTTGTAGAAGCTGGATGCGTTACAATTGTTCTTGTATCTCCAATATTTGCAGATAATGAGCAAAGTTGAATTGAATTCAAGAATTTTCTTCCTGCTTCGATTCCGCCTTTAATTTCAAATGCAATAATGTTTCCACCAGCTTTCATTTGCTTTTTAGCAATTTCATACTGTGGATGCGATTTCAAGAACGGGTATTTTACGCTGTTTACATTTGGATGGCTTTCTAAAAATTCAGCCACTTTTAATGCATTTTCGCAATGTCTGTCTACACGAACCGCTAAAGTTTCTAAACTTTTTGACAGAACCCAAGCATTAAATGGTGATAAAGCTGGCCCTGTATTTCTAGAAAACAAATAAATCTGTCTGATTAATTCTGCGTCTCCAACTGTTACTCCTCCTAAAACACGACCTTGTCCGTCAATTAATTTAGTTGCTGAGTGAATTACTAAATGTGCTCCAAATTTAATTGGCTGTTGCAAATAAGGTGTTGCGAAACAGTTGTCGATAATTAAAATCAAGTTGTGTTTTTTAGCAATATTTCCTAACAATTCTAAATCAATTACATCAACTCCAGGGTTTGTTGGAGATTCGGCGTATAATATTTTGGTATTTGGCTTAATGAAGCTTTCGATTGTTTCCGGCTTATTAATTTCGAAATAAGAAGTTTCGATATTCCATTTTGGAAAATAAGTCATAAACAACGCGTGAGTCGAACCGAAAACACTGCTTGCAGAAACAATATGATCTCCAGAATTTAATAATGCTGCAAAAGTAGAATATACTGCTGCCATTCCTGTTGCGAAAGCATAACCTGAATCGGCACCTTCCATTTTGCAGATCTTGTCTACAAATTCTGATGTGTTTGGATTGCTGAAACGGCTATAAATATTTCTTTCTTTTTCTTCTGTGAAAGAAGCTCTCATATCTTCAGCATCTTCAAAAACGAAGCTTGATGAAAGGTACAAAGGCACCGAATGTTCTAAATATTGAGATCTTTCTAATTGTGTTCTGATGGCTTGTGTTTCAAAACCAAATTCTTCTGTATTCATTGTGTGTTGTTTTTTTGTTTTTTTGTTTGCTTCGCCAGTTCGGCTTCCAGCCTCGTGTCAAGTCTCAGGTTTCAAGTTTTAAAAACTGAAATCTAAACCAAAAACAAGTCAATTATTTATGCGCAATCTGAGCATTTTCTAATTATCTAATTGACTAATTATCTAATTTATAAAGCTTCGTTGTTCAAGACAACTTTGTATTTAATTGTCGCTGTTGGTTCAATCGTTTTAGCAACCGAACAGTATTTCTCAAAAGAAAGCTGTGCTGCTTTTTTTGCTTTTTCTGGGTTAATTTCTCCTTCTAAATAAAAAACCACATCAATTTCTTTAAAAGGTTTTGCTTCTTCAATTTGCACACGCGTTCCTTCAACCTCAGCGTTGAAAGAAGTGATTTCCTGACGCTGTTTTTTTAAGATCGAAATCATATCAATAGCACTGCATCCCGCAACTCCCATTAATACTAATTCCATTGGGCTTGCACCTAAATCGCTTCCGCCAAATTCGGCTCTGCTATCAACGTCAACTACGTGTCCGCGCTCATTTTTTACTTTAAAATGAAATGCGTCATTTACTCTGTTTAAAGTTACTTTCATTGTGCTGTTATTTTTTTTATTTTTTTTTTAATTCCATTCAATTTTGTCATTTCGACGAAGGAGAAATCTTCGTTGCCAAATCGACAAAGACTATACATTCTTTGCGGAGTTTCTTGCGAAGATTTCTCCTTCGTCGAAATGACAAACTGAACTCAAACTAGATACAAATCTTACAATCTAAAATCTGCAATCTAAAATTAATTACCCTTTATCAGACAATCTCAAAATATCTCCGAAAACCCCTCTTGCCGTTACCGCAGAACCTGCACCAGCTCCTTGAATAACGATTGGACGATCTCCGTAAGATTCTGTATAAATTTCGAAGAAAGAATCAGAACCTTTTAATCCGCCTAATGCAGTATCTTTTGGTACTGAAACTAATTTTACTTCTAAATTTCCTTTGTCATTCTGCAAATCTCCAGACAATTCACCAATATATCTCAATACGTGATTTGGCTGTTGTTCTGCTTTTATTTTAGCATAAATTGGGTCAAATTCTTTTAATTTCGTCAAGAAATCGGCAGCGCTTCCCTCACGTAAGTGCTCTGGAATTAAGTTTTGAATTGAAATTTCTTCAAACTCGTTTTGCAAGTCTAATTCTCTAGCTAAAATTAATAATTTTCTTCCCACGTCATTTCCGCACAAATCCTCACGCGGATCTGGTTCTGTATATCCGTTATCAATTGCTTCTTGCAAGATTTCGCTGAAAGGCGCATCTTTTGCTGAGAAATTATTGAATAAATAACTTAATGTTCCAGAGAAAACCCCCTTAATTTTCGTGATATTTTCTCCTGAAAGGTGCAATAATTTAATTGTATCAATTAACGGTAATCCCGCACCAACGTTCGTTTCATACAAATAATTCTTTTGGTTTTCTGCCAAAGCTTTTCGCAATTCCTTGTAGAAACCATAACTCAAAGTATTAGCCACTTTATTTGAAGAAATCAAATCGAAACTACTTTCTACTAGCGGTATATAATTTTCAACGAAACTTGCACTTGCGGTGTTATCAATCGCAATTAAGTTTTCTAAGTGATGTTCATTCGCGTAAGCAATAATATCTTTGATTGTATAAGCCTCACCTTTAGTTGCAATTTCATTCTTCCAATTACTGTTAACACCGTATTTGTTTAAAAGCAATTTTTTAGAATTCGCTATAGCGAAAACATTCAGCTTAATGTCTTTACGTTTTTCGATTGCTGCAGCCGATTCTAAAATCTGATTGATTAAAGTTCCACCAACTAATCCGTGACCAAAAATCGCAATATTGATTTTCTTCGAAACTCCAAAAATCTCTCCGTGAATTACGTTAAGCGCTTTATTTAATTCCTCTTTTTTAACAACCAAACTCACGTTTTTACCCGTTACCGTGTTGTTGAACAAAATCGGAACAATTTTGTTTTTGATTAAAGCGGTGTATGGTTTGTGGAAAGTACTCAAATCTTGTCCGATAATTGAAATTACCGATACATTATCTGTTACCGTAATCTGATTTACATCTTTAGAATAAAAGTCATTTTCAAACTCTTTTTCTAATTCAACCATTGCAAGAGTAGCTTTTTCTGTTGCTACCACAAGTCCGATTCCTCTTTCTGAAGAACCTTGCGAAATGATACTCACACTGATATTGTGATCACCCATTACTTTAAAAATTCTGGCATCTACTCCTGCTTTTCCAAGTAATCCGCGTCCTTCAAGATTTACAAGAGAGACATTTTCTAAAACAGAAAGTGTTTTAATTCCTTCTTTAGAAGAATCCGATGTAATTAAAGTTCCGCGATTTTCGTGGTTGAAAGTATTTAAAATTCGTAACGGAATGTTTTTTTCTAATAAAGGAATAATCGTCTTAGCATGAAGAATCGTTGCTCCAAAATTAGCTAATTCGTTTGCTTCATTAAATGATAAATATTCAATTTTCTTAGCATCGGCAACTAAATCTGGATTTGCCGTATAGATTCCATCTACGTGCGTGAAGTTCTGTAATTCTTCTGCATTTAAATAATTTGCAATTAACGAAGCGGTATAGTTACTGCCATTTCTACCTAAAGTAGTTGTGTCGTTGTTGTTGTTTGAGCCAATGAAGCCTGTAACTATATTAACCGTTTCGCCGTTATGTTCTTTAAAATAATTTACTACGTTTTTCTTTGAAAGCTGCTCCAAAGGCTGTGCATCACCAAATTTAGAATCGGTTTTCAACAAATCTCTTGTATCTACAAAATTGGCAGGAATTCCTTTTTCCTGTAAAATTGCTGTCAATAATTTAGCTGAAAGCAATTCTCCTTTTGACAAAATCTGATCTTTGATTTTTTTGCTGTAATCTCCAATTAAGCTTACACCTTCAAAAAGCTTGTCTAAAACGCTAAATTCTTCAGACAAATCAACTTGTGGGTAATCTGATATTTGATATTTTTTAAAATTCTCTAATAATTCTTTGTAACTGCCGTTTTTAGCAGCAATGCTTAAGATAAATTCTAATTCGTCAGTAGCATTTCCTCGTGCAGAAACTACAACGGCAATTTTTTCACCTTGATTTACTTTATCTGAAATGATTGAAACAACTTTGTTAAGTCCTTCTCCGTTTGCTAACGATTTACCTCCAAATTTTAATACTTTCATTTTATTTCTTTATTGTTTCTGCCTTAAAAATGTCGGCAAGTAAATGATCTAATTGTTTGTACTCGATTAAAAAAGCGTCATGTCCGTGAACCGAATCAATTTCGCTATAGAAAACATTATCTTTAAACTTCTTCAATTCTTCGTAGGTTTCTACATTTTCTTTTGCTGTAAAAAACAAATCTGAATTGATTCCGACAATGTGAATTGAAGCTTTTGTTTTAGACATTAAGTTTTCAAAACTTTCACTATTTCTAGTAATATCAATTGTTTTAAGCAACTGATTCATTAATTTATAAGAAGACAACTGAAATCTTTTCTGCAATTTTTTTCCGTGATGTGCCAACCAGCTTTCGATATTAAAAATCAAAAGATCTTGGTTTATGGTACGCTGAAATTTTTCCTTGAATGATTCTGGCGAGCGGTAGCACAGCATTGCGTGAATTCTTGCATCTTCGATTGGTTTTGAAGAATTGTTTAGAATTTGCTCTTGTAAAAAGCAATTGGCGATAAGCCAATCAGTCGATTTCCAGTCACTCGCAATCGGAATAAGATTTTCTGTGATATTTGGCGCTAAAGCTAAAATTTCCCAAGCAATTCCGCCACCAACAGAACCTCCGATAACTGCAAAAAGTTTTTCGATATTTAACGTTTTTACGCCCTCGATAAAGATTCTTGCAACGTCTCTAGCTGTAAAGTCTAAATAGTTGTCAATTAAAAAGGAATTGCTTCCGTTTCCTGGAATATCGAAAGCCAAAATGGTATAAACAGCAGTATCAATGGTTTTGCCTTCACCAATCAAGTCATTCCACCAGCCGTTTTCGCCAGTAACTTGCGAATTTCCAGTTAAAGCATGGTTAACCAAAACAATAGGCGCGCTGTGCAAAGGTTGTCCTGCCAGCGTAAAACTTAATGGTATAGAATGATAAGTTGCACCACTTTCTGTGATGAAATCTTGAATTATAATGGGATTTGGTATATTTTCCAATTTCAAATCTGTTGTATTATTGATTTGTATATGGAAATATTAGAAAGAAAAACTAGGTTTAACTAGAAAAAATCTTGTTGTTATCTTTCCACGTTTGGCGTGGTAGAATGTAGCACCTTCTTCGTTTTACCGAAGGGTTGCTAAGGCTTCATCGGGTCTAATCCCTCGTCCTTTCTTTATAACATTTCAATACGTGTTTGAACTTAACGGTGCAAATTAACTACTAATTTCTCAAACAAACAAATTTTATCTAAAAGTGTTTGTTAAATTTCTGAGACTTATTTTAGCAAAAACTATTATACGCAAAAATTTACCGAACAAAAATGCCCAGTAAAATTAAGCAGGTTTTACCCTAAATTTATGATGCTTTTCCGTTTAGATAAAAAGCGTTTCATTTTCTTTTGAATACATCAAAAACAATAAAGAGTTTGGCACTTTTTTCTCAGCGCTTTTATCTTCCTCTGTGATTCCGAATCTTGGATGAGCCAATTCGTTTGTTGGCGGCGGATTACTATTTTTTGTCCTTCTGTTTTTCAATTTAGAAATTTTTTCTGCGAAGTAGTTCAATTTGCTCATGATATTAAGTTTTAGTTAAGTTGTGTTTTATAATCTTTATTTCTCGTTTATCTTTTTGTTAAGTCATTTTCTAGAATAAAAAAACCCTTTTGGATTTTTAGATACCAAAAGGGTTTAAGTTTTTAAACTCATTTATACTTTTAGTATCAACAGACGTTCACGCAAATAAGCGCGACAGCAAACATCTTAGTGTTCATCTGTAAGGATTTATTCATCTGTGATTTATATTGTATTTTATTTAAATTCTGCATTTGTTGTAAATTAAAAAGCCTCCTAAATATTTCTTAGGAGGCTTTTACTATATTATTATTGTATTCTTACAATTTTTTAGCAATAGACACCCCCGCCTCGGTCTTAACCGAAATGGCACAAAACATTTTGTTGACTTTTAAGTTCATTTGATTTCTAGTAGTTTTTGGGTATAACAAATATGCAAATATTTTTCTTATTACACAAATAAAATTCAAGAATTTAATTACAAAATCCGTTGAAAATGTGTTTTTTAACGTCAAAAAACATCTTACAAAAACGAAAACGAAATAACACAAGTAAAAAACTTACAAAATAAGCCAATTTTCCTTCATAATTCCATTTGACAAATCAATTTATCAAAGAACTTTTTTCTCTTTTATATTTTTTTAACTAAAAAATTACAGCCAAACGGCTTCTTTACTCCTAATTCGCTCCGCAATTTTCAGAATATCGGTTATAATTCCTCTAGAAATTGCTTGTTTGCAAGGTGGAGCGCTCTGAATTACGATTGGAATATCGGCATAAGATTTAGTGAAAATTTCAAAAATGGTATCAGAACCTTTTAATTGTCCGATTGGAGAATTTATTGGTTCCGAAATTAATTTGACTTCTAAAGTTCCTTTTTCTACATCAAACTCTCCTACATATCTCAATACATGATTTTCTGCTTGAGTAATTTTGGCGATTTTAAAAGATTTATCGACAGCATCTTTGTTTAGCACTCCATTTTTCTCCAAATGTTCTTCGGTTATAAAGGGCTTGATTGTAATGTCTGAAAACTCAAAATCTTTTCCTATTTCTCTGGCCAATATCAGAAGCTTTCTTGCAGAATCGTTTCCAGACAGATCTTCTTTAAAATTAGATTTCATTAAACCTAAAAGGCTCGCATCTTTTAAAACAGAAGAAAACGAAACATCTTCTGATGAAAATCGATTAAAGACATAACTCAAATTATCAGATAAAACACCTCGAATCTTCGTGATTTTTTCTCCAGAATAATATAGATCTCTTAAGGTCTGCAAAACAGGAATTCCAGTTTCAACCGACGTTTCGTACAAAAACTCCTTGTCATACTTTTTAAGATCTGCTCGTAGTTCTTTATATAAGTCAATCGGGAGCGTATTGGCTTTTTTGTTTACTGCTACAATATGGAATCCATTTTTAATTAACGTATTGTAATGCTTCACCAATTCATCGCTGGCTGTTGCGTCTACGGCAATCAAGTTTTCGAATTCATTTTCTTGTGCAAATTCGACAATATCTTCTACTTTAAAAGGAACAGCCAATTGTCTAAAATTGGTTTCCCAAGCATAACCAACACCTTCTTTCTCAAAAAAGGCAACCGTCGAATTGGTTATTATTGGAAAATGAAAATCGACATTTTTACTTTCCAGAAAAAACTCCTGACTTTCAACAATTTGATTAATCAAAGTACTTCCGATATTTCCAATTCCGAAAAGGATAATGTTTATTTTAAGCTTTGACATAATTTCTAACATTTTAATTTTTTAAAACCATATAAGTGATGTAAGTTCATTTAATATCCAAACGTTTATCAAGGTAGACGCACTGCAGTGCGTCTCTACAAAATGCACTTATATTCCTTATATGGTTTAAATTTTATAATGGTGTTTTTCATAAAAAATTACCTTTAGCAAAACCACTCGCTAAAGGCAATTTTTCAAACAAAAAACAAAAAAACCTAATTTTTATTGATGCTGAATTGAGAAAGCGAAACGTTCTCAAAAACAGTCTGAAGATCAGCAATTAAATCTTCAATATCTTCAATTCCCACAGACAGACGAATCAAATCTTTAGAAACTCCTGTTTCTATTTGTTCTGCTTCTGTCAATTGTTGGTGTGTTGTACTTGCTGGGTGAATAATCAGCGATTTTGTGTCACCAATATTCGCTAGCAGAGAGAATAATTTTGTGTCATCTACCACTTTTTTAGCCGCATCAAAACCTCCTTTTAATCCGAAAGTGATAATGCCGCTTTGCCCTTCTGGCAGATATTCTTTAGCCAAATCATAATATTTATTTGATTTTAAACCTGGATAATTTACCCAGACTACCTCATCTTGTTTTTCTAACCATTCAGCTAGAGCCAAAGCATTTTCACTGTGTTTCTTGATTCGAATTGGAAGTGTTTCTAGTCCCTGAATAATCTGAAAAGCATTAAATGGACTCAAAGCAGAACCAAAATCACGTAGTCCTTCAATTCGAGCTTTTGCTATAAAAGCTGCATTTCCTAAGGCTTCATGATATACTAATCCGTGGTATCCTGCAGATGGCTCGGTAAATTCCGGGAATTTTCCGTTTGCCCAATCAAAGTTTCCAGCATCAATGATAACGCCTCCTAATGAAGTTCCGTTTCCTGCGATATATTTAGTTAAGGAATGAATTACAATATCGGCACCATATTTAATTGGGTTTAATAAATAAGGTGTCGCAACTGTATTGTCTACTATAAATGGTACTTTGAATGCTTTGGCTTCTGCCGAAATTGCTTTTAAGTCTAATACATCTAATTTTGGATTTCCTAGAGACTCAACAAAGAAAGCTCTTGTGTTTTCTTTTGCTGCTTTTGTAAAGTTTTCAGGTTTTGAAGGATCTACAAATGTGGTAGTAATTCCTAATCTTGGCAAGGTAACTTTTAGAAGATTATAAGTTCCTCCGTATAAACTATTTGACGCAACAATATGATCTCCCGCTTTTAGCAAAGTCAATAAAGTTGTTGAAATTGCAGATGCTCCAGAAGCAGTTACTACAGCTCCAATTCCTCCTTCGAGTGCTGCCAAACGCTGTTCTAAAATGTCATTTGTTGGGTTATTTAATCTCGTGTAGATAAATCCAGCTTCGGCAAGACCAAATAAATTGGCCGCATGATCGGCGTTATTAAATACATATGATGATGTCTGATAAATAGGCACGGCTCTTGTTCCTGCGTTTTTAGTTACGTCGTGTCCTGCGTGTAATGCGTTTGTTGCAAATTTTTGTGTGCTCATGATTTTTAAGTTTTTAGGTATTGTTAATACGTTTTATATTGTAATTGATATTGATTTTTAAAATTGATTTAAGCTAAAATATCTTCAGCTTCTTCTTCAAGATCATATAAATGAAATAGTAATGATTTTTGTGTTTTTGTCTGCTGTGCAGGATCATATTTTAGTGTTTCAGCCGATGTCTCTTCCGAATTATTATTTCTTAATAAGTATTGAAATGCGATTGTATTTATATCTAGTGTATTCATGATTTAAAATTTAAAATGTTGGAAATAAAAAAGCCCTTTCGGATGGCGACCAAAAGGGCTTATAGTTTAACTATAACAAAGATTGTCTCTTTCACTTTTGGCAACAGCAAATTGGGATGCACATTTGCATCATCTTACAACACATCATATTTCTTTTTGCTATTGTTTTCATTTTTATTTAAAATTTGAATTCGATTATTTTTTAAATTCGACTAATTCGATAGAGTAAATGTAATAAGTATTTTTTGAACGACCAAATTAAAATTGAAATTTTATACTATTTTTTTTTAAATTTCTTTCAAGCCTTTCAAATAAAGACTTGAAAGAAATTTATTTAATTAGAATTTAAAGCTTAAACGGGCAAAACCAAATCTTCCGTTTAATCCGAATTGAGAAACTGCTCTTGAATACGCAAACTGATTCGCATTTGTCAAATCTGTACTTGGCGCTGGCGACAAAGTTGGCGTTGTGTTTGTAAATGCAGGAGTTGCAGGATTATTTCTGTCTGGATAAACATCTCCTATATTATTAACTCCAATTGTAGCTCTAAAATGCTTGTTGATCTGATATCCTAAAGATAAATCTGTAACCAATTTTGCGCTGTATTCCGGATGTTCGTACACAGAAGAAAATCCGTCTAAATTCACATCTGTTGCTCCTGGGTCTGTAACTTTTCCGAAATAGCTGTTTCTTAAATAAATATCCAGTTTTTTAATGCTGAATGTTGTCATCAAATTGGCCTTTACTTTCGGAATTGCTTCTTCTAAATATACTCTGCTTGATTCTGGAAAGAATGAATAAATATACGGCTCTCCACCTGCATCTACTATAGATTTTGGAATATGCAAATCGCCTACTCTTTTGGTTTCGTTGAAACTAAAAGCAAAATCATTTCTAATTGTGAAATCCTGAATTACATCGTATTTCTGAGAAATTACCAAATCAATCCCTTTTGTTTCAGAATCAATTCCGTTTGTCCAGAATGAAGCTCTTTCTACTCCTTTCAAATCAAATGCTTGCTGAAATAAAGTCAACGCCTCTGCCTGTTCTGGCGAAGTTGCAGCACCAATTTGCGCATCTGTTGGTCTAGAATATTGTCCAGACAATACAATTCTGTCGTTGATTCTTGTAAAATAAGCATCAGTTGCAATTGTTATGTTAGCTTCAGGAATTTTGAATGTAAATCCTGTACTAATGCTTTTTGATTTTTCTGGTTTTAAACTTTCAATTCCAATGCTTTTTGCCGCTTGCGAATCGTTTGTAAAATACCCCACTTGATATGGAGAACCGTTTATAAACTGAGTAGAACTTGACTCAAAATATCTTTGCTGTAAAGACGGCGCTCTAAAACCTGTCTGTCCAGAAATTCTCCAATTAATATTATCATTTAATTTTAAAAGAGAAGCCAGTTTAAACGTAACCGTATTTCCAAAATCTGAATAGTTTTCATAACGTGCAGCTCCATTTATAAGCCATTTTTCAGTGGCATTCAATTCTAAATCAACATAAGCAGCACCACTTTTTCTGTTTTTTTCTTTAGCATCCGAAGGCTGAAATCCTGAAAATCCTTGTGCTCCTGCTCCACGTTTGTTTCCAAAGAAGTCAGTTACAATTAATGGTGAATTGCTTGGCAGAATTCCTGAAACTAAATTTCCGTTTACATCATACAATCCGTAAGAAGCTTCTTCTCCTGCTTTAATTTCGTAGTTTTCATATCTGAATTCACCTCCAAAAGCAACATTCAGTCCAGCAAGAACATCTAGTTTTTTACTAAAATCCAAATTGGTTGTGCTTTGTAAAAACGAAACTTTTCCTGCATCAAAACTAAAAGGAGAATTTGTCCCTAAAGTTGCATTGATGGAATTATTTACATCATAATTAAAAGAGTTTGTTCCTAAATTTGTGCTTAAATCAGTATCAAATCCAAATAATTGCGTAGTTACACCAACTGCTGCAGAAGCATCTAAAATTTTTGATTCAATTTCTGGCAAAAATCCGTTTTGGTACACTTGAGTGAAAGTTCCAGAACCATTTGGCAATCTATTAAAGGCATATGATTTTCCGCTTCTATACGATATTCCACCAAAAGAATACAAAGAAGTTGTTTCTGTTAAAGGATATTTTGCATTGTAATATGCTTGTCCTGAAGCCAATTCTGACTGACCAACACTCATATTATAATCACTTCTCTGCTGTCCTCTGTAAGCTAATTCATTATTAGTAACATCAAAATTCAAAGCGGTCTGCATCTGCGCAATTGTTGAAGCTGATGCAATAGCACTTTGTTGAGCTGTTGTAAAATAACCTACTTGTGGAGCATATTGTTTTAAAGAAGACAAAATCTGAGCTGAATTTGTAGTCGTATTAATGTTGCTAAACAAAGAGTTAATTTCTACACCATCTTGTGCAGCTCTATTTTCTACTGCATTGTAAGCATTAAAAATAGCATTGCTTCTAATTCCTGCTCTACTTGTTGCTTGTCTCGTTACCGCAGTTCCAGTAATATTCAAGAAACTTCCCGGTTTGCCCAATGAAGTTCCGTAGTTTAAATCTATTTGGGCAGTTTGTCCGTCTGCTCCTCCTTCAAAATTATTTGATCCCGAAGATAAATTTGCTCCATATTGAATTCCTCCTGTTAGATAATTAGCGTTTTTCTTTAGAACAATATTAATAACTCCCGCAATCGCATCAGAACCGTATTGTGCGGCAGCTCCATCTCTTAAAACTTCAATTCTTTCTATGGCAAAAGACGGAATGGCATTTAGGTCTGTTCCAACAGATCCTCTTCCTGGCGATCCGTTTATGTTTACTAAAGCACTTGTGTGTCTTCTTTTTCCGTTTACTAAAATCAGAACCTGATCCGGCCCTAATCCTCTTAATTGTGCAGGATCTACGTGATCTGTTGCATCTGCTGTAGAAGTTGGATTACTCGTAAACGAAGGAGCAACATAATTTAAAATTTGAGTTACGCTTGTTTGCGGCGCTCCTTTTGTTATTTCTGATACATTAAAAACATCTACCGGAACTGGCACATCTGTTTTAACTCTGTTTTTACTTCTTGATCCAATAATAGTAACTTCAGACAGTTCGTTGTTTTTTAAACTGTCTTGCTCTTTTTTATTGTCTTGAGCATAAAGTCCTGAAAAAGTCACAAGACCTAAAACGATTAGTACATTTTTCTTCATTTCTTTTTTACTGATTAATTATTGTTTTTGGCTTAAAAAAAATCTTACAGGTTTATTTTTGGCATAAAAAAAACCTCTGCGGTTCGGCAGAGGTTCTATTTATATTTTATTGAAAAATAACTACAATAGCGTCTCTGCGGATAACTCCGGCATCTTACAAGACATCATATTGCAAACTGTAAATTTCATTTTGTTTCTTTTATTTTAACGGGGCAAAGTTGCAAACTATTTTTTAATCGACCAAACAAAAAACAAAATATTTTCCATTACCCTATCAAAATAGTATGTTATTGTTAAATTTCTGCTAGAAAAAATAAAAAAAGTTGAACTTTAATTTGCAAATCAAAATGGTTTCATACCTTTGCACCCGAAACAGAGGAAAAATTTGAACTGATTGCAACCTCTTCATAATGAAAGGATTTCATTATGAATGCCGAAAGATTCATTTCAGCAGTAAAAAATGCTAAAGCAGGAACTCTCCTTTAGCTCTTTTTAGCAATCATTTTTCTCGCTTAAATTAAAATTAATACATTTTTATTACATTATTATGGCTTATTTATTTACGTCAGAATCTGTTAGTGAAGGGCATCCAGACAAAGTTGCAGATCAAATTTCGGACGCATTAATTGACAACTTTTTGGCATTTGACGCTGACTCAAAAGTAGCTTGTGAAACATTAGTTACAACTGGTCAGGTTATTTTAGCAGGTGAAGTAAAATCGAATACTTATCTTGATGTTCAGCAAATTGCACGTGAGGTAATCCGTAAAATTGGATATACTAAAAGTGAATATATGTTTGAAGCGAATTCTTGTGGAATTCTTTCAGCTATTCACGAGCAGTCTGCAGATATTAACCAAGGTGTTGACAGAGCTAAGCCAGAAGAGCAAGGTGCTGGTGACCAAGGAATGATGTTTGGTTACGCTACAAACGAAACTGAAAACTACATGCCATTGGCATTAGATTTATCTCATAAATTATTACAAGAGTTAGCTATTTTAAGACGTGAAAACAAAGAAATCACATATTTACGTCCGGATGCTAAATCTCAGGTTACTTTAGAATACAGCGACGATAACAAACCAACTCGTATTGATGCGATTGTTATCTCAACTCAACATGATGATTTTGATGAAGAAGCTGCGATGTTGGCTAAAATCAAAAAAGATATTATCGAGATTTTGATTCCAAGAATTATCGCTAAAAACCCAGAGCATGCTCATTTATTTAACGATAAAATCAACTACCATATTAACCCAACAGGAAAATTCGTTATTGGAGGACCTCACGGAGATACTGGTTTAACAGGAAGAAAAATTATCGTTGATACTTACGGTGGAAAAGGTGCTCACGGTGGTGGTGCATTCTCTGGAAAAGATCCAAGTAAAGTAGACAGAAGTGCTGCTTATGCAACTCGTCATATTGCTAAAAACTTAGTTGCCGCTGGTGTTGCTGACGAAATCTTAGTTCAGGTTTCTTACGCAATTGGAGTTGCTGAACCAATGGGAATTTTCATTGAAACTTACGGAACTTCTAAAGTAAACTTAACTAACGGTGAAATCGCTAAAAAAGTAGAAGCTATCTTTGATATGCGTCCTTACTTTATTGAGCAAAGATTAAAATTAAGAAACCCAATTTATAGCGAAACTGCTGCTTACGGACACATGGGACGTAAACCAGAAACGGTTACTAAAACTTTCTCTGCTCCAGGCGGAAACGAAAAAACAGTTACTGTTGAATTGTTTACATGGGAAAAACTTGATTTTGTTGACCAAGTAAAAGCTGCATTTGGATTGTAATTCAATCTAAATTTTAAATACTAAAAAAGGCTTTCTAAAATTTTAGAAAGCCTTTTTTAGTTTTAGCTCTTAAAAAAATAAAACCCGACAAAGTTTAACTTGTCGGGTCTATTATTTATTTATTAAACTTAGTATGTTCCATTACTCATCTTAGTTAGAACTTCTTTCATTTGATTTGCAGTTTCTTCATCAACATCACTAGTAATATATTTTACTGCTAAAACCTGTGTTTCGATAGCTTTTTGTGCCTGTCCATCTTTATAATACAATTGTGCTAAAGTGTCTAAATAATATGGATTGTTTTTACTTAAAACCAAACTATATTCTGACCATTTAATGGCATCCTTTAAGAAGTTTGCATTCTGAGGTTTTAAAACTACTGTCCAAGCTGCGTTATTACAAATATCTGAGTGGTAAAGTTTAAACGAACTCCATCCATCATAAGAATAACTCGAGCTAGAATCTAAACCTGAAAAAATAGCGTCTAATTTTTCTATTGGGCTTGTTCCTGCCAATGTTGCATCAAAATAGGTATTAAACTCTCTTAAATAAGTTGTATTAGAACCATCTTGATCTTCAACCTGAGTCAAATAATAGAAATAATTTCTATAAGCATCAAAATTACCTTTCCCAGATTCGATAATCTTTTTATAAACAGAATTGATTTTTTCTTTGTTCATTTTACCTGTAAGTCCGTCCTGCGAAGCATATAGGTTTTGCTGTAATGCATTAGAAACTTCTGAAACAGGATTACCAAAACTATGAATCGCATTTTCTGTATTATTGTATGCCACCCTATTGTTTTCAATTTCATCAGAATGTTTTAACAGATAATCAATAGCAAGAAAATCGGTATCATTAAGAATTCTTTCTTCATTAAAGAATTGTTTAGTAAACCCTTGATTTTTGATTTCTTTTATAATGGTTTCGGCCAATTGCATATTCACATTTTTATCTTTCTGATGCGCTTCAATCAATTTTTTCCAACTTTGAGCTACTTCTTTTTGATCTAATTTCGTTTTTGTCATTACAAATTCAGTCCCGTTTTTTTCATTTATCAAAACATCTTCTGATTCATATTCATAAACTGCTTCCAAAAGAGCAGCTTTATTAAAAGCTGTAATTAGATCTGCATCTGAAGTTTTTTTGTTCTTTAACACTTTATCTATAGAAAGAAAAGCACTTGCTCTTTGAAGTTTTCTATACAAATCACCATAATAGCTAAACTGATATTGCTGTGTTGTTAAATCTGATTTTGCAGCAGCAACTACATCACCGTTTCCATTTAAAACCAATACGCTTGGATCATTAGTAATTTTATTATTTTTTAGCCATTTTTGATCATCGGCTCCAGCCAAATAATAATTGTAAGTATCATACAGTGCATTATACGAATCGTACATATTATATCCTGTCTGAGTTTCCTGCTCTTTTACAAAAGCATTAAAACCTTCCTTAGCCGATTTATTCTTGCTGTCAACCACAACTACCAAAAATTTGTTACTAGCTGTTTTCGTAGATTCTATTGCCTTTTTTAGATTGTCTTCGATTTTTAGTTTAAAATCGTATTTGGTGTAAGAAGCTGGAGGATCAAGAGAATAATCTGCAGCAGGTACCGCAGTACTATCAACTGGCAGACTATTATATATACTATCTACTACAGTATTTCCATAAGAATCTTGAAATGAATCTTTCCCTGGATACGTCCAATTTGAAATACTTTCAGTTTGTATTGGAACGACTGCTGGAGTCTTAGCTGGCTTTTCATCTTTTTCGTTTACAAATACCAAAGGATCTTTTCCTGCTTGATCAGA
Source organism: Flavobacterium sp. IB48 (assembly GCF_016405855.1). GTDB lineage: Bacteria > Bacteroidota > Bacteroidia > Flavobacteriales > Flavobacteriaceae > Flavobacterium > Flavobacterium ginsengisoli. The sequence continues at coordinate 459,623 of NZ_JAEFCA010000001.1, forward strand.
AATTCTCAATTCTTTTGTATTCTTATCAAAAGATCCTGCAAGATTTAAATCGTTAACAATTGCAACATCATAATCGATTATTACTTCTGAAACATCTTTTGGCAATGTATATTTATTAACATCACTTTTTCCATTATAATCTTCGTAAACCAAATAAAGGAAATCCGTTTTTTCTATTTCAAAATCTAAATCTATTTTTATATAATCAGGATCTACTTTTGTTTTTATGTCTGAAAGTCTCTGGTATTGAACTGCTTCTGTTCCTTTTTGAGTTCCTATGTAAAAAGAATAATAAGACGGATTCAAAAACTTAATCTTAACTTTTTTTGCTTTTTTATCTTTAAAAAAAGAGAGATCAAATCTATTATTTACGGTATTTTCACTTTTTAAGAAAACCAAAGAATCGCCTTTAATTTCATATCCTCCCGAATAAAAAACCAATTCATATTTATTATCATCCAATAAATTTAACTTGATTTTCCCTCCTTTATTTGTAGATAAATAAGTTCCTTTTTCCAATCCATTTGTCTGGGCAAAAGAGATAGAAATTCCAGCAAATAGGAGTGATAAGCTCCAAATAAAATCGCGCATAACTACGTATTTTGTTGTTAATAATATAGCGCAAAGATATCTGATTCTCCTTTAAACAAATCACAAAAAATCATAATATTTGCAATTAAAATACTACAAATTATACTTCATCGAAAATATGATATAACGTGGCTGTACAGTGTATTGAGAAACTCTTGTAGAGAACTGTGAGAAGCTGTCGTCGTTAAGATATTTTGTATTTAATAAATTGGTTGCGGAAACTTTATATTCCCATTTGCTGTTTTTCTTTTGATAAATTAAACTGGCACTTAAGAAATCATATTCGTTATCAACTGTTTTATCTCCATTATAATAGTGATAGAATTCATATTCTGAAACAAAAGAGAAACTATCTAAAAAATAGTAATCTAATTTTGCAAAAGGCTTATCGGTATAAAAAGTGGAACCACTATATTTATTAATTAAAAGATTATATCCAAATTCGATATTGGGAAGGTTTTTATAATTCGTAGAAGCTTTTACAGTATAGCTCTGAACAAAACTTTCTGTTGTTCTCAAGTCATCATTTTGAATGTTATTAAACTTTGACCAGTTTAAACTTGCATTAACAGAAGCTTTGTAGTTTTTTAAAAATGAACGTCCATAAGCTCCCATTCCTGAGAAAGTTTCATCTGCCAAATTAGAATTATATGGAACAGAAGATTGATTGATTCCGTCAAAATCTGCTTTTGTTTTAATCGCATCTACCTTTTTTGTATAAGTCGCATTGGCAAAAATGTTCTCAAAATTAAACATGTTATATTTAAAATAACGAAGCGTATGCACTTGCGAAGTTGCATTTTCTAAGAAACGATTTCCATGAAATAAACTACTGTAATCAGACAAAACATATCCTGCTGCCAATTGGTTAATATCTGTAAAATCATTCGTTAAAGAGAAATTATAAGTAAGTGTTTCAGATTTTTTGATTTGGTATAAGGCAAAGAAATCTGGCAGTATTTTGCTAAAACTTTGAGAATAATCTGTTCCCTCTTGTCCGTTTGTCATTTGATACGTATGCAGGCTTACTCCTGACGTCAATGTAAATTTTCCAGTTAGAATTTTATAATGGAAGCCTACGAACGCATCATTGAACCTATAATCTACATCGTTATTATTTTCAGGATTATTTAAATCATTTCTGCCTCCATTATCTAACATTTGAAAAATATGAGAATTGAAATTCTGATAAGAATAGGTGTTTCCTAAAGTAACATTGAAATTACTTTTAGGTGTTACCATATAATAATAATCCAGTTTAGCATCGAGCTTATTCGTTTTTACAAAACGATCCTGATTGTAATCATTTCTAGATTGTGTAACATCATATCCTGACAAAGCAAAAGGAAGCGTTTGCAGGTTAGCATTATAAAACGGATTCTCATCTTGATACAAATGCTGCATTTCAAAAGCAAAAATATTTTTAGCGTTTTGCGTGTAATACAAATTCAAATTCTGATTAATTGAAGTCGGATCTTGTTTTTTGGTGGTAAAAATATCTTCCGAAGTTGCTACATTCTGTACAATTTGCTCTCTAAACAAATCTGAATATTCTTCTTGTTTAGTAAGTTTGGTCAAAATATCATAATCAAACTGAAATTTGTCGTTTGGTTTATAGATTGAGCTTAATTTAAAAAGTCCCAAATTATTTTTTTGACTTGTATTTTCGTTACTTTTCTGCTGATCTCCAGAATCTAAAATTGTGGTTTGCGATTTGGTTTCCAATTCTGTTTTTGAAGTTGATAGAATTCCAAAACCGCTTATATTCCAAGCTTTATTAATCGAATAAGCAAAGTTTGTAGCTCCGAATTTAGTTTCAATTTCTTTTGCACGATTATTTCGAAGCAATGAAATTCCCAAATCATTTGAAGAAACATTAAAACTGCTCCCTCCTTTTTTCATCAAGTTTTTAAACCCACCCGTAAACTTAAAATAATCTTGAGCCGTAAGAGGCAACTCACCAATATTGTTAAAATTGGTAATTAAATTTATACTATATTTTGGACTGTAATAGAACAATTTCGGATTAATGATATATCGGCTATCCAATTCTGCAACACCAATTCCTGCGGTAACGTCGCCAAACCAAAAATTCTTTTTCCCTTCTTTCAGTTTAATATTCATTGCCACATTATCCTGATCGTTTTCAAGTCCTTTTAATTGACTAATTTCATTATAATTTCTTAAAACCTGAACTTTATCAATAGCATCAGCAGGAATATTTTTTACGCCTAATTTAGTATCTCCGTCAAAAAAGTCTTTTCCTTCCACCATTAATTTACTGACTTTTTTCCCCTCTACTTCTATTTCTCCGTCAGCATTTACCTCAACTCCTGGCAGTTTTTTTAGAACATCTTCAAGTTTTTTTTCTGTTCCAGATTTAAAAGAATCAGCATTATAAACAATCGTATCTCCTTTTATAGAAACGGGCATTTCTCGGACAATTTCTACTCCTTCCAACTCTATTCCATCTCCATCCAAAACAATATTTTGAGTCATGTTTTCAGCTTTTGTAGATACAGCCATTTCCTTAGATTTCATTCCCAAATAACTCACTTTAATAGTATAAGCAGTATTTGGCTTTAAAGTGAGCTGAAACTTTCCTTTGTCGTTCGTAATTCCATACGAATCCATCGCTTTGGTTCCGTTATTAACAGCCATGATATTAGCCATTTCTAACGGATTTTTCTGTTCATCTTGAATAAGACCATCAAAACGAACACTTTGTGCAAAAGAAAAAGAAGTAATTAAAAAGGCGGCGAAAAAATATAGCTTGTTCATTAAAAAAGGATGCTTAGAATAAATAATAAAGGCTGCGAGTTATCTTCCCGGAGGAGGAGGAGGTCCGCCAGCACGACCGCGGTTCATCTCTCTAAATTCTTCCATTTTTTTAATCACTGTTTCGTCATATTCTTTTTGAGAAATTACTTTTCCTTTTTTAGAAGGTTTAATATCCACTTTCTCTTTAGCATTCAAAACAATTTTCGAGCATAAAATTGTAGTTGTTCCATCATTAATTTCTAAAATTAAACCAGGAAGCCCCCAGTAATTTTCTGGCCCTTGATTAATCGGGATTTCTGGTGTATACCAAGCCGTTACCACAATTTCTTTTGGCATTTCAAAGTTGTCTGCAAAGTTGGTTTTAGTATCTCCTGACGTCTTTTTAGCTTCATCCTTTTTATCATCGTTATTCTTAGGTCTAAAGTTTCTAAAATCGGTTTTGCTTGCTTGTTTTACAGCCGTCGCTTTATAACAATTATATCCTCCAATTTGTTTGGTTTCTTGTTCTAATTTCCAGTTTAATTTTGGCAATGAATCGACAACAAGAAATTCTTTGCCCATAAATTCTTTATCTACAGTATACGTTTTTGTTTTTACGTCTTTATAAAAAGTTCCTCCGCCTCCCGTAAGAGAGCCAAACATCATTCTAAAACCCCCTTGCTGTTGGCCAGGCGCTTCTAGTTTTTCTTCTTCTTTATAAATTGATGCTGCTTTATCGAAGTTTAAGATGAATGTTTTTTCTAGCATTTTTTTCATGCGCTCCTCCATGTTTTTCTGCATCTCTGGCGTGATGTCTCTATTTCCGCGCATTCCTTCAAATTTTGGCGCTTGCGTTTTCGATTCGTAAACAGCCATTCCTTGAAAATCTTTTTGCGCTTGAATTTGTGTTGAAACAAGCATCAAAGTCATATAAAAAAATATCTTTTTCATTTCGTTTTTCTTTAAGTGAGCAAATTCAATAAAACTTACATTCAAATGTATTATTAATTTTAAAATTCAAAAAACTAAATATATTAATCGCATAATGGCATAGATAGAACCGTCTATTTTTTAGACAATTAGTATAAAAAAAGGTTTAAACCTTAAAATTGATGTTTTAATGCGAGTTTTTTGTAATTTGGTAATCTTGTAAATCAATTTTCTAATCTGTAAAACCGTGCAAAAAATTTTATTCTCCATACTTCTTTTCTGCACTTTTCAGGCGCTTTCGGCTCAGGATTTGAAAATAAATCCGACCTTAATTTCGCAGTACAAAAATACTTCAGATGAATTTTTAGGATATGATTCATTTGGGTATTCGTATCAGATAACAAACAACGTTTTTAGTAAAATTAAAGGAAAAGAAATTTTCGAATACAAGAATATATCTTTAGGAAAAATAACAAAAGTTGATCTACAAAATCCGTTAAAAATTGTTTTGTTTTATGAAGATTTTAATAGCGTTGTCTTATTAGATAATCAATTAAATAAAATGACTGAAATTAACTTTTCGCAGAATACAACCCCAATTGTAGTAAGCGCAATCGGAATGTCAACACAAAATCAACTATGGATTTACAACACTTTAAATCAGCAGATTGGTCTATTTGATTATTTGAAAAATGAATACAAAACGGTTTCAATTCCGTTGACTGAACCAATTCAATATTATCAAACCGATTTTAATGCTTTTTATTGGATTGATAAGAAAAACAACTGGTTCTCTTGTGACATTTTCGGAAAAATCACTTCGTTAGGAAAAATAACCGATTTCGATAAAATTGCCATTGTTAATTCTTCACAATATCTTTTCAGTAAGGGTAATTTATTGTATTTTAAAGGTTTCAACAAATCAAATCCAGAAGTAATTTCTGAGATTAAAATTTCAGAAAAAACCTTTGACAATTTTTATTACAAAGACCAAATTTTATCTATTTTTACAGCTACAGATATTTCCAATTATAAAATCGTAACACCGTAATGCACATAGCAATAGCAGGAAACATAGGCGCAGGAAAAACTACTTTGACCAAATTATTGGCGAAACACTTCAAATGGGAACCTCATTATGAAGATGTAGTTGATAATCCGTACCTAGATGATTTCTACCATCAAATGGAGCGTTGGTCATTTAATCTTCAGATTTATTTCCTTAATAGCCGTTTTCGTCAAGTGCAACAAATTCGCGAAAGCGGAAAAAAAATCATTCAGGATAGAACGATCTATGAAGATGCTCATATTTTCGCACCCAATTTATATGCAATGGGATTAATGACAAGCCGTGATTTTGAAAATTATACGTCTTTATTCGAATTAATGGAATCTTTGGTTAAAGCTCCAGATTTATTGATTTATTTAAGAAGTTCTATTCCTAATTTAGTGGGACAAATTCACAAACGCGGACGCGAATATGAAAACTCTATTTCTATCGATTATTTAAGCCGTTTGAACGAAAGATACGAGGCTTGGATTCAGACTTATAGTAAAGGAAAATTACTAATCATTGACGTTGACAACATTAATTTTGTTGACAACCCTGAGGATTTAGGAGATATCATTAATAAAATTGATGCTGAATTGAACGGATTGTTCTAAAAATATAGTTTATATACGAATACGAAAAAGCCTCTAAAATATTTTTAGAGGCTTTTTCTGTTTTAAGAAACTTTGTCAAAGTTTAAAACTTTGACAAAGTTGTTATTTTGCAGCTTCAACTTTTGCTAAAACTTCTTCTTCAGTTCCTTCAAAAACTTCGGTTGTTGTTTTTCCATCTACTGTTTTAGTAACCGTTCCCGTAGTTTTTCCGTTAATATTTTTAACCTCAACACGAACCGATTGGCTTTCTGTATGAGCATATTTTCCGTTTGCATCAAAATGAGCAAGACACTTTGCTGTTTCTTCTTCAGAACAACCTTTTTCTTTACACATTTTAATACATTCTTCTTTTGTCATTCCAGACATATCGCCACATTTAGACATCCCTGCATGCATTTCTGTTTTAGCACAGCAAGAAGCTTTTCCAGCGATATCTGATGATTCGTGGCCTTCTCCTAAAATTGGAGCAATTACCAATCCAATCAAACAAGTTAATTTGATTAAAATATTCATTGATGGTCCAGAAGTATCTTTAAACGGATCTCCAACTGTATCTCCTGTTACCGCTGCTTTATGCGCATCAGAACCTTTATAAGTCATTTCTCCGTTAATCATAACTCCTGCCTCAAAAGATTTTTTAGCATTATCCCAAGCACCTCCAGCATTGTTTTGAAAAACTGCCCAAAGTACGCCAGAAACAGTAACTCCTGCCATATATCCTCCTAACATTTCAGCAATTAACTGATTGTTGTCTGAGTAAACTAATTTTCCTAAAAGAACAATTAAAATTGGGAAACCAATCGTTAAAATCCCTGGAAGCATCATTTCACGTAAAGCCGCTTTTGTAGAAATCTCAACACATTTTCCGTATTCTGGCTTTCCTGTTCCTTCCATAATTCCAGGAATTTCTTTGAACTGACGGCGAACTTCGTACACCATATCCATTGCAGCTTTTCCAACAGAATTCATTGCCAAAGCAGAGAAAACTACTGGAATCATTCCACCAACAAATAACATCGCTAAAACTGGCGCTTTAAAAATATTAATTCCGTCGATTCCTGTAAAGGTTACATAAGCAGCAAATAATGCCAATGAAGTTAAGGCTGCAGAAGCAATTGCAAATCCTTTTCCTGTTGCTGCAGTTGTATTTCCAACTGAATCTAAAATATCTGTTCTAGTACGAACTTCTTTTGGCAATTCGCTCATTTCTGCGATTCCTCCAGCATTATCAGAAATTGGGCCGAAAGCATCGATTGCCAATTGCATTGCTGTTGTAGCCATCATTGCAGAAGCTGCTAAAGCTACTCCATAGAATCCTGCTAAAGCATACGAAATCCAAATTGCCACCGCAAACAATAATACGGTTGGGAAAGTAGAAATCATTCCGGTTGCCAAACCTGCAATTACGTTTGTTCCCGCTCCTGTAGATGATTTTTGAACAATTGCCATAACTGGTTTTGTTCCTAATCCTGTATAATATTCTGTTACTGATGAAATAGCGCCACCTACAACTAATCCGACTAATGTAGCGTAGAAAACACGCATTGATGAAATCGCTTTAGAACCTTCTCCAAAGAAAGTCATTTGCATTGTTTCAGGAAGCATGTGCTGTACTAAGAAGAAACAAGCCACAGCGGTTAAAACAATAGAAACCCAGTTCCCTATATTTAATGCTTTCTGTACTTGTGCTTCTTTAGCATTGTCATCTGAGATTTTTACTAAAGTTGTTCCGATAATTGAAAACAAAATTCCGAAACCAGCAATTGCCATTGGAAGCAAAATTGGTCCAATTCCGCCAAAAGCATCATTGATACTTCCACCCATATCTTTTATCACATAGTTTCCAAGAACCATTGCAGCCAAAACAGTTGCTACATAAGAACCAAATAAATCGGCTCCCATACCTGCAACGTCTCCCACGTTGTCTCCTACGTTATCTGCAATTGTAGCAGGATTACGTGGATCATCTTCTGGAATTCCAGCTTCAACTTTACCAACTAAATCTGCTCCAACATCGGCTGCTTTTGTGTAGATTCCACCACCCACTCTAGCAAACAAAGCGATTGATTCTGCACCAAGCGAAAATCCCGCTAATGTCTCTAAAACAACTGTCATTGTATCTGTATCTTTCCAAACTCCACCAGAGAATAAATGAAAGAAAATTATAAAAAATGATGTTAATCCTAAAACGGCTAATCCAGCAACGCCTAATCCCATTACTGTTCCGCCACCAAAAGAAACTTTAAGAGCTTGCGGTAAACTTGTACGAGCTGCCTGAGTAGTTCTAACGTTTGTTTTTGTTGCGATTTTCATTCCCATATTTCCTGCTAAAGCAGAAAAGAATGCACCAAAAATAAAGGCAATTACGATTAATAAATGTGTTTTTACTCCTGGAATAAAAGTAATTCCAGCCAAAGCTAAACTGGCAATAATTACAAAGATGGTTAATAGTTTATATTCGGCTTTTAGAAAGGCTAAGGCTCCTTCGTAAATGTAATCTGAAATCTCTTTCATCTTACCGTCTCCAGCGTCTTGTTTTAAAACCCAAGTCCTTTTTATTCCCATGAAAAGTAATCCTAAAACTGCCATTATAATTGGCAGGTAAATCATAAATGCATTCATAATATATTAATGGTTTTGGTTAATAGTCAACAATCTAACTAAAACGAATTTAAACAAAAAAGCAATACTCCTGACGGCAGTATTGCTTTTTTTATATTAGAATGCGGTTAAAATTATTTAATGCTAAATAATCCAGCCGGTTTATTTTCAATGTCATCAAAACGTTTTGTACACTCAGCGATAATGTCGTAAGCTTCTTTTACGTCTCCCCATCCTTCTACATCTACTTTTTTGTTCTCAAGGTCTTTATAAACTTGGAAAAAGTGCTCGATTTCTTTTAATAAGTGGGCATTAATATCCGAAAGATCGTTTAATGAATTCCAGATTGGATCTGAAACTGGTACACAAATAATTTTCTCGTCTGGTCCTTTATCATCTGCCATGTGGAATACACCAATTGGTTTCACTTCCATAACACATCCAGGGAAAGTTGGCTCGTTTACCAAAACTAATACGTCAAGAGGATCACCATCTAAAGCTAAAGTTTCTGGAATAAATCCGTAATCAGCTGGGTACATCATTGAAGAGAATAACATTCTGTCAAAACGCATTCTTTTAATTTCAAAATCGTACTCATATTTATTTCTGCTTCCTCGTGGTATTTCGATTAACACATCGAAAGTCGTTAATTTGTCTGCGGTCATTTTCGTTTTTTATTGTTTCTATAATTTCGGTTGCAAAAATAACTAAAGAATCTAGTTTTACAATAAAAAACAAGGTTAAATTATGCGCATTAAAGTTTAAAAAACAAGCATTTAATAGGTAATACTTCGATTTCTCTTCTTTAAATAATAATGCCAAAGCAAATAGGTTGCATAAGATCGATACGGACTCCACTGTTCTGCATGAATTTCCATTTCCTGTTTGTCATGAATATCCAGCAATTCTTTGATCGTATTTATTACTGCTATATCGCCAAGCGGAATTAAATCGGGTTCTTCCAAACAAAACATCAGATAAATATCAATTGTCCAATTACCGATTCCCTTTAGTTTAATGAGTTCTTCACGAACTTGTTTTGCCGATTTTGAAGCTAAACTTTCAATATCTAATTCTTTGTTTAAAACCGCTTCCGCTAAAATCTTTATATATTTTGTTTTCTGGCGACTTACTCCCAAATTTCTAAATTCCTCATCAGTCAAAACAGCCATATTTTCGGGATTGCAAGTTTTGTAAGCTTTGATTTTTAAAAATGTGGCTTTCGCCGAATCTATAGAAACTTGCTGTTCAAGTATTAATAAAACCAAAGTTTCAAATCCAGGAGGACGTCTTGGAATTGGAGGCAATCCGTATTTTTCAATAATTTCTAGAAATACAGGATTTTTATTGGTTAAGAAATTGATGGCTTCTTGCATTACTTTCATTTTTAAATCTATTCCAAAATTAAATAAAAAAGTATTTAGCAAATGATCGATTTTGTTTCACACAGATTTTGCAGATTTAAGCTGATAAACGCAGATTAAATAATTTCAAATTGTAAAAAATAAATCTGCTTAAATCTGCAAAATCTGCGTGCAAAATCTGCGTGCAAAAAAAAGTAAGCATAAAAAAGTCGCAAAGATTTAAAACCTTTGCGACTCTGTAACTCTGAACCTTTGCACCAAAAAACAATTAGAAATAAAACCCGAAAGATCCTTTAATTGCAAATTTATGTGCATCTGGCATATCTAGATAATTTCCTCTCCAAGAGAAATCAAGACGGAAAACTTTAAAGATATTTCCAATTCCTGCATTATATTCCCAGTATACTTTTTCAGGAGCGTTATATGGTAATCCAGAAGCATTAATAGCACGATTAGCATCAGAAATAGTTCCGTGAACGGCTCTAATTCCTATAAACTCTCTCCAATTCAGTTTTCTCATAAATGGAATTCTGGCAAACAATCTTCCGCCAAAATCATGATTCCACTGCAAGGTTGTATATTGATCTGTAACGAATTCGTAGAAATTCAAGTTACTGAATGTGTTTTCAATTGTAAAATAAGTCTGGTTACCCGGAATTACACTCATCAAACCTAACGGAATTGTACCAAAAGTTTTTCCTGTTTCGATTGTAATATTTGTTCTTCCTAAAGGCCCGATAATAATTGGCTGTCTATAGAAAACTTGAATTTTTTCGTACGCAAAATCACTATCAAAAACTCCTTTTAATCCGTAACTGAAATTCACGAAGAAATGGCTAAAAGGACTATCAACTAAACTCCTTTCTACACCATAACCGATCGTTTTTCTGTTTGGCATAAACTCAAACTGAATATTGGCCTCAGATTGTTTTACCATGCTTTCGACAACTCCTGCTGGATTTGCTGCAGTTGGTAAAGTTGTATAATAATCTAAACTAAAGGTCTTCGATGCCGATTCTAGTGTTCGATATGAAAGTCCTGCCGAAACAATAAAGTTCTTTTTAGGCTCCATTTCTACAGAAATGTTACTCAAATTAATATTGGTCAATTTCCCATTACTTCCAGTAGTAAACAGGGCCGAAGATGCAAAACTTCGTCCTAGAACGTCATTTGTAGTAGTTAAACTGGCACCAATTTGCTCGATGTCACGCCTGTTTCCTCCAGAAATGATAACTCGGTTTTTCTTGTCAACCATCCATTTTCCGGAAACACCATATTTGAATTTATTATCATCAAATCCGTAAGCGGTATAAGCTTGAAGACGCCATGGATCATTTGGTCCAAAATAGGTTCTTCCTCCTACTCTCAATCTCAAACCTTCGACTTCGTTATATCCAAAAGTTGAAAATATTGGCCCGTAATCGAAGTTTTTAAATTCGATGTAACCGCTTCCTAAAATAGAGACCAGATTATATAGCTGCTTAAATCGCTTGACTGTCTGCAGTGTATCAAGCATTTTATAAATACCCTGCTCATCTTTATTTAATTTTTCAAAACGATTTTCTTCCCAAAACTCAGGCGGTCGTTCGTAAACAGCATTATCAATAAAATTGACTTCTTCTTTATAAAACTTCTCCGGTTTCTGAATGTTGAATTTATGATTGCGGTATAAAGTTGTTCTTTTACCATAAACTCCTTTTGATTTTTCTTTTTTATTTAAAGCAAAATCAGACATCATGTAATCACGTGTCAAAAGGAAAACGGAGTCGTTTTCTACTTCAAATTCCTGTTCAATATAAATATCTTTTACCCAGTTAATATTGGCGCTTTTCGTCACACCCATATTAATTTTCTTGATCGCAAAAGTGGTATCGTTAACCCAAAAATCTCCTTTAAAAGTCAATTCATTTTTACGTCTAGGGTAAAAAACAATATTATAGCACCATTTTTTATCGATATAAGCACTGTCTTTTAAAACATAATTGTAAACATCGATTCCTGTTCTTGAAAGCGGACTTGTAAAACTCTTATCAAAGAATTTCAGGTGATTGTCGTAAATATTATAATCAGAATAAAGGTCTTTAACGAAAGACAGAATTTGCTGATTTCCGTTAAAACCAGACATTTTATTTCCGGTAAGATTTTCTTTTACCTTTTTTAACTTATTATCTCCGTAAACATCATAAACCGATTCGTTGATAAAAATTGGCAAATAGGTTTTTCCAGTAACGTCTGAAGTATCAACGTGATTAAAGATAAACTCCATTCCCTTAAAAAGCTTATTCTTCATGAAAGCACTATCAATTGTGTTCATGTCAAACTCCACTTTTTCATACTTCTGCATTTGATACTGATTAAATAGGTATAATCCGTTTTTACGTTTTCTTTCCCAAATTTTTCTCAAAATATCCAATGCTGGATTATTCTTTTTAGAAGTTTTTCCAGTATAAATTACAACTTCGTTAAGCACTTGCTCTTCGAACAAAACAATTTTAAAATTATAATTAACTGCTTTGTCTAAAGGAACTTCTTTATCTGAAAATCCTGCTGAAGTAACCAAAAGTGCGGTATAAGTATTTGGCGATTCTAAATAAAAACGACCGTCTTCATTGGAAACAATCCCAATATTAGAACCTTTAAAAACTACATTTGCAAAAGGTATTGGTTGATTCGATTTGTCCAAAACAACTCCACTCACTTTGGTTTGTGCAGTAACAACATTCGCAAATGCAAATACAATATATAAGAGAAGTAGAGTTAATTTGTTCATTATAAAGTAAAAAAAAACTTCACCAATCCATGTTGTCTGATGAAGTTTTATGAGTATTTTGTATTTGTATTATTTGTATAATACTTTTTTAACTGCTTTTACTACATCACCAGCATTTGGCAACCAGTCTTTAAGCAATACTGGAGAATACGGTGCAGGAGTATCTGCTGTTGTAATACGTTGAATTGGCGCATCAAGGAAGTCGAATGCTTGTTCTTGAACGATATAAGAGATTTCAGAAGAAAGGCTGGCAACTGGCCAAGCTTCTTCAAGAATTACTAAACGGTTTGTTTTTTTAACCGATTTTAAGATCGCATCTTTATCCATTGGACGAACTGTTCTTAAATCGATAATCTCACAAGAAATACCTTCTTTTGCTAATTCATCAGCAGCAATAAAAGCTTCTTTGATGATTTTTCCGAATGAAACGATAGTTACATCTGTTCCTTCACGTTTAACATCAGCAACACCTAACGGGATTGTATATTCTCCATCTGGCACTTCACCTTTGTCTCCGTACATTTGCTCAGATTCCATGAAAATAACTGGATCGTTATCACGGATAGCTGATTTTAAAAGTCCTTTTGCATCATAAGGAGTTGAAGGAACAACAACTTTTAAACCTGGAGTATTAGCAAACCAGTTTTCTAAAGCTTGTGAGTGAGTAGCTCCTAATTGACCAGCAGAAGCTGTTGGTCCACGGAAAACGATAGGCACATTAAACTGTCCTCCTGTCATTTGACGCATTTTAGCAGCGTTATTTATAATTTGATCAATACCAACTAAACAGAAGTTGAATGTCATATATTCTACAATAGGGCGGTTTCCATTCATTGCAGAACCTACTGCAATTCCTGAAAATCCAAGCTCAGCAATTGGAGTATCGATTACTCTTTTTTCACCAAACTCAGCAAGCATTCCTTTAGAAGCTTTGTAAGCTCCATTGTATTCTGCAACCTCTTCTCCCATTAAATATATGGATTCATCGCGACGCATTTCTTCGCTCATTGCTTCACAAATGGCCTCTCTAAATTGTATTGTTCTCATATTTTATATTGTATGTTGAATTTTCTGAAAAGCAAAAATAAATATTTTAAATAACTTAAAAGCAAAAATTGAATTTAAAATCACATGAACTTCTATCTGTTCTCTGGTTTTAACTTTTTAAACTTTATTGTGATATTAACGAAATCGATATAATAACGTACAATTCACACTTAATCTATTCCAAAATATTTTTTAGACAAACTTTTATTCATTTGTTTAATTCTTATTTTCTTCAAATTCATCCATCATAACGTAAAAAACCAAAAATTAGTATTTCTCAGACAAAAATTAATCTGCTCCTCAACTGTCAGTTATTGCAAAATTCCTAACAATCAGACAAAATGAGTATTATTTTATTTTTAGATTCCGATGAAAATCATTCAAAACTGAACAATCTGCGAAATCGTAATAGTTTTGAAAAATATTATGCATGCATAGTATAATTATTCCAAATTAAATTCTAAATTTGTAAAAGCATATTATAAATTCAAAATATATACTTATGAAAATACTAGTTTGCATCAGCCATGTGCCTGATACTACTTCAAAAATTAACTTTACCAACGGTGACTCAGAATTTGACACTAATGGAGTACAATATGTAATTAACCCTAACGACGAATTTGGTCTTACACGCGCTATCTGGTTTCAAGAACAACAAGGTGCAAATGTAACGGTTGTAAACGTTGGAGGTCCTGATACTGAACCAACTTTGCGTAAAGCATTAGCAATTGGTGCAAACGAAGCAATTCGTGTGAATGCAAATCCAACTGACGGATTTTTTGTTGCTAAGCAATTAGCAGAAGTTATTAAAAATGGAGGTTATGATCTTGTAATTGCTGGAAAAGAATCTTTGGATTACAACGGAGGAATGGTTCCTGGAATGATTGCAGGAATTTTAGGTTCTAACTTCTTAAACTCTTGTACAGCTTTAACAATTGACGGAAACAATGTAAAAGCAGTTCGTGAAATTGACGGTGGAAAAGAAACTGTAAGCACTACTCTTCCATTAATTATTGGAGGTCAAAAAGGTCTTGTTGAGGAAAAAGATTTACGTATCCCGAACATGAGAGGAATTATGACTGCAAGAACAAAAGCTTTAACTATCCTTGAGCCAGTTGATGCAGCTGTAAACACAAAAGCGGTGAAATTTGAAAAACCAGCTCCAAAATCAGCAGTGAAATTAGTTTCTGCAGATAATTTAGATGAGTTAATCAATTTATTACACAACGAAGCGAAGGTAATCTAGTATTCAGTAATCAGTTTTCAGTCTCAATTTATGAACTTTAAACTTTAAACAAAAAAAAATTATGTCAATATTAATATATGCAGAATCTGCAGAAGGAAAATTTAAAAAAGTTGCTTTCGAATTAGCTTCTTATGCAAAAAAAGTAGCTGAATCATTAGGAACAACTGTTACAGCTTTAACTGTAAACATCAGCGATGTGAGCGAATTAGGCAAATACGGAGTTGATAAAGTTTTAAAAGTAAGCAATGATAAATTAGCTGGTTTTAACGCAAAAGCTTACGCTGATGTTATTAAACAAGCTGCTGAGAAAGAAGGAACAAAAGTAGTATTGCTTTCTTCTACAACAGACAGTATTTACCTTTCTCCACTAGTTGCGGTAGCTTTAAATGCTGGTTTCGCTTCAAATGTAGTTGGGTTGCCAGTTAGCACTTCTCCTTTTCAAGTAAAAAGAAATGCTTTTTCAAACAAAGCTTTCAACATTACACAAATCGATACAGATGTAAAAGTTCTTGGTCTAGCTAAAAATTCTTACGGACTTTTTGAAAGCGCAGGAGCGGCTGCAGCAGAAGATTTCAATCCAACAATTGGAGACAATGATTTTGGTGTAAAAGTAGAATCTGTAGAAAAAGTTTCTGGAAAAGTTTCTATTGCTGATGCAGATATCGTAGTTTCTGGCGGACGCGGACTAAAAGGTCCAGAAAACTGGGGGTTAGTAGAAGATCTTGCTGCTGTTCTTGGCGCTGCTACTGCTTGTTCTAAGCCAGTTTCAGATTTAGGATGGAGACCTCACAGCGAGCACGTTGGACAAACAGGAAAACCAGTTGCAACAAACTTATATATTGCCATCGGTATTTCTGGAGCTATCCAACACATTGCAGGTATTAACTCTTCTAAAGTAAAAGTAGTAATCAACAATGATCCTGAAGCTCCTTTCTTTAAAGTGGCTGATTATGGTGTAGTTGGGGATGCTTTTGAAATTGTACCACAATTAACAGAGAAATTAAAAGCTTTTAAAGCTCAGCACTCTTAACACAAAGAATTCTCTTTAAAAATATTGCTGCCTAAAAACAAGATGTTGTATCTTTGTTTATAGGCAGCTTTTTTGTTCCATATTTTTTGATTAAAATTGCAGCTTTATTTTTTAAACCAAAACAGTATTAAAATAAGGTGCTAAGTGCCTTTTTTACAAACATATATGAGTCTAGTAAAATTATCCATAAAAGGAATTTCATACAGTCAAACTCAAAATGGCGCCTATGCCTTAATTTTGAATGAAGTGGATGGCGAAAGAAAATTACCTATTGTTATTGGTGCTTTTGAAGCCCAGTCAATCGCTATTGCTTTAGAAAAAGAAATAAAACCGCCACGTCCGTTAACACATGATTTATTCAAAAATTTTGCTGAAAGATTTGACATTGTGGTTAAGCAAGTTATCATTCACAAATTAGTTGATGGTGTTTTTTATTCTAGCTTAATCTGCGAAAGAGATAAAATCGAAGAGATTATAGATGCTAGAACTTCTGATGCAATTGCCTTAGCATTACGTTTCAACGCTCCTATTTTTACTTATAAAAACATTTTAGATAAAGCTGGTATTTATTTAAAATCAAACACTGCTGAAACAGATTCTGGCGCTCAAGAAATTGATGATGTTCTTTCAAACCCTGAAACTTTTGGACACGAAGAAGAAAGCAACCAATCTGGAGACGTTTACGCAAAACATAGTTTACAAGAACTAAACGAGCTTTTAGATCAAGCCGTTTCTCAGGAAGATTACGAAAAAGCAGCAAAAATTAGAGACGAAATCTCTAGAAGATAAATTTTGATGTTTAATCGTTAAACCGTTTATTCGTTAAATCGATTAAACAAATTTACAATTAAACAGATCCACGATTAAACGATTAAACAAAGATGAAGCAATACTTAGATTTAGTAAAACACGTTTTAGAAAACGGCAATCAAAAAGGAGACCGAACTGGAACTGGAACAAAAAGTGTTTTTGGTTACCAAATGCGTTTTGATTTAAGTGAGGGCTTCCCAATGGTTACAACAAAAAAACTTCATTTAAAATCGATCATTTACGAATTGCTTTGGTTTTTAAAAGGCGATACAAACGTAAAATACCTTCAAGAAAATGGAGTCAAAATTTGGGACGAATGGGCAGATTCTAATGGTGATTTAGGACCTGTTTACGGCCACCAATGGCGTAATTGGAATAGTGAAGAAATAGATCAGATTTCTGAATTAATTAAAGAATTAAAAACAAATCCGAATAGCAGAAGAATGTTGGTTTCTGCATGGAACCCATCGGTTTTGCCAGATACTAAAAAGTCTTTTGAAGAAAATGTGGCTAACAACAAAGCAGCATTACCTCCTTGTCATGCTTTTTTCCAATTTTATGTAGCAAGTCCAGATCCTGAAAAAGGAGAAACAAAAGGAAAACTTTCTTGCCAATTGTATCAGCGAAGTGCCGATATCTTTTTAGGAGTTCCTTTTAACATTGCTTCTTATGCATTGCTAACTATGATGATCGCACAAGTATGCGACTTAGAACCAGGCGAATTTATTCACACATTTGGCGACGCACATATTTACAGTAATCATTTTGAACAATTGGAACTGCAATTAACGCGTGAACCAAAACCATTACCAAAAATGATTTTAAATCCTGAGATTAAAAACATTTTTGATTTTGATTTTAATGATTTCACACTTGTAGATTACGATCCGCATCCTGCCATTAAAGGAAGTGTTGCAGTATAAAAAACAAAAATCCGCTTTAATAGCGGATTTTTTTATACAACTAAAACACTGTTTTCACTTCCAGCGTAATCATTCCATTTATAAGAATCGGCTTCTGGATCATTTACATAATTTCCGTCAATCAGATACTTAAATTCATAAATAGCATCTTTAACCAAGTCATAAGTTGCTTTAAAAGTTCCGTTTTTCAATTTACTCAAAGTTCCTTCTTCAGCATTCCAATTATTGAAATCTCCAACAACAGCTGCCGAATTTGCATCTTTAGCATCTATTGAAAACGTCACTTTACATACGGGTTTCGTTTTCACAAATTGTTTCTTTAAAGACATAACTATTTCGTTTTTAGATTTATACATCTAAAATTAATTAAATTCAATGAAACACTAACTACCTTCAGAAGCGATTTATGATAATACCAAAAACAGCTTAATATTTTCGCTTTATCTGCAATTTAAAGTGGTTAAAATTTTGTTTTTCAAATTCTTATATCTGCAAAAGGCAAATATTCCATATTCAAAATATTGACTTTCGAAAATAAATTTTAACTTTATAATCTCATTTTTATCTTATGGAAAAAGAAGTACACGAACAATACGAATACGCTAGACGCCGATTAAGACAAAAAAAGGTCTTATATTTTCATTTTGTTCTTTTCCTGCTTGGAAGTTTATTTTTATTTATTGCCAATAAATTTTTTGGATTTGGAGAGGGCACAACTCAAAATTGGTGTATCTGGGGTATTACAATTTGGCTTTTCCTTTTTATTCTACATTTTATAAAGGTATATATAACGGACCGTTTTATGAATAAAAAATGGGAAAGAGAACAAATTGACCGATTAGTTGCTTTACAGCAAAAAAGAATCAGTCAGCTAGAATCTTCTATTAATGAAGAGAATGAAAATAAAATTTAGTTAAGCATACCATGATTATAATGATAGCGGCTGCGGCCGAAAATAATGCGCTTGGAAAAAACAACGAATTAGTATGGCATTTGCCAAATGATTTTAAAAGATTTAAATCGCTTACTACTGGTCATCATATCATAATGGGAAGAAAGACTTTTGAAAGCTTCCCAAAACCGTTACCAGATCGCGTTCATATTGTAATTTCTCGTCAAGAAAATTATAAACCAGAAGGATGTATTGTGGTAGATAGCATTGAAAAGGCAATTGCACTATGTCCTGAAAATGACGATAGTTATGTTATTGGCGGTGGAGAAATTTATAATCTTGCTCTTCCGTTTACCGATATTATCGAGTTAACAAAAGTTCATCATTCGTTTGATGGAGATGCTTTTTTTCCGAAAATCAATAAAAATGAATGGATTTTGGTTGAATCTGAAGAAAATTATAAAGATGAAAAGCATCTTTATGATTACACCTATGAAACTTACATTAGAAAATAAATAAAAAACATCCTCTTTTAAGGGAGGATGTTTTTAAATAATTGATTTTGAAGCCTAACTCGCTCAAGAAAAATTTTGTCTAAAAAAAATCACAAATGTCAAGAAACATTTGTAAAACTGAATAACATTTAATGTTATTGGGACCTAAATCCCAAACGCCTTTAATAACAAATACCACTAAGATATTAAAGGCAGAAAATTAAAATTTCCAAAAACAAATTTAATCCTAAGAACGTACTTTGCACTTAAATACAGTATTTCCCCCCAAGAACAATACTTTACAAACTCTTTCAAGAACAAATGAATTACCAGCGCAAAAAAGCAACCACTTGTTTAAGTTATAGCAACTTTATCAATCATTAAACTTTAATCATTTTTACTTGAACAAAGTTGCTCATAATACCGTGATTGTACAATACCGCGTTTTAGGGATTTTACCAAAATCCCTAAATTTAGGGATGCCAAAACAGCCTGTAAATCTGTTCTAAAACAAACTCTTCAAAACATTTATTTTACAAATTAAAAAACTCAATTACAGTTAAACTAGATTGTTTATATTTGCCTAAATAAAAAAAATGTCTGAAAAAGTAACTCCGTATAAAGACTCTACCTTAGGTAAAAAAGAGCAAGTAACCCAAATGTTTGATACCATTTCTGGGAATTACGATAATTTGAATCGTGTAATTTCATTTGGAATTGATGTTAAATGGCGCAAAAAAGTATTAAAGATCGTATCAGACAAAAAACCAAAAGTCATTTTGGATATTGCAACAGGAACTGGCGATTTAGCAATTTTGATGGCACAAACTAATGCTGAGAAAATTGTTGGTCTAGATATTTCTGCCGGAATGCTGGAAGTTGGAAAAAAGAAAGTTGAAGAAAAAAAGCTTTCTAATGTTATTGAACTAGTTTTGGGCGATTCTGAAAACATGCCATTTGAAGACAATTATTTTGATGCTATTACTGTTGGCTTTGGTGTGAGAAATTTTGAAAACTTAGAAAAAGGTTTTGCAGAAATTTTAAGAGTTTTAAAACCAAACGGAGTATTTGTTATATTAGAAACTTCTGTTCCAAATAAATTCCCTTATAAACAAGGTTATAATTTTTACAGTAAAAATATACTTCCTCTAATCGGAAAATTATTTTCTAAAGATAATGATGCCTATGGTTATTTATCCGAATCGGCGGCAGCTTTTCCTTATGGTGAAGCCTTAAACAATATTTTAAGAAAAACTGGGTTTATAGATGTTGTGGCAATGCCCCAAACTTTTGGTGTCGCAACAATTTATTCTGCATCTAAAAAATAGTATGAAAAAAGTTGTAATCTTATTTTTATTGGTCTTAACGACAAAAGGACATTCTCAATTTGCTAAAAATATGTTTAGTAAAGATCCTATCATTAATCTTGAAAACTGGCAAAAGCAGCGCATCTACTTTGGCTATTATCTAGGTTTTAATAGTTTCGACTTTAAATTTGACTACAAAACTCCTGTACAGCAAGATATTCAGGTTAAAAAAACTACTGGTTTTAATGTTGGTGTTGTAGCCGATTTAAGACTTCAGGAATATATCAACCTGCGTTTTGAACCTGGTTTGTATTATACTAAACGAGATTTATATTTTCCTGGAATAAGCAACAAAGAGACCGACTATTTAAGAGAAGTAAATAGTACTTATATTCACTTCCCTTTATTATTGAAATTTTCTGCCTTGCGTACAGGAAATATACGTCCGTATTTAGTTGGCGGTATGTCTACAACTTTAAATTTATCTAGCAATGCTAAATCTCAAGACGATAACTTTGAGCAAAAATTCAGAGTAAAACAATGGACTGCTGCTTACGAGTTAGGTTTAGGGATTGATATCTTTACCGAATACTTTATTTTTTCTCCTTCTGTTAGAGGAATGTTCGGCATAACAGATGAACTTATTAGAGATAAAACTCCAGACAGCCCTTGGACTGGGAATATCGATTCGATGAAATCTAGAGCTATTTTAATAAATTTCACTTTTCATTAAAACAAAATATCAACTATTTCGTTTAAATTCACTAAGAATAATTGCTGTTGCAGTAGCTACATTTAAACTTTCTGTTTTTTGAAGCTCTCCAAATCTAGGAATTGTTAGACGATTAGTTACTATTTTTTCAATTTCTCCAGAAATTCCGTTGGCTTCATTACCCATAATAATGATTCCTTCTTGAGGCAATTTGGATTGATAAATATTTTCTCCGTCCATAAAAGTTCCAAAAACTGGCAGTTTAGTTTGAGCAAGAAAAAGTTTTAAATCAACATAGCTTACATTTACTCTGGTAATTGATCCCATGGTAGCTTGTACGACTTTCGGGTTATAAATATCTACCGTTTCTTTAGAACAGACAATCTGCTTAATACCAAACCAATCGCATAGACGCAAAATAGTTCCTAGATTTCCTGGGTCTCTAATATCGTCTAGTGCCAAAATCAAGCCTGAATCGATTGCCTTCTTTTCGGCTGGAATTTTAAAAACTGCCAAACAAGAATTTGGAGTCGACAAAGCACTTATTTTTTTCAGTTCTTGTTCATTAATAAGAGTTCGTTTTGAAGCTTGAACCGTTTCAAAATCATTCAATGTGGTGTATAAATGTTCTAATTCAAAATTGGATTGCAGCAATTCTTGAATTACTTTTACTCCTTCAGCAAAGAATAATTGATTGGCAAAACGCTGCTTTTTTTGATGCAAACTAGAGATAAGCTTTATTTGGTTTTTACTAACCATAAAATAATGTACTTTTGAATTAAATATTAAAAAACACTTGAAAAATAATTCCACAAAAATAATAGCATTTCTTCTAATTGCAATATTAATTTGCGCTTGTAATGCCGTAAAAAGAGTTCCCGATGGAAAAAACCTTCTTGTAAAAAATAATATTCTAGTTAACGGAAAATCTACAAGTGACGAAACAGCTTCAAACCAAATGTACCAAAAACCAAATGGTAAATTATTAGGTTATAAGCTTCGATTAAATTTATACAATTTAGCCAATTTAAATCCAGATTCTACTTATCAGGCAAAATTTAAAAACAATCCTGGAAAGTATGAGCGTATGTCTAAAATTTTTTCTGCAAAACAAGTAGATCGTCTTGGGCAATCTTTTTATTATAAAGGAATTCATGAATTTCTAAAAAACACTGGCGAACCACCTGTAATAATTGACACTTCAAAAACCAAAAAATCATTATTACGTTTAAAATACTACTATTTTAACAATGGTTTTTTCAATGTTCAAACAGGCTATACAATTGATACTGTTGGTATAAAAAGAGCCGCGATTAATTACAATATTACAACAGGACCTGCTTATAAATTGGATACTATTAGAACCAAAATAATGACTCCTGCACTAGACTCATTATATAGAACTAATAATGAGCCTTCTTTATTAAAATCTGGAAATCAGTACAAAACTACAGATTTTGAAGAAGAGAAAAACCGTATTACAACTTACTTTAGAAATCACGGAGCTTATTATTTTCAACCTACTTATGTAACTTTTGACATTGACACAATTGGCAAAAAAGCAAAAGCCGATGTCACCTTAATTATTAACAACAATAATATACAGGAAAAAGATTCAAGCCGTACAGAACCTTTTAAATTATATAAGATTAGCGATGTAAATATCTACACCGATTATTCTGCTGCTAATGCTAAGAAAAAACCAACAGATAGCGTAAGTTACAACAACTTTAACCTTTACAGTTATAAAGGTCTAAAATATAGACCGCGCGCCATTACTGATGCTATTTTTATTACAAAAGGAAGTACGTTTGCCGATTTTAGAACAACTCTTTCTTCTCGCTCTTTAAACAATTTAAGAATTTTCAATTATCCTTCTATTCAGTACGAAGTAGACAAGAGAGATTCTACAGCACAATCTCTTATCGCTAATGTTTATTTGACTCCGAGAAAAAAATACAGTTTTGGAACTACTCTTGACGTAACACACTCTAACATTCAGGATTTCGGAATTGGAGCCAGTATTTCTGAAACGATTCGAAATGTATTTAATCGAGCAGAGACCCTTGAAATTTCAGCTCGTTTAAATATTGGTTCATCTAGAGATATGGCTAATCCGAACAATAATTTCTTTAACGTTTCGGAATATGGTTTGGATATGAAATTGAATTTTCCGAGAATTTTACTGCCTTTTGGAACCGAGAAAATCATTCCGAAAAGTATGATTCCGTACACTTCTATATCATCTGGTTTTTCCAAACAGCGAAATATAGGCTTGGATAAAGAAAACTTCACAGGAGGTATCTCATATAATTGGAGCCCAAAACGTCATAATACTGCAAAACTAGAATTATTGAACGCACAGTTTGTTCGAAACTTAAATCCAGGGAACTACTTTAATGTATATACATCTTCTTATGATGATTTGAACGGTATTGGAAAAGACTACAATGTCAACCCTGACAACTGGGGAGAAACTACAGAAGAACAAGCAAGAAAAGATCTAACCATACCTAAAGGAACAACAGGATTTACTAATGATGTTTTAACAAACAAAACTGCTTTAACACCAAGTGACGCACAATACCAGGAAGTTTCAAGTATAGAAGAAAGACGAATTCGTTTGACTGAAAATGATTTCATTCTAGCAACAAGTTTTTCTTTTACCAAAACAACTAAAAAAGATTTAGCAGATAACAACTTCTATCAATTTAGAACAAAAATAGAATCAGCTGGAACTTTATTGACTCTGGTTTCTGAAATTGGAAATCTTCAAAAAAATTCGAAAGGAAACTATGAGATTTTCAACCTAGAATATTCAGAATACGTTAAAACAGAGTTTGATTATATCAAGCACTGGGATTTTGGAAAAGAAAAAGTTTTAGCCGTTAGAAGCTTCTTTGGAATTGCTATTCCATTTGGAAACTCAAATTATATTCCGTTTTCACGAAGTTATTATGGTGGAGGTTCTAATGATAACCGTGCTTGGCAACCTTATGCTTTAGGGCCAGGAAGCACAAATGCTGTAAACGACTTTAATGAGGCCAATATGAAACTTGCAGCAAGTGCCGAATTTCGTTTCAAACTTTTTGGAGATGTAAAGGGAGCATTGTTTGCAGATGCCGGAAATATCTGGAATGTCCTCGATAATGTTACAGATTCCAAAGCAAAATTTGACAACTTAAACGATTTAGAAGAAATTGCTTTGGGTACAGGATTTGGTTTAAGATACGATTTAAGCTTTTTTGTTATTCGTTTAGATTTAGGCTTTAAGACTTATAATCCGGCGCATGAGAAGGGAGATCGATGGTTTAAAGAATACAATTTTGGACACTCGGTTTTAAATTTTGGTATAAATTATCCGTTCTAATGCTAATTAATTCTTATTTTTGCAACCTAAAAACTAAAAACAACTATAAAAAAAATTACAATGGCACATAACATTAAACCAGGAGTAGCTACAGGAGATCAAGTACAAGAGATCTTTAATTATGCGAAAGAGAAGGGTTTTGCTC
Organism: Flavobacterium sp. IB48; assembly: GCF_016405855.1. Classification (GTDB taxonomy): domain Bacteria; phylum Bacteroidota; class Bacteroidia; order Flavobacteriales; family Flavobacteriaceae; genus Flavobacterium; species Flavobacterium ginsengisoli. The sequence goes on from NZ_JAEFCA010000001.1 coordinate 484,283, forward strand.
TTCCAGCAGTAAACGTTACTGGATCTAGCACAATTAATGGAGTTCTTGAAACTGCAGCGAAACTAAACGCGCCAGTTATCATTCAATTTTCTAACGGAGGAGCTCAATTCAACGCTGGAAAAGGATTATCAAATGCAGGTGAAAAAGCAGCAATCGCGGGAGGAATCGCAGGAGCAAAACATATTCATACTTTGGCAGAAGCTTACGGTGCAACTGTAATCTTACACACTGACCACTGTGCAAAAAAACTTTTACCTTGGATTGATGGTTTATTAGATGCTTCTGAAAAACATTTCGCAGAAACAGGAAAACCATTATTCAGCTCTCACATGATCGATTTATCTGAAGAACCAATCGAAGAAAACATCGAAATCTGTAAAGAATACTTAGCTAGAATGAGCAAAATGGGTATGACACTAGAAATCGAGCTTGGTATTACAGGTGGTGAAGAAGATGGTGTTGATAACTCTGATGTTGACAGCTCAAAATTATATACTCAACCAGAAGAAGTAGCTTACGCTTACGAAGAATTATCTAAAGTAAGCCCTAAATTTACAATTGCTGCTGCTTTCGGAAACGTTCACGGTGTTTACAAACCAGGAAACGTAAAATTAACTCCAAAAATCTTAAAAAATTCTCAAGATTTCGTACAAAACAAATTCAACACAGGACACAATCCAGTTGATTTCGTATTCCACGGAGGTTCAGGTTCTACACTTGAAGAAATCAGAGAAGGAATTAGCTACGGAGTTATCAAAATGAACATCGATACAGATTTACAATTTGCATACACTGAAGGAATCCGTGATTACATGGTTAAAAACCTTGACTATTTGAAATCTCAAATTGGAAATCCAGAAGGTCCAGATGCTCCAAACAAAAAATATTACGATCCAAGAAGATGGGTTCGTGAAAGCGAAGTAACATTCAACGCAAGACTTGAACAAGCTTTTGCTGATTTAAATAACGTGAATACACTATAATAAAAAGTTTCAAGTTTAAAGTTTCAAGTTTCAGGTTTCGCAACTTGAAACTTGAAACCTCAAACAAATAAAACATTCAATATGGCTTGGTTTAAAAGACAAGAAAAAGGGATTACGACCGCGACAGAAGATAAGATGGACGTTCCGAAAGGATTGTGGTACAAATCTCCTACTGGAAAAATTATTGATGCTGACGAATTAGCGAGAAATTTATTCGTAAGCCCTGAAGATGATTTTCACGTTCGAATTGGAAGCGCAACCTATTTTGAAATTTTATTCGACAACAACGAATTTGTTGAGTTAGACAAAAACATGACTTCTAAAGATCCTTTGCACTTTGTTGACACAAAGAAATATGCAGACAGATTGAAAGATGTGATGGAGAAAACTCACCTTAAAGACGCTGTACGTACGGGAGTAGGAAAATCTAAAGGAAAAGAACTTGTAATCTGCTGTATGGATTTTGCATTCATCGGTGGATCTATGGGAGCAGTTGTAGGTGAGAAAATCGCAAGAGGTATTGATCACGCGATCAAAAACAAACTTCCTTTTGTAATGATTTCTAAATCTGGTGGGGCTCGTATGATGGAAGCTGCTTATTCTTTAATGCAATTAGCAAAAACTTCTGTAAAACTAGCTCAATTAGCTGAAGCTAAATTACCTTACATCTCTCTTTGTACAGATCCAACAACGGGTGGAACAACTGCATCTTACGCAATGTTAGGAGACATCAATATCTCTGAACCAGGCGCTTTGATTGGTTTTGCTGGTCCTCGTGTTGTTCGCGATACTACAGGAAAAGATTTGCCAGAAGGTTTCCAAACTGCTGAGTTCTTATTAGAGCACGGTTTCTTAGACTTTATCACGCCAAGAAAAGAATTGAAAGATAAGATTAACTTATATATCGATTTGATTCAAAATAATGATATTAGATAGTTTTAAAACTACTTAAAATAGAAATCCCAAGAAAATTGCTTCTTGGGATTTTTTGTTTTCAAACCATATAAGTTTTATAAGTTCAATTAATAACTTGTCTGAAAAATTGTATTTTTGTTTTTGCATAAATGATAATAGCGTATCATACTAATGCAAACCTGTTTTTTACGGAAATCTATTTTTTCTAAAGTAATATAAATATCTTTGAATTATGAGCACAGCAACAAAACCAAAACACATAGGACGACAAATAAGCCGTATTCGCGAACTTAAAGATATGAAACAAGAAGCGTTGGCACAAGCATTAGGAATATCTCAACAATCTGTGTCAGCAATAGAAAATAGCGAAACTATTGACGACGCAAAACTTGCAGAAGTAGCAAAAGCTCTTGGAGTAAGTGCCGAAGCAATTAAAAACTTTACAGAAGAAAACATGATAAATTATTTCAATAATTTTTACGATAACAGCACAAGTACTGGAATAAATGGAATGTTCAATCCAACTCATTGCACATTTAATCCGTTAGATAAAGTAGTTGAACTTTACGAACGTTTGGTTTTGGCAGAAAAAGAAAAAAATGAATATTTGGAAAAATTAATGAAAGAGAAATAATCTTTCTAAAAACATACAAATTCAATACAAAATCTCAAGAAATTGCTTCTTGAGATTTTTTTATATCTTTATTTTAAATCTTATTCTTTATGGCTAGAATTTTTATTGGTTTTATGATTTGTTTTCTCTTTTTGAATTGTAGCAAGAAAGAAAATCAAGCTGAAAACATTCCATATATAATTTCTCAGAATAACAAAGAAATAATTCGTGGCAAAGACACAATTCCACCACCACCACCTATTCCTGGCTGGCTATTTTATGGGACTAATACTTTCATCATAAACTCAGATTCTACTGCATATTATTTGCAAAATAAAGGCATAGGAATGATATGCGGAACACCAAATACAGACACAATTCCATACTTCGCTGATTTAGATCCAAGAGGTTTGATTGAAATTTCAAATAAAAACATTTATGATTTTATTAAATTGAATTATAAAGATGATTTTCGAAATCAAACTTTTATTGCATCCCAATCTGATACTTTAAATTCTAAAATATTTTTCGATTTATATAAATCTTTAAATTATTTCAAAAAAGATCGAGATTTTGTTATTATAAGAAGAACGACACAAGAAGAAGACACGGTCATTTATTATAAAAGAAACAACAAACATTACAACTCGGAAAACATTAAATGGGATAAAACAAGAATCAAATTTCCTGAACATGTCAAATTTGTCAAAAGAAAGAAATAAAACTAAGTCAATATATGTCGTTCCTATGGAATTTATGAATACCAGCTCTTATTTCCCAAAGGAATAAGTTCTGTTTCTACCAATATTTTATTCCTACGAAATTACCCTGCTTTTTTCAAATCCTTCTTCAATTCCTTCTCAGCGATTTTAAAGACTAATTTTTCACGCCAAATTGCATAACGTTCTCTAAAAACTACTTTTATAGCGCTATCTACAGCACCATGCATAAAAAGACTCCATACGCTAGCAATTTTTCTAGAAACAGATTGATCCCATGCGCGAAGTGTTAGAGAAAAAGAACCATCTATATAACGCATCCAGTGCCACATTCCTGTTGGCATGAATAAAGTATCTCCATGCTCGAGAAAAACTTCATAGCCTTCTACTCCTTTCAACGCTGGAAATTTTTCAAAATCGGGATTGGCAACATCATAATCTTCTAATGCATAAGTGGTATTTGGAAGACAGTAAAGTCTTTTCTTCCATTTGTTATCAAATAAGATAATATGCTTTCTTCCGCCGAAATGAGTATGAAAAAGATGTGGCAAATCGATATCATAATGCAGAAAAGTAATCGCTTTAGAACCGCCAAAAAACATAGCAGGCATGCTTTCTATAAAACCTCCCATTAATTCTTTGGGAACTTTTACATCGTCAATTAATTCGGGTCTGTGCTTGAAAAGATTGAAGAAAAAAATACGTAACTGGGTTGGTTCACGCTTTATCAAATCCAGATATTCTCCAAATTTCATACTCGCAATCGAAGCATTGATTACTTTTTTCGGATCTGCCTTTGAATTATCTACAAGTTTAACCTCTATATCTCCAGCAATCTGCTTGAAATACTCCGTTGACCATTTTTCTCTTGCTGGCCAATCTTTTGTAAGTCCCTTTATGATTAAAGGTTTTCTTTTATCTAGGTAATTCTTTTTAAAATCTTCCTTGGAAATCGACTCAACAGTATCAACAGATTTAAGATTAAAGCTCATTTATCTTGTGTTTTAATTTGTTGTCTATCAAATGTATCTAATTATTCTCACCCAACAAAATTTACAGTAAAATAACACAAAAACAATATTACATTCCTGTTCGAATGGCTTCAGCCGGATTTAAAAATATTTATAAAACTTAAATAATTAAAACAAGTCAAGTCTATAAACTAGATTATTATAATCCCCAATATTTTCTTTCAAAGATCTGATCTTCCATAAATATGATTCTGAACATTCAAGCATATATACTAAATCATCATTGTATAAATTTAAAAAATCACTTTTATTCAAAATACTTTCCAAAAACCTACTACTACTTAAATACATCTCTTTATCTTGGGACAAATCTGCCAATATTTCTTTTAACTCATTTTCATAATCACTTTCCAACTCTTCATCTTTTAATATAATATTTAGAAGCACAATGGAAAGAAAATCTATAACTAGTTTAAATTCATCAGGCTTATAAGGTGAATTTAAATTGTTCCATGAGGCATCCTATTTGTTAATTTATCATCAAAGTCATTTATTCCATATTCTCCAAAACAAATAAATATTGATATCTCTTCTCTACTATGCAAGTCTCCAATTTCGTATAAACCTAGATTATCCAAAAAATCCGCATCCCAATCTAACTCTTCATCGTAGCATTCAAATATCCACTTGAAAATCACTTCAAATTCATTATGATTTATTTTAAAAAAATTGGACTTTATTTTCTCTATAATATTCTCATATGAAACTTTGAAATATTCTGTATCCAAATTAGATGAAAAAACAAATTCTTTAAAGTTTTTAGAAATATTATTATCCGATATTAATGGTAATAAATTTGCCTCAATTTTTAATTTATCTATTTTATAAAATTCTATCCTACCACTCATTTCTTAAAAATATCAATATTACATTCCTGTTCGAATGGCTTCAACAGGATCTAAATTTGCTGCCGAAATCGCAGGAAGAATTCCAGAAACCAGACCAATAAAAGCAGCTAAACCAGTTCCTAAAAGAATATTTCCTAAACTTAAAACAAATTCAAAATCTAGCAGTTTTGTCAGAGCAAAAGCAATTCCCCAAACCATCAAAAGACCAATAATTCCGCCAATAACAGACAAAATAACGGCTTCAAACAAAAATTGGAATAAGATAAATTTATTTTTTGCTCCTAGAGATTTCTGAATTCCGATAAGATTGGTTCTTTCTTTAACCGAAACAAACATAATATTTGCAATTCCGAAACCACCAACAAGAAGAGAAAATCCGCTGATGATCCAGCCCACAAAATTCATCTGCCCTAAAATTCCATCTATAAAATCGGTAAATCCAGCAAGCACATTAATAAAGAAATTATCCATTTCTCCCGCTTTCATCCCGCGTATTGCTCTAAGCTTTTGAGCTATTTCCGCTTTATAAGCATCCATATCTACACCTTTAACGGGTTTTAAGACAATTACTGGCGTCATAGAATCGCTATCTCCGTACATTCTTCTTAAAAAATTGGCTGGAAGATAAACCGAAGTATCATTACTGTCTCCAAAGAATCCGGCTCCTTGTTTTGCCATTACGCCAATTACAGTAAATCGTTGTCCGTACAAGCGAATATTTTTTCCAATCGGATCACTTGAACCAAAAAGCCCATCAGCTATATCATATCCCAGAACAATAACGGGAGTTCCCGAATTTGATTCAGATTCATTATAAAATCTTCCTTTATCAAAACTCAATCCGTCAATATCGACCATTTCGCTTGACGACGGAATAATATTTACATCGCTAACAGTTTTAGAATCGTATTTTAAACTTTCTCTATTTACAAAAAGCTGGTATCCGACTTGATCGGTATCATTCATTGAATTTTTCAATCCGATATACTCGTCATATTTCACATTTGGAAACTGTTCTCTCTTCCATTGTGGAATTTCAGACGGCCCAAAGCAATATTTCATTAAATAAATTGTATTTTTATCTAAACTGCTCAAATCTTTTGAGATTTTTTTGTCTAAAGAGTCAACGGCAGCCAAAACAGCGATAATCGAAAAAATACCGATTGTTACACCTAATAGCGATAATAAAGTGCGTAATTTATTATTTCGCAAAGCATTGATGGCAAAGCTCAGACTTTCCTTTAATAATCTCAGATAAACGATCATATTTTTGTATTTTTCAATAAAGTAAAATTCAATAATTTAAATTCAATAACCTAATAAAAGTTAACTTACTCATCAGTAGATTTTTTTAGCATTTTGTTACACTATTTTTTTTTAATATAATATATAAAAAAACTACTTTTGCAGTCTCAAAATCATAACTACACAATGAGCACAACAAAAAAAATACAATCGGCATTAATTTCTGTTTTTTCTAAAGATGGATTAGAACCAATTGTTAGAAAATTACACGAACAAAATGTAACACTTTATTCAACTGGAGGAACTGAAGATTTTATCAAAAACCTTGGTATTCCAGTAGTTCCTGTTGAAGATATTACTTCTTTCCCTGAAATTCTTGGAGGAAGAGTAAAAACTTTACACCCAAAAATCTTTGGAGGTATTTTAAATCGTCAGGATAATGAAAGCGATGTTCAGCAAATGAAGGAATTTGACATTCCTCAGATTGATTTGGTAATTGTTGATTTATATCCTTTTGAAAAAACAGTTGCTTCTGGAGCAAGCGAACAAGATATTATTGAAAAAATTGACATTGGCGGAATTTCATTAATTCGTGCTGGTGCAAAAAATTTCAAAGACACTGTAATTGTGGCTTCTGTAAACGAGTATAGCTTACTTTTAGATTTGATTACAGAGCAAGATGGAGCAACAACTTTGGAGAACAGAAGATTGTTGGCAACTAAAGCATTCCACGTTTCATCTCACTACGATGGAGCTATTTTTAATTATTTCAATACAGACGAGACTATTTACAAAGAAAGTATTGCAAACGGTCAAGTTTTAAGATACGGTGAAAACCCTCACCAAAAAGGATTCTTCTTTGGAGATTTTGATGCAATGTTCAAAAAACTTCACGGAAAAGAATTATCATACAACAACTTACTAGATGTTGATGCTGCAGTTAATTTAATTGCTGAGTTTAAAACTGACGGACCAACGTTCGCAATTTTGAAACACAACAATGCTTGCGGATTGGCTTCAAGAAAAACAATCAGCGAAGCTTATTTAGCAGCTTTAGCTTGTGATCCTACTTCAGCTTTTGGAGGAGTGTTAATTTCTAACGCAAAAATTGATTTAGAAACTGCACAGGAAATCAACAAACTATTTTGCGAAGTTGTAATTGCTCCAGCTTATGATGATGAGGCTGTTACAGTGTTACAAGAAAAGAAAAACAGAATTATATTAGTTCAAAATGAAGTTGAATTACCAGCTCGTCAAGTAAGAACTTGTCTTAATGGTTTGTTAATTCAGGACAGAAATAATATTACGGATAATAAAGAGCATTTAAAAACCGTTACAATTACAGAACCTACTGCTCAAGAGATCGAAGATTTGATCTTTGCTTCTAAAATCTGCAAGAATACAAAATCAAACACTATTGTATTTGCTAAAAATGGAACATTGATTTCATCAGGTACAGGTCAGACTTCAAGAGTTGACGCTTTAATTCAAGCTGTTGACAAAGCAAAAGCTTTTGGATTTGATTTAAATGGAGCTTCGATGGCTAGCGATGCATTTTTCCCATTTCCGGATTGTGTAGAATTAGCTAAAAAAGCAGGAATAACTGCTGTAATTCAGCCAGGAGGTTCGATTAAAGACGAATTAAGTATAAATTATTGCAACGAAAATAATCTTGCAATGGTATTTACAGGAACTCGTCATTTTAAACATTAATTTGTTTAACTTTGTTCGATAAATAATTTATAACATTTTAAACCCCTAAAAAACTTATGGGATTTTTTGATTTCATGACCGAGGATATTGCGATAGACCTTGGAACCGCAAACACTTTAATCATTCATAATGATAAAGTTGTCATTGATAGTCCATCTATCGTTGCACGTGATAGAGTATCAGGCAAAATCATTGCTGTTGGTAAGGAAGCCAATATGATGCAAGGTAAAACACATGAAAACATCAAAACTATAAGGCCTTTGAAAGATGGTGTAATCGCTGATTTTGATGCTTCGGAAAAAATGATCAATATGTTCATTAAAAGTATTCCTGCATTGAAAAAAAGAATGTTTACTCCAGCTTTACGTATGGTTGTATGTATTCCTTCTGGTATTACTGAAGTGGAGATGAGAGCGGTGAAGGAATCTTGTGAGAGAGTAAACGGAAAAGAAGTTTACTTGATTCATGAGCCAATGGCAGCGGCAATTGGTATTGGTATTGACATTATGCAACCAAAAGGAAACATGATTGTGGATATTGGAGGTGGTACAACAGAAATTGCTGTTATCGCATTAGGCGGAATTGTATGTGACAAATCTGTAAAAATTGCAGGTGACGTTTTCACAAACGATATCGTTTATTATATGCGTACACAACACAACTTATTTGTTGGAGAAAGTACTGCTGAAAAAATTAAAATTCAAATTGGAGCGGCAATCGAAGATTTAGACGGCCCGCCAGAAGATATGTCAGTTCAAGGTAGAGATTTGCTTACGGGTAAACCAAAGCAAGTAGATGTTTCTTACCGTGAAATTGCAAAAGCTTTAGACAAATCTATTCAGCGTATTGAAGATGCGGTAATGGAAACATTATCTCAAACTCCTCCTGAATTAGCAGCAGATATCTACAACACCGGTATCTATTTAGCAGGTGGAGGATCTATGTTAAGAGGTCTTGACAAACGTATTTCTCAAAAAACAGATTTACCTGTTTACATTGCTGAAGATCCTTTGAGAGCTGTTGTACGTGGTACAGGAATGGCCCTTAAAAACATTGCTAAATTTAAAAGTATCTTAATCAAATAAGATCAAAATAAAAATCAATTTACTTTTATAAGGGTCAAATTATTACTATTTGACCCTTGTAAAAACTGAAACCTTTAAGCATATCCTGAAACAAAATAACCAGACAAGAAATGCAGCAAATATTTAATTTCATTATAAGAAACAGTAATCGATTGCTGTTTTTGCTGCTTTTAGGTATATCGTTAGGACTCACGATTCAATCTCACTCTTACCACAGAAGCAAAATAATCAGTTCAGCAAATTTCTTAAGCGGAGGTGTTTATGAAAAAATCAATCGTGTTAATGAATACATGAATTTAAGAGCTGAAAACGACGAACTTGTACTTGAGAACGCAAGATTAAAAAGTCTTTTATTTAATAAAGAAGACACAGCCAAATTACCTTTACCAGATACCATTAAAGGGGTAAAACCTGCTGATATCATTGTGTCAAAAGTAATTCATAACACATACAGCACACACGAAAACTTCCTTACTTTAAATTCTGGATCCAATGACGGCGTAAAACCAGACATGGGAGTAATAAACAGTTTAGGAATTGTTGGTATAGTAGATGATACATCACCTAGATATTCTACTGTTGTGAGTATTTTGAACATGAAATCTCAGATTAATGCCAAGTTAAAAAAATCAAATCACTTTGGTTCTTTAACGTGGGATGGAAAAAGTACTGGTTTTGTACAGCTAAGAGACGTTCCAAGATTAGCTTCGGTTAGAAAAGGAGATACAATTGTAACAGGAGGACAATCGGTAATTTTCCCTGAAGGAATCAACATCGGAACTGTTGAAACAATTTACAAAGAAACCCAAACAAGTTTTTATGTTATAAAAGTTAAGTTATTTAACGATATGACAAACTTAGGACACGTCTATATTATCAAGAGTAAGGACAGAGAGGAACTTATTAATTTAGAAAACAAAGAAAAAAATGAATAGCGCTCTGTTAGTCAATATTTTTCGATTTATTATGTTACTGGCAATTCAGATTGTTATTTTCAACAATATGAATTTCTTAGGATATATAAGTCCGTTTCCGTACATCTTATATATTATTCTGTATCCAGTAAACAGCAATAAAGCGGGATTGATTATTTCTAGTTTTTTCTTAGGATTAGTAATGGATATGTTCTGTAATTCTGGCGGAATACATGCAACTGCCTGTGTTATTTTAGCATATTACAGGCCTTACATTTTTAAATTTTCTTTTGGTTTAAGTTATGAATATCAAACCATTAAACTGAATGAATCTTTAACTCCGGAGCGATTTTCATTTATTTTAGTGTCCGTTCTATTGCATCATACTGTATTATTCATTCTTCAAGCTTTTCAATTTAATTTTATTTGGGATGTTTTACTCCGAATTTTGTTTAGCTCGATATTTACAATAATTACTTCAATCATAATAATTTATCTTATTAAGCCCAATAAACGATGAGAAAAGTCCTGCTGCCCACTATAATTATTATTGCAGCGTCTTTGCTAGTGATTAGGATTTTTTACCTGCAGATTATTGATGATTCTTTTAAACTGAAATCGGAAAATAATGCGATAAAAAAGGTCTATGACTATCCTGAGAGGGGTTATATCTATGATCGTAACGGAAAGCTTCTTGTTGCAAATCAGGCTTCTTACGATATTATGGTTATTCCTAGAGAAATAAAAAAAGATCTTAATATTGCCGAGTTCTGTGCTCTTCTAAACATTACTGAAGAAGAATACCACAAACGTATTGAAAAAGCAAAGGTCTATAGTCCAAGGCTTCCTTCTGTGTTTTTATCTCAGCTGAATAAAAATGAGTTTGCCGCTTTTCAGGAAAAAATTAGAAAATATGAAGGCTTTTATTTCCAGAAAAGATCTTTACGTGATTATGAAGTAGATTACGGAGCAAATATATTTGGCTTTATTACTCAAGTAAATGAAAAACAAATTGCTAAAAATCCATACTACAATAGTGGTGATTTAATTGGAAAGCAAGGTGTAGAAGAAAGCTACGAAGAAACTTTACGTGGTATAAAAGGGGTAAAATATATTCAGAAAGATAAATATAACCGAGAAATTGGTCCTTATAAAGAAGGAAAATACGATACTATCGCCGTAGCTGGAGAAGACATTAATTTAACGATTGATGCCACACTTCAAAAATATGGAGAGGAATTGATGATTAATAAAAGAGGTGGTATTGTGGCAATTGAACCTAAGTCGGGGGAAATTCTTGCTTTAATTACCGCTCCTTCTTATGATCCTGGTATTTTGGTAGGACGTCAAAGATCTAAAAACTACACCCTTTTATATAACGATTCTATTTCGAAACCTTTATATGACAGAGGACTTTTGGCAGAGTATCCACCAGGTTCTCCATTCAAAATCCTGACTGGTTTAGTTGCACTTCAAGAAGGCGTAATCAATGAGCAAACTACTTTTATGTGTCATCACGGATTTAGTTATGGTGGAGGCCGATTCATGAAATGTCACGGTTTTGGTCCGCACCAATTGCACAACGGAATTTACAATTCTTGTAATACTTATTTTGGACAGGCCTATATGCTTACCATCAACAAGTACAAAGATCCTGGTCAAGCTGTTGATGTTTGGAGCAGTCATGTAAAAAGTTTTGGATTAGGTCAGTTCATGGGTTATGATTTACCTACTGGAAAACGAGGAAATATACCAACCTCTAAAACCTACAAAAGGATTTACCCTAACGGAGGATGGAGAAGCTCAACCATTGTATCTAATGCAATTGGCCAAGGAGAGGTTTTAATGACACCTATTCAATTAGCCAATATGATGGCGACTGTTGCCAATCAGGGTTATTATTACACTCCTCATATCATTAAAAAAATTGAAGGAGAAAAAATCGACGAAAAGTTCACCACAAAACACGTGACTACGGTTGATCAAAAATATTTCCCGCCAGTTATCAGTGGACTATTTGATGTTTACAACAAAGGTACAGCTTACAGTCTTCGAGTAGAAGGAATTGATATTTGCGGAAAAACAGGTACTGCTGAGAACTTTGCCAAAATAAACGGTAAAAGAACCCAGCTTAAAGACCACTCTATATTTGTTGCTTTTGCCCCAAAAGACAATCCGAAAATTGCTATTGCAGTTATGATTGAAAATGGTGGTTTTGGAGCAACAGTTGCAGGTCCGATTGCGAGTTTAATGATTGAAAAATATCTAAGAAAGAAAATTACAAGAACAGATCTAGAAATAAGAGTACTAAACAAAAGCTTACTTTCGGAATATGCTAAAGTAGGCGGAATAAGTGATGCTCTTAAAATTGAATCTGTGCCAAAAGATTCTGTTTTACAAGCAAAAATTGTTAAGCCAAAAGCACCAGTTACAACGGCACCAAAAACTGAAGTAAAAAAAACAGCAGTAGACACAACTAAGAAAAACTAAGAAAGATTATTTCAAATGAAAAATCAAAGTGTAAAAAATAATATCGATTGGATAAGTGTCTTTATCTACATTGCGCTGGTAACTTTAGGTTGGCTTAATATATATTCGTCTTCTTTATTATCAACCGATGGAACTTATCAAAAACAGCTGATTTTTATCTGCTGCACTATTCCATTGATATTTGTTGTGCTTTTTGTTGATGGTAAATTTTACGAAAAATATGCCAGTATAATCTTTGGAGTTTCCTTATTATCTCTTGCTGGATTATTTCTCTTTGGAAAAACCATAGCAGGACAGCGATGCTGGTACGCGATAGGAAGTTTTACTTTACAGCCTTCTGAGTTTGCAAAAGCAGCTACTTCTTTGGCATTGGCAAAATATTTAAGTGATACACAAATTAATTTAAAAGAAACGAATAGACAAATTCAGGCTTTAGCCATTATGCTATTACCTGTAATGCTTATTCTACCACAGCCCGATCCTGGAAGTGCTTTAATCTATAGTGCTTTTATCCTTGTTTTATACAGAGAAGGCTTGCCATCTTGGTACGTTTGGACAGCATTTATAACTATCGTTCTTTTTGTTCTTACTTTAGTTTTAGAACCATATGCTGTTATCGGAATGGCTTTTATCGTGTTGGCCATTATACATTTTAAAGGCAGAGTAGTTGACAGAAATATTATTTTAAGCGGAATTTTACTGGTCTTAATTTCTGGATTTGTTTTCTCTGTTGATTACGTATTTGACAACGTTTTTAAACAGCACCACAGAGATCGTTTCAATATTTTACTAGGTAAAACTGTAGATATGAAAGGGATTGGATACAATACCAACCAATCTGAAATTGCCATTGGATCTGGAGGATGGATTGGAAAAGGTTTTCTTGAAGGCACACAAACCAAAGGAGGATTTGTACCCGAGCAACATACCGATTATATTTTTACAACTGTTGGCGAAGAATGGGGTTTTGCAGGCTCTTTTGTAGTTATCTTACTTTTTGTCTGCTTATTGCTTAGAGTAATTTACTTAGCAGAAAGACAGAAGACAAAGTTTAGTCGGGTTTACGGCTATTGTGTCGCTGCAATTCTTTTTATACACTTCTTTGTAAATATTGCAATGGTAATCGGAATTTTCCCTACAATTGGGGTTCCTCTGCCGTTCTTTTCATATGGAGGTTCTGGACTCTGGGGATTCACCATTTTGCTGTTTATTTTCCTTAAAATGGATGCAAATAAAGTGAATGAATGGTAATGCTTAAAATATTCAATTTTTAAATACCCAAATTCCAATTAGAAATTACTTTTATACAACTATAATAATTTAACCTAAAGCTGTAATTACGTTTTAAAAACTAATTACAGCTTTTTTGATTTTACACTTACTTCATTAACTTCGATTCTATTTGCTAAGCAATATATAAATCATGTAATAGAAATGTCGATAATAACTAAACAACAAGCATAAAAAATCCGAAGTTGTAGCTTCGGATTTTTTTATGCTTGTTATTGATTATATCTGTTCGTTTGGTGTCTTTTTAAGTAGTTTTATTAGAACCGGGAACGTTGAAATTATAATGATAATAATAATGATGTACTCAATATGTTTCTTTAAATCTATTCCTTGTTTTAAGAAAATGCCATATAAATAATGTCCTGCGAAAATTAATATAAATGACCAAAGAAATGAACTTAAAACATTAAAGAACATAAACTTTTTTTTGTCCATCGAAACGATTCCTGCAACAATTGGAGCAAAAGTTCTAAAGATTGGCAGGAAGCGCGCATAAATAATTGCTTTGCCACCATACTTTTCAAAGAAATCTTTTGACTGAAGCAAGTATTTTTTCTTAAACCAGAATGTATCTTCTTTTTTAAACAAATAATAACCACTCTTTGCACCGAACCAATAACCAGTCATATTACCTAAAACTCCCATTATTGCAACTGCAGTAGCAAGAAGAAATACATTCAGAAAATCATTCGGAATATAGGCAACATTCTCAATTAGATCACGACTGTAAATACCTGCCAAAAAAAGTAAACTATCTCCAGGCAGAAAAAAACCTGCAAAAAGTCCTGTTTCAGCAAAAACTATAAACAGAACAATAAACAACCCAATCTGAAAACCTCCGACGCTTAAAGTAATATAAAATTCAGGGTTTAATAACTGGGTCCATTCAAAATTATTCATAAAAGGGGAATTGGTTATCTATATAAGTTCGTGAAAGTAACAATAATTTACCTTAACCACAATAAAATGCAGTATTTTAAACATAAATTAACTATTAAAAAAAGCCCAGACTCTATTGTCTGGGCTTCACTTTGTATTATTCTCTCACATACTTGCAACAGCTATGCAAATTATCATAATCTTCAGTTGTTGCTTTAACTTCCTTAGTATCATGACCTGCCTTTGCAATTGCTTTATTTAAGTCCGAAGGCGAACATTTCTCTTCGTTTAAAATAACCGAAAGTTGATGCGAACTTACATCCCAACTTGCAGTTTTTACGCCAGGAACACCATAAGCTGCTTTTTCAATTCTTTTCTTGCATTGTTCGCAATTGCCATTTACTTCTGTCGTATATTTTAAGTTCTTATTTTTCTTAGTTTGAGCTTGAGCTGAAAAACCTAAAAAAACCATCATTGCGATTAAAACTATCTTATTCATTTTATAATTATTTATTGTTGTTGAAATTTATTTTTTTCTCTTTATTTAATTTTAAATCTTAATCCCGCATAATACATTTGTCCAAAAATTGGAGCGTATGCTATTGAAGCATCAAAATTAGGTCCAAAAGGATCATTTGCTCCTAAAATTGCTTTTTGCTGTTTGTAGTTGCCAATATTTTCTCCTCCAACATATACTTCAAAAACAGACGAAAAAACACGAGTTACTTGCGCATTCATCACCGCATACGCTGGCGAAAAATCAGGAAATTGATCTTCTACTGGATTCGATGCAGTATAAGGTAATTGTTGTTTCCCTGACCAATTATAAGTAAAATCAAATCTCCATTGCTTATCATTGTTCATCGTTGTTTCATATTCTAAATTCCCTAAAAAACGATGTTTTGCTTGAAGCGGACGTTGAAATGTTCCTCTTAAATAATCAGTTTGTATATCGTAGTATTTATAAGCTGTTCTTAAATTTAAATTATGAACCAACTCATAATTAAATTCAACCTGAAGACTATTAGCAAAAGAGCTTCCTTTTAAGTCATAAAACAAAACTTGCTGCGGACTTTGCATTACATCTACAATAGCTTGATTTTGGAAATCGGTACGATATAAATCAAAACCAGCATCGGCATTTCTATTAAAAAGACGGAATTTCTGTGAAAAACTCACGCCATAATTCCAAGCAATCTCTGGATTCAGACCATATACTTTTCCGTTAGAATCTAAAATTGAGAATGTTCTTGAACTGGCAAAAAGCTGCTGATTTTCAGCAAAAATGTTAGCAGAACGTTTTCCTCTTCCTGCAGAAAAACGAATTACTCCATTTTTCCAAGGATTATATCTCATGTGCAATCTTGGTGTAACAAAAAAACCTAATCGGTTATGATTGTCCACTCTTCCACCTAAAATCAAACTGAAATTATCGGTATTATCATAAGTATACTCAAAGAAAGCGCCAACCGAATTATCAATTCTGCTTACATCTGTTAGGTTGACAAATTCCTGATATTGGTCGTAAGTAAAATTTAATCCAGTTGTAAACTTGTGCATTGTATTATTTATAATCGAATTGAAAATCAAATTAGAATAAAAACTATTCTGTTTGATATCGTACTGATTTAAACCATAATAAGAATCTTGTTTGTGGCTATTAAAAGCATTTTGAAATCCGATACTTTGATAAGGCATATCTTTAAATACATATCCGATTTTTGTCGAAACATCAAATCGTTCTGTGTTAATTTCAGAACCCCAATGATTGGTCGTTCCGCGATCACGATCTTTATCAAAGTCAACTTCTCCTGTTTGCTTTTTATCATTCATATATCTGAAATTGATAAAACTAACCAAACCGCTTTCTGGATCGTAATATTGATAACGATTTAAAACATTGATTTGTTTTCCTAACGGATTATCCAAAAATCCATCATTATTCATATCGTTTTTTGCAACACGCGCATTTCCATGAACAAATAAACTGGTTGCCCATTTATCTGATAATTTTTTATTGAAATGGGTATTCAATTCAAAACGAGAATCGGTTGAACCATAAGCATTCAGAAAAAACGGAATATCATTTAAGGGTTTTAAAAGCTCTGTATTAATTTGGCCAGAGATACTTTCGTAACCATTTACAACACTCCCCGCTCCTTTGGTAATCTGAACACTTTCAATCCATGTTCCAGGAGTAAATGATAATCCGTATGCTTGGGAAGCACCTCGAACAGAAGGAATATTTTCTTCTGTAATCATTAAATACGGACTAGTCAATCCAAGCATCTTGATTTGCTTAGTCCCTGTTAAGGCATCAGAAAAATTGACATCGATTGACGGATTGGTTTCAAAACTTTCTGCTAGATTACAGCAGGCCGCTTTAAGCAACTCTTTACTAGTAATAACAGAAGTATTGGATGTTAACGTATAGGATTTTTTAATTCCTTTTTGCTTTTTAGTGATTTTCACTTCTTCTAGATCTTCTTGCGAAAACACAGATACAGAAAGCAAAAACGCTACAAAAAGCATTATATTTTTTTGCATAAAAAATGATTTTAATGTTGAAAAGAATTACATTCTTGCATTTTGCGCAAAGCAAAAGCAATTAAAATGTAAATACGAAGTCTTAATCAAGACTTGCGGTGCATCTTAACATTAAAATCAGGAATAGAAAATATACTGATGGTATAATTTAAATAAGGGGGGCGCATTCGCATCAGCGTAATACGAAAGAACTTCTTTCTTTTTAAAATTTGGAATTTCTAAAAAGACAAGAGGCTTGTAATCTTGTATAACTGCAGGGAAAGCAAATTGAAAAAAGAAAAATTTAATCGTCGCATCATCAGATTTCTTTTCAAAATGAACAACTTTATCTTTGCAGCAAGAATTTTTTTTCTCTTTAGAACCGCAACATTTCTTTTCAACAACAGGCTCTGCCGTAGTTTTTAAAGATACTGA
The DNA here is from genome assembly GCF_016405855.1 of Flavobacterium sp. IB48. GTDB lineage: Bacteria > Bacteroidota > Bacteroidia > Flavobacteriales > Flavobacteriaceae > Flavobacterium > Flavobacterium ginsengisoli. The sequence goes on from NZ_JAEFCA010000001.1 coordinate 501,969, forward strand.
AGCAATTTCTCCTCCACAATAGTGCACATCAAAAGCAAACCCAATATTGGAAACCAATAAAAGGAACGCTAAAAATAGACCTGTACACTTTTTTAAATTCATACTGCAAAGCTATTCAAAAACTGCCTATAAAAAACTAAATCAAATGTTATTTTTTAGTTTTTTGAAGCTGATAGTAAAATCCGGGAATAAACAATAGCACAAAAATTGGCTGAATTATAAATCTTCTAACATAAAAAAGAAGCCAAGCGCCATCTGGAAAAAAGTTCAGTATGATGTAAAATGAACTCAAAAGCAAAACCAAAAAGAAGATGTAGACAATCAGGCTAAACTTAAGAATATCACGATCCTTAAACAAGGCATAAATCAACCAAAGAGATAACACGGTATTTAAAAAATAGCGAAGAAAAAGCGACCAGAAAAGTCTTAAATTCTGCACTACAGGATAAGGACTTGAATTGAAATCTGCTTCAAAATATTTTAGAAAAGGATCGTAAAACAATTTTCTTTCAAATGTTCTAATAATGGCAAAACCTATAACAACTATAATTGCTGTAAAGATTTTAAGCTTATTTTCTTTTAAATTACTTAGCATATTTTGAAAATCTATTGATCCAGAAAACCCATAAAATAAAAACATATCCGTAAATCACCAAAGGAAAAAAAGTTCCATGCAGAAATCGGTAATATTGAGGAAAGTTATACGAAAGGACAATCAAAGCCGCAATTCTTAGAATATTAAACATATAAATAGATACAACTCCAAAAAATATAAATAGTAATGTTTTTTTTAAGCCTCTCGAAAAAGCTGCTACAAACGAAACAAAGAGTATCATCACACTTACAGCATTGCATCCCTCTATAATACGGGCTATAAATCTTCCATTTAATATTATCTCCAGCCACGGATTTTGCGAACTTTTCTGAATTATGATATCATAATTAAAAAGCTTTAGCAGCTGTTCTGCATTTCGTCCAGCCATTGTGGTCACAGCATCAAGCTCTTCAGCTTGGTAGCTATTTAAATAAAATTTATAAAGCAGTGTAAGGACAATATATGTCAAGAAAAAGATGCTTACAAAAACGAGAAATGGCTTAAACTGGACTAAATATTTTTTCAAGAGATTTTTTTTTCAAATTTATGTATTTTTTGAGTTTAGCTTTAAATACTTTTGCATAAATTTTTACATTATGACATTTCAAGAATTACAACCAAAAATAAGCGCAATTATCTCTGAAAATGAATCAAATAGAGATGAAAAATTATTGGCAATATGCCAACTTTTGAACGAAAACGTAGAGTATTACAACTGGGTCGGATTTTATTTTGCCAATCATGACGCTAAAACTTTACATTTAGGACCTTATGTTGGTGCTGAAACAGACCATACCGTTATTCCGTTTGGAAAAGGAATTTGCGGTCAAGTAGCCGAGAGCAATGCTAATTTTGTTGTTCCAGACGTTAAAGCTCAAGACAATTATATTGCTTGCAGTTTAACTGTAAAATCAGAAATTGTTGTGCCTCTTTTTGTTAATGGAGTAAATATTGGCCAAATCGATATTGACAGCCACGTTATTGATCCTTTTACAGAAGCCGACGAAAGATTTTTAGAATTTGTAAATCAAGAAGTTGCTAAATTATTCTAGAAGAACTATTTTTAAGAGAAAAAATAGCACAGAATGAAAAGAAACTTCCTTCTTTTTTTGCTTCTAACAATTTCAGTTCATCTGTCTGGGCAAATTAATTTGGTTTCTAAAAAGATTTTTTTAGACTCCTTAAATCGTGAATGCACTCCAGAAAACTATGCCTATACAAGAGTAATTACCAATTATTCTCAGAAAAGCATGCGTTATGTTGTAACTGACTTTTATAAAAATGGAAGAAAGAGAATGACGGGCTCTACTTTGGATCGCGATGTTTTAAAAAAAGACGGAGAGTTTATTTACTATTATAAAAACGGAGCAAAAGAAACCGTTGTCAATTATTCTGAAGATCACAAAAACGGAAAAGAGATTAATTGGTACGATAACCAAAATAAAAAGTGTGAAAAGCAGAATCTTTGGGATCCGAAAACTAAAAAAGCACAAACTTTGATTCTTAATTGCTGGGATGAAAATAAAAGTCAGACCGTCGTTGATGGAAACGGAGATTATGAAGAAACCGATTTATTTGTAACACAAAAAGGAACTCTCAAAGACGGATTGAAACAAGGCGTTTGGGAAGGAAATGATGTGGCTCGAAAAATTACATTTGTAGACAATTACGATCGGGGAATTTTAATTTCGGGAGTAAGCACTGATGCCAACAATGTAAAATTCTCTTATTCTTCTTTAAGTGAAAAGCAATCTGGCAAAAAAGCTCCGAAGTTAAAGTAAAAGAACAACCGAAATCAAAGAAAAAGAGGATCGCAAATCATTAAAAACAAATTTCTTACCCCTAATTTTTAGATTCTTTTATTTTTTTTTGATTTTTCTGTTTTTTTAATCTAATTTTGCACCCGTCTTACAAAAGTTGTATGACATACATAAAAATCATTAAAACAATATTGGAATGTATTTAACTAAAGAAAAGAAAGAAGAAATCTTCGCACAACACGGTGATGCAAAAAACACTGGTAAAGCTGAAGGTCAAATCGCGTTGTTCACTTACAGAATTTCTCACTTAACTGAACACTTGAAAAAAAATCGTCACGATTACAACACTGAGCGTTCTCTTGTACTATTAGTAGGTAAAAGAAGAGCTTTGTTGGACTACTTGAAAAAGAAAGATATCAACAGATATCGTGAGATTATCAAAGTATTGAATATCAGAAAATAATCAATATAGAAAAGAGGTGCGAAAGTGCCTCTTTTTGTTTTTACATTATAGCTATTTATAATAAGCACGTTACAAGAAAAAAAGTTTGGTTTTTCATTGGGTTTTAGATAACAACAACTACACACAACAACAACTACAACACAACTAAAACCCATTGTATAATCAAAAAGGAAAAATTTATGATTCCACAAGTTTCACAAGAAATTATCGATTTAGGAGATGGAAGAAGCATCTCAATCGAGACTGGTAAATTAGCAAAACAAGCCGATGGTTCAGTTGTTGTACGTTTAGGAAACTGTATGCTTTTGGCAACTGCAGTTTCTGCAAGAACATCTAACCCAGGTGTTGACTTTTTACCATTAACGGTAGATTACCGTGAAAAATTTGCTGCTGCAGGACGTTTCCCAGGAGGATTTTTCAAAAGAGAAGCAAGACCAAGCGACAGCGAAGTATTAACAATGAGATTAGTTGACCGTGTTTTACGTCCGCTTTTCCCAGACGATTACCACGCAGAAACTCAGGTTATGATTCAATTAATGTCTCATGACGATAACGTTATGCCAGACGCATTAGCTGGTTTAGCAGCATCTGCTGCATTAGCTGTTTCTGACATTCCGTTTTACAACTTAATCTCTGAAGTACGTGTTGCACGTATTGACGGAAAATTAGTAATCAACCCAAGTAGAGAAGAATTAGAAAAATCTGATATCGATATGATGATCGGAGCTTCTATGGATTCTGTTGCAATGGTTGAAGGTGAGATGAAAGAAATCTCAGAAGCTGAAATGGTTGAAGCAATTAAATTTGCTCACGAAGCTATTAAAGTTCAAATCGTTGCTCAACAAAAATTAAGAGCAAAATTAAACTCTCAAGAATACAGAACTTACGAAGGTGAAATTGAAGACGAAGCTGTTTACGCAAAAGTAAAAGCCGCTGCTTACGATAAATGCTATGCAATTGCTCAAGAAGCTTCTGGAAAAGCTGAAAGAGGCGAAAAATTTGCTGCTGTAAAAGAAGAAGCAAAAGCTTTATTTACTGAAGAAGAATATGCTGAAAATGCTGACCTTGCTGGTTTAGTTGGAAAATATTTCTACAAAACAAACAAAGAAGCTGTTCGTAACGTAATTCTTGAAAAAGGAATTCGTCTAGACGGTAGAAAAACGACAGAAATCAGACCAATCTGGTGTGAAACTGATTATTTACCATCTGTACACGGATCTTCTTTATTTACTCGTGGAGAAACTCAAGCTTTGGCAACAGTAACTTTAGGAACTTCTAAAGAAGCTAACCAGATCGATTCTCCATCTGAACAAGGTGAAGAGAAATTCTACTTACACTATAACTTCCCTCCTTTCTCTACTGGTGAAGCAAAACCATTAAGAGGAACTTCAAGAAGAGAAGTTGGTCACGGTAACTTAGCTCAAAGAGCTTTAAAAAATATGATCCCTGCTGATTGTCCTTATACAATTCGTGTTGTTTCTGAGGTTTTAGAATCTAACGGTTCTTCTTCTATGGCAACGGTTTGTGCTGGAACAATGGCTCTTATGGATGCTGGAGTTCAAATGACAAAACCAGTTTCTGGTATTGCTATGGGATTAATTACTGACGGTGAGAAATTTGCTGTATTGTCTGACATCTTAGGAGACGAAGATCACTTAGGAGATATGGACTTTAAAGTAACTGGAACTGCTGACGGTATTACTGCTTGCCAAATGGATATCAAAATCGAAGGATTACGTTATGACATTATGGAACAAGCTTTAGCACAAGCTCGTGACGGACGTTTGCACATTTTAGGAAAATTAACTGAAACTATTGCAGCGCCAAGAGCAGAAGTGAAAGCTCACGCACCAAAAATCATTACAAGAACTATTCCTGGAAACTTTATTGGAGCATTGATCGGACCTGGTGGAAAAGTAATTCAAGAATTACAAAAAGCTACTGGAACTACAATCGTAATCAACGAAGTAGACGAGCAAGGTGTAGTTGAAATCTTAGGAACTAATCCTGATGGTATCAAAGCTGTATTAGCTAAAATTGATTCATTAACTTTCAAACCACAAGTTGGCGAGGCTTACGAAGTTAAAGTAATTAAAATGCTTGATTTTGGAGCTGTAGTAGAATATACTGCTGCGCCAGGAAACGAAGTATTGCTTCACGTATCTGAATTAGCTTGGGAACGCACAGAAAATGTTGCTGATGTAGTTAAAATGGGAGATGTTTTCCAAGTGAAATACTTAGGAGTTGACCCTAAAACTAAAAAAGAAAAAGTGTCTAAAAAAGCACTTGTTCCAAGACCTCCACGTGAGGACAAAAAAGAGTAATCAGATCTTAGTTTACTAAAGGTTTATTCATAGAAAACCCCAATTCATATTTTTGAATTGGGGTTTTTAAGTTTTATAATTCAAACTTGAGGATTACCCATTTTATGCAAATGTGTAAAATGAGAAAACATCATTTGCAATAACGTTTTATGATGATAGGGTTGTTTGTATTCTTTTGTTGTTTCTTCAATTATTGAATTTATTTCACTGTAGTTGGTATGGCAGATATTAGGAAAAAGATGGTGAGCTGCATGACAGTTTGAACCACCGCTTAAAAACCTCGCCCAACTTTTGTCTGCATTCCAATCGCAGCTTGTATGAAGCTGATGCACTGCCCATGTGTGTTCAAGAAATTCTCCTTCTGGCTGCGGATAATCTGCGCCATCAAAAAAATGCGTTCCTACAAGCATTATAATAAAAACCATTGACGTAAAAGCACTCGCAGTAAAATAACTCAAGACAATAAAACTCCACGAAAAACCACAATATAATATTGGAAAAAGCAACACTAAAGAAAAATAAAATATTTTATACAATATAAATCTTACATACAATTCAACCTTTGGAACACCTCTTTTCATCCAATCATATTCGTTGGAAAACAAATAAACCCAATCGCTCATAAAAACAGAATGGAGCAACGTAAACATATAAACAAATGGCGCATAATAAGCCTGGTATTTATGTTTTGGTTTCCAAGGATGGGTTGGGCTTAATCTTAAAAAGGGATTTTTATCAATATCTACATCGCTTCCTTCTACATTTGCATACAAATGATGTGAACGAATATGTCTCAATCCCCAAAGCAATGGATCGATACCGACGGTAAGAAAACTAAAAAAATGCAATACCGAGTTTATTTTTTTGTTTTTGAATGCCGTATTGTGAGAAGCATCATGTCCAAAACTGAATCCTATCAATAATCCTGATAATTGAAAAACAACATACAGAAGCCAAAAACTTATTTTATTTATGGATTCACAAAAGAGCAATGAATAGGAGAAATAACAAATCAATGTCCAGAATAATCCTTTAAACCAAAATCTGAAATCTCCGTAAGAAATATTTTTACCTTGAAGTTTTTGGTGAACACGATGTTTTAGAGTAGAAAAAAAAAGTTTTTCTTCTTCTGATTTATTGAAATATTTAGCTTTCATAAAGTGTCTTTTTTAAAATTACAAGACAAACCTATTGCATTTATCGCGTATCAATTTGCGCAAACCAATTAAAGAAATATTTATATTTGCGATTATCGCAAATTATGAAACATCAGGAATCTTTTTTAAAAGCAATTAGACAAAAAGCACCTAAGTCAGTTTCTTTAATAGAAGAAATTGCAGGTATTTTAGAAATTAGTTATGACGCCTCTCATCGAAGGATTTCAGGAAAAAGCAAATTCTCTATTGATGAAACGATTAAACTGGCGGAACATTTCAACATTTCGCTAGATAATTTATTCTCAAATAAAGAAAAGGTGGTTATTGAGAAAACAATCGAGATTGAAAACTTAAAAGACATGCTTCATTATTTCAAATCATCATCTGAAAATATTGAAGCATTAATAAAAAATAAGACAGCAACACTTTTCTATTCAGCAAAAGACATTCCGCTGTTTTATTTTATGGATGGTACAATTTTATCCAAATTTAAAGCCTTTGTATGGCTGAATCTATTAAACTCAAATCAGAAAAAAGTTGCTTTTGAAAATTTTGTAATTGATGAATCATTTACAGAATACATGCAAAAATTAAAAGAAATATACGAGAATACTCCTGTAAATGAAGTATGGAATGACACCACCATAAACAGTAGCTTGCAACAAATTCTATATTTTTATGAGGCTGGACTTTTAAATCTAAAAAGTGCAAATGCTCTTTGTTTAGATTTAAAACGAATTATTAGCTTAATAAAAGAAAAATGCAGCAAACCCAATAATCAGTTTTCGATTTATTATAATGAGCTAATATTATTGAATAATAACATGCTTATAGAAACAGAAGAAAAGCTGACGATGTTTGTACCTTACACTCTTTTAGGGTATTTTATAACCGACAATAAAGAAAGCTGCAAGAATGTTCATCAATTTTTCAAACAGCAAATTACAAATTCTATACCCTTAGGACAATCTGGAATAAAGGAACAAAATCTTTTCTTTAATCGAGCCATTCGAAAAATAGACTATTATCTAGAAAAAATAAATTCTCAGGTAGATTTATTGTTTTAAAAAAATTGAAAAACCCCAAATTCTTAACCAAATTAGGGTTTTTCAACCTTATGTATTTCTTCATTTTTTACATTTCCTACAAAAGGAATCTATTTCGTACCAAATTTAAAATTTACTATTGCAAAGTCATTTTCGAATATTTTTAATAAATATTCTAAATTTTAATAGTTATATAACGCCTTTTAAGAGGCTGTAGCAACTTTTTATCACAATTTAACAAATTAGCGTTTTATTTGTAACCTTTTTTTTATACTTTTGAAATCTTCCGAAAACAACTAATAAAACCATTAAATCCTTTGAAAAATTACCAAAAAAAAATCGTTTTTCTCATTTTATTTGAATTATTCTTAAACATTCATCCTATCCAGAGTCAAACTAGTAATGATATCAATACTTACAATTGGTTTGATACTACTGTTGGCAGAATTAATTTGGATATTAATAATGGGATACCACACACCAATTCATTTCGAACTTTAAGCACTGACATCCATTTGTATTTAATTAATAAATACGAATCAGGAAAAGTTACGTACGAAAACCAAACTTATTATGATGTCAAACTCAAATATGACATTTATAGAGATATATTGGTTTTGAACCCTGATGGAGGGTCAGAAAATATTGGTATAAATCTAATACAGAATAAAGTTAGTTCGTTTTCTATACTTGATAAAAACTTTATCAAAAGAGAAAAAAAGAGCGAAGATATACCTGAATTTACAACGGGTTATTACGAGGAAAGCAAAATTGCTCCAGAATTGGTCTTGTATATCAAACACCATAAAGATATGCAGAAAACGATTTACGAAAGCAGTCTTTACTTTACCTTCAAAGAAAACAACTCCTATTTTATTGATTTAAAAGGTAAAATTTATGCAATAAGAGGCAAAAGCGACCTTGTTAAATTATTTCCAGAACAGAAAAAGCAAATCAATGGGTTTTATTTATTGAACAGAGAACTAAGAAATTCCGATTTAGATCAATTCATGAAAAATTTGATGAAATATACCTTTAACTCTCAGTCAATATCAAGCAAATAAAACAAATGAAAAAATTTTTACTCTCCTTACTTATCGCGTTCTCTTTTCAATTGTCTTTTGCACAAAATACGAATGAGAAATTATCTATCACTTTTAAAGACGAAACTTTAACCAATGCGCTAAAACGTATTGAAGAAGCAACTGCATATAAATTTTACTTTGATCCAACTTGGGTTAATGCTGAAAAAGGACTGATCTCTGGAACTTATACAGATGCAAAAATCGATGATGTGCTTAATAAAGTATTAAGCAAAACAGATTTGAATTATATCATCCTGAAAAACAAAGTAATCTTTACACTAAACAGTACAATTCACGATACTTTGCCTGCAAATTATTTTACTGATGCTCCTGTTGAAACAAATCAGAATAAAAATACTGATAGCGAGAATCCTGTATTTCACCAGCAATACGATTCTTTAAGCAGCTATACCGTAAATAAAAAATCTGCAATTGTTTTTATTGGTAAAGAAAACAAAGAAGCTACTAAAAAATCTTTTACCGTTTCTGGAACAGTTAGAAACGAAGAAACAGGTAAAGCTGAACCAAATATTTATATTAAAGTTCGAAATAAAAACATAAATACTTCTACAGACCCTGACGGAAATTATACTCTACAACTTCCTAGAGGTATAAATATTATTGAAATCAAATCATTAAGCCATAAAGAAGTGGTAAGAACTTTAATGGTTTATGATGATGGTGCTTTTGATGTTAATATCAACGAAAAATCAAACCAACTTGACGAAGTTGTAATTAAAAAGAAAGGACAAAAACCTACTGAAACTACTGTTTCTGGTTTGGTTTCTATTGATATTGAAGGAATCAAGAATGTTCCTTTAATTCTTGGTGAAAGAGATATCCTTAAAGTAGCGACTACTTTTCCTGGGATTAAAACCACAGGTGAAGGTTCTGCTGGATTTAATGTTAGAGGTGGAAAAGATGATCAAAACTTAATTCTTTTGGACAATGCTGTATTATATAATCCGCAGCACTTTTTAGGATTCTTCTCTGCTATTAATCCATACACTACAAAGAAAGCCGATATTTACAAAGGAAGTATTCCTGCAGATTTTGGAGGAAGATTGTCGTCTGTGTTTGATATCGCTACCAAAAATGGTAATCAGGAAAAATTTTCAGGTGAGGGAGCAATTGGTCCTATTACTTCGAATCTTACGTTAAGTGTTCCAATCGAAAAAAATAAATCTAGTATTATTGTCGGAGGACGTGCAACATATTCTGATTGGATTTTAAAGGCGCTTGATAATGAAGATTTAAAAAACAGTCAAGCAGGATTTTATGATGGAATTTTTAAATACAATAATGCAATTAACGCTAATAACAATTTAGAAGCTACGGCATATTATAGCCACGACCGTTTTAGTTTAAGCTCTGACTCTATTTACAAATACAGCAACAGATTGGCTTCTATTAAATGGGATCACACTTTTAACAAAAAAAATAAAGCTGCTTTCATTTTCACAAACAGTGAATACAAATTCAATATTGACTACGATTCAGATGATATAAATTCATTTGATTTTGGTTATAAAGTAAACGAATCGCAATTACAGGCAAAATTCACTTACCAACTTAACCCAAAACATACTTTTTCTTATGGTATTGCTAGCAAACTATACAATATCTCGCCAGGATATCAGCACCCTACAAAACCGGAAGCTACTTTAGTCCCAACAGATATTGAAAAAGAAAAAGCATTAGAATCTGCAGCATATTTATCTGACAGTTATAAATTCAATGATAAATTACTTATTGATCTTGGATTAAGGTATTCTTATTACATGGCATTAGGTCCTGGTGATGTAAATACTTATGCTCCTGGTTTACCATTGAGCGCCGAAACAGTGACAGGAACAACGACTTATAAGAATAATGAAGTCATAAAAACATACGGCGGACTAGAACCTCGTATTGCTGCACGTTATTTCCTTACAGATGATTTCTCTGTAAAAGCAGGTTATGATGTAACTCGTCAGTATATTCATTTATTATCTAGTAATGTTACTCAATCACCAACAGATACTTGGAAATTATCTGATTCTAATGTAAAACCTCAAACCGCTCAACAGGTTTCGTTAGGATTATTCAAAACATTAAAAGATGAAGAATACGAAGTAAGTTTAGAAGGATATTATAAAAAATCTAAAAACATTCTAGATTACAAAGTTGGTGCGCAATTATTGCTTAACCAAAATGTTGAAACCGAACTTTTACAAGGTGAAGGAAAAGCATACGGAGTTGAGTTATTATTAAAGAAATCGACTGGAAGATTAAACGGATGGATTGGATATACTTATTCTCGTACTTTTATTAAACTAGACAGCCAGTTTAGTTCAGAAATCGTAAATAATGGAGAATATTTCCCTGCTAACTTTGATAAACCTCATGATTTAAGTGCGATTTTAAATTATAGATTTACAAAACGTTACAGTTTATCAACTAACTTCTTATATCAAACCGGAAGACCTATAACGTATCCTATTGGTACTTTCCATTACGGAAACTCAGAATATACTTTGTATAGTGATAGAAATGCTTATAGAATTCCAGATTATATTCGTTTAGATATTGGAGTTAACATTGAAGGAAACCATAAAATTAAAAAGCTAGCACATAGTTTCTGGAATATTTCTATTTACAACGTTCTAGGAAGAAACAATCCGTATTCTATTTATTTCGTAACAGATCCAAATGGAAAAGTAAAAGGCTATAAAACATCTATTTTCTCAATCCCAGTACCAAGTATTACGTATAACTTCAAATTCTAATACGAGTAAATGAAAAATCACAATCTATATAAGATTATTATTTTACTTGTTACTGCTATTGTAATTAATGGCTGTACAGAAGCATATCCATTGGTAACCAATAGATTTGAAGATGTACTGATTGTTGAAGCCAATCTAACGAACGAGCTCAAAAACCAAGAAGTAAAACTTACCAAATCTGCAAGGTTCGAAGATGAAAATTATCTTCCAGAAAGTGGAGCAGAAGTTTTTATTACTGACGATGCAGGCAATAAATACAATTTCAGCGAAAATTCAGATAAATACGTTTCAGATATAGAGTTTCAAGCTGTTCCTAATACCAAATACCAATTACACATTAACACCAAAGACGGAAGATCTTTTGCTTCATCGCCAGAAATCCTTACCACTATAACACCTATCCAAAGTGTAGTAGCAGCGATTGAACAAAAAGATGATATTAATGGTGTTGGTATTCGTGTAAACAGTTTTGACCCTACAGCTACATCGACCTATTATAGATTTGAGTACGAGGAAACCTACAAGGTTGTTGCGCCAAAATGGCTGCCAACAAAACTTGTATGGAATGGCGGGCCAACCTTTGAACCAAATTCTGTAGACACTAAGGTTTGCTATGGTTCTAACAAAAGCATCGGATTTATGCTTTTAAATACAAATAAACTGAAAGAAGATCGTGTAGATTATCGAATTCGCTTTATTAGTGACCAAGATTATATTATTACGACCCGATACAGTATTTTAGTTAAGCAATATGTAGAAAGTCTGGCAGCTTACAATTATTACAATACATTAAACAAAACAGCTGTCTCAGGAGGAACTATTACTTCTCCTACTCAGCCCGGTCTTTTGTTAGGTAATTTGAGATCAATTAATGGCGACAGTAAAATATCAGGATATTTTGATGTATGCTCCGTATCGACTGAGCGAATTTATTTTAACTATGCGGATTTATTTCCAGGTAAATTTCCTCCTCCTTATGCTGTAGATTGTACACAATTTTGTTATGAAAAAGAAGCTTATAACCCTGTTCCTTGTACACATTGCTGTCATTATTTAGATGATTTGCCTCGAGGAATAATAACTTATTATTCAGGAGATGGAATCAAATCTCTTGAAACATATTGGGTTGATGCTCCATGCGGAGACTGTACAAAAATTGCCTCTAACATAAAACCACCTTTTTGGGTAGATTAATAAAGAATTATCTATTTTTTTGAAGATCAAATCAACTTAAAAAGAACATCGAAAAATGAAATTTCAAATCATAAAAAATATAATCCCACTAGCTCTTCTCTCAACCCTTTTTTATGGTTGTTCAGAAGCATATCCGTTAGTGACAAATAGGTTTGAAGAAGTAATTATAGTAGAGGCCAGCCTAACTAACGAGCTAAAAAAACAGGAAATAAAATTGACCAAATCAGCAAAATTTGAAGATGAAGGCTACCTTTCTGAAAGTGGCGCAGAAGTTTTTATTACCGATGATGCTGGCAATCAATATAATTTTAGTGACGATTCAGAAAAATATGTTTCAGATATAGAATTTCAAGCTGTTCCAAATACTAAATATCAATTACACATTAACACCAAAGACGGAAGATCTTTTGAATCATCCCCAGAAATGCTTACGACCATTAACCCTATGCAAAGTGTGGTCGCAGCAATTGAACAAAAAGACGATATAAACGGCGTAGGTATTCGCGTAAACAGCTTTGATCCTACAGCCACATCAACTTATTACAGATATGAATATGAGGAAACATATAAAGTTATTGCCCCAAACTGGCTGCCTATTAAACTTGTATGGAATAATGGGCCTATATTTGAATCAAACTCGCCAGATACTAAGACTTGCTATGGTTCTAAAAAAAGCGTAGGATTTATGCTAGTAAATACAAATACGCTAAAAGAAGACCGCGTAAATTATTTAATTCGCTTTATTAATGACCAAGACTATATTATCACACACAGATACAGCATTCTAGTTAGACAATATGTAGAAAGTCTTGCTGCTTACAACTATTATAACACATTGAATAAAACGGCAGTTTCTGGAGGAACCATTACTTCTCCAACCCAGCCAGGTCTTTTATTGGGTAATTTAAGAGCTATTAATGGTGACAGTAAAATATCAGGATATTTTGATGTGTGCTCTGTTTCTACGGAACGAATTTATTTCAATTATAAGGATTTATTTCCAGATAAATTCCCACCTCCGTATGTTATTGATTGCACACAATATTGTATTGCAGAATCTCCTTTTAATCCTCCTCCTTGCACACACTCGGCCCCCCATTATTTAGACGATTTGATTCTCGGAAAAATAAGCTATTTTTCAGGAGACGGTGCTAATACTATTACAACTTATTGGGTTGATGCCCCTTGCGGAGATTGCACAAAAATTGCCTCTAACATAAAACCTCCTTTTTGGGTAGATTAAACAAAGTCATCTAGTTTTTAAAAGATTCAATCAACTTAAAAAGAACATCAAAAAAATGAAATTTTACATCATAAAAAATATAATCTTCCTTGCCCTTCTTACAATCCTTTTTAATGGTTGTACAGAGGCATATCCGTTAGTAACAAACAGATTTGAAGAAGTAATTATTGTAGAAGCCAATATAACCAATGAACTTAAAAAGCAAGAAATAAAACTTACCAAATCTGCAAAATTTGAAGATGAAAACTACCTGTCTGAAAGCGGAGCAAAAGTTTTCATTACTGATGATGCCGGCAATCAATATAATTTTAGTGAAGATTTAGATAAATATGTTTCTGATACGGAATTTCAGGCAGTTCCAAATACTAAATACCAGCTGCATATTACCACTAAAGACGGTAGATCTTTTGAGTCATCGCCAGAAACTCTAACCACCATAAATCCTATACAAAGTGTAGTGGCTACGGTTGAAGAAAAAGATGGTGTAAATGGTGTTGCTATTCACGTAAACAGCTTTGATCCTACCGACTCATCAACTTATTACAGATACGAATACGAGGAAACCTACAAAGTTATTGCGCCAAAATGGAGACCTACAAAAATTGATTGGATCGTAAGCACGCAAACTCCTGTTTTCCTTCCAAATTCACCCAGCACTAAAACTTGTTATGGTTCTGGAAAAAATATAGAATTAATGCTACAAAGTACAAACAATCTAAAAGAAGATCGTGTAGACTATTTAATTCGATTTATTAACGACCAAGATTACATTATTACACACCGATATAGCATTTTGGTTAGACAATATATAGAAAGTCAAACAGCATACAATTATTACAATACATTGAAAAAAAGCGCTGCATCTGGAGGTACTATTGTTTCTCCTACTCAGCCAGGCTTTTTATTGGGAAATTTACGAGGTATTAATAATGACAGTAAAATATCTGGATATTTTGATGTTTGCTCTGTATCGACAGAACGAATTTATTTTAACTATGAAGACTTATTTCCAGGTAAATTTCCTCCACCTTATGTAGAAGAATGTAAAGAGTTTTGCTACTCAACAGATGAGTCTTTAGTTCCTGACCCTTGCACGAACTGGGGACATTACGCTACTGATTTATCATTAGGGAAAATAACCTATTATTCGGGAACAGGAACAGGTTTGACCTTTTGGGTAGATTCTCCATGTGGAGACTGTACAACAATTGCATCGAGTATTAAACCTCCATTTTGGGTGGATAATTAAAAATTCCCTTTTTACAATAAAACCAGAATCAGATTAAAAAGAATAGATTTAAACCATGAAATTTCATTTAATAAAAAATACAATCCTTTTAGCATTTCTAGCAGTCCTTTTTAGTGGCTGTACAGAAACATATCCGCTTTTAACTAACACTTATGAAGAAATAATAGTAATTGAAGCAACATTAACAAACGAACTTAAAAACCAAGAAATTAAAATCACTAAAACTTCAAAATTTGAAGATACAGAAGTTGCCGTAGAAAGTGGCGCTAAAGTCGTTGTTAGAGACGACCAAGGAAACGAATATCTATTTGTAGAAAGCTCAGGAGTATATAAATCTCAGGTAGCTTTTCAAGCTCTTCCAGATGCTAAATACACATTAGAAGTCACTACTAAAGATGGAAAGATTTATCAGTCAAACCCGCAAACTTTGACAAAGGTAAATCCAATCCAAAGTGTTGTTCCTGCACTTGCAGTAAATAAAGACAATGAAACTGGTGTTCAGATTAATGTTAACAATTACGATCCAACAAAATCTTCAAATTACTACAGATATGAATATGAGGAAACTTTCAAAATTGTCGCACCAAAATGGAATGTTTACAAAATCATTAGCACTTCTCTGCAAACAGTAGATTTGATTAATAACGATCCTGCTACTAAAACTTGTTACTCAACCAAAAAATCAACAGATATAATTTTGGTTAATACTAATGACCTGACAGAAGACCGCGTAAACTTACCTATTCGATTTATCGATAAAAATGATTACATAATTGGACATCGATACAGCATATTGGTAAAACAATATATTGAAAGTTTAGAAGCATATACTTTTCATAAAACAATAAAAGACATGTCAAGTTCTTCAAGTATTTTAAACCCAAAACAACCTGGTATTATTGCTGGAAATATAAGATGCATAAACGATTCGGCTACAAAAGTTATAGGCTTTTTTGATGTTTCTTCTTATTCTGAGTCTAGAATATTCTTCAATTATACCGATTTTTTCCCTACAAGCCCAATACCTTATTTTAACAGCTGCGACGACGTTCCTTTTAAATTCTGCTTTGGCACAGAAGACTGCGAGGGAGAAACTATGATTTATAATATAAATAAAAACCTTATGACATACGTTAGTGGCGCTGGTTCAAACTATACTCTTGTAGACGTCGCCTGCGGAGATTGCACATCATTTTCATCAAACATAAAACCTTCATTTTGGATAGACTAAAACATTTATTTTTATTGCTTGTATTAATTAATACACAATTTAGCAGAGCACAGCAAACAATTACTTTAGATGAAACGGTATACGTTCATTCTAATGCTACATCATTTGTTACAGGAGAAACTTTATTGTACAAAGTTTACTGCCTAAAATCGTCTGATAAAACGCCAAGCAACATAAGCAAAATAGCTTACGTAGAAATTGTTGACAACAACCACAAATCTGTTTTTAAAACTAAAATTGCACTCGAAAATGGAGTTGGACAAGGAGATTACTTTATTCCGACAACTGTAAAAACAGGTAATTACAAATTAGTTGGATATACCAATTGGATGCTAAACAAACCAATCT
The DNA here is from genome assembly GCF_016405855.1 of Flavobacterium sp. IB48. Lineage (GTDB taxonomy): Bacteria > Bacteroidota > Bacteroidia > Flavobacteriales > Flavobacteriaceae > Flavobacterium > Flavobacterium ginsengisoli. Next base: position 518,432 of record NZ_JAEFCA010000001.1, read on the forward strand.
CAGAATTGTTCCAACTAGACATCAACATCATCAATCCGTATAAAACAGATGAGAAGACTAATGCCGAAAAAGTTTTAACTAGTAGCACAAAATCAAATGCTTCAGAAAATTTAAAAAACGACAACATAACTCTTAATTTGAATAAAAAATCGTTTACAAATCGAGAATTGGTTGATTTAAAAATTCAATCCTCTAATGCCGATTTCAAAAATGGAAATTATTCGCTTTCTGTTAGAAAATTAGACAACATTCCTTCTTCAGATAAAATTTCTGCTGTAGGTTTTGCTTCTAATCCATCTTATCCGATTGCGTTAGATACACAAAAACAAGATCAAAAATTAGTGTTGCCAGAACTTAGAGGAGAGATTATCGCAGGAACAATTTCAGCAAAAAATGGTACTGATAAGATTGCAAATATTTCTGTTGGATTGTCTATTCCTGGAAAATCTTTTGCTTTCAAAGTTGTAAAAACCGACATGTACGGTAACTTTATTTTCAATGTTGGACAAACATATTACACATCAAATATCATTTTGCAGATCATAGACGAAAAAGCAAGCGGTTATAACCTTGTTGTAAACAATAGTCCAGAAATAGATTACTCTAAATTATCATTCGAAAAAAACACGAGCCTATCTTATACCTTCAAAGAGAGTTTGCTAGAAAGATCTGTTTCTAGCCAAGTTGAAAACGCATATTTCTACAAAAAAGTAGATAATATAGAAAAAGCACCTACAACAGATGCATTTTACTATCCGCTTGCAAAAGAATATGTTTTAGATGATTATACTCGTTTTAAAACTTTAAAGGAAACAATTACCGAGGTTGTTGTTGAAATTTACTCTAAACAGAAAGACAATAATCTTTATTTGCACGTAACTGACCCGAATGTTTTCCCGCAGCTTCCTGAATCTGCACTTGTTCTTGTAGATGGAGAATATTTAGAAAATGTAAACGACTTGGCGCTATACAGCATGAAAAATGTCTACAAAGTCGAGCTTATTATAGGAAGATATTACATTGGGCCAAGATCTTTTAACGGATTAATTAGTTTTACAACTTTCAATAAAGATTTTAAAAACACTCAAACAGGAAGTTTTATAGCAAAACCAACTGTTTTGAGACCGCAGCCTAAAAAGATTTACAACAAAGTAAAATATGAAAGTGGTTCTGATAATGATAGAATTCCAGATTTTAGAAATCAATTGCTTTGGAATCCTAATGCTCAACTAAACAGTGATGCCGATACTTCATTTTATACTTCAGACTTATCTGGAACTTTTGAAATTAGATTGGAAGGTTTTACTAAAAACGGAATTCCAGTCTCTGTTACAGAAAATATTGAAGTTCAAAATACTGCTGTAAATTAAATTTAGTTAAAAAAAAAACATAACACTCACAAAACCTGCCCATTAAAGGCAGGTTTTTATTTTTTCCAAAATATTTTAAAAATATTTTTATTATATTGTAACTTTTTTGATACTCATTACGTATAACCATTTGTACACTTTAAAAATAGGGAGACAACAACATGAGACAACTTAAAATCACCAAGCAGGTAACTAATCGTGAAACTGCATCGTTAGATAAATATCTACAAGAAATTGGAAAAGTTGACCTAATTACCGCTGATGAAGAGGTAGAATTAGCACAAAGAATAAAGGCTGGTGATCAAAGAGCTTTAGAAAAACTAACAAAAGCCAACCTACGTTTCGTAGTATCTGTGGCTAAACAATATCAAAATCAAGGATTAACTCTTCCTGACTTAATTAATGAAGGAAACTTAGGTTTAATTAAAGCGGCTCAACGTTTTGATGAGACTCGTGGTTTCAAATTCATTTCTTACGCTGTATGGTGGATTCGTCAATCGATTCTTCAAGCTTTAGCAGAGCAATCTCGTATTGTACGTTTACCATTAAATAAAATTGGTTCTATCAATAAAATCAACAAAATGTATGCATTATTAGAGCAATCTAACGAGCGTCCACCTTCTGCTGAGGAAATTGCAAAAGAACTTGATATGACTGTAAACGACGTAAAAGAGTCTATGAAAAACTCTGGACGTCACCTATCTATGGATGCTCCTCTTGTTGAAGGAGAAGATTCTAACCTTTATGACGTATTACGTTCTGGCGAATCTCCAAATCCAGATAGAGAATTAATTCACGAATCTCTTCGTACTGAAATCGAACGTTCTTTAGAAACATTAACTCCAAGAGAAGCAGATGTTGTTCGTTTGTATTTTGGTCTTGGCGATCAGCACCCAATGACTCTTGAAGAAATTGGTGAAACTTTCGACCTAACTCGTGAGCGTGTTCGTCAGATTAAAGAAAAAGCAATCCGTCGATTGAAGCACACTTCTAGAAGTAAAATCCTTAAAACATATTTAGGATAAGACAATATTTGTTTCAGGTTTAAAGTTTCAGGTTGCTTTTGTAACTTGAAACATGAAACTTGAAACCTTTGTACCGCAAACAACAGTTTGATTGACTGTTCGTTTTTTGATTGATGATTGAAACTCCGGCTGATTACCGGAGTTTTTTATTTTTAAAGTTTTTTTACCGCAAAGCACGCTAAGAATTACGCAAAGTTCACAAAGAAAAAAAGAAATAGCCACAGATTAAAGGATTTACACAGATTATAAAATCATTTTAATCCCTTTAATCTGTGGCAAAAAAACTTAGTGCAATTTGCGTAATTCTTAGCGTGCTTTGCGGTTAAATTATAATCAACAGTATAAAAACTTTATCTTTGCAATAAAACAACACACAATGAAAAATACACTTATTGCTCCTTCAGTTCTTGCTGCGGATTTTGGAAATTTACAGCGTGATGCAGAAATGATTAATAACAGTCAGGCTGATTGGTTTCATATCGATATTATGGATGGAGTTTTTGTTCCGAATATCTCTTTCGGAATGCCCGTTTTAGAAGCAATTTCAAAACATGCAAAAAAGTATATTGATGTACATTTAATGATTATTGATCCAGATCGTTACATAAAAACTTTTGCCGATTTAGGAGCAAATGGGCTTACTGTACATTACGAAGCTTGCACACACTTACACAGAACACTGCAAGCAATTAAAGCAGAAGGAATGAAGGCTGGTGTTGCCATGAATCCACATACCAATGTTGACTTATTAGAAGACGTTATTAATGACATCGACGTAGTTTGCATTATGAGTGTAAATCCAGGATTTGGAGGACAATCATTTATCGAAAACACTTACGACAAAGTAAAGAAGCTAAAAGCACTTATTACTCGTAAAAATGCTTCAACATTAATCGAAATTGACGGCGGTGTAACCAGCAAAAACGCAAAACAATTAGTCGAAGCTGGAGCAGATGTTTTAGTGGCCGGAAGCTTTGTTTTTAAAGCTGAAAACCCAACAGAAACCATAGCAGATTTAAAAAGTCTTACTGCTTTTTAAATTTTCAAAAGCAAAAAAAGTCCAAAATAATTTTTGGACTTTTTTTTATTATCTAAAACCTACTTAGGTTCAATCCAATAAGGATTTGCTTTAAGTTTTTCTACAACATATTGGATAACTTTCTGAGCTTTCAAACTATTTCCAGAGTTATCTAATGGTGGCGAAATAACAGCAATTCCAAATTTGCCAGGACATACAGCCAATATTCCTCCTCCAACTCCACTCTTTGCCGGAAGTCCCGAATTAAACAGCCAAATTCCAGAATTATCATAAAGACCTGCAGTTGCCATTACAGGTAAAGTATACATTACAGTTGTCTGACTAACCACCTTATTCTTTGTAACAGGATTAACGCCTCCATTTGCCAATGTGGCCGCCATTGTAGCAAGATCCTTTACATTTACATTCAATGCACATTGTTTCGTATAAAGATCTGTTGCTTGTACTGGATCAAAATATATTCTGTTATAAGCCAATAACAAATGTGCAATAGCTTGATTTCGTAAATTATCCCCAGCTTCACTTATATAAACAGGACGATTTAGAGAAAGCTCTCTTCCAGCAAAGTCACTCTGAATTTTCTGGATTTCTTTCCATTTTGCTATAGAATCATTACCTCGAATAAGGCTCGTAGTTGCAATAGCTCCAGGATTTACAAGAGGATTAATTTTATCACCTTTATGCATTTCTATCGCAACAATAGAATTAAATGGTAATCCTGTGGCATTTACGCCTATTTTGTCTTCTAAAAACTGTGATCCTTCTTGCTCAATTACTTTTGCCATCGTAAATACTTTCGAGATGCTTTGAATTGAAACCATTGACGTTATATCGCCTTTTGTATATATGGCTCCCTCTGCAGTAACAAGCGCAATACCAAAAATATTGGGATCAACATTGGCTAGTTCTTTAATATAATCAGCATTTTTTCCTTCTTTTACATCTTTAAATTTATTAAACGCTTCATTAAGGGTATTTTGTATATTTTGTTTATTCAGTATTGTTTGGCTATAGCCGTGGTTTATGATAAAAACAATCATTAAACCAGCAAAAATCAATTGCTTGTTCATTTTAAAAAAAGGCATTCTTATTTCTATTCTAGATTAATTTATAGATAAACAGTATTTAATTAAAAATCCTTACTGCTTTTTAAGTTCTTAAGATTTGGGAAGAAATCAATTCCAGTCATTTTTTCTAAAGTTTCGATTGGAACAACAAAATCGTAAATTGATTTATCACTTTTTTCATTTGGCACTAAGAAAGCAATTGCCTTATGCTCTGTTCCAGATTTAGCTAAAACAATTTTATAAAAGTATTCAGGAACAGCAACTTTCTCTATTCCTATTTTTTTATCCGAATCCTTCAGAATTCCGCCAGTTACAACATAAATATCATTATATTTTCCTGCCCAATAGCGCGTTTTTTGCTCTATTCTATTCCAAATTCCGGCATTAAACTCTTTCTTTTGAGGTGAAATATTCGAAGTATAAAAAGTATCATTATAAGCATCTTTACTAAACTCCATGTCTCCAGCGGGGCAAAGATGCCCTTTATCATAACCAGAATTTTTATAGTTTCTCCAATCTGCAGAACCCGTAGTTACTTTTGGATCTTCAATAAAATAAGGTCTTTTATAATCGTTATTTTTTAAATATTCCTTTTTTAATTCATAAGCCACCCACTCTGCCTGTTCAAACTTTTCATTATAAGAAAGCGTATAATATTGATGCTTTACAATCTGTTTCGTTGTTGAAGTTGGCAAATAAGCTACGGTATAAGAATCATTGCTCGTAGAATTTCCCTTAAAAGAAATCACATCTTTACTTTCGTTTTCTTCTCTTATATTTTCTTTCTCTACATTCTCCTTCTTGCATGACAACAGCACGAAACTCATTAAAAACACATAAAGCAACTTTTTCATAAATAAAAATATTAAGCGATAAACGTACAAAAAAAACGCTCCATAAATTCAAAATTTACAGAGCGTTTTTTAACAAATTAAATTCTTCTCGAACTTAAGACTTCACTAGTTTATCCTTTTTCATTTTAGGATTAACTGTATTTTTCACCAAACCTTTTGTCTGCAAATCATCTAGTACATTTAATGCTTCTTCTACATAAACATCTTTAGATAAAGCTTGATGCCATGCATCTCTTTTCTCTTTTAAAGATGCATCAGCTTTCATTTCATCTTCTTCGTACGGAAGCGATTTAAAGATCAAATCGTTTTTGTAATCAGAAATTGGTTTGTATTTTTTTCCTTCGTTTTCAACTTGCTCTTGAGTTTCTTTAAAACTCTTAATATTTAAGCTGTAAACATTTTCTTTGTTTTTAACATCAATCCATTTTGCATTATCATCAATTAATTTAAACTGAGGATTTTGAGCAATTCTGTTTTTACTGTTATTGATAGCTTTAGCAAAATTCTCATTAGAATTCCATGTGCTATAATCTGCTGGATCAATTTTATCCCAAGGCATTGCATTGTCAATATCTCTCTCGCCCATTTTTAAGTAAGCATAACGATCCGGCATTACGACATCACTATGAACTCCTTCAAGCTGAGTAGATCCTCCATTTATTCTGTAAAACTTCTGTCCGGTAATTTTCAATGCACCAAGATCTCCATAATTTGCATTACGCACAAACTGATTTAAATCTAATACATTTTGAACCGTTCCTTTACCGTATGTTTGTTTACTTCCGATAATTACACCACGTTTGTAATCCTGAATTGCAGCTGCTAAAATTTCAGATGCAGAAGCAGAAAAACTGTTTACCATGATAACAAGTGGTCCATCCCACTCGATTTTTTTATCTTTATCGTATAGAACTTCTTTCTTTTTACCTGCAGATTTTACTTGAACAATTGGTCCTTCTTCAATAAATAAACCTGCGATATCAACCACAGTAGAAAGAGATCCTCCACCATCATCACGAACGTCTAATACAATACCATTGATGTTTTCTTTTTTTAGTCTCTCTACTTCTTTAGCAATATCTTTTCCTGCATCACGTCCGTCTTTGTTTTCAAAATCAATATAAAACTTAGGAAGATAAATTACTCCATATTTTAAACCGTTTTTCTCAACAACACTAGACTTTGCATATGTTTCTTCAATTTCAACAACATCACGAATGATAGAAATCACTTTGATAGAACCGTCAACTTTTTTAACCGTCAATTTTACTTCAGTTCCTTTATGCCCTTTAATTTTCTTTACAACATCATCCAAACGCATTCCAACAACATCTACAGGCTCCTCATTTCCTTGAGCAACTTTTAAGATTAAATCTCCTGCTTCAAGTTGCTTTCCTTTCCAAGCTGGACCTCCAGAAATTAACTCATCAATTTGAGTAAAATCGTTTTTCTTAGTCAAACGAGCTCCAATACCTTCCAATTTACCGCTGATATTTACATCAAAACGATCTTTTTCTTCTGGTGCAAAATAGCTTGTGTGCGGATCAAAACGAGCCATGATAGAGTTCAAATACACAGAAAACCAGTAGTCTCTATTTAAATCTTTAATTACACTAAAATTATCATCTAGAGATTTTAAAGAGCTTTCGCGAGTTTCTTTTTCTAAAGTTTCAAAAGATTTCTCTTTGTAAGCAGGATCTTTTTTCTTCTTCTCTTCTTCAATTTTTTGTTTTGTTACTAAAGACGATAGAGTCGATAATTTAATTTGTTTTCTCCATCTTTCATTAATCTCTGTTAAGTTTTTTGCATACGGCATTTTTTCATAATCCGCATCAAAATTCTCATCTACATTATAGTTAAATGGCTGACTTAAAATCGTTTTATAACGTTTTTTACTTTCTTCCATACGCTTCATTAACCTTGTATAAGTAAGGTTGAAAAACGTAATATCTTTATTCAAAAACTGATCATCCAACATTAATTCATACTGTTTGAATTCGTCAATATCAGACTGAAGGAAAAATCTTTTTGAAGGGTCTAAAGCATCAATATAATCCTTGAAAATACCTTTAGAAAATTCGTCATTTATTTCTGCTGGGCTATAATGTCCTTTTTCAATAACAAATGCTAGTAATTCTAAAAGTGTCTTGTCTCTGTTCGGATCTGGGTCGATTGTCCTATCGGCATTCATCTTAAATGCAAACAATGTAAGCGATAAGCACAATACGGCTATGAGTATCTTATAATTTCTTTTCATAAACTTTATAATAGCATTCATCAATTTTTTTATCTAAGTTACGTTAAAAACTATGCCACGAGAGCTAACGCTTCGATAATTTTTTGTTAAAGATATAAAAATGTTTAATTCGTAAAAAAGTTCTTTACCTTAGTTGACAAATTTTGCACTATTTGTGACTTCTCACAAATAATTGTGATTATTTTTGTTTTTAAAATCTTACAATTGTTAAAACTACACATAATATTTATTAAATGAAAGCTGAGAAACCACTTATATTGGTAACTAACGACGATGGTATTTTAGCTCCTGGAATTAGAGCCTTAATTAGCGTCATGGAAACAATCGGAAACGTTATTGTTGTTGCGCCAGACAAACCTCAAAGTGCAATGGGACACGCAATCACAGTCAACAATACTTTGTTTATAGATAAAATTTCAAAAGACGATGACACAATTGCAGAATACAGCTGTTCTGGAACTCCTGTAGATTGTGTAAAATTGGCAGTAAACGAAATCTTGAAACGTAAACCTGACTTATGCGTTTCGGGAATAAACCATGGATCGAATTCTTCTATCAATGTCATTTATTCTGGAACTATGAGCGCTGCTGTAGAAGCAGGAATTGAAGGCATTCAGGCAATTGGTTTTTCTCTTTTAGATTTTGATTGGAATGCCGATTTTGAACCAATCAAATCTTTTGTGAAAAAAATTACTTTAGAAACTCTGGCCAATAAACTTCCTCCAGGGGTGGTTTTAAATGTCAATTTTCCGAAACTAAAAGAATCTGAAATTAAAGGAATAAAAGTTTGTCGTCAAGCGAAAGCCTACTATGCGCAAAAATTTGATAAAAGACAAACTCCTTTTGGAAAAGATTATTACTGGCTTGCTGGAAAATTTGTAAACGAAGATAAAGGCGAAGACACAGACGAATGGGCTTTGGCAAACGGATATATTTCTGTTGTTCCAGTACAATTTGATTTGACAGCACATCATTCTATTCAGCAACTTAACACTTGGAAATTAAATGACTAAAGAAGTACTAATCGGTTTTTTGATCGGAATTTTTACGGCTCTTTTGGGAAGCTATTTGTTTATTACTTTTTTCACAACATTTGATATTTCGTCAGGAATTGAGATCATTAGAGAACATGGATATCTTGGAAAAATAATCACTCTTGGAACACTTTTAGATCTTGCTGTATTTGCTATTCTGCTAAAAAGAAATAAAGAATATATGGCTCGAGGTGTAATTTTAGCCGTGATTGCACTGGCTATTTCGACATTAGTTATTTAAATCTTATCTTTGCTTTGTTACCGTTATTGCGGATTTACAACTTTAGCACATTTACAAAAAAACCAACATGAAGTATTACATAATTGCAGGAGAAGCCTCTGGAGATTTACATGGTTCTAATTTAATGAAAGCATTATATGTTGAAGACCCTGAAGCAGAAATTAGATTTTGGGGCGGAGATTTAATGCAAAAAGTAGGCGGAACTCTAGTAAAACACTATCGCGATTTGGCTTTTATGGGTTTTATTGAAGTGGTTTTCAATTTAAAAACCATATTAAACAATATCAAAATCTGTAAAAAAGATATCTTGGAGTTTCAGCCAGATGTTATTATTTTTATTGATTATCCTGGTTTTAATATGCGAATTGCAAAATGGGCAAAAGAATTAGGCTATAAAACGCATTATTATATTTCTCCTCAAATTTGGGCTTGGAAAGAAAACAGAATTAAAGCCATTAAACAAGATGTCGATAAGATGTTTGTGATTTTGCCTTTTGAAAAAAGCTTTTACGAAGACAAACATCATTTTCCGGTAGATTTTGTTGGACATCCTCTTATTGATGCCATTCAGAATCAGCCTGCTTTTGATGAAGCTTTATTTAGAAAAGAAAATAATTTAGGCGAAAAACCAATTATTGCCGTTCTACCAGGAAGTCGTAAGCAGGAAATTACCAAAATGTTGAGCGTAATGCTGAGTGTTGTTGATGATTTTCAGGATTACGAATTTGTAATTGCTGGCGCTCCAAGTCAGGAATATGAATTTTATCAGCAGTTTCTAAAAAACAAAAACATCGCATTTGTTTCGAACAGAACCTACGATTTACTTCGTTCTTCAACCGCAGCTCTAGTAACTTCTGGAACTGCAACTCTTGAAACGGCTCTTTTTAAAGTTCCAGAAGTAGTTTGCTATAAAGGAAGCGAAGTTTCGTACCAGATTGCAAAACGTATTATCACTTTAAAATACATTTCTCTTGTCAATTTAATTATGGATCAAGAAGTTGTAACCGAATTAATTCAAGGAGACTGCAATAAAAAACGAATTAAAGAAGAACTTCAAAAATTATTAGAACCTGATTATCGCAATAAAGTGCTACATAATTACGATATATTAGAACAAAAATTAGGCGGAGTTGGAGCGAGTAAAAATACAGCAAGACTCATTGTTGCCGATTTAAAACAAAATAAGTAACTGATTTTGAAAAGAATTGTAATTTTCCTCCTTTTAGCAATTGCTTTTACTTCTTGTAAATCGACTTCGACAGCGGTATCAAAAAGTGGCACAAAAAGCGAATCAAAAAAAGAAAACAAAGCTTTGGTTAATACTTTAATCGAAAAAGCAACTGATAATATTGGCGTTCGCTATAAAGCAGGAGGAACTACAAAAAGCGGTTTTGATTGTTCTGGACTTGTTTACACTACTTTTGAAAGTGAAAACATCCAACTTCCAAGAAGTTCTTATGATCAAGCAAAAATTGGAAAAGTCATTCCACTAAATGATGCAAAAAAAGGCGATTTAATTTTCTTTAAAACTAACAAAAGCAGACAAATAAATCACGTCGGATTAATCACGGAAGTTAATTCTGACGAAATTAAATTTGTCCATTCCTCTACTTCTAAAGGTGTAATTATTTCTTCTACTAAAGAAGCTTATTACAAAAACTCTTTTGAACAGGTAAATAGGGTTCTTCCATAAAAAATTCATTTTTTTTATTATTTTTCTTACAAATATTTAATACTTTTAAACCATGAAAGTATTAGATTTTCCGTTAGTAAAAATTACAATAGCCTTTATACTTGGCATAATTGCCTCGTATTATCTACATTTTTCAATATCGATAATTGCTTTTCCGCTTTTGCTGAGTTTTATTGCATTCTTTGTCGCTTTCTTTTGGACCTTAAAACGGAATAAGAAATCGTCTCTATTTGGTATTCTCAGCTGTGGTTTAGCCTTTTTCATTGGAACTTTTACCCTTATTAGTCACACTGAAAATCTTCAAAAAGACAATTACACTCATTGCAAATCTGCTTTTAAAAGCAAACAATCTACTACTTTAATTCTTAGAGAGAAATTAAAAAGCAACGATTATAGTGATCGGTACATTGGTTTAATAAAAACAATCTCAGGAAAACCTTATTCGGGAAAAGTAATTGTAAATGTCCAGAAAGACAGTAGCAAGAATCATTTGATTATAGGAAACAGCATTAAAATTCAAACAATTTTACAGCAAAACAAACCAAGCAAAAATCCCAATCAATTTGATTACAGCAGATATTTGGCCGACAAACAAATCTATGCGCAGGTTTATTGCCAGAAAAAAGAAATTCTAGTTAATAAAGCCATTCAAAAAGACATTTGGTATTATTGCGCCAAACTTCATTCTAGAATAATCTCCAATCTAGAAAAATCAAATTTCAATCAAGCCGAAATGAATGTTGCTTTGGCATTAATTTTAGGCCAACAGCAAGAGATTTCACAAGGTATAATTCAAGATTATCAATATTCTGGAGCTACCCATGTTTTATCTGTTTCAGGGCTTCATGTGGGCTTTATAATGCTTTTTATCACTTTTATACTGAAACCAATTCCAAACACAAAAAAAGGTTCATTTTTTAAACTAGCTTGTATTCTAATTTCCTTAGCCGGTTTTGCTGTTATTTCTTGTTTATCGCCTTCCGTTTTGCGATCTGTAGTCATGTTTTCCTTTCTTGCAATTGGAAATCATTTATGTCGAAATGGCAATATCTATCATACTTTATTGGTTTCAATCTTACTGATATTACTTTTTGAACCGTATTTCTTATTTGATGTTGGTTTTCAGTTAAGCTATATCGCGCTTTTTTTCATTCTTTGGCTACAGCCTATTTTAAAGAATATTTATAACCCGAAAAATAAACTAACAATTTACATTTGGGAAGCCTTAACGGTTTCTTTTGCAGCACAAATTGGCACATTGCCTTTATGCCTTTACTATTTTCATCAATTTCCTGGATTGTTTTTTGTTACCAACATCATAATCCTTCCAGTTTTATCCTTCATCATGATAGCAGGAATTGTGGTTATGATTATAGCTATTTTTACCAGTCCACCATTATTTATTACAATCATTTTTGAAAAAAGTATTTACCTTTTAAATCTCATGATTCATGCTGTTGCCTCTGTTGATTCTTTTGTCATTCAAAACATCAGTTTTAATCTGTATCACTTATGGGCATTTTCATTCTTTATAATTGGCACAATCGTCTGGATTAAAAAACCAAGTTTTAATAAATTGCTATTTGTATTCGTCTCAATTATTACTATCCAGCTTGCTTTTATTTTCACCAAAATAGAAACGGAAAATGAAGAAGAATTAATTGTTTATAATGAAAAAAATAACACCCTAATTTCTGAGCGTTTAGGAAGAAACCTTTTGCTTTTCACAAAAGATACTCTTAGTGAGAACAACAGAAACATAAATTCGTATCTCGTAGGAAATTCAATTTCATTACCTACAACCAAAGAGATTAAAAATGTACTTTATTTTAAAAAGAACAGGATCCTAATAATTGACAGCACTAAAACTTATTCGGAAAAAATTAAACCAGATATTTTAATTCTTACTCAGACTTCAAAAGTAAACTTAGATCGATTGTTGCAAATTCTTCATCCGAAAATTGTTATTGCAGATGGATCAAATTCGAACTCCATTCAGAAATATTGGAAAAATAGTTGTCTCAAAAAAAATATCCCTTTTCATTCAACAAAAGAAAAGGGATACTATAGATTATAATTTATTCTGGATTTAAAATTAAATTCGATTCAGAGATCCACGATTTAACTCCTGAAGCATTATAACCAATAAGTCCTAATTTATTAAAATTGGTTTTTCCTTTCCTGCTGGTTACTTCTGAAAAACACACTTGCGGAATATCTTCTATACCAAAAGCATTTTTTAATCGTAAAATCTGCTCTCTAGTAGCATCTGAGATTGAAGAATCAGAAATATCAAGCTTGACTAGAATAACATTTTTACGTGACCATTCTTCGAAATCACGAGTAGAAAAAATTTCATTTTGCAACTGAGGATTTACACCTTGGCTAGTAAAAAAAATCAGCAATGGTTTTCTCTTTTCTGCGCTCACAGTTACAGCATCATTAATATCTGTTTTCCATATTATATTTTGAGAATTCATATAAAATGGACTTAAAAAAAATAGTAGAATAAGTAATTTTTTCGGCATATAATTTTGGTTTTGGTTATGTTAATAAATCTAAAATAATACAAAAACAGAATCCGATAACGATTTTAATAAATTAAAAACCAACTTATAAGCATTAAAATCAAATTGATAATAAATAGGCTATTTTTTAATAAATGTGAAATAAACACAAATAAAAATAATCAAATTATCGATGTATTTTTTAGAACAAAAAAATCCCCCTCTGAAAAACAGAAAGGGGACTAAAAAAAATTAAAATAAAAGTCGAATGAAATCGTTTACTATTCTGATGGATGTAAAATTGCATTTGATTCTGCAATCCAAGCTTTCGCTCCTCCTGGTTTGTAGGCTATTTTTCCTAAAGCACTAAATGTCGTTTTGTTTTTTCTTACCGATGCCATTGCAAAGCATACTTCTGGAAGATCTTGAACTCCAAATGCATTTTTTAATTTCACATTCTGTTCGCGATCGCTATCTGAAGCATTCATATCAGACAAATCTAATTTTACTAAGACCACGTTATCACGTGACCAAACAGCAAAATCAGGCGTTTTAAAGATTTCATTTTGGAGATTTTCTGGTACACCTGAGGCAGTGAATAAAATCAACATTGGTTTTTTCTGGTCATTACTTATCGCAATAGCATCTGTCATGTTTGTTCTCCATGCTAAATTTTGCGCCTGCGTCATAAATGAGCCTAAAAAAAACAGTAGGATAAGTAGTTTTTTAATCATATAAATTGGTTTTGGTTAGATTAGCAAGACGAAATTAACATTATATTTTAATTTTCCAATTTTTATTAGCATAAAAAATACATTATATGTTTTTTTAAATATAATAAAATACCAAATACTCAATTAGAGATAATTTTACAAAGAGTTTTTCCTACTAAACAAAAAAAAGTCCCTTACATTGTAAGGGACTTTTCAATATTTTTAAATCTAATTTATGATTTCTTAGGGTGTACTATTCCTTCTGCAACAGTTAACCAAGCAGATGGTCCACCAGCAACATATCCTGTCTTACCAAGACCTTTAAAATTAACTCTCCCATCCTTTGTTTCCGCACTTGTAAAGAAAACAGTTGGGAAACCCTGAATACCAAAAGCTTGTTGCAATTCATTGTTCTGACTTTTAAGCTCTGGAGTCTGCGCAACAGATCTAGGATAATCTAATTCAACTAAAACTACATTATCTGCTGCCCATTTCTTAAACTCTGCAGTCTTTAAAACTTCATTTTGCAAACGAATACACCAACCACACCAATCACTTCCTGTAAAGAACATTAGCATAGGTTTTTGCTCTTTGTTACTTATAGTAATTGCCTCTCTAACATCTGTATACCATTTTAATTCTTGCGCCTGAAGATTTGCGGCTCCAATTAAAAACAAAGCAATAAGTAGTATTTTTTTCATAGTGAGAAATTTTACACAAATTTATACAAAAAGTTGTTACAATATAATTATTTAACTTCTTGCATTAATCTTCTGATTAGTGGCGTAACTACAATTAAAACGATTCCTGCAATTAAAGAATATAATGCTAACTGATAGTATCCATCTGTATAAGCGATAAGCTTAGTCATTAATGTAGTTCCTGTATTAGCATTAGATATTTCAGCTCCTAATTTTCCAGCTGCAAACTGGCCAAATGCACTCGACAAGAACCAAAGCCCCATCATCATTCCGAACAATCTTTTAGGAGATAATTTTGTAATTACCGACATTCCGATCGGACCAATACACAATTCTCCAAGAGTATATACAAGATATCCTAAAGCAAAAACATCTAGAGAACTTAATCCATCTGCATTTACAAAAAATCTGGCGCTGTAAAAAATAAAGAAACCTGCCGCAAGCAAAACAAAAGACAAACCAAACTTAATAACCGTATTAGGTTCAATTTTTCGCTTGGCCATAAATATCCATAACAATCCTACCAACGGACTAAAAATAACAACATACAACGAGTTAATACTATTATTTACTACGTTTGGATCAATGTTAAAAAACAATAACTTGCTAGATAAATTATCTTTTGCAAACAAAGACAGTGATCCTCCAGATTGCTCCGAAATTGCCATAAACATAAAGTATCCAAAAATGAATACAAATGCAGCTAAAAGTTTTCGCTGTTGTTTTCCATCCTTTAGCATTATCAATTCATATGCAAAATACCCTAATGCCGCTATTCCCATAGTATACATAAAGTATTCTGTAAAATCAGAATTGATAACCATTATATAAACTAATGGTATTACAACAAAAGAACCAACATAAACCGCTATTTCATAAAGATTACGTTTTTTAGGCGCTTGATTTTCTAATGGAGAATTTCCAATTGGCGCTAAATGTTTTTTCGTTAAAAGAAAAGTAATAACTCCAATTACCATAACAATTGCCGCAGAAAGAAAGCAAAGACTCCAAGAATAGTTCTTTCCTAAATAAATAGGAATTGCACCACCAAGCATTCCTCCAATATTAATTCCTGCATAAAACAATCCATAACCAGCATCTCGACGACCGTCACTTTCATGATACAACTCACCTACCATCGAAGAAACGTTTGGTTTAAAGAAACCTGTTCCGATGATAGAAAGCGTTATTCCGTAGTAAAAGAAATCATGTGGCGAAGCAGCAATAAGCAAATTCCCAAGAATCATAACGATTCCTCCAAAAAGTAGTGATTTCTTAAATCCTAATATTTTATCTGCAAAAATACCTCCAATAAATGTAAATGCGTAAACAAAAGCCTGAATCGCTCCATATTGAAGATTTGCTTTTCCTTCTACTAAACCTAGCTGGTCTACCATAAAAAAAGCTAAAACCCCTCTCATTCCGTAGAAACAAAAACGTTCCCACATTTCAACCAAAAACAAGTACCACAATTGTTTTGGGTACTTGCCTTTAAAATTTTGAATTTCTTCTAAAGTAATATTGTTTTCCATTTTATCTAACACCGTGCATTAATTTCTTCAATAGTGGCGTTAAAGCAAATAATAAAATTGCAGCAATACCTGTCAAAACAACAAAAACCATAAAGAACTCATATAAGTTATGGATTTCAAATCCTGCAAAAATTGGATTTTGAGCACTAATTTGATGATGATCCAATAAAGCTATTTGATCTGCTGAAAGCGTTATTTTTTTATCTAAAACCGCTTGTAAATCAATCCCTAATTCTTTTGCTTTTGCAAATTTATCACCTGTTGCAGGCAAAATAGAACCTAAAGTTCCTCCTAATGCATATCCAGATGCATTTGATAAAAAGAATACCCCATATAATAATGACGCAAAACGTTTTGGAGATAATTTACCTACCAATGATAAACCAATTGGAGATAAGCATAATTCTGCACATGTGTTTAAGAAATATAATAAGATAAGCCATTTTACTAATAAAAGTCCAGAAGTTCCGATATAAGAAACCTGAGTAGCGATCATTAAGAAACTCATAGAAATTATTACTAATCCTGCAGCAAGTTTTACTGGAGAAATCGGTTCTTTGCCTCTAGCTCTTAAAGTATCCCAAAGAATACTAAATGGAACTGCTAAAAACACAACAAACATTCCGTTAAAAATTTGAACCATCGATGGCGGCATTGCCCAGCCAAAGAAATGTCTGTCTGTTTGGTTATCAGCAATGAAAGTCAAAGATGAACCAGCTTGTTCAAATGCTGCCCAAAAGAAAATAATAAAAAACGAAACGATATAAATTACAATAATTCTATCTCTTTCAATCTTAGTTAAAGAAGTATCAGAAATAATTAATCCTGCTAATGCCAAACCACTTGAATAAATCAGAGTATAAATCAAATTCTGACCTACAACATAATGAAAAAAGAATCCTAAAGCGATAAAAGCAATTCCTGCTCCTATTAAAGCTTTTGTAGAAAAGTTTGCTGTTTGCGCTTCTCCTTCTTCAAAATCTGAAGCATCATTTTTAGAAGGAAGTCCTCCTAATGGCTTTCCTTCTGGAGAAACTACATATTTATTCTTTAAGAAGTAAAATAAAATTGTTCCTAATAACATTGCAACAGAAGCCGCCATGAATCCCCATCTAAAAGCATGAATATCTCTAATTCCGCCCGCATCTTTAACATCTCCCAATAAAGGACAGATTGACTGGCCTAAAAAAGCTCCGATGTTAATACCCATATAGAAAATAGTAAACGCACTATCTAATTTTGTTTTTTCTTGTTTTGGATACAAACTTCCAACCATACTAGAAATATTTGGCTTAAAGAATCCGTTACCAAAAACAATTACACCTAATGCAGAATACATAACGATTTTTGCTAAGTCTAAATTAGACTCAAAAATGCTTCCACTAGTAAACAAAAGCATTTGCCCAATCGCCATCAATAACCCTCCTAATAAGATACAGTTTCTGTTCCCTAAATAACGATCGGCAACAAAACCACCTAGCATTGGCGTTAAATAACAAAGTCCAAGGAAACCTCCGTAAATTAAAGATGCTTCTTCTTCCTTCATCAATAATGAATTTACAAGAAATAAAGTCAATAAAGCTCGCATTCCATAAAAATTGAATCTCTCCCACATCTCCGTTCCAAACAATACCCAAAGCCCTTTTGGATGCGCAGTTTTTACTTGTGTTTCTCCCATATTATTCACTATTTTAATTAGGTTATATATTTAGATTATAGATTTTCTTTGATGAAATTGGTCATTTTTGTGTAAAGCTGAATTCTAGTATTTCCACCATAAATACCGTGGTCTTTATCTGGATAAATTTGAGAATCAAATTGTTTATTTGCCTGAATTAAAGCTTCCATCATTTGCATCGTATTTTGAACATGAACGTTGTCATCTCCAGAACCATGAATCAACAAGAACTTCCCTTTCAATTTACTAACGTGATTAATTGGAGAGTTTTGATCGTATCCGCTTGCATTTTCCTGTGGAGTCTGCATGTATCTTTCTGTGTAAACGCTATCATAAAAACGCCAGTTTGTAACTGGAGCAACTGCAATTGCCATTTTAAACACATCATTTCCTTGGAAAATACAGTTAGATGCCATAAATCCACCATAACTCCATCCGAAAATTCCAATTCTTGAAGCATCCACATACGGATAAGCACCAATTACTTTTGCAGCATCAATTTGATCTTCAACTTCATATTTTCCTAATTCCTTTTGAGTCACTTTTTTGAAATCAGCTCCTTTATAACCTGTACCTCTTCCGTCAACACAAGCAACGATATAACCTTGCTGCGTTAATGAAAGAAACCAATAATCATTAGAATTGTTCCATTGATTATTTACCTGCTGAGATCCTGGACCAGAATATTGGAACATGAAAACAGGATATTTTTTTGAAGGATCAAAATCTTTTGGCTTTAAAATCCAAGCATTCAATTCGTTTCCTTTTGCCGTTTTTAAAACAAAATATTCTTTTGAAGGAAGATCATAGGCTTTTAATTTATCAGCAAGAGCTTGATTGTTTTCGATAACCTGAATTTCTTTTCCTGTTTTAGCCTCGTTAAGAGTATAAGTTGTAGGCTGTGTATTACTTGAGAAAGTATTAATAAAGTATTGGAAATTTGGACTAAAAGTCGCTTTACTTGTTCCTACTTTAGAAGACAAACGCACTTTGTTTTTTCCATCTAAACCAATTCTGTAAAGATCTCTGTTAATTGAACCATTTTCTGTAGATTGGTAGAAAATAGTTTTTGTTTTCTCGTCGAAACCGTAGTATGAAACCACTTCCCAGTTTCCTTTTGTAACTTGATTTTTAAGTTTTCCGTTTTTATCATACACATAAATATGATTAAAACCGTCCTTTTCGCTAGTCCAGATAAAACTATTGTCTTTTAAGAAAGTTAAATTATCTGTAATATCTACGTAAGCTTTATCTTTTTCATTTAAAACTACTTTTGGAGTAGCTGTATTGCCGTCAATAAACAATAAATCTAAATTATCTTGGTGACGGTTTAAAACTTGCGCAGAAAGCACATTTGCATCATTTGTCCACTGCATTCTTGCAATGTAGAAATCATTGTAATTTCCTAAATCTACTTTCTTTGAAGTATTTCCAGCAGCATCATATATATGTAATGAAACTACAGAGTTTTTTTCTCCAGCTTTAGGATATTTAAAAGTTTCGATTTTTGGATATAAATCCTTGTGAAAAATTGACATTGAGTATTCTGGAACTTGACTTTCATCAAAACGAATATAAGCTAGTTTTTTACTGTCTTTACTCCAATCAAATGCACGAACAAATGCAAATTCTTCTTCGTAAACCCAGTCAGTAATACCATTAATGACAGCATTTTTCTTTCCGTCTGTTGTTACAGCAGTAGATTTTTTTGAAGCAACATCATATATATATAAGTTGTTTTCTTTAGCGTAAGCAATTTTGGTTCCGTCAGGTGAGAATGTTGGCTCTTGAATTTGAAAATCAACAAGTTTAGTTAGAGATTTAGCTGCGATATCATAAAGGAAATAATCAGCAGTAAAAGAGTGACGGAAAATTTTAGATGAATTACAAGCAATTAAGATCTTTTTTTCAGAGGCATCAAAAGTATAGCTGTCAATTCCGTCGGCAAGTTCTTTGTAGTTTTTTGTATCAATAAGATTCGATACTTTTTTCAGCGTTGCAAAATCGTATAAATCAATCTGCATGCTTCTGCTCGCCATATCAACATTTAAAACAGTATATTGATTAGTATTTTTTAGCGATTGCAGCTCATCCATCCCTTTGGCCCGGAAAGTTCCGCTAAAAACATTTTCGACAGTTATTTTTTGCTGCCCAAAAACAACCGCAGTCAAAAATAAAAGTACTGCAGTAAATTTACTTGTATTCATTAGAATTATTTTAAATATAAAAAGAGCCCAATTTTAGTAAAAAAAATAAACATAATACACATTTTAAGTGTTAAATGTTAAAAAAAATAACGATTGCGTACTTTCATGTCTGAAATAGATTGCAATCAAAACTCTTAAAATAGTATCTTTGCCGCAACAATATTATTTAATACATTGAGAATGAACAACGCTGTTGCCGGATTTTCTAAATTATCCAAAAAAGAAAAAATTAACTGGATTGCAAATGAATATTTTTCGAATCCTGAAGAGGCACAAAATATTATAAGAAATTACTGGAATTCAGACGAAAAGCTTCAGCAACTTCATGACGAATTTATCGAAAACACCATTACAAACCTTTATATACCACTTGGAGTTGCTCCTAACTTTTTGATCAACGGAAAGTACAAAACAATTCCGATGGCAATCGAAGAAAGTTCCGTTGTGGCCGCAGCCTCTAAAGCAGCAAAATACTGGTCAACTAGAGGCGGGTTTAAAGCTACGATTATCAACACAGAAAAAATTGGTCAAGTCCATTTTACTTATAACGGAGATGCAGAAAAATTAACTCAGTTTTTTGATCAAATAAAACCTAAATTCTTTTCTGAAACGCAAAGCATTACCAAAAACATGCAACAGCGTGGCGGTGGAATTTTAGATATTAAACTAAAAGACAAAAGAAGCTTATTAGAAAACTACTACCAGCTTCATGCTACTTTTGAAACCAAAGACAGTATGGGAGCCAATTTTATAAACTCCTGTTTAGAGCAATTTGCTACCACTTTAAAAGAAGAAGCTCAAAATTCTGACTTATGCCAAAATGGTGAAAACCTAGAAGTCATCATGAGCATTCTTTCTAACTACGTTCCGCATTGCCTTGTTAGAGCCGAAGTTTCTTGTGCTATCGAAGAATTAACAGAAAAACACATTACCAATCCTCAAGAATTTGCAGAACGTTTTGTTCAAGCCGTTCAAATTGCAGAAGTAGAACCTTTTAGAGCGGTGACTCATAACAAAGGCATCATGAATGGTGTTGATGCCGTTATTCTGGCAACAGGAAACGATTTTAGAGCCGTAGAAGCTGGTGTTCATGCTTATGCTGCCAGAAATGGTCAATATGCTAGTTTATCGCACGCTAAAATCGAAAACGGGATCTTTACTTTTTGGCTTGAAATTCCGCTTGCAGTTGGTACGGTTGGCGGTTTAACTTCTTTACATCCATTAGTAAAATTGTGTTTAGAAATTTTAGAAAAACCTTCAGCTCCAGAATTAATGGAAATTGTGGCTGTTGCAGGTTTAGCACAAAATTTTGCAGCATTACGCTCGTTAACTACAACCGGAATTCAAGAAGGTCATATGAAAATGCACCTTAACAACATTATCAATCAATTTGAAGCTACAGACGAAGAGCGCCATTTAATTAAAGCACACTTCAAAAAAACAGCCGTTTCTCACAGCGCTGTAGTAGAATTTATTGAGAATTTAAGAAAATAATTTAGGGCCAATCCCGCTATTCATTGCAATCTTTTGCTTTTCTAAACAAAAAAAAGCAAAAGGATTTTAATTCTATCGGGGCTAAAAAATAAAGCATGAAGAAAACATTTTACAGTAACGGAAAACTTTTTATTGCGGGAGAATATCTTGTTTTGGATGGAGCAGATGCATTTGCGTTACCAACAAAGTTTGGTCAAGATTTAGTAATTGAGGAACTAGAAAACAATCAAATCGAATGGAAAAGTTATGATCAAGATAAGCATTTATGGTTTGAAGAAACTATTTCATTTGATGAAGTTGTAAAAAGCACAGATCCGCAAATTGATACTGTAAAATCTACGCTAATCAATATTCTTCATGCAGCTTATGCATTGAACCCAAAATTTATTGAAAGCGCTAAAGGATACAAAGTAAGCACACATTTGAGTTTTCCAAAAAACTGGGGATTAGGCACTTCTTCTACTCTTATAAATAATATTGCGCAATGGACAGAAACCAATGCTTTTACGCTACTAAAAAATAGTTTCGGCGGAAGTGGTTACGACATTGCATGTGCACAAAACAACACGCCAGTTTTATACCGAATAAAAGATAATTTTGTAAAACAAGTTGAGTTTAATCCTGACTTTAAAGAGCACATTTATTTTGTTTATTTGAATAAAAAACAAAACAGTAAATCGGCTATTTTTTCATACAACAATCATAAAAATAGTCATTTGGCCGATCGCGTTGCAGAAAACAACAAAATTACAAGTGCTATTTTACACGCTAAAACATTAAACGAATTTGCTTCTGCAGTTCAGAAACACGAAATTCATTTGAGCAAAGTTTTAGAAATGCAAACCATAAAAGAAGCTGTTTTTCCTGATTTTAATGGAGTCATTAAAAGTCTAGGAGCTTGGGGCGGAGATTTTGTAATGGTAGTTTCTAAAGAAAATCCGAAAGAATATTTCACCAAAAAAGGATATAGCACCATTCTTACTTATAGTGAAATGATTTTATAGAAATAACTTTAACTATGTAATTCTAAAAAAACTAGAACTTCATTTTTTGCTGATCTCCTCTATTTTCTAAATGCCCCGATTCTAAACGACGGATTTTTTCATTTCCAAATTCATTAGATTCAATAAGGGTATTATGAAGGCGCTCTGCCATTTTTTCAATGCTGTTTGTAATAGAAACATATATTAGCTCCATACGTCGGTGTTTTTCTTCTTTCACTATCCTTAATACATCTTCTACAAAATACCTGTCGTATTTTTCTGCAACTGAATCGCGGGTATTGGTAAGTCTAATTACATAATCGTTACTTAATATGGTAACTTTAAAATGTTGCTCCTCATTACTTAAATAATACTTGCCACCCAACTCATCAACATTGATATCAGTACTGCCAACTTTTAAAAGCTCCGTAATTATTCCAAAAATGTGATTTTCTATTTTAGAATATACCTTAGGTTTTCTTTTTAAAAAACTAAACATATAAAACATTAAGTATCTTGATTATTAATATATTCACCTATCTTTTTTACAAAAACCTAAGTTTTCGTATTAAAAATCTCACAAATTAACTGTAATAATTTGAATGTTACAAACTTTTCTTTAATTATATTTCTATTAAATCAAAATAGTTATGAAAACAACAAGTATTTATTACAAAAAATTTCAATCATTGCAAGCACAAAAAAACCGAAATACTCGGTTGAATATTTCGGTTTTTATACTATTGATTACTGTTTATTAATAATTCAGTTGCAATCTATTATCTTCATTTTTTATATGATTTTCAATGCTGGTAACACTTTATTTAAATCATTGGAATTTAGGAAATGATTATAACTAAGAACGTAATTAATAACTCACCTGCTTATTTTCATCTGATTGTGTTTCGAGACGACGAATAGATTTGCTGTCTTGCTCATTTGACTCAATAAGTCTATTATGCAATCGCTCTGCCATTTTTTCGATGCTATTTGTAATAGAATCATAAACAACTTCCATTCGGCGGTGCTTCTCTTCTTTTACAGCTCTTAAAACGTCTTCTACAAAAACCTTATCGTACTTTTCAGCAACAGAGTCATGTGTGTTCGTTAGTCTAATCACATAATCGTTACTCAAAATTGTAACTTTAAAATGTTGTTCTTCGTTACTCAAATAATATTTCCCTCCCAACTCATCAACATTGATGTCGGTGCTGCTCACTTTTAAAAGCTCCGTGATGATACCATAAATATGACTTTCTATTTTGGTATATACTCTCGGCTTTTTTCGAAAAAATTTAAAAGTAAAAAACATTAAATAATTAGTTATTAAGGATATTGCTTTGGGTTTTGATTTTTTTCTTCTCTCATTTTCCAGCAAAAGCCAAAAATATGTTAAAATAAAAATTCGAGCAAATAAACTGTAATAAATTGAAAATCACAAGTTTTTTAAATTAAATTTCGATAATCCCTATATAACTTTAAGAAAATTAACACAAAGTAAAATTGTTCATTTTCACAAAAAAAAAACCCGAAACATCTAAGATGTTTCGGGTTTTTATAAGATGAAATTACTTTTTAATTAGTAATTAAATTGTAATCTGTTATCTTCAATTTTAGCATTGTTTTTCAAAGCTGGCAATACTCTACTTGCATCATTAGCGCTTTGAGCTTTTACTTTCTCTACGTAAGCAGCGTGATTAGCAATTGCAGGAGCTTTTACAGTTTTGATGTTTTTAACAACATAAACACCTGTATTTCCTTCAATTGGAGCAGAGATTTTGTTTGCAGTCAAAGCAAAAGCATTACCTACAACTTGTGGCTCTTGTCCAACTCCACCTGGAAGAACTGGGTTATCTAGAGTTACGTCTGTAGCTTGCTGAACTGCAACTCCTGCAGCTTTAGCAATAGCCTCAATGCTTGAACCTTGCATTTTAGCTTTTAATAATTCTGCTTTTTTCTTGTTTTTCAAGATTGGCTCAACATAAGGTCTTGCCATATCAACAGAAACTAGACCAGATTTGTTTTCGCCTTTATATTGTGCAATAACGTGTCCGATGTTTGCAATTTCAAAACGTTTTACGTCTCCTTTATCAGTTTCTTTATCAAAAGCCCATCTTACAATGTTACGTTGGTTACCTAATGGTCCAAACGCTTCATCCATAGCTTTTGCATTAACTGGCTGAGCAACTTTTAAACCTAATTCTTTAGCTGCAGCATTGAAATCTTTATTAGCAGCATCCATTTCAAATTTAGTTGCTAACGTAAATACTTTATCAGAAGTAGCTTCAGATGGCTCGATTTTTTGAGCAATTGTAGCTAAACGAATTCCGTCTTGTTTGTCTGTAATTTTGATAATGTGAAATCCGAAAGGAGTTTCTACTAAACCAACTTTACCAATTCCGTTGCTGAATACAAAATCATTGAAAGGTTTTACCATTTGGTTTGGCCCAAAGTATCCTAAATCACCACCTTGTTGTGCAGATGAATCATCAGAACTTGTAAAAGCTAACATCATGAAGCTATCAGGATTAGCTTGAACTTGAGCTAAGATTTCTTCAGCTTTAGCTTTAGCTTCTTCTTTAGTTCTTTTCTCTTTCGGGTTTGGAGTTTGAGATCCTTCATATCCAATTAAGATATGACTTGCTTTTGCATTAACCCCAGCTTTAAATCCTAAAGATTTAGAGATTGCATAGTATCTTCCGTAAACATATGGTCCGTAAATTGCTCCAGCTGGCAAGCTGAATAATTTGTCAGCATCAATTGCTGGCAATGCATTTTTAGGAACGTAAGTAGAATCGTAAGGAACATCAGAATTTGCATTTACAAATTCTGCAATGTTTGTTGCGTTTTTAAATCCTGGCAATGTATCGTTTTTACCTGTTTTTGCGTTGTAAACAACACTTCCAGATAATAATGCAGTCAATTTAGCTTTAATTTCAGCTTCATCTTCTTTAGAAGCTTTATCTTCAACTAAAACATACTGAATCTCACGAGTAGCATCAGCTTTGAATTTTTTCTCGTTTTTCTTCATGTAAGCTACGATCTCATCATCAGAGATTTTAACTTCACTATCTTTAATAGAAGAATAAGGAGCAGCTGCATATGCAAAACTCACTTTATTAGTTTCCATTTCATACTTTAATTTTCCTTCACTAGCAGTTGTGTAAAGTCCTGATTTGATTAAAGTATTATAGATTTGAAACTTAGCATTCAATTCAGCATCTTTCTCTTTTTGAGAAATGTATTGCGCTGCTTCTGGGTTTGTTTTAAAATAATCTTTAAACTTAGCAACATCAAACATTCCTGCTGCATTTAAGAACATTGGGTTTTTACCAATATTTGGATCTGATTTCAAAACCTCTAAAATGTGTTTTTCACCAACTCTCAATCCTAATTTATCAAATTGAGATGACAATAAAGCGATTGAAACTTCTTGATCCCAAACTCTGTTTGCAGCTTCAGTGGAAGTTATTCCTTGTCCACTTTTTTCAACATTACTAACTTTAACTCTAAAGTCTTCAAATGAAATATCTTTTCCATCGATGCTTCCTACATCTTTTGAACTTTGACCAAATGTTCCTCTTGTAAATAGATCTTGTATTATAAATGCAAATAATGCAAGTGCAATAACTCCTATCAATAAAGCGGAACGCTGTCTAATTTTTGCTAAAACTGCCATTTTATTATCGTTAATTTTATATTCAGTTTGCGAAAATACAATTATCTAGTTAATAACAATACAACTAGCGTTTTATTTTCAACATTTTTTTTCATTAATTTAAAAAATCACTCTTTAATTGTCAATTTGACTAGTTCTATTTTCTTATTTGATGCCTCTTCAATGCGAAAATGAAACTTATCTATTACAATTTTATCTCCTTTTTGTGGGATTTCTTTTGTATGATTGACTATAAAACCTCCTAAAGTTTCATAAGAATCTTCTTCTGGAATCATTAATTTATAGGTCTCATTTAAATATTCAACATCTAATCGCGTTGAAAACAAATACTTACCTTCCCCGATTTCTTCTTCAATCAATTCTTCATCTAAATCGTGCTCGTCTTCAATTTCCCCAAAAAGTTCTTCTACAATATCTTCAATTGTAACAATGCCTGAAGTTCCTCCATATTCATCTAAAACTACTGCAACATTTTTTCGTTTTTTGATCAATAAATTCAAAACATCCTTAATAAATATAGTTTCTGGAACAAATTCAACCGTCATCAAGACTGATTTTATAGTAGACGGCTTTTTAAACAAATCAAAAGAATGGACGTATCCAACAATGTCATCGAGTGAATTTTGACTTATGATGATTTTAGAATAGCCTGTTTCTATAAATAAAGCTTTAAGATCGTCAACACTATCGAACAAATCTATATCTACAATTTCTGTTCGAGGCGTCATAATCTCTCTCGCCTTAACAGCAGAAAATTCTAAAGCATTTTGGAAGATTTGAATTTCAGAATCTACTTCTTCGTCTTCTTCAACTGTGCTCATTTGCTCTGTTATGTAATTTCCAAGTTCAATTCTGCTAAACAAATGAATTTGACTTCCTTCTGTTTTAAAAAACTTACTTAGCACAAAATCGGCAATCCAGATAAAGAAAGTAGAAATATAGTAAAATAATCTGTAGAACAGATAAGCTGGAAGAGCCAGAATTTTAATTAAAGAATTGGCATAAATTTGAAAAAAAACTTTCGGGAAAAATTCTGAAGTCAGCAAGACTATAAATGCCGCAAGAAGTGTTTGAATAAGAATATTCCACCAATCAGAAAAAACAAAGCCAAAATAAGTCATCCAATTTAAAATCAGATCACCCATAAAAAAACCGTAAATCACCAAAGCTACATTATTGCCAATTAACATGGCGGCAATAAATTTGGACGGATTTTCGGTTAGCTTTGTTAAGATTCGAGACAAGAAATCGTCTTGTTTCTTTTCTATTTCGAGATAAATTTTGTTGGCGGATGTAAAAGCTATTTCCATCCCAGAAAAAAAGGCGGCTAGTATTAAACAGATTATTATAATACTAATTTCCATTTTTTATTGCTTTTTATTTCGATCATTATACTTATTAAGAAATCTTCTCCTAAAGAAAAACATAAAAACAGCCATTCCTGCAATTACGAAATAAAAAGGATAACTCTCATCTCCTTCATTAAGTTTTACGATACCATCATAAGTAAAGAAAACTGCAAAAAGGATGTAAACGTATTGTGTATATTTTAAATAACCCATAATATTATAATTCTTCGTTGGATTCAATTTCGCCCGTTACACGCTGCGAATTGATCACTTTAAAATCTTTGCTAAAATCTATTCCCTGACCATGAGAAACTCCTTTTTTATCGGTCAATTTAAATTTTCTCTCTGTATAAAACCATTCGTTTTTTTGATCGAAATATAACTGTTCTGTTTCTAAAATCTGCCCAGCTTCTGAAGTAATCTTTACTTTTCCTATCAAATCAATAATCCCAGTGTTTTTATATGAAACCGCATAGTTACCTTTTATAAAGGTTCGTTTTTGTCTTTTATCATATAAAGTAACATCGATTCCTTTAGGAAATTCTGTAAACGGAAAATCAAGATTTGAATAATCTAACATTTTCGGACTTATCAAAACACCAGTAATACGTCCGGAATCTGTGTATTTAATATTTACAGTATCTGCATCGCTGGCAGGGACAAATTCTGAGAAGTTAATTTTCTGAACTTCTTTAAAATTACTTTCGCATCCAAAAAACATTGTCACAGCAATAACTGTGACAACTATTAGACTATATCTTTTTGGTAAATTCATTTGCCAAATGTAGTAAATTGTAATGAGCTTCTAAAAGATAATATATTTTGTTTATTGGTATTTACTCTTCACAAACCATTTATCATTGAAAGAGAAACTCACACTAAAATTAACATAATTTTCTTGAACTAAATCTGCTGCCGTTGTACCACGTTTACCAAATTCAATTCCGAAATTCACATTTGAGAAAGATCCTGGAATCGGAACTCCTGCTCCTAATGTCATACCAACATCTTTAATTGATTCATTATTAACAATTAAACCAATTTTTTCATATTTCAAACCAGCTCTATAAGTAATTCTGCTCATATAACTAGTGAAAGAAGCGTAATTTGGAAGGTAATATCCTCCAATTGCATATTTAGAATAGCTTTCGTATCTTACATTACTTGCAGAATTATAATAATTTGCTAACTGTCCGTCTCCTTGAAACGTCATGTTTGCTCCTACAAGCCATTTTCTAGCTTCACCAACACCCAAACCAATACTCAATTTGTTTGGAAGTTTTAATTTTGTTGTTTCTGTTGGAATTACATAAGGATCTGAATCGCCTTGAACTGAAATAACTCTTGTATTATCTGAATTCAGGTTACTAGCAAAAGAATAACTCAAACTAGAAAACACACTCGTCTTTTTGTTGATTTTTTTCTGATACATTGTTCCAAAACTAAATCCAACACCTGAAAGTTCTGAAGTATTAACCTCTGCCGTTCCGTTTTGAACACCAGTAATTGCTTCTATACTAGTAGTTGTAATTTTACCAAAATTATATTGCGCATCTACCCCAACGTTCCAACCACGCATTATTTTGTATGATAAACCGAAATATACTTTATTGACACCACCTTTTCCGTCAAGCTGAGAACTTGTTGCTCCTTCTGTTGCCGAATTATCTTCACGAATTTTGTAACCTACTGAACTGACAGGAATCAAACCAAATGAAGCACCAAATTTTCCCATCGGAATTCCTAATGCCAAATAATCAAAAGTAGAGCGTTGTGCTTTTTCTGATTGCGAAGTCGTTTTTAAATTAGAAGTCGCATATGTTCCTCCAACTGTAAAAGTTGTCTGAATTAAACTGGCATAACTTGCCGGATTATCTAAATTTAAGTGAATCGTGTCTTGCTCTACTGCAACTCCAGCCATAGATCTGTTTTCAAGTGTTCCCTTGAATCTCACATCTCCTATCCCGAAAAAAGAATAAGGTGACGCAGTACCTTGTTGAGCGAATGAAACGAACGATATAAGCAAACAAGCGCTTAGTATTACTTTTTTAATCATTGTCGATTTTATATTGATATGTTTGGCTCAAACTCTCCAGAAGGAAATTTGAATTGGCAAATATGGTATTTTTTAATCGTTTAGCCAAAAAATCTGCATCGCCTCCCGTTAAAATTATGATAAAATTTGAAAACTCTTTGCGATATTCATCGATAAAACCGTCAATCTCATAGACGAAACCGTTGACAACACCAGAATGAATGGCTTGTGCCGTCGAGTTTCCTACATAAGAATCGGGTTCTTCTAAAGTAAGTAACGGCAGTCTGGCCGTAAAATTATGCAGTGATTCATATCTCAAACGAAGCCCTGGAGAAATGGCTCCTCCCAAATAATTATCATTTTCGTCGATAAAATCGTAGGTAATGCATGTTCCAGCATCTATAACCAAACGATTTTGTTTTGGAAATTGCAGTGTCGCTCCTGCTGCCAAAATCATTCGGTCTATACCCAAAGTTTTTGGTGTTGCATATTTATTATGAAAAGGAAAAACATCTTCGTGAGTGAAAAAATGAACTTTCAGCCTATTTTCAAAAGTTAAAAAGGACTTTTTTTCGATATTTCCGACAGAAGCAACAACCAAATCGGAGCATTTTGGATATTTTTCTAAAATATTTTCAATTTTTTTTTCAATTTCATTTTTATCAAAAACAAAATTTCCTAGAGAAGTATTATCCTCAAATACAGATGCTTTAATTCTGGTATTGCCAACATCGATCGTTAAAATCATATTTCCTTTTTTGCTTTTGCGAAGATACGAATAGATTTTTTCTAAAAAATGTTTTGCACAAACCAAAAATGATTATATATTTGCACCCGCAACAAGCACGGTACCTTAGCTCAGATGGTAGAGCAATGGACTGAAAATCCATGTGTCCCTGGTTCGATCCCTGGAGGTACCACAAAACCCACTCAACCGAGTGGGTTTTTTGTTTTTTATACTTTTCTGTTTTTTTAATCACAATCCCTATAGTCATGGATGATGTCATTAAGTTAATTTTTTTGTATTAATTTTTTGAATAGCCTCCAGCTTTAGCTGGAGGTATTTAACAAACGAACGATAAGGCTTTAGCCAAATCATGCGTTTTCGGCTAAAGCCATTCCGATTTCTTTTTATTCAAACTCCAGCTAAAGCTGGAGCCAATTCAAAAAAACTTTGCGAACCTTTGCGGTTTTTCTTTGCGTCTTTGCGGTTAAACTCAAAAGTCAACAAATTAATAGTTTTTGTTAAAAAAGTATTGACTGAATAAAAAATAATCTTCTATATTCGTAAAACTGTATTTTTATATTTGATTTATTAACAAGATCTCAAAGCAGTTTTATGAGCAAAACTTCTACTAAGGGCATTTGGAAAGTAATTTCGGCCTCTTCTATGGGCACCATGATCGAATGGTATGACTTTTACATTTTTGGCAGTTTGGCTGTCGTTATTTCAACAAAATTTTTCCCAAGTGACAATCCAACCGCTGCGTTTTTATCTACTTTGGCCACATTTGCTGCCGGATTTGTAGTTCGCCCATTTGGAGCTTTATTCTTTGGAAGACTTGGTGATATCATTGGACGTAAATATACTTTTATGGCTACCTTATTATTAATGGGTGGTTCCACTTTCTTAATTGGATGCATTCCGAGTTATGAAACAATTGGCTTTTTAGCTCCTTTGTTGGTTTTGATTTTACGCTTACTTCAAGGACTTGCTCTTGGAGGAGAATATGGAGGAGCAGCCACATATGTTGCAGAACATGCGCCACCAGGAGAAAAAGGATATTGGACTTCTTGGATTCAGACAACTGCTACTGTTGGTTTATTTATTTCTCTAATGGTTATTCTAGCAACCAAAAGCGCGCTTTCTGCAGAAAATTTTGACTTATGGGGATGGCGTGTTCCTTTTTGGGTTTCAATCGCTATGGTTGGAGTTTCCTACTTAATTCGAAAAAACATGGATGAATCTCCTGTTTTCGCGAAAGCTAAAAAAGAAGGAACAACAAGTACAAATCCGTTAAAGGAAAGCTTTGGAAATAGGTACAATTTAAAGTTTGTTCTTTTGGCTTTGTTCGGAGCCACAATGGGACAAGGTGTTGTTTGGTACACGGGGCAATTCTACGCTATGAGCTTTATGAAAACAGTAATGAATGTTGATTCATCGCAAGTAGACGAATTATTGGGAATTGCCCTTTTAATTGGAACGCCGTTTTTTATTGTTTTTGGATGGTTAAGCGATAAAGTGGGCCGCAAATATATTATGATGTTTGGAATGTTGCTCGCTATTTTATCTTACAGATCTATTTATACAGCAATGTATAACACAACAGATATCAGTCAAAAAACAGAAATTGTAGAAAATCCTAGAGAAACGACTGAAAAGAAAGCTGATGGGAGTTCTGTTACAATAAGTCAAAAAA
Source organism: Flavobacterium sp. IB48 (assembly GCF_016405855.1). Classification (GTDB taxonomy): domain Bacteria; phylum Bacteroidota; class Bacteroidia; order Flavobacteriales; family Flavobacteriaceae; genus Flavobacterium; species Flavobacterium ginsengisoli. The sequence continues at coordinate 550,310 of NZ_JAEFCA010000001.1, forward strand.
AATACACTGACGGCACAACCTTGATCGAGAAAAAAACGTACATGGATAAAAAAGATGTACAAACAAATATTTCAATCCAAATAACTTCAAGTGATAAATGGGCTTTAATTTTTCTGGTTTTTATTCAGGTACTTTTCGTAACAATGGTTTATGGTCCAATTGCAGCATTTTTAGTTGAGATGTTTCCAACCAAAATTAGATACACCTCTATGTCACTGCCTTATCATGTAGGAAATGGAATTTTTGGCGGATTGCTTCCCGCTATTTCTACTTATTTTGTATCACACGCCAAAACAGCAGGCAAAACCGATTATTATTTGGACGGATTATGGTATCCGATAATTATTGCTGGAATCTGCTTTGTTATTGGAATGATTTATATTGACAACAAAAACAAAATTACTCACCTTTAAAATTTATTAAAAAATGAATGCGATTAAACAGGTTTTAGGGGCGTTATGGATTGCTTTGGCTGCAGCTGCCGCCTATTTTTGCGTGTTTGAATTTGGTTTGCCAAAACTTCTTTCAGATCAACAAGACGATTTGGTATTTGGTGTAATTATTTTATTTATACTAACTCCGCTTATCGTAATGGGATTAGGAACATTTGGATATTACTCTTTGATTGGAGAATACAACGAACCTAAAAGAAAAAACAAATAAAACAATCATAGTTAAATCATAAAATTAGTGTCTGATAATTAGACAACCCCAAAAAGACATTAAAATATTAAAATAAGACATTTATAGCAAAAAACTACTCAAAAAAAAAGGCTGTCCATTTCTAGACAGCCCTTTTTCATTACTAACCAAACCTAATTTTTAATAAATTTCACAACGCGAACTTTATTATTCTCGTCAAACGTTTTTACAAGATATAAACCAGAAGTTAAACCACTAACTGAGAATTGATAATCTGCATTTCCGTTTGTATTGAATATTTTTACTAATTGTCCTGTAATAGAATAGATATCTACTTTTGAAGTTGCAAAACCTAAAGTAAAATAATCGGAAACAGGATTTGGATACAGGTTGACCTGATTTCCTTTTTCAAAATCTTCTATTGCCAAATTTGCTTGTTTATTACCATAAATTCTATATTCTCCTGGAGCTAGACTAATTGGAGTATTTACATTGGTAACATTTATCGTTGAATTATCCATTAAGTTATACCAAGCCCCAGTGTATTGAAATGCTGGAATCATATTTTGTACAGTTGTTTCAAAATTTGCCAAAATCACAACATCTTTAAGCTGAGTTGAAGCCAAGCTGCTGTTTGTAATTTTGATATTTACTGTCAAAGTAGTTGTATTTGCCATTGTTGCTGTCCCTAAAAACACAGGCTCTGTCTTTTTAAGCGTGATCATTTTAGCCCAATCATTGTATATTTTATTTCGATTTGAATCGCCAAGCCAATTTTCTGTCCATTGTGGCTGTGGTTTTGTATCTAATTTACAATCTCCAGGAGTTGTTGTTGTTTCATCATTTACCGTTCCGTTATTACAGCTAAAAATAGAATCATCCATTCCTAATTCTCCAAAATGCCAAATCATTTTAGGCCCAGGAATTAATAAAGAAACTGCTCCAATTGCAGACATTCTAGATAAGGCTGTATTTAATGTTTTTACATTATAACTTCCGTTTGAAGCTCCATACTGTACATTTTTATACATCAAACGTTCTTCATCGTGACTTTCAGCATAACCCATTAAACGATTGGCAGTAAATCCACGGCTTGTGCTATTCATTCTATAAATGTTGCTTTCAGACGCATATCCCATTGACAATTGATTGTATTCTTTTGTCATTTTCCCCCACATCATCACCCCTTTACTTGGTGTTTCGCTAACACGATAATTTGCCCATTGCTGTTCTTCGGCATCAGTTCCTAAGTGTTCGAAAATAGTATAATGTGTCGGGTCTAAACTCCACGAATAATCGGCATATTTTTTCAAAACATCTACTCTATCTTGCTGATAGCTATTTGTACAACTTTCGTTTGAAGCTGTACATGCTTGCGTAAATCCTTTTGTCAAATCCCAACGGAAACCATCAATTTTATATTCTTCAATCCATTGTTTAATAACACGATTTACATAGTATTGTGTTTTTAATGATTGGTGATTAAAATCTTCACCAACACTATAAGTATGTTTTGCTACTGTATTAAAATATGGATTTTCTGTTGTAGGTGACCCGAAACCATCTCCATCAGGATCATTCATCCACATTCTTACCATAGGATTTCTTCCAAAAGCGTGATTTAATGCAACATCCAGAATTACTGCAATTCCGTTTTGGTGGCACAGATCAATAAATTCTTTTAATTTATCCGAAGTTCCATAAAACTTATCTAAAGCCATATGAAATGAAGTATTATAACCCCAACTTTCATTGCCTTCAAATTCCATTACTGGCATTAATTCAATAGCATTGATTTTTAGATTTTTAAAATAATCTATTTTATCAATTAAACTTTGATAGCTTCTTGATGCATCAAAATCGCGAACCAAAACTTCATAAACGACTAATTTTTCTTTTTGAGGTTTATCAAAATTAGTCACCTTCCAATTGTAAGGGGTTTGCCCTGTTTTTAAAACTGTAACTTCAAAATTTTGCCCTGCAGGATAAACTGGCATATTTGGATATTTTGATGCAGGAATTGAAGAATCATCATAAGGTGATAAAACTAAGGTTGAATACGGATCTGCTGTTTTTACCATTGATGGTGAATTTGCAATTGGAGTTGTATCTACAACCCAATATTGGTACGTATTATTTACACCTGAGACCAAACCTGTTAATTCTAGCCAAAATTTACCCGAAGAAGGATCTTTTTTCATAGCATAAGCCGACGTTGGCTGCCAGTTATTGAAACTTCCAGCAACATAAACAAAATCTTTAAGAGGTGCGTCTAATACTAAAGTTGCTTTTGTGGCATCTGAAGCGTTATAATTAATTCCATCAACTAAGCCTGTCGGCATAGCTTGAGAAACAGTATTTGGATTTACAACTACTGCAAATTTCTTTGAGATTGTAGCTGTACCTTGAGTTGCAATTAGCTCATAGCTTTGATTGCTTGTAATATTGGTATGCGTATACGAATAGCTTGAAGTACTGGCATTTGTATTTATGGTTACTCCATTAGCTTTTAAAGTATAACTGCCTGCTCCACCAGTATTTGTTGCAGCAATATTAAAACTTGAACCTGACGAAACAATTGAAGTGCTATTTTCGGCTGGAGAAGTCAAGGTAACTTGAAAAGATCCTACGCTAACAAAAAAATCAGAACATGATGGAGCCAATTTTAATGTCTGGCTTCCATTTGCATTTCTAAATACAATTCCCATTTTTGTCGCCGCCGATTGCTGTGTAGCAGTCAACCCAAAATAAACACTCGGTGTAATGGTAATGCTCCAAGTTCCGTTTGTTTCTTTTGTCATTAGGCCAACACCGTCGTCAGCTCCCCAATTTCCTTTAACAACTTGCCAAGCATTTGCTTCGTTACCTATACCCGCATGCATATATACTTTAGTAGGACTCGTTCCCATTGTATTACATGTACCCGATGCAAATGAAGCTGTTATTTTGATCTGTTGATTAACCTGAAACACAGCTGGAGACACTGTTATCTGTTGAGCATCAGCAATAATCGACAATAAAAAGAAAATAAAAAGTAAAGTTTTTTTCATATTTAAATAATGATTAATCAAGCAAAAAATTGAGATAATTAATAAAGGTATCTTATTAAGTCGAGAACTTGGAGAAGCGCTTCTAAAATAGACTTACGACAACGTTGTAGTGTTTAAAACTTTATAATAAATCTCTGAAAATTATTATAAAAACAAAATTTAGTATGCTTCATTTTTTAAGTAAAAAAATCAGAACTCCATATTTATCTTTGAACTAATTTTCTAAATTGATAAAAAATACGTTCAATGAGGCGCATTTCATCAGTAATAATATCTGCAGATCCTGTCAATTCTTTATCAAATTTTATCTTTCTGCCATAGCTAGTTTGAAGTCCATTGGGCATGACTACTTCAATAAAATAATTTCCTTCTTTGTCTGCTATTGTCGACATAGACTGAACACGGCCTTCCAGCATTCCGTATTCTTGAAAAGGATAATTATCTAATTTTATTAGAACCTTTTGATTTTGCCTTATTTTACCTGTATTCTGCGACGGAACTTTTAGACTACTTATATATTGCCCTTGATTTTCTGGCAATACTGTCGCAAACAAGTCACCTGCTTTTATGAGCTGATTTTCTTTCCATGAATTTTGAAATTTAAAAACTCCATCATAATTGGCCTGAAATAAATAATTCTGTTTCCAGATTCGAATGCTTTTTTTTAATTCATCTAATGCTTGAAACAAAGAAGCCAAATTAGTAACGTCTGCTTTCTTTTGAGAAATTTCACTGGCTACTACTTGTTTTTTTGCTTGTTCTATTGCTTCTCTTTGTTGAGAAATGGCTGTATTTATCTGATCATAGCTTTGCTTGGCTTGCAAATTATTTGCTTTTTGAACATCTAAATCATACTTTGAAATAACTCCTTTTTCATAAAGCTGTAGCGATCTTTGATATTGAACATCGCTCAAAGAAAGCTTAACTTTTTCTAATTTTTGCTGCCCGTATAGCGATTCTAATCGGTTTTTGTTTTCTGTTTGCGAACTTTTACCTGCATTTATTTCTTCGGAATAAGGATGTAGTTTTTGGTTCAATTCGTTTTCGATATAAGCTTTATGGAATTGACTAAATGAAGATTGAATATCTCCCAGCTGTAAATTGCCCATTTCTTGAAAAGGGAAATAAAACGCTTGATAATCTAATGGAATTGAAGACACCATTTTATCTAATTTTAAAACATCTTCAAAATTGGCAGTACTTTCTAAAATTGCAAGAACATCATCTTTTTTAACCTGTGAAGAATTAGGCATGTACAATTTTACAATTCTTGAATTGACTTTTGATTCTAATCGTTCTGGCGGATAATTAGATGTTACCATTGCTTTTGCGGGTATTACATCTGGATATTTAATAAACCAGCTTCCAATAATAAATAAGAGTATCACTCCAAATACAATAGAAATACCATAACGAACAATCCATGCTGGAGGATTTGACAATACTTCCTGCACGGCCTCAGAACGCAACTCTAAATCATCTAAAACTTTTGATGCCATTTTGTTATCTTATATTAACAGGGAACTAGTTCCCTAATTCTAATTGATTTTTCACTAATTCGTAATAATTTCTTTGAGCAAGAACGAGCTCTTTGTGTGTGCCTATTTCGACTATTCTTCCTTTTTCTAAAACTACAATCTGGTCTGCGTTTTTTACAGTCGATAAACGATGAGCGATAATTACTGCTGTTTTCCCAACCAAAAACTGATTTAGATTTTCCATAATTATCTTCTCATTATTAGCATCTAGAGAAGAAGTGGCTTCATCAAAAAACAAATAATCAGGGTTTTTATAAACTGCTCTTGCAATCAAAAGCCTTTGTTTCTGTCCACCCGAAATTCCAGTTCCTTCATTTCCTATTTTAGTATTGTACGAAAGCGGAAGAGATTCTATAAACTCTTTGATATTGGCAGTTTCAATAGCATGCAGTAATTTTTTCTTGTCGATATAATCTTCTCCAACCGCTATATTATTTGCAATTGTATCATTAAAAATGAATCCATCCTGCATTACAACACCGCATTTTCCTCTCCAAGCACTTGGAGAAATAGTACTAAACTTCATATTCCCCAAAACGATTTCTCCTGCATTTGGCTCATAAAATTTCATCAAAAGCTTTAGTAAAGTTGTTTTTCCGCTGCCGCTTGTTCCTACTATTGCGGTTGTTTTTTGTTTTGGTATCAACAGATTTAAATTTTCTAGAACATAATCCTGACTTCCTGTATACTTAAAAGATATATTTTTTACAAAAACATCAGAATGTGATAAATCGTGATTTTTAGGATTTAAAGCATCCTCTTCATCTTCTTTGTCATGAATTTCGCCTAATCGTTCTAAACTTATTTTAGCATCTTGAAGAGATCTCACAAAACCTACCATCTGCATTAAAGGGCTATTTAATTGTCCGATAATATATTGTACAGACAGCATCATCCCGAGAGTTAAATCTCCTTTAACAACAAGGGTTGCAGAAAAAAAAGTAATTAATAAATCTTTTAAGTGATTAATAAAATTTGACCCAACAGATTGCCATTGCTCCAAAGTCAGGGCTTGAATATTAACTTTAAAAAGACGAATCTGAACAAACTCCCAGCCCCATCGTTTTTGCTTTTCGGCATTATGCATTTTTATTTCCTGCATTCCGTTTATAAGCTCGATTACTTTAGATTGCTCGTTTGAAACCTGAGAGAAACGTTTATAATCTAGTTCTTTTCTTTTTTTCAAAAAAAACAAAATCCAGCTGAGATAAACACTACTTCCAATTAAAAAAACCAAAAACAATTGCAGATTATAAAAAGCCAGCACAAAACTAAAAACAACTAGATTTAAAAGTGAGAACATTACATTCAGCGAACTTCCTGTCAACAATTGCTCAATTCTTCTATTGTCTGCTATTCGCTGCATAATATCTCCAGTCATTCGACTATCAAAATAGCTAATCGGCAATTTCATCAGTTTAATAAAAAAATCAGAAACCAATGAAATATTTATTCTTGTACTTAAATGAAGCATAATCCAAGAACGCAACACTTCTATTGCTGTCTGGCCTGCAAAAAGCATTAATTGAGCTAAAAGTATTAGATATATAAAGTTCAAATCTTGAGTCTGAATCCCGACATCGACAATACTTTGAGTAAGAAACGGAAACAGCAATGAAAACAAACTCGCCGCAGCCAATCCTATAATTAACTGAATTACTAGGCCTTTGTAACGAAACAAATATTTTGTCAGATAACTAAAGCTCCTTTTAGAGTTTTCATCGTCCCATTCGTTTTTATAAAATTCTGGAGTTGTTTCTAAAAAAAGGGCAACTCCTTCTTCTGTTTTTTCATGTGCATTTTTACCAATCCAAAACTTAATAAATTCTTCTTTAGAATAAATAATTAAACCGTGACTTGGATCTGAGACATAAACTTTGTCGTTTTTTATTTTGTAAACCACAACAAAATGCTGACTATTCCAATGCACAATACAAGGCAAAGGCATTTCGTTTTGCAGAGTTTCAAAATTAGTTTTTAGCCCAAGCGTCCTAAAACCCAAAGCTTCTCCTGCATCGCTCAAACCTAAAAGACTGCTGCCTTCTCGAGTGGTTTCAGAAAGGTTTCGTATTTGTTGCAGTTCAATTACTTTTCCATAATATTTTGCAATAATACGTAAGCAGGTTGGGCCGCAATCTTTAGTGTCGGGCTGTTTGTAAAAAGGGAAAGAGGTAATTTTCAAAATACGGCGATTTTTTCTTCTATTAGATTATCAATAAAAAAATTGAGTTCGTGAGCTTCATATTCTTTAGGCAATAATTGCCCATTTACTAGAATTGCTGGTGTATAAAAAATCTTGTTTTCAAGACACCATTGGTATTGCGATTGTATTTGTGCTATTCCGATTTCAGAATAGTTGTCTTGCCATTTCAATTTCCATTGTTCAAAATCTAATCGATCGATATGCCATTCATTCAATGATAAAACCGCTTTGTTGTATTCTCCTTTTATATAATAAGCAATTGCCTGTTTATAGATAATGTTATATGGATTCTGCAAATTCTCGACATTTATATTAAAGACAAGTTTTATCTTTAAGTAGTCTGGATTTTTGGCTTGCAGTTTTACTAGTTTTTCATAAACTTTATGACAATGCATACAAGACGCACTAAGAACTGCATTGATTGTAATTGGAGCGTTTTCTTTTCCAATCACAATGGCTTGTAATTTTTCTAGAACGAGTTCTTCTACACTATTTTCACCATCAATCAAGACTTTAAAAACAGGATATTTTCTTTTAAGCTGATTGTATTTTAGCTCAATCATATTGTTGGTCAAATTGTTTTTTATAAGTCTTTTAATTTCCAGAAAAAGAAAACTTATAAAAATCAAAGCAAACAAAAACACAACAGCATTTTTAGCTTCAGCAAAATTTGGATTGACGCTAAAACCATAATTTAAAACCATCAAAACCTGAATTGCCAATGCAAGCAAGATTCCTAAACACAATATGCACCATTTTTTCACAACAAAACTTTGTACATAAACAGAATACAACATTACCGGAATACTAAAAAAAGCTAAACAGCTATAAATAAAAATATAGTCTTGAAATTTGGTAAAAATTGAAAAAACAGTCAATCCTAAAAAGTATATTAGAGAAAGATCCGTCAATTTTAAACCTCCTAAAATTTTTGCTTTTTTTGAATGAAGCACCTCTTTACAACTTGTTTTTTTAGTAGCATAGCATATTCTTGAAATTGCAGTGTCATGAAATCCTAAATCTTCTCTAATTAAAAAAATACTAATTGCCAATCCTAAAAATGATGCTATAAAGTATCCTATTGATAAAAAAGGGCTTATTATATTGTTAGTATAAACTTGAAAAAAAGCAAAACCGATTGTGATCAATAAAAACAAAGGAACACTCTTAAAAAGAATATTTTTCTCTACGTTTTCAGCATTTTCATTTTCTTCAATAGCTACAATCATTCCGTTCCATCCTGCTAAATATTCGCTTCTGGAAAGTTTTTGAACAAAGCCATTTGCAAATTGGATCTCAAAATCTTGCCCGATTTTTTTTGTATAAACAATTTCATTTCCTGTATAAGTGCAAAAAATAGAAATAAATGTATCTGGCAGATTTGGTAATTCGCTTTGATCAATTCTGGCTGCTACATTTTCGATATCATAATAATTGAAAACATCAACCATAGCAATTAAGCTTGGATAATCTGGATGCGCTTCTAATTCGAGTAAAAATTTTTCTCCAAGATGACTATACTTATGCTCATGAAGGTATTTTTTTAGATAAAAAAAGTCTATCATTTTGATGAAATTAAATCTGGTTCTTCAATCATTGCTTTCAAAAAAAGTACTTTTTCTGCTAAAAAGAATCTAATTCTGTTCTGGATCAGTTCTATAAAATCGTTTTTTCCCTGCTCATCTACATCTTCTTCCAAATATGCCGTCATGTTGCGAATAAGTTGTTTGTAAAGAATAGGCTCGGCAAGTTCTTCTAGAACCAATTCGTCAATTTCATCTATACTTAAACGTGATATTTTTTGATCTAATTCTGGCAGCACTACATATCTAACATTTTCATTTAATTGCTCATCAAAAAAATCAGTAATTTCTGTTTCAGATAATTTCGATAATTCAAAAGGTTTATCATTAGCAATTAAAAAATCAAATTCCTGTGGAAACTCCAAAGACATAAAATTTCTTCCTACTAAATATTCGTTTGTAAATTCTTGTTTTACATCTAAAGTATTTTTAAGCTTAAAATCATTTTTCAAATTCCAGTTTTTAGAATGATCAAATGACATATTATATTGTGAAAAATTAAAAGGGAACAATTTTCTCAATCGCTCAAAATACTCTGGATATTCTTTAATGACATAAGTCTCTAAACTACTGCAAATACGCACGCTTTTTTTGTATGTACCTAACAAATGCAAATAGCTTTTTTGGTTTGGCACTTTATCAAAATCTCCAAATCCGATATAGTTACTATCATTTGGTGTATCCGCAAACAAGCAATTGACTTTTTTTGAAGACTGTTTTACCATATTGTAAAACAATACTTGCTCAAAAAAAATATTAAAATTAAATCCGTTAATAGAATCCCAAACCAATTTATTTTTGTCTACAAACTCTGATGAAATTGCTGCATATTTCTTGAAATATTCATAATTACGACCTCCGATTATACCCATATTATAAGCGTAATTTTTATGATTATTGATGTAATCTTTCATCTCTTCTGGAACATATACTAAATGAGGATAAATGTCTTTCCACATTTCTGCATAATATTCTGTAGTAACTTCTAGATTTTGGGCAATAAATTCTCCGTTCAACAATTCATCTGAGAATTCTTTCCAAATAAATACATCTCCATCGATGTGTAAAAAAGGCTCGTCTTGAAGACTATACGTCTTAATTTTAGGCATTGCCCAAAGACTTTTATGATAATGATTGAGCTCATCTAAAACAACATGAACTTTATGATAGGGCAACTGAAGCTGATTAATCAATATTTCATACCCTTTTTGATCGGTATATAACTCTACCTTATAAAATTTAGCTAATTGATTTGCACTTAATATCCAGCTTAACCAATTGTGTGCTTCAGAAAGCCATCCGTAACTTTCAGCTAATGGATTGTCTAGATTTTGTGACCAAAATGATTGAATTATTTTCATTGATTTTATAATTTGGAGTATTTAATTAAGTTTCCATCAAGAAATACTTGCGAGAAACTATTTTTTTCATGTCTATAATAATGCTTGGTTTGTGTATTGAAAAAATACTTAGAATGAAAAATCATCTGAGTCAAATCAAACTGATTCTCCAGATTTTCATAACATAAATAATTTTGCTGTTTGGCATTTTTTCCAATAAAAACAGTCCGATTCATGTAAGAATATTGTCCTTTTTCCAAATTTCGCAATGCTGTAACATTTAACTTTTTGGACCAAAACATGTCTGTTCTAAAAAGAAAATTTTTAAAATTTGGATTTATATGATCTGTCCATTTAGCAAAAAAAATGTTTGAACTTTTTCTGACGTTGTATTTATCAATATAATAGGACTTGGGTATTTTCTTCCATCTTTTTTGAACGGCAAAAATGTTATTCTTATAACTGCTAAAATGATAGAGTAAAACTTCATACTCATTTTTATAGCTCAAAATTCCATTGTCCCATTTTATTTTTCCAGGTGTGCCCTCAATAATAAACAAATCAAAATGTACTCTAATATTGTTTTGTTCTTTTACTAAAACATGATGAATACTTTCTGTTTCTGTAGGTACATCAAGAATATTTATTCCAGAAATTACTTCATCATAAGCTCCACCGCATTCATCAAAACAATAATTGTCATTGGATGTAAAAATGAATTTATAGTCCTTACTTTTTTCAAATAGATAATTGACAATAGAATTATTTCTAAAAAGTAAAAAATAACCCGACGGAAAAGAATCTTTAACCGAAATGACATCAAAATTATCCAGTAGCTCTTCGGTCATAAATTCTCTAATTCTTCCAAAAACCAAATCGATATCGCAAACGCCCCAAAAGTCATATCCAGAAATCTGATCTTGAAAGATGACACCAAATGCGGGTTTAAAATCACAAATTTTATAAGCGCTAGAGATTTGAATATCAAGATTGAGTTTTTGTGAAGCTAAAGAATTGAAATCCTCCAATGTAAATTTTATAATTTTTACATTCTTCGGAATTTCTCTTTCTTCTTCATCATCAGAAAAAATAACAAAATCAATACTTGGATTAGTCTCACAAGACTTTAGAAAAAAATCAAAATACCAAGGAAGCTTTCCTAAGTAACAGTTTAGTAATATTATTTTATTCATTTTCTCGAGCTAAAAAAACAGACTATACTATAAGATTACTTATAGCATAGTCTTTTTATAAAATTTAAAGAATCGCTTAGTAGCAAATTCCTGTATAAATGTCTCCTGGATATTGTGGTTTTGGAACACATTTTAAAGTTGGTGCGCAATTAAAAATACCATGGTTTACATAGCAGAAACTTCCTGCTGGAGATCCACATCCAGATCCTCCTTGAATCATTCTCATTTCGTCTCTTTTTAAACCTTCTGTAATATTTTTTAAACTAATCTTTTTCATTTTTAATAAATTTTAATGTTTTACTTGTCTACTCATTAGCTTTTCGACTTCCGCTTTTTGGTTGTTGTTTGAAATGCATTTTTAAAGCTTAAGAGCAAACTGCAGTAAATGTATCTCCCGGAAATAGTGGTTTAGGAATACATTTTAAAGGAGCAGCACAATTAAACACTGGACTATTAGGAATACAAGAACTGCCCAGACCAGCGCCGCATCCGCAGCCACCTTTTATCATTCGCATTTCTTCTCTTTTCATTCCCTCATTAATACTTTTTAAATTAATTTTTTTCATTATTAATAAGTTAAACTAGCCTACTCGTAAGCTTTTCGGCTTCCGCTTTTTGGGTGTTACAAAATCATCTTTTAGTGACATCAATTTCAGGCTCGGTCTTAGGTTGCGCAACCTGTATTTAAGAGTCTTTTAATTTGCATTTGCAACTACAAACTAATCAGACTAATAAATCAAAAAAAATGGGAATTTTTAGCAGTAAAATGCTATTGATTTTTTAAAAATATAAAAAATACCTTACCGATTAACGGTAAGGTATTTCTGAATCAAACTATAACGTTATAGTGTTAATAAATAACAATAACATTAAAAAAATAATAAAATAATTATCAGTATTTCATTTTTAACCATAAAATAATAAAAATAAAACGATTGACTGTTTTGAGAAAATTGCATAAAAAAAGGGCTGTCTATCAAGACAGCCCTTTTGAAATATTGTGTTCGAAAAATTAATCTAATGTGATCGTTTTAGCACCGTTATCGATTGTTAAAACTCTTGGTCCCGTTGGTCCAGTATATTTAAAGTTACTGTCACCATCTCCAGCGTTTACTAATTCGTCATCAATAGTATAACCTAATCCAGAGTAGTAAGTATAGTTATGACTTGCATCCCAGTTACCATTACTTGTAAAGTTATTTCCTAAGAATTCTCTAAATGCTTCTCCGCTTTTAAGAACAACAGTTACTCGGTAAACATCTGTTTTACCAACTACTAGTGGGAACTCAGTTTCAGCATCACCATCCCAAGTCCATCCTCCAGGAGTTGCAGCACCCACTAACCAGTGAGAAGTTGCTAATGGTGTATGGTAAGGAGTTGCTTTAAAAGTATAAAAATTAGAATATTGTGCTTCTGCTCCAGTACCAACTGTAGCTTTGATACGAATATCAACACTGTTTTCTTCTTTCTCAATAAAGCCACCATTAACCAAAGCAGAGTTTAATTCAGCTACAGTTAACGCTTTATAACGCTCTGTTGTTGTAGTAACTGCAACAGGTGCAGCAAAGCTTGTACCTGCTTTTGCAATTTCGATAGTATAATTAACAACAGTAGCAGTACCGCTATATTTTGCATAATCCCAAATTACTGTAGTTGCAATTTCTTTTTCATTTTCTTTAGTAAGAACAATGTTAAAGTCATTTTGTGGGCTAAGTAAAACAGGTGTTGACTCTGGCGTAATTACTGGTCTTTCTTCTACATCATCTGCATTACATGACACCGCTAATACACCAATGAATGCGATTAAAATTTTATATATATTTTTCATTTTATTTATTTTTTATAAGGGTTAGTTAGTATCCTGGATTTTGTTTTAAAGTTGGGTTTGCTTGAATAGCTCTTGACGGAATAGGCATCAAATCTCTATATGAATCTGTACCGCTACCATTTTTAATTCCGCCTTTCCATTGCCAAATTTTAGATGATCCTGTGAATTTACCAAAACGAATCAAATCTGTTCTTCTGTGACATTCCCAAAATAACTCACGACCTCTTTCATCTAAAAGAAAATCTAATGTTAATTCAGAACTTGTAATAATACCAGCGCTTGCTCTTGCTCTAATTTTATTGATATATTCCAAAGCCGTAGTCATATTTCCTGTTGATGCTCCTCTAAGCGTAGCTTCAGCATACATTAAATATACATCTGATAATCTGTACATTGGAAAATCTGTATCTGGCATATCAGGTCTTTGTGCTTTAGAACCATCAGAATTTACATTTGTAAATTTTGTAACTGCATAACCATTAGTAAACACTCCGTAATCAGCTATATCCAAAGTCTGTCCGTCAGTAAAAAATGTTCCTCTTTTATCAGAAGCTGCATTTACGTCAGGAAATAAACTAACAAACTCTGGTCTTGTTCTGATACCAGACCAACCTCCATCCATTCCTTGATCTGCACTAACCATTTTTCCTCCAATAGAAGCGTGTAAAATAAAACTCATACCTCCACCAATTGCTCTAATTGCATTTCCATCTCCAACAACAGGGAAAATAACTTCATTTTGCGCTCCATTTCTATCATTATCTGCAGAAAATAAATAGCGGTAAGGAACATTAGCAAAAGTATATGCAGAACCTGTTACAATTTCGTTACATATTGTAGCTACATCATTATATCTTTCTGTTCCTGTATAAACTTTAGAGTTTAAATAAATTTGTGCTAATAAAAATTTAGCTGCTGTTTTATCAACTCTACCATATTCATTAGATCCAGAAGCTGCTAAAGTAGCATCCATGTCTTTTAATTCTGACTCTACAAAAGCAAAAACTTCTGCTCTTGTTTTTTGTTCTGGAAAATAATACCCAACTGGATCTTTTTCAGTTGTAATAGGCACGTTTCCAAACAAATCCATTAAATTCACATACGAAAAAGCTCTTAAAAAACGTGCTTCTGCCCTTAAAGTAGTTACTTCTGCTTTTACTTTTGCATCAAAACCTCTTTCTTCAAGTTTTTCGTCTGTACTTTGTCTTAAAAATTCATTCGCAACACTAATTTCATAAAAAGCTCTTGAAAAAATTCCGTACAAGAACTGATTACTTGGGCTCCATTTTTGTCCATTTATAGCTGGCAAACCATCATCACTCCAAGCAACAATAGCTTCATCTGTTGGAAATTCCTGAGTAACAAACATCAACCTAAGGTAACTACTGAAATCTCCTCCAAGACCAGCAATATCTGCTTGACCATCACCATCATTTCCTCCTACATATAAACCAGCATATAATTTTGCTAATACTTGTTTGTAAGATGTTGGATCTTTAAAAAAGTCATCAGAAAGAAACTCGTCATCATCCTTTGGCGTTACATCTAAGTCGCTTGTACATGAAGCAAGTGTCATACTCACTCCCAAAATCAATAGGAGAAAGTAAGATATATATTTAAATGATATTTTCATTTTGTTTATTTTTTAAATTTAATTTTCAATGTACTATTAGAAATTCGCATTTACTCCAAACAAGAATGTTCTCGCTCTTGGATAAACATTATTATCTATTCCGTTGAATTTTTCAGGATCTAAACCATTGTATTTTGTAAGTACAAAAACATTTTGAACTCCCGCTGTAAATCGTAATGAAGCTGCTTTTAGTAATGATTTATCAAATGTATATCCTAATACAATGTTATCTAACTTAATAAAAGAAGCATCTTTTACGTAATAATTTGAGTAATTACGTTGAGTTCCATTTGAATTACTTTCAGTTGTAAAACCTGTATTGTAATAATCTTTTGTAATATTTGCTAGATCAGAATCTCTTCTTAAACCTGCTTGTAAATATCCTTTATCAGAACTTACGTTATCAAAAATATAATTTCCTAAACTAGCTCTCCAGTTCATTGTAAAATCGAATTTTTTGTAATTCAAAGTAGAGTACAATCCAAAAGTATAATCTGCTGTTGGCTTATGATATTTATAACGGTCAGCATCTGTAATTACACCATCACCATTTCTATCTGCGTAAGCCCCTTGAATAGGTCTTTTGTTTGCATCGTATAATTGCTCAAATACAAAGAATGAATTTGGAGCATAACCTTCAGAGTGAATTAACACTTGGTTACCAGTACCTCCGGCAATTACATCTCCGGTGATATATCCCTGAAATCCTGGAGCTGTTACCCCTAAGTCAGAAATTTTTTGATCAATGTAAGTTACGTTGGCAGCAACATTCCATGTTAATTTATCATTTTTAATAATATCCGATTGAAGGCTAAATTCAACCCCTTTAGTTCTAACGCTTCCAATGTTGCTATATCCTTGGTTACGAATGTTTGCTCCATCTGGAACTGGGATATCTGCTAATAAATCACTAGATTTTTTATCAAAATAGTTAATAGAACCTGTCAATCTTTCTTTAAAGAAACCAAAATCAACACCAATGTTCATCTCAGCCAAATCTTCCCATTTAATATTCTCATTGTATCCTTCTGGTCTTGCTGCTTTGTAAATAACACCATCAAATAGATACTGCGTATTAATCGTTCCAAAAGTTACCCTTCTTAAGAAATCATATGCAGGTGGAATATCTTGCTGACCAGTAGTTCCGTATCCAACTCTTAATTTTAAACTAGATAATGTTTCATTATCTTTTAAGAATGACTCTTCAGCTACATTCCATGCAAAAGCACCTCCGGCGAAGTTACCCCATCTATTTTCTTTAGAGAAACGTGAAGTCCCATCTCTTCTGTAATTAACAGTTAATAAATATCTACTGTCATATCCTAAATTCACACGCCCAAAATACGATTGCAAATTGATGTCTGGATCAGTTGTAACGTCTGCTGGTGGATTTGGTTGTTTGATATCTCCAGAATTAAATCCTTCTCTCTGGAATAACTGATAGTTATAACCAGCTGTTGCATCAATTTTAAACTTACCGATATCTTTAGTATAGTTAAAGTATGTGTTTAAGTTTTTGTTCTGACGATTATCTGTATAGTGAGTATAACCTCCTAAGTTTACCCAATTACCTTTATCAAATGAATTAGGCTGATATCCTAAAATACTTTCAGTACTTATTGCATTGTACCCATCACTGTCAAATTTATCGATACCTGCTTCGGCAACGATTCTTAAATCTTCGAAGAAATGAAATTTATAATCTAATCTAATATTACCCCATTTTCTTGTAGAAGTTGCTCTTCTATCTTCTTGATTTAATCTTGCCACAGGGTTTCTTGCTGGCAATAACGGTACATTTCCATTTCCTTCCAACCACTCGAAGTATCCTCCGTAACGAGAACCTGCTTGATAAACTGGTTGTGTTGGATCAAATATGATTGCACTACTAATTACTGCTCCTTCATTTTGGAATTGATTTTTTCCAAAAGCTAAATTTCCTGTAATATCTATTTTTAAATGATTATCAAATAAAACTGGATTTAACGATAACGATGTCGTAGTTCTCTCAAAAGAAGTATTTCTTAAAATTCCAGGATTATCAACATTTCCAACAGATAAACGTGCTGGTAATTTATTGAATAAAGAACCGCTTACAGATATATTATTGTTGGTTGTAAGAGCAGTATGAAAAATTTCATCTTGCCAATTTGTGTTTGCTGTACCCAATAAAGCTTTTTGAGCTGAAGTACCATTTGCATTTACAATAGCACGATATTCATCTGCACTCATCACATCAACAGTGTTAGCAACAGTATTGATACCAACTTGAGAGCTAAAGTTTACTTTTACGCCACCTTTAGTTCCTTTTTTAGTAGTAATTACGATTACACCATTTGCGGCACGAGAACCGTAAATTGCTGCTGCAGATGCATCTTTCAAAACAGTAAATGATTCGATATCACTAGGATCTATTGTAGACAATATACTAGTTGCTCCACTAGGAACTGCATTACTCATTGGAAGTCCATCAATTACAATTAATGGCTCATTAGAAGCACTTAATGAAGATCCTCCACGAATTCTAATATCAGCTTTTGCTCCAGGAGCTCCACCCCCAACTACATTAACACCAGCTATACGTCCGCTGATTAATGATTCTGGAGTTACGTTAATCCCTTTATTAAAATCTTTTGCTGCAATTTGCGAAACAGATCCTGTTGCATCTTTTTTCTTCACAGTACCGTAACCAACTTGCACCACAACTTCTTTAAGCTGATTTGTATCTTCTTCTAAAGAAATGTTAAGCGTTTTTTGGCCATTGTACTCAATTGTTTCTGTCTTGTATCCAATAAAAGAAACAACGATTTTGTTACCGTTTTTAACATTTGACAGCTGGTAATTTCCATCAAATCCAGTTGATGCACCATTTGGAGCACCTTGTACATTTACATTTACTCCTGGGATTGGCTGACCAGTTGTTTTGTCAACAACAGTCCCTTTTAAAGTGTTCTGAGCCAACACTGTAAAAGGCAACAATAGGAATAAAAATAACAACTTTTTGTAAATTGTTTTCATACTTTTTGTTTAAATTAGTTTTGAGTTTTTGAATGTTAGTTAAGTTTTTAATTTTACTTCGAATTTCAAAATTATGAATTTATTAACATGCTCGACAGGAGGCTATTTTTATTGCTTTACGAAAACGTGGTAGTGTTGAAAACTTTCTATTTTTTGTAATCTTTTAGCGTTAAAATTGCAAATACCAAAAATATTATACACCTTTATTACTAATTAGATTTTTTTCAACTAACCTCATGAAACGTAAAATAACCCTCAAACAGATTGCAAAGGAGCTTGACGTGTCTATCTCAACTGTCTCAAAATCACTAAGAAACAGTCTCGAAATTGGAGAAGAAACACGACTGAAAGTGCAGGCTTTTGCGAAGTTTTACAACTACAAACCAAACAATATTGCTCTGAGTTTAAAAAACCGAAAAACAAAGAGTATCGGGATTATTATTCCAGAAATTGTACACTACTTTTTCTCAACTGTTATCAATGGTGTAGAGCAGGTTGCAAACGAACACGGATACAGTGTAGTAATCTGTGTATCAGATGATTCTTTTGACAAAGAAGTTCTAAACATGGAAATGTTAGCCAACGGAAGTATCGATGGTTTTATCATGTCTCTTTCTAAAGAAACACAGTTTAAAGGAGACTTCCATCATATCACCGAAGTTATCAATCAAGGGATGCCTGTAGTAATGTTTGATCGTGTTACTAATGATATTTTATGCGATAAAGTAATTATTGATGATAAATCTGCTGCTTATGAAGCAGTTCAAAGCTTAATCGACAATGGCCGCAAAAAGATTGCTCTAGTTACTACAGTCGATTATGTAAGCGTTGGAAAATTGAGAACCGATGGCTACGAAAAAGCTTTATTAGATAATGGATTACCCTTTAATGAAGACCTGATCATCAAAATTGAAGATGTAGAAACTTGCGAAATAACTATCAGTCAGCTTTTGCACGAAAGAGCTTTTGATGCTGTTTTTGCTGTAAACGAGCTTTTTGCCGTAACAATTATAAAAACGGCTAATAAAATGGGGCTTAAAGTTCCTGAAGATTTAGCAGTAATTGCATTTACTGACGGAATTATTTCAAAATATTCTACTCCAACAATTACAACCGTTAGTCAAAGTGGTGAAAAAATGGGCAACAAAGCAGCTAAAATGCTTATCGAAAGACTTGAGGCCGAAGAAGATGACGACGAAGAACATACTGAAAACTATACCACAGAAGTCATAGAAACTCATTTAATAAAAAGAGAATCTACTGACTAAAAAACTTAAAATCAACACTTTCTAAAGCCATAAAAAATATTTATGGCTTTTTTATTAGCATAAATAAAAAAATAATTTATAATTTTACGCCCATCAAGGCTTTTAGTTTTACTTCGAAAAGAACAAAGTTTTGATAAGCAAGGCGCTTATCGTATAATTTTTCAAATTACGATAATGGAAAAGCGTAAATTAAGTTTCTGGGAAATCTGGAATATGAGTTTCGGTTTCTTAGGAATCCAAATGGGGTTTGCACTTCAAAATGCAAATGCCAGCAGAATTCTTCAAATTTTTGGTGCCGACGTACATGAACTTTCGTGGTTCTGGATTATTGCTCCTCTTATGGGATTAATAGTACAGCCCATCATTGGTCATTACAGCGACAAAACTTGGGGAAAATTCGGCAGACGAAAACCTTTCTTTTTAGTGGGAGCCGTTTTAGCTTCGGTAGGATTAATTCTAATGCCACAAGCTAATATTTTCATTTCTGTACTTCCTGCTTTATGGGTTGGCGCTGGAATGTTAATGATAATGGATGCCTCTTTCAACATTGCCATGGAGCCTTTTCGTGCACTTGTTGGAGATAATTTAAGAACAGATCAGCGTACTGCAGGATTTAGTATTCAAACCTCATTAATTGGTTTTGGAGCCGTGATTGGTTCAGCACTTCCATACATTTTAACGAAATATTTTGGTGTACCAAACAGCACTGTTCCGGGAAGTGTTCCATTGAATTTGACTTTGTCGTTTATCATTGGTGCAGCGGTTTTAATTGGTTCAATCTTAGTGACCTTATTCACAACCAAAGAATATTCACCAGAAGAACTGGCAAAATTTGAAGATCCTCAAAATGAAGTGATTGTTGATTCTGAGGAAAAATCAAAAATTACAGACATCTTTACTGATTTTGCAAAAATGCCAGTAACAATGCGTCAGCTTAGCTGGGTGCAATTTTTCTCTTGGTTCGGATTATTTGGAATGTGGGTTTTTACAACTCCAGCAATTGCACATCATATTTACGGTTTGCCATTAGAAGATACTTCAAGCCAGCAATATCAAGATGCTGGAGACTGGGTCGGAATTCTATTTGGTGTTTACAACTTAGTTTCTGCCATTGTTGCTTTATTTTTCTTACCATACATCGCTAAAAAAATCGGTCGAAAAGCAACACATTCACTTTCATTAATCATTGGGGGAATTGGTTTAATCTCAATTTATTTCATGCCAAATGAAGACTGGGTTGTATTGCCAATGATTTTAATTGGAGTTGCCTGGGCAAGTATTTTGGCTATGCCATATGCAATTCTTGCAGGATCTATCACACCTAAAAAAATGGGAGTTTACATGGGAATCTTCAACTTCTTTGTTGTTATTCCGCAAATTGTAAATGCATTAATTGGTGGCCCAATCGTCAAATATCTTTACAACGGAGATGCCATTTATGCTTTAGTTACAAGCGGGGTAAGTTTCCTAATCGCTGCAGCTTTAGTTTTTAAAGTAAAAGACGTAGACGACGTTTCTCAAAAATCATAATTAAGAATAATTTTTTCACTAAAATGAATAAAAAAGCATTTATATTCGACTTGGACGGTGTAATCGTTGACACCGCTAAATATCACTTTTTGGCGTGGCAAAAAATCGCTCAGTCATTAAATATAAATTTTACGCATGAAGACAATGAACTTTTAAAAGGTGTTAGCCGAGTTCGTTCGTTGGATATTATACTTGGGTTAGGCAATGTTCAAGCTTCTCAGGAAGACAAAGACAAATGGCTAGTTCAAAAAAACGAAGATTATTTATCTTATTTAGTTCACATGGATGAAAGTGAGGTTCTTCCAGGAGTTTTAAAAATTCTACAACTATTAAAAGAGAAAAATCAAGGAATTGCATTGGGCTCTGCTAGCAAAAATGCAAGACCAATTTTAGAAAAAACTGGAGTTCTATCTTACTTCGATGTTATTGTTGACGGAAATGACGTTACCAATGCAAAACCAGATCCAGAAGTATTCTTAAAAGCGGCTCAATTATTACATATTGATCCCAAAAATTCAATTGTATTTGAAGATTCTGTTGCCGGAATTCAAGCGGCAAATATTGCAGAAATGGTAAGTGTTGGAATTGGTGAGGAAACAATTTTACATGAAGCTGATCATATTTTTAAAGATTTTACCCAAATCACAACAAGCTTTATTGAAGAGCTAATTGGATAATTAGAAAATGTGTCAATGAGATAATGATCTCACTGACAGATATTCTAATACCTCAATTACTCAAATGAATGTAAAAAAGTTAATAAGAACCAAGGCAATTATCTAATTCCCTTAATTGCCGTATTTTCTAATTTAAAGAAAAAATGAATCAAGATTATATAAAACCAGACAATTGGTCCATAATAGAAGAAGGATTTGATGTCGAAAGAGTAAAATCGTCTGAAAGTCTTTTTAGTATCGGAAACGGTGCTATGGGACAACGTGCGAATTTTGAAGAAACATATTCTGGAGAAACTTTCCAAGGAAGTTATATTGCAGGGATTTATTACCCAGACAAAACAAAAGTGGGCTGGTGGAAAAACGGTTATCCGAAATATTTCGCTAAAGTTTTAAATGCTCCAAACTGGATTGGAATTGATATTGAAGTCAACGAAGAAAATCTTGATTTACATAATTGTAAAGAAGTTAGAAATTTCCGCAGAGAATTGAACATGAAAGAAGGATGGTACAATCGTTCTTTTGAAGCTATTCTTAAAAACGGAACTGAAATCGCAGTAAACATTCGTCGTTTTCTTTCATTAGATTTAGACGAAGCTGGAGTTATCAAATACGATATTACGCCTTTAAATAAAGATGCAAAAATCGTTTACAAACCTTACGTTGATGCTGGTGTAACCAATGAAGATGCCAACTGGGAAGAGAAATTCTGGGAACCGCTTGAAGTTAAAAAGGGAACAAACGAAGCTTTTGTAACAGCTCAGACTTTCAAAACGCATTTTAAGGTTACAACTTTCATGCACAATACGATTTTTGCTAATGGTGAAAATGCAAATATTTCGCCTTCAACAATCGATTCAACTGTCGATAAAGTTCAATATACTTACGGAACTATAATTGCAAAAGGACAAACCTCAACAATTCAAAAAATTGGAGGTTATACGGTTTCTTTAAACCACGAAAATACTTTGGCTGGTGCCGAAAAAGTAATCAAATCGGCAGTTGCTTTAGGATATGATGCTTTGCTTCAAAACCAAATTGATGCTTGGGCAAAAATCTGGGAAATGTCAGATATTACTATTGAAGGCGACGTAAAAGCGCAACAGGGAATTCGTTTCAACATTTTCCAATTAAACCAAACCTATTCAGGAAAAGATTCTCGTTTGAACATTGGACCAAAAGGTTTCACTGGAGAAAAATACGGCGGATCGACTTATTGGGATACTGAGGCTTATTGTATTCCGTTTTACATGGCTACGAAAGACCAGCAGGTCGCAAGAAACTTACTGACTTATCGTTACAATCAATTAGACAAAGCGATTGAAAATGCTAAAGATAATTTAGGTTTCAAAAACGGTGCAGCGTTGTATCCAATGGTTACCATGAACGGTGAAGAATGCCACAACGAATGGGAAATCACACACGAAGAAATCCACAGAAATGGAGCGATTGCTTTTGCGATTTACAATTACAACCGTTACACGGGCGATTACTCTTATATTCCAGAAAAAGGTTTAGAAGTTTTAATCGGAATTGCGCGTTTCTGGCACCAAAGAGCTTCTTTCTCAAAAGATAAAAATCAATATGTAATTCTTGGTGTTACAGGACCAAACGAATACGAAAACAACATCAACAATAATTTCTATACCAATTATATTGCAAAATGGTGTATTGATTTTGCTGCTGAACAAATCGAAAAAGTAGCTTCAGAATATCCTGCAGATCACAAAAGAGTGATGGATAAAGTGAGCCTTTCGGCGAATGAAATTCAGGAATGGAAAAAAGTAGCTGATGATATGTACTTTCCAATTTCTCAAGAACTTGGCATCTATTTACAGCAAGACGGATTCTTAGACAAAGATTTAGTTCCAGTAAAAGATTTAGATAAATCACAGCGCCCAATTAACCAAAAATGGTCTTGGGATCGCGTATTGCGTTCACCTTACATCAAACAGGCTGACGTTTTACAAGGTTTTTATTTCTTCGAAGATCATTTTTCTAAAGAAGAATTAAAACGCAATTTCGAATTCTATGAATCATTTACGGTTCATGAAAGTTCACTTTCTCCTTGCGTTCACTCGATTCAGGCTGCAGCTTTAGATAAAATGGACATGGCATATACATTTTATTTAAGAACTTCTCGTTTAGATTTGGACGACTATAATAAAGAAGTGGAAGAAGGTTGTCATATCACGTCAATGGCCGGTACATGGATGAGTATCGTGGAAGGCTTTGGAGGAATGCGTGTTAAAAATGACCAATTGCATTTCTCTCCAAAAATTCCGAAAGAATGGAATGGTTACTCTTTTAAAATTAATTTCAGAAACCAAATTTTAAAAGTAGCTGTAAATCATAACGAAACAACTTTTACTGTAGACGGCGATCAAGATTTAACAATTATCGTAAATGGAAATCCTGTAATTGCAAGTAAATTTGTACAAATAAAATAAATTACAATACATCTAAAAATCAAAAAAACATGAAAAACTTATTTTTCGCAAGTTTAATCTTGTTTGCTTTTAGCTCAATTGCAGAAGCACAACAATTAAAATCACCCGAAGGAAAGTTCGTAATGGAATTTTCTCTTCAAAACGACGGAACTCCAACGTACAATTTAAAATACAAAAACAAAGAAGTTGTAAAAACCAGTAAATTGGGTCTTGAACTTAAAGATGATAAAAAATCTTTATTGAACGACTTTACAATTGCTGACACTAAAACCTCAACTTTTGATGAAACTTGGAAACCAGTTTGGGGAGAAGTAGATCACATCAGAAATCATTATAATGAATTGGCTGTGACTTTAAACCAAAAAGGAACAGACAGACAAATCGTAATCCGTTTCCGTTTATTTGATGACGGTTTAGGATTCCGATATGAGTTTCCAGCACAAAAGAATCTAACTTACTTTGTAATTAAAGAAGAAAGATCTCAATTTGCAATGACTGGAGATCATACTGCTTTCTGGATTCCAGGAGATTATGACACACAGGAATACGATTATACAAAATCTAAATTATCTGAAATTAGAGGTTTATCTGAGAAAGCATATACAGCAAACGTTTCTCAAAAATCTTTTTCACCAACAGGAGTTCAAACTTCTTTGATGTTAAAAACTGCTGACGGAATCTACATCAACTTGCACGAAGCGGCTTTGATTGACTATTCTTGTATGCACTTAAATTTAGATGATAAAAACTTGGTTTTCGAATCTTGGCTAACGCCAGATGCAAAAGGAGATAAAGGACATATGCAAGCGCCAAATCACTCTCCTTGGAGAACGATTATCGTGAGCGATGATGCTAGAGAAATCTTAGCTTCAAAAATGACTTACAACTTAAATGATCCATCAAAAATTGAAAATACTTCTTGGATTAAGCCAGTAAAATATGTTGGTGTTTGGTGGGAAATGATCACAGGAAAAAGCACTTGGTCATACACAAACGATTTTCCAACTGTTCAGTTAGGAGTTTCTGATTTCTCAAAAGCAAAACCAAACGGAACTCACGGAGCTAACAATGCTAATGTAAAAAAATACATTGACTTCGCTGCTGCAAATGGTTTCGATGCTGTTTTAGTTGAAGGATGGAATGAAGGCTGGGAAGACTGGTTCGGTCACTCAAAAGATTATGTTTTTGATTTCTTAACTCCTTACCCAGATTTTGATGTAAAAGGTTTACACGAATATGCAAAATCTAAAGGCGTAAAAATCATCATGCACCACGAAACTTCAGGATCTGTTCGTAACTACGAGCGCCACATGGACGCTGCTTACAAATTCATGAACGATAACGGATACGATGCTGTAAAAAGCGGTTACGTAGGTGATATTTTACCAAGAGGCGAAAACCACTACAGCCAATGGATTGTAAACCACTATCAATACGCTATAGAAAAAGCAGCTGATTACAAAATTATGGTGAACGCTCACGAAGCAGTTCGCCCAACGGGAATTGCAAGAACGTATCCTAACTTAATTGGAAACGAAGCAGCAAGAGGAACAGAATACCAAGCTTTTGGAGGTTCTAAACCAAATCACGTTACGGTTTTACCTTTTACACGTTTAATCGGTGGTCCAATGGATTATACTCCTGGAATCTTTGAAATGGATATCAGTAAAATGAATCCTGATAACAAATCACATGTAAACAGCACGATCTGTAATCAATTGGCTTTATACGTAACAATGTACAGCCCATTACAAATGGCAGCTGATACTCCAGAAAACTACAACCGTTTTCCAGATGCATTTCAATTCATTAAAGATGTGGCTGTTGATTGGTCTGAAAGTAAATATATTGAAGCTGAGCCAGGAGATTTTATCACAGTTGCGCGTAAAGCAAAAGGAACAAACAACTGGTTCGTTGGAAACGTAAACGGAGAAACTCCTCGCACGTCAAACATCGATTTCAGTTTCCTTGAAAAAGGTAAAAAATATACTGCAACAATTTATGCTGACGCAAAAGATGCGCATTACAAAACTAATCCGCAAGCTTATATTATCAAGAAAATTGCTGTAACCAATAAATCAAAATTATCCCAGTTTTCTGCTCCTGGAGGAGGTTATGCGATAAGCATTATTGAAACTAAGTAATTTTTTAAAAGACAAGTAATTTCCCCCATAGATTACTTGTCTTTTTACTATAAATTCAAATTAAGAAATTAAATTTGAGGTAACTATTTTCTTCATCTCTAGATAAATTTAATATGCGCTTCAAACTTAATTTCTTGATTTTCCTTTTTACCATTTTTGGATTTAATACATATTCCCAAACCAAAACAAAAGCATCTTATGATTATCTTTTGTATTTGCCAAAAGACTATGCCAAAGGAACCAAAAAATATCCACTAGTAATTTATTTACATGGTGGTTCGCAAAAAGGGAATGATCTGAATAAACTAAAAGTCTACGGTCTTCCCTATTTAGTAGAAAAAGGTCAGGATTTTGATTTTATAATTGCCTCGCCTCAATGTCCCGACAATAAATACTGGTCAACAGAAAATTGGTTCGAAACATTATATGCCGATTTAGAATCAAAGTATAGAATAGATAAAAGTAGAATTTACATAACCGGCATTAGCATGGGCGGTTATGGAGCTTATATTACCGCTTTAGATTTTCCTGATACATTTGCAGCTGTTGTTGCATTTTGTGGAGGAATTAACGACAGTGATCTAACGAGAGTCTGCAATCTCAGTAAAATTCCTGTTTGGGCTTTTCATGGCACAGCCGATGATAAAATTCCATTTAGTGAAACGGAGAGAATTGCGAAAGGCCTTGAGTCGTGCGAAACCAAAAACAATTTCAAGTTTACCCGTTTAGAAAATGAAGGTCATGAAATTCAGTATTTATACGAAACAAAACCTGAAATATATAAATGGATGCTTGAACAGAAGAAATAAAAAATACAAACTATGAAAAACCAAAAAACATCACATCTCTATAAACTAATCCTTTTGGTTCTGTTGTTTTCCGCTTCCGCGAAAGCGCAAATCCAAAAAGTAGAACCACCATTTTGGTACGCAGGAATGAAAAATTCAGAACTGCAGATTATGTTCTACGGAAAAAATATTGCACAATATGAAGCTTCGGTTTCAAACAATGTTGCGATCAAAAATGTAGAAAAAACAGAAAACCCAAACTATCTTTTCGTAACCATCGATACCAAAGACGTAAAAGCTTCTGAACTAACTTTCTCCTTCAAAAACAATAATAAAGTTTCCTTTAAACAAAAATATGCTCTAAAAGAAAGAAGAGCCAATTCTGCAGAAAGAAAGAGCTACGATGCCTCTGACCTGATTTATCTAATCATGCCGGATCGTTTTGCTAACGGAAATCCGAAAAACGACAGCGACGCTTCTTTAACTGAAAAAGGAAACCGTCAAGATCCAAGCGGACGTCACGGTGGCGATATCGAAGGAATCATTAAAAACTTAGATTATATTTCGTCTCTTGGCGCAACTACAATTTGGAGCACGCCTTTATGCGAAGATAACGACAAACAGCATTCGTATCATACTTACGGACAGTCGGATGTTTATAAAATTGATCCGCGTTACGGAACTAATGACGATTATGCTCGTTTATCGGCAGAAATGCACAAAAAGAACATGAAACTGGTTATGGATTATGTAACCAATCACTGGGGAATTACGCATTGGATGATGAAAGATATTCCAACCAAAACATGGTTCAATCAATTCGAAACTTTCACGCAAACGCATCACAGACGAGAGGTAATAACCGATATTCACGCTTCAAAAATAGATCAGGAAGTTTGTGTTGATGGCTGGTTTGTTCCTTCAATGCCAGATTTGAATCTTAGAAATCCTCTTGTTGCAAAATACTTAACGCAAAATGCTATTTGGTGGATTGAATTTGCTAATCTTGATGGGTTTAGAGTAGATACTTACAACTATTCAGATAAAACTGCCATGGCAAATTGGGCAAAATCTATTACAGATGAATATCCGAACTTTAATATTGTAGGTGAAATCTGGATGCACAATCAAGCGAATTTAGCTTTTTGGCAAAAAGACAGTAAAATTGGAGCTATTGAAAACTACAATTCAAACCTTCCTTCTGTAATGGATTTTACGCTTCAAAGCCAAATCACTTCTGCTTTCAGTGAAGATGAACCAAACTGGGACAGCGGATTGATTAAATTCTACAACAATTTTGCAATGGATTTTTTATATCCAAATACCAATAACATTTTGATTTTTTCCGAAAATCATGATACAGATCGTATGAACGAAAAGTTCAAATATGATTTACCAAAATACAAACTGGCGATGACTTTGTTAGCAACAGTTCGTGGAATTCCGCAAATCTATTACGGTTCAGAAATCGGAATGGGTGGAGATAAAGGCAAAGGCGGCGATGCCGATATTCGTCAAGATTTCCCAGGCGGTTGGATTGGCGACAAAAACAATGCTTTTACAAAAGAAGGAAGAACTCCAGAACAAGCAGCTTATTTTGATTTCAGTTCGAAATTATTCAACTGGAGAAAATCAAACGAAGCGGTTCATTTCGGAAAAATGACGCATTACATTCCAGAAAATAACACGTATGTATATTTCAGATATACTGATGCTAAAACCGTAATGGTAGTTTTCAATAACAATGCAAAAGAACAGGTTGTAAAAACAAACCGTTTTAAAGAAAGCATCAAAAACTACAAATCTGGTAAAGATGTTATCACAGGAAAAACATTCGATTTAGCTTCTGAAATTACATTAGAACCAAAATCAGCTTTAGTTTTAGAATTAGAATAAAGCTTAACCGCGAAGTTCGCAGTATCTTTTTGCCACAGATTATAAAGATTAGCACAGATTTGTTTGCCACGAATTTCACAAATTTTCACAAATTTAAATATGATAAATTAATTCGTGGAGATTCGTGTAATTCGTGGCAAAAGAAAAAAATCATTTTAATCTGTGTAATCTGTGGCTATTTTTTTCAACATGATGTTTATCTAAAAAACTCTTAAATAATGAAAAAATACACTTTCCTTTATCTATCTTTAGTATACTTAATAATGAGTTGTTCTGGCTCAAAATCAGTTACAATGAATAATACTTCGAAAACACCTTTCGTTTGGGAAGGAGCAAATGTTTATTTTTTACTTACAGATCGTTTTTACAACGGAGATACTTCAAACGATGTTAATTTTAACCGAACCAAAACTCCCGGAAAACTTCGCGGATTTGAAGGCGGTGACATCATCGGAATCACTAAAAAAATCGAATCAGGATATTTTGAAAAATTAGGAATCAATGCCATTTGGCTTACGCCGATTGTCGAGCAAATTCACGACGGCGTTGATGAGGGAACTGGACTTAGCTACGGTTTTCACGGCTATTGGGCAAAAGATTGGACAGCTTTAGACCCAAACTTTGGAACCAAAGAAGATTTAGCCAATTTGGTAAAAAAAGCACACGAAAAAGGCATCAGAATCATTCTGGATGGCGTAATTAATCATACCGGACCAGTAACTCCCGAAGATCCCGTTTGGCCTTCTGACTGGGTAAGAACCGGCGTTGTCTGCGATTATAAATCATTCGAAAATACAACGATGTGTACTTTGGTAGAAAATCTTCCAGATGTAAGAACAGAAAGTACTCAGGAAGTAGCGCTCCCTCCTTTTTTAATTGAAAAATGGAAAAAAGAAGGTCGTTACGAAAAAGAAGTATCTTCTTTGGATGAATTTTTCAAAAGAACAAATTATCCAAGAACACCAAAATATTACATCATTAAATGGCTTACAGATTACATTTTAGAATTTGGAATTGATGGTTACCGAGGAGATACTGTAAAACATACCGACGAAAACGTTTGGGCAGATTTTAAAAAAGAATGCGATTATGCATTTGAAACCTGGAAAAAACATCATCCAATGCAGGTTTTAGACCAAAATCCGTTTTACACGATTGCCGAAGTTTACGGTTACGGAATCAGCGGTGGTCAGGATTATGATTTTGGAGATCGAAAAGTCAATTATTTTCAAAATGGTTTCAACAGCATGATCAATTTTGAGTTTAAATGGAATGCAGCACAAAACGATTACGAAGGTTTATTTTCTAAATATTCGAATGCACTTAACAATGACTTAAAAGGATATTCTGTCCTTAATTATATGTCTTCTCACGACGACGGACAGCCTTTTGATGCCAACAGAACAAAAAGCATTGAAACAGCAAACAAACTACTGCTTTCTCCTGGAATGTCTCAGGTTTATTATGGAGATGAATCGGCACGATCTTTAGTTGTCGAAGGAACTCAGGGCGATGCCACTTTACGTTCTAATATGAATTGGGAGGATATTCAGAACAATCCTGAAACACAAAAAACACTTTTACATTGGCAAAAATTAGGTCAGTTTAGACGAAATCACCCTGCTGTTGGTGCTGGTGTTCACAAATTGATTAATCCGTATCCTTATACTTTTTCCAGAACGTTTACAAAAGGCTCTTTTACAGATAAAGTAGTGATGGGAGTAGATTTACCAAAAGGCAGAAAAGAACTTCCTGTTGGCGACGTCTTTCCAAACGGAACTAAATTAAAAGATAATTACTCAAATCAAGAAGTTGAAGTTATTGATGGAAAAGTGATTATTGACAATGATTTTGATATTGTTTTATTAGAAGAGATTTAAAATACTTTTCTCTCGCAGATTTAGGAAATTGAGCAGATAATTTAAAAGCAATCTGCCGAATCTGCAAAATCTGCGAGAGACATAATTTACCACGGATTTAAAAATCACTTTAATCCTTTTAATCTGTGGCTATTATTTTTCCTTTGCTCCTTTGTACCTTTGCAACTCTGAACCTTTATAAAATGAATGTTTTAAAGATTGCACATCGAGGTGCCAAAGCCTACGAACCCGAAAATACTTTACAAGCTTTCCAAAAAGCATTAAACCTAAATTCAGACGGAATTGAACTTGATGTTCAATTAAGCTCTGATGGGCATATCATCGTAATTCACGATGAAACCATCGACAGAACAACCAATGGAAAAGGTTTAGTGGGTGATTTTACTCTAGCAGAATTAGAATCATTTTTAATTGATGGAAAATACCAAATCCCAACTTTAATCGAAGTTTTTGATTTGGTTGACAAAAAATGCCTGATCAATATCGAATTAAAAGGCTTAGGAACTGCACCGAAAGTTGTCAGCTTAATTGAAGAATATATTTCAAAAAAAGACTGGAATTACAATCATTTTATCATTTCAAGTTTCGAATGGAATATGTTGGAGGAAACATCAAACCTAAATCCAAATATTCCGATTGGTGTTTTAACAGAAGAAAATGTTGAAACCGCTTTGGCTTTCGCCGAAAAAATAAAAGCAAAAGCCATACATCCTGATTTTAATTTATTGAATAACGAAAATGTGCAACAAATGCAGGAAAAAGGATTTCTGGTTTTACCTTGGACAGTAAACACAGAAGAAGACATTCAAAAAGTAAAAAGTTATCAAGTAAACGGAATTATCTCTGATAATCCAGACAAAATATAAATAGCCACAGATTACGCAGATTAACACAGATTTGTTTGCCACGAATTTCACGAATTGACACAAATTTATCATCCTAAAATAATTCGCGGAAATTAGTGTAATTCGTGGCGAAAGAAAAAATCCTTTTAATCTGTGTAATCTGTGGCAAGAAAAAAAATTAGTGCCAATTCGTGTAATTTGTGGCAACTCAAAAAAATATGATCAAAAATTTCGACATAATAATTGTTGGCGGAGGCGCTGCAGGTTTTTTTACCGCAATTAATATTGCAGAGAAAAATCCGAAACTGAAAATTGCTATTTTAGAAAGAGGAAAAGAAGTGCTTTCTAAAGTCCGTGTTTCCGGAGGAGGAAGATGCAATGTCACGCACGCTTGTTTTGAACCAAACGAGTTGGTTAAATTTTATCCTCGTGGCGAAAAAGAACTTCGTGGGCCATTTCACCAATTTTGTTCGGGTGATACAATTGAATGGTTCGAGAAACATGGCGTAGAATTAAAAATTGAAGAAGACGGAAGAATGTTTCCGGTTTCAAACTCTTCACAAACTATTATCGATTGCTTCTTAAAAGCAACTGAAAAATTAGGCATAAAAGTTTTGACAGGACAAAGTGTACAATCCATTTTCAAAAAAGAAAATCATTGGAAAATTGATACACAAACTGATAATTATGCTGCCGAAAAATTAGTAATGGCAACGGGAAGTAATCCCAAAATCTGGGAAATGCTTCAGGAACACGGACACGCAATTGTAAGCCCCGTTCCTTCCCTATTTACTTTCAATATCAAAGATTCTAGAATTAAAGAATTACCAGGAGTTGCAGCACAAGTTACCGTAAATGTAAAAGAGACGAAACTAGAATCGACAGGACCTTTGTTAATTACACATTGGGGAATGAGCGGACCTGCAATTCTGAAACTTTCGGCTTGGGGCGCACGCATTCTGCACGACAAAAATTATCAATTTACCATTTTTGTGAATTGGTTAAATGATGTTGATTTTGAAGATGCAGAAAAAGTCCTAAAAGATTTAAAACAAGAACACGCTAAAAAAGCCGTTTCTAAAAAATCTCCTTTTGACTTTCCGAATCGTTTGTGGGAAAGTTTGGTTCTAGCTTCGGGGATTGATTCTGAAACGAAATGGGCAGATTTATCTAAAAACCAATTGCAAAACCTAGCTTCACAATTAACAAAAGCTGAATTTAAAGTAAACGGAAAAAGTACTTTTAAGGAAGAATTTGTAACGGCAGGCGGAATCGATTTAAAGGAAATCAACTTTAAAACCATGGAAAGCAAAATTCACGAAAACCTTTATTTTGCTGGTGAAATTGTAAACATCGACGCTATTACAGGCGGATTTAATTTTCAGAATGCCTGGACAAGCGGGTTCATTCTGGCTCAAAATATTTAATATAAAATGAAATTTAAAGGAATTATTTTTGATTTAGACGGAACGCTAGTAGATTCATTACATGACATTTCAGATGCGATGAACAAAGTGCTTACCGCTCTAAGTTACCCAACACATGATTACGACACTTACCAATATTTTATCGGAAGTGGTTTACGAAATTTAGTAAGCAAAGCATTGCCAGCCACAAACAATTCTGATGACGAAATCGAAAGTTGTTTTGAATGTATGGTCGATGAATACACTAAAATCTGTACGCTCAAAACAAAACCTTATGACGGAATTGTAGAGTTATTAGAAAACCTGACTTCACAAAATATCAAAATGGCTGTTTTCTCCAACAAAGCCGATGAATTAACGAAGAAAATAGCATCAGAAATATTCCCAAAACAATTTGATATTGCGGTTGGTTTAAGCACAGAAGAACTTAAAAAACCAAATCCGTTTGAGGCGATTGAGATTAGCAAAAAATGGAATTTAAAACCAGAAGAAATCCTGTTTGTAGGCGATTCTGATATTGATATGAAAACGGCAGTAAACGCTAATATGTTTCCTGTTGGCGTTACTTGGGGCTACAGAACCGAAGATGAATTGAAAAACAGTGGAGCAAAAGCGGTTATTAATAATGCCTCTGAATTAATTGCAATTCTATAGTTATTTACAAAAGACTTGTATATATTTGCCTCCAAAAACAGGGCAAAACTTACAAAAAAAATGCAAAAAATATTATTAGCAGCTATACTTTTGTTTACAATTTATAGTTGTGAAAACGACAACGATTCTCCAAAAAATAAAGACGAAAAAATAATATTAAAGACGAATGTTATAGATGCTGAATATTCCAAAAAGACAGATCAATTAGTCTTTATCTCATCAAATCCTTCTCAAGTAAACATTTTTAACTCCAACACCGAAACATTTCAAAAAATTTCATTGGCTTATGCCCCAACATGTATTTCTATTTCGCAAGATGGCAATACAGCTGTTGTAGGTCATGATGGCCACATCACACATGTTAATTTAAAAAATCCATCCATAATCCAAACCTACAACATTTCTTGCTCTGCACTTGATATTGTTCTTGGAAAAAATAGATGGGCGTATGTTTTTCCAGAAAAAGATCAATGGACATACATAAAAAGTGTTAACATGAATTTGGAATATAATTATGAAATGCCCATAAGTATATACAATCAATTACACGCTGGAGCTAAAGGAAGGTTACATCCTTCAGGTAATTATATTTACATGCAAAGTCCACTATCAAGAGGACAAGTTCAACGTCTAACAATTAAAAATGGAGATATTGATGATAGATACGAATCTAACTTTGAAGAAGAAAACTACACTATTCCAAGCATATGGTTTTCAGAAAACGGCGATAGACTTTTTACTAGAGAAAGAAGTGTTTTAAAAACCTCTGAACTTAATAGTTTAGATGGGGCATATAATGGCAGAATTCCTTCAGAAAATAATTATAAGATTGATTGGCTTGATCATTCTTCTTTAAAAGGAAAATTATATGTAATCTTTTCAAGTGGCGATCAATGGAATTTAATTAAATCGAATAGCATTTATGTTTTTAACGATGCAGATCTTAGTTATGTAAATAAACTTGAATTGGAAAAATATTCCAATCAAACGGGAAGAAACAATGTAGAAACTTTTGATGCTATGCCTTATTTTGCTTTTAGCAACTCAACTGGAAAAAATCTATTTGTAATAACAAAGGCACTTGATTCTGATTTGGTTAATGAATGGGCAATTCAAAAAATCAATATTAATTAATCACTATTTCTTTTAATTAAAACCTCTTAATTATTTCCATTATACTATAGTTCTAAAACACTATTAAAAATTATGAAAAAAATTATTTTATCATTAATAATATTGTCAACCATTGTTGGATGTTCTAATAATGATTCAAACGAAAAAAACAAAGAAGCAAATTATTCAGTACCAGACACATTAAATTTTACTATTTTCAATAACAAACTTGTCCTTAATATTGAAAATCAAGGAGAAACAGCTTTAAATTACACTATAACAAGTTCAAAAAACTATGTCGAGCTTTCTAAAAAAGAAGGAGCTGTAACTTCACTAAATCATGATGAAATTACGGTTACTGTTGATAAACAAAACTTACCAAATGGCAAATCTTATTCAAAATTATATATAAATATCAATAATAAAAAAGATTCTATAGTTGTAAGTGTAACCAATTTTGTAGAGCAGAAAGTAACTTTAAATTCTGATGTTGTTGATGCAGAATTTTCTAAAGTTACCAATCAGCTTGTATATGTCTCCGCAAGTCCTTCTGCTGTAAATATTTTATCAACAAATACAGGTTTAATTGAAAGTATAACTTTACCATATGCCCCAACATGTGTCTCAATATCTCCTGATGGAAAAACTGCAGTAACCGGACATGATCGATATATTTCTTATATCAATCTAACCAACAAAACTATTATAAAAACATATCCAGTATCTTGTTACGCATATGATATTGTACTTGGAAACAATAAATGGGCGTATGTTTTCCCTGCCAAAGGTCAATCGACTTTTATAAGATCAATAAATTTAAGCTTGACAACCGATAATGAATATGAGCATGTTGGTGAAAAAATTTACGAAGGAAATAAAGCACGATTACATCCGTCAGGCAAATATATATATGGTGCAGAAAACAATTTGTCTCCAATGGATATAGAGAAATATGACATTCAAAATGGAAATGCAGAATATAGCTACGATTCTCCTTATCATGGAGATTATATTATGAACGGAAATCTATGGTTTTCTGAAGATGGGAATAGAATATTTACGAGAGGAAAAACTGTTTTTAAAACTTCCGAACTTAGAAGCCAGGATATGATATATAACGGTACAATCAATACTGAAACAAACCCATACACACCTATTGAATGGTTAGATCATTCATCAGTAAAAAACAATATCTATCTACTACTAGTATCTGATAATTGGAATCAAAAGAAACTTCCATACATTTATGTATATAATGACTTAGATCTTGCTCTTAAAAACAAAATAACATTAGAGCAATTTCTCGTTTCTAAAAATGAATCAGATAAAGTATTTTATGATGCCGAACCATTTTTTGTGTTTAGTAATTCTACAGGAAATAATTTATTTGTAATAGTAAAAGCAACGGGAGCAGGTTTAGCCAAAGAATGGGCAATAGAAAAAATAAGTATTCCATAAAAACTATTATTAATATAATTGACAAAAAAATATTCTTCATTACAAAAACAGATTACAGCAATTGTCTCTTTTTCTGAAAATGAAATCGAAACAATTGCTTCTTGTTTTGAATACGAAAAAATCACGGCCAAAGAATATCTTTCTTCAATGGGAAAAATCAGCAACAAGATTTTCTTTATTGTTGAAGGATTAGCACGAGTTTATTATCTGAAAGACGGAAAAGAAATTACCACTTATTTAAGCTGTGATGAGGGTTTTATCGCTTCGTATTCCAGTTTTATAAATCAATCGGTTTCTTTTGAAAGTATTCAATGTATTGAAGATTGCGAAGTGCTTTCGATTACTTTCGAAAAAATGCAGTTTTTGTATAACGAAATTCCAAATTGGGAACGTATCGGAAGAATTCTTGCCGAACAGAATTACCTATGTATGGCCGATCGTGTTTTAAAACTCCAAATGATTCCTGCCAAAGAAAAATACCAGACTTTTTTAACTTCGGCTCCAGCCAAAATAATTCAGCGAACACCTTTAATTTATATCGCTTCTTTTCTGGGAATTACTCCAGAATCTTTAAGCAGAATCCGTCAAGACATTTCTTAACATTTATCAAGTGGATTGAAAAATGGAATTCAAATCTTTGTCAAAATAAAATTTGAAAAAGATGAAGAATATTGCCCAAGACGTTTACCAAATCCCTTTATTTCCAAGAAATGCCATTAATTGTTATGTAATTGAAGATGTTTTAATTGATGCAGGAATTCGAACTTCAGCAAATACAATTTTAAAAACTTTAAAAAACAAAACGGTAACCAAACACGCCTTAACGCACGCCCACGCCGATCATCAGGGAAGCAGTAAAGTAATCTGTGAAACCTTGAATATTCCGCTTTTATGTAGCGAACCTGAAAAAGAATTTGCCGAAAACGGAAATGTAATTACAGAATACTCAAATCCGAATCATTTTATTTCAAAATTTCAGAAGAACTTTTGGGCAGGAAAAGGACATCCAGTTTCTCAAATCTTAAAAGAAGGCGATCAAATTGGTGGATTCACAGTTATCGAAACTCCAGGACATTCAAGCGGACATATCTCTTTTTTCAGAGAAAAAGATCGTGTTTTAATTGTTGGAGATGTGATGACCAATATGAACCTTTTAACTACAAAAGTCGGTTTACATGAACCACCACATTTGTTTACTGCTGACAAAGAAACCAATAGAAAATCCATTCTAAAATTGGCTTCGCTAAAACCAAAAATACTTTGTTTTGGTCACGGGCCTGTTTTATTTAATAATGGAGAATTAGAGAAATTCAAAAATTCTATTTTATTTAATTAACAAGAATTTACAGATTCTGTAAGTTTTCGTTAAGACTATTCTAATAATTTTACTCTCAACTAATTAATCCTATATGAGAGTAAAATTACTTACCACAATTTCTATTTTTACTTATCAGCTCAGCGTTTCTCAAACAGAAAAACTATTAAACGGAAAAGTTCTTGCGCAAAACATTCCGCTTAATAAAGTAGAGGTGATTAACAAAACAGCTAAAACTAGCACAAGAACAAATGAGCTAGGTGAATTTTCAATTTTAGTCCGTCCACAAGACAGCCTGCTTTTTTACTCCAAAGACTATTTCTTTAAAAGATTTAAAATTTCTCAGGAAAACATAGATCAAAACAACATGGTTGTAAATATGATTTTGAAACCTGAAGAATTGAATGAAGTTTTAATAACTAAGGTTGAATTTGACAAAGTTAAGATTAGTGCTGATGACGTTGCAGATGTATTAATAAGTAAAAATGCCAAAGATTTATTCTGGAACACAGGGGTTAATGATAATACAATAAGAGAAGCGCTTCGAGTTTCGTTTCCTTTAAAAGGTAGGCAGAAGAAAACAATTGAAATTGCCGACGACCGTTTTAAGAAACTGATAATAGCTTATTGCCCTCCCGATTTTTTTATTAAAAATTTAAAAATAAAATCGGAAGAAAAGGAACTTTTCATTGATTTTTGCGACTCAGATCCGAAATCAAAAACGCTTCTGGAGAACCCAAATGTTTTGACTATTATGGATTTCTTGTATACTAAAAACGAAGAATTTAAGAAACTGGAGTAGACTTTTTCCGCTTGCTCCATTTTATAAAAAACACAACAAAAGCAATTAATAAAATTAGTATTATTCCCGAAAGGATAATAATAATTGTTTCAATTTGAGATATATAACCTGAATATATGTTCCCTTTGCTTTCTCTTAATGCACGAAGTTGAGAACCGTAACTTTGAGCTCTTTCACTATAGTAGTCAATTTCACCTTGGGCGCTATTGATCATTCTTTCTACAATCAAATCTCCCTCATAACCATAATTTCTTGCAGTTCTGTAAGTCTCAAGCGCACTGTTATTTTTTCCTAACAATTCTGCAAGATTGCCAAGTTCAAATAGTAGAATAGAAATAATTTTATCTTTTGGCTCTATAAACGACATTCTTTCATTTACCTGAAAATAAATTGATTGTGCCAATTCCTCAATCTCTTTTTGAGACAGTTTTGTTTTAGGCTCACGTGAAGTTCCAAAATTTGTATTAATTAAAAACTGACCTGAAACATCCTTTAAATTCTTGACTTTTGCTTCTAATATTTTCAAGTGAAGCCATTCTGATCCTTCATGAGATTTGGGATTTATAACAATAGACTTTTTAATCCAATTGTAGGCTTTTTGGTTTTCACCCATTAATTCATAAAGTGTTCCTAAATTAGATGCTGTGGAATATCTATTAGGTTTAATTTTTTCAATGTTAAGATATAATTTTAAAGCTTCATCATATTTTCCCAGAACAATTAAAAGATATCCTTTATCAGATAGATAATCTAGATCTTTCGTCTTCTTATATAAACTGTCAAGTTCAATAATCAATCTTGGAAAATCTCCCTTGAAAAAGTAATGTCCCTGAGGATTATTTCCATCATAATCTTGATAGGCATAAGCTCCATTTTTTAAAATTTTGGTTTCACCATTCAAACAAGCAAAAGCTTTAAATGATATCAAAACTAAAACAGTAATAAAAACCTTTAATGTATTCATAAAGTAAACGCATTGATTAAACCTGAAACCTGAACCTAAAATTTTACTTATTCAACCACCAAATACTGGCATTCAAAACAGTAGCAAATCCAACCCATGCTAAATATGGGATTAATAAATAACCCGAAATTTTATTGATTTTGATGAATTTTAAATACGTTTCATAAATCATCAGCCATAAAAGCACGATTTCGATTAAAGCTAACATCGGATTTTTTAGTCCGAAGAATAAATAAGACCATATTGAATTTAAAATCAATTGAATTATAAAGAATAGCAATGCTTTTTTTACTTCTTCTGTATTTTCTTTTATTTTATCCCAAACTAATGCCGCAGCAATTGCCATAAAAATATAAAGCACTGTCCAAACTGGCATAAAAATCCAATTCGGCGGATTAAAAACTGGTTTTTCCAACGTTATGTACCAAGTCTCAATACTTGGTCTTGTAACCAAACTCGCAGAATATCCTACTGTTAAACAAATTACTAATGCTATGGCGATCTTTACGAACTTATTCATGGTATTAAATTTTGAATTCAAAAATAGTCAAAAGAAAAGTTTAAACCATATAAGTGATGTAAGTTCATTTTAGCAAATTCCGCTTATAATTTCTTATATAACTTATATGGTTGAAAAATGAAAAAGTTATCTTTGCCAAAATTTATACTTTCATGTTTACAGCAGCCTATTTTATACCAAATTCATATACTTCAACAATAGAAAAAGGAAACTTTGAATGGAGTGCGCCAAGCAACATTGCTTTGGTAAAATACTGGGGGAAAAAAGACAACCAGATTCCAGCAAATCCTTCTGTTAGTTTTACTTTAAATAACTGTAAAACAATAACAAAACTTGCCTTTTCTAAAAAAGACGCTTCGACTCCGCTTAGCGGGACAAATAGTTTTTCTTTTGATTTACTTTTTGAAGGAAAACCAAAAGAAGATTTCAAACCAAAAATTCAGAAGTTTTTGGAAAGAGTTGAGGTTTATCTGCCGTTTTTGAAAGACTATCATTTTACAAT
Organism: Flavobacterium sp. IB48; assembly: GCF_016405855.1. Lineage (GTDB taxonomy): Bacteria > Bacteroidota > Bacteroidia > Flavobacteriales > Flavobacteriaceae > Flavobacterium > Flavobacterium ginsengisoli. The sequence goes on from NZ_JAEFCA010000001.1 coordinate 590,568, forward strand.
CGATACTCAAAATACATTTCCGCACAGCTCAGGAATTGCTTCTTCGGCTTCTGGAATGGCGGCTTTGGCAATGAATTTTATGAGCTTGGAAAAACAGCTGAATCCTGAAATGACTGACGAATATTTTTATCAAAAAGCTTCATTTCTAGCTCGTTTAGGCTCTGGAAGTGCCTGTCGAAGCGTAAAAGGAAATGTGGTAGTTTGGGGAAATCAGGAAAATATTGAAGGAAGCACAGATTTATTTGGAGTTGAATTTCCATATACAATTCATGAGAACTTCAAGAATTATCAAGATACTATTTTATTGGTTGACAAAGGCGAAAAACAAGTTTCCAGCACTGTTGGACATGATTTAATGCACAATCATCCATATGCTGAAAGACGTTTTGCTCAAGCGCATGAAAATCTAGATAAATTGATTGCTATTTTTGAAAGTGGAAACTTAGACGAATTCATCAAAGTTGTAGAAAGTGAAGCATTGACACTACACGCTATGATGATGACATCGATGCCATATTTCATTTTAATGAAACCAAATACGCTTCAAATCATAAATGCAATCTGGAAATTCAGAAATGAAACCCAGATTCCGGTGTGTTTTACACTTGATGCCGGTGCCAATGTCCATGTACTGTATCCTGAAAACGTTAGCGAAAAAGTACTTCAATTTATTCAGGACGAATTAGTTGTATTTTGTCAGAATAGTCAATACATTTGCGACAAAATTGGACACGGTGCAATTGCATTATAATTTTCCGTATCTTTAGTTAAATTTTTTATTAGAAAGACATAAAATAAATCATGAAAGGACCACTATTTTACTCAAAAATATTACTCTTTGGAGAATACGGAATTATCCGCGACTCTAAAGGACTTTCTATCCCTTATAACTTTTACAATGGCGCTTTAAAAAAATCTGAAGAGCCTACAGAAGAAGCGATTTCATCAAACAGAAGCTTAAGAAGTTTTGCTTCTTACCTTGAGGTATTGCATACTCAACAGCCAGAATTGGTTACTTTTGATTTAGAAACACTTCAGAACGATGTTGAAACTGGAATGTATTTCGACTCAAGTATTCCGCAAGGATATGGTGTTGGAAGTAGTGGTGCACTTGTTGCAGCTATTTACGATAAATATGCTACCAACAAAATCACTGTTCTAGAGAATCTTACTCGTGAAAAATTATTACACTTAAAAAATATATTTTCTCAAATGGAAAGCTTTTTCCACGGAAAAAGCTCTGGTTTAGATCCTTTAAACAGCTATTTGAGTATTCCAATCCTGATTAATTCTAAAGATAACATTGAAGCAACTGGAATCCCAACTCAGAGTTTTGACGGAAAAGGTGCTGTGTTTTTATTAGATTCAGGAATTGTGGGCGAAACGGCTCCTATGGTCAGCATTTTTATGGAAAACCTAAAAGACAAAGGTTTCCGTGCTATGCTTAAAAACCAGTTTGTGAAATATACAGATGCCTGCGTAGAAAACTTTTTACACGGCGATATGAAATCATTATTTACCAATACTAAAAAGCTTTCTAAAGTTGTTTTAAATCACTTTAAACCAATGATTCCGGAACAATTTCACGGAATCTGGCAACACGGAATAGATACTAACGATTATTACCTAAAACTTTGCGGTTCTGGCGGTGGCGGTTATATTCTTGGTTTTACCGAAGATTTAGAACGTGCTAAAGCTTCTTTGAAAGACTACAAATTAGAAGTTGTTTATCAATTTTAATTTCCTAAAAAACGATAATTATTTGAATAGACTGTCCTAAAAATTTAACCTAAAAAAGTTACTGAATATGAATAGTATTTTAAAGATTATCAAAGCAACTTTTTTAGGTGGAATTCTGTTTCTAGTACCATTGGTTGTACTAATAATTGTTTTAGAAAAAGGATATGGTCTTGTACAAAAAACTACACTGCCACTCGTAAGCACTTTACCGAAAGTTAGTGTTTTAGGACTTGCGATCCAGGAACTTGTTGGAATATTAATCATAATTCTAATTTGTTTTATTGCTGGATTGCTCGCAAAAACTGCGGCAGCTGAAAAATTAGTTCAGAAATTAGAAGATGGTATTTTAAGTTTTGTTCCTGGCTATTCATTTATGAAAAGCATGAATGAAAATATATTAGGTTTTGAATCTAAAGAAGATTTAAAAGTAATTATGGTGCCAACAGATGCGGGTTGGCAATTTGCCTTTTTGATTGAACAGATAAGCGAGAATGTATTTACTGTTTTTATTCCAGACGCACCAAATCCTTGGAGCGGATCGGTAGTTTTTGTAGAAAAAAAAGACATACGAGAAATTGAAATAACCCAAAAACAAGCCTTAGCCTGTATTCGAAAGTTGGGTTATGGTTCTAAAGAATTGTTAAAAAACAAACTCTAAATTTTTGAATTAAAAAATATCTTTTAACTTCCCTAACCTAATCCATTCAAAACAAACTTTATGTTAAGCAGACAGCAAAAACTTTTAATGATGAAAATTGTTAGTCTGTTCTCTGTGGTTAGAGGTTATAACATTCCAATTATTGTTTTAGCACAGTATTTATCGGCAATTTTTATACTTGCGCCAGAAATTAGAGCGTTGGATATTCTACTAGATTTTTACTTATTTCTAATTGTTTTTGCTTCGGCGATTACCATTGCTTCAGGATATATTATCAATAATTTTTACGACTCCCAAAAAGACTTAATCAATAGACCAAACAAATCGATGTTGGATCGTTTGGTTAGTCAGAAAACAAAGCTAAATGTGTACTTTAGTTTAAACTTTCTTGCTGTAATTATGGCATCGATCGTTTCTTGGCGCGCATTTTTGTTCTTTTCTGTCTATATTTTCATGATTTGGTTTTATTCTCATAAAATCAAAAAGTATCCAATTATCGGAAACCTAATGTCTGCATTGCTGGCTGTCACGCCATTTTTTGCCATTTTATTGTATTTCTACAACAAAATTTCGTTTGAAGAAATAGAAAATCATATGAGTCATTTTGTAGTGATTTCTGCGCATGCGGTTTTCTTGTTTTTACTTTTGCTAATTCGTGAAATGATTAAAGATCTAGAAAATCTAAAGGGCGATTTAGTAACCGATTATAGAACAATTCCTGTTTTGTACGGAGAAAAAATTTCTAAACAAATCATTACAGCTTTAACCATTTTAACGATCGTTCCTGTTTATGTTTTAGTAAACATACACGATGTTGGTTATATGGATATCTACTTTTATGCCTCCTTTGGAGTTTTACTTTTCTTCTTGATTTATTTATGGAAATCTGACTCTAAAGAACAATATCTAAGACTTCATAATGTCCTTAAATTCCTAATTGTATCAGGCGTTTGCTGTATTGTTCTGATTAATCCAAGTGTCTTATGGCATGGTCGTGAATTGATTTCGAATTATTAAGTTTTTTTCTTCCACAGAGATTCACAAAGTATTTCTGTGTAATTCTATGAAATTCTTTGTGAATCTCTGCGGAATAATCTATTACAAAAAAGCCAATTGTATTGCTTCTTAACATCTTAAAATAAAACGCTATTAATCTAAGAACATTGAACTTAAGATTTATTAGCAGGAAAAAACTATCTTTGCACAAATTAATGATTCTATGAACAACAAGGAAGGCAATAATAAAAGAGGCGGATCTAGACCAAATAGCTCAAGACCAAACTCTAGCAAGCCAAAACCTCCTATGGCTAAGCGCGCGCAAGGGCCTAAAAAAGTAAAACCTGAAGTTAAGGCAGCACAGGAAGCAGCAGCTGAAAAATTTAGAAAACAAAATCAGCCTGCAAAGAGACAGAAGGCTTCAGATGAAATTCGTTTGAACAAATACATCTCTAATTCTGGTGTTTGTTCTCGTCGTGATGCTGACATTTACATTCAGTCTGGAAACGTAAAAGTAAACGGTAATGTAGTTACCGAAATGGGTTATTTGGTAAAACTGAATGATGTTGTAAATTTTGACGGTGTTACACTAACTCCTGAAAAGAAAGAATATATTTTATTGAATAAGCCTAAAAACTTCACGACTGCTCTTGATGAAGGTCAGGAATATCGTAACGTTCTAGAACTTGTTCGTGGCGCTACAAATGCAAAAATTGCTCCTGTAGGAAGAATGGACAAGAATACAACTGGTTTATTATTGTTTACTAACGATACTGATATGATTCGTAAGTTTACATTACCAAATCAGAAATCTTCTAAAATCTATCAGGTTTCTTTAGACAAAAACTTGAAGTTTGAAGATTTAGAAAAAATTAGCAAAGGTTTAGTTCTTGACGGGCACCGCGTTTTTGTTGAAGAAGTAAGCTATATTGATAATGAACCAAAAAGCGAAGTCGGCCTTAAATTACGTACAGCTAACGTAAAGGTGGTACGTTCTATTTTTGAATCTTTCGAATACAATGTATTACGTATTGACCGTGTTTCGTTTGCTGGACTGACCAAAAAGAATCTTCCTCGCGGAAACTGGCGCTTTTTGACCGATCAAGAAGTTATCAATTTGAAAAACGTGTAATCGCTTTTCAAATTAAATTATAAATGAATCCTGTTTTCTTCTAGAAAATGGGATTTTTTATTTTTTAGAAACTAAAGAAATTATGTCCGAAAAGGGTAAAAATAGATCTTCCGATAGATTGGTTTTTATCTTCTACAGTTTCGTAAGATGAAAAACCTAGGATGATTTTTATTCCGGGAGGAATGCTGTTTAAAATATCTCTTTTTTGGTCTTCTAAAAGGAGTTTTAAACTTTCTATTAATTGAAGATTGTATCTTAAGTAAGACATTACTAGTAATGCTGAAAAGTTAAGTATTTCTCTAGCGGTTTCGCTTTTTATGCCAACTTCATTTGAGACCATTTCTGAAATTCTGCCTTTTTTGTTTGAGAATAGTTCTTTCAGTAAAACATTTCCCTCTAAACGGTAACAGTCGTCGACTGATAAAATTCTGCCTGCATTAAAATCTACTTCTTGATAAAAAGTGGAATCTTCTTGGATTAGTGAAACGATTTCAGAATAAAAATCAGATTCTTCGGCTTTGTTGTAGAGTCCCATTAAAATTGTACCGATCGAGACGTCTATTCCCTTTATTAAAAGTGCATCATTCTCAAAATAAAACTTGTTTAACTTGGAGACAACATTAGAAGAAATAAAGCGTCTAAGTTCAATTTGTAGGTTTGGGGTCATACTCATAACTTAAAAAATGATTATTTATACTTATTTAAAATAACCGATAAAGTGAGGCTTTTTATCGTTTATCGTGATAAAAATATAAAATATTTTAACATTTCCAAAAATTAAGTTAAAAATTTACCTTCTTAATAACCAGCCGTTAACATAAAAAACGCTTTAACACTAGTAAACTCAACCCTTTCGTACTCAAATAAAAAAGAAAAAAAGTTAAGAAAAGTTTTATGTTTATTTTTTGCAACAACGCTAAAAAGCTTAAAATGTTATAAAATTAAAATAAAATGTTTCGATATTCCCACACAATATTTAAAAATATGCCCAAATAAACGACTGCAAACAGAAAATTAACAAAACTCGAAGCAATGAATCCTAATAGCGATCCAGTAGCTGCTTTTATAGCTCTTTTATGATTTTTGGAATCGTATATTAATTCTCCAATTAAAGCGCCTAGAAAGGGTCCAATTATAATCCCGAACGGAATTGGAGCTATAATTCCGACAATCAAACCAATGTTGGTTCCCCAGACGCCGTAAGAACTTCCTCCAAATTTTTTAGTCCCTTTTGCTGGAATTACATAATCTAATATAGTAATGCTTACCATTAGAACGAAAGTGATTCCTAAAACCCAATAGTTATTTGCAACAGCTTTGGTAAGATACAGCAAAAGCAATCCTACCCAAGAGCTCGATAATCCTGGAAGAACAGGAATAAAACTTCCAAAAATGCCAACAATCATACATATAAAACCCAAAATGAGCAGTAATAAATCCATATTTTTTTGATAAATTTGTTCTTACAAAGTACCATTTTATTCTTTGCTGTACAAATCCCCAAATGTATTCTCGCAAAGATTAAGATTCCAATAGTATTAAAGTTTCTCAGAAAAATAAATCGTATTTTTGTTCATTCATTCAACATCAAAATCTTGAGGCAGTTTTTTCTTCTTTTTATATGCGTAGCTTTTCATTCTTGTCAATATTTTGAGAAGCAGGTTCCGTCTGAAAAAGAGTTACTTCAGAAAGAATTAAAATCAATTAATTGGAAAGAAGTTGATGAATATCCCTCTGTTCCAGATTGTGATAAAATTGCTGATAAAAAGCTTCGCCAGCAATGTTTTTTTGAGGTAATGTCTGGCCTTATTCAAGAAAAACTAAATGTTGATACTCTTTCGATTTTATATCCAGAATTGGATACGATCGAAGTAAAAGTAACCGTTTTTCCAAACTCTACTATGAAGTTTGAACCTCAGTTTCCTAAAGATTCTGTAGCTTACGATACCATAAAAATTGACAGTATTCTGCATGCTCGTCTTGTGGATTTCCCGAAAGTAAATCCAGCCATAAAACGTGGTATTCCTGTAAAAACACAGTTTATTTTGCCTGTTATTCTAAAAGCAAAAGAAGAAAAATAACTTGATTTAAAGCTATTTCTTAAACTTTCGGCCTTTCCATTCATAAGAACCGACCAAACTATACAAAGCCACAGCCGAGCTAAAAAAAGGATATAACAAACTGCTTAATAAAAGGCTTTTAATTCTCGTTTTCCTCAAAAATTGATTGGTTATTAAAAGCAAAACAAAATCAATAAAAAACTTAGAAAAAGCAAAAAGCACAAAAATTGGATAGGACCAAACTCCGAAAAGAAACAAGAAAAATCCAATTACAAAACTTAAATTTCCGAAGAAAACAATCAATCCCAAGAATTTACCGAAAGTACTTTTATACGAACTGGTTTTGGCCGCCCAGCGTACTCTTTGATAAAACAATGATTTCCAATTTTCTGTTGGTTTTGTAATTACAATTGCTTCTTCAGCTTTTAAATAATGAACTTCATTTGGAAATTTTTCAATTGTTTTTTGGAGTAAAAAAACATCATCTCCACTGGCAATTTCATCATTCCCTTCAAAACCGTTTAAGCTTTCAAACAATGTTTTTGTGTAAGCAAAATTGGCTCCATTACACATAAATCCATTATTCAAACCAAAACTTCCAATTGTCGCACCTTGTAAACTTGTTAAATCCAATTGCTGAAAATGATCTAAAAAAGAATTTTCGCATTTGTATGTTACAGCACCTGCAAGCATTGAAACTTTATTCTCCTGAATGTAATTATCAAATGTCAAAAGCCAATTTTCAGAAACAGTACAATCAGCATCTGTAGTAATAACCCAGTCGGTTTTTACATGTTGCATTGCCGTGGTAATGGCGTCTTTTTTAGGAGAATTTGAAACCCGAATATTATCGATTATCGAAACTTGGAATTTGGAATTTAAAACTTGGAATTTTTCTATAGAATTATCATCAACCAAAATCACTTCAAATAAATCTGTCGGATAATTTAAGTTCGAAATGCTGTTTAAAAGATTTGGAAGATTTTCTTCTTCATTCCGAAACGGAACTACAATAGTAAAACTTGTTTGCGGCTTTAAATCTGTTTTTGGGTATTTTTTGACTTTGAAAAATCCATAAACAAGCAAACTGATGCTAAAAACATAAATTGCTAATATGGAAAATAATCCAGAAATCATTCTTTTGTTTTGGTTCTAAAATTAAGTACAAAATAACTTCCTAAAACTACTGGAAGAACAACATTTAAGAACCACATTAATGTACTGATGAAAATTACAATCCATTCGTTTACGCCCAAAATTCCGAAGAAATATATGGCAACACTTCCTTTTACTGCAAAATCCAAAAATTGAAATGTCGGTAGCGAAGAAGCCAAAAAGTAAACCGATGTAATCGCAGCCATCAAGGTTAAATAAGGCAAATCGACATCAAAACCTAAAAATAAAAAGTAATATTGATGCGAGAAAACCAAGTAACGGCAAATGCCTAAAAAGATATTTTTCTGATGAACGGATTTAGGAATTTCATTGATTTTATGAATTAGTTTTTCAATTGAATAGCCCTTTACTTTTATCTTTTTAATTGAAAATAAAATAATCAGAAGCAATACAAATCCGCCAAAGAAGATTAAAACAGTTCTGGTTGTAATTACATTAAATTGTGCATTAAAATAAAGCAATCCGAAAATTCCAAAAATGATCGTTAAAATCATCTGGATTCCGTTGCAAATCAGGTTTAAGAAAACCACTCTTTTGGCTTCCGATTTTGGATAATACAACGCTTTTCCAGCATACTCTCCCACTCCATTTGGCGTAAAAATTCCTGCTGTCAAAGCAGCCAAAACCTGTTTTGTGGCTTCATAAACCGATATTTTATGAATTACTTCTGCCAGATTCTGCCATTTCAAAATCTCGAAATAACGATTCAAAACACTCAAAAGCAAGATAAACGAAATCCCTAAAACCGACTGGTTTTTCTTGAACAAAACAATAAACTTCTGCCAGTCCAATTTGTCATTGTTAGCCAACTGATTGTAAATAAAATAAAATGCGCCGCCAACAATTAAAAGTTTGGCCAGAAGAACTAGGAATTGCTTAGCTTTGTGTGGAATTGAAATCATGCCGCAAAAGTAAAGCTATTTCACAAAGATTCACGAAGAAATCACAAAGATACACGGAGAAAATAAAAACTTTGTGAATCTCTGTGTTAACTTGGCGAAATTTTTTGTAACCAACTAAGAATGAAACAAGAACGCATCATATTTGTTTTTTTATTAATGCTAATGATTTCATGTAGCAAAATTGACAATAATGTGCCAAAACAGTATGTTAGAATCATGGGCAAAGGCTCTTGGGGATATAATGATGAAAAAGGAAATGTAATTATTCCTTTAGGAAAATATAAATTCCTAAATCCAATAGATGAGAAAGGAATGATATTAGCCGAATTAAAGAACAAACATGGCTACATTGACATTCATGAAAATGTAATTGTTCCTTTTGATTATGATGATATTAGCCTATTTAGTCAAAATTTAGCATGTGTAAAAAAGGGCAATAAATATGGTTTTGTTGATCGAAACGGAAAAATTGTAATTCCCATTCAATTTGAAGATGAAACATATTTTCAAAAAACAGGATTAGCTCTGGTAGAGAAAAATAAACTGTATGGCTTTATAAATAAACAAGGAAAGGAAATAATTCCTATCATTTATCAAAACGCAAACGAAGGTACAGCAGACAGTTTAGTTTCTCTGAATAAAAAAGGAGAATGGGCATTTTTTGATTCGTTTGGAAAGCAAAAATCTGATTTTATTTATGATGAAATTGCTTTAACTAATATTAGTGTTGGCGGAGAAAGCGAAAGTACCTTTTGGAAGAATGGATTGATCTTAGTTCGAAAAAACAAACAAATTGCTTATTTGGATAAAAACTTAAAAGAAGTAGTTTCTTTTGGAAAATACAACACCGGTGAAAGATTCAATAAAAATAGAATTGCCATTGTTTCTAAAAATCATAAATATGGGATCATTGATGAATTTGGAAAAGAACGCGTAAAACCAGAATATGATACTATAGAACACCCTGAAGAATCATATCATGAATCTGAAATTTTTGTTGCAAAAAAGGGCAATTATTTGGTTTTACTTGATAAGAATGGAAAGAAAATTTACGACAAGATAAAAGACTTTTCATTTGATCATGCATCCTTAGGAAACAAGATCCAAAAAATTTACCATATTCAGGACTTAAATGGAAAATATGGTGCAATTAATACCACAGGAGAATTAGTAATTCCTATTATGTATGATGAATTTCGAGATTTTAGAAGCAATAACAATGCAATCGTAAAATATAAGGGTAAATTTGGACTTGTTGATTTGAACAACAAAATCACTTATCCTATTGACAACGAAGAAATCGAGCAAAATAGTCGGGATTTAGCTTATTATATCATAAAGAAAAATGGTAAAGTTGGAATCATTAATAAAGAATTAAAAACAATAATAAATTTTGATTATCAAGATTTACAGCCCTGTTTTTATGACCAGATTAATAAATTTATCGCCAAGCAAAATGGTTTATATGGTGTTATAGATAGGTTGGGCGGAATTATTATTCCTTTTCAGTATACCCAAATGTCAAATTGGGTAGAATATGGTCCTGGCTCGAACTTTCATTTCGTAACAAAAGATAAAAAACAAGGTTTAATTACTAAAGAAGGAAAAACCGTTATCCCAGTAATCTATGATAGTCTTTTTTATGATAGTGATAAAATAATTATTCTATCTAAAAATGGTCAATATGGTGTTGTTACGATTCAAAATAAACAGGTAATTCCATTTATGTATGAAAAAATATATCTGGAGCCTAGTTTCTTTTCAAAGAAAAAAGAAACTGAATTTTATGTCTTGAAGAATGGTAAATATTCGATAATAAACGATAAAAATGAAGTAATTAAATCGGATCTTTCCAAAAATGAAGTAGAAAATAAATTCTCTTATTATTACAATTAAAAAAATTGACACAAGAACGCATCATATTAGGTATTGACCCTGGAACCACAATTATGGGGTTTGGATTGATTAAAGTAATCAATAAAAAAATGGAATTTTTGCAATTAAACGAATTGCAATTGTCCAAATACGACAATCATTACCAAAAACTAAGAATCATTTTTGAAAGAACCATCGAATTAATTGAAACACATTGTCCAGACGAAATTGCGATTGAAGCACCTTTCTTTGGCAAAAACGTACAATCAATGCTGAAACTAGGCCGTGCACAAGGTGTTGCAATGGCAGCAGGACTTTCAAGAGGAATTCCTATTACGGAATACGAACCTAAAAAGATAAAAATGGCGATTACCGGAAACGGAAATGCCAGCAAAGAACAAGTTGCCAAAATGCTACAACAGCTTTTAGGCTTAAAAGAATTACCAAAAAATCTCGATTCTACAGATGGTTTGGCAGCTGCGGTTTGTCATCACTTTAATTCTGGGAAAGTTGTCGCGGGAAAAAGCTATTCGGGTTGGGATGCTTTTGTGAAACAAAACGAGGATCGGGTGAAAAAATAAGTCAATGTGCCAATTTGATAATTAGATAATTCTGTAGACAACGAATAAATTATCTAATTGACACATTCTCTAATTATCTAATTAAAAATGTCAGGAATTTACATTCACATACCTTTTTGCAAGCAAGCTTGCCATTATTGCGACTTTCATTTTTCAACTTCAATGAAAAAGAAAGACGATATGGTTTTGGCATTAGCCAAAGAAATTGGCATGCGTAAAAATGAGTTTGAAAATGAGATTGTAGAAACCATTTATTTTGGCGGAGGAACTCCCTCGGTTTTGTCAAATGACGAAATAAATTTTTTAATTTCTGAAGTTTATAAGAATTACAAAGTTGTAGAAAATCCAGAAATAACGCTTGAGGCCAATCCTGATGATTTGTCTCCTGAAAGAATTTTAGAATTATCTAAAAGCCCAATAAATCGTTTAAGCATCGGAATTCAGTCTTTTTACGAAGACGATTTGAAAATGATGAATCGCGCTCATAATTCGGCGGAAGCCAAAAAATGTTTGGAAGAAGCAACAAAATATTTTGACAATATTTCGCTCGATTTGATTTATGGAATTCCAGGATTGAGTGACGAAATGTGGAAGCAGAATATTCAAACTGCTTTGGATTTTGGCATTCCGCATATTTCAAGTTATGCTTTGACCGTTGAGCCTAAAACGGCTTTAAGCAAATTGATTCAAACTGGAAAAATTGCCGAACCACAGGATGAAGTCGCTTCTAACCATTTTATGATTTTGGTTGAAATGCTTCAAAAAAATGGTTTTATACATTACGAATTATCCAATTTCGGGAAAGAGAATTATTTCTCTAAAAACAATTCGGCGTATTGGCTGGGCAAAAAATATATCGGAATTGGTCCTTCGGCACATAGTTATGATGGTGAAAAAAGAGGCTGGAATATTGCCAATAATTCTCTGTATTTAAAAGCGATTCAAAACGAAGAACTTCCTATTGAAACAGAAATATTAACCATTTCAGATCGTTATAATGAATATATTATGACAGGATTACGAACCATTTGGGGCGTTTCTTTAGAAAGAATTGAAAAGGAATTCGGTTCAGAATATTTGAATTATTTATTAGAACAATCTCAAAAGTTCTTAAACGACGATTTACTTTCTATAGAAAACAATATTTTAAAACCCACTCCAAAAGGAAAATTTTTAACGGATGGAATTGCTTCAGATTTGTTTTATGTTGAAAGTTAAGTTTAACCGCAAAGTTCGCTAAGGTTTACGCAAAGAACGCAATCTATTTTTTTTGTAGGAATAAATCTATATTTTTAAGGCGCAAGTATTATATTTGAAGCTTTTAAATATTGATTTTATGCCCGAAAATGATTTATCACGAATTGTGTTTCATTCAGCTTTGAAGGTTCATCAAACTTTAGGACCTGGACTTTTAGAAAGTGCTTATGAAGAATGTCTATTTTATGAGTTAAAAAAATTTAACTTGACAGTTGAAAAACAAAAGGCTCTACCATTAATTTACGAAGATGTAAAATTAGATGTTGGTTATCGATTAGATATTTTAGTAGAAAATAAACTAATTTTGGAAATAAAGTCTGTAGATTGCTTAAATGAAGTTCATTTTGCTCAACTATTGACTTACTTAAAATTAACAAATTGCAAACTAGGCTTATTAATAAATTTTAATGTTGCATTACTAAAACATGGAGTTAAAAGAATAGCAAACAATCTTTAATAAAATCCTAGCGACCTTTGCGTAAACCTTAGCGAACCTTGCGGTTAAATTATGATAGCAAAAATCAACAACTTCGAAATTGACTTATCAAAACCCATTGATATTTCTATTCCTTTAACCAATACAGATGAAAATCCGATTGCTTGGTATATTGAAAAACCGGTCATTGAACCAGTAGTTTTTGGCGACTGGATTGGTAAAGTTTCAGAAGGAAAATCATCTACTAATTTCAATAATATTTTCTTCAATCCGCATGGACACGGAACGCATACGGAATGTTTAGGTCATATTACGAATGATTTTTACAGCATTAATCAATCGCTAAAACAGTTTTTCTTTTTTGCTAAACTAATTACAGTTGAACCTGAAAAAATTGGAGATGATTTTGTGATTACAAAAGAACAGGTTCAAAAAGCTTTAAGCGCTTCGACTTCGCTCAGCGTGACAAATGAGGCTTTAATTATAAGAACAGTTCCAAATCAAAAAGAAAAGAAATCAAGAAAATATTCGAATACAAATCCACCATATTTGTCTGAAGAAGCCGCGATTTTCATCCGCGAAAGCGAAATTCAGCATTTATTGATCGATTTGCCAAGTGTAGACAAAGAACATGACGAAGGAAAATTATTAGCACACAAAGCGTTTTGGAATGTAAAAGACACGCACAAGGTAAATCCAGATGCAAGATTTAATGCTACAATTACTGAAATGATTTATGTTTCAGACGAAATTGAAGACGGAAATTATATCCTAAATCTCCAAATCGCTTCGTTTGAAAATGATGCTAGCCCATCAAAACCAATTTTATATACGATTTAAGGTTTGCCACGAATTTCTTTTTTATTTTGCCACAGATTAAAAAGATTTGCACAGATTTAATCATTTTAATCCTTTAATCTGTGGCAAAAAAATTAGTGCAAATTCGTGTAATTAGTGACAAAAAAACTAAACAATATGATTACTGTTTCTACAGATAAAACAAAACTCGACGTTCCGTTTATACAGAACTTTTTAAAAGACATTTATTGGGCTGCGGGACGAACCATGGAAGAAGTCCAACGTACGATTGATGCTTCTGTCTGTTTCGGAATTTATTTAGATGGTAAACAAGTTGGTTTTGCGCGAGTCATAACTGATTATGTTGTGTTTGCTTATTTAATGGATGTTTTTATTACTGAAGAGCATCGCGGAAAAGGGTTTTCATCCATTTTAATTGAAGCTCTGATGAACGACCCTCAATTGCAAGAAGTTAAAATCTGGCGATTAGCAACTACCGACGCTCACTTTTTATACGAGAAGTTCGGATTTACAAAACTGAATCATCCTGAAAAGATGATGGAAAAAATAATAAAATGAAAACAGTTTTAAAACTTGAGGAAGTCGCTTTATTTGTTCTCGGAATATTTTTATTCAACCGTTTAAATTATGAATGGTGGTGGTTTTTGGTTTTAATTTTAGCTCCCGATTTATCTATGATTGGCTACGCTTTTGGAAACAAGATCGGAGCACTTCTATACAACATCTTTCACCATAAAGGAATAGCACTTTTAATTTATGCCGCTGGCTGTTATTTAAATATTGAAATTGCGCAGTTAGCAGGAATTATTTTATTTTCACATTCTGCAATGGATCGTATTTTTGGCTATGGTCTCAAATACGAAAAAGGTTTTAAATACACACATTTAGGTGAAATTGGTAAATAAACAATTATGAATTTAGAAACGTTTTACGAATATTGTTTGTCGAAAAAAGGAGTAAGTGAGCACTTTCCTTTTGATGAAGATACGCTGGTTTTTAAAGTAGGCGGAAAAATGTTTGCTTTGTCTTCTCTTTCGCAATGGGAAAAAAATGAGCAATCGACAAATTTAAAATGTGATCCAGAACGCGCACAGGAACTCAGAGCAGAATATGACGAGATACAACCGGGTTTTCATATGAGTAAAGTACATTGGAATACTGTGGCTTTAAACGGAGGTTTGCCTGATAAATTCGTGAAAGAACTTATAGATCATTCGTACGAATTAGTTTTCAAAAGTTTGACAAAGAAAATTCAAATTGAAATAACCGACTCGAGATAAAATTTTTATCGAACAGGCGAAGCAATTAGAAAATTAGGCATTACATTTGCATCGTTAGAAAAAAATCTTAGCAACTTAGTTACAGTGTGACTTAGCAACTTATAACAATCATGAAAGAACAATTTAAAAAATTTCTGAACGAAGAACAAGATCCAAAAGCGATTGAAAAAATCACTTCGAAACTTACAGATTTATTAATGAAAGGCGAAGAGGTTGGATATATCGCAGTGCAGAAAAAACCCGCTATTACTGTTTTTCCAGATAGTATAATCTTAACCAATAAACGTATTATTATTTGCACGCCTAAAAATTTAGGTCTTTCAATGAATTTTACAGATTATACTTGGGATGATATTACAAGCTCATTTGTAAAAGAAAATATTTTAGGTTCTGAATTTTCATTTAGCACTAATACTGACCTGATTCTTTCTATAGATTATATTCCGAAAATTCAGGCTAGAAAAATGTATACCTATGCTAAAGAACAATTAGATTTATTAAAAAATCCTGTTCAGGCAACAGCTCCAGTTCAAGAAATTGTAGAAGAAGCAGAAGTTGAAGACGAAATAGAAGAAATAGAAACTGAAGAAGTAACTAGTTTTGCTGAAATTTTACCAGCTGCGCCAGCTGTTACAGAAACTTATGAACCGCTTCCAACTCAGCCAACTCAACCAGCTGGAGAACGCAGATTAAGCGATTTATCTAAAGAAGAACTTTTTGATAAATTACAGAATTACAAAAAACTTCTTGACAATGGTCTAATCATGCAAGGAGAATATGACGCTTATAAAAAAGAGATTTTAAGCTATATGTAGGTTAGTCTTAAAGTCAAAAGTCGAAAGTCTTAAAGTATTTTTAAGTCGTAAAGCCGAAAGTCAAAAGTCTTAAAGTTTTCTTCTCTTTATAAATAAAAAAGCCAGAAATAGAAATTCTATTTCTGGTTTTCTTTTTTTAAGTCTCTACATCGACTTTATGACTTTAGACTTTCCAACTTTCGACTTATAAAGTCGCCTTCTGTTTTTCTACAAATTTATGCGATTGCAGTTCTAGCAATTCTTTTGCATTCTTTCGCTGAAGGTCAAATAATCCTTTGTCTTCTGCAATGTCAGCGTAGACTCTATCATGCATTTCGGCGCTTGTTTTTATCAGTAAATCACGTTGGTATTTATTTTGTGCCAATGTTGCTTTCATTGCTGTTTCGGCTTCTTCTTGCTTGAAGTCGAATTCTCCTTTTGGTGCTAATAATTTAGCAATAATAGGCGATGTTTCAATTGCCAGAAACAACAGCATAATAAAAAATGATGGCAGCCAAGGCAGTTTATTCAATGCATTAATACGCGCCATTAGTCCGTCGAAACATTCAATGATTGGCTGCGTTTGCGAAACCTTTTTGTCTAAATCGGCTTGCAGCTGTACACCTGCTTTTTCTTTTTCGGCAATTTTAGCTTCGTTGGTCTTTTTCAGCGTTTCGAATTCTTTTAAAGCAGCATCGTGTTTTTCTCGCTTCTCTTTATAAACTGGTCCTTTGCCTAGCTTTTTAGTTCCAGCAGTTCCTTCTGCTTCGGTAATATAAACCGAATACAAATCGTTTACTTCTTTCTCTTTCTTTACAATATCAGCTTTTAAAGTGGCAATTTCTGCTTTATTTTTATCTAAGTCTGTTTTGAAATATGTTCCAATTTGTTTCTTGTTGGCCAATTCCATTTCGTTTTTCTCTTTAAGCAAAACGGTATTGATTTCTTTTTCGAAGATTTTAATCTCCAAAGGTTTCGAAATTACAATAGCAATAATAATAGCCAAAGCAATACGCGGAGTTGCTTGCAAAAATTCGTCTAAGAAACGATCTCTTTTCTTAATAGTAGAAACAATGAATCGGTCTAAATTGAAGATTAGTAAACTCCAAACAAATCCGAAAATTAAAGCTGGATAAATAGAATCGAAAACGGTAAAAAGTGCATAAGCACTGGCTAGAAAAGCCATTACTGCTGTAAAGAACACCGTGGCTCCAATACCAACATATTTGGTTTGTTCGCCTTCTGAGCAGTCTTTCAGGATGTCTCGGTCGACTCCTGAACATAGAATAAAAAATTGTTTTAACATGATTGATGATTTTTGATTAAGATGATACGGCAAATTTAGCGCCAAAAATTTAATTCTCAGGCAAATAGTCAATTTGTTTTTAATCGATTCTATAAAATTTCTTTTTTTTAAATGTTATTTTAACATTAATCTATCTCTAATGTTGGCCGGGAATCATAACACTATGTTAATTTTTTTTCAAGGCTTTAGTAATACGTAGGTTTTAGTTTCGCAACCGAAAATCAAACTAAACACACACAATGAAAAATTTTTATCTATTAACAGCATTCTTTTTATTCGCCTTTACAGGTTTTGCACAGAAAGCGATTATATCTGGAAAGATATTAGACGCCGATGACAAACTACCTCTTCCTGGAGCTATGGTTCAAATTGTAGGCGAGAAAAAATACACCGTTTCTGATTATAACGGTCGTTTCGAGTTATTAAATATTAACGAAGGAACTTACAAAGTTGAAGTAAAATATATTGGATATGCTACTTTAACTCAAGAAATAAAAGTAGAGCAAGGAAAAAACAATGTAATTGACTTTGCTCTTAAAGCTTCTGAAAATGAATTGAAAGAAGTTGTTGTTGGAGACATCTTAAAAGGTCAAGCAAAAGCGCTGAACCAACAAAAGAACAACAAAAACATCGGAAACGTAATTTCTTCAGATCAAATGGGTCGTTTTCCTGATGCTAACGTTGGAGACGCTTTAAAACGTGTTCCTGGTATCACAATGCAAAATGACCAAGGTGAAGCGCGTAACATTATTATTAGAGGTTTAGCTCCATCTTTGAACTCCGTTACTTTAAATGGTGATAGAATTCCATCTGCAGAAGGAGATAACAGAAACGTACAAATGGACTTAATTCCGTCTGATATGATTTCTACTATTGAAGTAAACAAAACGCTTACATCAGATATGGATGCCGATGCAATTGGAGGTTCTGTAAACTTAATTACAAGAGCAACTCCAAACGGAGAAAGAATTTCTGCAACTCTTGCTGGAGGATATTTGCCAATTCGTGACCACGCTTCTTACACTGCTGGTTTTGTTTACGGTAACCGTTTTGCTAATGATAAACTTGGAGTAGTTTTTAGCGGATCTTACAACAATGTAGATTACGGTTCTGATAACATCGAAAACGAGTGGGTAAAAGATGATTTTGGAAATCAATATTTACAAGCTTCAGAAATTAGAAAATATGATGTACAACGTATCCGTCGTAGTGCTTCTGTTGCTTTAGATTATAAATTCAACGATAACAATACGATTTTTGCTAATGCAATTTACAACTGGAGAGATGATAGAGAAAACCGTTTTAGAACTACTTACGACGATATTGAGCCACTTTATAATGGTGAAGAAATTGTTGGTTTTGAAGGTCGTGTAAAACGTCAGACAAAAGGAGGTTTAGACAACAGCAGAAATAAAAACAGAAGGTTAGAAGACCAAAGAGTACAAAATTATTCTATTCGTGGAGAGCACTTAATCAACTCAACTTTAGATTTAGATTGGTCTGCTAACTATGCAAAAGCAAGAGAATACCGTCCGGGTGAGCGTTATATCGAATACCGTCAGAAAGGTTTAGAAATGTTTGAAGATTTATCTGATATCAGATTTCCTTTAATAACAACAGTTGGAGAATCTGTTGACGAATTTAAATTTGATTCTGTTACTGAAAACACAGACGAAACAAGCGAAAGCGAATTTGGCGCAAAAGTAAATATCCGTTTCCCTTTCTCTGTAATTGCTGGAGAAAAAGGAAGATTGAGAACTGGTCTTAGACTTCGTTTAAAAGAAAAAGAAAGAAACAATATGTTCTATTCTTATACTCCACTTAATGATGATATGGAATTATTATCACAAGTTCCAACAAGTTATTATGACGGAAAAGATTTTAATCCAGGAAGCAAATATGTACCAGGAACTTTTGCTTCAGCTTCTTTCTTAGGAAGTTTAGATTTGAATAATGCTTCTCTATTCGAAAAAGAAGCAGATCCAGCAGAATATTTAGCTGTAAACTATAATGCTAAAGAAAGAATTACTGCTGCTTACGTAAGATGGGATCAGGATTTTAACGATAAACTTTCTATGGTTTTAGGTTTCCGTATGGAAAACACGCACATTGACTACATAGGAAACCGTGTATTAGACGAGGAAGAATTAGAAAGCAAAATCAACAATACAAACTCTTACACTAATTTATTGCCAAGTATTTCATTCCAATACAATGCAACAAAAGATTTAGTTTTAAGAGCAGCTGCTACAACAGCTTTAGCTAGACCTAACTATTACGCATTAGCTCCTTATGTAAACAATATCGCTGCAGATAAAGAAATTACAGCTGGAAATCCAGATCTTAAAGCTACATACTCATACAATTATGATTTCATGGCAGAGAACTATTTCAAATCTGTTGGTTTAATTTCTGGAGGCGTTTTCTACAAAAGATTAAATGATTTCATTTACAACTACAGCGACAATCAATATACTGATGCGAAATTTGCCGCAGATTTCCCTAATCAAGTAAACCCAATTCCTGCGGGAGAAAACTGGTCGTTCTTACAATCAAGAAATGGAAAAAATGTTGATGTTTACGGATTTGAAGTTGCGTTCCAACGCCAATTGGATTTCTTGCCTGGTAAATTCTTAAAAGGTTTTGCAATCTACTTAAACTATACTTATACACAATCTAAAGCAAAAGGTATTGCTGATGAGGATGGAAACGAAAGAAACGACATCAGTCTTCCTGGAACAACACCTCACATGTTTAACGGATCTTTATCTTGGGAAAACAAACGTTTCTCTGCAAGAATCTCAACCAACTTTACATCTGATTATTTAGATGAATTAGGTTCTGAGTCTTACAAAGACAGTTACTATGACAAACAGTTTTTCTTAGATGCAAATGCTGCTTATAAAATCACTCCAAAATTGCGCTTTTTTGCAGAAGCTAATAACTTAACAAACCAACCGTTACGTTACTACCAAGGAGTTGCTGCACATACAAAACAAGCAGAATACTACCAGCCACGTTACAATTTCGGATTGAAATTAGACTTGTAATTCTGCACTTTTATAAAATTCTTAAATTAGACAGAGTTTAATGCTCTGTCTAATTGCATTAAAATATACTATACAAATGAAAAATAAATCTTTAGTCGCTTTTTTACTTTTAAGCTTAGCCTTTACAGCTTGCAAAAACGATAAATTAGCGCCAGTTCAGCCAAACGCAGTAAAACCTACAATTGTTACAGAAGCACTTCCACACGACACAGATGATCCTTCAATCTGGATCAATCCAACAGATGCTTCAAAGAGTATTATTGTTGGAACAGATAAAGATACAGACGGAGGTTTGTACGCTTTTGATTTGAATGGAAAAATCCTTAAAAAATCAATTCCGCTAAAACGTCCGAACAACGTTGATATCGCTTACGGATTAATTATTGACGGAAAAAAAGTAGATGTTGCCGTAACAACTGAACGTGAAGAAAACAAAATCAGAATTTTCAGTTTACCTGATTTAGAGCCAATTGATAACGGCGGAATTCCTGTTTTTGAAGGAGAAACACAACGCGATCCAATGGGAGTTTCATTATACACTCGCCCAAGCGATGGGAAGATTTTTGCTATTGTAGGAAGAAAAACGGGACCTTCTGGAAGTTATTTATGGCAATATGAACTTTCTGGAAATGGAAAATTTGCTGTTGCGAAAGTGGTTCGCAAATTTGGAACGTACAGCGGAAAGAAAGAAATCGAAGCTATTGCAGTAGACAACGAATTAGGTTTTGTGTACTATTGCGATGAACAAGCTGGAATAAGAAAATACAAAGCAGATCCGGCTTTAAACGATAATAAAGAATTGGCTTTCTTTGGTCAAAAAGATTTCAAAGCAGATCATGAAGGAATTGCTATTTACAAAAAAACAGATTCTACAGGATATATTTTAGTATCTAACCAGCAGGCAAATTCTTTTATGGTTTACCCAAGAGAAGGTGCAAACGGAAATCCAAACAATCATCCGTTATTGGCTGAAGTTCCAACTTCTACAATTGAATGTGATGGCGCAGATGCTACTAGTGTAAATTTAGGCCCAAAATTCAAAAACGGACTTTTCGTAGCGATGAGCAACGGAATGACTTTCCACTATTATACTTGGGATTTAATCCAAAAACGCATAGACGAAGCTAAAAAATAAAAGTTTCAAGGTTTTCAGTCGCAGTCCCGTGTTCAGTGTCTATTTTTTTTACTGCGATTGGAAACCAACTAAAAAAAGCTGTTCATTTCTGAACAGCTTTTTTATTTTAAACACGTTATCTAAATAAAACATCTTAATAATCAAGATTGTGTTTCTCATTATACCCTTTAAACTGAACTGAAATTTTACCCCCAGTACTACATTGACAAGTAGATTTATCGGTAAGGATTTTATAATTGTTAATTGTATCTCTTTCTGCCGTATTCTCCCATTTAAGTACAGCAGGATTGCATTGGCTTCTCGTAATGCTGCAAGCACTAAAGTTAGGAATATTAGTTTCGGCTTGTTTGTCATTTTCTGTAGCAATTAATTTATTTTCTGCCATACAAAAATCCTGGCTTGTCACTTTTAGTTCGCTGGGTTTTGCTCCTTTATTGCAGATTAGAATTGCTGTTTCTGTTATTTTTTCTGACATCATATTACATGTTTAATTCTCATAAGCTTTACTTTTTCTCAAATTCATAATAACCAACCTGATACTCATAATTATTTTGAAATGCATTTATGATATAAAAATATTCATCTTCAATATTCTCTCTTTTAATTAAACTAATAAGAAAAGAATCATTCTGTTTTTTAGTATACAATATTTTATAATTTTCGATCTTCATTTTCATTTTTATAAACTCCTTTATTCTTTGATCATTATCTCGAAGTTTAGTCTTAAAATTTAGCAGATTAGAACTTCCATTTCCTATTTCTTCAATATAGCTATCAATCAAACTAGAATACTTTTCATTCAATTTATCTTGAGACAAATCTCCATTACTTTTAATAAGCTTGATAATCTTATCCGATTTCTTAGAAATATAATAATTTCCTAAACTGAGATTGAGTTTAATATTTTTACTATCACAATCACCAGACTGCTGAAATTCTTTAACAAACAAACTGATATGTTTTCGATCAATCATTTTAAACATTCCAATAGAAGATGGAAAGCAAT
This sequence comes from Flavobacterium sp. IB48, assembly GCF_016405855.1. Lineage (GTDB taxonomy): Bacteria > Bacteroidota > Bacteroidia > Flavobacteriales > Flavobacteriaceae > Flavobacterium > Flavobacterium ginsengisoli. Next base: position 612,771 of record NZ_JAEFCA010000001.1, read on the forward strand.
CATTGCCACATTTCGCAGAATAACTGCAGACAAATGAATTGTCCTTTTTAAATATTATTTTCATTCCATATATTGAATAATATTTGTCGGTTTTATCATTCCAATGTAAAGTAAATTCTCCTGTATTGGTTGTATCTTGACCGATAATTTCACTGATATTCCAATGCTCATTAAGCAGATTTTGTGAATAAATATTGGAAGAAAATATTATGATCAATACCTGTAGTAATGCCTGTTTTTTCATCTTTAATTTTTTTATATAGAATCAAATCACTTTTCCTTTCGCCCAGGAAATATATCATCCCAAAAACCTTTGTTTTTGTTTTCCTCATAGTTTTTATGCCATTCTTCTTCAAAAATTTCCCATTCTTTTTTGGTGTAGTCTTTGCCTTTGTAGGTTTTGTAATAAGAATTATCTTCCTTCTCTTTCTTTTTGTTTTCAGCTTGTGCATCATAAAGTATTTCTACCGATTCACTATCTCTCCCATTAATACAAATCACTTTTCTAATTTCGCCTGTAGTACCGTCTAACTGAATAATAATTTTAGCACCAAATTTCTCTCCATATTTTCCTCTATAATTAATATTATAAAAACCTTGTTTACTTTTTTCATCTAAAAATCTATCTATATTAGTGTAAAAAGAAAATAAGTCTATTTTATTCTCTTGGCAGTATTTTATAACATCTTGCGGAGTGATTTTGAAATGTAAATCGGTATCCTCCTCTGAAATTAATTTTCCAATCACATCAAACTCATATTTTATACCCACTACTTCACCATCATTCCTAAAATTTACCCATTTTTTATAAATAACACCTTTGGGATTATATTCTTTATAAATTGTAAAAACAGAGTTTTTATAGGTGGTGTTGCTGAAATATCCACTTCCTTCATCCCCAAATATTTCAACATCTGCTCCATTTTTATCGGTATATACTAAATTATGATTACTATTTTTATGTTCATCAAAATATTTAATATCAAAATATTCTGTTTTTGAACCTATGAGTTTTTTATAATCATATTCGTTTTCCATGGTGGTATGTTTTACGGGTTGTGGTTTATCTGCTGTTATTGTTTGTTTAATTTTCTTCTTTTCCTGCGGATTGCAAGAAGTGATAAGAAGAATGAAGCTTATGTAAAGTATTGTTTTCATAATCTAAATAATACCAGAATTAATATTTTAAAACCATTCAACAATAATCACTATTTCTTTCGTTGAGGAAATATATCATCCCAAAAACCTTTGTTTTTGTTCTGCTCATAGTTTTTATGCCACTCTTCTTCAAAAATTTCCCATTCTTTTTTGGTATACTTTTTTCCTTTGTAGGTTTTGTAATAAGCATTATCTTCTGCCTCTTTTTTTTGCTTTTCAGCTATCGCATCATAAAGTGTTTCTACCGAATCATTATGTTTCCCATTGATGCAGACCACTCTTCTAATTTCTCCTGTAGTTCCATCTATCTGAATAATGATTCTATCACCTTGTTTTTCCTCATATTTCCCCCTGTAATTAATATTATAAAAACTTTTATTTTCCTCTACAAACCTTTCAATATAACTATAGTTAGAAAATAAATCTATATTCTTCTCTTCGCAGTATTTTATGATATCTTGCGGAGTGATTTTAAAATGTATATCGGTATCTATCTCAGAAATTAATTTCCCTGATTCGTCAAATTCATATTTTTTTCCTACTGCTGAGCCCCTATTCCTAAAATATACCCATTTTCTATAAATAACACCTTTATTATTATATTGTTTGTAGATTGTAAACATAGATTTATTGGGTGTTTTATTGCTTACATATCCACTTTCTACGTCTCCAAACATGTTAACATGTGTTCCACTTTTATCTGTATAAATTAAATTTTCTTCTTGGTCTTTATGCTCATCAAAATATTTAATATCAAAATATTCTGTCTTTGCCCCTATGAGTTTTTTATAATCATATTCATTTTCCATGGCGGTATGTTTTACAGGTTGTGGTTTCTTTACTGTTATTGTCTGATCAATCTTCTTCTTTTCCTGCGGGTTGCAAGAAGTGATAAGAAGAATGAAGCTTATATATATTATTGTTTTCATATCTTATTCTTTTTCTACTGCTCTTTTTTGTAAAATTTTCCATTGCCAGTGGTACGTACTAATTACCGGTATTCCTATATTATCTGAATAATCCATAATGTTATCTGTCTTTTTATATTCAAATGTAAACTCGCCATCATTGTCAAAACTATGATGCAACCCCATCGAATGAAAAACTTCATGTGCAATGGTACTGTCATTAAAGCCTAAAGTGTAAACTAAGATAGTTTTAAGGTCAGGATCATTCATAGTTCTTCCAATACCAAAAACTGACCCGACTAAATCACCTTTGCTATCTAAATGGCCATTGTTTTCGTCAATAAAATATACTTTATAAAATTTTTCATAAACGTTGCCATATTGCTTGTACAATTCTTCATTCAAAAACTTATAAATTTTATCATCAGTTCCATCATAAATCCACTTGTTAGCACCGCTATAAGGACCATTAACAGGGGTTACTATCGCATTAAAATTAGTTTTCCGGTTATGTCGTTGTTTTGTTACAGGATCAATATCTGTATTAAATTTTAATGTCAATGTCTTTGCAAAATAAGGCGTTACCAATGCCTGCTTCATATATTTTTTTAACTCTGTTGCCCTTCCAGTTGGCTCTCCTTTTATTAATCCATTTCCAATATCTGTCCATACTTGGATAAAAACTACGTTAGCTTTATATCGATCTTTGTTTTTAGCGACTTTAAGTTTTCCTGCTAACGAAAGCTCTTCTTTTTCTTCTGCATTTTTATAAGCTGTAATTACTTTAATAGGCTGGTCATTTGAGAATTCTTTTAAGCAGACTATTGTCATTTCCAGTTCGTGATTGCCAATTTCTAAAGGGAATGGTTTGTGTGTAATTTTAAATAATTTATCATCGTACTCTAGATATAATTTTTCTGGTTTCTTCTGAATATTTATAATTACTCTTAAGGTTGCAGCGGTATTAGAATAAGATGTTTTTACTTCTGTCCGCTTAATTTTGCCATCAGATTGTTTAACATTTTTCAAAATTGTTTGAGGATAAAGAGACAGCCATGGCACACAGTAATTTAGTTTCGTTTTCTTACCGTTTTTATCTTTGCTTGTAAATACATGCGGATCAAATAAAGACATCAGTTTAATAAATTCATTTTTATCTTTTGCCATAACTGCACCCGGTTGTGATGCATAAATAGATCCGTATTTTCCCATAATTTGTCCGTAATAAACATCTCCGGGAATCGCAGTGTCCCCGGTTCGTATCCAGTCAAACCCGTAACCATTGCCATCCCAGTCATTTTTTGGTCTAAAATGGACTAGGCATCTTTCATCAATATAAACCGGAACATACTTATATTTTACTGGTTTATTAGTATGGTTATTTCCTTTCTTGCCATGAAGATCAACAACACCTTTACTATTAACAACAGTATTTTCATCTGAATGCATCAACAATTTTTGCGAACCTGCTACATGAGTCTGCTTGGCTTCAATTTTTATCTCATTTTCGGCGTTAATAAAAGTTTTGCCCGCCTGAGTAAAGTAATAATCGGATATGAGCTGCTGCAGATGCGGCGTTTTTACCAGCATCTCTTTAAAAATGTTAAACTTCGCAATATCACCGACATCAAAAGTCATATTATTTCCGACTTTAATATTTAAATGCTGTCCAACATTTATAAGTAAGTCTTGAGGAATATTGAGTACTGCATTCCCTTTACCATCAAAAGATAAAAAATTGCCATCTGGCGTGCTTTGTTTCCAGCTTCCTTCTGCATCGTTACTAATGTTTTCTATTCCGCTTTTTGTTCTTATTGCCTTAATATCATTATTTTCAGTGACATACCCGCTTTTTTCTTTTCGGCTGGTCATAGTTCCCACTACAATTGGCAGTTCGGCATTATTGCCTTGAAAATCTACAAACACCGTATCGCCAATTTCTGGCAGCATATGACTACCTCTTCCGTTTCCTCCGTATTCTTGTACTAATGGTATATAGGGCGTGGTTTCGCCTTTTATTTTCTGCCACGGCATTTGTACTTTTACAGCACTAAGTCCGTCAGGATCTGCGTTAGCAACAACCACCGCAGTCTGACTGTTGCAATAAGGCACTAAATCAGGATTTGTTTTGGGCGAAAATACAGAGTCGCTGGTATTTACCGCTTTAAAATGATTCTCGTAACCGCCGCCGTCATCGCAGGTATGCACAATTTCGGTTACGCGATAGGTGCTTTCCTGCTGTATATCAACACCGCTGATTTTTACGGTGTTTCCTACCGTAACGCCAGGAACCTCGCTTGAAGCTGTTACTTCCATTAAACTGCTTAAAACAGCACGCATTTTATTTTGGGCATATACTGTCCCTGTGCTGCTTCCATACCCGTCAACGGCATTCTGATTGAGCTGCATTACCGTTTTTTTACTGTAAACAGCGTTAGACTTATTGATGAAGTTCTGATGAAAACCTCCCAGCTCTTTTCGATGGTCTAAGGTATCATTTGTGCTGTAACTGCCTTCACGATTGTCGTTTTCTATAACAGTAAAAGAAGTTGGCATAAGTTTAATGCTATACCTAAACTCCTGCATGTTTACGCCATAAATCAGGTGTGGCTGGATGACCCCTGCAGAATCTCCAAAAATTAAGACTCTGCCGTTATCATAAAAATATTGCCCGTAGCGCATTGCCAGACGGTTTAAAAAAGCAAAACAGCTTTCGTTATATTGTACTGTATACGGGATAATTGCATCGTAAAAAGGTCTTATCTGCATATCGATATTGTAGCCAGTTTTTACTCTGCTTACAATATCACTCAGCCTCATTCCCGCAAAGGAGTTTGATTCTGGCGTATTTTCCAGTAGAAAAGAAGTACTGTAGCCTTCTATCAAAAAGCTCTCTTCGATATCGTCAATACAAGATTTTTTCATGCTAACGCCTGCAACTATGCCATAAAACTGCATAACATAATTTTTAAGGTCTGCAAGAACCAGAGAGTCATTAAGTCCATCAATAGGTTTTATCTCAATGCTTATTCTCTCGCCATATAACTGTTGCGAAACAGGCATAATACTCTTAAACTCTTCTACTAAGAAATCCTGTCTTACTTCTAGAGAAAAAGTATGATGATCGTGGATTTTTTGTACAATTTTTAAATTGCTAAAATTGGTGATTACAGTATGCCCAATTTTTATTGTGGTACTGGTTTGTAGAGCCATGATACATTTGGGTTAAAGGTTATCTGTTTTCCAGTTGCTCTCAAATAGGGTATTGCCAATTTTGACTTCGTTGGAAGTAAGCAAAATTTCGGTTGTCATAGGAGAAACTCCTTCACTTTGAAACTTTTTCTTGAAAAAAATGCAATAAGCTTTTTTAAAGACGACATTTTTCATCGTGCTCATAGCATCTCTGCGATAAAAAATAATTTTACCGTCTTTTACGCTGGTTTTAGAAACCATCCAGTCCGAAAATAAATCGGTGTGGGTACTTTCTACAACTAATTTAATCTGACCGCCTTTAGTCTTACTGGCAGGTTTGCCATTATTGTCTGTCTGCTGGGTAAACTGAATCTCAAACTCTAAAACATTAAATGTTTCATTGTCTAATTCTAGCTTTGCTAAAAAACTCATATTTATATAGGTATTGATTAAGCTATCATGAAATAATATTTCTAACTTTAATCAATAATGAGAAGTGGTATTTAAGTAAATAAAATATTACTTTTAAATATACCACTAATATAAAAAAATTCCATAAAAATGTAAGAAAAATATTCTTTTTTTTTAAATGTTTTAAATGAATAAAAAGATACTTAACATATTTCATTTTTTCAATCTCTGCTACTAACAAAAAAAGCTCCAGATTTCTCTGAAGCTTCTTACTTTTGAATTAAATAATTCCTTTTATTCTGTAATCGGTGCACCTGCTAAGATTTCAGCATTTGCAAACTCTTCAAATTTGGCGAAATTAGCTTTGAATTTATGTGCTAATTCCAACGCTTTTTTATCGTATAAATCTTTGTCTTCCCAAGTATTTCTAGGATTTAAAATTTCCACTGGAACATTTGGACAATCTTGAGGAATTTCAATTCCAAATACTTCATGATTTTTAAACGCTACATCGTTTAATTCTCCTTTTAATGCAGCAGTAATCATAGCACGAGTATATTTAAGCTTCATACGGCTTCCTGTTCCGTAAGCTCCTCCAGTCCATCCTGTATTGATTAACCAAACTTTTACTCCTGCATCTTTCATTTTTTTGCTCAACATTTCAGCATAACGCGTTGGATGCAAAGGCATAAATGGCGCTCCAAAACAAGCAGAGAAATTAGGTTGCGGCTCAGTTACACCAGCTTCTGTTCCTGCAACTTTTGCTGTATATCCAGAAATAAAGTGGTACGCTGCCTGACCTGGAGTCAATCTTGAAATTGGAGGCAAAATTCCGAACGAATCGGCCGTTAAGAAAAATATATTTTTAGGATTATGTCCAACCAAACCTGGCTGTACATTATCAATATGTGTTATTGGGTAACTTACACGAGTATTTTGAGTAATAGAAACATCGTCAAAATCAACTACGTTTGTTCCTTCTTTGAAAACCACATTTTCTAAAAGCGCTCCTTTTTTGATTGCTCTAAAAATGTCTGGTTCGTTTTCTTCTGTTAAATTAATCACTTTTGCATAACATCCACCTTCAAAATTGAAAACAGTGTTTTCGTTTGTCCAGCCGTGCTCATCGTCTCCAATTAATTTACGTTCTGGATCTGCAGATAAAGTTGTTTTTCCAGTACCAGACAATCCGAAGAAGATTGCTGTATCTCCTGCTTCACCAACATTGGCGCTACAGTGCATTGGAAGTGTATTTTTGAAAACTGGAAGAATAAAGTTCAATGCAGAGAAAATTCCTTTTTTCATTTCTCCTGTATAACCTGTTCCTCCAATTAAAGCAATTTTTTTAGTAAAATCTAAAATAGCAAAATTAGACTGGCGTGTTCCGTCAACAGCAGGATCTGCCATAAAACTTGGAGCACAAACTACTGTCCATTCTGGAGTAAAATTAGCCAGTTCTGAATCTTCTGGACGTAAGAACATATTGTAGCAAAACAAGTTTGACCAAGCAGTTTCTGTTACAACACGTACATTCAATCTATAATTTGGATCAGAACAAACATAAGAATCGCGAACAAAAACTTCTTTGTCTGATAAAAATGCTGTTACCTTATTATAAAGCTTTTCAAAAGCTTGGGGCTCAAATGGGATATTTACATTTCCCCACCAAACTTGATCTTTTGTAATATCATCTTTTACGATAAAACGATCTTGTGGAGAACGGCCTGTAAATTCACCTGTATTAATTGCTAACGCTCCAGTAGAATTTTCAACACCTTGACCTGACTGCAAAGTAATCGCATGTAATTCATCTGTAGATAGTTGATAACGAACTTTTGCATTTTCAATTCCTAACTCTTTTAACGAAATCGATTGCGCGAAAACTGTATTAGTGTCCATAAGTTTTTAAGTTGTGTGTGATTTTTTGTTTAAAGCAAAATTACAGATTTATTTTTATTTCTTTTAAAATACTTAAATTTCACTTTAATTTATATGAAAAAAGAGAAATTTCACTTTAAAAATTATAAAAAGAAAAAAATAATCGCTTCTAATTTGTTTATTTACAACCTAATGCGTGATTTTGTTATATTATTTTTGTTTGATAACAGAAAATACAAAAAAGTCACACAAATAAAGTTATATGTTATTTATGTGACAAAATTAAAGATTAATTCTTAGACAGAATTTTTTTTTCGGGATTTTATGATTTTCTCTTCAAAATCGTAAAGAATAATAGCGTCCAGGCAATAATTAATAGAAAACCACCCACTGGAGTTGCGAATACTATAATTTTAGATTCAAACAAAGTATAGTCTTTTGTTGCCAATAAATAGATCGAACCGCTAAAAAGAACAACACCTGCAACAACGAAATTATAGATCGTTTTTAAGGTCTTTTCTGCAAGGTCTTTTTGTGTAGATAAAAACAGAAGAAATAGAGCGTGATACATTTGGTAACGAACACCAACTTCAAAAGTATTTAATTGGTCAACCGAAAGATATTTTTTTAATAAATGAGCACCAAAAGCACCCAAAATAATAGCTAACATACCAATAAAAGCTCCTGTTAAAACGATTCTTCTTTTCATAATATATCTCTTTTGAAATTTCAAACAAAAATACTTCAAACGAACTGAAAAACAGCCGTTGTTTCTGGATTATTTAGAACAAAATCAAATTATTTTTTGGGTTTTGCGAAAAAAATAATTTTATTTTCTTTAATTTGAATTGTTATATTTATAACATTTAAATATATTTGTGTTAAATATTTAAAGCATGAGAAACATTTTAATATTTGGAGCAGGAAGATCTGCATCGTCTTTGATTCGATATTTATTATCGAAATCTAATGAAGAACAACTACATTTAACGGTAGCTGACCTTTCATTGCATCTTGCGAAAGCAAAGACACAAAATCATCCAAACGCCACTCCGCTTGCCTTAGATATTTTTAATGCCGACGAAAGAAGAAAAGCTATCGCAAATGCTTCGATAGTAATTTCAATGCTTCCGGCGCATCTGCATATCGAAATCGCAAAAGACTGTTTGGAATTCAAAAAACATCTTGTTACCGCATCTTATATAAGCGATGCCATGCAGGCTTTAAATGAAGAAGCCATCAAAAACAATCTGATTTTTATGAACGAAATCGGCCTCGATCCAGGCATCGATCATATGAGCGCCATGAAAGTCATTGACGAAATCAGATCTAAAGGCGGTAAAATGATTTTGTTTGAATCTTTCTGCGGAGGTTTAGTAGCTCCAGAATCTGACAATAATTTATGGAACTACAAATTTACTTGGGCGCCAAGAAATGTAGTTTTGGCTGGTCAGGGCGGTGCAGCGAAATTTATTCAGGAAGGAACTTATAAATACATTCCGTACAGCGCTTTGTTTAGAAGAACTGAATTTTTGGAAGTAGAAGGCTACGGGAAATTTGAAGCCTATTCTAATCGCGATTCTCTTAAATACCGTTCGGTTTATGGTTTAGATGATATTCTTACCTTATATAGAGGAACTATTAGAAGGGTTGGTTTTTCTAGAGCTTGGAACATGTTTGTACAGCTCGGTATGACAGATGACAGCTACATTATAGAAGATTCTGAAAACATGAGCTATCGTCAGTTTATCAATTCTTTTCTACCGTATCATCCAACAGATTCAGCTGAAATTAAAACACGTCTGATCTTAAAAATCGATCAAGACGATATTATGTGGGATAAACTTCTGGAATTGGATTTATTTAACCCAAACAAAAAAGTAAATCTTCCTAAAGCCACTCCAGCTCAGATTTTGGAAAAAATCTTAACTGATAGCTGGGCTCTTGAACCAGAAGATAAAGATATGATTGTGATGTATCACAAATTTGGTTATGAACTAAATGGAGAAAAGAAACAAATCGATTCTAAAATGGTTTGTATTGGCGATGACCAAACTTATACCGCAATGGCAAAAACAGTCGGACTTCCGGTTGCTATTGCTACATTATTGATTTTAAACGGAAAAATTACAACTCCAGGTGTACAACTTCCTATTAAAAAGGAAGTTTACGAACCTATTTTGAAAGAGTTAGAAGAATACGGGGTCATTTTTAATGAACAAAATGTACCTTATTTTGGTTACAATCCAGATTTGTTTTAGTCTAGATTGCATGTTTATTTTTAGAATTTTTTTTTAATTAGTTTTTTGATTTTATCCGCTTCCTCCATCAGAAGCGGATTTTTTTTATTCTGAGGCGCAAAGAGGCAAAGGTTCAAAGTGATAAAGGTTTTGGACAAAGAAAAAAAACTCAGCACCTTAGTAGCTTAGAAACTTAGAATCTCTACTTCTCACTTTGAAGCGTTATAGGCAATGAATACAACACTCGAACGGCTTGGCCATTTTCGGTTGCTGGAATCCATTTTGGTGAAAGTTTCAAAACTCTTATTGCTTCCTCTCCTACTCCATAACCTAAATCTTTTACAACTTTAAATTCAGACAAACTCCCATCTTTTTCGACCATAAACTCAATAAAAAGCTTGCCGTCTATTTTTTGTTTCGAAAATTCTTCTGGCATTTTAAAATTTTGTCCCACAAACATATAGAACTTTTCTATTCCGCCAGGAAATTGTGGTTGTTTAACATCTGTCTTTTCATTAACACCAATACTGTTTTTTCCATTAAAACTGGTTTGTGCAGTGGCTTCCGAATTAAAAACAATTAACAATAAAATAGATACAACAGTTACAGAAGTCACTTTTAAAACCATTGCAATTGGCGATTTTTCTTTAGTCATCATAAGCAAACGTTTTTTAGTTATTTGGTAATTGATAGTACTTGCCAACGAAACAGTTTGTTTATTTGAAGCAAATTGCAACAATAAGTTCTGATAGCTTTTAACTTCATCAAATTGTTTGTTTACAGCTTCATCGGCCAAAAATTCATGATTGAGTTTTATGACTTTTTCAAACAAAACAAACATCGGATTAAACCAAAATACGATTTGTAAAACCTCAACAAAAAGAATATCCAAAGTATGTTTTTGCTGCAAATGTGCTTTTTCATGAGCGATTAATTCTGATGGAATTTTTCCATTTGCAAAATCTTCTTTACTAATAAAAATTGCATTCCAGAAAGAATGTGGCAAAACCGATTCTTTCATTAAAACAAGTTTCTGATTGTCTATAAATTGTACCGAATTCTTTTTCATTTTCAAGAAAAAAGAAGAAACATTTATAGCAAATCGAATCAGTAAAATTGTTGCAATAAGAACATAAATTGCACCTAAAAAGAAATATAGGATTTCATTGTATGAAACTTTGTTTAAGATTGATTGATTAGACACAATCATTATTTCATCCAGCTGAATTGTTTTAATTTTTGACGGAAAAAATGATGCAATCGAAAACAATTGCAGCGGAATAACTAGACTAAAAATCAAACTTCCGATAAGATAGACACGATTAAAACGAAACATTCTTTCGTTTTCTAACAACAATTTATACACTGCATAAAAAACAGCAAGCAGCAAACCCGATTTTAAAAGATATGTTATCATTTTTTATTTTTTTCTGAATCGATTATTTACCTTTTTTAAGAATGTTTTATTCTCAAGGATTTTGTGGTCTTCTAAACATTGTAGTATCAAACTTTATATCTTGATAACCATAAGATTTTCTTCGTTCTTTTACCCTTCCTTCACTTTCACTAATTATAGCACTCACCTCAGAACCAGATTCTTGTTTTTTATTTAAAGCTTCATTCTCTTTTACATCCTGCGTTTTTTTTGAAGCAACTGCTGGCTGAGACGAAACTTTGGTTTTCTTCTTGTCTGTTGGCTTAACAGATTTTTCCTTTACAGCCACATCTTGTTTTTTATCTTTTGAAACAACTGTTTTCTCATCAGAAGAATTTTTACTTGTACTACTTTTTACTTCTGTTTTCACTTCTTGTGCAACTGTTTTCATGCATAACAGCAACATTAAAATCGTGACCAGAGGCACTACAGCAATTTTCTTTAAAAACGCTGTGTTTTTTGATGTTCTTTTTTTCATCATTATTAATCGTTTTTTTGTTACTAAATAATTCAAATTACTGGCCAAGTAAATCGTTTGTTTCTCGCTTCCTTTTGTTAAAAGTAAATTTTGGTAAAACGGAACATCATTATAAGTTTTCACAATTTCCTGATCGGCAAGAAATTCGTGATTAAGTTGTATTGCTTTTTTATAAAACAAAAAGATCGGGTTAAACCAAAAAACAACTTTTAAAAACTCTATAAAGAGAATATCCAAAGTATGTTTTTGATGCACATGAACCAATTCGTGCGTGTACAATTCGGCTTCAATATTTTGCTTTTTATAATCTTCTAAATTGATAAAAATGTAATGCAAAAAGGTATGTGGCACTATTTTTTCTTTTACCAAAACCAATTTTGAATTCTTAAATTCTACATTTGGAGAATTGCCAATTCTGGAAAAAATCTTCCAAATGTTTCTTCCAAACCTAATTGCCATCAACAGCGTTACAATTGCGTATAAAGTCCATAAAAGAATGAATTTATAATCTACTTTTTCTGCTGTTTGATGAATCGACGTATTTAGTGCATGCTGACTAATAGCAACTTGCCTTGAAAAATCTACAGGAATTTCTTTGATAATTTCAAATGAGATAAACGGAATTGCAAAGGAAATCACAATTGCAAAAAGCAAAAAGAATCTATTAAACTGATGCATTTTTTCTCGCTCTAATATCAAATGATAAAAAGCCAGAAAAACACATAAAGCGACTGTCGATTTTACAATAAAAGCTATCATTTCTTCTTTTTTTGAATTTCTGAATCGATTATTTTTTTAAGATCTTCCAATTCCGAAGCCGACAAATTGGTCTCAGTCGTAAAAAACGAAGCAAATTGCGAAGCCGAATTATTAAAGAAATTACTAATCAGCCCTTTTACGTGTTTTGCAAAATAGTCTGTTTTCTTTACGAGCGGATAATATTCTCGCGAATTCCCAAATTCGTTATACGCTACAAACTTCTTATCGATCATTCGTTTTAAAAGCGTTGCCACGGTTGTTGTTGCTGGTTTTGGTTCCGGATACGCTTCCAGCAAATCTTTCATAAAAGCCTTTTCAAGCTTCCATAAATGCTCCATTAACTGTTCTTCTGCATTTGATAATTGTATCATGGTTTTGTATTTTCAAGTTTTTCTGTTTCAGCCAATTCCTTTTTATATTCCTCCAAATTCCAATCAATATTCAATTTCGTTGCATAGTCCGCCATTGTGCCAAGTCCGACCTCTGCACGTCTTTTATCGACATTATCTGGATCTATCATTGGTGCAATACAAATTTTACCAGTCTTTTTATTCTTTGAACTCTGACTGCCATAAATTTGCTTTTTTCCTTCTCTCAAAGCAACTCTATCTTCTAAATAAGCCAGATTTGCTGGATTGGCATTTCCGTCTTTAACCGCCTCTCTCATCATAGGCAAATATTTTTGCTGATATTCTAAATCGGCATGCTGAATCACCAAAAATAAAGTCTGATTTCCCTGAGAGCCTACAACATTTTTTCCTAACCAGCCTTTTTCGTCCAGTATTTTCATCACCTTAATAAGGTTAATACTGTCTTTTCTCTGCATAATTTTACCAATGCTGTCAATTTTCTTTTTATCAGGTTTTGAGGCTCTATAAACATTCATAAATTCTCCGCGAATTTCCTGATCGTCGGTATAAATCTCCGCAAGTTGTTTTTCCAGCACTTTATCATAATTTGCTCCAATAACATCTAACTTCTTCTGCAGCTTTTCAATTGTCTTATTCCATTGTTTCTCAGAATGCAAAGGGTTTAAATCGTTATCAATTTTAATATGCGCAATATTCTCGTATCCGTTATCGATAGAAAGATTCAGCCATTTAAATGCTTTTTTATGTTGCCTTGCCATAGAAGCAGAACAACCTGCGTTGTATAAGTCTCGATTGTCTCTATGTTCTATTTTAAAAGCTTTCTCATAATACGAAACAGACAACTCATAGTTTTTTGCCGTATAACAAGAATCTGCTTTACGAACCCATTCTTTATACGTTTGAGCTTGCAAGAAAAAGCAGTTCATTAAAAGAAAAGAAAGCGTGATTAATTTTTTCATGTTTTAGAGGCTAGTTAGTTTATTTAATATTTTGTTCCGAAATCAATTCTCCTTTTTCGTAATTTTTGATTCCTTTTAATTTCCCTTTGTCCGAATAAAACTTCCATTCTCCAAAATAAAACCAATGCGTTTCAACCGAATTCGTTTCTAATTTTGTTTTCCCTTTCGATTCCAGCTTTCCGTTTTCGTAATAGCTTTTCACGACACAGATTCCGTTTTTATATTTCTCTGTTTTATAGATTTTTCCGTTAATGTACGATTTCCATTTTTTTATCGGAAGATCGTTTTTATAATACTCATACGATTTATAATTTGTACCATCCTGCGTATAATCATCAATCCAAACACCTTCTTTTTTCTTGTCAATCTTCTGATTGATCGGTTTGCTTTTACAGCTCAAAAGCATTGAACCCAAAAGAAATAACAAAAAGATATTTTTCAAATTTACCATTGCTCTACAATTATAGATTCGTTTCTACAAATGTAGAGTTAAATTTCAAACGAACAAGTTTTTTCTTATTTTTTCTCACACTCTTTGTGTTATTTTTTTTCAACCGCAAAGTGCGCAAGGATTTTTTAAGCTTACACCTATAAACGCAAAGTTCGCAAAGCTTTATGATGAAGCTTTGCGAACTTTTATAAAATCTTACTTAAAAAAACTTAGCGAACTTTGCGTAAACCTTTGTGCTCTTTGCGGTTAAAAAAAACTTAACCGCAAAGAACGCAAGGATTTTATTTAAGGTTACGCTTATAAACGCAAAGTTCGCAAAGCTTTATCTATATAGCTTTGCGAACTTTTATAAAATCTTACTTAAAAAATCTTAGCGAACTTTGCGTAATTCTTCGCGCTCTTTGCGTTTAAAAAACTATTTGCTCAATTCCACAAAATACTTGTAAAACAAAGGAATAGTCTCAATACCTTTCAAGTAATTAAAGATTCCGAAATGCTCATTTGGCGAGTGAATAGCATCGCTATCCAAACCAAATCCCATTAAGATGGTTTTGCTTTTTAATTCTTTTTCAAACAAAGCCACAATCGGAATACTTCCTCCAGAACGAACTGGAATTGCAGGAACTCCAAACGTTTCTGTATACGCTTTGTTCGCTGCCTGATATCCAATACTGTCAATTGGCGTAACATAACCTTGTCCACCGTGATGAGGTGTAACTTTTACCGTAACTCCAGCCGGAGCAAGACTTGTAAAATGTTTTGTGAAAAGTTCTGTAATCTCTTCCCATTCCTGATTTGGAACCAAACGCATCGAGATTTTAGCGAAAGCTTTACTCGCAATAACCGTTTTAGCACCTTCGCCAGTATAACCGCCCCAGATTCCGTTTACGTCTAATGTTGGACGGATTGAGTTTCTTTCGTTCGTTACATATCCTTTTTCGCCATAAACATCGGCAATGTTTAAAGCATTTTTATATTTTTCTAAGCTGAAAGGCGCTTTTGCCATTTCGGCTCTTTCTTCTGCAGATAATTCTTCAACTTTATCGTAGAAACCTGGAATTGTAATATGATTGTTTTCGTCGTGAAGCGAAGCAATCATTTTTGCCAAAATATTAATCGGGTTCGCCACAGCTCCACCGTATAAACCTGAATGCAAATCGCGGTTTGGACCTGTAACTTCTACCTCAACATAACTCAAACCTCTTAAACCTGTCGTGATAGACGGCTGTTGGTTCGAAATCATTCCTGTATCTGAAATCAAGATTACATCGTTTTTCAGTTTTTCTTGATTGCGCTCTACGAACCAAGCCAAACTTGCTGAACCTACTTCTTCTTCACCTTCGATCATGAATTTTACGTTACAAGGCAACGTATTGCTTTGTACCATTAACTCAAGCGCTTTTACATGCATGTACATCTGACCTTTGTCGTCACAAGCTCCACGCGCGAAGATTGCTCCTTCTGGGTGAATATCTGTAGTTTTAATAACCGGTTCAAAAGGTGGTGAAGTCCATAATTCTAATGGATCTGGCGGTTGTACGTCGTAGTGGCCGTAAACTAAAACCGTTGGAAGATTTGGATCTATAATTTTCTCCCCGTAGATAATTGGGTAACCCGGAGTGTCGCAAGTTTCGACATAATCGCACCCTGCTTTTGATAAACTTTCTTTTACAGCCTCTGCTGTGTCAATAACATCTTGAGAATATGCAGTGTCGGCAGAAACCGACGGAATCTTTAATAATTCGATCAATTCGTTGATAAACCGATCTTTATGTTGTTGAACGTAGGACTTAATATTTTCCATTTAAATTATTTTTATAGAAACCCAAAAGTACAAAAAAGAGAATTAAAAAAAATTTTCAAAAAATGCTTTGATAATTCAAAAGTATGCCTATCTTTGCACCCACAATTACCGCGGATATGGCGAAATTGGTAGACGTGCCAGACTTAGGATCTGGTGCCGCAAGGCGTGTAGGTTCGAGTCCTATTATCCGCACTAAAAAAAGCTTCTGAAGATTTTTCAGAAGCTTTTTTGTTTTTACTACATTTTGTTCTTGTTCCTAAAGTTGTTGATAAATAATTTACTACAAATAAATATTTCACTTCACTCTTTTTATTTTTGAGTAAACACCGAAAAAATTTACTAATCAACTATTTAAAAAATGAACAAACTCAACATTTTTGTTAGTTCTACTTGTTATGACCTGTCACAATTAAGAACAAATATTTATGATTTTATAACAGATAGTGGACACAATCCTATCTTATCTGAATTTAATAGCTTTCCCGTTTCACCTGAATTAAATGCTGTAGAAAATTGCATAAAAAATGTAAAAGAGAATGCAGATATTCTAGTATTGATTGTAGGCAATAGATATGGAAGTGTAATAGAGAATGGAAAATCAATTACAAATACAGAGTTTTTAACAGCGAAACAAAAGGGAATACCTGTCTTTTGTTTTATTGATAAAAGTGCATTAAATGCATTAAACTTTTGGAAAGATAATAAAGATGCAGATTTCTCAAGATTTGTTGATAACACAAAAATATTCGAATTTATAGATGACATTCGTACAAAGAGAAACATATGGGTTTTTCCATTTGAACAATCAAAGGAAATAATTGAAACATTAAAAATTCAATTGTCATATTTATTTAAAGACAGCCTAAAACTTAAAAGCATTCTAGATAAGAATATCGATGATTTTTTCAAACTTAATTTAAGTGAAAAATGTTTAAAGATCTTAATTGAACGAAATGACCTTCATGAATTAGAATTTTTTTATCAAACATTTATTGATGAAATTGAAAAAAAAGAATTCCTAAAAAACGATATAGAATACTCAATTTTAGTCGAACCTAAACACTTCATTAAAGATGCCTTAGAATTAACAAACTGGGGTTCAAACCGTCTTCAATCTGTTGCTTTAATCGTTGAGAATTTAAAAAATTTATTCCCTTTGATACATAAATTTATTAATGAAAAAGGCAAACCATCAGATATTAAAGGATTGTATTACACATCTTTAAAATATTCGCAAATATTTGAACAATTATTAAATTGGATGATTGAAGTCAAAAGCGCCCACATTACTGAAGAATATTCAGATTTAAAGATTTATTTAGCAGAAATGGTTTCAGATGTTATGACTGATATTTGGAATTTCCCTTTTGAAATAAGAACCCAGATTCTACAAATCAAACAACAATATATAAACGGAGAGACAATTGAGCCTCTGAATTTTAACTTAAAACTAGACATAAATAGTGAAGCTCAATTAAAATTCCATGAGAAACTAACAAAAATTAGCAACACTTTTTAGAATGCAGAAATATCTCTAAATAATCAATCTTATAAATATTTTTCATTTCTCGACCAAAGGAGAGTTAAGCGATAACAAATTGGCGAAGGAAATCTTAACGAGAAGCTCGACAAAGATTGGATTTCCGTTGCGGAATTACTTGCGAAGATTTCTCGTTCCTCGAAATGACAAACTACGCGGTAATTCATCTCTACCAATCACCTTGACGAAAGGAGCTTTTCAGCATCACCAACAGGTTGTACACTATGAAAAAAATTACGGAAATCACTCTGGAATTTTTTGTCGGTTTTGCTTTTGGTTTCTCCTTTCGTCGAAATGAAGATATTTTTAAAACGTTATTTTATCTTATTCAACTTCCAGATACGGATGCAAAATTTCGGCTAATTCATTCAGCCAATAAAAACCTTTTTCTAGGTTTTCTCTTTGAGCATAAACATATCCTCTTTCATCATCTTTCATAACAACTAACGCAATTGCATAATTTAATTGCCGAATTGCTTTTGCCAAATCTTTAGCATCAATAACATTATTAAAAAAATCTAAGAGTCTTTTTTCTGTTTCTTTCGAAAGATCGTTTGTAGCCATTGTCTTATTTTTTAAATGTGGTAAATATAATACTTTTGAACACATAAATGTAACCAAGACAAAAATAAATCTTAAGAATTTTGAAATATGGATATTTCAGAAGAAACCTTTATTGCAAATCTTGGGACTCACATAAGACAATTGCGTGAAAAAAAAGGCTTATCACAACAAGCTTTGGCTGACGATTGTGATATCAAAAAAAATCAGATAGGCAGAATAGAAAGAGCTGAAATAAATACTACTGTAAAAACTCTCATAAAAATCGCCAATGCTCTGGAAATCAAACCTAAAGAATTGTTTGATTTTCCTTTGAAATAGAAAATATTTTTCATTCATATTAAATTAAATCTTGAAAATTTTACCTTTAAAAATAGAATTAGTTTCAAAATGGATGAAACTTTATCCATATAGCGTTTGTTTAGATGAAATATACTTTAGAGAAAGAGATAAAGAGAATAATCTAATTTATGAGCTGGAATTAACTACACATCAATTTGGATTCATAATTGATCATTATTATTCAAACTTTAGAGAACTGAATCCAGAGAGCTTGATATATAAATACCATTCTGAAGAATATGCAATTTTAAATGATGCAATAGCACAAGAAATAGAATGCTACAAAATAAAGGAATTTAATGAGCAATTAATAAACGTAAGAGAAAAAGTAGTTCAACAAGGTAGTGGTGCCGAAGAAGCACTTGATGAATTGGTTAAAATTTGCGAATCTGCAATGAGAAATAAAAACAAGCTTTATATTTTCAGTGATTATTTATAAAACACAATTTAAATTATAAACCTTTTAACATTCGACTAAAGCCTTTTCCTTTTCAAACATAAAAAAAACCTCCAGCTAAAGCAGGAGGCAATTCATAAAACTTCATGCCTTAATAGACTATTTTTTCTTTTTATTATATCCTTTTTCATCAAAAGGCATTATTTCATCCAAAAACATTTGCTCTAAAAGTTTCAAATCTTTTGGGTCAGATTTTACAGCCGTATCATTTTCTTTTATTTCGCTCAGGATTTCAAATTCAAATTTGTCCTCTCCAAGTTCTTTCCAATCTTTTTGAAGTTCTGCCACAGGATGATTCCCGCAGTTAAGCTGAAATTTCTGGCGTTTAAAAATAGCATCAAGATCAGCACTGCTATCTATATATACTTTTTTGTTTATGGTATTTCGTATTTGAAAAACACCTTTTTTGAACTTCATTTCCTTGTATTCGTCTCTAAGTTCTTTTTTGGTTTTCATGCGCTTATTTTTTCATTGTTTTTTCTATTTGCGATTTTAAATTTTTAGTAAAATCACCATAATCAGACGGATAATTTCGGTTTAAATACAGCAGTAAAATCCCCGTAATTAAACAATTAAGCTCTTTTACTGTTTCACGAACTTCTTCGGCTGTAAAACTCTTTTGATCAATGCAATATTGAAATTCTTCTTGACAAAGTTTTTCAAGAAAAGAGGAAATTAATTCTGATATTCTAGCATTTTCAGCCGAATTAGGAAGTTTTTCGATAAAAAAGATTTCAAAAACACTTGGATACTGTACAAAATATTCGGCGTAGGAAATCGCAGTTGCAATAATTTTCTTTTCCCCTCTTTCTGTATCTTTAGTTTTATCTTCAACATATTCCTGGCATTCCTGTTGAAAATCTTTCACACAAAGAAAAATAAGTTCTTTTACATCTTTAAAATAATTGTAAAGTGTAGCAAACGAATATCCCGCTTTCTCAGCTATACTTCTTACGCTTAAAGCCTGAATGCCTTCTCCTTTTAAAATTTCTTTGGTAGCCTGAATGAAATAATCTTTCATTCTCTGCTCTTGTATTTCTTTTCTGCTCATATCGTAAACATTATTAAAAAATATGAACACTGTTCATATTTTGAACAAAAGTAAAAATATTTGATGCAATTGCAATGTTTTTGTCATAAAAAAACTTCCGTTAAAACAGGAAACAATGCGATAAGTACTCTTTTAATTTTAATATACCGACAACTATCGGGAGCGACAAAACAAAAAGCGATTCAGAAATTTCTTTAATTATTTTACACTTTAGTATTTAAATATTCTTACTTTTAAAAAACCAAAAACCTAATTCTCAAAATTTCACTTGTTTTTAAATCTCAAAAAAAAACAATTAGAACACATGAGAAAATACAGATTACTAGTCATTTTTTTAGCAATTATTGCTGTCTTTTATTTTGCAAGAACAGTTCGAAGCTTTACCGTTCAGCACGAAACCAAAACTCTTAAATCGGAGCATTTTATTGTTTCCTACAACGGAATTTATAAAAGCGAGGCCGAAAAAGTCAGCAAACATCTAGAGGAAAATTATTCTAAAATAAGAGAAAATCTAAAAGACGTAGAACACGACCCGATAAAGGTTTTTGTTTACGGTTCGCAATTTAAGTTTAATGAGGCCACAGGTTTAACAGAAAACACAAAAGGCACAAGTCGTGGCCCAAACGAATTTCATTTTGTGTGGACGAATTGGTTTAATTCTATTTTTCCAGACGATCCGCTAAAAACCGCTTTGCACGAGTTTACGCATTGCGTTCAGCTCAACATATTAATATACAAAGCAAAAGACACGATTATCACACAAGACCGACTAACTTTTGAAAGGGAATTTGATAAAAAGTTTAAAGCCGAATATCCGCGCTGGCTCTGGGAATCGATTAGTATGTTTGAAGCGAAAGAGGTTAATTCGCTAAGCGTAAAATACGCCAAAAGCAAAAACCTGACTTTAGAAGATCTTAATCACGGCAATCAGATTTACAACATTGGCTACACGATAATCGAATATATGACTCAAAAATGGGGAAAAGATATTCTGCCCAAACTGATTGCGTCTTTCGGCAACATTGAAAGAACATTGAACGTAACGCAGGAGGAATTTGAAAAAGGCTGGATGGCTTTTTTGGATGAGAAGTATTGATTCGTTTTTTATTTCACGCAGATTTTAAATGATTTAAGCAGATAAACGCAGATATTATAAAATCAAAATAAATCTGCTAAAATCTGCCGAATCTGCGTGAAATAAAAATTCTTTAATCTTGGAATTTGAAAAAGGCTAGATGGCTTTTCTAGAGGAGAAGTATTGATTCGTTTTTTATTTCACGCAGATTTTAAATGATTTAAGCAGATAAAC
>NZ_JAEFCA010000001.1:634169-904011 GCF_016405855.1 Flavobacterium sp. IB48
TTCTTTAATCTTGGAATTTGAAAAAGGCTAGATGGCTTTTCTAGAGGAGAAGTATTAAACGGTTTTTAAATCCGTTTAGTTTGTCATTTCGACGAAGGAGAAATCTTCGCGAGTAACTCGGTAACGCATATCAACAATCTTTGTGGAGCTTCTAACTAAGATTTCTCCTTCGTCGAAATGACAAGATTGTGGTTACAATATGAAAAAAACCTTTGTCAAAGTTTAAAACTTTGACAAAGGTTTCGTATCACTTGGAATTTGGGATTTTAAAAAATTGGAATTTATCTACCCAATATTTCAATAATCTTATCGACATTAATCTCACTATAATCATTAATATAAAAATCGCACGGCGGAAGCTGTTCTTTGGTATGCGTGCTCAAAACTCCAACGACTTTCATTCCGGCATTTAATCCTGCTGTAATACCCGAAAAAGAATCTTCGAAAACCACACAATCTGACGGAGAAACGCCAACACGTTCTGCCGATTTTAAGTATACTTCAGGATTTGGTTTATGAAACGTTACGTCTTCTGACGACATCATCGAATCCATTTTTTCGCCTAGTTTCAAAGCGTTTGCAATCAAATCCAGATTCGCACGAGGCGCCGATGTTGCCACAGCTGTTTTGAAACCACGAGATTTTAATTCGTTTAAAAAGTCCATATAATACGGAATCGCTTCGACTTTGTCTTTGTAGATCTCACGAAACATTCCTTCTTTTTCGTCTTCTAATTTTATCAGTTCTTCTCCCGCAATCGGACGTTTGAAGAAATGCGTCATGATATAACTATTATGTTTTCCGTACATATGTTCTTCAAATTCTTCTTTCGTGTACGGAATATTATATTTATCGAAAAACTTTTCAAAAGCGATCACATGATGCGGATTTGTATGCGAAATCACGCCATCCATATCAAAAATTACACATTGCTGGCTCATAATTCTGTTTGTTGTTTTTAACGGATGCAAGATAAGTTTTTCCGCAGAGTTACACAGAGGTTTCTCACAGAGATTCACCAAGATTTTTTTTGAATCTCGCAAAGTCGCAGAGTTTTATTTCACGCAGATTTAAAATGATTTAAGCAGATAAGCGCAGATATTATTAAAATCAAAATTAAATCTGCTAAAATCTGCCGAATCTGCGTGAAACAAAAATCCTTTTAATCTTTATAATCTGTGGCTTTAAAAATAAAACTCTTTGCATCTCTACTCCCGATGGCTATCAGGATTGCGAGAATAATAGACAAAGATTGGCAAAAACTTGAAACATTCAACCTGAAACAAAACCTTTACCCAATCCAAATTTTGCTTTTAACCAAAGTCATAGTCTGTCTCAAATGCTGATTGCACGCAATAAGAATAATCAAAACCAATAAACCGTAACCTACAATGGTATAAATCTCCATATCGGCCAATAAAGTTGATTGTTTTGTAATGCTTCCAAAAATCTTTTTCATGGCTAGAACATTCGCATTATCTGCCGAATATCCTTTGGCAATAAAACTCTGCGTGGCGTTTGCAATGTTTTGCTGTGCTTCGGGATTTTCGCCAGTTACAAACTGACTAAGTTTCAAAAAGTGTTTTTTGTTTAAAAATACGGTTGCATTCTGCATGACGCAAAAACCAATCGTACTTCCCCAGAAACGTCCAGAAACGCCGACAATTCCTGAAGAAACCGCCATATTTGCAGGAACCGAAGAAGTAGTAAATAAAATCAACGGAACAAATAACAATCCAACTCCGATGCCCTGCAAAAAGTACGGAACAATAATATCTGATAAAGCCACATCGGGCACAAATAGAAACGTAAACCAAAAGTGATACAACGCAATCAGCGAAAAACCAATCAGAAAAATGATTTTGGTCGAAAGCGATTTCATCAAGAAAAAAGCCGCCAAAACCAATCCGATGATATTTCCGAGTCCGTTAATGTATTGCACACCCGCAACTCGAGACGGATCCCAATTCCAAATCGAATACATCGCCGAATGGCAAAGACTCAACGTTGCTCTGCTGATGTAAAACAGGAAAAACAATAAAAACCCAATTCTCAGATTGGCGTATTTAAAAACTTCAAAATTAAAAGTTGGCCTTTTAACCAAAAGCTCTTTGAAGATGAACAAACCTCCCGTAATAAGTGCCGTAATAAGCATTAAAACCATTTGAGAAGATTCGAACCAATATTTTTTCTCGGCATACACAAAAAAGTAGGCACCGCAAAGAATAGCTGTTAAAACCAAAAAATAGCTCATCCAGTCGATTTGATACAACGGGATTTTCTTTGTTGTTCGGTGCCCACGAAAAGTAACCAAGATTAAAAAGACATTTAAAACCTGCAGTCCGCCCGAAACATACAGCATGTATTTCCAGTCGTAGTGATCCAGAAACCAAACCGCAATATTCATAATAAAAGGCGTAGACAGCAGTAGAGAACCATAATAAAAGGAAAAACCAATTATAATGGCATTTTTAGAATCAAACTGCTCAATAAGCAATTGTCTGATGGTAATGGCAGGAAGCGCCATTAAGATTCCTTCGGCAACTCTCAGCAATAGAAAAACCGCAAAATTATCGACATAACCCGACGTTACAATCGTAACTCCAATTAAGGAATAAACTCCCATGAGGTAATTTTTGGCAGGAAAAAAACTCGAAAATCGGCTTTCTATAAGAATTGTAGCCAGCAGAGTTCCATACGTAACGCACATCGCGTACTGCAAATCTTCGGGCTCGATATCCAGAAAACTTGCCGCATACGTTACGTTTGACGTATAAACCCCCAATAAAATCATGGAATGCAAGAGACAAACAAACAAAATCGTAATGATTGCCCATTTTGGAACCCATGATTTAAAAATACTTTTATCTTCCATTTTAGTGTGCTGCGATCACAGTAATATTCATTCCCGCTCTTAAAAAGTCGGCTTGTTTGTCGCTGTCTTTCAACTGAATTCTAACCGGAATTCTTTGTTCGATTTTTACGAAGTTACCCGTTGCATTATCTGGAGGAAGCAATGAAAATCTTGCCCCGCTCGCAGGTGATAAGGATGCAATTGTACCAACAAAAGTTTTATCGCTCAAAGCATCGGCTTTTATTTCAACATCTTGCCCAACGGTTAAATATTGCAATTGCGTTTCTTTAAAATTGGCCGTAATCCATTTTTCTTTACTTACAATTGACAATAAAGACTGACCTTCTTTTACCAATTGTCCTGGCTGTAAAGTTCGTTTTCCAACCCAGCCGTCATAAGGCGCTGTAATTATGGTGTACGAAAGAAATAAAGCAGCATTATCAGCAACAGCTTGTTTGGAAGCAATATTGGTTTGCGTTGTCGGAACATTTGCTTCGGCAACAGAAGTGCTTAAAGCAGATGAATGGATTCTGTTTTTCATTTCCTGAAAATGCGCCTGAGCCGATTCGTAATCTGCTTTTACTTTCTCTAATTGCTGAGAAGTAGCCGCTTCTTCGCTTACCAAAGCTTTGTATCTTTCATATTCCAATTTAGTTTTCCAAAGATTCGATTTTGCAGCTTCTAATTGCGCTTCGTTAATCGCGGTCGCACTTGCCGTATTTATGGCATTTTTCTGCGCCACAACGCTGTTTTGCTGCGCATTTTGAACATCGGCAAGAGCCACATTCAATTTTGATTTATATTCACGATTGTCAATCACAACCAAAGTATCTCCTTTATGCACAAACTGATTTTCGTTAAAACGAACTTCCTGCACATAACCCGTAATACGAGACATAATTGGCGTTACATATTGTTCGACTTGCGCGTCGTTGGTTTCTTCGTGATTTCTGTTGAACACATAAAACCAAATTCCTAAAATAACACCGCTTATAACAAGCACACACGCAATAATTGTTATTAGTATATGAAACGTTTTATTTCTTCTAGTTTCATTTTTTATCTTAACCATATCTCTTTAACTTAGTTCTTTTCTAAAAATCTTTCTTCTTTAATCTTTTTTCTAAGGCTTTAGCCTAATCTCTCACCATCTAGCTCTGCGGAAGCATTCCAGCCGTATGAAGCAGTTCGTAATGTTTTAAAACCGCATCCAATCGCGTAGAAATTTTGTTGTATTTCGCCTGAAGCAAAGCATTATCAGCGTCGACCATTTCGGTAATTAAAACCAGCTGATTTAAGTATTTCAACTTTACAATACGGTAATTTTCGTCGGCCAAATCCAGTGCTTTGTCCACAACAACAAACTTTTCAAGAATTTCCTGATACTGCGTATGCTCTTTATAAAGCTTATCTTGAATTTCCTCTTTTACAATTTCATTCTGCATTTCCTGCCATTTGATTTTGGTATTCGCCTGCTCCATTTTGGTTTTATTTTTATATAAAGACGAAAGATCAAAAGTGGCTTCAATACCAACCTGTCCTAAAGTATACAGATACGGATTAGGCGGAAAGAATTTATAATTCGGATAATAAAAACCGTAATTCCCAAAGAAATGCACGCTTGGCAAATAATTTCCTTTAACCATTTTTAGTTCCGTTTTGCTGATATTCAGCTCCTGACTAGCAATACGCATTTCTTCGTTTTGCAAAGCTTTATTCATATAAAAATCATACGGATCCAAACCATTCATTTCATCCAAACTCGACGTTGTATCAATCGCAATTTCTTCGTTTTCTGGAATTTGGATCAGCGTTTTCAGATCGTGAAGTGCGATTTTAATGTTTTTGGAGTTAGTTAACGCATTCAATTCGCGATCTGAAAGCTGTAATTCGGCACGAATAACTTCGTTTTTCGTAACCGTTCCATGTTTTTGAAGCGATTGCACTTCTTTCAATCGGCTTTTTTCTTCTTTGATGTTTTCTTCGAATATTTTCTGAAGTTCCATCATTTTATAAATTGCCAGATAGTTTGCCACCACTTCAAGCTCGATATCATTTTCGGCCTTTTCGGTTTTTATTTTAGCGATCTCGCTTTCCTGATTGGCAATTTTGATGGCATTATTAATCTTATTTCCGACATAAATTGGCATTTTAAAAGTCGAATTAACCTCATAAATTTCAGGAATTGCCGGTGTAACTTCTTTGTCTTTTAAAAACCCGCTTCCTTTGAATTCGGTAATATTCGTAATTCGAG
This sequence comes from Flavobacterium sp. IB48, assembly GCF_016405855.1. Classification (GTDB taxonomy): domain Bacteria; phylum Bacteroidota; class Bacteroidia; order Flavobacteriales; family Flavobacteriaceae; genus Flavobacterium; species Flavobacterium ginsengisoli. The sequence goes on from NZ_JAEFCA010000001.1 coordinate 639,278, forward strand.
AATACATGCCGTTTAACTGTACGTCTGGCAGTCGGAGTTCTTTTCTTTCTTTGATATTCTGCTCTGAGAGCGTGACCTCCAATTGAGATCTAAGGATTTTTTTGTTGTTTTCTTTAGCCAGCTTCAAAGCATCTTGAAGTGAAACAGTATGAACTTCCTGCGCTTGTAAGCCATTGAATGCTAATACAATTAAGAATAACAGCAGGATTCTGGGAAAACAATCGTCTGTAGAATTTGTTGTTTTAAGGAACATGAATAATTAAATATTTGATGCTGCAAAGTTCCTTCATTTTTCTGGTGACTGATAATTCTAAAAAGCCAAGAACATATTCATTTCAGACAAATGTTAAAATCGTGTTTTCCGAAAACGTTATATTAAAGCATTGAAAAACAATTTATTACAAAATAGATTTTGATTGTGATTATTTTTTGATTTCTCCCGCAGATTTGGCAGATCAAGCAGATAATTAATGAATTAAAGTAAAAATCTGTACAATCTGCCAAATCTGCGAGAGAAAAAACAAATCATTTGCTTTCTAAAATCTCTTCTCCATTTAAGTAATCGGAAGGCCTTTGTCCTAAAATTTTGAAGAAAGTATTGCTGAAAGTCGGAACACTATTGTAACCAACTTCTTCGGCTACCTCTTTTACCGAAAGTTTTCTTTCTAATAAAAGTTCGATTGCCTTGAGGATTCTTCTAATGGTATAATATTGAATAAACGACATGCCCAGATCTTTTTGAAACAAGCGATACAAAGAGCGTTCGCTGAAACCAAATTCATGAGCTACATCGGCAAAGAGAATCGTTTCTCCGAGGTTATTTTCAATATAACGAAGAATCTTTCCAAGTCGTTTGTCTTTTGGTTGTGGCAATTCTAAAGGAAGATTATTGGTGCATATTTGCGGAAGAATCGCTTTTATCGCTTTGGCAATGGCAAAATTCGGAGTTCCTTTTTTAAGATCACCGTTCCATCGATTGGTAAAAAGCATCATTTGCAGCAATAAGTTATTAACCGGATAAATTCCTTCTACTTTATAAAAGTCATCTTCGTCTTTTTCAACAGGAAAATACAGATTTCGCATTGTCACACTTTCCGATTTCGGCTCGATGCTATGCTCCACTCCACTCGGAATCCAGATAAAATGTCTAGCTGGCAAAAAATACGTTTTGGTTTCTGTAGTCACAAAAACAACATCACCTTCTGCATAAAGCAATTGCGCTTTAACATGTTTATGTGGCGGAATAAATAATTCACCCATTAAATCATGGTGACAGTATATGCTTTTTTTATCGGCATCTACTTTCCTAATGTAGTATTTATCGAGTTTCTGACCAGAATGTTCCATTGGTGTTTAATATAGCACTTTTTGTGATATTAAAGATAAGAAGAAAATTGGATTGTAGATTTAACCGCAAAGACGCAAAGGAAAGCGCAAAGTTCGCAAAGCTTTTTATACTTAAAATTTTAGCCACAGATTAAAAGGATTAGAGGATTTTTTAAAATCTGTGTTAATCTGTATAATCTGTGGCTAAATTAAACTTTGCGAACTTTGCGTAAATCTTAGTGTGCTTTGCGGTTAAATAACAAAAACAAAAAAGCCTTTCCGTTAAGAAAGGCTTTTAACAACTTAGGCGGTCTGGACGGGACTCGAACCCGCGACCCCATGCGTGACAGGCATGTATTCTAACCAACTGAACTACCAAACCCTGCGTTATTGCGAGTGCAAAAATACAACAGAATTTCGTTTCTGCAAGCGTTTTTTTAAATAAAATTTCAAGAAATTTTTAATCGATTAAAATCCAATATTTTAAAAATCCAAGTTTTAATAAAAAAGTAGGAACTTTCTTTTACTTAACCGCTAAGAACGCTATCCCGATAGCTATCGGGAACTCAAATTCCGCAAGTTTTTCATTCATATAGCTTATGATTTCAACCACGAGAAACGTATTTATATAGATTGTATTCCCGTGGTTGAAAACACGGGCTATGTTTTAATATATAAATGGAAAATCTTTGTAGAGTTACTTGCGAAGATTTGCTTTGCCTATTCGCTATCGCTCGAGCCTCGTTCCTCGAAATGACAAACTGTTACGTTAAAATCAGAATTAAGCAAAAAAAATCGCAAAGCTTAAAATTAATTAAGCTTTGCGAACTTTGCATTCTTTAGAAAATATCTTTGTGTTCTTTGCGTAAACCTTTGCGCTCTTTGCGGTAAAAACAAAAAACCAAAAGTGTTTTAAATCAAAAAAGCCATCCACAAAAGTGGAAAGCTTTTCATTGGTCTAACTACTAAACCAGCTACGAGTTACAAAGTCGTAGCAAAACAACACAACTAATCTTAGATACCGTATTTGGGCAAAAAAGCCTTTCTGTTACGAAAGGCTTTTCCCAATATTGCGGTCTGGACGGGACTCGAACCCGCGACCCCATGCGTGACAGGCATGTATTCTAACCAACTGAACTACCAAACCTCTGCGTTATTGCGGTTGCAAAGATAGTACAGAATTTCATTTCTGCAAGTGTTTTTGTAAAAAAAATGAAATAAATTTTCAAATTTTTATCCAAAGTTTTGTTTTTCAACCAAATATGTAGTCAATATTTTTTCAAAATTATCGCCAACATTTACCGGAACGTACTTAATTTGGTTCTTTGCGCAGGTTAAAGCCAAGTTTTTAAAATAAGCTTCTACTCTCTTTTCATATTGCTCTTTTACATTATCAGCAAAAATCGAAACCTCTTCTCCTGATTCTAAGTCGATAAACTTTCTTGGCGTGTTATCAAAATCAAACTTCAATTCGGTTTCATTATCAACTACATGAAACAAAACTACTTTGTGTTTATTATGTTTAAGATGCTGTAATGCATTAAAAAGCTTTTCATCATCTTCCGTCTGAAACATATCCGTAAACAAAATAATCATCGAACGGCGATGCATTTTCTCAGCAATCTGATGCAAATATGTTATTGTATCGGTCGTTTTTTTGACTTTTGGCTGAACCAATAATTCTTCCAGTTTATTCAAAAGCATTCTATGATGGCGATCACTTCCTTTCTCGGGAGCGTAATATTCGTATTTATCTGAGAAAACGCTTAAACCAACTGCATCACGCTGTTTCTTTAAAATATTCATCAAAACCGCCGAAGCCAAAACCGCAAAACCAATCTTCTTTTCATAAAAAGGCTGATTCGATTTCAGTTCAGGATAATGCATCGATGACGAATTGTCTACAATCAAATGACAACGCAAATTGGTTTCTTCCTCAAAACGTTTCGTGTACAAACGATCGGTTTTGGCAAACAATTTCCAGTCGATATGTTTGGTGCTTTCTCCAGCGTTATAGACTTTATGTTCGGCAAATTCGGCCGAAAATCCATGAAACGGACTCTTATGCATTCCCGATATAAAACCTTCCACAACCTGATTGGCCAGCATTTCGAGATGCTGAAAACTGGAGACTTTTTCTATTTCCGATTCGATTTTCATTCGGTTTCTTTTTTAATATTTTGTGCTTTATAAAGCAAATCTGTCGCCTGAAACAATTTGCGTTTCAAGATCGGACTAAAATTAGGATTTTCTTTTAAGAATCTTTGCACTTCATCAAAAGCAAATTTCGATGAATATTTCCCAACCGTATTATCCAGCCAATCTTTCGGAAAGAAAATATCTCCTGTTCGCTGAATTTCATCAACCAAATCTAGTGAAAATCTAATATATTTCTGAGCACTTTCCTGACGAAGCGGATGATTTACATTTGCCAAACCAACCGAAACCCAAGATTCTTTCTCTCGGTTTGCATCGTCTTTTAAAGATTCCATAAACGCATTTCGAACCGATTTATCTTTCGATAATGAAGGCAATAAAAACTCAAAACGCTTTTGTTTATCCGGATTGGTGAAAGATGTTCTGGTTTTCTCCAAAATCTCATCGGCTTTTGGATGTTTGAAAATCGCTAAATTCATCGCCATATTGGTGTAATCGTCTTCGTTTAATTTCAAATTCGGAATCGAAATTTCTCTGTTCCAAACCTTATATAAACTGGCTTTTGCCGAATCAGAATAAGCAATCGAACTAAACAATCCGAATAAAGTCTTTTTGATATTCGCAGATAAATTGGCCTGTAAACGCTCATATAAAACACCTTCAAGCTGTTTCTGAACTTTACTTTGTTCTTTTCCCGTCAATAATCTCCAATAAATCGTATTTAAACTTCCCGAAACAATTCTCAAAACCAATTCGTTTTGTTCTGTTTGAATTCCCTTTAAAAAACAATCAAAAGCTTTTTCTGTCGAAACATTACCAATCAAAGTGTTTTCATAAAGATTACTATAACTGGAAGCTCTAGCCATTTCATCTTTCAAATCAGCAATATAATTTAAATTATTCCCGTCAAGCGGAAAAACACCGTATCCAAAACCATTATAATTGTAAACAATCGCAAGCGGTTTTTCAACTCCTATAGCTTCTTTTACAACAGTATTTTTGTCATTAATATTGATTGATAAAACTTTTACCTCTTTAGCATAAACTAAACCAATCTGAAAAACCTGAGGCCAGATATTCTCTGATTTATCTTCTGCTTTTTGCTGAATTTCAAAGCTTTTGATTCGGTTTTTAGCATCATATTCTATTTGATCCGTAAAGGTTGCTCTTCCCGATTTATTTACCCAGACATCGCTCCATTTTTTCATATCAAGCGGAGTTTCAGCATCAAGAAGTTCTACGAGATTATTCCAATCAGCATTGTCATTTGCGTATTTCAGAATGTATTTTTGAATTCCTTTCTGAAACGCTTCCTTGCCCATCGAAGCTTCTAACTGACGCATCATAATTGGTGCTTTGTTGTAAATAATAGCTCCGTAAAGCGAACCAGCATCTTTCAAATTCGCCAAATGTTGCTTGATCGGATGTGTTCCTAAAGATCGATCTTCCGCGAAAGCGCTAGGATAATGCGCCGTAAAAAATTGCAGATTATGATTGACTTTTGGAAAAATTGGATTCATGATTTTATCGGCCATGAAGTTGGCAAAAACCTCTTTCATCCAAACATCATCAAACCATTTCATAGTTACCAAATCGCCAAACCACATGTGTGAAGTTTCGTGAGCGATGAGTTTTGCTCGGTTTAGCTTTTCGGTGTCGGTTGCGCTATTATCCAAAAACAAAGTTGATTCTCTATATTGAATTGCGCCAACATGCTCCATTCCGCCATATTGGAAAACAGGAATTGAAGCGAAATCTAACTTCTGAAACGGAAATTTATAATTGGTATATTTTTCTAAAAAGTCTAACGATTGCTGATGTAAATTGAAAATAGTATCAGCGCTTACGCGAAATTTCTCTGGACTGTTTTCACGATATAACATCGTCATTTCTAAACCTGGCTTCTGCGTCGTGCTTTTGAATTTTCCTGCTATAAAAGAGAATAAATAGGTACTCATTTTGTCTGATTGCCCAAAAGTGTAAGACGTAAAATCACCTTTTTCGAGTTTCTCTACAACATCGGCTCCAGCCAAAACCGACCAATCTTTTGGCACAGAAAGATTCAATTTATAAGTCGCTTTTAAATCAGGCTGATCAAAACAAGGAAATAAAGTACTGGCACGGTCTGGAACTAATAAAGTATATAAAAAATCGTCATTTCTATTTAATGACAAATTACCTGCAATAAATGAAATCGAAACCGTATTTTTTCCTGAAACCAAAGTCGAAATCGGAATTATAATATGACCATTTTCATGAACAATAGAAAGCTTTTTCCCGTTTGCTTCAATTGTTTTAATGTTCAAAGTTTTCTCTTTAAAATCTAAAATCAACGGCTGACTTAAATCAGATAAACTCAAATTTACAATCAAATTAGAGTTTATATTTTCTGCTTTCTGATTCGGAATTTCAAAAAACAAAGTGTATTGAAGATCTGAAATCTGTTTTTTACGAAAATTTGCCAGCTGTTCAGAAACGCCGTTTTCAAACAATTCACTTGTTTTTAATTGGGAAAAGCTATTGAAAATCAAGATAAAAAAACAAAGAAGGCTGTAGAAAATTTTCATTTTTAAGGAATATAAGATTTGCTAAAATTAACAAAAGCATTGATTTTTCGCAAACAATTATCGCAACAATATTGCATTTAAAAATAAGATTTCTATATTTGCAACACTATTGCATTAAACAGTATAAAAAACCTCATCTAGAAGTTAATCTTCACGAATGAAAAAGAAACTTAAATTTATAAATCTCTTAATGCCTTTGATTGTATTGTTCGCAATATTTTTTCCGGCTGTCCATTCGTATGAGCATATTTTAGACACTCATAATTCAAAAGAAAAATTAGAGTTTTCTATTTCCGAAAAACCGCAATTCAAAGCCAAACTGCATTCGTTTCATAAATGTTCTATTTGCGATTTCAAATTTAGCGCAGTTGGCACATTTGAATTCAATGCTTTTCAGTTTTTCAAGAATAATCCTGTTCTAAAACACCTTAGTTTTTACAGCAAACCTCATTTTGCATTTTTTAAGGGTGCTCTTTTCTCACTTCGAGCCCCGCCTTTTTCACTTTAGTTTTTTTTTGTGTTTCCGATTGTTTTACAATTCGGCTATTTAATTGTTTTTATGATTTCAAAATCTAAAAACATTCAAAAGCTATTTCATTTATTTTAAGCATTTAATACAACATATTGATATTGATATTGATATTGATATTGATATTGATATTGATATTGAAATAACTTTTTCTACACAAAAAAACTCAACATTTTATCGATCAACGCATTCAGAACTAAATCCTTATTCAGGCTTCTAGTTACTGTTGTGTTATCTAATCAGAGAAAAGAAATATGTCGCCTCTCTGAGGCTTTTTCTTAGGTCATAAATTATTTTCTATAAAGATTTCGTCCCTCCGGGACTTAGCCAAATGTCGAATTTCCTACCATTATTCTGTCCCACTGAGACTTGAATATTGAAATCACTATACCCTTTTGTAATCCAAATACCCTTTATAAAATGATCAAAATCAAATTAGAAAAAATGAAAACAATAAAACTCATTCTGGCTTCTCTTTTTGCTGCAATGGCTTTTACAAGCTGCAGCAATGACGATTCAGAAGAAAAACAGGTAATTCCAACTATTGACAAAATCGAGCTTGGTCTTAGCAACAGCGAAACAGCAACTATTGGCGCAGATTTCCATTTTAATGCAGAAGTAACTGCTGCTGATAAAATCGAAAATGTACAAGTAAAAATTCTACAGAAAAGCACCGAAACATACTCGAAAGTCTGGTCACACGAAATTACGTGGACGCAATATGCGGGCGCAAAAAACGCAACTGTTCACAAACATTTTGACATTCCAGAAGATGCTGCAGAAGGAAAATATGACTTTATCATTATCGTAAACGATCAAAACGGAACTAAGCTAGAAGTGAAGAAAAACTTAACGATTATAACTCAAAAAATATGAAAAAATTAAAGCTTGTAATTGCCATTTTGGCTCTTACTTTTATTTCATCCTGCTCCAGCGACAAAGCCGAAATCGACAGCGAATATCCAGTAATTGATAGTACTGGAGCAAATGCTTTTCCGATTCAATGCAGCACGATCGAACGCGGACAAACCTTCACTTTCAAAGCCACTTTTAATGACAATGTCGCTTTGGGTTCTTACAGCCTTGACATTCATCACAATTTCGATCATCATACACATAGTACAGAAGTTAATACCTGCGAAACCGAAGCTGTAAAAAGTCCTGTAAAACCAATGCTTTTTATAAACAATTACACGATCCCAAACGGAGTAAAAAGTTATGAAGCAACAGCACAAATCACCATTCCTGCAGATGTTGATCCAGGAGATTACCATTTTATGATCCGTTTGACGGATAAAGAAGGCTGGCAGACGCTAAGAGGTTTAAGTATTAAAATTTTATAAGATCAGATTAATGAAGAATGCCCTATCCATGTATTGGAGATTTTGTTTTTTACTCATCAGTTTATTAATTACGACCGAAGCTTTTTCTCAAAATCAGTCTTCAGAAAAGAAACCAGAAATCAAAGAACTTGACGAAGTTTTAATTAACGGAAATTCTTCCGAAAAACGTAAAAAAGAAGAATCGCTAAATGTTGAAACGGTAAACAACAGTTTCATTCAGCGTAATCTTGGCGGAAGTTTGATGCAGTCTTTGCAGAAATTGCCTGGTGTTAAAACTATTTCGATTGGTTCTGGAGGCTCTAAACCGCTTATTCGTGGCTTGAGTTTCAATCAGGTTATTGTGGTGGAGAATGGTTTGAAACACGAAGGCCAACAATGGGGAGCCGATCACGGATTGGAAATCGATCAATATGCTGTAAATCGGGTAGAAATTATAAAAGGTCCTTCTTCATTTATCTACGGATCTGATGCTGTGGGCGGCGCGATAAACATTAAACCTTTGCCTCTTCCGTCGCAAAACACTTTTGGCGGAAGCGTTGATCTTACCGGAAAAAGCAACAATGCGCAATTTGGAAGTTCTATTAATTTATTTGGAAGGAACGAAAATTGGTTCTTCGATTCTCGAGTAACCACAATGGATTATGGCGATTATCGCGTTCCAACCGATGTGGTTCATGTGTACAGTTATGCTGTTCCGCTGTACAAAAATCATTTGCGAAATACGGCTGGGAAAGAACTCGATTTTCATTTGAGTTCGGGTTATTCGGGAGAACGTTTTAAATCGGTTTTCTATTTCAGTAATGTGCATACTAAAAGCGGCTTTTTCGCGAATGCGCATGGACTCGAACCTCGAAATGTAAATCTAGAATTACACGACAAATCGAGCCGTGATATTTTAATGCCGTATCAGCAAGTCAATCATTTAAAAGTGAGCAATACGACTTCTTTTCAATTCGGAAATCATGCTTTTGAGACACAAATTGGTTTTCAGAATAATTTTAGAAGAGAATACAGCCATTACGTAAATCACGGCTATATGCCACCCATTTATCCTGAAGACATGTACGCTCCGCAAGATTTGGAACGTCAATATGATAAGGATGTCTGGTCATTTTCTGTTAAAGATGAATTTAGAATTGATAACCATCAAATTACAGTTGGTTCGAATGTAGTTTTTCAGCAAAATGAAATTGGCGGATGGAGTTTTTTAATTCCGTCTTTCACACAATTCAACGCGGGTTTATTTGCTTACGATAAAATTGAACTGAACGAAAAGTGGTTTTTAAACGGCGCTGTTCGTTACGATTACGGAAAAATAAAAATGAAATCGTATTACGATTGGTTTCAAAGTCCGGTTTCCGAAAACAATCAAACGGAATTGGAATATTTACAGCGTTCTCAAGATTTGACCAAAACTTTTGACAGTTTTACATGGTCGATTGGTGCAAATTACAATCCTGGAAAACTTTCGCTGAAAGCCAATTTGGGTTCTAGTTTTAGAATGCCAATTGCCAAAGAACTGGCTTCAAACGGCGTCAATTATCATTATTTCCGATTCGAAAAAGGAAATCCGAATTTGGATGCAGAACGTTCGTATCAATTGGATTTAGGAATGGAATGGAAAGCGCAAAACTTCTCTTTTCAACTGACTCCGTTTGTGAACTATTTTCCAAATTTCATTTATCTGAATCCAACCTCAGCGCACGATATTTATTATGGCGCAGGAAATCAGGTTTTTGAATATGAACAAAGCAAAGTCTTTCGTTACGGTGCAGAATTTCAAACAAGATATTATTTCCTGAAATCTTTAAGTGCAGAAATTGGTGCCGAATATCTTTATTCTGAACAAAAATCAGGAAGTAAAAAAGGCTATACACTTCCGTTTTCTCCGCCTCCATCGGTTTTGTTCGGATTGAATTACGAACCACAAATCTCATTTTTAAAAGAACCTTATTTTTCTGTTGATTATCGTTTTACGGCACAGCAAAACAATATTGTTCCTCCAGAGAAAAAAACGGCTGAAAGTCATGTTTTTAATGTGGCTTTTGGCTCAAAAATTAAAACAGGAAAACAGGATATCAGCCTCAATATTCAGATCCAAAATTTATTTAATACAAGATATTTAAATCACACCAGCTTTTACCGACTTATCGAACTTCCAGAAGCGGGACGAAACATTATTGTTTCTATGAAGATTCCGTTTTCGTTTTTGCGATAAGCAAACCATTCAAAACTCAATTATTTACAAATTTTAAATCCTTTATTACAATGAAAAACAAGTTTTACAAACTGCTATTTTTATTTGCTTTATCGCTTTTTGCGGTTTCGTGCAGTAACGATGATGACAACCACGACGATCATGATCATGATCACGACACTTCAGAAGAACATACATTTGTTCGAGTTTTACTTTCTGACGAAAAAACTACAGAGCTAACGCTTTTTGATCCGCATGAAGATAAAATCAGTTCTTTTACGGCAAAATTTGCCAAAGCGTCTTTGTACACAACAGAATCTGGACGTTATGCAGGACTTGTTCACAGAGACAATAATTTTGTAGAAACTTTCGACAGCGGATTAGAATTACACGGCGATCATATTGATGTTGATGATGTTCCGAAATTTGGAATTTTAGCGACAAGCGCATTAAAACCAACGCATTTTAAAAGTAAAATTGGAGAAATCCTGACTTTTAACGACGGAGACGGAACGCTTTCTGTTGGCAAAGAAGCAGATGTAAACAAAGCTGGTTCAACTTTCAAAACTATAAACGCAGGTTTATTGGCACATCACGGTGCCATGGCGACTTTTACAAACGGAACTTATGCCATTACTGAGAAAGACAATTCGGTAACGGGTACACTTCCAGAAAAAGTAAAAATCATTGACAATACCGGAAAAACACTTTTTGATGCTAAAATTGCGACAAAAGGAATTCACGGAAATGCTTCAGACGGTGTTTATGCTGTTTTTGGTTCGTCAAGCGGAATTTTGGTTGTAGAAAGCAACGGAAACCAAAAACTAATTGATCATCCAGCAGATTTTGGAACGGCTTGGTTTGGAAGTATTCTAGAAACGGCTTCGGCAGGAAAATTCATTGGTTATACGGCTGCAAAAGGCGCTTATTTAATTGATGTTGTCGCTAATACTGTAAAACCAATTATTGCGAACACAACCATTATGCAATGCAAAACAAGCTACGATCGTAAAAAACTGGCAGTTTTATTGCATTCTGGAGAGTTTAAACTTTATGACATCAGCAGTTTACAAGCCATAAAAGAAACTAAAGCGACTGCAGAAACAGCTACAGATGCCACATTAAAACCTCAAATGGCGGTTACAGATCGTTTTGCTTATATTACTTCGCCAACAACTGGAGAATTGATACAAGTAAATCTTTCTACATTGGCTATCAAAAAGACTAAGGTTTCTAGCACGCCTTATATGATTACGATTTTAGGTTATGAAAACAGCGAAACGCACAGCCACTAATTCATTATTCAAATAAAAACGGAAAAGGTTTGACAATCGTCAAACCTTTTCCTTTACTAATTCAAAGCTATCCAAAAAAAGAATTATTCAGTTTGTTGAAAATCAAAGCTTAAATCTCCTGCATTGTAATTTGCCGAAACATTTGTCGGGAAAGTTTGTGCCGTTCCAGAAATCCATCTGTATTCGATAAAGGTGATGTTTCCTGCAATAATAGGATAAGTCACATTCGAATTGTTAGCTTTGTTCTTTTTGTACCAATCATTAGAATTCATGGTTATCATGTATTTTTTATCTTTTTCTAAAGCCAATTCGCTGATTTCTTTAGAAACTTGTACATCTGCTGTTACAACGTTTAAAGTCTCAGAACGTAATACAGATTTTGCTGTGTAGTCCCAGATCGTTACACGCACCGAAGGATTTGTAGCGGGAAGTTTTAAGGTTATGGCTTTAATTTTTCCTTTTACAGTTGGGGTAAATGCCAGTCCGAATTCATAATCTCCAGAATTAATAAAATTTGTTATCGTCGTGAAACCAGTTGCGGTATAGTAAGCGTCTAACGGATTTTCCGTTTTAAATGTTGGTTTATCTTCTTTATCACTACTGCACGAAACGGTAAAAACAGCGACAACTAAGACTATTAATATGCTTTTAAAAGTTTTCATAATATTAAATTTGATTTGTTATTTGGTATTGAAACTATGGCTGAATATTAAAAGCAGCACAAACTTCTTTGTAACTCATTTTAGAATAATCTTGTTTCGCCATTTTTGATGTTGTAGCGGCAGCTCCTCCAGGAATCAAGATATAACGCCAGTTTAGAGAAGCAGGAAGCGCTACAGTTGTTCCATCATTTGCATGTTTAAATCGGAACAATTTGATGGTTCCAACACTTGCAATCGCAGTAATAGTATTTGTTGATCCTCCAGCTGTTGAAGTATATGGAAGCGTAAAAATATTAGTTCCAGATCCAAAACTTAAATAGACCAATATGGTTCCTTTAGCCATAATGTCTGTTGTAAGTTGCGGCGCAGTAATCGTAGTAGATAAACCTGAAGTTCCGTCGATAGTTTCTGGAGTTCCTGCCGGAGCATTAATCCATCCGCTGTAAATTACGTTTGCTGTTCCTGCCGGACCTTGAGCTCCTGTTGCTCCGGGCGCTCCATCAACTCCGTTTGTTCCATTAGTTCCGTTAACTCCATCAGTTCCATCATCGCTACTGCAAGAAATCATACTTATTAGAAGTAATAAAATTGTAAAAATGGTTTTAAAAGTTTTCATAACATTTTGGTTTTAAAATTTTAATTAAATAGTTCTTTTTTAACTCAATAGCTTTTATTTTTGCATTAATCAAAAAGATCTTTTTTTTAACTTTCTGATTGAATTACAAGACAAAGTTGCCCGATTAGATTATCTTTAAAAACCCTTAATAGACGAACAGCATTTTAAATAGACAGACAACTTATTTGGAGCTGTTTTTTTGCCTTTTTATTGAAAAAAACTGGTTATTGATGAAGAAATACTCTTGTATTATTATTGATGATGATGAAATTGACAGACTAACAGCGGTTTCTTATGTCAAGAAATTTCCTGTTTTGGATATTGCAGGTGTTTTTGAATCGGCTGAAGATGCTGTGCCTTTTTTAGAAAAGGAAAAAGTAGATATCTTGTTTCTAGACATCGATATGCCAGGTTTAAACGGAATTGAATTTAGAAAACAAGCTTTAGACATTCCTGTCTGTGTTTTTATAACAGCACATCCAGAACATGCGGTAGAAAGTTTTCAGATTGAAACTTTGGATTTTATTGTAAAACCTTTGAAGTTGGATCGTTTTACGCAAACCATAAATCGAATTGAAGAATTTATGGAAATAAAACTAAAAGCTTCTCTCTTTGAAGCCAGTATTGGCGGCGATACCATTTATATAAAAGAAGGCCACGAGCAGACTAAAGTTAAGCTTCATGAAATTTTATATCTCGAAGCCTTAAAAGATTACACTTTGGTCGTTACAGCACAAAAAAGGCATTGCGTGCTTTCGAGCATTGGAAATTTACTTAAAGAAGATCATTTTCAGTCATTCGTCCGGATTCATAGAAGTTATGCCGTGCAGAAACAATATGTTCAGAAAATCAATTCTACTGAGATTATTTTGAATAATAATGCTGTAATTCCGATTGGAAGAAGCTACAAAGAGAACTTAAATCTAATTGCATGAAAAATTTTAAGTTCTTGCTATTCGCATTTATTACTTTTAATGCTTTTGCACAGCAAGAACCTAATTTAGCGCGTTACAAATCGGCAGACGAAAAATTAAAAATCTGGCTAAAATATTGCAACGAACTTTTGGATGCCGATGAATACCTTCAACTTATAAATGCTTCTGAAAAAGGAGTTTTACTTGCCCAAAATAAACCCGCTTACCTTTCTAAATTTTATTTTCTGAAAGGTTTTGGATACGAATTCAACAATAATCAGTACAAAGAAGCCACAACCAATTACGAAATTTCTCTCTCGTATGCTCAAAAAGCAAAACATCTCAAGAGTATTGCTTCAAATTGCATGCGATTGAATTATATGTATTATTCGTTAAACGAAATTAAAAAAAGAGACAATCTTATTCTTTACATCAAAAAAATTATCGATACTACAAAAAACATAAAGACACAGGCAACTCTTAACGGAAGTCTTGGCGAATATTATCTAAGTTATTATGATTATGAGACTTTTATTGGTTATCAATTAACGGCTATAAACTACAAGAAAAAGCTCCCAAAAGATGTTGCCAATACAGAGAATATCGGAATTTCGTATTGCCAAATCGGATCGGCTTATGCCAAAATGAAACAATACAACAAAGCACTCGAATATCTAAATTATGGCAAACCAAATGTAAAAACGTCTCCTTACGTGAGTGCTTTTTTGTGCAATTATTACTTGCAATGTTTTGTTCCGTTGAGAAATCGCGACAGCATTAAGAAATATTACAATCTGATTTACACTTATCCGTCTGCAAAAGATTCTCTGTTTTTAAATCTCAGCTTCGCCAATAGGAGTTTATCTGAATATTATATTAATGAAAGACAGATTAGTAAAGCGTACTCGTATGCTCAAAAAGCCGTTTCGCTTGGAAAAAAATCGGCAGATGATGAAATTTTAATGGAAGCCGAAACCGCAATGGGAAGAGTTTTATATGAAAAAGGAGAATATCAAAAAGCCATTGAAACATTAAAAAAAGCTTCTGTAAATGCTTTAACTTATGATAAGGAATCTTTTGTAACCATAAACAAAAAACTCTCTCAGAGCTATGCTGCGCTTGGCCAATGGAAAGAAGCTTATCATTACAACGAAATTTACAGCAAATACAGCGATGAAGTAATGGAGCAATCTGCCAAACAAAGCATTGCAAACGCAGAAGCACGTTATCAGAACAAAACCAAAATTCAGGAAATTAAAAATCTTTCGACAGAAAATGCCATCAAAAACATTCAGATTCAAGATGCCAAACAACAGCGTATTTTCTTGATTTCAGGAATTGCTTTAGTCTGCATTATCGGATTATTATTGTTCAAGCAAAATCAAAGCAGAAAGAAAACTAATCTTAAACTTCAAGTTTTAAATCAGGAATTGGATGAAGCTAATAAAATCAAAGCTAGATTCTTCAGTATTTTAAACCATGATTTGCGAAGTCCGATTTCAAATCTGATTCATTTTCTGCATCTTCAAAAAGAAAATCCAGAATTGATTGATGAAGAAACAGCATCTAGAATGCAACAGAAAATTACAATTGGCGCCGAAAATTTATTGTCTTCTATGGAAGATATTCTACTTTGGAGCAAGGGACAAATGGAGAATTTTAAACCTCAATTTAGAAAAACAGAAATTGCTGTTTTATTTGAAGAAACCAAAAATCATTTTTCGAGCATAGAAAAGATTGAAATTATATTTGAAAACCCAGAAAACATCATTTTAAAAACTGATGAAAACTATCTAAAAACAATTATCAGAAATCTTACCGGAAATGCAATTAAGGCTTTAGACAAAACGCAAAATGCAAAAATTGTTTGGAAAGCATGGCAGGAAAATCAAAAAAAATATCTTTCTATAACAGATAACGGACCAGGCGGAACGCAAGAAAAATTTAAAGCTTTATATAACGACTCTGAAGTAATCGGAATCAAATCGGGTTTAGGATTGCATTTAATTCGTGATTTAGCAACAGCCATTAACTGCAAAATCGAAGTTTGTTCAAAGCCAAATATTGGAACAACTTTTACAATTATTTTTAAATAAATCTCCCACTAATTTCACAAATTGACACTAATTTAATTAACTCAATTTTTTCTGCCACAGATTAAAGGATTAATTGGATTATAATGTGTGTTAATCATTTTAATCTGTGGCAAAAAAAATAAAATAAAAAAGGTTTGACTTTCGCCAAACCTCTTTTATATAAATTGCAATCTAAGATTACAATAAAGCGTCTAAACTATCTGCGTAGGCTTGTTTCGGAGCTACTCCTACTTGTTTTCCTACTACTTCACCATTTTGAAACACCAAAACGGTTGGTATGTTACGCACACCATATTTTGCAGCAAATTCTTGGTTAGCATCTACATCTACTTTACCAACAACTACTTTACCAGCGTACTCTTCGCTTAATTGGTCAATGATTGGACCAACCATTCTACAAGGACCACACCATGCTGCCCAAAAATCTACCATTACTGGTTTATCTGATTTTAAAACTACTTCATCAAAAGTAGCATCTGTTATTGCTAATGCCATAATATATTAAGATTAAAATTAGGTCTGAAATATTAACTTTCAAACTACAGTACAAATTTAAAAATTTAAAATAAATCAAACACCATTACTAAATTAGTTTTCGTTATAAATGTATTATCATTAATTATGAGCTAGATAACTTTAAAATTACAACTTATTTACTTGAAAATCAAACCAATAAAAAGTTAATATTTTTTATAGTATCTTTAATACATTCAAAATTCGGCTACTATGAAAGAAGCTTTATCCAAAACCAAATCCTTTCTGCAATCTGATTCTTTTAAAAAATACGCCAAACGTTTTGGATATTTTATCTTGGGCTTAATTGCAATACTTTTGCTTGCCTGCGGAGGTTTGTCTATTTATTTTAATCGAAATAAAGCCGAAATTATTGCTAAAGTCAATACTAAAATCAACGAAAATATAAATGGCAAATTTCATATTAGAGATTTTCATTACAAGTTTCTAACTGGTTTCCCAAACTTTACATTGGCGCTTAATGATGTCGAAATAAAAGACAATCAATGGCAGAGCCACAAACATACTTTGCTGAGAGCAAAAGAAATCGAAGCGCGTTTGAACATTTTGAGTTTGTTGCAGCACGAAATCAACATTCATAAAATCTTGATTAACGACGCCGATATTTATATTTATAAAGCCGAAAACGGTTATTCTAACGTCAATATTTTTAAACCAAAAAAGAAGAAAACGCAAACTGACAAAGAGAAACCCGAAACGACAATTGACGAAGTAAACCTCAACGATGTTCACGTCATTATTGACAATCATCTGGGGCATAAATTGTTTGATTTTGATGTGGCGAGTTTAGAATCTAAAGTAAATTATGGCGATAACAACTGGCAGACCAATCTGTATTTGAAAACCAAAATTAATAGTCTAGCCTTTAATACCGTTCATGGAAGTTTTGCTAAGGAGAAAGTTCTGGAAGGTAATTTTGGCATTTCGTATGCCGAAGCCAATCAGAAAATAGATATTAAAACCAAAGGACTTAAAATTGGTTCTGACGTTTTTGATATTGTCGCTTATTTTAATATCGGAAAAAACAATTCGCTTTTTGGAATCAATATCGGGACGGATATTTTATGGCGAAATGCTTCCAATTTATTATCGGCAAACATTAGTTCTAAACTCAACCAATTTGATATAAAAAAACCTATTAAAGTAAACTGCGACATTAAAGGTGATTTGAATGTTGAAGGCGATCCAAAAATTGTGGTGCAGGCAGACATTCGCGATAACGAAGTGAGTATTCCAGATGGCTTGTTTACCAATTGCAGTTTTAAAGGAATTTTTACTAACACTTTTAAACCCGAAAAGGAATCCAGCGATCCGAACTCGGCTATTATTTTAACCAATTTTAAAGCCGAATACGCAAGTATTCCGTTGACAATTGCACAAGCAGTTATCAATAATCTCGAAAAACCAATTGCTACAGGAGTTGTAAATTCTGATTTTGACATTTCGAAACTCAACGGAATGATGAACGAGAAAATACTTCATTTTGAAAGCGGTCATGCCAAAGCCAATTTGAAATTTCAGTTTGATATTGTCGATTTGTACATCAATAAACCAAAATTTACGGGCGATGTTGATATTGCTGATGCCACATTCGATTATATTCCGAAAAAGATTCATGCCGAAAAAACAGCTGTACAATTGTCGTTTACGCAAGAAGCACTTTACATTAAAAAAATAGCCTACAAACACAAAAAGAACATTATCCGCATTGACGGAAAAATCGATAATTTCTTAAATCTCTATTACGATGCACCCGAAAAAATGGTCGTAAACTGGAATATTTACTGTCCAAATATTGATGTAAAACAGTTTATAGGCGTTTTAGAAAATTCTCCTAAACAAAAAGTGGCGGAGAAAAAACCAGTAAAAAAGAATGTCAATTTTACGAATCAGTTACGATCTGTAATAGAAAAATGTGCCGCTGTAATTAATCTCAAAGCCGATAAAATCACTTACGGATCACTTACGGCAACCAATACTCTGGCCACAATCCAGATGCTTGATTCGAAGATTTTGCTCAAAAACGGAACATTGCAAACTTCCGGTGGAAGCATAACGTTTAGCGGTTCTGTACAGCCAAGTGGCAACCAATATGTTTTTACATCAAATGCGCAGGTAAACCGAGTTGATATTGCGAGTTTTTTAAGGTCTTTTAATAATTTCGGAATCAAATCTTTCAGTCCAAAAAACATTCGCGGACGATTAAGCAGCAATGCCAATGTTGCAGGTTTAATGAGCAGCAAAGGCGATCTGATTGTTAACTCCATGAAAGGAAAACTAGATTTTAACGTCAATCAAGGTGCCTTACTCAATTTTGAACCGATTATGAAAGTCGGAAAATTTGCTTTTCCGTTTCGTGATGTCGAGAATATTACTTTCAGCGATTTGTCGGGTTCGCTTAATTTGCGCGGAGAACAAGTCGATGTCAATAAACTTACCATAAGTTCGAGTGTCTTAAACTTTGACGTTGACGGAATTTACTCTTTTGGCCGAGGTACCAATCTCGCCCTCACTATTCCGCTAAGAAATTCTAAAAACGACGCCAAACTCGCCACCAAAGAAGAACGAAAAGCCGTTCGCGAACGCGGTATTGTCCTGCATTTGATTGCTTATGACAATGAAGGAAAAATGAAGGTTAAATGGGGTAAGAAGGATAAGGGGTAAAGAAATAATTACTACTTATCAAATCCAGTTTGTGGAAAACATAATTCCAAATTTTAGATTATTATTCATAAATTGCACCACTAATTTTAGCGCAAAATGACGGGAGAAGAAAAGATCAACATTGACGAATTTGATGGTAAAAAATTTAAAAATCGCTTTGTAGAAGAAGACGATAATAGAAAAGCCGTTGTTACACATTATCTGCACAATTATCACAATGGCGTTAAAGATCATTTTGAAGAAGAAGCTGCTCAATACATAAAACAAATTGTTGAATATAAAAATGAAGAAGAAAAACTAAATATAGTTTCTGATTCTGCATTACAACAATTGCTTTTTGAAGTAGAAGATGTTCCGTTTCCTACTCCCGAAAATTATACTTTTAAATTTATCGACCTTTTTGCAGGAATTGGTGGTTTTAGAATTGCATTGCAGAATTTAGGTGGTAAATGTGTTTTTACTTCTGAATGGGATGAAAATGCAAAAAAAACTTATAAAGCAAATTTTGGAGAAACTCCTTTTGGAGACATAACAAAAGAAAGAACAAAGAACTACATACCAAAAGGTTTTGATATTTTATGCGCAGGATTTCCTTGCCAAGCCTTTTCAATTGCAGGAAAAAGAGGCGGATTTGAAGATACGCGAGGAACATTATTTTTTGATGTTGCCAAAATTATAAGAGACAAACAACCAAAAGCAATTTTCTTAGAAAACGTAAAAGGATTGAAAAGTCATGATAAAGGAAAAACTTTAGAAACAATTTTAAATGTTCTAAGAAATGATTTGGGATATTACGTACCTGATCCTGAAATTATGAACGCTAAAGAATTTGGCGTTCCTCAAAACAGAGAGCGTATTTATATTGTTGGTTTTAGAGGTGACTTAGGAATAAATTCATTTGAATATCCAGAAACTTTAGATGAGAAAGTTACATTCAAAGATGTAAAAGAGAAAGATGTTGTACCTACAAAATATTATTTATCATCTCAATATCTTCAAACTTTAAAAAATCATAAAGAAAGACACGCCAACAAAGGAAATGGATTTGGATATCAAATCATTAAAGATGACGAAATATCAAATTCTATTTTAGTTGGAGGAATGGGAAGAGAAAGAAATTTAGTCTTAGATTATAGAATCACAGATTATACACCTTCAACACATATTAAAGGAGAAGTAAATCGTGAAGGAATTAGAAAAATGACTCCTCGTGAATGGGCAAGATTACAAGGATTTCCTGATAATTTTGTAATTCCAGTTGCTGATGCATCTGCATATAAACAATTTGGAAATTCTGTTGCTATTCCTGCAATTCAAGCAACTGCTGAGAAAATAATCGATTTAATTAGACCTTTCTTATGATTACTGGGAATAAAGGAGAGTGGAGCGAGCCATATGTTTTATTAAAATTACTAATTGACAGAAAATTATATTTGGGTGATGAAAATTTCAACAAAATAAAAGATGTTTTCTACCCTATTTTACAAGTTGTTCGTCATGAAAAAAATCGTGATGTCAATTTTACATATAATGAACAATTTGTTGTCATTTCTGATGGGGTTTCACTATTTAACATTCCTCTCGTTGATTTTATTTTAAATACGAACCTTTGTTTTGAAAAAATCAAAAATTCAGAAAAAGGAAAAGGTTCTTTCGGAATTCCTGAGATAGAAAGTTTTCTAGCGTCATTTTCAATAAAAACTTTAAAAGCAAAGTCAAAATTAAAAAATGATATTACCATACAAATTGAAGACAGAAATTCTATAATAAGTCCAACTTTAGGATT
This sequence comes from Flavobacterium sp. IB48, assembly GCF_016405855.1. Taxonomy (GTDB): domain Bacteria; phylum Bacteroidota; class Bacteroidia; order Flavobacteriales; family Flavobacteriaceae; genus Flavobacterium; species Flavobacterium ginsengisoli. The sequence goes on from NZ_JAEFCA010000001.1 coordinate 659,964, forward strand.
TAGTGTAAAATCTCAATTAGGAAGACCTGCAACTTTAGTCAACGCTAGTGGAGCAACTAACTTTACATATTTAGTAAAAGATAAAGTTCTTACAGCAGAAGAAATCTTAAAAATAAATAACGAAAAATTATTTTCAAATAAAATAAAATTTTTAAATCAGTATGGTGCGCATCTAGAATTTGAAAAAGTGGATAATCCTATATTTACTTCTAATTTACAGACAATCGATTCACATTTTAGTAAAGTTCTCGCAGAAGTTATATTATATTTTTACGAAAACAATATCCCATCAGAAAATACTATCTCTAAATTTATTGGGAAAGTTTCCAACAGAAACCTTTTAGGGTACGATTTAGATATTAATTCAAGTATGTATGAAATGATGATGAAAAAATTCCTAACTGATTACGCTTTAGGGATGAGAGCATCAGAAGTTTGGAAAAGAAACTATCAGGCAACTGGAGGTTATTTAGTCGTTAAAAATGATGGCGAATTACTTTGCTACCATTTTTATTTTGCAAAAAACTTTGAAGACTATCTTTTCAACAATACTAAACTGGAAACTGGTGATGTTAAAAAACATAATTTTGGTTATGTATATACTGAAAACAACCAACAAAAAATCAAACTGAACTTACAAATAAGATTTAAAAAGTAATCTGTTTTGGCTAGCACTATACAATATAAAAAAAGCCACTTTCGTGGCTTTTTCTCATTTCTTACTCAATCACCAAATAAGGATCAAGAATTTCGGCTAATTCATTTAACCAAAAGAAACCATCTTCAATATTTACGGTTTCGGTTTTCATAAATCCATCTTCTCGTATTGCATTTAACGCGATTAGGAAATTGACTTGCCTAATCGTTTTCGCCATACTTTTAGAATCAATTGAATTGTTGAAGAATTCAGTTAACCTTAATTCGGTTTCTTTGGAAAGGGTGTTGGTACTCATAAATTTGAAGTTTAGGGAAAATAAACCCGCACGGGTTAGCTGTCCTACGCCTTCAAATACGCGTTGCAGTTGTTTCCAATACCGCCAGCATGCCGTACGGGCAAAAATTTTTTTTGTGTTCATTATTTGAAGTTTTAGGATCTCCAAATATATGAAAAACAAAAATAAATTGTAAGTTTTTTCCTTATTTAAAAAATAAAATACTTTAAGTATATTTTCTCTAAATCGAAATTACAAAATTGAAAAATAAATCAATTTAAAATTTCATAATATTTCCTTAACCTACTTGTCTTTTATCTTTAAAATCGATAAGTTTGAGAATGAATCATTAAATTTTATTTGTTATGAAAGTACAAATCAACACCGACAAAAACATTGAAGGAAGTGCAAGATTAGAAAGTTATTTTTCTGGAGAAGTAGAAAAAAGCTTAGACCGTTTTCAAGATAAAATTACTCGCGTAGAAATTCATTTTGGAGATGAAAATGGAGAAAAATTCAGCTTGCATGACAAAAAGTGTGTGATTGAAGTTCGTCCTGTAAAACTACAGCCTATTACGGTTACAGAACACGCAGACACTCTAGAAAAAGCCTTTAGCGGTGCATTGGCCAAAGCTAAAAAAACATTGACTTCTACTTTCGAAAAAATAAAAGCACATTAATCTGTGTTCCTTTCTATAAAAAAAAAGACGTTTCAGCTGAAACGTCTTTTTTGTTTTATATTATTCTGAGAATCTTATTATTCTTTCGGTAAAGGAGCTCCAACTGCAACATCGCAACGATGCCCCGGTTTTCCGTGCGGCGGATTCATTCCTTCTGCTACTGTAGCTTCTCCACCATCTGTACTCAACAATGCTGGAACTGCATTTGGCTGAGGGCTTACAGTAAAGTTTTGTGTAACTGTTCCTGTTTGTGCTGTAGTTGACGATGCTGTATTTTTTGCAACAGGCGAATTTAATGGTGATCCTACCGGAATATCACATCTATGCCCTGGCTGTCCATGAGGCGGATTCATTCCTTTTGCTACTTTAACTGGTGTTGTCGTAGTGGTAGTTACAACTTGAGGCTGACTTACTTGTACAGTTTGTCCTGCTTGTGCTGTAACCTGCCCTTGTTGTGGTGGTGCAGAATTTAAAGGTGCTCCAACTGCAATATCGCAGCGGTGCCCCGGCTGTCCGTGAGCAGGATTAATTCCTTTTGTATCACTTAAAACCGTATTTGGGTTTGTTGCAGGAGTTTGTGCTACTGGCGCAGCAGGTTTTGTTGTATCTTTTGCAAGTCCTAATCTTACTAATTCTGAGGTTGCTGTACTTTCTTGCGGTTCTAATTCCTTTTTACAAGAAACAAAAAGTAAAGAAGTAACAGCTATTGAGCTTAGAAGTATTTTTGCCTTCATGACTGGGGTATTTTTATTGAAAATCAAATATAGTGGTTTTTGAGATATTACAACATATAAGTAATGTAAGATAATTTAAGCTTTACTTTAGGATTGCTATTGCAATGACTTTTTTATTTCACGCAGATTTGGCAGATTTAAGCAGATTTTTTTTAGAAATTAATCTGTGTTTATCTGCTCGAATCTTTTAAAATCTGCGTGAAACCAGAATTATAAAAACTTCCATTTCCTTATATCACTTATATGGTTCAAAAAAAATTATACCTTTAAACTCAAATAACATATCTCATGAAGAAAATACTTTTACTCCTTTTATTTGTTGCTTCTTTTGCCAATGCGCAAACAGACAAAATCAAAATCAATCACACATTAGATGCTTGGCATAAAGCAGCTGCCGAAGTAAAATTTGATGCTTATTTTAATGTATTAGCAGACGACGCTATTTACATTGGAACGGATGCAACCGAAAATTGGACCAAAAAAGAATTTGCTGTCTGGGCAAAACCATTTTTTGATAAAGGAACTACATGGAATTTTAAAGCTTTAGAACGTCATATCTTTTTTGATAAATCAGGAAAAATAGCTTGGTTTGATGAATTATTAGATACGCAAATGAAAATCTGTCGCGGTTCTGGAGTTTTAATAAAAGTAGGGAACGAATGGAAAATTCAGCATTATGTGCTGTCAATGACCGTTCCAAATGACGAAGTTGATGCCGTAACCAAAATAAAAGCGCCAATTGAAGACGCTTTGATTGCAAAACTTCAGAAAAAATAAAACATTTTACGGTTTTCTTATTATAAACGTAACTTTTTGAGCACTTTAGAAGCACTGTTCGCCGATTATTTTTAATTAATTCGGCAAAAACAGTGCTTTTTTGTAACTTTAGAATAAGATACTGTCAAAAAAAGAACCTGTATTTTACAAATTTCATCAAAATAAAACCCACACCTCTATTTTAACAGCCTTAAAAACAAGAATCTTTATTTTTTTCTAACTTTGACCCCAAAAAAAATAGGGTTAAACAAAGTATTTTAAAAATGAAAATAGAAAAACGCTGGATTATCTCCTTTATCATGATAAGCGTCGTATGTACGATAGGGGCATTTTGGCCAACAGTTACAGAAAATAATTATGTTTTATCAGAATTTGGAACTACAGATCACATTGTTCCTGCCGATGTTGCCTGGATGCTTACTTCGAGCTGTCTAGTTTTAATTATGACACCAGGATTATCTTTCTTTTATGGCGGAATGGTTGGAAAGAAAAACGTGATTTCGACCATGCTTCAAAGTTTTATCTGTTTGGGTGTCGTTACGCTTTTATGGGTTGTTGTGGCATTTAGCTTGGCATTTGGCGAACCGGTTGGTTTTGGTTCTGGAGATCATTTTTATAGCTTTTTCGGCAATCCGACTACTTTTGCTTTTATGGATTATGTTGGCGTTCTGCCTCATAAACAATTGGCCAGTACGATTCCGTTTATGCTTTTTGCTTTGTTTCAGATGAAATTTGCCATCATTTGTCCTGCAATTATCACAGGTTCGTTTGCAGAACGTGTTCGTTTTATCTCTTATTTAGTTTTCATTAGTTTATTTACCATTTTTATATACGCTCCTTTATGTCATGCCGTTTGGTACCCGACGGGTATTTTAGGAAGTTATTTCGGTGTTAAAGATTTTGCAGGAGGAACTGTAGTACATATGAGTTCAGGCTTTGCTGCTTTGGCTGGAGTTATTGTTTTAGGAAAAAGAAAAAACAGCCAGCATATTCCAACCAATATTCCATTTGTATTATTAGGAACAGGAATGCTTTGGTTTGGCTGGTTCGGATTCAACGCTGGATCTGCTCTTGCTGCCAACGGAACTGCTGCGATGGCTTTTGCAACCACTACAACTTCGTCTGCTGCAGCCATGTTAACTTGGATTTTCTTTGATAGAATGAACGGAAGAAAAGTTTCTGCCCTTGGCGCTTGTATTGGGGCTGTAGTTGGTCTTGTTGCCATTACGCCTGCTGCAGGATTTGTTTCTGTACCAGAAAGTATGTTTTTCGGTTTCATTACAGCGTTGGTTTCTAACACAGCTGTAAATTGTAAATATTCTAAAAAATTCGACGATACGCTTGACGTTTTTGCTTGCCACGGTGTCGGCGGAATCATGGGAATGATCTTGACTGCTATTTTCGCTCACGGCGAAGATGCAAGTTTACTTCACGGCGGATGGAATGTTTTCGGACATCACATGATGGCATTGGTTCTAGTTTCGATCTTTACTTTCTTCGGAGCTTATTTCTTATTTAAAGTAACCAATTTCATTATTCCGCTAAGAGTTTCAGAAGAGTCAGAACACATCGGATTGGATTTATCACAACACGATGAATCTCTTGACCCAAAAGCACAACCCATTACTGAACCACATTACGGTTAAAAAATATTTTTTTTCAGCCACGAATTACACGAATTTTCACTAATTTTTTTTCTGCATTGCAGTTAAATTGATTCGTGCAAATTCGTGTAATTCGTGGCAAAAAACAAAATATACTTCACATGAATTCGTGGCTGAAAACTTTTTAAACCTAATTACGCTATTTTCATTCGTTTATATTCCTTAATTTTGCCGAAAATTTTTGTAAAAGTGGGAAGTAAAAATAAACTAAAAAGATTCAGAGAAAACGAAACATTTCAAAACGTATTTCAGCCAACGAGAGAAGAAGTTGTAGGCGATTTAATGCCTTTAAAAGGAAAATGGAATTCTGATTTCTTTAAAAATGATAATCCATTAGTTTTAGAGTTAGGATGTGGAAAGGGAGAATATTCTGTTGGATTAGCAGAGAAATACCCAAACAAAAATTTTATCGGAATTGACATTAAAGGTGCTCGTTTCTGGCGCGGTGCTAAAACTGCTGTTGAAAACGGACTTCATAATGTTGCTTTTGTTCGTACTCAAATCGAATTGATCAATCATATTTTTGCTGAAGGCGAAGTTGACGAAATCTGGATTACTTTCCCAGATCCACAGATCAAATACAAAAGAACGAAACACAGAATGACTAATTCTGAGTTCTTGAAATTGTACAAAAAAATCTTGAAAAAAGACGGTGTTGTAAACCTTAAAACCGATAGCGAATTCATGCACGGTTATACTCTTGGATTGCTTCACGGTGAAGGTCACGAAGTTTTATACGCAAATCATAACGTATATAAAAACGAAGGAAGCCCAGAAGTTGTGACTTCTATCCAGACTTTTTACGAAAAACAATATTTAGAAATTAATAAGGCAATTACGTATATTCGTTTCAAAATTAAAGACTAACTTTAATTTTGAAACCTTTATCTAACCGATTTAATAACTAAATGATCTACCTTACTCCCCTAATTTCAGGTTTTATTGCCGCTGCCATTGGAACTATTCCGCCTGGATTGCTCAATATGACGGCTGCCAAAATAAAAATGAAAGAAGGGAAAAAGAATGCTCTATCATTTGTAATTGGCGCGGTTCTAATTATTTTTTTTCAGGCTTACATTGCGGTATTGTTTGCTCGTGTGATAGACAATCGCCCAGATGTTGTAACCTTATTGCGTGAAGTTGGTTTTGTTATTTTTTCAATCTTAACTATTTACTTTTTATTTTTTGCGAAAGATCCAATAGCAAAGAAAAAAACCAAAATAAAGAAGAGTAGTAAAAAAAGTAGTTTCTTTCTCGGAATGCTGCTTTCTGGATTAAACTTCTTTCCGATTCCGTATTATGTTGTCGTAAGTGTTACATTGGCTTCATACAATCTTTTTACATTTCAAAACCCAATTATACTAACATTCGTATTAGGTTCTGTTCTTGGCGCTTTTGGAATTTTATACAGTTATATCGCTTTTTTCGGAAGAATAGAAAAGAAAACCGATTATTTCATGCGTAACATGAATACCATTATCGGAACCATTACTGGATTAGTCGCTGTTGCAACACTTTTTAATATCCTAAATTACTACTTCGGATAATTTTGTAGCCACAGGTTAAAAGGATTAAAATGATTTTTTTTACTTTGTGGTAAATAATTTTTCACGCAGATTTTTACGATTTTTTGCAAATAATCAATTTAATCCTTTTAATCTGTGGCAAAAAAAAGACAAAACCATGGCAGAAGATAATTTTTTTGAAAGAGTTTATGTAATCGCCAGACAAATTCCGTTTGGAAAAGTTACTTCTTATGGCGCTATTGCAAAAGCATTGGGCACAGCACGTTCTGCACGAATGGTCGGTTGGGCAATGAACGCTTGCCATAATATGGATGATGTTCCTGCACATAGAGTCGTAAACCAAAAAGGGCTACTAACAGGAAAACATCACTTTGACGGAACTAATTTAATGCAGCAACTTTTAGAAAACGAAGGCATTAAAGTAGTCAACAATCAGATTGTAGATTTTGAGAAACATTTCTGGAAACCAGAAGTTGAAATTTAAAAACAATCATATCTCATCTGTCAGGCTGAGCGGAGTCGAAGCCCAATCAAGTAATAAGCCCTTCGACTTCGCTCAGGGTGACAAAGGTAGTTTCACCTCATTATTTTTAAATCAAGCAAATCACAAAACTCGTTTTATCTTCGTCCGTTTGATAACTTAAATAACCTCCATGAGCTTCTATAATGTTTTTAGAAAGCGTCAAACCAATTCCCGCTCCATCTTTTCTAGTGGTGAAAAATGGCAAGAAAACTTTATCTCTAATTTCTGCGTCTACTCCTTTTCCGTTGTCTGAAATCACAATGAAAAAGCGATTATTTTCAGTATAACTGGAAATTATCAATTTCTTTTCTGTTTTTTCTTTTAATGCATGAATACTATTGGTAATCAAATTGATAATTACCTGCTCCATCTGATTTTTATCAATCATAATAGAACGGGAACTGTGTATTTCATTCACCAATTCTATTCCTTCTTCTTTCAAAATCGGACTCATAATACGCAGACAATCTTCAAACAGAGCATTAATTGGCGTCATTTGCTTGTTTGGCGTTGGCAGCATTGCCAGTTTACGGTAATTCTCTACAAAAAACTGTAAATGATCGCTCCTATTTATGATGGTCGAAATACTGCTTTTGATGTCTTCAAAATCATCTTCTTCCAATTCCTCCTGATCTACAATATGAAGCAAATTCTGCGAAAGCGCACGAATAGGCGTTAAAGAATTCATTAATTCATGCGAAATAATCTTCATTAAATTAATCCACGCTTCTTTTTCTTTTTTCTCAATCACACGTTGAATACTGTCTAGCAAAATGATAAAATACTCTTTATCGTAGGTTTGCGTATATGAAGTCTGCAACATAAATGTCTGCAAATCCTGATCTTCAATTTTGATTGAAATGGCGGTTTTTAATTCGGTAAAACCAACCTTTTCAATTTCGCCACACAAACTCGGAAGATAGTTTTTCAGGTATTTCCAATGACTCACTTTTGGCACTTTAAAAAGCTTCGAAAAACAGTCATTCATTATAAAAATGGACCAATCCTTATTTTCTTTTTCTAAGATTAAAGCGGCGGTATCGATACTGTTCAAAATCGAACGGTAGATTAATTCTTTGGAAATCTGCTCTTGTTTCTGAACCTTTAAAGTATCATATAAAAGATACAGACTATTGAAGTTGTCTTTTTTATGTTCTTCTGGAAAATGAGCAGAAAAGTCGTTATGCAGAATAGAGTTTATCGTTTTGTCATAAAATAGCAATTGGTTTTTGACAAAAAAATACATTTCGAATAGGAAAATCAAAACAAAAACACCAACCAATAAAGCATTGTATTGAAATCCTTTATAGAATAATAATGCACTGGCAAGGAAGAGCACCATGACAAATAGAACTCTAACAAACAACGCATTATAAAATTTCCAGTTCTTCATTTATTATTTTTTTTTCTAGCCACAGATTAAAAAGATTAAAGGGATTTTTTATCTGCTGAATTTGTAAAATCTGCGTGAAACTAAAATTTAAGACAAAGTAAAAATCTTGACTCTTAACTCTTGCTTCTTTCTCTTTAATTCTTCAAATCGTATTTCTCTATTCTTCTGTACAACGCAGCGCGCGACAAACCTAATTCTTCGGCAGTTTTACTGATGTTTCCGTTGTGTTTAAAAAGTGCTTTTTCGATTGCGCCTTTCTCCATTTCTGATAACGGATTTTCATCATTTTCCTGAATCTCTTCAAAGTCCAAAATATCCAAATCCATTACCGAAATGGTATTGTTTTCAGCTAAAATCAAAGCGCGTTCTATTTTGTTTTCCATTTCACGCACATTTCCTTTCCACGGATATTTTTCCAGATAAGATGCAACATTATCTTCAAAACACCAATTTTCCTGATTGTATTTTTCTGCAATCTGTTCTAGAATGAAATTTGCCATTGGCACAATATCGTCTTTTCTTTCGCGTAAAGACGGAAGATTGATTTCCATGGTATTAATTCGGTACAGCAAATCTTCACGGAAGGTTTTATTTTTTACCTCAACTTTTATATCGCTGTTGGTTGCTGCAATAACACGAACATTCAACGGTCGTGGTTTGCTTTCTCCTAAACGTGTTACGGTTTTAGTCTGTAAAACATGTAATAATTTAGCTTGAAGATGAAGCGGGATATTCCCAATTTCATCTAAAAAAATTGTTCCGTTCGATGCATTTTCGAAACGTCCTGGAGTATCAATTTTAGCATCGGTAAAAGCACCTTTGGCGTAACCAAAAAGTTCGCTTTCAAACAGATTGTCGCTTAGTGAACCTAAATCTACATGTACAAAAGGCTGATTTTTTCTTTCTGAATGCTGATGAATATATTCGGCAAAAACATATTTTCCTGTTCCGTTTTCACCCAAAATCAAAACATTGGCATCTGTTCTGGCTACTTTTTCGGCAATTGAATACGCTTGTTTTATTTTAGCCGAAGTACCGACAAAATATTTCTTTTCGGTCTTCTCTGCTTTTTCTGTAGTTGTTTTTTTGCTATTTTTTCTGCTTTCTGTAACTGCTTTATCAATAACTTCTAGCAATTTTTCGTTATTCCACGGCTTTAGCACATAATCAAAAGCTCCAATTTTAATACCTTCTACAGCAGTTTCAATTTTACCAAAAGCGGTCATTAAAATAACGACTGTCTGCGGAGAAAGCGTTTTAATTTCTTTTAGCCAATGAATGCCTTCTCGCCCGTCTTCAAACCCAATTCGGTAATTCATATCTAGCAAAACCACATTTATGTCATTTTCGCTTAAGATTGAAATGATTTTTTTGGGGCTATTAGTTGTAAAAATCGTCTCGAAATGTTTTTTAAGAATCATTTTTGCAGAAAAAAGAATTTCTTCCTGATCGTCGACAACTAATATTTGGGCTAGTTTTTTTCTCATTTGGTCTTTTTTCTGTCCGCTTCCGAACGGTCAACTGTTCATTATCGGACACTGCTTTTTTGAAGTGTTTTCTAAAGCTCCTTTAAATTCAACACTTTACAAATAATAAATTTTATGGCACAGTATTTACCTATTGATTATCAGTAAAATAATTTAAAAAAATGGACACGATAATTCCTCGTAAAAGTAAAAAATTTAGATATCTCGCAATAGCAATTGCTGTTTTTTTAGTTTTGCTAACCATTAGTGTTTTCGCATTTAATACCAAAAGAACTTTAAATGTAAAAGCCGACGAATTGGTAATTCAAAAAGCAGAAAAAGCCTTTTTCGAAGATTTTGTAGTTTTTCAAGCAAAAGTAGAACCTTTGAATGTTATGCTTGTGAATGTTACCGAGGGAGGTTCTGTAAAAGAAATCTTTGTAGAAAATGGCGCAATGGTTACCAAAGGACAATCGCTGGCTCGTTTGTACAATCCGAACACAGAATTAAATTATCTTACTCAAGAAACTGCTATTATTGAGCAAATCAACAATTTGAATACAGGAAAATTAAACATTAGAAATCAAGAACTAAACTTAAACAAAGATTTAGTTTTGATTGAACATGATTATAACGATGCGAAAAGATTATATGACATGAATGCAAAGCTGTATGAGAAAGATGTAATTTCTAAAAATGACTGGAATACTTTTAAAGAAAGCCTTCGTTTTCAGGAAGAACGCAAAAGAACAATTCAACAGAGTATTCAAAAAGAAAAACAAAGCAATCAGGTTCAGATTTCTCAAATAAACCGTTCGATCCAGACTATGGAGAAAAGTTTAGATATTCTTAGAAACAACAAAAAGAACTTCTTAATTACAGCTCCAGAAACAGGACGATTAACTTCTTTTGAACCGGTTTTAGGAAAAACTTTTCAAGCAGGCGCAAGCATTGGAAGAATTGATTCTAACAAAGGATATAAACTTATTGCCGAAGTAGACGAGTTTTATCTGGAAAAACTTAGAGAAGGCTTAAAAGGACAGGTAGAATTTAAAGGAAAAAATCTTGAAGTTATCGTGACCAAAGTAATTCCAGAGGTTAAGGGCGGACGTTTTACTGTAGAACTTGCTTTTGTAAGCAAAGAAAATATTGTCCTGCAGGACGGACTTAGTTTTGGCGTAAAACTGATTTTGTCTGAAAAGAATAGAACTTTGGTAATTCCGAGAGGAGCGTTTAACCAAGAAGCTGCAGGAAAATGGATTTTTGTTATAAACGGAAACAAAGCGGTAAGAAGAAATATCAAATTAGGACGCGAAAATCCTTCATATTATGAAGTCTTAGAAGGTTTAAAAGAAGGCGAATCTGTAGTTACTTCTTCTTACACCGATTATAAAGATATCGAAGAGCTTTCTCTTGAGTCGCAGTCGCAGTAGAGAGTCGCGGTTTTTCAGTCACAGTTCACAATTTACAATTTACAATTCACAATTTACAATTCACAATTATAAAAAATCAATCATCAATCAAAAAACGTATTTAATAACATTTCAAAACCTTAAAAATTATGATCACAATTCAGAATTTAACCAAAGTTTTTAGAACAGAAGAAATAGAAACTGCTGCTTTAAGCGGTATCAACGTAGAAATAAAAAAAGGAGATTTTTTAACTATCATGGGGCCTTCGGGCTGTGGAAAATCGACTTTATTAAATATAATCGGGCTTTTGGACAGTGCAGATGGTGGAAGCTACAAATTATTAGATCAGGAAATGATTGGTCTAAAAGAAAAAGGAAGATCGCAAGTGCGCAAAGAAAACATTGGTTTTATTTTTCAAAACTTCAACTTAATCGATGAGCTTTCTGTTTACGATAATATCGAATTGCCATTGCTTTACAACAATGTAAAAGCTTCTGAAAGAAAACAGAAAATTGAAGCTATTGCTGAAAAACTAAATATTTCTCATCGTTTGAAACATTTTCCGCAACAGCTTTCTGGAGGACAGCAACAAAGGGTTGCGGTTGCAAGAGCTTTGGTAAATGACCCTAAAATTATTTTGGCGGATGAGCCAACAGGAAACTTAGACAGTAAAAACGGTAATGAAGTAATGGAACTTTTAACCGATTTACATGCTAAAGGCGCTACTATTTTGATGGTTACCCACTCTGATTATGATGCTTCTTTTTCGCAAAGAACTATTCACATGAAAGACGGAGTTATATTTTCTGAAAAGTTAAATCAACGTAATGTTGATGTTTTTATGGACGCTAAATAATAAAGTGATGATTAAAATTATTGTTACTGCACTGGTAGTTCTGGTAGAACTGGTGTGCAAAATATTTACTATGATTTAAAACCGAAAGGTTTACCAAAACAACCATATCAACTATAAAAATATACCTCAAAATGATTTTTAACTGGTTTAAAATATTTATATATCATTTAAAACAAAGCAAACTGTTTTCGTTTTTAAATGTTCTGGGATTAAGTATCGGAATTGCTTCTGTTATTTTTGCAATTTTATATTGGAACAATGAAAATGCATACGATCAATGGAATCCTGAAAAAGAGAACGCTTATCTTGTTCTAAACAAAATTGGCTCGGGAGATATTTGGGCGACTAGTTCGATTCCGTTTGGAGAAACCTGTAAAGCTACAATTCCAGAAATTGACAAAGTTTGTTTTCTATACAATTGGTACGAAGATGGCGTTGTTAAATTTCAAAATCTAAAAATATTAGATAAAAAAGTTATTCGTACAGACGAAAACTTTTTTGATTTTTTTCCTTTTGAAATTATAAAAGGAAGCAAAGAGAATATTTTAAAAGAAAAAAATAGCGCTGCTGTATCTGAAGATCAGGCAAAATTGCTTTTCAAAAACGATGATCCAATTGGCAAATCAATTACGTATGGAAATGGCGATTACATCGTAAAAGCGGTTTATCGTGTGACTAAACCTTCTTCGATCGAACCAAATTATATTTTTAACGGGGTTAAACGTGACGGTGATAAAGATCAATGGGGAAATTTTAATTATGCTTTAATGGTCAAAGCTAAAAAAGGAACCAATCCTTCTGCTCTTATAAAGAAAATGCAAAATGTAATTTTTATCAACAGAACAGTAAAAGATGCAAAAGCCAGCGGACAGACTGTAGAACAATATCTAAAAGAAAACGGACAGGTCGAAGTGATGCTTGATCAATTGAAAACCTCTCGTTTGTATGGCACAAAAAGTTCAGGAGGACAAAATTTTCCCGAAGGACAAGGCAATTTAAAATTGCTTTATATTATGGGCGGTTTATCTGTTCTAATATTATTTTTATCGATGGTAAACTATATCAATCTAGCAACTGCATCGGCCATTAAACGCGCCAAAGAAGTTGGTGTTCGCAAGATTGTTGGCGCAACCAAAAAACAGATTGTTGCTCAGTTTATTTTTGAAACTTCCATAATAGTAATGCTTGCTATTGTTTTTGCACTTGCTATTGTTGAGCTTTCATTACCTTATTATAATACTTTCTTGAGAAAGACTTTGACTATGAATGGCGGCGAATTTTACCTGCAGCTTATTTTTATATTTGGATTAGTAATTGTTCTTGCGGGTATTTTCCCTGCTGTTTATATCTCAAATTTTGAAACATTAAAGGTTTTAAAAGGTAATTTCTCAAGAAGTAAAAGTGGCATCTGGATTCGAAACTCAATGCTTATTTTTCAGTTCGGAATTGCAGCTTTCTTTATCATTGGAGCATTGATTGTTAATTCGCAGGTTGATTACATGATGAATAAAGATCTAGGCTTCAACGGTGACCAAGTACTTTCTATTACGTACAATACAAAAGAGCGGTTAAGCAGAACAGATAAATATTTAGCACAGAAACAAGAAATTAAAAAAATCCCAGGAGTTGTAGATGTTACTACATTTGCCGGCACTTTTGGAGGTAATGCTGGATCAAGTTCAGGATTTAAGCATAATGGAATTTTTGTACAGCCCAAAAACATCGAAATGGATTTTGGATTTCTTGAAATGATGAAAATCAAAATCGCCGAAGGACGCGATTTATCTCCTCAATTTGCATCAGACACGGTAAGTGGCATGCTTATAAACGAAACTCTTGCTAAAGAACTAAATCTTAAGAATCCAGTAAACACTATGATAACATCGGGCTGGAGTATTGGCAGCGATGATAACTTAAAGTTTAGAGTTGTTGGAGTTGTAAAAGACTTTAATTTAATCGATTTGCAGAATAAGGTTCCGCCAATGGTTTTTATTAGTTTAAAAACGTTAAAATGGAATAATTTCAATAGAGTGCTTGTAAAGGTTTCTCCAAATAATTTAACAGAAACGTTAGAAAAATTGAAATTATATTGGGAGAAAAACGTAAACCCAGACTATCCATTTGATTACGAATTTGTTAACAAAGGATTTTCGAAAACTTATGAAGAGCAAGTCAAGCAAAAAAACCTCTTTTTCATCCTAAATTTGGTCGTAATCGTAATTGCTATATTTGGATTGTTTGCTTTGGCATCATTTTCGATGGAGAGAAGATTGAAAGAAATCGCCATTCGAAAAACATTAGGAGCTGAAACAGATATTCTCCTAAAAGAATTGTCGAAACAATATATTGTTTACTGTTTTATAGGATTTGTAATCGGGATTGTTCCTGCTTATATATTATTACAGAAATGGCTGGAAGATTTCGCTTTTAGAATTGGAATATCGACTATTCCTTTCATAATTGCCTTGATTTCTCTTTTGTTCTTAACCTTATTTATTGTTTTAACAAAAGCATTTCAGGTAACCAAGATCGATATATTAAAGTATTTAAAATACGAATAAGCTTGTAGACCATTTTTTTTAAAGAAGCCCGACAGATTTTTTTTTAAATCCGCCGGGCTTCTATTTTTAATCTTTCATCGTTACAGCATCGTTATAGATCAGTTTGTCTAGACTTTGGTCTCGATCGTATACATCTGGGAAAAAATTGACTTCTCCGTTATCCTGAACCCAACACGTAAAATATCCTATGTAAACCGGAATTTTGCGTTTAAGCATACAAGTTGTTTCTTTTTCTCCGCTCATAGCACTTTCAATTTTATCTACCGGCCAGTCTGGATCGTCTTTTAAAATATGCAATGCAAGCTGTTTGGCTTCTTTCACATTTATACAACCGTGACTGAAAGTACGTTTTTCAAATTCGAACAAACTTTTTGCAGGCGTGTCGTGCATGTAAATATCGTTCGGATTTGGAAACATAAATTTTACTAATCCTAGAGAATTCTTTGGTCCTGGTTTTTGTCGCACTTTCCCTCCATTCCATTCCATATTATGTTCTGCCAGATAGTTTTTATCACTTGCCATCTGGAGTTTTAATTCATTTTGAATAATACTCGTTGGCACATACCAATAAGGACTAAAAACAATCCGATCCATATTACCGCTAAAAATTACAGTCTCACTAAGCCTGTTACCAACAAAAATATCCGAAACAAGATCGTATTTTCCGTCCTTAACATAGAATAATCTGAATGACGGGATATTTACCATGACATATTCTTCAGCTTTTGCCAATTTGGTCGGAATCCATCTGCATCTTTCCATATTCAACATAATGGTCCTGATTCTTTTACTAATCGGCTCATTCATCTGATTGATAATATCTCTTGTTAGGGCATAATTTATTTTTAGATTATATCTTTTTTTATAATTTAAAACTCCCGCCATCAATTCTTCATCATAAATATCACTTCCAGAATCTTGTTTTAAATCTCCAACTACAAATAAGCGATTTCTAATTTGTTTTATAGCAATAGCTGTATCGTCTGGTCTTAAGTCTTTAAAATTGAGACTATCAATTGTAATTTTCTTCCAAAGATTATCGGTTTCTATTTTACGGTATTTTTTAAGTGCATCTTTCAATTTGTAATATTGGCTGAATAACAGATTATCATCTTCATTCAATCGATCTGAATCTACCATTAATGAATCTAGAATGTGAGTATACGAAATAGATTTTGCAGGCAAGTACCATCCTATTTTTTTCAAAGTCGCAGGATCTACCCCAGAATATACATTACTTGCATAAAATACATACATGCTTGTAAGCAGTAATTCGGTATCAAGCTGTGGTGGTTTGTTTGAAGAACTTTCATTAAAAGCCTCATCAATTTGCTCTTTGTAAGGCATTTTCTCTTCAATACCTTGATCTTTAAGAACATTTACTTTCTGGTACAATAAGGATCCAAATTCGGTTATACTTTTATCATCATACCAAATAGATTTATAGTCTTTGGCTTTGTAAATACCCTCGACATCTTTCTGATATTTTTTAAGCTTAGGATATTTTTTAAAAAAAGCATTGATTGAAGCGGCATCGAGAGTAATGACCGAAACAGCTTTTCGATTTGTTAAATCAGTATTGTTTTTGGCACTGTTGGATAATGAATTGAATGAAAATGCAAAAAAACCGACTGTAACAATAATTAAAGAAAAAGTAAAATTTCGCATATTTTTAAAGTTTTAAATTAGTGGAAATAACTTTAAAAAAAATACCGAAAACCCAATAAACACTCTAAAAAAACCTTAGTTTTCACATATTTTTTTCATCTCTGGCAATCATCGATTTGGGCTATCAAATATAACGAAGTTTTGTGAGAAATTTTATTTAATTGAAAGAAAACTTACATAAAAAATATTCATTTAAATAGAAAAACTTTTCTCAAAGCATCAGAACACTAATCATTCTTAATTATGATTTTCAATAAAAAATACTTTTGAATAATTTTGAATAATCTCAATATCAATAATTACAATTCAAAAACGCTTAATTTCCGAACTTAATCTGTTATCTTTGCACCCTGAAATCAGTTTAAATAAATATAATCTTATAAGACTGTTTTTAGAGAATAAAAAAATAGCCCATTACAATGAAACTAGATAGAAAAGAAATTCTAAAAGCTTTAGAGACAATCACTATTGCTGGAGAAGGAAAAAATATGGTTGAAAGCGGTGCCGTAACCAATGTTATAACATTTGGAGATGAAGCTGTTGTAGACCTTGTATTGCATACACCTGCTATGCACATCAAAAAAAGAGCAGAAGATGATATTAAAAAAACAATTCATGATTTAATATCTCCTGATGCTAAAGTAAAAGTAAACATTAAAGTAGAAACTCCAGAGAAACCTGAAATTAAAGGTCGTGCAATTCCTGGAATTAAAAATATTATCGCTGTTGCTTCTGGTAAAGGAGGAGTAGGAAAATCTACTGTGACTGCAAACTTAGCTGTTACACTTGCAAAAATGGGCTTTAAAGTTGGTGTTTTAGATGCTGATATTTACGGACCTTCTATGCCAATTATGTTTGACGTTGAGAACGAGAAACCTGTTTCTGTAACCGTTGACGGAAAATCAAAAATGAAGCCTATTGAGAGCTATGAAATCAAAATGCTTTCAATCGGATTTTTTACAGCACCAAGTCAAGCTGTAATCTGGAGAGGACCAATGGCCGCAAAAGCATTAAACCAAATGATTTTTGATGCAGATTGGGGAGAATTAGATTTCATGCTTCTTGACTTACCTCCTGGAACTGGAGACATTCACCTTTCTATCATGCAATCGCTTCCAATTACCGGAGCTGTTGTAGTAAGTACTCCACAAGCGGTGGCACTTGCAGATGCCAAAAAAGGTGTGGCAATGTTCATGCAAGACAATATCAATGTTCCTGTTTTGGGAATTATTGAAAATATGGCGTACTTTACACCAGAAGAATTGCCAGAAAACAAATACTATATCTTTGGACAAGAAGGTGCTAAAAACCTTGCTGAAGATTTAGACGTACCATTTTTAGGAGAAGTTCCAATTGTACAATCTATTCGTGAAGCAGGCGATTATGGTCGTCCAGCTGCATTGCAAACTGCCTCTCCAATAGAAAAAGTTTTTGAAGCAATTACGAGAAATGTTGTACAAGAAACAGTAAACAGAAACGAAAGTTTGCCTGCAACAGAAGCGATCAAGATTACAACGATGGCAGGATGTTCGGCAGTTAAAAAATAATTAGATAATTGAGATAATGAGATAAATTAGATAATTTTAAAGAATTTCTAATTGGAACATTTTCTAATTGACACATTAATATTATGACAACAGAAGAATTAACAAGTAATGTTTTATTGGCCTTAGATGAGATAAGACCATTCTTAAAATCTGACGGTGGAGATATTTCATTAATTTCTATTGAAGACGACAAACATGTAAAAGTTCGTTTGGAAGGAGCTTGCATCAGCTGTAGTGTTAATCAAATGACGCTAAAAGCAGGTGTTGAAACAACTATCAAAAAATATGCTCCGCAAATTGAAACTGTGGTAAATGTAATGTAACAAAATAGTGTCTTTTCTCAGAATCAAAACCTTCACAGTTTAACAGGAATAATAGGTGTTTTATTGTTTGATTAATAAAATGGCAAAAAAGCACCAAAAAAAAGGCGTTTTTTATTATATTCATAAAAAACAATATAAAGATTTAAGAGTTTCCGTTAAGGAATTGTTACAATTTTAACTTAAATTTGTCACAAAACCCTTAAATCTAAAACTATGAAAAACTATTACGCTCTTTTTTTATTATTGTTTTTTGTTTCTGTAGATTATGCCCAAAGTAAGAATGTTGTGGTTGACAAGGCTTGGGTAAGTGAATCAGAAGAATGGTCTGATTTTCAATATTCGGGTAAGATTGTATTTTCAATCAACCCAAATGAAGAACCAGGATCACTACGAATTGGAAACTACGATTTCTTATATGATTTTGTAGAAGGAAAAGCAAAATTTACAATAAAATCGACCTACAGTTCTGCTGAATTCTCTCATCCGAGAAAACTTTCGGCTTCGACTGATAAACAAGGAGTTTTAAACACAACTTACGAAGGAACATTGGTTTTCCAGTCTGACAGAGATTATTATTCTGTAATTGCAGTGATTACCATTCTTGAAAAAAATGACAACGTTCTTGGTGTAAAAATGCGCTTAAAGGACAATAACAGAAAAGAATACGCATTTAGTACTAAACCTACTAGCTAATATAAATTAGGATTTTTTCACGTTATCAAATCCTGCCAAAATTCCAATAATTAAAATGGATGTATTAATTAAAATTAAAGATCGAGAAGGAGTTATACACGAATTACAGGCTCCGACTGATATGGCAATGAATATAATGGAGTTATGCAAAGCATACGAACTTCCTGTTGAAGGAACCTGTGGCGGAATGGCCATGTGCGCTTCTTGCCAATGTTATGTTCTAAATGATGTTGCATTACCAGAAATGGGTGACGATGAAGAAGCCATGCTTTCGGAAGCATTTTACGTTAAATCTAATAGCCGTTTAGGCTGTCAGATCCCAATTACTGAAGATTTAGAAGGATTGGAGTTAGAATTGGCACCAGAATACTAAAAATAAAAAAAGCGAGAATTTAATGATTCTCGCTTTTTTTATTAATCATATTTTTTGATTAAATCATCTAAAGAAAACTCTCTAAGCAGTTTATCCAAATATTTGCCTCTACTGCTCAACTCTCGTTGGTAAGGAGCAAATAAACTGGTAGATTCATTCAGTTCGTCATTTAGTTCTTTCAGATAATTTTCTTCTTCTACTGTCTGCGATGACGACTTCTTAGCGATAAAATCCAAAATTCGTTTGATAGCGATTTCTTTATCGATAATAGCATTTTCGTCATTATTCAAAGTACAGATTCCGTAAACCCCTTTACAGTAATAATTCCATTCTTCCTCTAACGCATTTTCTGCTTTTTCAGGATCTATTTCTCCATTTTCATCAAAAACGTTTCCATAGGCAAATCCTTTATTATGATGATTTTTTAAATGCAGAAGCAAGTTCTCTTTAAATTCCTTTTTTAATTCTCCATAAGATTCTTTATTGTTCTTCTTAATCAGATTCACAATGTTTTTAGCAAAGTATCTCTTAGATATTGTCAATGTATGCTGATCATTTAAAGGCGAACTAATCGTTATTTCTGAATTAATTACATAAGACGGTGACGGAATTAACTTTTCTTCAATAAGCTTGTTTAATTCATCATCAGATAATCCTGTAAGTCTTTTGACTTCTTCAAACTCCAGATAATTATCTACGATATAAGCAAGATTTTCATCTCTCATTTTAATTACTTTTTAAAAATTCTGATGGATTAAAAGGTTCAAATTCACGTTCAGAAAAAGCTTCCGTTAAAATTCCAGACGAACACAACCAGGTAACTGTTTCTTCCAACGTATTTCCAGCTTTATAAATCATTTCGCTGTATCGTGGCAGAATGTAATATTGACTATTTAAAAGAATGATATCGTCTCCATCAAAAGTGTCTCCAATTCTAATCGATTTCAATACTTCTTCTTTCGTTAATACCTCTTTTCCTTCATCCCAAAACCAATATTCAGTAATACGGTTTTTCCATTCCTCTAGAGTCAAAACAATCGTTTCAGGAAGATAAACTCTTACATAAGTACCGCCTAAAATTCCACTTCCGTAATTTTGAACATATTCTTTGTAATCTTCGTCAAAAGTTATGTTTAATGTTTTTTCGCACGCCAATATATCTTCTTCATCGGCTGTAAAAAGATCTGTTTTATTGGTATTGTAATTGGGGATTATTTTGTAGTTCTCGAAATTCATAGCGTTTCAATTTTAACCGCTAAGTTAAAACTATTTCTCACAAAAAAACCGTAATTACATTACTGCAATTACGGTTTTCTCTTTATAACAATTTTATTTAATCTCTCAATTATACCAAACCAGCTTTAATTAAATATTCAGCGATTTGAATTGTGTTTGTTGCAGCTCCTTTTCTTAAGTTGTCAGCAACAATCCACATGTTTAATGTATTTGGCTGGCTTTCGTCACGACGAATTCTTCCAACAAAAACATCATTTTTACCTTCTGCATATAATGGCATTGGGTAAGTAAAGGTATCTAAATTATCTTGAACCACTACTCCATCAGTGTTGTGTAAGATTTCACGAACTTCATTTACCTCAAAATCATTTGTAAACTCAACATTTACTGCTTCACTGTGTCCGCCTACAACTGGCACACGAACTGCAGTAGCTGTAACTCTGATTGTGTTGTCAGAAAGGATTTTTTGAGTTTCACGAACTAACTTCATTTCTTCTTTAGTATATCCGTTTTCTTCAAAACTGTCACAATGTGGAATTGCATTTCTGTGAATAGGATATTTGTAAGCCATATCGCCTTGAATTCCAGCGTACTCATTTTCTAATTGTTTAACCGCTTTTACACCAGTTCCTGTGATAGATTGGTAAGTAGAAACAATGATTCTTTTGATGTTGTATTTTTTGTGCAAAGGAGCCAAAGCTAATACCATTTGAATAGTAGAACAGTTTGGGTTTGCAATAATTTTATCTTCTTTAGTTAAAACATCAGCATTGATTTCTGGAACTACTAATTTTTTTGTTGGATCCATTCTCCATGCAGAAGAGTTGTCGATTACAGTTGTTCCAGCAGCAGCAAATTTTGGAGCCCACTCTAATGAAGTATCACCTCCAGCAGAGAAAATAGCGATATCAGCTTTCATATCAACAGCTGTTTGTAATCCTACTACTTTATATTTGGTTCCTTTATATTCAACTTCTTTTCCTACTGATCTTTCTGATGCAACAGGGATTAATTCTGTAACAGGAAAGTTTCTTTCTGCTAATACTTTAAGCATTACTTCGCCTACCATTCCAGTAGCGCCTACAACTGCAATTCTCATTTTTATATTTTTAAATAATCAATTAATCTAATTTTGTAACGCAAAAGTAAGTATAATAAAAGTCTCCACAAGGTGATTCACAAAAAATAACAAAATGTTACAAATTAAACAAAACGTTTTATTTAATTAGAAGCTCTTTCTCAATTAAAAAAAAACGAAACAAATTAAATAATCCATAAAAAACTATTAAGAATAGAGAATTATAATTCCATCCTTAGTATTTTCAATCTTTCTATTTAATTCTACAGCATTAAATAATATAGACTCACTATTATTCACCAACTTTTCATCTTCCATTGCAGAATCAAAATGACTTTCTATAACGCTATACAATAATTCGTTTTTTTCAAGATTTTCAATAGTAGCAATTAGTTCATTTTTTTCATCAAGATTATCACATTCATTAAGTTGTATTTTACTATGAAGGAGTATAATATAATCGAGTTCTTGAATAAACTCCTCTCTTTTAAGGTTCATTCTATCTCTTTCATCATAATTCCAACTTGAATAATCTACTGATTCAGAATCACCAAGACTCAAAAGAAAAAGGCTTGCACAACCATGTGAAATATCATGTATTAATTCGAAACCAAATTCACGCATTTTTCTTATAAATATCTCGTTTTCTGGATTATAACTGTACCCAACAGATACTTCATAAATATAATTTTTAATATCACTTAATTCATGTCTATTCAATAATAATGTATCCTCCTTAACTTTCTGAATTATAATACTTGCATCAGTTGAAGAATATGTATTCCCTTCCTTAATGTTTTTCTCAATCAAGTAGTTTCTAAAAAAAGCATACTTATCTTCTTCTTTTTCTAGCTCAATAAACTTAGCTCTTAAAATATCTCTTTTCAAAAGATAAAAATCTACACTACAACCCATATTTTTTTTGTGCAAATCAATTAGTTATTAATCTTAAAGTAAATTTAAAAAAAACCGCCTCTTTAGAAGGCGGTTAAGTTAGACTTAGTGTAGCGGTATTGTATTTTTATTTATTTTTTAATAAATCTCTAATTTGTGTAAGCAACTCTTCTTGAGTTGGCGCTGCTGGAGCTGCCGGCGCAGGAACTTCTTTCTTTTTAGCGTGGTTTATTCCTTTAATTATTAAGAACAAAACAAAAGCAACAATAATAAAATTGATTACTGCCGAAATAAAAACACCATATTTGACTCCTCCAAAAGCAGTTAATTGTTCGATAGTTGACATATGTGCAGCATCTAAAGCAGGTTTCAATAACAGCGGCGTAATTACATCTTCGATTAACGAGCTTACAATTTTACCAAAAGCAGCTCCAATGATTACACCGACAGCCAAATCGACTACGTTGCCCTTCATTGCAAATTCCTTAAATTCTGAAAAAAATCCCATATTTGATCTGTTTAGTTGAATAATAAATGAATATCGAAAATACGCAATTTTATTGGAAATTCTTAAAATTACCTAAAAAATACCCTCTTTACTCGTTGCGAAATACTTGTCATTATCTCATACGGAATTGTTTTTAAGGCTACAGCCATTTCTATAACGGTTGGGCTTTCTCCGAAAATAATTACCGAATCTCCTTCTTTACATTCTATATCGCTTACATTAACCATCAGCATATCCATGCAGACACTTCCGACGATTTTAGCTTTTTGATTTTTGATTGTTACATAACCAACTTCATTACCCCATAATCTCGCAATCCCATCTGCATAACCAATCGGGATGGTTGCAATTTTGGTTGCTGCATCTGCCATAAAACGACGCCCGTAACCAACGCTGTCACCAGCTGGAATAGTTCTAATTTGAGAAATTATTGATTTTAATGTTCCAACATTTTCCAGATATTTCTGTTCGGCTGGATCATTTGAAACTCCATACAATCCAATGCCCAAACGCACCATGCTGTATTGCGCATCAGGAAAATTACTGATTCCAGAAGTATTCAAAGTATGTCGAATTGGATTGATACTTAATTCTGCCATTAATTTTGAAGACAATTTTTCAAACAATGCAATTTGTTGTCTCACAAAATCAAAATGTTTCGGGTCATCGCTTGTTGCCAAATGCGATAGAATACTTTGCACACGAACAGTTGAATTTCCTTTTAAAGTCGAAATTAATTCGTCGATAGTATTGTTTTCAAAACCTAAACGATGCATTCCTGTATCCATTTTGATATGAATAGGATACTCTTTTAAGTTCTTTTCTCGAGCAATTTTCAAAAAGGCATTTAATCCTTTCAAGCTATAAATTTCAGGTTCTAGCTGATATTGAATGATTGAAGGAAAACTTGTCGATTCGGGATTTAAAACCATAATTGGAAGTTTTATTCCGCCATTTTTCAATGCGATTCCTTCATCGGCGAAAGCCACACCCAAATAATCAACTTTATGATGTTCTAGCAATTTCGCAATTTCTAAACCGCCATTTCCATAACCAAATGCTTTAACCATCACCATCATTTTGACATTTGGCGCCAGTTTTGACTTATAGTAATTAAAGTTATGGCTGATAGCATCGAGATTAATCTCTAGAATAGTCTCATGTGTTTTTTCTTCTAAAAGCGATACAATTTCTTCAAACTGAAAAGATCTAGCTCCTTTTATTAAAATGGTTTCGTTATTGAAATTCAGATTGTCAATTTCGGCAATAAAATCAGCTGTATTATCAAACATTGTGCTATTTGGAAACTGATCAGCAAAGGAAGAAATTGTTGCTCCAATGCCAATTATGCGATTTATTTTATTGTCTAAAATTAACTGAGCAACTTTAGAATATAATTCTTCGTTTGTGAATCCGCTTTGGAAAATATCTGATAAAATAACCGTTTTAGAAGCGCCTTTTTTCTTCTGGCTTTCTAAAAAATCTAAAGCAATTTTAAGCGATTGAAAATCGGAACTATAACTATCATCAATGATACTGCAATTGTTGATTCCGTTTTTTACTTCCAAACGCATTCGAACAGGATATAGCATCTCGATTCTGTTCTGAATTGTTTCCTGATCATAATTAAAGTTTAACAAAACCAATAAACAAGAAATCGCATTTTCTACAGAAGCCGAATCGTTAAACGGAATTTCTAAATTGAAAGTCTCATTTTTGTATTGATATTGTATAAAAGTATGATCGTTTCTGTGTTCTCTTTTTTCAATAAAAACATCTGCATTTTGATCAGTAAAACTCCAAGAGAACAGTTTTCTCGGATGAAGCATATATTCAGCAACAAATTGAGACAAGCAAGAATCTACGACTTCATTTTTTTGATAAATAATGATCGGGCAATCTTTAAACAAGAGTAGTTTTTCATCAATTTTCTGCACTAAGTTTTCGAAGCCTTCATCGTGCGCAGAACCAATGCTTGTTAAAACTCCAATATTTGGTTTAATGATTTTCTCCAGTTTAACCATTTCATTAACTGTTGAAATTCCTGCTTCGAAAATTCCTAAATTATGTTTTTCATTAATCGCAATTACCGAAAGCGGAACTCCGACTTGAGAGTTATAACTTTTAGGGCTTCTAATAATATTATAATCGGGACTCAATAAGAAATTAAGCCATTCTTTTACGATCGTTTTACCGTTGCTTCCTGTTAAGCCAATAACTGGAAAATGAAAAAGATTTCTATAATAAGCTGCAAATTCCTGAAGAGCCCAAAGCGTATTTTCGACAACCAAAAAATTAGCTTTGCCTGCATAACCTTCTGGGATATATTGAACAACAAAGTTCTGAACTTTGTTTTCTATTAAATCTGGAATAAATAAATGAGCATCATTGTTTATACCGGCCAAAGCAAAAAATAATGTTTGCGATCCGTTTTGAAGCGAACGGCTGTCAATGGAGATATGATCGATTAAAACATCAGCATCTGAGCCAATCCATTTGGCGTTGAGAACTGAAACCAGGCTTTTTAAATTTATGCTCATTTGGTAATTTCTTTTTTTCAAATTTAAAAAAAGGTTTGCCACTAATTTCCCAAATTTTCACTAATTATTCTATTTGTTGATTTCTTAAAATTAGAGCTGCAGATTTAGGGTTTTTATAAATGAATTCGTGAAAATTAGTGTAATTCGTGGCAGAAAACTTTTATTGAGTATATTTGTTTTTAGACCACAAATTTGCAGATTTTGAAAAAATTACTCCCACTCTTTTCTTATATATTACATCCGATTTTTATATCGATGTACGCCACTTTGTTTTATTTATTTTATAAAGACGACGTATTTAGTACAAATGAAAAATACTTTGTTCTAATTCAAATTTTAGTGATTAACATAATTGTTCCTGTTTTATTTTACTTACTGTTGAAATCAACTGGACATGTAAAATCAATCATGCTGAGCCAAACTTCAGAACGAGCAATTCCGCTTATTTTGCAATGTTTTTTATATATTTTATTAGTTAAAAGAAGTATTGTAATTACGCGTTATCCTGAACTTCATTTCTTTTTTCTTGGAGCCTTATTTAGTAGTATTTTGGCATTGGTTTGTGTTCTTTTCAAAACAAAAGCAAGTCTTCACATGGTTGCCATTTCAGGTTTAACGATCTTCGTTATCGGATTAAACATTCATCTTCAACTGCACAATCCGTATTGGTCTGCTTTACTTATTTTATTGTCGGGAATTGTAGCTTCATCTCGTTTGGAAATGAATGCACATACTTCTAGAGAAATACTAATTGGATTGTTTATTGGAATAATGCCGCAACTTTTATTTTTATATCTGTGGTTATAGAATATAAAAGATCAATCCTGCATTTAGCGTTTTCATATTGATTTTTTCGCCAGACAAAGTGGTCGCCGAATTAAACAATGGACTTAAGCCGTAATATATATACACATTCCAGGTATTATATCCTGCCGAAAGATATGGGCCGTATTGAAATTTATTAATATCCCCGTTATTGTTGATTCTATACGTTTTTTCTCCATCATCAAGAATAGATGAACTTGAAAAAACATAACTCAATTTTACTCCGCCATAAATACGCCAAAATTTAGTGCTTTCGTAAGTCGAATTACGCCATCTAAATTCTATTGGAAGATCTACAGAATATTGTCTATAACGATTAGACGCATATTCGCTAGAACTATTTACTCCGTATATAATTGCTCCCGAAGCGTCTTCAGAAATCGTTAAATTTTGATAATAATTCTGATAGCTTAAACCTAATCCTGCCGCAATTGCAACTGTTCGAGATTTATTTACAGGCATATCGCGCAAGAAACCTCCCGAAAGTCCTAGAGAAAATTTATTTTGTTTGAAATTAACCGGAATATCGGTAAACATATTATAAGTAACCGAAAAGTAAAACTGATCTTCTCGATACAGAGAATCTATTTTTATAACTGGTTTTATCTCAGGCTTAACGTCTGCTTGCGCAAAAGAGTTAAAAAAAGTGAGTAAAAATAAACAGCTAAAAATAATTCGCATATCGTGGTTTTAGTTTTTAAGAGATGATTACAAATAAACGCTTTTTGGCGCGTATTTATTTCACATACAAATATAATATATTGCTTTCTGTAGTAAAGATAAGAAGTAAAAATATTCTCATTTTGACTGCGAATAAAATTAATTGCTGCATTTTTTTCAATAATTCACTTCGTTGAAACAAAAAATTCATCAATTTTATTTTTATCTTTTATACCTTTGCAAAGCATGAAAAGAAAGCAGCTCATATTAAGTTTATCTTTTGCTGTAGCAATATTGTTCTCGATATTGTTTCAGTCGATACACAGTTATGAGCATATCGTAAAACAGCTTTCAGAAAAACAATGCCATCATGATTACAATGATCCAAATGGTGAAATAACACATCAGCATCATGATTATGACGTTTGTTTTGTTTGTCATTTTGCTTTTGAATCCTTTGTTCTGCCACAAAATTTCTCTTTTGAATTTCATTCATTCCACAGAGAAACACCTTATTTCTTCCCATTTTCAGAGAAGATTTTTTCAATTTCAACCACCTCGTATTTCTTACGTGGCCCTCCTGCTAATATAGTTTCTTAAGGTTTCGATTATTCGAAAAACTTCACATTTCTTTTAATTTAAATTCAAAATAACATTGAGTTTTCTAATCCTATTTTTATCAATCAGGATCAGAATGCTTTATTGTTGGTTTTTGGTTTTTCATTCGGAGAAAAAACTCAATTAACTATAGCATCATTTTCAAATGAAAAAATTTATAATTGCCCTTATTTTAGGGTTTTCGAGCATTCTTACTGCTCAAAACTCGGTTTCTGGAACAGTAACCGACAATCAAAATAATCCATTGCCTGGAGTTTCTGTTTATGCTCCAGAATTACATAAAGGAACTACGACAGACGCAAATGGAAAGTACGAATTGAATAATCTTCCTAATGGAAGCTTACGTATTGCTTTTACTTATGTTGGATACGCCAATCAAAACAAAACAATTGCTAAATTACTGAAACAAAATACCCTAGATATTGTTCTTGAAGAGTCTATTTTAGAAATGGACGAAGTGGTAGTTTCAACGCCTTTCAATAAATTACAATCTCAAAACGTAATGAAAATTGAGCATGAAAGCATTAAAACATTACAGCAAAAAGGAACCTCTACTTTGATTGAAGGTTTGGCGACAATTCCTGGAGTTTCTCAGATTTCTACAGGAACTTCTATCGGAAAACCAGTAATTCGTGGACTTAGCGGTAATCGCGTTTTGGTTTATTCTCAAGGTGTCCGTATCGAAAACCAACAGTTTGGAGATGAACATGGTTTAGGTTTAAACGATGCCGGAATTGAAAGCGTTGAAGTCATTAAAGGTCCAGCTTCATTATTGTATGGTTCTGATGCATTAGGAGGTGTTTTATATTTCAATCCTGAAAAATTTGCTGATGCAGGTACTTTCAAAGCCAATTTCAGCCAAAAATATTTTACAAATACAGAAGGAAGCAATTCATCAATTGGATTAAAAACTTCGACTGATAATTGGAAATTCTTAGCTAGAGGAAGCTACAACACACATTCTGATTACAAGATTTCTGGCGGCGACCGCGTAACAAATTCTCGCTATAATGAAACTGATTTTAAAACTGGAATTGGTTACAGCAACTCTACTTTTTCTAGTGTTGTACGATATAATTACAACAAATTGGATATTGGAATTCCTGAAGACGGAATTGCTGAACAATCCTCAAGCAAAGACACTCAATTTCCAAGACAAGGAATTTTTAATCATTTATTGAGTTTGAATAATGTTATTTTCTTCGAAAACTCTAAACTAGATGTTGATTTAGGATATATCGCAAATGACAGAAGCGAGTTCGAAGACAGCAACGAGGCTTCTTTACACATGAAATTGAATACTTTTAATTATAATGCAAAATACCATTTTCCTAAATTCGGAAAAATCGAAACTATTTTTGGTGTTCAAGGAATGCATCAGACAAACAAAAATTCTGGAGAAGAATACTTGATTCCAGACGCTACAACTAATGATTTTGGTGTTTTTGGAACTGCCAACTACGAATGGGACAACAGCGTTATTCAAGCCGGATTGCGTTTTGACAACAGAAACATTACTTCTATCGCTCACGGAACCGAAGGCGAAGAAGGTTATTTTCAGGCTTTAGATCGTTCTTTTGATAGTTTCAATGCTTCTTTAGGTTACAAAACTAAACTAGCAGAGCCGTTAACGTTTCGCTTAAATGTGGCGACTGGTTTTAGAGCGCCAAACTTAGCTGAGTTAACTTCAAACGGCGTTCACGAAGGAACGAATCGTTATGAAATTGGAAATGCTGATTTAAAAACAGAACAAAACGTGCAAACCGATTTGAATTTAGAGTATAAAAATACGCATTTTGAATTTTTCGTAAACGGGTTCTACAATCATGTAAACAATTATATCTACACTTCGCCAACTGGAGAAATTAGAGACGATAATGATGTTTTTGCTTATGTTCAAGACAATGCACAATTGTACGGGGGAGAAGTTGGCCTTCACTTTCACCCGCATCCATTAGATTGGTTGCATTTTGAAACTAGTTTTGAAACTGTTACAGGTAAAAAAGAAAACAAAGATTATCTGCCTTTGATTCCTGCAAACAATTGGAATAATACATTAAGAACTGAATTTAATATTAAAAACTGGTTAAGCGAAGGTTTTGCTTCTTTGAATGTTTCTTCAACTTTTAACCAAGATAATGTAAGTGGTTTCGAAACTGCCTCTAAAGGTTATACTTTGGTAAACTTAGGTTTTGGAGGAACAGTTAAACTAGGAAAAACTGCTTTTGACATCAACCTAAACGGAAACAATTTATTTGATAAAAAATACATTGCTCACCTTTCTAGATTAAAAACAGACGGTATTCCGAATATTGGAAGAAATATCGTTTTGGGGGTTAACTTTAATCTGTAACAATTTCAAACCATATAAGTCATATAAGTAAAATTAAGCAAACGGTTTAAATGAACTTACATCACTTATATGGTTTAATTTTTCATTTCAATTTTCACAACAAAAAGTGCTATTTTTGTTACAACAGATAAAACTAACTATGAAAAAAACATTTTTATTAATGGCAATTACAACCGCAGGAATTTCGTTTGGACAAGGCAAATTGCAATATCCGCAAACTAAAAAAGGAGAAACTGTTGATGTTTATTTTGACACCAAAGTAAGCGATCCGTATCGCTGGCTAGAAGATGATAAATCTGCTGAAACAGGTGCTTGGGTAAAAGCCGAAAACGAAGTTACTTATGGTTATTTAGATAAAATTCCATTTCGTAACGAACTTAAAAAGCGAATGGAAAAACTTTGGAACTACGAAAAAATTGGAGCTCCATCTAAAGAAGGAAAATTTGCTTATTACTCTAAAAACAATGGACTTCAGAATCAATCTGTTGTTTACAGAAAAGATGAAAATGGTAAAGAAGAAGTTTTCTTAGATCCAAATACTTTTTCTAAAGACGGAACAACTTCTCTTGGCGGACTTGATTTTTCTAAAGACGGAAGCAAAGCTGCTTATGCAATTTCTGAAGGCGGAAGCGACTGGAGAAAAGTAATCATTATAGATGCACTTTCTAAGAAAGTTTTAGAAGATACTTTGGTT
The DNA here is from genome assembly GCF_016405855.1 of Flavobacterium sp. IB48. Taxonomy (GTDB): domain Bacteria; phylum Bacteroidota; class Bacteroidia; order Flavobacteriales; family Flavobacteriaceae; genus Flavobacterium; species Flavobacterium ginsengisoli. The sequence continues at coordinate 690,499 of NZ_JAEFCA010000001.1, forward strand.
GACATAAAATTTAGTGGCGTTTCTTGGCATGGAAATGAAGGTTTTTACTACTCTAGTTATGACAAGCCGAAAGGAAGTGAATTATCTGCTAAAACAGATCAGCATAAATTATATTTCCACAAATTGGGAACTTCTCAAAAAGACGATAAAGTAATTTTTGGAGCTGATCAGAAAAGAAGATATGTAGGCGGATATGTTACTGAAGACAATCGTTATTTGGTAATTACAGCTGCTAACTCTACTTACGGAAATGAATTGTACATTAAAGATCTAACTAAAGCAAATAGTCCTATTGTTACAATCGTTGACAATTTTGACAGCGATAATAATGTTATCGAAAACGAAGGAAGCAAATTATTTATCGAAACAGATTTTAAGGCTCCTAATAAACGTATTGTAACCGTTGATGCAGCAAATCCGAAACCTGAGAATTGGAAAGATTTTATTAAAGAAACTAAAGATATTTTATCTCCTTCAACTGGCGGTGGTTATTTCTTTGCGAATTATACTAAAGATGCCGTTTCATTTGTACAACAATATGATTACAATGGAAAATTAGTTCGTGAAATTAAACTTCCTGCTGTTGGAACTGCTGGTGGATTTAGCGGTAAAAAAGCTGACAAAATTTTATACTACAGCTTTGCTAATTATACAACTCCAGGAAGCATCTATTCTTTGGAACCAAAATCTGGCAAATCTGAAGTATATCAAAAACCAAAAGTAGATTTCAAAAGCGAAGATTATGAGTCTAAACAAGTTTTCTATACTTCAAAAGATGGTACAAAAGTTCCGATGATTATTACGTATAAAAAAGGAACAAAATTAGACGGTAAAAACCCAACTATTCTTTACGGTTACGGCGGATTCAATATTAGTTTAACACCAAGCTTTAGCATTGCTAATGCAGTTTGGATGGAAAACGGAGGTGTTTATGCAGTTGCTAACCTTAGAGGTGGTGGCGAGTACGGAAAAAAATGGCATGATGCAGGAACAAAACTTCAAAAACAAAATGTATTTGATGATTTCATTGCTGCTGCAGAATATTTAATCGCTCAAAAATATACCTCATCTGATTATTTAGCCATTCGCGGAGGATCTAATGGAGGTTTGTTAGTTGGTGCAACAATGACACAACGTCCTGATTTAATGAAAGTAGCTTTACCAGCTGTTGGAGTTATGGACATGCTTCGTTACAATGCTTTTACAGCAGGTGCAGGATGGGCTTTTGATTATGGAACTGCTCAAGACAGCAAAGAAATGTTTGAATATTTAAAAGGATATTCTCCGGTTCATAATGTAAAACAAGGAACTCATTATCCTGCAACAATGGTAACTACTGGAGATCATGATGACCGTGTAGTTCCTGCACACAGTTTCAAATTTGCTTCTGAATTACAAGAAAAACAAACAGGAGAAAACCCAGTTTTAATTAGAATTGATGTTAAAGCAGGTCATGGAGCAGGAAAATCTGTTGCCGCTACGATTCAAGAGAACGTAGACATTCAAGCTTTTACACTTTACAATATGGGTTTTAAAGCTTTGCCTAAAAAGTAAAACTTTAAACTTAATTTTTTTAGCCACGAATTCACTATTTATTTGTGAGTTCGTGGCTTTATTTTTTTTTGCCACGAATTTCACGAATTAGCACGAATTTAATTAATGGGAATTTGTAGAGTGCTTTTTTGCCACAGATTAAAATGATTTTTATAATCTGTGAAAATCTTTTTAATCTGTGGCAAATATTATAACCACAAAGAATTAGTGGAAATTAGTGCAAATGGTGGCAAACCTTTTTTAAATTTGAGAAACTTAAAACTTACACAATGGAAATTATAAAATGGGGAATTATTGGCTGTGGGAATGTGACTGAAGTAAAAAGCGGACCTGCATTTCAGAAAGCTCCAAACTCTGCTTTGGTTGCTGTTATGCGAAGAGATGCGGCACTTGCCGAAGATTACGCAAAACGCCACAATGTTCCAAAATGGTATTCGAATGCTGAAGATTTAATTAATGATCCGGAGGTCGATGCTGTTTATATCGCTACTCCTCCATCTTCTCATAAAGAATACACCATTTTATGTGCTAAAGCTGGAAAGCCTGTTTATGTAGAAAAACCGATGGCATTGACGTTTGAAGAATGCAACGAAATGATCAACACTTGCAAAGAGCATAATGTTCCTCTATTTGTTGCGTATTACAGAAGAGCTTTACCTCGTTTTTTAAAGATAAAAGAAATTATTGATCAAGGAAAATTAGGAACTATCAGACACGTCAATTGTGTTTTGTACCATCCTTTTGAAGCACGTTATGATGACGAAATCAATCTTCCGTGGACTGTTTTACCACATATTTCAGGAGGCGGAATTTTTGTTGATTTGGCTTGCCATACTTTAGATTTCCTTGATTTTGTTTTAGGTCCGATTAAATCAGTTCGCGGACATGCGACTTCTCAATTAATGGCTTATCCTGCAGAAGATGCCGTTTCAATGTCATTTTTATTTGAAAACGGAATTCACGGTTCTGGAATATGGAATTTTGCGAGCTTTGAACGTTATGATAACACTGAAATTGTAGGAGATAAAGGTAAAATCTCGTTTTCTACTTTTGGAAATGATCCTGTTCATATTCAATATGCAAATGGAGAAAAAGAAAGTATTACGATAGAAAATCCTCTTCATATTCAACAACCATTTATTGAAACTGTTCTTGCTGAATTATTAGGCAAAGAAAACGCTTCTCCATCTAAAGGAACTTCTGGCGCAAGAACCACTTGGGTTATTGATCAGGTTTTGAAAGAATTTAGAGAAGCTTCAAAATAGTATATTGTTGAATTGCTTCCCGCTTTAGCTGAAGGAATAATTTCAAAAAAATCATATAGGGCTTTAACCAAACTAATAGTTGGGCTAAAGCCTTTTTTATTCTCATCAATCTCAATAACCACGAGCTAAAGCTAGAGGCAACTCATAAAAGAATCTAAAGACAAAAAAAGAGGATATTCTTTCGAATATCCTCTTTTTTAAACTGTAAACTATAAAAAAAATGGAAAATTATAGGCTGTATTTGATACCTAATGTTAATCCTAAACCAGAAATTCCAACATAAGAGCTTAACTCATCCATTGCTTTTGTTGAATCAACTCCGTTTGGATTAGTTGCAGCGTTATTTGAATTAACATTCAAACTATCTCTATAATTTGTGTGAATTTGCGCTGTAGTTCTACTAGCTAACGCATCATTTCCGTTAACTGTAAAATCAGTCGTTTCTTTTGTTTTTCCGTGAACGGTAAAATTACGGTATTCTAATTCTGCAAAAGCAGAAAGGTGTGAAGTTAACTTATAAGTTGTACCTACAGCAGCAGTGAATCCAATTGTTGGGTTTGGTTTTACTTTATCAACACTGTGAACATTTCCAAAAACTGGAGCACCAGTACCTGGATTAACTCCAACTGGAGCAACAGCATCTGTTTTAATTTCTAAATCTCCATGAATTGGAACTAAAACCCCAACTTTTGTATAAGGTTCAAATCCGTTAGATTCTCCTAAAAACATTACAATTGCAGGCGCAATATCAAAAGCTGTAATTTGACCAACTGATTTAAAATTATAAATACCTGTTGTTGCAGATGTTGGAATGTAAGGCTGATCAGAAGTTGTTTGAGCCATTGTTTTGTCGTGGCTAGTGTAATAGTTAACCCCAAGCTCTACTCCTATACGAGTTGAAAAACGGTATCCCGCAGTTATTCCAGTTCTGAAACCTTGTCCAAAAGAACCTGTAATACTTTTTTCAGAAACTAATTTTCCTCCTACATAAGTTCTATCCAATGCAGCATTTCCACCTACAGTTGGAAACTCAGTTGAAGCAGTTTGATTGAAATATGATCCTCCTAATTTGAAGTACCATGTTTCTGGTTTGTCCGCTTTTTCTGTCTGCGCCATTGTTGCCATTGAGCAAACTAATAATCCTAATAAAAATAGGTTCTTTTTCATAATTTTGATTTATTGATTTATACAAACTTAGAATATTTTAACACATTCTTACAATTTGTAAAGTTAGACTCGGAACGAAAACGTTGTAATTTTGGACAATATTACTAAAAAACTATTATGCATGCATATTTTTAACATAAAAAATTAACATGTGTTTAAAATTTAACTGTTAAATTTTTAGTTCAATTTAAAATTAATCTGCATTTTCTCCAATTCCTGCAATAATTCAGTGGAAATTTTAACCTTCAAACGGCGACTTGGCATACTCAATTTGGTCACTACTTTTATCTCTTCAACCTCATTTACTTCTTGGATTTTTGTATCCTCCATTGCGGCATCTTCACTCTCATTATCAGCTTCAAAAACGCCATCTTCTGAGTCTTCAAAATCTGTTGGAGTTTCTACCTCAACCAGTTTTTTTATTTTTTCTAATTCCATGATTTCAAAAGTCACAGAATTATCTCCTTTATTTTCATTGAACAAATGACTCAGTTTATGAATAAACTCAGGATGAAGATCTTTAATATTTAGCAATAAAATTAGCTTTTTAGCAAAAGCCTCCAAGATATCCTGCAATTGTCGAATCTCAACAAACTGCATTCTTGGATCGGATTTCTTACCAGTATCGTGATTTACCCATCCGTCTTTGATCATTATTTTCAAAAAGGCAAAATTGTTCTGAATTAAGAAATGGCGGAACTTCAAATATTCTTCACCAAAAATCTTAAACTCGTAACTTTCATCATAACCTTCTAAGTTGAATGCTGCCCAACCTTTTCCGTTTTTGGCAACACGATGCTGCACATTATTGATAATTCCGGCAAAATGTAAATTCTTTCCAACATATTCATTCATACTCTTTAACGCTTCTAATCGAGCATTACAGAAGTATTTCATTTCAAATCTGAAATCATCAAGCGGATGTCCAGAAATATAGATTCCAACAACTTCTTTTTCTTTTGCCAGTTTCTCCATTGTACTCCAATCTTCACATGGCGGTACAACTGGTTCGGCAATTTGAACTTCACTAGCTTCTCCGAACAAACTTACTTGCGAAGAGTTTTCATTTTCTTGAAATTTAGATCCGTAGCGCATTGCCTTTTCGTAAAAAGTAATTCCGTCACCATCGTCGTGGAAATATTGCGCTCTGGTTGTTCCTTCAAATGAATCAAAACCTCCAGCCAATGCTAAATTTTCAATCGCTTTTTTGTTAGCTGCACGCAAATCAATTCGTTTTGCCAAATCAAAAATCGATTTATATCTTCCGTCTTTTCTGTTTTCAACAATGGTTTCTACTGCTCCAGATCCAACTCCTTTGATCGCTCCCATTCCGAAACGAACTGCATAATCATCGTTTACAGTAAATTTATAGTACGATTCGTTTACGTCTGGTCCAAGAACTTGTAATCCCATACGTTTACATTCTTCCATGAAGAACGAAACTTGTTTGATATCGTTCATGTTATTTGAAAGTACCGCTGCCATATATTCCGCAGGATAATGCGCTTTCAAATAAGCCGTTTGGTACGCAATCCAGGCATAACAAGTAGAGTGCGATTTGTTGAAGGCATAACTCGCAAAAGCTTCCCAGTCTTTCCAGATTTTCTCCAGAACCTTTGCATCGTGACCTTTTGCTGCTGCTTGTTCAACAAACTTTGGCTTCATTTTATCTAGTACGTCTTTTTGTTTCTTACCCATCGCTTTACGTAAAACGTCGGCCTCACCTTTTGTAAATCCTGCCAAAGACTGAGACAAAAGCATTACCTGTTCTTGGTAAACCGTGATACCGTAGGTTTCAGAAAGATATTCCGCACAGGCATCTAAATCGTATTTAATTTCCTCATCGCCATTTTTTCTTCGAACGAAAGACGGAATATACTCCAAAGGTCCCGGACGATACAATGCATTCATGGCAATTAAATCTCCAAAAACCGTTGGCTTAAGGTCTTTCATGTATTTCTGCATCCCAGGTGACTCGTATTGGAAGATTCCAACGGTTTCACCTCTTTGGAAAAGCGCATACGTTTCTTCGTCATCGATTGGGAAAGTATCAGGATCTAGTTCGATTCCTGTTCTATACTTTACCAATTTTACGGTATCTTTTATCAGCGTAAGAGTCTTCAGACCCAAGAAGTCCATTTTCAGCAATCCGGCACTTTCTGCAACCGAGTTATCAAACTGTGTTACATATAAATCCGAATCTTTTGCTGTTGTTACAGGAACGTAATTCGTAATATCCGACGGCGTAATAATAACCCCGCAGGCGTGAATTCCAGTGTTACGCATCGATCCTTCAAGGATTTTTGCCTGCTGAATGGTTTCTCCCGCCAAGTCATCTTCATTGGCAATCGCAATTAATTCTTTTACATTATCAAATTCGTCCGAACGAAGGGCTTTTTTGACTTCCTCTTCACTCTCCGAAATAAAACGCGCCAAATTCCATTTTGACGGCATCATTCCCGGAATCAGTTTTGCGATTCTATCAGCTTCAAATAAAGGTAAATCCAATACACGCGCCGTATCACGAATCGCCGATTTGGTTGCCATTTTACCATAAGTGATAATCTGCGCAACCTGTTTTTGACCGTATTTATTGATTACGTATTCCATTACACGTCCACGACCTTCGTCATCAAAGTCGATATCAATATCGGGCATCGATACACGGTCAGGATTTAGGAAACGCTCAAAAAGTAAGTCATATTTAATTGGGTCAATGTTTGTAATTCCGAGACAATATGCAACGGCAGAACCCGCTGCAGAACCACGACCCGGACCAACCGAAACGTCCATTTTTCTTGCTTCCGCGATGAAATCCTGTACAATCAAGAAATAACCCGGATAACCTGAGTTTGAAATCGTCATTAACTCAAAATCCAAACGTTCCTGAATTGATTCCGTAATTTCTCCATATCTTCTTTTGGCACCTTCCATAGTAAGATGTCTCAAGTATTTATTTTCTCCACGTACACCACCGTCTTCTTCATCTTCGGGAACCATAAATTCGTCGGGGATTTCGAATTTCGGAAGTAATACATCTCGATACAATGAATATCCTTCAACCTTATCAATAATTTCCTGAATATTGATAATCGCTTCTGGCAAATCAGCAAAAAGCTTTTTCATCTCGTCTTGCGACTTGAAGTAGTATTCCTGATTTGGAAGTCCGTAGCGGTAACCACGACCACGTCCAATAGGTGTTGCTTGTTTTTCACCGTCTTTTACACACAATAAAATGTCGTGTGCATTGGCATCTTCTTTATTTAAATAATAGGTATTGTTAGTCGCAATTAATTTGACATTGTGTTTTTGAGAGAACTCAATCAAGGTTTTGTTGACACGATTTTCATCTTCCTGATTGTGACGCATTACTTCTAAGTAGAAATCTTCGCCGAATTGTTCTTTCCACCAAATTAAAGCTTCTTCTGCTTGGTTTTCTCCAATATTTAAGATTTTACTCGGAATTTCTCCATATAAATTCCCAGACAAAACCATGATATCGCCTTTGTATTGCTCAACGATCTTTCTGTCAATTCTCGGAACATAATAAAATCCATCAGTATACGCAATCGAAGCCATTTTGGCTAAGTTGTGATATCCAGCTTTGTTTTTAGCCATCAAAACAACCTGATAACCGTTGTCTTTTTTGCTTTTATCTAAATGGTTCTCACAGATATTAAATTCGCAACCTACAATTGGTTTTACTTCGGTTTCTGTTGGTTCTTCTCCTGCTTCAACTAATGCTTTATTTTTTCCAGATGCTGCTTTGTTATGGTTCATAACAGCACTCACAAAATGGAAAGCCCCCATCATGTTTCCTGTATCTGTCATGGCCACGGCTGGCATTCCGTTTTTAGCTGCGGCAGCTACAATATTTCCAACTCCGATAGTCGATTGCAGAACCGAGAACTGTGTATGATTATGCAAATGCGCAAATTTTGCTGCTTTAAAATCAGCTTTATCTTCATCTGAAACAACGGTCTGTTGACCTTCTCCAGCTAAAGCTTTAAGCTGTTCTCTGATTTTATCAGAAGCCGCTTTTAAGTTGATGTGTTTTAGACCAATTAACTTAAATGGCTCAAAATTTCTTTCCTGAAATTCTCTGAAATATTCTTTAGGAACGTCTAATTCTTCTTTTGTAAAAACCTCTCTTCTAACCAATTCCAAGAAACAACGCGTCGTTGCCTCAACGTCGGCAGTTGCGTTGTGCGCTTCCGCGAATGGCTGATCGAAAAGATAGCTGTGTAATTCGGTCAAAGTTGGAAGTTTGAATTTCCCTCCACGACCTCCAGGAAGCTGTAATAACGAAGCCGTAACTTCGGTACAAGTATCCAAAACCGGCATTGAAGCCATTTGAGACTCCACTCCCATTCTATGGAATTCGGCTCCCATAATATTAACGTCGAAACCTAAATTCTGTCCAACGATAAATTTGGTTTTGCTTAAAGCGATATTGAATTTCTCTAAAACTTCGGCCAAAGTGATTCCATCGGCTTCAGCCAATTCGGTTGAAATTCCGTGAATACGCTCGGCATCATACGGAATATTAAATCCTTCTGGTTTTACCAAATAATCCTGATGCTCGATAAGCTGTCCCATTTCGTCATGAAGTTGCCACGCAATCTGTATACAGCGAGGCCAGTTATCAGAATCGGTTATTGGGGCATCCCAGCGTTTTGGTAATCCGGTTGTTTCGGTATCGAATATTAAATACATAGAGTTGTAAAAGTCAAATTTTGATGTCCAAAATTCCAAATCTTACATATTGCAAAACATTGACAACATGAAACATAACAAAATGTGAAATGAAAAATCGGAGGAATTCAAATTTACGCTTTTTTTAGAGAAATAAAGAAGCTAAAGTTGTTAACAAAAGCATTTTTAACATGATTATGAAAGAGCGACAAAAACCTTAAAAAATCATTTATTTTCTCTTAAAAACTTCAATTATTCATTTTGGATACTCATTAAACCAAAATGAACACTTTTAAGCTTTACTGTATCCTGAACTTTGCTTCATCAAATTATAACAATTAAAAAATAATAATCATGAAAACAATTTTTATCACAGGTGCATCATCAGGTTTAGGAAAAGCAACAGCAAAATTATTCCACGAAAAAGGATGGAATGTAATTGCAACCATGAGAACTCCTGAAAAAGAAACAGAACTTTCTCAATTAAAAAATGTAACGCTTTTACCTTTAGACGTTACCAACTACGATCAAATTCAAACTACTGTGGAAAAAGCACTTAAATTAAGCGACATTGATATCGTTTTCAACAATGCTGGTTATGGATTAATTGGCCCTTTGGAAAGTTTAACAGATGATCAAATCACAAAACAATTAAATACTAATTTATTGGGAGTAATCAGAGTTACAAATGCATTCATTCCGTATTTCAGAGAAAGAAAAAACGGTTTATTCATTTCAACGACTTCTATCGGTGGATTGATCGCTTTTCCTTTAGGATCAATCTATCACGCAACAAAATGGGGATTAGAAGGCTGGAGTGAAAGTATGGCTTACGAATTAAATCCTTTCGGAGTACATATTAAAACCGTTTCACCAGGCGGAATTAAAACTGAGTTTTTACACGGTTCTCTTGATACGGCGACAAAATCTGAATACGAAGCGATGACCAACAGCATGTTTGCAAGTGTTGACACGATGTTTGAAATGGCATCAACTCCAGAACAAATTGCCGATGTGGTTTATGAAGCCGCAACCGACGGTAAAAATCAATTAAGATATGTTGCTGGCGAAGATGCAAAAGCGCTTTACAAACAAAGATTAGAATTAGGCGCAGAAACTTTTCGTACCGAATTTGGAAAACAATTCTTTGGAGAATAATTATTTCTAATAAAACTATCCAAAATATTGAACATTCTTTTATTACGCTCCAACGGAGCAAAATTATGTATAGAAATTCAATAATCCAGATACAAAAGAGCTCCAGCGGAGCGAAATATTTATCGCAGTGAATATGTCGCTCAGCTGGAGCTTTGTTCTCAATAATAAACATGATTTCTATAAATATTTCGCTTCTCCGAAGCTGATTTTAGTCTATCAAATTTTCATACTTTTATATCATGGAAAGAAAAAACAATAATCCAGAAAAAATCTCTTCTATATCTCAGTTTCACGATCTGCTTCAACTTCCAAAACCGCTTCATCCGATGGTGAGTTTGGTAGACAATACACAATTGGTCATCAACGAAGATTTAGCGAATCATGCCTTTTTACTTGATTTTTATAAGATCTCTTATAAGTTTTCTACCAAAGGAAAAATGGGCTACGGTCAAGGCTATTATGATTTCAACGAAGGCGGACTTATGTTTGCTTCCCCAACTCAATTAATTTTTACTGAAAATGAAGAAGGCGTTGAATATGGCGGTTATACACTTTTATTTCATCCTGATTTTATTCGTAATTATCCTTTAGGAAAAAGCATCAAAAAATATGGCTTCTTTTCTTATGATACCAATGAAGCTCTGCACCTTTCAGACAGTGAAAAAACAATTATTATTGGATTATTACAAAGCATAGAAAACGAACTCAATACCGCAATTGATGAAATGAGTCAGGATGTGATCGTTTCTTACATTGATGTTCTCTTGAATTACAGCAATCGTTTTTACAAACGCCAATTTATTACCAGAAAAACCATCAGTAACGATTTATTATTAAAAGTTGAAGAAACTTTGGACAACTACATTAGCAATGCAGAAACTTTGAAAAAAGGATTGCCAACAGTAGAATTTCTGGCTTCACAGATTAATGTTTCGAGTCATTATCTCAGCGATATGCTTCGTAATTTAACTGGATTAAATGCGCAACAGCATATTCATTCGAAATTAATAGAAAAATCAAAAGATTTCTTGATTACGACCAATCTTTCAGTAGCAGAAATTGCTTATCAATTAGGTTTTGAGTATCCTCAGTCATTTAGTAAATTATTCAAAAAGAAAACCAGTCTTACTCCATTAGAATTTAAAAATTCATTGAATTAATCTTTAAAAATACTGCTCTCAAAAAATCAATTTCTGCTTCAAAAAATCATAAAATTTTAAAAAAATACACTTCTTGGATGTCGTAGTATTTTGATGTTTTATTGAATCTAAATAACGTCCGAAAAACTCCTTTAAAAGCTGCAAAAAACCTAAAAAACATGCTTTTTACAAAGATTTTAAAACTAACAATTATTACTATTTTTATCTAATTTGTTAGATTTTTTCAATTAAATCCTTATATTTTATAGTGATTTTAAGATAAATTTACAAACTATTAAAACAAAAAACAAACAAGGAAAATTAAAGCTAAAAAAGAAAAAGTAAATTAGTTTCTTCATCATTTTTCTTTCAAAATTTAATGCCAAAAAGCGGTTTCGCAATTTGGAAATTAGTTTGGGTATCGTATATAATGAAATATTGAAATTGACGCTTTTTTATCTTTTTTTACTTTTGTTTTGCTATTATAATGAACAGGAAATTGCTGTGGTTATAGAAATTACAATTTAAAAAAATAAAAAATGAGTAAGACATTATTTGACAAAGTATGGGATTCACATGTTGTGCGTAAAATTGAAGATGGGCCAGATGTGTTTTTTATTGACCGCCATTTCATTCATGAAGTTACGAGTCCTGTTGCTTTTTTAGGATTAAAATCAAGAGGCGTTAACGTTTTATACCCACAACGTACTTTTGCAACTGCAGACCACAATACACCAACCATAAACCAACATTTACCAGTACAAGATCCACTTTCTGCTAATCAGCTTCAGGCACTTGAAGACAATGCAAACGAATACGGAATTTCGCACTGGGGATTAGGTCACCAAAAAAATGGAATTGTACACGTAGTAGGTCCTGAAAACGGAATTACTTTGCCAGGTGCTACTATTGTATGTGGAGATTCGCATACGTCTACTCACGGTGCTTTTGGAGCTATTGCTTTTGGTATCGGAACATCTGAGGTTGAAATGGTGCTTTCTACTCAATGTATTATGCAGCCTAAACCAAAGAAAATGCGTATTAACGTAAACGGTAAATTAAGCAAAGGTGTTGGTCCAAAAGACGTTGCACTTTATATTATTGCTCAATTAACTACTTCTGGAGGAACAGGATATTTTGTTGAATATGCTGGTGATGTATTCGAAAACATGACTATGGAAGGCCGTATGACAGTTTGTAACTTAAGTATCGAAATGGGTGCTCGTGGAGGAATGATTGCTCCTGACCAAACTACTTTTGATTTCTTAGAAGGAAGACTTTATGCTCCAAAAGGAGAAGCTTGGACTAAAGCTGTTGAATACTGGAAAACGCTAAAAACTGATGCTGATGCAGTATTTGATGCTGAATTAAACATCAAAGCTGAAGACATCGAACCAATGATTACTTATGGTACAAACCCAGGAATGGGAATTGGTATCACAAAACATATCCCAAGTGCAAACCAAGTTGAAGGCGGTGAGGAAACTTACAAAAAATCTTTGGCTTACATGGGCTTCAACGAAGATGACGTAATGATCGGAAAACAAATCGATTATGTGTTCTTAGGAAGTTGTACAAACGGACGTATTGAAGATTTTAGAGCTTTTGCTGAAATTGTAAAAGGAAGAAAAAAAGCAGATAATGTTACGGCTTGGTTAGTTCCGGGTTCTCACGTTGTTGAAGCGCAGATTAAAGAAGAAGGAATTTTAGATATCTTGACTGAAGCTGGGTTTGTATTACGTCAGCCGGGTTGTTCTGCTTGTTTAGCAATGAACGATGATAAAGTTCCTGCTGGTAAATATGCAGTAAGTACTTCAAACAGAAACTTTGAAGGCCGTCAAGGTCCTGGTTCAAGAACGCTTTTAGCTTCTCCAATTATGGCGGCAGCGGCGGCAGTTACTGGAAAATTAACTGACCCTAGAGAGCTGTTCTAGTCAATGACAATTTCAAAAATTCAATAAAATTGCTTTTAGGTTTAATATAGATTCTCAATTTCAGAAAATCTAAAATCTAAAATCCAAAATCTAAAATTAAAATGGCATACGATAAATTTAATATACTTACTAGCAGCGGAGTTCCGTTGCCAATTGAGAACGTAGATACAGATCAAATCATTCCAGCTCGTTTCTTAAAAGCTACAAAACGTGAAGGTTTTGGAGACAACCTTTTTAGAGACTGGAGATATAACGGAGACGATACTCCAAAAGCAGATTTCGTTTTAAATAACCCAACTTACAGCGGAAAAATCCTTGTAGGAGGAAAAAACTTCGGTTCTGGATCTTCTAGAGAGCACGCTGCTTGGGCAGTTTACGATTACGGATTCCGTGCTGTAGTTTCTAGTTTCTTTGCTGATATCTTCAAAGGAAACTGTTTGAATATTGGTGTTTTGCCAGTACAAATCAGCCCAGAATTTTTGGAAAATATTTTCAAAGCAATCGAAGCTGATCCTAAAACAGAATTAGAAATCAATCTTCCTGACCAAACTATTACTTTATTGTCAACTGGCGAGCAAGAATCTTTTGCTATCAACGGATACAAAAAGAACAATATGATTAATGGTTTTGATGATATTGATTATTTACAAGATATGAAAGAAGATATTAAGGCTTTTGCTGATAAACTTCCTTACTAAAAAATCAGGTTCAGTCCTATGAGACCCGACAGGTTTTTGAAACCTGTCGGGTCTTTATAAGTTAAATAAAAATACTTCCAAAAAAATGAACGACAACAGCATTGTTTTACCAAAATTTTATTCGGAAATCAAAAGTGATTCTGAGAAAATTTCGTTTTCAATGCCTTCTGATCTTCAAACAGGAAGTTTTCTTAGAACATTGGTTGCCACAAAAAAAGACGGTCATTTTTTAGAGTTAGGAACTGGAACTGGATTATCTCTTGCATGGTTGATTGAGGGACTGGGAGAAAACTCAAACTTGATTTCAATTGATAATACAGCAGAATATCAAGATATTGCTAAAAAATATTTCCAAAAACCAAATGTTTCATTTGTCTGTGAAGATGCAGAAAAATGGATTTTAAATTATAAAGATTTAAAGTTTGATTTGATTTTTGCTGATGCCTGGCCTGGGAAATATGCTGTTTTAGAAGAAACATTACAATTATTAAATCCTGGCGGAATTTATTTAATTGATGATATGTTACCACAACCCAACTGGCCAGAAAATCATTAGAAAAATGTCGAAATCCTTATTCAAAATCTTGAAGGAAGAAAAGACATTCAATTGACAAAAATGTGCTGGTCAACAGGCCTAGTTCTAATAACAAAAAAATAAAATAGTAAGCATTTGGCTTATTGCAAAAGCTAACAATATAATAATGGAAAAAAGAAAAATTGAAATAATGGATACGACACTTCGTGATGGTGAACAAACATCAGGAGTTTCATTTTCTGCTGCAGAAAAACTAACCATTGCGCAATTGTTGTTGGAGGAATTAAATATTGATAGAATCGAAATTGCTTCTGCCCGCGTGAGCGAAGGAGAATTTCAGGCCGTAAAAGGCATTACTTCATGGGCTGAAGAACGTGGCTACATTGACAGAATTGAAGTTCTGACGTTTGTTGACGGTGGTGTTTCAATTGACTGGATGAAAAAAGCGGGTGCAAAAGTGCAAAATTTATTGACCAAAGGCTCAATGAATCACTTAACACATCAGTTAAAAAAAACTCCAGAACAACACTTTTCAGAAATTGCTCAAATCATTGCTTTAGCTAGAGAAAACAACATTGAAACCAATGTTTATCTAGAAGATTGGAGCAACGGAATGCGAAATTCTCAAGATTATGTTTTTCAGTTTCTGGATTTCTTAGCAACTCAGCCAATCAAAAGAGTTTTACTTCCAGATACTTTAGGTGTTTTAATCCCGTCTCTAACTTTTGAGTTTATTTCAAAAATCAGAGCAAAATATTCGCAAATTCACTTTGATTTCCATGCACACAATGACTACGACTTAAGCATTGCCAATGTCATGGAAGCCGTAAAAGCGGGAATCAACGGACTTCACGTAACGGTAAACGGAATGGGAGAACGTGCTGGAAATGCACCTCTTGAAAGCACGGTTGCTGTAATTAATGACTATTTGCCACAAGTAAACATCAACGTAAAAGAAACTTCATTGTATTCTGTAAGCAAATTGGTGGAAACTTTTACAGGCTACAGAATTCCTGCCAACAAACCAATTGTAGGCGACAATGTTTTCACACAAACAGCTGGAATTCATGCTGACGGAGACAATAAAAACAATCTTTATTTTAATGATCTTCTTCCAGAACGTTTTGGAAGAAAAAGAAAATACGCTCTAGGAAAAACTTCAGGAAAAGCCAATATCGAAAAAAATCTTCAGGAACTAGGATTAAAATTAAACAACGAAGATTTGAAATTGGTTACCCAAAGAATTATCGAATTGGGCGACAAAAAAGAAACCGTAACCAAGGAAGATCTGCCATACATTATTTCTGATGTTTTGGACAGCCACACTTACGAAGAAAAAATTACCATAAACTCTTATATGCTGGTTCATTCTAAAGGAATGCGCCCATCTACGACTTTATCTTTAAATTTAAACGGAGAAATAATCGAAGAAAATGCACAAGGAGACGGTCAGTTTGATGCTTTTATGAATGCTTTATCTAAAATTTACAAAAGCAAGAAACTGACGCTTCCAAAGTTAATCGATTATGCCGTAAGAATCCCGCCAGGAAGTAGTTCTGATGCGTTGTGCGAAACCATTATCACATGGGTTAACAACGGAAAAGAATTTAAAACCCGCGGACTAGATTCAGATCAAACCGTTGCAGCGATTATTGCAACACAGAAAATGCTTAATATAATTACCTAAGGCGCTAAGAGACTAAGGTTCTGAGGTTCTAAGATTTTTCTTTAACCTTAGAACCTTAGCAACTCAAAGCCTTAGAACCTTTTAAAAAAACTAAGCCACTAAGAAGAAAAACTTAGAACCTTAGCAACTCAGAACCTTAGAACCTTTTAAAAAATATAGAATGAAATTAAACATAGCCCTTTTAGCCGGAGACGGAATCGGACCAGAAGTAATCGATCAAGCAGTAAAAGTATCGGATGCAATTGCACAAAAATTTGGACATGAAATAACTTGGAAACCAGCTTTAACTGGAGCAGCTGCAATTGATGCAGTAGGAGAACCATATCCAGATTCAACACACGAAGTTTGTAAAAATGCTGATGCCGTTCTTTTTGGAGCAATCGGACACCCAAAATACGATAACGATCCTTCTGCGCCAGTCCGTCCAGAACAAGGTCTGTTAAAAATGCGTAAAGCATTAGGTTTGTTTGCAAACGTAAGACCAACTTTTACATTCCCTTCTTTATTAGATAAATCTCCTTTAAAAAGAGAAAGAATCGAAGGAACTGATTTAGTTTTCTTAAGAGAATTAACTGGCGGAATTTACTTTGGTGAAAAAGGAAGAAAAGATAACGGAGATACTGCTTACGACAACTGTGTTTATACAAGAGCCGAAGTACAGCGTTTAGCTAAAAAAGGTTTTGAATTAGCCATGACACGTTCTAAAAAATTATGTTGCGTTGATAAAGCAAACGTTTTGGAAACTTCACGTTTATGGAGAGAAACAGTTCAGGCAATGGAAAAAGATTATCCAGAGGTTGAAGTTAGCTACGAATTTGTTGATGCTGTAGCAATGCGTTTAGTTCAATGGCCAAACTCTTATGATGTATTAATTACTGAAAACTTATTTGGAGATATTTTAACAGACGAAGCTTCTGTAATTTCTGGCTCAATGGGATTAATGCCTTCTGCATCTATGGGAGCTGAAGTGTCTTTATTTGAGCCTATTCATGGCTCATATCCGCAAGCTACAGGATTAAACATCGCTAACCCAATGGCTACTGTTTTGTCTGCTGCTATGATGTTCGAAAACTTCGGATTAATGGAAGAAGGAAAAGCAATGAGAGATGCTGTAAACAAAGCTTTAGAAGCTGGAGTAGTTACCGAAGATTTAGCGAATGGCGGTAAAGCATACGGTACTAAAGAAGTTGGTGACTGGTTAGCTGCTAACATATAGTTTATTCTTGTTTCAGGTTGCACCTTCAAGCAATCTGAAACTCGAAACATTAAAAAGAGGGATTAACTTTCGTTAATCCCTCTTTTTAATTTAAATTATTGACAGGAACAAAGTTTCCTCCTTGTGTTATTGGAATTTTATAAAAAACTCCTTCAGAAAAATACATTGTTTGTTTTTCGGCACCAGAATCGACATTAACTGCTGTAAATTTAAAGGTCCCCGAAATGGTATTCTCAACCGTATTATATTCTGTCACAATAACTTGCCCGTTTCCTTTGCCTATGCTTGTAGTAAATTCTGCTTCTTGCCCTTTATAAGTGTTTTTATAAGTTGCTTTTGCAGCAGCATCAGCACTTAAAACGTATGTCTTCTCAGTTGGTTCAGGAAGCTGGAAGCGTATTTGTTCGTAACCTAAAGAACCTTCAATTACAAAAGTTCCATCCGATTCCATTCCTGCTTTATAGACTTGAGCTCTCCAAAAGTTGTTATCTTTTAAGGTTTGAAAAGCCGGATTATTGAATCTTACATCTTCTGTACAAGATATAAGTAGAAGTAAAATTGATAAAAAGTAAAAGATTTTTTTCATGTTTAAAATGAATTTGTTGCAAAAGTATTGCATTAAGATCAAAATACTTACATTAAAAAGTCAAAAAAATGCTAAAAAAACAACTCAAATATATTTAATCTTTTTTAAAAACGTGTTTTTCATAAAAAAATTATATCTTTGCGCCCTTAATTAACAGAGGTCGAGTACCTCAAAATTTAATCACTAGATTATGTCAGTAAAAATTAGATTACAAAGACACGGTAAAAAAGGAAAACCTTTTTACTGGGTAGTAGCTGCAGATGCACGCTCAAAAAGAGATGGTAAATACTTAGAGAAAATCGGTACTTACAATCCAAACACTAACCCAGCAACTGTTGAGTTAAACCTTGACAGCGCAGTTAAATGGTTACACAATGGTGCTCAACCAACTGATACTGCAAGAGCTATCCTTTCTTACAAAGGTGCTTTATTGAAACACCACCTTGATGGAGGAGTTCGTAAAGGTGCTTTAACTCAAGAGCAAGCAGATGCTAAATTAACTGCTTGGTTAGAAGCAAAAGCTGGTAAAGTTGATGCTAAAAAAGATGGTTTATCTAAAGCTAAAGCTGATGCTAAAGCTACAGCATTAAAAGCAGAGAAAGAAGTTAACGCTAAACGTGTTGCTGATGCTGCTGCTGCACAAGCTGAAGCTGCTGCCGCTGCACAAGCTGCTGAGGCTACTGAAGAAGTTGCTGAAGCTACTGAAGAAGCTCCTGCTGCTGAAGAGAATAACGAAACAACTGAAGCATAATTTTACTTAGCGATAATGCGTAAAGAAGACTGTTTTTATTTAGGTAAAATCGCTAAAAAATTTAGTTTCAAAGGTGAAGTTCTGATCTATTTAGATACAGACGAACCTGAGTTATACGAAAATCTGGAATCAGTGTTTGTTGAACACAACAAACACTTGGTTCCTTTTTTTATTGAAACAAGTTCTTTACATAAAAACGACTTTTTAAGAGTCCGTTTTGAAGATGTAAACACCGAAGAAGATGCAGATGCCTTAGTTGGAAATGCTATCTATCTTCCTTTAACTATGTTGCCAAAACTTACTGGCAACAAATTCTACTTCCATGAAGTTATTGGTTTCGAAATCGAAGACAAACGTTTAGGCGTTTTCGGAAAAATAACTTCTATTAATGATTCAACTGCTCAACCTCTTTTCGAAGTTTTAAATGGCGAAGTTGAAATCTTAGTTCCAATGATTGATAATTTTCTTGTAAAAATTGATCGTGAGAACAAAAAAGTCATCATGGATCTTCCTGAAGGTCTTGTAGAGATGTACCTTTAATTTAAGAAATTCCAATTTTTTAAATTCCAAATCCCAAAAATCTGAAGGTTTTGCTTTTAAAGAAAGAAAAAACTTATTTTTTATATTTCTTTTATTTTAAATTTACTTTCCAAATTGGAATTTGTAATTTAAAATATTGAGATTTTTATATATGAAACCATATAATTTAGAAAAAAGAGCTTTCCTATTTGCAAAAGAATGCAGATTATATATTAGAACATTACCAAAAACAGTTTCAAATATTGAAGATGCAAAACAATTAGTACGTTCTTCTGGTTCCGTTGGAGCAAATTATATCGAAGCAAATGAGAAATTGGGTGACAAGGATTTATTGTTCCGTCTTAAAATTGCTCGAAAAGAAGCAAAAGAATCTAAATTTTGGCTTCAATTACTGAATGACTTGAATCCAGATCAAAAATTAGCGTCAGAACTTCTATTATACGAAGTAGAAGAATTACGAAAAATTCTATCCGCAATAATTACTAAAACTTCAAAATAATAAATCCATATTTAATAGTATTTTTGCAGTTCATAATAATACATCTCTTTGCAATTGGAATTTGGATTTTTTAATAGAAATCTCTTTTTTTAGTTGGAATTTGGAATTTAAAAAAAATGGAATTTTCTATCTATGTTTAAGTTTAAACAATTCTCTATAAACCAAGACCGTTGCGCTATGAAAGTAGGCACAGATGGTGTTTTACTTGGTGCTTGGGCTCCTGTTCATCATAGTCCGTTTAGTGTTTTAGATATTGGTGCTGGAACAGGAATTATTGCTTTGATGTTGGCACAAAGAAGCCATGCAGAACAAATTGATGCACTTGAAATCGATGAAGATGCGTATGAACAAGCAGTAGAAAACTTTGAAGCTTCTCCTTGGGGTGATCGCTTATTTTGTTTTCATGCTGGTTTAGACGAGTTTATTGAAGAACCAGAAGACGAATATGATTTAATTGTTTCAAATCCGCCTTTTTATGCTGAGGATTATAAAACCGAAAACGAACAACGCGATTTAGCTCGTTTTCAAGATGCAATGCCCTTTGAAGAAATTGTTGAAGCTGCCGATTTGTTGCTCTCAGAAAATGGAATTCTAGCTATAATTATTCCTTTTAAAGAAGAAGAAAAATTTATTGCTCTTGCAAAAGAATCAGAACTTTATCCAATAAAAATCACAAGAGTTAAGGGAACTCCTAAATCGGAAATTAAGCGTAGTTTATTAGCTTTTAGCCGAAATGAAGTTCTTGAAATTGAAACCGATGAACTTATTATCGAAATCGACAGACACGTTTATACTCCTGAATATACTGAATTGACTAAAGATTTTTATTTAAAGATGTAAAAATATCTTTAAATAAATTATTCTTTTTGCAGACACAATCCTCTTTGAAAATCCATTCCATTCGGGTTTTCTTCATTAAAATATACTATGTTATAAGTAACACATTCCTCGTCTGTATAAATTATTTCTGCTACACTTTTATCTCCAATTTTAACATTCTCGGCTCCTAAGTTTTTTATACAAACCCTTTCAAGTTTACAATCACTAAGCCATTTGACACTCCAAACGGTTTGCAATTTACGATCAAAATAACACTCTTCAATAGAATCTTTTCGAATAGCATATTCATTTGGAAAAGCTGGAGCCGCAAACTTTCCATTCTTAAATCTAGTGCAATCTAATTTTTGAGAATAACTAACAGTCCCCAATAAGATTAGACAAAAAACGATGATTTTTTTCATGATATTTTTTACTGTTATTTTTAATTATTTTCCATTTTTCGCAAAAAGAATCGCTCTTTCAAGAACTTCATCCTTACCTTGCTGAATACCTAAAATTGTTGGTTTTACTTCAATATCTGGAACAATACCAATTCTTTGTGTTTCTTTTTTATTTGGATAAAAAACACCATAACAAGTAAATGAAGTATAAAATCCTTTTATAATTGGAAAACCATAATTTGCACCATCTGCACCACCTGTTTGGCTTCCAATTATTTTAACTTTTGGGGCTGTTTGCAAACTCATTGCATTAAATTCTGCATGGCTCACTGCTTTTTCATTTATTAAAACAATTACTTTTCCTTTGTAATATTCTGGATTGTTTTTACCACATTTTAAAGTTTCATTTCTCCATAAATAACGTCCTGGATAGTTTACATCTGGATCTAAGAATTTGACAAACTCTTTCGGTTCAGGATTTAGCCAATCTGAAATTGCATACATAACATCATGAGGACGCTCTCGATTATCAAAAATAATAGCACTTGTGTTATTCAATGCTGATATCAGAGCAGGAACATCACTTTCATCTAATGCATCGTAATTAACATAACCGATATTGCCTTCTAGTATTTCCCATTTTTCACGATCTGGAAATTGAATTCTTAGGTTTTGATATTTATAACGTTTAATAGATTTCACTTCAGACTTTCCGTTTCTTATGAACTCCACTTCTACCGCATCTGATTTTCCATTAAAAATTGTCCAATAAGCATTTTTTAAAATAGATGGTTCATTGGATCCTTCGACATACTTTCGGTTTTCTTTTAAAAGTTCTGCTATCGTTTTTCCGTTAACTCTTGTAAATACATCTCCAATTTTAATATCGCTAACTTTTGCCAAAGAGTCATTTTTCAAACTAACAACAATTGCTTTCTCATCTATAAAACTTACATCAGCTGGGATAAATTTATCTCCAAAATATTCGAACAATTGAGGCATTTGGGTTGAAGCGTGAGTGTCATTTAACTTAATAGAGATTTCACGCATTGCTAAAACAAAGTCCTTTTCAGATTCTGGAGCATAAAATCTCGGCAGCATTTCTGTTAACACCTTATCCCAATTTTCATCCATTTGGTATTTGTATGGAAAGAAATACTCAATATAATTCCAATATCTAAAAAGAGCCAAAAGGCGCATTTTTTTATCTTCCCATTTAAACTCTGTATACTTTACTTCATTTTTGAACTGTAAAGGCATTCCTCCATCAAGCTTAAAGTCAACATAGTATTGTTTATCTTGAATTCTATTCTCTTCAATAAACTTTAATTTCTTTGAAAGCGACTTAGAAAATAATTCATTTTTATTGAACCATGACAAATCGAAATTTTTATCAAAGTATTCTTTTTTAGTTTTTACGTTTTCCTGCTTTTTGATTTCGCCTAGAGAAACAATCCAATTTTCTATCACCTGAGAAAATGCTTCAGAAGTTTGAGCCTCTTCGACTTTTGGTAAGATTTGAAACAATTGTTCATCCCAGTTTTTGCTTCCATCAGTGACATTTGGGTGATAATATTTTAAAAAGCCCCAAACTTTGCATGTCGCAGCTAACTTTTGAGTTTCAGTTATTGGTTTGGAAAAAGAAATTTGAAATAATAAAACAAAAGCAATTAGTAGTTTTTTTTTCATTTAAGATCTGTGGTTTTGGGTTTCGGTTAGTTAGTAGTTTTTTTTTAGACTTGTTCAAAAATGGTTTTAAATTGATACAGGATTCTTTCGATTAAACGCAGATCTTCGGTTACAATTTCTGCGCTTCCTTTCATTTCCTGCTGAAAAGCAATTTGTTTATCGTATGATGTTTTCAGGCCTTTTGGAAGCGCAACATCAATTAGCAGATTTCCATCTTTATCTGGCACTAACGAAATATTTTTAATTTCGCCTTTTAACACACCAAATTCGCGGTCTGGATAATTTGCCAAGCGAATATTAACCTTTTGTCCCACTTTTATTTTACCTGAATTTAAAGCCGGTGCTTTTACTTTACCAATAAAACTATTTTTTGCATCTGGAATAATTGAAAATACATTGTCACCAACATTTATGGTCTGATTTTCATTCCAAACTTGTAAAAATGTAACCTTTCCGCTAATTGATGATTTTAGCGCATATGCCAGTTCCCAATCTCTTATTACTTTTTTTAACTGATAAAAGGATTGTGAAACATTGCGGCCAAGATTAACCTCTTCTTTAGTGCTGTTTATTTGCAGATTCTGGCTTGATTTTGTGTTATCAATCAAAGAAGACCTTAATTGAGAAATCGATGATAACAAGCTTCTATAATTCTTTTGCGCTTGAAGGAAAGTCAATTTTTTAACTTCCATTTCTTGAGCAGAAATAATTCCTTTGTTGAATAGCGTTTCAAAACGTGCAACTTCGTTTTTCTGAAGTTCCAATTCTCGCTCATTAATCACCTTTTGTTGCTGCAAGATTTCTAACCTTTCTGTTATCTGAATTTTTTCAGACTGCTGCGCTCTGGTTTCGACCTGAAAAGGGTGCAGATCTTTATTTAATTCCTGCGCCTGATAATCTTTCTGAAACGCCGCATACGCGCTTTCGATTTCTCCCAGTTGTGTGTTTTTCAATAACTCAAAAGGAAACTCTTTTTTAGTGTTATTGATATCATATTTATCAACAATGCCTTTCAATAAAAAAACATCTTTATAATTGGCTGTGTTTTCAATAATAGCCAATGTGCTGTTCTTTTCTACCAATGTTTTATTCTTTACCAAAATTGCTTCAATTCGTCCAGAAGATTTTGACACAATTTTCTCTGGAGGAATATTAGTAGTAATTACAATTTCAGTTTTTACGACATCTGGATATTTGACAAACCAAGAAACAAAAAACAGCATAATGATTATGGCAAAAATCAAGACTGTTCCCCATCGTATCATCCAATGCGGTACTTTGGTTAGGATATCCTGAACCTCTTCGCTTCTTAATTCAAATGTATCTTCGTTCATAATTAATTCCCTAATTGCAACTGGTTTCTAACCAATTCAAAATAATTTCCTTTTTGTTCTACCAATGCCGAATGGCTTCCAATTTCGATGATTTTTCCTTTTTCTAAAACCACAATTTGATCAGCATTCATTACAGTGCTCAATCTGTGCGCAATTACCACTACCGTTTTATCTTTAAAAAAGATGTCAAGCTTTTTCATAATCGCCTTTTCATTATTGGCATCTAATGCCGAAGTGGCTTCATCAAAAAATAAAATTTCTGGGTTTTTATAAACTGCTCTCGCAATTAATAATCGTTGTTTCTGCCCAGTGCTCATTCCTAATCCTTCTGCTCCAATTTTGGTGTTAAAACCTAAAGGAAGCTCGCTGATGTATTCTTTTATGTTCGCTACATCTGCTGCGTAAAGCAATTTTTCTTTATCAATTTTATCTACCCCAAAAGCAATATTATTGGCAATTGTATCGCTAAAAATAAAACCTTCTTGCATTACAGCTCCAATATTAGATCTCCATGCATTTTGCGATATATTTTTTAGTTGTGAGTTTCCAATCAAGACCTCTCCTTTTTCGGGTTCGTAGAACTTGAGAAGCAATTTCATCAAGGTCGTTTTTCCGCTTCCGCTAACTCCTACTATTGCAGTAACTTTATTGCACGGAATTATTAAATTTAAATTGTCTAAAACAGGAACATCTGAACCTAAATATCTAAAAGAAAGATTTTTAATTTCGATATCTACATTTTGCGGAACTTCGTTTGTTTGATTAATTTCCTGCTGGACTTCATCTTCTTTCTCATGAATTTCGGACAATCTGGCCAATGAAATTTTCGCATCCTGCAATTCTCTCACAAATTCAATTAATTGTGTAATAGGACCATTTAAACTCCCCACAATGGCACTTATAGCCAACATCATACCTAAAGTTATAGATCCGTCAATTACTAACTTGGCAGATAGAAAAATGATAAATATATTCTTTAATTCATTAATAATAGAAGAGCCAATTGTTTGCGTCTGTTCTAAAACCAATCCTTTTATCGAAACCCTAAAAAGTCTTGCCTGTACATACTCCCAGCCCCAACGTTTTTGTTTTTCGGCATTATGAAGCTTGATTTCCTGCATTCCGTTTATAAGTTCCATTACTTTACTTTGCTCGTTTGAAACTTCTGCAAATCGTTTATAATCTAGAACTTCTCTCCTTTTTAAAAACAAAACTATCCAGCCAAAATAAAGCACACTTCCTGCAAAGAAGACTAAAAAAATCTGCAGATTGAAATAGGCCAAAACAGCTCCCATAACAAACATATTGATTACAGAAAATAGCACATTAAGCGATGATGTCGTTAGTATTTTTTCAATTCGGCGATGATCATTTATTCGCTGCATAATATCTCCTGTCATCCTCACATCAAAAAAAGAAATAGGCAGATTCATTAATTTAATAAAGAAATCTGAGATAAGAGAAATATTGATTCTAGTTGATAAATGCAATAAAATCCAGCTTCTAATGAGTTCTAATCCTGTTCTTCCTGCAAAAACAAAAAGCATTGCAAAAAGAATCAAATAGATAAAATGAATGTTCTGATTCTGTATTCCGACATCAACAATACTCTGTGTTAGAAACGGAAAAATTAGATTGAGTAAACTGCTCGCAAAAAGACCAACTGCAAGCTGAATAAGAAATGATTTGTATTGAAATAAATATTGAAAAAGAAACTTAAATCCTAATCCAGAATTTTCTTCTTTATCAAAATCAGATTGGAAAAAACTCGGTGTTGCTTCGATCAGCAATGCAATTCCTTCTTTTGTTTCATTATCGGCATTATTGCCTATCCAAAACTTCACAAACTCTTCTCTACTATATTCCAAAAGACCAAAAGCGGGATCAGAAATATAATATTTGCCTTTTTTTATTTTATAGAGCACTACATAATGATCATTATTCCAGTGTAGAATACAAGGCAGTGGGGCTTCTTCAATTCTTTTTACAGAAAGTTTTACCCCTAAAGTTCTAAATCCGATTTTTTCGGCAGCATCACTCAGAAAAAGCAAATTACTTCCTTCGCGAGTAGTTTCGCTAAAATCTCTCAACTCCTGAATGTTGATTGTTTTACCGTAATATTTAGCAATAATTTTTAAACATGTCGGACCGCAATCTTTATTATCAGCTTGTCTATAATGAGGGAATTTTTTCAATTTATTTTGATTTATTCTGGGCCAATTTAATAAAAAAAAATCTTGTTAATCCATAAAAAAACAGAGAAGATATAAATCTTCTCTGTTTCGGTATTTAAAAACAAATTTTAGCAACACAATTTCTTTAGGACATGGCTGCGGTTACCCTAACCAAGTAAAATTAACACAGCAGCCAACTCCTAAGAATCTCAGTACCAATCATCAATACTGAGAATTTGCTCAATGTTCCACGATCGAGCGCCTATACATTCAAAAAAAACATGACTAAATTCTAAATAAGGCTATATCGTATTACTTTCAAAAAAGTTAAAAATCAACAACAAAGACGACTTGTATCACAAATACCCGATGATGTATTTAACGGACAAGTTTCGTCTGGTGATATTAAAATGCATCCTGCTTGCAAGGCATATACCCAACATTCTGGAATTCCTCCTTTTATGGTTTTCTGTTCACTTTTTTTAATGTACTGAGCACCTTCAAGGTTTAAAATTTTCTTTAACATAATAATATCTTTTTTAGATAGTAAGCGAGTTTCTTCTCTTACTATTTAAATATTAGCATTAGCAAGTATAATATTTCTCAACAGCAGCATCATTACAATTAATCTCTTCTGAATAATCAGTTCCCAAGATGTTCTTCTGCTCTTTTTTGGTAAGCTTTCTTGTTTCCTTGCTTTTTAAAATTTTCTCTAACATAACTGGTTATTTACATTTTTCGGTTTAAGCCTCAAATTTGCAATAACTTGATGCTTAAAATTTTTCTCTTAGCAACTTCCGACGTAACTATTTGGAATGCAGTTCCAGTACGCTGGCACAGTTCCAAATTCTGTACATCTTTTAACTTTAAATCCGTCTTCACAAATTGGAGCATGATCTCCATTTATTGTTTTCAGCTCACTTGCAGTTAATTCTACTGCTCCTTTTAATTTCAAGATACTCTTTAACATATCTGCAGGTTTTAGGTTGGGGGTAACTTATTTCTGTTTTTACAGTCGAAACTTCTGTTTCATATTATGCTATCTTTTCCAAAACTTGAACTTCATCGATGTAATCATTTAAGAAATATTTCAACTCGTTCAATTCATATTCATTTGGAAATAGCCTTTCATTTACAATTTTAATAGGTGTGTAATTAAAATTGTTCATAGAGCACCAATCGTATTGTTTCTGAATTTCCTGATTTATCATCATGCTTACAGATTCAACATTCCATTTTTTAAGCCATTTTTTGTGTGTCATTCTTTTGATATACCAATCAGAAATTGCTTCAACCGTTTTTCCAGGTGTTGTTCTGTTAATAGTCAAAAGTCTTTCAACAACAGCCTTATAAGGATTATCATTATTTTCTGGATTAATATTGAAAAGAACATTCAAAAATATTTTGTCTGGAAACTTCATCACTAAGTCAAAAGCTTCTTGGAAAGTTTTATAACAATGTCCGCAGCTTGGGCTAAGAATTACAGAAAGTCTAACTCCGGCATTTCTATTTCCAAATGTTAAGCCTCTTAAATCTTCAAATCCTTTTGCATATTTTACTTTTTTAGATAAGTAATTTAATAGCGAATAATTTCTTTTAAATTTCTTAAGCTCTTTTAACGAATTTTCATTGTCAAGCATTTTTCTAATCATCACTTTAACTGTTGCCCAAATTGGCATTAAAAGCAAAAGAGAGAATATGTATGGAAAAACTTCACTAAAACTAAAGCTCAACGTAAAAAGATCTGATGAAAACCAAACAATACTTTGAACCAATATTAAAAATGAGATTGCTAAGCACATTATGCACCATTTTTGAATCTCAAATTTTTGAATCCAGATTGAGCAAACTATTATTGGAATAGCTAATAAGCTTAAAAATCCAACAAAAATAGCTGAGCTTAATGGCTGAACTAATATTGCAATGATACTTGAACTAAAGAAAAGTAATGGCAAATCTGAAAAACTCAACCATCTGTTTGCAATATCATCATTGAAACTTATTACCGAATGGCAAGAAGAGTTCGAACTTAAATTACAGAATTTTGAAATTACTGTGTTTTTAACTCCCCATTTCTCCTGTACAATAAATATGCTTACAATTAAACCAAGAACTGATGTTACTAAAAAAGAAGCGCTAAACCAATCAAAACGATTGTAGAAAAAAGACAATCCCGCTACGAGCGCAAGAGGCAGAAAATATTTTAGCCAATTGTATTCTATTTTTAGATTCTCTCTTGTTACTACATTGTTTGGCTCAATGGCAACGATTACACCATTCCAGTCTAAAAGAAATTTATCATACGATAATTTTTGCGTTCCTTTTTTTGTGGTTGTAATTCTAACCCCACTTTTAATCTTTTCAACCAGTATTAATTCATCTTTGAAATACGCCAAAAAGTTTGAAGGCAAATCTTCAATTTGCTCTTTCGAAACTCTTACGGCTGCATTCTCTACAGAAAGCAAATCAAACGAATCTGTAATGGCAAACAAACTCGGATAATTTGGATGAGATAAAAACAGATCCTTAAACTCATTTTTGATATCTGAGTAGCGATTGATTTGCAGAAATTTTTGGACCAGCTTTAACATCGTTTTTGATCGTTTTTAAATCATAATTACACTGCAAAGATTGGTGATTTTATTGATAAAAATCGCATGCGCACATACATTTTATTAATTATACCACATACAATTTATAAATTATACCAAGTATAGTAAACATTATAACTAATTGAATAATAATTAGTTACATACAACATTTTTCGTTAAAAAGCTCAAAAAGTCTATTTTCGATTAACGGCTTTCCTTTTTATCTAGTTTTGGAAAGGCGATAATCGAAACAATATCAAACATGAAAAATAGAACACAAAAAACGAATTATTTTATAAGAAAAAAATCATCGAAAAGAGAGTAAAAAAATGACTTAAATAGTCAAAAATTGACTCTTGAAAACAGCAGAAAATACCCCCTGAAAAGCATAGTAGCAAGATTCAAATAAAAGGAATTAACTTACAATAAAGTCCCTTTTTTACTACTGTGAAAAACCAAAAATAAAACCAAAATAACTTTGCATAAACCATTTTTAAGCGTTGCTTTTATCGCTTTTAATAACAATTGCTTAAAATATTTATGAAAGATTTATAGTACTAATTTTTTTAATTTAAATAAACATACAACATGAAAAATTCAAAATTTACATTCAAAGATTTCCAATTAGATACAATCTCTAAAAAAGAACAAAAAACTATTAAAGGCGGAAGTGTACCTGATCCTACTGATCCAAACGAACCTAAAAAAGGCGGCGGAGGAAACGGAAATAACTAAAACCATACCTGAATAAACTCTTTAAAACTATCCAAAAATATAAAGTCATGAAAAATAACAAATTAACATTCAAAGATTTTCAATTAGATACAATCTCTAAAAAAGAACAAAAAACTATTAAAGGCGGAGGTGTAGATGATCCAATTGATCCAAACGAACCGAAAAAAGGCGGCGGAGGAAACGGAAATAACTAAAACGATACCTGAATAAACTTTTTAAAACTATCCAAAAAAATATAAAATCATGAAAAATACCAAATTAACATTCAGCGATTTTCAATTAGATACAATCTCTAGAAAAGAACAAAAAACTATTAAAGGCGGAGGTGTAGATGATCCAATTGATCCAAACGAACCGAAAAAAGGCGGCGGAGGAAACGGAAATAACTAAAACGATACCTGAATAAACTTTTTAAAACTATCAAAAAAATATAAAATCATGAAAAATAGCAAATTAACATTCAGCGATTTTCAATTAGATACAATCTCTAGAAAAGAACAAAAAACTATTAAAGGCGGAGGTGTAGATGATCCAATTGATCCGAACGAACCGAAAAAAGGTGGCGGAGGAAACGGAAATAACTAAAATGCCACCTGAATAAAACTTTTTTAAAACTAATCCAAAAAAATATAAAGTCATGAAAAATAACAAATTAACTTTCAAAGATTTTCAATTAGATACAATCTCTAGAAAAGAGCAAAAAACTATTAAAGGAGGAGATGATCCAATTGATCCGAACGAGCCTAAAAAAGGCGGAGGAGGAAACGGAAATAACTAAAATGATATCTGAATAAACCTTTTTAAAACTAATCCAAAAAAATATAAAGTCATGAAAAATAGCAAATTAACATTCAAAGATTTTCAATTAGATACAATCTCTAAAAAAGAGCAAAAAACTATTAAAGGAGGAGATGATCCAATTGATCCGAACGAACCTAAAAAAGGTGGCGGAGGAAACGGAAACAATTAAGAAGCCAATACTTTTAACTAAATATTATTCGCAAACTGAGCTGGAGACACTCCAGTTCTTTTGCGAAATGATTTTGCAAAAGAAACTGCATTTTTAAATCCAACACTTTCTGCAATTGCCTGTGTAGAATATTTACGATACAAATGATTCGTAATCATCTGGTTAATAACATAATTAATTTTCAACTCATTAGAATACTCACTAAAAGATTTTCCAAATCTTTTATTTACTACATAAGACAAATAAGTGGTATTGGTTTTGATTTTTTTTGCCGCATAAGCAAGTGTAAAATCGGCATTTAGATATTCTAATTTCTCTTCTAAAGCCAATAATTTCTCTACGATTTTATTCTCTTTAGCTTCGTCAATACTCAAATTCGCATTTTCTTTTTTCAAAATAGCATCATCCGTTTCAGGAACTTCAACTATTTTTTCGAGAGCGACATTTTCTATTTCGACTTTTTCATGTTCCTTTTTCTCCAGATTAGCTTTGAACTCTTCAATTAAAGCGTTCATTTTCTTTTGAGCTCTATTTTTGTCCCTAATATTTTTGATAAGGAAAAAGACAATTCCAATTACCAGAATTACATAAAATACCTTTAAGGCTTTGTTCCAAAATACCTCATATTTATATTTCTCCTGAACATCAAGCATTTCTTGGCTTAAATCTGCGGTACCTAATTTATAGTTTACCTCTAATGCTTCTTCTCTTAGATTTCCTTCATATTTTTCATAAGAATCTAAGTATAATTTAGAGTGCTTATAAGCCAACTCTGGTTCATTTTTAATACTGTAAATTTTAGCCTGTAAATAGTTGGATCTAAAAAAGTTAATATCAACCGTTTTGTTCTTTTGGCTAATAGAGTCTACTTTCTTTAAAAAAATAAGAGCTCTATCATATTTTTTTATCGAATAATAAAGGTCTCCTAAATTAAATGCAGCAATTTTATATAGGCTTTCATTTTCAACCTGTTTGGCATAAAAAGAGATATCATAATAAATTTTCTCGGCATTGGTATAATCCTTTTTAAATACATAAATATTACCCAAACTAAGTTTAGAAGTAATCTTATTGTCGATAAATTTATCCGAAAAAGCTATACTCTTCTTATAATAGTACTCTGCAGAATCTAGTAAATAAGTCTTTTCTCTATTTTTGGTATAATATCCTTCATAAGAATTCCCAAGATTGATATAGCTATTACTTTTTGCATTCTGAAACTGATCTTTATCGTACAAACCTTCGTTCTTGTCCAAAAACGCTTCATTCTGTCTTAAGATCTTTATTGACAGCTGATAATTGCCAACGCTCTCATTCAATAACGCGATATTTGCTTTAAATTTTACAATTTGTACAACATCATTTATCTTAGAAGAAAGCTTAACTCCTTCCTGATAACTGCCAAGCGCTTTACCATAATTAGATCTCTTCCAATATGTAAGTCCTCTATAGTTACATAAATAGGCGTGCAGTTTTATTTTATCAGTAGACTCAGGAATTTTATTTAAATGCTTTAAAGCCTCTGCATACATTTTTTCAGACTGGGCAGCATTTTCTTTTAGCTGATACAAATAAGAACCTGCCCCATAAGCAAAAGTCTTATGAGCCTCATTATCAGATTTAAGGACCTGATTAACATAAATCAAACCGTCATCATAATTTCCGTTTATACTAAAACGAATTTTATCCCGTAATTCTAAGTACTTTTGTTCTGTAAGCTCTCCATTGGTCTGAGCCGTTCCATTGCAAAATATTAGTAAGAAAAAGACAAAAGAGATTATCAGCCTCATTTAAATTGTTTTTGGAATTCAAAAATAGTCTATAAATTATCAATAAACTACAATTAATTTGCCAAATTCCTATTAATTTTATTTTTGCAATAAATAAATATAACATTTTAACATGTATTTGTTATATTTATATTATGTAAATTTGTTTGCTAAAAAATTATATAACATGAAACCAGACCTATTTCAATCTCCAGATTACTATAACTTAGATGATTTGTTAACAGAAGAACACAAATTAGTTCGTGAGTCTGCCCGTGCTTGGGTTAAAAGAGAAGTTTCTCCTATAATAGAAGAATATGCTCAAAAAGCAGAATTTCCAAAACAAATTATAAAAGGTCTTGGCGAAATTGGTGGTTTCGGTCCTTATATTCCGGTAGAATATGGAGGTGCTGGACTGGACCAGATATCTTATGGTTTGATTATGCAGGAAATCGAAAGAGGCGATTCTGGTGTAAGATCAACTTCTTCTGTACAGTCTTCTTTGGTAATGT
Source organism: Flavobacterium sp. IB48 (assembly GCF_016405855.1). Classification (GTDB taxonomy): domain Bacteria; phylum Bacteroidota; class Bacteroidia; order Flavobacteriales; family Flavobacteriaceae; genus Flavobacterium; species Flavobacterium ginsengisoli. The sequence continues at coordinate 722,917 of NZ_JAEFCA010000001.1, forward strand.
ATCCTATTTGGAAATATGGAAACGAGGAGCAACGAATGAAATATCTTCCAAAACTGGCAACAGGAGAATTTATTGGTTGTTTTGGTTTAACAGAACCAGATCACGGCTCTGATCCGGGAAGTATGATTACCAATTTTAAAGATATGGGCGATCATTATCTTTTAAATGGTGCCAAAATGTGGATATCAAACGCCCCTTTTGCAGATATCGCTATCGTTTGGGCTAAAAATGAGGAAGGCCGAATTCACGGTTTAATCGTAGAACGCGGCATGGAAGGCTTTACAACTCCAGAAACTCATAATAAATGGTCACTTCGTGCATCTGCAACAGGAGAATTAATTTTTGATAATGTAAAAGTTCCTAAAGAAAACCTTTTACCAAACAAATCTGGCTTAGGTGCTCCGCTTGGCTGTTTAGATTCTGCTCGTTATGGAATTGCTTGGGGAGCAATTGGCGCGGCAATGGATTGTTATGATACTGCTTTAAGGTATTCTAAAGAGAGAATCCAGTTCGGAAAACCAATTGGAGGAACACAATTACAACAGAAAAAACTAGCAGAAATGATTACCGAAATCACAAAAGCACAATTATTAACTTGGCGTTTAGGTGTTTTAAGAAACGAAGGCAGAGCAACAACAGCACAAATTTCTATGGCAAAACGCAATAACGTAAACATGGCAATTACCATTGCACGCGAAGCAAGACAAATGCTTGGAGGTATGGGAATCACTGGAGAATACTCGATTATGCGTCATATGATGAACCTAGAAAGTGTAATCACTTATGAAGGAACTCATGATATACATTTATTGATTACTGGAATGGACGTAACCGGAATTCCTGCGTTTAAATAATTGATAATTATTAAAATATATACAAAATCAATCTAAAAAGCTTCTTCTTGACGGAGAAGCTTTTTATCTTTGCATCAAAATTTTTAAAATGAATATCGAAACGATAAACAAAAGCATACAATCACAAAAAGACCAACTATTAAACCATTCTTTATACAATAAGATTCAAAACATAGATGATTTACACAGCTTTCTAGAAACTCACGTTTTTGCTGTTTGGGATTTTATGTCGCTTTTAAAAGCATTACAAGCCAAACTTACTTGTACGACAACGCCGTGGTTTGCAACCAAAAATCCAGAAACTCGTTATTTAATTAATGAAATTGTTCTTGCAGAAGAAACTGACTTAACGATTGACGGAAGAAGACAAAGTCATTATGAAATGTACCTAGAAGCAATGGAAGCTTGTGGCGCTAATACCACTGGAGTTTTAAGCTTTTTATCAGAAGTACACTCTCTTCAGAATATATTTGTTGCCATCAAACAAAGTTCATTGCATCCAAACGTAAAATCATTCTTAGACTTTACTTTTAGAGTTATCGAAGAAGGAAAACCACACGAAATTGCTGCAGCATTTACTTTCGGGAGAGAAGATTTAATTCCGAGCATGTTTACTCAGATTTTAAAAAATTTCCAAAAAAACCTTCCAGATACAGATCTAACAAAATTACTTTACTATTTTGAAAGACATATCGAATTAGATGCCGACGAACACGGACCAATGGCAATGCAAATGATTACAGAATTGTGCGAAGAAGATGCTCAAAAATGGAAAGAAGTTGAAGAAGTTTCAATTCTTGCCCTAGAAAGACGCATTGCACTTTGGAATGCCATCGAAGAAGAAATCGTGATGAAAACCGAAATGGTTTAAAATCCAAACTCATATATTTAACGTAACTATTTGTTTAAAGCGACTTCACAATCTTATTTAAACAAATTATGAAACCACATTTTAAACAAATAGTTACCGTTATATTTTCAATATTTCTTTTGGGTTGCAACGCCGAAGAAAACTCCACTCCTACAAATCCTCCAGTTGTAACTCCACCCAAAACACAAGAACCTCCAATTGCCAACAAAGTAAATTATTTAGCTTTAGGCGACAGTTATACCATTGGTCAAAGCGTTTGTGCAACTTGCCGTTTTCCAGAACAACTTAAAACAAGTTTAGCCACAATGTATTCCAGCACCGTTTCACTCAAAATAATTGCAACAACAGGCTGGACAACATCCGATTTGATTTCAGCAATCAATTCCCAAAATTTGGACTCCAATTACGATTTGGTAACACTTTTAATTGGTGTCAATAATCAATATCAGCACAAAAATTTCTCTGTTTACGAAAAAGAATTCCCAGAATTGGTCAACAAAGCCATAATGCTTGCCAAAGGCGATAAAAAAAATGTTGTCGTTATTTCTATTCCAGACTACTCGTATACTCCATACGGACAAGCGCTTGTAGGAAATCAGAGCAACAAAATTTCAGCAGAAATCACACAATACAATAACTTTGCAGAGAACTATTGCAACACCAATCAAATTGCTTTTGTATCGATTACAGAAATCACTCGCGAAGGACTTAATAAGCCAGATCTTGTTGCTTCAGATGGTTTGCATCCTTCAGAAGCTGCTTATAAAATGTTTGTGGATAAAATGATGCCTAAAATCAAAATAGCACTGCAGGATTAATTAAATATTAGCGGGTAATTTCGAAATCTTTGATAACCTCTGCTTCAAAATATTCAATATAATCAACTATTATAGCACGAACTTTTTCTACATCTTGAAGATAAACATCCAAATTAAGTAAATTATATTCTGGCCAAGTATGTATACAAATATGTGATTCTTTCAAACAGTATGAAATCGTAAAACTTTCATTTTCAAAATCATGCACCGCCACTCCAACTTTTTCCAATTCGTGTTTTTTTAAAATGGAATTGGTAACAGCAACAAAACCTCTGCTATTGGTAAGCTTCGAAATTTCGCCGACATGTAAAGTAACCAGTTTATGCAATCCTGGCGAATAAGGAGGTAAATCCATCAAATTATTTATATTACACAGGAGCCAAATATAGAATATTTCTACAATAAAGTAATGTGAGAAACCGTATTTTAAAAATAACTTTTTAGGCCTATGTGTTTGTGATTTTTTCTTTTTTAAGGAGCAGAAATTTTGTTTTTCAGTACGGCTTTAGTCCCGCTATCCGCTTTATCTTTTGTGGTGAACCCCACCACAAAAGGATGCCGCTACTATCGGGGCTAGATTAGAAGTATCCGTTTTTTATAGAAAATATATCTACTTTTGTTAAAGTTGATTCTTTATGATTCAAATTCCACAAAAGCAGATTAAAAACTTCCATGAAATTAGCTCCCGAAGAATTACTAGTAATTATTGATCCTCAAAAAGATTTTACAGATCTTGACGGAGATTATGCAAAAAGACATCCAATTAGTCATATACAACGAGTTCAAAGTCAACTAAACGATTTAATCAAAAAGCTCGATAAGAATAAATTCGTGATTATTTTTTCCAATTATCAAAAAGACCAATTTGGGTCTGGAACTTCCATGTGCATTGAAGAAACAAAAGGCCATGAAATTGATCTCGACTTTGATGATTCTTCAATCCTAATTTCAAAAACACAACATAGTAGTTTTTCATCTGAAGAATTTAAAAACTTCCTAAAAGAAAATCAAATTCGCAGACTTGTTTTATGTGGCTTTTTGGCAGAATACTGCATAAAACAAACAGCACTGGACGGACTGAATAGCGGTTATGAAATAGTGCTCCTAAAAGAATTAATTCAAACCGGAGACGATGTCCAGCACAGAATCGAAGAAGTTTTAGTAAATTTAGAAAATCAAGGCGCTATAATAAAATACAATCTTGATTTCGAATAAACATCGATTTTAAACATGCAAGTTTCACCCCCAAAAGAGTTATCTCCTTATATTAAGCATTATCTGTTTTTAGATAATAACGAAACTGCTGTACAAAAATTTCGCCTGTTTTCTGATGGTAATACTGGCCTTGTATTTTCTCTAAAAAGCAAACTTATTTCTGGGATTAATAAATACGATATAAAAGAATATCTGCCCGATTCCTTTTTATACGGACAACTTAACGGTTTTAAAGATCTTTATTCTGAAAATGAAATAACGCTGATTATTGTCGTTTTTCAGCCCAACGGAATCCATCAATTATTAGACATTCCGGCCAATGAATTTCACGATGCCATTGTTCCTGTTGAAGATGTATTCGATGAAAAAATCAGAACGCTTCAAGAGAGCCTGTTTCAGCAAAACAACTCAAAACGCGTTCTATTGTTGAATTCTTTTTTTAAGTCCTTAATCATAGCAAAACCAGCCTCAAATCAGTTTATAATAGATCATTCTTTACACTTTATTATAAATAATAAAGGACATTTCTCTATAAAACAATTAGTTGAATACACCGGTTATACCGAAAGACATCTGGAAAGAAAATTCAAAGAATGCATTGGACTAAATCCGAAGAAATTTGGTAACGTTGTAAGACTACATCATTTTTTAAAATTATTAAAAGACAAGTCTGACAATACCAATCTCACCACAATTTGTTACGATGCGGGATTTTCAGACCAATCACATTTAATAAAGGAATTTAAAAAACATACTGGAATCACTCCAACGGAATATTTTTATAATACTGGAAAATTAACCAATAATCTCATAAAAAGAACATTCTAAAATGTCGGTTTTGTACAATTCATAGCGTATTGATCAAACTATTTTTGATTTAATTATTAATAGTTTACAATATGAAAAATCTAAAAATAGCCACAGCCCAGTTCGAAAATAAAAGTGGCGACAAAAACTATAACTTATCTGTAATCGAAAAACTTTCTCAGAAAGCATCTGCCGAAGGCTGCGATGTGATTTCGTTTCATGAATGTTCTATAACCGGATATACATTTGCAAGAAACTTATCAAAAGAACAAATGCTAGACTTGGCAGAATTGATTCCGAGTGGTAAAAGCATTTTAAAATTAATCGAAATTGCCAAAAACAATAACATCGTAATATTGGCTGGACTTTTTGAAAAAGATGAAAACGACAATCTATTCAAAGCATATGTTTGTGTAGACAAAAATGGTTTAGTCGCAAAATACCGAAAACTGCATCCGTTTATAAATCCGCATTTAACATCTGGAGATCGTTATTGTATTTTTGAAATTGAGGGCTGGAAATGTGGTATTTTAATTTGTTATGATAATAATATCATAGAGAATGTTCGCGCCACAAAACTTTTAGGCGCCGATATTATATTTATGCCTCACGTAACGATGTGCACACCTTCTACCCGACCGGGCGCTGGTTTTGTTGCTCCACAGCTTTGGAAAAACCGCGAAGCAGATCCAACTTCGTTACGATTAGAATTTGACGGGATGAAAGGCCGTGATTGGTTAATGAAATGGCTTCCTGCAAGAGCTTACGACAATGCGATTTATGCCATCTTTTCGAACCCAATTGGTATGGACGACGATCAATTAAAAAATGGCTGCTCTATGATTATTGATCCTTTTGGAGATATTCTAGCCGAATGCCGCACTTTTGATGATTCTTTTGCAATGGCACTAATTACTCCCGAAAAATGCAATCTTGCAGGAGGAAGTCGTTATATAAAAGCTAGAAGGCCAGAATTGTATAGAGATATTATTGGTCAAAATCACAAATCGGAACAAAATGTTGTTTGGTTGAACTCTGATAAAAAAAGCATAAATTAAACATTTTTCCTCTCTAAAGCTATTGAAAGATTTACCTTTGAAGATTCATTAATCGACAGAATAAAGCTTAATAATGGAATTTTTTAAAACTACAAACGAAGATATCGATGCTGTTTTCGATATTTATAACAAAGCGACATCATATCAAAAAACAGTAAACAATAAAAGCTGGAGAGGTTTTGAAAAAGCATTAATAGAAAAAGAAATTGCCGAAGATCGTCATTTTATAATCAAAGAAGGAAACGAAATTGCCTGTACATTTGTACTTACTTTTGATGATTTAATTATCTGGAAAGAAGCCAGTAAAGATCCTGCAGTTTATTTACATCGTATTGCTACAAACCCGAAGTTTAGAGGACAATCTTATGTCAAAAAAATTATTGATTGGGTTAAGCAATATGCTAAAGAAAATAATAAAGAATACATTAGACTTGATACGCACAGCGGTAACGAAAGAATAAATAAATATTATACCAGCTGTGGTTTCGAATACAAAGGAATAAGCACCATCGAATGGACAAACGAATTACCAGAACATTATAAAGAAGGTTCTTTTAGTTTGTTTGAGATTAAGCTTTAAAAAAACAAACCCTTATGAAAGACTTCATAAGGGTTTGTTTTTTCTCGCAGAGAGGAAGGGATTCGAACCCTCGATACAGTTACCCATATACTAGCTTTCCAGGCTAGCTCCTTAAACCACTCGGACACCTCTCTATTTTGGTCTGCAAATAACACAAAAAAATCTGACTTTACAAAGGTAAAATCCAAGTTACTTTTAGATGCTTTTTTTAAATTCTTCCATAAACAGTTTTACCGCTTTTTTCTGATAGCCGCCCATTGTCAGCATGTACGAATCTCTTTTTGTGGAAACTCCCGTAATTTGAATGGCTTGTAAGTTATCCCAATCTTTTAGAGCCATTTCGGCTACGATTGTTGCCCAATCGCTGTTTTCTACCATTTGCAGTAATGCATGAATTGATTGCAGTTCTATCGAAATTTTAGGTTTCATATTAAACTTCTTAAACAGCTCTTCGACATATTCTCTCGAATTAGAACCTTTTCCTGGCAATATCAACGGAATCTCTTCTATTTTCTTAAAAGCAATTTTGTCCAAATCTGCCAAGGCATGATTTTTAGAAACTACCATAACCATATTTGAAGTAAACAAAGGTACTTTCTGAATCGGCATTTCAATTTCATGTGATGAAATAACGAATACCAAATCCAATTCGTTGTCAATCAGTTTTTGCTCTAAAACTTCTGTTGTGCCATACTCTACAATAATTTTGAGATTTTGGTATTTTTTGGCAAAAGCATTTACAACAGGCAGAATCAATAACCCAAAAATATACGTCACGCCAATGCGTAATTCGCCGCCAATCATTTCGCTTAAATCTTCAATGGCCTGTTTTCCGTTTTCTACATTCTCTACTACTTTTTTAGCATGAATTAAAAAAACCGAACCAGCTTCTGTCAATTGCACTTTTTTACCAATTCGCTTAAACAAAGGCAAGCCGAGTTCTTCTTCGAGTTTTTTAATTTGTTGTGAAAGTCCCGATTGGGTTACAAAACACAATTCTGCAGCTTTGGTAAAGTGCAAAACCTCAGCTGTTTTAATAAAATATTGCAGTTGATAGATTTCCATATTGATAAGTTTTATTACTTATTATCAGTAAAATTATTAATTTTTCTAATGAAATCATAATCCCGACCTTTGTATTAAATATTTAGAGTCATGTTTAAAGCCTTAAAATCAAAAAATTTCAAATTATTTTTCTACGGTCAGTCCGTATCTGTTATCGGAACTTGGATGCAAAAAACAGCGGTAAGCTGGATGGTTTATAGCATAACAGGATCTGTTTTTTTATTAGGTTTAGCGACTTTCTTAAGCATGATTCCGTCTTTGTTTCTAGCACCTCTTGCAGGAAGCATTATTGGCCGTTACGATAGACACCGTGCCATGATGGTTTTGCAATCTTTGGCGATGCTTCAAGCCGGAGCTTTGGCGTTGCTTATTTATCTTAAAATTTACAATATCAATTTTATTTTAGCCTTGAGTTTAATTCAAGGAATTATAAATGCTTTTGATATGACTTGCCGTCAAACCATGATGATTGATATTGTCGACAATAAAGAAGATCTTCCAAATGCTGTGGCGCTTAACTCTACTTTGAACAACTTTGCACGTATTGCAGGTCCTGCGCTTGCCGGAATTATTTTGCACCAATATGGAGAAGATATCTGTTTTATTGGAAATTTCGTGAGTTATGTTCCTGTCTTGATTTCATTAATGATGATGAAAATCACTCCACATATTAAAGCCGAAAACAAGTTGAATATGATAGACGATTTAATGGAAGGTTTAGATTATGTAAAAAAAGAAACCGAAATGGCCAGAATGCTTTTGATGTTAACTTGCAGTAGTTTATTTGTCATTTCTTTTAATACTTTGATGCCTGTTTTTGCAAAAGATATTTTTAATGGAAATGCCCAAACTTTTAGCTGGTTCGAAAGTGCTGCCGGAATTGGTTCTGTTTTATCTGCAATTTATTTGGCCAATCTAAAATCAGCTGAAAACATGAGCAAATTAATGATTTCGGCAAGTTTACTTCTTGGTTTTAGCGTAATTATTCTAGCTGTTTCAAGCAGTATAACAATTGCTTTAATCTGTATGACTTTAAGCGGAATCGGAATGATGGGACAAACTTCTTCTATCAACATTTATATTCAGACTCATAGTGCTGTCAATATGCGTTCAAGAAGCATTAGCTACTACATGATGGCATATCAGGGAATGATTCCTGTAGGAAGTTTAATTATCGGTTATGTTTCTCACTTTTTAGGCGTAAGAGCTACAGTTGCTATTCAGGGAATTATATGTATTATTTCTGTAATTGTTTATGTGTATTATAAAAAACACAAAGCAATTGACGATTTGGAAACTTGTCCGGTTGAGTATAGAAATTCCAAGTTTTAAAAGTTCAAAAAAGAAATTTCAAATTCCAATTACACACAATATTGTCATTTCGACGAAGGAGAAATCTTCGCGAGAAACTCGACAAAGGTTGGCTTATTGGAACGGAGTTACTTGTGGAGATTTGCTTCGCCAATTCGCTATCGCTCGGGTCTCCTTCGTCGAAATGACAAACTGAACGTTTAATCTATTAAAAACAAACCCGACAGGTTTTAAAATCTGTCGGGTTTCGCTATCTTAACGTTGCCGAGTTTCTTGTGTGATCCTTCCTTCGTCAGGATGACAAACTGCGCGGTTAAGGTGAAATTTTCAATAAAAAAATCCCAAATTCCAACCTTATTTTGGAATTTGGGATTTCTAATATTGTAATTTAAACTTTAAGATATTTCTCCGCGAAGAGCAGTTTCAAAAATATCTTTAAATTCATTTTCTGGAATATTGTGTCCAAGCAAATACATCAATTTGGTAATTGCTGCTTCTGTAGTAATGTCTTTTCCAGAAATAACGCCTAACGATTTTAGCGCTGTACTGGTTTCGTATTGCCCCATATTCACACTTCCGCCAGAACATTGTGTTACGTTTACGATATACATTCCAGATTTGATGGCTTTTTCAATTAAATTTAAAAACCAATCTTCGGTTGGCGCGTTTCCTGAACCGTAAGTTTCCAGAATAATTCCTCTTAAACCTTTTGTTGCAAGGATTGAAGCCAAAACAATTTCGCTCATTCCTGGAAACATTTTGATAATTGCCACGTGATTGTCTAAGTTTTTATGAACAATCAGATTGGCATCTTTATTTACTGGAAGAAATAAATGTCTGTTTAGTTTTAAATGAACACCAGATTCTACCAATTCAGGGTAATTTGGTGCTGTAAAAGCTCTAAAATGCTCCGCATTTACTTTAGAAGTTCTGTTTCCTCGGTATAATTTGTATTCAAAATACAAGCAAACTTCAGTAATAACTGGCTTTCCGTTTTCTTGAAGAGATGCAATCTGAATTGCTGTTATCAAGTTTTCTTTTGCATCTGTACGCAAATCTCCAATTGGCAATTGCGACCCTGTAAATACTACTGGTTTTGCCAAATTCTCCAACATAAAACTCAATGCTGATGCCGAATACGACATTGTATCTGATCCGTGAAGGACAACAAATCCGTCGTAAGCGTTGTAATTTTCCTCGATAATGGTGGCAATTCTTGTCCACATTTCGGGATTCATATTCGAAGAATCAATTGGATGTTCGAATGAAATTGATTCTATTTCGCAGTCCAATTGCTTAATTTCTGGAATTTTCTGAATTAATTTACCAAAATTAAAAGCTTTTAGCGCTCCAGTTTCAAAATCTTTGCTCATACCGATAGTTCCTCCGGTATAAATCAATAATATTTTTGCTTTAGATGACATCTTGGTATTTTAATTTGTTGACAACAGGATTGGCATACATTGCTAAAAATCCTTGTCTTGTCACAGGATTATCGCTTCCGATTCTCATTTCTAAACGACGCTCAAAAAGCTGTTTTTCACTCTCTTTATACTTATGAGCGAATTTGTCTGTTTCGTTTAAAATATCGTACGCAATAAAGTTTGTTGGCCATAATTGGTAGTTTTTCAAAATCACATCATCGATAGTTTGTGCCAAAGCCTGAACTTGCTTGTTTGCATTGTCATTTTCGGCCACAATCTGATCGATTTCTGTATCTAGAACATCGCCAACAGAAATATGTATTCTTTTTTTAGTTCCCATGATACCACTTATAATGGTCATGAAATCTTCATTTTTATCTTTTACGTAAACTTCGTTGTTTGCTTCTGCCATTAATTGTGGCATTTTAAGAACATCAGTCGGATCATATTCGTACGAAATAGAAACTGGAACAATTTTTAATTTCTTGAAATAATCCATTAAATTAGGTTCATCAGAACCCATTCCAATCATTTTTAAAACTCCTGGATTGGTTTCGTCGTTTCCATCTTTTGTTCTTCCCTCTCTTTGTGCAATCCAAACCGAACGATTTTCGCGAAGCAATAATTGTCCCATATATTCAGACAATAATTTTGAACTTTGCAGCATTTCACGAGGCGTCAGACCTCTTAAAACCAAAAAGTTTCTATTTAATTTTGCTAAAGTTGCCAAGAAAGCTTTCTTAACCAAATTGTCACCAATTGCCGAAGCAGTCATTACCAAACCATGTTCGAATAAACAAACATTCAGTAATGTAGTATCGAGAAGAATATCTCTATGATTTGAGATAAACAAATAAGAAGTATTTGGTTCTAGCTTTTCAAAACCTGAAGTTGTAAGACCTTCAGAGCTTTTTTCTAAAACTTTCTGGATAGTATTGTAAATAAAGTTGCATTGAAAATCACGAATAGAATGTGTTTTCTTCAATTGTTCCTTCCAAACCTCATCTTCTACATCCGGAAAAGTAAAGTTCATCATGGTTTTCATCATCGGATGATTGACAACACCATGAAGTGCTTCATTTATTTCGGAATCATAAAACGGTCGAATGGCATCAAATCTCTGCATTATTTATTTGGGTTTAAGTGGGCAAAAGAACAAAAAAAAAATTAAAGTTTTGTAAGGTCTGGGTTAAATCCCAAAAACGTCCTTTGAATTTTGAGTCGTAATCTTGGCAATTTCTTCTGCAGAAACTCCATAAATGTCGCTTAACTTAGCAATAACGTTGACTAAATAACTACTTTCATTTCTTTTTCCTCTATACGGAATTGGTGCTAAATATGGAGAATCTGTCTCCAAAACGATGTGCTTTAAATCGATTTGGTTTAAAAACTGATCGATTTTTCCGTTTTTAAACGTTACAACACCGCCAATTCCTAATTTCATTTTGTAAGAAATCGCACGCTCTGCTTGTTCTAAAGTTCCGGAAAAACAATGAAAAATCCCAAATAAATCTTCAGATTTTTCTTCTTCTAATACTTCAAAAATTTCATCAAAGGCTTCTCTGCAATGAATTACGATTGGCAATTTGTATTGTTTTGCCAACTGAATTTGTCTTTTAAAAGCAATTTGCTGTTCTTTTAAATGCGTTTTATCCCAATACAAATCGATTCCGATTTCGCCAACTGCATAGAATTTTCTTTTGGACAGTTCGTTTTCAACATGTGCCAATTCTTCTAGATAATTATCTTTCACATAAGTGGGATGCAAACCCATCATTAGAAATATATTTTCTGGATAATTTTTCTCTAAATCATACATAGATTGTGTGGTTGCAGCATCAATCGCGGGAATAAAAAAACGTGTAACTCCTGCGTCAATGGCGCGCTGAATCATGGCATCGCGATCCTGATCAAATTCTTCAGAATATAAATGGGTGTGGGTATCGGTAATAATTGGTGTTGAATTCAAGACTATAATTTTAAAACGCCAAAATTACGACAATATTAAAAGAATAGCAATTCGGTGTTATTTGGTAGACGAATGAAACGGATTCACTTTCGTGAAAACGCTGCTCTAAACGGATTTTTCTCATTTTATGACCCTTTTAAAAAAGAAAAACCTTTGTCAAGACTTAGAACTTTGACAAAGGCCAGAACAATAATCACCTAATTTTTGTTATTCTGAAGAACAAAGGGCCTCACAAGAAGCTTCGAAAAGAAAACCCCCATTTTTTCTCTCGATCAGCTAGTGCGACCCCTCGTTCTTCAGTATGACAAACGAGGTTTTATTTACCTGTTTCAACATATAGCAAAGCCCGTTCCAAAACTTCGTCTTTGCCTTGCTGAATACCTAAAATTGTTGGTTTTATTTCAATATCGGGTACAATTCCTACACGCTGCGTTTCTCTGCCATCAGGATAATAAACGCCAACTCCAGTATATCTTGTATGAAATGTTGCAAAATCAAGCTCAGTCACATTTCCATCTGCTCCTGCAGTCTGACTTCCTATTATTGTGGTATTACCTGCAGTTTGAAAACACATTGCTGTCCATTCTGCTTGACTCATCGATTCTTCGTTAAGCAAAACAATAACTTTTCCTTTATAATTATCTTTGTTTTCAGAACCGCATGTTGATCCCTTTGTCCATTTAAATTTTCCTGGATAACTAAAGTCTGGATGAGTGTAAATCGCAAATTTTTCTTCGTGAGCATTTAAAAAATTAGCAATCTCATAATACGTTCCATTCGGATAATTTCGCATATCAAAAACTATTGCTTTAGTCGATTTGAGCGCTTCAATCATATCAGGAATGTTTTTAGGTTTAATAATACCCATATCTACATATCCGATATTATTGTCTAAGAGTTTAAATCTTTCCTTTTTCTTTTGAGCTCCTTTTTTAAATTCATTTCTATGAGAATCGTGATAATTATACCATCTCATTGATTTTGAAATTAACTTGCCATCTTTTAAAAACTCAATTTCAACACTATCTGAATAACCCGTTAAAATTTTTCTCACGGCTTTATTTAGAAATACAGGCTCATTTGAGGCTGTACATAAATCTCTATATTCTAAAGTAAGTTCAGCAATTGTCTTATTATTTACTTTTGTAATTACATCTCCGACCTTTATATCATCAGCTTGAGCCAAACTGTCTGCCAGTATTTCGGTAATTACCATCTTATTATCAATTATTTTACAGTCAGCTGGAAAAAATCTTCTGCTTTCATCAAAAATACTATTCTTATAAAGAGCAAACTCAACGTGACTATCGTTTAGTTTTGTCGATACTTTTCTAATCACTTTGTAAAAATCGTCTTCGCCCTTTACATTAAGAACAGCTGGAATAGACTCATTTAAAGTCAAATCCCATTTTTGATCCATTATATATTTGTATGGAAAAAAGTATTCTACTAAATTCCAATACATAAAAAACCATAAAACTCTTGAGTTCTTATCTTCATAGTTTAGCTTAAAATAGTTTCCATTTTTTAAAGGATTGTATCCAGGCCCGATTTCTTCATCAGTTTGGAATCTATTTTCTTCAATAAATTTTAATTTCTTCGAAAGCTTTTTAGAGAACAACTTATTATTAAACCAACTCAGATCAAAATTCTTATCAAAGAACTTAACGTCTTTTGGTATTGCAATTGGTGCGATTTCTTCTACTGCGCCCAAATCATCAATCCAATTTTCTAAGATTAATGAAAACTCTTCTTTCGTTTGTGCTTTATCTATTAAAGGCAATTTTTCTAAAAGCTGTTTATCCCAATCTGTCTGTCCGTTAGCAACCTTTGGATGATAATATTTCAAGAAACCCCAAACTTTACAAGTCGCGGCCAACTTTTCAGTCTCAGTAATTTTATTGAAACTAAAAATGGTTTGCGAACAAACAAGTAAAAATAGTAGGGCAACTTTTTTCATTTTGGGTTTATATAGCTTGGTTAAATTGTTTTTGGGTTAATTCTTAAAAAAGAAAATCGAATTTAGAACTAAAATTCCAAATTCGATTGAGGTTTTCCGTAAAGAGATAAAATTTTTCTTAATAATTAAAAATTATTCCAATTCTTCCAAAAGTTGTTCTACATCATCATAGTCTTCGTAGTCTTGCGAAATGGTCTGTAAAATGGCTTTACATTCGTTATATTTTCCTTGTTTTAGCTTCGACAACGCCAGATTCCATTTTGCTTTTTCTTTATAAACAGAATTTCCAGCTTCTAATTCTTTAAAGATCGTTTCCGCTTTTACGTATTTGTCAACTTGCAACAACGAAACTGCATAAAAGTATTTTATTTCGTCTGAGTTGTTTTCTTTCAAAATCATTTCAAAAATCGGAATAGCGGTTTCATATCTTTTTCCGTTGAAATTATTCTCAGCTTGTTTTAAAATTGCTTCAGACACTCCTCTTTCTGTAAAATAAGCACTTTCTGGGTGGTTGTAATCATCAAAATTTGGATAATGTTTATAATCAAAGAAAAATAATCCAAACATAATGATTATCGATGCTGCAACGGCAAAATACCAAGGCTTAAGCGAAGCCACTTTATTTTTCTTTTTATTGAAATATTTATTCGAAATTTTAGTCAGGTTTTCTTCAAAAACTTCACGCTGTTGTTCTATTCCGAATTTATTTTCCAGTTGAAAATGTATTTCTTTGAAACTTTCAAACTCCGAAGCCAATTCGGAATCCTCAGATAACTGTTTCTCGAAATTGTTTTTTTCATCAACGGTCAGTTCGCCTTGAAGATATTGGTCAAATAATATATAGCGTTCTTCGTTCATGATTAATTGTTTTTTAAAGAGTTAAAATTTTTCGCTTCCTGAATCCACTGCGTCAGCTGTCCTACACACAACGATTTCTTTTTTCGGACATAACCATATGTTACATTGAGTTTTTGAGCCACTTCTTCCATCGATTTTAGAGAAAAACTGAGCTTCAGAACTTCTTGGCATTTCTCTCCCAGTTTCTGAAACATGGAATCAAAAAGCTTCTGTTTTTCATCAAATTCTTCGGCTTGTGCAACCAATTCGTGAGCAGATTCATTGATAGATACCACATTCTCATAAATTGTTACCCCTTTATTCGCAGAATTTTTCAGTTCGTTAAGCCACTTTCTTTTGCATAACAAGAAAAAATAAGCATCAAACGGACAGGTTAATTGAAGTTTACCCGCTTTCGCCTGATTAAAAAGCAAAATCATGATTTCCTGAATCACATCCTGCGCTTGGTCTTTATCTCCGGAGTTATTCGTGATAAACTGAACGACTTTGGGCGCAAACTTTTTATATATCATTTCAATTACTACCGAATCATTTGCAGCAAGTCCGTCGATATATTTTTGATCAGGATGAATTCTATTTTGATCCATAAAAAAACATTTTACAGCTAATTTAAAAAAAGAATCTTAGAAATTTTTAAAAATACGAGGTAACAATATTACAATCAATTGTATATATCTAAATAAAAGTCTTTTAAAAACCTTTAAAAAATTAAAAGAAATGGAAAGTTACCAATTTATTACTGAAAAAAACTTAGATCGATTTTACGAAATAATCGCTGCCAAAACTCGCAGCGGCTTTGTAATTACAGAACAAAATGAGAAACTGCCTTATGTGGTTTTGTCTAAAGAAAAGAAAGCCATCAATCATACTTTTCATTTATTTCTCAGCATTATCACTTTTGGTTTTTGGGCAATTGTCTGGATTTATCTTATTCTAAAATTCTCTCGCAAAAAAGACATTTTGGTTGCTGTTGACGAAGACGGAAATCTTTTTGAAGACAAATGCATTTCTATCTAAGGGGTAACAAATTTTAAAGTCAGCTTATATAGCAGTATAAAAGCCTTCAAAAATATTTTTTCAAACCAAGGGTAACAAAATCAAACCCAAATTGATTTAAGATTGAAATTAATTAACCAAATCTGAAAATCCTCTGAAAAGATTCAGAACAGATTTATAAAAAACTAGAAATTATGAAAACAAATTTTAGAAAAATCGGACTTTTAATAGTAGCAATGGCAGCTTTTACAAGCTGCGATAATAGTGATGGAGAAGATATCAAACTTTCGCCGCCAACTTCTGCAGCATTTAAAAGCATTAGCGAAAAAGGCCTAAAAAGAAACACGCAAAATTTTACCATAACAGCAGGAACTGGCGCTGTAACCCTAACTTCTGCAAATGGTGTAAAGCTTACTATTAACGGAGATTGCTTAACCAAAAATGGAAATCCCGTAACAGGACAAGTCGATATAGAATACATTGAACTTTTTGACAAAGGAAATATGCTGGTAACCAATAAACCAACTATGGGACTTACAGCAGATGGAAAGAAAAATCTTTTGATTTCTGGAGGAGAATTCTTCATCAAAGCAACTCAGGGGGGAGTCGAATTACAAACTTCATGCAGTATGAACATGATTGTTCCGACAGCATTGACAAATGGTCTTGATAATTTAATGACTTTATGGGCTGGAGTTATTGATGAAGATGGTGAATTGGCCTGGCGAGAAGCAAAAGCAAATGCTGATGGAACAGGCGGAAAAGGTGGCGTACAAGGCGAAGGAAACAATTATTATGTAACTTTTGGAAACTTTGGATGGACAAACGTAGATCGTTTTTACAGCGATCCAAGACCAAAAACAACTCTTTTGGTAGATGTACCAGATGGATACAATAATACAAACAGTGCTGTTTATCTTTCTTATGATGGAGAAGGCACAAACGCTCTAGCCAAACTGGATACTTTTACTGCTGAAGGTTTGTTTAGCGAACATTATGGACAAATTCCAATTGGATTAGCATGCCACATCATTTTTGCTACTGAAGATAATGGTAACTGGCGTTATGCGATAAAAGGAGTGACAATTTCTGCCAATGCGGTTTACGAATTTAATTTATCCGAAACAACAGTCGGTACCGAAGCTCAACTGATTGCAGCAATTAATGCCATACAGTAGCTTACAAATGTTTTTTTTAAGAAAAAGTGGTGATTTGCTCATCACTTTTTTTTACATTTAATCTTGTTTGAGATTTCATTCAGAAATTTTTAAACCTCAAAACTATCTAGTTATGAAACCACAACTGTCTATTTTCTTTATTCTATTTTCTATTCTCGCAATAGGACAAACCAAAGTGAAAGACACCATAACGCGAAGAGCTAATATAGTTTTTATCCAAAACGGAAATCAGGTTTCTTTTAAACCCGAAACGCCACCTTTGATTCCGATTGCAGGTGCTCCAAAACCAAGTTATTCTTATTTATGGGAATTGGGAGACGGACATTACAGTAAAGAAGCCGAACCTAAACATGTTTATAAAAACAAAGGCACTTATACCACAAGACTTGCTGTAACCAATAATTACGATAACGGAAAACCTCCAGCAACTCGCCCTAAAAAAGTAGCGGTAAATGACATTACTGACACCAATTATAAAGACATTGCTTCTATTGCCGACCAAAACGGTTTTGCAATTATTAAAAACTGTGATCCTATTCCAGAACAGGAAATGGTAGTCGTTGTGAGTTATCAAAATCTGGAAAATTATGTTTCAAACGGAAAGCTTTATTTGTTTTATAATGAAAAGCAATTCAAACACAATAATTTCGAGTTAAGCGATTTCAGAACTTATGCGGGCGAACGTGAAGTAAAAGAAAACTTGGTCGCTGCGGTTGATGATTTAAATGATTCGAATACTTTTCTGGCTTCCGCCGAAGGGAATTTCAAAACCAAAAAATACCGAAATACTACAACCGAAGAAGATTTAGATGCTTCTCTTTTAGATGCCAATAAAACGTATCATAATGTTTCGATTTTAGAATTTGATGATGCAAATCCTGGAGAAACCCGAAATGTTTTTTATACTTTCAAAACTACTCCCGAAATGATAAAAGATACCAGCGCAACAGTTACAATGCGTGGTATTTTTGTGCCGAATAGAAGTTATAAAAACCATAAAGTGAAAAATCTGGAAATGGAAATTGTGACTTCTCATGATCCAAACAAAATGGGTTCTAACGGAAGTTTTATGAATTACAGATTGGTTCGTTTTAAAAGAGTAAATTTTAAAACGCGCTTTCAGAATAATGGTGAAGGTCCCGCGAGAAAAATTCGTCTAGAAACCGATGTTCCGGAGATGTTTGACAAAAAAACTTTTCAGATTGAAAGTATGTATCCCGAATGTCCAATTTGCCCAAAAGGAGAAGAACCAACTGTAAGCTGTCTCGATACGATTATTAAATCAAAACAAATCATATTTACTTTTAAGAATATTTATCTGCCAGGAAGCGAACAAAAAAATGTACAGGAAAAAGATTCTACAAAAGGTTTTGTAAAATACTCCATGAAATTTGGCGAAGATTTTCATAAAGTAAAAACCAAAAGCCGAACTGCGATTATTTTTGATAAAAACGACCCCATCATTACCAATTATACTACTACCCGATTCTTGCCCGGAATTTCGATTGGAGCAAAAGCGGGTTATAATTTTTATCCCGATTTAGATAAATCGACCAGTTATTTTGTCGGTGCTACGCTTTCGCCTTTTAAATCGTATCGCTTTTATTGGCAGGTAGAATGGGAAAATGCTTTAAACAAATATAATAGTGAAGTAAATGTCTCCGAAGAATTTAATACAAATGCCAACGGAACAAGGCAATTGGTGCGGACCACAACTGCAACTGAAAATAAAAATATCAATTGGGAAATTCCAGTTTTAATTCGCTACAACATCAATAATTATATCGGAGTTGGAGCAGGAATTCAGGCAAATATCAATGTTTATTCAGAACAAAATCAAACGATCACAGTTGATACTTACGAAGGCGATAAGGGAAATTCTTTAATCAGTTCGACAACGAATTCAAATACCATAAAGAATAATTTTACAGATGTTAAAGCAGGACTTTTATTTGATTTAACAGCGGGTTTTGCCAGAATCGGACCAAGTTTAGGCGCTCGTTATGTGATTAATTTTGAACAGAATTTTAATTATTTTCAGGTTTATGGGATTTGGAAGTTTTAAAGATTATACCACAGAGAGACACAAAGGTTACACAGAGAGACACAAAGTCTTTTTCTTTTGCGAATCTCTGCGAAAAAATCTTTGTGCATCTCTGCGAAATAAAAAAAGCTTAATATGAACTTACATCACTTATATGGTTTTATCCTTCTTTTGCTGAATCTGAATGTTTTCGGACAAAGTCAGGAAGATAAAATATATAATGCTGTGGATAGTTTTACCGCAAATCCTTCCGCGGAAGCGTTACAAAATTTAAGAAGTATTGAAACTGATTTCTGGAAAAGCGCTAAACCCAAAACCAAAGAAGAATTACTGGCAATTGTAATTTTAAATTGCAACAAAGCGTATTATGAAAATCAGTTTGGGCAGACTTTGGATGCTATAAAAAGCTATGAAAAAGCTTGGATGATTTATCAGAAAAACAAATTAAAAAACTACGATATTACCGAATTCTGCCTGAAGCCTCTGGGTAATTTGTACACGATTTTAGGCGATTATAAAAATGCCGAAAACACTATTAAACAATATTATTTTATTGACAACGAAGAGAAAAATGAAAAGCAGAAAATTGCGGCCATCCTTAATTTATCAAACGTTTATCAAAATTCAGGAAAAGTCCAAGAGGCTATTGAAATAATTGAAAAAACGCTTCGTTCAGAAAAAATAACCTCTTCTCAAAAAGGACTTTTATTAAACAATCTAGGCGCAAATTATCTCTTAAGAAATATCAATGAAGATTTTACTGAGGCTGAAAATGCTTTTTTGAAAGCCATTCCTTTACTAAAAAAAGATAAGGCACTTTCAGAAAATTTATATAATACTTACATTAATCTTTATAGAATAAGACTCAACTTTAATTTAAAAGATGCCACTCTATATTTTGCAAAAGCGCAAGCCATTTTTGAAAAATTACCTCAACAAGAACCTAGAAAAAAAGCACAATTTTATCTAGAAAAAGCCTTTTTATTATTGAAACAAAATAGTTTGGAAGAGGCACAAAATGAACTTACGACTGTTTATAAAACATTATTGCCTAATTACCAAAGCCAGAAAAATATCCTTCCTAATGAAAGTTCTCTTTATGCCGAAACTGTTCTACTCGATGCTTTAGATTTACAAGCAGAACTTTATCTATCTCAAAATGAGCCCAAAAATGCGTTAAAAAGCTATACTCTTTCTTTCTATATTGAAGAATTATTTCAGTCACTTTTAATCTACGAAGATTCTAAAATTATAACTCAAATTAGAAATCGAAACCGAACAGAAAAGTGTCTTGATATTTATAAATCTCTTTTTGACAGCGAAAAAAAACAAAGTTATATTGAAGATGCTTTTAAACTTGCAGAAAAGACAAAATCTGTAGTTTTAAAAGATCATTTGAAAAACGTTGAATTACTTTCGAGAGAAGAAAAATTGATTTTGCAGCAGATGCAAAACTGGAACACTATTATTTTGAAAGAACAGCAAAAACAAGATCTTGCAGATATTTCAAAAATAAATGAAGCCATTCAGAAACAGAATAAATTAATGTTGCTGCTAAAATCAAATGAAGAAAAAAATAACAAAAAAAATCAAACTTCATTCGACTTGCAAAAGCTTTATGCCAAACTTGATAAAGATGATGCTGTACTGTATGAATATTTTATGGGTTATAAAGCAATTCATCTATTTGTCGTTCAAAACAACAAAATTCAATTAAAATCAATTTGTATTGGTCATATATGCAGTGAACCGATAATAAGATTTATACGCTTTTTTGATAATCCTGAGAGTATTGTCAGCAATGTTGGAAACTACCAAAAAACAGCATTTTTTACTCATAAAAAACTTCTTTTACCTGCAAAATTGGATTCTAAAAATCTCATTATTATTCCTGATGGGCTGTTAAACTTCTTACCTTTTGAAGCTTTAATAACAAAGGAATCTAAAACGACAAATTTTACGAAAATGCATTATTTACTAGACAAGTTTGATATTGCCTACAACAATTCTGCAGAATTGTATTTGAATGCGAATACGCTTTCAAGTGGCAAGAGAAATATTCTAGGTCTTTTTCCTGTTTTCGGAAAAACCAATTATGAACTTCCTTTTTCAAAAAATGAATTGCAATCTATAAAACACAATTTTGACGGACAGTTTTTTGAAAATGAAAATGCCACTTTTTCAAACTTTAAAAATAATGTCACAGGAAAATCAATTATTCATCTGAGCACACATGCCTCTTCGGGCGATTTTGAAATTCCGGCAAGCATTAAGTTTTACGATCAGGAAATCCTGTTTTCTGAATTGTACAATTTACAGCTCAGTCCAGATTTGGTGGTTCTGAGCGCCTGCGAAACAGGAATTGGAAAACTCTATAAAGGCGAAGGCGCCATGAGCATTGCCAGAGGTTTTCAGTTTGCGGGAGCGCAAAATCTATTGTTTTCTCTTTGGAATGTAAACGATTATACGACTTCTGTTTTTATGGATTATTTTTATAAAGATCTCAAACATAATTCTTCTTTTGCACATGCAACAGCAAATGCAAAAAGGAAGTTTTTGAAAGATGAAAATATTCCCAATGCAAAGAAATCTCCTTATTACTGGAGTGCTTTTGTCTATTACGGCACTCTTGAAAAACCCGAAACGCAAACCAATTATATCTTATACATCATTAGTTTTTTGGGTTTAATTGGCTTATTTTTGGGTTTCAATCATTACAGGAATGGAAAATCTTCACGAAATTCTCAAAAAAGAGAATTATAAAAAAATAAAATTCAAAATCACTAAAACACAGCATTTGCAGATAAAAGCCAAAATTAATGGCATTTCTGGCAATTTCATTTTAGATACGGGAGCATCCAATACTTGCGTGGGTTTTGAGTCTATTGAACGTTTTGAACTTTCTGCAAAAAACTCTAAAACAAAAGCTTCTGGCGCAGGCGGAACCGGAATGACAACACAGATTTCATCTCAAAACAAATTGCAGTTAGGAAGCTGGAAAAACAAAGATTTTAGCATTGTAATTTTTGATCTTTCGCATGTAAACGAAGCTTTAGAATCGTACAAGGCAAAATCTGTACACGGCATTATTGGCGCTGATGTTTTATTGGAAGGAAAAGCAATTATTGATTATTTTAATCATTATTTGTATTTAAAATAATGATATTCCAAATAATAAAAAAGTCTTCATTTTACTGAAGACTTTTTTATTTTATATTATTTTTTGATTCTCAATTTCTATTTTTGGAGCAGCATGTTTTTTCAATGAAAAATAAGCTACAACTGTACTAAGTAACATTAAAACTCCTCCTAAAATAAAAGGTGCTCCTGCAAATTTAAACGGCGCATCATCATGAGTGAAGAAATAAAATGTATTGGCCATCATTGGCGGACCAATAATAGAAGAAGCGCTCATTAAACTGGTTAAAGTTCCTTGAATTTCTCCTTGCTCGCTTGGTGCAACTTTACTGGCTACAACAGATTGCAACGCTGGCCCAGCGATTCCACCAAGGCAATACGGAATTAGAAAGACAAACATCATCCAACTTTCTGTTGCAAAAGCAAACAATAGCATTCCGATGGTATATAAAGCTAAACCAATGTAAATGCTTTTCTCATTTCCTATTTTCGGATTGATGTATCGAACTAATCCACCTTGTACAACTCCGACCAATAATCCGATGATTCCTAACGAAATTCCGATCATTCTTTCGTCCCAATTGAATTGATAAATGGTGAAGAAACTCCAATTGCTTTGCACGGCATGAGAACCAACATACAGAAGAAATATTGCGACAATTAAACTAATTAAAGTTGGGTGTTTTCTTAATCCTAAAATAGCTCCAATTGGGTTGGCACGTTTCCAATCAAAAGGTCTGCGGTTTTCTTTTTTAAGCGATTCCGGCAGAATGAAAAATCCGTAAAGGAAATTCAGCATACATAAAACTGCTGCGGCATAAAAAGGTACTCTTGATCCATATTGTCCTAAAAGTCCACCAATAACTGGTCCGATGATAAAACCTAATCCGAAAGCTGCACCTACTAACCCAAAATTTTTAGCTCTGTTTTCAGGCGTACTAACATCGGCAATATAAGCCGAAGCGGTTGTAATACTAGCACCGGTAACTCCAGCGATAATTCTTCCAATGAAAAGCCAGATAATAGTTGGTGAAAAAGCCAATAAAAGATAATCTAATGAAAATCCGAAAAGGGAAATCAAGATAATTGGTCTTCTTCCGAATTTATCACTTAAATTTCCAATAACGGGAGCAAATACAAACTGAGTTATCGCATACGCGAAAGTCAACCAGCCACCAATTTTTGCGGCTTCACTAATATCTCCGTGAATCAATTCTTCGATTAATTTTGGTATTACAGGAATAATAATTCCCCATCCTGTAATGTCTATTAACATGGTTATGAAAATAAAACCAATTGCTGCAGATTTATCTTTTTGTAGCATAATTATTTTAGTAAGGTGATGCAAATAAACAGATTTTTCAATTAACATTAAAAAAATCCAAATTCCAATTTGAAGAACGTAGTATTGAATTATTAAAACTTATATTTTTTTCACGCAGATTTAAAAAAGATTTAAGCAGATAAACGCAGATTTTTAATCTGATCCGCTAAAATCTGTAAAATCTGCGTGAAATAATTTTAAAGAATCAATAAAAAAATCCCAAATTCCAATTTAAAGGAACTTGGGATTTTTATTGTGAAATTCCAATTTCGGACTTTGGAATTTCTATCGTAAATCAAAACTATTAATGTGTATGTTTCGGATTAAAACCGTCTTCGCTTAATTCTGCCGCTTCATAATCTGCATGCATTTCAGCTTCGTAGTCGATTTTTTCTCCTTTAGAGAACTTACGGATAATTTTCTCCATAATGTCGTAGATAACTGGTACCACGATCAAAGTAAGGAATAATGAAGAAATCAAACCTCCAATGATTACCCATGCCAATCCGTTTTTCCACTCAGCTCCTGCTCCAGATGCTAATGCAATTGGGAACATACCAAATACCATCGCAATTGTCGTCATCAAGATCGGACGTAAACGAGCGTGGTTAGCTTGAATTAGGGCATTTCTAATTGATTCTCCAGCTGCTCTTCGCTGATTCGTATAATCGACAAGCATGATCGCATTCTTACACACCAGACCAATCAACATGATTACCCCTAAGATCGTAAAGATATTTAAGGTGTTGTTTGTTAATGCTAAGGCGAATAAAACTCCAATGAACGAAAGCGGAATTGCAAATAATACGACAAACGGGTGAACGAAACTGTCATATAATCCAACCATTACAAGGTAAACCAAGATAATAGCCGCTAATAATGCAATTCCTAAAGTACCAAATCCTTCTGATTGGTTCTCTTGGTCACCACCCCAGATGTAATTAACTCCTGTTGGTTTTTGCAATTTATCTAATTTTGCCTGCCATTGCTGAACGATTGTTCCTGCTGGAACCCCAACATTCTGACCTTGTACGGTTACAGAAGCTGTTTTATCTCTACGCTCTAATTTACTTGGCCCAGAACCTTCAGTAATTGTAGCAAATTGGTTTAATTTAATTTGCTGACCTGCATTGTTGATGAAAATTAAGTTACTAACGTCTGTGATGTTTTTTCTATCAAATTCGTTGTATTTAATGTTGATATCGTACTCGTATTCACCAGCTCTAAACTTACCATCTGTATTACCACTGTAAGCAGTCTGCATAGTTAAACCAACTGTTTGAAGTGTTAATCCTAATGCGGCCATTTTATCTCTATCAACCTGAACGTTGATTTCAGGGTTTCCGTCCTCAACTGTTAATTTAATCTCAGTTGTTCCAGGAATAGTACGTAATTCGGCTTCAGCCATTTTAGCAAATTTCATTGCACTTTCTACGTTTGGACCTGTTACAATCAAACCTAAAGTTGCATCCTCAGCAGTACCTAAGATACCTACTGGAACTGTTTTTACTTTTGCTCCAACTAAAACTTTTTCTAGTTTACGTTTTACTTTTGCAGCGTATACGTTAGCGTCATCTGTACGATCTTTTTGATCGATCATTTTAACGTCAATCTCTGCTTTGTATGCAGTTGCCTGAGCAGCTCCTAAACCTTCACTGGTTTGACCCACTGTTGTAATCTGGCTGAAAACATATTTCTCTCCTTTTAAGAAAGCTTCTGCTTTTTGCGTCATAAAGTTAGTTTGCTCTAACGAAGCATCTTTTGGCATCTCGATTTGTACTAAGAACTCACCACTATCAGATGATGCGAAGAACTCTCCTCCAATATATCCGCCTCCCATTAACCAGAAGATTGTACCAAAGAACATTACTACGATAGCCACCATTGTTTTGATATAGTGATCTAAACACCAGTTTAGTAGGTTAGAAACCCAGTCAGTAAAACGAGTTAGGTAGCTTTCAAATCCTAAAATGATTCTTCCGAAAAGGTTTTTACCTTCAATATGCTCTAGTTTTCCAAAACGAGAAGATAACCATGGAATAATTGTAAATGAAGCCAACAATGAGAACATTGTAGAAATAATTACCGTAACACAGAATTGTGTAATAATGTTTGATACCAATCCGGTACTCATTGCAATTGGCAAGAACACCACCACAATTACTAATGTAATCGAAGTTACGGTTGCACCAATTTCGGCAGTTCCGTCATAAGCCGCACGAATTCGGCTTTTACCCATCTCCATGTGTCGGTAAATATTCTCTAGTACCACAATCGCGTCATCTACAAGAATACCTACAACAAGAGATAAACCAAGTAAAGACATTAAGTTAAGTGTGTAACCTAACAAATAAATCCCGATAAATGTAGCAATCAAAGATGCTGGAATAGATACCATTACGATTAACGAGTTTCGAATACTGTGCAAGAAGAACAACATTACGAAAGCCACAAGAATAACCGCAATTAATAAATCGTGTACAACAGAATCTGCTGCTTCAAGAGTAAAGACTGTACTGTCTTTTGCTACCTCCAATTTCAATTGAGCCGATTTGTAATCGTTCTCTAATGTTTTAATTGTCTTAATCAATTGCTCACTTACCGCAACAGCATTGGCATCTGATTGTTTTACAATTTGAAGTACAATTGCACTTTTTTGATCTACACGTGCAATTTTCTCTGCAATTTTTTGTGTATCTTGAACGTCGGCGATATCTCCTAAACGAACCTGAATTCCGTCTTTAGAAGAAACCACTAAGTTTCTTAATTCGTCAACGTTTTTATATTTACCCGCTAAACGGATTAAGATCTTTTGGTTACGAGTCTGGATGTTTCCTGTTGGGAAATCTAGATTCGAAGTTAAAATAGTCTGTTGCACTTGTGGAACTGAAAGTCCGTAACCTTGCATTTTTACTGCATCAAGGTTTACTTGAATCTCACGCTCTTGACCTCCAATAATATTTACCTGAGCAACCCCTTGTACACGAGATAAAACAGGAGCAATCTTTTTATCGATCAAATCGTAAAACGCTGCTTCGTCCATTTTTCCATTCGCACCAAGCGTCATAATTGGTAAATCACTCAAAGAGAATTTAGTCAATGACGGTGGATCTGCATCATCTGGAAGATCACTTAAAATAGCATTAATTTTACGCTGTGCATCATTCATCGAAATATCAACATTGGCATTTGAAGTCAATGTAATTGATACAATCGAAAGACTCTCATAAGATTTCGAATCAATTTTTTTGATATTTTCCAGAGATGCAATCGCATCTTCAATTTTCTTTGTTACTGTATTTTCAACCTCACTCGGAGAAGCTCCAGGATATACAGTTGAAACTGTAATTACGTTAGTTTCGAATTTTGGGATCAGCTCGTAGCCTAATTGGCTGTAACTGAACAATCCACCAAGAGTCAGAATTGTAAACAATACAATTACCAACGACGGACGTTTTATGGATATTTCGGCTAATTTCATATATTTTGTTTTTTGCTGTAGGCTATACGCTATAGGCTTTAGGCATTTTTAAAATGCTTAAAGCTTTATGGCTTACTGCTTAAGGCTTAAAATTATTTAATAATTTCTACTTTATTTCCGTCTTGTAGGTTGATTTGACCAGTAACAATTACAGTTTCTCCGTCATTTAAACCACTAATGATTTCAACTTTATCTCCTAAAATTCTTCCAGCCACTACTTTTCTTAATTTAGCAACACCGTTTTCTACAACAAATATTTCGTTACTGCTTACACTTCCAACAAAAGCATTTCTAGGAACAACTTTCAAGTTTTGTTTTTGATTTTTAGCTCCAAAGTTTGCAGTTCCGTACATACCCGCTTTTAAGTCGTTGTTAGCATTGTTTGTAATTTCTATTTCAACTGGGAAATTTAAAGAAGCATCTGCTTTTGCAGCGATGAAAGTAATTTTTCCGCTAAATGTTTTATCAGGATAAACACTTGCAGTAATGTCTACACTGTTTCCTAATTTTAAACTAGCAACTTGTCCTTCATTTACAGTAACTGTTAATTTTAATTTAGAAACATTTACAATGTCAAATAAAGCAGTTGCAGGCATTCCAGTTAAAATAGAACCTGGCTCTATATATTTTTTATTGATATATCCGTTAATTGGAGCTTTTACTCTTGTATCTCCAACATTGATTTTAGCTTGAGTATAATTAGATTGCGCATTAGTTAAAGCTAATTTTGCTTGATCTAATTGTTGTTTTGTAACACCACCTGTTTTAAAAGCATTTTCATATCTCGCATAATCAGATTTTGCATTTTGATATGCTGCTTCTGCTGCTTGAGCGTTTACATTAATAACATCGCCTCTCATTGTCAAAAGAGTTTGTCCTACTCTTACATAGTCACCTTCTTTTGCTAAAACACTAATTACTTTTCCTGATTTTTCAGCAGAGAAAGTCAATTCTTGAATTGGTGCGAAGTTTCCGTTTGCAGTAAAACCTAAATTAACATCTTCTGTTTTTACTGTCGCTACTTTTACAGAAACCGCTGCATTTTTTTCTGCTACAATTGCAGTTTTAGCTTCGTTTTCTGCTTTATTTTTATTTAAAATGTAGTTAATCCCGACAAAAGCCACGACTATGATTACGATTGTTATAATTATTTTCTTCATTGTAATAATTTGTTATTTAGTAAGAGATTTTAGTTCGCCTTTCGATTTGATTAGAGATATTTCGGCAATTTTATAATTTAAAACCGCTCTTGTAAAGTTATTTTGAGCTTCAAGCGATGCATTTTCTGCGTCTAGCAAATCGGTTAAAGATGCTAAACCTTGAAGATAATTGTTTTTGGTATTGCTTAGAATTTCAGTTGCCAAACGCATGTTTTCTCTCTGATTTTCAATAGTCACAAGATTATTGTTAATCTGCGTCATTGCATTTCTATAATCTAAATCAAGAGAAAGTTTAGTGTCTTTGATATCTTCTTGTAGTTCTCTAATTTGAACATCTGCCTGTCTTACTTTAGCACGAGTTCCAAAACCAGTAAAGATTGGCACATGTAAGTTTAAAGCAATAGCTGAGAAATCTGACCAATAAACTCCTTTTTCTGGTTTTGCAAACCAAGGCATTTCTGGTCCTTGCCCGATATAATTATAACCTGCAGATAATGAAAGTGTCGGATAATAACCCGCTTCAACAGCTTTTTTATTGAATACTAAAAGCTCTTCTTGTTTTTTCAAAAGCAAATATTCTGTTCTGTTTTCAATATTTGGCTCTTGTGTTAAAGCAGCTGGTACAACTTCAAATTCTTCTTTTGGCATAACGATTTGAGTTTCTATAGGCATACCCATATAAAACTTTAATGCATTTTCCTGTAACTCAATCTGATTTTTAACCTGCTGGCGATCTGTATCAATGTTAGACATTTTTACGATAATACGATCTAAGTCAATTTTTTTAGCTAAACCGTTGTTAAACTGCCCTTGAACAATATCACGAACTTTTTGAGTATTTACATAGTTGCTATCTAAAAGAATAAGTCTTTCTCTTTGTACATAAACTGAATAGTAGTTATTTGCAACTCTTTCAATAACTTGTTCTTCAGTTAACTGATCATTTATTTGATAAAACTCACGTGTAGTTTTTGCTGCTCTCAAACCTGTAAAAACAGATTGATCAAATATGGCTTGAGTTAAAGAAAGTCCAGCAGTCGATGTCCATTTTTGACCAAAAGCTGCCTGAATAGTAGTTCCTGGCGCACCAAAAGCTGCTCCATCAATAACTGTTGTTTGAATTACTGGATTATAAGTAAGACTTCCGTTTGCACTAATTTGTGGTAAAGCTCTCGAACGTATTTCTTGAATTTGGTACTCACTATTTTCAATCTGAAGTTTTGCCTTTTTTGCATCAGCTTTATTTTGAAGTGCATAATTGACCGCGTCTTTCAGAGTTAAAGTAGTGGTTTGTGCGGCGGCAGATAAGCCTATTGTACACAAAACTATAAGAAAGATTCTTTTCATAAGTAGTTAATATTTATTTTAAAAATTTGAGATGGCATCGTCATTTTATCTTTTACAACTCTCTAGAATAAATGACGACAATTTGGATAATAATTAATTTCTAATTTTTTTTAATTGCTTTTCTAATTCCTCTACTCCTTTTTCAGTCGCCATTGCACGAGTATGATACTCTAAGGCTTCCAACTCTATTCTTTGCGCTTCACTTTCAGAAACTGTATTTTCGTTTATATGAAAAACCAGAGTGTAATAAAACTTAACATAAACCTCTACATTTAAGTCACTTCTATAAAGTCCCTCACGAATTCCTTTTTCAATATTATCTCTAAAACATTGTGTACACTGATCAATTTCGAAAGACAAAATGTTCTGATAAATTTCTGGATAATGTTTTTTTAACTGATAGATTGGCGAAGTGTCAATGTTGTTTTTAAACATATCACGAAACATTTCTCTAATCTCAAAATTCTCATGAATAGCATTGTAATTTTTAGCAATAATAGTATCCATGATTTCGTGCACTTGGCCATGAACCAACGATGTGCTCTCTTCAATTAGAACTTCTTTGTTACAGAAATATTTGTAAATCGTTTTTTTCGAAATACACATTTCGCCCGCAATGTCGTCCATTGTAACACTCTTAAAACCAAGCTTTAAAAACAATTCGCTTGCTTTTGCTATAATCTTCTCTTTCATTTTAAATTCTCGAATTGCCTTACAAATATACTCTGGAAACTAAAATCAAAAAAATAGTTTCCGATATATTTGTAATAATTTTACATTAATTTATTGGTTTAGTAAGATTTATATTGCAAACTCTAAATTTGCAATAAGTTTAATCTCTTTACCCAAAGCAGTTCCTGAAGAATGATTAAAAGAATTGAAATCTAAACCAAAGTCTTCACGTTTGATATTTCCTTTAATTTCAAAAGCCACTTTCTTTTCTCCGTTATAAATATTTTCTCCTAGAAATTCAGCATCCAATTCAACTACTCTTGTAATATCTTTTATGGTCAAATCTCCTTTGAAGAAATTAATATTCTGATTTACTTTTTGAAATGAAGTCGATTTAAAACTTATAATGGGATGCTCATCTTCTTCAAAAAAATCTTGAAGTTGTAAATAAGCGTCTATAGATTGGAAACTTTCATTTTTGTTATTGATATCTAATGAGAATTCGACAGAAGCGTCTTCAATCTCATTGTCTTCAATATTCACATACCCATCAAATTTATTTGCATCTCCTCCCAAATAAGCAGTTCTTGATCGTCTCATTTTCAATAAAACATCTGACTGACTAGAATCTAAAGTCCATTTTGTTTTCATAAATACTTGATTTAATTGAGTTTATAAATCTTTAAAACCCTCAGTGGAAACTTTTACAGTGTTCTGAGTTTCCATTTTAACGCTGCAAATATAGACAGGAAACCCTGAATACCAAAAAAGTTTCCAAGTTTTTTACAAAAAATTTTAATCAAATCAAATCCAGTGTTTTTACAACGATTCATAACTGTTAAAAATCGTCGTTTATCTATAACTATCTGACAATGTAGATTTAATACTATTATTTGTTAAAATAATACTACAAATCTTACAGCAATACGTATAATTTTAGCGCAACTATTTAACCCTAAAAATTTTACATTATGAGAAAAAAAATTACTTTACTTCTATTCTGCATTTTCGGTATCTCCCAGATAAATGCGCAGATTTTGTATGATAATGGCCCAATAGACAACAATCCAAGTTTTAGCCTTGACGGAAGAAAATGGGATCATACCAATCTTACCTACTTTTTTGAAAATGGGACAAATGATATTGCAGGAACAGATGAAAAAACTGCTTTGGTGCAAGCAATGCAAGTTTGGTCAAGTGTTACAAGTTTGACTTTTACGGAGGTTACGAGTGCAGCAAACGCCGATATTGTCATTAAATGGGCCGTTGGAGATCATGGAGATGGAGCACCTTTTGATGCTGTAAATGGTGTTTTAGCGCATGCTTTTTTCCCTCCACCAAACGGAGCATATGCTGGAGACTTACATTTTGACGACTCTGAAACTTGGACAACAAGCGTACAATACACATCTTCGCAGCCTATAGATTTGGTTACAGTCGCCATTCATGAATTAGGACATTCATTAGGATTACAACATAGCAATGTACCAGGAGCAATCATGTATGCGTATTATAATGGATCGCAACGAACATTGTCAACCGATGATATACAAGCTATTAGTGCAGTTTACCCTAAAATTTATAGTTTATATGGAGGCAATCCCGTTTGTGGTTCGCCATCTCAAACTTTTGTTGGCCTGACTCCTTCTCCTCCTGCTGGAAGTTCTATAGTTTGGAGCACATCGCCAAATCTTACAATTGCTATGACTTTACCTCCAAACACACCAAATACAGCACAAATAAACGTACAAAGCACTGTAGGAAATACTTATCAAACAGGAACAGTAACAGCAACGATCAACGGAGTTCAAACCATAACAAGAACTGTAGATATAGGAGAAAAACCTCTTTATTTTGGCACAAAAAAAACCGCTACAACTGATTATACCGAATATTGCGACAATACATACCATTATGTTCCTATAGACATTGTTAATTCAGATAATACAGTAAGTTATAATTACACATTTGGAAATTTCTCTACTGGAATTAGCAATCCCGGAATTACTTATACTCAAATCAATTCTAAAAGATATCTTTTCAAAATCCCATTAAGCAAAATTCCATCTGGAACTTATCCTGTTTTTAGTTTCTCTGTTACTACCAATACAACCTGTACTGGTGTTCCGTACACAATTTACGGACAAGTGGTAACCTTAAGTTCTTGCAATGGTACATTTGCGGCAAAAACAACTGCAGAAACTTCAGCAATAGAAACGTCTACAATACAATCTGAAGATCGTGTCACTATTTACCCAAATCCTGCGACAAATATTTTAAACATTTCCGTTAGTAATTCAAAAAACAATATTGCTAATGCTAAAATTATTGGTAAACTATATGATTTAAATGGCAGTGAGCTGACACAAATTTCTATTTTAAGCAATACAGCTTCGCTCGATGTAAGCAAATTCAAAAAAGGAATTTATATTTTAAAAGTTGACATTAACGGCGAAATTGAAAGCCATCAAATTATCATTCAATAATATCCCGAAAAGACGCCTTCAAATTCTGAAGGTGTTTTTTTTCTTAAGATTATCTCCCAAAAAGAATCTTGATTAAGATTTTCATTTCAATCTCATAATTCATATTTGAATTGTATCTTTGGGGCACGAAATCAGAAATTCATTATGCACGATATAAGTCAGTACCAAGATTTTTTCATCAATTATCTAGAAAGCCAAAACATACATAAAGAGCCTAAAAATCTTTACGAACCTATAGAATATATTTTAGGACTTGGCGGAAAACGTATACGTCCGGTTTTAACTTTAATGGCAGCCGAGGTTTTTGATACTGATTATTTAATTGCACTTCCCGCAGCAATGGCGGTTGAAGTTTTTCATAACTTCTCGTTAGTTCATGATGACATTATGGATGATGCGCCTTTAAGAAGAGGTCAAGTTACAGTTCATGAAAAATGGGATTTAAACACTGGTATTCTTTCTGGAGATGCAATGCTAATTTTAGCGTATCAATATTTTGAACAATACGAACCAATAGTTTTTAGAAATCTTGCAAAATTATTCAGTAAAACAGCACTTGAAGTTTGCGAAGGTCAACAATGGGATGTAGATTTTGAAACGCGTAAAGACGTTACGATTTCTCAATATCTTAAAATGATTGAATATAAAACTGCGGTTTTGGTTGCCGCTGCCATGAAAATGGGTGCAATTGTAGCTAAAACTTCTGAAAAAGAAGCTGACTTAATTTACGATTTCGGATTAAATTTAGGATTGGCTTTTCAACTTCAGGATGATTACTTGGACGCTTTTGGAGATCCTGAAACTTTTGGAAAACAAGTTGGCGGAGATATTATAGAGAATAAAAAAACGTATTTATATCTAAAAGCCTTGGAGTTTTCTTCTAAAGAAAAAGCTTCAGAATTAGAACAATTATTTACTTTACAATTAGAAGATAATTCAGAAAAAATAGAAACTGCCAAGACTATTTTTAATGAATCTGGAGCATCAAAAGCTACTCAAGAAGCAATCGAAATGTACACTTTTAAAGCTTTTGAAACTTTAGAAAAAATGAATATAAATACCGAAAAGAAAGATGTTTTGAGAACTTTTGGCGAAAATTTAATGGGACGAAAAGTCTAGTTTTCAGCATTCAGTGTCAGTATTCAGTAAAAAATCTACAATCATCAATCTAAAATCAAAAATATCATGTTTGTAGCACCGGTAAATACAGAATCTTTGTTAGCACAAGCGCAAGCAGAGACTTTATATTTGAATCTTATCGAACAGATTAATAAGGATTTTAATTTGGCAAATGAAGGAATTGATTTTCCGTTAAGCATTTCGCCTGACGAATTAAAAATTCAGCTCCACGAAAAAATCTATCGAATGATTCAGTATAAATTTGCTGAATATTTAAATCTATTATACATCATTGACGTTCCTGAAAACGAAATCAAACAGCTCGACGGATCTGATTTAGTTATTCTTGCTGAACAAGTTGCCTTTCTGATTTTAAAAAGAGAATGGCAGAAGGTTTGGTTTAGAAATTATTATAAATAAGGTTCTTTTTTCAAACGCATTATTTCTTTTATTTAAAAAAAAGAATAATATTTGTCAGATAATTTCTTAAATCTATGAGAAAAATTACGCTGATTTTATCTTTCTTTCTTTTTCTAATAATATCCTGTTCTTCAGAAGATTCTCCTGTCACACCAGAAAAACCAACTCCTGAAGAAACAAAACCTTTAACTGCAACTTTCACACAAGTTGATGTTGCCGTTTATGGCGCAAAAACAGGCTCAGTAACCATTACTCCTGCTGGAGGAACTCCACCTTATACCATTACACCATTACAAACAGAATTGGCTGCTGGAGATTATACTTTTACCATAAAAGACAGTAAAGGACTAACAACAACTGTAACGGCAAAAATTTTACAGCCTAAAGCCACGCTTCCACAATCGTCTTTACTTAGACCTGCTGTTAAAAACATCAATAAAAATACTGTAGCTTCAAAAACGAAAGCAGTTACAAAACATTTAGTTCAATCAATTCAATACAAAAAAAGCGATTATAAAATTGACGAAACTTCAGATTACTCATTAACTGATAATTTATATTCTGATAATGAAAATACCCTTAACACAAATACACCTAAAGGAGACGTTAGAAATTATATTTATAATAATGCAGGACAATTAACTCAAATTGAAATTCAAAAAGGTCCAGAATCAATGGGATCTTCTGGAATTGAATTTTCTTATGAATATGACAGCAATGGAAATGTCATAAACAACAGCACTCCATATACATATGAAAATGGTTTAATTACTAAAGTTTTAATTGATAATTATTTAACTGTCTACAACTATGATTCTGAGCAAAGAGTCACTAAACGAACAGGAAAATTAAATGCGTCTACTTTTGAATATACTGATACTGAAGTTAAAGAAACCCGATATGAAATTATTGAATCATTAGGCGAAGTTGCCAATGGAAGAGTTATTCTCACAAAATACGACAAAACAAAGGCTGGTATCTATAATAACGAACCTTATTATAAAATCGCTACTACTTTTTCATCTTTGTTAGGCCAGACATTGCCAAATCCTTATCTACATATTATTGAACAATCTATAGTTGACAATGGTATTACGCAAAAAACACAATCGTTCAAATATTTTTATGATGCAGAAGGTTATTTGATAAAAGTAGATGATGGCGAGTTTGTAACCATTTACATTTATCAGCAAATCTAGAAAATAGAATTTTAGTAACTTAGATTAAAAATATACCCTCACAAAAGGCATAAATCCAGAACCGTAAAGGCTTTTATTAGGATTATATAAAACGTCATAACGAGCACCAATTGTTACGTTTTTTGTTCTATAACCTGCTCCAAGATACAAAGCAGTATTCCAGTAACTATCTGAATACGATGGGAAATTGTAGGTGGCTTCATATTGGGTATCAACTCTTACTTGTTCCAATTCAGCTGATAACTGGATTTCCGGAATAGGATTTACTAGACCAATAAGACTACCTCCCCAAACGAAAGATTCGTAATAATTTTTTTGATATAAATAACCAAATTGAAGGCCTGCTCCTACAGCTACAATTTCGTTGATATTGTAAATAGCGCTTGGCATTACAGAAACATTAGTATATCCTGAACCAAATCCGAGACCTAATCCACCTCCAAACTGAACCTTATCCCAAAAATGATTACTGTTGTCTATAACATATTTTTGTTGTGCAATACTATAACTTGAAAATAAGACGGCCAAAATCACAAAAAAATATCTGCAATCGATTGAAAATTGAATTTTATTCATAGTTAACGTTTATTTTAACAAATTTTTACGTAAAAGTACGTAAAAAAAAGATTTAAATAAATGTGATTGTTGTACTTTTGCCTTTCTATATAACAAAAAGTATATTCACTCATATTATGGATAGGTTTTCATTTTTAAACGCAGCGCATACCGAGTTTTTTGCACAATTATACGATCAATATTTAGTAAACCCAGACAGCGTTGAGCCTAGCTGGAGAAGTTTTTTTCAAGGTTTTGACTTTGGACAAACAACTTATAACGACGAAAACCCTGTGCAAACTATCGTTGAGTACGTGACTAGCGATAACGCAGACTGTAGTTTGGTTTCAGAAAAACTGCAAAAAGAATTCAATGTACTAAAATTAATTGACGGATACCGTACGCGCGGGCATTTATTCACAAAAACAAATCCTGTTCGTGACCGTAGAACTTCATCTCCGACCTTGGATATTGAAAACTTCGGATTATCTGCAGCAGACCTTTCAACTGTTTTTGATGCTGCACAAACAATTGGCATGGCGCCATCTTCTTTACAAGATATCGTAAATCGTCTTAAAGCTATTTACTGCCAGCATATCGGTATTGAATATATGTATATTAGAAATCCTGGCGTTGTAAAATGGATTCAGGATAAATTGGCTGTCAATGTTAATCAGCCTAATTTCTCTACAGAAGAAAAGAAAACAATCTTAAATAAATTAAACGAAGCTGTTTCTTTTGAGAATTTCCTTCATACTAAATATGTTGGACAAAAACGTTTCTCATTAGAAGGTGGAGAATCTATCATACCAGCTTTAGATGCTTTGATCGAGCAAGCTGCTGAGAAAGGTGTTGAACAATTCGTAATGGGAATGGCTCACCGTGGTCGTTTGAACGTTTTGGCAAACATCTTCGGAAAATCGACTCAAGATATCTTTGGTGAGTTTGACGGAAAAGATTACGATCAAGAATATTTTGACGGTGACGTAAAATACCACTTAGGTCTTACTGCCGACAAAAAAACAAGATCTGGAAAAAGCATCAACATCAATTTAGCACCAAACCCTTCTCACTTAGAAACTGTTGGAGCTGTAATTGAAGGTATTACAAGAGCTAAACAAGATAAATATTATGCTGATGATTTCTCTAAAGTATTGCCAATCGCAGTACACGGAGATGCTGCAATCGCAGGTCAAGGTATTTTATATGAAATCATTCAAATGGCTCAACTTGATGGTTACAAAACTGGAGGAACAATCCACATTGTAATCAACAACCAAGTTGGATTTACAACAAACTACTTAGACGCTCGTTCTTCTACTTATTGTACAGACGTTGCTAAAGTAACTTTATCTCCAGTATTACACGTAAATGCTGATGATGCAGAAGCTGTTGTACACGCTGTATCTTTTGCATTAGATTACAGAATGCAATTTGGACGTGACGTATTTATTGACTTATTAGGTTATAGAAAATACGGACACAACGAAGGTGATGAACCTCGTTTTACACAACCTGTTTTATACAAAATCATTGCTAAGCATAAAAATCCAAGAGACATCTACGCAGATAAATTACTTTCTGACGGCGTAATCGATGCTTCTTATGTTAATGCTTTAGAAAAAGAATATAAAGCTAGATTAGAAGAAAACTTAGAAGCTTCTCGTAAAAAAGACTTAACAATCATTACTCCATTCATGAAAAACGAATGGGACGGATTTGTTCAGGTAACAGATACGCAAATGCTTCAAAAAGTGGATACTACTTTTGCTAAAGAAGGATTAGATTCTATCATCAATACAATCTCAACTTTACCATCAGATAAAAAATTCATCAACAAAATCAGTAAAATTGTTACAGATAGAAAAGCTGGTTATGATAACAATACTATAGATTGGGGAACTGCAGAAGCATTGGCTTACGGTTCACTTTTAACAGAAGGATTTGATGTTCGTATTTCTGGACAAGACGTTGAGCGTGGTACATTCTCTCACCGTCACGCTGTTGTAAAAGTAGAAGATTCTGAAGAAGAAGTAATTTTATTAAATGCTATTGAAAACAAAAAAGGAAACTTTGGCGTATTCAACTCGCTTTTATCAGAATATGGTGTTTTAGGTTTTGATTATGGATATGCATTAGCAAACCCAAAAGCATTAACAATTTGGGAAGCACAATTTGGAGATTTCTCTAACGGAGCTCAAATTATGATTGACCAATACATTTCTTGTGGCGAAGATAAATGGAACAACCAAAATGGTATTGTGATGTTATTGCCTCATGGATATGAAGGACAAGGTGCAGAACACTCTTCTGCAAGAATGGAGCGTTATTTACAACTTTGTGCAAGACACAACATGTATGTTGCAGATTGTACAACGCCAGCTAACTTCTTCCACTTGTTAAGAAGACAAATGAAAACGAATTTCCGTAAACCTTTGGTAGTTTTCTCTCCAAAAAGTTTATTGCGTGATCCAAGATGTGTATCTACAGTTGAAGAAATCGCAAGCGGAAGTTTCCAAGAAACAATTGATGACAACACAGTAGATAAAAAAGGTGTAAAAACTTTAGTTTTTGTTACAGGTAAATTCTACTATGATATTGTAGCAGAAAGAGAAAACAACGGAAGAAATGATGTTGCAGTGGTTCGTATCGAACAATTATTCCCTTTCCCTGTAGATCAAATCAAAGAAATTATTGCACAATATCCAAATGCTGATGATTATGTTTGGGCGCAAGAAGAACCTAAAAACATGGGAGCTTACAGCTTTATGTTAATGAATTTTGATCTTGTAAAATGGAGATTGGCTTCATTAAAAGCATATTCTGCTCCAGCATCTGGAAGTTACACACGTGCAAAACGTCGTCATGCAGATGCTATTAGAATGGTATTCGATAAAAACTTATTTAGATAATTAAAAAAATAATTGTTTCAAGTTTAAAGTTTCATGTTACACAAAGCCTGAAACTTTAAACTGACTAAACTTTAAACAAAAACAAGATGATTTTAGAAATGAAAGTCCCATCACCAGGGGAATCAATAAAAGAAGTTGAAATTGCAACTTGGTTAGTAAAAGACGGAGATTATGTAGAAAAAGATCAGGCTATTGCTGAAGTTGATTCAGATAAAGCTACTCTTGAATTGCCTGCTGAAATGAGCGGTGTAATTACACTAAAAGCTGAAGAAGGTGATACAGTTGCAGTAGGTGCTGTAGTTTGTTTAATTGATACAGATGCTGCTAAACCAGCAGGAAGCGCTCCGGCAGCAGCTGAGGCTCCAAAAGCGGAAGCTCCTAAGGCAGAAGCACCAAAAGCTGAGGCTCCAAAAGCAGCTCCAGCTCCAGCAGCAGCGCCAAGTTATGCAGCGGGAACTCCATCTCCTGCAGCAAGAAAAATATTAGACGAAAAAAATATTGCTCCAGCTACAGTTTCAGGAACTGGTAAAGGCGGAAGAATTACTAAAGAGGATGCTGTAAATGCAGTACCTTCTATGGGAACTCCAACAGGAGGAAGCCGTGGAACTGAGCGTACAA
This sequence comes from Flavobacterium sp. IB48, assembly GCF_016405855.1. Taxonomy (GTDB): domain Bacteria; phylum Bacteroidota; class Bacteroidia; order Flavobacteriales; family Flavobacteriaceae; genus Flavobacterium; species Flavobacterium ginsengisoli. The sequence goes on from NZ_JAEFCA010000001.1 coordinate 762,356, forward strand.
AATTATCTATGTTACGTCGTAAAGTAGCAGAAAGACTAGTTTCAGCTAAAAATGAAACTGCTATGCTTACTACTTTCAACGAAGTAAACATGACACCAATCAACCAAATTCGTAATGAATACAAAGATGCTTTCAAAGCTAAACATGGTGGTTTAGGCTTAGGTTTCATGTCATTCTTTACAAAAGCAGTTACAAGAGCTTTAGAATTATATCCAGATGTTAACTCTATGATGGATGGTGATTACAAAATTGCTTATGATTTTGCTGACATCTCAATCGCAGTTTCTGGACCAAAAGGATTAATGGTTCCTGTTGTTCGTAATGCTGAACTTTTAACTTTCCGTGGAATTGAAGCTGAAATCAAAAGATTAGCTTTAAGAGCTCGTGATGGTCAAATTACAGTTGACGATATGACTGGAGGAACTTTCACAATTACAAATGGTGGTGTTTTCGGAAGTATGTTATCTACTCCAATCATCAACCCTCCTCAATCAGGAATCTTAGGAATGCACAACATCATCGAGCGTCCGATTGCTGTAAACGGAAAAGTTGAAATTCACCCAATGATGTACGTTGCACTTTCTTACGATCATAGAATCATTGACGGACGTGAGTCTGTTGGTTTCTTAGTTGCTGTAAAAGAGGCTTTAGAAAACCCAGTAGAATTATTGATGAATGGCGACGCTAAACGTGCTTTAGAGTTGTAATTTTTAAAGTAATTTTTGACAATAATAAAAACCTGTTCATTAATTGAGCAGGTTTTTTTGCTTAAGATTGGCTTAATTTTAGCTTAAGTTGTTAATTTTTTGAAAAAATGTAAATTTTACCCTTTAAAAAATATTTAATTTAGAATAAATAAGAATAACTTGTTTAGTTGCTATCCAACAATTAAATTTGCACTATCAAAATTAATTCTAAATAAAAATGAAATTAAAATTTACAGTTTCTTTTTTGAGTTTTTGTTTTGCTTTAATGACCAGCGTATCAGCTTTGGCTCAAGAAAAAGCAACTATTAAAGGCCAAATTAGCTTAACAAATAATCAAGCAGCAGACAACGTATCTGTAATATTGAAAGGAACAAAAATAGGAACTAGCACAGACGCGAACGGTTTCTATGAAATTAAAAATATTAAACCAGGCAACTATGTAATCAAAGTTTCTGGAATTGGTTATTCTTCTAAAGAAAAAAGCGTTAACCTTAATGGTGGCGACTCAATTATTGAGGATTTTAGAATTAGTGAAAACTCTCAAGAATTAAATGAAGTTGTTTTAAGCTCAAACAGAAAAAACCCGTTAGCGCGTAAAGAAACAACACAAGTATCAAGATTACCTCTTAAAAATCTTGAAAACCCTCAAGTTTATACTACAATTACTGGTGAACTTTTAAAAGAGCAAGTTGTTACAAATATAGATGACGCTCTTAAAAATGCACCAGGATTATCTCCGCTTTGGGCTTCTACTGGACGTGGTGGCGACGGTGCAGGATATTTCTCTCTAAGAGGATTTGCTGTGCAGCCAACAATGACAAATGGTTTACCTGCTTTGAATAACGGAAGTATCGATCCTGCAAATATTGACAAAATTGAAGTTATTAAAGGGCCTTCTGGAACTTTATTCGGAAGTAGTTTAATTTCTTATGGAGGTTTAATCAACTTGACTACTAAAAAACCTTATGATCACTTTGGAGGAGAAGTAAGCTATACAGCAGGAAGTTACGGATTAAACCGTGTAACTGCAGACATTAATACTCCTGTAGATGATGAACACAAAATTAATTTTAGAGTTAATACTGCATATCATACAGAAAACAGCTTTCAAGATGCTGGATTTAGAAAATCATTTTTCTTTGCTCCATCTTTATCTTACCAAGCGAGCGACAGACTTTCGTTTTTTATTAATACTGAATTCATGAACAACAAACAGACGAATCCTACTATGCTATTTTTAGATAGAGGAGCACCTCTGAGAGTTCATAATATGGATGAATTAGGTTATAATAACAAACGTTCTTATACAAGTAACGAACTTGCAATTGAAACTCCTTCTTACTCTCTTCAAGGACAAATGAATTACAAAATCTCTGATCAATGGACTTCTCAAACGGTTCTATCAAGAGGATCATCTAAATCTGAAGGATATTACACTTATCTTTATGAAGGCACACAATATTTTCCTGCAGAAGTAAATCAAGGAATTGTTTTAGGACGTTCAATGAATTACCAAGATACAACAACTTTAACAACAGATATTCAACAAAACTTTATTGGTGATTTTAAACTTGGAAACTTAAGAAACAGAATTGTTGTTGGTTTTGATTACTTTAATAGAGGGCAAGTTGATAATGGTTCTGGATATGTATCAAATGGAAGAGTTTATATCGGAAACTTAGATGTAGCAACTGTAAACCAATACGTATTTGGCATAACAGATCCTGCAAAATATATTACAAATGGTGACAGTGGTATCCTAACAAAAGCTGGTTCTGATAAACTTTTAGCAGAAGCTGGCGCAAACAATAACAAAACAAAACAAGAGGTTATTAGTGCTTATGCATCAGATGTAATCAATATTACTCCTGCATTATCTGCAATGGCAAGTTTACGTGTAGATCGTTTTATGACTGCTGGTGATGTTACTACAAATGCTGATGATTTTAATCAGACTTCTTTTTCACCAAAATTTGGTTTAGTTTATCAGCCAATTATTGACAAAGTTTCGATTTTTGCCAACTATATGGATGGTTTTACTAATACAGCTCCAACAACTGATACTGGTTTAAATGGTGCAGTTATTCCAAGAACTTTCAAACCAGAACACGCTAATCAATTTGAAATCGGAACTAAATTAAATGTTCTTAAAGATAAAGTTTACGCAACATTTAGCTATTATGATATCAAAGTAACAGATCAGGTTTATACTGTTTATGGTTCTACAGGTGGAGTACCAACTCAAACTTCTTTCCAAGATGGAGAACAAAGAAACAAAGGTTTTGAAGCAGAAATCGTTGCAAATCCAGTTGCTGGTTTAAACATTGTTGCTGGTTACAGTTATGTAGACGCTGTATTAAATGCTGGAGATCCTTCGTTCGTAGGAAACAGACCTGAGAGTTCAGGACCAAGAAACACAGCAAACTTTTGGGCAAGCTACAAATTCCCTCAAGGAGATTTACAAGGATTTGGTTTAGGTTTTGGTGGAAACTATGCTGACAAAAACCTAATTATGAACAGAAATGTTGTAGGTCAGTTTACAATTCCTTCTTACACTGTTTTAAATTCTTCTATTTTCTACGGAACAGAGAAATTTACATTGACATTAAAATTAGACAATATTGCTAATGTTGATACTTATGATGGTTGGTCAACAATTCACCCAAAAAATATGAGAAGCGTATCTGCGAACTTCGCATACAGATTCTAATAAAAAATAATGAAAACACCTTTCTCTTATAGGAAAGGTGTTTTTTTAAATTTTAAAGATTATGATTACAACTGCCAGTCTTATCGTTTTTTTAGCTTTTTACACGTTGTATTACACTTCAAAAAGAGCTGTTTTGTCTTATGATTTAGGTTTTGAAAAATGGATGCAGAAAAATCCGAAGCCAACTAAAATCATCGGCTTAATGCTTTTGCTTTTCGCTTATTCAATGTGGCTTTTTACGCAATCACTAGGCTGTGGCACTTTGATGTTTTTTATTCAGCTCATGACTGTAGGAAGTTTAATCATTATCCTTACACCACTAAAAAAAATAAACAGTAAGTTACTTTTGGCGCTACTGGTTTTTATTGCACTAACAGAATTCTATTACCAGTAATCATTATCAAATTATGCCAGCAAATTCAAAATATCTAAATCCCTCTTTTTGGCCACGTTTTTCCAAAATTACTGCTGCAATTTTGGGAGGATACTTTGTTTCTGTCACTTTTCATTTGGCTCTTGCTTCTTGGTTTAACCGTGCCAATGTTTTAATGACAATGGCTTTTACTGGTTTTATTTTATGGGTTGCCTTAATGATCATTGCTTTTTTAGCCAAAAGCGGTTGGAAAATATGGGGAATTTACATCTTGCTTTCTTTACTTTTTTGTCTTTTTATTTATTTGGGTCAAACCTATAATACGGCACAATAATATATATGAATAACCGTCATTACAATATCTATTTTCATACACATACTGTCAGCGGAATCGTGATCAGTGTAGTTCTTTTTGTAATTTTCTTCGCTGGATCTTTTTCTTTTTTTAGAGATGAAATCATCAATTGGGAAAGAAGTGAATCTACAGCAATCACAAGAGAAATTCAAGTGGATTACAATGACGCCCTGCAGCATTTAGATAAAAAATATGTTTTGCACGGAAGAAATATCACTATTTCTAAACCTTCAATAGAAAATCGAGTTGCTGTTTATATGGAAGGAACCAAAGACACATTGGCTCCAAAAAAACAACAAGCAGGAGAGTTTTTCTATTTAGACAATAAAAATTACAAATCTTATACTTACGAAGAATCTTATTCTCTTGGTGAACTTTTATACCGTCTGCACTTCTTGGCGCAAATTCCATATCCTACGGGATATTATTTAGCCGGATTTACCGCTCTGTTTTTTTTATTCGCAATCGTGACAGGAGTTTTATTGCATTGGAATAAAATCGTTTCTAACTTTTATATCTTCCGTCCAAAAGAAAAATTAAAGACACTTTGGACAGATGCACATACAGCATTAGGAATGATTGGACTTCCGTTTCAATTTGTATATGCCGTTACAGGTGCTTTTTTCATGATTAAACTTTTAATAGTAGCGCCAGCTGTAGCTGCCTTATACAATGGTGATCAGGATAAATTATATAAAGAATTAGAATACACAGATGCCGATTATAAATTTGAAAATAAAAAGTTAGCCAATCCATTTAATATTGGTGAGCTAGTTGCCAAAACCAAAAAGAACTGGAAAGATTTTGAAATTACTCGTGTTTTTATCCAGAATTATGGAGATGCCAATATGCACGTTTTGGTCGAAGGAGAACTTTTAAGCAATAAGAAATTTACAGGAATTGGGAAAGTAGTTTATAGAATTGTCGATGGAAAAGAAATTGCCAAAAAAGATCCAATTGCCCAAACTAATTACCTAGATGTTGTAAAAAATGTTTTGTACCGAATTCATTTTGGCGATTATGGCGGATATGCTTTAAAAATCGTAAGTTTCCTTTTAGGAATTATAACCTGTTTTGTTATTATTTCTGGAGTCATGATTTGGCTTGTTGCAAGACAAAAAAACAATATGCCGGAAAAGAAAAGACGTTTCAACAATGCCGTTGTTCGTATTTATCTGGCAATTTGCTTAAGCATGTATCCAATTACGGCATTAGCTTTTATTGGAAGTAAGATTTTCTATCCTTTAAGCCAATCTAATTTATATGCTCTTTATTTTGGAGGTTGGCTATTGCTCGCCATTTTCTTTATCATCAAAAAGAATGATGCTTTTACGAATAAATTCTGTTTGGTTTCAGGAAGTATTTTAGGGTTCTTAATTCCAATTACAAACGGAATTGTTTCTGGAAATTGGTTTTGGACTTCATTTATAGAAAACAAATTTCAGATTTTCTTTATCGACGTTTTTTGGATTTTCTTAGCTGCAATTACATTATATACAGCTTATCATTTAAAACCCAAAAAAGCAGTTTCTTAAAAATTAGCTCAATTTATTTGTCCTCTATTGATTTTGCGTATAATTTTACGTTTTTAATCAAAATATGGGATTCAAAACCAAAATACGTTTTATACACAAATGGCTCGGATTAATTTCTGGGCTTATTGTTTTTGTAGTTTGTATAACGGGCTGTATTTTTTGTTTTCATGATGAAATAAAAGACATTACAAGAAAAGATTGGCGTTTGGTAGAACCTCAAAACAAACCTTTTCTATTACCATCTGAATTGCAGCAAAAAGCAAAAGAAATTGCTCCTGCGAATAAAGCCAGTATGGTTGCTTATTACGGAAAAAACAGATCGGCAATTGTTTATACCTATTCAGATACAGAAAATTTATATCTCTATTTCAATCCCTACACAGGTGAATATTTAAAAACAGAAAATCCAAAAACCGATTTCTTTATTATAGTAGAATACATTCATTTGTATCTGCTCCTGCCCGATTATATCGGAAAACATATTATTGGTGTTTCAACCATCATTTTTATTTTATTGCTTATTTCAGGAATTATACAATGGTGGCCAAAACGAAGAAGCGACATCAAAAGAAGTTTTACTGTAAAATGGTCCGCAAAATGGCGTCGACTAAATTATGACTGGCACAATACTTCTGGTTTTTATATTTCGTTAATTGCTTTAATTCTAGCCATAACTGGACTTACTTTTACATATGAATGGGTTGGAGACGGAATTTATAAATCTTTCAATTTCGGTGGAGACAAAGCAGCCGAGACAAAAACGCCTACAATCGATACAACCACTTTCAAATCAAATTCGGCCACAGCAATTGACAAAGCTTTTATTCAAACCTTAAAATTACAGCCAAAAGCAGAAATGTTCTTTGTAATGATTCCACAACAAAAAGGTGACATTGTGAGTACAGGCGCATATCCGCACACATTGCGTTACGACCAGCAGTGCAATTATTATTTTCATCCGTCAAGCGGAAAACTTATTCAAAGTCAGACATTCGATAAAAAGAGTTTAGGATTGCAAGTTGTTGAAATGAATTACGGAATACATACAGGACAAGTTTTAAATCTTCCAGGAAAAATTATCGCTTTTATAGTAAGTCTAATTGCCGCAGCGCTTCCCGTCAGCGGATTTGTAATTTGGTTTGGAAGAAAAAAGAAATCTAAAAAAGTAAAGCCATAAAAAAACCGCTCATTTAAAGCGGTCTTTTTATAATTGGTACTGAAATTATATGATTAATTTCTGTTTGCTAAAGCATTTTTCTGTAAATTTTTAACCGAACTTACTTTGTTGTCAACATAAGCAACTTCTTTCAAGCTGTCTTCATTAAAGTAAATCCATTTTCCAGTTTTAACTCCGTCTGCGTATTCTCCAACGGTTTTTTTGTTTCCATTTTCGTCATAAGATACCCAAACACCGTCTAATTTACCATCTTTAAAAAAGCCTTCTTGCTGCACTTTACCATTTTCATAGTAATAGGTTGCTTTTACCTTGTTCCCAGCAGCTTCTAATTCAGGCTTTCCTTCTTGTGCAACTACAATTCCAGAGAACAATATTGCAGCTAAAATTACACTCTTTTTCATATCTTTAGGTCTTTAATGTTAAGAAATCTTTATCAAATATAGTTAATTGTTTACATTAAAAAAACTTTTGCTTAACAATTTGATAACATTGATTAAAAACTTAACATTGGAAAAATCCATAAAATAAAAAAACCAGCACTCAAGCACTGGTTTTACTGGTATTTTAGAACTATTTAAATTTTACGATAACGTTGTAAATTTCGTAAATAAATTAGTTCAATAATGCTGTAAGCTGTTTATCTAGTTCTGGATCTGAAGGTCTTTCTGCATCATATTTTAGAATATTACCACTTGGATCTACCAGAATAAATCTTGGAACTCCAGTTATATTATAATTAACAATAAACTCAGATTCCCAATCCTTATCTGCTAAAAGCTGTGTACCGCCAAGACTTTTATCGGCAATAAATTTTCTCCATTTGTCACTGTCTTTCAGTTTATCAATAGAAATACTCACAAATTCAATATTTTTTCCATGATACTTTTCTTCAAGTTTTTTTAAATAAGGAATCTCAGCTCTGCAAGGCGCGCACCAAACTGCCCAAACGTCTATAAAAACGTATTTTCCTTTAAAATCAGAAAGCTTGGTTTTCCCTCCTTTATAATTTTCATAATCAAACCCTGGAGAAACTTTCCCCGTAAATTTGTTTGCTTTTGAAACTCTTTCATACTGTCGAGCGACTAATTCATGGTAACTTTCAAAACTGCGTTTTAAAGTTGTTTTAAAATCTGCCGAAAAATCACTCTTCTCTATTTTTTCTGTATCCGATTTCAATTTGTCATCAAGCAAAGCAGTAAACTCGTTCGGTTCTTTTGTAAAAGCATCTTTTGTAAAGTTTTCGTTTCTTATAGCTTGCTGTGCTAAAAAGTTGCTTTCTTCTACTCCTTTACCTTTATATACAATCGTTTTATAAAATTCCTGAGCATTCAGCGTTAAATTGATCTCAGAATTTGGTTTCAAATATAGATTAGAAGATTCCTTGCCATCATAAAACACATAAAATCCTTGAGGAGCATCAAAAGCAGAAACAAAAACTCCTTTTTTATCAATCGGAATTACTTTCTCAAAATCTCTTCCTTTAATTACTAAAGTGTCGCTATTTCTATTATCTATTTTAGCTGTGAACTTAATAGAATTTCCACTTTGAGCGGCAATATTCAAAGCATTAAAAATTACTAAACCTGCAACAAAAAGTTTTTTCATAGGTATTTCAATTAGTTTTAGATACTCAAAACTAAATAAATTAAACCTTTCCAATTTGAGAATTAACAAAATATTTAAAATTATTCTGCATCAACTTTCCACTTTACTATATTATCTTGAATTTTGTATTTACTTTTGCAGTCTAAAATTTTGATTATGTATAGAAGTCATAATTGTGGCGAATTAAACGCTTCAAATATTAATACCGTAGTTACACTTGCGGGCTGGGTTCAAAAATCACGTGATAAAGGATTTATGAATTGGGTCGATTTACGCGACCGTTACGGAATTACGCAACTTATTTTCGACGAAAGTCGTACTGATAAAACCGTTTTTGAATTGGCTAAAACTCTAGGAAGAGAATTTGTAATTCAAGTAAAAGGAACTGTAATTGAGCGTGAAGCTAAAAACAAAAACATTCCAACGGGTGAAATCGAAATTTTAGTTTCAGAATTAACGATTTTAAATACTGCACTTACTCCTCCTTTCACAATCGAAGATGAAACAGATGGTGGAGAAGATATCAGAATGAAGTACCGTTACTTGGATATTAGAAGAAATCCAGTAAAAAACAGTTTATTATTCCGTCACAAAGTGGCAATGGAAGTTCGTAAATATTTATCTGATTTAGATTTCTGCGAAGTTGAAACTCCTTATTTAATTAAATCGACTCCTGAAGGAGCAAGAGATTTCGTTGTACCAAGCCGTATGAACGAAGGTCAGTTTTATGCATTACCGCAATCTCCTCAAACTTTTAAACAGCTTTTGATGGTTGGAGGTATGGATAAATATTTCCAAATCGTGAAATGTTTCCGTGATGAAGATTTACGCGCCGACCGTCAGCCTGAGTTTACTCAAATTGACTGCGAAATGGCATTTGTAGAGCAAGAAGACATTTTGAATATTTTCGAAGGATTGACAAGACACTTGCTTAAAGAAATTAAAGGTATTGAAGTAGACAAATTCCCAAGAATTACTTACGACTACGCCATGAAAACATACGGAAACGACAAACCGGACATTCGTTTCGGAATGAAGTTTGGAGAACTAAACGAATTTGCACAACATAAAGAATTCCCTGTATTCAATGCAGCAGAATTAGTTGTCGGAATCGCTGTTCCTGGTGCTGGAAATTATACTCGTAAAGAAATCGACGGACTAATTGACTGGGTTAAACGCCCACAAGTTGGTGCATCTGGAATGGTTTATGTAAAATGTAATGAAGATGGAACATACAAATCATCTGTAGATAAATTCTACGATCAAGACGATTTAGCAAACTGGGCAAAAGCTACAGAAGCAAATCCTGGCGATATGATTTTTGTTCTTTCTGGACCTGCAAACAAAACACGTGCTCAACTTTCTGCATTGCGTATGGAATTAGCAACTCGTTTAGGATTACGTAATCCTGAAGAATTTGCTCCATTATGGGTTGTAGATTTCCCATTATTAGAACTAGACGAAGAAAGCGGTCGTTACCATGCAATGCACCATCCATTTACTTCTCCGAAACCAGAAGACATGGCTTTACTGGAAACAGAACCAGGAAAAGTTCGCGCAAATGCATACGATATGGTTTTAAACGGAAACGAAATTGGAGGTGGATCTATTCGTATTCACGATAAAGCGACACAACAATTAATGTTTAAATATTTAGGATTTACCGAAGAAGAAGCAAAAGCGCAATTCGGATTCTTAATGGACGCTTTCCAATTTGGAGCACCACCTCACGGAGGACTTGCTTTTGGTCTTGATAGACTTGTAGCAATTCTTGGAGGTCAGGAAACAATTAGAGATTTCATCGCTTTCCCTAAGAACAATTCAGGACGCGATGTTATGATCGATGCACCTGCTGCAATTGATGATGCACAATTGAAAGAACTTCGTATTAAAGTAGATATAGCTTAATTTGAAGTAATTTATTCATAAAAAAACAAAAAGCCGCTGAAATTTCAGTGGCTTTTTTAATTTAATCAAATATTAAGAAAAATCTTAAATCATTATTTTTTTGAATTATCATATTCTTACAAACGTAATGTTTTCTTATTCTTACAATTAATGATTCGCAAATTATGGTATTTTATAAACAAATTGACGCAATAAACCACGTAAAAACACTGTAAATCAATAATTTTTACAAAAAATTAACACGTAGATGTCTTTTGTATGATATTATATACTACATTTGTTTATTATAAATTATTATTACATTACAAATGCGTACAGGTACAGTAAAATTTTTCAATGAATCTAAAGGTTATGGATTCATTACAGACGAAGAAACAGGAAAAGACATCTTCGTTCACGCTTCAGGAATTAACGCGGAAGAATTACGCGAAGGTGACCGTGTAAGCTATGAAGAAGAAGAAGGAAGAAAAGGGAAAGTTGCTGCTAAAGTAGCAGTAATCTAAGAAAAATATAGCAATTTATTTTTTTTGCCTCTGAATGGTCTCAGAAGACGTCCCGAAGTATCGGGACGTTTTTTTTTACCCATTTCTTAAAAAAATATTAAAATAACGCAATGTTATTTATAATGAATAAAAATTAGACATAAACGCGGTTTACTACCCTACTTAAATCCTTTTTTAGCTTGTGTTTTACAGAGTTCCAAGTTATCTTTGTGGCTCATTTTTTAAGTATAAAACACGAAGTTTATGCAATCTGATCAATACAGTTACATTCCTATTTTAATGCAGTTTATTCTAGCTGTTGGTTTTGTGGTAGGAACAATCATTATTTCTGGAAAATTAGGACCAAGAAGAACCTCTGAAGTTAAAGATAAAAACTTCGAATGCGGTATCGAATCTGTTGGTAACGCCCGTATTCCATTCTCTGTAAAATACTTCTTAGTTGCCATTTTGTTCGTATTATTCGACGTAGAGGTTATTTTCCTTTATCCTTGGGCGGTAAACTTCAAAGACTTAGGAATTGAAGGAATGTTAAAAATGTTAGTTTTCATGTCTTTGCTTTTAGTTGGTTTCTTCTATATCATCAAAAAGAAAGCATTAGAGTGGGAATAATGATTTTAGATTTTAGATCTGAAATTTTAGATTTATCTACTATTGAGATTTAAAATTTGAATTCGAATTTAAAATACTGATTTAAAAAATTGATTTTACCTTTTACGATTTCAAAAAATCTAAAATCTAAAATCAGAAATCTAAAATAAAATGAGCGATTCAAAAGTAAATATGGTTGCGCCGCCAGAAGGAATTACTGGTGAAGGTTTCTTCGCCACAAAACTTAGTGATGTTGTTGGTTTAGCAAGAGCTAACTCATTATGGCCGCTTCCTTTCGCGACTTCATGCTGTGGTATCGAATTCATGGCAACAATGGCATCTCACTATGACTTAGCTCGATTTGGTTCTGAGCGTGTGAGTTTCTCGCCAAGACAAGCCGATATGTTATTAGTAATGGGAACTATTTCTAAAAAAATGGCTCCTATTTTGAGACAAGTATACGAGCAAATGTCAGAACCTCGCTGGGTAATTGCTGTTGGAGCATGCGCTTCTTCAGGAGGAGTTTTTGATACTTACTCTGTTCTTCAAGGAATTGACAAAGTAATTCCGGTTGACGTTTATGTACCAGGATGCCCGCCAAGACCAGAACAAATTGTTGATGGAGTTATGAGACTTCAGGACTTGGTTAAAAGCGAATCTGTGAGACGAAGAAGCTCACCAGAATACCAAGAATTATTAGCTTCATATAATATCTCATAAGATGGCCTTAGAAAATACCCAAATTCAAGACAAACTTGTAGAAACATTTAGTAACGATGTTTTTAACTTTCAACAAGAAAGAGATATTTTTTCTTTAGAAGCTTCAGCTGATAAAATTACACCGTTGATTCTTTTCCTTAAAAACGATCCAGAATTACGTTTTCATTTCTTAACAGATTTGTGCGGCATTCATTATCCAGATAACGAAACAGAACGCCAGTTTGCCGTTGTTTATCATTTACACAACTGGTACGAAAACAAAAGATTAAAAATCAAAGTTTTCTTAAACGGCGAAAAACCAGAAATTAAAACAGTTTCAAATATTTTCTTGTCTTCTAACTGGATGGAAAGAGAAACTTTCGATTTCTACGGGATTGACTTTATTGGACATCCTCAGTTGAAACGTATTTTAAATATGGACGAAATGCAGTCTCATCCAATGAGAAAAGAATTCCCAATGGAAGACAGCGGAAGAACAGATAAGGATGACCGATTCTTCGGAAGAACAACATCAAATTGCTAAAAAATAATTCAACATTATAAAATGTCAGAACTATTATTACCACCAGAGCATCGTTATGCTAAAATAATTAAGGAGAGACTAAACGACGACGGAAGTGAACTTTCTGTACTAAATTTAGGTCCGACTCACCCTGCAACACACGGTATTTTCCAAAATATCTTATTGATGGATGGTGAAAAAATTCTTGAGGCTGAGCCAACTATTGGTTACATCCATAGAGCATTCGAAAAAATTGCCGAAAATCGTCCTTTTTATCAAATTACACCTCTTACAGACCGTATGAATTATTGTTCCTCTCCTATTAATAATATGGGATGGTGGATGACAGTAGAAAAACTATTAGGTATTGAAGTTCCAAAAAGAGCACAATATTTAAGAGTTATCGTTATGGAGTTGGCTCGTATTACAGATCACATTATCTGTAACGGAATTTTAGGGGTTGATACTGGTGCGTATACTGGTTTCTTATACGTTTTTCAATTTAGAGAAAAAATCTACGAAATCTACGAAGAAATTTGTGGAGCTCGTTTGACTACAAATATGGGAAGAATCGGTGGTTTTGAAAGAGACTGGTCTCCAGAAGTTTTCAAAAAACTAGATAAATTCCTTGAAGAATTCCCTCCAGTTTGGCAGGAATTCCAAAACTTATTCGAGAGAAATAGAATTTTCCTTGACAGAACTGTTAACGTAGGTGGAATTACTGCTGAAAAAGCAATGGCTTACGGATTTACAGGTCCAAACTTACGTGCTGCTGGAGTTGATTACGATGTCCGTGTAGCACAACCTTATTCATCTTACGAAGATTTCGATTTTATTGTTCCTGTTGGAAAATCAGGAGATACTTACGATCGTTTCTGTGTTCGTAATGCTGAAGTTTGGGAAAGTTTAAGCATTATTCGTCAGGCTTTAGAAAAAATGCCTCCAGGAAACGAATATCACGCTGAAGTTCCAGATTACTACCTTCCTCCAAAAGAAGATGTTTACACTTCTATGGAATCTTTAATTTATCACTTTAAGATCGTAATGGGAGAAGTTCCTGTACCAGTTGCAGAAATCTATCACCCTGTAGAAGGAGGAAATGGAGAACTTGGTTTTTATTTAGTAACAGACGGAAGTAGAACTCCATATAGATTACATTTCAGAAGACCTTGCTTTATTTATTATCAAGCATTCCCAGAAATGATTAAAGGTGCCATGCTTTCTGATGCAATTATCATTCTTTCAAGTTTGAACGTAATTGCAGGAGAATTAGACGCCTAAACAATTTAGATTAAAAAAATTGTGCCTTTGCGCCCTTGCGGCAAAACAAGAATAAAATGGAAAGAAAACATTACAAACAAGAAATAAATATGACTGAAGCATTGATCGCTCGTATCAATGAATTAATCAGTCATTATCCTGAGGGCAAACAAAAATCAGCTTTATTGCCTGTTTTGCACGAAGTTCAGGATGCACATAACAACTGGCTTAGTATTGAATTGCAAGACAAAGTTGCTGAAATTCTTCAGATCAAACCAATCGAGGTTTATGAAGTTGTAACTTTCTATACGATGTTCAACCAAAAGCCAATTGGTAAGTACATGTTTGAGTTCTGCCAAACTTCTTGTTGTTGTTTAAGAGGTGCCGAAGATTTGATGGATTATACTTCTGAAAAACTAGGCATTAAAATGGGAGAAACAACTCCAGACGGAATGTTTACCATTGCTGGTGTAGAATGTTTAGGTGCTTGCGGATATGCTCCGATGATGCAGTTGGGAGATTTCTACAAAGAAAAACTAACAGAAGAGAAAATCGATCAGATCATTGCTGATTGTAGAGATGATAAAATAATATTACACGATAAATAAGATGTCACAAAAAATATTATTAGATAAAATCAATATTCCTGGAATTAAAACCTACGAAGTTTATCGCCAAAATGGTGGTTACGCTTCTGTAGAAAAAGCTTTAAAAACCCTTACCCCAGACGAAGTTACCGAAGAAGTAAAAAAATCAGGATTACGTGGTCGTGGTGGTGCAGGTTTCCCTGCTGGAATGAAATGGAGTTTTATCGATAAAAAATCAGGAAGACCAAGACACTTAGTTTGTAACGCCGACGAATCTGAGCCAGGAACATTCAAAGATAGATTTTTGATGGAATACATTCCTCACTTATTGATCGAAGGAATGATTACTTCTAGCTATGCTTTGGGCGCTAACCTATCTTATATCTACATTCGTGGAGAATATATGTGGGTTTTCAAAATTTTAGAAAGAGCAATCGCCGAAGCAAAAGCTGCCGGATGGTTAGGAAAAAATATATTAGGTACAGGTTATGATCTTGAACTTCACGTACACTGTGGAGCTGGAGCTTATATCTGTGGAGAAGAAACAGCATTAATAGAATCATTGGAAGGTAAAAGAGGAAACCCTCGTATTAAACCACCTTTCCCAGCAGTTTCTGGTCTTTGGGCAAATCCAACTGTAGTAAACAATGTTGAAACAATTGCAACTGTGCCTTGGATTGTAAACAATTCTGGTGATGATTATGCTAAAATTGGAATTGGACGCTCTACTGGAACTAAATTAATTTCTGCTTCAGGACACATTAAAAATCCTGGTGTTTACGAAATTGAATTAGGTTTAAGTGTTGACGAATTCATGAATTCTGATGAATATTTAGGAGGAATGTCTTCAAGCCGTCCGTTAAAAGCATTTGTACCAGGAGGTTCTTCTGTGCCAATTTTACCAGCTGAATTGATTTTCAAAACAGCAAATGGCGAAGACCGTTTAATGACTTACGAATCTTTAAGTGATGGTGGTTTTGCAACCGGATCGATGTTAGGTTCTGGAGGATTTATTGTTTACAATGATACAGCTTGTGTTGTTAGAAACACTTGGAACTTTGCTCGTTTTTACCACCACGAATCTTGCGGACAATGTACTCCTTGCCGTGAAGGAACAGGATGGTTAGAAAAAATCTTATGGAGAATCGAAAACGGTCAAGGCCGTGAAGAAGATATCGAATTATTGTGGAGCATTCAAAGTAAAATTGAAGGAAACACAATTTGTCCACTTGGTGACGCCGCTTCTTGGCCAGTAGCTGCAGCGATTCGTCACTTTAGAGATGAGTTCGAATATCACGTTCGTTTCCCAGAAAAAATTAAAAATAGAGATCACTTTGTTGCCGAGCCTTTCTCACAAGTTAAGCATTTAGTAGGCGGTAAAGTAATCGTATAAAAATATATAGAGAAAGTTATAAAGTTAAAAATATTAAAAAGGACAGCAACTCTTTTAAATATTCCGACTTTCAACATTCAAATCAATAAGAGATGAAAGTAACCATAGACGGTCAAAGTATAGACGTAGAACCAGGAACAACGATCCTGCAGGCTGCACGTATGATTGGTGGAGATTTAGTTCCGCCAGCCATGTGCTATTACTCAAAATTAAAAGGCAGCGGCGGTAAATGTCGTTGTTGTTTAGTTGAAGTTTCTAAAGGTAGTGAAGCTGACCCACGACCAATGCCAAAATTAATGGCATCTTGTGTAACAGGATGTATGGATGGTATGGAAGTAAACAGTAAATCGTCTGCAAGAGTAACTGAAGCCCGTAAATCTGTAACAGAATTTTTATTAATCAATCACCCATTAGACTGTCCAATTTGTGATCAGGCTGGAGAATGTGATTTACAAAATTTAAGTTTCGAGCACGGGAATCCGAAATCACGTTACATTGAAGAAAAAAGAACATTTGAACCAGAAGATATTGGTCCAAATATTCAACTTCATATGAATCGTTGTATTTTATGCCAAAGATGTGTACAAGTTGCAGATCAATTGACAGACAACAGAGTTCATGGAGTATTAGATCGCGGTGACCACGCTAATATTTCTACTGGAATTTCTAAAGCAATTGACAATGAGTTCTCTGGAAACATGATTGACGTTTGTCCGGTTGGAGCTTTAACAGATAAAACTTTCCGCTTTAAATCAAGAGTTTGGTTTAACAAACCTTATAACGCGCACAGAGAATGTACTACTCCAGGATGTTGCGGTAAAACTACAGTTTGGATGTTTGGTGGAGAAATTCAACGTGTAACTGGTCGTAAAGACGAGTACCATGAAGTTGAAGAATTCATCTGCAACAGCTGTCGTTTTGATCACAAAGATGTAAATGACTGGGTTATTGAAGGTCCGAGAGAATTTGAAAAAGATTCTGTTATCAACCAAAATAACTACACTCAAAAATTAGAGAAAGTTACAATCGATACAGAAAAGAATATCCTTTTAGGTAGAGATATTGACCGTAAAAAGATTAGTATGGCTGCAATTCCATTAACTGATAAAGATCAAAAATAGTAAGAAATGGAAAGTGCATTTATTATAGAAAAAAGTGTTGTAATTGTTGTCGTTTTTGCGGTAACAATGATTATGGCGATGTATTCTACTTGGGCAGAACGTAAAGTTGCTGCTTTCTTGCAAGATCGTGTTGGACCAAACCGTGCTGGATGGGGAGGTTTATTACAACCGCTTGCAGATGGTATGAAATTATTCTCTAAAGAAGAGTTTTTCCCAAACACACCAAATAGATTTTTATTCGTAGTTGGACCTGCGATTGCAATGAGTACTGCTTTGATGACTAGTGCTGTAATTCCGTGGGGAGATCGTTTACACCTTTTTGGAAGAGACATTATTCTTCAAGCTACAGATGTTAATATCGCATTATTGTACATTTTTGGAGTTCTTTCTGTTGGAGTTTACGGTATCATGATCGGTGGATGGGCTTCTAACAATAAGTTCTCTTTGATGGGAGCTATTCGTGCTGCTTCTCAAATGGTTTCTTACGAGGTTGCAATGGGATTATCAATAATCGCTTTATTGATGATGACTGGAACAATGAGTTTAAAAGAAATCTCATTACAACAGCAAGGAATGAACTGGAATGTTTTCTATCAGCCATTATCATTCTTAATTTTCTTAATCTGTTCATTTGCTGAAACAAACAGAACTCCTTTCGATTTAGCAGAATGTGAAAACGAATTAATTGGAGGTTACCACACAGAATATTCATCTATGAAAATGGGATTCTATTTATTTGCTGAATATGCAAGTATGTTTATCTCTTCTACTATTATTTCTGTATTATTCTTTGGTGGATACAACTACCCAGGAATGCAATGGATGGTAGAAAATGTAGGTGTAAATGTGGCTAACTTATTAGGTATTGCGGCATTATTTGTAAAAATATGTTTTTTCATATTCTTTTACATGTGGGTACGTTGGACGATTCCAAGATTTAGATATGACCAATTAATGCACTTAGGATGGAGAATTTTAATTCCGCTTTCAATCATTAATATCATGATTACGGGTGTTGTTATTTTAAGACACGAAATCTTAGCTGCTTTAGGATTCTAAGAACCGAAGTTAGCTTCAAATAAAAAACAAAATAGATTTTAAATTTGATTCGATATCAAATTATAAATCATAAACTATAATAGTAAAAATGTCAATAGAAACTATATCATTATCGGGTAGAAAAAAGGTGGTGTCAAATAAGGACATGTCTTTTGTTGAACGATTGTATCTTGTGGCGATTGTAAAAGGTTTAATTATTACTGTAAAACACCTTTTTAGAAAGAAAGTTACCATTCATTACCCAGAGCAGGTTCGTGAAATGAGTCCAGTTTATCGTGGTCAGCATATGTTGAAACGTGATGAGCAAGGCCGTGAAAACTGTACTGCTTGCGGATTATGTGCTTTATCATGTCCAGCAGAAGCTATAACAATGAAAGCTGCTGAACGCAAGCCTGATGAAAAACATTTATATAGAGAAGAGAAATACGCTGAAATCTACGAAATCAATATGCTTCGTTGTATTTTCTGCGGTTTATGTGAAGAGGCTTGTCCAAAAGACGCTATTTACTTAACAGAATCTAAAGTATTGGTTCCTGCTAATTACAATAGAGAAGATTTCATTTTCGGGAAAGATAAATTAGTGATGCCTTTAGAAATGGCTATGAAAAACGCTCAACTTAAAAACGCTAACTAAATGATACATATTCCTGATTTTGCACACGCAACAACTATTCAAGTTATCTTTTGCTTTTTAGCGTTTATTACCGTTATTACTGCTTTCTTGACTATTTTCAGCAGAAACCCGATTCATAGTGCCATCTATTTGGTAATTTGTTTCTTCTCTATTGCTGGTCATTATTTACTATTAAATTCTCAGTTCTTAGCTGTTGTACATATAATAGTCTACTCCGGAGCTATTATGATCTTGTTCCTGTTTACCATTATGTTGATGAACCTGAACGAACAGCGAGAAGTTCACCGACCTAGAATTACACGTTTAGGTGCTATTGTTTCTTTCTGTTTAATATTGATTGTTTTAATTACAATTTTTATCAACTCGAAACCAATTGTTGGTGAATACGATTCTACTGGAGAAGATTTCCAATCGATTAAAGTTTTAGGTAAAATATTATTGAACGAATATATGGTTCCGTTCGAATTTGCTTCAATCTTACTTTTGGTTGCTATGATTGGAACAGTTCTATTGTCTAAAAAAGAAAAATTAAATAAATAATGGGTAATATATTAAATCAAATAGGTATTGAAAACTACATCTTTTTGAGTGTTGTACTTTTCTGTATTGGAATTTTTGGTGTATTGTACAGACGAAATGCTATTATCGTTTTCATGTCTATCGAAATTATGTTGAATGCGGTAAACCTTTTATTTGTTGCTTTTTCAACTTATCATCAAGATGCACAAGGACAAGTTTTTGTGTTCTTCTCGATGGCGGTTGCTGCAGCCGAAGTTGCGGTAGGATTGGCCATTTTAGTTTCTATCTTTAGAAATATCGGATCAATCAGTATCGATAATTTAAAAAATTTAAAAGGATAATCAGAAATGGATACCAATTTAGCTTTAATTTTAGTTTTAACTCCTTTACTAGGATTTCTAGTAAATGTCTTTTTTGGAAAAAGCTTAGGCAAAACAGTTTCTGGTGCAATCGGAACTATTGCTGTAGCAATTTCTTTTGTAGTTTCTCTTTTACTTTTTAATCAAATAACTTCAACTGGAAAAGGAATCGAAGTTACTTTATTTGATTGGATTCAAATTAGCAACTTAAAAATCAATCTTGGATTTTTATTAGATCAATTATCTGTTCTTTGGTTACTTTTTGTAACAGGAATCGGATCTTTGATTCACTTATACTCTATCAGTTACATGCACGATGATGAGAATATGCACAAATTCTTTGCTTATTTAAATCTATTCGTATTCTTCATGATTACACTTGTAATTGGAAGCAACTTATTAGTTCTTTTCATCGGATGGGAAGGTGTTGGACTTTGTTCTTACCTATTAATTGGATTTTGGCATAAAAACCAAGATTACAATGATGCTGCGAAAAAAGCTTTCATCATGAACAGAATTGGAGATTTAGGTTTATTAATCGGAATGTTCATCATTGGATCAATGTTTTCAACATTAGATTATGCAACTTTAAAAACTGCAATTGCTGGAGCTTCAAACTTAAATTTACCTTTACTTTCTTTAGCTGCTTTATGCTTGTTTATTGGAGCTTGCGGTAAATCTGCTCAAATTCCGTTATACACTTGGTTACCTGATGCGATGGCTGGACCAACTCCAGTTTCTGCTTTAATCCACGCGGCTACAATGGTAACTGCTGGTATCTTTATGGTAACAAGATTAAACTTTGTTTTCGACCTTGCAACAGATGTTCAATCTGTAATTGCAATTATTGGAGCAATCACTTCATTAGTTGCGGCTACAATTGGATTAGTTCAAAACGATATCAAAAAAGTATTAGCTTACTCTACAGTTTCTCAATTAGGTTTAATGTTTTTAGCATTAGGATTTGGAGCTTATGAAGTAGCGGTTTTCCACGTAATCACTCACGCTTTCTTTAAAGCTTGTTTATTCTTAGGTTCTGGATCTGTAATTCACGGATTACACGGAGAACAAGATATGCGTAAAATGGGAGGTTTGCGTAAAGCAATGCCAATCACATTCTGGACAATGTTAATTTCTTCATTAGCAATTTCTGGAGTTCCATTTTTCTCAGGATTCTTTTCTAAAGACGAAATTTTGTTGACAGCATTCCACCACAGCATTCCATTATACGTTGTTGGATCTGTTGCTTCAATTATGACAGCTTTCTATATGTTCCGTTTGATGTTCTTAACTTTCTTCAAAGAATTTAGAGGAACTGAAGAGCAAAAGCATCATTTACACGAAAGTGGTTCATTAATTACTATTCCGCTTATCATCTTAGCTATTTTAGCAACTTTTGGTGGATTAATCAGTTTACCTGGAAACAGCTGGTTAAATGGTTACCTTGCTCCTCTTTTCACAAAAGTGGCAGGAGAAGAGCATCATTTAGGCACAACAGAATACACTTTAATGGGTGTTGCAGTTTTAGGCGGATTACTAGGAATTTTAATTGCTTACGTAAAATACTTTAAACAAGATAATGTTCCAGAATCTGATGAAAACATTACTGGTTTAAGCAAAGTGTTATACAACAAATACTATGTAGACGAAGTTTACGACGCTGTATTTGTAGCACCAGTAAATAGTTTATCTAAATTCTTTAGAGATTATATCGAGACAGGATTGTCTGCTCTTGTTTTTGGATTAGGTAAAATAGCAAACGAAATTGCTTTCCAAGGAAAAAAATTACAAACCGGAAGTATAGGATTATATCTATTTGTATTTGTTTTAGGACTTTGTGCAATTGTTTCCTATATATTTTTAGCTCAATAATATTATTACTATGAACGTTTCTACTATATTAATTATACTTTTAATTGGTGCATTTGCCACTTACTTTTCTGGTGACAAACTAGCTTCGAAAGTTGCTTTATTTTTTAGTTTAGCCGCTTTAGGATGTTCAATTGTATTATTGAATAATTATAACGCAGGTGAAAATATTAGCGTAATCAACAGCTGGATTAATCAACCAAAAATTTCATTCGCTTTAAACGGTGATGGACTTGGACTTGCAATGGTTTTACTAACTGCTGCTTTAACTCCGATTATTATATTTTCGTCTTTTGGAAATGAATATAAAAATGCAAAAGGATTTTATGCTTTGATCTTATTCATGGCTTTTGCTATGACTGGAACTTTCTTAGCTTCTGATGGTCTTTTATATTACATTTTCTGGGAATTAGCTCTTATTCCAATCTACTTTATTGCTTTGATCTGGGGTAACGGAGATGCTGAAGAGCGTAGAAAAGCAGTGGTTAAATTCTTTATTTACACGCTTGCTGGTTCCTTATTCATGTTAACTGCTTTTATCTATTTATACACGAAAGCAGGTTCTTTCTTAATCGAAGATTTATACAAAGTAAACTTATCTGCTTGTGAGCAATTCTGGATTTTCTTGGCTTTCTTTTTAGCTTATGCTATCAAAATTCCAATTATTCCTTTCCATACTTGGCAAGCAAATGTATACCAAAAAGCACCAACCGTTGGAACAATGCTTTTATCTGGTATCATGCTAAAAATGGGATTGTATAGTGTACTTCGTTGGCAATTGCCAATTGCGCCAATCGCTGCAAAAGAATACATGTATATATTTATAGCTTTAGGAATTGCTGGTGTTATCTACGGATCAATCGTTGCATTAAGACAAAAAGATTTAAAGAAATTATTGGCTTATTCTTCTCTTGCTCACGTTGGATTAATTGCTGCAGGATCTTACACTTTAACTCTAGATGGTTTTAGAGGTGCAGTTATGCAAATGATCGCTCACGGTTTTGTTGTAGTTGGATTATTCTTCGCTGCTGAAGTAATTTTCAGAAGATTCGAAACTAGAGAAATTGAAGAAATGGGTGGTATTCGTACTCAGTCTCCAAAATTCACATCAATGTTTTTAATCTTAGTATTAGCTTCTGTTGCATTACCAAGTACATTTAACTTTGTTGGAGAGTTTACAGTATTATACAGTTTATCTCAAATTAATATCTGGTTTGCTATTCTTGGTGGAACTACTATTATTTTAGGAGCTTACTATATGTTAAGAATGTTCCAGCATGTAATGTTAGGAGAAACAAATGCAAAAACTTTTGCTGATGTTACACTTAACGAAGGAGTTTCATTTGTTGTAATCATTGCGGTTTTATTGTTTTTCGGATTCTATCCAAAACCAATTACAGATTTGATTACACCAAGCTTGGAAACCATTTTACAAGTTATCAATAAGAACTAATATTTTAAACAAAAAATAAATTAGGATTACACTTAAAAATTGGAATCCTAAATCAAAAAGATAAAAATGAATACATTAATAGCTATAACAGGATTGGGTATTTTTTGCCTATTGTTTGAAATTCTTAATTTAAGAAAGGCCATTGTTCCTATTACCATTATGGGTTTAATAGGTGTGTTGGCTCTTAATTACTGTGAATTTGGAACAGAACAAAGTTATTACAACAATATGATAGCAGTAAGCAAGTTTTCTACGGCTTTTTCATCATTGTTTATCGTTTTGACTATATTCCTTGTAGCATTAAGTCATAATTTTTACCACAAGCACCCAACGAAAATTTCAGATTATGTGGCAATTAAAGTTTTCTTACTAGCTGGTGCTGTAGCAATGGTTTCTTTTGGAAATTTAGCAATGTTCTTTTTAGGAATTGAAATCTTATCTATTGCTTTATATGTACTTGCTGCAAGCGATCGTTTAAATATCAAAAGCAATGAGGCTGGTATGAAATATTTCTTAATGGGTTCTTTCGCTTCAGGAATTATCTTATTCGGAATCTGTTTGATTTACGGTGCAATGGGAAGTTTTGACATTAGTGACATTCACGAAAGTGCACTTTCTGCAGAGTTACCAATATGGTTTCCAATTGGAATGATTTTAATGGTTGTTGGAATGTTATTTAAAGTAGCTGCAGTTCCTTTCCACTTCTGGGCTCCAGATGTTTACGAAGGTTCTCCTGCTTTAACTACAGCTTTAATGAGTACTTTAGCAAAAGTAGTCGCAATTGCAACTTTATTCAAGTTGGTTTCTGGTATGAACTTAATTGCTTCATTAGACAACCAAGACCTTCTACATACATTTGAAGTTATCGTAGTTATTATTTCTATTGCGTCTATGTCTGTTGGTAATATTATGGCATTAAGACAAGTAAACGTAAAACGTATGCTTGCTTTCTCTGGAATCTCTCACGCAGGTTTCATGTTAATGACATTATTAACTGTTTCAGCTTCTGCTGGAGTTTTATTATACTACACTGCTGCTTATGCATTAGCTGGTATAGCTGCTTTTAGTGTAATTTTATATGTTTGTAGAGATCATGACAATGAAGATATTACAAATTTCCACGGTTTAGGAAAAACAAATCCGCTATTGGCTGCAGTTCTTACCGCTTCATTATTATCAATGGCCGGAATTCCTATTTTCTCTGGATTCTTTGCTAAGTTATTTTTATTCAACCAAACTATTCAAGCAGGATACATTGGTTTAGTAATTGTTGCTGTAATTAACTCTATCATAAGTGTTGGATACTATTTCAAACTAATCATAGCAATATATTCTAAAGAACCAAATCAAGAAAGAACAGGAAGACCTTTCCTTATTTATGCTACAGCTGTGGTGTCAATTGTTTTAAATATTGCTTTAGGTTTATTTCCATCATTAGTTTTAGACTTATTGAAATAAAATTATTTCTTTAAAAAATACTCAAAAATCCATTAAATCAGTTTTAATGGATTTTTTTTATGCCTTAAATTAAGAACAGAAATTCATGTTAAAAATTTCTTCTAGACAATTGCACTTCAAAAAATCTCCATATATTTGAGTTCAATTAAATGTATTAAATTATGAACTTTAATTCAAAAAATCCATTTTTAAACAGTAAGCGTTTTTCGTCTAATGCTGAACCAAGAACAGAAGTACACCACGCTCAGATTATTGATTACAATCAAGAAATGACGGTGTCTGGAACAATCAACAAAACAGCAATCCTATTCCTAATCTTATGCGGAGCTGCTATGGTGACATGGTGGATGACTTTTAACGGAATAAACCCAATGCTTCCTACAATTGGAGGTGCAATTGTTGGTTTCATTTTAGTATTAGTTTCTTCATTCAAACCACAATTATCTCCTTACCTAGCTCCAGGATATGCATTATTTGAAGGATTATTCATAGGAGGTATTTCTGCAATATTTGAATTAAAATTTCCTGGAATCGTAATCAATGCAGTTGGTGCAACTCTTGTTACTTTCTTGGTTTGTTTAGGTTTATATAAATTTAGAATCGTAAAAGTTACAGAACAATTCAAATCTGTTGTTGTTGCTGCAACATTGGCTATTGCTACTTATTATTTAATTTCTTGGGTTGTATCAATGTTTACAAGCTGGACACCTGTTCATTACGGAAATTCTATGATGAGTATTGGTATTAGTGTTTTTGTTATCATCATAGCTGCTCTTAACCTTTTCTTAGATTTTGATTTAATTGAAAAAGGTGCAAGAGAAAAAATGCCAAAATTTATGGAATGGTATGGAGCAATGGGATTGATGATTACATTAGTTTGGTTGTATATTGAATTCTTAAGACTTTTATCAAAACTTTCTAGCAAAGACTAAATAAGTCTCTTTTAAATAATCTAAAGCCTTTTTGAGTAAAATCAGAAAGGCTTTTTTTTATACTTATAGATTGCTTTTTCGCAAAATTAAATTTAAAACTTCTAAGAATAATCTGTTATTCGAAATAAGAAAATAATTTATTTCTTACAAAAATAAAAATGTAATTTATTGTAATTAAAAAAAATTATAAATCTTCTATATTCTACCCGTTTAAAGATAGAAATAATCAAAAGCTAGAAAAACACGGCTTTTTTCAAGAAATCAAAACATGTAATAAATTACAATTCATGCAATTTGTTGCATTTTTAACATTTAAAAAGCTAAAAAAATAAAGTAAATTATTTTTTTAGCTAAAAAAAATAAAGAATTAAGAATTAATATATAATTTCGTGTAATCGATTACAATTAAACCACTTGAAGTCGAAAGTAAAACCACTTACTTATTATTAACTATCTTAAACAAACAATTATGAAAAAAAACCTACTTTTCATGACTGTCTTTCTCATGACAGTCCAATTATGGGCCCAAACTATCCAAATTAATGAAGCTTCTGGCTGGCTAGAATCGGCTTTTGTAAAATGGCAACCAGTCAGTGGTGCCCAGACTTACAATGTGTATTACACTGGTAACGGACTTACAGATCAAAAAATAGACGACCAGCTTATTAGAAGTTATGGTTCCTATTTCCGTGCTGACATTCCGGGACTTAAAGCCGGAACTTACACTGTAAAAGTAAAACCTGTTGTAAATGGGACAGAAGGAACTGGAGCTACAACAGGAAATCTAATTGTAACCGCACACGACAGAAATGGATTTGCTTTTGAAGGCGGTCGTGTTCCTGGAGGATACAAAGCAGACGGAACGCCTAAAGACAATGCTGTAATTTTGTACATTACCCAAAATACGAAAAACACAATTTCAATGAATATTACTGGTGCAAGTGCAAATCCTTGTATTGGTTTACAGAATATTCTTTACGCTATCAAAAAAGGAAAAGACACTCGCCCATTTATTATCCGTCTAATTGGAAATATTACAGATATGACTGTTATGGAAGGTGGCGATGTTGTTATTGAAAACTCCAACAATGCTTCAAGCTATGTTACAATCGAAGGTATTGGCGATGACGCTGTAGCAAACGGGTGGGGAGTTAGATTGAAATCGGCTTCAAATATAGAAGTAAACAATCTTGGATTTATGAACTGCGACAGTACTGCAGGTGATAACGTGGGAATGCAGCAAAGCAATGATCACGTTTGGGTTCATAACTGTGATTTATTTTATGGAAATGCAGGAAGCGATGCTGACCAAATAAAAGGCGATGGAGCATTAGATAATAAATCTTCAACTTACATTACAATGTCTTACAACCACTTTTGGGATAATGGAAAAGCAAGTCTTCTTGGTTTAAGCGAAGGAACAACTTCTGGTTTGTACGTAACTTATCACCACAACTGGTTTGACCACTCAGATTCTCGTCATCCACGCGTGCGTTATTATTCAGCACATATTTACAACAACTATTATGATGGAGTTGCTAAATATGGAGCGGGCTCAACTATGGGCTCATCACTTTTTGTTGAAGGAAATTACTTTAGAAACAGTAAACATCCAATGCTAACTTCTCTACAAGGTTCTGACATTTGGGATGAAACCAACCAAGTAAATAATGCAGGAACAATGGGAACATTCTCTGGCGAAGCTGGAGGAAGCATCAAAGCTTATAACAATACATTTGATGCTTCAAACGGAACAAACAACATGCGTTTTGTTGCTTACAATGATCCAAATCCGTTATACAATATCTCTGGAAAAATTAGCTCTACAACCGATTTTGATGCTTATGTAGCAAGCACAAGAAGCGAAGTTGTAAGTAGTTCTGTAAAATCTAAATCTGGTGCAAATACTTATAACAACTTTGATACAGATGCTAATTTATATGTGAAAAATTTAGTAATTGATACTCCAGCTGCAGCGAAAACAAAAACAACGCAATATGCAGGACGTGTTTCTGGAGGAGATTTAAAATGGACATTCAATAATGCTACAGATGACACTTCTTCTTTAGTCATCACAGCATTAAAAACGACACTTACAAACTACACAGGAACTTTAGTTGCTGTACAAGGCGAAGGAAATCCACCTGCTGGAACACAGACTTTAACTTTAACATCTGCTTCAAATAACAATCAAACTGTTGTAAGCGGTACAGCAATTTCTTCAATTGTATTTACATGGGGCGGAGATGCAACTGATGCAACCGTAACTGGATTGCCTGCTTCTGGATTGACTTTTGTAAAAAATACTACAGCTAAAACGATAACTATTTCGGGTACGCCAACTGCAACAGTTTCGTACTCCATTGCAACTTCTGGAACTAGTGGTTCCCCAGCTACTGGTTCTGGAACTGTAACAGTAACTCCAGCTGGAACACAAACATTAGCTTCATCTGGCAATAACAGCCAAACCGTTTCCTCTGGAACTGCTATTGCTTCGATTGTATTTACTTGGGGCGGAAATGCTACAGATGCATCTGTAACTGGATTACCAGCTTCTGGATTGTCTTTTGTAAAAAATACAACTGCAAAAACGATAACTATTACTGGAACTCCAACTGCAAATGTTTCTTATACGGTAACCACTTCAGGAACAGCTGGAACACCAGTATCTGCATCGGGAACCATAACAGTTACTACAGGCTCGGGTGGCGGATCTGAATTACATAATTTTACTACATCTGGTAAAACAAGTACATTCTACTCTATTACAGGAAATATGAATTCAACTCCAGGTTCTGTAACTTACAATGGACTAACACTTACTGAGCGTCTAAAAATCGAATCAAGCACATCTATAACGTATACGACAACTAGCGCGTCTACTTTAACTTTAGTATTTGATTCGAGTTTTAATGGAACTATTAAAGTAGATAATGTTTCGTATACAGCCTCAGCTGGTATTGTAACTGCTTCAATAGCTGCTGGTTCTCATACCATAACAAAAGGTTCTGTTGCTAATTTATTCTATATTAGCACTGTTTATGGCGGAACGACTCTAAAAATGGCTGCGATCGCCGAGACAACAACCATAGAAACTTCAAAAATAATTTTATATCCCAATCCAGTTTCAAGTACTTTATATTTATCAGATTCCGAACAGAAGGTACAAAAAGTACTTATTTACAATGTTTCTGGAAATCTAGTAATTACTTCTGGAAATTCTCAAAGTATTGACACAAGCAGTTTAATTCCTGGCACTTACCTAGCCAAAATTTATACTGTCGATGGGTCGTTTAACCAAACACTAATTAAAAAGTAAAAACTAACTTAATTTAAAAAGGCTTCCAAAATTGGAAGCCTTTTTTAAGTTCAAATATTATGAATTACAAATCAAATTTAATTCCCTGCGCAAGCGGAAGATTTGTTGTATAATTGATTGTATTGGTTTGACGTCTCATGTAAATTTTCCATGCATCAGACCCTGATTCGCGTCCGCCTCCTGTTTCTTTTTCACCTCCAAAAGCACCTCCAATTTCAGCACCAGAAGTTCCAATATTTACGTTTGCAATTCCGCAGTCAGAACCTGTTGCAGATAAAAATCTTTCAGCTTCACGTAAGTTATTCGTCATAATTGCAGAAGATAATCCTTGTGCAACACCATTTTGAATTTCTATCGCATTTTCTACATCACCAGAATATTTAATTAAATATAAAACTGGAGCAAAAGTTTCATGCTGTACAATTTCAAACGAATTTTCAGCTTCTGCAATTGCTGGTTTTACATAACAGCCACTTTCATAACCTTCACCAGATAATACTCCTCCTTCAACAAGGATTTTTCCACCTTCGGCAACTACTTTATTTAATGCTGCTGCATACATTTCTACTGCATGAGTATCAATTAGTGGTCCAACATGATTTTTTTCGTCAAGCGGATTTCCGATTCTTAACTGTTTATAAGCTGCAACCAGGGCATCTTTTACTTTATCATAAATACTTTCGTGAATAATCAATCTTCTAGTAGAAGTACATCTTTGTCCAGCAGTTCCAACAGCTCCAAAAACGGCTCCGATAACAGTCATTTTAATATCTGCGTCTGGAGTAACAATAATGGCGTTATTTCCTCCTAATTCTAACAATGATTTCCCTAACCTTCCTGCAACAGTTTGCGCTACAATTTTCCCCATTCTAGTTGAACCTGTTGCCGAAATAAGCGGAATGCGAGTATCTGCTGTCAACAACTCTCCTATTTTATAATCTCCGTTTATTAAACACGAAATTCCTTCTGGAAGATTGTTTTCTTTTATAACTTGAGCAATTATATTTTGGCAGGCAATACCACAAAGAGGTGTTTTTTCAGATGGCTTCCAAACACAGACATCACCAGAAATCCAAGCTAAAGCTGTGTTCCAAGACCAAACTGCAACTGGAAAATTAAATGCTGAAATGATTCCGACAATTCCAAGCGGATGATATTGTTCATACATTCTATGTCCTGGTCTTTCAGAATGCATTGTTAATCCGTGAAGTTGGCGCGATAAACCTACTGCAAAATCACAGATATCTATCATTTCCTGAACTTCACCATATCCTTCTTGCAATGATTTCCCCATTTCGTAAGAAACCAACTTACCAAGAGCCTCTTTATTTTGTCTTAATTTTTCTCCAAATTGGCGTACAATTTCACCACGTTGTGGAGCAGGAATTAATCTAAATGTTTTAAAAGCTTCTGCTGCGGTTTGAATTGCTTTTTCGTAATCTGCTGCCGTTGACATTTTTACCGAAGCAATTAATTTTCCATCAACTGGCGAATAACTTTCCAAAATTTCTCCAGAAGAAAAATTGTTAATTCCTGTTGATGTTCCTTCATTTATTGTCTTGATGCCCAATTTATCAAGAGCTTCCTTCATTCCAAATTGCGATGCTATTGTTGTCATTGTAACTTTTTTGGTTAAAATTGTTATATTTTTATGTAAAGATATTGTTTTAGAATTAATTTTTGATTGAAGTTAATTCATAAATGAACGTAAATTTAAGCTTATTTTATAGTATTAACAGAAACGAAACTTCAATATTGAATTTATTTAATGAAATTTGCAGTACTTAAAATTAAAAATATGACCCATTCTTTTAGGCTTCTGCTTTGTTTTCTCTTAATTTCAACAAATATATTCTCTCAAAAAGGAAAAAGTTCTTTTTCTGTAGTTCCATTAGGCGTAATGGGTGGTATTGACGAAAAAAATCTTTCTGCTTATTTAATCGCTCCAGCCAACACAACTGATTATATCTGCCTTGATGCTGGAACTGTAAACGCCGGAATTGAAAAAGCTATTGAGAAGAAAACTTTTAAAGTTTCTACAAGTGAAGTTTTACGAAAATACATCAAAGGATATTTGATTTCGCATGCACATTTAGATCATGTTTCAGGTTTGATAATTAATTCTCCTGCCGATTCTTCTAAAACAGTTTATGCTACAAATAAGTGTATGGAAATGATGGAAAACCATTATTTCAACGATCAGACTTGGGCTAATTTTGGAGACGCAGGACCAGGATTTCCTTTAAAAAAATACCATTTTCAGACTTTAAATTTGGGAGAAGAAACTTCTTTGACGAATACCAAAATGACAGTTAAAGCATTTTCTTTAAGCCATGTTAATCCGTTTGAGAGTACTGCTTTCTTAATTAAAAATGAAAATGATTATGCCTTATATTTAGGCGACACAGGACCTGATGAAGTAGAAAAAAGCAATAATCTTCGCGATTTATGGACCGCAGTTGCTCCATTGGTTAAAGCTAAACAATTGAAAGGAATTTTTATTGAAGTTTCATTTCCAAATGAACAGCCAGATAAATTTTTATTTGGTCACTTAACTCCAAATTATTTAATGAAAGAACTTCATATTCTAGAGGATTTAGCTGGAAAAGGTTCTCTTGAAAACTTTAAAATTATTATCACACATTTGAAACCGCCTGCAAAGAATATTGCAAAAATTAAACAGCAGTTAAAAGCTCAAAACGATTTAGGATTGAAAATTATTTATCCTACGCAAGGGAAAAAGTTTGAGCTGTAATTTATTTTGCCACAGATTCTTAAGATTAAAAGGATTTATTTTAATTTCTAAATATAAAACATAATTAAACCCGACAGGTTTTAAAAAACTTGCCGGGTTTTCTATTTCTATCCAATAAAATATTATTTCTTCGCCACAAACCTCGGATCAGTTTCCATAACAGTTCCGCAATTATCGCAGGTTCTTAAATCTTCTGAATTGTAGAAGTGTTCAAAATGAGGAAGGAAATCTTTTTCGATATTATGAAGTTCAAAATACACTTCGTACAGTTTATGATTGCAGTTATCGCAATGCCAAAGCAAACCATCTGTAAAACCTTGTCCAGCACGTTTTCTTTCGATCACAAGTCCGATAGAACCTTCTGAACGAACAGGAGAATGGGGCACTTTTGCAGGATGCAGATACATATCGCCTGCATTTAATTCCATTTCTTTACGTTGACCATCTTCCTGAATGACAACCTTGATATTTCCTTCTAACTGATAAAAAAGTTCTTCTGTTTCGTTATAATGGTAATCTTTTCGCGCATTGGGACCTGCAACAATCATTACAATATAATCTCCAGAATCAACATATAAGTTTTTATTTCCAACAGGCGGTTTTAGTAAATGACGGTTTTCGTCAATCCATTGGGTCAGGTTAAAAGGTTTTGCTATAGCCATTTTTATTCAAAATTTATGAAAAGCTAAGGTAGTGAAAAGTATTCAGTCTCAGTCGCAGTTTTCAGTTTTGCTGAGATTGATTACTGTGGCTGAGACTTAATACTTATTTAAATTCTTTTATCAAATAAATATAAACTGGAAAATGATCACTAAAGCCAGCTTCCGCCAAAGTGTTCCGCAACGGATAACCTTTGTATTGCCCCGAATTTTGAATAAGATAAGGTCTGCTGAAAATGCCCGCTTTCCAAAAATTAAAAGTCGAAAAATCCGATTTAACCAAAGAGGCTGTCATAATAATTTGATCAAAAATATTCCAAGAATCACGATAAGCAATAGTTCCTAAACCTTTATTGGCAAGCTCTTCAAACGGATTAAAAACTCCAAATTCCGAAACTTCAGCTCTTATTCCTTTTGCACCTAGTCCTGATTTTATGCTTTTGTTTGATGGTGAATCATTAAAATCTCCCATTGTCAATACTTTTGCCTGAGGATTAATCTTTTGCAAAGAATCAATAATTTTCCTGTTCAATTTTCCCGCTGCTTCCCGAAATAAACTAGTTGCCTTTTCTCCGCCTGATCTCGATGGCCAGTGATTGACAATAATATGTATTTCTTCATCCTCTAAAAATCCCGAAACCAAAAGTTGATCTCTTGTAAAAACTCGATTTTTATTTTCTTTCTTAACCTCTATTTCGTCATCTAAAATTTCTGTTTCTTCTTCTTTTTTAGGAATTTCTTTTCTATAAATAATTAAAGGAATATTCGAATAAGAAGTTGGTCTGAAATACTTTTTCTGATAAAGTAGCGCCACATCGATACCACGCTTATCTGGAGAATCAAAATGAATGATTCCTAAATCCAACGGCTGTAATTTTGGCTCTTTTATCAAATCTTCTAAAACTGCTCTATTTTCTATTTCTGCTCCCCCAATTAAAGTTGGCGCATTTGAATTATCTGGTGTTCCAATTTCAGATAAAACCCTCGCCAAGTTCTTTAGTTTCTGCTGGTATTTCTCTGTTGTCCAATGCTGTGCTCCATTTGGCGTCCATTCATCATCATTTGTGAATGCATCATCTACAGTATCATAAAAGTTTTCAAAATTGTAAAAAGCAACTGTATGTATTTTGTACTTTTTGGATTGGCTAAAAAGGACTGACGTTCCAAAAAGAAAAAGCAGACAAAATCTAAATTTTAAAGGCATATATAAGATTTTAAAAAGACAAATCTAACTAAAAAATGTAAGATTTTTACTTGAATAAAATTTCAAAATATTACATTTGTTTCTTGTAAAAGTCTTGTACCTTGCTCAAAAAATCTGATAATTTATAACATGAAAAAAATACTGTTTTTTACTTTCTTCTTAAGCTCTTTAAATACATTTTACGGACAGAAAAGCAGTTCTCGAGCAGAGGAAATCAGAAAACAATACAAAATTCCAGAATTGGCTTATGCAGTTGTTTCTTCAGATTCTATTCTTGAAATTGAAGCTTTAGGATTTCAACGTTACAAGTCTTCTCATAAAGCAAAAATTAATGATATATTCCGTTTAGGATCCATCACAAAAACGATCACAAGTTATATCGCGGCGACTTTAGTTAAAGAAGGAAAAATAGAATGGAATACTAAATTTTTTGATTTATATCCTGAATTAAAAGCAGGAAGTAATCCAGAAATCTATAACGTAACCTTGCAAGATTTCTTGACATTTAGAGCACCAATTCCAACTTGGTCTTATGGAAATGAAACGCCAAATCAACAAGAAATTAAGGGCAACAATCAGGAACAACGTTATGAATTTATAAGTTGGTTTTTTAAGCAAAAACAAATTGTTACTGAGAAACAAGATTGGTATGGTTCTAATCCAAGTTTTGTTGCGGCAGGTTTGATGCTCGAAAAAGCAACTGGAAAAAGTTATGAAACTTTAGTAAAAGAATTGGGCAAAAAGCTAAACATAAACTTTGGTTTTGGACAGCCAAACGTTACTAATGTAAACCAGCCATGGGGACATGATGAGAATTTGAAGCCTGAAAAACCATTTGTAAATTATAAATTAAATTGGCTTTCATCAGCAGGAAATATTAATGTAAACCTCCCTGATTTTTGCAGATTTACGCAGATGCAGCTACAAGGTTTGTTAGGGAAATCAAAAGTATTGTCTGAAGAAGAATTTAATAAAATGCATTTCGGTTTTCCTGAATTTTCTTTTAGATGGTATTCTGAAATAAATGAAAAATCGGGTTTAAAATATTCTTTTCACTACGGAAATCCAGGAACATTTTTAACCAAAGTGTATATTTGCAAAGATATCGATAAGGCTTTTATAATATTTGCGAATGTGCAATCTGAAGAAGCTGACAAAGGTTTAATGTTGCTTCTTGCCGAATTGCAAAAACAATATGGAGGTTAAATTATTAAACCTTAAAAATTAATTTTATAATTTTAAGCAAAAGAAAAAAATGAATAAAAACTGCTTTCACTATATAAAGAGACACTTTGTCTTTTGTAAACTCGCATTTCTTATTTTTGCTTTACAATCATTCAACTGTCAATCTCAACAAAACATGATAACACCGCCTTATTTACAAAAAGGAGATACTGTAGCACTTTTGGCAACAGCAAGAAAAAACATCGACGACAATTTAAAACCAACAATAGATTTATTGCACAGTTGGGGTTTAGAAGCCGTAATCGGATCAACAATCGGTTTAGATTATAATCAATTGGCTGGAACAGATGAACAGAGAGCTGCCGATTTTCAGAAACAAATGGACAATCCAAATATTAAAGCGATCTGGTGCGTTCGTGGCGGATATGGCACTGTTAGAATGTTAGATTTACTAGATTTTACCAAATTCAAACAGCATCCAAAATGGGTTATCGGTTTTAGTGATGTAACGGTTCTTCATAATCATTTGAATACGATGGGCTACAAATCTATTCATGGTATTATGCCGGTAACAGTACCTAGAGCAACTCCAGATGCTGTGAGCTCGTTAAAAGCCGCTTTATTTAACGAACCTATTTCCTACTCTATTAGTCCAAGTCCGATGAATCGTTTAGGAAGTGCTACTGGAGAATTAGTTGGAGGGAATTTATCTATTTTATACAGTTTATTAGGATCTCCTTCTGCAATTGATTGCAAAGATAAAATTTTATTTATCGAAGATTTAGATGAATATCTGTATCACATCGACCGTATGATGATGAATCTAAGACGTAACGGATGCATCGAAAATCTAAAAGGAATTATCATTGGCGGAATGACAAGCATGAAAGACAATGAAGTGCCTTGGGGAAAAAATGCTTTAGAAATTATAGATGACGTAACCAAAAAATACAATATTCCTGTAATTTTTAATTTCCCAGCAGGGCATATTAGAGACAACAGAGCTTTAATTATGGGAAATACCGTTTCTATAGAAGTTACTGCTTCTGGAAGCACAGTTACTTTTAAAAAGTAGTATCACATTGCTTGTTATTTAAGCAAATCTAACAATACCACATAAAATCTCGCAAAGACGCAAGATCGCCAAGTTTTAAAATGCTTTGTGATTTTGCGTTTTTTCGTGCAATAATTTCATTTAGTAAAAATAAACTCAAAGATTCACAGTGAAAACTGTGGCTGAGACTGAATACTACAATAATGGCAGAACATAACGATTTAGGAAAATTAGGCGAAGATCTCGCAACGGCTTATTTGGAAGAAAATGGATATTCAATTCTAGAACGAAACTTTGTTATCCAAAAAGCAGAAATAGATATAATTGCACAAAAAGATTATGTTTTAGCGATTGTTGAAGTTAAAACTCGTTCGAGTTTAGATTTTGGTTCTCCGCAAGATTTTGTGAAGCAAAAAAAGATTCAATTACTCATAAAAGCAGTAAATGCCTACATAAACGATAGGGAAAAGGATTTTCAGGAAGATTTAGAAATCCGTTTTGACATCGTTGCAATCCATAAAAACGGGGAATCATTTGCAATTGAACATCTTACTGACGCTTTTTATCACTTTTAACATAATTTTTTATTGTTATAATTGTAACAATTTGTTTTTTTATTTATATTTGCAAAGAATTATAACATCGCAATGTTAAATTAACTACCAACTCAACTGTTACCAAAAAAAAAAAAAAAGAATTATGAAAACTGTTTCTTCTATTGTAGAAAACTACATTAAAACAAAACCATTTTTATTAAATGCCCTGTCACTCGGAATTATCAACTTAACTTCACTTTCGCGAAATATTATGACCGAATTAGAAAGTGAGTTTGGTAAAGAAGTGAAACAAGGCGCTGTAGTAATGTCTTTAAAACGACTGACGGAAGAATTAGATTTTAAACTAAATCACAAAATCAATAAAGTAATTAAAAATATTGGTGAAATCACGGTTCGCTCTGAACTTACAGATTACACTTTTGCAGCATCTGAAACTGTTTTAAACAAACAAGCAGATTTGATCTCTGATATTAATGCTTTGTCTGATATTTTTTATACCTCATCTCGTGGAGTAAACGAAACTAATATCGTTGTCAGCAGTAGTGTAAATCACTTAGTTGAGAAACATTTCATGAGAGAAAAATTAATCCAAAAATTAGATAATTTAGCTTCTATTACAGTAAAATTACCAAAAGAAAACATTGTTGTTCCTGGTATTTACTACTTCATTTTCCAACGTTTGGCTTGGGAAGGAATCATCATCAACGAGGTAATTTCAACTTCAAATGAGTTTACCATTTTAGTTGGAGAAGATCAAGTTGATGTTGCTTTTAAAGTAATTAAAGACTTAAAAAACTAATTTAGAAAATATCTAATTTAAAAATCAAATTAGAGTTTATAACACTAAAATCCTTTTGTCTTCTATAGATAAAAGGATTTTTCTTTTGAAATAAAATGAGATAAAAGACCAAATTTCATATTTCGTAGATAAGAATATTCTCAAAAGTCAAATTCATAATTAAAATTTATTTTGCAATAGCGTCAAAATAACACTTACTAGTGCGACTGCGACTTAACAAGAGTTTTTGTTTCTTTCTTTAAAAAACTAACAAAAAATCCGAATTAAGTTTTTTTATATATAATTTGTTGCGAATATTATTTTTATATATTTGCGATGAAGTCAGACATCAGACCTCGCATTTTGATAGTTTAATACCATTGGAATTAAATAAACGCAAATTAAATTGTTAGAAGCGGCCAACCATAGTGAAAAATTATTGGTAAGTGAACTCAAAAAAGGAAACGAAAAAGCCTTTCGCCAACTTTTTGATTTATTCCACCAAGATATTTATGGATATAGCATCAGTCTTCTAAAATCAAAAGAAGCTGCAGAGGAAAATGTACAGGATGTTTTTTTGAAAGTCTGGCTCAATCGCGAAAGTTTGAATGTAGAACAATCTTTTAAATCCTACATTTTTACAATTGCCAGAAATCAGGCTTTTAATGTTTTGAATAAGGCTGCGAATGAAATTTTATTGAAAGAAGCCGTTTTCTACGAAAGTCAGAAATCACATGAATACGGAGATTATGCGGTTCGGGAAGCCGATTGCAAAAAACTTCGAAAACAAGCTATAAAACAGCTCCCGCCAAAACGACGGCAGATTTTTAAAATGTCGCGGAAAAAAGGAATGAGCTACGAAGAAATAAGCGAGGAACTCGGAATCTCGATAAATACAGTCCGGAACCAAATGAGCAAAGCGCTCGAATCGATGCGCGGTTTTTTTCAACTTCACGATGAAATTATCTAACCAAAACCACAAATATTGCCCTTAAAATCACTCTTCGGAGTGATTTTTTTTTGATTATTTTTTTGCCACAGATTTAAAGGATTTTCACAGATTTTTTTTTTTAATCTGAAATGAGAAGAATTTCAACGTATTAAAATCCTTTTAATCTTTTTAATCTGTGGCAAAAAAAAATCTATTGCCTCCAGCTTTAGCTGGAGGTTTATGAGAAATTAAGATTTAGGCTTTAGCCAAAATTATCTCATTTGGCTAAAGCCATAATTTGACACTAATTTTTTTTAACCTCCAGCTAAAGCTAGAGGCAATTGAAATTATTTTCGAAAATTATTTCACTCTTTTCTTATTCACAAAACACTAACAATCAAACACATAAAAAACACAAAATGTTAAAATTTAAAAATTTATAACGTTTGAGTAGTACTCAATTGCATCTCAGCTGTATTATAGAAACACAGAACCTAAAAACATTCTTAATGAATTCAAATTCTGAAATAAAAACGCTTTTAGAGAAGTTTATTTTAAATCAATGTACTGCCGAAGAAACAGAGCAAGTTGTTGCCTATTGCCGCAATAATAACCTTACCGATGAATTTCCGACAGTAGAGGAAGTAAAAAATCTCTTAGGCGAAATGCCAAAAATGGATGAGCAGAAAGCCAATTTAATTTTTGACAACATTTTATCTACAGCAAAAGATCAAGAAACAATTATCAAATTAGAGCCTCAAAAATCAAATTACAGAAAGTACATTTCTATTGCTGCTTCTGTTTTGGTTCTTCTTGGAGTTGGATTTGCTTACAAACAAGGTTTTTTTAGTAAAACTGCAGATGTCCCGTTCGATTTTAAAAGTTCTGACATTGTTCTTCAAATGGAAGACGGTAGCGTTCAGATTATTTCTGAAAATGGAAAAGTTCAAGTTCATGACAAAAACGGAAATATTGTCGGGAATCAAAGTGGTGATAAATTGGTTTACCAAAATCAAACTAATTCTGATAAGTTGGCTTACAACACTCTTAAAATTCCGTTTGGCAAAAAATTTCGCCTACAATTATCTGACGGAACTATGGTTCATATAAACTCTGGCTCTACTTTAAAATATCCGATAAAATTTATTGCTGGAGAAAATCGTCAAGTATATCTTGATGGAGAAGCTTTTTTTGATGTGGCAAAAGATAAAAAACACCCTTTTATTGTAAATGCTGACAACTTAAATGTACGCGTTTTAGGAACACATTTTAATGTTTCTAATTATCCTGAAGATGCCGTTACCGATGTAGTTTTAGTTGAAGGCTCTGTTGGAATGTATCGCTCAAACGAAGAATTTGACGCTTCTAAAAATACCATTTTAAAACCGGGTTATAAAGGAAGCTTCAACAAAGAAAATGCTTCAATCTTTACCAGACAGGTTATTACAGAAATTTATACTTCTTGGATAGATGGCGGACTTACTTTTAGAAATATGACTTTCAAAAACATTATTACTAAACTAGAAAGACGCTACAACGTAACGATCATTAATAAAAATGAAAAACTGGCTAATGAGAAATTTAATGCCAGCTTTAAAGAAGAATCAATTGAAAATGTTATGAGTTATTTTAATGACGTTCATGGCATTAATTACACCATAAAAAACGATCAAATACTAATTAAATAACCACTAAAACCAATACTATATATGATGAGATAACATTACGGGAATAAAAAAATCGGAAAGAGCTGCGAACAATTTCCGATTAACTAAGTGATTGAATATAACGAATTAACTACAATCAATTAACAAAATTATGAAAAAAAAATCTAAGAATAATGGGTTTCTATACTCATTGTTCCAAAATGACCTAAAATTGAAATTAACTACACTACTTATTTTGGTCGCCATGTTTAATATCAAAGCAAGTACTTATGCCCAAAAAACAAAAGTTACTCTTGATTTGAACAATTCAACAATCGAAAAGGTTATTGAGACCATTGAACAAAAAACGGATTTCAGATTTATTTACAAAATGAGTGATGTCGACTTAGATCGAACGGTTTCGATTTCTGTAAAAGAACAATCGATCTACACTGTTTTGGATAAAATCTTTAAAGGAACGTTTACTGAATTTAAAATTCGTGACACGCAAATTATCCTTAAAAAGCCAGAACTAAAATCACAAAATATTGAATATGAAAAAGAAACTATTTCTGGAATTATTACTGACGAAAATGGTGCTCCACTTCCTGGTGCGTCTATTTTAGAAGAAGGCACAAAAAACAGCACTGTAACTGATTATGATGGTAAATTTAAATTTATTGTCGAAAGCAGTTCTTCTGTGATTGTAATAAGTTTTGTAGGATATAAAACAAAAAAAGTTGCAGCTGGTAATGGTACTTTAAATGTTCAACTGGAACCAGATGCAACAAATTTACAAGAAGTTGTATTGGTAGGTTACGGTACTGCAGCTCGTAAGGATGTTACTGGAGCAGTATCTTCTATCAATTCAAAAGATATGAATCAAGGAGCAATTGTAAATCCATTACAATTGATTTCGGGAAAAGCTGCGGGTGTAAATATCAATCAAATTGGTAGTGAGCCAGGAGGTGCTCCGAGTGTGCGTATTAGAGGTATTTCTTCTCTTATTGGGGGAAACGATCCTTTAGTTGTTGTAGATGGAATTCAGGGAAACTTAGACTTATTAAGTCAGATTCCACCAACTGAAATCGAAAATATCGATATCTTAAAAGATGCATCGGCAACAGCTATTTATGGTTCTAGAGGTGCTTCTGGTGTAATTATGGTTACTACTAAAAAAAATAAAGCAGGCAAAACTACTATAGAATACATTGGAAATACTTCTATTGATTTTATCCCAAAAAAATTGGATATGCTAGATGCAAATCAATGGTGGGAAGCTGCACAAAAAGTTGGTGTTCCTGCATCTGCAAATCATGGTTCTGACACAGATTGGTATGGTCTTTTGACTAAAACTGGAGTAACTCAAAACCATACTTTGTCTTTTGGCGGTGGTGCTGATAAATTTAGTTATAGAGCCTCAATTAGTGCCATTTTGCAAGATGGGGTTGTAATTAATTCAAACAATAAAAAATACATTGCCCGTGTTCAAGCATCACAAACTGCCTTAGACGGAAAATTAAAACTGACTTATAATTTAAACAACGGAACCGATTTTACAACATCTAGTATTCAATCTATCGGACGTGTAAATTATGTTTCTAACTTAATTACAAATGCATATTTAATGCGCCCAACTGATCCTGTTTTTAATACTGACGGAAC
Organism: Flavobacterium sp. IB48; assembly: GCF_016405855.1. GTDB lineage: Bacteria > Bacteroidota > Bacteroidia > Flavobacteriales > Flavobacteriaceae > Flavobacterium > Flavobacterium ginsengisoli. Next base: position 803,436 of record NZ_JAEFCA010000001.1, read on the forward strand.
GTATTTTACAGATCCAAACGTTTTTCAATACTTAAATCCATACGCTGCACAACAGGAAATTATAAATGAGTCTGAGGCTGATAATTTATTTGGAAGTTTAAAAGCTGACTTAGATTTATTTGACGGATTAACAGCTGGATGGTTTGGAAGCTGGAGAAAAACCAATAAAACTATAGGTTTTTATGATCCTGCAAAATCTACAGATTCGCACGCAATTGATCAAAAAGGCTTTGCTAATATCACAGATAGCAGACAAAATGAAAAATTGATGGATATTAGCCTGAATTACAAAAAGACTTTTGGTCTTCACAGTCTTAATGTTTTGGCTTTGTACGAATGGCAAAAACAATTATATCAAGATAATTATTCTCAAATAAGAGGTTTTATTAACGACATAACAACTTATAATAGTCTACAGCTTGGAGATTTCTCTAAAGTTCTTCCTGGAGATATGAAATCGTCTAAGTCAGACAGAACTTTAGTTTCTTTCTTAAATCGTATTAACTACTCTTATGCCGATCGTTATTTATTTACGGCAAGTTTAAGAAAAGATGGTGCTTCTGTTTTTGGATCTAATCAAAAATGGGGATATTTCCCTTCTGCTTCTGTAGCTTGGCAAGTAACTAAGGAGTCATTCATGGCAAACCAAACACTATTTAATGAGCTTAAATTACGTGCAGGATATGGAGTTACAGGAAATCAGCAAAATTTATTGCCGCAAGGTTCAATTGCATTAGTCGGACTTGGAGATCCTTCAACAATTTATTTTGGAGGTCAGCAAATCACAAACTTTTTTCCAAGTCAAAATGCAAATCCTGATTTGAAATGGGAAACAAAAAAACAAACCAACATTGGTCTTGACTTTGCTTTGTTAGAAAGTAGACTACGAGGAACTATCGATGTTTATACTTCTACAACTGATAATTTATTATTTGATTATACAGTACCTCAGCCTCCATATCCTTACAATAAAATTAAGGCAAACGTAGGAAGCATTTTGAATAAAGGTCTTGAGGTTTCTCTTGCTTATGATGTAATTAAAAATGAAAATACAACTCTTACACTTGCAGGAAACGTTTCGCTAATAAAAAACGAAGTGCTTAATTTAAGCGGAAGCATCAATGGAGTTCCTTTAAACACAGATTATGTTGCTTGGGGAGCAAATGGCGCTAACTCTTATTTAATAAAAGGACAGCCTGTTGGAACTTACAATATTTTACATCATACGGGTGTAGATGCTGCAGGAATTGAAACTGTTGAAGATCGTGATGGAAATGGTATAATTGATCAAGGTGACAGAAGCCCAGATAGAGTTATTAGCGGATCTGCATTACCAAAATATACTTATGCATTTAATCCAACTTTTGTTCATAAAAATTTTGATGCTTCAATGTTGTGGAGAGGTTCGGGAGGAAATAAAATCTATAACCAAGTACGTGCCAACATAAGCCGCCTTGAAAATATTGGTAAATCTAACATTTTAGCAAGTGCTGTAGACGAAGGAATTTATTCTTCTCCTTATGCCTCAGATATGTATTTAGAAGATGGTTCATTCTTGCGTCTAGAAAATGTTACTGCTGGATATAATTTTCGTTTCACAGATGTTAAATACATCGAATCTGTTAGAATCTCACTTACTGGAAACAATCTTTTACTTATTACCAACTATTCTGGTATAGACCCAGAGGTAACTTTGAGTGGAAGTGGAAAACCTGAGGACAACTTTGGTGCAGATAGAGGAATTTATCCTCGTACAAGAAGTATCGCTATAGGTTTAAATGTAAAATTTAAATAGTAAAAGAAATGAAAATCAAAAATATATTAATACTAGGGAGTTTAACTTTCCTGTCTCTTGTTGGTTGCACCAATATTGATGAAAATGTGTACGATAAATACCCTCAGAACGATTTTTATAATTCACCCGAAGGTGCTGATGTTGCCCTTGCCAGTGTTTATGGTCAAATTGGAGGAAATTGGGATGGAAAGGGTTATGCTGGAGCTGATAACGGCTGGTACGATTTAAACTGTATGTCGGCAGATGAACAAGTTATTCCGCATAGAAATACAGGTGACTGGCAGTTGGATTTTGCTCGTGTTTACATGCATCAATGGCTTCCAACAGATTTAATGGTAAACAATACTTGGAATTGGCTTTACAAATCTATTTTCGCTGCCAATTTAGCTGTTTCTCAACTGGAAACCGCCAAAGCCGATGCTTCAAAGATTGCAGAAGCTAAAGTATTGCGCGCTTTTTTCTATTATCTATTAATGGACGATTACGGAAACATTCCTTTCTACACAGACAATAACACAACCGTAGATAAAATTCCGCAAGTGAGTCGTAAAGAAGTTTATGATTTCATTGTAAAAGAATTGACTGAAAACGTAGAATTGCTTTCTGGAACAAAAGGAGGAAATTATTACGGGCGTTTCAATAAATGGGCTGCTTATACCTTATTAGCAAAAGTATACTTAAATGCAGAAGTTTATACAGGGCAAGCAAAATGGGCTGAGTGTTTAGCTGCTTGTCAAAAGGTTTCTGAAGGAAACTTTAATCTTCACCCTGCATCAAACAATGCCTCAAGTCCGCTTGGAAATACGTATTATGAATTGTTTGGCGATGTGCTACCAGATGACGAAACTATCCTTTCTATATACACTACTGTAGATGTTGTGTCTAGAAATATTTTTACTGTTAGAAGTTTATACGGTCCTCACTGCCAAGCTCTTTTTGGATACAGCGGATGGAATGGTACAATTGTTCCAAAAGATTTTTATCTAAAATATACTGACAATGATATTCGTAAAAAACAATTCTTAATAGGAGAACAACCAGGTGGAACAAACTATACTCTTGATATAAGTTCATTGGATAATCCTGGAGCTGGTGCGCAAGAAGGTGTTCGTAACGTTAAATTCTACCCAGCAACCCCAAGAAACGGCGGAGGAGCATCAAACGACTTCCCTATTTACAGATATGCAGATGTTCTTTTAATGATGGCAGAATGTAATGTTCGTTTAAATAATCCTGCCGCTGCAAAACCATCTATCGATGCTGTTAGACAACGTGCTGGTTTAGGCGCTTTGGATAATGTGCCAACTCTAACTGATATTTATAACGAAAGAGGATTAGAATTGAACTGGGAAGGTCACAGAAGACAAGATATGATTCGTTTTGGTACCTTTTTATCTCCAAAACAATTCATGGAAAGTTCAGAAGAATATAGAAAAATATATCCTATTCCAACTTCGGCTTTAAATGCTAATCCAAGTCTTAAACAAAATCCAGGTTACTAATTAAAAGTACTTGATATGAAATTGCCGTTCCTCAAAAATAAATTCAATAAAAGAAGTTCGGCAGTCTCATGGTACTTTAAAACAAATAATAACTACATATGAAAAAATATATAAATAGATTATTTGCACTTACAGCCTTGCTTATTGTTGGAGCTGCTTGTGAAAATGATGCCGAATTGACCTATCTAAAAGATGTTCAGTTCCCATCTGAAATAAAAATTACACCAAGTACCACTTTTGTGCTTCTGGAAGACAATGCAGATACAGATGCAATTACCATTTCTTGGGATAAAGTTACTTTTCCTATTGAAGCGCCTGTAACATATGCAGTACAATTTGATGTTCCTTCAGATATAACAGGCTCAAATGCATGGCTAAACGCAACTCGTATTGAAGTAGGACAAGATGTTTTGACTAAGACTTTTTCAGTTAGAGATTTCAATAAAATTGCAACAGATTTAGGTTTGCCTGCAGATAAAGCCAACAAACTTATTGTGCGTGTTGAAGCTCAAATGGATAGAAAAGTTTTTTCAAAAAATGTTGAATTAACCATTACTCCTTACGAAAAAGCAATTGTTTTTGGCGAAATTTACATGCCAGGTTCTTACCAAGGCGAATGGAATGTTGAAACTGCTTCTGTTTTAACTGCTATTGAAAAAGGCGTTTACCAAGGTTATGCATCAGTTCTTCCAGGTTATGGAACAGGATTTAAAGTAAATACTGCTAGAAACTGGGAAGAATTTTATGGTTCTAGTGGTGGCGATAACATCCAGAAAATGAATACAACAGACTTACAAATGCCTGGCGAAGGTTCTTATCAAATTAAAGTAAATCTTAATACTTTAAAATGGTCAGCAACAGCTTATGCTTGGGGAATTGTTGGAACAGCTCAAACTGGTGGATGGGATAACAGCACACCGATGAGCTATGACCATCAGACAAAAACATGGAAAGTAACAGCAGATTTGGTTCCTGGAGCATTAAAATTCAGATTGAACAACAAATGGGATGTTAATTACGGACCAAAAGATGCTACAACAAATACAATTAATCGTGACGATCAAGGTTCTTATACCATTACCGAAGCGGGAACTTACGACGTTACATTCACGATTGATGAAACAGATCCAAACACAAATGGCTATCCTGCAACAGCAACTTGCACTATAGTTAAAAAATAATCTAACATATTCATACATGATAGATTAGTTTTGAGTGATACCTGCCTTTCTGAGCAAAAGGCAGGTTATCTAAAAACTAAAGCTCAAATTCTATCAAATTTAATTCTAAAATTATGAAGTCTAACACCAACATTTTTCTTGCTTTACTGCTTTCTTTAGCTTTTATATCGTGCAGTTCTTCTGAAGAAAATCCGAAACCAGATCCAAACACGGGAACAGAAAACGAATATCAGCAATATGGATCCCCATTTGATAAAGTTGCAGCCAATGAAGATGCCGTAATTTATCAGGTAAACGTACGTTCTTTCAGTCCAGAAGGAAACTTAAAAGGTGTTCAGAAACGACTTGGAGACATTCAGAAATTAGGTGCAAACGTCATTTATCTAATGCCTATTTATCCTGTTGGAAAAATAAAAATGGCAGGAAAATTAGGTTCTCCTTATTCAATTAAAGACTATAAAGCCGTTAATTCTGATTATGGAAACTTAGAAGACCTTCGCGCTCTAGTTACAGAAGCACACAGCAAAAATATGGCGGTAATTTTAGACTGGGTTGCCAATCATACTTCTTGGGATAATCAATGGATTACAGCACATCCAGACTGGTACCAGAAAGATGCCAGCGGAAACATTACTATTCCGCCAGGAACCAACTGGCAAGATGTTGCACAATTAAATTATACTAATGCAGAAATGAAAAAAGCCATGATCGATGCCATGTCTTATTGGGTTTATAATGCCAATATTGATGGTTTCAGATGTGATGCTGCCGATTTTGTTCCTGTAACTTTCTGGTCAGAAGCAATAACTAAAATCCGTAAAATCAAAAACCAAAGAATGATTTTAATGGCCGAAGGTTCAAGAGCCAATCATTATGATGCTGGATTCGATTATACTTTTGGTTTTGCTTATTTCGGTGCTTTAGAAAAAGTATTCTCAGAAGCGCAGCCTGCAAGTTATCTTCAAACAGAAAGTTCTAAAGAATACGGACAACTAGATGCTTCAAAAAGAATTGTGCGTTACACCACAAATCACGACGTGAATCTTTCTGACGGAACTCCACTTGAGCTTTTTGGAGGCAAAAAAGGTTCTTTAGCAGCATTTGTAATTGCATCAAGCATGAAATCTGTTCCTATGATTTACAATGGTCAAGAAATTGGCTATAACAAACGCATTGATTATTTTGACAATGTGCCAATAGATTGGTCTACTGCAGATAATGATATGCTTTTAGAATACCAAAAAATAATTGCATTTAGAAATTCGAGTGAAGCACTTCGAAAAGGAAAACTAACGGGCTACAGCAGTAACGATGCAAGTGTTTTTACTATGGAAACTACAACTGATAAAGTCTTAATTGTGGCGAACATTAAAAACAAATCGGTTAAATATACCGCTCCAACAGCTTTGGCCAACACCAATTGGACAGATGCATTAACTGGCAATCCAATTTCTATTGCTTCAGAAATTAATTTAGAAGCTTATCAATACCTTATTCTTAAAAAATAACAAAAGCTTCTTATAATCCTAAGATTTGAAAAAAAGTAAATAACATGAATTTTCAATCCAAAAAAATACAGTTCCAAATTCGTTTGGGCAAAAAACTAGCGTTTTTATTTTTCGTTTGCACCTGTACATTTGCAGTAAAAGCACAAGAAATAATGTCGCCAGACAAAAATCTTTCGCTAAAATTTGAATTGAAAGAAGGCGGAATTCCGTCTTATCAATTATCATACAAACAAAAACCGGTTATTAAACCTAGTTCTTTAGGTTTAGAACTTCAAAATATGCCTTCGTTTTTGGATGGTTTTACCGTTACAAATACAGCACAATCTTCTGTCGATGAAAGTTGGAATCCGGTTTTAGGTGAAGAAAAAACAATTCGCAATCATTACAACGAATTGCTTGTCACTTTAGCGCAAGCGAAAAACAATAACAGATTTATCAGAATCCGTTTCCGTTTATTCAATGACGGATTAGGGTTTCGATATGAATTTCCAAAACAAAATGACCTAAATTATTTTGTAATTAAAGAAGAACGTTCCGAATTCAATTTAGCCGGAAATCACAAAATTTTCTGGATTCCAGGAGATTATGACACCAACGAATATGCTTATACTACTTCAAAGATTTCAGAGATTCCTTCGCTGATGAAAAAAGCCACAATCGAAATCAATTCGCAGTGGCCAATTGCAGCATTATCGGTACAAACGCCGTCAATGATGAAGTCTGATGATGGCTTGTACATCAACATTCACGAAGCAGCATTGATTAATTATCCAGCAATGTATCTTGAAGTTGATCCTGTAAACAATAAAATGATTAGTCATTTGGCGCCAGATGCTGTTGGAGCAAAAGGTTATATGCAAACCGATGCACAATCGCCTTGGAGAACTATTGTTGTAAGTGATAAAGCAACAGATATTTTAGCTTCAAAATTAATTCTGAATTTAAATGAACCAACAAGTTACAAAGACGTTTCATGGATTAAACCTGTAAAGTTCATCGGAATTTGGTGGGAATATTTTGTTGCAGGAAGAAGTACGTGGGCTTTTGGAAAAGAAACCAATGTAAAATTAACCGATGATTTTACCAAACTTACTCCAAACGGAAAACATGGAGCCACAACAGAACGTGCAAAAGAATACATTGATTTTGCTGCTCAAAATGGTTTCGATGCAATTCTTATCGAAGGATGGAATATTGGCTGGGAAGACTGGATTAACAACTGGAAAGAAGAAGTTTTTGATTATGTAACAGCTTATCCTGATTTTGATGTAAAAGCGGTTCATGAATATGCCGCTTCAAAAGGAGTGAAAATTATCATGCATCACGAAACGTCGGGATCTGCAACCAATTACGAAAGACGTTTAGATCGTGCTTTTCAGTTTATGAATGACAATGGTTACGATGCTGTAAAAACGGGTTATGTTGGAAAAATTATTCCTCGTGGCGAACATCACGACGGACAATGGATGGTGAATCATTACATTAATGTTGCCAAACGTGCAGCCGATTATAAAATTATGATTGACAGCCACGAAGCAGTTCGTCCGACTGGATTAAACCGTACTTATCCAAACTGGATTGCTCAGGAATCTGCACGCGGTACCGAGTTCGAATCTATGGGAGGTTTAGCACCAGATCACACAACCATTTTACCTTTTACAAGATTAATGGGCGGACCGATGGATTACACTCCGGGAATTTTTCAGACCGATCTTTCGTATTATGGAACAGGAAGTACACAACGCGTAAATACCACTTTAGTAAAACAATTGGCATATTATGTAACTATGTACAGTCCGTTGCAAATGGCTGCTGATATTCCTGGAAATTACGAGCGTTTTCCAGATGCATTTCAGTTCATCAAAGACGTTGCCGTAGATTGGGATAACAGTTATATTCTAGAAGCCGAACCGGGAGATTATATTACAATTGCAAGAAAAGCAAAAGGTAAAAACGAATGGTTTATTGGCGGAATCACAGATGAAAATGCAAGAACAGCAAACATTTCATTTGATTATTTATCTGCAGGAAAAAATTTCGTTGCCACTATTTATGCCGATGCTAAAGAGGCCAATTGGAATCAGAATCCACAAAAATATACGGTTACTAAAGTTATCGTAAACTCAAAAACAAAATTAAAACAGTATTTAGCTCCTGGTGGTGGTGTTGCCATCAGCATTAAAGAAGCGACTGCTACAGAATTAAAAGGATTGAAAAAATTATAACTTAAGATTCTAAGGCTCTGAGCCACTAAGTTTCTAAGCTTTTTGCTACGACTCGAGCGATAGCGAACAGGCGAAGCAATTACACGAATTAATACTATTTAAAAAATTAGTGCAATTCGTGGCAAAAAAACTATGCTCATTTTTGAGCAAAAAAAACTTACTATTTTGAAAACTATTAACCACAAATGTTTGTCGAATTTAAATGCAATGCGAGTGAGAATGAATTTTAGTTAAGAAATGCCGACAAGCATGCAAAAAACTACTATTATGAAAATCAAAATTACCCCAAGATTATTTCATATTACCAAAGCATTAATTTGCTTTCTATTATTATTTGCAAGTTCAGTTTATGCGCAAGATCCTCCGCAATATGGAACACCTTTTGCCGGTGTGCCAGACACGAGAGATGTCAATATGTATCAAGTGCATATACGCCCTTTTAGTGCCAACGGAGACTTAGCTGGAGTAACCGCTAGATTAGACAATATAAAAGCATTGGGCACCAATGTTATTTATCTAATGCCTATTTTCCCACATGGTACCGATTCTCGCAGTTCGGCTTCTCCCTATTGTATCAAAGATTTTAAAGCCGTGGGTTCTGAATATGGATCTTTAGCCGATTTAAGAACTTTGGTTGATGGTGCTCACAGTCGCGGAATGGCTGTAATTCTAGATATTGCCATCAATGGAACTTCTTGGGACAACGTTTGGGTTGCTTCACATCCTGAATATTACAAGAGAACCGGAACCACGATTCAGCAATTAGGAAACTTCTCCGATATTGCAGCGCTTGATCTTAATAGTTCTGCTACACGAGCAGCCATAAAAGATGCCATGCGTTACTGGATTTTTGCTGCCAATATTGACGGTTACCGTTGCGATTATGCGAATAATCCTCCTTTAGATTTTTGGTCTGAAGTGAATTCAAATCTTCGAAGCATAACTTCCCATAATTTATTGATGTTAGCCGAAGGCGATAGACAAGAAAACTTTCAGGTTGGTTTCGACATGAATTATGGAGATAGATGGTTTCATAGCGGTTTATATGATATTGCTAATGGCGGACCTGTTTCTCAAAGAATCCAAGATCAGACTACTTATGAATATGCTAAAGCTACTGGAAATCAGCAAATCGTTAGATATACAGGTAACCATGATACTTATACCAATGATGATGGCGTGAGAAGACCCTTTGTTGTATTTAAAAATCACAACGGAATTGTTGCCAATTTCTTGGTTTCGGCTTATATGAGAGGTGTTCCTTTCCTAATGAGCGGACAAGAAATTGATTATGAACCAAAAACAGATTGGCCTTGGACAAACTTTAAATTTAACTGGTCTCAAAATCCAACTGCTGCAGCCGATTTTGCTAAAATTTTAAACTTTAGAACAACAAGTGCCGCAATCAGACGTGGTGATTTAACAACTTATGCAAATGACGATATCAGTATTTTCACTAAAACATTAGGTTCAGAAAAAGTAATCGTAATGTCGAATTTGAGAAATGCGGCTAAATCATATGTTATTCCAGCAGCTTTGGCAGGAACTTATGTTAATCCTTATAACAATAATGCTTCTGTGACTTTAACTGCAGGTGCTACACGTAATTTTGCTGCTTACGAATATTTAGTTTTAACCAATACAAATGCACCTGTTGTTGCGGTTACAGGAGTTTCTGTTAGTCCAACTACGGTAACTGTTGGTTTAGGATCAACACAGCAATTAAATGCGACAATTGCTCCAGCAAATGCAACCAATCAAAATGTAACTTGGACATCGAGCAATACAGCTGTTGCAACTGTAAATGCTTCTGGTTTAGTTACGGCTGCAGCAGCAGGAACAGCAACAATTACGGTTAAAACAGTTGACGGAAATAAAACAGCAACTTCGGCTATCACTGTTGCTGCAATTCCTGTTTCTTCTGTAGCAGTATCTCCTACCTCAGCAAGTTTGTATGCAGGAAATACACAACAGCTTACAGCGACAATCTCTCCTACAAACGCAACGAACAAAAATATAACTTGGAGTTCAAGCAATACCGCAATTGCAACGGTAAATGCAAGCGGACTTGTAACAGCAGTTGCTGCAGGAACTGCAACGATTACAGCAACGACACAAGACGGAAACAAAACAGCTTCGGCTACAATTACGGTTAATCCGAATACCAATTTTACTGTTTATTTCTACAAACCATCAAATTGGGGAACTGGAATTAAAATCTACTATTGGAATACTTTACCAACAGGAGTTTTAGCAACCGTAAACTGGCCAGGAGTAAACATGACCGATGCTGGAAACGGCTGGTACAGCTATACTTTTACAAATGTAACTTCGACCAATTTAATTTTCAATGACGGAACAAACCAAACAGCAGATTTAAGCAGAGATAAAAACGGATGGTACATGAACAGCGCTTGGTACGATTCTAATCCAGGAACTGGTGTTGCGGTTACAAGTGTTAGTTTAAGTCCAACAACAGCTTCATTAAACGTTGGCGGAACACAGCAATTAACCCCAACAATTCTTCCTGCAAATGCAACTAATAAATCGGTAACCTATAGTTCAAACAATACAGCTGTCGCAACTGTAAATGCTTCTGGTTTAATTACCGCTGTAGCGAATGGAACAGCAACAATTACCGTTGCAACTGTTGACGGAAACAAAACCAGCACTTGTTTGGTATCGGTTACAACAGCTTCAGGAGGAGGAAATTACTACACGATCAAAAACAGATGGACAGGCGCTTATTTATCTGACGCAGGAACAAATACAGGTTACGGAACATCTGTTTCTGGCAACAATTACAAATGGCAAAAAATCGCAATTGATGCCACTTATTTTGTTCTTAAAAACGTAGCAACAGGAGAATTAATGAATATTGAGGGCCAGACAGGAAATGTACAATGTAACATAACCGATACTACTTTCTGGAGCGCGCAATGGTCTAGCGATTACATTGACGGAACTTGGGTTCGTTTAAGAAACAGATGGCAAACCGGAAATATTATTCATATCGAAAACCAAACTGGTGCTGCGCAATACGGAAATTCGCAAGACGGCTGGTACAGCGCTCAATGGCAATTGGAACCAACAACTGTAGGCACATCAAGAATGATTTCAAACGCAGAAGAAGTTTCTGCAACAGAACCAGTAATCGGTATTTACCCAAATCCAGCTACAAACAATGTATTTAATATTTTAATGCCAGAATTAGCAAGTGGAGATACTGCAGAAATTTTCGTTTCTGATTTGAACGGAAGAACTCTTCTAACTGAAAGACTTTCATCTTCAGGGCAAGTAAATCATCATTTATCTTCTGGAATTTATATTGTAAATATTATTTCTAAAGATTTTAATGTGACCAAAAAACTGATTGTTAAATAAGCTGGTTTTAGCTGAAAAATCAAGGCGTATGAAAATTTCATACGCCTTTTTTTATTTTATTTTGCCACAGATTAAAAGGATTTAAATGATTTTTTAATCTTCAAAATCATTTAAATCTGTGGCAAAAAAAGAATTCGTGGAAATTTGTGGAATTCGTGGCGAATCTTTTTTTAAAACGAATAATTCAGAGCAACTCCAAAATCATTCTTTAAATTGATATCATTTTTTATGATTGCAGGTTTAAACGCTAATCTTTCATCTACATTAAATTGAGATAAAGCTGCATCAACATTAGCATCTATAATGTTTAAAACATAAAAACCAATCATAAACAGAGCCGATAAATCTCTGTTTCTCTGATAGCCTTTTTGGGCCGTAATTAATTGGCTTTCGCTTAAACCAGCCAAAAATTCCGAATCACTTTTTTTTCCTTCCAATCTGTTTTTATATTCATCTCTGTACAAATTGTAGCTTTTCTGATTATCAATGTACAAATATGCACTTGTACCTATTGCTCCATAAACTAAAGGAAGTTTCCAATATTTTTTATTGTAGATCTGACCTAAACCTGGTAAAACAGCCGAATAAAATGCAGCCTTTGCAGGACGAAGCGGGTCAATGGTTTCCGATTTTAGAGAATCATTTAAAATGTTTTTATTTTTTCCCTGAGCGAAGATTGTAGTTAATCCTAAGAATAGAAAAAGGAGAATAAATTGGTTCTGCATATAAAGTTGTCTTTGAAAATTTGACTCAAAGAAAACTTTTTAGTTCTAAGATTTTTCTTAAATAAAAGATAAAGAAAGCTTAATTTTTTTATTTGCCACCAATTTCACGAATTCACACGAATTTTTTAAAACAATTATTGCCACAGATTAAAAGGATTTAAATGATTTTTTTAATCTTCATAATCTTTTTAATCTGTGGCAAAAAAATTCGTGTGAATTGGTTCAATTCGTGGCAAACTTTATTTTTACTCCTCAAACAATTCCATCAACTCCAGCGCACGTTTTATCGACTTCACATTTTCAAAAGTCAATAACAAACGTAATCCGTTTACGGTTTGTTTTTCTTTCATTTTGCAGAGATTACTATGCTTTTGAACAAAATTCAAGACATTCCTAAACTTCACCGATTGATAATAATCAGACTGCTGATCCGAGACAAAATAACCGATCATTTTGCCTTGTTTCAGAACTAATTTCTCGATTCCAACTTTTGTTGCAATCCATTTAATTCTGATGCTGTTTAATAAAGCAACAGCAGGTTTTGGCAATGGTCCGAAACGGTCAATTAGTTTTTTCTCAAATTCTTGTAATCCAGCTTCATCTTTTATTGCACCTAATTCGTTATATAAAACCAAACGTTCTGAAACGTTATTAATATATTCGTCTGGGAATAATAATTCGAAATCGGCATCAATTTGAATATCTTTTACATATTCTTTGGTGTCAATATCATTTTCTTCAGGATACAAATCTTTGAATTCGTTTTCCTTCAATTCTTCAATCGCTTCATTCATGATTTTTTGGTACGTATCAAAACCAATTTCATTAATGAAACCGCTTTGTTCTCCACCTAATAAATCTCCTGCTCCACGAATCTCCAAATCTTTCATCGCAATGTTGAAACCGCTTCCTAATTCGCTGAATTGTTCCAAAGCCTGAATACGTTTTCTCGCATCTTCAGTCATCGACGAATATGGTGGACAGATGAAATAACAAAATGCTTTTTTATTGCTTCGGCCAACACGCCCGCGCATTTGATGCAAATCTGACAATCCAAAATTATTGGCATTATTGATGAAAATGGTGTTCGCATTTGGAACGTCCAAACCACTTTCGATGATTGTAGTTGCCACCAAAACATCAAAATCTCCGTTCATGAAACCTAACATCAGTTCTTCGAGTTTCGCGCCGTCCATTTGTCCGTGACCAATTCCGACTCTCGCATTTGGAACCAAACGCTGAATCATTCCGGCCACTTCTTTAATATTTTCGATTCTATTATTGATAAAGAAAACCTGTCCGTTTCTTTGAATTTCATACGAAATCGCATCACGGATAATTTCTTCATTAAAACCAACCACATTCGTTTCAATCGGATATCTATTTGGCGGAGGCGTTGTAATTACCGATAAATCTCGAGCCGCCATTAACGAAAACTGTAAAGTTCTCGGAATTGGCGTTGCTGTCAAAGTCAGCGTATCAACATTCGCAGCAATAGTTTTCAGTTTATCTTTTACGTTAACACCAAACTTTTGTTCCTCATCAACAATCAATAATCCTAAGTCTTTAAAAACTACATTTTTGTTTACTAACTGATGCGTTCCAATAACTATATCCAGTTTTCCTTCGGCTAAATCTTTTAGCGTTTGTGTTTTTTGTTTTGCCGTTCTGAATCGGTTTAAGTAGCCAATTGAAACCGGCATATCTTTTAAACGCTCTGAGAAAGTTCTATAATGTTGGTAAGCCAAAATGGTTGTCGGAACTAAAACGGCAACTTGCTTACTATTATCAACCGCTTTAAAAGCAGCACGAATCGCAACTTCTGTTTTTCCAAAACCAACATCACCGCAGACCAAACGATCCATTGGACGATCACTTTCCATATCGGCTTTTACTTCTGCTGTCGATTTGGTTTGATCTGGCGTATCTTCGTAAATAAATGAACTTTCTAATTCATTTTGAAGATAACTATCCGGCGCAAATTGAAAACCTTTTTCTAAACGACGTTTTGCATACAACTGAATCAAGTTGAACGCAATATGTTTTACACGGGCTTTTGTTTTCTGTTTTAAAACTTTCCAAGCGTTCGATCCTAGTTTATATATTTTCGGAGGCGTTCCGTCTTTTCCGTTGTATTTTGAAATTTTATGAAGCGAGTGAATGCTCACATACACAATATCATTATCGGCATAAACCAATTTAATGGCTTCTTGCGTTTTGCCTTCGACTTGAATTTTCTGCAAGCCGCCGAATTTTCCAATTCCGTGATCGATATGCGTTACATAATCGCCAACCGAAAGTGCAGTTAATTCTTTAAGCGTGATATTCTGTTTTTTCGAATACCCGTTTTTAATATTGAATTTATGATAACGCTCAAAAATCTGGTGATCGGTATAAGCTGTTATTTGATTTTCTTCATCAATAAAACCTTGGTATAAAGGCAATACAATCGTATGATATTGCTTTCTGATATTTTCTGAATTGGCTTCGTCTAAACTTTCAAAAATATCATGAAAACGTTTTGCCTGAGTATCATTCGAACAAAACAGATAATTGACATATCCGTTAAAATGATTGTCGCTTAAATTATTCAGCAATAAATCAAATTGTTTATTGAAAGATGGCTGAGGCTGAATATGAAATTCGAATTTCTTAGTTGTTTTATAAACTGGTCTTGAAGCCAATTCTACAACTGAAAAATCCAAAGATCTTTTTATAAATGACGCCTGATTTAAAAATAATTGTTCTGGCGTAGCATGTTTTATTTCTTTCGACAATTTCTCAAAAGCTTCTTCTGCTCTTGCAAATTGTTTGTCTAATTGACTAAAAAGTCCTTCGGTATTTTGAATGAAAACAACTGTTTTTTCGGCAATATAATCTAAGAAACTCTCACGGTTTTCCTGAAAAAGTTTATTTTCAACATTTGGGATAATCGTGATTTTTTTATGCGTTTCTACAGATAACTGCGTTTCAACATCAAAAGTTCTTATGCTATCTACTTCGTTTCCAAAAAACTCAATTCTGTATGGGTGATCGTTTGAAAAAGAGAATACATCGACAATTCCTCCACGAACCGAAAATTCGCCAGGTTCTGTAATAAAATCTACTCTTTTAAATTCGTATTCGAATAAAACTTCGTTGATAAAATCAATTGAAATTTTATCGTTCAGCGCCACTTTCAGCGTGTTTTTATCAAGTTCTCTTCTCGTAACTACTTTTTCAAAAAGTGCTTCAGGATACGTAACAATTACGGCTGGTTTTTTTCTTGAGTTAATTCGATTTAAAACCTCAGCGCGAAGCAGAACATTGGCATTATCGGTTTCATCAATCTGGTACGGACGGCGAAATGACGCTGGATAAAACAATACATCTTGTTCTCCAATCATTTGCTCGAGATCGTTTAGATAATAAGCCGCTTCTTCTTTGTTGTCTAAAACAATTAGAAAAGGCAATTCTGTTTTCTTGAAAACAGAACGTATAATAAATGAAACAGCAGATCCTAATAATCCGCTGATATTCATTTTTACTTGGTTTCCTTCCAGTAAACTTGATGCAATCTGCTGTGCTTTTGGCAGATTATCGTATGTAGTATATAAGGCGTTTTTACTCAACTTTCTGTATATTATTTTGATCTATTGGCGGAGCAGAACTTGGAATTGCGCGCGTTGTGTCTAACATTTTAAGAAAATCGGCTTCTCCTTCTTCTTTCGGAATCTTAGCTCTCTCAACAATTTTGTCCATTTGTCTTTCTAACGAAATCAGCTCTTTATTGATTTCTTGTATCAAAAACACCACTTTATCATCTGGAATGGTGCTCAAATGAATAAATAAATCCAGCATTTTAATTTTGGTAATCAAAATAGAAATACGGCTTTTAATCTGTGGTTGATTGAATTGAGCCGGAATATTATTGTTTAAAGCCATTGCTTTCTTAGAAATCGCAGTCGATTTTTTCTGAAACGCACCAATGGTTTTTCTAGGCTTTTCTCCAATTTCTTTTATAAACTCGCGCCATTCTGTCCATGAATTCAATTGTGATTCTGAAATTTCATTAATAGGCTCGTCTAGAAAAGTCCAGCCTTTATTTATATTGTTAAAAATAGCTTCTTTCTTTTTTGCCTCTTTTGCATTTTCCGCAAGGCGTTTTTCATTTTCATTTTGGCAAGAAAACAATACAGTTGTCAAAAGCAGAAAAAGAGATATTTTGTATTTCATTTATTAAAATGTTAGGCTGCAAAGTTACGAAGTAAATTTACAATTATGAATTCTGTTTTTATGCTAAAGATTCTATAAATCAAGGTTATTTTTTTCGTCTTTGCTGACGTTAATTAAGACGCTTTTTTCTGTTTTATCCTCTTAAAAAATGAACTTTATTTCAGAAAATAAAAAGGCACAAAGACACACCCCTGTAAAAGTGAATAATCCAACAAAAAAACTTTTAAATTATTGAATTAATAATTTATACTCCAAAAAAACGCATTTGATTACGAAAACGTTATATTTGTCTATCTAAAAATCATGAGAAAATGAATCCAAAAATATTGATCATTGGCGCTTGCGGACAGATCGGAACGGAGCTGACTCAAAAGCTGCGCAAAATATACGGAACAGAAAATGTAATTGCTTCTGACATTCGAAAATTAAATACTGATGTCGTGAATTCGGGACCTTTTGAAGTGGTCAATGCTTTAGATTTTAATCAGATCGAACATTTGGTAGAAGTGCATAAAATTACCGATGTATATCTGATGGCTGCACTTTTATCGGCAACTGCGGAGAAAAATCCAGCTTTTGCTTGGGATTTGAATATGAATTCACTTTTTCATGTTTTGAATTTAGCTAAAGCCAAAAAGATTCAGAAGATTTTCTGGCCTTCAAGCATTGCTGTTTTTGGACCAACAACTCCAAAAGAAAATACGCCTCAATATACCGTAATGGAACCTTCTACGGTTTACGGAATCAGTAAACAAGCAGGTGAAAGATGGTGCGAATATTATCATAATATTTATGGTGTTGATGTTCGCAGTATTCGTTATCCTGGTTTAATTAGCTGGTCTACTCCTCCAGGCGGCGGAACTACAGATTATGCAGTTGATATTTTCTATAAAGCTATTGCTGATAAAAAATACGAGTGCTTTTTGTCATCTGAAACCAAAATGCCAATGATGTACATGGATGATGCAATTGATGCAACAATTAATATTATGAAAGCACCGGTTGAGGAAATCAAAATACATTCTTCGTACAATTTGGCTGCTATGAGTTTTACTCCAACCGAAATTGCTGCAGAAATCAAAAAACATATTCCAGAATTTGAAATTACTTATAATCCAGATTTCCGTCAAAAGATTGCAGACAGCTGGCCGGCAAGCATTGACGATTCTTCTGCTAGAGAAGACTGGGGATGGAATCATAAATTTGATTTAGAAACTATGACAAAAGATATGCTAGATCATTTGGCATAATCTAAAAACGATAAGATTTTAAAAGCGTGTTATTTCAGAATGACACGCTTTTTTTGTGAAATTTATTATAAGAAAAAATATTCAATACATAATTTCTCTACTTTTGATAACGTTAAACATTAATCAAGTTTATTCTAAAATCATCAATCAAATCACAACAAAATCATCAATCAAATGACAAATTCTTATCATCCTGTCGAGCAGAGCAAAAGAACTGCAATTGTCGACATACTTCGGGGCTGGGCCATATTGGGCGTAGCAATTGGAAATTATTTAGATTTCCTGTACATCGGTATAGAGAAAGAAATTAAACATAGTACTTTCTCTGAAATTCTTCTATACATTAACCGCTATTTATTTGCGGCAAAATCTTGGACATTATTAACTCTTTTATTTGGCTTCGGATTTGCCATTTTAATTAATAACGTGGCTTCTAAAGGAAAAAATCCTATCGCTTTTTTTGCTTGGCGAATGTTTTTGCTATTTATTTTAGCATTTATTAATTCTGCTTTTTGGCTGGGCGACATTTTAAAAGATTATGCCTTTTTAGGACTTGTATTATTGCTTTTTTATAGATGTTCTGCCAAAACTTTAGCTATTATTTCTGGTGTAATTGTACTTACAGTTCCTTTTGTAATGGCTTATGTAAATGGTTTTAAAATTGAGCATCCTGTAATTGCATCAAATCCTGAATATCTAAAACTATATCATTCTGGAAATTGGATTGACTTTTTTAGATTTAACTTGTTAGCTTCATTTTACGAGCAAATTATTATTCCTGGTTATGCTATTACTGCCCATTATGTAATGTTGGGTTGTATGCTTTTTGGTTTCTTACTTCAAAAACTAAACTTTTTCAATCGCTTAAGAGAATTAAAAGGACTTTTAAAAAATATCTGTGTTGTTAGTTTTGCATTGGCTGTCATTATCGGAATTGCATTTAATATGATAATAATATACAAAGTAGAATTTCTAAAAATCTTCCACCCGCTTTACTGGCTGGTTTTAAGTACGATGATTTTTATATCAACTGGAATTTGTCTTTTGTATATCAATGGCAAATTAAAAACGGTTTTCAGCTATTTTAGCGCAGGCGGAAAAATGACATTGACCAATTATATGACTCAAAATATATTGGCAGGTATTATTTTCTCTGGAATCGGATTCGGAATTGCAGATTCAATGCCGTATTGGTTTTACTTTTTCCTTGCTATTTCTGTCTTTATAATTCAACTATTCATTAGCAAATGGTGGCTTTCAAAATACAATTATGGACCAATTGAATGGTTATGGAGATCTGCTAGTTACAGAGAATGGGTTCCGTTTAAAAAAGCACAACCAGAGGTTGTTGCAGATATGAAAATGGTATAAAAACTAGAAAACTGGAATAAACTTGATTATAAAAGAAAAGCCCTTAAATTTAGTTTTAAGGGCTTTTTTTATGTCTAAAAGAGAGATTTACTTCACTTCAAAAACGTTATTTGTTTGTTTTACATCAGCCATTAATCCGCTTGGATCGATCGTGATTTTTTTGATTGACGTCTTGTTCTTCTCAATTGTAAAACTATAGTTTTGTTGTGCCCAAGCCCAGTCTTCTAATACTGTTCTTTTTTCGTTCGGGTTTGGATTTGGTTTGATGAAGTTCATCATTCTTAACGGAATATAGAATGTCTCAGATGTTCCGTCTGTATAATCAACTTTTAAATCGATAGGCATTGGCATTCTTCCAATTCTTTCTAAAGAAATTGTTGTTTTTCCTGCATTATCTACCACGTCTTTAATTCCGTAATCAATAGTATTTGTAGTTTGTGTCCAATCAACTAAATACCAATCTAACTCAGCTCCAGAAACTCTTTCTGCTGTTCTTTTGATATCGTTTGGAGTTGGGTGTTTGAATTTAAAATCGTTGAAATATCTTTTTAAAGTTGCATCAACATTCTCTTTTCCGATTACATATTCTAATTGAGAAAGGAAAAGGCTTCCTTTAACATAAGAAGAAATACTGTACGGACGGTTTTCATCATAACGATCTCCGTGAGTAGTTTGTGGCTGTTCTTTTCCAGAATTTACTAAACTGTAATACGCTTTATAATTCCCTACAAAAGGGTTTGCCTCTTTTTTATCTCCTTTTAATTCATTCAAAGCACTATCTTCTATGTACGTTGTAAAACCTTCATCCATCCAAGGATGTTTTGATTCGTTTGAAGCTAAAATATGCTGGAACCAAGAGTGTCCTAATTCGTGCGTTGCAGTTCCTAAAATTCCTTCAAGAGTTCCGTTTCCTAGCATTAAAGTACACATTGCGTACTCCATTCCGCCGTCTCCGCCTTGAATAAATGAGTATTGTTTGTATGGATATGCACCAACTCTTTGGTTGTAATATTCCATTACTTTAACCATTAAAGGCTCTAACTGTTTCCAGTTTGCAGTTGTTTTTTCGTTGTTTTTGTAAAAGAAATGCAAATCTACACCGTTTGGTCCTTTTACAATATCATGATTGTATTCTTTATCTGCAGCCCAAGTAAAATCGTGAACATTTGGCGCGATAAAATGCCAAGTAAGCGTTTTTGCTTTTTTAGGATATGTAACAGTTACACCTTCATCTTGGTAACCATGTCCTATAGAATTTTTGTCTTGTAAATATCCAGAGCCTCCAATTGTGTAGTCTTTATCGATTGTAATTTTTACATCAAAATTACCCCAAACTCCATGAAATTCTCTTGCGATATACGGATCTGCATGCCATCCTTCGAAATCAAATTCGGCTAGTTTTGGATACCATTGTGACATAGAAAGTTCTACTCCTTCAGAATTGTTTCTTCCAGAACGGCGAATTTGAACTGGAACTTGTCCGTCAAAATCTAATGTAAAAGTTGTTTTAGAATTTGGCAAAATTGGTTTAGCCAAAGTTACTTCTAAGATTGTTCCAGAAACTCTAGTTTGAGCTACAGCACCATCTTGTTTGAAGTTTGTAATTTTTAGATAACCTGTTTCGTTTGGTTTTAAAGTTTCAATACGGCTTTGTTTTATTTCTTTTCCGTCGGCTCCTTTAACTTTGTTTACCATTCTTCCGTCTGGATCTTTAATAAAATGAAGGCGTGCATCCATTTCGCTTCCTGGCTGAAAGGCATTTGGATATAAATGATAGAATACTTTTTTCAACGTATCAGGAGAATTATTGGTATATACCAATTCTTGTTTTCCTTTGTACTGATAGTTTTTTACATCCATCGAAACCTCCATTTTATAGTCAGCGTGCTGCTGCCAATATGGAGCGCTTTGTGCAAAAGCCGAGTTAAAGCCTAAGCTTAGGAAAGAAAGTAAAATAATTTTTCGCATGTTTATATGTAATAGAAAATGGAAGAGCGTTAGCCCTTCCATTGGATTAATCGTTTATTATAGTTTATTTTTTAGACATCTTTTCTGCCATTAATAAAGCATTGTAAGCATTTACCATCTTTGCTGTTTTTGATGATTCTACAGAAGAAACGGCCGGTGTTTTTTCGTTAGGATTTTCGCTTTTCCCTAAAACAACCATTGAAGGAAGGGCAACTCCAGAGTCCATTAAAATCTTTTTAACTTGAGCCGCTTTTAATTTTGGATAGTAAGAACGAATTAACGCCGCAACACCTGCTGCATTTGGAGATGCCATTGATGTTCCTTGTAAGTATTTGTATTTATTGTTTGGAACTGTTGCATAAATTTCTTCACCTGGAGCAAAAACGTCTACGTTTATTTTTCCGAAGTTTGAAAATGAAGCTACAACATTTTCTCCGTATGATTTATTAATCGCTCCAATTGTAATTAAATTACTTGCAAATTCTTTTACATTGTCTTTAGAGTCGTTTGGATAATTGATGTTTTTTATTTCGTCAATATTATAACCATCGTTACCTGCAGCATGAACAATTAAAACGTCTTTCTTTTCTGCATATTTAATAGCATCATAAACCCATTCTTTGTGTGGAGAGAAGCTTTTTCCGAAACTTCCGTTAATTACTTTTGCTCCGTTATCTACTGCGTAACGAATGGCTAAAGCAATATCTTTATCGTACTCATCTCCGTCTGGCACGGCTCTAACAGTCAAAATTTCAACGTTATTTGCTACTCCGTCTCCTCCTAAATTATTTCCTCTAATTTGAGCAATAATTCCGGCAACGTGAGTTCCGTGAAGTGCTTTTTCTTTGTCTGGACCAAAAACAACATTATTTCCATAATGGTTGTTTTTAATATCTTCTGGATTATCTCCTACGATTTTTCTTCCGTCGTAATCTTTGTTTAAATTGTATTTTAACTGATCTTCAACTTGCTCGCTGTATTCAGTCAATTCAGATTCTGGATCAAAAGTTGGCCCTGCATTAGTAAAAATCTGAGTCATAATTGCTTTACTTCTTGCCACTTTTGGATCTGTTGAAGTAATTGCGCTTAAATCTTCGAGTTTATAGTCTGATTTATTAAGTTCTTTTTTAATTGTATTATGAACATCAAGTAAAAAATCTGCTTGCTGTTTGTCTTGAAGAGCCTCTTCATACTTTTTAGTATATTCTGCTAAAGCAGCTTTGTATTCTGGAGAACCATCATCGGCTTTTTTTACGATGCGAGTCAATTCTAGATTTTCGTGAACAGCATCTCCAAGAAAATTCCATCCATGAACATCATCGATAAATCCGTTTTTATCATCATCGATTCCGTTTCCTGGAATTTCTTTTTTATTAGTCCAAATCATTCCTTGTAAGTCTTCGTGCTCGATATCTACACCAGAGTCTACGATTCCTACAATTACTTTCTGCCCTTTTTTACCTTGTAATAGTTCAGCATAAGCTCTATCAACGCTCATTCCTGGAATTGAGTCTTTTATCAAATCAAGATGGCTCCATCTTTTTAATTCGTTTTCGCTAAGAGGAGCTTTTTTTACAACTGTTGTAGGTGCTGTAATAAACTCTTTTGAAGTAGAAACCTGCGCTTGAACTGTAGCGCTACATCCTGCTAAAACAAGTAGTGCAAAAGCAGATAATTTAAGAGGTTTTATATGACTCATGTATCTATATTATAAGTAAAGTTAAAAGATGGGTCTAAATTATGCTTTTTTGTTACAAAAAACTAACTGTTAACAATGTGTTATGAAATTTTGACGAAAATTACTCAAAACTATACGATTTGCAAACATTTACGAATCAAACCATTAGAACTAGGGGTTTGATAAACTAAAAATATATTTTTTGCATGTATTTGTTGCTGAATGATGAAAAAATCAACAAAAAATATATTGCTTACGGCTTCCCGTAAAGATTATTACTTTAATTATCTTATAATTGCGCGACTGAATTCTAAATTTTTTCTATGAAAGCAAAACTACTCTTATTGCTGTTTCTGGCAACTTTTTCTACTTACGCACAAACCAATCTAGTTTCCAACGGAGGACTAGAATCTTGGGGAACTGGCCCTTCAATCATAGGCTGGACCATAGCAAACAATGTTACTCGCAATTTGACCAGTTATAATGGATCATTTAGTGCAGAATTGTCTTATGTAAGTGCTTCCCCTAAAATTACGACGCAAGTTCCGTTACAGGCAGGCGTTACGTATAAGATTAAGTTCAAATACAAGTATGTAGATAATAATTATGATGGAACCCATCCTATTGCATTAAATATTTCACAAAACGGAAGTTCTAGTACCTTATCTACAAGTACTTTTGCGACTAATAATTCGTGGACCGAGAAGGAAGCAACTTTTACTCCAGATGCAAATCTTTCTTACGATTTATCTATTTCTACTTTTAGTTTTGATAGTGCTCCTTTTTCTGTTTTAATAGACCATGTTCAGGTATATGTAGAAGGAACAGAACAATACACGAAAATCCCTGATGTGAATTTTGAAAATAAATTGATCGCTTTAGGTATTGATTCTGGAGTTGCTGATGGGAAAGTACTAACTAATGATATCAATTCGATAACCATATTGGATGTTTCAAGTTCTGATATTACTGATTTAACAGGTATTGAAGATTTTACCTCTTTAACTCAATTATATACTATGTCAAATAAATTGACATCATTAGATGTATCTAACAATTTAGAATTAACGACATTGAGATGTGATTCAAATGGTACTATAACAAGTTTGAATGTTTCTAAAAACACTAAACTTATAAATTTGTTTTGCGGTAACAACCAAATTACGAGTTTAAATCTTTCTAATCTTACAAACTTAATAGACCTATACTGCTATGAAAATCAATTAAGCAGTCTAGATCTTTCTACAAATACAAATTTACAATATCTGTATGCAAACAGAAACCTTCTGACATCATTGGATCTGAGTAAAAACACACTTTTGAATACCTTGTATTGTCAAGATAATAGTAGGCTTGAAACCTTAAATCTTCAAAATGGAAACAATACTTTACTTAAAAAATTAAACTTAACATACACTCCAAGTTTATATTGTATTTTAGTTGATGATGTTGCTTATTCTGACACCAATTGGAGCTCATACAAACCAAATAATGTTGCTTTCTCGACAGTTTGCCAAACTCCTGAGTATCTTTTAATACCAGATCCAGAACTTGAGAAAGTTTTAATAGCTAATAATGTTGATGGTGTAGTTGATGGTAAGGTTATAAAATCTAAAGTTTTAGCTACCGAAACCTTATACTTAAATATCACTACTGTAACCGATTTGACAGGTTTAGAATATTTTGAAAATCTAAAAAAATTAGATCTTTCAACAAGTGGAGGATCTACTGCTATTAATAAAATTGATCTATCCCCTTTTACTCAACTGACGTCTTTTGCAAGCAGATTTACTAATTTGTCTGAAATTAATGTGTCTAAAAACGTAAATCTTAAGGATTTAGATTTAAATAGTAATAAGCTTACAAAAATTGATGTTAGCTCAAATTTAGCTTTAGAAAATTTATCCATTTCAAGAAACTCAATAAGCGAGCTAAATGTTACAAAAAACATCGCTTTAAAGATGTTAAATACTATCGAAAATCCTTTAACGGGAATAAACGTTTCTAATAATACTGCACTGCAAGAACTTTACTGTTATTATAACAGGCTTAAAACGTTAGACGTTACGAACAATCCTAATTTACAAGTTTTAAATGCAGAACTTAACGATTTGAAATTATTAGATGTTTCTAAAAACTTACAGTTATTAACTCTTAATGTCGATCAAAACGACATAAGATCTTTAGATGTATCTAAAAATACTGTACTAACAAAATTTACTTGTGGTTATAATAATAACTTAATTTATTTGAACGTTAAAAATGGTAATAATAAAAATTTCATAACTAACACAAGTAATTACAGAGGTTTTATAAGTAATAAATTAAGTTGTATTGAAGTTGATGATGTTGACTATTCTAATGCGAACTGGTCAGGATTGAAAGATAGCAACGCTAGCTATTCTACTTCTTGCGATGTTGTATTGGCATATACCGCAATTCCTGACGCGAATTTTGAAGAGGCATTAATTTTACAAGGAATTGATAAAGATGGCAAAAATGGAAAAGTTTTAACTTCTGATATCCTTAACGTTACATCTTTAAATGTATCTAACAGCAATATTAAAGATCTAAAGGGAATTGAAGATTTTACGTCTTTAACTTCGTTAGACTGCTCTAAAAATAATTTGACAGCACTAAATGTTGAAAAAAATACTCTTTTAACGCAGCTTAAAGCTAACAACAATAATCTTTTTGATTTAAACGTATCAAAAAACACAAAACTAACCAATCTAAGTGTAAGTTTTAATAAAATAGTAAGTTTAGATCTTTCTAAAAATACCATTCTAAAAGAGGTAGACGCAGCTTCTAATAACCTGCACAATCTTAATTTAAAGAATGGCAACAATGCAAACATGCAACGTATGATTTTTGGAAATTTCACCGAAAATCCTCATTTAGCTTGTATCGAAGTCGATGATGCTGCCTTTTCTGAAGCAAACTGGATCGCAAAAGATGCAACTGCAAATTATTCAACTCAAGCTTGCCCTTTAAACGAACAGCAAACTTTAATTCCTGACTTAGCTTTTGAAAGAATATTAATTGCTAAAGGTTTAGACACAGATGGTGAAAACGGAAAAGTGCGCACTTTAAATATTTCAAATTTAAATAGTTTGAGTTTAAATGATAGCAATAATAAAATTTCTGACCTAACAGGTATTCAAGACTTTAGATCTCTAATTTCATTAGAGGCAAATGATAATAATCTTACAACTGTTGACCTTTCTAAAAATACCGAATTGATTGTTTTAAATCTTGCTACTAATAAATTAACATCAATTGATTTATCAAACAATACTCGATTATGGTCCGTAACTATCAGAGACAACCAATTAACAACGTTAGATGTTTCTGGGAATTTAGAATTAGGAAGCTTAAATGTTAACAGCAATCAATTAACTGCTTTAAACATTTCTAAAAACACTAAACTAACCGATTTATCTGCGAGTTATAATCAATTGACAGATATTAATTTAGCTGCAAATACTAAATTGAGTTCTTTATCTATTTATGGCAATTTGCTAACTTCTTTAGATGTTTCGAACAATGTATTACTAACTCAAATATTATGTTCTGATAATAGAATAACAACTTTAGATTTATCTAAAAACACTAAATTAGCATATATAAATGCTCCTAATAATAAATTGTTCAAACTAAATATTAAAAATGGTGCAAACAATTTGATTAATACAGCTTATTATTCCAGCTTCGTAAATAACCCTTCTTTAAAATGTATTCAGGTTGACGATGTAGATTTTTCTAATGCAAATTGGAGCAAACTAAAAGATGCTACTACAGTTTACTCATCTGATGCTTGTCCAGACGCAGAACCTTTTACACTAATTCCTGACGCTAATTTTGAAAATAAATTAATCGCTCTTGGAATTGACAAAGATGGTCCAAACGGAAAAGTTGCCACTTACAATATTGATAGTTTAACTTCTCTAAATGTATCAAAAAGCAATATTTCTGACTTAACAGGATTACAAGATTTTAAGGCCTTAACTTCCTTAGAAGCTTCAGACAACAAATTGACAGCTATTAATATTTCGAAAAATACATCGCTGACCAATTTAAATGTTAGCAAAAACCAATTGACTTCTTTAGATATTTCTGCAAATTACTTATTAGCTACCGTAGACTGTAGCGCAAATAGTATTGCAACTTTAAATCTTTCTCAGAGCAGCTTTTTAAGTGATTTGAATTGCAGTAATAATAACATTACAACATTAGACCTTTCTTATCTTTATCAATTAACAAATTTAAATTGCAGCAATAATGCTCTTACTGCTTTAAATCCTTTTAGAAATAGTAAGTTAACGGTATTAAGCGCAAGCATTAATAAATTGGAAAGTTTAGATGTTTCTAAAAACACAGCTTTAAAAGAAATTGACTGTGCAAGTAATGAGCTATACAACTTAAACTTGAAAAACGGAAACAATGTTAATATGGAAAGAGTGATTTTTGGAAATTTCACACAAAATCCAAACTTGCTTTGTATTCAAGTAGATGATGCTGCATTCTCAAACGATAAATGGATCGCAAAAGATGCAACTGCAACATACTCTACTGAAGCTTGTCCGCTAAACGGAAAGTTCACTTTAATTCCTGATCCAAATTTTGAAAAATTATTAATTGCCAAAAACATTGATAAAGATGGCGAAAATGGAAAAGTTTTAACTTCAAGTATTGAGAAAATAACATACTTAGATCTTACCGACACCAACCTAAAAGTATCTGATTTAACAGGTATTCAAGCCTTTAAATCTTTAGCAACTTTATACTGTTCTTCTGCCAATTTAACTTCTGTAGATTTATCTAAAAACGTAAACTTGGAAGACGTTAACTTATCAAATAATAAATTAACTTCTTTAGATTTATCTGCTAATATAAATTTAACAAACGTAGCAGCATATTATAATGAACTAACCAGTGTAGATGTTTCTAAAAATACAGCTTTAAAAACTTTAAGTATTTACAGAAACAATTTGACTAGTTTGAATATTTCTAAAAATACCGCATTAACAAGTTTAGATGCTGGTAATAATCAGTTAAACACTTTAGATCTTAGCACAAACATAAATCTGACAAAAATAGATGTTTATAATAATCAGCTAACTTCTTTAGATTTTTCTAAAAATCCGCTTCTAAAAGGGATAAGAATTACTAGCAATAAGATTGAAAACCTAAATGTATCTAATCTAAATGCTTTAACATCATTATTGGCAAGTTACAATCAACTTAGTACGATTGACGTTTCTAGAAATACCGGATTGCTTGTCCTGGAAGTTTCTAATAACAAATTAAATACTATTGATGTTTCCCCAAATACAGCCATTACTTCGTTAGATGTTTCGAAAAATCAATTAAAAACTTTAGACATCTCAAAAAACACAGCTTTGGTTGGTCTTTATGCAAATGATAACCAATTAACAAGTTTGGATTTAAGAAATGGAAAAAATACTTTGATTAAAAATTACAATCTATCTCTTACTGGTAACTCGCAATTATATTGCATTCTTGTTGATGATGTTGCTTATTCAAATTCAAATTGGTCTAGTAACAAAGATGCAATTGCTAAATATAACACAGAATGTACTGGCGAATTAGTTTTAGCTTCAAACAACTTTACTGTAGAAACTAAAGGAGAATCTTGTTTAGGCGAAAATAATGGAGAGATTAGCATTGTCGGAAAAGCTTCTTTTGCTTACAATGCAATGATAAACGACAAGCCTTATACCTTTACAGATAATGCTCTAAAAGTTACTGCATTAACTCCAGGCGTTTACAAAATTAAGATTACTATTCCTGACATGATTTTTGAGCAAAACTTTAATGTAACCATTCAAAAAGGTGCAACAATTACAGGAAAATCTAATGTATCTGCTAAGAATGTAGAAGTTGAAATTACAGAAGGAACTGCTCCTTTTACAGTATTTATTGATGGCGCAGAGCAATTCCAGACAACAGACAAGAATTTTACAGTTTCTCTAGACAAAGCAGCATTAGTCGAAGTGGCTACTGCCAAAGCTTGTGAAGGTGTTTTTGCTAAAAAAGTTACTTCGTATGAACTAGGAACTATACTTGCAGCTTACCCTAACCCTACTACAGGAACTATTGAAATCGAAATTCCAAGTACTAAAACTGAAATTGCAATTGAATTGTACAATTTTGGCGGTCAATTAGTTTCTCACGGAACTTATAATATTGAAAGCGGAAAAGCTCTTTTAAATCTTGAAAAATTACCTTCAGGAATTTATGCTGCCAAAATCAATTTAGACACTCCAGAATACGTTAAAATCATAAAAAAATAAAAAATGAAGAATTCTATATATCTTTCAATAATCTGTTTAGTATTTGCAGCCTGCGGAAGCGGAGGTGGAGATGATCCTGTCACTCCGCCAGTAGTAAATACAGCTCCTACAGTGCCAGTATTAAGCCTTCCTGCAGATAATAAATTATGTTTAGACAATAATGTTTCTTTTCAGTGGAATGCTTCAACTGACGAACAAAAAGATGCTATTGTTTATCAGATTCAAATTGCAAAAGACAATGCATTTAGTCAAATTGTGAGTACGTTGGATAATTCGTCTCTTTCAACAAGCGCTTTAGCTTTAGACAAAAACACGGCTTATTACTGGAGAGTAAAAGCAACAGACAGTAAAGGTCTGTCTAGTGCTTATTCTTCCACTTTTAAATTTTATACTGCTGGTGTCGCTGTTGTCAATCATTTGCCTTTTGCTCCGGCGTTAATTTCTCCAGAAATGAATGTTGCTTTGAGCACAACAACTGCAAGTTTGCAATGGAATGCATCAGATGTTGATACAGCAGATGTACTTACCTATGACGTTTATTTCGGAACGGCAAATCCGCCAACTGAAAAAGTAAGTGATAGCAAATCTGAAAAAACTGTTGATGTTACAATAGAACCAGGAAAACAATATTACTGGCAAGTAACGGTCAAAGACAATAAAGGTGGCGAAACCGTAGGCCAAGTTTGGAAATTTAAAACCAACTAAACTTAAGAATTACAATTAGTTAAAGATAAAAAAGTCCCATTTTCTAAATACTGAAAATGGGATTTTTTATTTTTTGTAAATGATCTATTTTTAAAGAATTTCTTCGCAGGTAAAAACCTCTTTTAATCGAACACCTTTTTCGGTATGTTCCACAGTTATGATTTGATTGTGGGCATCGTGTTCTAAAAACAAATAATGATTATTATCTGCCGCCACATTTAAAAATTTTGCCTTTTCTGGCATTGTCAGCAACGGTCTTGTATCGTATCCCATAACATAAGGAAGCGGAATATGTCCGGCTGTAGCCAACAAATCGGCGCAAAAAACAATCGTTTTATCTTGATATTTGATATGTGGAATCATCTGTTTTTCGGTATGTCCATCAACATAGTAAATATCGAAACCTAATTCTTTCGAAAAACCAAAATCAGAATCTGGCCTTTCAACAAAATTCAATTGTCCGCTTTCTTGCATTGGCAGAATATTTTCAGACAAGAAAGAAGCTTTTTCTCTAGCGTTTGGTTTCGTTGCCCATTCCCAATGATTTTCGTTTGTCCAGAATTTAGCATTTTTAAAAGCCGGCTCGTAACCTGTTTTATCCGAATTCCATTGAACACTTCCTCCGCAATGATCAAAATGAAGATGCGTCATAAAAACATCTGTAACATCATCACGATTGAAACCATATTTTGCTAGGGATTTATCTAAAGAATGTGAACCCCAAAGCGAATAATATCCAAAGAATTTTTCTGATTGCTTGTCGCCCATTCCAGTATCAATTAAGATAAGACGATTTCCATCTTCAATTAATAAACAGCGTGCAGCAATATCAATAAGATTATTGGCATCTGCAGGATTGGTTTTATTCCAAATTGTTTTAGGAACAACGCCAAACATTGCGCCTCCATCTAACTTAAAATTTCCAGATTCTATTGGGTAAAGTTTCATGAGAATGATTTTCTAAAAGAACAAAGCTAGAAAATTCAAACTCCTTTTACTAAAATTTAAGGTTAAAAACTTCAGATTATTCTAATGTAATCGAAGTACTTCCCATTATTTCCTGCTTATCAAAATAATTCACAAAATAAGTTCCTTTCTTAAATTGGTCTGCATTTAGAATTCCATAAGCATTCAGAGATTTTCCTTGAAAGTCCGTGCTAACAATAAAACTGTAAACAAGTGCTTTATCATTTCCAAATTCAATCAGCTTATTATCGCCCATAACCGTATTTTTCTGATCTAAAACCTGAACATAAAAAACTCTCTTTCCTGGCTTTGCTACTGCATTTCCGTTTAGCGTGAAACTAGCCTTAAGCTTTTTTGTATTCTTTGCTTTGGTTGTTTCCAATTCGGCTCCAGAGCTTTTTTCGCGAAGTGCAACAACTTTAAAATTACTTAAATACAATTTTGAAGCATCTTTTAAAGTCGATTCTAATGTTTTTTGTTTTGAAATCAAAGTGTCATTTTCTGCTTTTTGCTTATACATGACAACATTTTGGCTTTCAATCTCTGTCAGCAAACTTTTATTCTGAGATTTTAATTTTTTAATTTCCTGAACCCTGTTTTCTAAGGAAGTATTCAGATCTGAAAGCTGATTTCGATAAATTCTAATCTGCTCAGTCGAAGGATTATTTGAAGCTTTAATAATCGCCATCAAATTTTCAACATTCTTACGCTCTAATTCTAATTCTTTAGACAAAGCTGTTTTTTCTAAAATAGCCTCATCATAAGCCATTTTTAATGTATTTAAAGAATCTAAAATATTCTTCTGCACATCTGTTTCTTTGCTTCCAGAAGAGATTATATTGGCAATACTTTCTTCTTTAGCTCCACTATCATTCTTTTCAGGTTCACTGCTAAAAACCAAAACCACAGCACCTACTCCTAAAACAAAAATCATAGCAAACAAAGGTTTAAACCACTTTATTTCATTTTGTTTTTTCATAATTACTCCTAATTTTCTGCAAAAATATTGAATAAAAAACGACTATAATCAGTAGAAATACTTGTTTTTTAACATTTAGGAGCGATATTTGCAGCTCGATTGAAAAACAATTATTCTTTTCTAATTTTGATTCCTATTTTATCAAAATAAGTATTATCTATTTTCACATTTGTTATAATAATGTGAACCGTTATGGAAAAAGGTTTTTAAGTCGTATCTTTGCAGATAATTTCTATTTAACATTGAAAATTAGCGTTTTAAATCTGTACTAAATTCATTACAGACCAAAAAATGTTCATTAAAAACAAACATCTAAGAACAATGATAAAAGTTTCTGATACTGCCAAAAAGAAAATCATCGATTTGATGACTGATGATGGTTTTGACGCCGCGCACGACTACGTAAGAGTAGGCGTAAAAAGTGGTGGATGCTCTGGTTTGTCTTACGATTTAAAATTTGACAAAACCAAAGGAGATGACGATAAAATATTCGTTGACAACGACATACAAATTGCTGTTGAAAAAAAATCATTCCTTTATTTAGCTGGAACAATTTTAGAATTTTCTGGCGGATTAAACGGAAAAGGATTTGTTTTCAATAATCCTAACGCAAGCAGAACTTGCGGATGTGGAGAATCATTCTCTTTATAGTCAAAAGACGAAAGTCATAAAGTCTGCAAAGACTCTCAACGACTTTTAAACTTTGGACTTTAAAAACTTTAAGACAACATTAAAAATATAATGAGCAAATACACCGAAGACGATTTAAAAATCGAACTGGAAACTAAAGAATATGAGTACGGATTTTATACTAATATAGAATCTGAAACTTTCCCTATTGGCTTAAACGAAGAAATCGTGAGAGCTATTTCGCTTAAAAAAGAAGAACCTGAATGGATGACCGAATGGCGTATCGAAGCTTTCCGCGCTTGGAAAGAAATGATCGAACCAGAATGGGCAAACGTACATTACGAAAAACCAGATTTTCAGGCGATTTCTTATTATTCAGCTCCAAAACAAGTAGATCCTAATAAAACTTTGGACGATGTTGATCCAGAATTATTAGAGATGTATAAAAAACTTGGAATTTCTGTTGACGAGCAAAAAATGATGAACAATGTCGCTATGGATATTGTTGTCGATTCTGTTTCTGTAGCTACAACTTTCAAGAAAACTTTGGCAGAAAAAGGGATTATTTTCTGTCCAATTTCTGAAGCTATTAAAGAACATCCTGAATTAGTAAAAAAATATTTAGGAACTGTTGTACCTCAAAAAGACAACTTCTACGCAGCGTTAAACTCAGCGGTTTTCTCTGACGGAAGTTTCTGTTATATTCCGAAAGGCGTAAAATGCCCAATGGAACTTTCAACGTATTTCAGAATCAATCAAGCAGGAACTGGGCAATTCGAAAGAACTCTAGTTATTGCCGATGAAGGAAGTTACGTTTCTTACCTTGAAGGATGTACTGCTCCAAGCCGTGACGAAAATCAATTACACGCTGCTGTGGTTGAATTGATCGCTTTGGATGATGCAGAAATTAAATATTCTACCGTTCAAAACTGGTTCCCAGGAAACAAAGAAGGAAAAGGTGGAGTTTACAACTTCGTAACTAAAAGAGGTTTATGCGAAACAAACGCTAAAATTTCTTGGACGCAGGTTGAAACAGGTTCTGCTGTAACTTGGAAATATCCTTCTTGTGTATTAAAAGGAGATAATTCGGTAGGAGAATTTTATTCTATTGCTGTAACAAATAATTTCCAACAAGCTGATACTGGAACAAAAATGATCCATTTAGGAAAAAATACTAAATCGACTATTATTTCTAAAGGTATCTCGGCTGGAAAATCACAAAATAGCTACCGTGGTTTAGTGCAAATCTCTCCAAGAGCTGAGAATGCAAGAAACTTTTCTCAATGTGACTCATTGTTAATGGGTAACAATTGCGGTGCACATACTTTTCCTTATATCGAAAGTAAAAATCCATCTGCAAAAATTGAGCACGAAGCAACTACAAGTAAAATTGGAGAAGATCAGGTTTTCTATTGCAACCAAAGAGGTATTCCAACCGAAAAAGCGATTGCCTTAATTGTAAACGGTTTCAGTAAAGATGTCTTGAACAAACTGCCAATGGAATTTGCTGTTGAAGCTCAAAAATTATTAGAGATTTCTTTAGAAGGATCTGTAGGTTAATTGGAAGATGCAAAATAAAAAAGTCATCATTTTAGGTTCTTCTAGAAAAAACGGAAATACAGCAAAAATTGTAGATAAACTTTCGAAAGAACACAACATTGATGTAGTTAATTTAAGTGATTATAATATTTCCCATTATGATTACGAAAGCAAAAATTTAGGCGATGATTTTTTACCTCTGATAAGAGGAATTATCGAAAAGTACGATACTTTAATTTTTGCAACGCCCATTTATTGGTATAATATGAGCGGAATTATGAAGGTCTTTTTCGACAGGATTTCAGATTTAATCCGAATTGAAAAAGAAACCGGAAGAAAACTAAGAGGAAAAAAAATCGGAGTGATATCAAATTCTCACGATGATGAAACTGACGAAAGTTTTTATATTCCGTTTCAAAAATCAGCCGATTATTTAGGCATGGAATATTTAGGACACACGCATTTTAATGCCGACACCCTAAACCAACAAACAAAAATAGAATTGACATTTATATAAAATAAAAAACAATGTTATCAATAAAAAACCTTCACGCCGCGATTGGTGATAAAGAAATTCTTAAAGGAATTAATATAGAAGTTAAAGCTGGAGAAGTTCACGCTATCATGGGACCAAACGGTTCTGGAAAAAGTACACTTTCTGCTGTTATTGCAGGAAATGAAAATTATGAAGTTACAGATGGAGAGGTTATTCTTGACGGAGAAGATCTTGCTGATTTAGCTCCTGAAGAAAGAGCACATAAAGGTGTTTTCCTTTCATTTCAATATCCAGTAGAAATTCCTGGAGTTAGTGTAACTAACTTTATGAAAACTGCTATCAACGAAACTCGTAAAGCAAACGGTCAAGAAGAAATGCCAGCTAACGAAATGCTGAAAGTAATTCGTGAGAAATCTGAATTGTTAGAAATCGATCGTAAATTTCTTTCTCGTTCTCTTAATGAAGGGTTTTCTGGAGGAGAGAAAAAAAGAAACGAAATCTTCCAAATGGCAATGTTAGAGCCAAAATTAGCTATCCTTGACGAAACCGATTCTGGTCTTGATATCGATGCTTTAAGAATTGTTGCAAATGGTGTAAACAAATTAAAAAGCGACAAAAACGCTATTATCGTGATTACACACTACCAACGTTTATTAGATTATATCGTTCCTGATTTCGTTCACGTTCTTTACAACGGAAGAATCGTAAAATCTGGCGGAAAAGAATTAGCTTACGAATTAGAAGAAAAAGGATACGACTGGATCAAAGCAGAAAACTAATTCTAAGTCGTAAAGTCGAAAGTCAAAAGTCATAAAGTCGGAAATACAATATGAGTAAATTCAAATCTTTTGAGGAAATAAATTCTTGGCAAAAATCTCGAATCTTCAATAAGAAAATATATTTGATTACTGAAAATTCTAATTTCAAAAAAGACTTTGATTTTGTTAGACAAATTAGACGTGCATCACTTTCTATATCATCAAATATAGCGGAAGGTTTTGAGAGAAATACAGACAAAGAGTTTATTTACTTTTTATATGTAGCCAAAGCATCAGCAGGAGAAGTAAGATCTCAATTATATTTAGCTTTTGATTTAGAATATATTATAAAAGAAGAATTTGAAATGCTTTTAGAATCGGTAACAGAAATATCGAAATTATTAAGCGGTTTCATTAAATATTTGAGCCCAAAGTCATAAAGTCGAAAGCCATAAAGTCAAAAACTTTATGCTTTAATTCTTGACCTTTAGGCAAAAACAGTCGACAATCTAAAGTCTTTCGACTTTCGACTTTCGACTTTAAGACTAAAACAGAAAATGGATTTAAAAGAAAAATTAGTATCGTCTTTTATGGCTTTTGAAGAGCGTGTTGATGTACATTCAGATTTACATGACATACGCACAAATGCTTTAAAAAACTTCGAAAATAAAGGTTTCCCAACCAAAAAAGAAGAAGCTTGGAAATATACATCGCTAAATGCCATCTTAAAAAATGACTTTACGGTTTTTCCAAAGCAGGAAAATGCAATCGAATTTAATCAGGTAAAAAAATACTTTTTACACGAAATTGATACGTACAAATTAGTATTTATCGATGGTGTTTTCAGTTCACATTTGTCTTCTACAACGCATGACGGAATTGATGTTTGCTTGATGTCATCAGCATTGACCAAACCAAAATATAAAATGGTTATTGATACATACTTTAATCAGATTGCAAGTAAAGATGACAGCTTGACTTCATTGAATACGGCTTTTGCAATTGAAGGTGCTTTTATCAATATCCCAAAGAAAAAAGTGGCTGATAAACCAATTGAGATCATGTATTTCTCAACAGGAAATGAAGCAGCTTTAATGGTTCAGCCAAGAAATTTGGTTATTGTGGGCGAAAATTCACATGTTCAAATTATTGAGCGCCACCAAAGTTTGAATGAAAATCCGGTTTTAACAAACTCTGTTACTGAGATTTTTGCTCAAAAACGTGCGATTGTTGATTATTACAAAATTCAAAACGATAATAGTGAAGCCAATTTAATTGACAACACTTACGTTTCGCAACAACAGGAAAGCCATGCTTACGTGCACACTTTCTCTTTTGGTGGAAATTTAACTCGTAACAACTTAAACTTTTATCACTTTGGTGAAAGATTGACAAGTACGCTTAACGGAATTTCAATCTTAAATGACAAACAACACGTTGACCATTATACTTTGGTAAACCACGCACAACCAAATTGCGAAAGTTTCCAAGATTATAAAGGAATTTTCTCTGATCGCTCAACAGGAGTTTTCAACGGAAAAGTTTTGGTAGAAAAAGAAGCTCAAAAAACAAATGCTTTCCAAAAAAGCAACAACATTTTATTGAGTGACAAAGCAACAATCAACGCAAAACCACAATTAGAGATTTTTGCTGATGACGTAAAATGTTCTCACGGATGTACTGTTGGACAGCTTGATGAAACAGCAATGTTCTACATGCAGTCGCGCGGAATCCCGAAAAAAGAAGCTAAAGCTTTATTAATGTACGCATTCTCAAATGCCGTTATCGAAAGCATTAAAATACCAGAATTAAAACAAAGAATTACTAAAATCATTGCTACGAAATTAGGTGTGAATTTAGGATTTGATTTGTAAACATTCTTAACCGCAAAGAGCGCTAAGGTTTACGCAAGGTTCGCAAAGTTTTTAATTAAGCTTTGCGAACTTTGCGTTTTTAAAACAATTTATTCTTCTACTTTTTTAAATCTTCTCTTAAAAAAGAATACAAACAATGAAAAAATACTGCAAAAAATAATAGCAGTAATTTCATTAATCCATATACTATATATTAAAAATCCAAGACTCCCAATAAAAATTATTGTACTAACTAAATAATACAAAAATCTAAGTTCTTCATTTAATTTTACTTTCATAACTGCCCTAAATTACTTTTTCACAGAAGAAATAACCTCCTTCAAAAACCCATTAAAATCAAATCCAGGCTCTTCTTCTCTTACTCCCATTCTCACAATTACCATATCCAAAGACGGAATAATCGCCACCATTTGACCTTGGTAACCGCTGCAATAAAACATATCACGAGGAACATCTGGGAATTTCCCTCCAGCGTTTAACCAAAATTGCGCTCCATATTTTCCATCAGAAGTATTCGTTGGAGTTGATGTGTATTTTACCCAACCTTCGTCTAAAATTTGTTCTCCGTTCCAGTTTCCTTTATGAAGATATAACAATCCAAATTTTGACCAGTCTCTTGGTGTTGCCCATCCGTAAGATGAACCTACAAACGTTCCTGACATATCCTGCTCCACAATCATCGAATTCATTCCTATTTTATCGATTACGGCGCTGTACCAAAAATCAAGATATTCTTGTTGTGTTTTAAATTGGCTTCTTAAAATTCGAGATAATAAATTGGTTGTTCCAGAAGAATAATACCAATGAGTATTTGGTTTATATTTTGCTGGTTTGTCCATTTGAACTTTTCCCATATCTTCAGCCTGAAAAAGCATTTTTGTAGCATCGCAAATTGTACTGTAATTCTCTTCCCATTCTAGACCAGAATTCATGTGAAGCAAATCATTGATCGTAATATTTTTACGCTCATCGTTCTGCCATTCTTTAACTGGAGCAGGTTTATAAATATCAATTTTTCCTTGTTTCGCCAAAACTCCAAAAGCTGAACTCGTAATACTTTTTGTCATCGACCAACCCAAAATTTTGCTGTTTTTATTGAAACCTATATCGTATTTTTCGCCGATTAATTTGTCTTTATATAAAACGACAACGGCGCGCGTGCGTTTTGCTTTTCCTCCATTTTTATCAAAAGAATCATCAATTGCTTTTTTTAATTTTGCGTAATCGACATTCGCGAAAGCGGTATCTTTTGGTTCATTATTTCCGTAAGGGAAAGGAAGATTGTTTTCTAGTTTTGTTCTTTTTGGAAGCAAATAAGGCTTCGAAATATCAAAATTATCATTAATCAAAGTTGCTCCTAATCCTTCACGATAAATCGCTTTTCTTTCTTTTAATCCATAAACAGAAGCGACCGCAAATTTCCCAGCATCATCAATTGCGTTTTTCGCTAGATCTATCATTTTAATATCATTATCCGTTTTCTCAATTAAATCCAACGGACGATTATCAATAAAATGCCCTGATGCAACACTTTTAGCCGAGAAACCAGAAATCAGATCAAGTTTCGGATACGTTGTGAAACCGAAATACAAAAAAGCCAGAACTAATACAAGAAGGAATACTTTGAGAATTTTTTTCATAATGATTAGATATTTTTACTGCAATATAAATAATTTATGTTCACGATTTTAAGTGTCAAATTAGAAAACCATTTCAGATAATTCAGAAAACTTAATTGATTTTTACAGAATCAGCATTTACAGCTTCAAACAATGGCATCATAAAAGGAAATTATAGAATTTCTGTATAAACAAATTTAGTTTTAGTA
The DNA here is from genome assembly GCF_016405855.1 of Flavobacterium sp. IB48. Classification (GTDB taxonomy): domain Bacteria; phylum Bacteroidota; class Bacteroidia; order Flavobacteriales; family Flavobacteriaceae; genus Flavobacterium; species Flavobacterium ginsengisoli. The sequence goes on from NZ_JAEFCA010000001.1 coordinate 842,330, forward strand.
CTTTTGTAAATAGATTTTTTCTAAATAAGACATGCTAGATATTCAAAAAATAAGAGCTGATTTCCCAATACTTTCTCAAACTGTAAACGGAAAGCCATTAGTATATTTCGACAACGGAGCTACTTCGCAAAAACCACAAGTTGTGATTGATGCAGAAGTAAAATATTATCAAGAAATCAACGCGAACATTCACCGTGGCGTTCACACTTTAAGCCAGTTAGCAACTGATGCTTACGAGATTTCTCGTGGAAAAGTAAAAGATCACATCAATGCTAAACATGCGCACGAAGTGCTTTTTACTTCGGGAACAACTCACGGAATTAATTTAGTTGCAAACGGATTTGCTTCGATTTTAAAATCTGGTGACGAAGTGGTTGTTTCTTCTTTGGAACACCATAGTAACATTGTGCCTTGGCAAATGTTATGCGAAAAAACTGGAGCAATTTTAAGAGTTATTCCAATCAATGATAATGGAGAATTAATCATTGAGGAATTTGATAAACTGCTTTCAGATAAAACGAAAATTGTTACCGTAAATCATATTTCAAATGCATTGGGTGTAATTAATCCAATCAAATATATTATCGATAAGGCACATTCATTTGGAGCTGCGGTTTTAATTGATGGCGCGCAGGCTGTTCCGCATTTAAAACCAGATGTTCAGGAATTAGACTGCGATTTTTATGCTTTTTCTGGCCATAAAATGTGCGGTCCAACCGGAACTGGAATTCTTTACGGAAAAGAAGCTTGGCTGAATAAACTTCCTCCTTACCAAGGCGGCGGAGAAATGATCAAAGAAGTTACTTTCGAGAAAACAACCTACGCAGATTTACCGCATAAATTTGAAGCTGGAACTCCAAATATCGCTGGCGGAATTGTATTAGGAACTGCAATTGATTATTTGAACAACATTGGCTTCGAAAATATTGAGGCATACGAACACGAACTTTTAGAACACGCTACAAAACGTCTTAATGAAATTGAAGGTATCCGAATTTACGGAAACACCAAAAACAAAGCTTCTGTAGTTTCGTTTAATATTGATGGAATTCATCCGTATGATATTGGTTCTATTATAGATAAGTTAGGAATTGCAGTTAGAACAGGACATCACTGTGCTCAACCAATTATGAACTTCTTCTGTATTCCGGGAACAATTCGTGCTTCTTTCTCATTTTATAATACAAAAGAAGAAATTGATGCTATGGTTGATGCTGTTAAGAAAGCACAAACTATGTTAAGCTAAAAAACAAATTATATGCGAATAGTATCATTATTGCTCCTGACACTTTTTATTGCTACGGGATGCTGCAGTCAAAAAAAAGCAGACATGAAATCGACTCAAATTGAATACTCTGCACTTTCAAGGGGCTATTATAAAGTAATAACTGTAGAAAACAAATCTGTTTCAGTTGTTAAAGAACGTAATGCTGAAGCTGTTAAAAGCACGATTAATGATGCGAAATGGAACGAGATTGTTTCAGCATATTCAAAAGTTAATTTAGACAATCTTTCTACCTTAAAAGCACCGACAGACAAACGCACTTATGATGGCGCTGCAATAGGAAATTTAAAAATAACTAAAGAAGGAAAAACATACGAAACACCAGGTTTTGACAATGGTTTTCCACCAAAAGAAATCGAAAAACTAGTTAATTTATTAGTTGATTTTTCTAAAGAATAATTATGACAATAAAAGAAATACAAGACGAAATAATAGACGAATTTTCAATGTTCGATGACTGGATGCAGCGTTATGAGTACATCATCGAACTAGGAAAAAGTCTTCCGTTAATTAAAGAAGAATACAAAACCGAAGATAATTTAATCAAAGGCTGTCAGTCTAAAGTTTGGTTGCAAGGTGAACAGCAAGATGATAAAATTGTTTTTACGGCAGATAGTGATGCTATTTTGACTAAAGGAATAATTGCAATTTTAATTCGTGCTTTCTCTAATCAAAAAGCAAAAGATATCTTAGAAGCTGATACTGATTTTATAGACGAAATCGGCTTAAAAGAACATTTATCCGCAACACGCGCCAACGGTTTGGTTTCGATGATAAAAAACATCAAAATGTACGCTTTGGCTTTTGATGCTAAAAACAAAAATTAAATTTCTTCTGCCACAAATTACACGAATAAACACTAATTTTTAATTCGGGAAATTTGTGAAATTCGTGGCAAAAAAACAAATAACAAAATGGAACAAGAAATAGACACAAACGAATTAGGAGAATCAATCGTAAGAGTTTTAAAAGGAATTTACGATCCAGAGATTCCTGTAGATATTTATGAATTAGGATTAATTTACGACGTAATGGTAAACACAGATTACGAAGTAAAAATCCTGATGACACTTACTTCACCAAATTGCCCAGTTGCAGAAAGCTTACCTAGAGAAGTTGAAGAAAAAGTAAAAACAATAGAAAACATCAAAGATGTAGACGTTGAAATTACTTTTGATCCGCCTTGGAGCAAAGATTTAATGAGCGAAGAAGCAAAATTAGAATTAGGAATGCTTTAAAAAATAGTCATAAAGTTGAAAGTCATAAAGTCCAAAGTAAAAGACTTTATGACTTTCGACTTTCGACTTTCAGACTAGAAGATGGAAGAAATTATCAATAAAGTTGCCAATAGTGCTTTAGAGGTTTTTGATCTTGAAGATTATTATCCAAAAGGAATACGTGTGCAGATTGACATTTCGCAATGGCTTTTGGAAGGATTTTTATTGAAAGAAAAAGACTTTAGAGAGTATCTTAAAAATCACGATTGGTCGCAATATCAGGATCAATATGTTGCTGTACATTGTAGTACAGATGCCATAATTCCTGCTTGGGCATTAATCTTGGTGAGTGTTCATTTGGCTCCTTTTGCAAAAAAAGTAGTTAATGGAACTATTGAAGATCTTGACGCAAGCCTTTACGAAGAAATTTTAAGTACAATTGACTATTCTGCCTACAAAGGCAAACCTGTCATTGTAAAAGGCTGTTCTAGAAAACCAGTTCCAATGCGCGCTTATATTTTAGCTACAACTCACTTACAGCCGTTTGCAAGAAGCATAATGTACGGAGAAGCATGTTCTGCAGTACCTTTATATAAAGAATCTAAGAAATAACCTGCAATAACAACGCATCAACCTTTATCTTTCAATTGGTTTTTAGTATATTTGATAATACACTCTAAACTAAAAACCATGAGAAAGCTAACTCTATTACTTTTCATTTTAGTAAACTTCACGTTTGTACAAGCCCAAAATTCAGAAAAAGAGTTAATTCAGAATACTGAAAAGGCAGTAAAAAAAATTAACGATACTATCGAAGGCGAAGGCTGGAAAACAAAAGGAACTGTTTCTCTTTTACTGAATCAATCGAGTTTTAACAACTGGATTGCAGGAGGTGAAGACAGCTTTTCTGGAACGTTAGGAATCAATTATGATTTCAACTATAAAAAAGATGATTTAACTTGGGACAACAAAGTTTTAGCATCGTACGGTCTTCTTCAAACCAAAAATGATGACTTCACAAAAAAAACAGATGACCGTTTAGAATTCAACTCCATACTCGGAAAAAAAGCTTTTGGACAATGGTATTATTCATACTTTCTAAATTTTAGAACACAATTTTCAACGGGCTACATTTATGATCAAGATGAAAATGGGAAGCAGATAAGGACTGAACAAACCAAATTTATGTCTCCGGGATATCTTACCACTGGTCCTGGTATTTACTGGACAAAAGATGATAATCTTAAAATAAATTTTGCTCCTCTAACTTCAAAATTCACTTTTGTAGACAATGCCTATACAACTGGAATTGACAGATTTACTGGTCTACCATATGTAGACGGCAGTTATTTTGGTGTTGACGAAGGCAAAACTATGCGTTACGAACTTGGTTTTTATGCTTCAGTCTATTACAAATTGGCAATCATGACAAATGTGACTGCCGAAAACACACTTAACCTTTATTCAAATTATCTTGAAGACCCACAAAATGTCGATATAAATTATTCGCTAAATGTCATAATGAAAATCAACAAGTTTCTATCTGCTAATTTATCGTTTCAGGCTATTTATGATGATAATGCATTTGCAGGACTCCAAACTAGAGAAGTATTTGGCTTAGGAGTTAATTTTGGATTTTAATTATCCATTGTACTAGATTCCGGCGTAAAAATTATTAATGCCACAGATTAAAAGATTTAAAAGGATTTTTTAATCTAAATAATCCTTTAATCTGTGGCAAAACAAAAAAGCTTTTGAATTTATCAAAAGCTTTTCTTCATTTTATTCTTCATCTTCTTTTTCAACTGCATCCTTGTAATCAGGATACAAGAATTTATTATAAGGAAAACGAGTAATATGAATTTGACGAACAGCTTCATAAACTGTTTCTCTAAATTCTTCGAAATTCTCTTTATTTCTAGCTGAGATAAACAAAGCTTTATTCTGACCAACATTACTCATCCACGTTTGCTTCCACTCGTCAAGAGTATAATGTTTACGGGTTCTTTCTGTAATCAAATCATCTTCGTCAATAGTAAGATGTTTGTAAGCATCGATTTTATTAAAAACCATAATAGTTGGTTTGTCGTTGCTTTTTATTTCCTGCAAAGTCTTGTTTACAGATTCGATATGATCTTCAAAATCTGGATGCGAAATATCTACTACATGCAGTAATAAATCGGCTTCACGAACCTCATCTAAGGTACTTTTAAATGAATCAACCAATTGAGTTGGTAATTTTCGAATAAATCCAACTGTATCAGAAAGTAAAAAAGGAAGGTTTTTAATCACCACTTTTCTAACCGTTGTATCTAAAGTTGCAAACAATTTATTCTCGACAAAAACATCGCTTTTACCAATTGCATTCATCAAAGTCGATTTTCCAACATTGGTATATCCAACCAAAGCAACACGAACCATTGCACCGCGATTGCTTCGCTGAATACTCATTTGCTTGTCAATTGTTTTGATTTTATCTTTCAATAATGAAATTCTGTCACGCACAATACGTCTATCGGTTTCAATCTCTGTTTCTCCAGGTCCACGCATACCAATTCCCCCTTTTTGACGCTCAAGGTGTGTCCATAAGCCCGAAAGTCTTGGCAATAAATATTGACATTGCGCCAATTCTACCTGAGTTCTTGCATATGAAGTTTCAGCTCTCTGCGCAAAAATGTCTAGAATTAAGTTTGTTCTGTCTAGAATTTTACAGTCAATAATTCTTGAGATATTTTTTTGCTGAGATGGTGTTAATTCATCATCAAAAATTACAGTCGATATTTTGTTCTCTTTTACAAAAAGATTGATGTCGTCAATTTTTCCCGTTCCAACAAAAGTCTTCGGATTAGGGCGTTCCATTTTCTGCGAAAAGCGTTTAATAACTTCACCTCCAGCAGTAAAAGTCAGAAACTCCAATTCGTCTAAATATTCATTTAGTTTTTCTTCACTTTGATTCTGAGTAACAATACCAACGATAACTGTTCTCTCAAAATTTATAACTTCTTTTTCTAACATAGTCTTGAATAAGCTGCAAATTTAATGATTTGTAAGCTACAATCAATTATACAATTTTGTTTTTACATTTATATTCGTAGAATAAGCATCAAAAAAAAAATGGAACCCGTCAAGATAAACTCAACAAGGTTCCACTTAATCAATAAATGGTCTATTTTTAAAACTTTTATTCGTAAATAAACGTTTTTTCCGTTTTCACAATTCCATTTTCTTCTATCTGAGAGCAAGAAATTGGGTAGTTTAATTTATTGTATTTGTATTTTCTGCTCACCGCAACTAATGCTGCAGATGATGGGCTGAAATTCATTTCATTATTATAAGAAATCGATTCAAACTCAAATTCTTCTTCATGATAAGAAATCATTGGTACAATTACTTTGTAATTATCTCCAAAAAGGTTTTGAACGATTAACTGATCAACCGACTTTTTATCATCGTAAGTATATGATTTTGAAATTTTGTCTCCAACCAATCCTTTGTGTCTTGACACATTATCGTTTACATAAACATATTCCAATTTTCCAATGATTGCCTTATTTCTATCACGGGAAGTACGTCTTACAATAATTCCGTTTTCAACAAGGTATTCAATATCGTCTACTAAATTCTGATGATTAGTACTCTTTTTTGTTGTTGCTTTTACTCTTGCTCCTTCATATACAAACGAAACTACTTTTGTAATATAGTTTGGTCCTTCTTGATATTTTTTTACAAATTTGGTAATGTTGTTGTCAGCGTCGTAAGTATAATTTATCACCTCTTTCCAGTCGCTTCCCACTTTATCTTTTACAGTCATATCTAGCAAACCATTTTTGTTATAAAAAAAATGCTGTACAACATCTGAAGTAGTTATGGTTTGAAGTTTACCTTCTTTAAAAACCATTGTTTTGTTAACAATTTCACCGTCTTTAGAGTTTTGGTAATTTGTTTTTACAATGTTAATCTGCTTTAGTCTAACGTTGTCTTGACTGTGCATCAAGAAAGGAAATACCATCCATAAGATGGCAATAAAGTAGGTTCTCATATTTGTTTTTGTATTGATTTGGGATGACCAAAATACAAAATTCAATTAGATTTTAACGTTTTGAAATACAAAAACTACAAACTTTTCAATAATGCTTTAAAAATCAATCTATTAATTTCATTATTCTAAATTAGTTCTTACTTCTCTCCAAATATCTTTATGTCATCAACCATAAAAGCACCATTTAACGTTTTGTCTTTCCCTGAACCGATATATTTAAAAGCAATATTTATATTTCCTGAATAAGCAGATAAATCTATTCCGCCAGAACTCATAAACTCACGGGAAGGTGTTGAGAGCGTAGGTACTTTTGCTTCAAGCTTCACCCATCTTGCTTTGGCCAGGCTTGCCCCGTCAAAATTGGTTGATATATATATTTCTAAAGTATTTAAAGGCGAATCTACTTTCAAATCGTGTTGTGCGCTTCTAAACGAAAGCACTGCATTTTTATATCCTGTAAGATCTATTTTTGGCGAAACAAGCCAAGCCACATTCTCGGCTGCGGTTGTGCTTGTAGTATTAAACTCTGCATAACCATTTCCAGAATAGACCATGCTTTTCCAAAGTTTTGAAGCTTTTTCTACAATATTGCTCCAGCCGGGAAGCGTAAAATTCACATTGTTTTTAACCGATTGAAAATCTTCTGAAAAAAACGGAGTGCTTCTTTTTCCGTTCATCACAACGTCACTTTCAGAACGCACCATAAATTGATAATCTGACCCAAATTTTGTCATAATTCCTCGTGCTTTTCCATTTCCTTCGGGCACAAAATGATCGGCAAATTTTGCATAAGAACTTGTTCTAAAAATAACTTGATTTCCTGTTTTATCTCTCAAATACCAATTGGTAGAGCCTCCGACATTATTAGACTCTTCAAAATAATGACGCCCCAATGCTGCCTCTGTAAACTCAACATCGTTTAATTCGATCAGAGTATTTAATTTAGAATCTGAAAGTGCTTCTTCAATAGTAAGCGATTTTACCAATTGATCCTCGTCTAAATTTGCACATGAAGCATTTAGTACATTTTTATATTCGTTTTGAGAAATTCTTCCAATTGTTGGGTCTCCTGCGTTACTTACATATAAACTTCCGATTCTTAAACCTCCATAATACAAATCTGTAAATTGATTTTTAAGTTTTACATATACTTTATTACCAACACGATAGTCAATATAAGTATTTGTAGCATCTACTGGAACACTAAAACCAAGAGCTGCAGCATTTTCGGTTTCTTTTGTTTGCAATGAAATCGTTTTGAAAAAATTACCTCCCTCATCGCTCGAAACCACATAAGCTTCTATAACATCATCATATAAATATTGTTTGGCAGTTGTTCCTGTAAGCTCGTATATTTTTTCTACTGTTTTGCTTACAGTAAGGTTGGGCTGTGTACATGCCAATTTTGGATTTTCAACTTCGTTACTGCAGCTATATAGTAAGCATAAGCCAAAAAATAAAATTAATTTTTTCATGAGAAATAAATTTTTCAGTTTATAAACCGATTGTAAGATTTAAAAAATAAGTTCGGCCATAGCCATAATAATACCTAGATCCGAAAGAAGGTGTTCCACTGGTCATATCTTGATTTAAGGCTCTAAAATTTGCATTTCTTGCCTGTTCAAAACCACCTGTTTTATATATCAAACCCAAAACATTATTTATACTGGCAAAAAGTCCGATGTATTTTTTATGAATGCGCCAAGACTTGCCACCGTTAAAATTCAACAATGTAATTGGTTGAAATTTTTCCTGTTTTAATAATTCATTTCCTCTTTCGGAAGTTGCTTCAGGAAAAGGAAAACCGTTAGCTGGATTGATGTAAAATTGAGAAGTCCTAGAAATTGGTGAAACATCAATATAGCTTTCGGCCAAATAATTTATATTCCCGCCAATCCACCAGAACTTCGGATCACGATATTCTAATCCAAAAGAATACGCCTGTTGCGGAGTTCCAGGTTGCTTGTAATTTTTTAAAAAAGCAGACCCAAAATCAAAAGTCGTTTGCGCTCCATCTTTTGATCTGTTGGCATCATTGGTAATTGTGACACTCGGATTACTGCTATAAACATAATTTCCAAATGCCGCAGATAAAGTTGTTTTGAATGTTGATGAGATTTGATACTCAAAACTTAATTCTGCTCCTGTATTTTTCTTATCCAATTTTGTCAAGGTCTGACTAACAAATGCGTTTGTAGGATCGTAGCCAGAACCGTTGTCAAAAATTCCTTCAGCATAGAAATAAGACGTTTTGGAACTATTTTTAATTGCAGCATAATAAGCCGTTAAACGCAATTTTAGTTTTGATGAGCGGTATACATAATTAGCCTCTGCACTACTCGTATTCTCACTTTCGATCCCATCAACAATGTTATTATTTAACCGTGCATTCGAAAAAGTATTTCTGAGTGAAGGCGCTCTAGTAAAATGTGCTGCATTAAAAAACAGTAATTGTTTTCCTGAAATTTTATAGGTAAATCCGCCTTTGAAACCAAAATTTTCAAAATTTACGTTCTCGCTTTTTCCTAAAGATGTTGTTGCATAGAGTCCGTTTTGATATAATCCTTCCCTCTGATAATTTGATAATGAATAAGACTGCGTCAAGAAAAATTCGGTTTTGTTATAACTAAATTTAAATTGGGTAAAAACATCCAAAGTGTTAGCCAGCAGATTATAATTATATCCATAAACATCTCCTTTAACAACTTGCCGATTTGGATATTGCAAATCTGATTGAGAGAGATTTCCTTTGTAAAACGGATCAATATCTTCAAAATATGCTCCGCCAAGAAGATCTAGCAAATATTGAAAATTATGCGATTTTAGTTTCTTAAAAGTAAAACTGCCATCAAAAGAAATATTAGGCGTAATCTGTGTATTTAAATTTGAATTTACTGCTAAAGTCTTGTCGTCAGTTCGGTCTTCATAGAGAACATAATGGCTTTGTGCAGGTTCATATCCATTGGGTCCAAGCTTCTGATTGGCAAAATACAATTCGTCCCAATTTATCCTCGGATTTGCTAAAAAAGCTGTTTTATTATTTTCTGCATTTTCATAATCTGGGGTAAACGCACCAGAAAATTCGCCTTGATCTTTCGCGTAAAGCGAACTAAAATAACTTGGCATTTTTCTATAATATACAGGGTCTGGACTATTTGCATTTTGATAATCAATATTACTGTTTCCGACTTTTCCGAACTGGTACATTACACCCGAATTCAGATTGGTTTTATCATCAATTTTAAAGTAATGATTCAGCATAAACAGCGGTTCTTCTACATTTTTTACTCTGGCATTTCTTTTTTCACCGTTCTGAAATCCCCAATATGAATTGTATTTTTCACCCATTAAATTGGTAACTTCATTTGTATTGGCTGAATTTTTTCCTCTTGAATTTGGCGTATAAAACCCTGTAAAATTGAGAGAATGTCTTTTGTTTACTTTTTTTTCTACACTAATAAAAAACGAATCTGCATTGAAACTTGTACCTTCAAAATAGCCTTCATCTGCCCAACGTTTTCCTGCTGAAACGACAAAAGCCCATCCAGACAAATTCATTCCCGAAGCATAAGTAGCAACTGCCCTCCATAAATAAGTGGTATTGCTCCCAGAAAACGTAAAAGATTCTCCCTTTCTATACAAAGAAGCACGAGTAAAAATCTGCTGTGTGCCTAAAATTCCTCCAAAGGTATAATTGGAAGCAGCTGTCCCGATTGAAAATTCCTGATTGCGAAGTACATTGTTTAAACCGCCCCAATTGCCCCATTGCGGTCTGCCATCGTAGATTTTATTCATTGGCATTCCGTTAAGCATTGTGATTGCATTTTCGCTATCCAAACCACGAACGCGAAATCGAGCTTGCCCCCAATTGAATGCCGATGCCTGCATAAAAGCATCTCTTGAAGATTGCAAAAGACCAGATGTCATTTCAGAGGAACTGTTATCATCTGAAAAATCATTGTCTGACAACGTAATCAATGCAGCTGGAACTTCATCTGAATAAGTATCTTCTAATTGTAAAATTCCGAGATCTATATTTTCTTTTAAATTAGACTGGACTTTTAAAAGAAAATCTTTGTAACCTTGGTTTCTCAATAAAAGAAGCTGTTCTTTTTTAGGAAATATATGAAGTTCAAATTTCCCCATTTTTGAAGTGAGCTGCATCACAGCGGTATTTTGTATGGTTACCACGACACTTTCTAGCGGATTTTGCGTTCGAGCATCAATAACAATTCCTGTTACTGTGATTTCCTTCTGCGAAAAAGAAAAATTAAAAAACCATATAAAAAAGAAGACAACGTATTTTTTTACCATTAAAAAATCCAATTTACTTTGAAAAATAATCTTAGGATTGAAATCCTTTATTCAAAAGATAAAATTGGTTTTTGGAAAAAAGAGCCGTTTAGAACTCCAGTCAATGCTTGAATTCAAATATAGATAATATATTTAAAAAACAAATAAATTCTTACAAATTTATTTGTTTTTAATACATCTTAATCAAAATAGAGTTATGCCTAAGTTCTAATTTTAGAAACCATAAAAGCAATCAGAACACCAAAAATTCCGATGAAGGCAAAAGAAAACTGCAATCCGAAACTTTGTGCAATATGTCCAATTACTGGAGGTCCCATTAAGAAACCTAAGAAACTTACACTAGAAACAATAGTTAAAGCTTCGCCCGCAGGAACGGTTGGATTTTTACCTGCAATACTATAAACAGTAGGAACGATCGTTGCAACACCCAAACCTACAAACATAAAAGCGATTGTACACGGAATGATATAAGGAAGAAAAACAGCTGTAAAAAGTCCAGCCGAAATCATGACACCGCTAATCTGCATAACACGTTCACGTCCGAATTTATTGATTAATCCGTCGCCTAAAAATCTTCCGCTAGCCATCATAATCATAAAAGAAGTATAGCCCAAAACTACCAATGGTCCTGGCGCTTTTACAATGTCTTTAAAGTAAACGCCACTCCAATCGAACATTACACCTTCGCTCGCCATACTACAGAATCCTATTACTCCTAACCAAAGCAAAGCTGTGTCTGGTTTTACAAATAGTTTTTTGCCTTCTTGTTTTGGCTTTACTTTTTCTTTGGCTCTAATTAAAAATTTAAAATTAAATGCGACCATCAATAATACAATTCCGGCTACAATCATAAAATGATGCAACGGACTTAAATCTAAAGCCAGCATTCCTAAACCTACCAAGGCACCGGTAAATCCAGCAAAACTCCACATTCCGTGAAAAGAAGACATGATTGTTTTTTTGAATAAAACTTCAGTATAGACACCTTGTGTGTTTACAGCAATATTGGCAAGATTTCCGAACACACCAAACAAGAATAATCCTAATGATAATTGTAACGATGTTGTTGCCAAACCTAAATTGATTAAGCACAAAACATACATTATTAAAGAGAAAACCAAAATACGATGACTACCAAATTTAGTTACCATTTTTCCTGAAAATGGCATAACAATAAGCTGTCCAACCGGAAGCGCAAAAAGTATAGAGCCCAAATCGCCTTCTGACAAATGTAAAGCGCTTTTGATGTCTGGAATTCTACTTGCCCATGTAGCAAAACTCAAACCCATTCCAAAATAAAACATTCCAACAGCAAAACGAATTCGGTTTAAATACGAAGCTTTGGCTTCTCTAAATACTTTCTTGATTTTGGCTTTGGTCTGAAAAAGCGATAATGGATTAATGTTTATCAGCATATTGAATTTTTATTGGAATGTTGTCAAAAATACTAAAAACGCTCGTCAAAGTGCATAAAGCCTCAGGTTATACACAATATACAACGTTATTGTTTATAAATTCAAAGGTTTTTAATTGAATTTGGTCTATTAAAATTACAATTTTTCGGGTTTAATGGAATTATAATTTGTTTCATTTTTTCAAGAAAATAAAAAGGGATTATCTCAAAAATTGAGATAATCCCTTTAATTATTTATATTTCATTATTCCGTAGGAACATTTTTATGATATACCTATTACCTTTTGCTGGGCATTACTTGCAATTGCGGCTTCTATAACCTGCATTACTTTTACCCCTTCGTCTGCAGTAACAGGTTCTTTTTTATCGTTTGCAATCGAGTCGTAAACGCCATCGAAGAAACTAAAATAATTGCCTTGAAGCGTTGGGATTTTTTCTCTCACAATTTTACCGTCTATTTCGGTGTGCAAAAGTCCTTGCAAGTTTTCATCTTCTGTTCCCCAAGAATCTAGGTTTGGTTTTTTACCTACTTTTAAATCATCTTCCTGAACATCTCCGCGAGGCTTTAAGAAAGAACCTTTTTTTCCGTGTAAAGTATAAGCTGGGTTGGCTTCTCTCACAAAAAATCCTGCTTTTAAGCGTACTCTAAAATTAGAATAAAACAAAGTCAAATCGATCCAGTCGTCTACAACAGAGTTTTCTCTCGTTACACGAATATCTCCAAATACCGCTTTCGGACATCCAAATAAACTTACTGCCTGATCTATGATGTGCGGTCCTAAATCTTTTAAAACTCCTGCGCCATCATTTGCTGTTTCTTTATGCGCTTTCGGACTTAATAACGGATTGTATCTGTCAAAATGGAATTCGGCTTCTACTAAATCTCCCAAAAGACCATCATCAATTACTTTTTTAACGGTTTTAAAATCGCTGTCCCATCTTCTGTTCTGGAAAACAGCCAATTTTAAACCTTTTTCTTTTGCAATTTTTGCCAATTCTTTTGCTTCGTCTGCAGTCGTAGTAAAAGCTTTTTCTACAACGGCATGCTTTCCTGCCAAAAGCACTTTTTTAGCGTATTCGTAATGCGTTCCAACTGGCGTATTTACAATTACCAAATCGACATCGTCGCTTAATAATTCGTCTAGCGAAGCGTAACTTTTTACGTATGGATAATCTTCTTGAATCAGTTTTTTACTTCTTTCCCAAGAGCCTAAAAGTTCAAATCCTTCGTGAATATCTAAAAACGGAGCGTGAAAAACTTTCCCCGACATTCCGTATGATAATAGTGCTGTTTTAATTTTCTGCATGTTGTTATGTTTTTTTGCACAGATTAAATGTATTAAAAAGGATTTTCTGTCTGCCACGACCCGAGCGATAGCGAATAGGCGAAGCAATTACACAAATTTACACAAATCATAATGTTCAAAACTTAAATAAATTCGTGAAAATTTGTGCAATTCGTGGCGAAAAAAAAATTAAAAAAAATCATTTTAATCTGTGTAATCTGTGGCTAATAAAAATATTTAAAGTTTAGCTCTTTCGTATTGTTTTGGCCATTGAATATCGGCATTTAGTTCTTTAGCAAAATCCAAAGGAAGATTTGGGTTTCTTAAAGATTCTCTTGCGAATAAAATCAAATCGGCTTGACTGTTATTTAAAATCTCTTCAGCTTGTTTGGCGTCTGTAATTAAACCAACTGCGCCTGTAGAAATTCCCGCTTCTTGTTTCACTTTTTCTGCAAAAGGAACCTGATAACCTGGCCCTAATGTAATTTTTTGATGCGAGACCAATCCGCCTGATGAAACATCGATTAAATCTACTCCTTTTTCTTTTAATATTTTAGAAAGCTGTACAGATTCTTCTGGGCTCCATCCGTTTTCTGCCCAATCTGTTGCCGAAATTCTAACAAACAATGGCAAGCCTGAAGGCCATTCTGACTGAACCGCTTCTACAATTTCTAATGTGAAACGGATTCTGTTTTCAAAACTCCCTCCATATTCGTCTGTTCTTACGTTTGTTAACGGAGAAAGAAATTGATGCAGTAAATAACCATGCGCTGCATGAATTTCTATAACCTGATATCCTGCTTCGACCACTCTTTTGGTCGCCGATTTAAAATCTGAAATTACTTTCTGAATTCCATTTTTATCTAACGCTTCTGGAAGAAAGGGTTCATTATCGTGATACGGAATCGCACTTGGCGCAACGGTCTGCCATCCGCCTTGAGCGAAATCTAACTTTTTATTTCCCAACCACGGAGCCGAAACACTCGCTTTTCTTCCTGCATGTGCCAATTGAATTCCGGGAATCGAATTTTGAGAAACAATAAATGCATTGATTTGTTTTAGTTTTTCGATATGTTCGTCTTTCCAGATTCCTAAATCGGCTGGAGATATTCGGGCTTCTGGAGAAACTGCCGTAGCTTCCTGAATAATTAGTCCGGCGCCTCCGCTGGCACGGCTTCCTAAATGAACCAAATGCCAATCGTTTGCAAATCCGTCAACTGCAGAATACTGGCACATGGGCGAGATTGCAATTCTATTTTTTAAGGTGATATTTTTTATAGTAATAGGAGAAAATAATTTCGTTGCCATAAACTTGTAACTTTTAATGAGTTTATACTACCAATGAGTAAGGCAGTGTTCGAAAAGTAAAGTTACGGCATCTTGTTAAAAAGAGAAATCGAAATGTTTATTAATTAACAAACATTTAAAACCTTAAACACTATCTTGCACTCTTATATTAAAATAGAAAACGCTACTTTTGTGCGTTAAATACGAATTAAAAACAACAAATGGATATAGTTATCAAACTCTCTCAATTTCTATTGAGTTTATCTTTACTTATTATTCTTCATGAATTAGGGCATTTTATCCCTGCTAAATTGTTTAAAACTAGAGTCGAAAAATTTTACTTGTTTTTTGATGTTAAATATTCACTTTTCAAAAAGAAAATCGGAGAAACAGAATACGGTATCGGATGGCTTCCGCTGGGAGGTTATGTGAAAATTTCTGGAATGATTGACGAAAGTATGGATAAAGAGCAGATGGCGCTTCCGCCTCAGCCTTGGGAATTTCGTTCAAAACCAGCTTGGCAGCGTTTAATTATTATGCTTGGTGGTGTTACCGTAAACTTTATTCTAGCTTTTATTATCTATATCGGAATGGCGTTTGCTTACGGAGATACTTATATTGCTAATGCTGATTTAAAAGATGGTGTTGCAATTGAAAATCCTGCAATGCTTAAAGCGGGTTTTAAAACTGGAGATAAAATTATTTCTATTGATGGCAAAGCTGTAGAAAATTTTGATAGCGATATGAACATGAATGTGATCATGGCAAAACACGTTTTGATTGAAAGAAACGGACAACAGCAAACGATTACTATGCCGACAGATTTTGTTGACCAGCTTTCTAAAACAGAAAAAGGAATGCTTATCGATATCCGTAGACCTTTTGCTATTGGAAAAGTTGGAGAAGAATCTCCTAACCAAAATTTAAAAGCAAAAGATTTGATTCTTTCTCTTAACGGACAAAAAGTTAAATATTTTGACGAGGCTAAAGCAATCTTAGCTGCTAATAAAGGAAAAGAAATTTCTGCAGTTGTTTTACGTGATTTAAAAGAAACCCCGCTTAATGTGAAAGTATCTCCAGAAGGAACTTTAGGCGTTTTTGCTGGCGGTTTAGATATGAAATCTTTAGAAAAACTAGGGTACTATAAAATAAGCACGAAAGAATACGGTTTCTTCGAATCTATTCCGGTTGGTCTTCAAAAAGGAAAAGATCAATTGGTTGGTTACGGAAAACAATTGAAAATGATTTTTAATCCAGAAACTAAAGCTTACAAACAAGTAGGTGGTTTTGCGGCTATTTATAACATTTTCCCTAGTTCTTGGAGCTGGGAAGTTTTCTGGTCAATCACAGCTTTATTGTCGATTATGCTTGGTGTTATGAATTTATTGCCAATTCCTGCTCTTGATGGTGGACACGTGATGTTTTTATTGTATGAAATTGTAAGCGGCAAAAAACCGAGCGATAAATTCCTAGAGAATGCGCAAATGGTTGGTTTTGTTTTACTTATTTCACTACTACTGTTTGCTAACGGTAACGACATTTACAAGGCGATTGTTGGCAAGTAAAAAAAAGTCAAAAAAAGAGTGAAAATGTTTTTGAGAAACTAAAAATAGTTTTATATTTGCACTCGCTAAAAAGAGCAACACTTTCCTCCTTAGCTCAGTTGGTTAGAGCATCTGACTGTTAATCAGAGGGTCCTTGGTTCGAGCCCAAGAGGGGGAGCTTTAATAGACAAGCCATTCGAAAGAGTGGCTTGTTTTTTTTAACGCCTTCTAAGGCATTGTTATTGTTGAATATTAACTCTAGAAAAGCATTTTCTTTTACGGTTCGATAAGTTTTATCATCAAATATCAATTTCTCAGGAAATATCGAACCAATAATCATTTTTTTTAATCTTAGAATCACTCATTTCATAGTATATACCAACTCCATTTAAAAATGAAATTCCAAATTTCAAATAGGCAGTAAATTCTTTATCAGCTATTTTTAAACTTTCTCTTTCATCTTTCATCTCATTTATTGCAACTTCATAGTGTTTAATTATGGTCAGAATTCTTGCAATTGGCACTTCAGTCTCTCCAATTGAATCTTCGAGTTTTATAATTTTAATCTCTAGTGTTTGAATTTCTAAATAAATTTTTCGAATTCTGTTATCTCGAATTTTTGAATTTTCCGAAAACTTACTTTCAAGAATTCTTAAATATAAATTGTAGACCTCATCTTTTATTTCGAACTTTTTAAGGAAAGTAAAAAAGAACCATGTAACTCTTCTGCTCTCTAACTTCCATTACATCTATTCCGACAATGATAATAATAAAATTTACCCCCATTTCCCTTAGATGGAGCTCCTGTAAACTTTTTGTCACATTTAGAACACAAAAGTTGTTGACGCAAAGGCAACATTTCATCATTTAAATTTGTAATGAGAGACTTTCTTTTTTTATCAGACAAAATTGATGCAACTTTTTCAAATATTTCTTCAGAAACTATCCTAGAATGTAAGCCATCTACAATTTCCAACAGCTCTTTTTTCCATTCTGGAACAACTATTCTCCCGACATATAAAAAGTTTCTCAACATATTCATAAAGCCTTGCTTAGAAGTTTTAAGCCCTTTTTTCGCGTCATAGTCCTGATTCCATTTACTTTTTTAGTTCGGTAGATTTTATTAAAATAGTTCTACCATCTCTTACTTTAATTTCAATATCCTGAAAAGCACTTTTATTTATAATATCAACAACTTTCGTATTAACATTCAATTTCATTGAACTTTCAATTAAATAAATTTCATCATCAGTTCGCAGATAGTAAAGCAATTCAAGCTCTTTATGTGTTAGAGTAGTTACCTAGCTGCCATTTGAAAAATCTGTGAAACCATTTTTTGGAAACTCTGTTTGCGATATGTCAAGTAAATTAACAGAGATACGAGTAAGTAAGATGAACTTATCGCTTAGATAATTTAAATACTGCGATTTGGACATTAAATTTATTGTACCGTCATTATAAATAAGGAGTATGCATGGTTCAACCATCAATGAGTAAACAATCGCATATTTTATTGGGGAAAAATTGGAGGCGTCAATTTTGTTTTCAAATAAAAAATCTCGAACACTTTTAATTTTTTCTAATCCAGCGTGTTGGACAGTTATATAAAATTTATCAGATGCATCAGCAGCTACTTTATCATAGCCAGGATAGTCGAAATGATTGAAAATTAAATTAATGTGGCCCTGATTGATGGCATTTATGCTATCTCTCTTTTTTTGAAGATTTCTTATACTTTTTCGCTTCCATACTTTCGAGTCAGCTCAGCAGGAGGCATGCCAGGTATATTTCTGATCTTCATCATAAATCTGATCAATTTTCCCTATTACAAGATTTCTCTCGTCCATTGTCATTTCACCTGTTTTACAGCCATAATACCCTAAAAATATAAGTGCAATTAAGATAGTTTTTTTAATATCCTTTAGAAAAATTTTATTCTAATAAAACGAATTCTACGGCAGAAAACTGGCATATTTTTAAGGGCTTTATCAAACACTATTAATTGCCCAATTCTAATTGATTTCGAACTAAATTAAAATAATTTGATCTAATATCAACCAGCTCTTTATGATTTCCCTGTTCAACAATACTCCCGTTTTTCAAGACCACAATATTATCTGCCTTTTTTACAGTTGAAAGACGATGGGCAATTATCAGAACCGTTTTGCCTTTAAAAAACTCATGCAAGCGTTCGTGTATGATTTTTTCATTTTCGGAATCAAGAGCAGAAGTTGCTTCATCTAAAAAAATATAATGGGGATCCTTGTATACCGCTCTGGCGATTAAAATCCTCTGCTTCTGCCCGCCGGAAATATCATTCCCAGAAGCCCCTATTTTTGTTTTATACCCGAGTGGAAGAGACAAAATAAAGTCCTCAATATTTGCAATGCTGACCGCTCTCTTTAATCGCTCTTCATCAATAAGTCTATCACTTGTCGCAATATTTCTCTCTATGGTATCTGAAAAAATAAAACCGTCCTGCATAACTACGCTGCAGTTTTCTCTCAAATTTTTTGGGGAGATTATATTTATATTTTTATTGTTAAACAATAATTCGCCATCACTTGGCAAATAAAATTTTAATAATAGTTTCATCAGTGTAGTTTTCCCGCTGCCGCTGGCGCCTACTATAGCAGTAATTTTCCCCTCAGGAATTTTAAAATTAATATTTTTCAGTGCATAAGCTGATTTTGGTCCGTCATACTGAAAACTTACATTTTTGAATGTTATGCCTGTTGGCATAGTATTTCTGTCAAATAGTTTTTCGTGAATAGTGGGATCTTCTTCAATAATATGATTTTGAACTTCGTTTAATCTCTCAAAACTTAATTTTGCATCCTGAAGTGAGCGAAAAAAATTGACCAACTGATTAACTGGAGAATTCATCTGCCCGACAATATAGGTAACACTCAGCAGCTCACCTAAACTCATTTTCCCTTTTACAACTAATGTGGCAGAAAAAAAAGTTACCAGAATATTTTTCAATTGATTAATAAATTCGAAACCAGAAATTTGCAGCTGGTCAATCTTTAAAATACGAATATTTATATTAAAAAGTTTCTGCTGTATTTTTTCCCACTCATCACGCTTGAAATCTTCAAATTTGTTAAGTTTCATTTCTGCCGCACCGCTTACAATCTCATAGATTGATTCCTGGTTCTCGCTTCGGTGCTGAAACTTGAAATAATCTAAAATCTGTCTTTTTTTAAGCCAATAAACTGACCATATGATAGATATTACAGTAAGAATTAGATAAACAACAAGAATCCAAATGTTATAATAAAAAAGAACACCAAAAAACACCGAAAATGTCACCACTGAAAAGAAAGTAATTAGGCTTTGAGAAGTCAAAAAATGCTCAATTCTCTCATTATCCTGAATCCTCTGGCTGAAATCACCCATCATTTTTGAATCAAAAAATTTAACCGGAAGCTGCATCAGTTTTCTTAAAAACTCAGAGACAATGGTTATGCTTAGTTTAGATCCCACAATTAGCATCACCCGGTTTCTAATAATTTCAAAAAACAAGGTGCCCAAAAAAACAGATAACTGGCCAATCAGTATTAGCATTATAAGATCTATCCTTTTTGCACTGATTCCTTCATCTATCAAGCTTTGGGTTAGAAAAGGCAAAACTAATGTCAGACAGCTGCCAAAAAAAAGCATCAGGACCATCAATGCCAGCTGTTTTTTATAGGGCTTTAAATAATTTATCAAATAGCTGGCAGACAGCCTAATTTCTTCTGGTTCCTTATAATCGTAAAACTTATCTGTTGGCTGTAAATATAAGACTATACCTGAGTGTCCGTCAGATATCCACGATTTTCTAAATGCGGATTCACTTAAAGTGATGAAGCCATGAGCTGGATCTGCAAGATGAAAACGATATTTCTTAGAAAAAAAATTTTGTGTTATTTTTTTAAGAATCACAAAATGATTCTGATTCCAATGCAGGATACATGGCAGGCTGTCTTTCTCTTCAATAAGCCTCTCAAGTGAAAGCAGGCCTGAAAGCGTTTCGAATCCTATTCCTTGTGCCGCTTCCGTGATGCCAAATAAAGACACCCCCTCTCTGTTAATATAGGAACGGTCTCTTAAGAACTGCAGAGGGTATTTTTTTTTATAAAAACTGGCGATCATTGACAGGCATGCTGGTCCGCAATCTGTCTGATCATGCTGGGCAGTAAAAACCATAAAGAAATATTGTTTTAAGAAATGGCATATAAAAATTTGTCTTTAATAATTTCCAACTTTTTGTTTTCATCAAAATTATTTACGCAATAATCTACCCCTTTATGTTCGATAGCCTGCTGAGAACATCCCCCGTTACATATTGGAAGTATACTGCAGTCTAGACAGGGCGGGTTTTTAAATTTAGAATTCATTCTATCCTCAAACTTATCATTCCATTCAATAATACCTTTCTCGTTCAGTTGCCCCTCTTTAGATTTTGACTCAAAATCTCTCGCAGTACACTTGAAAACTTCTCCATTATAATTTAAAGTTGCATGATTATTTTTGTCAGCATAACATGAATTTCGCACAGTATCTAAATTCATTCCTTTATAAAGGGCATTGAATCCTTTTTCCCGAAACAGATCCACAATGCCCTGAACATCTGCATGAATATCCTTTTTCTCCTGCCAGACCTCATGAAATGAAAAATTTAGAAACTTCTTATCTGTATCTGTCAGATTAATAAAATCATCAATAATCTGTGGTAGCGTTTCGATAGTTTCCTCAGAAATATTTAATCTTACACTTACCGTAAAAGCATTTTTTATAGCTAAAATAATGTTTGCCACTATTTCATCGTACGACCCTTTTTCTTTCGAAACATATCGCACTTTATTATGTCTCTCCCTGTGTCCGTCTAAAGTGATCTGGAAATAATTCACGCCATAAGCTCTGCATGAATCAAGCATTTTTTGGCTAATTAACAAACCATTAGTGGTGAAACCTGAAGTAAAGCCAATTTTCCTTTCCTGCATTTTTGGATAAATCTCTTCAAGAAGTGGCAAAACTGTTTTATCAAAATAAAGCAAAGGCTCTCCACCAAACCAGCTTAGATGGAAATATTCTAAATTTTTCTTTTCAGCCAATAAATTATCAACAAATTTTATCACTGATAAAATCGTTTCCTGAGACATTTTAGATGCTTTTATATGGGTTTCGTAGCAGTACCAGCATTTAAAATTGCAATTCATGGTTGGATTGACAGTCAGCTGATAAAAAGATTCATTTTCCCTGTCGATCTGCCGAACCAGATTTTTTACATTTTCAATTTCGTCGGTTTCGTTTTCTACTAAAAACCCTTTTTCAATTAGATGAGTATGGAAATCCGGATGGATATTAAATAGCTCCTCAAAATCGTCCTCTCTTCTTGAAGCTTGAAACAATTCAAAAAGTTCTGGATCCAAAAGAACAAA
This sequence comes from Flavobacterium sp. IB48, assembly GCF_016405855.1. Lineage (GTDB taxonomy): Bacteria > Bacteroidota > Bacteroidia > Flavobacteriales > Flavobacteriaceae > Flavobacterium > Flavobacterium ginsengisoli. The sequence goes on from NZ_JAEFCA010000001.1 coordinate 864,145, forward strand.
TTCATTTGAAAATGCATTATATCCGATTTTTTTATCCTCATAATTAAAAAAATTATTGAATTTGCTGTACTTCATAATGATAATTTTTATTTAATTATTGGCATAGAGACAATAAAATCTCTATGCCAACATAATTATTAAAATCTTATAGATTGTATAAGAGCTTGATTTAACTGCATGAAGAAGTATTTGTACACTCAACGTTTCCGCCTCCGCATGTTCCATTGGTGCAATAATCATTTACCCCTGGCGCCTGCTTTCCTCCACGAATTTTAGCCATTTGAGATTCGTCCAATGATGCAAATCCTCCGCTTAAGACACTTTTCGAATTGATTTTTAATGTCTTTAGATTCTCAATTTTTATAATTGACTTCATAGATTTAGATTTTATTAAAATTAATTTTACAGTAATTTTTTTTTCGTTTTATAGCTATCAGCATACTCCGTTTGAGCATACTCCATTAGATTCGCCAGCACATGATGCGTTTGAGCATGCACTGTTCGTACAATCTGGAGGCATCTTACCGCCCTTTATTTTGTACAGTTGAGAATCAGTCAATGAAGCGAATCCTCCTGAAAGTCCGCCATTTTTATCCTGTTTTAAGGCAGGCAGTTTCCCTGCATTTTTATTTGTTTTCATAAAAATTATTAATGAATTAAAACTCCATATCTTTTAAGTCTTCAGAATTTTTTTCGGACTTTTCATCTATAAATTTTTTCGTTTTTATTAACAGCTTGCATTGGTGCATGCTCCATTATCTCCATTGCAGTTTCCTTTATTATCGCAAACAACATTGCTTTCAGGCGCTTGCTTACCGCCTCGTATTTTATTCATCTGGCTAACATCCAAAGATGCAAAACCGCCCACTAATAATCCATTTTCTGTTTTAAGTCCTGGAATTTTTTTTAATCTTTTCTTCATTTTACATAGTTTTTAAATTATTTATATAATCAGCATTTAACCCAGCTGCTCAGGCATAATTCATTATAAAAACTTCATAATTGCAAAACTGATATCCCTAAATTTGAGATGCAGATAACTATCTCCGTATTTTTAATCAAAAAAATGCGGAAGCAATACAGCGTATCTTTTTTATAAAAAAGTCTATGTCAAGCTTAAAACATCAGCAGAATCAGTTTGCCCTGTTTGATTCAGTCTCATTTCCTCTTTTCTTTTCACGCACATTAATTTTGCTGTTGCCAAACTTGTAGAGTACGGAAAATCTCATGAACTGGCTATCAGCGTAATTATTTGACTGCGATTTTACTCCATTGGAATAACTGTAGGCTCTGTATTTGTTATCGCGCAACAAATCATAAAAATTTAAGGCAAACTGTAAATTCTTGTTAAGCAGAAAGTACTTGGCGCCTGCATTTATATTAAATGTTTCTCCCATATGGGAAATATTAATAATTTGGGGGGATCTGTATGCTAAATCCAGGCTTGCAAAAAAAGTTTTAGATTTATTTAAAATAAAAGTATTATTTGAGTTAAAATAATAACTGGCCATTTCAACAATCTGATTATCCAGCACTGCGTTCGCAATGGTTTTTTTATAAAAAAGATTGGCATAATTGTAGGATTCCAGCCATTGTCCTTTTTTAAGAGTATAACTTGCATCGAATGAGATACTGTACACATCGCAAAAATTAAGATAAGTGAATTTTGAAACATTTGTGATTGGATCTAGAAGCTGTACCTGACTTTTGCCATTTTCTAAATAACCAAAAGAGAGCGAGGTTGTCAGATTATCGTTATAGGTATGGGAAAGCTCAATGTTATTATTAAATTCAGGCTGTATAAAAGGATTTCCCTCTATATAACTATAATCATTTATATAGGTTCTAAATGGATTAGTCATATAATAACTTGGTCTTCCAACCCTTCTGGAATAGTTTAATGCCAGCTGATTTTTGTCATTCACATTATAGGAAGCATAAGCAGTGGGGAATAATTTGATATACTTGCTTTTATTTGTTTCATTCAATGTTTTTGAAAATCCTTTCGTCTGTGTGCTTTCTGCTCGTAATCCAATTTGAAATTCCCACTTATCCATTTTACTTTCTGTACTGAAATATACTGCTTGGGTATTTTCTGTGTATTTAAATTCGTTACTCTGTTTGGTATCTAATACTGATTCGCCTGTTGATATATCATAATAATTAAAAAAATTATTTGTATCAATAAATGAAACTTTGCCTCCAAAATTATACTTCAGCTTCTTATATGGCAATTCTACATCAATATTAGAAGTTGTAATTTTAACATTTTGATTGCCGTTAGTAAAGGCATTGTAAAATGCAGAATTCCCATTGACAAACGAATTAATATCAAATGTTCTGTCTGTATCCTGATCTGCAATTAAATAATCAATATTTCCTGATATAGACTTGCCTAAAGAGTCGAGGACGTTTTTATAATGCACATTATAAGAATGAAAAAAATCTTTTCTGTGCTTGAAAGAAGCCGTCTTCGTATAATAATCTGTTAATTCATTTTGATTATCATATATATTAGTCTGATCTATTTCAGTGTTTGATGGCTTGCTTAATGACCCCAAGTACGATGCTCCCAGTTCATTTTTGCTGTCTAATTTATAATCCATGCCAATTCTGCCCGATAAAAGATTAATATTTTCCTTTTTATTATTATATTCATCCCATAACTGGTCAGGATAAAAATATTTTCTGTTTTCCCTTATTTTAAAAGCCCCATTTTTATAATTTACATTTGTATAAATGCTCAGCCTATCTACTTGGGAATTTATATTACCGCCAATTGTTCCTGCCGCATAAGTTTTCTGCTCATAGGAAGAATTAATATTTGCATTAAAGGGTTCCTCTTTATTAAGCTTTTTAAGATTTATATTGATAATTCCGCTATTTCCTGCCGCATCATATTTAGCGGGCGGGGCTGTTATTACCTCTACGGATTTAATATTGTCTGCAGGAATTGAGCTAAGAAAATTAATTAAATCTTCACCAGATAGCTGCACAAGTCTGCCATCAGTCATTACGGTCACAGAATTCTTTCCTATTATGTTTATGCCACTGTTTGCTACTTGTAGCCCTGGTGTTACTTTTAACACATCAATAGCATTTCCCCCAGTTGAAGAAAGAGAATTTTCAACATTAAATAACAATCTGTCTAATTTCCTGACAAACGTTTTTTTAGACGTTTTAACTAAAACTTCATTCAAATTTTCACCTGCATCTATTTTAATGACCCCAAGATCAACACTCCCGATTGCTATTACATTTCGATGCCACACAATCTTTCCTCTCTGTTTTATTTTTAGAGAATAATCCCCAGGTTCTGTCTCTATATTAAAATTCCCAAGATCATTAGTTAACTCATTCTTCAGAACTATAGAATCTTTATTTATAAGCAAAACTTCTGAAAATTTAACAGGAGCATTATTTATATCAGTTACTTTACCTTGTATTTTATTTTGGGCAATTAAAGAACAACTTAAAAGCAATAGGGTGCCAATTATTATTTTAAACATTATAAAATCTGCATTAATTATTTTACTTCTATATTTTCGAATCAAAACTAAAGGAGAATATTAAGTCCTACAAAACATTGTTACCGACATTCCTGAATTCAGATAAGAAATTCAGGAATTCGCTCTTTGCATAACACTATTTAAGAATTCTTCAATAATATTTCTGTAAGATTTTATTTGTTTTTACTAATTGTATTATACTTTTTATAGTATTTTTACCTAAAAACAAAAGTCATGATTTATTTGAAATGGAATTCTTTTTCAATTCTATTCCTAGTTACATTTACATTATCAGCACAGTCACCTGACAAAAAACTTTACCGTTTTACATACGATGAACTGCATAATCTATACTTTGCAAATACCGACAAGCCTAAGTTGCAACTTAAATACGCAGAAACTTATCTTCAGAAAGCAAATGCAGAAAATATAAATATCAGAAGAGCAAAAGCATATTATCAATTTGCTATTTTGTACTATAATAAAGACCACAAGAAGAGTATCAGATATCTTGACAGCGTAATAAAATATTCTCAAAATAGCGGAGATAAATTCTTTCCTGCTGCTGCATATTGTGAAAAAGCAGATTTATTAAGATCTAATTTTAAATACAAAGAGGCAATGGCCAACTATAAACTTGCAGAAAAATCCGCACTTGAAAATAATATTGATTACTATTATGTTGTGAGGGAATATATAGCAATTGCCAAATCTGAGGATTTAGAAGAATATCAAGAAGCTTTAGAAATATATAAAGAATGCTATAATTATTATATGAAGACAGATTATAGAGTGGGAAAATATGCAAAAGATTTTCAAAATGTTGTTTTTGGAATAGCGGACTGCTTTAAATCTTTACAAAATACAGATTCAACTTCTTATTATAATCAACTAGGTTTGCGAGAATCGGTCATAACCAAGAATGAGCATTACAAATATCTTTTCATCTTAAATGAAGGAGCAAATCAGGTATTAAAAAAAAATTATAATCAAGCTCTTGACAGCATTAATAAAGCTCTGCCGAAAATGATCCAATACAATGATACGGGAAATATACTGGCATCATACTATTATATGGGTAAGTCCTATAGCGGATTAGGAAAGAAAGAAAAAGCAGCAGCATCTTTTATCAAAGTAGATTCGATATACCGTACAACAAAGGAAATAAGCAGCGAGTTTCTAGGAGGGTATCCATATTTAATTAATTATTATAAGAATACAGGAGATAAGGAGAATCAGCTCAAATACATAACATCCTATATGCAAATCGACAGCACTCTGCAGAAAAATTACCGTGAACTAAATAAGCTGTTAAATAAAGAATATGATACTCCGCGTTTGCTTTCCGAAAAAGAAAATCTGATTGCATCTCTCAAAAGAGATAAAGAAAATACATATTGGGGATTTGGTATTTTACTTATAATAGCTCTCTGCCTAGGAACTTTTGGCATATACCAATTTCGTACAAGAAAGCTGTACCGTGCCAGATTTGAGAAAATAATAAAAGAAGAAAAAAATAATGAAAACACTGAAAATAAAACAGATAACAAAAGTATAACTACAAACGAAATAAATAAACCTGAAGATATTGGAATTGTTCAAGAACTGGTAAATCAGATATTAGAGAAACTAAATCATTTTGAAATGAACCGAGAATTCCTCACCCCAAATCTTACAGTTCATAGCTTATCCCAAATTTTTGAAACGAACAGCAAATACCTATCAAAAATAGTAAATGTATACAAACAGAAATCATTTACTCAATATGTTAATGATTTAAGAATTGACTATGCTCTTAACAAATTAAAAGAAGATAACAAACTGAGAAAATATACTATTCATGCACTTGCTCGGGAATTTGGCTTTAATAATGCTGAATCATTCTCAGCAGCCTTTTATAAGAAAACAGGCATCAAACCTACTTATTTCATTAAGGAATTAGATGCAGATACAATCTAAACAGCTTCTGTTTTTCAACAACTTGCAGATATAAAAACTCGAAATTCCTGAATTCCGACATGCAAATAAAATTTCTGCATAATTCTGTAAGCCTCAGCATATATATTTGCTGTAATAATAAATAAAAAAACAAAATGATGAAGCCTAAAAAGAAAAAAGCAGAAAAAAACAAGTTTAGTCTGGAAAAGTTTCAAGTAGCTAAATTAAAGAACCTTCATTTAATTGTAGGAGGAGGAATTGAGGGCGATGACCCTATCGATACAAATAAAACTGGCAGAGGAGGATCCTCTGGTGACTGTGCTTAATAAAAATTTAGATTATTATAATTGCGGCATAAAATCCTATTTAAGGATTTTATAAAATTAAATTTTCAAAAAAAATGAAACCCTATTACATAACTGTCCTCTTTGTATTCTTTGTCTGCAGCTGCAAATCCATAAAGGAATCAAATAATTCTGCTGAGAATAGGAACTCAGATACGGAAATTTTGAGTGCAGATGCAAAAAATTGGTGCCAGAAAGATTACAGCCAAGATGGTATCCCAGGCATCTCATTAGAGCGCTGGTATGCTTTGAATAGAAAAAAGCCTAAAAATAAAAATATTATTGTTGCGGTAATTGATACACAAATCGATTTAAAACATGAGGATTTGCTAGGCCAAATATGGGTAAACACTAAAGAAATTCCAGGTAATAATATTGATGATGACAATAATGGATACATTGATGATATTAATGGATGGAGTTTTACCGGCACAAAAAGCGGCGGTTATGTAGTGTGGAATCGATATGAATATGTGCGTATAGTCGAAGAGTGGGGAAAGCTTTATAAAGACAAGACTGAAGCTCAAATAAACGATGATGATTTATGGAAATTTAATGAATATCAAAGAGCTCTGAGCACCTTGAAAGAAAAAAATGCCTATTATAAAAGGTGGCTTAAATCTTTAAATTATAAAACAGAACTTTATCCTAAAGCAAAAGATACATTAAAGTTCTTTTTTCCGAAAGAAAACTACACCTATAAACAGCTTGACAGTCTTTATCAAAAATACAAAATTAATGATAAGGAGTTTCGTCAAAGGCGCGATGATGGCGATAGAGATTTAGGCGCATTGATAGGTTCTATTATTGCTAATTTAGATATGGGGCAGAATACTTTTGAAAAATTGCAGGACCAGAAAACCCAGTTGGATTCCATTGTAAACAAAAATCTAAATTTAGAATATAATGAGCGTCTTCCAATAGGTGACAATCCCAGTATTTTAGAAAAAGGATATGGCAATAACAGGATCAGCAATACTATTGAAGGTGTCCGTCCTATTCAGGATCATAACACAATGGTTTCTGGTTTAATTGCTGCAAACAGAAACAACAATAAAGGAATAAAAGGCATTGCTGAAGTAAAAATTATGCCTTTAAATATTTCGCCATCTGGTGACGAACATGATAAAGATATTGCCATGGCTGTCAGGTATGCTGTGGATAATGGTGCAAAAATAATTAATATGTCTTTTGGAAAAGAATTTTCAATGCATAAAGACTGGGTTTCAGATGCTTTTAAATATGCTGAGAAGCACAATGTACTCCTTGTTCACAGTGCTGGAAATGAAAGCACTGATATTGATAAAGTACCAAATTATCCAAATGATCTGGATTATGATGGCGTAACTGAGATCTGCAGTAATTTTATTAACGCTGGATCTATAACCCAAAAGTTAGGAGACAAATTTGTGTCGGATTTTTCAAATTACGGCAAACATAATGTAGATCTATTTGCGCCTGGAGATGAAATCTACACAACAGGCTTTGGCAACATTTATAAAACAGACTCAGGAACTTCCTTTGCTGCTCCGATGGTATGCGGCACCGCTGCGTTAATATGGATGTATTATCCCAAATTTACAGTGCAGGAGATTAAGCAAATTATTATTAATTCAGGGACTCCGTATGATATAGAAGTTATTATCCCAGGATCTAATGGTAAAAAAGTTCCATTTTCACAACTATCAAAATCCGGAAAAGTTCTGAATGTTTATAATGCAATGAAATTCGCTGAAGAAATAAGTAAAAAGAAATAATGCATCATTATAAAATTACAGCTTTCTCTGACTATGTTCTTAGAACTCCTTTATTTCCATTGTCTGCTTATTTGGAGTTGGTCAAAGACTATTCAGCCGAGAAGGCAAAAAAATTCTATAAAAATTCAATTATAAAAGAAGCTATTAATCTGGCTTCTCCCGAATTGCGTAATGAACTGGATAAATGGGCTTTAGATACATCCTCATTATCTAACACGAAAACGCATGCTCTGGAACTTACTTTCTTAAAATACATAGCGAGAATGTCTTCCCGCTGCACACCATTTGGCTTATTTGCGGGATGCTGTGTCGGGAAATTAAATTCTGAAACAGATATCGTATTGCGTCCCATAAATAAACATAAGCGATTTACCCAATTCGATATGCAGTACTGGATAGCCTTGCTTCAAGATATCGCCAAAAGAAAAGAAGCTGCCCTTCTTTTAAAATATTTTCCCAATTCTTCTATTTATGAAACTGGTGATTTTTATCGGTTTATTGAATATAAATATGCCAATGCAAAGCGTGAACATGCCATTTCAGCATTGCGAAAATCTGATCTATTGACTCAGGTTTTAAACCAGTCAAAATCTGGAATGACTGTCAATGAAATAGCATCCCTTCTGGCTGATAGTGAATCTGAAAAAGAGCAGGCTGAAAAATATATTTTTCAGCTAATTGATTTCCATTTTTTAGTGCCTGACATTGATGCATCACTGACTGGAAATAACGAATGGGAAAAAATAATTAGACTCTTTAACGATATTCCTTTTTATAATAACCAAACCGAGATGTTTAAAAGTTTAAAAATAAAACTTTCTGATCTAGATATTAGTTTATCGCCGTCTGGAGCAATATATAAAGAAATAAAAACAATAATAGATAGAATTGGAACGACATATGACGAAAAATATCTTTTCCAGACAGATTTAAATCTATCAGCCCAAAAAAACAATTTAAATCAAAAGATTCCACAAAGAGTTCTAAAAGCTATTGAATTCTTAAACAGCATCCAGACTCAGAAGGAATTTCAAAATCTAGAAAATTTCAAAAAAGCCTTCACCAAAAGATATGAAACCAGAGAAATGCCCTTAAGCATGGTATTGGACACTGAAATTGGAATTGGATACCTGCAAAATCATGATATGAATGATACTCATGATCTATTAGAGAATTTTTCATTCAGAGCTAAACCAGCAAAAGAAAAAAAACAGGTTTGGACTGATTTTGATTTTATTATGCAGAAGAAACTTCACGACTGCTATATTGGAAAAGAAAAAGAAATTCAGCTTAATAAAAATGACTTTCCTGAATCAGATTACAACCTCAAGAATATTCCGGTAACATTTTCGGTAATGATCGAAGTCTTAAATGACGATCAGATTGTTTTAATATCTTCCGGAAATGTCAGTGCTGCAAAATTACTTGGAAGATTTTGCAGCTCTAACACTGATATACATAATTTAATCAAACAGATTATTGAAAAAGAGAACGGATATCATGATGATAAAATTCTGGCAGAAATTGTTCATATACCCGAATCCAGGACGGGCAATATCCTTAAAAGGCCAAATCTGAGAGAGCATGAGATAAGCTATTTATGCAAATCTGGCGTTTCAAATGAAAATAACTTTGATCTAAATGATCTTTATGTATCGGTCAGATCCAATAGAATTGTTTTGAGATCCCAAAAACACAATAAAGAAATACTTCCATGCATGTCAAATGCTCATAATTTCACAAGTAATTCGCTTCCCGTTTATCATTTTTTATGTGATTTGGAAATGCAGGATAGCAAACCAGTATCTTCATTTAACTGGGGGGTTTTAGAATCTCATTATATCTATTTTCCAAGAGTTGTGTATAATGCAACTATACTTTCTAAAGCTAAATGGAAAATTAAAAAAGACGAAATAAAAAATTTTCATAAAATCGATGAAAGTATTTTAAAAGAACATTTCTTGAAATGGCGGTCAGAAAGGAATCTTCCACGTTTTGTAAATTGGATTAATGGCGACAATACGCTTCTATTTGATTTTGAATCTTTGATTTCAATAAAATTATTTTTAAATGCAACTAAATCAAAAGAAGAGTTTTTTCTAGAAGAATTTCTATTTGTTGATGATGCGGCCGTAAAAAACAATTTAGGAGAGAATTTTTCCAATCAGATTATACTTTCTTATTATAAAGAAAAAGCGTAAAAAAATGCAAAGAGATTTTTGTCTTGGCAGCGAATGGCTGTACTATAAAATTTATACTGGGGTTAAAACTTCTGATTATATTTTACTAGAAAAATTGAAACCTGTTATTTTAAAATTAGAACGCAAAAAAATAATCAAACAATGGTTTTTTATTCGTTACAAAGACACAGATGAACATCTTCGAATTAGATTTTTGATAAAAAACACTAACAATTTAGTTGTTGTAATTCAAGCTTTACATACTGTTCTTAATCAACTGCTACAACAAAACTTAATATGGAAAATACAAACAGACACCTATAATAGAGAAATAGAACGATATGGAGCCAATACAATTTCAGATTCAGAATATCTATTTTGGAAAGACAGTAAAATGATTCTGCAATACATCAAAATAAAATCTTCCTTTAAAAAACAAGAAACCCCATTACTGTTCAGTTTTTTAGCAGTTAATTCATTTCTGGATTCTTTTCAATTATCAAATCAGGAGAAACTGTCATTAATGGATGATTTACAAAGATCCTATAAAACTGAATTTGAAACTGACACAGCGCAAAAAAAAGATCTGTCTAAAAACTATCGGATGATTTATTCCCAAATGAAGGCACTTTTATCAGATATGCCAAGTAATAATTATCCTGAAATGCACAAGATTGTAAATAAAAAAACTATTAAAACTATTAAACGCTCAATACAAATTAAAACCAAAATCGAAATTTCTTTACAAAACTTTCTCGCGAGTCATATCCATATGATGATTAATAGGCAATATACTTCTAACCAAAGAATGTATGAATTAATTATCTATGATCAGTTATTTAGATTTTACAAATCTTTAAACTATAGATAAATGCATGAATATGTGTTTTTTTCATAATTTGCAAAATCCATTTCTCACAATGTTAAAAACTTTATTACAAAAAACAACCCTTTTAAGCTTCATTCAATAAAGCTAATGATTTTATATTATCTCAAAGTTAATTTTAGTTCCAAATATTTTTAATTAAATATTATCTAATAGCATTTTAGCCGAAATGGTTGGAAAAGATAGACAGTATCTTTATAAAATTGAAAAAAGAAAAGTTACCCCAAACATCGTTACACTTTCAGTTTTAGCAAAAGCTTTAAAAATATCACTATCTGAATTATTTCAAAAGATTTAATCAATATTTCTTTTAAACAATATTTTAGTTTGCACTTGAGTGTGATCCTTCGTTCCTCAGGATGACGAACTGTAGGTAAAACAAAAAAAATCGCAAAGCCTTATACACATAAAGCTTTGCGAACTTAATCTTTAGATTTTGGCTAAACTCCACATTAAAATAGCTTTGTGCTCTTTGCGTAAATCTTAGCTACTTTGCGTTAAAAAACTTCACACAAAAAAGCTCGCAAAGCTTTATAAACACAAAGCTTTGCGAACTTAATCTTTAGATTTAACTCAAAAAATAATCTTAGCGAACTTTGCGTAAAACCTTAGCGCTCTTTGCGGTTAAAAAAAACACACAAAGAAAACCTTATTTCATTGTCAGAGTTTCGCTCTTGAACCTTTTCATTAAAGTATTGGCTTTTTCATCTTCGTTTATTGCTTTTAAGGACTGGGCGTATCTATAATAATAAATAACTTCTAGATTGGGCGATTCTTCAAATAGCTGCGCATAATAACCTACTGCTTCCTTCAAATTTCCTTCAAAATACAGTCGGTCGGCGACTTTTTTTAGCATGTCGGTAGATTTATATCCTTTATCAATAACTTTTGCATACGTGTTGACTACATCGACTTTTACGTATTTTGAACTTATAGATGCAGGAGCTGTAATTTCTACCTTTACAGGTTCTAAAGAAGCAGATGCACTTGCAACAGTTGTTTTGGCCTCTATAGCATTTGGAGCTACTTTAGGTTTTCTTTTTACATAATTCGGAATTACTGTTCTAGTATTATTAGGCCCAAGATCGTAAGTGTCGACCATGTCCAATTTTGAAACTTGGTAAGTAATAATTCTACCTCCAAATAACTTATTTATTCTTTCTTCTACATAATACGATTGTATTACAAAATCGCTATTATTAGCAAGACTATCCGTCAATAATGTCGTTTTTCCTGTTACTGGCGAAGCGGAGGCATGGTTGGTGCGCTGGGCAAAACAGCCGAGAGAAAATACGAACGCAAGTGTACATAAAATTGCTTCATACTTTTTCATGATTTTTTTTGAATAAAATTAGATGCCCCAATTAAAAAACTCAGACCAAAGTTACTGATTTTCTTTTACTTAGCTTTACACACACCATGAATTACTTAGAAAGCCGATAAAGTACTTCTTTTTACGCATTTATCATTTGAACGCAGGCTTTTTGTATTTCTTCGTCTGAAAATGGTTCTAGCGCTTTTGCCAACATTTTGCTCGTTCTAATGCAACTTAACATTTTAATTCTCAGCGGAAGACTATTTCCTGGCTCAGTCTCAAGAAGATGCTCAAAAATCTCGGTTAAGTATTCTGGATGGCTTTTAAATTCTCCGTCGAAACAAATATCTGATATCAATCTCGCTATCGATTCTATTATTTTGTTTTGATTTGCATTGTTTTCGTTTTCTGTTTTCATGGCGTTTATTTATGGTTTTGGTTATGAATAATTATTGTACGAAAAATTGTATTTTTGTTTCAGCTAAATAAACGATAGAATACGTTCTAACAAAATAGATTACGATTTTATCTCACAAGCAAAAAGATTGTATTTTACTATATTCCTAATTTTTAAGGATTTTTAATATCTTTGAAGTATGAGCACAGCAACAAAACCAAAACATATCGGGAGAAACATAAGCCGAATTAGAGAGCTTAGAGGAATGAAACAAGAAGCACTTGCTATTGCAATAGGTGTTAGCCAACAATACGTTTCTACCATTGAAGGAAGTGAAAATGTTGACGATGAAAGACTAAACTCTATTGCAGAAGCTTTGGGAGTTTCAGCTGATGCAATTAAGAATTATAGCGACGAGGTTGTATTAAACAACATTCAAAATAATCACGAAGGTTCTGTTATTCATAGCGGACCAACTGTAAACCATAATTGTAACTTCAACCCGCTTGATAAAGTTGTGGAACTTTATGAACGTTTGGTTCAGGCCGAAAAGGATAAAGTGGAGTATTTGGAGAGGTTGATGAAAGGGAAGTAGATTTTTTTATTTATGAAAACTTTCCAATTCATGCTTTTTTATATTGAGCTTGAGTAAATTATCTTCAATTTCCGAAATTTTTATATTAGGAAACAATTGCTCATCTATTAAAAAAATAATTTTCTCTGAACTACGAGTTAAAGCTACATATAACTTTTTCCAATTTTTATTATGAAAATTACTTTTAGGAATGTCCTTAATCAAATATTTATACATTGATTCGTTTAATATAAACAAGCAAACATCAGACTCTAGACCTTTAACACCATCAATGCTAGAAACTAAATAATTTGAACTAGAAATTTGCAAATAATTCGTTAAGACCTGTTTTAATTCTGCATATTCATATTTATCAAATTCCACATATTTATTCTCAAAATATTTCATCGCATGATAAACGGATATCTTTTCTAGTTTATCGGTCAGTTCTATAATTAAAGAAGATATAAAAAGGTCAGGATCTAAATGAGAATAGCCATTTAGATTTCTCAATTTATCTTCCAGTGTTAATGGAAAATATATCTTCTTAGAATCACTATGAGTTTCATAATTCGCTTGTTTTTTTTCTATATAAATTAATTTATCCAATTTTTTATATCCATCAATAACAGAGCTATAAAAACTTTCATTTGTTGTTAGGTAAGTTGCAATTCCAATTTTTCCAGCAATATTAGTTTGATCTTGTCCTCTGGGACAGAACAAATTAGATATTTTTAAAAGCTCATTAGGAATTCTTATTGTCTTATTATTCGGCTCTAAAACTGCATATTTCTCATCATTATTGCTTTTACATTGAGATATAAAGTCATTAAAATCTTTTGGGTATTTAATTGCTTGTTTAGGATCTCCTATCATGTAAATTTTTATACCATTTATTCCTAAAATTTCAAATGCTCGTAATGCATCAGAATCCAAATCCTGTGATTCATCAATAAAAACATGACTAATTTTAGATTCTATATGAGAAAGAATAAAGTCAACTTTTGCCCTCTTTGCTTTATTACTATGCTTAGAATTTGTTCTATCTATAATAATTTTCGCTTTTTTAAAAACCTCCTCATTATGAATAATATTTCTTTCTTTTAGCTTATTAATTTTCCCCTTCTTCCATCTAATATCATCTGGTAACTTAAATGAAACAGCATTATTATACATTTCACAAATTGCATATTGTGAATATGGGTAAATAATTTCATTGAGAAAAAAGCTATGTACCGTTTCAATTTTAATTTCTGTTGGAATATACCCAAGCTGTTCAAGAATTGTTGAGCTTATCTTTTTTCTTGCAGAATTAGTATATGTAATAGCATAAATTATTTTGTGAGAATTATTTAAATCTGCACAGTCAATTAATTTTTTTGCCAAACCATATGTTTTACCAGCTCCCGCACCTGCTATTTGAATTTCAATCATACTAATTTCATTAATACCTCATTAATATGTTTTGGAACTGTAATTTTTATTTCTCCTTTCTCTATCACGTTGCATAAATGCATCATATTTTCAGCCTTACTCGATTTTAGAAAATCAGCTACATCCTCGATTTCTAAATAATATTCGGAAATTATTTTAGCATTCTCTCCTGTGCTTGCAATATCATTCTCGAGAGTATAACCCTCCGTTGTCCTAATAAAAATAGTCTCATCGTTGTCATAGATATGATGCTCCTTCTTTGCTTTTGGTTGATTATCAAAATCCCTAATAATTCCTATTTTTTTTTCTTTATTACCTTCATTTAACTTTAACCAAATATTTAAGAACGTTTTAAATCCTTTTTGACCAATACTGATAACATCAATATTATGAAGATTGTCTTTGTTTAAATTTAGAATTGTATTAATAAACATTTCTTCTGTAGGCCCCTCAACCAAAATAACTTTATTAGAGAATAAGAGTTTAAGAATATCGAAATTTGGTCTTTTAGCTAAGTAGTTAATTAAAAAATCATCAACATCTAAAAACGAAATTGCTTTATTTCCAGAAAAAGCAATTACATTTCTGAAATCCAATTTATTAATAAGCTCAGGCCTATGACTTGTTATTATTGTTTGAAATAAACTTTTACTTTTTAAAACACTTTTTTTAATATAATCAGTTATTAAATTTAAATTATTTGTACTTAAATGAGCTTCCGGCTCTTCTATACAACTTAAATTAAAACACGCTTCATTATCTTTAAAATGTTGAAAAAATAATAATATAAAAATTAAGTTTCTCTGTCCTAGCCCTTTTTGGTATAAAAATTCATCTCCATATCCAAGAGTGATATTACTTAATATATTTTTTAGATTAGCTAAGTTTGGTATACAATCTATTTCCTCAATAAAATTATTTAAGCTTGGAAATTCAGGATCTTGGTTAAAAATTTTTTTAAAATTCTCTTGTTCTTTTATCTGGTTAAAAAACTCATTATATGCCTTATAAATATCTATTTTTTCTTTCTCATCCAATTTTTTTTCAAGTAGCTTAGTAAGCAAACTGTTTGATTTCATTGAATTTGATTCTGAAAAATCATCTCTTTCAGCATTAATACTATTTATAGTAATATGTTTTAATTCATTGTAAGGAATGGTTTTTCCATTACCTGTTGAAATAATCGCATAGTCATAAAATTCTGTTGGGATTAAAAAAGAGAAATTCTCATTTTCTTCATCATAACCTTCAATTTGTTCAAGAGCGTAGTCAATAAAATCTTTTTCGTTTTTTGGTTTAAAAATATATTGGATTTCATACTCTGGTTTAGCATCAATTTCAGTTAACCAATTACCAACAATTGCCTTTTCATAAGGCTCTTTAATTTCTCCAAATCTTAAAGTAATTTTTATGATAGGAATGCTAGAAGATATCTTTAACGAATCCCTCGGTTTTTCATGTAAGGTTTTATAAAAATTTTTAATTGAATCAGAATTAAAATCAGAAGAAACTAATCTTTTACTTCTATAATCCAAATCATTAATACATAGTGGTAATTTTAATGCATTTAAGAAGTTAGATTTTCCTGAATCATTTTCTCCAATTATTATTGATAATTTAGAAAGCGTAGTTTCTAATAATTGAAAATTTCTAAAGTTTTCTATTTTCACATAATTTATTATCATTTTTCTCGGATATTTAAATACTAAATATAGTAAATGACAAATATATCAATTGTCAGGATTTATTAACAAGTAAAAACACCTGTTATTAAAATAGACTTTGAAAATGAAGTTTTTTTAATTTCTTTCAAAAATTAATACAAATAAAAAGCGCCGCAATTTCCATTGTGGCGCTTTTCTATCATCTTCCCGACTTCAGAGGAAAGAGATTAATACTAGAATTTAATTAAACCCCTAATTTCTTAGCAATTTCAGCAGGAATTCCTCCTTTGTTTACTAGTAATGCAGTAGTTTTATATTTTACGAAGTTCTTAGTTACAAACAAGAAACCTTTGTAGTCGTTTGTTTCTCCCCAAGAATTTTTTACGATATAGTATTCTTTTCCAGTTTGATCTTTTGCAAGACCAATAATGTGCATTCCGTGGTCGTCTGTTGTAGTGTAGTTATCAAATGCAGCCTGACGCATTTCTGGAGTAATTTCTGGTTCTGCTTTTGGTCCGTTAAACATGTCTGCTTTTTCTTCAGCTGTCATGTCGTCGAATTTTTTAGATGCTACGTAAGCTACACCGTTTTTCCAGCTAAAGCTTTTCTCGCTCACATCTGTTGCCCAAGCTACAGTGTATCCTTTTTTAAGTGCATTGTCAATAACGTCTGTCATATCGTTCAATTTTACGTTGTAAACTTGATCCAATGACCAGTTGTCTGGCACCATCATAGTTGTTTTTTGGTAGTAAGGCGCGTTTGTAAAAGATGACATTTCTACATAATCATCTGGGTTAATTCCTACTACTTCTTTAGCAAAAGATTGTGGCGTGTAGTTTTTTCCTTTGTATGTAAAGTTATCTGGCACTTTTCCTAAGTAAGAATCAATAACTGCTGCATAGGCTTTTTGCCAGTTTGGAGTCAATTCTCCGTTCGGGTTTTTTACCACTGCTGTAAGAACACCTTCCATAAGAGCGCCCATTTCAGCAAATTTGTTTTTGTCTGTTCCGTAGTTTAATCCTGTGTAAACTTCTCTTGGCACAGTTCCATATTTTTTATACATATTAATTACATCGTGAAGAGCTCCTCCGTCTCCAAGCGTAATTGCTCCGTGCATACGAACATAGTTTACTCCTTTTTCTACATATACGTTTCTTGCAGAATAAATTTGAGATAGCTCAACTGGCTGTTTTCCTAAACGAATCATTTCTGACTCTAAGAATGAGTTTGTTGAGTAGCTCCAGCAAGTTCCAGATGATCCTTGAGATTTTACAGATGTTGTACCTAGGTTAATTACTTCTGTGAATTTGAAGTTTTCTTTACTTTTGTCGCTTGCATTTAGTTTAAGTGAGTTTACTAAAATGTCTTGCGCAAAGCAGCCTGCAGTTCCAGCCAAAAATACTGAAGCAGCAAACACTGATTTGAATGAAAATGTATTCATAATTTATGTTTAAGATTTAACAAAATTAGTCTTCAATGTTTCCAATTTGTTACAAAACAATTAAATATTATACAATTTGTGTAATCTTAAATTGTTAATATTTTCTTAACGGCATAAATTATTAGGTTATTTAATACAAAAAGCCTCGATAACGCATTATTGAGGCTTTTTGTGTGTAGTATTTTATAAATTAACTTCTTACAAGTTTTTTCGCTTCAAAATTTATCGCATCCAGTTGCTTCCAAAAACGATATAGTATGCCCAATCTTCTGGTCCTTTGGCAACGTCTATTCCCATTCGGAGTTTAAATTTTCTGGCAATTAGGTATCTAAAACCGCTTCCGTAGCTGTAAACGACAGGTTTTGCAAAAGCCTGATCCCAATCGTTAAAGGCGCTTGCGAGACCTCCGTAGCCCATAAGGCTCCATCTTCGGTACAAATCCCATCTAAACTCGAGTTCAGATACAATACTGGTTTTTCCCATATAACGGGCAGCGGGAATTCCTCGCATATTAATTCCTGGCTGTAAATAAAAAGGCGGACTCCCCAACGCCTGTTCTCCTTCAATCCTGAGCCCACCAATTAAGGTTTTCGCCAACGGATAATATCCTATTGCCGATAAATTTATTCGCCATGCCTGATAATCGCTACCAAGTGCCTTGTCTGACCAGAAAAAATCGGACTGAATTCTTACTCCTTTATCTGGTGTAAATATATTGTCACGTCCGTCAAACTGAAGCGCAAGTCCCAGCTGGCTTATGGTGCTCTTAATGTCTTTAGGGTCTACAAATGGCGGCGGAAGATTAAAATCGGGCAGGTTTATCTTGGAGTTTAAAAATAGATATTGCGGTCCTGCACTCCATTTTGCATTTTTAAACTGTTTGAGCCATTGCGTATAAAATATAGTTGATTTAAAGTTGAGTTTAAATTCTTCGTCATTATGATTGGGAAGATTATTGGCGTAAAATGATAAATTCATATCGCCATAAGCGGCAAAACCACGATACAATATTTTAGATTTTACCAATGTTGCAGAACGAAAGGCACCTGCCAACCAGCTTTTATTTGCAGTGTACATTCCTATTCCTCCTGTTATATCTGGATTTACGAGGCGTTTGGTTCCGTCTTCTTCAATAACAGGCGGACGTTTTTTTAAGAAAACCGGTGCGACTGCACCTCCAAATCCTCCCAGCGCAGGTTCTGTAACAATGGTAGGCACAACTAAGAATCCGTTGGCATAGATAAGAAAGTCACTCAAATCGAAAGCTCCATCTAGAGAATCTTTAAAAACTACTTGGTGTTTTTGTGCGCTTAAAACATTAAACGATAAGATAATCCAAACCAAAAATAGAATGCTTTTTTGTGTCGGTTTTTTGTTTTTCATATAAGATTTTTATCGTTTATATTTAAAATTTCACCTCATCTACAAAACCCGAAATTCTTAATTAAGAAATTATTTTTTCTTGAAACTGAAAACATGTGCCAACGTAATAAAAAAGGTATTTCCTTGAAATCTATTTTCGGCATTGACTTCTCCAACCCATCTAAAACCTGCCGATGTCATACAGCCAATGTGCAGATAATTAATCTCTGCGCCAAGTCCTGCAACTTTATCTTTGTCTGGTTCAATAACAAGAATGCTTCCTACTGGAATCTTGTCTTCAGAAACTTTGTATTGCAGATAGTAAATTAAACCCGCATTGAGTATGCCTTTTGGAGCAGTTTTTTCGGCATTCATGCAATAAAAGGTTTTTCCTAAACCTCCTTCAATGCTTAAAATATCACCTGTTTTTATATCGGTGTCTTTCTTTTTTCCGTTGATTTCATAAGAGGCTAAAGCCGAAAAATGAAATGTTTTCTTATCATTAAAAAACAATGTAGTACCTGCAGAGAATTCGTTCATAAACATTCCTAAACCGCTATTGTTGCTTCCGCCAAGTTCATATTTACCAGTGGGCAAATACAATTGATAACCAAATACAAAATCGGCTCTTTTGTTATGCCAGCCTAACTGAATGGGCTGTATGTACATATCTGTAAAAGCAAAATCGCTTTTAGAATCAATGTAACTTCCTTGAATTGTGTTAGAAGCGCCAGCTATCAGAATTGTGGCTCCATAATTGGCTCCTAAAATTTTAAAATCGCTTACATAATTAGCTCCAATACCTGTTATAAACATCGTAAGATCTGGATTGCCAACTTTGTCTCCGTTAGAATCTCTTAAAGAAGATGCGCTATAAATATAACCTGGAATATATACGCTAAGTGTGTTTTCTGGTGATTGAGTTCCCGATTGAAGTCCCATTGACCCCAAAATATGTCCGCCTTTTAACTGGGCATTACCACAAAAAGCAATCAATAGCAATGTTGCTGTTAAAACCGATTGCGCTAGTTTTTTCGGATTATTAATTTTTGCCTTCATAATGAAATATTTTGAATGGATTACGGCTTGGTAACAGGCATCAAATAATTATTATTGGAGAAAACTTTATTTGAAATAATAAACCTCTGAACGATCCGGATTTATACGAATCGTTTTAAAGTATTCTGAAGGAGATTTTCCGGTGTGTTTTATAAATGCCCTGAAACAAGTTGTTCGAGATTTAAAACCAGAACCCCAAGCCATGCCTTCTAAGGATAAATCTTTCCATTCTGGATCGTTTATTTTCTCTTTAAAATATTCAATCCTTTTAAGATTTACATAATCCTGAAAATGAAGTCCGAATTCAGAATTAATTAAATTGGATAAATGGTGCACAGATATTCCTGTTTCTTCAGCCAAATCTCTTATTACAAAATCTTTTTTTAAGAATAAACTCTTCGAGTTTAATTCGTAATCTAGTTTTATAAGGTATTCTTCCCTTTTTTCAAGAGTCAGTTCGTTGGCAATTGGAAGCGTACTTTTTGTTTCTTTTGCTTTTACTACTAATGTATTGTCTACAACAAAATCGAATGTTTCTTCTTCGTCATGAAAGATTTGCGGTTTGAAATAAAGCCAACCAACGGTAAAAAACAATACAGAAGAAAGAAGAATATAACACGAAAGATCTGTTGGCTCTACTTTTTGCAATAAAAAATGATGAACAAAAAGTGCCGAAAATAAAACCAAAATCATGAGATTGTATACTCTAATCCAGTTAATTACTTTAATATGATGAAATTGGTTTCCTGCAAATTTTTTCAGATCATAGTTTAAAATCAACATGGTTTGAAAAAAGACATAGAAAAGCCAAATCGTCAGTGTTAAAACAGAAAATGGATTTTTGATTAATCCTGCAATGTAATGAACCGCTTTTATATTAGTATAACTTCCAACATAAACAACCAGCGTTAAAAAGAAATAAATACCAAATGGCACAAAATGTAACCAATCGTATTTTCTGAAACTTTTATTTAATGATAAAATGTTTCTAACGTACAAAAATGAGCAAGGAGCGGTTAAAAATATAAACGCTTTTGTAATGGTAAATAGATCTGGAAAATCTTTAAATAAGTTGGCCGACAAATAAAAATTGTAGATACTTACTACCGCAAGACTCAATAAAAACATTCCCAAAAAGAAACTCTTTGAATAGTTTTTTCTGGAAAATAAAACCATAATTGAAGTTGCCAGACCTGCAATTGTGGCTACGAAAAAGAAAAGTGAGAGTAATATATCGATCATTTTTTTTAAGCTTAATTAGTGAATGGTTTTCTTAAAATCTTAAAAATAGAATGCGAGAAGGGGCGTGTAGTATAAAATTGTACTTGCCGAAGCTTGGCAAGTACAATATTTATTTCTGTTTTAATTATTTTTTAACTGTTCCAGGAGGGAAATCAGCTAGTATTTTTTTAATTGCATCGTTGATGAATTGTTCTGGATTATCTGGTTTGCTGTCAATTTCAGCATTTCCGATTCCTTGCCAAACCAATTTGTCTGTTTTTGCAGATACGATATCGATAATTAATGATCCATCAACATAATCATAAGAATTAAATGTTGTAGTACTGCCACCCATCATAGCACCGCCACCCCAATATCCGTATGGACGATACATTCCGCCATAGCCATAAAAATTACTATCGGCTGTGACTTGAGTTTTGTTTTTTAAAATAGAAACAGCATTTACTTTTAAATCTGGATTACTCGATTCTGTAAAGCCTTTTGCGAGCATTTCGTTTCGGATTGCTTTTGCAACACGATCAACATTTAACTGATTTACTTGGCCTTGCTGTGCTTTTAAGTCATAAACTGCAAAAGTTTTGTATTCGCTAAAGTTCGCCGCATGATCATAATCAGTTGTAACTTTTACAGTTGGAGAGCAGCTGTAAAACAAACCCAAAAATAAAATTGGGATTATACGAAGACTTGTTCTTTTAATATTCATGTTTTGGTATTTATTAAATTAATAATTAAATCAGTTTAACTCGAATGTATTAAAATCATAAAAATCTTGAACGAAGGGGGCAAAAACATCCAAAGAATCGTCAAAGCACCACAAGTACTTACTAAACAATTACTTAGATCACTATCAAAGATAAATCATTTTATTTAATTAACAGTATTAAATAAATAAAATCTTACTTTACCCTTATTTGATTTGTTTTACTGAGATTTTCGTTTTTATTTGTCTATTTAACTTTGCATAACTATACCCTAAATTTCGGATGCTATTGGCAGTTTACCGTGTTTTATTGCTTCTAACATTTTATTGTAATCCGATTCGTTTTGATCAGCATATAAAACCGAAAATTCTGAAATGGCGTTGGCAAATTTATCTGTATCTCCAATATAACCCGAAATCATTGAAGGATCTCCTGAACGTGCGTGAGCTCTTGCAAGCGCCCATCCGCAAGCTTTGGCATAATCTGCCAGATTTTTGGGTTTCATTACTTCTAAAACCGGTTTGATTTTAGCATCTCTAAGTTGTCTTATATAGAAAAATCTGTCTTTACTATCGTTTGTCCAACCCAAAAACATATCAGATGCAGACTGCATCAGCTTTTGTCCCATTACAATACGTTCGCCCTGATGAGTGTATTTGCTTTTAACTTTTACATTTTCTTCTATCACACTTTTTCTGGCTTCTTTAAATTGTAAAAAAATAGGCTCGCCTGTAGCAGACATAAGCAAACTAATTCCGCAAAGAGTTCCAACGCTTCCTACACCCACGACCTTAATGACAATATCATGAAGCTTATATCTGCTTAATAAAATCTGCTTCTCTTCTGAAAGAGATTCTATGTATCTTTTA
Organism: Flavobacterium sp. IB48; assembly: GCF_016405855.1. Classification (GTDB taxonomy): domain Bacteria; phylum Bacteroidota; class Bacteroidia; order Flavobacteriales; family Flavobacteriaceae; genus Flavobacterium; species Flavobacterium ginsengisoli. The sequence continues at coordinate 886,817 of NZ_JAEFCA010000001.1, forward strand.
TGAATAATTTCACCTTCTTTAGCAACTTGTTTTTCAAGATCTCCGCTTGGGTGAAATATCAACGGTGGATCATCTTTTATTCGTGCTCTGGCTCCGTCAAAATAAGTCATCTTTGCAAATTCTTTTTCGTGAGCTGTATATTCTGATGCTTTTTTTATTCTCTTCTGGTCAAACTCTTTCTGTTCTTTATCATGACCTAATTCAATCATTTCTGCCAGATCAATATCTGCATACCAAATTTGAAGGGCAGATAATTTACTGTAATCCAACATATGCCGTTTGTAACTATCAGCAACATGCCAAGCAAATTCTTTGCAATTTTTATTAGAAAATTTTCGCCATCTTCCTGCAATAACAAAACTTGCTGCCAGTCGTTTTATATCCCATTCCCATGGTCCAGGAAACGTTTCGTCAAAATCATTTATATCAAAAACCAATTTACGTTCGGGAGTAGCAAAACCTCCAAAATTCATTAAATGGCAATCACCGCATAGCTGTAAATTTATTCCCGATATTGGAGTATGCGCTAAGTCGGCAGCCATAATTGCCGCTGCTCCTCTGTAAAATGAAAAAGGCGATTCCATCATTCTGCTATACCGAATTGGCACTAGACTTTCAACTCTTCCTTCACTGGTTTTGATTAAAATATCTACTGGATCTTTTCGATTTTTAAAAGAATTCCATTCCTGATGCTTCTCTAAAGGAATTTTCTTTCTAATCGAAACTCCTTTTTCATAACGTTCTGCCTTTGATGCTATCGGGTTAAATGGGGTTTTGGCTGTATGTTTTGAATCTTCTTCCATAATTCCGATAAATAAAATTAAAAAGACCTTTTTAAAACGGTTTTATTATTGTGGAAATATAAATGCTACAACCGCTCTTAATCCCCAATCTGGTCTTATGTTTGAATGGCCAACAACAGGAATTAACGGCATAACGGCAAATTGCATCGTCTGACCTCCTAATTTTGTAATTGCACCAACATTTGGACTAACGGTAATAAGAGTTGTATTTCCTTCCCAGTTTTGTGTGATCTCTGAAGTGATTCCTAAACTTGCACCGCTTTTATAACTATGCGTTAAGAATATTTGAGTGTAAAACTGATTGAAATCTGCTCTATCTGCATTTCCTGCAACAGACCAAATTTGATTGGCTAAAAAACCAATAGAAAGTCCTTTTCCTTGATGCATAACTAAAACGCTTGGTCCAATTCCGAATTTTTCTGTTCCTAAAAGTTTGTCTGTAGCAGTTGGCACTAAAAAAGCAGGACCAACTCCTAAGATGATTCCTTTTGTTTTGGGAGCAAAAAATGCGGTTACGGTGGCATCACTTAAACCAAACTCGTGTGTGTTTTCTCCCGTTACATCCTGCTGATCTACAACCGGAAGAATATAACGAGTAATTAAGTTTAAATTCTCACTTAACTTGAATGGAACAACAGGCTGTATATTGATCTGATATTTTGATCCATTATAAGCGCCAATTCCGTAAGTAAGATTATTTTGCAACGGAACACTAATTAAACTTGCCACAGGATTTGCCATTTTATCTGCTAGTTCCTGTGCACTGTTTCCCGCTTTTGCCGGTTCTTCTTGAGCTGAAATTGTAAAAGTGACAAATAGCAGCAATATTGCTAGAAAAGAATTTTTCATACGGCTTAAAACTTATTAATTAAAAAACTTCAACTCTTTGCCCCTTTAATCTGCAAACAATTTTTTTTCTTACTCTGCGAAGACTTTTTTCCAGTCTTTCTGCATATCCACAACATGCCATTTATTTTTTGCAGCTGCATTTAATGAAGCATTATCTTTCTCCTGATATTTATACTCTCTTATTGAATCATTGTGATTTACGAGTAATTGAAAAGATGGATATTTATTTCCCTGCGAATAAGTTAGCATTGCAATATCTCCTGCTCCGCCTTCATTACCACAAGCAAAAACAGGTCGCTGTCCAATGTGCAATTGAATGCCAACTGGTTTTCCTTCTTTATCATTAAAATGGTCTAAAGCCGCTTCTCGTTGTACCGCATTTTTAGCTGCATCATATTTATATTTGAAAGAAGTTCCTACCACTTGGTCTTTCGGAATTCCGTAAAAATCCTGAGATATTGCTCTTACTACTTCGATTGTTCCACCAGTAACGATGTATGTTTTAAATCCGTTGGCACGTAGATAATTCAGCAATTCTAATTGCGGCTGATAACGTATTTGTTTTACGGGAATATTTTTACCCGGATATTGCGCACTTTTAAAAAAGTCATTCACCGAAGTTTCAAATTCATCTTCAGTCATTCCTGTATGAGTTGCAGCAACCAATTCTATAAGTGCTTTATCGCCTCCTTTTTCAAAAAAGGTTTTATCTTTTTCTATGACTGCCTTAAAAGGTTGTTTTTGCGCCAATTCAGGTTTGGCTTCTACCATTTTTTTTACTCGATAAAAAGCAAATAATTCCTGAACATAAGGCTTTTCAGCCCAAAGTGTTCCGTCATTATCAAAAGTGGCAATTCTACTTTCTGTTGGAATAAAGTCTGGACTTCCTTCTTTGGTTACTTTTTCAACATAAGCGATTATATCTTTCTTTAAAGCTCCGTCATTCCAGCTTGGCAACGGATCACCGCTTACAGCAGTTTCTGTCTGTTTATTTTCTGTCGGAGAAGTTAAAGTATCCGATTTTTTACAGGAAAAGAAAAACAAAACCATCAGAAGTAATATGTATATGCTTTTTTTCATGATGTTCTATGTTAGTAAAAGAGATTCAGATTTTTCAATCTGAATCTCTTTTAAGATTATTTATTTTTTCTTTTTTGAAGCTGTCTCTTCTTCTTCTTTTAACTTAGGTAAAACATTTTTCTCTATATACTTTTGGGCTTTGATATCTTTCATGGCTTCTTCCATAATGGTATAAGCTGAGAAACTTGGCGGAATTGATCTTGGCGGATATTCTTTAAATGTTTCTGCAAATACAACTACATCTTGGATTGCACCATACACTAACTGTACGTGATTCAGTTGATAATCCCAGAATGTATTTGAAGTGATATCAGCTCTTTCAAAAGGATCTTGATACAAATTGAATATTTTTTGCAAACGCAATTTGGTAAATGGTTCTGCCCAAACACCCATTGTACCTGCTAGACGTTGTTCTGCAAAAACATATTTATAATCTCCTTCTCTCAGACCTACCAAAAGCCCATCATCATCTGTATAAAAGAATTTATCTCTTGCACTTTTTGCTGTTTTGCCTTCTAAAAATTTACTTTGGTCATAACCATCTAAATGCACTTTATAAGTTTTACCATTTGCGCTATAACCTTTTAAAAGTTTATTTACGATATCTGGTTCACCTGCAATTGAAGCGAATGTAGGAATCCAATCATTATGGCTCATCAATTCAGTAGTTACAGTTCCAGCTTTAATATGTCCTGGCCAACGTACAATACATGGTACACGGAAAGCTCCATCCCAGTTAGTATTTTTTTCTGAACGGAAAGGTGTCATCGCTCCATCAGGCCAAGTATTCATGTGAGGGCCATTATCTGTAGAATACACTACAATTGTATTGTCAGCTATTCCTAAATCGTCTAATGCTTTTAAAATGCTTCCAATAGTTTCATCGTGTTCAATCATACCGTCAATATACTCACTGTCTCCATGCGTATATCTTCCTCTGTGTTCTGCTCTTACGTGTGTACGAAGGTGCATACGAGTAGCATTGAACCAGCAGAAAAATGGTTTTCCTGCAGCATTTTGTCTCTTAATAAAGTCGATTGCTGCAGCAGAAGTTTCATCATCAACAGTTTCCATTCTTTTTTTAGTAAGCGCCCCTGTATCTTCAATTTTTTGCTTTCCAACTCTTCCAAAACGAGGATCTGTAGTTGGATCATCAACATTCGTTGCTGTACATTTTAAAACCCCTCTTGGTCCAAATTTTTTCAAATATTCTGGATCTTTAGGATAATCTGGCAATTCTGGCTCTTCTTCTGCATTTAAGTGATACAGATTTCCGAAGAATTCATCAAAACCATTTACAGTTGGCAAACTTTCATTTCGGTCTCCTACGTGGTTTTTACCAAATTGTCCAGTTACATATCCTAAGCTTTTCATAATTCCTCCAATTGAAGGATCTAGCTGGCTCATTCCCATTGGTGCCCCTGGGAAACCAACTTTTGTAAGACCAGTACGTAGACCATGTTGCCCGGTTAAAAATGCCGCACGACCAGCAGTACAGCTTTGTTCTCCATAATAATGTAAAAATCTAAGCCCTTCATTGGCTAAACGATCAATATTTGGAGTTGTGTAGCCCATAAGTCCATCACTGTATGCACTTATATTAGTTGTTCCAATATCGTCACCCCAAAGCACCAAAATATTTGGCTTTTTGCTTTGCGCTATAATAGAAACCCCAGAAAAAAATAGTAACACAAATACCTGTAAGGCATTTGAAAATCCGCATTTTAATTTGATTTGTTTCATGATAAAAAAATTCGTTAATGATCTTGTTATGATATGAGCTTGAAAATCCAAAAAAATAAATGGGAAAATTGCAATCTTTCAAAAAACACTTTCAACCTTAGGTTGCATTTTTTTGATGTGTTTCAAATTCATTTTATTTAAAAATCTGAAACAAAATATTTTTAACTTTTTCTTAAGTTTCTCAAAATTAACTAATAAATGAGCGAACAATTGTATTTATTAGGTATGAGCTTGTTTCATTTTATAAGATGAAACAACATAATTTAGGAATTTGCACCAAAATGTTTCATTTTATAAAATGAAACATCGCAAAACATCAGAAAATTAAGCAGTTAAGTCTTTGGTGAAAAAGTACCAAAAAGAGAGAAATAATCATGTGAATTCTATTTTGACATCAATATTTTTTAAACTTTTAGTCAAATGGAACAAAAAAATCTTCTTTTTAAACTAAAAATTTATCAGATTATCAAAATATTACACTATAAAATGTCTAGTAAAAGATAAAAAGTCTAACTAAGCAAACTATTTTTTTTAAAAAGGTTTAGTAACAAAAAAGCCGCTTAAAAAATTAAGCGGCCTTTTTTACATATCTTAAGAAATGTTACTCGATTTCAGAAACTCTCATCGTGTTAACCATTCCTCTATCTTTAATTGGCATTGCAGCAAGGTTGATTAAGTAATCTCCTTTTTGTGCATAACCTTTATTGATTGCAATTTGATTTACATCTGTTACAGTGTCATCAGTACTTTCTTCATTATCATAGTAGAAAGATTTAACTCCCCACAATAAATTCAATTGTGTTAAGATTCTTTTGTTTGAAGTAAATACCAAAATATGAGCTGTAGATGGTCTCCAAGCCGAAATTTGAAACGCTGTATAACCGCTGTTTGTTAAAGTACAAATTGCTTTAGCCTCGATTTCATTTGCTAATAAAGCTGCTTGGTGGCAAACTGTTTTAGTAACGAAACGTTTAGTTTTAATTTGTGGTGTATTCTGAGGCACTTGAATAAGCGGAGAGTTTTCTACAGCTTCGCAAATTTGTGCCATTCTTTGAATTACTTGTACAGGGTAGTTTCCAGTAGCAGTTTCTCCAGATAACATTACAGCATCTGCACCATCCATTACAGAGTTTGCAACGTCGTTTACTTCTGCTCTTGTCGGAGTTAAACTTGTAATCATTGTTTCCATCATTTGTGTAGCAACGATAACAGGAATTCTAGCTGTTTTAGCTCTTCTGATCAAATCTTTTTGTACCAATGGAACTTCGTGAGCAGGAAGCTCAACACCAAGATCTCCACGAGCAACCATTAAACCATCACAATATGCTACAATTTTATCCATGTTCTCAAGAGCTTCTGGCATTTCAATTTTAGCAATGATTGGAATTTTTACATCTGAATGTTTAGCAATTAATTCTTGTAAATCTTGTAAATCGCGTGGAGTCTTTACAAATGAAAGTGCGATCCAATCTACTTTTTGCTCGATTGCGAAAATCGCATCAGCAATATCTTTTTCAGTTAAAGCTGGTAAAGAAATTTTTGTGTTTGGAAGATTAACTCCTTTTTTAGATTTTAATTCTCCACCTTGAATAACTTTAGCAACAACTTCTGTTTTTTTATCTGTAGAAACAATTTCGAAAATAAGTTTACCATCATCAAGCAAAATGCGCTCTCCAACATTTACATCATTTGGGAAATTCTGATATTTCATAAATGCTTTTTTAGCATTTCCGATAATATCCTCTGCAGTTGTAAAAGTAATTTCGTCTCCATCATGTACAACAGTTCCTTCTTCCATTACACCAACTCTAAGTTTTGGTCCTTGCAAATCTCCTAAGATTGCAGTTGTGTAACCAAACTCTTCGTTTAATCCTCTAATGATGTCGATTTTTTCTTTTACTCCTTCGTAATCTGCATGCGAAAAATTGATTCTAAACACATTAACCCCAGCATCGATCATATCTTTAATGATCTCTCTTGTACTACAAGCGGGCCCAAGTGTAGCAACAATTTTGGTTTTCTTGTTTGTTAGCATTTTTTTTAAAAAATTAGATTGTTTTTTGATTTTATTTTGTCTGTATCAACAGCATAAATAGCCGCAATACTTTCTATTGTGTTTAATTTTTGTTGAATTTCTGAAAAATTAAGCGCCTCTTCGCTATTATCAATTTTCAGGAAAAAATCGACTTTTTTAAATTCAGGAAGTAAATGAATTGTTGTCGAAACCTCACTTGTTTCATTAGAAAACAAATTCTGGAAATCATTTGTACTCACAGAAATGATTTCATTTTTATTCTGAATTAAATTCCAGGAAACAGCCTTTTCTTCATCATAATAATAGAATCTCGAAAAATTTGCTTCACCTTCCTTAGTTTGAGCATGGATCTCGTGTTTGCTCTTACTTAAGTTGATCGGAAGGATTTTATTAATAAAATAAGCCAATCTATAATCTTCTAATGAAGTATGAATTGCCATTAAATAATAATCAATTTCGTCAAATTCGTCTAAATCCAATTTATGAATAGCCATGTCTTGAAAAATCAAGTTGTAAATATACTATTTCTAAACGGAGCATCAACAGTAATGACGCGCTTGTTTTGTTAAATTATAAACGAAAACGTTGTAGACTTGTGATAGTTACAACATTTTTGCAGCTATTTCTTGTCAATTTTTTCTTGAAATGCAAAATAAGCTCTCTGAGATGCTTTTTCTTCTGCTTTCTTTTTTGAAGTTGCACGCGCTCTTGCGACAACTTTATCGTCAATGCTCAATTTGACACCAAATAAACGCTGGCCGTCTATACCATTATCTTCGAAAATGTCATAATGAAAAACTCTTTTTTCTTTCTGACACCATTCGATAACAAGACTTTTATAACTAATAACTTTACCTTCTAATCGAGCAATATCGACATAAGGAGTTACTACTCTTTTTTGGATGAATTTCTCGCAAAAAGCATAGCCTTTATCTAAATAAATTGCTCCAATTAAAGACTCAAAAATATTACCATGAATGTTTTCTCCAAAGTGCTGAATTGGCACTTTGCTCTCTACAAACTGTACTAAATTTAAATCTTTACCTAACTCGTTCAAATGCTCTCGACTCACAATTTTCGAACGCATTTTAGTTAAATAACCTTCGTCACCATTTGGAGCTTTATTAAATAAATGTGCAGCAATCACGGCACTTAACATAGCATCTCCTAAAAACTCTAAGCGTTCATAATTTATAGGATGCCCATTTTGATCTAATTTATTTGAAGAGCGATGTGTGAAAGCTCTTCGGTAAAAATCAACATTTGTAGGCGGAAAACCAAGAATTTTCTGAATAGTGTCAAAAAAAATCCCGTCTTCTAGAGAACGGGATTTAGAAAATATTTTTTTGATAATATTCATATACAGAAAATTAATCAGCTAGTTTTTTAAACAATACGCAAGCATTGTGTCCACCAAAACCAAATGTATTACTCATAGCAACATTTACTTCTCTTTTTTGAGGTTTGTTTAGAGTAAGGTTTAAAGATGGGTCAATGTTTTCATCAACAACTGTATGGTTAATCGTTGGAGGAACAATTCCGTGTTGCATTGCCAAGATAGAAGCAATAGCTTCGATAGCTCCAGCAGCACCAAGTAAGTGTCCTGTCATAGATTTTGTAGAGTTGATGTTGATATTTTTGGCGTGATCTCCAAAAACTTTACTGATTGCTTTTAACTCAGCAACGTCTCCTAATGGAGTAGAAGTTCCGTGAGTATTAATATGATCAACCTGATCAGGTGTCATTCCAGCATCTCTCAATGTGTTTTCCATTACTGCGATAACTCCAATTCCTTCTGGATGTGGTGCCGTTAAGTGGTAAGCATCTGATGACATTCCGCCACCACCAATTTCACAGTAGATTTTTGCACCTCTAGCTTTAGCATGTTCGTAATCTTCAAGAACCAAAGCTCCTGCTCCTTCTCCTAAAACGAAACCATCTCTAGTTGCATCAAAAGGTCTTGAAGCTGTTTCTGGACTTTCGTTTCTTGTTGATAAAGCGTGCATTGAGCTAAATCCTCCCATACCAGCAATTGTAACTGCAGCTTCAGAACCACCAGAAACAATAACATCGCACATTCCTAAACGAATGTAATTGAAAGCATCGATTAGCGCATTTGCAGAAGATGCACAAGCAGAAACCGTTGTATAATTTGGTCCCATGTACCCGTTACGCATAGAAATATGCGCTGGAGCGATATCGGCAATCATTTTAGGAATAAAGAAAGGATTGAACTTTGGAGTTCCATCACCTTTTGCATAATACAATACTTCATCCTGGAAAGTTTCTAAACCTCCAATTCCTGCTCCCCAGATAACACCAACTCTTTGTTTGTTTACGTTGTCATTTGTGATTCCTGCATCTTTAATAGCTTCATCACTAGCAGCAATTGCATATTGTGCAAACTTATCTAATCTACGAGATTCCTTGCGATCCATGTAATCTTCAATATTGAAGTTTTTTACTTCGCAGGCAAATTTCGTTTTATGTTTCTCGGTATCATAATATGTGATCGGAGCGGCTCCGCTAACTCCATTCACAAGTGCGTTCCAATATTCTTGGATATTATTCCCGATAGGAGTAAGTGCACCTAATCCTGTTACAACAACTCGCCTTAATGCCATAAATATGTGTTTTGTACTTTAAACAAATAAAACCCACGCTTTCTTAACTTATTGTTATTTAAGAGCCATGGGAATTACAATAAAATATATCTTGTTTGATTGAAAATCAATCGAAATTTAAATTTTAAAAAAATAATAACACCCGACTCTTAAAAATTTCAAAAATCAAAAATCAAATTCCAACTGGAATTTGGAATTTCAAAAATTGGTACTTTTAGAAATCGGGTGTGGTATTATTATTTTTTTGCTTCTTCGATATAAGAAATAGCTTGACCTACAGTAGCAATGTTTTCTGCTTGATCGTCTGGAATTTGAATATCAAATTCTTTTTCGAATTCCATAATAAGCTCAACAGTGTCTAATGAGTCAGCTCCTAAATCATTAGTGAAGCTTGCTTCTGTTACAACTTCGTTTTCGTCAACACCTAATTTGTCTACGATAATCGCTTTTACTCTTGATGCAATGTCTGACATAATCTTTAATTTTAGAATTTAATTTGTTGGCAAAAATAAAAAACTTTATTTTAAAACAACTATTTAGTTTATAAATGTGACACTAATTTATAAAATTAATTTCAAGAAAGGTCTTTTAAAGCTATTTATTTTCGATTTTTATTCCGTTTTTTGCAGTCTTAAAACACACAACTTTATGAAAAAAATTATCGTTTTCGCCTCAGGATCAGGAACTAACGCGGAGAACATTATAAAATATTTTTCGAACACCGAAATTGCGAAGGTTGTTTCGGTCTTTACAAATAATGCTTCGGCAAAAGTGATTGAAAGAGCAAAAAATCATCAAATTCCGGTCGAAATCTTCTCAAAAAACGAACTTTTAGAAAGAAACGTACTACAAAAAGTGCAAGAAATCGACCCGGATTTGATAATTTTGGCTGGCTTTTTATTAAAGTTCCCAGAAAACATAATCGAACAATATCCGAATAAAATAATCAACATTCATCCTGCCCTTTTACCAAGTTACGGAGGTAAAGGAATGTACGGAATGCACATACATAGAGCAATTGTAAATAATAAAGAAAAAGAAACCGGAATCTCTATTCATTATGTTAATGAAAACTATGATGAAGGCGGTATTATCTTTCAGGCAAATGTGGCACTAACCGATGAAGATACTCCAGAAAGTGTTGCAGAGAAGATTCATGAGCTGGAACAAAAACATTTTCCAGAGATTATTCATAAATTGTTAGATTCAAATTTCAACTAATCAAATCTCAATTTAAACAATCTACAATTTAAAATAATTAAATGTCTCACGAAGTACATATATATACAGACGGCGCAGCAAAAGGCAATCCAGGAAATGGCGGTTATGGAGTCGTAATGGAATTAGTCGGAACACCACATAAAAAAGAATTTTACGAAGGTTTTCGTCTCACTACCAATAATAGAATGGAACTTCTAGCAGTAATTGTAGGTTTAGAAAAACTGAAAAAGCCAAACATGAAAGTCCTTGTGGTTTCAGATTCTAAATATGTAGTCGATTCTGTTGAAAAAAAATGGGTTTTCGGTTGGGAGAAAAAAGGATATAAAGACAAGAAAAATCCCGACCTCTGGAAACGTTTTTTAATTGCATATCGAAAACATCAAGTAGATTTTAAATGGATTAAAGGACATAACAATCATCCGCAAAACGAACGTTGCGATCAATTGGCAGTTATGGCATCGATGCAACCGAAACTTTCTGTAGATGTCTACTACGAAACCATTGGTTCTAAAGAATAAAAAAAACGCATCAAATAATTGATGCGTTTTTTTGTACTAACTTAAATTTCTTATTTACTCTTTATCTAAATCTTTTGCTGTTTTAAATCCAGTCAAAAGCCCGATTCCTGCCATTATAAAAATAATTGAAGGATAAACAGCTCCATCATCTAGAGAAGTATAAGTTGTAATTAACAACGCTAGAAAAATTCCAACTCCACTACCTATTAATAAGAAAGCTATATTGACAACAAATATTTTCCATGCTGGAACTCCGTTACCTCTTCCCTGCAAAAAAATACTAGCATCTACTCCTTTTTCTATAAGAGCAAGTCGCTCTCTATTTCTTGTTGAATAAATTAAATAAACGATCCCGAAGATCATCAAAAAAAGACTTAGCGGTACTAAAACTTGTGGTCCCATAATTTTATGTTTTTATAATTGATTGATACTCCATATGACGACACCTTTTAAATTGAGGTTACAGCTTTTTTGAAAAATTTTTAAATTTTAAATTTCAAACTTAAAAAATCACTGATTATCAGCTATTTTTGAATATATTTTTCGCAAACAAACTTTATCGAAGTCTTAAATTTTGACAAAGTATTATACTCCTATATATGTACATATAACAAAATTGGAATTTTGAATTTGTATTTAGAATTCATGCTTAAAAAAAATAGAATTTATTTTCGAATTTCTTGTAACCTAAATAAACAAACGGTCGTCCTATATAATATGAGCACAATACAAGATCAACATTATATCGATAAAGTTTTGCGGGGAGACACCAATGCATTTGGCGTTCTTGTAGATCGTTATAAGGATATGATCTTTACTTTGGCTCTAAAAATGGTTAAAAACCGTGAAGAAGCAGAAGAAGTTGCTCAAGACACCTTTATAAAGATTTATAATTCGCTGACAAAATTTAAGGGAGATTCCAAATTTTCGACTTGGATTTACAAGATTGCTTATAATACATGTCTAGACCGTTTGAAAAAAAATAAAAAAGAAGATCTGAATATTTCTATTGATGATTTTTCTTCTCATTTAATTAAAACCATGGACAATGCTTTGAGCGCATTAGAAGAAAAAGAACGAAAGCAAACCATTCAGAAATGTTTAAATTTATTGCCAAGCGATGAAAATTTTCTTTTGACCTTATTTTATTTTGATGATCAGAATTTGGAGGAAATTGGAAAGATCATGAATATATCGGCCAACAATGCCAAAGTAAAGTTATTTAGGAGCCGACAGAAATTAGCTGTAATTTTGAGACAGCAGTTAGAACCAGAAATAATAGAATGTTATGAAAGAGAGCGATAAAAATATAGAACAACTTATTGAGAAAATGATGGCTGAAGAAAAACTGCAGTCGCCATCAATAGATTTTACTTCTAAAATAATGGCTGAAGTTCATCTTTTAGAAGAGAAAAAACTCAAAGCATACAAACCTTTAATTTCTAAACCAATCTGGATTTTAATGGGATTGGCTTTAATTGCTTTGGTGATTTATGTTTCTCTATTTACCGCATCACAAAACAATTTGGAAATTGGCAAACAGTACGCCGATCAAGTGGCAAGTCTATTTTCAGGAATTCATTTTTCTAAAAATATCTTGTATGCCATCTTAATTGTTCCAATTATGATTCTGCTTCAGGTTGGAATTTTGAAGAATTATTTTGACAAAAAGTATCAATTATAAATTTAAAGATGAGAAACAAAACGACAACTTTTAAACAAGTTCTAAAAGCAAAAAGAATACCCATATATATTCTCTTAATGTTGCTGTTTTTTATCACTACTCATACATCAGCAACTCCATCAAACTTTACCACTAAAGACGTAAAATTTGTTAGCGAGGGCATTTCACTCGCTGGAACTATTTTTACGCCTAACAACATGCAAGCTGCTGTTGTGATTGTTCACGGATCTGGACAGGAAAAAAGAATGATAGACTTTGCTACAACTCTAGCCAATAATGGAATTGCAGTCTTAACATATGACAAACGTGGAGTCGGAGAATCAGGTGGCGTATATGCTGGACCAGAAGTAGGAACTAATAATGTCGATTTCTCAAACCTAACTCTTTTGTCTTTAGATGCAAGTGCAGCTGTAAACACTTTGTCAAAATATTTATCAAATGACAAAATATCAATTGGCCTTATAGGCGGTAGTCAAGCTGGATGGATAATTCCATTGGCTGCAGAAAAAAATAAGAAAGTCAAATTTATGACCATATTTAGCGGAGCTCTTATCACGGTTAAAGAACAATTGAGATTCCAATTTTATACAAATGGGAATCAAGATTTTTGGAATACGCATTCAGAAGAAGAGGCAAGAAAGCACGTATTCAATGATCCAGACAAATATGAGTTTATTGATACAAATCCAAACGACATTCTTTCTAAATTATCAATTCCAGGATTTTGGATTTTTGGAGGCAAAGACATTCAAGTTCCAGTTAAACTATCAATCGAATATCTCGATGCATTAAAATCTAAAGAGAAACCTTATGAATATAAATTATTTCCAAACTTGGGTCACAATACAGCATTTTCAAACTCTGAAGAACCTATGAAGGATGCAATCAATTGGATTAAAAATATAAAATAATTTAAGGAATCGTACGCAAAGAATTTTTCGTGTTTTAATCGAAAAAAGAAAAACTTCTTCATTTAAAAAAACAAGACAGAAGAATGAGCTGTAAATTATTCGCAATTATTTTCAAAAAAGTTGCATCTTAAATTCAAAAAACCTATTATAAACACTGCGAAAAATCAATTTTAATTCATTCATTTACAATAGTTTTACTTCGAAAATACCTTCATTTTTTTAAGAAAATTTTGAGACCCTAAACCGTTGCAAGATTGTAACTTATGAAGTATCTTTGCACCCTAATTCGAAATTCATAAAATGAATAAACTATTGATTGTTGGAACAGTTGCTTTCGACGCGATTGAAACTCCTTTCGGAAAAACAGATAAAATATTAGGTGGTGCTGCAACGTATATTGGTTTATCAGCTTCATTTTTTAACTTGCAATCGGCCATTGTTTCTGTAGTTGGCGACGATTTCCCTCAAGAACATTTAGATCTTTTAACTTCAAAAAATATTGATATCTCTGGTATTGAAATTGTAAAAGGAGGAAAGACTTTTTTCTGGAGCGGTTTATACCACAACGATTTAAATTCTAGAGACACTCTTGTAACAGAGCTGAATGTTTTAGCTGATTTCCAGCCAAAAGTTCCTCAAAACTACAAAGATGCTGATGTTGTGATGTTAGGAAACTTACATCCACTAGTACAAAGCAGTGTTTTAGATCAGATGGAGAAAAAACCAAAATTAGTAGTTTTAGATACTATGAACTTTTGGATGGACTGCGCTCTTCCAGAATTATTAGACGTTATTAAACGTGTAGATGTTATTACAATCAATGACGAAGAAGCTAGACAACTTTCTGGCGAATATTCATTAGTAAAAGCAGCTGCGAAAATCCAAGATATGGGGCCAAAATATGTGGTCATCAAAAAAGGAGAACACGGAGCACTTTTATTCCACAACAGAGAAGTTTTCTTTGCACCAGCTTTACCATTAGAAGATGTTTTTGATCCAACTGGAGCTGGAGACACTTTCGCAGGTGGTTTCTCTGGATTTATTGCACAGAGCGAAAACATTTCATTCAACAACATGAAGAATGCAATTATTTACGGTTCAAATTTAGCTTCGTTCTGCGTAGAAAAATTTGGAACTGAAAGGATGGAATCATTAAGCAAAGCCGAAGTAGCGATTCGATTACAGCAATTTAAGTCGTTAACTCAGTTTGACATAGAAATATAATGCCTAAGAGCCTCGATAAAACGGGGCTTTTTTATTACGAATACACACAACTTACAACAACACACAAATAACAAAAAACAATGAGCGACGCTTTAAAACACGAATGTGGTATAGCCTTAGTTAGACTACTAAAACCGCTTGAATATTATAAAGAAAAATACGGAACTGCTTTCTACGGAATCCAGAAAATGTATTTAATGATGGAAAAACAGCACAACCGCGGACAAGACGGTGCTGGTTTTGCAAGCATTAAATTTGATGTTGAACCTGGACAGCGCTACATTAGCCGAGTTCGTTCTAATCATTCGCAACCAATCCAAGATGTTTTCAAACAAATCAATGAGCGCGTTAGCGAAGAACTAAAAGCGCATCCAGAACTTGGAGACGACATGAAAGAACTAAAAGCAAACATTCCTTATGTTGGAGAATTGTTTTTAGGTCATGTTCGCTACGGAACTTTTGGAAAAAACAGCATCGAAAGCGTTCACCCATTTTTGCGTCAAAGCAACTGGATGCACCGTAACTTGATTTTGGCAGGAAACTTTAATATGACAAATGTTAAAGAACTTTTCGAAAATCTAGTTGAATTAGGTCAGCATCCAAAAGAAATGGCTGATACTGTTACTGTAATGGAAAAAATTGGTCACTTCTTAGATAAGGAAGTAATGCAACTTTACCAAGACTGTAAAGCTGAAGGATATTCTAAAAGAGATGCTTCGCCAGTAATTGCAGAACGTTTGGATATTGCTAAAATCTTAGCTCGTTCGGCTAAAAACCTAGATGGTGGTTATGCTATGGCTGGTTTATTAGGTCATGGTGATGCTTTTGTTTTTAGAGATCCAGCAGGAATTCGTCCAGCTTATTTTTATCAAGATGATGAAGTAGTGGTTGTAGCTTCTGAAAGACCTGTTATTCAAACTGTATTTAATGTTCCTTTTGAAAGCGTTCAGGAAATTGATCCAGGAAATGCTTTGATTATCAAGAAAAACGGAAAAGTTACCATGAATCAAATCTTGGAACCAACTGTTAAAAAAGCTTGTTCATTCGAAAGAATTTATTTCTCAAGAGGAAGTGACGCTGAAATTTATCAAGAACGTAAAGACTTAGGAAAATTAATTTTACCTGCTGTTCTTAAAGCAATTGACAGCGATACAGATAACACTGTTTTCTCTTATATTCCAAATACAGCTGAAACTTCATTTTATGGTTTAGTTGAAGCTGCTCAGGATTTCCTAAATCAGAGAAAAAACAATTATATTCTAGAAAATAGAAATACGTTAACCGCTGAAACACTTCAGGAACTTTTAGCTGTAAAAATACGTACAGAGAAAGTTGCTATTAAAGATGCTAAACTTAGAACCTTTATTACAGAAGATAGCAGCCGTGACGATTTAGTGGCTCACGTTTACGATGTTACATACGGTGTAATTAAACCAGAAGATAATTTAGTAATTATTGACGATAGTATTGTTCGTGGTACTACATTGAAAATGAGTATCATTAAAATGATGGATCGTTTGAAACCAAAACGTATCGTAATCGTTTCATCTGCTCCACAAATTCGTTACCCAGATTGTTACGGAATTGATATGGCAAAACTAGAAGGTTTAGTTGCTTTTAGAGCAGCACTTGCTTTATTAAAAGAAAGAAACCTTTACCATATTGTAGATGAAGTTTATGCAAAATGTAAAGCTCAAGAAAATTTCCTTGATAAAGATGTTGTAAACTATGTAACAGCAATTTACGACCAATTTACACCAGACGAAATTTCAGATAAGATTGCAGAAATGTTAAGCTCGCCAGAAATCAATGCTGAAGTAAAAATTATTTTCCAAACAGTAGATGACCTTCATAAAGCTTGTCCTAAAAATTTAGGTGACTGGTATTTCACTGGAGACTACCCTACTCCAGGTGGAAATCGAGTTGTAAACCGTGCTTTTATGAATTTTTACGAAGGGAAAGACGCTAGAGCGTATTAATAAAATACTAATAAAAGGTTAAATTGTGCATTTCATCGGTTTTTTTTGCCGTTCATCCTATTTCTTTGGTGAAATTGAAAAGCTATGATACTTTTGAGATACCATAACATTAGTAGGTTAAGTTTATGGTAGATTTGGGGCAAAAAGGGTGGAAGCAATTCCACCTTTTTTATTGGAATTAACTCAACCAATTTATAAACAACCTATTACATCTCTTAATCGGATATACTTACCTTTCATCTGAAAAATTTTCTTCACAATATTATCTGCCATACATTTACTAAACCATAACATTAGTAGGTTAGTTTATGGTAGATTTGGGGCAAAAAAGGCGGAGTAACATCCGCCTTTTTTATTTTTAAAATTTAAAAACCTGTAAATCAGATAATTAAAAACATTTCATCGAGTATAATTGCCTTTCATCTAAAAAATTTTCTTTATAAAAATACCTGCCATACATTTACTGAACCATAACATTAGTAGGTTAGTTTATGGTAGATTTGGGGCAAAAAAGGCGGAGTAAA
>NZ_JAEFCA010000001.1:904106-1092740 GCF_016405855.1 Flavobacterium sp. IB48
GTAACATCCGCCTTTTTTATTGAAATAAATTCATGATTTTCAAAAACAAGCTTTATACGTCTTTAATCGGATATTGTTGCTTTTTATCTGATAAGTTTCTATGAAAAAAATATCCACCATACCTTTACAAGACCATAACATTAGTAGGTTAAGTTTATGGTAGATTTGGGGCAAAAAAGGTGGAAGAATTTCCACCTTTTTTATTTTTCTTTTTTTGAGAGAATAGATGAAAGAAAATAGAACAAAGATTATATAGACGAAATATGTACAGATAAAAAAAAAGACGAGCACAGTGCTCGTCTTTTTTCTTTATTCTTTACTCTATTTTCTTATTTGTCTAAAGCAAATCTTCTAGCAACTTCTGTCCAGTTAATTACACTGAAGAAAGCTTCAATATAATCTGGTCTTCTGTTTTGGTAGTTTAAGTAGTAAGCGTGCTCCCAAACATCCATTCCTAAGATTGGAGTTCCACCGTGACCAGCAACTTCTGGCATTAATGGATTATCTTGATTTGGAGTACCTACAACTTCTAATTTTCCTCCTTTTTGAACTGTTAACCAAGCCCATCCAGAACCAAATTGTGTTGCGCCAGCTTTAGCAAATTTTGCTTTAAATTCTTCGAAAGATCCGAAAGAAGCTTCAATTGCAGCCAATAAATCTCCTGTTGGCAAACCTCCTCCGTTTGGAGACATTACAGTCCAGAACAAGTTGTGGTTGTAGAAACCTCCACCATTGTTACGAACTGCAGCGTTAGATTTATCTAAATTGATTAAGATATTTTCGATTGTTTTTCCCTCTAAATCTGTTCCAGCGATTGCTGCGTTAAGATTTGTAGTATATGCATTGTGATGCTTTGTATGGTGGATTTCCATTGTACGCGCATCAATATGTGGTTCTAATGCATCGTATGCATATGGTAATTGTGGTAATTCAAAAGCCATGGTATTATGATTTTTATGGTTTATAAATAATTTATCCCAAATTTAGACATTTAACTTTGGAATTGAAAATACTATTTCGTTATAATTGAATTTAATTAACTGATAATTTACATTTTTATCACATAAACACCTGAAAATCTTTATTTTCCATTAAAAGTTGTCATAGTGTTTTCTAGACCTGCTGTTCCAAAAGTTCTAATTATTTCGGCAGAGGTTTCTAAACGTTCTGGCAGTTTTGCTTCTTCTTCAGCATTCCATTCTCCTAAAACATAATCCACCTGCTGTCCTTTTTTGAATTGATCACTGATCCCGAATCTAAAACGAGTATAATTTTGTGTATTTAAAACCAAATTGATGTTTTTAAGTCCGTTATGGCCTCCATCACTTCCTTTTGGCTTGATTCTAATTGTTCCGAATGACAGGTTTAAATCGTCTGTAATGACCAAAATATTCTCTAGCGGAATATTCTCTTTATCCATCCAATATTTTACCGCTTTACCGCTTAAATTCATGTAAGTGTTTGGCTTTAAAAGAAAAAAGGTTCTTCCTTTAAATTTGTATTCTGCCATTGAACCTAATTTTACGGTTTCGAATGAAAGACTTTCTTTTTTAGCTAAAAAATCAAGCACTTTAAATCCGATATTATGTCTCGTGTTTACGTATTCAGCTCCGATATTTCCTAATCCTACGATTAAATATTTTTTACTCACGTTTTTTATATTGTTTTTTTGGTGTTCGTGAACCTCCAGTTTCATAATGTCTTCTGCGTTCTCTTCTTTTGGTATTGATGAAAACAGTTTTGTTATCCATTTTATCATTAGGCAAAAATAGGACTAATTATTTTTAACCGCAAAGAGCGCGAAGGATTTACGCTAAGAAATAGTTTCTATCGAGATGTGCAAAGAACACAAAAAGAGTTCTCTCGCAGGTTAGTTGATCATACCGATTTATCTTGATTCCTTATTTCGTGTTGTTAGGCTGAGCGAAGTCGAAGCCTAACAAGAAACTCGACAATCTAAATTCCATACTTTGCGCGGACTTCGACTTCTCTCAGCCTGACAACGATGAAAAAAACTTAGTCTCTCAGCATCTTAGAAACTTAGAATCTTCAAAAAAAAAGCCCCAATCGTAAGATTGAGGCTTTTTGTATTGAGTGAAAAAAATTATTTTTTCTTTCCTTTTGCAGGAGCTTTTGCAGCTTTTGCAGCTTCTTGAGCAGCTTTCATAGCAGCACGAGAAATTCTCACTTGACAAACAACTGTGTTGTCTGGGTGCATAATTTTGTACTCTGGTTTTCCAACTTTAGTAACATATAATTTGTTACCCATTTCAAGTGGAGTGATGTCAGCTTCAACGAAATCAGGAAGATTTGCTGGTAAAGCTTTAACTTTTAATTTACGTTGGTTCAAACGTAAAACACCTCCCGCAAGAACACCTTTAGATGTACCAACGATTTTCACAGGAACTTCCATTGTGATTTCTTTATCATCAAATAATTGGAAGAAGTCAATGTGTAAAATTTTGTCAGTAACTGGGTGAACTTGGATATCTTGCAAAATTGCATTGAATGATTTTCCTTTTCCAAGCTCAATCACAACTGTGTGTGCATTTGGAGTGTAAACCAAGTTTTTGAACGCTGCAGCGTCTGCTGAGAAGTGTACTGCTTGATTTCCTCCGTATAACACGCAAGGAACCGCTCCAGCATTACGTAAGGCTTTAGTTGACACTTTGCCCACGCTTTCTCTTTCTGATCCTTTAATTGTAATCGATTTCATTGTAAAAAAATATAGTTATTAAATAAATATTCTTGTTTTCTGCAAGCTTTGAGCAATATGCTTTAGGCTTTTTTATGCAAAGTAAATAAGCTTGCGACTTACTGCTTTTACATAATGAATTTTCCACTGATGGAATTGTTGTGGTGAACCATCTGCATAACCTCTGCAAATAAAGGCGCGCAACTTACCACTTTTATTTTCTTTGATTCTCTCTTTAACGGAATAGAATCTGTTACGATTAATTCTGTTAGTTTCGAATTTTCAATTTTCTCATACGCACCGCCAGATAAAATAGCGTGTGTACAAATTGCTCTTACACTTAGCGCTCCTTTTTCGATCATTAGGTCGGCAGCTTTCGCTAATGTTCCTCCCGTATCGATCATGTCGTCTACTAAGATTACGTTACGTCCTTTTACTTCACCAATAAGTTCCATAGTGTCGATAACGTTGGCTGCTTTTCTTTGTTTGTAACAGATAACTACATCTGATGCTAAAAACTTAGAATAAGCATATGCTCTTTTTGAACCTCCCATATCTGGAGATGCAATTGTTAGATTTTCTAAATTTAAACTTTCTACGTATGGTAAAAAGATTGTAGATGCAAATAAATGATCTACTGGTTTTTCAAAGAATCCTTGAATTTGGTCTGCATGCAGATCCATTGTCATGATTCTTGTTGCTCCTGCAGCAGTTAATAGGTTTGCTACTAACTTTGCTCCAATCGGAACTCTTGGTTTGTCTTTTCTATCTTGTCTTGCCCAACCAAAATAAGGCATAACTGCTGTAATGTGTCTTGCTGATGCGCGTTTTGCAGCATCAATCATTAACAACAATTCCATCAGATTATCTGCACTTGGAAAAGTCGAACAAACGATAAATACTCGCAACCCTCTTATTGACTCTTCGTAAGACGGCTGAAATTCTCCGTCACTATACGTTGACATCGTTACTTTTCCTAACGGAATCCCGTAGTCTTTTGCAATTTTTTCTGCAAGATAAACACTTTGTGAACAAGCAAAAATTTTAGCTTCTGGTTCTAGGTGCGACATTGTAATGTGTTGTTTTATTCCGTTACGTTTAAAAAATTCTACTTTATACCTGGATAAAGCGGAAGCGTATAAATGTCTCGGATGTAGTTAGTTGTGTGTGCTTCGTTTTAACGAGCTGCAAATTTATAAAATTTATTGAACACTGAAAGCAAAAATTTAAGTATTTTTAGTAGTTCGTTTAAAATTATTTTTTACATTTGCACCGTGTTAAAGGAATGACGCCATTTATGACTTCATTCTATTGCGTTAAAATAATTGATTTATCATTTATTTTTTCGTCTGCTAAGCCCGGATGGCGGAATTGGTAGACGCGCTGGTCTCAAACACCTGTGGGAAACCGTGCCGGTTCGACTCCGGCTCCGGGTACTTAAAAACCTCTTCTTAACGGAAGAGGTTTTTTTATTACCTTATTTCAAAACAACACTCCTGTGTCTAATCCTTTGGTTTATGGATATGAGGTTTTAAAATTGGATGTTTTGGTTGATTTCGAGGAGCGACCCTTCTTCTTTCATCTGGTGTCCCGTCTGGTGTTTTAGGTTTTGGGCCTGGTTTAATTGCTTGAATTGCTTCCATAATTTAATTGTTTTAAAGTTAAAAAATCTTTCGTCGAGATTTAATAAATCTCTAAAGCAAATAACCCGAATAGTCCCTTTAGAATATTACGGAAAACCATATTGATTTTTATTTTTTAAACAACTTTACAACTCGCCTCATGCAAAACAGGAAAATTGCATGAATTAGCAATAAAACATAGTTGGTTTGCTTTTTTATGAAGTTCTAAAGCCAATTCTATTTTATATGAGTTTCCAATCGTAACATTTGGATTCAATCTAACTTCTGTAAAACTCCCGCTTCCATCTTGATTTACTTCTAAAGTTGCTTCAGCATTATCTGAATATTCTAAAACTTCTATTCCGTTTTGGGAGCAGACATATAAGTATGACATCATGTGACAAGAAACTAAACTGCTCAATAATAAATCTTCTGGATTATATAATACTGGATCGCCTTTGAAGGCTTTTGCGGCTGAAATATCTAAAACGGGTTTTCCTTCAATTTGAATTTGATGGTTTTTGGTGTAAATTTTTGAAGTTGTATTTTCTGAACTTTTGTTTGAAATCCAACTTAACGATGCTTTAAATAGATGTTTATATGCCATTTTTTTACTTTTTTACCATTGCAGAATATGCCTTAGTATGTTTTACCTCTTTAAACTAAAATGCCCCTTAAAGATTCTTCCGTCTTCTAGTTGAATTGAATACCAATAATCTGCTGAAGGCATTTGCTGTCCTAAATATGTTCCGTCCCAACCTTCTCCTATTGGATTAATTTGTTTTATAAATTTACCATAGCGATCAAAAATTTGTACACTAGTCTTTGAGGTGAATATAGGATTTATTCCTTTTAAATTCCATGTATCATTATACCCGTCTTGATTGGGAGTAAAATAATTAGGAATTCCTAAAATTGCAACTTCTTGTGCAACAACACCGCAACCATTTAAGTCTTTAACAAAAACATTGTGTATTCCTGCAGGCACATTTGTAAATATATTGCTTGTTTGATAATCACCATTTTTATCATCCAAAGAAAAAACATAATCGCCAGCACCAGTAGCCAAAACTGTTATCGCATTATCTGAAGACATATCGACAACTTCTATTTCTAATGTTGCTTTATCAGATGCATTTACTGTAATGGTTCTTGTTGCAGAACACCCTTCGTTATCAAGCACTTCTACTTTATAAATTCCTTTTTTATTTACAGTCAAATCATAATTGTTTTCTCTTTCAATTAAATTACCATTAAATGTCCAGCTATAGCTATAATTTCCTTTTTGAGTTTCATCTAATAAACCTGCATTGATAATTTTTGTAAAAGTTGGCAGATCACTGCACACCAGCTCCTCTCCTTCTAATTTAATAACCGGTTTTGGTCGTACAATAAACGGAATAATTGTACTGGCAATACAAGAAGAATTTAAAGGATTGCTAACTTCAACCTTTATATTTTGAGAAGAAGTAATAAAAGGGTTGGGCAACGGACTCGGCAATTCAATATTATTACCATCTGAATATTTTACAATCATTCCGGTTTGTCCTCCAAGAATTGTATTTTGAAAATCAGAAGTGTCAAACGCGTATTTTCCGTCTTGCAGAGCTGGATCTACTTCATCATCACAAACAGTAGTTAAGGATGCGTCAATAGAAAAAGCTTGAGGCAAGTCATCAACGATAAACTTCAAAGTACTTGCAAAAGAACAAGATGGTAAATTATTATTGCTAACAACAACACTTATTGTTTGTGTCGATGTTATAAAAGGATTTGGCAACGGACTTGATAACTCATTATTATTTTGATCAAAATACGAAACTGTAACATTGTTCAAACCATTCAATAAATTGTTTTCAATTGCTGATGTATCAAAGGCATATAATCCGTCATGATCATCGTCACAATGAATTTGTTCCATTGGTTGTATTAATGGAATTGGTTCAATCGTAAGGGTAATGCAATTTTCTAACCCTAAACAGTCATTACTTAATTTATTATCTACACGTACATAAATATCTTGAGTATTTGGAGATCCTGTATTTCTATAATTTGAGATGTCTAAAATATTATTTTTCTCTGCAAGTGCATCCGATAAATTTGTATAAAACGTAATATCTAACTGCTGTCCCGCTGGAAATATATTTTGAATTTGATTGGTTACGTCACTAAAATCAAAAGATGCAATTCCGTCTGTATTTGTACCTAAAATTGCATCATCACATTGCACAAAGCTTTTTCTAAAAGATTTTGGTATTTGAGTTGTAGATACAATAAGATTTAATTGTGCGGTTCTGTAACATCCATTTTTATTGGTTACACGAACAAATACTCTGTCGACACTAGCAACCTGATTAATATAATTTGTTGTATTCAAAATAGGATTAGTACTATTTTGTGCATCTTGGGCAGTTTTAAAAAAAGAAATATCTTCATTGTTTAAATTGGAAGTTATTTTACTGATGGATTCTTCTAAATTAAAAGCACTAAAACCATCAATATTATCATCACATTGCTTTAAATCAATTGCATTATTGATATCTGGCAAAACCAAAACTTCAATTTTGAATGAAGTAACCGCTACACAATTGGGATTATCTTTATTAACCAATTTGACAAAAATAGTTTCTTTTAAGTTTGTGTTTTGATAATTTTCTGGAGTAAGAATAGGCTGTGTTAAGGTTTCATCTTTATAATAGGATAAGAGAAATTGCATCGCTGACTGCCCGTTTAAAATTGCCGTAGCTCTTTGAGTCAAATCAAAAATAACTTTACCATCATTGTCACTTCCAAAACTTGAATTATCGCATGAAACTAAATCCTGAATTGCTGTGGATAAATTAGGAAATGGCGTGTCAAATACATCAATTTTAAAAGTTGTGATGCTTTTACATTCTGTATTGTTTTTATTTGAAACTTCGGCAGTTATAGTTTCCTCCTGATAAGAAACCGAATTAATGTAATTTTCAGGTGAATCAATTATTTTATTATTAGAAAAATAATTTACTATAAACAAATCAGAATCTTGTCCATTTAATATAGCTTTGTTCTGCGTAGTTAAGTCAAAAGAATACAACCCATCATTATCGTTGTCGCAAACTAATACGTTTTGAGGTTGGGTTGCTACAGGTATTTCTGAAATATGAACCTCTTTTTTCCTTTTGAGGTTTTTTCCAAGTGCACTTGTAGCAGATACAGAGACAATATATTTTCCTGCTGAAGTATACGTATGAGAAGGATTTTTATCTGTGCTTGTAGTCCCATCACCAAAATCCCAAACTATAGACACAAGATTTTGACTGCCTGTTAATGAAAACGAGGTGTTTTCTCCCAAACAATTATTCTTTGTTTTTATTGAAAAATCAAGTACTGACCTTACAAACTGTGGGAGATCTGCATTAGTTTCTCCAAAGATATTAAGAGCCGTTGGATTATAATTGCAACTTGGCCCCACATTATCAGGGTCATTAATAACACCCAAGGCATAAGAATTGGTAAATGAAAGATATATTTTGCCATCGGGAGCATATTGCAAAGACCCCATAGAACCGTAAAATCCCATATTGTGACCGCTACCTATAATTTTTTCAGTAGACTGAATATTTGAAGCCGTTAAATCGTATTGAATTAATTGATTTTTATATATATCTGATCTGGTTGTATATAAAACATCTCCTGAAGGAGAAAATTCAACTCCATAACAGTCATAATGATTATTTATAATCTGTGGATTAGATATTAATCCGTTATTGACATCAAAGTCAAATAAAGTTGTTCCTGCACCATAGGCTGCCATTGCAATTTTTGATCCATCTGGTGAAAACTTTAAATATCCTGAAAAAAACAAACCTCCATCATTTGCAGATTTAGAGCTACTTACTATTGGATTAGTGATAATTCCCGCAGAAGTAATACTGTAAACATAAAATTTGTCATCAATTTCATTATGGAGAATAAACCAGTAATCGATATCATTTGGTTTTTTTATAGCCGCTATATTTCTGCAAGTACCAGTTGCAATTGGTACATTTTTATTGACAGTCACATCTCCTAATCCGCCATTTAAATTCATATCTACTTCTGTGTATTTTGTAGACGAATTCATGTTTATATCTAATCCAGGACTTGTTATTATATAATAAATATTATTTGATCCTGGTTTGGGAATTATAATTGTTGATTGGCCTATTACATAACTGCCTCCTAAATTGCTTCCGTTTGACATTTTATTATGAAGCTTGTCCCAAACAACCACTCCG
This sequence comes from Flavobacterium sp. IB48, assembly GCF_016405855.1. Taxonomy (GTDB): domain Bacteria; phylum Bacteroidota; class Bacteroidia; order Flavobacteriales; family Flavobacteriaceae; genus Flavobacterium; species Flavobacterium ginsengisoli. Next base: position 912,683 of record NZ_JAEFCA010000001.1, read on the forward strand.
TTAGTATAAAATAACAATTCTCCGTTTGCATTAGAAATACTCGAACATCCGCCATCTGCATACATTTGGCTGTCTTTTAAAGAAACTGGTGATACACCATTAAAATCAACCCCTGACAAATCTCCAAAATACCAAATGTTTGCCTCTCCTTGTGCATAACAACCTAACGAAAAAAAGAAAATTACGGATAATATTTTTAGCATAAATGATACAATAATTCGCGTAAAAATAAACATTTACACTAAAGAATATCAAATAATAATTCCTATTAAGATCTTCATTTTTTCTTAAAATTAGAACTAAACAATTCTTTTGAACAGAAACCTTAAAAATAGTTTTTGTTTTATAATTTTCTGATAGATTTAAAAACCGTTGCTATAAAATTTATTCCAGTAAATTATCTTTTTAATGAAAAATGCCCTGAAAAAATAGTCTTATTATCAAAATTAGCTCTAAACCAATAATCATCTGTCGGCATTTCTGCTCCATTGTAGAATCCGTCCCAACCTAGATCATTTGCAAAAAGTTCTTTCAATAATCTGCCATATCTGTCAAATATAGATATTTTTGAATTTGGGTATTTTTTACTACTTGCTATCTGCCAAAGATCATTATGGCCATCGCTATTTGGTGTGAAAAATTTAGGATAATCAATTACTGTAACTTCTTTAGTGTCTTCACCGCAACCCTCTTTATCTCTCAGATAAGAAATATAAGTTCCGCCCTGAACATTAGAAAAATAATTACTATCCTGATAGTTTATTCCGTCTATAGAATATTCTAGATTCCCTTCGAATGTTGGGATAATTTCAATAAAATTGTTATCTGACAATTCCTTGTATCTTACTTCTTTAATAGTTGGAAGAGTCGATCGTATCAATTCAAACTCAAATTTGTTTTCACAATAAATATCGTTTTGAATTTTTCCAACCACAAGAGTATACTTTCCTGCATTTACCAAATCTGCTTCGTTAGTATTTGAAATAACATTATCCTCGCCAAATTTCCAGCTGTAACTATCTAAATTATTCTCAACATTTACATGTAAAGAAGTCTCTAGATTACATAGAAAATATGTTTTTTCGACCTTTACAGTAGGCAATTCGTTCACCAATAAATCAAAATTTGTTTCAGAATTGCAAAGGCTATTGGTTTGGTTTTCTACTTTTACTTTTATTGTTTGGGATTTTGACTGTGTATTTCGAAATAAGGCTGGAAATGGGCTTGCCAATTGGTTTCCGTTATTATCAAAATACATTACTTTAAGCCCTGATTGATTTCCTATAATTTCTTTTTCTATGCCGGACATATCAAAAGTGGCAAAACCATTTCCTTCATCGCAGGCATATTTATTGGATGGTTTATTAATTTGAGGTTGCGAAGTTGTTTTTAAAACTAATGTCGTTTCCTTATAACAATTGGTTAAAATATTAGTTACTCTAACAGTTATTATTTCTTGATTTTTAGTTGTATTTGTATAAGGATTAGGCAACGGACTTGCTAATGGATTTCCATTATTATCAAAATAAGAAACTTTCATTCCTTGTTGATTTCCTAAAACGGTTAATTCAACATTTGAAGTGTCAAAATATTCCGAAATTCCATCATTGTTATCATCACAGCCTATTAATTCTTGTAAAGAATTTGCAGCAGGAACCGGACTTACTATTAATTTAAATGTCGATTCATTATAACAATTCGTATTCGTATTGACAACCTTGACAGTAATTTTTTCTTCTTTGGCTATTAGATTCGCAACTGCATTTAATGACCCTTGTATCTTCTGCCCGTTTTGATGATAAAATTCAGCTTTTAAGTCAGCAGAAGTTTCTAAAATTGTCTCTATTGGTTTTAAATCAAATTGAGCAAAACCATTTCCATTATCACAAACAACCAAATCTGAAATTGGAGATAAATTTGGCAATTGATTTACAATTAAATCAAATGTAGTTTCAGAATAGCAACAAGGATTGTCATCGTGACTTACCCTAACAGTAATCGTTTCTCTATCTTTAACTGTATTTGCGAATGGGTTTGGCAATGTTTCATACTTATTGCCTTTGCTGTCTATGAAAGTAACTATTTTTTCAGTTTGAGTTCCCAAAACCTGCTGCGTAACTGTTGAAGTATCAAAAGAGGTAGAAAATCCTGTGTTTAAACTATTTTCACAAGCGTAAATATTATTGATTCCATATGCTTTAGGCGGTTCTTTCACATCAATTGTTTCCGATAAATTTTCAACAGTTCCATCTTTGCCAGTAACCTTGGCGGTAATAGTATATTTTCCATCGGCCGAAAAATCATGAAAGGGAGATAAATCTGTAGAAACATTATTTGCTCCTGAATCTGGATCTCCGAAATCCCATATAATTGAAGCAATTTTTGACTGATCACTAACACTAAATTCTTTTAAGAATTCAGAACATATATTCGAAATGTTCATTTCAAAAACATTATTTTTAACCTTATTTACATTTCCTGTCACGTTGATATAAAAATTGGCTTGCGGTTTTCCAAAATCAGCAGTCGAAACATAGCCATTTCCAAGATCAGGATATCCTACTAGTGTTGTACAACCTCGTTGCCATGACACGCCCTCACTTTGTGTTGTACCCGCTATAAAGGCAACTCCATCTCCATAAACAATTCCTTTATGAACTTCTACCAGAATTTTTTTTACACCAGCTGGAATTTTGATTGGTTTATCAAAATCTACTTGTATAATCTGAGAGTTCTCATCAATACTCGGCCGCAGCTCTTCATATTGACTGCTTCCTATTAATTTTTTTTCAGAGAAAGAACATGGGAAATTATCATCAATTTCATAGATATTAAAACTAATTTCAGCTAGCCAACCTGTTTTGTTAATTCCAACTTGCCCCGAATTAATTATAAATTCCTCATTATTTGATATACCAAAATCTTTTAAGTTAAAAGTTCTTGCCCAATAAATATATGCCGATGTACATGAATGTATACCAGTATCTATTAATTCGTCATTGAGGTTATGTGAGATTCTAGTGATTGGTCCTAAACTTTTTGTATCAAATACTTCGCCCGTCACATTGATATAAAAATTTGCATCTGGAACAGGAATAGTCAAATCTGTAGTACGCGATAGTCCATGATTTAAGTCACAGCCTAAATACCACGATTCTCCATTGTCTTGTGCAGTACCCGCAATAAAGACTTCTCCCGACTTTGGATTATAAATATCTTTTATCTTATGCACTGTGACCATTATTCTTTTAGTTCCAGCCGGAACAACTATTGGTTCATCAAAATCAAACTGGAAAATTTCTGGAGCACCATTAATAACTCTCGTTGGATTAAAACTACGGCTTCCAAGCACCGTTCTTGGAAATGAAGAATAAAAGAAAACAGGAAAATTGTCGTCGATACTATAGACAGTAAAATATAAATTTGAACCTTCATCAGATTTACTAATTCCAATTTGTCCCGATCTAATAACAAATTGTTCGTTTGGTTTTATACCAAAATCTGATAATGTAAATAATTTCGACCAGGCTTCATCTCTATCGCAAGTATACATACTAGTCTTAACAAGTGTTGTTCCAACATTATGAGTCAATGTTATCTGCGCATTTATGCATTGAAAAAACAGAAAAAATAAAAACGAAATTGCTGTATTAAATTTGTTTTTTTGATTTATAGTTATTCTCATTTAAGTAATTTTTGGCCTCTCTTTTAAATTTTTAGGTTTGATTATTAACTCCAAATATAAGAATCAAATGACAGAAATAGGGTTGAAAAAATATTTCTTTGAAACTAAATAATCTTCAAAACAAAAAACCCCGAAAGTCAGACACTTTCGAGGTTTTTAGAGAATTACTAAACTAATTAACAGATTCTAAAACTATTTTTTTACCGAGAATTTAAAAGTAGTTTTAGTTTTATAATTTTCTCCAGGGTTTAGAACCGTTGTTGGAAAATTTTTCTGGTTTGGAGAATCTGGATAATGTTCTGTTTCTAAACATAATCCTGTTCTATGTGCAAAAGTTCCTCCGTTTGGCATTGGCAACGTTCCGTCAAGGAAATTTCCAGAATAGAACTGAATTCCAGGCTCGTCTGTTGTCATTTCCATAACTCTTCCGCTTGCTGCGTGATATACTTTTGCAATTATTGTTTTTCCTTTTTCAGGGTTATTCAACACCCAGCAGTGATCATAACCTTTTCCTTTTTGTAATTGATCATTTTTAGCATTAATGTCTTTTCCAATTAATTTTGGCGTTCTGAAATCGAAAGGCGTACCAGCAACATCTTCTAATTTTCCTGTCGGAATCAAATCTGCATCAACTGGAACTAATTTATCTGCATTTAATGTCAATTCGTGATCTAAGATTGTCTTGGTGAAATCTCCAGATAAATTGAAATATGAATGCTGCGTTAAGTTAACAACCGTTTTTTTGTCTGTTGTTGCTTCGTATAAAACTTCTAACTGATTGTCATTTGTCAATGTATAAGTCACAAAAACCTTTAAGTTTCCAGGATAACCTTCTTCCATATCTTTACTTAAGTAAGACAATTTTAAAGATGCTGTTTCACCAGATTTAACCTCATCAGCTTTCCAAACCACATTAAAAAATCCTTGCGGACCACCGTGTAAAGCATTTGGCGCATTGTTAATTGCCAATTGATAATCTTTTCCGTCTAATGAAAATTTACCTTTTGCAATTCGGTTTCCGTATCTTCCAATTAAAGCTCCAAAAAATGGATTTTCTTTTTCGTATTGCGCTAGAGAACTGAATCCGATTACTACATTTTCAGAAACACCTGCTTTATTAGGCACTTTCAAATCTGTAATTCTTCCGCCAAAAGTGATGATGTCTACTTCCATCCCATTTTGGTTTTTCAGTTTATAGCTTTCTACTTTTTCGCCTTTAGCAGTAGTTCCGTATTCCGATTTGTCAATTGTAACTAAAGCTTTTGCATCGGTTTCAGCTTTTTCTGTATTAGCTTTTTTATCGCCTTTACACTGAACTGAAACTATAGCAATACCAAGCATGCTTAATATGAAAAGAGAGCGTTTTAATACATTCATAAATTGTAGTTTTTTGGTTTGTAAAAGTTAGATGTTAGATATAAAATGTCAGATGTGAAATTTAATCATTTTATAAATGTAAAAATCACCTTTTTCTTTTTTTTTCACATTTAACATCTAACAAATTACGTTTTACTGTCTTATAGTCCGTGTTGGAATAAATGGAAATATGCTTCATTAGCATTGATTTTATCTTTAAACTCTCTTACGGTTGTTTTTTCATCAATTACCAATAATTCGATTCCAGCAATATCTGCAAAATCTTCCATATATTCTGTTGTAATCGATTGGCTGTAAACCGTGTGGTGAGCTCCTCCAGCTAAAATCCAAGCTGTTGCTGCAACTTCTAAATTTGGCTTACAATCCCATAAAACTCTAGCAACAGGAAGTTTTGGTAATTCTGCCATTGGTTTAACAGCTTCAACTTCGTTTACAATTAAACGGAAACGAGTTCCCATATCAACCAAAGAAACATTGATGGCGTCTCCTGCAGGAGAATTAAACACCAAACGAGCTGGATCTTCTTTCCCGCCAATTCCTAATGGATGCACTTCGCAAGAAGGTTTTCCGTCAGCGATTGATGGACAGATTTCCAACATGTGAGAACCCAAAACGTATGATTTTTGTGGTGTAAAATGGTACGTGTAATCTTCCATGAAAGAAGTTCCGCCTTCTAAACCAATACACATTACTTTTAAAGCTCTAACCATTGCAGCAGTTTTCCAGTCTCCTTCTCCACCAAAACCATAACCATCGGCCATTAATCTTTGTGTTGCAATTCCTGGCAATTGTTTCCAAACTCCAAGGTTTTCAAATGTATCTGTGAAAGCTCCAAATCCTCCTTCTTCAAGGAAAGCTCTTAATCCTAATTCGATTTTCGCAGCTTCAACTAACGAACTTCTTTGTGCTCCGCCTTCTTTTAAAGAATCAGTTAAGTTATAAGAAGACTCATAAACTGCTAATAAATCGTTTAATTGTTTGTCTGTTACTTTTTCAATATGTTTTGTAACGTCTGAAGAATCGTATCCGTTTACAGACATTCCAAAACGAATTTGCGCCTCAACTTTATCACCTTCTGTAACGGCAACTTCACGCATATTGTCTCCAATACGAGCTACTTTTAGGTTTTGAAGTTCATCCCATCCCAGGACAACTCTTGACCAGATTCCTAATTGTTTCTGAACTCTTTGATCTTCCCAATGTCCAACTACAACTTTACGTTTTTTACGTAATCTAGACATGATGAAACCAAATTCACGATCTCCGTGAGCTGATTGGTTCAAGTTCATAAAATCCATATCAATGCTTCCCCAAGGAATTTCAGCATTATATTGCGTATGCAAGTGACATAATGGTTTTTTAAGGATATTTAATCCGCCAATCCACATTTTTGCTGGAGAGAAAGTATGCATCCAAGCAATAATTCCGATACAATTTTTCTCAGAATTCGCTGCCAAACAAACATCTAAAATTTGCGAAGGAGATTTTACCACATCTTTGTAAACCACTTTTACTGGAATTGAAGATGAAGCATCTAATCCTTTTGCCATTATTTGAGAATGTTCTGCTACTTTTCTAAGTGTTTCTTCACCGTATAATTCTTGGCTTCCTACTACAAACCATACTTCTTTTTGAGAAATGTCTATCATTTTGTTATTTTTTGTTTCAAGTTTCAGGTTTCACGTTATTGGAATCTGAAAACTCGATTTGTTATATTATTGTTTCTGTTTTGTTTGTTTCACATTCCAAATTTTACGTCCCAACAACTTGAAACAAAAAAACCTGAAACCTGAAACAAAACCTTTACTGTCCGTAGTACGAATCTTTTCCGTGTTTACGGTTGTAATGTTTCTTAATTAATGAATCTTTTAATCTTGGTGCATTTGGGTTTATTTGTAAAGTCAGGTACGCCATTTCTGCGACAACTTCTAAGACTTTACTGTTGTAAACCGCTTTTGCAGCATTTTTTCCCCATGCAAACGGGCCGTGATTTCCAATTAAAATCATTTCTACTTCTTCATAAGAAAGATTTTTTTCTTTGAAACAATCCAAAATCTGAATTCCGGTATTGTGCTCGTAGTTTCCTTCAATTAAATGATCTGCCATCGGGGGCGCACACGGAATATCAGCTGTTAAATGATCCGCATGTGTTGTTCCGAAAATTGGAATATCTTGCTGCGATTGTGCCCAAGCCACAGAATATGTTGCGTGAGTATGTGCAACGCCACCAATATTTGGCCAATTTTTATATAAATAAGCGTGTGTTTTTGTGTCAGATGACGGACGCATTGTGCCTTCGATAACATTATTATCAAAATCGACAATTACGATATCTTCAGGTTTTAAATCTTCGTAAGGAACACCGCTTGGCTTAATGGCAAAAACACCATTTTTTCTATCCACAGCGCTTACATTTCCGAAAGTATATACCACCAAATTCAATGCATTTAACTGCATATTGGCTTCGTAACATTCTTGTTTTAAATCTTTATAAAGAGAACTCATTTTGAGAAATTTTAATAGTTGGATCTGCAAAAGCACTTAATTTTTCGTATCCTAAAAGCAATTTATGATACGCTTCAACCTTGTCTGTCTGAGGGAAATATTCTCCGTCAAAATCGCTTCCAATTTTTTGGCTTGCTTCTATTATATTTGGATAAATTCCAGCTGCAACAGCTGCGTAAATTGCTGCACCTAAAGCAGGAGTTTGGTCTGAAGCTGCAACTTTAATTGGTTTGTTTAAAACGTTAGCCAAAGTCTGCATAATGAAAGGCGATTTACGAGCAACACCGCCAATTCCGATAACGCTGTCAATTTTCACTCCTTCTTCTTCGAAACGATCTACAATTTTCTTCGCTCCAAAACAGATTGCGTTTACTAAAGCTTTAAAAATATGAGGCGCTTTTGTTCCTAAAGAAAGGTTTGAAATGGCACTTTTTACTTCTTGATTTGCATCTGGAGTTCGTCTTCCGTTAATCCAGTCTAAAGCAATTGGAAGACTTTCTGAAACTGGTATTTTCTCTGCTTCTTTCGTCAATTCAACAATTAATTTATCACTGAATTCTTCTCTTAACTGCTCTTTTTGAGCATCATTTAAAACAGAAGATGTTCCTAATAAATGTTCCGTAGGCCACATTAAAAGTTCTTTGTACCAAGCCAATAAATCACCAAAAGCAGATTGTCCTGCTTCAAGACCAATAAATCCTGGAATTACAGATCCATCAACTTGTCCACAAATTCCTCTAACTGTTTTTGTTCCAACCTCATCATAAGAACCAACAAGAATATCACAAGTTGAAGTTCCCATAACACGAACTAAAGTATTCTCTTCGATTTTAGCTCCAACTGCTCCAGAATGTGCATCGAAAGTTCCAACAGCTACAACTGTTTCTGTAGAAAGTCCTAGACGATCTGCCCATTCTTGGCTTAATTTTCCAGCAACTAAGTCTGACGTATAAGTTTCATCATATAAATTGCCACGTAAAGTCGCTAAATATGGATGCAGTTTTTCTAAGAATTCAACTGGCGGTAATCCGTTCCAGTCTGCGTGCCACATTGCTTTATGTCCTGCTGCACAACGGCTTCTTTTGAAGGTTTTTAAATCTTTATCTTCAATCAATAAATACGTCATTAAATCGCAGTGTTCCATCCAAGTGTGTGCTGCATTTCTAACCGCTTCGTCTTGTCTTGCGATATGAAGGATTTTTGCCCAAAACCATTCAGAAGAATAAATTCCTCCAACGTATTTTGTTACGTCTTCTCCACCCCAGCTTACTGCCAGTTCGTTAATTTCGTTTGCTTCATTTATAGAAGTATGATCTTTCCATAAAACCATCATGGCATTTGGATTTTCTTCAAAACCTTTTGTCAATGCTAATGGCGTTCCGTCTTTTGTAACTGGAACTGGAGAAGATCCTGTTGTATCAATACAAATTCCGCGAACCAATGCCGGATCAACATTACTTTCTTTTACAACATTTTGAATTGTAATTTCCAATCCTTCGATATGATCCAAAGGATGCTGACGAAATTGGTTTATAGAAGCGTCACAATATTGCTTGTTTTTCCATCTTTTGTAATGAGAAACATTCGATGCCAACTCCTGCCCATTTTCTGTGTCAATAAGCACCGCACGAACAGAATCTGTTCCGTAGTCCAATCCTATTACATAATTTTTCATTCGTATTTTATTTTAAAATATTGACAAATATAATTATTAAAATTTTATAAGTGTACAAAAAACACTTAATAAAATTCTGCTTCGTAATTTTTACAAAAAATGCATCAAAACAAAGATTTAAGCCTAAAACAGAAAATAAATGTCAATGTTACATTTATAATGTTGCGATTATTTCATCTTAATCTTCAAGATGGTCACAGAATAAGCTGGAAAATTGTACTAAACTTTGCTTCCATTTACTTTAAACTGACTTACTTTCGGACTAATTTTCGTCATTATTATTTGACGTTTTTAGTTAAATTCGAATATTGGTGTATCGTTTTTATCAAATTTTAATTTCATCATTCTTGCATGACGATTAGGATCATACAGCGGATCTGCAATAATTTCTTTCAACGGTCTTTTATCTGTCGCAGGTACAACTTTTGGATCGCCAACAGCTTTTTCGTAATCTCTTGCATGATAAATTACTAATGGCTCTCCGTTTTCATCTACTGTAAATGAGTTATGTCCTGGTCCATAAATTTTCTTTGCTTCGTTGGTTTTTAATACTGGATATCTGGATTTTTTCCAAGAATTTCTATCTAGTAAATCAGCGTTTTCATCTGCTTCCATCATTCCCATACTATAACAAGAACCAGTAGCACTTGCTGAAAAAGTAATGTAAATTTTCCCTTTGTGTTTAAGAACTGCAGGACCTTCATTTACCCAAAAACCTATGCGTTCCCAATCATAATCTGGAGTCGTTAGCATAAATTGAACTGTTTTTAGTTTTACGGGCGATTCCATTTCGGCCAAATACAAATTAGAAGCTGCGAACTGTCCGCCTGTTTTTTCTGCCCAACAGAAATAGCGTTTATTTTTATGCTCAAATACAGTCCCGTCCAGAGAAAAATCGGTAAAACTTTTTGGATCTGCATCAGCCGCCTGCATTTGTCCAAGTTCAATCCACTTATCATGTAAAGGATCCTGACCTGTACACTCCAAAACATACGGTCTTAATTTCCAAATATCATTTTCTTCGCTTGCTGCAAAATACACGTACCATTTTCCATCTAAATAATGAATTTCAGGAGCCCAAACATGACGGCTCATTGGTCCGCTTTTATGTTTTTCCCAGACTCTAAAGGTTTCAGCATTTTGAAGTTCATCAATAGACTTGGCACGTCTTAACTCTATAGCATCGTAGGTTGGTATCGATCCTGTAAAATAGTAATACCCATCTGTATGCTTATAGATAAAAGGATCTGCTCTTTGCAAAACAATAGGTTTATTAGTTAAGGTTGTTTTTGTAGTAGCCGCTTCTTTTTTAGACAACTCTTTTTCTGCTTTTTTATCTGTACAGGAAGAAACACTTACAAAAACAATGGCTGAAAGTGCCCAATTTTTTAATATGTTTGTTTGCATGTTATACTGGTTTGTTTGTATTTAATTTATTGGTAAGGAATTAATTCAGTCTTTAAAATCAATCCACACTTTCATTTTCCCAACTCCGCGATTTGACCAAGAATAATAGGGAATGGCTTCGAATTTTGAATTTTCGATCACATTTACACCTTGCAGTAAATTCGCTTCTTTTCTCACTTTAAAAGTATCTGAAGAAGAAATATCTATTTTATCAAAGTTGTTTTTATTGTCGATTTCTTCAACAGCATAAACTAGCGGACCATATTCTAAAGACACTTTGTTTTTGTTTGTTTCAACTTTAGAATTCGTTTCAACTTCTTGAACTTCCATCGGGAAATTAAGAGCGATTTTGTCTCCTTTTTTCCAATTTCTGGTCACATTGAAATAGCCATTTTCAGGCTGAATTGCCAATACTTCTCCATTTACAGTAATAGTTGGTTTTTGAGTAGAAGCTTTTTTATACGTATATAAATCTCCTGGTAAAACTTCATTTCTTGCCCAACCTGGAACTCTAAGTTTAATCGTGAATTTGCTTTCTTTTTTAGGATTAACTGAGATTCCAACTTTTCCATTCCAAGGATAAGAAGTCTGTTGCGAAATCTGTAAATCTGTTTTTCCTAATGTGAAAGAAGCATTGTTTGAAGCATATAAATTCACATACAAATCGTTTTTTGTTTTCGAATAAATCAATCCTGGAATTGATGGAATAAAACGAATTAAATTTGTCGGACAGCAAGAACAATCAAACCAACCTTGACGTGTACAAGAACCTCTGTTTGATTTATAAACACCATCTGCTTCTAAGGCATTTGGATAGAAAAATTGTTTTCCGTCAAGCGAAATACCCGAAATTAATCCGTTGTACATGGTTCTTTCGATGACATCAAAATACTCTGATTTTCCGTATAAATTATGTAATCTGTGATTCCAATACACATCACCAATTGCTGCACAAGTTTCATTGTAAGCCGTTAGATTTGGCAATTCGTAATTAGCTCCAAAAGCTTCTCCATCATGTCTCGATCCGATTCCGCCTGTGATGTACATTTTTTTGTTCACCATATTATTCCATATCGTATTTACAGCATTTTCATAGGCTTTATCCTTAGTCAGTGCCACAATATCGGTCATTCCTGCATACATATAAACGGCACGAACGGCATGTCCTACGGCTTCTTTTTGTTCTATAACCGGCATGTGATCCTGAGCATATTCTCCGTATAATTTATGATTATTAGGATTTCCGCGATTGTCCAAATAGTATTTTGCCAATTTCAGATAATCTTCTTTTCCTGTAATTTGATATAATTTCAATAACCCAGTTTCTACAATCTGATGTCCTGGAACTCCTTTTACCTGTCCTGGATTATCGCCAAAAGTTCTTACCAACATATCGGCAGCTTTTATGGCAATGTCTAGGAAATTGGTTTTTCCTGTTGCTTCGTAATGCACGATAGCAGCTTCAATTAAATGTCCAGGATTATACAATTCGTGGCTAATCTGTAAAGATTCCCAACGTTTTCCTTCAATTACAGGAACCCAAGGTGCTGGCGGTTTTGCAGGATTTATAGTTCTCCAAGTTGTAATATATCCATCTGGCTCTTGACCAATTTTTACAATGGCAATCATAGAATCCAAAACTCTTTCCAATTTCGGATTTGGTGCGCTAATTAAAGTATTCGACGCTCCTTCAATAATTTTGTAAACATCGGTATCATCAAAAGGCATATCTCCTCTTGTTGTTCCTGTCTTTTGTTTTCCGGCAATTAAAAAGTTTTCAAAACGACCTTCTTCGTCACATTTTTTAATAGCGTATTCTATCGTTACTTCCTGTACTCTTTTAATAATTGGAAGCCAGAAAGAATCTGTCAGTTTTACATTTTGAATGTTAACTGGTTCGATTTCGTAACCTGCTTTTAAGGCCGATGTTTTATTCTGCACCACATTGTTTTTGGTCTCTTTACAGGAAACCAAAACTAGTAGTGACATGAAAATCGTTAAAATTGGTAAGTTGTATTTCATCATTACTTTTGTATTCTATTTTAAAACAGGCCATAAATCGGCGTCCCATTGCATTTCTCGAATTACTAATCTTGGCGTTCCTTTGGTTTTCTTTTCATAAGCATGGTAAAACATATAATCTTTTCCGTCAAAAGTATAAGCGCTGTTATGTCCTACTCCAAAATAGTTTTCGTCGCCTTGAACTACTAAACTTCCTCCGCCTTGATTGAGTTGTTTTCCTTCTTTATCCAAATAAGGTCCCGTTACATTTTTAGATCTTCCAACAACGACTTTATAAGTGCTTTTTTCTCCGCGACAGCATAAATCCCAAGAAAGAAATTGATAATAATAACCGTTTTTCTTAAAGATAAAAGGAGCTTCTAGCGCGCCATCTCCTGGGTCTGAATCTGCTAATTCGAAAGTTCTTTTGCGTTTTGCAATTGTATGCCATTCTTGAGGCTGAGCAATTGATTTTAAATCGGGATTTAATTTTACCAATTTCAATCCTTCCCAAAAAGAACCAAATGAAAGCCAAGGCGTATTGTTTTCATCAAAAACCAAATTGGGATCAATGGCATTCCACATATCTCTGTTTGGCTGTGATTGAATTACAATTCCCTGATCGACCCATTTGTAGTTTTTATCTTTTGGATCTAAAGTCGTATTAGTGGCAACACCAATTGCTGATGTATTTTTAGCAAAAGCAGAAACAGAATAATACAAATAATAGGTGTTGTTGTGAAATGAAATATCCGGCGCCCAAATATGATTTTTAAAATCAGCCGCAACGCCATCTGCCCAAATTGGTTTTTCGGCAAAAACCTGTGGTTCTTTATTCCATTTTTTCAAATCTTTTGAACTGAAAACACTGATTCCGTTTCCTGTACAGTACAAATAATAAGTGCCTTTTTGCTTGATAACAACAGGATCATGCACGACAATTTCCTGCGCCATAACCACAGAAAATGTGAACATTAGAAAAGCCGAAATTGTATATTTTATGTTTTTGTAAACCATATAAGTTATATAAGAAATTTAAGTTTTTGGTTAACTGAAAACTGCGACTGTCTTCGACTTCGCTCAGACTGACAACCTATTGAATTCCTTCAGATGTCATTACGACGCGTTTCATCGTTCCATCTTTATTATAAAATAATTTATCGACACAAACCGATCTTCTAAAACTTCCTCCATTTGGTTTTGATGCTCCGTTGTGATAAATGAAATACGATTGTCCTTTAAAATCAATAATTGATTGATGATTCGTATTACTGTTTCCCGCTAATTCATTCAAAATCCCTTTAAATTCCCAAGGCCCTGTAATTGATTTGCTCATGGCGTAGGCAATTTTCTCTGGAAACTCATAAGCGTATGACAAGTAATACCAATCTTTGTGTTTATGAATCCACGGTGCTTCGGTAAAATTTGGCAGTTTTATGTGATGAATTTCGCCTTCTATTTCCGTCATGTTTTCTTTTAATTTAGCATAATGACAGGCGGTATTTCCCCAAAATAAATAGGCTTGTCCATCTGTATCGATAAAAACTGTCGGATCGATATCGTCCCAGCTTATATCGCTAAATTTGGTCATATCGTTGGTAATTAATGCTTTTCCTAATGCATCTTTAAAAGGTCCAAGCGGATTATCTGCCACAGCAACTCCAATTGATTTCCCTGGAACAGTACCATGTTCAACTGTTACATACCAATAAAATTTTCCGTTTCTTTCTATTACCTGAGAAGCCCATGCGTCACTTTTCGCCCATTTAAAATCTGTTACTTTCAATGGAACCGGATGCGATTCCCATTTTTTCATATCAGAAGAAGAATACACCAGCCATTCATTCATTTTATAAAAATTAAAATCGTTTGGTGCTTCATCATGGCCTGCATACAAATACACTTTGTCTTTGTAAACCAATGCTGCAGGATCTCCAGTATATTTATCTGTAATAATAGGATTGTTGAATTTTACCGATTGTGCAGTTCCTGCAATCGATAAAAACAAAATGGACAGGCTTGTAAATAGGTTTTTCATTGTTACTTTATTTTTTTGCCACAGATTTCACAGATTAAATGGATTTATTTTTAAAATCTAAGTCTGTTTTTTTGCCACGAATTGCACCAATTTTCACGAATTAAGATTTGTGGAAATTCTTGAAATTTGTGACTATTTTACTTTACACAGATTTTTTTTAATCTTTTTAATCTGCGAAATCTGTGGCTCTATTTTAATTTATTTTTTTACCCCAAACGGATATTCCTGCACTATTGATTCCGGTATAGGTTAAAGTCACTTTTCTGGTTGCCGATTCCCAATCCCAAGCGTCAACTACATTGCATTTCACTCCGTTTATGGTTGCTATTTTTTTTGCGGGATCATAAGACCAAGTTCCCGTTATATCTCCGCTTACTTTTTTATCGGCAGTTAAAAAAATCGTGACTGCTTTCTGCATGGTTTTGTATTGGTAATTTAGCGTAATCTGTTCCCAAGTTCCAACTAGATTTCCTTCTGCAAAAGTGGTTGTTGGCACTCCTGCGTAACGTTCTGGTTCTATTACAGGCCAGCCATCTTCTGTCCATTGAATTCCGTGCACGTGTCCCATCATTACTGCATTTGAAACGGCAATTCCGGCAACTCCTTCTGGCAAACGTGCTTGTGAAGCATAAAACCATTGTTTAGTGTCTGGGTTTTGAAAAACAGCGCAATGCGAAAATCCAACCCAGCCCGTATGATTTTTAAATTGATATGGATGTGTTATCAAAGGATAACATTCTGCTCCGTTTGTTATACTCATTCCTGTATTGGTCACATAAGGCCCAAGAATATTTTTGGAACGTGCCACACGTGTATTATACGCAACCGATAATTCATCATAAGCTAAGAACAAATAATAATACTGAGTCTCTGGATTATAGATAATTTCTGGCCCTTCGAGCGCCTGCCAACGGTTTGTATTTACATTTCCGCGACCTGCAATTCGAACTCCGTAATCGTCGATTGTTTTTAATTTATCTGGTTTTCCTGTTGTCGGATTTAATTTTAGAGCTGCAATTCCAGAATGCCATGAACCGTAAATTAGATATTGTTCGCCTTCGGGAGTTTCAATAAAACTCGGATCAATGGCATTGAATTTAAAATAAGCATCCCAATCGTTTCCTCCGTTTCTAACATAACTTTTTACACCGTCAGGTTCTGAGCAGACTACCATTCCTTTGTCAACCCAATTATTAGAAGCTAAATCTGTTGTTTCAGCCAAACCGATAAAAGCACGTTCTGTCCAAGAAGTATTGGTATCTGTTCCCGTAATTGGATTTGTTACTACAATGCTATAATACATTCTGAAAACGTTCCCAACTTTTCGAACACAAGGCGCCCAAAATCCGTAATTTGGATTTTCTATAGGAGGAAGAGCCGGACTCATTCTCGCTCTTTTGTTATTTAAAGAATCTTTTACCCAAGCTGGAGCCTGAAGCATTGAAGGCCCCATAAATTCCCAGCTGATTAAATCTTTGGATCTTCTGTAGAAAAAATGCCCTTTACCATCATGCGCATTTCCGTAAGAAGCATCTGTTTGATACATATAATAATATTCTCCAGATTTCTCCACTGATGGATCGTGTACATTTGCCAGATTCCATTGTGATCTACTTGCCCAACTTGCAAATGCAGTATAATTGTCAGCATAAGTTGGTCCGTTAAACGTTGGTGTGACCACAGGAGGCGTCACCACAGGATCTGGATCTGGTGTTTTTACCGCTGGATCGTCTTTGGAACAACTTGTAATTAAAATCGTTGCAACAAAAAATCCGACGAACGAAATGGTTTTTAAAATGAAGTTTTCTTTTTTCATTTGCCTCTATTTTATTTTCCTTCTAAAACAACTACTGAGAAAGGAGGAATAGTGATTTCAAGTTTTCCTTTTTTGTTTTCGAAACCTTTAAAAGCTGTTGGGACAATTTTATTTGGATTTTCGAATGAATTGTAATCTTGTAATTTAGCCGATGTTATAACCGTTCCTGTAAAGTTTTTCACACCTAAATCTTTTACATCAATTTCGATTTTGTTTTTGTTTTTTGCGTCTACGTTAACTAATGAAATGTGAACCGCTCCGCTTTTATCTTTTGATGCTGATGCTGAAACTGCTGGAAGTTTTTCTCCATTAAAAGTGTATGATGGCGATTCGAAACTTACTGGTAATAATTTTGCATCTTGGTGCACGCTGTACATTTTCATTACATGGTATGTTGGCGTTACAATCATTTTAGCTTTATCAGTAAGAATTACGGCTTGTAAAACGTTAACACATTGTGCTAAATTTGCCATACGAACACGGTCTGAATGGTTGTTGAAAATATTAAGAGTTGCTCCAGCTAAAACTGCATCACGCATTGTATTTTGCTGATATAAAAACCCTGGATTTGTTCCTTTTTCAACTTCATACCAGCCTCCCCATTCGTCAACAATCATGGCTACTTTTTTCTCAGGGTCGTATTTGTCCATAATAGCAGAATGTTTCGTAACCAATTCTTCCATTTTTAGAGCAGACTGCATCGTTTTGAAATAGCCTTCTTCAGTAAAATTTCTGTCATCTCCTTTTTTACCCCAATCAATTACAGCATAATGGTGAACTCCAACTCCGCCTAACATATTTAGCGGAATGCCTTTCATTAAAACTTCTGTCCAATTGTAATCTGCACTGTTTGATCCTGAAGCAATTCTTGTAATTCCTCCCGTATTTTCCCAGTCCGACATGAAAGTCGCATATTTTCTGTATTCTCCTGCATAGTATTCTGCAGTCATATTTCCTCCACATCCCCAAGCTTCATTTCCAATTCCCCAGTATTTTACTTTCCAAGGTTCTTTTCTTCCATTTTTAGCACGTAAATCACTCATTGGACTTTTACCGCTGAAGTTTGTGTACTGAACCCAATCTGCCAATTCTTGAACAGTTCCGCTTCCTACGTTTCCAGATAAATACGGTTCTGCTCCTAAAAGTTCGCACATATTCAAGAAATCGTGTGTTCCGAAACTATTATCTTCGGTTACTCCGCCCCACCATTTGTTTACAATAGTTGGTCTTTGCTCTTGTGGTCCAATTCCGTCTTTCCAATGGTATGTATCTGCAAAACATCCTCCCGGCCATCTTAAGTTTGGAATTTTTAAATCTTTTAAAGCCTTAATAATATCATTTCTTACTCCATTTGTATTTGGAATTTTTGAAGTGTCTCCCACAAAAAATCCTCCGTAAATACAACGGCCTAAATGTTCTGCAAAATGACCGTAGATATTTTTGTCAATTGTAGGTGCATCAGCAGAATTTTTAATAGTAATTGTCGTCTGCGCGAAATTCAGCTGACTACAAAACGAAATAAGAAATGAGATTAAAAGTGCTTTTTTCATAATGGTTTTTATTGTAGAGGAAAGCCCGAAGACTTTCCTCTGAATTTTAGTTTTTTAATAAGAAAGTGTTGGCCATCCAGATGACCAAGTAAAATATACGATTTCGAGTTTTGGGTTTCCGCTGTCAGCTCCGTCATAATAATGAACAGATCCCTTCTGCGTTCCTGTAATTCTAGACAAATGTCCAGGACCAATATAATTTCCTTGCGTAGCTAAAACGGTTGTACCTCCGCCATTGGTTAATGCCACTCCGTTTTTATCAACGAAAGGTCCAAACGGACTTGTAGAACGTCCTACTACAATATAATAAGTACTGTTTACACCATTACAGCAAGTGCCTCGGTTTACAAACATATAATAATAGCTTCCTTCTTTAATTAAACAAGGAGCTTCCCAAGATGCGCTGTTTCCTCCAGCGACAATCGTTCTGCTTCCAGTTGTTTTTCCTGTTGAAGGATTAATTTGGATAACTCCAATGCCTGCATGCCACGAACCGTAAGCCATATAGACATTGCTTCCATCAACCAAAATAGAAGGATCTATTGCATTCACGTCTGATGCTGATGACGAAGAAACGACTACGCCTCTATCTGTCCATGTTGTTCCTGCGCTCTGCGAAATAGCTGGCGTTGTAACCAATCCGATTGCTGATGTCGCCGAACCAAATGTTGAGCATGAATAATACATATTCCATCTGTTATTAAACCAAGCAACATCTGGTGCCCAGAACGTTTTAACGAATCCTGGAACATATCCTGTAATCCAACTTGGAGTTGATGAGAATACTGATGTTCCCCATGTCCAGCTGGTTAAATTTGTTGAATAAGTCATTGGAATATTATCTCCCGTAGTAAAAACATAATAATTAACACCGCTTTTTACAATCGTACTTGGATCGTGCGATGGCACATTTCCGCTGACTGTCTTTGCTGTTGAATTGGTAACCTGTGAATCCTGAGCATTTACAACTGCTGTTGTTCCTTCTTGTGTTGGGACAATCTCTTCATTTTGACAACTCCCAAATAATATCGCTAATAAAACCAAACTTGTAATTGTTTTCATTGTTCTAATTTTAGTTACTGTTAAAAATTAATTTTCTTGTATTCCAAATTCTAAGGCATAATATCATGTGAAGAATCCACACCTTCACATGATATTAGGTATTTAACTAACTCAAAATATTTTTAGTCTCAGTTTTCAGTTAGAGTATACAGAACCGAGACTGTAAACTTAATAACTGTCGTTTTGGATTGTTCCTGGATTGTTATCCATTTCTAATTGTGGAATTGGGAAATATTCTCTTCCTGCTGTATACGAATTAAACTCAGCATCTCTCGATTTTAACCAAGCTAATTTAGTTGGATCCTGAAGCCATCCCCAACGACGAATATCATCAAAACGGTGTCCTTCAAGAGGGAATTCTAAGAATCTTTCGTGGCCAATTTGTTCTCTCATTTGCGCTTGAGACATTCCTGGCTTTGTAGTTGCCAAATCAGGAAGATTTACTCTATCTCTTACCATCTGAATATAAGTGTATGCTCCTGGTGTATCTCCTGTTTCGTTTAAACATTCTGCATACATTAAAAGAACATCAGCGTATCTTAATAAACGCTCATTGATTCCTGAACGCCAATCGTATTCATCTGCAAATTGTCCGTCAGAGTTTTGATATTTTCTACAGAATAAATCATTTAAATCGGCTGGACTTGAAGCATAAAATGTTGCAAAATCTTTTCCATACAATTGCATTCCGCCTGGTTTGTTGTAGAAAATAGTAGCATCTAAACGAGGGTCATCTGCTCCTGTTTTTGTTTTTTCTTCTTTAAATTCATTGAATAATGCCCAAGTTGGCTGTACGTCTGTCCATCCAAAAGCACGTGGCGCATACGTAATTGCTCTTGCCGATGTTTTTCCCCATCCTGAAGCTGGCGCACCTCCCCAACCTAAATCAACTCCTCCGGCATCACGGCTGAATTGCACTTCAAAAAGAGATTCTGAATTATTTTCGTTTGCTGTTGTGAAGTTATCACGATAATTTGCAACTAGAGAATAAACTCCCAAATCTATTACTTGTTTAAAAGTTGTTTTTGCATTAGAAAAATCTTTAGTAAACAAATATGCTTTTCCTAAATATCCTAAAGCAGCACCTTTTGTAGCGCGTCCTTTTTGTCCTGCATCTAATCCTGAAATTCCAGTATAAGAATTTGGAAGTAATTCGGCAGCGGCTTTAAAGTCTGAGATAACTTGCGCCCAACCTTCTTCTTGTGTTTTTTGAGGATAATAAACCGCCAATTCTGTTGGAAGAGGTACATTTTTAAACATGTTTACAGCATGGAAAAAGAACAATCCTCTTAAGAAATAAGCCTGTCCTATTATTCTGTTTTTTAAAGCTTCGTCTTCAAAATCAATTCCTGGTACATTTGTTAAAACTTGATTAGCACGATAAATACCTTGGTAATAAGTTTCGTAAGCCCATCCGTAAATAGCTGCATCTGCAACATTAGAATTGAAATGTCCAACATTATACATAGAACCCCAAGGGCTATTTGTACGCGAATCATCTGCTTTTACATCTAATAATAATGGTGTACTTCTCATGTAAGTACCATCTGTTAATAAACTTCCGTAAGCTGCATTTACACCTTGCAATGCATCTTCATCTGTTTTCCAAAAATTATCGACTGCATTATTATTTGGGTCTAATTGAGTCAAATCTTCGTTATCAACACAGCTTGTGGTTACCAAGGCTAGTGAAAGAAAAACGGTTATATAGCTAAAAATTTTAGATTTCATTTTAATACGTTTTAATGGTTAGACCTGGTTAGAAGCTTACTTCTACTCCTAAAGAAATTGTTCTTGGATTTGGGAAAGATCCTGCATCATATCCTCTTGAAAGCAATCCGTCACTATTAAAGTCTGGATCGTATCCTTTATATTTAGAGATAATCAACAGGTTTTGACCATTTAGGTAAACCTTAGCTTTTTCAATAAATTTATCTTTGATTGGAATATTATACCCGATTTCCATTGTTTGCAGTTTCACATAATCACCACTTTCAATAAATCTGTTTGAATCTCTGCTATTTCCGTTTGGATCTCCAATAACTGGAGCAGGAATATTTGTATTGGTATTAGTTGGTGTCCAGTAATTTAATTCGTCTGTATGATGGTTTGTATATTGTCCGATCATTAAATTTCGGTACATAGCACTAAATACTTTATTACCACCTGCTCCTTGCCAAAACATTGAGAAATCAAAGTTTGAATAACTTGCACTAAAATTAAGTCCGAAACCATATTTAGGAATTGTTACCCCCTGAAAAGTTCTATCTGCGTCTGTTATCGCTCCGTCGCCATTTACATCTCTAAATTTTACATCTCCAGGAGCTGCACCTGTTTGGGTTGGAGAAGATGCAACTTCAGCAGCATTTTGGAAAATTCCAATTGCTTCCCAAGCAAATAATTCACCCACAGATCTTCCTACTTCAGTTTTAGAAACTGCTCCATAAATAGGATTTCCATTTACACCAATTTTAGTAACTTCATTTTTAAGTGTTCCGAAGTTTCCAGAAATATCATATTTAAATTTATGATGATGATTGCTATAAGATGCTGTAAATTCTACCCCTGAGTTTTTCATTGCTCCCGCATTTGTTGTCACACTTGCAGGAAATGCTCCTGTTGAATATGGAAGCGGAACTCCTAATAACAAATCGTTTGATTTCTTTACAAAATATTCTGCTGTAAATTGTAAATCGTTGTTTAAGAAACCTAATTCAATACCAACATTTGAGTTTGTAGATTTTTCCCATTTTACATTTGGGTCAAGTGCTGCTACTACAGTAGTTCCAGGAGCAAGCTCATTATTAAAATCATAACCTGCAAAACTGTTTACTGTTGAAGCAAAGAAATATTGAGAAATAGTATTATTACCTAAAGTACCATAACCACCTCTTAGTTTAATATTGCTTATCCATTCTGGTAATGTCCAGAATTTTTCGTTACTAAGTTTCCATCCTCCTGAAAAAGAGTAAAAGTTTGCTGAATTATTTTTTTCGCTGAAAAGAGATGTTTTATCTTGTCTAAAATTAGCCTGCAATAAATATCTGTCATCATAAGCATAATTTAATCTGCTTATATATGATATTCCTGTAATCGTAAATTTGTATTCAGATGCGTTTCTAGAATCTGCATATTGAAGCATTGGGATTTCGCCTGGAGTATAACCAACACCTCTCATATTATATCGGTGGTAATCTCTTTTTTCTTGAATCCAACCTGCAAGAGCATCAATTTTATGTTTACCTAAAGTAATTTCATACGTTAATAAATTATTCAAGAAAGTTCTTAACTCATTACCCGTTTCAACATCTAGAGATGCCTCATCATTTGTTGTAATGTAATACCATCCTAAGTCACTTGGCGGAATAAACTTTCTGTTTTCCCAATCTGTTCTGTCGTAGCTTACGTCCAATTTATATTTAAGACCTTTTACAATTTCAATTTCTCCCCAAGCATCTCCAATAAAACGGTTTCTTTTTCCATTATTAGTAATTAGATTGTTGTATCCTATTGGGTTCATAGAAATAGCTCTCTGAGTTAAGTTGTCTGTACCACCATAACCTCCAAGTCTATTTGCGTCGTAAACTGGCATAGTTGGAATAGCTCCTAAAATGTCACTTACAACAGTCTGACCTGCATTATACTCATTAAAAATTTCTTTATCAGATTGTGTGTAAGCTATTTTTGCACCATATTTAAATTTCCCTTTTTTCCCATTTAAATTTAAATTCGTTGACAATCTCTCATAGTCCTGAGGTGTTTTAATGTAACTTGTATTTTTAAAATAGTCAACATTAAAACTATATGCAATACTTTCTGCTCCTCCAGTTAATGTCAAAGCTTGATTTTGCACAACACCTGTCTGAAAAGATTCTTTCTGCCAATCTGTATTTACATTTGAAATATAAGATGGGCTATTAGGATCATTTCCTGGAGCGATACTTACAGGAACGCCTGCTCTAATATCTCTATTTCTCTCAGCCTCGCTAGTAATTTTTTGGTAACCCTCGCGATCTGTAACATCCCATTTTTTAGCAACATTTTGAAGACCAACAATAGACTTGAATTTAATATCCATTTTACCTTGTCTTCCTTTTTTAGTCGTAATAATTACAACACCATTTGCACCGCGCACACCATAAATAGCAGCAGAAGAAGCATCTTTTAAAACCTGCATCGATTCTATTTCTCCTGGAGCAAAATCATAAGGTGAATCGACCATAATTCCGTCGATTACAAAAAGCGGATTATTGTTACTGAATGAAGTTATACCTCTAATCTTCACATTTACAAAACCTCCTGGCTCTCCTGAAGATTGTACCGTAACACCCGGAACTTGCCCTTGAAGCATTTTTGCAGCATCATAAGTAACTACCTTTTTAGCCGATTCTAAATTAACGACACTTACAGAACCTGTTAAGTCAGATTTCTTTTGAGTTCCGTAACCAATAACAACTACTTCATTCAGTTTATTGGTATCTTCACCTAAAGCTATATCAAGTTTAGATTGACTTCCTACAGCTATTTCTTTATTCTGAAATCCTATAAATGAAAAAACTAAAACATCAGTTGGAGATGCTTTAATCGAATACTCTCCATCAAATCCAGTTGTAGTAACTGTTTTGGTTCCTTTTATTATAATGTTTACACCCGGCAAAGGAAGGTTGTCTTGTGCCGATGTTACAACTCCTGTTATCGTTTTGCCTTGAGCAGACATTTGATTAACAGAGAATAATAGCATTAATACTGCTAAAATCCAATTTGTTTTTGGCAATAGAAAATTGCAATACAAAAGTAATTTTTGTTTTGTAATCATAATGGTTTAGTTAAGATTGGTTAGTGGTTTAGTTAATAAGTGTTAATCTTACATTTGTAAATTTAACTAAAAAAAAACCACGTAAACAAATTAATATCACAAAAAAACAGCCTAAAAAAAACACATATCGTAAATTAAGTGTTGAATTAACATTTAAAAAATCAAAGTTTTTTCAAAAAAACGGCCGTTTTATTGATTTTAATTGTGTAAAAAATACACTTTTAATCAAAAAGTCGTTTTTTAAGCAAAAAAAGAGGTAAATGAAAAAAAGCATAAATAATCTGTTTTTTAATGCTTTGAATTCGAAAAAAAGAATATTTTGTAAGTAAAAGATTGTTTATTTTGATGGGTTTCTAATTAAACAGAATCTATTTTTGCAAAAAACTATCCTTGACTGTCCTGTTTTTTTCTTAAAAAAATCTTAAAAAACTAATTTGTATGTTATTTTTATGTGAAAAGTAATTTTTTTAAGGCTACATTTGAGTAGTTAATTATGTAAGTGTAAAATCTACATTAATAAATTATGATACGTTTTAATAAGTTCATATATTTACCCATCCAAATTAATTATATATGCTAAATAGTTATAGCTCTGCTGATAAAGTTTTACTGGCAGTAGACTGCATCATTTTCGGATTCGATAATGATGGTCTGAAAATCCTTTTGATTCAAAGAGATTTTGAGCCTGAAAAAGGAAAATGGTCCTTAATTGGTGGGTTTCTAAAACGAGATGAAGTTTTAGACGCTGCCGCAACTAGAATCTTAAATACCTATACAGGTCTTAACGATATTTATATGGAACAACTGTATGCTTACAGCGAAATAGATCGTGACCCAGTAGAACGAACCATTTCGGTTTCTTATTTTGCTTTAATTAATATCGAAAACCATAATGCAGAATTGATTCAGAATTATCATGCAGAATGGTTTCCTATTAATGATGCACCAAACTTAATTTTTGACCACAACGAAATGGTCGAAAATGCAATAAAGAGACTTCGCTACAAAACTTCTATCAAACCTATTGGTTTCGAATTGCTTCCGGAGAAATTCACAATGCGCCAGCTTTTAGAATTGTACGAAGCTATTTTGAGCAAAGAATTAGACAAAAGAAATTTCATTAGTAAAATAAACTCTTTGGAAATCTTAAATAAACTAGAAGAAAAAGACATGCAGTCTTCTCGAAAAGGTTCTTATTTATATACTTTCAACAAAGAAAAATACGAAGAAAAACTACTCAATAATTTTGTATTGAATTTATAAACCTTATTTATTCTCTCGCAGATTTAGGAGATTTGGCTGATTTAATAAAAAAATCTCCTGCATCTGCTAAATCTGCGGGAGAAATTTATAGCGAATTACGCAATATAAGAGCAGATCTATTTTCGATCTGCTCTTTTGTTCCTTTCAAAACCATATCGGCCAAAATTTTTCCCATCACTTCAAAGTTGGTTGAAATTGTAGTAATTCCGTTTGCTGCAATTTTCTTCAATGGAGTTTCATTATACGATATAATTCCAAAATCTTCACCTAGCTTTAAGTTTCTATTAATCGCATTTTCTATTACCAAAAGTAAATCGCGATCATGCGGAATAATATATAAATCTCCTAAAGCGATAGACTGATTGCTAAAATCTGAAATAATTGCATAATCGAAACCAAACTCTTTACAAAACGATTCAAAGCCCAATTTCATTCCAGGAGGTTCTCTAAAACCAGGGAAAATTAAAATTAGTTTCTTGTATTTTGATAATCTTGATTTGCCTTTCATCAAACCTTCATAAATATCTTTTTGGTGATTTTGGTAAATCGCAGGAAACATTTTCAAATCCGAATTGGTCTGATCCAAAATAATTACGTCGCTTACTGGTAGGGTTTTTATAGAATCTACGACATCGTTTAAGTTTGTCGGCATAATAATATATTTTGTATAATTTCCATTGCTATCATTTATCAGTTTTTTGAAAACCTGAACATTAAAATGATGAAAGAAAATATCGACCTGAACATTTTTTCCAATGTTTTTTAAAAACGAATTATAAATATCTTCTTTGAAAATATTCAATTCATCAAAAAGTAAAAAAACCTTCTGAGTTATAGTGATTTCAACGCTTTTAACGTAATATCCCTTTCCTGGAATGGCGTAAATAATACCTCTTTTCTTCAATTCGTCATACGCCAGCAAGACCGTATCTCGCGATAAAGAGAAAGCCAAACAGACTTTATTTACCGACGGAAGCCTATCTCCTTTAATTAAATTTCCCTCTTCAATCGCTTTTTCGATTGAAAGAATAATCTGCTTATATTTTGGCAGACCAATGTTATTTTGAATTGAAATAATGTTCATAATAAAAGTCATTTTGACTATAAAGATTAAAAACTGGTAGGTACTGGTATGCAAAAATAATAAATGTTTCTATTTTTGGATTTCATTTTTGGTAAAAATTATATGGAAATAAAACACATATCGCATTTAAAGGAGACTCACAATTGCAAATTGTTTGGTTTAATGCCCAATAAAGAAGAAATTTATTCTTTTGATCTGGTTAATAAAAACGGAATGAAAGTTCAAGTCATCAATTATGGTGCAACGGTAACTTCGATCCAAATTCCAGTAAATGGAAAACTGGTAGATGTTGTTTTAGGCTTTGACAATCTAGAAGCATATTTAGAATCTTATAATTTGCCAAGCGCTCCTTATTTTGGAACTACAGTTGGCCGTTACGCTGGTCGTATTCATAATGCGACTTTTAGCCTTGCTGATAAAAAGTTTCAGCTAGACGGAAACAATAATGGCAACACGCTTCACGGAGGAGTTATGGGATTTGGAAGAAAAGCTTGGAGTGTTGTTAATGCAACTTCTGGTGAAAATCCATCAATTACTTTTGGTCTTTTGAGCGAACATTTAGAAGAAAATTTTCCTGGAGAAATGACCGTTTATTTAACGTATACTTTAACTGAAGAAAATGAATTGAAGTTAGAATACAAAGCAACTTCAACAGAAGACACCGTTATCAATTTAACGCATCACAGTTATTTTAACCTTGATGGACATGACGGAAATGTTTTAGAACAGCAAATGTTTATTAAATCGGCTAAAATGCTAGAAACTAATACAGACAATATTCCAACTGGAAACTTTACCGATTTAACCAATCATGATTTTGATTTTAGAAATCCAAAAAGCTGTCCGTTTCCTATTGACAACTCTTTTGTAGTAAATTCTAAAACAGAAATCGTTGGACAATTAATCAGCTTAAAAAATAAACTGAGAATGAATGTCTACACCGATCAACCAAGTGTACATATATATGTAGGCGGAAATTGTTTCGGAAAACTAAAAGGAAAAGAAAATGTAGATTATCATGCACAAAGCGGAATTTGTTTCGAAACTCAAAATTTCCCAGATGCTCCAAATCAGGCTCACTTTCCGAATGCAGTTTTGAAAAAAGGCGAAGAATACACGCAAAAAACACTTTACAAATTTGAAAATTTAAACTAATACAATTCCAAAAACCACAATACACTAACTATATAATGAATGATATTTTAATACAGAATACCGTTGCTTTTTTTGAGAAATCTTTTGGATCTTCTCCTCAAAAAACGGTACTTTCTCCTGGTAGAATCAACATCATAGGAGAGCATATTGACTACAATGATGGTTATGTTTTACCTGCTGCAATTGACAAAGTAATTTGTTTTGCTTTTGAAAAAAACAATACCAAAACTTCTAAAATAATTGCTATCGATTTAAATGAAGAATTTGAAATCGATTTGACTCAAGAAGTAAAACTAAGTGATGTAGTTTGGACTAATTATATTCGTGGCGTAATTAAACAATTACAAGATAACGGATTTTCTTTTGACGGTTTCAATTGCGTTTTCAGCAGTAATATTCCGGTTGGTTCTGGATTGTCTTCTTCGGCAGCTTTAGAATGCGGGATGATTTTCGGAATCAAATCTCTTTTTGATTTAAAAATTGAGAAAAAAGACATTTCATTATTAGGACAAAAAGCAGAACATTGGGTTGGAATCAACTGCGGAATTATGGATCAATTTTCGAGTGTTCACGGCCTAGAAAATAAAGTAATCCAATTAGATTGCAACAATTTAGATTTTGAATATCACAATGCCGACTTCAAAGATTATTCTCTAATTTTATTTGATTCTAATGTAAAACATTCTCTTTTTACATCAGAATACAACACTAGAAGAATCGAATGCGAAGAAGGTTTATCGATTATAAAAAGCCATTTTCCAGAAGTAAAAAGTTTTAGAGATGCGACCGAAGAGCAGGTTTTAAGTCTTAAAGATAAAATGACCGAAAAAGTATTTTCAAGAGTTCATTTTGTTGTAAAAGAAATCAATCGCGTTATCAAAGCCTGCAAAGCTTTAGACGAAGGAAATATTGAACTTTTAGGCAAATTGCTTTTTGAAACGCATTATGGTTTATCTCAAGAATATGAGGTAAGCTGCGAAGAATTAGACATGCTTGTAGATACAGCAAAAGAAGACGATGCCATAGTTGGTTCTAGACTAATGGGAGGCGGTTTTGGAGGTTGTACTATCAATTTAGTTAAAAAAGGAAATGAAAATGAGGTTAAGCGTAAGTTCTCTAAGCTTTATTTGGATACATTTGGAATTGAATTAAAATTCTATGATGTAAAAATCTCTAACGGAACAACGCTACTTTAAAACCACACACTGTACAATGAAAAATTTTGACATTAACGAAGATCCGCACAGACGCTTCAACCCATTAATTAACGAATGGGTCTTAGTTTCACCTCATCGTGCGAAACGCCCTTGGCAGGGACAAAATGAAACTATTTCAACCGAAGAACTTCCTAAATACGACCCAACTTGCTATTTGTGTCCAGGAAATGTTCGTGCCAACGGAATGAATAACCCACAATACGAAAGCAGTTTTGTTTTTGAAAATGATTTTGCCGCAATGAAGCAGGACGAAATTATTTTTGAAGAAGATATTAAACATACATTCTTTAAAGCAAAACCAGAACAGGGAATTTCTAGAGTAGTCTGCTTCTCGCCAAGACATGATCTAACTTTACCTGAGATGGAAATTGCTGATATTGAAAATATAATCAGAACTTGGCAGAAAGAATATACCGATTTAGGAAATATTAAATTCATTAACCATGTTCAGATTTTTGAAAACAAAGGAAGCGTTATGGGTTGCAGCAACCCGCATCCACACGGTCAGATCTGGGCACAGTCGTCTCTTCCTACTCAGGTTGAAAAAACACAGAACAGCTTAAAATTATACTACGACAAAAATCAAAAAACATTATTAGAAGATTATGTCAAAGCTGAACTAAAAGCTGGTGATCGTATCGTAATCGAGAATGACCATTTTGTTGCATTGGTTCCTTTCTGGGCAATTTGGCCATACGAAACCATGATTATCAGCAAAAGAGCTGTAAACAAAATCACCAATTTTACAGCTGACGAAAGTACCGCTTTCGCGAAAATCTTAAAGGAACTTACAACGAAGTATGACAATTTATTTAATACTTCATTTCCATATTCTTCAGGAATTCACCAATCTCCAACAGATGGTTTAATTCACCCAGAATGGCACTTCCACATGCATTTCTACCCGCCATTGTTAAGATCGGCAACTGTAAAGAAATTCATGGTTGGATATGAAATGTTAGGCGAATCGCAACGTGACATTACACCTGAAAAAAGTGCTGAAATTTTAAGACAGCTTTCAGATGTACATTATAAAAGTTTGGTAAAAGCCTAACCGTTTAATGTTGTAATAAAGCCAAAAAATAAAAATTTAACACAATTACCTACGAATAAATGTAAAAAACACATTTGCTAATGGTTGATTTTTAAATTTTTATTTTACATTTGGCTTCTGCTTTTATTTTCGCAAAAAAATAACAGAAATAAAACACATCTTGCATTTTTAACAAGATTTGACAACATAAAAACTGATTTAAAACCACATAAACAAACAACCCTATAAATAATTATTTAAAATACTACTAACAATGAACCAAAACCTCGCTTTCGCAGACTATGCGGTTTTTATTATCTACTTTATCGTAGTCTCGGTCTACGGTTACACAGTTTACCGTAAACGTAAACAAGACGAACAAGATGCTAAAGCTTACTTTTTGGCTGAAGGAAATTTAACATGGTGGGCAATTGGAGCTTCTCTTATTGCTTCTAATATCTCTGCAGAACAGTTCATCGGAATGAGCGGTGAAGGTTTCTTTTTAGGAATCGCTGTTGCTGCTTACGAATGGCTTGCTGCTATTGCACTTATTATTGTTGCTGTATGGTTTATTCCTGTATATCTTAAAAACAAGATCTACACGATGCCGCAATTCTTAAAAACACGTTACAACGAATCTACTGCTTTGATTATGGCAGTTTTCTGGTTGTTCTTATATGTTTTTGTAAACTTAACTTCTATTTTATATTTAGGAGCTGTTGCTATTAACGGTCTTGCTGGAGGTCAATATCTTCACGCAATCATGATCGGATTAGCTGTATTTGCATTATTTATTTCTCTTGGAGGAATGAAAGTTGTAGCTTATACAGACGTAATTCAAGTTGCTGTATTAATCATTGGAGGTTTAGTAACTTCTTATATTGCTCTTACAACTGTTGGACAATATTTTGGCGTTGGCGAAAATGCAATTGCTGGGTTTAAAGTTTTAATGAAAGAAGCTCCAGAGCATTTCAAAATGATTATTCCAAAACCAACTGCTGCATCTTCACAGATTGAAATCGATAAATATTTAACTTTCCCAGGATTGTTATCTTACGCCGCTGGTATCTGGATCATCAACTTAAACTACTGGGGATGTAACCAATACATTACACAAAGAGCACTTGGAGCAGATTTACAAACTGCACGTACAGGAATTTTATTTGCTGGTATGTTAAAATTATTAATGCCACTTATCGTAATGCTTCCTGGTATTGCTGCTTACGTTTTATACACAAACGGACATTTACCACAATTAGTTGGAGGTAAAGATGGTGCTTATTCTGCTGTATTAACTTTCCTTCCAACAGGATTAAAAGGACTTTCAGTTGCTGCTTTAACAGCTGCAATCGTAGCTTCTTTGGCTGGAAAAGTAAATAGTATTTCTACAATCTACACATTAGACGTTCACAAAAAATACATCCAAAAAGATGCTGGCGAAAAACAACAAGTAAACATTGGACGTCTTGCCGTTTTTGCTGCCATGCTTTTAGCTGTTTTATTTACATGGAATGACGTTTTAGGAATTGGTGGCGTTGGAGGATTTACATACATCCAAAAATATACTGGATTCATCAGCCCTGGAGTTTTTGCTATGTTCTTCTTAGGTATGTTCTGGAAAAGAACTACTGGAACAGCTGCAATCGTGGGAGTAATTCTAGGATTCTTATTATCTGTTTTATTCAACGAATACGCTCCAGCTTTATTTGGAAACGATACACTTTTATACACAGCATACTCTAATGGAAAAGGAGCTTTTGAAATTCCGTTCCACATCTGTATGGGATTATCATTCTTATTTACAATGATTGCCATGATTCTAATAAGTTTCGCTGGACCAAAAGTAAACCCTAAAGCATTCGAGACAGAACCTGGAATGTTTAAAGTTAAACCGCAAACAACAGTCTTAATCGTAATTACATTATTGATTATTGTTGCGCTTTATGTTAAGTTCTGGTAATAAATTATCAGTTCTATTCTCTCTATTTTTACAGCTGTTGTTTGTCATGAACAACAGCTGTAAATTTTTTAAAGTATATTCATTGAATAAAAAATATAGCCACGAATTTCACTAATTTCCACGAATTAATTTTCCAAATAAAAAATTCGAGTTAATTCGTGTAATTGCTTCGCCTATTCGCTATCGCTCGAGTCGTGGCAAAAAAAAACACATTGAAGAGAAAAAGAATCATTTTAATCCTTTTAATCTGTGGCAAAAAAACTGAATTACAAATTATAATATATTAATACCATGCAGTTATCATTAACCCAAAAAATCATTATCGTTACTGGAGGCGCAAAAGGAATCGGTTTAGGAATCGTTAAGGTTTTAGCCGAAGAAAATGCCATTCCGTTTATCGTTGGACGTAACGAAAATGACAATATCAAAGCCGTAGAAGAATTAAAAGCCATTGGAAAAGAAGCGCACCAAGTTGCCGCCGATTTAACAAAACCAGAAGACTGCAAAAAAGCCGTTGAAGCCGTAATCGAAAAATTCGGTCGCATTGACGGACTTGTAAACAATGCCGGAGTTAATGATGGCGTTGGATTAGAAAACGGAAATTATGAAGATTTCGCTGCTTCTCTTCATAAAAATTTAGTGCATTATTATTTAATGGCACAACACGCTCTTCCGTATCTTAAAGAATCAAAAGGAGCAATTGTAAACATTGGTTCTAAAACTGCCGAAACTGGTCAGGGCGGAACCTCAGCGTACGCTGCTTCAAACGGAGGTAGAAATGCTTTAACCAGAGAATGGGCAGTTGAATTATTAAAATACAGCATCCGTGTAAATGCCGTAATCGTAGCAGAATGTTACACACCGCTTTACGAAACCTGGATCAATACTTTTGAAAATAAAGAAGAAAAACTAGCGGCAATCACCAAAAATATTCCGCTAGAAAACAGAATGACAACAGCAGAAGAAATTGCAAATATGGTAGTTTTCTTATTGTCTGAAAAATCAAGCCATACAACAGGACAGATTATTTATGTTGATGGTGGTTATACCCATTTAGATCGTTCCATTTAATTTTTTTTTGCCACAGATTAAAAGGATTAGAATGATTTTTAAATCCAGTTTTGTCAGGCTGAGCGAAGTCGAAGCCCACGTCCAATTGGAACGCCCTTCGACTTCGCTCAGGGTGACAAACTAAAGGGAATCCTTTTAATCTTTATAATCTGTGGCAAAACTAACCTTCGCATTATTTTTAAAATCGGAAGGCGTAATTCCTTTAACCTTTTTGAAGAGTTTATTAAAGTTTGAAGCTGTTTTATAACCGCATTCATACGCAATCTCAGACATACTTTTATCCGTTTCCAATAACAATTTGCAAGCATTCGAGATTCTGATTTCGTGCAGATAATCTACAAAATTCTTTTTCGTTTTTACCCTGAACATTCTACAGAAAGAGGTTCTTGTCATATTTGCGACAGCGGCAATTTCTTCTAACGAAATATTCTTTTTATAATTTTTATTGACATATTGAAAAACCTCCGAAAGACGATCTACTTTCGAATCCTTCTGCATCAACGAATAAATTTCATCATTGATATAAATCGTATCCTGACTTTCAGAAAGAATAGATAAAATCTCAAAAAGTCCGACAATTACTTCGAAGTCTTTTTTAGAAACTAATTTCTCTAGTTTTTTAGCAATTTGCTTATTCGTTTTTCCGATAATTGAAATTCCTTTTCCTGCTTGAAAAAAAAGTTCGTTTATTTTCTGAGTTTCTTTTAATTCGTAAAAAGTCGGTCCAAAAATATCTTTATGAAAATATACGACAATCGAATTGGCTTTTAAATCCTCAATTCCCTGATAATATTTTTCATCATTCAGCCAAACATGAGGAATATCAGAACCTAAAAAAACCATATCGCCAGGCGCAAAAGGCATAACCGAATTTCCAATAATTCGCTTGCCATAACTCTCTTTTACATACACCAATTCCAATTCTGGATGCGAATGAAACGGCGCTTGAAAAAAAGGTTCAATACGATTCAACACCGAAACTTTGGTGTTGAGATAAGACGCTATTTTGGTTTGTTCCAATTTCATTCTGCAAAGATAATAAAAGATTATATAAGGATAATATTAGACTAATTTTGAATATCCAAAATGGCTACTTTTATTTTCGGCAAACTGTCTAATTTTTAGTGGGAATAAAGTCTTTAACTTCTTCTAAATTTAGAAAGCTGTCACACAAAAAAAGAAAAAAACAAACAACACAATGTCTGACAATAACACAAAAAAACTGGTTGTAAAACTGCATCCAGATGATAATGTATTGGTTGCCTTAACCGATCTTCAAAAAGGCGAAACCATTCATTTTGAAAACGAAACTTATGTTTTACAAGACCTTATCAAAGCCAAACATAAATTCTACATGCAGGACATGAAGCAGGGAGAAGAAGTAAACATGTACGGTGTTTTGGTTGGAAAAGTGCAAAACGATGTGGCAAAAGGAAGTTTAATGACGACCGAAAACCTAAAACATGCTGCAGATCCTTATGCATACAGAAACGCTTCTTACGAATGGAATGCACCGAATGTTTCAAAATTCGAAAACAGAACTTTCAAAGGTTACAAAAGAAAAGACGGACGCGTTGGAACAGCAAATTACTGGCTTTTCATCCCGACTGTTTTTTGTGAAAACAGAAATTTAGATGTCATCAAAGAAGCCTTACACAAACAATTGGGTTATGCTGTAACAGACAAATACAACCAATTTACACACGAATTACTGGAAGGTTATTTGAACGGAAATGACATTAACGACATTAATATTGAGTTGAATCCGACGCCAAAAAACAAACGTGTTTTTGAAAATGTCGACGGAATTAAATTCTTAAATCACCAAGGTGGTTGCGGCGGAACGCGTCAAGATGCTTCTACTTTGAGCGCTTTATTGGCTTCTTATGCGAATCATCCAAATGTGGGCGGAATCACACTTTTGAGTTTAGGATGCCAGCATTTACAAGTTCAAGATTTTGTAAATGATGTAAAAAGACAAAATCCAGAGTTCGACAAACCATTGTTTATTTTTGAACAGCAGCAGACAGAGAGCGAAGAAGTTTTGATCACAAATGCCATCAAAAAAACGTTTGAAGGTTTAATCGAAATCAACAAATACGAAAGAACCGATGCGCCTTTGAGCGATTTATGTATTGGTGTAAAATGTGGCGGAAGCGATGGATTCAGTGGTGTTTCTGCAAATCCTGCGGTTGGTTATACTTCAGATTTAGTCGTAGCTTTAGGCGGAAAAATTCTTTTGGCTGAATTTCCAGAATTATGCGGTGCAGAGCAAAATTTAATTGACAGATGTGTTACCGAAGATAAGGCTAAAAAATTCATAGATTTAATGGAATCTTATGATGAACTGGCGCATAAAGTAGGTTCTGGTTTCCACATGAATCCTTCTCCGGGAAATATCAAAGACGGATTAATTACAGATGCAATCAAAAGCGCTGGAGCAGCCAAAAAAGGCGGAACTTCTCCTGTTGTTGATGTTTTAGATTATACCGAATTGGTTACAAAACCAGGTTTAAGTTTGGTTTGTACGCCAGGAAATGACGTTGAAGCGACAACTGGAAAAGCGGCTTCTGGAGCAACTTTAATTTTGTTTACAACTGGATTGGGAACTCCGACAGGAAACCCAGTTTGTCCTGTAATTAAAGTGGCAACAAATTCTGTTCTAGCAACCAGAATGAAAGATATTATCGATATTGACTGTGGACCAATTATCAGCGGAGAAAAATCTATTGAAGAAATGGGCGAGGAAATTTTAGAATATTGCATCAAAGCGGCAAGCGGCGAAATTATTCCGAAAGCAGTTCAATTAAACCAAGACGATTTTATTCCGTGGAAACGCGGCGTATCTTTGTAAAAGACTATTAAAAACAACTCATAAAAATTTATATCAAATGTTTTCATTACAAAATAAAAAAGCAATTATCACTGGCGGTGGAAGCGGAATTGGAAGAGCGATTTCGGTTTTATTTGCTAAACAAGGAGCTGAAGTTCATATTTTAGAATTGACAGAAGAAAGCGCAAAAGAAACGGTTGAAGAAATCAAATCAAATGGAGGAAATGTTTTTGCTCACGCTTGCGACGTTTCGAATCACGAACAAGTAAATTCAACTTTTGAGAAAATCGGAAACATCAATATTCTAGTAAACAACGCAGGAATTGCTCACGTTGGAAAAGTAGACACAACTTCAGAATCTGATTTTGACAGAATCATGAATGTAAACGTAAAAGGAGTTTACAACTGTCTTCATGCTTCGATTCCGGCATTGAGAAGCTCTGGCGGAGGTGTAATTTTGAACTTGGCTTCGATTGCTTGCTGGGTTGGAATTCCGGATCGTTTTGCATATTCTACTGCAAAAGGCGCTGTAATGGCGATGACTTTATCGGTTGCAAAAGATTATTTGAATGATAAAATCAGATGTAATTCTATTTCTCCGGCAAGAGTTCACACACCTTTCGTAGACGGATTTATTGCTAAAAATTATCCTGGAAAAGAAGAAGAGATTTTCGAAAAATTATCACAATCACAGCCAATTGGTCGTATGGGAAAACCAGACGAAATCGCAACTTTAGCATTATTCTTATGCAGCGACGAATCGTCTTTCATCACAGGTTCAGATTACCCAATTGATGGTGGATTTATTAAATTAAACAACTAAAAATTATTTAGCCACAAACTTAAAAGATTAAAACTACTCGATCTGCTAAATCTGCGAGCAAAAAAATAAAGCCACAGATTTAAAGGATTAAAAAGATTTTTATTTCCTGCTTTTGTCAGGCTGAGCGAAGTCGAAGCCCACGTCCAATTGGAACGCCCTTCGACTTCGCTCAGGGTGACAATCTAAAAGAAATCATTCTAATCCTTTAAATCTGTGGCAAAAAAATAAACACATTACTAAAAAAATTAAAATATGAAACTTATTAGATTCGGAGAAGAAGGAAAGGAAAAACCAGGAGTTTTACTAAATGAAAAAAGATACGATGTTTCGTCTATTGTAACAGATTACAACGAAGCTTTTTTTGAAAATGACGGTTTAGCGAAATTAGAAGAAGCTTTAAAAAATAATCCTTCTTTACCAGAAGTTAGCGATTCAGTACGTTTAGGTTCACCAGTTGCACGTCCTTCAAAAATTATCTGCATCGGATTAAATTATGTGGATCACTGCGAAGAAACTGGCGCAGCAATTCCAGAAGAACCAATTATTTTCTTCAAATCTACGACTTCTTTATGTGGACCAAATGACAATTTGATTATCCCAAAAAACAGTGAAAAAACAGACTGGGAAGTTGAACTAGCTTTTGTTGTAGGTAAAAAAGCAAGCTACGTTTCTGAGGAAGATGCACCAAACTACATTGCAGGATATTGCCTTTTGAATGACTACAGCGAAAGAGCATTCCAAATCGAGCGCGGCGGACAATGGGCAAAAGGAAAAGGTTCTGATACCTTCGCTCCTCTTGGGCCAATTATGGCAACTCCAGACGAAGTTGGCGATGTAAATAACCTAAAAATGTGGCTTACTGTAAACGGAAAAACGTTCCAAAATAGTAATACTTCGAACTTGATTTTTAAAATTCCATTTTTAGTGCACTACTTAAGTCAGTTTATGACATTGCTTCCTGGCGATGTAATCAGTACAGGAACGCCTCCGGGAGTTGGATTAGGAATTAAACCAGATCCAATTTACATTAAAGCAGGCGACGTAATCGAATTAGGAATTGAAGGTTTAGGCACAAGCAAACAAACTGCTGTCGCTTACCAAGGATAAATTTAGATTATGGCAACACAAAAATTCTATCTGGCTTTAGATCTAAAAGACGATGCAAATCTAATTGCAGAATACAAAGAACTGCATGAAAATGTATGGCCAGAAATTAAAAAAAGTATTCAAGATTCTGGAATCGAAGTTCTAGATATCTACTGCACAGGAAATCGATTGTTTATGATTATCGAAGCTGATGCAGATTTTACTTTCGAAAAGAAAGACAAAGCCGACACAGCAAACGAAAAAGTTCAGGAATGGGAAGCTTTAATGTGGAAATTCCAGCAAGCTTTACCTTGGGCAAAACCTGGGCAAAAATGGATTTTAATGGATAAGATTTTTGGATTGTAACATTAACATTCAATAAATTTTTAAAAGACTGTCAATTGTGGCAGTCTTTTTTTTTAAACAATATCCAAGAAAAAGATTACTTTTTTAATGCTTGCAATTTAAATCCTTTTAATTATTTTAGCCCACAAAAAAACTAATCAATTAACCAAAAAAATGAAAAAACTAATTATTGCATGCTTCTTTATTTCAGGAGCGATGTTTGCTCAGGACATTAATATTGTTCAAGGCAATTTTGACTTTTTAAAAGATCAAAAAGAAATCAATACCGTATTTGATTATAGTAATTTTACTATGATGAAGGAGAAAAAGTCTGAAGCGCAATACGTAAAAGAGCACAAAGCAGATTTAGATGAAAAGGCAAAAGGAAATGGAAATCTTTGGGAAAAAAGATGGATCGTGGCAAAAGATCAAATATGGACCCCAAAATTCTTAGAAATTGCAAACGTTTTTTTGACTAAGGAAAAGAAAGAATTAAACTTTCAAGAAGGATTAAATACTCCTTATACTTTAATTGTACAGGCAGTTTGGATTTATCCAGGTTGGGATGCTGGAATCATGAAACAGCCAGCAAAAGTAACAACCAATTTAAAGTTTGTTGAAACGGCTAACAAATCAAATGTCTTGTTAGAAATTAACAGTGAAGAGGCTCCTGGAGATCAATGGGGAAGCAATTTTAATAATGAAACCCGAATTGGCGAAGGATTTGCAAAAACTGCAAAAACAATGTCTAAACTTGTAAAAAAAGCATATAAATAAAAACATATTCCTACATAGTGAATTGTTTTTCAATAAAAAAAAGCCCTGATTATTCAGGGCTTTGTTCTTTTTGCATATTTAATAAATACGCCATATTAGCAATTACGTGATCATGTTTCTTGACAAACGAATTTTCTTCGTTCCAAACATAACCTGCTAAAACCGCACATATTTTTTCTTTTACTTCTGGATTTTCAGGTTGGTGGAAAAATAAAGTCTGTAAATTTCCCGTATACCATTCCTGAACATAAGTCGTAAAAACAGCAATTCCACGTTTCATGTATTGCGTGAATTCCACTTCCCAATCAACAGGAATTCCTTGCGATTCTTTTAAATATAATTTTGCTGCCAGCATTCCCGATTCGGTTGCAAAAGCAACTCCCGAAGAGAAAACTGGATCTAAGAATTCTGAACTGTTTCCTGTCAAAGCAAAACCATCGCCATACATTCTTTTTACCGCTCTTGAGTAATTTTCTAATTTAACAGGCTCAAATAAAAACTCTGTTCCAGCAAATCTTTTAATATAATAATCCGATTTCTGAATGGCGTTTCTCAAAGCCTCTGCATTGTCTTTATTTTCAGAAAGAGAATTAATAAAATCCGTCGGACCAACAACGCCTAAACTTGTATTTCCGTTAGAAAACGGAATAACCCATAGCCAAACTTCGGTTTCCAGAATATCAAAAGAAATTTGAGTTCCTTCTACACCTTCTTCTCTATTAATATCTTTAACATGCGTAAAAATCGAAGAATGCGGATCTAGTTTTGAAGGCGTATCCAAATCTAAAAGTCTCGGCAAAACGCGTCCGTATCCGCTCGAGTCAATGATAAATTTAGCGTGAATTTCTTTTAGGTTTCCGTCTTTGTCTTTTACGATAGTTTTTGAATTTTTTCCTTCAAAAGAAACTTCCAAAACTTCAGTTTCAAATTCTAAATCAATTCCTTTTCTTATGACTTCTTGAGCCATTGTATTATCAAAATCAGCTCTTGGAACTTGCCAAGTCCAATCCCAGCCTTCGCCAAATTTTACACTAAAATCAAAATTGCAGATTTCTTCTCCTCTGATAAAACGAGCTCCTAATTTCTTTTCAAAGTTCATTGCATCTAGAGCTTCAAAC
This sequence comes from Flavobacterium sp. IB48, assembly GCF_016405855.1. GTDB lineage: Bacteria > Bacteroidota > Bacteroidia > Flavobacteriales > Flavobacteriaceae > Flavobacterium > Flavobacterium ginsengisoli. The sequence goes on from NZ_JAEFCA010000001.1 coordinate 952,380, forward strand.
AATTCTGCCTCAGCAAAATGATCCATTACACGCGGAATAAGGCTTTCGCCTACTACAAGTCTTGGAAACTTTGTTTTTTCTACAACTTTAACCTTTACGTTGTTTTTATAAAGATAAGATGCCGAAACACATCCAGATGGTCCTGCACCAATCACTAAAACATCAACAAACTCCTTTGTCATATTAGAATTATTATCATTAATTAACCTACATTTGCCATCATCAAAATAACTACATTTATTTTGATAAATAAAATTAAATTAGCACAACCAAAATTGATTTGATGAATACAATAAATGAATATTTAAGTTTAGCAGAATTTGAAGCCATAATATTCGGAAAAAGCAAAGTTGCTATTAGCGATGTGGTTTTAAATCGAGTAAACGAAAGTTTTAATTTCTTAAAAGAATTCTCAGGAAATAAAGTAATATATGGTGTAAATACGGGGTTTGGTCCAATGGCTCAATATAGAATTAAAGAGTCTGATCAAATTCAATTGCAATATAATTTAATTAGAAGTCACTCTTCTGGAACAGGAAAACCTTTAAATGCAGAGTGCGCAAAAGCAGCAATTTTAGCTCGATTAAATACACTTTCTTTAGGAAATTCAGGAGTTCATTCTTCTGTTATTCATTTAATGGCAGAATTAATCAACAGAGATATTACGCCTTTAATTTTTGAACACGGTGGTGTTGGTGCCAGCGGTGACTTAGTACAATTATCACATTTGGCTTTAGTATTAATTGGCGAAGGTGAAGTTTTTTATAAAGGAGATAGACGCGCAACTGCAGAAGTTTTCGAAATCGAAGGCTTAAAACCAATTCAGGTAGAAATTAGAGAAGGTTTGGCATTAATCAACGGAACTTCTGTAATGACAGGAATTGGAGTTGTAAATGTTCATTATGCTAAAAAATTATTAGACTGGTCATTAAAAGCTTCTTGTGCGATTAACGAATTGGTTCAAGCTTATGATGATCATTTTTCAGAAGAATTAAACCAAACCAAACGTCATAAAGGACAACAGGAAGTTGCGGAAAGAATGAGACAAAATCTTTCTGACAGTACTTTGATCCGTAAAAGAGAAGATCATTTATATTCTGGCGAAAACACCGAAGAAATCTTCAAAGAAAAAGTTCAGGAATATTATTCATTAAGATGTGTTCCTCAAATTCTAGGACCAGTTTTAGAAACTATAAATAACGTTGCTTCTATTTTAGAAGACGAATTTAACTCAGCAAACGACAACCCTATTATAGACGTAAAAAACAAACACGTTTACCATGGTGGAAATTTCCACGGAGATTATATTTCGCTAGAAATGGATAAACTGAAAATCGTTATTACAAAATTAACGATGCTGGCAGAACGTCAATTGAATTATTTATTGAATTCAAAAATCAACGAAATTCTTCCTCCATTCGTAAACTTAGGAACGTTAGGGTTTAATTTCGGAATGCAGGGCGTTCAGTTCGTTGCGACTTCAACAACTGCCGAAAACCAAATGTTATCTAATCCAATGTATGTGCACAGTATCCCAAACAACAATGACAATCAAGACATTGTAAGTATGGGAACAAATGCTGCGGTTATTACATCAAAAGTAATTGAAAACTCATTTGAAGTTTTAGCGATCGAATTAATCACAATTGTTCAGGCAATTGATTATTTGAAACAAAAAGATCAAATTTCGTCTACAACTAAAAAATGGTACGACGATATCAGAAATATAATTCCAGAATTTAAGGAAGACCAAGTTATGTATCCTTTTGTTCAAAAAGTAAAAGATTATTTGATAAACAGTTAAAAATCTTTATTTTACAGTATTAATATTGAATCTTAAAATCATGAAAAAGTCACTTGTTTTTTTATTGCTAAGCTGCATTCAATTTGTTAATAGTCAAGAATTAGCATTAGTTAAGAAAAATTCTAAAATTGGATATCTGTCTAAAGACGGATCTTTTAAAATCGAACCTCAATATAAATCTGCTAAAAGTTTTTCTGAAGGATTGGCTGCTGTAGAAAATGGCGGAAAATGGGGATTTATAGACACAAAAGGAACTTGGGTAATCCCTGCTGATTTTAAAGACGCTAAAGATTTTAACAGCGGAATTGCAGTTGTACAAAAAGACAAAGACTGGGTTTACATTAATACAAAGGGAGAAATTCAAAAAGGACCAACTACTGACAAAGTATTTGATTTTAATGACGGCGTTGCTTTCTTCAGACAAAACAATAAAGTGGGGTTAATCAACAACAAAATGGCTGTCGTTTTAGAACCAAAATACGATCAGATCAAGCCTTTTGAAAATGGTTACGCAAGAGTGGAACTAAACAAAAACTGGGGAATTATTGATACTAACGGAAAAGAATTGGTTGAACCAGTTTATGCCGAAGTTGGAAATTATTTTAAAGGAACAACTTGGGCTAAAAAAGACAAAACTTTCGGATTGGTAAGCAGCGGAAAATTTATTCCAGTTGACGGAGCTGAAAAAATCTGGGATTTTGAAACTCAAGATTTGACGTTCGCTAAGAAAAATGGAAAAATTGGATACATTGATTTAAAGGGAAATTGGGCAATTCTTCCTATTTATGATAAAGGAAAAGCATTCTCAAAAAATCTAGCTCCTGTTCTTGTTGGAAAAAAATGGGGATTCATTAATCCAGAAGGAAAATTTGTTATTGAACCAACTTACAACGATGCAGAAGTTTTTAGCACAAACGGACTCGCCCCAGTAAAAGAAAGTAACTGGGGATTCATAAATGAATCTGGAAAACTGGTAATTCCAACTCAATATGGTATCACAACAAATGCCATTATTGCGATGTTTACACAACAAGATAAAGGATTTATTGGCGGTGTTGCACGAGTAAAAAACGAAGGAAAATGGGGATTTCTTAAACCTGACGGAACAGTTTTGGCTAACCAATGGTTTGAAAATGCTGAATTGTTTTCTAAAAGTGCAGAAAAACCTCAGCCTGCAGCTGCTCCCGTAGAAAAACCAAAAGAAGAAACTAAACCGGCAACAAAAAAGCCAACAGCAAAACCAGCAGCGAAAAAAAAGAAATAATATTTATCTCCAAATAAATTAGACATTTGCATCAATGAAACCGCTTTATAGAATGCGGTTTCATTGATGACGAATAAAAATAAACCCTACATCAATGAAATGTGTATTAGTAACAGGCGGTTCGAGAGGAATTGGAAGTGCGATTTGTAAAAAACTAGCCGTAGAATCCGATTATCATATTCTGATTAATTATCATTCGAATAAAACAGCTGCCGAAGAAACATTACAAGAAGTGCAAAAATTAGGTGCAACAGGAGAAATCTTAGGTTTTGATGTTTCTAATTTTGAAAACGTACAAAATGTTTTAACTGCTTGGCAGGAAGCAAATCCTGAAAAATTGGTTGAAGCAATTGTAAACAATGCTGGAATCACAAAAGATGGTCTTTTTATGTGGATGACTCCAGAAGACTGGAACGGTGTTATGAATACGAGTGTAAACGGTTTCTTTAATGTTACACAGTTTTTTATTCAAAAAATGTTACGCAATAAATACGGCCGAATCGTAAATATGGTTTCTGTTTCTGGAGTAAAAGGAACTGCAGGACAAACCAATTATTCGGCTGCAAAAGGTGCAATTGTGGCAGCAACCAAAGCTCTAGCACAGGAAGTTGCCAAAAGAAACATTACTGTAAATGCTGTCGCTCCAGGTTTCATTAGAACCGATATGACAAGTCAGCTGGACGAAAAAGAATTGTTGAAGCTAATTCCGGTAAACCGTTTTGGCGAAGCCGAAGAAGTAGCAGATTTGGTAAGCTTTTTGATTTCTAAAAAAGCAAGCTATATTACAGGAGAAATTATCAACATAAATGGCGGAATATATTCTTAAAGAATACTATGTTTGCGAGATTATTTTAAGATTTTTATACATAGAAAATTGCTCGCAAAGACACCGAGTCGCAAAGTTTAAGCAAAAAGACTTTAAAAAAACTTAGTGCCTTAGTGCCTTTGCGGCAAGATTAAAAAATTACACTTTAAGGATAAAAAATTACTTTTGAAAGACGATGAATAGACGAGTTGTAATTACTGGAATGGGAATTTATTCTTGTATCGGAACTTCTTTGGACGAAGTAAAAGATTCGTTATACGAAGGAAAATCTGGTATTCAGTTTGATTCTGAAAGAAAAGAATTTGGTTTCCAGTCGGCCTTAACAGGAATGGTTCCGAAAGCCGATCTTAAAAATTTATTGACGCGAAGACAACGTATGAGCATCGGTGAAGAAACCGAGTATGCTTATATGGCAACTATAGAAGCATTAAAAAATGCGAACATTGATGATGCCTTTTTTGACGAACACGAAGTAGGCATCATGTACGGAAATGACAGCGTTTCTAAAGCAATCATTGACGCAACAGACATTGTACGCGAGAAAAAAGACACTGCCTTAATTGGTTCTGGTGCTATTTTTAAGTCGATGAATTCTACGGTAACGATGAATCTTTCGACGATTTTTAAACTTCGCGGAATCAATCTTACGGTAAGTGCGGCTTGTGCCAGCGGTTCTCACTCAATTGGTTTGGCTTATTTTTTAATCAAAAGCGGTTTTCAAGATATTGTCATTACTGGCGGAGCACAGGAAATCAACAAATATGCGATGAGCAGTTTTGATGGATTAGGTGTTTTTTCTAACAGAGAAGGCGATCCAACAAAAGCTTCAAGACCTTTTGATATGGGTCGCGACGGATTAATTCCAAGTGGTGGTGGAGCAACTTTAATTCTAGAAAGCTACGAATCTGCAATTGCTCGCGGTGCCAATATCATAGCAGAAATTGGCGGTTACGGATTTTCTTCAAACGGAGGGCACATTTCAACTCCAAACGTAGAAGGACCAGCAACAGCAATGAAGCGTGCACTTGACGATGCAAAATTAGAAGCTTCAGATATTGAATATATAAATGCTCATGCAACCTCAACACCTGTTGGAGATGCCAATGAAGCAAAAGCTATTTTTGAAGTTTTTGGAGAAAAAAATCCTCCGGTAAGTTCTACAAAATCCATGACAGGCCACGAATGCTGGATGGCGGGAGCTAGCGAAATCATTTATTCTATCTTAATGATGCAGCACGATTTTATCGCGCCAAACATCAATTTGGAAAACCCAGATGAAGATGCGTCAAAATTAAATTTAGTTAAAACTACGTTAAACAAAAAATTTGACATATTTTTGTCCAATTCTTTCGGTTTCGGAGGAACCAACTCTGCGTTGGTGGTTAAAAAGTTTAAATTGAACAATGAATAAAGAAGAGATTATAGCAAAAATTAATGGTTTTTTAGTTGATGAATTTGAAGTTGATAATGACGACATTGAACCAAATGCTAATTTAAAAGATACACTTGGGTTAGACAGTCTGGATTATGTTGACTTAGTCGTTTCAATAGAGGCAAACTTTGGTGTAAAACTAGTTGAAGCAGATTTTGTTGGAATTTCTGATTTTCAAAGTTTTTATGACTTAATCGAAACTAAAATCAAAGCCAAATCAGCTTAAATGAGTCAATGGGATGGTAAATCCAAAGGAACTGTTTTAGGCTATAAAATATTCGTTTTTTTAATTCAAAAAGCGGGTGTCAAAGCTGCCTATGTCTTACTTTATTTTGTTGCTTCCTATTATTTTTTATTTCTAAGAAAAAGCAACAAAGCCATTTTCTATTATTTTAAAGAAAGACTTCAATACTCCTATTTCAAATCCAAAAAAATGGTTTTCAAAAGCTATTATACTTTTGGACAAACAATTATTGATAAGGTTTCCATTTCTGCAGGAATGCGAAACAAATTTACCTATGAATTTGATGGAATAGAAACACTAAAAAAATTACTTGCCGAGAAAAAAGGCGGTGTTTTAATTAGCGCTCATGTTGGTAATTTTGAAATTGCAGAACATTTTCTGGGAGACATTGACCTTAATTTCCAGATAAATTTAGTGACGACAGATTTAGAACATTCTGCCATTAAAAATTATCTAGAAAGCGTTTCTCAAAAACCAACCGTAAAATTTATTATCATCAAAGAAGATCTCTCTCATATTTTTGAGATCAATGCCGCTTTGGCCAATAACGAATTAATCTGTTTTACGGGAGATCGTTATTTTGAAGGAACAAAATCGCTTTCTGAAACACTTTTGGGCAAAGAAGCCAATTTTCCTGCAGGTCCATTTTTAATTGCTTCGCGATTAAAAGTTCCAGTAGTTTTTGTTTACGTAATGAAAGAACCAAATCTTCATTATCATTTGTACGCAAGAGAAGCCGAAGTAAAACATCGTGATGAAAAAGCGCTTTTGAAAGAATATGTAAAAAGCGTAGAAAGCATTCTGCATCGATACCCTTTACAATGGTTCAATTATTTTGATTTTTGGAACCAGTTAGAAAACAAAAATTCATTGCCAAAATAACACCGAATAAACTCTTTTAACTTCATTTTTTTTGAATAAATCAAAAATTTAGGAATTCTAGGCCATTCGCAGGAATAAGAAAATTCGTTTAAATAAATTTACTTATTTTTGCTGACCACCAAAGCCAAAAAACCTAAATGAAAAATGTTCTCGTAATTTATTATACCCAATCTGGACAGTTGGAATCTATTGCAAAAAATATTGCAAAACCATTCCTAAATTCAGACGAAATAAACCTTACATTTCACGAAATACAATTAGAAAAACCGTTTCCATTTCCTTGGAACAAAGAATCGTTTTTTGATGCCTTTCCAGAATCATTTTTACAGATTCCAACTGCATTAAAACCTGTTCCTGAGGAAATTTTAAATACAAAATTTGACTTGGTATTATTTCATTATCAAGTTTGGTATTTATCACCTTCTATTCCGATCAATTCATTTTTGAAAAGTGATGATGCCAAGAAAATTTTGAACAATACACCTGTTATTACGATCAGCGGTTCAAGAAACATGTGGATTATGGCACAGGAAAAAATCAAAGTTTTGCTGCGAAAAGCAAATGGCAAATTGGTTGGAAATGTAGCTTTGGTAGATCGTGTTGGAAATCTAATCAGCGTTATTACAATTGTAGAATGGATGTTTTCTGGGGTTAAGAAAAAATATTTAGGTATTTTTCCGCTTCCTGGAGTTTCAGAAAAAGATATTCAAGAATCAAGTCAGTTTGGAGAAATCATGCTTGATTCTTTACAGCAAAATAATTTAGCCCAATTACAGCCAAAATTGGTCGATGCTGGGGCTGTAAAAATAAGTTCATATCTGGTAACGGTTGACAAAACGGCCAATAAAATTTTTAATAAATGGTCAAATATCATTTATAAAAATCAAAAAAACCGAAAACAGCTGCTTAAAGTATTTAATGTTTATTTATTCCTTGCGATATGGTTAATCTCACCAATAGTGTATATATTGCACCTTATTACCTATCCGCTTAAGTTAAAATCTATAAAAAAGGAAACTCAATATTATCAGGGAGTTTAGAAGACGAAATTTAAATTATGTTTGAAGTATATATTACAAAAGCTGCAAAATATTTGCCAAACGAAGCCGTTTCAAATGACGAAATGGAAGCCTACTTAGGCCTTATCAATGATACTGCTTCTAAAGCAAGACGCATTATTTTGCGCAATAATAAAATTACAAGCCGATATTACGCTGTTGACAAAGAAGGAAAAAGCACTCACAGCAATGCCGAATTAACCAAAAATGCCATTTTACCGTTATTCGATGAAAATTTTACGCCTCAAGATGTAGAAGTACTTTCATGCGGGACCTCAACTCCCGACATTTTTCTGCCTTCGCACGCTGCGATGGTTCATGGTCTGTTAAAAAACAAATCGGTAGAATTAAACTCTTCAACAGGAGTTTGCTGTGCCGGAATGAACTCTCTTAAATTTGGTTTTCTTTCTATAAAATCTGGAAATTCAAAAAACGCAATCTGTACAGGATCAGAAAAAGTTTCTACTTGGCTGAATGCTCAAAAATACAATCACGAGGCCGACAATTTAAAAAGCCTTGAAGAACAGCCAATTATTGCATTCAAAAAAGATTTCTTACGTTGGATGTTATCTGACGGTGCTGGAGCTTTTCTTTTGGAAAATAAACCAAGAGGACCAATTTCACTTAAAATAGAATGGATGGAAGCTTTTTCGTATGCATACGAATTAGAAACTTGTATGTATGCTGGAGGAGATAAATTGGAAAATGGAGAAATTAAAGGCTGGAGCGATTATTCTCCAGAACAATGGTTGAATGAATCTGTTTTCTCAATCAAACAAGACGTTAAATTATTAGACGAATTTATCCTGTCAAAAGGTGCTGAAAGCATGAAAGACGCCATGGATAAAAACAATATTAAATCGGAAGATATTACGTATTTCATCCCTCACGTTTCTTCAAACTTTTTTGTTGAAGGATTGAAAAAAGGATTAAACGAAAAAGGTATCGGAATGAGCGATGACAAATGGTTCATGAATCTTTCTCGAGTTGGAAATGTAGGCTCTGCTTCTATTTACTTGGCTCTTGAAGAATTAATGAATTCAGGAAATTTGAAAAAAGGAGATAAAATTTTATTATCTGTTCCAGAAAGCGGAAGATTCTCTTTCGCGTACGCCTATTTAACTGTTTGTTAATGGAAACAATGCTTTTAGAAAAAGAAATGGTAGAAAATTTACTGCCACAAAAGTTCCCTTTTGTGATGGTAGACGCTATGCATTCTTATTCTGAAACTTCTTTGGTTTCGGGTTTAGAAATTCAGCGCGAAAATATTTTTGTATCAGACGATATTTTTCTTGAAGCTGGATTAATAGAACATATGGCACAATCTGTGGCATTGCATACAGGATACCAATATTTTTTGAAAAACGAAATTGCTCCAACAGGCTATATTGGTTCTATCAAAGAAATTGAAATTAAGAAACTTCCAAAGCTTAGCGATACTATTCAATCTGAAGTTACGATTCTGCAGGAATTTGCAGGAATCACTTTGGTTGACATTGTTACGACGTTAAATAATGAAGAAATTGCCCGAGGACAAATGAAAACCGTTTTGGCAAAATAAAAACAATCATGAAAGCAACTTCTGCAGTTGACATACAAAATTACTTACCACACCGAGCACCAATGCTTATGGTGGATTTGATTTTGGATATAGATGCCAACTTTGTAGAAACCATATTTTTGATAAAAGAAGACAATATTTTTGTTCAGAACAATGTTTTTAACGAAGCAGGTTTAATCGAAAATACCGCACAGACTTGTTCTGCAATTGTTGGAAAAAAATATTTTTTTGACGACAACGGAATCGAAAATGAAAACGTAAATGTAATCGGATTCATCAGCGCTTTAAAAAGTGTAAAAATTCATGCACTGCCAAATGTTGGTGATACCATTATAACAAAAGCCAATTTGGTTTCAAAATTTGTCGGAGACGATTATACTTTATGTACGATGAGCTGTAAAAGTTTATTGGAAGACCAGATACTCTTAGAATGCGAAATTAACTTGTTTATTCAAAAGACGGTTTCAGTTGGATAATTTTAAAAAAATCATTTCACATTTAGGAATTCGAATCGGGATTTTATTGTCATTGTTTGGATTATTAGTTTTATACTGGAACTTCATTTACGATCCTCACACGCTTTGCGATAAATATCAACATAGACATACAGATGCAGGTTTAGGAATGTTTGTTTTAGCATTATTCATCACTTTTTTTTTCTATTTTGGATTATTAATTGAAATACCTTTTTTAAGAAGAAAAGGAAATAAAAGTCTAGCTAATCTAAATCTTGTTTTTATACTACTTAGTGTCTTTGCAGTATTAGGTTGTATAGCCTTACTAAATTTAAATCGTTAATAATGGAAAAAGATAAAGTACCTCAGGATCAAAGCAACTTAACGAAAAACAACGTTAAAGAACTTTTGTACGCAACTGATGAAAACGGCAATTATACCACAACATTAAGTACAGGCTGGGAACCTAAAACAATAGCGCTTTCAAATTCTATTGATGAAATAAATGAACGAATTGCCGATGCTAAACAACAGGTTTTAAATGGCGAAGCAAGTCCGATTGTGTATTTTATGGAAGCCAATAAAATGGATCTTAACATATTATCCAGTTATGTTGGATTTTGGAAATGGCGCGTAAAAGGACATTTTAAGCCAAGCGTTTTCACCAAATTAAACGATAAAATCCTGAAAAAATATGCTGATACTTTTGGAGTATCAATCGAAGAATTAAAAAACAGCATTACCAAATAAATGGAATTAACTTTCACACATCATCAGTCTGCTCATTGCGAGAATGGAGTAGCGTCGAATCTGCTAAAAAATAGCGGACTAAACATTAGCGAACCGATGGTTTTTGGTATTGGCTCTGGATTGTTTTTTGTATATCTGCCTTTTATAAAAGTAAATCATGCACCAGCAATCAGTTATAGAACTTTGCCTGGACAGATTTTTAATAAAGTGGCCAACCGATTAAATTTAAAAATAAAAAGACAAAAATTTTCTTCTATAGCAAATGCGAATAAAGCGTTAGACGAAAATTTAAAAAATAATATTCCAACCGGATTACAAGTTGGTGTATACAATTTAAGTTATTTCCCAGACGAATATCGTTTTCATTTCAACGCGCACAATTTAGTCGTTTACGGAAAAACCGAAACCGAGTATTTAGTGAGCGATCCAGTAATGGAAACCGTTACGACCTTAACTTATGAAGACATGAATAAAGTACGTTTTGCCAAAGGAGCTTTTGCACCTCGCGGACAAATGTACTATCCTATTCAGATTCCAAAAGATGTTGATTTAAAAAGCGCCATCATAAAAGGAATCAAAAATACATGTAGAGATATGCTTGCGCCAATGCCAATTGTTGGTGTTCGCGGCATTAAAATGGTTTCTCGCCAGATTCGTAAATGGCCTAAAAAGCATGGAGTCAGAAAAGCCAATCATTACCTGGCTCAAATGGTTCGTATGCAGGAAGAAATTGGAACTGGAGGCGGTGGTTTCCGTTTTATTTATGCGGCATTTTTACAGGAAGCTTCGGTTATTTTGGGTAACGAAGAACTGAAAGAACTTTCTAAAGAAATGACACAAATTGGAGATTCATGGCGTGATTTTGCTGTTGAAGCTTCAAGAATTTACAAAAATAGAAGCGCCAAAGATGACGCCTACAACACTATTGCCGATGAACTTTTGGACATTGCCAATAGAGAAGAAATCTTTTTCAAAAAACTAAAAAAAGCGATCAGCTAAAACACTATTTTGCAATCTATCATTCAAATAGAATCCCTTTCGAAAAAGTACAAAAATGCAGAAATGTATTCTTTGAACAATGTTTCGCTAAATATAAATGAAGGCCAGATTTTTGGTTTACTTGGCCCAAATGGTGCTGGGAAAACAACCTTAATCTCCATGCTTTGCGGATTGGTAAAACCAACTTCTGGACATTTTACGATTGATGGTTTAGACTATCAGCATCATGCTTCAAAAATTAAAAAAATCATAGGCGTTGTTCCACAAGAATATGCTTTGTATCCGACTTTGACTGCTAGAGAAAATCTGCTCTATTTTGGAAGTATGTACGGTTTAAAAGGTTCTGATTTAAAGGATAAAGTAATAGAAACGCTTGATCTTTTAGGTTTATTGAAATTTGCCGATAAACAAGTTCAAACTTTTTCGGGCGGAATGAAACGCCGTGTCAACCTGATTGCCGGAATTCTTCATAATCCGAAAGTTTTGTTTTTGGATGAGCCAACAGTTGGTGTCGATGTGCATTCTAAAACTGCCATTATCGATTATTTGAAAGTGTTGAACCAAAACGGAACAACCATTATTTATACTTCGCATCATTTGGCTGAAGCCGAAGATTTCTGTTCTCAAATTGCGATTTTAGATCAAGGACAGATTTACGCACAAGCAACTCCGTCAGCATTAATTGAATCTACAAAAGATGCTCGAAATCTCGAAGATGTTTTTATTTCATTAACTGGTAAAGCGTTGAGAGATGATATATAAAATTTGGATGTCGGTAGTAAAAGAATTTCTTTTGCTAAAAAGAGATTTAGGTGGATTGATTATTTTATTTATCATGCCTTTGGTTTTGGTAATTGCCGTAACCTTAATTCAAGACAGCACTTTTAAAGCCGTAACCGATTCTAAACTTCAGATTCTTTTGGTCGATAAAGACCACGGTTCTGTTTCTAAAACCGTTTTTGAAAATTTAGAAAAAAGCAAATACTTTACCGTTGTAACCCAACTTGACAATAAACCGATTACCGAAGAAATTGCCAAAGAAAATGTCTACAAAGGAAAATTTCAATTGGCGATTGTAATTCCAGAAAACTTAAGTTCCGACTTACAGGAAAAAGTAAATCAGAATGTAGAGAAAATCGTGAGCAATTTAGGTTTGACCGATAGTACAACGGCTGCCGAACCTCAGCGAGTTATTAAAGAAAAAGAAGTAAAACTGTATTTTGATCCAGCGGTTCAGATGAGTTTCAAAAATGCTGTCATGAGTTCAATCGACAAAATGATTTCGCAGATTGAAACCAAATCGATTTACAGCACTTTCCAAAAACAATTAGGAGAAGAAACCATCGATTTTGAACAAAAGAACTTTATTACTTTCAAAGAAATAATTCCGAGAATCAACAACAAAGAAGTTCGTCCAAATTCCGTTCAGCATAATGTTCCGGCGTGGACGCTTTTTGCAATCTTTTTTATTGTCATTCCGTTATCTATCAATATTGTAAAAGAAAAATCACAGGGAACTTTTGTTCGATTAAGAACCAATCCTGTTTCTAATCTGGTTGTTGTTATCGGAAAAACCATTACCTACTCGATCATTTGCATGATTCAGTTTTATATGATGGTTGCCGTTGCAGTATTCCTATTTCCATCAATCGGATTGCCTTCTTTAAATATCGAAGGTCATTTTGCATTGACAAGTGTTGTAGCATTATTTTCAGGTTTTGCAGCAATCGGCTTCGGAATCTTATTAGGAACTGTAGCCAGCACACAAGAACAATCTGCTCCTTTTGGTGCTACAAGTGTGATCATTTTAGCAGCAATTGGTGGTGTTTGGGTTCCTGTTTTTGCTATGCCAAAAATCATGCAATATATCGCAAAATCATCTCCAATGAACTGGGGATTAGAGGCTTTTTACGATGTATTACTTAGAAACGTTTCTTTCGTCGAAATCATACCAAGAATAAGTTTATTATTTTTGTTTTTCATTATTACCACTTCCATCGCATTATTTTATGATAAAAAGAAAAGAGCAGTTTAAAGAAGCTACAGATCTAACCGTTTCACACGAAATCAGGATTCGTTTTAACGAAACTGATCCGCTTGGAATCGTTTGGCATGGCAATTATATTACTTATTTCGAAGATGGACGTGAAGCATTTGGGCGTCAGCACGGACTTACGTATCTGGATATTGCCAAAACGGGTTACACCACGCCAATTGTAAAATCGACTTGCGAACATAAATTGTCTTTGCGTTATGGTGATGTGGTAACAATTGAAACAACTGTTGTTGATACTCCCGCAGCCAAAATGATCTACCGTTTTAAAATTATTGATGATAAAGGAGAAGTGGCTTGTACAGGAGAAACTACTCAGGTTTTTTTAGATGCAGCAGGAAATTTAATGCTGACAAATCCGCCTTTTTATGAGGAATGGAAACGAAAAGTTGGGTTGTTGAAATAGAACACGGATTGCACTAATTTTCACGAATTAAAAATAAAATAATCTAAATCTATTTCTTGCAAGGTTTCCAAAACCTTGTAGGCATCCATAATATCGAATAAAGATGACACAACAAATCTTATTTGTACTAGTAGTATTAATAGGTGCGTTTTATTCTAGAAAACATGGTAATAAAGCGAAGTCCGATATTGAGAAGTTTGAAAAAATAAAGCTGACATGGAATATGAAAAGAAGTTTGATTATTTAAATCGAAATGTTTTCTTTGATCTTGAAAACAAAAATTCAGGATTCGATTCTGAATCTATAAAGTATTTTTTGGAAGAAGATTTTAAAATAGTATTAGATAGAGTTGAGAGTTTAAATCTTGGAATTAGTGGTATCGAACCCTGGTTTGATGAAGAATTTTATGATGTAATTGTTGTAGAAGATTATGGTAATAATCCTTTTGATTCTAATTGGTATAAAAACGCATTCGAAAATTTTAAAAAAGAAAAGAAAAATCTTCTCTATGCGGCTAGTTATGTTGTACCACTTGACTTATTATAGAGAATTGTCATCAACTAACAGCTTAAAATCTGCATAGAATTAAATAAAAAGCTTAAAATAAAACATACCTAATAAGGTTTTAAAAACCTTGCAGGAGAAATCGAAATTTAAAATGTTAAGAGAAATATACATCACAGAAACAAATTGCATCACACCTTTAGGTTTTGATGTTGAATCTAATATCAGCGCCATTCTTAGCGGTGAATCTGGAATTCAGCTTCATAACGATGTTTCTTTGATGCCGAATCCTTTTTATGCTTCGATTATTTCTGATGAAAAAATAAACAGTGCTTTTTCAAAAATTAGTACTGAGACAAAATATTCCCGTTTAGAGAAAATGATGATTTTAGCTTTAGAGCCGATTATCAAAAATTCAAATGTAGAATTAAATTCAAAAACGGCTTTTATACTTTCTACCACAAAAGGAAATGTAACCGCTTTGGCAAATGATTCTGAAGAAAGTTTCAACAGCGCACATTTAGATGTTTTGGCTAAAAACGTTGCCAATTTCTTCGGATTCCAAACACAACCCATTGTAGTTTCGAATGCTTGCGTTTCTGGAATTTTAGCCGTTTCTGTTGCCAAAAGAATGATTCAATCTGAACTTTACGACAACATTTTTGTAGTGGCTGGCGACGAAGTTTCAGAATTTGTTTTGTCTGGTTTTAATGCTTTCCAAGCGATGAGCGAGCAGCCTTGCAAACCCTATTCTAAAAACAGAACTGGAGTAAGTTTAGGCGAAGCGACAGCAGCCGTTTTAATTTCGGCGGAAGCGAAAAACGCTAAAATAAAAGTAATTGGCGACAGTTCGATAAACGATGCCAATCATATTTCTGGACCTTCAAGAACAGGCGAAGGTTTGTTCAGAAGTATTCAGAATGCTTTGAAAGAAGCGCAAATTGAAGCGAACAAATTAGATTATATTTCAGCACACGGAACCGCGACTCCTTATAATGACGAAATGGAAGCAATTGCTCTAACTCGTTTAGATTTACAGAATGTTCCAGTAAATAGTTTAAAGGGATTTTACGGTCATACTTTAGGCGCTTCGGGATTATTGGAAACGGTAATTGCAATAGAATCTGCCAACCAAAATAAACTTTTTGAATCGAAAGGTTTTGATGAAATTGGGGTTAGTGAAGCTATCAATGTTATTGAGAAAAACGAAGAAAAGAAAATTGATTATTTTCTGAAAACAGCTTCTGGATTTGGAGGTTGTAATACGGCGGTGGTTTTTGAGAAAGTAAAACACAAATTGCACTAATTTTCACGAATTAATTAGTGTCATTTAAACCCAATCAAAATCTGTGTTAATTCGTGAAATTAGTGTTTAAATTAAAACAATGACTCAAAACAAAACCTACATACAATCCTACATCACAATTCAAAACAACGAAATTGTTTTGAACGGAACTTCTGTATTCAAAATTGAACCAACTGATTTTGCTGATTTTTCTAAACAAGCGTATCGCAATTTTGAAATGCAATATCCAAAGTTTTTCAAAATGGATGCTTTGAGCAAATTGGCTTTTTTAGGGTCAGAATTGCTTTTGAGTCCGATTACCTCAACGGAGCAGGAAAATAATATCGCTTTGGTTTTGGCCAATAAATCGTCAAGTTTGGATACCGATGTAAAATATCAGGAATCTATTTCAGACAAAGAAAACTATTATCCGAGTCCGGCGGTCTTTGTTTATACGCTGCCAAATATTTGTTTGGGCGAAATAAGTATCCGTCATCAGCTGAAAAGTGAAAATTCTTTCTTTATATTTGACACCTTTAACACCGAATTTATGTCGAATTATTCGAATATTCTTCTGAATACGAATAAAGCAGATGTAGTTTTATGCGGTTGGGTAGAATATTTTAACGACAATTATAAAGCTTTTTTATGTACAATTAGTACAGAAGAAAATGCAAAATATACAAACGAGACTATCAATACATTATACAATAAATAATCATGGAAGCATTAAAAGAAGAATTAAAAAATAAAATCATAACAACTTTAAACCTTGAAGATATTGCAGTAGAAGATATTGCTGATAACGATCCTTTGTTTGGAGATGGTTTAGGTTTAGACTCGATTGATGCACTTGAATTGATCGTGATTTTAGATAAAGATTACGGAATTAAATTAGTAGATCCGAAAGAAGGGAAATCTATTTTCCAGTCTATCGAAACTATGGCGGCGTATATCAGCGCTAACAGAACTAAATAGATTTCAGATTTTAGACTTTAGATTTTAGATTCCATCCTGAATCTAAAATTTTAAATGTTTAAAAATCCGTCAACTTTGTCAAAGTTTGAAACTTTGACAAAGTTCTAAGAATCTACAATTATAAATCTAAAATCTAAAATGGCAAGAGGTGTTGCAATAACGGGAATGGGAATTATCTCTGCGATTGGTAATTCGGTTGAGGAAAACTATATTTCCTTGATTGAAAACAAAATCGGTGTTTCTCGTATTCAAAATATTTCGACTGTTCATGCAGATATGATCAAAGTTGGCGAAATCAAAAAAACCAACGAAGATCTTGTTGATGAACTGAAATTAAATGAGGATAATAATTTCTCCAGAACCGCTATGATTGGCACTTTGGCAGCAAAACAAGCTGTTGAAAATGCTGGCATTACCGATATAAATGAATTTAGAACGGGACTTATTTCGGCTACAAGCGTGGGCGGAATGGACATGACGGAAAGATATTATTACGATTATTTCGAAAAACCAGAATTGACCAAGTACATTACTTGCCACGATGGCGGAGATGTTGCCGAAAAAATTGCTGAAGAATTAGGTTTAAAAGGAATGGTAACAACGATAAGTACTGCTTGTTCATCTGCAGCCAATTCGATTATGTTGGGTGCAAGATTGATCAAAACGGGAAAATTAGATCGCGTAATTGTTGGCGGAGCCGATGCTTTGGCAAAATTCACCATCAACGGATTCAAGACTTTGATGATTTTATCTGACGATTACAACAAGCCTTTTGACAATACCAGAAAAGGATTAAATCTCGGAGAAGCTGCCGCTTTTTTGGTTTTAGAATCGGATGAAATTGTAGCAAAACAAAACAAAAAAGTATTGGCAAGAGTTTCAGGTTACGGAAATGCCAACGATGCTTTTCATCAAACTGCTTCTTCAGAAAATGGAGACGGCGCTTATTTGGCCATGAAAAAAGCGTTTGAAGTTTCAGGTTTAAAACCTTCTGAAATTGATTACATCAACGTGCATGGAACTGCAACTCCAAACAACGATTTGTCTGAGGGAAGAGCTTTACTTCGAATTTATGAAAACGAAAAAGTTCCAGATTTCAGTTCTACAAAACCTTTTACAGGACATACATTAGCGGCTGCAGCTGCGATTGAAGCCGTTTACAGTGTTTTGGCAATTCAGAATAATGTGGTTTACCCCAATTTGAATTTTGAAGTTCCGATGGAAGAATTTGATTTGAAACCACAGACAACTTTAAAAAATAAAACTATCGAGCACGTTTTATCCAACTCTTTTGGTTTTGGAGGAAACTGTTCAACCCTTATATTTTCAAAAAGCTAATGACGAAGACATATATAAATGGAGTAGGCTGTATTTCGACTCAAAAAACATTTGATACTGTTTTTTTGGAAGAAGCTGTTGTAAATCATGAAGAAAATGTACTGGCAATTGTTCCGCCAGTATACAAAGAATATATTTCGCCTGCTGCCAGCCGAAGAATGGCAAAAGGTGTAAAAAACGGAATCGTAGCTTCGGCTTTGGCTATGAAAGATGCCAATATTGAAAAAGTTGACGCCATTATTACTGGAACTGGTTTAGGCTGTATTGAAGATTCTGAAAAATTCCTAAAAAGTATTTTAGATAATAACGAAGAGTTTTTAACTCCGACATCTTTCATCCAATCCACTCACAATACCGTTGGAGCACAAATTGCACTTTTACAGCAATGTAAAGGTTATAATTTTACCTATGTGAATGGTGCTGTTTCTTTTGAATCGGCTCTTATTGATGCTAAAATGCAAATTGAAGAAGCTGAAGCTAATTCGATTTTAGTGGGCGGTGTTGATGAAAATGGAGATTATACTACTTCGCTTTTTAAACTAAACGGTCGCATTAAAGCAGATAATTCTGCTCCGTACGATGTTTTAAATTCTACAACGAGCGGTGCTGTATATGGTGAAGGTGCCAATTTTTTTGTTTTAGAAAACGAAAGAAAAGAAAATTCTTATGCCGAACTTCTAGATATTGCTATTGTAAATACTCTGGAAGAAAATGAAGTTGAAGCAGCAATTGTTTCGTTCTTAAAATCAAATAACTTAGAAATTTCAGATCTTGACGCGCTTGTTTTAGGTTTTGACGGAAATGCAGATTTTGAGAATTATTATAGAAATCTTGCTGAAAATGCATTTGCTCAAATTCCGATTTTATATTACAAACATTTGAGCGGTGAATACGATACAGCTTCGGCTTTTGCTTTTTGGATGGCGGCTAAAATTTTGAAAACTCAGGAAATTCCTGAAATCGTAAAAGTAAATGCTATCGAAAAATCAGATTACAAAACGATTTTATTATACAATCAATTAAACGGAAAAAACCATAGTTTTACGCTGCTGTCAAAATGATAACGCACAAAAACATATCGCTGTTTTTTATCTTTTTATTGCTTTTATTGTTTCTTCTGAATCTTTACACTGCAATAAATTTCTGGTTCTTTTTTGCTATAATTTTTATTTGGATCGGAATAAATGCTTTTGGTTCTGCACGAATTTCTTCTAATTATCATGTAAAGGCATTTTGCAGTAATCCGTTAGAAACAGAAAAAAAAATTGCACTTACTTTTGATGACGGTCCTAGCGTTTACACTTTGGAAGTTTTAGAACTTTTAAAAAAATACAATGCCAAAGCGACCTTTTTCTGCATTGGAAAAAATATCGAAACGCATCCTGAAATTCTCCAAAAAGTGATTGATGAAGGGCACTTCGTTGGAAATCATTCCTACTCACATTCTAAATTTTTTGATTTTTATAATGCGAAAAAAATAACCGAAGAACTTCAGAAAACAGACGCTCTTCTGGAAAAATTCACTTCAAAAAAAATCAACTTTTTTCGTCCGCCTTATGGAGTTACAACTCCTTCGATAAGAAGAGCTTTAAAAGTAACCGGACATAAAACAATTGGCTGGAATATTCGTTCGCTTGACGGAGGAACCCAAAATCAGGAATTAATTTTCAATCGACTCATTAAGCATATTTCTCCCGGCGGAATTGTACTTTTGCATGATACAGCAGAACATTCTGTTTTGGTACTGGAACAGTTTTTGCAATTTTTACAGCAAAATAATTATGAAGTGGTTTCGATTGAAGAACTTTTGGATCTTAAAGCTTATGAAGTTGGACACGGATAAAACAGATTCGCTTTCGCGAAGACGCGGATAAAAACGGATTTTATTAAATTAAAAATTCGTGAAAATTGGTGCAATTCGTGGCGAAAAAACAAAGCATAATTTAAAAAATATGAAAACTAAAATAGCACTACTCATTCTATTTATTTCAGGCAATTTGTTCGCGCAGGAACAAAAAATGACCGATGTCGAAATTGCGTCTTTTAAGCAAGATGTAAATGTTGTGGCTAAAAAAATCAAGACTTTGAGTACCGATTTTATTCAGTATAAACATTTAGATTTTTTATCGAAGGACATTGAAACTTCAGGAAAAATGGTTTTTAAAGAACCTGCTTTACTTCAATGGCAATATAAAAAACCGTACAATTACAGCATCACTTTCAAAAACGGAAAAATCCTGATTAACGACGAAGGAAAGAAAAGTGCTGTTGATATTGGAAACAGTAAAATCTTTGCCCGAATTAATAAATTGATCGTGGGAAGTGTGAGCGGAAATATGTTTGATGATAAAGAATTTACAATTTCGTATTTTAAATTAAAAGGTCAGAATCTGGCAAAATTTGTTCCGAAAGATGCGACGCTTAAAAAATACATCAAACAAATCGAACTGACTTTTGACAAAGAAGAAGCAACAGTTGTTCAGGTAAAATTGTTAGAATCATCTGAAGATTATACTCGAATTGTACTTAAAAATAAAGTGATCAATGCAAAAATCGACGATTCAGTTTTTACTAATTAATTGCTTTCTGGCAATTATTTTAATTTCTTGTGGCTCGGTCACAAAAAATTATACGCCTAAAAAATTAGACAAAACATCTTATACTGTTCCCTATTTTTCAGACTCAAAAACCGATTATGTTTATAAAACCAACATCAGTGTTTACGGGAATGAACTGTCTGGAATTTTCATTGCCAAGAAAATAAATGACACTACGCATCGAATAGTTTTTACAACCGAATTCGGAAACAAATTAATGGATTTTGAAATCTCAGATACCGATTTTAAAGTCAATTCTATTGTATCAGAATTAGATCGAAAAATTTTGATCAATACTTTAAAAGAAGATTTTCGATTGCTTTTAAAGAAAGAATATTCGATTCAAGAGCAATTCGAAAATGAATCGGCAGACATATATAAATCGGCAGATGGCAAGCGTGACAATTATATTTTCATCTCCCAAAAAGATCAGAAATTAGAAAAGATCGTTCATGCTTCTCAAACAAAAGAAAAATTTACACTGCTTTTCAGTTCAGAAAACAATATTTTTGCCGAAAAGATTCAGATAATTCATCAGAATATTAAATTGAAAATTGAACTGAATTATTTCAAATCAGAATAAAAACTTAAACTAATCCTAAACTTAAACCAAACCCAAAATGAGAAAATTTGTTTTAATTGCATTTGTTTTATTAATCGGAATGCAAACAGAAGCGCAAGTAAAAGTTAGTCCAGGACTAAGAGGTGGTTTGAATGTATCAACATTAACGAATATTGATGACAATAGTTCTAAAACAGATTTCTATGTTGGTGGATTGGTAAATATTAAATTCAATAAATTTTTCTCGGTTCAACCAGAGATAAATTATTCTAGACAAGGTGATGAAGGAAGATATTTTGAAAACGGCCGTTATTATTCTGAAAAGTATGAGTTGAATTATATAACACTGGGAGCGGTTGCAAAATTTAACTTTGGAGGTGGAGGTTTTCATCTATTGGCAGGCCCTTCTTTAGATTTAAAAGTTAGTGATAATTATGTAAATACTAACCCAGAAGATTTTGATCTTTCATTTGTTGGAGGTGTTGGTTATACTTTGCCAAATGGTTTAACTTTTGAAGCTCGACTTAAACAAGGATTAATTGATATTTATGGTTATAACGGATATGATTATGACAATAATGGATATTACTATAATGATGTAATCTTAAATCAAGTTTTCCAAATCGGAATTAGTTATACATTTAAAACAAAATAAAAATGAATAAAAAAATATTCTTCTTTATTGCTGTTTTTTTCTTGGTTTTAAATATACAAGCACAAGTAACCGTAAAGCCTGGATTAAGAGCCGGATTTAGTTTTTCGACGATTTCTGAAATGCATGCCGATTATAAAACTGATTTTTATGCTGGTGGTTTTACAGAAATTAAAATAACCAAAGTTTACGCCCTTCAACCAGAGATTAATTACAGCAGACAAGGTTCTAATAATGTAGCTCGAAATTATTTTGATGAAAATACACAGACCAATAAAGTAGAACATTTAGATCTTGATATAAACTATTTGTCTCTTTCTGTGATGAATAAATTTACTTTACCAGTAGGAATTCAATTTCAAGCAGGACCAACATTAGATATTTTATTGAATGATAATCTTGCTGTGAGAAAAGCACAAAATGATCTTGGTTTGGTTTTAGGAGTTGCCTATGCCCTGCCTTCTGGTTTGACATTTGAAGCGCGATTCAAAAAAGGGCTGCTTGATATTTTAAGCAGCGATTATTATCAAAATGACTCCAATAATTATTATTTATTTGGAGATTATAACACGAATATTAATTTTCAATTAGGGGTTTCCTATTCATTTGGAAAATAAAAAATATGATTTTACAAGATTTTTATAAAATACTATCAGAAGAAAAAGTATCTGATTCAAAATATATTATTACAATTTTAGTCAATGAGAAACATGAGGTTTTTAAAGGACATTTCCCCGGAAATCCTATTATGCCTGGTGTTTGCATGATTCAGATTATCAAAGAACTTACAGAATCGATTACCAAAAGCTCGCTGATGATTCAGTCTTTGGCTAATGTAAAATTCATGGCGCTGATTAATCCGGAGGTTACTCCAGAATTACGATTGGAATTGGATGTTACCACAACGGAAGACAATTTAGTAAAAGTGAAAAACACGACTTACTTTAACGACACAACTGCTCTTAAATTGAGCACGGTGTACAAAAAAATATAATTATGAAACTGTTACTGACATTACTTTTATGGGTGAATTTTGCTGGAACGCCAGATTTGGCTTCAATCCGAAAAATGTATTCTGATGTAGCAAAATCAGAAAGCAATGCCAAAGAGTTTGTAGCCAAACTTGCAGGTGTTTCAAGCAATGATGATAAAATTTTGGTGGCTTATAAAGCGGCTTCTATTTTATTGGATTCTAAATTTGAAAAAAAATTAAGCCAGAAAATGGATCGTTTTAAAGAAGGCGCAAAATTACTTGAAGCTACAATAAAAAGTGATCCAAGTAATATTGAAATGCGAATGATCCGATTGAGTGTTCAGGAAGATGTTCCAGGTATTACTGGCTACAAGAAAAATATTAAAGAAGATAAAAAATTCATAACAACGTATTATGCTTCGCAAAGCGCCGCTTTGAAAGATTATCTTAAAGACTTTGTTTTACAATCTAAAAGTTTCTCCGAAAAAGAGAAGCAATTTGTAAAGTAAGCTCAAAAAACTCCCCATGAAATCACAGCAAGAATTACTCAGTTCAACTAACTTTTGCGTTATTGTACCCACTTACAATAACCAAAAAACACTGAAAAAAGTACTGGATTCTATTTTAGATTTCACCACAAATATCATTGTTGTTAATGACGGTTCAACCGATTCTACCAGCGAAATTCTAAAATCATATTCGCAACTGACTCAAATTCATCATCCTAAAAATTTAGGAAAAGGACGAGCACTCAGAAACGGATTTAGAAAAGCATTGGAATTGGATTTTGAATACGCCATTACAATCGATTCTGACGGTCAGCATTTTGCTGCAGATATTCCTGTTTTTTTAGAAGCAATTCAAGAAGAGCCAAATGTTCTCTTGATTGGAAGCCGAAATATGACTCAGGAAAATGTTCCTAAGAAAAGTAGTTTTGGAAACAAGTTTTCTAATTTCTGGTTCAAGTTTGAAACTGGAATTAAGCTAGACGACACACAATCTGGATTCAGATTGTATCCGCTTCGATTGCTTCCAAAACGTTTTTATACCAATAAATTTGAATTTGAAATCGAAGTTATCGTGCGTGCTGCGTGGAAAGGAATTGTGGTAAAAAATATTCCGATTCAGGTTTTATACGATCCTGCCGAAAGAGTTTCGCATTTTCGTCCGTTTCAAGATTTTACCCGAATCAGCATTTTAAATACGGTTTTGGTCACCAATGCTTTGCTGTATATAAAGCCAAGAGATTTTTTTAGAAGAGCTAAAAAAAAAGGGTTTAAAAAATTCTTTTTAGAAGATATTCTAGAAAGCAACGATTCTAATTTTAAAAAATCGGCCGCCATTGCTTTAGGTATTTTTATCGGACTTTCTCCTTTCTGGGGATTTCAAACCATATTGCTTTTTACTTTTGCCGCTTTGTTCAGACTCAACAAAGTCATTGCTTACCTTACTTCAAATGTAAGTTTCCCGCCTTTTATTCCGTTTATTATTTATGCTTCACTTCAAGTTGGAAGTATTTTCGTTTCTAGCGATGCGCCACTGGTTTTGGACAGTTCAATTACTCTCGATGATATTCAAAAAAATGCTACGCAATATATCGTAGGAAGTCTTATTTTAGCAACCGTTTCAGCACTATCAGTTGGTCTTATAAGTTATTTGCTTTTAACCACTTTTACCAAGAAACGCATCGAATAAAAATCTATTTATTTTCGCCACGAATTTCACCAATTAACACAAATTAATTCGTGGAAATTTGTGAAATTCGTGGCAAAAAACTTTATAAAACAACCATGCATCAATACTTCTACGCCATTCATTTATTTGTAAACCGAAGAAAATCTCTTTCGGTTATTTTGGCTGTTCTGATGCTTCTAGTTTTTGGATTTTTCGCTTCAAGATTAAAGTTTGAAGAAGATATCACCAAACTTATTCCAACCAACGATAAAACCGATGTTACTGCCAAAGTCTTAAAACAATTAAACTTTGCCGATAAAACCACCGTAATTTTTAGCTTGGATAAAAATGGTTCTGCCGAAGATTTGAAAGAAATGGCAACTATATTTTCCGACAGCGTTTCTAAATCTTGCAAGCCATATATAACAGGAATTCAAGGAAAAATTGACGAAGAAAACATTCAGGAAACTATCGATTTTGTTTACAATAATCTTCCGCTTTTTCTAGATGATAAAGATTATGTTGCTATCGAAAAGAAACTTCAAAAAGACAGTATTGCAGCAACCGTTCAAGGAAATTACAAATCGATTATTTCTCCTTCGGGATTTATAACCAAAGATTTTATTCTGCAAGATCCGTTTGGGATTTCTTTTATTGCTCTAAAAAAATTACAGCAATTAAATATTGGCGATGATTTTACGCTCGAAAATGGTTTTGTAATGACGAAAGATAAAAAGAAATTACTGCTTTTTATCACATCCAATATTCCGTCGAGCGAAACAGAAAAGAATACCATTTTTGCAGAAAAACTGAAATCGATTCAGGAAAATCTAAATACACAATTTAAAGGAAAAACGTCTATCAGTTATTTTGGTTCTGCTTTAATTGCCGTTGCCAATGCCAATCAGATTAAAGGAGATATTATTTTAACGACATCTATTGCGATGTTTACTTTAATGCTGATTCTGATTTTATTTTATAGAAAAGTCTTAATTCCGTTGATTATTTTTCTGCCGACCGTTTTTGGCGGTTTGTTTGCGGTTGCGTTTTTATACTTTGTGAGAGAACAAATCTCAGCAATTTCATTAGGAATTGGTTCTATTTTATTGGGAATTACGATAGATTATTCTATTCACATTCTCACGCATTACAAACATAATAGTGATGTAAAGACATTGTACAAAGACATTACAATGCCAGTCATCATGAGCAGTTCTACAACTGCTGTTGCTTTTTTATGTCTGCTTTTTGTAAAATCGGATGCCTTAAACGATCTCGGAATTTTTGCTGCTGTTATCGTTATGGCAACGGGAGTTTTCTCGCTTTTGATTGTTCCGCATTTGTACAAACCAAAAGAAAATCCGGCAGAACATAAAAAGAATGTGATCGATAAAATGGCTCATTTTTCTTTTCACAACAATAAAATCTTAATCGGACTTTGCGTTATTATTACCATTATCTGCTGTTTTACTTATAATGATGTTGGTTTTAATAACGATTTATCTCAGCTGAATTTTATTCCGAAAGAAATCAAAGCTGCCGAAAAACAATTGGAAGAAAGCACGAGTTTAACTTCCAAAACGATTTATGTCGCTTCTTACGGAAAAACCATGGAAGAAGCTTTACAGCATAATAGTAAACTTTTTGATGATTTATCTGCAGCAAAAAATCAGGATAAAATTTTAAATTTCAGCTCCGTTGGAGGCATTGTCCTTTCGCAACAAGCTCAAATTGAAAAAATTAAAAAATGGAATTTGTTCTGGACTTCACAGAAAAAAGAATTTGTAAAATCTGAATTAATTGCTGAAGGTTCAAAGCTTGGCTTTAAACCCACAACATACAATCTGTTTTTTGATCATTTAGATTTCAATTTCAAACCTGTTTCTGCAGCTGAATTTCTAAAAATTAAAGCACTTCAATTACAAGAATTTATAACCGAAAAAAATGGTTTTTATACTATCTCAACTTTAGTAAAAGTATCGCCAGAACAACGAGATGTTTTTGTAAAATCGGCTTCCGCAAAAGAAAACATAATTGCGATTGATCGCCAGCAGATGAACGAAACGTTTTTCAGCACTCTAAAAACCGATTTTAATTCGCTTGTCAATTATTCATTTGTTGCCGTAATTTTAATTCTATTTTTCTTTTTCCGAAGAATCGAATTAGTAATCATAAGCTGTATTCCAATTGCATTAACAGGAATTGTGACCGCAGGAATTATGGGCATTTTTGGCATTCAAATGAATATTTTCAGTATGATTGTCTGCACCTTGATTTTTGGTCACGGAGTCGATTTCAGTATCTTCATGACTAGTGCCTTGCAAAAAGAATATACCAATGGCGTTAACGAAATTGCCATTTATAGAACATCAATTATTCTAGCAGTTATCACTACAATCTTAGGAATCGGTGCAATGATTTTTGCCAAACATCCTGCTCTTACTTCCATTTCGCTGGTTTCATTAATCGGGGTTTTTGCTGCGCTGATTATTACTTTCATTTTCTATCCGATTTTATTCAAACTGTTTTTATCGAATCGTCCCAAAAAAGGAAATCCTCCTTTTCAATTGCGAACATTTGTTCATGGTGTAATTTCGTTTGCTTATTATGGTTTAGGCGGCATTGTAATGTCGATTTTCAGTTTTACTATTATGCCGATTTTGCCTTTTAGTAAAAAATCAAAAATGAAAGCTTTCCGATATGTGATTTCAAAATTCATGAAATCGGTATTGTATTCAAATCCTTTTATTCGCAAAAAAGTCATTAATAATTTCAATGAAACTTTTGAGAAACCGGCCGTAATTATTGCTAATCACTCTTCATTTCTAGATATTCTTTCAATCGGAATGTTAAGCCCAAAAATCATTTTCTTGGTAAGCGATTGGGTGTACAATTCTCCTATTTTTGGCGGTGTTGTTAGAAAAGCAGGTTTTTATCCCGTTTCTGAAGGTCTTGAAGGCGGCGTTGAACATTTAAGAAAAAAAATAGAACAAGGCTATTCGTTAATGGTTTTTCCAGAAGGAACTCGTTCCGAAAGCAATGTCATTAAGCGATTCCACAAAGGTGCTTTTTTCCTTGCCGAAGAATTTAAACTGGATATTATTCCGGTTGTTATTCATGGTGCTTCAGAACTAATTCCAAAAGGTGATTTTGTGATTCACCACGGAAAATTGACAGTTACAATTTTAGAACGAATTGCTCCAGATGATCTTTCGTTTGGAAATAATTATGCCGAAAGAACCAAACAAATTAGTTCGTTCTTTAAAGCAGAATATCGCAAAATTAGACAAGAACTTGAAGGTCCAGATTATTTCAAAACAATGTTAATCAACAGTTATGATTACAAAGAAATTGAAATTGGGCAAAGTGTAAAAAAGGATTTGAAACAGAATCTCGAAACATATTACAGCTTAAATAAACACATTCAGCCAAAAGCAAAAATCCTTCATTTAGGAAGTGATTACGGGCAATTGGATGTTTTATTGGCTTTGCACGAACCGCAACGAAAAATATTTTCTTTTATAAATGATGAAGAAAAATTGCTAGTTGCCAAAACGAATTATTTAGTTAAAAAGAGAAAAATAACATATCTCGAAAAGTTAGAATCGGCAATTGAAAATCAATATGATATTGTTTTAATTTCTGACGAAAACTATCACGATGAAATCGAAAAACGGATTCTAAACGTTTCTTTTATAATTTTAGTCAATTGTTCTCGTTTAAAAAGTCAGTTTGAGAATTTTGAAATTGTTTCTGAAGAAAATGCTTTACTAGTTTTAAAGAAAAAAGGATGAAAAAACAATACGATGTAGTTATAATTGGCAGCGGTTTAGGCGGATTGGTTTCTGCTGTTATTCTGGCAAAAGAAGGCTACAGCGTTTGTGTACTCGAAAAAAACAATCAATATGGCGGAAATCTTCAGACTTTCGTTAGAGATAAAACTATTTTTGATACGGGAATTCATTATATCGGAGGTTTAGGAGAAGGCCAAAATCTTCATCAGTATTTCAAATATATCGGAATAATGGATCATTTGAATCTGAAAAAATTAGATGAAAATGGTTTTGATATTATTTCTTTTGATGATGATAAAACCGAATATCCGCACGCGCAAGGTTTTCAAAATTTCATTGAAAAACTAACGCAATACTTTCCTGAAGAAAAGGAAAATCTCGAACAATACTGCCAGAAAATAAAAGAAGTCTGCAAAACATTTCCGCTTTACAATCTAGAATCGCAAGGAAAATATGATGATGAAATTTTAGCGCTCAACGCGAAAGAAACCATCGATTCGTTTACTGAAAATGAAAAACTAAAAGCAGTTCTGGCGGGATCCAATTTTCTCTACGCCGGAATTCCAGATAAATCGCCTTTTTACGTTCATGCGCTTGTCGTCAATTCGTATATCGAAAGTTCTTGGCGTTGCGTAAATGGCGGAAGTCAGATTACCAAACAATTGCTGAAACAGCTTAAAAAATATGGCGGCGAGTTTTTCAAACATAAAGAAGTCACCAAAATCGAAGTCGAAAACCAAAAGGTAAATTCTGTACAAATGAAAGACGGAACCGAAGTTTCTGGATCGTATTTTATTTCGAACATCGAACCAAAAACGACTTTGAAAATGGCGGGTCAGGAAAACTTTAGAAAACCGTTTTTTAATAGAATTCAAAATTTAGAAAACGTACTTTCTGCTTTCAGTTTGTATATCGTTTTTAAACCTAAAACTTTTAAATACATCAATCACAATTACTATCATTTTAAAAGTACAAATGATGTTTGGACTGCTTATGAATATGATGAAAATTCATGGCCAAAAACATTTATGGCTTCTATGAATCCGTCGAAAAAAGATGAAGAATGGGCAGACGGAATGACGTTTTTGACTTATATGAAATATGATGATGTCAAAGCTTGGGAAAACACTTTCAATACTACTTTTGAAGAAAATGATCGAGGGGAAAGTTATGAGAATTTCAAAGCTAAAAAAGCAACCCAATTTTTAGAAGAAATAGAGAAAAAGTTTCCTGGCATAAAAGATTGCATCAAATCAGTGCATACTTCTACTCCACTTTCTTATCGTGATTATATTGGCGGAGACGGCGGAAATATGTACGGATATGTTAAAGATTCTAATAATCCGATGAAAACTTTAATTCCGACTAAAACTAAGGTAGAAAATCTTTATCTTACAGGCCAAAGTATCAACATGCACGGTGTCTTAGGAGTTACGGTCGGAGCGGTTATAACCTGCTCAGAAATTGTAGGAAAAGAATATCTGCTCGAAAAAATTAAAAAAGCATCTGAATAATCTCATTATGAAAAACCGAATTCTTTATATTTTCCTCATCGGTTTTTTAAGTTTGATGATTTCCTGCGGTACTTCAAAATCAAAAAAACACACTCCAGATCTTACCGGTTTAAATGATACAAAACCTGCTGTCACCAAATTATCTGACAGTATTTTTATTTCTGGAAAAAACTCACTTTTAAAAAACAAACAAGGTCTTTGGGAATTATATGTAGAAGGCGATCCGCTCGAAATCGGACTTTCGACTGGTGCTCTGACAGATTCACTTTTACACAAACAGCAACGCATTTTTTTCTCCAAAATAACCGATTTAATTCCGTCAAAATTCCAGCAGAAAATGCTTCGTCAGTTTTTAAAATGGTACAATCGAAAATTGTATCTGAATGTTCCTGACGAATATCAAACGGAGATTTACGGTGTTTCTCAATATACTTCGAACGACTTTGATAATATCGCACCGCAATATCAGCGCGGTTTGTACTTACATGCCGCACATGATATTGGACACGCTTTACAGGATTTGGCTTTAGTTGGCTGTTCTTCTTTTGCGGCTTGGGACGAAAAATCTGAAGATGGAAATTTAATTCTGGCTCGAAATTTTGATTTTTATGTGAATGACGCTTTCGCGGAAAATAAAATCGCAGCCTTTATCAAACCAAAAGAAGGATATCCGTTTATGATGGTAACTTGGCCAGGAATGATTGGCGCTGTTTCTGGAATGAATTACGAAGGATTGACTGTAACGATAAATGCTTCGAAATCTAAAATTCCGCTTAGCGCGAAAACACCGATTTCTATCTTGACTCGCGAAATTTTACAGCATGCCAAAAATCTAGATGAAGCTATTGTTATTGCAAAAAAAAGAAAAGTCTTTGTTTCTGAATCAATTATGGTTGGAAGCGCCAATGATAACAAAGCCATTTTAATTGAAGTTTCTCCGGATAAAATGGACGTTTATGATGTTCCAAACAGCGATCAGTTAATTTGTTCCAATCATTTTCAGGGAGAAGCTTTCAAAGAAGATAAACGAAATCTCGAACAAATTGCCAACAGCCATTCTGAATATCGTTACGAAAGAATGCAGGAATTGCTGTCTGAAAACCCAAAAGTAAATCCTGAGATTGCATCAGAAATTCTTAGAAATAAAGACGGTTTAAAAAACATTTCTTTAGGATATGGAAACGAAAAAGCACTCAATCAATTGTTGGCACATCACGGAATTATCTTTAAACCAAAAGAAAAATTAGTTTGGGTTTCGGCAAATCCGTTTCAATTGGGCGAATTTGTTTGTTATGATTTGACTTCAATTTTTAGCGAAAATAGAAATGAAACAAAATCGTTTCAGAAAGAAAATCTGAATATAGCAAAAGATCCTTTCTTGGAAACAGTTGCTTTTCAGAATTTTAAAAAGTTCAAAATTGAAGATCATAAAATAGATTCTATTTTAGAAAAAAAAGAAACTGTATCTCTAGAGTTTCTTCAGAATTATCAAGCGTTAAACCCTAATTATTGGGTTGTATATTATAAGACAGGATTGTACTTTTACCAAAAAAAGGAATTTCTACAAGCAAAGCTGAATTTTGAAAAAGCTTTGAGTCACGAGATCACTACAGTTCCTGATAAAGAAAAAATTGAAAAATATTTAAAAAAAGTCAAAAGAAAATTACAATGATTCCAGCAATAGAAAAAGATTCTTTAGAAGAAATTAAAATTTTTCAAGAAAAAAAATTAGCCGAACTTTTAGCTTACATCAGCGAAAATTCCCCTTTTTACAAAAGACTTTTTGCAGGACAAAATATTGATATTTCCAAAGTTAAAACACTGGAAGATTTACAGCATTTACCTGTTACTACTAAAGAGGATTTACAACAATATAATGATGATTTTTTGTGCGTTCCGCAGCATAAAATTATAGATTACGCTTCGACCTCAGGAACTTTAGGAGATCCCGTTACTTTTGGTTTAACCGATTCTGACTTAGATCGTTTGGCTTATAATGAAGCAATTTCATTTGCCTGCGCCGGAATTGCAGAAGGAGATGTTGTTCAATTGATGACGACAATTGACCGAAAATTTATGGCTGGTTTGGCTTATTTTTTAGGTCTTAGAAAATTGAAAGTGGGCGTAATTCGAGTTGGTGCAGGAATTCCAGAAATGCAGTGGGATTCTATTTTAAAATACAATCCGAGTTATTTGATTACGGTTCCTTCTTTCCTTTTGAAATTAATTGAATATGCTGAAATACACGGAATTGACTATAATAATTCGAGTATAAAAGGCGCCATCTGTATTGGTGAATCTTTGAGAGAACAGGATTTTTCAATGAATATTTTATCCAAAAAAATCACTGATAAATGGAATATTAAGTTGTTTTCGACTTATGCTTCTACCGAAATGAGCACTGCTTTTACAGAATGTGAACACGGAAAAGGCGGACACCATCATCCAGAATTGATCATTGTAGAAGTTTTAGACGAAAATAATCAGCCTGTAAAGAATGGAGAAACAGGCGAATTGACTTTTACTACTTTAGGAATTGAAGCTATGCCTTTATTACGTTTTAAAACGGGCGACATGGTTCAGTTTCATGATGAGCCTTGTGCTTGCGGAAGAAATACTTTACGTGTTGGTCCAGTTGTTGGACGCAAAAAACAAATGATTAAATATAAAGGAACAACGCTTTATCCGCCAGCGATGAACGATGTTTTGAGCAGTTTTGATAATATCGAAAATCACCTTATCGAAATCTCTACAAACGATTTAGGAACAGATGAAATCTTGATTAAAATTGCTGTGAAAAACCAAACTCCAGAATTTTTGCAAGAAATAAAAGATCACTTTAGAGCAAAATTGAGAGTGACTCCAAAAATAGAATTTGCTTCAAAAGAAGTTTTGAATCCGTTGGTTTTTAACCCGATGAGCCGAAAACCAATTCGATTTTTTGATTATAGAACTTCGTTCTAAGTTGCTAAGATACTGAGAATCTAAGACTCTAAGTTTTTCTTTTTAAAAAATTAAACAAGAATAAAAAACTCAGAACCTTAGCATCTTAGAAGCTTAGAATCTTTTTAATTGAACTAAATGTTGTAATTTTGCAAAAAATTACGAAGATGGTCAAGATTGGCAACATAGAATTACCCGAATTTCCTTTATTATTAGCTCCGATGGAAGATGTTAGTGATCCACCGTTTCGCAGATTATGCAAAACGCATGGAGCTGACATGATGTATTCTGAATTTATTTCGTCGGAAGGATTAATTCGTGACGCTATAAAAAGCCGCATGAAGCTGGATATTTTTGATTACGAACGTCCTGTTGGAATTCAGATTTTTGGTGGTGATGAAGAAGCAATGGAAATGTCTTCTAAAATTGTTTCCACTGTAAAACCAGATTTAGTAGATATCAATTTTGGATGTCCAGTAAAAAAAGTGGTTTGTCGTGGTGCTGGAGCAGGAGTTTTAAAAGATGTTGATTTGATGGTTCGTTTAACGAAAGCGGTTATCAAAGGAACAGATTTGCCTGTTACAGTAAAAACGCGTTTAGGTTGGGATGATAGCTCAATTAATATTGATGAAGTAGCAGAAAGACTTCAGGATATTGGTGTTCAAGCTTTAACTATTCACGCCAGAACTCGCGCACAAATGTACAAAGGCCATTCTGACTGGTCGCATATTGCACGTGTAAAAAATAATCCAAGAATTACGATGCCTATTTTCGGAAACGGCGATATCGACAGTCCTGAAA
Source organism: Flavobacterium sp. IB48 (assembly GCF_016405855.1). Classification (GTDB taxonomy): domain Bacteria; phylum Bacteroidota; class Bacteroidia; order Flavobacteriales; family Flavobacteriaceae; genus Flavobacterium; species Flavobacterium ginsengisoli. The sequence goes on from NZ_JAEFCA010000001.1 coordinate 985,729, forward strand.
AAGCATTAAAATATAAAAACGAATACGGAATTGACGGTATCATGATTGGCCGTGCTGCAATTGGTTATCCGTGGATTTTCAACGAAATCAAACACTATTTCAAGACAGGCGAACACTTACCTGCTCCAACGGTTATTGATCGTGTTGAAGCGGCTAGAAATCATTTAATGTGGTCTATGGAATGGAAAGGCGAGCGCTTAGGAATTGTTGAAATGCGACGTCATTATACCAATTATTTTAAAGGAATTCATTCGTTTAAAGAATTCAAACAAAAACTGGTTACAACTGATGCCCCTGAAGATTTATTCGCTATTATGAAAGAGATTGAAGAAGTTTATGCTGGATATGAGTTTGTTTAAAAATTTTATAACAAAAGTCCAATCTTTGTCGAGCTTCTTTGTGGAGATTTCTCCTTCGTCGAAATGACAAAAAATACGCAAAGATTAACTTTGGCAAAAAATATTGATACAAAAAAAGACCTTCAAAATTTGAAGGTCTTTTTTGTTTATTAAACTTGAACTCTTTTCCACTTTCCCCTTTTATAGAAAAATATTCCCGCTAAAGTGATTGCGGTTTCAGCAACAGGAATAGCAATAAAAACTCCTGTTGGTCCCATATTGAAATGCTTGGCTAAAACAAAAGCAAGCGGAATTTGAAATAGCCAAAATCCGAAAAAGTTAATTCCTGTTGGTGTCCAAGTATCTCCTGCTCCATTGAAAGTATTGATTAAAACCATTCCGATTCCGTAGAAAATAAATCCGATGCTCATAATCTGCAATGCTTCAATTGCAATAGTTTTTACTTGTTCGTCATTTGTGAAAAACGAAATAATATATTGTCCAAAAACCAAAGTAATAATCATAATCGTAGCCATGAAAATTACATTGTATCGTGCTGTTGTATAAACCGATTTTTCGGCGCGCTCAATTTGTTTTGCTCCTAAATTTTGTCCAACCAAAGTCGCAGCTGCATTACTCAATCCCCAAGCTGGAAGTATGAAAAACATCATAATTCTTAAAGCGGTTTGATAACCTGCAGAACCGTGATCGCCTCCAGTTGTCGCGACTAATTGTGCTAAGAAAATCCAACTGCAAGATGCTATTACAAATTGCAGAATTCCTGGTGCTGCAATTTTTACTAAAGCTCGTATCTGTTTAAAATCGGGTGCGAAATAAGGTATTTTGATTTTTAAAATTCCATTTCCAAAAAATAAATGATAAACCTGATACAAAACTCCAATACTTCTTCCGATAGTAGTTGCTAAAGCTGCGCCAACTAGTCCGAAAGCAGGAATTGGTCCGAAACCATTAATTAGAACTGGACATAAAATAATATTACAAATATTTGCAATCCAAAGGCTTTTCATTGCAATGGCGGCATTTCCAGCTCCGCGGAAAATTCCGTTAATTAGAAATAAAAGCATGATACACAAGCTAGAACCAATCATAATCTGAGTAAAACGGAAACCATGTTCGGCCGATTCTACAGAAGAACCCATTAAAATTAAAATATCTTTTGCGTATATAATTCCCAAAATGCTCATTATACTATTAATTGCAAATGCAATGATAATGGCTTGCATTCCCGCTTTAGCTGCAGCAACAGGATCTTTTTCGCCAATACGTCGTGCAACTACTGCAGTTGCGGCCATACTCATTCCGATAGCGAGCGAATAAATTACAGTTAGCACAGATTCGGTTAATCCAACGGTCTGGATAGCAAAACTGCTATGTTCTAAATGCCCCACGAAATATAAATCGACCAAAGCAAAAACTGATTCCATCATCATTTCCAAAACCATCGGAATGGCCAATAGAATTACGGCTTTTTTTATACTTCCAGAAGTATAATCAAAAGATTCGTCGCCTTTTAAGGCTTGTTTTAAAGTGGTAAAAATTTTGGAAATAAAACTTTCCTTTATAGATGTTTCTGTCATGATATTTTAGGATAAATGATAAAATTGGTTCAGATGTATAAATCTGAACTAAAAAAGTAAAAACGTAAGTATCCTAATTATTCTAAAAATAAAATAGGATTAGGCAGAAACAATCATATGCTGTAGTTTTTAAGGCGGTAAATATACTTAATATTTCTTAAGTAGTTATTAGTCAAGTAGTTTTTTACTCACTCGACTGCTTGCAATTAGTGAAGCAACAAAACCTAGAGAAATAATCGTTGTCATTACAATTAGAACATTTTCTACTGTAAAGACAACTGGGTAAGCCAAAGTTGGTGTAATCATAATAAGATCAAACTTCTGCTGCAATATTACGAGGATTATCCCTAAAGCAAGTCCAATTAAACCTCCAAAAACACTTAATAAGGTTCCTTGAAGCAAAAATATTTTGCGAAGCCCATTGATGTCTGTTCCTAAATTGAAAAGGGTTTTAAGATTTCCTTTCTTTTCTAAAATCATCATAATTAAGGCTCCAATCAAATTAAAAAGCGCCACAATGATAACTAATGTAAAAATAAGATAAACGGCAATGTTTTCGGTATTTAGCATTCTATACAAAGACTCATTCAGCTGTGCTCTATTTTTTAAAGTAACTTTATTTTTAAAAATAGAATTAAGCTGTTTTTTTATTGCGTCTTCATCTGCGTTTTCTTTTAATTTAAATTCAATTCCAGAAATCTGATTGGGTTTGTACATTAACAATTCCTGCACTAAACTTAAATCTGCGAATACATATTTTGAATCTAAGTCTTCACTGATAGAATAAATTCCAACAGGTAAAACATCTGTTTTTGTGAAAGCTTCTTCGGGGTTCTCGATTGCTCCTTTTCCTGGTTTTGGTGCAAAAATCTGAAGCGGATTTTCAAAATCAAGAATTCCCATTGAGAAATTTTGAGCTAATCCATAACCAATTACAACTTGAAAACTATCTGGTTTAAGCCATTGGCCATTAAAGAGTTTTTTCTTGATATCATTAACAACGGGGTAAATGCTGTCAACTCCTTTTAAGTAAGTAACTTGCTGTTTGTCTTTAAATAGAAACAAAACACGTTCTTCTATTATTTTAGTGTAAGAAGCAACACCATTGATTTTCTTAATCTGATTTTCCTGATCTGGTGCAAATAAAAAAGATTTTCCGTAGGTACTTGTTAATTTTAAATCCGGATCAATTTCGTTTGTAAACGAAAGACTAAAAACCTTTAATCCGCTAAAAACAGATAAAACCACAAACAAAGCCATTGTACCAACAATGATTCCCATGCTGGCAATGCGGTTGATAATATTTATAGCATTGTTTTTACTGCTGCTAAAAATATAACGTTTGGCTATGTATAAAGGGAAATTCAAATTACGACTTTCTTCTTTTTTCTAAAAGATCACGATTTTCAATTGGGTTTTCTTTTCCAGCAAGTGCATTGTCGATTTTCTCTATATAATCTAAAGAGTCATCAATAAAGAATACTAAATTCGGAACACGACGTAATTGCAAACGAACACGTTGCGACAAATCATGTTTGATTAAAGTTGTATTGGTTTTGATTGCTTCTAAAGTTTCTTTGGCTTTTTCTTGCGGAAAAATGCTTAGATAAACTGTTGCCACAGACAAATCTGTAGTTACACTCACTTTGGATACAGAAATTACCAAGTTTGTAATTCCGTTTTTTCTCACTTCACCTTGCAAAATGTCAACCAGATCTTTCTGAATAACACCGCCTATTTTTTTCTGTCTATTTGTTTCCATACTGCAAAAATACTACTTTTTAAATTCAATACTCACAATTTGCACTCAACTAAAAGAATGAATTTAGTATTGTTTTCGCATAAAACTAAATTTAAATAAAATTCCTTATTCTCTTTTATCATTTTCTTATAAAAAATCTAACTTGAGTTCATGTCTCAAAACTGATATATATCATTATTTTCCTCAGAAATAATTTACATATTTGATATAAATCTAACACTATCAAATTATGAAAAAGAGAGAACCACTAAGTCATATAATGACTAAAAGCGTTATTACAGTAAATCAAAATGACGATTTAAAAAAGGTTGTTGAAAAACTAAAGGCCAACTCAATTCGTCATATTCCGGTTGTAAACGGTAAAGAAGTTGTCGGAATCATTAGTCGTACGGATATTAATCGTTTAACTTTTGGAGCATTATTTGATGGACAAGATGGAGCTGATGAAGCTATTTTAGAAATGCTAACTATTTCGCAGGTTATGACTTCTAAACCCAAAACTGTTTCATCTGATACTATAATAAGAGATTTGGCCGAAATTTTTGTGAAAGAAGAATTTCATGCTCTTCCAGTTGTAGACAATGGAGAATTGAAAGGAATTGTTACTACAACAGATGTTTTGAAATATTTCTTAGAACAATACGATTAAAAATTCAATCTAATAAATTTTAGTAAAAGGCGACAGAAGTTATTTTTGTCGCCTTTTATTTTGCAATTTTTCATTTTTCTCCTAAAAACAAATTATCGGTTATTTTACATTTTAACAATGATATAAGCAAAAAAATACATCTATTTTTAAATATTAAATAATTTTATTATTGATAAAATATTAACTTTTTTTTGACAAAAACAAAACCAATACTTCATAAGTTAAAAACCACTAAATCAGTCATTCAAAAGAAAAAATAGCTTTAAAATTTTAAAACAAAAGTTATTTCATTCATAATTAACAGGATAGAGCAGGATACAAAGAGTTTCGGTTATAAATAAGTTTAAACAACTTTACTAACCGAAAACTTTTACTTATGAAAAACAAAATTAGACATTTGATAATTTTGGTCTTTTCCATTTTTGTGCACTTGACCAGTTTTGCACAAACCAAAATGGTTACAGGAATAATAACTGATTCAGGCGGAATTCCCATTCCCGGAGCGAATATTGTCGTAAAGGGATCGCAAACGAATACCACCTCTGACTTTGATGGAAAATATTCAATAAGCGCCAATACCGGAAGCGTCTTAATTTTTAGTTCTACTGGTTCTAAAACAATTGAAAAAACAGTCGAACAATCTTCTATCATCAACATTACTCTAACTGACGAAGTTTCTGAACTTAAGGAGGTCGTTGTTGTGGGTTACGGAACGATGAAAAAAAGCGATTTAACCGGTTCGATTGCACAAATTAAGGGTGATGTTCTAAATACCGTTACAAGTTCAAATCCGTTAGAGGCTGTTCAAGGAAGAGCAGCTGGTGTAGCAGTTCTTAACAATGATTCTTCTCCAGGTTCTTCTCCGAAAATAAGAATTCGCGGAAACGGATCTGTGAGTGCTGGTAATGATCCTTTAATTGTTGTTGATGGTTTTCCCTTGGTAAACAGCAATTTAAATGACATTAGTTCTAACGACATCGAATCTATGGAAATTCTTAAAGACGCTTCTTCGGCTGCTATTTACGGATCAAGAGGCGCAAATGGTGTTATCCTTATTACAACAAAAAGAGGAAAACAAGGACAAAACAATTTAGAAATTGTTGGTACACAAGGAATCTCCACTCCTACTCGACTGCCTAAAACTTTAAATAGAGATAGTTTTATCAGTTTTATAAACAACGCCTATACGTATTCTACAGGAAAGCCGGTTTATTCTGCTACAAATCCTGCTCCAAACATCAATACAGATTGGCAAGACGAAATAATTCAGAATATGGCGCTTATGCAAAACTATTCTTTGTCTTTTAGTGGTGGAAAAGAAAATACAACTTACCTTCTTTCTGGAAACATCTTTTCGCAAGATGGAATTGTAGAAGCTTCTGGTTTTAAAAAATTGACTGTCAGAACTAATTTAAATCATGAATACAAACCTTGGCTTACCGTTGGAACACATTTACAGGTTGGCCGCTCCCAGAGAGATATTCGAGATAATCCAACTGGAGATATCTTTCGATACGGATGGCCAACCATACCTGTAAAAAATCCAGATGGAAGCTGGTATTATGCTACAGAAGATCCTGCCGTAAGTTCTTATTTTGAAGGAACTTGGAATCCTGTTTCGGAGGCATCAGAAATGACAAACGAAATTTCTACAGATCGTATTCTTGGAGATGTGTATGCGCATTTTAAACTTGCAAAAAATTTAACCTTTAAAACCAATTATGGTGTCGATATTTCTAATGAAAAACAATATGAATACTACACTTCTAAATCTACAGCTGGAATTGGGTCTGGAAGCACAGGAACTGGTGGACAATATTATAGAAGACAAAGTTCTCAACTTACTGATAATATTTTAAGCTATTCTAACATCTGGAAAGATAAACACAGTCTTACTGCAACAGCAGTTTATTCATGGCAAGAATATGTTTATGAAGATTTGGGCGTTAAAGGATCTGGTTTTCAAAATGATGCCACAGGAGCAAATGATATTACGTACGCCGACAGAGGAAGTATAACCAATTCTTCTAACAAATATTCGAGCAAATTAATTTCCTGGACGGCAAGGACTTCATATGCTTATAATGAAAAATATCTTATAACATTAACAGGACGTTATGATGGATCATCTCGTTTTGGAACCAACAATAAATGGGGATTTTTCCCTTCTTTGGGATTGGGCTGGAATGTTGATAAAGAAAACTTTCTTAAAAACAGTAATGTCATTTCTGCTTTAAAACTTAGAGCGAGTTATGGTGTTACCGGTAATCAGGAAATTGGAAATTATCAATCTCTTTCTAAACTTGTTAAAGCAAATTATGTTTACGAAAATAATCCAATTTTAGGATTTGTAGAGACAATTGGAAATCCAGATCTAAAATGGGAGCGTAACATTCAATACAATGCCGGTATCGATTTAAGTTTATGGAAAAGATTTGATTTGAATTTAGATTTTTATCAGAGACAAACTTCAGATCTTTTATACAACGTTCCTATCCCTACAACTTCTGGTTATTCTAGTATGCTTCAGAATATTGGCGAAGTCAAAAACGTCGGTATTGAAGTCACTGCAAGAGTAAAAGTAATAGATTCTGATTTTAAATGGGAGATAGGCGGTAATATTTCTAAAAACAAAAATGAAATTGTAAGCCTTTATGGAGATGTAAGCCGCATAAATGTTGGAAGTTCTTCTGCGGGAATTGCTAAATATCTAATTGTAGGACAGCCTGTAAATAGTGTTTGGGCGAGAGAATCTGCTGGTATTATTAAAACTCAGGAACAATTAACAGCTTATCAGCAAATACGTCCTACTGCGCAACTTGGAGAAGAAATGTATGTGGACAAAAACAACGATAAAATCATCAACAATGATGATTATGTAAATATCGGAACAACTTCGCCCGATTTCTTTTACGGGATATCAACTAATCTAAGTTATAAAAACCTGACATTAGATATTTACGGGCAAGGTGCAACAGGTCTGGCTTCTGATGAGGATAATAACTATATGATTTATGGAGAAAATCAAATTCAGAACAGAAATTACATTCCTACTCAGTATGCTTATGACAGAATGTGGAGCCCAGAAAACCCTTCTGGAAATTTCCCTAGAGCTGGTGCAAAAGATGTATATCTATCAAATAGAACAAATGGTGACTGGAATTATTTTGTAGTTAAAAATATAAAACTAGCCTACAATTTATCTAAAGTAATCAAAAACGCTGATTGGGTAAAACAATTAAACGTGTATGTGAATGCGCAGAACTTTATCAATATTGCAAATCACAGAGGATATAATCCTGAAAGCGGAAACGTAACATCTCCATACGTAAAAACAATGCTTATTGGATTTACTGCTAAATTTTAATTCTAAAAATCAATACTCATGAAAATTCTAAAATATATCTTTTCAGGTTGTGCAATACTATTTTTTTCACAGTGCACTGATTTAGCAGAAGAACCGTATACTTTCCTGTCTCCAAGCAATTATTATAAAAATGCTGATGAATTGAATACTGCATTGGTTGGTGTTTATGATGGCTATCAAAATGGATTTAATGGTTATTACAAGTATATCATGTACTTGGAAGTCTTAACTGAATTTGGTTCTCCCGCGTACGCTAAAGATGATGCACAACTCTGGAATGTTTGGTCAGACATGAACAATGCTGATAAAATGGTAATTACAAATTGGGACGATGCCTACAACATTATCAATAGAGCAAATTTAGTTATTGGCAGAGGTGCAGATGTTGAAATGGACGAAACTCTAAAAAAGCGATATTTTGCAGAGGCTCGTTTTATAAGAGCCGCAACATACTACAATCTAGTACGCATGTACGGAGGTGTTCCGATTCCTGAAACTTTTACAGAAGGATTAAAAAACCTTGCAATTCCACGAAAAACAACAGAGGAAACTTATGCCTACATTATTTCCGATCTAGAATATGCTGAAGAAAATTTGCCTCTAAAATCTAATTATTCAAGCGATAATATTTGGAGAGCTTCAAAAGGAGCTGCGCAAGCTTTGCTTGGAGATTTATACCTCACCCGAGGCAGTATGACTGGAGACAGAACTTTTTTTCAAAAGTCTAAAGATTACACTGCAAAAGTTATTCAATCGGGTCAATATGATTTGCAGCCCGACTTTAAAGATCTATGGTTTTGGTGGAACATTAACAACAAAAACGGAATTGAATCTGTGTTTGAATTACAGTTTGGAGGTGTCGAAAATGAATACAACAACAACCACGTAATGTTTGGTGTAAACATAACCGAAACAACATTGGGTTGCTATATGTATCATCGATTTGGTCCTTCAATACAGCATTATCTTTCATATAGTGATAATGATGCTAGAAAAGAAGGCAGTTTTTTAACGAAGGTAAATGTTACTGAAAAAGGAAATCCAAGTCATATTTTACAAACCATAGAATTTGTCCCAGCCGACAAAGGTTTCTTTCCTGGGTCTAAAGGATGGAAAACAGCTTCGCCAGGAAATCTGAAATTTTATGACCGAACCGAAAGTTCGGCCACACTAAAAAAACCTCAAGCAAATTCTTATGCTATTCGTTATGCCGATGTATTGCTAGATTATGCTGAAGCAGAAAATGAAATTAACGGTCCTGCAGCAGCTTATGCATACGTAAATAGAGTGCGAAATAGAGCTAAGCTTCCAGATCTAACTCCAGGTTTAAGTAAAGAACAATTTGCTGATGCCATTTACAAAGAAAGAGGATGGGAATTTGTTGGAGAAGGGTTATTATTTTTTGACGAATTAAGAACCAATCGAATTGGAAAAAACGTTGCCGATCATGTTAAATATGGAAATGATAACGGAATTAATATGTACGTAAACAATCCTTTGCAATTTGTTCCTTCCAAAAATTTCTTATTCAAAATTCCACGATATGATTTAGATTCTAATCCTGCTCTAGTTCAAAATCCTGATAACGTAAGTAATTAAAAACAAAAAATCCTTTCTATCTTTAGCGATAGAAAGGATTTTTTTAGGTTTAAATCTAGAATAAGATTATCTGCTTTGCAGCCATCCTTCTGGATTATTATTTGATGTATTTTGTAGAATCAAGAATTTGATGATTGTTTTTCCTGTATCACCACTTGTTCTAACTTTTCCAATATTTTGTTTAATAGTCACTTTATCTCCCTGACTAACAGAAACTGAACTTAAATTTTGATATACCGTGAAAAAGTCTCCGTGCTGAATTACAACTGCTTTATTCACTGGCGATAAAACGATAACCTTAGAAACTTCTCCCGCAAATACTGCTCTCGCGTTTGCACCGTCTTCTGTTGTAATCTCAACTCCAGAATTATGAACTGTAATTGAAGGGTGCAGTGGGTGTGGCTGATCTCCATAGCCAAGAGAAATAAATCCTTTCTCTACAGGCCAAGGCAATCTTCCTCTGTTTGCTTTAAAATCTGCTGCCAGAACTTTATCTTCAGGAGTCATGACAATTTTAGAAGAAGAAACTGGTGCCGTTTTTGTTTCGGTCGAACCTGGATTTGCTTTTGCTCTTTCTGCAGCTGCTTTTCTGTTTGCTTCCGCAATAGCTTCACGAATTAAACGGTCAATTTGTTTATCAATACGCTTAGATTCATTTTGTTTTGATCGAATATCAGCAGCAATTTTATTTTTATCTTTTTTAAGGGCATTAACTAATTTTTGCTGTTCTTTTTTCTCTACTTCAAGCGTAATTTTTTCTTTTTGATTCTCGGCTATAATCTTCTTTTTTACCTGTCTTTGTCCATCAAGTTTTGCGTTAAAATCAACTAACTGAGCTGTTTTTGACTGAATTTCAAGACCTTGATTTTTTCTAAAAGTAGTATATTGTTTTAAATATTGTGCCCTTTTGTAAGCTTGCAAGAAACTTTCAGATGATAAAATAAACATCGCACGGCTTTGTTCAGATCGGCTTTTGTATGATTTTAAAATCATTTCTGCATAATCCTCCTTTAGAACTTTTAGTTCTTTTTTAAGTTTATTTACCTGAACCTGATTAATATACATGTCATTACTAATCAGTTTTTCTTGTTTTGCCGTAGTATTGATTAATTTCTCTTTTAGCTTAATTTTATTCGCCTGAATTAAATATTCATTTACAGCAGATTTCTCTTGTTTTCGAACAGACTGAAGCATCTTTTCGTTATCTCTGATTTCCTGCTGAATTTGAGCTTTACGCTGCTCCAGTTTTTCTTGCTGAGAATCTTGCGCCCATACAAATGTAGTGGCACAAACTAAAACTAGACTTAGGAGAAATTTTGGCATGTTTATCTTTTTATTTTTGCAAATTTACTTAATTGTAACTTTTTTATAACCGCTTGGTACACTATACGGAAAAGAAAGTTCTTCATTAAATGAAATATTGTTGTAATTCAAGTTAATGCTTGTCTTGCCTTTTGGCTGAACTGCATTGATTTCTATACTTGTAGGCAATGTTCCCTGATCAAAATTTTTAGCTTCTGAATAGGCAATTTGCAATGTTCTGTTTTCTGATGGCTGAGAAATCTCTTCTTTCTGAATTAAATATTTTTCCCCATCTAAGAAAAAGGTTTTCTTTATGTTGGCATCTTTATCTTCATCTAATCTGAATAGATTTTCTACAATAGTTTGCGTATATTTTCCTTTTCTTAAATCATCAAAAGCTTCTCCAATCAATAGATTTTGAACTTTGGTATAATCTAAATCTGTTCCAAGCCATTTGCTCAAACTTGTAAAATCTCCTTCATAATAAGTACTATTAATTTTTTCATAATAACTTACTGCCGAAGGTGTTATCAAAGCTTTTGCCATTGTAATTCCTAAGAAACGAACGCTTATTAGAATCTGTTTGTCTTTTTCAATTCTGATTTCTGCCGTAACATTTTGGCTTTGTTTTTCATCAGCATATCTTGCGCTCGCTTTTATGTACAAAGTCGAAAAATCTAACTTGTTGTCGTAATGTTTTTCGATTACTTTTTTGTCTTCTTTTGGTGCAATTGTCTGGCTTGTATTTCCTTGCACTGCTACTGCTTTTGTTTTACAAGAAATTACAGCAATAGATAATGCTAGTATTGATATATATTTTTTCATTTGAATTCTCTTTTATTTTTTCTTCTTTAATACTTCATTTGCTTTCAAAAAGTATTCCTCTTTTTTCTTTGCATCTCCCAATCCATTGTATGCCTCTCCTAACTGAATATTAAAATTTGATTCTAATTTTACGTCATCAACCACATAATCAAGACCCATTTCTAAGACGGTTTTTGCATTTTTAAACTGTTTCAACTGATTGCTTCCTAAACCTGCATAGTAATAAAACTGTGGTTGACTTGGATAAACTTCGATCAGCATCATAGCTCTTTTGGTCATTGGTTCATACTGCTTAACTTGAGAATATGCCTCCAATAATAACATATTGGTCTCAAGGTCAGTATCTGAATGACTCTTTAAATCTTTTTCATAATATTTAATGGCATTTTCAAATTGTCCTTTACTATGATAAAACTTTCCAATTTCTTTGGCAACATCAACATCTTTATCGTTGTCAAAATAAGAAATGGCTTTTTCTAAATCGGCAGAATACTGTGGATTTTTATTTACATAAATCAAAAATTCATTCAAAGTTCTGTGTTTAATTTTTGAATCGATTTTTGAGCTTGCTAAAATCATATTCATCGATTTTATAGCTTTATCTGCTTGATTGGCATCCAAATATCCTTTAAACGAACTCACTTGACCCCATTCAGAATTAGGAAGTTCTTTTGCCAATTGTTTTGCTACTTCTAGCGATTTTTCATTTTCATTATTTTTCGAATACAAAAAAATCAGATTTACATAATTTGATTCTTCTTTCGGATTTTTTTTAATCTGTTCCAAAAGATTGTCAATTTCAGCATTTTGGTATTTTCCTTGAGATAAAATCTGTGTTTTATAAATTTCACGTTCAGCAGATTTTCCGAACTTATCATTCATTTCATTTATCGCGGTCAATGCCTTGTCATACTGATTGGTAATCATATATAACGAAATCAAATCATCTTTATATTCTTCGTCAAAAACAATAATTTTTTGAATAATTTCAATTGCCAAAGGATAATTTTTTGTCTCGTAACTTACATCATAAATTCCAAGCCAAAACCATTTGTTTTTAGGATCAAGCTGTGTTGCTTTTTCAAAAGCATCTTGTGCATTCTGATATTGTTTAAGCGACAAATAGTTTTTTCCTAATTCAAAATAAGCAACTGCATCATTGGGTTTAAGTTTTATACATTTTTCCAATGATACAATGGCTTTATCATAATTTTCAATTCCTTTTTGTTTTAATGATTCATAAAATGAGTCCTGATATTCGTCTGTTGCCATAGCAATATCTTCGGGTTCTGTCTGTGCAAAAACCGAAAATGATGTGCTCAACAAAGCAAAAAATAAAACCGTAAAAACTCTTTTTTTGATCATTTGTAAAAACTACATTTTAAACAAAACGAAACCTTGCTAATTTATTTTATTCTAAAACAGCATAATCTCCAATACTAATACTTGTAAATTTACCATCGTAACTCACATGGTTTCCGATCATTGCATTATCAAGATTAGCATTTTTAATTTGAGAATATGTTTGTATCAAACTGTCTTTAATTGTGCTGTCTGTTACGTGACATCCTTTTCCAAGAGAAACATTTGGACCAATTGTAGTATTCTTCAAAACTACATTTTCGCCAATATAACATGGAGGGATAATCGTTGAATTTTCTAATGTAACACCGTAATCAACCAAATGCTCGCCATCATTATGAAGAAAACCTAACATTCTTGTATTAGTTTCAACTGTAACATCTTTGTTACCGCAATCCATCCATTCGTCAACACTTCCTGTTTTGAAAACTTTTCCGTTTGCCATCATCGCTTTGATACCATCATTAATCTGGTATTCTCCACCATTCTGAATATTATTGTCCAAAACATTTTGAAGTTCGTTTCTTAAAATTCCAACTTCTTTAAAATAATAAATTCCTATAACAGCTAAATCGCTAACAAACTCTTTTGGTTTTTCAACCAATTCTATAATTTCATTATTTTGGTTTAGTTTTACAACACCAAAAGCTTCGGGCTGTTCTACTTGTTTTACCCAGATTACTGCATCTGCTTCTGGATCTAATTCGAAATCTGCTCTAATTAAAGTGTCTGCATAAGCAATTACCGCTGGTCCAGAAAGAGATTCTTTAGCACACATAATAGCATGTCCGGTTCCTAGAGGCTGATCTTGGCGATAGATTGAAGCTTTAGCTCCTAATCCTTTAGCTAAATCTTCTAAACTTGTTACAACATCTTCTCCAAAAAAAGCTTCATCTCCTAAGATAAAAGCAACTTCTTCAATTGGTTCTTTTAATATTTTGGCAATATCTTCAACTAAACGGTGTACGATAGATTTTCCTGCTACTGGGATTAACGGTTTTGGAACTGTTAAAGTATGAGGCCTCAATCTTGATCCGCGGCCTGCCATTGGCACAATTATCTTCATTTTTTATTTGATTTTATGGGAAGATTAAAAAAAATCTTCATTGGGTTTGGTCTTTCTTTTTTATTATTTCACTCCAGTGCTTCCAAAGCCTCCTTCACCTCTTGATGTTTCAGTAAGTGTTTCAACTTCAATCCATTCAGCTCTTTCGTGTTTTGCAATAATCAACTGCGCAATTCGTTCTCCGTTTTCTATTACAAAATCGTCATTAGATAAATTTACTAAAATTACTCCTATTTCTCCTCTGTAATCTGCATCAATAGTTCCTGGCGAATTTAAAACGGTTACCCCTTTTTTTGCTGCCAGACCGCTTCTAGGCCTTACCTGCGCTTCGTAACCAATTGGCAATTCTATAAAAAGTCCTGTTTTTACAATAGTTCTTTCTAAAGGTTTTAACGTAATTGGTTCTATAATATTGGCACGCAAATCCATTCCTGCAGATGCAATTGTTTCGTAATTTGGTAAATCGTGCTGCGATTTATTGATAATTTGAATTTTCATTTTTGAATATAATTTTCTTAAAACGTCTTATTTTCTTTTCATTATTCCTTTTATAGTATCTTTTTCAAAATGGTAAACCATATACATAAAGATTAAAAGAAGTGGGATTCCAACATAATATTTTTCTCTAAATCCGTAAAATGAGATTACTGAAAATACTATTGAAACACCTAAATAAGCACCAATCTTGTTCATATCATAAGGAATCGGATAATATTTATTTCCTAAAACATAAGAAATAAGCATCATACTTCCGTAAGCCGAAATGGTTGCAATTGCAGAACCATAATAGCTGTATTTTGGAATTAAAAGATAATTTAAAATCAAAGTTACAATTGCTCCTACAATAGAAATATAAGCCCCAATTTTTGTTTTATCAGTCAGTTTATACCAAACCGACAAGTTGTTATAAATTCCCAAAAAGAAATTTGCCAAAATAATTAAAGGCACAACTTTCATCGCTTCCCAATACGATTTATTATCTAATAATAAATACTTTAAAAGATCTGCAAAAACAATTACACCCAATAAAATCAATGATCCTAAAATCACAAAATATTTGGTTATAACAGCGTAAGTCTGTGGTGCATTTTCATTTTTAGCATGACTAAAAAAGAATGGCTCAATTCCTAATCTAAAAGCTGTCGCAAAAAGAACCATAAATAATCCTAATTTGTAACAAGCAGAATAAGCTCCAACTTCAGATTTTGCAAGGTTTTCAGGAAGTAAATATCCTAATAGGATTTTATCAAAATGCTCATTTACTGCAAAAGCCAAACCTGCCACCAAAATCGGAAGTCCGTATTTCATCATTTTCTTCCAAAGCACTGGATCGAATTTTCGTTCAAGCGAAAGATAATTTGGAGAAAGCACAATAAAAGTTGCCAAACTTGCTAAAAGGTTTGCAATGAAAATGTAAGCAATCTGGAAGTTTTGTACATATAAATTATCCCAAATAGAGTTCGGATTTGCTTCTGCCAATTTTGGAAGATACATCAGGAAAAATATATTCAGTAATAAGTTTATAACAACATTTCCAATTTTGATTGCCGCATAAACCATAGGTCTCTGATTAGCTCTAAGTTTAGAAAACGGAATTAAAACCAATGCATCCAAAACTAAAATCCATACCGAATAAGTAATATACTGAACATCGACTTCTGCTAAATTTGCCAATGTATTTCTAAAAATCAAGCCTGCAAAAAGAAATAGAATAGAGGTCCAAAAAATAGAAATAGTAGAAGTAGCAATTACGTTTTTCTTATCATCTTCTGCACTGTAAAACCTAAAAAATGCAGTTTCCATTCCGTAAGAAAGAACCACATTAAAGAAAACCATCCAAGACAATACAATCGAAACTTCACCATACTCAGCTGTAGGCAAAATCCCTGTATATAATCTCACTAATAAAAAACTTAGCATTCTTGGTAAAACTGTCGCCAGTCCGTAAATTGCTGTTTGCTTGAATAGATTTTTATATAATCCCAAAATATAATTCTAATAATGTTTATAAGACAAAAATAACCATTTCTTTTGTTTAATGGTGCTTTTGTTGATGCAATAAAGAAAACTTATGATTGTTTTTAGACAGTCATTTTCTTTTCATCTAAAATTTTGACAAAATGAAATCCTTTCGGAGCATAACCCTGATTATAATAAAATCGATGAGCTCCAAAATTTCCTGTAAATGCATCCAAAACTATACTGCTGCAATTTAATTCTATTGCCTTCTTCTCTATATAATCGGTTAACATTTTTCCTATCCCTCTAGATCTAAACTCAGGATTAACAACAAAATTGTCGATTTCTAGATATTTTCCTGTCCAAAGTTTTGTCGCAGACCAACAACCAGTAAGTCCAAGACAAGTATCATTTTCAAATACCGCAATCTGTATATAATTATGCGGAACCATTTCAGAGAGAAATAATTGATATTTTTCAAGCGAAATATTCGGATATAAAAATCGAATCGTATTTATCTGAGCGACCATATCTTCAGCGGTAGTAAGCTCTCGTATTTGTAAAGTCATTGTATAAAAAAGAAATAGAATTCAAAAGTACTTAAAATAAAAACTAAGAAATAGACGTTTAATATTTGAAAAATAAATTAAACTTAATAAAAAAAGAAAAACACAAAATATACTCGCACTTAAAACCTTTATATCTAGATAATTATAATGTGTTTTTTATCAAAACATGTGAAATATATAAAATTTAATTAAAAATTATGTAACATTTTTTTTACAGTCTTTATTTAAATTTGTTTCAAAGGGAATGAGAAAGCTAGATACAACCCTTATAAAAAAAGAAGCACTGGGACTGATAAAGCTTGTTTGTTCCCATAAAAGACAAAGCATAAGGGATTGATTCAGCTGCAGTAACCCTAAAAAAACAGAGCACTGGGACTAATAAAGCTTGTTTGTTCCCATAAAAGACAAAGCACAGGGATTGATTCTGCTGAAATGTAACCCTTAAAAAAACAGAGCATTGGGATTAATAAAGCTAGTTTGTTCCCATGAAAGACAAAGCACGCAGAGTTATCTGTCTATTTTTATAAAATGGTAGTGATTCTCAACTTAATTGTAATTTGAGAATCACCATTTTATAAAATTATTTTTAAAAAAGAATAAAACTTCCAATAAAAAGAAAAGCCAGCTAACGCTGGCTTTTCTTTTATATATTATGGAATAAATTATCCATTTAAAGCTTCTGCTCCACCAACGATTTCCAAAATCTCACTTGTAATCGCAGCCTGACGAGCTTTGTTATAAGTTAATTTCAATTGGTTTCTCAATTCAGTAGCATTATCTGTTGCTTTATGCATCGCAGTCATACGTGCTCCATGCTCAGAAGCAAATGAATCACGGATACCTTTGTATAATTGTGTTTTTAAAGACTTAGGAATTAAAGCCAATACAATCTCTTCTTTTCCTGGTTCAAAAATATAATCTCCAGAAGTAGCAACTGCATCAGTATTAATAGGTGCTAACGGTAAAAACTGTTCTACTTGAACAATCTGAGTCGCAGCATTTTTAAACTGATTGTAAACCAATTCAATTCTATCGTATTCTCCAGTTAAAAACTTTTGAGTTAAATTATCAGCAATTCCAGCAACATTTTCAAATGTTAAATGATCAAAAATTGCATTATGATGACCGTGGATTTTATGCGTTTTAGCTAAAGCATCTCCACCTTTTTTACCAATGGCAAAAACGTCAACTTGCTTTCCAGCATAAAACTCTGTACGGTTTTTAATCTCTTTAATAATATTTGAATTGAAAGCACCACATAAACCTCTGTTTGAAGTTACAGCAACTAACAATACTTTTTTTACTTCACGTTGTGTAGTGTAATCTCCTCCTATTTCACCTTCTAGTGTAGCAGAAAGATCTTGCAATAACTCCGTTAATTTCTCGGCATAAGGACGCATTGCAGTGATTGCATCTTGTGCTTTCTTAAGCTTTGCAGCAGAAACCATTTTCATAGCCGATGTAATTTGCATCGTCGATGAAACGGAAGTAATTCTATTACGGATTTCCTTTAAATTTGCCATCTATTAATTAGAAAATGTGACAATTTTGAAATTAGATAATTAGAATAATGATTACATTTTCTAATTATCTAATTTACCAATTATCTTATTAGTTATATTTTGCTGAAACTTCTTTTGCTGCTTTTTCGATAACGTCAGTAATAGCGTCATCTAATTTTCCAGCTTTCAAAGCATTAAGTGTATCTTTATGTTTGCTGTTTAAGTAAGCTAAGAAATCTGCTTCGAATTCTTTTACTTTATTAACAGGAACATTTCTTAACAAGTTTTTAGAACCAGCGTAGATAATTGCTACTTGGTTTTCAACTGTATAAGGATCATTTAAACCTTGTTTTAAGATCTCAACGTTTCTTTTTCCTTTTTCAATTACGTTTAAAGTAACAGAATCTAAGTCAGAACCGAATTTAGCAAAAGCTTCTAATTCACGGAATTGAGCTTGATCTAATTTTAAAGTTCCCGAAACTTTTTTCATTGATTTAATCTGTGCATTACCTCCAACACGAGATACAGAGATACCTACGTTAATTGCAGGACGAACCCCAGAGTTGAACAAATCTCCATCAAGGAAAATTTGACCATCTGTAATAGAAATTACGTTTGTTGGGATATATGCAGAAACGTCACCAGCTTGAGTTTCGATAATTGGTAATGCAGTTAATGAACCACCACCTTTTACGATAGATTTGATAGAATCTGGTAAATCGTTCATGTTTTTAGCGATACCATCATCAGCGATTACTTTACAAGCACGCTCTAATAAACGAGAGTGTAAGTAGAAAACGTCTCCAGGGTAAGCCTCACGTCCCGGTGGTCTTCTTAATAAAAGAGAAACCTCACGGTAAGCAACAGCTTGTTTAGATAAATCATCATAAACAATAAGAGCTGGACGACCAGAATCTCTAAAATATTCTCCAATTGCAGCACCAGCGAATGGAGCGTAAACTTGCATTGGAGCTGGATCAGAAGCATTAGCTGCAACAATAACTGTATAAGCCATTGCTCCTTTTTCTTCTAACATTTTAGCGATTCCTGCTACAGTTGAAGCTTTTTGTCCAATTGCAACATATATACAGAATACAGGTTTTCCTGCATCGTAAAATTCTTTTTGATTTAAGATTGTATCGATACAAACAGTAGATTTTCCTGTTTGACGGTCACCGATTACAAGCTCACGCTGTCCACGTCCAACTGGGATCATAGCATCAACTGCTTTTACTCCTGTTTGTAATGGTTCAGTTACTGGCTGACGGAAGATAACTCCAGGTGCTTTTCTTTCTAAAGGCATTTCATATAAGTCTCCACCGATTGGTCCTTTTCCATCAATTGGAAAACCAAGAGTGTTAACTACACGCCCTACCATTTGCTCACCTACTTTAAGAGAAGCAATACGTTGAGTTCTTTTTGCAGTAGATCCTTCTTTAAGTCCAGTTGATGGTCCTAATAATACAACCCCAACATTATCCTCTTCAAGATTCAATACGATACCTTCCATACCGTTATCAAATTCTACTAACTCTCCATATTGTACATTAGATAGCCCGTAAACACGAGCAATACCGTCTCCAACTTGAAGTACTGTTCCTACTTCTTCTAGCGTAGCACCAGATTCAAAACCTTCTACTTGCTTTCTTAATATTGCTGAAATTTCAGCAGGTTTTATTTCCGCCATAATTATTATTTTTACCTACTTTTACTTTTTATTTAAAATTAGAATATAAATCAACTAGATTTTTTAAGCCCTCCAAATTGCTGTAGTCAATTTTTTCCAAATCACTACTAGCAACAGAATCTCCTACATATTCTTTTAACTTACTTAAAAATTTATCTTCTTTACCTTTTTTTACTAAAATCTGAAATCCTTTTTCTTGCTTCGGTACTTTAATCACATAAGTGTTTGATGGTATATCCTGATAGATGCTCATCTTATCTGTAACTTGTACTTCTTTAAAATACTTCCAAGATGCTGAAGCTAAAGACACTCCTGCTAAAGCTCCTAAATCAAGAGCTGTATTGTCTTTTGGCGCAACATTTTCAATTTTTACCAAAAGAGCTCTGTATTTTGTTTCTGTATTGTCATCATTATAGACACCAAACATTACGTTTTCTTTTGCTTTGAAATTGAATGTTCTTAAATTTCCTTTTTCATTTGGACCAAAAACCGTTACCAGTTTCCCATCACCACCGCTATCTAAATCTACCATACCATTGCTAGATTTTGGAACAGCGATTCTTTCAAAATCAATAGTTACTTTTCCTTCTGTTTTTTCACCTTTTGGATCAATAGCATATCCTTTTTTATCAAAAATATTAGCTGAATTTTTCTTAGCTTCCTCATATTTAGCCATCTTGTCAGCATTTTGAGCACTTAAAAGTACTTCTGCCTCACTTAAGGTCATAAATTTTTGACCATTTAAATACGAGTTATCTACAACTTCTTTAACTAATCTTTCAGTATCAGCTGCGCTGCTTCTGCTTGTATATTCGAAAGATGGCGCATAAGTAAATGTTTTATTTGACTCAGTCAAAGCTACTACCATTTTTCCTCCTCTGTCAACAGCTTTAACCAAAGATCTTCCGCTTAATGACAAAATATCAACATTCAAAACTGGATAAGGAGATGAATCTTGTTTCCAAGAAACAACATATTTTGCTACCACTTTAGACATAAACTCTTTACGCTCTGCATCACTATATTTTGACGTAAAAGCATCTTCAGGAACTTCACCAGAAAAAACCAATTTTTCAGCTGTATGAATTTGGTAATTTAAAGTGGCTAATTGTTTCGCATCAACTTTACCTGCTTCTTTTACTTTTTCTATTTCTGCAGAAATACTCGGGCGTTCTTCAGCAAAAAAAGCATCAAGATTTTCAATACCTTTTGCAGTGAAAATTGTATACTTTTTAGCAAGAAGCTCTGCTATTGCTTTTTTATAATTTAATGTAAAAGACAATAACTCAAAGTTTACCTCTGTTTTTTTAGACCCATCTAAATTCGTAACCACTAACCAGCTTTTAGAATTTTGAGCATCAATTTTATGTGTTTTCAAATTGGCAACAATCCCTGTCGAACCATCTAATGATGTATATGTAAATTGTGTACCTGTTTTATCTTTATCGACCTTAGCAATTGCAGTACCGTCAAATAAAATTTTGTTATCATCTTCTTTGATCTTTTGACCAAACGATAGAAATGATATACAGAAAACAAATAAAATTAAAAAATTCCTCATAGGTTAGATTTAGTTTTGGGTTAACTCTCTTTTTAATACTTGTAATCTGTTAGCAACTGAAGCGTTGTACTGATTATCTCCTATTCTTAAAATAAATCCACCAATAATTGAAGGATCTACCACATTTTCAATTGTAATTTTTTTATCTGATAACGTTGCAACTTTTGCTAAAACTTTAGCTTCTAAAGCAGCATCCATTGGAATTGCTGTTGTAACTTTCGCTACTTCAACACCATTACTTTCATCAAATAATTTATTGTATTCTAATGCAATTGCATGTAGAATTTCAAATCTTTTGTTTTCGAATAATAAACGGAATAATCCTTTTGTCACTCCATTTACATCTGCAAAAACTTCTAAAAGAGCACCTTCTTTAACTTCAACTGTTGTTGTTGGGTTTTGAATAAATGTACTCAACTCTTCATTAGTCTCAATTACATTAGCAATTGATTTCATATCGTTATTGACAGCTTCGGCAACACCTTTAGAGTTTGCTAAGTCTAGAATTGCTTTTGCATAACGAATTGCTGCTCTTGTACTTGCCATAATCTTAGTTTAACTTTACGTCACCTAACATTTTCTCAACCAATTTAGTTTGAGATTCTTTGTTAGATAATTCTTCTTTCAATAATTTCTCAGCAATACTTAATGATAGAGAAGAAACTTGAGATTTCAATTCTGCCATTGCAGCATTTTTTTCACTTTCGATAGCAGCTTTAGCTTGTTCGATCATTTTTTGACCAGCTTCTTGCGCTTCGTTTTTAGAATCAGCAATCATTTTCTCTTTCATTTCGCGAGCTTCTTTCAACATCGCGTCACGTTCAGCACGAGCTTCATTCAAAATTCTTTGATTGTCAGCTTGTAAATTTTCCATTTCTCTCTTTGCGTTTTCAGCAGAAAGCAATGCATTTTTAATACCTTCTTCTCTTGCAGTAATAGATTCCATAATTGGTCTCCAAGCAAATTTTACTAAAAGTAAAATCAAAACTACCAAGATTAAAGCTTGCCAGAAGAATAATCCGAATGAAAAATCGTTAATTAACTTATCCATTTTATATAACTATATTAAATATTTAATTTCTTTTTTAAAAGTAACAACATCTTTAACCAACCGTTAAAGATGCTGTTATTTCTCTCTTTATTATTTTCCTAAGATTAAAGCAGCAAATGCTAAACCTTCTAATAAAGCCGCGATAATAATCATCGCAGTTTGAATTTTACCAGCAGCTTCTGGCTGACGAGCAATAGCGTCCATAGCAGATCCACCGATTTTACCTAAACCTAAACCTGCACCGATTACTACTAAACCAGCACCTACTAAAGTTGGAATTGTTCCCATAACTATTTATATATATAAAATTAAACTTCTAAAATTAAATAATCGCAGTTTCGTCTTCGTGGTGGTGAGCATGATCATGATCTTGAACTGCCATACCGATAAACAATGATGATAACATTGTAAAGATGAACGCTTGCAAAAACGCAACTAAAATTTCAATAACAGAGATAAACAATGTCAATCCTAATGAGATTGGCAAATCTGCTGCTAAATTTTTTCCAACAAAAATCATTGCAATCAAACTCATAATTACTACGTGACCTGCAGTAATATTTGCGTACAAACGAATTAATAATGCGAATGGTTTTGTTAATGTTCCTAAAATCTCAATTGGAGCTAAGATAATTTTCATTGGAACTGGTACTCCTGGCATCCAGAAGATGTGACCCCAATAATCTTTGTTTGCACTAAATTGAGTAATGATAAATGTAAAGGCTGCTAGACAAACTGTAATAGCAATGTTTCCTGTTACGTTGATTCCTAGCGGAGTCATTCCTAATAAGTTCAAGATCCATACAAAGAAAAATACAGTTAATAGGTAACCCATATATTTACGGTATTTTTTCTCTCCAATATTTGGAACTGCAATTTCATCTCTAATGAAAATTACAAGTGGTTCTAAAACTCTACCAAATCCAGTTGGGATTGGTCCTTTTTTATATGATTTTGCTAAACCAGTAAACATTAATAATAATAATACTGATACGAAAAGCATTGAAACAACATTTTTAGTAATAGAAAAATCTAATGGCTTTTCATTTTCTGGATGACCGTGCTCATTAAAAGTAATTGTTCCGGCTGCATCTGTTTTGTAAATTTTACCGTGAACTAATTTGTAGAAGTTTCCATCAACTTCTGCAACTGTTTCTCCAAAGTGGAATTTTGAAGAAGAAAAAACTTTAAGACCACCATCAATTAAAATAACTGGTAATGGAAAACCGTAGTGTTTGTTTTCTTTCTCATCTTGAAAGAAAACAAAATCGTGAGAATCTTGTAAGTGGTGATCAATAAATGCATCAACTTTTGCCTTTGGATCTAGAGCAACGTGCTCTCCTTCTTCGGGAGCATTATGTGAAACTACTTTCTCTTCGTGAGCAGTTTCAGTTTGTACATGCGTCGAATCATTCTCTTGATTTGCAAAACCCATAATAGGTAGAGAAGCTACAAAAGCTGCAAGAATAAAGCTGAGTGGTTTGTTTGAAATCACCATATCGTGGAAAATCTTATTTTTTTACGTTTCTAAAATTTGGTGCAAAGGTACATTTTTTATTAATATTCAAAAGGATATGAAAAATTATTTTTAAACCTTGTTTTAAAGAATTGTTATTTTAACGCTTTTCATTTAATAATCGGGCAGTTAAAAGCGTCTGAAATAACAAAAACAGCACAAATGTTACAAAAAAACTAATTTTTTCAACATCGCTCTCCCCTGTTTTGTTTTTTAAGATTGGCTGCAAAACTAAATAGGCTAATAACATTTGTGTAAAGGTTCCGAATAAAAACGTCATTCCGACGATTTCAAAATTCTTCTTTTTTACTACTAATAATATAAGGTATAATAAAGACGAAATCGCGAAGAAAGAAAAATACAGTAATTCTAAACTGTAATGAAAATTCTTCGTACTAATTTCACTAAAGAAAAAAATTGCTTTATGAATAATATAAGTCCCTAAAGCAAGGCCAAACAAATAAAAAAACGGTTTGTAATTTTTTAAAAGCATTTGAAATAATTTTTGTGCAAAGATGCAACTTTTATCTCAAGGCTTTTTTATTTACAAACTACTTTGTTTTATTGATATCATTTACTTGTCGGATTACATTATACAATGCAACTCCAACACCGGCTAATACAAAAATGGTGTTATAATATACTTTGGGGCTTGGATGTTTCTCATCAAGCCAAGTTCCGAAATAAGAGAATACAAAAATGATTACTCCCATTTGAAAGGGAATGTTAATAAATGCCAACCATTTATTTCTCCTATTATTGTTCGGCTCCTTTTCCATCTTCTAACATTATAACTGTGTTTGAATGTGCAAGCATCGTGCAGGTTGCTGTAAAGTCGGCACCTGGTTCTATCGAAAGTTTTCCTACTGCAACTTCTCCATGTATTTGAGCAGTCGATTTAATATTAAGGGTTTCTAGAACTTTTATTTTTCCATGAAACTCTCCTTCTATATCTGCATTGTTACAAATTATTTCTCCTTTAACAACTCCTTTTGCCCCAATCACTATTTTGCCTTGCGAAGTAAAATTTCCTATCAATTCGCCATCTAATCTAAAATCGGCTTTAGAGACTATATCTCCTACTATTGATGTTCCTTCAACAATTCTATTTGTTTTTCCTAATTGTTCAGTTCCGTTTTTTTTTACTTTTTCAAACATGGCGGTTAAGATTTAAGGGATTTTTGGGCTAAGATATGTATCTAGATTTTTTTTAATTTGAACAATTTTATAATTGTCATTTGATATAATTATTGCTTGATCTGGGATTTTATATTTCTTATCATCTCTGAAAACTCCAGCAACATCATTTGCATAAGCCTCAGATTTTAAACCATGAATAACTACAAAACTTTCTGTTTTATTGTATTTATCCAATGATGTTGTCAATCTTTCGTAATTTTCAACTAATAAAAATACTCTAATTGCTTCTTCAATTCTTTTAACCGCCTTTGTATCGTTATTATTAACTCGATACACTATTTTCCAGTTTTTAGTGTCTGTTGTTGTAAAATTAAGTTTCTCTAAAATAGGAACCTGTTTTTCTAGAATTTCTCTTGCATTTTTACCTTCTTCACTATTCGGATAATTATCAGCTACATTCTCAAGTCCTTTTTTGTAAGCTTCTAAACCATATACTTTTCCTTGAGCGTTAGCCTTTAGCAATTCGTATTTTGAAACAATATCATCTCCAGAATATTGGTTAATTAGATTGTCAATATTTGCCAAGACTTCGTTAAACTGTTCTTGCTCAAATAGTTTATACCATTTTTGATATTCTTTGTCTGGACTAGAATTTGGATCTTCTTCTTTATTGTTTAAAATATGAGCATATCTCGAATCTGGATATTTTGAAGATATCTCTGTTTTTATAGCTTCAGCTTTTGCTGGGTTTGTAATTTGATATATTTTGTATAAATTATACATTGATGGCAATACCAATTTTTCTTCAGGATTATTTTGAAGTAATTGTTCTAGCTTATCGCTTGCCAAATTATATTCTTTAAACTTCTCCTTATATATAAGTCCCAATTGATAGTATGAAAAGTTTCGTTCTTTACCAATGCTATCCATAGCTGTTTGCGAAGTTGGAAGCTGTTTTACATAATAGGCTACAGTATATTTTTCTGGTACAATGGTATCTTTTAATGCGTTAGCAACTTCTTTAGTTGCAATAGAATCATTCATCGCATCATTATTAATGGCTCTCATTCCTGCCAATCTCCAGTTTCCGGCCATAGTTCTGTTACCCCACATTTTTTTAAACTGTAGTTTTCCATAGGCAACGGTTGTAGGGTTATAAAAATAGAATGTACTTGCGTTATCATTTCCTCCGGGCGGCACGATCCCTTCTGGTTCAATTGATTTACCTAAAGATTGCGGGTTTACTGCTCCATTTCCTGGAATTCCCGATTGAGAATTTCGATCGATATTGGCTAATCGTTCTTTTTCTTTTTCTTCTAAAAGTCTTTTTTCTTCGTCTTTCTTTTTAAGCTTTGCAATATAACCTTCAAAATAATCTTTCTTTTCGCTTGGTGGCAAATTGTATACCTTAATAATACTATCATTGCGTTTTGCGATAGCTTCGTATTTAATTACGTCATCAAGATTTTTTCTGTTTTTTTCTATAAAAGCAAATTCTCTGGTTTTAGGATCCAGTTTTACCAAAGTACTATCATAATACTTTGCTGCCATAGAATAATCTGTGTTTTTAAAATACATGTTTCCGATGTTTCTGTAAGCAGATGCCATCAAATAGGGATCTTTAGATTTTCTGCCTAAAGATTTATTGTAGAAGAATAATGCATTTTCTTGATCTTTCTTTTTATCATAATAAACTCCCATTTCATAAAAAAGAACATCATAATAAGGACGATTTTCACGATCAGTCACCAATTTATTAAATGTTTTTAAGAAAATCGTATCATTATCTTTCCCATAATCAAACATTTGTGCTTTTTTCGCGTAAGCGTGCATCATATACTTACGATCTGCTTTTCGATTTAAATCAATAACAGCATCATAGAAATAAATGGCGCTGTCACGTTTTCCTTCTGCCTGATACATCTGACCAAGTATAAAACGATACCTTGCGCGTTCTTCATTCTTTCTTGTAAATTGTTCTGCAACTCTAAGTCTAGAAACAGCACTGTCTTTTTGTTCCAGATTAATAAAAGCTTCTGCCAAAAGAGCGTTGGCATCAGCATAAGTCTGTTTATCTAAATCTGTTTTTTTAAGTAAAATTTTAATATTCTTAAGAACAATCGCATCGTTTCCTAAACGCATATTGGTTTTTTCGCGCCAAATTTTTGCGGTATAAATATTATTACTTTCTGGATATTTGTATAAAATATAATTGAAAGCCTCAATTGCTGGAATGAAACGTTGGTCGTAATATCTCGCTTTTCCTAGCATAAGATACGCTTCGTCAATCTGCCAGTTTCTTTCTCTTCCTCCAATATTCATGGAGTGTTTCTGAATGGCTTTTGTAGCTTTGGTTTCTGCCTTTTCAAAGTCAGGATTTTTAGTTTTTTCCCCTTCAGAAAAATTTTCATCAAACTGCATTTTTTCAATTGGCAGTATCTTCCAAAAATTATCTTCGTTATTAGCCTGAATTGACTTTAAACCTTTTTCTAGACCAATTCCTCCATTATAAAGAATGTTATATTTTGTCCCAATCGAATGAGAACTTCGAGCCAAAAAAGTATTTTTTTTGGTAGAACAAGCTATCAAAAAGAATAAAAAAACGAGAGTAAAACTATATTTAAGAGTATTCTTTTTCAATAGAAAAGAGTTTAAAACAGATAACTACTAAAAATTGGTTTTAGTATATTCACTTGTAAAAATACGCTTCTTTTTGAAATATAGAAATTCTTACACAGCAAAAAACAATTCTAGTTCTTGTAAGGTCTCTTTTGAGGTCTGAATGTCTTTGACAATCTCCCCCTTATTAAGAGCAACAATACGATTACAAACCTCGACAGTATGTTGTAAATCATGGCTTGAAACTAAAACCGTTACGTTTGGATCATCGGCTAATTCTTTGATTATTTTTTTTAGTCGGCTCACCGTTGTTGGATCTAAATTTGCAAAAGGTTCGTCTAAAATTACAACTTCTGGATTTCCAATAAGAGTAGCAATTATTCCCACTTTCTTTTGGTTTCCTTTTGATAAATCACGAAGATATTTTTTATTCTTTAAAATTTCTCCGTTAAAAAATTCCTCGTGCTTCGCCAGCAAGGCATCAATATCTGCCTTATTCTGATTGCGTAAATCTCCGATAAAATAAAAATATTCTTCTGGAGTTAAATATCCGATAAGAAAATTTTCATCTAAAAAAGATCCTGTAAAAGATTTCCAGTTTTCACTTGTATTCACCTGAATATCATTACTTTTTATATATCCTGTTGAAGGCTGGATTAGGTCTAAAAGCAAACTGAAGAAAGTTGTTTTTCCTGCTCCGTTATTTCCTACCAACCCAAAACTTTGTCCTTTTGGAATTTCTAGATTATTAATATTTAAAACTGTTGTTTTGTTATATGTTTTTGAAAGCTGATGTACTTGTATCATGGCAATGTTAGGTTTATTTTCTAATGGACAAATTATCAATTAACTCTTTTGTTTATAAGCACTTATTGTACTATATTTTTCTCTTTTGTATATCTTTTCTATTAATGAAAACACTTTTTCTTTAAAGATAAAACCCAAGATTCCTACTCCTGCAACTAAGGCTAATGCAACCGTTTTATCTGCATAATGCAAACCAAACCAATATAATATCGATGGCAGAAATATTTTTGGCAATGACAATAACATTGCATTAACATTAAACACTTTTTTATCAGAAAAAGCACCGCCAGCATTACTTAAATCAATTGGCGTTTTGGTAAAAGCGCCACCCAGAAGCACTAAATGAGAATTGACTCCTATATTATAAATTGCTCCAACTACAACAATTAGATAAGTTTCCCAACCATATAAAAGATAAAAAGAAGCAAGTATTGTTGAAATGAAAGTTGCAATTACAACAAGCCACCATTTTGCAGTAATGTAACCTCTATACGGAATATTCTGCGTCATCATTAATTGATAGTATGAACTGTCCCAACTCGGTACAAATTGTCCAAATACAAATAGAAATCCGCCCGAAACAAAAATTCCAGCAAAAATTTGCATAGCAGGCGGCTGATTCATGTTTCCGAAAAAAATCAATCCGTAGAATAAAAAGATAACACTCATTACTATAGTGGTTTTGGATCTTTTATTTCTTTTGATGAGTTTAATGTCATTTTTAAGAAAAGTTCCCAAAGTCCCGAATTGATTCAGCCACGAAAGATTTTCTGTAGAAGCAACATCTTGTTTTACAGAGAGTCCTGCATCGAGATATAAATTCTTTTCAAAGTATTTAAAAGTAAAATAATGCAGTGTTATTAATACTAGAATCGGAATCAAAAACAATCCGTCTATTTCATAAAAACTTTGAAAAAATGGCGTTGTAAACTTTGTAATATCAAATAATTGATAATATTGTGCACTTCCTAAAACTATAATCAATAATAGAAAAAGAGCAAATAATCTGTCAATATTACTCAAAATAATATTTAGAAAATTGTTGATATAAATAATAGACATTACACCCAAATGCCAAAAAATAATCTGAACAACATCATATCCGTTTAAAATTAGAACAACAGTAAATGGAACAAAAAATAAGGCATGTATCCAATTAAAAAAAGATAAAATCGTTTTACCTAAAGAAAAATGAACAATGGTCGTTTTTTTTAAAGGAAGAACTAGCAAAGGTTTGATATTTAGAACAGGAATTGACTGTAATAACAATCGAATCATCAAATCGGCTAGAAAATAATAAATCAGAAATTTGTTTAAAGTCACCAATGGTTCCAATTTCATTTCTTTAAGCATATAAAATGCTCCAACTCCCATACCAATAAAAATTAAAGAAAAATAGATCATCAAAAAACCTATTACAATTTTCATTGCCAGATTTTTACCGAAAGATGCCGATCTAGTAAAAGCCTTCCATTCGAGATAAATAAACTTCTTAATCATGGTTTATGGTTTAAGTATTTTTGTAGTAAGAGCCCAAATGTAGGAAAACGTTACAAAAAAAGTTAAAAAAAATAATTTCGTGCTAAAATTTTAATAGTGGTTTGCTACTTTTGCATAAAAATTCTATCATGCCTTCATTCTTAAAACTTATAATTAAAGAGGTTAAAAGAGAAACTGCAGATGCTGTTTCTATTCTTTTTAATGTTCCTGAAGAACTAAAATCTGACTATAAATTTATAGCAGGTCAATATATAAATTTAAAATTAACTCTTGACAATCAAGAAATTAGACGTGCATATTCTATTTGCTCTGCACCAGACAGCGGCGAATTAAGAATTGCTGTAAAAGCAGTAAAAAATGGTCTTTTTTCTCAGTTTGCCAATACTAAATTAAAAGCAGGAGATGTTCTTGAAGTAGGCCAGCCAGAAGGTAAATTTACTTTTGAACCAGATGCTGAAAGACAAAAGAACTATGCGGCATTTGCTGCAGGAAGCGGAATTACTCCGGTTCTTTCTATCATAAAATCAGTTTTAAAGAATGAACCAAAAAGCTCATTTGTATTGGTTTACGGAAATAAAACTCCTGAAAG
This sequence comes from Flavobacterium sp. IB48, assembly GCF_016405855.1. Lineage (GTDB taxonomy): Bacteria > Bacteroidota > Bacteroidia > Flavobacteriales > Flavobacteriaceae > Flavobacterium > Flavobacterium ginsengisoli. The sequence goes on from NZ_JAEFCA010000001.1 coordinate 1,016,097, forward strand.
TACAATCTTTCATCAAGAGCTTCACGATTTGCAATTGCAATATGTAGGAAGATTTTTTGTGCATAATGTATACAGCCAAGCAAAAGCTGAAAATGCTTTATTTGGACGAATTGAAAAATCGGCTGTTAATTTTGTTTTAAACAACAAACACAAAGAACTTCAATTTGATAAATTTTTCCTTTGCGGGCCAGAAGAAATGATTAATACTGTTTCTAATGTTTTAAAAGAGAAAAACGTAAAAGAATCTGCTATTAAATTTGAGTTGTTTACATCTTCTTCTGAAGAGCACGAAATTCAAGGTTCTCAAGAAGGACACACAAAAATTACTGTTTTAGTAGACGATGAAGAGACTACTTTTGAAATGTCTAAAAAACAAACAATTCTTGACGCAGCTCTAAAACAAGGTGTCGACGCTCCTTATTCTTGTCAAGGCGGAATCTGCAGTAGTTGTTTAGGTCGTGTTACGAAAGGAACCGCAGAAATGACGAAAAATTCTATTTTAACAGATGGAGAAATTGCTGAAGGTTTAATTTTAACTTGTCAAGCACATCCAACTTCAGAAACTATTTATGTTGATTACGACGACGTTTAGTCGTATTAAATTCCAATATCAAAAATTCCAAATTCCAACTTTACAATTGGAGTTTGGATTTTTTTTTGTTTAATTGCGTTTCTACTCTTTGTCAAAGTTTAAAACTTTGAAAAAGATGTAACTTGGAATTTGGAATTTAAAAAATTGAAAATTAATTGTTTATGAAATCTGTACGAGAAATTTTTAGAAATAAGGAATATCTTCTGGATGAGCCAGAAGTTGGCAAACTAGCTAATTATTGTGAACAGCTTCAGGATGAAATTGTTGAATTAAAATTTCAAAAAACTGACAATAAAGAACTTGCCTTGCTCGACATGATTAAAGAAGTTATAAAAGGATGCGATAGCATTGAAAGAGAACAAATGGAACACGAACGCTATGGTTATGACGCACCGAATTATCAGGAAACCATTGCAAATCTAAAAAGTTATATTTATCGACGTTGTCGTGATGAAAAGATTTGGCTCTAATTGAAATAAAAGCAAAATTTTATCAAAATATTGCCGAATTTTTAGTAAATTAGAGGTAAAATTATAGCAATCTCAATCTCATTGTTTTGAGATTTTACAGAGCTACATCAAATTTGTCAAACATTTAAAAAATTAAATATCATGACAGCTCACGTACAACACTTTCATCTCTATCTATTTATTATGCTGGTTGTAACTGCTTCGCTGTGCGTTCTGGCGGTTATTATAAAAATGAAAAACAGAAAAGGCCCTAAGTTGCTTGAAAGAGAAAAATACAATTCAACTTTGACCGACAAAATGGTAGAAGTAAAAAAGACCGATTCGAATGTTTTTAATATTTGGCCTTATGTAAGCAGACTTAAATCGGCTAAAATTTTATCCAAAAAAATTAAAGATCAAGACTTAATCTATAAAGTTTATAGAGATCCATCTCAAAAATTTGAGCATATTCTATTGTCAACTGAAGATAAAAATAACTTTGTTTCCATTATAGTAAACAAAAAAAGAAAAAAAACAATAGGATATTCTTTCCTCGATTCTAATGAAAAATATGATTTAAGCAAAAATATTGCTTAAATCATTGTTCATCGCAAATACCCCAGCGGGGTAAAATATTTATAGAATCACAATAAAACAAAAGAAAAAAGCTCCAGCGGAGCGACATGTTTTTTTATAATAATGTCGCTCCGTTGGAGCTTTAATATTGTAGACGCTATTTTACTATAAATATTTCGCTTCTCCGAAGCTTATAAAAAGTGATGTCTTCTAGTTTATTCTAATCCTTCATGAAAGTTTCTCTACAACCTTGTCAACAACCTGCTGTGGTAAAATTGTTCTCATGGCATCTTCATATCCTTCGACAATTTTGTTTCCATAAACTGAAGTTGGTAATTTTAGATATTGATTTCGGTCTGAAGTTAAAGCATCTACCATCTTCTGGTTAAACGGCAAAAATCCTGCGTACGGATGCGTCGCGCCCCAAAGCGTAACTACTTTTACACCCAACATTGCTGCGATATGTGCATTTCCAGAATCCATAGAAAGCATCACATCAAGATTGCTGATTAATTGTAATTCCTGCTGAAATTTAATTTTTCCAGCCATATTTATTACATTTTCAAATGGTTGTGCAAGAGAATCTAAAATTTCGATTTCCTTCTTTCCTCCACCAAAAAGTAAAATCGTCTGATCTTTATTTTCGGCCAATTTTGCAATTACTTCCTGCATTAAATCAAGAGGATAAACTTTAGAATCGTATTGCGCAAAAGGCGCAATTCCAATTAGTTTTCGATAATCGTGTCCAATTAAATCGTTAATTTCTGCACTTAAGTCTGCTTTTTTAGGAAACTCCGGATGAGACAAATCAATAGAAAAACCAAGTTCTTGAAACACTTTTACGTGTCTTTCAAACATCGTTGGCAATTGCTTGAAAATCTTATTTTCAGCACGTGTTAATTCTTTTTTACCTTCTCTTCCTTTATCAACAGTTGCTCTTTTTTTTCCGCTTAAAGCGAAAAGCAAACTCACGACCTTAGATCTCAAAACATTATGAAGATCAGCAAATGCATCAATCTTCAGTTTTTTTATATCTCCATATAAGCGTAAAAGCCCAGGAAATCCTTTGTGTCTTTCTTTTTCATCAAAAGCAAAAAACTCAAGATTAGGAATTCCGTCAAAAAAAGGTTTGAAAAATGGACGAGAAATAACGGTTAGTTTTACCGTTGGATATTGTTTTACAAAAGCTCGTAAAACAGGAACCGTCATGGCGACATCTCCCATTGCGGATAGTCTCATGACGGCTATATGCTTAATTTTGCTAGACAAGTCTGCCAAATTATTTTTTATTTTGATATAAAACTGGGTTCAAATCGTCGTCGTTGTACATTTTCATTTGTTTGTAAACTTTCATGAATTTGTCACCGTTTTCGATATCTGTCAATAATTCTTCAATTGCTGTAGATAAATCTGTTCTTTGCTCTAAAAGAATATTTAATTTTTCCTGACATTTATCTCTGTGTTCCTGAGAAGCTTCAGCACGATTAGCTTCTTCATGCATGTGATAAATTTTTAAAGCCAAAATAGATAATCTGTCAAAAGCCCAAGCTGGGCTTTCAGAATTGATTTTTGCTCCTTCTTTTACTTTTACATCACTATATTTCTGTAAAAAGTAGCTATCAATATATTCCACCATATCAGTACGTTCCTGATTTGATGCATCAATTCTTCTTTTTAAAGTTAATGCTGCAACTGGATCAATCTGTGGATCACGAATAATATCTTCAAAATGCCATTGAACAGTGTCAATCCAATTTTTTAAATATAACAAATGCTCGAACTTATCTTTTGGATAAGGATTATTGATCGGCTGATCTACATTATCAAACTGGTGATAATCTTTGATGCTTTGCTCGAAAACAGAATATGCTAATTTTGAAAACATGTTTTTATTTTTTTATGAAACAAAGATACTTTTTATACTTTTATACTTTGAAAAAAAACATTAATTTTTCAATTATTCCTAATAAACAATTGATCTTCTAAAAAAATATTATGAAAATCCATTATATCTCTGAGAACAACAGTGTATTAAATCATTTTTTAGGTCAGATCCGAAATGTAAAGGTTCAAAACGACAGTATGCGTTTTCGTCGAAATATTGAACGTATTGGAGAAATCATGGCTTATGAATTGAGTAAAATTTTACCTTACAAAGAAGTTGAAATTCAAACGCCTTTAGGAATTAAAAAGACGACAGAAATTGATGCAAATTTGGTACTATGTCCAATTTTAAGAGCTGGATTGCCTCTACATAATGGTTTTCTAAATTATTTTGATCATGCAGAAAATAGCTTTGTTTCTGCCTGCAGATATCATCCAAATAATGACGATGAATTTGAAATTCGAGTTGAATATCAGGCAATTTCTGACTTAAATAATAAAACAGTCCTTCTTCTTGATCCAATGCTGGCCACTGGACAATCAATTGTTGCGGTTCATGAAAAATTAATAGAAAATGCTACTCCAACAGAAATTCATATTGTTGTTGTTATTGCAGCTCCAGAAGGAATTGATCACCTTGAAAAAAATCTTCCAGAAAACTGTCATCTATGGGTTGCCTCTCTAGACGAAAAACTAAATGAGAAAAACTACATTGTTCCTGGACTTGGAGATGCTGGCGATCTTGCTTACGGAAGTAAATTATAATTGAGAGAAAAAAGTAAATAAACTACACACAATCAGAGTATAATAAACAATCTCGTTATTAAGTTTCTGTTGCATGTATTCTACATGACTTGTTGCCATTATCGTTAATGGTGCAATACTGAATAATAATAAATCATTGCTTTTATTTGGCGAAATGATATAAACAAAAGCAGCTATAAAAAAACAAGCTACAACTTTCTTGTACGAAGAATGTACAATTTGAGGCCTGTTTGATAGCGTCATTAGCATCGAAGTAACAAAAAATAACGCTACAGCGGTGTAAATTGAAAGTGCTGCGTTTTCGTAATTATTTTTAAAATAATCTATTCTAAAATCGATTACAGCTTTTTCTTGGATGAAAGCTATTGCATCAATATTTAAAATTAATGATGTCATATAGAATAAAATAGTTACGGCCAAAAGCGCTATAAAAGGCAGAACCCAGTTTCTATAATCTCTTGAAACATGAAAAATAATAGATATATAAACTAAAATTATAAAGAGAATACTCCAAAATTGAAATAAAGAAGCTACAAAAATCCAAAATGCGGCATCAAATATTTTTTCTTTTGATGCTTTAAGAGATTGCAATGAAATTAATCTTCGAAGTGCCAATAAAATGAAAAAATTGGCATAGATAACATTTGAGTTATTAAAAATCGTTGGGAAAAATAAAATAAACAATAAGTAAAAAAGTATCGAGTAACCGTTGTCTTTACTGAGTCCGTTCTTTTTTACAATGAAATTAATCATAAAAAAAGAAGCCAAAATAAAGCATAACAAACTCACTTTTTGAAACGCCAAAAAATAAGAAGTAACCCAAGATGGGTCTTTAATTTGGAACATAAAAAAGAAAACCAGTATTAAAATTACAACCAATGAATAATTTAATGGCGTAGATTTTTTAAAAACACTTGTTATCATAAGGATATTTTATACTTTTGTGATTGTAAAGATAATACTTGTTTAAAAGGAAAGACCTAACAAGTTGAAAAAAGATTTGGTTCGCCGAATTTTATCTTCAAGGCATTACACAACAATAAATAACATATAATTTTTAAAATTATGACAGCTTTTTTTGAAGGAATTCAATACCTATTCGTTAACATTTTGTTTGCTCCTCTTGACTTTTTACGTCATTTAGAATTAAAAACATGGTTTGGTGCAAACACTATTAACTGGATTTTTATGATCATCTGTGCATGCGCAATCGTTTATTGGATTAAACAATTACGTATTTTTGATGACGCTGGAACAGAAAACCAAGATACAACGGCTCATTCATTTTTAAAATAAAAAACCAAACCCTTTAATTAAAAAGGGCTGGTGAATTTATTTTTAGATTAAATCGAAACCGATATCTTTTCTAAAATACATCTTATCAAAGCTTAGTTTATCTATGTTTTGATAAGATTTTTTTATGGCCTCTTGGAAATTATCTCCGTAAGATGTCACAGCAATTACACGTCCTCCATTAGTAACGACATTTTCGCCATCTAATTTTGTTCCTGCGTGAAAAACTATAGAATCTTCAATATTTTCTAAACCAGAAATTACTTTTCCTTTTTCGAAATCTTCAGGATATCCGCCAGAAACTACCATTACAGTTGTTGCACTTCTTGGATCAACTTCTAAATTAAAGTCTCCTAATTTCTGATCTGCAACAGACAAGAATAATTCAACCAAATCAGATTTTAATCTCGGAACCACAACTTCAGTTTCAGGATCTCCCATTCTTACGTTGTATTCAATAACGATTGGTTCGTTTTTAACATTGATTAAACCAATAAAAACAAAACCTTTATATTCGATTCCGTCTTTTTGGAAACCTTCGATTGTTGGTTTTACAATACGAGTTTCAATTTTTTCCATCAAAACAGCATCAACATAAGGAACTGGAGAAACTGCTCCCATTCCTCCTGTATTTAAACCTGTATCTCCTTCTCCAATTCTTTTATAATCTTTTGCAGTTGGAAGAATTTTATAACTTTTTCCGTCAGTTAAAACGAAACAGCTTAATTCAATTCCATCCAAGAATTCTTCAATAACCACTTTTGAACTTGCTGTTCCAAATTTTGCATGAACCAACATGTTTCTTAATTCCGTTTTGGCTTCTTCAAGATCTTGAATGATCAAAACACCTTTTCCAGCAGCTAATCCGTCTGCTTTTAAAACGTAAGGAGGCTGTAAAGTTTCTAAAAACTCACATCCTTTTTCAACTGTTTCAGCTGTGAAACTGTCATAAGCTGCAGTTGGAATGTTATGTTTCATCAAGAATTCTTTTGCAAATTCTTTACTTCCTTCTAATTGCGCACCTAATTGAGATGGCCCAATAACCGGAATATGTTTTAAACTTTCATCGTTTTTAAAATAATCGTAAATACCTTTTACCAACGGATCTTCCGGTCCTACGACTACTAAACTTATATTTTCTTTAAGTACTAATGCTTTCACTGCTTCAAAATCAGTTGCAGATATTGCAACGTTTTCAGCAATTGCAGCAGTTCCTGCATTTCCAGGTACTACAAAAAGTTTTTCGCAAAGCGGACTCTGTGTCATTTTCCATGCAAAAGCATGCTCTCTTCCGCCTGATCCCAATAATAAAATTGTCATGGTGTTGTTGTATTTAGTTGTGGTGCAAAAATACTTGCTTTTGCACGTAAAAAATAATTAAATCTTCAAAAAATTGTTGGTTCTACATTGTTAGTAATTCCTAAACCTTATTTTTGACGAAAATTTTTCTGAAAAATGATTCGCCTTTTTGATATTTCCCTTCAAATAAATGGTTTTCCGATAAAGAAAGCTAAAGCCGAATTGGACAAAATTGTTCATTTTTCTGAAGAAGACTTTACGGTTTTTCTCGAAAACAAAAAGAAGGAAATTGTTGATTTTCATCTTAAAAACAATTCTTTTTATGCAGCATTAGCTGGAAATACGACTGCCGAAAATTGGGAAAATCTTCCGATTTTAAACAAACAGAATTTACAAAAACCCCTTGAAGAAAGACTTTCAAAAGGTTATTCTAAAAAATCTGTTTATCTCAACAAAACCTCTGGATCAAGCGGAACTCCTTTTGTTTTTGCCAAAGACAAATATTCACATGCCTTGACTTGGGCTTCCAATATTATGCGATTTGGCTGGTTCGGAATTGATTTTAATCATTCGTATCAAGCTCGTTTTTACGGAATTCCAATGGATTTTATTGGCTATCAAAAAGAACGTTTCAAGGATTTTTTGACACATCGATTTCGTTTTCCAGTTTTTGATTTATCTGATGAAGTTCTAGAAAAATTTTTTCAAAAATTCAAAACAAAAAAATTCGATTACCTCAACGGTTATACAAGTTCTATTGTTTTATTTGCCAAATTTTTACAACAAAAAAATATCGTTTTAAATGAAATTTGTCCAACTTTAAAAGCTTGTTTTGTCACTTCGGAAATGCTCTTTGAAGCGGATAAAAAACTGTTAGAAAAACAATTCGGCATTCCGATTATTAGCGAATACGGCGCTTCTGAATTGGATTTGATTGCTTTTGAAAATCCGCAAGGCGAATGGCAAGTAAATGCAGAAACTTTGTTTGTAGAAATTTTAGATGAAAACAATAATCCTGTTCCACATGGAACAGAAGGAAAAATTGTGATTACGTCTCTATTCAACAAAGCAAATCCTTTCATTCGATATGAAATTGGCGATATTGGAATTTTGGATGAAAAAAGTACGCCTCAAAAACCAATTCTTAAAAAACTTATCGGCAGAACAAATGATGTTGCAATTCTTCCAAGTGGGAAAAAATCGCCAGGTTTGACCTTTTATTATGTAACTAAAAGCATTATTGAAGATGATGGAAACGTAAAAGAATTTATCATCAAACAAACCCAAATTGATACTTTTGAAATTGAATATGTAGCTGAAAAAGAATTAGTTTCAGAACAAATTGAAAAAATAAAACAAGCAATTGATTTGTATTTAGAACCCAATCTAAATTTCACTTTTACTCGAAAAACAGTTTTAGAAAGAACCAATCGCGGGAAACTGAAACAGTTTAAATCTTATTTGTAAATAAAATATTACATTTGTTTTTTATTTAAAAACTTATGGACGATAACTCTTTACTTTCTGAAGAAACAATTTCAAATAAAATATATTTTATTCGTGGTCAAAAAGTGATGCTCGATAGTGATCTGGCTTCTCTTTATGATGTCGAAACTAAGCGATTAAATGAGCAGGTAAAAAGAAATTTGTCAAGATTCCCAGAAGATTTTATGTTTCAACTAACTGAAAATGAATATAATTCTTCAAGGTCGCAATTTGCGACCTTGAAGAATGGTAGAGGTTCAAACTTAAAATACCTTCCTTATGCCTTTACTGAACACGGCATACTTATGCTTTCAAGTATCTTAAAAAGCGACAAGGCAATTCAAACCAATATTCAAATTATGAGAATTTTTACGAAAGTGAGACAAATGCTTTTGGATACAACCGAAATTAAAGTTGATATTTTACAGATTCAGAAGAAGTTAGAAAACCACGATAAAAATATTGAATTGGTTTTTTCTTATTTAGATGAATTGACTGAGAAAAAAGAAAATGAGTCTGAAAGAGTGAAGATTGGATATAAAAAATAACTTTCTAAATCTTTAAGGTCACAATTTGTGACCTCAAGTTTATATTTCAATAAGATTTCTTTTATAATACTCTTGAGAATTCAATTTTTAAACACAACAAAATCCTCCAATTTATCGAGAATCCAATTTAAACTTTACTTTTGCTAAAGAAACTTAAAACAAGTTTGTCCTAATTTCTGAAGTCAATCTATGAAAATTACCATAATTGCAGGTGCAAGACCTAACTTTATCAAAATAGCCCCCATAATTAATGCTATAAAGAAAAAACAAAATGAAGAATTTGATATTTCATTTCGTTTAGTACATACTGGGCAGCATTATGATAAAAATTTAAGTGATACTTTTTTTGAAGAACTAAACATTCCTCAACCCGATATCAATTTAGAAGTTAAAAGTGGTTCTCAAGCAGAACAAACAGCAGCAATTATGATTGCTTTTGAAAAGGAGTTAATTCAAAACCCTTGTGATTTGGTTTTAGTTGTTGGCGATGTAAATTCGACAATGGCTTGTTCTATTGTTGCTAAAAAATGTAATACAAAAGTGGCACATGTAGAAGCCGGAATTCGTTCTGGAGATTTAACAATGCCCGAAGAAATTAACCGAATGCTGACAGATAGTATTAGCGATTATTTTTTTACAACCTCAACTTCGGCATCAGAAAATTTATTAAAATTAGGTTCAGATCCTAACAATATTCACTTTGTGGGAAATGTTATGATCGACACTTTATATCAAAATATTAATAGAATTTCGGCCCCAGATTTTTGGAACGAACATCAATTAAGCGAAAAAAAATATATCATTCTAACTTTGCACCGTCCTGCAAATGTTGATGAAGTTTCGTCACTTATTAAATTATTGGAAGGGATTGATCTTCTGGCAAATGACAAAAAGATAATCTTTCCTATTCATCCAAGAACCCAGGCTATTTTAAAAGAAAGTAAAACTGATTTTAGAAATATTATTTTTGTTTTGCCTCAAGGTTATCTAAATTTTATGTATTTAATTAAAAATAGTTTTGCTGTCATTACAGATAGCGGCGGTATTTCTGAAGAAACAACTGTTCTTGGAATTCCATGTTTTACAATGCGAGATAATACCGAAAGACCTGAAACAGAAACCATTGGATCTAATACAATTGTGGGGACTTCTTTACAAAATTTGAAAAAAGTTTTTGGCAGTTTTTTACAAAACGGTGCTAAAAAGTGCGGTATTCCAGATCTATGGGACGGAAAGGCATCTGAAAGAATTGTTTCTATTTTATTGGATAAAAAATAATGAAAGACATTCTTATTATATCCAATTATTATCCGCCGGAAAAAGGAGCTGCGGCAAACAGAATAGAACAGCTCGCTTTAAAACTGGATCAAAACGGGTATAACGTTTCTGTGATTTCTCCTCTTCCAAATTATCCAAAAGGTGAACTTTTTCCAGAATATAAAGGTCGATTTTCTGTTATCGAAAAAATTCAGAATATAACTTTAAAACGTCTTTGGATTTATCCGAGTAACAGCTCTAATATTTTTAAAAGAATTGTTTCTACATTATCGTTTTCTACAACTTTATTTTTTTATTTATTGTTTGCTAAAATACCAAAGAAAGTAATCGTACAATCTCCACCTTTATTGTTATCTTTTACTGCAGTTTTGGCTCTTGGACTTAGAAGAAAAAAAATAATTTTGAATGTTTCTGATCTTTGGCCCACAGCTGCTATTGAACTTGGTGTTTTAAAGAAAAATAGCATTTCACATAAATTCCTTCTCTTTATTGAACGCTTTATTTACAGAAAAGCAAACCATATTTTCGGGCAATCGAATGAAATTATAGATCATATTCATTCAATATTTCCAGAAAAAAAATGTTTTTTATACCGTAATTATCCTGATCATTTTATTGAAAATATATTAGAAGAAAAACAGAATTTGAATGAACCTATAAAACTATTTTATGCTGGCTTACTGGGAGTTGCACAAGGTGTTTTTGAACTTATCCAAGAATTGGATTTGAAAAATCTAAACATTGAACTGCACATTTTTGGGGATGGTGCCGAAAAAAATCAAATTCTAAATTTTTTAGAAAAAAATCAGAATGAAAAAATTATTTTTCATGGAATGTTAGAACGAAATATTTTGCATGAAGCTTTACAAAATTTAGATATTGCATTAGTACCACTAAAGACAAGAATTTATGGATCTGTACCTTCAAAAATATTCGAATACAGTGCATTAGGTTTTCCTGTTCTTTATTTTGGAGGTGGCGAAGGTGAAAATATTGTTGAAGAAAATAATTTGGGATGGGTGGTTCCTGTTGAAGATTTTAAAAACTTAAACGACACCTTAAAGCAAATTTCAGAATTTGGTAAAAAAGAAATTCAAATCATGAAAAACACAATTTTCCTTCATGCAAAATCTCATTTCAATCTTGATGAGCAAATGAAGAAATTAATTGAAAATAATGCTTTTTAGTAAAAATGATTTAAAAAGAAAAAGGGACAATATTATAGAAATATTGTCCCTTTTTTATTATTTAATATAATTCGAAAAATCTTTGTGTTCTTCTTTTGCCAGTTCTTCCGGAGATAGTGATTTGAAATACTCATAAGTAATTTTCATTCCTTCAGCACGACTTACTTTTGCTTCCCAGCCTAATAATTCCTTTGCTTTTGTTGTATCGGGCTGACGTTGTAATGGATCATTTATTGGCAGTGGATGATATACCACTTTTTGGTTTGTACCCGTAAGTTTTATGATTTCTTCCGCAAAATCTTTGATTGTGATTTCGTCAGGATTTCCAATATTTACTGGATTAACATAATCAGAATGTAATAATCTGTAAATACCTTCTACTTGGTCGTCTACATAACAGAAAGAACGCGTTTGCATTCCGTCTCCAAAAATCGTTAAATCTTCGCCACGTAAAGCCTGTCCAATAAAAGCAGGAATTACACGTCCGTCGTTTAGCCGCATTCTTGGACCATATGTATTAAAAATACGTACTATTCTAGTTTCTACACCGTGAAAAGTATGGTAAGCCATTGTGATTGATTCCTGAAAACGTTTTGCTTCGTCATAAACGCCACGCGGACCTATTGTATTTACGTTTCCGTAGTATTCTTCCGTTTGCGGATGTACTAAAGGGTCTCCATAAACTTCAGATGTTGATGCAATTAGAATTCTTGCTTTTTTAACTCTTGCCAATCCAAGCAAATTGTGTGTTCCTAAAGATCCTACTTTTAAAGTCTGAATCGGAATTTTTAAATAATCAATCGGACTTGCTGGCGATGCAAAGTGCAATATATAATCTAAATCGCCAGGAACATGAACAAACTTAGTGATATCGTGATGATAAAATTCGAAGTTTTCTAATTTGAATAAATGTTCAATATTTTTAAGATCTCCTGTAATTAAATTATCCATTCCGATTACAAAGTAACCTTCCTTAATAAATCTGTCACATAAATGCGATCCTAAAAATCCTGCCGCTCCAGTAATAAGTATTCTTTTCATTTCATTATTTTCTGTTCATTACAATTATTTACCAAATTAAACATGCAGTAAAAAATTATAAAGAAAATTATTCCTCTTTGTCGACTCAAAAAAGATTCGGTCAAAAATAAGATTATCATTGTTACTGCGAAAGCAATATGTATAAAATCTTTATTGACAATTCCTTTTCTAATCGTAGCAAACAACATACTTACTACTATTAAAAAGCCAAATATTCCTAATTCTGAAAATATTTGAACATATTCATTATGGAAATTAAACTCTCCGTAATTCGGGTATAAGTTATGTTCTTTGACCTTTTCTTTTATTTTATTTTGCGAGGCATCTAATCCAAATCCTGTGAAAAAAATATTCTCTTCCTCAAGCATTTCTTTAAAAATTCTTATCTGAAAAAGTCTAAATGCTGTACCTGGAAAAAAATCATTTTGTTGAAATTGATCTTGGTTCCACGCTTGTTTTAAACTAATATTATAGATTGGTCCCTGATTCTTTTCTATAGTTTTATTCAAAGATCCATCAACAAATATGGTTTCAAATTCAATTATAAATCGGTCTCTAACCGGTTTAATAAAAAGTACAGAACTTATAGAAACTATAATGACTGCCAACAATATTATTTTCTTTGTTTTTTTGGAAACAGGAGAGAAAAACGAATAATACATTATTGTCATTATTAAATCGACTACAATGATATTTTTAGATGACAATAAAAATATAAAGACAATAAGAATCGAAAGTCCTATTTTATCAATAATTGACTTTTCTTTTTTAGAAAGAAAGAAAAACATGGCTAATGAAGCAAAAACAGCCATATAAATCGCATTTAACTCTAAAGTAACTAGTTCGTGATAAAAAAAGACTTCTTTGTTTCCAGAATTTATAAATTTTACAACCGCTCTTAAAATATAGAATACCGCAAAACCCGTTATGGCAAAACTGTACGATCTTAAAATCTTGTTTATATCGTTTCGATTTATTTTTGGTAAGCTGCAAAATGCTAAAGGAATCAATAAAAATAAAACTTCTTTTTGTAACCCCTTGATTGTCTCCTTGCTTCCAATAGTCCAAAAAAGTGACATAAGCATTAAAACATACAATAGAATTGGAAGCAACAAAACCTTACGAAGTGAAAAATGTGTTTTTTTAAATTTGACTAAAGAAACCAGTAAAAAAACAATGCAAGTTAAACTCCCTATCGAATGTTTTAACGGAAGGGTAATCAACATTGCGCTTAAAAGAAAAATTAGCAATGTTTTGTTTTTCCATAATTCATCGATTTTACTGAAGGCTTTTTTCAAATAATCTGAGGTACGATTCATTTATTTTATTCCAATTAAATTCTTGAATTATTGCATCGAAGTTATTCTGAACCATTTGGTTATTTTCTTTCCTATTTACCGTTTCGATCAGGCGCTTAACATCTGCTGCATAAAAAAAGTAAAATGCATTTTCTTGTAAAATTGCATGGTTAAATTTATTGTTGTGCGCTACAATTAATGCTTTTGCTGCCATAGCTTCTAGCAAAGATGGATTTGTTCCTCCTACAGAATGCCCATGAAAATAAAGATTAGAAAAATATCTCAAATTGTCTAAATGCTCTTTATTATAAATTCCTCCTATAAAACGTATATTCGAATAAGCATTAAATTTCTTTTTAAGATAATTTCCAAAACTATTATCGTTATTTCCTACGACCAATATGTCTTTATCATCTTTACTATCAACAATTCCGTCTAAAATTATTTCGATGTTATTCTCAGGTTCAAAGCGGGCAATCAATAAGTTGTACTTGTTTTTTTCTACATTATATAATGAAAGTACTTCTTCGTTTTCTTTAAGGAAAGGTTCAGCACCATAAGCAATGTAAGTTGCATCAATGCTATATTTCTCTTGCAGATATTGTTTAATGCCAATAGAATCTGCCACTAGATAATCGCTGCTTTTCACTGCTTTCTTTTCGGCAAACTTTAGAAATTTTTGGGTATTGTACGAATATTTAGTTCTCTTCCACTCCAATCCATCCATATTGGTAATAATAACTGCTTTTTTGGGTAAGAGAAAAGACCATATAGAACTGCTTGTGTATCCTAATTGTAAAATAATATCAAAATTTCTCTTTCTAGAATCGAGAATACAATTCAAATCGTAAATAAATTGTCCAGCAGAACCTATTTTGTTTTCAGGGTCATATTGATGAATAATAATTACTCCCTTGTAGTTCTTCTCTTGAAAAACATGATTATGGGAATTATAAACATAAACCTCATGTTTTTGTTGTACTAAATAGACAGCAAAAATTTCAGCAAACTGCTCAAAACCGCCATAATTATTAGGGATTCCTCTGGTACCAAGAATGGCTATTTTCATCTAAATTTTATCAATCTGAAATCAAAAATAGCAATTTTAAAATTCTTAATAATTTAATTACAAACAAATTCGTTTTTAATTAATGAATATTTAATTTAATTTCTACTTTTGTTTGGAAGCAGCTAAAATAGCACCTATGATTAATTTTGAATATCTGGAAAACCATTTAGATGATTTGCGTTTAAAATATTTAACTGCCAGACCATTTCCACATTTAATAATAGATGCCTTTTGTGAAGAAGAAAAATTACTAAAAGCTCATAAAAGCATTCCTGAACTCAACAATAAAAGCCGCGATTATTCTTTTGCAAATAATAAATTTGAAAAATCAAATTATAAAGAATTAGGTCCTGAATTGAATGAGCTTTATAATGATCTCTCGTCTGAAAGATTCAATAAAATCATATCTTACATAACATCGAAATCAATTTTTGTTGACCCAAAAAATCACGGCGGAGGATTACATCAGGGCAAGAAAAATAGTTTTCTAGATATGCACTTAGACTTTAATTACCATCCTATTAACAAAAATTGGTATCGAGAGTTAAACTTACTTTTGTATTTAAATAAAGATTGGAAACCAGAGTACAAAGGAGGTTTAAAAATTTGTGATTTAAGAACTGGTGAAGAAGCTGAACTAGATGTTCCTTTTAATCGTTTAATTATCCAACAATGCGCACCTTATACACTTCATGGATATGATATGACTAATTTTCCTGAAGGAAGCTATAGAACATCAATCGCGACATATGCCTATCAAATTCATAAAAAGCTAATTGAAAAACCACGTACAACAGATTGGTTTCCAAAAGAAGATGCTTCTTTTTTAAAAAAACAATTTGCAAAAAATTATAACTTTTTAGTGCAAACGAAGAATAAATTATTTGGAAGCAATACTGCTAAAAATCAGTAAATCAAATTATTTCGTTTTTGTTATAAGATGATATAAAATCTCTGCTGATTTTTTCCAGCTGTATTTTTCTTTAATGTCTTCTGCCATTCTTTCGAAATCTGAACTTAAGTTTTCGTTCAATATTTTTTGGAGCTTTATATTAAATTCAGCTTGATTATGAGGATCAAAATAAAAATCTTTGAAAAAACTAAAATCGGACATTGCCGTTTTATTGGAGCAAATTGTCGGTATTTTTGCCGCTACTGATTCTAATGGTGGAATTCCGAAACCTTCTGCCATAGAAGGATAAACAGCTGCATTTGCTCCTCTTAACAATAATAACATGGTCTTAAAATCAATGTTTTTTAAAGTTATGATCTTCTTTTTTATTTCAGAATCGAGTTTGTTAAATACTTTAGTAAATTGAGGATTCTCTAAAGTATCATTTCCTAAAAAAAGAAGTTCGTATTCTTTATATAATTCCAAATTTAAAAAAGCTTTTAAAACCATTTGATGATTTTTTCTTGGCTCCCATCGGCTTACATAAATAATATACTTTTTTAATGAAAAATTTTTTGCGACTTCAGCCTTAATTGATTCTTTATCATATGCTTCAAAAAAGATTTCATCAATTGCATTTGGAATAATCTCATAATTTGACATTCCAAAATGCTGTTGGATTTTTTCTTTGGAATACTCTGAAACTGTTAATCTGATTTCTGACCATTTAGCACTTTGTTTATATAAAAACGTGTTGATCGTTTTACTAAAGAAAGAGAAATATTCTGGAAAATCTATAAACAATATATCGTGTGTTGTCACTATGTATTTACATCTTTTAAATGGCGAAACAGTATATTGAAAATGGGCAAAATCTATTTTATACTTTTTGATAATCTGCGGAACATCAATAAGTAATCTCAAATATTTGTTTTGATATTTATACTTCAAATAAGTAACATTTGAATGATTACCAAAAACAGCTGCCAAATTATCGGGATGGGAAGAGACTAGAAAAAAATGAAGATCTTGTTTTGTAATTAATTCAGAATATAAACCTTTTATATATGTTCTAGTTCCTTGAAAACCACTATCAAAAACATGGCAGTCAACAAAAATGCTAGTTGTGTTTTTAATACTCATTTTTTATTCTTTTTTGACTATTATGCTCTCTAATCATTACTTCTCTAAGAGCAACCAAGAATCCAATTATTATCGATTTATTGTCAAGTTTTAAGTACAATCCTAAAAATACCCAGTTTGATACTATCAGAAAAACGCTTGATCCTATTAATAAATAATTTATTGTTTGCACATTGTCAATATCCGATTTTTTTTGTCGGAACAAAACAACTAAAAAAGTCAATAGAAATAAAACGCCTAATATTCCCGATTTTAAAAACACTGTCATATACCCGTTGTGTACAATTGGAATATACTGAACATATTCATGATCATTGGTCCATACTTTTCTTCCGAGATTTAATGTAGATCCTAAACCTTCTCCAAAAAATATTGCTCTATTTCCGTTTGCCGAAACTTGATTTACGGCAATTATATTCTCAAATGATCTATAATTGTCATTAAAATCTTTCCAATCATCCTTGTCGATTCGAGTTTTAAAAGCTTCTTTTGGAGCGATTTTTATTTTATATAAAAAGGCTTGGATTCCTCTTCCTTCTCTTTTCGGATTAATATAAACAATAGCTGCATAGCCAATAATCGCAGCCAGTACAATGGATAAAATTACTTTTAAAGATCTTTTATTAAAGGTTAAATATCCTTTTAACCCAACATATAAAATTACAAACTGAATTAAATTTGTACGTGCCAAATATAAAAAACTTGACAAGCCTATTGTTGCTATTAAAAATAATCTTTGATTCTTTGAAATTTCTAGTTTAAAGTCTTTATAGAAAATGAGAATAATTATTATATAAATCTCATAATCACTAAAATACCCTCCACGATCTCTTAAAAGATTTACACTTAAAGTTCTAAATTCTATTACTGCAAAAAGTAACATTATTAAGTGTATAATAGAAATTGCTAATCCGGTATAAACCAATACTTTTAAAGCTAGTTTGCTACTAAATCTGCAGAGTTGATATCCTACTAATAATCCTAAAATAGGTTTAACCAAATACGTAAAATCTCTTATAAATAAAAAAGCGGTTGTTTTATTGAAAAAAGTAGAAACAATTGCAATTAAAAGTATGGACAAAAAAATGGCATTGTACTGAATTATCGTAAAAGAGTATTTTCTTTTAATTGTTATCAATAACGTTAAAGACCAAACAGCAAAAGTAAGTTCATAATTGGCAAACAAAGAAACCACAATGCAAAGCAAAAATAAAATCTGATAGGGAAAACTTTTATAAATTGTGATATTCATTATTACTTATTCAATTTAATCATTGGTTTTAAAACTAAACAATAGGCAATTATCACCAGTATTTCCATAATAATTGTAGCAATAAAAGCACCTTGTAATCCGATGTTTTTTACTAATAGAAAAAATACAAGTAAACTAAAAACAGAAGAACCAATTGTAATATGTATATATACCTTATTTCTGTCTAATGCAAAAAGCAATTGTTTTAAAGCAAAAGAAATTGCCATAAATATGGGTATAATTAAACCTAACCTAAAAAAGAATGCCATTGATTCTAATTCATTTGAAGGAATATTGAAATATAACAAAATCTGCTCTGTTAAAACAAATGCAATAAATACTAATGATAGAACAAATAGATAATTTAAGCCATTATATTTCAGCCAATTATAAATACCTTTTTTTAAATTCAAGTGTATCTGCAAACAAACATCGGCATATATAAAATTAAAAAACATTTGCAGATATGTTCTAAAAGTCATTATAATCTGTTCTATAATTCTATATTGTCCTGCCATGCCATTTCCGCCCACATAACTAATTATCATTATGGGCAGATATTGATAAAACGAAAGAAACAATTGTGAAAATGTTAGAGAGAATTCCTCTTTTAACAACTGTAAAGCGTCTTTAGTAACATTGTTGTAGAACCTTAAATTGTATTTTTTTATAAGACTAGCCAATCCTATCAAACTTGAAATTATCAATCCTAATCCCAAATAAGCATTGGCATAAATATAATCATCCTTTTTATGGATAAAAATAAAAACACCGGCCACATAGATTATTTTAGAAATAATATTGATGAAAGAGATCCATTTGTAATTTTCTAAACCCTGAAAAATCCAAGTGGGATTTATTAATTGACCTATTACATACAAAAAACTAAAAAAGAAAACGGCTTGTTCCTTATTAAAAAATGGGACAAAATAAATAAGTAAAAGAGCTGCAAATAGTAAAATTACAGTCAAAAACAATTTCATTACATAAATAGAAACTATTTTCTTTTTTATAATTTCAGGATTGTTTCTGTTAATTGATATTTCTTTAGTTCCGTTAATGTAAGAACCATAATCAACTAAAACATTTAATATTAAAGCAAACGAAAAACCAACCCCAATCTTTCCTAATCCTTCTTTTTCGCAAATAGCAACCAAATATGGTACAACCAGCAGCGGACTAACCAGATTAATAATCTGACCAATGCCGTAAATAACAAAATTTTTCATTCGGTTATTCTGCAATATCTTTAAGTATTTTGATCTAAACAAGATAATAAGATTGGTTTACAAATGCGACAAAAGATTCAAGATGATTTAAAAAATAGATAGAAAGTTACAGAATCTTTTATAACGAAACTAGATAAAAAGAGCCACAAAATTGTGGCTCTTAGATATTTATTAAGTAAAGTTATTTTACGATTAATTGAATTTGATCATAAAGCGCTTTCTCTGAATAAAACAACGGATCATATTTTCCTTCTTTTGTTTTGAAGTTTTGAATAGTTGAATTTTTCTTGTCTAGAATTTTTATACAATCATTTGGTATAAAATAGTTAAAAAATAGCGAGTCTTTAGCTTCAAAACTTTTGCTATAGTATTTCATTCTAAAATTCTTAATAACAATTTCTTTTTGCGCTTCATTAGTTCCAAAATCAATTCTAATGTAATTTGGAATTACATCTTCTGGTAAGTTAAAAACAATATCTTGCTGATTCTCGTTAGCTTTTACAGCTGTCCAAACAGAATTTTCTTCTTTATAAGGAACCTCATAAGCATCCTGGCTATAATACAACTGAAAGTTATCGTCTGCTTTTACAATTGCTGATAACGTTACTTGAAAATTGTTGTTCTTTACTTCAACTTCGGCTGGTTTAACCTCATCTTTATTGGCTTCTTTTTTACAAGAAGTAAACGTTACAAATAAAATTAAACTTACAAAAAATAGTTTTGTTTTCATTTTGGAAATTTTTGGCTAATTTAGTTTTTAAACTTTAAAAAAAAGCTTTACCTCGATAATACTATTATATTTTTTTTAGACTGTTTTTTCTACAATTAATGACTTTTGTTTTCTGTAAAAATTCTTAAAATATTGTAGAGAAATATAAATTAAAATAAACAAGAAAGGAAATAACAATTTCTTGTGTCCATAAAGAATACCTTTTTTCTCGATATTTATTGTTGTACTAATATCTTTGATAATTTTATCGTATCCTATTAATTCAAGTCTATGGCTTCCTTGTTCATTAACTAAATCTCCTTTTGTTCTAATGACATCATTAAGCTGATTATTTTCATTATAATAAACTAATTTATCACTTTTTTGAGAGTTTGCGTTAGCAGAAAATTCATTTAATACCCCATCTATCTGAGCAATAGTGGCTTCATTTTGTGCCATTTTTGCTTTGACATTTGCCAGTTGTGCTTCCTGAATTTTTTTATAATATTCCGCTTCGTTTAAATATTTCAAGATAGGCTCTATAATTTCTTTATCATCAATCAAACCATCAGTTCTAATTGAAATACTATGAAAACGGTAATTCTTACTAGTTATATCATCCGAAATAATCTTTTTTATATCTCCATTATCAGCCATTAACTTTATTAATTCAAAATTTTCAGGCTTATTATTTATAAAATTATAGACGTCTGCAACAGGTTCAATTTCTATAGTAACCAGTTTATTTGGTTTTTTAATACCTACATTTTTCTTTAAAAATAAGCTATCGTCTTCATTTATTTTTGAGCTTATCAAATCAATTTTTGAATATAGATATTCTATGCTTCCAAAATTTGGCGCCACAATAATCTGATGGTCATATTTCTTTTGAGTTTTGTCTAAAAAAAGACCAATACCAAACCCAACAATAATTAAAATTGCCGAAATCTTCCAATTCTTAATAAAGAACTGAATTGCATTGAAAATAGATCTTTTAGTAGATTCAAAAAATCCATTAATCTTTTTTGAAACATCAGCTAAATCAATCTCTTGATCTGTATTATCCTGCGGTACTTTTGTACTCATTCACAATTTATTTTATATTGAAAATCTGCTCTAAAATTTTAATCGTAATTAAATAAGTAGGTTTTACACCAGTTGTTCCCAATCCGCCTGAAGCCAAAGTGCTTCCTGTTTCAAGAGGATTATCTGATGCATAATAGGCGTAACGAACTTTTATATCGTGCGGAACGCTTTTTCTAATTTTTGATGCTGACTGAATCGCTTTTTGGTAATAAGAACCTTCCATTTCTAGACCGATTACACCCCAAGTCGATTCGTGGAAAAACTTCAATAAATCTCTGTTTTGCAATGACGTTCCTAAAACAGTAACCATTGCTCCTTCGTAAATATCAATGTCATTTCCTTCGAACATAGAACCTGTTAGTTCATTTTCGAAGAAATAGTTATCGGCCGTTCCTTCGTTAATATGAGCAGAAGGAATCATGATATCTCCTTTTCCACCTTCTAGAATTCCTGCTTTACCCATAATAGAAACCGATTTTACATTTAGTAAAGTTTCTTTTTTATATGGTTTTAAGAGCTCATCAATAGTTTCATAAGCCTGCTCACCAAAAGCATAATCCATTACAATGATTACCGGTTTGTCTTCGCCTACATTTGCATGTGAAAATGCTGTTTTTGACCAGTCAATTTTTGCTGTATCAAAAATCTGAACATCGATATTCGTTCCTGAACAATCTGGCAACGAGATCATTCCATTTTTTAAAGCCAAATCTTCTACTTGAGCTCTAATTTCTTTTGAACCAGAACTACTTAATTCTTCGTAAATAAAGAAATCTGTTTTTCCTTTATATTTTGTTTTCAGCAAAGGTGTTGCAAAGATCGAATTCATTACACTATGCATATTGGCACTAATTACGTGAATTGGTCTTTTCAACAAATCGTTTGCTTTTAAAACTTCTTTAATATTTGTTGCCCAGATTTCTCCATGAATATGATGACCAAGACGCTCACGTAAAACTGGACTAAAAGTAATTGTACGTTTATTGTTTTCAACAATTTCTTCGATTGCTAATTTTCCTAACCAATAAATTACGTGCAAGAAACGATCTGGTGCAGTTTCTGAACCAAAAGCATCATAGATATCCAAAACTTCCTCAAAAGTTCTAGCCAAAATATTTGCAACATGCGAAATGGCTTTTTCTTTCTCAATCTGTGTTAGCTTTTTAGTTTGCATAACAGCTTGCTCCAGTTTCTGCCAATCGCGAGAAACCTCTCCACCATCATCGATTAAAACTCTATTTTTAATTTTATGAGATTCAATAAAAATGAAAGTCAAATGTGTTAGAATATCATAAATGTCAGAACGTCCACGTGTGATTTCTACATTCATTTGTTCTTCGTCTATTCTGTAGCAATTTCTTCTTCTTTTTGGAGGAACAATCGGCTGAAAATGCGATTTAGAATATCCTTCGTCTGAAGTTAAATTAATAAAACGGCATTGCTCAATTCCAATTGGAAGACGCTCAATAACGTATAAAAGTCCGTTTAATTCTACTTTTTCTTCTGCAATATTCCCATAAATTTCTGGACGTAACGCTAATAATGATTCTCTTAAACTATCACCAGAAACTCCCATTGGTTTGTAAAAACCACGGTTGAATAAATGGCGCATTGTAATGTACATTTTTTCTATCGCCGCAGAAGATTCCTGTGCTCTTGATCTTGATATATGTTTAG
Source organism: Flavobacterium sp. IB48 (assembly GCF_016405855.1). Lineage (GTDB taxonomy): Bacteria > Bacteroidota > Bacteroidia > Flavobacteriales > Flavobacteriaceae > Flavobacterium > Flavobacterium ginsengisoli. Next base: position 1,038,849 of record NZ_JAEFCA010000001.1, read on the forward strand.
TTTCTTTCATGCTTTTTTATTTTAAAAATCTTCTTCATTTTTTTTAAGAAGATACAAATATTTCGATAAACGAAATTAGGAATTATATACAAAACTTTAATGAATTCCCATTTAACAAATTGTTAGATGACCTTTTTAAAAGCCGATTTTACTTCAAATTATCTGCAATATCCCTATTATTTGATAATCTAGGTATTTTATTCTGTCCACCCAGTTTTCCTTGCGATTTCATATAATCTTGAAATCCGTTTTTAGAAACTTTAGTGATCACTACTTTTCTTAAAACATTTCCGGTAATTAAATCGTCATAATAAATGTTTTGCTTTCGCATCGAGTTATCAATCTTTTCGGCAAAAACTTCCATGTTTTCTGGCTCTTTTTCAAATTCTACAAACCATTCGTGGTAAGGTAATCCGCTAGCTGGCGTAATTTGTGGTGCTACGGTAAATTCGTTAATAACAATATTGGTAGAATTTATAGCTTCTTTCATCGCATTTTCGACTTCATTAGCAATTACGTGTTCTCCAAAAGCCGAAATATAATGTTTAATACGTCCAGAAACTATAACTCTATACGGATCTAAAGAAGTAAATTGAATAGTATCTCCAATATTATAACGCCAAAGTCCTGCATTTGTCGAAATAATCAAAACATAGTTTACTCCTACCTCAACTTCGCCAATGGTGTATACTTTCGGGTTTTCGTTAAAGAATTCATCTGCTTTTATAAACTCATAGAAAATACCAGAATTTAAAAGTAATAACATTCCTTTTTCTTTCTGTGAATCTTGGTACGCAAAAAAACCTTCAGAAGCTGGAAACAATTCGATACTATCTACTTTCTTACCAATCATCTGCTCAAATTTGGCACGATATGGTTCGTAATTAACGCCTCCGTAAATAAACAGATTGAAATTTTTGAATATTTCACTAATCTTTTTACCGCCACTTTTTTGCTGCAAACGTTCAAAATACATCTGTACCCAAGACGGAATTCCAGAAATAACAGACATATCTTCTTGTATCGTTTCGTCTACAATGGCGTCTACTTTGGTTTCCCAATCTTCAATACAATTCGTTTCCCAAGATGGCATTCTGTTTTTCTGCAGATATTTTGGAACAAAATGCGCCACGATTCCAGAAAGTCTTCCAAACTTAATTCCGTATTTCTCCGTTAGAATAGGACTTCCTTGCAAAAAGATCATTTTTCCGTCAACAAAATCGGCTTTTCCCGTTTCGTTAATATAATGAAGAATTGCATTTCGAGCCGCTTCTATATGAAATGGCATAGATTCTTTAGTTAGCGGAATAAATTTTGCGCCAGAAGTTGTTCCAGAAGTTTTAGCAAAATATAATGGTTTTCCTTTCCAAAGAATATCAGCTTCTCCTTTTACAACCTTTTCGACATACTGTTTTAGATCTTCATAATCTCTAACTGGAACACGTTTCTGAAAATCTTCAAAAGTTTTTATCTCATTAAAATTATGATCTTTTCCAAATTCAGTATTTTGTGCAGTCTCAATCAAACTTTTAAAAACCTCATGTTGGGTTTGAATTGGCTTATTTGCCCATTTAAGAGTTTGTTTATATATTTTTCGGGCAAAAATTTTTGCCGCAATTGACTTAATTGACATTTTTAGTGGTATTATTTTTTGTCACTTTTCTTTTTGTCTTGAGATTTTGTCTTCGTTTCTTTTTCGGTTTCAGCGACATCTTCTCTTAGTTTTATTTCGGCCTCTGAGGCTTTCATATTTAAATCTGAAGCGTCTTCAACAGACTCTGTTAATATAGAATCTTTATTAAATTTTGAATATTCTAATTCTCCTTTTAAAACTTTCTGGATTCCTTTTATATAAATTTCATTGTGTTTTAAAGCCGTTTCTAAAGAATCTGATTTAATTGCCAGTCTCGTAGCATTTCGTTTCAATTCTGTAGAAGAATATCCCGGAATAAATTCGCGAAGCGGAGTAAATGCGATAATGAAAGTAGTAACCAAAATTAGAAATATTCCGCCTAAAGTAAACGTTACAAATACATTCATTAAAGTAAGCCTAAAAGAAAAGATCTCTTCAAAAGTGTCTTCATTTAAAATTACTAATCGGTTTTTAATGAACAGTTTTTTTCTAAAATTCTTTTTATTTTTCTTAGTCATTATCCTTCTTTATGCTAGCAAATATAGTAATTAATCATCATGATTTTTGGCCAAAAAATTTCATGAAGAGCTATAATCTACGATTTTATAAAATATTTAACGTAGTCTTATTGAAATATTTTAAACTAAAAATACTTCTATTTCGTATATTTCTATATACCTTTGCGGGATAATTAATAAAAATCAATTTGCTTCGGCATTAAATATAGTTAGTCATGGGAAGATTAGGTCTTACAGAAATCCTTGTTATCGTAGGTATTGTGATATTACTTTTTGGAGGTAAAAAAATTCCAGAATTAATGAAAGGTTTAGGAAGTGGAATTAAGGAATTTAAAAACGCTGCTAAAGACGATCAACCTGCTGCTTCTAAAAAACAAGAAGAAGAAGAAACAAAATAAGAAATTCGAAAAAATTAAAATCCCAAACTACAATGTAGTTTGGGATTTTTTTATGGCTCATAATGAACCTACTCAATAGTTTTGTGATTTCTCCCTTCGGTCGAAATGACAAGATTACGCAAGTTTTTGGAATTTGGAATTTAAAAAAATTGGAATTTTTACAAAATCATCGTCAACTGAATTCTCTTTCTATCTTCATCAACCTCAGTCACTTTCACATCAACATGCTGGTGTAATTTTACCACTTCGTTTACATCACTCACGAAACCAGCTTTTAACTGTGAAATATGCACTAATCCACTTTCTTTAATTCCGATGTCAACAAAACAGCCAAAGTTGGTGATGTTATTCACAATCCCTGGTAATATCATTCCTGTTTTCAAATCTTTGATTGATTTTACATTGGCATCAAATTCAAAAACCTTAGCCGACTTTCTTGGATCCAATCCCGGCTTTTCAAGCTCTTTTATGATGTCTTTTAGCGTAAGTAAACCAATTTCAGGTGTTACATATTTTTCGGCCTTAATAAGCGCCGTTTTATCTTTGTTTGCAATTAAGTCATTTAAAGAAATATTCAAATCCTTCGCCATCTTTTCAACAACCGGATAAGCCTCTGGATGCACTGCTGAATTATCCAACGGATTTTTAGCATTTGTAATTCTAATAAACGCTGCTCCCTGCTGATAAGCTTTGTCTCCTAAACGAGGTACTTTCTTAAGCTGCTTTCTATCTTCAAAAGGTCCGTTTTCAGAACGGTATTGTACAATGTTCTCTGCTAGCTTCTCCCCGATTCCACTCACATAACTTAATAAATGCTTACTTGCAGTGTTGATGTTAATTCCAACCGAGTTTACGCAACGAATAACCGTATTATCTAATTCTTCTTTTAATTTTGTTTGGTCAACATCGTGCTGATACTGTCCTACTCCAATCGCTTTTGGATCAATTTTTACCAATTCGGCCAACGGATCTGAAAGTCGTCGCCCGATAGAAACCGAACCACGAACCGTTACGTCATAATTTGGAAATTCTTCTCTCGCAATTTTTGACGCAGAATATACAGATGCTCCTGCCTCAGAAACTACAAATACTTGAATTGGTTTATCAAACGCAATTTTTTTGACGAAAAATTCTGTTTCGCGAGAAGCTGTTCCGTTTCCGATAGAAATGGCATCAATTTGATACGCATTTACCATCGAACGGATTTTCTTTATCGCCATTGATTCCTCATTTTGAGGCGCGTGCGGATAAATGGTTTCATTGTATAATAAATCTCCTTTTTCGTCCAGACAAACTACCTTACAACCGCTTCTAAATCCTGGATCGATCGCTAGAATTCGTTTTTCTCCCAACGGCGGAGCTAATAAAAGTTGTCCTAAATTGTTAGCAAAAACCTGAATAGAATTGGCATCGGCTTTTGCTTTTGCTTCTTGTAACGTTTCGTTTCCAATTGCTGGATTCAATAAACGTTTGTAACTATCTTCAATCGCCAGCTGTAAATGCGCTGTCGTATTATTTTGTTTTTTAATGATGATTTCGTCAATTACATCGTAAGCATCGTCGATATCAACATCAATTTTCATTTTAATAAAACCTTCATTTTCTGCACGAAGCATCGCTAATAAACGGTGTGCTGGTGCTTTTGTTAAAGGCTCTTCCCAATCAAAATATTGGTTGAATTTTTGTGCACCTTCTTCTTCAGCTTTCTTTTTAACCACTTTTGTAGCGATAGTTGCTTTTCGCTGAAATAATCTACGCAACTGTTTACGAACATAAATATTTTCGTTAATCCATTCTGCTACAATATCTCTTGCGCCTTGAATAGCTGCTTCTTCGTTAATAATATTTTCATTAATGTATTGTGTCGAAATAAAATCGATATCGGCATCACTTTCAGATATAATCAGTTTTGCTAAAGGTTCTAAACCAAATTCGCGCGCAACATCGGCTTTTGTTTTTTTCTTCTTTTTGTACGGAAGGTAGAAATCTTCTATTTCTTGTAAATCAAAACTGTCTTCAATTTTTTTCTTCAATTCTGGCGTAAGTGCTTTTTGCTCTTCGATCGATTTTAAAACAGCTTCTTTACGTTTTATAAGCGTATCGTATTCTTTCTGCAATTTTGCAATATGCTCAATAACAGTTTCATCAAGGTTTCCGGTCGCATCTTTTCGGTAACGCGAAATAAACGGAATTGTACAGTCTTCCTCTAATAATTTTACTGTGTTTTGAATACTAACTGCCGGTGCTTGAACAGACTTGGCAATAAATTGAATATTAGTCATACTTTTAATGAAATGATTTTCTTACTTAAAAATGATATAATTTACTTGTTAAAGCATTTCTGCAAAATAGTAAATCATTCGGCTAAAATAATATCTTTGTTTCTAATTTTAAGCCAATGGAAGTTTTATTACTATATTTTTTATTTATAAATGTGCTCGTTTTTATTTTCGCTAGATATGACAAATCTCAAGCTCGAAAAAATAACCGACGTGTTCCTGAAAAAACCTTGTTTCTCATGGCTTTAACGGGTGGTTCACTAGGGTTATTAACAGCAATGTTATTATTTAAACATAAAACGAGTAAAACTTCTTTTATTGTAAAGTTTACTGTGATTTTAGCAATCCAGTCAGCACTTATATATGCTATTTTGAATTATAAAAAGTAGATATTAACATTGTTGATAACTAAAAAAACAATGTTTTTATAGAAGTTAAATAATTGAATTATAAATACTTAAATAAAAAACCGAGCAAATTAAAAATCGGCCCGGTGTGTTTATGAATAGGTGCGAAGCACCGAATTTTTTTTTTGACTTTTTACGAACAAGCAATTTTATTTACTCTATTTTGGTGTCTTCCGCCTTCAAAAGCAGTATCAAGAAAAGTTTCAACGATTTCAACAGCTTGATGAATAGATGTGAATCTCGCTGGAATACTAACAATATTTGCATCATTGTGTAAACGAGTTAAATATGCAATTTCTTTAGTCCAGCATAAACCAGCTCTTACTTTCGGGTGTTTATTAACAGTCATTGCAATTCCGTTACCGCTTCCACAGATTACGATTCCAAAATCAGCTTTTCCTTCAGATACATCATTGGCAACTGGATGCCCAAAATCTGGATAATCTACTGAAGCATCAGTATCTGTTCCATAATTTGTTACCTCATATCCTCTAGCTTTAAGCATTTCAACAATTGCTTTTTTATATTCTGGCCCTGCGTGGTCGTTTCCTATCGAAATTTTCATTTTTCTATACTATTTAGTTGTGTCATGCAAATTTACTTAATAAATGTATGTTTGCCACGAATTGCACCAATTTTCACAAATTATTTTCTTTTTCAATACTATATAAACATTACAATATAAATTCGTGAACATTCGTTCAATTCATTGCAAAAACCCTTATTTTGCAACTATCTTACTGTCAAAACCTTATAGGTTATTAACAATTTTGATAACTCTATAAGTATCTCAAAATCAATAAATAATATTCAGAATATTTGTTAAAATTTTGAGGTGTTAATAGGAGTTTGTAATTGCTTGATATTCAATTAACTTTAAGTTAACAGAAAATGTTAATAAGTTCGAAAAGAAAATTAGAAGTTTTTTTTGGTTGTTTAAGAAAAATGCTTAATCCAAAACGTGATTTAAATATGCAAGAAAAGTTTCGTGAATTTTTGGAAAAGTTATCAATATTAAAAATACCATTTTCAACACAAATCAACATATCAACTTATCTACAAAATCAATTCAAATTTGGTTGTCAACCGTTGTTAATTAAAATGCAAAAAGTCTTAAAAATTAATCATTTAACCAAAAATAACTATGTTGATAACTCAGAATAAATAAGTAAAACGAGATTTCAATGACTTCAAAAAAAAATTTATTCGACATATTAACACGCTATAATAACCATAAATTTTTTTTAAATTTTTAAAAATCTTTTTTGTTGTATTTAATATATGTTGAAAACTAAAAAAGTTGAAAAGGAAAAAAATTTTTTGATGAATTGAATTTTACTCTGTTTTGAGTTTGTTTGAATTTTGTTTTAGACGATTTTGAGAGGATTGTTGAGATTGTCCAAGATTTGCTGAACTTCTTCGAAATCGTTTGGATGAACTTTGAGTTTGATTCCGCCAAGTGCCGTTGAGTATAATGGAACGACTGAGAGCGTCATTTCGTTTTCGAAAAAATAAGGAATTCCTTCTTGTTCCAGTAAGTGTTTGAGAACCACTGTTTCGTGCAGATAATTGAATACGGCAATCGTTTTAAAGCTTTCCATTTTAGGTCTTTTTGTAAATGTACGAAAAGTTATATTTTTAATAATTCTATTTGCTAAAAAGTATTATCTGATATCTTATTTGTAATTTTAAGCCTTATTAGAAAAGATATATGAGTAAGAAAATTAGAAAGCCGATAAAAAAAGAGAAAGATTTCTCTGGAAAAATACTTAAGATTTTATCGCAAAATGCTAATAAACCTTTCAATTACAAACAAATAGGAGCTAAGCTAGAATTAGACGATACAAAAAGCAGAAATCAGATCATAAAAGATTTAAAGATTCTTGCAGCTCAAAAGAAGATTATAGAAACAGAACCTGGAAAATACTTGATTAAAGCAGTAAGCCAGGACTACTACGAAGGAACAATAGATATGACGAGCAGAAAAACGGCATATTTTATTTGTGATGAGTTTGAAGAAGATGTTTTTATTCCTACCAATAATTTGAATCGTGCATTAGATAAAGACAAAGTAAAAGTTTACGTTTATAACAGAAGAAAAGGTAAAAGACCTGAGGGTGAAGTTATTGAAGTTATAGAAAGAGATAAAACAGAATTTGTAGGTGTAATAGATATGCAGCCAAATTTTGCTTTTGTGTCTACTGCAAATCCTAAAATGTATACCGATATTTTTATTCCTAAGGATAAACTTGGTGAAGCAGAAAACGGTGATGTAGTTTTAGTGAAGATTGAAGATTGGCCAAAAAGAGCCGATAGTCCGTTCGGATCTGTAATTCGAGTGCTTGGAAAACCTGGGGAACACAATACAGAAATTCATGCAATTTTAGCAGAATATGGTTTGCCAGCAGATTTCCCTGTAGAAGTAGAAGTTTTTGCACAAAAACTAGATACTTCGATTCAGGAATCTGAGATTGCAAAACGTCGTGATATGCGTGATACGCTTACGTTTACGATAGATCCAAAAGATGCAAAAGATTTTGATGATGCCTTATCTTTCAAAAAATTAGAAAACGGAAATTTTGAAATCGGTATTCACATTGCCGATGTTTCCTATTATTTAGAAGAAGGTACAATTCTGGATGATGAAGCGTATCAAAGAGCAACTTCGGTTTATTTGGTTGATAGAGTAGTGCCAATGCTTCCTGAAGTGTTGTCTAACTTTGCTTGTTCGCTTCGTCCAAATGAAGAGAAATATACATTCTCTGCTATATTTGAAGTTTCGCCAACGGCACAGGTTATTAACCAATGGTTTGGAAGAACTGTAATTTATTCAGATCAGCGTTTTGCTTACGAAGAGGCTCAGCATATTATTGAAACAAAAGGAAATAATACAATTCCAGTAGATATTTCTATTACTGGAGAATCTTATGTGGTTTCAGATGAAATTGTTGAAGCTACTTTAAAACTAGATGAATTAGCTAAGATTTTAAGAAAGAAAAGAATGCAACAAGGCGCTATTTCTTTTGATAAAGTTGAAGTTAAATTTAATCTAAATGAAGAAGGAGAACCTGAAGGCGTTTATTTCAAAATATCAAAAGATGCCAATCATTTGATTGAAGAATTTATGCTTTTAGCCAATAGAAAAGTAGCAGAATATATTGGAAAACAGAAGAAAACCTTTGTCTACCGTATTCACGACGAACCAAACGAAGACAAATTGGTTGCAATGCAAACAGTTATTGCTAAGTTTGGTTATAAAATTGATTTTAGAACAAAAGGTGATATTGCCAAATCAATCAATGCTTTGATGGAAGAAGTAAACGGTAAGAAAGAACAAAATCTTATTGATACTCTTGCTATTAGAAGTATGAGCAAAGCCAAATATTCGACTGATAATATTGGCCATTATGGTTTAGCTTTTGATTATTACAGCCATTTTACATCGCCAATTCGTCGTTATCCAGACGTTATGGTACACCGTTTGTTGCAGTATTATTTGGATGGAGGAGCTTCTGTAGACGAAGAAACTTACGAAACCAAATGCCTGCATTGTTCAAACATGGAAAACTTAGCAACAAATGCTGAGCGAGATAGTATTAAATACATGCAGGTTAAATACATGCAGGATCATCAGGATGAAGAATTCCTTGGTGTTATTTCTGGTGTTACCGAATGGGGAATTTATGTTGAAATCGTTTCTAACAAATGCGAAGGAATGGTAAGAATCAGAGAAATAAAAGAAGACTACTATACTTTTGACGAAAGACAATATGCATTGGTTGGAGCAACTTCAAACCGTTTATTGCAATTGGGAGACGAAATTTATGTGAAAGTAAAAAATGCCGATTTAGTTAAAAAACAACTTGATTTTCATTTTTTAAGAAGAGCAGAATAAATATTAATTTAAAAATAAAAGTATGAAAAAGCTAATTATAGGAGCAGCAATTTTATTTGTACAAATGTCTTTTGGTCAGGTTACCAAAGAGTTGGGCGATTTTGATACCGTAAAAGTATTTGATAAATTAAGTGTAAAATTAGTTCCAGGTTCTGAAAATAAAATTGTAATAAAAGGAACAAGAGAAGCAGAATTAGAAGCTGTTAATAAGAATGGTATTTTAAAATTGAGAATGCCATTTCCAAAACTTTTGTCAGGAAATGATCTTGAAGTAACTTTGTATTATAAACATTTAGAATTAATAGATGTGAATGAAGGAGCAACTGTAACAAGTAGTGACGTAATCAAAGCAACTTCATTTAAAGTAAGTGCACAAGAAGGTGGAGTTATAAATGTTGATTTAGATGTTGATAAACTAAAAGTAAGCTCAGTATCAGGAGGTTCGATCACATTAACTGGTAAAGCAGCAAATCAGGATGCAAGTTTAGGAGCTGGAGGATATTTACTAGCAAGCAAATTAGAGACGTCTCAGACTACTGTAAGCGTTTCTGCGGGAGGAAAAGCTGATGTTAATGCTTCTACCCTTGTTGATGCAAAAGTAAGCGCAGGAGGCTCTATTTACATTTATGGAAAACCAAAACAAATAAATCAGAAAACAGTTTTTGGTGGTAAAATCGAAGAAGTAAAATAACACGAGATATTTGATGATAAATGATATTCTGGCTGGACTGCCATGGGGACTTGTTCTTAGTTTTATGGTTGGCCCAGTATTTTTTGTTTTATTAGAAACCAGTATTACAAAAGGTTTTAGATCTGCAATTGTTTTCGATTTAGGCGTAGTATTAGGAGATATTTTCTTTATTGCTATCGCTTATTTAGGAAGTTACAGATTGATTTCAAGTTTAAAAGACGATCCAGCTCTTTTTATTTTTGGAGGGATAATTATGCTTTCTTATGGAATTATTTCTTTTGTAAAACTAAAAAAAGAAGAAAAAATAAACGACGAAGAAATTGACCGTGATATTTTAAAAAGAAACTACGCAAGTTTGTTTGTAAAAGGGTTTTTATTGAACGTTATCAACATTGGAGTCTTAGGATTCTGGTTAGCAGTAATTATTTCTGTTGGACCAAAACTAGAAATGCAGACTCCTAGAATGATGACTTTTTTTGCCGCTGTAATCATCACTTATTTATTAATTGATTGTGCTAAAATTTTATTAGCCAAACAGTTAAAATCAAAAATGACTCCAACTAATATTCTTAAAATTAAAAAAGGAATTAGCGTTGTTTTAATGGTTTTCGGATTTGCATTAGTAGTTCAAGGTTGGTTTCCAAAAGAAAAGGAAATGGTTAAAAATGCCTTCGAAAGAATAGAGAAGAAGTAGTTGTTAATAACTCAAAAATATAAAATTAAACCTCTGAATTTCAGAGGTTTTTTTGTGTTTATAACTGTTAGTTTAGAACTTTGACAAAGTTTCAAACTTTGACAAAGTTGACAACAGTTTGTCATTTCGACGAAGGAGAAATCTTCGCAAGTAACTCCGCAACAATTATCCAATCTTTGTAGAGCTTCTCGTGGAGATTTCTCCTTCGTCGAAATGACAAGATTGTGTATAATTACGTTAAATAGAAAACCCTAGAGGTTTTTAAAACCTGTCGGGTTAATATATAGGCTTTAATTTTTTTTTAATTATACATAAAAAAAGAGACACATTTCCATATCTCTTTTTGAAGCATTGTCCGGATTTGAACCAATATATTTAATTAATTTTTCCTAAAAATTAAACACAAAAAAAAGAGACACATTTCTGTATCTCTTTTTGAGGCATCGTCCGGATTCGAACCGGAGTAGGAGCTTTTGCAGAGCCCAGCCTAGCCGCTCGGCCACGACGCCATTACTTGAACGGTTGGCAAAAGTAACTAAAATCTTTAAATTTCAAAAGTTTCATAGTAACTATTTTAAAATTTTAGGAATTTAATTTTAGAAATTACTTTCTAATTTCCGTCATTTTTATAGTAACTGACTCAACATCACCACCAATAGGCGGATTTATTTTAGAAACCCAAACTGTTGTTTTTTCTACCATTTCTATCTCTGCCAGTACACGAATATTGATTCTTTTGGCCACATGTTCTAATAAATGCGAACGAATTGCCATTTCTTCAGCTACAATTTTGTTCAAATGAACATAATCAACAGTGTCTAATAGATGATCTGTTTCTGCTGATTTCTGTAAATTGGTTTTAATTTTTAAATCTACTTTGTAATCAGATCCAATTTTTCCTTCTTCAATTAAACATCCGTGGTAAGAAAAAGTACGGATATTTTTCAATTTTATAACTCCCATTTTTATGTTGTTTCACGTTTAAAGTTTCAGGTTTTATGCCAGTTAGATAACTTTAAACCTGAAACCTGAAACCTTTTTTTTATCTTTGCTAAAATTACTATAAAATAATGGCATCAGAAGAGAAATCACTCAATTTTATTGAACAAATCATAGAGGAAGACGTAAAATCAGGTCTTTCAAATACTAAACTTCGCTTTCGTTTTCCACCAGAACCTAATGGTTATTTACACATTGGGCACGCGAGTTCTATTGCGTTAAATTTTGGTTTAGGAATTGATTATCAATCTCCTGTGAATTTACGTTTTGATGATACAAACCCTGAAAAAGAAGAGCAGGAATTTGTTGATGCTATTAAAAAAGATGTAGAATGGCTAGGTTATACTTGGGCTGAAGAATGTTATGCATCAGACTATTTCCAACAATTATACGATTGGGCAGTTTTCTTAATTAAGAAAGATAAAGCGTATGTTGACAGTCAGACTTCTGAAGAAATGGCGATCCAAAAAGGAACTCCAACAACTCCAGGAACTGATAGTCCGTACAGAAATCGTTCTGTTGAAGAAAACTTAGATTTATTCGAAAGAATGAAAAACGGTGAATTTGAGGCTGGTACACACATTCTTCGTGCAAAAATTGACATGAAATCAACAAACATGTTAATGCGTGATCCTATCATGTACAGAATTTTACACAAACATCACCACAGAACTGGAGATGCTTGGAAAATCTATCCAATGTACGATTGGGCACACGGACAAAGTGATTATTTAGAACAAATTTCACACTCATTTTGTACACTAGAATTCTTGCCTCACCGTGAATTATACGATTGGTTTTTAGATCAGATTTTAGATGAAAATAAACTACGTCCAAAACAAAGAGAATTTGCTAGACGTAATTTATCACATACTGTTGTTAGTAAAAGAAAATTACAGCAACTAGTTAAAGAAAAGCATGTTAACGGTTGGGATGATCCAAGAATGTCAACCATTTCTGGATTAAGAAGACGTGGTTATACAGCTGCTTCATTACGTAATTTTGCTAATACAATTGGTATTGCAAAACGTGATAATTTGATCAATGTATCGGTTTTAGAATTCTGTATTCGTGAAGATTTGAATAAAATTGCACCTCGTGTAATGGCTGTTTTAGATCCTGTAAAACTGGTAATTACCAATTATCCAGAAGGAAAAGAAGAGTGGTTGGAAGCAGAAAATAATCAAGAAGATGAAAATGCTGGTTTCAGAAAAGTGCCTTTTTCTCGTGAATTATATATTGAAAGAGAAGACTTTTTGGAAGAAGCTCCAGCTAAGTTTTTCCGTTTGACTTTAGGAAAAGAAGTTCGTCTTAAAAATGCTTATATCATTAAAGGTGAATCAGTTGTAAAAGATGGAAACGGAAATATCACAGAAATTCACGTAACATATGATACTGATTCTTTAAGTGGAAGTGGGACAGAAGCAAGCCAAAGAAAAGTGTCAGGAACATTGCATTGGGTTTCTATTCAACATGCTTTAGAAGCAGAAGTTCGTTTGTATGATCGTTTGTTTACAGATGAAGCGCCAGACAGTTATAAAGAGAAGAATTTCTTAGATTTTGTGAATCCAAATTCATTAGAAATTGTAACTGGATATGTTGAACCAAGTTTATCAACAGCTCAAAATGAAGATAAATTTCAGTTTCAACGTTTAGGATATTTTACTGTTGATAAAGACTCAACTGCTTCAAAATTAGTATTTAACAAAACAGTTGGATTAAAAGATGCTTGGGAAGAAAAGGGTAAAAAAGAGGAAAACAGTATTAATAATTCTTTGAAAGATATCAACAAATATTTTAAAGTTGAGACTAAACCAGAAAGAATTGCAATTGAAAGTGCAATAGGGGAGAACATTAAAAATATCTCGACTTTTTCACTTTTACAGAATTCTTTAAAGAAGAATATCAACAATAATAAGGCTTCGCTGTTGTTTTCTCAGTTTATTTTGAAATATTCAAACTGGAAATCAACAGATTTTGAAGAAGAAGATATTAAGAAATTATATTCAATGTCTCTAAAAAGTGAATCGACTTATGTTAGATCAAAAGCACTTTTAAATTTAAGAGATATTGAAAGTGAAAGTTTCAAAAATCAGTTTGATGATGAAATTTTGAAATTATATTCAAATCCACCAAAAAATGCTTCTGAGAGAGAAATTGAAATTCTTTCTGAAATGGTGAAGAAGTAATATCAGATAAATTTATTAAAAGCGCTTTTATAAGCGCTTTTTTTTATTATATAGGTTAACTATTAAAAAGTAAAATTTTATAATTTTTATAGATTAAAACTGACTTTCATAAATTTAATTTAATCGAAAATAAAATTTTATTGGATAAGGAATTCATTTTTTTATTTTAAATCTATTAGAAAGCTTTATTTTGATTATGTACTTTTTTTATGTCTAATTTTTGTTTTAAATCCTTAATAATAAAATTTAATTATTTAAAATGTGTGATTTTTAATATTTTATCTATTATTAGTAAAATCTATTAATTTTAATATTTTTATTTGTTTTATATATTAAAAGTGACTTTCATAATTTAATTTTAAAGAAGAATAAAAAATAGTCGAGTAGAGAAGACCTTTTTTTACTTTTCATTCATTAAAACTCTTTATTTTATTTTTTTACTTTTTTGCTTCCAGTTTTCTTCTAAAAAAACTAAAATTAAGGTTTTTTCTTATTTTTTATATTTTTGACTTTAATTTTTATAATCATAAGTTTTGATTATTATTATTGTCTAAAATTTAGTTTGTATTTATTATTTATAAAACTAACTAAAGAATATTATATAATAGTTTTTAATTATTTACAAAGCCCTTTATTTTAGTTTTTCTATTTATAGATTTTTATTATAGATTTTTTAAAAGTTTAGTTTTTAATTATTATTTATAAAAATGATTGAATTATTAAAAATAATAGTTTTTGTATATTATTTTTAACCTTCATAAATTAATTTTAAGGCATTTTTTAAACGTGTTTGATAGATAACTCGTTTTTGTGATAATCGTTTATTTAAGAGCTTTATTTTAGTTTTTACTGTTATTTTAGTCAGTTTAACGGGTTGTTAACACACAATTGTTTATAAAACTGCTATTTTTAACTCAATACCAAAAGTCAGAGATGATTTTTGTAAAAAATTAAAATTTGCCGTAAAGAATCTAAGTTGAAATTTATTGTTTTTAGAAACTCGTAATTTTTAAAACAATAGATTATCAAAACTGATTTCCTAAAAAGACAATTTTATGTTCTGATTTTTATTATGATATAATTTTGATAATATTTCCCGTAAAAGATATTTTTTCAAATTGTGTCATAATGTACAAAATACCATAATATTGAATTTGAGTGAAAGTTTAGTTTTTAAATTTCAGGTCTGACAATTTTTAATTTAAATCTAATTATCATGAAAATTTTATATTTCACACTAGCATTATTATTTGCAAATGTTGCAATTTCTCAAACACATCAAATTACAAAACACAACGGAGAACAACTTGATGTAAATTTTATTAAATCTGAAAATGGTTTTGTTTACTATTCTTTAAACGGAAGTTCTGAAGAAATCAAAATCAGTAAATATGCAGTTTCATCTATTACAAATAAAGAAACAAAACAAACTCAAAAAGTTTCTGATAAAATAGTAGTTGACTCAAAAGATGATTACAAAATGGTAACTGTTCTTCCGCAAGAAAAAACAATAGGACTGAAACAAGCAGCGAGTTTTACAGGTGTCTCAACAAGGACAAAAGGAGAACCGCCAATTGCAAATCAGAACCAGACTGCTATGAGAATTAAATCTAAATCGGCTTCAAATGGTTATCCTTTTGTTAGCATTGTTGAAAAAGCAGATGGTAAGTACGAAGCTGTAGCTTATGTGTATTAATAAGATTGTTAATTTTTTGTAAATTGCAATTAATCAAAGTTTTATCATTTTAAAAAAGAGTATCTTTATTAATAATTTTAAATTGTAACTATCATGTCTAAGAATTTAAATACAGCAGCAGCAATTTTAGCTGCAGCGGCTGCAGGAGCGGCAATCGGAATTTTATTTGCTCCAGATAAAGGATCAAAAACAAGAGCAAAAATTAAGGAAGGTATCGATGATGCTAAACATAATCTGAAAGATTCTTTTGATGCCAGCTCTGAAGTTCTTCGTGAAAAATTTACGAGTGCTACTCATAATCTTGACGGAACTTTGAATGAGTTACTTTCTAATGTCAGCCATAAAACAGAAGAAGTAATTACTTTTTTAGAAACTAAATTGGCTGAGTTAAAAGCACAAAACGCTAAACTTCAGAAATAATATTTTTATAAAGCACATTACTTGCTTATTTTTATAAGAAAGTTTTGTGCTTTTTTTTTATCTAAAATTTTAAATATGGCTTTTGAAGAATTAAAAGAAAACACTGAAAAAGTTCAGGATCAAGCTAAAGAATACATTGAAAGTCATTTAGCTTATTACAAACTTTGGGGTTTTAAGGTTGCAATGAAATCAACAACTTTAATCTT
The DNA here is from genome assembly GCF_016405855.1 of Flavobacterium sp. IB48. GTDB lineage: Bacteria > Bacteroidota > Bacteroidia > Flavobacteriales > Flavobacteriaceae > Flavobacterium > Flavobacterium ginsengisoli. Next base: position 1,054,874 of record NZ_JAEFCA010000001.1, read on the forward strand.
TAAGTTTACTTTGATTTTATTGTGTTTCAGTATGGTGATGATTTTTGGATCTTTCGCCGCAGCGTATGCTTTTGGTTCTTTGTTTGAAAGTAATGCTCTCGGATTTTTGACGGTAGGAGGAATCTATTTGGTAATAACTATTTTGCTTTTCTTTATAAAAGACAAATTTGTTGAAGGACCAATTTTGGAGAAATTTTCAGAAATCTTTTTTAATGATTAATTATGGAAAGAAAAAAATACTCTTCGTATGCTGAGATTGAAAGAGATCTAGAAATTTTGAAATTGGAAAAAGAAATCAATTATCAGAAATTGGTTTTGAGTTTTCAGAAAACAAAGGAAAGTATCACACCGCAAAATATTGTAAATGGTTTCATTTCATCTTACACAGATTACTTTTCAAATTCTTATGTAAAAATTCTACAGACCATTTTACCGTATGTAATAGGTTGGTTCATAAATAGAAAAAGAGGCGATTAAGCCTCTTTTTTATTTTTAAATTATTGTTGAACATCTGGTTGAACATCATCTTCATAACCAGATTGTCTGTGAGTTGGTTTTGGTTTTTCAATTTTCTTGTTTCCTTTTTTCATCATTTCGCCCACTTGGTTTGAAGCCGTAAAAGAAGCAACCATGTTATTTAGCATATCGCTTCCGGCTTGTGGAGAATTCGGAAGAAGAATTAAATTTGAGTTTGTATCAGAACCAATAGATTGTAAAGTATCATAATGTTGAGTAACTACAATTAGGGCAGAAGCTTCTTGAGAATTAATACCGACATTGTTCAAAACTTCAACACTTTCTACAAGACCTCTTGCAATTTCACGACGCTGATCTGCAATACCTTGACCTTGTAAACGTTTACTTTCTGCTTCAGCTTTTGCTTTTGCAACGATTCTAATTCTTGAACTTTCTGCTTCAAATTCAGCTGCAGTTTTTTCTCTATCAGCTGCGTTGATTCTGTTCATTGCATTTTTTACCTGAATGTCCGGATCAATATCAGTAACCAAAGTATTGATAATATCATATCCGTAAGTTGACATTGCTTCGTTCAATTCACGTTTTACTGCAACCGCAATATCATCTTTTCTTTCAAAAACGTCATCCAATTTTAGTTTCGGAACTTCGGCACGAACTACGTCAAATACATAAGAAGTAATTTGATCATGCGGATATTCTAATTTATAAAATGCTTCATACACTTTATTTTGAATCACTTTGAACTGAACTGAAACTTTCATTTTGATGAAAACGTTGTCTCTAGTTTTAGTTTCGATGATAACATCTAGTTGCTGAATTTTAAGATTTACTCTTCCGGCCAATCTATCAACCATCGGAATTTTAAGTTGTAATCCTGAATTTCTTACACTCTGAAATTTTCCAAATCGTTCGATAATTACGGAAGATTGTTGTTTCACAGTAAAGAACGACGACATGAAAATGAAGAATGCCAATACTAAAAAGATAATAAATGCTGTACTCATGGTTATTTAGTTTAATTTATGAATTTTGGTAAATTACGAAAATTCTTCTAAAAAGGAATTACCAAACATTAAAAAAACGCTAAGAACATTTGGTCGATGTTTCTTAGCGTTTCTATTTTTGAATGAAATTTTTAATTATAAAGTTTCAATTGCTTTCTGGATTCTAGAAATAGTTTCTTCTTTTCCAATGATTTCAACAATGTCAAATAGGTGAGGACCTTTTAGAGCTCCAACTAAACTTAGACGGAAAGGTTGCATTACTTTACCCATTCCGATTTCGTTTTTGGTTAACCAATCTTTTACGATTGCTTCAATATTTGCAGAAGTAAAATCTTCGATATTTTCTAAAACAGAAATCAGTTCTTGCATTAAAGTAGGAGTTTCTTCTTTCCAGTTTTTACTTGCTTTCTCATCATATGATGTTGGCGCTTGGAAAAAGAAATCAGTTAAATCCCAAAATTCAGAAACGAAATTTGCTCTTTCTTTGATAAGTGATACAATGCGAGTTGTCACTTCGAGCGGAGTCGAGAAGCCTTTTTCTTCTAAAATAGGAGAGAAGGTTTTTGCTAAATCAGCATCATTTTGTTTTACTAAATATTGGTGGTTGAACCATTTATTTTTCTCTGGATCAAATTTTGCTCCAGCTTTGTGAACTCTGTTCAAGTCAAAAGCTTCTGCTAATTCTTCTAAAGAAAATAATTCTTTATCAGTTCCATCATTCCATCCTAAAAGAGCAAGGAAGTTTACAACAGCTTCTGGGAAAAATCCTTTTTCTCTATAACCAGATGAAACACCTTCTTCAGTTTTCCATTCTAAAGGAAATACTGGGAATCCCATTTTGTCTCCATCTCTTTTTGATAATTTTCCATTTCCAACTGGTTTCAAAATCAAAGGTAAGTGAGCAAATTCTGGAGCTTCCCAACCAAATGCTTTGTATAATAAAACGTGAAGAGGCATAGAAGGCAACCATTCTTCACCACGAATTACATGTGAAGTTTCCATCAAATGATCATCAACAATATTCGCTAAATGGTACGTTGGCATTCCGTCACTTTTGAATAAAACTTTATCATCCAAAAGATTAGTTTCAAACTTAACATCACCACGAATGATATCTTTCAAATGTAAAGTTTCATCAACCGGAGTTTTAAAACGAATTACATAATGTTCTCCATTTGCAATTCTTTTAGCAGTTTCTTCTGCAGAAATTACCAATGATGTATCTAGTTTTTCACGATTGTGGTGATTGTAAATAAATGTTTTTCCTTCAGCTTCGTGTTGTTTTCTATGTGCATCCAAAGCTTCAGGAGTATCAAAAGCATAATATGCCCAACCAGAATTTATCAACTGATCTGCATATTGTTGGTATAAATCTTTACGTTCGCTTTGTCTGTATGGACCAAATTTTTCATTTTTCCCAACTGTTTCTTCAGGAGCAATTCCTAACCATTCAAGAGCTTCCATAATGTAAGCCTCTGCACCTGGAACAAAACGAGTCTGATCTGTATCTTCAATTCTCAGATAAAAAACACCATTATGTTTTTTTGCAAATAAATAATTAAATAGGGCAGTACGAACTCCGCCAATATGTAACGGTCCAGTCGGACTTGGTGCAAAACGCACACGAACTTGCTTTGACATTTGTTTAAATTTTGTTGCAAAGATACGATATTAGTCAAAAGCCAAAAGTCGAAAGTTTGAAAGGTTTTTAGCTGTGTGCTAAACTTTTGACTTTCGACTTTTGACTTTCAGACTTATTGTTATAATTACTACTTTTATAGGTTATAATTAAAATAGATTTATTTTGAAAACATCATCTGCAATATATCAAAAGTTAGAGGCTTTCATTAAGAAATATTATACCAACGAACTGATAAAAGGGATATTACTTTTTACCGGTTTTGGATTATTATATTTTCTATTTACGCTTTTTGTGGAGTACTTTCTTTGGTTAAAACCATTAGGAAGAACTTTTCTATTTTGGTTATTTGTCGGAGTTGAAGTTTTCCTTTTAGTCCGTTTAATTCTTTTTCCTTTGTTCAAGTTGTTCAAACTTCAAAAGGGAATTGATTATAGTCAGGCTTCAAAAATTATTGGAAATCATTTTACAGAAGTGAGTGATAAGCTTACTAACTTTTTGCAATTGTCTTCTGAAAATAATTCAGAAAGTTCAGAATTAGTTCTAGCTTCAATTGAGCAAAAAGCAAATTCACTGCAGCCAATTCCTTTTGGAAATGCCATCAATTTTAAAGCTAATAAAAAGTATTTACCATTGGCTTTAGTTCCAATTTTACTTTTTGCTGTGTTTTATATTTCAGGAAATAGTAATATTATTTCTCAAAGTTTGAATAGAGTAGTGCATTTTAATTCTGCATTTTTACCGCCAGCTCCTTTCAAGTTTGTGGTTTTGAATTCGAATTTACAAGCTGAACAGAATAAAGATTTCGTTATCAAAATGGAATCTGTTGGAAATGTAGTTCCAGAAAATGTTACGATTCATATTGGCAATGAAAGCTATTTTATGGAATCTTCTCAACCTGGAAAGTTTGAATTTAAAGTGGAGAAACCAGCTGAGAATATTCAATTTTCTTTTGAAGGAAATTCGGTAGTTTCAGAAGAATACGAATTGAAAGTTATCACAGTTCCATCTATTGCAAACTTCGAAATGGTTTTAAATTTTCCTTCTTATCTAAAGAAAAAATCAGAGACAATTCAAGGAACTGGAAATGCAATTGTACCTGAAGGAACGACCGTAACTTGGAAAATGAATACCAAATCTACACAAGAAATTGAATGGAAAAGAGACAATGAAGTATTTAAGTTCAATAAGGTTGAAAATGATTTTAAATTGAGTAAAAATATTAGTCAAAATACAGAATATCAAATTCTTACGTCTAATGATAAGGTTAAAAACTACGAAAAACTAGATTATCAGCTGTCTGTAATCAAAGATCAGTTTCCAACTATAAATGTGGGGCCAGCGCCAGACAGTTTGAAGCTAGACAAGAACTATATTCTAGGAAGATTGGGTGATGACTACGGACTTTCGAAATTGCAAATTGTATACTACGAACGTAATAAACCTCAATCTGTTAAGCGTGGAAACATTCCTGTTAAGACTGGAGTATTTGATCAGTTTGTTTTTAATTTTCCAAGTAACCTTCCAGTAGAAGAAGGAGTTTCATACGAGTACTATTTTGAAGTTTTTGATAACGATGCACCACATGGTTTTAAGAGTACAAAGTCTTCTACGTTTTCAGATCGTGTAGCTACAACAGATGAAATTCAGGATCAAGAATTACAACAGCAAAATCAAAACATCAATAGTTTATCTAAATCTTTGAAGAACCAAACAAAGCAGATTTCAGAAATGGATAAGCTTCAAAATACAGGAAAAGAAAAAGATAATTTAGAGTTTAAAGATCAGCAGAAGATTGATGATTTTATCAAACGTCAGAAACAACAAGACGAAATGATGAAACAGTTTTCTGAAAAAATGAATCAGAATTTAGATAAGTTTAAAGACGATAAGAAAGATAAAACTGCTGATGATTTGCAAAAGCGTTTAGATAATGCACAGAAAGATTTAGAAAAAAATCAAAAATTATTAGATGAATTGAAGAACCTGAATGATAAATTAAACAGTGAAGAACTGTTTGATAAGATGGAAAAGTTCAAGCAAATTAGTAAAAACCAATCTCGTAATCTAGAACAATTGGTTGAGTTAACCAAACGTTTTTATGTTTCAAAGAAAGCAGAACAGGTTGCTGAGAAATTAAATAAACTGTCAGAACAACAGGAACAGTTATCAAATAAAGAGAAAGAAAATACTAAAGAAAAACAGGATGAAATCAATAAATCTTTTGATAAAATTCAGGAAGATTTAAAAGATTTGAAAGAGGAAAACAAGACCTTAAAGAAACCTTTGGATATTCCATCAGATGCTTCTAAAGAGAAAGACGTAGACAATGATCTTAATAAAGCTTCTGAAGAATTAAGTAAAAAGAATACTTCTGGAGCTAAACCAAAACAGAAAAGTGCTGCAAAGAAAATGAAGTCTATGGCTCAAGAAATGCAGAGTGAAATGGAAGGTGGAGAACAGGAACAATTGGAAGAAGATGTAGCAATGCTTCGTCAGATTCTAGATAATCTTTTAGCTTATTCTTTATCACAAGAAGATGTGATGAAACAGTTTAAAGCAATGAAATTAGGTTCTTCTACATTTACAAAAAACATCAAGATTCAACAGAATTTGAAACAGCAGTTTAGACATGTTGATGATAGTTTGTTTGCACTTTCATTACGTAACCCAAAGGTAGCAGAAGACGTAACTAAAGAAATTGGAAACGTTCAATACAACATGGATAAGGCTATAGAAACTTTAACCGATGTTCAGATTCCAAGAGGAGTTTCACACCAACAATATGCAGTTTCATCAGCCAATAAGTTAGCCGATTTTTTAAGTGATTTATTGAATAACATGCAGATGTCAATGTCTAAACCGGGAGCGGGGAAACCTAAACCTGGAGACGGACAAGGAATGCAATTGCCAGATATTATTCAGAAACAAAAAGGACTTGCTGATAAGATGAAAGAAGGTATGAAACCTGGACAGCAATCTGGAGATAAACCTGGAGAAGGTAAAGATGGAAAATCTGGGCAGGGACAAAATGGGCAAGGAAAAGATGGTCAGGGTAAAGAAGGACAAGGTAACAAAAGTGGAGATAAAGGTTCTTCGGGTAAAGATGGAAAGAATGGAAATGGAGAGAAGAACGGTAATGAAGGAGAAGATGGAGAAGGAGATGCTGAAGCTATAATGGAGATTTACAAAGAGCAAGTTAAACTTCGTGAAGCTCTTCAAAAAGAATTAGCAAAGAAAGGTTTAGACTCTCAAGGTAAATCTGTAATAGACCAAATGAAACAATCTGAAAAGCAGATTTTAAACAAAGGATTTAAGAATGAGAACCTGCAACGTATATTGAATATTCAGCAAGAATTATGGAAATTGAATAACGCAGTTCAGCAACAAGGTCAAGATACACAAAGACAATCTGAAACTAATAAGGCTGAATTTACTAATCGTTCCAATGCTTTGCCAAGTTCACTATTGGAATATTTAAACAGTGTAGAGATATTAAACAGACAATCACTACCTTTGCGATCGAATTTTAATCAAAAAGTTCAAGAATACTTTAATACAAAATGATAAATTTTAATTACGAAACAGATTTTACTTTAGGAGACGAGCAGGCTTTTAGTGACTGGCTTAGTGCTGTAATTGTTTCTGAAAATAAGAACGAAGGAGAAATCAATTATATATTTTGTGATGATGAGTATCTTCATAAAATTAATGTAGAATATTTAGATCACGACACTTTAACTGATATAATTAGTTTTGATTATTCAGTTGGTAACGAGTTAAATGGAGATATTTTTGTTTCTGTAGAACGCGTTGCAGATAATGCAAAAGACTTCAATGTTTCATTTGCTGAAGAACTTAAAAGAGTGCTATCTCATGGTATACTACATTACTGTGGATACAAAGATAAGTCAGAGGAAGAAGCTCAATTAATGAGACAGAAGGAAGAAGAGAAAATGAAGATGTTTCACGTGGAACAGTAATTAAACATCTTTTTTATATATATGTTCCACGTGAAACGTTTTGGATTTTTAAATTTTTATAACGTTCCACGTGAAACATATCCGAAGAAAATGAAAGAATTTTGTAGCGTTCCACGTGGAACGTTAATATAAGAAATTCGAATAAAGGATTAAATCGTTCCACGTGGAACGATTTTTTAAGTTTGAATTTAAAAGAAAAAGAATGGATGTTTCACGTGGAACATGATCTTAAAATGTTCTTTTGGAAGTTTAGAAATGTTTCACGTGAAACATTTATTGTAAAGATTCTGTTTCGGAGTTCTGATTTGAAAGTTCTGATTTGAAAGTTCTGATTTGAAAGTTCTGTTTGAAAGTTCTGTTTGAAAGTTCTGTTTGAAAGTTCTGTTTGAAAGTAAATAAAAAGATGTTCCACGTGAAACGTTTTTATTTGTTTTCTGAATTTGAAGATATCAGTTTACAGGTTTCAGTTTGAACTTGAAACTTGAAACTTGAAACCTGAAACAAAAAAAAAAGTTCCACGTGGAACAAGAAAAATATAAATGTAATTCTAGAAACCGCGTTAGCGGTTTTTGGAGAATAATAAAACAAAATGTTTTTAGAAGAATACGATGTTATTGTGGTTGGTGCAGGCCATGCTGGTTCTGAAGCTGCGGCTGCGGCTGCAAATTTGGGATCGAAAACTTTATTGGTTACAATGAGTTTGCAGAACATAGCACAGATGTCTTGTAATCCTGCGATGGGTGGAATTGCTAAAGGACAGATCGTTCGTGAAATTGATGCGCTTGGTGGATATTCAGGAATTGTTTCTGATAAGACTGCGATTCAGTTCAAGATGTTGAACAAATCAAAAGGACCTGCAATGTGGTCGCCAAGAGTTCAAAGTGATAGAATGCGTTTCGCAGAAGAATGGAGAATGATGTTGGAGGCAACTCCAAATCTTGATTTTTATCAAGAGATGGTAAAAGGATTGATAATTGAAGATGGAAAGATAAAAGGGATTAGAACTTCACTTGGTGTGGAGATTCGTTCCAAATCTGTTGTTTTGACGAACGGTACTTTTTTGAATGGTTTAATTCATATCGGAGAAAAACAGTTCGGTGGTGGTAGAGCAGGAGAAAGTGCTGCAACTGGAATTACCGAAGATTTGATCAAAGCAGGTTTTGAAGCTGGAAGAATGAAAACAGGAACGCCACCTCGAGTAGATGGACGTTCTTTAGATTATTCTAAAATGAATGAAGAAAAAGGAGATGCAAAGCCAGCTAAGTTTTCTTATTCAGATGTGACTTCTCCGTTAACGCATCAGCGTTCTTGTTACATGACGTACACCTCATTGAATGTTCATGATATTTTGAGAGAAGGTTTTGATCGTTCTCCGATGTTTAACGGAAGAATCAAAAGTTTAGGACCAAGATACTGTCCATCGATTGAAGATAAAATAAATCGTTTTGCAGATAAAGAGCGTCATCAATTATTTGTTGAGCCAGAAGGATGGAATACTTGTGAAGTTTATGTAAACGGATTTTCAACTTCACTTCCAGAAGATATCCAGTTCAAAGCGCTTCGTTCAGTTGCAGGTTTTGAAAATGTAAAATTCTTTAGACCTGGTTATGCAATCGAATATGATTTCTTTCCGCCAACGCAATTAAAACATACTTTGGAAACAAAGTTAGTTGAAGGATTATATTTTGCAGGACAGATTAACGGAACTACAGGTTACGAAGAAGCAGCTTCTCAAGGTTTGATGGCTGGAATAAATGCACACTTGAAAGTACACGAAAAAGATCCATTGATTTTAAAACGTGACGAAGCGTATATCGGAGTTCTAATTGATGACTTGATTACGAAAGGAACAGAAGAACCATATCGTATGTTTACATCAAGAGCGGAGTATAGAACTTTGTTACGTCAAGATAATGCCGATTTCAGATTGACTCCAATGTCATACGAAATTGGTTTAGCTTCTGAAGATCGTTTACGAAGAATGGAAAAGAAATTAAACGAATCTGAAAAGATGGTTCAATTCTTTAAAGAAACTAGTGTTACGATTGCAGAAACAAATCCGATTTTGGAAGCAAAAGAATCAGCACCAATTTCTCAAGGAGATAAAATGTTTAAGATTTTTTCTCGTCCACAAATTGAATTAGAAGATATGTTGAAATTTGAAAAGGTTGAAGCATATATCAAAGAAAATGATTTGGATGAAGAAATTGTAGAACAAGCCGTAATTCAGGTTAAATATTCTGGTTATATCGAAAAAGAAAGAAATAATGCAGATAAATTAAATCGTTTGGAAGAAGTGAAAATTCCAGACAATTTTGATTATAATAAAATCAAGTCGATGTCTATTGAAGCAAAACAGAAATTAAGCAAGATTCGTCCTGTAACTATTTCACAAGCTTCAAGAATTAGCGGAGTGTCACCAAGTGATATTTCCGTGCTTTTGATTTATATGGGAAGGTAAAAAAGTTTGCATTCCCAGTTTTCAGTTTTTACTGAGACTTTAAACTGGGACTAAAAACTTTTAAATGTTCCACGTGAAACTATAATGCTTTTAGTTTTTTATTTCAGAATCGAGAATAAATCTAGAATCTAAAGTCTGAAATCTTAAATTGTTTCTGTTCCACGTGAAACCTTTTGCTGAAATAAGAATGATTTTTTTTGAAATAATTTGAATTATTAGCCGTTTCAGATGGAAAGAAAATCAAATTTGAAAAGGATATTAATTTGCAAAGAGGCTGAATAAAGTAGATTTGCAATTGTATTGAATTATCAATTTTGAAGAAATCAAAAAGAGTTTAGAAGAATAAAAGAAAAAAACAAAAATCCTAAAAGCGATAAAATTTCGTTTTTAGGATTTGCTATAAATTAAACCCAAATATCTATAAATTTAAAAAATGAACGTTTTAAACAAAAAACACTTTCTTACGGTAAAAGACCATTCTGTTTCAAAAGAAATTTTTGATTTGTATTACGATGAAGAATTAGATATGCTAATTACTTCTCCGCAGCCCGAACTTCAAAATTTAGGCAAATACTACGAAAGCGAAGATTATATTTCGCATACAGATAACAAACGTTCGTTATTTGAAAAAGCATATCATTTTGTAAAAAATATTGCGCTTAAGAATAAATTGAATCTAATCAATAGCCAGCAATCGAAAAAAGGAAAACTTTTGGATATTGGAGCTGGAACTGGAGATTTTCTTCTAACAGCAAAAAATGATGGTTGGGAAACCATTGGGGTAGAACCAAGCGATCGAGCAAAAAATATTGCGAAAGAAAAAGGAATTTCATTTGTAGAAGAAACTAGCACTTTAGAAAGTAATTCTTTGGATGTAATTACAATGTGGCATGTTTTGGAACACGTTCCAGATTTAGAACTTCAGATTCAAGAACTGAAGCGTTTATTAAAACCAACTGGAACTTTAATTGTTGCGGTTCCAAACTATAAATCGTTTGACGCAAATCACTATCAAACTTTTTGGGCAGCTTATGATGTGCCAATTCACTTTTGGCATTTTTCAAAAAAATCAATTCACGTGCTTTTTGAAAGAGTGGATATGAAATTGGAAAAAATCCTTCCAATGAAGTTTGATTCGTTTTACGTGAGCCTTTTGTCCGAAAAATACAAAACAGGAAAGATGAATTATATTAAAGCTTTTTTCGTTGGTTTGAAATCAAATTTGAAAGCAAAAAACACAAAAGAATATTCATCGCATATTTATGTTCTAAAGAACAAATAGAGTTCAAAATAATAAACAAAAAGCTATTTCTTAAAAACATGAAGAAATAGCTTTTTTGATTTAAAAAAATGATAAAAAACAATGGTTTTTATGTTATAAAGTTGAATTATTGGTATTATTTTTTCGATAAATAAAAACAATATCATAAAATTTGCGCATTTTTTAAACTTTATGCTGATGCTATTGATTTTTTTATATTTTTGTCTTCAATACTTAAAAAAATAGAATTTAAAAAAATGAAAAAAGCATTAGTTATTATCGCACTTTCAGTTTTCGCAGTTTCTTGTAATAAAACAGCAGAGGTAAAGGAAGTAAAAACAGCTTACGTGGATACTTCGGTTTTAATGAAAGAATACACTGAGGCAAAAGATTTAGAGGCAAAGTACAAAGCTCAAGCGGAAGAAAAAGGTAGACAATTACAAGCTGAGATTTCACGTTTTAAACAAGACGCTGCTAATTTTCAAAGCCAGGCACAAGCAAACGGTCAAGCTTGGGCACAGCAAAGAGGAGCTGAATTGCAAAAAAGAGAGCAGCAATTAGGTTATGCACAACAAGCATTAGCACAACAATTACAACAAGAAAGTGGTGTTGAAATGGATTCTCTTGTTAGTGGAGTTAAAAAATTCATTAAAGACTACGGAAAGAAAAATGGTTACTCTTACATCTACGGAACAGGAGATGCTGCATCAATTTTGTATGCTGAAGAGAAATACGATATCACAAAAGATATTGTAAAAGCATTAAACGACAAATACAAAGCAGAGCCTAAAGCAGATGCAAAACCAGCAGCTGAAACAAAAGAAGGCGAAGCAAAAAAATAAAAACTACCAAACTAACTAAATTACTGAAAACCTAAATCCACTGCGATTTAGGTTTTTTCTTTTTATAAAAATGCGGTAATTTTATTTTTTTAATACAAGCCCAATGCAGAACGTTTCAGAAGCGGCAGCTTATACTTTGCAATTCATTAATCAGACTCAGAAATCTATTTTTCTTACGGGGAAAGCAGGTACTGGAAAAACTACGCTTTTGCGAGAAATTATCGCGACAACGCATAAAAATACTGTGGTCGTTGCACCAACCGGAATCGCAGCTTTGAATGCCGGAGGAGTAACAATCCATTCCATGTTTCAACTTCCGTTTTCTGCTTTTATTCCGTCTTACGAAGCGAGCGCACAATTTACGGAAACGGTAAAGTTTGAAAACAAGGAATCACTTCGTCGCCATTTCAAAATGAATAACGTTAAACGAAATGTAATCAAAAACATGGAGCTTTTGGTTATTGATGAAGTCAGTATGATGCGTGCCGATTTGTTGGACGCGGTTGATTTTATGATGCAGACGGTTCGAAGAAACACACAGCCTTTTGGTGGAGTCCAGGTTTTGTTTATTGGAGACTTGCTACAGTTGCCACCAGTGATTCGCGATGAAGAATGGCGAACGCTGAAAAATTATTACCGAGGGAAATTCTTTTTTCATTCTCATGTTCTCCAAACGTATCCGCCAATTTATATTGAATTGTCAAAAATCTATCGCCAGACAGACGATGCTTTTATCTCAGTTTTGAACAATCTTCGAAATAATCAGATTACTCCAGAAGACATAGCCATTCTAAATCAGTATGTTAAGCCAGATTTTGATTTCAAAGAGAACAAAGGTTATATAACGCTTACAACGCATAATGCCAAAGCAGATTCTATCAACTCACAGTCAATCAGTGATTTAGATGGTAAAGAATATGTGTATACGCCATTTGTGGTGGGAGATTTTCCAGAAAAGATATTTCCTGTCGAAGAAGAATTGAAATTGAAAGTCGGAGCACAAATCATGTTCGTCAAAAATGATTTGTCTTTTGAAAAAAGATATTTCAACGGAAAGATGGGCGTAATCAAATCGCTTTCTGACGAAGAAATCTTTGTTCACTTTCCAGAAGAGAACATGACCCTTGAAGTTGAAAAGTACGAATGGAAAAATATCCGCTACAAAGTCAACGAACAAACCAAAGATATCGAAGAAGAGGTTTTGGGAACTTTTGCGCATTACCCAATCAAGTTGGCTTGGGCTATTACGGTGCACAAAAGCCAAGGTTTGACTTTTGACAAAGCAGCGCTCGATGTATCGCAAGTTTTTTTACCCGGGCAGGCCTACGTAGCACTTTCGCGTTTGCGTTCGTTAAACGGGCTTATTTTGCTTTCTCCGATGCAGATGAATGGCATTTCGAACGATCAAGATGTGATGGATTACGCTTTGAACAGAGCAACAGAAGAGACTTTGGAGAAAGCACTTCACTTTGAAACCAAAAATTTTATTCATAACTATTTGATAAACAGTTTTAATTGGGGAGAATTGGCGCAAGAATGGCGAAATCATCGTTTTAGTTATAACGAAAATGCTGCTGGCTCCGAAAAAACGAAACATGCAGTTTGGGCACACAAGCGCATGGAAATTATGGAGCAACTTTTAGATCCTTCGCAGAAATTCATTTCGCAACTCAATAAAATTTTCATCAAAGAAACGGTCGATTTGTTTTTTGTGAAAGAAAGGGTAGATGCGGCCTACGATTATTTCTTCAAACAAATGGATAAGTTGGTCGATGATCTAATCTACAAAATGGCTGAAATTCAAAAATTTAAAAAAGTTAAAGAGTTCTATGAAGAACTTAATTTTTTAGAAGATCTTCAAACCAAAGCCGTTTTGCGATTGATGAAAGCCAAGTTATTGATCGAAGTTGTTGTTGCCGGCGAAGAAATCAGTAAAGAAAAGCTGACGTCGCCAAATATTAAAAATTACAAAGCGAACAAAACGGAAAGGATAAGAGAAGAGCTGAAAACGACAAATACAGACATTTTTAGAACAGAAGAACCCGTTGTTCGATACAAATCAGCTAAGACAGAGAAAAACGAGCTTAAAACGGCTAAAAAAACGACAGTCGAAGAAACGTACGATTTGTGGATGGATAAAAATTCTATTGAAGATATTGCGAGAATGCGTAAATTGAATGTTCAAACTATCGAAGGCCATTTGATAAGACTTATTCAGTCGAAGAAAATCGAAATTACTGATGTTCTTCCGTATTATAAAATTTTGGCCTTGCGTGAAGCGTTCCAGTTTTATCAAGAAGAATCTTTGAGTCCTTTGAAAGAAAAATATGGAGATGAATTTACTTGGGACGAATTGAAAATGTTTAAAGCGAGCATAAATTAATTTCTGAAGCGTCCTACGTGAAACACTGTTTTCTGTTTTTCAAAAATCTAATTTCTAACGCATTAAATTATTTTTGACATGAAAACATTTAAAATATTGCTAACAATTTTGGTGTTTAATTCTTCGTTTTTGATTGCTCAGGATTTGAAACCAGAATATCAAAAGTTCATTTCGAAATTTATTTTCGAAGTGAAAACAGCCGATAAAGAAGCAATTGCAAAGCGAATAAAATTTCCGTTCAAGAGAGAATATCCAATTCCGTCAGTAAAGGATAAGGCCGATTTTGTAAAAAGATATAATCAAATTTTTGATAAAGTTCTGGTTGAAAAAATAACAAAATCGGATCCTGCAAAAGATTGGTCAGAAGTAGGATGGAGGGGAATTATGCTCAATCGAGGAGATATGTGGATCGATACAGATGGAAGAATCATCAGTATCAATCATCAATCTGATGAAGAACTGAAAATGAAAAATGCACTAATCGCAAAGCAGAAAAATGCAGTAAATAATTCACTTTCAAAATTTAAAAAACCTGTTGCAATTCTGGAAACATCCAAATTCAGAATTAGAATTGATGATTTAGGAAATGATAATTATCGTTACGCTTCATGGTCCATCAAACAGGAAATGACTGAAAATCCAGATCTTATAATCGAAAAAGGAGTTTTTGTTGCAGACGGAACAGGAGGAAATCATTATTTTGATTTTAAAAAAGGCAATTTCAAGTATAGATGTTATTTTATTGTTTTGGGTCAGAAAGATTCGCCACCTGCAGTGTTGACGGTTTATCAGTCCGGAAAAGAAATTCTATCGCAAGACGCAAAAATTGTTTCACGATAAACAAAAAGCCCGATTCGTTTAGAAACCGGGCTTTTATGTTAAATGGCGAAAATTGCTTTGTCAAGTTCTTGGTAATCTACTGTTTGTTTAGAATCATGGATTTAGTAGGTAATATTTGCGTCGCCAAAGTAGGACATACAATTCTATCTATTAAATTTTGCTATGGCGCCAAAAATAATTTCATCTGTTTATTGCCAGATGATGTTATTGTTGAAATGAAAACCTCTCCAGATTGTCCACAGGTGCTGTTTAGCAGAATAAAAAATAGAATGGTAAGCGTCTAATTTTTCATAGGTTCCATTTTTTAATCCTCAAGTATCAGTAATACTTGAGGATTTTATATATAGGCTATTGTTTTATCATCAAATATTTACCGCCTTTTATAATTGCTGGCTTTGGTTTTGGCTGGCCTTCCCTAACAGCCATTGGTCCCGTATACCAAATTTCTGCGATAATTGCAGGTTTTCCATTGACAGTAGTTTTTCTTATATCAATTTCTCCTACTTGAGGAGACAGTTCATCACTAAAACCTAGTCTAAGGCGTTTTTCATCTGTTGAGCAATCATCGCAGCCTAATACAGTACCTGTCAGAACCCTTTTGCCACTTATATTATTACTGTTGCTTGTCGGAGTTAATCTACTTAATGTGTTGACTTTTTCAATTCCATTTTCAATTAATTGGTATTCTCCAACAATTAAGTCTTCATAATAAGCACCATTCATAGAAGTCTTTATATTTTTCTGGAGTTTTATTTTCAAGGATGTATTGCCATTGGTATACACATAAGTGCCATCATACCCGTTTAACACATTTTTTGTATCTTTATAATATACGCCTCTTATGCCGACAAATCCTTCTTTTGGTGTTGTTATGTCTAATATCTGACTTTGTCCCGAACAGCTATTTAAAAAAATAAAAAATACTGCTAAAAAATTAATATAGTTTTTCATAATCATTTTATTATTGTTAAGTACAAGGTACAAGATTTGCTTTTTTTGTAGTTGGATTAAGTTCTAATTTGCTCCATTTAGTCAATAATGGATCTGCTTTATAAATGGATATGCCAAAAGCGCCAAATTGTTTGAGAAAACTTTCTTCTAAGGCTCCTCCGCTTTCATCATATAATACAGCCTGTTCATCATGTATTTTTTTTAATTTTTCTTTTTCTGACTTATCATTTAAATTTGGATTATTCCAGACTGAATTTACCTTACTGTCTAATAACGCAAAATCGTTAACTTTTATAGAATAAGTATTTACATTCCCGGCTTTATCTTTGGCGACCATTATACAAAAAACATCTTCTTTTCTGCTTGGAGATGCATCATTATAAGCATTTCTTAAAAATTTTACATCTCCAAAAGAAAACATTGCATAGCCATTTTTTGGGTGAGAATGTGCTCCACCAATATATGAAGAGCCTGTTGATAATGGAACTGAAAATTCATCTAGTGATGATATCTGATTATACTCATACCTGTAAGTCCCATCTGGATTCATGAGTTTTTTTACTTCAACACCGTGTTCCAATCTATTGACAGAAGCCATTACTTTTCCCTTTAACCAATCAATACTAGGTTTCATATTTCCTGTTTTTGTAACGTCTATTAATGCTTTCATTTGTCCGCAAGGATCTGTTGAATTTCCATTTTGATCTTCTCCACCTTCAGAACCAGAACCTGTACCTGTACCATGATTGGTATAAGAACCAGCATCTGAGTAATTTGGATTAGTACCACCTGTGCCATTGTAAATAATACCTCCTCCTCCCGAAGGATTTTGATAATTATTGTTTACTACAACTTCTTTTAATTGTATACCTGTATCTGTAGTTCCTCCTCCATCTACATCACATTCTATTCCGGCAGGACAGGCGACTTGATTTGAAGGGGCTTTACCTGTAGTTTGTTTGTTTTTAAGGGCTAAGGTAAGAACACCATTTTCAATAAGTCTATTGTTTTCGAACTTAGCAGTTTTTACAAAACCCTTTTTTAAATCCCACCCTACTATATAGCCATTAAAAGAAGGACTATTAATTGATGAATTATCTGCATCTGGATATATTTCAAAGACCATCGCTTCGTAATTGTTTTCGGATAGTTTATAAATATACAATTTTTGTTCCCAAAGCTCTGTTTGATCTTTTTTTACTTCAATTATAGGAACTATAATTGTTTGTGTTCCATCTTTTGAATTTGTAATTTCTGCATCATTCCAATTGTAATTTAAGTCCTTAAGTAAAGCAAAATTTTCACCTTTTGCTTCATAGTTTTTAAACCATACTTTGGCAGATTGCATAATTTTAGCATCTGTCTGTCCTACATCATTGTCATCTTTTTGACACTTGATAGAAGTAGCAAGAATTAAAAAGACAATCATAAATCTTGCGGCATTCTTAATTTTTCTTCTAATATTTTGGCATTTAAAGGTTAATATTCTATGCAACTATTTAGGATTATAGATGCAATTATAATGATAAAATATAAGAAAAAGATTATTTTTTATAGTTTTATTTGTTAAATAATGTAATATTTATTTTATAAATTTATTTGATTTAGATAAAATAATGCGAGAAGTCTAGGAAAGAAGTATAGGTATCTTACTAAATACTTTTGTTTTGATATTTTGATATCAATTGGAACTCATCAGTACGAATAAAAAAGGGAATTTTAAAGATGAATGTCATTTTACAATTTAGGCGATAATAATAGGCGCCTTAGATGTTATTAAAATATCAATTGGAAAAAGAAATTCTATCGCAAGACGCAAATATTGTTTCACGATAAACAAAAGCCCGATTCGTTTAGAAATCGGGCTTTTGTATTAAATGGCAAGAAGTGCTTTTCAAGTTACTTTTTCTGAGTTATTTGTGTCAATTTTAATTTCTGCGGAGCAATATCGTTCTTCTATGTTTTTATCTTTTTTTTGAAGTTCTTGAGAAAATGAGGTTGTTGTGATTTTTGTTTGTCCAAAGATAACGAATAAGTCGGCAGGAATGTTTCGCGTGGAACTTGTAATGGTTGAAAGAAATATTCAGGCCAATTCCAAATTTGATTCAATCTGGAAAGGCAAAAAAAATCCTGCTCTTTCGAACAGGATTAAAAGTATTTTATAGGTTTTCTACCAGAATCCAAGCTTGTGGATTTTCACCTTTTTGTATTTCTTTTTGAGCTTGTTCAGCTTCTTTCATTGTAGCATAACTTCCGTATAAAACAGGAAATAAACCGTGTTTGTTTTCTTTCAGCATTCTCGCTTTGAAACCATCTTTAATTAGTTGGTTATAAGCTTTTCTAGCATTTTGCTCACTTCTAAACGCACCAGCCATAATGTGATAAGGCATTGTTGGCTCTACAGTTTCGACAGCAGCAGAATCTACAGAAAGAGTTACAGCTGGAAGCGGACTTTTGATAAAGAAAGTTGCTTCTTGAATTTTGTTTTGTACTTTTTTCTGAACAGCTTGTTCTACAACAAGTGTTTGATTGTCAATTTGATTTTGGTACAAAGGATAACCAATGCTTCCTGTAATTCCAAGTCCTAAAACAAGAATTGCAGCATAACGTAAGAATCGATTTGAAGATTTGGTTTCTTCTTCATTTTCGTATAATAAAGTGGCATCTTTTTCTTTTGCTGCAATCTTTTCGATCTTTTTCTCGAAAACCTCTTTTTTCACCATCGGAGAAACAAAAGGACTTAATCCAAAAGAAGTCGCCAAATAATTGGTCTGATCGTTCGGTCTGAAAATTATATTGCTTTCTGAATTTAAGCGCAATTCTCCAATATTTTTTAAAAGGATTACGCCACCTTCTTCCAAAGTTTTTTTCCAATTTAAAACCTCAAAAGCAATTGCGCTAACTGCAAAACCGTAAGATGTTTTCTCAGCTTGAGCAATATGATTTGCTAACAAACCGTCGTTATTTTTGATACGACTGTTGAAAGAAATGGTTTTTTTTGGAGGAAAAAACGAATTAGTGCTTTCATTCAGCTGCGCTGAGTGAGTTTCGGTTAAAAATGCACCAAATCCTGGAACCGTTACACACTGATAACGATACAATAACTGTGAGATATATACTTCGATTTTCATAGTAACAAAGTTATGCATCGCGTATAGTTATCAAAATTTTATTCACAATTTTTATTAACAATTCAGAATTATTTTTATACAATTCGCTTTCAAATATTTAGCTGTTTAGTTTCTGTATGTGAGTTTCGTTTTAGAAAAATTAGATTTTATTTTAACAAGAAATAACTTTGTTTTAATGATATTTGCGATTCAAAAAATCAAAATTATTTTTTCTATTTTACATAATGTTTTAAAAAGATGACCGATCAGGATTTATTTAGTTTACTTGCCTTGTTGAAAGTTGATGGAGTGGGTGATATTTTAGGCAAAAAACTGCTCCACTCTTTTGGATCGGCTTCAGACATTTTTAAAGCCAAAAATTCTCAGCTGGCGGCCGTTGACGGTATTGGATCTGTTTTGTTGAAGAATTTGAAGGACAAAACAATATTTGAAAGGGCAGAGAAAGAATTATTGTTCATTAAAAATAATACAATTCAGGTTTCTTTTTTTCAAGATGAAAGCTATCCAGAAAGACTTAAACATTGTTTTGATGCTCCAATTTTACTTTTTACAGCAGGAAACATAGATCTTAAAAACAGAAAAATAATTAGTATTGTTGGCACTAGACAAATCACTTCTTACGGAACCGATTTCTGCAAAAAGTTGATTGAAGAAATAGCTCCGTTAGATCCAGTAATTGTGAGCGGGTTTGCGTATGGTGTTGATATTGTAGCACATCAAGCGGCTATAGATTATAATTTGCAAACAATTGGCGTCTTGGCTCATGGCTTGAATCAAATTTATCCCCGAACGCATAAAAAATACATGGCTAAAATGGAGGAGAATGGTGGATTTATAACAGAGTTTTGGAGTGATTCAAATCCCGATAAAGAAAAATTTGTTCGTAGAAACCGTATTGTTGCTGGTATGACTGAAGCAACAATTGTAATTGAATCTGCCGATAAAGGAGGATCTTTGATTACTGCAAATATGGCAAATGAGTACAATCGTGATGTTTTTGCTGTGCCCGGAAGAGTCACCGATAAATACAGTCAAGGTTGTAATAATTTGATTAAAACTCAGAAAGCGAACGTACTGACAAGTGCGGCAGATTTAATTTATATGTTGAATTGGGATATTAAAGAAAAACCCAAAAATATTCAGAAACAGCTTTTTGTAGAATTAGATGCTGATGAACAAAAGATTTACGATTTTCTTCAAAAGGCTGGAAAGGAATTATTAGACATCATTGCAATGGAATGTGAAATTCCAATTTTCAAACTCTCTGGAATTCTGATTAATATGGAATTGAAAGGTCTTATACGGCCACTTCCTGGAAAACTTTTTGAATCAATTTAACGCAGAAAATCCTATATTTATTTTCTTGTAAAATGTTTGTACAATCGGTATAAAATATAGATCACCAATAATCCAAAAACGATGTTTAGGATTTGAAATACATACGGTGGAACATTATAATCTTCAATATACTGATCCATCTTTGTTTTTTTAAATGATTAATATACTTAAAGTTACAAAAAGTAAAAGGAACTTTAAAAGAAAAACATTGTTTTGAAATTAAGATTTAGGATAATATTTAGAAATTTCAATAGAAAAAAGAACGCTTGTTATCTTCCATTTTCCATTAATCTTAACTAATTGCCAGTATTCTTCACCCCAATTTGTCATCGAATCTTCTGACCAAAAACTGTAATCGAATGTAACACTGGCAATAACATCGTCATTTTGAATAATTATCTTTTCAAACTTTTCCTCACTTTTTTTGCTTTGCAGAATAGATTGAATAAAGCTACTGTATGTGCCAGTAAAATAATTTTTTGTGATTGTTGGCTTAGCTTCGAGTCTTTTGGCTTGACTTTTTTCTTTGATTACACCAATCCAATTCACGGTTTCTTTAAAAAACAAACTATTAAAAGTTATAGAATCTTTTTTTACAATACTTTGCATAAATACATTTAGTATTTGATGTATTTCTTCTTGATCGTTTAATGTTTGTTGAGCAAAAGTAAAGTTTAAAGAAATGAATGATAATAAAATTGTAATTACTGTTTTCATGTTTTTAAGATTTAATTTTTAGCACATAATTTTTAATTTTTGAAGAAGGTTTTTCTACTAAATATTTAATAAATAAGCTGATTATAATGCAGTTTATAAAACAGATGAGCAGAGCGATTTGTCCTTCGTTATCAATATTTAATTTTTGCAGAACTATTTGAGTTAAGTGAATAATTCCTTTGTGTGTGAGATAGATAGAAAAGGAAAGTGATGCGAGTTGAGTCGATAAAATCGATTTTGAATGGTATAAAAAGCAAGATTTTGAAATGGCAGACATTACAATCAATCCATAGCCAATTGAAACAGTTGTAAATCCAACCGTTGATGCTAATTGTGAAATTTGATTACTGCAAATCCAAAATGAAAATCCAACAATTATTAACCCAATTAAGAATAATTGATTGCCATATGAATTAACTAAATTTTTGAAACGCTTGGAATATTCATAGAAGAATGCAATACCAATTCCAATTGTTAAACCATCTAATCTGGTGTATGTCGGGTAATAAATTTTCATATACCAGATTCTCCATAAATCTGAGCTATTTAGGTTTGGAACGATTAGCAACTGCCATGAAATAATTCTTAAAGACAAAGTGAATAACAAGAGAAAAAGCAGAAAATATTTGATGTAGGATACTTTTTTGAATTTTAAAAATAACAGAAGAATTATGGGAAAAATTAAATAAAATTGCTCTTCTATGCATAAAGACCAAGCATGAGAAAATGTTCCAAAATGGAGAAGATCAAGTCCGATGTTTTGAGTAAAAGTGATAAACTTCCAAAATGGAGGCAGAGCTTCTTTTTCTCTAAAAAAAGGAAAAGTAAAATAAAGAAACAGGGTTAAAGCATAAGCCGGAATGATTCTGAAAAAGCGTTTGATATAAAACTCTTTGAAGCGAATGTTGCTTGAGAATTTAAGTTGTTCAAAAAGCTGTTTTGAAATGAGAAACCCGCTAAGAACAAAAAATAAATCTACACCAGTCCAGCCAAATTGCCCATATTTATCAACCCAATCTGGATGTTGAAACATGCGATAATGATATAATAGAACCATTAAAATTGCTAAAGAGCGCAAATGATCTAGGCCAAGAAATTTTTCAGATGTTTGAGAATTCATTCGTTTTTTTCGGCAAAACTATAGCGAATTTTTTCAGATTTTTTAATGGTATTTGTAAAGTCAGTTTTGATGTTTGAATAACTTAAATTCATATTTCAATGACATTATTTGCAGTTCATCATCAAAATTAAGCTGTTTACAATCAACTTATAAAAAATGAACCCCAATTACCTATTTTTGAAGTATGATAAAGAGTAATTTACACTATAACGTGAAGCAAAGTGTTGTCTTTCAGATTTGTTTTTGGCTTCTTTTTTTTTTAATTGGCGAAGCCAAAATTTATGCTGAATATGAGCATCCGCTTTTTTCTATGATCATTCCGTATGATTTGAGTCATTTGATTTTTCAAATATTATGTTCCAATTTTATTTATTTCATTTTAATAAAAAAGATGTTCTATAAAAAGCATTATTTTTTATTTGTTATTTCAATAATTGCCTGTATTTATTTATTTTCTGTTTTAAATAGAATTTTTGCGATTTATGTCGCCGAACCTTTTTTTATAAATGAACCTCAAGACAATTTAATAAGTATTTTGACAGATTTGAGTTATTTGTTCTGCTATTACGTAGTTCCAATCGTGACGGCTTGTTTTGTTTTTGTTTCCGTAGCATTTATGTTTGATTTAAGGAACGAAAAACAATATTCGGTACAAATACTCAAAGAAAAGGCAGAATTAGAATTAAACGCCTTAAAAACGCAATTAAATCCACATTTTTTATTCAACACGCTAAATAATATTTATTCGCTTTCAATTATTGATTCTGATAAAACATCTGAGTCGATAAGCCGTCTTTCAAATATTTTGGATTATATCTTGTATAAAGGCCAGAAAAAATTAATTCCGATTTCTGATGAATTGAAAGTAATTCATGATTATGCCGAATTAGAAAAACTGAGATATGATTCTAGGTTAGAACTTAAAATTGCGGAGGAAATTAGTGCTTTAAATCTTGTTCCGCCTTTATTGTTTTTATCTTTAGTAGAAAATGCTTTTAAGCATGGAGCAGGAAGCATTTCCGGAAATATTTTTATTTCAATTTTAATTAAAACGGATGCCGAAAAAACGATTTTTAAGATTGAGAATTCTTTTGTTCCGAAAGAAAATAACAATGAAAAAAGTTTAGGCTTAAAGATAATTCAGGAACAATTAAAAATTATTTACGGAGGTCGAAGTTCCAATTTAATTCAAAATCAAGACAATCTCTTTAGTGTAGAAATAATAATTCCAGCAAATGAAAATTAATTGTATTATAGTTGATGATGAACCACTTGCAATTAAACTTTTAGAAAATCATATTTCTAAAATAGAAGAATTGCATTTGGTTGGCACCGCTGGAAATGCTTTAGAGGCTTACAAATTGACAAAGTCTAAAACCGTTGATTTGGTTTTTTTAGATATTCAAATGCCAGATTTAACTGGAATAGATTTTTTGAAATCATTAAAAAACAGACCCAAAACTATATTTACAACCGCATACAGAGAATTTGCAATAGAAGGCTTTGAACTTGAAGCGGTTGATTATATATTGAAACCAATAACATTCGAACGCTTTTTTAAAGCTGTTGAGCGTGTTTTAAGGGAAAATACTGAAAGTAAAGAAGATGAATTTATATTGTTGAAATCAAAAGGACTTCAATATAAAATTTTACTCAAAATGATTTTATTTTTTGAAAGTCAGGCCAATGACGTCAAAGTGGTTTTAAAAGAAGGAAAACCAATCATTGCAAAATATAAAATAAGTGATTTGGAGGTTTTAGAATCGAAAGGTTTTTTGCGTGTTCACCGTTCTTTTTTAGTTAATTTAAAAGAAGTTAAAGCTTTTGGCAATACGGAGTTAATAATCGAAAATTATGCAATTCCAATTGGCAGAAGTTATAAGCAAAACTATGAAAAGTATAAAAGCCGTTTTTGAAATTAAATTTTAAAAAAAACCTAACAGATTTAAAATTCTGTTAGGTTTTATAAATTATTTTTGAAATCCTAAAACCTCTCTAACTTTTGCTAGAACACCATCGGCAATTACAGAAGCTTTTGCAGCGCCTTTTTTCAATAAAGCATCAACTTCTTCAAGGTTGTTGATGTAGTAGTTGTATTTTTCTCTTTCTGTTTTGAATTTTTCAGTAATTAACTCAAACAAAGCTTGTTTAGCGTGACCGTAACCATAGTTTCCACCTAAATAGTTTGCTCTCATTTGCGCAGTTTGCTCTTCATTTGCTAATAAAGAATAAATAGCAAAAGCGTTGCAAGTATCTGGATTTTTTGGTGCTTCAAGAGGTGTACTATCAGTTTCAATACTCATAACTTGTTTGCGCAGAGTCTTATCGTCTAAGAAAATGTTGATGATATTATTGGCAGATTTACTCATTTTCCCCCCGTTCGTTCCTGGAATCAACATGATGTTTTCTTGAATTTTTGCTTCAGGAAGAACAAATGTTTCACCCATTTGGTGATTGAAACGAGCCGCGACATCGCGAGTAATTTCTAAATGCTGCAACTGATCTTTTCCAACAGGAACAAATTCAGCATCATACAATAAAATATCGGCAGCCATTAACATCGGATAAGTGAAAAGTCCAGCGTTAACATCGTCCAAACGATCCGCCTTATCTTTGAAAGAGTGCGCTAATGTTAATCTTTGAAACGGAAAAAAACAGCTTAAATACCAAGTCAATTCTGTAGTTTGAACCACATCAGATTGTCTGTAGAAAGTAACTTTTTCAGGATTTAAACCACAAGCAAGCCATGCAGCAGCAGTGCTATAAGTGTTTTCTCTTAAAGTTTTTCCGTCTTTAATTTGTGTGATTGAATGCAAATCGGCGATAAACAAATAAGATTCATTTGTTGGGTCGTTTGATAACTCGATTGCCGGAATAATTGCTCCTAATAAATTTCCTAAATGCGGTGTTCCTGTGCTTTGAACACCAGTAAGTATTTTTGCCATTCTCGTTTTTTCTGAAATGCAAATGTCGTGATGTTTTTTTTAACTACAAAGTTTGTAGTTTTTTAACGCAAAGAGCGCAAAGGGTTTTCGCAAAGTAAAGAAGTTTTAATTCTTTAAGAAATTGCTTTGCAATAAGTCCGCAAAGCTTTGTTTATAAAATATAAGAAAATATTTATAAATTTAACGTTTTTTAATTATGACAGAAAAACGAAATATCAAATATTGTAATTGGACTAGCCATTGAAATTCATAAAAAACTTGGACCTGGATTATTGGAAAATGTTTATAAAGAATGTTTGTTTTATAAAATTAAGCAACGTGGACTTTTTGTTGAAAAAGAAAAATCTTTGCCGTTAGTTTTTGAAGAAGTTAAGCTAGATTGTGGATACCGCATTGATATACTTGCGGAAAACAAATTGTTAATCGAGATAAAAAGTGTGGAATCTCTTACTGTTAATCATTTAGCTCAAACATTAAGCTATTTAAGACTAGGAAATTTTAAACTTGGCTTACTCATAAATTTCAATGAAATTCTTTTAAAAAATGGTATTAGAAGAGTCGTTAACAATTTATAGATAGAGCTTTGCGAACTTATCGCAAAGCAAACCTTCACAATAATCGCTTCAAAAACTTTGCGAAAATCCTTTGCGAAAATCCTTTGCGTTCTTTGCGTTAAAATAAGCGATGACTAAGAAAAAATCTTTATAATATTCATTTCGGTTTTACTACTTTTGAAGCTATGAAAATATTTAAAATTGCTTTTTGGATTCTTTGGAGAGTTTGGTTTTATGTTTTGATGGCCATTCCGATACTCATTATGTTCCCTTTTCTGGTCGTTTCTATTCTTTCTGAGAAAGGATATCCATATTTCTTTAAAATGGCTCGCATTTGGGCTAAATTTATCCTTTTCGGAATGGGTTTCTTTTATACCGTAAAACGGGAACAGAAGCTTATTAAAGGCAAAAGTTACATGATCGTGGCCAATCATACCTCGATGACCGATATTATGCTTACGTTGGCTATAATTAAAAATCCTTTTGTTTTTGTTGGAAAGAAGGAGCTGGTAAAGATTCCGCTTTTTGGATTTTTCTACAAGAGAACTTGTATTTTGGTTGATAGAAATTCTTCCAAAAGTAAAAATGAAGTTTTTAAAAGAGCTCAGAGTAGATTAAATCAAGGTCTAAGTATTTGCATTTTCCCAGAGGGTGGAGTTCCAGATGACGAAAGTATTTTGCTGGACGAGTTTAAAGACGGTGCATTCAGATTGGCAATCGATCATCAGATTCCGATTGTGCCGATTGTTTATCCAGATAATAAAGAGCGTTTTTCATATACTTTTTTGAGTGGAAGTCCAGGAAAGATGCGCGCTAGAATTTTACCTTTCGTAGAAACAAAAGAATTGACAAGCGACAACAGAAAAGAATTACGAGATCAAGTTAGGAATATGATTTATAATGGTTTAATGGATTATCAAAAGGAATAACCATAAAAACATTATGTAAAATACAAAAGCCGGTAGACTTAATCAGTCTACCGGCTTTTCTTTGAATTAAAAACCCCCTATTTTTATTCAAAAGTTTATTATCTGTGAATTATTTTTTCTGAAATAAAACGCAGTACTTTTTTAAATCTTAATTTGGTTTTTCTTCGGTTTTTATTGTACAACAATTCTATTTTTTCTTTCATGGTTAAAAATATTAATGGTTGATAATAAATAGTTTAACTAAAAACTCAAGTTAATGCCATATTATTATGATGAAGAAAAACTAAAAAGGTTGCGTGTGAAATTTAAAAAAAAAAAAAATTTGATAAAACCCGCTAGATGAAGAAAGCTAACGGGTTTTTACTCAAATAACCAACCAAAGTAAATTCTAAAAAAATACCAATATTGATATATGGCAGTATCAATGGTACACTGTTTTTTTTAATAGATGAAGATTTTGTAGAATGGTTGCGTCAAAATTTCATCTTATTTTTAAAAACAAAAAAACCGAGAGATTGTAAAAATCTTCTCGGCTTTTTAATAGTCTTTTTTTGACTTATTTTTTAGGCATTTGCCAATTCTTTTATGTGTTCTTTAATTTTAATTTCCAGTTCTTCAGCAAGTTCTGGATTATCTTTAATTAAAGTTTTAACTGCATCACGACCTTGACCTAGTTTTGTATCGCCGTAGCTGAACCAAGATCCTGCTTTTTTAACGATATCAAATTCAACAGCTAGATCTAAGATTTCACCCGTTTTAGAAACTCCTTCTCCGTACATAATGTCAAATTCGGCAGTTTTAAAAGGCGGTGCTACTTTGTTTTTAACAATTTTAACTTTAGTTCTGTTACCAATTACATTTTCACCGTCTTTAATTTGTGCTGAACGACGAATATCTAAACGTACAGAAGCGTAAAATTTAAGTGCGTTACCTCCAGTTGTAGTTTCTGGATTTCCGAACATAACACCAATTTTTTCACGAAGCTGGTTGATAAAGAAAACGGTACAATTTGTTTTACTGATAGTTCCAGTAAGTTTTCTTAAAGCTTGAGACATTAAACGTGCGTGAAGACCCATTTTAGAATCTCCCATTTCGCCTTCAATTTCACTTTTTGGTGTTAAGGCTGCAACAGAGTCAATTACAACAATGTCTATAGCTCCAGAACGAATTAAGTTTTCGGCAATTTCTAAAGCTTGCTCTCCGTTATCTGGTTGAGAAATGATTAAGTTCTCGATATCAACATTTAATTTTTCAGCATAATTTCTATCAAATGCGTGCTCAGCATCGATAAAGGCAGCAATACCACCTGCTTTTTGAGCTTCTGCAATTGCGTGAAGCGTCAAAGTTGTTTTTCCAGAAGATTCTGGACCGTATATTTCGATGATTCTTCCTTTTGGATATCCATTAACACCTAGAGCTAAGTCAACACCTAATGAGCCAGAAGAAATCGTTTCTACTTCTACAATGGCTCTGTCGCCCATTTTCATTACGGTTCCTTTTCCGTAGGTTTTGTCAAGTTTATCAAGCGTTAATTGTAGCGCTTTTAATTTGGCTTCTTTGTCTGAACTCATTTTTTTCTTAATATCTAAAATTATTATTTTGTCTTTCTGGATAAAAATAGGAAAATTCTCCTATAACTTTATTGATCAGTTTTATAATTTGTAAAATTACTTCTTTTTTTGAAGTTTGATTGTTCCAAATTGTCACAAAATCAGTCTATAAAAATAAAGCCTTTAATTCTGTAGCGTCAGATGGTTTTATTTTGCCTGCAAGCAATAAACTCAATTGTTTACGACGAAGCGCGGCATCAAAACGTTGGATTTCTAGTTCGGTTTCTGGAATAATTGCTGGTACTTCAACAGGTCTTCCAGTGTCGTCTACAGCTACAAAAGTGTAGATAGCTTCATTGGCTTTTGTTCTATTTCCAGATTCGCGGTCTTCTACCCAAACATCAATAAAAACTTCCATCGAACTTTTAAAAGATCTTGAAACTTTAGCCTCTACGGTTACAACGCTTCCAAGCGAAATTGCTCTGTTAAAAGCAACGTGATTTACAGAAGCCGTTACTACAATTCGGCGTGAATGTCTGCGAGCTGCAATACTTGCTGCGCGATCCATTCTGGCTAATAATTCGCCACCAAAAAGATTGTTTAAAGGATTTGTTTCGCTCGGTAAAACTAAATCAGTTAAAATAGTTAGAGATTCTGAAGGATGTTTTGGATTCATTTTTTGAATAATAAATTTTGTTTTTCAGCCACAGATTTCACGGATTAAAATGATTAAAAAAAATCTGTGAAAATCTGTGAAATCTGTGGCTAACTTTTTAATAATTGAAACTGATTAATTCAACCAGTAAACAGCCATTACAGCTGGTATAAAATATATAACAATGGTTCTCGCACCATCGTAATCTTTTGCAAGTCTTTGTCCGAAAAGCATCATTAACAAACAAATACATGAAAATATAGCTCCGTAAAAACCAAATTCTCTTCCGTTATTTGTGAATAATTGAATACCTCCAACAACGCACAAGATTCCAGAAATTAATTCTAAAATTAGTAAATGTAAAAGAGCTAATGGAACTTGATTTTTTAATGGAGTTTTGGCAAAATGCTCTTTAAGCCAAGCTACATTATCTTTCCAATAAAAAATTTTTTCGTAACCTGATTGTAAAAAAGTTAAAGCTAGAAAAGCTAAAAGTAGAATTGAGGCAACATTGTTCATTATGAATTATTTTTTATGAATTAAACGAGTCAACTTGATTGATAAATCGGTGAGGATTATTTTCGCATTTCCATTTCTTTCAATATGATACATGGCATCTGAAAGTTCTTTGAATATTTCGTGAATGTTATTTCCGTTTACGAAGGGAGCAAAATTTTCCAATTTAAATTTATCCACTTTCGGTTCAATGTAAACTAAACTTTGTGCTTGGTAATTTAACATCAAGGCTTGTCGGAACATTTCGATACAGTATTGAATAAATTTTTTCTGACTTTCGCGTCCTAGCGCAGCAATCTGTTCACTCCAAGTAATTAAATCTTGAATAGCCGCAGCATTTCCTTTTGCTCTAAAAGCGGCGCGAACCCAATTGACAAACCATTGCTCGAATGGAAGATCATCATCATCTTCTTTTAATAAGTGAAGTGCTTTATTAAAATTTCCTTGTGCTTGATGCGCAATTTTTTTGGCTAGATTCGAATCTATATTTTCTTGTGCAACTAAAGCCTCAGCGATTACTTTTTCTGGAAGTCCGTTAAAGTGAATTACCTGGCAACGTGAACGTATGGTTTGGATAATATCTTCTTCATTTTCAGAAATCAGAATAAACATTGTTTTGTCTGATGGTTCTTCTAAAAGTTTTAAGAGTTTATTTGATGCTGCAATATTCATTTTATCTGCCATCCAGATAATCATGATTTTATAGCCGCCTTCGTAAGATTTTAGCGAAAGTGATTTTAAAACTTCCTGTGCATCTTCTACACGAATTTCTCCTTGTTTGTTTTGAACACCCAAAATTTTATACCAGTCGAATAAACCTCCGTAAGGCATTTCTTGAATAAAACCGCGCCAATCCTGAATGAAATCTAAACTCTTAGGTTTTGTCTTTACATCTTCGGTGGTAACAGTTGGATAGATAAAATGCAGATCGGGATGAGATATGTTATCAAACTTTAGATTACAAGAATCGTTTCCGTTTGAATTTTCGTCGCCGGTATTGTTGCACAAAATGTATTGGGCATAGGCAATGGCGGTAATTAATGTACCACTTCCTTCCGGACCAACGAATAATTGTGCATGGGGAATTCTACCAGAAGCAGCACTTTTTATCAAGTGGCTTTTGATATAATCTTGCCCTAAAATTTGAGAAAATTGCATTGGGCAAAGATAGAAGAAAATGTGTAGTCAAAAATTTTAGAGATAAGATTATTTCGTAGTTATAATTTTCAAATTTAGAAATCGAATTTTCAAAATTTTTCTCGTCACTTTCGACAGAATTTTGTTAATAAATATCTTCAAGTTAGTAAATATCAAGATGTTTTTGTTAATATTTTTTTCCGAAAATCGTCAAACGAAGGTTTTTTTTGGTTATTTATAGAGTCAAAATCTTATTTTTTATAGTTAATATCTTACGGATTTTTAATTAACATTTTTAACAAAAAGCCCGTTAAAACGCACATTTTCTCGACATAACACTGGTTTTTAAGGTTTTTTTAAGATATTTTTTTGAAAAAAAAATCCATTACAGTTGTAATTTAAGTTAATTTCTATATTTTTGTTTTTATCAACAACCAATTATAAAATAAGAATCTATGAAAGGGAAAATTATTCTATTTAGTGCTTTTTTTATCTTAACTACTGCGGCTGTTTCAGCACAAGCTAAAAACGCACCGAGAAGTATTATCAGTACAACTGCTCTTATCCGAAAATACCATGATCAAAAAGAATTGAGTGGTATGCAAAAGGGTGAACTTTTGGAATTATACATCGAGCGTATTAAAGTATTAGTTAAAACTCTCCCTTACATTGCTTTGGTTACTAAACCAGGTGTTACTATGGCAGACTTAGGTATTCCAGACGATAACGAACACAAAAAAGTTTTAGATGCTCAGGCAGTTGGTACAACAACTTTCTTGGATACTACGGTAGATTTTCAAAGAAAAATGATGCCTTACTCTGATAAAGGAAATCTAATCGCTGCAATCTTATTCTACGAAAGTACATTGAAATCATTACACGAGTTCAACGATTTGAACGAAATGTAATAAAGCATTTTTTAAAATCTTTTTTGAGAAAGTCTAAGTGAATACCAGCTAGGCATTCTTAAAAAACAAAATAAAAAAACAACTCATTCTCGAGGGTCCTGAAAAACTTCAGAAAACTCGAGAGGAGTTTTTGCATTTACGCATACCCAAATTTATTATTAACCGTAATACCCCCCTTATCATGAAAAAAATTACTCAATTGATCTGCGTTCTTTTGACAGTAGCGAGTATGAATGCTCAACAAGAGAAAGGAATTATGGGCTACACCAATTGGTTAAACAACTGGACTGAATTTAAGCCTAATAAAGTTGATTATGGAGAAGCAAACCAAATTTTGGCAGGAAATATTTCTGTTAATACCAAATTGCTAAAAAGAAACATCTACGTTCTACAAGGAAACGTTTATGTTACAAACAATGCTGTTTTAACAATCGAACCTGGAACTGTAATTATTGGTGATTTCGAAACAAAAGGAACATTGGTAGTTACAAAAGGTGCTCAATTAGTAGCTGATGGTTTAGAAACAGATCCAATTGTATTTACTTCAAACCGCAGTATGAAAAAAGCTGGTGATTGGGGTGGAATTGTAATTCTTGGAGATGCACCAATTAACAAATTCGGAAATGTAGGTTCTTATAACCTTGATCTTGATCCTTCAATGACTACTTACGGTGGAGACAATGTAGCTTCAAACTCAGGAATTTTAAGATTCGTTAGAATTGAATTTGCTGGTAAAAAAGTAAAAGGAGCCGATACTTTCAACGGTTTGACTCTTGCTGGTGTTGGAAGCAAAACAGTTCTTGAAAACATTATGGTAAGTTATGCTGGAGGAGATTCTTTCGGAATCTTAGGTGGTGACTTAAATGCTACAAAATTCGTATCTTATAAATCAGTTAACGACGACTTTAAATTTTCTCAAGGAGTTCAATGTCGTTTCTTCAACTCTTTAGCAGTTAGATCTTCTTACTTCTCTAGTACTAAAGATGGATCTCGTTGTATGGAGGTTAAATCTTATGAGAAGAAAAGTGAAACAGATTTCACTAAAAAACAAACTTTAGTTGTTGCAAGTAATATTACAATGGTTAACGACAGTGAAAACATTAAAGCTGATATTCAAGCAGGTTTAGTAAAAGAAGCTGTTTATGTAGCAGAAAATGCTTCTCTTGAAATGAAAAGAAGTGTAATCTCTGGATTTAACCCTGCTGTATTATTAGATAGCAAAACTGAAATCAATGATGCCAACCTTAAAAAAATCAAATTTGAGGAAATGTATTTCAACTTATGTAATGGAAACATCTTTACAGAATACAATTCTAACAATGAAGATTTAGAAAGCTGGTATGGAAACAGTGTGTTCTTTAACGTGATGTCACAAAGTGACAACAAAGAAACATTCATTGACATCTTCAATCCTAAAAAGCCAGATTTCAGATTACAATTAGGAAAAATCACAGCTTCTAGCGGTAATAGATAAATAGTTTCGATTTTTATTTCCCACGCGTAAATTTTATTAATTAAGTCCCCAGACACAATTTATGTATCGTCTTACGGGCCCAAATAAAGATCAAGACATAATGGTATCTACGAAAAAATATTTTTTATATATAATATTTTTGGTTTCGCCTATATCGTTAACTCTATATGCACAGAATACAGCAGAAAAACCTACTGAGGCTGCTGATTCTGAGTGTGTGTTAACTATGGCTTTTAATAACCAAAACAACAATACTAATGCTGTTGAAAACGGCAATTTTAATCAGTTTATAGTAGGGATGTCCACCCCCAAGGACAGCCTTACTATAGCGGCTGAGTCAAATACTGTATCTAACGATTGTGAAGAGATTTCATCGGTTGCGGCTACTTCAATTCTAGCAAAAGAAGTAATTGAAAACTACAAATATGATTTCTCAGAAACATTTATAGATATCTTGTTTTTTGAGCGTATAGATCTAGCAAGAACACGCACTATATGATTCAAAAAATTACTTTATCTTTTTTTAAAGTTTTACTATTATTCAGCATAATCTTTTTTACTGAATCGAATACTTATGCGCAATCATCAATATCTCCTCAACAACTACCTTTTAAAGATATTTGTGCTGGAGATATTGTTAATGGCGCTAAATACAATGAATATCTAGCAACTTTTTCATATTTAAATTTTGCTTCAAATGTTACTTTTTCTGTTCAATTGTCTGATGAGTTTGGTAGTTTTACCAATCCAACAGCTACTACTACTCTAGATGTTATTCAATTATCAGGAACAGAACAAACCATTAAATTTGCAATTCCTACGACACTAAAAGGTTCTAATACTTACAGTTTAAGAATAGTAAGTAGTAACGGAATTAATAGTCCTAGAGCACAAAATTTTTCAGGGTCATATTCTTTTTCAGTTTTCTACAAAGATTATGTGTCTTCGTTTTTAATAAATCAAAATAGAAATACTGCCACTTTCTGTTCTGGAGGCAGTTTTACTTTGTCAGTTGATAATCTTACTCCTGAAGTGCCAGAATCATCACCTGCAAACTATTCGAATATTAAATACAAATGGTACAAGGATGATGTTCTAATTTCAGGACAAAATTCGTCTTCTTTAGTAGTAAATGCTGCAGGTGTTTATTATGCAGAACTTGATTATGGCCAATGTTCGAATGTGAATTTCAGTTCAAATAGAGTTACAGTTTCTTCATCATCTTCTGGGTCTGCAATTACAATAAACTCATCTTTAGGAAATCCTTTTTGTGCCAGTGGTTCAGGAACGATTTTAACTGCTACATCTGGTAACAGCTATCAATGGAAAAAAGATGGTGCAGCCATAACGGGAGCTACTAATCGTACTTATAGCACTAACGAGTCTGGTGTTTATTCTGTAGACGTAGATTTTGGCGGTTGTATAGCAACAGGAAGCATCGATTTGAAAAGCAATAGTTTCAACGCAAGCATTGACGCTCAAGACGGATATAAATTAAATGAAGGCGAGACGATAACAGTTACTATAACTACAGACGCAACAAATCCGACTTATGAGTGGTATTTGAACGGCAACTTAATTCCTAATGAAACATCGCCATCATATGTGGTAGCTGTTAAAGGTATTTATAAAGCAAAAATTGCTCAGGCATCTGGCTGTGTTGCTAGTAAAGAATTTTCATTCAAAATAAATGGTGATTCTGCATCATCAAGCGTTATTCCGAACATTATTAAGTTAAGCGGAATGAATCCTTATTGGAATATTCCAGATGAGTATAAAAATGCAAATACAAAGGTAATGATCATTAGTTCAAACGGAGAGATGGTTTTGGATGTCGTGAATTACCAAGGCGATTGGCCTCAAAACAATATAGATTTTAAGAATGTAAATCCCGTTTATTACTATGTCATTCAATCCGACACAGGTGAAAAAAAAGGATCAATAACTGTTATAAAATAATATGAAGAAACTTTTACTATTCATCACTTTATTTTACGGTTTATCAAATGTACTCTATTCTCAAAGCGCTAGCGAGGATGGAGTTGTTTCGTTTTCATTACCTATCAGAAATTCTTTAAAGTTTAATAGATATATAATTAACCCAACATTCAGCTTTGTTAGAGAATCAAATCCATATGTAAGTTTCTATAACAAAAGGCAATGGGTTCAATTTGAGAATAACCCACAAACTTATTTTGCTACTTATTCAGGACGTTTTAGAGAAAACGAAGCATTTGCTGTTGGTCTATTTCAACAAAATTATGGTCTTATGACTGTTTTTGGAGGAATTGCCAATTTCGCTCATAATATCGTTCTGGAAGAAGATAGTAATTTGACTTTTGGTTTAAATGCGGGAATTTATCAAAGCGGTCTTAATACAGGAAAAATTATATCAGATGATTCAAGTATTCTAACTGGAGATTTTCCAAAAAGTACACTTTTAACGGTAAATCCAGGGATTAACTATGGTACTACTTTTTTTGATTTCGGAGTAGCGATTAACAATTTAGTGCTTTACAATTTTGGATCAGGAATGGTAAAAGAAGATCCAGAAAGAGCAATTCAATTGCACGCCATGTACACGGGATACATTGACAGTTATGGTTTTTTTGACAGAAGTAAATTTTCTGGAATTGTTAGAACAGAAATTAAAAAAGATAAAACAGTTATTTCAGGTCTAGGAATGTTAGCACTTCAGCAAGGAGTTTGGGCACAATTAGGCTATAATACATTGTATGGAGTTTCTGCAGGACTTGGGGTTAATATTTCTCCAAGTATTGCTATTGAATACAATTACGAAAGAGGAATGGGCAATTTCTCTAATTTGGGCGGTTCTCATGAATTTGCTATTGCTTACAAATTCAAAAATAGAAATTACTATTACGGAGATGACGATGAGGGTTCTCTAATTGATCCTTCAAAACCAAAACCAGTTCCAGCTAAACCAAAATCTCAAGCAACTCAAGTTAATAGAACTGAAATTGCTGAAAAGAACAGATTAGCTGCTGAAGAAAAAGCAAAAGCCGATGCAGAAGCAAAACAAGCAAGATTGGCAGCAGCCGAGAAAGTTAGAGCAGATGCAGAAGCTGCAGCAAAAGCAAAATTAGAAGCAGACAATAAAGCTAAAGCAGATGCTGAAGCTGTTAAAATAAGATTAGCTGCTGAGGCAAAAGCAAAAGCCGATGCCGCAGCTGCTGCGAGAGCACAAACTGTAACGGCAAACAGAGCAGTTGCTACAACACAAAAAACACAAGCTCAATTGGCTGCTGATAAAGCAAGAGCTGATGCAGAAGAGCGCAGATTAAAATTAGCTGCAGATAACAAAGCGAGAGTAGATGCTGCGGCAGCTGCGAGAGCACAAGCAGTGGCAAATAAGCCAACAGCAACAGCAGCACAGAAAACACAAGCTCAGTTAGCTGCCGATAAAGCAAAAGCCGATGCAGAGGCAATGAAGTTAAAATTGGCTGCAGATGCCAAAGCGAAAGCTGATGCAGAAGCTGCGGCTAAAGCAAAAGCAGAAGCTGCAAAACCAGCTTCGGCACCGCAAAAAACAGCTGCCCAATTAGCTGCAGATAAAGCACAAGCTGACGCAGAGGCAATGAAATTGAAATTGGCAGCAGATGCGAAAGCTAAAGCGGATGCAGAAGCAGCTGCGAAAGCAAAAGCAGAAGCCGCAAAAGTGGCAGCTCCAGCGCCGCAGAAAACAGCTGCACAATTGGCTGCTGACAAAGCAAGAGCTGATGCAGAAGCTGCAGCAAAAGCAAGATTAGCTGCTGCAGAGAAAGTGAAAGCTGATGCAGAAGCTGCAAGACAAGCTAGATTGGCCGCAGCAGAAAAAGCTAAGGCTGATGCAGAGGCTGCAAGATTAAAATTAATAGCAGACAATAAAGCGAAAGCCGATGCTGCAGAAGCAAAACGTAAAGCTGACGCCAAAGCAAAAGCAGAAGCGGCAGACATGCAGTCAATATTAGCGGCAGATGCTAAAGCAAAAGCAGATTCAGATGCATTGCAAGCGAGATTAGCGGCAGATGCTAAAGCAAAAGCAGCTGCAGAGGCTAAGACTAAAACGTCTATTGATGCTGCAAATAGAGCTAAAGCAGCAGCAGATTTAAAAGCAAAACTTGCTGAGGAAGCTGCTCTTAAAGAAAAAGCAGCTGCAGATGCAAAAGCAAAAGCAGATGAAGAGGCAAGACAAGCACTTATAGCCGCAGAAGCAAAAGCAAAAGCTGATGCAGAAGCACTAAAAATAAAACAAGCTGAAGAAGCACGCCAAGCACAATTAGATGCTGAAGCAAAAGCAAAAGCCGATGCAGAAGCGCTTCAAGCTAAACTTGTTGCAGATGCCAAAGCGAAAGCTGATGCAGAAGCAGCGGCAAAAGCAAAATTAGAAGCTGAAGCGAAAGCTAAAGCCGATGCAGAAGCAGAAAAAGTGAGATTGGCAGCGGAAGCAAAAGCACAAGCTGATGCAGAAGCTGAGAAGGCAAGATTGGCTGCAGATGCCAAAGCAAAAGCAGATATGGAGGCTTTACAAGCTAAATTAATTGCTGACGCTAGAGTGAAGGCTGATGCAGAAGCTACAGCAAAAGCAAAAGCTGAAGCAGAAGCGAAAAAATTACAAGAAGAAGAAGATGCACGTCAAGCGAAATTGGCTGCAGACGCAAAAGCAAAAGCTGATGCAGAAGCAGAGAAAGCAAGAGTAGCGGCAGAAGCGAAAGCAAAAGCTGACGCTGAAGCAGAAAAAACAAGATTAGCCGCAGAAGCAAAGGCAAAAGCCGATGCAGAAGCATTACAAGCTAAACAAGCTGCTGAAGAAAAAGCAAGAGTAGAAGAAGAAGCTCGTCAGGCGAAATTAGCAGCAGATGCGAAAGCAAAAGCTGATGCTGAAGCAGAGAAAGCTAGATTGGCGGCAGAAGCAAAAGCAAAAGCCGATGCAGAAGCATTACAAGCTAAACAAGCTGCTGAAGAAAAAGCTAGAGTGGAAGAAGAAGCTCGTCAAGCGAAATTAGCAGCAGATGCGAAAGCAAAAGCTGATGCTGAAGCAGAGAAAGCTAG
>NZ_JAEFCA010000001.1:1092839-1298272 GCF_016405855.1 Flavobacterium sp. IB48
TTGGCGGCAGAAGCAAAAGCAAAAGCCGATGCAGAAGCATTACAAGCTAAACAAGTTGCAGAGGAAAAAGCTAGAGTGGAAGAAGAAGCTCGTCAGGCGAAATTAGTAGCAGATGCGAAAGCAAAAGCTGATGCAGAAGCCCTTCAAGCGAAACTTGCTGCAGACGCGAAAGCAAAAGCAGATATGGAAGCTCTTCAAGCAAAATTATTAGCTGATGCAAAAGTAAAAGCCGATGCAGAAGCAACAGCCAAAGCGAAGGCAGAAGCAGAAGCTAAAAAATTACAAGAAGAGGAAGATGCACGTCAAGCGAAATTGGCAGCAGATGCAAAAGCAAAAGCCGATGCAGAGGCATTAAAAGCACAACAAGTTGCTGAAGAAAAAGCTAGAGCAGAAGAACAAACTCGTCAAGCGAAATTAGCGGCAGATGCAAAAGCAAAAGCTGATGCAGAAGCTCTTCAAGCGAAACTTGCTGCAGACGCCAAAGCAAAAGCAGATATGGAAGCTCTTCAAGCTAAACTTCTAGCGGACGCGAAAGCAAAAGCCGATGCAGAAGCGACAGAAAAATTAAAGGCTGAAGAAGAAACTAGGCTGTTAAGAGAAGAAGAGGAGCGTCAGGCAAAATTAGCAGCAGATAAAGCTAAGGCAGATGCAGCAGCAGCAGCACTAGCAGCGAAAGCGAAAGATGATACTGGAAAAGCTATTGAAAACTTGACTCAGTCTGTTGAAAGTACAAGTAAAGTACAAACAGATTTATTAGATCAGTTTAAAGCAACTGTT
The DNA here is from genome assembly GCF_016405855.1 of Flavobacterium sp. IB48. Classification (GTDB taxonomy): domain Bacteria; phylum Bacteroidota; class Bacteroidia; order Flavobacteriales; family Flavobacteriaceae; genus Flavobacterium; species Flavobacterium ginsengisoli. The sequence goes on from NZ_JAEFCA010000001.1 coordinate 1,093,617, forward strand.
GCGAATAAGCAAAAAGACTTGAACGATTTAAAAGAAGAGAACGATTTAAGTGAAAAGGGTATTTATAAAGAGCCAAAACCATTCAAGAGTGTAGCGGCAGAAAACAGCCAAATTGAAGCATTGAAAGTTCAGATTGCTGATGCAAATGCTAGCATGAAAAATGAGATTGCGAAACTTACAAATCTTTATAACGATAGACTTAAAAAGTTCCCTAAAGATGATCCTTTGAATAAAGCTTATCTTGAAAAGATAAACGAATTAAAAGCGGCTCAGTTGAAAATGGAAAGTGAAGGAGCAGCTTTAATTGCCGATTTAGAGCGTATTAAAACAGGAACTGAAATTGAGCGTAAACGTAGAATTAAACGTGCAGCTTATGAGAATGATGAAGGAAGATATGCACAAGATATTGCCGCTCTTAAACGAATAAAAGAGACAACAAAAGTAAGTAGCACACCATTAAAAGCAAATGATTTTGATTTTGGTGAAGAGCAGTCAAATATGCAGATTATTAAAAATATTAAAAACTCTGATAGCGGATATTATTTGATTCTTGCAGTACACAACAGTGTTGAGAAACGAGATGAGTTTTTAATTAAAGCAGTAGCTGCAGGACTTACAGATGTGAATTTCTTTTATAATGTGACAACAAGTAAGTATTACATCTATTATGAAAAATACGACGGTTTACAAGAAGCGACAAAGGCATTGGAAGCAAAAGGAAACAAGCCATACAACGGTAGAATGGCTGTCGTAAAAGTCGAGAATTAGTAAAAGCACTAGTCTCTCTTAAAATGGGAAGAGAGACTTTGAAATAAATGTTATCAAATACAAATTTTTTTATTCGCTAATGCCCCTTAGAGGATAAACAGAAGTAACAAAAAAAAGATTATGAGAAAGCCTACTAACCTAAGATTGATTTTATTGACTTTGTTTTTATTGCAAAGTTATCTTATGCTAGCCCAAAAAACCTTTGTAGACTTTAAACCAAGGTTTGAGACAAGCATTAGAGGAGATATGATGCTTATTGGTAATAATATTGTTAATAGAGATAACGGTAAAGCCAAAGAGTATGCAAACGATCCTTTTACTGGAGGTACAGATAATAACTCGGAGAACATGCAATATATTGATATTGATGGTGATCCCGATACCTTTAGTTCAAGTTCTGCAACTTTAAAAGTGCCAGATGCTAGTAGAGCTTGTTACAATATTGTGTACGCAGGATTGTATTGGTCGGGTATTTATACACAAGCTTCTTTAGATAACAAAACGGTAAAGCGAAGTGAATTAGGTAATATAAAGTTTAAGTTACCTCAGGAAACAGCGTATCATGAAATTTCGGGAACGTTAATCTATGATTATTACTCTGGTAATCCAAAAAGCACAAATGGAGATCAAGTACCATATGCTTATTACTATAATGTAACAGACCTACTAAAAGCTTCAAAAAATCCTGAAGGGGAATATACAGTTGCAAATATTAATTCTGCTCGAGGTAAATTGAGTAATGGTGGTTATGCTGCAGGATGGTCTTTATTTGTTATTTATGAAGACCCAAATTCTACTGCAAAATATATTACAGCTTATGATGGATTTAGCTGGATTCAAGCAGGCGGTCAAGATTTGACGTATGCTATTTCTAATTTTAAAACTATTCCAACTGGAAATGTAAAAGTAAAATTAGCTTTTGCAGCTTTAGAAGGGGATAAAAATACATCGGGAGATACTTATTCTGTAAATGGTACACAGGTTTATACTAACGAGCGTGCAAAAAATAATTTCTTTTGTAGTGTAATTAATGATCTCTCTGGAAATAATTTAGCCAGAAATCCAGCCAGTACAAATACACTTGGTTTTGATGCGGGTATTATTGAATTGAATAACGCCAGTAACGCTATTATTAAAAATGGTGATACTAAAGCTAATTTAAAACTAACGACCAGCGGAGATGGTTATGGTGTTTATTTTAATGCTTTTAATGTCGAGGTTATCGCTCCTCAAATTGCGCTGACAAAAATTGTAAAAGACACAGACGGGAAGAATATCGGAGGACAGAATGTGACTCTTGGTCAGCAATTAGTCTATGAAATTACGATTCAAAATAAAGGTAATGACGATGCAACTTCATTAGTTATTACTGATCAGTTGCCAATAAACGTTATTTTTGATCAAAAAAATGATTTACTACCATTGCCAGATGGAATTATAGTTAAAACACCTTATGACCCTGTTACAAGAAAAATTGTTTTTGAGGTAACAGATCCTAAATTAATAACAAAGAATAGTCCTACTGTAAGTAAAATCTCTTTTAAAGTTCAAGTAGTTCCTGATTGTCATTCACTAAGCGAGGCTTGCTCTAACAGTATCGACAACCAGGCTTTTGCTACTTATAAAGGGAAGGAAAATACAAGCTTTTCAATCGATGAAACAGCTCCTCAAGGAAGTGTTAATTCAACTGATGGATGTGCTGTAACGCCAAAAGCCACAAACTTTTTAGTAGGTGTAGACGGTTGTGAATATACTGAAAATGTAACCTTATGTACAGATACTGTAGATCTTATTCCTGCAAAAGGATATGATAAGTACACATGGTATAGTGATGCCAAAATGACCAATAAAATTGGTGAAGGAAATCCATTTACTGTGAGTAAAGAAGGCACATATTATGTGTATAACTTGGCTCAAGCACCATGTAGATCTATTTCTCAATCTTTTGTTGTAACTCGTTTTAAAAGTACAAGCAAAAACCCGGTGTTAGATTTCGCAAGCGAAGTTGTAACTTGTGCTGATACTGGTCAACCATTTCCAAACATTTATTTGTGTGGTGGTAATGATAAAAAAGAAATAAAAACAACTATCACGGATGCTTCCAATATAGTATGGGAACGTTTTGTTGAAGGCAGCTGTACGGTGTCAACAGGTAAAAACTGTCCAAACGAATCATTGACAAGTACTGGAAATCCGAATGAATTTTGTAAATGGGAGCAAGTAGGATCAGGACCTGATTATACTGCAGATGCAAAAGGAAGATATAGATTGACAGTTACCTATAAAGGTGGAGTTTGTTTCAATCGTTTTTATTTTGATGTTTATCAAAACCCATTAACTCCAACAGAAAAGCATAAAGATATTATTTGTTCAAGTAATGGTAGTATTACTGTTGAAGGTGTCCCAGCTGGATATGAGTATGCCATCAGCAAGGATCCTAATGGACCTATAGGAGCATACCAGTCAAGTAATATATTCCCAATTGCTACTGAAGGTTCTTATACTGTCCATGTTAAACAAACCAATGTAACTACTTTTCCGTGTGATTTTGTAGTTAAAAATATTCTTATTAGAAAATTAGATGTTGATGTTAAGACAGTAATAACACAACCTCTTTGTGCAAGTAATAAAGGTACTGTTGAAGTTGCGGCAAATAATTCGAATCCAAATTACACTTTTGTTATTAAACAAGGTAATGCAACAGTTCAGACCATTGGGCCAATTTCTAATAATAAAGCTATATTCGATTTACTTGCAGGAGATTACACACTTACTGTAACAACATCTGATGGTTGTACCAATATAAGCGATGTAAAAATAATTGCACCAGATGCACTTACTGCGACTTATGACGTAAAATCACTAACGGCATGTTCAGATGGAGAGATTACAGTAAATCCGAAAGGAGGTACAGCACCTTACTATTACTCTATAAATAATCAACCATTTGTTTCTGAGAATAAAATTCCTGTAGCAAATCCAGGTGGTAGCTATAGTATAAAAGTTGTAGACAGTCATGACTGTGAATATATAATTCCGACATTTTCAGTTAATCCTATTGCTAAACCAACAGTTACTATAAATTCGAAAAATGTAAGTTGTTACAATACTAAAGAAGGAGAAATTTCAATTTCAGTTTCTCCTGCAGATTCTGGTTATACCGTTTCTTATAGTATTGCTGGAGTTGCTGGTGGTGCATATACAACTTTACCAACAACGGGCTTAGCTGTAGGAGATTATAAGGTTACAGTAAAATATACAATAAACGGAGTAGATTGTACTGACCCAGAAAAAGTTATTAAAATTACGGGACCTACATCTACACTGACTGCTTCTGCTGGTGTTGCTGAATTATCAGGTTGTGGCCCGACAGGGAATACTAAACAAGGGATGGTTAGAATTACCAATCCTCAGGGAGGGGTGCCTTTTCCTGCACCAAATTTATACCGCTATAGTTTTGACGGAGGAAATACTTATATTACAGATAATTTTGCCTACATAAATCCGAGTTCATCTCCTATTACATTATATATTAAAGATGCTGCTGGGTGTATTTTCCCAATGTCAGGTATTATCTTAGACGAAAAACCGGCTGATCCTATATTTAGTGATCCTGTTTTGACTTATAATTGTAAAGGAGAAGGTACAGCTACAGTAACGGTTAATGCAGATGCAAGTCCAAATTATAGCTATTCTTACTATTTAGGGAAGCCAGATCCGGCAAACCCTTCTAATTACATTTATACTTTAAATACAAATACTCCAGCTAATATTTTTAAAGATATTCCTGTTGGAGATTATAAAATTAAAGTAGAGTACAATTTAGTTTCTGTTCCGACTTATAGTAATTTACTAAAAGAGGATTTTGGAAGTGGACCACCAACTACAGCTCCTGGTATTGCAGCGGCATACTGTTTCAATGACCAAAGAGTTGACCCACCTTATTTATGTAAATATCCAGATGGAACACCTAGTAGATCTGTTGAAGATAATGCTTACTCAGTAGCAAGTTTCTTCTGGAGAGATGACGATCCAAATAGCAATAATAGTGGTGCTTGGTTCCATTTCAAAGATCATACAACAAACCCTAATAATTTAGCTAACACTGGAGATCCTGATGGTAGATATTTATTAGTAAACGTTGGTAATGCTGCTGGAAAATATGGTATTTTGTACAGTAAACCAATTGCAGATGTTATACCTAATCAAGATGTTATAGTCGACTTTTATGTAGGAAATTTATTAATGCCTTCTTATAATAGTGCGGCTCCAATTATTAGAATTGAATTAATTGATTCTAAAGGTAATGTTGTAGCTAGAGATGATACAGGGGAAATTGCGCCTGGTTTAAATCATCCTGACAGAAAAAAATGGGTGCCAATTAGTATTAAACTAAATCCTGGAGCAAACACCAATTTAACTTTTGTGATACGTTCGGGAAGTGAAGTATTTAATGGAAACGATTTAGTAATCGATGATATTTGGGTACGTCAGGTGCCAAAATCATGTTTGCAGGACAAAACTTTAACTCTTAAAGTTCCAAGTGGACAAGGATTTTCTGCAGAAGTAACAGGAATTAACGGAGTTAAATGTAAAGGAGATAAAAATGGTACTTTCAGTATTGTAGCTAAAAATTTTGATACTGTAAATGGTTTCTATTATACTTTAAATGGAAATGCTACTAATCCAACATGGGTAAAATCTATGACTTCTCCAGTTAACTTTGATGATAAAGGTGAAGGAACATATAATGTAAAAGTACGTTTTGCAAATAATGCATCTTCTTGTAGTTTCGATATTCCAACTACAATTACATCGCCAACTGCATTTGTAGTAAATGCAAGTGCATCGGCTGCAACGTGTAAAGGGGCAACTGTAACAGCAACTGTTTCAGGAGGAACTCCAGATTATGTAGTTACACTTAAAGATAAAAATTCGTCATATATAAAAACATTCCCAACTACGACTTGGAAAATAGACGAAGTTCCTGCTGGAACTTACATTGTTTCGGGTACTGATGCAAATGGATGTAACGTTGCGATGAATAAAGACTTGGTTATTAGTGCACCAAGTAAGCCAACGGCATCAATAGTTTCTAATGTCGGATTGTGTTTTGATGGTAGCAATGCTACTATTAGAGTTAGTGTATCTGGCGGTCTTAAGCCTTACACTTATCAAGTAAGTACTGATGGAGGTTTAACATACAGTAATCCAAGTTCAACTTTTAACGGGCCAACTTTTGATTATATCGCTAAAGGAACCGGTACATACCAGTTTTTAATTTTAGATGATAATAAATGTGATGCGATTACAGCAAGTCAAACTATTAATAAAGCGATCACAGCGAAAGCTGATATTAGTGTTCCATTATCTTGTAAAACAGGTACTGCTGCAAATGCTACTATAGATGTTACTATAGATGGCGGAACATCACCTTATACTTATACTGTTACAAATAAAGGAACAGGTGCGGTACTAGTAAATAATGGTACTACTGCTGGTCCAACATTCTCTTATTCTGCTACAACAGCTGCGACTTATGTATTTGCTATTAAAGACAAAAACGGTTGTCCTATTACTGTAGAAAAAGAAGTGCTTGCTAAAGTTCCGGTTACGGCTACTCACGCTGTAAATCCAGTTACATGTTTTGGAAAAGCAGATGGTTATATTGATATTACGCCACAAAATGGTGTTGCACCATTTAAGATCCAATTTAATGGTACAGGAGCTTTTACAACAGTAACAACATCACCTGTTCGTTACGGTTCATTAGCAGGTTCTGTTGGTGCCGGTACTAAATATACTTATATTGTTGAAGATGCCTTAGGATGTCAACAACAATATACATTCTATGTAATTCAACCAGCTGCTGTTACACTTACAGCTTCTATTACAACGCCTTATAATTGTACCACTAATGCGGCTACTATTACAGCAAGTGCAGGTAACGGAAACGGTGGTTTTACTTATGTATTAAAAAATACAACTACTGGTGCAACTATAGAAACTAACACTACTGGTATATTTAATAATTTAACTATTGCAGGAGATTACGAAGTAACAGCTACTGACAGTAAATCTTGTCCTATTACGAAAGCTGCAGGTACTATTAATGCATTGAATCCTCCAAAAGGAATGACACTTACGCCAACGGCAGTAAAATGTCCAAGCAATACAACAGATGTAACGATTACAAATGTTGTTAATGCTGCAGGAGTTGCTGTACCTACAACAGGTTTAGAATATAGAATTAAACTTCCTGTACCTCCGGGTACTTCTACTTACCAAACTAGTAATACTTTTACTGGATTGGCAGCAGGTAAAACATATACTTTTGAAGTTAGGGATGCTAATTTCTGTGTGTATGAAAAAATACTTGATGTACCATCATTACCAGTATTTGCTGTAGCTTTAAAATCTCAGAATAATATTAGCTGTTCTACTGCAACTGATGGTTCTGCAATATTTACTGTTACAGGATTAGGTAATGGTACTGGATACAGTTATAAAGTAGATGCATTGCCAGCAGTGATAGGATTAACTACTCCACCAACCGGAAGTTCATTTGAAATTTCTGTACCAAATTTAAGTCCAGGACTTCATACAATTGTAGTAACAAATACAGTTACAAATTGTCCACAATCTCAATCGGTTACGATTGCGGCACCACCTGCTGCATTGGTATTAAATCCATCAACATTAGTACACGTAACTTGTGATAATAAAGGAAAAGCAACAATTAATGTAGTTGGAGGTTGGGGAACTTATGAATATACAGTTACACCTACATCTCCAGCAGGATCAGCGATTGTTCAAACAACGACAAATGTATTTTCTAATTTAAATGCTGGTGCTTATTCTGTTTCTGTAAAAGATTTAAATGGTTGTACTGTAACAGGAACTTTTACTATTAATGATAAAGTTAATCCTACTGCGAGCATTGATGTTTCAAACTCAGATTTTTGTGTTGTAGGAACTGGAGCAAAAATTGTAGTATCGCCTAACAGTGCTCCTAATTATACGTATGTTCTAGATAATGGTGCTGTTCAAAATACTGGTACTTTTACAGGAGTAACTCCAGGAATTACTCATAAAATTAGAGTTACTGATACTTCTACAGGATGTTATACTGATTTAACTGTGCCAACAATTAATGCACCAATATCAGCGAAATTAAATCCTTTAGTAAAAGATTTAACTTGTGATGCTACAAATCCAAATGCAGTTATTGAAGTTTCTATAAAAGATGGTTATCCAGATTATAGCTATAGAGTAAGTACAAATGGCAGCGGATTTAGTGGTTCTAATATTCCAGTAGCAGCTGGTGCGACTACATTTACCTACCAAACAACTACAGGTGCTGCAGCTGCAACTTATGAATTTGAAATTTTTGACAGTAAAGGATGTAGAACTACTGTAACGCAAAATATCGCTGCGAGAGTAACTCCAACAGCTACAACTACACCAACAAATCCTACTTGTTATAATGGAAATGATGGTTCTATCATTGTAAACGCTAGTTTAGGTCTACCGCCATATACTTATGAAGTTTCTAAAGTTTCTGATACAGGACCATTTACTACCATGACTAGTAAAACATATTCTAATGCTACGGCTGGAGATTACTGGTTTAGAGTTACGGATGCGAAAAAATGTCAGTTTGTAACAGCAAAAACGACTGTTTCAAACCCGCCACAATTAACAGCTAAAGCTGATCTTACTACAGCTTTAAGTTGTGGAACATCAAACGCTACACAAGCTGCTACTATTACAGTTACGGTATTATTGCCAGGAACACCATATAGCGGAACAGACAAATACAGATATAGTTTCAATGGAGTTTTACCGGCAGGAACATCAAATACCTACACGACTAGCACTCCTGGTGCAGTTACAGTAGATGTATTCGATGCAAATAATTGCCCTTACAGAATTCCGGTTTCACCTGTCGTTAATACATTAAATCCGCCATCAAATATGGCTTTTTCACAAGCCAATGTTATTTCTTGTATGGCTACACAATTAGATACAGATTTAACAGTATCTTATTCAGGAGGTGTAGGACCATTTAGAGTTGAAATTACATCTACAGATGCAGTTCCAGCTCCGGCAGTTGCTGTTGCAACAGGTGTAACGGCTCAGTCTTATGTATTTAAAGATTTAGCTCCAGGTAACTACTCTTTTAAAGTTACAGATGCTAATAAATGTACAACTACTGGCGATTATAAAATTGAAAAAGTTGAATTGCCTATTGCCAACGGTTCAGTAATTTCAAATGTAATTTGTAAAGGTGCATCAGATGGTAAACTTAGTTTTACAGTTTCTGGTAATGTAGGTGCTACATACACTTATGAACTAAGAAACAGCGTAAATGCACTTGTACCAATTATTCAATCTTCAAAAACAGGAAATGTTATTGATTATGTAGGATTGCCTGCAGATACTTATACATTTAGAGTTACAAACTCAACAACAACTTGTTACGCAACAAAGGTTCTTGAAGTTAAAGAGCCGAAAGATCCATTGGCTCTTCTAGCGCCAACAATTACTCCTATCACTTGTTCACCAAACAATGGTAAAGTAGTTATTAATACAACTGGCGGTTGGGGTAACAATAGATATACATTAACTCAACCTGACGGAACTTTAGTTGGTCCTCAGCCAAGTTCAACTTTTGCCAATATAACTCAGTCTGGTACTTATGGTATTTCTGTTACAGATTTAAATGGAAACGGATGTACTGTTACAGATACATTTACTGTTGATGCAAAAGTATTGCCAAGCGCAAGTATCGATTTGACAGCTTCAGATTTATGTTATGATTCAGTTGGTAAAGCGACAATTGTAGTTACACCTACAGTTCCGTCTCCTACTTACATGTACAATATCAATGATGGTGTTTATCAAAGTAGTGGTACTTTCCCTAATTTGGAGCCAGGAAGGTATAATGTTAAAGTAAAAGATATGGCAACGGGTTGTATTTTACCATTGTCAGCAATAGATATTGAATCTGAATTGAAATTCAATGCTACTTTAAGCAAATCTGCAAACTGTCTTACTCAGAATACTGAGATAAAAGGTATTGTTTCTGGAGGAAAACTTAATTATTCTTATACTGTAACTAAAAATGGAACATTAGATCCAACTGTTATACCAGTAACAGGTACAACTTTTACTTATACAGATCCTGTAGATCCTCCGCAAGTTGGAAATACAACTTATATATTTACGTTAACAGATGCGTCAGATGCTAAATGTAGTCTTACATCTACAGTTGTTGTAGGACCAAGAACAGATCCTGATTTTACATTAACTCCTAATTCAACTATTTTATGTAACGGAGATGCAACGGGTTCTATTACAGTAGCAATTGACAAGACAAAAGGAGTATCTCCTTATACAATCTCTGTCTACAATACAACAACTTCTACCTCTTATGGTGCACAAACTACTGGTCTTCCAGCTGGTGATTATACAGTAAGAGTAACAGATGATAAAGGTTGTTATATTGAGAAAACTACAGATATTAAACAACCTGCTAAAATTGAATTTGATATTGATGTTAAACCTATGACTTGTGATACTAGTGGTAGCGGAATATCTTATGGATCTATTACGGTTCACAATTTTACAGGAGGTTCAAGTGATATTGCTCCACTAGGACCATTTACTTATACTTTAACAAATAATGTTAATGAGCCAACGCAAGTTGCTCCACATGCAATTTCAGATGTTAGAGGTGATTATACTTTTAATATTTTAAATTTTGGTATTTATCAATTAACGGTTTCTGATAAAAACGGCTGTTCAGTTACCAAAACAATCTCGATGGCATCAAAACCAGAAGATTTAAAAATTGAGGTTAAAGCAGGAACAGCGTCATGTACAACAGCAAGTCTTGTTGTGACTGTAAATACGCCGATTATTGGAGGGCCTTATCATTTTGCTCTTTATCCAATCAATTCAGCTTCTACGCCGCCATATAAATACGCTGATAATACAGGATCATACCAAGATTCAGATTCAACGAATCCTGCAGATCCTGAATATACACAATCGACTTTTAACGGTTTATTACCAGGGGTTACTTATTCGTTCATCGTTTATGACGTAACAACAGACTGTTATTTCTTTAAACAAGCAGAAGCACCAACATTGACTTCTTCTAATTTAAATATTGCTGTAACACCAGCTAATGTAACATGTCAGGGAGCTGGTAATGGAAATGTTTCATTCACGTTCACGGGTACAAAACCAACAACAGAAACAGTTAAATACGAAGTTTACAATTCGCAAAGTAATACACTAGTTACTCCTGCAGTTGGGGGTACAGTGACATTACCAACTAATTCGGCAACAAATGTAGGACCACTGGTTCCAGGGACATATTATATCTTATTTACAGAATTGGATAATACTTCAACTGTAGTTTGTATGAATACGTCTAAAACTTTTACAATAAGTGAATCAGTTGTTCCATTAACATTAAAGGTTAGTTCTCCTAAAAATGATAATTGTGGAACTGATCAAGGTATAATTGAAGCTTTTGGACAAGGAGGAACGGTTACTAAAGTAGTCGTTGATCCATCAGATCCAACAAAAACTATTACAGTTCCAGCGCCTTATTTATATCAAATTTTCCCAGATACAGGTGTGGCTGGTGTAATTGATGGTTCAGATAAACCAGTGACTGATGCTGGGCTTTCTGCTTCTTTCGACCCAGCTCTTCATACTGGAAGTACTTTTAATAAAGAATGGGGTCACTATTTAGTTTATGTAAAAGATGCAAATGGCTGTATTCAGGTAGAGTTTATTGAAGTGAAATTAGATCCAACTCCAGTAATAACAGCTGTTGTAAACAGTGTTTGTGCTGAGGAAGACTCTTTTGTAATCGATGTTGATATGACAACATTCGGTATTGCTCCATATACTTATAGTTTAGATGGTTTTGATTTTGTTCCTATGCCTGCAACACCATTTTCTATATCTAATCTTCATTCAGGAAATCATACTGTAGAAGTTAGAGATTTTAATGGTTGTGGTAATAAAGTAACATTAAACCCTATTGCTGTACCTTTAGACATCAAAGCTAAATTTACTATAGACCCTACATGTAGAGATGCTGACGGTACAATTACTGCTGTTGTAACTGGCGGATTTGCACCAAATAATTTTGAATACACTTTAAAAAATAATACCGTAGCTACTGTAAATGTTGTGCAAATTAACAATCCAAAATTTGTAGGTCAGGCTGCGGGTAATTATACTGTAACAGTAAGAGATTTAAACACAAATTGTTCTAAATCAGTTATTGTTGATTTACTTGTACCAACTCTTGTAGATTTAGTTCCAGGAGATATTACAACAACTGCTGTTGATTGTAACGGAACACAAGGAACAAACAATAACGGAACTCTTACGGTTAACTTAAGAGCTGTTAATGACAATCCGGATTATAAATTTATCCTGACACCTGTTTTACCTGCAGGACCTGCGATTACACAGGATAATAATAATTATTTTACAGGTTTAATTGCAGGAGATTATACAGTTAAAGTTATTTCTTCTAGAGGCTGTGAATTTGAGGTGCCTGCTAATGTACCTGCTCCAAGTGCAGTTTATGCAACTGCTACTGCAACACCATTTAGTTGTGCTGTTGATCCAACTACAACTACAGTTGTTGTATCGGCTGCAGGTGGTACAGGAACTGGAACATTTACTTTCAGTAAAGATGGTACTAATTATTTTACAAGTAATAGTACACCAGCTGACGATAACTATACATTTGAGTTATCTGATACAGGAAGTGCTCAAAACCCTGACTATTGGGTGAAAGATGCTAATGGATGTATTTACAAAACAAATGGTTTAGTTACAAAATTAGATCCATTACCAAAATTAATTTCAGCGACAGCTAAAAGAAATTCTGCAACAGGATCTCAAATTGATTGTCAAAATGGTAGAGAGTTAATTCAAATTGATGTAGTTGGAGGATCAACGCCAGCTGATTTCAAATACGAAGTTTCTATCGATGGAACTGGTTATGTGGTTCTGACTAATTCAGCAGGAACACCATTTAGCTATAATGCTACAACAGCTGGCAGTAAATATCAGTTTAGAATTACAGATAACGTAACAGGTTGTGAAATTTTATCTAATATTTATGAGGTTCCTTTATTCGATCTTATTAGCGTAACAGCTACTACGGCTTCTGATGTAAAATGTATATCAGAAAATAATGGAACAATTCAAATCAATATCGCTGGGTATTCTGGTGCATACGATTATCAAATTTTTGACGGCCTAACTGCAGTAGTTGGAGCAAGCGGTTCTCACGATACCGCAACTTCAAATCCGTTTGTAATTCCTTTCGGATTAGTAGCAGGAAATAATTACACAGTACATATTCAAGAAACGGGTCATCCAAAATGTCCTTCGATTTCAAATCCGGTAATTATCAAAGAGCCAACTGCGGCTTTAGCTTTAGATCCGTTAGTTGTTACACCATTAGGTTGTACTACTTTAGGAGCTGTAGTAATAACTGCTAAAGATGGTTGGGGTGATTATACCTATACTTTAACGCAGCCAGACTTAACAGTTGTAACAAACAAAAATGGTAAGTTTGATAATCTTAATCAAGTAGGACCAGCAGGATCTTATAAAGTTTCTGTAAAAGACGCTAATGGTTGTGAGGTGACTGATTCATTTAATTTAAGTACACCGGTTCCTCCAACAGCAAGTATCGACCCTACAACAGATTATTGTTATACAAATGCTGATAAAGCAACTATTGTGGTAATTGCTTCATCTACATCGCCTTTTGCATTGCCAACAGATACTTATGATTATAGTATTAATGGTGGTCAGACATGGCAAATTAATAATAATACATTCACTGATTTAACTCCTGGAGATTATACATTTACAGTTAGAGATAAATTTGGATGTACTGGTACTACTTCAATTACTACAATTGAAGGACAGCTTTATTCTTCAGCAGAAAAAACAAAAGATATTTTCTGTACAGGTACAGTTGAAGGTACTATTAGAGTAAAAGCATCTGGTGGATATGCGCCTTATAGCTACACTGTAGCCATAAATGGTGGTGCAGCTTCTGCTCCAATTGCATTTGTAAACGGAACATATTCTGATTATACAGTTGTTTCTCCTCTTACAAGTACATACGATTTTGTAGTGTATGATGCTCATAACTGTCCAACTCCAGTTAGTACAGTGACTATGGTAGCGCCAACTGCAGTTACGTTTACTGCAACACCAACATCTCCATATTGTTCAGGAACACAAGGAAATGTTGATAATGGTTCTATCTTGTTTACTTTACCAACAAGTAATGATAACCCGCCTTACACATACACTGTTCAGCGTACGGCACCTACAGTTGGTTTAGTATTAACACAAGTAAACAATCCGTTGTTTACAGGATTAAGTGCTGGTACTTATGCTGTAAATGTTACATCTGACAGATTGTGTGACGCTCCAACAACCGTTGTTATTAACCCTCCAATTGCAGTAGTGGCAGAAGCTTCGGCTACAAAGTTTACTTGTACAGGAACAAGTATTAACGAGACGATTGTTACTGTTACTGGTAAATTTGGTACAGGCACAGGTTTAGTAGGAGATTATACTTATAGTAATAACAAAACAAAATGGGAAACAAGCAATACATTTACGGTAGTTGATAACCAAAATGTTCAAACCCTAACATATTATGTTAGAGATAAAAATGGATGTATTGCTGAAGTTCAGATTACTGTGGATCCATTCCCAATATTGAAAAAACCTACAGTTACACAAGGAAGAAGAGCTGCTTGTAACAATGCTGGTGAAGTTATTGATGTTGTAATCAATGGCGGAGCTAGTCCAGCGAACTTCCAATACGAAGTGTATCAGGATGGTGTTTTATTAAGTGGTGGTCCATATGCTGTGACAGGAAATACATTTAGTTATTTAGCTCCAACTGTTGGTCATTTCTATCAGTTTAAAATAACTGATTTGACAACATCATGTTCTATTACAACTGATCCTTACGAAGTACCAGTATTTAATACTGCTAAAGTTATTGCAAATGCTTCTTCGTCAGTTTCTTGTAATGGTTTAAGTGATGGTGAAATCACATTTAATATTGTTGATTACACTGGTTCATACACCTATCAGGTTTACAACAATGGAGTAGCGGTTACAGGTGCTTCAGGATCTGGAACTACTGCAACAGCAAATCCGTTTACAATTCCTTTCGGGCTTTCTGCGGGAGCTAAGTATACAGTAGTAATTACTGAGACGGCTTATCCATTTTGTGATATTACATCTGCTGATGTAAACATCACTGAACCGCCAGTACTAGATCTAACGAATATGGTTGTTACGGTTAAAAACCAAAATTGTTGGACAACTGGAGCAGTTATTACTGCTGATGCTTCTACAATTGTAGGTGGAACTCCTGGATCAGGATTTACATTTGCTTTCGTACCAGCAGGAACAGTTCCAACAGCGGGTCAATATTCATCTTCAAACACTAAAACATTTGCAACAACTAAAATTGCACCGTTGTTTGATTCGTATGATGTTTACGTAAAAGATGGTAACGGTTGTCCTAAGTTTAAAACAGTAAATATTTCATTAGATCCAAAACCTGCAATTACAAATGTTGCGGTTGCGAGTCAATGTTATAATGCTGCAGGATACAGAATTGACGTTACTGCAAATGGTGTTGGTACTCTAGAATATAGTTTAGACGGAGTACAGTTCCAAGGCGCTAGTTTCTTTACAGTTACTGCTCCAGGAAATTATACAGTAACTGTACGAGATGCTAATAAGTGTACAACAACAGCTCCGGCTCCAGTTACAATTTATGAGCCTCTTGCGTTACGTGCAGAGGTTACAAAAGTGCCTACTTGTAAAGCTGCCGATGGTACAATCACTTTATTCGCTTCTGGTGGAAAAGTGCCAATGCCAAGTTATGTTTACACAAGAGATAATTGGTTGAATACAAGCACAAGTCCTGTATTTATAGGATTAGCTCCTGGAATAAAATATACTTTTAGAGTAAGAGATGTTAATACAAATTGTGAGGTAGAGATTGAAGAAACAATAGATATGCCAACTGATGTTACAGGAATTGTTGCAACAGCGACTCCTACATCTTGTAATGGTTATGCTAATGGTAGCATCTCAGTAACAATTGCAACATCAAACAATAATCCTATATACAGATATAGCCTTTCTGGGCCTGTAAATAGAGTACCTCAAGATAGTCCAATTTTCAACGACTTACCATTTGGTAATTATGTTGTAACGGTAACTTCAGGAAGAGGATGTTTTGCAACAGCACCAGCTACAGTTGGTCAGCCACAGTCAGTGGTTGTTGCTAAACCTACAGTAACACAATACCTATGTTCTGCAGGAACAAACAATGCAGGTAACGCTACAATTACAGTAGAGCCAGGTTCTGTGACAGGTGGTTCTAACACTTATATCAGATATCAATTCATGAGAGATGGAGTTCAGGTACAAAATGATGATAGAAACACATATACCGAATCTGATTATTTAGGTGGTGACTATATCGTGAATGTATTTGATTCTAAAGGATGTCAAGGTAGTTACGCTACAGTAACAATCGATCCTTACATTGGAATTGCTGATTTAAAAATTGTTGCTACGCAAATTACTTGTAATAACGATGAAGCTATTCAAGTAACTGCGATCGCTACAACAGGAACATTGCCAGCTTTAGATTATACTATTGTTGGAATAGATGGTAATACATATCCTCTTACACCAAGTGTAAATGGATCATGGAATGACTTAAAAGTAGGTAATTATAAAATTGTTGTGACTAATCCGGTAACAGGATGTAGTGTTGAAAAAATCTATATTGTTAACGAACCAAACACATTCAAATTTGTAGCTTCTGAAATTAAAAACCTTACTTGCTATAGTGATGAAGATGGAGCAATTACGTTGACATTAGTCGATAATATTCCAACTCCAAAAGATGATGCTGGTAGATTTGATTATGTGATTACACATGAATCTGGAACGATTCTAAGAGGATCAACTACAACAACAGAATTAAAACTTTCGAATCTGAAAAGAGGTAAGTATACTGTTGTGGCAACATTAGTAGGTTCTCCTTTCTGTGACGTTCAAACTGAATTTAACATTGAGGGTCCAGCTACAGAATTAGAAATTCTAGCGTCTAAAAAAGACATTACTTGTGTAACAGGTAATGATGATGGAGAAATCCGTATAAGCGCTCAAGGTGGATGGCCAGGTGATTATCTATATAAATTAGATGGTCCAGTAACAGTAGATTTTTCTGCTCAAAACGTATTCACAGGATTAAAAGCAGGATTGTATACAGTTTCTGTTAAAGATGCTGGAGGTTGTATTGATACCGATCAAGTTACTTTAGTAGTTCCAACACCAATTGTGGTTACAGCTTCAGCAGACAAAACATTATTATTGTGTAATGGAGATATGAGCGCGACTATTACTGCGACTTCGGTTACAGGCGGACAGGGTAGTAATTATTTATATACTTTAAATACTACTTCAGTTACTCCTGTAAGATCTTCAGGACCTCAGAATACACCATCATTTGCTGGTTTAGGAGCAGGAACTTATACGATAACTGTTACTGACGGATTCAATTGTGTTGGCGAGTCAGCTCCAATAACAATTAATGAGCCTACTGAAGTTAAACCAAGTTTGGCTGAAACTAGAAAAATGACTTGTCTTACACAGACTCAACTTACTTTAAGTGCTACTGGTGGTACGCCTCCTTACACTTATAGTAGTGACGATGTAACATACTCAACAGTTCCTTTTACAAGTTCTGTTTCGTTTGATGTTGCTCCAGGCGCATACAAGTACTATGTGAAAGATGCAAACGGGTGTGTTGATTTTGTTTCTAACGAAATTACAATTGACCCGCTTGAGCCATTGAAAGCTAATTTGGATATATCTAATGCTGTAGTATTATGTCGTGAAGATCCAAGTGGTGTAATTGTGGCAAATGCTTCAGGTGGATTAGGAAACTATCAATATACTTTACTAGACGGTGCCGGAAACATACTAAAAGGACCACAGTCAGATGGTAGATTTGATAAGCTTATAGCTGGTGATTACAAAGTGGTTGTGAAGAGCGGTGATTGCGAAACTTTACCAGAAGATGTAAATATCGATCAGCCAAAAGAAGTATTCTCAGCTGAGTTTATTCCAACAGCAGTGAAATGTTTTGGTGGAAATGATGGAACAATTGAAGTAATCGGTAAAGGTGGAACAGGAAGTTATAAATACTCTATTTCACCAAGAAACGATCAATACTTTGACAGTAACATTTTTGAGAAATTGAAAGCTGGTTTCTATACAGTTATAGCAATGGATGAACATGGATGTTATGATACAGAAGTAGTTGAGGTTAAACAACCTACAGCACCACTTTCAGTTGTTGAAACACCTGGAATGACAATGCCAGAAGAATGTGCTGGAGAACTTAATGGAGCATTTACAATTGACATTGCGGGCGGTACACCTCCTTATTTAGTTAGTTTAAATGATATTAATGGTACTTACCAACCGGTTACAGGAACACAACATACGTTTGAAAATCTTGCGGGAGGTGTTTATACAGTATTTGTGAAAGACGGCGGAAACTGTCCTCAAGAAGTAGAAGTTAGTGTACCATTGCCAGTAACGCTTAATCCAGTTGCTGAGGTAACGTATGACTGTGTGAACAACTCACAGGCAAACATGGTAATAGTAACTATTGATGCTTCTATTACAGACCCAACAGATGTAGATTATTCTCTTGATAACAATGGAACATTCCAGCCAAGTAACATCTTTACAAATGTTCCTGCTGGTGATCACTTCATCGTTGCAAGACATACTAACGGATGTGAAGTGCCAACGCCAATCTTTACTGTTAACGCAGTTGCAGAACTTGGCTTAATAGACATTACAAACCAAAGTAAAGACATCAACACAATTGTGGTTCAAGCTACAGGTGGAGTTGCTCCTTACGAGTACAGTTTCAATGGAGAGTCATTTACATCATCTAACAGTTATAGAATCTATAAAACGGGTGATTATGTAGTTATCGTGAGAGATAAAAATGGTTGTGAGAAAACAATAACAGTTCATGGAACATTCTATGATTTCTGTATGCCAAACTACTTTACTCCAAACGGTGACGGACAAAATGATACTATTGGTCCAGATTGTGGTGCATTAGCATACAAAGAATTAACGTTCGATATTTATGACAGATATGGTAGAGTTGTTGCCAAATACCGTGTAAATGGTAAATGGGATGGTAGATACCATGGAAATGAATTGCCAACAGGAGATTACTGGTACGTTCTTAAACTAAACGATCCAAAAGATCCTAGAGAGTTTGTTGGACATTTCACTTTATACAGATAACAAAATTATAGCCCCAATGATGTTATCTAAAAATATTATTACAATGAAAAAGTTTATTTTATCCTTAGTACTCATGGCTGTAACAACAAGTTACAGCCAAGAGTTAAACCTACCAGTGTTTACGCAGTATTTAGCTGATAACCCTTTTATTCTTTCTCCTGCTTATGCTGGTATTGGAGATAATCTCCGTATTAGAGCCAACGGTTTAACTCAGTGGGTCGGAATTAAAGATGCACCAGATAACCAATCATTGTATGCAGATTTTCGTGTTCTAGATCGTTCTGGAGTTGGTATATCATTGTATAACGACAGCAATGGTAATACAAGACAAACAGGAGCAAAAGTTTCGTTTGCCCACCACTTGATTTTAGATTATCGTTCAGAACAGTATCTTTCATTTGGTATATCATATAACTTTAATAGTTTCCGAATCGATACGGGTAATTTTACAGGAGACGTAAATGGCGTTCCTGTGGCATTAGACCCTTCAATTACAGACAATCGTTACAATTCAAATAACAACTTTGACATTAGTGCATTGTACCGTAACAAAGGATTTTATTTTAGTTTTAACGCCAATAACGTTTTAAAGAAAAATACAGATAAGTATAGAGGAGTAGAACCTGATTTGCTTTCTAATTATCAGATTTATTCTGGATTTACTTTCAGAGATGGAGAAAACAGACGTATCGAATATGAACCATCGGTT
Source organism: Flavobacterium sp. IB48 (assembly GCF_016405855.1). GTDB lineage: Bacteria > Bacteroidota > Bacteroidia > Flavobacteriales > Flavobacteriaceae > Flavobacterium > Flavobacterium ginsengisoli. The sequence goes on from NZ_JAEFCA010000001.1 coordinate 1,113,544, forward strand.
TTCTTTCAATATTTTGCAAGTGACCAACGTTCTACAACTGATTTGAACTTCAAATACAGACGTTATAATCGTTACGAAGATTACTATTGGATTGGAGTTTCTTACCGTTTCTTAAATGACCAGTTCCCAAAACCTTTGTCAATGGGACCAATGGCTGGTTTTATGAAATCTAAATTCTATTTTGCATATTCTTACCAGATAATGTTTAATGGTCTTGGAGCATATAACTCAGGAACGCATTCAATCACCATCGGATTCGATTTCTTGCAATCAATCAGTAACTGTCCTTGTACACAGAGTCCAGTTCACGATTAAACAAGTAATTTTTATCATCTTTGAGAATAATTTTGTTTATTTTCATAATTTACAACGTTTTCGTTTTTATTAATGGATTATTTTTGCTTTTTTGAAATTTAGACTACGCTAAAAGTTCTATATTTGTTATTCTTTCAAAAAATTAAAAAAATTAGCAGATGAAAACTTTAAGCGATTTCGATTTTAAAAATAAAAAAGCAATTATCCGTGTTGACTTCAACGTGCCATTGGATGAGAATTTTAATGTAACAGATACAACACGTATCGAAGCGGCAAAACCAACAATTGATGCTATATTAGCACAAGGTGGCAGTGTGATTTTAATGTCACACCTTGGAAGACCAAAAGGAGCAGAAGAGAAATACTCTCTAAAACATATTTTAAAAACAGCTTCTGATATTTTAGGAGTTCAAGTAAAATTTGCTGAAAACTGCGTTGGAGAACCAGCTCAAACTGCAGCAAAAGATTTAAAACCAGGCGAAGTTCTTTTATTAGAAAACTTACGTTTCCACGCAGAAGAAGAGGCAGGAGATGTAGCTTTCGCTAAAGAATTAGCTTCTCTTGGAGATATTTATGTAAACGATGCATTTGGTACTGCTCACAGAGCACACGCATCGACTACAATTATTGCACAATTTTTTCCAAACGATAAATGTTTCGGAACATTATTGGCAAAAGAAATTGACAGTTTAAATAAAGTTCTTAAAAACAGTGAAAAACCTGTAACTGCCGTTCTAGGAGGTTCTAAAGTTTCTTCTAAAATCACCGTTATCGAAAATATCTTAGATAAAGTAGATCACATGATTATTGGTGGAGGTATGACTTTTACTTTCATTAAAGCTCAAGGCGGAAAAATTGGTGAGTCTATCTGCGAAGATGATAAATTAGATTTAGCTCTTGAAATTTTAAGATTAGCAAAAGAAAAAGGAGTTCAGGTACATATTCCTGTTGATGTTATTGCTGCAGACGATTTCTCAAACAATGCAAATACTCAGGTTGTAGACGTAACTGCAATTCCTGATGGATGGCAAGGTTTAGATGCAGGTCCAAAATCTCTAGAAAACTTCAAAAAAGTAATTTTAGAGTCAAAAACAATTCTTTGGAATGGTCCATTAGGAGTTTTTGAAATGGAAACGTTCTCTAAAGGGACAATCGCATTAGGAGATTATATCGCAGAAGCTACTCAAAATGGAGCATTTTCATTAGTTGGTGGTGGAGATTCTGTTGCAGCAGTAAAACAGTTCGGATTTGAAGATAAAATGAGCTACGTCTCTACTGGTGGCGGGGCAATGCTTGAAATGTTAGAAGGAAGAATTTTACCTGGAATCGCTGCGATTTTAGACTAAAAAATCACAATTAACATTTTTTTAAACACTTTTCTTCGATAAAGGGCTTAGATTTGCAAAAATACAACTCTTGTAATTGTTTGAATTACAGAATTTTAAAATAATGTTATATGATTGTAAAAAAATTATCATTAGTGGTTTCGGCTTTCTTCTCGTTAGCTGTCTGTGCTCAAGAAACGGCAAAGACAGATGTAGAATTGAAGCCAGAGGTTAAACTTTCATATTTAGATTCTATTAAAAGTACTTTCAAAAAAGACAATCTAGCTACAAAAGTAGACAGTCTTTGGATGAACGAATTAGTAAGTCTAGATATTTATGATGATCTAACCAAAGACATTCAAACCATTAACAAAGATGTTACTGTTGATGAAGAACTTCCAACCGAATTGCTAAAACAGCGTTTGGCGGCGATGAATCAGAAATCACCTTTTGAAATTCAATACAATCAAGGTTTAGAAAATATAATAAAGTCATTTCTTAAGAACCGTAAAAAATCGTTTTCTCGATTAATGGCTTTATCAGAATATTATTTCCCAATGTTTGAGGATGCTTTTGCAAAACAAAACGTTCCTCTGGAAATAAAATATTTAGCCGTTGTAGAATCTGCTTTAAATCCTAAAGCAGTTTCTAAAATGGGCGCCACGGGTCTTTGGCAGTTTATGTACGGAACCGGAAAACAATACGCTTTAAAAATTGATTCTTATATCGACGAAAGAAGCGATCCTCTTAAAGCTACAGCAGCAGCTTCAGAATACATGACCAAAATGTTTAATATTTTTGGAGACTGGGAACTGGTTTTAGCTTCTTATAATTCAGGTCCAGGTAATGTTACTAAAGCAATTCGTCGTTCTGGCGGAAAAACAAAATACTGGGACATTCGTAATTATCTTCCAAAAGAAACTCAAGGTTACGTTCCAGCTTTCTTAGCAACAATGTACCTTTTTGAATACCACAAAGAACACGGAATTAACCCAGAAAGAGCCGTAGTTAAAAACTTCGAAACAGATACTATAGCAGTCAAAAATCAAATGTCTTTCAAACAGATTGCAGATTTATTAGACATGCCACAATCACAAATTCAGCTTTTAAATCCATCTTATAAAATGGGAGTTGTTCCGTTTTACCAAGGAGAACAGCATTTTATTCGTCTTCCAAAAGATAAAGTAGCAACTTTTGTTTCAAACGAAGATCAGATTTATGCTTATGTGAAGTATGATTCTGAAATGAAATCAACTAATTCAAGATTAGCTATAAAGTATACTCCAAAAACAAAACCAGCGGTTGCAAAACCAGCAACAGCAGTTGAAAGTGGAGATTTCGAATTTTACAAAGTTAGAAAAGGAGACAATTTAGGCGCAATCGCTTCTAAGTATAATGTAAGTATTAGCGAGCTTAAAAAATGGAATAATTTAAAAACAAATGCCGTTGCAATAGGCAGAAGTTTAAAAATTAAATCTGAAGAACCTTCACCATCAGCTATTAAAGCAAATGCAGTTATAGATAAAAAAGAAGAAGCTATTGCTTCTGCTGAAGAAAAAACGAAACCTACAGCAGTCGATATGGACTATGTTGTAGTAGCTGGAGATAATTTAGGTAGCATTGCAAAGAAATTCGGTACGACTATTGCGGAGTTAAAAGAACTTAACGATTTAACTTCAAATAACATTGGTTTAGGAAAAACACTTATTATTTCTAAAGCAGCAATAGTTATAGAAGAGCCAGCTTCAACAGCAATTGCATCAAACTCGGTTGATTCATTCAAGAAAAAAGCACCTTCTAAAAACGTTAGCGAAGATTATTACGTTAAGAAAGGAGATTCTTTATACAGCATTTCTAAAAAATATCCTGGAGTAACAATTTCAGATATTAAAAAATGGAATGGTATTAAAGATGAAGATATTAAACCGGGAATGAAACTTAAAATAAACGGATAATAGAAAAATCTTATTAAATTTGGGTTTTATTTCATAAATTAAAAAAATGAATAAAACCCATTTTTTATTGCTATTACTTCCGTTTTTCCTGACTTCTTGTTTCAAAAGTGAAAAACAAGAAACAGTCTCAGGGAAAACAAATACCATTTCGGTCATTATAGACGACCAGTTATGGTATGGAGAAGTGGGCGATAGTATTAGAAATAAATTTGCCTCACCAGTTCTTGGACTCACTCAAGAAGAACCACTTTTTACCATTAATCAATATCCTGCGAGATTGCTAGAAGGTTTTGTTACCGATAGCCGAAGTATTATTGTGGTAAAAAAAGCTACAGCTGATAAATTCGAAATCATTCGAAGCAAAAACCTTCCACACAATACTTTTCGTATTTACGGAAAATCAGTAGATGATATTATTTGCAGTATAGAATTAAACTCAGCTCAAATAATAAAAATTATTCACGATGCCGAAATTCAAAAGATTCAAGAAGATAATAGTACTTCACTATTGAATAAAGCCATTATAAAAAACAAATTCCATATTAATATTCAGATTCCGACAGGATATGAATACATGTTGCACAAAAGGAATTTTATCTGGCTTAAAAAAGAAATCATAAGCGGTAATACTAGCTTACTGATCTACCAAATTCCGCTTAGCAATTTTAAGAAGAAAAAAGATGTCGTAAATGCAATTGTCAAAATGCGTGATTCGGTTGGCAAATACATTCAAGGACGCGAACCCAATACGCAAATGATTACCAGCGAAGCTTACGCACCGTATTTTTCAAAGGTAACCTTAGACAATAAAGACGCCTTTGAAACAAAAGGAACTTGGGAATTGAAAAACGATTTCATGACTGGGCCATTTATCAATTACGCTATAGTAGATCCAACTTTCAATCGTGTTTTGGTTATCGAAGGATTCTGTTATTCGCCATCACATCAAGAACGTGATCTAATGCTAAATCTTGAGGCAATTATAAAAACAGTTAGAATCGATAAACGATAATGGTTTTTACTTTAGGTTTCAAGTTAATAAAGTTGCGTGATAAAATCTGCGCATTTCTCTGAGAACTTCACGATAAAATAGACAAGGCACATCAACTTAGAAACAGAAATTCGAAACCACGATTTTTTTTCGTAATTTTATTTGTAACAAACATTAAAACAAATAGTTATGAAAAAATTAACCGCAATCTTAGCAATAATAACCTTATGTTTAGTTTCATGTAAAAAAGAAGTAAAAACTGAAACGGATACTGCAAAAGACTCTCTGGCCGTAAAAACGGAAGAACCACTTATTGAAGAGCCATTAGATTCTGCTGCGCAAATGAAAGCTTGGATCGCTTATGCAACTCCAAGTGAAGCACATAAATTAATGGCCGATGAAGTTGGAAGTTGGAACTGCGATATGACATTTTGGACAGAACCAAATGGTAAACCACAAAAATCGACCTCAGTAGCAGAAATCAAAATGATTTTAGGAGGACGTTATCAAGAAGCTGTTTATAAAGGAACAATGATGGGGCAACCTTTTGAAGGAAAAGCTACACTTGCGTACAATAACGCAAGTGAAGAATATACCAGCACTTTTATCGATAATATGGGAACAGGAATGATGGTTGGCATGGGAAAATACAATCAAGCAGCAAAGAGTATGGAATTTAAAGGCGAAATGGTTAATCCTGTTAATGGCGAGAAAACACCATATCGCGAAATTTATACAATCGTTGATCCGAAAACCAGAAAAATGGAAATGTTCGATATGAAAAACGGATCTGAATATAAAAGCATGGAAATTGTTATGACGAAAAAGTAATTTTTCTACAAGACACAAATTACAAATGAGCAAAGGCATAAAGTTTATATATGAATATAACTTTGTGCCTTTGCTATTTCTATTAGAAACTTTAGCATAGCAAAAAAAAATATAACTTAGCGTCTTCGTGCCTTTGTGGCAAAAAATAAGGAAGAATGGATTTAAAATGGAAAATAAAGCCTTTTGAGGCATTAACTGTTCATGAGTTATATGATTTACTCAGATTGCGTAGTGAGATCTTTGTAGTAGAGCAAAATTGTGTTTATTTGGATCTAGATGGTAAAGACAAGAAAGCATTGCACCTAATTGGAGAATTTGAAGGTAAAATCGTTGCCTATTCTCGCTTATTTGATGCTGGAATTAGTTTTGACAATGCTTCAATCGGAAGAGTTACTGTAGATGCAAATTACAGAGATAAAAAATGGGGGCATGAATTAATGCAGGAAGCGATTGCGGGAATTAAATCTAATTTTGGAAAAGAAAAAATAACTATTGGCGCGCAATTGTATCTAAAGAAATTTTACGAAAGCCATGGTTTTGTTCAAACCAGCGAAATGTATTTAGAAGATGATATTCCGCATATTGAGATGATTCGAGAATAACTAAATAATGAAATAAATACGCAATAAGCATAGAATCTTAGTAACTCAGCATCTTAGAAGCTCTAAAAACTTAGATTTTAGTAATCACAAATTCTACCCTACGATCGTAATTATCGCCTTTTCCTAACGGATATTTATTGCCGCAGCCTATATAGGTCATGCGGCTTTTTGATATTTTTTTTGAAATTAAATAATGGAAAACAGTTTTTGCACGGTTCCAAGAAAGCCTTCTTTCTTTAGTATCTCTGTCAATTCCATCGCTATAAATTTCAGGTGTGCAGCAAACATGTCCGCGAATTTCAAAATTTAAGTTTCGATGATCTTGAAGAGTTATGGCAATTTTATCTAATTCCTTTTTAGAATTGGGAGTTAATCTAGCACTTCCAATATCAAATAAAATAGACTCTAGGCAAACTTTATCTCCGACTTTTAAAATGTCTTTGAAGGAAGAATGAATTCCTTTTCCGAAACTATTTTTCTTAACAACAATTAAATCAACCCGCCGATTTCGCAGACGTGTTTCGTGCAGATTTTCTACAGTATCTGCTTTTACAACAACACGTCCTTTTCCTTCTAGAATAACAATTTTACTTTGATTGAAGCCTTTTTTAACTAATAGATTCTGAATTGTATTGGCCCGATTATTAGATAATCTAAAATTATACTCGTCGTTGCCGCGATCATCGCAATAGCCATAAATCTGTATAGACTCTACTTTAGAAGTGTCTATGTTCTTTATAAAGTTAGAAACCACATTGATTTGCTTTTCTGTCAAATCATACCTGTCAAATTCAAAGTAAATGGTTTCAACAGGTTTTTGCTGTGCGTTTACTGTATAAAATGAAAAAAGAATCAGGGCTAGAGGTAACTTCATTCACTACATTTTTAAAATCGTTTTATATTCTGTTTGGTTATTTAATACACTAACTGCTCTTTTAATTTCTGAATTGTTTTTTAGATAATACTGATACAAACCTTCTTGATATTGATATCTCTTAATCAATTCTTCCAAGATCATGTTTTTAATCTCTTTTTGGTTTTTATCCAGTAAAGTCGTTTCGCTTTTTTCTAAAGCATTTAACAATTGCTGATATTCGGCAGTAATCGTCTCGTCTATTTTTTCTTTTTTAGCTGCAGCTAAAGTATTTTTCAAAGCCACTTCGGTTTCTGTATCGAAAGTGATTTTGTTGGTTTTTAGGAATTGTTTAAAAGCCGCATAATCTGCATCGGTAAGAGTTGGAATCTTATCCCCTAAATTTGGATTTTTGTAATAATATGATGTAGCATAATCAAAAACGCCATCGTTTTTGGTTAAAGCAGTAGCAATCGGACTTATTTTAGTTTCTTCTAATTCGATATCTGGTAAAACTCCACCTCCGTCATAAACTGTTCTTCCTTTTCTGGTTTTAAAAGCGTTGAAGTTTTTTGCTTCTGTTTTTTGAGCCACACCGTTTTTGTCTTTATGCGCATAATCCAAAGCTTGAATACATCTTCCAGAAGGTGTATAATATCTAGAAATAGTAACTTTCAATTGCGTTCCATAAGTTAAATCAACAGAGCGTTGTACCAAACCTTTACCAAAACTTCTGCTTCCTAAAATAACAGCACGATCCAAATCTTGTAAAGCACCCGAAACAATTTCAGATGCCGAAGCGCTTCTTCCGTTTACTAAAATTGCCAACGGAATTTCAGTATCTACCGGTTCTTTCTGTGTTTTATAAGTATTATTATGTTTTTCAATTCTAGATTTAGTTGTTACAATAACTTCATTCTTCGGAACAAATAAATTACAGATATCAATTGCTTCGTTTAATAAACCTCCTGGATTTCCTCTTAAATCCAAAACAATTTGTTTGGCTCCGTCAGCTTTTAATTTTTCAAGAGCGTCTTTTACTTCAGCAGAAGCTTTTCTGCTAAAATGCGCTAAAACAATGTATCCTGTTTTATCATCAATTTTTCCGTAAAAAGGAACCGATTTAATATCAACTTCATCCAAAACCAAAACCGTGGTGCTTGGTTTTCCTTGACGTAGATATTTGATGTTGATTTTAGTGTTTTTTGTTCCTTTCAATAATTGAGAAGCATCGTCTTTAAAATCGGCAATCAAAACATCACCTATTTGGATAATTTCGTCTCCCGCTTTAAGTCCCGCTTTATCTGCCGGATAATTTTTATAAGGTTCACGAACAATTAAACGGTCGTTTTTTCTAGAAATCAAAGCGCCAATTCCGGTATATTCTCCAGTATTATTGATTTTAAAGTTAACTACATCCTGTTCGTTAAAATAAACCGTGTACGGATCCAGACTTGCCAACATGCTTTTGATCGCTTTATCCATCAAATCTCCTGGATTCGTTTCGTCAACATAATTGGTATTTACGGCCTTGAACAAAGTCGTGAAAATTTCGATCTGTTTGGCAATTTCAAAAAAATCTTCTCTAAAACTGGTTCCAACAAACAACATTCCCGCCGCAGCGACTGGTATAATAAATTTCTTCTTGAAATACGGATACATGATTATTCTTTTTTTCTTCTTTTTAATCTTTTTCTAATAAAATAGGCAAATACAACAAATAAAATGACAAACGGCCAAGCGCTTAATAATGAAAGCAATAAATCGGACAATGTATAAAATCCAGATTCAATTGCGCTCCAAAGTTTAGAGCCGTAAGATATTTTGACACCCTCTTTTTCAGGTATTGTTTTATAAAATTCAATAGTGATTGTACTTTCAGAAACGCGACTTTCCAGATATTTCAGTTGGCCTTCTTTGGATTCTATTTCTTCACGAATAGTCGAAATTTGTTCTTCAATCTCTAAAATCTCACTAACCTTATTGGCTTTCTTTAAAATTTCTAGATAACGTTCTTCTAGCTTTTTCTTTGTTTTTAATCTTGAAGTCAGATCAATATATTGTTCTGTAACATCTTGTGCAGAGATGTTTTTAACTTCAAAATACGAAACACCTTTCGAAACATCATTTATAAAACGGTCAAAATTCTGACTAGGCACTTTTATAGTAAGATTTCTAAAAAGAGTTGCAAAATCTTTTCCTTCAGAATCGTTTATAATTCTAGCCTTACTATTTGCAACAGCTTTTTGAATTTGAGCGAATGAATTTTCTAAATTATCGGTTTCAAATTTTAAAGTTGCTTCTTTTATAATTTTTTGTTCGACTTGTTGATCTACCTTCGGAGGCGGAGGTGCTTGTAGTGGATCTGCTTGTCGGTCATAAGAGACGCTTTCTGCTTTTGCAGGCATTTTAACCGAAGAAATGATTACATTTTCATCAGCCGAAGCTCCAGTTTTGCTACAGCCAGAAAGAACTAAAATAAAAACAACTAAAAGGAGAAGATGTCGCATAAAATTTCAATTTAGAGCTAAAACTACGATTTTTTTGTCTAACTTGATTAATAATCTTACGTTTTGAAATTTATGCTTCTGTTTTTGTTTCAGAATCCAGAGGTTTGTTAATTTGAGTTGCAAATTTCTCAAATAACTGAATCATTTTGGTATTGATTTCTTCGTAAGATAAACGGTCTTTGGTTTGATAAAAAAGCATTATCGAATATGGCTGATCCAAGTTATCCAAAAGTAAATGTTTGTTCAAACGATAGGTTTCTCTCAAAACTCTTTTAAAATAATTTCGATCAACGGCTTTCTTGAAGTATTTCTTTGAAACTGAAACGCCTATCTTGGTTTGTTCTTCTGAATTTGCTTCGACCTGACGGTAAACCAAACGAAGCGGATATTTAGATACCGATTTTCCTTCAGAAAACAGTAATCCAATCGTAGTTTTGCTTTTTAAACGCTCGTTTTTAGGGTAAGTAAAGTTCATTTAATTCAGAAAAAATTTGCAAATTCTAGTGCAAAGGTACAATTAAACCATAAAAACAGTTATTGTTTTCAATTTTAATAAGTCTAAAAATATATTTACTACTTTTGCGCATTAATTTTTGAAGCATGGAAAAAATTATTTCTTATCCAATATCGGTAATTTACTATTTATTATTTGGTTTATGTTTGGTTGTTTTTCACCCAATTCAATGGATTTGTTTAAATGTTTTTGGTTACCAGGCTCACAAAAAAAGTGTTGATTATTTAAATTTCTGCCTTTTAAAGTGTACAAACCTTGTTGGAACAAGATATACGATTGAAGGGGTAGACACGGTTCCGAAAGGTGTGCCAATCATTTTTGTGGCAAATCACCAAAGTATGTACGATATCGTGGCAATGATTTGGTACTTTAGACGTTTTCATTGTAAATTTGTAAGTAAGAAGGAGTTAGGTAGCGGAATTCCAAGTGTTTCTTATAATTTGAAATATGGAGGATCTGTCCTAATTGACCGAAAAGACCCTAAACAAGCGATACCAGTTATCAAAGGCTTGTCTGAATATATCGAAAAAAACACAAGATCTGCCGTTATCTTTCCAGAAGGAACAAGAAGTAAAACGGGAGTACCAAAAGAATTTGCGCAAAGCGGTTTAAAGATTTTATGCAAATATGCACCATCTGCATACGTTGTGCCCGTGAGTATCAATAATTCTTGGAAAATGGTAAAATTTGGTTTTTTTCCTGTTGGTTTAGGAAATCATCTGAAGTTTACAGCTCATCCAGCTTTAGCTGTCAAAGATTACAAGTTTGAAGAGCTCATGGAGATTACTGAAAAAGCAGTTAAAGAAGGAATAAATGAATATAAACAGGTTTAAGTTTTAGTCCGAGCTAAAATGTAAAACCCAAATCTATAATAAGTAATGTCTATAAAAAACATTAGATTAGAAGTAATGCAGTTTTTGGAAAAAAACGTGGATAGCTTCGTTGAACAGTATTTAATTCCAGTGGAAAAAATTTGGCAGCCGTCGGATTTCTTACCAAATTCTCAAGGAGAAAACTTCTTTGAAGAGGTAAAAGAATTACGCGAAATTGCTAAAGAACTTCCGTACGATTTCTGGGTTACGCTTGTTGGTGATACCATCACAGAAGAAGCATTGCCTACATATGAATCATGGTTAATGGATGTAGAAGGAATAGATCAGCAAGAAGGAAGTCAAGGAAACGGCTGGGCTAAGTGGGTAAAACAATGGACTGGCGAAGAAAACCGTCACGGAGATCTTTTAAATAAATACTTGTATTTGTCTGGTCGTGTAAATATGCGTGAAATCGAAATGACAACACAGCATCTTATCAACGACGGTTTTGATATTGGAACTGGAACTGACCCATACAAAAACTTTGTGTACACTAGTTTTCAGGAATTAGCAACTTATGTTTCGCACAATAGAGTAGCTCAGATAGCTAAGAAATTTGGCGATAACAAGTTGTCTAAAATGTGTAAAATGATTGCAGGTGATGAAATGCGTCACCACCACGCATACAGTGAATTTGTTACTAGAATTTTCCAAGTTGATCCAAGCGAAATGATGTTGGCGTTTCAATACATGATGAAACAAAAAATCGTTATGCCGGCTCATTTTTTAAGAGAATCTGGTCAAAAAATAAGCACAGCTTTCGAACAATTCTCAGATTCTGCACAACGTATTGGTGTTTACACAGCAAACGATTATGTTGAAATCATGCAGAAATTAATCAACAAATGGGAAATTGACAAAATCACCAATTTGAATGACGAAGCAGAAAAAGCACGTGATTACTTAATGAAATTGCCAGCACGTATGGCTAAAATCTCTGAAAGAATTGTGATTCCTAAAGAATCTCATATCTTTAAATGGGTTGAACCAGCGAGACTTTAAATTTTAGATTTCTGATTTTAGATTGGAATTTTTAGATTGAAATTTAAAAAAGCAACATTGTTGCTTTAAAATATATTGTTGATTGTTGGAGAATTAAAATTTTCAACAATCAACTTTTTTTATAAACCGTAAAAACTTCTGTATGAGCGATTCAGCATTGATTATTAAAACTATTGCTTTTGTTAAAGAAAAACTAAACGATGCCGAAGGCGGACACGATTGGTTTCATATAGAACGTGTTTTTAAAAATGCTCTTTTGATTGCCAAAGAAACAGAATGTGATCTTACAGTGGTGCAATTGGGTGCTTTATTGCATGATATTGCCGATAGCAAATTTCATAACGGAGATGAAACTATTGGACCGAAAACAGCAAGAGCGTTTTTAGAAGCCGAAAATGTTTCTGAGGATATAATTGCGCATGTTGTTAATATCATTGAAAATATCTCTTATAAAGGCGGAAATTTCGAAAGAAAGTTCTCTTCGGTTGAATTGGATGTTGTTCAAGATGCAGATCGCTTAGATGCAATTGGAGCAATTGGCGTTGCAAGAGCTTTCAATTATGGAGGATTTAAGAACAGAGCTTTATATAATCCAGAAATTGCTCCTGTAACCAATATGACAAAAGAGGAGTATAAAAACAACAACGCCCCCACGATAAACCATTTCTATGAAAAGCTTTTGTTGTTAAAAGATAAAATGAATACCCAAAAAGGAAAAGAAATCGCTGCCGAAAGACATCGTTTTATGGAAATTTTCCTCGCTCAGTTTTATGCAGAATGGGAAGGGTTGAAGTAGATTTAATTTAGATATAAGAAGAAAAACGGCTCTAATCTAGAGCCGTTTTTTTATTTGGTGATGAATTTCTCTATAGAGACTTATGCAGATTTATAATCTCGATTTTAAAAAACACATAATTATAAAAGCGCATAAGAATCCTATTGAAAACCACAATAACTTTGTAATGCTATTATTTCTAACCATTTCTCTTTTTTCAAACCTTGTCATTTGGAATGTATTTTAAACACTTCAAAAGTAATTTTATAGAGAGTATGATTATACCAAGAAAAGTCTTTAAATCATTAGAATAAGACAATTTTTCTTTTAGTCTTAGTCGTCTTTCATCTTTTCCTTATGTAAGTTTCTGAACAAATCTCTCAATCACATTTTTAAATTCCTTGTTTTGTTCGTAATACAAAATATGTCCGCCCTTAATAATCTTAACTTCTTGATTTGGGAATTTGAACAGTCGATAATGTTCCGGACCAATATTGTTGTCTTTGGTTCCTGAGATTATTAGAGTTGGAACTTTAATAGAAGCAGTTTCTTTTGTAAAATTGCCAAAATATAACGGACCGCTTAGTGCATGCTGAGCAAAAGAGGAATTTCTTTTTTCACTATTATCAATGCTATCCAGTTTTTCAACATTTGCTCTATTGTCAGACAACATTTTATAATCTAAGTCAGCTTTTTTAATTTTTGTTTTAGCTTCAAAAAATGTGTTTAAGATTGAATCCTTGCTTTTTACTGCAAAATCTTCTCCAAGAGTTTTACCCATAAAAGCAATTTGATTCAAAAGAGAATCGTTAATATCTAGCGTGGCATTCAATAGAATTAAACCTTTTACATGTTGAGGATGTTTCTCAGCATATTTAGTGGCTAAAATTCCTCCGAATGAATGTCCGATTACAAATACTTTATCTGTTTTAAGATAAACTCGAATTTCTTCAATATCAGCAATCATTCTGTCCATGCTGTAATTGTTATCTGCAGAAGATCCTGAGCGGCCGCATCCTCTTTGATCGTAATAACACATTTTGAGTTTATCTTCTAAAACATTTCCGCCAAATTCTTCAAACGACTTGCTCCAAGCGCCAGGACCGCCATGTACAAAAATGCAGACATCTCCTTTTCCTGAAACTTTCAAAAATAAAGGAACTCCGTCTGAAGTTAGGAAAGTATTATTTGAATTTTGTTTTGCATCTGTTTTTGTTTGAGAAATTCCGCTCTGAGCAAAACATAAAAATAGAAAGAAAAATAAAGGAGTTTTTAAATTCATTTGAAAGTTTTTTTTGCTGTTTTAATATGATAAAAGTATAATTAAAACAGCAGAGAAAAAACTAATGATTGGTTTTCATTGTAAAATAGGTAATAACCACTGCGCAGAAAAAACCTATTGCAAACCACAACAATCGGGCAACTCTATTATCCCGAATTACTTCCATTCTATCTTCTGGTGTCATCTTAAATATATTTTAAGCACCAAAATTAATCTTAGAAAATATACTAATTAGCTGTTTTAAGTTTTTAAAACAACAGAATAAGACATTTTTCTCATAAAAAAAGCTTCAAATAGAAATCAAAATCTATTTGAAGCTTTTAGCATTTAGTCGTAGTGCCTTAGAATCTTAGCGTCTTAGAACCTTAAAAATTACGAACATCCGCAATCGGTTCCGCCGCCGCAGTCTTTTTTCTTTTTAGATTTAAAAAAGAATTTTTTGATTAGGAAAGCAACCGCTAATCCTAATATCGCAAAGGCTATAATTTCTTGAAACATAACTTTTTTATTTTAAAAGTTGATACGCAATTAATGCGGCAAAATAGGCCAATCCGCTCATGAAAACTAACTGCATTGCAGGCCATTTCCAGGAATTGGTTTCTTTTTTTGTAATGGCCAATGTACTGGCACATTGCATAGCAAAAGCATAGAATAACAATAAAGAAATTCCCGTTGCAAAGTCAAATACTTTCTTTCCAGTATCTGGGCGAACTTCTGCTTGCATTTTGCTTTTTATGGTCGATTCGTTGTCAGTATCTCCAACGCTGTAAATAGTCGCCAAAGTTCCAACGAAAACTTCACGCGCAGCAAACGAACTAATCAAGGCAATTCCGATTTTCCAATCGTAACCCAGTGGCTGAATTACTGGTTCAATCGCGCGTCCCATTAATCCGATATATGAATTCTCTAATTTTTGAGAATTAACTTCATTTTCAAATTGTGTTTCGTCTAAAGTTGTATTGGCAAATCTTTCTTTTACAATAGTTTCTGCTTCGTTGAATTCTTTTCCTGGTCCGTAAGAAGCCAAGAACCATAATATAATCGAAATGGCAAGAATGATTTTTCCTGCTCCAGCAATAAATGCTTTCGTTTTTTCTACCACATTGATTCCGACGTTTTTGAAAAGAGGCATTTTATAGCTTGGCATTTCAACCACAAAATAAGTTTTAGATTCTAATTTTAAAACTTTATTCAAAATATAGGCAGATAAAATTGCGGCAAAAAAGCCTAAAACATACAGCGCCATTAGTGTTAATCCTTGAACATTTAGAAATCCGAAAACACGTTTGCTAGGAACAACAAGCGATATAATAATGGCATAAACGGGTAATCTAGCAGAACAAGTAGTAAATGGCGTTACTAAAATCGTAATAAGACGTTCTTTCCAGTTTTCAATGTTTCTAGTTGCCATAATTGCCGGAATCGCACAAGCTGTTCCAGAAATCAAAGGCACGACACTTTTTCCTGAAAGTCCAAACTTACGCATGATTTTATCCATCAAAAACACTACGCGGCTCATATATCCGCTCTCTTCTAAAATCGAAATGAATAAGAACAATACGGCAATTTGCGGAATGAAAATAACGACTCCGCCAATTCCCGGAATAATTCCTTGCGAAAGTAAATCGGTTAAAATACCGCTTGGCAATTCTTCTGCAACCCAGCTGCTTAATGAAGCAAAAGTGCTGTCAATGAAATCCATCGGAATAGTTGACCAGCTGAAAATTGATTGGAAAATCAAAAATAAGATAGCAAAGAAAATGAAATAGCCCCAAACCTTGTGAGTTAAAACGCGATCCAGTTTTGCACGAATATCATTTGCCATTGAAGCATCGACCTTTAAACCTTCTTTTAAAACATCATTGATAAACTGATATCTTTTAATCGTTTCTTTTTGCTGTAAGCGCTTTAATTCTGAATGCGATTTGGTAAATGTGCTTCTGATTTCATTTCGATCTAAATTCAAAAAATTGACATCTTGCGTAATTACCAGCCATAATTTGTACATTAACTGGTTTGGAAAAGCTTTTTGTAATTTTTCAAAATATTCTGGATCAATTACAGAGGCATTTAAACAAGGCTCACTCGGAAGTGTTTTATAAGAAACAATTAGTTCTTTTAATTCTTCAATTCCTAAACCTTTACGCGAACTTACTAAAGCAATTTTTGTTTTTAGTTTATCTTCTAAATGCGGAATATCTAAAGAGATTCCTTTGCGTTCCATACGATCTGACATGTTGATGACCAAAATCGTTGGAATTTCAAGATCTTTTATCTGTGTGTAGATTAGCAGATTTCGTTTCAGATTTTCGACATCTGTTACAACAACTGCTACATCTGGATATAATTTATCGTTTTTGTTTAACAAAAGCTCGATTACCACACTTTCGTCCATCGAACTTGCGTTCAAACTATACGTTCCGGGTAGGTCTAGAATATTCGCTTTTACGTTATTTGGTAATTTACAAAATCCGATTTTCTTCTCAACCGTAATTCCAGGATAATTTCCGACTTGTTGGTTAAGACCTGTTAATTGATTGAAAACAGAAGTTTTTCCTGTATTAGGATTTCCGATAAGGGCAACATTAATATTCTGAACACTCATTACAAATTGGTTTTGATAAGTTCAACTTCAATTTCACGAGCTGTTTCTATACGAATTGCAACATGAGAACCATTAATATCTAAATATAACGGATCGCCAAAAGGTGCAACTTGAAGCAATTCAACTAAGCTGCCAGGAAGACAACCCATTTCTAATAATTTAAGTGGAATAAGATCGATATCAAAATCTTTGATAATGGCTTTTTCGCCTTTTTTCAGAGTGTGTATTGTATTTTGCAAGCTTATTTAGATTGAATTTAGATTGCAAAAGTAGGCAATTATTCTTTATTTCAAGGCATTTAACACTTCGACAAATGCTAAATGTTTCTAAAAATAAGGGATTTTACTCTTGAGACAAGAATTCGATGTCTTCTAAAAGGCGTTTTACATCTTCTTTATTTGTTCCATCATAAAAACCTCTAACGCGGCGTTTTTGATCGACCAAAACAAAATTCTCGGTATGCACCATATCATAAAGCTGATCTGGTCTTCCTAATTTAACAGCCAAGTATGATTTTCTGGCCATAGTGTAGATTTCTTTTTTATCGCCAGTAACCAAATTCCATTTGCTGTCTACAACATGATGTTTTATAGCATATTCTTTTAAAACCGAAACACTGTCTACTTCTGGAAAAACAGTATGAGACAACAGCATTACTTTCGGATTATTTAAAACGGCTTTTTGAACTTCTTCTAGATTAGTTGTCATTTTTGGACAAATAGATCCGCAGGTTGTAAAGAAGAAATCGGCAACGTAAATTTTTCCTTCGTAATTTTTCTGAGTAATGGTATCTCCGTTTTGATTGATGAAAGAGAAATCGGCAATGGTGTGGTACTTGCTTTTATACTGAACGGTACTATCAACCAATTCAGGATTTACATCGGCAGGATTGTAAATTGGAAGTGTCTTTTTTGGTTTTAATGCAGAGTAAAACAAAGATATCGTAACAACCGAAAATACTATTAAAACAATAAAGAATTTGCGGTATTTGTATAAAAGCGATTTCATAAAAATAATTTGGCGCAAAAATACAAAAAGCAGATTTTAAAAACTTTACTGAATTATTTTTTTAACAGGCTTTTGTAACTTTTACTAAGTATTGTAGACAAATACCTCAGTGCTAATTTTCTATTTGTGAAATTTATCTGTCTTTTTGACTTTGCAGTTAGAATTTTAACACAATTTTTGAAATAATAACAATATGTTTGTATTTTCCCTTAAACTATAATTTTTTATGAAAAAACAATTTGCTAAACCTGTGTTTGGTGTGATATCTGCAATGTTTGCAATTACTGCATCCCAGGCACAAAATGCTCCAAAGGAACCGGGTATCAATGTTTCGTATATGGATACGAAAATTAGTCCAAGTCAGGATTTTTTCAAATATGTAAACGGTACTTGGCTAGAAAAAACAGAAATTCCAAGTGATCGTACGACTTGGGGAAGTTTTAATGAACTGATTAAAAAAACTGACAAAGATGTAATGGCAGTTTTGCAAGATGCTTCAAAAAATCCAAAGTACAAATCTAATACAGATCAAGGAAAAGCAATTAACCTGTACAATACTTATTTAGATTCTATTGGAAGAAATAAAAGAGGAATCGAGCCTTTAAAACCTTATCTGAAAAAAATCGATGCAATTAAAAACATTGCTGATGTTCAGAAATATTTGGTTGAAATGGAAAAAGAAGGAAATGCTGGATTTTTCGGAATTTACATTGGAGCTGATGATAAAGACAGTTCTAAAAACTCTGTAAATTTAGGTCCAAGCGAATTAGGACTTTCTGATAAAGATTATTATACTTCTGACGATAAAGATTCGAAAGAGAAACGTGCAAAATACGAATTGCATGTTGCGAGAATGCTTCAGTTTATTGGAGAATCTCCAGAAAAAGCAAAACAAAGCGCTGCTGAAATTTTAGCTCTTGAAACAGAGTTGTCGCAACCAAGATTAAACAGAGTTGAAAGAAGAGACAGTCGTTTGCAATACAATCCAATGACAATTGCTGAACTTCAAAAGCTAACTCCATCGATCAAATGGAACGAATATTTTGCTGGTTTAGGAATCATTAAATTAGAAAGTGTAATTGTGTCTGAGCCTAAATATATGACAGCTTTAGAAACTGTTTTCAAAGAAAACAAAGTTGCACAATGGAAAGAATACTTAAAATGGGATCTGTTAAACAATTCTGCAACTAAGTTGACAACAGCAATTGATAATGCTAATTTTGATTTTTATAGTAAAACATTAAGAGGAGCAATTAAACAACTTCCTGCAGATGAGAGAGGGCTTGCAGTCGTAAATCGCAATGTTGGAGAAGCACTTGGTAAATTGTATGTAGAGAAAGTTTTTCCTGCCGAAGCAAAAACTAAAGCGCTTGACATGATTCATAACGTTATTACGGCTTACCAAAACCGTATAAACAATTTGACTTGGATGTCTACAGATACAAAAGCTAAGGCAATCGAAAAGTTGAATAAAATTACCATAAAAGTTGGATATCCTGACAAATGGAAAGATTACTCTGCATTAACGATCAAAAGTATTGCTGAAGGCGGAACATATTTTGAGAATAATAAAAACATTGCAAAATGGAATTTCCAAAAAGGCATTGAAAAATTGGGTAAACCAGTTGATAAAACAGAGTGGCATATGTCTCCTCAGACAGTAAACGCCTATTACAATCCATCTTATAACGAAATTGTATTCCCAGCTGCAATACTTCAGCCACCTTTCTATAATTATCAAGCTGATGAAGCAGTTAATTATGGTGGAATTGGTGCGGTAATCGGACACGAGATTTCTCACGGATTTGATGATTCTGGAGCACGTTACAATGCTGAAGGAAATTTAGTAGATTGGTGGACAGAAGATGATTTGAAACAGTTTACCACTTTAGGAAACGATTTGGCAAATCAATACAGTGCTCTTGAGCCATTGCCAGGCATTCACGTTGATGGTCATTTTACATTGGGTGAAAACATTGGAGATTTGGGAGGAATTAATGCAGCTTACGATGGTTTGCAATTGTATTTGAAGCAACATGGAGACCCAGGTTTAATTGACGGATTTACTCCTGAGCAAAGATTCTTTATTTCTTGGGCTACCGTTTGGAGAACAAAAACAAGAGATGAAGCAATTAAAAACCAAGTAAAAACAGATCCGCACTCACCAGGAATGTACAGAGCTTATGTGCCAATTCAGAATGTTGATGCTTTCTACAAAGCTTTCGATATTAAGAAAGGTGATAAAATGTACGTTGAACCAGAAAAACGAGTTAAAATCTGGTAATCATAAATTTTTATAATACTAAAAAAGGCGCTTGATAAAAGCGCCTTTTTTTATGAGATAAAAGTCAATTATTTCAAATGACTGTAGATGTAAGCTTCAATTGCTTTTAATTCTTCATCAGACATAGCCTGTGTTATCGCAAAATTGGTTTTCATAACCTCAAACTGACTTGGGTCAACAATTGGTTCTGCATTTCCTTTCAGAAAAGTAACAATATCGCCATTTTTGTCTTTATAGATTTTGGCAATTTCTTTAATGCTTGGCCCAACTACTTTTTGATCTGGCTGATGGCAAGCAAAACAATTTCCAGCTCCTTCAAAAAGCTGTTTTCCCAATTCTTCTGGACTTTTAGCCTTCGCCGATTCGCCTTCAGAAACAGATTCGGTTGCTGCGTTTGTTGACTCAGAAGTTTCTTTTTTGCAAGAAGCTAATGCTAAAACTGCAGATAGGAATAATACCTTTTTCATGTTTTTAGATTTTATTCAATTGTAATTCGGTCGTTATTTGTTGATGGCTGCGATATCACTAAAAAATCCAATTGTTCTTGGTTTTCATTGGCAATATAATGCTGTGTTTTCGCTTCAATCAACAAACCTTGATTTGCATTTACAATTTCAGTTTTTTCTCTATGATAAAAAGTTGCTGTGCCTTTTAGAATGAAAAAGAACTGCTGAGCATGATTATGAAAATGCAGTTTTTCTTTGGTTCCGCTTGGCATGCTTTCTTGTTTGACAGATAAACCTTCAGTATCTGCCAAAACCCAGCTGTCGCAATTGTCTCCCCATAAATAATGAGAAGCATTTTGTTTATCGACGATCATCTTATTTGTTTAATAAAATTGCAGCTTCTTTTGCGAAGTATGTCGAAATAAGATTAGCGCCCGAACGTTTGATGCACATTAACTGTTCCATCATAATTTTGTCGTGATCCAGCCAGCCTCTTTCAGATGCCGCTTTAATCATAGCATATTCTCCAGAAACCTGATAAACAGTTACAGGAACATGTACAGTATTTTTTATTTCGCGAACAATATCCAAATAAGCAATTCCTGGTTTTACCATAACCATATCTGCGCCTTCTTCTACGTCAGACAAAGCTTCTTTAATTGCTTCGATGCGGTTGGCATAATCCATTTGGTATGTTTTTTTGTCTTTTGGAACCACAACATCAGCTTCTTTTGGAGCAGAATCTAAAGCATCTCTAAATGGACCGTAAAAAGCTGAAGCATATTTAGCAGAATAACTCATAATTCCAACATTCTGAAATCCTGCCGCATCTAAACCTTCGCGAAGGCGTAAAACGCGTCCGTCCATCATATCACTTGGCGCAACAAAATCGGCACCAGCTTCTGCGTGCGAAACGGCCATTTTTACTAAAGCATCAACTGTGCTGTCATTTTCTACATCGCCATCTTTTATGATTCCGTCATGACCATAAATTGAATACGGGTCTAAAGCCACATCTGGCATAACGATCATTTCTGGACAAGCAGCTTTTATGGCACGAATAGCTTGTTGCATTAATCCGTTAGAATTCCAAGCTTCTTTTCCAGTATTGTCTTTTAGATTTTCGCTAACTTTTACATAAATATTTACAGCGCGAATTCCTAAATCATAAAGTTCTTTTACTTCTTCAACCGTTAAATCTATAGATCTTCTGAAAATTCCAGGCATAGACGGAATTTCGACTTTTACATTTTCTCCTTCAGCAATAAACATTGGAAACATAAAATCCGATGGACTTAAACTGGTTTCACGAACTAAAGAACGAATTGATTCATTTACTCTTAATCTTCTGCCTCTTTGTAA
Source organism: Flavobacterium sp. IB48 (assembly GCF_016405855.1). Taxonomy (GTDB): domain Bacteria; phylum Bacteroidota; class Bacteroidia; order Flavobacteriales; family Flavobacteriaceae; genus Flavobacterium; species Flavobacterium ginsengisoli. The sequence continues at coordinate 1,135,076 of NZ_JAEFCA010000001.1, forward strand.
TGGGAACATATAATTTTAGATTTAAAATTTTAGATTTTAGATTTTGATCTGAATTTGAAATCAGATTCATAAATCTGTATTCTAAAACTGCAGTTGTTTTTTTATTTTTTTGAAGTTTACCTTACTTTAATAGGTGGCGCAAAGTTAAAGAAAAAGGAACAGAATAAGGCGTTTAGCTTGCCTCAGAATCCGTTAATATTATCTAAAAATTTAGATTTTTTATTGTTTGAGCCAAAGCATGGTTTTTCAGAATATTCCATCTAAATTTGTAAAATGAAGAAAATTCTCGCTTTATTATGCTGTCTGCTCTTAACGAGCTGTTTTGAGATTACCGAAAGAATCAAACATCACGACGATCAAAGTGGTGAATATACGCTGATGGTCGACTTTTCGAAATCCTGGTTTAAGACCAAATCGGCTATTTGGTTGGAAGAAGTTGATGGTGTGAAAATTCCGAACGAACAGGAAATTACCGCGAAACTTAATGATTTTAAAGAAAAAGCGTTGAAGATTGATGGAATTTCAAATGTTGTTACAAAAACAGATTTTCAGAATTACGTTTTCATTATCAAACTTAATTATGCCAATTTAAAAGCGTTAAACGCAGTTGTAAATACGATAAACAATCAGCGCGATCAGATTCACTTTAGCGGAAGCGGTAAAACTTTTGAAAGAATTGCCTCGTATCCAATTCCCGAAAAAATAGTAAATGACCCAAAGAAAAAGAAAGATCTGGAAGAAGCCAGAATTATTTCTATTTATACTTTCGATAAAGATATTTTGTCTGTTGATAATACAAACAGTCAAATTTCAAAAAATAAAAAAACGGTTTTTTTAAAACAAAGTATGTACAGCGTATTTAAGAAATCGACCTTAATGAATAATACCATCCAATTAACGCCTTGATTTTATGAAGCACTTTTACACTCTAGTTTTTCTATTTACCGCCTATTTTACTTTTGGACAAACGAGTCCAGACAAATACGATTATTTTGTTCAGTTTAACGGAAATCAGCTTTCGAAGAAAGTAAACATAAACGAAGTGCTGAACCACTCAATTATTACTAGATACACTAGTAAAAAACCTGATTTTGATCTTCGTCAATATACTTCGATCATTCAATTAGATCAAAAAATTACGGTTCATGGGAATTTCTTAGATAGCGTTCCGTTTTATCAAGTTACCATTCCGATAAAAAACAAAGAAGTAGTAAGACAATATCTGATTGAAAAACAAGGTGCAAACGGAAAGAATAGTACAATTGAAGAATTTGGAAAATATGCTGTTTTTACACCAAGCGGTTTAAAGAGATCATTTGTGTGGAATGATAATTATTTGGTCATATTTGAATTGACAAAAAGACTTCCTAATAAATTTTATGCTTCTCCAGACGGACCTCCTGTTTTAAACGATTCAATAGGAATTTCAGAGCCGTATGAAGAAACGGTAATTGTAGATGCTCCGCCAGTATACGGAGTACAAGAAGCACCAAATCCGCCAAAAATAGCCGAACCGTCTGTAATGCGAGACGAACCAATAGCCGTTGAAGCACCAGCTGGATCAGTAGAAACAACAGACCAAGATTATCTGTACGATGGAAATCCGTATGAAGAATATACCGTAGAGCAGGCAGAATTTGATAAAAAACTAGCAGAACAACAAAGCCAAATTATAAAAGGTTTATTTGATAATGGTTTTACAGCGCCAAGTTTTTCAAAAATAAATGCTTCGGCAGATATTTCGACTTGGGTAAATTATGGCGGACTTATGTCGAGTTTTTATTCGCTATACAATTATCCTTTAGCACTATTTGGAGGTTATGATAAATACTTGCCGATGCAGAAGAACTTTGGGAATTTTGTAAAAGGCATCAATCTGGATTTTTATTTTGATAATGATAATTCACGAATTGAAGAAGTGATTGAATATGCTCCAGAAATTGCAAGTGTTGTAAGCAAAATCAGCGATAGAAAAATCAACAGAAATATCTTTAATTATTTTCCTGCGGAAAAACCTTTAGGCTACATTTCATATCATGCGAATACAAAAGCAGCGCTTGAAAATTTTCCGTCATTGATGTCAGAATTATTTCAAAATCCAAAATTTGCCAAAGAAGATATTACACTAATTACAGATTTGATTTCTACAATAGTTGACGAAGAAGCAACAGCAAAGCTTTTTGACGGTGATTTAAGCGCTTTTTTATACGATGTGAAAGAAGTTGAGGTATTGAGCAAAAAATACGGTTATGACGAAAATTATGAAGAAACAATAACGGAAGAAAAAGTGAAAAAAGATGTTCCGCTATTTTCTGTGATTTTTACTTCTACGCATCCAACATTTGGAGATAAATTATTGCAATTGGGTGTTCGCAAAAAAGTATTGATCCCAAACGGAAATTCATATATTGTTGCAGGTACACAAGATTATGGTGATATTTTTATTGCAAAAGACAAAGATGTAGTAATTGTTGCTAACACAAAAGATTATTTTGGTTCTGGAAAAGGATCTTTTGCAAAAGACACAAAGAAAGATTTGAGTAAAAACTATATTTCTGGAAAACTAGATCTTGCGAAAACCGTGAAAACATTTGGCAAAAAAGCAAAAGATTCAGAATTGGATCGAATGACTAAAATTTCGGCTCAGTTTTCAGATATTTCTATTGAATCTCCTAAAAAGCTAATCGACAATAAATTGAAATTTGTTTTTAAACTAAACTCTTTTAAATCTGATAAAAACATTATTCTACAGACATTGGATTTAGCCGAAGAAATGACTTCTAAATAATTGAAAAGAAAAATCCCTGAAACAATATTGCTTCAGGGATTTTTTTATGTTTTCTAAGTAATTGAAGCCTGATAAATACCTTTGATGGTTTCTTTTAATTCAGCATTAAAATCTTCATCAGACTGATTTGCGGTTAATCCTTCAGACAATGCTCTAGAAAAACTGGCAATCAATCCTTGGTTTTGAGAGAGTTTTTGATTTGCTTCTTCGCGTGAATAGCCACCAGAAAGCGCTACAACACGAACCACATGAGGATCTGAAATAAGATCTTTGTAAAAATCGTTTACGGTCGGAATTGAAAGTTTCAACATTACTTTTACCTCTTTATCCAATTCATTAAGCTGTTTTTGGATTTCTTGTTTCAGAATCTGTTCGGACTTTTCTTTATCAGGACTGTAAATATCAACTTCAGGTTCTATAATTGGAATTAAACCTTTGCTGAAAATTTGTTTTCCCACTTCAAATTGCTGGGCAACAACATCTCGTATTCCCTCGGGATTGGCTTCTTTTATTACAGAACGCATTTTAGTTCCAAAGATATTACGTTCAACAGCCCGATCAAGCGATTCGTTTAAGCCAGAAATGGGTTTCATTAGTTGTACGCCATTTGCAGTTTCTGCAAGACCTTTATCTACTTTCAAAAAAGGAATAATATGTTTTTTCTCCCATAAATAATCTGCTGTCCACTGTCCGTCGATTTTACGATCCATTGTGTTTTCAAACAAAATGGCACCGAGAATATATTGGCTGTCAAATGCAGGACTTTTAATAATTCTAGTTCTCATTTCATGTACAAGAGTGTACATTTCTTCATCGTTTGTATATTGGTTTTCTGCCACTCCATATTGTAAAAGTGCTTTAGGCGTACTTCCGCCACTTTGATCTAATGCTGCAATAAATCCTTTTCCAGAATGCATGAGATTTAATTGTTCTGTGTTTTTATTTCCCATAATAATGAATTTTAGTTTTTCATAAATCTCTGTAATTTAAGCATTTTTATCCTCTTGGCTGTTTATTTCAGATTAAGATTTTATCAAAGACCAATTTTTACATTCACCTTATCGTAAACTTCTTTTACTTTTTTAGGAGGATCAAATCGATACCCAACAGACAGTTTTAGAGTAGAAATATTATCATTCAATCGCGGATCGACTTTGTCATCTTGCGCAAAACCAATTGTGTTAAGACTGGCAAAACCAAAAAAACGATCTTTGTTATAAGCCAATTTCAAATTGAAATCTGCTTGATATAAAGCAGAGGTGTCGCCGTCAATAATATTAATTCCGGCACCCAAAGCGAGTCCAGCGCCAATTAAGACGCGATCACTAATTACGAAATTGTAAAAATAGGAAGGGGCCAGCGTTAAAACATAAATATCTCCAGCCGACGAATCGGGAGTATTTAAATCTAAATTGGTGTAATAAAAAGAGAAAGTCGGAATAAAACTTCCAGAACTTTTAGTTTGCCATTCGTTTTGGCTTACCAATGTTTTAAAAGAGAATTTATCATTAAAAACATAAGCAGTCGATCCGCCAATTTTTGTGGTACGCATATTGGGCAATTGTGCTGTAATGTTGTCATCACTAATATAAAATCCTTTTTGATTGATAAAAGTGAACGACTGCATCCATTTTTTTAAGTAAAAACGGGTATTGAAATTAAAATTCTTCGAATGAGAATCGCCCTTATTCTGACTTAGAAATTTGGGAGCAAAACCAATTGTGATATCAATGATTTTATAATTTAAAGTAAAACCGATTTGTTCTCTTCGATTCGGAATTAGATTTACATATGTTTTCGGATCGGTATTATCTGAAGCAATCTGAAAACTATTGGAAGTATCTAGATAATAAATACTAGCAGTAATTTTATCATTATATGATTTAAAATACGGATTTTGCAGGGAATCTTTTTGGGCAAAACACCCAAAAAAGCTGATAAAGAATGTGGCGTAAATCAGTTTCAAGATCATGTGGTATTTAAAAATGCTTCGGAGAAGCAAAATATTTATAGCAATTATAATAATCGAATAAGATTTGAAGCTCCATAGGAGCGACATAAATTAAACATCATCAAACAGATATTCATTTTTAAAATCAATATTAAATATTTTTAGAAATGCGATATATTCTTCTTTGAACGTTTTGGTTTTATGATGCTCTTCTTGGTTTTCAATATACTTTATTACAGGTGTTAATTGTGAATGACCATACGAAAAAGCACCAAAACCAGTCTGCCATTCGAATTTTCCGTTTATCCATTTTTGTTCATTTATGAATTTGGATGAACTTGATTTAATGTCTCGTACCAAATCCGATATTGAAACATTTGGTTTTATTCCAACTAAGATATGAATATGATCTGGCATTCCGTTTATTGCAATCAGTTTTTGTTTCTGATTGGTAATAATTCCCGTAATGTATTTATAAATCTCATTTTTCCAATTTTTGGAAATTAAGTTCTGCCTTCCTTTTACAGCAAAAACAATTTGAATATATAATTGAGAGTAAGTGTCTGCCATTTTTTTAATTAAAATTATAATGAGTAAAGCTAATTAATAATTTTAATTTGTAGGATAAGTATTGTTTTTTTTGTGGTATAGAAAATATGTCGCCCCTCTGGGGCTTTATGCTAGGGGATGTAAATTGTTCTATAAATATTTTGCTTCTCCGAAGCTTCTTTAATAATACTCTAACATTTTACAGGAACTAGTCGTATATAAAAATGCTCCAGCGGAGCAAAATATTTATAGTAATTGAATTGACAACAAAAAGAAAGAAGCCCCAGAGGGGCGACATATAATTATCAAATTAAACAAATTTTTAAGCTACGAAACCCACTCACGAGGATTTGCCAATACATGGATCAATTTTTCTTCTTCGCTTCCAACTTCTGGATGATGATCGTAAACCCATTGCACATGCGGAGGCAAACTCATTAAAATACTTTCGATTCTTCCGTTGGTTTTTAAACCGAACAAAGTGCCTTTATCGTGAACCAGATTAAACTCCACATAGCGCCCGCGACGGATTTCCTGCCAGGTTCTTTGCTCTGGAGTATAAGAAAGGTTTTTTCTTCTTTCTACAATTGGAACATAAGCTTCCAGGAAACTATTACCAACTTCAGTTACAAAATCGTACCAGTTTTCCATAGACATTTGCTCATTTGCTTTGCAATAATCAAAGAACAAACCGCCAAGTCCACGGGCTTCATTTCGGTGTGCGTTCCAGAAATACGAATCGCATTGTTTTTTATATTTAGGATAAAACTCTGGATTATGTTTGTCACAAGCTGTTTTGCATGTTTGATGAAAGTGAATTGCGTCTTCTTCAAACAAATAATAAGGCGTTAAATCTTGTCCGCCGCCAAACCATTGTTCGATTACTTTTCCAGATTCATCATACATTTCGAAATATCGCCAATTAGCGTGTACGGTAGGAACCATAGGGTTTTTTGGATGCAGTACTAAACTTAATCCGCAGGCAAAGAAATCGGCTTCGCCAACACCAAACATTTTCTGCATTGTTTCAGGAAGTTTTCCATGAACGGCCGAAATGTTTACACCGCCTTTCTCGAAAACCGTTCCGTTTTCAATGACGCGAGTTCTCCCGCCACCGCCTTCTGGACGTTTCCATAAGTCTTCACGGAATTTTGTTGTTCCATCAACGGCTTCTAATCCAGCGCAAATCTGGTCTTGTAAGTTTTGTATGTATGCGTAAAATTTGTCTTTCATGATTTTATATATTCTGATTTAAGAAGTCCAAAATAAACGGTGTTTTGCAAAGTGCCGTCACCATTTCTAAATTCGTCCCTTAAAATTCCTTCTTGTTTAAAATTATGTTTTAGAGCGATTCGCTGACTTGCTAAATTTACTTCTGATGTACAAATGAAAACTTTATTCATTTTTAATTCATCAAAACAAAATTCAAGTGCTTCTGAAACCATTTTTGAAGTAATTCCTTTTCCTTGAAAATCCTCATCGATAAAATAACCTAATTCACATTTTGAAATACGATAATCGATAGTTTTTACACATAAATAACCAATTAGATTATTTGTTTTGATGTCTCGGGCGAAGAAATAATATCCTTCGCTATTTCTTTCCTTGTTTTTATTAACTGAGATAAAATTTTCTGCTTTTTCTGGTGAGTCAGAATTAGCTAGTGTTACAGGAAATGTTTTTCCTATATGATTTTTATTCTTGTCGATTAGTTTGTAAAACTCCTCAGAAAGAACGTTCTCAATTCGATCTGTTTTCCAATCTATAAAACTCATATGCGGTTGTTTTTTAAAGATGCGATTTTAGTATTTATTCCAAAAGAAAAAACCTTGCTTTCTTGCTGAATATATTGATAAACCGCTAATGCTTTTTCTGAAAAATTATAACTTTCGGTTTTAGAAAATTCAATTAAAATATCAGCAAATTGTTCTAATTGATCCCAATCAAGATGAAGGCGCATTAATAATGTGATTAAATCCTCATTGGAATAATCGACTAAAGTTTCAATGTTTAAAGCGAATTCTTTTAGTTGATTTTCAATTTCTGTCTTTTGTAAATCATCCAAAGGATAAGGCACAAAAACAAGAGTTCGTAACGTTTTGAGAACGTTATCAATTCTTATTTTTTCTTCGTCTCGTAAGCCTTTATTTAGCATAATTTAGAATTTATTCGATTTGACAGTTGTTCGGCTAAAAATTAATTTTCCATTTTGAGAAGATTCCTTTTTTCCAAAACCTTTTAGTATTCGATAAACAAAATACAAAACAGGCAAAGCATAATAAATAAATCCCATACAGATTGGCACATAAGGCTTTTCTATAAATAACCCGCTTGATTTGACGGTTTGGAAATAATGTGATTTTTCTAAAAATTCCTGTGTTAATCCGAATGGAGGTACTATAGAATTTCCAATGCAAACCGCTAGGATTAGGAAAAAGTAGAAAACCGCTTTTGCTGCAGATTTTCCCATTTGATAGATTCTGACTTCTGGCGCTACATTTGAAAAGGCAAATCGCATTCTATTTAAAACCGTAAGCAGATAAATATAGAGAATGTTAGTATTAACTACGGATTCATTAAAAGAGTAGGCAAATAATCCGTAGAGTGGGAAAAACACAAAAAGCGACCATTTTTTTGGCATAACTGCCATGAAAACTCCTGAATGCACCATTATAAACTCAAAAGCCATCAAAACCGCTAAGTCATTTATAAGACTTACTGGGTGCAATTCTGGATGCGTCCAAACCATCAAAAACACATAAGCGTAGTACGCCTGAAATCCGTATTCGATAAATGAAAACGGTGAGTTTCTGTTGAGATTTAGGTTTGCAAGCATATTTTTGAGTTTAAAGTTTTCAGTCGCAGTTTCCAGCCTCAGAATAAAACTGAATACTGCGACCGCGACTGAAAACTAAGTACTAATTCCCGTATTCTTTCACCGCGTCAATAAACGCTTTTGCGTGATCTACAGGGATATTTGGTAAAATTCCGTGACCTAAATTTACGATATATTTGTCTTTTCCGAACTCGTCGATCATTTCGTGAACCATTTTCTTGATAGTCGGAATCGGAGAAAGTAATCTTGACGGATCAAAATTTCCTTGTAAAGTAATGTTTCCACCAGATAAGTAACGAGCATTTCTAGCCGAACAAGTCCAGTCAACTCCTAATGCAGAAGCTTTACTTTTACCCATTTCGCCAAGAGCAAACCAGCATCCTTTTCCGAAAACAATAACCGGAGTAATTTCAGCTAAAGCATCAACAATTTGGTTGATGTATTTCCAAGAAAATTCCTGATAATCAACAGGAGAAAGCATTCCTCCCCAAGAATCAAAAATCTGAACGGCGTTTACTCCCGATTTTACTTTTTCTTTTAAGTATAGAATTGTTGTATCTGTGATTTTTTGCAATAAAGTATGCGCTGCAACCGGGTTTGAAAAGCAAAATCCTTTTGCAGTATCAAAACTTTTAGAACCTTTTCCTTCCACAGCATAACAAAAAATTGTCCAAGGCGAACCAGCGAAACCAATTAACGGAACTTCATCATTCAACATTTCTTTAGTCAATTTCACAGCGTCAAATACATAACCTAAAGTTTCATTTACATCTGGAACAATAACTTGATTTACTTGTTCCATTGTACGAATTGGATCTGGAATAATCGGACCTAAATTATCTTTCAATTCTACGTGAATTCCCATAGCTCTTGGAACTACTAAGATATCTGAGAATAAAATCGCAGCATCTGGAGCAATTCTATGAATTGGCTGAACTGTAATTTCAGCTGCTAATTCTGGAGTTTCGCAACGTGTAAAAAAATCATATTTATCGCGAAGTTCTCTAAATTCTGGTAAATATCTTCCTGCCTGACGCATCATCCATACCGGCGGACGCTGAACTGTTTCTCCTTTTAATGCTTTTAAAAATAGGTCGTTTTTTAACATTGTTTTTTTATTTTAGGTGCAAAGTCGCAAAGTGACAAAGTTGCAAAGGTTTTTATTTGTATTCGTGAATTACATCTTCGATCACGTCCTCGATTGTTGGCTGATCTGCAATGATGATGTTTTTCGTGATTTTATTTAAAGCTTCTGCGGTAGTATCACCAATGCAGAAACAGATTTGTTTATTTATGGTATTGTGTTTCAGATAACTTTTAACTCCAGACGGACTAAAAAACAAAATCGCTTCGGGATTTGCTTTTATTTTCTGAGGTTGCAGCGTAGTTTCGTAAACCTCAATTTCATTGAATTTAATTCCGTTTTCTTTTAAAGCTTCCGGCAAAGTATCTCTCCTAAGGTTTCCGCTGAAAAAAGTATAACTTTCATTTCCATAAATCAAAGTGATAATTTCAGCTAAATCAGAAGCATAGCCAGTGTAAGCAATAACATTGAATCCGTTGTCTGTCAATAAAGTTTTGGTTTTAAGACCAACACAGTACACGTTTTTCTTTTTTAGTTCCTCTGATTTTGGGTCAGATAAAACGCTATGAACGGCATTTTGACTTGTAAAAATCAGACTCTCGTTAAGGTCTTTTAATTCGAAAGCCTTGTTTTCGGTTTTAATAAAATCGGCTTCAATTAATTCGACGCCATATTTCATCAACTCTTGTTTATGAAGTGGAGATAATATTTTAGTAGATAGTATTTGAACTGATTTTGCCATTATTTCTTCAGAGATTCTTTGATTTTCTGCATTAACTCCGTTCCTCCATTATTCAAAATCTCTTGCGCGGAGTTAAAACCTAGTTTTTTCCATTCTGAAATGTCAACCGTTTTGTCAATTTCCAATTTTTGTTTTCCATCAATAGAAAGCAAAACGCCTCGAAAATGCAAAGTGTCTTCATCTTCATTGTATGTAACCAAAGCTCCAATTGGCGCTGTACATCCGCCTTCAAGAGTTCTTAAAAACTGACGTTCAATATGCGTACAGATTTCAGTTTCAATATCATTTAACTGAGAAAGCGCATCCAAAGTATAGTTGTCATTTTCCATTGCCACAACAAGCATTGCTCCTTGTGCCGGCGCTGGAATCATCCAATCTAAATTGATGAAGTTTTCTGGTTTGAGGTTAATTCGCTCTAAACCTGCAGCTGCAAAAACAGCTCCGTCCCAGTCATTGTCTTGAAGTTTCTGCATACGTGTATTTACGTTTCCACGTAAGTCAACGACCGTATGATTTGGGTATTTGTTGAACCATTGCGCCTGACGACGTAAACTTCCGGTCGCTATGGTACTTGGATTTATAAAATCAGGATTTCCTTTATGTACTAGAATATCCAAAACATTGGCTCTTGGTAAAACTGCACCTTGAACGATACCTTTTGGCAAAGCCGTTGGAACATCTTTCATAGAATGCACTGCAATATCAATATCGCCATTGATCATGGCAATGTCTAGCGTTTTGGTAAAAATTCCGGTAATTCCTAACTCATAAAGAGGTTTGTCCAGAATAATATCACCTTGAGATTTAACAGCCACAATTGAAGTTTTATAACCTAAATCGTTTAGCTTTTTCTCGACAGTATGTGCTTGCCAAAGTGCTAATTCGCTATCGCGCGTTCCTATTCTGATTGTTTTTTCTGCCATTTTTTGTTTTTTACCATTAAGGGCATTAAGAGAATTAAGTCAATCTTTGTCAAGAAAATTAAGCTTAACTTTCTTAATATCTTAATGGTTAAATTTAATCTATTAATCTTGCAAAATGATCATTCACAAGAGGTTTCATTGATTTTGTAATGTTTGTTGTGTTGAAATTGATTAATAAACCTTGTGGTCTCTGTAATAATTTCATATAAGTTAATAATTGTGCTTCATGAATTGGTAATAGGTTTTCTATTGCTTTTAATTCAACAACTACACAATCATTTACAAGTAAATCTATTCTTAAATCAGATTCAAATTCAAGATCATAATAATCAATTTTAACAGATAATTGTTGTTTTACATCATATCCGTTTCGTTCTAATTCATATTTGAGGCACTTTTCATATATGCTTTCCAAAAGTCCAGGTCCTAAAGCTTTGTGCACTTTTATAGCAAAACCAGTAATTTCATAAGCCAATTGTGTTACCTCTTTTTTTGTCATAGAATGTATTATTGTTTTTTCACCATTAAGACATTAAGTTAATTAAGCTTTGTGTCAAAAATTGTTTGACTTAATTCTCTTGACAAAGCTTGGACTTAATTTTCTTAATCTCTTAATGGTAAAACTAAATTTTAAGATGCTTTTATTTTGAAGACTTTCTCGATCCATTCGATGCTTTCATCAACCATGGTATTGTCGTCTTTTAAATGATTGGCAAAATGTGTAGTGATTTTCTGAATGATTCGGTTACTGATGATTTCAGCTTGCTCTTCATTAAAATCGGCGATTTTTTTACTTTGAAAATCTAGTTCCGAAGCTTTAATAGCGTTTAGTTTCTCTTTTAAAGCATTAATTGTAGGAGCAAATTTTCTGCCTTTCATCCAAGTAACAAATTCTTCTTTGATTTCTTCGATGATTGCTTCAGCTGCTGGAATGTGTAATTTTCTGTTTTCTAGAGTTTCATCTGTCAATTGAGACAAATAATCCATGTGAATTAAAGTTACACCTTCTAATTCCTCAACGTTTTCATGAACGTTTTTCGGAATCGATAAATCCAAAATCAACAAAGGTTTTTTAAGATTTAAAATGGCTTTGTCAACTGTTGGGTTTTGCGCTCCTGTTGCAACAACTACAACATCGGCTTTTTGAAGTTCTAAATGCAATTCAGAATAATCTTTAACAATCAAATTTAATTTTCCTGCTAATTTCTCTGCTTTATCTTTAGTACGGTTTATTAAAGTGATGTGCTCGTTTTTAGTATGCTTTACTAAATTCTCGCATGTATTTCTTCCGATTTTTCCAGTTCCAAAAAGTAAAATATTTTTGTTGCTGATATCTTCAACATTTTTAAGAATGTATTGTACCGATGCAAAAGAAACCGAAGTAGCGCCAGAGCTAATTTCCGTTTCGTTTTTAATTCTTTTACTCGCTTGAATAACGGCATTTACTAGTCTTTCCATAAAAGCATTCGCTAAACCTAAAGATTTTGAATGAATGAAACTAGTTTTAATTTGAGATATAATTTCGAAATCGCCTAAGATTTGACTATCTAAACCAGTTCCTACACGAAATAAATGATTTATTGCTTCTTGATTTTTGTAAACGAAACCAACTTTTTGAAAAGCATCAACAGAACCGTTGCTGTTGTCGCAGATAAGTTTTATTAATTGAAATGGATGTTCAGCAAAACCGTAGATTTCAGTTCTGTTGCAAGTTGAAGTAACTAGTAAACTTTCTATTCCATCGTTTTTAGCTTGTTCCAGCAGGCGAGTTTTCGCAACGGCGTCCAAACTAAATTGACCTCTAACCTCAGCATCAGCTTTTTTATAACTCAGACCAACTGAGTAAAAATAAAGGTGTTTCGGTACGTTATTGTTTTCCATAAATTCACTTTCATAAAAGTGCAACAAAATTATTACTATACCATCGATAAAAATAACGCTAAAAGTACTTTTTATGTCGCTGTATGTTTTTTTGAACCTAAATAGGTGTTTTTGAGTAAAAAGGACTACTTTTGTAGCAAAATCAACTCCTTTGAAGTGATTAGTTTAGAGTCGTTCTAAATAACATTTTGAGTTTGTTTTGATTTTCGTTTCAAAAAAATATCGCTATGAGTTCTCAAGAAGTTATAAAAATTGAAGACGACTTTACGCTGATCCGTTTTCAAAACGATGGTTCAGAACCTTTTTATGCACAGCACGAAATAATAGGTACTGGCCTGATACAGTTTCACTTCGGGATAAAAGGAAATGCAAAATTTTTATTCAATCAAGGCAATTATGCTTTAGAATTGAAAGAAGAAAAATCGTTGCTTTTATACAATCCACAGAAAGAATTGCCGCTAAATTTAGAGCTGGCTCCAAACTCGTGGGCAATTTCGGTAATTGTATCAATCAAGAAATTTCACGCCTTATTTTCTGCCGAAGCCGATTATATTACTTTTCTAAGTCCTGATAATAAGGATAAAAAGTATTATAACGAAGGAAATATTAGTCCTTCTATGGCGATTGTTTTAAGTCAGCTGTTTCATTATAACCTTCATCCGTCCATAAAAAACCTTTATTATAAAGGAAAAGGATACGAATTATTGAGTTTGTATTTCAACAGAACCGAAGATCCAAATGCAGAACAATGTCCATTTTTGATTGATGAAGATAACGTTTTGAAAATCAGAAAGGCTAAAGAAATTATTATCGCTAATATGGCCGAACCACCAGGACTGCAAGAACTAGCAGATGAAATTGGTTTAAATTTGAAAAAACTCAAAATGGGTTTCAAACAGATTTATGGCGATACGGTTTACGGTTTCTTGTTCGATTACAAAATGGATTTCGCCAGAAAACTTTTAGACAGCGGTTCTTATAATGTAAATGAAGTTGGGCTGAAAATAGGTTATAGCACAGGAAGTCATTTTATCGCGGCATTCAAGAAAAAGTTTGCCACGACTCCAAAAAAATATTTGATGTCGATTAATGCGAATGTTTAATTTTTTTTTTTCGCTACTAATTAGCACGAATTAAAAAATCTGCAAGATCTGCGAAATCTGCGAGAATAAATTTCTCGAATTAGCTAAATCAATTTTGAATATTCAATAATAAAGAAAAAGTAATAATTATCATATTTCGAATAAAGTACAGCGTTTACTTTTGCCGAAATTTTTAAAAACAAATAAAAAGCTTAAAGCCTAGCGCTTAAAGCCTAAAGCAAAAAACACATAATGAAAGGCGCACTTTTAATAAACTTAGGATCACCAGACAGTCCAACTCCAAAAGACGTAAAACCTTATTTAGATGAATTTTTAATGGATAAATACGTGATCGACGTTCCGTATTTATTAAGAGCATTATTAGTTCGCGGTATTATTTTAAGAAAAAGACCAGAAGAATCGGCTCACGCTTACGAGAAAATCTGGTGGAAAGAAGGTTCGCCGTTAATTGTTCTTTCTGAAAGAATGCACAAAAAAGTACAGCCTTTATCAAATGTTCCAGTTGCGCTTGCAATGCGTTACGGATCTATGACAATCGAAAAAGGTTTGCAGGAATTGAGCGATCAAGGTGTTACTGAGGTATTGCTTTTCCCGCTTTATCCGCAATATGCAATGGCTTCTACTTTGACCATTTTGGTTTTAGCAGAAGAAATTCGCAAGAAGAAATTTCCTCACATGAAATTTTCAGATGTTCCAGCATTTTTCAATAAACCGGATTACATTAAAAACGTTGCAGATTCGATTAAAAAACATCTGCGTGATTTCGATTACGATCAGTTAGTGTTCTCGTACCACGGAATTCCAGAGCGTCACGTTCGCAAGACAGATAAAACAAAATCACATAAAAAATTCGTAACCAACGAAATGTGTTGTGAAGTAGGAACTCCAGAAGCAGAATTCTGCTACAGAACACATTGTTACGAAACAACTCGTTTGGTAGTTGAACAATTAGGAATTCCAAAAGACAAATATTGCGTGACTTTCCAATCGAGATTGGCGGGCGATAAATGGCTTGAACCATATACTGATGTTGAAATCGATAATATGCCAGCAAGAGGAATCAAGAAAATTGCGGTTGTAACTCCAGCTTTCGTTACGGATTGTTTAGAAACTTTAGAAGAAATCGCAATGCGCGCCAAAGAAGATTTTGAAGCAAATGGAGGAGAAGAGTTCTTAGCAATTCCTTGTTTGAATGATGATGATGAATGGTGTGAGACTGTTTCTAATTGGATTAATGATTGGGCAAAATAGAAAATAGAAGAAAGAGTAAAGAAAAAAGACTTTATGATGGAGTACTATAATTACTTAAAATCACTGCATCTTATATTTGTGATCACTTGGTTTGCAGGTTTGTTTTATATCGTGCGTTTGTTTGTTTACCAAATTGAGGCAAATGAAAAACTTTCGCCAGAAAAAGAAATTCTACAGGCACAATACAAAATAATGGCCTACCGTTTGTGGTATATTATTACATGGCCATCGGCAGTTTTGGCAAGTATTTTTGCTTTTTGGATGCTGTTTTTTACAGATGCAGGAAGCGTTTGGATTAAAATGCCGTGGATGCACGTAAAATTATGTTTCGTTTTCCTTTTATATTTATATCACGGAAAATGTCATCAGATTTTTAAGCAATTACAAAGAGATGAAGTAAAATATTCGAATAATTTTATGCGTTTGTGGAATGAAGGCGCTACGATTATTCTATTTGCCGTTGTATTTTTAGTAGTTTTAAAAAGTGCCATCAACTGGATTTTCGGCGTAATCGGAATTATTTTATTCTCGGTTTTAATTATGCTTGGATTCAGATTTTATAAGAGAATTAGAGAAAAGAAATAAAGAGTTTGCCACGAATTTCACAAATTAGCACGAATTAAATTTTATAATTTTTTGCCACAGATTAAAAGGATTTTAATGATTTTTTAGCGTTGCGTATAATCCCATCAATCATTTTAATCTGTGGCAGAAAAAAATAATTAGCGTAAATTCGTGTAATTCGTGGCAAAAAAGAAAATTATGCTAAACAACTTCAAAATGTCAATGCTATCGCTTCGTACCAGGATTTTCCTGTCGATGATTGTATTGATTGTGGTGGCATCTTTTTTATTGGCTTCGATTTCTATTATTCAGTTTAAAACTGAGGCCAAAGAATATCATCAAGAACGTTTAGAACGAAAAGAGAATGCGGTAAAAGAACACATCAATTATGTTCTGGCAACTACGACTTATCCGTTAAAAACTCAGAATCTGGATTTGATTTTTAAAGATAAAATCCACGAACTGGCACAGATTCATAAAATCGAAATCAACATTTATAGTCTTGACGGCAAACTTTTAAAATCTTCAAAAGAGTCTTTTGCGGTTGACAAAGCACCGCCACCAATTCCAGAATACATTCTCAAATTAGTTCGATCTTCTATCGAAAAGCGATTTGTAGACATCAAAACGATTGACGGAGTTAAAAATCGATCGTCATACAGTTTAATTAAAGACGAAAAATTCAAACCACTCGGAATCTTAAATCTTCCATATCTAGAAGACGACGGATATTACGATAATGAATTGAATACTTTCCTTATCCGTTTAAGTCAGGTGTATTCTTTTATGCTTATTGTGGCTTTTGCGTTAGCATATTTCCTTTCAACTTATATTACAAAATCACTTAAAACCATTTCAGATCGTTTGGAAGAAACCAATTTGGATCAGAAAAACGAAAAAATTGTGTTAGAAGCTAACAGTAAAGAAGTCAATTTCTTGATAAAAGCTTATAACGGAATGGTAGATAAACTGGAAACGAGTGCAATTAAATTGGCACAAAGCGAACGTGAAGAAGCTTGGCGCGAAATGGCAAAACAAGTCGCACACGAAATTAAAAATCCGCTTACGCCAATGCGTTTGACGGTTCAGAGTTTTCAAAGAAAATTTGATCCTACTGCTCCTGATGTGAAGCAGAAAATGAATGATTACTCCGAAACCTTGATTCAGCAGATTGATACTATGACAGCTGTGGCCTCGGCGTTTTCGAATTTTGCTTCAATGCCGGCGCAACAAAATGAAACGCTGAATGTAGTTGAAGTTGTCGAACTGGCTTTGGACATTTTCAACGAAGATTATATTTCTTTCGAAAAAGAAGAAGAAGAAATCATTTCTAAAATGGATCGTACGCAATTGATCCGTGTAATTACCAATTTGGTTAAAAATGCAACTCAGGCCATTCCTGAAAGCCAGTTTCATAAATCAATTGTGGTATCTGTAAAAAGAAGTGGCAATAATGTTGAGATTGCAGTAAAAGACAACGGAATCGGAATTCAGAAACAAGATATAGGAAGGATTTTCGAACCAAAATTCACTACCAAAACCAGCGGTATGGGACTTGGACTCGGAATTATCAAAAACATTATAGAAAATTACAAAGGAACAATTACCTTTGAGTCAACTTATGGAAAAGGAACTACGTTTACAGTTTCTCTCCCGATCACGAACTCATAAAATATAGCGTCATGAACTACGAAAATCTTTTAATTTCTATTGAAGAAAATATCGCGACAATTACCGTAAACAGACCAACAAAACTGAATGCTTTGAACAAAGCAACAATTAGTGATCTAAGTAAAGCGATAAAATTATTGGGTAAAAATGATGATATCCGCGTTATTATTTTAACGGGAAGCGGTGAGAAAGCATTTGTCGCTGGAGCTGATATTTCAGAATTTGCTAATTATACTATTGTTGAAGGCGCGCAATTGGCTGCTGAAGGTCAAGAATCTCTTTTTGATTTAATCGAAGGGTTGAAAAAACCTGTTATTGCAGCAATAAACGGATTTGCATTAGGAGGCGGATTAGAATTGGCAATGGCATGTCATTTTAGAATTGCTTCTGATAATGCAAAAATGGGACTTCCAGAAGTTACTTTAGGATTAATTCCTGGTTATGGAGGAACACAGCGTTTGCCTCAATTGGTTGGAAAAGGCCGTGCGATGGAGATGATCATGACCGCTGCAATGATTTCTGCAGAAGAAGGAAAACAATACGGTTTAGTAAATCACGTAGTTTCTCAAGCTGAGCTTTTGTCTTTTACGAATGTAATTGCTCAAAAAATCATTAAAAATGCGCCTTTCGCTATTGCGAAAGCTATAAAAGCAATCAATGCTAATTTTACAGATGGTAAAAACGGTTTTGATGTTGAAATAAAATCATTCGGAAAATGCTTTGGAACTGCTGACTTTAAAGAAGGAACAACAGCATTTTTAGAAAAACGTAAAGCCGAATTTACAGGAAAATAAAATTTTCTTAACCGTAAAAAATATTAATTTTTAGCCACAGATTATTTGGATTAAAAGGATTTACAGGAATCTGTGTTAATCTCTATAATCTGTGGCTGATTTTTTTGCTCAATTCTTGTGTTCTTTGCGTAAATCTTTGCGACCTTTGCGGTTAAAATAATAGACAAAGATTGTAAAAACCTTAGAATCTCAGAACCTTAGCAACTTTAAAAAAAATGTACGAACCAATATTTGCCCTTTTTTGTGAACGAGTTAAAGAAAGCATCCAAAACGGAACTTTTGCAAAACTGACTTTGGCCAAAACCATGGGCGATACAGAACTTAAAAATGTATATTTCCGATTGGTTCTCAATGAAGATAATACATTCTCAATTTCGCTGACTTTTAGATATAAAACAGAAGAAGTAGAAAGCATTCATACATTGGATGAAGCCTTATTGATTTTAGGCACTCACATTAAAAACCCTTTTTTAACCGCACTTTTATTTACAACTAACGATGATGTCACTTTTAAAGTAAATAAAAAAAATGCTGGAAGTATTATCGAGCAAGCACCAACTTTTAAAAATGCTTCGCCGGTTATGTTGGAAATGATTGAAAAGGGAATTGTTTAGAACTCTAATTTTCAAACTCAAATAATGGAAGAATTAAAGGGGATATTATGGCGACAATTTGGAGCTGTAATAGATATGCTGGAAAGTTCAATTTTAGTTTGTCCTGATAATTTTTGGGATAAAAAAGATTTTTGGTATTCTGTTTATCACACCATTTTTTGGATTGATTATTATTCGTCTGTAAAACCAGACGAATTTTCTCCGCCACAACCATTTTCCTTATCTGAGTTTGATCCAGAAATAATTTTGCCTGAAAGGATTTATCTAAAAGAAGAATTGCTAGAATATCTTGAGCATTCCCGTAAAAAGGTTTTTCTTTTAATTGAAGGCTTAAATGAAGAAACTTCAAAAGAAAGATTCATTACAAAGAATAAGGATTTTAACAGAATTGAAATGATTTTATACAACATGAGACATGTTCAGCATCATGTTGGCCAGTTGAATTTATTGCTAAGACAAAACGTAGATGTAGCTGGAGAATGGGTTTCTCAAACGGATAAAAAATATTGATATTTGTGAAGGCCCTAAGAACCGTTACATATAGCTCTGCAAAACAACCTCTAAACCAGCTTTACAAACAAATTAGAAGCAATTTTATTCGAAATAGATAATTCCGTACCATTCACTTTAATTTTAACTGATAGATCGAAGGATTCTTTAGAAAGCAATTCAATTTTTGAACCCAAAGCAATTCCTTGTTTGTCCAGATATTTCAAAAACTCCGAAGAAGTATCTTTTACGCCAACACAAACTCCAGTTTGATTTTCTTCAAGCTCTGATAAAAGGTATTTTTCAATTTTAATGATTCGCCCATTTGCATCTGGAATAGGATCTCCGTGCGGATCTTCGGTTGGATTTCCAAGAAAATCATCCAAACGGTTAATCAATTGTTCCGATTTGATGTGTTCGAGCTGTTCTGCGATATCGTGCACTTCATCCCAGCTAAAGTTTAATTTTTCAACCAAAAACACTTCCCAAAGACGGTGTTTTCTCACAATCATTTTTGCAGCTAACTTTCCATTTTCAGTTAGTGATACACCTTGGTATTTTTTATAATTCACCAAATCTTTCTCTGCTAGCTTTTTAAGCATATCGGTTACAGAGGAAGCTTTCGTTTCCATAATTTCCGCAATAGCATTCGTGCTAACTTCTGTTTCTGAAGCAGCAGTCAGATGATAGATCGATTTTAAGTAGTTTTCTTCTGAAAAGGTCATTTTTTTAAGCTTCTAAGTTTCTAAGATGCTGAGGAGCTAAGTTTTTTTCGGGCTTTTTAATAAAAAGCTTAGAATCTTAGTAGCTTATCATCTTAGAAACTTTATTTAACAATCAACAAAGGTATCGAAATTTTATGTCTCAATTTATCTACTGTTGTGCCGAAAAGAATATCTTTCAATCCAGTGTGGCCGTGGGTTCCCATGACTAGAATATCGAAACTTCCTTCGTTTATAATTTTCGGAATTACGTTGTTTGGTTTTCCAAATCCAAGTTCGGTTTTAATTTTGAACCCTTTTTCGGAAAGCATTTCTTTATATTTTAATAATAATTTTTCGTCGATTGTAGTTTCATGATCGTGAATATTAACACCATACATTAAAGCACCAACGGTTTCTACAATGTGAATGAGCGTATATTCGGTGTCAATGCCACCCAATTCAAAGGCTTTGTTTAAAGCTACTTCGTCTGCACTTGAGAAATCTACTGAAATAGCAATATTTTGAATGCTCTGACTTTGTTTAGGCGAAAAATGAAGATTAAGCTTATGCGGTGAATGGTTTATTGTTTTTGATTTGAATTTGGCAATAAATGGTTTGAAAATGATATATAATAATAACGCCGAGAATCCAAAAGCCAAAGGAACAACAGTAAGCCAGAGAATTGTTGGATGATCGGAGCTTGCTAACCATGAAGTGATTTCGTCATAAACCAATTTCGCATTCAGAGAAACAATAATCGAAGCAATAATCCAAGAAACAACCTGAGTGGTTCTAGAAATATGAAAACCATTCATTTTAGATTTATCGCTCACAAAGTGAATCAGCGGAATAATGGCAAATCCCAATTGTAAACTCAAAATCACCTGACTTAGAATTAAGAGCTTTCCCGTGACGCTTTCGCCATAAATTAAAATTACGATTACAGCAGGAATAATAGCAATTAAACGCGTTATGATTCTACGAACCCAAGGTTGAATTCTAAAATGCAGATAACCTTCCATTACGATTTGACCGGCTAATGTTCCTGTTACCGTCGAACTTTGTCCAGCAGCGATTAAGGCGACAGCAAATAAAACGGGTGCCCATTTGGTTCCTAACAACGGTTCAAGAAATTGATGCGCGTCTTGAATTTCTGCGACTTCAAACATTCCGTTTTTATGGAAAGTGGCTGCGGCAAGAATTAAAATGGCAGCATTTACGAAGAAAGCAAGATTTAAAGCTATGGTTGAATCGATTAAATTGTATTTTAAAGCTTGTTTGATTCCCGCTGGCGTTCTGTCAAATTTTCTTGTTTGTACTAAGGACGAATGCAAGTACAAGTTGTGAGGCATTACAGTTGCTCCGATAATTCCGATCGCAATATATAAAGCTGCAGAGTTTGGAATTGAAGGAATAAGTCCTTCGAAAATCTTATGAACTTCAGGTTCTGCAAAAATCATTTCAAAAATGAAAGAGAAGCCAATAATCGCCACTAAAGCAATAATGAATGCTTCCATCTTGCGAATTCCTTTATTGATTAGAAAAAGCAATAAAAAGGTGTCTAAAACGGTAATGAGAACGGCTTCGAGTAACGGAATTCCGAAAAGAAGATTAATTCCTATCGCCATTCCAAGAACTTCGGCAAGATCACAGGCTGCAATTGCAATTTCAGCAAGAAAATATAAAATGTAATTAATGTATTTGGAATAGGTTTCTCGAGAGGCTTGCGCAAGGTCGCGCTGAGTTACAATTCCGAGACGGGCGCTCAAACTCTGCAAGAGCAAAGCCATTAAGTTGCTCATTAATAAAACCCAAACTAAAGTGTAGCCAAATTGGCTTCCGCCGGCAATATCTGTCGCCCAGTTTCCCGGATCCATATAACCAACGCTTACTAAATATGCAGGGCCTAAGAAGGCTAAAATTTTTCTAAAACCTTTTTTTTTGTTTTCGGTAGAAACCGATTCATGGACTTCTTCTAAAGATTTAGTCATTGTAAAAGTATTGTTTTCACAAATATAGAGAAAAATTATATTCGCGAAACAATATTTTTAGACAAGTCTAAAAGTTAAATGTTAGAATTTAAACAATTCGGGCATAATCCAGATAACGTAAAATTGATTTCGTTAACTTTATAATTGTGTGGCATAATATAACTCGGTTTTACACTTTCAAGACAAGTTATCTCATGACAATTCTCACAGCTAAAATGAGCATGGTTATGAATATGTACGCGCTGATGCGAATGATTGCATTTGGCATATTTTACGGTTCCGTCTAGATTCGAAATTTTATGAATAACATCTTCATTAACTAATCGATCTAGAATTCTGTAAATGGTTACGCGATCGCATAAATCATTTAATTGTTTTTGAATTTCGGTATGCGAAAGAGCGGTCTTAGATTTCTCAAAAACTTCTAAAACGGCTGTCTTTGCTGCGGTATTACGTGTAGTTTTCATTTTTTACGGAATTAAAAATTAAATGCAACTTGGTTGCAATTAATAAAATTGTATATATTTGCAACAAAATTGCATTAAGCAAAAGTACACATAATGAAGAAAATAAGCACATCCTTTTACGATATTTTAGGAATTTCGAGCGCAACCATTTGTTTGGTTCATTGCTTGATTTTTCCTCTTTTAACGATTCTTCCTTTAGGTTTGAGTCACAACCCAATTATAGATTTACTATTTGCTTCGATAGGTTTATTTGCAATTCTCAAAATTATAAAAAAATCAGCTCTTTTGGTATCGTCCATTTTAGTTGTTTCAATGGCCCTAATTTGGATTAGTATTTTGACAGAACTCTTTTTCGAAATTCATCTTGATTTGATCTATTTTGGCGGAATTGGAATGATCATCGGGCACTTAATCAATTATAAATTACATAAAAAACAAAATCATTAAAAATAGAAATATGGAACAGAAGCATTTTGAAGTGATTATTGTTGGCGGCAGTTATAGCGGATTGTCTGCAGCAATGAGTTTAGGGCGTTCTTTGCGTCAGGTTTTGGTTATTGATAGCGGTTTGCCTTGCAACAGACAAACACCGCATTCTCATAATTTTATTACACAAGACGGTGAGAAACCAGCAGTTATTTCGGCGAAAGCCAAACTGCAAGTTGACATTTATAAAACCGTTCAATTTTATAATGGATTGGCTGTACAAGTTATTAAAACAGAAAACGGTTTCGAAATCACGACCGAATCTGGCAATATTTTTACTTCGAGAAAAATATTGTTTGCAACTGGAGTTAGAGATTTGCTTCCAGAAATTGAAGGTTTTGCTCCATGCTGGGGAATTTCGGTTTTGCATTGTCCATATTGTCATGGTTATGAAGTTAAAAATGAAAAAACGGCCATTATTGCCAATGGAGAAATGGGGTACGAATATGCCAAACTGATTTCAAACTGGACAAAAGACCTTCGCTTGTGTACTAATGGAAAATCAGAACTGACTGCAGAACAAACAAAAACTCTTAAAAATCATGGTGTTCTAATTTTAGAAGAAGAAATAGATTCTTTAGAACATAATGATGGCTATGTTTCAAACATCATTTTCAAAAATGGAGAAAAAGTTGAGGTAAAAGCTATTTATGCGAGACCGCCATTTGAACAGCATTGTCCTATCCCCGAAACTTTAGGATGTGATAGCAGCGAACAAGGATTACTGAAAGTAGATGCCATGCAGAAAACTAATATTTCTGGCGTTTTTGCAAGTGGCGATTGCACAACGCAAATGCGATCTGTAGCAATTGCGGTTTCTACGGGCTCTTTTGCTGGAGCGGTGATTAATAAAGAACTTATTGACGAAGATTTTAGTCAATAGAAAAGAATGTTAAACCACATAAGTTATATAAGTTCATTTTAGCACTAACTTAAATTAGCTTATATAACTTATATGGTTTAAAAAAATATAACATCTTGAATTCAATCAGTTTGAAATTTTTTGTTTTAAGAATAAATATTTGTCAAATTTAATTTTTAGTTTTGTCTAAATTTAATTTTATAATAATGAAATATTTATTTTTGACAATATTAATAATTTCAGCTAAAAGCCTTTATTCCCAAAATATATCAGGAAAAATAGCAACATCAATTCCTGTTAGTCAAGAAATTAAAGTTAGTTTGTTAAATACAAACTTTAAAGCTCAAACAGATTCTTTAGGAATTTATCATCTTCAAGATATTCCAAAAGGAACTTATAAAATACATGTAACCTCTGCAGGATTTAAACCGATAACCCAAAAGATTTTAGTTTTAGAAAATGAAAGTTTGAATTTAGATTTTGAATTAGAAGAAGATCAAAATGAATTGAACGAAGTTGTCGTTTCTGGAACTTTAAAACCTGTAAAACGATTGGAAAGCGCCGTTCCGGTTGAGGTTTATTCACCAACATTCTTCAAGAAAAACCCAACGCCAAGTATTTACGATGCGCTTCAAAACATAAATGGCGTTCGTCCGCAGTTAAATTGTGGTGTTTGCAATACGGGAGATATTCACATAAACGGATTGGAAGGCCCATACACTTTAGTAATGATTGACGGAATGCCAATAGTGAGTAGCCTTTCGACGGTTTATGGTTTGTCGGGAATTCCGAATTCTTTAGTCGAACGAATTGAAATTGTAAAAGGTCCAGCGTCGTCGCTTTACGGAAGTGAAGCCGTTGGAGGTCTGATTAATATTATTACAAAAAATCCAACGACAGCACCGACTTTTTCAGCCGATTATTTTACAACTTCTTATTTTGAAAGCAATCTCGATTTGGGAACGAAATTTAATGTCGGTAAAAAAGCGACTTCTCTTATTGGATTAAATTACTTCAATTACGATCAGGTTATTGATAAAGACAAAGACAATTTTACCGATGTAACGCTTTCTGAACGTATCTCGGTTTTTAATAAATGGAGTTTTAAGCGAAATTACAATCGCCTTTTTACGATTGCAGCGCGCGGAATGTATGAAGATCGTTGGGGCGGAGACATTCGTTGGGAAAAGAAATATCGAGGTGGTGATGAAATCTATGGCGAAAGCATTTATACTAAAAGAGCCGAATTAATTGGAAGTTACCAATTGCCATTTGAAGAAAAACTAATGCTTTCGTTCTCAGGAAATGTGCATTATCAGGATAGCCGCTACGGAACAACTTCTTATATCGCCAATCAGAAAATTGGATTTTTGCAATTGACTTGGGATAAAAAAATTGGAAGAAATGATTTATTAGCAGGAATTGCAAGTCGATACACCTATTATGATGATAATACACCAGCAACAAAAGATCCAGAAAACAGTTGGCTTCCTGGAATTTTTGTTCAAGACGAAATTACCTTTTCTCCAAAAAGTCAGGTTTTGCTAGGAATGCGTTACGATTACAACTCAATTCACGGATCTATTCTTACACCAAGATTTGCTTACAGATTTAAGGCAAACGAAAACACCATTTTTAGATTAAATGCAGGAACTGGGTTTCGTGTTGTGAATTTGTTTACCGAAGATCATGCTGCTTTAACAGGTTCTAGAGATGTTATTATTAAAAATGAT
This sequence comes from Flavobacterium sp. IB48, assembly GCF_016405855.1. Taxonomy (GTDB): domain Bacteria; phylum Bacteroidota; class Bacteroidia; order Flavobacteriales; family Flavobacteriaceae; genus Flavobacterium; species Flavobacterium ginsengisoli. The sequence goes on from NZ_JAEFCA010000001.1 coordinate 1,160,559, forward strand.
TTGAAACCAGAAAAATCTGTAAATGTGAATTTAAATTACATTCAGAAAATCAATTTTGGGAATGGAACGTTTATGGGGATTGAGACGACTGCTTTTTACACGAGATTTAGCAATAAGATTATATCAGATTATGAAACAAATCCAAATGAGATTATTTACGACAATATTGACGGTTATGCGATAAGCCAAGGAATTAGTACAAATGTGGATCTTAACCTTCCGTCGGGGTTAAAATTTATTGTCGGAGCAACGGTTTTAGATAATAAAAATGTCGAGAACGGAATTTCAGAAAGACCGTATTTGACGGAGAATTTTACAGGAACTTGGAGTATTTCGTATAAAATTCAGCCTTGGAACTTGTCGATGGATTATACTGGAAATGTTTACAGTCCGATGAAATTGCCGTTGTTGAGTGAAACCGATCCAAGAAGCCCGAAATCCCCTTGGTATAGTATTCAAAATATTCAGTTTACCTATTCGGGTTGGAAAGATTTTGAAGTTTATGGCGGAATCAAAAACCTGCTTAACTTTACTCCAAAACAAAATAATCCGTTTTTGATTTCAAGAACAAATGATCCTTTTGATAAAAATGTGCAATACGATTCTACAGGAAAAATTCTAGTTACGCCAGATAATCCGTATGGTTTGACATTTGACACGACTTATGTTTACGGGCAGAACCAAACAATTCGCGGATTTTTAGGATTGAGATATACTTTTAGATGATTTTTTATAGCCACAGATTTCACAGATTTAAAGGATTTTTTACTTATTTTGATTGCATTTGTCAGGCTGAGCGAAGTCGAAGCCCCTTTCCAATTGGCGCGCCCTTTGACTTCGCTTAGCATGAAAAAGTAAAATCCGTTTAATCCTTCTAATCTGTGGCAAAAAAACAAAAAAATGAAAAAGCTATTTTTCTTCATAATTCTTTTTGGAATAACTTCAACAGGATTTTGCCAATTAAAAAGCAGAACTTTTGAAGAAATAGATAGCTTGCAACGAATTCAAAAACGAAAAATCATTGTTTTCATTCATACCGATTGGTGTCAGTTTTGCCAGCGAATGAAGGCTACAGCTTTTAAAGATCAAGAAATTATAGAAAAACTAAACTCCGATTTCTATTTCATTGATTTCAATGCTGAAGAAAAACGAAATATTACGTTTGCTAATCATATTTTCAAGTATCAGCCTTCAGGAAATAATGTTGGCGTTCATGAACTGGCCTTAGAATTGGGGAGAATAAACAACCAAATGTCATATCCCATTTTATGTGTTCTGAATGACAAGAATGAGATTGTCTTTCAGTACAACAATTATTTAGCATTAAAAGACTTTAAACTGTTATTAGAAAATCTAGAAAAGTAAATTTTCTTATTTTTGAGAATGAATTCTTCGCAAATCCGACATTTCGACTACATCTTTACAGGAACAGGACTCGCATCTTTGATGACTGTTTACAAAATGATTTTGTCTGGAAAGTTCTCCGATAAATCGATTTTACTTCTTGATCAGGATTCAAAGAAAATCAATGACAGAACTTGGTGTTTTTGGGAAAAAGAAGCTTCTATTTGGAATCCGATTATTTCAAAAAAATGGAATTCAGCTCTTTTTGCTAATCAAGATTTTAATCGCCATTTGGCTCTAAAGCCTTATCAATACAATCAAATTAAAGCAATTGATTTTTATAATTTTGTTTTTACGGCACTTTCCCAATATTCAAATATTACTTTTTTAAACGAAAAGGTAACTGACATTAATGAACTCGAAACGCATGTTTTTGTTGGTACTGAAGAAAACCGATACACAGGTAATTATCTTTTAAATAGCATTTATACTAAGGCTTTCGCCGAAAGGCAAAACAAATATCCTGTTTTGCAACAGCATTTTGTGGGTTGGTTTGTGAAATCAAAAGAAGAAGTTTTCAATCCAGAAGAAGTCACTTTCATGGATTTTTCGGTAGAACAGAAAGGGAATACGCGATTTATGTATGTTCTGCCAACTTCAAAAACCGAAGCTTTGGTTGAGTATACTTTGTTTTCTGAAAACTTGCTTGCCAAAGAGGAGTACGAAAATGAGATTAAGATCTACTTGCAAAAGCTTGGAGCGTATCAATATGAAATTACAGAAAAAGAGCACGGAAGTATTCCGATGACGTGTTATCCGTTTTGGAAAAAAAATACTAAAAGAGTACTTAATATTGGAACTGCGGGCGGCTGGACAAAAGCCAGTACAGGTTATACTTTTAAAAACTCGGATAAAAAATCTTCCGATTTGGTGGAGTTTATTCAAAGCAACGATTTTAAAATGAAGAACTTTCAAGGAAAGTCTAAGTTTTGGTTTTACGATTTATTGCTTTTAGATATTCTTTATCGACATAACGAATTGGGAAGTTCTATTTTTTCATCATTGTTTAGAAAAGGAAATCCCGAACTGATTTTTAAGTTTTTAGATGAAGAAACAAATCTTTTTGAAGATCTTCAAGTGATTCTAAAATGCCCGAAAGTGCCATTTATAAAGGCTTTATTTAAAGTTGTTTTTAAATAAAAACAGACAGAATTTAGGCTTTCAACTTTATGCTTTTTCAACTTTCAAGTAAATCGATTGAACTATAACAAAACTTTATACTTCAAATTAACTAGTTGCGAGTAAACTTTGTAACTTTGCAGTTCAAAAAGTACAATTTAAAAGACAAAAAATATGTATCCACTAGACATGGTAAAACCAATGGAAGCTGAATTAACAGCTGCAGGTTTTCAAGATTTACATAGTGCTGAAGCTGTTGAGAATGCTATCAAAGCTGAAGGTACCACTTTAGTTGTTGTAAACTCTGTTTGCGGGTGCGCTGCAAGAAATGCACGTCCGGGAGCAAAAATGAGTTTGGATAATGCTAAAAAACCAGATCATTTAATTACTGTTTTTGCAGGTGTAGACAAAGAAGCTGTTGATGCTGCAAGACAACACATGTTCCCATTCCCTCCATCTTCGCCATCTATGGCTTTGTTTAAAAACGGAGAATTGGTTCACATGTTAGAGCGTCACCACATTGAAGGACGCCCAGCTGAATTAATTGCTGAGAATTTACAGGATGCGTTTAACGAGTTCTGTTAATTCTAAAGATACTAAGTTGCTAAGATTCTGAGATACTAAGTTTAGGATTGAAGTGACAATGATTTAAAAACAAAAAGCACTATGAAAATAGTGCTTTTTGTTTTTTATGCGTTTCAGTTCAAAAAACTTAGAATCTTAGCAACTTAGAATCTCAGAACCTCAGAACCTTAGAGGTTCCATCCTCCACCAAGTGCTTTGTACAATTCAACCATTGAACTTAATTGTCTTTCAGATAATTGCGCTAGACTTAACTGTGCATTGAAAAGGTTGGTTTCTACATCTAAAACTTCTAAGTAAGAAACGTAACCGCTGTCATATCTTTCGTGAGATAGTTTAAAGTTTATCAAAGCCGCTTGAACTTGTCTATTGCGGGCTTTCCATTCTTCTTGATAAGTTCTAACGTTTTGTATTGATTGTTCTACTTCAGAAACAGCACCAATATAGGTTTGTTGATAAAGAAATTTGAACTGTTCTGCTTGTTGTCTGTTTATTTCAACTCTTCTTTTGTTTTTTCCGAAAGCGAATATTGGCCCTGCAATTCCACCAGAAGCATTTTGCATATAAGAGCTTCCTAGAAATAGATTACTTAAATCTGCACTGGCAAATCCGGCAATTGCTGCAAGATTAATAGATGGAAAACGCATTGCCTGAGCTACACCAATTCTTTCGTTCGCTGCAGCATATCTTAATTCGGCCGCTTTGACATCGGGTCTGTTTTCTAATAAGGCAGACGGAATTGACAATGGAATTTTGCTCACGATTTGCAATTCGGTATTGCTTTTTCCTCTCGGAATTTCAGTAGGTAGCTGACCTGTAAGCAATGCAATTGCATTTTCTTGATAGGTTATTTGTCTTTCAATGTTAGGAATTGCAGCTTCGGCAATGGCCACCTGCTGTTCAATCTGTACTTTATCAACTTCAGAGATGTAACCTTTTTCAAATCTCTCACTTATAATTTGATAGTACTTCTCTCTTGTTTCAAGAGTATGTTTGGTTATTTCCAGCTGATCATCAAAATTTCGCATCTGAAAATACGCTATTGCAATATTGGCAACGATATCAGACAATATTACTTTACGAGCTTCTTCTGTAGCTAAAAGTTCATCTTTGACAGCATTGTTTTCATGGCGAAATTTCCCCCAGAAGTCAAGTTCCCAAGACATACTTGCTCCAGCGGTCGATGGAGTAATGTATTTCTTGTTGCTGTTTATAGTAGCTCCATATTGAAAAGCCGGAAACAAATCGGCTTTGGAATACCCTAATTCAGCACGAAACTGTTCAATTCTTGAAACTGCAATTTTTAAATCGTAATTATTCTCAAGACCTTTTTGAATAAGACCTTTTAAAACATCATCATTAAACAAATCAAACCATTTTAAGTTGGTTACCGAAGCGAGACTGTCTAAATTTCTTTCGTTTTTATAAGAATCTGATTTTAACTGCTCAGGTTTTTTATATTTTGGTCCGACCATACATCCCACCGGAAGTAAGGAAACAACCAATACAATAACGATTATTTTATATCTCTTACTCATGGTCTGTAGTATTTGATTCTACATTTTTTTCTCCTTCTACGATTGTTTCCTCTTTCTTATGTCCAATTCTTTCAATCATAACAAATAGACCTGGTACAATTAATACCCCTAAAACGGTGGCGATCAACATACCGCTAAATACGGCCATTCCCATTACAATACGAGCTTGAGAACCAGCACCTGTAGCGGTTAATAACGGCACAACTCCAAGAATAAAAGCAAAAGCAGTCATCAGAATCGGGCGAAAACGAAGTCTTGCCGCATACATTGCCGATTCGTAAAGCGGTTTCCCTCTTTCGTATTCTTCTTTGGCAAACTCAACAATAAGAATGGCGTTTTTTGCCACTAATCCGATAAGTAAAACGAGTCCGATTTGGGCAAAAACGTTGTTGACATAAGCATCACTTCCAAATCTTGCCAAAAGAAGTCCTAAAAAGGCTCCAAATACTGCAAAAGGCGCTCCAAGAAGTACACTAAATGGCAGCTTCCAACTTTCGTATTGCGCGGCTAGAATTAAGAATACAAAGACTAACGCCATGATGAATACAGAAGAACCTCCAGGCGAATGCTTTTCCTGATACGATAAGTTGATGTAATCGAAACTCATGTCTGCAGGTAAGGTTTGTTTGGCGACTTCTTCTAGTGCAGTTAAAGCTTGCGAGCTACTATAACCATCATTTGGACTTCCTCCAATTTCTGCAGATCTAAATAAGTTTAAACGATTCGTAAAATCGGGGCCAGATACTTTAGTCGCCGTAACCAATGTCGAAACGGGAAGCATATCTCCTTTATTGTTTTTTACATAAATCAGGTTTAGGTCTTCTGGTTTTACACGATTAACAGCTTCTCCCTGTACATAAACTTTATATTGACGACCAAATCGGTTAAAATCATTCACATAACTTCCTCCCAAAAAGGCACCGAGCGCTTCGGTAACTTTAGAAACTGGTATTCCTAATTTCATGGCTTTATCATTGTCGATATCCAATTTAATTTGCGGTGTACCAGCATTAAAAGTGGTGTAAATTCGTTTAATCTCAGGACGTTGCTGCGCGGCGGCAATAAATTTTTGTGTTTGTTCTGCTAAATATTGCGGTGTATTTCCTCCTCGGTCTTGCAGCATCAAACTAAATCCGGCAGAAGCACCCAGACCCTGAATTGCTGGCGGGCCAAATGAAAAACAAGTCGCAGTTGTAATTTGAGTGGCCAGTTTTTTATTGAATCGGTCTACAAACTGTTTAGCCGTTTCTGCTCTGTCTTCCCAAGGTTTTAGGGAAATAAAAATAAAAGCGTTATTTGGCTGATAAGAGTTTGTAAGCATACTAAATCCGTTTATCGTGGTATAGGATAAAATAGATTTTTCTTCTTTAAGGAAACTATCTACTTTTTTCGATATTTCATCTGTACGCTGTAATGATGATGCAGGCGGCAAAGCAATATTTACTAAAACATATCCCTGATCTTCCTCAGGAATAAATCCTACAGGAATCTTTTTGCCTAAAAGCACAATTGAAACAAGAATGACAGCTAGTAAAACAACAATACGCATTGCTTTTTTGGCGAAAAATGTTGCTCCACCAATATATTTTCCTGTAACATTTTCGAAAACCTTATTAAACCAAGTAAAGAATTTAGCAAGCCATCCTTTTTGCTGATCAATAGGTTTTGTGGGTTTTAATAGCATGGCACAAAGCGCAGGACTTAAAGACAAAGCGCTAAATGCAGAAAAGGCGACCGAGACGGCAATGGTTATGGCAAATTGCTGATAAAAACGTCCCGTAATTCCGGGTGTCATTGCTACTGGAATAAAAACGGCACATAGAATTAATGCAATCGCTATTACTGGTCCCGAAACCTCTTTCATTGCTTGAACTGTGGCCTCTTTAGGAGTTTTTCCATGCTCAATATGATGTATCACGGCTTCTACAACCACAATCGCATCATCGACTACGATACCAATTGCGAGTACTAATCCTAAAAGGGAAAGGGTATTGATCGAAAATCCTAACATTGGGAAAACGGCAATGGTACCAATAAGCGAAACGGGAACGGTAATTAACGGAATTAAAGTAGCGCGCCAATTTTGAAGGAATATAAATACTACTATAATAACCAATATAATAGCTTCAAAAAGAGTGTGAACAATATCATCAACCCCTGCAGTAATAGCAAGTGTTGTATCTAAAGATTCTTGGTATTCGATGTCTTGCGGAAATCTTTCAGACAATTGTTTCATGGTGGCTTTTGCAATTTCTGCCACCTCGAGAGCATTACTTCCTGGCATTTGGTACATAGCAATAACAGCACTTGGAGAACTGTTTCTTCTGGCTGTTGAGCTGTAATTTTCGGTTCCTAATTCGATTCGGGCAATATCGGCAAGTAAAACCTGTGCTCCATCTTCTTTACTTCGAACTACGATGTTTCCAAATTCTTTTTCGGTTACCAAGCGGTCTTGAAGTGTTACACCATATGTGAATTCAGTATTGGGAGGTGCTGGTTCAGCTCCAAATTTTCCTCCCGGACTAATCATGTTTTGTGCATTAAGCGCATTTTTTACATCTTCAACAGTCACGCCGAGTTTACTCATCATGTCAGCTTTTAGCCAAATACGCATTGAGTAATCACTACCTCCAAAAAGTGCAACTTCTCCAACCCCTTTGATACGAGCCAGCTGGTCAACAACATTGATACTTGCGTAGTTATTTAAAAATTTAGCATCGTATTTCGGATTAGTAGATGTAATGGTAAACAACATCATTGGAAACGAAAGTGATTTTTTTACCACAACACCCTGTTGTTTTACACTTGATGGCATAAAGGGAGCAGACTGGTTTTGTCTGTTTTGCGTAAGCATATTAGCGTTGTCCAGATTGGTTCCTACGTCAAAAGTTACCTCGATAGTACAAGCACCATCAGAAGTGTTGATCGATTTCATGTACAACATGTTTTCAACACCGTTTACCTTTTGCTCAATTGGAGTTGCAACTGCTTGTTCAACATTCAGCGCATTTGCTCCAGTAAAAGAAGTGGTAATTTTTACAACTGGCGGATTAATATCCGGATATTGCGAAATAGGTGTTTTTTGTAATGCCAGTAATCCAAGTATCACAATAATAATACTAATTACAATGGCAACAATTGGTCTTCGGACGAAAAATTCTCCCATAATAGTATGTGATTTAGATTACTTTGCAGCTACAGTTTCTGGATCGCCCAATTGCCATTGAACGATTTTTGGGGTAATGACACTTCCATTCTTTAATAAAGAAGTACCTCCCATGGCTATCTTGTCGCCAGGTTTTAATCCATCTTCAATAATATATCCGTTTTTAACGGTAGGGCCTGGTTTTACAATTTGCATTTGCACTTTATTGTCATTACCTACAACATATACTTGATAAATTCCTTGAATTTCAATAACTGCGCGCTGCGGAATTACGATTGCTTCTTTGCGAATATCAGTAAGCAAAGCAATTTTTACATATTGGCCAGGACGCAGTAATTTATCTGGATTAGGAAAAGCGGCTTCAAAAGTGATGGCTCCTGTAGAAGGATCAATTTGTCTGTCGGCAAAACTTACTTTTCCTGTATGCGGATAAGTGGAACCGTCAGATAGTTTTATGGTAACACTTGCTCCAGAGCCTTTTAAAGGAGAATTTGGTTTGTTGAATTCTCTAAAAAGACGCAAAAATTCTTGTTCGCTTATTGTAAATCGAACTCTGACATCTCCTAGATCAGAAATTGTATTTAGAACTGACAAAGGCCCAGGCTGTACATAATCGCCTACTCTCACTTTTGACAAGCCAATTAACCCTGAAATTGGTGCTAAAATTTGACAGTAACCCAATTCGATTTTAGCATTTTGAACCGAAGCGTCAGATGCTTTAATCTGTGCTAATGAAGCATTGTACGCCGCTTTTGCTGAAACCAATTCTCTTTGGCTGACAGCATTCATTTTTGCCAACGGAGTAATCATATCCAAATCTGATTTGGTTTTAGATAATCGTGCCTGCGATTCTGCGGCAACTCCTTGAGCTTCGTTAAGTTTCGCTCTATAAGGTAAAGGGTCAATTGTATAGAGAACCTGTCCTTTCTTGACAAAACTTCCTTCTTTAAAGTTCATACTTTCAATTATACCATCAACTCGCGGGTTAATTTGTATATCAGATTGACCAAAAGTCTGCCCCGTGTATTCAGATTCTAATTTTACATCTTGCTGTAAAACCGTTGTGACTGAAATTTCTAATGGTTTGGGGCTTGGTGGTGTTTCTTTTTTGCAAGAAAACATCAATAGACTTAGTAAAATTGCGGAGGAGTAGATTTTGTTCATTGTTAAATTCTTTAGATAAAATTCATTAAACACAACTAACTAAAAACCAGTAAAATGCATAGCTAAGTTAGCGTTTTTTTAGATAGATGAATATATATTGTATGAATTTTGTTAATTTTAGTTAAAACTTTATGTATCTGTCTATCAGGTTATAGTGGTAAATGAGATGAACTGCTATTTAATGCCGATAAAATGCATTTTTTGTAAGATTAATTTATTTGGTAGATAAGTAATAATAATTCAAAACTTTTGTAATCATGTCAAAAAATAACAAGAAAAAACACAAAAAAGAGGAAAGAGATGATAATGATTTAAAAAAATTAACTAAAAAGGAATTGTTACATCGGGCAAAAAAATTTTCTGAGCAATATTGTGTTGGAGACGATAAGAACTTCACATTAAAAGGTAAACCAACTTCTTATGCTATAGAAAATGACAATATCTCGGTTCGGAAAACATTAAAAATGGGAGTTAAGGCTCTAGCTGCCATGCAGGATATTTTGTATGCCCAAGATAAGTGGTCTGTTCTTATTATATTTCAAGCTATGGATGCTGCTGGAAAAGATGGTGCTATAAAGCATGTAATGTCAGGAATAAATCCGCAGGGTTGTCAGGTTTCTTCTTTTAAAGGACCAAGCTCAGAAGAATTAGATCATGATTATTTATGGCGTTGTCAAAAACACCTTCCAGAAAGAGGCCGAATAGGAATCTTTAATCGTTCTTACTATGAAGAAGTCTTGGTGGTTCGTGTTCATGAACAAATATTGAGAGGGCAAAAACTTCCTGAGAAATTGATTACCAAAGACATTTGGGATAATCGTTTTGAAGACATTCGAAACTTTGAAAAATATCTGAGTAGAAACGGAACCGTTGTCATTAAGTTTTTTCTAAATGTTTCTAAAGAAGAACAAAAAAGAAGATTTATTGAAAGAGTTGATAATCCAGATAAAAACTGGAAATTCAGTGCAGCCGATGCCAAAGAGCGAGGCTATTGGGATGATTATATGCATGCGTATGAGGAATTAATTAAAAACACATCGACCAAAAAATCGCCTTGGTATGTAATTCCTGCCGATGATAAATCTTATGCCCGAATTGCAATTGCTTCGGCAATAATTCATGCTTTGGACGAAATGGATCTGGAATATCCTAAAGTAAGTCCAGAGAAAATTGCAGAACTCAATGAGGTTAAGAAAGCATTATTAGAAGAGAAAGAGTAACCTTTTGCAACTATAAACATTCATTTATAATTGTGAATTAGTACTATCTTAATCTTTTTTAATATGATTTCTAAGCTTTTACCCTCACTAGATTGGATTAAAAATTATGAAAAACAGAATTTCAAAAGAGATTTCATTGCAGGAGTAACTCTTGCCGCTTACGGAATTCCTGTTTCTCTTGCCTATGCAACTCTTGCAGGTTTACCTCCTCAATATGGAATTTACGGATACCTCATTGGCGGCATATTTTATGCTTTGTTAGGATCCAGCAGACAGCTTGCGATAGGTCCAACTTCTGCAATTTCTTTATTGGTTGGAACTACTATTGCAAGTATGGCAAATGGCGATGTAGAACGCTGGTCTGAAATCGCATCACTTACGGCATTAGTATTTGCTGGAATGGCCATTGTTGCCTATTTGCTGAGGTTAAGTGGAATTATTAATTTTATTAGTGAAACCGTTTTGGTTGGATTCAAAGCAGGCGCGGCGATTACTATCGCTTTGACACAATTGCCGAAATTATTTGGAGTTAAAGGCGGCGGGGATAATTTCTTGGAACGAATTGTTATTCTTTTTCATCAAATTCCAGATATGAATACAGCTGTTTTTATTTTTGGAATAATTGCTATTCTGATATTAATTATAGGAGAAAAAATAGCACCGCAGTTTCCAGTTGCAATAGTAATTGTCATTTTATCTATTATTCTTATTTCGGCTACATCATTACAATATGCCGAATTCAATACAGTTGGAATTATTCCGACTGGTCTTCCTGAATTTCATCTGCCCTCACTTCGGATTCGAGATGTTGACGGAGTTTTACCGCTTGCGATGGCTTGTTTTTTATTGTCTTATATAGAAAGCGTTTCTGCTGGACGAACCTTAGCACAAAAAAACGGATATGTTATCGATCCGCGTCAGGAACTTCTGGCACTTGGAGTTGCAAATGCTGCCGTTTCATTCGGACACGGTTATCCTGTTGCGGGCGGTTTGTCGCAATCAGCTGTAAACGATGCTGCGGGTGCGAAAACGCCATTGTCGCTTTTGTTTGCTTCGAGTGCAATTGCTTGCTGTCTCTTGTTTTTAACAGGATATCTTCAAAATCTGCCAACCGTAATTTTGGCCGCCATTGTTCTAGTAGCGATAAGAGGGCTTTTTGATTGGAAAGAAATGAGACATCTTTATAAAATAAACAAACAAGAATTTGCTGTAGTTATGGTTGCGCTTGCCGGAGTATTAATCTGGGGAATTCTCGCGGGAGTTTTGCTTGCAACACTCGTAACCTTGTTGCTTTTATTAAAAGCGGCTTCAAAACCTCATGTAGCTTTTTTAGGAAGAATTCCAGGAACGAGAATTTACACCGATTTGAAAAGACATCCTGACAATGAGATAATGGAAAACATATTGATCGTAAGAGTAGAATCGTCCATCTTTTATTTCAATGCTGAGTACATTAAAGAACGGATTTTGGAAAAAATCTACAGCGAAGAAGATTCTTTAAAAACAGTAATATTAGATCTCAACTCTTCACCTCGCATCGATATTGCTGGCGCACGTTTCTTAAAGAATTTATTTATTGATTTGCAGGCAAAGAACATTACTCTAAAAATAGCCGAAGCCCGTTCAGATGTCAGGGATAGCCTGCGTGCAGAAAATCTTGAAATTCTCTTTGGGCATATTAGCCGTTCTGTTTCTGTAGATGATTTAGTGCAGCATACTTTACAAGATAATAGTAAGTAAAAAGTGAAGTTCTCTAGTAATACAATCTTTTTTTCATGTTAAAAAAATCAGATAATTAAAGGAAGATCATTTTTAATCTCAAAATAAACCCTAAATTTGCCGCAGATTTAGAGAAAAATCTAAAAAAACATATATTCTTAACTTAAAACTGTTTATAGCATGCAACTGTATAACACTTTGAGCGCAGAAGAAAGAGCCATCATGATCGATGATGCAGGTAAACAACGACTAACGTTGTCTTTCTATGCGTATGCCAAAATTCAAGATCCACAAAAATTTCGTAATGACTTATTCGTAGCCTGGAATGCCCTAGATGCATTAGGCCGAATTTATGTTGCCAATGAAGGAATAAATGCTCAAATGAGTATTCCTGAAGAAAATTTGGAGGCTTTTAGAACAACTCTTGAAGCTTATGATTTCATGAAAGGCATTCGTTTGAATGAAGCTGTAGAGCATGATGACCATTCGTTTTTAAAATTAACAATCAAAGTTCGTCACAAAATCGTTGCCGATGGATTAAACGACGAAACTTTTGATGTTACCAATATAGGCGTTCACTTGAAAGCCAAAGAATTCAATGAGATTTTAGATGATCCGAATACGATTGTAGTTGATTTTAGAAATCACTACGAAAGTGAAGTTGGACATTTTAAAAATGCGATTACTCCAGATGTTGAGACATTTAGAGAAAGTTTGCCAATTATCAACGATCAGCTTAAAGATCACAAAGACGATAAAAATCTGGTAATGTATTGTACTGGAGGAATTCGTTGCGAAAAAGCGAGTGCTTATTTCAAACACCAAGGTTTCAAAAACGTGTATCAGTTAGAAGGTGGAATTATTAATTACGCTAAACAATTGAAAGAAGAAGGTTTAGAAAGCAAATTCATTGGAAAAAACTTCGTATTTGATAATCGTCTAGGCGAAAGAATCACGGATGATATTATATCACAATGTCACCAATGCGGAAAACCTTGCGATAATCACACGAATTGCGAAAATGACGGCTGTCATTTATTGTTTATTCAGTGTGATGATTGTAAAGCAGCAATGGAAAACTGCTGTTCTACAGAATGTTTAGAAATCATCCACATGCCTTTAGTTGACCAAGTTCGTTTGAGAACTGGAAAACAAGTTGGAAATAAGGTTTTCAGAAAAGGAAAATCTGAAAACTTGAAATTCAAACATTCAGGAGAATTACCAGAAACTGCTTTGGCAACAGCACAAAAACAATCTGATATTCGTCAGAAAATAAAAGTAAAAAAAGTACTTCTTGGGAAAGCTGAACATTATTATGTAAAAGCGCAAGTTGGACAATTTACAGTAGAAAATCACGAATTAAACAGTGGTGATAAAATCTTAATTTCTGGTCCAACAACTGGAGATCAAGAATTGATTTTAGACAAAATCATTGTTAATGGCGCAGAAACTCAATCTGCTAAAGTTGGTGATAAGGTTACTTTTGAAGTTCCTTTTAGAATTAGATTGTCTGATAAAGTATACAAGATTTTAGATTGAATTTAATAGGAGTGCTGCGGCATTTACGTTAAATTTTGATAATATAGAACAAAGCCCATGGTTTCAATCGTGGGCTTTTTTAATAATATGCTGCGAATAATTTTTAAAATATAGACTATGATATATATCATAGAAATCTAATCTATACCCACATTAATTTTGTCATTTGAATAATAAATCGAAAATGACAATTAACAATACAATTGAACTCATGTCTCCAGCTGGAGATTTTGAGTCGCTTCAGGCTGCTTTAGATAATGGCTGTGATTCAGTATATTTTGGAGTTGAACAGCTTAATATGCGTGCTCGTTCAACGGTGAATTTTACAATTGACGATTTAAAAGAAATCGCCAATCGATGTGAAGCAAAAAAAGTTCGAAGTTATTTGACTTTAAACACGATTATTTACGATCATGATTTGTCAGTTGTAAAAACATTATTGAACAAGTCCAAAGAAGCTAATATTACAGCTGTAATTGCATCAGACCAAGCCGTAATTGCAATGGCAAGATCAATTGGAATGGAAGTTCATATTTCGACCCAATTGAATGTTACCAACATAGAAACCATCAAATTCTACAGTTTATTTGCAGATACAATGGTTTTAAGTCGTGAATTAAGCTTACGTCAAGTAAAAAATATTACCGATCAAATTGAGAAAGAGCAGATAAAAGGACCAAATGGAAATTTAGTCGAAATCGAAATCTTTGGTCATGGAGCTTTGTGTATGGCGGTTTCGGGAAAATGTTATTTGAGTTTGCATTCGCATAATTCATCTGCAAATCGTGGTGCATGCAAGCAAAACTGTCGAAAAAAATATACAGTTATCGATCAAGAAACAGGTTTCGAAATCGAATTGGATAACGAATACATGATGTCGCCAAAAGATTTATGTACATTGGATTTCTTAGATCAAGTTATTGATTCTGGAATTAAAGTTTTAAAAATCGAAGGACGAGGCCGTGCGCCAGAATATGTGGCAACGGTAACCAAAACCTATCGCGAAGCAATTGATGCTTACTATGAAGGTACTTTTTCCAAAGAAAAAACGGTAGAGTGGATGAAAGCCTTGGAAACAGTTTACAATCGCGGATTCTGGTCTGGATATTATCTAGGTCAGGAATTAGGCGAATGGAGCGATATTCCAGGATCTGCAGCGACGCAGAAGAAAGTTTATGTGGGTAAAGGAACACATTATTTCCCGAAAGCAGAAGTAGGGCAATTTAAGATTGAAGCTTACGATATTAAAATTGGTGATAAAATCTTAGTAACGGGACCAAGTACAGGCGCTCAAGAAATGATTATCGATGAAATGTTTGTAAATGATATTGCTGGTGAAAAAGCCACAAAAGGAGACGATTGTAGTTTCAAATTGCCATTCAGAATCAGAATGTCGGACAAATTATATAAAATTGTTGAGGCGTAATGGTTATAGTAACATTACAAAGGGATAAGTGCATTGGCTGTAATTACTGTGTTGAGATGGATCCGATTCATTTTCAAATGTCAAAAAAAGACGGAAAATCGGTTCTCATTCATTCGCAGAATGCAAAAGGATTTTTTACTTTAAAATCTCCAAATCATGCTATTGTGGAAAGCTGTGAATTGGCTGCGAAAGCTTGTCCAGTAAAGATTATTACGGTTAAAGAAACTTAGGAATATTTTAATCACATCAAAAAGAGCCGCAAATGTGCGGCTCTTTTTGGTTAAATACGTTGTGACAATTGTATTAATGTGCTGTTGTTTATGCTTCTTCAATTTTTACTGTTTCGATATTCTCATCAATTTCAGTCCATTCTGGAGCTTCCCAAAATATAGCAATATGAAGATTATATATTCCAATTGCGGCATAAGCGAGAATGCAGAAATAATAGAAACCGTTAGGGCGATCTTGAAATAAAAAGAATAAGAATCCCATAGCTAATAGTGCAAAACCTATCCAAACACCTTTTCTAAAGTATATTATAAAAATATACAACAAGACAACTAACCCACTTAAATAAATTAAGTCCTGACGGTTTAATTCAAGCCTTATAAATTTGTAAATGGCATAGGCACTCAGTAATAACAAAAGAAATACTTGAAAGTATGATTTCCTTTGATTTTCATCTTCTTCGATTTCCAAATATTCTTCATTCGTTAAAGGAGTGTTTTTGCGGAAAAAGAATAGAAAAGGAATTAAGTTAATTACAGGTATAAAACTCAATAGGTAAATCCAAAAAGGTCTTCTGCGTAAAGCAGCTAATTGCGAAAGCAATAGTTGGGAGAATAATAAATAGACAAATGTAATTTGAAAAATGACACGAATAACAGTATAGATATTGTTGTAAATTCCTGAAATATTTGGACCTGAAGAATTGAACCAATTGACAGAAAACTGTTCTGTAAAAACCAAATGAACAGCAAGGAACGAAGTAAATAATAGAGAAAAATGTATCGTGAATTTTTTATAGCTAAGAAAAGCAGCTGTAGGCATTTTTATAAAATTCCTAAAAGAAAATCCAGCATCTAATAGAAATATAAAATAGAAAAAAGTCAATATCGAAAATAATCTAAAAAACACTACTTCATAAGGCCAAGCAGAGCCGTAAAAATCGCTAAAAGTTAATACAGAAACTGTTTTTTGATATAAAGCCTCGATGCTTATAGAAGTAAATATTCCGATTAGATAGCCTAAAAAGCTGATTTCTTTACTATAAAGTATTTTTCCTCTTAAGAGACCATATAAGGCATATGGTTGCAAATAACCTAAAGCAAAATAAAGTATAAAAAAGGGACTATTAGCATAAGATTCGCGAAGATCTGAAAAAGTAAAGATTATGTCTGATAGTATTGCTGGCAGACACAGCAAAAGGAGATATTTTAGTTTATCGAATTTCTTTTCATTAACTGCTTCCCAGCAAAGAGCTATTATTATAATTAGGGCATTAATTATTGTGTTCAAAATATTTGCCCACAAAGGTAGGTTTTGGGGCCCTCGAAAAGGGATTAGCATACCTGATAATCCAGATCCTCCAACACTAGAAACGGAAAAATTATTGATGATAAATTGTTTTATAATAAGAAGGAAGGCAATAATGGCAAGAGGGAATACGATCGCCTTAAACTTTGAAAAGTTAAAATGGTAAAAATAATTTGTCTCCTCTTTTGGTTGGTTTGGTAAAACTTCGGTGTTCATTTGTGGCGGTTTGTTTTGGGTTAGTTTAAATCTCAAAATTTTGGTACGAGTAAACTTAACAAATTTTAATTCTTTTGAAATAAAAAAATGACCTTATTTTGTGTAGTCGTCGCTACTGCGCGAACCCGATAGCGCGGATTTGCAATCCGTGCCCGTTTTAATTAGCAAATCTTATATTCTCACAGTTTTTATTTTTTTCTCTCTTTCGCTTTGTTGATATACTTTACGTGCACGGATTGCAAATCCGCGCTATCGGGTTGGCGGAATGGTATTTAAGGATAAAGAAGAAGTAAACTTATACCTGCGCACCTCGCACAAATTAGCAAGGTTTACCGCAAGGCTCAAAAAATTATTCTTTCTAAAATAAACAGCCGCTTCATTTACGAAGCGGCTGTTTATTTTTAAACCTCTTTATGCTAAGGCACAAGAACGCAAACGCTTATTGCTTGACTGCATTCTTGCGCCAGCGTGGAGAAGGACTACTTCTTTTTTTTCTTATTATCACTGTTATTCATCCAGTCGTCAATTTGTTCATACTCACTAAACTTTTTAATCCAGCCATTTTCACCATATATTTCACCACTCAGACCATCACTCATTTCCGCAAGATTAATTACTTTGCCTTTTTGATCCTTTGTAGTAAGCGTAAATTCTTCCTGAGACTGAAAAAAAAATAGTGTCTTAAAAAGGCATTTATCAATCATTTCGGTAACAATCTTTATCAAATCTTCTTTGGGAACTTTACTTTTTTTAAGTAGCTCAAATATATACTGATTTTCTTTTGATATGGAATTGTTGTTGACTATTTCGTTAAATTCAAAAATAGAATCATCTCTAACTTCCTCTATTAAATATTTGCCAAATTCATTTAATAATTTTTCTTTCATGTTTATTGTTTTTTAGTTCCAAGGTATGTGGCTTGGTGATGTCACTTTTTGTTTTGCCAAACCCGACAGCGCAGATTTGTAATCCATGCCCGTTCCAATTAGTAAATCTTATATTCTCACAGTTTTTATTTTTTTTCTCTCTCTTTCGCTTTGTTGATATACTTTACGTGCACATATTGCAAATCCGCGCTATCGAGTCTTTAGTTCTGGAAGGCATCATATTCAAGATAAAACTCTAAAGCATTTAAAAAGACTTTTACATTTTTTACAATATCTAAATTGGGATTAATCTTGAATTTATTTTCAATTATAGATTTAAACATTTGTGTTTCAATTAATTCACAAACAATATTCTGATCGTTGTATATCTCAGATGGAACATCACCTAAGTCTCCTTCCACAAATTCTGTCGTCTTTTCTTCAATAGTATCTAATACATAAAAAATGGCGTTTTTTAAATCATTTTCTTTTTTTTCTACTGAATAAATCATTCCATGTGGAAGGTTCTTATAATAAGTCAAAATATCTATGAATTTTGAGTATTTTTTCATTTTGTTTGTTTTATTATTTATTTGTAAACCCGATAGCGCAGATTTGTAATCCATGCCCGTTCCAATTAGTAAATCTTATATTCTCACAGTTTTTATTTTTTTTTCTCTCTTTCGCTTTGTTGATATACTTACGTGTATGGATTGCAAATCCGCGCTATCGGAATTACCATTTTGTAACGTTAAACATAATATAGGCCACAAAAAAGAAAATAAGCCCAACAACTACACCAACTATACGTGCTATAGTACGGCCAAAATACGCACTTATGCCACCAATGCCACGAAAGGTGCCACTTGGCGCATAGAGCCAGTTCCAATTTTGAATAGCCGCTACAATCATTATTAAGCCTAATGAGAGTGGTACAAGAGCCATCACTTTGGGGTGTTGTCTAAAATAAGTATGTGTCTTATCGAAAATGTCTTCTGCCATATTTTAAATAATCTGCTCATTACCAGGTAAAAATATCGAAAGCAAAAAATGAAAACTGCTTCTAAAAGTCATTATTTTATTAAAATAAGTTTTAATAAGAAACCCGATAGTGCGGATTTGCAATCTGTGCCCGTTCCAATTAGCAAATCTTATTTATTCTCCCTGCTACTGCACAAATCCTTTTGTGTAGTACTTTTAACTTTATCTTTTGTAATTAGGCTCGCTTAGTAAAATGGGTGTTGTATTTGCAAGAACCCATTTAGTAGTGAGTTCGCATAAAAAATTAAGTTCGTCGATTTCTCCATCTCCATTTTTGCGAACATCTTTTATAATTAAAGCTGCTTTTTCAAGTTCGTCATCAGACAGTGAATTATTTGAGGATAAATGGATAAAAAAGGCATCTAGCATTTTTTTAAAATCGATATTCCAATTTCCACCACCATTTCTATATATTTCATCTCTTACCTTTCCTGAAATGCGCACGACTTCACCTTGTACGGTTTTTGAACTGCCCTTTGACGGTATTAAGAGATCCCATAGTTCTTCAAATTGTTTTTCCCAGGTTGCGCCAGTTACAGAAATGGGAGACACACCGTCGTGTAAAATACGTCTTTTTACAGGGGGAACATTAAACATCTCATAAAGTTGGTTTAATGCATTATCTGTCTCTTCTAAATAATCTTTGTTGAAATTTTCTCTATGAAATTCAAAATCTTCTCCCTTTCGAACAACAGCATCTTTCATAGCTTGCGTTATTTCGATATCAGTTTTTAAAAGTATTTTTGATATTTCGGCCAAATTTTTAAGATCAATGTTATTTGCTCTAACCAAAGCACGTTCCAAAGGAGTTTGTTTGTAGGTATTCAATGCATTAGTGTCTGCTCCATATTCGATCAATTTTTTGACAGCATCTACATTAAAGCCGCTTCCACATGCAAAATGTAAAGGCGTATCTTTATAATTGTCTCTTGCATGTATATTAGCACCGAGTTCTAATAAAGTTGAAATCTTACCAGTTCGTATCATTGCGTTTTGATGCAATGCGGTACGGTTATAAGTATCAACAGCTTCCAAATCTGCGCCATTTTTTACTAGCCAAATTATAAGCTCATCGGGAATACCCCAAAAGCTTAACGCTGTTGTTTTTCCGTAACCGCCTCTTGCCTCCAATTCGCAGGTATCAAATACAGCTTTTAAAGCTTCAACGTCTTTCTTTTCAATTAATTCTTTAAAATTTTTTGGAAGCGTTTTCTTTTTCTTTGCCATTCTTTTTATTCCTTTTTTAAATCATTGATCAAGATGTCTGATTTCAGATGCCTATTTTAGCATTTATATTATGCTTGTCAACATAAGTTTGTGCCACATTCATCAATTTGGTAAATTTTGCCTCTATTTCGCTTTGAGTTGAAGCATCAAAATCAGCAATTGCTTTTTCAATTTGTTCTGAAGGAGCTTTTTCGTCTTTCAACTTTCCGATTGGTACATAACCTTCCTTCTGTTTCGCAATTGCATAAGAAAATAAGTCTTTTGAGGCCTGAAGAAGTTCTCTATTGTCTTCATCTTCCGGTATGTCCTGAATCGTTTTTAATCTAGCTTCTAAATTAGTTATATCGTATTTAAAAGAATCTTGATAAGTAGACGGAATCATTTTCTTTTGCGTTTCATCATAAACCTGAGGCTCAGATTGAAGCTTTTCATTAATTTCCTTACTTCCAAAACGAGATAACAAATTCGAATTTAAAGCGGCAATTTCAAAGGTTTTTTCTGGAGAGAGGTTGGTGCAAGAACTAGAAACAATAGCTGTAGCGATTAATACTAAAAATAGAGTTGTGGTATTTAAGATTTTTTTCATTTGTGGGTTTATTTATTATTTATCCTTTTAAAATTTTACTTTTCTCAACATCAAATTCTTCCGAAGTCAAGATTCCGGCATCTAGAAGTTCTTTTAAATCTAATAATGCTTTTTTCTTGGCTTCCATCGAATTTGAAGCTTCAGTTTTTGGTGCTTCTTGCGGAACATTTATTGAGGTTACAACCGTTCCAGACGGAGCATATTTCAGAATCAGTTCTGTAATTTCATTAAAACCTTTTACATTCGAGTAATCAATTGCTTTTTGTTCTTTTACGTTTACGATTGAAGCGTCGGCTTTGTTGTCTAATAAATATTTTACAACATCTTTCTTTCCGTTAGCGGCACTGTAATGCAAAGGCGTATTTCCAGATTCGTCTTGAATGTTAATGTTTGCTCCAGCTTCGATAAGCAGTTTCACCATGCTTAAATTTCCTTTTTTGGTAGCTACATGCAACAGGCTTTCGCCGCCATACGTATAAGAATCGTTAAGGGTAAAAGTAGATTCGTTTGAGATATTTGTTGCGCTTACAATCCAATCCAAATAATCATTCATCGATGAAGTATCGTTGGCAACAGGCTTGCTATAGTTCACATCAACTCCGTTTTCTAAAAACAAGGCCACAATCTCTTTTTGATTATTCGCGCAAGCGTACCAAATCGGAGAATATCCATTGTTACTTGAAGTAAATACATCAGAACCTCTTTCAATCAATAATTTAGCTAACATTCTGTTGGTTTCGTAACAAGCAATTAACAGTGCATTTTCACCAGAATGATTAGTGTGGTTTATATCAGCGCCATTGTCCAGAAGCAAAGTCACCATCGGAATCGATTTGGTATAACAAGCATAAATAAGTGGCGTATTTCCCTGTTTATCGGTTACGTTAATATCGGCTCCATTGTCTAAAAGCAGTTGGATAATTTCTCTGTTTAATTTTGTTGAGGCTAATATTAAAGGGGTTTCTCCGTTGTTATTCAGCAGATTAACATCGGTTCCTGCTTGAAGCAACTTTGTTGCAATATCGATTTGAGCCGTCTGAACGACCAAATGAAGCAGACTATTTCCGTATTTGTCGTTTTTGGTAATTTCTGCTCCATTTTCTAAAAGATGCAACGCCGTTTGTTTTTGTTTTTGAAGGCAAGCAAAGTACAAAGGCGTTTCTCCTTGATGATCTTCATAATTGATATCGGCACCATCTTCGGTTAGAATTTTTACGATATCAAGGTAACCTCTATGAGCTGCGTAATGAAGTGCAGTTCTTCCAAGTTCGTCTGTATATTTTACATCTACTTCTTTATTTTGAAGAAGTAATTCTGCTATTTTTCTGTTTCCGTTTTCGCAGGCAACTATAAATGACATTGACATGTGTATTGTTTTTTAAATAGATAATCGATTTATTGTTTCATTAAAAGTTCAACCGTTTTGATTTTTAGGTTGTCATCAGAGGCAAGTTTTAAAGCCGTTTCGTCTTTATCGTTGGTAATTTCTTTATCTGCACCGTTTTCAAGAAGTAATTTTACTTTTCTATAGGTTTCTTTTGCAGCTTCAGCATCATAATTAACATTATACGCGCAAACTTTGTGTAAAACAGTGTTGCCCTGATCGTCTTGTTCGTTAACGTCAACAGATCCACTCTCAAGCACTGATTTTAAAATACCCGATTTTTTCTCAACAATATAATCCACACCTGATTTCGGATTTCCATAATATTCAGCACAATGATTTAAATCGGCTCCATCTGACAATAATTTTTGTAGTGAATTTAGATCATACTCAGAATCAGACATCATTCTGATAAACTCGGTAAGTAAGGTTTTTCCGTTTTTATTGATATTATTAAAATTGGCTGATGATGATTCTGCTAAAAGTTCGTACATCTGAAAAGAAAACTGTTCAGCTGCAGCGTAGTAGAAAGCGCTGTTTTCTTGGTTATCAGTTTCATTAGGATCGGCACCATTTTCTAATAAAACAGGCAGAAGTTCTTTTTGGTTTCTTTTCACAGCACACATTAAAGGTGTTGTCCCAACAATGTTTTTCTCATTAATGTCAACTCCGTTATCTATTAAAATGGTAATGTATTCTTTTACTTTCTCTGGATCAAGACCATAAGTATTCAAAATTGTGTAAATAAAATTTTCACCTGCATTGTTCTTATACTGAGTATTAGCTCCAAAATCATCAACTAATACTTTAACTATTTTTGGCGAAATTCCTTTTCCAAGAAAATAGCCAAGAAGGGTTTTATCGCTTATTTCATCGTTAATGTTATCCATTTTCGACATCAATTCCTTGAAAAAAGCAATTGATTCTTCATTATCTTTTAAGTATAAAGCCAATGGTTTAAAAATAGATTGATCAAAACTGTCCAATTCGTAAATATCGGTCTCTATAAATCCAGCTTTTATTAATTTTTCAATGAAGTCAATTTCTTTGGCTTCAATAATTTTGGACATTATCTGCGAAAAATTATTTTTCAAGTATTGGTCATTAAATTTTTCTCCGTTATTTAGGCATTCTCTGGCCTCGTCAAATTTTCCCTGAAAAAGGAAATTTTCAATTTGGTTTTGTGTTTGCATTGTGATGAATTTTAAAATGAAAGATTAAGATTTGAAAGTGCCTAAAATTGGAATTTTTCAAACCATGTTGTAAGATAAAACATAAAAATGCCAAATATATTTCAGGATAAAAAGTTAAATTACCATTTTAGGTCATAAAACTTGCACAATAAGGTTTTTTGAAGAATATTTTAAAAATAAGAAGAAAAGTTGAGTAATTTGGTAAAAATTTGCGTACAAAAAAACGCGTTTTTTTATTTAACAGGCCTTTAGTTTTTATGCATAAAAAGCAAAATAAAAAAAATACTATCTTTACCGATCAAACGTTTATGAACTTAAGCTGCGTTTTGGCAGCACTACATATATAATTATGGCATGTACAAGTTGTTCAACCTCAGACGGTGGCACACCAAAAGGTTGTAAAAATAATGGGACTTGCGGCACCGATAGCTGCAATAAATTGACGGTTTTTGACTGGCTTTCGAACATGAGCCCGTCTAATGGAGAGGCGATTTTTGATTGTGTTGAGGTTCGTTTTAAGAATGGACGCAAGGAATTTTTTAGAAATTCGGAGAAATTAACTTTAAGTATTGGCGATATTGTAGCAACTGTTGCTTCGCCAGGACATGATATTGGAATTGTGACTCTTACAGGAGAATTGGTAAAGATTCAAATGAAGAAAAAAGGGGTAAATTACGAAAGTAATGAGGTTCCAAAAATTTACAGAAAAGCATCTCAAAAAGATATCGACATTTGGTCTGTAGCACGTGATCGTGAAGAACCGATGAAAGTTCGTGCCCGCGAGTTGGCAATTCAGCATAAATTGGAAATGAAAATTTCGGATATCGAATTTCAAGGAGACGGATCAAAAGCAACTTTTTATTACACAGCAAATGATCGTGTCGATTTTAGAATGCTGATCAAAGATTTTGCTAAAGAATTCAGTACCAGAGTAGAAATGAAACAAGTTGGTTTCCGTCAGGAAGCGGCACGTTTAGGTGGAGTTGGTTCTTGCGGACGCGAACTTTGCTGTTCGACTTGGTTAACCGATTTTAGAAGTGTTAATACATCAGCGGCTCGTTATCAGCAGTTATCATTGAATCCGCAAAAATTAGCGGGACAATGCGGTAAATTAAAATGCTGTCTAAACTATGAGCTAGACACTTACATGGATGCTTTAAAAGATTTTCCAGATTACGATACCAAACTAATCACAGAAAAAGGCGACGCAGTTTGCCAAAAACAAGATATTTTTAAAGGATTAATGTGGTTTGCTTACACCAACAACTTCGCAAACTGGCATGTTTTAAAAATTGATCAGGTAAAAGAAATTATCGCTGAAAATAAACAGAAAAACAAAGTTTCTTCTTTAGAAGATTTTGCCGTTGAAGTAATTTCAGAACCTGAAAAAGATTTTAACAATGCAATGGGTCAAGAAAGCTTAACTCGTTTTGACCAACCGAAAAGAAAGAAAAAGCCAAATCGCAAGCGTAAACAAAATGCAGAAACGGCTGGTGTTGCAACTCCAGTAAAACCGCAACAGGATAAAAATGTAAATACTGCTAAACCAGCAGCAAATACTAATAATCCGAACAATGGCAATGCAAATAAGCAAACCAATCAAAACAATCCGAATAAGCAAAATCATAAGAAAAAGCATAATTCGAATAAGCCAAACAATCCGAATAAGCAAAATTCAAATGAAAATAAACCGGCTGAACCTAGAAAACCAATAACGAATACTAAAAATGAGAATAAAAAATAGCGGAATTCTTCTTTTGGTAGCAATACTTCTTTTTTCTTGTGATAAAAAAAGAGTATTTGATCAGTATAAATCTGTTGGAAGTGCTTGGCACAAAGACAGTATTGTGAGCTTTGATCTGCCAGTTTTAGATTCTACAAAAAAATACAATGCTTTTGTAAACATTCGAGACAACAATAATTATCCTTTTAATAATTTATTTTTAATTGTTGCTCTTGAAACGCCGAGCGGTTTTACAAAAGTCGATACATTAGAATACCAAATGGCAGAGCCAGATGGAACATTGTTAGGAAACGGATTTTCTGATATAAAAGAAAGCAAGCTTTTTTATAAAGAAGATGTAAAGTTTACAGGAAAATACAAAGTGCACATCAAACAAGCTGTTAGACAGTCGGGTAAAATTCCTGGTGTTGAAGCTTTAGAAGGAATTACAGACGTTGGTTTTAGAATAGAACAAAAAGATTAGATAAATATTTATGGCTGCTAAAAAAAACAATCAATCCAATACCACTAAGGATATTAATTATTACAAAAAGAAATTTTGGCGAGTTTTTGCCTACTCTTTATTAGGGGTTTTAGCCTTCTTTTTATTTGCTTCTTGGGGTTTATTTGGATCCATGCCTTCATTTGAAGATTTAGAAAATCCAGATTCAAACCTTGCTACAGAGATTATTTCTTCTGATGGAGTTTTAATTGGTAAGTACTTTAAAACCAATAGATCTCAGCTTAAATATTCTGATTTGCCTAAAAATTTAGTAGAAGCGCTTGTTGCAACTGAAGATGCACGTTTTTATGAACATTCTGGAATTGACGGGCGCGGAACTTTAAGAGCCGTTTTTAGCTTAGGAACAAATGGTGGTGCAAGTACATTGACACAACAGCTTGCAAAACAGTTGTTTCATGGTGAAGGATCTAAATTCTTACCTTTTAGAATTGTACAAAAAATAAAAGAATGGATTATTGCCATTCGTTTAGAAAGACAATATACAAAGAATGAAATCTTAGCGATGTACTGCAACGTGTATGATTTCGGAAATTATTCGGTTGGAGTAAGTTCTGCTGCACAGACTTATTTCTCTAAAGATCCAAAAGACTTAACCATTGACGAATCGGCTATTTTGGTTGGAATGTTTAAAAACTCAGGTTTATACAATCCAGTAAGAAATCCTCAGGGAGTAAAAAACCGTCGTAATGTAGTTTTGTCGCAAATGGCAAAAGCAAAAATGATTTCTGAGGCAGAAAAAGAAAGACTTCAAGCACTGCCAATTACGCTGAAATTTAAATTGGAAAGCCACCGTGAAGGTATGGCAACTTATTTTAGAGAGTATCTTCGTGATTACATGAAAAAATGGGTTACTGAAAATAAAAAACCTGATGGATCTGAATATGATATTTACAAAGACGGACTTAAGATTTATACTACGATAGATTCTAGAATGCAGTCGTATGCTGAAGAAGCTGTTGCGGCGCACATGAAAAATCTTCAACAGCAGTTTTTTATTGAACAAAAAACTAATAAAAATGCTCCTTTCGTAAATATTACACAAGCTGAAACAGATAGAATCATCATGCAAGCAATGAAAAATTCTGTTCGTTGGGCTCAGATGAAAGAAATGGATAAAAGCGAAGATGATATCATTGCTTCATTCAAAGTAAAAACAAAAATGCGTGTCTTTACTTGGAAAGGGGAACGTGATACTATAATGACGCCAATTGATTCTATTCGTTATTACAAGCACTTTTTACAATCAGGTTTAATGGCAATGGAGCCTCAAACAGGAGCAATTAAAGCTTGGGTTGGAGGTATTAATTACAAATTCTTCCAATATGATCACGTAGGACAAGGAGCTAGACAAGTTGGTTCAACTTTCAAGCCTTTCGTTTACGCAACAGCTATCGAAGAACTAAATATGTCACCATGCGATTCTATTCTTGATGGGCCTTTCATGATTCATAAAGGACGCCATCACGTAACAGAAGACTGGGAACCTAGAAACTCTGATTATAGATATAGAGGAATGGTTACTTTAAAACAAGCTTTAGCGGCTTCTATTAATACCGTTTCTGCTAAATTAATTGACAGAACTAGTCCAGAAGCAGTTGTTGAGCTGACTAAAAAATTAGGAGTAAAAACAGAAATTCCAGTACAGCCTTCAATCGCATTGGGAGCGGTAGATATTACAGTTGAAGATATGGTTGCAGCGTATAGCACATTTGCCAATCAAGGAGTTTATGTAAAACCACAATTTTTAAGCAGAATTGAGAATAAAAGCGGTGAGGTAATCTACGAACCAATTCCTGAATCGCATGATGTTTTAAATAAAGATATTGCTTTTGCGGTAATCAAATTACTTCAAGGGGTAACAGAAAGTGGTTCTGGTGTACGTTTACGTACTCAAGGAGGCGGAAGCGGAGACAATCGTTGGACAGGTTATCCGTACATGTTTACAAACCCGATCGCAGGAAAAACAGGAACAACGCAAAACCAATCTGATGGTTGGTTTATGGGAATGGTTCCTAACTTAGTGACTGGAGTTTGGGTTGGATGTGAAGATCGTTCTGCACGTTTTAAAAGTTTGACTTATGGACAAGGAGCAACTGCAGCATTACCTGTTTGGGGTTATTTCATGAAGAAATGTTATGCAGACAAAGATCTTCAGGTTTCTAAAGGAGAATTTGAACGCCCGGCAAATCTTTCTATCAAGGTAGATTGTTACCCAAGACCAGCAGTTGTAAAAGATACAACGCAGACTGAACAAAATACTGATGAATTTGAATTGTAACAATGTTGCAATAAAACTCAATTAATTATATATCAATCCCTTTACAAATCTTTTAAAAGATTTATAAAGGGATTTTTCTTTTGGTTTTATTTTTACGAAATCGTTATAATTTCATCTAAAAATCTTATTTTTATCAAAAATATTCAGCATTAAAGATAGTTTGTTATGATAACAAAAAAAGTAAATGGCGTTCAAGAAGCTATTGAAGGAATTAATAGTGGTATGACAATCATGTTTGGTGGTTTCGGTTTATGCGGTATTCCTGAAAATACAATTGCAGCTCTGGTAAACACATCAATTTCAGATTTAACTTGTATTTCTAACAATGCAGGTGTAGATGATTTTGGTTTGGGATTGTTGTTGCAGAAAAAGCAAATAAAAAAAATGATTTCTTCTTATGTGGGAGAAAATGCCGAATTCGAGCGTCAGATGCTTTCTGGAGAATTAGAGGTTGAATTGACACCTCAAGGTACTTTGGCAGAACGCTGTCGTGCTGCTCAAGCTGGAATTCCAGCTTTCTTTACACCAGCAGGTTATGGAACTGAAGTTGCAGAAGTAAAAGAAGCACGAGAATTCAACGGAAAAATGCACATCATGGAAGAAGCTTTCAAAGCTGATTTTTCTATTGTAAAAGCTTGGAAAGGTGATGAAGCTGGAAATCTTATTTTTAAAGGAACAGCTAGAAACTTCAACGCTTGTATGGCAGGTGCTGGAAAAATAACAATTGCAGAAGTCGAAGAATTAGTTCCTGTTGGGATCCTAGATCCAAATCAGATTCATATTCCTGGAATTATGGTGCAGCGCATCTTCCAAGGAGAAAAATTTGAAAAACGAATTGAACAACGTACAGTAAGAGCTAAAATTAGATAATTAGAAAATGAGGCAATTAAATAATTAATTTAGGTTGCGTATAGAATTATCTTATTATCAAATTGACTAATTGACACATTAAAAATATGACCAGATTTAGTATAGTTCTTTTTTCGTTCTTATCGTTTCAGGCTTTTTCTCAGGGTACAAATGAGCTTCGAAATCAATTGCAGCAAATTATATCGACTAAAAGTGCTACTGTAGGTATTTCTATGAAAGGCATTGAAAATAAGGATACTTTGAGTATTAATGGAAATTTAAAAATGCCGATGATGAGTGTGTTTAAATTTCATATTGCATTGGCAGTTTTGCATAAAGTTGATGAAGGTAAACTTAATCTTACGCAAGAAATCTTTATAAAAAAGAAAGATTTAAAGGAAGATACGTGGAGCCCAATGAAGGAAGATTATCCAGAGGGAAATGTAAGTTTGACTTTAGATAAAATACTCCGCTACACGGTTTCTCATAGCGACAATAACGGGTGTGACATTCTGATCAATTTAGTTGGAGGTACAAAGTACATTCAAAAGTTTATAAATGAGCATGGAATCAAGGATTTCGTTATTAAAATGAACGAAGATCAAATGAAGACGTGGAAAAATCTTTATGTCAATACTACAACTCCGTTGGCAACAACAGAATTGCTTGAGAAGTTTTTTAAAGGTGAAATTTTAAAAGAAGAAACCACAAAGTATTTGTATCAAATAATGGTAGAAACCTCAAGAGGGCTCACTTGGATGAAAGCTGGACTTCCTGAAAACACCGAATTAGCACACAGAACTGGAATTTCTGGAACTAATGATGCTAATTTGAGAGTTGCAATGAATGACGTTGGAATTGTAAAACTTCCAAATGGAAAACATTTCATTCTGTCGGTTTATTTAAAAGATATTACAGAGAAAAGAGAGGACACAGAAAAAATAATAGCTGACGCAACAAAAGCAGTCTGGAATTATTTTAATAATTGAGATAATTAGACAATGTGCCATTAGATAATTAATTTAAAATGCAGATAGCATTATCTAATTGGCAAATTCACAAATTGACACATTAAAAATTATGGCACTTAGTAAAGAAGATATAGCAAAACGAATTGCAAAAGAGGTAAAAGATCGTTATTTCGTAAATCTTGGAATTGGAATTCCGACTTTGGTCGCAAATTATGTTCGAGAAGATATAGCAGTTGAATTTCAAAGTGAAAATGGTGTTCTCGGAATGGGGCCTTTTCCTTTTGAAGGAGAAGAAGATGCTGATATCATTAATGCAGGAAAACAAACCATTACGACACTTCCGGGAGCAAGTTTCTTCGATTCGGCTTTTAGCTTCGGAATGATTCGTAGCCAAAAAGTAGATTTGACGATTCTTGGAGCAATGGAGGTTTCTGAAAACGGAGACATCGCAAATTGGAAAATTCCAGGTAAAATGGTAAAAGGAATGGGTGGAGCAATGGATTTGGTGGCTTCCGCCGAAAATATCATCGTTGCCATGATGCACGTAAACAAAGCAGGAGAGTCCAAAATCTTAAAAAGATGCACTTTGCCATTAACGGGCGTAGGATGCGTTAAAAAGGTCGTAACTGAGCTTGCGGTTCTCGAAGTAACAGAAAAAGGTTTTAAGCTCTTAGAACGCGCGCCAGGCATCTCAGTCGAGCACATTATCGCCTCAACCGAAGCTGATTTGATCATTGAAGGAGAAATTCCTGAGATGGTTTTTTAAGGTTCAAAGGCTCAAAGGTGCAGAGGCTCAAAGTTGAAGCACTAAAAATAAATTTAGATAAGAGAACTTTCTTAAGAGAAGGTTCTCTTTTTTGTTTTCTGCTAGAGCGTATAATGAAAAAGTAATCTTTTTCTTTACATTTGCTGTAATTTAAAAAATACACCTTTGGAAAAGTTTGAAATCGATGTTAAGTGGAGTAGTTATTTCATTATTACAAATATAGTTACTTCATTCATTATAGTGTTGCTAATGCTTTTGATAGATATTCAGAGTTTATTATATTTATCTAATGTTCTTATACCAGTTTTTATAATTCAGTTTTTATATTTTACAATAAAAGCTATTAGAGAAAACAAAAAACATGATTTAAGTAGAGGTTTTAGAAATTTCTTTGTTTTTACAAGGTTTTTTGTAATTTATTTCTTCGTGGTGTACTTGTTAAACGTGGGTTTACAGACAATGATTGACTATCCTTCTTTAATGTTTTATCACCGAAAAAAAAACCTTTCAGAATTTTTAATAGAAGATAGTTTGTCTGAAAATAAAGATATTACACTTAACGAGTTTATTATCTCATTAAAAAGAAAGTTTAACCGAGCATAAATCAACATATATAAAAAAATAAAAGACCACTTATATAGTGGTCTTTTATTTTTAAAGTCTTAGAAACTTAGGGTCTTAGCATCTCCAAAATTATAAATTAAACGAAGCTCCTAAGCTAAAAGTAGCTTGATTATTCAAATGATAGAAAGGATCATTGTTTGAACCATATTTTGCAATTGGGAATCCGATTTCTGTGAAAACACCAAATCCGTCAGTGAAGAAATAACGACCACCAACGTGTCCGCCGAAATTATGTAAACCTAAGCTTAATCCAGGGTAAACGTCTAATTCTTTTACACCAATTACACTAGATAAGTTAGCATTGATTCTTGCTTTTGCGTCAAAACGATCTGAGAAATCTGGTTCGGCATCGTTATAAGGATTTGTGCTACCGTGGTAGAAACCATTAAAATTATCAAATCCTAGTATATAGTTTGCTACAAAACCAAAAGAGAAATTTTCTCCTAAACCAAAATCAACAGAACCTTGAATTCCAGAACCACCATCTTGTAAATTAGCTCCTACGTTTACTTTAATATCTCCCTTTCCTTTGAAAGCTTCTTGAGCATTAACAAATCCGAATGTCACTAAAAACACAAGTGTAATAATCTTTTTCATAAAAATTTAATATTAATTATTTTGGGAAGCAAATGTAACTTTTAAACAAATTAATTCCTACCTTTTTCGTTAAAATAGAGTTCGTTTAATGGTTCACTTTGCCAGTATTCCTTAGTGTCAACGTCTAAAATAGTAAGCGGGCCTCTAAATGCTGCACCTGTATCTACATTCCAGACACAAGCTCTATTTACAGGAACCGTTTCGCCGATTCGGGTAACTGGTGTATGACCAATATAAACTTCCTTATAAACGGTAAATCTTTTAGGATAGTGTAAGTCGTCTATTTTTAATTTTGGGTCTAATGACAAAGCTGTTTCCCAAAGAGTTCTGTCCCAATAAAATAGCTTCGAAAAATATTCCCATTTTACACCATTTAAATTGGTGAATCCGGCATGAACGAACAATCGGTTTTGATCATCAAGGTAATAATCCTGAAGGTTTTCAAGAAATTCTATGTGAGTTCTTTTTTTCTCTTCCGAAATCTTGGCGTAACCTTCAACAGTTGCTTTCCCTCCGTGTTTATACCACGTTTCTTCGTCAAAATCATCATGTCTGTTTTCTAACCAGTCCAGAGTAAGCTGGTCGTGATTTCCTCTTATGCAGATGCAGTTTTGTTTGCTTTTTAAATCAATCAAATAGTCGATTACTTCAACAGACTGACTCCAGCCGTCAACATAATCGCCCAAAAAAATTAGAGTATCTTCTGTGGTAACTTTAGCTCTCTCGATTACTTGTTCAAGTGCAAGTAATCCGCCATGAATGTCACCTATAACAAATGTTCGCATTATTTAATTTTTCGAGTAGAAGAACAAAAATAGAAAGAATAATTGGTTTGAACTCATTGAATTCAGATTCTTTAAAAATTGATATGATTTATAACTATTTACAGTACTTTTTTATTGTTTTTCCTCAGTAAATTTGCAAAATGTCTGAAACACCAACATATCGTAAAATTATTCATATTGATATGGATGCCTTTTATGCATCGGTAGAACAGATGGACAATCCAGAACTAAGAGGCAAACCAGTTGCAGTTGGAGGTTCGGAGAATCGAGGAGTGGTTTCGGCCGCAAGTTACGAAGCAAGAAAGTTTGGTGTTCGCAGTGCCATCAGCGGCGTTTTAGCCAAAAAATATTGTCCAGATATTATTTTCGTAAGACCAAGATTTGATCGATACAAAGAGATTTCATCCAAAATCCATAAAATTTTTCATGAATATACCGATTTAGTCGAGCCACTTTCGCTTGACGAAGCTTATTTGGATGTTACCAAAAATAAAAAAGGAAATCCTAGCGCAAGTCTTTTAGCACAAGAAATTAGACAAAGAATTTTAGATGAAGTTGGACTAACCGCTTCGGCAGGTATTTCAATCAATAAATTTGTGGCCAAGATTGCCAGCGATTATAATAAACCGAACGGACAAAAAACGGTAAATCCTGACGAAGTAGAAGCTTTTTTGGAAGATCTTCCAATTCGTAAATTTTATGGCGTTGGGAAAGTGACAACAGAAAAAATGTATCAGCTCGGAATTTTCACAGGAACCGATTTGAAAAGCAAGTCTTTAGAGTTTTTAGAAAAACACTTCGGAAAATCTGGAGCGTTTTATTACCATGTTGTGAGAGGCATACATAATAGTGAAGTAAAATCTTCGCGAATAACCAAATCTGTGGCCGCAGAACATACTTTTGATGTGAATCTGTCTTCTGAGATTTTTATGATGCAACAACTAGAACGTATAGCGGTTTCGTTAGAAAAACGTCTGCAAAGGCATAATATTTCTGGAAAAACAATTACACTTAAAATCAAGTACAGCGATTTTTCGCAGCAAACGAGAAGTAAAACCCTCCCTTATTTTATTTCTGATAAAAGTCTGATTATGGAAAATGTTGAGGAGTTGTTATATCAGGAAAAGATGAAAGATTCGGTACGATTGCTCGGAATCTCATTAAGCAACTTAAATAACGAGGAAAAAAAGGCAGTGGTGGTGCAGCTAAAATTTACTTTTTAATAACAATTTTTAAAAGTTCAAAATAAGGAATGGAATGCGAGCGATAAGATTTTTCTGCTACCTTTGAGTAAAAAGATTTATCTGTCTTCTGAATTGATTTTGTATGAAAAATAGAAATTCTGATGATCCGCTGCAGCGAAATTCAGTTCCAATCCTATCTTGGGATTTCCACTATGAATATCTGAATGAACTAAAAGCACTAAGTACTGATTTAAAAAGGGTAAGCCAAATCTCAGATGAATTTATCTGGGATGAAAAAATGCTCAATATTCAGGAAAGACTCAAAAACGAAGTGGTTTTAGTAACCGATTTAGATTTGAAAATAGTTTTCGCGTCAAGCGGAATAAAAAAAATGACGGGCTACAAAGAGGAAGAAATCTTAGGAAAAACACCAAAGATGTTTCAAGGCCCAGCAACTTCACAAAAAGATTTAAAGGAAATAAGAGAAGCGGTAAAAAAGAAGATTCCTTTTGTAAAAACACTTGAAAACTATAGAAAAAACGGCCAAACGTATAAATGTAAAATCGAGGCTTCGCCAGTTTATAACCTAAAAGGCGAAATATCGCATTTTATAGCTTTTGAAAAACAGGATTTAAGCGCTTAATGATTTTTAACCGCAAAGAGCGCAAAGTTTTACGCAAGGAACGCCAAGAATAAAAAAACCGTCTCAATTGAGGCGGTTTTTTATTTTCTATGAATTTTGCTTTGTGAACTTCGCGTAAAACTTTGCGCTCTTTGCGGTTAAGAAATGACTATAGGTTTGCAAAGAAATCATTCCCTTTATCATCGGTAATAATAAAGGCAGGGAAATCTTTAACAGTGATTTTACGAACAGCTTCCATTCCTAATTCTTCAAAATCAACCACTTCTACTTTAAGAATATTGTCTTGAGCCAAAATAGCTGCAGGACCTCCAATAGAACCTAAGTAGAACCCGCCGTATTTGTTGCATGCGTCAGTAACTTGTTTGGTACGGTTTCCTTTTGCCAGCATAATCATACTTCCGCCATTTTTCTGGAATTCATCCACATAAACGTCCATACGTCCAGCAGTTGTTGGTCCGAAACTTCCTGAAGCCATTCCGTCTGGAGTTTTTGCAGGCCCAGCATAGTAAACAGGGTGGTTTTTGAAATAATCCGGCATTGGTTTTCCAGCGTCTAACAATTCTTTAATTTTTGCATGAGCAATATCACGAGCCACAATTACAGTTCCGTTTAATTTTAAACGAGTTTTAACGGGATATTGAGATAATTTAGCTAAAATATCCGCCATTGGCTGATCTAAATCAATTTCTACAGGCGCTTCTAAATGCGGAGCTGTTTCTGGTAAAAATTGTTTCGGATTTACTTCTAATTGCTCAACAAAGATTCCGTCTTTAGTAATTTTTCCCTTGATATTTCTGTCTGCAGAGCAAGAAACTCCTAACCCGACTGGACAAGAAGCCGCATGACGAGGCAAACGAATTACACGAACGTCGTGTGTGAAATATTTTCCTCCAAACTGCGCTCCAATCGCACTTTCCTGGCAAATTTTCTGAACTCTTTCTTCCCATTCAAAATCACGAAAAGCCTGACCTGCCATGTTTCCTGAAGTTGGAAGATGATCATAATATCCAGCAGATGCTTTTTTAACAGCGCTTAAGTTCGCTTCTGCAGAAGTTCCGCCAATTACCAAAGCTAAGTGGTATGGAGGACAAGCAGAAGTTCCTAAATCTTTGATTTTTGTGCGAATGAATTCATCTAGAGATTTTTCATTCAGCAACGATTTTGTTTGCTGATATAAGTATGTTTTGTTTGCAGATCCTCCACCTTTTGCCATGAACAAAAAGTCGTATGAAGCTCCTTTTTTAGCATAAATATCAATTTGCGCAGGAAGATTTGATCCTGAATTTTTCTCTTCAAACATCGAAATCGGAACAATCTGCGAATAACGTAAGTTTCTTTTTTGGTACGTGTTGAAAATACCACGGCTTAACCATTCTGCATCATCAACACCAGTAAAAATGCTTTCGCCTTTTTTAGCCATTACAATTGCAGTTCCTGTATCTTGGCAGCTTGGCAACTGGCCCTCGGCAGCTACAGAAGCATTTTGAAGTAAATTGTATGCCACGAAACGATCATTATCTGTTGCTTCTGGGTCGTCAAGAATTTTTCTTAATTTTTGTAAATGTGTCGTTCTCAACATAAACGAAACATCAGTCAAAGCTTCTTCAGCCAATAATTCTAAACCTTTTGGATCAACTGTTAAAACTTCGCGTTCTCCAAATTTCTCTACTTTCACAAAATCAGAAGTGATTTTGCGGTACTGCGTATCATCCTTTAAGATCGGATAAGGATCTTGGTATATAAAATCGATCATTGTTTTGTTTTTTTACAAATTTAGAAATTATTTACCTAAGAAAGAATTTGAATTAGGGCTCTTCTGCAACTGTTTTTTTATTCTGCAGCGTTAAATTGATCAAACGTCATCTTTTTTTCAAAATACGGTTTGTCTTTTGCAGAAAGCAACATCTTTTTCCATTTATTGTCTTTTAATTCAAAAGAGATTGAGTCTGAGTGTTGAAGAATTCCCATATCCATGTTCTCATCTTCGTCTGCAGGTAAAAACGCAACAGTTTTGCAATAAAAAGATTTTGGATCAGATTTGGTAGAAGGATTTACGATTTCAACCCAGTTTCCCCAGCCGCTGTCAGACATTGAGCTCCATTGGTGTACTAATTGTAGTCCGCTGTTTTTTAAATAATAAAGATAGTTTTCGTGTGAATAACCACAAGCAGGATATCCAAAATTGATTTGTATAAAAGGAGAATTTTTAGCAGTCTCAGATGTTAATCCGTAAGAAGCTGTCCATTCAGAACCTTTTTGAAAACTTTTAATCGCAACTTTAGAAGATGCGGTTTTGGTTTTATTCTGATAAAAGTCTAATCGGTATTTTACAGTAACAATGCTGTCTTTATCTGCTTGCTGATCTACCAAATGCGCTAAGATAAAATCTGTCGAAGATTCTGTTTCTCCAGTATAAATCGCTATAGTATCGGTTTTAATAATTTTTTCATTAGCTGAGACTTCTAATGTCTCCTGTGGTTCAATGATTTCTGCTGTTGGTTGTGCAGCATCTGTAGGTTTTGTTTTTTGGCATCCGATTAAGAGCAATACGAAGAAAAAGGGGGCTATTTTCATAAGGTTTATATTAGATTTTCAAATATAAATTTTTCATCGTAATCGACATTAAATTTATTTAGAAAATTCAGAAATTCATCATTAAAATTTTGCCTTTTATGATGTTCCTTTTGATTTTCAATGTATTTGTAAACAGAATTAATTTGAGATTGACTATATGAGAAAACGCCATATCCGACTTGCCATGAAAATTTGGATTTGGTTAATTGATTGTCGTTGATATACTTTGAAGATTTTGCCTTAACATTTTTCATGAGTTCAGATATTGAAATACTTGGCTTAATGGCTAATAAACAATGTAGATGATCTTCGACACCATTTACAATAATTGTTTTGCCTCCATTTTCATTAATTAAATTTCCAATCACGCCAAGCAATTTTGATTTCCAGCTTTCCTCAATTACGGCATTTCTATATTTGACTGCAAAAACTACTTGAATGTAAATTTGATGATAGGTATTTGCCATACTTTTTTTTGGCAAAATAAATCATATCTCTTTAATTATTGTAGTATTTGTCTTTCTTTTTTTTGAATGTGTCGTTCCGCTGGAACTTTTGGAATTATTAATTATATTATTTTCCACGGATTAAAATCCGTGGCTACAATATTTAAACGTTCCTACGGAACTTTGTCAAACGTTTATTCGATCTTAAAAGAGCCATCGGCTCGAAATATTTCGTAGGGCCGGATTTTAATCCGGTTAACAATGAAAAATCCACATTTAATTTGAAGAGCCATCGGCTCGATTCATATTGTAATCCCAAATTTTAATCTGTCCATAATATTTAATTTCTACTAAAAAAACCAAGTAGCTACAAAAATTGCTGTAATCACACAAATCAAATCTACCAAAAGCATCGTGCCTAAAGCGTAACGGGTGTTTTTGATATTTACCGATCCAAAATAAACCGCAATTACATAGAAAGTACTTTCGGCGCTGCATTGGAAAATACTGCTTAATCTTGCCGTTAGAGAATCGGCTCCAAATGTATTCATAGAGTCAATTAAGAAACCTCTTGAACCAGCAGAACTAAATGGACGCAGCATGGCAACAGGAAGTGCATTGGTAATTTCTTTATTTACTCCCATATTCGAGAAGACAAAAGCAATTCCGTCACTGATAATTTCAAATAAACCGCTGTTTCTAAATAGCGAAATCGCAACCAGCATTCCTAAAACATAAGGAAAAATCGTAACTCCTGTTTTGACTCCGTTATTGGCTCCAACGACAAAAGTATCGAAAACAGTCGTTTCGGCTTCTTTGAATTTCTTTTCATGTCGGAATGAGAAAATCAAAGTAAATGCTATGATCGCAATTAAGATTAATCCAGAAAGGTTAGAGGTAAAATAGTTTTTTCCAATCAAATCCAAATGATTTACATACATCAGTAACCCCACAATTGCGGCAATTAAAACCATTAAACCAATAAGAAGAGAGGCGCTTTTGAAATTGATTTTCTGTTTGATTCCAACAATCAAGAAAGCAGCAATGGTGCCGATAAACGAAGTTATGATACAAGGCAACATTACATCCGCAGGATTACTTGCGTTTGCGGCAGCTCGATAACCAATAATAGAAGTTGCAATTAAAGTCAATCCAGAAGCGTGAAGACACATAAACATGATTTGTGCATCACTCGCTTTGTCCTTTTCGGGATTTATTTCCTGTAAACTTTCCATAGCTTTTAATCCAAATGGAGTTGCAGCCGAATCTAATCCCAAGAAATTGGCAGCAAAATTTAAAGTCATATAAGATATCGAAGGGTGATTTTGTGGAATGCTCGGAAATACCTTAACAAAAACCGGACTCAGTGCTTTTGCTAATTTTCCAGAAGCTCCAGAAACGATTAAAAGTTCCATCAAACCGCAGAAAAAAGCTAAATAAGCGATAAGCGGCAGAATTAAATCAACCAAAGTGCTTTTACAAGTTGGCAATAAACCATCAGATTTTTGAAGTCCGCTATAAATTTTTACGGTTTTGTTTTTGTAAACATACGTTGTATCGGCATTTAGTGTATCACGATTGATAATCATGGTCTGATCTGGCGCTTTCTTAATACTGTCTTTTAAGAAAGCAGGAAGTTCTTCAAGGTATTTTTCAGAAACTAAAATAGGATCGTCTTTTTTTCCATTTAAAATAGAATCAATGGTATACGTATTGGCAGTAAACAAACTGACTACAATAAAAACAATCGAAGAAATAAAAATCGCTAACCAAAATCTGCTTAATACCATAATTGTAATTTTTTGTAAATGTAATTATTTAGCAATAATACGCATAAAGATTTTAGGAGTGAAACCCGAAGTAAGAGTTATAAGCAACAAAATTTTTATAAAAATTCAGATTATTCAATAACAATTTTGGTTCCCAAATAGGTTTCAAAAGATTTAATTCCTTCAAATAAGATGTGTTTTTTGTTGGTTTCGATTTCTTTGAAAAGCTCCGTTTCTATTTTAGCATGATCTTTTTTGATTGTCCTTTTCCAAATGCCGATCACTTTTCCATTTTCTAAAATTATGGGTTTAAAGATGCCATTATTAGTAAAAACTTTCGATTGATGATCTGTTTGAAAAGAAGCTTCTCGTGTTTTATACGAAATTAGGATCTCATCAAAAGCGGGAAGAAAATGCAGGCTTTCGCGAAAGTTATCTGTATTGTTAATGTCTTTTTTAAGCCAATATTGCTGATTATCAATAGTAGTTTTGTTTAATTGCAACTTTGTTGCGTTAATTGCTTTTTGGCAAATTGTGGGAGCAAAACCCGACCACCAAGAGAAATCAAGTACTGTTGCAGGACCATGACTTTCAAAATAACGTAAAGCAAGTTTGGCTAAAGCTTCTTCTTTATTTAGTTTGGAGTTTGGTTTAGAAACTCTTTCTTCGAGCAAAGCATACGTAATTTGTTTGCCTTTCATTTCTCCATTGCAGACTAAACCATCCAATTCGGCATTCATCATAATGGCAGCACTCAAGAAATCGGCGCTTGAAGTTTTCTTGATGCCAAGTTCCTGCATGATTTCATCTCGAGTCAAATGATTGTTTCCTGCCAATAGTTTTTCGATAGAAGTATTAGCTTGGTTTAGCTTTTTCTCATCAAAACCATATTTTTTAGCTGCAGAAGAAGTGAAACGTTTTACTTGCGGAGCCGAAAGATCCAGCATCCAATAAATATCATCAGGAGAAACAAAATGCCAAGTCGGACGCAGAATATGAGTTCGGATAATTTTGCCCGAATTTATAGCTTCTTCAATCTCTTTTTCGCTAGCATCACAACGAGAACCAATGGCCCATTTTGCCATTGCATAATCTTGAGCTTGCATAGCACCAAGATGTTTTACAATTTCTTGTGGCGAACAAGAACTTGTTTTATAAAGCTTTTGCGAAACCAAACGGTAATGTGAAATTTCCTCGTGTGTCATTTTTAAACCATTTAAGTCGTTGAAGTTTATTTTAACACGATGGTTAAAAATCTTGGCATCTTAGTAGCTTAGCAACTTAAAAGCTATACATGAATAATCTCTTCATCAATCAATAAATCTTCTCGACGCAAGCGCAAAAAAACCTGAGCAACTGCAATGGTGTCTTTTTCGCAATAGGTAATGATTCGGTCAATATCTTTTTCAACATAATAGACATGTGCAACCTGACTTCCGTCAATATCACCTTTTGGAGAAGGAACTCCAAGAATCTTGGTGAGCAATTTTAAAGATGTAAAATGCTTATAATCGCCAAATTTCCATAATTCTAAAGTATCCAAATGCGGAACTTCCCAAGGCTTTTTACCAAATAAATTCAGTTTATCTGGAATTGCCATTTGATTGATGATCATTCTTCTTGCAATAAACGGAATATCAAATTCTTTTGAATTATGCCCGCACATCAAATGTTGTGGCTGATTAAAGTGATTGTTAACCAGATTCGAAAAGTCTTTTAGAATTTTCTTCTCATCGCCAAAAAATGAGGTAACTCTAAAATTTCTAACATCTCCTTTGATTGTAAAAAAACCAACCGAAATGCAAATTATCTTTCCGAATTCAGCCCAAATTCCAGCACGTTCGTAAAATTCTTCTGGAGAAAACTCGTCTTTTCGTTGATATTGTGTTTTTAAATCCCAAAGCGTTTGCATTTCTGCGTCAAGCGAATTGAAATTCTCTTCTTCAGGAACTGTTTCTATATCAAGAAATAAAATGTTATTTAGGTTTATTTTTTCAATCATTTTGTTTTTGCCACAAATTCACGAATTGAACTAATTTTTTATTCTGTATAAATGTACACAAATTTAAATTTTTAATCTATTGTAAATTAAAAATGAATGAATTATCCTTCTTTTTGCACAATAAAACTAAAATAAACTTTGTTGTGGAGATGGACTTTCGTGTTCCAAAAGCCATTTTTTTCGAGATAATCCTCCAGCATATCCAGTTAAAGATCCGTTTGTGCCAATAACGCGATGACAAGGAACTACAATCCAAAGCGGATTTTTACCATTTGCCGAGGCTACGGCACGAATTGCTTTTACATCTCCAAGTTTTTTGGTCTGATCCATGTAACTTACCGTTTTTCCGTACGGGATTTCCAATAAAG
The DNA here is from genome assembly GCF_016405855.1 of Flavobacterium sp. IB48. Classification (GTDB taxonomy): domain Bacteria; phylum Bacteroidota; class Bacteroidia; order Flavobacteriales; family Flavobacteriaceae; genus Flavobacterium; species Flavobacterium ginsengisoli. The sequence continues at coordinate 1,201,587 of NZ_JAEFCA010000001.1, forward strand.
CTTTCCAGACTTTTTGCTGGAATTCGGTTCCTTGCGGATTCAGTTTTAAATCAAAATCGGTTCTTTTTCCTTCAAAATATTCATTTAATTGCAAAACTGCATTTTGTAAAACTTCTGGAATAGTTTCTGAAACCTCATTCGTACCAATATCAGAAACGGAAATTACCGAAATGCCATTTTCATCTCCAATGATTTTGGTGATTCCTAAAGGCGAATTGATATATACTGTTTCCATAATTTTTAACTGTAAAGCCGTAAAAGTTTGTTACGAAGTTCGCAAAGTTTTTTTAATAATTCTCCAGCTTGAATTGATAGTTTAGACTGTTTTCAATTTTTTCACTTGAAATTACCTTTTTAATATTCGATTTTTCTGAACTAAAATTTGGCAAAGGCAAATTCATTTCGGTAGCTTTTTGAGTGTAGTAATCCTTTCTTGACAGATGAAAGGGCGCAACGGCATTATAAACATCATTCCATTTAGATTGATTTAGGATTTCTTCAATAATACCAATACAATCTTTTTGATGAATTAAGTTTACAGGAGCATCTGGATTTTCTAGGTTTTCTTTTCCTGCTAAAAACTTAACAGGATGACGATCTTCGCCAATTAAACCTCCAAAACGAAGAATTGTGGTTTCAAAGTTTTGGTTTTGCTGCAGAAGCTTTTCGACTAAAAACAATTGTTTACCACTTTCCGTTTCTGGATTCGGAATGGTTTCTTCTGCTATAAAACCATTATCATCACTATAAACAGAAGTTGAACTTACAAAAAGCACTTTCTCAACCGTTGATTTTTCTATAAACGGAATTAAATTTTTGATTTTATCTACAAAAGCTTTCTTTTCAGAATTAGAATCGACTGCTCTTAATTTTGGCGGAATATCTATAATTAAGATTTCGCTTTTTGCTAAAAAAGAATCAATGTTTTGAGAAACTTCTTTTTCTTCAATTTCAACCAAAAACGGATTTATTCCCGCATCTTTTAGAATCGAAAGTTTATTCTCTGAAGTTGTAGATCCGTTTATCGAATTGCCTTTCGTAATTAATGTTTTTGCTAAAGGAAGTCCCAGCCAGCCACAGCCTAAGATGCTAATTTGTTTCATTTTTTTTAAGGTTACTGCAATTAATAATCTCGAAAAGTCGCTAAGTTTAATTTTCTTTACGACTTTGTGAGATTAAAAGTCACAGAGATATTCTTTGGTTACAAAGTTAAAGTAAATCGGACTTTGTCTTTTCCTTTTGCGCCCATTCTGTTATAAAATTTAATCGCTCTTGTATTGAATTCCGGCGTTTGCCATTGAATGTTAACGCAATTGTTTTGTTTTCCTATTTCTTTTAATCTCTCGATTAAGATTTCTCCAATTCCAAAACCTCTGGTTTCTTCTTCCAAGAATAAACAATCCATGTAGAGAAAGTTTTGTGCGTTCCAGGTCGAAAAATCAAACGTATAAGAAGTGTAACCAACAATCGTTTCGTTTGTAGCCACAACCAAGCAAAATAATTTTGGATTTTGGCCAAATAAAGCGTTTTTTAAACCATCTTCTTTTCCTTCAGGAGAAAACTCAGCTTTTTCAAATTCTGCGTGTTTTTCAATTAAAACAAGTAGTTTGGGCAAATCTGTGATTTCACAGTTTCTTATTGAATATTCCATTGTAAGTTAATTTCATTTTGTAAAAAGCTAATGAAATGATGAAAATAATCGGGATAACTTTCTTTAGCACGTGTGGCAATAAAGTGTTTTCTTTTCAATCCATTTTTTCCAACTTTCACTGCTCGTAAAGAAGTGGTTTTTAAATAGGGTGTAAATGCCCATTTTGCCATTGACATCACGCCCATATCGGCTTTAACCATTTCTAGTGAAGCTTCGGTTAATGGCATTGGCGTTATTTTCTTTGGACTTACTTTGGCTGGAGCCAAAAGAAACTGATGAATAGTAACGGTTTCTAGCGGAAGAGAATGAATAATCAAATGTTCGTTGATGAAGTCTTCTGCAACTACATATTTTTTATCAGACCAAGCATGGTTTTCTGAAACTACCATAACCATTTCATCCTGAAAAAGCTCTTGATATTTGATGTTGTTGTCTTTTATCTGATCGCTTACAATGGCAATGTCAATGGTGTTTTCCAGCAATTTTTGTAACGGAATATGAGTCGCCTCGGCTACGATTTTCAATTCTACATTCGGATATAAAAGATGAAATTGCTTTAAAACCGAAGGAAGCCAATGATAACTTGAGAAACATTCAGTACTGATTCTGATTTCGCCATGTTCACCAAAGACCATTTGTTTGATTTGAGTTTCGGTTTCGGCAAGTTTATTCAGTATTTCGTTGGCAATTTCGTAGATTTTTTCGCCAGCTTTTGTAAGCACCAATTTTTTGTTTGTTCTTAAAAATATGGCGGTTCCCAATTGATATTCGGCTTCTTTAAGCTGATGGCTCAAAGCCGATTGTGTTAAATGAAGTTTGTCGATCGCTTTTGTGATGCTTCCTTCTTCGACAATTGCTTTGATCAATTTTAAGTGGCGTATTTCCATTTTTGAAGAATTAATACGCAAAGTAACAAAATTTTAGACTGGCTTTGGTATGAAAAAAAGTAATGCTCATGATGAATTCTTTTCGTTTTTATGGTGTTTGATGTTCATCTACTTTTGGAAAAGTAAAACATTAAAACCTAAACAACATGGAAGCACAAATTAAACATTATGAAAACAAGTTAGCTTTTGAAATGGATCCGTCAGATTTATTCGAAGCTTTAAATAATGGTGAAAAAATAATCGTAATCGATGCCAGAAGAGCTTTTGGTTATGATGAAGAGCATATTCCGAATGCGATTAATATTCCGCATCGCGAAATGAATCTAGAAACGACAAAGGATTTAGATAAAGATGTTTTGTATGTAACGTATTGCACCGGAATTGGCTGTAACGCGTCTACAAAAGGAGCTTTGAATATGACGAAATTAGGTTTTAAAGTAAAAGAGCTAATTGGCGGACTGGAATGGTGGAAAATCGACGGATATGCAACCGAAGGAACAAAAGGCGAAAAACAAGGTTTAAAAATAGAATGCGCTTGTTGATTTTGAGTTGCAAAGGTTCAGAGAAACAAAGGCGTAAAGGTTTCTCAACATATCTTAAAAAAACAAAAGCACTATGAAAATAGTGCTTTTTATCTTGGTGTCTCTAAACTTAAATTTTACGATTCTATTAAAGCTTTTAAGCCTTGTAAAATCGGATTCTCTTCGCCTTGCGGTTCTTCTTGAACTGCGCCTGGACGATTATCTTCTTGAATTATTTCAAGTTTTGTTTTCTGATTTTCTTCAGTCAAAACATAATTCATTATAAAATAATTCTCCGGTTTATCTTCTAAACCAGGTCTTGGAAAAAACAGAGAGTATTTGATTTTCTGATTTGGAACAACTTCTAAAACTGTTCCCCATTGTTCAAAAACTTGACCATCCCATTCATTTCTAAATCTGATTTCGCTTCCAGTTTTCCAAGTCGTAAGCAAATCGCTTCCGTATTGCCATTGTTTGACTAATTCTGGTTGTGTTAATGCATTCCATACTTTTTCAACTGATGCATTTAAAGCGATTGTAGAAATATTTGTTGCCATGTTTATTCTATTTTAACGTTGTTTTTCTCAGCGATTTTTTTGAATAAATCTTCTTTGTTTTCCGATTTCATTTTCTGATAAATAACACCAAGGAGTTGTTCAGAATCTTTCGCATATTCAGAATTTTCGTTGGTATAAATGATATGTGCAATAAAAATATTATCTAATGCTTTTTCATCGTCTTTGAGCATGAAATAGTTTTTTCCGGCACCAAAATAACCTTCGGCGTTGTCTGGATGATATTGAATTAGTTTTTCGTAATAACCGATCGCGGTTTTAAAATCAGATTTTAAAGTATAAACAACTCCAATGTTCATTAAAGCAAAATTTCCTTCGGGATAAATCTCTAGTGATTTTTTGTAATATTTAATGGCATTATCATAATCGTTTAACTGTCTATAAGAAACAGCAATATCATCAAGTGCAAGAACAAAGTTTGGATCTGATTTTAAAGCCAGCTGAAAGCTCTCAACAGCCATTTTATAGTTGTTCTGACGCATAAAATCTTTTGCAATTATATAAGAGTTCTGTGCGTTTTTGTCTTTTGATTCACTATAGAAAATATTGTCTTTGTTTTCTATTACTTCTGGAACTAAGTTTGGACATTTTTTTGAAATGATACCTTGAACTCTCAGAATCATGCCTTGAATGCCCTCAACTGTATTGATAGATTCTCTCACTTTTGGATCTTTATCTGTCAGAATCAGTTCGCCCATTGGTTTAGTTAGACAGTCCCTAAAAACATCTTCAGTAATTTTTGAACTTTTTTCTAAACACTCACATGCTTTTGCTGCTATTTTTTCTTCAACGTTTTGTGCATTAAGTGCTAGAAAGCTGTTGAAAGTCAAGAACAACACGAAGTTTTTTTTCATTTTAAATGATTTTGGGTTAGTCCAATTTCCTTATTCTGGTTTAACAACTACAGGTTTCAAACTATCTTTACTTACAGCCAAACTATCTACAGGCACAACAGGGGCAATTGGTTTTACTGGTGGCGTGTATCTTTTGATTTTTTGCTGTATTAATACTGCGTCATTTAAAACGAATGGCGTTGGCATCATCCAATCATTTCTTGGTTTAACATTTAATAGCGGATTGCTCATTAAATCGAACGAACTCTCGATTAAATCCATATCAAAAATAGATGATTTATTGATGTAGAATTCCATTTCAAGCGGTTCGTTGCCTACAACATAATAACATAAAATTTTACTGTCTTCTCTTTGCAGACGGTTTCCTTTTTCGCCAGAAGTTGTCACTCCGTTTGCTTTAAAGTTAAAAAATGTCATTTTTGGATTAGCATAAATGTCATAACGATTTACTTTTCTGTTTGGAGTAATTTTGATTTTCAGATATCTATTATTTCCAATTACGCTGTCTCTTAAAAATTGAATTGTCGGTTTTGGCACTTCAACAACTGGAGCAATTGTGCTATAAGTAAACGTTGTATTGTATTTACTTGCCAGCGGAAGCGTATTTAACCCAACTGCTTTTTGATTTTTCTCGCCTAAATACGATTTAGTCCATTCGTCTAAATTTGTGTCATAAGTGGTCCAAACAGCAGAATTGTTATCGGCATTGTAAACATATAACAAGCTGTTTGATTTGGCTTTTCCGTATTCGTAGCCAGAATTGTATCCTGCGTAAATGAAGAATGCGATAGAAGCAAGGAAGAAAACAACGATCCAAGCTCCTTTTTTAGCAAAAGCTCCAAATATCGGAAGCAATAATCCGAATAGCAAAACGGTTAAAACGGCACTACCATATAATATTTTAAGTCCTAAACCAATCGGAAACATTACAATAAAAGGCGCAATAATTGCTAGGGCAGGAATAGAGAATATTAAATTCAATCCTAAACTATAGTGCTGTGTAAAGACAAAGATTCCGAATAATAAAATTCCGAAATATACAGGAATGATTAAAAAGCCTGCACCAGTTAAGCTGTTGGCTAAAAAAGCATTAATGATAATCCAAAGCAATAAAGGCGCCACAAAATGGTTCATGGTAATTTTAGCTTCAGAGAAATGATGATAGAAAGCAAAACAAATAGCAATGCTCAAAGTAACAAAAGCACCAATATAGGCATGCCCGTTATAGGTAAATCCGTTTAGAAGATCAGAATATTGCGGATAAATTTCAAGAAGAAGTTTCCATCCTAAAAAGGTTACTAATCCTGCAATTATAATAGATCCTAGAAGCGGAACAAACCCTTTGAAAATTTCTGTGAAAGTGATGATTCTTTTTGCTTTTCCAACAAAAATGAAAACAATCAACAAACCTAGAGCAATAAGTGTCATTGGCATTACCCAAGTAAACGGATAACTAATGAATGTAAAAGGAACATTGAAATAAACATTATCTTCTGTAGACTCCGTTTGGTTTAAATCAATATTGGTGAAGTATTTCAGCAAAGGCATGATGTAAGTGCCTTGATGCGCTAATGTAGTTTTGTTTAGATGCTGAACATCATCTTGTTGCGTGTGATAGTTGAAATGACCATCGATAAAAGCAAAATTGAAACCTTGAATGTTTCCTTGTTCTCTAAAGACAGTTAGATCAGTGTCGTTAGGAAGCATTTTGTAAATACTATACATCAAAGAATTTGAGACTGGGTAAGAAGGTTTTGCTTTAGTAAATTCTTTAACTAGCGCTTGGTTTCCTTTATTGGTTTCCATTAGCATGTAGCTTGGCCCAGAACTTCCTCTTGCTTCAAAATTTAAAACCAAACCAACATCTTTTGCCCAAGGATGCTTGTTTACGAATAAAGCTGCTCCGTTTAACCCTAATTCTTCTGCATCAGAAAATAAGATGATAATATCGTTCTTTTGAGGATGTTTTGAATATAAAAAGGCACGTACACCTTCTAAAATTGTTGCAACGCCAGAAGCATCATCGCTTGCTCCTTTTGAAAAAGAGTGAGGTGCACTGTCATAATGAGAAAGAAGTAAAAGTGCTTTTGTATTGTTTGTTCCTTTAATTCGAGCCAAAATATTTTTGGACTTTACCAAAAGACCTTTATCATTTAGAGTAAAACCTTCCTGAACACTTGTTTCTAAACCTATTCTGTTTAATTCAAGCTTAAGATAATTAGCAACTAGTTCGTGATTGGTAGATCCGACATAGTGCGGTTTCTGCGCAATAATTTCAACCTGATTTAAGGCTCTTTCGGTCGAAAATTCGGCCAGCGCTTCGTCATCTTTCGAAATTCCTTGCGGCATCATCGTGGCATATATAATACCGAGTAAAGCTAAAACGCAGACTATGGCGAGAATTGAGGTGGGGTTTTTTCTCATGGTGAATAATACTAACTATATTTCTTTTTTAACAAGCATAAAATAATCATTGTCCAAGGAACGATAGCCTTGATCGTACAAGAAATAATATGTATTTCCTGTCTTGGTTTGTAAAATGTTTGTAAAGAACTCAAAATCAAAGCCTTTTGTTAATAATTTGTCTCGAGAAGCTTTCGATTTTCCGTCTACATTTAACTCTGCCAAAATACGGTAATTTTTGCGTAACTTGTTGTTTATATTTCGCATGAAATTTGTACTATCTTTATTTATTTTGTTATTGTACGCATTTCTACAACTATCGGAACAGAATTTCTTGTCTTCGCGACCGAAAATTTTGGCTGAGCATTCGAGGCATGTTTTCATGAATTCAATTTTTTAATTTCGTAAAGGTCAGATCTACGGTCTTTTAATGTTTTTACACTTCCATGTTCGTGAAGCTCTTTTAATAAATTCAAATCAACATCGACAATTAAAGTCATTTCTGTGTTTGGAGTAGCTTCTGCTTTGATTCCGTTACTTGGAAAAGCAAAATCTGATGGCGTAAATACAGAAGACTGTGCATATTGTATATCCATATTATTTACTTTCGGAAGATTTCCAACGCAACCTGCTATGGCTACATAACACTCATTTTCTATAGCACGCGCTTGCGAACAATGTTTTACACGAGTATAACCGTTTTGAGTATCGGTTAAAAATGGCACAAACAAAATATCCATTCCTTCATCGGCTAAAAGTCTCGAAAGTTCAGGAAACTCGACATCATAGCAAATTAAAATTCCGATTTTACCACAATCGGTATCAAAGGTTTTAAATTGAGATCCGCCTTTCATTCCCCAATGAATAACTTCATTTGGTGTAATATGAATTTTGGTATACATTTCTGAAGTTCCGTCTCTTTTGCATAAGAAACCAACATTGTAAAGATTTCCGCCTTCTAAATAAGGCATACTTCCTGTAATAATATTGATATTGTACGAAATGGCAAATTCCTGAAAACGCTTTCTAATAGGATCAGAGTGGCGGGCAAGTTCACGAATGGCTTCTGCCTCAGACAGATGATTATAATCGGCCATTAATGGCGCAATAAACAATTCTGGAAACAAAGCAAAATCAGAGCCATAACCCGAAACGGCATCAATAAAAAATTCTGCTTGTTCAAAAAGTGCTTCAACATTATTAAGCGGACGCATTTGCCACTGAATTAATCCTAAACGGATAATGTTTTTCTTTAAATTAATCAGTTTCGGACTATCATCATAGTAAATATTATTCCATTCCAATAGAACCGCAAATTCTTTCGATTCTTCGTCACCTTCCAGATAATTCTTGATGATTCTCAAAACATGAAAATCGTTGCTTAACTGAAAAGAAAGAACTGGATCGTACAATTCTTTGGTACGCACTTTTTCGATATACGTTTTTGGAGACATCTTTTTGGCATGTTCTCTATAGTTCGGAATTCTCCCTGCAAAGACAATCGCCTTGAGGTTCAATTGTTCGCAAAGTTCCTTTCTTGCATCATACAAACGGCGCCCTAAACGCAAGCCTCTATAATTGGGGTGAATAAAAACATCTATGCCGTATAAAATTTCAGCATTTGGATTGTGGGTCGAAAAGGTATAATCGCCACTAATTTGCTGATAATTATGTCTTTTTTCTACTAATTTTTCGTCAACAATAAGAGATAGGGCAGAGCCAACAACTTTTCCGTCAACCAAAATCACCAGCTGTCCTTCTGGAAAAATTGAAAGAAGTCTTTCTATATCCTCAGATCTCCAATAAGAATCTGCCATTTCTGGATACGACTCAATCATTGATTTCTTTAATTGTTTATAGTCTTCTATTTCAAGATTTCTTAACTCTACTTTTTTAATTTTTGCTTGCATATCGTAAGATTTATCTCAAATATACAAAAAACAAATTCCATTTACAAACGCTTACAAATAGTTACAGTCGATAGTAAATAGTTAACAACCGACTGTCAATGTTGAGGTTTGGCATCTTTGCAGTGTTGAATTCAATAAACAATTCAATTTAATAATAACATTAAAACAGTATACGCCATGAGTGCAATTAGAAACAAAGTACAATTAATCGGGAATGTTGGTAATGACCCAGAAATTAAAACATTAGAAAGCGGTAGAAAACTTGCGCATCTTACAATCGCAACAAATGAGATTTATAGAAATGATAAAGGCGAAAAAGTAGAGCAAACCGAATGGCATCGCATAACTGCTTGGGGGAAAACAGCGGAAATTATCGAAAAGTATGTTGTAAAAGGGAAAGAAATCGCTGTTGAAGGAAAACTAACGCACAGAAGCTACGATGACAAAAACGGCGAAAAACGTTATATAACGGAGGTTGTTATAGATGAAATTTTACTGTTGAGTAAATAATCTTTTTTGCGAAATAGTTAAGCCCGACAGGTTTTTAAAACCTGTCGGGTTTTATACTTTACGGAAAATTGTTTTTATAAAATTGAAACGCCATTAGCATCGGTTGTAAGTACTTCGCTCATGTAATCAAAGAAAGGTCGCATGTTTTTGAAAGCATCCAAAGCTAATTCTAAAAATTGCGGACTCAATACTTCTTTGTCAGTAAAACGCTTTATAACCAAAAATTGTTTGTAGCGGAGTAAATCTATAGCAGGGTGATCTACATCAAAACCTTTTGGTTTTGTTTTAAGCTGCTCGCCTTGCAAAGTTCCAAAATTGCTTTTAAAAGATTCTGAATTCAATATTTCCTGAAAGGTTTCGGGATCTTGAGCAAATTCTGTTCTTATTCGTTTTAAATCTGTTGCGTTTGGTCCCCAAAAACCACCTGCAAAAAAACTGTTTCCTTTTTCGAGATGAAAATAATAACCGCCGCGTCGTGCTGCAGTTGCACGTGTGTAACTTCCGCCCCAATAATGTTTAAAAGGTGTTTTATCTTTAGAAAAACGAATATCGCGATAGATTCTATAAACGCTTTTTTTGCCAGAAGTATTTTCTAAAACATCAGTTTTGGAAAGCTCTTTTAGTAAAGCGCCTGCAAAGTTTTCAATATGATTAAGTTCTATTAAATATTGTGATTTATGCTGTTCGAACCAGGGTTTGTTGTTATTTTGTTTTAGCTCAACCAAAAAGTCAAGACTTGATTTCGGTATTGTAATATCGTTTTTCATAATGGAGTTTAAGAATCGAGAAATGACTGCAATTTAAAACTAAAAAACCCAACAGAGAAATCTGATGGGTTTTTCTATATCGTGTTAAGCAGTTTTTTTGAATAAATCAAACATAGGACAGCGTGAGCAGCGTTTCTTTTCACTTTTCTTATACTTCTCGCAGCAAGAAGATTTACAATTTTCGATCTTCTTAATTTTGTCAAGGATAACAGCGTTTTTCTTTTTCTTCTTATCCTTTTTTTTGTCCTTGTCTTTTTCTTTCTTGCTCACTTTTTCCTCTGAATTTTAAAAACAGAGACAAATATAAACCAAAAAAGTTATTTTTAAATATTCTAAATAAACTTTAACTTTTTTATTTAGGATTGATAGCGATCGAACTAGTAACTGTTAATTGCTGAATATCACGATCAAACAAATAAAGTCCTCCTTTGTCCTCGCCAATCAAGTTGATTTTGTCCAAAATAGATTTAGCTGTTGCTTCTTCTTCGATTTGTTCAGAAACGTACCATTGCAAGAAATTATGAGTTGCATAATCTTTTTCTTCAAAAGTAATGTGTACTAATTCGTTGATAGATTTTGAAACAAAAAGTTCGTGGTTATATAGTTCCTCAAACATTTCTTTAAAAGTAGAATATGTTATTTTAGGCGCTTTTAAATCTGTAACTTGAGCATGTCCGCCACGTTCATTTACATATTTTACCAATTTAAGCATATGTGCACGCTCTTCGTCTGATTGTGTGTACATAAATTGAGCAATTCCTTCCAATCCTTGTACTTCTGCCCAACAAGCCATTGACAAGTAAGTTTGCGAAGATTCTGCTTCTATTCTGATTTGCTTGTTTAAAGCCGATTCAATATTTTTTGATAGCATAATAGGTGTCTTTTTTGTAAAATTAAGAAAAATTATTCATTTCATTTTTGCGAAAGCTCGAAAACATTAGACTTTTAGATCGATTTTCGTTGAAATTAATAGGAACTGATTTTCTCAAAAGTAGCGGGATTTGAAAATATCGATTTGCTTATGATTGAATTTCTATTGTTTTCTATCATAAAACCATCGGTAAATTTTCTCATAATAAATTGCTTTGAAGCATCATCGTAATAGCTTAGAATGTAATAGTTCTTTAATTCTAGAGCATCGTACAATGTTATTTTTTTATTGAAATTCAAATAGTAAAACAAGTTCTCACTTGCCATTGGTTCTGATTGTTTGTCGCTTATGAAATCTAAATTTTCATTTAACATTGCATCAAAATAAACTATTTTATTTATTGAATAATATTCGCGAACTCCAAACTCTTCGGGAGAATCAGATTTAAAATAGTAATCTAAAGATTCTCCAAAACCACTAAAAGTAATAAAACTGTTTTTTTTGTTTTTAATTACAGAAATACTAGGAGTAAGTCCGTCCAAATCTTTAAGAAATTTTGCAGTGTTTTTTAATTGCTGAGGTTTCTTGTTGTTAATCTGAAGAAAGAAAGGCGAGTTTTTAAAGGGAATAGTATCATTTTTTGAAAAGGAATACTTCTTAATGCTGTTTTTAGTATCAAAATCTTTTACTTCAAACAACAATTCGTCTTTATTTGCTGCAATTTGAAATAGCTTTTTATCATTATAAAATGAATTTACTGTTCTTAGCTGGCTTTTAGAAACAGAACGATCAAAAGTTCTTCCCTTCATAATACCAGTATTCAGGTTAACCTCAAAAACTTGTGTTTGTTCTAGACGATCATCAAATGTCAAAATGAGACGTCCATCAGCCAAATAGAATTTGCTTATTTGTGATGTGAGATTAGGAGGATTAAGTACTCCCGATTCTATTTTTTTAATTGGAAAGTATTTGAGGAGAGCATTGAAAGAAATATTTACATTCTGTTTGTTTTTAAAAGTAAAAGCAGAAAAATCAAGCTTTTTAATTTCACACTTTTGATTCTCAAATTTGTAAAGAAGCAGATGTTCAAGTTCTTTTTCTTTGGCAAGAATGTAAAAGGTATTATTCTCTTGAAAAAAATTTATAATGTACTCGTGATTTCTCGGAAAATCAAAATTTAAGGATTCTGATTTTTTTTGAGCTAGATTGTAAGTGGTAATGAGAATATTTTTATTATTTCCTGAAATCCAATATAACGTTGGTTTTTGTCCCGCACTAATAGTAGCGCCCAATAGGTTTCTATTTGCTTCTTTTTTTATTAAATCTGTAAATTGATTGGTTAGAAACAATGACTTATTGTATTTCAAAATATTTATGTTCTGATTGTCCCAAACAAAGGCATAAATGTCTTTAGATTCTTTGTCTTCAATATTTAGAATTTGAGTTTTTTCCAGATTATTTAAAGATAATGGTAACGAATTTAAGACTGTTTGACTGAACAGAACGCTTTTAGAAAATAATAGAGAAAGGAGTAGCAGTTTTTTCATAAATGAATTTTATCAAATTTTATTCCAAATTTTATGAGATATTTCTGCTGTTTTAAATTTTGAAGCATAAAAAAGTCCTTAAGATTTTTTCTTAAGGACTTTTGAATCAAGTCTTCTTAAAAGGAATTATTTTACAATAAAAGTAACTCTTCTAGCCAATCTTCTAGCTTCATCAGAATCTTTTTGAATAGATGTATCTGCACCGTTTGCAACAACATTTAAACGAGAAGAATCAATTCCAGCTTTTTCAAAAATAGTTTTTACGTTTTTTGCTCTAGCATTAGACAGTTTCTCATTGTACTCAGCTTTTCCAACTTGATCTGCATAACCTACAAGGTCAAGAGTAGCAGAAGGATTTTTTCTTAAGTAATTTAAAACAATATCAATTGCAGCAGTTGAGTTCTCAATTGGAGTTGTTTTATTGAAGTCGAAATAAACACTGAAATACTTGTCATTAATCATTTTTCTGATTAATTCATTATCATTTGGTTGTGGTGCAACTACTTGTTTTTCTACAACTACCTCTTTTTGTGCAGGTCTGTTTTTGATTTGTGATTCTAGATCTGCTACTTTGCTTTCTAAAGCAGAAATATCACTGTCCTCATTTGAAATTACAGTCCAGTCTGCATGTTTTGTGTTTTTACCTAAGTAAACATTTAAACCAACAGTTCCGTTAAAGATCAATCCAGAAAACCCCCTGTTGCCAGGAACATATGCTCCGTCAAAAGTACGGTCTTGCGATGCGTTTATAATAGTTGAGAAATCACCCGTTAAAGCAACTCTGTTTGATAATCTAATTTGCCCAGTTACTCCAGCAATGAAGTTACCCATTTCATCTGCACCTTTAAAATTATCACTTCTTAATTGAGCATAACCAAAACCAGCATGTCCTAATAAACCAATAGTATTAGTCCAGGTTTCAAAATTCATTATACGCCCTAAGTTAGCAACAGCTTGTAAATCTACTCTATAGTATTTTGAATCAAAATCGATAGAGCTTCCTTTTGCAGTAAAACTGTTGTATCCAAAATCTGCTTTCAAACCGAATTTGTTGTTCAACATGTAACGCACACCTATATCTCCAGTCCAAGGACTTAAAGTATTGGTAGAATACCCAGCATTAAATGGTCGCTGCGGTTTATTAACCCCTGCGCCTAAATCTATAGACCATTTATTGTACCCGTTATTGTTTTCTGTTTGCGCATGTACTCCAGTTAATGCTAGGGCAAATGCAAGAGTCATTACAACTTTTTTCATTGTTTCTAAATTTTAAATTTTAGTCCAAAACAACGATAAATTGTAGGTAAAAACTTTCTTTAAAAGCCAAAAAAGTATTAGAATAAGATTAGTGATAAAAATTTAAAGACTATAAAAACAGTAAAAAAAACAAAAACACATAAATGGTTTTGTTTATAAGTTATTGATAGGTAGTATCTTTAGTCAAAGCCATCGGTAAATTTGCGTAACACAATCTGTCTTGACAAAACATCATAATAACTCAGCAGAATGTAATTGTTTAACTTAAGCGTATTAGCAAGAACAGCTTCTTTATGTGTATCTAAGAAGTAAAAGACTTTGTCAGTAGCAAAAGGCTGGTGCGTTTCTCGAGTTAGTTCTAGCTTTTTTGTCCAGATGCTTTCGAAAAATACAGAATAGTTGGTCTCAATATTGTAAAAATTGTTGGAAGGAAAATCTCCCATAGGATCGTTAAAGTTAAAACCGTTCATAGATACTGTTTTCAAATCACTGCCCGATCCTCCTAAAGTGATAAAAAGATTGTTTTGATTTTTGTACACCGAAAGTCCTGCATCAAGAGAAGATAATGTTTTTAAAAATCTTGCGGTATTCTTTAATTTTCGGGGTTCACGATCTTCAATCTGCATTAGTAAAGGCGAATTACTAAAGCGGATTGTATCTTTTTTTGAAACCGTAAAGCTTTTTATCGATTCTCCAGATTCATAATCTTTAATATCAAATAAGAGTTCATCAGGGTTTACATTGATTTGATATAGTTTATTTTCATGGTAAAAAGAATTAGACGTCTTTGGATTTTTCTCTCCAACAGGTTTCATAAATGTCTTCTCTTTTATTTCCATACTTTCTAAATCAATGTCAAACAGCTGGGTTTTTCTGAAACTTTGATCCAAAGATAAAATCAAGCGGTTTGGAAGAAGATACATTTTACTTTTAGCTGTAACTTTATACAACGGATTGTATTCGCCCGAATCCATCTTTTCGATGGGATTTTCATTCAAGATTTGAGAGAATGTTTTGGGTTGCGTTCTGCGATCAATAAATTTGAAAGAACTAAAATCTAAAAACTTTTCTTCAGCCAATCCGTTTTTAAAGATAAAAGCCGTTAATGCTTCTTTTGTTCTCTCTTTCATTATCAAATAGAAATTATTGTCTTTTTGATAATTTGTGAGAATGAATTTATCTTCCAGCGGAATCTGAAATTTTAAGGCTCTAGAAGTTTTATTTTCCAGAAAATATTTAATTAAAATGATTGATTTTTCTTCTCTAGAAAACCAATATAAGGTTGGATTTCCGTCTTCGCTAAAGCTATATCCCATCAAAGATTTATTCTCAGTATATTGACGGTTGGTTATAAACTTATCTCTTAAAAATAAGGCGCTATTGTATTTTAATATTGAAAGACTATCTGGGCTGGCCGCAAAAACAAACACATCATGAGTAGCGGTGTTTTCGCCAGTCATAATTTGAGATTGAGCAATTTTGTTTTTTAAATCAACTGCATAAGAAGTCAGCACTGTTTGACTTAGCATAACAGTACTAGAGATTAAAAACAAAAAAAGAAAAATTCGTTTCATGTGTTTTTAGGGCACAAAAATTATTCCGTTTATTTATTGATTCATAAGCTCTTGAAAAAGATCTACAAATTGCCCCATGTGCATTCCATCCATTAATGCGTGATGAACATAAACTGCCATTGACATGGTTCTTTTTCCTGTTTCAGAAAGCATCATTTTTCCAAATGAAACTTTAGGACAACTGTCAGGATAAGTAAAACTTCTTGCATGAGTAAGTGACGTAAAATTCAACCACGGAATTGCTGAGAAATGTATCAAATTATCAGTGTCAAATGATCTTGTAAAAAGCCCAGTTGTGTTTTGAATGCGTTCAATTTCTGCTAATGCATTTTGTTCGAATGTTTTAAAATCCGAATGGTATTCAATTAAAGAGAATCCAAAAGTGCCATCTTCTCGTCCAATCGTTGCCGAAGCGTCTACACGGTCGTTAATGTAAATTTGATCTCCAGAAATTCGGTATTTAAAGTTCTCGATGGCGTTTACCGCAACTAAAGTTTTGTGTAAATAGAAAATGAAAAAAGAAGCGTTTAAACTTTTGGCCGTTTCATATGCTTTAGTACAATCGATTTCTACGGTTGCGCCAAAAAAAGGTTCTTCCATTTGTTTGAAATGGGCAAAATGCTCTTTTCTATTCCAGTTTTCTAAGTCTAAAAGTGTTTTCATTATAATAAATTCGGAACGACTTCTGCAATAGTTTCAAATGAACTAAAGTGCTCGTGTTCTATAGTATGATTAATTTTTTCGTGTTCCCAAGTAGTATGAAACGGAATATGAACAGCATAACCGCCAATTCCTAAAACTGGAAGTACATCTGATTTTAATGAATTTCCAATCATTAAAAATTCGTGCGCTTCAATGTCTAGACGCCCTAAAAGTTTTTGATAATCAATTTCTTGTTTGTCTGACATTACTTCGATATGATGAAAATAATGACCCAAACCAGAACGATGCAATTTGCTGTGCTGGTCTTTTAAATCACCTTTTGTGGCAACGACTAATTTGTATTTTCCTTTTAAAGCTTCAAGCGTTTCTTCAATTCCGTCTAAAAGTTCAATTGGTTTTTCGAGTAATTCTTTTCCGTATTGAATGATTTTTTCAATGACTTCAACAGGAATGGTATTGTTCGAAATGTTCATCGCAGCTTCAATCATCGAAAGAATGTAACCTTTAATTCCATAGCCATACAAAGGCAGATTGGCAATTTCAATTTTAAATAATTCCTGCGAAATGCCTTGATGCGAAAGATAATCTTCCATCAAAGCACAAAATTTATGTTCGGTTTCTTGAAAATAAGGTTCGTTTACAAACAAAGTATCATCGGCATCAAATGCGATTACTTTTAAGTTCGGTATTTTAGTTTTATGTAACATAAGTTTTTTGTTTCAAGTTTTTTTGTTTCAAGTTTCAGGTTTTTCGCCACGACCCGAGCGATAGCGAACAGGCGAAGCAATTACTCGAATTGCACTAATTTTTTTGCCACAGATTAATGGGATTAAAATGATTTTTAAAAATCTGTTCAATCTGCCAAATCTGCGAGAGATTTTTTTAGCAACGAATTACTCGAATTGCACTAATTTTTTTGCCACAGATTCTTAAGATTGAAATGATTTTTTAAAATCTGCTTATATCTGTTGAATCTGCGTGAGATTTTTTTTAGCCACGAATTCACGAATTAAACTAATTTTTTAGCCACAGATTATGAGATTAAAATGATTTTTTAAAATCTGTTCAAATCTGCTGAATCTGCGTGAAACCTTTTTCTTAATTCTTAGAAAAAAGCCCTTTCAAAGAAATCGTTTTATCATAAAAAGTAATTCGGATTCCGAAAAGCAGAATGATTCCACCGAAAACCATCTGTAAAGTTATTTGTTCTTCCAAAAACAACCAAGCTAAAATTGAGGTAATTACAGCTTGACTCAATAAACTTAGTGAAACTCTCGTTGCGCGCATGTGCTGAGTGGCATAACTAATAGAAAGCCAAGCACACAATTGACAAATTACGGCCTGAAGTACCAAAACAAACCAGCCAGCATCAGAAAAACCAGTGAATGGTTCGCCTAATGAGTAACACAAAATTCCTAAATAAATGCTAGAAGCCATTAAACTGATCGTCATAAACGAAAGAACATCAACAGTAGAAAGCACATTCTTGCTAACTAAAAGATAAATTGAATATAGAATTCCAGACAAAACCGCAAATAGAAATGCCTGATCGAAGTTTAAATCGATAAAAAATTCAAAACCGACTAAAGTTACCATTCCGAATAAAGAAACAATCGTACCAATCCAAAAATTAGTAGCAGGTTTTGTTTTTAGAAAAAAGAAAGAACCAATACCAACCCAAACTGGTGATAAATTTGTCAAAAGCGAAGCCTGCGTTGCACTCGATTCCTGAATGGCGATATTCCAAACTGCAACATCTGAAGCAAACAAAATACCACAAAGTGCTGCTAAAAGTGCAAATTTTAGATTTGGAAGTTTAAAGTTTCCGCTGAAAAGTACATAAGGCAACAACAAAACCACAGCAAAAAACATTCGGTAAAAAGCCGAAATTAATCCTGGAGTTAAGCGTAATTTTACTAATATTGGAAAAATCGATATGCAAAGTATACCGCAGATTAGGGCTAATCTTGGTTTTGTGAGTTTCATTAGATGTATTTATTCTTGTATTATTTTTCAAAGATAACTTAGAAAACGAGTATTTTGAAAGCAAAAAGCGCAAATCGATTAAAAATCTTAATCGGTTCGCGCTTTTTTATATTAAAAAAAAGGTTTTTATTCTTTTGTTTCTTCTACTTGAATAGTTGGAGGAACTTCAGGAGGAGTATCTTCGCCTTTTAAATAAGTTGGAAGGTTTAAACCTGCCATATTGAATAGATCATTTAATGGCGGAACTGTCTTCATCATTCCAGAAACAAAGTTAGCTGTAGAACCGTTTTCGCCTTGACCATTTCCAGAATCCCAAACCGTGATTTTGTCAATTTTGATATTTTTAACCGCTTCGACTTGAGTTTTAACCAATTCAGGAAGTTTTTCCAATAATAAAAGTTGGAATGCTTTGCTTGGATCTCCGCCTGCTGCAGCCACAACATCTTTATAACCTTCGGCTTGTTTCGTTAATATTTCAAATAAACCTTTTGCTTCTGCTTCCATTTTAGCAAAGATTGCATCAGCTTCTCCTTTTGCATTCTCTCTAATAGTTTCTGCAGCAGCTTGTGCTTCGATAATCGCTCTTTGTTTGGCAATTTCGGCAGGAACTACAATGTTGGCAATTTGAGTAGAACGCTCTCTTTCAGAACGTGCTAACTCGGCTTTTTGTTCAGCAAGGTAAGATTCTTCCAATGCTTTTGCCTGCTGTACTTTTTCTGCAGCAATTGCAATACGCAACGATTCTGCTTCTTTTTCTCTACGAATAGCTTCAGAATTGGCAATAGCAATTTTCGCTTCGTTCTCTCCCTGAATCGCAATTGCGTTTGCTTCAGACGTTTTTACCCTTGTATCTCTTTCTGCTTCTGCTTTACCAATCGTTTCGTCTTTAGCCGCTGTTGCAATGCTAATTTCACGATCTTTTTGAGTAATCGCGATTTTTACATCTCTGTCTCTATGTGTTTCAGCAATTTGAGTGTCTTTTTCTCTATCAGCAAGAGCTTTACCAGTTTCTCCGATTTTTTCCTGCTCAGCTACGCTAATTTTAGCTTCATTGATTGCTTTTGCAGCAGCTTCTTTTCCTAAAGCTTCGATATAACCAGACTCGTCACGAATATCGGTAACGTTTACGTTGATTAGTTTAAGACCAATTTTCTTTAATTCGCTGTCAACGTTTTTAGAAATGTTATCTAAGAATTTATCACGGTCTGAGTTAATTTCTTCAATAGTCATCGTTGCAATAACCAAACGCAATTGACCAAACAAAATATCTTTTGCAAGCTCTTGAACTTGTTCTGATGACAAACCTAATAATCTTTCTGCAGCAGTATTCATACTGTCAGTTTCCGTAGAAATGGCGATGGTGAATCGACAAGGAACATCGACTCTAATGTTCTGACGGCTTAACGCATTGGTCAGATTCGCTTCGATAGAAAGCGGTTTTAAATCTAGAAAAGAGTAATCCTGAATTACTGGCCAGATAAAAGCACCACCACCGTGTACACAACGTGCTGAGGTTCCGCCAGTACGACCATAGATTACTAAAATTTTATCTGAAGGACAGCGCTTGTACCTCGAGATTAATGCTGAAATGGTTACGAATAGAACGATTGCCGCAACTGCAATCAAAATAATTGGGTTGATCATTATAATTTATGTTATATGGTTTCTACGATTAAAAGGTTGTTGTTTTCTATTTTGACAACTTTTACAGCCGAACCAGACGGAATTCTTTCATTTTCTGTCATAGCTTCAAGTTCATGAAAAGCGCCATTTACGCTAATCATAATTTTACCTTTTCCGGTTTTATTTTCTGGAATGGTCAAATAAACTTCAGCAGTTTTATTTAGCGTATTAGTGATTTTAAAAGAATTGTCTTCGGCTAGTTTTTGCACTTGTTTGATTACAAAGAAAAACAATAGCACAAATAAAACTCCAACGACAAAAGCGAGTGTAATAAGAAACCATGGCTTTTCGCCAATTGTAGCATAAAATGAAATTCCTGTCCAGCTAAAGCCTAAAAGAAAGTTGATTAGATTTCTTAACGAGAAAAGCTGAAAATCGCCATCGTGAACATGTGCATCAAAATCGGTATCGAAACCATCGGCAATGTCAAGACCCGAAAAAGTAATAATGGTTTGAATAAGAAAAATTAAACTTGTTGGAATCGCGATGTACCAAAAAGATTTAAGCAACGTAGGTAGACTGTCTAATAGCTCCATAATTTTCAGTTTTTCGAATAACTTTTGGCGCTAATATCTCATTTTTTTTGTAAGAAAACTAATTTTAAAGAAAAATGTGCTTTACAGTATTTGTAGAATAAAAAAAGCGTGAAATCAATAAAGAATTTCACGCTTTTATTTTTTAAGCCACTAAAATTTTACTGCAGGCTTTCTGAATTTGTTTATCCGAAAACGGTTCTAGTGTTTCGGCAAGCATTTCACTGGTTTTGATGCATTCCATCATTTTTGATCTTAGCTCTTTGTCATCTCCCAAATCTGTTTCAAGAATTCGCTTGAAAATTTCAGACAGATAATGGGGCTGTTCTCTAAAATCTCCTTCAAACCATAAGTCTGAAAGGAATTTTGCCATTGATGGCATTACATCGTGATGTGTTGGTTTTTGATTTTCCTCTGTCATGATCGAAAATTTTAAACGCACGAAACCCTCATTTTAGGTGTGACAAAATATTCAAAAGAATAGATCAAGGGCAGTTTCCTGCTCCAGCACCATGATGAGGGTTTCGCTTATCGTTACTCTAAATAAGTTTATTATCGAAAGTCTCTTAAATATTTTGTCAGTACAAACGTACAAATATAAATTTGAAAGAAACAATAAAATGTAAGAATTTTATTTAGTTAATGTTGTCATTTCGAGGAACGAGAAATCTTCGCGAGAGGCTCTACAAAGATTGGATTCTCATTGCGGAGTTACTTGCGAAGATTTCTCGTTCCTCGAAATGACAAACTATATGTTTAGATGTGTAAAATCAGTTTAGTTTACTGTCGCTCCATTCGGTGCATCAGCATCTGGATTTACAAAAACCAATTTTCCTTCAGCGTTTGTTGTCATTAAAATCATTCCCTGACTTTCAACACCACGTAAAGCTCTTGGAGCAAGGTTTGCTAATACAGAAACACGTTTTCCGATGATTTCTTCTGGCGAAAAACTCTCAGCAATTCCTGAAACAATCGTACGAACATCAATTCCTGTATCTACTTTAAGAACCAAAAGTTTGTTTGCTTTTGGCATTTTTTCAGCCTCAAGAATAGTTCCGATACGAATATCCATTTTCGCAAAATCCTCAAACTGAATTAAATCTTTTTGCGGATCTGGTTGTTTGCTCTCAGCCAAATTAGCTGTTTTTGTTGCTTCCAATTTATCTATTTGTTTTTGTATTTCTTCGTCTTCGATTTTAGCAAAAAGTAATTCTGCTTCACCAATTTTATGTCCTGCTGGCAATAAATCTGAATGCTCAGAAATATCATTCCAACCTAATGTTTTATCCAAAATAACATCTGTAGCTCCAGGATGGTTTTCTTTTAAGAATTTGCTAAATCCTTTAAAGTGTTCTTTCAAATCGCCTAAATTTAAGATTCTTGACAATTTAGCCGCTGTAAATGGTAAAAACGGCTCAGCTAAAACGCTTAAAGCAGCAGCAATTTGCAAGGCCACATACATTTGAGTTTTTACACGCTCTGGATTGTCTTTCATAACTTTCCAAGGCTCTTCGTCTGCAAGATATTTATTTCCTAAACGAGCCACATTCATCAATTCGCCCAAAGCTTCACGGAATCTGTAACGCTCAACCGAGCTTGAAATCACAGCCGGATACGCTTTTAATTCTGCCAAAGTTTGTTCGTCAACTTCTGTAAATTCGTTTGGAGTCGGGATTACACCATCATAATATTTGTTGGTTAAAACCACAACACGATTTACGAAGTTTCCAAAAACAGCAACCAATTCGTTGTTATTTCTAGCTTGGAAATCTTTCCAAGTAAAGTCGTTATCTTTTGTTTCAGGAGCGTTAGATGTTAAAGCATAACGCAAAACATCTTGCTTATCTGGGAACTCTTCTAAATACTCGTGCAACCAAACCGCCCAGTTTTTAGAAGTCGAAAGCTTGTTTCCTTCCAAATTCAAGAACTCATTTGCTGGAACGTTGTCTGGTAAAATATAGCTTCCTTCAGCTTTTAACATCGCTGGGAAAATGATACAGTGGAAAACAATATTGTCTTTTCCGATAAAGTGAACTAATTTAGTGTCTTGGTCTTTCCAATACGGTTCCCAATCTTTTCCTTCGCGCGCTGCCCATTCTTTTGTAGAAGAAATGTAACCGATAGGTGCATCAAACCAAACATAAAGTTTTTTGCCTTCGGCACCTTCAACAGGAACATCAATTCCCCAATCTAAGTCACGTGTTACGGCACGAGGTTCTAAACCTGCGTCGATCCAAGATTTTACTTGT
Source organism: Flavobacterium sp. IB48 (assembly GCF_016405855.1). Lineage (GTDB taxonomy): Bacteria > Bacteroidota > Bacteroidia > Flavobacteriales > Flavobacteriaceae > Flavobacterium > Flavobacterium ginsengisoli. Next base: position 1,224,028 of record NZ_JAEFCA010000001.1, read on the forward strand.
CCATAAACGTTGGTTTTCCAGTCGCTTTTATGCCCAACTAAAATCCACTCAGTTAAAAAATCAGTATATCTGTCTAAAGGTAAAAACCAGTGTTTTGTTTCTTTAAGAATTGGAGTTTCTCCAGTAATAGTCGATTTTGGATTGATCAAATCAGTCGCGTTCAAAGTCGATCCGCATTTTTCGCACTGATCTCCGTAAGCTTCTGGATTATCACATTTCGGACAAGTACCGACAACAAAACGATCTGCTAAAAACTGATTTGCTTTTGCATCGTACAATTGTTCTGTCACTTCTTCGATAAAATCTCCTTTATCATACAATGTTCTAAAGAATTCCGAAGCTGTATCATGGTGAATTTTCGCCGAAGTTCTTGAGTAATTATTGAATGAAATTCCGAAATCTTCAAAAGATTTGCGGATAATTCCATCATATTTATCAATAACTTGCTGTGGTGTAACTCCTTCTTTTTTAGCTTTCATAGAGATTGCAACCCCGTGTTCATCGCTTCCGCAAATAAATGCTACATCTTTTCCTTGCAATCTTAAATATCTGGAATATATATCTGCAGGCACGTAAACCCCAGCCAAATGCCCAATATGAATAGGCCCGTTGGTGTAAGGCAATGCCGCCGTGATCGTATATCTCTTTGGATCTTGTATCATAATTCAATTTTATTGAGTGCAAAAATAAGCAATAGAATTGAGATTTTAATATTACGTGGAGATTCGCTGAGTTTTTCCTAGAGATTCGTTAAGATTTTTGCCACGAAGGCACTAAGACACAAAGTTTTTTTATTGCCATAGATTAAAAGGATTAAAAGATTTTTAAATATGAATTGCCTCCAGCTTTAGCTGGAGGTTAATAATGTAAAATTGTGAGGCTTTAGCCAAACACGCTCACTTTTGGCTAAAGCCATTTTATTGAATCACTATTATGACATCCAGCTAAAGCTGGGCGCAATTCAAAAAATCATTTTTAATCCTTTTAATCTGTGGCATATTTTACTTATGGTCTTTTTGACTATATTTGAAAAAAATATCAAAAACATGAAGAAAATATATCTAACCATTTTAATATTGTTTGTGTATTGCGGTTATTCTCAATCACAATCAGAAAAAAGTTTAAAGCAAGGACAATATTCAAACCCGATTTTTGCGGGTGACTATCCAGATCCTAGTTTGTTGCGCGACGGAAAAGATTATTATGTCGTTCATTCTTCTTTTGATTATTATCCCGGGCTTTTAATTTGGCACTCAACCGATTTAATGAATTGGGAACCTGTAACCAATGCACTTCATAAATATGTTGGAGCCGTTTGGGCGCCAGATTTAATCAAATACAAAAATAAATATTACATCTATTTTCCTGCCAATAATACCAATTTTGTAGTTACTGCAGATTCTATTAACGGACCTTGGAGCGAACCAGTAGATTTGAAAATTGGGAACATAGATCCTGGACACGTAACAGATGATAAAGGAAACCGCTTTTTATATTTCAGTAACGGCGGTTATGTCGCTTTATCAAAAGACGGACTTTCGGTAACCAGCGAATTAAAACATGTTTATGACGGTTGGAAAATTCCGCGCGAATGGAGTATTGAATGTTTTTGTATGGAAGGACCAAAATTATTCAAGCGCGGAGAATACTATTATTTGACCGTTGCCGAAGGTGGAACCGCTGGGCCAGCGACAAGCCATATGGTGATTTCGGCAAGATCAAAATCGCCTTTGGGACCTTGGGAAAACTCACCACATAACCCGATTGTGCGTACGAACAGCAGTTCTGAAACCTGGTGGTCAAAAGGACACAGCACTGTTTTTGAAGATGCAAACGGAAAATGGTGGATGATTTTTCATGGTTATGAAAAAGACTATTATAACTTAGGCCGTCAAACTTTGTTACAACCTGTGGAATGGACAAAAGACGGTTGGTATAAAATTTCTGATAACATTCAAACTGATAAACCGATTGCAAAACCTGAGGGAAAGACGCTTCCTGAGTTTTCTTTGAGCGATAATTTTGGAGGTTCGGCCTTAAAGCCACAATGGAAGTTTTATAATGAAGTGGAAAACTCAAGATTTAAAGTGGCTAATAATACTTTGACAATTGAAGGAAAAGGCGATGGAGTAGGAAACAGTTCTCCGCTAGTAGTTGTACCAGGCGGACATTCTTATTCTGCAGAAGTTGAAATGGAAATTGAAGGCGACGCAACTGGCGGATTGGTGCTTTTTTACGATAATAAATATTACTCGGGGATTTTAGCCGATCAAAATAACATTTTGGCCAATTTGAGAGGATGGCAGTTTCCAACGGAGAAAAATACGCATACGCGAAAAGTCTTTCTTAAACTGAAAAACATTAAAAACACTGTAGATATGTTTTACAGTATTGATGGAAAAGACTGGAAAAAAATCGAAAACTCTGTAGAAGTTTCAGGATACAATCATAATGTTTTGAGTGGATTTTTGGGATTAAGGATTGGTCTTTGCTCTATTGGAAAAGGAAGTGTGAAGTTTAAGAATTTTGTTTACAAGGCGCTTTAGTTTTTTTTTCTGCCACAAAGGCACAAAGGCGCAAAGATTTTTTATTAAGAATCTAAGTTTTTTAAGTTAGTCATCTGTGCTAATGTGCTTAAATCTTTTAATCCCGATAGCTATCGGGAGCGTGAAACAATAAAACTTTGTGCCTTCGCGTCTTCGTGGCAAAACCCACATAAAATAGAACCAGTTTAAACTACGTTTCGAGCTTATAAATGAGAATATATTTCGCAATCTTTGCAGCGGAAAAAAACAAATTTATGAGCAAGACTAAATTAATCATCAATAAAAATGGTTCTATCAAAATTGAAGGAGATTTTGAAATCATGGATCCAGAAGGAGCACTTTACGGTTTACAAGGAAGACAAGCGCTTGGACTTTGCCGTTGCGGACATTCTTCAAACAAGCCATTTTGCGATGGGGCACACAGAAACAACTTCGAACACGATTCAAAGGCTTTCGATTTACCGCCAATGAAAACGAACTAAGAAGTTCTATAGTTTTAAATATTTGAAACCGCATTCTGCCAGATGCGGTTTTTTTGTTTGATTTAATAAACGATGCAGTTTTTGGTTTTTAAATAAAAACCTTGACTTTTTATGCTTTTCAGTTGCCCCAAAGAATCAATAGAAACCAGAAATGATTCTTTAGATTCAGGACAGCTAATATATTTCATGACTTTTAAATCATAACCATTTTTTGTTTTGAGATAACCATTTCCTTTTGGATTATATGGGTCAATATCAAAATCTTGAATTTTAGCAATTAGAAAAGCTTCTTCTGGGTTATCAATTTTATTTATATAAGTGATTAATTCTTCTTTTTTTAAAACATAGTTCCATTTATTATTATCGAAATAAATTATAGTGTAACTACAACTCATAGGTTGACAACCCGTGAAAAAACCACTTTGGATGGGTTGGTAATTGTTTTTTTGTTTTAGCTTTTTATCTCCCTTGTAAAATATCACTTTAGGAGTAAGTGGCAGAGAAAAGTTAATTTCCCAATAAGCATATTCTTTATTAGGATTGATCTTTTTTAGCAAACTTTCAACATCTGCTTCTTTCGAAGTTAGAGGTTGGTATTTTGTATCCTTGCAAGATATCAGAACCAGAAAGATCAATAGAATAATTTTTTTCATGAATATTTCGGCATTAAATATAAAGTTCTCCTTTCATGGTTATAATCGAAGAACCTCCAACCAAAATATCTTCCTGACGATTCATAACTTCAATCAAAGAGGCCTGTTTTAGTTTGACACCTTGAAGAATTTTATATTCTTTATCAGATTTAGTGAATTTCTTTTCTGTTAAAAATCCAATTAAAGGTCCCGCAGCCGTTCCCGTTGCAGGATCTTCATTTATTCCGATTATCGGATTAAAGAATCTTGTTTCAACGATATGATCTAGACCTTCATCTGCTGGAGCGAAACAATAAAAACCTTCAAAATTATATTCTTTAGAGATCTGAATTAAGAGCTGATTGTCTGGAACAAAGCTGTTTAATATTTGGCTATTCTTTATCGGAACCATTGTATGGGCAACTTCTGTTTTAACTATTGTTGGAACAAAAGAATTTACATCCAAGTCCTCAATTTTTAAACCTAGCGCCACCGCAATTCTATACGTTGGGATTTCCTGTTTGATCACAGCCGATTTCTGGTGCATTTTAACAACCGGAAAAAAAGTATCCAAATCAAAACTTACCGTTACCGGAATTGCCGAATGATTCATAATTACAAAAGGTTCACTTTCGTTTTGCTCATCAAAAATTGGAATTCCTTTTAATAGAGCACCACAAACTGCACCTAATAAATTATGGCCTGCACCGTCGATTTCGATTCCAGTTGGAGTAAATGAACGAACGACAAGCGCTTTTTCTCTTACAGAATAATAAACAAAAGAAGTTTCAGAGTAGCCAAATTCTTTAGAAATATCCTGATAGGTTTCTAATTTTAAATTTCCATCTGTAAAAACAACCGAAAGCGGATTTCCTTTGTAACTTTCGTTTGAGAATACGTCTAAAACGTAATATTCTAATGCTTTTCTTTCCCCCATATTTTCTTGTTTTTAAGCTTAACCCTCTCTTAAAGGAATAAAATTACGCTTTATTCTTGTATTTCATAAACACGTTTTATTTTTCAAGGTTATTTTAAGATTACTCTTTAATTAAAAATTTGTTTCTAATTCAGAAAATAAAATCAGAAAAAGTTAAAAATCAATGAACAAGCATTTTAGTTTGAATTAATTCAAGTAATTTTAAACTTTAAAAAATAATGTTGTTATTTTTATGATGGTTAAGAGATTTTCGATAGGATTCTTTTTTCTTTTTCTAGTCAATGAGGGAGTTGCTCAAAATAAGATTAATCTATTTTCTGAGATTAACTATAACTCGATTCCTGCGGTCAATTTGAGTGAATACAAATCGGTTCAGGATCGCGACAGTAGGCTTCAAAACCCTAATATTGCTTTGGGAGTTGCTATTTCTGGCGGAGGATCTAGAGCGCAGTTTTTTAGTATGGGAGTTCTTTTAGGTTTGGAAGAAATTCAAGAAGACAACTCGAGCCGTAATTTTCTAAATGAAATAGATTATTTTTCGACTGTTTCTGGAGGCTGTTACTCGGCAGGTTATTATTTGACCATTCTGAAAAACAAATTGCAATATGATAATTGCAGTTTTAACGAATTTTATTTTTCTAAAGCCGATGCTTTCAAATCAGATGTCAATAAATCGGCTACTATTTTTTCTCTTTTAAATAACAGCAGAAACGAAAAAGGAGAAAAAATTTCGATGGCACAACGGCTTGATCTGGAAGTTTTGCAATATGATAGCGCTAACCCAGAAAATCAGAATAAGTTTAAGACTCAAATGTTATTGTCTGATTTCTTTATTCCAAAAGACAGCAAACTTAATCCGCAATTGCCTATTATGGTGGCAAATGGAACGGCTTATAATAACGGAGAACGATTTCCATTCATGCCACACATTATTCGTGCTTTAAAAATTGATGCGTCTTTGGCTCCTAATAAAGCTTCACTTTCGCTTGACGAAAATCATATCAATAACGGTTACGACTTTCCGCTGACTTATGCTATTACGGCAAGTTCTGCTTTTCCTGGCGTTCTTCCTAAGACCAAATTCGGAATCAAAAATCAAGATAAAATTTTATGCGTTATTGATGGCGGTGCGTCTGATAATATGGGATATGAAACCTTAATAGAACTGCTTCACAACGATTCTAAAGTGAAAGACAAGAATAAAAAAGCGCTTTTTATTGATTGTTTAGGGCAAGGGAAAAAAGCGCCTTTTATAAATGATGAAAAGATTAGGCTGCTTTCTTTGTTAGAGACTGCTTCTTTGTATACGGTTCAAACTAGGTATATGACTTTTGAAAAAGATGTCGAAAATGTGCTGGATAAATACAAAATCCCGACTTCAAATTATCAAGTAATTGGTTTTACAACTTTGCGTGATTATTTAATAACCTTGAAAAAAGATAAGGCTTACGAAGAGTTAGTAAAACAATTAAAAGATACTGATGATGAAGCTGCAAGTTGGCTGAAACTTCACGATGATTTTCGAGCCAAATTGATTGCAAAGTTTGGTATGGACAGTTTTAAAAAAGATAAATTTGGTGAACCCCAATTGTCTAGTTTGGATAGAGAAAAGTTTAAAGATTTTGATGCAAGCGAACTTTTAATGCTTTATGAGTATGCTTCGCATGTTGAAACCAAATTAAAAATAACCCCAGAAGAAAAAGAAATGCTATTACTGTCTGGGCGTTTTGCGGTTTTTTTGAAAACCAATGAACTGAAAAACTTGTTAGTAGAAAATAAAGGAATTTAGCTATTGCTCAAAAATAACCTTTTTGTCTGTTTTGTCTGTTTTAATGATATCGTAAGGTCTTGATAGCTTTAAAGTGCTATTGCCATTTTTTAGTTTTTCTACTTTGACGATAATGGTATTTCGGTTTTCGGTAATTTCGACAATATCTATAGAATGTCCGCCACTGTTTTGGGTTTTGTCTATAACAGCAATGACTTGATATTTACTGAAATCGATGTTTATTTCTTTAAAATCTTTTGATAAATCACTAGAAACATTCATTTCTGTAATTAATTTATCCCAACTTTTTTGATCTTTAATTATTAAATGTCGCGGAGCAAGACTTTTATCATTAGGAAAAGAATCTCCTTTGGCAACTAACGAATATTGTACATCAGAGTTTGGTAAATCATCATTTTCACAACTTGTCAAAACAAGCAGAATGCTAAGAATTAAGATGATCTGTTTCATGATTTTGGTTTTGGTTGCAAAAACTTTTATATAAAGTTTTATCTATATAATCAGATGCATTTGTCTCCAAATAGTTGCGTTAAAGGTGTTTAATTTATTAGCATCTTTATATTAGATAAAGATAACGCTAATTTTGATTAAAGATTGTGCTCAATAACAAATAAAAATAATGCAAATGGTATAATTTTATTTAATATCATTCTCATCCATTAACATTTGTTCTCTTATATAAGTTTGAAACGACTTATTAGTGTAATAAAGTTCTCCGCTTTCGTGCCAAAATTCAACGATTTTACCATCATTCCGATCAAAGTCAAAACCAGAAAAATCGCCAGAAAAATTATCTCCAAAAAACCAAATGTTTGATTTCAATTCGTAGTGATTCTCCAAGCCTAAGTCTTCTAAATTAAATAATGAAGAGGCAATATTAAATTGACAGTTTCTAAAACTTCCCGAACCAACTTCTTGTAAATAAGTAATATAATCTTCGGGTAGTTTTGGAAATTCTGAAAGAAGATCTTCAATTTGATTTACGGTTAAGGCTGTTCTGTTATTGTTGTCTTCTACCTTTTTGAGGAATTCTATTTCTAAATTGTAGTTTATTGCCATAAATTTTAGTCTTCAAGTTCTTTCTTGCAAATATCTATTTCGCGTTGTACTTCTTTTTCCAATTTTGGTAATTCGTTGGTAATCCAATCTTGGCTTTCTTTGCTGAGGTAGTTTTTATTCTCGTCTAGCTTGTACTTCATAGCGCCATTAATCACCGTTATCATTTCTTCGACTTTACATGTGCCGTTTGCAAAGTTTGGATCTATTAAATATTTTAAAATTTCTTTTTCGGACATAGGTTTGTAATACAAAATATGACTGACTAAAGGAAAATAAAAGTAAAAGTAATTATTGGTGTTAGAAGCAAATCGTATTTTGTGTAAGGCTAATATCAAAGAGTCTAATTCTGAATTTGTAGTTTGAAAATTCAACTTTTTTAAAAGATCAAAACAAATTTTGGAGTAAGGCAGTATTTTTCCAACTTCTTCCAGATAAGTAAATGTCTTTTCAAAATTATTACAGTCGTTATTTCCAAAAGAATTCATAAGAGAGCGAATTTTATTTTTCATTTTAAATCTATACAGTAGTCTAAATGATACATTTTTGAGGTCTATTTATTTGGAAGTTTTTAATTGATGGGAAGGGTTTCAGATAGTGCTAAAATACAGTTTTTCTATTTAAAAGAATTAATACATTTTCTGTTATCATTGAGTAAAAAATAGCAAGATAACTATTGTCTTCAGTTTTGTTAATGCTTGAAATAACTAATTTTTCTCTCTTTTTGTTTTTTCAATTTTCAATTAGTTTTACAGTCATCTCGATTATTTGCCGCAACTTTGCAAAACAATCTTTTAAATAAAAACTCAAATGGAATTCGGTAAAATCATAATTTCAGAAACTGCTTCAAAAAGCGAAAACCCGCAAGATGTTGTTAATTCGAATATTTCGGTAATCAATTTAATGAGAGAAGAAAAAATAGACGACGACTTGATTCACGAAGATGCTTTAATGAGTTACTATCTGGATTTTTACGCCTCAAAATATGCGGAAGGTAATTTTTCGAAATTCGTTTATGATTCAGGATGGAATAAAGAATTGAACGAGTTAATTGAAGAAGGCTTAGCTTTAATAGGCGCAGAAAAACATTTGGAATTGTTTAAAGAGCAATGCCGTAAACTGCGTTTGCAAAGCAACATTAAATTAGGAAAATTTCTAAAAGAAAAATACGACACACCAAATGCTTTCAAGGATTTGCTAAACAATAATGCTTATTTTGAATTGGATGAAAACTTGGCAGAGTTGAATGCCGCTTTCTTAAAATCGCATCCTGATACAGAAGTACTTTCGGTAGAAGAAATGTTTAAAACACTGGAAGAATTTGTAGGACACGAAATTAAGAGAGATTAAGTTTTTATTTTTTTGCTGTGGTTTGTAAGAAAATTATATATTTGGAATGCCCTAAATTTTCTAACAAACCAAAGCCTATGAAAAAAACGATTCTTTTAAGTGCCGTTTTGATGTTTCTGTTTTCCTGTGGGAAAAAGGAAAATGTTAAAAACGATGCCGAAGTTCAGTATCAGGAATTGCTTTCAGAAACACAAGCACATCTTGGTCTTGGTAAGAAGCCGATAAAAAAACTCATTTTTAAAAATCCTGATGAAATTGAAGATTCAGAAGAATTAAATCTGGAATTACTTTCTAAAGTCGCTTCCAATCTGCAAATCAAATATTCTAGCATTAGAATTAAGGAAACAAGTTCTATCAACTACGATGATAAAACGACATTTTTTGTTTTGACTACAGTTGAACATAGGAAGAAAGCACTTCGATCGGAGGATGAAGAAGAATTAGGAGATTTTTTTCAGCGTAAATATTTATTTGTAAATAGAGAAGACGGAAGTGTAATTGCTGAAGAATTTGATGAGAACTTAGGTTATTATGATAATGAAGCCATTCAGTTTTCTAAATCGCACATTTTAAGAGATTTGGTTTTTCTAAATGAAAAAACTCCTGCTATTGCTTTTTATACAGAAGCCAGTGCAAGCAGCCGAATCGTACTGTATTCTGAACAAAAATTTACGTTGATTACTTTGGCTGACAATGAAATTAAAAAGGTTTTATACGAATATCCTATTCGATTGACCAACGGTGATTCTAACGGAGGCGGAACCTTTCAGGTAGAAACTTTAGAAACGGGAATGAGTTTTTCTGATCAGAAAACAAACGGTTATTTTGATTTGATAATCACCAAAAACTTTTCTTATGAAGAAGCTGTCGAAAGTGATTTAGAAAACGGAATTGAAGAAAAAAGCGATCTGAAAACCAAAAAAGAACTTGAAAAAATTAAGTTTAATGGCAGAGATTATGCTTTTCATAGAGACGATAGACATCGTTTTTTGGAGTAAAACTTTATAAAATTCAAATAATAGCAAGAGCACTTTTAGAGTGCTTTTGCTATTTATAGGAGATTTAGGTTTTCCTGAGAAAGTTTGTCCTTTTGTTAACAAACATTTCCTTAAATTTGCTTCCGTTATAAAAATACAATAGTTATAAAAATCAAGCTATGTTACAAATTGCATTTATTAGAGAAAATCAAGAGAAAGTAATCAAGGCTTTAGCAAAACGAAATATCGATGCTAAAAGCGTTGTTGAAGAAGTGGTTCAATTAGACGAAAATCGTCGTGCTGCACAAGTGGAATTAGACAATACTTTATCAGAATCTAATAAATTGTCCAAAGATATTGGTGAATTGATGAAAGCTGGAGAGAAAGCTAAAGCAGCAATCTTAAAAGAAAAAACAGTTTCGCTAAAAGAAAAAAGCAAAGAACTGAGCGAAAAAGCAGAAGCTTTGGCCGTTGAGTTAACGAATAAATTATACACTTTACCAAATCTACCGGCTGATATTGTTCCTGAAGGAAAAACTCCAGACGATAACTTAAATGTTTTTCAAGAAGGAGATATTCCCGTTTTGCACGAAGGAGCACAACCACACTGGGAATTGGTGAAGAAATATGATATTATCGATTTTGAATTGGGTGTAAAAATCACTGGTGCAGGATTTCCTGTTTATAAAGGAAAAGGAGCTCGTTTACAACGTGCTTTAATCAATTACTTTTTAGACAAAAATACCGCTGCAGGATATAATGAAGTTCAGGTTCCTCATTTAGTAAACGAAGCTTCAGGATTTGGAACGGGACAATTGCCAGACAAAGAAGGACAAATGTATCATTCTACAATTGATGATCTATATTTGATTCCAACAGCTGAGGTTCCAGTTACCAACTTATTCCGCGATGTTATTTTAAACGAAAGTGATCTTCCTGTTTTACATACAGCATATACACCATGTTTTCGTCGTGAAGCAGGTTCTTACGGAGCTCACGTTCGCGGGTTAAACCGTTTGCACCAATTTGATAAAGTAGAAATTGTTCGTGTAGAGCATCCAGATAATTCTTATGCTGCGCTTGATGGAATGGTTGAACACGTAAAAGAGATTCTTCAAGAATTGAAATTACCTTATAGAATTTTACGCCTTTGCGGAGGTGATATGGGATTCACATCTGCGTTGACGTATGATTTTGAAGTGTTTTCTACAGCACAAGATCGTTGGTTAGAGATCAGTTCTGTTTCTAACTTTGAAACTTTCCAGGCAAATCGTCTAAAATTACGTTTCAAAGACAAAGACGGAAAAAACCAATTGGCTCATACGCTTAACGGAAGTTCATTGGCGCTTCCGCGTGTTTTAGCTGGAATTATTGAAAATTACCAAACTCCAGAAGGAATCGTAATTCCAGAGGTTTTACGTCCTTACTGCGGATTTGATATTATAAATTAATTTAGTTTACAGTCTCAGTCTCAGTTTACAGTTTCGGCTGTGGACTGTGACTGAAAACTGTGACTAAAAATTACAACTTATGAAAAACGGAATATTAAATTGGAACGTAGATCCTGTCATTTTCTGGATTACGGATAGTTTTCCGTTAAAATATTACGGAGCTCTTTTTGCCTGCGGACTTCTTCTCGGGTTTTATATCGTTAGAAACATATATAAAAAAGAAAATCTTTCCTTAGACAATCTCGATTCTTTACTTATTTATGTCATTGTCGGAACCGTTTTAGGGGCAAGACTTGGACATTGTTTCTTTTACGAACCAGACTATTTCTTCAAACATCCGATAGAAATTCTTTTACCAATACAAAAGATAAAAGGAGCTTATCAGTTTGTTGGGTATCAAGGTCTGGCGAGTCATGGAGGTTCGATCGGAGTTATTACGGCAATGATTTTATATTGTCGAAAATTTAAAGTTCAATTTTTAGGACTTTTAGATAAAATGTCTGTTGCGGTTCCTGTAACGGGTGCTTTTATTAGAATGGGAAATTTTATGAACTCTGAAATTTATGGAAAACCTACTGACGGAAGTTGGGGAGTGGTTTTTCAGAGAGACGATTTAATCCCTAGACATCCAACGCAATTGTATGAAGCTTTTGCTTATATATTGATTTTTGGAATTCTGTTTTATATGTACAAATCAGAAAAAATCAGAAATGCGCAAGGATTAATCTTCGGAACTTTCTTAACTTTATTATTTACAGCTCGTTTTATAATTGAATTTTTCAAAGAAAATCAAGAAGCTTTCGAAAATAATATGCTGATTAATATGGGACAAATTTTAAGTATTCCATTTATTTTAATTGGTTTGGGCTTGATTTTTTGGAAAAGTAAAAAAGTCTCAGTTTACGGTAACAGTTTACAGTAACTAAAAACTAAAAAGTCAATATTTATAGTCCTATTATTGGCTGAGAACTGCGACTGAAAACTAAATAAAAGGCAGTATGAAAAACATATTGATGGGTATCGTTTTGTTATGTTCTGGTTTTGCGTTTGGACAAAACGAGCAGTTGGCTCAATACTATTACGACAAAGGAGATTTTGATAAAGCGAAAATTAGTTATGAAGAGCTTTTGCGAGCTGCGCCATCTAATACTCAGTACTTTTTAAGAACGATCGATTGTTATCAGCAATTGCAGCAATTTGCAAACGCCGAAAAAGCAATTCAAGATCGTTTTAATCGCTATAAGCAAGGTGTTTTTTTAGTTGAAATGGGATACAACTTTCAATTGCAGAAAAACGATTCGAAAGCCAAAAATTACTACGAACAGGCAATCGAGAAAATAAAAACAAGTCCGAATGATGTTTACGGAATTGCAAGTTCATTTGAGAAAAAAGTATTGCTAGAATATGCTTTAAAAGCCTATCAGACTGCAATGCAAGTTCAGCCCAACTTTAATTTCAATTTCCAAATCGGAATGCTGTATGGTCAGTTAGGAAAAACCGATTTGATGATTGATTTGTTATTGACAGAATCTTTCACAAATCCGCAGAATACTAATTTGATTCAGACGCAACTTTCTCGATTCATGAATGGAGAAACTGATAATACCGCTTTTAAAGATGCCATGCGAAAAGCATTAATCTTAAAAACTCAGAAAGATCAAGATGTTTTCTGGAATCATTACTTAAGCTGGTTTTATGTGCAGCAAAAAGAATTCGGAAAAGCATTCATTCAAGAAAAAGCCATTTATAAACGCGAACCAGAATCGTTGATGAGCATTGTCAATTTAAGTCAGTTTGCATTGAATGAAGGAGACAATGATACGGCAGAAGAAATTCTAAATTTCATTCTTCAAAATACTAAAGACCGTGATTTGCTGATTCAAAGTAATGCGAGTTTAATGCAAATAAAGATCGATAAAGCGCAGGAAAAAGATTATCCAGCAATCAGTCAAGAACTGCAGCAATTGTTGGCAACTTACGAAATAAATCCTTTTACCTTATCTTTGCAAATCATTCAAGCTCATTTTCTGGCTTTTAATTTGAAAAAAACAGAAGAGGGGAAAGCTGTAATGAAAAAGGCTTTGGAATTGAATTTAAACGAATATCAAAAAGCCGATGCAAAAATGGAGTTGGCGGATATTTTGCTTTTGGAAGAAAAATACAATCAGGCGCTTATTTATTATTCGCAGATTCAATTGGATTTAAAGAATGATGTAATGGCGCACGAAGCCAGTTTGAAAGCGGCAAAAACAAGTTATTACAAAGGTGATTTTGAATGGGCAAATAAACAGTTTAAAGAATTAAAAGCCGCAAACACACAATTGATCGCCAATGATGCTTTAGAATATTTTCTGTTAATTAATGATAATACCGCAGCAGATTCGACTCAAGTGGCGCTGAAACAGTTTGCAAAAGGAGATTTTTTAATTTATCAGAATAAAAAGCAAGAAGCGATAGCGCAATTTCAAAATATTCTAAAAACGTATAAAGGGCAAGAAATTGAAGCGGTAACTTTATTGCGTTTAGGCAAAGTTTATGAAAGTCAGAAAGATTTTGCTTCGGCTTTAAGCCAATATCAGCAAATTATTGACAATCACAGCGACGGAATTTATGTAGACGAAGCGCTGTTTTTCTCGGCTGAAATTTATAACGATGAATTAAAAGATCCAGAAAAGGCAAAACCTTTATATGAAAAGGTAATTTTTAACCATCAAGACAGTATTTATTTTGTCGATGCCAGAAAAAAATACCGCGAGTTAAGAGGAGATAAGAATTTATAGTTCGGTTTAATCGTTTATTCGGTTAATCGATTAACCGAATAAACGATTAAACAAGAAAAATTAGTAAAATGATGATTTGAAAAGATTTAAGAATCAAGAGAAAAAAACTCAGAACCTTAGAATCTTAACATCTCAGAACCTTAGATTAGAAAAGAAATGATTATTTATAACGTTACCACAAACATACACGAAAGCGTTCATGACCAATGGTTAAAATGGATGCAGGAAAAACACATACCCGAAATTCTAGCAACTGAAAAATTTTCTTCTGCACGAATTGTAAAAGTTTTGGTTGAAGAAGAAATGGGCGGAATTACATATTCTGTACAGTATATAACAGACAGTAAGGAAACTTTGGAGAAATTTTATATCGAAGATGAACCAGAATTTCATAGAGAAGCTTTAAGTCTATTTGCAGACAAAATGCTTTCTTTCAGAACAGAATTAGAGGTTATTTCGGAGCATTAAATTTTTAATTCTCGGTCTCGGCTCTCAGTTTTTGGTTTATAATTGAGAAAAAAGCATAAAAACTTGCCGTCTTTGAGACTTTCTTGCAAAAAAAACAAAAATAAAGCTTTGCTTCTTAGTGCCTTTACAACAAAAAGAATACTTTTGCAGCCTCGTGGCAAACAAGAAATGAAATGGAAAAAGTAAAAGCCAAAAAACATTTAGGACAGCACTTTCTTAAAGACGAAAGTATAGCAAAAGCTATTGCAGATACTTTGACTTTTAAAGGATATGAGGAGGTTTTAGAAATAGGACCAGGAATGGGTGTGCTTACTAAGTATTTGCTCGAAAAACCAATTAATACACACGTTATTGAAATCGATACCGAATCTGTAGCGTATTTGGATGCCAATTATCCGAAATTAAAGAATAAGATTATCTCTCAGGATTTCCTGAAGTATAACATAAATGAAGTTTACGAAAATAAACAGTTTGCCATAATAGGTAACTTTCCTTATAATATTTCTTCTCAGATTGTTTTTAGAACTTTAGATCTTAAACATCAGATTCCAGAGTTTTCTGGAATGTTTCAGAAAGAAGTAGCTGAGCGCATCTGCGAAAAGAAAGGCTCAAAAACCTACGGAATATTATCAGTTTTAGCTCAGGCTTTCTATAATACAGAGTATCTGTTTACGGTTGATGAAAACGTTTTTATTCCTCCGCCCAAGGTGAAATCGGGTGTGATGAGAATGACCCGAAAGGAAGATTATAACCTTCCTTGTAGCGAAAAGTTATTTTTTACAGTTGTAAAAACGGCTTTTCAGCAGAGACGAAAAACATTACGTAACAGTTTGAAAACATTAAATTTATCAGACAATTTGCGAGAAGACACTATCTTTGATAAACGTCCGGAGCAGCTTAGCGTAGATGAATTTATTGAACTAACTCAAAAAATAGAAGCCAATGGAGTTCAAAATCAGTAAAGAATTAATCAAACAGATTGCTCAACTTATTCAGGCAAAAAATAATAAGGAGCTTGAAATCTTGCTAAATGATATTCACCATGCAGATTTCGCCGAAATTCTTGATGAAGTAGAAATTGATGATGCAACTTATATTTTCAAAGTTTTAGACAGTGAAAAAACCGCCGAAATTCTACTTGAATTAGACGATGATTTACGTGAAAAAATCTTAAGCCGACTTTCTCCAAAAGAAATTGCGGAAGAACTTGATGAGCTTGAAACCAATGATGCGGCAGATATTATTGGTGAACTTTCAAAAGATCGTAAAGCTGAAGTTATCTCAGAACTTCAGGATGTTGAGCACGCAAAAAGCATCGTAGATTTACTTCGATACGATGAAGATACCGCTGGAGGTATAATGCATAAAGAATTAGTGAAGGTAAATGAAAACTGGAATGTTTTAACCTGTGTCAAAGAAATGCGAATTCAGGCAGAAAATGTTTCCAGAGTTCATTCTATATATGTAGTTGATGATGAAAATCGTTTAAAAGGAAGATTATCACTTAAAGATTTATTGACTACTTCGACCAAAACACAAATCTCGGATATTTACATTAGAAAATTAAATTATGTAAATGTTGAAACGCCAGATGTTGATGTTGCGCGTTTAATGGAGAAATATGATTTAGAGGCAATTCCAGTTGTTGACGAATTAGGACGCTTGGTTGGTCGCATTACAATTGATGATATTATCGATGTCATTAAGGAAGACATCGAGAAAAGAGATACCGAAGATATTCAGAAATTCGGGGGATTAGAAGCCTTAGAATTGCCATATGTGCAAACACGACTTGTAGAGATGGTTAAGAAAAGAGCGACATGGCTTGTTGTTCTTTTTATTGGAGAAATGTTCACTGCTTCGGCAATGGGATTTTTTGAAGGAGAAATCGAAAAAGCTGTTGTTTTGGCATTATTTGTTCCGCTTATTATATCGAGTGGAGGAAATTCAGGATCACAAGCTGCAACTCTTATTATTCGTGCAATGGCTCTAAAAGAGTTAACGCTAAAAGATTGGTGGTATGTAATGAAAAAAGAAATCGCTTCGGGTTTCTTATTGGGTGCCATTTTAGGGATTGTCGGTTTTATCAGAATATTTATTTGGCAGCAAACTGGGCTTTATGAATATGGAGAACATTGGCTTACAATTGGTCTTGCCGTATCGCTTTCATTGGTGTTTATCGTTTTATGGGGAACTTTGTCTGGCTCGATGATTCCGTTTTTATTAAAGAAACTTAGGCTAGACCCCGCAACTTCATCGGCACCTTTTGTAGCTACTTTAGTAGATGTAACTGGATTAGTAATCTATTTTACAATTGCTTCTTTGCTTTTAAAAGGAAAGTTGCTTTAAAATAATCTATTTGTTTCTAAAAAAATAGCTAGATCTGATTCTTGAATTCTAGATTTTTGCCACAAATTAGCAGTTTGCAGTGATTTAAAATCTCTAAAATCTGCGTAATTTGCAAGCGGAAAATGCTGTTTACCAACCAGAAATAAATTAAAGCCAAACCAAAATGAAAGTACACATTATTGGAGGAGGAAACCTTGGGGTTTCTATTGCCTTAGGGATTGCTAAATTCTCGAAAAACAACCAAGTTACTGTCACTAGAAGAAACACTGCAAGTATTCAATATTTATCAGAATATGGCATTACGGTTTCAAACGATAATAAACACAACATTCAGGAAGCTGATGTTATAATTTTAACCATAAAACCGTATCAGGTAGATATTGTTTTGGCTGAGATTTTGCCAGTTATTAAAAACAAAACAATTGCTTCTGCAGTAAGCGGATTGTCTTTGGATGTTTTTCAAACCAAAACAAACTACGAATATCCTGTAGTGCGCATTATGCCAAATATAGCGGCGCAATTTGGAGAATCGGCAACTTGTATTTCTTTTCCAGAAAAATATAAAGAAAATGCTACTCCAATTGTAGATTTATTTCAAGATTTAGGAACAGCTCCTGTGATCGACGAAAAATTGATGGACGCGGCAACAGTTTTAGGTGCTTGCGGAACAGCTTATGCATTGCGTTATATTCGTGCCTCTATGCAAGCGGGAATCGAAATCGGTTTTGATTCTAACACTGCTTTAGCAATTGCAGCACAAACGGTAAAAGGAGCTGCAAAAATGCTTTTAGAAGAACGAGTGCATCCAGAACAATTGATCGATCGTGTAACGACGCCTCAAGGCTGTACGATTGTCGGTTTAAATGAAATGGAACACAATGGTTTCAGCTCATCATTAATTAAAGGAATTAAAACTTCTTTAAAACAGATCAAAGGTTAGTTTTAAAGAAATTCCAATATTTGAAAAATCCAAATTCCAAGTTTAAACGGGAATTTGGATTTTTTTGTTTTGAGGTTCAATACCGTACTCCTGAACAATAATCAATTAAGTCGGGAAGATTTTCTTCATTGATAACATCTTTAAATGTTGTTGTGTGATAATCAATTCCAAACTTTTCAATCTTCAAGATATCGATTTTATAGTTTTTCCTTAACATCCATTTTATAAAAACCAATGAGTCTATATTACGAAGTGCAGGTCCAGTACTCTTGGAATCTAGTTTATGGCAAGCGGCACAATTAGAATTAAAGATTTCTTTTCCATTTCCTGGATTTCCTTTTGAATATGCATTTCCACAAAATAGTAAAGTAGGAGTCTGATTGTAAAAATCTGAAATCGGAGGTTTATATGTTATGACTTGATAGAGAATAATACCAACAAGCAATATTATGAGAGATATTGATATTGCAAGTATTTGTCTAATTCTTTTCATCAGTTAAACTCAGTAATTAGAATTTAAAACATTCGAAATTTACTTTCTGTTTAATGTATATTTTAAATAAACGAATCCCATTAATCCTGCTAAGAAGGAAGCAATCAGAATGGCTATTTTAGAAAAAACGACAATTTCAGGGTTTTTGAATGCTAAAACTGTTATGAAAATTGACATAGTAAAACCAATTCCGCCTAACATTCCTGCTCCTAAAATGTGCGCCCATTTCAAGTTTTTCGGTAAAATGCATAAACCCGAAGTTACACCTACTGAGGAGAAAAGCAAAATTCCAAGAGGTTTTCCAACTACAAGCCCCAAAATAATTCCGTAAGTATTAACATGACTAAGACCTTCGTGCCAATTGTCTGAAATTGTTAAAGCAGTATTTGCAATTGCAAACAACGGCAAAATGAAAAAAGCAACTGGCCTATGTAAAAAGTGCTGTAGCCTATATGAAGATGTTTTTTCGCCACCATCTCCAAACGGAATAACAAACGCTAAAATCACACCAGTTATGGTTGCGTGAACTCCAGAATTAAGCATAAAATACCACATTATTGCTCCACCGATCAAATATGGAATTAGATTGTGAATTTTCATTCGGTTTAAAACAAAAAGTAAACACCAGATCCCAAGAGCAATTCCAAGATTTAAAAAAGAGATTGATGTCGTGTAAAAAATGGCAATCACGATAATTGCTCCTAAATCGTCAATTACAGCCAAAGCAGTTAAAAAAACTTTTAAAGAAGTAGGAACTTTATTGCCAAGGAGCGATAAAATCCCGATTGCAAAGGCAATATCGGTTGCCATCGGAATTCCGGCTCCGTTTTGTGTAGTTGTTCCATAGTTTAATGCCAAAAAAATTGCTGCAGGAACAAGCATTCCGCCAAAAGCGGCCATAATTGGCAGTGAAGCATTCTTAATGTTGGATAATTCGCCATGATAAATTTCGCGTTCCAGTTCTAATCCGATCAAAAGAAAAAAGATTGTCATTAATCCATCATTAATCCAGTGCGTTATAGAGTGCCCCGAAATTTCTTTCTCCCAAAAAGCAACATATGGAACTTGAATAGAAGAGTTGGCAAGATAAAGAGATAAAATCGTGACAAATAGCAAGATAATCCCTCCCGATTTTTCGTTTTCAAAAAAGGCTTTAAAAGTCTTGGTTAATTTCATTGGGAAGATTTTCTGAAGATTTATATGATGGATTTGAAAAATCCTTATTCTTTCAAAGTTAAAAAAAAAACCGCGCAATAAAAAAGTATTTGCCATGAAGCCTTGAACAGATAAGGTTTTTTCAGGTTTTTTTGGTTTTAAATTATCTCTTACGACTTTATGAGGTTATATTTCCCGTATTTTTGTATTTATAAAATTCAGTAAAAAATGAGCATAAAAATTCTTCATATCGACAGCAATAATCCAATTCTTTGGAATCAATTGGAAGAAGCTGGTTTCGAAAATCACGCCGATTTTAAATCTTCAAAAGAAGAAATCGAAACTAAAATTCATGATTACAATGGCGTAGTAATTAGAAGCCGTTTCAAGATTGACAAGACATTTTTAGATGCTGCAACAAAGTTGCAATTTATTGCGAGAGTTGGCGCAGGTCTAGAAAGTATTGATTGTGAGTATGCTTCTGCAAAAGGAATTCATCTTATTGCCGCTCCAGAAGGAAATCGCAACGCTGTTGCAGAACATTCGCTTGGCGTGATTTTATCTTTATTCAATAATTTAAATCAGGCTGATGCTGAAGTGAAAGCTGGACATTGGAATAGAGAGAGCAATCGTGGCCACGAGTTGGATTTAAAGACAGTGGGAATTATCGGTTACGGAAACATGGGTAAGGCTTTTGCTAAAAAACTGAGAGGTTTTGATACAGAAGTTCTTTGTTATGATATTTTGGATAATGTTGGAGACGAAAATGCCAAACAAGTTTCTCTAGAAGAATTACGCGAAAAAACAGATGTTTTAAGTTTGCACCTTCCTTGGACACCAGAAACAAATAAAATGGTCGATAGTGGCTTTATAAATGCGTTTAAAAAGCCTTTTTGGATTATAAATACTTCACGTGGTAAAAACATTGTTACAACAGATTTGGTTGAGGCTATGAAATCGAAAAAGATTTTGGGTGCAGGTTTAGATGTTTTGGAATACGAAAAGTTGTCGTTTGAAACCCTTTTTCAAGATAACAGCACGCCAGAAGCACTTCAGTATCTTATGCAGGCAAAAAATGTGTTATTAACGCCTCATATTGCGGGTTGGACATTTGAAAGTCATGAACGATTGGCTCAGGTTATTGTAGATAAAATTAAAGCGGTTTACAACAAATAATAGCCTACAGCCTTTAGAATTTAATAACGAGTTTTTTCCTGTAAATTTTATTTGGCAAGATTAGTTTTATTTGCTAATTTTTAATAATATTGTTTCCGAATTTCAAAAGAATCAATCTAAATAAGTTCTTTTAGGGGTTTGGAGAAGCCGAAAATCCAAAGAGTAGGAATTAACGAATTTTATAAGGAAAAAGATGGAATTACAACAAACATCGAATAATTTTGAAGAACCAATCCCGGTATTTAAAGTAGACCCAATTATGGTATTGCTTTTTGGATTTTTAACATGCGGATTGTATTTGATTTATTGGAATATTAAAGTAGCTGAAGTTTTTAATGCTGTGGCAAAAAAAGAAGTTATCTCGCAACCAATTGCAATTTTTGCAGGTTGTTGTATGCCAGTTAATATTTATTTCTATTACTTAGCAGGTAAAGAAGCATTACCAAAAGTATATGAGAAAACTGGTGAACTTCAAAAAGATCAATCTACTTTACTAATTGTTTTAGGATTCTTTTTTCCTATTGCGGCTGCAATGATCGTTCAAGGTGATATCAACAGATTATATAACTAATACGCAAACAAGACGTAAAATTTACGGAATTATCGGTGCATTAATTACACTGATAGTTCCGTTTTTTTTAATGCTTGATAATCATAATGACCATTTAGAAACTGATCAGTCTTTTTGCCCTTTTAAAATGCTGACAGGATTTCCTTGCCCAGGATGCGGGATCACAAAATCTTTGGTTTATTTCTATCAAGGAGATTTATACAAATCAATCAGCTATCATGTTTTAGGTCCATTTGTCATTGCATTTTGTGTGGTGACTGTTTTGGTGCTTACATTAGAGCTTATTACCAAAAGAGAATACTTTACAGGACTTTTGTATAATAGAAGGCTGGCATACGGACTAGCTATTTTTTTAGGCGTTTATCATTTTATAAGACTGATTTTCTTTGTAAAAAATAATTCTTTTGATGATATTCTGCACCAATCAATTTGGTTTTAATAATGTATAAACTGGTTTTATTCACGAATCAGTTTTTTTGTTCGAGTACTATTTTAAGAAATAATAAAAATTAAGATTATGGAAAATACAAAAAGAGAAGATTGGAATAATCCACGTTATCAAGAAGAAAATAAAAAAGTAGTGGCTGGAATTCTAGCTATCTTGCTAGGATATTTAGGTATTCATAAATTTTATTTAGGTTATACAAGAGAAGGTATAATTCAGCTGATTTTAGGGTTAATGTTCGGAATTGGTGGTATAATCGGAATTATAGAGGGTATTATATATCTAACCAAGAGTGATGAGGAATTTTATCAAACTTATCAAATTGGTCAGCGAGGCTGGTTTTAAAAGAAATACAAAATATATTAGCTAAAATCCCATTCAGAAATGAATGGGATTTTTTTTGTTTTAATATGTCTTTTTTTAATACAATTTTGGCTTTTATGTCCTGAAAATTAAATCAATAGTAGGTAATCTTGCTCCTTATTGAAAAAATAATGGAGGAGCCGAAAATCCAAAAGAGTAGGGGAAAATTAATAGATTTTATTATGTTAGAAATGTACAAAAAGGTGGTTTTTGAAAACTACGCAAATTTTAATGGAAGAGCAAGAAGACAAGAATATTGGATGTTCTTTTTAGTAAACTTAATCATCAGTTTTGTTCTTGGTTTTATTGCTGGATTAATTTCGCCAAGTTTAGTGATTATTGCGAATATTTATAGCTTAGCAGTTTTAGTGCCTGGAATTGCTGTTGCGGTTAGAAGAATGCACGATGTTGGTAAAGAATGGTGGTATATCCTCATTCCATTTTATAACTTATATTTATGTTGTATAGAAGGTGAAAAAGGATCAAACCAATATGGTGCAGATCCTAAGAATCAATTAGAAGATATTAGTGAAATTGGAAAAGAGTAAGGTTTTCTAATTTTAATGATACAAGAAAAGCCGTTTCAACTGAAACGGCTTTTCTTTTTATTAATCTTCTTTCTCAGATAGTTTCTTTTCCAATTCAATCTGAAACTCTTCAATTACAGGTTTCATGGTGCTTTCAGGAATATCTGCAATTCTAATGTACATTAAACCATCAATTGCATTATTAAATAACGGGTCAACATTAAAAGCAACTACTCTTGCGTTTTGTTTGATGTATTTTTTAATTAAAACAGGCAAACGTAAATTTCCTGGTTCCAATTCGTCAATAATTTTGTCAAACTTATTTAAATCAGATTCTGCTTCGTCAAAAATAAAATCTTTATCAGCATCTTTTAGTTTGACTTTATATGCTTTTTTAGGGTGGATATATTGTGCGATATACGGATCGTAATAATTTGATTTCATAAACTCAATCATTAATGATTTAGAGAAATCTGAAAATTGATTACTGATACTTACACCTCCAACCAAATATTTGTGTTCTGGATGACGCAAAGTGGTGTGAATAATACCTTTCCATAATAAGAACAAAGGCATTGGTTTTTGCTGATATTCTTTTACGATAAATGCACGTCCCATTTCGATCGATTTGTGCATCATATCATGAAGTTCTGGTTCAAATCTGAAAAGATCAGTCAAGTAAAAACCTTCAATTCCGTATTTTGGATAGATTTCAGAACCTAATCCCATACGGTATGCTCCAGCAATTTTTTTGGTTTCATCATCCCATAAAAACATATGGTGATAATATTGATCGTATTCATCTATATCAATAGATTCATTTGTTCCTTCTCCAACTTCACGAAAAGTAATTTCGCGTAAACGACCTATTTCGTGTAAAATGTTCGGAATTTCTTTTGCGCTTGCAAAGAAAACTTCATAGTTTTTACTTTGTAAAAACCTGCTGTCACTATCTCTTAACGCTTGAACTTCGTCAATAAGCTTTGACTCGTTTGCAGGAGTAACGATTTTTTTAGGCGCTTTTGGTATTTTTAAACTTGCTGTGTCAATCAGTTTCGTGTCTTTTTCAAAAGGATTGGCAAGCATGTAGGTTTTCTTTCTCAAGAATTCTGAATATTCTTCGAAAGATTCGATTTCGTTTTGCTCGCTTACAGAAATTGGTTTTCCAATACGAACTTTAATTACACGATCTTTCTGAGTTAATAGCTCAGAAGGTAATTTCGCTGTGCGTAAAGTGTCGTCAATTTTAGAAAGCCAGTAAAACAATTTACTGTTTTTAGCATGAAAGTAAATTGGAACAACAGGAACTTTTGCTTTTCTGATTAATTTCAGCGCGCCTTCTTCCCAAGGTTTGTCAACTACTAATTTGCCGTCTTTGTAAGTTGAAACTTCACCAGCGGGAAAAATTCCCAAAGGTTTTCCGTCGCTTAAATGACGTAATGTTTCTTTAATTCCAATCACGCTCGATTTTGCATCCTTATGATTTTCAAAAGGATTAACTGGCATAATGTATTTTTTCATTGGAACAATTCTGTGTAACAGAAAATTGGCAATGATTTTGAAATTTGGCTCTCTTTCAAGCATTAATTTCAAAAGCAAAATCCCATCAATTCCACCTAGCGGATGATTTGAAATGGTAATATACGCACCATCTTTTGGCAAACGCTTTAAATCTTCTTCAGGGATTTCGAACTTAATTTCCATTTCGTCCAAAATTCCATTCAAAAAGTCAAGGTCTGTCAAATGTTTATTACGATCGTAAATTTTATTAAGGGTCGAGATCTTAAGAACCTTCATAAGAATCCAGCCAGAAAAAGTACCGAGAACCCCGTACTTTTCAACATTTATTGCCTTTGCAACTTCTTTCGCGGTAACTAAACCCATGTACTACTTTTAAATTATTAGAACAGCGAACAAAGATAACAAAAAAGTCTACTTTTCATTGTTTCCAAGATAAACTTTGCACTTTTTTATTACATTTGAAATCCTAAAAAAATCACTGATGAAAATTATTTCTTATAATGTAAACGGAATTAGAGCAGCAATAAACAAAGGGTTTATCGAGTGGCTGCAACAAGCAAATCCTGATGTTATCTGTCTTCAGGAAATAAAAGCTACACAAGATCAAATTCCTGTAGACGATATTACTGCCGCGGGTTATCCGTTTCAATATTACTATCCTGCAACCAAAAAAGGATACAGCGGAGTAGCTATTCTTTCGAAAACAAAGCCAAATAATATTGTTTACGGAACAGGAATTCATCATATGGATTTTGAGGGAAGAAATCTTCGTGCAGATTTTGACGATGTTTCTGTAATGAGTTTGTATCTTCCGTCTGGGACAAATATTGAAAGATTGGACCATAAATTTATGTTTATGGATGATTTTCAAAATTATATCAATGAATTGAAAATTACGATTCCGAATCTGATTATTTGCGGAGATTATAATATCTGTCACGAAGCAATAGATATTCATGATCCGGTTCGTAACAAAACGGTTTCTGGATTTCTTCCAGCAGAACGCGCTTGGTTAGATGCTTTTATGAAATCTGGTTTTATCGACAGTTTCCGTCATTTTAACAAAGAACCACATCATTATTCATGGTGGAGTTACCGTGCAGGAGCGAGAGGAAATAATAAAGGCTGGCGTATCGATTATAATTTAGTTAGCAATGTTTTAGAAAACAGGCTAAAAAGAGCTGTTATACTACCAGACGCTATGCATTCAGATCATTGTCCGATTTTAGTCGAAATTGACTAATTTTTGGTATTGTTCTTGTTGAGAGTATCTCGGTTTAAAATCAATGCTTAGAATTTGCAAAATTTCTAGGATTGGTTTTTTACGAAGTTTAAAAGATTAAACGCCTAAATAAAATCAATTAAAGATGATTAAAAAAGCCTCCATCGGATTACTAGCATTAGCTTTGTCCACAACGTCATGTGTTTCTAAGAAAATTTACAATGATTTAGAAACCAAATACTCAGATTTGAAGAAAGAAAGTCGTTCTATTGCTGATGAAAATGAAAATTTAAAGAAAGCAAAGAATCAGTTAGAAGTCGATCGCGATAAACTGACTAAAGATTTAGCAAGTGCTAATGATGATTTGGCAAAACAAAAAGCAGATTTAGCGGCGGCTCAAAATAAATATAAAGTTTTACAAGATTCGTATAATGCGTTAGAGAAAAACAGTAACGATGCATTAGAGAAAAACTTGGCTAAAAACCGCGAATTGTTAGCACAATTAGAAGCAAAAGGTAAAGCTCTTGCAGAAGAACAAGCCCGTTTAGACAAAACAGCAAATCGTTTAAAAGAATTAGAAGATATGATTGCTGCTAAAGAAGAAGCAATGCGTAAACTGAAAGAAACTTTATCTAAAGCGTTAACTGGTTTTGAAGGTAAAGGTTTGACTGTAGAACATAAAAACGGAAAAGTATATGTTTCTATGGAAAACAAATTGCTTTTCAATTCTGGAAGCTGGGCTGTTGGTGCAGAAGGTAGAAGAGCAGTTGTAGAACTTGGAAAAGTTTTAGGTGACAATCCAGATCTTTCTGTTCTTATCGAAGGACATACAGACGACGATCCGTACGCAGGTTCAGGACCAATTGCAAACAACTGGGATTTATCTACAAAAAGAGCAACTGCAATTGTTGCTATTTTAAGCGAAAACCCAAAAATCAATAAACAAAAACTAACAGCAGCAGGAAGAAGTGAATTTTCTCCTCTGGCAAGCAATGCGACTCCGGAAGGAAAAGCTAAAAACCGAAGAATCGAAATCATCTTGACTCCAAGATTAGATGAGATTGCGGAGATGTTGAATAGCATTAACTAAAGTTGCTAAGGTTCTAAGATACTAAGTTTCTAAGATTTAAAAAAAGGGTTCAAAGTTTTACTTTGTGCCCTTTTTTATTTAGAAAAAAACTTAGAATCTCAGAACCTTAGAACCTTAGCCTCTTAAAAAAGAATCTTATTCTTTTTTTAACTCTTGTCTCCTTTCGCATTGCACAATCACTTCGTAACTTTGAGGCTTTATAACTCAAAATAAGAAAACTTAGAATCTTAGCCACTTAGAACCTTAGAATCTCAAAAGAATGAAATACACTACATTACCTAACACCGATATAAAAGTTAGTAAAATCTGTCTTGGAACAATGACTTTTGGACAGCAGAATACAGAAGAAGAAGGACATGAACAAATGGATTATGCTCTTGAAAGAGGCGTAAATTTCTTCGATACAGCCGAAATGTATTCGGTTCCTGCGAGTGAAGCGACTTACGGAAGCACAGAAAAAATTATTGGAACTTGGTTTAAGAAATCGGGAAATAGAGATAAAGTTGTTTTAGCGTCTAAAATTGCTGGTCCGAATCCGAATTTTGGTTACATGCGTGAGAAACTGGATTTTTCTCCAGCAAGTATTAAATATGCGGTTGAAAATAGTTTAAAAAGACTGCAAACAGATTATATCGACTTGTATCAAATGCATTGGCCAGAAAGAAAAACGAATAATTTTGGACAGCGTGCTTTTCACGGGCACGATGATGTTTGGGAAGATAACTTTAGAGAAATCTTAGAAACTTTCGATGGATTAATTAAAGAAGGTAAAATCAAACACATTGGAGTTTCTAATGAAAACGCTTGGGGAATGATGCGCCTTTTGGAAGAAAGCAAATACAACAATCTTCCAAGAATCAAAACTGTTCAAAATCCGTATTCTTTATTGAATCGTTTGTTTGAAGTGAATTCTGCAGAAGTTTCAAAATATGAAAATGTTGGTTTACTTGGATATTCGCCTTTAGCATTCGGCGTTTTGACTGGAAAATTCTTAACTGGAGAAAGTCATCCAAAAGCGAGAATTAATCTTTTTCCGCAATACAAACGTTACAATAGCGACCAATGTACCGAAGCAACAAAATTGTATCTGGAAATCGCCAAAAAACATGGTTTAACGCTAACGCAATTGGCAATGGGATTCGTTTTGCAACAACCATTCTTAACAAGTGCTATTATTGGAGCTACGACATTAGAACAATTAAAAGAAAACATCGATACAATTGATGTCACACTTTCTAAACAAATCTTAGCAGAAATTGACGCGGTTCAGGCTATATTTCCTGATCCGGCACCGTAATTTTAGCAAATAGAATAAATATAAAATCCCGATAGCTGAGAAACTATCGGGATTTATTTTTTAGGAGATATTATAAATTCAAAACCTGATCTTTAGGATATTTTACGCGATAACTTATTCTGATCTTCTTGGTTTCATTTGGTTTCAGCTGTAATTGCCAAGTTAAGATTCCTGTTTCAGAATTTACTTTTGCGCTGTCACTTTGTAATAATTCTACCTCGATTTCCTTATTGGTTGTCAACGGATATTGATCTTTTAATAAAAGTTCGACCAATTCTTTTTTATTATTTCGAACGGTAATGTCGTAGGTAAAAGTTTGTTCTTTTCTAGAAGACAAAAACTTCGTTCCCGATTTGTCTGCTACTTTTTCACGCTTTATAGAAACTTTTTTATCGCGCCCCATACTTAAATTCAAAGTATCACTGGTTTGACTTGGTTCTATAAATGTTTTTCCAACATACATTCCTTCAAAAATGATATTCGCTTCGCCTTGCAATAAATTGTATTTGCTGTAATCTGCAATTTCGGCAAGTAGGAAAGCCTCATTTTCTACTTTTGGAGCAGCATAATATTTATATGTTGCTGGAAGTTTAATTTCTTTTAAGGAAACACTATGTACTTTTCCATTAGAAAGAATATCGTACGGAATATCAATATCAAAAGCTATATTAAGTTGGTTTTCTGCAACAGTTGTAAAATCAGAAACCGAAGATTTTTTCATCTTTGGCAATGCAGATACTACGACGTCTTCAATTGCTTTATCTTTCACTTCTCCGTAAGCACTACTTTGCAATTGGTTGGCAACAGCTCTTTGATTGTAGCCATAGTTGGCATTGTTTCTTAAAAACCAAGAACTTAATATTGGAGCTTGATTGTTTTGGTTTGGATAACCGCTGGATAATGTCAGTTTTACTTTTTTCCAGTCGATGCCACTGTTCTGAACAACCTGTGCTTTATAAACCATATTGATTGGCGCATTTACACTTTCGGTACGCAAATCATAAAATGGTGTCCAAGATGCGCTTTGTGTTAAATACGAAATCTCTAACGGAACAATTCCTGCTGCAGTGTTCATTACCTGAACAATTAATTTTCCTGATGAAGTTCGTTCTTCTTTGTTCGTATCAAACTCAAGTTTATTGTTCAGTTTCTGAAGTGTCTCGTCAAGTTTTTTCTGTTTATCGGTTAAGGTATTGATATTATTGGCAATTTCGATTTGTTTGTTTTTATAATAATCTACCATTTTCATTAATTCAGCAACGTTCAATCCAGAATTTACTCCCGAAATCTGTTGGTTTCGATCAAGTAATTGCATGGTTTTGTTTTCTGAATTAATCGTATTGACTACTTTTTGAAGTTCTTTTTGAACCAAAACAATACTATCATTAACTCTTTTGATTAAAGGCGATTTAGAATCTGTTTCATATTCTGAAATATAATTATTGGTAAACTGAACAGACAATACCGTTACATTTGCTGGAGCGCCAATTTGCACTGAATTTTCATTTAAATACGAAGCCACATTTTTAATGACAATTTCACTTGTTCCTGTAGGTAAAGTAGTACTTGCAGTCTGAGAAATTTCGGCAGCATTAAAATATACAGTTGCGGCTTTTACTTTTGCTGTTGTAAAAATTGGCTTTTGTGCATTCGCGAAAGCGCTGATCAATAATATGATGAATAGAATTACTTTTTTATTCATGAGGTCAAATTTAAATTAGTGGGAAATATATGATTATTACTGTTAAATAAAAATAGATTTAATAGTACATCACTAGAATTATTTTCTTTTTAGAATTGTCAATTAGTTTTTCGAGAACTCCGAAGAATTTTTCGTTTACCATTGGACATCCCAAACTATTGCAAATTGGGTAAGGCTGTTCATCAAAAGGAATTTCTGAGTATTTATGAAGCACTATATTTCGATCAAAAGCGTTATTGTTGGTTTTGTCTAAACCATACAATTTATAGGCTTTTCCAAATGTTCCAACATACGAACCGCCAATGGCGTATTTGCCTAACGAACTGCAATTTGAATTTTTAACATTGCTGAATTTTAGTTCCCCAGGAATTCCTGTTTCAGAACCAGAACCGTGTCCAACCAAACCTTTATCTAGTAACTTGTTGTTTTTTAAATCATAAATAAAAAACCGATTTCTTCCAGATTCTATCTTCATATCTAAAAATAATGCCACATCTGAATTGTATTTTGGAGATTTCCCCAAGAAGCTCCTTACTTCAGTTATTTCATTTTTTAGTTTCTTTTCATAAGAATAGATCGGTTTTTTAGTTCTTGTGTCTTTTGTTTTCTCGTTTTTATTTTCACAACTCAAACAAATCAACGGAATTACTGTAAAGAGCAGAAAGAATATTTTCTTTTTCATTTGGATTTTTATTTTTCAACCGTATAGCCTTTTACTTTAGCGAAAGCTAGAATAGAAGAGTTTATCGTATTTCCTAGATCATCCTGAGATTTAGTTTTTTTAGCTTCAGTATCAATATATTGCTGACGCTTTTTTGCTAAAACACTAATTTCTTTCTGAATTGTTTCTCTTTCTTTTGTTTTTTCGGTCACTATTTTTTGCAATTCTGCAGTGCTTTTGTTTTGCAGTTCGATTGGTAATTCTTCTTTTTTGATTTTCGAAATTGCTCCGGCATCATCTTTTACTTTATCTACCAAATCCCAAGTATCATTTTTATAAACGGCTTTTGATTTGCTTACGGCACGATCGGTATAATTGGAAGCCGAAACTTTTTTAGCATTCTGATCCTGCATTATCTGGTTTCTTTTTTTATCGGCACCTTTCGCTCCGTAATTGATATAGGTTTTATTGATTTTTTCATCACATTTAGCGATTTGATCGTCATATGGTGTTGCAATATATTGAACCGCTTTGTCTGAATCGATATTGAAATATTTTCCTTTTCCGCGATCTGCGCCGTCTTTCCAAAATGAATTAATGCCTTCTGTTTTGTCTCCACAGAAAATAGTATTCACATAAATATTGTTTTTTAAAGCATCGCTAATTGTTTCTTTATAACTTATTCTTCCTTGATCAAATCCTTCATTTCCTGCAATGTAAATCAGTTTCATGCTGTTTTTGTCAGAAGCCCATTTTAATCCCTTAGTTGCATCTTGAATTACAGCGCCGCAATATTCACTTCCGCCATTAGTTCTTAAAGCAAATAATTTCTCCGAAATCAAATCGAGATCTGTCGATAAAGGTGTTACTTGTCTGATGTAATTCGATCTTTCAGATAAACCATCGTTTCCATATTCGTATAAAGAGATTTCGATGTCTGGAGTTTTTCCTTCGTATTTTAAAGTCGTCAAAGTGTTTACAATGTTCCATAATCTTGATTTCGCCTGATCGATTAATCCGTCCATACTGTTAGAAGTGTCCAATAAAAGAGCGACTTGAATTTTGGTCGTTTCAGCCGAATCTGGCTTTTCGATCTCTGTGTTTTTTACTGGTTTTGCATTAGACGAATTACAGCTTGCAAAAAATATTGCTGAAGCCAAAAGCGCTGTTATAAAAAGATTTGATTTCATGATTTTAGTTTTTAATTGAATGATTATAGATCAAACTTAAAAACTAAAAAAGCTCACTTTTTGGACAAATGGTGAAACAGTCTTTTGACTTGGTGAAACTTTCCAGATTAATGTATTTGTTTTGGAGTATTGATATTCAGGTTTTTTAAATCGCCATTTGGAGTAATCAGAATAAATTCTTTGTCTGTTTTGGCAACTTGCTTCTTTTCTTTTTCTCTGTTAATAAAAATCTTTACTTCATATTGTACTTGAATAACGGGTTCCAGAACCGAAGGATTAATGATGAAATCGAATTCTTTACTAAAAATAGGCTGGTAATAAAGCGTAGTCGATTTATTGGCTTGATTAACATCTGCCGATTTTTTTAAGTTTAAAGAAGAACTATTGTACGCTTCGTACGATTTGTACATTTCTACTGGTAAATTCACAACAAAACCATCGGTAATTCTTTTTTCAACGTTTGTAAATGTCTCTCCAAGAAGAAGTTCATAGTTCTTGATTTTTTCCTGAATCAGCAGTTTGGCTTTGTTCATCATTTCCTTTTTGATGGTTTCTAATGAATTGGAGAAATAATCAACTCGAACCAAATCGTATATTTCATGATTTGATAAAATCGAAATAAAATCGTTCAACTGATTTGGATCGGAAAATTTTATGTGGATGTTTTTCTTTAACTCAAATCCCACAGGAACCTCATTGTAAGTTTTACGGCTGAAAATCTTTTTCTCGACTTCGTATTCATAAACAGGAACAAAAGAAATCATATCCACAAAAATCTCAACGCCTTTTTTAAGTTTGATTTCGTTAAGCGAACGTTCAATTCTTTGGTCAAGCAAATCATTGACTTCTTTGGTTGTTTTACCCGTTTGAGTAGTGCTGAAAATTGCTGTATAAGTATCTGCTTTAACATTAGCAAGACCTTTTACACTTGCTACAATACCCTCGCTAGACGGAAAACCAATATCAATTGTAGTATTTGCAGCATATTGATTCTGATAATTGACATTTCCAGAAACTTGTCCGATAATAAACTGAGAAAAAAGGATAAAAGAAGAGTAAAATAGTTTTTTCATAATGATGGTTTTTAAGATTACCAGGTAAAAGTATTGATCGAAAAAACGTATTTTTGAGAGAATGGGTCAACAAGCCTTTTGACTTGGTGAATGTTATAGGATAGGAATTTGAAATTAAGTTACTTTACACTTTCTAAATAACTTGTTTGTGAAACGTCATGTGTTAATTGTTTTTAGTCTGCTTTTTTTAGCGTTTTTATTTCCTCAAGAAATAACTGCGCAGTCACTTCCTGAAAAAAGCGAAAAAAAGAGTAAAGCCGTAATAAGTAAAACCGCTGAAGAATTATCTAAATCTTTAGATGAAAACGATGAATCGAAAATTGCTCAAAACTATGAAAAGCTGGCTAATGATTTTTTAAGCAAAGGCGATAATGCAAAAGCAGAAGAGTATTTTAAAAGAGCTTTAAATTCTTATACCAAATTAAAACTAACCGAAGATAAAACGCGTGTCACCAGAAGTTTGGCCAAAGTTCAGGAAAACCAGAAAAACTTCGATTCTGCGATTAAGAACTACGAAGCGGCAGGTTCTCTAACCAAAGATGCATCTGAAGAAAAAATAAACCAAAACGATGCTAACCGACTCAGAAATCAATCTAATCCTGCAAGTCAGACCAATTATGTTGATTCGAATATTGAATTGCTGAAAAAAGACAAAAAAGCTGCTGAAGTAAGTGAAGCATATGTACAGAAAGCACAGAATTCTTTGCAGTTAAATGACAAAGCAGTTGCAATTGAAAGTTATAAAAAAGCTTTAAAATACGCTAAAGACAAACCAGAAGAAGTTAAAATTAAAAACGAAATCGCAAAAGTTTACGTTGCTGATAATCAGTTTGACAAAGCACTTGCCATTAACGAAAAATTGCTTGCTGATGCTAAAACCAACAACGATTTTACCACAGAAATAAAACAATTGCAATCGCTGGCTTCACTTTATTTTGAAAAGAAAGAACCAGAAAAAGCCATTTCTTCTTTAAAAGAAGCCTATAATTTATCTTTTCAAAAAGGAAATTCATCTGAAGCCAGAAAGAGTTTGTCTTCTTTAATTAAATATTATAAAACAAAAGGCGAAGACAAGGAAAGCATGGCTTTGTACGAACAGTTTTTTGATAATTTCGAGCAGTTAATAAAATCCGATACTACTTTAATTGATGCTAAAACTTTTCAGGTTACAGAAGATAAAATTCGTCAGCTTGAAAAAGAAAAGGTTTTAAAAGACGAATTGATTTCGAAGAAAAACTCTTTCAATTATTTCCTATTAGGTTCAATTGGTTTGTTGTTGCTTTTGTTTTTCTTCATTGTAAAAGCATTGTATTCTATCAGAATCAAAAACAAAGAAATCGCTTTACAGTCATTGCGCCGTGAAATGAATCCGCATTTTATTTTTAATAGTTTGAATAGTGTCAATCAGTTTATTGCCGAAAACAAAGAATTGGAAGCCAATAAATACTTGACTTCTTATTCAAATTTGATGCGAAATATGATGGAAAATTCTAATAAAGATTTTATTTCGTTGGACAAAGAAGTAGAGCAATTAAAGAAATATCTCGATTTAGAACACCTGCGTTTTCAGGATAAATTTGACTTTGAAATTGTGGTTGATGAATCTCTAGATACCGAAAGAGTTTTTGTTCCGAATATGATTATGCAACCGCATTTAGAAAATGCCATTTGGCACGGATTGCGTTATTTGGACAAGAAAGGTTTTTTGTCGCTTCGATTTGAGTATAAAAACGGAAAAATTAATGTGATTATTGACGACAACGGAATTGGTTTAACCAAAAGCCGTGAACTCAAAACGACCAACCAGAAAATTTACGAATCTCGAGGTTTAAATAATACTAAAGAAAGAATTGACCTTTTGAACGAATTATACAAAAAGGATATTTCGTTTACTATTTCAGAAAAAGAAGAACCAAAATCAGGCACGATCGTTCAAATTGTTTTTCCATTAATTGATAAAATATGATGACTTTGCAGAAAATAAAAAGCGTAATTGTCGAAGATGAATTGGCAGCGCGCGAAGTGCTTAAAAATTATTTGAGCAAATATTGTCCGCAAGTTGAGGTTGTTGGCGAAGCGC
Organism: Flavobacterium sp. IB48; assembly: GCF_016405855.1. Taxonomy (GTDB): domain Bacteria; phylum Bacteroidota; class Bacteroidia; order Flavobacteriales; family Flavobacteriaceae; genus Flavobacterium; species Flavobacterium ginsengisoli. Next base: position 1,258,351 of record NZ_JAEFCA010000001.1, read on the forward strand.
AGAATATAAAAGAAGCCGTTCCGTTGTTGCATGAAATTAAACCGCAGTTGGTTTTTTTAGATGTAGAAATGCCTTTCGGAAATGCTTTTGATGTTTTAGAAGCCTGCAAAGAGCTACAATTTGAAACCATTTTTGTAACCGCTTTTTCTGAATATTCGCTTCGTGCTTTAAATCAAAGTGCTGCATATTATCTTTTGAAACCAATTAGCATTGAAGAACTGATTATTGCGGTAAACAAAGTGCATCATCAGATTTTAAATCATGAAATCTTCAATCGAAATAAAATTATTGTTGAGAATTTCCACGAACAAAAACCAGAAAAACAACAAGTCATTCTTCCAACGCTTGAAGGTTTTGAAGTCGTAAAAATGGAAGATATCGTGCGTCTTCGCGGAAACGGAAATTTTACTGATTTGTATTTAAACAATGGAGCAAAAAAAATGGTCTGCCGATTTCTGAAGCATTTTTCAGAGATTTTGCCTTTGCCTTTTATTCGTGTTCATAAATCGCATATTATCAATCTCAATTGCGTGAAATCGTATAATAAAGGCGGAATTGTAACATTGAACGACGGAACTGAAATTGAAGTTTCGCCAACTTATAAAGAAGAGTTTTTAAAGAACTTTAAATAGTTGTTTTTTAACCGCAAAGTCCGCAAGGATTTACGCAAGGCTCGCAAAAAGGAATTGTTTTCTAAAACTTTGCGTTCTCTGCGTAAATCCTTGCGGACTTAGCGGTTAAGTATTATTTACAAGTCAAATTCATCATCGACAGCCAAAGAATCTGTTTTGATTGCTGTAGAATCTGGAACTTTAATTTTTATTAAAGAACGTGCATTTCCAGAAATATAAACAGGCAAGAGACCAATTGTGTCTTCTGGAACTAAAAGTCCTCTTCTAAACATCAAATTCTTCAGGAAATTTTGGTTTTTAATAGCATAATCCTTCAGATTACCTTGGTCATTAAACTGATACATGAATTTTCTAGGTTTCGGAATAATCGTTGCTAAATACAAACATTCATCAACATTTAAAGCCGAAGGACTTTTTTGGAAATAGAAATGACTTGCTTCGCCAATTCCATACACATTTGGTCCCCATTCGATAATATTGAAATAAACCTCTAGCATTCTTTCCTTGCTTACAATTCGGTTGTTTTCTAAAATGTAAACTAGCAGAATTTCTTCAAGCTTTCGCGAAAGCGTTTTTTCACGAGTTAAAAAGACATTCTTAATTAACTGCATGCTGATTGTGCTGGCACCGCGAGAGAATTTCTTAGTTCGAATGTTCTTAAGAATTGATTGTTTGAAAGCTTCATTTATAAATCCGCGGTGCGAGAAGAAAGAAGGGTCTTCGGTCGTTAAAACACATTTTCTTAAATATGGAGAAATTTGGTCTAGCGGAGTATAATTAGGATTGGCATTTCCAACTAAAACTGGTCTTTGCAATACATTTTGAATAATCGCTCGATATACAAATTCGCCATTTAATTTATTTAAATCTGCTTCGCCATATTTAGTAATTCGCAAATCTTCTTTGTTTAATTTGCTGTCAAAAACAAGCGTATTTGGTTTGTTTTTATTGAATTTGAAATCCAGTTTATAATCGAAGTTTCCAGTGGCCTGCATGCCTTGAAAATGCGTGAACAAACCATCTGGAAGCGAAACGATAAAATCTTGCGCTTTCATTTTCGGAATATCGACTTTCAAAGTATAAATTGTGTCTTTTTCTGTATCGTAAGAAATGTACGGACGGACTTTAATTTTATTCAACTGCATAGTCGAAGTACTGTCAATCGAAATAAAACTGTCTCCCAATAAAAAGCGGTAATCAAAACGCGCATTTTTTATAACCACACCTTTGCTGGCAATTTTCGGGTGATTGATTGTAAGATTGGCGATAGAAGTAAAACCGTCAATATGCAGTTCGCTGCCACTTTTGTCAATGTTTTGAACATTTAGACGAATAGAATCAAAACTTGCTTTTAAATTGTAGCGTTGATCTAAATAAGGCACACGAATGGCACCAGTATCTAAGTTGAAAAAGCGAATATCTGCCTTTTTATTTCTCGGATCGGCAAAACCTTTAATATTCCAACGCTGATCAAAATCTTTTGCTTGAACGTGAAGATTGGTTTCTAATTGTTTGTTGTTTAAAACCAGTTTGTCTACATCAATAGAAGTTAGTTTGTCATTGTCGTTGATTTTGAATTTGAAGTTTTTCAAATCCATATCGGTTGGAACCAAATTCAGCACTTTAGAAATGATTCTGTAAGCAAAAGCGGCGTATTTACGTTTTTCGTTTGAGTCTGTTTCTTCACGATCTCTTTTTAGAAAAGCATCAAAATTTCGTTTGTTGCCTTTTTTTACTAGTTGGATATAACCGTTGTCGACTTTTAAAGTTCCAACCTGTACATCTCCAATCAATAAATTGCTTAAACTGATGCTGGTTTCTACGTTTTTTATTTTTACAAGTGTGTCTGCATTTATAGGTGCTAGCACAACATTTGTTAAATGTATGGTTGATAATCCATCAAAAGAAGCAGATTCTACAGAAAAATTACTGTTGTACTGAACAGCCATTTTGTGTGTCACTTTTGCAATTGCTTGATTTAAAAGTGAGTTGCGAAAAAAATAAAGTCCAACGCAAAGTAAAACCAATATTGCGGCAAGTATTTTTAATGCTTTGTATATTTTTTGTTTTGGAAAATTCATAAAGTTGGTTTTCAAAAGAATTTAGAAATTTTTGAAACGTAGTATTTTTTGTTTGTCACGAATTACGCGAATTAATTTTAGATAATGTAAAATGTATAAATTCAGATTTTAAATTTAAAATAAAATTCGTGTTTAATTTGTGTAATTCGTGGCAAAAAGAAAAAATTAACCAAAAAGTATACTTGCGACATCTTCAATTTTTGCAACAAGTTCAATTTTAATTCCAGTATTCTTTAAAGCAATTTTGTTGTATTTAGAAACAAAGATAGTATCGAAGCCTAATTTTTCAGCTTCTTGAATGCGCTGATCCACACGATTTACAGGACGAATTTCGCCAGAAAGTCCGACTTCGCCAGCAAAACAGAAACCTTTTCCAACAGGAATATCTTCATTAGACGATAAAATTGCCGCTACAACCGCTAAATCAATAGCAGGATCGTCAACAGAAATTCCTCCTGTAACATTCAAGAAAACATCTTTTGCACCTAAACGAAATCCGGCTCTTTTTTCTAAAACAGCCAAAATCATGTTTAGTCTTTTTGCATTGTAGCCTGTTGTGCTTCTTTGAGGTGTTCCGTAAACAGCTGTACTAACCAAAGATTGTATTTCGATCATTAACGGACGCATGCCTTCAAGAGTTGTGGCAATTGCTGTTCCAGATAATTCTTCGTCTTTATGAGAAATCAGGATCTCAGAAGGATTGCTGACTTCTCGTAATCCGCTACCGAGCATTTCGTAAATTCCAAGTTCTGATGTTGAGCCAAAACGGTTTTTTAGCGAACGTAAAATTCGGTAAATATGGTTTCTATCACCTTCAAACTGCAAAACGGTATCTACCATATGTTCCAAAATTTTTGGACCAGCGATGTTTCCGTCTTTGGTAATATGTCCAATCAAGATTACTGGAATATTACTTTCTTTAGCAAATTTGATTAATTCTGCTGTGGTTTCGCGAATCTGAGAAATACTTCCGGCAGTCGATTCGATATAATCTGTGTGTAAAGTCTGAATAGAGTCAATTATGACTACTTCAGGCTGAATGGTCTCAATTTGTTTGAAGATATTTTGCGTTTTAGTTTCAGTAAGAATATAACAATTGTCGCTGTTTGGCGTAATTCTTTCTGCACGCATTTTTATCTGTTTCTGACTTTCTTCACCAGAAACATATAATGTTTTATAAGGTAATTTAAGAGAAACTTGAAGTAAAAGTGTACTTTTTCCGATGCCGGGTTCACCACCCAAAAGCGTTAAAGATCCAGGAACAAGTCCGCCTCCTAAAACACGATTCAATTCGCTGTCAGTTGTGTCCATTCGAACTTCTTGAGCAGAATCAATCTCGTTAATTTTTAAAGGTTTTGGCGCTTTGCTTGTTGGAGTAGGTTCGCTTTTCCAAGCAACTTTATCCTGTTTCTGAATTATTTCTTCGGCAATCGTATTCCATTCTTTGCACGCGTTGCATTGCCCTTGCCATTTGGCATATTGAGTTCCGCAGTTTTGGCAGAAAAAGGAAGTTTTAACTTTTGACATTATTTACTTTTTTTGGCAAGTGTATTCATTTCGTCAATTTTCTCATACATCAAGTCTTTATTCAAATCGCCAATTGGCTCCATTTGCGAAGCATTTTGGTATTTTCTTGATGCGTGTTTAGGATCGCCTTGTTTTTCATACATTAATCCTAACTCATATTCTCCTAACATGGCTTTCGGGTAATTTACATTTCCTATTTCTGCCATTTTTCCTAGTTCACTGTATGCATTTCTTTTTAAAATAAGATTTTCCACTACTTTAAAATCACTCATTCGAACTGGAATCTGAACTCCTAAAACTTCAGACATGTCAGCGTATTTTTTTTCTAAATATTCAGCGTAACCTTCTTGAAGAACCGCAATTTTGTCGTTATATTCGGCAGAATTTATAGGTCGATAAGCTTCAAAAATATGGTACAATGCACTTGGTATAGAATGCAATACTTCTGTATAATGTGTTGCGCCTTTAAATACATCATATTTATAATTCACTAACGAATTATTAGCAATTTTAATATTACTGTTTAATTTATCTATTGGCTCTTTAATTTTTTTAATATCGCCTTCTCCAGCAGAAAGGTAATAGAAAATTGGTTTTTTTACTTTGGCAAATTTCTCTGCAATGCGCACTTCCATTTTTGGAGCAAGCTCAGGGCTTAAACAGATGTATGCATTAAAAAGCGGCATTTCTTTATACAAATAAAAATTAGCAAAACTTGCTGTTACATCGTGACCTGCAATAAGCCTAAAAGGTGAGGTGCGATATTTTTTTTCAATATATGGCACTAACTCAGCTCCGATGAATTCGAAAAATTTTGCGCCTTTTTCAAACGGAAGACCTTCATTTTGATCAATTGTTGAGTCGTCATAACGCTCTCCATCTTTATTTTGATGAATTCCGATGATAATCATTTCTGGAATGTCATCCCAATAAGTTCCGTAACTAATGGCTCCTGAAAACGGATCAAACAAATAATCTCCATCCAATAAATATAGAACCGGATATTTTTTGTCTTTATTGGTTTCGTAAGAAGCAGGAAGTCCGATTGTAATTCTGCGTTCTTCTCCGAGTTTCTCCGATTTAATGTTGTCGAACGTTTTTTGGGCAAACGACGAAAACGAAATTAATAAAAATAGTAGGTAAACTTTTTTCATGATTTGTGGCATTTCAGTGAATTAAAAAAGTATTGAAAATAGTGTAGCAATATACTATTTTATTTGCTTCTTTACTAAGTGGGTTAAAAATTGAAGCAGAGTGTTTTAGCGCCAAAATCATTTTTCGATTAAGACAAAAGAAGGATTTTTTGTGCAAAATTGACTTTTGACAAAGTAGGGGAATTCGGTAAGAAAAAGAAAATCTTAGGTTAAAGAATTGTCGTTTTCATTTGGGAAAATAATCCAAGGCTTGAAGGTTTTTGCTTCTTCAAAATCCAGTGTAGCATAAGAAATAATAATGATGATGTCATCTTTTTGTACTTTTCTAGCTGCAGGACCATTTAAAGTAATTTCTCCTGAATTTTTTTCGCCTTTAATAGCGTAAGTTTCAAAACGCTCGCCATTATTAATGTTAACAATAGATACTTTTTCGCCTTCAATAATGTTTGAAGCCTCTAGTAGAGTTTCATCAATAGTAATACTGCCAATATAATTTAAATCGGCTCCAGTTACTTTAACTCGATGAATTTTTGATTTTATAACTTGAATTTGCATGATGCAAAGTTAGATTAATTTAATGAAATGGTGTCAATCAGTCTTATAGAATTAACAAATACCGCTATAAATGCTCGATATTTTTTATCATTCTCTTTCTGATCGATAGATAAAAGTGTAGATTCGTCAGCAATAACAAAATACTCCAGTTCAAATTCCTTGTTGTCTTTGAAAGAATTTTCTACAAATTCGATTGTTTCTTGCGGACTATGATTTTGGAAGATCTCTTTTGCCTCTGTCAAAACTTTGTAAATAATAGAAGCGTCTTTTCTTTCTTGAGAAGTTAGACGTTCGTTTCGCGAACTCATAGCAAGTTCATTTTCTTCTCTAAAAATGGGACAGCCCACAATATTTACTGGCAATCCTGTTTTTTCGACTAATTTTTTAACAATTTGAAGCTGCTGAAAATCTTTTTCGCCAAAATAAGCATTGGTTGGCGTTACGATTTCGAAAAGGCGTTTTACAATTGTTCCGACACCATTAAAATGACCTGGACGGAATTTTCCTTCCATCTGGTTTTCTAATCCATCAAAATCAAAAGTCTGCGAAACGGTATTTCCTTCATAAATATCATCAACCGAAGGAGCGTATAAAATAATTTTATCGCTTAATGTACGCATTTTCTTAACATCTTCTTCTAGTGTCCTAGGATATTTTGCTAAATCTTCGGAATTATTAAATTGAGTTGGATTGACAAAAATACTTACTACGGTGTCGTTGTTTTCTTTCAGCGAACGTTGCATTAAAGCCAAATGTCCTTGGTGTAAAGCGCCCATTGTAGGTACAAATCCGATAGTTGAATTTGCGGTTTTGATAGTTTTAAGATAGGCTATCAACGCTGCTTTACTGTAGAAAATATGCATTGAGGTATTATTAAAATTTATGCAAACATAATATATTAGTTATAAACTGCATAAAATTTTGTAATTTTGCGACGTTTTTATTACCAAAATTAAGTAAAATACTATTATGAAAGATAAGAGGATATTATATGTATCATCTGAAGTCGTGCCTTACTTGGCTGAAAATGAGGTTTCTTTAATGTCTTATGACGTTCCGAAAATGATTAATGACCAAGGCGGCCAGATAAGAATTTTCATGCCAAGATATGGGAATATAAATGAGAGAAGACATCAATTGCATGAAGTGATAAGACTTTCAGGGATGAATTTGGTAGTGAATGACTTAGATATGCCATTGATTATTAAAGTAGCATCGATTCCAAAAGAAAGAATTCAGGTTTATTTTATCGATAATGATGAATATTTCAAACGTAAAGCAACTTTTACAGATGAAGAAGGTGCTTTATACCCTGATAATGATGAAAGAGCAATTTTCTTTGCCAAAGGTGTCGTTGAGACCGTAAAAAAATTAAACTGGGTTCCAGATATTATACATGTTCATGGCTGGCTTGCGGCAATGCTTCCTATATATATGAAGCATTATTATAAACATGAAGCATTGTTTTCTGAAACGAAAATTATTACTTCTGTTTACGGGCAATCGTTTGATGAGAACTTAGACTTAGAAATGATAAATAAAGTTAAATTTGATGGTGTTCCTCATGAAGCAGTATCAGATTTAGAAGTGCCAAATTATGAGAACGTTTTAAAAGCTAGCATTTTACATTCTGATGGTGTAATCATTGCGTCAGAAAATGTTTCCCCAAGTTTAACAAAATTTATAGAATCTTCAGGAAAACCTTTTTTACCTTTCGCCACGAAAGATGCATTTGCTGACGCTTATACAAATTTCTACAGAACATTTGGACTTTAAATTTTAATTTTATTATTAGACATGTATAGAACTTCTTTTTTTAAGAAAACTCTTTTAGCTGTAATGGCTGTTTTTTTATATTCTTGTGACAAAGATTTTAATGCGATTGGTGAGGGTTTAGTTGGTGATGATCATTTTGGACTTGAAGCTGTAAAATACGACGTTTTAGCATATAATCAAGAAGTGACTCCTATCCAGTCAAGTAATATAGCTCCAAACAATGCTTTGGGTATTTTTGATAATCCGCTTTTTGGAACTACAACTGCAAATTTTGTTACCCAGTTAGGGCTTGTTACTTATTCGCCAACAATTGGAGAATCTCCTGTAATTGATAGTGTTAGAATACAGATTCCGTATTACAGTCATATTACAGCTACTGATGCTAACGGGAATAATACTTATGAGCTTGATTCTATTTACGGAGATAAAAACGGGAAAATAAAGTTAAGTATTTACGAGTCTGGAATCCAGATGAGAACCAGTTACTTTAGTGGAGGTAGCCAGTTGCCACAATATTATTACACAGATCAAAATACTGAATTTAATAGTAAAAAAATTGGAGCATTATTAAATGATAGTGCTAATAGACTTGAAAACGAGGAATTCTTTTTCAGTGCGAAAGAGTACAAGGATAGTATTACAACTGATGGTAACAAAACGCTTTTAAGGGTAAAGCCTGAAATGCGTTTGCATTTAAAAAAGCAATTTTTTCAAGATAAAATCTTGAAAGCGGTTGCATCAAAACTTTCTACAGAAGATCTTTTTCAGGAATATTTTAGAGGTTTATATTTTAATGTTGAAAAATCTGGGTCTAGTCCAAGCAATATGGCATTGATGAATTTTAGTGAAGGTAAAATTACGATTTACTACAAAGCTAAAACAGCGTCAACTGAAGATACTGATAGTACCATGGAAGACAAAACAATTGTCTTGAATTTGAAAGGAATTAATGCAACGACATCTAGTACAGCTAACTTTCTTCAAGATACTCGAAGTTCGGAATATCAGAACGCTATTACAAGTGCAAATAAAACAGATGGAGACGATAAGCTCTATTTAAAAGGAGGAGAAGGATCTTTGGCAGTTGTAAAACTTTTTAATCCGACCGATGTAATGGGTTATGATGATAACGGGCAGGTTGTAAATAAGCCAAATAATGTTCCAGATGAATTAGATGAAATTAGGCATAATGTTACTACTAAAAACTGGAAAGTTAACGAAGCTAATTTGGTTTTCTACATCGATGCTGATAAAATGAAAGGCACAGAAGAACCAAATAGGGTTTATTTATACGATTTGACAAATAATGCCGTTTTAGTAGATTACTCTACAGATGCTTTATCTACCTATGGAGGATTAATTACTCTTGATTCTGATAAAAGAGGAAAAAGTTATAAAATTAGAATCACAGGACATATTCGTAATCTGATAAAAGATGCAACGGCAAAAAATGTTGATTTAGGTCTGGTTGTTTCTCAAAGTTCAGCAGTACTTGCGTTTAATGCATTGAAGAATAAAAATGAGCTTATATCTGTAGCACCAAGAACATCAGTTATGAGTCCTTTAGGCACAGTCTTATTTGGAGGGAAAAAGGGAGGAGCTCCTGACTCAGATCAGGAAAAGAAAAGATTGAGACTTGAAGTCTACTACACGAAACCAAATTAATAAATATATATGTGTGGAATTGTTGGATATATCGGTCACCGAGATGCCTATCCTATTGTAATAAAAGGATTAAAGCGTCTTGAGTACAGAGGATATGATAGTGCCGGCGTTATGTTATATGACGACGAATCGGGAATTAAAGTTTGTAAAACCAAAGGAAAAGTTTCTGATCTTGAAGCTAAAGCTAATGAGGGTTTTTCAACAATTGGTAATATTGGAATTGGACATACGCGTTGGGCAACTCACGGGGTTCCAAATGACGTGAATTCGCACCCTCATCTTTCTAATTCTGGAGATTTGGCAATTATCCATAACGGAATTATTGAGAATTATGCTCCTTTGAAAGAAGAGCTTATCAAAAGAGGATATACTTTTAAATCGGATACAGATACTGAAGTTTTAGTTAATTTAATAGAAGAGGTTCAGAAGAAAGAAAATATTAAATTAGGTAAAGCTGTCCAAGTTGCATTAAACCAAGTTGTAGGTGCGTATGCAATTGCTGTTTTTGATAGAAAAAATCCAAACGAAATTGTAGCGGCTAGATTAGGAAGTCCGTTGGCAATTGGAGTTGGAGAAGGAGAGTATTTTGTTGCTTCTGATGCTTCACCGTTTATTGAGTACACTTCTAATGCAGTTTATTTAGAAGATGGCGAAATGGCGAATATCAGGTTGCATAAGCCAATCAAAATTAGAAAAATTCAAGATGACTCTTTAGTGGATCCTTACATTCAAGAACTTCAAATGAACTTGGAGCAGATTGAAAAAGGTGGATATGATCATTTCATGCTTAAAGAAATCTACGAACAGCCAAGTGTAATTAAAGATACTTACAGAGGAAGACTTCATGCTAATGAAGGAATTGTTCAAATGGCTGGTGTAGAGGATAATCTAGAGAAATTTTTAAACGCAAAAAGAATTTTAATTGTAGCTTGCGGAACTTCTTGGCACGCAGGGTTGGTAGCAGAATATATCTTTGAGGAATTTACACGTATTCCTGTTGAAGTAGAATATGCTTCTGAATTTAGATACAGAAACCCAATTATAAATAAAGATGACGTAGTTATAGCGATTTCACAATCTGGGGAAACTGCAGATACTATGGCAGCTATTAAACTGGCTAAAGAAAACGGAGCGTTTGTATTTGGAGTATGTAACGTAGTGGGTTCTTCTATTTCTAGAGAAAGTCATGCTGGTGCTTACACGCACGCAGGACCAGAAATTGGAGTAGCTTCTACAAAAGCGTTTACTACTCAAATCACAGTTCTTACTATGATTGCTTTACGTTTAGGAAAAGCAAAAGGGACATTGTCAAATACAGATTTTCATACTTACCTACAAGAATTAGAAATTATTCCTGAGAAAGTGTCTGAAGCGTTAGAAACTGATGCTAGAGCTAAAGAAATTGCTGCTGCTTTTAAAGATGCGCCAAACTGTCTTTATTTAGGTAGAGGATACAATTTCCCTGTAGCATTAGAAGGTGCATTGAAATTAAAAGAGATCTCATATATCCATGCAGAAGGTTATCCAGCTGCCGAAATGAAACACGGTCCGATTGCTTTAATTGACGAACATATGCCGGTTATTGTTATTGCGCCTAAACAAGGACATTACGACAAGATTGTGAGTAATATCCAGGAAATTAAATCAAGAAGCGGTAAAATTATTGCAGTCGTTACAAAAGGTGATACTCAGGTTCGTGAATTAGCTGATTATGTAATCGAAATTCCAGAAACTTCAGATGCATTGTCGCCATTGGTTACTACTATTCCTTTACAATTGCTTTCTTACTATATTGCTGTAATGAGAGGTTGTAATGTAGATCAGCCACGTAACTTAGCAAAATCGGTTACTGTAGAATAAGTTTATTTTTCAAAATATAAATATGTTAAAAAAGCGAGATTTAGGTCTCGCTTTTTTTTATTGCCAATAATTTTTTTACGCATATGTATTTTTATGAAATTTTCAATTTTTTGATAAAATATTATATGTATGCATAGTAAACTGATTTTTCTTTAGGTTTTCTTTGTTTTTATTTTAATAAAATGAATTAGTAAATAGTTAAAATATAGCGCAAAACAATGATAAATATCGATTTTATTTAACATTTTTTTATGCATATTAAAATATTTGCTTATTTTGGCTATATATACTAACAAAAAACTAACCCAAAATGAGAGTCTACTTGCTAATTATGTTGTTATTCAGCGGAGTGTCCTTTGCACAGAATACAATTACAGGTTCGGTTACCGATGGTAACAAACAATCTATCCCTGGTGCCAATGTTGTTGTTGTCGGAGAAAACAGTGGTGCTTCTACTGATTTTGACGGATCGTTTAAATTAACTACTAATGCTAAATTGCCTTTGTCTATAAAGGTTTCTGCAGTAGGATTTGAGACAAAAACGATAAGCGTAACAACGGCAAATCAAAAAGTGAATGTGATTTTAAAAGATGAAGAAACTAAACTGGATGAAATCGTTGTTGCTGCATCGAGAACACCAGAAAGAATTCTAGAGTCTCCTGTAACTATTGAAAGAATGGGTGTGCAGGAAATCAAAAAAACTGCTTCTCCTTCTTTTTATGATGGTTTAGAAAACATGAAAGAAGTGCAGATGAATACTAGTAGTATGTCATTCAAGTCAATCAATACGAGAGGATTTGCTACTGTGGCTAATACTCGTTTTATGCAGTTGGTAGATGGAATGGATAACTCGTCTCCATTATTAAACTTTGTTTTGGGGAATATGATTGGAGTTTCAGAAATTGATGTTCAAAGTGTTGAGTTGCTTCCAGGAGCATCATCTGCTTTGTATGGAGCAAATGCTTTTAATGGAATTTTATTTATGACAAGTAAAAGTCCGTTTACCAATCAGGGTGTTTCAACTTATTTTAAATATGGTGCGACTTCGCAAGAAGCAGCTGGAACAAATAGTTTTTATGATTTTGGTATCCGATTCGCTCATGCTTTTAATAAATATTTTGCAGCAAAAGCAAACTTTACTTATATGCAAGCTACAGATTGGTATGCAACAAATTATAATGATAAAACGAGAGCAGGTATTGATAGAACAGATCCTAACTATGATGGTATTAACGTTTATGGTGATGAGGCTTCGACAAATATTAGAGGTGTTGGTCAAAAATTGGAAACGATGGGATTGATTCCTGTTGGAGCATCTAATCTTCTTCCGAATTCAAATGTTAGTAGAACGGGTTATAACGAAATTGATTTGACAGATAATAAAGCGGCTAATAAGAAAATTGATTTCTCTTTGCACGGAAGACCTTTTGGCGATGAAAGATTGGAAATTATCTGGCAGAGTAAATTTGGAACTGGAAATGCGGTTTACCAAGGAGCAAACAGATATTATTTAAATGACTTTTTTATGCAACAGCATAAATTAGAGTTTAGAGGAAAAAACTTCTTCGTGAGAGGGTATATGACAGGAGAGGATGGAGGTCATTCTTACGATATGGTATTTACAGGAATTAATGTAAATAGAAAATGGAAAGACGATAATACTTGGTTTGGACAATATGCGGGAGCTTATATTCAAGGAACTTTAGCAGGTATGAATCCGCAACAAGCCAATGCTTTGGCAAGATCTACAGCAGATACAGGTCGTTTTTTACCAGGTACAGCTGAATTTAAAAATGCATTTAATCAAGTTATAAATGATCCAGATGTTTTAAGCGGATCGAGATTGGTGGATAATTCTAAAATGTATCACTCAGATGCAAACTATAATTTCAGAGATATTATAAAATTTGCTGAAATTCAAGTCGGAGGTTCTTTTAGATCTTATGAGTTAAATTCTCACGGAAGAATTTATACGGATGCTACTAGCTTGATTAATTATAATGAGTACGGAGCTTATGCACAGTTGATGAAAAAGTTTCTGGATGATAGAATGAAGTTTACAGGATCGCTTCGTTATGATAAATCTAAAAACTTTGATGGTAATTACTCTCCTCGTTTGTCTCTTGTTTATTCTGCTGGAGAAAAGAGAAATCATAATTTCAGAGGATCTTTTCAAACAGGTTTTAGAAACCCGACAACTCAAGATCAATATATCGGATTTAATATTGGTAATGCAGTATTGTTAGGTTCTGCTCCAGATAACTTAACTAGATTTAATGAAACTTTCAGTCTTAGCGCAGAAGGTCAGCTTTATGCTGGAAGTCCTACAAAGATTATGAATGGTAATGATGCTTATGGCAACTCTTACTTGGCAAGTTCTGTTACAGCATTTTCTGCAATGGCAGGAAGTAATCCTGTGGCAGCCGCTGCGCTATTAAAAAAATCAAGAGCTAATTATGTAAAGCCAGAAGAAGTAAAGGCTTTTGAGGTTGGATATCGTTCTATTTTTGAAGGTACATCAATCGATATTAATGGGTATTATAATATCTACAATAATTTTATTGGTAATTTAAATGTGGTTTCTACTTTTTACGGGACAGCTCAGGATAGTCCTAATCTGCCAGTGCCTGGTAATCCTGTTACAGATGCTGGTGCACAATCTATACGTGCTCTTCAAAACGGAGAATATAGAGCATATCAATTGTATACAAATTCAGATGTAGAGATTCATTCGTTAGGATTTGGTGTTGGTCTTTCTAGAAAAATAATTAGCGACTTCGAATTAGGATTAAACTATAATTATGCTCAATTTGATTTTGATCAAGCTAAAGACCCAAGTTTTGAGGCTGGATTTAATACGCCAAAACATAGAGTTAAAGTATCTCTTGGAAATGATAAATTATTCAAAAACTTCGGATTTAATGTAAGTGGAAGATGGAACAGCGAGTACGAATGGGAATCTAACTTTGCAGATGGTACAATCAAATCTGCGACAGTAATTGATGCTCAAATAAATTATGGAATTCCAAAATTGAAATCTGTTGTGAAATTAGGAGCTGCTAATATTGGCGGTAAAGAATATTACCAAGTTATTGGAGCTGGATTAATCGGACAGCAATATTTTGCTTCTTGGACTATTAACCCATAATTGATTATTAACTCTAAGTCAAATTCATTATTTGTGTTTCTAGGTCTATGTCGAGAAACAGATAATTATAAAAAATATAGATTATGATAAAAAATTTCAAGTGGCTTGTATTGGTTTCGTTAACCTTTATGGCTTGTAATAGTGATGATGATGTGACTCCTGTAGTAGAGTCGTCTGATGGTAAGCCTTTAACTGCTGGAACTGCAGATTTTTCGAAGTATGTTGCTTTAGGAGATTCTTTTGCGGCAGGATTTAGTGATAATGCTTTGTTTATTAAAGGTCAAGAAGGAGCTTACCCAAATATTTTAGCACAGCAATTTGCTTTAGTAGGTGGAGGTGAATTTAAAACGCCTTTTGCAAATGATAATGTAGGTGGATTGTTGTTAGGAGGAAATATAATTAGCGGACCGCGTTTGTATTTTAATACAGCAATAACACCAGAACATCCGAATTCAACAGTTGATCCTGTAAACGGAGTGCCTACTACAGAGGTTACAGCGCATTTATCAGGGGCGTTTAATAATTTAGGAGTTCCTGGGGCAAAAAGCTTTCATTTGCTTGCTCCTGGTTATGGTAATGCTGCTGGTGTTGCTACAGGAACAGCAAATCCGTATTTTGCTCGTTTCGCATCTAGTGCAACAACAACTGTTTTGGCTGATGCTTTAAGTCAAAATCCTACTTTCTTTTCTTTATGGATTGGAGGTAATGATGAGTTAGGATATGCAACAGCTGGTGGAGATCCTACGGTAAATCCTTTAACTCCTCCTGCGACTTTTGACGGTGCGTACAAAGCTTTGGTTGCTCAGCTTGTTGCTGGCGGAAGAAAAGGTGTTGTGGCAAATCTTCCTGTTATAACAACACTTCCTCATTTTCATGTAATTGCTTATAATCAACTTAGTCAAGCTAGTTTAACTGATAAAGGAGTTAGTTTGATTCCAGCTTTAAATGCACAATTGTATGGTCCTTTGCATAATGCATTAGCATTTTTAGGTCAGGGTGATAGAATTAAGCTTCTGTCTTCAACAGGAAATAATCCGTTATTGATTGTAGATGAAACATTGCCAGATTTGTCAGCAAATTTAAAAGCAGTGCTAATGGGTGGTGGATTAGATGTTAATACTGCTACAGCAATGGGAATGATTTTTGGAAGAGCAAGACAAGCATTGCCTACTGATTTAATTGTTTTAGGGGCTTCTACAAGAATAGGTAAGGCGCCAAGTGTGGCTTTAGACGGAATCGCTTCGCCTTCGCCATCTTTAGCGCAATTAGGGGTTACTTTTCCTTTGCCAGATAGATATGTTTTGTTGCCTTCTGAAGTAGATGAAATAGGAGTAGCTACCGCAGCTTATAATGCAACTATAAAAGCAGCTGCTGAGGCAAATGGTTTAGCAATTGTTGATGCGGAATCGATTATGTCTGATTTAAATAAAGCAAGCGGAATTACAATGAACAATTTTACATTGAAAGCTACTTTCGTTACTGGAGGTATGTTTTCTTTAGACGGAGTTCATCCTACTCCAAGAGGGTATGCTTTTATTGCTAATAAATTTATTCAGGCCATTAATGCTAAGTATGGTTCTAACTTAAAAGGTGTAGATATTGGTAATTATCAGGTTCTATTTTCGAAACAGTTATAATTAAAGAATTAGTTCAATATCAAAAAACCGCTCATTTTTACAGATGAAGCGGTTTTTTTCTTTTATTAAAAAAATGCTGTTTTTGTTATTTTTTGAGCAAGTTTTATGAATCAAACAAAATCATGCTATTTTTTATGAAAAAAAAATTGATTTTATATTTTAAAAAATTATCTTTGCGCTCTGAAAAAAGAGGTATTTTCGATAAACCTAAATAGCTATTTAATAAATACATAAGTAATGTCAAAAGTAATAGGAAAAGTTGCTCAAATCATTGGACCAGTAGTTGACGTAGTTTTCAACGGTAAAGATGTTGAACTTCCAAAAATTTATGATTCACTAGAAGTCACTAAAAAAGATGGAACTATCTTAGTTCTAGAAGTACAATCTCACATTGGGGAAAACACTGTTCGTACAATCTCTATGGACTCTACAGACGGTTTGTCTAGAGGATATGAGGTAGTTGGAACTGGTAATCCAATCCAAATGCCAATCGGTCCAGACGTATATGGACGTTTATTTAATGTTGTTGGAGATGCCATTGACGGTTTAGGTAATTTACCTAAAACAGGAGAAAACGGTTTGCCTATTCACAGACAAGCTCCTAAATTTGAAGATTTATCAACTTCATCTGAAGTTTTATTCACAGGTATTAAAGTAATCGATTTGATCGAGCCTTATGCAAAAGGAGGTAAAATTGGATTGTTTGGTGGTGCTGGTGTTGGTAAAACAGTATTGATTCAGGAGTTGATCAACAATATCGCAAAAGGTCACGGTGGACTTTCAGTATTCGCTGGAGTAGGTGAAAGAACACGTGAAGGAAATGACTTGCTTCGTGAGATGTTAGAGTCAGGAATTATTAAATACGGTGATGATTTCATGCACTCTATGGAAAATGGAGGATGGGATTTATCTAAAGTAGATATGCCAGGAATGAGAGAGTCTAAAGCTACTTTCGTTTTCGGACAAATGAATGAGCCACCTGGAGCTCGTGCACGTGTGGCACTTTCAGGATTATCTATCGCTGAGTATTTCCGTGATGGAGCTGGATCTGACCAAGGAAAAGACGTATTATTCTTCGTTGATAATATCTTCCGTTTTACACAAGCAGGTTCTGAGGTATCAGCACTTTTAGGACGTATGCCATCTGCAGTAGGTTACCAACCAACTTTGGCAACAGAGATGGGTGCTATGCAAGAGCGTATTACATCTACAAACAAAGGATCTATTACATCTGTACAAGCGGTTTACGTTCCTGCGGATGACTTAACTGACCCTGCGCCAGCTACAACTTTCGCGCACTTAGATGCAACAACTGTATTGTCTCGTAAAATTGCTGAGTTAGGTATCTATCCTGCGGTTGACCCGTTAGATTCTACTTCAAGAATTTTGACTCCACATATCTTAGGAGATGAGCACTACAACTGCGCACAGAGAGTAAAAGAAATTCTTCAAAAATACAAACAATTACAAGATATCATCGCGATCTTAGGTATGGAAGAATTATCTGAAGAAGATAAACTTGCAGTATCTAGAGCACGTCGTGTACAACGTTTCTTGTCTCAGCCATTCCACGTAGCAGAGCAATTTACAGGTATTCCAGGTGTATTAGTTGATATTAAAGATACTATCAAAGGATTTAACATGATCATCGATGGTGAGTTAGATCACCTTCCAGAAGCAGCTTTCAACTTGAAAGGTTCTATTCAAGATGCAATCGAAGCTGGAGAGAAAATGTTAGCTGAAGCATAATAATATTGGTTGTTAGTTGTTAGTTGTCAGTTGTTAGAAAGCAACCATCAACCATCAACCATCAACTATTAACTAAAAAAAATATGATTTTAGAAATAGTATCACCAGAAGCGAAATTATTTTCAGGAGAGGTAACATCTGTTACTTTACCAGGAGTTAATGGAAGCTTTCAGATTTTAAATCATCACGCGCCAATTGTTTCTATTTTAGAAGAAGGGACAATTAAAATTGCAGCTCCAAGCTTCAGTTTTTCTAAAGAGGCTGCTGATAAATTTACGAGAGTGAATGACCAAACTTATACTTTAGAGATTAAGTCAGGAACAATCGAAATGAAAAACAATAAGATAATTGTATTAGTTGACTAAGACAATTTCAAAATAAGCAGAAAAGCCAGACAACATTGTCTGGCTTTTTTTATTTTTGGCACATGGGAGAAAAAAAAGAAAATGAAATTTCGATTTTTACTGGTAAACGAGCTTGGTACGAGCTATTATTAGCATCAATTTTTTTTGGAGCTTTCATATACATGATTGTTTTGTTTGTATATTTTGCTTTTATTGAAGTGTCGATTAAAATAGCCATCAGAGCTTTTGTTACATTTCTTTTATGTGGAACATATTGTTTAGTCTATGGATTCAAATTTTCGGCGACCAAAAACATGCTGATAAACTTGGAGACTAATACAGTAATTTCAAGATACATTATTGGACCATTTTCTTATGATGTGAAATTGAAAGCTACAGAGTTTGAATATATTTCTTTTTTTGAAGATAGATATGGTGAGTTTGGGACAAATCTTTGGTACGTTAAAAACAGACATTATAAAATGTACAG
This sequence comes from Flavobacterium sp. IB48, assembly GCF_016405855.1. GTDB lineage: Bacteria > Bacteroidota > Bacteroidia > Flavobacteriales > Flavobacteriaceae > Flavobacterium > Flavobacterium ginsengisoli. Next base: position 1,276,969 of record NZ_JAEFCA010000001.1, read on the forward strand.
TTTTGAAGATAAAGAATCAGCATTTCAATTTTCTCTCGATCTTTCCAACAAACTCAATATTGATTTGCTTGACGCTACAGAGAAAGGAAATTTTAAATGGGTGGTAAAAGAGAATATACAATAGTTAGTATTTGCCTTTTGTATTGTTTTGTTTGAGTCTGATATTTTATATGTCAGAAAATTAACAAAAAACATGAAAAAGCCATTTTAAAAGTTGTAATATTTTACTGATTATTAACTACGTTTGTAAGTATAATAACATTTAAAAAAAATATTATGAAAAAAGTTTTTTTAGGAATACTGCTAATTGCATTAAGTTTTGGGACAATGTCTCTAACTACAAGTTCTGAGAATGTTACTAAAGCTTCAATAGAAGCTACAAATGTCGTCGTTGGTCCAACATATACTGCCCCTTGGTTGGGAATCTGTTGCGAGTCGCCACTTACTGCTGCAGAACGTGATATTGTAAAACGAGGTTATCCTGCGACTACTCAATATACTATCAATAGTACGACGAGTAATACGGTGACGTATACAATCTTTTAAACTGTTAAAAAAAAAATACATTTAAAGCTAGATTTAAAGTCTGGCTTTTTTTATTTCTGTATTTTTGAACTATCAAAATCTCTTTATAAAATATTTGATCAATTGTAAAAGCTCAGTAAGCTTTTATGTTATTGCTTCGTCTTATTTGACGGGGCATATATTACTTATGTCAAATTTTATAAAGAATATATATGAAAAATATATCAAAAGTTGCTGTTCTTGGCGGTGGCGGAAGAACAGGAAAATATCTTGTAAACCAATTATTAGAAAACGGTTTTAGTGTAAAACTTCTATTAAGAAATCCAGACAATTTTACCTTTCAAAATTCAAAAATTGAAATCATTAAAGGTGATGCTATTAAGGAAGAATCTGTAAAATTATTGCTTAAGGATTGTCAGGCTGTAATTAGCACTATTGGTCAGAGACCAGGAGAACCGATGGTAGCGAGTGAGGCGACAAAGAATGTTCTAAATGCTATGAATGAATATGAAATTCAGAGATACATTCTTCTTGTAGGATTAAATATCGATACTCCATTTGATAAAAAAAGTCCAAAAACAATCATGGCAACCGACTGGATGAAAACTAACTTTCCTGAAATTCAGAAAGACCGTCAATTAACTTACGATCTTTTAACTAACAGTAAGGTTAATTGGACGCAGGTTCGTGTTCCGTTAATTGTTTTTTCTGATGATAGTGATAAAATCTCTGTAAATCTTGAAGATTGTTTAGGAGATAGAATTACTGCATTGGATATTTCGAAATTTCTAGTAAAAGAAATGGTTGAATCTAAATATAGTCATCAATCGCCTTTTATTAGCGCAATTTAAATTTAGAAAAGCAGTGAATTTCACAGAAATTCGCTGCTTGTTTTTTCTAAAATGAATTGTCTAACTTTGTTTTTATGAAGCTGCCGGAAAATCTTAATCGTAAATTGGAAACTTGTATACAGAACAATCTGTTTAGAAAATTGCCTGTATTTAATAATCTGATTGATTTTTCGTCTAATGACTACATCGGATTTTCGAAGTCAGAAACTATTTTCAAGCACAGTCATGCTTATTTATTAGAAAATGAGATTTTCCAAAACGGAGCGACAGGTTCAAGATTAATCTCAGGAAATCATTCTCTTTATCAAATTGCAGAAAGTTTTATAGCGGAATTTCATGAGGCAGAAGCGGCTTTAATTTTCAATTCGGGATACAATGCCAATTTGGGATTTTTTAGCGCTGTACCGCAAGAAAATGATGTTGTTTTGTGCGATGAATTATGTCATGCCTCAATAAAAGATGGAATCGCAATGTCTCGAGCTAAATCTCATTATTATATTCACAATGATGTTGAAGATTTAGAGCGACTTATTCTTAACCATTCAAATGCTACAATTTATATTGTAACCGAAACTGTTTTTTCTATGGATGGCGATAGTCCGAATTTAGAAGAACTGGTGTATCTTTCAGAAAAATACAATTGCTATTTGATTGTTGACGAAGCTCACGCTTTAGGCGTTTTTGGAGATAAAGGAGAAGGTCTAACTCAATATTTGCAATTGCATAATAAATTTTTTGCTCGAATTGTAACTTTTGGAAAAGGTTTAGGATGTCAAGGCGCTGCAATTTTAGGAAGTGATAGTCTTAAAGAATATTTAATCAATTCTGCGAGAAGCTTTGTTTATACAACTGGATTATCTCCTCATGCTGTAGCAACCATTTTTATAGCGTATCAACAGTTGGAAATCGAAAAAGAAACCCGTGAAAAACTTCGTCAAAATATTGTGTTTTTTAATCAGCAGAAAAATTTATTAGGTTTAAAGCCAATGTTTGTACATAGTAAATCTCCAATACATTCTGCTATTATTCCTTGTAATAAAAATGTAAAAGAATTATCGGAAAATCTTCAAGATAAAGGATTCGATGTTCAATCTATTTTTTCTCCAATTGTTCCAGAAGGCCAAGAACGTATACGTTTTTGTCTTCATAGTTATAATTCGCAGGAAGAGATTAATAAAGTTTTAGAATTGGTTAGAGATTTTGTTTTTTAAGTATGAAAGAAGGTTTTAGATTAGTTAGAAGTTATCAATATTCATCAGAAGCCCAAATATTCTTTGGCAAGCTAGAATCTGAAGGAATAGAAGTTTATTTAAGAGATAATCACATAGTAGATTCAAATCCGATATGGAGTAATGCTGTTGGTGGGGTCAAGCTTTTTGTGAGAGAAGAAGATTTTAAAAAAGCAAGTGAAATTCTTTCGACAGTTAGTCAATATTCATTAGATGAAAAGAATGATTTAATTCAATGCCCAAATTGCGGTGCCGAAAAAGTCGAAATGATTACTTCACTAAGAGATACGAAATCATTAGTTGCATTTATTTTTTCACTGCTTTTTGTTCTGATGCCTTTTTATTCAAAATATCGTTATCAGTGCGATTGCTGTAAAACTGAATTTTAAAAATAAAAACAAGAAACCCATCTTTTAAGATGGGTTTTTGCTATTAATTAAATATGATTTTCTTTTTTGTTTCATGACCATTTTCAAGAATTACTTTTACTAATAAAACTTGATTGCTTGAATGTAAGTTTGGAATCTGCAATTCTTTAGCTTCAATTTTGTTTTTGTTGTAAAGCATTTGACCGCCAATAGTATAAATCTGAACTTCTTTAATGTTTTCAGTTCCACTGGTTACATTTACAACTTTTGATTTTACAGCTACTAAAACTCCATCGGCTAAATTTTCAAAATCATCTGTGCCAAGTGTTTTATTAGTGTAACGTAATACAAAACGATCTGGAAAAGTTCCGACAAGAGTTGTAAAAGTGTAATTTGAAGCACGTAAATCTGTTATTATACCTGTTGTTTTATCTTCAAGATAAACTGCTTGTTGGTCGAAAAATCCGTCTGCGTGATCTATTGAGATTGTAAGCGAAGTTTCTACAGTTGCTTTATAGCCAAGAGGAATTATTTCTGTGTTGTCAAAAGGTAAAGCTCTTGCCTGAATAGCCAATTTTTTTGCTTCGTTAATCGTATAAAAATCTACATAAGAATTAGCTGCTAGTGTAACGGCATCATAATTATAATCGAAAGTATTTGTTGCGCCTTCTGCATATCCTATTAATAGCTGTTTGAAAGCATCTTCATTATTACTCAGATTTAACCATAAGCGATTTACTTCAGTTTCGGTTTCTTTCGCAGTAGTTTTGAAAAACTGCGTATTTTGTGCTTTTACACGTAGATCATTGTTGAAAATAATTGAAGTTACTTTTGGTTTTACAAAGAAGCCTTGTCCTACCCCAATATATCCAGAAGGCATTTCTCCTCCAGTTGTCGCTCTTGTTCCTCCTAATGATGTAAATATTGCATAATCTGGACTGCTGTATGTAGCAGTGTTGCTGCCATTTTCTTTTTTTGGCAACGATGCATGTGTCCAAAAATATAATGGTCCGACATCTCCATTTGCTTTAATAAATTTTCGAGCATCAATAGCAGATGGATAAGGATTTCCTGTAAAATAATATTTATCTGCGGTGGTTTGAATTACAATGTCTCCATTATTTGGTTTTCCATAGAATTTTCCTGTAAAATCAGAGGCCGATTCATTATTAAAAGACTGTGGTCCTCGAATGCTGTATCCCTTTCCAACTTCCATTGGCAATGTTCCATACAGATTGGTTGCCCATTTGAAATCAGAAGACCAGTAAAGATATTTATCAAAATAGGTTTCAGGAGACAAAGTATTCATTTTAAAATCTGGGTTATTTACTGGTGGTGACCAATACGTCAGATCAAAACGTCGTACTTTGGTAATTCTTTGTATTTCAAATGCCTGCATGCTTCCAGAAAACATGTCTTTACTTGTTGAAGTTTGAAGTAATGATCCGCCGTCTAGAATTAGTAATTTACCTCCTGTTTCAACTTTTATGTTTTCATCAACAGTTAGGGTAACATCTTTTTTAACGGTTAGAGTAATATCTGGATTAATCGTGCAGGAGCAAACTTTAAGATCAGATTCTAAAGCAGTGTCTTTATTGATTACTAAGCTACTTCCATCAGGAATAGTTCCAGTCCCATTGTAAATAATATCTGTTTTTGTAAAATTAATTCCAAGGTTAGCATCGCCCCCGTCTTCTCTTAAACGTATCTCTACTCTAGACTCGCTGTTTAAAGGGTAAAGATCTCCATTGTTAATTAAATATGTAGCATTATCCCAACCATATTTAGAAAATATTAATTTATCATCGATGTAAAGCTCAATAGCATCATCATGATTCATATGCTTTAATTGGTATAATCCACAATCAAAACCTTTGCGTTTGTAAACCACTGTAAAATTGTTGTCTGGTATTTGAGAACCTTGCCAGATGGTTGCAGCTGAAGGAGATTTATCTTTTGGCCAATAATTTGTTGAATCGGGATTTAAATTTGGATCAACATAATAACCAGCATATCTTACATTGGCCAAGGTTATATCGTTGTTCACATAACCATAAACGTTCCAAACTTTGTCTCCATATTCAGAAGGATTTCCTTTTGGAATGCCAAAGAAAAAAGAAACTCTTGAATCACCTCCGTCTTCATAATACTCAAGAACAAATTTATGTTGGCCTATAGCTAAATCTTGTGTAGCATAATCCATAGTGTAGCCATGACCATTCCATCTTGATATAAGAGGTGTAGCTACATCATCGATATATAGTCTTACCCCGTCATCGCTTCCAATATCAAAACTGTATACGCCAGCTTCAGTAATATCAGCAAGCATTTTATATCGTACAAAAAATCGATCTGAAGGAGCAACATCACAAGCAAAATTCGAAGTTTGACCAGTAACAGCACCACCTCCAATATTTCTATCAAAGTTTTTGTTTTCAGTTACAGTTCCTATATAAGTTGCAATACTAGTGCTTGGCAAAGCAGGATAAGAAATATTTGGAGGCATGGTATTGGTTGTTAATTTATAAACATATCCATTCCAAATATTTGATCCAAAAGCAGTTTGGTCACCTGTTGGTGCGCACTTTAAGATTTCATCTGCTCCAATATATGGCTTAACCCTTGTTTCTCCATCAATATCATTTGTAACTTCTGAAATGGCTATTCCTTGCAAATCATTGTTGGCTGCAACATCTTGTAAGTGGTAATCAGAAGTAAAAGAAGGGTTGATGATTGTAGAATTAGTTTCTGAAGTGGCACTATTCCAAGCCGTAACTCCTGTAGCACCTGTTCCTATATATTCAGTTCCGTCGTCTCCTCCGCCAATTCTATTAGAAAAGCCACCTGAACTGTTTGTTACGTAGTAATTATTATGACTAACTGTACCTAAAGTACCGCCAGCAATAAAGAAGGCATATTGTATGCCAGATTGGGTATTGATAAAAATGTTATTTCTAACATTGATTCCAGAACCCCCAGTTGTATATAGACAAGAAGCGCGTGTTGTGCCAGTAGGCGCTCCACTACCAATAATAGTGTTGTAATATACATTAGTTCTGCTTCCAGATGTTATAAAAATATTATGTCCTCTATTTTGAAAATTCCCTTTATCAGAATTTGCTGTAGTGTTGTAAACTTTACTTATTATATTATTGAAGATATTGGTAACTCCTGTTGATTTAACCAATATACCAGCTGTTAAATAACCATTATTGTGTACAGCATTTGCAATGTCATCAATTGTATTGCTAGAAATTGTCCCTGTACTAGTTCCTAAAAGAACAATTGCTGCAGCATCATTACTTTGATTTTCGGTGTTTCTAACTCCTGATATTGTATTATTGGAGATTTCATAATTTAGCATATTAGAAAGATACATTCCTCTAATAGGCTTTTGTTCTGTAATAGAACTTCCAATTTTATTTTCTTTAATTTTCCATGAATTAGGAGATAATGTCGCCGTACCATTTCCGTTTATGTAAATACCTTCTTTCGTATTTATCATTTCATTATTAGAAATCGTAATTTTTGAATTGCTAGCAGAATTTGCTTCTTTGCTAATGGTATTGTTTCCTCCTATAGTATTGTTTCCAGAATAAACTCCCGATAAAAGATTTACTCCAGCATTGCGATTAGAAAATTTGAAAGTACTGTTTTTTATAGTAATATTATTTGATCCTTTTGTGCCATTGCTAGCTATCCAAATAATTGATCTTTCTACGTAACCTAACGCGTCATCATTAATTAAAGTTAAATTTCTTGTGTTGGCTGTAGAATTGCTTCCATCGATAATTATATTCGTGGCTCCATTAAATAAAAAAACTGCGGCAATCCCTGTATAGTCATTTGGTTTTTTAGCAGTAATTGTAATGTTTTTATCAGTGTAGGGTTTAATGGTAAGAATGTTTGTTTCGCTTGAATTGGCGTATTCTTTAAGTACGTATTGCGAGGTAACGGTTTGGTCCTCGTCAAGCAAAAAATTTACTGGACCATCAAAACCAACTTGCTCTAATTTTGCGATAGCGCTTGTCAGTGTTTCAAATTTTGCTAACGTATTTGTTTTGCTAATTATATAATCACCACTCAAACCTTGAGCAAATCCAAAAAAAGGCAACAATAAGAATAAAAGTAAAGTTTTTTTCATGTTAAATGTTTTCTATCAATTTGTTATGCTGGCATAGAACTTTCGAAGCGCGGCAAAGATAGATACATCTACGAGCTAGAATTTGGTAGGGTTTTGAGAACCCATATATAATCGATGAATTGTTAAAATAGTCGATGAACTACATTAAAAATTTTAATGTTCGATAAATATTCTTATAAAAGAATGGAAAATATTATAAGAATAATCGTAAAAAAATGAATTTTTCGAGGTTGTTTTTTGCGCTTTTAGACTAAAAAACGTCAGATTTGCTATAAAATCTTAGAAATAGGAATATTTTATAACTATGAGTTGTGTTGTTTTTTTGAGGATGAGAAGTTTTAAGAATTTAGAAAATTTATAAAAATTCTTCTTTTTGGAGTATTAAAAAAACAAGTTTAGTTTTCTTCTAATTCTTTTACTTTTTCGTAAACTAAATTGCTTTCGAAACCTCTTCGAAGCATGTAGTCACAAAATTTTTTACGCTTTTTAAGAAGATTAGTTTCAGAAATAGTATTCCAAGATCTTTCTGCAAGATTTTCGAAAGTTTCGAAATATTCTTCGGGTGAAATTTCTTTTAAAGCCAAAGTAATATTTGTTGAAGAAATGTTTCTCGCTTTTAATTCGTTTGTAATTCTGATTTTTCCCCAATTTTTAATTCTGTGTTTGCCTCTAGCAAAACTGCAAGCAAAACGAGTTTCGTTTAAAAAGTTGCCTTCAATAAGCTGAACTACAATAGTATCGATCTCATCACGAGTCATTTTTAGGCTGTATAATTTATCAACAACTTCATCGTGACAGCGCTCTTGATAAGCACAAAAATGCTCTAATTTTTGTAAAGCTTCTTTGATGGTAAAAGTGCTGTTCGTCGGTTTTTTCATGCGTTTTAACGTTTAAATGAAGTTATAGTCAATTAGTTATAAAATATTTCTAAAATTTGTTAATATTTTATAAAAAGAAATAAATTATAACCTTGTGTATTAGGCTAATTTAAATATTTTTGTACGGAATTTTAACATTTTTAAATTTCGGCTAAATGCCAAGATTTTAACATTTTGGATTTCAATATAATACCAAAAGAACATTTATTTTTTTTTGAAAGAAATGCCTTTTTTGCTTTAAGCAAACCAAAAACAAATTTAAAACAAATACCTACTGTTATATGATGAGAAAATTACTTTACTCGTTTTTATTCTTCATTTCCCCTAAGATTTTATCCAAAAAATCAAGCATATCAAGTTTAGGATTGCTTTGTGTTGGGATGTTTTTTGTGGTTTCAGCAAATCAATTATTGGCTCAATCTGGTACCGTAACAAGTAATAATTCTGGCAACTGGAATGTTGCAGCAACTTGGGTTGCAAATGATATTGGTCGAACTGGTACAGTTACTACGAATAATACCTCAAATATTGTAAATGGAAATGGGACTTCGTTTTTGACAGAACTAACAGTTGGGTCTGTAATTGCAAGATCAAATGGGGCAGCAATAGGAACTGTGGCTTCAATTACTAGTAATACTGTTCTTACACTGACTTCAAATGCAGTAAATAGTATGACAAATAGGGCTTATGAGACTACAAGCGGCCCCCCTAGTCCTATTGATAATGTAGTGATTGCAAATAATCATATAGTTAATGTTAATGGAGGATATACTTGTGCAGGAATTAATATCGGGAGTGTAAATGGTTTCACGGCGACATTAAATTTTTCAAGTTCTCTTTCTCAGCTTACTGTAAATGGTGCTTTTACTCTAGGGGGTAGTGGTACAAAATATGGTAAATTAGATATGACTAATGGAGGTACTTTAATAACAAATAGTATCGGTTTAGGTAATACTTCCTCTTCAAATTCTTTTAATTCTGGCAGCGGAACAGTTCAATTAAAGACAAATAATACTTTGCCAACAAATATATTTAGCACATTTAATAATTTAACTGTTAGTTCAGGAACTACCACATTAGGAACAGCCTTAACAATAAATGGTAATTTATCAATTACAGGTGGAGGCTTAACATCAGGAGCTAATAATTTGACAATCACGGGCAATTTTACAAATGCAGGGACATTTAATCCCGGAACAGCAACAGTAAGTTTAAATGGAAACAATAATAATCAATCATTTAATGTTTCAAATTTTAATAACTTAACATTAGCTGGAAGTGGAACAAAATATTTTACTGGAACGACGACAGTAGCTGGTGCATTAGTTATAAATTCAGGAGTAAAAGCAGATTTAGGAACCACAACCCATACTGCAAATACCCTTACACTGAACAGTAGTCAAGTTGCTCCGAGTTCATGGGGAAGTTCAAGTTCTGCGGCGCAGAATAAAAATGATACTTATTTTGCTAATTCTGGTATAATAAATGTATCGTCAAGTACTTGTACTACTTTTTCATCAGTTACTGCTATTACAAATGTTTTATTTGGATCAATCAATAATCCAACTTCACCTTCCTCTACAGCGCCTTATATTTATTATTCAAATGTTGCCGCGGCTAGTGTTTCGAAAGGACAATATTATGAACTAACAGTTAGGGGATATACTAATGGAAACGTAAATAATTATTATACTGCTTTTTTTGACTGGAATGGAGACGGAGATTTTGCCGACTCAGGAGAAGGACCTTATAAAATAGGTACTATAAACAACTCTACCGGTGCAGATGGAAAAGCAACTTCTATTTATTTGCAAATTCCAACAAGTGCTGCTTCGGGATCAACCAAAATGAGGGTTATGAGTCGTCGCACAACTGATTATAATACAGACTCTTGTGCAATATCAGGAAGTACGGGACAAATTCAAGATTATAATATTACTATTTTAGACGCTTGTGTAGGAAATGCTCCTGGCAATACTTTAAGTACAGCATCGTCAGTTTGTCCTAATGCTCCTTTTACATTGTCATTGCAAAATACAATGGCAGACGGTACATCGTATGTGTGGCAGACTTCTCCTAATGGAAATGCTCCTTGGACAAGCGCGACAGCGACTCCGACAACTTTTTTTAGCAGTACTTTTTCTACCGATCAAGCAGCAAATACTAATGTTGGGGATATTAGCCTTTATGGAAGTGATACTAGTATAACTGGTGGAGTCTTATATTTGACAACATTAAATACAGGTTATACAGGAGGTTTTGTAATCCAAAAAACACCAGGTTTGAATATTAATACTTTTTCAGCATCTTTTGATTATAAAATTTATGGAGGTAGTGGTGCTGATGGTATTAGTTTGAGCTACGCTTCAAATATTGCTAACAATGGAGGAGGTGGTGAAAATGGTGAAGGTTCAGGAATTGTTTTACAACTTGACACTTATGATAATGAAGGAGTTCAAACTGGTAGCCGAGTTAGAATTACGTACAATGGAAGCAGTATTTTTAATAGTGCTATAAATGCGCCGTTTAATTTAAGAACAAGCTCGACTACATCCAATAATGTTGTTATGAGTGTTAATGATAAAGGATATTTAACACTTACTATAGCAGGAACAGTTGTTGTTTCCAATCTTGCTTTACCGGCAGCTTATTTGTCTTCTGATAAATCTAACTGGAAATTCAAATTTTCTGGGCGTACAGGAGCATCAAACGATTATCATGTTATTGATAATGTTAACATTTATTATCTGGATACTGCAAATTCTAAATCAACATTTACAACGACTCAAACTGTAAAAACCTATTATCGTGTAGCGGCTACCTGTGGTGGAACAACAGTTTATTCAGCACCAGTTATGGTAGATGTGACGTCAGCTACAATTAGTTCAATGACATATAATGCTTGTACGGGAACAGCTTTCACAGTAACACCAGAAAATGGTACAAATGGAACAATTCCTGATAATACAACATATACATGGACCGCACCATCAGTTTCAGCTGTAGGATTAACAGGTGGAGCGGCAAATACTGTTGCATCAGCTACTATAACAGGTACATTAACAAATGCCACATCTACAGCTCAAACAGCTACTTACACAGTTACTCCAATTACAGGAGGTTGTACTGGAGTGCCATTTACATTAACTGTAACTGTGAACCCAAAACCGACAGCTAATGTGGGAGCGGCTGTGGCGGCAATCTGCCAAGGAGCTACATCAGCTGCCATGGGCGGATCAATTGGTGGCGGAGCTACAGGCGGTACTTGGAGTGGCGGATCAGGAACTTGGAATAATGCTACGAGTCCTTCAGGTGCAACATATACTGCTGGCGCATCAGAATCAGGAAATATTACATTAACACTGACGGCTACCGGAGTTTCATGTAGCCCTGCAATAGTTACCAAAACAATCACAGTAAACCCAAAACCAACAGTAGCCAATGCGGGGGCTGATCAATATGGCAATGGAGCATTTACGTTAGCAGCCAATGTACCTACAGCTGGTACAGGTACATGGAGTATAGCGAGTGGTCCAAGTACAGCTCTAACTCAGTTTAGTAATGTTAATGCTGCTAACGCTACATTTACTCCTCTTGGAGCAGGAGTATATACATTAAATTGGACAATAACTACTGCTAGTTGTGGTTCATCTACAGATGATGTAGTTCTTTCAAATTGTGTAGGTAATTTAATTCAAAACGGAGATTTTAGTAATGGTACAAATAATTGGTCAAAAGCTACTACGAAAGGAACGAAGGTTGAAGTTTTAAAAGAAAATGTCTATTTTCCAAACGGCAATAGTGAAAATTATACTGCAGAATTAGATGTAGAAGCATCATTAGGACAAACGGTATCAGTTATTCCTAACGTTCCTTATACTTTAAGTTTTATTTACGCTCGTAGACCGGGATCTTCTCCTACTGTTGCGGTTGATGTCAAAATAATTGACGGATCAAGTACAATAACAAGAAATTATACAACTAGTGATACAACTAATAGTTCTGTTTTTCAGACTATTGAATTTACACCATCAACTTCTTCTATTTGGATTGAATTTTACAACTCACTTGAAACTACTACACTTGGTTCTATTGTAGACAACATTGTTTTACTTCCTACTTCTCAAGTGAACCCTGTAGCGACAACAACACCTAAAGGAAAATTTAAAACTGTAGATGCTTGTAATGGTGCAAGTGTTCAGTTAGATGTTGAAAATGTCCCTGCTTCAGGCGTATCATACTCTTGGACAACTACATCGACAGGGGTGACCTTTTCGCAAACTGATATAAAAAATCCTAAAATAACGGTTACAGGAACAGGAATTAAGAACGCGACAGTTGTTGTAACTACTGCAGGAGGTTGTTCTTCTGTTTCTTCTACTACTTATGTTAATGTATTGGCTTTACCAGTAGCAGGCTTAGTGAGCAATGACGCAGATAATACTTTTTGTGAAGGAACATCAGTGACTTTTACTGCATCAGGTGGAACGAGTTATGCATTTAAAGTTGGTTCTACTACAGTTCAATCGGGAGCTAGTGACACTTATACAACAACAGCTTTAACAAATGGACAGACTGTAACTGTAGATGTTACAAATGCATCAGGCTGTACATCAACTAGTGCAGGAATTACTAATACTGTAACCCCAAACAATACCATAACACTAACTTCAGCTGCAGGAACAGACTCACAGACCGTATGTGCTAATACAGCAATTACAAATATTACGTACTCTACTAATGGAGCGACAGGAGTAAATTTTGGAATCCTTCCTGCTGGAATTTCAGGAATCTGGGCAGGAAATGTTGCAACAATAAGCGGAACTCCAACAGTAAATTCTACAAATTCTTATAATTATACGATTACTTTAACTGGCGGTTGCGGAACTATTACTGCAACAGGAACTATTAATGTAGATTCTTTGCCAGTAGGAGGAAGTATTGCAGGTGGTACGACAGTTTGTTCAGGTACAGGCGATACTGTATTAACATTAAGCGGTAATTCAGGAATAGTTGCACATTGGGAATCTTCATTGGATAATTTCGCAACGGCAGGTACAGTTATAAATAATACGAGTACAACACTTACAGTTTCTAATTTGACAGCAACTACATCTTACCGAGCTGTTATAACAAACGGTGTTTGTGCTTCTATTAATAGTGCTACTGCAACAATAACAGTAAAACCACTCCCAACAACCCCAACAATTACAAAAAACAACAATGTATCTTGTGGTGGTTTCGGTATTATAACATTAACTGATTTACCAGCAAATTGGACAATTAATCAAACAGGATTAACTACTGGATCAAGAAGTTTTTCTGGAACAGATTCTTCTGTACCTATCCAAAATCTAACAATAGATACATATAGTTTTACAGTTAAAGATAATACTACAGGTTGTACCTCAAACGCTGCAACGGTTGTCATAACAGACGAAAGTTCTATTACAGAATGGACAGATTCAGGATGGAGTAATGGTGAACCCGATGGAAGCAAAAGTGTTGTAATTAAATCTGTAGCAGTAGATCAACCTTTTAAAAGCAATAAACCAAATGTAGTGGCATGTTCTTTAATTATTGATGTTCCAACTACAGGACCAGATGTAGAAATCCCGTCTAATGTTACTTTAAGAATTACAAACATTGTAAAAAGTAATGGAAAATTGGTGTTTAAAAGTGGTTCTAGTTTAGTACAAAAGGATAATGTCCAAAATGATGGTGATATCGTTTATATTAGAGCAACCGACGTACGCCGTTTTGATCTAACTTATTGGTCAAGTCCAATTAAATCAACAAAACCAGAAGGTTTTAGAATGCAAGACTTGTCACCGACTACCTATTTCGATAAATTTTTATACTGGTCTTCTGAGTATAAATGGGCAACTAATTTGTATGGAACATTGCCAATGGAAGTAGGAAAAGGATACAGCATTCGAGGACCTCAAGAATTTGATAATGTTGATGGAGGTACCTTTGAAGGAAAATTTATTGGAGTTCCAAATAACGGTAATATAGACGTAACAGGTGTAGCTGTAGATAAATACTTTTTCTTAGGAAATCCTTATCCATCACCGATAGATGTAGAGAAATTGTGGGATGCTAATCCTGATGTTCTGGGCCCGCTTTATTTCTGGATACATGCCTTACTTCCGCAGAAAGCTCCTGGAGACAATACCGCTCGTTACAGTAGTAATGATTATATAATTTGTACGGCTGCTGGAAGTACAGATATTAATGGAGAAACAGCACCTAAATCATTTGATGGATTTATTGCCGCAGGTCAGGGATTTTTTGCTAAACCAAAAACGACAGTAATACATTTTAATAATGATATGCGTGAAGGAGCAACAGAAAATACTAATTTCTTTAAAACAGCTAAAAGTGCTAGTATTGAAAGAAATCGTATTTGGCTGAACATTAGAAATACTGAAGGTGCCTTCAAACAAATATTAGTAGGTTATATTCAAGGTGCTACTAATTCCGTAGATTTTAATTATGATGCTGCAACGCTTGGAGCTAATTCATTTATCGACTTTTATAGTATAAACGAAACAAAGAAATTAACCATTCAAGGACGTGCTTTACCGTTTGACGATACAGATGTTGTTCCGTTGGGTTATAAAAGTACTATAGATAGTGATTTTACTATAGCAATAGATCATGCTGATGGATTCTTTGATAAACAAGAGGTTTATTTAGAAGATAAAACTACAGGGAAAATAATCAATTTACGAAATGAGAATTATACGTTCTCTACATTAGCCGGAACTTTTGCAGATCGTTTTGTTCTTCGTTATACCAATAAAACATTAGGTACTGGTGATTTTGAAAATATTGAAGATAGCGTCTTAATTTCAGTGAAAAATAAAGTAGTAAGTATTACTTCTTCTAAAGAAACAATTAAAGACGTAAATATTTTCAATGTTGGAGCTCAGTTAATGTATAGTAAAAACAAAGTAAATTCGTCAGAATTACAAATTAATAATTTGCATTCTAGCGATCAGGTTTTATTAGTTAAAGTAACTTTAGAAAACGGTTCTACAGTTTCTAAAAAAGTTGTTTTTTCTAATTTACCATAAAAAAATAATACTTCATCAAAGCCCATTTCTTCTCTAAGGAATGGGCTTTTTTTAATAAAATATCCCTAAATCTAGGTATTGTATTTTTAATAACCGCTTTATAATTTTAGCTTAATTCTTACAAATATTAACTTCAATTATATAGTCTTGATTAAAAATATATTTTATTTACTAATCATAATTTCAATATCACTTCGTACGGTTTCTGCTCAGCAAGGAAAAATTGACAACTCTTTTAACATTCTTGATGATGGACAAAATGGTGATGGGTTTGATAGTACTGTTCGAACTCTTCTCATGCAAAAGGATGGAACTTTACTTGTTGGTGGCGATTTTTTGCGATTGAACGGAACAGCTGTTTCTTACCTCACCCGTTTAAATACAGATGGATCCATAGACGAAAGTTTCAATACGGGAACGGGTTTTAATGGTAAAATCTATTCTTCTTGTTTACAATCAGATGGAAAAATTATAATTGGAGGAAACTTTACAAGCTATAACGGAATTAGTGCAGGAAGAATAATCCGTTTGAATCAAGATGGTTCTTATGATCCTACTTTTAATACAACAATTGGAGCAACTTCAGGAATTGTCTATGATATTGCCTTACAGTCTGACGGGAAAATAATTATTGTAGGCAGTTTTACCAACTATAATAGTAGTAAGATAAACAGGGTTGCACGCTTGCTGCCAAATGGATCGCTAGATTCTACATTTCTTATTGGTTCGGGATCTTTATTAAATGTTACACAAGTAAAAATTTTAGCAGACGAGAAAATACTTCTAACCGGTAATTTCACCATATTTAATACTATTTCAGCTAATCGTATTATTAGACTCAATGCTAATGGGACTTTTGATTCTAGTTTTAATTGTGGAGCAGGATTTGACAATGATGTTAATACCATTGCTTTGCAACCTGATGGTAAAATAGTTTTAGGAGGAAATTTTACTTCTTTTAATAATATTACCGCTAATAGGATCATCCGTTTGAATGAAGACGGAATTAGAGATGAAAGTTTCGTAAGTGGTTCTGGTTTTAGTAAAGAAGCAGTTGAAACAATCAAGATTAATAAGAATGGAGAAATAATGGTTGGAGGTTCCTTTACGGGATTTTACAATACCAACGAAGTGGTGAGACTAATTTTATTAGAACCCGATGGAAGCATAAAACCTAATTTTGATATCGGTTCTGGGCCAGCAACAGCTTCAGTATTCGCTTTAGAATTTGATGAAGAGGGGGCTTGGTTTGTCGGTGGTTCTTTCAGTGTTTTTAATGGTCTAAATCAAGGAAGATTAGTAAAAATCAGTAACGAAGGAGAACATGATATTTCATACTTGGCTTCAGGTATTGGTTTTGACAATTCTGTTTTTAGCATTTTGCCTCTTCCAAATAGAAAAACTATAATTGGCGGAAATTTCAAAAAGTTCAATGGAAATGTTGCTTCAAAAATTACTTGTTTATTAGAAAATGGCACAACCGATCTTACTTTTAACGCCACGAATTCAGGAAGTAATAATGCAGTAAAAGCTACCATATTGCAATTAGATGGAAAGATAATTTTAGGTGGTAATTTTACAAAATACAATGACTTTACGAATAATCGTATTGTTAGAATATTTCCAAATGGAGATATCGATAACTCATTTAATAGTGGAGATGGATTTAATGGACAGGTTAGTGCATTGGCCATTCAATCCGATCAAAAAATAATTGCTGTAGGAACATTTACAAAATATAATGGATCTGCAGTCAATGCTAGTAGAATTGTCCGAATTCTTCCAAACGGAGCAAGAGATCCTGATTTTAATATTGGTTTAGGCGCAGACTCTTTCATAGAAAGTTTGGTTTTGCAAAAAGACGGGAAAATACTTCTAGGAGGTCGTTTTAAAACTTTCAATAATATACCCTTTGCAGGTTTAGTAAGATTAAATCAAGATGGAAGTATTGACGAGAGCTTTAATATAGGAGTTGGTTTTGATAAATATGTTTTTGCAATTGCACTTCAATCCAATCAGAAGATTATTGTAGGTGGTTCTTTTTTGACTTTTAATGAGGTTTCACAAAAGCGTATTGTTCGGTTAAACAACGATGGAAGTCTTGATGATACCTTCGATTCAGGTAGTGGCTTCAATAAAGGAGATGTTCGTGCTATTTTAGTGCAGCCAGATGATAGAATTTGGGTAGGAGGAACTTTTTCTGGAACATATAATGCCATTTCTTCTTCTAGATTGATTCGATTATCATCTTCAGGAATCTTTGATAATTCTTTCATAGCACCGCTAAATAATGCGTTGTATGCGATGAATTTTAATGAAGATTATAAATTGATAATTGGAGGAAATTTTAACTCCGTTTCTGGCAAGTCAAAACATAGAATAGCTCGTTTAAAATTTTGCATTAATACAACAACTTGGAATGGAACTTCATGGTCAAACGGTTTTCCTTCTGCAGGAAAAGAGGTGTATTTTAAAGAAAATTTTCCAAATTTGACTACTACTAATATTTGCGGGTGTAATATAGAGGAAGGAAAAACGGTTACTTTGCTTGAGAATAACACATTAGTGATTGAGTTCGCCTATACTGGCAAAGGAATATTGGTTGTAGAAAATGCCGCCAGTTTATATCAAGATGACGATGATATAGTAAATACTGGAATTGTTCATGTAAAAAGAAAAACAAAACCCGTAATCCGATTCGATCTTACTTATTGGTCTTCGCCAGTAGCAGATATGAAATTATGTGATTTTTCGCCAGAAACATATTTTGATAAATATTTATGGTTTGATCCAATCTTAGGATGGAAAACAAATCTTTACGGAACATTCACTATGGATCCAGGGCATGGATACAGTGTCAGAGCACCTCAAAGTTTTTCTAATAGCGAGCGAGGAATATTGGAAGGTGTTTTTAAAGGAATTCCAAATAATGGTAAATTAAAAGTTGAATTTATTGCGCCAGAGCGATATTATTTCGTTGGTAATCCATACCCTTGTGCAATAAATGCAGATGATTTCTTAAGGAGTAATGCTCCAAAAACAAAAGGAACGTTATATTTCTGGACACATAATACGCCACCCAGAATAACTATACCAGGAACTAACACCGCTCGTTATAGCAATGATGATTATGCAGTTTATAATTTACTAGGCGGAGTTGGTACAAGTTCAGCTTTAAATTCCGGAATAAGTAATGATGCGCCAGATGGTCTTATCGCTTCTGGGCAAGGTTTTTTTGTGAAAAGCAATCAGACTGGTTATTTAGAATTTAATAATAGCATGAGAGTCAGAGATAGAAATACTTCTTTTTTTCGACCAGCTCCAAATTCAGAAGTAAAATCGATTAACGAAAAGTATCGATTTTGGCTAAACATTAGAAATAATGGAAATGAATTTAAACAGATCTTATTAGGCTACGCGACAGAAGCTTCAAATTCTTTTGATTTAATGTATGATGCAGAATATTTGAGTTCAGGAACGGCAGTAGATTTTTATAGTATAATAGAAGATAAAAAGTTAGTGATTCAGGGGCGTGAATTGCCTTTTTCGGAGAATGATTCAATTTCTTTAGGATATAAAACGACTATTAATGATAGTTTTAAAGTAGAAATCGATCATCAAGATGATTTTTTTAATGACAAACCTATTTTTTTAGTAGATAAAAATTTAAATCTGGTTCATAATCTTTCTGAAGGGCCTTATCAATTTACGTCTGAGGTCGGAACTTTCCATAATCGTTTTTCGATAATTTACAATGATAAAACTTTAGGGAATACAACTTTTAAAGATAATTCTAATGACGTATTAATATCTGCTAAAAATCACATTATAAATATCGAATCTACCAAAGAAAATATAAGTGAGATTATAATATTTGATGTTTTGGGAAATCAAATCTTTAAAGAAGATAAACTTGAAACTAAAAAAATCGCTGTTCAAAACTTGATCTCTTCTCATCAGGTTTTATTTGTAAAAGTCATTTTTGGAAATGGCAAATCCAATTCAAAAAAGGTAATTTTTTAATAATTGAAAAATTATTGGAACAAATCCTTTTTGCTGTCTCAATGCACTGATAATCAATAATGTAATATTTGCTATTTTATTTTTTAACAGTTTTTTCTTATTTTTTATAGTTTTTAGATTTTAGCTGTTAAAATTATGTGTTTAATACTACATTATGAATTTCAATGTAAATAAAATCGTACCTTGTAGTTGCTTTTAATCGATTAAAAGCGTTTTTAATCGATTAAAAGTATTTCTATAAGCCTTTGTATTATAATTTTTTTCTTCGAAAAGGACAGTTATAAAAACTGTCTTTTTATCTGCCTTAAGTTGATTGTAAAAATTGGAGGGTTTCTTTAATTCCATATTCTTGTTAAGCTGACTCCCAAACTTTAATCTTCCTGATTTTGCAATTTATCTTGTTTTGAGTTTGAATTTATTTTTCAATTACTAAAATGCCACAAGATGAAAAAAGATTTACTTACGATGCTGAGTTTCTTCAGCCATTTATCTTTAATAGCAGATATTGAAAAACTATTAAAATCAAGTAGAAGATTAAGAATTCTGCTAGTTTTAGTTTTGTCAATTTTTTATACAACGTCAAAAGCACAAATATCACACCCATTCACAACTAGCGGATCTCTTCTTCTTCCTGCCGGTATGGATGTAGTTACTGTTGAAGCTTGGGGAGCCGGTGGCGCTGGAGGTGGAGCCAAAGTGACGCCTCTTGAAGGGAGAAGCGGCGGCGGCGGCGGCGGTGGAGCTTATGCTAAAGGAACAATTAATACAATAGGCGTTTCAAGCTTGAATTATGTAGTTGGAACAGCTGTTGCCGGAGGAGCTGGTGATGGAGCATCAGGAGGAGCATCATTTATAACGGGATTTACAAGTGTTTTCAATGCGCCTGGAGGTCTAGGAGGAAAAGGTAATATTGCAACAACTTCTACTCCAACAGGAGGAACAGGAGGTACTGGTGCTATTGGAAATCTCGGAACTGCAATAGGTGCAAATGGTACAAATGGTAGAGTTGCAGCATTAAGTTTACTTCTTACGTCTGGTGCTGGTGGAAATGCAGGTAATTACGGTACAGTAGCTGGAGCTGGAGCTGGTGGAGCTGCGCAATCTACTTTATTATTAACAGATCTTGCTGGAACTAATGGAGGGACTAACGGCGGCGGAGGCGGCGGAGCTCTAAGTGCTAATGTTGCACAAAATGGGGGGAGTGGAGCAAGAGGTAATATTAACATTACTTATACTTGCAAAACGTATAGTCTAACTGGGACATCTGCACCAAATGTTTGTACAGGGACTACTTCACAAGTACAATTAACAGGTACAGCAACAAGTCTTCCGGCTGGAACATACACCGTTACTTATAATACAAGTCTGCCAAACGCAACAGGAAAAACAGAACCAATGGTAGTTAGTACCGCAGGATCTGGAAGTTTTACTGCAAGAGGATTAACTACTTTAGGGAATTGTATTATTACAGTTACGTCTTTGACTTCTGTAGATTGTACTTCATCTATTAGCGCAAATGGTGTTGCAAATATTATTGTTAGCGCTCAGCCAACAATAACTTTAGGAACAACTACTGCCGTATGTGCGAGCGCAAGTCTACAAAATGTAGCATTACCTTATACTGGAGTTACAAATACACCAACAAACTATAGTATAACATGGAATGCGAGTCCCGCAAATAGTTTTTTGCCTGTTACAAATGCCGTATTGCCAGCAACTCCAATAAATATTACTGTTCCTGCTGGAACTGCTGCGGGCACCTATACAGGATCACTAACGGTTAGTAATGCGGCTGGATGTGTATCTGCTGCTGCAACGAATTTTACTATAACAGTAAATCCACTTCCGACAATAACATTAGGTGCAACTACTGTAGTTTGTATAAGTTCAGGCGCACAAAGCACGGCATTGCCTTATAGCGCTCCAGCAAATTCGCCAACTACTTATAGCATTACGTGGAACGCTAGTCCAACAAATACTTTTGCGTCGGTTTTTAATGCTCCATTGCCAGCAAGTCAGATCAATATCCCTATACCGGCAAATACAGCGGCAGGAACATACACTGGGACTTTAACTGTTAGCAATGCGAATGGATGTGTATCAGCAGCAAATAATTTTACAGTTACGGTCAATCCTCTTCCGACTATCACGCTCGGATCGGCAGGAGCGGTGTGCTTTAGCGCTGGTGTGCAGAGCGCCAGTCT
>NZ_JAEFCA010000001.1:1298371-1632326 GCF_016405855.1 Flavobacterium sp. IB48
ACGGCTGCGTTTCCTCAGGAAACAGTTTCACGGTTACGGTCAATCCTCTTCCGACTATCACGCTCGGATCGGCAGGGGCAGTGTGCTTTAGCGCTGGTGTGCAGAGCGCCAGTCTGAGCTACAGCGCTGTGACAAACGCGCCTACAACCTATAGCATTGTCTGGAACGCCAGCCCGACAAATAATTTTCTTCCCGTTACCGATGCATCTCTATCGGCCAGTTCAATTAATATTGCCGTACCTGCGGGAACAGCCGCCGGAACTTATACGGGAACTTTAACGGTTAAAAATGCAAACGGCTGCGTTTCCTCAGGAAACAGTTTTACGGTTACGGTCAATCCTCTTCCGACTATCACGCTCGGATCGGCAGGAGCGATGTGCTTTAGCGCTGGTGTGCAGAGCGCCAGTCTGAGCTACAGCGCTGTGACAAACGCGCCTACGACCTATAGCATTGTCTGGAACGCCAGCCCGACAAACAATTTTCTTCCCGTTACCGATGCATCTCTATCGGCCAGTTCAATTAATATTGCCGTACCTGCGGGAACAGCCGCCGGAACTTATACGGGAACTTTAACGGTTAAAAATGCAAACGGCTGCGTTTCCTCAGGAAACAGTTTTACGGTTACGGTTAATTCTCAGCCAACAATTACTACATCAGGAAATTTAACATCAATTTGTCAAAGTGCATCGGCGCAAGTAACTTCGTTATTATATTCTGCAACAACAGGTTCGCCAACGAGTTACTCTATAGACTGGGCGACATTAAATGATCAAGGAAATACATCTTTCTCTTTTAACTCAGGAGGAGGAAATATCAACAATATTAATGTTCCTTTAAATACTCCTGCAGGAACTTATAGTGGAATTATGACAGTTTTTACCTCAAATGGATGCTCAATAACACAAGCAGTTTCTTTAACAGTTTATGATGCCCCAACAATAAGTACAGGGGGAGTCTTTTCTCCCGTTTGTCAAAGTTCATCATCTCAAACTACTACTTTGAGTTATAATTCTACTACAGGATCACCAATTAGTTACGAGATCGATTGGATTGCCTTAACAGATCAAGGAGCAACACCATTTCCTTTTAGTTCAGGATCGGGTGATATTATAAATGTAAATGTTCCAGCAAACACAGTAGCAGGTACCTACAATGGTGTAATGACTATTACAACATCTAATGGATGTCTGGCAACTCAAGCAGTTTCTTTAACAGTGAATTCGGTTTCAGTTGCACCAACAGCTTCAGTAACACAGCAACCTACCTGTGTAAACAATACGGGTATTATAACGGTTACTTCGCCTGCATCTGGAACAGGATATACTTATAGCATTGACGGAGTCGATTTTAGTAATACTACTGGAATATTTACTGGTTTGTCTTCTGGAATTTACTATGTAAACGTGAAAAATAGTACATCAAATTGTGAATCTGAAGCTACCTCCGTTACAATAAATGCTTTTGTTACTAAAGTATGGAATGGAAATACTGATGCCAGTTGGGGGAATCCTGCAAATTGGACACCGACAGGAGTTCCTATTGCTTCTGATTGTGTAGATATTCCTGATGTAGGTATTGATCCTATTATTTCTGGAACCAATGCAAGTTTTTTCGCTAGCAGATTAACAGTTGAAAACAATGGATCTCTAATTGTAGAAGAAACAAATTCAATAACTGTGACCAATGAAGTGACTGTTCTTGGTAACGGAATTTTAATTTTTGAAGACAAATCAAGCTTAGTTCAAGTTGCCGATGTAGCTAATGTTGGCGTTATAACTTATAGAAGAAAAACACCCGTAAGACGATTTGATCTGACTTATTGGTCTTCTCCAGTAACAAGAAATCCAGGCATTACGATGAATGAGTTTTCACCAGAAACATATTTCGACAAATATTTATACTGGACTTCTGATTTTAAATGGGGTACTAATTTGTACGGTACAATGGTAATGAATGCTGGGGAAGGCTACAGTATCAGAGGACCACAATCTTTCAGTACCGTGACAGCAAGTGTTTTTACAGGCGAATTTATTGGAGTACCAAATAATGGAACAATCCAAGGGCCTCCAGCTAGAGCTGAAAAGTATTGCTTTTTTGGAAATCCGTATCCTTCAGCAATTTATGCAGATCAATTTATTCACGATAATGCAGCTAATTTTTATGGTACGTTATATTTTTGGACTCATAATACATCTCCTAGAATTGCTGTGCCAGGAGGCAATACTGCTACTTATTCAAACGATGATTACGCAATTTATAATTTATCTGGAGATACTACAGTTGGCAATTTAAGTGGTACCGGTGCGACATCTCCAGGAAATCAAGAACCATTACATGGTTATATTGCTGCAGGACAGGGATTTTTTGCAAAAGCAAGAACAGGACAAAGTGCTGTTTTTACAAATTCGATGCGAGTACCTAATTCTAATAGCCAGTTTTACAAATCTGCGAAAACCGAGGTTGTTGAAAAACATCGTGTATGGCTGAATTTTACAAATACGCAAGGAGCTTTTAAACAATTGCTAATTGGATACATAACAGGAGCAACAAACTCGTTTGATTTTAATTATGATGCAGCCACACTGAATGCAAATCCGTATGTTGATTTTTATAGTATCAATGAAGGAAAAAAACTTGCTATTCAAGGGCGTGCGTTACCTTTTGCTGTTACAGATACAATTCCGTTAGGATATAAGTCAACCATTGAAGAAGGTGATTTTACAATTGCAATAGATCGTGCCGATGGAGATTTGGCAAATCAGGATATTTATCTTCAAGATAAAGTGACAAACACTATTTACAATCTTAGGTCTGGCGGTTATACGTTTACATCAGCGCCAGGAACTTTTCTAGATCGATTTGTATTGCGTTATACAAATTCAAATGGAGGAAAACCATTAGGAAATGAAGATTTCGAAAATCAAGATCAGCAAATTTTTGTTTCGGTGAAAGATAAAAACATCAAACTCGAGTCTTTCTCGGAGCAAGAGAATCTTCAAGAAGCTGCTGTTTATGATACGGGCGGGACATTGTTATATCGTAAAAAACAAATCGGAAATAAAGAATGGGTTATAACAAACTTTCAGTCTGGTCCACAAGTTTTATTGGTTAAAATAACTTTAGATAGTGGTAAAATAGTGACGAAGAAAATAGTATTTAAATAAAAAAAGCGGTTGAGAATTTTATATCTCAACCGCTTTTTTTTTATTTGATTAAGCGGTACGCCGTAAATTTTGGTGCGTATTGGTAATTGCTTTTTCATTTTTATAATCAATCCATTTTTGACCTTGAATTTTTCGCATCATAATATCAAAATGTCGCATAATAAAAACATTATAGGCTGCTTTGGACAAATTGAGAATGTTTTTTGGAAATGACCTCAAACTCATAGAAAATCCTGGCGTTAGGTATTTCATATAATGCCAATATCCTTCGGGCATATAAAGCATTTCGCCATGTTTTAGATTAGTGATATAACCTTCGACGTTTTTGAGCGCTGGAAATTTTTCGTAATCAGGATTATCAAAATCTATATCTTCTCTCGAAATTAAAGCATGTGGCACTTTATACATGAATTTTGACTGGTTTGGCGGGAAAATCATGCATTGTTTTTCTCCATGAAAATGAAAATGAAGAATATTCGAATAGTCAATGTCATAATGCATAAAAACTCTTGAATTTTCTCCTCCAAAAAATAGCATTGGCATCTGCTTGACAAGTTTTAAGCCAATATCGGGCCATAAAAAGTCATTTTTTAACGAAGGCACTTCTTTCATTAAATTATAAAGAAAAATACGGTAATTGGTAGGCTTTTCTTCTAATAAGTCGATATAATCACTCATTTTCATTGTGGTATGCGCCTCATTGAATCCGTCTTCGTGATTTACAGGTCGATCATCGTATAAAGGAACGACTGAATCTCCTGCGATTTCTTTCATATAAGATAATTTCCATTTGTTGTAAGCTGGCCAATCTTCGGTCAATTGTTCGATAACAACAGGAATTTGTTTTTTGACATATTGGGAAACAAAATCGTCTCTCGAGATTTTTTTCACCCTTTCGATTTGTTTTAACTTCATTTTACTAAATAAAAAAAATTGCTTATAGCACTGATCTATAAGCAATTTAAAAATATTTTTTGAGATAAATGAACTCTTTTAGCTAATTTTTTGATTTAATCGAATTAGAAATCATTAAATCTGCGGATTTAAAAAAAATTAATCTGCGGCATATTTGTTACCCCAAATTAGCATCATCATTAAAGTAACAATTACAGAAGAAGCAATTCCTTCAAATAATAGACAAATACAATAAGTTGGTACTGATGGATTTCCTCCAAACATAAAAGTTTCAGATAAAGTTTTTACGTAAGCATCTCCGCCTCGAGCGTAACTATAAACTAATAATCCAAATACACTCATACATACACCAACTACAGAAGTGGTCATTGCAGAAATAGCATTTGATAGAAAATTGGTTTCTCCTTCATGAAGGTTCATTTGCATTGTCCTGTTAACACCGTAGAAGATAAAGAAAACGTTGAGTGTTCTCAAATAAAACAAATTTGCTAGACCTAGCACATTCATTAATAAAAAATAAATGCCAATTCCGAGGAAAATCAAAAACCCGTTGGTAATTTCTTTAGGTAGTTTCATAGTGGTTATTTTTTAGAAGTTAATAGTAAATATTTGAAAAACAGAGTTATATCAAATTTACTAAAAAAATAACTACGATGATTTAAAAACAGTAAAAACTATACGGTCAGATTCTTTAGAGAAGTGTTTATAAAAGCCAAAGAATCGATTTTGTCCTGATTAAGTTGTGCTTTTAACGCATCTAATGAACTAAATTTTTGTTCTTCGCGAATATAATGCAATAAAGAGACTTCAATATTTTGATCGTAAATGTCTTTGTCAAAATTAAATAAATGAACTTCGATGGTTTGTTTATCTCCATTAACAGTCGGATTAAAGCCGATGTTCATCATTCCATAAACAGTTTCTTTGTTCACCACAGCTTTTACTACATAAACACCAATTTTTGGAATCAGTTTATAATCTTCTTCAATATGAATGTTTGCTGTAGGAAATCCAATTGTTCGTCCCAATTGTTTTCCCTTTACGATAGTTCCGTTCAAGAAATAGCTGTAACCTAAATATTCGTTGGCCAAAGCCATATTTCCTTCATTTAAAGCTTTTCTAATTTTGGTTGAACTAACAGAGACATCTTGGATTTCTTCGGCAGAAATTTGCTCTACTTCAAATCCATACTCAATTCCAAAAGCAATTAAATCATCAATATTTGCAGTTCTATTGCGACCAAAACGGTGATCATGTCCGATAATAATTTTTTGAATCTGAAATTTATCTACCAAAATTGTACGAACAAATTCTTCAGCCGTTAATCTAGAAAAACTTTCATTAAAAGGATGCACAATTAAGTTTTCAATGCCTGTCGCTTCCAAAAGTTTTACTTTTTCGTCGATGGTATTTAATAATCTTATTTCAGATTTTTCTTGAAGAACCATTCGCGGATGCGGAAAAAAGGTAAGAACCAGACTTTCATATTTTCCATTTTCAGTATTCTGCGTAATTCGTTCCAGAATTTTTTTATGACCAATATGCACACCATCAAAGGTACCAAGAGTTAAGATTGTTTTCTTGGTTGACTGAAAATCGTTTATAGAATGAAAGAGCTTCAAAACAAATTATTTAAGATGCTGCAAATTTATACTATTCTCTTTAAAATTTAATACTATGCCAAATCGAATTTTAAGGGATAATCTATCTTTTTATAAAAATAAGCCAACTCGTCGATTAAAAATCAATAATTGTCGTATAGATAATATGATTTCAAATTAATTGAAGTAATTTTGATATTATATTTTGAAGGTATGAGAAAACAACTACTTTATATATTTCTTATTTTTTGTTTTGCTAGTGCAAATGCACAAGATGCTTTATGGCAAAAAGTAACTTCTTCATCGGTTTTACGAAAAGCAGATGGCCTAAGTTCTAATAAATTATATTATAGATTAAATGCTAATCTTCTTAGTTCCAAGCTAGCTTCTGCATCAAGTAAAACGGCAAAAACAACAGCTTCAGAAATTACGATTCCGAATGCTGATGGAAATTTGGAGCGTTTTTCTGTATGGGAATCGTCTAATTTTGCACCAGAATTACAAGCGAAATATCCTGAAATTAGAGCGTATGAAGGTCGCGGAATAGACGATAAAAATGCTAAGATACATTTTAGCGTTGCTCCAATCGGAATGCAGACAATGGTTTTTAGACCAGCAAAACCAACAGAATATATTGAGCAAAATCCAGAGAATAAATCGGAGTACGTTTTGTTTAGAGCACAAGATAATGCTGAGTCAAAGATGATTTTAGATTGCAAAACAACCAATCTGGTTTCTGAAAATAAATCTGCTACTGCAAAAACGGCTTCAAATGCAAAACAGTTTAAAACGCTAAGATTGGCATTATCCTGTACAGGAGAATATGCTGCTTATTTTGGCGGAACAGTTGCGGGAGCTTTAGCAGGAATGAATGCTACATTAACTCGAGTAAATGGTATTTTTGGAAGGGATCTTTCTGTAAAGGTAATTTTAATTGCTAATAATAATGCCGTTATTTATACAGATGCTTCCACAGATCCTTATTCTATAGCATCGGTTGGAGCAACTGGAGATAATCCTATTTGGATGAAGGAAGTGCAAACCACATTAACCAATGTTATCGGCGAAGCCAATTATGATATTGGCCATTTGTTTGGAGCTTCTGGCGGAGGAGGAAATGCGGGTTGCATTGGTTGTGTATGTGTAAGTCCAACAACGAACCAGCCAATAGGAAAAGGTAGTGCTTTTACATCTCCAGCAGACGCAAAACCAGAAGGAGATAATTTTGATATTGATTTTGTTGCTCATGAAATGGGGCATCAACTTGGAGGCTCGCATACTTTTTCTTTTCAAAATGAAGGTAACGGAACATGCTATGAACCAGGAAGCGGTTCAACTATTATGGGATACGCAGGAGTGACAAAGGGATATAATATTCAAGATCATTCAGATGCTTATTTTTCGTATGCCAGCATTAATCAGATACAGAATAATTTGGCGGGAAAAACTTGCCCCGTAACAATACCAATTGATAATAATAATCCACCAGTAATAAAAGCAGGTTTAGATTATACGATTCCAATTAGCACACCATTTATTTTAAAAGGAACAGGTTCTGATCCTGAAGGAAATACGATAACCTATTCATGGGAACAATACGATAGTGCAATGACAACTTTTGCTGGAAATAGTTTTACATATGCTACAAAACCAGATGGGCCAATGTTTAGATCTTTTTCGCCAACAACTTCTCCAGTTCGTTATATGCCTGCTTTAAGTTCTGTTTTAAATAATCAATTAACGACAAGTTGGGAATCTGTTTCTTCTATCGGAAAAACAATGAACTTTACACTTACGGGAAGAGACAATGCTGCAGAAGGACTTGCACAAACCAATACAGATGCAATGGTTGTTACTGTAAATGCAGCTGCGGGACCATTTGCTGTTACTTCTCAAAAAGAGGATAATTTAGGATGGGCAAAAGGATCAGCGCAAACCATTACTTGGAGTGTAAATAATACCAATACACTTCCAGGATCTTCAAATGTAAATATAAAATTATCTCTTGATGGCGGATTGACATTTCCAATCGTTTTAGCAAGTAATACTCCAAATGATGGTTCAGAAACAATATTGATTCCGTCAGAAATTGATGTTTCTACAAATTGTAGACTTCTAATTGAGCCGGTTGACAATATTTATTATGCAGTAAACAGTAAGCCATTTGCTTTAGGATATACAGTTTCGACATCTTGTACCAATTATAATTTTGAAGGTGGTTATTCATTAGGAACAAGTACAACCTTTATAAACAAAACAGTAACAGTGCCAGCTTCTACAGGAACTATTTCAGATGTAAATGTTTCTGTTAATGTTAAGCACGAAAGATTTGAAGATCTTGAAATTGAAATTGAGAGTCCAAGCGGTACTATTGTTTCGTTATTTAATAAAAGCTGTGGTACAACAAATTCAACTCTCGCACTTCAATTTGATGATAGCGGTGCTGCTTTAAATTGTGGCTCAACGATCAGTCAAATTGTAATTCCTGCTAGTGCTTTAAGTGCTTTTAATGGAGAAAATCCGCAAGGAAATTGGACTTTTAAAGTTCGTGATGCAGTTGTCGGAATGTTTGGCACTATAAATTCTGCTTCTGTAAATATCTGTACTAAAACTTATACATTAGGAAACAGTGATTTTGAGAATGTTGATTTTATTGCCTATCCAAATCCAAATAAAGGAAGTTTCACCGTACAATTTAATAGAGATTCTGTAAGTGAGATTAAAGTTTACGTTAATGACATTGTAGGTAAATATGTTTACGATAGAACTTTTCAAGGTTCAGGATATTTCATTCAAGATATTCAATTGCCAAATGTGCCATCCGGTCTGTATTTCTTAACAGTTACAGATGGACAACGAAAAATAGTAAAAAAGATATTGGTAAATTAATTTTAAAAAATTTAATGTGCCATAGCCATACAAATCATACTTATTTTTGCGCCAGGAATTTTTAATAAAGCTCTGGCGCATGCTTCGATAGTTGCCCCTGTAGTAAAAACATCATCTACAATCAAAAAGTGTTTATGATGATGGGTTTCATCAAACTTGACATCAAAAATGTTTCCGATATTTTCAGATCTTCCTAAAAGATTTTTCTTGGATTGGGTTTTGGTGTACAATTTTCGAATTAAGATGTTTTCTTCAAAAGGAATGTCTAAACCTAATGCGATTTCTTTTCCAAAAGTAGTAACCTGATTATAGCCTCTTTCCTTAAATTTTCTTTTATGGAGCGGAACAGGAATTATAGCATCAAAAGGAACTTCGAATCGAATTTCTTTTAAATCTTCCGAATACCAGCTTCCCAACACACTTCCAATTTCCTGATGTCCTTTGTATTTTAAATTATGAATTAACTCTTGAACAATTCCTTTTTTATTGAAATACAAAAATGCTGCTGCAAATTGAATATCAATCTTGCCATAGAATTTTTTAACAGCCTCGTTTTTTGGGTCTAAATGATAGTAAGTTAAAGGCATTTCATGTCGGCAAATAGTACAGAAAACTGTTTCATTCTGAAGCAAAAGCGAACGACAGCCACTACAGACCTTGGGGAAAAATAAATTTATTAGATAATTAATCACAAAAAGAGAGATTTTATTTACAAAAGTAACAAAAACAGTACTTCAATCTTCATAATTTTTCTTTTTTATATAGGTAGTTTTTATATTTTTGCATCACTATGGCAAAACAAGAAGATATATTTAAGAATGTGGTTTCGCACGCAAAAGAGTACGGATTTATTTTTCCGTCAAGCGAAGTTTACGACGGATTAAGTGCTGTATATGATTATGCACAAAATGGTGTCGAATTAAAAAAGAATATCCGTGAATATTGGTGGAAATCAATGGTTCAAATGAATGAAAATATTGTCGGCCTTGATGCTGCAATATTGATGCATCCAACAACTTGGAAAGCTTCTGGACACGTTGATGCTTTCAATGATCCATTAATTGATAATAAAGATTCTAAAAAGAGATATAGAGCTGACGTCTTGGTTGAAGATCATGCTGAAAAAATTCACCAAAAAGCACAAAAAGAAATTGACAAAGCAAAAGCTCGTTTTGGCGATGCATTCAACGAACAAGAATTTGTAACTACAAATGCTCGTGTAATTGAATATTTAGCTAAAGAAAAAGAAATTAGAGAGCGTTTAGGACGTTCTTTAGGAGCAGGTGATTTGGCTGATGTAAAAGCATTAATTGAAGAGCTTGAAATTTCTGATCCTGAAACTGGTTCTAAAAACTGGACAGAGGTAAAACAATTTAACTTAATGTTCGGAACAAAATTAGGTGCATCTGCTGAGAATGCGATGGATTTATATTTGCGTCCAGAAACAGCTCAAGGTATTTTTGTTAACTTCTTAAACGTTCAGAAATCGGGTCGTATGAAAGTTCCTTTTGGAATTGCTCAAACGGGTAAAGCATTCAGAAACGAGATTGTTGCAAGACAGTTTATTTTCCGTATGCGTGAATTTGAACAAATGGAAATGCAATTTTTTGTACGTCCAGGAGAAGAAATGAAATCATACGAATACTGGAAAGAGACTCGTTTGAAATGGCATTTATCTTTAGGATTAGGAAAAGAAAATTACCGTTTTCATGATCACGAGAAATTGGCTCACTACGCAAACGCAGCAGCAGATATCGAATTTAATTTCCCATTCGGATTTAAAGAATTGGAAGGAATTCACTCTCGTACCGATTTTGATTTGAAAGCACACGAAGAATATTCTGGAAGAAAATTACAATATTTTGATCCTGAACTTAACGAAAACTATGTTCCTTATGTAGTAGAAACTTCTGTAGGTTTAGATCGTATGTTCTTGGCAGTTTTTGCTACTTCATTAAAAGAAGAAACATTAGAAGACGGTTCTACAAGAACGGTTTTAAAATTGCCAGCAGTTTTAGCACCAACAAAAGCAGCGGTATTGCCATTGGTTAAAAAAGATGGTTTACCAGAAGTTTCAAGAAAGATCATCGAAGATTTGAAATGGGATTTCAATGTTGCTTATGATGAAAAAGATGCTGTAGGACGTCGTTACAGAAGACAAGATGCTTTAGGAACACCTTTCTGTATTACAGTAGATCATCAGACGCTTGAAGACGAAACAGTAACAATTCGTCATAGAGATACAATGAAACAAGATCGTGTAAAAATTACTGAATTAAGAGGTATTATCGAAAACGAAGTTTCGATGAAAAACTGGTTAATGAAAATGTAATCTTTACAAGTTATTTTATAGATCCCAAATTCCGTCAAGGAGTTTGGGATTTTTGTTTTTTTAAATAGGTATTTTATCGGCTTTTTTTGCATTTCATCTTTATGTATCAACATTTTTGTTTAATGTGTTAACAATGAGGTGTTTGAAATTTTTAAAAGTGTAATTTTAGATTTGTAATACCATCAAGAATAATTTTTTTCTTCAATGCATCGATTTAAAACTATTTTTTGATTATGATTGTGCAGTGAGAAAACCAACCAAACCTGAAATTGAAAAAGTATTCCTATATTATAATTGATGATGACGCTGAGAGTATTTTGAAAACCCAAACAACCGCTTCTGGTTTTTCAGAATTATCTTTTATGGCATCGGCATCAAATTTTCAGGATGGTTTAGACTTGGTTTTAGAACACAAACCAGCGTTGATTTTTCTCGAAATCGAACCGAGAAATCTGGCAAGTCATTTGTCTCTGGCTTTTATTAGCGAACTTCATCGTTTTTTGCAGCACATTCCTAAAATTATCGTTACAACGAAGCAAAAAGACAAAGCATTTGATGCTATTCAATACGGTGTTTTCGATTATCTTCTTAAGCCAATTGCATCAAGTGATCTTTTAAAAACAATTTTAAAACTCAATAGAGCCAATTTAGAGCCCCAAATAGCTCCGTTTAGAGAAGAACCAGTTTCTGTTATTGTTGAAGCTGGAACAATTCCGCAAAACATTCAAAAGCCATTAACGATCTGTATAAAATCGTACGGAGATTACCGATATCTAAATGCTGAAGATATTTGCTATTTTCAGGCTGATAATAATTCGACAGATATTTATTTGAACACAGGCGAAATGATTACGGCGTTTAAAACGTTAAAGCATTTTGAAAGCGTTTTGACGTATCCTTTTATCCGTATTCATAACAGTTATGTAATTAATCGAAATTACATTTCTAGGATTCATAGCGGAAACTCAATCTGTTACATAAAAAACTCTACCAAAAAGATTCCTTTTTCTAAAACCTACAGAGCAAATGTAGAGCAGATTATTGCCGATTTTGCAGCAGGAAATTATCTAGAAGTCTAAAAATTAGACGATTACATTAATTTGCTATCCATTGACTATCAATTGGGTACGATCTACCATAAACTCAATTTTTCATATAAATTTTTTTCGACCTCGGTGTTAGTTTTACACTCTGATTCGTCGCAAATAGCGAATCATCTCCAAAAATTAAAACAAACATTAAAAACCTCAGGTCATGAAAAAAACAGCTTTAACATTCGGATTATTCTCATTAGTAGTAGTAGCAACTTCTTTCGCAAATCCAACAACTCCTATTGTTCCAACTGAAAAACTAAGTGTTGTTCTTCCGGTTGATGGTAAAGGATCTACAGGAGGTAATAGAAAACACGATGATTTAATGAGCAATCAAGAATCAGTAGCAAAAAACAACCAAGCAAGTTTTGATGCAATTAATCAATCTTTAGGTGCAAACAAAAAACTAGATTAAGTTTCGTAATAAAAACGAACATTAAAAATATTTAAGCTGTCAAATTTTTGACAGCTTTTTTTTTTAGTATTTTTGGGAAAATTCGCAATTATATTGAAAAAAAGCTTCCAAATATTATTGTCTTCATTTTTGGTGTTGTTTTTAATTGGGTGTACCAAGAAAAATGATTTAACCAAGAACACAAATTCTACAGAAGATAGCCTTTCTGTTTATTTATCATTAGCTAATGACATAAGCTTAAGCTATGAATCTAAACAGAAGTATACTCAAAAAGCATTATCTGTAGTAGAAAAAAAGAAAAACGATTCTCTTTCTAGAGCAAATTTGTTCAAGATTGCTAATAGATACTTTAATATGAATGATTTAGAATCATTTAAAGTAATATCTGAGCTTGTCTTGAATAGAGCAATAATTGCTAAAGATTCTGCTTATATGGCAAAAGCCTATACTTATCTTGGAGATTATTATAGTAATAGAATGATTTCTGATAGCGCTTTCAGAAGCTATTTCAAAGCTCAAAAGATTTATTTGCAAATTAATGATCAGTATAATTTGGCAAAAACACTAATAAGCAAAGCAAGCCTTCAGTATAATGAAGCAGATTTCTTTGAGAGTGAAATATCGGTTTTTAAAGCTTTAGAAATTTTAAAAACTAAAAAAGATGTCAATGAACAGCTTTATGAATGTTATAACCTTCTCGGTATACTTTCTAACGAAAGAGAAGAATATAACAAAGCAATAGATTACCAAAACAAAGCACTGAAAACTTTAGATGATAAATCCATTCCATCAGATTTTCAATTAAAAGCTACTTCATTAAACAATATTGGTTTTGTTTACTTGCGTATGAAGAATTATACGCAAGCAATATCTTGTTTTGAGAAAGGATTAGAAGAAAAAAATCTATTTGAAGAAAAAACCATTCTGTATGCGATGTTGTTAGATAATTTAGCCTATTCTAAATTAAAATCTAACAGAGTGGATGGTCTGCCTGCTCAATTTTATAGATCTTTAAAAATTAGAGATAGTTTAGGATTAAAAATGGAAATGATATCCAATCAGATTCATCTGTCGGAATATTATGCTTTAAAAAAGGATACTGCAAAAGCTGTTGAATTTTCTAAACAAGCTTTACTTCTTTCGCGTTCATCTGATAAGCTAAACAATACTTTACAAGCATTGAAGCAAATTGCTGCCGTAGATCCTAAAAACGCAGCAAAATATTCTAAAGAGTACATTCAGTTAAATGATAAAATGCTTAAAGCAGAGCGCAATATGGGAGAAAAATTCTCTCGTATTGAATATGAGACCAACGAAATTAAAGACCAAAATTCTAGCCTTCAAGAAAAGAATAAAACTTTGGTTTATGTATTTAGTATTTGTACATTGCTCGGGTTGTTTTTTTATGTTTATAAAACACAACAGGCCAAAAATCGCGAACTTCTTTTTAAGCAACAACAGCAGATTGCAAATGAAGACATTTATAATTTGATGATTTCGCAGCAAAATGAAATTGAGCTTACACGAATAAAGGAAAAGAAAAGAGTAGCGCAGGAATTGCATGATGGTATTTTAGGGCGCATGTTTGGTATTAGAATAAGCTTGGACAGTTTGGATAAACTTGACGAAATCGAGGCTGTTCCTAAAAGAAAAAAATATCTTACCGAACTAAAAAATGTGGAACAAGATATTCGAGAAATTTCGCATGATTTAAATAGAGAGAAATCGGAATTAATTAATAATTTTGTTTCGATTTTGAATAAACTATTTGAAGATCAGATAAATACATATAGTTCGAAATTGATTACTTTTTTTGATCCCGATATAAAATGGGATTTGATGAGTAATATTGAAAAAATCAATTTATATCGAATTGTTCAAGAAGGACTCCAGAATTGTAATAAATATGCTGAAGCCGATATTATTAGAGTGGAATTTAAAAATGAAAACAATAATTTGGTTCTAAGGATAGAAGATGACGGAATTGGATTTAATACCAATAGAACCAAAAATGGAATAGGTTTGCATAATATAGAATATCGAGTAAAAGAATGTAAGGGCACAGTTACGATAAAATCTGCCAAGGGAGAAGGAACAATTCTCTCTATAGAAATCCCAATAGACCCAAATAATAACCTGCATAATGACATTTGACTTACCAACTTCAGTTCCACAATTAGTTAAAAAGAATATTTTAATAGTAGACGACCATCCGTTTATTATTGAAGGATATAAAAATGCTATAACTCGTTATAATACAAAACAATACGATTTTTTTATTGCACAGGCACATGATTGTAGATCTGGTTATGATATAATAGAAAATGAGAACACGCCCGAGTTTGATATTGCTTTTTTAGATATCAGTATGCCTCCTTACGAAGAAAAAGAGATCTTTTCTGGTGAAGATCTTGCAAAGCTACTTCTGAAAAAAATGCCTTCGTGCAAGATCATTCTTTTGACAATGTATACAGAATTGCTAAAGATCAAAACTATTATTAGAACAATTCAGCCAAACGGATTGATTATTAAAAATGACCTTACTTTTGACGAATTGCTTTTGGCTTTTGATAAAGTGATGAAAAATGAAAAATACTATAGCCAATCGGTTGTAAAAATGCTCAATCAGTCCACACATAATGCTATCGAAATAGATCAATACGATAAACAAATATTAGTTCATTTAGCAAAAGGAACCCCAATTCAGGAAATGCTGCAGCATGTTCCCATTTCTTTAAAAGCTATTGAAAAAAGAAAAAAGCATTTGAAAGAGTTATTGAAAATTAAAAATGATTCTGATTCTGATTTGGTGAAAGAAGCAAGAAGCAAAGGACTTTTAGGATAAAATTAAAATCGTAAGAAACAATAAAAAAAATTCCAAATTCTGATAGCTAGACTAGCTTTTGGAATTTGGAATTTTTTATTTAGAGTTTTGTTTGCTTTATTCTGTCAAAGCATCCCATCCGCGCGCTTTTAAAGCAATTTTTGTGTTGGCGCGGGTTACAAGATGAATTCCTTCATTTTCTTCTGCCATATGGCCAATAACAGAGAAATTCGGATTTCCTTTTATTTTATCAAAATCATTAATGTCAATTGTAAATAAAAGTTCGTAATCTTCACCGCCATTTATGGCAACCGTCGTGCTGTCGATATTAAATTCTTCGCAAGTAGAAATAAACTGCGGATCTAACGGAAGTTTATCTTCATATAAATTACAACCCACTTTAGATTGCTTGCAGATATGAATAATCTCAGAAGATAATCCGTCTGAAATATCGATCATTGCTGTTGGTTTTATATCTAAAGCATGAAGTAAAGTGCGAACATCTTTTCTAGCTTCAGGTTTCAATTGGCGTTCTACCAAATAAGTATAAGGATCTAAATCGGGCTGATTGTTTGGGTTAACCTGAAAAACTTGTTTCTCACGTTCTAAAACCTGCAATCCCATATAAGCGGCACCAAGATCGCCAGTTACAACCAATAAATCAGTTTGTTTGGCTCCGTTTCTGTAAACCAATTCATTTTCGTCAGCTTCTCCAATTGCGGTAATACTGATAATTAATCCTTTTTGAGATGAGGTTGTGTCACCGCCAATAACATCAACTTTGTATTCTTTTGCAGCGTGTGTAATTCCTGCAAATAATTCTTCTAAAGCTTCAAGAGGAAAACGATTTGAAACAGCAACCGAAACCGTAATTTGTGTCGGTTTCGCATTCATTGCACAAATATCAGAAACATTTACTACGACCGCTTTATAACCTAAATGTTTCAAAGGCATGTAAGCCAAATCAAAATGAACGCCTTCAATTAATAAATCGGTTGAAACTACTACTTTCTTATCTTTAAAATCAAGAACGGCAGCATCATCGCCAATACTTTTTAAAGTCGATTCCTGAGTAACATCAAAGTTTTTGGTTAAATGGTCAATTAAACCAAATTCGCCCAATTGAGCTATACTAGTTCTCTGCTGATTTTTATCTTCAATCATTTCTGTTAAGTTCCAAAGTTATTAAGGTGCAAAGGTACAAAGGATTTTTTTAAAGATGCTAAGATTCTGAGATACTAAGGTTCTAAGTTTTTTTTCTAGGAGATTTATATTGTTGTCTAAAAAAATAATTGCCTCCTGCTTTAGCTGGAGGTCAGCTTAATGCAAATATAAAAAGGCTTTAGCCGAACTTTAACGTTTTGACTAAAGCCTTTTTTCATAATCTTTTTTCACCTAGCGGAAGCTGCGTTTCTACAGCAGGAAAAAATATTTTAAAATTATTTTTTTACTGCTGACAAACTGTTGTCACCAGCCCATTTTACTTTTGAAGTATTAAAAATATTTAAACTTTAAAACCATGAAAACATTAGAAGCACAAGTTATTACTTCAGAAGATTTATTAAAACACTGGCAAGGACACAGAGCACTTACACGTCGTTTAATTGAGATTTTTCCAGAAAAAGATTTCTTCGAATTTTCGATTGGCGGAATGAGACCTTTTGCAAAATTAGTAGATGAGCTTTTGGCTATTGCAGTTCCAGGTTTAAAAGGAATTGTAACGAAAGAAACTGCACCATTCTCAGAAGGAACTGAAAAACTAATTTTCAAAGCACAATATCTTGAAAAATGGGATCAAGCAACAGAAGAAATCAATAAATATTGGGAACAATTATCAGTTGAAGATTTTAGCGAGACCTTTAACCTTTTTGGACAATATGAATTTCCTGTAATTCAGAATATCTTATATTTTATTGATAATGAAGTGCATCACCGCGGACAAGCTTATGTTTATTTAAGAGCTTTAAATATCGAACCACCATTTTTCTGGGAAAGATAATTGATGTTTTTTTAGTAACTTAATATCAGAAATCTAAAACTAAGGCTATGAGTTTAAAGAAGATAATGTCCAATTATGCAGATTATAATTTATGGGTAAATCAACAATTTGTAAATTGGCTTTCGCCGAAATCGGCTGAATTGCTTTATGCAGAAGTGCCGTCGAGTTTTTCTACAATTATGAAAACGCTTGATCATATCTGGTCTACTGAGGAATATTGGTTTTCTGTCATTTCCGAATCTTCATTAACAGAAAAGAAAGCAGAAAGCGATTTGTCAAAAGAGGAAATATTTGCCGGATTATTAAATTCGTCTACAAAATTGAAACATCTTATTAACTCATTATCTGAAGAAGATTTAATGAAAGAAGTTAAAATCGTAAATCCGTGGTTTGAATGTGAACTGCCCATTTCCGAATATTTAATCCAAGTTATCAATCATGGAACGTATCATCGAGGCCAGATTGTAACAATAGGACGAAATGTTGGAATTACAGATGCCTCAAACACCGATTATAATTTTTATAATGTTGTAAAGGCAAATCAATAAATAAAAAACTCCCAAAGATGAAATGAATTTCTTTGGGAGTTTTTTTATAGGAGCCTTTGTCGATTGATTTCTAATAATTCTAAAACTCTTGTTTTTAAAGATTCTGGTTCCAAAATTTTGGCATAATCTCCAAACATTAAAAACCATCTCGGAAAACCATCTTGCAGACTGTGAGACATAAAGGTCATTTCGATTTCGTCTCCAATTTCTTTTTGAGAAATAAAGCCGTGATATTTCCTTTCGGTTGCTAAGTATCGCGCGATTTTTTTCTGAACCAGAATTCGAACTTTTGTGGTTGGAATCTTATCAGATTTTGTTAAATAAGTTTCCAGAGAATCGTGTTCTATTGTATAATCAAGATCTGTTTTTTTTATTTCCTGAATTCTATCGGTTCTAAACTGGCGGTAATCTTTTCTAAGATGGCAATAACCCAGAAAATACCAATTGTTATTATCATGAAAAACGCCAACAGGTTCTAAATTTCGTTGTGTGGTTTCTTCTTTTTCAAAGGTTTTATAAGTTAAAAGAATTTGTTTTTTCTCCGCAATTCCCTCAAAAAGCACAGCCAAAGTATTAGGCGAATTATCATTAAACATTGGTTCTGCTTCCTGCATTACAATTCTTGATTCGATGTTTGAAAGATAATCTTTATCATTGCTTCTTAAAACCGATTTCAGTTTGTACATCGCCGACGCATAATGTGTTCCCAATGTAGGATCAGTAAACTTTTGCATTAACTTTTCGGCCGCAATAAAACTGCTCACTTCTTCGCGCGTGAACATAACTGGCGGAAGTCTATATCCGTCCATTAAAGCATAACCAACTCCAGCTTCACTATAAATAGGAACTCCAGATGCTTCCAAAGTTCTAATGTCTCTATAAATAGTTCTTAAACTGCACTCAAAACGATCGGCCAATTCTTGTGCTTTTACAATCTTTTTAGACTGCAATTGAATAAGAATGGCAACAATTCGGTCAAATCGTTTTGGGGTTTCGTCAAGCATTTTTTTTAAGATTCTAAGGTTCTGAGTTGCTGAGATTCTAAGTCTTTTTGCTGATGCAAAGATTCAAAGATACAAATGTAAAAACTAAAGAGAATAAAAAAAGCTGTTCCAAATTGAAACAGCTTTTACTTTATAAGTCAAATGAATTTAAACATTTTTTTGCATCTTTACAGAATTATAGTATTAAATTTTAAAGTATCGAATGAAGCTTCCTTTTGAGCCAGTTATTTTTGGTTATGAAATTAATATCCATTTAGTTCTAGAATATTTGGCATTTTTTTTAGGATACCGATATTATGTTTTTTTGAGAAAAAGAACGAATGATACTATTGTTTCCACAAACAGGTTTTCGATTATTTTGGGTGCGGCAATTGGAGCTTTTTTGGGGTCTAGAATTATGGGTTTTTTAGAAAATCCTATTTTTCATTCTGATGTCAAATCTATTTTAGAACTCTTTAATGCCAAAACAATTATGGGAGGATTGTTTGGAGGATTATTAGGTGTCGAACTTGCTAAGAAGATTATTGGAGAAAAAGAATCATCAGGAGATTTATTTACCTTTCCGATTATTCTAGGAATTTTTATAGGCAGAGTTGGCTGTTTTTTATCTGGAACCAATGAGTTTACGTACGGAAAAGAAACGACTTTTTTTACGGGGATGAATCTTGGCGACAATATTATGAGGCATCCAATTGCTTTATACGAATTAATTTTTCTGATTGTTCTGTTTTTTCTTTTGAAGAAATTGAAAACCAAAAATTTAAAAAACGGATTGTTATTTCAGTATTTTATGATTGCCTATTTTGCGTTTCGCTTTTTCGTAGAATTTCTGAAACCCAATTATTTCCTAATTTTCGGAATTAGTTCCATTCAGATCTTATGTTTAATTTGTCTGCTCTATTATAACAAAACAATTTTAAATTTATTTGTAAAAAATGCCAGTTAGAAAATATACTTATTATGATTTTACATTAAGCCTTTGTCCAGAATGCTTAAAAAGAATTGATGCTAAAATTGTTTTTGAAGACGAAAACGTCTATATGCTTAAAAGATGCCCAGAGCATGGAAACTCAAAGGTTTTAATTGCCGACGATATTCAATATTACAAGAATATCCGAAATTATAATAAACCATCTGAAATGCCGTATACTTTTAATACAAAAACGCATTATGGTTGTCCGTACGATTGTGGTTTATGTCCAGATCACGAACAGCATTCTTGTCTTACAGTTGTTGAGGTTACAGATCGTTGTAATCTAACTTGCCCAACTTGTTATGCAGGTTCATCACCTAATTATGGTAGACACAGAACTCTCGAAGAAGTAAAAGCTATGCTTGATACGGTTGTTAAAAATGAAAAAGAGCCAGACGTGGTGCAGATTAGTGGAGGAGAACCAACCATACATCCTGAGTTTTTTGAAATTTTAGATTATGCAAAATCAATTCCGATAAAGCATTTAATGTTAAACACAAACGGAATTAAAATTGCAAAAGACAAAGAATTCGTTCAGAGACTAAAAAGCTATGCTCCAGATTTTGAGATCTATCTTCAGTTTGATTCTTTTGAAGATAGTGTATTGCAAGAGTTGCGTGGAGCTGATTTAAGCGAAATACGAAAACAAGCTTTAGAAAATCTAAACGAAGTTAATCTGTCTACAACTTTGGTGGTTACGCTTCAAAAAGGATTAAACGATCATGAAATAGGTAAAATTATTGAGTTTGCCCTAAAGCAAAAATGCGTTCGTGGCGTTACATTTCAGCCAACTCAAATTGCGGGCCGATTGGAGAATTTCAATTTAGAAACCGATCGAATGACATTAACAGAAGTAAGAAGAAAAATTCTGGAGCAAACCAATGTTTTTAATTCAGATGATTTACTTCCAGTTCCTTGTAATCCCGATGCTTTAGTTATGGGTTATGCTTTGAAACTAGGAGAAGAAGTTTTTCCACTAACACGATATATTAATCCGAACGATTTATTAGACAATAGTAAAAACACGATTATTTACGAACAAGATGAAGTGCTCCGCGGCAAAATGATAGATCTGTTTAGCACGGGAAATTCTGTAGAAGTAGCGCAAGAAAACTTGAAATCGATTTTATGTTGCCTTCCTAATATTGATGCACCAGAATTAGGTTACGACAATCTCTTTAGAATTATTATCATGCAGTTTATCGATGCATATAATTTTGATGTAAGAGCAATAAAAAAATCATGTGTGCATATTGTCAATAAGGACAATAAAATAATTCCTTTTGAAACCATGAATTTGTTTTACAGAGATGATAAAGTAAAAAGACTAGAAGAATTAAGAACTAATGCATAAAGTATATGACAGCACTAGAAGTAGGTAATTTAGGAGGTTTGGTCGCATTTTTTATAGCGATTATGGTGGGACCGCCAATTTTAATGACAATCATTGGCTTAGCAATTAAGAAAAATCATCCCAATGGAGCAAAGGTTTGTTTTATTATCGGAGCGCTTTATCTCATTATTGGTCTAGGAATATGCGGGACACTCATGTCTTAAGAAAAACCCCTCAATAAACTGAATTATTGAGGGGTTTGAGTTATATTATAAACGAATTAAAATCTAAACAATAATCCGAATTTTGGTTGATCGAAGATGTTTTCAAATAAGTTGATGTTTAATTGAAAAGTATCTGAAGATGGGCCGTTTTCTGGAGAAACACTGTTGTATGATAATAAATTAGCAAGAGTAAAAGTAACTGCAATGTTTTTAGTTAAGAAGTAATTTAACCCAACATTGATATTGGCTGTTAGACTATTGCTGTTGTCTGTACCAGTAATTGGGCTTTCGTATTTATTTCTACCGTATCCTAAACCTACTTCTCCGTAAGCTTTGAATCGTTTTTTATCGAGTTCCAATACATAATATCTTGCGAAACCACCGATTCCAAAAATATTAGTTTTTTCATCGGTTGCTTCAACTTTATTGCTGGAATAGCTCAATTGTCCTCCAACGGCAAATTTATCATTAAGAAAATATCCAAATTTGGGATTAAAAGCATAATAGTCTTTATCTCCACCAGTAGTGATCTGGATAGAACCTTCTATAAACATATCTCCATGTTGAAAAGTAATTCCTTTTGCAGAATTCATTTCTGAATCAACTTGATCTTGCTGAGCACTTGCAAAGTAAAATGTAAATAACGCTAGAATAACAGAAAATTTGGTTTTCATAATCTTTTATTTTTTAAAGTTGTAAGATTAAAAATACAATTTTATCTTAAAATTAACTTTAAATTTATCTGAAAGCGTTAAAAAACAAGCGATTAAGTTAATAATTTCATAAATTATAAGTTTTGGCTTACAAATTTTAAAAGATAAGAAATGGATTATATTCAAATAAAAAACCCGACAACTTTCGTTATCGGGTTTAATCTATATTCTTGTTTCTTTCTTCTATTCTCTAAAAAGAAAAACTTAGTCATTCAATTTCAAAACAGCCATAAATGCTTCTTGCGGAATCTCAACGTTTCCTACCTGGCGCATACGTTTTTTACCTTTTTTCTGTTTTTCAAGAAGTTTACGCTTACGCGAAATATCTCCACCGTAACATTTTGCGGTAACGTCTTTACGAAGTGCTTTAATCGTTTCACGAGCGATAATTTTAGCTCCAATTGCCGCCTGAATCGGAATATCAAATTGCTGTCTTGGGATTAATTCACGTAATTTCTCAGTCATTTTTTTACCGATATTGTAAGCGTTATCTTCGTGGATCAATGCTGAAAGAGCATCAACTGTCTGAGCATTCAAAAGAACGTCCAATTTAACTAATTTCGAAGTTCTCATTCCGATAGGAGAATAATCAAAAGAAGCATAACCTTTAGAAACTGTTTTTAAACGATCATAAAAATCGAATACAATTTCTGCCAAAGGCATGTCAAAGTTCAATTCAACACGTTCAGTTGTTAAATAGGTTTGGTTGGTAATTAAACCACGTTTTTCAATACATAAACTCATTACGTTTCCAACAAAGTCAGATTTTGTAATGATAGTAGCTTTAATAAATGGCTCTTCAACTCTATCCAATTTTGAAGGCTCTGGTAAATCTGAAGGATTGTTTACAACGATTGCCGTTTCTGGATGTTTCTTCGTGTAAGCCAAATACGAAACGTTAGGAACTGTTGTAATTACAGTCATGTCGAACTCACGCTCT
The DNA here is from genome assembly GCF_016405855.1 of Flavobacterium sp. IB48. Taxonomy (GTDB): domain Bacteria; phylum Bacteroidota; class Bacteroidia; order Flavobacteriales; family Flavobacteriaceae; genus Flavobacterium; species Flavobacterium ginsengisoli. Next base: position 1,321,337 of record NZ_JAEFCA010000001.1, read on the forward strand.
AAACGTTCTTGAATAATTTCCATGTGAAGCATTCCTAAGAATCCGCAACGGAAACCAAATCCTAATGCTGCAGAACTTTCAGGAGTAAATACTAACGAAGCATCATTCAATTGTAATTTTTCCATTGAAGAACGTAAATCTTCATAATCTTCTGTATCAACAGGATAAATACCTGCGAATACCATTGGTTTTACATCCTCAAAACCAGCAACCATATTAGTTGTTGGAACTTTTGCATCCGTAATTGTATCACCCACTTTTACTTCACGAGCTTCTTTAATTCCAGAAATCAAGTAACCAACATCTCCTGCCGAAACTACATTTTTAGGAACCTGATTTAATTTTAAAGTTCCAATTTCGTCAGCAAAATATTCGTTATCTGTAGCCATGAATTTAATTTTCTGGCCTTTTTTGATTTCACCATTTACAACTCTAAAGATTACCTCGATTCCACGGAATGGATTGTAAACCGAGTCAAAAATCAAAGCTTGCAATGGTTCTTCTGGATTACCTTTTGGAGCAGGAATTTTTTCGATAATGGCAGCAAGAATGTTCTCAACACCAAAACCAGTTTTTCCTGACGCGTGAATAATATCTTCTAATTTACAACCAAGTAAATCGATAATATCATCACTAACTTCTTCTGGATTAGCACTTGGCAAATCGACTTTGTTTAAAACTGGAATAATTTCCAAGTCGTTTTCAAGAGCTAAATATAAGTTTGAAATTGTTTGTGCCTGGATACTTTGCGCAGCATCTACAATCAAAAGCGCACCTTCGCAGGCAGCAATCGATCTTGAAACTTCGTACGAAAAGTCAACGTGTCCAGGAGTATCAATTAAGTTTAAGATATATTCTTCGCCTTTGTATTTGTATTCCATCTGAATGGCATGACTCTTAATGGTAATTCCACGCTCGCGCTCCAAGTCCATGTTGTCAAGCAATTGCGCTTTTTCTTCACGAGCTGTAACGGTTTGTGTAGCACTTAGTAATCGGTCTGCTAATGTACTTTTACCATGGTCAATGTGTGCAATAATGCAAAAATTACGTATCTTCTTCATTTGTATATATCAGTTCTCTAATCGAGTTTTAGTGTTTTTTTTGGGAATAAAACACGATAAAACAATTGCTTTATAACGTGTTGTTAAGGCGCAAAGATAGCGCAAAGTTTTGGATTCTGGAATTTAGTTGCTCGATTTTGAATACAGAAGTCAAAAACCTGTTTTTCAGCTTTTAAACTTTTTGCTTTCCTATTGTTTTTTGAGGTTAAAACTTGAAGAATATTTTATTTGATTAAGATTGACGGAATTAAAATTTAGTAAATAATGGTGAAATAAACATTTTGGTGATGAAAATGTATTTTTTGTACGAATAATTGTCACTTTGGATTAATTTGATTAAACTTGTAGTCATTTTAACCATAAGATTGATCTCCTTTTGGTTTCATATATTTTTTTTGAAATGTCAGTGTACAGGACAATTCAAATTCAAGAATACTAATGAAATGTTTATTTACTAATTAAACCCCAAGAATTATGGAAAAAGAAATCACAAAGCTTACTCAAAAGTATGAAAAGCTTACCAGAGAACAAATGAAAAGTATTACAGGAGGAACATTGGGAACAGTATGCGGACCAAGAAATGGTGTGCCAACATCAATCTGTCCAAGTGGCCAAGGAGTTGCCGCTAATTCTGGAACAGAAGATCCTTCTAAGTTTCCCGGCATTGTGGGAGGTTATTGTAATGTAATAATCGTCTGCATTCCGTAAAAAATAAGAAACAGCCTAAAGATTTTCTTTAGGCTGTTCTGTTAATACTCAAAATTGAATCCTTTTTGAGTTAGTTTTTTATACATTTCGTCATCAAATTTGTAGAGTTTTGCGGCTCTATGCGAAACGTCTTTTTGTTTTTCATCCAATTCTGTCAGCAGTTTCATATGAAGAATTTTTCTTCTAAAATTGGACTTATCCAATTCAATTCCGAGAATTTCCTCGTATAAATGCATTAATTGTAATAAAGTAAATTTTTCTGGCAGAAGATTAAATCCGATTGGAGCTTGACGCACCCGATTACGCAATTGCATTAAACTGACATTCAGGATTTCGTTATGATCAAAAATCAAATCAGGAATCTCATTTATTTTATACCATTTTGCTTCAATAACTCGTAAACTGGCTTTAATATTATAATCTTCACGATTAACCAATGTATAATAGCCAATAGTGACAACACGTCTTTCTAAAACACGCTTCGGATTTGTAAAGGCTTTTAGCTGTTCTAGATAAATATCTTCAAGTCCGGTAAGTTCCTGTAAAATACGTTGTGCGGCATCATCGGCACTTTCATCAGCTTGAAGCCATCCGCCAAGTAACCCCCATTTACCGATACTTTCGCCTTGAGCGTGCTGAACCAAGAGAACTTCTAGACTCTCTTTATTAAAACCGAAGAAAACGCAGTCAATTGTGATTCCGTCTACGGCTGGTTTATGTTGATTAGTGGTTATTTCAGTCAATTTATTATTATCGTATTATTAATTTGTATTGAAAATTAGAATTCAAAATTGAATCCTTTTTCAGTTAGTTTTTTATAAATTTCTGGATCAAACTTATACAATTGTGCAGCTCTGTGCGATACATCTTGTTGTTTTTCGTCTAATGCAACCAGAAGTTTCATATGAAGAATTTTTCTTCTAAAGTTTGGTTTATCCATTTCAATTCCTAAAATTTCTCCATACAAATGCATTAATTGTAATAGAGTAAATTTTTCTGGCAATAAGTTAAAACCAATAGGTGTTTGGCGAACTCTACTTCTAAGATGTTTTATGCTATAATCTAAAATTTCATTGTGATCGTAAATCAAATCTGGAATTTCATTGATTTTATACCATTTTGCATCCGAAGCCGTAAAACCTGCTTTAATGTTATAATCTTCTCTTTTTACTAGCGCATAATATCCAATTGTGATAACGCGTCGTAGCGGAAAACGATCTGGATCTCCAAATGCTTTCAACTGTTCCAGATAAATATTATCAAGACCCGTAAGCTCATTCAGCAAACGATGAGCGGCGTTGTCGGTACTTTCTTTTTTATAAATCCATCCACCCGGAAGTCCCCATTTTCCTTTACTGATTCCTTCAGCATGCTGCACCAAAAGCACTTCAAGGCTGCCTTTATCAAATCCAAAAATAACACAGTCAATCGTGATGGCATTCATCGCACTGTTTTCATTTTTTAGAGCAGTTTTGTCTTCTACATTTTCAACCATATGTGAGATAAATTTTGACAAATTAAATAAATAAAATCATTACTAACCTTTTTGAAAGACTTATATTTTTTTTAACGAAATAAAATTTTGATAATCAGGTGTTTAAAAATGTACTGAAAAAGCTCTCTTTTTAAATTATTTCTTAAACAGCTGATTGTCAATTTTATAAAACGTTAGATTTTCTATATTTTTTATTTCAATTCTTGTTTGGATTTTACAACATTAATAAAAATGAATTAGGATTAATCAGAATTGAAAAAAAATAACCTTAATATTTTGTTAATATAGAAAATTTGTTTTACACTTGTAGTCAAATTTACCATAAGATAAATTCAAACTGACCATAAGCAAAAAAAGAACAAACTTACACTTAACTTAAACTTACCACAAATGTTTTTTATAAAAATTGATTTAAATAGCTTTTTGATGCGATTACCATCATCAAATTTTGCCCAAAGAATCGATTTTGAAGTTGTTTATAGTCTGCAAGTATTAAATGTTAGAAATGAGATTCAGGCCCTCATTTTTGGCACGACCTGCTTGGGAAGTTTTTCCGGATTTCTCCTAAGGTAAAAAAACACTAACTATAACTTAAACTTAATCAATTCTTATTATGAAAAGCAAAAATTGTATTAAAACAACAAAGCTTCCATATTTTATGGCGGTGCTGCTTAGCGTATTTATGATGCAGTTTGGATTTGCTCAAGAATCCAAAACTGTAAGTGGGACAATTACCTCTTCCGAAGACGGATTTGGAATTCCCGGAGCAACTGTACAAGTACAGGGAACAAAATCGAGTACTATTAGCGATTTTGATGGAAAATATAAAATTGAGGCTAAAACAGGAGATGTTTTAGCAATCTCTTTTGTGGGTTTCAAAACACAGAATATTACTGTTGGAGCTCAAAAAACGGTTAATGTAGTTTTGAATCCAGAAACGGCAGAACTTAAAGAAATTGTAGTAATCGGATATGGTTCTCAGAAAAAAGCAATGGTAACCAATGCTGTTTCGCAGGTAAGTGGCGAGAGTCTTGTAAAAACCAATACTACAAATGCGCTTCAGGCACTTCAGGGACAAGCTGCGGGACTTCAAATTACTTCTACATCAGGACAGCCAGGTGAAAGCTTAAATGTTGTAATTAGAGGTGTTGGTTCTACTGCAGGAAGTAATCCTTTGTATGTAGTTGATGGCGTTTTGACTGGAGATATTTCATATTTAAATAATGCAGATATCGAATCGATTTCGGTTTTAAAAGATGCGGCTTCGGCTGCTATCTACGGATCTCAAGCGTCTAATGGAGTTGTTTTAGTAACTACTAAAAAAGGAAAACGCGGTGCTCCGGGCCAAATTACTTTTGACCAATATTATGGTGTGCAGTCTGTAGCAAGAAAAGTAGATTTACTAGATGCAAAAGAATATGCGACAATATTAAATGAAGCGGCTGTAAACTCAGGTAAAAATCCATATTTTACAAATGATCAAATTGCAGCTTTAGGATCTGGAACCAATTGGATGGATAAGATGCTGACTGAAAATGCAGCGACTAAAAACTTTGCTTTTGGTGCTTCTGGAGGTTCAGAAACTTCTGTTTATTCTACCTCTTTATCTTATTTAGGCCAAGAAGGTGTTGTTGGAGGAAAAGATTTATCAAATTATCAACGATACAATTTCAGATTCAACTCAGAACATAAATTATACAAAGATGTAGTGACATTGGGTGAAAATATAAGTTTTGCTCATGTGGATAAAAATGGAATTGGAGTTGGAAATCAATATAATAACTCTTTGAGAAGTGCTTTTCAAGCGACTCCATTATTACCAATGTATGATGCAAACGGAAATTATTTTGATACAACAAAAAGTACAGAGCCTTGGTTGACAGGAGTATCAAACCCATATGCGATGATGGTTTATAACAATCAGAATGAAAGTGACAGCCAAAAATTGTTAGGAAATGTTTACTTGCAGATTGAGCCAATTAAGAATTTAACTTTCAAAACTACTTTAGGTCTTGACTATAATGTAAATGAAGGACACTCTTATTCTCCAATTTACAGTTTATCTATTTATGCAAACAATGCTTTTGACAGAGTGAATCAAAACATGAACAAGAGCAGAAGCATTAACTGGGATAACTTATTGACTTATAAATTTAATGCAGGAGAAAATCATCATTTTGAAGCATTAGCAGGTTCTTCTTACATCACTTATAATGTAACTTCTATTGAAGCAGCTAACGCAGATTCAGTTTTTAACGATTTAGAACATGCTTGGTTAGATAACACTACCAATAAAGATGGTGCTAAAATGAGTATGAAAGGAAGTAAGTACGAGAACAAATTAATGTCATACTTCGGAAGATTAAATTATAACTACAGAGAAACTTACTTGTTAAGTGCAACGCTTAGAGCTGATGGTTCTTCAAAATTTGCACCAGGAAATCAATGGGGTTATTTCCCATCTGTTTCTGCAGGTTGGATTGCATCAAACGAAGAATTTTTGAAAGATTCTAAAGTATTCAATTTCCTTAAATTTAGAGGAAGCTGGGGACAAGTTGGTAACCAAAGTATTCGTCCTTTCCAATACTTAGCATTAGTAAAATCAAACACTACTAATTATACTTTTGGTAATGAAGAAGGAGTTCTTACTCCAGGTGCTTATCTTGAAAATTTAGCGAATCCTAGTTTAAAATGGGAAACTTCAGAGCAGATTGACCTTGGTTTTGACGCAAGATTTTTAGACAATGCATTAAGTGTAAACTTCGATGTGTACAAAAAGACAAACAAAGATTGGTTAATTCTAGCTCCAATCTTAGCTACTGCTGGTGCAAATCCGCCGTTTATCAATGGAGGAGATGTAGTAAACAAAGGGGTAGAGTTGAGCTTAAATTACCAAAACAAAATTGGAGATTTTAATTACAGCATTAGTGCAAACGGTGCTTACAATAAAAACACAGTTGGACAAATTCCTACTTCTGATGGAATCATTCACGGTTTGAGCAACGAACTTTATGACAATGCTGGAGAATTCTATAGAGCAGAAAACGGACATCCGTTAGGATATTTCTGGGGATACAAAACAGGCGGGGTTTTCCAAAATCAAGCTCAGATTGATAATTATAAATCAGCAAACGGTGTAGTATTACAGCCAAACGCAGCACCTGGAGATATTATTTATGTAAATACAAACGGAGATGACAAAATTGATGCTTCTGATAAAACAAGTATCGGAAACCCGAATCCAGATTTTACTTACGGATTCTCTTTGTCAGCAAGTTATAAAGCTTTCGACTTCTCGCTTAACGCGAATGGAGTAGCTGGAAACCAAATTGTACAATCATACAGAAATCAAGCTGGAGCTTACGGAAATTACACATCAGCAATTTTAGGACGTTGGCATGGTGAAGGTTCTTCTAATACAATGCCAAGAGTAACAGAAGACAATAGAAACTTTACGCAATTTTCAGATTTATATGTTCAAGATGGTGACTTCTTAAGAATTAATACCGTTACATTAGGATTTGATTTAGCAAAAATGAAACAATCGAAACCTTTTTTCGCAAGTCAGTTTAGACTTTATTTCTCTGTTCTAAACCTATATACCTTTACAAAATATGATGGAATGGATCCTGAAATTGGATTCGGTTCATCAAATACTGACCAAAAGTTTTCATCAGGTGTTGACGTAGGTTACTACCCAAGACCAAGAACATTCATGATGGGATTAAATGTTAAACTTTAATAAATAAAAAAATGAAAAATACATATTTATATATTTTCTGTTTTAGTTTACTTTCTCTAGGTTCTTGCAGTCTAGAAACAGAACCTTTGACACAGCAAACAGATACAAATTTTTACAAAAATAAAGACGATGCTTATACTGCATTGGTAGGATGTTATGACGGAATGCAAGTAGCGACTGGAGCTTCGGGAATGGGAGTTCCTGTAGTGAGTGAAATTATGTCTGATGATTGTTTTGGAGGAACTGGAAATTCAGACGGATACAATTATGCTGCTATTGATGAATTCGATATTACACGTTCTCCATCAGATGTTGATATGTTAAATGGTAACTGGATTGGTTACTACAAAGCACTTTACCGTTGTAATGTTCTTTTACAGAAAATGGATCAAATTGACTGGGAAGGCGATACGACTTTGAGAAAAACTTATGAGTCTGAAACAAGATTTATTAGAGCTTATTTGTATTTTGAAATGGTACGTTTATGGGGTAATATTCCTCTTTTGACAGAGCCTTCAACAGACAACATTCCACAAGCAAATCCAGATGATGTCTATAAAGTAATTGCAGAAGATTTAGTTTTTGCTGCAAACAATTTACCTTCAGTAGCTTACAATGCAACAACTAGCGGACGTGTTACTAAATGGGCGGCAAAATCGCTACTTGGACGTGTTTACTTGTATTACACAGGATACTACGGAAAATCTGATTTGGTTGGTGTAGTTACAAAAGCACAGGCATTACAACACTTAGAAGATGTTATAGCAGGAAGCGGACATGCTTTGGTTGATGATTTTTCTACACTTTGGCCTGCAGCTTCAGTTGATAAATATGCTGGTGAAGACAATAAAGAATTTGTGTTTTCTATAAAATATACTTACACAAGTGATTATAACGGAAATACTGACGGTAACCACTGGCTAGTAATGTTCGGAATGAGAGAGTTTTCTTCTTATCCATACGGACGTGGCTGGGGTGTGACTGTAAATTCTAAATTGTATAATGCTTACGCGGCTAATGATACAAGACGTACAGCAACTGTAATTGGAATCACAGAAGAAAAAATACCATTTGATAAATTAAATAACCAAAGAGAATACACTGGTTACTACAACAAAAAATATTCTCCAATGGTAGATAAAGATGGAAAAGACCTTCCGTTAACTATGGGAAGTCAGTTTTGGGATATCAGCCAGTTTCAAGATTATGTTGTGTTAAGATATGCTGATGTATTATTAATGGCTGCTGAATTAGGAAGCGGTAATGCACAAGCTTATTTTGATGAAGTTAGAAGAAGAGCTTACAAAACAAACTTTACTTCTTTGGCTGTGAATAGTGATAATATTATGAAAGAAAGATATTTAGAGTTTGCTCTAGAAGGAGTTAGATATTGGGATTTATTGCGTCAAGGAGTTGGAAAAGCTTCTACAACAATTGCCGAAACGACTCAACTTCTTAGCGGAGGAAGTCCAGTTACTAAAACTATTTCTGCTGCAAAAATCCTAGCAACACAAGGATTACAGCAAATTCCGAATACACAAATTACATTGTCTAGTGGAGTGTTAAAACAAAATGCTGGTTGGTAATTTTAACTAAAAACATATGAAAATGAAAAATATTAAATCATTCATCACCTCATTATTGATGCTGGCAATGCTAGTATCATCTTGTTCGCCGGATAGTTACTCTTTAGACGGCCCGATTGATAAATCGGATATACATTTTGAAATTACTCAGGATTTAGCAAAAGATCCAGGAGGAAATACCGTAATCTTAAAAAACACAACACCTGGAGTTGTACTAAACTGGGATTACGTAACAGGAAAATCGGATAAAGCAGTACAAACAGTACAATATGCTTTTAAAGGAAATTATACCATTAAAATTTCAGCTATTACAGGTGGTGGTATTGTAGAACTTGATCCAGTAACGGTAACGGTAACAGAGGATAATTTAAATTATGTTAACGATGAACTTTGGACAGCTCTGTCTGGAGGAGTAGGAAAACAAAAAGTATGGATTGCTGATAATGGTAAATACGGTATGGCTCTTGGAGCAATGTCTTATGCAGATCCTAGCACAACAGTAGAATGGAATAATTTTACACCAAACTGGGAGCCAGAAGGTAATGCAAATTCAAGTACAGATGCAGATATGCATTGGGGAAGAACCATGACATTCAGTCTAGAGGGAGGACCGTTTATGAAAGTGAATGAAGCAGACGGAACTCTAAAAGAAAGCGGTACTTATTTCTTAGATATTAATACGCATACTTTAACAACAACTGGAGCAACAATTTTAAGACCAGATAATTATATTGCAAACGCAAGCAACTGGAATAATAATATCAAAATCTTAAAACTTACTGAAAACCAGTTGAGAATTGCCATTATGAGAACCAACAGCGAAGGGCCATGGTGGTATATCTGGAATTTTGTTTCAAAAGAATATGCAGACAATTACGTACCGCCAGTAACTGGACCAACTTATGATGAAGGTTTTAATCCAACTTTTGCTCCAGGCGAATTATTAAAAATGCTGACTGGAGGTACTGGTACAGGAAGAGTTTGGGCTTTAGATGGAAACGGAAATCCAGTTGACTGGTTAGGAAAAGGAAAAGGTTGGACAACAGGAGCTTCAAGTTCATACAACTGGGGATGGAATGACGATTGGGCAGCAGCTGCAGGTAATTCATGGATTCGTTTTGATCAATTTGGAGGAAAACTAAACTACACAAGAAGTCAAAATGGTGTGGTAACAACTGGATTGTTTACGATAAATGAAGCTGAAAACGAAATTAATTTGGGTTCTAATACCTTAATTCAAAATTCAGGAAGCTGGATGAATCCGACAACGAATGTTATTAAAGTCGTAAAAGCTTATAATAATGACTATCTTACAAAAGGTATTTGGTTTGGAACTTCTTATGATGCAGGAAAAGATGAATGGTTTGTATTCCATTATATAATCCCTTAAATGAAATAAATTTTGGTTAACTAATAACTTGGAAGCAGCCTAAAAACTGCTTTCAGGTTATTAAAATTTAAAAACAGTATGTTTAAGCCGACTGCATATAAAAAAATAGGGTCACTCCTTGCAATCTTGTTATTACTCACAGCATGCAAAACATCTATAGACGAAAAATTTAGTAACCGAAAAGTTTCTTTTAATGAAGATTGGAGCTTTCATCTTAATGACAGTCTTATTGATAAAGATACAATTGGAACTTCAACAAAATGGAGAACTTTAGACGTTCCTCACGATTGGAGTATCGAAGGAAAGTTTGATGAAAAAAGTCCTGCCGGATATGGTGGAGGATCGCTTAATGGAGGTTTAGGCTGGTACAAAAAAACATTTAAAGTTGCTGCAGAAGACAGCACAAAAACAACTTCAATCACTTTTGATGGCGTTTATAGAAACAGCGAAGTTTGGGTAAACGGGCATTATTTAGGAAAACGTCCAAATGGATATATTGGTTTTCAATATGAAATTACTCCATACTTAAATTACGGAGACAAAAACAACGAAATAATTGTTAAGGTTGACAATTCAAAACAACCAAATTCACGCTGGTATTCTGGTTCGGGAATTTTTAGAAATGTCTGGATCGAAACAACAGATAAACTGCACGTTGGACAATGGGGAACTTATATTACAACTCCAAAAGTTACAGCTGAAAAAGCTTCAGTAAATATTGAAACAACGATTAAAAATCAGTATAAAGAAGATAAAAAGGCAAAAGTAACGACAACTATTTTTAAAGAAGATACCAAAGTAACATCGGTTACTCAAGATATAACAATCAGTGCAAATGGAAATCAAATTGTAAAGCAGTCAGCCGAAGTTGAAAACCCTGCATTATGGTCAGATGAAAAACCAGAATTGTACACAGCAGTTACCGAAATTTTGCTTGACGATAAAATCATCGATCAATACAAAACCACTTTTGGAATTAGAGATTTTAAATTCGATTTGAACAAAGGTTTTATTTTGAATGGAAAACAAGTCAAAATAAAAGGAGTTTGTATGCACCACGATTTAGGTCCGTTAGGTTCTGCAATCAATACGCGTGCTATTGAACGTCAGTTAGAAATCCTGAAAGAAATGGGTGTAAACGGAATCAGAACTTCACATAATCCGCCTGCTCCAGAACTTTTACAGCTTTGCGACAAAATGGGTTTCATTGTCATGGATGAAGCTTTTGATATGTGGAAACAAAACAAAACGAAATACGATTATGCAAATGATTGGGACAAATGGCACAAACAAGACTTAATCGATCAGTTGTTACGCGACCGAAATCATGCTAGTATTTTTATGTGGAGTATTGGTAATGAAATTCCAGAACAATGGAATGAAACAGGTATTGAAATTGCAAAAGAATTGGCGGCAATTACACGCCAATACGATAAAACAAGACCAATCACTGCAGGAATGAATCCGCCAGTAAATATGAATATTGATGATGTGACTTTGCAATTTGAGAAAAAAAATGTTTCGATTAATCCGCTTGCTGGATCTGGAGTTTTAGATTTGATAGGATACAATTATGCACATCAGACATTCGAACATCATTTAAAGAATTTTCCAAATACGCCTTTCATCGCAACTGAAACCACTTCAGGTTTGCAGACAAGAGGATATTATGATGCTGTTTCAGATACTATAAAAAAATGGCCGGTTAGTTGGGATAAAAAATTTGAAGGTGGAAATCCTGGAAATACGGTTTCAGCTTACGATCAAGTTCAAACTCCGTGGGGTTCTACACATGAAGCGACTTGGAAAGTAATTAAAAAACACGATTTCTTGGCAGGAATGTACGTTTGGACAGGTTTCGATTATATCGGAGAACCAACACCATACGAATGGCCATCGGTAAGTTCGTATTTCGGAATTGTAGATTTAGCCGGTTTCCCGAAAGACGTTTATTATATGTACCAAAGTGAATGGACAGACAAAACCGTTTTGCACATTTTCCCACATTGGAATTGGAAAGCAGGACAAACTGTTGATGTTTGGGCATACTACAATAAAGCCGATGAGGTTGAACTTTTCGTAAACGGAAAATCAGTTGGAAAAAGAAGCAAAAAAGGAGACGATCTGCACGTAATGTGGAGAATTCCTTTTGAAGCAGGAACTTTAAAAGCCATTTCTCGTAAAGATGGAAAGGTAGTTTTAGAAAAAGAAATTAAAACGGCTGGAAATCCTTCTCAATTAAAATTGACTGCGGATAGAAAAACTATAAAAGCAGACAAAAACGATTTGTCATTTATCACGGTTGATATCTTAGATGATAAAGGAACTTTAGTTCCAAATGCGAATAACGAAATTAATTTCTCTTTAATAGGAAACGGAAAAATAGTAGGTGTTTGCAGCGGAGATCCTGTAAGTCATGAATCGTATAAAGGAAATAAACATACGGCTTTGGCTGGAAAATGTTTGGTGATTGTACAATCTGGAGATAAATCGGGAAGATTGGAATTAACAGCAAAAGCAAACGGATTAAAACAGTCCACTATTGTAATTACAACAGAATAATTAGTCAAGTTCCTGCAAGGTTTTTAAAACCTTGTAGGTATCTATAATATTTTAAATAAAAAAAGTAAAGACCTACAAGGTTTTAAAAACCTTGCAGGAAAACTAACATCTAGATTATTAACCAATGAAAAACTCAAAACTAACTGCATTGTTTTCTGCTCTTATGTTTGGATTTTTAGCAGTTCCAAATGCTAACGCTCAAATCCAAAATGCAGATGTATTAAATGCTCCAATAGATATCAGTAAAGATTTTCAGAACTATCTGAATACTTTTTATTTTGCAGACGAACTAGCTTCTTTTGATCCTGCAACAGGAAAAGGAACCATCAAATATTTAAGATACAATTACAAAACACGTCAGGCTTTCAACAACATGATGATGAAACCAGACGTAGAAAAAGCAAACGAATTTCCAACAACGGAATACGCAGAATCTCCTGTTTTGCCGTTCGAAATTCAGTTTGTTTCAGATAGAACGGTTCGTATCAAAACGACTTCTGGACCGCAATTTCATCCTCAAAAAGAATCTCTAATGTTGGTTGACGGCGTTGCGCCAAATCACCCAGAATTATGGAAATATGCTAAAATTGAAGGCGGTCACAGTTATACAAGCAAACACGGAAGAGTTGAAATCTTGACAAAACCGTGGCACGTAAAAATCTATGATGAAAAAGGAAAATTGCTGACAAGCACACTTCACGATACTGATTTTAAAAACACGTATACTCCAACACTTCCGTTTTCTTACGTTCGCAGAAACAGTGATTATTCAAGAAGTATGGGCGCTGCTTTCAGTTTAGAACCAGACGAAAAAATATTTGGTTGTGGTGAATCATTTACACAATTCAACAAACGCGGTTCAAAAGTAGTTTTATGGACGGATGACGCAAACGGAATCCAAAATGAAACGATGTACAAACCGATTCCGTTTTACATGAGCAGCCGTGGTTACGGAGTTTTCATGCACCATTCTACACCAATTACAGTTGACTTCGGAAAATACTTTTCAAGTGCCAACGAAATGTACATTGGAGACGACGAAGCCGATTTGTTTTTCTTTATCGGAGAACCAAAAGACATTTTAGATCAGTACACGAATTTGACTGGAAAAGCAGCGATGCCACCACTTTGGTCATTCGGTTTCTGGATGAGCCGTATTACCTATTTCTCAGAAAAAGAAGGACGTGACGTTGCGAGAGATTTACGTAAATATAAAATCCCAACAGACGTAATTCACTTTGATACAGGTTGGTTTGATGTAGATTGGAGAAACAACTACGAGTTTGCAAAATCTCGTTTCCCAGATGCCACAAAAATGATGTCTGATTTAAAGAAAGACGGTTTCCAAGTTTGTCTTTGGCAGTTGCCTTATTTCACGCCAAAGAATACTTTATTTCCAGAAATTATGGATAAAAACTTGGCGGTAAGAGACAGAAAAGGAAATCTTCCGTACGAAGATGCTGTTTTAGACTTCTCAAATCCAGAAACAATTTCTTGGTACCAAGGAAAATTGAAAAAGTTATTCGATGAAGGTGTAGCGGTTTTCAAAGTAGATTTTGGAGAAGCGGCACCGCCAGATGGAATTTACCATTCTGGAAGAACTGGTTTCTATGAGCATAATTTATATCCATTACGTTACAACAAAGCGGTTGCAGAAATTACTCAGAAAGAAAAAGGATATACTTTAATCTGGGCAAGAAGTACATGGGCAGGGTCACAGCGTTATCCTTTACATTGGGGAGGAGATTCTGAAACTACAAATGGAGCAATGTCGGCAGAATTACGCGGCGGACTTTCTTTAGGTCTTAGCGGATTTAGTTTCTGGAGTCATGATGTTGGAGGTTTTGCAACTAAATCACCAGAGAATATTTACAGAAGATGGACACCATTTGGAATGTTCACGTCACACGTAAGAAGCCACGGAGAACCACCTCGCGAACCTTGGTTGTATAGCAAAGAATTCTTAGAAGGATTTAGAAAAGCAGATAATATGCGTTACGAATTAATGCCATATATCTACGCTCAAGCAAAAGAAAGTTCTCAAAAAGGTTTACCAATGATGCGTGCTCTTTTTGTAGAATATCCAAACGATCCGGGAGCTTGGTTAGTTGATAACGAATATTTATTCGGATCAAGTATGTTGGTTGCACCGCTTTTTGAAGAAGTTGAAGAAAGAGACGTTTATCTTCCAGAAGGAACGTGGATTGATTATCAAACTAAAAAAGTGTACCAATCTGGCTGGCATAAAATCAAAGCTGGTGAAGTGCCAATCGTAGTTTTAGTAAAAGATGGAACAGCAATTCCACACATCGGTTTAGCGCAGTCTACAAAAGATATGGATTGGAGCAAATTAACGTTGAAAGTTTACGCAAGCGACAAAACGACTTCGGCAACAGCCAAAGTATTTTTACCTGAAGGTGATGCAGTACAAGAAATAAAAGTGAACAAAACTGGAAACAATTTTGAAGTAGCTTCAAATCCATTAAACGGAAAAACCACTTTTAAAACCGAGTGGATTAAATAAAAAAAGTTAGCCACGAATTACACTAATTAACACAAATTTGATTCGTGGAAATTAGTGTAATTCGTGGCAAAAAAAATAGCCACAGATTACACAGATTAAAAGGATTATTACTCTCGCAGATTTAGCAGATCATGCAGATTTTTTTTAATATTTAAAATCAGCTCACTCGAGCGATAGCGAACAGGCGAAGCAATCTGCCAAATCTGCGAGAGAAAAATAAAAAAAATCCTTCTAATCTTTTTATCCCGATAGCTATCGGGAGTGGCAAAAAAAATATAATACCAAAAAACATGAAAAACTATCTAGTTCTCCCAGCCGTACTGTTTTCAATAGCAGTTGGCTACAGTCAAAAAACTAAAAACGCTTACGAATTGGCATCGCCAAACGGAAAGAATACAATCAAATTTGAGTTAGTAAAAAACGCTCCAAAATATGCAGTTTCTCACGGAAAGACTGAAGTAATTTCTCCGTCGGATATGGGATTTGTATTGAAAGGAAATGAAGACTTAAGCGCAAACTTTGAAATTAAAGGAGCAAAAACTTCTACGTTTGACGAAACTTGGGAACAAGTTTGGGGAGAAAAGAAAAACATTAGAAATCATTACAATCAATTGGTTGTTGATTTACAACAAAAAACTGGAAACAAAAG
This sequence comes from Flavobacterium sp. IB48, assembly GCF_016405855.1. Lineage (GTDB taxonomy): Bacteria > Bacteroidota > Bacteroidia > Flavobacteriales > Flavobacteriaceae > Flavobacterium > Flavobacterium ginsengisoli. The sequence continues at coordinate 1,337,054 of NZ_JAEFCA010000001.1, forward strand.
AAAATTACAAATTCAATTTCGTGCTTTCGACGATGGAGTTGCTTTTAGATATGTTTATCCAAAACAAAATGTAAAAGACAGTATTTTCATCATGGATGAAAAAACGACTTTCAACTTAAAAGAAGACGGAAAAGCGTGGTGGATTCCAGCGAATAGAGAAAACCGCGACGAATATCTTTTCAAAGATGCGCCTGTAAGCACTTTAGATACAGTTTTAACTCCACTAACAATCGAAAGTAAAAGCGGATTAGCGTTAAGTTTCCATGAGGCAAACCTGATTGATTTTGCAAGTATGACTTTGGTAAATACTAAAGGAACAGAGTTAAAATCAGATTTAGTGCCGTGGGCTGATGGAGTAAAAGTTCGTGTAAAAGATTCGTTCACTTCTTCTTGGAGAACGCTTCAAATTGGAGAAAATCCGGGAGAATTGATTACTTCTTATTTGGTTTTAAACCTAAACGAACCAAATAAATTAAAGAACACCAACAACTATTTCAAACCATACAAATATTTAGGAATTTGGTGGGGAATGCACATCGGGAAATATACTTTTTGGGAGAGTGATAAACAAGGAGCAACTACAAAACACGCCGAAGAATATATCGACTTTACAGCAAAAGAAGGTTTTCATCATTTATTAATAGAAGGATGGAACAAAGGTTGGACGCCAGGTTGGTATGAAAATCGTATGCACATGTTTAGCTTCACAAAAAGTGCAGACAATTTCGATCTTGAAAAAGTGGTTGAATACGGAAAGAAAAAGAATATCGAATTAATTGGTTACCATGAAACAGGTTCAAACTTAATTAACTATTTAAAAGAAGTTGATGAAGGTTTTGCTTTGTACAAAAAACTTGGAATACACACCGTAAAAATCGGTCACGTTGGTTCTAAATTGAATATGAAACAAATGCACTTTGGACAGTTTGGAGTAAATTATTTCAGATACATTTTAGAAAAAGCAGCTCAATATGATTTAGCCGTTTTATACCACGAATCGATAAAAGATACAGGAGAGCGTAGAACTTATCCAAACATGGTTTCAAGAGAAGCAGCGCGCGGACAAGAATATAATGCTTGGAGCGAAGGAAATCCGCCAAACCATTTAAGCATTATTCCGTTTACAAGATTGCTTTCTGGACCAATGGATTTCACACCTGGAATTTTTGATGTTGAGGTAAAACAAGGTTATCCAGGAAAAAGAATTCAAGGAACAGTTGGGCAACAATTGGCGTTGTATGTGACGATTTATTCTCCGATTCAAATGTTGGCGGATCTTCCAGAAAATTACGAAGGAAAACCAGCTTTACAATTCTTAAAAGATGTTCCAACAGATTGGGAGGACACTAAAATTCTAGAAGGAAAAATTGGCGAATATATCACAACAGCAAGAAAAGACAGAAATAGCGCCGATTGGTATTTGGGAACTTTAACAAATGAAAATCCAAGAAATGTAAATGTTTCATTGTCATTCTTAGATCCAAATGCAACTTACGAAGCACAAATTTATGTTGATGCTGAAGGAACAGATCAAAAACACAATCCAGAAGCAGTGGCAATTTCTAAGAAAACAGTAAAATCTACAGATTCTCTAAAATTGAATTTAGGTGGAGCTGGTGGTGGAGCAGTGAGATTTAAAAAATTGTAATTATTAATTTCTAAAACCCGACAGATTTTCAAAATCTGTCGGGTTTATAAACACAATAAAAAAATTAGTCCTTGTTCTAAAAAATGAAAAACAGTATTCTTTATATCTTTTTTCTTTTATCTGCTAATTTGATGTTATCGCAGCAAAAGCAATATCCTTTTCAGAATCCAAATTTAGATACTGAAAAGCGTATTGATAATTTGCTGTCTTTGATGACGCTGGATGAAAAAGTTCAGGCTTTAAGCACAAATCCGTCAGTAAAAAGATTAGGGCTTATTGGTACAGGTCATGTAGAAGGATTGCATGGTTTAGCTTTAGGCGGACCAGGCGAATGGGGAGGAAAAAATAAAAAGCCATTAACAACAACCACTTTCCCTCAAGCGTATGGCTTAGGAGAAACTTGGGATGTTGAGTTACTTCAAAAAGTGGCAAATGTAGAAGGTTATGAAACGCGTTTTGCTTTACAAAAATACAATCGGGGCGGATTAGTAGTTCGTGCTCCAAATGCAGATATTGCAAGAGATCCGCGCTGGGGACGTACTGAAGAAAGTTACGGAGAGGATGCCTTTTTTAACGGAAGTATGACAGTTGCTTTTGTAAAGGGTTTACAAGGAAATAACTCCAAATACTGGCAAACGGTTTCGTTGATGAAGCACTTTTTGGCAAACAGCAATGAAGACGGAAGAACCTATACATCATCTGATTTTGATGAAAGACTTTGGAGAGAATATTACGCACTTCCTTTTCAAATGGGGGTTGTTGAAGGAGGCTCGCGTGCTTATATGGCGGCGTATAACAAAGTAAATGGAATTCCGGCAATGGTACATCCGATGCTTAAAAATATTACGCAGAAAGAATGGGGACAAAATGGTATTATTTGTACCGATGGTGGTGCTTTTAAACTGCTTCTTTCAGATCATAAATATTATGCAGACAAATATTTAGGAGCTGCCGCAGCTGTAAACGCGGGTATTAACCAATTTTTGGATGAATTTATAGATGGCATTTATGGTGCTCTTTCTAATGGATATTTGAAAGAAAAAGATCTTGATGAAGTTTTGCGCGGGAATTATCGAGTAATGATAAAACTTGGAATGCTTGATGCTTCAGAAGAAAATCCATATTCGAAAATAGGAAAAGATAAAGACACAATTGATCCTTGGAAAACAGAAGCGCACAAAAAAATCGCTTTAGAGGCAACTCAAAAATCTATTGTTTTATTGAAAAATGAAAACGGATTTCTGCCTTTACAAAAAGAAAAAATAAAAACACTTGCTATAATTGGATCTCGAGCAGATGAAGTGCTTTTGGATTGGTACAGCGGAACGCCTCCTTATGTTGTTACACCTTTGGAAGGAATAAAAAAGAAGTTGGGAAATAATGTTGAAGTTTTAGTCGCAAAAAATAATATCGACGGAAAAGCAGCAGCAATCGCAAAAAAAGCAGATTTTGTAATTATGGTTGTTGGAAATCATCCGGTTTGTAATGCTGGATGGGCAAATTGTCCTGTTCCAAGTGAAGGAAAAGAAGCGGTTGACCGCCAATCTCTAACTTTAGAACAAGAAGATTTGATTAAGTTAGTTTATCAGGCAAATCCGAAAACGGCGGTCGTATTAATGAGCAGTTTTCCTTATGCAATCAATTGGACTCAGGAAAATGTTCCAGCAATTGTGCATATGGCGCAGAATAGTCAGGAAACAGGAACAGCATTGGCAGATGTATTATTTGGAGATTATAATCCTGCAGGACGTTTAACGCAAACTTGGGTAAAAGATATTACCGATCTTCCAGATTTATTAGATTATAACATTCGAAATGGAAGAACATATATGTATTTCAAAAAGAAACCATTATATGCTTTTGGTTACGGATTAAGTTATACGACTTTCAAATACAATTCGATTGAAACAAGTTCTGAAACTATTTTGAAAAATGAAGAATTAAAAGTAACAGTTTCTATTACAAATACTGGAAATAAAGATGGCGATGAAGTGGTTCAGCTTTACTTAAAACAATTAGAATCGAAAGTAGAACGACCAGAAAAAGAATTGAAAGCATTTAAGAGAGTTTTCTTTAAAGCTGGAGAAACCAAAAATGTTGATTTGATTGTAAAAGCAAAAGATTTAGAATATTGGAATACTGGAAAACAAGTGTTCGAACTAGAAAAAAATACAATTGAGATTCAGATAGGAAATTCTTCAGATAATATACTTCTGAAAAAGAAAATTTCAGCTAAATAATTGTAAAAGAATAAAACTTAAACATGAAAAAAAGTCTAATTATACTATTTGTTTTTGTTGGTTTGGCAAGCTTTAAATCATTTGCACAAACAACAAACGCTGATTCTCAAAATAGAATTATAAAAGTAGATTTCAAAAAAGAAGCTGGAAAATTAAACACCATGTTCAAAGAGTGCATTGGCGCTGGAAGAGCAAATGAAGGTCTTCGTGCAGATTGGCAGGAGCAATTGGCATTGGTAAAAAAAGAATGCGGTTTTAAATACATCCGCTTTCATGGTTTATTGACCGATGACATGGCCGTTTATCGTGAAGACGAAAAAGGAAATCCAGAATACAATTACCAATATGTAGACGTTTTGTTTGATTATATTATTAGTCTAAAAGTGAAACCATTTGTGGAATTGGGTTTTATGCCAAATGCTTTAGCAAGCGGAAAAGAAACCATTTTTTGGTGGAAAGGAAATGTTACGCCTCCAAAAGATTATAAAAAATGGGAAAATTTAATTAAAAACTTAACTCAGCATTTCACAGAAAGATACGGAGCAGAAGAAGTAAAAACATGGTATTTTGAAGTTTGGAATGAACCAAATTTATCTCCAGGATTTTGGACAGGAACGCAAGCAGATTATTTTAAATTATATGAATATAGCGCTAGAGCAATAAAAAGTGTAAACGCAGCCTATAGAGTTGGCGGCCCAGCAACGGCGGGAGCAGCGTGGGTTCCTGAAACAATTGATTTTTGCGCAAAGAATAATGTGCCAATGGATTTTGTTTCGACACATACTTACGGTGTTAAACACGGATATCTGGATGAATTTGGAACGTCAGGAACTATTTTAAGTCAGGATGAATTTAGCGTAAGCGGTGATATTTTAAATTCAAGAAAACAAATTGCAACTTCGGCTAAACCAAATTTAGAATTGCATTATACCGAATGGAGTACCTCTTATACTCCTGCAGATCCAATTCACGACAGCTATCATTCGGCAGCGTATATTTTACAGAAAATAAAACAAGTTGGAAACGCAGCAAACTCAATGTCGTATTGGGTTTTTACGGATATTTTTGAAGAAGCAGGGCCAAGATTTACGCCTTTCCACGGCGGTTTCGGATTATTGAATACGCAGGGAATTAAAAAACCGGCTTATTTCTCTTATTATTTAATGAATAAATTAGGAGAAACAGAACTTCAAAATTCTGATAAAGCTTCTTGGACTTCTAAAAATGCAAAAGGAGACGTTCAGGTTTTATTGTGGGATTTTACGAATACGCATCCAGGAGATAAAGAGCTAAATCAAACCTATTACATTAAAGATCTTCCATCAAAAGAAAAAGGAAAAGTCAAAATTGAAGTGGACGGAATGCAAAAAGGAAAATATGTATTGGAAATTTACAAAGTTGGATACAAAGTAAATGACGCTTACGCAGATTATCTAGCAATGAATAAACCAAGTCAGTTAACACGTCAGCAAGTCAATTCAATAAAAGAGAAAAATAACGGAGTGCCAATTACAACAGAAAAAATTACAATTGACGCAAAAGGAACTTTCAGCAAAGAATTCAAAATCAATGAAAATGATGTTGTAATGCTGAATTTGATTAAACAATAATTTCAGATAAAACCACAAACATAAAAGCAGTATTAACTTGATTTAAAGATGACGTGTGAGGAATCAAGGATCTTTAAATTCAAAAAACACCTAACTATCTATGAAAAACAAAATGATATACCTTTCGGCGGCTTTGGTTTTTGCATTATTTACTTCTTGTAAAAATGAAACACCGACTGTAGCTTCAAATTCGGCGGAGACTGAAGAATACGTTGGAAAAGAAATAGGTACTGAACATGATGCTGAAATCGACAAGCTGATTTCGCAAATGACATTAGAAGAAAAAATAGGAATGCTCCACGGTAACAGTATGTTTGCTAACACAGGAGTAAAACGTTTAGGAATTCCAGAATTAAAAATGGCCGATGGTCCGTTGGGAGTTCGTGAAGAAATTTCTAGAGACAATTGGGCTCCGGCAGGATGGACAAACGATTTTGCAACGTATTATCCAGCTGGCGGTGCTTTGGCAGCAACTTGGAATGCCGAAATGGCTCATACTTTTGGAACCAGTTTAGGAGAAGAATTACGTGCAAGAGATAAAGATATGTTGCTTTCTCCAGCAATTAATATGGTAAGAACACCGCTAGGAGGAAGAACTTACGAATACATGTCAGAAGATCCGTTTTTGAATAAAAAAATCGCAGTGCCTTTGGTTGTAGGTTTACAGGAAAAAGATGTAATGGCTTGTGTAAAACACTATGCAGCAAACAATCAGGAAACCAATCGTGATTTTGTAGATGTGCAAATTGATGAGCGTACACTTCGCGAAATTTATCTTCCAGCTTTTGAAGCTACTGTAAAAGAAGCAAAAGCTTACAGTATCATGGGAGCATACAATAAATTCAGAGGAGAATATTTATGTGAAAATGATTATATGCTGAATAAAATCCTTCGTGATGAATGGGGATTTAAAGGTATTGTAGTTTCAGATTGGGCTGCGGTGCATTCTACAGCAAAATCTTTGAAAAGCGGTTTGGATATTGAAATGGGAACGCCAAAACCTTTCAATGAATTTTTCTTGGCAGATAAATTAATCGCGGCTGTAAAATCTGGAGAAGTTTCAGAAAAAGAAATTGATTTGCATGTAAAACGTATTTTAAGAGTTTTATTCCAAGTAAAAGCAATGGGTGGAGGAGAGCGTGCAAAAGGAAGTATCGCAACCGAAGCACATTATCAAGATGCGTACAAAATTGCAGCTGAAGCGATTGTATTGTTGAAAAACGAAAATAATGCATTGCCTTTAAAACTAGACGGAGTAAAATCTATCGCAGTAATTGGAAACAATGCGACAAAGAAAAATGCTCTTGGCGGATTTGGAGCTGGAGTGAAAACGAAAAGAGAAGTTACACCTCTTGAAGGTCTTAAAAATAGGCTTCCTGCATCAGTTAAAATTAATTATGCTGAAGGATATTTAGAGCGTTACGATAAAAAGAACAGAGGAAATTTAGGAAATATCACGGCTAATGGGCCAGTTACAATTGATGAACTAGATCCAGCAAAAGTTAAAGAAGCAGTAGAGGCAGCTAAAAACTCTGATGTGGCGATTATTTTTGCGGGTTCAAATCGCGATTATGAAACAGAAGCTTCAGATCGTAGAGATTTACATTTGCCATTCGGACAAGCAGAATTAATCAAACAAGTATTGGCGGTAAATCCAAAAACTATTGTAGTTATGGTAGCTGGTGCTCCATTTGATATTAATGAAGTGAGCCAAAAAACTTCAGCTTTGGTTTGGAGTTGGTTTAATGGTTCTGAAGGCGGAAATGCTTTGGCTGATGTGATTTTAGGAAAAGTAAATCCGTCAGGAAAATTACCTTGGACAATGCCAGTAGCTCTAAAAGATTCTCCTGCACATGCGACAAACAGTTTCCCTGGAGACAAAACAGTAAATTATGCCGAAGGACTCTTAATTGGATACCGTTGGTTTGATACTAAAAATGTTGCGCCATTATATCCTTTCGGTTACGGATTATCATACACCACTTTTGCTTTAGATAACGTAAAAGCAGACAAAGATTCGTATGCTCAAAATGATGTAATAGAAGTTTCTTTAGATGTTAAAAACACAGGAAAAGCAGAAGGAAAAGAAGTAGTACAGTTATATACTTCAAAATCTGATTCTAAAATTACTCGTGCAGCACAAGAATTAAAAGGTTTCAAAAAAGTTGCTGTTAAGGCTGGAAGTTCAGAAAAAATAACGATTAAAGTTCCTGTAAAAGAATTGGCATATTATGATGTTGCTTCTAAAAAATGGACAGTTGAACCAGGAAAATATACTTTAAAAGTAGGAACTTCTTCTAGAGATATCAAAAAAGAAATTCAAGTAACAGTTAAATAAAACTTTTTATTGCTATAAAATAACCACACTATTAACGCCAGCCCACTAAAAGCTGGCGTTGATTTTAAAAACTTAACTTAACTTAAACCAAACGAAATGAAAAAAACAATCAAAGACTATATCTTGAGTTTTGTATTATGTTTTGCTTTTTTAGGCGTTTTAGCCTGCAGTTCAGACAAAGAAAGCACACCAGAAACAACGATAAAAACACTTACTGCAAGTACCAATAAAATTGATTTTGACGGTAAAGAAAATACTTCAGATATCACTATTAATTCAGAAGCCACAGTTTGGAATTTGGCTAGTTCTGAAAGTTGGCTAAAAGTGAGCCAGGCAACTGGAAATAAAGGAAGTGTAATTGTTAGAATAACGGCTTCTGCCAATACAGAAACGACTACCAGAACAGCTTCAATCACGTTAAGCTCAAGTGAGGCAAAAACGGTGACAATAGCGGTTTCGCAAACTGCAGCTACAGTTGTTGCAGGTTTATATCCTAGTTATAACACCAATCCAATTGCGGCAGATGCTTCTGGAATGGGAAGTTCTGCTGTTGAATTAGCTGCAAAAATTAAATTAGGATGGAATATTGGAAACACTTTGGAAGCAACTGGAAGCGAAACTGCTTGGGGAAATCCAAAAGTGACAAAAGCTTTGATTGACGCCGTAAAAGCAAACGGATTTAATGCTATTCGTATTCCATGTTCTTGGAATCAAAATTTAGAAAATGCTACAACGGCCAAAATCAAAACAGAATGGCTTGATAGAGTAAAAGAAGTGGTACAATATTGCGTAGATAATGATATGTATGTAGTCGTAAATATCCATTGGGACGGCGGATGGCTAGAAAATAATATCACAGAAGCTAAAAAAGTTGAAACGAATGCAAAACAAAAAGCTTTCTGGGAACAAATCGCAACTCATTTACGCGGATTTGACGAACATTTACTTTTTGCAAGCGCCAACGAACCAGCAGTTGAAGATGCAACTCAAATGGCAGTTTTGACTTCGTATCACCAAACCTTTATTGATGCTGTTCGTTCTACTGGAGGAAAAAATGCAACTCGTGTTTTGGTAGTTCAAGGACCAACAACAGATATCGAAAAAACAAACAAATTAATGACTACATTGCCAACAGATAAAGTTGCAGGCAGAATGATGGTCGAAGTGCACTACTATTCTCCATGGAATTTTGCTGGTTTAACCAAAGACGAAACTTGGGGTAAAATGTTCTATTACTGGGGAGCAGGATTTCATTCTGCAACCGATACTGAACGAAACCCAACTTGGGGAGAAGAAGCCGATTTAGAAAAGAATTTCAAATTGATGAAAACACAGTTTGTTGACAAAGGAATTCCAGTTCTTTTAGGAGAATTTGGAGCAATTAGAAGAACAACTTTAACTGGAGATGCTTTGACTTTACATTTAAATTCAAGAGCGTATTATTTAAAAACGGTAGTCAAAACAGCAAAAGCAAACGGATTATTACCTTTTTATTGGGATGAAGGAAGTCTAGGAAACAACGGTTTCGGAATCATGGATAGAAGCAATAATACCGTCTTCGATACACAAGCTTTAAACGCTTTAATAGACGGATTAAAGTAAAAAAATTAGTTTAAATCCTATAAGTGATATAAATAAACTTAAGCGCAATTATACGTAAAAACTTAAAATGACTTATATCACTTATGTGGTTTAAAAGATATTTAAATTAAAAAAATGAAAAAGAGTGTAATATTTATTTTTCTGTTAATTAGTGTTTTAGCTAATGCTAATGTGAGAATGCCTTTAATATTCTCTGACGGAATGGTACTCCAAAGAAACAAGCAAATTCCGATTTGGGGTTTTGCAGATGCAAATGAAAGTGTAGAAATTTATTTTAACAAACAAATTAAGAAAACTACGGCTGATAAAAATGGAAAATGGACGATAAATTTAGCTGCGGAAAAAGCCGGCGGACCATTTGAATTAATCGTAATTGGAAAAAATCAAATTACTATTAAAAATGTTTTGGTTGGAGAAGTTTGGATTTGCAGCGGACAATCGAATATGGAATTTCAGGTTTTCAAAACCATGAATGCTGAAAAAGAAATTAGCAGTGCCGATTATCCAATGATTCGTCATTTTGGCGTTGCACAAGATTTAAGCGGAACTCCAAAAGACGATTTAAAACAAGGTAAATGGGAAGAAGCTAACAAAGAAAATGTAGGCAATTTTACAGCGGTTGGATATTACTTTGCTAGAAAACTTTATTCAGAATTAAAGATCCCAATTGGAATCATCAATACTTCTTGGGGCGGAACCAATGTAGAAACTTGGACAAGCCGTGAAGCTTTCGAAAAAAGCGACGAGTTTAAATCGATGATTGCTAATGTACCAACGGTAGATATCAATGCCATTTTTGAAACCTATAAAAAATCGGTTTTAGATAATCTGAAAAAAGTACAAGGTTTTGATGTTTCAATGGAAAACGAAGAGCAATTCAAAAATTTAGACTTTCAAGATAACAACTGGCCAGAAATAAAAGTGCCATCACTTTGGGAAAACCAACAAATCGGAAATATAGACGGAATTGTTTGGATGCGAAAAACAATAGTTTTAACAGCAGAACAAGCCAAAAAAGAAGCCGTTTTACATTTAGCAAAAGTAGATGATGAAGACAAAACCTTTGTAAACGGAGTAGAAATTGGAACAAACAATCTTTGGGATGCCAAAAGAATTTACAAAATTCCAGCAAACGTTTTAAAAGAAGGTACAAACGTAATCGCCGTAAGAATTACAGATTACAGCGGCGGCGGCGGAATCTATGGCGATCCAGAAGATTTAAAAATTGATTTTAAAGATTCAAACTTTCCACTTGAAGGACTTTGGAAATTCAACGTTATTAAAGTAAGAATCGAAGTTTCGCCAAACAGTTATCCGTCATTATTGTACAATGCAATGGTAAATCCGTTGGTTCCTTACGCAATGCAAGGCGTTTTATGGTATCAAGGAGAGGCGAATGTTTGGAGAGCAAAACAATACAAAAAAGCATTTCCGTTAATGATCAACGATTGGAGAACCAAATTTAAACAAGGCAATTTTCCATTTTATTTTGTGCAATTATCCACTTTTGACGAATTTGGCGGCAACAGCCAAAAAGGAAGCCGTTGGGCAGAACTTCGCGAAGCACAATCTCAAACTTTAAAATTGCCAAACACTGGAATGGCTGTTACCACCGATATTGGAAATGCAAAAGATATTCATCCAACCAACAAACAAGACATCGGTTTGCGTTTGGCAGCAATTGCGATGAATAACATTTACGGCAAAAAACAAGTTCACAGCGGACCAACTTATAAATCTCAAGAAGTAAAAGGAAACCAGATTATCTTAAGTTTCGATAATATTGGCAGCGGATTATCAACGCCAAACAATGATGAATTAAAAGGTTTCGAAATTGCAGGTGGAGACAAAGTTTTTCATTCCGCGAAAGCGATAATTAAAGATGACAAAATAATCGTTTCAAGCGATCAAGTTCAAAATCCAGTTGCAGTGCATTACGGTTGGGCAGACGACGATACAAAGATTAATCTCTTTAATAAAGAAAAATTCCCTGCATCGCCATTTAGAACGGATAATTGGGAGATGATTACGGCAAATGAGGAATATAAAGTGAGCAAGTAATTGTTTGATGATACAAGATTAATACAATAGTTTTTGTCATTCCGAGGAACGAGGAATCACACTAGAAATTCCACAAAGTGAATTACCTATCTTTGTCGATTTACGAGTGTGATTCCTCGTTCCTCGGAATGACAAGATTGCAGAAATACTAGATGTAAAAACATGATTCAAAATAACAAGCCTATGAATTCAAAAATCATTATAAAAACATTTCTCATTTTACTTCTCACATCTTACTATACAAACATTTTGGCGCAATCCAAAAATGTTTTATGGTACAAACAACCAGCAGAATTCTTTGAAGAAAGCTTGGTTTTAGGAAACGGAAAAATGGGAGCAACCGTTTTTGGAGGAGCCAATTCGGATAAAATTTATCTGAACGACATTACACTTTGGTCGGGCGAACCCGTAAATGCTAATATGAGTCCCGAAGCGTACAAAAATATTCCGGCAATTCGTGAAGCATTAAAAAACGAAAACTATAAACTGGCAGAAGAACTGAATAAAAAAGTTCAGGGAAAAAATTCAGAATCGTATGCGCCTTTAGGAACATTAGAAATCAATAATTCTGAGAAAGGCAAAGCAGTAAATTATCATAGAGAATTGGATCTTTCGAACGCTATTTCAAAAGTAAGCTACGAAATGGCGGGTATAAAATATACTCGAGAATATTTTGTGTCGGCTCCAGATAAAGTTATGATTATCAAATTGACAGCAGATCAAAAAGGAGCTTTAAATTTCGATATTAATCTAAAAAGCCTTTTGCAATCTAATGTCGAAGTGCGAAACAACATTTTGGTATTAAAAGGTTCTGCGCCAATTCATGAAAACACAGGATATAATGTTTCTCCAAAATATTTGAGCTTAAAAGAAAGAGGAACAAGATTTACAGGTTTAGTTCAAATCAAAAAAACAGACGGAACTGTTACAAGTTCTCGAGAAACCTTGATTTTAAAAGACGCAACAGAGGCGATTATTTTCGTTTCTGTTGCAACAAGTTTTAATGGTTTTGATAAAAATCCAGCGTCAGAAGGTTTAGATGATGTTTCAATTGCTTTGCAAAATCTGAATAATGCTTATGCAAAAGCATTCGATAAACTAAAAGAATCTCACATTACCGATTATCAAAAATTCTTCAATCGCGTTAACTTAGATTTAGGAAAAACAACCGCTCCAGATTTGCCAACCGACGAACGTTTATTGCGCTACGCTGACGGAAAAGAAGATAAAAACCTAGAAATTCTATATTTCAATTTCGGACGTTACTTATTAATAAGTTCATCAAGAACTTTAGGTGTTCCAGTCAATTTGCAAGGACTTTGGAATCCGTATGTAAATCCGCCTTGGAGCAGTAATTATACGATGAATATCAATCTGGAAGAAAATTATTGGTTGGCAGAAAACACCAATCTTTCAGAAATGCATCAATCACTTTTAAGTTTTATAAAAAACCTTTCGGTAACAGGAAAAGTCACGGCCAAAACTTTTTACGGAGTAGATAAAGGTTGGGCGGCGGCTCATAATTCAGATATCTGGGCAATGACAAATCCAGTTGGGCAGTTTGGAAAAGAAGATCCAATGTGGGCGTGCTGGCCAATGGCGCAAGCGTGGTTGAGTACTCATATTTGGGAACATTATACTTTTACGCAAGATTTAGCCTATTTGAAAAAAGATGGATATCCGTTAATGAAAGGCGCGGCCGAATTTTGTTTAGGCTGGTTGGTTACTGATAAAAATAGAAACTTGATTACGTCACCTTCTACTTCGCCAGAAAATCAATATAAACTGGCTGATGGTTTTGTAGGCGCAACATTCTACGGAGGAACTGCCGATTTAGCAATGATTCGCGAATGCTTTGAGAAAACGATAAAAGCTTCAAAAGTGCTAAATACTAATGCCGGTTTTAGAAAAGAACTAGAAACAGCACTTTCAAAACTGCATCCTTATCAAATTGGCAAAAAAGGAAACTTGCAGGAATGGTATTTTGATTGGGACGATAATGATCCAAAACACCGTCATCAATCGCACTTATTTGGGCTTTTTCCTGGCGATCATATCACACCTTTGAAAACTCCAGATTTAGCTGAAGCCTCAAAAAAGGCATTAGAAATAAAAGGCGACGAAACCACAGGTTGGTCAAAAGGTTGGAGAATCAATCTTTGGGCAAGACTTTGGGACGGAAATCGTGCTTATAAAATGTTTCGAGAATTACTTCGCTACGTTGATCCAGACGGTAAAAAAACAGAAACGCCAAGAAGAGGAGGAGGGACATATCCGAATTTATTCGACGCGCATCCGCCATTTCAAATTGATGGAAATTTTGGAGGTACGGCCGCAGTTGCCGAAATGTTAGTGCAATCAGACGAAAATGAAATTAGATTATTGCCTGCTTTGCCAGACGCTTGGTCAGAAGGTTCTGTAAAAGGAATTTGCGCTAGAGGTGGGTTTGAAATTGAAATGAATTGGAACAATAAAATAGTTCAGGAAATAACAATTTCTTCTAAAATTGGAGGGAAGACAACTTTGATTTATGGTGACAATAAGCGAGAAGTTGAATTGAAAAAGGGAGAAAAAAAGATTCTGCAGCTTTGGGTTAAAGAGAAAAAGTAAATTATTTAAACGCGACAAGTAAGCTTCGGAGAAGCGAAATATTTATAGAATAAAATAGATAGTTACAATATAAAGCTCCAGCGGAGCGACATATAAATTATTTACAATTCAAATATTTCGCTTCGCTGAAGCTCTTTACATTCGGACGGCTTAATTTCTATAAATATATCGCCTCGCTGAGGCTTTCTAACAATAAACCCGACAGGTTTCAAATACCTATCGGGTTTATTATTTGTAAACGAGAGGCTTCGACTTCGCTCAACCTGATAAAATGAATTATTCCTTGTTTGTAGTTTGTTCTTTTTCTTCTGGTTTCTCAGAATGATCTTTTTTAAACGTTTCGTACCATTTCTCAATTGATGGATAAACAAAAGCAGCAACTTTCTTTACTGGATTATAAAAAATATAATTATCTAAAGTTTCCTTTTTAGCGAAAGTATTATTGAAATTGATTTTCTCAAATAAAGCAATAAAAATACTTAGAATAAGAATCGTTTTTAATATCCTGAAAAATCCGCCTCCAAGTTTATTCATCCAGCCTAGCATGGCAAAATCGGCAATTCCAGTTAATATTTTCGCTAAGAAATAAACGCCAATTACAACTAAAATAAAAGTCAGGATAAAAGCCGTAATCTGAATGTTGGTCGGATTCCAAGAAACATGTTTTGAAATCCATCCTGTCATTAACGAAGAAAATTTAATCGCAAGATAAATTCCTAACAGCAAAGAAATAAAAGAAGCAACTTCTACAAAAAGTCCGTTTTTAATGCCTTTGTACAAACTATAACACAAAAGTGCACCAACGATAATATCAAAAAAACTCATGTTTGGGTTTGGTGTTTAATGAGGCGCAAAGATATATCTTTTTTTAGGTTCAAAGGTTCATAGTGACAAAGGTTGAGAGGTTTTTGCAGTTCTGTTTTTCGATGTATTTATTTTTTTTAGGTACATTGAGTTTGAACTCTGTATCTTTGCAAATCAAATTTAGAGTTCAGATTGCATTCTGCCCCCTTCAGAAGTGATTTTTAAATCAGCAATCTAAAATCTACAATCAAAAAACAAAAATTAAATGTCTAGAGATACACAATTAAAAGAGCGCTGGGAAAAGCTCGTTGATATACTTTCCAATCAATTTTCGCAAGGCGAAGATCTAGATTTGGATGCCATAATTTACTTAATCGGAGTTCAGGAATACGGAAAAGTGCACCGCGAATACAAAAAAGACGAAAAACTGAATTTAATGCACATTGCAATTTGTCGATTGCTGGAGCCATATGGATTTTATGAATTCGAATATTTCGACGATGAAGGCTGGCCTCATTACAAAGTAAAAGAAAATTTGCCACCGTTAAAAGCCGGTGAACAATCGGTTTTAATGAAAGAAGCGATAGTAAGTTATTTTTTAGAAAGAAAACTTATTGAGTAGAATTTTTAGTTTACAGTCTCGGTTTGCAGTGACTGAGACTGAATACTGAAAACTAAAGAGAATGTGTAGATACGCAATGACATCTTATAAACCTCATTATGCTTGTTTTAATTGTCGAAAGACCTTTAAAAGAAGATTGATGGTTGATATAAAAAAAGGAGAAGCATCGGCTTTTGAAGCCAAATGTCCGCAATGTGGTGAATTTATGGCAAACATGGGACTAGATTTTGAATCGCCTAAAAAAGACGATGTCAAAAAGTGGGAGCATATTAAAAGTTTATTTTCTGTGGGCATTACGTTTCACTCCTGCGGTTGCAGTGGACCAGGTTATATTCCGAATTCAAAAGAAAAGCTAGTTGAGTATTTTGAAGAGATCAAAAAAAGATATATTGAAAATATGGATTTTTGGCGCACCAGAATTGAACCAACAAATAAGCAAGAAAGAGAACGGGATTTAAATAAAAACTGGCATAAATTAAGCAGTATTTCTCCTAACTACAAAAAGGAAATAGTAACCAATCAGGAAGGTTTAGATTATTGGCATGTAAAGATCAAACAGGTTGAAGAAAAGTTAAATCTGATAAAATAATTTACAGAAAACCTAAAACTGCGAGTGTGACCACGCACTTTCAACTAAAAACACTAAATTTGTACTCTCAATTATCGAAGGAAAATGATAGATAAGATAAAACAGCACATAGAGGAAGCTAAAGCCTTTAATGAGAAGAATAAAGAATCGTTAGAACAATTCCGTATTAAATATTTAGGAAGTAAAGGTTTGCTGAAAGAACTTTTTACTGAATTTAAAAATATTCCAAACGACCAAAAAAAGGACTTTGGACAAGTTATAAATACTTTAAAAGCTGTTGCTGAAGAAAAAGTAAGAGTTATTCAGGAAGAACTTGAAAGTAAAGAAGAATCAAAAGGTATTTTTGGAGATTTAACGCGTGCGGCAGAACCCGTAATTATTGGTTCTCGTCACCCAATTTCTATCGTTAAAAATCAAATCATCGATATTTTTGCTAATATCGGATTTAACGTTTCTGAAGGACCAGAAATCGAAGATGATTGGCACAACTTTACCGCATTAAACTTGCCAGAATATCACCCAGCGCGCGATATGCAGGATACGTTTTTCATTCAGACCAATCCTGATGTGTTGTTGCGTACGCATACATCATCTGTTCAGGTGCGTTATATGGAAAATCATAAACCGCCAATTCGTACAATTTCTCCAGGACGCGTTTTCCGTAACGAAGCGATTTCATCTCGTTCACACTGTATTTTCCATCAAGTGGAAGGATTGTACATTGACAAAGATGTTTCTTTTGCCGATTTGAAACAAACGTTACTTTATTTCACAAAAGAAATGTTCGGAAAATCTAAAATTCGCCTTCGTCCGTCATATTTCCCATTTACAGAGCCAAGTGCCGAAATTGATATTTATTGGGGATTAAAAACGGAAACTGATTACAGAATTACAAAAGGAACTGGTTGGTTAGAAATTGGAGGTTGCGGAATGGTAGATCCAAACGTTTTGAAAAACTGTGATATCAATCCAGATGAATACAACGGATTTGCTTTCGGAATGGGAGTAGAGCGTATTGCAATGCTTTTATACCAAATTGGCGATATTCGTATGTTCTACGAAAATGATGTTCGTTTCTTAGAGCAGTTTAAAGCAAATATTTAATTTAAGTCATAAAGTTGTAAAGTCGAAAGTCAAAAGTCTCAGAGTGATGGCTTTTGACTTTCGACTTTCGACTTTAAAACTTTTGACTCATATGAAAAAAGATATAATAATTCCAGAAGTTGAAAACGTGTTTCTAGCCGCAGTGCAGGAATGGAGCGACGATTTTATGGAAAAAGTATGGTACGCTTATTTAGTGAATGATAGTGATTTTAACTTAGATAGCGTAATGGTAGTTTCAAAAGCATTTGGAACTATTGATGGAGAGATGAAAAAAACGTCAATTCTGCGTCATGCTTTTGTTGAGGTTCCTTCGGTTTCTGTTGTGAAGATAGAATTAGTAGAAAAGAGCCTTTTAGCGCTTAATAACGAGTTTATGGTGACTTTCTTCATCGGAAATACTTTATACGATAAGAAGTTTATTTTTAAAGCCAATTCGCTTGACGAAAACAAAACGGAAGAAGTGCCGATTTTGTTTGTTGAAGGAATAATGGTAAAATAAGAAATTCTAAGAATTACTATTAAATCACGATCCTCTATGGTCGTGATTTTTTATTTAAAAAAAATAGTTGTCAATTTTTCGGTTGCAGAAGGCTTTCGTTCAAAAGTACTTTTGTCAAAACTAAAAGAGTAAAATATGACAACAAGATTTGAAGAATTCAAAAAACTGCACTATAATGAAATTCCGCTTTTACTTGGAAATGTTTGGAATGTTCAAAGTGCCCTGCAATATGAGAAATTAGGATTTAAAGCGCTTGGAACTTCAAGTGCAGCAATTGCTTCTGATTTAGGTTATGAAGATGGCGAAAATATGCCTTTTGAGGATTATTTTTTTATGATTCGAAGAATAAAATCGGCTGTAAAAATTCCTTTAAGTATAGATTTGGAAGCTGGTTATGGTGATACTGTTGAGGAAATAGTTGCAAATATTTTGAGATTGCATGAAATTGGAATAGTTGGAATTAATATTGAAGATTCGGTTGTTATCAACTCAAAAAGAGAAATAACAGAAACGGAATCTTTTGCGGCAAAATTAAAATCAATCGCAGAAAACTTAAAAAAGAAAAACATCGAAATGTTTATAAATGTACGTTCTGATGTATTTCTTTTGGATTTGCCGAACAAAATAGAAGAATCTAAATACAGATTAAAACAATATGAAATGGCTGGCGTTGATGGTATTTTTCTTCCGTGTATTACAAATGAAAATGATATAAAGGAAATTGCTGAAACGACAAAACTACCCCTAAATGTAATGTGTATGCCTAATCTTCCTAATTTTGAAAAGCTAACTTTATTAGGAGTAAAGCGTATTAGTATGGGGAATTTTGCAAATGCCTTTCTAAATAAACAATTAGAAAAAGTTACTTTACAGTTACTGGAAAGAAATAGTTTTTCTCCCATTTTTGAATAATTGGTTATGGAACTTACAGATGATATAATGTATCAAGCGGCTGTAAATAAAGACACTTCTTTTGAAGGAGTATTTTTTACTGCAGTTAAAACAACCGGTATATTTTGCCGACCGACTTGTACAGCTAGAAAACCAAAAAGAGAAAATGTAGAATTTTTTACCAGTTCAAAAGAAGCTGTTTTAAAAGGATATCGACCTTGCAAAGTTTGCTTTCCATTAGAAAAATATAATGAGACGCCTGATTTTATAAAAGAGATTTTAAAAGAGCTTTCAGAAAATCCAGCTCTAAAATTCAAAGATGCCGATTTAATCCAACGCGGAATTGAACCAAGTAAAATGCGACGATGGTTTTTAAAAAATCATAAGATTACATTTCAAGCTTATCAAAGAATGTTTCGTATTAATAGCGCTTTCAAAAAAATAAAAGAAGGAGAAAGTATTACTTCAACAGCTTTTGACACGGGTTATGAATCTTTGAGCGGTTTTAATGATTCTTTTAAATCGATATTTGGCTTTTCTCCTAAAAATAGCAAAGTGCAAAATATAATTGATCTCAAAAGAATAGAAACTCCGCTCGGAACGATGTATGTCTGTGCAGTAAAAGAAGGAGTTTGTTTGCTTGAATTCACAGACAGAAAAATGCTGGAGACAGAATTTAAGTCATTGGCAAAAAGGTTGAATGCTTCAATTATTCAGGGAGATAATATCCATTTTGAAATTTTAGAAGAACAGTTAAAAGAATATTTTGAAGGAAAGAGAAAGAAATTTACAGTGCCGATTTTCTCTCCAGGATCTGATTTTCAAAATAAAGTTTGGACAACACTGCAAAATATACCTTATGGAGCCGTGAGAACATATAAAGAGCAGTCTATTGCCATTAATAAACCAGAAGCAATTAGAGCTGTAGCTAATGCAAATGGAGCGAACAGAATTTCGATACTTATTCCGTGTCATCGGGTTATAGGTTCAAATGGAGAGCTAACAGGATATGGAGGCGGATTATGGCGCAAGCAATGGCTTTTGGAATTGGAGAAAAAGAATGCTGAAGGTTAGGAGAAAGAGGCAAGAAGCAAGAGTAAAGATTTTTATTTCAAGATAAAAAAAAGAGCCAAACTGAATTTCAGTCTTGGCTCTTTCTTGTTTATTCTATTTAAGTCTAATATATAGTCTTTTCTCTTGCTTCTTGCATCTTTTAACTAAAACTTAATCCAAAGACTCGGTCAATTTTTTGAAAACCGTTTTTGCATCTTTTCCTTCGTATAAAACGGCATAAACAGCATCGATAATTGGTGTTTTAGCTCCGTAACCTTGATTTAGTTTATAAGCACTTTTTGTTGCATAATAACCTTCGGCAACCATACTCATTTCCATCATGGCACTTTTTACGGTGTAACCTTTTCCAATCATATTTCCGAACATTCTATTTCTAGAGAAAACAGAATATCCTGTAACCAATAAATCGCCTAGATAAGCAGAATCATTAATGTTACGTTTCATTCGGTGCACTTTTCTGATGAATTTCTTCATTTCGCGAATAGCGTTACTCATTAAAACCGATTGAAAGTTATCGCCATAACCTAAACCATGTGCAATTCCGGCAGCAATAGAATAAATGTTTTTTAGCATTGCAGCATATTCAGTTCCGATGATATCGTCTGAAATTTTTGCTTTAATATAATTTCCAGAAAGTGATTTTGCTACAACTTTAGCCTTATCAGGGTCGCCACAAGCAATCGTCAAATATGAAAGTCTTTCTAAAGCTACTTCTTCTGCGTGACAAGGTCCTGTAATAACTCCAATATTGTAATATGGAATGTCGTATTGAATATGGAAATGTTCGCCAACAATTAAACTAGTTTCTGGAACAATTCCTTTAATCGCAGAAAAAATAATTTTATCTGATAAAGAAACCGTCATGTTTTTTAATTCGGCATCTAAGAAAGCCGATGGAATTGCAAAAATGATATAATCTGCATATTCTATCGCTTCGTTTATATTATTGGTTAATTTGAGTTTTTTGGTGTCAAATTCAACAGAACTTAAATAGTTTGGATTGTGTTTGAATTTCTCGATATGCTCGATAGCGGCATCATTGCGCATGTACCACGAAATTTCAGAAAGATTTACACATAACATTTTTGCAATTGCCGTTGCCCAGCTTCCTCCACCAATCACTGCAAATTTTAAATTTTCGCTCATTATTTTAATAATTTAAAACAAAAGTACTTAATAATGTGCTAATAAAGCAAAATCTGCTTTAAGAAATTTTGAAAACACACTTTAATTGCAATGACTTTCAAGAAGTTTAAGAATAAAAATATTTTTTTTAATAGCTAAACAATAAAAGGATCTCACTTGCGTTATAACAATTTATAAATTAGAATTTTAATGAATTTAAAAAAAATTGAGTTAGTTAGTTTTGTTTTAGTATTTTGAAAAGGCGTTCCTAAACTTGTTAAGAACGCCTTTTTTAATGAAATTCCAATAAAAAAATTCCAAATTCCAAAAGTTTAAAATTGGGATTTGGAATTTTTAAAATTTGGAATTTATCTTAATACGAAAGTTCAACAATAGATCTTACTTTATCTAAAGTTATTAATTGTTTTTCTCCTAAACCTTTCCAACCTCTTTCTTCAAAACGATTTACGATAAAATCGGCTGTTTTAGAATAATCTTCTGTGTACTGAGAAAGTTTAGTATCCATTCCCATTGTATGAAAAAATTCAACAGTTTTGTTAATGGCTTCTTTTGCCACTTCTTCGTCAGAACCAGTTAGGTTGAAAATTCTTCTTCCATATTGCGCCAGTTTTTCTTTTTTGCTTTCAAACATTACATGATACAAACTTGGACCAATAATAGCCAAAGTTCTGGCGTGATCAATTTCGTAAAGCGCTGTCAATTCATGGCCAATCATGTGTGTTGCCCAATCGCTTGGAACACCTTTCTGAATTAATCCGTTTAAAGCCATTGTACAGCTCCACATAAAATTAGAAGCCAAAGTATAATCGGTTGGGTTTTTTACAACGCCTGGACCAACTTGAATTAGAGTCTGTAAAATTCCTTCGGCAATTCTATCCTGAAGAAAAGCATCAGTTGGATACGTTAAATATTGTTCCATTACGTGTGTGTAAGCATCTACAACACCATTTTCGATTTGTCTTTTTGGTAAAGACGAAATTACTGTAGGATCACAGATTGAAAACTGCGGAAATAAAGCACTTCCTCCAGAAGATAATTTCTCTTGAGTTGCTTCAATTGTTACCACATATCCAGAATTCATTTCGCTTCCCGTTGCTGGCAGCGTTAATACAGTTCCAAATGGCATTGCATTTTCTTTAATCAAAATCCTTTTTTGAAGAATGTCAATCGGATTTCCTTCAAAATTTACAGCTGCCGAAATAAATTTAACGCCATCAATTACAGATCCACCACCAACAGCAAGAATAAAATCGATTTTTTCTGCTTTGATCACATCAACGGCTTTCAGTAAAGTTTCAAATCTTGGATTTGGTTCGATTCCGCCAAATTCTACAATTTCAAAACCTTTAAGATTATTGATTACCTGATCGTAAATTCCGTTTTTGAAAATACTTCCGCCACCATAAGCCAAAAGCACTTTTGCGCCTTTTGGAACTAAAGTAGAAAGTTTTTCAATTTGTCCTTTTCCGAAAACTAAATTCGTCGGATTGTATAATTCAAAGTTTAGCATTTTTTTTAGGTTCTAAGATGCTAAGGTTCTGAGGTTCTAAGTTTTTTGTTGAAACATAGAATCTCAGAACTTAACATTGTGATTGATTAATTTTTATTTGCAATTAGTGAATAAGAGATTGAGTTTTTTTTAGGTTTTTAGAAGAACTTAGAACCTTAGTATCTCAGTCCCTCAGTCCCTTTTATTTTAATTCTTGTAGCAATTTTGCAGCTACCAATTTAGATGATGCTGGGTTTTGTCCCGTGATTAAAAGTCCGTCGGCAACAGCATAAGGCTGCCAGTTTGCGCCTTTAGAAAAAATTGCTCCGTTTGATGCTAAAGCATCTTCCAATAAAAATGGAACTACTTTGGTTAAACCAACAGCTTCCTCTTCTTCATTAGTGAAACCGGTTACTTTTTTACCTTTTACTAAATATTCGCCTTTTACTTTTACGTTTTTCAAGACGGCAGGAGCGTGACATACAAAAGCGACTGGTTTGTTGTGTGTATAAAAAGATTCAATTAAAGCAATTGAACTTTTATCTTCAACCAAATCCCAAAGCGGACCATGACCTCCTGGATAAAATACAGCATCGTAATCTTTTTGGTTAACTGTAGAAAGTTTTAGTGTGTTTTTTAATTTTTCTTGTAAAACAGTGTCAGCGTCAAAACGTTTGGTGTCTTCAGTTGCCGAAGCGGGATCGGCACTTTTTGGATCAATTGGGGGTTGTCCTCCAAGAGGAGATGCAATTGTAATTTCAACTCCTTGATCTAAAAGTTCATAATATGGCGCAGCAAATTCTTCTGACCAGAATCCTGTTTTTTCTCCTGTATTGCCCAGTTTGTCATTGCTGGTTACAACAAATAATACCTTTTTTCATACTCTTTTTATTTGATTTTTGAGCTTCAGCAGAAATGCTTACAGCTGTAAATGCAGTTATTGCGAATAGTGTTATTTTTTTCATATGTATTAAATTTTGAACAAATTTACAGCTAATGTGATATCAGTAAAAATAAAATAAACTATGTTTGTTATAAATAAATTTATATCATGGTAAATCTAGAATGGTACAGAACTTTTAAAGCAGTTTACAAAAACGGTAATTTTTCAGTGGCTGCGAAGGAATTATTTATGAGTCAGCCTGCGGTTAGTCAGCAGATTTCAATGCTTGAAGCACACGTGGGAAATAAATTGTTCAATCGGAAATCTAAAGGAGTAGAACCAACCGAATACGCTAAGTTACTGAATAATTTGATAATAGACGCATTAGATCGTCTCGAAAGTGTTGAAGTTGGCTTTAGAGCAAAAGCTGAAAATGCAAACAGATTAATTTCTGTCGGAATTTCAAAACATCTTTTTGACTGCGTTGGCAATCTATTAATTGCTAAGTTTGATTTAATCGATTTTACTTTTGCAGAAAACGATGAACTTTTTGCATTGGTGGATGCTAAAAAATTAGACTTTGCTATAACAACAAAAAGATTTGACACTTTTGATACTACTTATGAAATTGTCGGAAAAATAAAATTGATTTTGGTTGCTCCAGTAAGTTTAGATATAACCGAATTTCGCCAAAAATTAAAAGCAGACAATTATACAGAAATAGAGCAATGGCTGAATACGCAGAAATGGTATAGTCATGACGCACGTATTCCGCATATAAAATTATTTTGGCTGCATGCTTTCAATAAAAAAAGACCTTCTATGGTGCCTAATTACATTATTCCTTCAGAATCTGAAATGCTTAGGCTTTTATCTAAAAATGATGGAGTTGCTGCTACTTGGAACTGTAACGCAAGAAATTTTATCAAGGAAAATAAGTTGCAGTTGTTATGGAACAGTTTTCATGTGCCAGAAGAATTTGTGTATTTATTAGCTCCAAAAAATAATAACTTAAAGTCATTTTTTGATATTATTGAAAAAGAACTGAAATTGTTTTTTGGAAATAGATTGTAGTTTTTTTATTTTTATTAATTGAAATTCAGGTGTTTAATGGCCTTTGTGGAAAAAAATAACTTTGAGTTCAGTAAATTAACTTCTAAAACTAGATTGATTATGAGAAAGATTGCAACATTTTTGGTACTTGTAACAGTTTTATATACTAGTAATTCATGCAGTAAGCATGATGACGAAGCTATTGTAGATTGTTTTGGAGATTCTATATTAACAGAATTAAAGCATTCGACAGATGGTACAAATTCAAAAATAATAAATTACTCCATTCAATATGGTGGAAGCAATACCGTAACTTCAGTAAAATGGACTTTTGGTGATGGAAAAACAGAAACCATAAATACTACGACCGGTGCTGTGTCGCATACTTATAGTGCAGCAGGAACTTTTGAAGTTAAAGCAGATGTAACGCTAAAAAAAGGCGATGGGAGTTGTACTGTTAGCCCAAAGAAAAGTGTAACGGTGAACTAAAATACTGCTTGTAAAAATAGTAATGAGGATCAACTTTGTAATTTATTGCATAAGCATAGATTACAAAGTTGATCCTCATTCGTTATATTTGTTTGATAGGATTTAGGATTATGGAAAAATTACAAAATATTAGAATTGCTGTAGATGCTATTGTTTTTGGCTACAAGAACAATGGTTTATATGCGTTATTGATTGAGCAAAAATTTGGTTCGGCAGATAAATATTGGGCATTGCCTGGAGGTTTGGTTAAAAATGATGAATCTTTAAGCGATGCAGTTATTCGTGAATTACATGAAGAAACGAATGTGCAATTGACTTTTATGGAACAGCTCTATACTTTTGGAGATGATATAAATAGAGATTCTAGAAATCGCGTTATTTCAGTTGCGTATTATGCTTTGGTTGAAGCTTCAAACTTAGAAATAAAAGCCGATACAGATGCTGAAAGAGTACAATGGTTTAAAATTGACGAAATTCCGCCTTTAGCATTCGATCATAATTTGATTTTAAAAAAAGGTATAGAAAGATTGAAAGCGAAATTAACTTACGAGCCAATTGGTTTCGATTTACTTCCAGACGAGTTTCTGTTTTCAGATTTGGAAAACCTTTATTGTACCATTCTAGAAAAAGAAATTGATCGCAGAAATTTTAGAAAAAAAATACTAAGCTTCGGCATTTTAGAGCAAACAGATAATTTTTCACCTATAAAAAGCGGAAGACCTGCTAAATTATTTAGATTTAATAAACTGAAATATAGAGATTTAGCTTCTAAAGGTTTTCACTTCGAAATAAAGTTTGCGTAATTTTTACACAAAATAAATTGTTTATTCAAAATTAAATTCTACATTTGCGTATAATTAACGCAAACTAAAAAACTATGATACTAAATCTCGACCCAAAATTCGCTCCATTTCAAAATCAGGAAGAAATTAAATTTCAAAGTTTTACTTTCTCTGGAGGAGAACCACACATCAAAATCGCTCCAGATTTTGATGCAAATGAAAAAGTTACTATTACGCATAGATTAAATTCATTCAACGATTTAGGTTTGTTGTGTGTTACGGTTGACGCTTTACGCAGAATGGATGTTAAAATCATAGATCTTTTCATTCCGTATTTTCCAGCAGCAAGACAAGACCGTGTTATGATTCCTGGTGAGCCTTTATCTGTAAAAGTTTATGCTGATATAATTAATGCAATGCAGTTGAACAAAGTATTTGTTTTTGATGCGCATTCTGAAGTTACACCAGCTTTGTTGAATAATAGTACTGTGATTCCAAACTATACTTTTATAAAAGAAGTTTTAAATAAAATAGGCGAAAACGTAAAATTGATTTCTCCAGATGGAGGAGCTTTGAAAAAAATCTATAAAGTATCTGAGTTTTTAGGAGGTGTTGAAGTTGTAGAATGCAGTAAAAGCCGTGATGTAAAAACAGGAAAATTATCTGGTTTTAAAGTTTACAATGATGATTTGCAAGGAATGGATTGTTTAATTGTAGATGATATTTGCGACGGAGGAGGAACTTTCGTAGGATTAGCCGAAGAACTTAAAAAGAAAAATGCCGGAAAATTATACTTAGCAGTAAGCCACGGAATTTTCAATAAAGGTTTTGAAGTTTTAAACTGCTTTGATGGAATCTTTACAACCAATTCTTTTAAAGATTTTGAAGGCGAAAGCGTTCAAGTGATCAGATTGGAGAATTTAGTTTAAAAAGTTTCAAGCTGTTTTGAGAACGTGAAACCTAAAAAAAAATCTATTAACCGTTTCAAGCTTAAACTCCCAAATTTCAAGTCTAGCATGCAACTTGAAACAAAGAAAACTTGAAATAAAAACAACCAAAAATTATGAGCGACGATTTAAAACCACGATTTATTGAATCTCTAAAAAGAAACAATGATCAGATAAGAGAAGACAGAGCCAAAGTAATTGGTGAGGATTCTGAATTAATTTACAGAAGAAGAGTCGAAGATATCGAATTAAAAATCAAAAGACTCGAAAGAGAACAAGAAGGACTGATTGATATTAGTCCGCTTGATAAAAACAGTTTAACTTTTGCCGATTTTCAGCCAGAAGCTTTTGTTCAAAAAGACATGGAACTTTCGCTGACAATCAGAAATTTAAACATTCAGTTTGAGGTTACAAAAAAGAGATTTGAATATTTATTTGGTAAAAAATATTAGTCATGGGAGGAACAAGATATGATTTCGGTGCTCGCGAAAGCAGAGCAAAAAAAGTAGGTTATGCTAGCAAATCTGCAGCAGAGATATTTACACAGAATGCGTTACATATGGCTCATGAATCTATGAATCCAAATGGAGTGATTTTTAGAGAAGCTAGAGATTCTGATGTTCATCCCAATACAGTTCCGATTATTTTAGGATTAGACGTTACAGGAAGTATGGGGCATATCCCGCACGAATTGATTAAAGAAGGACTTCCAAAATTAATGGGAGGAATTATTCAAGGTGGCGTTCCAGATCCAGCACTTTTATTTTTAGGAATCGGAGATCACGAATGCGATAGATATCCGCTTCAAGTTGGACAGTTTGAATCTGGTGACGAAGAATTGGATATGTGGTTAACAAGAACCTATATTGAAGGCGGTGGAGGAGGAAACGCCGGAGAAAGTTATCTTTTAGCATGGTATTTTGCTGCATTTCACACTAAAACCGATGCATTCGAAAAAAGAGGACAAAAAGGATTATTGTTTACAGTGGGTGATGAACCAGGTTTAAAAACACTTCCGGCTTCGGCAATTAAAGAAATAATGGGGCAAGGACAACAGACTTACACGCATCTTGAATTATTAGCAGAAGCGCAAAAAAGATACGATGTCTATCATATTAGCGTATTGCATTCAGGACAAGCCATCAATGCCGATGTAGAATGGAAAGAATTACTGGGACAAAATTGTTTGTCTATAGAAGATCATAGAGAAATTCCAAATGTAATTAAAAAGATTATCTGCGATAAGCATAAAAGTTCTGATTTAGGATCAATACCAGTTTCTGATGCAAGTGATAACAGCTTAGATAATATAGAAATGCTTTAAAAATGAAAACAGCGAAAATAGTTATAGGTTTAGGATTTGGTGATGAAGGAAAAGGCATAACAACAGATTTTCTGGCAAAACAAAACCCTGAATCTATAGTTATTCGCTTTTCAGGAGGACAACAGGCTGCTCATACCGTCATGATCGGCAATAGAAAACACGTGCATTCGAGTTTTGCAAGCGGAGCACTTCGTGGTCTTCCGTCTTATTACAGCGAGCACTGTACGATTCATCCGCTTTTTCTTTATAACGAAAGAGAAGAATTAAATGAAAAAAATGCTAATCTGGATTTGTATATTCATCCTTTAGCAAAAGTTACCACTCCGTTTGACGTCTGGCACAACAGAGGAAATGTGAGAAACATTGAAAACGGAACCTGCGGAAAAGGCATTGGTTCAACGATGAAAAGAAATGAAGGTCCGTATAAATTGTTTGCCATCGATTTGATTGCTCCTCGCGAAATGCTTTTAGAAAAACTAAACCAAATCGCATATTACTATGGCCTTTTAAATGAAAGTGGAATTGAGGAAGAAATCAATGCATATTTAGAAGCAATAGATAAATTAAAGTGGAATATTGTCGATTATACGTTTCTTTCAAAATACGAAAATCTGATTTTTGAAGGCAGCCAGGGAGTTCTGCTCGACATGGATCACGGCGTTTTTCCGAATGTAACCTATGCCAATACCACTTCAAAAAATGCAATTGAAATTTGTAATAAACTAAAGATTGAAGATGTAGCCGTTTATTACGTAACCCGAAGTTATTCAACCCGCCACGGATACGGCTGGATGGCTAATGAAGGAGAAATTGAATTAAAAAATAACGAAGAAGAAACTTGTGTTTTTAACGAATACCAAAAACATTTACGTTTTGGAAGTCTGAATTACGAACTTCTTAATTACGCTCTAAAACTCGATGCCGCTTACAGCCCAATGGTACAAAGAAATTTGGTTGTAACTTGTATGGATCAACTAGAGCAGGATTTTGAATTCGAAAATCTAACAACAGAATTCAATGAAATCTACGGATCATTTTCACCCGATTCAAAAGATTTTAAAAACATTACTTCTTTGTTTTAATAAAATAGAAAAAATGAAATACAATATAGATACCATAGCTCCAGAAAGTAAATTTTTATTTTTCTGGGGACACCAACCAAGTAAAGACGGAAAAATTCTCAAAACCTGTTTCAGCCAATGGTGGTTGAGTTCTTTTAAAGTTGATAAAATAACTTATAAAACTGCCGAACATTGGATGATGGCCAAGAAAGCGGAATTATTCAATGATCAAGAAATTTTAGAAAAAATCCTTAAAGCTGATTCTCCTGCCGAAGCTAAAAAACTAGGTCGTGAAGTCAAAAACTATGTCGATACAGTTTGGTTAGAAAACCGATACGAAATTGTAAAACAAGGAAACTATCACAAATTCAGTCAAAACGCCGATTTGAAAACGTTCTTACTAAACACTAAAGAACGAGTTATTGTAGAAGCAAGTCCAGTCGATCCAATTTGGGGAATCGGAATGGCAGAAGATCACAAAGATGTTCTAAAACCAGAAGCTTGGAAAGGTTTGAATCTTTTGGGTTTTGCTTTGATGGAAGTTAGGGATGAATTGAGATAAATCGAAATGCTAAAGATGTTCCGCTAGGAACATTTGGTCGGTAGTAGAAAAAAATATCGATTAATCAAATTTACGTTCCGTAGGAACGTTTGATTAAAATAAATTGTAAAAATGAAAGACATACAATATATAAAAGGTGATGCAACATCTCCTGAAGGAACAGAAAATAAGATAATCGTTCACGTGTGCAATGATATTGGCGGATGGGGAAAAGGGTTCGTAATGGCAATTTCAAAAAGATGGAAAACACCAGAAAAGCAATATCGTGAATGGTTTAAATCTAAAAATGATTTTGAATTAGGGAAAGTGCAGTTTGTTCAAGTTGAAGAAGATTTATGGGTTGCAAACTTAATAGGGCAACACAAAATCAATAAAGATGAAAACGGTGGAGCTCCAATTCGATACCAAGCGATTGAAGAAGGATTAGAAGCAGTTTCTGATTTTGCAAAAACAAACAATGCATCAGTTCATATGCCTAGAATTGGATGCGGATTAGCTGGTGGAAAATGGGAAATGATTGAACCAATTATTCTTAAAACTCTTTCTAGTCAGGATATAAAAGTCGTGGTTTATGATTTTTAAATCCATAATAAAAAATAATAAAAATGAATGAAAATATAGCAAAAAGCGTCAGCAAGTTTTTGAGTCTGGTGCTTAGACATTCGCCAGAAAAAATCGGATTAAAATTAGACGAAAATGGATGGGCGGATGTAGAAGAATTAATTATAAAATGTAATAAAAAAGGGCAACGTTTGGACGCAGAACTTTTAGATTACGTTGTAGAAAATAACGATAAAAAGCGTTTCGCTTACAATGAAGATAAAACCAAAATCCGTGCAAGTCAGGGACATTCCATTTCGGTTGAATTAAATCTGGCAGAAACGGAACCTTTGGAATATTTGTACCACGGAACTGTCGGGAAATTTATAGAAAACATTCGCAAAGAAGGTTTGAAAAAAATGAACCGTCAGCACGTACACTTAAGTAAAGACAAAGAAACGGCAACAAAAGTAGGAAGCCGAAGAGGAGTGCCACAAATTTTAACCGTTAGAAGCGGCACGATGCATAGAGACGGATTTAAATTTTATTTATCTGAAAACAATGTGTGGTTGACAGATGAGGTTCCTTCGGAATACATTGAATTTTAAAAATGAAAAGAACACTAGTTTTTGGAGATATTCATGGAGGATTAAAAGCTCTTGTTCAGTTATTGGACCGAGTTACAGTAACTGAAAATGATCGATTAATTTTCTTAGGAGATTATGTCGACGGTTGGAGCGAATCTGCACAGGTAATTGATTTCCTTATCGGTTTATCTCAAAAACACGAATGTATTTTTGTAAAAGGAAATCACGATGCATGGTGTCAAGATTGGTTGATGAATGATGTCATAAATGATATCTGGTTTCTTCATGGAGGAAAATCGACTATAGAAAGTTATCAGAATGTTGATTTTTCGGAAAAACAGAAACATCTCGAGTTTTTTAATCAAATGAAAGATTATTTCGTAGATGAAAACAACAATCTTTTTATTCACGCTGGATTTTCATCGATGCACGGACCAGAAAAAGAGCATTACCAAACCAATTTTTCGTGGGATAGAACGTTATGGGAAATGGCACTGACAATGGATAAACGAATTAAAAAAGATTCACTTTCATATCCAAAACGATTACTGCTTTTTAATGAAATCTATATTGGCCATACGCCAACGCTTCATTACGATGTAGAAATTCCAATGCAAGGTTGCAATGTTTGGAATATTGACACAGGAGCAGGTTTTTATGGAAAATTAACCTGTATTGAGGTTGAAACAAAAGAATTCTGGCAGAGCGATGTAGTGCAGACATTTTATCCAGATGAAAAAGGAAGAAATAAATGATGGAAAATAAAATAGAATCAGCTTTGTTTGGTGTTGCAGTTGGCGATGCGTTAGGTGTTCCTTATGAATTTCTTTCGAGAAACGAGATAAAAAAATCCCCTGCGGTTGATATGATTGGGTATGGAACACACAACCAACCTGCAGGAACTTGGTCAGACGACAGTTCATTGACATTTTGCCTTGCAGAAACATTAGCAGAAAAATATGATCTGCAGAAACTGGCCAATCGTTTTGTAAACTGGAAAGAACATAGTTATTGGACACCGCATGGCGTAGTGTTCGATATCGGGATTGCAACATCCATTGCCATTCATGAATTGCATTGTGGAAATGATCCTTTACTTGCGGGTGGCGATACGGAGGACAGTAATGGGAATGGTTCTTTAATGCGTATTCTGCCATTGCTTTTTTACATTAAAGATATGCCGATACACCAGCGATTTCAGCATGTAAAAGAAGTTTCGTCGCTTACACATCGTCATATTCGTTCTGTAATGGCTTGTTTTATTTATCTGGAATATGCTTTGAAGTTATACAACGGAAAGAGTAAAACTGATGCTTTAAAAGAAATGCGGGAAATTGTGAAATCATTTTTTGAGAATAAAGATATGCCTCAATCAGAAATTGATTGTTTTCATAGAATCCTTTCTATTAAAGTTGGTGATTATGATGTTCAGTCTTTGGAATCTCTTTCTGAATCAGAAATATTTTCTTCGGGTTATGTATTGAATACTTTAGAGGCATCTATATGGTGCATTCTTAAAACCGATAACTATAAGGATGTTGTATTGAAAGCCGTTAATCTTGGGAGTGATACTGATACCACGGCTGCTGTAGCAGGCGGATTGGCTGGAATTTATTACGGCATTGAAAATATATCGGAAAACTGGATTCAGAATTTAGCAAGGGCTAGTGATATAAAAGATTTAGCGAATAGATTGTCGAAGAAATTATCACAGTCATGACCGAAGAGAAAAATAGAGATACTGATTGGGATGCGGTATTAAAAATACTTGGAATAATTAAGTCTAAAATTACCGAGGAAACAGATTTATTATGGACAAATTATAATTCGGCAGAAGAATTAATTGCCGAAATAAATATAATTGATAATTTGCTGCAGGATAGAAACATAAAAGGGGTACAGGTTTTAGGATACTTATTTGCTCCAACCGGGACTTTACAGGAAATTGCAATGCAGAATGACTGGATTCAGGAATATTTGAATTTGTCTTCAAAATTTGATACTTTGTACGAAAATTTAAAATAATACTATAAAATATATGAACCCACTATTATTAACTGACGGTTACAAAGTTGACCACAGAAGACAATACCCAGACGGAACTACAATTGTATATTCTAACTGGACACCAAGAAAATCAAGAATTGAAACCGTTGATGAAGTAATCTTTTTCGGATTGCAATATTTCATTAAAAAATATATTATTCATGATTTCGAAGAAGAATTCTTCAAAAAACCAAAAGAAGAAGTAATCAAAAAATATTCTCGCAGAATCAATAATTATTTGGGAGAAAATTTAGTTGGAACTAAACATATCGAAGATTTACACGATTTAGGATATATTCCGATGGTTTTTAAAGCTTTGCCAGAAGGCGCGAGTGTTCCGTTAAGAGTGCCAATGTTTACGATGTACAATACAATTCCGGAATTTTTCTGGCTGACAAATTATTTCGAAACTTTACTTTCAGCAGTAGTTTGGTTGCCTTGTAATTCAGCTACAATTGCAAAAGAATATAGAAAAGTATTAGACAAATATGCAGCAGAAACTTCTTCTGTTCCAGAATTTGTAGACTGGCAGGCGCACGATTTCTCAATGAGAGGAATGGGCGGAATCGAAGCAGCTTTAACTTCTGCAGCTGGGCACTTGTTAAGTTTTACAGGATCTGACACAATTCCTGCAATTGATTTCTTAGAAGAATATTACAATGCAAACTCAGATCAAGAACTTGTAGCAGGTTCAGTAGCAGCAACAGAACATTCTGTTATGTGTATGGGAACAACAGAAGGCGAATATGAAACTTTCAAAAGATTAATTACTGAAGTTTACCCAAAAGGAATTGTTTCTATCGTTTCTGACACTTGGGATTTATGGAAAGTTCTAACGGATTATCTTCCAAGATTGAAAGAAGAAATTGTTTCAAGAGAAGGCAAAGTTGTAATTCGTCCTGACAGTGGTGATCCAGTAGCTATTATCTGCGGAAATCCAAACGGAAAAACAGAACAAGAGAAAAAAGGTGTTATAGAATTGCTTTGGGATGTTTTCGGCGGGACTACAAATGCGAAAGGTTTCAAAGAATTGGTTCCGCAAATTGGAGCGATTTACGGAGACAGTATTACAGTAGCCAGAGCAACTCAAATCTGTGAAAGATTAAAAGAAAAAGGATTTGCTTCTACAAATGTTGTTTTAGGAATTGGATCTTTTACTTATCAATACAATACCAGAGATACTTTCGGATTTGCGATGAAAGCAACTTACGGAGAAGTAAACGGAGAAGGAAGAGCGATTTTCAAAGATCCAATTACAGACGACGGAACTAAAAAATCGGCTAAAGGATTAATGAAAATCGATTTAATCGATGGGAAGTATCATTTGACTGATAATGTTTCTTGGGAAGAAGAAAAACAAGGCGAATTGAAAGAGGTTTTTAGAGATGGAAAACTTTTGGTTGATCAATCGCTGAGTGAAATCAGAACGAGAGTAAAAAGTGAAGTGAGTGTTGAAGCTTAATTATAAAATGAAAGCCTGAATTTTGAATTCAGGCTTTTTTTGTGATTTGAATTTTTTACGTTCTGTTTGTCATTTCGACGAAGGAGAAATCTTAGCAAGTAGCTCCATACAGTAAATCGCCAATCTTTGTAGAGTTTCTGACGAAGATTTCTCCTTCGTCGAAATGACAAGATTGTGTTTATTTACTTCTTATAAAAATTATTATGATCAATATATTCCCAAACCTTTGATGGCAATAAAGGCTGAATATTTTTACCTTCTTTAATGCTGTTTCTAATAAAAGTCGAAGAGATTTCTACAATTGGCGCATCTATAACATGAATTTTTGAATGCGATTTTAACTCTACATTTTCAGGTTCATCAGAAATTCTCGGATACACATAAATATTATGGTTTTCTAGAATTACTTCATAGTTTCTCCATTTGTGAAGCGTTTTCAGATTGTCTTCGCCCATAATTAAAGAAAACTCATGATTTGGATATTTCTCTTGTAAATGTGCGAGTGTAATAACGGTATAACTCGGCTGAGGTAATTTAAATTCGATATCAGACGGTTTTATTTTCGGATAATCTTCTGTTGCCAGAAAAACCATTTGCAGGCGCTGTTGGTCGTCCAATAAAGTGGCTTTCTTTTTTAACGGATTATGAGGCGTGACCACCATCCAAATTTGATCTAAATCTGCAAACTCAGCCATATGATTGGCAATGATTAAATGACCGACATGAATGGGATTATATGTTCCGAAATATAGACCTATTTTCATTTTGTATAGTTTCGCAGAGAGTTGCTAAGATAGCACAAAGATTCGCAAAGTTTTATTTCAACTTGGCGAATCTTTGTGTTTTTTCTTTGTGTATCTCTGTGGAATAAAAATTATTTACTAATGAAATCTTTCACTAATTGATGCGCTTCTTCAAGAGCAACAGGCAAATCATAGTTTTTAATAATCGCATCAAACTGTGGTGCTGTTGCCAATTCTACAGAAGCTTTTGCGATACGCATATTGATTTTGTCTTCACTTTCTGTAGAACGTTGTTTTAATCGACGTTTTAATTCGTCAACACTTGGTGGTTTTACGAAAACCGCTAAAGTTTCTTCTGGAAATTTATGTTTAATACGAAGACCGCCAACCACGTCAATATCAAAAATGACATTTTTTCCTAAAGCCCAGATTCTTTCAATCTCCGATTTTAAAGTTCCGTAGAAGTTATCACGATACACTTCTTCCCATTCCAAGAAATCCTCCGCTTTAATGTGCTTTTTGAATTCTTCCAACGAAATGAAATAATAATCTTTTCCGTGTACTTCTTCGCCACGTGGCGCACGTGATGCTGCCGAAATCGAGAATTCAAGATTTAAATCTTCTTGACCTAATAAATGTTTTACGATAGTTGTCTTTCCTGAACCTGAGGGTGCCGAAAAAACAATTAATTTTCCTTTGTTCATTGTGTATGCTTTAGGCTTTAAGCAGTGTACTCAAAGCTTTATTGTGTGTTGGATTTTGTGTCGCTTAAAGCTTTATAATACGTTTAAAACCTGCTCTTTAATCTTCTCCAATTCATCCTTCATCATCACAACCAATTTTTGCATTTGAGCATGATTCGATTTAGAACCCATTGTGTTGATTTCACGTCCCATTTCCTGAGTAATGAAACCAAGTTTTCTTCCGTTTGCTTCAGAACCATTAAGAGTTTCTATAAAGTAGTCTAAATGGTTTCCTAAACGAACTTTTTCTTCGGTAATATCTAATTTCTCTAAATAATAGATTAATTCCTGTTCAAAACGGTTTTCGTCAACATTAACCTGTAATTCTGAAATTGCAGTCTGCAAACGATCTTTAATTGCTTGTACGCGTTCTGGATCAAGTGCCAGTGTATCGTTCATAAGCTGACGGATATTTCCAATTCGTAAATTGAATTCCTTTTCAAGAGATTCGCCTTCGTCTTTACGGAAATTTAAAATATTTTGAAGTGCTTCGTCTATAATAACCTGAATTTGATCCCAATCATCTTCATCAATTTCTTCACGTTCTGTTTTTAATGTATCTGGCATACGAACAGCCATTTTCATCAATTCAGTTTCATCTGCGTCAGGATTTACTTCTTTTAACTGGGCTATATAATATTTTACAACAGAGACATTTACTTTAGTAGAAGTTTGTTCTGCGGTACTTTCTACATAGATCGCAAAATCAATTTTTCCTCTTTCTAGTTTTGTTGAAATAAGAGTTCTTAAACCAAGTTCCATTTCGCGGTAAACTGATGGCATTCTTACATTCAAATCTAAACCTTTCGAGTTTAGAGATTTTACTTCAACGGTAATTTTTTTTGTAGGCAATTGCAAAGAAGCTTTGCCAAACCCTGTCATAGATTGTATCATATAATTGAGTATAAAGGCGCAAAGATAATTAAAAGTTTAATGTCTTGCGTTGTAAATTGTGAATCAGTTTTATAGATCAAAATTTACGGTTATTCTTACGATAATGCTTTTATAACTTCGGCTACATTTTTTTGGCTGTTGCCGATGTAGATTTTTCCGTCAATAATAAAAACCGGACGGCTTAAGAAAGTATAATGTTCTAGGATATATTTTTTAAAATCGGCCTCTGTCAATGATTGGTCTTTTAATCCCATTGATTTGTACAATTGAGCTTTTTTGCTAAATAATGCTTCGTAACTTCCAGAAAGTTTATGCATTTCATCCAATTGTTCTTCTGTAATTGGATCTTGTCTGATGTCTTGAAAAACAAGATTGTTTTCTGGAAGACTTTTAATGATTTTGCGACAAGTATCGCATGAAGCTAAATAATATATTTTGTTCATAATTTGATAAATTTGTGAGAATGCAAAGAAAATCCATTTGGAACTTAAAAATGACTAATTTTAGAAAAAAAATAAAATTATGAGTTCAGTTTTTGATGTGCAAAAAACAATTAGAGAAATTCTTTTGAAAATCTTAGATAGTCATTCATTAGAACAATTAAACAAAATTCCAGATGGTTTTAGCAACAATATTATTTGGAATATAGGCCACTGTATTTCTTCGCAACAGGTTTTGGTCTATAAATTATCGGGTCTTCCAACAATGGTTTCTGAAGATTTCGTTAACAAATATAAAAAAGGGACCAAACCAGAAGGAGATGTTTCTCAAGCTGAGGTTGATGAAATTAGAACATTGCTTTCAACAACATTAGAAAAAACAAAAAATGATTTTGAAAGCGGTCTGTTTGTTAATTATCATGAATACACTACCAGCGTCGGATTCACACTTCTTCATATTCAAGGGGCTTTAGATTTTAATAATTTTCATGAAGGACTTCATACTGGAGTTATAATGTCGTTAAGAAAATTTGTTTAAATAAAAAAAATCCCGCTTTAAGCGGGATTTTTTTTTATTCGATTATGGTTTCAATAGTGACCTTCATTGCGCCGGCTCCTTTATTTTTTGATATATCCATAAAAGCTCTTTTAGATAAATCAATTTCGCGGGTTTTTACAAAAGGGCCGCGGTCAGTAATTTTTACAATGACAAATTTGCCATTAGCTTCATTTGTTACTTTTACTCTTGTTCCAAAAGGAAGTTTTTTGTGAGCTGCAGTATAGCTGTTATTGTTGAATCGGCTTCCGTTAGCAGTTCTTTTTCCGTTAAAACGATCAGCGTAGTAGGAAGCGTGAGCGTTTTTCTTGTATGGTCTAAGTTTTAAACCTTTGTCTGTAAAGACAGAATCCGGTAAAGGGATAATAGTCGGTTTTACATTTTTAACAGTATCTTGAATGATTTTAGGTTCTGTTGTAGGTTTGGTCTGGCTTATAACATACGTAAAGCCGCTAATTAAGGTTAAAGCGATTGTGGCGAATAAAATGTTTTTTTTATTTCTCATGGGTTATTCTTTTTCAGACTTGGGGGGAGTTTGTACAAATAATGTGCCGAGATGAAAAAAGCCCTGTAGGAAGGGCTTTAATTGGTGTTTTTTTAGAACCAAAGGTTCCAAGGGATTCTACTTAAAATAAGCAATAATCCTAATCCGTAAAAAATAGCAAAGGTTTTAAATTTAGCTTCACTATTGATTATTTTTTTATGTTTAGACCATCCAATAGTAATTAAGATGATAGCAATGATATTAATTAGAGGGTGCTCTAATGATGTTAGTCTTAATTCTGCATTAGACATTTGCCCGAATGCTGCTTTTCCAAGTGGAGAAACAAAATATAAGATTAAGCCAATCAATAATTGAGTGTGTGTTCCAATTAAAGCAAATAAAGCGATTTTACGATCTTTAGCTGTAAACTCTTTTTTTGAAGTAAATCCAATGATTGCATTTACAACCGCAACTAGCAAAAGAAGCAATGCTAAGTATGCCCAACCAGAGTGGAATTTTTGTAGAAAATTATACATAAACTTTGTTTTTTGTTGAAAACAAATATAACAAAAAAGGCTATAAAAAAACGGCATTAAACTTAAAAGTCAATGCCGTTTTTATTATTTATTTAGATTCTAAATTTTAGAAATCGTAACGTAATGCAAAGTTCCAAGTTCTACCGAAACCAAAGTATACTTGGTTATTTGTAGAAATTCCTTTATACGTTGGCTGAGTTGGGTAATCAGCAGCAAAGTAGTTAGTTTTTGCTTCAGCAATGTAAGTGTAATCAAAAACGTTGTTTACGTTTAATCTGAAACCTACAGAGTTGCTTTTGGTTTTACCAACTAACCATTTGTATGATAAACCAGCATCAGCAGTACCATAAGATGGTAATTGTAATGCTCCTCTGTTATCAGCTTTAGTAAAGTTACCTGGAGAAATAGCTGCATACAATCTGTCAAAGTAGTTGTAGTTTGCATCAACAGTAAAACGAGGTAAAATTTCGTAAGTTGCTCCTAAAGCTGCAGTTGTTTGAGCAGCATCCCCAACTCTTACACCATCAAGGTATAATGTTGAAGGAGTTCCTCCACCGATAGGGTTGTTTCCAGAGTCGTAACGGTTACTTGTACTTGTACCTTCATATTTCCAGTCTCCAATAGATAACATACCTGTAATAGTAAGTTTGTCAAGTACTTTTGCAGTACCATCAATCTCAATACCTGAGTGAATTTCAGTAATTCCAGCGAAGTCATAGTAACCTCCAGGGTTGTCTGTAGCTCCGTCATTAGATCTTTGGTATCTGTCTTTCCAAGACGTACGGTATAAGTTTACGTTTGCAGAGAACATTCTTGTACGTAAACCGTATCCAGCTTCGATACCAAAAATTTTCTCATTTGTTAAGTTACCATTTACAAGAGATGCATTGTTTGGGTAAACTGCATTAAAGAATGGCTGTTTTGAGTAATATCCTGAGTTAACAAAAACATTATGATGCTCGTTGATGTTGTAATTAACACCACCTTTTACGTTTCCACCTAAGATGTTTTCGTAATCTGTACTAGATAATGGATCTGTACTTTTGTATTTGAAATAATCAACTCTTTTGAATCCTTGTTGAGAAAGAGCACCTTGAACGAATGCAGTAAATTTATCATTAGAATATTCTAATTGAGTAAATCCACCATACCATCTAACATCACCGTCATTGTTGAAGTTGATTTTTTCTTCTTTGTCAGTATCTTTAAATACATTCCAAGGAGCATATGTAGAATATGTACTGTATAAAACTCTATTAGGGTTGTTAGTATCAAAATTGTCAATGTAAGAATCTGCACCTAATCTGTCGTTTACGTTTTGGTAGTGAAGACCTTTGTAACCTCTTACGTCAACTCCAAGATCCCAAGTTAAGTTTTCTGTGAATTTTTTGTTGAAGTTAACAATTGCTCCGTACCAGTTGTGTGAATTAACAGAAGATATTTGAGAAATACCTGATGTATTGTTGTAAACATATGGAGATTGTGGAGTTCCTGATCCAGTTCTTCCTGTGTTAGAGCTGTTTTGGAATTGTCCACTCGTACCATTTGTTGCACGAGTATTGTCTGTGTTGTTAAATCTGATAACTTCTTGTCCTGTATTCCAACGAACGATTTTATCATAATCAACTAAACCATCTGCAGTTCTAAATACATCACTAGTGTAGTTGTTGTTTCCAGCACCACCTGCTCCTCTAGATCCTCCTCCACGTCCGAAAGAAACGTAAGCTACAGTAGATAATTTAGATGTTTCATTGATTTGGAAATCATAGTTTAATGAAACAACTGGTTTGTGGTAGTAGTTTCTTACCATGTTGAAAGCTTGACCATCTTTGTAACCCCAATCAGAGTTGTATTTAATGTTTGGGTCAGATACAGAACCATATTTTTGGTACTGTGCTATAGTGATAAAAGTAGATCTTTGATCGTGCCATTGTGGAGCACCAGTAACTGTAAATTGGAAATCGTGTTTATTGTTTTTTGTAGAATAACCAAGAGCTACATAGTAGTTATCTCCGTTAAATTGAGTTCCATCTACATATCCATCACCTTGAGTGTGGCTGTATAAAACAGACGCAGAG
Source organism: Flavobacterium sp. IB48 (assembly GCF_016405855.1). Classification (GTDB taxonomy): domain Bacteria; phylum Bacteroidota; class Bacteroidia; order Flavobacteriales; family Flavobacteriaceae; genus Flavobacterium; species Flavobacterium ginsengisoli. The sequence goes on from NZ_JAEFCA010000001.1 coordinate 1,377,591, forward strand.
AATCCGCTGTCTAATTTTCCTGTGTTGTAAGCAACGTTAGATTTAAAGAAATTGTCGTTACCAAAAGAAGTACCAACTGTTCCACCTTGTTTTAAATCAGAAGCTTTAGTTACGTAGTTCATTGTACCCCCAACAGAAGCGATAGCTAATTTTGAAGAACCTAAACCTCTTTGAATCTGAATTGCAGAAGTAACATCAGATAAACCAGCCCAGTTACTCCAGTAAACAGAACCATTTTCCATGTCGTTAACTGGCATACCGTTAACCATTACCGCAACGTTGTTTTGGCTAAATCCACGAACTGTAATTCTTGAATCTCCAAATCCACCACCAGATTTAGTTACGTAAACAGATGGAGTGCTTTTTAACAATTCAGGAAGTTCTTGGTTTCCTAATTTTGCTTGAATTTCAGAAGCTTTAATTGTAGAAACTGCAACAGGAGTTTTTCTGTCTTTTGCAATATCTACAGTGCTACTTTTAACTACAATCTCAGTTAATTCGTTAGAGTTAGAAACCAAAGTAATAGTTCCTAAGTTTGTAGTTGCGCCGTTTGACACATTAAATTTCACAGTTTGGTTGTCATAACCTAAGAAAGAGATAACAATCTCACCTGTGCTTGATGTTGAAGTAAGAGTAAATTTACCATCAAAATCTGTTGAAGTTGCTGTAGTAGATCCTTTGATCACCACATTTGCTCCTGGTAATCCACCTGTTCCGTCGGTAATTTTACCAGTAACTTTTCCTTGAGAAAATACGGTTGAAACTATCATAAAAAATAGTCCGGTCAGTAACCAATTTTTCATTTTCTTCATTTTGTTATTGAGTTTATTGTTTTTGGCAAAATTATAACAAATAACTCAGATAATGTTATCGAAATGTTAAGAAAAACAAGTTTTGCTTTTTATGCTGCGCATTAAAATGAATTTTTGTCTTTTTGTTGGATAAAATATTGATTTGTTGAATTTAAGTGGTACTTTTTTGTTAAAAATATAATTATTCTGATAAGTTTGTAAGATGGGTGTTGTAGTTAAACGATTATTTGTGTTTTTAATCGATTTATAATGTAGAAAACGTCCTAATTTTACTAGAAAATAGGACGTTTTAGAAGTTAAAAAATATTTAAGTAAATGTTTCTATTTGTTTTTTAAGAAATGTTTTAACAAAAACGAAGTCGAACTGTCGTGATTTTTAACAGTCTTAGAATTGATTTCGTCTAAAATCGAGTTTGCCAATTGCTTACCTAATTCAACTCCCCATTGGTCAAAACTGAAAATATTCCAAATAACACCTTGAACAAAAATCTTGTGTTCGTATAATGCAATTAAAGAACCTAAGCTTCTTGGAGTAAGTTTTTGAATTAGAATTGTATTAGTTGGTTTGTTTCCAGTGAATACTTTAAAAGGCAATAAATAAGATGCTTTTTCAGCAGAAAGTCCTTGTTTGTCAAACTCTGCCTGAACTTGTGCTTCTGTTTTTCCATTCATTAAAGCTTCAGTCTGAGCAAAGAAGTTTGACATCAATTTATCGTGGTGATCTTCGTTACCATAAAGAGGTTTTACAAATCCCACAAAATCTGTTGGAATTCTTTTTGTTCCTTGGTGAATTAATTGGAAGAAAGCGTGTTGTGAGTTTGTTCCTGGTTCTCCCCAGATAATTGTTCCAGTTTGATAGTTAACAGGTTTTCCGTCACGGCCAACACTTTTTCCGTTACTTTCCATAAAAGCTTGCTGTAAATAAGGAGCAAGTTTGTGTAGATATTGTGTATATGGAATCAAAGCTTCGCTTTCGGCACCATAAAAATTATTGTACCAAACACTTAACAAAGCTAAAATAACCGGAATGTTTTCATCAAATTCTGCCGATTTGAAATGTTCATCCATTTCATAGGCGCCATTTAATAAATCATTATAATTATCAAATCCAACAGCCAAAGCAATGCTTAAACCAACTGCGCTCCATAAAGAGAATCTTCCTCCAACCCAGTCCCACATTGGGAAAACGTTGTCTGGATTAATTCCGAATTCTGTTACATTTTTAATGTTTGTAGAAACCGCTACGAAGTGTTTTGCAATGTCTTCTTGAGAAGCCGATTTTAAAAACCATTCTTTTATAGTTTCTGAATTCGAAAGCGTTTCTTGAGTAGTAAAAGTTTTAGAAACAATTACGAAAAGTGTCGTTTCAGGATTTAGTTTTTTGATAACTTCATTTACGTGGTCACCGTCAACATTTGAAACGAAATGTGTGTTTAGGTGATTTTTGTAAAATTGTAAAGCTTCAACAGCCATAACAGGACCAAGGTCAGAACCTCCAATACCAATATTTACAATATCTGTAAAAGCTTTTCCAGTGTAGCCTTTTCTTTGTCCAGAAATAACTTCTTCAGTAAATTTTTTGATTTTATTTTTTACTTCATAAACTTCAGGAATTACATTTTCTCCGTCTACTTTGATAACTGCCGATTCTGGAGCACGCAATGCCGTGTGTAAAACTGCACGGTTTTCGGTCTGATTGATTAATTCTCCTCCAAAATATTGTGCAATTGCATCTTTCAATCCGATTGAGTTTGCCAATTCTAATAAAAGAGAAACTGTTTCTTGACTGATATTATTTTTTGAATAATCTACTAAAAAGTCATTCCATTGCAAATTGAATTTTTCAACGCGCGCACTATCTTGTTGAAACAATTCTTGTATTGTGGTTTCGTGAATTGCGTTATAGTGGTTTTGTAGATTTTTCCACGCTTCAGTCCCAGTTGGGTTTGTTGTGTTTAAAGCCATTTTATCTATAATTGAGTTTGTTTTCTGAAACACAAAAATACTGAAATAACTTTTAAAAGGGGAGCGGTTTGCGATTATATAACAATTAGTTACGAAAACGTTTTATGAAGAGTGCGTCATAACTTTTTCCAGACAACTTCTGCTATCACCGATTTCCCACCTTGTGTAGTATTGGTTACAGAATATTTAAGTTCGTTATTTATAAAAGTGTATGATCTCTTTTGAATTGTTCCTTCCCAATTTGGAAACGATGCCGTTTTTATTGTAAAAGTTATAGTCTTATTTTTTTCGTCAATTTCATATTCGCCAAAATGTGAATTACTTCCTTGTACAATCGCAGCGTTTTCTTCGGGAGTGCATTTGTTTTTATCTCCTGAAATAATTTTGGATCTTTTGTCTTTGTAAATCTGAACTGAATAATTTCCTTTTTCATCAAAGAACAAAAAACCTCTCGGATTTACATCATAGGGAAGGTTTTTTGTTCCGTCAGTATTTGTGTTTTCTACTGAAACCAAAGTCCATGAACCTGAAAATTCAGATTTTTTTTGTGCATTAATTGAGTTTGCAATCAAAAGCAATATCATCACAATTGTATTTTTCATCTTTTAAAATTTAGTAGTTTACTTTAATGATTTCGCCATTTATAGATTTTTCAATGCTCTTTGCATAAGCGTTTATTAAATCTTCGCTCAGAATATCTGCAACTTTTGCTGGACTTATACCATTTAATCTAATTCCTCTTTCTAATTCTAGCGAAGCGGCGAGAACAAAACTATTGACTCCGCCATTTACAATCGCTTTGCTAATATTGTTCTTAACTGGTTTATCACCCATCTTTCCTGATGTAAGTGTAAATGATCCATTATCGTTTAGGTGTTTTTGTCCAATTAAAACCAGATTAATTTGCCCAAGTAATTTGTTTTGAATGCCAATGTTTAGTCTTTTTTCGTTAAGCGAAAGTAAATCTCCAGTGTAGCAGTCACCAGCAACACAAATACAAGCATCAATGTTTTTGACTTCTTCAAATAATTTTTCAATCGATTTTGAATCTGATAAGTCGATTCTGAAATCACCACTGTTTCTTCCAGCCGAAATTATTTCATGATTTTTTGCTAAAGCAGGATGCAGTATTTTACCAATTTCTCCATTTGCTCCAATTAAAAGTATTCTCATTTTGTCGATTTTTAGTTTGTTATCTGAAACAAAATTAAGTGGTTAGCAATCGTGAAAAATTGTACTTATTGGTACTAAAATTGTATTTTAGCATAATGACAAGCAAGAATTTATATCTTCCTTTTGAAGTTGATTTTAAAGAATTAGAACAGTTTCCGAAAACAATTCGGAGAAACAATTTCTTTGAATTGATTTATATTGTTGATGGAACAGGGGTTCAGATTATTAATGATAATAAATTTCAATATCGAATGGGAAATCTATTTCTTGTAACACCACAAGATGTGCATTCATTTGAAATTACAACGCCCACAAAATTCTTTTTTCTTAGATTTAATGAATATTATGTAAAAGCGAGTTCTCAAAATGGGCAATCTGAAGCTGTTCTGCGAATGGAATATATTCTTCAAAATGCAAGCCATCGCCCAGGTTGTATTTTAAAAAATCAAATTGATAAACCGTTAATTGCTTCATTAATAAAAAATATAATAAGTGAGCAAAACAATCAGCAGATTTACCATCAAAAAATTATTGAGCAGATTGTAAATACAATTATTACAATTGTTGCAAGAAACATTGCTTTGAAACTTCCTAAGAATATTAAAGAAACAACAGGAGAAATGGTTCTTGAAATTCTACATTATATTCAAGAGAACATCTGCAATCCAAAAGAATTAAAATCGGAAAAAATTAGCAGCCATTTTAATATCACGCTGAATTATTTGGGTAAATATTTTAAAAAGCAAACAGGAGAAACACTGCAAGAATACATTGCAAACTATAAATTGAGATTAATTGAAGCTAGACTTTTGAACAGTGATATGCGAATTAACGAAATCGCAGATGAATTAAATTTTTCTGATGAAAGTCATTTAAACAAAGTTTTTAGGAAACATAAGGGAATGAATCCTTCGGAGTTTAGAAAAAAATATTCCTAGTAATTCTAGAATTTAATTACCAGAATTTCCACCAAGGTTTTTTATTGATTTCTATAACTTTCTTCGAAACATCGACATCAATTCTTTTTGGAGATTCTGTTTTAATTTTAGAATCATCAAAAAATAACTGACCGTTTTCATCCATGCCAAGTGGAGATTTTGTTCTTTCTCTCCAATTTTCTGTTTGTAATTCAGGAATTAAGTCAGCATCGTTTTTTTCGCGAAAGCGTTTTTGAGCTTTTTCTATAATTTCTTCTTCTAAGTTCGAAGATGAATTTTTGAAAAGTGAAATCGAATTGTCTGGAATATTTAAAAGAAAGACTTGGGTTTTATCACCGATTTTCTGAATGTCCAATACTTTGAAATACGCAATCGAGTCTAAAAGAAAATGGCCAATTTTTGCTGAATCTGGATTGAATTTTGATAAATCTTTGGCGTGTGCACTTGCAATTAAATACCTAAAATTTCCTGAAAGTCCGCCACCAATTGAACTCATATCAGTAAATCCTTTTTCTTGAATAATCTGTCCGACTTTGTAATTTAAAATTAAACTTTCAGAAAGATTTGTGTCTCTGTAAAATAATTTTAAACCAGAAAAAGTTTCATGATACATGGTTTTAAGGCGTTCATTTTTCATGATTTTCGATTCAAAAAATTACAAAAAAGGATTTTTTATAAATTACCAATACTGTCCAACTCTCTTTTCAAAGGCTCAATCTGTGTCATAAAACGAGTTCTGTCATTTCCTGTAAGAGATTCTCCGGTTGGAAGATTTAAACGAAGTGCATCTACTTGAACTCCATTTTTCCAGAAACGATAACAAACGTGAGGGCCAGAAGCTAAACCTGTACTTCCTACCAAACCAATTGTCTGTCCTTGAGTAACGCGCTGTCCGCGGCGAACCAAGATTTTAGACATGTGTAAATATTGAGTAGAGTAGGTTCCGTTGTGTTTTACTTTTACAAAGTTTCCGTTTCCTGCCGTATATCCTGTCATTTCTACAACTCCAGATGCTGTTGTAGAAATTGGTGTTCCGGTTGGGGCAGCGTAATCGGTTCCTTTGTGTGCTTTCCAAGTATGCTGAACTGGATGAAATCTGTTCATTGTAAATCTTGAAGTGATTCTGCTGAATTTGATCGGAGTTTTCAGAAAGAAGTTTTTAAGTGTTCTTCCCTGATCGTCATAATATTCAATTTTTCCAGAAGTAGTATCTCTTTCAAAAGGAAAGGCATAAACGATTTTACCTTTATATTCAAAAAATGCCGCTTCAAGATTTTCAACTCCGTCGTACGTTTTTCCGTTAATAAATCGTTCAGTAAAAATTAATCCGTAACGATCTCCTTTTTTAAGCTTAAAGAAGTCAATAGACCAAGAAAAAACTTTTGTTATTCGACTTGCCAAAGCAGTTTCGACACTTTCGTTTCCTAAAGTTTCAGACAATGAACTTTTAAGAACGCCACCGATCATTTTTCTTTTTAAAGTAACGGGTTTTATTTTTTTGTATGCTTTTGCAATGCTATCTCTTAAGTCGATAACATAATAACTTAATGCGTCTGGCTGGTAAACAAAAACTTGAAGATTATTTGTTTTGTTTTTAGAGCGAAGTAAAGTAAAAGGTTTGCCGTAACGGATGCTTCTCACATTGAACGAATCTTTTACCTGTTCAACAATATCATGAACTTTTTTGTCTCCAATATTTTGGCTCTGAAGTATTGATCCAAAAGAGTCTCCTTTTGAAATAGTATCATTAACAACATTAAAATCTGCGTAATTAAAACCGAATTCTATTTTTTTGGTTGCTGGTTTAGTAATTTTGGTTTCTACTTTTTCTTCTGCTTTTTTACATGAAAAAATAGAAAACAAGACAATTAAAATTACGACTGCTTTTTTCAAACTTTATAAATTTTTTGTGGTGAAATTAGGCTTCAGTTTCATTTCCCCAATTGGACAATTCTTCTTCGGTCCACAATTTAGGAAAAAAGATGCGTCTTTGGTATTTTGGATGCATATATTTTTGCCAGTCACTTCCTCCTGTCGCTTCCCCATTGCCTTTTCCGCTTTCTAAAATATATTTTCTGGCAGTATTAAGGTGTTGCATTACCCAAGTAATATTTACCGTTTTGTCGTAATGGCGCATAGCATCAATCAGCGATGCATTTTGCTGATCTTCAATAGGTAATTGGATGAATTTTTGCCAAAGGTTTTTTGTTTTAAAAGAAGCCATTTGTCTTAAAAACGGTTCTTTGTACTTCTTTTCAAACTCATTAAGTAAATATGATTTTTCGCCAGTATGATAATCTTTCCCAGCAGCTTGCCAATAAAGATGTTCAAAGCTAGTTTCTAAGTCGGTGTTTTCGTCAAAATTTGCTTTATATCTGCGATCTGTTAAATTGATAACGTCGGTCGATGCAAATTCGATCATTCTATATTGTGCGCTCTGGAATCCGCTTGCTGGAGTAAGCGTATTTCTGAATTTCATGTATTGATCTACTTCCATACCATTTTCCATGATGCTGAAAGAGTTGGTAAGCATGTCGAAATATCTTGTGATCCTTGATAATCTTTCGCTGAAAAAATCTACTTGAATGTTTTCTGTTTCAGCAATCTGATCAATTTCCCACAGAATCATTTTAAAGATTAATTCGTTTACCTGATGGTACATGATAAAAACCATTTCGTCAGGAAGTGTGGTGCGCTGAATTTGTAAATTTAATAGGGCATCGGTTTGAATGTAATCCCAGTAAGTAATTGGTTTGGCCCAAAGCAATCCTTCTAACTGAACATCAGTTTTTTGATTTATGGCTTGAAATTTTAGGTCAATTTCTTTTAAAATTGCTTCAGAATGATCTGTAGGGTTCATTATTTTTTTGCTTTAAGTGGACTTTTCAATCCTTTATATTCATCAAGATCAGCCTTAAGAGATCCTACAGCTAAATCTGCTTTAATTCTAATTGGAACTTTATTTACATCGTCTGTGATCCAGAGTGTTAAGCTCTCTTTTTCTTTAAATACTCTACCTGTCTGTACCAATGGCTTAAAAACCATCGTAGAAACGGTACCAAATTTAGTCGTAATATCTTGACGACCTACATATTTTAACTTAAATTTTGTGATTTCATCATCAAAAAACATATCGATTGTGATGGCTTCTCCAGATTTGAGTTTGTCGATATTTGGGTGATTCCTCAAAAAGTAAAAAGCCGATACAATATCTTGTACTTCTTCTGAAACCATTATGGTTTTTTCTGATTTTCGTTTATAGTCTTTTACTAAAACTTTGTTTTCATTTTGATTAAAAAAACCTTCTTGATTTTTGGTATAACCGCCTTCGTCAATTTTTCTAACATAACGATATGGTTTTCCTGTCTCTTTGTCAAAATAGCTTTCGTATAAATCTTCTACTTTAAAGAAAAATTTAGACATTCCAGTTGTGTAACCTTTTCCGACAGAGTGATATACCTTTTTGTTGTTAATTGTGGCATCTTTGACTTCAAGTGTTGCATAACCGGCGTTTACAATTCCGTAATGTATTCTAAATTTGAAATATTCTCCAGTATCGAAAGCATCTTCTTTTTGAGGCGCGAATGAGAGTATCGTTAGTGCTAATATAGTGAGAATGAACTTTTTCATAGTATAATCTTTACGTTTATTATAAAGGTAGACAAATGCAAAATCTATTCCAAATGTACCAAAACAAAAAAACTCAGTCAAAGATGACTGAGTTTTTATGCTATTAACTAACCAAAAAACTATAAATTATGAAATTTATATCAATTCGGAAGGAAACCACCCCTTCCTGATTTGCGGTGCAAAGATAGATAGAAAGTTCAAAAATAAAATAGCAAAAGTCAAGTTTAACATAACATTTGCAAAAAAAGCATCGTTTTTTGGAGAATTATGCGGTTTTCTATATGAAAATTAACATTTTATAGCGTTCCTCTCAATTCTTGCTCTCTTTCGATAGACTCAAAAAGGGCTTTAAAGTTACCTGCACCGAATCCTTTTGCACCCATTCTTTGAATAATTTCGAAGAAAAGCGTCGGTCTGTCTTGAACAGGCTTCGTAAAAATCTGTAATAAGTATCCGTCTTCATCGGCATCGACCATGATCGCTAATTTTTCGATTTCGTTCAAATCTTCTTTCATCATATCCATATGAACACCTAATCTTTCAGGAATTGCTTCATAATAAGCATGAGGAGGAGCAGATAAAAATTCAACGCCGCGCGCTCTTAGCTGTGAGACAGTTTTAATAATGTCATCTGTTGCAATAGCAATATGTTGAATTCCAGGTCCGCCGTAAAAATCTAAATATTCTTCAATCTGAGATTTTTTCTTTCCTTCGGCTGGTTCGTTGATTGGAAATTTAATTCTTCCGTTTCCGTTAGACATTACCTTACTCATCAAAGCAGAATATTCTGTAGTAATTTGTTTGTCGTCAAAAGATAAGAAATTCACGAATCCCATAACTTCCTCGTAGAATTTTACCCAAGTATTCATTTCATTCCATCCTACATTTCCAACCATGTGGTCGATATATTTTAAACCAGTTGATTCTGGGTTAAAATCAGATTTCCATTCTTTGTAACCTGGCAAGAAAACACCATTATAGTTTTTTCTTTCTACAAAAATGTGAACCGTTTCTCCGTACGTGTAAATTCCAGAACGAACTACCTGACCAAATTCATCTTCTTCAACAGTTGGTTCCATAAAAGAACGAGCGCCACGTTTCATGGTTTCTTCGTAAGATTTTGTCGCATCTTCAACCCAAAGCGCTGCAACTTTTACTCCGTCACCGTGTTTTTTCAAATGTTCGTTAATTGGAGAATCAGCTGTTAAAGGCGTTGTCAAAACAATTCTGATTTTATCTTGCTTTAAAACATAAGATGCTCTGTCTTTTACTCCAGTTTCCAATCCAGCATAAGCCAAAGATTGATATCCAAATGCAGATTTATAGTAATGAGCTGCTTGTTTTGCATTACCTACATAAAATTCTACATAATCTGTTCCTAATAATGGAAGGAAATCTTGTGCTCCTTCAAATATTTTTTCTAATCCGTATTCTACTGATTTAACTTCTTTTGACATGATGTTTATTTGTTTAATCGGTTAATCGTTTAATTGATTTTTCCGAATGTTGTGTTTAGATTTTTTTTTAACCGCAAAGGCGCTAAGTAAATCGCAAAGTTCGCAAAGTTTATTATAGCGATCTTTGCGTAAAATCCTTGCGAACTTTGCGGTTAGATCGAAAGTGAAATTTATTCGCACCAAGATTTATAGTACTGACCATCATCGAGTCCCATAGCTTCTTCAGTAACCATTAATGGACGGAAAGTATCCACCATAACGGCTAATTCCTGAGTTTCTTTGTGACCGATACTGCGTTCCATTGCGCCTGGCGCTGGTCCGTGCGGAATTCCTTTTGGGTGTAAAGTGATATGACCTTGCTCAATATTATTACGGCTCATAAAATCGCCGTCAACATAATATAGTACTTCGTCAGAATCTATATTGCTGTGATTGTATGGCGCTGGAATAGCTTTTGGGTGATAATCGTAAAGTCTTGGGCAGAATGAACAAACTACAAAAGTAGCTGTTTCAAAAGTTTGATGTACTGGTGGCGGTTGGTGAACACGCCCAGTTATAGGTTCGAAATTATGAATTGAAAATCCGTATGGAAAATTGTAGCCGTCCCAGCCAACAACATCAAACGGATGTGTGGCATACACCACTTCATGAATCATTCCTTCTTTTTTGATTTTAATTAAAAAATCGCCTTTTTCCTCGTGCGTTTCCAATTCATTTGGCAAAATAAAATCACGCTCACAAAATGGAGAATGTTCTAAATGCTGGCCTGACTGATTTTTATAACGTTTTGGAGTATAAAAAGGAGAATAAGATTCTACGTAAAATAGTCGGTTATCTTCCGTTTCGAAATCAATCTGATAAATAATACCACGTGGAATAATCAAGTAATCGCCATATTCAAACGGAATATTTCCTAACATGGTTCTTAATTTTCCTTTTCCTCTGTGAATGAAAAGCATTTCATCGGCATCGGCATTTTTGTAGAAATAATTTCGAAGCGATTCTTTCGGCGCTGCCAAACCAATAATGCAGTCTTTATTGACTAACATTGCTTTTCGGCTGTCTAGAAAATCATTTTCAGGTTTTAATTCAAAACCTTTAAAGAGAAGTGATTTTATATTTTTTCCGATTGCAATTTTTGGTTCAACCGAATAAGAATTTAAAATTTCTTTAACCTGTGTTGGTCTGTGTACGTGATAAGATAGCGACGAATGTCCATGAAAACCTTCGGTTCCAAACAATTGTTCGTAGTAAAAACCGCCGTTTGGTTTTTCAAATTGGGTGTGTCGCTTTTGAGGAAAATCCCCAAGTTTATGATATAGTGGCATGGCTTTTTCAATTAGATAATTAGTAAATTAGATAATTCGAAAATTTGAATTGCAGAGATAATAACCAGTTCAATTTTTGCAATTGACTGATTATTTCAATTCGATAGAGCCATTACTCAGGATTTCTCTTGATGAGGAATTGAAGATACTCTAATAAACCTGTCCAATTTGTTTTCATTATAACAAATGTCGTAATTTTTTCGAAGTAAAAATAAAAATTATATTATTTATAACTATAAAATAACTTAGTTTTTTTGATATAATTTTTATGATGTAAAAAAAAAGGCAGAATTTATTGAAGTATTCTCGATTATAGTACTAAAATTGAAACCCAATACTAAACCATGTATAACTTTTTGACATTTCTGGAGACCAAGATTGTTTTACTTCTATAGGACCAATAATGGTTTCTAGACCGTAACCAACTGCGTATCCTGTGTACTTTGGCATAGAAACCCAATCTACAGAAGAAAAAATATCATCTCCTAAGTTGGCAAAATTAGCAGATAAATTGATGTGATTTTTTTTGAAGATTTCATAATCAATATTAATATCCGTTTTAATATAGCTGTTGCCAGCAATACTTAGAAAATCGTATCCGTAGAAATAATTGAAATTGTTTATTTTGTTGTAACCATAACCTCCAAATATAAAGTCAAAAAACGGAACGCTATCGCTACCAATATTAAATCCAGCATCGAATCCAAATTTTATGGTTGCTTTTCTAAATAGTGGTCTAGCAATTGCTACTTCGGCTTTTGCAATCGAAAAAGGTTTAAATTGCTTCGTATAATCTGATGATGCCATATAAGTTTGCAAATCTGTAGAAAAATATAATCCAGAACTTGGGTAATATTTTTCGTCTAGCGAATCGTATTTTAGATAAGCAAAGGCGCTAACATAATTGCTTTTTTCAATTGTGTTATCTTCATTTGTAAGTGTTGGTGAGTTAATTTTTAGATACTTATATTCTAAACCACCACCCATTAAAAACTTCTGTACAAAAATAGTCTGGAAATAAGCCTGATTGGTAATATCCATGAAGTCAACATTAATAAGGTTGACATTTGGAGTCTCTTTAAGAACGCTACTCAAACTCGTAGTCACATTTCGATTAAATTGATTTAATCTAGAACGGAAACCAAAACTGATATTAAAACCATTTTCGACATAATAATTAAAATCGTATCTGAAATTATCGCCTAAAATGATATCAAGAGAAGTAACATCGTTTTTTAAAAAAGTCTTTTTATGGGTTAGATTTAATAAAACAGCACTTTTGTAAAGACCATCATAATGAAGCCCAAGTTTTAGATAAGTTTGAGTTGGGTTTTCCTTTAAAACCAAATCAAGATCGTCTTTATCTCCATTTGGCTGAAGACAATAGGAGATTGTGCTAAAGTTTTGTGTCGCATTCAAGTTGTTTATTCCTGTTTTAAGACCATCGTAAGTTATGGTGCTTTCAGGTTTGAAACGAAGTTTACCACGAATATATTCTTTAGTATAATTTTCTAATTTATCTGTATTTATTTTTTGAATATGAAGTGTATCAGTTGCAACTTTCAGTTTTGGTTTTTTATAAAAGTTATTTTCATCGCTTAATGCCTTAATTTTTTCGTAAACGGCAAAAGCAGCTTCTTCTCCTTTTCTGATAATTTCTTCTCCTCGGTCAAACGAAATAACACCAAAATCACGAATATCGGGTCTGATATAAATATCGGTGTCTTTTATTTTGCTTTTCATTTTGTCAATAGACTGTAGATTGGTAATCTGAACTAAGATTCTGGTCGCATTTTTCAGATTTTTTCTTTTCAGCAAATCATCCTGAACATCAACGCCAATAATAATATCGGCACCAAGTTTTCGAACTTCTTGAATAGGATAATTATTTACAACTCCTCCATCAACCAACAAATTTCCGTCAATTTCAACTGGCGTAAATAAGGAAGGAAAAGCCGAACTAGCCATCATGGCCTGAACGAGATTTCCTTTATTTAATAAAACTTCTTCACCTGTTTCGATATTCGTTCCAATACATAAAAAAGGAGTCGGCAGTTGATTAAAATCGCGAACATGACGCACGTTTCTGGTTAAACTGCTCAATAAATTGTAATTGTACATTCCTTTTGAAAGCGCTTCTGGAATGCCGACTCTAAAATTGCTGAAAGGCAAAACAACAGCATACAATTCGTCATTCTTCTTACCGTAAAAATTCTTAGAAGAACGCGGAATATAGTCGTTTATTAATTCGTCAAAATTGGTTTGTTTGAAAATAGAGTCGATTTGAGAAGCGTTGTAACCAGAAGCATAAAGCCCGCCAATTACAGATCCCATACTGGTTCCGCCAATATAATCAATTTTGATTCCAGCTTCTTCCAAAACTTTCAAAACTCCAATATGCGCAAAACCTTTGGCGCCACCGCCACTTAGAACCAATCCTATTTTGGGTCTTTTGACACTGTCTTTTTTTATTTCTTGAGAAAATGATTTTGACGAAAAGAAAAATGCCGTTAAAAAAACGAATATAAATACGCGCCAAGAAACTCTTTTTTCGAATTTAGTTAAAATTCCTTTTGACCAAATATTTGAAATGTATAATTGGGATGGACGCATATAATGTTTAGTTGGTTTTGTAAAAGTCGACAATTTTTTTTGCTTTGGAAGCACCTATAACTTCTGAAATTTCTTTTTCTGTAGCTAATTTTAATCTTTTAACACTTTTGAAATGTTGTATTAATGCAAGCATGGTTTTTTCTCCAATTCCCGGAATGCTTTCTACAGAAGAATTAAGTGCAGATTTGCTTCGTTTGTCTCTATGGAAAGTGATTCCAAATCGATGCGCCTCGTTTCTTAAATGCTGAATCACTTTTAAAGTTTCTGATTTTTTATCTAAATATAACGGAATCGAATCTCCAGGATAGAAAAGCTCTTCCAGACGTTTTGCAATTCCGATAATAGCAACTTTTCCTCTTAATCCTAAATCGTCAATACTTTTTAATGCTGCCGAAAGTTGTCCTTTTCCACCATCGATAATAATCAATTGCGGTAGAGGTTCGTTTTCATCCAATAATCTTTTATAACGGCGGTACACGATTTCGGTCATAGAAGCAAAATCGTTCGGGCCTTCAACCGTTTTGACATTAAAATGGCGATAATCTTTTTTACTTGGTTTTCCGTCTTTAAAAACTACACAAGCCGCAACAGGATTTGTTCCTTGAATGTTTGAGTTATCAAAACATTCGATATGTCGAGGTTCAGAAGGAAGACGTAAATCTTTCTGCATCTGAGCCATAATTCTATTCACATGTCGATCGGGATCTACAATTTGCAACTGTTTCAATTGTTCGATTCGGTAGAATTTCGCATTTCGAATAGATAAATCTAGAATTTGCTTTTTGTCTCCAAGTTGCGGAACAGTTACTTTAATGTTTTCGCCCAAATCCATTTCAAAAGGAACAATAATTTCTTTAGATAATAATTGAAAACGCTCGCGAAGTTCTACAATGGCCAATTCTAATAATTCTTCATCACTTTCGTCTAGTTTTTTCTTCATTTCTAAAGTATGCGAACGAATAATTGAACCATGTGAAATTTGTAGAAAGTTGACATAAGCCGCACTTTCGTCAGAAACAATGGAGAAAACATCAATGTTGGTAATCTTCGGATTGATAATGGTAGATCTAGATTGATAGTTTTCTAGTACTTCAATCTTTTCTTTTATTTTCTGCGCTTCTTCAAATTGTAAATTTTGCGCATAAGTATTCATCAATTTCTTGAAATCCTTTAAACTTTCTTTGAAATTTCCTTTCAGGATTTCGCGAATAGCATTGACTTGTCTTTGGTATTCTTCCAAAGGTTCCAAACCTTCGCAAGGGCCTTTACAATTGCCAATATGATATTCCAGACAAACTTTAAATTTTCCTGAATTAATGTTTGATTGGCTCAAGTCATAATTACAGGTTCTAAGTGGATATAATTCTTTAATTAAATCCAAAATAGTATGCACTGTTTTGAAACTGGTATATGGACCAAAATATTCAGAGCCATCTTTGACCATGTTTCGAGTTGAAAATATTCTCGAAAAAGGTTCTTTTTTAATACAGATCCAAGGATATGTTTTGTCATCGCGAAGCAAAACATTGTACCTCGGCTGAAGTGTTTTAATTAAATTGTTTTCTAATAAAAGCGCATCGGTTTCGGTTGGAACTACGATGTGTTTTATGGTCACGATTTTTTTTACCAGAACGTTGGTTTTGGTAGTATCGTGAATTTTATTGAAATAGGATGAAACCCTTTTTTTTAAATTTTTGGCTTTTCCGACATACAAGATTTTCCCGTCTTTATCATAATATTGATACACGCCTGGGTTATCAGGCAAGGTTAAAATTTGAAGATCTAAGGTCGATTTTTGCATTCTATTGTATTTCTGAAGATGTTCGAGAAGCTTTTCAAAAACCATTCCGATTTCTAAAAGAAGCTTAACATTGAATTAGTTTCAAATTTACGAAATCAAAAGAATAATTTCTATATTTAGATTTTATAATTCTACATGAAAAATAGTACTCCATTGGTTATTTTTGGCGAATCGATTTTGCCGGGAGAACACAGAACCATAAACGTCGAAATTGCCCGACTGCATACTACAACCAAGTTGAATATTCCTGTTATTGTGCGCCGTTCTAAGCATGAAGGACCAACTGTTTTATTTTCGGCAGGAATTCATGGTGACGAAATTAACGGTGTCGAAATTGTTCGTCAGATCATTAGTAAAAAAATAAACAGACCAGCTCGAGGCACAATAATTTGCATTCCAGTTATCAATATGTATGGTTTTGTGAACAAGTCTCGAGAATTTCCAGATGGTCGCGATTTGAATCGTGTTTTTCCAGGAAGTAAAAAAGGTTCTCTGGCAAGTAGATTTGCTTATCATATTGTCGAAGAAATTTTGCCAATTTTAGATTATGCTGTCGATTTTCATGCAGGTGGCGCGAGCCGATTCAATGCTCCACAAATTAGAATTACCGAAAACAATCCTGAATTGAAAGTTTTGGCAGATGTTTTTAATGCTCCTTTTACACTTTATTCTAAAAATATAAATGGTTCTTTTAGAAAAACTTCTGAAAGTGCCAATGTAAAAATGCTTCTTTTTGAGGGAGGAAAATCGTTAGATATCAATAACGAAATCGCAAATCAAGGTGTGTTAGGAACAAAGCGTTTGCTTGATTATTTAGGAATGCTAGATTCTAAACAAATTGTTGAGCGAGCATTAACACCATCAATTTATATTAAACAATCGGTTTGGCTTCGTGCAAAATGTTCGGGTTTGCTGCACGATTTTAATCTGGTTGGAAAATTTGTAACCAAAGGCACTATCTTAGCCATTATTACAGATCCGTTTGGAAAATTTGAACAAAAAGTCAAAGCTCCTCATGATGGTTATGTAATTAATGCCAATCATTCGCCAATTGCTTACGAAGGCGATGCTATTTATCATTTATCTAAAATTCCAGACAATGCCGACGAGTAAAAAAGAACTTCGAATAGAACATAAAAATTTTAGAAAAAAACTTTCTTTTGATGAAGTAGAAGAGAAGAGTTTGGCGATTGCAAACCAATTGATTCAAATGCCAATTTGGGATAAAATTTATTATCATGTTTTTCTCCCAATTGAAGAACAAAAAGAAGTCAATACCGAATACGTTTTACATTTGCTTTCTGGCAAAGACAAAGAAATTTTAGTTTCTAAAAGTGATTTCGAAACCAGAAAAATGATGCATTTTCTATTGACTGATAATACCAAAATCAAAAAGAACGAATACAATATTCCAGAGCCTGTTGACGGAATTGAAGTGCCTTCTTCTAAAGTTGAAGTAGTTTTTGTACCGCTTTTGGCTTTTGATGTTTTTGGAAATCGAATTGGTTACGGAAAAGGTTTCTACGATAAATTCCTTGCCGAATGTAAACCAGAGACCTTAAAAATCGGACTTTCTTTCTTTGAAGCCGTAAATCAGATTGATGATGTTTTTGAATCTGATATCAAATTGGATTATTGCGTTACGCCAGAGAAAATTTATACATTTTAATTTTACATCGCATATTCTGTAAAGAAGCACAGCAGTGCGTCTAACACATTGAATATAAATTTTTGCCACAGATTAAATGATTTCAAAAGATTAATCTATTTTAATCCTTTAATCTGTGGCAAAAAAAATTTCGCATCCACAAAAAATATTTCACATTAAATCCCTTTAAAAATCAGGGTTTCTGATTTTATTTTCAAGTAAGAAAAATAATTGTAATTTTTTTGGCACGATTTTGCATACTCGAAAATTGCAAATAATCGTCTCTAGTACATCCGGAATGCTAGTCCTTATTTGAAGCCAATAACCTATTTATTAATTTTAAAAAATTTACTTTATGAGAAATTTTAATTTCTTTATGATGGCATTCCTTGTACTTACTATTTTCAGCTGTAAGAAAGCATATGCACCAGACGCGAGTTATGAAACAGCAGACATGGCTGTTGCAGTTACCGACGAAGTTCCAGAAGAAAATTATACAGATCCAAACACAGAAAGTTACGCAGGATTAGAAGAAAATCCGTTTGAATCTCCACTAAAAACTCCACTTTCTACTTTTTCTATCGATGTTGATAATGCATCATACACTAATATTCGCCGATTTATAAATGAAGGACAAAAAGTTCCTAAAGACGCTGTTCGTGTTGAGGAGATGATCAATTTCTTTAAATACAAATATCCGCAACCAGAAGGACAACATCCATTTTCTATAAACACAGAATACAGCGATTGTCCTTGGAATAAAAACAGCAGACTATTAAAGATTGGTTTGCAGGGAAAAAACATTCCAATGGCAAATTTGCCAGCTTCTAATCTGGTTTTTTTAGTTGATGTTTCGGGTTCGATGGACGAGCAGAATAAATTGCCTTTGCTAAAAGAATCGATGAAGATTTTGGTAAAAGAACTTAGAAGTATCGATAAAGTTTCGATTGTGGTTTATGCAGGATCTGCGGGAGTGGTTTTAGAACCAACTTCTGGAGATAACAAAGATGAAATTATCGATGCTTTTGACGATTTACACGCAGGAGGAAGCACAGCAGGAGGAGAAGGAATTGAATTAGCCTATAAACTAGCACAGCAAAATTTTATTAAAGAAGGTAATAATAGGGTAGTGATAGCTACTGATGGTGATTTTAATGTTGGCGCGTCATCAGATGATGATATGTTGAAATTGATTGAGCAAAAAAGAGAATCTGGTGTTTTCTTAACTGTTCTTGGTTTTGGAATGGGAAATTATAAAGATTCTAAAATGGAAATTTTAGCTGATAAAGGAAATGGAAATTATGCTTATATCGATAACATTCAAGAGGCAAATCGTTTTCTTGGAAAAGAATTTAAAGGTTCTATGTTTGCTATCGTGAAAGATGTAAAAATCCAAATTGAGTTTAATCCAAGCCATGTTCAAGCTTATCGATTGATTGGTTATGAAAATCGAAAATTAAATGCTGAAGATTTTAAAAATGATAAAATAGATGCAGGTGAATTAGGCAGCGGGCATTCAGTTACTGCTCTTTATGAGATTGTTCCGACTGGAGTAGAAAGCAATTACGTTCCTTCAGATTTAAAATACACTAAAACAGATAAAGTAACTGGAAATCATAGTGATGAGTTAGCAACTGTAAAATTTAGATATAAAAAACCTGATGGCAATAATAGTATTGAAATAGTAAATGTGATTGCAGATAGAAAAACAGACATAGAAAATAGCTCTCCAGATTTTAAATTTGCAACTGCTGTTTCTTGGTTCGGATTAAAACTGCGTGATTCAAAATATATTGCAAACAGTTCAAGTTCGGATATAAAAAGATTAGCAAAATCTGGTTTGTCAAATGACGAAGAAGGGTACAGATCTGAATTTGTGCGATTGATCGATGCAGTGAATTAATCATTAAATTCTAAAACATAAAAATCCCAAATTCCAGCAAGATTGGAATTTGGGATTTTTACAATTAATATTTTTTAAACTTATTTTACTTCTTTGATAGTCGAAGAATCGATCCAACCTTGGGTTCCATCTGTCAATTCGATTTTTTTCCAGCCAGCAATACTTTCCAGTACGTAAACTTTTGCTCCTTCATGCAATAAAATAATTCCATTTGAAGATTTTTTTGGTTCATGTCTCACTTGGCTTAATTCAGAAAAAACAATGGCAACACGGTCATTTTCAAAATGATTTTTTTCAGACATTCCAGCAGAAATACTTAAAGCAAAAGCAATTAAAACAATAAACATTCCAACAAAATAAATTCTTTTTGCAAGTGTAGCGTTTGAGAAATAATAACCTATAAAACTCAATAAGAACGCAAAACCAAGCGCAACAGAAATTTTAGCCCAAGTATTATAATCAAAAATAGAAGTAAAGTTCTGAATTAGTTTTGCAAAACCTACTTTTGGAACTTCCTTAATTTCGTCAATCGTCAGTTTCTTAGCAAACTTTAAATTGTTTAAAGTCTCTGGATCATTTGGTTTAAGAACCAAAGCCTTTTCATAATTGTAAATCGAAGGCGCAACTTGATTTAGTTTGTAATAACAATTTCCCAAATTAAAATATAATTCGGCAGAATGTAATTTGTCTTCCGTTACAATGTTCTCATAAACCTGTGCAGCTTCTTTGTATTGTCCTTTTTGGTACAATGCATTGGCCGATTCAAAGCGTCCTTGCGCAAAGAAAACCTGCGAGATTAATAAAAAGATATATAGTATGTTTTTCATCTTATTTTGTTTAAACAATCTGTTTTTCTAATTCAGAAATAATCATAACAGCTTTATCATAATCTTGCTGAATTGAAGCGCTCGACGCCGGTGCATAACGAGCAAATTCACAGTTTTCAGTCAGAGCAATAAAATTATGAACCGTTTCGGCATTTGCATTTCTAGACAGCAGTAATTCTCTGATATTGTCTTTACTCATTTCTGAAGTTTCAATGTGCAGTTTTGCTTTCAAGAAATTATGCATAGCTTTTTCTAATGCGATATAGAAAGGCTCTTTGTTATTAAGATGTTTTTTGGCTTGCGATAAATATTTCTTCGCTAGCTTATTGTTCATTCTAATTCTATTTCCAGTAACATCATTATCCATAGCTTCTTTTTTCTTTCTAGCTAAAATGATAATCGGAATAATGATAAACGGTGCAAACAACAACCCTAAATACAAACTTGAATCGTAAAAATCATGTTTAATAATAGGAATTAGTACTGTTTTAGATTTAATATTCTTGAATTGATCTGTTATTGCCACAGTATTTTTAGAAGCCGATCCTGTATTTGCTTCTGCTGGCGTTGGTCCGTCCAGAACATCAATCATAATTTCTTTCGAAGTAATGGTTTTATAAGTGCCAGTGCTTAAATCGAAATACGAAAATTGCATTGGTTTTATAGCATATTTTCCTCGGTATTGCGGTACAATAGTATATTTGTCTGTGACTCTTCCAGACATACCACTTAGAGATGTAGTTACTTGTTCGTCGTGAACAGGATCGTACATTTCTAATGCATTTGGAACAACTGGTTTTGGAAGTGTAAATAACTTCATATTTCCAGTTCCCTGCGCACTTACGATTAAGTCAAGACCTTCACCGTTTTTAAGTGTTGTTTTTGAAGGCGTAACAGTAAAGTTCAATCTTCCGACAGCACCAGTAAAACCTTCTGGTTTTGTGCTTTCAGGAAGTGGTCTTACATTAATTGTTTTTGCTCCAGCAGAAACCACTTTATTGTCTTCCGTAATAATCATTTGGCCAAACATATCGCGACGATTTGTTGGTAATTGCACACCAATATCTAGTGAAAGAGGCTCAATTGTAAGTTTTCCTGATTTTTGTGGATATAAAATGGTCTTTTTCAGAATAACATAATAACATTTTTGGCCTTGAAAATTTCCTTCTTCAATTGCCAATTGTTTGATGTCAATGTTCTGATTCCAGAAATCATTGTATTTAGGTTTTGCCAATTCTTTAAAACCAGTAACACCAATGTTATTGAAATACAGTTTGTAAACCGCTGTAATTGGCTCGTTTAAGTAAGGGTTTGTTTTTGAAATTTCAGCAACAAGAGTCAGTAATTCATTTCCAGATCCAGGAGGTCTGTCATTTGGATCTCTTTCTTGAGCCACAGCATTGGTTACCGTAACCTTTATCGGATTCGTTTTGTAAATCTGACCATTAAATTCTATTGCAGCCTGTTTAATTGTAACAATTCCCTTTTTTTCAGGCTGTATGATATAAGAATATATTTTTTGAAAAGAGCTTCGGCCATTTATCCAAGACTGACTAATTTGTTGGCTTGGCCCAGCAACCATTCTAAATCCCTCAAAAGAAGGCTGTTCGAAATTATCTCCGTCAACATTCATGATGAAATCTACACGAAGCCTTTCGTTTATTCCAAGTGTGTTTTTACTGACTCTGGCTTCAAATTGCACCTGAGCCATTAGTCCTTGAAAAGTGAGTAGAAATAGAATTAAATATCTTTTCATTACTTGTTTAATCGTTGTTTATTTTAACTGTTTAATCGTTTAGCCGTTTTTGAATATTTCTTGTAATAAACAATTAACGACTAAACGATTTAAATTATTTTACCAGTCTTTTTCTGTTTTCTTAGGATTAGTTTTTACTTTTTGAGCGTTTACTTTGTCTTGAATTTTCTTTTCTTCATTGTTTACCGCATCTAACAAATTCTGAACACGCTCTTTTGATATTCCTCCAGGTTGTGGTTTTGGCTCTCCTTGATTGTCAGACTTGTCATCTTTCTTTGGATCGTTTTTACCATCTTTTTTGTCTTTATCCTGGTCGCCTTTATCGTCTTTTTTATCCTTGTCTTTGTCTTTATTGTTGTCCTTGTTCTTGTCTTTGTTTTTATCCTTATCCTTGTCTTTGTCCTTGTTTTTATCTTTATTCTGATCGTTTTTAGGAGGATTCTCTTTTAGCTTTTGTTTGGCGTAAGCATAGTTGTAGCGTGTTTCTTCATCTGTTGGATCGTTACGAAGTGCTTGTTTGTAAGCTTCAACGGCTTGAGTATAATCTTTCTCTTTCATGAAAACGTTACCAAGGTTATGATAAGCTTTATGTTTCTCAGGCTTTGTTTTAGCATTTTTTATTGCTTTCGCGTAAGCATATTTAGCTTCCGAAACCTGATTTTGTCTATAAATAGTATTACCTAAATTATAAGGTGCTGTTGATCGTTTCGGAAATTTAGATTCCGAAATTCTATAGTTTGCCTCAGCATCAATAAATTTATTCTGTTTATATTCTTCATTACCAGTAGGCAACGTTTTGTCTTTTTCTTGAGCAGAAACTGCAAAAGAAACGGTTAGTAAAATATAAAGGAGTAAATTTTTCATTCTAATTTTGTTTTTTTTCGCCACGAATTTGCTTCGCCTGTTCACTATCGTTCGGGTCACAAATTGGCACTAATTTTTTTATTTCTTTTTGAATTTCACAAATTAAATAATTTGTTATCCGTGTAAATTCGAGCAATTAGTGGCTAACTTTTTTATTTCTTTTCATTAAATAAATCCAACTCTTTGATCCAGCTTGTTTTTCTTTCTAATAAGAAAATGTCTAGGAAAAGCAATAAAAATGCAAACCCGATAAACCATTGAAACTGCGATTGAAATTCGGCCATTTGCGTAGCTTCAAATTCTGTTTTTTGGATATTGTTTAAAGCATTTTTTACGTATTCTAAAACTTCTTTTGTGCTTCCGCCGTAAACATAGCCACCTTTTGTTGCTTTTGCAATTGTTTTTAAACCTTCTTGATTTAATTTGGTAATTACAGTTTCTCCGTTTTGATCTTTTTGATATCCTCTAACAACACCATTTTCTTTTAAAGGAATTGTACCTCCTTTTTCTGTACCAACACCAATAGTGATGATTTTCATTCCTAATTTATTCGCTTCTTCTGCCGCAGCAGCTGCACCTTCAGAATGATCTTCACCGTCAGAAATCAGGATTAATAGTTTGCTTGTTTTGCTTTTTTCGTCAAAATATGTCGAAGACAGTTTAATTGCTTCGTCCAGAGATGTTCCTTGAGACGAAACCATTCCTGGGCTCATACTCTGCAAAAACATTTTTGCAACGCTATAGTCTGATGTAATTGGCAAAACTGGGAAAGCGCTTCCTGCGTAAGCTACGATTCCAATTCTATCGCTTCCTAAATTATTGATAATCTGAGAAACCAACTGTTTACTTTTATCTAAACGACTAGGAACAACGTCTTCTGCAAGCATACTTTTAGAAACGTCTACAGCAAAAACAATATCGATACCTTCTCGTTTTACGGTCTCCATTTTGGTTCCGATCTTCGGATTTACCAAACCAATAATCAAACAAGTAAGCGCCAAAAGAATCACTACGATTTTTAGAACAGGTTTAAAAACCGATTTCTCAGGGCTCAATCTTTTTACCATTTCCAAATCACCAAATTCGCGTTGCGTTCTTCTTTTCCAATACATATTGAAAAGGAAAATACATACCACAATTGGGATAAGTAATAAGAGATATAAATATTTTTTTTCGTCTAATTCCATAAATGTTTTTAAATTCCAATATTGAAATTCCAAATTCCAAATCCTTTTCTAATTTTTAATCTTTAAATTCCAAATTCCAATTTGTTATTTGGAATTTTATTGTTGGAATTTTTTGATTTTAAAAAAATCAAATAAAGCTTCTATAAACTGTATTTCTTAATCCAACTTCAAGTAATAACATCAAACCTGCAAATAAGACAAAAAACCTGTATTTTTCATCGTAATCGTAGAATTTCAATTCCTGAATTTCTGTTGTTTCCAATTTATTAATTGAGTTGTATATTTCTGCTAATTTATCGTTGCTTGTAGCTCTAAAATAAGTTCCATCTGTTTTTTTAGCGATGTTTCTCATTAACTTTTCATCGATTTCTACTTTCTGCATTTTGAATAAGAAACCGCCATTTGGAGCATATGCATATGGAGATTCTGCCATTCCGTTAGTTCCAAGACCGATTGTATATACTTTAATTCCGTATTGTTTTGCAATATCAGATGCTGTTTCTGGCTCAATAAAACCAGCATTATTTACACCATCGGTAAGCAAGATGATAACGCGGCTTTTTGCTTTACTGTCTTTCAAACGATTTACAGCAGTTGCTAATCCCATTCCAATTCCAGTTCCATCTTGTAAAGTCGTATCGTATTTAATTCCTTTTATAGCTTCGAGAATAATCGCTTTATCACTTGTAACCGGAGTTTTTGTGTAAGCTTCAGAAGCATATAAAACCAATCCGATTCTATCGTTAGGTCTTTCTTCAACGAAATCTGCTGCAACTCGTTTTAAAGCTTCCATACGATTTGGCTTTAAATCTTTTGCTAGCATAGATCCAGAAACGTCAATTGCCATTACGATGTCAATTCCTTTTGTCGTTTTGGTCTGGTTGCTAATATCTACAGTTCTTGGACGCGCCAATGCTATAATTAACGAGCATAAAGCCAAAATTCTGAAAACATATAAAGCAGGTTTGAACTTGGTCCAAAACGATTCGCTCTTCTGGAATCCTGCTGTCGAGCTCATTTTTAAGGTAGCCGACTGCTGGTTGCGTTTCCAGAAAAACCAAATTATTGCAATAGGAATTAATAGAAACAACCAAAGAAATTCTGGATTTAAAAAACTGATATTGCCCATTAGTTGTTTGCTCTTTGAAGTTCAACAGAATTTAATATTCGGGTCGTGATTTCATTTGCATACGTATCGCCCTCTTCGTGTAAGATCATGATTTGTTGTAAACCTTGATCTTGTTTGAAAAGCAACAATTCATAGTATGCTTTTGTGCTCGTTTTAGTTGCAGGATTCAGAACTGTCATCGTTCCGTAACCTTTTATTCCCTGAATACCTTCGTTAGTTTGAAAATCTTCTTGTTTTACAATAATATTTTGTCCGCCTTGAGACTCCATAATTTTTATAGTCCCCTCGAGAGCTTTGCTTAAATCTATTTCGGTTGGCTGTTTAAATTTGGATGTAGAAACTGTTACATAGAAATTGTCAATCATACTTCCGTATGCAAAAAGCTGCATTTCTTTGATAAGTGCCATTGCTTCTTTTGGAAGCACTTTTTGAGTATCCATTCTTTTTAAAACCTTTGGAGTTTCAATAAGAACTGCTGGATTTCCGTAAGCGCTTTTCACCCATTCGCCTTCTAATAATTCTTTAGAAGGATGACCAATTATATTGTCTTTTACGTAATTGAAACCTTTTGTAACCACAAAATAAGTTGTAGTTACAAACAACAATAAGATTACAGCCGCAACAGAGTAACCGATTCTTGCATTTCTTTTTTTGCGAAGCTGCGCCTGAATTTGTTTTTGTCTTTGCGCTTCGTTCAATAACTGATCCTCAATGTCTTCTGGAACTTCAGTTGGAATAGCATTATCAAGGGTTAAAATTACTTTCTGAATTTTATTTCGATCTTCAGTAATTTCAAAATCAAGTGGCTTAGATTTTGCAAATTTCACCAAATCGGCCTGACGTAAAACACGCTCCAGATTCTCAACAGTTTCTGGTGTAAGCGTCATTTTCTTTTTGGTAGATGCTTCTCTAATTGCTGTAATTAACTCAGAAGTTGTACTTTCCATCGCTGGAATATGGATGGCTTCTTCGATATAATTTCTCGCAATATCTGTTAATTCACTATAATATTCTTTTACTTCTCCTTTTTGAACAAGTTCTTTTTTCTCTAGGTTGTTTAATAAACTTGTCGCTTTTTCGATAGGAGTTTTGTAAACTTCTTCCTCGATTTTTTTCAGCTGACGTTTTTTAACATACCAATAAACGAATGCGCCAATTCCTAAAATTGCTAGCACTATTAAAGTATAAATCCACCAATTTCCTATTCCTTCATCAACAGAAGAGATGTCTTTAATATCGTACATCTTTTGCTGTAAAGTATCAACTTTTACAGGGGCTACTTCAACTTTTAGAGAATCTGTATAAAAAGGCTTTTTATCGATTAAAATTTTAATGCTTGGAATTGTATAACGACCAGAATCAAATTGTGTTAAACCATATTTTTTAACCAGTTCGTAAGTGTCATTTTTCTTAACTGTATCAATCGGATAAGACTCAATAACTTCTAGCGGACCAATATTTTTAAGTTTTGGAAATTCAACTTTAGATTTGGAGCTTACAACCGTTTTAAGCGTTAGCTTGAACTCAGCACCAATTTTATTTTTGGTGGTATCAATACTTGTTTCTACTTGTTTCTGCTGTGCAAAAATCATAGTAGAGAAAAGCAATAAAAATATATAAAGTTTAAATTTCATTTGATTAACGATTGAAGATTTTAGATTAACGATTTTTGATGGTTAATCAAAACTGCCAAATTTTTATCGTGATTTAAAATAGCCTAATAATTTAGTAACGTAATTTTCGTCTACTCTGGTATTTACAATTCCTGCTCCAGATTTACGGAAAGTATCTTTAAAGTAATTTAGTTTCTCCTGATAGTGCTTCTCATAATTCATACGAACAGCTTTTGAACTTGTATCAACCAATTGGATTTTTCCAGTTTCGGCATCCAGCATGTGAACCATTCCTAAATTTGGAATTCTTTCTTCACGAATGTCGTACACGCGAACACCTGTGATGTCATGTTTTTTAGAAGCAATTTTTAATGTATGCTCATAAGAATCAGACATAAAATCGGAAATCATAAAAATGATGGCTTTCTTTTTCTGGGTTCCAGATAAAAACTTCAAAGCTTGCGCGATATCTGTTTTCTGGCTTTTTGGTTCAAATTCGATCAATTCACGAATGATACGCAGTACATGCGAACGTCCTTTTTTGGGCGGAATATATAATTCTACTGTATCAGAAAACAATATTAAACCAATTTTGTCATTATTCTGTGTAGCCGAAAAAGCCATTGTTGCCGCAATTTCGGTTACAATGTCTTTTTTGAATTGATTTTTAGAACCAAAAGATTCCGAACCCGAAATATCAACCATCAAAACCATGGTTAATTCGCGTTCTTCTTCAAATACTTTAACGTGAGCTTCGTTGTAGCGTGCGGTTACATTCCAATCGATGTTACGAATATCATCTCCGTATTGGTATTGACGCACCTCGCTAAACGTCATTCCTCGTCCTTTAAATGAAGAGTGGTATTCTCCCGAAAAGATATGATTACTCAGTCTTTTGGTCTTGATTTCTATTTTCCGTACTTTTTTTAAAAGCTCTTTTGTATCCATTTTTTGTTTGGTTTATGGTTTAGGGTCGTTGGTTGATGGCGCATAAACCATCAACAAAAAACTATCAACCATCAACTTTTTAAGGTACTTCAATCTCGTTAACGATTTTGTTGATAATGTCTACAGAAGTAATGTTTTCTGCTTCTGCTTCGTAAGTGATTCCAACTCTGTGGCGTAATACATCGTGAACAACAGCACGAACGTCTTCTGGAATTACATAACCACGACGTTTGATGAAAGCATAACATTTAGCAGCATTAGCTAAGTTGATACTTCCACGAGGAGAAGCTCCAAAACTGATAAGCGGTTTTAAATCGGCTAATTTGTATTTTTCTGGATAACGTGTAGCGAAAATAATATCAAGAATATATTTCTCAATTTTTTCGTCCATATAAACTTCGCGAACAGCCTCCTGAGCACGTAAAATCTGATCTACAGAAACTACAGGATTTACTTTTTCGTAAGTTCCTTTTAAGTTTTGACGAATTACAAAACGCTCTTCATCAATTTTTGGATAATCAATAACAGTTTTCAACATAAAACGGTCAACCTGCGCTTCAGGAAGTGCATATGTTCCTTCTTGCTCAACTGGGTTTTGTGTTGCTAATACTAAAAATGGACGGTCTAACTTAAATGTAGTGTCACCAATAGTAACTTGTTTCTCCTGCATCGCCTCTAATAAAGCTGATTGAACCTTTGCTGGAGCACGGTTAATCTCATCGGCAAGTACGAAATTGGCGAAAATTGGTCCTTTTTTAATTGAGAACTCGTTTGCTTTAATATTGTAAATCATGGTTCCGATAACATCGGCAGGCAATAAATCTGGCGTAAACTGGATACGGCTGAAAGATCCTTGAACCGCTTGAGAAAGCGTGTTGATGGCTAAAGTTTTTGCCAGACCTGGAACTCCTTCCAATAAAATATGCCCTTGTCCAAGTAATCCGATCAATAGACGCTCGACCATATGTTTCTGACCCACAATAACTTTGTTCATTTCCATTGTAAGAAGGTCTATAAAAGCACTTTCTCGCTCAATTTTTTCATTTATCGCTCTAATGTCTAAAGTCGTTGTATTTTCTTCCATATAAATATTTTTAAAACCTTGATTTTTACGCCTAATTTTTGAGAGTGCAAATTGAATATTTTTTGAGAAGTAAGATGTTAAAGAATGGTTAAAACTTCGACCAAAGACCTAATTTTAAGGACTAATTGTGAATCTATTTTTATATTTTTAAGAACTTTGATGATTATGCTTTATGAAAGCATAATTATTACCAAAAATAACGCATAACTATTATGAGCAAAACAGTCTTATCGCCTATAATTTCGGGCACTATGAATTGGGGAGTTTGGGATAAAAACCTTACAACTAGCGAAATGGAAAACATGATACAAGTGAGTATCGAAAACAAAATTACGACTTTTGATCACGCGGATATTTACGGTTCGTATACGACCGAAGCCGATTTTGGAAAAGCTTTTCATGCAAGTAAAATTGATCGCGAAAAATTACAATTAATTACAAAGTGCGGTATTCAGATGATTGCTGAAAAACGCCCCGAAAACAAAATCAAACATTATGATTATTCTAAAGACTATATTATTAAGTCTGTAGAAAAATCTCTAAAAAATTTAAAAACAGATTATGTAGATGTTTTTCTGCTTCACAGACCAAGTCCATTAATGAAGGCCGACGAAATTGCCGAAGCTGTTGAGAAATTAAAAGGAGAAGGAAAAATTATCGATTTTGGACTTTCTAATTTTACTAGTTCTCAAACAGAATTAATTCGTCAGAAAACAGAAGTGAGTTATAATCAGGTACAATTTTCGGCAACACATTACGAGCCAATGTTGGACGGAAGTTTAGATTATATGCAAACTAACGGAATTCGCCCTCTATCATGGAACCCGCTTGGAACTGTTTTTAGAGAAGATACCAAACAGACTCGTCGTTTGAAAAAACTGTTCTCTACTTTATTAGAAAAATATCACTTAGGTGCAGATACACTTTTATTGGCATGGATTTTAAAACATCCTGCAAAAGTAATTCCGATTGCAGGTACCGTAAATATTGCTAGAATTCAGGCTTTATCAAAAGCAGTTGAACTGGAAATGGATACAGAAGATTGGTTTGCAATCTGGACAGAAAGTATGGGTGACGATGTGCCTTAATTTGGACTGTTCTGAAAAATGATACGCTTAGAAAATTTTGAGAAAAAAGATTATTCTGAATTAATCGATTCTGTTAAGAATGCAAAAGCTTTAATGCAATTTGGCGGACCAGAGTTTACTTTTCCTTTAACAGAAAGCCAAATAGACA
Organism: Flavobacterium sp. IB48; assembly: GCF_016405855.1. GTDB lineage: Bacteria > Bacteroidota > Bacteroidia > Flavobacteriales > Flavobacteriaceae > Flavobacterium > Flavobacterium ginsengisoli. Next base: position 1,407,503 of record NZ_JAEFCA010000001.1, read on the forward strand.
AAACGCTTTCTGATGAAAATAGAGTTGCTTTTAGAGTTGTAAATATTTCGAATGGCAGCACTATTGGACATTGTGAAATTTATTTTTACGATGGTTTTGCAAAATTAGGTCGAATCTTGATTATGGATGAAAATCAAAGAGGAAAAGGAATCGGCGAGCAGATGGTGACTTTATTGTTGCAATATATTTTTGAAAACAGGAAAGAAAGAAATATTGAATTGAATGTTTTTGACTTTAATGTCGGAGCTCAAAAATGTTATGAAAAAGTTGGGTTTATTTTAAATCCTGATAAAAAATATTTGAGAGAAGTAGATGGAGAAACTTGGACAGCGCTCAATATGGTGTTGAATTTGGAGGAATGGAAAAATAAGAATTAAAATATTTTACCACAGATTAAAAGACTTTTACAGATTTCAAAAGAATCATTTTAATCCTTTAATCTGTGGCAAAAAATAAAAAAAATGAAATGAAAAAAACAGTTTTAATTACTGGTGCTACAAGCGGAATTGGAAAAGCAACCGCTCAGATTTTAGCGAAAAACAATTATAAAGTGATCCTTTGCGGAAGACGTAAAGATCGTTTGGAAGAACTTCAAAAAGAACTTTCGGCTTTTACAGAAGTTCATTCTCTAACATTTGATGTTCGCGATAAAGAAGAAGTTTTAAAAAAAATTGGAGCTTTGCCAAGCGATTTTTCTACAATCGACGTTTTGATTAATAATGCAGGAAATGCCCATGGTTTAGATCCGATTCAAAATGGAAATTTAGACGATTGGGATGCCATGATTGATATTAATGTAAAAGGTCTTTTGTATGTTTCAAAAGCTATAATTCCGCAGATGGTTGAAAGACAATCTGGACATATTATTAATATTGGTTCAACTGCTGCAAAAGAAGTTTATCCGAATGGAAATGTATATTGCGGATCTAAACACGCTGTTGATGCCATTACTGCAGGAATGCGAATTGATTTGAATCCGTTTGGAATTCGAGTTGGAGGTATTCATCCAGGAATGGTAGCAACAGAATTTAGCGAAGTTCGTTTTAAAGGAGATGTTGAGAGAGCGGCAAATGTTTATAAAGGATTTGATCCGCTGCGGGCAGAAGATATCGCCGATATTATTCACTTTGTGGTTTCAAGACCTTATCATGTAAATATTGCCGATTTGGTTGTTATGAGTACTGCACAGGCCTCTTCGACGATTGTTAAAAAGAATATTTAAATAAAATCGAATATATAGACGCACTGTAGTGCGTCTTTTTTTTAATTTTAAGTTTTAATAAATTAAATTACTGCGAATTAGTGCAATTCGTGGCTAAATAAAATCGACATGATTAATAAACGCCTTTTAATTAAAAATCTCCTCGCTCATAATGACGAAAGCAGTTTTTATGATAAAAAAAGGCAGTTGAATCTTCACTCGAGAGAAGGAAAAGGCAAATTTCTGAAACACATTTGCGCGTTATCCAATTCTAACCCGAATAACAATTCTTATATCGTAGTTGGAGTAGAAGATCAAGATAACGAAATTGTCGGCGACGATTTCTTTGATGATAGTAGAATTCAGAATCTAGTCAATGCTTTTTTAGAAAACCCTCCAAAAATTCAATATGAAAACGTCCCTTTTCCTAATCTTCCAAAAGATAAAGTAATTGGTCTCGTTACAATAAAGCCTAAAAGTAAAATCTCTTACTTTAAAAAAGGAATTCATACCATTCTTGCCAATAGTGTTTTTATAAGACGCGGTAGTAATTCGATTCCTCTGGAAGAACACGAGGAAATTGAAAAAAACAATCAGAATACAGAAACGGTTATTGGAATCGAAAATAGTTCTCGAAATAGTATTCAATATACTTTAGACGGTGTTATTGATTTTATGAATTTCAGGCATAAAGATATGTCCCCGAAATATCGTGTTTTTAAAGAATTGTTTGTGATTTGTTGGGCTGGAGTTCCAAAAAAATTACGTGATAAAACATATTTGTCTCGTGTAGATATCGAATTGATAAACGAACAGATTAAACTTTTTTATTCGGCACAAGATGTTGTTACAATCGAATATAATGACGATACTTTTACCATTACAGAATATGTTCCGCTAGGATTAAATGACAAAACAAGTTATTATCCATTAGAAGAGCAAACCATTTATTTTTTTGATAACGGTTATTATAAAATCGACCGTCAGATGCTTTTTCAGCCGCCAGAATTCAATAGAAAAATGCTATATCATATTTATAATTCGAATATGGCTCTATTGGGTAAACTCCAAAAAGAAATCACTTTATCGGATCGTGAAATGAAGGATTTAGAAAATCTGCCTTCTACCTTTATGATTTGTCATTTGAATGGTTTTGAAGATGCCAGACAAAAATTAATCGATGCGAAATTGCTTTTAAAGCCTTATAAAAATGTATATTCTTCGTTTAAAGAAGCCTTGAGGGTTTTGCGTAAAATGAAGTATGATGTTCAGTGAAAAAAGATTCTAAGTTGCTAAGGTTCTAAGATTCTGAGGTTTTCTATAGAGACACACTGCGGTGCATTTAATCGATGCTGAAATTATTTAATGAAAATTCAAATATTTTTTTACTTCTTCATACGGGAATAAAAGCTCTTTTGGGCCATCTGCGTATGATGCAGCTTCATATGAATTGTAATATAAAAGTAAACCCGCAGAAGTATAGAAGATGTTTTGAGGAAGTTGAAATTTGTCATTTTCAAACATTAATCCTGTAGCATTAATATTGGCTTTTTCTGGAATTTTATATTTTGATCTGAAAGTTTTTTCAGCGAAAGCTTTAAACTCTTTTTCGTTTTTAAATAACTGATTGTTAAAAATCGTTTTTCCTGTTTTTTTATCGAATAATAAAGAGCGATAACCTTGATAGCCATGAGCGCCGCCTGTGAAGGTATAATGGTCAATTTTAAGATTTAAGATTTGCTCTGACTGAAATTCTACATTTCCTATTATTCTTGCTTCCCAGCCAAAGGTGTCATTTGGGAATTTTTGATGCATTTCTTCGTATGAAACAATGAACGATTTTGCTAATGATTTATAATCATCAACTTTTACCGAATCTTCTTCAAAAAATGCAATCTCTTTAATTACAGCAAATACTTTTTTATTAATGCTGTCTGATGTTACTTTAACATTTTTAGCAATTGGAACTTCTATCGTAATTCTTGGGCAATCTTTTTTGCAGGGAATAGTAGATTTTTCTTCAAACGTTTCATTGTCAAATGAAAGCTCTTTTTTGCAACTTGTAAAAATCAAACACAAAAAGATTATAAATATGTAATTTTTCATATCAAAAAGTGTTAATTATCTACAAAGGTAAGAACTTGTGTCGCGATAAAATAAATTAAGCGGTAAATTTGTAAAAGAATTATGGAATTAAAATTTATAACTATATGAAATTCAATACAAAAGTTATTCACGGAGGACAGCATCATGATCCAAGTACAGGAGCTGTTATGCCACCAGTGTATCAAACTTCAACATTTGTTCAAACAAGTCCAGGGAAACCTTTGGCAGATTATGAATATAGTAGAGCTTCAAACCCGACGCGTACGGCTTTAGAAGACGCTTTGGCTAGTATTGAAAACGGAACTCGCGGATTAGCATTTTCATCTGGTCTTGCTGCGACAGACTGCGTTTTAAGATCTTTTAAAGCGGGAGACGAAATCATTGCAATGGATGATTTGTATGGAGGAACGTACAGAATGTTTTCTCGTGTTTATAAAGATTCGGGTATTAAATTTCATTTTGTAGATATGACGAATATCGAAAAACTGAAAAGTTTAATTAACGAAAACACGAAGTTAATCTGGGTAGAAACGCCAACCAATCCGTTAATGAAATTGGCGGACATTCAAGAAATAGCAAAAATCACTCAAGAGAAAAAAATTCTTCTTGCGGTAGATAATACTTTTGCAACGCCTTATTTACAAAAACCTTTAGATTTAGGAGCAGATATTGTAATGCATTCTGCGACAAAATATTTAGGAGGACACTCTGATGTTATTGCTGGAGCATTAATTGTAAAAGATGAAGCGCTTGGAGAACAGTTACATTTTCAGCAATTTGCTACTGGAGCTACACTTGGGCCGATGGATAGTTTTTTGGTTTTAAGAGGAATCAAAACTTTAGCTCTAAGAGTGCAGAGACATTGTGAAAATGGAGAAAAGGTAGTTGGATACTTGAGTAATCACCCAAAGATTAAAACAGTTTATTATCCAGGTTTGAAGAATCATCCGTTTCACGAAATTGCTAAAAAGCAAATGAAAGCTTTTGGCGGAATGGTTTCTTTTGATTTTAAATCAGGCAAAAAAGAAGATTCTATTGCTTTTTTAGAAAAACTGAAAGTCTTTACTTTGGCAGAATCTTTAGGTGGAGTAGAATCATTGGCAAATCATCCAGCTTTAATGACGCATGCATCTATTCCTGCAGATAAAAGAGCAGAAGTTGGTATTACAGACGATTTAGTTCGATTAAGCGTTGGTATTGAAGATGCAGAAGATTTAATTGCAGATTTAGAGCAAGCTTTAGCTTAATAAGTATATCTAAAAATAAAAATCCCAAATTCCAATTTTAATAGTTTTGGAATTTGGGATTTTTTATGTTGTAAATTTTCTTGATTTAGAACTCTAAATAATAAATATATCCGAAGTTAAACCAAACCTGCCAGTCGTTAGATTTGTTTTCTTTATAAATATCTTTATTTGGGTTTAATCCATCAATCCAATCTGAATTATACATAGAGAAACGAGTCTCAAACATTAAATCGCTCAGTTCAGATAATTTGTAATGAACACCAACAGCAGCTGTTGCAGATAAAACTACGCCAGTTTCTGTAGAGAATCCATGTGCACGTCCATCAGATGGAGTTAAGTATTTTCCTGGAGTAACAGTTGGTAAGGTGATGTCTCCTAAATGAGATCCAACTTTTGCCGAATAATAGCTAACCTGAAATCCTAAACTTCCATACGGACTAAGGCTACCAATTGTGTTTTCGTAATCGTGGGTTTTCATAAAAGGAGAAAATTCTAACTGAGCACCTAAACCTAATATGCTAGAACTTGCGTGCATATTTTTTAATTGCTGTGCAAATAGTCCGTCAGGTTTGTAATTAACCCATTGGCCATGATGTTTTAAAGTAGTTTTGCTGAAAGATAGATCAGTTCTTACTTTAAAATGCTCTGTAAAAAAACTTTCTCTATTGTTGTTGCTAGAAAAGTTAAGAAAGTGCATAATTCCAACACCAAAACCAGTGTTTCCTACATTGGTATCGAAGTTGTGTCTTTCTCCAAAATCAGACTGTAATGTAACTGGTCCGGCATAAATTCCGATCTCTTGAGCTAGTCCTTGTGCTGATACAGCAGTTGATATGCCAAACAAGGCAAGTAATGTGATAAATAGGGGTTTAGACATTTTTTAGGGCTTACAAATCACGGCAAATATATAAAAAACATAATCGATTCAAAATATTAAATCGCTCTATTGAAAAATAACTAGCAAAATACTTAATTTACTAACTTTTAAAGAGTGATTTGCATGTAAACACCTACATGTAAAATGTGTTTTTTTGTAATGTTTGAAAAAAACACAAATCGATTCAAAAAAGTGAAAAATATAACATTGAATCATTATTTGATATATCTTTGTCTGTTAAAACGAAAACGTTTTCTTAAACATGATTTCTTATTTTTATAAGAGTAAAGATTAAACTTAATTATCTGAAAAATTTATTTCAAAGATGGAACAAAAAATAAATGAATTTATGGCTCTAATTGAGTCAAAAAATCCAAACGAGCCAGAATTTCTTCAAGCTGTGAGAGAATTTGCTGAAACTGTAATTCCTTTTATATCAGAACGTAAAAAATACGATGGGAAGAATATACTTCTAAGAATCGCTGAACCAGAGAGATCAATTATATTTAGAGTTCCGTGGGTAGACGATAAAGGAGAAATTATTGTAAACAGAGGTTTTAGAATTCAGATGAACTCTGCAATTGGACCTTATAAAGGAGGAATTAGATTTCACCATACAGTAAATTTATCAGTTTTAAAATTCCTTGCTTTCGAACAAGTTTTCAAAAACAGTTTGACAACTCTTCCAATGGGTGGAGGTAAAGGTGGTTCTGATTTTGACCCAGAAGGAAAATCAGATGGTGAAATTATGCGTTTCTGCCAATCGTTTATGACAGAATTATGCCGTCATATTGGTCCAGATCTTGACGTTCCAGCTGGAGATATTGGTGTAGGAGCAAGAGAAATTGGATATTTGTTTGGCCAATACAAAAGAATTAGAAATGAATTTACGGGAGTTTTAACTGGAAAAGGTTTGGCTTACGGTGGTTCATTGATTAGACCAGAAGCAACAGGATATGGAGTAGTTTACTTTACAGATCAAATGCTTCGTACAATTGGTCATGAAATTAAAGGTAAAAGAGTTGCTATTTCTGGATTCGGAAATGTGGCTTGGGGAGTTGCTTTAAAAGTAAATGAATTAGGAGGTAAAGTAGTTACTATTTCTGGACCTGATGGTTATATTTATGATGAAGAAGGTATTTCTGGAGAAAAAATTGACCATATGGTTGAAATGAGAGCTACTGGAGATAATAGAGCAGAAAGATATTTGGAGAAATATCCAAATGCTATTTTCCATAAAGGAAAAAGCCCTTGGGAAGTAAAAGTAGATATCGCTATTCCTTGCGCTACTCAAAACGAGTTAAATGGAGATGATGCTAAGAAGTTAATTGATAATGGCGTTTTATGTGTTACAGAAGCTGCAAATATGCCTTCTACATTAGATGCTATTAAACTTTTCTTAGACAATAAAGTATTATTCGCACCAGGAAAAGCTGCAAATGCTGGAGGTGTTGCTGCTTCTGGATTAGAAATGACTCAAAACTCAATACGTTTAAACTGGACAAGTGAAGAAGTGGATTTGAGATTGAAAGAAATCATGATCGGAATTCATAACCAATGTAAAAAATACGGTGCAGAAGAAGACGGATATGTTAACTACGTAAAAGGAGCTAATATTGCCGGATTTGTAAAAGTTGCCGATGCTATGCTTGCTCAAGGTGTAGTTTAAGATTTAATTACAATAATTAGAAATGCCCTCGTTATCTTCATAAGATATCGGGGGTATTTTATTTGTACTAAAAATTAAATAAAATTCCGTTTGTAGTATATTTGTCTATTCGAATACATTATATGATGAAAAAAGTTTTTTTCTGCGGTTTGTTTTTACTTCTAATTCAGTTTTGCATGGCGCAGGGCAAATTGTCTTGGCAAGGTTATTTTTCATTTAATGAAGTAAAGGATATCTCAGAATCAACAACAGCTGTAATAGCAGCTTCAGAAAATGCATTGTTTTCAAGAAACGTAACGACAAATATCCTTAAATCGATTACTACAGTTGACGGACTTTCAGGTCAGACAATTTCTGCAGTTTACTACAGCGAAGCATTCAAAAAAACAATAGTTGGCTATGAAAATGGACTAATGATTTTAATTAATGATGCTGACGGAAGTATGTTGAAAGTCGTTGATATTATTAATAAACAACTGCCAGCAAATACTAAAAAAATCAATCATTTTATGGAGAATAATGGATTGATATATGTTTCTTGCGATTTTGGAATTGTTCAATTCAATCTTAAAACTTCACAATTCGGAGACACTTATTTTATTGGTGATAATGGAGCAGAAATAAGTGTAAAACAAACGGCAATGTTTAACGGATTTATTTTTGTGGCCACTTCTAGCGGTATTAGAAAAGCTGATAGTGCAAACGCTAATCTTGTAGATTTTAGTCAATGGTCAATTGTAAATGGAGGAGATTGGTCTAGTGTTGAAGCTTTAGATACAGAACTTATTGCAATAAATAGTTCTGGATATATTCATCGATTCAATTCAAATGTATTTGTGGGCTTTTTGCAATTACCTCAAGCGGCTATTGATGCAAGAGTAAAAAATCATAATTTATTTGTTACAACCGCCAATACTGTTTATGTCTATAATAATCAAATGGTATTGAATAGGCAAATTACAAATGCTCAGGTTTTAGATAATAGTTTGAATTTTAGTTGCGCAACCGCAGTTGGGGATCAGATTTTTATCGGGACAAAAGAAAAAGGTTTGTTTGTTTCTTCTTTAAATAACGTCACAGTTTTCGAAAATAGTACTCCCAGTGGACCAGTACGCAACAATATTTTTTCTATAGATGCTGGTTCAAATGTTTTGTGGGCAGTATATGGAGATTACGATGCTGTGTACAACCCTTATCCTTTAGATAGTTACGGAATTAGTCGCTTTAATGCTTCGGGATGGTTAAATATTCCATATTCTGATGTTTTTGACGCAAAATCAATAACCAGAATTTATATCAATCCGAATAACGAAAAGCAAGTTTATGCGGGTTCTTTTTTTTCTGGATTGTTGAAGATTGAAAATGATGTTCCAACTCTTTTGTATAATGAAAAAAACAGTGGTTTGGAGTCAATTACAACAGAAGGTCCAAATTATATAGATGTCCGAATTAATGCAACTGCTTTTGATAAAACTGGAAATCTTTGGGTTACCAATAGTAGAATCAATAACGGATTGAAAGTTTTAAAAACAAATGGGCAATGGGGCAGCTATTCGATGGCTGCAATATCAGAAGATGTGGGGGAAGAGAATTATTCGAGTATAGTAATAGATCGCAATAATGTAAAGTGGATCGGGACCTATAAAACTGGAGTTGTTGGATTTAATGAAAGCACTAATACCTTTAAAAAAATGACTTTTGGCGCTGATGCTGGTAATTTGCCAATTGCAGATGTAAGAGCGATTGCTTTAGATACAAAGAATCAGCTTTGGATTGGAACGACAAAGGGTTTGAGAGTTTTGCCTAACGTCTCGAGTTTTCAATCTGAAAGTCAGCTAAAAGCCAATCCAATTATTATTACAGAAGATAATTTGGCTCAAGAATTATTATACGAGCAGTTTGTAACTTCTATTGCGGTTGATGGGGCAAATAACAAATGGATCGGAACTGCAGATTCTGGAGTATTTATGGTTTCGCCAAATGGACAGGAAACAAAATATCATTTTACAATAAACAATTCGCCATTACCAAGTAATTATGTAAATGATATTAAGATAAATGGTAGAACAGGAGAAGTTTTTATTGCAACCAGTAAAGGATTGGTTTCGTTTGGCGGAATTTCAACAGATGCCAATGAAGATTTAAGCAATGTTTATGTTTATCCAAATCCAGTTCGTCCTAATTACACAGGAACCGTTAAAGTTGCAGGATTAATTGATAAGGCAAATGTCAAAATTACTGACATTGAGGGGAACTTAGTTTACGAGGTAACATCTTCGGGCGGAACAATCGAATGGGACACAACTGCTTTCGGAAGATATAAAGTAGCATCTGGAGTTTACATGGTTTTTATTTCTGCTCAAGACGGAGGAGAAACTAAAGTTAAAAAAGTGATGATTATTAGATAATATTCAGCCGCAGTCACAGTTTTCAGTGAAAGCTAAAACTTCAAACAAAAAAATAAAAATCTTTTGCAAGTCAAAACCAAAGCCATAGTAATTTCATCATTAAAATTTCAGGAAAAAAGCTTGATCGTAAAATGTTTTACACTATCCAGTGGACTGAAATCTTATTTTGTACGTGACGCTTTTTCTAGCAGAAAGGCAAGTCAGAAAATTGCTTATTTTCAGCCGTTTTCGATTTTAGAAATTGAAGCCGTTCACAAAAATAAAGGCACTTTAGAAAATTTTAAAGAAATAAAAAGTGCTGTTCCATTTCAGACTATTCATACTGATATTGTGAAAAGTACAATGGTTATGTTTCTTTCAGAGATGCTGCATTATTCTATTCAAGAAGAAGAAAAAAACGAACAGTTATTTCTCTTTTTAGAAACGGCATTAACTTGGCTAGATCATCATGATGAAATTTCTAATTTTCATTTAATTCTGCTCTTAGAAATCACAAAATATCTTGGTTTTTATCCCGATACTTCTGAGATCGATTTGCCTTTTTTTGAAATGAATGAAGGCGTTTTTACACTTTTTCAAAAAGCAAATGTGCTTTCAGAACATGAAACCAATTTGTTTAAAAAATTACTGGAATTAAAATTTGATAATGATCAAAAAGTCTTTCATGTTTTAGAAAGACAAATTCTTCTGAAAATTCTAATCGATTATTATAGTCTTCATTTGGAAGGATTCAAAAAACCTAAATCTTTAGAGATTTTAAAGGAAGTTTTCTCTTAAATAGATAAAAAGAACATTATTTGTTGCGGAATCTACTCAAAATTTCCCGAAATCGGTCTTTTTTCCGTTATCTTTTATCTATTTCCCTCAAAATTCCTTACTTTCGCACCTCGTTTAAGAAAAGGATAAAATGAGTACAAAATTTACTGAATACAAAGGACTTGACTTGCCAACTGTAGCGTCTGAAGTTCTTGATTTTTGGAAGAAAGAAAATATATTTGAAAAGAGTGTGACAACTCGCGAAGGTGCTGAGCCTTTCGTATTTTTTGAAGGTCCGCCTTCAGCAAACGGATTACCTGGAATTCACCACGTAATGGCACGTGCGATTAAAGATATTTTTTGCAGATATAAAACTCAGAAAGGTTTTCAGGTTAAAAGAAAAGCTGGATGGGATACTCACGGTTTGCCTGTAGAATTGGGTACCGAAAAAGAATTAGGAATTACAAAAGAAGATATTGGCAAAACGATTTCGATCGAAGAATATAACGAAGCGTGTAAAAAAACCGTTATGCGTTATACCGACGTATGGAATGATTTGACCGAAAAAATGGGTTATTGGGTAGATATGGAAGATCCATATGTGACTTATAAGCCAAAATACATGGAATCGGTTTGGTGGCTTTTGAAACAAATCTATGATAAAGGTTTATTGTACAAAGGATACACAATTCAGCCATATTCTCCAAAAGCAGGAACAGGATTATCTTCTCACGAAGTAAATCAGCCTGGAGCTTACCGTGATGTAACTGATACTACAATTGTAGCACAGTTTAAAACGCTTCCAGAAACTTTGCCTTCATTCTTGCAAGGTTTTGGAGATATTCACATTTTAGCTTGGACGACAACTCCTTGGACATTGCCATCAAATACAGCTTTGACAGTTGGTCCAAAAATCGATTATGTTTTAGTTAAAACTTTCAATCAATATACTTTTGAGCCAATTAATGTTGTTTTGGCTAAAAACTTAGTTGGAAAACAATTCGGAAAAGGATTTTTCTTAAGTGAAGACGATGCTGATTTTGACAATGTGAAAAACGGTGACAAAAAACTTCCTTACAAAATTTTAACCGAAGCAAAAGGAGCGGATTTAGTAGAAATTCGTTACGAGCAATTATTGCCTTATGTACTGCCTTATGAAAATGCTGAAAACGCATTTAGAGTAATCGCAGGTGATTTTGTTACAACTGAAGATGGAACGGGAATTGTACATACAGCTCCGACTTTTGGTGCAGATGATGCTAAAGTGGCAAAAGAAGCAAAACCAGAAGTTCCGCCAATGTTGGTTTTAGACGAAAACGGAACTCCAGTTCCATTAGTAGATTTACAAGGAAAATTCACTTCACATTTAGGTGATTTAGCTGGTAAATACGTTAAAAACGAATATTACGATGCAGGACAAGCTCCAGAGAAATCTGTAGATGTTGAAATTGCGATTCGTTTAAAAGAAGAAAACAAAGCTTTTAAAGTTGAAAAATACGTGCACAGTTATCCACACAGCTGGAGAACAGACGAGCCGTTATTATACTATCCTCTAGATTCATGGTTCATCAAAGTAACCGATGTAAAAGATAGAATGTTCGACCTGAACGAAACTATCAATTGGAAACCTAAATCTACTGGTGAAGGACGTTTTGGAAATTGGCTTAAAAATGCTAATGATTGGAACTTATCTCGTTCTAGATATTGGGGTATTCCTTTGCCAATTTGGAGAACAGAAGATAAAACAGAAGAAGTTATTATCGGTTCTGTTGAAGAATTGTACAATGCAATCGAAAAATCGATCGAAGCAGGTTTCCAAAAAGAAAATCCGTTTAAAGGATTTGAAATCGGAAATATGTCTGAGGCAAATTACGATTTAATCGATTTACACAAAAACGTGGTTGATGGACTTACTTTAGTTTCGGCTTCAGGGAAACCAATGAAGCGTGAAAGTGATCTAATCGACGTTTGGTTTGATTCTGGAGCAATGCCTTATGCACAATGGCATTATCCTTTTGAAAACAAAGAAAAAATTGATGATAATAAAGATTTTCCAGCAAATTTTATTGCAGAAGGAGTAGATCAAACACGTGGATGGTTCTACACTTTGCATGCAATCGGAACTTTGGTTTTTGATAAAGTAGCATATAAAAACGTAGTTTCTAATGGTTTAGTTTTAGATAAAAATGGAATTAAAATGTCTAAGAGTAAAGGAAATACGATAGACCCATTTAAAACCATTGCAGAAAACGGTCCAGATGCTACACGTTGGTATATGATTATGAATGCAAATCCGTGGGATAACTTGAAGTTTGACCTTGAAGGAATTGCTGAGGTTAAACGTAAATTCTTCGGAACACTTTACAATACCTATTCATTCTTCTCGTTATATGCTAACATCGACGGATTTAAATACGAAGAAGCTGAAATTCCGTTAAACGAAAGACCAGAAATCGATCAGTGGATTATTTCTGAATTACATTCGTTAATCAAATTTGTTGACGAATGTTATGAAGATTACGAGCCAACAAAAGCGACAAGAGCCATTTCTGATTTCGTTCAGGAAAACTTAAGTAACTGGTACGTTCGTTTATGTCGTCGTCGTTTCTGGAAAGGAGAATACGCTAAAGATAAAATTGCAGCTTACCAAACGCTTTATACTTGTTTGCTTACCATTAGTAAATTAAGCGCTCCAGTTGCTCCATTTTTTATGGATAAATTATACAGAGATTTGATAGCTTCTACGGGAACCGAGGATTTTGCTAGTGTTCACTTGGCAGAATTCCCAAAATTTGTCGAAAACTTTGTTAATAAAACGTTGGAAAGCAAAATGCAGAAGGCGCAAACGATCTCATCTTTGGTGTTGTCACTACGTAAAAAAGAGATGATAAAAGTTCGTCAACCTTTGCAAAAGGTAATGATTCCAGTACTTGACGAGAATCAGCGTGCTGAAATCGAAGCGATTTCTGACCTTGTAAAAGCTGAGGTAAATGTTAAAGAAATTGAACTTTTAGATGATGCTTCAGGTATTTTGGTAAAACAAATTAAGCCTAATTTTAAGGCGCTTGGCCCACGTTTTGGTAAGGATATGGGGTTGATTTCCAAAGAGATACAAAGTTTTTCTGCGGATCAAATCAATCAGCTGGACAAGCAAGGGACGCTAGATATTGTTATTGCAGGAAATAGTGTAACTTTATCATTAGAAGATGTGGAAATTACATCGCAAGATATCGAAGGATGGTTGGTTGCTAATTCAAACGGAATAACAGTTGCGCTTGATATTACTCTTACCGAAGAATTAAAAAATGAAGGTATCGCTAGAGAATTAGTTAATAGAATACAAAACATTCGTAAAGACTCAGGATTTGAGGTTACGGATAAGATTAAAGTTCAAATAAAACGAGACGGTATTTTAGAAGATGCAGTTTCAAAAAATGAAGACTATATTAAGTCTGAAACATTAACAGACGAACTAGTTTTTGCTGACGTTTTAGAAAACGGCACAGAAATTGAGTTTGATGACATTAGAACCATTATATTAATTTCAAAATAGTAGAAAATGATAGATGAAATTATTAGATACTCAGATGCAGATTTAGCAGAGTTCAAAGAAATAATCCAAGCAAAAATTAAAAAAGCACAAGAAGATCTTGATTTGATCAAAAGTGCCTATATGAACGATTTGAATAACGGAACTGACGATACTTCTCCAACTTTTAAAGCTTTTGAAGAAGGAAGTGAGACCATGTCTAAAGAAGCAAACTCTCAGTTGGCTATCAGACAAGAGAAATTCATTCGTGACTTAAAAAATGCTTTATTCCGTGTGGAAAATAAAACTTACGGTATCTGCAAAGTAACAGGTAAATTAATTAGCAAAGAAAGGCTTAAAATCGTTCCTCATGCAACAATGAGTATCGAAGCTAAAAACTTGCAACGATAAGATTGCGTAGAAATATGTAATAAAAAAGCGCTCCTTTATGGAGCGCTTTTTTTGTTTAATGTTTAACTATGAGCTAGTTTACTAGTGAATTTGTACTTTGAAAGAAATTGTTTATAATTAATCAAAATAAAATTAAAAATGCGGTATTGATTTTTGTAAGAACAATTTCGTTTGTTTTACTTTCATTCATTATAAGCTATAAAAAAACCGTCTTGAATTAAGACGGTTTGTAATGGATAAAATTTAAGAAAAATTATGCTAGGTTTTTTTCAACGTCAGCTTTGTGTTTTCTTAAAATAGCTCTTGTCATACCCAGATTAGCTTTTGAAGCATCTGCGGCCAAGTAAATCATGAACTTTTTGTTTGGAGAAATGTCGATAATATGAATTTGATTAGAAAGTGTAATCAAAATATCTTCGATATCCTGGTTTAAGTTTAATGCTTTTACAGCACTTAGTTTAGCTTTTACAACCTCTAGGTTATAAGCTGCTGCAAGTTCAGGGTCAAAACTAGGGTCGATAGTTAAATTTCCAAAACTTAATCCAGATTCAATTTCAGTTACTGCTACAGCGATAAAGCCGTTCACGTTTGTTTTCATTTCATTTAAAAACACGTTTAAAAAATCATTACTCATAGTTCATTTGGGTTATTTGTTAATAGAATTTATTGTTATTTCAATAATGAATTTTTGCTTAATTCAGCAGAAACTTCTTCTGTAGAACGCATCAATAATGCAAGGTTGCTTCCTTCTCGAGAAAAAGCAACAATGAAATTGGAACCGCTTATTTTGTTTCCAACGATAACGCCTTCGGCGCTTTTTAAGTACAATTGTTTTAAAGAGCCTTTTTCTAAATCAAGTAAGAATTTTTCGCTCATAGATAAAATTGCTGCGCTCATTGCGGCGATACTATCTCCATAGTCTAAATTCAGTGAGGTAATGAGTTTGCCTTTTCCATTTAAAATTAAAGCTGCTGTAGATTTTGTGCTGACAAGAAAGTCATTTAGGGTAGTTGTGATTTCATTCATGATTTTGTAGGATTTTGGGATGAATGTTAAATTCAGTTCATTTGGAATTTGGATTTAAAAATTAATTGCTGTTTAACCTAAACAAGTGTTAATTTTTATTAACAAATATAAATTAAATTATGTATCATTGTAGTACCAAATCAGTAATAATTTAAATTATTTACTACAAAAAACTTACATTATGGCTAAAGTATTGAAATTCAAAGAAGTAAACTCTGATGTAGAGCGCAGAATGAAAGAATTTGAAAAACTGCGCGTTAAGTTTAAAGCTGATGTAAAAAAGGGAGAAGCTAAGAAGTTGGCGGCCGGAAAAGAAAGCAAGGGAATATTTAAATCTATTTCAGAATTTTTTTCCGACAGTCCAAAGACACCAGCTAAAGCTGCCGTAAAAAAGTAAACTTCATCAGGTTTAGATTAGCAGATAAACTTGTTTAGTTTGTTACAAAAGAATTAACGCTCCTTTAGGAGCGTTTTTTTTGATTAAATTGTTATTTTTGCCCATCAAAAAATTATAAAATGTCATTACGAAAAGCGTATTTCCTTATATTCTTAGTTTTAATTGTTGATCAGCTTTCTAAAATTTATGTCAAAACAAATTTTGTTTTAGGCGAAGAAGTTGTAATTGCTGATTGGTTTAGAATTCATTTTATTGAAAATGAAGGAATGGCTTGGGGTACAAAAATACCAGGTGAATACGGAAAACTAATCTTGACCGTTTTCAGAATCTTTGCTGTTGTTGGAATTGGATGGTGGCTTTCTGATTCAGTAAAAAAGCGTCATTCAAATTATCTGATAGCAGCTATTGCATTAATCTTCGCAGGAGCGGCTGGAAATATTATCGATTCTGTTTTCTACGGAGTTATTTTTGATGACAGCACACATAACTTAGCAACTATTTTTTCTCCAACTCCATATGGTACGTGGTTTCATGGTTTGGTTGTAGATATGTTTTACTTTCCTATTTGGGAAGGTGAGCTTCCAAGTTGGTTGCCAATATTTGGAGGAAAACATTTTGCATTCTTCAATGCAATTTTTAATATTGCCGATGTGGCAATTTCTACTGGTGTAGGTATACTTTTGGTTTTCAACAAAAGAGCTTTTCCAAAACACTAATTTTATCGATTTCTCAATTTTATTTGATTTTTTAATTAATACTGCGCTAGAAGTGCTATTTTTACGATATAAAAAATCAAAACCATGCAAAGTCCGTCTTTTTCTATTTATGATGCTTCTGCAGGATCAGGAAAGACGTATACTTTGGTTAAAGAATATTTAAAGATTATTCTTTCTTCTCCAAAAAACGATGCATATCGAAATATTTTAGCAATTACTTTTACCAACAAAGCGGTTCATGAAATGAAAAGCCGTATTGTTGGGAATTTGTCTGAATTTGCAAAAGACGATCCGTCTCCGAAAGCGGCTGATTTGATGGAAGATTTGTCACGCGATACTGGGCTTTCAATCATTAAAATTAAAACCAAATCGCAGCAGATCATTAAGCACTTAATTCATAATTATGCGGCTTTTGATATTTCTACCATTGATAAATTTACCCATAAAGTTATTCGTGCTTTTGCGCACGATTTAAATCTTCCGATGACTTTTGAAGTTACTCTGGATACCGAAAATTTATTGGTTGAGGCTGTTGATGCAATTATTGCTCAAGCAGGAGAAGACGAAACATTGACCAAATTGCTTATCGATTTTACAATGGAAAAAACCGATGATGACAAAAGTTGGGATGTTTCTCGAGAAATTCTCGACACAGGAAGATTGGTTTTGAATGAAAATAATAGAAATGAAATTTTGCATTTTCAAGATAAAACAATCGGAGAGTTTGTTGAAATTAAAAAGAAAATGCAGGCGCTTTGCAAAGAACTGGAAGAAAAAAATGAAGGTCTTGCAACGAAAGCAATTGAATTAATTGATAAAAACGGAATTGACCCAAAATCATTTTCAAGAGGAACTTTTCCAAATCATTTGGAAAGTATTCGAAGCGGAAAATTCAATCCAAAAAATAAAACCTTTCATGAGTTTGATGATATTGCAATTAACAAAACGGCAAAAGACCGAGCGTTAATCGAAAATATTATTCCAGAATTGCTTCAGATATTAAAAGAGGTTTATCAAAATTTCGAAAAAAGAGATTTTTATAAGGCTTTCTTAAAAAACATAACTCCGCTTTCTTTACTGAATACGGTGAGTAATGAACTTGCTAAAATTCAGTCGGAACAAAATGTTTTATCGATTTCAGAATTCAATGCGATTATTCATCGCGAAATTCAGAATCAGCCAGCGCCTTTTATCTATGAACGTTTAGGTGAGCGTTATCGCAATTTCTTTATTGATGAATTTCAAGATACATCAGAAATGCAATGGCAGAACTTGATTCCGCTTATTGATAATTCACTTTCTGGTTTGGATGATTATGGTAACAAAGGAACTTTGATGATTGTTGGAGATCCGAAACAGTCAATTTATCGTTGGCGCGGAGGAAAAGCAGAACAGTTTATCGAGTTAAGTAAAGAAGAAGTCGCTTTTTTTCATCACGAAAAAAAAGTGAAGCATTTAGATACCAATTATAGAAGTTATAGTGAGGTTATTGAATTTAATAATGCTTTCTTCCAATTAATTTCGGCTGAATTTACAAATGCAGATTATAAGGATTTATACGAAAATCACAGCTTCCAAAATACGAATTCGAAAAAAGGGGGGTATGTGAATATTTCTTTTCTTCCAATTGCCGAGAAAAATGAATTTATAGATGACGAAGAAGTTGTAGAGAAATCAGATTTGTATGTCTTAGCAACTTTAAATACGATCAGAGAAGTCGTTAAGCAGGGTTTTGAATATAAAGATATTGTAATCTTGACGAGAAAAAGAGATCAAGGAATTGCGGTTGCAAATTATTTGACCGAGCAAGGCGTTCCGCTTCTTTCTTCAGAAACTTTAATGATTCAGAATGCATCAGAAGTTCGTTTTATAATTCATCTTCTTCGGTATTTAAATAATAGCGCCGACTTAGAGTCGAAAGCTAACTTTTTGCATTTCCTTTCTTCAACAAAAGACTTGTCTATGCCGGTTCATGATTTCATTGCATTGGGAATGAATCATAGATTTGAAAAAGAATTTGAAGAATGGCTTGTGACTTTTGATGTTTCTTTTTCTTTTGAAGATGTTCGGAAGAAATCTTTATATGAGGCTGTTGAAATCATTATTTCTAAATTTATTCTTCTGTCTGAAGGAAATGCTTATGTGCAGTTTTTTCTGGATATTGTTTTAGAAAGAGATATTCGGAATCAATCTGGAGTTGCAGACTTTTTGATTTTCTGGGATAAAAATTCGGATAAATTTAGCATTCCGTCTCCAGAAGGAAATAATGCAGTTCGTATTATGACGATTCATAAATCTAAAGGATTAGAGTTTCCGGTTGTAATTATGCCTTTTGCAGATGAAGATTATAACCGAAAGCCAAAAGATAAGTTGTGGCTCGATACTGAAGAAATAGATTTAGGAGTTCCAAAAGCTTTGGTTGATAATAGCAGTGCGGTTGAAAGTTTTGGAGAAAGTGCCTCGGCAGTTTTTAATTTGAAAAAACAAGAAGAGCTTTTAGATAATATAAATGTGTTGTATGTGGCGCTAACGCGTGCCGAAGAACAATTATATGTGATTTCTCAATCATTAAAAGCTAAAAGTGATGGCGAATATCCGAACAACATGGCTTCTTTTTTTATTAAATTTTTGATTCATGAAGGGGTTTACGAGGAAGAAAAATTGAGTTATGAATTTGGAAATGAAACTAGGCTATCAAAAATCACGAGAACAGTCGATACAGTTAAATCGATTCCTGTTGTCAGGGAAGTTTTAAATCCGAAAAATATTAAAATTGCACAACGCGAAGCTTTAATGTGGGGAACGCATCAGCAGGAAGCTATTTCGTACGGAAATATTGTTCATGAAATTTTGGCTTTTGTTAAAGATAAAACAGATGTTGATTTGGCGGTAACTAAAGCTATTGAAAACGGTTTGATAACTTACGATCAAGTAGATCAAGTATTGCAAACTTTGAGAGAAATTGTGAATCATCCAGAACTAAATGTTTGTTTTGATGGAAAAGATACGGTTTTGAATGAGCAGACGATTGTTCAGAAAGAAGGGAGAATTTTAAAGCCAGATCGAGTTGTCTTTTTAGAAAATAAACAAGCCTATTTGTTAGATTATAAAACAGGTGCTGTAAATGCAAAATATCAACAGCAGATTCAGGAATATCAAGATGCAATTGAAGATTTGGGATATGCAGTTTTGAAAAAGGCTTTGGTATACATTGGGACAGAAATTGAGGTGGTAAATTTGTGAAAAAATTAATCAGATGTTAAAGAAAAAGCGAAGCTGAATTTTGGTTAAGCTGTTAATATTTAACGTTTTAAATAAATAAAAAATGTACGGTAAAATAAAAGAACATCTGCAAAAAGAATTGCAGACAATTGAAGAAAATGGAATCTTTAAAAAGGAGCGTATTATTACTTCTCCTCAAGGTGCAGAAATCACAATTTCAACAGGAGAAACAGTGTTGAACTTTTGTGCTAATAATTATTTAGGACTTTCATCGCATCCAGAAGTGGTGCAAGCAGCAAAAGATGCAATGGATACGCATGGTTTCGGAATGTCGTCTGTTCGATTTATTTGTGGCACACAAGATATTCATAAAACATTAGAGAAAAAGATTGCTGATTTTTATGGTACAGAAGATACTATATTATATGCCGCAGCCTTTGATGCAAACGGAGGTGTTTTTGAGCCTTTGTTGGGAGAGAATGATGCAATTATTTCAGATAGCTTAAATCACGCTTCTATTATAGATGGTGTTCGTTTATGTAAAGCTGCTAGATATCGTTATGAAAATAATAATATGGAAGACTTGGAGCAGCAGTTGATAAAAGCAAACGAAGCTGGAGCTCGTTTTAAATTGATTGTTACTGACGGAGTTTTTTCTATGGACGGATTAGTAGCGCCACTAGACAAAATTTGTGATCTTGCTGATAAATACGATGCAATGGTAATGGTGGATGAATGTCATGCCGCTGGTTTTATTGGGGCAACTGGAAAAGGAACTCTCGAAGCAAAAGGAGTAATGGGAAGGGTAGATATTATAACAGGGACTCTTGGAAAAGCTTTAGGTGGAGCAATGGGAGGATATACTACTGCGAAAAAAGAAATTATTGAGTTATTACGTCAGAGATCTCGACCTTACTTGTTTTCAAATTCATTGGCTCCGGCTATTGTTGGCGCTTCGATAAAAGTATTTGAATTATTGGAAAGAGACACAACACTTCGTGATAAATTAGAATGGAATACCAACTATTTTAAAGAAGGAATGAAAAAAGCAGGCTTCGATATTATTGATGGAGATTCTGCAATTGTTCCAGTTATGTTATACGATGCAAAATTATCTCAGACAATGGCAAACGAACTTTTGAAACAAGGAATTTATGTTATTGGATTTTTCTTTCCAGTGGTTCCGAAAGATAAGGCTAGAATACGAGTACAGCTATCTGCGGCGCATGAAAAAGAACATTTGGACAAAGCTATAAATGCCTTCACAGTTGTCGGTAAAATGTTAAAAGTTATATAATTACCACTTCTGTTAAATTTTTGTAGGTTTTTTTTAACATTTCATTTTGTATTTAAAAAATTTGGTGTTACTTTTGCTTGTAATTAACTAAATTGTAATTAAAAAAATTAAGTATGAAACATCTTAACAAACTTTTAGTTGCTGTATTGATGGCGATGGGTTTAAATGCTCACGCGCAAGACAGTAACAATCCATGGGCGATCTCTTTCGGAGTTAATGCTGTGGATACTAGAACAAGTTCAGGTGCTGGTAGTGGATTTTTCGATCAGCACTTCTCTCAGCCATTCGCTGTAAAAGACAACTGGAACATTTTACCTTCTTTATCTTACATTGGTGTGTCTAGATATGTAGGTAGTGGTTTCTCAGTTGGTTTACAAGGATCTGTAAACAAAATTGATAAATATGTTACTTTCGATCCAACTGCTGCAGGGCATGATGGTAGAGGTAATGTTGTTACTAATCCTGGTGACTTAATGTACTACGGAATTGATGCTACTATCAAATATAGCTTCCAAGAATTAATCAAATCTAAAGTGATTGATCCTTCGTTATCTGTTGGTGGTGGTTATACTTTCTTCGGAGATAGTAGCTATGGAACTGTTAACCCAGGTGCTGGTGTTACTTTCTGGTTTACTGATGCTATTGGTCTTGAGTTAGCTACAAGATACAAATGGGCTGTTAGTGGTGATAGACAAGATGCTTCTGGAACTCCAGATGCTCCATCTCACTTCCAACACACTGCAGGTTTAGTTTTCAAATTCGGAGGTAAAGATACTGACGGAGACGGAATCTACGACAAAGACGATGCTTGTCCAGATGTTGCTGGTTTAAAACAATTCAACGGATGTCCTGATACTGACGGTGACGGAATCGTTGATGCTTCTGACGCTTGTCCAGATGTATTTGGTTTAGCTGCATTAAACGGATGTCCTGATACAGACGGAGACGGAATTGCTGATAAAGATGACGCTTGTCCAGATGTTGCTGGTTTAGCTGCTTTAAAAGGTTGTCCTGATACTGACGGTGACGGAATCGCTGATAAAGACGATAAATGTCCTACAGTTGCTGGTCCTAAAGAAAACGGTGGTTGCCCATTCTTAGATGCTGATAAAGACGGTGTTGCTGATAAAGATGATGACTGTCCTACAGTTCCAGGTCCTGCAAGTAACAGAGGATGTCCAGAAGTAACTTCTGCTGCATTAGAAGATCTTAAAGTTCAAGCTAGAGCAATCTACTTCAACTCAGGAAAAGCTACTTTCAAAACTGGTGACAAAGAAACTCCAGCTAGATTAGATGCTATTAAAGAAATCCTTAAAAACTATCCAAACGCGAAATTCTCTATCGAAGGACACACAGATAGTACAGGTTCTGCTAAAGTTAACCAAAAACTTTCTGAAGATAGAGCTAACGCTGTATTAAACGCTTTAGTTGAAAGAGGTGTTAACCCAGAAAACTTAGAAGCTAAAGGATTTGGTTCTAGCCAACCAGTTGCAAGTAACAAAACTGCTGCAGGTAAAGCACAAAACAGAAGAACTGAAATTAGACACATTGGTTCTAAATACCAAGGTAAACTATAATTAGTTTTCTAAATAAACATGAAAAGCCATTCTTAATTGAATGGCTTTTTTTATTTTTATCCTATGGTAAATACTTCTTTTCTTCAAAAAATTGCCTCTGTTGTAATTCAGGACTTTGCAGAGAAACTCTCTGAAATAACAATAATACTTCCGAATAAAAGAGCAAAAGTTTTTTTGATTGAAGCTCTTAAAAAAGAGACTTCGAAGACTATTATTGCTCCAGAGATTACAAGTATTGAAGATTTTGTTCAAGATGTAGCTTCAATACGTTCAGTTGATTCGATAGAGCTGTTGTTTGAGTTTTACGAAGTTTATTTATCAATTACAGAACAGAAGCATCAGCAATCTTTTGAGCTGTTTGCAAATTGGGCAAAGACCCTTTTGCAAGATTTTAATGAAATTGATCGCTATCTTTTAGATCCATCGCATGTTCTGTCATATTTAAAAGATATTGAAGATATAAAAAGGTGGGGGCTAGAAGTAGATCAAAAAACAAAACTTCTTGAAAATTATATTGATTTTTGGAAGTTACTTCCTTTATACTACGAATCACTGTACAACCATTTGTTGTTTAAGTCAATTGGATATCAAGGTTTGATTTACAGAGAAGCGGTAAATAATCTCAATCATTTTTCGAACACTATTGGAAAACGTACTTTTATTTTTGCGGGTTTCAATGCTTTAAATGCAGCAGAAGAAAAAATCGTACAGCATCTATTAGCTTTAGATCAAGCCAGAATTTATTGGGATGCTGATCAAGCTTTTCTTAATGATCCATATCATGATGCTGGACTTTTTTTGAGACGTTTTAAAGAAAGTTGGAAACATTATAAGTCAAATATTTTTGAATGGATTGTGGATGATTTTTCACAGTCAAAAAATATTCAAGTTATCGGAACTCCAAAAACAATTGGGCAAGCAAAATTAGCGGGTAGTATTATCGAAAATTTAATTGATCAAAATCCAGAAGCTTCGTTAGATAAAGTTGCCGTTGTGCTTGGTGAAGAGAATTTATTGGTTCCTGTTTTGTATTCGCTTCCTTCATCTGTTGGAGCTTTAAACATTACAATGGGATATTCTGGAAAGAACAATCCGTCGCAGATTTTTGTTGCCAAATTATTTAAAATGCATACCAATGCCCTTTCTCGAAAAGGTGGCAGTTATGTTTTTTACTATAAAGATGTACTTGATATTTTAACTCATCCGTTGGTTGAGCCTTATGCAAATGCGCATAGATTAGTAAGAATTATTAAAGAAAACAATTATACTTTTATTACTCATCAGAAAATTTTAGAACTTCATCCTGAGCCTTCGAGTTTCTTTGATTTGTTGTTTGAAAAATGGATAAATGGTTCTGTTGCGGTTTTAAAAAACATTTCTGCTTTATTAATTGCAATTAAAGATCATTTTAGTAATGATAACGAAGAAGAAAAAATTGCGAAAGCTTTTGTTTACGGAGTTTTTAAAGTAATTAATAAACTTATAAATTACTATTCTAAACATCATCATATTGATAATATTGATACGCTTCATTCGATTTATAAGCAAATTATAGATTTGGCCGAAGTGTCTTTTGAAGGTGAACCGTTGCGTGGTTT
This sequence comes from Flavobacterium sp. IB48, assembly GCF_016405855.1. Lineage (GTDB taxonomy): Bacteria > Bacteroidota > Bacteroidia > Flavobacteriales > Flavobacteriaceae > Flavobacterium > Flavobacterium ginsengisoli. Next base: position 1,431,540 of record NZ_JAEFCA010000001.1, read on the forward strand.
GCAGATTATGGGGGTTTTAGAAAGCCGTGTTTTGGACTTTGAGACGGTAATTATAACTTCTATGAATGAAGGTAAATTTCCAGCTGGAAAATCGCAGAATTCATTTATTCCTTATGATGTAAAGAGAGAGCTTGGGCTTCCAACTTTTAAAGAAAAAGATGCGATTTATACCTATCACTTTTATCATTTATTGCAAAGGGCTAAAAATATCTATTTGATTTATAATACAGAAAATGACGGATTGGATGCAGGAGAGCGTAGCCGTTTTATAACGCAATTAGAAGTCGAAAAGAAATCACAACATAATATTACGTTTGATATTTATAATCCGGATCTCCCAAATACGGCTTATGAGCCTATTTCTGTTCCAAAGTCTGATTTGGTGATGGAGCGTTTGAAAGAAATTGCTGTTAATGGGTTTTCTCCGTCGGCTTTGACTAGTTATATTAGGAATCCAATTGAGTTTTATTTTCAGAAGATATTAAGAATTCGTGAAGTTGAAGAAGTTGAAGAAAACATTGCGTTGAATACTTTAGGGACTATTATTCATGAGACTTTAAAAGCATTGTATGAACCTTTTATTGGGAAGTTTATTTCTGAGAATGATCTTTCAAATTGCTTTAAGTTGCTGGATGACGAAGTTCTTAAGCAATTTAAGTTGGTTTATAAAGAAGGAGAAATCAAGAAAGGACGTAATCTTTTGGCTTTTGAAGTGGCAAAACGAAACGTCTCTAATTTCTTGAAAATGGAATTGGAATCGGTTAAAAATAATGAAGCGATTCAGATTGTCGCTTTAGAGCAAACTTTTGAACGTGAGTTTGTCCATCCAAAATTGCCATTTCCTGTTTTAATTAAAGGAAATGTCGACCGTATAGAGCGTCGAGATGGCAAAATTCGAATTATTGATTATAAGACTGGAAAAGTAGAAAAGGCTAGCGTTGTGTTGAAAACTTGGAACGGATTGACGCAGGAGATTAAAAACGATAAAATTATTCAGGTTTTGGCTTATGCTTTCATGTTTGAGAAAGAAGCGGGCGGACTTCCGATAGAAGTTGGAATTATTTCATTCAAAAACCTCAAATCGGGATTTTTGCCTTTTGGCTTTAAAGAAGAAAAAGATCTAGATGTCATAGTGACGCCTCAAATCTTAAACTCTTATCTGGAAGAAATAGCCAATTTGTTAGCGGAGATTTTTGATATTAATATCCCTTTTGAAGAAAAAATATAAGTCTGCTTTTTGTAAAATGCAATATTTTGAAATCAGTTAATTTTACAAGTTATTTTTTTGATGTAATTGGTTTATTTTGAGTGGTGTTCCTTTTTGTGTGCTTTTTTTAATGAGGCGATAAACAAAAGTGGAAGTTGATATTTGTTTATTATGTTTAAATTTCTTTAAAATCAAAAAGCTAGAAAGTGGTATTTTGAAAGAAAGAGTGTTTTTGGGGATAAGGTGGATAATTTTTTAATCAATTAAAACGTAAGTTTTTTGAGCGATTTTTTATTGATTTGTCTTTAAAAAGGAATGGAATTCCAACGAATTAAATTAAAGAAAATTCTTATTGAAAAGATATGGTTATTGCCGCTTGAAATAAACGAAGTATAATATGAAATACAGCTGCTTTCAAAATCTTAAATGCAGTTAAGTCGCATATAACCAATGGAAAAGCCGAATTTGTTTCAAACAAATTCGGCTTTTTTTGATGCTTTTAGCTGAATATTTTTTTGAAGAAACCTTTCTTAGATTTTTCCTCAGAAGTCGTGTTGTTAATGTGTCCGTTTTCAATACGAAATCTTCTAAACTTCTCCAGTTTTACATTTAAATCAAAGCGTAATTCGTCAACAGTTTTCATTTTGATAAAATTTTTTTGCAAAGCTATATAAAAACTTTTGTCAAATGCAACAATCTGCAAATGTTAATTTTAGAAATGAGTTTTGTTAAGTAAAATGTTACGTTTTTAGTATTATTTACTTTTTATGTTAAGATTTTTTGCAGATTTTTTGCAAAAAAACAACATTAATTAAGTGATAAATAAAAGTGCGTCAGTACGTTATACTGCATCTTTTTTTAACAAGTGTTTAGCTTACAATTGCTAATATTAAAATATCTTTGGCGCTTCCAAAAACATGACAAATAAAAGAATATGATTGATTTACAAACACTAGTAGAAGAGACTGGCGCAGAGTCTGGACTAAGTTTTAATATTGATGGCGTCTTAAACGAGTCTGTTAATTTAGAATATGACGGGAATGTTGCAGCAATGATCGGAATGATTTTAAAGATGTGTCTTGAAATGTCTGAAGACGTTAACAATGGAGATCTTAAGCAGGTTATGATTAAAAATAACGACGGAATTGTTGTAGCAAGCAAAAATCAAGATGATAATTGCATCGCGTTGCTTTCTAAAGATTTAAGTAAAATGGGATTATTGCTAAGAAAAATGGATTCTATTTTTAACAACTAATTTAAAAACCAAATATTTTAATACACATGTCAGATTTTTTACAAAATTTTCAAAACGATTTAAAAGAAAATATTAACGGATTTATTGCTGTTTCGGTTACAGAAGTTGAAACAGGAATGTCTTATTGCTCTCTAACAGTAAAATCTGATTTTGATCCAGAATTGGCTTCGGCATATAATTTAGAAGTTGTAAAAGCTAAATTAAATGCGCTTAGAGCCTTAGGATTAAATCAAAAAATTAATGATATTTTAATTACACTTACAGATCAGATTCACATTATTGATGTTTCTGAAGATGGAAGATACTTTATCTACTTAGCAGTAGATTCTACTAAAGCAAATCTTGGTTTAACAAGAGCGACTTTATCTAAATACAAGAAAGACATTACTTCAAAGTTATAACGATATTTTGCCCCCAAGAATGAGAAAAAGGCTATTTCAACCCTAGGTTAGAAATGGCCTTTTTTGAATTTTAATGTTTGGTTTTTTATTCAAAGAAATGTTGTAAAACTGTTTTCAATTCTTCTTTGTTTTCAATCTGGCTCATGTGGCCATCTTCAAAAGAAACTAATTCTGCAGTTGTGTCTTCAATTTGAGAAATGGTTTCGTTGTAATTTAAAACAGGATCTTTTTTTCCAAGAATCAATAAAACAGGGAAACGGTTTTCTTTTAAAAGCCATTCTCTGTCTTTTCTTATTTTCATTCCTTCCAAAGAAGCGACAATTCCCTGTAACGGAGTTTTAAGCGCTTGTTCTTTTACTTTTTCAATTTGTTCGGCTAATCTTGTTCTGTTATTTTCGCTAAATAAATTGGCAATTGCCAAACTTACAAAACTTATATAATTTTGTTTTACGGCTTTTATGGCTCTTGTTCGGTTTAATTTTTTCTCGGCGCTATCTTCTCTAGAAGTTGAATTTAGCAAAACTAATTTTTGAATTTTCTTTGGATATAATTCGGCGAAAGCCAAACCAACATAACCACCCATCGAATGTCCAACAATTGTAGCTTTTTCAATTTTCAGATTTTCCAAAACTTCATTTATTGCATTGGCATTATCTTCCATTTCGTGAACGTAACCTAATGGCTCAGATTCACCATGACCTAATAAATCGATTGTAATGACACGATATTTTTCTGAGAAAAAATCAATATAATCTTTCCACATTTTTTTGTTTTCCAGAAAGCCGTGAAGAAAAACTATTGTGTTTCCAGTTCCAGAATCTGAGTATGATATTTTAGTGTTTTTATATAAAAGAGTTTTCAATATGAAAGATTTTTTTGTTCTGAAGCACAAAGTTAAGAAAGCTGAACTAAAATATCGTGATGTCTTGATTTAATTGGGAAATCTTTAAAATAGTTATAAATTTATTTATAACATTATGGTTTTGAAATAAGAAAAAAATGGCTTTCAGAAATGAAAGCCATTCTAAATTAAAATCTATTATCCCCATCCAAAAGATTTCCTAATCCGCCAAGAAGACTGCCTTCCTCTCGGCTGTTTCCGCCTGATCTTGGTGCCGAGGCAATAATACGATCAGCCAATCTTGAGAATGGAAGTGATTGTATGTAAACAGTTCCAGGACCTTTTAAAGTGGCATAAAATAATCCCTCGCCCCCGAAAATAGAATTCTTGATGCCACCAATAAATTCAATATCATAATCTACATCTTTGGTAAAACCAATAATACAACCTGTATCTACTTTTAGAACTTCGCCATGACCCAAAACTTTTTTAGCCATTGTTCCGCCAGAATGTACAAATGCCATTCCGTCTCCTTCGATTTTCTGCATGATAAAACCTTCACCGCCAAATAAACCGCGTCCTAATTTCTGCGAGAATTCTATCCCAACAGAAACGCCTTTGGCAGCGCATAAAAACGAACTCTTTTGACAGATGAATTTGCCTTGAAATTCTGTTAAATCAATTGGAAGAATTTTTCCAGGATATGGTGATGCAAAAGAAACTTTGCTTTTGGTGTTGCCTTGGTTTAAAAATGCTGTCATAAATAAGCTTTCGCCTGTAAGTACTCTTTTGCCTGCATTTAAAAGTTTTCCAAACAAACCTGATCCTTGTTGCTGAGAACCGTCTCCAAATATAGTTTCCATTTGAATGTTGTTTTCCATCATCATAAAACTTCCAGCTTCGGCAATTACAATTTCCTGTGGGTCTAGTTCTATTTCAACATACTGCATTTCTTCTCCAAAAATCTGATAATCTATTTCGTGTGCTTGCATGATTTCTTAGTTATTTGTTTTTAAAATTAGACTTATGATCCTTTAAAACGTTACATTTTTTTATGTACTATAGCTGTTTTTAAGAACATTAAGTAATTTTGTTATTTTAAATTAGTCTTAATTATGCGTTTAATTGCTTTAAATTCTATATTTTTGCACCGTTATTATATTTTATCAGAATGGCATTAGTTAGTAATTTGACCACCAAAGTATTATTTGAAACCGAAAAAGGATACAGTTATCAATGTGATTTGACCAACAGTATAATCATCAATTTTGTTGATACAGTGTCAAGTTATAAAATTCAAGATTTTTTGATTTTTCAAAGAAAGGTTAATAGTGTTGATATTCTTAACATGCTTTATGACTTGTCTGATCAGTCGGATGCACAGCTGATTGAAACTACCAAAAGAAATTTCTCTAGAAATCTTACTATCTGCGAAATAGTGCAGTTGAGAGATTTACTTAACGGAACAAAATTTACCCTTACATTGCATTCTATGCTTTGCAATATTGTTAATGTAGAGCTTATTTAGATTCTTACTTAGATTAAATCCAAATTTTCAAGCAGTTACAGATGCCTCCTTTAATTTTTGTAATTTTACACGTATAAAAATTAAAGGTTATGAAAGATTTACTAAGAACAAGTACTTCATTAGTTGAAGGAATCGAAAATATATTGAACTTACAGGCAAAAATAGAAAGCGACGCTTCTAATAAATATTTAGCTATGGCTGCATGGTTAGATAGAAACGGTTATGCAAATACAGCATCTTACTTATACAAGCAAGCCGAAGAAGAAAGAGAGCATTTTCTAAAAGTTTTCAAATATATTACAGACATGGGAGGGATTGCAGTTACGCCATCTGTTCCAGAAGTACAGCAAGAATTTGCTTCTTTTAGAGAAGTATTCGAAATTGCTTTACAAAACGAAATTGCAGTTACTCAAGCAATCAATAAAGTAATTGCAAAATGTAGAGCTGAAAATGACTATGCTACAGAAGATTTTATGATGTGGTATGTAGCTGAGCAAAGAGAAGAAGAGAAAAATGCAAGAAGAGCATTAGAACTTTTCGAACTAATTAACGGAAACGAAGCTGATGGCAAATTTCAATTAGACCTTCAGATTTCAAAAATCGGATAATTAACGGATTTATATAATAAAAGAAAGCCCTTAATATTTTTATTAAGGGCTTCCTTTTTGTCTATTCATCATTAAGCTTTTAATCTGTTTAGGCTTCGGAGAAGCCAGATATTTATAGAAATTCTATTTATTATAGAACGATAAAGCTCCAGAGGAGCGACACATGTTTTTGACCATTCTATTATATTTCGCTCCACTGGAGCTCTTTTGCATCTGCATGATTGAATTTCTATAAATAGTTAGCCCCGTTGGGGCTTAATAAAAAAAGGCTGTCCGAAAATATTGGACAGCCTCTTGTTTATCTATTCATTCATCAAAGTTTCAATCTCGTCAGCTTCAAGCGGAATGTTGCGCATCAAGTTAAAAGGTTCTCCTTTTTCCTGAACCACAACGTTATCTTCTAAACGAATTCCGAATTTTTCTGCGGGAATGTAAATTCCTGGTTCAACCGTGAAAACCATATTCGCTTTCATTGGTTCATGAAGCAATCCGTAATCGTGCGTGTCAAGTCCTAAGTGGTGAGACGTTCCATGCATGAAGTATTTTTTGTAAGCAGGCCATTCTGGATTTTCGTTCTGAACATCGGCTTTGTCAATTAATCCTAAACCAAGCAATTCAGAAGTCATGATTTTACCTACTTCAACATGATATTGTTTCCAAAGCGTTCCTGGAGTAAGCATTTTAGTAGCTTCATTTTTTACTTTTAAAACCGCATTGTAAACTGCTTTCTGACGATCTGTAAAACGTCCAGAAACTGGAATTGTTCTTGTCATATCGCTAGAATAATTAGCATATTCTGCAGCAACATCAAGCAAAATTAAATCTCCTTCTTTACATTGCTGATTGTTTTCTATATAATGCAAAACATTCGCGTTGTTTCCAGAAGCAATAATTGGCGTATAAGCAAAACCTTTAGAACGGTTTCTGATGAATTCGTGAGCCAATTCAGCTTCGATTTCGTATTCTGTAACATTTGGTTTCACGAATCCTAATAATCTGCGGAAACCTTTTTCTGTAATATCACAAGCGTGCTGAATCAAATCGATTTCTTCGCTTTCTTTTACAGAACGAAGTCTTTGTAAAATCGGGTTGCTTTTCGCAACATTGTGTGCTGGATAACGCTCTTTCCACCATTTTACAAAACGAGCTTCACGAGTTTCTGTTTCAACAGTCGCACGGTAATGTTCGTTGGTATTGATGTACATCGTATCGGCATACGTCATCATTTCGTTCAAAATTTTATGAAAATCCTGTAACCAATAAACCGTTCTAATTCCAGAAACCTGAAAAGCACGTTCTTTAGTCAATTTTTCGCCTTCCCAAACTGCGATATGATCGTTGGTTTCTCTCAAGAAAAGCATTTCTCTTTGGTGCTCATAAGGCGCATCTGGAAACAAAAGCAATACACTTTCTTCTTGGTCAACACCACTTAGATAAAAAATATCTCTGTGTTGAGCAAAAGGTAAAGTACTATCGGCACTAACTGGGTAAATGTCATTTGAATTGAACACGGCAACAGAATTAGGTTTCATTTCTGCCATGAACTTTTTGCGGTTTTTTACAAAAAGACCACTGTTTATTTGATGATATTTCATAATTATTTCATTTTTGAACTTCGATTTTCAAAATTACTAATTTTTGATTTAGTGGCGTATAGCAGATTTATTAAAGTTTTCTTATTTATTGTTTTTGCTACGAAGGCGCTAAGGCACGAAATTTTTTACAATCTTTTAATTCTAATAAAGGAAGAATTATAAATAAAACTATGTAAATCTTGACTTTGTTAATGATTTATGTTTTGTAGGTTATTTTTTCAATTGTTGTATTTTGTATATTGGCTTATCAAAAAAAAAAGAGTAATGATAGAGTTAATTAGAGAAAATAAATTTGATGAGTTAAAAGAATATTTAAAAGATTCGAAAGACTTTCAAATGCATAAGTTTCTTTTAGAAGTTTTAGAAGGCAATGAAAAAATTGAAATTGATGGTGAAAGCTTTGATGCCGCAAAATTTCAAGAAGAATTTTTAGAAGGTTTGAAAATATATTTAGTTCTTGAAGAATCAAATATAAATGAATTTCAACTTAAAGAATATTCCATAGTTTTGGTTGAATTAGCGTTTAAGATGTGTGGATTTATTCGGTTAATGGCAGATAAAACAATGGAAAATGGAGTTTATTTGTCTGAAGTGGAAGATGTTTATAAAGTAAATCCTGTTATAAGAGAAGAGTTACAGGTTTTTATTGATGTTTTGAAAACTAAGAACGAAAATAATTCAGTTGCAAATGTTGCTGCCGGTAAAGCACAAGTTACTAACTCAATTCAAAACTTACTTGAAAAATATGAAATAGGCGAAGATATGTTGCAATTTGCAGAAAGCTATGAGAAAGTTGGGCAAGTAGAATATGCAACTAAAATTTATCAAGGGATAATGAATGATTTTGAATGCGAATCTTTAAAATTTTCTAGTGGAATATTTCCTGAAATTTCTCATATTGATACTCGTTCACAAGAAGAAATTAATGTTTTTGAAAAGGCTAAATCAAATTTGGAGAAACTCGTCAAAAAAGATAGTCAGAATAAAGGAATACATAGTGAAAATGAGAAGTATTTAGGAAGCAAAAAAATAAATAGTAGACTTTATCAAGAGATATATGAGTCTTCTGTAATGTTATTAAGAAGTGAAAAAGACAATAAATTTCGAATGCAAATGCTAGATGCATTTAGTCATATGGCTAAAATTAGAGAAAATGAAAATTTAAATGACGTTTCGGATGTTTATATTTATGAGCAACTTTTTAGTAAAAATGATGATGAATTAAAAAGTACAATGTTACATGCAATAACTTCTTTAATTACGGAAGATTATAAAATCGAGAACTTTAAATATCTTGAAGAAATTATATTAAATGATAAAACGGAATATGGAGAGGGGGCATTAGATTTTATTTTGAATATTGGAAGATATAAAGAAAATTTTAAAAGTGATATTTTGAATTTCCTAGATAAAAACTTGCTGTCACTTTCAAAAAATCAAATTAATATACTGGCTTACTTTTTAGTTGAACTATATGTGAGTGATTATAGTGTAGTTAATTTAATTGAAAAAATAAACAAGAAAGAAGAAGTGTCGCTTCCTACAGCTCCCAAAGAAAATTTAAATCCAATAGTTGAAGAAAAACCTATCGTTGCTCAAGTTAAAAGTTTTGAGATGGCAACACCATGGTGGAAATTTTGGTAGTTAAAGATTCTAAGAAACGTTAAATATCCGTTTTTAAAAACATAAAAAAAAACCGAAGTTTAATTCAAGCTTCGGTTTTTTTATAAATATATCTTTCTTAGAATTTATTTCTTATCAAGCAACTTCTCCAAAAGAGCCACTTTCTCTTTTTCAGCTTGAATTAACTGCTGGTAAAGTTTTTTATTCTCTTCAAAAGTCTCAAGAAGTTTATCAAGTGGATTAAAAGTACAATTGTAGTTTTTTATAGAAGATGAATCATCATTATAAGTATTCCCAATAATATTAAAAACAGCATCTTCAGAAAAGTTTTTTATTGCTTCAGGTGTAACTCCCAAAGCTTCTGCAATTCTGCTTAGTTTTTCATCATCAACGTTTTCACTTCCTTCGAGATTAGAAATAGATTGCTGACTAACACCAAGTGCAATCGCAAGCGCCTCCTGCTTCATATCTCTCAGTTCTCTAATTCGGCTAATGTTTCTACCGATATGTTTTGGTTTTATTGCTGTGCTCATGATTCAAAGATATTTAAAATTCTTTTACCTTTTTTGGTTTATGCAGAAAACAAGTTTGCAGTTGCAAGTTCTTTTTTGTCGAGTAAAAATACAATTTTTCTGACTATTGTTTGATTTTGAATTTAGAATTATGTAATCTTGGTGCTCAAAAAATCAACTTCGATTAATATCAATAAAATGCAGAATTCTAATTTTAAATTAACAACAATAGCCGAAATCAAAACCAAATATCCTTTTTTAATTGAAGATCAAAACTTCGATTTATATGAGGATTGGAGCGATGAAGATTTTTTTCTGGTTTCAGAAGAAGATGTCGATTTTGAAGGAAATTTTTATTTAGATCTTTATGAAGATAAAGAGAAAAAATGGCTAGCCAATTTATTAAATCTTCCAACTAAAGAAATGGAAGAAATAAGAATTGACGGTATTTTTATAAATGGAAATTTATCTGTTAGCGGTTCAATTATCAATTCCGAAGGCGATTATGGCCCGTATATTTTCATTAGCGGAAGCGTAAATTGTCAAAGTCTTTTGCTTGGCGGTGCTAATGTTGAAATAAACGGAAATGTTACAGCAAAAGAAGTGGTGATGACATATTATAATCACGGAAATTTTAATTGTTCGGGTTTAATCGATTCTCCTGTTTTTATCGTTACAGATCATAATACAGGATTTGCTGATAGAAAAAATAGTTTGTTCTATTATAATGATAGAGCCAATGATATTGATTTAAAAAATGAACGAGAATATGACGAAGAAACGGGAGATGAAATTATCTCAAATAAACTTCGAAAATTACTAGATAATCCGTTAATTGAAACTTTTGAAGAACTGGAAGAGTTTTTAAAACGTGGAGAATTGGTTTTAAAACAAAATAATCCTCCTGTTAAGACTTATGATTATTGGAAACAATTTGCAATATCAAATTACAGAGGCTTAAAATTGGTTCCACTTCAATATAGAACCAAAGAATTATGTGATGAAGCAGTAAATGCATCTCATTATGCAATTCAGTTTGTGCCTTTGGAGTTTATTACGGTAGAATTGTGTGAAAAGCTAGTCATAAAAAACGGTTTTGCGATAAATCAAATTCCGGATGAGTTTAGTACAAAAGAATTATGCTTTTTAGCGGCTAAAAGCGGAACAGTAATAACATTAATTCCAGAAGAATATTATTCGGAAGAATTAATACTAATGGTTTTTAAAAACGGTAGAAATGAACCAGATATTAACGATGTTCCTCCTCAATTTATAACAGAAAATTTTCTTGTAGAATATGTAAAAATAGGAAAAGGACTTTGGCTTGATAAAGCTTGCAAACAAAATGGAATTGATAAATTGCAGGTTTTAAAACAAGTAATCGATTCTGGAATTGAATATTTGGACAATATTTTTGCAAATCATTTCAGTAAAGAAACTGTTGAATATGCTTTTTCTGTTTATAAAAATCAAGAAGAGTGGAATAAGTATGTTCAGAAATACAAACAGAAATTTGAACGACTTGAGTTGAATGAATATTTATAAAAATTTAGACCATGACCAACAAAGAACAGATAATACACAATTACATTGAAGCGTATAATCAATTTGATATTGATAAAATGATTGCCGATTTTGACGAATCGGTTGTTTTTGAGAATATCCAAAATGGCGAAACCAACTTGACTTTGAATGGGATTAAAGAATTTGCGATTCAAGCCGAAAAAGCCAAAGAATATTTTTCGGAAAGAAAACAAACTATTACTTCACTCATACAAGATGAAATTACAGCAATTGTCGATATCGATTATCATGCAGTTCTAGCAATAGATTTTCCAAATGGGTTAAAAGCAGGGCAGGAATTGAATATGAAAGGAAGGTCAGTTTTTCAGTTTTCTGATGATAAGATTGTCAAATTGACCGATATGAGTTAAAGTTATGAGTCTAAAAATAAACATCAGAAAAGTAGAAAAACAAGACTTGGATTTTGTCTACAAAGCAATCTGCGAACTCGAAAATGAAATTTTAGATTTTGAATTTTTCGAAAGAATATTCGATGAAAACATTTCAAATCCTAGAAATGTCTATCTGATTGCCGAAAACGAAAATGAAGGTGTCGGATTTATTAGTTTTCACACGCAAAACCTTTTGCATCATTGTGGTTTAGTTGGTGAAATTCAGGAGTTTTTTATTCATCAAAAATATCGTGGTCAAGGAGTTGGAAGATTATTGATAAATAAGATTTTAGATTTTGCTGAGGAAAATAATTTAAAAAGCATTGAAGTGACCACAAATAAAAAGCGAGTAGAAAATGTGGCGATTTATGAGAATTTGGGTTTTACTTTGAGTCATAATAAGTTTACGATTTATAAATAAGTAAAAAATTATCAGTCTAGTTTGTCATTTCGACCGAAGGGAGAAATCTTCGCGAGGAGCTCGACAAAGATTGGCTTGTTGGAACGGAGTTACTTACGAAGATTTCTCCCTTCGGTCGAAATGACAAGATTGTGTTTAGGCAAGTTTTGTAAAGGTTTTAATTGATTTTAATTTCACATATTTTCAAATCCATGATAATTCGAAAAGCCAACATAACCGACAACGAAATTCTAACTTCAATAACCAAAAAGTCAAAAGCCTATTGGGGATATTCTGTGGAACAAATTCAGAAATGGGATAAAAATTTGACTATTTCTCAAGATTATATTAGAGAAAATAACGTTTTCAAATTGATAGATAACGGTTTTGTTATAGGATATTATTCTTATGTTTTCAAAGATGAAAAAGTAATCGAACTTGATAATTTATTTATCTTACCGGAACATATTGGCAGAGGATTCGGAAAATATTTACTTCTTGATTTCTTAAACCGAATTAAAGAAACTGGAATAGAAAAAATAATGCTGGACTCAGAACCAAATGCAGAGGATTTTTATGCCAAAATGGGATTTGTAAAAATTGGAGAATTCGAAACGTCAATAAAAAACCGTTTTATGCCTATTATGGAAATGAAACTTTAAAAACTAAATCGAAAAAGTGAAACAGCTAAACATTTCTATAAAACACAATCTAATTGTCGGTTTACTGATTGGGTTATGGCTTTTTGTTTTTGCTTTCATTATAAAACCTTTTGACGATGGAACCATAAATTTTAGAGCTTGGTTTTTAATCAGTTTTGGTTTTAGTGTAATGGCATTTTTGTGTTATGGTCTCTTAGCATTTATTCAAAAAAGTTTTTACGAAAGAATAGGGAAGTGGAATGTGGGTTTAGAAATAACAGCCATTTTTCTTTTTCATTTACTCTACTTAATTGGTGTTTTTACTTTTTATAAAAGTCCAATTTTAAATGGCGGATATGATTTCTTAGAATTCTTTTCGATAATATTTATAAAAGTCGTTCTAATTTTAACTCCAGTAATTATTCTCGCAAGAAGATATTTAATTAAACTAATTCCCATAACGGATGATGTTTTGCTATTTAAAGGAGAAAACAGATTAGACATTCTAAAAATCAACAAAGCCGATTTGGTCTGTATTTCGAATGCTCAAAATTATGTTGAGATTTTTTATCTCGAAAATGATAAACTCCATTCTAAACTAATTCGTTCCTCGCTCAAAAAAATTCAGGACGATTTCGATTTTTTAGTGCAAATTCATCGTTCGCATTTAATAAATCCGTTGCATTTTAAATCTTGGAGAAATGCAAATACAATTATTTTGACTCAAATAGAACTTCCGGTTTCGAGAAATTATAAAGATGTTTTAATGGCATTGTAAATTTCGTACCTAAAACAATACATTTTATACCTAAGTTAATAAAATTAGGGTTTTAGAAAAGGTTTCATTTTAGTTTTGCTTCTTCAATTTTTAAAATAAATTATGAAAACAAAACATTTTTGCATGATCGGAGCAATACTTTTTTTAGTTAGTTATTTATTTTTTTCAGGCCTTTTACCAAGTTTAAGCCAATCTGTAGATTTTGCGCATTGGTTCAATTTAATTGGAGCTTGTTTTTTATTATCATTTAATGACGCGTTTCCAAAAACGAAAATTAATAAAGTTGCTTCTGCGCTGACAATTTTAGGTGTTATTGCCCATATCGGACTTTGTACAATCGATTTTATCATGTCGAGTTACGGAAATAACGAAATTGCAAAAGAGGCATTAAGTCAACATATCAGTAATTCTCCATTGATTTTTTATCCATTCGTGGCTGTTGGTCCTTCTTTGCTTTTTCTTGGTTTGGCTTTGCATGCATTTACTTTTATAAAAACAGAAACCGTAAAATCTTTAATGGTAATTGTGGGTTCGGTTGCTGTTGGATTTTCATTTTTTGTTTTGAAAAATGGCGTTTGGATGTTTTTAAGCTGTATCGTTTTTGTTTTTGGATTGGGGTTGTTGCTCTATAAAAAAGGAATTGAAAAGTCATAGGATTAGTAATAGCTATGTTTTGAACTGAATTTTGACAAAGGTTTTTGCACACAATCTTGTCATTTCGAGGAACGAGAAATCTCCACTAGTGACTCTACAAAGATTGGAGACATTCTGTACGGAGCGCGGAGATTTCTCGTTCCTCGAAATGACAACTGAGTGGAAAATTAAAAAAGTTGAAATATTTACTTCGGTTTCTTTATTTGAAATGTGTATTTTCGTTTAAAGAATCCGCCATTCAAAAATAAAACTAATTGAAAAAACATATAAAAGAACTAATTGTACTCTTTCTGGCTTTTGTCGTGATTGTGGGCGATGGTGCTTTATATTCTCAATCTAAATCGGCGGAATACTATCAGTCGTCGTTTGTAGTTTTAAAAAAAGAAATAGAGCTTAAAAGTTCTCGTTTATATAAATTCGGGCAAGCTGTTTCCTGGAATGAAATAAGATTTTCAATTGTTTTGAATTTTATCAAAACCGGAACTGTTTTTACTTTTCAAATTAAGAAACTGCTAAAAATTCAAAATCTGCTTCATCAAAATCTAACTTCATTTATAAATCAATCTGTTTTTATAAATGAAATAATCAGTTCAAAACACTTCGATAAAAGTTTATACAGCGCTTAAGAAATTATTTCTAAGTATAGATGATCAATAATGTCTAATCATTTATCATTTTCAAAATGTATAAACAAAATAAAAACTCTCGTTTGGAGCAATCTAAACGACCGCTTCTTCATTGGATAAAAAGAAAATTTATAATTGTAATAACAGCCTTTATGCTAGGAATGGCAAACGGAATGCATACAGAAGATACTCGAATCAAGGGAAATCAAAATTATACTGAACAGCATAAAAAGGATTGATTATTTAATTAGAGAATATGTCAATGTGATAATTGGAGAATGCTTTCTATTTGTCGTGACCTTTGTCAAAGTTTTAAACTTTGACAAAGGTTTTTGCACACAATCTTGTCATTTCGAGGAACGAGAAATCTCCACAAGTAACTCTACAAAGATTGGCGACATTCTGTACGGAGCTTCTCGCGAAGATTTCTCCTTCGTCGAAATGACAAACTGGAGGTATAAAAACAAAAAACCGAAGCATTTGCTTCGGTTTTTATTTGGAATTTGGGATTTCAAATATTGGAATTTATTCTACCCATTTATAATATCTCGCTCCAATTAAAACAGGAATCTCTTTTTCGATTCTTTCTAAAACCCATTCGTTTTTTGGAGTTCTTACGCTTTGTTTTTGTTCTTTTTTGTGAAGGCTTTCGTAAGTGTTGAAATCAATTTCTACGCTTTCGGCTAAATTTTCGAAAAGTTTTACATTTTCTAAAGCCGATTTCCATTCTGATTGAATTGTTCCTTCAAAAACTTTCGATTTAGATCCGCTTCCATAAGCCAAGAAACCAAAATTAGTTCCAGCAACTTCTTTTTTAGTATCATAGAAATGAGCCAAAGTTGACAATAATCCCATGAAGATTGAACCTGTGTAAAGGTTTCCTATTAAAGAAGAAGCCAATTCTGCAGATTGTAATTTCTCAGTTACAAAACTTCTGTAATCATCAGATTTTGCCACTTCCTTAATTTTTGTCTGATAATCTGCTGGCGCAATATCATCGGCAATAATTTTTTCGGCACTGTCTAAAGCATAGATTTCAGATAACATTCTTCTTCCTTGAAAAGAATATGGCAAGTGCATCACGATACTATGCCAAGTGTTATATAAAGTTTCAGTCGTGTTTTTTAATTTTTTGAATGAAAAATACGCATTGCGCGTACGATCCATGTAACATTGATTTGAATATTGACCGTCAAAAACAGGCTGGTCTTTATGGATTTCAATTTCAGCTTCTAAATTATCAAACCACGAATCATTGTTTGTGTTTTTGGTAATTTCTTCTTTAGAAATCGTTCTGTAAGGTTTAAAGAAGTCGAAAACACCTTTTGTGCTCGTTGCCCAATTATTATCAAAAGCAATGATTTTTGGGTTTGCAGTAATTAACATGGCAACAGCTCCTGCACCTTGCGTGTATTCTCCGCCTGAGTTTAAATCGTATTTTGCAAAATCAGAAGTAACTACAATTGCTTTTTTAGTTGGATTTAATTTTACGAAATCTAAACAGTTTTGCATCGCATCAACTCCGCCAATGCAAGCAAAAGTGAAATCTACAACATCACATTCAGCCAAAGCATCCTCGCCAAATTTTTGCTCCATTAAACTAATTAAATAGGAAGCGATTGGTTTAGAACTGTCAATACCACTTTCGGTACCAACATAGATTCTGCTTATTTCGTTCAGGTTTATTTTATTGTCAACGATAAGTTTTGTTAAGGCGTTTGCTCCAAAAACTACAGTATCTTGGTGAACATCTGGAAAAGTCATTTTTAGTAATCCAAGACCTTTTTCTAATTTTTCTGGCTCAATATTTCTGGCGATTGCCAAAGTTTTTATGGGTAAATGTATGTTTGCTACATCAAAAGAGATAGCATCAATTCCTGTTTTCATTATTAATTTTTTGAGCCGCTAAAGGTAAAACTATGTTGCGGAATGACAATTTTTTACTTAGACAAAATTTCTGTAGAAGAACACTTTTGAAGAAAATAAATCAAAACTTTGAATAAAATAACAATATGATAAATTTTTGGTAATCTGCTTAAGAACCAATTTTCGGCCTAAGGCTTAAAAAACAGTTTTTTAGAGTTTCTATAGTGAATTATTTTTTAGTAGCTTCATTTTTGTACGTAAAAATACGTAGAATCGTGCTATTTTAAAATCATTATAAATAACAGCGAAATGGTTGTAGTTCTTTCGTAATTGAATTATTTTTGTGTAATTTTTTAAAACAAACTACTTAACACTTATGGCACAATCTGCACAGTTGAATGCTTCCATCTTAAAGAAAGTGGCTATGGCTCTTTCGGGAATATTCTTAATCACGTTTTTAGCGCTGCATGTTTCCTTAAATTTTATTTCTATTCTTAGTGAAGATGTTTTCAATGAAGCTTCTCACTTTATGGGATACAATCCGCTGATTCAGTATGTAATGCAGCCAGTTTTGGCATTTGGAGTAATTTTCCACTTCGTAATGGGATTTGTACTTACAGCACAAAACAGCGCAGCAAGACCAATTGCTTATGCTAAATACAACGGAGCTGCAAACGCTTCTTGGAGTTCTAGAAATATGATTATTTCTGGATTGGTTATTTTAGCTTTCTTAGGATTGCACTTCTACGATTTCTGGTTTCCTGAAGTTACCTACAAATATATTGCAGGTACAGCACCAGACGCTACAAGGTATTATGGTGAGTTGGTTCACAAATTTCACGATCCAATCCGTACAGCATTGTACTGTGTGTCTTTTATCCTTTTAGGATTTCACTTATGGCACGGGTTTGCATCTTCTCTTCAATCTGTAGGGATGCACAACAAATACTCTAGATTTTTATCAAAAGTAGGTTACTGGTTTGCAGTTGTAGTTCCAGCGCTTTTCGTAATTATCGCTTTATTTCATCATTTCAATAATTAATATCAATTATAATGGCATTAGATTCAAAAATTCCAAATGGTCCTATTGCGGACAAATGGACAAATTATAAAGATCATATTAATTTAGTAAACCCTGCTAACAAACGTAATCTTGATATTATCGTAGTTGGTACAGGTTTAGCTGGAGGTTCGGCTGCGGCTACTTTGGCTGAGTTAGGATATAACGTAAAAGCATTCTGCTTCCAAGATTCTCCGCGTCGTGCGCACTCTATTGCAGCACAAGGAGGTATCAACGCGGCAAAAAACTATAAAGGAGACGGTGACTCTATTTACAGATTGTTTTATGATACTGTAAAAGGTGGTGATTACCGTGCTCGTGAGGCAAACGTTTATCGTTTGGCTGAAGTTTCAGGTAATATTATTGACCAATGTGTGGCTCAAGGGGTGCCATTGGCTCGTGAATACGGCGGACTTTTAGATAACCGTTCTTTTGGAGGAACTTTGGTTTCTCGTACATTTTACGCACAAGGACAAACTGGACAGCAATTATTGTTAGGAGCTTATTCTGCAATGAACCGTCAAATTGGTCGTGGAAAAATTAAAATGTACAACCGTCACGAAATGCTTGACATTGTAATCGTGAACGGAAAAGCGAGAGGTATTATTGCTCGTAACTTAATCACTGGAGAAATAGAAAG
The DNA here is from genome assembly GCF_016405855.1 of Flavobacterium sp. IB48. Lineage (GTDB taxonomy): Bacteria > Bacteroidota > Bacteroidia > Flavobacteriales > Flavobacteriaceae > Flavobacterium > Flavobacterium ginsengisoli. The sequence continues at coordinate 1,449,730 of NZ_JAEFCA010000001.1, forward strand.
ACATTCTGCTCACGCGGTAGTAATTGGTTCTGGAGGATACGGAAACGTATTTTTCCTTTCGACAAATGCTATGGGAAGTAACGCAACAGCAGCTTGGAAAATTCATAAAAAAGGAGCGTTTTTCGCAAATCCTTGTTACACGCAAATTCACCCAACATGTATTCCGGTTTCAGGAGACCACCAGTCAAAACTGACTTTGATGTCTGAGTCTTTACGTAATGATGGTCGTATTTGGGTTCCAAAAAATCTTGAAGATGCAAAAGCTATCCGTGAAGGAAAGAAAAAAGCAACTGATTTATCTGAAGATCAAAGAGATTATTTCTTAGAAAGAAGATACCCTGCATTTGGTAACTTAGTACCTCGTGACGTTGCGTCTCGTGCAGCTAAAGAAAGATGTGACGCTGGTTTTGGAGTTAACAAAACTGGAGAAGCAGTTTACTTAGATTTCGCAGCGGCTATCAAACGTTACGGAACTGAAGATGCTTATGTAAAAGGTTTAGATGATAAAGATGCTGCTCTTGTAACTAAATTAGGAGCTGCAATCGTGAAAAGTAAATACGGAAACTTATTCCAAATGTATTACAAAATCGTCGATGAAGATCCTTACACAACACCAATGATGATTTACCCAGCGGTTCACTACACAATGGGGGGAACTTGGGTAGATTATAACTTAATGACGACAATTCCTGGATGTTTCTCAATTGGAGAGTCTAACTTCTCTGATCACGGAGCAAACAGACTTGGAGCTTCTGCTTTGATGCAAGGTTTAGCAGATGGATATTTCGTATTGCCATACACTATCGGAGATTATTTAGCTCCAGATATTAAAATGGGTGAAATTTCTACAGACTTGCCAGAATTCGTTGAAGCTGAAAAAGCTGTAAAAGATCAAATCGAGAAATTCATCAATAACAACGGTAAACATTCTGTAGATTATTTCCATAAAAAACTTGGAAAAATTATGTGGAATAAAGTAGGTATGGCTCGTAATGCTAAAGGTTTAACTGAAGCTATCGAAGAAATTGCTGCTTTACGTGAAGAATTTTACAAAGATGTAAAAGTTCCTGGAAACGCTAACGAATTTAATCAGGAATTAGAAAAAGCAACTCGTGTTGCCGATTTCTTAGAATTAGGAGAATTGTTCGCGAAAGATGCTTTACACCGTAACGAATCTTGTGGAGGTCACTTCCGTGAAGAATACCAGACAGAAGAAGGAGAAGCACTTCGTGACGACGAAAACTTTGCATACGTTGCAGCTTGGGAATACAAAGGAAAACCAAGTGATGCAGTATTGCACAAAGAACCTCTTAATTACGAAAACATTAAATTAGTTCAAAGAAGTTATAAATAAGAATTTGGTCGAAAGCCCAAAGTCTTAAAGTCAAAAGGCAAAATGTGCCGAGCGACTTGCGACTTTCGACTTTATGACTTTCAAACGAAAAAGGTATGAAACTTACATTAAAAATATGGCGTCAAAAAAACGCTCAAGATAAAGGAGGGATTGTAGAATATCCTATCGATGGAATCGAACCAGACATGTCTTTCCTTGAAATGCTAGATGTTCTTAACGAAGATCTAATCAACAAAGGAGATGAGCCTGTAGCATTTGACCATGATTGTCGTGAGGGAATCTGCGGAATGTGTTCTTTATTCATCAACGGTGAAGCGCACGGACCAGATAGAGGAGTTACAACTTGTCAGTTACACATGCGTATGTTTAAAGATGGCGATACAATTTTTATCGAGCCATTTAGAGCAAAAGCTTTCCCAGTAATTAAAGATTTAGTGGTTGATAGAAGTTCTTTTGACAGAATTCAACACGCAGGAGGATTTATCTCTGTAAATACTTCAGGAAATACAATCGACGCGAATACTATTCCAGTTCCAAAAGACGATGCAGATAAATCATTTGATGCTGCTGCTTGTATTGGTTGTGGAGCTTGTGTTGCAACTTGTAAAAACTCTTCAGCAATGTTATTCGTTTCTGCAAAAGTTTCTCAATATGCATTATTGCCGCAAGGTAAAGTTGAAGCAACAGATCGTGTTTTACACATGGTTCACCAAATGGATTTAGAAGGTTTCGGTAACTGTACAAATACAGGAGCTTGTGAAATCGAATGTCCAAAAGGAATCTCGCTTGAAAATATTGCACGTATGAACCGTGAGTATTTAGCAGCAAGTTTAAAAGGATAAAGAATACAATTTAGTATATTTGAAAAAACGCATTCATTAATTTGGATGCGTTTTTTTGTTGGTTTAGATTATGAAGCTGTGTTGTTATTTTGTTTTTAATTTGTTATTTAAACAAATACTATGACCTTGTGAAGTCCTTTTTTAAGGTTTAACGACTTCGTAGGCTACATTTAAATTCTTACTTTTGTAAGTAGAAAAAATTAAATGTCATGAGCACTGAAAATGAAGTTTTAAATTACAGTAAGGAAGAACGTAAAAATCATATTTTAAAAGAGATTAACTTGCATACACGTGTGAGTTTTGAAACTCTTTCGGCAAAACTTGGAGTTTCTGAAGATACTGTTCGCCGTGATATTAATGAGCTTGATGCCGATTCGCTTTTAATTAAGGTAAAAGGTGGTGCGATGACCAAAGGATATCACTATTCTTCTTCCAATCAAACTTATGCAGTAGAAGCTAAACAAGTTATTGCGCAAAAAGCGGTTGGACTTCTTCATGACGGAATGGTTTTAATTGTTGATGGAGGAACCACGATTCGCGAATTCATCCGATTAATACCAAACGATCTTAATTTGACTGTTTTTACTATTACAGCCTTAACAGCAGTTCAGCTTTTAGATAAACCCAATATAAAAACAATCATGATTGGCGGCAGTATTTCTTCTTACAGTCAAATGTGTGTAAGTGGAGAAGCTTTTCATCAATTAGCCAATATAAAAGCCGATTTATTGGTTTTAGGAACTAATGCTTTAGATGTAGACGGAGGTTATTCTGATTCTGACTGGGAAACGGTTCAGGTAAAAAAGGCAATGATTCAAGCTTCTAAAAAAACAGCAGTTTTAACCATTACTGAAAAGCTAAATACGGTTCTTAAAATGAAAATTGCAAGTTTGTCTGAGGTAAATTATGTTATTACAGAAGAAGAGCCAACAAGTGGCAAATTAGTGGCCTATAAAAGCGCTGTTCCGAGTTTGGTTGTAATCTAATTTCAAATCGTTTTTTGACTTTCATATTATTTAAAAATGAAAATTGCTTTAATCCAAACCGATCTTTTTTGGCAGAATGCCAGTAAAAACCGAGAAAACTTTGATTCAAAAATCAATGAAATTCAATCGGAGGTAAATCTAATTGTGCTTCCTGAAATGTTTTCGACCGGATTTACAATGAATGCTTCTGAAGTTGCGGAAACGATGCAGGGAGACACGATTGAATGGATGAAATTGAAAGCAAAACAAAAAAATGCAGCTGTTGCAGGAAGTGTTGTCATTACAGAAAATGAAAAATATTACAATCGTATGATTTTTGTTTTTCCGTCAGGCGAATTTCAATATTACGATAAGCGACATTCGTTTTCACTCGCAGGCGAAGACAAGGTTTATACGTGCGGAAATCAAAAAGTTATTGTCGATTATCTGGGCTGGAAAATATGCCTTCAGATTTGTTATGATTTGAGATTTCCTGTTTTTGCACGAAATGTAGAAAATTACGATCTCATTTTATATGTTGCCAATTGGCCAAAAGTACGCACCAATGCTTGGGATGTTTTACTAAAAGCTCGCGCGATAGAAAATCTTTCGTATGTAGTTGGAGTAAATAGAATTGGTAATGATGCTCACGATTATGAACATATTGGACATTCGCAGGCGATAGATTTCTTAGGGAATTATGTTTTAGAGCCACAAGAAAAAAATGGTGTTTTTGTCATTGAATTAGACAAAAACACCATGTATGAAACGCGTAAAAAATTAGACTTTTTAAGCGATAAAGATCAGTTTGAAATTAAACTCTAGAAAGCTTTCCGTTTCTTTTCTGCTTCTTTTTTCTTTTTATCGTCTTCTTTTTTCTCGACTGCTGGATTAAAAGGAATGCTCAGGTCAATTGTTTCGTTCCGATCCCAATTGGCACGGACATCAAATTCCTCCTGATTGTAAAATACTTCTTCGGCATATTTCTTTTCTAAGAAACTACCTGTATCATATTGCTTGTTTTTGTTGTCATCGTAAATAACGCGAACAGTAAATACATCTGGTTGCAGTAGATTGAATTCTAATGTAGTTGCACCTTCAGAATACCCTTCTGCCAAAACAACGTCTCCTTTTTTATTGGTCAATTCGACAATTATAGGAAAGCGTTTTACGTTTTTAAGAGTCAAAATAATATTTCCGTAATCGGCATATTCTTTTGTGCTTAGTTTGTAAGACAAAGTATCGTTTGATTTTTCATAGAAATCGGTCAAAGCACCTGGCAAGAAAGTGAAACTATATTTGTCTAAAGGCTCTTTTTTGAAATCAATGTAAAGCTTCTGATCAAATTCATCATATTCTGTTGTATAAGGAACAGCAATAGAGTCTTTGTTTATTAATTTAATTTTAGATTTGTCAAATTTTACCAGTGGCGTTTCGGTTTCTAAAGTAAAACGTTCTCTAAAATTAATCTGCCCATTTTGTAGCGCTTTAATATTTAAAGTATCTTTTTTCAAAGCTTTAATCTTGAAAGAAAACTTTTTATTATAACTTCCTTTTTCAACTTCCATCGATAAAGAATCTACTTTTATAGGTTTGTACCAAACTTGAAGCGAGTCTTTTTTAGGGAATTGCGTTATAATAGTTTCGAGAACCTCATTGCCGTTTTTAAGAACAACTTTCGGTTTCGAATTCTTGAAATTCTGTTTTCCTTCATAAGGAAGATATAGGCGATTTCCTGAAGCCTGAATAGGTTTGAAAACTTTTAGAGGCAATGTTTCTTTAAACAATTCTAAATCATAAACAGAATCTGTCGGAATGGTAATGTAATTTTTCAAAAATCCGATTTTATCATCTTTCGGATTAAATTTGTTGTTCGATCCTTTGTCTTTTAATGCTACTAAAAGATATTTTCCTTCTTTTAAATTTTCAAACTGAAAAGTTCGCATACTGTCCAGAGTGTTAGTTATGTAACGAGGAAATTCTTTGTAAATAGTAGAATCTTTGAATTTGTCATTTACTTCGTATAGCATTACAGAAACGAAATTGTCGACATATTTTCCGTAAGAATCTTTAATTCTTCCGCTCAGTTTTAAGGAATCAATATAAGGTCCAGTAGAGAAAACATATTTAAACTGATTTAAAGGATTCCCTTCATTATTATCCGTAATTGCTTGTCCGAAATTAAAACTATAAGTCGTGTTTGGCTGTAAAGTATCTCGAATTTGAATCTTTATAAACTTGCTAACATTCGTAGGAGTGATTAACGGCTCATTTTTTAAAGGAGGAGAAATAATTAGCTGTTTGTTTGTGTTTTTAAGTTTGACATATTCGTCAAAATTTAAAGTGATAGTATTTCCTTTAAAATCGGTTGAAAAATTTTTAGGAATGCTCGATATTAAAACAGGTGGCAATGTATCTTTTAAACCGCCGGTAATGCTGCCTCGTTTGGCACAGCTTATCATTGAGATTAAAATTATAAATGCAATGTATTTTAGAGTGTTTTTCAACATAATGGTTTTTCAATTTGATTGCACAAAATAACGATTATATTTGCTTTAATCGAAATTTTTTAGCCATTTATTAGGATTTGGCACTTTTAGATTCCTTCTAAGTTTTTAGGGTTTCAAACGCTTTAAGGCGATATAATTTCTTACTTTTGCTCTAAAATATAATTATCTAAAGTTTTGTTTAAGCGTTTTTTTTTAGTTTCGTTTCTCTTTTTAATGCTGTCATGCACTAAAAGCGAAAAGCCAGTAATCTCTTTTTATTACTGGAAAACAATTTTCAAATTTTCAAAAACAGAAAAAGAAGCATTAATCAATAACAATGTTCAAAAACTTTATATACGATATTTTGACATTGGGCTTCATCCAGAATCAAATTTTCCAATTCCTATAAGTCCTGTTCGTTTTGAAGAAAATCCCCAAGTATATAAAATTGTTCCGGTTGTTTTTATTCAGAACAAAGTTATGTTGCAATCCAATTTGGATGTAAACGATTTGGCTCAAAAAACGTTTGGTTTTATCGAGCAAATCAATATTAAAAACAAAATTGAGTGTCAGGAAATTCAAATTGACTGCGATTGGACTTTAAAAAGCAAAGAGAATTACCTGAAATTTATTGAGGTTTTTAAAAAGCTTTCGAAAAAGAAGCTTTCTGCGACGATTCGATTGCATCAAGTGAAATACTTCAAAAAGACAAAAATCCCAAATGTCGATTCTGGAGTTTTGATGTATTATAATATGGGATCAATTGCGCCCGATTCTTTAAATTCTATTTATGATAGGAAAGTGGCAGAAAAATATCTTAAAAGTGTAAAAAGATATCCGCTACATTTAGATTTCGCATTTCCAATTTATTCGTGGGGAGTTCATATAAGAAATAACAAAGTAATTGGACTTCGTTCTAAAATGAATAGCAGAGAACTAGAGAAAGATTCCAATTTTGAAAAAACAAGTCCGATTTTTTTCAGAGTAAAACAATCCAATTATAAAAATGGAGTTTTTTATGAAGAAAATGATCTCTTGAAAATAGAAGAAATAAAACCAGAAGATTTAAAAGAAATGGCAGAAGATTTGCAAGATCATCTTGTCGAAAAGCCAAACGAAATTATATTTTACGATTTAGACGAATTCAATTTAAACAATTATGAAAAAAATACTTTTAAGCAGATTATTTCTTGCTTCTAGTGCCGTTTTGCTTTCTGCATTCGGAATTATATACGCCTGCGCTGATGGAGATTGGGATTATTTAGGTTCTTACAATTCAAATTTTACTCCAGAAACTTTTGCTGATAAATCGTATTCGCCTTTGTTTTTGTCGGGCGGAATTTTCTACGGAATTGGTTTTGATACCCAACACAATTCTCGTTTTAATAAAAATATAAAATCAGATTGGGCAGATTATTTAAAGGGAAAAGTTGATACGACAACGGTCAATTATTTTTTAATTGGAGATGAAAAGCCAAGATATTATTCTGATGACAAAAATACCATCAAAAACAAAGAAGAAATTGAAGGCTTGCATGTTTATTATAAAACGAAAAAAGAAAATAAAAGCACGCAAAAATGGGGCAAAAAGCTTAATCTGAAAGATGAGAAAGTGAAGAACTTTGTCGAATTTCTGTATTTAGCCCAAAAGATAGAAACGGTTTCAATTGGTGAAGATTATTGGAGTTACGATCCTGTTGTGGCAAAAACTTTCAATGATGCCAAAATGATTCAGTCCATAGAAAATGTGTATAATACTTTGTCGGATCCGTTTTTGAAAAACAGATATTGGTTCTTGACCATGAAAGCTCGTTTCTATAGTAACGACAAACAAAAAGCAATTGATTTTTTTAATAAAACAGAAAGCTCAGTTGCTAAAAATACTTTGTATTATCGCGCTTTGGCATATGTTGCTGGAATTAATTATAAGCAGAAAAAATTTGCGACTTCGAATTATTTATACGCTCAAGTTTTTGATAAATGTCCAGAATTAAGAGTGGTTACAGCTTATAGTTTTAAACCAAAAAATGAGTCAGATTGGACTAAAGCTTTGGCAATGGCAAAAAACAACAAAGAAAAAGCAGCACTTTGGGCAATTCACGGATATTACAAAGACGAAAAACAGGCGATTGAAAAAATCTACGAATTAGACCCAAAAAGCGAACATCTAAATTATTTAGGGACAAGATTGGTTAATTCGCTAGAACAAAAAATAAATAATTCGTTTCAGGTGGATGGGCAAGGAGAAAATCAAAAACCGAAACCGCAGACTGTTGCCGAAAATAAAGCAGAAAATAAAACAAAAGTAGACAATAGCGCTGTTGATTTGATAGCTAAAATTTCTGCTGCTGGAAATACTGAAAAGCCATATTTGTGGGACATTGCAATTGGATATCTTCAAACGCTAAAAGGCGATTATGCTAATGCAGATAAAAATTATGCCAAAGCTGAAAAAACGCTTCCGAAAACAGAATTGGCAGGAATGCAACTTCGCTTATTGCGTTTTGTAAATAATTTAAGCAAGATCGATAAACTGACAGATAAAAATGAGAAAACCATTCTAGCTGATTTGAATTGGCTGTACACTGAGCTTCCTAAAAATTATAAAGGAGACACATTTCGTTATCAAAATGCTTCTTCATGGAGCAGAAGTTATTTGTCGCATTTGTATAAAGAACAAGGCAATTTGGTTATGGCTGAGATTTATGGAGAATCACGCTATAGTTATTGGAACGATGGAAATGCATATTATGACAATGAAAAAAATCTGCTTGCAATAAAAGGCTTTTTAGAAAAATCTAATAAATCTGAAATTGAAAAAATTGGCGCAGGAATTTATAGTTTAAAATTGAAAGACATTAATAACTTTCAGGCGGTTCAGGCAACTTTCAAAAACAAAATTCCAGAAGCAATTGCTTTTATGCAACAAACAGATTCAGTTCAAAATTATAAGTTCTTAGGAAATCCGTTTAACGGAAATATAAAAGATTGCCACGATTGTGAACATGCAGCGTATCAAAAGAGAAAATATACTTTTATGGATTTCTTAACTACCATAAAAGAAATGCAAGATAAATTAGCGCAGAAAGAAGATGTTTATACGAACAGCCTTTTGCTAGGAAATGCGTTTTACAATATTTCTCATTTTGGAAACGGAAGAACTTTTTATGAAATGAGCATTGTAGGTTATGGTTCAAGTCCGTATTCATTTAGAGATTCGATGAAAGAAATGATTACAAATAATTCGGTTTCTAAAATGTATTACCAAAAAGCATTTGAGGCAGCTTCGAACAAAGAACAAAAAGCAAAATGTTTGTATCTGATTTCGAAATGTGAAAGAAATGATTATTACAATAAAAAATACAGCGCCGTAAACAGTTATTGGGAAATTCAAGATGATAAAGTTAATTTTATTGCCTGGAACTCGTTCAAAGCTTTAAGAAAAGACTATTCTGATACCAAATATTATCAGGATGTTATTGCAGAATGCGGTTATTTTAGAACATACACAAATCAATAAATTTGAAGAGATGGTAAACAAAATAGAACATATCGGGATTGCAGTAAAAAACATGGACGATGCGAATGTTTTGTTCGAAAAAATGCTTGGCGTTCCGTCTTATAAAATGGAAGCTGTAGAAAGCGAAGGTGTATTAACTTCTTTCTTTCAAACCGGAAATAACAAAATCGAACTTTTGGTTGCAACAAATCCAGAAAGTCCGATTGCAAAGTTTTTGGAGAAAAAAGGAGAGGGCATCCATCACATCGCTTTTGATGTTGATGATATCGAAGCTGAAATTGTACGTTTAAAAAACGAAGGTTTTGTCTTAATTAATGAAGTTCCGAAGAAGGGAGCCGATAATAAATTGGTCGTTTTTCTTCATCCAAAGAACACAAATGGTGTTTTGGTTGAGCTTTGTCAAGAAATTAAATAAAAAAATGTCATTTTAATTTTTGAATAAGACGTTGAAAATCAATTTCGTTTTTGAGATTCAAAAAAAGATTTAAAATAAAATACAAATGATGTCTTAAAATATTTGGAGTGAATGAAAAATAGTAGTAATATTGCATCCTCTAAACCGGTCCTATAGCTCAGCTGGTTAGAGCACCTGACTCATAATCAGGTGGTCCCTGGTTCGAGCCCAGGTGGGACCACTGGTAAAATCAAGCCTTTGCAGAAATGTAAAGGCTTTTTTATTTTTTCTGACGAACATTTGACGAACAAAATGTTTTTTATAATCAATTAGTTTTGTTTACTTTTATGGGAATTAACTGATTGTAATATGACCATTTATATCTACATCTTGTCATTTATCCTAATTTTTGCTAAAATTATTGTACCTGTATATCTTCTTTTTAGATTATTTTTCATAGTTAAACCTTTATTTGTAAATCTATATTTTGAAGAGAAATTTAATTATTATGCTGGAATAAACAAAAACAGGTTATTGATTTTATTACTGCTTTGTTTCTTATCATTTTTCATAGGAACCTTCCTCGGAAAAGAAGTTTTGAGTATTTCAGATACTTACAAAATCATATTGAATCTCTTTTTATTAATTCTTACTCAATTTGTATTGTTCTATATGTTTGAGGTAAAAACTCCAAGAAGTATTTTTAAAATAGTACGAGATTGGTTTGAAAATCCCAAGGAAATATTTAAGCAAAGAGAAGTGATTTTTGAAGAAAGAAATGTAATTGAATCAATAAATCAGAACGGTGTAAATTTTAAAGACGCAGTAAATCTAACCTATGGAGATATTATTAAACAGATTCATCGAAGAGAGTTTGATTTGGTAATAGAAAAGTGTATTAATATTTTTCGGGATAATTCTTCAATTGAAAATCTTTATAAGTTCTGCAATGGAATGGAAATAAAAGAAGGATCAATTTTAATAAAAATAGATAATAAAAGAAACTCGAAACAGAACATAATAGAGATATTGACGTCACTTTTCAATATCCAAAAAAATTGGAATTCTCAGAGTAAAGATAAAACAAACACCAAAATTATTGATTTTTTGAATAAGTATATTACAATAAATGATGGAGTTAAAACTTTACACATTAACGATTTTACACGATTATTTGAAAAATTGCCTTGATCGCTATGTAAAATTTGATTACTCAAATATGTTTTTTAAAGATAAAATAAGCTAAAATGATTTGTTCTGCTTGAGAATTTATTATTATGATTTATTTTAAATATGTAAATTGTTTTTACACGATTTTTTACATAGCCAAACCTCCGTAAACTTGTTTCATAATTTAAAAATTAGAAACATGGATGCAAGTAATTTTACTTCCAAAATTGATCGATTGGAATTGATCGTAATGGAACTAGCAAAGAAACAAGATGCGTTTATTAAAAAGGCATTAATGAAACTATCTTTAAATAGTAAAGATGTTTATTCCTCTGAAGAAGCTGCAGAGTTTTTATCTATAGAAGTTAAATACATTTATCAGCTTACCCACCAACGAAAGATTAGATATTCCAAGAAAAAAGGTCAAAAGAAAATCTATTTTAGAAAAGAGGATCTTCTTGATTATCTAAACGGAGAGATCATTAGTACTACTGAAGATCTTGAGAACACAAATGCTGCTTTGTGGAAAAAATAAGTCGTTCAACTTCTGCATGAACGCATAAAAATCTTTTATTTTTTAATCAAATTCTTATGACAAGATTGTAAGGATTATAATTTGAATCTTATGGACTTAGATATTCCTTATATCAGAGTAGGGACTTCCTATTTCAAAATTATTGATAAACCTTTAATTTCTGGTGATAAAGTAAAAGTAATGGTTCGGTGGAATCGTGAAACAATCATTTCAGATCATGGAAAATCATTTTTGAATAGCATACTTAAATTAGATGGATTTTGCTGTATTCCTAATCATTTTGGTTACGAGCAAATTGTAGATGATTTCTATAATACCTATCATGAACTCCCTAACCAACCCATCGTCAAGGATTTTCCGATAGATGAACTCGAAAAATTGATTCCGAATTCATTGCAATTTATGCAACATATTTTTGGCGATCAAGCGCAATTAGGCTTAGACTACGTAAAACTTTTATATGAAAAACCTACGCAAACATTACCGATTCTTTGTTTAGTAAGCAAAGAGCGATCGACAGGTAAAAGCTCTTTTATAAAGTGGTTGAAAGCAATTTTTGGAATGAATATGACTTACATAAAAGGCGATTCATTTGGTTCGCAGTTTAATTCTGATTGGGCGAGTATGTTACTTGTAGCGATTGATGAAGTGTTTTTTGATAAAAAAGAAATTACAGAACGTTTAAAGTACCTTTCTACGACTGACAAAGATAAAATAGAAGCAAAAGGAAAGGATCGACAAGAAATTGAATTCTTTGCAAAATTTATTCTTTGTTCTAATAATGAAGATAATTTTATTCAAATAGACGAAGAAGAAATCCGTTTTTGGATTCGTAAAATTCGCACTATAAATACAGAAGATGTATTCTTTCTTAAAAAACTGAATAAAGAAATTCCGTATTTCTTAAAGTACCTGCAAATGAGAAATTATTTTTCCGAGCAAAAAACCAGAATGTGGTTTAAACCCGAACAAATTATGACCGCTTCCTTGTTAAAGCTTGTAAATCGAAATAAAGAAGAAATTCTGATACTTGAATTGATTCATGAATGTTTTGAAAAAATGGAAAAGGATGAGTTGAAATTAGCTCCTAATGATATTTTTATTCTACTGAGAAAGCAAAATAACAGAATGGATATTTCTGCTAGTGAAATAAGAAATATTCTCAAACGGTGGGGTTTTATACCCGAAGACAATACGAAATCTTATTGTGGAATTGAATTATTGTCGCACGGTGAGTATGTGAAAGTAGATAGAAGAGGACGTTTCTATACCATCAAAAAGATTTTGTTTTATAAAATATTTGATGCTTTGATGCAAAATTAGTATAAAGGCTTGTAATTGAGGTAAACAGATCTGCATCAAAGCTTGCATCAAACTAAAAAACAATCTTTTTTGATGCAAAACTGATGCAGGATAAAAATAAAGTGATGCACTGATGCAGCTATTGATGCAGTGTAGTGTCAGTATAATCAATGGGTTAGATGAAATTTGCATCAAAATATTAAAAAAAGAAAAAATTATAGTTCTTTTTTTTCATTAGCAAATGAACAGACTTGTGCCAAATAAAATAGAAGATTAAAAAAAACAATTATGGAAAAGTTCAATTGTAAAATTGCAAATCAAATTGATTTAGTCAATTATCTTAAAACATTAGGGCATGAGCCATCAAAAATAAAAAATCAGGATTATTGGTATTTATCGCCACTCAGAAATGAAAATACACCCTCTTTCAAAGTGAATCAAAAGTTGAATTTATGGTATGACCACGGAACAGGCAAAGGAGGAAATGTAGTCGATTTTGGGATTGAATATTTTAGATGCACTGTTTCGGAATTTTTACAACTTTTAAATGACAAAAGTATTTCCTCTGGTATAAGTTTATCCCTTAAGAATGAGAATCGACAGTCTTCAAATCTAAGAATTGCAAATGAAAAGAAAGATAATCCACTTGATAAAATTGTCATTGTTGATGTACGCACATTGGAAAATAAGTTGCTGATGGCTTATTTAGACAAACGAAGCATTTCACAAGAGATTGCAAGGCAGCATTGTAAAGAGGTTGATTTTTGTTTAAATAATCGAAAGTATACTGTTATTGGATTTCAAAATATTTCAGGAGGATATGAATTACGTAGTGAAAATTTTAAAGGTAGCAGCTCACCAAAAGATATCACTTTCATAAATGCCCAAGCAAAATCAGTAGTCGTTTTTGAAGGCTTTTTTGACTACCTCTCTTATAAAATGATGAATCAAAAATCGGTTAAACTACAAACAAATTTCCTAATACTAAATTCTCTATCTTTTTTTAAGAAGTCTTTACAATTAATGGAAAAACACGATAGAGTCGATCTTTATTTAGACAGAGATTCCGGAGGTATAAAATTTACTAGCGAAGCCCTTCAAAGAGATTCTGCAAAATATACCGATCAAAGTTTTTTATATGAGCAAAAGAAAGATTTAAACGAATGGTTAAACCAGGAACAGCAAGTTAAACGAGGTCATAGTTTTAGGAGATCTATATGACGTCCGAGTGGTAGCCAGCTATGTTTTGGTAAAACCAAAACGCTGGCTCCTCTCATGCTATGGCATTCGTTGAGAGAATTTTTTTCATGCTGCCGCATTCAAAAAATAAATGATGAAAGATTATGGAACAACAGAATGAAACAAAAAAAAATACAGGAGGTAGACCCAAAAAGGCGATAAAGAGAGACCAACTAATGGCAATTAAATGTACACTCTACGAGCGTAAAATAATTGAATCCAAAGCTAAAAAAGTAAATCTTACTGTTTCTGAATACCTTCGTGAAATCGGATTAACTGCAAAGATTGATTACAGAAATAAAGCCCTTCCGAAAGAAATCCTAAGTTTTACCGGAGTGCTCAACCATATGGCAGCCAACCTGAACCAAATAGCTAAAAAGAGAAATAGCAACGATGAATTAAGTCCGCTTGAAAGGGCAGAATTAAAAGTACAGTCAGGTCAGGTTAAAAATCTTGCCGTTCAAATTAAAAACTTTATGTCATGATTGGTCGCGTAAGTATAGGTAGCTCGTTTTACCATTGCATTAGCTATTGTTTGGAAGATAAAAGAGAATTGTCTGAAGAGAAAAAACTTGCACTTGCAATGCAAGACCGTTTGCAGCATAAGGACCGAGCAGAAGTATTAGAATATAATAAATGCTTCGGTAACAAGTATGAGCTTACGAAGCAGTTTAAAGATGTTAGAAAATTAAGCAGGCGTGTTGAAAAACCAATGTTGCATCTGACCTTACGTTTAGCTCCGGAAGATACATTAACCAAAGAACAATTGAGAGAAGTTGGCAGAGAATGTGCCAAGGAGTTTGGTATAGCAGACAACCAATACATTTGTGTGCTACATAAGGATACCAAAGAGCAACATATTCATATTGCATCCAATCGAGTTGGCTTTGATGGTAAGGTTGCCAATGATAGTAATAGCTATAAACGGATGGCTGAACTTTGTCGTCGCCTTGAAAAGAAATATGGTCTTCAAGAAGTATTAAGTCCAAGAGCATTCCTTACTCCTAAAGACAGGTTATTGCCTCGTCATGATAGTAGAAAAGAAAAACTTAAAGCAGATATCGAGCAGACATTAAAGTCTGCCAGTTCTTATCTAGCATTTGAAAAACAAATGCAAAATTTAGGATATAAAGTTCTCAAAGGCAGGGGGATTTCTTTTATAGATGATAAAAAAGTAAAAATAAAAGGAAGCGAAGTTGGTTATTCATTAACAAAAATTGAAAAAAGATTACATCAGAAACAACAGTATGCCAGGAAAAATGTTGGTGAAGAAAAAAATCATGACAGAGATAGTCAGTCAATATCTAATTCTTTCAATACTGGAAAGCAAAACGAAGAAAAGCAAAACTATAACTTAGGTAGAACAGGAGAGGAAGTTGTTAAAGAGATTTTAGGATTTACAGGTCAGCTAATGAATTCTGAATATGAACCGGATTATATTGATCCTGAATTAATGAGAAGACTTCAAAAGAAAAAAAAGAGACCATCATTAAGGAGATAATATTTTAAAAACAGTAGTATGGAAACAGATGCAAACAAAGAACATATAGAACGAGAAACATTAAAATTAGTATTGGAGGAATTTGCCCAGGAACAGAAGACAAATAATCGGCATATTGAGGCGCTTATTATTGCCATAAATAACATAGGGAATAAAATCGATGTATCTACAAAGGAGCAGAAAGCAGAAAAAAATGTTTTGGGATCATTGGATATTAAACCAATAGAGGCTATCCTGCAAAAAAGCTTCCTGGATATTAAATTTATGATTGGCAGGCAGCCAAAAAGTATCGTTAGGAAATTTCAGATTTTGTTATTTCCAGAACAGGATGCAAAACTGTTTTATAAAATTGTTTTTGGAAGATGGTTTTTATGGCTTGTTATACTGGTAGCCCTAAGCAATCTTTATAACTGGGGAATACATTATAGCGATAATAACAAAGAAATTGAAATGCTGCAAATTCAAAACGATAGAATAAGAAAAGCTTGGGAGTATATGTATATTAATAATGATAAAGAAACTAAAAAGCTTATGAAAAAAGCGTATATAAATTCAATTGGAAGTAAATAATTCAATGTTCGTAGTTGTTTTGATAAGAATTCCATTAAAGGTCTTCAATTTCTAGGCATAACAAAGTCCATATGAATACTATATTTTTAACTACTATTATTATTATTATTATTTATGGTTTCATCTGCTGTTTTTTTGTTTCATATTATAAAATGAAACCAATTTAAGAAAGTTGAGATAAGTTATTTCTCTAAATTTATAGTTTAGTTTATAAATTGATCTTGTTTCAAACAATTGAATTGGTTAAATGAATTTTTATAATTTTTGTTTGAGTAGGATGCTTTTATCCCTTTTGTATAATTATAAAATCTTATATCATGAACAAAAAAAACTTTTTTTTAGTCTTATTTTTGCTATTTTGTGTGATCCTTAACGCACAGTCAAGCAAAAGTCCGAATATTATTATTTTATTGTCAGATGATACCGGATGGGGAGATTTAGGTCCTTATGGCGGTGGTGAAGCTAGAGGAGCCGCAACTCCAAATATTGATAGAATGGCGAATGAAGGTATGCAGTTTTGGTCTTTTTATGGACAGCCAAGCTGTACACCAGGAAGGGCAGCGCTAATTACTGGAAGGATACCTAATAGAAGCGGTATGACAACGGTTGCATTTCCCGGAGATGGCGGTGGACTTCCAAAAGCGGAGTGGACATTAGCATCTTTATTAAAACGTAAAAACTACAATACCTTTTTTGCAGGAAAATGGCACTTGGGCGAAGAAGACTATTCCATGCCAATTGCACAAGGTTTTGATGTGATGAAAAACGTAACGCTTTACCACTTAAACGCTTACACTTATACAGATCCAGATTGGAATGCTGACATGCCAGATGATATTAGAGCAACATGGGTCAAAGGAACCAAAGGTGCTTTAGAAGGAGAGGCTGGAAAGCCATACAGAGAAGTTAGAAAAATAGACGGAAAAGTAATTCCGTTTTTAGATCAATATACAGAAGAAGAGTCTATAAAATGGCTGAAAGAAAACGGTAAAAAAGATAAACCATTTTTTATGGAAATCTCTTTTGCAAAAAATCACCAGCCCAATTTACCGCATCCTGATTATGCAGGTAAATCTGCAGGTAAAAATAAATACGCCGATTGTATTGTTGAATTAGATTCAAGAATTGGCCGTATTATGGATGAAGTTCGTAACATGGGAATTGCCGAAAATACATTAATCATTTATACGGTTGATAATGGAACTTGGCAAGACGTTTATCCTGATTGTGGTTATACTCCTTTTAGAGGAACAAAAGGAACTGATCGTGAAGGCGGTAGCCGTATTCCAACTTTAGCATGGTGGCCTGGAAAAATTAAAGCAAATAGTAAAAACAGCGATATTTTAGGAACACTGGATTTTATGGCAACTTTTGCCGCTTTATCAGGGCAGGAATTGCCAACGGTAGACAGAGAAGGAAAACCAACTATTTTTGACAGTTATGATATGTCTCCAGTTTTATTTGGTACAGGAAAATCTAAAAGAAACATGTGGTTTTATTTTACTGAAGATGAATTATTGCCTGGAGCTATCAGAGTTGGAAAATTCAAAGCAGTCTTTAATTTACGTGGTGATAACGGACAAGCAACAGGTGGTTTGGCGGTAGATTCTAATTTAGGTTGGAAAGGGGCGGCGAGTTATGTAGCAACTGTACCGCAAATATTTGACTTATGGGCAGATCCGCAAGAGCGCTATGATTTATTCATGAACAATTTTACAGAGAAAACATGGTTTTTGCCAACTATCCAGAACATTATTGGAGAATTTGCTAAAACCTATGAAAAATATCCGCCTCATGAAGTGCAAAGTAACCTCTATCCTGGTCCAATTACTATTGATAATTATTTGAAGCTTAAAGAGGCACAACAGAAACTAAAATCCATATCAACTGCTAAAAGAAGCGGTGGAGGGTGATCATTATTTTAATAAAAATTTTAAAAAACCGTCTCAAAACAAAATTTGAGATGGTTTTATTTCTTTGCCACTATACTTCAATTTTCTTCTAAGGTTATGTTTAAGTTATTAACCTGAAACTCATTCTACTTTTAAAGCCTTAAAGAAAAATAAACTAAGCTGTATAATGCAGGTTTTGCATAACGAGGTATGGTTTCTTTCCTAATCCTAATTTCACTTAGCAGATATATTGGATTCCTAGTGAGCCCCTAAAAAATTAGAAGAGATTTATAAAGGTAAGATTGAAATGACAAATAAATAAGGGTATCTTTTTTTTATTTATTAAGCACTATTTTCCAGTATTTCTTTTCTTCATTCAAGTAATCAAAATCAAATCAATTATGAATAACATTAGAAAAATATTGACCTTTAGGTTTACTGCCTTTTTTGTTTTCTTAACCCTGATAACAGCATGTAAAAAAGAGCAGTCAAAAGAAAAGACAGCAATAAAAGATACAAAAGAGTCTTCTGTGAATGATAATCCATTGGCATCCTGGAATGACAATAAAACCAAGAGTGCTATTGTAGATTATGTAAAAGATGTAACAAATCCTGAGAGTGCAAATTTTATCCCAGTTTCGGAGCGTATTGCCACATTTGATAATGATGGTACGCTTTGGTCCGAGAAACCAATCTATTTTCAATTCTTTTTTGCTGTTGACAGGATCAAAGCGATGGCCAAAGATCATCCCGAATGGAAAGACAAACAACCCTATAAAGCCCTGCTGGAAAATAATATGGGGGATTTGATGAAACAGGGAGAAAAAGGACTGATGCAGATCGTGATGACTACCCATGCAGGAATGAATACTGATGAATTTGAAAAATTGGTTAAGGATTGGGTTGCAACTGCCAAGCATCCTACTAAACAAAAACCTTTTAACCAATTGGTATTCCAACCTATGATTGAGCTTGTAGATTATTTAAAAGCTAATGACTTTAAAGTGTTTATTGTCTCAGGGGGAGGAATTGAATTTATGCGTCCTTGGGCTGAAGACGTTTATGGAATTCCAAAGGATCAGATTATTGGTAGCAGTATTAAAACAAAATTTGATTACAATAATAGTAATCCTTTGATCAACAGGCTGGCTGAAATTGATTTTATTGACGATAAAGAAGGCAAGCCGGTTGGCATTAACAGATTTATCGGTCGTAAACCTGTATTTGCAGTCGGAAACTCAGATGGGGACCTGCAAATGCTTCAGTATACGGCTTCTAATAAGTATAAAAGCTTTATGTTATATGTTCATCATACAGATTCTATAAGAGAATGGGCTTATGATAGAAAATCACCTGTGGGCACGCTGGACAAAGGTCTTGATGAGGCAAAAGCAAAAGGCTGGACGGTCTCCGATATGAAAAATGACTGGAAAGTTATTTATCCTGAAAAATAAAAAATTAACCTAAATGGATATGAAAAGTAAAAAAAATGAATGTATAAGATCTTGCCGAAGGTTTAGCTTACTTCTTTTTATAATTGGTATGATAGATTATGGCGCATATGCTCAGGAAACCAAAGAAACCGAGGAGCCACCAAGTGGAGCAACTTCGGTAAAGTTATCACAGGAAGTGATGAACCCTACCACTTTGGCGTGGCAGCTGCAGTTGGAAGAATATGCAATTTTTAAATCCGAAAATCAGGATGGCTTTGCGCAAAACTTTCGTATCCGTGGTATCCTGCCTTTGAAAGAGGGGCTTTTAATAAAAGTTCCTCAGCTGATCAGGGTCATTGCTTTTGTAAATACAGCGCCTGATGGCACTACAGGATTGGGAGATGTCGTATTAAACCAATTTTTTATATTGGGGAAAAAAAACTGGGGACAATTTGGAGCCGGGTGGAATATCCAGATTCCAACAGCCAGTGATCATCAGCTTGGCTCTCCGCAATGGAGTCTCGGTCCAGCTTTCACAGTTACGTTTACAAATCTGGGCAAATGGCAGATGTATTGGATTTTAGAGAATTTCTTTACAGTTTCAGAAAACGGAAAATATGGGTCATCTGCCTACGCAGTACTTCAGCCCAATGTATTTTATACCTGGCCAAATGGTGTTTATGCCGGTATTGAGCCGGAGTGGCAAATTGATTATAAAACGGGAAAAGTTGCTCTTCCTATGGATTTTAGGGTGGGTTATATATGGTCGGGGAAACTTAAATATAATGCCTATATAGAACCGGAAGTAATGGCTTATCGTTCTGACGGTTACCCAAGAAATTCTTCAAACTTTGGAGTCAGATTAGGTTTTAGATGGTATTTGCCGATGTAAAATTTATGCAAGATCCGGAACTGCGTTGTATGAAAGGATGTTGAAAGAAAAAGATGAAATGATGGCAAGGCTTGAAAAACTAATCAATAAATAATTTCGGAATAATTCTTATTCATAAAAAAGGCTCAACTAATTTTAGATTTTTTTAATATCAATTTATATGTTTTAGAATTCTATTTCTTTAGGTAGGTCGTTTTTTTAGCAATTCTATGTTTTCAATAATTCAAGTTCTTTTCCATACTAATGGACTTATACCAAAGAAAACTTACATTTATCGTTTAATTTACATTATCCGTTTAAACTAAAATATTGTTTTCCGAATTCGAGTTAAATAAGAAAGCCTTGCAAATCGGGATTTTATACTTTTATTCTGCATGTTGAGTAAATAAAAGTGTTGCCTAATTCAAAATCTTATTCCAGATTTTGATTCTAAATTTGAAGATTAAATTTTATTCCAAATCTCAATTAAAAATCTATTTCCGGAATTTATTTAAAAATCCATGAAAAATCCATGAAAAATCCATGAAAAATCCATTTCTGAATTATTTCCGAATTCGAGTTAAATAAAAAACGCTTGTATTACAGTGCTTTATTACTTAATTCGAAATGTGAGACATATAAAAACACTATGCCCAGTATGGAACATATAAGGTGAATTTTTTGGACTCACTTTCTGGATCTTTTAGCTTAATCTTTCCAGCATCGATTGCCTCTTTAATCAATTTTGATATTTGAGCTGCTTGTTTATCATGCATTCCAAATCTCTTTCTTAGAGAAGTATTATTAAAGCCTCCATTTCCATAATACTGAATAATACTGTGTTGATAACAAGCTTCAATACGCTCATCATTGGACATATCTGCAAATTTACGAGGAGAATACATAGTAACTTTAAAAGAGTTGTCCGTTTCTTCAAATCTTAATGGTGGTAAACCAAAAAGTTCAATAGAGGTAACGGCCTTTTCAAAACCAGAACCTCTTTCCTCACAAATATTATATCTTCTAAAAGCAGCTGCCAGAATTTCATTTCTAGATTCAGGTGTTGTTCGAATCAATCTATCAATCTTTTTTGATGGTAGTAGTTTGCCTGGATTAGTAAATTCGATTCGATCTTCAAAAATTTCAATCATAGGCCCTGTACCACGAATAGTAAAGTCCTGATGGATAAGAATATTGGCTATAAGTTCTCTAAGAGCAATTTCTGGATAGACACTTGTTTCTTCCCTAAGTGCATGCTTAATAACTTCACTGCCAGGGAGCAGTCCTTTTACAAATTGAATTAATCCTTCAAAACCAATTGCATAACCTTTTGTTCCTGGATATTCTTTACTTCCTGCGGATTTATTTTTACCTTCATACTTTATCAACCGGAGAGCCTTTCTACTTAATCCGTCAAATTTATTGAGATCTTTAGCGGCAGATATAGCACCAAAATTGCTTATATAGTAGCCTTTCCCATCAATATCAACAATCATTTTTTCATCTTCAAGCCATTTGATAATTTCCGGAATATTAGTAGGTATCGGTTTTTTAAGTAAATCTAAAATTTTATCGTATTCAAGTAATGTAATGATTTCAACCTCATTCAGCAATTTAGAAGAGTGTAACTCTTCCCATGTTGGTGTTTTACTATTGAGCATTAAAGCTCCGATTTCTTGACGAGATGCTTTACGGGTAGTTCCACCGCTTCGAATATAACTTTCTTCAATTGTTTGGCTTTTAATATGAACTGGTTTTACAGCACTTTCCTTAATGTGAACGAACAACAGTTCTTCTCCCCTAAAAGTTTCAATACTATGATCAATACTAACCAAAGGATCTACACCATCCCTGCACAGAGAAGCCAAACGCTCAACAATAATATCTGCGTCTGGTTTTGTGATTCCTAAAATTGCAGCTGTTTTATCATCTACACCGAAAACTAAAAAACCACCACCAGGTAAATTAGAAAAAGCTGTAATATGCTTGCATAACTTATCGTTTTTTGGTGATAAAGAGGCTTTCCAATCGATTTCATTAAGTTCACTAGGTATTTTTCCTAATGATTTTTCCAGATAGGAAACTGCTTTTGGTATCCAATTTTTCATTTAAATCATTTATTTTATTTTCAACTTTTGTTATTCTCACTAACAAGAAAACCTTCATTTCTGATTTCTTAAGAATCTAAGTTAATTTTATTTGTTGGTATATAAAATTTAAATCAGTAAACAAAAGTTATGTTTTAATAACAATTGAAATTGGCTGAATTTTGATATTCAGTTAAGTTTTGTATTTATAACCTCAAATATAATTTTTTTTGATGCCATTTAAATTAAAGTTTATTAATTTGCGAATAAAATAATCCAATTTACAGTACTGTCAGCAAAACCTCTTAATTATTTTTTAAAGATAATTTTATATTGAATCTAATCTGACTCAAAAAATAATATCATCAATCATTTTGTCTAAAGTGTTACTTGGAAGTGTGTTTAAATAAGACATGGTAGATTTAATGTCTTTATGACCCAAAGCTTCTTTAATGATGTCTAGTGAAATATTATTAAATTTCAGAATAGTTGCAAATGAATGCCTTGCACAGTAGTAGGTTATTTTCTTCTTAATGCCCAAGTCAGTAATAATTTTTTTAAGCGGTTTGTTTATAAAAATCTTAAGGTATTTTTCTTTTTTATTGTTTATATAAATTTCAGAGTTCTGATTATTATGAATAATATTAAATAAATAAAACGAATCGGGTGCTGAAGCGTAATTTATAATTTTATCTTTCCAGAAATCGTTTATTTTAAAGTTTACGATTACTTCAGTTTTGCTTCTTTTATATGTAATTGTTTCTTTATATAGATCTGTTTTCTTTAATTGTATTAAGTCTATAAAATTAATTCCTCTTCCGTAAAAGCTTAACAAAAACATATCTCTTGCAAAAATGTCATTTTTTTTAAGTAAAGCTGCATTTTTCAACAATACAATTTCTTCTTCGGATAAATATTCTTTTTTACCGCTTTCCTTGATTTTTGATACCTTAAATTTGTTAAAGGGGTAAATCGTGCCGGGAATTATTTCACGATTGATTGCTTTATTAAAGACCGCTCTTAAAGTACGAATCCTTATTCCAATTGTACTTTGGCTATTATTGTTCCCGTTTAAAAAGGATTGATATTTATAAATTGCATCTACAGATAAATCCTTAAATGTGATTTCGCTTCTGTTAAAAAATCTTTGGATAGATTTTAGGGTATCTTTCTCAATGCTGTAAGTTGACAATTTTCCTGCATTTTTAATTTCTTCTATTAAACTTTCATGAAAAGCAGTATAGCTAAGAGCTTGCTGTTTTCCTGATTTTTTTTTGAATTGGGTTACAATATCATGTAAGGTGAATGGAGTTTCATCTAGCTCAAATTCATGAATAATAGTATTAACACGGCTCGTATATTTTTCGATCAGATTATTAATTTGTTTATATTCTTTATGTGATTTTTTAAGCCGTTCTGTTTCGAATGACCAATCATCATATTTACATTTTTTCTTGATTGATAAACTAGTATTAATTCTGTCTTTAATCAAAACAAGATTAATGAAATACTCGCCTTGTGCATTTCCTGTTGTCTTTATTGTGAATTTATGTGATACCATTAGTGAAAAATATAATTTAAAAACTGACGAACATTTGACGAGCAAAAGTACAATTAAAATAAGAAATAATGATTCATTTTTTATTTTTAAAATCATAAATCACTGATTATCAGTAATAATAATTTATAATAAGTAATAGTGAAAACATATAAAACCTGACTCATAATCAGGTGGTCCCTGGTTCGAGCCCAGGTGGGACCACTCTTTTAGAAACACAAAGCCTTTACAGAAATGTAAAGGCTTTTTTGTTTTTTGACACTTTGCAAATGTGAAAATTGAAATTTTCCGCATCAAAAATTAAACTTCACTTTTTCTAAAATCCCTTAACTTTATCCATCCAAAACAAATTTAATCTTCAGATGGATAGATTAACTCCAGAACAGAGGAGGAAAACTATGCAGGCGATAAAAAGTACTGCTACAAAAGGCGAAGTAAGGCTTGCTAAAGCGTTATGGAAATTAGGTCACAGATATCGAAAAAATAATAAAAAGGTATTTGGAAGGCCTGATCTTACTTTTGCCAAATATAAAATCGCCATTTTTGTCGATAGCGAGTTTTTTCACGGAAAAGATTGGGAAACGGAGCAGCTGAGAATTAAAACGAATCGCGAATATTGGATTCCGAAAATTGAAAGAAATATACAGCGGGACGAAGAAGTCAATGCTTTTCTAGTTTCTGAAAATTGGACTATTTTGAGGTTCTGGAGTAAAGAAATTGAAAAAAATCTGGAAGTTTGCCTGGCAAAAATAGAAGGGACAATTATGCTTTTAAGTATTTAAACTTTTTCGGCTTTTAATTGTCTGGCTTCGGCCTTCTCAATGCATTTGAATATTTCGGTGGCGAGTCTTTCTATGACAGGCATGCTTACTGAGTTTCCAGCTTGTTTGTAAAGGCTGGAATTTGAAATTTTAGGCAATTTATAATGATCAGGAAAGCCTTGAAAACGAAAACACTCTCTTGGCGTTAATTTTCTAAAACCAAATTCAGTTGTGATAATGGGAACATTGTGACCGCCAGTTCCCATATTTGCAGTTAAAGTGGGGCAAACTTCTTTCTTGTTTTCTCGTACATATTGCCTTCTGAATTGATAAATTCTATCTTTTCTTACAACAGATTCTTTCAGCATGTTGTACATGTATTTGTCTTCAGTGTAATAGAATTTTTTATCGACTTTCTCTTTTGTGATTAAATCGGTAACTTTTTTGGTTAATTCTTCTTTTTCGGGAAAATTGAATTTAAAACCTTTTTTGACGAAATCTTTGTCAAAAGCAACCATGAAAATTCGTTCTCGATTGTGTGGAATGTTTCCGAAATCTTTTGTGTTTAAGATAGCGCTGTCAAAAGTATAATTGCGTTTTTTTATTTCACGCTGAATTACTTTCATGGTGTTTCCTTTGTCGTGGCCTTTTAGGTTTTTGACATTTTCAAGAAATACTACTTTTGGTCGCATTTCGTCAATAAAATCTAATATTTTAAAGAAATGATTTCCTCTACTATCTTTAAAACCTTTTCTATGGCCAGCAAGAGAAAAGGGCTGACACGGAAATCCAGCAGTAAGAATGTCAATTTTATTGAGATCTTTTGCCTCAAGCTGCATTACATCGCCTTCGATAAGAGTATGTTCGAAGTTATTTCTGTAGGTAACGCAAGCTTTTTTGTCAAATTCATTCGCCCATTCTAATTTAAAACCTGCATTTTCAAAACCTAGACAAATGCCGCCAACACCTGCGTATAAACTTCCGACTGTATATTGGTTTTTCATTTGCTTGATTGAGGGTTCTTAATTGTTTTGAATTTGAGTGGTCGAATTTATTTTTTACAAATATATTAATTTGAGAGTATTCTCTATTGTATCTGTGTTGAATCTAAACCTAGTTTTGATAGGTTTGTTTTACGGAATTTTTGAAAAGGCTAAAAAAATAGATTTTTTTAAAATCAGGAAATTCTTATAAGCTTGTAAGAGTTGAGATTAGTAATAAAAAAAAGGTATTGTCCTCTGTGGCGTTTTCTGAAAAGGATTATAGGCATTTTAGTTAAAACTGTTAAAATTTGTTTTGTATTTTTGATTTTAAAAGTTGGTTTTGTGCAAAAAACTTATACTTTTGTCCAAGATTTTGGAGATAGAAAAGTATTTGTATGAAATTTCTATTAAAGAATATTTGTCAATAATTATCTAGAATTGCAGTTTGCAATAGCTTGAATTTATGAAGAATCTAAAAGCCCCATTTTTAGTAATTGCCTTATTATTAAATGTTTTATTAGTTATGGCTGGATCTGAGCATCCTCCAAAACCGATGCTAAATAGCGCTAAAGTGAATACAACAGCAGGTGACGATGATGAAGAATGTGATGACCTGACTCAAAACTGCGATAACCATGCTGGTATACCAATAGATCAAAATATTGTTTTTTTAGCAATCGGAGGTTTGGCTTTAGGTTTTGCCGTGATATATAAAAACAACATAAAAAAAGCTTCAATTTAAATTGAAGCTTTTTTTATGTTGAAATGTGAAACGTTATTTGTTGATCAAATAAAGTCTAGAAATATATTTTCCTACGACATCAAATTCAAGATTTATTTTTGTTCCAACTTTGAAATCTTTAAAATTAGTGTGTTCATAAGTATATGGGATAATTGAGACGCTAAATTCATTTTCTTTAGAATTTACAACCGTAAGACTTACTCCATTTACAGTAATCGAACCTTTTTCGATCGTAATATTGTTTTGGTTTTTATCGTATTCAAAAGTGTAATTCCAGCTTCCGTTTGCTTCTTCGATTTTAATGCAAGTTCCAGTTTGGTCTACATGGCCTTGTACAATATGTCCGTCTAGACGGTCGCCAAGCTTCATTCCTCTTTCTAAATTTACAATATCACCAGCTTTCCAATCGCCAATATTGGTTTTTAGAATGGTTTCGTCTATTGCTGTTACGGTATAAAGAGAGTCTTTAATTGCAACTACTGTAAGGCATATTCCGTTATGCGAGACGCTCTGGTCTATTTTTAATTCGTGAGTTATTGATGAGTCAACGGTTACGTGAAGATTGTTTTGGTCTTTCTGAATTTCATGAATCCTGCCAAGTGTTTCTATAATTCCTGTGAACATTGTGGTTTTATTTTACTAAATTTGCACATCAAAATTAGTAATAAATAAACTGAGCTCATGAATAAAAAAGCAGAAAATATAATTGTTGGAATTTCAGTTGGAGATTTAAACGGTATTGGAAGCGAAGTTATACTGAAAACATTTGAGGATTCTCGTATGTTGGAATTGTGTACGCCGGTTATTTTTGCAAATGCTAAAATTCTTTCTTTTGTTAGAAAAAGTTTTACATCGACAGTTCAATTTCACGGAGTTGATAAATTAGATCAAGTTATTCCAGGTAAAGTAAATGTTTTAAATCTTTGGAGAGAAGGTGTTGATATTAACTTTGGAGCAAATGATCCTAAAATAGGAGAATACGCAATTAAATCTTTTACAGCAGCTACACAAGCATTAAAAGATGGTGAAATCGATGTTTTGGTAACAGCTCCTATTAATAAATACAATATACAATCTGAAGATTTTAAATTTCCGGGTCACACAGATTATTTGAATCAGGAATTAGAAGGTGATGCGCTTATGATGATGGTTCAAGATAATTTGCGAGTAGGTTTAATTACGGATCACGTGCCATTAAGTGAAGTGGCTTCTCATTTAACTGAAGAGTTAATTGCTAAAAAAATTGAAACTATAAGAAAATCTCTAGTTCAAGATTTTAGTATCGTTAAGCCGAAAATTGCAGTTTTAGGTCTAAATCCACATGCTGGTGACGGTGGTGTAATTGGAAAGGAAGACGATTTGGTTTTGAAGCCAACATTGAAAAAAATATTTGATTCAGGAACGATGGTTTTCGGTCCATTTCCAGCAGATGGTTTTTTTGGAAGTGGTCACTACGAAAAATATGATGCTATTGTAGCAATGTATCACGATCAAGGATTAATTCCGTTTAAGACATTGTCTTTTGGAAAAGGAGTGAATTATACAGCAGGTTTGAATAAAGTTAGAACCTCTCCAGACCACGGTACAGCTTATGATATCGCAGGAAAAGACATGGCAGATTACAATTCGTTTAAGGAGGCAGTATATCTTGCGATCGATATTTTTCGCTCGCGTAATCAGTATGAGGAGATTAGCCAAAAACCTCTTAAAATAAAAGAAAAACAGTTATAAACAAAAAAAGGTGAATAAGATTATTAGATTTGTAATAATTTTATATCTTTGCACCCCAATTCAGATATCTAGTTTTAGAACTGAATTGTTCAAATTGATGTTGAAATGAGCAAAACAAAAGAATTTTTAATTCCTTTCGTAGGATTAAAACTAGGAAAACACCATTTTGAGTATCAGATAAATAACGAGTTCTTTAAGAATTTTGAGTACGATGAGTTTCAAAATTCTGATATTAAAGTCAATTTACTTTTTGATAAGAAAAGTAATATGTTAGAATTAGAATTCAAACACAAAGGGGCGGTAAACGTACCTTGTGATCTAACAGGCGAAGATTTTGATTTACCTATAAAAGGGAAAATGAAGTTAATAGTTCGCTTTGGAGATGAATTTAATGATGATAATGAAGAATTGTTGATTTTACCACATGGTGAACATGAGATAGATGTGGCGCAGTATATTTATGAAATGATCGCGCTTTCTGTACCTCAAAAAAGGATTCATCCAGGGGTTAAAGATGGAAGCCTTCAGACAGAAGCTTTGACAAAACTGAATGAGCTGAGTGTAAAAGAACAAAAGGAAGAGAGTAACAAAGAAGAAGATATTGACCCGCGTTGGGAAAAATTAAAGAAACTATTAACGGATAAATAATATAGTAAAATGGCACATCCTAAGAGAAAAACCTCGAAAACAAGAAGAGATAAGAGAAGAACACATTACAAAGCTACTGTAGCTCAAATCGCTACATGTCCTATTACAGGTGAGGCGCATTTATACCACAGAGCTTACTGGCATGAAGGTAAAATGTACTACAGAGGGCAAGTTGTTATCGATAAATCTGAAGCGGTTGCTTAATACGTTTTTGTAAATTATACTAGAACTCTCACATAGTGAGAGTTTTTTTTGTTGGTTATAATTTTCGTTTTTTAGGAAAATATAGACAAATTCGTTACGTTTTTTTTTGTAATTTTCGGGTCTTTTAAAAATTTTTCAAATTAATCATAATTTGAAAGGAAAATAATAGAATATAATGAATACAATCACAGCCGCAATTACCGCTGTTGGAGCTTATGTTCCTGACTTCGTTCTTTCGAACCAAGTGCTAGAAACAATGGTTGATACCAATGATGAGTGGATTACCGCTCGAACAGGAATTAAAGAAAGAAGAATTCTTAAAGATGCTGATAAAGGTACATCGTACCTTGCTATACAAGCAGCAAAGGATTTGATTGCTAAAGCAAATATTGATCCGCTTGAGATTGATATGATTATAATGGCAACTGCAACGCCAGATATGATGGTGGCTTCTACAGGAGTTTTTGTTGCAACAGAAATTGGAGCGACAAATGCATTTGCATATGATTTGCAGGCTGCATGTTCAAGTTTCTTGTACGGAATGTCTACGGCTGCAGCATATGTTCAGTCAGGACGTTACAAAAAAGTACTTTTAATTGGTGCCGATAAAATGTCATCAATTGTAGATTATACAGACAGAGCAACATGTATTATTTTTGGTGATGGAGCTGGAGCAGTTCTTTTTGAACCAAATTACGAAGGCTTAGGTTTGCAAGATGAATATTTACGAAGTGACGGTGTAGGACGCGACTTCCTAAAAATTCCTGCAGGAGGTTCTTTGATTCCGCCTTCAGAAGATACTGTAAAAAACAGACAGCACAATATTATGCAAGACGGTAAAACTGTTTTCAAATATGCTGTAACTAATATGGCAGATGCCAGCGAATTGATTTTACAAAGAAACAATTTGACAAATCAAGATGTTGACTGGTTAGTACCACACCAAGCTAACAAACGTATCATTGATGCTACTGCTGGAAGATTAGAATTAGAAGATTCTAAAGTTTTGGTAAACATTGAAAAATACGGAAATACTACTTCTGGAACTTTACCATTAGTATTGGCTGATTTTGAAAATAAGCTTAAAAAAGGAGATAACATTATCTTTGCTGCTTTTGGTGGTGGATTCACTTGGGGATCTATCTACTTAAAATGGGCTTACGATAAGAAATAAATTAAAACTAAAAACGAATCATTATGGATTTAAAAGAAATTCAAAACCTAATCAAATTTGTTGCAAATTCGGGCGTTGCAGAAGTGAAGTTAGAAATGGATGATGTAAAAATCACGATCAGAACAACTTTAGAAACAAATGTAACTGAGGCAACTTACGTACAGCAATTACCTGCTCAGGCAGCTTTACCTCAAGCGGCAGTTCCACAAGTTACAGCTCCAACAGTTGTAAGTGTAACTCCAGAAGCACCAGCTGCTAACGATTCTAAATATATTACTATAAAATCTCCAATCATTGGTACATTCTATAGAAAACCATCTCCAGATAAACCAGTTTTCACTGAAGTTGGAAGCACTGTATCTAAAGGTGATGTTCTTTGCGTAATTGAAGCAATGAAATTATTCAACGAAATCGAATCTGAAGTTTCTGGTAAAATTGTAAAAATTCTTGTTGACGATATGTCTCCAGTAGAATTTGATCAACCTTTATTCTTAGTAGATCCATCATAATTTTTAAAAATTCCAATAGACAAGTCACAAAATCCAATGAGTTGGAATTTGGAGATTGGAATTTGTAATTTTTAATTTAAATAAGATGTTTAAAAAAATATTAATTGCGAATAGAGGAGAAATTGCACTACGTGTAATTCGTACATGTAAGGAAATGGGAATCAAAACTGTTGCAGTTTACTCTACAGCCGATGCAGAAAGTTTGCATGTTAAATTTGCTGACGAAGCGGTTTGTATTGGTCCTCCTCCGAGTAACTTATCGTATTTGAAAATGTCAAATATTATTGCAGCTGCAGAAATTACAAACGCAGATGCAATTCATCCAGGTTATGGATTTTTATCTGAGAATGCTAAATTCTCTAAAATCTGTCAAGAGCACGGAATTAAATTTATCGGTGCTGCTCCAGAAATGATCGACCGTATGGGAGATAAAGCTTCTGCTAAAGCTACAATGAAAGCTGCAGGAGTTCCTTGTGTACCAGGTTCAGACGGATTATTAGAATCTTACGAACATGCACAAAAAATAGCTAAAGAAATTGGTTACCCAGTTATGATGAAAGCTACTGCTGGTGGTGGTGGAAAAGGAATGCGTGCAATTTGGAAAGAAGAAGAGCTTTTGAAAGCTTGGGAAAGTGCACGTCAAGAAGCTGCTGCGGCATTTGGAAATGACGGAATGTACATGGAAAAACTTATTGAAGAACCACGTCATATCGAGATTCAAGTTGTTGGAGATTCTTACGGAAAAGCATGTCACCTTTCTGAAAGAGATTGTTCTGTTCAACGTCGTCACCAAAAACTTACTGAAGAAACACCTTCGCCTTTCATGACAGATGAGCTTCGTGCAAAAATGGGAGAAGCTGCTGTAAAAGCTGCTGAATTCATTAAGTATGAAGGAGCTGGAACTGTAGAGTTTTTAGTGGACAAACACAGAAACTTCTATTTCATGGAAATGAATACTCGTATTCAAGTTGAGCACCCGATCACAGAACAAGTTATTGATTATGATTTGATTCGTGAGCAAATTATGGTTGCTGCCGGAATTCCAATTTCTGGTAAAAACTACTTACCACAATTACACGCTATTGAAGTGCGTATTAATGCTGAAGATCCTTATAACGATTTTCGTCCTTCACCAGGAAAAATTACTACGCTTCATATGCCAGGAGGACACGGAGTTCGTTTAGATACTCACGTTTACTCAGGATATAGCATTCCACCAAACTACGACTCGATGATTGCTAAGTTAATTACAACAGCGCAATCTCGTGAAGAAGCTATTAGCAAAATGCGCAGAGCTTTGGATGAGTTCGTAATCGAAGGTGTGAAAACTACAATACCTTTCCACAGACAATTAATGGATGATCCAAAATATATTGCAGGAGATTATACAACTGCATTTATGGATACATTTAAAATGAATAGTCCAGAATAATTAAAAGGCTTCCAAATTTGGAAGCCTTTTTCTTTTATGAACCTTTATTAATTACAATATTCAAATCCCAAATTCCAATATTGGAAACCTAAACTTTAAATTAGGAGCTCAAAACGTTACTGTAAACTTTGGGATTTGGTATTTGATTTATTGAAATTTTTCTAAAGGTTACACTTTAAGTGTTTACTTATTACACACTTATTTTCTCTTTTACACACCTTTCACGGTATTTCTTTTTTTGGTATATTTGATGTAAAGTCTTTAAAAACAGTATTTTATGATCTTTGGCATGGCTCTTTTCTTTTACGGCATAATAATTTCATTACTTCAAGCGTAAACAACTATTAATTTAAATATATACGTTATGAAAAATTTATTTTTATCAGCCGCAATTGTTTTAGGAGGTTTAACTTCATTCGCTTCAACTACACAAGTAACAAATACAATCGTAAAAACGATTTCTATCGAAGACGAATACACTGAAATCAAATTAGAAGAATTACCAGCTGCGATTACAGAATCTTTGAAAAAAGCATATCCAGAAGCAGTAATTACTAAAGCATACAAAAACGAAAAAGCACAGTATAAACTTGACGTAACTGTTGGTGACAAAGTAGGAAACCTTTTTGCTAATGCAGACGGAACTTGGATCAAACAATAATCTAATCTAAGGTATTGTGAAAATCCAGATCAAGAATACTAAGATCAAATTAACTATATTAAAATACAACTATCATGAAAAATTTATTTTTATCAGCCGCAATCGTTTTGGGAGGTTTAACATCATTTGCTTCAACTTCGCCAATTTCAAATACAATCGTAAAAACAATCTCTATTCAAGATGATTATACAGAAATTAAATTGGAAGAAGTTCCAGCAGCAGTAACAGATGCTCTTAAAAAAGCGTATCCAGATGCTGTGCTTTCTAAAGCATTTAAAAACACAAAATCTGAGTATAAGCTTGAAGTAACTGTTGGCGATAAATCAGGAAATCTTTTTGCTAATGCAGATGGAACTTGGATTAAAAAATAATTAAGTCTAACCCTTAAAAACTATTACTATGAAAAAGTTAATCTTATCGGCAGCAATTGTTTTAGGCAGTTTGTCGATGAACGCAGAGACCCCTGTTGCAACCAATCAATTGGTGCAAACAGTAAATGATCAGGATGGATACAAAGAAGTAGATGGAGTTCCAGCAGCCGTAAAAAAAGGCTTAGATGAAGCTTATCCTGGTGTAGTGCTTGAAAAAGCATGGGTTAATGATAAAAAGGAGTACAAAATTGAGATAACCGTTCGAGGTGAAAAATCGATCGTTTATACAGATGCTTCTGGTAACATTCTTAAAAAATAATTTAAACCACTAAATATTATGAAAAAGTTAATCTTATCAGCAGCGATTGTTTTAGGAAGTCTTACAGTAAATGCTGCGATTCTTCCAGCAGTTTCGATTTCTCAATCAGTACTTATTCAAAGTGAGTTTACTGAAGTATCTGCAGATGCTGTTCCAGCAGCTGTAAAGTCTACACTTGAAAAATCTTTCCCGAATACTAAGCTTGAAAAAGCTTATAAAAACGAGAAAAATGAGTACAAACTTGAGATTTCAAGTGGAGAAAAGAAGTATACTATTTTTACAGATGCTTCTGGAAATATCATTAAAAAATAATTAAAATCAGCATCATGAAAAAACTAATCTTATCTGCAATAGTGGTTTTAGCAACCATGTCAATGCATGCAAATGTATTGTCTGTTTCGCAAGACGCTAAAGCAACTGTAACAATTCAGACAGAATATACAGAAGTTACAGTAGATGCTGTGCCTGCAGCTGTAAAGACAGCGTTGCAGACCGCTTATCCAGGAGCAAAACTGGATAAAGCATTTGTTAACGACAAAAAAGAGTACAAACTTGAAATATCAGTTGGAGACCAGAAGGCTACTGTCTATTCAGATGTCAATGGTAACTGGTTGAAGATATAATTAGGTGAATTTAGATTTATGTTTTTGGTGAAAAAGAGATTGCGTGATGCAATCTCTTTTTTTTTACATATTTTACATAATTTTATGAAATAACAAGTTTAATAATACTATTTTAGCAAAAAAGTCCCTAAAAGCAAATGCCGAAGATATTACTGATAGAAGATGATATTGCGTTCTGTAAATTATTAGAGAAATTTCTAATCAAAAAAGCGTATGAAGTAACAACTACTTTTTCTGCGACAGAAGCGCGTGAAGCAGTTAAAAACGAATCGTTTGATTTGATTTTGACAGACCTTCGCTTGCCTGATTCTGATGGTATAGGACTTATGTCTGAATTTAAAAATTCGCACCCACATATTCCTGTTATTTTAATGACGGGCTACTCTGATGTAAATACTGCTGTAAAAGCCATTAAAAATGGCGCGGCAGATTATATTTCGAAACCATTTAATCCAGACGAAGTTCTTCTTGTAATTACGAATGCATTACAAACACCAAAAACGGAAGAAGAAGAAACTCCTGTAAAAGAAAAAAAGACGATAAAAAAGCAGGCGTCAACAGGAGAAAACGAATTTGTTAAAGGAATTTCTGTAGCTTCTAAAAAACTTTTAGATCATATTCAGCTGGTAAGTCCAACCGATATGTCTGTTTTGATAATTGGCGAAAGCGGAACAGGAAAAGAAATTATTGCAAAAAGCATTCATCAGCAAAGCAGAAGAAAAGACAATAATTTTATTGCAGTCGATTGTGGAGCGATTCCGAAAGAATTAGCCGCAAGTGAATTTTTTGGACATTTAAAAGGATCTTTCACCGGAGCAATCAGCGATAAAAAAGGATATTTTGAAGCAGCAAATGGCGGAACTTTATTTTTGGACGAAATTGGAAACCTTTCATACGAAAATCAAATACAGTTATTGAGAGCGCTTCAAGAAAGAAAAATTAAGCCTGTAGGAAGCAATAAAGAAATAAACGTCGATATACGCATTATTACGGCTACAAATGAAGATTTACGTGAGGCAGTAAAAAACGGCGATTTTAGAGAAGATTTATACCATAGAATCAATGAGTTTTCAATTCAGTCACCATCTTTAAAAGACCGCGGAGAAGATTTAATGATTTTCGCAGATTATTTCTTAGAAAAAGCCAATCAACAATTGCATAAAGATGTAATTGGGTTTTCTCCAGAAGTGGTTTCTATTTTTCAAAATTACTCTTGGCCAGGAAATTTACGTGAATTGCAAAACTGTGTAAAACGTGCAACTCTTTTGACTCGCGGTGATTTTATAGAAAGCGATGTGCTTCCGGCAGAATTTTTCCAGATTCAGAAACAACAACCTGCGGCAAATGAAGTTTTTTCATTATCTGAAAACGAAAAAGAAACTATTATTAGTGCTTTGTCAAAAACACAAAATAATAAATCTGAAGCGGCAAAACTTCTTAAAATTACTAGAAAAACACTTTATAATAAATTGAAACAATATAATATCGAATAAAAAAAGCAGTCTTTTTAGACTGCTTTTTTTTTAGTATTAAATCTCTTGCTTCAATTCCGTAAAAAGAACTTTAATTCTTTCGTTTAAATCTACATATGCCGCTTGTATATCAATTGTGTCTAAATTTTCTTTCTCTAAATTTTTTAAAAGTTCGCCAATTTTATTAGCTTGAATTTGTTTAAACATTGGAGCAATACGATGTGCAATAGACTTTATTTCATCATGATTTTTCTCTTGAACAGCAATTTTCAAATAGCCTAAATTTTCAATTGTTGTTTCTATAAAAGATTTTAAAACTTCTTTTAAAGCCGATTCGTCTTGACCTAGAAAATCTTTCAAAGTTTCTAGAGAATATATTTGAGAAGCGTTTTTATTATCATGGTCTGTAGATTCGATTTCAGGAATTTCTTCGTGATCTAAAATATGCTGAATCGTTTCAAGCAAAATTTTTGGAGAATAAGGCTTTTTTATAACCGTAGTAAAACCAGCATTTTTATAAACTGAAAGATCCAAATCGGTACGTCCTGTAAGTGCAATGACAGGCTGATTTTTGAAAACCGTATCAGGAAGTTCTCTAAGTTTTTCTAAAAACATAAAACCATCTATTTCCGGCATTTGAATATCGGTTATAACAAAATCAAAAGGCGTAGTCTTAATTATTTCTAAAGCTTTGGCAGGATTAGTAAACGAAAAAACATGATGCTGTTCTTGTCTTAAAACACCACTTGTTAGATTTAAAAGATTAATATCATCATCAACGACAATAAAAGTCTGTTTTTTGGTGTTTCTTGGCATCTTAGGTTTAAGTTCGACAGTAGGATTATTTTGGCTATTATCAAATAATAAAGGCAACTGAATAATAAATGTGCTTCCTTTTCCAAAAATGCTGTCTAAACTTAAATTACCGCCTAAAATAGAAATAATCTTCTGGCAAATTGATAGGCCTAAACCAGTTCCGCCGTATTTCTTTTCAATGCCTTCATTTGCCTGTGCAAATTCTTCGAAAACCAATTTCTGATTGGCTTTTTCAATTCCGATTCCAGTATCTTGAATCGAAATCGTGAAAAACTGGTCGTCATTCGCGTAAGCGGCAATTCTAATATGACCTTCTTCGGTAAATTTATATGCGTTTCCGATAATGTTGGTTAAGATTTGTTTTAAACGAAATGGATCGCCAACAATACGTTTCTGAAATTGCTCGTCTATATTGATGATAAGATCAATATCTTTTTGCTTGTAAACAGTTTGAATGTTTCTCGCAACATCTTCAATAATTTCGGGTAACGAAAATGGAACTTTTTCTATCGAAATTTTTCCTGCTTCGATTTGCGAAAAATCCAATAAATCTTGAACGAGCTGCGTAATATATTCAGATGAATTTTTAATGTTTTTAATGAAATACGATTGTTTGGTATTGACATCTGAATTGCCTAATAGTTCAGAATAACCAACAATTGTACTCAAAGGCGTTTTCAAATCGTGACTCACGGTCGAAATTAATTGTTCGCGACTCTTTAGCAGATTCTTAGTTTTGAAGTTCGCAATTTCGAGTTGTTTTTTATATACTTGAGATTTCGAATAATCGCTAACAATTAGAATAGAGAAAAAGACTGTCAACAATAAACCAATAACTGCAGAAGCCGTTACAATCTCGTTGACTCTTTTTAATGATTTTTCTTTTAATGAATTGTTTTTGATCGAATTGATGATAATTTCTCGTTCGATAATTCGAAGTATTTTTCTAAGCTGATCCGAAATGGCAATTTCGTTCTGAAGCAGTTTGTTTTCTTCAAAATTCAATGATTCTTTTTTCTTTTCGGCCTTCAGTTTTACCGAACTCAAAAGCTTTTTAGAATTAGCTAAAATAGAATCAGAAGCTTTTTTGCTTAATGTATTGGTGCTGTCATCAGGAATATTCGAATTTAAATAATCTACATATTGCTGTAAAACACTTCGCTGATAACTTCCGAGCTGATTTGGGTTTTTAGTGAAATCCTGAAGTTCGAGTTTTCTTAAGTTAAACTCCATTTTAGTGATTTCATCAATAGCGCTATTTACAGAAGTTTCATCATCTGCTTTATTCTTGATTTCTCTTAACTGTTTGATGTTCTCTGTCTTTTCGGACAAGAAATAAGTAACACTATCCAAAAGTGTTTTTTGGTATTCTGTAGTAACAATTTGTTTTAATGTGTCGATACGTTTGCGAAGTGAGTCGGTTTCAATCAGATAATTTTTAAAATCTTTTTCAGAATTATTTTGAATTGTCTGTCTCGCTAAACTTTCTGTTTTGTAAACATTAGAATAAAGTCTGCTGACTCTAAGAATTTTGGTTTTTTCTAAAGCAATCTTATCTTCGAGTTTGTTGTAAACGACATTTTCAGAATAAAGAAACCATCCAACTGTAACAACCAAAGCCAATAATGCAACATAGCTAAACAAAACTTTGATTGCGGTGTAACTTTTTTTGGTCTCCATATTTTGCTGAAAGATTTGAGGGAATTCGGGATTATTAAAACATTGCAATTTATCTAAAAAAATCTGTTTTACGAAGAGTAAATCTAACCAATATGTTACATAATTGTAAGGTGCGTAAATAAAAACAGCCGCAGATTATGTAAATCTGCGGCTGTTAAAAATGTTGTTTTATGAATTACAAAGTTTCATCTAACCATTTGAAGAATTCACCTTGCCAAACCTGAGCATTTTGTGGTTTTAAAACCCAGTGGTTTTCGTCTGGGAAATACACAAATCTACTTTTGATTCCTCTTAATTGAGCCGCTTGAAAAGCTTCTTGCCCTTGTCCGATTGGCACACGGTAATCTTTTCCCCCTTGGAAAATCAAAATTGGCTTATTCCAGTTTTGAACCAAAGTTGCAGGATTAAAAGTTGTATATGCTTTTTGTGCTACAGCATTATCTTTTTCCCAATATGGTCCGCCAAAATCCCAGTTGTTAAAGAAAACCTCTTCAGTAGTTCCTAACATAGAAACGGTATTGAAAACTCCATCGTGAGCAATAAAAGTTTTGAAACGGTTTTTGTGAATTCCAGCTAAATAAAATACAGAATATCCTCCGTAACTAGCACCAACGCAACCTAAACGGCTTTTGTCAACATAACTTTCTTTTGCAACATCATCAATTGCAGAAAGGTAATCGTCCATAACTTGTCCACCCCAATCTTTACTAATTTGTTCGTTCCACTCAACACCGTGTCCTGGCATTCCGCGACGGTTTGGAGCCACAACTACATAACCTTTAGCAGCCATTAAAGAGAAATTCCAACGGAAAGAATATGATTGTGTCAACGCACTTTGAGGTCCGCCTTGGCAGAATAATAAAGTTGGATATTTTTTAGAAGCATCAAAATTTGGAGGAAGAATCACCCAAACCAGCATTTTTTTACCGTCGGTTGTAGTAACGTAACGTTTTTCTGTTTTGCTTAATGCCAAAGTTTTGTAGGTATCTGTATTTACATTTGTGATTTGTTTCCAGCTGTTTTTCTTTAAATTAAAAGAATAAATTTCTGGAGCATGATTCATGTCGTTTCTTGTCACGATAATATCATCGCCAGCAAAACCTACTAAATCATTTACATCAAAATCACCGTTTGTCAATTGACGAACGTTGATCGCGATTTTAGTTAAACCAGGAAAATTAACCGAGAAAATTTGTTTTGTTCCATCAACTGGTGCAACAAAAAATACTGTTCTGCCGTCTTTGCTCCAGATAAAATTATCTACAGTTCCGTCCCAGTTTGCAGTTAAGTTAGTTTTGATTCCTTTAAACTCAACAATAAGGTCGTTTTTATCAGCTTCATAACCGTCACGTTTCATTTGCAGCCAAGTTAAATTTCCTGTTGGAGAAAATTGCGGTGCTGTGTCGTAACCTAAATTACCTTCAGTTCTATTTGTTGTTTTTTGAGTTTCTAAATTATACTCATAAATATCTGTATTGGTAGAAATAGCATAAGCAGTTCCTGCTTTTTTCTTGCAAACGTAAAGAATGCTTTTGCTGTCTGGCGACCAGATATAATCTTCGTCACCACCAAAAGGTTTTTGTGGAGAATCGAAAGTTTCACCTTTCATGATATCGATTCCTTTTGCACCGTCTTTGTTTTCTTTATAAAAAACGTGGTTAAATTTTCCTTCATTCCAAGTATCCCAATGGCGATAATCTAAACCATCATAAATTTGAGCATCAGATTTGCCAAGACTTGGATAGAAATCTTTACCTAAAACTTTTTCTAATTTTACTTCATCATTATAAACCACAAATTTTCCGTCAGGCGAAACGTTTTTATCAGCCAGAATGTCTTTTGTGTCTTTAATTTCAACGGCAGTTCCACCATCTACAGGAATAGTGTAAATTTTAGAACTTGATTTGTTTTCTTCAACCGAAGGAGTAGAAACCTTAAAAACTATATTTTTTGCATCTTTAGAAATTCCAAGTGGAGTCACTCGACCTAATTTCCATAACAATTCTGGAGACATAACGTTCTGTCCGATAGCGTTTAAACTCATCATTATTAAGGTTGTTAATAATACTTTTTTCATAATCTATTTATTCTATTTTTTTGTGCGCTAAAAATACAACTTTTAAATCCCAAATTGTTAAATCCCAAATCCCAAATTTTGTTAAAGTTTATTACTGTCACCCTGAACTAAGTCGAAGATCACATAGTTGAGAGGCTTTGACTTCGCTCAACCTGACAAAGATTTTAAATGAACTTTAATTACTTATATGGTTCAAAAAAATTATTATTTTTATAAAAACTCTGAAAATGGAACTAAGCTATTGGGAATTAAAAAACTGGTTTGCGAATATTGATTATACTATTGTTGGAAGCGGAATCGTGGGTTTGCATACAGCATTACGCTTACGCGAAAGATTTCCTGCTGCTAAAGTTTTGGTTCTCGAACGTGGAATGTTACCGCAAGGTGCCAGTACCAAAAATGCAGGTTTTGCTTGTTTTGGAAGTTTGTCTGAAATTATGGATGACTTAAAAAAGCATTCAGAAGATGATGTTGTGCATTTGATTGAAAAACGCTGGAAAGGTCTTCAATTGCTTCGTAAAAGATTAGGCGATCAGGCAATTGATTTTAAACCTCATGGCGGATATGAATTATTTCTAAAAGAAGATGAATTTGGATTTAACGAATGCATTTCTAAAATTCCGTTTATAAATGAAATCTTAAAGCCACTTTTCAAAGCAGATGTTTTTTCGAAAGAAGTAGACCGATTTGGATTTCAAAATATTCACGAGTATTTAATTTTTAATCCGTTTGAAGGACAAATAGATACTGGAAACATGATGCAGGAATTATTGAAGCAAGCTGTTTCGGCAGATATTTTAATCTTAAATCAGCAAACCGTAAAATCGTATGCTGATGCAGGAAATCATGTTGAAGTTGCGGTAAACGATTTTAGCTTTAAAACTAAAAAACTACTTTTCGCAACAAACGGTTTTGCGAGTGAATTGACCAATGGCGCTGTAAAACCAGCAAGAGCGCAAGTGCTTATTACCGAGCCGATTCACAATTTAGACATTAAAGGAACGTTTCATTTAGATCGTGGTTATTATTATTTCAGAAATATAAATGACCGTATTTTGTTAGGCGGAGGAAGAAATCTTGATTTTGAAGGAGAAACAACAACCGAATTTGGACAGACGAAAATTATTCAAAATAGATTGGAAGATTTACTGAAAAATGTAATTTTACCAAATCAGGATTTTCAGATTGCGCACCGATGGAGCGGTATCATGGGAATAGGAAATAGTAAGAATCCTGTCGTAACCCAACTTTCTGAAAATGTGTTCTGTGGAGTGCGTTTAGGCGGAATGGGAGTGGCGATAGGAAGTTTAATAGGAACAGAATTAGCAGATTTAATAGAATGAAAGTAACCAAAAAACCAGCACCAAAAACTACTGCAAACAAACCAAAACCAAAGACAGCTTCTTCAAAAAAATCGAATCGTTCTTTTGGAGAAAAAGTAAAATGGTTTTTTATTAAAGCCGCTTTGTGGTTTTTCGGAATTTCTATCGGGTCGGTTATCTTTTTTAAATATGTTCCAGTGCCATTTACACCTTTAATGCTTATTCGTGCCATCGAAAATAAAATGGCCGGTAAAGAAGTTTATTTTGATCATGATTGGGAACCGATTGAAAAAATCTCAATGAATTTGCAAAAAGCGGTTATTGCCAGCGAAGACGGAACTTTTTTAACTCACAATGGTTTCGATTTTAAAGCACTTCAAAAAGCATATAAAAGCAATGAGCGCGGACGCCGAATTCGAGGCGGAAGTACCATCTCGCAACAAACAGCTAAAAACGTTTTTTTATGGCAGGGAAAAAGTTATTTCCGTAAAGGACTTGAAGCTTATTTTACGGTTTTAATAGAAATAATTTGGGGTAAAGAGCGTATTATGGAAGTTTACTTAAATAGTATCGAAATGGGTGATGGAGTTTACGGTGCCTATGCAGCAACAGAACATTGGTACAGACGCGATGCTTCGAGTTTAACACCAATGCAGGCGGCAGGAATTGCAGCGATTTTGCCAAACCCAAGAAAATTTAAAGCTACAGGCTCATCAAGTTATATTAATAGAAGAAAAGAACGAATTGTTCGTGAAATGCGTTATGTTGGAAAAATCAATTACAATGGTAAAGAGGAAAAGAAGTAAAAAAGCGCTTTTTGCTTTTCTGATTTTGACAACGTTAACTTTTGGACAAGGAAAAACTAAAGAAATAGGTTTTATATCTGATAACGATTTGTACACATCGTCTAAATATGATATGTATTATACTAATGGGTTGGAATTTTTTTTTCGATTCTTATCTAAAAATAATAACGAGAAAATCAACAAAGAAATTACAGAATTTAGAATAGGGCAATATCTTTATAATCCACGTTTTATAAACAAAGAAGCGGTTACAATAAATGATCGCCCTTTTGCAGGTTATCTTTTTGCCGAAGCAGGAAAAAGCTTTTTCTACCAGAGCGAATCGGTTTTAAAGACAGATTTTAGAGTTGGTTATCTCGGACCAAATGCGTTTGGTGAAGAATTACAAAAAGGTTTTCATAACATGATTGGCTACAAAAAGGTGTACGGTTGGGAAAACCAAATTCATAATGCTTTGGCATTGCAAGTTCATGCTATTTATTCTAAAAAACTGTTTCCTTCAAAGCATAATGATTTTGTTGATTTTCATTGGCAGTCAGAAGGCAATCTGGGAACTATTTTCTCTGGGGTTTCAACAGGATTTATGGCGAGATTTGGTTTTAAAAAACTGCTTCCAATGTACGACTCTAACATGTATAATGCTTCGGTAAGTGCAAATGCACAGCCAAATATTAGAGAGTTTTATTTCTACGCTGCGCCAAGTGTCAATTATCAGTTTTACGATGCTACTATCGAAGGAAGCATGTTTAATAATACAAGTCCGATTACTTTCGATTTAGAACCACTTCGATTTAATGCAGAAGCTGGTTTGAAATACCGACACAATAACTTCAATATGTCGTATTCTTTCCTTTATCGAGGAAGAGAACTGAATGATCCTGGAATTGATACTAATTCAGGATATTTTTATGGGTCGATAAGGATGGGGTTTTTAATTAAATAGTGTGCTATATCAAGCTTTCAGCCTAGAGCTAAAGATAGCTCTCAAAAAAACATAACCATTAAAATAATACAACAAACTATTGAGAATTGAAGTAACGCGTTATGAACATGAATGAATTCAATTAATCAAGGCCTGAAAGTGTAACAGTCTATTCTCAAAGATATATTTGTCATAAGTTGTATGAAAAACAAAACTAAAAGGCAAATTGTTGAAAGAGAGCTAGCAAAGTTATTTTAAGCAAATAAAATATAAAAGCCACTTCTGTTTCCAGAAATGGCTTTTTTAATTTATATCGTAATCGAAAACTATTTCACCTTCAATAATTTTTCTAAATACTCAACTTTATCTTTCTTTGCTTGAGCCAGACAAAAATGTAATTTTTAATAGCGGTTTGCAGTCTTGAATCGCTATAAATGTTTTACATGTGAAATTTCAGGAAGTATTTACAATTGATATTTAGAATGACTTTTTATGGGTTTTGTTTGTAGAACTTTATTCTCTCTATTTCAAATTTATCCGATGTGAATTCCAAGGCAGTATTTATTTGTTCAGATCCTGTGTAGCTTGACAATGATTCAGAGAAAGAACTTTCCAGGCGTATGTTTAAGAAATTTAATCTTCTAAGAGGATATCCTGCAGAAGATAAAAAAATAACTTCTGCTTCTAAATGAGCTTCCTGAGCTTTGCGATAGCTGCTAAAAGAATCAATAGGCAGAGATTTTTGTTCATTTATAGTTTGGGCTATTTCTTCCAATAAAAAAATATCCATACCATGTAGCATACTCACATTAATATGAAGGATCGGTGACTCATTT
This sequence comes from Flavobacterium sp. IB48, assembly GCF_016405855.1. GTDB lineage: Bacteria > Bacteroidota > Bacteroidia > Flavobacteriales > Flavobacteriaceae > Flavobacterium > Flavobacterium ginsengisoli. The sequence continues at coordinate 1,493,541 of NZ_JAEFCA010000001.1, forward strand.
CCTGCCGCTATAGAATAGCTGCATTTACTTACGTCATAGGTGCGTTGACCGCCTGTTTCTTTTCTTTTTAGAGTAAATTGTATCATTTTTGGTTTTTAACTTTTGGTGAGACCACAATTTTGGCCATAGTTAGTACTGGTTTGTTTCTTTAGTTTTAGTGGAAGGAAAAGTTCTGCTTATGATATATAATGGGAATTTTTAAGAGTTGCGAAATCACAGAACGTTTATTTTCTTTCAATCACATCAAATGATAATTTCATTGTTTCTCCACCTAATATTTGACCTTATGTGAGCCATTTTATTATCATTGTCAGAATTTGGAAATTCAAAAAAAGTACCTCCAAGAATAAAATCTGATTTACTGATTTTATATTCTTTTTTATTGAATGTTGCTTCATGAGAAAGTTTTTCCCAATCATTTTCTTCGTAAGTCATAGGAATTGATTCAATTGATTTTGAAACAAAAGGAATAACGAAAGACAAATACAGAATTATTCGAATATATACTGTTTTTTTGTTGATGAAGATTTCCATGCCTGGGCGCATAATATTTAAAATTGAATGGTTCTGTAGGTAATTATTTGATAGTGTGACGAATAATTTGCAAAAATATGATTGCTTAATTTTGAGTATAGCTCATAAAAGATTTATTTATGTCACTTTAAGACAAGAAAGCTTGATATGCAGAATTATTTTTCAACAAAAATGCCACTCCTTTTGGGAATGGCTTCTTACATTTTTGTAATTGATTTTCGAAAGATCTAATTTTTATGGCTTAGTCAAAGTCCATATTATTTGCCAGATTATCCCATTTTTTGTTGAGATAATCTTTTGTCAAGTTCAGTACTTCAGGATCAATATCATTAGTGGTTTGTACTGTCGGACTTAAAATGGCGTTACTTTTTTCAAAATGAATATAAGCATGAACATCAGTGTCTCCCCAAAAGAAAGGAAAAACAACTGCCATGTTTTCTGGACTTTCGCTTACATATTTTTTGAGACTAATTATGAAAGTAAACATTGGTAACATTTCGACATAATTTTCACTAAAAAATATCATTCCCCATTGCCATTCTTCTGTAGTTTCGTTATAATCAGAAAATGCCATCGCTTCTTGATAGTTCATCCAGATGTCAAGAATTTCTTGATTATTGCTTTTACGGTAAGCTTCAAGATCTTCTATGGTCAAGTCTGGTTTTGAGTACATTCTACGGCTGTCCCACCATTTTAGCCAATTTTCATTTAGTTCAGCATTTTCGGGAGCATCATTTAAAAATTTCTCCAGCTGAGGTTTGGTTATTTTTACTTTACAGTATAAAGAACTTAATTCAGACATGATTTTAGGGTTTTGTTAAAGTTTATTTGATGATGATCTAAATAGTTTTGTTTGATTATTCTATCCCGAATGATCGACATACAAATACCAAACGCCATTTATCTTTCGCATTATTCCTGAAAAGTTACCAGAACTATTTTTGCCATTCGGAGCGTCGACATTAAATTTTGCGCTCACAAAAGCATCTTTTTTAGAAAGAGGTTCAACAACAAAATCGGTCATAGTTAATTTTCCCATTCTTTCTTTTGGCCAATATTTTTTAAAGAAATCGGCGATATTGTTTTTTCCGTATACCACACCACCGCTGTAAATCATTCGAACCGAATCTACGGGAGCATAAAAATCAAGGTAACCTTCAAGATCGCCATTGTTCCAACAGGTTTGCTGTGCTTTTAGACGGTCGAGCACTTGTTGCGAAATTTTATCTTGACAAATGCCTTTGAAAGAAAGCATTAGAAACAATCCAAGAAGTAAAAATTTTAAGTAACGCATATAGATAGTTTTAGTTATACAATTAATTGTTTTGTATTGCCGTAATATTTCCAGTCTTTTTATGGAAAGTAATGGTTTTGTTTGGTCCACCATAATAGAGCGTCAAAGTCAGCGTGCTATCGGTTTCCTTTTTAAAAAGAATATCTTTTGCGGTTCTGATTTTGATATCCAAATTATCATTCATGATCTCAGAATCGGTGCATTTGATAATTCTTTTTTCAAACAAACCTTTCTTTTCAATTACTTCCAACCAGGGTTGAACCATTACGCCGTAGCCCACAATTTGTGCTCTGTAATTTTCGTTGAGATTTTTATTTTGATATAAACCTAAAGATGTGCTTGAAAGCAATAAAGTATAAAAAGGAAGCATCATGGCTATAATGCTCAGTGCGAATGTTACCAGTATTGCTGCTAAGAAAAGTTTTGCCAAGAGTTTTTTCCAAAAAACAATTATACTTACAAAACTGCTTAGTAGCCAAAGCCATGATAAAAATACATCGCTATAATAACCGCGAAGACTAATTTCTTTAAAGTAATACAAAAGACAATCGAGCACAAAAATAGCGCAGATAATAAAGTAGATTCGTAAAAATGTTTTTTTGCCTGAACTCATATTTTTTTAAAGATATAGTTTAAAGTAAATACTGTAGCGAGAGATAGGATTAAAATAGGGAAGAAAGAAAATGTAATGGTATACATTATTTCTTCTTTAAAAAGATACGTACTCCAAGCAGATTCTCGATCTACAAAAAGAGTATAATTCCAGAAAAACCATACTGAAATTACAATCAGTACTTGAAGCAAATTTTTTAGATTGTTATTTTTAATAAAAGAAAGAGCCAGAAAAATTATTGATAAGAAAACAGTAGAAAACAAAGTCATTAAATAAACATCGTCAAAAAAAGAACAATCTAAACAAGCGCTCGATGGTTTGTCAGAAAAACTTCCCATTGACCAATAGATTTCTACGAAAGTAAAAACAAAGAGTAAAACTGCAATTATAAGAGGTTTCTTTATGAATGCGAATATTTTGTATTTTAATGTCTGGTTCATTTTTAAGGACTTACGATTGTTGTCAATATTCTCTTTTGAATAATTGGAGATGTGCAAAAATAAGAAACAATTTTAAAGAAATATCTTTCAAAAGTTTTAGTTGTGACAGAATAAGTTCTATTAAAAAATAAAACGCTTAACTGTTTGATAACATGAAAGATGTTTTTAATTATTTACTTTTAATTAAAAATTTGAATTATGGATATCAATTGGAATATAATAGGAGTTGTAGCAATTTTGGTAATTATTCTTGTTGTGCTGACAATCAGAAAAAATCAGAAAGAGAAAAAGAAACTCGAAAAATTGCTAAACAACGATTTTAAAAAAGCAGAAAAAGATAGAGTAGATGCAGATGATTCTGCTAATGAGAAATAATTAACCTATTGTTTTTATTTTATGTCATGGCTTACGGAAAGACGTAATCGCAATATTGTTTTTAATTATATATTTACCAGGTAATTAAAAAAAATATCATGAAAAAAACAATTTTAGGGTTAGTCCTATTTTTAAGTCTTATAGGTTGTACAAGTGACGATTCAGATCCAGTTGGAACTGGAGAATCTAAAGAAGGAAGTATGAAAATTGGCTTTGTAAATTCTAATTTAAAATTATCTGGAAAAGATGTTTTGAGAAATACATTGCCTGTTGAAATAAAAAGTGTTGTAGTTACTTCTGTCAATGCAGGTGTTTCTTATGATAATGTATTTAATTTGGTTGAAAATGGTACAGTAGGAGCTGAAAGCGATTTTATTCTAAGAAATTTGAAAACTGGGACTTCAGAGTTTTCGGTATTAACTACAACAAATGTAGCCTCAGAAGCTTGGTATCAGACGGGACCAGTTATTGAAAGTGAAAATGAATCTTTAAATACAATATCTCAAAGACTTTTAAATAAAACACCTTCAGTTGTTTATAAATCTAAGGCGACAATTAGTAGAAATGTTGTTGCTGGAGAAAATGATGCTATTCAATTTGAATTAGAACCTTTAAATGGAAGATTGATTTCATTATTTAGTTTTGCAGAGGACTTAAAAAATCAAGGCTATACAGCTAAATTGTTTTGTGGTCAAATTTCATATACAATGGGAGATTATGAATGGAACAAAACTCCTAACCCAATTGTTTTTACAAGCGAACAGATTGTAAGTGATTATTTGTGTTCAGGTGACAAAGTTAACGATGCTTATTTTTGGACAACAAATACAGGAAATGGAAGAACTTATAAAATAGAGGTGTATGATGTTAACGGTGATTTGGTAAAAATTACCGAATTTCAAGTGCCATATGAAAATGGTGTTTCGTTAAATAACCTTTATACTATAACTTCTGACGGTATGTTAGACAAATCAAGTACACAATCTACTTTTGTTATCAAAGAGCTGACTAACCTTCCATTTGTTCCTGTTACCAAATAATGTAGAAAAATTTTGATTCAAAGTCATAAAAAAAAACCGTATTACAATTGAGTAATACGGTTTTTTTGTGGAGAATACCGGATTCGAACCGGTCACCTTCCCGATGCATCGGGATACTCTAGCCTTTTGTTCCTATTAGGTTTTCAATATATTTTCTACTTTTCATTTTTTTTATTTGCAATTCTCTTTTATATGCTTCACTTCTTGTAAAGAATGTCTCAGAATATTTTAATTCCCAATCTTTCGCAACTTTTGTGAATTTGCTTCTGCTATTTAAATGATCTTGTAAACGCTGTTCAATATTTTGGCAGGAACCAACATAGTATTTGTCTAAGGTTTTTGAATATATAATGTAGATGTAAAACATAAAATGTATATTAAAAAAAATACCCAAGCAGAATCAGTATCTGCTTGGGTATTTTTAAATTATTAGTGGAGAATATCGGATTCGAACCGATCACCTCTACGCTGCCAGCGTAGCGCTCTAGCCAAATGAGCTAATCCCCCGTTTGTTGAGAAATAGAATTCGAACTGTCACCTTCCCGATTTTTCATCGGGACGCTCTAGCCAAATGAGCTAATCTCCCGTTTGTTGAGAAATAGAATTCGAACTATCACCCTCCCGATTTTTCATCGGGATGCTCTAGCCAAATGAGCTAATCCCCCAAAGTGTTAACAAATAAAGTCAATTAATTCTCAAAAAACAAATTTCCAGAAGTTTCAGAGGAATTATTTTCAAAAGCGTAACTTTACCTTAAATCTGGTTTTTTATGAGTTTAGAAAATACAAACGGAAGCTTAGAAACTTCTTTTCAAAATACGATTGCAACAGTTCAGTTTGGTCATCCAGCCAGTAATTCTTTTCCGCGTGAATTATTAAATAGGCTTACAGCTGAAATTAATTCTTTAAGCAGAAATGAAGAAGTTTCGGTTATTATTTTAAAAAGCGAAGGAGCAAAAACGTTTTGTTCAGGAGCTTCTTTTGATGAACTTTTAAAAGTTGAAAATGAAGAACAAGGTGTAGAATTTTTTTCGGGTTTTGCACATTTGCTGAATGCGATGCGAAATTGCAACAAAATTATAATAGGGCGCGTACAAGGAAAGGCTGTTGGAGGCGGTGTCGGAATTATTTCGGCTTGCGATTATGTATTTGCGACTTCACAAAGTGATATTAAATTATCTGAATTAGCGATCGGAATTGGTCCTTTTGTAATAGAACCAGCCGTTTCTCGAAAAATAGGAAAAACAGCAATGACTGAAATGACATTAGCGGCTCACGAATGGAAATCGGCTGATTGGGCTTTTGAAAAGGGACTTTTTTCTGTTTTATGTGAAGCCGAAAATCTGGATACTAAGGTTGAAAGTTTTGCTCAAAAATTGAGTTCTTATAATCCTGAAGCGCTTTATGAAATGAAAAAGATTATTTGGGAAGGAACTGAACAATGGGAATCACTTTTATTTGAACGTGCTGCGATTACAGGTAAATTGGTTTTGTCTGATTTCACTAAAAATGCTTTGCTACAGTTTAAAAAATAGGTATGATATAAGTCATTGATTTTAGAAAAATAGGGGCATAGCTTTGAAAAATATTTTAAAATCAAATTTTCACTATATAAATTATTGAACATGACTATTATTTCGTTAATGCAAAAAGTTGACATTGCAGAGAAAATTAAAGATGCTCCAGATAGCGGTTATCAAATTGGCGTTGTCATTGGATCTTTCATTCCGTTTCTAGTTTTGGGCGGAATTGCTTTGTGGATGTATACTCGTGCTAAAAAAAGAGCTAAAAACGGCAATTAATTCGTAAATTTGCAAGCTTAAAATTAAAAATCGATGAGTAATATCAGAATTACAAAACAATTTAGTTTCGAAACCGGTCACGCTTTGTACGGTTACGACGGAAAATGCAAGAACGTTCACGGACACAGTTATAAATTATCGGTAACGGTTATTGGTTCGCCAATTACAGACCGATCGAATGTAAAGTTCGGAATGGTGATTGACTTTTCTGATCTAAAGAAAATTGTAAAAGAAGAAATCGTCGATCAATTTGATCATGCAACTGTTTTTAATCAGACCACACCGCATATCGAATTGGCAAATGAATTGAAAAACCGTGGGCATCATGTGATTTTGGTAGATTATCAGCCAACAAGCGAAAATATGGTGGTTGATTTTGCTGAAAGAATTAAAAATCGTCTGCCTGACGGAATTTCTCTTTTCTCTTTAAAACTTCAAGAAACAGAATCTTCTTTTGCAGAATGGTACGCAAGCGACAATATCTAAATTTTAAATTCCAAATTGCAAAACTCTTCGACTTCGCTCAGAGAGACAAAAGTCTAAAAATCTAAAACTCTAAATGAAAAAAATATATTTTGCTTCAGATCAGCATTTTGGTGCGCCAACACCAGAATTGAGTTTACCGCGTGAAAAGAAATTCGTGGCCTGGCTTGATGAGGTTAAAGAAGATGCAGAAGCAATTTTTTTATTGGGAGATTTGTTCGATTTTTGGTTTGAATATAAAACAGTTGTTCCGAAAGGTTTTGTTCGAATTTTAGGCAAACTGGCTGAAATTCGCGACAGCGGAATTCCGATTTATTTTTTTGTCGGAAATCATGATTTGTGGATGAATGATTATTTTGAAACCGAATTGAATATTCCAGTTTATCATGATAACAAAGAATTTACTTTTAACGGAAAGACATTCCTGATTGGTCACGGAGACGGAAAAGGTCCTGGCGATAAAGGCTATAAAAGAATGAAAAAGGTATTTACAAATCCGTTTTCAAAATGGCTTTTCCGCTGGCTTCATCCAGATGTTGGCGTAAGTTTGGCTCAATATTTATCAGTAAAAAATAAATTGATTTCTGGTGACGAAGATGTGAAGTTTTTAGGTGAAGAAAACGAATGGCTTGTTTTATATGCCAAACGAAAACTAGAAACTAAACATTATAACTATTTTATCTTCGGACACCGCCATTTACCAATGATTATTCCAGTTGGAGAAAATTCCGAATATGTAAATCTTGGTGATTGGATCGGATATTTTACTTACGGTGTTTTTGATGGCAAAAAATTCGAGCTTAAAAAATTCGAAAAATAAGCAAGTCCAAAGCCGAAAGTTGAAAAGGGCAAATATTATTATTGAACTTTATACAAAGTCTTTTGCTAAAAAAAATAAAACAAAATTTTTATTTTGCGCTCGTTGGATAAATGCCAATTTTATGCGTTCGCAAAATATATTCTGAAAGCTGTTTGCTATTTGAAAGCTGAAACTTAATTGCTCCAGACGCTTTTTTCGGCATGTGGCATTCTACACAATTGCTGGCTAATAACTTCTCAGGCATTGTTTTTAAAGTAGTTTCTTTGTGCTTTAAGCCTTGATGACAACTCATGCAGATTTTAGAATACGAAGCCAAGTTTTTTGAAGCATTTTCATGCGGATTATGACAGGTAATACAATCCATTTTATCACTTTTGATAAAGCATTTGCTTTGCGCCATCAATCGATATTGATTGCCATGAACATCAAAATTTGTTGTATCATTAATACTTTTAGTCTCACGAAAGAATTCTGATAAATTATCTCCAGGTTTAAATTCAAAACGCGATTTTAATTTCATTCCGTCATTTCCTGCGTGACATAAAGCGCAAGCATCCAATTTTTGCTGTCTGTTTAGAGTTTTAAAACTTGTAATGTTATTGGCAACTTTTACGTTTGGATTTTTTAGATGAAATTCCACATGCTTTTTGGCAGGACCGTGACAACGCTCGCAATCAATTCCGTAAACAATTGTTTCTTTTCTGATGATATCTTCAACGTCCATAGACATCATATTTCTTTCTTCAGAATTTTGATTTACACTTCGGCTGCTGGCATTTGAGGCGTGGCACGAATAGCAATCTTTAACCACCATTCGATCAAAATAAGGCTTGTCTGCAGGAAAACCTGGACTTGTTGCCCAATTGTTTATGGAGTGATAAAAAGAAACTGGCAATTCATATGTATTATTGTCTTTCCAGTAAACTGAAGTTTGAGCGTGTTTGGTTCCAAAAACAATTTCAAATTTGTATTTGGCTGTTTCTTTGCCATTTTTGTAAACGACTTGATACAAACTATCTCCACGTTTTTCCATCACCAATTTGGTGTCTTTGTCATAAATGAAAGTATGATTTTTAGAATCGAAATCTCCGGATACATTTCCTAAAATTGCTGGAGCGGTTGCTTTAAAATGCGAACTTTTGAATGCCATATCAGATTGTACTTTATGGCATTGTATGCAACTTTCTGAACCTGCATAATCAGTTCCGCGAGGATCAATATATTCCTCTGATTTATTATTGCAGCTGGCAAAAAGAAGTGCCAGAACGGTTATGGTAAGTAGAAATGCAGCTTTTTTCATTGCTGTAAATATACTTTTTTTTGAATTGAATCAAAATATATTTCAATAATGAAAAAATGCTGTTAAAATATTTAGAATGCTTCTTAATTCATGCCAACTCCATAAACATATTCATCCAGTTCAATTTTAAATAAAGAACCTTCAACCAAATCTTTAATCGATTTTAATTCGGTCATGTTTACAGCCAAATCTATAGAATTGCAAGGCGTTTTCAATAAAAATTTGTGGCAAGAATATTTCATTTCGCAAGCTTCACAACAAGCATTTTCTATCATGCTGTCTTCAATTAAATCGCAGAAATGATTTAGTTCCTGAACCGTAAAATAAAAGCCAGTTTCTTTAAAAACCAATTGCACTTTGTCGGAAATCGTAGTATTGTGATCTTTCCAGTAAAAAGCTATTCCAAAGTTGTTATGATATATCTGCTCAATTTCTCTCATCGTAAATCCTTTTATTTCAACAAATATAAATATTATTTATATTAATTCTAAATAAAAAAATCATAAAAATTTGAAAAATTATTTTTTGAGCGCACTTTAGTTCATACCCGAACCATAAATATATTCATTAAGATTAAGTCGAAATAATGAACCATCAACCAAGTCTTTTATTGAGTTTAATTCCATTGGTGATATTTCTAAATCTATAGCAACATAGGGTGTCTTCAATAAAAATTTATCGAAGGCGCGTTTTACGCCACGTGTATCGTAGTTATTATGGTCTGTGACGCAGTCTTCGATTAAATCGTGAAATTCATTTAATTCTTGAACTGAAAAATAAAATCCCATTTGTTTAAAAAGCAGCTGAACTTTATCTGATATAATTTCGTTGCCTTCTTTCCAATAAAATGAAATTCCAAAATCGTTTCTGTATATCTGCTCGATGTCTTTCATGACAAATTTTTTAGGCCACAAAGGTACGAACTGTTTGTATTAATACTTGACTAAGAAAAGCATAAAAAAAAGCTAAAAACCAATATGACTATTTGATTTTTAGCTATTTATGAAGTTTTTGTGATTTTGTTTTTTTATGGAATTCTATCTCATAATAAGATTATTTCAGCCAATTTTTTAGCTTAGAAATAAATGCTGCCTGTTGGTCAACAAATAAATAATGAGAGCAATTGTCAAGAAAAGCGAAATGTTTTTCTCCAGTTATTAATTTAAGAGAATTGATTTGATCCGATGAAAAAATCCCATCATCTTTTCCGTAAATTCCATAAATAGGAACTCCAGCAGTTTTGATTTTCTTTAAAAAAGGCCTACTATCAATGTTGTTTTGCTTTTCGTTTTGATAGAATAGAAGTGGAGCATTTTTATTTCGAATATTAGTTTTATAAAATTCGCCAGCTTCATAATCGGCATATAATTTTTTAGATGCTGTAGTTGGATTTGGCATTTTAAAAAAGCCGTTTTCACCAGCAAGCTCATAACATCCTTTTCTGTATTCAGCTGAGTTTTTATTTAGATTCTCAACAATGCTGATTTTTTTTAATTGTTCAGAATCCTTGCTGTACTTTTTCTTCAGCGTATTTAAAATGTGATCGTAAGTTTCCTGTTGAGAAAATAAAGCGCCAGCCAAAACCAAAGCACTTACATTTTGCGGATATTTATGGGTATAAAGTGTCGCAACTAAACCGCCAAAACTATGACCTAAAATAACAGCTTTCTTTAAGTGATATTTTGCATAAATCGAATTTAAATCCTGAAAAGCTTCTTCGTAAGTAAATTTAGCATTTGGATCTGCAGATCTTCCTTCGCCTCTTCGGTCGTAAGCGATAACATAAAAACCTTGATCGGCTATTTTTTGAGCTGTTGTTCCTTCAAATAAAGTTGCGTTGCCACTTGGTCCGCCATGAATGAAAATTAAGGGTTTGTTCTTTTCGTTTCCGTAGGTTTTTATATAGAGATTTTGCCCTTTTGCGAAAAAGGAAAATATTAGAAATAAAGAAAGAAAAAATGACTTCATCTATTCTAATTTATGATGATCGTCCATATCTTTTTTCAAATCTAAATTTCTAAAAGTTGGCGATTTCAATGCAGTGAAAACTACAGTTAAAAGCGTAATACTTCCTCCAAAAACAACTGAAGTTACAGCTCCCATCAATTTGGCAGTTGCACCACTTTCGAAAGCGCCTAATTCGTTTGAAGATCCGACAAAAATTGAATTTACGGCACCAACACGTCCGCGCATGTGATCTGGAGTTTTAAGCTGTAAAATAGTCTGACGGATTACAACAGAAATTCCATCGGCCAATCCGCTTAAAAATAAGGCGAAAACAGAAAGCCAGAAATAAGTTGATAATCCAAATAAAATAATTGATAGTCCGAAAACAAAAATGGCGATTAAAAGTTTTTTTCCAGCATTTTCGTATAAAGGCACATAAGCAGAAACTAGCATTGTAATGAAAGCACCTACAGCAGGAGCGGCTCTTAAAATTCCGAATCCTTCAGATCCCACTTTCAAAATGTCTTGTGCAAAAACGGGCAATAATGCAACGGCTCCTCCAAAAAGTACAGCAACCATATCAAGTGATAGTGCACCAAGTACAATTTTGTTTTTAAAAACGAATGTCAAACCTTCCATAAGACTATCTTTTATAGATTCTCCCATTTTCGGATTTACGATCGGTTTTTGGCTGATTTGTGATAGGGCAATTAACGAAAGAATTGAAAATCCGAAAACCAAACACATTGACCAATGAACTCCAATCCAGTTAATTGAGAAACCCGCCAATGCTGGTCCCATAACCGCTCCAATTTGCCAAACTGAACTACTCCAAGTTGCAGCATTTGGATATACTTTTTTAGGAATGATTAATGAAAGAAGAGAGAAAATAGTTGGCCCCATAAAAGAACGAACGATTCCTCCGAAAAATACTAAAGCGTAAATCGAATATAAAATAATATGTGTAGACCAGCCTCCAACTACTTTTGGCCAAGTCAATAAGAAAAGCCCAAAACTAATTACTGAAAATCCTAAAATACATTTTACCAATAAGCTTTTCTTTTCTCTTTGGTCTACAATATGTCCTGCGAACAAAGACATTGAAACAGCAGGAATAATTTCCATTAAACCAATAATTCCTAAAGAAAGCGGGTTTTTGGTTAAGCTATAAACTTCCCATTCGATTACAATAAATTGCATTGACCAAGCAAAAACCATTGCAAAACGCAATAATAAAAATATATTGAATTCTCTATAACGTAACGCCTGATATGGATCTGGCTTCTTTGATTTAATTTCTTCCATTTGTTCTAATGTCTTTCAGCATAAGTTGTGTTGAAACAGTTCCGTTCCATTCGTTTTCAGCAATTGAATAAGCCAGCTGAAACGGATTTTGATTTTTTACAATATTTAATTTTTTTCCTAATCCGAAACCAATTGCAGCGATTCCGTCTGAATTGTTTTGTTTGGCAAAAAGCCTTAAATGTTCTTCTTCTGCACCCAAAGTTTTAGCATAACCTGTATCAATCGCATTTTCAGTCATAAAAACAGGTGTCATATTCTGAGGTCCGAAAGGTTCAAATTGTTTTAAGATTCGAATTAATTTGGGGGTTATATCAGAGAAATTGATTTCGGCATCGATTTCAATTTCTGGAGTAAGCATTTCTGGTTGGATCGTTTCTGAAACCTGTTTCTCGAAAGCTTCTTTAAAGGTTTGATAGTTTTCTGCTTTTAAAGTCATTCCTGCAGCGTACATGTGGCCTCCAAATTGTTCCAAATGTTCGGCGCAGGCGTCTAATGCATTATAAACATCAAATCCTTTTACAGATCGGGCAGAGGCAGCATATTTGTCGCCGCTTTTAGTAAAAACCAAAGTTGGGCGATAATATGTTTCGATTAATCTTGAAGCAACAATTCCGATAACACCTTTGTGCCAATCTTCCTGAAAAACAACGGTAGAAAAACGTTCTTCTTCTTTATTTTCTATAATCTGCAGGAAAGCTTCTTTAGTGATTTTTTTATCTAAATCTTTTCGATCTGCATTATATTGTTCAATTTCAGAAGCAAATTGTTGTGCTTGTTCAAAATCAAATTCGGTTAAAAGTTCAACAGCATGATTGCCATGTTTAATTCTTCCTGCGGCATTAATTCTTGGCGAAATAATAAAAACAACATCTGTAATATCGAGAACTTTCTTTTTTACTTGATGTGTTAAAGCTTTAATTCCAGGTCTCGGTTCTGTATTAATAACTTTCAATCCAAAGTGTGCTAAAACACGATTTTCTCCCGTAATCGGAACAATATCGGCAGCAATTGCAGTAGCAACCAAATCCAGATACGGAACTAAATCTTCAATCGTTTCGTTTCGATTTTGTCCCAAAGCCTGAATCAGTTTAAAACCAACTCCGCAACCGCATAATTCATCGTAAGGATAGGAGCAATCTTCTCTTTTTGGATCTAAAACAGCAACAGCATCAGGAAGAGTTTCTCCTGGACGGTGGTGATCGCAGACAATAAAATCGATCTTTTTTGCTTTCGCGTAGGCGATATGATCAATGGATTTGATTCCGCAGTCGAGAGCGATAATTAAAGAAATTCCGTTGTCGTCTGCATAATCAATTCCTTTATAAGAAATGCCATAACCTTCGGCATAGCGATCGGGAATGTAAGTGGCAATATTTGGATAATGTGATTTTAAATAGGATGAAACCAAAGAAACTGCTGTTGTTCCGTCAACATCATAATCACCAAAAACTAGAATGTTTTCTTCGTTTTGAATGGCTTGTTCGATTCTGGCAACAGCTTTGTCCATATCTTTCATTAAATACGGATCATGCAAATGTTCTAAAGATGGGCGGAAAAAATGTTTAGCTTCTTCAAAAGTTTCAATACCACGCTGAATCAAAAGCGTTGCAACAAAATCTTCTACATTTAAGGCTTGTGCTAAATGTTTAATCTTATCTTCAGAAGGTTTTGGTTTTAAGGTCCAACGCATGGGTTGATTTTAGATTTTAGATTTTAGACTTCAGATTTCTGAAATCGTTTAATCTGATTGGTATTTTTTTTTGCCACAGATGAAAAGGATTTAAAAGATTATTTTTTTGCCACGAATTACTCGAATTTCCACTAATTTAATTCGTGCTAATTCGAGTAATTCGTGGCAACTTTCATATTAATCTGTGTTAATCTATTTAATCTGTGGCAGAAATATATTTTGTTTTATTTTGCTTCTAAAGCATTTCCTTCAAATTGAATTCCGTCCCAACCTAAATTGATGAAATTTCTAATGTTTTGGTGATTTGTTCCGTTTGGATCTCCTAGAACTTCTTCAAAATAAAAAGCGCCAAAACACGCTAAAGTTTCTTCTTTGCTTAAATTTTGCAGTTTTGCAAAAGAAAATAATTTGCAAGAACCTGAGTTTTCGCCTGCAGCGTTATGTTGTGTTCCGTTTTGAAAAGCAGTTGGAGTAAAATTGTAATTTTCTTCAATTACTACAATAGTTTCAGGAAATGTAATTTGAGTTGGAGTTTGTTTTACTTTTTCTAAAAAGGCTTGAATGCTCATGTTGTTATTTGTTGTTTTTTTGCCACAGATTAAAATGATTAAAATGATTTTTTTTGCCACGAATTACACGAATTTCCACTAATTAAATTCGTGATAATTGGTGATAATTGGTGAAATTGCTTCGCCTGTTCGCTATCGCTCGGGTCGTGGCGAAACTTTTTTAATCTGTAATAATCATTTTAATCTGTGGCTGAAATAATTATTTATTCTTCATCATCCTTAGAAAACTTACTTTTCTTAGGTTCTTTTGTTATTGTTTTTCCAGCCACGACAACTACGATTTCGCCGCGCGGTGCTGTTTTTTCAAAATGCGCTAAAACTTCTTTTGCTGTTCCGCGTACATTTTCTTCGTGTAATTTTGATAATTCTCTCGATACGCAAACTTGTCTGTCTTCTCCAAAATATTGGACAAATTCAGCTAAAGTCTTAACGAGTTTATGCGGAGAAACGTATAAAATCATCGTTCGGGTTTCTTCGGCTAAAGCCAAAAATCTGGTCTGACGTCCTTTTTTATCAGGCAGGAAACCTTCAAAAACAAATTTGTCATTTGGAAGTCCGCTGTTTACTAGAGCGGGAACAAATGCCGTTGCTCCAGGAAGACATTCGACTTCGATTTTATTTTCGACACAAGCACGAGTTAATAAAAAACCAGGATCTGAAATAGCTGGAGTTCCTGCATCTGAAATTAAAGCGATAGTTTCGCCGGCTTTCAAACGAGCAATCAAATTTTCAGTTGTTTTGTGTTCGTTGTGCATGTGATGGCTATGCATGTGTGTGCCAATTTCAAAATGCTTCAACAATTTTCCGCTTGTGCGTGTGTCTTCCGCCAAAATCAAATCGACTTCTTTCAAAACCCGAATGGCTCTAAAAGTCATGTCTTCAAGATTGCCAATTGGCGTTGGAACGATATATAATTTTGACATAGTTGTTTATTCGTGAAATGTAAAATGTGAGATGTGAAAATGTCTTTACGAGAATTTTTTCTCGATAATTCCCATAAAGCGCTCGGCATAATCCTCTTTTCCTTCCCAGTCGTTATAATCTGGTTTTACCATGTTTTCGATAAATTCTTTAGCTTCTGTATAAGAATCAAAAGTCATTAATTGATTTAAAACACGGCTGTAATCTTCTGTGCTATTTCCGAAAAGATTTTTGGTAAAAGCAATTCTGTCATTCAAGTCAATATGAAAACCTCTTGCTAGTTTTTCGTTCAAACTAACCGACTTTGGTTGTGCAGGAGTTTCAAGAATAGCAGTTTCTACTTTTTTAGGTTCTTTAAAATCACTGATAGAAGGAGTTTGCGTTGGCGGAACAGCTTCAAAACTGTCTACTTTTACAAACTGTGCATCGGCATAATTAACACCAAAATCTTCAAATTGAATAGTTGGTTGTGCAGGAATTTCTGCTTTTGGCTCTATTTTCGGTTCTTCTTTAACTTCTTCTCTGATTGGTTCTGTTTCCAATTCGAAAGCAGGTTTGAAATCTGGAATTGGCTTCAATTCATTGATAGTTGTAAACGAAAGATCATCAACAGGTTTTTCAGTTTCTTCTACCTTTTCAGCAATTGGTTCAACAATTTCTTCTGCAGCTGGTTCTTCAATCTCAGCAACGACTGGCTCAATGATTTCTTCAACAACTGGTTCTTCAATTTCGGCAATTGGTTCGAGAGTTTCTTTTATTACTGGTTCTTCAACTTCAATAATTGGTTCAACAGCTTTTTCTTCTGAAATTTCTGGTTCATAAGATTCTTCAAGCGCAATTACTTTTTCTTCAGTAGGAGCTTCAAGTTCAATTATAGTTGGAATTGCATCTTCTTTTTCGAAAATAGTTTCCAATTCAGAAGTGATATCGCTTTGCCCGATTGTTGGTTTTGCAGAGTCGAAATTCTCTTCAACAAATTTTAATACTGCTAATTTCTCGTATAATTTCTGAGTTTCAAGGTACAATTGATTGATATCGGATTTGTTTTTTAGTTTTAAAATTCGATGTGCAATGCTAATTAAATCAGCTTCCAATTTTTTTTTCATAACTGTTGAAAATTATAGTGAATAAGGTATTTTAGTGTATTTGATGTCTGAATGTTTCTATTCTCAAGGAAATTCAAAAGATAATTTTTTATTTCTGTTAATACGCTTTCGCGAATTTAAGGTTTGATAAAAATTTTCTACTTTTGAAAAAATGTAAAACAACACATTTTTACATCAATTTATTGCCAGTACAAAGTAATAAAAACTATTCATTTTTAAAGGTAGAAAAATACAAAATGTTTCTCGAAAATACAGTAAATCACAAAGAACAATTTGGTTGGATTGAAGTTATTTGTGGATCAATGTTTTCGGGTAAAACCGAAGAGCTGATCCGAAGATTAAAGCGCGCCCAATTTGCCAAACAAAGAGTCGAAATTTTTAAACCCGCTATTGATACCCGTTATCATGACGAAATGGTTGTGTCGCACGATGCCAACGAAATTCGTTCTACGCCAGTTCCTGCAGCGGCTAATATCTTGATTTTAGCTCAAGGCTGTGATGTAATTGGTATTGACGAGGCTCAGTTTTTTGATGACGAAATTATAACGGTTTGCAACGATTTGGCAAATCAAGGAATTCGCGTAATTGTGGCTGGCTTAGACATGGATTTTAAAGGAAATCCGTTTGGTCCAATGCCTGGACTTATGGCAACTGCCGAGTATGTAACGAAAGTTCATGCTGTTTGTACACGCACAGGAAATCTAGCCAATTATAGTTTTAGAAAGACTGCTAATGATAAATTAGTTATGCTTGGAGAAACCGAAGAGTATGAGCCACTTAGCCGTGCAGCGTATTTTAATGCTATGAAAAAAAATCAGGAAAAATAAATTTAAATTACATTTATAAAAGCCTTTTAATAAAAATGAAAAGTATGAGAAAACAGAATATTTTATTATTGATATTGATTGGGATTGCATTAGCTTTTGTAGCTTATTTTCAGTTTTATCTTGCCGAAAATGCAGATGAAGTAAATACTGAAGTGGTAGAATTAGTGGCAAAATATAATAAAAGCTGTCCGTTAAATATTCAGGAAGGAATGCGACTAGACAGTGTAAGTTTGCCTGAAGGCCGAGTGGTTCAGTATAATTTGACATTGTTGAATGTTGTAAAAGAAACTGCCGATATAAATGTAATTCAGGAAGAAATGGAAAAAAGCTTGATTAGTACGGCAAAGGCAAATCCAGGACTTAAAGTTTTTAGAGAAAACGATTATGATTTGATTTATCACTATAGCGACAAAAAGAAAGCATTTTTGTTTGAGGTTAGAATACAGCCAGATCAAT
Source organism: Flavobacterium sp. IB48 (assembly GCF_016405855.1). GTDB lineage: Bacteria > Bacteroidota > Bacteroidia > Flavobacteriales > Flavobacteriaceae > Flavobacterium > Flavobacterium ginsengisoli. Next base: position 1,511,062 of record NZ_JAEFCA010000001.1, read on the forward strand.
ACAAATAATTTAAAAGCAAAAAATAAACCCGACAGGTCTTTAAAATCTGTCGGGTTTTTTTTATTGTAAAAAATTAAATCTTCTTTCTCATTCTCGCTACCGGAATATCAAGTTGTTCACGGTATTTAGCAATTGTTCTTCTAGCAATTGGGTAACCTTTTTCTTTTAAGATTTCTGCCAATTGATCATCTGGAAGCGGTTTTCTTTTATCTTCTTCTTCAATTGTGTTTTGAAGAATTTTTTTGATTTCAAGAGTTGAGACATCTTCTCCTTGATCATTTTTCATCGCTTCAGAGAAGAATTCTTTAATTAGTTTTGTTCCATACGGTGTCTCGACATATTTACTGTTGGCAACACGTGAAATCGTCGAAATGTCTAAACCAACCATATCAGCAATATCTTTTAAGATCATTGGTTTTAGTTTGGTTTCGTCACCGTCTAAGAAATATTCTTCTTGATAATGCATAATGGCATTCATTGTTACAAAAAGAGTTTCTTGACGCTGTCTGATCGCATCGATAAACCATTTAGCAGAATCCAGTTTTTGTTTGATAAACTGAACGGCATCTTTCTGAGCAGTCGATTTATCACGAGATTCTTTGTATGTCTGCATCATTTCTTGATAATCTTTAGAAACGTGCAGAGATGGAGCATTACGGCCGTTTAAAGTCAGTTCTAACTCGCCATCTATAATTCTAATGGCAAAGTCTGGAACAATGTTTTCTGTTACTTTATTGTTTCCGGCAAAAGAACCACCCGGTTTTGGGTTTAATCTTTCAATTTCGTGAATTGCTTTTTTAAGCTGTTCGTTAGAAACACTGTACTTCTGCAAAAGCTTGTCGTAATGTTTCTTCGTGAAAGCATCAAACTGATTTTCGATAATGTCGATTGCTAAATCAACATATTCTGTTGGGGTTTTATGTTTTAATTGAAGAAGCAAACACTCCTGTAAATCACGTGCACCAACTCCAGAAGGTTCAAGCTCATGAATTACGGTCAACATTTTTTCAACCATTGCTTCATCAGTGTAAATTCCCTGAGTAAAAGCCATGTCGTCTACAATATCCGGAATGCTTCTGCGGATGTAACCCATATCATCGATACTTCCAACAAGGAATTCAGCGATTTCGCGCTCTTCATCATTCAAAATAAAAGTATTCAGCTGATCGATTAAATCCTGATGAAAACTTATTGGAGCCACAAAAGGTGTTTCGCGCTCTTCATCGTCACTATAATTATTTACCTGAGTTTTATAATCAGGTGTATCGTCGTCGCTTAAGTATTCGTCAATATTAATGTCGTCTGCTTCGATTCTGTCAGATTCTGCATCATCATAATCGTCGTAGTCTTCATTAGCGTATTCATCAGCTTCGTAATCGTCTTCTTTTCCAGCTTCAAGCGCTGGATTTTCGTTCATTTCTTCTAATAAACGCTGTTCAAAAGCTTGCGTAGGCAATTGAATTAACTTCATCAGCTGTATTTGCTGTGGAGATAATTTTTGGGATAATTTTAAATTTAAAAATTGCTTTAGCATTTGATTTTGTTAAAAGTTTCAAGTTTCAAGTTTCAGGTTGAAGAACGTGCTGCAACTTGAAACTTGAAACCTGAAACAAATTTTATTATATTTTAAAACCTTAGAATCTTAGTACCTCAGTAGCTTAGAACCTCAGATTAAAATTCTGCACTTCCAGGAGTTCTTGGGAAAGGAATTACGTCTCTAATATTTGTCATTCCAGTTACAAACAATACCAAACGCTCAAATCCTAAACCGAAACCTGCGTGAGTTGCTGATCCAAATCTTCTGGTGTCTAAATACCAGTATAATTCTTCTTTGTCAATTCCTAGTTTTTCCATTTTCTCAACCAAAACATCGTAACGTTCTTCTCTTTCAGAACCACCAACGATTTCTCCAATTCCAGGGAAAAGGATATCCATTGCACGAACTGTTTCTCTTCCTGGTTCTGTGTTGTCGTTCAAACGCATGTAAAACGCTTTAATGTTTGCTGGGTAATCGTATAAAATTACCGGACATTTAAAGTGTTTTTCAACCAAGAAACGTTCGTGTTCTGACTGTAAATCAGCTCCCCATTCGTTGATTAAATATTGGAATTTCTTCTTTTTATTTGGAGTTGAATCTCTTAAAATGTCAATTGCTTCTGTATAAGAAACACGTTTGAAGTTGTTTTCCAATACGAAGTTTAATTTCTCTAACAAAGCCATTTCGCTTCTTTCAGCCTGTGGTTTTGATTTTTCTTCTTCTAAAAGTCTTCCTTCTAAGAATGCTAAATCGTCTTTACAGTTGTCTAAAGCATATTTGATTACGTACTGAATAAAATCTTCAGCCAAATCCATGTTGTCATCCAAATCGTTAAAAGCAACCTCTGGCTCAATCATCCAGAATTCTGCTAAGTGACGAGAAGTGTTTGAGTTTTCAGCTCTAAACGTTGGTCCAAATGTATAAATCTGACCCAAAGCCATAGCGAAAGTTTCACCTTCTAATTGTCCAGAAACAGTCAAGTTGGTATGTTTTCCAAAGAAATCTTTTTTGAAATCAATGTTTCCTTCTTCATTTTTTGGAAGATTATCCAATGGTAAAGAAGTAACTTGGAACATTTCTCCAGCACCTTCAGCGTCAGCTCCAGTAATAATTGGCGTGTTTACATATACGAAACCTTTTTGTTGGAAATAGCTGTGAACCGCATAAGATAAAACCGAACGCACACGCATAATCGCACCAAAAGCATTTGTACGTACACGCAAGTGAGCGTTTTCACGTAAAAATTCTAAAGAGTGTTTTTTAGGCTGCATTGGGAATTTCTCTGCATCAGAATCTCCAAGGATTTCAAGTTTGTTCACCTGAATTTCGTATTTCTGACCTGCACCTTTACTTTCAACCAAAGTTCCAATTACAGAAACTGCTGCTCCAGTTGTGATTCTTTTTAAAGTTTCTTCTGGTGTATTTTCAAAATCAACAACACATTGAATATTATTAATGGTAGAACCGTCATTTAAAGCGATAAACTGATTATTTCTAAAAGTTCTCACCCATCCTTTTGCATTCACTTCCTGTAACGTCGTCGTACTGTTTAATAAGTCTCTAACTTTTGTGTGTTTCATTTTTATATATAATTGATATTAAATAATATTCGTTTTGAACAACTGCAAATATAATCGATAATAATTAATTTTTGAAGCTGTTTCCCGCTCTTCGCTATATCTTTCTATTTTTGGCAGCAAAAATAGAAAGGATGCCACTTCGATCGAGGCTAGGGTATTTGGTTTCAAAAGAAGAAATTTCTCTTGTTTTGTCATTTCGATGAAGGAGAAATCTTCGTAAGAAACTCGACAAAGTTATGAATTACTGAGCGGAGCTACTTGCGGAGATTTCTCCTTCGTCGAAATGACAAACTTTGTTGAAAATTTTATTTCAAAAAGTCATATAATCTAAATGCAAATAGAAAAACACCTGCAATTATAAAAAACAACCAATATTTTTTTTGAGGTTTAAAATCTTCTCTATTTGTAGATTTTAGAATTATTCCAAAGCCTATTATAATCAGAGGTACAAATAATCGTACTATTTCCATATTAAGTTTTCTTGGAAAGAAAAATTATTTCTCTAAATTCTCCAATTCTTCTTTCTTCGTTTTCTTCTTTTCGAAAGTCAAAACCAACGATGGTAAAACAACCAAGTTAGCAAACATCGCAAAAACCAAAGTACAAGAAATTAATCCTCCTAAAGCAATTGTTCCGCTGAAGCTTGATAAAGTAAAAGTGGCAAAACCTAAGATCAAAACGATAGAAGTGTAGAATGTACTTACTCCAGTTTCTCTTAAAGCGCTGAAAACAGATTTCTTTACTTTTCCTTTATTTTGAGTCAATTCATCTTTGTATTTCGCCATAAACTGAATGGCATTATCAACCGAGATTCCGAAAGCGATACTGAATACCAAAATCGTTGAAGGTTTTAGCGGAATGCCAAAATAACCCATTAATCCAGAAGTGATGCAAAGCGGTAAAATATTCGTAATCAAAGAAGCTGCTACCATTTTGAACGAACGGAATAAATACAGCATTAAAATTGCAATAGTTAAAATCGCAAACAATAATGACTCAATTAAGTTATGCGCCAAATAAGTTGTTCCTTTCTGGAAAACCAATGCTTTTCCTGTAATCGTAACTTCGTAGCGGTCTTTTGGGAAAATTTCGTCAATTTTTTTACGCAATTTTCCTTCTACTTTTGCCATTTCATCTGTTCCGATATCTTTCATGAAAGTCGTGATTCTAGCATATTGTCCAGTCGAATCAACGTAAGCTTTCATTAAATTTTCTTTGCTGTTTTTCGTCGCATTTTTAGCATAACTTAAAATAAAAGTCTGTTCTTGCGAAGTCGGTAATTGGTAATATTCTGGGTTTCCGTTATAGAAAGCCTGTTTAGAATATTTTACCAAGTTTACTATAGAAACTGGTTTTGCTAATTCTGGAATTTCAGAAATCGTATTCTGCAATTCATCCATTTTGCGAATAGTTGAAGCTTTCATAACACCTTTTTTCTTTTTGGTATCCACCATAATTTCAAGAGGCATTACTCCGTTAAATTCCTTTTCGTAAAATAAAATATCTTTAAAGAAAGAAGCACTTTTCGGCATTTCGCCAATCAAACTTCCCGAAACTTTCATTTGTCTGACTCCATTCAAACTCACAACAAATAGAACCGCATAAATACAGTATACAATTGTCTTTTTGCCTTTAACAATAGTTGTAACTGTATTTAAAAGTGTCGAAATGTAAGTTTTGTCTAAGTGATATAAATGTTTCTCTTTTGGCAAAGGCATAAAACTGTAAATAATTGGCACTATGAAAAGTGTCAAAGTATAAACAGAAAGCACATTGATAGAAGTTACCAATCCGAATTCAAAAAGAAGTTCGTTTCCTGTAATCATCAAAGTTGCAAAACCAATTGCAGCCGTTAAATTGGTCATAAAAGTCGAATGTCCAATTTTTGAAATAACGCGTTGCAATGCTTTTGCTTGATTGTTATGCAGTTTAATTTCTTGCTGGTATTTATTAATCAAGAATATACAGTTTGTAATTCCGATTACAATAATTAGCGGCGGAATTATAGCTGTTAAAATCGTGATTTTATATCCGAATAATCCAAGCGTTCCAAAAGACCAAGTTACACCAACAATCAAAATACAGATTGAAATAAACGTAGCTCTAAACGAACGGAAGAAGAAAAAGAAAATCAGAGAAACGGTCAATAAAGACGCTCCAATGAAAAGTCCGATTTCGCCTTTCATATTGTCCGCATTGATCGTTCTGATGTACGGCATTCCCGAAACTTTCAAATCAATTCCGGTTGTTTTTTCGAATTTATTGATTTTTGGAACTAGATTTTCTAGGATAAACGTTTTTCTGTTAGCAGTATTGACCAAATTTTTATTGATGTAAACCGCAGAGCGAATACTTCCGCTTTCTTTATTGAACAAAAGACCTTCATAGAAAGGTAAATTATTGAATAATTCATGCTGAATGCCTTTTAAATAAGTAGGATCAAGAACTTTGCTTTGATCAATAAAAGGCGCTAAAACAAATTTTTCGTTAACAGTATCTTTTTCAAGCTTTTTCAAATCGTTTAAAGAAACTACTAAATCAACTTCTTTAGATTTTTTCAAACCTGTCATCAATTCATTCCATGCGGCGTAGTTTTTTGGAGTAAAGAATTTAGGATCTTTAAAACCAATAACGATAAGATTTCCCTCCTCACCAAACTTATCAAGGAATTTTTGATAATCTTTATTTGCAATATGATCTTTTGGAAGCAAGTTAGCTTCTGTATAAGTCATAGCAAGATTCTTCCACTGATAACCAAAGAAAAGAGTCAAAGCAGAAAGTATAACTAGAATCGTAATTCTGTTTTTAAGTATGATTCGGGCTAATTTTTCCCAAAATCCAACTTGAATAGTGTTTTTCATAACATCTTTAAAAAATGGATGCAAATGTAGTGAAAAGTGCTCGAAATCATAAATATTCCGTTCTATTTTACTTTATGTTAACACAAAATATATCATCTTTAAAATGGGACAATTTGCTTGCTTTTTGTCGATTAGTCGTTAGCTTTTCTCATATTTGCAATTAATTTCGAATAATAGCGGAATAAATTTGAATCTTTATTTTTTGCAAATTCTCATGCAGATTTGACAGATTACAGCAGATTAGATTTTCTATTTTCCTTAAAACTCAGTACAAATGGATTCAAAACAGATTAAATTTCTAACCATTGCCATAAGTTTACTTTTACTTTTTGTTTCATTAACACAAGATGCAATTGTTGTAAATTATAGTGGAGAAGTAAGAAACGATTCGGCTTTAGGATATTTCTTGATTGGTGCAATAGCTTTTTTGGGTGGCGGATTGTTTGAAGAAATTATTTGGTTGGCCAATCCATTATGTCTTTTGGCTATTATATATTTCCTGAAAAATAATGAAAAAGCAGTTCTTTTGAGTTTAATTGCGTCTGGATTAGCTATTTCTTTTGCTTTTTGGAGTGAAATTTTAGGAGCTGAAAGTGGTGCAATGGCCAAGATTGTTTCATTTGGATTAGGATATTATTTGTGGGCATCCAGTATTTTGGTGCTAACAACCGGAATTTTGCTTAATTATAAAATGTCATTAAAAGAAAGTTTACAATCTTAAAAACATGCAAAATAATAATACCATAACGTTTATTTTTCTAGCAATTCTTTTGCTTTTAATTGTTATCATTTGTTTTATGATTTATCAATTAATGCAAACCAAAAAAGCAAAAGACGATGCCGAAAAAAGCTTTTATGCTTTAGAATCTAAAGTAAACGATTTGCAATTAGAAAATTTAGAATCGAAACTAAATCCGCATTTATTTAAGAACATTCTAAACTCTATTCAGTCTCATGCTTACCAGACTTATTTTGCTTTGGATAAATTGGCCAATGTTTTGGATTATATTCTTTACGAAAGCAAAAAAAAGTTTGTAACTGCAAAAGAAGAAATTGATTTTGCATTGAATTTGATCGAAATCAATAAAATCAAAATCAGTCCTCTTTTTGAGCTGAAAGTCAAAACTAATATTAATCAAGAAGACAAATTGTACGATCAGCCTTTACTGGCGCCTTTAATTTCTATTGATTTAATTGAAAATGCTTTCAAACATGCAGATTTACAAAGTGCAGATGCTTTTATTTCGGTAGTTTTTGAGTTTAAAAACAATGCTTTTTTTATGACGGTTTCAAACAAAATCTCAGATAAAAAAGTGCTGAAAAAAGAACGCAGCGGTATTGGTCACGCAACACTTGAACACCGTCTTCGCATTATTTATAAGAATAATTTCAAACTCGATAGGTTTATAGAAAACGATGTTTATATTGCCCATCTAAAAATTGATTTGCTTGAATACAAAACTGAAATGCTTGCTTCTGGACGATGAACTTCCAGGGTTAACTTACCTAAAAATGCTTTGCGAACAGATTCCTGAATTGGAAATCGTAAAAACATGTAATGATCCCGAGAAATTGCTGTCTGATTTTTCGAACCTTGATTTTGATTTGCTGATTTCGGATATTGAAATGCCCGGAATTGACGGATTGCATTTGGCCGAAAAATTGCAGGACAAATTGGTGATTTTCTGTACGGCGTATAAAGAATATGCAGCCGAAGCATTTAATATCGATGCTGTAGATTATATTACAAAACCTGTGAAATTGGAGCGTTTGCAAAAGGCAATTGCAAAAGCGTTGGAGCGTTTTGAAAAATCAAATTCAGATAAAAAATTCATTCAGCTGAATACTGATAAAGGAAAAACGTTGCTGTATTTTAATAAAATCCAATATGTGAAAACTGCCGCGAGCGATAGTCGAGACAAAACGGTTTTGCTTGCTGATGGAAGTTTTTTGAATTTGAAAAATGTAAAATTCGATACGCTTTTAAACGAATTGCCTGATGCTGATTTCTGCCGAATCAATAAAAAAGAAATCGTAGCGGTAAAAGCAATAAAGTTCTTTAATCATAACGAAATTGTACTGCACCATTTAGAAGAAAATAATAAGAACATTACGCTAATCTTAAGCGAAACTTATCGAGCTGACTTTTTAAAGAAAGTAAAACTATAAAACTTATTACAATTTTTTCCCGACTTGTTACATGCGATCGAAATTAACAAGTGAATTGCTTTTTCACTAAATTCACAGTACGGATATTTGCGTTAATTAAATCTAAAGAACGAGTTTATGAATAATATAAAGAACTCTGTATTTTATGTAACAGTTATTGGCGGCTTTACCGCACTAATATATTGGGTAATTTCAAAAGGTGCCTCATTAGAAGTAGGACGTAATATTGTAAAGAAAAGTGTTGAAAGCAATCATTGGAAAGACTTTCTTCATTCGATGATCGAAAACCTGCAGCATCCTTTAGCCATTTTATTGGCACAGATCGTGACGATCATTTTAGTGGCGCGTTTGTTTGGATGGTTTTTTAGAAAAATCGGACAGCCATCGGTAATTGGCGAAATGATTGCCGGAATTGTTTTAGGACCCTCTTTGGTCGGAATGTATTTTCCAGAGTTTTCAGCAGCCTTATTTCCAAAAGAATCTTTAGGAAATTTACAGTTTTTAAGTCAGATTGGTTTAATTCTGTTTATGTTCGTTATCGGAATGGAATTGGATTTGAAAGTCTTGAAAAACAAAGCGCATGATGCCGTTGTAATCAGTCATGCAAGTATTGTAATTCCATTTGCTTTAGGTCTATCGCTTGCCTTTTTTATTTATGAAACGTATGCTCCATTGGGAGTTGAGTTTTCTTCTTTCGGATTATTTATGGGAATTGCCATGAGTATTACGGCATTTCCGGTTTTGGCTAGAATTGTTCAAGAACGCGGAATGCAGAAAACAAAATTAGGAACTATTGCCATTACCTGTGCCGCTGCAGATGACATTACGGCTTGGTGTATTTTGGCTGTTGTTATTGCCATTGTAAAAGCAGGTTCGCTTTCGAGTTCATTATACGTAATCGGAATGGCGATTTTGTATGTAATTATAATGCTAAAAATCGTTCGTCCGTTCTTAAAAAGGGTAGGAGATTTAAATGCAACTCGAGAAAGTTTAAATAAACCCGTTGTTGCCATTTTCTTTATTACACTTTTAATTTCTGCTTACGCATCTGAGTTAATTGGAATTCATGCTCTGTTTGGAGCTTTTCTTGCTGGAGCAATTATGCCAGAAAACAACAAATTCAGAAACTTATTTATCGAAAAAGTTGAAGACGTTTCCATTATTGTTCTATTGCCACTGTTCTTTGTGTTTACAGGTTTGCGTACACAAATAGGATTGCTAAATGATCCTGAATTATGGAAGATTACAGGTTTAATTATTTTGGTTGCTGTAGTTGGTAAATTCTTCGGAAGTGCTTTGGCTGCCAAATTTATGGGACAAAACTGGAAAGACAGTTTGGCTATTGGTGCCTTGATGAACACAAGAGGTTTAATGGAATTGGTAGTTTTAAATATCGGTTATGATCTGGGAGTATTGTCAGCAGAAATTTTTACTATGATGGTAATTATGGCGTTGGTGACTACTTTTATGACAGGACCAGCGTTAGATTTTATCGAATTTATTTTTAAAGATAAAATAACAGCCGTTCAGCAGGAAATAGGAAGCAAAAGCAAATACAAGATTCTGCTTTCGTTTGCAACTCCAGAAAAGGGAAAGAAACTGCTTAAAATTGCGAATAGTTTGGTGAAAAAACAAGCTGATAATTCGATTGTAACGGCAATGCATTTGTCTTTAAGTACCGAAATACATTCTTTTGATGTGAAAGAGCATGAGAAAAAAATGCTGCTTCCGGTAATTGAAGAGTCGCACGCATTGAATCAGGATATGGTGAGTTTGCATAAAGTTTCTAGTGATATTGATTCGGATATTATTGATACAGCAAATCAGGGTGAATATGACTTATTGCTGGTTGGTTTGGGGCAATCTATTTTTGATGGAACTTTGCTTGGTAAAATACTTGGGTTTACAACCAGAATTGTAAATCCAGATCGTTTGATTGATAAGTTTACAGGAAAAGAAGGTTTGTTTGAAAATAATCCGTTTGATGAAAGAACGCGCCATATTATCTTAAAATCAAAAATGCCGGTTGGAATTTTTATTGATAAAGATCTAGAGGAAGTTAATCAGGTTTTGATGCCGATTTTTAGTAAAGAAGATGCTTTTTTAATTGAATATGCTAAAAAGCTAATTAATAACAACGGTTCTCAAATTACGGTTTTAGATGCTGGAGGAGAAGTGAAAAATACTAGAGAAATTCAGGAAACAATTCGTTCTATCGAGCAGATTGCACCCAATCATATCATGATTATGAATGACAGAACACTAAAGAAAGAATTTTTAGAAAGCCAAGATCTAATGATTATCAGTTTAGATAGTTGGAAAAAATTAATAGAATCTCAAAGTATCTGGTTGAATAACTCACCATCGGTTTTAATTCTTAAACCATAAAGTTTTAAAATTTTAATAAATAAAAATCCCAAATTCCAATTTTACCTATTGGAGTTTGGGATTTTTTATAGGGCGCATAACTTTGTCAAAATTTTAAACTTTGACAAAGTTATATGTCCAAAGATTGTAAGTTGAAATTTCGAATTTTCGAAATTAAAGTCCTAAATCAAGAACATAAGAAATCTTAACCGCGATATTATCTTCAAATTTCATTAACTGATTTGGCCCATATCTATAAAATCCGCCTAAACCAAAGCCCTTAAAAATTCTGTTTAATTCGATTCCCGATTCAAAATAACCTTTATCGAGCGTTTTGTAAGTTGGACCAACATGTTGCTCTGGCTTTTCCATACTTCCCCAAGCCATTCTAGAAACTATAACAAGAGATGGTCGCACTTTTTTGAAAAGTGTAATTCGGTCAAAACCATGTTTAATTTGAAACATTAGATATTGGCTCGAGAAGAACTCATTAAAATACATGGTTTCAAAAGAGTTTCTTCCTGCAAAAGTAATACGCTGAATAACGGTTTCTTTAGTTAAGTTATTCGGAGCTGTATTGTACAAATGCGTAATTGGAACATCTCCCATTGCATAACCCGCCTGTAAAAGCAAACTTGTTTTTTGACGATTTAAGTACTGTTTTTCGTATTCTGCTTTAAAATCTATTTTGCTAAAAGTAAAATCATTATCAAAAACATTTGGCAAAGATTGTGTGTATTGGAAAGTAAACCTCGGAAATTTTTTATCGCTTTCAGTTCTTCCTGTCGGAGTTTGCATGTAATTGCTAAAAGGCGCCCACAGAATAGAAAGCATTGCCGTGGTCATAACATAATTGGAATATAATTTTCCGTTAAGATTAAAAAGATAATCAAATTTTGGCTCGATATAATTTCGCGAAAGCTCCAGAATAGCCTCCGTTTTCGGAATAAATTTGGTTTGAACATTTCCTCTCCATCCCGTATATTCATAAAATGTGCTAATGTTGATAGGGCGAGGATCGTAAATTTTAAAAACACGTCTATCAACCGAAAAGACAGTACTTGCAATTTCTCGAACATCGTCGGCATAATAGCCATTAAACCAAGTATTGGTATGTTTGTCTAATAAAACACCGCCTCCAACGCTGTATTTAAAAACACCATCTTTTGTTCCGTAAGCGGTATAGCCTTCAAGACGGAAATTTTTAGATAAACGGTCATTTGTAATACCGCCTATGCCAAGACGAAAACCTTCGTAATTGTTATAGCTTATGATTTTTTTCAAATCCAAATCGACAGGACCAATCGGGTAGAAGCCGTTGATGATTTTTCGGCCAATTCCCAAACGTTTTTCGATTCGATTTCGAATAGAAAGACTATCTAATAGCAGATATGTTTTTTGGCTCTTTAAATCAAGATTTTCTTTTCTATAGGCTTCCCAGAAACTTTCTGGTTTTTTTGCCGCATCGTCTTTAATTTCGATATAAAGAGATGGGTTTTTTATTGGGTTGTTGGTGTTAACACGAATATCAAAACTATTACTTTCAGAAAGCAGATAAGTAAAATCTGAAGCTACTTTTTTTCGCGATTCAAAATTCTCTTCAACGTCTCCATCAAATTGAATGGTTCCTCCAAGAATTCTGATGTCGTCATCATTTTTTCCTTTTACGATTTTGAAAGTGGTATTGCTCTGAAACCATATTTTTTCTTTCGGAATATATTCAAATTCATGTATCCCACTGATATCCAAAACACCTTTAATTCGCATTACAGCTTTCGCGACAGCAAAATTTTCTTTATCGATATATAAGACTCCTTCTAATCCAGAAGCTCTGTGTCTTGACTTATTTTTAAAATAAATCATATACGTGTCACGGCCTTTAATACTAACAGTATCTAACAGTTTGTAATTGTAATTTGAAGGTGCATTTTTCGAAATAGGATTTTCATACTTAGTTTCGAACAATTCGTATTTAGAATCGTAAATCGAAATAGATTGAAGGTTGAAAGCTAAAACTTCATAAATAGGCTGTTTGAAACCAGCAATTTTGGTTCCTAAAACGGTTTCTTTTAACTTGTTGTTTCCAAATTGATATTGAGAAACTTTCTCTGTTTGAAATAAATGCTGCTTACTGACAATTTCTTTAAACTTATAATCAGACGAATCGATGTTGATGATTTTTTTATTTAAATCTTTATACGCCGCCGAAGTATCGATACGTCCGTCAATCGAATCGGGATTTGCGGTTACAATAAGTTTGTTGTAGGTTTTGTATTCAAAATTATCAAGCTTTTTCTGCGGATCATTGATCGACTTATTAGCAATAACTTTTTTTATTATAGTTAATGCAGGGTTTTCATTAGAAACCACAACTTCTTTTAAGTCATCTGTCTGCTGTAAAAGTGCTACCGAATAAAAAGTTTTAGTATTGATTAAAGCAATAGTTTTAGTCTGAAAACCTATATAAGAAACAGTAAGTGACGTGGCAGAACTGCTAATTTTAAAAATAAACTTACCATCAACATCTGTAATTGTGTTATTGTTTTCTGAAGTGGTAATGGTGGCAAACGGAAGAGGTTTGTTGTTTGAATCGGTTACGATTCCGTTTATTTGAATTTGCGCTTGAAGGGTAAGCGTAAAAAACAAAGTCAAAAAACAAAATAGCTTCATACAGAATGATATAGTTTCAAAAACGAAAAGAAATTAATTTTCGTATGCAAAAATAGCAATAAAAAAATCCGTCTGGTACAATAAACCAAACGGATTTTTTATTTTTATCTCAATCTCAGATTACACTTTCATGATTTCAGCTTCTTTTGCAGCCAATAACTCATCAATTTTTTTAATGTAAGAGTTTGTTAAGTTCTGAACTTCTTCTTCTGCAGATTTACAGATGTCTTCTGAAGTTCCTTCTTTTTCTAATTTTTTGATGTCAGTATTAGCATCTTTACGAGAATTACGAATACCGATTTTAGCATCTTCAGCTTCAGATTTTGCTTGTTTTGCCAAATCACGACGACGCTCTTCTGTTAATGGCGGTACACTAATAATTATCATGTCACCATTATTCATTGGGTTAAAACCAATGTTAGCAATCAAGATTGCTTTTTCAATTGCCTGCAGCATATTTTTTTCAAATGGCTGCAATGTAATTGTTCTAGCATCTGGAACACTAATTTTAGATACTTGAGAAAGCGGTGTTGCAGATCCGTAATAATCTACAAAAACACCTCCAAGCATAGCTGGAGAAGCTTTCCCTGCACGAATATTAAGAAATTCTTTCTCTAAGTGTGCAATAGTACCATTCATAGATTCCTCAGTACTTTCTAAAATAAAGTCTATTTCTTCAGTCATTTTTTCTTTAGTTTTCAGTTTTCATTCTCAGTTTTCAGTTAAAGTCTTGTGTGACTGTAAAGCTGTTACTGATGACTATATGTTTACTACAGTTCCAATGTTTTCGCCAGCGCAAATTTTCAATAAGTTTCCTATTTTGTTCATATCAAAAACAACGATTGGCAGTTTGTTTTCTTGGCTTAAAGTAAAGGCAGTTGTATCCATTACATTTAGTCCTTTTTTGATTACATCATCAAATGAGATAAAATCAAATTTTACAGCCGAGGCATTTTTTTCTGGATCAGAATCGTAAACACCATCAACACGAGTTCCTTTAAGGATAACATCAGCGTTAATTTCGATACCTCTCAAAACAGCAGCAGTATCAGTTGTAAAGTAAGGATTTCCAGTTCCGGCACCAAAAATTACAATTCTGCCTTTTTCAAGGTGGCGGTCAGCTCTTCTTTTAATGTATGGTTCTGCAATAGATTCCATTTTCAAAGCTGTCTGCAAACGTGTTTTCATTCCTTTATCTTCAAGAGCGCCTTGCAAAGCCATTCCGTTAATAACAGTTGCAAGCATTCCCATGTAATCTCCTTGCACTCTGTCCATTCCTGAGCTTGCTCCGGCAACGCCTCTAAAAATATTTCCTCCTCCAATAACAATAGCAATTTCTACTCCTTTGTCGTGAATCTGCTTGATTTCATCTGCATATTCGCCTAATCTTTTCGGGTCAATACCGTATTGTAAATCACCCATTAAGGCCTCGCCGCTAAGTTTAAGAAGAATTCTTTTATATTTCATGTGTGTGTTGCGTTAATTTGTGCAAATATAGACATATTCTGATTTTTAAAAATAATGTTTGCAAAAAATTAATTCTTGGTGCAATTTTAGGTTTAAAGCGACTTTGCAGTTATTTAATTTAAATGTGACAAATGTCATTTTCTCCGTCTTCCTAAATTTTGTATTTTTATTGTATCCTAAAAAAAATAAAAAAATGAAAAGCATCGTAGCCAAAGCATTATTCAATAGTCATTCTTATGCTGAATACAGAAAAATAGTAACTGATTTGTTGAAGGAGGGAAAATCAACGGGCAATGAACAATCTGAAAGTCTTACCAATTATTCCAAATTGAATGAAGCTAGAATGAATAGGCTAGAAAAAACGATCTCTATTTCAGATGCTGTCGCAGAGAAACTTCAAAACTTAGACAATCACTATATCTGGCTTGTGCTTTCTGAAGGCTGGTGCGGAGATGCAGCGCAAATTCTTCCCATCTTGAATAAAATGGCTCTTGCTTCTCATAAAAAAATCGATTTGAGAATTGCGTTTCGCGATGAAAATGATGATTTAATGAATCATTATTTGACCAATGGCGGAAGAGCGATTCCGAAAGTAATTGTTATTTGTAAAGAAGCTGGAATTGTACGCGCCGATTGGGGGCCAAGACCAAAAGGAGCTGCCGAATTAATGGCGAAACACAAAAGAGAGGTTGGCGCTATCGACGAAAAAATAAAAACCGACTTACAGTTATGGTATTTGACAGATAAAGGAATTTCGGTTCAGGAAGAATTGGTCGAAATTATGGAAAACATTAAATATAATAGACTTTAGCAAGATAATGTGTTGATAAGCAGATGTTTTGGTTGGTAAAATTATCTTAAAGTCTTTTTATCTTAAATAGAATTTCGTAACTTAGTGAAGCTAACCCACTTCTATTATAACTTTCAGATTTACTCTTTTTACTGGTGTTTATTTAATGTTCAACAATTAAAAGTACACTATTATGAAAAAGTTATTCGAAAGGTTTTATGATTTCTTTTCTAAATTTTTGTTCGGAGGGAAAAATGTGCCTCACTATTAAATCGAGATGAGTATGAGATAAAATTACTTTTCTTAAGAGCTTGGCACATTACTTTTTCAAACAAAATGTAATGTGCTTTTTATTTTTAGCTATTTAAATCTCTCTTCAAATAAGGTAATATCAATAGCATTTTTCACATCGTAATCACCAATTTTTGTTCGGCGTAAAACAGTTAAATGCGAACCAGAATTCATTGCTTTCCCAAAATCGTAAGCAAGTGAACGAATGTAAGTTCCTTTAGAGCAAACCACTCTAAAATCTATTTCTGGCAATGCAATTCTTGTAATTTCAAATTCGTGAATCGTAGTTTTTCTACTTTCAATTTCAATAGATTCTCCAGCGCGAGCATGTTCGTATAAACGAACACCGTCTTTTTTAATAGCAGAAAAAATAGGCGGTTTCTGGTCGATTTCGCCTAAAAATTGTTTTACCGTTTCATGAATTAAAGATTCATCAATATGATCGGTTGGGAAAGTTTGATCGATTTCAGTTTCTAAATCATACGATGGAGTAGTGGCTCCAATATAAAAAGTTCCCGTATATTCTTTTGCCTGACCTTGAAGTTCTGAAATTCTTTTAGTGAATTTTCCTGTACAGATCAACAAAAGTCCTGTTGCTAATGGATCTAAAGTTCCTGCGTGGCCAATTTTGAACTTTTTAGGAAGTCCAACTTTATTAATTAAAAGGTATTTTAATTTATTGACAGCTTGAAATGAACTCCATTTTAAAGGTTTGTCAATCAATAAAACCTGACCTTCTAAATATTCTTCGGGTGTCATTATATAATAGTAAGCGGATGAATGAAAAAGTGAATCAATAATAAAATGATTCCGGCAATAATTCGGTAATAACCAAAAACTTTAAATCCGTTTTTAGTCAAAAATCCGATGAAAGTTTTTATTGCTAAAAGTGCCACAACAAAAGCGACAATGTTTCCAATAACCAACATGTTTACTTGATCGTGAGATAATTCAAAACCAGCTTTGTAATAATCGTAGCATTTTTTTGCAGTTGCACCCAACATAGTTGGAACGGCTAAGAAAAATGAAAATTCTGCAGCTGTAGTTCTTGATAATTTTTGAGACATTCCCCCAACAATACTAGCTCCACTTCGAGAAACTCCAGGAATCATAGCAATACACTGAAATAATCCAATTTTGAAAGCTTGTAAATAACTGATTTCTTGTGAAGTTTCAGCTGTATTTGGATTATTAAACCATTCGTCTACTTTCAATAAAATAATTCCACCAATTAAAAGAGAAACCGCAACAGTTACAGGGTTTTCTAATAAGCCATCAATAAAATCGCTTAATAATAATCCTAAAACAACGGCAGGAATAAAAGCAACTAAAAGTTTGAAATAGAAGTCAAAAGTTTGAAAGAAACGTTTAAAGTATAAAATAACAACCGAAAGTATTGCACCAAGCTGAATTACAATGGTAAAAAGTTTAGTGAAATCGTCGTGTGCGATTCCGAAAAACGAAGAGGCAATAATCATATGACCCGTTGAAGAAACAGGCAAAAATTCTGTAATTCCTTCAATAATGGCAAGAACAATAGCTTGTAATGTGTTCATTTAGAATTTTAGATTTCAGATTTTAGATTTCAGATTGATTACTTCGCTTTGCTCAGTGTCTAAAATCTATAAACCTTTTATTATTTTGATTTTTTGAATATAGAATAAATCGTGATTCCAAAACCGATTAAAACAGTTGTTGGCGCTAAACGAATACGTCTAAAGTTGAAAATGTCTTCGTTAAAAACATTTGGATCTTTACTTCCTCCACCAGACATTAAAATAAATCCTAGCGCAATTACAACAATGCCAATCAATAAAATTTTATAATTGATGCTGTCAAAAAGGAATTCCTGTTTTTGAACTTGTTGTTCTTCTTTATTATTGTTGTTTTTCATCTTTATATGTTTGTCAGCCTGAGCTAAGTCGAAGGCATTTTTTTTAAAATCTGTAATCTACAATCTAAAATTAGTAAAGATCGTCGGTTCTTAAATTTAAGAAACGTTGTGTTGCAAAATGCGTGCTTACCCAAGTAATTAAAACTCCTAATCCAAAAACGGCAACTAAAACTAAACCAGTTAAAGCTTTGTCTTCTAGAATTCCCAAACCAGGGAAATTAGTGTCTACATAGAGTAAAAGAGCGATTAAAGCAATAATAGCCAAACCTGCGCCTAGCATTCCAAGTTTTACGCTTCGCATTACAAACGGTTTACGGATAAACGCTTTTGTAGCACCAACCATTTGCATGGTTTTAATAATGAAACGATTTGAATGAATGGATAAACGAAGCGAACTATTGATTAATAAAACAGCAATTACAGTCAAGAAACCACTGATAATCAAAATCCACATACTTACTTTTCTGATGTTGTCATTTACAAGATTTACCAATTGTTTGTCGTAAACAATATCTGAAATCATAGCATTTTTGCGGAAACGGCTTTCGATTTTTACGATACTGTCTCTCTCTACATAATCTGCTTTTAAGTGAATGTCGTATGAATTCAATAAAGGATTTTCTCCCAAAAAGGTTAAAAAATCTTCTCCGATAATATCTGTATGTTCTTTTGCAGCTCTCTCTTTGGTTACATAAACAAAAGATCTGGCAAAAGGAGCTCTTTTAAGTTCGGTGTTAAATGCTTTGATAACACTGTCGTTTGCTTCATTTTTAAAGAAAACTGTCATGGCGATTTTTTCTTTAAAATCGTCAGCCAACTGTTTAGAATTGATAATGAATAATCCTAGTACTCCCAAAAGGAATAAAACCAAGAATACACTTAATACTACCGAAAAATAAGAGGAAATTAACCTGCGCTTTTGAAATTTATCAAAGTTAGAACTCATAGTCTGCTTAAATTATGTGGTAAAAATAATAAAGAATTTCTTTATTTAAAGTTAATAACGAACTTTTATCCCATAAATGTACGATTCGTTCCGGAATAAAAAGTTGAATTAACCGCAAAGTACGTAAAGATTTCTTTATGCTCGAATGTTAATAACGCAAAGTTCGCAGAGCTTTTAACGATAGAAGCTTTACGAACTTTAGCAAATATTGGAAGAAAGAAAACCTAGTTTCTTAACACCTTTGAAAATTAATTGAAAAAACGAAGTGTCACAAAAAAGTTACGGCCTTCTTCTGGATATCCTTCAACAAGACTGTAATTTCGATCGAAAATATTATTCAAACCAGCATCAAGACTGAAGTTTTTAGATATTTTGCCAGAAACATATAAATTCAGAAGCGTATAATCTGGAACTCTTGCGCCATAACTTGTGCTGAAACGAGGCGAATTAAATTCGGTATTGGCAATTAATCGAAGAATTTTGATTGGACTATATTCTAAAGTTCCCATTACTTTTGTGTTTGGAACATCTGTAAAATGAATATTTGGATTGGTGATGTTTTTTCTTTCGATGTAAGTATAATTCAAATTTAATGAGAGGTTTTCTAAAATTGCATAATTCAGTTGCGCTTCTATCCCTTTATAATCAGCTTCACCAAAATTCTGCATTTGCGATTTTCCTGGTTCAACATTGCTTACGCTTAAGATTGCATCAGAAAGTGAACTGTAGAAAAGCGCTGTTTGAAAAGTGATTTTCTCGAAAAGAGTTGCGGTATAATTCAATTCATAATTAATTGCTTTTTCGGGTTTTAAATCTGGATTCGGAATTGCTGTTCCCATTCTATACGAATATCGGTCTTTTATAGTCGCAAACCTGGTTTTCTGAGAAATGGTTGCACCCAGTTTTTGCTGATTATTTAACTGATAGAAAAGTCCAACTTGCGCATTAAAAGCATCACTTGCTCCAGCATCTGGAAAATCTGAAATTGTTTTTGTTGTGCTGTTGTAATCCTCAGCTTCCAAGTTTTTTCGAATGTTGTAACTAATGCCTGGAATTACAGTGAATTTTGAATTGACTTTGTAAACATCTTCAATTCCAATTAAAACTGTATTGTCTATAAAATGGCGAACGGGTTCACCAAGATTGTTCTCGCGATGCACATCTTCTTTAAATTGAAAGGCAAATTTTAAATCGTTTTTTGGAATTATTTTAGTGTTGTATTCCAGATTTCCTCCAAAGGTATAATCGTTGTAAATGCTTTCAAAAGCATATGGTTTTGTTTGTGTCGAATAAGAAGAATCGTCGTAACTATCGAGTGTGTTTTTAAATCGGTCAAAATACAATCTAGTTTTGAAACTGTTTTTATCATCAAAAGCAGAATTAGAAATAAAATAAAAACTTTCTTTATCCCAGTTTGGCCATTGCCAATAGCGAGGTTTTAGCAAAAGTGAATTTTGTGTGTCGTATCCCGTATAAACAGGATTTCCTTTTTCGCCCTGCTGATTGATGTAGCCAATTGCATATTCGCTTTTTTCAGTTGGAGTCCATCCAACTTTAAAGCTGATTTTTTGGTCTGTTCGATACGAATTGTCTCTTTGTCCGCCATTCTCATTTGCTGTTGGAACAAAATTAGAAGACATTCTAAAAGAATCACGGTCTAAATAAGAAAACCCGCCTTGAAAATAGAATTTACCTATTTTCGAACCGATATTTACATTTCCTCGATATCCGTTTTCATTAATCATTCCTAAAGCGGCATCATATTCTAATTTTTTAGAAGGTTTTCTAGAAACAAGATTGATCGCGCCTCCAAGCGAATTTGGTCCGTAAAGTACAGATGAAAATCCTTTAGAAACATCTACTGCTGCTAAATCAAAAGTGGTAAATCTAGCCAAATCTACATAACCGTCATATGGAACATAAACCGGAATTCCGTCCATATAAACCGGAACCTGTCTTAAGTCGAAACCGCGAACAGAAACCATCGATTCGTTTCTTGGGCCAGAAGCAGTTAAGCTTATTCCTGGTAATAGGTTTAAAGCTTTCGAAACCTCCATTTTATTTTGTGATTCCATTGTTTTTGAAGTCACTCGGTTCAAAGTGTCTTTGTTTTGTTGATTGGTAATAATGACTTCTCCAAGATTAAAGACATTTGAAATTTTGAGAGAATCTGTGGTTTTCGAATTGTTTTGTTGTGCAAATCCGATGAGTGGAAAAAGCAGAAAGGATAATAATTTTGGTTTCATATAAAAATAGTTTTTCAGTATGTTTTAAAATGAATACTGCTTGTTGAAAAAAAGGGTTTGGTTAATCGTTTTTTTTAGAATAGGGTTGATTTTAAAATTTTAAATTTTGAGTTTCTTTTTTGGCAAATTCTTTAATACGGTTTTCAACGTCATAAAAAACTTCGATGGCTCTTTCTCCTGCTTCAGTTAATTTTGCACCGCCGCCTCCTTTTCCGCCAAGAAGTTTTTCTACCAATGGAGATTCTGCCCGCTGATTCATTTCTTCAACCAATTGCCAAGCTTGCCTATATGCCATTTTCATTTCTTTCGCGGCATTTGTAATTGATCCTGTTTTTCGGATATTTTCTAAAAGCCAGATTTTACCAATTCCTAAAAACGCACCTTCAGTTTCTTCGATCCAAACACGAACTTCAACAGAATATTTTTTATCCTTATTCATTTTTATTCCCTTAATGACTTTTGTAAAAATAATGATTAGTTAATAAAAATATTCTTTCCTTCTTTTAAGAAATTGATTTGTGAAATGAGTAACGTACGTATTTTTGATGCTAATATAAGTATTTTTACGTAATTAAAAATAAGTATTTTGTTATTTTATTTGTTTGTCAGTGAAATAGCTTTGCTACAATCCGCAATAAATGTAAATTTGCGGCTTAATTAATTTAGTGAAAAGCTTAGAACCTTAGTAACTTAGAATCTTAGTCGCTTAGAAATGAAGTACAATCCAAACGAAATTGAAGCCAAATGGCAAAAATATTGGGCAGAAAATCAAACTTTTGCAGCAAAAAATAACTCCGAAAAACCGAAACATTATGTTCTCGACATGTTTCCTTATCCATCTGGAGCAGGACTGCATGTAGGACATCCGCTGGGTTATATTGCTTCAGATGTGTATTCTCGTTTCAAAAGACATCAAGGTTTCAATGTTTTGCATCCAATGGGATACGATAGTTTCGGATTACCAGCAGAACAATATGCAATTCAAACAGGTCAGCGCCCAGAAGATACAACTCGTGTAAATATTGATGGAGGTGTTGATAAAGAAGGAAAACAAATTGCTGGTTATAGAAAACAATTAGATAAGATTGGATTTTCATTTGACTGGGGACGTGAAGTTCGTACATCAAACCCAGATTATTACAAACATACACAATGGATTTTTATCCAATTGTTCAACTCTTGGTATTGCAAAAAACAAGGTCAAGCTTTTGATATTTCTGAGTTGGTAACTGTTTTTGAAGAAAGTGGAAATGCATTAGTCGAAGCAGTTTGCGATGACAATGTTGCGATTTTTACTGCTGACGAATGGAATTCTTATTCTGAAGATCAAAAAGAAAAAATTCTTTTACAATATAGATTAACATATTTGGCAGAAACTGAAGTAAACTGGTGTCCAGGCTTAGGAACTGTTTTGGCAAATGATGAAATTGTAAACGGAGTTTCAGAACGTGGAGGCTTTCCTGTTATAAGAAAAAAAATGACACAATGGAGTATGCGAATTTCTGCTTATGCCGAACGCTTGCTTGAAGGTCTAAATAATATTGACTGGAGTGAGTCAATCAAAGAATCTCAAAGAAACTGGATCGGGAAATCGGTTGGTGCTTTGGTAACTTTTAATGTGAAAAATCATGATGAAGTAATCGAGGTTTTTACTACTCGTCCTGATACTATTTTTGGGGTTACTTTTATGACTTTGGCGCCAGAACATGATTTGGTTGCTAAAATTACAACTCCAGAACAAAAAGAAGCTGTTGAAGCGTATATCGAAAAAACAGCAAAACGTTCAGAGCGTGAACGTATGGCCGATGTAAAAACTATTTCTGGTGCGTTTACTGGAGCTTATGCAGAACATCCATTTACAAAAGAACCAATTCCGGTTTGGATTGGTGATTATGTTTTGGCAGGTTACGGAACTGGTGCTGTAATGGCGGTTCCTTGCGGAGACGAAAGAGATTATGCTTTTGCTAATTTCTTTAAAGGTCAGAATGGAATGCAGGAAATTAAAAACATTTTCGCAAATGTTGATATTTCTGAAGCTGCTTATGGATCTAAAGACAATGTTGAAATCGCAAATTCTGATTTCTTAAACAGATTGAATTATAAAGAGGCAACTCAAAAAGCAATCGCTGAATTAGAAAAATTAGGACAAGGAAAAGGTAAAACCAATTACCGTTTGCGTGATGCAGTTTTCTCTCGTCAGCGTTATTGGGGTGAGCCATTCCCGGTTTATTATGTGAATGGATTACCAAAAATGATCGATACACAGCATTTGCCAATTATTTTACCAGAAGTAGAGAAATATTTACCAACAGAAGACGGTTTACCTCCATTAGGAAACGCTGCAGTTTGGGCTTGGGATACAAAACAAAATAAAGTTGTCAATACAGATTTAGTTGACAATGTTTCGATTTTTCCTTTAGAATTAAATACAATGCCAGGTTGGGCAGGAAGTTCATGGTATTGGATGCGTTATATGGATGCACACAATGAAAATGAATTTGCAAGCAAAGAAGCTTTGGCTTACTGGGAAAATGTAGATTTATACATTGGTGGAAGCGAACACGCAACTGGTCACTTATTGTATTCTCGTTTTTGGAACAAATTCTTAAAAGATAAAGGTTTGGCTCCAACCGAAGAACCATTCAAAAAACTGATCAATCAGGGAATGATTTTAGGAACAACGGCTTATGTTTACAGATTGGAAGGAACGAATACTTTTGTATCTAAAAATAAAATTGAAGGTCAAAATGTACAGCCAATTCGCGTTGATGTTCATTTCGTGAATTCTTCTGATGAATTGAATATTGAAAAGTTCAAAGCTTGGAGAGAAGATTTCAATACGGCAGAATTTATTTTTGATGAAAACGGAAAATACATTGTAGGACGCGAGGTTGAAAAAATGTCGAAATCATACTATAATGTTGTAACTCCAGATGATATTTGCGCTGAATATGGAGCAGATACATTGCGTTTGTACGAAATGTTCTTAGGTCC
Organism: Flavobacterium sp. IB48; assembly: GCF_016405855.1. Lineage (GTDB taxonomy): Bacteria > Bacteroidota > Bacteroidia > Flavobacteriales > Flavobacteriaceae > Flavobacterium > Flavobacterium ginsengisoli. The sequence goes on from NZ_JAEFCA010000001.1 coordinate 1,534,874, forward strand.
TTTAGAGCAAGCAAAACCGTGGAATACTGCTGGAATTTCTGGAGTATTTGGTTTCTTGAAAAAATTATGGAGATTGTATTTTGATGATAATGGTTTAATCGTAAACAATGAAGAGCCAACAAAAGACAACTTAAAATCGTTGCATAAAACGATTAAAAAGGTTGCAGAAGATATTGAGAATTTCTCTTTCAATACTTCGGTTTCTCAGTTTATGATTTGTGTAAATGAATTGTCTTCTCAAAACTGTCATTCAAGAGCGATTTTAGAACCGTTGGCAATTTTGGTTTCGCCTTATGCACCTCATATCGCAGAAGAATTATGGTCTCAGTTAGGATATACAACTTCAATTTCGGATGTTGCTTTTCCAGTTTTTGAAGAAAAACATTTAGTTGAAACTAATAAAGAATACCCAGTTTCTTTCAATGGAAAAATGCGTTTCACAATCGAATTGCCTTTAGATTTAACTAAAGAACAAATTGAAGAAATCGTGATGAAAGACGAGAGAACACAAAAACACTTAGACGGAAGAACGCCAAATAAAGTGATTATTGTTCCTGGAAAAATCATCAATTTGGTAGGATAACCAAATTAATTTTCAATATAAAAATTCCAAATTCCAATTTTACGATTGGGGTTTGGGATTTTTTTTTGTGTTTAATTTTTTGCCACGAATTACACTAATTTTCTCGAATTTTTATTTTTAAAAACGCTTAGTTTGTCATGCTGAGGAACGAAGGATCACACGCGAAACTCGACAAAGATTGGCGATTCAGTTTGCGGAGCTTCTCGCGTGGTCTTCGATTTCGCTCAGACTGACAATGCGTACAGTTTGTCATTTCGCTATCGCTCTAGTTTCCTTCATCGAAAAGATAAACTATGTATTTTTAAAAATAAAAATTCGAGAAAATTAGTGCAATTCGTGGCGGAAAACTTTGCGACTTCGCGTCTTTGCAAGTAAAAAAACTCGCGTTCTTTGCGTAAACCTTTGTTTCCTTTTCGGTTAAAAACCCGCACCAACATTGGAATTTGGATTTTTTTCATTGAAATTTTAAATTAAGTTGTAACATTTTAATAGCTTCCGTATCAAAAGCATGGATCCGATTTAATTAACAACTTAAAACTATTAAAAATGAAAAAGTATATCATCTTAATTATTGCATTTTTATTCTCGGCATTATGTTTAAATGTTTTCGGCCAAACCAAACAATTTCCGTTTGAAGTTTTAAAAACGGGAAGCGGAGATCAATCTATTATATTTATTCCTGGCTTTGCTTCTTCTGGAGATGTTTGGAATGAAACCAGAGTAACATTCGAAAATGAATTTACTTGTTATACACTCACAATGGCTGGTTTTGCAGGGAGAAAACCACAGCCCAATGCCTCGTTTGAAAACTGGAAAACTGGAATTGCCAATTATATAAAAGACAACCAAATTGAAAAGCCAATTTTAATTGGACATAGCATGGGTGGCGCTCTAGCACTTGCACTTGCTGCCGATTATCCAGATTTGATTAGCAAAATTGTGGTTGTAGATGCTGTTCCTTGTCTGGCTGCGATAAACGATCCTACTTTCAAATCAAAAATGAATAACGATTGTTCTACGACTGTAAACCAAATGACAGGAATGACCAATGATCAGTTTTATGATATGCAAAAAAAGACAATGCCAAGCCTTTTAGCTGATACGACTAAGCTTGATATGGTGGTGGATTGGAGTGTGAAATCAGATCGAACAACTTTTGGTCAAATGTATTGTGACTTTTTCAATATTGATTTAAGAGAAAGAATAGCACAGATTAAATGTCCAGCATTAATTTTGTTAGAATCTTATTTTATAAATTTAAAACCAGCGATTGAAGGTCAGTATCGAAGTTTAAAAACGGCTAATTTTCAATATGCCACAACGGGTCTTCATTTTATTATGTACGATGATACGGCTTGGTATTTAGGGCAGTTAAGTACTTTTTTAAAACAGTAAGAATGGAATTTGAACAAATCTACAATACATATTGGGATCGAATTTTTAGACTATGCATGGGTTTCGTAAACGATTACGATGCCGCCCAAGATTTGACTCAGGAGACGTTTATAATTGTTTGGCAAAAACTGGAAACTTTTAGAAATGAATCAACAATCGGGACTTGGATTTTTAGAATTGCTTCTAATAATTGCCTTAGACAAATAGAGAAGCAAAAGCGTTTCCCGAAATCCGAACTTCCGATTCATCTTTCAGAAGAGAAACAACATTCAATCGAGCCACAGATTCAATTTTTGTATAAATGTATCGCCGAGCTTCCAGAAACCGATCGTATCATCATTTCGTTAGAGTTAGAAGATATCAAACAAACGGAAATTGCTAAAATCGTCGGACTTTCTGAAGCCAATGTTAGAGTGAAAATTCACAGAATAAAAGAAAAACTGACTCAAAAATTTAAAGAAAATGAACAACGATAGCAATATAGATTTTAAAGATTTATGGAAAAAACAATCCATAAGCCAGCCAGATATGAGCGATTTGCTCACGAGATTAAGCAAGTTTAAAAAAACGGCTTTGCGCTGTTTATGGATGACTAACATTATGCTTTTGGCAACATGTGCGATTATAATTTTTATCTGGATATTTTTTCAGCCTCAGTTCATTTCTACTAAAATAGGAATTGTGCTTACTATTCTTGCGATGGTCGTTTATGTGTTTGTCTATAATAAATTATTGAGCGATTATAAAAACATTGATTCTACTCAAACCAATCAGGAATATCTTCAAAAACTAATTTCGATAAAAAAGAAACAACAGTTTTTGCAAACCAAAATGATGAGTTTTTACTTTATTGTACTTACACTCGGCCTTTGTTTGTATCTGTATGAATATGCGAGCAAAATGAATTTTATAGGAGCAAGCCTCATGTACGGATTTACATTGTTTTGGATGCTTTTTAATTGGTTTTACCTTCGTCCGAAACAAGTCAAAAAACAGCGAAATAAAATAGACAATTTAATAGAAAAGTTTGAAGAAGTAAGCGATCAATTAGATGCATAAAAAAAGCTTCGTGAAATACGAAGCTTTTTTACCAAAAACAAAAATTTAAATTCTAAATTTCTATAAATTATTGTCCAAAAACGTACGGTGTAAGAGGTAATACGATTATTCCCTCACTATTTGCTGTCGCAGTTAATTCATTCTCTAATTTTCCTCCAATGTAAATTTTTCCAGTTAATGTTTGTCCAGCAACACCACCGTATCCGCTAGCGCTTAAAGAAGCTCCTATAGATTTTTCTTCTGCAGTGAATTCTTTAGTCCATGGTAGTGTAGTAAGATCTTCATTCAATCCATTGCCGCCTTTTTCAAAATATGTAACAGATGCTGTTCCTGTATAATTTCCAGTTATTTCGTATTTAACGTCTCTTGAGTTGTTTTTGCCATTATCATCATTATCGCTGCTACAAGAAACCGCTGTAAAAGCAAGAGTCATTACAATTGCTAAGGTTTTCAAAATTGATTTCATATTATATCTTTTAATTAATATTCAGATTTATAACAAAATTAGCCCCTTAATTACGAGAGGACAATACCTGATAAAATGTATTTTTTATTACCTGATATCAGGTAAAAGAGCGCTATTTCTTTTTGAAAGTCATTAAGCTTTAATAACTTTGAGTAAATGCCACATTTATGAAGAAACTCTACGCCATTTTATTTTTTTTGTTTTTGACTGTAATTTCTCATTCACAAGTAATTCTTTCATTAGATGATGATACTGTTTATATTGACAGTATTGTTAAGATTACAAAAAACACAAAATCAGACAGTGTCAAAAGTTTAAATAGTTTTAGATTATCAAAACTATTTTTGATGGCACAGGATGCTAAAAAATCGAAAGAATATCTTGAACAGGCGAATAAATTAAAAGTTAAATATCCTTTTTTAAAAGATGCTTCGATTTTTTATAACGCTTCCAGTTTTATAGAAAAAGGCGATTTGGAAGGTTTTGAAAAAGCATTGCTTGAAGCAAACGATAAACTCAAAAAATATCGTAATAAAGAAGCTTATAAGCTTCGCGCCATTATACTTCAGAATTATGGCATTATGCAGCAACGAAAAAATAATGAGAATGCTTATATGAAGTTGCTTATAAATGAAGCCATTCCGATTGCTAAAAAAAGTGGCGATTACGAATTAATCAGTGCTTTAAATAAAGCTGTTGCCATTATTTTTATGAATAATGATGAACGTGAAAAAGCGGCTGAATATCTAGATCAAGCACAAAAGTATATTGAAAGCGCCACTATAAAATCTGCAACTTTAGCAGAGTCTAAGATGGAAACGTATATTATAAATGCTGAAAATCTAGTTGAACTGAAGCATTTTTACGACGCTAAGGAAATTTTGGATAAAGCTTATTCGACTTTAGAAAAATATCCCGCATCTAACTTAAATGATTCTTATTTTTATTCGGAAGGACTTTACTATGCCAAACAAAATAAACACGATGAAGCATTGGTAAGTTTTAATAAAGGAATTAAATCGGCAGAAAGTCATCAGAATGCTATTGCAGTAAACAGATTAAAATTTGCAGAATATGAAGTGCTTTTTAAACTGAAAAACTATGACAAAGCAAAAAGTAATTTAGAATATCTGATAGAAAAAACACCTTTTATTGTAGACAAAAAGAATTATTACAAAGAACTGTCTAAAGTTTATAACGCGACAAAAGAATATCCGAAAGCTTATTTTTATTCAAACAAATACAATGTTATAAACGACAGTTTAAACGATGCCAAGCTTAAAAGCGAAATTGTAGAACTTGAAGCGAAATACAAAAAAGCAGAAAGCGAAAAGAAAATTGGTCTGCTGCAATCTGAGAATGAAAAAGCGGTTTTGCAGGTGAATAATAATCGTTTGAATATGATGCTTTTTGCGGTACTTTCGTTTGTATTGTTTTTGACGGTTTTGTTTTTGTGGAGTTGGAATAATTATCAGAAAAAGATAAGTTTTCAAAAAGAGGTAAACCACAAACAGGAACTCGAAGCATTAGAGAATCAGCAGAAATTATCTATTTCAAATGCTTTAATTGAAGGAGAAGAAATTGAACGCAAAAGAATCGCGAGAGATTTGCACGACGGACTTGGGAGTATGCTTTCTGGTCTTAAAATCCATTTGAATCTTGCAGAACGAGAAAACAATGAAAATGCCCCGAATATAAACGGAATGTTGAACGATTCGATAAAAGAGCTTCGTAATATTTCTCAAAATCTGATGCCTGAAAGTTTGATGAAATTAGGGCTTGAACATGCGTTAAGAGATTTGTGCGCTTCGCATTCGACACCAGAAACAACTATCGAATTTCAGTATTTGATTAAGAAGACAACCTTGCCTCAGCATTTTAAAATAATGATTTTCAGGATTATTCAGGAACTTTTAAATAATTCTTTAAAATATGCAAAAGCTTCCCAGATTCTGGTTTCCTGTTCGCAGAATAAAGATGTGTTTTTTATTACAGTAGAAGATAACGGAATTGGTTTTAATGTTGATCATGCAGAAAAAAGAGATGGAATGGGCTTGCGAAATATTAAAAACCGCGTGGCTTTTTTAAACGGAAAATTAGAAATTGATTCTGTTCTTGGAAAAGGAACTTCAACTTATATCGAATTAAAATATAACCCAAATCATGATTATGAAGCATAAAACGGTAATAGTAGACGATCATCCGATTGTGATTTCTGGAATTGCAGGCCTGTTGTCGGATCTAGATAATATAGAAATTGTAGAAAAATTCGAATCGGGAATTGCGCTTTTAGATTATATCGAAGACAATAATGTAGATTTGATTTTAATGGATATTTTTCTGCCTGTTATAAATGGAGTCGATTTATGTAAAACAATCAAACAAAAACATCCTAAAATTGTAATTATAGGTATGAGCAGCCAATCTGAAAGAAGTTTGGTGATGCAGTTTATCCAGAATGGCGGAAATGGATATATTCTTAAAAATGCTTCTTTTGATGAGTTTAAAGAATGTATTTACAAGGCAATTGATGGTGAAATTGTTTTTAGCGAAGAAGTAAAAACGATAATTAGTCAGCCTTTGTCTGAAGATTTAGAAAGAATTCCGGGTTTAAGCCGAAGAGAGCGCGATATTGCTCTTTTGCTTTCTCAAGGAAAATCGACTCAAGAAATAGCAGATGATTTGTTTTTAAGTTTTTTAACCGTTCAAACGCATCGTAGAAATATCCTTCAGAAGTATAAAATGAAAAATGTGGCAGAATTAATTGCTTTTCTGCTCAAAAACAACATGCTGAATTAAGTCAAAAATGGTAGAAAAATGTCAAAATGGCATTTTGTTAAAATGGTTCGCATTTTGCAGTTTGTTTTGTAAATTTAAAAATCAATCTAAAAACAGAAAAAAATGGGATCAGGATATTTAATTATTGCTGGAGCTATAATGTTGTTCAGCTGGCTGGTAAGTTCGCAGCTGAAGAGCAAATTTGAATTGTATTCGAAGTTGCAATTAAGAAACGGAATGAGCGGACGCGAAATCGCTGAAAAAATGCTTGCCGATAACGGAATTACAGATGTTCGCGTTATCTCAGTTCCAGGTCAGTTAACAGATCATTATAATCCATCAGATAAAACAGTAAATTTAAGTGAAGCTGTATATAACCATCGAAATGCCGCCGCAGCAGCCGTTGCAGCGCACGAATGTGGTCACGCTGTGCAACACGCAATTGGTTACGAATGGTTAACAATGCGTTCTAAATTAGTGCCAATTGTAAGTGTAGCTTCAAACTTCGTACAGTGGATTTTGATAGCAGGAATTCTAATGATTAAAGTTTTTCCAGGACTATTATTAGTTGGAATTATCATCTTTGCGGCAACGACTTTGTTCTCAATTGTTACACTTCCTGTAGAGTATGATGCAAGTAATCGCGCTTTGGCTTGGTTAGAAAATAAACACATGCTAACACAAGAAGAACAAGCAGGAGCAAAAGATGCTTTAAAATGGGCAGCAAGAACTTATGTAGTAGCGGCAATTGGTTCTATTGCAACGTTGCTGTACTATATATCGATTTACTCTGGAAGCAGAAGGAATTAAATAGTTTAAACTTTCAATATCTAAAAATTCCAAATTCCAAATCTGTTGGGTTTGGGATTTTTTTATGCATTTCTGAAACGAAATTAAACCCGACAGGTTTTTAAAACCTGTCGGGTTTAACTTTTAACTTTTAACTTTTGGAATTTGGAATTTTTAAAATTTGGAATTTATCTTTTCTAAAGCTGTATCTGTCTATCAATTTGCTGATCTAAAGAAATAAAAGTTTCTGTTCTAGAAACCCCTTCGATAGCTTGGATTTTGTTATTTAAAAGTTGCATCAAATGTTCGTTGTCACGACAGATGATTTTAATTAAAACTGACCAGTTTCCTGTAGTGTAATGACATTCTAAAACTTCGGGTATTTTTCTAAGTTCTTTTACTGCTTCTGAGTTTCTAGACGCTTTGTCTAGATAAACTCCAACAAAAGCCATAGTGTTATAGCCTAAAACTTTTGGATTAACGGTAAACTTAGAACCAGAAATAACTCCAGATTGTTCTAGTTTTTTTAATCTTTGGTGAATTGCCGCTCCAGAAATCCCTATTTTATTAGCTATTTGCAAGATTGGTTTGCGGGCATCGTCCATTAGATAGCGAAGAATTTCTTTGTCGATTCCGTCAATTTCAATTAAAAGGGAGTTGATTTTCATAACTTACAATTTGAAACTATTTTTTGTGATTTGGGTTATCAATAGAAATCAAATGTAGTTAAAATGCTGTACAAAAGAAAATTCCAAATCTCAAATGGTTAGTTTGAAATTTGGAATTTTAAAAGTTGTATATTTTAAAAGGTTATTTTCCTTTGTTGGCTTCTGCTACGTATTTTTCTAGAGCCATTGTCATAGAAGGAGTTTCAGGAGTTGGAGCAAGAATATCAATTCTTAAACCATGATCTAAAGCTTCTTTTTGCGTTGTGCTTCCGAATACGGCAATTCTGGTGTTGTTTTGTTTAAAATCTGGGAAATTCTTAAACAATGATTTGATTCCTGTTGGGCTGAAAAAAGCTAAAACGTCATAATAAACATCAGCTAAATCAGATAAATCACTCATTACAGTTCTGTAGAAAATAGCTTGTGCCCAATCTACTTTTAAACTGTTTAATGTAACAGGAGCATCTGCATTTAATTGGTCAGATGCAGGAAGTAAAAATTTCTCGTCTTTGTACTTCTTAATTAGCGGAGATAAATCTGCAAAATCTTTTGCTCCAACGTAAATCTTACGTTTTCTGTACACGACATACTTTTGAAGGTAAAACGCAACAGCCTCAGATTGACAAAAATATTTCAAACCTTCTGGCACTTTGTAACGCATTTCATCAGCAACTCTAAAAAAATGATCTACAGCATTTCGACTTGTTAAAATGATCGCAGTGTAATGATTAAGATCGATTTTTTGTAATCGAATCTCTTTTGCGCTAACCCCTTCTACATGAATAAATGGTCTGAAATCAATTTTTATTTTGTGTTTTTGTTGGAGCTCAAAGTAAGGAGAATTCTCCACTTTAGGTTCAGGCTGTGACACCAAAATTGTTTTCACTTTCATATTATAAATATTTTCTAAGCACTCCCTTTTGTAATCCAATAATAAAGAAAATAATAAGGGGCTATTTCAAGAGCGCAAAGATACAAAATAAAATAAAATAACTTACCGATAATTACGTTTTGATATGTTTTAATTGAAATAAAGTAAGAGTATACGCTAATACACAGCGAAATACCTATGATTGCTAGTGGAATAATCTGCGGAATATTGTTGTAATAAAACAAAACAGCATTGATTGGAAGGATTAAAACACCAATATACGTTCTGTAAGTTACTTTTTGTAGGTTAAATAGTTCTACAAAATCGTCAATATTGAATGAAGTTGCTACAATTTTTTCAATTAAATACTTCCCTAAAATGAAATAAAGAAGGAAAGTGGCAATCTGAATAAACAGAACCCAATCGGTTTTTGATGCATAACCAAAAATATTCATCGTAAGCAGAATAAAAAAGGCAAAGGATACAATCTGCACAAAAAATAAACCAACTGTAAAGCTGTTTTTCATGTGGCTGTTGTCTCGATAAATTTTAGCATATTTATCAGAAAAAATAAGTTTACTAAATTCACTAAATCTTGTTTCGTAAGCAGATTTTGTCATGGCAACAACGGCAAAGGTCACCACAAATAAAAGTGTTGCCCAGTCCTTGTTTTCGATTATTCGAGGATGAAGTTGTTCAATCATAGCGATACAAAATTAGTAATTTTTTGATGCAATACTTTTATTATATATTTATTATGAATCAAATGCTATAAAAAGTTTACTTTTGCGGTGAAATTACCGAGAAAAAAATGAGTGATAGTATTGTCATAATTCCCACATATAACGAAATTGAAAACGTAGAAAGTATAGTAAGAGCTGTACTTTCGCAACATAAAGCTTTTCATCTGCTGATTATTGATGATAATTCTCCAGATCATACTGCAAAAAAAGTGATCGCTTTACAAGAAGAATTTCCAGGGAAACTTTTTTTAGAACAAAGAGCAAAAAAGTCAGGATTGGGAACTGCGTATGTTCATGGCTTTAAATGGGCTTTGGAGCGCGAATATCAATTTATTTTTGAAATGGATGCCGATTTTTCGCACAATCCAAATGATTTAGAGAAATTGTACGATGCCTGCCATTTTGGTGGAGCAGATCTTGCAATTGGATCTCGATATGTAACTGGTGTTAATGTGGTGAACTGGCCTCTAAGCCGAGTTCTGATGTCTTATTTTGCATCTGTTTACGTAAAATTTATTACCGGAATGAAAATTCACGATGCTACTGCAGGTTTTGTTTGCTACAAAAGAGAGGTTTTGGAAAAAATAAATCTCAACAAAATAAAATTTGTGGGATATGCGTTTCAGATCGAGATGAAGTACAGAACTTATTGTGCTAAATTTCAAATTTCAGAAGTCCCAATTATTTTTACAGACCGAACAAAAGGAGTTTCTAAAATGAGTAATGCTATTATTAAAGAAGCTATACTTGGAGTGATTTCGCTTAGATTAAGAAAATTAGTCAATTCATTATAAACCAACCGAAATGAACAGGATTTTAATAAAGAATGCCAAAATTGTAAACGAAGGGACAATTTTTGAAGGTGATGTTTTAATTGAAAACGATTTGATTGTTGAAATTGCAGACAGCATTTCATTAAAAACTTCAGATTGTATCGTTATTGATGCTGAAGGAAATTATTTAATGCCAGGCGCGATAGACGATCAAGTGCATTTTAGAGAACCAGGTTTAACGCATAAAGGTGATATCGAATCGGAATCTCGTGCTGCAGTTGCGGGCGGAATAACCTCTTTTATCGAGCAGCCAAATACGGTTCCAAATGCGGTGACGCAGGAAATATTAGAAGATAAATATCAAATTGCTTCTCAAAAATCATTTGCGAATTATTCGTTTATGATGGGAGCAACAAACGATAATTTGGAAGAAGTTTTAAAAACAAATCCAAAAAATGTTGCAGGAATCAAGATTTTCTTAGGTTCGTCAACAGGAAATATGTTGGTTGACAATGAAGCGGTTTTAGAAAAAATATTCTCAAGCACTCCAATGTTAATTGCAGTTCACTGTGAAGACGAAACTACGATTAAAAATAATCTTGCGGCTTTTAAAGAACAATACGGCGACGACGTTCCAGTAACGGCACATAATTTAATTAGAAGTGCAGAAGCGTGTTATATTTCTTCTTCAAAAGCTGTTGCGTTGGCAAAACGTACAGGAGCTAGATTGCATATTTTCCATCTTTCAACTGCAAAAGAAATGGAATTATTTACGAATAAAATTCCGTTAGAAGATAAAAAGATCACGGCAGAGGTTTGTGTACACCACCTTTGGTTTACAGATGAAGATTATAAAACAAAAGGGAATTTCATTAAATGGAATCCTGCAGTTAAAACTGCTGAAGATCGTGCCGAACTTTGGAAGGCTTTAAACGATGGAAGAATTGACGTAATAGCAACAGATCACGCACCTCATACCAAAGAAGAAAAAATGCAATCTTATTTGAACGCGCCTTCTGGAGGTCCACTTGTTCAACATGCTGTTGTCGCAATGTTTGAAGCACATCATCAAGGAAAAATTACAGTGGAGAAAATCGTGGAGAAAATGTGCCACAATCCAGCTAAAATTTTCAAAATAGAAAAAAGAGGATTTATTAGAGAAGGTTACCACGCCGATTTAGTAATTGTTAATCCAAGTTTGCCTTGGAGCGTAAAGCCAGAAAACATTTTGTACAAATGCGGATGGTCTCCGTTTGAAGGATATACTTTCAAATCTAGAATAACACATACTTTTGTAAACGGTGAATTGGTTTACAATAACTTTAAAGTAAAAGATACCAGAGCAGGTAAAAGACTATTGTTTGACAGATAAAAAATGACTATGAAGAATTTTATAGTAATAATATTGGTTTTGTTTCTTTCTATAAGCTGTAAAAAGGATTTGGTAAAACAGCCTGCAAAGCTTATTGAGAAAGGTAAAATGATTGATATTATGTATGATTTATCTCTTTTGGAAGCAATGAGATATCAGAAACCTTTGTCTTTGGACTCGATTGAAAATGATCCGAAAATGTTTATTTTGAAAAAATACAAAGTAGATAGTCTTCAGTTTGCCCAAAGCAACATGTATTATGCTTCAGATTATGAGAACTATAAAGATATGTTTGATGAGGTAAATAAAAGAATTTCTGTAAACCAAAGGGCAGCAGATTCTTTAGCTAAAATTGATGAGAAAAAAGCAGCTAAGGAAAGTAAGAAGAAGGCCAAAGAAGCCTCAAAAGATTCTATTCAAAAGCCAGCTCCACGAGTTAATGACGATTCTATAAGAAGAGCTCGCATGCAAATGCGAGATAGAACAAAAAAACTATAGTTTAGCGCTGTCTTTAATATATCGATGAATATCAGTAAAAACCGTTCCTAGAGCGGTTTTTATTTTTTCATTACTATACAAATTCTTTGAATACGAAGCTTTTGCTGTTGCTTTTGTGATGCTTCTTTTTCTGAAAAATAAAGTAGAAAAAATTCCGTCTGCAATCCACAATACATTCATCAGGAAAGGTTTGGCATGAATATGAGGTCTCTTCACTTTTAAAACGTCAGAAACGGTATCTAAAAGATCTTTAAAAACAATATTGTCTGCGATAAGAGCGAAACGTTCGTTTATTATTTCGCTTTTCATCAATTCATAACTCGTTTTCACAACATCATCAACCGATATGAAACCTGTGCTTCCAAGTGTGTAGAATGAAAGTCCTTTAGAAACTTTTCTATAGATTTCGCTACTTCCTTCGTCAAAAATAGTCATCATTTTTGGTGGCCCTAAAATAACTCCTGGATTTACAATAATAACATTTAAACCTTCTTGATGTCCACGCCAAACTTCCATTTCAGCACCGTATTTAGAAATGGCATAATCACTATGCGGTTTCTCAGGATTCCAATCTGTTTCTTCGGTAATATGCGTTTCGTGAGCAGCAATATCTCCTAATGCGGCAATAGAACTGATGTAGCAAAACTTTTCTACTTCTTTGGCGATAGCAAAATTGACTATGTTTGCAGTTCCTTCAATATTGGTTTTTCTAAGAATTTCTTCGTCTTTTGGTTCAAACGAAATAAAAGCTGCGCAGTGATATACTTGTTTGATATCGATAAAAGCAGTTTCAAGTGAAGGTATGTCTAGAATATCGGCTTCAAGCCAATTGATTTTTTCAAACAAATCTGCTTTTTTATACAAATCAAAAACCGATTTTGTCTTCTGAATATTTTTTTCTGTTCTGTAAATAACCCGAACATTTTCTCCATTTTCAATTAAATGAAGCAATAAATGCGCGCCGACTAAACCAGTTCCTCCAGTTACTAATACCATTTTGTAAAGATAAGTTTTTGTTGTAAAGGTGCAAAGGTGTAGAGGGACAAAGTTGCAAAGGTTTTTTGCTTTTTGCTACAAATGCGCTAAGACGCAAAATTTTTTATTTCAATAAATTTTATGCAATACTTCCATAGTAAAAACAAAAACTTTGTGCCTTAGTGTCTTCGTGGCAGACTTTTTTGTCATTACCATTGACATTGATTACATTTGCGCAAATTATTTAAGAAAAAATGAAGAATCTAGTTGAAGAATTAAAATGGCGCGGGTTATATCATGATAGTATGCCTGGAACAGAAGAACAATTACTAAAAGAAGCTACAACTGCGTATATTGGTTTTGATCCAACGGCAGATTCTCTGCACATCGGAAGTATGGTTCAGATCATTTTATTAGTTCACTTAAAGAATTTTGGTCACAGACCAATTGCTTTGGTTGGTGGAGCAACTGGAATGATTGGAGATCCTTCTGGTAAATCTGATGAAAGAAACTTGCTTGACGAAGTAGCTTTGGCTAAAAACGTTGCTGGAATTAAAAGTGTTTTATCTCGTTTCTTAGATTTTAATTCAACTGATGCAAATGCGCCAGTAATGGTGAATAACTACGATTGGATGAAGGAATTTTCTTTTATCGATTTTGCACGTGAAGTTGGAAAAAGAATTACTGTAAATTACATGATGGCTAAAGATTCTGTAAAAAAGAGATTTAGCGGAGAAGGAGAGGGAATGTCTTTTACAGAGTTTACATACCAGTTAATTCAAGGTTACGATTTTTATCATTTATACAAAAATAACAATTGCATTCTGCAAATGGGCGGTTCTGATCAATGGGGTAATATTACCACAGGAACAGAATTAGTGCGTAGAATGGGTGGAGAAAATGCAAAAGCATATGCTTTAACAACTCCATTAATTACAAAAGCTGACGGATCTAAATTTGGTAAATCTGAAGGCGGAAATGTTTGGTTAGATGCTGATAAAACTTCGGTTTACAAATTTTACCAATTTTGGGTAAATACAACTGATGTTGATGCTGAGAAATACATCAAGATTTTTACTTTCTTAGATAAAGATACTATTGATGCTTTAATTGAAGAGCATAAAACAGCTCCACATTTGAGAGTTTTACAAAAGAAATTAGCAGAAGAAATTACTGTTTTTGTTCACAATAGAGAAGAATTAGAAAAAGCAATTCAGGCTTCAAATATCTTGTTTGGAAATTCAACGGCAGAAGATTTGAAAAAATTGGATGAAGCTACTTTCTTAGAAGTTTTTGACGGAGTTCCACAAGCTGAAATCGCAAAAGCTGATTTAGAAAACGGATTGGAAATTATTACTGTTTTAAATGAAAAAACAGGTTTCTTTAAATCAAACGGAGAAGCTAGAAGAGCTTTAACCGCAAACTCAATCTCTGTAAACAGAGAAAAGATAAAAGAGGATTTCGTTTTAACTGCAAATGATTTAATCAATAATCAATTTGTTTTATTGCAAAGCGGAAAGAAAAATTATTTTGTGATTCGTGTTGTTTAAACAGGTTTAACCGTTTAATCGGTTAATTGTTTAATCGATCCATGAAATCTTAAATTGAATATATAATTCCCAATGTTCGAAAGAATATTGGGAATTTTTTGTTTTAAAGTTCTGATATTGAAAATGTAAATATTTTTTTATTAAGTTTATTCCCTAAAACTAACCTAAAAAATATGATTGGAATTTTACTTATTTACTGGATTTGGAAAGGATATACCAATTTAGCTCTTGAATATGATAAGAACAAATGGGGTTATTTCGGCATTGGAATAGTGTCTTATTATGGAGGTACTCTCGTTGCAGGATTTCTTGTTGGAATTTTAGCTGTCCTTATTAGAGGTGTTGAAAATGTAAATGATGACAGTTTTAGTAATCCGGGATGGAATATACTTTTTGTACTTTTTGGTGCTTTGGCTTGCTACGGAGTTTACAAGCTTTTAGAGAGTAAAGGCGAAAAAGAAAAAGAGCTTCAAAAAAGAGAAGGAATTGAAAGTATTGGTGTAACAGAGGAGAATTAGTTTTTTTGTTTAATCGGTTAATTGTTTTTTTGCGATTAAACGATTACACAAATCAACGATTAACCAATTTAAAGAACCATCAAATTACATCCACGAATATCAGAATTATCAAAACGTCCTAATACTTCGAAAGAGTTGTTGGGATTTTTTTTGCCTAAATCCTGCGTAGCAATAAAAGAACACGAATTAATATTAGCTAAATCAATCACATTGATTCCGCCAGTTCTTCCGTCTTTGACATAAGTTAAAGCATCTTCCGGATCTCGAACTAAAATATGCATCCAAGAAGGGCATTCAAAAACTCCTTCGCCAAGAGAATAAGCTTGCGCTAAAAGCTCCGTCATTCCATATTCTGAATGAATAGATGAAACGCCAAAACCTTTACATAAAATGTCATGCAATTCTTCACGAATCATTTCTTTGCGTTTTCCTTTCATTCCTCCAGTTTCCATAATAATGGTATTTTGAAGGTTAAATTGGTGTTTTTCGATCAGATCTAATAAAGCATACGTAACACCAATTAAAATTACATTTTGGCCTGCTTCGTCGAGCTCAAGAAGTTTTTTGATTAAGTCGTCGTGATTGTGCAAATAAAACCCGCTTTCAGGCTGATTAGAGAGTTTTATTAAATCTTCGACCATGTAAATTAACGAAGAGCCTTCGCGTTCTAAATAAGACGGCAAAAGGGCTAAAACAACGTAATCTTCGATATTGCCATAAAACTGAGAAAATCCTTTGCGGTAACTTTCCTCATATAGAGAAACATCGGTCACGATATGTCTGCTAGTAATCATTCCGGTTGTGCCGCTGCTTGTAAAAGTTACTTGTGCAGGATCTGTATTAGAAACCACATCATGACTTTTGAAAAACTGAATGGGTAAAAAAGGAATTTGCTGCAGTGATTTTACTTGTTGCGGATTAACCTTTAAAAAATCACAGAATTCACGATAAACTTTGTTGTTCTCGTGCTGAAAACGAAACACTTTTAATGCTATTTTTTCAAATTGTTTCTGACTTGAAATGGTAAAGATATCGTTGGCTGTGATCAAAACTTTTTTTTTGCAAAGATATTATATTTAGTGTTTAGTCGCAGTATTCAGTCACAGTTTTCAATCTTGGTTTGCAGTAAAGTGTGTAAACTAAATACAGGCACTGAGTCTTAAAACTAAAAAAAGCTCCAATGGAGCTTTTATCGTATAATGAGTTTTCGGGTTGCCGATGCGTTTTGTTCACTTATTTTGATGATATATACACCAGGAGGTAATTCTGCAACACTTAGTTCTCTTGAAACTAAATGGGCTTGCAAAACTTTTTTTCCTAAGATGTCAAACACAATAATTTCTTTCTCTAAATCGTTTTTAGACGATATATAGACTTTGCCATTTGTCACTGGGTTAGGATACAAGCTTAAACCCTCAATAGAAGTAGATTCTTGAGTTTTTGGTAATTGCTTGCTGTCTTGCGCCGAAACGCTTACAGTAAAGAAAAATGCCAATAAGAAAGTAATATAAAAGTAGTTTTTTGCCATCGCGTATATTTGGATATTGTAAATATACAAAAAAAATTACAAAAAGTACGCCAAAAAAAAACATCCTAAAGAATTAGGATGTTTTTAACATTATGTGTTCGAAGTGATTAGAAACCTACTGACCATCCAGCAGCCCATGTTGGTTGAGCAATACCAGCTCCAGCTCCAGTTGCAGAAGCTGACTCAACAGCTACAGCAGAAACATTAGCTGAAGTTCCGTCTGTTTTCTTTCCTTTAGTTTTTGTAGCTATATCAGCACCAAATAAGATGTTTGTGATTTTTAAATCTGTACCAACAAAAGCGATAGTTTCATCGTTTTCAACATCAACACCAGTTGCCCAAGCAGTTACTACTACGTTAGAGAATTTAGCTTTAGTTCCTCTTCTTAATTTGATAGCTTGGTTTTCTTGGAAGTTTGCTGTAGAAGCTGTACTTCCAGGTCCAACAAGAGTTAAGTTTGTAATAGTTGGGTTAGAGATTGGAGCAAAAGCATATCCAAATTCGAAGTTATCAGCTTCAATTCCTCTGTTTCCTTTTCCGAAATCTAATTTACCGTACCAGTTTTCGTTTGTTCCACTCCATCCTTCAGTCCAGTCAAATTGGTCATCTTCGTTACCGATAGAGATTAAGTTTTTAGTATTTACAGTTCCTCCGAAGAATTCAAATCCGTCATCAGCTCCGTAGTAAGCTTGTACATTTTCAACAGTTGTACCTGAACCAACTCCGAAGAATGAAAGTCCGTTGAATTCTTTTTCAGTATTGAAAGCAGCACCAGCGTACTCAATTCTTAAATATTTAATAGAACCTGAATTGTCATTAGCAACAGTTCCACCATAAGTTAACTCAGCAACTTCAGATGTAGCTGTAGTAGTCTTACCATTATCACGGTTGATTGGCGCTTTTCCACAAATTACTAATCCACCCCATTTACCAGCAGCTTTTACAGAAGCAGTCATAATAACTGGTTTAGCAGCAGTACCGTTTACGTTGATTTTACCACCTTGCGCAACTGCGATGTAAGCAGCAGTTCCACCTGTTCCTTCAATTACTGTTCCAGCAGGAATTGTCAAAGTAGCACCATTTTCTACTTTAATAGCTCCAGTTAATTTGTACGTTTTAGTAGCATCAAGAATTACTTCACCATCAGTAATTTTTCCTTGAAAATTAGCAGGATCTGCTGTAAACGTAGAAGTTGGTTTTTTATCATCATCGTTAGAAGAACAGCTTGTAAGCAAAACTCCTGATAAAGCAAAAACTGTAACGAAATTTAAAATTGATTTTTTCATAATCGTTTTAATAATTTTTTTTTGTGTTTAATTTCTGTTGCAAAGATGGATTAGAAATCTTTTTTAGGTGTTAAGCTACTGTAATTGTTAGTTTAACAAAACGAATGCTTTATATTAAGGAAATGTTAATTTGTTAAGGAAATATTTTGAATTAAAGAGCAAAAAAAAGACAGCTTTTAGAAGCTGTCTTTTTTAATTAAATATTTTTTCGGTTTAGAACTCGTAACTAAACTGTAGGCTTAAATTCAATCCTTTTTTGTAGCTCAAAACGCTTACATCGCCCGATTTGTTTTCTTGAACTCTGTCTATAGTTGGGTTAAGTAAGTTTTTTGCAACAAAACCAAGGCTATAGTTTTTGTTCAATTTCGATTTTGCAATAAAGTCTAATGAACCAACAGCTTTGTCAACTAAATCACCTTTTTCTAATGTACCAATTGCATTTACTCGATCAGAGAAATAATTGTAAGCTATAGTTGTTGTCAAATTGCTTTTTTTGTCATTCCATTCGTTGAAGAAAGATAAATCGGCATTTAATAACAAAGGAGAAGCTCCTGTAAATTTACCTGTTGTGTTGGTAAAAGTAGTTGGACGTGTTCCTTGTGTTTCTTCTTGAACTTTTTCGTTATTCAGCTCTTGTTTGCTGTATAAGTAAGATACGTTGATTCCTCCAGTTAATTTTTTAGCATTTTCGCTATCGAAATTAAAAAGTGTTTTCTTGTATTCTACCTCTGCTCCAGCTACATAACCATAATCTCCTGAGTTTACATAAGAGATATCATTTGTAGAAGAGTTAATAACTACTTCGTTAATTGGGTTTAAGATGTATTTTCCGAAACCTGTTACAGAAAGAACTTCATCACTGTTCGGGAATATTTCCCATTTTAAGTCAAAGTTGTAATCATCTGAAGCATATAAAAATGGGTTACCAATTTTAGCTTGTAAAAATTCTTCGTAGATAAAAGGAGATCTTTCTTTGAATTGTGGCAATGTATAAGTTTTACTGAATCCGAAACGTAAATTTTGTTTTTCGTTAAGTTCATATTTCAATACCAAACTTGGTAAGAAAGCTGTTTTGTCTAATTTATCGCTTCCTCCTGCAGGATCTAACTGCGTGCTCCAGTCAACAGTTTGTGTAATAACTTCAGCTCTTAATCCTAAAACTGCAGTAAATTTATTGTTGAATTTGTATTCTGTATTTAAGAAACCTCCATTAATAGTCAAGTCTCCATTATATGTTTGTGGGTCAAGTGCGTTTGGAACTTCTGGTCCTCCACGGAAAGTAGAAATGGTAAAGAAGTTGTTATCCAAGTTTTGTTGGTTGTAGAATAAATCCAAGTTATTTGGGTCTACGATATCACCTGTATGAGAAACTGGGAATGTTGTAGTTTTAAAGTTGAATTGAGTTGCCTCAAAATCTCTGTTTTTAAACCTTCCGTTGTAGCCTAAAGTAAATTTTCCTTTGTAATCTCCTTCTTCATTTTTATTGAATTTGTAGTTTACAGATAAATTTGCCGCTAATTCGTTTTCCTTTAAAGTTTGAAAATAACGGTGGTTGTTTGGCGCAGATTGAGAGTTGATTACATAACCTTGGTCAAGAACATTCATAGTGTTGTATGTTCTGTCTGGAATATCTTGTTTTACAGTATTAAAAGATCCGCCCCAGTTAAATGTGCTTCTATCGCTTAATTTGTGCTCTCCTAATAATTGGTTTACCCATAAAGCCGATTTTTCATATTCATTTCTTCGGATGTATCCGTTTCCTTCGTTTGCTAAGTCAACAATATAACCTCTTGATTCTTCTTTTCTTTGAGTAGAGGTATTGATGAACAAAGTATTGAAGTTAATCTTGTTATTGCTGTTAATTTTGTATCCAGCATTAAACATTGCAGTAGTGTTTGTATTGTATGAAAGATAGTTGTAATCCAAATCTTTTCCAGCAACACCAGCAGCATTAACACTACCTCTTGCAATACCTTCTGTTCTTGAAGCATATTCGTTTGTGAAAGATGCAGTTCCGAAGATATTGATTTTTCCTTCTTCACCAACGTTATAAGAATCACCACCTGAGATTCCAAAAGATCCTCCAATTGGCGTCTTTTTGTCAAATTGCAAAGAACCGTAATTGTATTGTGTCAAAGGATTATTTGGGATTTCAGCTTTGCTAAATCCAAAAGCATTTGGTCCTTTTTGTAAAGTAAAATTGTTTTCGCTAATAGCGTTTGTATTTATTTTTGATTCAAAATCAATTTTTAAGAAACCGTTCCCTTTGTAATCTTTTGAAACGATGTCAACATTTCCTCCAGCAAAATCTCCAAAGAATTTTCCGTTGTATACTTTGTCGATAGAAACATATTCAATAATATCTGTTGAGAAAATATCTAAATTGATGTTTTTCTTCTCAGGATCATTTGATGGAATTGGAAGTCCATTCATTGTTGTAGAGTTGTAACGATCTCCTAAACCTCTCACAAAAATGTTATTGGTTCCTTCTTGTTTAGTAATACCAGTAGTTTTTACAACAGCATTGGCAACATCGCTCACGCCTTTTTTAGAAAGTTCTTGTGCACCAATAGCTTGTTTAATATCTACAGCATTTTTTTGTTCTAGAAGTAAAGCAGATTCTTTTTGTTTGCCTCCAGTTGAAGCTTGAACCACTACATCTTTAAGAGTATAACTTCCTGATGAAAGTCCTTGATTAACCACTACAGTTTCATTTGCTTTTACAGCAACAGGAGCTTCTACAGATTCATATCCTAAAAAACTAAAGATTAAAGTATAGTTTCCAGGATTTACGCTTAAGGAATATTTTCCGTCTACGTCGGTATTTGCGCTAATATTTGTACCTTTAACTAAAACATTAGCAAATGGTAGAGATGCGTTGTTCATATCTTTGTCAGTTAGAACTCCAGAAATCGTACCTTTGTTTTGCGCGATCGAGATCGTACAGATAAATAATGCAATAAAGAGAAATCTTAAATTGAATTTCATTTTTTTCAGTGTTGTGTTTGTGTCTTAATTATTTTTGTGCAAAGAAAGAACCGCTCTGTGAAGTCCATGTTACCGACTTGTTATGTTTTTGTGTTGTTAAGATTATCAAATTGTTACGAGATTAAATTACGGTTAACACCATTTTTTAAAGGTTCTTTTGTTAGTATATTTACCCTGTGAAATAAGAAATATCGAATGTTTAATGAAGAAGTTTCGATATAAAAATCTCAATTTTTGCTATTTATGAAAAAAACACAAACTAAGATTTTATTAGTTGACGACGAACCAGATATCTTAGAAATCGTTGGCTATAACCTTGCTCAGGAAGGCTACCAGATTGTTACAGCTTCTAATGGAAAAGATGCTATAGCAAAAGCGCAGAAAGAGCTGCCAGAATTAATCATTATGGACGTAATGATGGCAGAAATGGACGGAATGGAGGCTTGCGAGCATATTAGAAAAATTCCAGAATTAAATAATGTTATCATAACATTTCTTACAGCAAGAAGTGAAGATTATTCTCAAGTGGCTGGTTTTGATGCTGGTGCAGATGACTACATTACCAAGCCAATTAAACCAAAATTGTTGGTATCAAAAGTAAAGGCTCTGTTAAGAAGGTTAAAAGAACAAGAAGTTGTTACAGATACTTTAAATGTAGGCGGAATCGAGATTAACCGTGAGGAATACAAAATCATAAAAGGCAATGTAGAAATTGCTTTGCCAAGAAAAGAATTCGAATTATTTTATCTATTGGCTTCAAAACCAGGGAAAGTTTTTAAAAGAGACGAAATCTTGGATAAAGTTTGGGGTAATGAAGTTGTAGTTGGAGGAAGAACAATTGATGTTCACATCAGAAAACTGCGCGAAAAAATAGGAGAAGATCTTTTTAAAACTATAAAAGGTGTTGGTTACAAATTTGAAGTTTAGTTTTTTTAAGATGCTAAGATTCTGAGGTGCTAAGTTACTAAGACTCTTTGGGATTTGGTTAAGATTTAAATCCATTCAAATTCTTTTAAAAATATTCAATACATTTAAACCATATAAGGAGCTGAAGTTTATCCGAACTTCAGTTTTTTATATGGTTTTTGAATTACACTTAATTTCTCTTAATCTCTTAATGGTTAAAATTATCAATGAAAATTAATTTTAAAAAAACATACAAATTCGCCATAAAATCGGCATTGTATATCAGTCTTTTTACAACAGCATTTGTACTGATGTTAATGTCATTATTTTATAAAAATCAATTAAAACATCAAGTTGCGTTTGGAATAATTTTCATAATCGTAATCTATATTTTTTCTTTTCTGGTTTTACAATATCGTGTAGAACGCTTTATTTACCGAAGAGTGAAGAAAATTTACGATGAGGTTTCGTTGCTAGAATCCACAACATTAATCAATCAGCCGATTAATACCGATATGGAAACGCTTTCGCGTGAAGTGAAAAAGTTTGCAACCGATAAAAAGCTCGAAATTGAAATGCTCGAAATTCGTGAACAATATAGAAGAGAGTTTTTAGGAAACGTTTCGCACGAATTAAAAACCCCTTTATTTACTGTTCAAGGTTATGTTTCTACTTTGCTAGATGGCGCAATGGACGATAAAAATATCAGAAAAAAATATTTAAAACGTGCCGAAAAAGGAGTGGAGCGTCTTATATATATTGTTGAAGATTTGGATATGATTACCAAATTAGAATCGGGAGATTTAGATTTAAATATGACTGATTTTGATGTTGTTGAATTGATTCAGAATGTCTTTGAGCTTTTAGAAATGAAGGCAGACAAAAAGAAAATTAAACTAGCTTTTGAAAGCAAAAATGTACAGTCTGTAATGATAAGAGGAGATCAAGACAGAATTCAACAAGTGTTGGAAAATCTGATTGTGAATTCTATTAAATACGGAAAAGAAGGCGGTTTGACTGAAGTTGGCGTAGTAAATTTAACCAAGAAAAAAGTTTTAATACGTATTAGTGATAACGGAGAAGGTGTTGAAAAACAAAACATTCCAAGACTTTTTGAACGTTTTTACAGAGTAGATAAAAGCGGAACAAGATCTGAAGGCGGTTCTGGTTTAGGATTGGCGATTGTAAAACATATTATTGAAGCTCATAAAGAGAAAGTTTACGTAGAAAGTGAGTTCGGAATTGGCTCTGAATTCTCTTTTACACTCGAAAAAGCAAATAAAACGACAAAAATTGACGTTAAAAAATCGTAACGGCAGTTTTGCTAAAAGTCCTAAAACAAAGGTGTTTAACAATAAATAAACATTCCGATTTAGGCCATAACATTAAATTTTTATTATAGTAACATCTGGTTAATGATTTCTTAACATAGGTGCTCCATCTTTGCATCCTGAAATTAAGGGAATTACAGAACTAATGATAAAAAGAAAACTATTAGCCGTTTTATTACTGCTAACTTGTGCAGTCAATGCACAAGAAACAAATAAGCAAGAGCTGAATAAACAGGATGTAAAAAACGAAGTAATGCGTATTTTAGATTCTATAAACAAAGCAAAACTTCCAGAAACCAAGTCTGGAGGAGGAGTTGAAGAACATTGGTACGATAGAATCTCCTTAAGAGGTTATGCACAGATTAGATACAATGGTCTATTATCTACAAACGATAAGGTTTCTTGCGAACAATGTGATAGATCTTGGGGGACTACTTCTACAGCTCCAGATGCCAAAGCAAATAACGGACTTTTTATTCGCCGTGCCCGTTTAGTGTTTTCTGGACAAGTGCATCCGAATGTGTTTTTCTATTTTCAACCCGATTTTGCAAGTTCACCGGCAAGTGGAATTAATAATTTTGTGCAGATTCGTGACTTGTATTTTGATCTTTCTTTTGATAAGAAAAAAGAATATCGCGTTCGTGTTGGACAAAGTAAAATCCCGTACGGATTTGAAAATATGCAATCAAGTTCACAGCGTTTAACTTTAGATCGTGCCGATGCAATAAACTCTTCAATCTTAAATGAACGTGATTTAGGAGTATTCTTTTATTGGGCGCCAGCCGAAATTAGACAGCGTTTTGACATGCTGGTTAAAGATGGTTACAAAGGTTCTGGAGATTTTGGTGTTTTTGCTTTTGGAGTTTACAATGGTCAGATTGCAAATAAACTAGACGGAAACAGAGACTTAAATGTTGTGGCAAGAGTAACATATCCTTTTGTTATTGGAAGTCAGATTATAGAACCAGGAATTCAGGCTTATACTGGTAAATGGGCTTTTACGGGAGAAGTTTCGTCGGGAGTTATTGTTAACGATCCTCAATATGTAAAAGATCAGAGAGTTGGAGCGACTTTCGTTTTATATCCAAGACCATTCGGAATCCAGACAGAATATAATATAGGAACTGGACCGAGATACAATACTCTTACCAATACCATTGACCAAACCGATTTGAACGGTGGTTATGTTTTGTTAAACTATAAATGGGATCTTAAAAAACAGCGTATTTACCCTTTCGCAAAATTTCAATATTATGACGGAGGAAAAAAATACGAAAAAGATGCTAGAAGCTACGTCGTTAGAGATTACGAATTTGGTATAGAATGGCAGCCAATCAAAGCATTTGAGCTAACTGCTGAATATGTAGTGGCAGACAGAAGCTTTGTAGACAGTGCACTTCCAATAAACAGACAACAAGGAAATGTGCTTAGATTACAAGCACAGTTTAACTTCTAAATCGATACAGATTAGATGCATTTGCTATCACAAAGACGCTGATGAAAACTGATTTCTTTATATAAAAAATGAAAAACCTCCAGCTTTAACTGGAGGTTTTTTTATAGCGAAAAACAACTTATTAATCCGTTTTATCAGCGTGCAATTATACAGTTTTGTCTTCAAAAACCTTAAACAGAGAATCCCAGTCAATGTTGTTTTCAAATTGAGTTAATCCTTTAAACGACTTTACTTTTGATAAATCTTCAATACTAAAGTCGTCTTGCATTGCATAAGGCACAAGATTTTCTTCCTGAAGTTTTATGGCTAGATATTCCTGTTCATATTGACCAGGTGTCGGAATAAAAAAAGCTTTTTTGCCTAGTTTTGCCAAATCCATTACAGTTGTATATCCGGAACGGCATAAAACAAATTCACTTTCATTAAAAGTCTGTTCTAACTGTTTAGAATTCATAAAATTATAATAGGTAACATTTCCTGATTCTCTTTTAGTCTGTGTTTTTTCTACAACACCTTGTACAAAAACAACTTTTCCAGGATAATTTGCAGCTTCTTTTTGCAGTTTTTCATCCAAGAAAGTACGTTGCGGTTCTGGTCCAGACAATATAATCATTAAATCATATATTTTTGGAGTATCCTTTTTCTTCATTCGGCTTAACGGACCGATATATTTTAGATTTAGTTCATTCGATTTTAAATGACCTAAATCTCCTGTCAAGTTTATTTTTTCATTAGTATCGGGAACCCAGCATTCATTATATTTTTTAATGAAATACTGATGGCATTTACTTGTAAACCAAGTTGTATTTCCTGTCATTACATTCAGTTGATGCGTAATAAAAACAGAAGGCACTTTCTTGCTGACAACTCCTAATCTATTGTCTGAGATGATGCCGTCAATACCATGTTTTTTAATCCAATGATTGATCATTTTTTTCTCATCCAAAACGGCAGTAATCATTTTTGGAAGATTTTTGATCAGCTTCCATTTAAAGTTTTTACCATTCTTTGCATATTCAATATGATAAGAAGGCAATTCTAAAGTTTGTATATAAGGAAATTCTTTTCGCAATAAAGACAATGCAATTCCGTCTGAAGCAATAATAGGAATGTAATTATTCTCTTGAAGCGCTTTGATAATAGGAATGCATCTAGTGGCATGTCCAAGTCCCCAATTTAATGGAGCAATTAAAATAGTTTTATTCGCAGAATAATCTATGCTCATTTTTAACACGTTTTAAAAACGAAGATAGACAAATATGTTTTTTATGTTATTTCGAGGGTATTACTAAATTATTAATTTAAGGTTCTAAGATTAAGGTTCTAAGATTAAGGTTCTAAGGTGCTGAGGAACTAAGGCTCTAAGGTTTGTTGGTTTGAATTAAAAGAGGTTATCTCAAAAATACAGCCATTTTGAGTTAATAGAATATTTATAAAATTTTTATATCGACAAGCCCCAGCGGGGCGGCATATTTATAGAAATTCAATTGCGAAAAGACAAAGAGCTCCGGCGGAGCGACATATTTTTCGCAATAAAATATGTCGCTCCGCCGAAGCTTTATATATAAATGTTCATTATTTGCTACAAATATTTCGCTTCTCCGAAGCTTACAAAAAGAAGAAGCTGTCCAAAAGAACAGCTTCTCAAAGTCTCGTATTAAAACCTTAGCACCTCAGAACCTTAGTCCCTAAGCACCTTTATTTAATCCTGAATATACGTTTTATTACCATTTTTGTTAATGTAGTATTTACCGCCTCTTGGTCCAGTATATACTTTTTTACCATTGTATTCGCCAGTAACTTTATCTGGAACAGCAGGTGCTTTTTCGTTAGTTTCCTTTAAAGTCTTAGTTGCCGATTTTTTAGCAGCTGTGGCATCTTTCTTAGCAGCGTCAGCTTTTGCAGTAGAGCTTTTTGCATCGGCTTTAGCTTTATCTGCGCTTGTTTTTGCTTTGTCAGCAGTGCTTTTCGCTTTGTCAGATTCTATAGTAGCTTTTTTTGCATCAGCTTTAGCTTTTGTAGCTTGTTTGTCTGCTGTCTTTTTTGCTGCGTCTGCAGTTTCTTTCTTTGCTTTAGACGAAGCTGCTTTTGCATCGTCAGCAGCTTTTTTAGATTTTGTGGCTTCTTTTTTGGCATCAGCCGAAGCTTTGTCTGCAGTTGTTTTTGCTTTTTTTGCTGAAGCTTCTGTTTTACTTTTTGTAGTTTTTGCAGTTGTTTCTTGTGCATAAAAATTAGAAGAGAAAACAACCATTAAACAGAACAATACTAATTTTTTCATAGGGTTAGATATTTAAATTTCAATTAAAATTAAGCAATTTATTGTCATCTTTTTCGCAACCAATTAAAAATATGCACGGAGCTGAACATTTCCTGTATGAATGGTAGATCCAGTATCGCTTTTGCGTCCTTGATAATTTAAATTAACATCCAAAAAAGACGTAATGTTCTTTTGTAGAAGAAGTTTCCAAACCAAATTTGATCCTGCTTGAAGCCCTTCCAGCATCTGAAAACCTACTGACGAAAACTCGTTTCCATTAAATTTATTTTCATAAAAAGAAAATTCGCCATTTACGGTTACTTTCCTTTCACCTGCATAAGAAAAAGAAGTTCCGATTCTGTTTTGGTCCAAAGTTTCGAAATTTCCAATTTGGTTTTTCTTGCTTTGAAGTTCATAAAAGAAATCCAATTTGGTGTTTTTAGAAAATAAATAACTCACTTTGGGCGCCAATTGCCAACCTTGAATATCATAGTTTTTCTCTGTAAAATCTTTAGAAACCAAATCGGTTTTTATGGTTTTGGTAAAGAAATTAAACAGCCAGCTTTTTTGATATAAATGTGTGTATTGAATTTGATGCGAATAATTCTGGACGTTTTGTGAGCCGATAGAAAGTAAACTTTTGCCTTTGTTTACCAAATAAGAATACGTGACAGAATGTTTTTGCTTGCCTCGATTGTAAAATAAACTGTTTCTAAAACTCGAATTCAGTCCTAAAATATTTTCTTCTGAGGAATTAAACGGATTAAGTTCTAGTTTTTCGCCTTCGCTTTTTACCTTTCGATCCATTATAAAAGAAGTCTGATTATAGAAATAAGACAACAGTTTTTTGAAACCTTTTTCATTTTGCCACTGTAGCGGATTCAAGGTTAATGATTGCGAAAACTTGTTTTGATTGGTTTTAATATAAATTTGATTCGGCAAAAAGACTCTCACATATCTCGCTTGGTCTTGGTAAACGGCAATTTCAAACTCTTCCAATTCCTGAATTCCGTTTCCGTTATAATCGTTCCAAGTGTAAACTCCTTGTCCAGTTGGAACTTCTACGTATGTAAATTCTTGTTGTGCAATAGTTCCAGAACTCGTTTCGTAAGTCGTTCCAATTTGCATGAGCTGATTAAAAAAACGATCATTGTATAAAATCCTTGAATTTAATGACGGTTCATTCTGTCTGGATTCATCTGTAAAATCTAAATTTCGATAACTCGCATAAACCGCTAAATCGGTTTTTTTGTTCTGAATCAATTTGGACTTTAAATAATAAGTCTGTGAATTATTAACATGTTGCAATAATCCGTTTTGCAAACTATCGTTGCGTCTTTGGAGAAAACCAACTTCCACGAAAACTTTAGTGCTGTCGCCACGTCCTGTAAAAAATCCATATTCTGAAAATCTTTGGCTTAACGCCGAAAACTGATTGGTGATTTTATCTTTTTGTTGATTGTCTTCTAGTTGCATACTTCCTCCAACCCAATTTTTGCCAAAATGATATTTGGTTCTAGTTTGGTTTCTAATGAATTTTGAAGTCGAAGATGTAGCATCAGTATTAAGGAAACTTCCGCTGTTCTCAACTGTCCAATTTTTCAATTTGAATAAAGCATTTGTCGTATGTCTAACGCCAGAATAGCTTTCGCTAAAATCCAATTTTTCGAATTGATATGTCAATAAACCAATATTTGAAGTTTTATTTTTAGAGAATAAATCAAAATTTAAACCTGTAACCAAAAGACTTTGATTGCCCAAAAGTGTTCCCGTTAAATTCCAATCGCGATTAAACTCAATATTATACAAACGCTCAACCGATTTAAAATTTTGCTGCACGTATTGATAATTCGCGAAAGCATCTAAACTCCAACTTTTAGAGAAAAGACGTTTTTTAAGATTGGTTTTAAAAGCAATTCCTTCGTTATTAGAATCATCAATATCAGAAAATAAATTTTGGTCATTGTTGCTTACAGCCAATTCAAAGTCAACCAATGTTTTCTCATTAGGATTGTACTTTCCTAAAAATGTTGCCACTTGTAGTTTTATTGGCGCAACAAGCTGTACGATTGGTTCGTAATTTCCTTGAAGAACACCGTTTATTGGTTCGACATATTGATAAATACGCTCAACAGAATTATTGTTCTGAATAATATAATTTCCTGCATTTGCACCAACTTGACTAAACCTAACGTTATACAAAACATCCGCCGGATTGTTAGAATATTCATAAACTTCGACCGAATTGACGAGTATTTTTTTGTATAAAATTTTATTGTCGGCATAAGTATCTTCATAAGCAGAAGGTGCTTTCATCAAATTGACATCATCGCCCGCCTGACTCAAAATCTGAACTTGTTCTGGAGATAGATTTTGCTGTAAAGGCTGATTTTTCATGTCATTTTCTGAATATAAATAACCGCCAAAACTCCAATTTTTATTTTCGTGAGTTGCACCAGCGTAAGTGACTAATCGGTTGTAATTTCGTTCAGAATATTGGTATTCGACATTGATACGCATTTCGGAAGTAATGGTAAAAAGCGAAGTAAAGACAATTTCTCCAGCATTATAATCAATCACATAATCATTGTTTTCTCCTCTTTTTAATAAAACGCCATTTACATAAACTCGCTCCGAACCCGAAATTACCAAAACATACAATTCGCCATTCTGACCTTTTAATTTATACGGACCTTGATTTCCTTCTTGACCTGTAAAAGTACTTTTGGCATATTGGCCTTTTACAAAAGCGACCGAAGCAAAAACATTAGTTTTGCTTGTTTCGGTATCAAAATCAAAGTTGGCAGAAAGTCCTTGAACTTTTTTATTGAAACTTAAAAATTGTGTTTTTCTATTTTCTAAAAAAACATCGCCGGCGCGAATGTTCCAATCATTGCTGAATAGTTCAATGAAAATATTATCAAACTGATCCAGTTTTTGCGAATAACCGCCATCTTGCAACGGAATATTATTGTCTTGGAGTGAAGCTCTTAAACTTACCTTATCTGAAAGTTTTCCTGTAATTTGTAAATCTAAATTGGAGTTTAAAACTGTACTCTGATTATTGCCAATTGTAACACCGCGGGTAATACTTCCAGAAGTTTCTAGACCGTCAAAAGGTGTTACTTTTTTGCCATTTGAGTTATTATCTATTCGGTAAAGTTTTTCTGTTCCGACATCGCCACTTACAATCTGATCCGATTTATAAAGACTGTATTCTTTGGTTAAGAAATCGGGATAATTAAGATAGTTGACAATTAAAGTATCTGAAACCGATGGATATTTTTCATTTAAAAGCAAATATCCTTTTTGAAAATCGACTTTATAAAAAGTTGAATCGATCGGTTCGTTTTTAGTATTTAGAATTTGAAAAAATCCAGAGTTGATGGCTACTTTTTCAAGCCGAATAGTATCTTTTGAAACAATTACTTTTTTTGTTTTGTACAGTGATTCGGTTTCTTGAGCCTGAAGCGCAGAAAACCAGAAGAAAACCGTCAAAAACAGTAATTTTTTCAACATAAATACTTTAACTCTAAAAAGTCAAAAGTAGTATTTATAATTGGGAATTGTTGTGTCGGAAAATGTAGTTTTAGAGATGAGAAAAGAAGCGCCAATTCTTATTTTGCATATTTAATGAAAAGTAGAATTATTAAGGCTAAAAACGCGATAATTACAATAAAAATAGGATTTGCGTAATTGGCATGCCATCCAAATTCCTTTATTCGTTTTGGAAAATAAGATCTTTTATCTTTCGGATTATAATAAAACATTCCCCAAATCCAATTATTGGGGTCATTTTCCCATCGGTTTTTAGTTTCTTCGCTTGGGTCGTTAATGTTTTTCATAATTTTTGGAATTATTTGGCTATTATAAAGTTAATTAATTTCCATTTAAAAATAATATTTTAGCTTTGTTTAGGATATAATCAATTTAAATTATGGATACTAGTAAAGAACTTTTATTCTTTTTTAGTGCTTTGGGAGCTTTCAATGGAATTATTCTCGGGATTTATTTTTTCTTTTTTACCAAGAAAAAATACCTGACGAATTATTTTTTGGGTGCGCTTTTATTTGCGCTAAGTATTCGAATTGCAAAATCTGTATTTGTTTATTTTCATCCAGAATTGCCAAAAATGTATCTCCAATTCGGACTTACAGCTTGTTTTTTTATCGGGCCATGTTTGTATTATTTCATCAAATCGGCAGTAGATGAAGTACAGATTATGCCCAAATCATGGAAATTTATATTGGCATTTTGGGGAACTTTAATCATTGCTGTTGGTATTTTGTATCCGTATGAAGTATATCCGAAATTTTGGAGTGGCTATTTTATAAGAATCATTTATTTTCAGTGGTTTGTTTACATTGCATTTGCTGGCTACGAACTTCGCGGTGTGCTGAAAAAAATCTTGAACAGAAAAGAAAAAAATACTCCAGCCGAAATATGGTTTTCAATGCTTTATTTTGGGAATTTTCTCTTATTCCTATTTTATTTCTTGGCTATTATGGGAGCTTCTGCAGCAACTTACATAAGCGGTGCAGTGGTTTTTTCATTTATTTTATATTTAGGAATTTCGATTCTTTTGTACAGAAAAAAAACAGACGATTTATTTTTATTAAATGGAAAGATTTCCAATAAAAAAATAGAGGCAACAGAAGCAACAATATGGTTAGAAAAACTAGAAAATGCGATGTTTGAAAAAAGTTTGTATAAAAATCCAAACTTAACGCTTCAAGATTTGTCTAAAGAAATTAATATTTCAAGTCATCAGCTATCGCAGTTTTTGAATAACAATTTAGGAAAGAATTTTACCAGTTTTGTAAACGAATTTAGAATCAATGAAGCTTGTAGAATAATTACTTCTACAGATAAATTAACACTAGAATCTGTTGGTTACGATGTTGGTTTTAATTCTAAATCGACCTTTTTTGCCGCTTTCAAAAAACATACTGGTACAACGCCTCTTAATTACCAAATTCAGGCTTTGCAGTCATGAAATAGAGTGTGAATTTATAAATTCGTACTCCCGATTTCGCTTTTTACAATCTCATTTATTGATTTTCGGATGACTTTTGTTTCAAATAAAAGTCAAACCTTTAATTATTAAAGTTTATGAGATTTCTAAAATTGGTTATCCTTTATGTTTTTTTTCTGATTTTTTCATCAATAGAAATAAAAGCGCAACGCATAAAAAATGTTAAAGATAAAAGCTATTATAGTGATGATGTAATCCTTGGGAAAAAACTATTAAAGTCTGCTCAAGATACTATAATTGTTAAAGAAAAGGAGAAAGAGAAAGAAAAAGAGCAAAATGAGTTAAATGAAGTAGTTATAAAAAATCAGACTTCATTGCTAAAATACAGATCAAACGGAAATATTGATGTCAACGTAAACGGAACTGTTCTGGCAACAAGCAGTTCGGTAAGCGAATTGCTTGGAAGAGTGTCCAATGTTGTGGTTGCCGACGGAGAAATCAGCGTTGTTGGAAAAGGTGAAGCCATTATTTATCTCAACGGAGTTTTGATAAATTATGAGCGCTTTGCAGCAATTCCGGTTTCGCAGATTCAAAAGATTGAAGTCATTTCCAATCCTTCTGCTAGATACGATGCAGAAGGAAAAGCGGTTATCAATATTATTACCAAACAAAACATTGAAAGTGGCATGATGGGCGCTGTCAATCAGCACGTCACAATTTCTAAATTTGGAGGAACGCTTTATAACACGCTTTTAGATTTTAATTATTCTAAAGGAAAATTTTCTTTTGTAACCAATTACGGTTTGCAGTTAGGAAGAAATCGCGAATTGCTGTACACAACGAGAACGCGTCCAGATCCTGATGATTTTATGAAATCGGAATTGGCAACCGACTGGAAAAGGAGATTTAATAATTTTTCTAATTTCGGATTCGGACTTCAGTATACTTTTTCTCCAAACAACTATATTTCATTGGCTTATAGTGGCAATGTGAATGATTTGGGCGGAATTACAGAAAGTAGAAATTCTATAACCAACAATTCAGGAAAAAGTTTTTATGCCACAGATGTTGACCGAAATGATGTTTTATTAAATCAGTTCATCAATTTGAATTATAATTTGACAACCAGCAAAGGCTCAACACTATTTATTGGATCGCAATTTTCAAATTACAATCAAACTATAAGAGATTTTATCGATGAAAATAGTGAGATTGAGGAAACAAATGCCGAAAGATATTTAAAGAATAATGTTGGGAGCCGAATTAATATAATTGCAGTTCAAGCCGATTATTCGAAGAAAATAAATGAAAAAACAAAATTAGAAATAGGAGCAAAGTTTAGTCGCGCGACGATAAACTCAGGAACAGATTTTTTGATTTCTGATGATGAAATAAATTTTGAGCTAGACGATGAGCTTTCGAGTGATTTTGAATACAATGAAAAAATTGCTGCTGCGTACTTAAATTATATCGGGACATTGAATGAAAAGGTTAATTTTTCGCTTGGTGTAAGAGGAGAAAAAACAAGTTATGATTTGTTTACAGATGCCAACGGAACTCAGAAATTTGATAAATCGTACAGCAATTTTTTTCCAAATGCACTTTTAAATTTTAATCTTTCAGAAGATTGGAAAGGGCATTTTTCATATGTTTCCAGAATTACAAGACCTAGATATCAGGCTTTAAATCCGTATGTAATTTATCAAGATCCTTTTACGACGATTGAAGGAAATCCGAATTTGCTTCCAGAAAAAACACATGCTTTTGAAATAGGTATGATGTACAAAAAGTTCGATTTTAAAGTTGGGTACACTTATAAAATTGATCCCATTTCGGCAGCCGCTTTACGCGGAGACACGCCAAATAGCTATATTTTAAGGGCATTGAATCTCGAAAAAGGACATACTTTTTTCGCCTCACTTTCTAGAGCTTTCAATATTAAATGGTGGAATTCTGTTAATACAGCTAGCATTACATGGCAGAAATCGGTAGATAATTTTTATGCATTTGCTTTTAGTCCTGTAGAGCCTCAAATTTATTTATATACTAATAATACATTTACGATTCTTAAACTTTTTAAACTCCAACTTTTGGCTTGGTATTTAAGTGATAGAAGCTATGGGTTAGGAAACGAAAATGGCCGTTCGACTATAACTTTAGGAATAGAGAGAAACTTTTTTAAAGATGCATTAAAACTCAATTTTACAGCAAACGACATCTTTCATAAGTTTATGGTTTCTGGCGATTATAATGTCGGACAAACGCAAATTTATTATCATCGAACGTATAGTACAGATTATTTTAAACTAATTGCAACATACAATTTCGGAGATTCAAAAAAGACAACGTATAAAAAAACAGAAGTTGAACAGTCAGAAAATAGTAGGACGAGGTAATATATTATTTGATGCTTTCTGATAAAATCATTAAAACAAGAATAAGCACAGCGCAAAGAAAAACCGAATTAGGATTTGCAAAATTAATAGTCCATCCTAGTCCTTTAATTTTCTTTGGAGGAAACATTCTTGCATCTTTTGGGTTATAGTAAAACATTCCCCAAACCCAATTATCGGGATCGTTATGCCAACTGTTTTTTTCTTCCTCGGTGGGCTTTTGATTTTCCATCGTTAAGAATTATTGGGAATACTGCTATTGCTTGTTCGCTTTTCCTTTTTTAACTGTATGTAACTGATGAGAATTGCAAGTGTAGATAAAAAAGGCCCAATTACCAATCTAAAATCAGAGTAAGAGATGTCTTTTATTTCTTTTGTAAGCAGCGGACTTAAAGTTATGCCAATGTATAAAACATCAAAGATAATAATAGTGAATAAAATGTTTTTTCTGCTCATTTTGAGTTCTTTAGTAGGAAGAGTAAATGTAATCAAAAAATAGAGAAAAAACAGAGAAAATTCTTTCATAATAAAAAAGGCCTCACTTAATCAGTGAAGCCTTATCAATAATTTTTGAATTGAAATAATTACCTTTTATAAAGCAATATTAGTTTAATTCTTTAGTCACAATTTGCATTGTTTCGCGGCTAACTTGTTTCAATAAAACCTCTTTGTTAGCTTCAACAGTTTGCGCAGCCTCTTCTGTAAAGTGACGGATTGTATATAAAGTTACATTTTCGCTGTATTCTACTTTGAATTTTTTAGAAAGAATAGCATTCAATTCTGGGAAATTTCCAAATTTATCTTCCACACAAACAGAGAAACTAATTGCAGAGTTCTGAATCAAGTTTACTTTGATTTTAAATTCGTGGAATAGACCAAAAATCTCACTGATGTTTTCTTCCATAATGAAAGAGAAATCAATTGATGAAAGTGAAATTAAAAGCTGTTCTCTTTTTACGATAAAACATGGATATTGCGGTTCCAAATCAACTCCTTTAGAAACACAAGTTCCTTTTAATAACGGGTTGATAAAAGATTTTACGTACAACGGAATTTCTTTTTTCTGTAAGGGCTGTAATGTTTTTGGGTGAATAACCGTTGCTCCGTAAAAAGCTAATTCGATTGCTTCGCGGTATGAAATCTGGTTTAACAAACTTGCATTTTCAAAATAACGCGGATCGGCATTCATAACTCCAGGAACGTCTTTCCAGATTGTTACACTTTCTGCATTTAAGCAGTAAGCAAAAATTCCAGCAGTATAATCAGAACCTTCACGGCCAAGAGTCGTTGTGAAATTATTTTCATCAGCACCTAAGAAACCTTGTGTAATATTTAATTGTTTTCTAGGTACATTTTTACTGATGTTTTGTTGCGTAGTTTCCCAATCAACTTCTGCATCTCTATAATTTGCATTCGTTTTAATGAAATTGCGAACATCAAGCCATTGCGTTTGAATTCCTCTGAAATTCATATAATGGCTTAAGATATTAGTCGAAATCAATTCACCAAAACTTACCACTTGATCGTAAACAAAGTTGTAATTTGGAGATTTATTATGAGCTAAAAAGTATTCCAACTCAGCAAACTGTGCATTTACAGCATTGAAAACGGAATGATTTTCATCTTCAAACAAATCTAATAAGATCTGATTGTGGTATTTTTTAATTTCTTGTACAGAAGCATTTAATTCTGTCGATTTTTCAAAGTAATTCTTGATTACAACTTCAAGAGCATTTGTTGTTTTTCCCATAGCTGAAACTACAAGAATCACATCTTCATAACCTACTTTCTGTAAAACGTCATATACGTTTTTAATTCCATCTGCATCTTTTACCGATGCACCACCAAATTTAAATACTCTCATTTTTTAATTAATAGATTTTTAGATTTTAGATTTCAGATTCAAACAGAAACCTAGTATTTTGTTTTTTCTGCCACTAATTCCGCAAATTTCCACAAATTTAATTCGTGCTAATTCGTGAAATTAGTGGCAAACTATTTTTTTATAATTTTTCTAAGAACAAATTAACTCCTGCTTCATCCATTTGTACAACTTGCCAGTCTTCTAGAATTCTTGCGCCAGAATTCTTGTAAAAATTAACCGCTGGTGTATTCCATGCCAAAACATTCCATTCCACTCTTCTTACATTATCTCTTCTTCCTTGTTTCATGATTTCGGCATAAAGAGCAGAACCTAAACCAGTGCCTCGCATCTTTTCTTTTACAATCAAATCTTCAAGATGAATTGTCTTTCCTTTCCAAGTCGAATAGCGATAATAATATAAAGCAATTCCAACAATTTCCTTTTGTTTTTCTTCGTTTTCGATCTCTGCTACAAAAACATGAAATAATGGTTTTTCTCCAAAGCCGTCTCGCACTAAATCCTCTTCTGTAATGACAACCGCATCGGGTTCTTTTTCGAATATAGCCAGCTCCTGAATAAGCCCTAACACCGATTTCATATCTTCAGGATTTCCTTTTCTAATATTCATATATTCCTATTTTTAACTATTTAATATCTAAAAAAGCCTCATTTTAAGTAGTGCTTTTTGCAGATTATTAGCAAATATACAATAGTAGCAAACTAACAAAATAATTTTTAAATCATTCTCACAAAATAAGCGATATTTGTGACTTAAAAATAAAACTATAACGATTTAGAAATGGAAGAACGCAATAAAACACTGGGAGAGTTTATTATTGAGAACCAAAAAGCATTTCAGTATTCGTCGGGAGAACTCTCGCGAATTATCAACTCTATTCGATTGGCAGCAAAAGTTGTCAACCATAAAGTAAACCAAGCGGGTTTAGTAGATATTGTGGGAGCCGCAGGCGAACAGAATATTCAAGGAGAAGACCAGCAAAAATTAGATGTCTATGCAAACGAAGTATTTATCCAGACGTTAATAAACCGTGAGATTGTCTGTGGTATTGCTTCTGAAGAAAACGACGATTTTATTACTGTTCAGGGGAGCGACAACAGTCATAATAATAAGTACGTGATCTTAATGGATCCGCTTGACGGATCTTCAAACATTGATGTAAATGTTTCTGTAGGAACTATCTTTTCTGTTTTCAGAAGAGTAACTCCAATAGGAACTCCGGTAACTAGCGAGGATTTTTTACAACCGGGAATCAATCAAGTTGCAGCAGGCTATGTAATTTATGGAACTTCAACGATGTTGGTTTATACTACTGGACATGGCGTGAATGGTTTTACGTTAAATCCAGCGATAGGTACATTTTATCTTTCGCACCCAAACATGAAATTTCCAGAAAACGGAAATATCTATTCAGTAAACGAAGGAAATTATGTTCATTTTCCGCAGGGAGTAAAAAATTATATTAAATACTGCCAGCGCGAAGAAGGAGATAGACCTTATACTTCAAGGTATATAGGAAGTTTGGTAGCCGATTTTCATCGAAATATGATAAAAGGCGGAGTTTATATTTATCCGACAAGTTCAAAAGCGCCAAAAGGAAAATTACGTTTGTTGTACGAATGTAATCCGATGGCATTTTTAGCAGAACAGGCGGGAGGAAAAGCAACAGATGGTTTTGGAAGAATTTTAGAAATTCAACCAACCGAATTGCATCAAAGAGTTCCTTTCTTCTGCGGAAGCTATAATATGGTAGAAAAAGCCGAGGAATTTATGGCTGAAGCGAATTAAGTATAATTGAAAAACGAAAAATAAATACTTTATGAAAAAAACATTATTATTTAGCTTCTTGGTGCTTTTTATATCCTGTAATGATTTGCCAAAAGATGCAGCAATTCAGAATATAATTAAAACTAAAATAGCTCAAGAATCTTTTGATAATGTAGAATTAGTAGATTTTAATATAGTTCGTGGTGTAGAAAATACATCTTTTGGACATACTTATGATGTTGAATTTACGGGAAAAGTAAAATATTTAAGTCCTGGTTATGTTAGAAACGCAGCCTTACAGGGAACAAATGCAAATGAAATGAATTTTTTAATTGTTGTTGAAAAAGTCAGTGAATCCAATAATATGCTTTATGATTATTTAAAAGTAAAAACGGGTATGATTAAAGAGATTACTGGTTCAATACAATTTATTAAAGGTGCAGATTTATTTGATAAAAGTACTTACTCGAAACCTGATGTTTGGGATCTAAATGTGGATCAAAATTATGGAATGAGCTTAAGAGAAATTAAAAACATAAATGGTTATAAACGTTAAAACGAAGAAAACACGAGACTAACTAAGTATTTTGTTTTTAATCACATTTTTCATGCAAACCCGACAGATTTTTAAAACCTGTCGGGTTTTGTTTTGAGTTAAATTTTAAAGCTTTAATTATGAAATGGTTAACTGTTGCCGAATGCTGAAAGCTAAAAAATAACACGCAACCATTTTTTATTTAATATATCTTATAAGTGAATTATTTTTTCTGAGAAAAATTTGATTAAATTTAACCGACAAACTAAAACCAGTATTATGAAATTAAAATTAATTTTTGGACTCTTATTAAGTGTAATGTTTTTGCCACTTGCTTCTTGTGATAGTGATAAAAATGGACCTAATATTGAAGGAAAATGGGATGACAATATCAAGCTTTCGCAAAAAACAGCCAACTTTAGTTCTGAAAGTAATTCTGTAACTATTACTTCAGAATATGATGGCTGGTGGTTGAATGGTATTGCACTAAATAAAGTGGGGGTTGACTTGAGTAATATTAATAAGATTTCAAAAGACTTTGTTGTTACAAATTCTGAATTTCAAGTAGAGAGAAAGGATGGAAAAACGATTATTATTACAATGAATAAAAATGCAACAAATGCAGAAAGAGTTCTTTCTATTAGCCTCCAAAATGGAGATTTTTTTAATAGCATAAATGTCGTTCAAGCAAAATAAACGATCTAAAAAAAAAGGAAACCCGATAAAATCAATTATCGGGTTTCTTTTTTTTTAATTAATTCTTAAAGAAGAATATTATTTATGCATATGTTGCATTTCATAGATAAAAGTATCTGCATCCACTTTTTTGTCAACCAATGACAATGCTTTTGCAATAATGTAATCTACGTTGCTTGGTGTAAATCCAAGGGCAACACTTATCTTTTTTAGAAGCACTTCTTGTTTATCTTCAAGATGGTGATCAACATGAACCATTCTTGTTAAATCATATAAACGCTCTAAACGTTGAACGTAAGAATACGGTGGATTGATCGGATATTTTAAAGGATCGCTAAGAATTTCTTCGTATTCCGATTCTGTAATTTCTAAACGAGCAGCAAGTTTGTCTAAAAAGGCTTTTTCTTCTGGATATACAACTCCATCTGCTAGTGCTACACGTACGATAGCAGAAAAGTGTCCTTTATTTCTTTGCTTGAATTCGCTATCAAATAATTCTGAAAATGACATAATTAAAAGTATTTTTGTTAAACAAAGATAAATTTTATTTTAATTTAACAATTTTAAAATTCTCATAAATTTAACTTTTCTTTATTGAAGGATTTGGCGTCTCGAATATTTAAGTTTGAAAATTAATCGTAAGTTTACAACCCCTAATTATTTAATTGCAATACACCTATGTCACAATTTTGGATTTATTTTCAAATAGGATTAAAACACGTTTTAGATATCAATGCTTACGATCACGTTCTTTTTTTAATCGCCTTAACCGTTCCGTATTTATTTAAAGACTGGAAAAGGATTTTTTTATTGGTTTCTCTTTTTACAATTGGTCATACCTTGGCTTTAATTCTTTCTGTTTACGGAATAATTGCCATAAAAGTAAATATTGTAGAATTCTTGATTCCGATTACAATTCTCGTAACAGCTCTTTATCATTTATTTACAGCAGGAAAGACCTCAAAAAATGATGGCGTAAATCTGGTATTTTTCATAACTTTATTCTTTGGAATTATTCACGGACTAGGTTTTTCTAATTATTTCAAAACAATTTTAGGAGGTTCTGCAACCTCAAAATTGTTACCTTTGGGAGAGTTTGCCTTAGGAATAGAAGCTGCTCAACTAGTAGTAGTTTTTGTTGTTCTGGTAATTTCATATATAGTGCAGACTGTTTTTCGTTTTTCAAAACGCGACTGGGCACTTGTAATGTCGGCTTTTATTATTGGAGTTGTAATTCCGATGATTATTGAAAGCCCAATTTG
The DNA here is from genome assembly GCF_016405855.1 of Flavobacterium sp. IB48. GTDB lineage: Bacteria > Bacteroidota > Bacteroidia > Flavobacteriales > Flavobacteriaceae > Flavobacterium > Flavobacterium ginsengisoli. The sequence goes on from NZ_JAEFCA010000001.1 coordinate 1,575,175, forward strand.
GAACAGATAAATTAAATGGAAGTAAAAAAACGGAATAAATACGATAAAGCATATCTGAGAATTGCAAAAGAGTGGAGTTTGCTTTCTTATTGTAAACGTAAACAAGTTGGTGCTATTATCGTAAAAGACAGAATGATCATTTCTGATGGTTACAATGGTACGCCATCTGGATTTGAAAATTGCTGCGAAGATGAAGACGGATTAACCCGCTGGGATGTTTTACACGCCGAAGCAAATGCCATTCTAAAAGTAGCAAGATCGACTCAGTCTTGTGAAGGCTCAACACTGTATATTACGCTTTCGCCTTGCAAAGAATGCAGTAAATTAATACATCAGTCAGGAATAAAAAGAGTGGTGTACAAAGATGGATATCGTGACGATTCTGGAATTCAATTTTTAATAAAAGCAGGTGTAGAAGTAGAACATATTCCTGTTTTGGAAGAGTAATGAAATTTAATTCGAAATATTTGCCGATCGTAATAGGAGCAACTTTTGCCCTTGGAACAATTGCCGGAAGCCTTATGAATGCTCCTGCAAGCGACCAGCTTTTGGCTAAAAATTACTCTAAAACCAAGCTTAATAAACTTATTGATTTTATCAACACCGAATATGTTGATAGCGTCAATACCGATTCGATTGTAAACCTTACAGTCGATAATATTCTTTCTAAATTAGATCCGCATTCAGTTTATATTCCGCCAAGTGAACAGGCTGAGGTTGCCGAAAGTATGAAAGGAGATTTCGTCGGAATCGGAATCAATTTTTATATGTATAAAGATTCGGTAGCGATTATAAAGCCAGTCGAAAACGGTCCTTCAGCTAAAGCGGGAATAAAATCTGGCGATCGTATTTTATTTGCAGGAAAAACCAAATTATATGGCAGAAAACTGCCTTCTGATAGTTTGTTTTCTAAATTAAAAGGTCTTCAAGGTTCAGAAATTGAATTGACTGTTTTTAGAAAATCAGAACAAAAGAAATTAAAGTTTAAAGTAAAACGAGATATCATTCCGATTAAGAGTGTTGATGCTTCTTTGTTAGTTGGGGATAATGTAGGTTACATCAAAATAAACCGTTTTGCAGAAACTACTTTCAACGAGTTCAAAACAGGTTTAACGAGATTAAAACAAAAAGGAATTCAGTCCCTTGTAATTGACCTTCGCGACAATGGAGGCGGTTATATGGAAGAAGCAATTGCAATTGCAGATGAATTTTTGAAAGACAAACAATTAATCGTTTTTACAAAAAGCAAAAACGGTTCTACCGAAAAAACATACGCCACAAAAGCAGGAAGTTTTGAAACTGGAAAAGTGTATGTTTTAATTAATGAAAATAGTGCTTCTGCAAGCGAAATCTTAGCTGGAGCCATTCAAGATAATGACCGCGGAACAATTGTCGGAAGACGCTCTTTTGGAAAAGGTCTAGTTCAAAGAGAAATGGATTTCAATGACGGATCTGCAGTACGATTAACTGTAGCACGTTATTATACTCCGACAGGAAGATCCATTCAAAAGCCATATAAAAAAGGAAACGAAGAATATTTTAAAGAATCTGAATCTAGAATCGCAACAGGCGAATTGTATGCAAAAGATAGCATAAAAGTGGCCGATTCTTTAAAATTTAAAACTCCGAAAGGTAAAATTGTTTACGGTGGCGGCGGAATTGTTCCTGATGTTTTTGTTCCAATCGAAGCAGAGCACGGAAATGAAAATGTTGCTTATTTATTGCAAACAGGAATTGTTGGCCATTTTGTTTTTGAAGAATTAGACAAAAACAGAAATGCTTTTGCAGGAGATAGTTTTGCTGGATTTTTAGCTAAAATGAAAACTTCAGATGTGTATTTCAAAAAATTCAAGAATTATATCCTGATGACAGGTTTAGATTTGAAATTGGATAAAACGAAAGCGCTTGTGAACCGTTATATTACCGCTGAATTCGCCCGACAGCTGTATGGAGAATTGTATTATTATGATGTAATCTTAAAAGAAGATGCCATGATGAAAACAATTCTAGCTCCAAAGAAATAACTTCAATCTTTAATATCATGAAAATAGAAACCGTTGTTAATGCAGAAATCGAACTTCTAACTGCCATTAAAAAATCGGATGTTTTGGCTTTGGATACAATTCTTCATGATGATTTATTGTTCAACATGCCAGACGGACAAACCATCACTAAAGATTTCGATTTGCAGACCTACCGTTCTGGAAAGATTAAAATTGATTCTTTGGAAGGTTCTGATCAAATCGTTAATATAATTGGAGATTCGGCCGTCGTTACTGTTACAGTCGCATTAAATGGGTCTTATGATGGTAATCCGATTAACGGAGTTTTCAAATACATAAGGGTTTGGAAAAAAACAGGAAAAAATCTAAAGGTTATTGCGGGAAGCTGCGTCCAGCTGGCATAATTTTGAAATAATATGAAGCCACAGATTAAAAAGATTAACACAGATTATAAAATCCTTTTAATCTTTTTAATCTGTGGCTAAAGAAAAAATAGTAATCTTGGAGATTATTACACATTTAAATATTTAAAAATGAAAAATCTAAAAAGAATAAGTTTTCTAGTGCTTTTAATGACTTTTGTAATCTCTTGCACAACTATGAAAAACGATACAAATGCTGTAGTTTCAGGAAAAGTGGATGGTATAGAAGCTGGTAAAGACGGCTACACAGCCAAAATTACAACAGATGCTAAAGAAGTTTATTTTGCCACAATTAGCATTGTAAACGTTGGCGGACCTCAAAACTACAAACAATTAAAAATTGGCGATGTAGTATCTGTAAAAGGAGAAAAATGGAAAAGTGAGGACGAAAGTCACATTAAAGTAACAGAAATCGTTTCGGTTAAATAAAGATTTAATTTCATTAAAAGAAACTAGTTTAATATATGAAAAAACTTCTGATAGGTTTGATCTTTTTTTGTTTTGGATGCTCTTCAAGCCAAAAAGATATTAGAAGTATTGAGGTTATATGTTATAATTGGGATTTAAAGTACCCTACAGAATCTTTCAAAGGAAAATTTTACATTCAGCCAAAATTATATTCTATTCTAAATTTAAATGGAGAGAATCTAAGCTATGTGTGCGAATTCTCTCCAAATAAAACTGAAGTTTATTTTCATTCAAAGATTGATGTGAAACTAATAACTGATTTGGTAAAGTCTTTGCCTGAAATTGATAAAAGCAAAGTTCTTGTAAGCTCTTATAAGCAAGATGGTTGTATGGAAAGCTCTTCGATGTTTCGATTAAAAGTTGTTTATTCTAACAATGAAGAAAAGTATTATCAATATTATTTTCAAAACGGTAGCAATATAGATTCAGCTATAAAAAAAATATACGTTGCTTTAAAAATAAATCAGATTGACGGAAAATATGAGAAAATGAAAGACACTCTTTCTTTTGCTGAAAAAAAGAAAGCGATTATATCTTTTTCAATGCATAACGATACATTGGCAATGCCTTTACCAGGATTGCCAGTTTATAATAAAGTAAAATTCAAATAGTAATTTTATCGAATACTATCGTGAGCGTGAGTCTGCACACCGTTATTCCATAAAGTAAGAATATCTGTTGCTACAGCAGCGCCACTTCCGGCAGCAATTGCCAATTGACTTCTCCATCCAGCTAAAGTTCCGATTACATAAATGCCGTCAGCAACTTTATGATCTTCGTTTTTTAGTTGAATTCGTTGTTTTTCTGGAAGTGCTTTTTTGTGAGGTTCAATAAATTGCATTAAACCTTCAATGTCGAAAGTATTGGCTGAACCAATTCCGACTACGATATTTTTTGTTTTGTATGAATTCTTGTTGGTCACTACTGTAAATTCAGGATAACTGCCCTCAATTTTCATTACTTTCTCATTTGGAATTTGAGTAATATGCGGGTAAGTTGTTGCTAAATTCTGTGTACTTTCAGTTAGAAGCTCAGAACCTAATTTTCCTGGAGTAATTCCGTAAGCGTTGTAAAATATTGCCTCTTGTAAAGAAGAATTTTTCTGATGAGTAAAAATTCCTATTTTTTTGTCAGTAACAAAAGTTTTATTTTTTGCGGATCCTAAGACTAGAGCACAAGACATTCCAGATACTCCTCCGCCAATAATTAAAACATCAAACATATTATCTGTTGTCATTCATTTTTTCTTCAATTCTTTTCGAAATTCTAAAAATCAAAAGAATCAAAACAGCGCAAAATGAAGCGGCGATTCCAATAAAAGCTACCATACTATCTCCTTGAAAAGGGTTTTGAAAGTCTAATAGCGTAATATTAAAAACAATTAAAGCTAATGCCAAAAGCACTAAGATTGAAGTGAAAATTTTCATAAGGTTGTTTTGTTTTTGCCTAAAATAATAAAGTAAAACTTTATGGAGAAATTGCCTTAAAGTTGTATTTTAGAAATTTTACGGGGTAAATGTATAAAAATAAATTTTAGACAAACAAACCTTTAACATTAGCAGCGAATAATTTAACAGCAATTGCTAAAAGTATCACTCCAAATGTCTTGCGAACCACTCCAAGTCCGTTCTCTCCCAATAGATTTTCTATTTTTTTAGAAGACTTTAAAACGATGTATACCAAGATGATATTCAATACAATTGCAATGATGATATTAATAGTATGAAACTGAGATCGAAGTGATAATAAAGTTGTCATGGTTCCTGCTCCGGCAATTAAAGGAAAAGCCAATGGCACGATAGAAGCAGAACCTGGTTCTTCATCACGATAAATTCTGATTCCTAAAATCATTTCTAAAGCAAGAAAGAATAATACAAACGATCCTGCAACGGCAAACGAATGAACATCGATACCAATTAAATTTAGTAAACCTTCCCCAACAAAAAGAAAAACAATCATAATAGCTCCTGCTACAATAGAAGCTTTTTCAGATTCGATGTGTCCGACTTTAGCTCTTAAATTTACAATAATCGGAATTGAGCCAACAATATCAATTACGGCAAAAAGCACCATACTAACGGTAATGATTTCTTTAAAATCGATTTCTAACATATCGCTTTGATTTTTAGGGTTTAAAAAACTGCTGCAAAAGTAGTTAATAAAGTTAGGTGTTTTTTCGATACAATGTATTTTTGTTATAAAAACATGTTTTATTGGTTAAAAAAGTGATATTTGTAACAATTGATAATTTAACCGCAAAGATTCGCAAAGAAATTACGCAAAGTCCGCAAGGCTAAAAATTAATAATACTTTGCTCCCGTTAGTTATCGGGATTGCGTAATTCCCCTGCGTACTTTGCGGTTAAACATTTACAGTGTTTTATCTGTTTTCTTTGACTATCTTTGCGCTTTATAAATTACAGTATTTAATATCATGTTTCAGTTAGGTAAAACTATTATTTCAGAGGACATTCTGGAAAAAGAATTTGTGTGCAACTTGTCTGCTTGTAAAGGAGCTTGTTGTGTTGATGGAGATGCGGGGGCGCCTTTGAATGAGGCTGAAACCAAAATATTAGAAGAAATCTATCCAAAAGTGAAACCTTTTTTACGAAAAGAAGGAATTGAAGCAATCGAAGCTCAAGGAACTTGGGTAAAAGGAACTGATGGAGATCTTGAAACTCCGCTTATTGATAATAAGGATTGTGCGTATGTAATTTTTGACGGAAAAACTGCGTTATGCGGAATCGAGCAAGCATATAATCAAGGAGTAGTTGACTGGAAAAAACCTGTTTCTTGTCATTTATACCCAATTCGTGTAAAAGACTTCACAGAATTTGCAGCGGTAAATTACGATAAATGGGATATTTGCGATGACGCTTGTTCGTTAGGGAAAGAATTAGAAGTTCCGGTATACAAATTTGTGAAAGAGGCGCTTATTAGACGCTTTGGCGAAGATTGGTATTTGGAACTCGAAAAAGTAGCCGAAGAGCATAAAAATTCATAAAAAAAAACAGCCTATTTGATAGGCTTTTTTTATGCGCTTTTTTGACTCGAAAAAATAAAATTTTGACTCAAAAAAAACTTTTTAAAACTATTCAAAATTTCTTGTTTTTTATATTTAAAAGTCTATATTTTACGGGCTATGAGCTTTAATTATTTTGTATAAATAATTCATTTACAGTATTTTGATTATTGTATGAAAAATGTTTCAAAAAATTAACGTTGTTAAAAACTACAGCAAATTGTGAATAAGTTTGACTTTCATTTTTGGCGTTAATTGACAATCTTTGTAGTCTATTGAATTAGTAAAAAATTCGGTATAAAAATTAAATAAAAATTGTCATGTCTCAAGTAGAACCAATCTTACAAGAAAATAAAAATCGTTTCGTTATTTTTCCTATCAAACATCATGATATTTGGGAATGGTATAAAAAAATGGAAGCTAGTTTCTGGACTGCTGAAGAAATCGATTTGCACCAAGACTTGACAGATTGGAATAATAAACTTAATGACGACGAAAGATATTTCATTAAGCATATTTTGGCATTCTTTGCGGCTTCTGACGGAATCGTAAACGAAAATCTTGCTGAGAACTTTGTAAACGAAGTTCAATATGCTGAAGCTAAATTTTTCTATGGTTTCCAGATTATGATGGAAAACATTCATAGTGAAACATATTCTTTGTTAATTGACACATACGTTAAAGACGAAGCAGAAAAAACAGAATTGTTTAATGCTTTGGAAGTATTCCCAGCTATTGCAAAAAAAGGAGAATGGGCTTTAAAATGGATCGAATCAGATTCATTTGCTGAAAGGCTTATTGCTTTTGCTGCAGTTGAAGGAATCTTTTTCTCAGGCGCTTTCTGTTCAATTTATTGGTTGAAAAAACGTGGTTTAATGCCAGGTTTAACTTTCTCTAATGAGTTGATTTCTCGTGACGAAGGTGTACACTGTGATTTTGCAGTTCACTTGCATAATCACCATTTAGTAAACAAAGTTCCAAAAGAAAGAATTAAAGAAATTATCGTTGATGCTTTAGATATCGAAAGACAATTTGTTACAGAATCTCTTCCGGTAAGTTTAATTGGTATGAACGCTACTTTAATGACGCAATATTTAGAATTTGTTGCTGATAGATTATTAGTAGAATTAGGCTGCGAGCGTGTTTATGGATCAGCGAATCCGTTTGATTTCATGGACATGATTTCTCTTCAAGGAAAAACTAATTTCTTTGAAAAACGTGTTGCAGAGTATCAAAAGTCAGGTGTGATGAACAATGACAGCGATGCTCAAAAAATTTCATTCGATGCAGATTTTTAGACAACAAAAAATACTTTTAGCGTCTATCTTCTAGAGACGCTAAAAAAGATTACAGGAATATTTTAAGGTTGAATCTCTTTCCCCAAGTCGCAGGTTCAATAGCAATTTTTGACGCATTTAAATTCGATTTTCGAATTTGAAACGAGTAACTATTGAGAATTTGGTAATTCTCTAAAATTAATTTAAAAACACGCAATGTTTAAGTACTAGAGTTCGTTCTCTAGTTACTTTCATTTTTTCAATAACTATAAAAGGTAAGCTTATGTATGTAGTAAAAAGAGATGGCCACAGAGAGCCCGTAATGTTTGATAAGATTACAGAAAGAATCAAAAAATTGTGTTACGGCTTGAATGAGCTCGTAGATCCAGTAAAGGTAGCCATGAGAGTTATCGAAGGATTGTATGATGGGGTTTCGACTTCTGAATTGGATAATCTTGCAGCAGAAACAGCGGCTTCTATGACAATTGCGCATCCTGATTATGCTCAATTAGCAGCTCGTATAGCTATTTCTAATCTACATTCAAATACTAAAAAATCTTTCTCTGAAACGATGAAAGATATGTACGCATACGTTAACCCAAGAAATGGACAAGATGCACCATTAATTGCTGATGATGTTTACAAAGTAATTCAGGAAAATGCTGCTTTTTTAGATTCTCATATTATTTATACAAGAGATTTTAATTACGATTACTTTGGTTTCAAAACCTTAGAACGTTCTTATCTTCTTAAAATAAACGGAAAAATTGTTGAGCGTCCACAGCACATGTTAATGCGTGTTTCTGTCGGTATTCACTTAGACGATTTAAAATCGGTTATTGAAACTTACGACTTAATGTCTAAAAAGTTCTTTACGCACGCAACACCAACGTTGTTTAATGCAGGAACTCCAAAACCGCAAATGTCTTCTTGTTTCCTTTTAGCAATGCAAGATGATAGTATTGATGGTATTTATGATACATTAAAACAAACAGCAAAAATCTCGCAGTCAGCGGGAGGAATTGGACTTTCTATTCATAACGTTCGTGCAACTGGATCTTATATTCGTGGTACAAACGGAACTTCAAACGGAATTGTTCCAATGTTGAGAGTTTTCAACGATACGGCTCGTTACGTAGATCAAGGTGGTGGAAAACGTAAAGGAAGTTTTGCGATTTACATCGAAACTTGGCATGCTGATATTTTTGATTTCTTGGATTTGAAGAAAAATACAGGAAAAGAAGAAATGCGTGCGAGAGATTTATTCTTCGCAATGTGGACTTCAGATTTATTCATGAAACGTGTTCAGGAAGATTCAACTTGGACTTTAATGTGTCCTAACGAATGTCCAGGATTATATGATGTTTACGGAGAAGAATTCGAAGCATTATATACAGATTATGAATTTAGAGGAAAAGGTAGAAAAACAATCCGTGCTCGTGAATTATGGGAGAAAATCTTAGAATCTCAAATTGAGACAGGAACTCCTTATATGTTATATAAAGATGCGGCAAACCGTAAATCGAACCACAAGAATTTAGGAACAATTCGTTCTTCAAACTTGTGTACAGAGATTATGGAGTTTACATCTAAAGATGAAATTGCAGTTTGTAACTTGGCTTCTATCTCATTACCAATGTTTATTGATAATGGAGAATTTGATCACCAAGCACTTTACAATGTTACAAAACGTGTAACTCGTAACTTGAATAAAGTAATCGACAGAAACTATTATCCTGTAAAAGAAGCTGAAAATTCTAACATGCGTCACCGTCCAGTTGGTTTAGGTGTGCAAGGTTTAGCAGATGCTTTCATTATGCTGCGAATGCCGTTTACAAGTGATGAAGCTAAAAAACTGAACCAAGAGATTTTCGAAACTTTATACTTTGCTGCTGTAACCGCTTCTATGGAAATGGCAAAAGAAGAAGGTCCATATTCAACTTTCGAAGGTTCGCCAATGTCACAAGGAGAATTCCAACACAATATGTGGGGAATGAAAGATGAAGAATTGTCAGGCCGTTGGGACTGGGCTTCATTAAGAAAAGAAGTTGTAGAGCACGGAGTTCGTAACTCATTGTTAGTTGCGCCAATGCCAACTGCATCGACTTCTCAAATCTTAGGAAACAACGAAGCTTTCGAACCATATACATCAAACATTTACACACGTCGTGTATTGTCTGGAGAGTTCATCGTAGTGAACAAACATTTACTAGAAGATTTAGTAAAACTAGGTTTATGGAACGAAGATTTGAAACAAGAAATTATGCGTCATAACGGATCTGTTCAAAACATTGATAAGATTCCACAAGACTTAAAAGATCTTTACAAAACAGTTTGGGAAATGTCGATGAAAGATATTATCGACATGTCTCGTCAAAGAGGATATTTCATTGACCAGTCTCAATCGTTGAACTTGTTCATGCAAGACGCTAACTATTCTAAACTGACGTCAATGCACTTTTACGCTTGGCAATCTGGTTTAAAAACAGGAATGTATTACTTAAGAACAAAAGCGGCTGTAGATGCGATTAAATTCACATTAAACAACGATAAAAAAGAAGAGACAGCACCATCTTTAGTTCAGGAAACTGAGGCAATCAGCGTTGAGGATTACAAAGCGATGCTTTTAAAAGCACAAGCCGCAGATCCTGAAGATTGTGAAATGTGTGGGTCTTAATTTTAGATTTTTAATTTTTAATTTGATATACGAAAAGCAGTTATTGTAATGATAGCTGCTTTTTTTATAGCCACGAATTCACGAATTTTATTTGGAAAATCTGTGAAATTATATTTTATAATCATAATGATTTGAGTCAATTTGTGAATTCGTAGCAAAAAAAACTTAGACTCTCAGCATCTTAGAACCTCAGAAACTCATTTTAATATTCTCATTTTAAGCCGATTTTTTTATATTATCATACAAAACCTGCTAAATTTGTTAAGAAATCCCTTTTTGTTTCATAAAATGCAATCTTTTTTTTGGTGCACTAAAAATAATTTATACATTCGCAGAGAATTTAAAACAAAACACAAACAAAATGGCAAGTAACCGTTTTTATTTTAGCAACTCTTTTTATTTCTTCTTTAGTAGAAGTGAGGATTGTGCTATGGTTATTTGAGAAAAATTTTAAGACAAATAAAACTAATATACAATCCTGATGCAAATCAGGATTTTTTTTTGACTATATGACAACGAAAATTGCAATACAAGGTATTAAAGGATCATTTCATCATCAGGTTGTAAAAGAGTATTTCTCTGAAAATGTGGATATTGATGAATGTTTGTCTTTTGAAGAATTGATCGACAGCCTTATTGCCGGAAAATCTGATCAGGCTGTTATGGCAATCGAAAATTCAATTGCAGGGCCAATTATCCCAAATTATGCATTGATTGACAAGAATAATTTACACATAATTGGAGAGCATTATTTAAACATTCAGCAGAATTTAATGGCTTTAAAAGGTCAGAAAATTGAAGATATTAGAGAAGTTCATTCGCACCCAATGGCACTTTTGCAGTGTATGGATTTCTTGAAACAATATCCAAATATCAAATTGGTTGAGGATAAAGATACAGCTGAAACAGCAAGAAGAATTCAGGAAAAACAATTGACTGGAATTGCGGCAATTGCAAGTGTAACCGCTTCTGAAATGTACGATCTGGATATTATTGCGTCATCGATTCAAACGATCAAAAATAATATGACTCGTTTTGTAATTATTAAAAAGCAAAATTCATTTTTGCCAGAAAGCGAAATCAATAGAGCTTCTGTAAAATTTGAATTAGATCATAAAAGAGGAAGTTTAGCTGCGGTTTTGAATGTAATGAGCGATTGCAAACTGAATTTGACAAAAATCCAGTCGCTTCCAAAAATAGAAACACCTTGGAAATATTCATTCTTCGTAGACGTAACATTCGAGAAATACGAAGATTTCGCAAAAGCCAAAGCGTTATTAAACATAATGGCAGAATATTTCAAAGTGTTGGGAGAATATAAAAACACAAAACCTTTGACTGAGTCATAAAGTTGAAAAGTCGAAAGTCATAAAGTCAAAAATAGAAAAGCATATAGCGTAAAGCTTAAAGCATATAGCAAAATTTAAAAACAATGATTACAACAGCAAAACGATTAGACACAGTTGAAGAATACTACTTCTCATCAAAACTAAGAGAAGTTCGTCAGTTGATGTCTGAAGGAAAATCGATCATCAATATGGGAATTGGAAGCCCTGATTTGAGTCCGTCAAAAGCAGTAATTGAAGCAGTCGCTGCAGCAATTCAAGACGAAAACGGGCATGGTTATCAAAGCTATCAGGGATTACCAGAAATGAGGCAGGCGATGGCAGATTTTTATCGTGATCGGTTTGGTGTTGAAGTGAATCCGAATAATGAGATTTTACCTCTTATGGGTTCGAAAGAAGGAATTATGCATATTTCGTTAGCCTTTTTAAATGAAGGCGATCACGTTTTGATTCCGAATCCAGGTTATCCAACTTATACTTCGGTTACCAATTTGGTTCAAGCAGTTCCGGTTTATTATGATTTGAAAGAAGAAAATGGATGGGAACCGGATTTTGAAGCTCTTGAAAAACTAGATCTTTCGAAAGTAAAAATTATGTGGCTAGGATATCCACACATGCCGACAGGAGCTAGAGGAAGTTTAGCGTTATTTGAAAAATTGGTTGCTTTTGCAAAAAAACACAACATATTATTGATTAATGACAATCCGTACAGTTTTGTTTTGAATGATAATCCGATGAGTTTGTTGCAGGTTGAAGGTGCGAAAGAGGTGGCTTTAGAATTGAATTCGCTAAGTAAAACATTCAACATGGCTGGCTGGAGAGTCGGAATGGTTTTAGGAAATCCTGAAATTATCGATGCAGTCCTAAAAGTAAAAAGCAACATGGACAGCGGAATGTACTACGGAATTCAAAAAGGCGCAATCGCAGCGTTAAAATGTGATAAGTCTTGGTTTGAAGACCAAAATAAAATTTACAGACGCCGAAGAGAATTAACAGAGAAATTAGCTGAAAAGTTAAACTGTAAAGTATATAAAGAAGGAGTTGGTCTTTTTGTTTGGGCAAAATTGCCAGAAGGAATTGAATCAGCAGAAAAGTTCATTGACGAAATATTATATGAGAAGCATATTTTCATTACACCGGGAACCATTTTTGGAAGTAACGGTGAAGGATATATCAGATTCTCATTGTGTGTAAAAGAAGAAAAAGTACAAGAAGCGATTGATAGATTTTAAGTATTAAGATTTCCTGCTAGGTTTTAAAAACCTTGTAGGTGTGAATTTGAAAGCTTTAATTATAAACCTACAAGGTTTTTAAAACCTTGCAGGAAAAAGAAAGAATATGAAAGTATACGTAATAGGAATAGGGTTAATAGGCGGTTCAATGGTGTTAGACATCAAAGGACGTTATCCTGATGCGACTATTTTAGGAATCGATAATAACGAAAAACATTTGCAGGAAGCAATTGATCTTGGAGTTATTGACGAAGCAGGAAACTTTGAAGATTTACAAAAAGCAGATTTTGTAATTGTTTCGGTTCCTGTAGATGTAGCGCTAACGGTTTTACCTAAAGTTTTGGATGCTGTAGGAGAAAAAACGATTGTTTTTGAAGTAGGATCTACTAAAAAACCAATTTGTGAAGCAGTGGCCAATCACCCAAAAAGAAGGAATTTTATTGCAACGCACCCAATTGCCGGAACAGAGTTTTCGGGGCCATCGGCAGCAATAAGAGGTTTGTTTCAAGGAAAGACAAATATTATCTGTGAAGTCGAAAAGACAGCTTTTAAATTACAGGAAAAAGCATTAAATCTTTTTACTTCAATTGGAATGAGAATTCGATATATGGATCCCGTTTCGCACGATAAACACATTGCTTATGTTTCGCATTTATCGCACATTAGTTCGTTTATGCTTGGAAAAACGGTAATGAACAAAGAAAAAGACGAACAGGATATTTTTGACATGGCGGGAAGTGGATTTGAAAGTACGGTTCGTTTAGCAAAAAGTTCGCCGGCAATGTGGACACCGATTTTTAAGCAAAACAAAGAACACGTTCTGGAAACTTTAGAAGCTTACATTGCAAATCTCAGTCGGTTTAGAGATTTGTTAAAAGATGAAAATTATAATGCCATTTTTGAAGAAATGGAAAGCACAAATAAAATAAAAGAAATACTAAACGGATTAACAACAACTAAAAAGTAAATTAGAATTAAGATGGAAAATAAAAAAGAAATGAGAAAGTGGTTAGAAGATTTCAATTTAAATCACCCACTTGTGATAGCTGGACCTTGTAGTGCAGAAACTGAAGATCAAGTTTTGAAAATCGCTCACGAATTGAAAGATTCAAAAGTAAGCGTATTCAGAGCTGGAATCTGGAAACCAAGAACTCGTCCAGGAGGATTTGAGGGTATTGGAGAAATTGGATTAAAATGGTTGCAGAAAGCAAAAGCTGAAACTGGTTTATTAATGGGAACTGAAGTAGCAACTGCAGCTCACTGTAAATTAGCTTTAGAATACGATATCGACGTTTTATGGGTTGGAGCACGTACAACTGCAAACCCTTTCGCAGTTCAAGAAATTGCTGATACACTAAAAGGAACAGATAAAATTGTTTTGGTTAAAAATCCTGTAAACCCAGATTTAGCTTTATGGTTAGGTGGTGTTGAGCGTTTACACATGGCAGGTATCGAGAAATTAGGTGTTATTCACAGAGGTTTCTCTACTTACGAAAAAACAAAATACAGAAACATTCCAGAGTGGCAAATTGCTATCGAATTGCAAAATAAATTCCCTGATTTACCATTAATCATCGATCCATCTCACATTACTGGAGATCGTAAAATGATTTTCGAAGTAACTCAAGAAGCTTTAGACTTGAACTACGATGGTATGATTATCGAAACACACATCGATCCAGATAATGCTTGGTCTGATGCAGCTCAGCAAGTTACTCCAGATGCTTTGAAACAAATCATTAAAGATTTGACTATCAGAAAAACGGATGATACTACAGACGAGTACAGCCAAAAAATGAAAAAACTAAGAGCAAACATCGACGTTTTAGATGCTAACTTATTAGAATTGTTAGGAAAACGTATGAAAGTGGCTGACGAAATTGGTCAAGTGAAAAAAGATGCAAACGTTGCGATCCTTCAAAATAACCGTTGGAACGAAATCTTAGGAAAAATGATTCTAGAAGGTGAGAAAAAAGGTCTTACTGAGGAATTCGTTTTAAGAATGTTTAAAGCAATTCACCAAGAAAGTATTGGTCACCAAGAGAAAATTTTCAATGCATAATTTTTTCTAAAACACATAAGTGGTATAAGATAATTTAAGATTGAAAAATTTTTGTTATTGAGTTTAATTATATCACATATTTAAAATTAGATTGTTTTTTAAAATCCCTATTGCTTTGAAAAAAGTAATGGGGATTTTTGTTATAAAAAAGCTTGTGTTTATATTCACTTATATAACTTATATGGTTTAAATTATTCATTTATCTTTGCAAAGAATTTAGTTTTAATCTAAAGTCCGCAATCTAAAATTAAAGAATGACAGGAACCGTTTATAAATCTACAGGAAGTTGGTATACCGTAAAATCGAAAAATGGAGATTTTGTCGAATGCCGCATGAAAGGGAAATTCAGAATAAAAGGTATTAAAAGTACCAATCCTATTGCTGTAGGTGATATAGTCGATTATGAATTAGAGGAAACATCTGATGCCGTAACAGGAATGATTCATAATATTCACGAAAGAAAAAATTATATCGTTCGTAAATCGGTTAACTTATCTAAGCAGATTCATATTATTGCTTCAAATATCGATCAGGTTTTTTTATTGATTACAATCGATAATCCGCCAACAACTACAAGTTTTATTGATCGTTTTTTAGTTACAGCTGAAGCATACGGAATTGAAGCTATACTTGTTTTTAATAAAATTGATACTTTAACAGAACAGACTTTAGACGATCAGCTTTATTTGCAGCATATTTATTCTGAAATTGGATACAAATGTCTTCGTATTTCTTCAACAGAAAATAAAGGCGTCGACAAGCTAAAAGAAATGATGATCGGTAAAGTTAGCATGTTTTCTGGCCACTCAGGCGTTGGAAAGTCAACTTTAGTAAATGCACTTGAGCCAAGCCTTCATTTAAAAACTTCGGTCATTTCAGAACAAAGCAAACAAGGACAGCATACAACTACTTTTGCCGAAATGTATGATTTATCTTTTGATGCCCGAATTATCGATACTCCAGGAATTAAAGGTTTCGGAATCGTTGATATGGAACCATCAGAAATTAGCGGTTATTTTCCAGAATTTTTTAGACTTAAAGATCAGTGTAAGTTTAACAACTGTTTGCATAAAGAAGAACCGCATTGTGCCATAAAAGCAGCTTTAGAAAAAGACGAAATTGCTTGGTCGCGCTATAATAGCTATCTGAAAATTCTTGAAGGCGACGAAGAACATTATCGAACTGATACTTATGGAGAAGATCGTGCTGCGAGTGATGAAACGCGTAAGTAATTGTAAATTGTAAATTATGAATTGTGAATTATGGCTGATAACGTAATAAAAACGAAGTCTTTTAATTTTGCGCTTAGAATTATTAAACTTTTTCAATTCTTAGAAGATGATAAAAGGGAATATGTTTTGAGTAAGCAATTACTTCGCAGTGGAACAGCAATGGGCGCATTAATTAGAGAATCTGAGCAGGCGGAAAGCAAAAGAGATTTTATTCATAAACTTGCAATTGCACAAAAAGAAGCAAACGAAACAGATTATTGGTTAGAATTGCTTTTTCAATCCAATTATTTAAATGAGATTCAATTTCAATCTATAAAGTCTGATATTGTAGAAATAAATAAAATTTTAGCTTCAATTATTATAACCTCGAAACAAAAGCTAAGCACGACATAATTCACAATTTATCATTCACAATTAATTATGAGAGTAGTTGTTCAAAGAGTTTCTCAGGCATCTGTAACAGTTGATAGTCAAAAAACAGCAGATATTAAAAAGGGTTTATTGGTTTTAGTCGGAATAGAAGATGCCGACACGCAAGAAGACATTGATTGGCTTGCGGGTAAAATCATTAAAATGAGAATTTTTGGAGACGAAAACGATGTTATGAACTGCTCAGTTCAGGATATTGACGGCGATATTATTGTTGTTAGTCAGTTTACGCTTCACGCATCAACAAAAAAAGGAAACCGTCCATCGTATATAAAAGCTTCAAAACCAGATTTTGCAATTCCTATCTACGAGAAGTTTGTTCAAACAATAGAAAAAGAGTTTGGCAAGAAAGTGCAAACAGGGATTTTTGGTGCAGATATGAAAGTAAATCTTCTAAACGACGGACCAGTTACCATTGTAATGGATAGCAAAAACAGGGAGTAAAAATATTATTAAACATTTGTTAAGGATTTCTGAAAATAATATATATTTGACGAAAATCCTTACTAATGAAAATCCTTTTTTCCGCATTATTTTTACTCTTAATAAACCTTACTTCATTCGCTCAAAAGAGCACTTATCCTATTCTTTCTATTCCAGATAGTTTAAAACAGAATGCAAATGCAGTTCTTCGTTTAGACCAAATGGATATTGTTATTGCTTCACAAAGAAGTATGAATATCAAGATCCAAAGAGTTGTTTCTGTTTTAAATGAAAAAGGATTAAGAGACATCAATGCCTACAATCATTATGATAAAACAACTTCGGCAAAAAATATTGAAGCTGTCGTTTATGATGCATTAGGGAATGAGATAAAAAAAATCAAAAGAAAAGACTTTAAAGATCAAAGCGCGGTAGGAGGAAGTACTCTTTTTTCAGATAGCAGAGTGCTTTATTTAGATTATACTCCTATTTCGTATCCTTTTACGGTTGCTTTTACGTGCGAAGTCGAAACTTCAAATACTGCATTTATACCAAAATGGTATTTTGTTGGTGGTTATAATGTAAGTATAGAAAAATGCTTGCTGAATGTTACTTTTCCAAAAGGATTGGGCTTTAAGAAAAAGGAGTTCCGATTTGATGACTTCAATATAAAAAAGACAGCAGACACAGAAACCAATTTAAGTTACTTAGCGACAAATATTGTAGCTCAAAAACAAGAAGATCTTAGCCCTTCCCCTTCAGATCTTTTTCCTAAAGTTATGATGGGGTTAGAAAATTTCCACTTAGAGGGAGTTGACGGAAATGCAACTACTTGGGAAGCATTTGGTAAATGGTATGGTGATAAAATCTTAAGCGGTACAACTGTTTTAACAGAGGAGACAAAAACAAAAATCAAAGCTTTGGTTGGCGATGAAAAAGACCCGGTTAAGAAGGCTAAAATAATTTACGATTACATGCAGAAAAAATCACGATATGTGAATATTGCAATTGGAATTGGCGGCTGGAAACCGATGTTGGCCAACGACGTTGATCGCTTAGGATATGGAGATTGTAAAGCATTATCAAATTATACAAAGGCACTTTTGCAGGTTGTAGACGTTCCATCGTACAACACGATTTTATATGGTGACCGTTACAAGGAAGATATTCAAACTGATTTTGTGTCGATGCAAGGAAATCATATGATTCTGGCAATTCCTAATAAAGATAATTACATCTGGTTAGAATGTACTAGTCAAGATGATCCTTTTGGATATCAAGGAACTTTTACAGATGATCGTAATGTTTTGGTTGTAAAACCAGAAGGCGGTGAGATTGTAAGAACTAAAATCTATGATGATAAAGGAAATATACAAGATGGAAAAGGAGTTTACACAATCGATCAGGCTGGTAATTTTTCTGGTGTTTTAAAAATTGCATCACAAGGAAGTGTATATGCTTCTAAATCTCGAGTAGAAACGATGCCACCAAATGAAAAAGAAGAATATTATAAAGATTACTGGGATAATATTAACAATTTAAAATTAGGTAAAATCACTTTTACAAATGATAAAGAAAATATTCGTTTTACCGAAGATGTTCAATTAAGCGCAACAAATTATGGAACGCTTTCGGGCAATAAAATGATGTTTGTAGTTGATGCTTTTAATCAATATACAGGAAGTGTAAAACGAATTAGAAACCGTAAAAATCCATTTCAAATTCAGCGTGGTTATTTAGATACAGATGAAATTGAAATCAATCTTCCAGAAGGTTTTAGCATCGAATTTCTACCTTCAAATTATGAGTTAAAAGGAAAATTTGGAGAATATAAAACCGAAATCATTAAGAAAGACAATAGCAAGCTAACCTACAAAAGATCTATGTTGTTAAACAAAGGAAAATATTCTAACAAAGAATATGATGAGTACCGCTTGTTTATGGAACAAATTTCTAGAAACGATAATGCCAAAATAATATTGACCAAAAACTAACAATTATAACCCAAAACCAACCAAAAATTACCAATGAAAATCATTAAACTATTTACGTTATCTGCGATTTTATTATTTTCTCCCAAAATAATTTCGCAGGAATTCAAGCTAGGAAAAGTAACTGTTGCCGAACTTGAACAAAAGGTGCATCCGAAAGATTCTTCGGCAGTTGCGGCCATACTTTTTGAGAAAGGACAAAATGTTTTCGACTACGATCAAGACAATGGTTTTACAATGCAGTTGGAGGTAACAGCTAAAATTAAAATCTATAAAAAAGAAGGCTACGATTGGGCCACAAAAAAAATAAGATATTATATAGCAGGAAACGGATCTAAAGAGAAAGTTCTTATTTCTGACGCGACAACATATAATTTAGTTAACGGAAAAATTGAGAAAACTAAATTAAAAGGTGAAGCGGAATTTGATGAAGCAATCAATAAATATTGGGCTCAGAAGGTTTTTACTATGCCAAATGTTAAAGAAGGTTCTATTGTTGAATTTAAATATATAATAAAAAATAACAGTATTGGAAGTCCAAGAGATTGGAATTTTCAAAGCACAATTCCTGTAAATTATTCGGAGTTTAAAATGTATGTTCCAGAATATTTTGTTTATAATAGAAATTTTAAAGGATATGTAAGTCCGAAAATTATTGAAGAAAAAAACAATAGATCAATCCAATATACATACAGAGAAGGCCGAAATGGAGTTGTGAGCGGAAGTGCTTCACAAGAAAAATTGGATTTTATAGAAACAAGAACTGCTTATATTGCAGAAAACTTGCCAGCGTTAAAAGATGAAAATTATGTCAATAATATTGATAATTATACTGTAAGTCTAAGTCAAGAATTATCAATGACAAAATATCCTAATTCACCATTTAAGACCTTTTCTACAGATTGGAATTCGGTGGTAAAAACAATCTATGATTATGACGATTTTGGACCTGAATTAAATAAAACAGGATATTTTGAAGAAGATTTGAAAAAACTGCTCGTAGACTCGAAAACGCAAGAAGAGAAAATATGGACTATTTTTAATCATGTAAAATCGAACGTTAAATGGAATAACTATTTTGGTTATGGATGTGACAACGGAGTTAAAAAAGCGTACAAAGAAAAAACAGGAAATATTGCTGATATCAATTTGATGCTGACAGCAATGTTACGCTACTCGGGTTTAACTGCAAATCCGGTTTTAGTTAGTACGCGTTCAAACGGAATTGCTTTGTTTCCAAACAGAACGGCATTCAATTACGTAATTGCGGCAGTAGAAACTCCTAATGGATATATTTTATTAGATGCATCAGAAAAATTTTCTACACCAAATATTTTGCCTCTTAGAGTTCTAAACTGGTCAGGAAGATTAATACGAAAAGATGGAACATCTGAAGAGATTAATTTAATGCCGGAAAAAACATCTTCTGATAATGTTTTTATGACTTACAATATTGAAGCCGATGGGAAAGTAACAGGAAAAACCAGAAGACAGTCTGTAGATTATAATGCCATGATTACAAGAAGCAAAATAAGCAATCTTAAAGAAGAAGAATATTTAGAAAAACTTGAAAATGGAAATAATAAAATAGAAATAAGTGAATATTCTAAAACTAATGAGAATGATATATTGCTTCCTATGGTTGAAACTTATTCATTTACTGGAAATAATTTATGTGAGCTTATTGGAGAGAAAATTTATGTAAGTCCGATGTTGTTTTTTACCAACGATAAAAATCCTTTTAAGCAGGAGTTAAGAGAGTATCCGGTAGATTTTAGCTATCCTTTTGCAGATAAATATAATATTACAATTAAAATTCCAGATGGTTTTGCGGTTGAAACATTACCTGCCCCAGCCGCTGTATCGATGGAGAACAATCTGGGAGCTTTTAAATTTAATATATTGGCTAATGGAAATATCTTACAGCTGTCTATTTTACATCAGATAAATGAAGCAATTGTATCTGCTGAAAAATACGAAATGTTGAAGGAATATTATAAAACAATGATTGCAAAAGAAACAGAAAAAATCGTTTTAAAACGTATTTAAAATGAGAACTTTCTTAATTTCTATTCTTCTATTTTGCGCATTTTTGAAAATGAATGCGCAAAACGCTTCTTTAGGAAATGTTACAATAGCGCAGTTAGAAGAAAAAAGGCATCCTAAAGATTCTGCCGCTGTTGCTGCTATATTGTATAGCAATATTGCTATTGATCTTAATGCAAATGGAAACTCCCAAAAGACAACTACAAAGAAAGTTAAGATCTATAAAAGTGAAGGATATAATTTGTCAAACGTCCAGATTTATTTTGCTGCCGGAAAACTTAATTACGTAAATATAGTAAGCGCTTATACCTACAATTTGGTAGACGGAAAAATTGTAAAGACAAAACTGAAACCTGAAAACGAGTTTATCGAAAAAACGAACAGTAGTTATTGGATCAAAAAAATAGCTTTTCCAGAAGTTAAAGAAGGTTCTATTATAGAGTATCAATTTACAGAAGAAGGAGGGTTTTCAAGTCTTTATCATTGGAATATTCAGGAAAATATTCCAGTTAATTATTCTGAACTAAAAACAACTCTTCCAGATGCTTTTGAGTTTAAAAGAAATCTGAAAGGTTTTTTTCCTCCTAAAATAACTTCAAAAATAGCGAACACTTACAATTATATTGCAACAGAAACCACTTATGTTTTTCAGAATCTTCCAGCAATGCGCGAAGAAGCTTTTGTAAATAATATGGACAATTATAGAACTGGAATTTCTTTAGAGTTAGAAAGAATTGCTGTTCCTGGACAGTTTTATAAAACATTTTCATCAGACTGGACAAGTGTTGCCAAAACAATTTATGATTTTGATTCTTTTGGAGTAGAACTGAACAAATCTGGCTATTTTGAAGATGACCTGAAAGTTGTATTAGAAGGAAAAGTTAAACCTGATGCAAAAATTACAGCGATTTTAGAATATGTAAAATCAAATGTAAAATGGAATCAGCATAATGGATATTCTTGCGAAAAAGGAGTTCGAAAAGCCTACAAAGAAAAAACAGGAAATAGCGCAGATATTAATTTGATGCTTACAGCAATGCTTCGAGCTGCTAAACTTACTGCGAATCCTGTTTTAATTAGTACACGCTCTAATGGGATTGCTTATTTTCCAAATTTAAATGCTTTCAATTATGTGATTGCCGCAGTTGAAACTGGAGACGAAATGATATTGCTCGATGCAACCGATCCATATTCAACTCCAAACGTTCTTCCTTTAAGAGATTTAAATTGGATAGGAAGATTGATTCGTAAAGACGGAACGTCAGAAAGTATTGATTTAGCACCTAAAAAATTTGCTGCAGATAATATTGCAGTCGATTATACAATTGAAGCGGGAGGAAGAATAAACGGATAAGTAAGATGTCAGTACACAGAGCACAAAGCGATGAACTGCAGAAATAGTTTTGAAAACCTTAAAGAAGACGCTTATCTAGACAATCTTGAAAATAAATATGATAAAATTGAAATAAGCGATTACAGCCGTACAAATGAAAAAGATGTTTTGCTGCCTGCAGTAGAAAGCTTTTCGTTTACAAGCACCAATTTGTGCGAGGTAATTGGAGATAAAATATACGTTAAGCCAATGCTTTTTTTTGCTAGTACAAAAAATCCGTTTAAGCAAGAAACAAGAGAATATCCCGTAGATTTTGGATTTCCTTTTTTAGAAAAGTACAATATTAGTATTCGAATTCCAGAAGGATATACTCTAGAAACAGTTCCTCTTGCAGGCGTATTGGTTATGGAGGAAGATCTTGGAGTTTTTAGATACAATATTGCAGTCAACGACAATGTACTGCAATTATTAGTGTCACATCAAATTAACTCCTCTATAATATCTAGAGAACAATACGGAATTCTGAAAGATTACTACAAAGAAATGATCACAAAACAGACTGAAAAAATAGTTTTAAAACGTATTTAATTATGTTGCGATTTCTCCTAGTTTGTATTCCCTTTTTTTGGAGTACAATGACAATTCAAGCTCAAAATTATGAATTAGGCAAAGTAACAATTGCAGAATTAAAAGAGAAAGTTCATCCTAAAGATAGCAGCGCACCCGCCGCTATCTTGTTTAAAAAAGGAAGGACTTATTTTGGTTATAACAAAGATGTTGGGTTTTATGCCAATCATGTCTGTGAGGTAAAAATCAAAATTTATAAAAAAGAAGGTTTAAGCTGGGCCGACCAGAAAGTGCGTTTTTATATTGGTTATGAAAAATTAAATGAGGACCGTTTAGAATTTTCTGAAGCGGTTACATATAATTTGGAAAACGAAAACATTGTAAAAACTAAATTAGACAATCAAGGCACATTCAAAAATAAAATTAATCAATACTGGAAAGAAAAGACTATTACATTGCCAAATGTAAAAGTAGGTTCTGTTATAGAATACAAGTATGTTTTAAGATCTGAGAATCTTGGGAAATTTCCAGATTTTGATATTCAGTTTAATATTCCGGTAGACTATTTTTATTATAAAACTCAAATTCCAGAATTTTATATTTATAAACCAATTTTAATTGGAGGAATTCCACTCGAAACAGAATCTAAATTCACAAATGGCAGTCAGAGTTTTGATAACGCTTATAGTCAGACAAGCTCATTTAGCTATAAACAAATTGAAACCTTTTATACAGGAAAAGATGTTCCCACTTTAAAAGAGGAACCATACATTAATAATCTCGAAAATTATCGCGGAAGCATTCAGCAAGAACTAGAGAGAGTTCGACTTCCAGATCAGCCTATAAAAGATTACAGTTTAACATGGGAAGGGGTTGCAAAAACTATTTTTAAAGATGATAGTTTTGGTAAACAGCTTAATCAAGCCTCTTTATTTTCAGATGACTTAAATAAATTGCTGCCAAATGTAGAGGATAAAAATGAAAGATTAAATCTCATTTTTACTTATGTCAAAAATCGAATGAATTGGAATGAGATTAATAGTTGCTACACAGAAAAAGGAGTCGAAAAAGCGTATAAAGATCAGACAGGAAATGTTGCTGAAATTAATTTTATTTTGATAAATATGCTTCGTGCGGCTGGTATAGAAGCCAATCCTGTTTTGGTAAGCACAATTCAAAACGGACTTCCGGTTTATCCAACAAGAACAGGATTTAATTATGTTATAGCAGCAGCCGAAATTGATGGTAAAAGAATTCTTCTAGATGCATCTCATAAACTCACAGCTCCCAATATTTTACCATTAAATGTATTAAATTGGAAAGGAAGGCTGATCAAAAAAGATGGAGCTTCTGAGGAAATCGAATTAGATCCAATAATACTATCTAAAGAAATTTATAGTCTTATAGTTAAAATACATCCTGATGGTAAAATGAATGGCCAAGGCAGGATTCAACATACAGACTACGATGCTTACAGCTTTAGAGTAGAAAACAATGCAAAATCAGAAGATGCTTATCTTGAAAAATTTGAAAATAGATTGGGAGGTTTGTCTGTCTCAAATTATAAAATAGAAAATCAGAAGTCAAATTTAGATCAATCGGTTATAGAGACTTTTTCTTTTGATTCAAGCAGCCGTTCAGATATTATTGAAGGGAAGATTTTCGTAAATCCTCTATTGTTTTTTACTCAAGGTAAAAATCCGTTCAATCAGGAAAAAAGACAAATGCCTGTCTATTTTGGATATAAAAACTTAGAAAAGTTCAATTTTAATATTGAAATACCGCAAGGTTATACTGTAGAATCACTTCCAAAACCAGTCAGAATAACATCAGAGGACAAGAAGATGTCCTTTATCTTAAATTTTTCGGCTACAGAAAACAAAATTCAAATTGTGAGCCAAAAAGAAATCAACAGTAGTATTTTTGCAGCTGAGGATTACGGAATGATAAAAGAGTTTTTTCAGAAGATGATCGTAAGCCAAAATGAAAAAATAATTCTTAAAAAGATATAAAAGATGGATTTGAAAAATGCACAGTTAGATGTTGATACTTGGATAAAAGAACACGGAGTTCGTTACTTTAACGAATTGACCAATATGGCACAGCTAACAGAAGAAGTTGGTGAAGTTGCCAGAATTATTGCCCGCCGTTATGGAGAACAATCTGAAAAAGAAAGCGATAAAAACAAAGATTTAGGAGAAGAATTAGCAGATGTTGTTTTTGTTGTGCTGTGTTTGGCAAATCAGACAGGAATAGATTTACAGGCTGCTTTTGATAAAAAAATGGATCTAAAATCGGTTAGAGATAAAGATCGTCATAAAAACAATGATAAATTGAAATAATTGTGAAATATCGCTCATAAGTTTTGAATTATGAGTTTTGAATTTTGAATTATGAATGGGGAGTGGTAAATTGCGTGGCTGAATTATGTTTCTAATTATTCATAATTCATAAGTCACAACTTACAATAAAAAAAATGAATTTAAAACTAAGCACGAATTCAATATTTACTATTGATGATTCGCAACTAAATATTACAGGTTCAAAAAGTGAAACGAACCGTTTATTGTTATTAAAAGCATTATTTCCAAATATCACTTTAGCCAATACTTCAAACTCTGATGACAGCGAAGTGATGCAAAAAGCTTTAGCAGGAAATGACGAAATTGTAGATATTCATCACGCTGGAACTGCAATGCGTTTCTTAACTGCTTATTTTTCGGTTAACGAAGGAAGAGAAGTAGTCTTGACAGGTTCTAGCAGAATGCAGGAGCGTCCAATTAAAATTTTGGTTGATACTTTAAGACAATTGGGTGTTGAGATTTCTTATGAAAAAGAAGAAGGATATCCGCCAATTCGAATTAAAGGAAAAAAAGTTACGGCTTCAAAAGTAAACTTGGCAGCAAATGTGAGCAGCCAATATATTTCGGCTCTTTTATTAGTGGCTTCAAAATTAGATAATGGTTTAGAATTGACTCTAGAAGGAGAAATTACTTCGATTCCGTATATCAAAATGACTTTGGCATTGCTTAATGATTTAGATATTAAAACAAGCTTTGAAGGAAACGTAATTAAAGTTTTCCCGAAAGAAGCAGTTGAATCTAAAGAAATGGTTGTAGAATCTGACTGGAGTTCGGCTTCTTATTTCTTTAGTCTTGTAGCTTTGGCAGATGCTGCAAAAATAACTTTAAGCAGTTATAAAGAAAATAGCCTTCAAGGAGATTCAGAATTAGTTTCTCTTTACGAAAAAATGGGAGTGAAAACGACTTTCCAAAACAATAAAATGACTTTGGAGAAAGTAGCTGGATTTAATTATCAAGATGTAAATTTCGAATTGAATAATACGCCAGATATCGCTCAAACTATTGTTGTGACTTGTTTAGGTTTAGGAATCGGATGTCACCTAACAGGACTTCATACTTTAAAAATCAAAGAAACAGACCGACTAGAAGCTTTAAAAATTGAGCTTACAAAATTAGGAGCTAATATTTCTGTTACTAATGACAGTTTGACTTTAGTAAAGTCTGATAATATAAAGCACGATATTCACATTGCAACTTATAATGATCACCGTATGGCAATGGCTTTTGCACCTTTAGCAATAAAAGTTCCAATTATTATTGATGATGCCGAAGTAGTTTCTAAATCATACCCAGATTTTTGGAATGATTTAAAAGCCTTGAACTTTCAAATTTCAGAATTGTAATTTTTGAACCATATAAATTCATTTAAATTAAAGTTCGATAAAACATAGCCTCTGGTTTTAACCAGAGGCTTTTTTATTTGTGAATTTGATTGTACTCATAAAGTTTGTCATTTCGACGAAGGAGAAATCTCCACAAGAAGCTCTACAAAGATTAGCTTATTGGAATGGAGTTACTTACTAAGATTTCTCCTTCGTCGAAATGACAATAATATGTTGAAAATCTTTTTTATAGAAAAAAAGCACTTTTAACGCATCTCGAAACCTCACAAAATCAAGGACTTTTGAAAATAAACGTCAAAACACTTGACAACGCCTATCTCACAATCGTATATTTGCAACCGATTTAAAATTTTAGATAAACAAATCTAAAAACGACACTCTAAAATCAACAATTCAAATATGAAATTATCACACTTCAATTTCAATTTACCGAAAGAACTTTTGGCTGAATTCCCAGCAGAAAATAGAGATGAATCTCGTTTAATGGTAATTGACCGTAAAAAAAACACTATCGAACATAAAATGTTTAAAGACGTTATCAACTATTTTGATGACGGAGACGTTTTAATTCTAAATAATACAAAAGTTTTTCCTGCACGTTTGTACGGAAACAAAGAAAAAACTGGAGCTAGAATTGAAGTTTTCTTATTAAGAGAATTAAATTCAGAGCAACGCCTTTGGGACGTTTTAGTAGATCCAGCTAGAAAAATCCGTATTGGTAATAAACTTTATTTTGGTGATGACGATTCATTAGTTGCTGAGGTAATCGACAATACAACTTCTCGTGGTAGAACATTACGTTTCTTATACGATGGTTCTTATGAAGAATTCAGAAACAAATTGACAGAACTTGGAGAAACTCCAATTCCTAAATACATCAATAGAGACGTTACTCCAGAAGATGCAGAAAGATACCAAACAATCTATGCAAAAGAAGAAGGAGCTGTAGCGGCGCCAACTGCTGGTTTACACTTTTCTAAGCACCTTTTGAAAAAATTAGAAATCAAAGGAGTGAACTTTGCTGAAGTAACTTTACACGTAGGTTTAGGAACTTTTAACCCAGTTGAGGTTGAAGATTTATCTAAACACAAAATGGATTCTGAGGAATTGATTATTACTCAAGAAGCTTGTGATATTGTAAACGAAGGAAAAGCAAAGAAAAAACGTATTTGTGCTGTAGGAACAACTTCTATGCGCGCAATTGAAAGTTCTGTTTCTTCTGCAAATACTTTGAATCCATACGAAGGGTGGACGAATAAATTTATTTTCCCTCCTCACGATTTCAGTATTGCAAACTGTATGATTACAAACTTCCACACACCAAAATCAACATTATTAATGATGATTTCTGCTTTCTGTGGACACGATTTAATGAAAAAAGCATACGACGAAGCAATCAAAGAAGGATACAAATTCTATTCTTACGGAGACGCGATGTTGATTCTTTAATTAGAATTTATATTATAAAGAAGACCCGACAGTTTTTAAGAAGCTGTCGGGTTTTCTGTTTTTTAATGGTTTCAAGTTTCTGGTTTCAAGTTGATATACTTAGTGTTTTTTTTAACCGCAAAGTTCGCAAGGTTTTTTTGCTCAGTTTGTGCTTGCCAAATGCAAAAGAACGCAAAGCTTTGCGAACTTAGCGTTTGTAACCAATAGCCTTGATAAAAAATCCTTGCGAACTTTGCGGTTAAATAACAAAGAGACAAGGACTTTTTATTGAGCCTATGCTTGCCAAATGCAAAAGAACGCAAAGCTTTACGAACTTAACGCTTATAAACGTTAACCTTGATAAAAAATCCTTGCGAACTTTGCGGTTAAAAAAAAACACAACGCATTTCAACTTGAAATCTTAAACCTGAAACAAAACAAACAATTTTTGTTATTTTAGCAGACAAAACAAAAAAGACAATGACTTTTCAAAATACACGCGAATTTGCACGAGAGCTAGATTCGAAAGACGCATTAAACGATTATCAAGAACAATTTATTTTTCCTAAAGTAAATGATAAACGAGTAATCTATTTTACTGGAAACTCTTTAGGATTACAACCAAAACGTACCAAAGCTTATATAGATGAAGTAATGAATGATTGGGCAGAGCTAGCTGTCGAAGGTCATTTTTATGCTGAAAAACCTTGGTGGGATTATCAAGAAAGATTTGCTGAACCATTGAGTAAAATTGTGGGTGCACTTCCATCAGAAGTTACGGTGATGAATACTTTGACTGTAAATCTTCATTTATTAATGGTTTCTTTTTATCAGCCAAAAGGGAAACGTTATAAAATTATCTGTGAAGAAAAAGCTTTTCCATCAGATCAATATATGTTTCAAAGTCAGGTGAATTTTCACGGATACAAACCAGAAGATGCAATTGTAGAAATTAAACGTAGAGAAGGAGAACATAATATTCGTCTGGAAGATGTTTTAGCCAAAATTGAAGAAGTTGGGGATGAATTGGCTTTGGTTTTAATTGGTGGAGTGAACTATTATACAGGGCAAGTTTTTGATATTAAAACCATAACTGCTGCAGGACAAAAAGTTGGAGCAAAAGTAGGTTGGGATTTGGCTCACGCTGCTGGAAATATCAAATTAGAACTTCACGATTGGAATGTAGATTTTGCTGCTTGGTGCAGTTATAAATATATGAATTCGGGTCCAGGAAATGCTTCGGGTTGTTTTGTTCATGAAAAACATCATAACTCAGATTTGCCAAGATTTGCAGGTTGGTGGGGACACAATAAAGAACGCCGTTTTAAAATGGAACCAACTTTTGATCCAGTTCACGGAGCAGATGGATGGCAGATTAGTAATCTTCCAGTTCTGTCTTTAGCGCCATATTTAGCTTCAGTAGAAATGTTTGCTGAGGTTGGAATGGATGCATTAATCAAAAAACGTGATCATATTACTTCTTATCTAGAGTTTATTCTTCATGAAATTGATAAAGAAGTAGAAAGTACTTTTGAAATTATCACGCCTTCAAATCCAGAAGAAAGAGCTTCTCAATTATCGGTATTTTTGCACGGAGAAGGAAGAGCTTTATTTGATTATTTAATGAAAAACGGAGTTATTACAGATTGGCGTGAACCAAACGTAATTCGTCTGGCGCCTGTTCCTTTGTATTGTTCTTATGAAGACATGTATGATTTTGGGCAAATTCTAAAAAAAGGGATTTTAGGGAAATAAAAAATAATTTGGCAATCCCGATAGCTATCGGGGGCGAAGGCGCAAAGTTTTTTGAAGCCACAGATTAAAAGGATTAAAAAAGATTTTTTTCTCAATAGCCTTCAGCTTTAGCTGGGGGTATTAAAGATGAAGTTAAAGGGGCTTTAGCCAAACTAGTGCAGTTTGACTAAAGTCTTTTTCTTTTGATTACTTTTTCATCCAGCTAAAGCTGAACGCTATTAAATTTAAAAGATATAAAACTTTGCGTCTTCGCGCCTTTGTGAGATTAATTTCATTCAGCTTGAAAACTAAAACGCAGTGAGAAACCTCAAAAACTTCAAATCTTATAAACTTTCCAAAAAATTCTGTAATAATCATTATAGCAGATATTAAGAACTTTGTAATGTATAATTTTTTAAAACTTATGATCATGAAAGGCTTATATATTTTATTAACCGTGATATTTTTAACTTCTTGCCAAAATCAGAGCAAAGAAGATGTAAATAAAGCCAAGCAAGCCAGCATTGATTCAATGAAAGTTGAAATTAACAAACAGCGTGTTATCGATTCGATGAAGACTGAAATGGCGAAATTAAATGAGGAGAAAATCGAAGCTCAAAAAGAAAAAGTTATAGTAGTACATCAACAAGCAAATAGTGCAGCAGCGCCGGCGGCGACACCTAAAAAGAAAGGCTGGAGTGCAACGGCTAAAGGTGCTGTAATTGGTGCAGGAGTTGGTGCAGCAACTGGAGCAATTGTCAGTAAGAAAAAAGGCGAAGGCGCCATTATTGGTGGTTTAGCTGGAGCTGCAGTCGGAACTGGAACTGGAGCTGTTATTGATAGCAAAAACAAGAAGAAAGAATAATTGTATTTTAGAAATAAAAACAAACCCCAAATTAGAAATAATTTGGGGTTTTCAATTTTAAACCAACTCTGAAACGGGAATTTTAATACCAACTAATTCTGATTTACAAAAATCGAGTTGCTCTATATGACCTTTAAAGACTGTTGTCGATTCAAATAAATTTTTATAATATTCAATTCCATCTAACAGATTAGATTTAAAAGAATTCCATTTTTTAAGTTGAGCTGTTGTAAGTTCTCCAGAAACAGATTGAATTTCGTTTCTAAAATAAGTGACATACATTTTAAGCTCTTTTATAAACAAGTTTGGGCGCTCGGTTCTAATGATCGATTTTCCTTGATAAATATGATGAATCATATCTTTTAAAGAAACTTCTTGATCAAAATAAGCTAAGTTTGGGCCTGGACAAATTACAACGCCTTGCGCTTGACCTTTTATTTTTATATCATTTTCTAGATAAGAAGCATTGGCCAGACCAACACATAAACATGATTTTTCGGTGATTTTGATTTTACTCTTCTCAAATTCATCATTAGATATTGAATCCTTTTTTGCTTCTAATTCTTCCAGTTTAATATCCTGATATTTTTTTGATGCCGTGCAAATTCCATGTGGATCGTATTCTTTACTTAAAGCTAAAAATTTCTTCGGACATGAACTGCCTGCTTTATTTTCGTGAATTCGTTTTTGTTTTAAGAATTCGTTTGTAGTTCCTTTCAAAGTGTTGAATGGAACTCCCAAAGGTGAAATATTACTTAAGTAAAAATCATCTTCTTTGGCTTTCATCAATAAATTACGAGTTTCTTGATCTACTGATGTTGCTTCGGGAACTAATAAAAATGGCGAACCCCAACCTACAGAATCAACATTATATTCGTCTAGTAAAAACTCATGTTCTGCTGCTGTTCCAACTCCGCCTTGAACGGTAATTTTTAATTCTAAAGGATTTTCAGGAATAGGCTGATTTTTTGCCTGTAAAGCTTTAATCATTAATTCGTGGGCAGATTGTATCAATTGATCTTTTTTCTGCTTGAATTCCTCTAAAATGGTACCTAATAAGAGCCCGTCAGTTGCAAAGGCATGTCCGCCACAATTTAATCCCGATTCAATTCGATATTCAGAAACCCAAAGTCCTTTTTTTGCTAAGAAATTTCCCTGAATCATAGCCGATCTAAAATCGCTTACTTTTAAGATGATTTTCTTCTTTAGTTCATTATTTTCATTTGGAAAAAAATCTTTGAAGTTTTCAAAATAACCAAACAATCTCGGATTCATTCCTGCAGAAAGTACAACAGAAGATTCCAAATTACTATTTGCAAAACCTCTTAAAGCGGCATGAGCATCATTAAATTCAATTGGAAGCTGTTCATTTTTGATGAAATTATCCTTGTCCAATTTTGTCATGATATTCACATCGATTTCACCAGGAAAAAGATGTGTTTCAATGTAATTTTGAATGTTTTCTTTAAAAGCAATTCCATCATCTAATAAATTCTGAAATCCTTTTTTAATATCAGAAGTATTTGGCAGCATCGATACGAAATTTTCTAAAGCCGTTTTGCTTTCTGCCAATTCTGTTTTGAAGTTTTCGAATTTCTCTTTTACAATTTTATCGACTAAATTTAAATAAGAGGTAATTCTCTCAGCACGGTAATCATGAAATTTTTGAGTGATTTCTTCGTAAGGAATGTTGAATTTTGTGCTGTAAAAATTACGCATCTTTTCAATTAAATCATCGTCTGCGAGAGCCACAACCGATGAAATTCCATACTGCGCGACTCTAATCGGACTATCTATCGTATAAGCCAATCCCATTACCGGAATATGAAAAGTATGCAGATTTTTTTTTGTCATTTGTATTCGGATTAAAATAGAAGCAAATGAAAAAAAATATTTCCTCCTAAAACCTGATAAATGTCAGGTTTGAAAGGGATTGCGGATACTGCAAAAAGATTGCTGCGAATTGCACAAATTTTCTCGAATTTTTCTTTTTTTCACAATACGGATAAAAAATTAGTGTCAATTTGTGCAATTCGTGGCTAAAGAATAATATCCTAAATCAAAATCTTTTTCAAAGATTCTGCAATACTTCTCCATAAAAGGTTGTAGAACGATCTGTCTTGAAGTCTTTCTACTTCGATTTCTGCAGTTTTGGCTCCGTCTTTCGAATCGTTTTTTACCAGTAAATTAGCAACAGCCGTTTTAAGTTTTGCCTCTTTTTCAGGATTTTTCTTTTTGTATAATTTGACTTTCAGATCTTCATAATCTAAAGAGGCATTTCCTTTCGATCCGTTGTCGTTTCCATAAAAATTAAAACGGTATTTATTGAAAGTTCCGGTAAAAGTACTGTTGATATAGGGTTTAGTGAATCTTGTCATAGCTCCAACATCAAAATTTGAAATCACACCTTGAATATGAAATCCGTCACTTTTGTCTAAAACATTAAAACTCCAATCGACATCAAGAGGGGAATTTTTCATGAAAATGCATTTGACTTTGATTTTTACATCATCTGTTTTTTTCAAACCAAGACCACTTCTCAAATTAGTTGCTTGCAGATTGAATTTATCGAAAGTTAAAACTCCCGGACCTTTAGCAAAATCGAGTTCTTCTTCGTAAACCAATTTCGATTTCAAAACTTGTAAAGTGTCAACTTGAAGCGGAAATTTTAGATTTCGCAATAAATGATTGTACAGATATTTTTTGCTTGGATCGTCTTTCAACATTTTTCCGCGGTAAATATTAGCATCAAAATGGTGAATGACCAGTGAATTCGCTTTGAAATAAAACTGGTTATTTTTGAAACCCCAGTCCATTTTTGCGACTTGAGCCGAATCGAATTTTAAATTGTAAATATCTTTTTCTTTTTCAAGACGTTTTAGAAATTCTCTACGCTCAAATTGAGGAAGATTAGAGAAATTATTAATCTTTAAGAAATTCTTTTCGGTGCTTATTTTTCCAATATTGATGTAATAAAAACCATTTGGTCTGTAAAACAAACTGTCGCAAACGAGAGCGTATTTTTTATATTGAATCGGAATTTTTTCTTTTAAAGTAGCATCGGTAATTAAAATGCCTTCCAGTTTTAAAAGTATTTTTTTTATACTAAAAATCGGTTTATCTGTATCTAAAGAAACAACATCAACCGATCCTTCGTTGAGGTAAATATTAGAAACTGCAATAATTTTTCGAAACGGATCAATAATTTCTTTTTCAATGCTTTTGCTGTTATTGATTAATTTTTCGCCTTTTTTGTATAAAATGATTCGCGGTTTATTGATAATTATACTTTCTGCCTGAATGATATCGCGAAAAGCCAAATCCCAAATATTGAAATGTTTTATAGTGATAGATTCAATTTTAGAAAAAAGTCCATTTTTGCTGTCTTTCGGTTCATTTTTCGGACTAACCAATAAAGTCTGTGCGTTAATATTTCTAGAAAAAAGAGAGACTTCAATTTTTTCGTAATTGATATTATAAGCCGTTTTGTTTTTTTCGTGAATAATAATCGGAAGTTGTTTTTTGATCCAATAATTCAAGCCAACATTCGCAAGAATTACAATTGCAAACAGAGAAATTACAACAATCGCTATTTTTTTATAGATTGACATTTATAGTATTAATTTTAAATACATAAATTTAGACTTTAAAAGAGCTTTGTTTCTTATAAAATTTTACAGAAAAGTTATATCATTTTGAATTTTTATCCTTTTTTAGAATATGAGAATAATTAAAAAAATCTTGTTAACCGTATTGGTTCTTGTGGTGATTCTTGCGATTGGTTTGTGTGCTTATATTTTTCATTTAAAACCGAAATATGAAGGTTCAGTACAATTAAAAAATCTCGAAAAAGAAACCACGGTCTATTTTGATGATTTTGGAGTGCCTCATATTTATGCAGATTCTGAAAAAGATGCGATGACCGCCTTAGGTTATGTACATGCGCAGGAAAGATTATGGCAAATGGAATTGTTACGCCGAATTGCTCCAGGACGTCTTTCTGAAATTTTTGGAGGTGTCGCGCTTAAAAACGATAAGTTTTTTGCGGGAATCGGAATCGAAGAAGCTTCGGCAAAAGCCATTGCAAAATTGGATAAAAACAGCGAAAGTTATAAATTGACTCAAGCGTATTTAGATGGAATCAATCAATATCTAGAAGAAGGAGTAACGCCAATCGAGTTTACTTTGGTGGGTGTAAAGAAGCAAAAATTTACTATAAAAGATGTTTATAATATTTTTGGATATATGTCTTTCAGTTTTGCCATGGCACAGAAAACAGATCCGTTATTGACCGATATAAAAAATAAATATGGAGCCACTTATTTGAAAGATTTAGGAATTGAAGGAGAATTTAATAATACAAGAATTAAAATCTCAAAAGAGAAAACGGAAGAGTATACTGAGATTTCAAAATCTATAACTGCCATGTTGGATCAATCTCCAATTCCTCCATTTGTTGGAAGTAATAGCTGGGTTGTTGGGCCACATAAATCAAAAACGGGAAAAGTTATTTTTGCTAATGATCCGCATATTGGATTTTCGCAGCCTGCAACTTGGTATGAAGCGCATATTGTAACACCAAAACATGAATTGTACGGCTGTTATTTGGCAGGAACTCCGTTCCCGCTTTTGGCACATAACAGAGATTATGCATATGGTTTGACCATGTTTGAAAATGATGACATCGATTTTTATCAAGAAAAAAATAAAGCAAACGATGTTTCGCAATATCAAACGCCAACTGGTTTCGATAAATATGAAATCAGAAAAAAAACGATAAAAGTAAAAGATTCTTCGGATGTTGTCTTGACGGTTAAAATTACTCGCCACGGACCAATTATGAATGATTTTATAGATCGTTTAGATAAGAAAAATCCAATTGCAATGTCGTGGACTTATACTAGAGAACCAATCTTGATTCTAGACGCTGCTTACGGACTTTCGCATGCCAAAAATACAAACGAATTTAAAAAGGCTGTGTCTTTAATTGCAGCGCCAGGATTAAACGTAATGTATGGTGATGCAAAAGGTAATGTAGCTTGGTGGGCAAGTGGAAAATTATATAGACATAATGAAGGCGTTAATACGCATTTGATTCTAGACGGTTCAAGCGGAAAAGACGATATTACGAAGTTTTTAGATTTCGAAAAAAATCCATCAGCAGAAAATCCAGCATGGGGATATGTTTATTCGGCCAATAATCAGCCAGAAGCTATTGATAATGGTTATTTGTATCCAGGATATTATTTGCCAGAAGATCGCGCTAAAAGAATTTCAGGAATTCTAGATGCAAAATCTGATTGGGATAAAGAAGCCATCAGTAAAATGATTTATGATAATACTTCTGATGTTGCTGTTGAAACGACAAAAAATTTAATTGCAACTTTAGATAATAAACCGCTTTCGAATAACGAAAAAGAAGTCTTGAACGTTTTAAAATCTTGGAAAGGAACAACCAATTTAGAAGATGTTGCGCCAACGATTTACAACAAATGGATTTATCTATACCTAAAAAATACATTTGAAGATGAAATGGGAAAAGATAATTTCAATTTATTCTTGGGAATTTCTCTTGGTAAACAAGTTATTGCCAATCAGATAAAAAATGAAAATTCGGTTTGGTGGGATAATATCAAAACGAAAAATGTAAAAGAAACTAGAACCGAGATTGTTTCGAAATCATTTCATGATGCTGTTATTGCTTTACAAAATCAGTTAGGGCAAAATATTTCAGAATGGAATTGGGGAAAAGTGCATACAGTAGAACATGAACATCCATTAGGAAAAGTCAAAGCACTTCGCGGATTATTTAATGTTGG
Organism: Flavobacterium sp. IB48; assembly: GCF_016405855.1. GTDB lineage: Bacteria > Bacteroidota > Bacteroidia > Flavobacteriales > Flavobacteriaceae > Flavobacterium > Flavobacterium ginsengisoli. The sequence continues at coordinate 1,611,256 of NZ_JAEFCA010000001.1, forward strand.
GCCTTTTAATTCTCCTGGTTCAAATGAAGTGATTAATAATTTATTTTTCGGATTTAATGACGAAGGAAAATATTATACCAAAGGCGGACCTTCAACAAGAAGAATTGTTGATTTTTCCGATGTAGAAAACAGTTGGAGTATTTTGCCGACAGGACAATCTGGAAATCCTTTCAGTAAACATTATAGCGATCAAGCTGAAATGTACAACGAAGGAAAGTTCAGAAAAATGAAATTGAACAAAGAAGAGATTATAAAAACTTCTACTAAATTGGTTTTAAAACCGAAGAATTAAATTTTATTTCAGGTTTCAGATTTCAAATCATAGGTTCGATAATCTTTGTCAAAGTTTCAAACTTTGACAAAGATCTGTTTGCAAATAAAAAACTTTGAACCTTTGTCTCTTTGTCTCTCTAAACCTTACTTCAAAAGATATTTTCCCTTAACAATATCATTAGCAAAAATGTTCAGATTATTAGAAAGAACTTTACTTGTCGTCATGAAATTTTGAGATTGATAAGCCGTGTCTTTTTCGTAAGCTTTTAAAATAGTTTCCAATTCGACTTCATTGTGTCTAGCAAAAATATTATAAATCGCATCTCTGAAATTTTTATAATTTATGCTTTCAGTAATTTCCATTGCTTTTTGATCGTTCCAGCCTTCTTTTGCAGAAGCTTCATTTATTTTCACTAAGCAAAAATCAATTACATAATTTTTATAATGAGCAGCTTCGATAATTTTATCAATTATAATTTTATTTTGCTGGGTTGGCATCAATGGCTGATTGTTTTGCGAGAAAGATTTAGAAGAAATAAAAAGGCATAGCAATACAGAAAGAAAACTGTAGTTTTTTAGATTTTTCATAGGTTATTCAGTTGTTTTGGGTAGGGCTAAAATAGTATTTTAAAAAATAAATTGCCAAATTTGAGTGTTCCAAGTTGTAACAAAAAACTCCGATAAAATAGATTTTGATTCTACTTTATCGGAGTCGTTTGAGAATTTTTTTTAGATAAAAGTATTCTCAGTTTATTTTTTAGAAAGTTCTTCTAAAACTTTTTTACCGCTTTCGTTGGTTGGGTCCAATTCAACAGATTTCTTATAATTAGCAATTGCCATTTTTTTGTCTCCGTCTGCTAAATAAGCTTCGCCTAAACTATCGTAAACATTTCCAGATTTAGGAAAAGCTTCTACGTTGATTTTGAAAACCTCAATAGCTTCTTTCTTTTTTCCAGTTTGCAATAATTGATATCCAACTCGGTTCATATCACCTTCTTTAATTGCATAAGTAGGATCATTTTTTAGCTTTTTAAAAGCATCAGTTCCTGCAACGGCACCTTTTTCTGTGTAAACATCTAATAAATCAAGAGCCAATGATTTTTTCGGCTGATTAAAAGGCTGATTGTACAAAATAGAACGAATTGCCGTATTCATTTCGCCTAAAAGAGTTCCACCAGTATTATTCAATAAAACAATAAGAATTTTATTTGCCGGAATGCGCGAGATGATTGTGTTAAATCCGTTGATGCCACCTCCGTGTTCAATAACGGTTAATTTATCATTTCCGTTCAGAATTTCATAAGTTGACCATCCGTATCCGTAAAAACCATTCCAAGCTTTTATGTATGGTTTGTATAACAATTCCATACTTTTTGCAGAAAGCAATTTATTGGTATAAAGTGCTTGATCCCACAAATACAAATCTTCTACAGTAGAATACAAAGATCCAGCAGCGTACGGAATACTCATGTCGATATAAGCAGCATTCACAATTTTATTTCCTTCCTTCTCATATCCAGCAGCTCTGTTTTTTATAATTAAATCGCTGTGATCGTAACCAGAATTAACCATTTTTAAAGGTGTGAAAATAGTTTCCTGTAAGTTCTGCTCATATGTCTTACCTGTGATTTTTTCGATAATATAACCTAACAAGAAATAACCCGAATTGCTGTAATTGAATTTTTCGCCAGGAGTAAACTCAAGTGGCAAATCCCAAAATGTCTTTACGAAAGCTTCTGGAGTATAAGGATTTTTTGCTTTGTCTTTAAAAAAGTTTGGTGCATTAGTATAATTTGGAATTCCAGAAGTATGAGTCAGCAAATTATGGATTGTGATTTTACTGCCATTTTCTTTTGGATAATCTGGAAGATAAGTTGTAATAGGAACATCCAATTTTATTTTTCCTTCTTCGGCCAATTTTACAACTAAAAGTGCCGTAAATTGTTTGCTGATAGAACCTAATCTGAATTTGGTGTCTGGCTGATTCGGAATATTCCATTCCATATTTGCAGAACCAAAACCTTTTTTGAAAATTACTTTTCCGTTTTCAGCTACCAAAGCCGAACCGTTAAATTGTCCGTATTCGTTGTATTTGTTTAAAAGCTGTTCAATTTGCTGTGCTTTATCTTGAGCAAAGGTGCTAAAGGATGAAAACTGAAAAGCGACAAAAAGTGCAACAAGTTTGATTGATTTTTTCATAATGGATTGATTATGGTTTAAGATTAATGAATGATTCGTTTTTTGATTGATGATTGAAGCTTATCAACTAAAAGATATTCAGAAAGTTATCTCGAAATTACGATTTTTTTCATGAAATAAATTTAGGCTCTAAAATGTTAGACGAATGATTTGCGATTTGGTTTCAGGATTTAGCTAAATTTTTTATTTTTTTTCAGAATAAAAAAAGTAGAGCACAGACCAAGTACTATAAAAGTAGGCCTATGCTCATAACTAACAAATATTTTCAAGCAATATTAAGATGTCAAAACTTTACTTATAAACATTAGCAGAAGGATAAATAAATTTAGCATGTTTTCAGATTAAAGTTAATATCTGATTGAAGTGGAAAATTATTTTGTTTCGATATCGACTATTTTTCTGCCATTTTCTCCAAGATAATGAACAACAATATTTTCGTAAACTTTGTAACCATCATCAACATTGGTAAAAATGATTAAACCTTGTTTCGTCTTTGGCAGTAAAATAACAATAGTCTGAACACCTTGATCTGCGCCACCATGCGAAAGAGCGTAGTTTTCATTTCCTAAATCATAAATTTCAAAGCCTAAACCAAAGTATTTGTTTTTTTTGGTCTGAACTTGATGCGAAATCATGTCCTTAAAAACTTTTTCACTTAACCCTTCACCGTTCATTACGCTCGATAAAAATCTACCATAATCTTCAATCGTGGTCAATAAATCGTCTGCTGCGTTTGCAGATTTATTTTTTGTCGGTTCATAAGCATTGCCGTTTTTGTCAAAATTGACTGCATATCTCGAAAGATCTATTTTATCATTCCAAATTAATTGAGAATCGGTCATCTTCAAAGGTTCAAAGACTAACTCTGAAGCCAATTGATCTAATGTTTTGTGGAATTTTTTCTCTACCGCTTTTCGCAGATATTCAAATCCTTCTCCAGAATACTGGTATTGAGTTCCGGGTTTAAATTTGAAATCTAATTTTTTAGACTCATTAAAAGACCTCCAGTTAGGAAAACCCGTTTGATGGCTCAAAACAATTCTCGTGGTTAGTAATTTTAAATTAGGATCTTTCGCAATATCAGGATCGATCCAATATTTATAAAGCGGTTCATCCAAATCCCATTTACCGGCGCTTACTAATTTTAAAACAGTTATGGCAGTTACAGGTTTGGTTAACGAAGCTACATTCCAAATTGTATTATATGGTGCTGAAACGCCTTTTTTGAGTTCGCCAAAAACTTTTACCTGTTTTAGTTTTCCGTCTGCAATAATTCCAATTCCCAAAGCTGGAATATTATTTTCTTTCAGCCATTTTTCGGTTTCCAGATCATTGTCAAAAAGATTTGATATGCCAGCGGTAGAACTTGTTATTTGATGATTGTAACTAAGCGATCTTGCTAATTTCCATTCTTTATTTTTTAAAAGCCATAAATGGGTAAATTTGGCAAAACTTCCTGCTTGTTCTGGATTTCCAGCAGAGCTTTCATAAAAACGATGCGTTCCCATTTGAATCGCACCGTATAAAATGCCGTTTTTGTATAAAGGATAAATCTCAGTACTTCCGTCTATTAATTCTCTTCGATAATTATATTTTCTTGTTGGAGAACAGATTCCGCTTTGAAATGTTTTTAAAAATCGTGCTTTGTCGGAAATGCTGTCTTTGTCGTGATAAAATTCAAAATCTTCTGTGTAAAGATTTTCAAATTGTTTTATATCGCAGGTATTAAAGCCAATATTGAAAAGAAGACTGTCTTTTGACATAATGGTTTTGTATAAAGCAGAATTTTTAGCTTCTTGAGAAAATCCAAATTGAATTTGGATAAATAAAATTCCAACTAAGAGATATTTTAACTGAAAAAAAGATTGATTGATTTTCATTTGTAATTGATATTGATTGATGATACAGCAAAAGTAAAGCAATCAAAACTCGTAAAATTGTACAAATGCGAAAAACTTATCTTTTATGAGAAAGAAAATAAGAATCGGGATCGAAAGTTTTTGGAGTAGTTTTAGTTACGTCTTTAAACTTTTTGATAAAATGCGACTGATCAAAATATTTATTGTAAAGCGCAATATCAGTCAGTTTTAGTTTTTCTAAATCCGAATTTACCATTTGATCTACCGATTTTCTAAATTTCAAAATCTGAATATATTTTTTAATCGTTAATCCAGTTGCAGTTTTAAACTTAATCTGAAGCAATCGTTGTGAAGATTTTAATGCTGTACTGATTTCAGAAACTGAAATTTCATCTTCACGAAGTCGTATTATCTCGCAAATTTTTTCAATGGTATTTTTTTCCGAATTTAAATCAGACAAAGTTTCAAAGTAGGTATTTATTGTATTTAATACAATTTCGATGTTAGAATTGGTCTGAATTTTAAAAGGAAGTTCTGTAGCATCAATTTTAATAATTGAGTCTGTAAAATTGCTTAAATCGTATTTTGGAAACATTGAAAGCGCCCAAGTGTGAAGCTGAATAATGGTAACTTTAGTTTTAGGATGTATATTGACCAAAACTTTATTAGTCATTTGCGAACAAAAGTAAACACCTTCGTTCATTTGATATTTGGCTTTACTGGTATGAACTTCAATAGAATTTCCGGTTATAAGAGCTAGATTAAAACAGCCATTTGGCAGAACAAGTTTGTTTTCGATTAGGCTTTCGCCGACGCTATTATCGAGACACCAAACTTTATTGACAAACCGTTCCGCTTTTACGGTTACATAATGTTCTGAATATAGCTGCATTTTTTTTAGATTGATTTGTCAATTTGATTTCAAATTTAGGTTAAAAAGAGAATGATGCAAAAATGAATACCCATAAAAAACAGGTTTCATTTTATAACTTGAAACCTATTTGAAGATGGCAAGTGGCTAATTTTGTATGAACTAGATTTAAATTTGATTGGTATTTTACCCCTAATTCAAGTTTAAATCTAATTATTATGAAAAAAATCATTCCTTGTTTGTTTTCATTATTTCTTCTCGCAACGGCCTGCAAGAAAGAAATCAAAGTAAATAATGAAAGCGTTTCTGCAGATTCTTCAAGTGTAGTCGGCTATGAGTTTGTTGGTGGATATCCAACAGAGGCAACTATACAAAAAGCATACGATGATGCCGATCTTAATCGTGCGATTCAAACCTATAAATTTTTCTACCCAACCGTTTCTGGCGCAGCAATTGGTCTAGGAAATCTTGAAATAGGAGTAAAGGCTAATTCCGTTTTTGGAACATTAGATACAAAACCAGGTCAAATAGGGTATACATTAAATTCAGATACACCTTATGCACCAGTAGTTTTAGATTTATCCAAAGGTCCTATGGTTGTCGATATTCCTACAGGTCCGCTTATTGTTGTTGCCATGGATGTTAATCAGCGTTGGGTTGCCGATATGGGAATTCCTGGGCCAGATGCAGGAAAAGGAGGCAAGCATTTAATTCTTCCATTTGGTTATAAAGGGCCAATTCCATCATCTGGATATTATATTTGGCATGCTTCATCTGATAATCTAACTGTTGGCGTGCGTTCGCTTCCTGTTGGTGGAGATGTAAAAGGAGCTTTAGAACGCTTAACAACAGTAAAAGTTTATCCGTTCAATAAAACTTCTGATTGGAAAGAACCAACATGGCTTCAATTGACTGACAAACCGCAAAATAGTACACCGTTAAAATATGAGACCACTTTTAAGTATTGGGAAGTTTTAAAAGAAATTATCGATCGTGAACCATCTTATGATGGATATCGCAATTATTATGGAGAATTGGCAGTGCTTGGAATTGCAAAAAGAAAGCCTTTTACGCCAGATGAGCGTATGAAAAGTATACTTTCAAAAGCAGCAAAAATTGCTAATGCTCAAATGCGTGTGCAATCGTTTGCCGATCGCCGTCCAGATCGTATAGTTTGGAAAGATCGCCAATGGGAATGGGTTGGGCTTCGCCCTGAAAATGGAGATTTTAATACCGAGAATTATGTTGATATAGATGCGAGAGAAACTTGGTTCTACCAGGCAATTGGTGCTTCTCCAGCTATGTTTAGACGTCAGGAAGGTTCAGGATCTTTATATTGGTTAGGATTGAAAGACAATACAGGAAAATATGTTGATGGAAGTAAGACCTATAAACTTACACTTCCTACACCTGTACCAGCAAAACTTTTCTGGTCTGCTACAGTTTATGATGCCGAAACGAGAAGCCAGATTGCTACAAACCAAAATAAAGCAGCACTTCGTTCTATGTTTGAGCTTAAAGATAAAATAGGAGGCAAAACAGTTGATTTGTATTTTGGACCAAAAGCACCTGCAGGCAAAGAAGGACAATGGATAAAAACAATTCCAAATAAAGGTTGGTTTGTTTACATACGTATTTATGGACCAGAAAAAGCTGCTTTTGATGGAAGTTGGAAACCAGGAGATTTTGAAGAAATAAAGTAATCTATTTTTAAAAGATAAATTAACTCAAAAACAGGAGCCGACTTTAAAAGTCGGCTCCTGTTTTTTTAGATAAGGTGTGAGAAATTGTCTTCTTTAGTTTTCGCCCACTCCTCCAATATAATACTAAAATAAACGTCATCTTTACTTTTTCCTTCAGAGTCAACATAATTATTTCTGAAAATTCCTTCTTTAACAGCTCCCAATTTTTCAATAGCTTTCTGTGATCTTTTATTCTCTAGATCTGCGCTAAATTGTATTCTTCTAAATTGAATTTGTTCGAAACCAAAATTAAGCAGTTCAAATTTACACGCTTGATTTAAGCCCGTTCCTTGAAACTCTTTTCCGTACCAAGTCCAACCAATTTCGCATTTTTGGCTCGCGTGATTTAAGTAACCGTATCGTGTGCTTCCTGCAACTTTGCCTGTAGCTTTATCAATAATTAAAAAAGGATAACAAATTCCGTCCGCTTTTTGTTTTAATGTACTTGAAATATAGTTTTCAAAATCTTGATCGTTTCGAACATACATTCCCATATATTTCCAGATAGCATCATCAAAAATAATTTTTTTGAGTTCGATATTTCTTTCACTTTCAAAAGGAATTAAAAGAGCTTTTTCATTTTCTAAAATAATCTCCGATTGTAAAATTTCGCTGTTCATGAATTTTGTTTTTATTGAATGAATTAGATAGAAAACGAAATTAGTTGTTTAATTTTTTCAAATAAACTAAATAAAATAACAATTTGTTATATTTTTAAAATCAAGAAAACTGAAATAGCCTTTTCAAATTACTATTTGCGAACAATTTGTTCATTTATTTTACGGCTCATGTATTATTATTAGTTATTTTTACGACCCAATATTAGATTTTCCTCGATGCAAACTTCATTAAAAATTGCTGTTGTTGGTTCTGGACTTGTAGGGTCGCTTCTGGCAATTTATCTTAAAAAAGCGGGTCACTCTGTTCATGTTTATGATCGTAGTCCCGATATTCGAAAAATAAATTTTTCTGGACGTTCTATTAATTTAGCAATGTCTAACCGTGGCTGGAAAGCTTTAGATGCAGTAGGTGTTGGCGATGCGGTTCGAGAAATCGCGATTCCGATGGATAAACGTGCCATACATTTGGTAGATAAACTGAACTTTCAGAATTACGGTCAGGAAGGCGAATCTATTTATTCTATTTCAAGAGGAAAATTAAACAGAAAAATGATCGATCTTGCTGAAGAAGCCGGAGCTGAATTCCATTTTGAACAAAAAGTTTGGGACGTTACTTTGAACGATGCCACACTTCATATTGGAGAAAGCGAAAGAGGAGAGTGGGAAGAAAGAAAGTTTGATATGGTTTTTGGTGCCGATGGAGCTTTCTCTAGAATTCGCCACAGAATGCAGCGCCAGAGCATGTTCAATTATTCTCAAGAATTTTTGAATATGGGATATAAAGAATTGAATATTCCAGCAAATCCAGACGGAACACATAAATTAGATAAAAATTCATTTCATATTTGGCCCAGAGGCGAGTACATGTTAATTGCGCTTCCTAATCTTGACGGAAGTTTTACCTGTACTTTATTTATGCCTTTTGAAGGAGAAAACTCTTTTGAATCGTTAACAGACCGCAAGATGGTCGAAGATTTCTTCGAGAAAAATTTTCCAGATTCTATTGAAGTTATTCCAGAATTGGCAAATGATTTCTTTAAAAACCCAACAAGTACTCTAGTTACGATGAAGTGCTTTCCATGGACTTACGAAAACAAAGTTGCTTTGATTGGAGACGCTTGCCATGCGATAGTTCCATTTTACGGACAAGGAATGAATGCAGGTTTTGAAGATATTACCGTTTTAAACGAAATGATTGAAAAGTACCAAGACGATTGGAAGAAAATATTTGCTGAATATCAGATCTCAAGAAAACCAAACGCAGATGCAATTGCAGAGCTTTCGTATCGAAATTTCTTAGAAATGAGTACCAAAACAGCAGATGAAAAATTCTTGTTGCAAAAGAAAATTGAGAAAATCTTTTCAGACAAGCATCCAGACAAATGGATTCCGCTTTACAGTCGAGTTACTTTCAGCGATCGTCCGTATGCCGAAGCTTTAGCAATTGGAGATTATCAAAACGGAATTATGGAAGAAGTGCTTCGAATGGAAAATATCGAAAATATTTGGAACGGTCCAGAAGTAGAAAATAAAATTCTCGCTTTATTAGAACAGGCTTAAGTTTTTTCTAGACCGTATTTGAATAAGTAAAATTAACCTTTGTCATAAAGAAAACCCGACAGATTTTAAAACCTGTCGGGTTTATTTTTTACTTTTTTAAGAATTTTGATAAAACTCCAAAAACACCTCTTATAAAAGTAGCGCTTGTTACCACTTTCAAAACAGATTTGGTAACGACCTCTGTAGTGCTCGGTTCTGCTTTTGATGATTTCGCAGGAGCTTGCTCTTCTTGTTTTGCTGCGGCTTCAGAAGCTTGTGCCAGCTTCTTGTTTAAAATTTCAAAAGCACTTTCACGGTCAATTTCTTCAGCGTATTTCTTTACTAATTTCGATTTACCGTTTATCTCGTCAATTTCTTCAGCAGACAAAACATCCATTCGGCTCATTGGCGCACGCATCATTGTGGCCACAAGAGGAGTTGGTATACCTTTTTCATTAAGAGCAGTTACCAAAGCTTCTCCAATTCCTAAACTCGTTAATAATTCATCAGTCTTATAATAAGGAGAAGTAGGATAGTTATCCGCTGTTTTTTTAATTGCCTGACGATCGTTTGCTGTAAAGGCTCTCAACGCGTGCTGAATTTTTAATCCTAATTGAGCCAAGACTCCACTAGGTACATCCATAGGGTTTTGAGTAACAAAATAAAGTCCGACACCTTTAGAACGAATTAATTTTACTATTGTTTCTATTTGCTCCAAAAGCGCTTTACTAGCTTCATTAAAAATTAAATGCGCTTCGTCAATAAAGATAACCAATTCGGGTTGGCCAGCATCTCCTTTTTCAGGCATTTTCTGGTAAATTTCAGCCAAAAGACTTAACATAAAAGTCGAGAACAATTTTGGTTTATCTTGAATATCTGTCAGACGTATGATATTAACATAACCTTTGCCATTTTCATCAATTCGCATTAAATCGTCGGTTTCAAAAGACAATTCGCCAAAAAACAAATCTCCGCCTTGTTGTTCCAATTCTATAATTTTTCTAAGAATTGTGCCTGTTGTAGCAGTTGAAATTTTTCCATAACTAGCAGCAATTTCATCTTTACCTTCCTCAGTAATATAATTAATTACTTTTTTAATGTCTTTTAAGTCTAATAAAGGCATTTGATTATCGTCACAATATTTGAAAATAACTGCAACAACTCCAGCCTGTGTATCGTTTAAATCTAGAATTCGCGAAAAAAGAACTGGTCCAAACTCAGAAACCGTTGCACGCAGACGAACTCCATTCTGTTTAGATAAAGACATTAGTTCAACAGGAAATGCGGCTACATTATAAGGTATATTTATTTTAGCATGACGTTCTGTAATAAAACCTTCTTCTTTACCTTCTTTGGCTATACCACTAAAATCGCCCTTAATATCCATCATTAAAACAGGAATTCCAGCATTAGAAAGCTGCTCCGAAAAAACCTGAATTGTTTTGGTTTTTCCTGTTCCGGTTGCACCGGCAATTAATCCATGACGATTTAAAGTTTTCAGCGGAATTTTGACATGTGCCTCTGCAATTGGCTCACCATCAAGCATTGCGCCTCCAAGTATAATGCTGTCTCCCTTCGAGGAATACCCCGTATTTATATCAGCAATAAAATTCTCTTTTTTATTCATGTTTTTATTTGTAATTTAGATTGTTATATGAGTATTGCTTTGTTTTTGGGCACTTTTTATGTGGTTTTTTTTAGTAAGAAAAAGCTTTTTTTGATTGAAAATTTAATAAAAAAAAAATTCGCAGCTTTTTAAGAAGATATCAAAGGAATCTTTGAATATTTACTAAAACGTTGTAATTTTTCTAATTATCGTCCTTTTTTTTGTTTTATCTAAAAAATGATGATGGCAATTTAATGAGATATTTTTTAATTTGAAGTTAAATTTCGGTCAATTAAATTAAAAAAAGTTTTTTTATTTAAACTAAACGTATAAATTTGCTCCTCTACAAGTTAAATATAACTAAAAAATAAAAATTATTTAAAACTATTAAAATTAAAAAAAATGGCAAACGTTAAAGTTAAAAAAGAAAGCACTTCAAATGGCGGAGGAATGATCACTGGAATCATTATTGTAGCGTGTATCTTAGTAGGGGTGTTTATTTGGAAAGTAATCATGGGGGATTCTGCGAACTTCGAAGGAGGTAATCCAGAAACAGGACATCCAATCAATACATTAGGACAAGTATATAAAGGAGGTTTCATCGTACCAGTATTATTAGGTATGTTTTTAATGGTTGTTGTTTTTTCTATTGAAAGATTTATTGTTATCGGTAAAGCTGCAGGAAAAACTAACCTTGACAAATTCATGAAAAGCGTTCAAGGTAGTATTAAAGAAGGAAACATCGAAGCTGCTATTGCTTCTTGCGACAAACAACAAGGTTCAGTTGCAAACGCAATTAAATCAGCTTTAGTAAAATACCAAGATGTTAAAAAAGAAGGATTCAACAGCGAAGAAGCTTCAGAAGTAATCCACAAAGAAATTGAAGAGGCAACTTCATTAGAAATGCCAATGTTAGAGAAAAACATGACTATTATCTCTACTTTAGTATCTTTAGGTACATTAGGAGGATTATTAGGAACTGTATCTGGTATGATTAAAGCGTTTGGTGCGTTAGCTTCTGCTGGTACTCCTGACCAAGCTGCTCTTGCAACAGGTATTTCTGAGGCACTTATCAACACTGCAACAGGTATCTCTACTTCTATCTTAGCAATTATCTCTTACAACTTCTTTACTGCTAAAATTGACGATTTAACTTACTCTATCGATGAGGCTGGTACTACAATCGTGAATACTTACAGAAAATTCAGAGGAAGTTTAAGACAATAATTAATTTTTGATTTTTTATCAAAAAAATAAAATAAAAGATAATGGCTAAAATTAAAATGAAAAAGAAGTCTACATCGACAGATATGACTGCGATGTGTGACGTAGCGTTCCTTTTGCTTACGTTCTTTATCTTAACCGCTACTGCTAAAGTGCCAGAGGCATTACCTGTAGATATGCCTGCTTCCGTTGCAATAAGTAAACTGCCAGATACCGATTTGGCTATTATTACAATAGGAAAAGGGAAAGTATTTTTTGACATCAAAGGAAGAGAAGTTCGTAAAAGAACTCTTGAAGGAATGGGTGCAAAATATGGTATTGAATTTTCAGAAGAAGATAAAACCAAATTTGCTCTTATGGACGATTTTGGTGTGCCAATTACAGGTTTAAAGCAAATCATTGATATGAAAGCGGCGGATAGAACCAAAGCAAACCAGCCTGGAATTCCTTTGGATTCATTAGATAATCAATTAAAAGAATGGCTTCTAATCTCTAGAAGAGCTACAATTGATTTGGATGACAAAGAATTGCAGATTGCGATTAAAGGAGATGCTAAAGAAGAATATCCAAGAATTAGAAAAATTATGGATATTTTGCAAGATCAGAAAATCAATTCCTTTAACTTAGTTACAGGTAAAAGAGGAAGAGACTTTTAATTAAAAAATATACACTAAGATGGCTGAATTAAATACCGGCGACGGCGGTGGTGGTAAAGGTGGTAAAGTAAGAAGTAAAAAGCAGAATTCGAAAGTCGATTTAACAGCGATGGTGGATTTGGCATTCTTATTGATTACATTCTTTATGTTAACTACTTCGTTGTCAAAACCTCAATCGATGGATTTGTCATTGCCAAATAAAGATGATGATCCAAATAAGAAAACTGAGGATACCAAAGTAGACGAGAATCGTACTATGACAGTAATGTTAGGTGGCGATAACAAAATGGTTTACTATATGGGGTTATTGGCAACACCAAAAGTGGGGCCAAAAGATATTGCATATGGTAAAGATGGAATCCGTAGAGAATTGTTAAAACAAAAGAAAAATGTTTTAGCTTATTCTGCTGCTTTAGGGAAACCTAAAAACGGAATCATTGTGATCATTAAACCAACGAAAAAATCAAATTACCGTAATTTGGTTGATATCTTGGACGAAATGGCTATCACTGGAGTTGAGACGTATGCAATTGTTCCTGAGTTTACACCAGAAGAAGCAAAAGTGATAGATAAAAAATAAGAGCAATCTTAAGTTTTGTCGACTTAAAAATCAAGAAGTATGAAATTAGATATTATAAAAAATCAGTGGCTTGATATCGTATTCGAAGGACGTAATAAGATATATGGAGCATACGAGCTGAGAAAATCAAACGGAAAAACAACTGTGAAAGCACTTGTTATTGGTTCTCTTATCTTTAGTGCTGCTGTTGCTGCTCCTCTTATCGCGAGTTTGTTACCAGACTCAACAGAAGAAGAAGAGGTTAAAGAGGTTAAGATGGCTGCGGTAAAATTGCCTCCTAAAAAAGAGGAAATTAAGCCTAACATGCCACCACCACCGCCACCACCACCAAAAGTGGATCAGGTTAAATTCGTTAAACCTGTGGTTGCAAAAGCGGAAGAAGTAACTGAAGACCCACCAAAAATTGTTGAATTAAAAGACAAAAAAGTTGGTGCTGAGACTATCAAAGGAGATCCAGATGCAGTTTTAACTGTTGATGAACCAGTTGGAAAAGGACCAGTAGCAGAGGTGGTACAAGAAGATAACACTGTATATAATACAGCCGGTATCGAAGTAAAACCAGACTTCCCAGGAGGTATTGAGAAATTCTACAAATTCGTAGGAAACAACTACAAAACTCCAGAAGAAGAAGGTTTAAAAGGTAAAGTTTACGTTACGTTTGTAGTTGAAAAAGACGGGTCATTAACAGATATTAAAGTTTTAAGAGATATCGGTTATGGTACAGGAGCAGAAGCAATTCGTGTTCTTAAAAAATGTCCAAAATGGACTCCCGGCGAGCAAAATGGTAAAAAAGTTAGGGTATTATACTCTCTTCCTATTACTATTCAATCTGCAGAATAATGTTAAAAGATATGCTTAATAATATTCAGAAGAAATCGCTCAAAGAGCGATTTCTTCTTGTTTTAGGAATACTGTTTTTTTTAATATATCTTGTACTCGGTTTAATGATTATGTTTTGGGAAAAACTTCCACTTAACATGGAACCGAAATATAGATATGCCTTTGGTGGATTACTGATTGTATATTCTGGAATAAGATTTTTAAGATTAATTAATTCAAAAGAAGAATAATTATGTTGAAATATAGTAAGGCTTTAGGTTTGGTTGTTTTTGTCTTTTTGTTTGCCATGTGCAACCAAAAAAGCAAAAGTGAAACTGAAAAAGAAACCATTTTAAAAGGATCACTTGATATTGCGGTTGATGAGACGGTAGAGCAAATTGTAGACGATCAGGTTGCTGTTTTTGAAGGTACTTACTATGATGCAAAAATTACAGTAAAACCAAAATCTGAAGCTGAAGTAATTAATGATTTATTAAATCAAAAAGCTAAAGTTGCAATTACAACGCGAGATTTGACTCCTGAAGAAATTGCTCGCTTTGACAAAAGCAAAATTAAACCAAGAGTAACTCCTTTTGCTCATGATGCTATTGCTTTTATTTCTAATAAAAACAATAATGATACATTAATTGCGTTGAAAAGTGTGATTGATTTCATGCAGGGTAAAACGGATGGCAAAATTAAAGGCCTTGTTTTCGATAATCCTAATTCAAGCACGGTTCGTTACATGAAAGAATTAGCGAAAGTGAATGAAATACCTAAATCTGGTGTTTTCTCATTTAAAACAAATAATGAAGTGATCAAATTTGTTTCTGAAAACGACGGTATGATTGGTGTTATTGGCGTTAATTGGTTTTATCAGCCAACACCTGATATGAAAGAGACAATTAATAAAATAAATGTCCTTTATGTTAAAGGTTTGGATAGTAATGAATATTATAGTCCTACCCAAAACGACTTAGAAATAGGGAAATATCCTTTGGCACGTGATTTGTTTATTGTCAATTGTCAAGGTTATTCTGGACTAGGAATGGGCTTTGCTTCATTCATTGCTGGAGATATTGGACAACGCATAGTTTTGAAATCAGGATTGTTGCCATACAAAACTCCAGGACGAAAACTGAAAATTAGAAGTGAAATTATAAAAGATAAAGAATAAATTAATTACAATAAAGATGAATAAATTTAAAATTTTTAGTCTTGCATTAGTTGTGTCGGCTACGGCAACTAAAGCGCAGGATATCAACCAAGCAAAGAAGGCAATCGATGCTGAACAATTTGACAAGGCAAAAACTATCCTTAAATCAATCATCAAAGCTAAACCTTCAGACGGTGAAGCAAATTTTGTTTTAGGAAATGTTTATTTGAATCAATCTGTTATCGATTCTGCAAAAATCTATTACAATAATGGATTACAAGCTTCAGACAAGAAAAACTTAAGCTATATTGGTTTGGGTCAATTAGATCTTGATGCTAAAAACACAGCTGCAGCTCAAGCTAATTTTACTTTAGCGACTAAAGACATGAAGAAAAAGGATGTAAATGAATTTATTTACATTGCTAGAGCTTACATGAATTCTGATAATCCAGACTATAAAAGTGCAACTGATATTTTAAAAAGAGCTTTATTAGTTGATCCTCAAAATGCACAAGCATTATTGGCTATTGGAGATGCGTACTATGGAGCAAACAATCAAAATGATGCTTACAAAGCTTATCGTGATGCTTTTACAGCTGATAATACTTTATTGAGAGCAAAAATGCAATTAGGAGTTTTATTAAAAGGTGCTAAATCTTATGATGAAGCAATTAAATCTTTTAATGAGGTTATCGCTTTAGATGCAAACTACGGACCAGTTTACAGAGAGCTTGCTGAAACATATTACAAATGGGCAAGAAACAAACCTTCTACAGCTAAAGTTAACTTGCAAAATGCAATTACAAACTATGAGAAGTATTTAAGTTTGACAGATTACTCTCTTGATTCTAAAATGCGTCATGCAGATTTCTTGATCTTGGTTAAAGATTACAAACAATTAGAAACTGTTGCAAACAAAATGATTGCTCAGGATAAAGTAAATCCTAGAATTTACAGATATTTAGGATATGCTGCTTACGAAAACGGAAATGTTGATGTTGCTATTAAATCTATCGAAGATTTTATTAAAGCTCCAGGAAACAAAGTTATCGGAAGAGACTACTACTACCTAGGTTTGGCTAAAATTAAAAAAGGAACTGCTGCTGATGGTACAGTAGATCAAGCTGCTTTTGATTCAGGTTTGGCTGATATTAAAAAAGCGGTTGAATTAGAGCCTTTAGTAGTAGAAGAATTTGCAGATTTTGGAAAAGAATTATTCAGTAAAAAACAGTATGCGCAAGCTGCAGCTATTTTTGAACTTGGAGCAAGTAATCCAGAATCTAAAAATTATTTAGATGACAGTGTTTATTATGGAATTTCTTTATACTATGGTAATGCTAGTAAACCAAAAGAAAGCCGTGATGCTGTTGCTTTAGGAAAAGCAGATGCAGTTTTTGATAAAATTTTAACTACTGCTCCTAGTTATGATGAAGCATACTTGTACAAAGCTAGAATCAACTCTTTATTAGACAAAGATGATTTGATCATTAAAAACTACGAAGAGTATGTTGCTAAAATTTCTGCAAAAGGCGCTGAAGAAGTAGCTAAGCCAGCTGTAGCTAAGAAATTTGTTGAAGCTTACAATGGTATTGCTGCTGCTTATGCTAACACAGATAAAGCTAAAGCTATTGAGTATTTCAATAAAACTTTAGTATTAGATCCAGCAAACTCATATGCGACACAATCTATAAAAGCTTTAAAATAATTAGAGGATTTTAAGGAATATATAAAAACCGATAGTTCAAAAAACTATCGGTTTTTTTGTTCCGTATATTATTGACTATCTTTGCACTCTTAAAATATTAAAATGTTACCAAAAGAAATACAATTAGAAGTAAATAAAGGAGCAATGCTTCCTTTGATGGAAGAGTTTTATACCATTCAAGGAGAAGGTTCTCATACGGGACGAGCTGCTTATTTTATTAGAATTGGAGGATGTGATGTGGGATGCCATTGGTGCGATGTAAAAGAAAGCTGGAATGCTGAGCTTCATCCGCCAACAAGTGTAGATTTAATTGTAGAGAATGCTGCGAAGTATGCTGATACAGTTGTTGTAACTGGTGGAGAGCCTTTATCTTGGGATATGACGCTTTTGACAAAACGTTTAAAAGAAAAAAATCTAAAGGTACATATTGAAACTTCTGGAGCTTTTCCATTGTCGGGAACTTGGGACTGGATTTGTCTTTCGCCAAAAAAGAATAAGTTGCCTACTCAAACAGTATATGATAATGCGCACGAATTAAAAGTGATTATCTATAACAAACACGATTTTATTTTTGCAGAAGAACAAGCAGAATTAGTAAATGATAATGCGATTTTATTCTTGCAACCAGAATGGAGTAAAAAAGAAGAAATGACTCCGCTGATTGTTGATTATGTTATGAATAATCCAAAATGGAGAGTTTCATTACAAACGCATAAATATCTTAATATTCCATAAAACAAAAAATCTCTTCACGCGAAGAGATTTTTTTGTTTTTATAAGTATACAACTGTGTAAAAAGTAAACATTCGATTACTTCCAGTTTTTGTATTTTTTTAAAGCTATAATATGTGCTAAGTGATGATTTCCATGCCAAGCATACATTCCAATAATTTTTTTGAGTTTGTTTTCTGAATTATCTGCAGGATGTATAAAAGTTTTTTCTAAATCAGATTCAGATAAATTTCTCATAATATAGCCCAATCGAAAGTGAAGTCCCTTTAATAAATCTAGTGTTGGTTGAATAGGCATTGTCAAATTGTCGTTTAATTCAGACCAAAGAACTTCATCATAAGCTTTAATAACGGGATTGTTTTCGGTTAATGTCCATTTAATTCTGACGTAAAAGTTCATGTGGCTTTCGGCACAATGATGAATGACTTGCCTTACGGTCCAACCGCCAGGACGATATGGGGTGTCTAATTGTTCGTCGGTTAAGTGAATAGTTTCTTTTGCTAATCTTTCTGGAAGAGTTTCAATTTCTTTAATTTTTTCAGATAGATATTCTTTTGTGTAATCTTGAGGGATAATAAATTTTCCAATAGGATATTTTAACTTCTCTAAATCTAATTCTTTCATGGTTTTTTATGGTTTGTTTTAAATTGAAAGCTTAGCTAAATAATCATAATGTTCACCTTCAAGGACTAGTTCACAATTTAAACCATTAGCAATTGCTGCATTTTGAAGCGTATTATAATCCAAATACAACCAGTCAAAAGATTCTTCCTTCTCTCCTTTGTAACTAATATTAAAAACTAATTCACCGTAATAATCGTTCTCAGACGGAATCCATTTGCCGCCGTCTTCATCTTCATCAAACATATAAATGATGTCGGAGCTGTCAATTAAAATTTGTCCGCCAGGATTTAAAAGAGATTTTAATTTAGATAAGTATTTGTTGCAGTTTTTTAACTGGCCAAAAATACCTGTGCCATTCATTAAGAGCAGGATCGTGTCAAATTTTTCTCCTTCAAAATCTAAAACATTTTCAACTTTAGCATTTTTTATTCCTCTAAGGCGACAGGTTTCAATTGCTTTTTTTGAAATATCAATAGCGGTTACTTCTAAATTGCGTTCATTTTGTAGCGATAAAGTATGGCTTCCCGCGCCACATCCTACATCTAATATTTTTCCTTTAGCCAATTGTAAAGCTTTTTGCTCAATTTTAGGCATTTCGTTATAAGTGCGGAAAAGATATTCAACACTCATTTCGTCTTCTTCAGAGATTGAAGTTTCGGTGATAATGTCTTCAGGTGAGTTTTTGGTGTAAAAATCAAATATCGCCTTCCCAAAAAGATCTTTCATTGTTTTAGTTCAAAGTTTAAGGTTTCAAGTTCAAAGTTGTTTAATTTTGCAAATCAACTTTAAACAGTAAACTTGAAACAGATTTTAAATAACTTAAGTAAGTTAGCCAAAGATAAGCATAACGAGAATAAAAAGTATTTCGATAAGCTTAAAAAGAAACCGCCTAAAAATTTAGATTACATTATGCAAGATTTGCACGATGCTGAATTTAAAAGAACGGATTGCTTAAAGTGCGCTAATTGCTGTAAAACAACAGGACCATTATTTACTTTGGCAGATATTGAGCGAATTTCAAAACATTTTAGACAAAAGCCGCAACAGTTTATCGATCAGTATTTACGAATTGATGAGGATAAAGATTATGTTTTGCAAAGCGTTCCATGTACATTTTTGGATAACGAAAACTATTGTATGATTTATGATGTTCGCCCAAAAGCTTGTAGAGAGTTTCCTCATACAGATCGAAACAAATTTTACCAGATTTCAAACTTAACTTTGAAAAATGTCGAAATATGTCCAGCGGCATTTAATATTGTAGAAGAAATGAAAAAGAAATTGCCATTATAGATAAAAACAAGTAATTGTTTCTGAGAATATATTGATTTCCTTTTTTAAGGTGTATTTTTGGGAAAGGAATAATTAAACAACATAAAGAAAACTCGTAATTTGAATTTAGAATATTTCATAGCCAAAAGACTTATTACTGCAAAAGATTATAAAAGCAGTATATCGGCACCCATTATAAAAATTGCTATTTCGGCAATCGCAATCGGAATTATCATGATGATGGTTTCTGTAGCGACTGGAATTGGTTTGCAGAAAAAAATTCGCGAAAAAGTTTCTGCTTTTAATGGCCAGATTATAATTTCTAATTACGATAATAACAATTCAGAAGTTACAACAGTTCCAATTTCGAAGAAGCAAGATTTCTATCCTAATTTTAAATCAGTTCCAGAAGTAAGTCATATTCAAGCTGTAGCTAGCAAAGCGGGAATAATTAGAACCGAAAATGCTTTTGAAGGAATAATATTCAAAGGAGTTGGTGCAGATTACGATTGGAATAATATTAAAGAATATATCGTAGATGGTAAAGTGCCAGATTTTACAAAAGCATTGAATGAAGATGTTATCATCTCGAGATTTCTTGCTGATCGCTTAAATTTGAAAATCGGAGATCAATTCAATACTTTTTTTATTAAAGAGGAGCAAGGTAAGCTTCCAAACAGTCGTCGGTTTAAAATCGCAGCCATATTTAATTCAGGATTTCAAGATTTTGATGCAACATATATTATTGGCGACATCCGACATATTCAGAGAATTAATAAATGGAACGAAAACGAAGTTGGAGCGTTTGAGGTTTTTGTCAAAGATTTTAATGAAATTAAATCAATAGGAAATAAAATCTACGAAGAAACATCATCTAATCTGGATACGAAAACCATTGTAGAAAAATACAGTTATATTTTCGATTGGCTTCAGTTGTTCGATTTTAATATTGTAATCATCCTAGGAGTCATGATTCTAGTTGCTACCATTAATATGGTGGTAGCATTGCTAGTTCTTATTTTAGAAAGAACTCAAATGATTGGAATTCTAAAATCGATGGGAGCAAATAACTGGTCAGTTCGTAAAATCTTTTTATATAATGCTTTTTATTTAATTTTAAGAGGACTATTTTGGGGAAATTTAATAGGGATTTCAATTCTGTTGATTCAGCAACAATTCGGAGTAATTCAGTTAAACCCTGAAAACTATTATGTAAATCAAGCTCCTGTTTATCTAAATTGGCTTTATATACTCTTATTAAATCTGCTTACTGTTGGTGTTTGTTTTTTGGTGCTATTAATTCCCTCTTATATAATAACCAAAATATCCCCAGTAAAAGCAATTCGCTTCGATTAAGTAAAAAGTAAAATCGTAATATCAAACCCGACAGTTTTTGAAAAGCCGTCGGGTTTGCTTTTGTACATATAATATAAGTATGGAATATGATCATGGGCAGATGCGAAACCTTAAGTTTTAATAATAAACAAGGGCCGTTTCCCTCTATCGGCTCCAACTTTTGCGGCCGAATGCCTTCCCAAAAAGGATTTCCGTTTCCATCGGGGCTAAATGGGCTGTTTTTGATAAGGGGTTTTCT
>NZ_JAEFCA010000020.1 GCF_016405855.1 Flavobacterium sp. IB48
GTTGAGCAGCGCATAGACCTGCTTCTGCCATTAATGACGCTGGAGGAAAAAGTTGGGCAGATGAACCAATACAATGGCTTTTGGGATGTTACCGGACCGGCGCCAAAAGGCGGAACAGCCGAACTGAAATACGAGCATTTAAGAAAAGGCCTTGTGGGATCGATGCTGACAGTCCGCGGCGTTAAAGAAGTTCGCGCAGTGCAGAAAATTGCAGTGGAAGAAACCCGTTTGGGAATTCCATTAATTATCGGCTTTGACGTGATACATGGCTATAAGACGTTAAGCCCGATTCCGCTGGCAGAAGCGGCGAGCTGGGACTTGGAAGCGATTAAGAAATCGGCGGCGATTGCGGCAGACGAGGCTTCGGCATCCGGAATCAATTGGACTTTTGGGCCAAATGTCGACGTTGCAAATGATGCGCGTTGGGGACGCGTGATGGAAGGCGCGGGAGAAGATCCGTATTTGGGAAGCAAAATTGGCTATGCAAGAGTAAAAGGCTTTCAGGGAGAAACCATTGCAGATTTGGCTAAAGCAAATACGATTGCGGCTTGTGCAAAACATTTTGCGGCTTACGGTTATGTTGAAGCGGGATTGGAATATAATATTGTGGATATCAGCAATTCGAAATTGTACAATTCAGTCTTGCCTCCTTTTGAAGCAACGGTTGACGCTGGAGTTCGCACGTTTATGAATTCGTTTAACACTTTGAATGGCGTTCCTGCAACTGGAAATGCCTTTTTGCAAAGGGATATTCTAAAAGGAAAATGGAAGTTTGACGGATTCGTGATTTCCGATTATGCTTCAATCCGCGAAATGATCGCACACGGTTATGCAAAAGACGAAGCCGATGCAGCGGCAAAAGCCGTAATTGCAGGTTCTGATATGGATATGGAATCGTATTTGTATGTAGCGAAATTAGTTGATCTGGTAAAATCTGGAAAAGTAAAAGAAGCTTTGGTCGATGATGCGGTTCGCCGAATTCTTCGAGTGAAATTTGAATTGGGATTATTTGATGATCCGTACAGATATTGCGATGAAAAACGCGAAAAAGAAGTTGTGGGAAGCAGAGCCAATAACGAAGGCGTTTTGGATATGGCAAAGAAATCGATCGTTTTATTGAAAAATGAAAAGAATCTGCTTCCGCTAAAAAAATCAGGTCAGAAAATCGCTTTGATCGGAGCTTTGGCAAACGATAAAAACAGTCCGTTGGGAAGCTGGAGAATTGCGGCTTCAGACGATACCGCGGTTTCGGTTTTGGAAGGGATGCAGCAGTACAAAGGCAACCAGCTTACTTTTGAAAAAGGGGCAGATTTATTAAAACAGAAAGCAACTTTCTTAACGGAAACCGTTTTCAATACAACAGACAGAAGCGGATTTGAAGCGGCTAAAAATGCGGCTAAAAATGCCGATGCCGTAGTAATGGTTTTAGGCGAATACGGATTCCAGAGCGGTGAAGGAAGAAGCAGAACCGATTTGAATCTGCCAGGTTTGCAGCAGGAATTATTGGAAGAAATCTATAAAGTGAATCCGAATGTGGTTCTGGTTTTAAACAATGGACGTCCGTTGAGCATTCCGTGGGCGGCAGAAAATGTTCCTGCCATTGTGGAAGCTTGGCATTTGGGAACCCAAGCCGGAAATGCAGTTGCGCAGGTTTTGTACGGAGATTACAATCCGAGCGGAAAATTGCCGATGTCATTTCCTAGAAATGTGGGGCAGGTGCCGATTTACTATAACAAATACAGCACAGGAAGGCCGATCGATAGCGATAAAAATGTTTTCTGGTCGCATTATATGGATGTCGAGAAAACGCCCCAATTTCCGTTTGGTTTTGGATTGAGCTACACGACTTTCGATTATAAAAACCTGAAATTGAATAAAACATCTTTTGCAAAAGGAGAAAAAATTCAGGTAAGCGTTGAAGTTGCAAACTCTGGAAATTATGACGGAAAAGAAGTGGTTCAATTGTACATTCATGATGAATTTGCAAGCATCGTCCGTCCGATTAAAGAATTGAAAGGTTTTGAACTGATAAGCCTGAAAAAAGGGGAAACCAAAACGGTAAGCTTTACTTTAACGGATAAAGAGCTTGGTTTTTACGATAACGAAGGAAATTATCTGGTAGAACCGGGAACTTTTAAAATCATGGTTGGAGGAAGTTCTGATAAAGGT
>NZ_JAEFCA010000021.1 GCF_016405855.1 Flavobacterium sp. IB48
TGGCCGTTTCAATGTTTCCGTTTCCGTCATCAAATGTCCAGGTCACTTCTGTCGTTCCTTGTGCCGTAATTGGGAAACCTGCTAAAGT
Source organism: Flavobacterium sp. IB48 (assembly GCF_016405855.1). GTDB lineage: Bacteria > Bacteroidota > Bacteroidia > Flavobacteriales > Flavobacteriaceae > Flavobacterium > Flavobacterium ginsengisoli. The sequence goes on from NZ_JAEFCA010000021.1 coordinate 89, forward strand.
GGTTCCCGTAATTGTTCCCGCGCAATTGTCTGTAGTGGTCGGAGGTGCTATTGCAGTAACCTCACATTCGGCTGTAACAGGATTTAAAACCGGTGCGACTGGTTTGGTGATGTCTTTTATGACCACTTCCTGAACAGCTGTTTCAATGTTGCCGTTTCCGTCATCAAACGTCCAGGTCACTTCTGTCGTTCCTTGCGCTGTAATCGGGAAACTTGCTAAAGTGGTTCCCGTCACTGTTCCTTTACAGTTGTCTGTAGCAATTGGTGGTGTTATTGCAGTAACCTCACATTCGGCTGTAACAGGATTTAAAACTGGTGCGACTGGTTTGGTGATGTCTTTTATGACCACTTCCTGAACCGCAGTTTCAATGTTTCCGTTTCCGTCATCAAATGTCCAGGTCACTTCTGTCGTGCCCTGTGCCGTGATTGGGAAATTTGCCAAAGTTGTTCCCGTAACCGTTCCCGCGCAGTTGTCTGTAGTGGTCGGAGGTGCTATTGAAGCCACTTCGCATTCGGCTGCAACAGGATTTAAAATAGGTTTTACAGGTTTGGTGATGTCTTTAATGACCACTTCCTGAACCGCTGTCTCAATATTTCCGTTCCCGTCATCAAATGTCCAGGTCACTTCTGTTGTGCCCTGCGCCGTGATTGGGAAACTTGTTAAAGTGGTTCCCGTAACCGTTCCAGCGCAATTATCTGTAGTGGTCGGAGGTGTTATTGAAGCCACTTCGCATTCCGCTGCAACAGGATCCAAAACAGGTTTTGCAGGTTTGGTGATGTCTTTAATGACCACTTCCTGAATGGCCGTTTCAATATTGCCATTCCCGTCATCAAATGTCCAGGTCACTTCTGTTGTGCCCTGCGCCGTGATTGGGAAACTTGTTAAAGTGATTCCCGTAACCGTTCCAGCGCAATTATCTGTAGTGGTCGGAGGAGCTATTGAAGCCACTTCGCATTCGGCGGTAACAGGATCCAAAACAGGTTTTGCAGGTTTGGTGATATCTTTAATGACCACTTCCTGAACCGCTGTCTCAATATTTCCGTTCCCGTCATCAAATGTCCAAGTGACTTCTGTCGTTCCTTGTGCTGTGATTGGGAACCCTGCTAAAGTGGTTCCCGCAATTGTTCCAGCGCAATTATCTGTAGTGGTCGGAGGTGCTATTGAAGCCACTTCGCATTCGGCAGCAACAGGATTTAAAATAGGTTTTACAGGTTTCGTGATGTCTTTAATGATGACTTCCTGAACCGCTGTTTCAATGTTTCCGTTCCCGTCATCAAATGTCCAGGTCACTTCTGTTGTGCCTTGTGCTGTAATTGGGAAACTAGTCAAAGTGGTTCCTATCACCGTTCCTTTACAGTTGTCTGTAGCAATTGGTGGTGTTATTGCAGTAACCTCACATTCGGCTGTAACAGGATTTAAAACTGGTGCGACTGGTTTGGTGATGTCTTTTATGACCACTTCCTGAACCGCTGTTTCAATGTTTCCGTTCCCGTCATCAAATGTCCAGGTCACTTCTGTTGTGCCTTGTGCTGTAATTGGGAAATTTGCCAAAGTTGTTCCCGTAACCGTTCCCACGCAGTTGTCAGTCGTGGTTGGAGGTACTATTGAAGCCACTTCGCATTCCGCTGTAACAGGATCCAAAATAGGTTTTAAAGGTTTGGTGATGTCTTTAATGACCACTTCCTGAATGGCCGTTTCAATGTTTCCGTTTCCGTCATCAAATGTCCAGGTCACTTCT
>NZ_JAEFCA010000022.1 GCF_016405855.1 Flavobacterium sp. IB48
TCCGCTTTTCCAAGCTTTTTTATCCGCTTTTTTCAATCTTTTTTCAATCTTTTTCTTAACTGTCTCATAACACACCCTTTACAGATTAAAGCTTTTTTTAGAATCTGTAGGTTTTCCCCTAACATCTTTATTGTTTTCATATTTTACGCGGGGTTCCGCTTCCCAATTTTGCGGAGTTTTTAGTCTCCGGCTCTCTTTTTTGCATAATTTTTCAATCTCTAAGCCCCCCTTCCCAGAAAACCCCTTATCAAAAACAGCCCATTTAGCCCCGATGGAAACGGAAATCCTTGTTTAGGCAGGCCTTCGGCCGCATAAGATTCCAGCCCATAGCAGCAAACCGCTCCCATTTATCATCAAAACTTCAACTTGTCTACACTTGTATATAATATGCGCATTAATCTGGATGGAAAATGGTTCACACGATTAGTAATATATTTTAAATCACAACAGAATTACTTTTGTTCTGATTATTTTTTTTAAAAATTATTTGTTTTGGGAATGTGCTTGATTTGGTAATCAGCACAATTATCAATAGGCAGACTCTGATTTGATTGCAAAATAGACTTTCAAGTTTTGTTTTTTAGATTCTCAAAACCCTCAAAGATTTCAGACAATACAAATTTTTCTTTTAAAACACTTTTTACGCTTTCCCCAGGTGTATTTTCATAAAGATCATTATTTTGCGTCATACTCATAAGAATCTTGCTTTAGAATCCACCCCTACATATTCTTCACTACAATATTAAAATCGCTCTATGAATTGTGCCTGAGATTTCTGCTGCTTTTTCTATTACCAACAGCAACAGCCATTTTTAAAGCCTCTAATGCAAAAGAATCCATTAAGCCATCTGATAAATTATTACTTTCAATTTTCTTTGAATATTCATTTGCATCAAATGCAGGCAATATATTTTTACTTTAATTCTTAGACAAATAATATCAGCTACCAAAATCCGCTTAGTATATTCAGCCTAATTCCTTTTATTAGATTTGGATATTTAACCATCCAATGATTTGAGTTTGTTATCTTGTAATACCTTCTTATTTTAAGGACTAATAAATATTAATTGCGCAAAAAATCAAATAATTTATCTCTGTCAATTTTTATCTGATATACTTTTAAATCATCTTTCGGCATATAATACAGTTTTCTGTCGCCTATTTTTAGAATCTTTTGACGAATCGATATTATCAAAGATTTGAGATACTCTTTATCGGGACCTAGCTATGATTGATATGATCTTCGTTATAATAAGCTCGTTTACCATATCCAAACAATCGACATATCTTACAAAGACTAAGCCTTTATATATGATTTATTTACTGGACTGCTTTGAACCAGACTATTTACAATCTCGATTTTTAGCTCGTGCTCAGGTATTTCTATATTTTTTTTTAAAGACCAAGTAACTCCTATTCTTTCCTAACTAAGCTTCGAGTTATTTGATACGTTAAGTTTGAGGATTTTTCATAAGCCATCTCAATGCTAATTTTTCCAATAGGTTTTATTATTTAGACAGTTTAAATATCATTCTTAAATAAATTATTATAGAATGT
>NZ_JAEFCA010000023.1 GCF_016405855.1 Flavobacterium sp. IB48
GCGTCTGGCTCGTGCTCTTTTAGTTTTGAGTTAGATTGCGTTCACGAGCGGGACGATCGCGCTAGCGGGGCGGGGAGATGCTTACGCTAACAGAGCAAAACTTATTTAACTTTTTTGCAAATTTTATACAATAAATATACTATTGCTGCCAAAAAACAAACACAAAATATTTGCCAAATTAGCAATGATATTGAGAAGTCATTAATTGTTATTTCTTTCATAATTATATAAATATCAAGTTATACTATTGTATGAACATCATACGCGTAAATTTTTTGAGATTATCAATTAAGACCGTCGGTACGGTTCGGGTAAATGAGTTAACAAGATATTTTATTCTTTTTAAAATATTGTCTGAATTTATTTGACTTTTTTGTAAATTTTATACAACAGGAACAATATTCCTATCCAAAATACAATATTAATTAATTGACCAATTAATAAAATGATATTAAAATCGTCTACACCTATTTGTTTCATAATTCTAAATTTTATAAAGGTAATCGTTTAGCTGATATTAATTTTCCGTTTCTGTTATCAATATTTACTGAATACGAGACAGGTGTTGTAACAATGCTACCAAGACCTTCTACAAAAAGATTAACTGAAAAAAGGCCAACTATTGTGACAGTTGTAGTGTTCCCATTTGTTACTTGACCATAAGCTGTTTGTGACCACGAAACCCCTGTACTTACACCTATTGGATTGCTTACTACATTGTTAATAACATATTTTAGACCAACTTTTGTTTGGGTAACAGATATCATTAAATCTAGCCAAGGGAGCAGGCCTATTGTAGCGCTTGAGACAATTACATTGTTGTTTTGAACAAATTTAAGATCTTTTGCGTTTATATCAGTGTTATTTATTGTTGCTTTTAATTGATTTACACTTTTTATTGAAGATATTTCTGTAACTGTGTTTATGGTGCCTGAACTTCCTCCTCCCGTAGGGGTTCCAGAATACCCACTTGAACCTCCATCTCCGCCAAATGCACCAGCAATACTAAAATCTCTAGGAGCAGGAGCAGGAGATTTCTGTACAACGATAACGTTATTTAACGGAATTGCTGCAGTACCGCCTTTCTGTAATGTATCATCACGTTCTCCACCATAATTGGAACTATCATCAAACATTTCTATCATCTTTGATGCTGTGCCGTTTCTAATATCTTCGTCAAGAAGTGTTATCACATTTTGCACATCGCCAATAACGATTCCGTCTTTTAATTTAGCACCTTTTAAAAAGCCTTTCTTTAAATCCCAATTAAGAATGTAACCGCTAAAAAGAGTTAGATCGCCAAAGCCTAGCTTTTTTTGTTCATCATCAATTTTATCTTCTGATTCTGGAAAAATCTCCTGAATTAATGCTTGATATT
>NZ_JAEFCA010000024.1 GCF_016405855.1 Flavobacterium sp. IB48
CCTGGTGGCGGAGCAGGAAAACCTTCAAAAGTTAAAATTTCTATCAACAACAAAGAAGTAGCTACCGGGGACATTCCTGCCACAATTCCAGGAAGATTTGGCTTAGATACTTTTGGAATAGGAGAGGATACTGGTTCGCCTGTTACTAGAAATTATCAAGTTCCTTTTAAATTTCAAGGAAAAATTGAAGAAGTAAATATTAATCTTTTATAGTCGTAGGAGAGTAAAAACTCTGGGTATCTTACCTGGAGTTTTTTGGTAATGCATCAATTGTGTGTTTTTGTTTTTTGAAACTAAAAGATATAGATAATCAGTACTTAATAAAGTTAGCCATATAGATAAATTAGTAGATTGTTATGTAAATATCAGGCTTTAGTATTTATTGTCATAAAATAGCAGATATATGAAATATGTTTATCTTATTTTGTTTTATTTCCTAAGTTTTACTTCAATTGCACAGACGGATGATTTATACCAATTCTGGAATGAATATGATTTTTCAAAAGATATAAGTCAAAATTGGGTTCTGCAATTTGATGCAGGATTTGTTACGAGCAGTACGGCTGAGTATGAGAATATATTTCATAATATAACGCAGGTTTATGTGCGTGGCTGGGCGCACTATTATCTGAATCAAAAATGGAAATTTTCCGTTTTTGCTTCCAACTATTCAAATAAAAATGTACCGGAATTAAACCAAAAAAAAGCAAGGGAATTCAGGACAGGACTTCAGGCAACATATAGTTTATTTCAATTACCGTCGATTAAAGTAAATTTAAGGGCAAGATTTGAAGACCGGCACATGGAAACTGATGAGAATTATCAGGAAGCTGTAGAACGTTTCAGATTTCAAATTAAGGCAGTTTGTCCATTGTCCACTTTTGGAATAGAAACAAAAAAGATATACCTCTTTGGTTCTGATGAATTATTTTTTAAGACTAAGAGTAAAGTGAGCGGACCTGATTTTTTTGATCGCAACAGGGCTTCACTTGGATGTGGTTTTGAACTTTCTACCGTAAAAATCGAAATGGCATATGTAAACGAAATTATGCCCAGAAGCGGCTCTGATAAATTAGTCAACGCCTTTCAAATTAAAGGGATTTTTAATAATTTTTTCTCCGATATAGCCAAATCTTTTAAACGTAAGAAAAGTGCGGTCGACGAAGGTGATGGAGATTTAAAATAGTTTTATAGAAATTGACTCAGTAAAAATTCAAATGC
>NZ_JAEFCA010000025.1 GCF_016405855.1 Flavobacterium sp. IB48
AGAAATGGGTCAGTAACAGCAAATTTTTTAGCGCACTTAATCTCTGCATGATTCTGCCAGGACCAGAAGCCCATCAGCTAGCAATTTATCTTGGTTGGAAATTACATGGAATTAGAGGTGGTATTATATCAGGTATCTTTTTTGTCTTGCCTTCTATGTTTATTCTATTGTGTCTGAGTATTATCTATGCCCTATATGGAAATACACCGTTATTAACATCTATTTTTAATGGTTTAAAACCCGCAGTATTAGCTATTATCATATATGCTACATGGAAAGTAGGACATAAATCACTAGTAAGTTTTTTACATTATACGGTTGCTTTTTCCTCATTCATTTGTTCCTATTTACTTCACATTTCAACTCCTTTAATACTATTTGGAGTTATCTTTTTTTCAGTTTTAATTCGTATTGCTGTTCCACGATTTATACTCTTGAAGAAAGGAAAAAATAAAACTGGTGATCATGAGGATTTATACTATGTAAATAGTCATCAAACTCCGTACAAGGCATCTTTAAAAACAATAATAAAGCAGTTTACTGTCTTTGTACTTCTTTGGCTTATTCCCTTTCTAAGTGTAACATTTCTGCTGGTCGATAAATTATTTTGGCAGAAACTTTCGTTGCTTTTTACCCAAACTGCATTCTTAACAATCGGAGGATCTTACACTGTTATTCCCTATGTAGCCAATTTGGTAACAAATAAATTAGCCTGGCTTTCCAAATCACAAATGATAGATGGTTTTGCTTTGACCGAAACTACTCCCGGACCGCTGGTCATTGTATTATCCTATGTAGGCTTCATGGCTGGATTAAATCACTTTAACGGATCTCTGTTAATGGGAACTATTGGGCTTCTGGTAGCTAGCTATTTTACTTTTCTACCCAATTTTATTATGATTTTTATGGGTGCTCCACTGATTGAAAAGTCTCAAAAAAATCAAACTATACAAGCCATCTTATCATTAATTACTGCTGCCGTTGTTGGAGTTATTGTAAACCTTGCCTTTTATCTTGGAGAAGGCATTTTGTTTTCGGGCAAAATTTTTTCTTTAGATAATTTTGACTGGATGGCATTTGGATGGGCTATATTCTCGTTGCTCTTGTTTGTTAGGTATAAACTAAATATGCTGTATCTTATATTAATAAGTATTTTTTATGG
>NZ_JAEFCA010000026.1 GCF_016405855.1 Flavobacterium sp. IB48
CTTTGTTGTTGATAGAAATTTTAACTTTTGAAGGTTTTCCTGCTCCGCCACCAGGATAATTAAAGTCTAATTTTATAGACGCTTCTCCGTTTGGAAGTTTTTGATTAGAAGTAATTTTCGTTTCTGTACCAAAATAATTATATACAAAAGTTGGATAGCCGTCTTTCACATATAATACATATCCGGCATCCATACCTCCTAATGCATTGATTACACCATCTTTTTTGCCGTCTACAGTATTAACCATAGCTTCCATATTCCAGGACTTGTTTTTAGTATTTGGAGCTGCCGTTTCAGGAATACGAATCGCTCCTTCATAAAAAGTAAAGGATTTTCGATCTCCTAATGGAGAAGGTTTTGGAACTGAAAGTCGGGCAGCACCTCTGTCATCTAAAGGAAATACTTTGTATTTGATTGCGTCTTCTTCCCAAACCTTTTTTAGTTCAGCTAATTTTTCCGGGTATTTTTTTGATAAATCTGTAGCTTCGGTAAAATCTTCATTGATGTTGTACAGCTGCCAGACCTCATTTTCAAAACCCGGTGCTACATCTTGTCTCCAAGGCTTAGTATGCTGGTGAGCAGCTATCCAGCCATCTTTATACATCGCTTTGTTATCAAAAATTTCAAAGTATTGCTGAGTTCTCAATTCTGGAGCTTTTGCATTTTTAAAAGTCGACATAAATGATTTTCCCTCCAAAGGAACTTGCTTGACTCCATCAACATAATCAGGAAAAGTAGTTCCTGTAGCTTCCATTATAGTTGGAGCAATATCTATAATATGTAGAAACTGATCACGAACAATTCCGTCTGGTTTGATTACTTTAGGCCATGATACAACTAAAGGATTTCTGGTACCGCCAAAGTGTGAAGCGACTTGTTTGCACCATTGAAATGGTGTGTTTACAGCCATGGCCCATCCTACTGGAATATGAGGTGTCGTGCCATATTCGCCTAATTTATCAACTTCTTTTAAATTTTCTTTAAGAGAACTTTGAATGCCGTTTAAGGCTTTTATCTCGTTCAATGTACCTTCTAAACCACCTTCAGCACTGGCTCCATTATCTCCTACAATGTAAAAAATAAGTGTATTATCAGCATCCGGAA
>NZ_JAEFCA010000027.1 GCF_016405855.1 Flavobacterium sp. IB48
GAGCTAATGTAAGAAATACTTTGCGTTCACGAGCGGGACGCTCGCGCCAGCGGGGAGATAAATCTGCGCGATCGGGTCTTTGAGCTGTTTTTTATTTTTTGTAAATCTATTTTAGGACAGGACAACTTTGCGTTCACGAGCGAGACGCTCGCGCCAGCGGGGGATAGATCTGCGTGATCGGGTTAATCTTACACAATGGATACTTTGTATGTCACATTTTTGATTTTAACATCTTGAAAAAAGTCTCTTAATTGAGTAAACACTCCAATAAAATATTCAACGGTATATCCTCTTTGTTTTATATTATCAATGCTAAAATAATTAAAGAAACTGCCTTTATTCATTAGAAAAGCGTCAAAACTATTTCCTATATTCCACACACTGACTAAATCTAAGGTTAAAGGTAATAATTGTAAAGAGGGTAAAACTTCATTATTTATAAATGATATTACTTGTGGTAAATCGTCCAATAATAGATAAGCATTTGAATTTTCCTCTGTAACTCCTTGTAAAGGCATGTTTGTTTCTAATTTATAATAATATTCACTAACCATAGCTTTATAAAGCTCTAAAGCTAAGTTTTTATTTATTGTATAAGCATAATATAAAATTGCTCCGTAATTATCAAAATTTGTATAAAAGCCAAGTGTATTTGTACTATAATCAACTTCTAATTCTATTCTTCTTGCCATTTTTTTATTTTTTGTTATTAATCCCAACTGTTTGTTTGATTATATTTTTTGTGTAGATATTGATAAGTGCCTTCAATAATTTCTTTTTTAGTTGTGTTAAAAGTTGAGGGGTTTATTTCAATGAGATCTGATCGTAGATACATAGCCTTTACTTTTTGTTGAAATTCAGACGCATTCATGATTATATCTTTTTTTGTCCTTACATCTTTTAATTTGAATTTAATATTTTCTGCTTTATGAATAAATGCTTGTAAATCAAAGCCTTTCCCCTGCTGGCGCGAGCGTCTCGCTCGTGCACACACAGGAAAGTCAATTAATATCA
>NZ_JAEFCA010000028.1 GCF_016405855.1 Flavobacterium sp. IB48
TTATTTTATTGCGGTACAGCCCAGCTTTTCTATAATGCTGTTAAACCGGATTATCTTGGGAATTGGGAAGTAATATTTCAATTGCAGGTTATTTTGTAAAAGAGTAGTGGCCCCCTTGTAATACGAAGATAAAGGAGAAAGGAAAATTTTGGTTAATTGTCTTTTTTTGAGTTTAAAAAGTAATGAATATTTAAAATAAAAAATTATGAAATTTTCAAGATATATTCCAGTCAAATTACTCTGCTTTACGTTTTTTTTTCTTTTAAACTATACTGTTTTTAGTCAGGAGCAGGAGAAAGCAGGAGCAAGTGCTCAGGAACTGGCAGATAAACTGGCCAATCCCGTTGCGAGCCTGATTAGTGTTCCGCTTCAAAATAATCTTAATTATGGTATCGGACCTTATAATGGCATAAAATACACGGTCAATATACAGCCTGTAATTCCTTTTAAATTAAGTGATAATCTGGATTTGATTACACGATATATTTTGCCGGTGGTGGACCAGCAGGATATTACTGGCGAAGACACCCATGAATTTGGCTTAAGTGATGCAACTGTAACGGCTTTTTTTGCTCCTAAAACTAAAGGAATTATTTTGGGGATTGGCCCTGCTTTTTTAGTGCCAACAGCAACCGACAAGTTACTAGGAACAGAAAAATTTGGAGTCGGGCCAAGTATCTTGGTCATGCATCAGAAAAATGGGCTTTCGTTGGGTTTTCTCGCTAATCAAATCTGGTCTGTAGCCGGAAATAATGATCGTAACGATGTTAATAGTTTTTACACCCAAATGTTTATGTCGTATAGTTATAAAAGTGGTGCCAGTTTAGGGGTGAATGCCGAAGTAACCCAGAATTGGGAAGGCAATACAACCATGATTTCCTTAAATCCATCTGTTGGAGGCATAACCAAATTTGG
>NZ_JAEFCA010000029.1 GCF_016405855.1 Flavobacterium sp. IB48
AATAGCACAGAGTAATGATCCCAACCGCTATTCGGCAATTGCAGCTTCGCCATTTGATGATAACTATCCTACAAAAGAATCTTCAACTGCTTTAGACGATGAATTGTATTTTCAAAGGGCAGTTCAGGTTTATTTGTGGTCTTTGCCTGCAGTGAATATGTACGCGATGAAGGAAGGTTTGGGAAAAACATCAGGTGAAGGGTATAATGTGATTTCAGTTTATGAAAAACGCTTAAAACCAAGAACTATTATCACCACACCTAATTCAGATGTTATTTATGCACTGGGATTTGCTGATTTGAGTAAAACAGGTCCTTTGGTTCTTGATGTTCCTGCAAATCTTCAGGGGATATTAGATGATTTTTGGCAAAGACCTTTAACTGGACCAAAAATTAATGGTGTACAATATTTGGGAGATATTGGTTTTCCAGGACCAGACAAAGGTAAAGGAGGGAAATATTTGGTTATTCCTGAAAACTATACAGGAAAAGTCGATGAGAAAAATTACTATGTATATAGAAGTAAAACCAATGGATTATTTATCTTTCAAAGAGGCTTTTTTAAATCGGTCGATGATCTTTCGCCAGGTGTAAAAGCGGTAGAAGGAATAAAAGTATATCCACTAAAAGGCGATAAAAAGGAAATGGTTTTTAAACACGTTTCTGATATAGCTTCGAATGCCTTGTTTGCACACGATCATACTTATTTTGAAATGCTCGATCGTTTGATACAAAGCGAACAGATAGACAGAGAGGATCCTTATATGAATGGGATGCTGGCCGCTTTGGGAATCTCAAAAGGAGCTGATTTTAAACTTTCAGAAAAAGATAAGGTAATGCTGGACAAAGCGGCAGAAACAGCTTGGAAAATGGCTAAAAATGTTTCTGC
>NZ_JAEFCA010000002.1:0-504936 GCF_016405855.1 Flavobacterium sp. IB48
TATCCCAGTATGTTAAAATATTTGCCCGTCGCGGGCAGGTCGCAAAGCGAAAATTTCAAAGCCTGAAAGTGAAAACTTTAGACTTTATGACCTTCGGCTTTAGACTTAAAAACCTTAAGGTGGTTATTGCGGCGGGGCTCACCTCTTCCCATCCCGAACAGAGAAGTTAAGCCCGCCTGCGCAGATGGTACTGCAGTTATGTGGGAGAGTATGTCGTCGCCTTTCTTTTGAAAACCCTGTTTAAAAACGGGGTTTTTTATTCTAAATTTTGCTTATAGAAATATAAGCATTATGGTACCTTAGCTCAGATGGTAGAGCAATGGACTGAAAATCCATGTGTCCCTGGTTCGATCCCTGGAGGTACCACTTAATGCTCGGATGGTGAAATTGGTAGACACGCTGGACTTAAAATCCAGTGAACAGCAATGTTCGTGCGGGTTCAAGTCCCGCTCTGAGTACTGAAAACTTCAATTAACTTTTGTTAATTGAAGTTTTTTTTTGCATAAAATTGATATCAGAGATTAATTTTATATTTTTACTTCTCTATTCCTTATATTCTACAATACTTAAAAATTATGCAAAACGTTTTTCTTAAAGAAGATTGTGACCAATTTGTGAAGAGAATCAATCATCTTAAATCAGATACACAACCGCTTTGGGGTAAAATGTCTGTAGATCAGATGTTAGCTCATTGTAATGTTACGTATGAAATGGTGTATGATGATATTCATAAGAAGCCAAATGCGTTTATGAGATTTTTATTGAAATCATTTGTTAAGGATAAAGTAGTAGATGAGACTCCTTATCCAAAAAATATACGAACAGCTCCACAATTTATTATAAATGGTAATCGTAACTTTGAGCTTGAAAGACAAAGACTTATAGCTTATATCAATAAAACTTTAGAATTAGGAAAAGATAATTTTGAAGGAAAGGAATCTCTTTCTTTTGGAAAATTATCTTCTAAAGAATGGAATAATATGTTCGCCAAACATTTAGATCATCATTTTTCTCAGTTTGGTGTTTAATAATTTTATGACTATGAAAATTTATATAATTGTTTTTTTTCTTCTTTTTGGATTATCTGCCAATGCTCAAAAAAAAGAAGTTCAGCAATGTATTGAATCATTTTTCGAAGGATTTCATCAAAGAGATTCTATAAAAATAAAATTAGTTTGTTCTGAAAAAATGATATTGCAGTCTATTAGCGAAAGCACTGCAAAAGGGAATAAATTATCTAATGAAACTGCAAATGAATTTTACAAATCCATAGCATCAATTCCCTCAACTTTGAAATTTCAAGAAAAAATATTAAGTTATAATATTCAAATTGATGGATCAATGGCTCATGTTTGGGCTCCTTATGAATTTTATTTGAATGATAAGTTTAGTCATTCTGGTGTGAATACTTTTACTTTGTTTAAAGAGAAAGATTCTTGGAAAATTATTTATTTGATTGATACAAGAAGAAAATAATTAATTTTTGAGGATCTCAGTATTATAATACAAGCAAACATCATTTAGAAGGCATTCTGGACATTTTGGTTTAGGTCTGCAGATTTCACGCCCTAAAAAGGAAATTGCCATTCCTATTTCTGACCAAATATTTTTAGGTAAGACTTGCATTAAATCTTTTTCTACTTTATTTCCATCTTTAGATTCTTTAATTATTCCAATTCTTGGAGCAACTCGTATTACATGTAAATCTGCAATAATTCCTTCTGCAGGTTTGCCAGTTTCTCTTAAAATTACATTTGCAGATTTTCTACCAATCCCTTTTAATGCTGTTAATCCAGCCATTGTTAGAGGAATATCCTTATCCTCTTTTATAGTTGTTGCAATATCTAAAAGCCATTGAGCTTTAGTTCCGTGATTTCGAACTTTCGATATAAAAGGTAAAAAAGTTTCTAAATCGGTTTTTGATAAACTTTTAAGTGTAGGGAACTTTTCAAACAAAGCTGGTGCAATTGAGTTAATATTGGCATCAGAATCTTGAGCAGATAAAACAACCATAACCAATAATTGATATGGATTTTGATAATCTAATGGATGTTTTTTGTTTTTGTACTTTTTTAAAATGGGTTTTAATTTAGTTTCCCAGTTTGATGTTTCTCCAAATAGATCCATTTTAATCTCTTTTAAAGTAATATTGAAATAGTTATCTATAAAGTTAATTGATTTTGATGAATTCTAGAATTTTTTTGATAACATTTTGATTTCCAAGTATTTTTCTATGCCCCAATCCATCGGTTAAAAACAAAGTTCCATTTTTAAGGTTTTCGTGAATGTGTTTACCAGCTTTTACGGACACCTCAGGGTCATCATTATCATGGATAACTAAAACAGGAATATTAATTTTCTGAGCTGCTCTGTAAGCTGAAAAATCATCCATTTTTACTTGGTATTTTTCTTCAAAAGCATCTCTTAAACGATTGCTAATTTCTTTTTGCAAACCTAATTTAAAAGTAAATTCATCTAAAATATCTTGAACAATATCTCCACTTCCTATAATTACTGCCTTTTTTACTCGAAGCCCATCTTTAATTGCGTTTAGAACAGACATTCCACCTAAAGAGTGTCCGATTGCAATTTCAAAAGGTCCAAATTGCTTTTCTATTTCTAAAACAGAAGCAATAAACTCCGACATTATTGTTGTTTTACCTTTTGATTTTCCGTGTGCCGGCGCATCAAAGCTAACTGTGGAATACCCTTTTGCTAAAAGTTCGTCTGCAATTTTAAAAAGTTGTGTCCCTCTTCCAGACCAACCGTGAACCAATAATACTTTACGTTCACTTTGCCCATAAGTATATGTAACAACACTTTTATCAATTGCTGGAACATAAATTAATTCTTGAATGCTTTTGGCATCCATTTCTAATTCTCGTTTAGGAACTTTATGTTTTATTGGTGTTGTGAAAATCTTTGCAGCAAATTTTGTAACTAATTTTGTAGAAATAAAAGCGCAAATTTTCGCAGATATTATAATAATCTTAGGAATTTTTAATGATTTAGTAGGATTGATTGCCTTTTTTGCCATTTCAATAAAACTTATTTTAAGGAAGGATTTTGCTTGTTTTTTTGCTAAATTTAAAAAGCATAAAAGTAGTATATAAATTATTGCTTCTTATGATAATCATAAATTAATTTCTAAAATGGAAATATTTCATATTAGCGCAGAATGTTATCCTGTAGCAAAGGTTGGCGGATTAGGTGATGTTGTGGGTGCGTTGCCTAAATATCAACAATCTGCCGGTCATAATGTTAGAGTTGTAATTCCTTGTTATGACACTAAATTTAGAAAAGAAAATGATTTTGAGTGTGTTCATTGGGGTAATGTTAAATTAGGAAATTTTAATTTCCCGTTTAGTGTCTTAAAAGAGACAACAGACAAATTGGGTTTCGAACTGTATTTAATAGAAATTAATGAATTGTTTAATAGACCAAATGTGTATGGTTATGAAGATGATATCGAAAGATTTTTGTCTTTTCAGATAGCAACACTAGATTGGATAATCGCTAGAAGTGCAATTCCAGACATTGTTAATTGCCATGATCATCATACTGGTGTTATTCCGTTTATGCTGCAGTTTGCTTATAAATATGAAAGTTTAAAGAATGTAAAAACAACTATAACTATTCATAATGGTTTATATCAGGGGTGGTTTGGTTTTGATAAATTATATTATTTGCCAGAATTTAATCTAAAACATGTTGGGTTTTTAGAATGGAGCAATTCGATAAATTCATTGGCCGTTGGCATTAAATGTGCAAATGCCATAACTACTGTTTCTCCGAGCTATTTGAATGAAATTAATATATCAGCAAATGGATTAGAATCACTGTTTAATTCTGTAAGAAATAAATCGAAAGGAATTTTAAACGGAATTGACATCGAAGTTTGGAATCCTATGAAAGATCAAATGATTGCCGAAAATTATTCGATTGAAGATTTTGAAACGGGAAAAAGAAAAAATAAAGAAAAGCTATGCGAAGAATTTGAATTAGATCCGTCAAAACCATTATTTAGTTTTATTGGTCGATTGTTTGAAGAAAAAGGAGGTGATTTACTCCCACATGCTTCTGCTCTGGCATTGTCTGAACATTTCGAAGAAATTAATATTTTGATTTTAGGATCAGGAAATGCAGAAATTGAATCGCAGTTAACTCAACTGCGAAATGATTATAAAGGAAATTACAATGTTTTTATAGGTTATAATGAAGATTTAGCGCATTTGATTTATGCAGGTTCAGATTATATTTTAATGCCTTCTAGGGTTGAACCATGCGGGTTAAATCAAATGTATGCTATGCGTTACGGAACTATTCCGATTGTTAGAAGAACTGGAGGGTTAAGAGACACGGTTGTTGATTTTGGAGATGACGGAAATGGCATTTGTCATGATCAGGCTTCGGTAGCAGATATATGCTATTCAATAAATCGTGCTGTTAGGTTGTATGAGGATAAAATAAATTTCAATAAAGTTTTAACGAAAGGAATGTCAGCAGATCATTCCTGGGAAAGTGTTTGCCAAGAATATATCGAAATATACAACTTAATAATTCAGCAAAATGAAATTTAAAAAGAAAAATGTAGTTGCCATTATTTTAGGAGGTGGACAGGGTTCACGTTTATTTCCATTGACAGAAACAAGATCAAAGCCGGCAGTTCCTATTGGAGGAAAGTACCGTTTGGTCGATATTCCGATTTCGAATTGTATTAATTCTGATATTTTTAAAATATTTGTATTGACACAATTTAATTCTGCATCTCTAAATGCTCATATTAAAAACACTTTTAATTTCAGTATTTTTAGCCAATCTTTCGTTGATATTTTAGCTGCAGAACAAACTCCTGATAATCCGACTTGGTTTCAGGGAACTGCTGATGCAGTAAGACAATGTATGTCACATTTTTTAAAGCACGATTTTGACCATGCTTTAATTCTTTCTGGAGATCAGTTGTATCAAATGGATTTTAATGAAATGCTTGAAGCACATATTGCGGCTGATGCTGAAATTTCTATTGCAACTTTACCAGTAAATGCCAAAGATGCTCCAGAATTTGGTATTCTTAAAACAGATCATGAAAACAACATTCATGCGTTTATAGAAAAACCTCATGCTTCTTTATTGCCAGAATGGGAATCTGAAGTGAGTGAACAGATGCAAGAAAAGGGTAAAAAGTATCTCGCTTCGATGGGAATTTATATTTTCAATAAACCATTGCTAGAAGAATTAATGGCTGACCAAGAAACGAAAGATTTTGGAAAAGAAATTATTCCGCAAGCTGTTGGGAAGCATAAAATCTTAAGTTATCAATATGAAGGATATTGGACAGATATTGGAAATATTGAGTCATTTTTTGAGGCAAATATTGGTTTAACTGCAGATATTCCAGAATTTAATTTATTTGATAACGAAAACAAAATCTTTACTAGGCCAAGATTATTACCTCCTTCTAAATTTAGAAATTCGATTATCAATCAATCTTTAATTTCTGAAGGCTGTATTATTAATGCAAAAGAAATTAAAAGCTCTGTAATTGGTATTCGTTCTAGAATTGGCGAAGGAACTGTTTTGGAGAACTGTTACGTAATGGGTAATGATTTCTATCAGGATCTAGAAGAATTAAATCATGAAAGCAGTATTAATAAAATTCATGTTGGTATTGGAGAGAATTGTTATATCAAAAATGCTTTGGTTGATAAAAATGTTCGTATTGGAAACAATGTGCATATTTCGGGAGGAAAGCATTTAGACAATTTTACTAATGAATTATACAGCATAAAAGACGGAATTGTTGTTGTCAAAAAAGGAGTAACATTATCTGATAATTTTAGAATTGAATAATCTAAATTAAGTTCCAATAAAAATTCCGATAGCTATCGGAACCACCTTCAATTGTCTTAAAAAATAAATATGACTAAAATAATTGCACACTCTCTTTTTACCGATTTTGATATAGACTTATTCAAAGCAGGCAAACATTTCAGATTATATGAAAAACTTGGAGCTCATTTAATTGAAGTGAACGGAGTTAAAGGCGTTTATTTTGCTGTTTGGGCTCCAACGGCTCAAGCTGTTTCTGTAATTGGTGATTTTAATTATTGGACGCAAGGTGAACATAATTTAAATGTTCGCTGGGATTCTTCTGGAATTTGGGAAGGGTTTATTCCAGATATTTCAAAAGGAGCACTTTATAAATACAAAATTCAATCTAATATAAATGGCGTAATTACCGAAAAAGCCGATCCCTTTGCACGTTATTGCGAAAAACCGCCTCATACGGCATCTGTAGTTTGGGACTTGGATTATAAATGGAAAGATGATAATTGGATGCAAAACCGTCAGGATTTTAATGCTCTAGACAAACCCTATTCGGTTTATGAAGTGCATTTAGGTTCTTGGAAACGAGGAGATCATAATCGATTTTTAACCTATCTTGAACTTGCAGATGATTTAGTAAAATATGTAAAAGAAACTGGTTTTACGCATGTTGAGTTTATGCCAATTATGGAGTATCCTTATGATCCCTCATGGGGATATCAATTAACAGGATACTTTGCGCCAACTTCTCGCTTTGGGAAACCGCAGGATTTTATGGTCTTGGTAGATAAATTGCATCAGGAAGGAATTGGTGTAATTCTAGATTGGGTTCCATCACATTTTCCAGATGATGCGCATGGTTTAGGATATTTTGACGGCTCGCATTTATACGAACATCCAGATAGAAGAAAAGGATATCATCCAGATTGGAAAAGTTTAGTGTTTAATTATGGAAGAAATGAAGTTCGAGCTTTCTTAATAAGTAATGCTGTTTTTTGGCTTCAGAATTATCACATCGATGGACTTCGTGTTGATGCTGTTGCTTCGATGCTTTATTTAGATTATTCTCGAAAAGATGGTGAGTGGGAATCTAATATTTTTGGGGGAAGGGAAAATTTAGACTCAATTAGTTTTCTTAAAGAATTTAATGAAGTAATATATTCTAATTTTGATGGTATTCAGACTATTGCAGAAGAGAGTACTTCATTTCCTATGGTTTCAAGACCCACTTCTTTTGGAGGTTTAGGTTTTGGAATGAAATGGATGATGGGTTGGATGCATGATACTTTAAAATATTTCGAGAAAGAGACGGTTTATAGAAAATACCACCAAAATGAATTGACTTTTTCTATGACATATGCGTTTACTGAAAATTTCATGCTTCCATTTTCTCATGACGAAGTAGTTTATGGCAAAAAATCTCTGATTTATAAAATGCCTGGAGACGAATGGCAGCGTTTTGCAAACTTAAGATTGTTGTACGGCTACATGTTTACACATCCAGGAACAAAATTGCTCTTTATGGGTGCTGAATTCGGTCAGACAGGGGAGTGGAATTTCGAACAAAGTTTGGACTGGCATTTGTTACAATATGACTTTCATTCTGGAATAAAGAGATTGATTACCGATTTAAATCAATTGTATAAATCACAGCCTGCTTTGTATGAGAAACAATTTACTGGAGACGGTTTTGAATGGATCAATTATTCCGATCATCAAAATGCTGTTTTGTCTTATATCCGAAAAGGAAATAATCCAGATGATAATATTATTGTAGTGTGCAATTTTACTCAAGTTGTTCGAGAAAATTATAGAATTGGTATTCCTAGAAAAGGCAAACTGCAAGAAATTTTTAATAGCGATGCCAAATTATATGGCGGAAGTGGTATAGAAAATTCTAAAATTCTAAAAACAGATTCAATATCTTATGATGGAAGAGATTTTTCTGCCGAACTAGTTTTGCCACCTTTGAGCGTTACCGTATATATTTTAGTTTAATTTAAAATCTTGAAGTAAGATTTTGTTATTATATCGTTTCAAAATTATCAAATTGTTGATTTTTTGTTTGGTAATTTGTAACTCATTCAGAAAAAACGTTTTCGTGAATAAACCTTTTATTCATAGGGTGTTACAGACTTTTTTTGTATGTTTGAATGAAAGAAAATGTTATAAATTAATTCATTGGAGATATGATTACAAACACATCATTAGAATACAAAGGCGATTTATATCCATCAAAAATTGTCTCGTATGAACATGAAGGAGATTCTATTTTCTTTAATACGGATAATAAGGTAATTTTAAAAGTTACTATTCTTCGTGATAGTTTAATTCGATTCCGTTTTACTACAAAAGGCTATTTCAGCAACGATTTTTCATATGCCATTGATAAAACACAACTTCATGGCTACAACTTTTTGGAAGTTACTGAAGAAGAAACCTACTTTCAAATTAGAACTAGTAAAGTTAAATGTAAAATTCAGAAAGCAGATCTTCGTCTTGCGATTTACGATTTAAATGATTTTCTAATTCTTGAAGATGAACTTGGTTTTCATTGGGAAGAAAGCTACGAATATGGCGGGAATATTGTAAAAATGAGCAAATTCGCTAAAGATGGCGAATGTTATTACGGTTTAGGCGATAAAGCCACTCAAATGAATCTTAAAGGCAAAAGAGTAGAAAATTTTGCTACAGATCAATATGCTTACCAGAAAGATCAAGAACCGTTATATAAAGTGGTTCCTTTTTATATTGGACTTCATAACAAACAGTCTTATGGTATATTTTTCGATAATACTTTCAGAACTTTCTTTGATTTTTGTCAAGAAAGAAGAAATGTTACTAGTTTCTGGGCTGAAGGTGGCGAAATGAACTATTATTTTGTTTATGGTCCTCAAATGCAGGACGTTGTTACCACTTATACCGATTTAACAGGTAAACCAGAATTACCGCCACTTTGGGTTTTAGGATACCATCAATGCAAATGGAGTTATTATCCTGAAAGTAAGGTTAAAGAAATTACATCAAAATTTAGAGAGCTTCAGATTCCTTGTGATGCCATTTATTTGGATATCGATTATATGGACGGATTTAGATGCTTTACTTGGAATAAAAACTATTTTCCTGATCCAAAAAGAATGGTTTCTGAATTAGCAGAAGATGGTTTTAAAACTATTGTAATTATTGATCCAGGAATTAAAATTGATAAAGATTACTGGGTTTATAAAGAAGCTTTAGAAAAAGATTATTTCTGTAAAAGAGCCGACGGTCCTTATATGAAAGGAAAAGTTTGGCCAGGAGAATGTAATTTCCCTGATTATACAAATCCCATAGTTAGAGAATGGTGGGCTGGTTTATTTAAAGAATTAATTGCAGAAATTGGAGTAAAGGGAGTTTGGAATGATATGAATGAACCAGCTGTTATGGAGGTTCCTAATAAAACATTTCCCATGGATGTTCGTCATGTTTACGATGGAAATCCTTGTAGCCATAGAAAAGCTCATAATATTTATGGAACTCAAATGGCGAGAGCCACTTATCATGGTGTAAAACGATTTGCATATCCAAAACGTCCGTTTGTCATTACAAGATCGGCTTATGCTGGCGCGCAGCGTTATACATCATCATGGACAGGTGATAATGTAGCAACTTGGGAACATTTATGGATTGCAAATATTCAGGTTCAGAGATTATCTATTTCTGGAATGGGATTTACAGGCTCTGATATTGGGGGTTTTGCCGAACAGCCAACAGGAGAATTGTATGCACGTTGGATTCAATTAGGTGTTTTTCACCCTTTCTGTAGAACTCATTCTTCTGGAGATCATGGAAATCAAGAACCTTGGGCTTTTGATGAAGAAGTAATTAATATTACTAGAAAATTTGTGAGTCTTCGTTACCAATTGTTGCCTTATTTGTACACTATGTTTTGGCAATATATTGAGGAGGGAGTTCCTATGCTAAAGCCATTGGTTTATTATGATCAAGATGATACGCAAACACATTATCGCAACGACGAGTTTATCTTTGGAAACCAGATTTTAGTCTGCCCTATACTTGAACCTAATGCTGTAGGTAGACGTATGTATATTCCTAGAGGGGAATGGTATAACTATTGGACCAATGAGTTGTTTATCGGAGGAAGAGAAATTTGGATTGATACCAAATTTGATGAGATTCCTGTCTTTGTAAAAGCTGGAGCAATTATTCCAAAATATCCTGTTCAACAGTATGTAGGCGAATTAGAATTTGATGAATTAACATTGGATGTTTACTATAAAAATGGTAAAGAACAGTCGGCTGTATATGAAGATGCTCAAGATGGTTACGATTACAAAAAAGGACGCTACAGTTATTTGTCGTTCCGACATGTTGGAAAAGAAAAGGAATTGATTATTCAACTTCATAAAGAAGGGAAGTATATAACTCCTTACACTAAATATAAAATCAACCTTATTGGATTGCCTTTTAAAGTTGTAGAAATAGAAATTGACAACGAAAAGATTGAATTTGACAAAATTAGTTTTGAGCAAAATAATTTCTTAATAGTTGATAAAGAGTTTAATGAACTTCATATTGTTGGCGAATAGTTAAATTTTGATATTTTTTTATTTTAATGTATAAAATATTTTATTTTTTTTAATCGTATTTTTGTTATAAAAATAGCTCGAATTATGAAAAAATATATGTTTTTAGGAGTTTTTGGGGCGCTTGTTATGGCTTGTGCAACAAATCCAATTACTGGAAAACAAAATTTGAATTTTGTTTCAAATAGCGAATTGTTTCCAACTTCTTTTCAGCAATACAGTACTTTTTTGTCTGAAAATAAAGTTATTACAGGAACGGCAGATGCAAAACTTGTTGAAAATGTTGGATTTAAAATTAAGGCTGCTGCCGAAAAGTATCTAACATATTTAGGACAGTCACAGTATTTAAAAGATTATCGCTGGGAATATAAATTGGTTGATAATAAAGAAGTTAATGCTTGGTGTTTGCCAGGAGGCAAAATTGTTGTTTATTCAGGGATATTACCTGTTACACAAAATGAATCTGGTTTGGCAACAGTTATGGGGCACGAGGTTTCGCACGCTTTAGCCAATCACGGAGCACAAAGAATGAGCGCTGCGCAACTTCAGCAAATTGGGGGAGCCGTTTTAGATGCTGCTACAACAAATAAATCTGCACAAACAAGAGAAATATTTTCACAAGCTTATGGAATGGGAACTGAGGTAGGAGTAATGCTTCCTTTTAGCAGAAGCAATGAAAGCGAAGCAGATAAAATTGGTTTGACATTGATGGCAATTGCAGGCTATAATCCGGACGATGCAGTTGCATTTTGGACAAGAATGTCGTCAAAATCTGGTGGTTCTTCGACTCCAGAATTCATGAGTACTCACCCTTCTGATGCTACAAGGATTGCAAATATTAAAGCTTTAATTCCAGAAGCAAAAGCAATTGCACTAAAAGTAGGAACTATTAAATAAAATATATTTTTAGAACATCAAGAAAAGCTATTCATAACGAATAGCTTTTTTGTTTATAATTTATTAATGAACGAATTGGATAATTTCTATCTGATTATGATAAAAATTAGATAAATTCGTAGCCTATTAACAAAACCATTTCTATGAAAAACCTACAAAAAGGAGATAAGAAGCTTTTAAATGCTTGGGCATTTTATGATTGGGCAAACTCTGTTTATACTTTGACAATTGCTTCTGCTGTTTTTCCAATTTTTTACGAAGCTTTATTCAGTGATCGCGATCATTACATCGATGTTTTCGGAATGCATCTTAAAAATTCGGCTTTAATTAGTTTTATTACTGCAGCTGCGTTTTTAGTAGTTTCCTTCATTTCTCCATTATTATCAGGAATTGCTGATTACGTAGGAAATAAAAAATCCTTCATGAAGTTTTTCTGTTACATGGGAGCTTTATCCTGTATGGGATTATATTGGTTTGATCTGGATAATATATATATCGGATTAGCATTTTATTTTCTTGGGCTATTGGGATATTGGGGAAGTTTGGTTTTCTATAATTCATACTTGCCAGATATTGCTTTTGAAGAACAACAGGATGGAATAAGTGCAAAAGGGTATTCTTTAGGATACTTCGGAAGCGTTCTTTTGTTGGCTATCAATTTATGGATGATAATGGGAGCTGAAAATGATATTGCAAGAATGGAAGCGATGAAATATTCTTTTGTGATGGTGGGAATATGGTGGATTTTATTTAGTCAATATACGTATTATTATTTGCCAAAAGGAAGTAAAGAAACAGGACAGAAACTAACAAAAGCTGTTGTGTTTAATGGTTTTAAAGAACTAAAAAAAGTCTGGGCATTATTACAGGAAAATATTCCCTTAAAGCGTTACTTAGGAGGTTTCTTTGTTTCTAGTATGGCAGTGCAAACTGTAATGCTTGTTGCAACCTATTTTGGAGCACAGGAAATTCAATGGTCTTCAAAAGAAGAAAGTACAATAGGTTTAATAATTTGTATTTTATTAATTCAGATTGTTGCTATTTTTGGAGCACTTTTAACTTCTTATGCTTCTTCTAAGTGGGGAAATGTTCCCACTTTGATATTTATTAATGGAATCTGGGCTGTATTTTGTGCTTTGGCTTATTTCATAACATTACCTACACATTTTTATGTTATGGCAACCGTAGCAGGATTTGTAATGGGAGGAATTCAGTCTTTATCACGCTCTACATATTCAAAACTATTACCAGAAACAGAAGATACGGCATCATTCTTTAGTTTCTATGATGTTGCAGAAAAAATTGGAATCGTGATAGGAATGTGTGTTTACGGAATTATCGATCAAATTACAGGAAGTCCGCGTGCTGCAATTGTAATTTTGGCAATTTTCTTCGTTACATCAATATTTCTACTAAGAAGAGTACATAAAAAAGACGTTTCAAATTAATCGAAACGCCTTTTTATAAAACCAATATCACGAATTGCAAGGATTATTTTGATTGATGATTTTTTTTGTAATTCGTGATATTTTTTTGAATAATTAGCTTTTTGAAATAGTTCCTGATCCAGAAACTTTAGTATCTTTTTTTTCAGGATTACCAACATATCTAATATTTCCAGAACCAGAAACTCTAGCCGTTAAGCTTTCGTCGCAAGCAACTTTACTGTTTCCAGATCCCGAAACATTAGCCTCAACAACCTTCGATTTTAAATCGGCAGCATTAATATCTCCAGAACCAGAAAGTTTAGCTGAGAAATTAGTAGCAGTTCCTTTTAAACGTACATTTCCTGATCCGCTTACGTTCAGTTCTAAATTATTGGTATCAACCGGTAAAGTAAAATTTCCAGAGCCAGATAATTTGATTGAAAATTTATCATTTTTGATCACATCTTTTGATTGAATATCACCAGATCCTGCTAAGCTTAATTCAGAGATTTTTTCAAATGGAACGGTAACTTGAATTTTACCTGAACTTGTACGTATTTGAGTACCTTTCTCCACATAAATTTTTAATGAATTATCTTCAACTTCGACTTTGATAACAGCTAATAAATTTTCTTCTCCTTTGATAGTGATTTTCCCCTCTTTTCCAGACACTAAGTCCACATCAAAAGAACCTGCTACTTTAATACCATCGTAATCTCCAGTAGATCTTGTTTCAGTAACTATCTTTCCGTTACCTTGTACTTTGTTTTGTGCATTAACTGTGCTATTTGTAAAAAAAATAGCTAGCGCTAATAATAAAATTGATTTTTTCATTGTTTTGATTTTTAGATGATTAATTTTTTGTTAGCGAAATATTTCCGTAGTTCGAATTTATATTGATTTTATTCTGACCTTTTTTCTTATAGAAACCTGCAATTCTTTTGCTGTTGCTTTTAATCTCAGTAACAGAAACTTCTAATGAATTATCATGTTTAATGTTTGAATATCTTGCAGAAATATCAAAGTCAAAAGCATAATTGGGAACGTAACCAATTGTAATGTCTGTATATCCTGAGTTTATTGTGATATTTCCAGCTTTTTCTGTTACTGTTCCGATACTGATTTTACTGTAATTGGTATCGTAGCTAAAGTTGCTTGAAATTTCTCCAATAATAAAAGTCAAATAGTTTCCTGAACCACTCAAAGAATTGATTTTTTGAAATTTAAAAGTTCCATAGCTGCAATCAGCTTTAATATTCTGACCATCATTTAAATTAACATCTGTATAGTTTGCACTTAGATTCAAATTACCAGAATCATTAATCTTAAGATTAGAATATCGAGCATCAATATTTCCTGTTTTAATGTAATCTATACTTGAATTTTGGCAATATTGAATAGAGATTTGATTGTTTGATCCGTTTAGTTTGCCTAAAGCAACTTTTCCGTACTTACAGTCAATATCTGTAGAAGATTCTGCATTTGGAACCGAAATATTACCGTATTTATTGACCAATTTCATAGATCCATTTTTTGGAATTTTAATCACATAATTGATCTCAAAACTATTATTGCTTCCTTTACTTTTAACATTAGAGCTTCCAAGTTTTGTCACAGCAGAAACCAATCCCTTAAGAGCAGTAATATCAACGTCTATACTATTTAAACGTTCATTTACCCAATTTTCATTTGGTCCATTTACTTTTATAGTAATATCCAAATCAATTTTGTCTTCGTCCCAAGTTGTAACCGTTATGCTTCCATATTTGTTGTCAACATCTATTCCTGCATTTGAATTGACGATATAAGTTTTTTTGATGTTTTTTTGTTTAGTGATATAAGTGTCATCGTTTGAAAACCCTAATAAAGGAATCAAAAGAAACAAGATTAGTAAGTTATAGTGTTTTTTCATTAGAGTTGTTTTTTAGTTTTTCGTTGTCTTCAATTCTTTTCAGAACGGTTTGCAAAAAAGAAATACGCGTTTGAAGATTGCTAATCATGGCATATATAATTTGTTTGTTCTCACCATTTTTTTGCAGTTCATTTATAATTTTTTGATAATCAGCATCAAAAGTTTTCATCTGATTCATCGCATCATTAATAATCTGCTGATTTTCTGGCGAATTTTTCTCTTTGAGCTTAACCAGTTCGTTGTCAATTAGAATATTGAAAATAGAATCGGTGCGTTTAGTTTCTTTAGAAGCAAATTTGAATTCTTTTGGTTTTTCATTTTTATAAAAAAGCGATACTCCAAGCATCAATACGATCGAAGCGGCAATAGCTGTTGCGAACCAATATCTTTTCTTAGGCTCTTTTTTATTTAATTTTTGTAGAAAATCGACCTGATGATCAGAATTTAATTCCTGAATATCCCATTGGTTTTCAAATCTGTTGAATAATTCGTCTAAATTGTCTTTTTCATTTTTCATAATTCCAATTCATTTTATATCTCTTCCAATTTTTTTCTCAAACTGTCTTTGGCTCTGCTCAAGGTTGTTCTGCAATTTGCATATGTGATGTTTAAAATTTCGCAGATTTCTTCTTGATCATAACCTTCAATGTAAAAAAGCGTCAATACCATTCTGTAATTATCTTTCAGCTGTAAAATGGTATCTAAAACTTGTTTTACTTTAAGTGAGTTCAAGTCAATGTTTTCAGAAATAATTCCATCATTTTCTTCAATTTTATAAAGTTGTTTACTTAAATCTTCTACCTGAAAAGAGTTGTTTTTCTTGTAAAAATCGATGCTATAATTGATGATTATTTTTTTTAACCATGCGCCAAAAGCCACTTCTTGTTTATAGTCATTGATTTTTGTAAAAGCTTTTAAGAAACCTTCCTGCATGACGTCTTGTGCAAAATGTTCGTCTTTTACAATACGAAAAGCCACATTATACATCGCTTTACAATAGCGATTGTATATTTCAAATTGCGCTTTTTGATTGTTGTCTTTACAAAGCGCAATTAGTTCTTCGATATTTTGGTTGTTTATATTCAAGTAGTGGCTTTTGGTTTTTAGTAATGACTGTGCTTTTTTTGGTTTGTTACACTTTTATAAAATTAATTTTATTTTTTTTGAAATGAGTTGATAATTTTGACAATAATAGAGAGTAGGATTTTTATTTCATTTTATAAAATCTATATTTGCAGATAAAACGAATAGCTATGAAAAAAAAATATTTTTTGTTTCTCTTAATTTCCACAATCGGCTTTTTAAGCTCTTGTAATCAAGATTTTGATAGTGGCCTGGATTTTTCGAACTCTGAAAACAATGGAAATGAAAGTGCAGGCGAAAAAGCAATTTTTAGTGCCAAAATTGGAGACGAAGAATTTGTTGCAAATACTACAACTGCTGTTGTAACTGATGACTATGTATTAATAGCCGGGACTAGATCATCAAAAGGAGATTTAATTCAAATAATTTTGCCTAGTAATAAAGTCGGAACATATACATGGGCAGAAAACCAAGAAAATGCAGAAAAATTTGTTTTAGCGTATGTTCAAGGAGTAGATGGGCATGCATTTGTTAGTGCCTCAAACGAAGATGCGGCATTTTTAGGCGTAGAGAATTATACAGATACAGCAATCATTAAAATTACTGGAGTAAATAAAACTAAAAAAACAATTTCTGGCACATTTCAGTTTACAGGATTTAGTGATACAGAAGATGGTTCAACTGCGATAAAAGTTATTACAAAAGGTAATTTTGAAAATATACCTTATACAGATGATATTCCTGCTGAAGATTCTGATGATGTTTTGAAAGCAAAAATAGACGGAGTTGATTATACAAACAATAAAGTTGATGTAAGTAGTGTAATTGCAAGCGGCAGTAATCCGTATTATAGTATAGTAGGTAAAAACAACAATGATAATTCTAGCGTCGGTTTAATGATTAATAAATCATATTCTGTTGGAACCTATGAAGCTTCAAGCAATTTATCAGTTGAAGAAGGCGAGCTTGTAAATGTTATTGGCGCTTCTTACAGAACAAATGACCTTTTGTATAATTCTAAATCAGGGTCACTTACAATAACCTCAAAAACAGAAGAAAGAATGGAAGGGACTTTTAATTTTGTCGTTCATAATTTCACTACAGATGATGAAAAGACTATTACAGGTTCGTTTAGTATAGATATAAAGATTTAGAGCAAAGAGACTATCTACAAATTTAATCCGCCTTGTGCGGATTTTTTTTGGTAATGCAATTTGATTTTATTAGTTTGGCTAATTAAATAGATATCATATCTTCCATTCTTGGCATAGTGATTGTCTGTTTTAATAATATATCTTGCAAATTAAGCGTATAGTCTGTTTTTATTAGAAAAAATTGAATTTTAAACGTTAATTGCAAGTTGTATTAAACTTTTAATGACAAAACGACTTATATATTATTATGTCAAACCATAAAATACTTACTATTGACAATCTGTCACTTCAAGAATTTGACTCAGAGGCAGAATTAATTCCATTGTTGACTCCAGAAGACGAAGAGGAAATGAATAATGAAGAACTTCCTGTTTCGCTTCCAATTTTACCTTTACGTAATACTGTTTTATTTCCAGGAGTTGTTATTCCAATTTCAGCAGGAAGAGATAAGTCAATTAAACTGATTAATGACGCTAATGCAGGTGGAAAAATCATCGGTGTTGTATCTCAAATTAACGAAGAAGACGAAGATCCATCAAAAGATGATATTCATAAAGTAGGAACCGTTGCACGTATTTTACGTGTTTTAAAAATGCCTGACGGAAACGTAACAGTTATCCTTCAAGGAAAAAAACGTTTTGAAATTGACGAAGTGGTTTCGGAAGAACCATACATGACAGCAACTATTAAAGAAGTTACTGAGGAGCGTCCAGACGAAAATGATTCTGAATTTACTGCAATTTTAGATTCTGTAAAAGAATTAGCAATACAAATCATTAAGGAAAGTCCAAATATTCCTTCTGAAGCTACATTTGCAATAAAAAACATTGAAAGCCAGTCGTTTTTGATCAATTTTGTATCTTCAAATATGAATTTATCAGTAAAAGAAAAACAAGGCCTTTTATCGATAAATGGATTAAAAGAACGTGCTTTAGAGACTTTGCGTTACATGAATGTTGAACTTCAAAAATTAGAATTGAAGAACGATATTCAATCAAAAGTTCGTTTTGATTTAGACCAGCAACAACGAGAATATTTCCTTCACCAGCAAATGAAAACCATTCAAGAAGAATTGGGAGGTGTTTCTCAGGAAGAGGAAATGGATGAAATGGGGCAGAAAGCTAAAACAAAAAAATGGGACGAAAAAACGCAGAAACATTTCGAAAAAGAATTGTCTAAAATGCGTCGTATGAATCCGCAGTCTCCTGATTTTGGAATTCAAAGAAATTATTTGGAATTGTTTTTAGAATTGCCTTGGGGTGAATATTCTAAAGATAAATTCGATTTAAAACATGCTCAGAAAATTTTAGATAAAGATCATTTTGGACTTGATGAAGTTAAGAAAAGAATGATCGAGCATTTGGCAGTTTTAAAATTGCGAAATGATATGAAATCGCCAATTATATGTTTAACAGGGCCTCCAGGAGTTGGTAAAACTTCTATTGGGCGTTCTGTGGCGGAAGCTTTAGGACGTGAATATGTTCGTATTTCTTTAGGAGGTTTACGTGATGAAGCGGAGATTCGCGGACACAGAAAAACCTATATTGGAGCAATGCCTGGACGTATTATTCAGAGTTTAAAAAAGGCAGGAACATCAAATCCTGTATTTATTTTAGATGAGATTGATAAACTATCAAATGGCAATAGCGGTGATCCATCTTCGGCTTTATTAGAAGTTTTAGATCCAGAGCAAAATAGTGCTTTTTATGATAATTTCCTTGAAATGGGATACGATTTATCTAAAGTTATGTTCATTGCCACTTCAAATAATATGGCAGCAATTCAACCTGCTTTACGTGACAGAATGGAAGTAATAAAAATGTCAGGCTATACAATTGAAGAAAAGGTTGAAATTGCCAAAAGACATTTATTCCCAAAACAATTAGAAGCTCACGGTTTAACAGCAAAAGATTTGACTATTGGCAAAAAGCAATTAGAAAAAATCATAGAAGGTTATACAAGAGAATCTGGTGTTCGTAACTTAGAAACTAAAATTGCTCAAGTAATCAGAAATGCAGCAAAATCGGTTGCCATGGAAGAGGAGTACAACAAAAAAGTTACGGATGAAGATATCGTAGCAATTTTGGGAGTGCCAAGACTTGAGCGTGATAAATACGAAAACAATGATGTTGCTGGTGTTGTAACAGGTTTAGCTTGGACAAGTGTTGGAGGAGATATTCTGTTTATTGAATCTTTAATTTCTGAAGGAAAAGGTTCATTGACCATCACGGGAAATCTTGGAACTGTAATGAAAGAATCTGCTACAATTGCATTAGAATATATAAAAGCAAATGCTAAGAAATTAGATATTAGCACTGAACTTTTCCAGAAATATAACATTCACTTACACGTTCCGGAAGGAGCGACTCCAAAAGACGGACCAAGTGCTGGTATTGCAATGCTTACTTCATTAGTTTCGCTTTTAACTCAGAAAAAAGTAAAGAAAAACCTTGCTATGACTGGAGAAATTACACTTCGAGGAAAAGTACTGCCAGTTGGCGGTATTAAAGAAAAAATCTTAGCTGCCAAAAGAGCAGGAATTAAAGAAATTATTCTTTGTCACGAAAACAAAAGCGATATCGATGAAATCAAAGCAGAATACTTAGAAGGTTTGAGTTTTCACTATGTTAAAGAAATGAGCGAAGTTTTAGCTTTAGCTTTGACAGATCAGAAAGTAAAAAATGCTAAAGAATTAAAATAAAAATCTTTTAGTTACATATATAAATTCCAAATTCCAATTTAACGATTGGGATTTGGAATTTTTTTATTTGACTTTAATTTAAGTGTTATATAATTTTATATTTGCACTTGCGTTATTCCCATATAGTGCGACAAAAACAAATGCTCAAAAAAGTTGTTTTATTTTTTCTAATCTTAATCTGTTCGTGTTCTTTCGGACAAGTTGGAGGGCGCTACACTTATCAATTTTTAAACTTAACTACTTCGCCAAGACAAGCGGCATTAGGAGGAGACATTATTACAATATATGATGATGATGTTAATCAGGCGATGTCGAATCCTGCTCTTATAAATGCGGACATGGATAATCATTTGGCATTGAATTACGGAAGTTACTATGGTGAGGCTTCTTATGGTACTGGATCGTATGCTTATACTTACGATAGGCATCTTCAAACTTTTTATGCTGGAGTTACTTATGTTAACTATGGTACATTTGAAGGATATGACGAAAATGGCCAGGCAACTTCGAATTTTACAGGAAGTGAAGGTGCTTTATCGCTTGGATACGCATACAATGTTCCTTTTACAGATTTATACATTGGAGCAAGTGCTAAGCTTATAACTTCATCTTTAGAAACATATAATTCAATAGGAGGTGCGGTCGATTTGGGGTTTTTATATGTAGATGAAAAGAACGATTTGAATTTTGCTCTTGTATTTAGAAATATGGGAACTCAGTTTACTACTTATTCAGGGATTAAGGAGAATCTTCCGTTTGAAATTGTTGCGGGTATTTCGCAAGAATTAGAGCATGTGCCTATTCGTTGGCATCTTTCGGTAGAAAATATACAGCAATGGAATATCTCTTTTTCGAATCCTGTTCGCGGAGAAACTAATATCGACGGATCTACTAGTCCAGAGAAAGTCTCTTTTGTAAACAACGCTTTAAGGCACGTAGCTTTTGGAGTTGAGCTTTTTCCTAAAAAAGCATTCAATTTTCGCGTAGGTTATAATTTTAGAAGAGGCGAAGAATTGCGTGTAGAAGAACAGCGTAACTTTTCGGGAGTTTCGTTAGGGTTTGGTTTGAGAATGAATAAACTGAAATTTAATTACTCTTATTCAAGATATACATTAGCAGCAAATACAAGTCTTTTTGGTTTGACCTTAAATTTTCAATAATTGCTCTTGTTTGATTATTTATTCATCAAAAAACAAATAATTTTAATACTTCATATCCAGATAAAGATGGCTACATTTGCAGTAACTTTGATGCCGAAATCTCTATTATTGCGATAAAGTAGTCATAAAAAGAATAAAAATTAAAAAATAAAAAATTGAAAAAAATTACCATTGCTATCGACGGATTTTCATCTACAGGAAAAAGCACGCTTGCAAAACAATTGGCAAAAGAATTAGAATATGTTTATGTAGATACAGGTGCGATGTACCGTGCTGTAGCTTATTTTGCAATGCAACATACTTTAATTGGAGCTGATTTTTTCAAGAAAGAAGCTTTGATTGAAGCTTTATCTGGCATTAAATTAGAATTTAAGTTTAATTCGGATTTAGGTTTTGCAGAAATGTATTTAAATGGTGAAAACGTAGAGAAACAAATTCGAACTATTGAAGTTTCTAATTTTGTTAGTAAAGTGGCAGCCGTTTCAGAAGTTCGTGCTAAATTAGTAGAACAACAGCAAGAAATGGGAGCCAATAAAGCTATTGTAATGGATGGAAGAGATATTGGAACAGTAGTTTTTCCAAACGCAGAATTGAAAATTTTTATGACCGCAAGCGCTGAAACACGCGCACAAAGACGTTTTGATGAATTACAGCAAAAGGGAGACAATGTTTCTTATGAAGAAGTTTTGAAAAACGTAGTTGAAAGAGATCATATGGATACACACCGTGAAGATTCTCCTTTAGTAATCGCAGATGATGCAATTGAGATTGATAATTCTTACTTAAATAAAGAAGAGCAATTTGCCGCAGTTCTGGAATTAGTGAATGATGTTGTTAAAACAGCATAATTTTTTGCAGATATTATTTTAAATGGTAGTTTTACCGCTTCATTTTTACAAAAGAACAAATATATTATATGGGGATTAAAAATAGATTGATTTTAATGAGCTTTCTTCAATTTTTTGTTTGGGGAGCCTGGCTTATAACAATTGGAAATTATTGGTTTGGCACAAAAGCGTGGGAAGGAACTCAATTCGGGCTCGTTTTTGGAACCATGGGAATCGCTTCTCTTTTTATGCCTACACTTACAGGTATTATTGCCGATAGATGGATTAATGCCGAAAAATTATACGGTGCTCTACATATTCTTTACGCGGTAGTTCTATTCGGAATTGCGCAAGTTACTACACCAGATACTTTTATTATTGTAATGCTTTTGGCAATGTGCTGTTATATGCCAACAATCGCTTTAAGTAACTCGATATCTTATACTTCACTTAAATTAAACAACAAAAACATCGTAAAGGATTTTCCGCCAATTCGTGTTTGGGGAACTATCGGATTTATTGTTGCCATGTGGATTACCAATTTAAGCGGAAGTAAGGCAACTGAATATCAATTTTATATTGCTGGAGTTGGAGCTTTAATTCTTGGAATTTACGCTTTTACTTTGCCAAAATGTGAGCCACAGCGTTTGATTAAAGAAAATGCAACTTGGATAGAAACTTTTGGTTTAGAGTCTTTTAAATTGTTTGCAAACTATAAAATGGCTTTGTTTTTTGTGTTTTCTATGTTTTTAGGAGGAGCACTTCAGTTGACAAATGCTTATGGAGATGTGTTTTTGGATGAGTTTAAGCACTTTCCAAAATATGCCGATTCTTTCGTTATTCAATATTCAACTATTATTATGTCAATTTCTCAGGTTTCTGAGACATTGTTTATTCTTGCGATTCCGTTTTTCTTGAGACGTTTTGGAATCAAACAAGTAATGCTGATTAGTATGCTAGCTTGGGTTTTGCGTTTCGGATTATTTGCTTTTGGAGACCCTATAAATGGTTTATGGATGATTATCCTTTCTTGTATCGTTTACGGAATGGCATTTGATTTCTTCAATATTTCAGGTTCTTTATTCGTAGAAAGCAATACCGATTCTAAAATTCGTTCTTCTGCACAAGGTTTATTTATGATGATGACCAATGGAGTAGGAGCTGTTTTGGGAAGTTTGACTTCTGGTTGGGCAATTGATCGTTTCTTTACAAAATCGTTTGCTAATACAACTGAATTAGCGGGATTTTTACAAACGGACGCTTCAAATGAAAAGATGGCAGAATTTGTAAAAAGTCAAGGGAATTCAATTTCTACAGATGGAATTTTTGCAAATCCAGTTCTAATGAAAGATTGGCACACTATATGGCTTTCGTTTGCGCTTTATGCTTTGGTGATTGCGATTGCTTTTGCTGTTTTGTTTAAGCACAAACATGACCCAAAAGAGATAGAAAATTTAAGTCATTAATATTTTAGACTTATAAAAAAATCCCGTTTTCGATTTATTGAAAACGGGATTTTTTTCTTTATGTGTATATTTGAAATAATATTCTTAATTTTTAATATGCACCATCAGCAAAAAAAAATACTTCCTCCTTTTAGACCTGTTAGTTCAAAACCAATGCTTTTCTTAAATGCAGTTTTTGGTTTGTTTTGGATATTCTGTGCACTTTTCTTTTTGGGAGGAATTGTTTTTTTATCAATAAATTCTCGTGAAGAAACTGGACTGGATGAAAAAGGAACTCTTGCCTTATTTTGTATATTCTCTCTAATTATTCTAGCGATAATAGCCTTGATACTATATTCTAGAAAAAAGATGTACACATCAATTATAATTGACGAAAAAGGAATCCGCTATTTGAATGTATTCAATAACAAGGTTAGAAAAGAAATTCGCTGGAGTAATTTTGCGAAAAGAGAGAAGGTTGCTTATTTATTAGAACCTCCAAAATTTGATGTTTCTTATATTCGACAATCAAAATCTTTTTTTGACCAGTTTTTCTGGCCGGTCTTAATAAATAATAAAATAGAAGTTCATAGTGAAATGTTTTTAGGTAAACATTTTTTTGCAATGCTCTATGCAAATCGATTAGAATTGATTAGAACTTTTTTACTTGGATTGGCACATTACAGACCAGATATTACAATAAATCCGGAAATTTTTAGTAATCATTATATTGATAAGGAAAGTTATACTATTGATTATAGTCAACGCAGAAAAATTGGAATTATAGCAGGATTAGTTTGTGCCTTGATTTTTACAATTATATATTTTTTGGTTTTCTAAATAGTAAGCAGTTTTTTAGGATTACAATTTTTTCAATATTTTAGTGTTTTTAACGTCTATGAGCAGCCAAACAAAAAATCTTCCTCCATTTAATTCAGTAACTTCCAGCCCGTCTAAAATCAAAAATTATGGTTTAGGTTTTCTAATGTTGATTTCTTTTCTATTGGTTTTAGGGGTTTTCTTTTTTATTTTGTTTTTTCTGCCTTTTGAACAAAATATGATTTGCATATGCATTTTATTGATTCTTCCTACAATTCTTCAAGTCATTTATTTAAGAAAAACGATGAAGCATACCACTACGATTATTGATAATCGCGGCATTCATTATGTAAATAGATTTAATCATAAAATTGAAAATACAATATCATGGAATAGTTTTGAAAAGAGCACTAAATTTAAAGGAAAAATAACAGGAATTAATTCCTCATCTGAGTCAGATCTCTTGCTATATGATGTTTTTGCAAAAATGGTTGGAAGCGGCAAATATAGTCACGAAGCGTTTTTCTGGTTCATTTCGGCAAACGGAAATATAGAAGCTCACAAAGAAACATTTTCTGGGAATCATATTTTTAGTATGCTTTATTCAAACAAACTTGAATTAGTAAGAGGTTTGTTGTTAGGATTATCACACTTTAGACCTGACTTAAAAATTCATCCTAAAGCTTTTGGTGTGTATTATATAAATCCTGATACTTTTGCCGTAGAATATGAAAAAAGAAAAGAAGATATTAATTCAGCTCTTTTTATAACGGCACTTGTTATTATAGTTACAGTGTTTGTAATGCTTTTTGTTTTCTTTTAAATTTAATATCTATTATATTTAATATAAACGTTATAGGTTTTTGAAATCTACAGCGTTTATTTTTTATTTAATTTTTCCTGAAAAGAAAACTTTTATTTTACTTGGAAAACTTAATTTTAATTCAATTTTGCAGGTTATAGAATATATAGCAGTTAGCAATGAGTTGTCATGATTATTGCTAGATAAATAATAAGTTGCTTATCTGTTTGTAATTACAAAAAAATATATTAATTTTGCAGTCCTTTTGGCAGAGAAGAGTTTCCATTAGGAATCAACCATTTATGTAAAACAACTTCTGTATTTTCTATCGCATAAAGAAACTCAAGAAAAACAGAATACAAATTTTTTTATCAGCATGTCTGAACAAACAAAATCACAAGAAGAGTTTTTAGCAAATTTTAACTGGCACAACTTCCAAGAAGGAATCGATGCAGTAGATGAAAAAAACTTGCAAGAGTTTGAAGAACTAGTATCAAAAACTTTCATCGCTACAGATCAAGAAGAAGTAGTTGAAGGAGTTGTAGTTAGAATTACAGATAGAGACGTTATCGTTGATATCAATGCTAAATCTGAAGGTGTTATTTCTTTAAACGAATTTCGTTACAACCCAAACTTAAAAGTAGGTGACAAAGTAGAAGTATTAATTGACATCCGTGAGGATAAAACAGGTCAATTAGTATTATCTCACAGAAAAGCACGTACTATCAAATCTTGGGATAGAGTTATTGCGGCTAATGAAACTGGAGAAATCGTTAACGGTTTTGTTAAATGTAGAACTAAAGGAGGTATGATTGTTGACGTATTCGGTATCGAAGCGTTCTTACCTGGATCTCAAATTGACGTTAAGCCAATTAGAGACTACGATGTATATGTAAACAAAATGATGGAATTCAAAGTGGTAAAAATCAACCACGAATTCAAAAACGTAGTTGTATCTCATAAAGCTCTTATCGAGGCTGATATTGAAGTACAGAAAAAAGAGATCATCGGTCAATTACAAAAAGGACAAGTATTAGAAGGTGTTGTTAAAAACATTACTTCTTATGGTGTGTTCATTGACTTAGGTGGTGTTGACGGATTAATTCACATTACTGACCTTTCTTGGAGTAGAATCAACCACCCAAGTGAAGTTCTTGAATTAGACCAAAAATTAAACGTTGTAATCCTTGATTTCGATGATGAGAAAACAAGAATTCAATTAGGATTGAAACAATTAAACGCTCACCCATGGGATGCTTTAGATGCTAACTTAACTGTTGGTGATAAAGTTAAAGGTAAAGTAGTTGTAATCGCTGATTACGGTGCATTTATCGAAGTTGCTGAAGGTGTTGAAGGTTTAATCCACGTTTCTGAAATGTCATGGTCAACTCACTTACGTTCTGCTCAGGACTTCGTGAAAGTTGGAGATGTTGTTGAAGCAGTTATCTTAACTCTTGACAGAGATGATCGTAAGATGTCATTAGGTATCAAACAATTGTCTCAAGATCCATGGACTGACATTACTTCTAAATATCCAGTAGGTTCTAAACATACAGGTATCGTTAGAAACTTTACAAACTTTGGTATTTTCGTAGAATTAGAAGAAGGAATTGATGGATTAATCTACATTTCTGACCTTTCTTGGACTAAGAAAATTAAACACCCATCTGAGTTTGTAAACGTTGGTGAAAAACTTGATGTTGTAGTATTAGAATTAGATGTTGAAGGACGTAAATTATCTTTAGGTCACAAACAAACTACTGCTAATCCTTGGGATCAATACGAAGATTCTTTCGCTGTAGGAACTATCCACAACGGTGAGATTTCTGAAATCGTTGACAAAGGAGCTACTGTAGAATTCGGAGATGATATCGTTGCTTTCATTCCTACTCGTCACCTTGAAAAAGAAGACGGAAAGAAATTGAAAAAAGGTGATACAGCTGATTTCAAAGTAATTGAATTCAACAAAGAATTCAAAAGAGTAGTTGCTTCTCACACTGCTATCTTCAGAGAAGAAGAAGAGAAAAATGTGAAAGCTGCAACTGAAAATACTTCATCTAACTCTACTACAAATGCACCAGCTGCAACTTTAGGAGATAACAATGATGTATTAGCTGCATTAAAAGCTAAAATGGAAAAAACTGAGAAAAAATAATTCTTAGTTTTTTATAAATAGAAAGTCCCACAGCAATGTGGGACTTTTTTTTTATCCTTTTTTCTAAATTTTAAGATATTTTAACAAATAAAGTTGTGTTATTATCTTAAAAAGTTATTTTTGTATGAAAATACCACATATGAAAAAACTCTACTTTTTACTTTTATTATTTTGCTTCTTTAATCTAGGTAATGCCCAAATTATCAATATTCCGGATATTAATTTTAAAATGAAATTAATAGCACTTAATGTGGATACAAATTCTAATTTTCAAATAGAGGTTAGTGAAGCATTAAGTTTAAATTTTTTAGATTTAAGCAATTCAAACATTAGTTCTTTTGAAGGATTAGAGAATTTTGTCAATCTTGAGTATTTGAATTGTAGTAACAACCCAGTGAATAGGGATATTGATTTTAATGTTTTAAAAAAACTGGTTTATTTAAATTATTCTTCTATTCAATCAAAGAGGTATTTAAAAATTACAGATCTACCAAATTTAGCTACATTACGAATTGAAGGTCTCACAAACTTAGAATTTTTGGAATGCACAGGTAATCCTAAACTTGCAACATTAAGTGTAAATGGAGCTGTAAATCTAACCGAAATGTGGGCTTCAAATAATGCTTTGACATCGTTAGAGATTGAAGGATTGACAAGTTTAAAAAAAATGTATTGTCAAGTTAATAAATTAGCAACATTAAATATTGACGCTTTAACTAATCTTGAAGATTTAGAATGTGGTGGTAATTTATTAACATCACTAAATTTAACCCAATTAACGAATCTTAAAGGCCTAGCATGTAGT
This sequence comes from Flavobacterium sp. IB48, assembly GCF_016405855.1. Taxonomy (GTDB): domain Bacteria; phylum Bacteroidota; class Bacteroidia; order Flavobacteriales; family Flavobacteriaceae; genus Flavobacterium; species Flavobacterium ginsengisoli. Next base: position 27,600 of record NZ_JAEFCA010000002.1, read on the forward strand.
AATAATAAACTATTTAAATTAGATGCCAGCAATTTATCAAACCTTACAACATTAGATTGCAGTTTCAATGAAATTTTTGAGTTAAAATTGAATGGAATAAATAATCTTAAAAATCTAAATTGTCAGTCTAATCAATTGTCAACTTTAAGTTTGAATAATTTAATAAATTTAGAATCTCTTTGGTGCGGCGTAAATCAATTGCAACAATTAGATCTAAATGCTTTAACAAAACTTGTTGATTTAAGATGCGCTGCTAATCAATTTTCATCTTTAGATTTAAAAGGATTAACTAATATTACAATTTTTGAATGCTATCTTAATCAACTTAAAACTTTAGAATTAAGTGATTTAAAAAAAATCAAGCGCTTAAGATGTGATCAGAACCAGCTTAATACATTATTCATTAAAAATGGCAGTAATGAAACAGAGCTAAATTTTTCAAAAAATCCTGACTTAAAGTATATTTGTGTAGATGAAGGCCAATTGTCTCAAATTCAAGATCTTCTAGATAATTATGGTTATGCTAATTGCAATGTTAATACATATTGCTCTTTTAATCCGGTCGGAGAATATTATACTATTCAAGGAGATAATAGAGTAGATGAAGATAACAACGGTTGTGATACTCAAGATTTAAGTTTGCCAAATTTAAAGTTTAATCTATCTGATGGAACTAGCAGTTCTGGTTTTATAGCCAATGGAAATAATTATTCTATTTCTTTACCAACTGGGTCACATTCGATAACTCCTGTTTTAGAAAACCCTACATACTTTTCAATTTCACCATCAGTTGTAAATGTCGATTTTCCATCGCAGATAAGTCCATTGAATCAAAATTTTTGTATTACGCCAAACGGAACACATTCCGATTTAGAAGTTGTCATTTTGCAAATCAATGCTGCAAGACCAGGATTTAATGCTACATATAAAGTTATATATAAAAACAAAGGAAATACAATTCAATCTGGAACAGTAAATTTAACTTTTGATGATTCTGTTTTAGATGTGATTTCAGTAAATCCGTCTGCATCTTCTCAAACCACAAACGTTCTATTGTGGGATTTTTTGAATCTAAAACCATTTGAATCTAAGGAAATTACTTTAACAGTTAAAATAAGTTCACCAACAGAATCTCCTGCTGTAAATAATGGAGATATTTTAAAATTTACAGCTACTGTTTTATTGCAGGGAAATGATGAAACGCCAATAGATAATGTATTTACATTAAATCAAACAGTTGTTGGTTCTTATGATCCAAATGATAAAACTTGTTTAGAAGGTTCTGTGATTACCTCAAAACTAATAGGAGAATACGTGCATTACATGATTCGTTTTGAAAATACAGGAACATATGCGGCTCAAAATATTGTGGTGAAAGACATGATTGATCCAAATAAATTTGATATATCAACTTTAATTCCGACGAGTTCAAGTCATTCGTTCATTACTAAAATTTCAGAAGAAAACAAGGTAGAATTTATTTTTGAAGGAATTAATCTTCCGTTTGACGACGAAAATAATGACGGTTATATTGCTTTTAAGATAAAGACAAAACCAACATTAAAAGTAGGAGATTCGTTTACAAATGATGCAAACATTTATTTTGATTATAATTTCCCTATTTTAACTAATAAGGCTATTTCTACATTTAATTCAACATTATCAAGTGAAGATTTTAATTTTTCTAGATACGTAAGTTTATATCCAAATCCGGCAAGTCAGTTTTTAAATATTTCGCAGCACCAGAATATCGAGATACAATCGTTTGAAATTTACGATATTTTAGGGCAGTTGGTAATTGCAATTCCAAATGCAAAAACAACTTCGAATATTGATATCTCTAAATTAAAAACAGGCAATTATTTCATAAAAGTAAAATCAGATAAAGGAAATTCTAGTTCAAAATTCATTAAAATTTAAATAGAAAGTCCCACAGCAATGTGGGACTTTTTTTTGCTTCAAGTTTCAAGTTTTTTAGTTTGACTGAGTTGAAACCTTAAAATGATTTCTTTATTTCAAAGCTAATAATTTAGATTCTTGTGGTGTAAAATCATTTACAATTACATATGAACTTATATCTGCAATTGCCATTTCATCTAAAATATCAACTAAATTCTTAAAATTGCTTTTTTTGCTAGGTTTAATAATAACAACCATTCCTTGTCCTGGTCTTCCTAATTGAGCAGAATAATTAAGCATGTTTTTATTTTGTTTTAAAAGCTCTTGTCTTATTCCGTCCTTTCCGTATCCAAACTTTTTAGGAGCAACTTTGGGCACTTCTAGTAATCCCATATAAGACACTAATTTATTATCATCTCCCAGTAAAATTGTATAAGATCTATTTTCTCCACAGCCACCTGTCCAGCCACATGTATGTGCATCATAATCTGGCAGACTTAGATGCATAGCTTTGTTTTTTCGCAATTCTATTGTAACCATAAAAAATATAATTAGCAAAAAAGAGACACTAACCATTGCAGTTAAATCAACTCTTGAACTTAGCTTTTTACTTCTGACTTTTTGAGGTAGGTTTTTCATGATAAATTGGTTTTGAATTTAAATTTAAAAAGAAAAAGAATGCCAAAAACATCAGGTTAAAAAAAAAGAAAAATATAGCATTAAAGGCCTATTAATCAGTGTGAATTGAGAATTTTTCAATATTTTTTTTAATTATTTTAAATTTTCTTAAAACCAAAAGGAATTATTAGCCGTAAATGACATTATAACTTAAAAATTAATAATTATGAAAACTAGAAAATTTTTAGCCACTGCAGTTTTAGCTTTAGCATTCGGATTTACATCTTTTGCACAAAAATCAGTTATGGTTGGCGGTGCAGCGATGTACCCAAATAAAAATATAATTGAAAATGCCGTTAATTCAAAAGATCACACAACATTAGTAGCCGCAGTAAAAGCTGCCGATTTAGTTACAACTTTAGAAGGAAAAGGACCATTTACAGTTTTTGCTCCAACAAACGAAGCTTTTGATAAATTGCCAAAAGGAACAGTTGAAACTTTATTAAAACCAGAAAATAAAAAGAAATTGCAAACAATCTTAACCTATCACGTTGCTTCTGGAAAATGGAGTTCTGCTGATATCGCAAAAGCAATAAAAGACGGAAAAGGTAAAGCAACGATTAAAACAGTTAGCGGCGGAACTCTTACTGCATGGATGAAAGGCAAAGATTTATATATTACTGACGAAAACGGTAATAAAGCTAAAGTAACAATTGCAGATGTGAATCAATCAAATGGTGTAATTCACGTAGTTGATGCAGTATTATTGCCTAAAAATTAATAAAAATCTCCAGAATTAGATTTCCTACAATGAAAAGGCCCTGTAATTATTACGGGGCTTTTTTTATTTTTTAGCCGTTAATGTTGCTCCTGCAGAGGCTACAACAACGCAAACTACAGCAAGAATTTCGTGAAAACTTAAATTTTCATGAAGAAATATAAATGCGCAAATAGAAGCCGCTGCTGGCTCTAAGCTCATTAAAATACTAAAAGTACGAGGAGGAAGTTTTCCTAAAGCTTTCATTTCTAAAGTGAATGGAATCGCACTAGATAAAAGAGCAAGTGCAACACCCATTCCGAATAGCTTTGGCGTAAGATTATCTAATCCGCTTTCTAGAAAACCAAATGGCAAGACTAAAAGTGCCGCAAATAGCATTCCTGTTGAAACGGCGTAACCGTCATTCATTATTTTTGAAATTTTTCCTCCCAAAACAATATACGCACTCCAGAACGCTCCAGCCAAAAGCGCACATATAATCCCAATAGGATCTAATCGATCGTTTGTCCAAGGAGCGATAAGTAAAATGCCAATTGCTGCAAGCATAACCCAGCAATAATCAACTAAACGTTTTGAACCTGCTATAGCAAGCAATAACGGACCAACAAACTCTAAAGTCACGGCTAAACCGATTGGAATTTTTTCTATTGCGATATAAAAAATTAAATTCATGGCTCCTAAAGACAAACCATACGGAATTACAATTTTCCACTGTTGGAGAGTTATCGCTTTTAGATTTGGTCTATAAGCCAATAATAAAATTAATGCTGAAATACCAATACGCATAGATGCTGTACCAGCTGCGCCGATTGTAGGAAATAGTGTTTTGGCAATTGCAGCCCCACATTGCACACTAATAATAGCTAATAATACTGCTGGAACAGGAGGAAGGCTGATTTCTCTGTTTTTCATAAAAAATAGGACAGAATTATAAATGAGTATATTTCTGTCGGATAAATAAAATGTATTCTAAATTAATTGCCCAATGCTTTTTTTGTAACATAGGCGCGATAACCAATAATAGCCATTTGCCATTTCTTAGCCTTAGAAATATCTAGACCTTGTTTGGTAAAGCTCGGCAAAAGTAGTTTATTTAGTTTAGCTAATAATTTATACATAGTAGATTTGTTTTGGCAAAGATAAAAAAATAAAAGACTTTGTGATTGAAACAAAGTCTTTTGGGGAGTAAAATGTAAATGTATTTAAATTCTGAGAATCAGGTTTTCATCGCCATCAGTTTCACGATTTATTACATTTTTTGGAGCTTCCATCCATCCCGTTTTATTGATGACAAATTTAAAGAGATGCGTTTTATTTTTTTCAAACTGTGATTTAGGTACCGATAATTCAAATGTATTTTTGCTTTTCTGAATCATTTGAAAATTAGGATCGTTAGGATTCCATTTATCAAAAGAACCTGCAATTGAAACATTTTTAACCAATTTTGGATCTAAATTCTTGTCATGTTCGTACAAGAAGACAACATTGTCGTTAACAATTTTGTAACCGTAAATGCCAGATTGTTTTTTGTTTACACTTAATAAATCATTAGAAAGTCTAATAACGGCTTCACCAAGTGCATTGCCTGTATTTTCGTCACTTATATTTACAATAATTGAAATTCCTAAATGACGTTCGGGATAAATAACTAACATGTTTTGAGTTCCAAATGCACCACCATGTTTCCAGCAGTTTTTTCCGTTTTCATCAACTTGTATATAATCCCAAAAATATCCGTTCCAAGTTGTTTCGCTATTTAGGAGATTTCGTTGTGTTTCTTGAATAATTTTATTTTTTGTATTCAGTTCATAAGCAATAAATTTGGTCAAATCACCTAAACTAGATTTTAGCATTCCAGCAGCGCCCCAAAGATTATCTGAAATGTTTGGCATTAGAACACCTTTTAGATTATAGCCATTTGCAATAACTGCATTTGGATTTAAATTTATGGCACTTGATTGCATGTCAAGTTTTGAAAAAATATTTTCTTTCAAAAGCGTTTCATAACTTTTCTGATAGATATTTTCTAAAATATGAGCCGTAAGGTTGAGACTTCCGTTACTATATTTGAATTTAGTTCCAGGCAAAGTATCTAATTTGATCGTTTTAAGATCTTCGAAAAACTTTTCACGACTATACATTTCATCCATCTTTTTAAAAGCTAAATAACTGCTGTCATTTCTGTTTTTTCTTAATTCAGCATTATCTGGAAGATCTTTATCGAAACCAGTTCTAAAAGAAACCAAATCTTTAATAGTTATAGGCGTTCCATTATATTCTAGGTTTGGATAGGATCCAGTAATGTATTTTCTAATATCATCATCTGGATTTAATTTTCCTTCTACAACAGCTTGCGCAGTAAGTAATCCGGTAAATAATTTGGTTATAGAAGCAACTTCAAAAATAGTATTGTTGTTGGCAACGTTTTCTTTTCCTTTATCAATTTCTCCGTAATGTCTGGTAAAAGTTTTTCCATTTTTAACAACTCCAATTGAAATGGAATTGGCTTTTGACTTTCCCATTAAAAGTGAAGCAGTTTTGTCCATTGCAATGTAGATGTTCTTTTCTGCTGTATTCTTTTGTGCTAGAATTGAAAAGCTAAAACATAAAAACAAGACTATAATGAGCTTTTTCATTTTCGTAAATATGTTTTTTATTTATTAAAGAAGTTGAAATTACTTTGCTAGCATTTTATTAATTTTCTCCAGCATTTCTTTTGCATTATTGTTATCTGGAGAAAGGGCTAATGCTTTTTGATAATTTTCTTTCGAAAGCGTTAATTGATTGTTTCTAAAATAACCATCAGCCAAACTATCAAAAGCATTTCCAGATTTTGGATTCTCTTTAGCATTAAGTTCAAAAACTTTTAGTCCGTCATTCAATCTTCCATGATCCAATAAGCTATAACCAATGACATTCAATCGATATTCGAAATCCCAATCAGGGTGATTCTTTTTTATTGCTAAATAATTCTCTTTAGCTTTTGCAATGTTTGGTTTTAAAAAAACCTGATTGACTTTTTCTCCCGCCAAAAGAAAATCATCTGTAAGAGTTTTGTCTACAATCGAAGCAACATGGTTAATTACTTGACTTTGCACATACAAATTAGAATATTTATGACCATTAGACAAAAAGATTATCGTTAAATCACGATCGATGAATTTTCTAAAAGCAGTTTCATTGCCGCCAGTAAAACCATAAGAAAGGACTTTATTAACTGGTACGATTTCCCAACCGAAAGCAAAACGATCTGTGTTGTTAGCAAACGGAAACGATTTCCACATTTCATATTTGATTTCTTTTTGAAGATAAATGTCTTTGTCTAAATTTTCGTTCCAATAAATGAAATTCTGTAAAGAAATATTTAAACCATTGGCAGAATGAGTGTCGGTACCAAAGTTTGAAGTGTTTTTAACGTATTTTCTTGTTTGATCGTTATAATTGTATCGAAAAGCACTATTGGGTATTGCTTCACCAAAATTGGATGAAAAGTAAACACCAGATTTTATAGAAGAAAATTGATTTTGTAAAATATAATCTTCAAAAGTAAAACCAGTGATTTTCTCTACGATTTTGGCAAGAAACAGATAATTAGTTTGATTGTAACGATATTGATTACCTGTTGTAAAATCCATTGGCTTTTTAGACAGTAAAGCTATTTTTTCGGCAAGTGGCGCAGTTGTCGGAATTTCTTGAAACCTTATAATATCTGGGAGCCCAGAAGAATGAGAAAGAAAATTTTTGATTTTTACATCTTGCCATTCTATTGGAGTATTTTCTAGATATTTTGAAATAGGATCTTCAAGTGATAACTTTCCTTGCTCTATAAGTTGAAATATCCCTACATTGGTAATTAATTTGGTAGTAGAAAAAATTTTAAAAGCAGTGTTTTTATCCACTGCTTTATTATCTTCTATAGAAGCTTTTCCAAAATATTTTTCATAAACAATTTTACCATCTTTTATTACTGCCAATGCCACACCGGGAATTTCATTTATTGCTATTACTTCTTTTATATAATTGTCAATTTTTTGTTCTGTTGATTTGTCAGCTTTTTTTTGACTAAAAGATAAATTAAGAACGAATAGCAAAAAGACGGTAAGAAAGGGCTTCATATAGATTAAGCTTTTTTATTCTGCTTTTCCATTTCCTTCATGTCTTTTGCATGTTGTTTCATGTCCTTAGCATGTTGCTTCATATCTTTTGCATGTTGTTTCATATCAAGCTCATACTGTTTCATGTCTTGCTCATATTGCTTCATGTTGCTTTCGTAGTCTTTAGAGTCATCTCCAAAATCAAACTTAAAGTCATAGCTGAATTTTTCCATGTTAGCATTGAATTTTTCCATTGCTATTTCATATTTCGCCATTTCTTTTTCGTATACCTCTGCTCGTTGTGACATGATAGATTCAATTTGTTTTTCGTAAGCTTTCAATTGTGGCTCAAATGCTTCCATTTGTTTTCCGAAAGCTTCCATGTCTTTTTCAAATTTAGCCATTGCTACTTTGTCTGTTGGGTTTTTAGGAGCAACTGGAGGTTTTGGCATTTTTGACATATCAATTGGTGGAGCAGGAGGAATTGGTCCGCCAGGAAATGTTGGTGGAGTTGGAGGTACTGGTGCCACAACATCAGAATCTGCATGATTGCGAACCACAACTCTTTCGTTTCTGATTATTATTGGCATTCTAAGATTTCTATCAGTATTAATATTGATAGATTTTGCTCCATTCTCGTCTGTTCCAATAGCTAGTTCACAGTCTTTAATAGCGTCGTCACCATCGATTTTGATAGTTTGTTTTTTACCAGAATCTGATTTTACTTTGATTTGAATTGCAGTCAATTCTTCTTTTGTATTTCTTTTTACATCCGAAATTTCGACGTCAAGATTATGGTTTGACTTTAATTTTCCAGGCAATTCATTTAATTCTTTGTCAGTAGTATTTTTAGTGATTTTGATTGTTTCCTCAGCATCTTTTACTGTGTCTCTTTGGATTGTCGGAGTTTCGGTTTGTTTCTTTTCTTGTGCAATGGTCTTTATTTGAAATAAAAGAACAAACGCACCAAGAGCCGGAATTACTGCCGAATACTTCCAGTAATTTCTTTTGTTTGATTGATTTTTGTTTAACATGACAATTCGTTTTTTGATTAATGATTGATAAAAATGATTGGTGATTGCAACGCAAGTTTCATGCGTTGTTATTTTTAATAACGTGTATTGATACGCTTTTTTGTCGGCAATTTTTTTAGAAGCCTCACTGTCTGCAATGAATTCAAGGTTTTGCAAGATGGCTTTTTTATAAAGCCATATAATTGGGTTAAACCAAAATAGTATGCAAAAGATTCTCGAAATCAAAACGTCTATAGTGTGCTTTTGATCGCTATGCACTTTTTCATGTTCTAAAATGCTTTCTAATTCTGCTGAAGTATATAGTGATGAGTTATATACTATGTAATCAAAATAAGAGAAAGGAGCTATATTTTCATTTACATCTATAAATTTAAAATCTTCTTGCTGTTCAATTTTTTTTCCTTTTAGAATAGAATTCAGACTGTAAAAGTCGAGTGCAAACTTGATCATAAAAGCTAGAAAACCCATTCCGTAAGCTACTGCCAAAACCAAACTCCAGTTGATTTCAAAATTTTCTTCTTCAACAACAGATACCTTTGTAGGCGAGTAGTGATCTTGGTATGCGGCTACATTGCTATTAGAAAGTGGAATGTTTTTTACATCCGTTGTCGTAGTTGTGATTATTGGATCTGGTGTTGGCGCAGGTGGCGCTTCAACCCAAATTACTTTTGTGTATACTACAAAAGGCAATATTACAGAAGTAATTAATCCAGCAATTAAAAACCAGCGGCTACTGTTGAAAAAAGTTTCTTTACGAAGTAAAAAAATATAAGCAAAATAAAACATTGCTAATAACCCGCTCGATTTTAGTATAAAAATGAAAAGTGCTTCCATAACTATTTTTATTATTTGCCTTCTGTTGAATTTTCGATCATGTTTAAGATTTCACGTAATTCATCTGCTGAAATTTTTTCTTCTTTAGCAAAAAAAGAAACCATGCTTTTGTATGAGCTATTAAAATAATTATCTATTGCAGTGCTCATGAAACCTTTTCTATAATCTTCTATGCTTACTGCTGGATAATACTGATGTGTATTTCCGAAAGCATTGTGTGCAACATAACCCTTTTCTTCTAGATTGCGAACAATGGTAGATAAAGTGTTATAATGAGGCTGATCTTCTAAAATCTCTGCTTGAATCTCTTTCACAAAAGCTTTTTTAAGCTTCCATAAGATATGCATGATTTCTTCTTCTTTATTGGTCAGTTTTTGCATTTCGTAATTATTTAAAAGATTAAAACGTCTTTATTTCTTAGTTTTAATTTCGACTATGCCATTTTCACCTTTTTCACCAAAAAGAGCTACAGCATCAAGACTTCTATAAACCTTTACCGATTTAATGCTGCTAGGCGGAAGACTATTCATATCAAAATCAGAAGACATATCTATTCCGTCTAGAATTATAAGTGGCGAACTTGTTTTTACATTAGTTTTTGCAGCATTTGAAACAGCAACAGTTGTACCTGCATCAGTTGTTGTTATCACTTTAGTATTATTGTCTTTGTCAACAATTATAGTAGTGCTACTAGTAGATGAGTTAGTATTGCTACTAGTTTTTGTGCTAGTATTAGAATTAGTGTTAACATTGGTTTCTGAATTAGAAGTTAAATTTTTGTTTACCGCAGTTTTAGAAGCTTTGTTTTTTTTGTCATTTACGCTTACTTTCTTGCTTGTAGCGGTTTTTTCTTCAAAAGTTTTTATACCAGCTTTTATAGTGCCGTTTTTATTTAAGATTACAAGGATTCCAAAATCTTTGATGGCTTCATCTCCACTTTGTATAGATTGAGATTTTTGTGTTCCATAGACTACATCAACTTTAAGAGATGTTAATTGATTTTCTGAGTTTCTTTTGATATCAGAAACTTCTAAATCAATGTTGTAAGTTGATTTTAAATCCTTTTTTAGATCTTTAAACTCGGTGTCGGTTGTTTTTTTTGTGATTTTGAAAATATTCACCGATTTAATTTCGTTCGAAACTATTTCTAAATTTTGCTGTCTTTCTTTTGCAACTACTTCTACCTGAAATAAAATTACAAAAGCAGCCAAGGCAGGAATTACGGTATAATACTTCCATGAATTCCTCTTTTTTGATTGATTTTTGTTTAACATGACTATTCGTTTTTTGATTAATGATTGATAAAAATGATTGGTGATTGCAACACAATTTTCGTGCGTTGTTATTTTTAAAAGAGTGTATTGATACGCTTTTTTGTCTGTAAGTTTTTTAGAAGCTTCACTATCAGCAATGAATTCTAAGTTTTGGCTAATTGCTTTTTTGTAAAGCCATACAATTGGATTGAACCAGAAAATAATGCTGAAGATTCTAGAAATCAATACATCAAGAGTATGATTTTGATCGCTATGAACTTTTTCATGTTCCAAAATACTCTCTAATTCTGAAGCAGTGTACAGTGATGAGTTGTACACAATATATTCGAAATAGGAGAAAGGCGCGATGTTTTCGTTTATATCTACAAATTTAAAATCGGCTTGCTGTTTGATTTTTTTTCCTTTTATAATAGCATTCAAACTATAAAAGTCAATTGCTAGTTTTATTGTAAAGATTAGAAAACCAATACCGTATAATCCTAGAATAATATAATTCCAATTAAATTCTGCAGATTCATTTTGAGTAACACTTAATAATGTTGATTGAATATTTGTGTTTAAATCGGGAGCAGCATCAATCCAAATTACTTTCGTGTAAGTCAATAATGGTAAAATTATTGAGACAATCAAACCAGATAACAGAAACCATCTGTTGCTATTAAAAAATGTTTCTTTGCGAAGTAAAAAGTAATAAGCGCAATAAAACATAAGCATTAAACTGCTTGATTTTGCGATGTAAATGAAAACTGCTTCCATAACCGATTATTTTTTTTCGTTTTTATTTTCAATCATTGATAAAATTTCACGTAATTCATCTGCCGAAATTTTTTCTTCTTTGGCAAAAAAGGAAACCATGCTTTTGTAAGAACTATTAAAGTAATTATCAATTGCGGTTTTCATAAATCCTTTTCTGTAATCTTCAATTGCTACAATTGGAAAGTATTGATGTGTATTTCCAAAAGCGTTATGTCCAACATATCCTTTCTCTTCCAGATTACGAACAATTGTCGACAATGTATTGTAATGGGGCTGATCTTCGGTGATTTCTGCCTGAATTTCTTTTACAAAAGCTTTTTTAAGCTTCCATAAAATCATCATAATTTCTTCTTCTTTGTTTGTTAACTTCTGCATCTTCTCTAATTTTAATTCAAACTTACAACTATTTTTCTAGTTACGCAACTATAAAAATAGTTATTTAACTAAAAATTAAGTTTGCTTTCGGTTTTGAGCGCAAAAAGACCATTCAAATTTAATAGTAATAAATTGAATTATAAGGATTTAAAAAGTTAAAAGTTGTTTTTAAGAAATCTTCTCGTTGATTAGAGCATTCTTAATCCAGACGCAGCAGCCAGTTGCAACAACGCCAATACATGCCATGAAAAGCCAGTTGATTTGATAACCAAATCGGGTAATAATTTCAAACCCAAGTTTAGAACTAATAATATGAGCTAGACTAAAACTCATAGTGTATAGTGCCATGTATCTGCCTTCTTGTCCGCGAGGTGCACGACTTAAAGCAAAAGCATTAGAAAATGGAAAAGTAAGAACTTCACCAATAGAAATACATACCATACTTACAACCAAAATTCCTGCCCAGAAATTAATTAGTAATAAAAAGAAACTACTAGCCATTACAAAAGATCCTACAATAATAATTCTGATTTTTGGAAAAGCTTTTCGTTCTAAGAATCCAACAGTTGGCATTTCGAGAGTAAAAATCAATAATCCGTTTAAAGTCATTAATAAGCCTGTTTGAAACTCACTTAGACCAAACTTTTCATTATGATATAAAGGTAGAGTAGTAAATAGTTGGAAGAAAATCATTGCTGTAATGAAGCTTACAAATAAGAAAACCCAGAAAATTTTATCATGAAAAACAGATTTTATATCTGCAGCACTTTCTTCTTTATCATCGTGGGTAACTTTTTTCTTTTCTTTTACTAATAAAGCAAAAATGGAAATGGAAACAATACAAGAAGCTCCATCAACCCAGAAAAGACCAGAATAACCCATTCCCATAATAATTAAACCTCCAAGAGCTGGTCCTGCGGCAAAACCTAAATTTACAGCAAGACGTACAAGTGTGAGTGCACGAGTACGGTTTTCTGGTTTTGCATAAGCGCCAAGAGATACAAACATAGCAGGACGAAACATATCTGCAATTGTCATAAGAACAAACATTGCAGCACAAAGTGACCAGAAAGTGGTAATAAATTGCACAAAAAACAGAGAGACTCCACTGGTAAATAAACTGAAAATCATGATTTTATAAAAACCAATTTTGTCTGATAATTTGCCTCCAAGCCAAGAACCCAACATTGATCCTAATCCAAAAGCAACCATAATCCATCCGACTTGATTGTATGTAAAATGAAGATCTTCCTTTAAATATTTAGATAAAAAAGGAAGAACCATTGTTCCAGCGCGGTTAATAAAAGTGATGATGGCAAGGATCCAAACTTCTCTGGTGAAACCTCGAAAGTTGTTAATGTAATGAGTTAGTGCGGTTTTAAGCATTTTATGTGATAAATTATCGTCACAAAGTTAGCAAACTTTGTCTCGTTAAGTGGTTGTTGTTTTGTTACTTTTGAACTATTTTTGCAGAAAATTTCTAAGATGAAAACTATAAACGCCCTAGCTTTATTGTTGGTATTTAATTTTGGCTTTGCCCAAAAAAAGTTCAATAAAGCCGATGCTCAAAAATTCCAAAAGAAAATCAATGCAGAATATGCTGATCCTAAGACGAGTCCGTTGATGGCTGAAGATTTAAAAACTTTTAAAAGCTTAGATTTTTTTCCAATTTCTGAAACTTATTTTGTGAATGCTACTTTAGTAAAAGCAAAAGGCGGAAAAGTTTTTGAAATGAAAACTTCTGGAACGCGTACTCCTAAATATATCAAATACGGAACTTTAAACTTTAAGATAAACGGAAAAGCTTTTCAGCTTGCAGTTTATCAGAGTTTAGAACTTTTGGTTCAGGAGCAATATAAAAACCATCTTTTTTTGCCTTTTTCAGATTTAACAAGCGGGAAACAAAGTTATATTGGCGGTCGTTATATCGACTTAGAAGTTCCAAAAGGAAATACGATAGCAATCGATTTTAATCAAGCTTATAATCCGTATTGCGCTTATAATTATAAATATTCTTGTCCGCTTGTACCGCAGGAAAATGATTTAAAAATCGAAATTAAAGCAGGTGTAAAAGCTTTTCATTAATGGAATATTTTAATTTTCATACTCATCAATTTACCAATCAATCTAATATTTTAGAACTGGTTAATCAGTATCCAAAAGATTTTGATGCTGAAATTCCATTTTATTCTATTGGGATTCATCCTTGGTATATTGACGAAAGTCGAATTGATGAAGATTTGAAAATTATAGAAGAAAAATTACAAACTCAAAATTGCTTGGCAATTGGCGAATGTGGTTTAGACAAAAAAATTGAGGTTCCTTTTGATTTACAAGTTTCAGTTTTTGAGAAACAATTAGAATTGGCAGAAAAATACAGAAAGCCAGTTGTCATTCATTGTGTTGCCGCTTATCAGGAAGTAATGGCGATCAAGAAAAAAAGGAAAGTGACAGTTCCGTTGATTATTCATGGTTTCTCAAAGAATAATCAATTGGCAGAACAATTAATTACTGCCGGTTTTTTTCTTTCATTTGGAAAGTATTTGTTAAAGAATCCAGATTTGAAATCGGTTTTTCAAAACGTTCCAAACGATCGTTTTTTCTTAGAAACAGATACTATTGAAGAATCGATTCAGCAAGTATACGAATTGGCTTCAGAGTATAAAGAGTTAAATTTAATAGAATTAGAAGAAGTTATTTCAAGTAATTATAGAAATATATTTAAACAATAAAAAGAATAAAAAGTAGATAGTTTTGTGTTCAAAGTTTGTCACCCTGAGCGAAGTCGAAGGGCATTCCAATTAGAAGGGCTTCGACTTCGCTCAGCCTGACAACGGGGAAAAACTTGAAACATTAAACTTGAAACAAAAAATAAAAATCAACAAAAAAGAATATATGGCAGAATGGACAGAAAGAGCTGAGCTTTTGTTTACTAAAGAAGGATTAGAAAATTTACAAAAATCTAATGTATTAGTCGTTGGATTAGGAGGTGTTGGATCTTTTGCAGCAGAATTTTTAGCAAGGGCAGGTGTAGGAAATATGACAATTGTAGATGGAGACGTTGTAGATATTACTAATATCAATCGTCAATTGCCAGCTTTGCATTCAACAGTTGGTCAGCCAAAAATTAAAATTGTAGGTGATCGTTTAATGGATATTAATCCAGAATTAAATCTAACTCGTGTTCAAGAATTTCTTTCTCCAGAACGCGCTTTTGAGATTGTTTCTCCAGAATTTGATTATGTTTTGGACTGTATTGACAGCATTACTCCAAAATTAAATCTAATTATTGCTGCAAAGCGCAAAAGAGTAAAAATCATTAGCAGCATGGGGGCTGGCGGAAAAATGTTGGCTTCTAAAGTAAAAGTAGCTGATATTTCAAAAACTATAAATTGCTATTTTTCTAAAACAATCCGTAAGCGTTTAAAAGAAGTAAAAATTAACAAACTTAAAGTAGTTTTCTCTTCTGAAATTCAAGACGATAAGAGCTTAAAACTAACAGACGGGAAAAACTTCAAAAAATCATTCTACGGAACAAACAGCTATATGCCTGGATTATTTGGTTTACACGCTGCAGAAACAGTGATTAGATATTTGCTTAAAAAGTAAGGTTCTAAGATGCTAAGATTCTAAGGTGCTAAGTTTTTTGTAGCTGGTAGAGTGAATCTTAATTTTTTAGATCTTATAAATAGAACTTAAAGCAAGCTTTGTCAAAGTTTTAAACTTTGACAAAGTCAAATACAAAAAAGAGAAACCTTAGAATCTTAGTATCTCAGAATCTCAGAAACTTAAAAAAAATGATTAAAACAGTAATTTTTGATATGGATGGCGTAATTGTTGACACAGAGCCTGTTCATCGTTATGCCTATTATTTACAATTTTCAGAATTGAATATCGAAGTTCCTGAAGAAATGTATACCACATTTACAGGATTTTCTACTAGAAACACATTTCAAACTTTAAAAAGTTATTTTCCAAGTGTAGAGCAGGAGGTGGAAGATTTAATTCAGAGAAAAAGAACCATTTTTAATGATGCTTTTGATACTAAGGAAGATTTGCATCTTTTGGATGGTGTTGAAGATCTAATTAAAGACTTGTATAACAACGGAATGCAGTTAATTTTAGCTTCTTCGGCTTCAAAAGTAACAATTGATCGTGTTTTTACAAGATTCAATTTACATCAGTACTTTACACATATTGTAAGTGGAGAAGATTTTCCTCAGTCAAAACCAAATCCGGCGATCTTTATTCATGCAGCTTCACTTTCTGTTGCGCCAAAAGAAGAATGTATCATTATTGAAGACAGTACCAATGGCATAAAAGCAGCAAAAGGCGCAGGAATTTACTGTATAGGATATAACAGCGAGCATTCGCATCTTCAAGATTTGTCTGAAGCTGATTTAGTTATCGAACATTTTAATGAACTAAATGCTGAAAAAATATCACAGCTAAAGGGTTGAATTATAGAAAATTTAACATTTGTTCCCTGATTGAATTTGTAAATTTGAATAAAAATAAAACTTAAAATAATGAAGAAACTACTTATTGCTTTAGCCCTGATCTTAGCACCATTAGCATCAGAAGCACAAGTAAAAACGCCACAGGCAAGTCCAAAAGGATATATCAAGCAAACTGTTGGTTTAACCGATGTTGAAGTTACCTATTCAAGACCTGGAGCAAGAGGAAGAGCTGTGTTCGGAAATCTAGTTCCTTTTGGAAAATTATGGAGAACTGGAGCTAACGAAAATACAATCATCAACTTTAGCGATGATGTAGTAATTGACGGAAAAACGCTAAAGAAAGGAAAATATGCAATTTACACAGTTCCAAGAATCGAAAGCTGGGATATCATTTTTTACCTTTCTACAGACAACTGGGGATTACCAGAAAACTGGAGCGATGCTTATGTAGCTTTAAAAACTACTGTAAAAGAAGATGCACTTCCAACTCCTGTTGAAACTTTTACAATTGGCATTAACGGTTTAGATCCTAATTTTGGATATTTGGATATTTCTTGGGAAAACTCTCATGTAGCTTTAAAATTTGAAGTTCCAACAGCTAAAATTGCTGTAGCTAGTATTGATAAAGCTTTAGCTGGTCCAACGTGGAATGATTATTTCAATGCTTCTCAATATTTATTTCAATCAAACGGAAATATTGAAACGGCTAGAACTTATGTAGATAAAGCTCTTGATATGAGTTCAGATAAACCATATTATGTTTCAAGATTGAAATCGTTGATTCAAGCAAAACAAGGCGACAAAAAAGGAGCAATTGAAACTGCAAAAGCTTCTCTAGCATCTGCAGAAGCTGCAAATAACGCTGATTACGTAAAATTGAACAAAGATAGTATCGCTGAATGGAGCAGATAAGACTTTAAGTCTCATTTTATAAAATTTAAAAAATTCCAAAGCTTTCGGGTTTTGGATTTTTTTTTTGTTTTTTTTTTACCGCAAAGAGCGCAAGGTTTTTCGATTTGCTGTTCTTTAACGCAAAGTTCGCAAAGCTATAGTAAATAAACTTTGCGTAATCTTTTGCGTTCTTTGCGGTAAAATAATTTTAATTTAAACTAGGCGGTTCAGGAATTTTTACTGTTTTTTTAATTTTCTTTATTAAAAGATAAAAAGTAATTCCTCCAAGTATGATTAACAAAGCGATCTGAAGCTGGCCAAGTATATTATTTCTATTGTACATTGCATTTGCAGCGGCAAGTTTTGCTTTTCCTTCTTCAATCTGAATTTGCGATAGAGATTCAAGTGTTTTTAAAGCTTCGGCACTAGAATTGGCTATTTTATCCCAATTTTTGCTTTCTACCTGCTTGTTTATTTCTTTACAGGAAAGTAAAAAGGCATCAAAATATTGTTTTTCTTTATTGGTTAAAACCGTTTTAGCGTACAGATCATCAATTGTGTGAATAATGTTTAGCGTATGAATGATTTCATCTTTTTTAATATTATCACTTAGGTTCAATTTTTCGGCTTCAGCTTTTATAAAATGAAGTTCTTTAGAATATTGAAAAATGTAATGCGCTACTACCAATCGGTCTTTATAAATCGCATTAATATTATCGTTTACGTTTTTGGAATTTAGTAAAGTATTAAAATTTCCAAGTAAAATAATCAGCATTACGATTAATAGAATAAAAGCAGCTTTGGTTTTGTTGCTGTATTTTTTTGAATCTCTCATAATGACGATTTTTAGGAGTTAAAATAGCATTCTTGCGATAGACTAAAATAGTGTTTTTTTACTTAAAATAATGGAAACTCCGATCGCAATCTAAGTTTTCAGGATGTTGTTCACTGCATCTTTTGCTTTTCCTACAGTTATCTGATGTTGCTTTTATCGAGGCTAGGTTATGACGTTTTTTAATAGACGAAAAGGAATCTATTTTTAAAACCTATAGAATTTAATTTGTTTTCCATTTGCTTCAAAAATTAGCTCGTTTTTAAGCTGAAAATCAAACTTGTTTCCTTCCCATATATTTTCAAACTCATTTTTTGATGTTGGTTCAAGAAGAAAAAGTGACTGATTATTGAAATTTGCATATAACCTTTTATTATTAAGTGAAATAGTAATAACTTCCTGATTTTCGTGGTTTTTGTAAATACCAGTTATCATTTCTAAATCTTCCTTAACGGGTTCGTAAGCTTCAAAGTTGATTGCATAAGGTTTGTTGAAGTAGTTGCTTAATGCAGCAATTAAAATCTTTTTCTTATCATATATTGCACCGTTTGTAACTATAGCAATAGCTAATTTTTCATTTGGAAAATAGGATAGGAGCGAACTAAAACTATCTATTTGGCCACGATGAACAAAACCATTTTTGTTATAAAAAGGAAGTGCAAAAATTCCCATTCCATATTTGTCTTGAATCTGAGTCATCATTTTTAAACTCTCAGAACTAATAATTTTTCCTTGAAAAAGCTTTTCAATAAAAAAAGTCAAATCTGATGGAGTTGAAACAATTGCGCCTGCTCCTAAAGGAACTGACATATCTCCTTCAGAATCTTTTTCCCATTTATCAGAGAAATAGTAAGAGTAACACTCATTATTCTGAATACTAATTTTGCCACCAAAGTAGGTGTTTTTTAGTTTTAAAGGTTTTATTATTTGTTCTTGTAATAGTTCTGAATACGTTTTTTTATACGTTTTTTCGAGAATTAAAGTCAGCAGATAATAATTAGAATTGCTATAATCTGCTTTAGAATCAGGTTCAAAATCACTTGGAAATTTACTTATAATAGAGATCATTTCTTCTTGTGACTTTGCTTCGGTGTATCCATTGGCAAATTCGTCGGTTGCTAAAAGTTCATGAATTCCACTTCTGTGATTTAGTAAATTGCGGATGGTAATTTTTTGCGAATTTACAATTGTTGGGAAAAACGAATTAATAGTCTGGTCAAGACTAATTTTTTTTAATTCAACAGCTTTTAATACCAAAGCTGAAGTGAAAATTTTGGTTGTAGAACCAATACGAAATTTAGTATTCGCAGATAAAGATATGTTGTTAGCTATGTCTGTCTTCCCAATAGAATTGGAATAAATCTGATTTCCATTTTTAGAAATGCAAATGCTTCCCATAAATAGGTTTTTATCGTTTAAAGCTTTGAATAGGCTGTCAAGTTTTGCATTATTAAGTTTTTGCGATTGAACATTAGATACTGTAATTGCAAAAGCAAAAACAAGGCAAAATTTAATTTTCATTTTTCTCTATCAATTTAGAATTGAAAGATAGATTATTTTAATATTGGATAGTGTTATTTAGTACTTATTTTTTATGACAAAAAGGAAACAAGAACGAGAATGAAATTATTTTCTATTTAGTAAAATTAATCAGGGAAATAAAAAAGTCTTTTAGTAAAAACAAAAAATTCTTCTTTAATCTAAATTTTCTTCCTTCATTATAATCAAGAGGAAAATTAGGTCCTTTTATTCCAAAAGGGCCAGTACCTGTTCTGTTATAATAATACTCATCCTTATTATCACTATATCTTCCCGCACAAAGTAAATTAAATGTGGTGCTTTTTCTGCTTGATTTTAAAACACTAATATCAATCCAAACTGGGACTTTATTTTTTCGATACAGTAAGTCAACAACTTCTTTATCAGTTAAATTTAACTTTATTATGCCTTGATCTTCTGGATATAAATCAAATTGTGTTAAGTTTGAATCATCCGTTGTTGCGCTAAGAATTACATTGTACTTAAAATCTGTAACCAATTTATCTTTGACATATCTTTCAGCAAATTTTAAAGCTATTATGCTTGCTCCATTTAAATGAAATAAAAATTCTTCTTTTGTCATTTTACGCAAGTATTGAGTTTACAAATTACTTATTCAGATATCACTTCATTATCATCTGATTTTCCTTTAAAAAACAAAAACTGAATTAAAAGCGCCAATACAATCGTTAAAATAGCTCCAATAAAATTTAGCCATAAATAACCCAGTTTTTCTTGCCTGTAAATCATAAAATAATAGATTACAAAAATGGTAAGCTGACTTATAATCGCACTGATAAACATTGATTTTGCTTGAACTCGTTTAGTATAAAAAGCTACAAGAAATATCCCTAAAACGGTTCCGTAAAATATGGAACCAATAATATTTACCAGCTGAATTAAATTTTCAAATAATGTTCCAACGCAAGCAAAAAGTATTGCTACAACTCCCCAGAAAAGCGTAAAAAACTTAGTAACGTTCAAATAATGTTTCTCTGATTTTTCTTCTTTCTGATTTCGTTTATAAATATCAATCGCTGTTGTAGAAGCCAAAGCCGTCAATCCAGAAGCTGTAGAAGACATTGCCGCTGAAAGAATAACGGCCAACAACAATCCGATTAGGCCTTTTGGCAGATAGTGCAGAATAAAATGAAAGAAGACATAATCTTTATCATTTGTTTCTGAATTGCTATCGGCTCTTGAGATTATTTCTTTGGCTTTATCGCGAAGATCTTTTTCTTTGTTTGATAAAGCAACTAATTCTTTACGCAAAATAGGATTATCGTAATCTTGATTTAACTGATCTATATATAATAAATTAATAACTTTTTTATCTTCAGAAAGCTTAACTAGCTTTTCTTCCAAAACATGATATTCTTGCTTGTAAGCAGACTTCTCAATAGCTATTTTATTATTCGGATTAAAATTTAATGGAACTGGGTTGAATTGGAAAAATACAAAAACCATAACTCCCGTTAAGAGAATGAAGAACTGCATTGGAACTTTTAGAAGTCCGTTCATAATTAATCCCATTTGGCTTTCGCGAACTGATTTTCCAGATAAATAACGTCCAACTTGCGATTGGTCTGTACCAAAATAGGCGAGAGCTAGAAAGAAACCTCCTGTAATACCGCTCCAAAAAGTATATTTTTCTTCAGGGTCAAAAGAGAAATCAACGATATTCATTTTGTCATTGGCACCGGCAATATGCATTGCACTATTAAAAGTCATATCGTTTGGCAAGTAATGCAGAATCAAGAAAAATGTGATAAACATTCCAGACATGATTACAAACATCTGCTGTTTTTGCGTAACGTTTACTGCTTTTGTTCCTCCAGAAAAAGTATAAATAATTACCAACACCCCAATAATGATATTCATTACAGTCAAATTCCAACCTAAAAGAGCCGATAAAATAATCGCCGGAGCATAAATGGTCAAACCAGTTCCTAAACCTCTTTGCACTAAAAATAAGATAGCAGCAAGAGAACGTGTTTTGACATCAAATCTTTTTTCTAGAAATTCATAAGCGGTAAAAACTTTGCTTTTATGATATAATGGAATAAAGGTCAAACAAATGACAATCATCGCAATTGGCAAACCAAAATAGAATTGCACAAAACCCATTCCGTCATGATAGGCTTGTCCAGGCGTAGATAAAAACGTAATTGCACTTGCCTGTGTTGCCATTACAGAAAGTCCGACAGTATACCAAGGCGTTTCATTATTTCCTAGAATGAAATCTTCTACGTTTTTACTGCCTCGGGTTTTCCAAGAGCCATATCCAACAATAAATAATAATGTTACAATAAGTACGATCCAGTCAAATAGCTGCATAGGTTATGAGTATAATTGCATGATTAAGAAAAAAATAGCAATATAAATTGCGTTAGCTACCAAAACATAGGTGTAACTTTTTTTCCATTTTTTTGTCTTTTTAGCTTCCATATTTTATTGCTTTAAATCTTGTTTAGGAGCTTCAATTGGTTGTTTTAGAGAAATAATATTCGATAATAATCTGTATGCTCCAGAAACCCCTTCTGGCAATTCTCTAAAGAAACTCAAACCTGTGTAAATGTAATAACCTTTTCCGTATGGCGCGACAAGCAAAGCTCCATCTTTCGCAGATTCTCCTTTGTCGTGTGATGAAATAATAGGAGTGAAGGCAGGATCATATTCGTTTGGATAATATAGACCTTGTTCTTGTTTCCAGCCTTGAAAATCTTTTTCAGAGATTTTATTTGGTGTATTTAAAACAGGATGATTAGGTGCCAAGAAAGTGATTTTAGCATTTTCTTCTGTTACACGATCGTTCGATAATTTAAGCGGATATGGAGCAATTTTATCTGTTACTAATTTTCCGTTTGTGTTGTATTGAACGATCATATTTTTACCGCTTTTTACAAAATTGAAAAGTATATTTTGCTTGTTTGCCAAAGCATTTACGGTATTGTAAGCGCGAATTCCGGTAATTACAGTGCTGAAAGAATCTAATTTTTCAGGTGTAATTTCTTCAGGTTTTAAGATCGAAACTTTATATCCCATTTGAGTCAAACTCTCAGGAACTTCATCTCCTGCGCCCATAATGTAAGCAATAGCTTCACCAGAAATCTTTAAATCAATTCTAATACATTTTGACTCTGCTGGTTTTAAAACCATTTGTTTAGTGATGTGGCTGAATTCTATATTAGTTTGATCTTTATCAAAACGCTTATTGTCAACAATTGCGACACTTTTTGCGATAACCTCTTCTGGATTAACAGGCGGAGTCACTTCAAAATAAAAGATTTGCTCGTTACCTTTTTTGTCTAAAGTAAAAGGAATTTCTTTTGGAGAAACAGACCAGCTATTTGGCAATTCTAGTTGTAGATTTCCTTTTACATTATCTTTTCCAGCGCGAACTTTCACTGGAACCATTTTACTTTTGGTGTTTCCAAAAATTAAAACTTTTTCAAGAATAGAAGTAGTCACTTCTGGAACGATATCAAGAAAGTTATACATTTCGCCTTTTACGCCGTCATTGTATTTGTAGACAACAGTGCGCTCAAACGGAATTTCTACATCGTTGATTTTTACATTAAATACAACTTTTGTATCTCTTATAATATCTGGAGTGCCAATGATTTCTTGATTATAAACAATGTACATTCCAACAGTAGCTTTTTCTTTTAACCAATAAGGCTGTGTGTATTCGATATTGTTTGGAAGCTGTAATTGCAGATTGATTTTCTGGTCATCGTTGTTTTTTAAAACAATATTTTGAGCTGTTGTTCGGTTGTCTGGAAGTGTAGTAACGCTAATTAATTGCATTTCTGCAGCGCATCTGTTAATAGCCTCTAGGCTCAATTTAACGGTGCTTCCTGGAGTTGCTTCCTGCTCGTTGGCAACAGCTTCAAGATATAAACCAGAACAAGATGCAATAATATTTTTTATAGCAGCTAACTTAATAGTTTTCCAATGTAGATCGTCTAGAGTTTGAATCATAGAATACGCTTTAACCAAATCTGGAATACTGGCTGATGGATTGCTAAAATCGTATTTTGAAATAATTGACGAAATTAAATCTCCAACTGGTTTTCCGTTTTTAACGCGATTCCAGCTTGTATCAATTCCATCAAATAAACTATCTCGTTCTTTTGGAGTTTCTCCATTAATTAGCTCTAAATATTCTGTTTCTTCACCACGAACGCCTGTACTGCCAAAGCCTTGCGATTGATGACGGCTGCGGCTTAAAGCAGCAATTTCTTGATTTGACTTCCCAATTCCAGTGTAGTAAACCCCCGTTTCAATCTTTGTAAATTTTGATTTATTGGCTGCATCAAATTTTTCCTGACTTCCGTAAAACCACCAAGATGGATTGAAAAATTGACGTTTTACCTGCCAAGGTTTTGCATATTTTAATTGTTCGGGATAAACTTTAGGATCGTTTGTTAATTTGAAACTTTCAACGCTTAACATTGCAGAAGAAGTATGATGACCGTGTGTTGTTCCTGGCGAACGATGATCAAATCTATTGATGATAATATCAGGCTGAAATTTTCTAATAGTCCAAACCACATCGGCAAGTACTTTGTCTTTATCCCAAATATCTAAGGTTTCTGAAGGATTTTTTGAAAAACCAAAATCATTTGCTCTAGAAAAAAATTGTTCTCCGCCATCTATTTTGCGAGCTTCGATCAATTCTTGAGTTCTGATAACGCCAAGTAATTCGCGCAATTGCGGGCCAATTAAGTTTTGTCCGCCATCTCCTCTTGTAAGAGATAAATAACCAGTTCGGGCATTCATATCATTGGCTAAATACGAAATCATTCTAGTGTTTTCGTCATCAGGATGTGCTGCAACATACAAAACAGAACCTAAAAAATTTAATTTTTTGATTTGATTGTAAATTTCAACTGAATTTAGTTTTTGTGGCTGTTGCGCAAATGAAATTTGAAAACCTATAAAAAATAGAAGAAAGATTTGAGCCTGTACTTTTCGCATATTCTGGTTAATTGTTTTTTTGAAAGTGCATCAAAAATACTAATTATTTTATGGAACAGTATTTAAATGAAATGTTAATGATTGATTATTTGATTGATATTTTAAGAAATAAAATAGAAAAAGCTGCCAGATTATTTCTGACAGCTTTTCGAAAATATATATTTGATGCCGTTTACTGCTTATTTCAATTTGTTTTCTGTATCAACGTAGTTTCCTGTAATAGTTACGCCAGTATTTTTTGTAACTTTACCATAAACTGTAATTGACGATGTGTTGCCAACGAACTCAATTTGAGCGCCACTATTCAATGTCAAATCTCCCCAGATTACAACCGAACCTTCAACCACTAATTTTGCACCAGAGTTGATAATTAATTGTGTTGGAGTAGATTGTTGGTATTTACCTTGAGATAAACTTCCTCTCATATTGAAAGTACCACCACTATTTAAAGTTAAGTTATTAAGAATCGCAATAGAACCACAATGTGTTAAAACAGCTTTAGAGTTAATAATTGCCGAATTAATAGCTGTTGCTCCTTGGTAGGATTTTATATCATTAGAATTTAAAATCAAATCTTTACCTTGATTATACAAACCGTAAGTTAAACAGCTTGCAAAAGTGGTACTTGGTTTTTCCATTTTAATAATTTTCAAACCACCTGTTCCGCTTGCAACATAAATATAATCACCACTTGATTTTACATAGTTTGAAGAACCAGCAATTCCTACAGAACCTAATAAATTAAGTTGTGTTGTAGATTGGTAAACATTAAGACCTAATGCACCATTTGCAACAAAAGCATAACCGTCATTAAAAGAAACTGCATTTGTTACATTATCTTCGCCCGCAGTTGTGATTCCGATAGTCTGCAATTTTGATCCACTATTGATGTCGTAGACACCAAGACCATTTGGACCTTCAGAAACAAAAAGTTTTGTTCCGTCGATATCCATTGTTCTTTTTGCTCCACTTACATCATTAGATGTTGCAAAGCTTTTCTGTAAAGCTAGAGTAGACTGATTGTAAATGTTAACACCTTTAGTTCCGCTTAAAGTAACCACCTTATCGCTTGTTAAGGCAATAGAACGCAAATCTGCCAATGCAGCTTTTCCTGCTATTACTTTTGTAGAACTGTTTATTTTATACAAACTCCCGTTATCTCCTGTTACTGCAAAATAGTTAGAAGTATTGGCTGCAACATCTGTTGTAACTCTGCTTTCTAAATAATTTGTTTTTAGTTTATCCGTTAATAATCCTGAACTAAGCTCCATGTTAAACACAATTGCCGGATTTCCCGCAAGCTGAGTATCTTTATCGACATCTTTTGCAGCTCCGATAATTAAATTTGATCCTGAGAAAGTCAGAGAAGTAATATCAGTATTTGGAATTAAAGCAGAAGTAACCAATTTAGGTTTGTAAGGATCTGAAACATCAATAACGTCAATTGCTCCAGAATAAGCATCGCCTCTCATGATATAAGAAACATAAGCATAATTTCCGTTTACAGTAACGTGACTGGCTTGAAGTGTTCTTCCGATTGCATCAACTGGTGGTTTTACTTCGGCAATTTGAACAAGAGGGAAAGAAGTGTTGGTAGTCTCCGCAGATTTTCCTGTCAAAGCACCATTTTCGATCGAAATTACCCCAGAATTAGTTAAGTCAAGTCTTTTGTTTAAAGTAGATTGATCTGAGGTAATAGTAATGTTATTTGACGATTGTCCATCGTTTTTGTTGTCATTGTTATCGTCACAACCTATTAACAGTGACATTGCTAAAAATGAAAGCAAATAAACATTCTTTTTCATAAATTTCTTTTTTGGATTTTAAAATTCGGCGCAAATATATATCATAATTGTATTAATAAAGTGCTTTTTTTGACGAAACTTATTGCAATACAGTTATTTATGTTGAATATACAACATTTTAACAAAAGATGCAATTAAACAATTCATAAAAAAAGAGAGTATCAAAAAATTGATACTCTCTTATATTGATTGCTAATAATTTAGCATTATCTTCTTCCGTGACCTCTTCCATGATCATCATGCCCGTGATCGTCATGGTGTCTATCGTGTTTGTCATGCTTATCGTAATGTTTGTAGTCTTTACGATCGTAGTGACGACGATCATTGTAGCCATATACTGGTCTTGGTTTGTATGGTCTTTGTGGAGCTCCATGATATCCTTTATAGTATTTCACTCTGTGACGGTCGAAATAAGTATAAGGAGTTCTACCATGATAATCTGTCAATACTACTTTATAACCTCCATACAAATCATAGTTTCTATATTGTCTTGGCAAGTAACTTGCTCTTACCCATCTTCCTCCTCCGAAATAGATAAATTGAGACGCACGAACATCGTAATAAGCTTCAATATCTGGAAGATAATAATATTCCATTTCGGTATATCCGACTGGTCCCCAAGCAGGTGGGTTTCCTATATTCACGTTTATCGATACTTGGGCTTGTGTGGCGTTTGCAACCATTAGAAATAATCCGGCGATTGCTAATTTTATCGTTTTCATCTTTTGTTAATTTTATAATGTTAATCTTGAATAGGGATATTCATATACTGTGCCAAAAAATAAAAACAGATGTATTTTGTCGGATAAAAATGCATTTCAACGAGTAACCAAAACGTTATAAATACTTTAATTCGTTGGTTTTTAAAGTTTTATTTCATTTTCGAAATTCTTCAAAAAAAAAAAACAAAAATTACTTGTAATTGACAACTCTTGGTTTTGCAAGTTCAAAGCTTTGAAGTCCATAATCAGTCGTTTCAAAAGTATTTGTTTTAAAGACATTATCTCCTTGTTGTGGAATACTTGGATAATAAGAAAGCGAAAGCTGGAAAGAACTGAAAACCAAATAATCATTACTGATTAATAGTCCGATCGTTAATTTAGAATAAGGCTTGTTTTTGGTCATAGCGATTTCAGGACTTCCTAAAACCGCGATTGAATAATTAAAAAATGGATTTAAACGGAAACCTAATAAAGAATGTGGAGAATATGTCTGTGTTTGCAATGACAGAACAGCTTTGCTTGTTCCGTACAAATAACTATTAAATCCTGCCAAGCCATTTTGCCCGTTAATGTTTAATTGATCTCCAATAATATCGTCTCTATTTATTCCAATTACGACTTCCGGATTTACGAATTGTCTAATCTTCCATTTTCCTATGCTATATAACTTAGTAAAATAATTGGATTCAAACAAAAATGAGGTTTGATAGGTTTTCGACTGATGAAAGAATGTTCCCGCTTCAAAATTCATGCTCAGAAATCCCAAACGGTAATAATTTCCAAAAGAAAACTGGGCTCCAACATAGGGTCTCCAAAACGTATTTTTATATTGATATCCAAAAGTGACTCCATATATTCGTCCTATTGGAACGTCTTCAGTTTGTCCATTTCTAAAAATGTAGCTGTCTTTTATAAATTTTCGCGTATTTAACCCAATTCCGCTAAGAATTAATTTTTCAGAAGAATAAAAATGATTCGGGTCATAAATTTCCGAAGGCGTCTCACTATAATTTACATTTAGAAAACGTGCAGTCGTAATTAAATTCGTAATAGCTTTATTTTGGTCTTCGTACATTTTAAAAGCACGACCAACCCAAACATCTTGCGAAGTATATTTTTTAGGCTGATAGGCAAAAGTAGAATCGGGTGCTTGCAATGTGTCTCTCCTAAAGCTTTCGTCCACATAAAATCCTCCTGCCCATTTAGTCAAAGGAGAGTAGAAGTCTCTTTCAATATCTATACTTTTAATATAATTATTGTCTAAATCCATATTGTAATGAAGAACTGTTCCTATATAAGTATTTTTAATATTTGGGATTGTATAAGTTGCATCGTTGGCAGTTCGACCGTCATCAAAACGGTTGGTAAAACGATATTCTAATTGCTGTCCGCTTCCAAAGAAATCTTTTTCCTTAAAACCAATCGACATTTGATTACTAGAAATCGAAAATCTCGGAATGGTACTCCAGGAATCTAAAACGCGAATTGTTACATCTACAGAATCTGAGGCTTGTCCAACACTTTGATTGGAGATTCTAACAGCAGTTACATAGCGTTGCGCACGAATTAAACGTTCAGACTCGAGTACTTTATATGTATTGTAAGGAGTGTTTTTCTTAAAAAGCAATAAATTATAAATTGCTATTTTTTTCGTTTTTAAATGCATTCTATTACCCATTCTTTCTCCCCAATTTTTAGGCACTTGATTCGTATCAGCAACAGAATAGCCAAAAGGATCTAGAGTGATAATATTGATTTTTCTAATGATTTTGCCATCGTAATTGGTTGAATCAATAGGAACGAGCAATTCTTCTTTTTTCTTCGGTTTTTTAGATCTAAAGAATAATTTATGCATTGCCTGCGTAAATTTATTTTTCTTAGAATAATTTCTAATTCTAGTGTATATTTCTGTAGTGTCTTTTTGAGTTTTTGGCTCTTTTTTAGTTTGATCTACCTGCGCATATCCGCTTTGCAAACAAAAGCACAACAAAATAAAAATCAGTATTTTTTTTTGTAAAGACATTCGGTAGTTTTCTTCTAATAGTTTAAAGTTTTATGAATATAGGGAATAAACAAATGCTATGCTAGCATAACGTTCTTTTTAATTTTCTGTTGTAATTTTTCTTTTTCTCCAGACAAATTTCCTCGGAACATGATTTCCCATAAGATATCCCCAAGCAGAAAGCGAGTCAATTCGATCAAAAATAATTTTAAGAATTGCTAATAGCGGAATTGCTAAAAACATTCCCGCAATTCCGGCAGCGGCACCTCCAACAATAATTCCCATAATAGAAACAAAAGCATTTATTTCTACTTTAGTATTAATAATTAACGGAACAAGCAGATTGTTATCAATAAACTGAACAATAATATTTACAATTAGAATTCCGAGAATTACTGAAATTTCTCCAGATCCTGTTAACGATGCCAGCACTGTAATAACTCCAGCAATAAAAATTCCGATATAAGGAATCAGATTTAGAATTCCTGTAATCAATCCGAGAAGAATGAAATATTTTACGTCAATAATCCATAAACCTAAACCAGTTAATATCGATACCACGATCATTTCTATAATTAAACTTACAATATAATTATTGATAGAAACTTTAATCTGAGACAAAATATCCTGCAAAACCGCATGGTTCTCTTGTTTGATTAATTTGGCAAAAAACAATTTAAAATGTTCTTTATAAATTAAAAATAGAAAGGTGTAGACGATCATAATCGTGCTATCTAAAAGAACATCACTTATGGAAATGATAAATGACCCTAATTTAGCCTGACCTGTTTTAACAGAGTCTTTTGTAACAGAATCCAAATATTTTTTTTGATCGCCAATGCTTACCTCAAAATTTTCTCTGATAAATTTATGAATTTCAAGAATAAAAGAATTTGCATTTTTCTTTATCGTCTCAAAATCATTTGCCATATAAGTCGCTTGATAAGAAATGAAGACCAATACCGCCACAATTACAGATATAAAAATAGCGAGGCAAATAATTGCAGCGAGATGCCTTGGCAATTTAAGTTTTGTGTTAAAAAAAGTAAATATCGGAAGCAGTAAAACGGCAAATAAAAACGCCATTAAAACTGGTGTAAGAATATCTTTTCCGATGCAAAAAATAAATGCAAAACAAATTAAGGAAACAAGAATAAAGGAAAGTTTTGCATAAAAGGGTAGTGTTACAGGCCGAGTCATTTTAATTTTATTTAGCTGAATTTATAAAACAAATATTACACTTTATTTGTCTTTTTACGTTCTAGCTTTTCTCGTGCCCGTTATAAAATTCCCATTAGAATTTAGTCAAAAAACTCGCGTTCTTCATGCTTTGCAGGAATAATTGAAATTCCTTTCTGAAGTAGTAAATTGTTAGGGAAAATTATTTTTTCTCCTTCTTTTGTTTTTAAGCTTACATGAAAAGTATTAATGTCTTCTATTTCAGCTTCAATCGGAAAATCTTTATCATGAATTTTAATGGTGTCTCCAATCCTAAAAGGAAAAGAGAAAAACAGAACCATTCCTGAAGTAATATTGCTCAAAATAGACCATTGCGCAAACATGGCCACACCAATTACAGTTGCAATAGAAGAAATCGTAATAAAAATATCTTCTGTCTGAACTCCCCAGATTATTATCAAAATGGTTACAAGAAGTATATTCATTAAAATATTAATATACTTAATAACCAAATTGGTACGATGTTCAAATAATTGGCTTGTAGCCGCAAAACGCCTTATTAGTTTAGCAATTACTATACGCAATACAATCAAAACTCCAATAAGAATGATTGTTGCGATTATTTCTCGGCTATACTCTTTAAAAGAAAACATAAATAAATTTTTAGACTAATTTAGTCAAAAATTCGTAAACTTTGGCTGTCGGAAGCCCCATTACATTGGTATAAGAGCCTTCTACTTTTGCAACTGCCATAAAACCAAACCATTCCTGAATTCCGTATGCACCAGCTTTATCATAAGGTTTGTAGTTTTCGATATAATATAAAATAGCTTCGTCAGACAAATCGTTGAAAGTTACTTTTGTAATATCGTGCAATATAGTAGAAGACTGTGCTGTTTTAAAACAAACAGAAGTGATTACGTCATGCGTTGTATTGGACATCGATTTAATCATAGCAAAAGCTTCTTCAGCGCTTTTTGGTTTGCCTAAAGCTTTATTTTGATGCCAAACAATCGTATCGCTTGTTACCAAAATTTCATTTTCTAGTAATTCGCCTTCAAAAGCATTCGCCTTTAATTCGGCAAGATAATCAGTTATTTCAGCTGCTTTTAATTCTGGCGGATAAATTTCCTCGATGTCTTTTAAGCGAATTTCAAAATCAAGATCTAAATCCTTAAAAAATTGCTGTCTGCGAGGCGAACCCGAAGCTAAAATGATTTTATATTTTTTTAGTTTTTCTTTAAGCATTGTATTTGATATTTAAGGCAATAACCAGAATTGATAAAATTCCGAAGAACAAAATAAGTTTTAAAATGGTGCTCAAGTGATGAAATTCTTTTTGAGATTTTGCACTGAAAATTTTAACGATAAAATAAAGTAATGGTGCCAAAACTGTAGCAAAAGCATAAAATACAGCAATATAAAGCTTATTTTGCATAAGGTAAGTGTTGCAATAAAGTCCAGAGATAATAAACGCAACGATAGCAAAACCTAAAGCAATTTTTGCAGCTCTGCTTACCCCAATTGCAACAGGCAAAGTATTCATTCCCATATTATAATCGCCATTTACATCTTCGATATCTTTTACAATTTCGCGGATGAAATTAATTACAAAAGCAAATATGGCATAATCGCTTAGAATTGAGAATAGACTTGCCATTTGAGCTTGATTTTCGGCTGTTGTAGCAGGAAAAAGATCAAAAACACCAATTATTAGTACGCTTGCCGCTAAAAGCAAAGCCACAACAAAATTACCTAAAAGCATAATTTGCTTGAGACTTGTAGCATAAAAATACAAAAGTGAGGCAATTAAAATAAAAAGTGAAGCAAAAGTCGGTCTCATGATAATATTCGACAGAATAAAACCAATGGCGACTCCAGAAATATTCAAACCTATATAAATATTGTAAGCAGCAGATTCTGTGATTCCTTTACCAACAACAACATCATTTGGTTTGTTTATACTATCTGTTCCGACATCGAAAATGTTATTGATTACATAGCCTGCAGCAGCAAGAAGTACAGTGCTTAAAACTAACAATCCGTATTGCCAATCTGCCAATGCCAGCGGAACTTGTTGTTGTTTTAAAAAAGCATAACGAAAAAGCAACTGCATAAATGCAAGCATTAAAAGGTTTTTGTAACGAATAAGATTTAGGAATTTCATTTTTTTAGGTTCTGAGGGGCTAAGATTCTAAGATGCTAAGTTTTTTCAATTAACAATTTATAATTAACAATTCACAATTAGATTAATCGTGTTTTCCGTTAAAGTACTCCATCCATTTTCCTTGTACTTTCATTACTTGTTCGATAACATCTCTTGCAGAACCGCGTCCGCCTTTTACGTGCGAAATATAACGGCAGATATTTTTAATTTCTGGGCTTGCATCTTGCGGACAAGTTGGAAGTCCTACTAATTTCATTACATGAAAATCTGGAATATCGTCTCCCATATACAGTACATTTTCAGGTTTGATATTGTTTGACTCGCAATAAGCCGTGAAAGTTTTTACTTTATCAGGAGTTCCTAAATGAATGTCATTTATACCCAAATTACGAAGACGAATACGAACGCCTTCATTGCTTCCTCCAGAAATAATGCAAACATGATAACCGCTTTCAATTGCAGCTTTCATTGCGTAGCCATCACGAATATTCATTGTTCTTAACATTTCACCTTCATTGGTTACAAAAACAGAACCATCTGTAAGTACGCCGTCTACATCAAAAACAAACGTTGTGATGTCATTCATTATTTCTTTATAACTTTTTCCCATTATGCTGTATAGATTGTGTTAGGATTTTATAGATATTTTTTTTGTTTTCGTCTTGTAAAAAAGCCATGTGCGCATCAGTTGTAATAGAATCATGCCGTATTGCCGGTCCGGTTTGCGCATCAATAGGATCTAATGTATTGATTTTGTCTGCTGTTTCCTGAATTAAAGGTTTTAAAACAGCAAAAGGAACTTGATTTTCTTCACAAATTTCATGTCCTATTTGGTATAAATGATTCGTGAAATTGCTAACAAAAACGGCAGCAACATGAAGTGCTTTGCGTTGTTCTGAACTAATAGAATAAACTGCAGTCGAAACGCTTTTTGCAATGGTTTCCAATAGTTTAAAATCGGCTGTGTTTTCAGCTTCCAAACAAAAAGGAACAACAGAATAATCTAATGTTTTGTTCTTAGAAAATGTCTGCAACGGATAAAAAACACCACGGCGATTTTTCGGATTTAATAGTTCTATTGAGGATGTTCCAGAAGTATGAACAACTAATTGATTGTTAAAAGGAAGTTCATTTGAAACCTCTGTAATCGCATTGTCAGAAACTGAAACAATATGTAAGTCAGCAGGTTCTAAAGCTTTAAAATCTGTGACAATCTTTTCAGAATCAATCAAATGGAGAAGAGCTTCTTTCTTACGAGAAAAAACCTGTTTAATTTCAACAATTTTGCTGCCAGAAAAAGCTTTTATCAAATGTTGTGCGACATTGCCCGAACCTATTATTGTTATCTGAATCATGAAAGCAAAATTAGTATTATTTTTTTTAATGCTGTTGTGTATTGAGTATACATAAATGCTTTTTTGAAGTTTTTATTGTTCTCTATTTTTTGTTAGAATCCTAACACTTTCTATAAAAAAGACATTATTTAAAAATAACATCTTTGTTTTGTAAGTTTAAACTTTATATATTATCAATTTGTTTGAAAAATAGTCTTTATTTTTGGTTTTTATTAACAAAAGCCAAAGCCTGCTAATCAACATTTTTAAGTACTTTTGTCGCACTTTTATACAATGTAATCCCTAAGAAATGGATAAAAAAATATTCTCCTTTTTGTTTTCTACACGTTTAATGGCCGTTCTTTTTTTAACATTCGCAATTGCAATGGGTGTTGGAACTTTTATCGAAAGTAAATACAATACCGATACAGCCAGAATACTAATTTACAATACTTGGTGGTTTGAAGCGATTATGGCCATCTTTGTGATCAATTTCTTCGGAAATATCAAAAAATACCAATTGCATAAAAAAGAAAAATGGGCAAGCCTTTTATTGCACCTTTCTTTTATTTTTATCCTTTTGGGAGCTTTTATTACTAGATATATTAGTTACGAAGGAATGATGCCAATTCGCGAAGGAGCGGCAGAAAACCAAGTTTATTCAGACAAGACATTTATAACCATTTTTGCTGATGGTGAATATAAAGGCGAAATGAAAAGAAGGGTTTTTGAAAAAAGTCTTTTACTTTCTCCTGTTACCAATAATGATTTTAGTATTTCAGGAAAATTCGACGAAACTCCTTTTGAAGTTACCTATTCGAAATATATCATGGGAGCTAAAGAAGTGGTTAAGCCAGATCCAAACGGAACTTTATACCTTAAACTAGTTGAAGCCGGAGCAGGTGGAAGAGAAGAACATTACTTGAAGGAAGGTGAAGTTCAGAACATTCACAATGTTTTATTCGCTTTGAATAAGCAGACAGACGGTGCAATTAACATTAATACAACTGGAAAAGAATATACAATCCAGACTCCTTTTGAAGGGGAGTTTATGCGAATGGCAGATCAATTTAAAGGAAAAGTTACAAAAGATAATGTGCAGCCTTTAATGATGCGTTCGTTATACAGTATTGGAGATATTAGAATTGTATTTCCGGAGCCTCCAATGAAGGGAAAAGTAGATTATGAATCTCATAATGACTTTAAAGCAAAATCTCATTCTGACGCTTTAGTAGTTAAAGTAAAAGCAGAAGGGCAAGAAAAAGAAGTAATGCTTTTTGGTTCTAAAGGACAAGTGGGAGAGGCTAAAACAGTTAAAATTGGTAATATTGAGTATTCTTTATTCTACGGAAGTAAAGCTTATGTTTTGCCGTTTAAAATTCGTTTGAACGATTTTATTGCTGAGAAATATCCTGGAACAGAAAAAAGTTATTCTTCATACAAAAGTAAAGTAACCGTTCAGGATTCTACAGAAACCTTTGATGCAGATATTTTTATGAATCACGTTTTAGATTATAAAGGATTCCGTTTCTTCCAGTCTTCATTTGATCCAGACGAAAAAGGAACTGTTCTATCTGTAAACCATGATTTCTGGGGAACTAACATTACTTATTTTGGTTATTATTTATTATATATTGGTTTAATGGCAATTATGTTTACAAAGAATTCTCGTTTTGGCGATTTGAAACGTAAGCTTGAAGCTGTTAAAAAGAAAAAAGAAAAACTAATTACGATTTTAGTTTTAATGTTGAGTTTGAGCAGTTTTGCGCAACAGTCGCCACATGTTCACTCACATGATCATGATCACGAGCATTCTGCAGATCCTAATGATCACGCAAATCATGTTACTGCGCCGCCAAGTAAAAAGCAATTAGATTCTTTATTGAATATCTACAAAGCTCCGGAAGCTCATGCTGCAAAATTTGGACGTCTGATTATTCAGGATGCTGGAGGTAGAATGAAGCCAATTAATACGTTTTCATCTGAATTACTTCGTAAAGTAAGCCACGATGATAAGTATAACGGAATGAACTCTGATCAGGTATTTTTATCTATGACGCAATATGCTCAGGTTTGGATTCAGGTTCCTATTATTTACATCAACACAAAAAATGATAGTATCCGTAAGATCATTGGTATCGATTCAAAAGATAAATACGCACCGTTTGTGAAATTCTTTGATGAGCAGGGAAATTATAAACTATCACCATATTTAGATGCAGCTTATAAAGCAGCAAATCCAAATAGTTTTGAGAAAGATTTTGTGGAGACCGATAAAAAAGTAAACTTAATGGAATCGGCGTTAAGCGGTAGTATTTTAAGAATCTTTCCAATTCCTAATGATCCCAACCACAAATGGGTTTCTTATTTAGAGCGTGAAAGTGCTGGTTTTAAAGGAATGGATTCTACTTATGTGAAACAAATTCTACCTTTATATTTTAGTGCTTTAAATAACGGTTCTATCGAAAAAAACTTTGATACAGCTGATAATTTAGTAGAAAGTATTAATGGTTTTCAAAAGAAATTTGGTTCAAAAGTAAGACCAAGCGAGCAAAAAATTGATGCAGAGATTGCCTACAACAAATACGATGTATTTCAGAAATTACCATATTGGTATATTACAGCGGCAAGCTTTATGTTTATTTTTATTATTGTCAATATTTTCTTTGAGAAGAAATGGCTTCGTATTACAATAAATGCATTCCATATTATAATTGGATTATTATTTGTGCTTCATACATTAGGATTAATTGCACGTTGGTATATTTCTGGGCATGCCCCTTGGAGTAATGCTTACGAATCTATTGTATATGTATCTTGGTCAACTATGTTCTTCGGATTGGCTTTTGACAGAAAATCAAAATTAACGGTTGCTTCATCAGCCTTCGTTACAGCTATGATTTTAATGGCGGCATACTTAAACTGGATTGATCCTGAAATTGCAAACTTACAGCCAGTTCTTAATTCATATTGGTTAATGATTCACGTTGCAGTTATTGTGGGTAGTTATGGCCCGACTGCATTAGGAATGATTTTAGGTTTTGTATCATTACTATTGATTTTGTTTACAACCGAGAAAAACAAAGCTAGAATGGAACTGAACATTAAAGAGATTACGTATATCAACGAAATGTCTTTAACAATTGGTCTTATCATGTTGACTATTGGAAACTTCTTAGGAGGACAATGGGCCAATGAAAGCTGGGGACGTTACTGGGGATGGGATCCAAAAGAAACTTGGGCTTTAATTTCGATTATGATTTATGCTTTTGTAATTCACGCCCGTTTTGTTCCAGCTTTAAGAGGAAAATGGTTCTTTAATTTAATGAGTATGTATGCTTTTGTTTCGATCTTGTTTACCTATTATGGAGTAAATTTCCACTTAGTTGGTTTACACTCTTACGCAAGTGGAGAAGCACATTCATTAAACTGGATTTACTATTGCTTGATTACAATTTCTATAATTGGAGCGGTAACCTATCCAAAGTACCGTAAATACTATAAAACTAAAAAAGTTAAGAAATAAATAATTTACAATAATTATTAATTCATAAAAAAGGTTCAACATGATGTTGAACCTTTTTTTATATCAAATTTTAAAGTTTGCCAAAGAAGAGAAGTACAATCGCAGTTATTAGAAAAAAGCAAATTAGAAAAATAAGATGACTCAACAGAGTTAAGAAAAATGCTTTGATTTTAGACATTTTATTAAAAAACTGCATATTTGTCCAAAAGATTAAAATAATGCCAATAACATACATTACATTGTTGTACTGTGCTATATGTGAAGTATGATTTAGAAAAATCAATACTGGCATTGTTACTAATTGTACAGATATTCTTTGAGCCGCCTTAAAAGTATTGAGTACAAAAAGTTCAACAAAATTATACCCCTGTTTTCTAAAAACAAGATAAGTGCCAATAGTATAAATAGGAATTGAGCCTACTGTAACCCAAGAAAAATGCGTGGCAAACCATTCGTTTATATAATCAGAATCGATATTTGAAGTCTTTGCCGCTTCAAAAGTATTAATGTGAAAGTAATGATATAAAAGACCATAAAGCGTTGCAAGGACCACAACCAAAGATAAAGGCTTAAAATGATGAACTCTTTTTCCTTCAATAAATTCTCGGATAGAATGCCCAGGTCTGGTAAATAATTGTTTCAAAGAATACAAAATACCTTTATCAAAATGCAATAAACCATGCTGAATATCATGCCATAAAAAATGAGCATTAATTTTGTGCGTTTCTGCAGCCTGACCGCAGTTGTTGCAATAATGACCTTTAAAAATCTGATGACAATTTTTGCAAATGATTTCCATTAGAGCTCGGTATTGATTTTATAAATTATTTTTTTTGACGCCATTAGGATACATAATAGCCAATAATACTATTATCAGTAGAAAATTATATTCAACACCATTTCTTCCGCCTCCTACAACAAACCAGCCTTCTTTAAAATGCACTAAAACAATTCCCATTATGAGGACAAAAATGGTTACAAAACCAGCAAGTTTAATGTATTTATTAACCAATAAAAGAATGGCTGCAACTACATGTGACAATTTAATGCTCCAAGCAAGAATGACACCATAAGGAGCAAATCCAATTTGATTGAGAAAAAGATTTCCAAAATCATTAATGCCATTATTAAACATTCCGGAAACAGAATGGGTGAGGAGAATAATCGCCATTGCGATTCTCAAGAGTAAGTTTGCGTTCATAAATTGGTTTTTGGTGAATTAAAAATAATAAAAAAACGCATATTACTCTGAATATGCGTTTTAGCTTTTTATAAAAGATTAATTTTAAACTTTTCCTAAAGTATAAAGTTGTGTCATTGTTGGAGTTGGACTTCCGCCGGCTGGCTCTAAAGTAATTCCAAAAGCTTCTGCAGAATCGGTTTGACTTACAGCAAAGATTTTTTGTTTATTCCCTTCAAAATTATCCAATAAACCAATGCTTGTTGGTGTAAGAACAGGACTTAACTTTAAAGACCAAACCTGATAAACCATTCCTTTTGGAGGAGCTGGTAAACCTGCCGCATCGATATAAGTGGTTTTAGTCTGCTTATTCCAATATACTTTTGCAAAAGAAGTTGGCGAAACAGCCTGACCGCCAAGAGTTACACCAGTATTTTTAATATCTCTAACAATACTCAAGTTTTTCTCGGTTTGCTTATTCTGTTGATCTAAAAAGGCATATTCGCGCTGAATTTTGTTCTTTTCATTTCCAACAGTAGAAATCGCTTCTTTTGTTTTTGTCAATTCTAAAGTCTGATATCCTAACCCTAAAAGCAATAGCACTGCCGCAGCCCAGCCTACATATTGCGACCAGTTTGATGCTGGTTTCATGTCAACTACTTTTCCGTGTTTAAGTTCCAGACGAGCTTTAATTTTTTCGAAATTCTCTACAGAGTGGAAAGGAGAGAAGCTAGAAGAAAGCGCAATGACAGCCTTTTCTATCGAGATAATTTCCTGATCCATTTCTGGGTTCTTTTTTGCCATTTCGGCAATTTCGAGATTTTCTTTTTCACTTAATAGACCGTAAACATACAGCTCTAAAATTCCTGATTCTATATATTCTTGTGCTTCCATTATATCTTCAAATAATTACGTAAATCGTTAATACAGTTTCTGTTTTGTGTTTTGATAGTTCCCAGTGGCAGTGCCAATTCTTCTGAAGCTTCTTGCTGGGTATATCCTTTAAAGAACAATAAATTAATTATTTCGATACATTTTGGTTTTAGTTTTTTTACAAATTCCTGAATTCCAATTGCATCAAGTTTATGACTCAATTTATTGCTCTCGTCTAAGAGATTTACGAAATTATCTGATGAAAGGTTTTTTTGGCTGTTGTTGTAGTCTTTAGAACGAAGTTTATCTATCGAGGTATTCCTGGCTATATTTAAGATCCAAGTATAAAATCGGCCTTTGCCTTCATTGTAGGTGTCGATGTTTTTCCAGATTTTGACAAAAACATCTTGAAGCACGTCTTCTGCTTCTTCTCGATTTTTGATTAACACATGAATGACAGAAAACAGACTTTTTGAGTACATGTCGTACAAATGCGTAAAAGCTTTTTCGTCTTTTTTGTAAATTAAAACTAGCAGTTCTTCTTGACTCATAGATTTGGATTTTTAAGTTTAAACATTAAAAGTTAAGATGTTATTCGCTAACTGTTATAAAGATAATTTATTTTTTTCTGATATTTTTTATTTTTTTTAATAGCCAAAACCCTAAGAAAATAAAGGGTTTTAAAAAAAAGTGCATTTTTTTTCACTTTTTTTAAAACCAAAAACAATCCTATTACGTAAATGTATTTTATAAGGTCAGAATGATCTTATAGAAAGCCAAAAGTAAATTAGAAAATCTAGAAAGCTGTTGTTATAAAATTATTATAGAGAATATGGATAGCAAAATAATAATGAAAATATTAATAGTTGGATTAACAACAGTTTTGACATTGATCGTTTTTACTAAGAAGGATTTTTTAAAAGACATTTTGCCAAATAACAGTAATAATGCTGGGCAAATGCTGAGATAATAAAGAGAAAGCAAAAGATATTGAATAGTTGATGCACTCGGACTTCCAGACCGAAGATTTTTTTAATATGTCTTTCGGATATTTTAGGATTTAAATTTACATCAATACAAGCCATTTAAAGATATTTTTGAAAGCCATTTGACATATTGGGGGGAAAGAAATTTTCGAACACAACCGAGTCATCAACTATAATTTATAAAAGATTGCATAATAATTAATTCATGGTTTGATTTGTTTGTATGGGGGGAAGCCTAACGTCTGATTAACGTTAGGCTTCATTTTTTATTTAACTTTTGATTGGCAAAAATTAAAGCCTCAAAATAGTTTTTGTAAAATGGATTTTAGCTAATTTTATAAAAAATTATACGATGAAAAAAATACTATTTATACTATTTGGAGCTACAGTTTTGTCTGCGACAGGATTAAATGCTCAAACCAGTACAAACAAATTATCTAAAAAAGATAAAACCATGGCAAAAGAAACAATTTACCAATTTAAGGTTGAAGATTTATCAGGAGACACTTTTGACTTTGCTTCTTTAAAAGGCAAAAAAATCTTGATTGTCAACACTGCTTCAAAATGCGGTTTAACACCTCAGTACAAAGATTTAGAAGCAGTTTATAAAGAATATAAAGATAAAGGTTTTGTAATTGTTGGTTTTCCAGCAAACAACTTTGCATCTCAAGAACCAGGAACAAATAAAGAAATCGAAACGTTCTGCCAACAGAATTACGGAGTTTCTTTTCCGATGATGAGTAAGGTTTCAGTAAAAGGAAGTGATATGTGCGAAGTATATAAGTTCTTGACCGAAAAATCTAGAAATGGCTTGCAAGATTCTGAAGTAGAGTGGAATTTTCAAAAATACTTAATCAATGAAAAAGGTGAATTGGTTAAAGTAATTAAACCAAAAACTTTAGTTACAGAACCTGAAGTAATTAATTGGATTAAAAGCTAAAAAACATTAAAAAAGCCCAAATTTGCATCTTCAAATTTGGGCTTTTTTTTGTTCTAAAGTTTCAAAGGTACAGGGTTATAAATACTTTGCGTCCTTTGCGTAATTCATCGCGTCCTTTGCTGTTAAACTAAAATAAGTTGCATAAAAACCAAATCGAGCCAGTGATCAAATTTGTATCCAACTTCACGAATTGTGCCTGTAGCAACAAATCCGAATTTTTCATGAAAAGCAATACTTCCTGCATTATCGGCATCAATTGCACCAATCATAACATGATAACCTTGTTCTTTTGCCAAACGAATTAATTCTGTCAAAAGTTTAGAGCCAATTCCTTTTCCTATTATATTATCGACCACATAAACAGAATGCTCAATAGTATATTGATAGCCAATTTTTTCTCTAAACTGTCCGTAACTTCCAAAACCAACCACTTCGCCATCTAAATCGGCTACTATTACAGGAAGATTCTTAGCTGTTTTATCTTCAAACCATTTGGTCTGAACTTCTAAAGTTTGAATTTCATAACTGTAATTAGCAGTTGTATGCAAAATAGAATGATTTACAATTTCTAAAATCTTTTGCAAATCGTTTGGTGTTGCAGGTCTTAATATAATGCTCATTGGTAATTGTTGTCGTTTATTTGGTGTTGAGTTCAGCTAATAGGACGTCTACTTCCTTTGAATTCCAGTCCATTTCTTTGGCTATTGCTTTGGCATTTTTGGCATATTCTAAAGCTTTTTTCTTGTTTTTTAATTTATTGTAAAGTTTGGCCCCAAGTAAATTTCCGTCGTAAGAATAATTTAATTCTAGAGAACGATCTACCCAAGAGATAGCTTTTTTTAAACTTTCTGTGTCTTTAATATGCTTAAAATAAGTATTTCCGATGTCTTTTAAGAAACTAGCATCATTCCAAACCAATTTCTGAGTATCTTCAAGGGTTACTTTTTTATAAAAATCCCATTTCTCGGTTCTTTCTGCCAATGTCAGATCATATTTAAAAACTAAAGAATCTGTCTTTTGCAATCGAATTGATTTTGCAACTTCTCTTTGTTTATAGTAGTTTACAGTATCTAAATTGTCAACCAAAGGTCGAAGCAATTCATTTACAATACTTTCAATTTTACGATCAACACGACTTTGAGAAGCTACTGCAGCAAAATCTTTCTGATGATTTAAAACATATTGAAATTCTCGAGATTTAATATCAGTAACACCATTTGCAATAACACGCCAGTTTAACTCACTAACTAATTGTTTATCAGATTGTGTGTTCAAATAAATATGCGTTGGTATTGACAGCTCCGTTCTATCTTTTCCTTTTCTTAAAGTATTTAAATAATAAAAGAATTTATCTGAATTGCTAGGATCGGCAAGAAATTGTTTTTCTAGATGAGGCAATTGCATCTTGGGATTTAAAGCATTATTAAGCTCGTTAAGAAATTCTGGTTTCTTCAATTCGCCTTTTAAAGCATAAATTAAAGTTTCGTTACTATCGATAAATAAAAACGTAGGAAGCGATTTGGTGTTGAATTTCTCTTTTAAAGCAATTCCTTCTTCTTTTTCAATGTTTTTGTAAGTGCAGACAAAATTCTTATTCAAAAAATCTATTACAGCAGGATCACTCAAAACTTCTGTTTTCATTAAATTGCAATGTGGACACCAATCGGCATAAAGCATTACAAAAAGAGGTTTTCCTTCTTTTTTAGCACTTTCTAAGGCCGTTTTATATGGAACATCAACAGGAACAAATTGATTCTGAGAAGTAATGGTTTGAAAAGTAATAGATAAAAATAGTATAAATAAGAAACGCATATTAAGTCTGGCTTTTATTAATTATTCGATTTTACAAATATATTCCCTTTTTTGAGAAACAGCCTTAATATATTCCTAATTATAATATAAATCAAGTGCGAAGTTTGTAACTTTGTAAGCAAGATGAAGAAAAATTATATCAGGATTTTTCTTTAAAAAAATAGTAATACACGACCGGAATGATTTACCCCAAAATAGCGCTTGCACAAAGCATTATCGAAATTTTATCTGCCAAAGGCATTGTTAATATTATAATTTCTCCAGGATCTAGAAACGCACCGTTAACTATTGGTTTTGCTCAAAATCCAAATTTTACCTGTTACAGTATTGCAGACGAGCGATGTGCTGCTTTTTTTGCATTAGGAATTGCCCAGCAAACGAAACAGCCAACAGCAGTTGTTTGTACTTCAGGATCAGCTTTATTAAATTATTATCCGGCTATTGCAGAAGCATTTTACAGCCAGATTCCCTTGATTGTTATTTCTGCTGATCGTCCGCAGAGCAAGATTGATATCGGAGACGGACAAACCATTCGTCAGGAAAATGTTTTTGCCAATCATTCTGTTTTCAATGCCAATTTAACAGAAGAAGCATCAGAAGAAAATGATTTAAAGATCAATCTAGC
The DNA here is from genome assembly GCF_016405855.1 of Flavobacterium sp. IB48. Taxonomy (GTDB): domain Bacteria; phylum Bacteroidota; class Bacteroidia; order Flavobacteriales; family Flavobacteriaceae; genus Flavobacterium; species Flavobacterium ginsengisoli. The sequence continues at coordinate 71,118 of NZ_JAEFCA010000002.1, forward strand.
TATTGAAACAGCTATTCTTAAAAGAGGCCCAGTTCATATCAATGCGCCTTTTGAAGAGCCTTTATATGAAACTACAGAAGAGCTTTCTGTAAAGCCAAAAATCACAAATCTTGAGTTTGAAAATTTTTCAAAAATTATAGAAAACAGCAACGAGTTTGTTTCGGTTTGGAATAATACAAAGCGAAAATTAGTTTTAGTTGGAGTAAATGAAGCTAATAGCATTGATCAAGAAATTATCGAAAATCTAGCCTCAGATCCTTCAGTTGTTGTGCTTACAGAAACTACTTCAAATCTTCATCATGAGAGTTTTATTAATTCAATAGATACTTTAATTACACCTTTTGATGATTTTGATTTTAAACAATTTAATCCAGAAGTTTTAGTGACTTTTGGTGGAATGGTTGTCTCAAAAAGAATTAAAGGTTTTTTAAGAAAATACAAACCAAAACATCATTGGCATATTGATACTTTACGTGCTTACGATACGTTTGGCGCTTTGACAAAACATTTTGAAATGCAGCCAAATGATTTCTTTAAAGATCTATTTTCAAAAACAGTATTTGTAAAGAGCAATTATTTCAAAAACATTGATACCGTTTATAAAGCAAGATTAGAGAAAAGAAAGGAATACTTAAGTAAAATTGAGTTTTCAGATTTTAAAGCTTTCGAAAAAGTTATACAATCGTTGCCTAAAAACAGTTTGCTGCAAATTAGCAATAGTTCTGCCATTCGTTATGCGCAATTAATTGATATTGATGATTCTATTGAAGTTTTCTGTAACAGAGGAACGAGTGGAATTGACGGAAGTACATCTACAGCAGTGGGTGCTGCGCTTGGAAACGAAAAACAAACTGTTTTTGTTACTGGAGATATTGGCTTTTTGTATGATAGCAATGCGCTATGGAATTCTTATATTCCGAAAAACTTCAAAATTATTTTAATTAATAATGCAGGAGGAGGAATTTTCAGGATTTTACCTGGACATCAGGAAAAACCTGTTTTCAATACTTATTTTGAGACATCACATAGCTTGACTGCCGAACATCTAGCAAAAATGTACGGATTGAATTACTTTGCGGCTCAAGATGTTCAGTCGTTAGAAAATGGAATAGAATCTTTGTATAATTCTAATGATGTTCCGTGCATTTTGGAAATTTTTACTCCAACATTTGAAAACGATAAAATCTTAAAAGAGTATTTTAAATCCTTATACTAAATTGAAGTTAGGTATTTGTTAATATAATTATTAATCATTTTTGTGGCTGTAACGTTGGTGCTATTCACTAAAAAGTTACTGACCCAGCACTTTAAAAAAAAAGCGTTTTTAAATAATTAAATTTCGCACATCGCAAAATCCCTTTATAACCCAATTCTATAAAGGGATTTTTTAATTTTTGCCTACAGTATAAGTTTTGTTAAATTAATTTCATAGTACCGCTTCAAACTTCGTACCTTTGCGGCTCAGAAACTTAGCAGTTGTACTGCTTAGAAATACATTAAAATGCTAGAAATAGGAAAATACAATACCCTAACTATATTACGTGATACCAAAGTAGGTTTATTTTTAGGTGATCCTGAAAATGATCCTGATGGAATTCACGATGTTTTACTTCCAAATAAATATGTTCCAAAAGTATTTGAAATTGGTGAAGAATTAATCGTTTTTGTTTACTTAGATCACGAACAGCGACCAGTTGCAACAACTTTAGTTCCGTATATTTTATTAAATGAATTTGCTCTTTTGAGAGTAAATTACATCAATAATGTTGGTGCTTTCATGGATTGGGGAATGGAAAAAGATATTTTGGTTCCGTTTAAAGAACAGGCACGTCCGATGGAAAAAGGAAAACGTTATTTGGTTTATTTATATATGGACAAACAAACTAATCGTTTAGTAGCTTCCAGCAAAACCAATCAATTTTTGAACAATGACCAGTTAACGGTAGAAAAAGGAGAAGAAGTTGACTTGATCGTTTCGCATATTACCGATATGGGAATCAATGTTATCATTAACGAGCGCCACAAAGGACTTTTATACAAAGACGAAGTTTATGATGATTCGATAAGAACCGGAAATAGAATGCGTGGCTATATTAAAAACATTCGTCCTGATAACAAAATAGATGTTGCGCTTCAGCCTCAAGGTGTTGAGAGTATAGAACCAAATGCCGAAAAAATATTAAGCGAGCTAAGAGCAAGTAGAGGCTTTCTTAGATTAAACGATAATTCTCATCCAGAAGATATTAAAACTGTTTTGAAAATGAGTAAAAAATCATTCAAAAAAGCAATCGGATCTTTATACAAAGAAAAACTGATTGAAATTAAAGAAGATGGAATATATCTTGTAAAAGAATAAAAATTGAGAAATTCTAATATGGAAATTCCAATTGATAATTGAAATCTATAATTTGACTTTAGCCTTTTGGAATTTGGAGTTCAAAATGTTGAAATTTATTTTGCGCTAGCAAAATTATTATAACACAAAAGGCTGCTCATTACAAGCAGCCTTTCGCTTTTTATTCAGTTTTAAAAAAAATTGTAATTAAAAAAAAACAGAAATAAAATAATTCGAATCCATCTCAGAACAATAGCTTTACGAATTTTAGAAATCGTCCCATTGACGGTATGTCTTTTAAATAATCAATGCACCTATCTTAAAAGCAAAAAAGAGAATTTCACGGCTCATCCATTGGTTTTATAATATAACTTTTAGAAAGTTGTGAATTAGTACTTTTTTCCTCTTTTCGTTATCATTTCTATACTAATTAATAGACAATTCTAACATTTAACCTTAGGTGTTACTTTTTTCTTTTTGAAGTTTCGACAAACACATAAATCATTTGCTCTTTTAATTGAGGTTTGTTACTTAAAACCCTAAAAAAATGAGCGACAAATTTTTTAAATTTTCTCAAAAAAATCATTTTTTAGGTTAATAAATCAGTGAAAGAAAATCAATCTAAAATCTTTGAAATAGTTTGTATCTCATTGATTTCTAGGGTGTAAAATTAATTATTATTTTTCTAAACTAATGTTAAAAAATGTTATTTTTTGTAGGTAAATACCAATTGTTAACATTAGAAGTCAATTTAGTAAAGACTTAAGACTGATTGAGTAGGTAAAGTAGTAAAAATGATTTATTTTTACCGTATAATTATTTTAAACAAAAAATCAAAATGGATTGGATTACAGCTAGAGAATTTGAGGATATAACTTATAAAAAATGCAATGGAGTAGCGAGAATAGCTTTTAACAGACCAAATGTTAGAAATGCATTCCGTCCAAAAACTACTTCAGAATTATACCAAGCTTTTTACGATGCACAAGAAGATACTTCAATTGGAGTTGTTTTACTTTCTGCTGAGGGACCTTCAACAAAAGATGGAGTTTACTCTTTCTGTAGCGGTGGAGATCAGAATGCACGTGGACATCAAGGATATGTTGGAGATGACGGACAGCACCGTTTGAATATTCTGGAAGTACAGCGTTTAATTCGTTTTATGCCTAAAGTTGTTATTGCAGTAGTTCCAGGATGGGCTGTAGGTGGCGGACATAGTTTGCACGTAGTTTGCGATATGACGCTTGCAAGTAAAGAACATGCTATTTTTAAACAAACAGATGCTGATGTAACTAGTTTTGATGGCGGTTACGGATCGGCATATTTAGCTAAAATGGTTGGTCAGAAAAAAGCTCGTGAAATTTTCTTTTTAGGTAGAAATTATTCTGCTCAAGAAGCTTTTGAAATGGGAATGGTAAATGCTGTAATTCCTCATGATGAGTTAGAAGCTACAGCTTATGAGTGGGCACAAGAAATTCTTCAAAAATCGCCAACTTCTATAAAAATGCTGAAATTTGCAATGAACTTAACAGACGACGGAATGGTTGGACAGCAAGTTTTTGCAGGAGAAGCCACTCGTTTAGCTTACATGACCGAAGAAGCTAAAGAAGGTAGAAATGCTTTCTTAGAGAAAAGAAAACCAAACTTCGGCGAAAATAAGTGGTTACCGTAAATAAGTTATAAAATAGTTTCAAGTTTCAGGTTTCAAGTTAAGAACCTGAAACTTGAAACCTGAAACTAAAAAAAAAACAAATAATGAAACATTGGATTGAAGCCGCAAGATTGCGCACATTACCTTTATCAGTTTCCGGAATTATAGTTGGAAGTATTTACGCTTTATCAAATCCAACAGAAACTATTAACACTCCAACAGAAGTATTTAGCTGGAAAGTTTTTGGTTTTGCTCTATTGACAACACTAGGATTACAGGTTTTATCCAATTTTGCAAATGACTATGGCGATGGAGTAAAAGGTACTGACAATGCTGATCGAGTAGGGCCACAACGTGCTATTCAGAGTGGTGTAATTACCCCTCAAGCAATGAAAAAAGCCATTATTATTACTTCGTTTTTGACTTTATTATCTGCAATTATATTAATTTATTTTGCATTCGGAAAAGACAATTTCGGGTATTCAATCTTTTTTCTATTGTTAGGAATCGCAGCTATTATTTCTGCAATTCGCTACACAGTTGGTAATTCTGCCTACGGATATAGAGGTTTTGGAGATTTATTTGTTTTCATTTTCTTCGGATTAGTGAGCACTTTGGGTGTAAACTTTTTATATGCAAAAGAAGTAGAACCGCTTTTAATTCTTCCAGCTGTTGCAATCGGATTATTGAGTGTTGGGGTTTTAAATCTTAACAATATGCGCGATCAGGAATCTGATAAAAAATCAGGTAAAAACACTATTGTAGTACAAATTGGAGCTCAAAAAGCTAAAAATTACCACTTCTTCTTGATTATTACAGCAATGATTTTAGTGGTTGTATTTGCTATTTTAAGCGATTATAACTTTGACCAATACTTGTTTTTATTGGCATATATCCCGTTGACCAAACATTTAATCACGGTTTACAAAAATCAAGATCCAAAATTATTAGATCCAGAATTAAAAAAACTGGCATTAAGCACGTTCTTGCTTTCTATATTACTTACAGTATGCATGATTTCTTTGATTTCAGACATTATTGTAAACCTCTTTTTAGGAGGAAGATAAAACAATGTTTAACTTAAATAGTGACAAAATGAAAATTACATACTACGGACACGCTTCATTAGGAATTGAAGTAGGAGGAAAACACATTATTGTGGATCCATTTATTACCGGAAATCCACAAGCTGGTACAATCAATCTGAGCACTATCAAAGCAGATTATATTTTATTGACGCATGCACACGCTGATCACGTTTTGGATGTTGAAGCTATTGCAAAAAATACAAATGCAGTTATTGTTTCTAATGCAGAAATTGCAAGCCATTATGCTAAAAAAGGATTCAATTCGCATCCAATGAATCACGGAGGAAGCTGGAAATTTGATTTCGGAAAAGTAAAATATGTAAATGCAATTCACTCAAGCAGTTTTCCTGACGGTTCTTACGGAGGAAATCCTGGAGGTTTTGTAATTGAAGGCGAACATAAAAATATCTACATCGCTGGAGATACAGCTTTGACTTACGACATGAAATTGATTCCGCTTCGCACAAAACTAGATTTAGTTATTCTTCCAATCGGAAACAATTTTACAATGGATGTTGAAGACGCTATTATTGCTTCAGATTTTGTAGAATGCGACAAAGTTTTAGGATATCACTATGATACTTTTGGTTACATCGAAATCAATCATGAAGAAGCAATTCGCAAATTTTTCGATAAAGGAAAAGATTTAATGCTTTTACCTATAGGAGATTCGATCGAATTATAAGAAGCTAATCCCGCTTTCGGCTATATCTTTTTAAGGCAAAGAAAAATTGCCTTAAAAAGGATAATGCCTCTATCGGGGCTAGGGCACTCAATTCCATAAGAAAGTTATTTGGCATAATCTATGTTAATTGAATTAAAGTTTTTTAAAGTAAAAATCATTTTAATCTGTGAAATCTGTGGCAATTAAAGCATCATCACAAAATACAACTTTCAAACAAATCCTTTTATTACTATTTATCGTAACTTCCTATAACGCTTTTGCACAAAAAGATGGTTATTGGGACAAAGAACGTGCAACAACTAAAGAAATCATGGTTCCCGCACGCGATAGAATTGCTATACCAACGGAAGATTTACCAGTTGGAACTACAGAAATTGTATACAGAATTACACTTTTAGATAAAAACCAAGAAATGGCCAATAGCTTGGTTTCGGTATTAAAAGCCATTCCAGACCCTACAGGTATAAGCCAAGGCTCTGCAGGTGCGGTTTTCTTAATGTCAAAAATTTCTGGAGAAGATAAATGCACCTATTCGATTTTTACATCTAATGAAAATGCTAAAAAGTATATTTCAGATGGTAAAATTGACAATGCCTGTTATTCTCAAGCAGAACCTGTAAGTAAAGATGCTAAACGATTATCTGTAAACAGATCTTCTTGCTTAAAAGAAAATATTAATACCATTTGGTTTGGCTTTGAAAGCAAAAACTGGTTGTTGAGCCAAAAAGTGGTCTTAGAAGTAGTGCCTTGGGTAGACACAAAACTAAATCGCGGTTGGAATCAAGACAACAAAAACGAAATTATAAGCTTGTGCAAAACTTCTACAATGGCACAAAAAATGGCAAACTCAGATGATTTTTGCGTTTGTATTTTAAATAAAATTATGAAGCAATATCGCTATGATGAGTTTCAGAAATTATTGGCTGTCGAAAAAACGAAAGTTTATAAAGATTTTGGAAACAGCTGTTATCAAGATGCTGATATATCTAAAAACGTATTCAACGATTTAAGAACTCAGGTAGCTTCTTTAATAAAGACGCAAAAATATAACGAAGCAATTCCAAAATTGAATACCATTGTAAGCGAAGGAAAAGCAACAGCTGTAGATTACAGTTATTTAGGCTATTGTTATATTTTGACCAAACAATATGCAAAAGCTTTAAAAGTTCTGCAAGAAGGCGAGAAACTTGATGATACAGAATTATTAATCAAATTAAACTTAGCACATACTTATTTAGTAAGTGATGACTACAGTGCGGCCAAAGCAATTTACAAAAAATATCAGACTCAAAACGTAACCGATAGTTTAAGCTGGATTATTAAAACAAAACTTGATTTTCAGGCTTTTGAAAAAGCGGGTCTGCCTTCAAAAGACTTTGAAAAAATCTTAAAATTATATAACTGAGAAACTTACTGGTGCAGAGCTATTTAAAGTTTTTTAAACTTAACATCTCAGTACTTAGAATCTTAGCATCAAAAAAAAAATGAAAGCATCTTATAATAAATATTTACTAGAATTTAAACGTCCATCTGGAACTTCTAGAGGAATTATGACCGAAAAAGAAACTTGGTTTATAATACTGGAAGAAAATGGCAAAAAAGGAATCGGTGAATGTGGAATATTACGTGGATTAAGTGCTGACGATCGTCCAGATTATGAAGAAAAATTAAAATGGGCTTGCGAAAATATCCATTTGGGAGAAAACGCATTATGGAATGCATTGCTAGAATTTCCTTCTATACAATTTGGAGTAGAAATGGCTTTTTTATCTCTTAAAAGCGAAAATCCATATATTTTGTTTCCATCAGATTTTACCACTAATTTAAGTTCAATAGCTATAAACGGATTAGTCTGGATGGGGGAATCTGCTTTTATGAAACAGCAGATAGAAGATAAATTAGCCGATGGTTTTAACTGTATAAAGCTTAAAATTGGAGCAATCGATTTCAACAAAGAATTGGAGTTATTGCAATTTATTAGAAGTCATTTTTCACCGGAAGAAATAGAAATTAGAGTAGATGCTAATGGTGCTTTTTCTTCAACAGAAGCTTTAGATAAATTAAATCAATTGAATAAATTTCAGCTTCATAGCATAGAACAGCCAATTAAGAAAGGACAGGTTGCAGAAATGGCTCAGTTGTGCAAACAGACACCATTTCCGATTGCTTTAGATGAAGAGCTTATTGGTGTATTTTCATTAGAAGAAAAAGAAAAATTACTGCAAGAAATAAAACCGCAATATATTATTTTAAAGCCAAGTTTTATTGGAGGTTTTCGTGGTACGCAAGAATGGATCACTTTGGCAGAAAAGTATAATATAGGCTGGTGGATAACCTCTGCATTAGAAAGCAATATAGGATTGAACGCTATCGCACAATGGACATTTACCTTGAATTCAGATATGCCTCAAGGTTTAGGAACTGGAGCTTTATATACTAATAATATAGATTGCCCTCTTGAAGTAAAAAAAGGCCAGCTTTGGTATAATATTTCTAAGAATTGGTCAAATTTCTAAGATTTTTTATGACATCTTAAAGTTTATTAAATCTCAACTTTTGTTTTTGAGACTTAGAATCTTAGCACCTTAGAAACTTAGTGTCTCCTTTTTACTCTTTTCCTCCCAACAAACTATCTTGCCAATCTTTCAATTCTTTCCACTTTCCTTGATAAGCCATTAGTGCTTGTTTTGCCCAAGTGCTTGGATTATGCATAGCGTAATTTTCTCCACCTGCATCCAAAATTGACTGTAGCTTTTCGGTAGAAGCTTGAGATAGATTTTGCCAAGTTTTTATTCCTGCTTCAACAAATAAAGACTCTATTTTAGGGCCAATTCCTTCTACTATTTTGAGGTCATTTTCTTTTATCTTTTTACCTAAAGCATTTTCTGCCAATCCTGGTTCAAAAGGAATTACGACTGGAGCAGTTGCTTTAGTTTTTACAGCAAGATCAGCTTCAAGTTTTAAGATTCTTGCATTCAAATTTCTCGTGTGAGCTTTGCAAACATCTAAGTCGGCTTGAAGAGCAGTTGAGAGAGAATTATCATTCTTAGAATTAATTTTTCCTAGTATGTAACCTAAAATCCCACAGATTACACCTAGTGCTATTGGTATTACAACATAAGGCACATTCATGATTTTTATATTTTAGAATTAAAATTACAGTCAATTTTATATTATGGCAGAAATGATTTCTACTCATAACCAGCTGTTTAATGAGGTGTTAGGTTCTATCAAAATTACTCAAAATACTAATTGCAACATGTTAACAATCAGTTATATTGAAGTTTTTTATTTCTAGTTTCATAGAATAAATTAACTTTTTTTCATTTTTTAGAAGTTCAAAGGCTAGATTAAAATGAGTAACTTGCATAAAAAATAATCTGCATTTAAGATGATCGAAATAGAAAGAAAGTTTCTAGTAAAATCTGATGATTTTAAGAAACAAGCTTTTGCTCAAAATGATATTGCTCAGGGCTATTTGAGTTCTGTACCTGAGCGCACAGTTAGGGTCAGAATAAAAGGACACAAAGGCTTTATAACCATAAAAGGAATAAGCAATACAGCAGGTATGTCTCGTTTTGAGTGGGAAAATGAGATTCCGTTAGACGAAGCTCAAGAGTTACTAAAATTGTGCGAAAAGGGTAAAATTGAAAAAACACGTTACGAAATAAAATCTGGCAAGCATGTGTTTGAAGTTGATGAATTTTATGGCGAAAATGATGGCCTAATAATGGCTGAAATTGAATTGAACTCTGAAGGCGAAACTTTTGAAAAACCTGAATGGCTTGGCGAAGAAGTAACAAACGATGAAAGATATTATAATGCTTATTTAAGCAAAAATCCATATAAAGATTGGCAAAAATAAAATGGCAGAATCAAAATACGACCTTATTATTGTGGGAGGAGGACCAATTGGCCTGGCTTGCGCAATAGAAGCTGAAAAGAAAAAATTAAATTATTTAATCATTGAAAAAGGAGCGATAGTTAATAGCATTTTTAATTATCCGTTATATATGACCTTTTTCTCTACTGCAGAAAGATTAGAAATTGGTGAGATTCCGTTTAATTGTCTTGCACCAAAACCTGGACGTCAGGAAGCTTTAGAATACTACAGAAATATTCATCGTTACTTTAAATTCAATATTAATTTGTTTGAAAGAGTTCTCGATGTTCAAAAGGAAAATACCATTTTCAAAATAAAAACAGATAAGCACAATTACGAAGCTACGAATGTTATAATTGCAACTGGTTTTTATGATATTCCGATTGAAATGAATGTTTTAGGCGAAAGTTTGCCAAAAGTTCGTCATTACTATAAAGAAGCACACGAATATGCTTTTAGAAAAGTTTTGGTAGTTGGAGCCAATAATTCTTCTGTAGACGCAGCTTTAGAATGTTGGAGAAAAGGAGCAGAGGTTACAATGGTAATTCGTAAAAACGAAATTAATAGCCGTGTAAAATATTGGGTGAAACCAGATATTGAAAACAGAATAGAAGAAGGAAGCATCAAAGCTTTTTTTCAATCGAATATTACTGAAATCCGAGAAGATGAAGTAGAAATTGAGACTCCAAACGGAAAAGTTACAATTGAAAATGATTTCGTTTTAGCTTTAACAGGTTATAAACCAGATTTGACCTTTCTTGAAAAAATGGGAATTCAGCTTTCTGATGATGAGTTGAAAATTCCAGTTTATAATTCTCAGACAATGGAAACAAATGTTGAAGGTTTATTTCTTGCAGGAGTAGTTTGCGGTGGAATGCAGACGCATAAATGGTTTATTGAAAACTCAAGAATTCATGCTAGTATGATTGTAGATTATATTACTGCAAAATAAAAAGTTTGCCACAGATTAAAAGGATTTTTAGGATTAATCATTTAAATCTTTTTAATCTGTGGCAAATAAATTTAAGAACTACAAGATAGCATAGAACAGCCAACCTTAGTTCTAGCCCAATCTGGGCGTTTTGCAAACCATTTTTCAAATTCTGGTTGTTCATCGTACGGATTTTTCAAAAGCTGAAATAATTCATCAACCAAAGAATAATCCTCTTTATCTGCAGCATCAATTGCTAATTGTGCCATATAATTTCTCAGAACATATTTTGGATTAATTTGATTCATTTTTAAAACTCTTTCTTCATCAGAAAGCAATTCAGAGTTTAATCTCTTTAAATAAACTGCAAACCATTTTTGCCAAGCATCGAGTACATTTCCTTTTATCTCTTCTGGAATATAAAATGCATATTCTACTTTTTCAAAAGCTTGTTCTACAGAATCATCTTTTTTAATCTTACTAAGATTTCTAAAAAAGATGGTCATATCAGTTTCTGACAATTGTAAAATTTCTTCTAAACCTTTAATTATTTTATCATCAGCTTCACTTGAAGTAAACAGACCTAATTTACTTAAGAACATTTCTTTATATTCAGACTCAAATTCAATTATAAATGAATCCAGAATTTTTTCTAAAGGAGCGGCTTCATTAATTAACGGATAAAGTGCATTGGCTAATTGAAACAAATTCCATTGTGCAACTTGCGGCTGATTTCCGAAACGATATCTTCTATTTTGTCTGTCTGTTGTATTTGGAGTCCAATCTGGATCATAGTTTTCCAACCATCCGTACGGACCATAATCAATAGTAATTCCATGAACTGACATATTATCAGTATTCATTACTCCATGAACAAATCCGACACGTTGCCAATGCAGAATCATTTCGCGAGTTGTATCGGCAACTTTCTGAAAGAATTGTAAATATTGTTCTTTTGGTTCTCCTTTTATTTCAGGAAAATAGTGTTGAATTGTGTATTCAACAAAGTGTTTCAAGTTTTTTAGTTCATTTCTAGCTGTTAACATTTCGAAACTTCCAAAACGAATAAATGAAGGAGCAACACGACAAACAATTGCACCTTTTTCGTATGCAGGATTTCCGTTATATAAAACATCTCTTAACACCTGATCTCCAGAAAGAACAAGCGAAAGCGATCGAGTAGTTGGAACACCCAAATGATACATTGCTTCGGCACATAAATACTCTCTTATAGAAGAGCGTAAAACTGCCAAACCATCTGCAGTTCTTGAATACGGAGTTTTTCCAGCACCTTTTAGTTGCAATGTATAAAACTGATTATTGTTTTCAACTTCAGTTAAATTGATTGCGCGACCGTCGCCCAATTGTCCTGCCCAGTTTCCAAATTGATGACCAGCGTAACACATTGCATAAGGTTGTGATTCTGGAAGAATTTCTTTTCCAGAAAATATATTTAGAAATTCTTCTGAGTGAATTTCATCTTTAGAAATCCCAACTAATTCTGCAACTTCTTCAGATGCATGAATCAATTTTGGATTTGAAGGCTTTACTGGATTTACATATGAAAACAGTGTGTTTTTAACCTGACGAACTTCGTTTGTCAAATCTGGATCTGCTGGTAGTTCGGCAGTAAATCGATTATTTATTCTAAGATTTTTCATTTTGTTTTCTTTCTATATGCCACAGATTACACAGATTAAAAAGATTTTTTTGTTTGCCACGAATTACACAAATTTCCACTAATTTTAGGTTTAGTTAGAATAACATTCGTGAGAATTCGTGTAATTCGTGGCAAATAGAGAATAAATAAAAATTTTTCAATCGATATAATCTGTGGCAAACTTAAATTTAGCCCATTAACATATCAGCGTACATTTTTTTAAGTTTTTGAATTTTTGGATCAATTACAACTTGACAGTATCCAGCTTCTTGATTTTCATTATAATAATTTTGATGATAATCTTCAGCTTCATAAAAAACTTCAAAAGGTTTTAATTGCGTTACAATTGGATCGCCATATGCAGGTTGTACTTCTTCAAATACTTTTTCTGCAATCTCTTTCTGTTCATCATTATGATATAGAATGATAGAACGATATTGCGTTCCACTGTCTCCGCCTTGACGGTTTAAAGTCGTTGGATCATGACTTGTCATGAATATAAAAATTAAGTCATGATATGAAATTATGTCAGGATTGAAAGTCACTTGTATTACTTCGGCGTGTCCAGTTCTTCCTGTACATACTTCACGATAAGCAGGATTCTTTATAAATCCGTCTGAATAACCCGATTTTATTGATTCGACACCTTTTAAACGCTGAATTACAGCTTCTATACACCAAAAACATCCGCCACCAAAGGTAGCTACAGATAAATTTTCCATAAATAATACTTTCTTTAAAGTTTAATGCCTATTAATTCGATAGGATATTATGATAATTTATTAAAAAAAAGTTGTTTTAACTAAAAATACCAAACGGTAATATAGTGTTTGAAGTTTACTATTGATAAATTCGCAATTTTATAAAAAACTATATATATTTGCAATCAAACACAAGGCACAACTAATGGATAGCAAAAATAGTACCATGACCCTGGAAACTTACTTTCAGGAATTTAGACAAAATATTGTCGGTATAAATCAAGAATTTACTTCGCCTTATGGCAGAAAATCAATAATTTACACAGATTGGACTGCCAGCGGAAGATTATATCGCCCAATTGAAGAAAAACTGCTAAATGCATTTGGACCTTTTGTAGCCAACACGCATACAGAAACGACTGTATCTGGTACTGCTATGACAAAAGCGTATCATCATGCAAGACATATTATTAAGCGTCATGCTAATGCAAATCATGATGATGTTTTGATTACAGACGGAACTGGAATGACGGGAGTTATCAATAAATTTCAGCGTATTTTAGGATTGAAAATTCCAGAAAACTTGAAAAGCTTTACAAATGTCCCTGCCGAGAAAAAGCCAATTGTTTTTATTTCGCATATGGAGCATCATTCTAATCAGACTTCTTGGTTAGAAACTATTGCAGATGTTGAAATTATTCCGTCTTGTGAAAAAGGACTTTTTAATTTAGAGAACCTTGAAACTTTACTTGAAAAATATAAAGATAGAACGATAAAAATTGCTTCTATTACAGCATGTTCGAATGTTACGGGTTTAAGAACGCCTTTTCACGAAGCAGCAAAATTAATGCATCAATATAATGGTGTTTGTTTTGTTGATTTTGCTTGTTCTGGACCTTATGTAGAAATAGATATGCATCCAGCAGACCCAGAATCTTATTTAGATGCTGTTTTTATGTCTCCGCATAAATTCTTAGGAGGTCCAGGAACATCTGGTGTTTTAATTTTCAATAAGAAATTATACAACAATATGATTCCTGATTGCCCGGGAGGAGGAACGGTAAGTTGGACAAATCCGTGGGGAGAACATAAATATATTGATAATATTGAAGATCGCGAAGATGGAGGAACTCCTGGTTTTCTTCAGGTTATCAAAACTGCTTTGGCAATTGAGCTAAAAGAAGAAATGGGAATTGAGAACATAATGGAGCGTGAGCACGAAATTGTGGATTATGTTTTCTCTCAATTAGAACCAGTTGAAAATATTAAAATTTTAGCAGGTCAGCATAAAGAACGTCTTGGTGTAATTTCATTTTTTATTGATGATCTTCACTTCAACTTAGGAGTTAAGATTTTAAATGATCGTTTTGGAATTCAGACTAGAGGAGGGTGCAGCTGCGCAGGAACTTACGGTCACTATTTATTGCATGTTGATCAAGAAACATCTAATAAATTGGTTAATGAAATTACGATTGGCGATTTAATCAAAAAACCGGGATGGATTAGAATGTCGATTCACCCGACAACTACTGATGAAGAAATTGCTTTTGTTTGCAGAAGTATAAAAGAGTTAGCTACAAATCATAAAGCTTGGGCTTTGGATTATTCTTATGATAAAGAGCGTAATGAGTTTATTCATAAAGATGCAACTTCTTTTGAAGATGAATTAGTAGAAAGCTGGTTTAAATCTTAAGCTCTAATACTTAAAAAGCTTATATTCTTTTAGCCACAGATTAAAAAGATCAAAGGATTTATAAAAAAACTGTCTGAATCTTTCTAATCTGTGGCTAGTTTTTTTAACGCAAAAAGAGCAAAGATTTTTATAGATTTTGTGTCATAATCTTTGTGTTTATAGAGGTCGAAAAGGAGAAAACATGACTTTTTTTACCAAAGTTTCAGAACTGTTGAGTTTGTTATTTCTTATGAAAACTAAACTTCTAATTTAGCCCCGATAGTAGTGGAAATCCTTTTGTGGTGGGGTTCACCACAAAAGATTGAAACGAATAGCAGGACTGGACGTCTTGAGAAAACGAATTTTTCTGCTTTTAAAAAATTACATAATCAATCGAACACCACCTAAATCGGCAACACGATAGGAGAATTTATTTCCTGGCGATCCGATAAACATAAAGTTTTTTGGGATTTTCCATTTTTCAGAAAGTTCATCAATGATTTCTGGACCAAATACACCGTCAATTTCTATGTATTCAATGTCTAGCCCTCCATAAGCACGATCTAAAACTTCTAAGTCTTTCTTTAGTACTTCGTTGTCTACAGTGTCTTTTTTAACATGAACAATTTTTAATTTCTTAGTTGTTTCGTTGTCTTCAACGTATTGCAAAACTTTATTTAAGATTGTTATATCGTCTCCTTTTGTAAAGAAAACAAATTCTTGCGAATTGATTTCAGAGCTAAGTTTCTCCAAATAACGATTACTGAGAATCACCATTTTACGTAGCGGCTGATAGAAATATTCTAAAGCTTCTATTAATAAACGGATTAAGGTAACGCGATTGAGCATAATTCCGATAAAGATTAAGGCCGGAACCATGTATTGCAAAAAAGTGTAAAATGAATTGATATTAAGAAGCATGTTTCCGAAGAATGCAGAAATCACCGAAGCTACTGCAATAACAACTGAAATACCACGAGCGCGCTCTGGTCTAGGAAGTTTTCTGCGTTTGTATTTTAAGAGTAAATTTCCAATTCCGAAAAGTGCCATTACAGCTAGGAAAGAAAAGGTATAAACTCCAGCTAAAGATTCTAAATGTCCGTTTGTTGCGAAAAGCACTGAAATACAAAGAATTAAAAAACTTAAAACAATTCTATAGTGAGAACCTCTTTTATTTTGTTTTAAAAAATAATTAGGTAAAATACGGTCTAATGTCATTCGATTTAAAAGCCCAGAAACTCCCACAAATGAAGTCAAAACGGCTCCGCAAAGTACCATTACAGCATCAATAGAAATGAGCCAAGCAAGCCATGAACCACCAGTGGTTTCTCCTAAATGTGCCAGAAGCGATTCCTTGTTTTCGCCTACTTCTGTAAGTGGAATTACACTTATTAACAAAATAGCAATTACTGGATTGAAGAAACTCACTATTCCCCACATGTTACGAAGTGTTTTTGGAAAAACGCCTTGTTCTTGTTCTTCTACAAAGTTGGCTGAGCTTTCAAAACCAGAAATTCCTAACATAGCTGCAGAAAAACCTAGAAAAAGAGCTGTTTCAATACTTCCAGCCGTAATTGGAGTTTGCCAATTAATATGAAAAGTATCTAAACCATGAGTCAAAACAAACCAGATTGATGCCAAAACAAGTAAAGCCAAGGTTCCAATATGCGTCATAAAAATAATAACAGCCACAAATGCAGATTCTCCGATTCCTAAAATAGCTAATCCTGTAAAAAGTACTAAAACTACCACCGTTGCTATAGTTACATTAAGATTCTCAAAGATTCCGTGTAGGTAATGCATTCCTTCAGAAGCTGAAATTACAGCAGTTGCCATATAAGATAAAACCGTTAACGTTGCAGCCAAGGAAGCTAAACGTTTTGTTGAAGTGTTTAATAAAACATTGTAAGCTCCTCCGTTTAAAGGAATTGCACCAACAACTTCTGCGTAAATTTTTCTGAAAAGAAACAATACTGCAGCAACAATTAAAAGAGAAATCCAAGCATATTGTCCTGCATATAAGATGGTCAAAGCTGAAACATATAGGCAAGAAGAGCTAATATCGTTTCCACAAATTGCAGTTGCCTGTAATTGATTTAATTTTTTGTGTACGATTTCTTTCATCAGTATTGATAATTAACACTTTTAATAAAATTTAAGTAACAAAATAATTATAATCCAACGTAGGCAGATAATGTATGAAATGCGAAAAATACTTTGTGTTGTTTTATTTGCTTTTTTGGAACTGTCTAAGCGCCGATAGTGCTTGTGCCTGAACTTTTTTCTGAAAAAATCCTGTCCATCCCAATAAATAACCGGTTAAGCCAAAGGCTTGTTTTGACCATTTCCAAACGTCAAAGTTATCAGTGTGTTTGATAATCAATCCGTCTTGAAAGATAAATTCGGCCGAGATTTTATTAATAACTTCTCTATTTGTTTTGCTAAAGTTATATGTAGCAGTCCAATTTGCCGAACCAGTTGAATCGTCTGCCTTTACGTTTGAAAATTCGATTTTTAGCTTGCCTTTACTTTTTAAAAGCAACATTTCCCACATTTTAGAAACCTGTTCTTCTTTTAATAAACCAAAAGCGGGATCAATAAAATGAACTTTCGGATGATAGCATTCACTCATTGTTTTAGCATCTGCATTTGCGAAAGCGGTATAGAATTTTGTTATTAAGGCTTCATTTGGATTCATAAAAAAATATTTATGTTAAATATAAGATTTATTAGATTAAAAAATCATTATAAAACACTAATTTCTTTAGCTGTATCAAATGTTTTTTTAGATTTATCAAATGCAGTTGAGAAATACTTCATTTTATTATAAGCTGTAAAATGACCGGTTAGATTTCCAGAAATGTCTGGCCCGCCAACAATTATAAATCGTACAGCATAAATATCTGTCTTTTTAAGTTTTAGCCATTCTGCAGCTGTAAAATAGTAATAAGCAGTTGTTGTTCCGTCTGCAGATTCTTTTACATTTTTGTCTGTACATGCAATAACATCAGCATTTGTCAGATCGACATAAACACCACCAGCTATTTTTGCTTTGTCACTTGCTGTAGAAATGGTTAGTTTTAAAACACCTCCTTTATCTGTTTTAGCTATTTGAACATTGATTTCGCCAGAGTAAGCATATTTATCACAGATAAAAGGGTATTCCTGCGTTGCAGGATAAGGTGCTGAACCTTTAACGCTTATGGTTTGCTGTGCTGAAGCAAAAGTTGAAACAAATAACAACAGGAGTAGTGGAAGTTTAAAATTCATATATATATAGTATTTATTGATCAGCTAATTTGGCATCAAATTTCTCATCCCAATCCATTGATTTTATGGCAGAAATAAGATTGTCTTCATTTACAAAAATGCGCAATTCTTTATTGGCCACTTTTTTGGTGTACAATGCATGATAGCGGTAAATGACTTCATGTTTGGTTTTGTAAACTCCGTCTAATTTTAAGTCTATGAAACTTCCATAGTATTGCCTAAATCTTTGGCAGGTTTTAGTTAAACGCTCTTCTGTAGTGTTTTCCATAACCGATTTAGTTACTTCAGTTTCATTAAAAGGTTTAAATTTTGAAGTGTTACAAGTTTCTAAAACTCTCTTTCCTAAATCATAGGCTTTTCGCTGCTGATTTGCACTTACTTCTTCTACAGAAACTTTTTTAATTTTTAAATCTTCCGTATCTCTACTTACTGTTTTCGATTTACATCCAATTAATAATAACAAACATATAATCAATCCTGCTTTCTTCATAACTATTTAAGTAATTTTTAATAATAAGTTAGGATCGGGACAATTTTCGATATAAAAGTTTAGGTCTTTTGTATTGCATACACCAGGATAATCTCCCCAGTAATCACCAATTTTATGGATAATCTGAAAGTGGACATGCGGCGCATAATCCCCATTTACTAAAGCGCTTCCTAAAGTCGCAATCTTTTCACCTTTCTTAAATTGGTCTCCGATATTTAAATTTTCTATACTTTCTAACGATAAATGTCCATATAAAGTATAAAATTTTTCATTTTCAACTTCATGCTCCAATATAATAGTAGGCCCATAGTCTCCCAATCCAATATTATTTTTAAAACTATGAACTGTTCCATCAAGTGCAGCAAGCACAACTGTTCCTTCTTCTGCCCAAAGATCTAGGCCAATATGAATATTACGTTCTGGTCTAGAAGCATCCAAAAAAATGGGGCTTCTTTGATATAGAAATCTTCCTTCTATATAACCGCCAAATGCAACTTTAGCGCTATTTTCTTTAAGAAAATTTGAAATGTATTTTTCAAAATCTTCTGAGGTATCTAATTTCTGACTTATTAATTCTTCATTTGAAACCGATAAATTTAACGGCGTATATTCTGAGATATTAATTGAGGCATCAATAATTTTAGTAGGTGGTAGAGAATTTAAGATTGAGGCTAGGGGTTTCATGAAATTTAAGCTACTTTATTAATTATTATTAATTCATTGTGGACTTCTATTCGGGGAAGCATTTTGGTTTGAAATAATTTAGGATTTACTTCTGCAACATACTTTCTATTTCTAATATTATGTGCTTCATCTAATATCATGGTATTGAATAAAATAAAACCATCATCTTTTAGAAGCGTACAGATTCTATCTACAAAAAACTTTTCAAACAAGAAATTCGGCATATGAGTGTCTTCAAAAATGTCAATTATAATAAGATCGTACTTATCTTTTGTTTTTAGAACAAATTCAAATGCATCATCAATAACAACTTCCAATTCCTTAATTTGGTAAAGATTAAAATACTTATTAGCAATTTGGATCATATCTGGATCGATTTCTACTCCAGTTATTTTTTCCTTGTATTCAATCTCATTTACTAATGTTTTAACGACACTTCCACCAGCAACTCCCAATAAAAGAATGTGCTCCATTTCTTTAATTTTCTGATAACCAATATTTCTAAGTCCGTATCTTAATATACGTTGCAAACTTCCGTATGAATAATTTGTGTTTTCAGTGTCTAATACTAATTCTCCATTTGCCCACGTGACCTCGATCATTTTGCTTCTGGCCGATTTTTTCTTAAATATTTTTATTGGAATTATGTAACTGAAAAATTTTTGAATCATTTTTTATGCTTTTACTCAAATTTACCATTAAATCTTTTATTTTGCACCAAATATTAAACCTTTAATGAAAAAACTATTATACAAATTCATATTTTTTAAGCTAATGGGCTGGAAAATAGTAGGTATAGAAAATGCCGAAGTAAAAAAATGCATACTAATGGTAATGCCACATACAAGTAATCATGATTTTTATATCGGACTTTTCACTCGCGGAATTTCGGGACTACAGATGAATTGGGTAGGAAAGAAGGAGTTATTTAAATTTCCTTTTGGTTATTATTTTAGAAATGTTGGTGGAGAACCTTTAGATCGCTCTGGAGGATTAAATAAAGTAGATTCTATTGCAGCTATTTTTGACAGAAAAGAAATCTTTCGTTTGGCGGTTGCACCAGAAGGAACTAGAAAAGAAGTAAAAGAAATAAAAACGGGATTTTATTTTATAGCGCTTAAAGCGAATGTGCCAATTGTTCCGGTAGCTTTTGATTGGGGTAAGAAAGAAGTAAATCTTGGAGCGCCATTTTATCCGACTGGAAATTATGAAGCCGATTTTGAAGTTTTGAAAAAACACTATATTGGTGTTCTAGGAAAAATTCCGCAAAATGGGGTAAAACTATAATTTTTGAGATTTTTTTCAAACGCGTGAGAATCGCGTATTTGAAAATTTTTTGAACAGAGAGTCAAATATGCGCTAAATTTTGCATTATGGTGCATAAGCTTTAAAAGTGCCATTTTTGTAAAATAAAACTATTTTTTCAATTTCATCATCTTCTAAATCAAAGTTTGCATTTTTAGGATTTGGTATTTTTTTTGTTTCCGTTTTTTCTTCTGCATTCACTTTTATAGTAGAAAACAAATCTGTGCTTTGATGTTGATTTTGTAAAATAGGAGCGGAGGTTTGCTGAACTTCCTCAACAGTTTGCTTATTGCTTTTTGGAAAAATTCCTTTTCCAATTAAAATCCAATACAGATCAACATCAGGGAAAACCTCCAGAATTTTCATTACAAAATCTAAACTAGGTTTGTTTCTTCCAGACAAGAGATGAGACATACTAGAACGCTGTACACCAATTTTATCAGCAAAGGCAGATGCATTTAAACTGTAATAATCCAATACGGTTTCGAGTCTTTTAACAAAATCATCGATGTTTACCATTGTAAATTTAGATTTTAATTTTTCGTATTTACAAATGTAAACAAAAACAAGCAATACTCCAATCTTGCTGTTGCAATTTTAAAAGTACTTTAGTTTTATGTTAAATATAAAATTTATATGATAACACATAAGTTATTGAAATTAATATAATTATGTCTTAAAAAGCAAACTAATTAGCTCTATTGAAACCAGTTGAAGCTTTAACTAATAAAAACTTTATAAAACTGTTTACAAATCTAAATTATTAAATACTTCTTTAATTTACAATTGTAAAAATAAAGATATTTACTTTTGTAAACTAATCGAAACACAATGAATTTAGAACAGCTTTTTATACAATACAAAGAAAAGTCCATATCTGGAAGATATCTTACTCTAGACCATATTAAACCGCTTTTGGATAAGTTGAATACAAATGGTCAAGTACAGATTATTGGCACATCTGTTTTAGGCGAACCTATATATAGTTACCAAATCGGAACCGGAAAGACACGTGCTTATTTATGGTCGCAAATGCACGGAAATGAAAGTACGACTACCAAAGCTTTATTTGATTTTATTAATTTATTAAATGATGACACGGATTTTGCAAAGCAAATGCGAGATACTTTTACATTTTACTGCATACCAATCCTTAATCCAGACGGCGCAAGACTTTACACTCGTGCAAATGCTAATGAAATAGACCTAAATCGTGATTCGCAAGACTTATCACAGCCAGAAAGCAAAGTATTGCGTGAAGTATTTGAGAAATTCAAACCTGATTTTTGTTTTAATCTTCATGACCAACGCACCATCTTTGGAGCAGGCACAACCGGAAAACCAGCAACAGTTTCTTTTTTAGCTCCATCTTATAATGAGGAAAGAGAAGTAAACGATAATAGATTGAAAGCAATAAATATCATTGCTGGAATCAATGAAGAGCTTCAGAAATACATTCCAGGACAAGTTGGCCGTTTTGATGACTCCTTCAATATTAATTGTATAGGAGACACTTTTCAATTTTTAGGAGTTCCAACTATCTTATTTGAAGCAGGACACTTTCCAGGCGACTACGAGCGCGAAATCACTAGGAAATTCATCTTTTTCTCGTTAATTTTAAGCTTCAAACTGATTTTCGAAAACGATTTAGTTGATAATAGATTTGGTGAATATTTGAATATTTCACAAAATAATGTGGTTTTTTATGATTTTATGTATAAAAATGTCAAAATAAATTATGATGGTATCGAAATTATTACGAATTTTGTCGCACAATACAAAGAAGAATTAATCGAAAATAAGATTCATTTTAATGCTTACATAGTTGAAGTAGGCGAGTTGGAAAATTATTTTGGACATTACGAATACGATGCAAAAGGCGCAGAATATTCCGACGATTTCCAAAATCTTCCTAAAATAGGTCAAAAAGCAAATTTTTATTTAAATAAAAATGTTAAATTTGTTAACGGATTAATAAAAAGTTAATTTTTATGTGAATTTGTTGTTTTTTATATATAATTTTATACTTTGTAATAGCAATTAGTAATATTAATTAAACAATTATGAGTAAATTTCGTTTAGATGAAGTAGATCACCAGATTTTAGATATGTTAATAGACAATACGAGAGTTCCGTTTACTGACATTGCAAAAAAACTATTGATTTCTGCTGGTACAGTACACGTTAGAGTTAAAAAGATGGAGGATGCCGGTATTATCATGGGATCTTCATTAGCCTTGGATTACGATAAATTAGGTTATTCATTTATTGCTTATGTTGGGGTTTTCCTTAACAATACATCTCAAACTAAATTTGTATTGGAGAGAATCAATCAAATTCCATTCGTAACTGTAGCTTCTGTAACTACAGGAAAATTCAACATCTTTTGCAAAATTAGAGCAAAAGACACTAAACACGCGAAAGAAGTTATCTTCATGATCGACGATATTGATGGTGTTTACAGAACAGAAACTATGATTTCATTAGAGGAAAGTATTAACGATAAGAAGCGTTTGATGCATACTATTTTCAAAAATATGTAAGAATTTCTCTTGAATGCTATATTAAAATATAACCTCAAGTTTATTCTTGGGGTTTTTTTATGACTAATTAACCAACCAACTATAACACGATTATGTATACGTTGCCAAAAATTGAGCGTTTTAATCAAGACGTTCTCTCAAAATACCACATTTATAATAGTGTTTTTATAACATTACCCTTTGATTCTATCGATAACACAGGAGTTTTACTCCCTTTATTTACAGAAACTTGCGAAACGGGCTTTAAAAAACAGGAAACTCCAAAAGAAATTGTAGATTTCTTCTCTAATAAATTCTTAAGTAACGCTTCTGAAGCTGAAAAAATCGACCTTATGTTTCGATTTATTCAATATATAGAGCGTCAAATTGTATTATTTGATGCTATTGAAGATGCTGCTTTTCCTGAAGTAAATAATATGGAAGGGCGTGGGTCTCTTCGTGACATTAAAGAAAAATCAGATGCCAAAGAAAAAGATGACGAATTAATTGAATTCTTAGAAAACTTCAACGTTCGTACCGTTTTAACAGCGCATCCAACTCAGTTTTATCCTGGACCTGTTTTAGGAATTATCAATGACTTGACAGAAGCAATTCGTAAAAATGATCTTTTGGAGATTAAACAATTGCTGGCTCAATTAGGAAAAACTCCTTTTATTCAGAAAGAAAAACCAAATCCTTACGACGAAGCGGTAAGTTTAATTTGGTACCTAGAAAATGTATTTTATGCTACAGCAGGAGAAATTGTACATTATCTGCAAAAAAATATTGCGGAAGGAAATCCGATTCAAAATCAGTTAATCAAACTTGGTTTCTGGCCAGGAGGTGACCGTGACGGAAATCCTTTTGTTACTACAGACATTACACTTAAAGTTGCAGATCGTCTGCGAACTTCAATTTTGAAGTGTTATTATGTAGAAATGAGAAATCTAAAACGTAAGCTAACTTTTTCAGGAGTAGACACTTTAGTAGCAGAACTTGAACATAAACTTTACCGTTCTGTATTCTACTCTAAAGGGGATATTTTTATCACTTTAGAAGAATTATCTACGCAATTAGAGAAAATCCGAACTATAATTATTGAGAAACATCAGTCATTATATTTGGATGAATTAGAAGCGCTTTTAGTAAAAATCAATTTATTTGGTTTTCATTTTGCAACTTTAGATATTCGTCAAAACAGCAAAATTCATAATGCAGTTTTCAAAGATGTAGTAAACTACTATCTGAATTCTGGTTCAGATATTTTCCCTAAAAATTATTTCGAATTAACGGAAGATCAAAAAATTGATGTTTTATCAAAAGTTAAAGGGAATTTAAATCCGGCTGATTTTGAAAGTGAAATTACAAGATATACTTTAGAATCTGTTCAAGCTATTAAAACCATTCAGCAAAATAATGGCGAAGAAGGAGCAAATCGTTATATTATTAGTAATAACGAAAGTGCCTTGAATGTGATGGAAACTTTTGCAATGATTCGTTTGAATAATTGGGAAAAGCCGACTGTAGATATTATTCCGCTTTTTGAATCTGTAGACGATTTACAAAATGCGCATTCTATAATGGAACAGTTGTATACTAATCCAGAATATGCTAAACATTTGAAATCTAGAGGATATAAACAAACAATCATGCTTGGATTCTCTGACGGAACTAAAGATGGTGGTTATTTAATGGCTAACTGGAGTATTTATCAAGCTAAAATTTCATTGACAAAAATCTCTAGAGAATACGGAATTAAAGCTATTTTCTTTGATGGACGTGGTGGACCTCCGGCTCGTGGCGGTGGAAAAACACATAAATTCTATGCGTCTCTTGGACCAAAAATCGAAAATAACGAAATTCAGATTACAGTTCAAGGTCAGACAATTAGTTCTAATTTTGGAACATTAGATTCTTGCCGTTATAATATTGAAAACTTGTTGAGTGCTGGTGTTACAAATCAAGTTTTCAGTAAAGAGAAAAATGAATTAACTGCAGATGAGACTCAAATTCTTACTGATTTGGCTAATTTAGGTTATGAAAAATATTTAAGTTTTAAGAATCATCCAAAGTTTATTCCGTACTTAGAAAAAATGAGTACGTTAAAATATTACTCAAAAACTAATATTGGAAGCCGTCCTTCAAAAAGAAGCAAATCTGAATCATTAGATTTTGCTGATTTAAGAGCAATTCCGTTTGTGGGTTCATGGAGTCAGTTAAAACAAAACGTTCCAGGATTCTTTGGAGTTGGTTCAGCTTTAAAACATTTTGAAGAATCTGGGCAATGGGATAAAGTAAGCGATTTGTATCATAATTCATTATTTTTCAAAACATTGCTTGAAAATAGTATGATGTCATTAGCAAAATCTTTCTTGCCATTGACAGCTTATATGAAAAATGATCCTGAGTTTGGTGAATTCTGGCAGATTATCTACGATGAATTCTCAGAAACAAAACGTCTTTTATTGAAAATTGCTGGACACAAAACCTTGATGGAAAATTATCCTGATGGTATTGCTTCAATTCAAATTAGAGAACGTATAGTTTTACCTTTATTGACAATTCAACAATATGCTTTATTGAGAATCAATGAGTTAAATAAAGAGCAAACTCCTGATGAAGAATTAATTAAAGTCTATGAGAAAATCGTAACAAGATCTTTATTTGGAAATACTAACGCAAGTAGAAATTCAGCTTAAAATATAAAAAATGAAAGCAGCAGAATTATTAGATAACGAATATTCAGGTCATTTTGGAACCTACGTCAAAGCGGCTGGAGAAGGAATTTTGATTGAAGAATTAGAAATTTCGCTTCACGAGTTTATCCGATTTGTGCAAAATATTCCGATGGATAAATTTGATTATCGTTACGCAGAAGGAAAGTGGACAATCAAAGATATTATCCAACATGTTATTGATACAGAAAGGATTTTTGCTTATCGTGCTTTGCGTTTTTCAAGAAACGATAAAACGCCTTTACCAAGTTTTGAAGAAAGCGATTATGCAGACAATACAGATTCAAACAAGAGAAGCATTCAAGATTTGCTTACTGAATTTTCAGCTGTAAGACATTCAACTTTATTGTTTTACAAAAGTTTGTCAGAAGAACAGTTGAAGAGAATTGGTACAGCGTCTAATAATCCAATTTCTGTTCGTGCTTTAGGTTTTGTAATGATTGGACATCAGAAACATCATCAAAAAGTATTTGAGGAAAGATATTTGTAAAAATTGAATATAAAAAAAGCTGTACTATTGAAGTACAGCTTTTTGCTTTTAGAAATAGAGCTTCGACTCCGCTCAGCCTGACACGCCAATAAACACTATTCATTGTCAGGCTGAGCGGAGTCGAAGCCTTTCTTTTATATCTTTTGATTCTTTCTCTCCAAAAAAGCCAAGCCGAATCGAATCTTATCATAAGACATCTTTTCTTCAAAATATTCGTAGTAAGGCCTTAAAGCGTTCGGATTTTCTAATTCAATTTTTGCTTTTTCAATTTTCAGAATTTCATCTTCAGATACAAATTGACTTAAATCGATATCATTTCCATCAATGTATAATTTAGCCAAATGAGAAATAATAGTAGTTTCTCCTAAATTTCGTTGTCCTGCGATCTCTTCAACAGAAAGCCCACCTTGAAATAATTCTAATGTTTTTTTATAAGTGTTATCTTTTTTTTCTTTTTTAACAACCGATTTGTTTCGCTGAAATTCAATTATTGCCTTTATGAAATCATCTCCATATTTTTCGAGTTTCACTTTACCAACACCTTCAACAGCAAGGAATTCTTCATCTGTTACAGGTTTTAGAATTTCCATTTGCCTTAAGGCAGCATCACTAAAAATAACATAAGCAGGTACTTCTTCTTCTTTGGCAATTTCGTAGCGCAATTTTCTAAGTGTTTCAAAAAGCGAGTTTTTCTCAGTCTTGACTTTCGTTTCTTTTATTTGATTCTTGTCAATTACCTTTTTCACAACAGTTGTCAGTTTTACTTGTTCACCTTCAAACAAAACTTTTTTTGCAAAAGAAGTAAGCAGAATTTTATTATGTTGATGAAAGGCAATTTCGCAATATCCTAAATTGATGAGCTGAATAAGATATTGATTCCAATCGTACCAAGAAACGTCGTGGCCAATTCCGTACGTTTTCAGCTCTTGATAATTTTTTTCGTAAATATACGCGTTTCTCGAGCCTCTCAAGAAATCGACAATAACAGCAAGTGGTTCAGATTCTTTTAAACGCACAATAGCAGACAAGGCCTTTTGCGCGAGAATCGTCCCGTCAAAAAAAGTTGGCGGATTTTTGCAAATATCGCAGTTTCCACAATTCTCCGTAACCAATTCACCAAAATAAGACAAAAGAATTTTTCTGCGACAGCTTACAGCATCTGCATATTGCTTCATACGATCTAACTTTGCAAGCTGAATATCGGAGTTCAATCCTTCGGAAGCAAATTTCTGCAATTGGATTACATCTGCGTAACTTTCAAATAAAACGGTTTCGGCTGGAAGACCGTCACGTCCAGCACGCCCGATTTCCTGATAATAACCTTCAATGTTTTTTGGTAAGTTATAATGAATCACCCAACGAACATTCGATTTGTCAATTCCCATTCCAAAAGCAATTGTAGCGCAAACTACTTGACAGTCATCATTTATAAATTGATCTTGAGTTTTAGCACGCGTTTCATTATCTAAACCAGCATGATAGGCTTTTGCTTCGATGCCATTCTTCTTTAATTTTTCAGCAAGTTCTTCTGTCGTTTTACGACTTAAGCAATAAATTATTCCAGACTCATTGGGTTTATTTTCAATAAAATCAATTATTTGTTTAACGCGATCCAAAGCTGGACGAACTTCTAAACTTAAATTTTTACGATCAAAAGACGCAATAAATGTCTTTGGATTCTTAAGATTTAATTGTTTAGATATATCTGTTCGCGTTGCTTTGTCAGCCGTGGCAGTCAAAGCTAAGATTGGAGTAGAAGGGAAGCGGCTTTTTAAATATCCTAAATTAGTATAAGCTGGTCTAAAATCATGTCCCCAAGACGAAATACAATGCGCTTCATCAATTGCTATTAAACTAATATTCAACTCATTGAAAGCCATATCTAAGTAAGAAAGACTTTCGGGAGCGATATAAACTAATTTAAAATGATTTGATTTTAAGTTGTCTATATAATATTGCTGTTCTTGTGATGATTGAGAACTATTAATGTAACAAGCTGATATTCCGTTGGTTTTCAAACTATCAACCTGATCTTTCATTAATGCAATCAAAGGCGATATTACAACTGTAATTCCTGGCAAAATTAGAGCCGGGAGCTGAAAACATATTGATTTTCCTCCTCCAGTTGGCATAATAGCCAAGGTATCTTGACCAGATAATATGGTATTGATTATAGTTTCTTGATTTGGTCTAAATTTTTCGAAACCAAAATTTTCTTTTAATGTGGTATGTAGAATTTCTGAAGTCATAGGCATATATTTTTATTCAAGATTTAAATGTAAAAATAATCCTATAAAAATAAAAATTTAAATTAGTTTTGTTATTGTGCGTATCATAAAAAAAGGAACCCCAAATAGAGTTCCTTTTATTTATTAAAAAGAAAATGAATTAATCTTCATCATCTTCGTCTTCTTCATCATAATCAGTGTCTGCTTTATCGTCATCATCGTCATCGTCGTCACCACCGTCAGTATCTGGTTTGTCATGATTATCGTCGTCGTCGTCATCGTCGTCGTTACTAATATCATCATCAAGATCCAAACCTTTAACTGGTGCAATTGCATCTACATCAACATCTAAATCGTCATCTTCATCGTAGTTTTCAATTCTGTCAGCAAGTTTAGTACTAATTTTTACTAAGTAAATAGTGTCTTCAGTACGAACTTCAACAGCTTCGACCAATTCGTTTTTAGCATTTCTAAAACGGATTACATCCGAATCATCATAACCATCAGGAAATTTTTCAACCAAAAGGTTTAAAATTTCGTTGGTAAGTTTAGCGTAGTCTACTATAACTCTTTTCATAAATTATCTTATAAATCTAATAAGTATGCAAAAATTAACGGAGCAACAATTGTAGCATCCGATTCAATAATAAATTTAGGGGTTTTGATGTCTAATTTACCCCAAGTGATTTTTTCATTTGGAACTGCCCCAGAGTAAGAACCATAACTAGTTGTTGAATCTGAGATTTGGCAGAAATAACTCCAAAATGGAACATCGTGCATTTCCATATCTTGATATAGCATTGGAACAACACAGATAGGGAAGTCACCCGCGATACCACCACCGATTTGGAAAAATCCAATTCCGTTTGAACTGTTTTTAGAATACCAATCCGCAAGGAAAGTCATGTATTCAATTCCAGATTTCATGGTAGATGCTTTTAAATCTCCTTTAATTACGTATGAAGCAAAGATATTACCCATTGTACTATCTTCCCATCCTGGAACGATAATAGGTAAATTTTTCTCTGCAGCTGCATACATCCAGCTATCTTTTAGATCAATTTCGTAGTATTCTTCTAAAACGCCAGACAATAACATTTTATACATAAATTCGTGCGGGAAGTAACGCTCACCTTTGTCGTCAGCATCTTTCCAAATTTTGTAAATATGTTTTTGTAAACGACGGAAAGCTTCATGCTCAGGAATACACGTATCTGTAACACGGTTTAGTCCTCTTTCCAATAAAGCCCATTCGTCTTCTGGTGTTAAATCACGGTAGTTAGGAACTCTCTCGTAGTGAGAATGAGCTACTAAATTCATGATATCTTCTTCTAAGTTTGCTCCAGTACATGAAATAATATGCACTTTGTCTTGTCTGATTACTTCGGCAAAAATTTTACCAATTTCTGCTGTACTCATTGCGCCAGCCATACTTACCAGCATTTTAGCACCATCAGCTAATTGATGCTCGTATGCCTTTGCAGCATCTACTAATGAAGCAGAGTTAAAATGCAAATAGTGTTTTTCAATAAACTGACTGATTGGTCCTTTCATTTTTTTTGTTTTTTTTGAATTAAAAAGTTTAACCTTTTTGGATGTTAATGCAAATTAAGAATTTTAAACAAATTTCTTTCACTTAATCTACCGTTTTTTATAACTTTTTTTTGTAGCCTAAAATCTTTAAAACATCGTCTGAAGTCTGTTGTTCTGAGAAAACCTCGGTTGCCAGAATTCCATTTTCATCACGATCAATTAAGATATGTTTTGGCTGTGGAATCAGACAGTGGTGTAAACCGCCGTATCCTCCAATTGTTTCTTGATAAGCGCCAGTATTAAAGAATCCGATGTATAATGGTTTCTCTTTGCTGTACTTAGGCAGGTAAATTGCATTCATGTTTTGCTCAGAGTTGTAATAGTCGTCACTATCACAAGTCAGACCTCCCAACAGTACCCGCTCGTAAGTATCATTCCAGCGGTTAATAGCCAGCATGATAAAACGTTTATTTATAGCCCAAGTATCTGGTAAAGTGGTAATGAAAGATGAGTCGATCATATTCCATTTTTCTCTATCATTTTGTTGTTTTTGATACAAAATCTGATAGATTGCACCACCGCTTTCACCTACTGTAAATGATCCAAATTCCGTAAAAATATTTGGAACATCAACTTCAGCTTCATCACAAGCAATTTTAATTTGATTGATAATTTCATCAATCATATATTGATAATCATACTCAAAAGCGAGTGAGTTTTTGATAGGGAAACCACCGCCAATGTTTAGTCCGTCTAGTGTAGGACATTCTCTTTTAAGAGCAATGTAAACTTTAATACATTTTACAAGCTCATTCCAATAATATGATGTATCGTTTATTCCGGTATTGATAAAAAAGTGAAGCATTTTAAGCTCTAATTTATCATTCTCCTGAATTTGTTTTTTATAGAAAGAAACTATGTTTTTATAACCAATACCTAATCTAGAAGTATAAAACTCAAATTTAGGCTCTTCTTCAGCAGCAATACGGATTCCAATTTTGAATTTTCCTTTAATTTCTGCTTGAAGCAAATCTAACTCTTCGTAATTATCAATAATCGGAATAGTATTTTTATGTCCGTTATTAATTAATCTTGCGATGTTATTAATGTACTCATCTCTTTTAAAACCATTGCAAATTACATATGTACTTTTGTTGATTTTACCATTTTCTAATAAATTCTCAACAATATTTACATCAAAAGCAGATGATGTTTCGATATGAATGTTATTCTTGAAAGCTTCATTCATAATGTATTCAAAATGAGAGCTTTTTGTACAATAACAGTAATAGTATTTTGCGTCGTATTTATTCTTTTCCATCGACTTTCTGAACCAAGCTTTTGCTTTGTTGATGTTTTCAGAAATCTGAGGCAAATAAGTAAACTTTAATGGCGTACCATACTGTTCTACCAATTTCATTAAATCGATATTGTGAAACAATAGGTTGTCTTTGTTTAATTTAAATTCCTCTTGCGGAAAGTAATATGTTTGGTTTATTAGATCAGAATATTTTGTATTCATTTATTTATCAATATTTTAGAGATTGTAATTTTATTTAATTTTAGGTTTTTGGGGACTTAATCTTAAATTCAAACTCTAATATTGGCAAATATAATAGGCAGTTTTTCATGCTCCGCTTTTGTACATTGGAAAACATCAAAACAAAATGGGCTTTTACTATTATAAAAACGATTCAACATTCTTAATAAAGAAGTGTTGAGCCTGTTTCTGTAAGAGCTAAAGTGCCTTTGCTGATTGTTTGTTTTCATGGGGCAAATGTAAAAAATAATATATACCAAATGCAATGCTTTTGATTAAAAAAAGTTTAAGATTTATAATCGTCAAACGCTTCTAGAATCAATTTATTTTCAACGGATTGGTTAATTTTTATTTTTCCGATTCCTTCAATCAATGCAAATTGAATTAAACCGTATTCATTTTTTTTGTCGTGAATTAACAATTCTAAGATCGGATCGATGTCTTTTTCCTCAAAAATCACATCGTCATAGATATCTTTAATAACTGCTTTAATTTCTCTATATTCTTCTTCAGAGATTAATCCTTTTTGTAGCGAAATATAACTTTCTAAAATCATTCCAACAGCAATAGCTTCTCCGTGCAGTAAAGTTGTTTTTTCTTCACTTTCTAGAAAGTATCCTTCAATAGCGTGACCTAGCGTATGTCCGAAGTTTAGAGCTTTACGTATATTTTTCTCAGTTGGGTCTTGAATAACGATTTCATTCTTAATTTCTACAGAACGATAAATCAATTGGTCTAATTCATCAAAAACAATTGATTTTAAATCTGAAAATTGTCTCCAATATGGCGCATCGTATATTAAACCGTGCTTTAGCATTTCTGCCAAACCAGAACGCATTTCGCTTTGAGGTAAAGTTTCTAGATATTGCGTATCAATTAAAACCATTTGCGGCACATTGATAACTCCGATCTGATTTTTAAGATTTCCTAAGTCAACACCTGTTTTTCCTCCAACAGAAGCATCAACCATAGATAATAATGTAGTTGGGATATTAATAAAGTCTACGCCTCTTTTAAAAGTAGAAGCAACAAAACCGCCTAAGTCTGTAACAACACCGCCTCCTAAATTAATAATAAGCGATTTTCTATCAGCTCCAAGTTCTGTCAAGATATTCCAGATCTCAATACAGGTTTCTATATTTTTGTTTGCTTCTCCAGCTTCAAATTCTATGATTTCTATTGCTAAATCAGTTTCTAAAAGCGGAATAAATTTAGATAAGCAATATTCATTAGTCTGATCATCAACAATTATAAATATATTAGAATATTTACTTTCTCTTAAATGTTTATTTAAAGCTTCGTAAGCATTCTCATTAAAATGCACGAGATAATTATTGGCTTGAATAGATTGCATAGTTCTTTTAGTTAATTTAAAGCGCAAAAATAAGGCATTTTTACCTTAATAATATTCAAACTTTAAGGCTAATTTGTGTAAAATGCGGGTTTGCTTCTTTAAAATTAAGATAAAATTCTTTTAAGTAGTAAACATTTACTTCATAAATTTATGCTTTTGACATTCTTATTAACAATATACAAAAATTTGATGCCGTTTGATAAAGAATATTCAAAACACTCTCTATATTTGCATAAAAAATAAAACTTAATGGAAAAGATATTCGACAACACTCAAGTTGCGTTTTCACTAAAAAGCGACACAGAGCTTGATAGAGCTTATTTCCTTTTCAAAATGATTGACAGCGAACCTCTTGTAAGAATTGGTACAGCTGTAACTAATTTTGCAATTAAAGCTCATTTACCAGTAGAAGGATTAATTCGTGCAACTGTTTTTGACCATTTTTGTGGTGGTGTAAACGAAAATGACTGTCTTACTGTTGTAGACAAAATGTTTACAAAAGGAGTTTCTTCAGTTTTAGATTATTCTGTTGAAGGAAAAGAAGAAGAAGAGCAGTTTGATGCCGCTTTAGAAATGACTTTAAGAACAATCGATTTTGCTAAAGAACGTTTGGCAATTCCATTTGCAGTTTTTAAACCAACTGGTTTAGGCCGTTTCGAATTATATGAGAAATTAGGAGAAAAACAAACTCTTAACCCAGCAGAACAAGCAGAATGGGATAGAGTAGTAGCTCGTTTTGATAAAGTTTGCAGTGAAGCGCATAAAAAAGATGTAGCTTTATTAATTGACGGTGAGGAAAGCTGGATGCAGGATGCTGCTGATGATTTGGTTACCGACATGATGCGTAAATACAATAAAGAAAAAGCAATTGTATTTAACACTTTACAAATGTACCGTTGGGATCGTTTAGATTATTTGAAAAAAATTCACGAAGTTGCAAAAACTGAAGGTTTCTATATCGGAATGAAATTGGTTCGTGGCGCTTACATGGAAAAAGAAAACAAAAGAGCAGAAGAAAAAGGCTATGTTTCTCCAATTTGCGTTTCTAAAGAAGCTACAGATGTAAATTATGATAATGCTGTACAATATATGTTAGAGCATATTGACAAAATGGCCATTTTTGCAGGAACTCATAATGAATTAAGTTCATACAAATTAATGGAAATGATGGCAGAGAAAGGAATCGCTAAAAATGATTCTAGAATCTGGTTTGGACAATTATATGGAATGAGTGATAATATTAGTTACAACTTAGCAGAAAACGGCTATAACGACGCTAAATACTTACCATTTGGACCTGTAAAAGATGTTATGCCGTACTTGATTCGTCGTGCAGAAGAAAACACTTCGGTTGCCGGACAAACAAGTCGCGAATTATCTATGATTAAAGCAGAACGCAAGAGAAGAAAAGGAAAATAATTTTTAGTTTTCTGATTTCTGTCTCAGTTTAGAGATAAAAAAAACTCCAATCTTTTTTGATTGGAGTTTTTTTTATCAATTAAGCAGAGTCTAGATCCTGTTTATGAATTACTAAACTGTAAATTACTCAAGTTTTTATAAATACCGTTTTCTAAGTTTATTAATTCTTGGTGCGTTCCTTCTTCTGAAATTTTTCCGTTGTCAAGAACTAGAATTTTATCTGCATTTCTAATTGTCGAAAGACGGTGAGCAATGATAATACTTGTTCTTCCTTCCATTAACACTTCTAAAGCTTCTTGAACAAGTTTTTCGCTTTCGCTATCTAAAGAGGATGTAGCTTCATCTAAAATCAAAATGCTTGGATTTTTAAGCAATGCTCTCGCAATTGCAATACGCTGGCGCTGACCTCCAGAAAGTTTAACACCACGTTCTCCAACCAAAGTTTCAAATTTTTCAGGAAAACCATCCACAAAATTATAAGCGTTGGCTTGTTTTGCGGCTGTGATAATCTCTTCTTCTGTAGCATTCGGATTTCCGTAAGCAATATTTTCTCTAATTGTTCCTCCAAATAAAATTACGTCTTGAGGAACGATACTCATATTTCCGCGAAGATCTTCTAAATCATAATCATGAATGTTTTTACCATCAACTAATATTTGTCCAGAAGTGATGTCATAAAAACGCAATAAAAGAGAAGAAATAGTAGATTTTCCCGCACCACTTGGTCCTACGATTGCAATTTTTTGTCCGAATTCGGCAGTAAAATTAACATCTTTTAAAACCTGAACTTCTTTTCTTGAAGGATAACTAAAAGCAACATTATTGAAAAAAACGTTTCCTTTAATTTTTTCAACTGCCGAAAGTCTTGGTTTAGCATTAATTTCTTCAGGAGTTTCTTCTAATAATTCAAAAACACGTTCTGTTGCACCAACTGCTTTTTGGATCTGCGCATACATTTCTGCAATTCCGCCAAAAGAAGCTCCAATAAAAGTAGTATACAATACAAACGAAATTAAATCACCAACACCTTCAACTTCTCCTTTAATTGTTAGTGTAATTCCGTACCAAACAACAGCAACAACACATCCGAAAAGGCAAAGAATAATAAATGAAGCAAAGTAACCTCTGTATTGACCACCTTTAATGGCAATTTTTACAATTTCTCTAATCTTGTTTTTATAGCGTTGAATTTCGTACCATTCGTTAGCAAATGCTTTTACATTGCTAATTCCTTGTAATGTTTCTTCAACAATAACTTGACTTTCAGCAACTTTATCTTGCGTTTTTTTTCCGTATTTACGAATGAATCTTCCAAAGATTACAGCAGCAACAGCCACAACAGGCACAATTGCTAACATCATTAAAGTTAATTTTGGACTAATGCTTCCTAAAATTATAAAACCTCCAATAATTAGAATAAACTGACGTAAAAACTCTGCAATAGTCGTACTAAATGTATCTTGCAATTGCGAAATATCTGCGCTTATTCTACTATTAAGTTCTCCAACGCGTTTTTGCGAATAAAATGACATTGGTAATTTTATCAAATTCTCATATAAAGCAAAACGAATGTTTGAAAGCGAGTTTTCGGTAAAATTCACAAACAATGAAATTCTAAAAAAAGAGAAAATAGCCTGAAGTCCTAGAATTGCCATTAAACCAAGAGCTATTTCATTTGCTTTTGAAAGGTCTTTATTGGTAACACAATCTACTAACATTCCCATTAATTTAGGAAAGGCTAGGGCAGTGGCACTTGTTAAGAATAAGAATATCAAACCAAGGAAGAATTTCCATTTATGGTTTTTAGCATATTTAAAAATTCGGAGAGCTTTTTGAAGGGAGTTAGAGTTTAATTTAGCTTTAGGTAAATCATTTTCTTGAAATCTTGCCATTTGAATATACAATTAAGGTACGCAAAGGTATAACTATAGCAAATGATTACAAAAAGAATATCCTCATTTAGTCTCAAGGCATTCAATTTTTAACTAAATTTTAAAAAACATACATTTTTACTTATTTTTAATTCATTGATAAATAGAATTCTAAAAATTTTATTAGATCTTTTTTTTACTTTTTTCAAAAAAAGACTTGGAAATATAAAATCTAGCTGTATATTTGCACTCGCAATCACAAACGATAGCAACCTAGTAAAATAGGGCGATTAGCTCAGCTGGTTCAGAGCACCTCGTTTACACCGAGGGGGTCGGGGGTTCGAACCCCTCATCGCCCACAAAACTCCTTAACTAATTAAGGAGTTTTTTTTTGATTTTCTTGAATGTAATGATTTATGCTTTACACTCAAATTTTGGGGAGATACTCAAGCGGCCAACGAGGGCAGACTGTAAATCTGCTGTGTGAACTTCGCAGGTTCGAATCCTGCTCTCCCCACAAAAACAATAAAGCCTGTAAATCTTAGGATATACAGGCTTTTATTTTTTAATAAGTTTATTTTATAAGCATAGTTACATATTTAATTTCTTTATCTCTTGATTTACAATAGAAATTAAAATACTGATTTTTAAAACGAGCAAATTATAGAATAGTTCCTATATTTAAACGAAAAAAAACTTATTTAAGTTTTCAACTTCAATCTGAAATCTAAATCTTGAACACAAAAATTGGCAAAACAAAAATCTAACCTAAACTGGTATTTTATATTTACAGGAATTTTAATATTGTATTTAAGTTTATCCTATAATCTGACATCTAAAAAAACAGAGTTACAAGAAATTAGAGTAGAACTAAAAAATGATATCGCCAGTGCAAAGGGCAGAGGTACTTCTGATTATAAATTTTGGACAAAAACCTTTGAGAATCGATTTAATATCTTGAATGCAAGTGTATCTAAAGAAAAACAGGATGTTGTATCAAATTTAAAACAAGGCCAAAAGGTCGATTTATTAATTAAATCATCAGATTTTAAAAAACTTTCTGAAGGCAAAGAAGATGTAACTGTAATCGGGCTTAGTTTAAATGGAAATTCATTAATGACGCAAGATGAATTTTATCATAATCGAGAATTATACAAAATTCGACAAAGAACAACAGCGTTTTTTTTAGCCTTTATGTTATTTTTAAACGGTTTGGCAAAAATTCCTCAGAAAGTGAATTATATTATCATTGGAGTTTTTATTGCTGTGATAATTATTATGCGATTTTTTGAAATAGGTATTTATTAAAATTATAAATGTTTTAAAAATAGTATAGACTTTAATTACTGATTGCTTTTTTCCTTTTAAAAACAAAATCATATTGATTGATTGTAGTTTTAAACCTATCATTTTCAAATTCATATATTGGCTTTTTGTATATAAGTTCATTGGTCTGAAAATGAAAATGATAAAAAAAGCCATTTTTTATCTGAACATTCGTTTCAAGAACGGTTATCAAAAAAGTTTCTTTTGTGTTATAATCCATTACAGTTGTTAAACAGATAAATTTGTAAATTTCATCATTAAACGGCTCAATTTTCAGTTCTATTTTAGAACCAATTGGCATCCAATCTGTCATATTGTAATTGATTCTTAACTGACCAGTTTCTTTAAGCGAAATCCAATCTCCAAGCAATTCGCCTGCACTTACAATGCTAGGCTCATAAAGGGTTTCGAATTTTAATCCGTTTAAAATTGCATTAAAAATATCTGTTACATAAATCTTATTTTCAAGTTGCTCATAGATTAT
Organism: Flavobacterium sp. IB48; assembly: GCF_016405855.1. GTDB lineage: Bacteria > Bacteroidota > Bacteroidia > Flavobacteriales > Flavobacteriaceae > Flavobacterium > Flavobacterium ginsengisoli. Next base: position 108,975 of record NZ_JAEFCA010000002.1, read on the forward strand.
TCGTCCAATTTTCTTGCGATCTTGATTTAAGAACAATTTTGATTGTAATACTTGATTAAAATCATTAGACACTAAATTAAATCTGTTAGAATTAATTGACTCAAATATTTTTATGAATGAAGCTTTGTTCTCCTGATTCAGAACGATGTTTAAATTTAATTCGTTAAAACTGCCATATCTGAGCTTTTCGTTAAATTCAGATAATAGTGTATTATATTCTAAAGGCATTAATTCTTCAAATTCAGGATGGTTTAGCAATTCGAATAGAATGAAAAATACAAATTTTCGTTCGGTAAATGTCTGGTCAAATATTCTTAATATGTTCATTTTTAGATTTTATGAAAGTAAATAATACTTGTGAATTTCTTTATTTAAAAAATGAATCAAAACTTTCTTTTTTCGCTTTTTGATACTTTTTGATATCAGTATTTAAAAATCCACTTTCTTTTAAAAATTGTAATGGATCTTTTATATTCAATATATCATCTATTGCCTTTTGCTTGTCTTTTTGTTTATTAAAATAAGATTCAATTATTTTATATCCAATCCAATATCCTAAATCATTTGGTCTGTCATCTTTTTTTGAAGTTCCATACAACCAATCTTGATAATCAGTATTTTTTAATCTTGTTACAAATTCTTGGCACAATTTATCTTGATTTTGCGCTCCATATTTATACGAAAACTGATTAATTGATTCTCCAGAAATAAGTTCGCCAATAAAATCTGCACCACCTTCCATCAAACACCATTTTAAGAGCATGTCTTTACCTGTTATGTTTTGCTGATAATGAATTAGTTCGTGCGCAATTAAGCCCGAAATTCCATCTAGATTTTGAAGCTTTTCAATTCCAATAATAACTCCTTCAGGAGCAGAGGTTCCGCCTGAATTAAATCTTCCGTAAACAAAATAAATAGGAGGGAATTTTGCTTTTGGATACCAATATTTTAATGAGCTGTAAATAGCTTTCACTCGCTTTTCTTTAGAAGAAAGACCATCTAAAACATTTCTCGAAGACTCATAATCTACTTTTCTTTTTTTTACAACTGTAAAAAGAGAGTCGGCATTAATAATTCTGTTTTCAGTAAAAGCCTTAACTCCAGGAGAACCTTTTTGAATGTACTCCACAAATGGATTGTCTTTTGATTTGTCCATTTTGTCAAAAGCTATCCAGAAATTATCTGAATCTTTAGTTTCAAATACTGCATCTAAAGGATTGTCTGAGAAATTACTTTGTCCAAAAACTGGAACTTGAATGTAAATTATGGCGAATAGAATAATAAATTTAAGCTTCATGGGATTTCTTTAAAGGAGTTATCTGTATTTTTCTAAAATTAAACACATCAGAAAAATATTCTTTTTCTTTATCTTCTAGAATTAGCAAACCGTTACAATACGTTATTTCAAATCGGGCACTTTTTAAAAATAAATGTTTTAATCTATAATTATAATCGAGTTCTTTTTCAATCGCGCTAATGATGTTTACAGATTCTTCTTGCTCAATTTTAAACCATTCAGCGATTTCTATTGTTTTTTTGATACTAAAAGGCAGTTCTACATCATCATATTTCCTTTTAAATAAACTCAAGCAAAAATGATAAACCGTTTCCTCTGGCACCAAAAGCGTTTTTTTATCAAAATGCAGATTATACGTAATTCTAAAATTCGTTTCATCTTCGAGCTGAACGCTAATTTTATTTACTTCATTCACAAAAATGGTTGAATTCGAGAAAGTATCAGATTTGTGATTGAAACACTCTGATAAAATTTTTAAATTTTCGATAATTGGTTTATCCATTACGCAGGAAGATTGATTTTTCGGAGCACTTCTTACAGCAAATTTTGGTTTGCTTTGATCTTATTTGTTTTTATCAAAATCATTGGGCCACAATCCAAATTTAACCATATTACCACGATATTTTTCTAACTCTTTCTCTTTAACCAACTTTTCCCATTCTTCATTTTCCATAGATTTTTGATAAAAAGAGGATACTTTTTGTGATTTTGAATAATTATTAATCTCAATCCTTTTATTGATTCTAACTTTTTGGTCGGAAGTTAAATTAACAGCAATCTGTTTCCACAAATCGGATATTGGATTTTTTTCAACAAGTTGGGCCAATAATTCTATTTCCTGATCATTCAGGTTTTTTGGAAAATCGTCCGGACTAAAATCTTTCATTAGATATTTCGTTTAATTCTCTATTGTTCATCAAAATATTCATAACCAGAACTTCCTAAATATCTTTTTCTAACGTCGGGTAATTCAAATCTGGTTTTTAAATTTATAAAACGTTTCTTTGCGTGGTAAAAGACTTGTATTTTAAATTTTTATCCTTAAAAATTAACGCTTTTATAGAAGTATTCATTGTAAAATAAGTAATACTTATAAAATCTCCAGTTTCGATTTTCTGGTAGTCTCTTTCATAAATAGAAACGTTTCTGTATTTCTCTTCAATTGGAGAATAAATTGTTATTTCATGAGAAATCGTATCCGAATCATAACCTTCATGAGTTACAATCTCTTTTTTTAAAACTTTCACATTTCCCTCTATCTTTTTTTGAAAATACAAACCTCGTTTTCTTTCTAAAACCGTTATCAATGCTTGGATCGTAATATAGATCCAGAAACCAAAAACTACCAATATCATCAAAATTGCAAATCCTTTATCTTCATTGTGTTGCTTTTGTACAGCTAAATAAATTAGATAAATTGGCAGAACTATAGAAAAGAGAGTTAAAAGAACTAACAAAATATATCCTTTTTTCAATTTTCGTTTAAGAAATTTTATATCCTCAGTATTTAATTCTTTAATTTCTAGAATTTCTTGCATTGAATAACTTACTATTTATATACGCTAATATAAGCGAAATCCTCTTACTAATATTTTAATATTTATAAAATAAAGCTTCATGTACTATTGCAGATTATTATAAAAAGCAATAAATTACATTCAATCAAAATTAAAATTATGGAACAACAAAAAGACTGGTCAATAGATGAAATTCAGAATGTTTGGAAACTGGTTTCGAAACTTCATGACGGACAAAAATATGGTGGATTTAATGAAGGCGATAGAGTAGAATATCTTAATCATATTGGAAGTGTTGTTTTTGAAGTTCTAAATGCTCTTCGATTTACAGAAAACATGAATGCTGATCTAGCCATTAAATGTGCGATGCTTCATGATACGATAGAAGATACAGAAATAAAATACGAAAAAGTAATGGAACTGTTTGGAAATGATGTAGCTTCTGGAGTACTTGCTTTAACAAAAAACGATAAAATTGAAGATTCTTCTGAAAAAATGATGGACAGTTTAAGAAGAATCAAACAACAGCCTAAAGAAGTTTGGGCAGTAAAGATGGCTGACAGAATTTCAAATCTATACCAACCGCCTTTTTATTGGAATGATGACAAAAAAATATATTACATTACTGAAGCAGAAATCATTCATAATGAACTAAAAGAAGGAAACGAATATTTAGCAAACCGATTGAAACTAAAAATAAATGAATATCATCGGTTTTTGAGTTCGAATCAAGTAATATAATAAAAAAAACTCCTCAATTTGCTTGAGGAGTTTTGTCTTACATGTTTATTCTTTTCTTAATTTCTTCTGCTATTACTTTTGCTGCAACAGGTGACCAATGAGTATCGCCAAAATAATATATATCTTTTTTATTCTTCATATTTTTTGACAATAGATCTTTTGAATCTATATAAATATAATTCTTATTAAACTTTTTTAAATTTTCAAAGAAAAGAGGTTTTTCAAATTTATTATTATTTTCAATATAAGAGTAATACATATCATACTTGTCCGGTGCTGGTAAAACTATTAGCTTTATTCCTTTTTGTTCCAGTTTCTTTGCTATAAAATTTAATTTATCATTAAGATTTTCTATGTTACTAACTAGATTATTTGTCTCTATCATACTAAGATCTTCACGATAAAAAAGCAATTTATTAGAATTATTGCTAAATGAATCTCTTGTATTAAGATCGACATTATAAACTAAATCATTAGATAAATAATTTTTGTTTAAAAAAAACTTTAAAAATAAAAAAGGAAATTTCAAAGTCGTCTTAGAAAACAATTCATAGTTATGCTTTTCATTCTTTTTATGATTATTTTCAATTAAGGAGTCAATCTCACCAATACATATCTTTTGACTTGAGTTGGCATTCTTTGCATTAGAAACAATTTTTCGTTCTATATTTTCGAGTATAACATAATCAATTTTATAGTTTGAAAAAAAATCTCCATTAACCATTTCAATTAAAGTTTGAATCTGATTTTCTCTAATGATTTTATCAACATTCAAAACACTAAAATTGCTGGCAAGTATATTATTATATCCAATAGCTCCACGATCAGAAAATGAATCTCCAATGGTAAGAATTTTAAACTCCCTCTTTCTAGTTTTTGATAAGAATTCAAATTTTACTTTTTCATTTGAATCAAAAGTTTTCATATATTCTTTATCAATATTTGGAATACAGCCTAAACGCAATAAATCCGGAGTCTCTGCATCAGAATAAAATAAAAATGTAATTATATATAAAATAAAAAAAGGCAGGGTAAAAGGCAATGTTTTTAGAATAAACTTTTTCATAACTTAAAATTGAAAATATATGAATTCTGACTCTGTTCCTCCAAACCAAAAAACTAAAATAATTATTGTATAATAGAAGGAGTATCTAAAAACCGGTTTCCATTTTAAACCTAAAGAAGCAATTGCATATTCTTTTTCTCTACCCAACCATTCTATAAGAATAAATAATATTAATAGAATGAATAATGATGTAGGTCTAATCGTTGGAATAGAGAACAATGAGCTCGAAAATATTTGTGATATGTAATGAAATGCATCGTTTAAGCTTTCCGCTCTAAAAAATATCCATGCAAATACAGTCAAGCTAAAAGTAATTGCAATAGAAAGAAAATCTTTAAAACTTGGAAGTGTTTTTCCTTTTGCCACAATATCTATATTATTTCTATTAGTATTGAACAATATTGAAGGCATAATATACAACGCATTTAATAAACCCCAGAATATAAAGGTCCAATTTGCACCATGCCAAAATCCGCTTACTATAAAAATGATAAAGACATTTCTAACTTTCATGAATATACTTCCTTTACTTCCTCCTAGCGGAATATAAAGATAATCTCGAAACCAACTTGAAAGCGAAATATGCCAACGGCGCCAGAATTCAGCTATATCTCTTGAAAAGTAAGGAAAAGCAAAGTTTTTTAAAAGATCTATCCCGAAAAGACGAGCAGTTCCTAGAGCAATATCTGAATAACCTGAAAAGTCTCCATAAATTTGAAATGCAAAAAAGATTGCTCCAAGCACATGATCGCTTCCAGAATGACTTATCGAATTATTGAAAATTTCATTTGCATGCTTCGCACATTGATCGGCAATTACTATTTTCTTAAACAGTCCCCATAAAATTTGTCTTAAACCGTCAACAGCATTATTATAATTAAAAAATCGTTCTTTTTTTATCTGAGGAAGAAGATGAGTTGCGCGTTCAATTGGCCCTGCAACCAATAAAGGAAAAAAGCTAACGAATAAAGAATAATCAATAAAATTTTTCTCTGCTTTGATACGATCTTTATAAATATCTATAACATAAGATAAACCATGAAACGTATAAAAAGAAATTCCGACAGGAAGAATAATCTTGAGCGTCCATAGATTGGTTTGCAAACCTGTATTTTTTAAAGCATCAGCTAAAGATTCTACAAAGAAATTATAATATTTAAATACACCTAGAAAACCTAAATTAATTGATATGCTTAACCAGAACCAAAACTTTTTTATGTTTTGATTTTCTGTATCAGCCATTTTAATTCCAGTGAAATAATCTAATAAAGTCGAAAAAATAAGAAGAAATAAAAATCTATAATCCCAACAAGCGTAAAAAAAATAACTCGAAATAAGTAATAAAATATTTTGAAATTTTAAATTTTTCTTGGCCAAAAACCAATATAGGAGGAAAATAACCGGTAAAAAAATGGCAAAGTTTATAGAGTTAAAAAGCATGTGCTATTCTAGATTTTTAATACATTTCTAATCTTAAATATTTATAAAATATTTTTTGGCGAATATAGAAAACTAACTTTTAAAATTGCTTCAATCAAACTCTATTTTCATTTAAGATTTAAATAAACATTTAGTCTTGTTCAAACATTCTCCTTACTCAACCTATCCAATTCTTTCAACAGAGTAGGAAATCTAAATTCTCCCGCCATACTCTCTACTTTTTTATATGCTTCTTCCAAATCAATTCCGATAGAGGTGATGTATAGCGGTTTCTTGCTGTCACCTCTAAAAAGTGCTTTTTTATTCTTTTCTATAGAAGCAAAATTGGTTTTCGCAACACCAATAATTGGAATTTCTTTATTTAGTTTTTCATACAAATAGCCGCCTAAACCATATTTGTTTTCATCGTTTAAATAAACAAATCCGTCAACTACAATAACATCAACAGTCGACAAATCAATTTGTTTTAATAAGCTCAAAATACAAGGTAGCTCTCTTTTATAGAACTCTCCAGGAATGTATTCTTCTACATTGTTTATGGTTTCAGAATAAATTTTAAAGTTTTTGTCTTCATTCCACTCTGCGAATTCAAGACAAATTGTTTTTGCTTTTTGGTCAAAATAATAAGTGTCAAAAGCTAAGATCATTTGGTGTAAAATATTTTAGTTTTAGCTAATATAGAAAAACCTTACAAGGAAATTGTCTGATCTTTAGTAATTAATTATAAACTTTCCGAAACATTTTTTTATGTCCTTCTAATTCAGACATAAAAGAAATTCTAAAATTTAAAATTCAGTTTTTGATAGCTTATCAAATAAATGTAGCTTAGCTAATATTTTTAAGAAACAAATCCAAAAAACAACATTAAAATGAAATGGATTACCAGAGAGAGGCCCAAAATAGATCGAATTGCCCGTCCTTGGCTGATTCGAAAGTTTGTAGATCTTGAATCTGAATTTATTTATGTTCCTTTTGATGACGTTATAACCAAAGCAAAGGAACTTGAAGCTATTCCGTTTGATATTCCAAATGTTGAGTTTACTCATTATAATGAAGAAAGCACTTTTGATTATATAGTCAAAAAATATGAAATTAAAGATCCAGCAATTAAGATTATTGCAGGAATTGTACGCGGCGCAGATACTGACCGACATCAAATTGCGAAAGAATCGGCTGGACTTTGGGCAATTTCTTCTGGGTTAGCTTATAACATTAAAGATGATTATGAGCTTTTAGAACAAGGCATGATTCTTTATGATGCTTTGTATAGCTGGGCAACACATTTGTATCAGCAGAATCATTTACAGAATAGTCCGTTTGAGAAATTATTGCATGAAGTTTATAACAAGTTTATTAAAGACAAAAAAACTTCTGGAAAAACGCCTTCTTGGGTTAAAGATTTAAAGGATATCATTCAAGATCAAATAGACACACAATTTACTTTTGATTTAAAGAAAATTTCAAACGAACTTAATTTGAATCCTTCCTATTTATCTCGAGAATTTTCTAAACATTTTGAAGATTTAAATTTTGGTGAGTATGTTAGAAAACTTCGTATTGAAAAAGCAATCATTCTTATTGAAAATTCGTCTCATACCTTAACCGAAATAGCTTATATGACGGGATTTTCAGATCAAAGTCATTTTACGAGAATTTTCAAACTTTATACGGGAAAAAATCCTTCTTCTTATAGAAAAAAAACAAAAAAGTAAACCAGATACAAAAGGTAAATTGAATTCTATTTTTTGAAAACCAATGCTCATAGCTTTGTTTATCAAATCAAAAACTAGAAACAATGTTATTTAAACGGATTTTATTTTTTACAGTGCTACTTATTGGTTTTACGTCTTTTTCTCAAACTACATATCCTAAAATAGGGGGATATTTTGGTATTATGCATCCAATAGTCACTATTAATGAAGATGAAACTACTGTAAATTTTAGAGATTATTATGCTGTTGGTTTTCCTACTGGAATAAATATCTGGAAAAACGAAAAAATCGGATTCTCATTTGAAGTCGTTCCCAATATAAAAGAAGATCAAGGAACAAGCAAAGTGACCAATTTGCTATTCCATCCAGGCGTTTTGGTCGCTTTAGGAAAAGGCTACACATTTGCTGGACGAGTCGCTTTTGAAAGTGGTGGAAGATATGGTTTTACGCCTGTTTTCAATAAAACAATTATAAAAAATACAAGCTGCAGTTACTACCTTGCTGTGCCATTGCCCGTTCGTTTTGGAAATGATCATCCTGCTAGTTTTACTGTAGGTTTTCAGTTTGGAATTGCTTTTTAAGGTTCTTAAACAGAATTAAATCAAGTGTTTGCCAAATTAATTGATTAATTTAGTTATCAATAAAAACTTAAGCTTATGAAAACTAAAATGATATGGGCCAACTTGGTTTCGAGCGATATACAGAAAACAATTCAATTTTACACTGCTCTCGGTTTTAAGCAAAACGGACAAGAAACGAAAGAATTGGTAAGTTTTGTTTTTGGAGAAAATGATTTTGTAATTAACTTTTTCACACCAAAAAGATTAGAAAATGCCATGAGAGGAAAACTCTCTAACACAGCTGTAGACAACGAAATTGTATTTTCTTTGTCTGCAAGTAGTGTAGAGGAAGTTGATCTTTGGTACAATAAAATAAAAGAAATCAACGGAACCATTTTCTCAGAACCTGAAAATTTTGAAGTTGGTTATACCTTTGGTTTTTCAGATCCAGACGGGCATAAATTTAATTTTCTGTACTGGCCGGGAATGTAGTTTTTTTGTCATATGGCAAATTCTCAATAAAAACTTATGCCTAACTTTCGTGTATGAAAGAATTAGTAAATTATATATTGCAATTTGGCAATTTAAATCAGCAACAGATTGATTTGATTTTAACGAAGGCCAAAGAAAAAGAAATCAAAAAAGAAGAATACTTTTCTGAAGCTGAAAAAATAGCTGCTGAAGTTGGCTTCATTATAGAAGGGATAATGCGCGTTTGCTACTACAATAACAAAGGCGAGGAAATCACAAAATACTTTATCGACGAAAATAATCTAGTGGTAGATTTAGAAAGTTTTGACAATAATATTTGCTCGTCTGCTTATGTACAAGCGGTTACAGATTGTAAAATTATTGTGTTTTCTAAAGCCAATTGGCAAGAATTACTAGACACAATTGTTGGTTGGGACACGGTTGTGCATAAAATCATTTCGAAAGCATTAATTCAGAAAGTGGCTAGAAGAAGTCCCTTGGTTTCAGAAGATGCTACAACTCGTTATTTATCTTTTATGGAAATGTTTCCAAAAGTAATTAATCGAGTTCCGCTTTCGTATTTGGCTTCCTATCTCGGAATAACACAATCCTCTTTAAGCAGAATTAGAAAAAATATCCGTTAAAATCGCTTTTTGCCATATGGCAAATGTTTTTGTTTTTAATCGGTGGAACTTTGCTTCAGATAATTTAAAAATTTAAAAAATGAAAACAGTATTAATTACAGGTGCAAATAGGAGCATTGGTTTAGAAACTACTAAACAGCTTTCAGAAAAAGGATTATTTGTTTATTTAGGAGCGCGTGATCTTGCAAAAGGAGAAGAAGTAGTAAAAGAATTGAACAAAAAAGGATTCCAAAACATTAAAGCTATTCAAATTGATGTTACCAATGCAGAAAGTGTTTTAGAAGCAAAAAACATCGTTGAAAAAGAAAAAGGTAAATTGGATATTCTGATTAATAATGCCGGAATTTTAGGAGATATTCCGCAAAGTCCTTCGGCAACTTCTATAGAAAACATTCAAAAAGTTTTTGACACGAATTTCTTCGGAGTGATAACTGTAACGCAGGCTTTTCTTGATTTGCTAAAAAGATCTGAAAATCCAAGAATTAGCAATATTACATCAGGACTTGGTTCTCTCACTTTACACAGTGATCCAACTTGGAAATATTATTCGATAAAAGCAATTTCATATGTCTCTTCTAAAACTGCTTTAAATGCATTTACAGTGACTTTAGCTTACGAATTAAAAGATCTTCCATTCAAAATAAACTCAATTGATCCAGGTTACACAGCAACCGATTTTAATCATCACAATGGCCCCGGAAGTGTTGAAAGTGCAGCGAGTTTCATTATAAAACATACTTTATTGGATGAAAATGGACCAACTGGAAAATTCTTCAGCAACGATATTGAAGACGAAAGCGAGGAAAGTCCTTGGTAAAAAGTTAAAAACCTTTCAAAGTCATTGATTTTGGAAGGTTTTTAGCATTTTAATAACGATTCATCTTGTAGAAAAGTGGTAAATTTAGACCGTTATTAATTTTAAGAAACAAAACAATGTCTATTACAACCGAAGCAGAATTAGCAGGAATGAAAAAAATAAGTGAAGCTGTAGCTTTTACTTTAAAAGAAATGAGAAAATTTGCCAAACCTGGAATATCGACAAAAGAATTAGACGATTACGGAGGACAAATTTTAAATGATTTAGGAGCGAAATCTGCGCCATATTTAACTTACGGTTTTCCAGGTTGGACTTGCATTAGTGTTGACAATGAATTTTGCCACGGAATTCCTTCTGAAAAAAGAATTTTGCAAGAAGGTGATTTAATTAATATTGATGTTTCTGCTGAATTGGATGGATTTTGGTCAGATAACGGAGGTTCTTTTGTAATTGGTAATGATATAAATGAGCATCAAAAGTTAGTGGAAGCTTCTAGAGATATTTTGCATAAAGCCATTCACAATATAAAAGGTGGCGTTCGTATTTCTGATATTGGTTTTCTGATTGAAACAGAAGCTAAAAAACGTGGTTACAAAGTAATCAAAAACCTAACAGGGCATGGAGTAGGAAGAAGTCTTCATGAAGCGCCGCATGAAATTGCCAATTATAGAGACCGTTTTAATCAAACAAGATTTAAGAAGAATTCTGTTGTAGCAATTGAAACTTTCATTTCTACCAGTTCTACATATGCCGAAACCTTAAAAGATGGTTGGACAATGGTTGGAAACAAAGGCGGTTTTATGGCGCAACACGAACATACTATTGTGGTAACAGAAGGAAAGCCAATTATTTTAACAGAAATGAATGAAATTTGGAATTAAAATTCTATTTAAACAAAAAGCCTCTATTATTTCTAATAGAGGCTTTTTGTTTTATTAAATAATGCCATTTTGTTTGTTAAACGCTGTAATCAAATTTTTATTGACTTCTATCATTTTCTGAAAATGAATCATATTGGAGTTAAATATTAAATCATAGTTTTCGTCTTTTGGTTTAAATTTATTTACTCCAAAAGCTATACTATTTGGCGGAATGTCTTTTGTAATAATAGAACCCGCACCAATAACCGAATTTTCTCCAATTACGATTGGTCCTAAAATTTTGGCACCATCGGCAATAATAACATTTTTAGCAATAATCGGGTTGCCAATATTTTCCCATTCCTTACTAATTTTATTGTATTTTAAATTTGCTCCGATAGATACGTTTTGAAATATGACAACATTCTCACAAATTTTAGCTGCTACAATGGTGCATCCACGGCCGTGATGTGCAAACAAAACGCTTTTGTCCATTTCCACACAGTTTATTTCGCAACAATAAAATTTCTCTAGCAAATTGCTCGCAATTAGTTTTAAGAATTTATTTTTTGAATGGCAATTGATTTTAACTAATGTATTAAACATATAATTTTAAGTATTTTTAGATATTTGACATTTTAAAAGAATGTCTAATTAAATCCCATCATTCGTTAACTCAACGAGATTCCCAAAGCTCGATTTTATTGCCTTCAGCGTCCATAATATGAACAAATTTACCATAATCGTAAGTTTCTATATTGTCTAAAATTGTCACGCCATTTTCTTTTAATTGTTCCACCAAACCTTCAATGTTCTGCACACGATAATTGATCATAAAATCCTTTTTTGAAGGTAAAAAGTAATCATCTCCTTTTGGAAACGGACTCCATTGCAGCGAATTTATTTGGTCTGGATTATCTAAATCTCTCGAATCAAAGCTTGAAGAGCCCCACGCATTTATATCAAATCCTAGATTTTTAGCGTACCAATCTTTTGTTTCTTTTGGATTATCCGAATAAAAGAAGATGCCGCCAATTCCGATTACTTTAGGTGTTTTATTATCTTGATTTTCCATAGAAATAACTTTTAAAAATTCCTTGACTTTTTGAAACTCTAAGGTATTAAATATTGTTTGTATTTTTATTCTAACAGCTTTTGATTTATATTTACATAACTGCATTTCTAGCAAAATGATACTACAATGAAAACAGAAAGAATTTACAAAATACTATTTTCTAGCGTTTATCCTTTATATATTCAAAAAGTCGAAAAAAAAGGAAGAACAAAAGAAGAATTAGATATCGTAATCAAATGGCTTACAGGATATAGTGACGAGCAAATTAAAGCACAAATTGAAAAGAAAGTAGATTTTGAAACCTTCTTTGCCGAAGCTCCAGAAATCAATCCGAATGCATCCAAAATCACTGGAGTTATCTGCGGATATCGAGTAGAAGAGATTGAAGATCCTTTAATTCAAAAAATACGATATCTAGATAAATTAATTGATGAAATTGCTAAAGGCAAAAAAATGGAAAAAATTTTAAGAGAATAAAAAAAGTCCTTCAAATTACTTGAAGGACTTTAATTTTAAATTCTTAACAAACCACGAAAACCTCTCGCGGCATAATAAGAATCGGCACCATTATGATATACAAAAACAGTATTATATCTGAAATCTGAAAAAATTGCTCCTCCCAATTTTCGTATTTCTGATGGAGTTAAAATCCAGCTTGAAGTTTTGGCATCAAATTTTCCTAGCTTTTGCAAATCTTTATATTGTTCTTCATTTAAAATTTCTATTCCCATTTCGTGCGCCATATTTATAGCGCTGTCTGCAGGTTTGTGTTCTTTTCTTTTTTCCAACGCTTCATGATCATAGCAAATGCTTCTGCGTCCTTTTGGACTCTCTGCAGAACAATCTACAAACAAATATTCATCCGTTTTTTGATCATAGCCAATAACATCTGGTTCGCCTTCCGTTCTTTCCATTTCATCAAGCGACCATAACTTTGACGGATTTGCCTTTAATTTGATTTCTATTTTTGACCAATCTAGATTTTCATGTCTACTTTTATTTTTCTCAAAACGTTTTTCAAGAATGCTTAAAAGTTCTTCTTGTTGGTTTGCTGTCAGTTGTTTTTTCATGATTTTGACTTTTTAGTTAGAAGTGCATCTTCTGCTTTCTGGTCTAAAATACCAAGAAACTACAGTAAGAACAATTAATAATATTGGTCCGAAAAGTGTTGAAGCATCTTCTTTTACAGCCAAATGCGAAACAACAGCTCCAGACATCGCAAAAAAGAAGCCAGCATAAGCCCATTCTTTCAATAAACCAAATTTAGGAATCAAAATAGCAATTACACCCAAAAGTTTCCAAACCCCTAAAAGAGTCAAGAAATAAAGAGGATACCCCAAACGCTGTATCATTTCAGCTTCTTCTTTCATTGGTATAAGCTGTACGATTCCTGTAGAAGTCATTCCTAAAGCCAGCCAAAGTGTGGCAATCCAATAAATAATTTTATTACGTTTTGTCATGATTACTTTATTTAAGTTTAGTTACAATTTCTTCTAATCTATTATGCGCGATATTTAATCCTTGCGCAAATGGCATTTTTAATTGTGTGGCTCTATGCTCAATTGATTTGTAAATAATCTGCATCGTTAATCTACTGGTATCATCAGTTAGTTTTTCAAACTCTAAAAACTCCAATTGAGGTGCAAAATTGATATTTTCCATTTCAAACGTGCGTACTATTTTTTGATTTGGAACAAAATCATGAATCACGCCATTAGCTTTAAAAACTACATTACCGTTGGCATCACTAGTTTCAAACTCCCATCCTCCATATTTTTTATTTTCAAGCTTCAGAACTTTTGTTCCCATCCATTGCGCTACAATTTCAGGATCTTCATAAGCTTTAAATAATAATTCTACAGGCAAATCAAATTCTCTTGTAATTACAAGATCATGTCGGTCGTCTTCAGCATGAATTTTGGTTTTCTTTTCCATGGTTTATTTTTTATAGTTTTTCATAATTGATTCTAACTTATTAAAACGATCATCCCACATTTTTCTAAATGGCTCGATGAATTTGTCAATTTCTTTCATTTTTTCTGGATTTAAATGATAATAAATTTCTCTACCGTTTTGTGTTTGATGCAACAATTCACATTCGCTTAGAATTTGAATATGCTTTGAAATCGTCTGTCTTGACGAATTAAAATTCTCGGCAATTGCCCCAGGAGTCATAGCCTGAATGGCAACCAAACTTAAAATAGCTCTTCGAGTAGGATCGGCTATTGCTTGAAAAACGTCTCTTCTAATTTCCATTATGCAGTTATTTGACTGCAAATATAATGAAGTCATTTGACTGCGCAATATTTTTTTTGATTTATTTTCAAAAAACAAACCCTTCAAACTTTTCAATTTGAAGGGTTTAACTGTATTTTTGATTAACCTTAATCAAGTCCTGCAAACTGAAAAGGCTTTGTTTCCTTGAAATTTAGTAGTGAATCGCCTGCATAATTCTCATTATTAGCCAAACTTAATTTCTTGATTTTCCCTTTTTCACTAAAATCAATTTTACTGAATTCAACCCAAATCACATTTGGATTCAGAACATTATCAAAATAATAAACCAAGTTTTTTTGGTCAGCAACTGTTCTCCAGCGAGTAGAGGAGATGTTCGGTTCGGTTTCAGACGAAATTCCTAGCGGAACAGAACAGTTTCTAATTACTCCAAAAACACTTGCCAAAGCTGTTCTAGTGTTATCTGTTTTCGGAATGGCATCGATATAATAAGAAGCTCTTACAAAACGATCAGCCGCACGATTGGTTCCGGGAAGCATAATAGTGCCAGGAATTCCTTTCCAATACGCGTTAATTGCCAATTGCTGATCAAAAATTGGAGAATTAGTCATCGTTACATACTTTCTGTCGTGATGAATAACCAGTTTGCCGTTTATATATTCGAAAATAGCATTGTCTCCACTAGAATCAGAAATAGATAAATGTACAGTAGCAAAAATGTTAGTTCCTGGAATATGAGAAGAAGTAATCACAAAATCGTTCTTGTCTAATGCTGATACTGTTTCTGCAACTGTCGAAAAATTATCTAAAACATATTGGAGCCATAACGAAACCGCCAAACCTTTTACTTTTCCATTTTTTTCAAATGCAGGATATTGCGATTCTACAAGCCACAAAAGATTGCCTACAAGTCCTTTTTCGTTCATTCCATCAGAAGAGGCAATATCCCACGAACTTGTAATTACACTTCCATATTTAGATTTCCATTTGATAGAACTGGTTCCAACTTCTCCGGCTCTTTCAATTCCACGAGGAAAGATCCACAAATTGGCCGGAATTTCACCTTTCCAATCCATAGAACGTGCAGTAATAATTGTTCCGCTTAAACCTTCATAAACGACTCTCGTACAAGGCAAGACAGTTTCAGTTATTAATAATGTAAAAGCAAGTAGGGCAGGAAGAATTCTGTTTTTTAGTTTCATAAATTTAGACATTTAATTAAACGTTAAGTTCTGATTTTCAACAGTGTATTTTAAAGAGAAATAGCTTTATAGAAAGCTTCTCTGCAATTTACTGATTTTATGTAAAAAATTGGCTATAAATTATTTAGTATAAAATCGCTGAGTATTATTTAGAATAATTATAAATAATTTTGAATTAGAGCAAAAATAGGTTTACTTTTGGAGCTTACAGCAAGTATTCTAAAAAATATAAAATGATAAAAAATATATTCAAAATCTTAAAAATAGCATTCATATCATTTCTAGTTTTAATTTTTATAGGATTTTTATTTGAACAAATTGCACGCTTTTACTTTGACAGTAAACGTCCTGATAATAATGAATTTGCAAAAATAGATGGCCGAAATATTCATTACAAAAAGCAAGGAAATGGTTCTTGTACCATAATTTTTGAATCTGGTTTAGGTGGAGATTATCTGCATTGGCAGGAAATCCAAAAGAAACTTTCTAAAAAATACACCACAATTTCTTATGATAAAGCTGGAATTTTATGGAGTGATCCTTCTAAAGAAATTTCATTAAAAAGATATTCTAGCGATTTAGAAGAATTACTGAAGCTGACCAATTGTCCAAAACCATACATTTTAGTTGGACATTCCTTTGGTGGAATTACTTCAAGATTTTTTCTTCAAAAAAATAAAAAAGATATGGCAGGAATTGTTTTTGTTGATGTAACACATCCAAAGCAGTTAGAAAAATCGTCAGAAGCATTGAGAAATTCGGTTCAACCTCCGCCAAGAATACTTTTAAGTTTTTTGAACGAAATTGGCGTTATTAGAATCCTTTATAGTAATACTGGTTTTACAACCGTTGTTCCTAAAACGCATTGGTTCAATCAAAATGTAAAAAAATATTTTTATCGCATTTTTGACGGAATGATGACAGAACTTGAAAATGATAAAAAACTAATGAAGGAAGCCTCGGCAATAAATGGTTTTGGTTCGGTTCCATTAACAATAATCACTGCAAAATATCCTGACGGAGTAGAAGGAATGAAGGATAAAAAATTAGAAAAAGAATATTTGGCTATACATAACACATTGCAAATAGATTTACTGCAATTGTCATCAAATAGCAAACAGATTTTTGCAGAAAAAAGTGGTCATTATATTACACTTCAAGAACCAGATTTAATTTGCAATGAAATTGAAAAATTAGCGCCGAGATAATTCTCAGCGCTAACTGTTTTGTTTAAAGTAAAATACTTTTTTCAATATTAATCTGTTCCAAAAACGATTGATCGTGTGAAATCACAATTAAAGTGCCTTGATATTCGTTGATAGCCGAAGTCAATATTTCTATATTTTGAATATCCAGATTATTTGTTGGTTCATCTAAAATTATAATTTCAGGCGATTCATTGCTAATCGTTAAACAGCATAACATTAAGCGCATTCTTTCGCCACCGCTCAGTGCATTGCAAGGTTTGTCCCAATCATTTCTAGAAAATAAAAAGCGATTCAATCTCATTTTGATTTCATGCTCTTCTAAACCGCAATCATTGAAAACCTGCGCTTGTTCGTAAATTTTAAGATTTTGGTTTAATAAAGAATAGTCCTGGTCTATATAAATTGCTTTTTTGTCCAAACAAGTTATTTGTCCTTGGGTTGGATTTAATTCTCTAAGAATAATTTTAATTAAAGTTGTTTTTCCAGAGCCATTTAATCCTTTTACAGCCAAACGATCTCCTGACAGAATTTCAAAATTTAGATTTTCATTCCAAAGATTCCTTTCACCATAATTGTAATTGATTTCTGAAGCCTTAAAAAGAATTTTTCCTTTAAGAAAAGAAGAATTATTAAAACCAAATTTCATTTGATCTATTGCAGGAAGTGATGATCGAAGTTGTCGCAAATCTTCAGAAATTCCACTAATTTTCTCAGCATGAACATCTTTAATCTTAGAACTGCTATTTTCGGCTTTATTTCTGAGCGTATTCATCATAATTCTGGCAACACCCGATTTCTCTTGTTTCTTTTTGCCTCTCGAATCTAGTTTATTTTGACGTTCAATACTCTCTCGTTCTTTTTCTTTGGCTTTTTTCAATGCCTTTTCCTTGCTTTGAACATCTTGTTCTAAGGCATTATTTTCAACTTTTTTCTGTTCACTATAAAAATCATAATTCCCTCCATAAACAGAAATTTCATTTTTGGTCATTTCCAGCGTCTTACTCAAAAGATTGAGCAATGTTCTGTCGTGACTGACAATAAGTAATGTACTAGAGGTAGATTTTATAAAATCATACAGTAACGTTCTGCTGGCAAAATCTAGATGATTACTAGGCTCATCTAATAAAACCAAGTCGGGTTGATGAATCATTATTCCGGCTAGAAAGACTTTTGTTTTTTGTCCGCCGCTTAAAGTTTCCATTTTCTGGTTCAAATCCAAATCATGCAATTGCCAATAAGACAAAGCTTCATTACAGCGTTCTTCAATCGTCCAGTCGTCATCTAACAATTGAAGATTTTCTTCAGTCACAATACCTTCAAATATTTCTTTAAGTGAACTTATTTTTTCCTTTATGTGCAAAGCTTCAGCAACCGTAAAATCGTTAAACTGACCAAACAATTGTGGAACAAAATAGGGCTTAGAATTCTGAATTATCTGTCCTGAAAAAGGCTGTAATTCACCAGCAATAATTTTTAAAAGTGTAGATTTTCCAACACCATTATTTCCAACCAAAGAGGTTTTATCGTGATTGTTTAGCGTAAAGCTAATGTTTTGAAACAGCATGTCTTTATTCTCATGCTGATATGAGATATTTTGAAGAATAAGCATAATTCCTTTCTTTTAAAGATAAATAATCTAGCAGCCACAAAGTTGTGGTCGCTTACTACATTTTCCTGAAAGAAATTATTTTTCACATATGCCAGTACTTATTTTAAGAAGTGCAAAGATATTTATTTTAACTTTAAAAATCAAAAAACCATTCTTTACAATTGTAGCGAATGGTTTTTGTACTGAATTACGATGTAATTATTATTTAAATTTTATCAAATGTTAGTTTGGCTTCTTTGGTGTCTAAAATTAACTTATCATCTGTTATAGTACTTTCACAAACGTAAGGCGTGCCAACTTCGTCTTTTATAACTAGTTTTTTACCTTTTTCTGTTAGCGCATAAGTTCCGTCTGTGATTTCACGAAGCAAATATCCTGTTACATGCCCATCTTCAGTAAAAGTAAGCATACCGTTGGTTAAAATTGCGTTTTTTGTAGAATCAGAAACAGTTTCTTTTGGTTCTACAGCAGTAACTTTCCATGAATTCACAAGCTTGTCTCTTTTACGATGGCATGAAACAATTAATACGACGACAGCAATGGCAATTACGAGGGTAAATAATTTAGAGTTTTTCATGATTTTGTGATTAAAAGTTAAACAGGAAAAAGTTACAAAAAAAAATAACATTAAAATATTCGGAATCAAATATTTATAAAGATTTTTTTTACTTCTTAAATCGAATAGCTTTTAATTTGAAAAGTCTTTGTTTTTGGGACTTTTACTGATAACCAACCACTTAAGTATTGACTATTGTAGCAATAAAAAATTAGAAAATAGACACTTTGAGACAGGTTAATTAAGAGTCAAAGCTCCCAAAATTTCCTCATACATAAAAGGGCCACCAGGATAAGTTGCAGTATAATCTAGATTCATCCAGACTTGTCCACGTTCGTCTATGTGGTAGTGTAATTTTTTGCCGTAGCTTTCTTTTACAAAAAGAACATTTTTGATCAAATAATTGACTTTTTCGAGATCAATCATTGAACCAATTAAAATTTCGGGATAAATATGTCCTTTGGTATGAATAAGGCGAGGAGTTCCGCCAATTGCTCGTACAGCTGCCGCCATCAAAATAGAGTGATCATCGCAATCGCCTGAAAAATATTCAAGAGATTCGCTGGCAGTTGCGATGTAATCACCTTCTTTTGGATCGTTTACATAATTCCATCTGCTGTTTATTTCTTTAAAAACTGCAAAACACTGAATTATAGTTCGATAATCTGAATAGCCTCTAATCTTTTTAAAATGCTTTGTAGTCGCCATAATGGCAAAATTTCGCACTTTAGGATTTTGGTATTCTATAGCATTTATAATCTTTGATTTATTAGGAAACGGAAGCAGTTTTGCTACAATAATGTCCTGCGGATAAGGATTATCAGACATGGTGTAAATCATAGAATTGTAATCTTCTGAGATTTCGCTAAAACCATAATTTCCAATAACCGATCCGTAAAATAGAATTATCAAGTAAACGGCAACACATAAAATAATTATTGTTCTGAGATACATCAGAAGAAAAAATATGGCTGCAAAAACAAAAATAAAGATGAATACGCGATCGAGATTGAACGCCCATTCTAAATCTATTAAATTTTGATGCAGAATGATGAAAATCGGAATTGTAATTAAAAGACTTAAAATCGAAATAATAATCCTGTCCCACGGTGATTTCACCTGTAGCTTGGATTTTAAATACGGTAAGTCAATTTTAGGGAATTTCATCATACGAATCAAAAAGCAGTATTACAATGCTTTTACTGTTTCTACAAAAATACTTTTTTTATCAATAATTCCCAGATCAAATAATTGATTTTGAATTTTATTAAAAGATTTTTCTGTCAAATTTTTTTGTGACCACTGAGTCAATTTTAGCCATTCTTTAATATCTTCTGCTTTTTGATTAAAAAGCTTTGATAATTTCTTGTCGATTTCTGGAATCTCTTTAAAATCAACTGTTGTTTTGTTGATTATTTTGAGAATCATTTCTACTGTTTTGGCGTTCTTTTTTAAAAACTCATCACGGCCTACAATTATAAATGAAGGCCAAGGAGTAGGGCAGTCGTCAATTCTTCTAAAAACTCCTTTATCTACAAGAGGTTTTGTCATAAAACGTTCCCACATAAAATAATCGGCTTTCTTGCTCGTTAAAGCATCCACAGCGCCATCAATAGTATTTACAATTTCAAACTCAAGATCATCCATTTCCCAGCCTTGTTCATTTGCATTTACATAAGCCATCAATTGTGATCCAGAACCAATTCTCGAAATTGCCACTTTTTTATTTTTAAGATCTTTTAAGGTCTTAAAATCAGATTTTGCATCAACGTGAATTCCCCAAATTAAAGGAGATTGCACATAAATCTGAACAATTTTACTCGGATTTCCAGCCGAAATATCTTTTAAAATTCCTTCGGTCAAAATAACAGCAAGATCTGTTTCTCCATCACGAAGCATTTGGCACATTTTACCCGTTCCTTCGGGCACATTTGTCCATTGTAAGTCGATGTTCTCTTCTTCAAATTCACCATTTTCAATGCATAGATGCCACGGCAAATTGAAGTGTTCTGGAACACCCGCAATTTTGACAGTTTTCATTTATTTTAAGTTTAAGTTAAGTTGATTGGTATGCGTAATCTTATCGTTATTAGTTTAGTTTTTTAATAAATCTGCCCTATGTTTTTCTGAAAGGCAAGGTTCTGCAAATTCAATGATATCTTGTGATTCGTATTCACTCAATAGATTTCTTACCAAAGAATAATCTACATCTTTGGCTATTTCTGCTGCAAAAAAAGTTTCATTTAATCCTTCAGACAAACAATTTATTGCTTTTAATTTTTCGCGAATAATTTCTTTATCAAAACCTTTTTCTAAAACAGCAATCTGAACAATCGAATTTCCAGAGTTTTGAATCGTTTTTCTATGCATGAAACGTTCTTCTGTTTCGTCATATTCTGCATAAAAAATATCATCAGTAGCAATTAAAGGGCCGAAAAAAGGGATATTATCCAACTTAAAAAGTCCTTTTTCTAAATCTATAATTTCTGCCCACATCGTTTCAGAAACTACTTCGTCTAGATAATCACTGTAGTATTTAAATAATATTTTCTTGTGAGTTTCTTGTTCCATTATTCAATTTCGCTGATTACAGCTTTTAAAGGTGATATTACGATTCTATAGCCATCTGGATCCTGAATCATTTTTCCATTTTCATTCCAAAACGGATTCAGTGCATGTATAACTGCAATATTATACTTTGGTAATTTATTTACTAATTTATCGTAATCTGCAATAGTTTTAGGGTATAAAACCATTACATCATCTTCATCAAAAGTATGCTTGGCCGCTACTTCAGATTGTGTAAACTCAAAATGCCAGTCTAAGCCCGGTTTTCCTATGAAAATACCATCATAATTATTATGATTCTCAAACCCGCCCAATCGTTCAAAGCCGAGTACATCTACATAAAAATTCTCAATTTTCTCTAAATCATTTGTATGTCGCGCAACTCGTAAAAACATAATTTTATGACTTTATTTGATTAATATGATGCTCTAAATGTTCTACATAATCGGTCATTATAAACCGTAAATCAGCTAGAGATCCATCGCCAAAATCAATTTCATACTCTAAAGCTTTTGGATCAACTGTTTTCATCAGTCTTACAAGCTGTTTATTTATGACAAACCATAATTGCGTAAGCTCCTCAATATCCATTGTCTGATACTTATTTATATCTACTAAAGCATCTGGATCATAAGTTCTTCTTTGATAAGGTTTGTCAACATAATTAATTTCTGTAAAACGGACAAGATTATGAACGGCTGAATCTACCAAATGACCTATAATTTCTTTCTTAGACCATTTTTTAGGTTTTCTTTCTTCTAAAATTTTCTGGTCTATTATTGGAAAATAATGTACATTTTCGTTCAATAATTTTTCAAATTTGAGAATAACACTTTCCATCAATTTGCCAATTAATTAGTTTCCTGCCAATTTATTTAATGTGTAAGCAATCAATTCATCTACAGCTTTGTACGGATCCTCACTAAAAGTTCCGCTAGCACGATTTGCAATAATAGCGTTAAGTGATAATGCATTGTGTCCTAATAGCGCAGAAAGACCATAGATTGCTGCTGTTTCCATTTCTAAATTAGTGATTTTAGTTTCATTAAAACTAAAATTATCCATTTTATTATTCAATTCTTCGTCTTGAATATTTAAACGTAAAACCCTTCCTTGCGGACCGTAGAATCCACCGGCTGTTGCGGTAATGCCTTTGAAAATTCGATCTGATTCGATTAATTTTTCTAATTTTTCAGAACATTGTGTAACATAAGGTTTCCCTTTTTTAGGATCCCAATTGGTATGTTTTACAAATGCATCTTCAATTTCTGTAATAGAAACATCATCAATTAAATAGGAGCGAAGCATATTGTCTAATCCTAACCCGAACTTTGACATCACGAAACTGTCTACAGGAATATCTTCCTGCAAAGAACCTGACGTTCCTATTCTGATAATATTTAAAGAAGTTAATTTTTCTTTTGGCTGACGCGTTTTTAAATCAATATTTACTAAAGCGTCTAATTCGTTTAATACAATATCAATATTATCAGGTCCAATTCCTGTAGAAACTACAGAGATTCTTTTTCCCTTGTAAATACCGGTTTGAGTCTTAAATTCTCTTTTTTGAGCTGAATGTTCGATTGAATCGAAAAATTGAGTGATTTTTTCAACTCTGTTTTGATCACCAACAAAAATAATGTCGTGTGCTATATGTTCTGGACGAAGGTTTAAGTGGTAAACACTTCCGTCTGGATTTAATATCAATTCTGAAGATTGTATCATTTTTTTTTTAGTTGCTAAGGTTCTGAGATACTGAGGCTCTAAGTTTTTTTCAATGTTTCAGGTTAGTCGAATAACTTGAAACCTAAAACTTTTTAGCCCCCAACTCGTTTCGTTTTGAATCCTTTTTCTTTAAGGATTGCCATTATTTTATCTCGGTAATCGCCTTGAATTATAATCGAATCGTCTTTAAAAGTTCCGCCAACACTTAATTTGGTTTTGATTTCTTTGGCTAAGATTTTAAAATCTTCATCTGAGCCTTCGTAACCTTCAATTATAGTTGTTGGTTTTCCTTTTCTTTTTTCAAATTTACAAATCATAGGTTCTTTCTGAACGTACAAAACATGATCTTGTTCTTCAACTTGCTCAGGTTCATTTGTTTCTACGTGATCTGGAAATAGATTCTTTAATTGATCTTTTAAGTCCATATTTTTTTTATTCTAAAAATAAATTCCAAGCATAAAGATATTTAAAAATTAAATTCCAAACCCCAAGAAAAGCTCGGAATTTGGAATTTTAATTTTAAAAATTATGTAAGTCTATTTTTTGATTAAACCTAGCTCTACTAAACGTTCGTATAAGAATTCGCCCGCAGTAATATCTTCGTATTTCTTTGGGTTTTCAGCATCAATACAATTTTCAAGACAATCTAAGCGCATATCGCTAACAGGGTGCATAAAAAATGGAATTGAATAACGTGAAGTTCCCCACAATTCTCTTGGAGGATTTACCACTTGGTGAATTGTAGATTTTAATTTATTGTTGGTGTGTCTAGACAACATATCACCAACATTGATTACTAATTCATCATCTTCAGCAATAGCATCAATCCAGTCGCCATTATGATTTTGAACTTGTAAACCTTTACCCTGAGCTCCCATCAACAAAGTAATTAAGTTGATATCGCCGTGAGCAGCTGCGCGAATCGCATTTTCTGGCTCAGAAGTAATAGGAGGATAGTGGATTGGTCTTAAAATTGAGTTTCCTTCTTTTGCATAATTATCAAAATAAAACTCATCTAGACCTAAATGTAAAGCCAAAGCTCTTAAAACATAAACACCTGTTTTCTCCAATTTTTGATACGCTTCTTTACCAACTACATTAAAACGTGGTAATTCGGTAACTTCAACATTGTCTGGGTATTCTGAAGCCCATCTTGAATCTTTGTCAACGTATTGGCCAAAGTGCCAAAATTCTTTTAAGTCTCCTTCTTTACGTCCTTTAGCATGCTCTTTTCCAAAAGAAACATAACCTCTCTGTCCGCCGATTCCAGGAATTTCATATTTATGCTTAGTTTCTATTGGCAAGGCGAAAAAGTTTCTAATTTCACCATAAAGTTCGTTTACCAATTGATCATCAAGGAAATGACCTTTTAAGGCTACGAAGCCAATATTTTCAAATGCACTGCCGATTTCATTTACAAATTTTTGTTTACGTTTCGGGTCGTCCGAAAGGAAATCACGTAAGTCTACACTAGGAATGTTTTGCATACTTTACATTTTTTATTTTAAAGAAAAAAGGTGTCATAAGCACCTTTCGCTAACAAAGGTAGATAATATTTTAGAAAATAATCTTAAGCTCAGGCATTAAAAGCTGATTTCTGATTAAAATTAATTTTAAAAACCAATAAAATTGATGCAATTTGTTATATTTGAAACACTAAAAAACAAAAAATTACATGATTTTTTACCGACAAAACCTTTCTGACACTGAATTATTAGATTTATATAAAAAAATATTAAAGCCTAGATTGATTGAAGAAAAGATGCTAATCTTGATTCGTCAAGGAAAAGTTTCTAAATGGTTTTCTGGAATAGGGCAAGAAGCTATCGCTGTTGGTGTAACGGCTGTTTTAGATCAGTCAGAATACATACTCCCAATGCACCGAAATCTTGGTGTTTTTACAACTAGAGAAGTTCCGCTTCATCGTTTGTTTTCGCAATGGCAAGGAAAGGCAAATGGTTTTACAAAAGGACGAGACAGAAGTTTCCATTTTGGAACACAAGAATACAATATTATAGGAATGATTTCGCATTTGGGTCCACAATTAGGAATTGCTGACGGAATCGCACTTGCAAATAAACTTCAAGACAATAAAAAAATTACGGCTGTTTTTACGGGAGAAGGCGGAACAAGCGAAGGTGATTTTCATGAAGCATTGAATATTGCTGCTGTTTGGAAACTTCCGGTAATGTTTATTGTAGAAAATAACGGTTACGGACTTTCGACACCAACTAACGAACAATATGCTTGCGAAAACCTTGCTGATAAAGGAATTGGCTACGGAATTGAAAGCTGGATCGTTGACGGAAATAATATTGTTGAAGTCTACAATAAATTGTCTAAACTTAAAAAAGAAATGCAGGAAGATCCACGCCCAATTTTGTTGGAGTTTAAGACTTTTAGAATGCGAGGACACGAAGAGGCAAGCGGCACAAAATATGTTCCTCAAGATTTAATGGATCAATGGGAGCTTAGAGATCCTGTTACAAATTACAGAAAATATTTGACTGAAATTGGAATTCTAACTGCTGAACAAGACGAACAATTTCATGCTGAAATAAAACAAGAAATTGATGAAAATTGGGCATTGGCAAATGCTGAACCTGAAATCGAACCAACTTATAGTGGAGAATTAGATGATGTTTATAAACCATTTCAATATGAAGAATATACCCATAATTCTGATTCTACAAATATTCGTTTTATTGATGCTATTCGTAATGGTTTAGAACAATCTATGTGGCGCCATAAAAACTTGGTTATTATGGGACAGGACATTGCTGAATATGGCGGAGCATTTAAAATTACAGAAGGTTTTGTTGATGCTTTTGGAAAAGACCGTATACGGAACACGCCAATTTGCGAAAGTGCTGTAATTTCAACAGGAATGGGATTATCTATAAACGGATACAAAGCAATTATAGAAATGCAATTTGCCGATTTTGTTTCTACTGGATTTAACCCGATTGTGAATCTATTAGCAAAATCTCATTATCGCTGGGGCGAAAAAGCAGATGTTGTCGTTAGAATGCCTTGCGGAGGCGGAACTCAAGCTGGGCCATTCCATTCGCAGACCAATGAAGCTTGGTTTACTAAAACTCCAGGTTTAAAAGTAGTTTATCCAGCATTTCCATACGATGCAAAAGGCCTTTTAAATACTTCGATTAATGATCCAAATCCAGTTTTATTCTTCGAACATAAATTATTGTACAGAAGTATTTATCAAGATGTTCCAACTGACTATTATACTATTCCTTTAGGTAAATCTGCTTTAGTTAAAGAAGGAAGATCGGTAACTATTATTTCATTTGGAGCTGCAGTTCATTGGGCTTTAGACACATTAGCGAAACATCCAGAAATTGATGCCGATTTAATAGATTTAAGAACTTTACAGCCTTTAGACACAGAAACAATTTTCACTTCAGTTAAAAAAACAGGAAAAGCTATAATTTTTCAAGAAGACACACTGTTTGGTGGAATCGCAAGTGATATTTCGGCTTTAATTATGGAAAATTGCTTCGAATATCTAGATGCTCCTGTAAAACGTGTGGCAAGTTTAGATTCACCAATTCCTTTTACTAAAGCACTAGAAGATCAGTTTTTACCAAGAAATAGATTTGAGGAAGTTTTACTTGAGATTCTAAGATACTAAGATACTAAGGTTCTGAGTCTGAAAAAACTTAGCCACGATAGCTATCGGGGTAGCAACTCAGAACCTTAGAAGCTTTAAACAAGAACTACCAAACGCTTTCCATCGGGAACTTCTGCATTCCACATTTTCTCAATATCTGATAAATGAACGGTTTCAATATTTACTTTTAGTATATTTTTAGATGCCAAAAGAAACATTTCGGGAAGGATTTCAGAAAATAACAATTTCACTTCTTCTTTTGTCCAACTTCCTAATCCAGAACCAGATAATTGAAGATCAACACTTCGTAAAATCTGTGCAGACAATTGAATGGTATCTCCAGCCATAGAACCTACAGAAACATACCTAGTTCTATGCGTAAAATTTCCGTTTCCTTTTAAAATTGAAAGAATAAGCTCTGCTGAATGTCCCCATAAATAGTCAATTACAATATCAATTGGAGTGTTTTTATGGATTTCTCTTAGCTGAGAAATAAAAGATTCATCATTCTGTTTTAAGGATATAATTTGATCTGCACCTAATTCTAAAAGGCTTTCAAGCGCTTTTTCATTTCTTCCTGTAACAATTATCCTTTTAGCTCCGTAATGTTTTGCAATTTGAACAGCCATTTGTCCCGTAAAACCAGTGGCTCCATTTATTAAAACTGTTTCTCCAGGTTTTATTGTTGCTCTAAAACGAAGTGCCATTGCCGAGCCTGCAACTGCGTTTGGCATCGCTGCAGCTGTTGCATCATCAATTCCGTTTGGCAAAACAACCATTCGTTTTTTCTCTACTAAAGCCTTTTCTGCGATTGTTCCTGAGATTCCGCGGGCGTAAACTCTTGTTCCATTTTTTAGAACTCCAATTCCGTCGCTTCCAACTACAAATCCGTTTTGATTTTCTTTTTCCGAAGAATAATGATCTCCGCTTGCAATTCCTTTATCCAGATTTGTAATGGCTACGGCTTTTACCGAAACCAAAACTTCATTTTCATTTGATGCAATTGGCTCTTCAAATTCTGCATATTTTGGCAATTCGCCTTTTTTATAAACTACTGCTGCTTTCATAATTATTAAATTTTATGAAGCAAAATTACAGAGCCGTTTATGGGGAGACGATAACATTTGTTATCAAATTTCTCCTTAAACCATATAAGTTATATAAGCTAGTTTAAGCTTGGCTTATATTAATAGGTCAATTATTCTTATTTACTAATTTGTTTTTTAATCTGCTTAAATGTACAGTTGTAATGCCTAAGTAAGAAGCGATATAATGTTGCGGAACTCGTAATATTATTTGAGGTCTTTGTTGAATTAAATTAACATATCGCTCTGCAGGGGAATCTTTTATAAACGAAACAAAATACTTCATATAATCAAAAGTACGCTCAAAAAGCTTATTAATGAGACTATCTCTCAATGCTGGTATTTCTTTGATTTCTTCGAGAATTTTATCCAGATCATTTTTATGAATCCACCACAAAACCGAAGGCTCAATGGTTTCTATATTTGTCGGACTCGGAAGTTTCTTCATAAAACTTTCGATAGAAGCAACGCTCTCATTTTCAAAAAAGAATTGCGTAGTGAGATCTTTTCCGTTATTGTTAAACCAAACCCGAATACAACCTTTTTCGATAATATAAAGTTTTTTTGAAACTTCGCCTTCTTCTAAAAGTGTCGTTTTCGTAAGAACTTCAATTCGATTGAAATAACCGATGTATTCATTCCATTTTTCATCAGTTAAAGGGAATCTGTTTCGGAATTGGCTGAACATTTATTTTAAATATAAATTTATTGCATTAGAATTTATTTTCAAATCTCTTTAAAACATGTCTATCTGAAAAAACATCTTTCCACATTTCAATTCTATAATAATCCTTAGGTGCTTCAGAATATGCAGATTCTAAATTACCATAATAGACACGAACTCTATAATTCCCAGTTTCAATTTTTTCTTCTAAAATAAGGGTCGTTAACGGACAATCATTTATTTGTACGAAACCAGTTTTTATTTCTAAACTAGCTTCTACAACATGATCAAAATCACTGAAATCAGAAATTAAACTTTTAGAATCTAAAAATTCAAGTTCACATTTTACAATTCCGTCACTATTTTCAATAGAAATCCCTAAAATCCCTTTCTCTACAGCAAGTTTATCATTAAAAGCTTCATTAGACCAAAAACTTTCGCTTTCAGTATCTCCTTCATCATCTTTTTCATTTAAATAAAATTGACCATAATCTGTTGTAAAATCTAAACTAAATTTCATCTAAACTAAAATTGCATGCTTTTTTATTATTAATTTGATTCCACTTCAAACAATTGCACCTGATTTTTCAATCGGTCAATCAGTAAATTCATCATTCGTTTATTTAAATCAGAAGAATTTTGGATATAAGTATTGTATTCATCAACCGTAAAAAGCGCCATTACAATTCCTTTTAAAGAATTTCTGAATTTAATGTCTTTTTGAATAGAGTTTTCGATTGTTTGGAGTTTCTTTTCAACCGAGTAAGAATAAAAATCAGGTTTATTCTTGTTTACGTAATTCAAAAAAACAGCTATAAATAAATCGTTTTGAAGCTTTAAAATTGGTCTGATCGTTTGGTTTTGAAAGATCTCATCTGCTGAAGATTGAGCACTTACGGTTCCTAAAGTTTCGCCTCTGAATTCTTTTAAAAAAGTGTCTCTATCTTCCATGGGGTTTTGTTTTAAGTTTTTCTTAAAGTTAAAGAAATAATCCCATAGTAAAAACCTATTTTTGTTTTTCTAAAAATAAATTATGCGATTATTTCTGTTTCTCTGCTTATTATTAGCTTCTTGCAATTCTAAAGAAGACAAAGAAAAATATAACCATCAATTATATCGTGCTGTAAATAACAAAGACACGGCCGTTTTTGATATTCATATAAACGACAAACGTTTTTATGGCCGTTACGAAATTTCGCATTATGGAACCGGAAAAGATTCTGGCGATGTAAGAGGAGATTTAAGAGGTGATACGCTTAGAGGCGATTATCATTATATTTCTTTTGGCGGAGCTTGGAAAAGAGTTCCTTTGGCTCTTCTAAAGAAAGACAATAAACTCTATTTAGGAAAAGGAGTAATCGGGACTTATTTTAATCTTCCGTGTTATGTTCCAGAAGTTCCAATTGAATATAATAATCCTGAGTTTCTTTTTGAGAAGATAGAGGAGAAGTAAATATTATAAAATTCCAAATTTCAAATTTTAAATTCCAAACTTGAATTACTTTGTGTACCGCAAAGCACGCAAAGTTTTTTTATTAGTTAGACTTACTAAAAATGCAAAGTTCGCAAAGCTTTGTGTAAAAACTTTGCGAACCTTGCGTAATTCTTAGCGCTCTTTGCGGTTAAAAAAACTCTATTCTAATTTTCCAATTTTCGAAGGAAGTTCAAAAATTTCAAGATCAAAATATTGCACAGAAGCCATTACGTGATCGAAAATATCGGCCATAATGTATTCGTAGTTCGCCCAGCGTTTGTCACTAGAAAAAACATAAATTTCTAATGGAACTCCGTGCGCAGTCGACTGCAATTGTCTACACATAATATGCATGTCTTTGTTTAACCCTGGATGATTTACTAAATACTGAATGATGTATTTTCGAAACAATCCTAGATTAGTCATATTTCGGCCATTCAGCGAAAGCGTTTTATCAATTCCTCTAAGATCATTGTATTTATCAATCTCCGCTTGACGGCTGTCAATATAAGAAGTGATAAGCTGTATTTTTCTTAATTGCTGCAAATCCTCTTCATTTAAAAAACGAATGGTACTGCTTTTTATTAAAACGTGCCTTTTGATACGTCTTCCATCAGATTTCTGCATTCCGCGCCAATTCTGAAATGAATCTGAACTTAAAGCATAAGTCGGAATTGTGGTAATGGTATTATCGAAATTTCGAACTTTTACCGTTGTCAAATTGATTTCGATAACATCTCCATCGGCACCAAATTTATCCATCGTAATCCAGTCTCCAATGCGAACCATATCGTTTATAGCAACCTGAACACTCGAAACAAAACCAAGGATTGTGTCTCTGAAAATTAAGATGATAATGGCCGAAAGTGTTCCTAAGATCGTTAGCAATTCGCCTTTTTTGATTCCGAATAAAGTCGAAATAATCATGGCAACTCCAAAAATCCAAAGCACAATCATAATAACCTGAACGAAGCTGTCAATTGGTTTGTCGCTGTATTCTGGTTTTTGTTTTAAATAATCTCGTAACGAATTAAAAACAGTTCTAACGATCCATAATCCCAATAATACAATATAAACTCCAACGATTTTTCCGAACATGGATTCCCAATATTCATATTTATCTAAAATAACCGGAACTGCTTTGTAGATAAAGAAAAACGGAATTAAATAAGCCGTATATCTAGTAGTTTTATTTTGAATTAAATAATCGTCAAATTTCGTCTTAGTTCGTTGAGCGAAAACGGCAGTCAAAGTGACTAAAATAAATTTGGCAACATAATATATAACGTATGCCAATGCTATTAAAATAGCGATATTAAAGAATAGGCTTGTATAAGACGCAACATTGCGGCTCATTCCCCAATCTCTGAAAACAGGATATAAAAAATTAAATATTTTCTCCAAAAGCTTATGCATTTGCTTTAGTTTCTAAATATTTTTTCTCAATATAAAAAGTTCCAAACGGAATAAGAGAAGCGATTAGAATGATTGCAAATGTTTTTAAATCCCAATTCATTGATTTTTTTAATAAAAATGCCAAAACAATGTATCCGATAAATAAAACACCATGTGTCATTCCTAACGGACGCAATAATGTATGATAAAGTTCAGGATTATTATTTTTGATAATCAACATATTAGCAAATAACACTAAATAAGAAATTCCCTCTAAAATGGCAGTAACTTTGAAAATCTTGAGCATGTATATAATTTTTAAGTTTAATAGGCGCAAAATTAAGTATTATCGTTGGTTTTTGAGGTATTTATAAAGAAAGTAATTTACTTTTGTAATCTTAAGTTTTGAGAATGAGCAAAAGAGATTTAAAAAAATATTTAGGCGAATTAACCAAAGAGCAATTAGAAGAACAATTGATAGAATTGTATGAGAAATTTGCTCCTGTAAAAGTGTACTATGATTTTGTTTTTAATCCAAAAGAAGACAAATTACTTCAGGATGCAAAGGTCAAAATCTCACATGAATATTTTCCAATTAAAAAACCTGGAGCAAAATGGCGTCCGAAAGCCAAGATGCGAAGATCGGTTGCGCAAAAATTGATTAAGCATTTTATGATGCTAGGTGTAGATTCATATGTTGTTGCCGATATTATGCTTTATAATATTGAAATCGCGCAAACGTTTTCTTCTCAAAATTTCATCAAGCAGGAATTGTTTTACAAAAGCATCTTAAATTCTTTTGAGCAAGCAACAAATTTTATTGTTTCAAACGGAATTTTTAACGATTTTAAATTGCGAATTAACGCTATTCATAAAGAAACTGTAGAGCAAAAATGGAAAAATAAGTACGATTTTGAGGCAATTTTGGAAAAAATCGACTACTAAAACCGTTTCTCATAAAAAATCTTTATTTAAAAAAAACATTTATTTTAAGTTAAAAGAAGATGAATAACTGTTTTTTCGGTGTATTTTTGCAAAAATCCAAAAATAAACAATGTCTCAAAACACTTTAGAAATACAAAGAGAAGAGAAAAAAGAACTGTATGCATACCAAAAAGGCGATATTGACGCCATTTTTGACCGTTTAGACAATGCTCCTCCAAAACACCACTTACTGTATCAGCTTCCAACAGGAGGAGGAAAAACAGTAATATTTTCTGAAATCGTTCGCCGCTATTTATCTCATAACGATAAAAAAGTGGTTGTTTTAACGCACCGTATCGAACTTTGTAAACAAACTTCAAAAATGTTAACTGGTTTTGGTGTTACAAACAAAATAATTAACAGTAAAGTAAAAGAATTGCCTGATCAGAATGATTTTTCTTGTTTCGTGGCGATGGTTGAAACTTTAAAAAACCGTATTAATGATGAAAAACTTCATTTAGACAATATCGGTTTAGTTATTATTGATGAGGCACATTACAACTCATTTAGAAAGTTATTAAACTCATTTAAAAATGCTTTTATTCTTGGAGTAACTGCAACACCTTTGAGTTCTAATATAAAATTACCAATGCACCAAAGCTACAACGAACTTATCGTTGGTGATACTATCGGTTCATTGATTGAAAAAGGTTTCTTGGCAAAAGCTACAACTTATAGCTACGATGTTGGTTTGACTTCGTTAAAAGTTGGTATCAATGGAGATTATACAGTAAAATCTTCAGACGATTTATATACCAATACTTTAATGCAGGAAAAACTGCTTCATGCATATACAGAACGTTCTTTAGGAAAGAAAACGTTGATTTTCAATAATGGTATTCATACTTCTTTATATGTATATGAGACGTTTAGAGAAGCAGGTTACGACATCAGACACTTAGATAACACTAGTAGTTCTGAAGAACGTAAAGACATTTTACAATGGTTTAAAAAGACTCCTGACGCAATTTTAACTTCTGTCGGAATCTTGACAACTGGTTTTGATGAGCCAACCGTAGAAACAATTATTTTGAACAGAGCAACAAAATCGTTGACATTATATTTCCAAATGATTGGTCGTGGTTCTCG
Source organism: Flavobacterium sp. IB48 (assembly GCF_016405855.1). Taxonomy (GTDB): domain Bacteria; phylum Bacteroidota; class Bacteroidia; order Flavobacteriales; family Flavobacteriaceae; genus Flavobacterium; species Flavobacterium ginsengisoli. The sequence continues at coordinate 142,600 of NZ_JAEFCA010000002.1, forward strand.
TAAATTACCTGGAAAAGATGAATTTACAGTTATCGATTTAGGAAACAATGCCGCACGTTTTGGTTTATGGAGCGATCCTGTTAATTGGCAACATATTTTTAAATCACCAGAATTTTATCTTGAAAACTTGCGTGATGATCACGAAATTGAATTGTTCTTTAAATATAGCATGCCACCAGAATTACGAGCAAAATTTAGTAAAACTGCCGAAGTTAATTTTGATGTAGATGAAGAGCATAAATTAATCATTAAACAAAATCTTCGTTCTAAAGTTGTTTTAGACAAATCTCTAGATCAGCATGCTGCAATGTGTGTAGACAATACTGAAACACTTCAAGAAGCAAAAATGTTAGCTAAAGAATTAGAAGATGATATTGAAGATCGTATCAAACGTTATTCAAAATGCTTAAGCCAATGTAGTAAAAACTACCGAGAATGGCTAGTTGACGATTATAAGCAGAGATTAACTTTATTAATTGGTAAAAAGTATCGTGAGAAAATCATGAACGAACCAGATTGATAATTTAAAAGTTAAATTGTTTCAGGTTTCATGTTTCAAGTTATTGGAATCTAAAATAGTATCATAATTTATAAAAGGAGAAATAGCATTTCAAAGTAAATGTGATTTCTCCTTTCAACTTATTAAGTTTTTGGTGTAACTTGAAACCTGAAACTTTAAACAAATTAAAGAACATGTCTAAACCATTCTCAACATTAGGAATCTCGACTCCAATTTTAAAAGCTTTAAGCGAATTAAACATTGTTGAACCAACAGAAATTCAACAAAAAACAATTCCGTTATTTTTGAGTGAAACTCACGATATAGTTGGTTTAGCTAAAACAGGAACAGGAAAAACTGCTGCTTTTGGATTGCCTTTATTACAATTAGTAAATTCAGAATCTACTGAAGTCCAAGCTGTAATCTTAGTTCCAACAAGAGAATTAGGACAGCAGATTTTTAGAAATTTAGAAAGTTTTTCAAAATATATTCCTAATATATCTATTGCCTCAATTTGTGGAGGAACTCCAATAAAACCTCAAATAGAGAGATTAAAAGAAGGCGCTCAGATTGTTGTCGCAACTCCAGGACGTTTAATAGATTTGATTCAGAGAAAAGCAATCGACATTAAAAAAGCTGAATATTTAGTTTTAGATGAAGCTGATGAAATGGTTACGATTCTAAAAGAAAGTTTAGATGAAATTATTGCTGAATTACCTAAAAAACATCGTACTTTATTGTTTTCAGCAACACTTCCTGGAACAATTAAACAATTGATTCAGAATTATTTGAACAAAAATGTCGTTCAGATAAGTGCCAATATGGAAACTGTTGGAAATGAAGGAATAGACCATGAGTATATTGTGGTCGATCCAATTGAAAAGTTAGAAGTTTTAATGCATTTCTTGAATTCTAGAGATGGCGAAAGAGGAATTATTTTCTGTAAAACTAAAGCTGCTGTAAACAAATTAGCCAAAAACTTAGCTATCAATAAGTTTTCTTCTGGAGCACTTCATGGAAGCTTGTCGCAAGGAATTCGCGATAGAATTATGGAACAGTTTCGTGAAGGCCATATCAACATTTTAGTTGCAACCGATTTGGCAGCGAGAGGAATCGATGTGAAAGAAATCTCGTATGTAATTAATTATCATTTGCCTGACACTTACGAGAACTATGTTCACCGAAGCGGAAGAACTGCAAGGGCAGGAGCAAAAGGACTTTCTTTGACTGTTTTACAGCAAGAAGAAGTTTTTGAAATTGCTGATTTCGAAAGAGAATTAGGAATTAAATTTTCTGAGTTTAAAAAACCTTCTGCAGCAAGTCTGGAAGAAAATAATATGCTTTTATGGGCAAAACAAATCTTCAAAACAAAACCAAATCATGAGCTTTCTCAGGATCTAAAAACACGAGTAAAAACCGTTTTTCATCATCTTACAAAAGATGAATTAATCGAGAAATTAATGGCAAGTTATGTCTTACAGAACAAAATCGATATAGTTGAAAAACCTGTTAAAAAATTCAAAAACAAATAAGCATGACAATTGTCATTGCATATTAAAGTTGTATATTTATAAGGAATTATTTTATAATCCTACTTAATACAACATATATGAAAATAGTCATTATTGGAGGTGGGTTTGCAGGACTTAATCTAGCAAAAGAGCTTGTAAATCAGCCTCAAATACAAGTAACACTTGTAGACAAGAATAATTATAACTTTTTCCCTCCACTTATATATCAAGTTGCAACAGCATTTTTAGAGCCATCGAGCATTAGTTATCCGTTTAGAAAATTCTTTGCTGGCAAAAAAAATCTGCAATTTCGCTTAGGCGAATTATTATCTGTTTCTCCAGCCGAAAAGAAAATCACTTTGAGCAACGGAGAATTAGATTACGATTATCTAGTTTTTGCAACTGGAGCAGAAACCAGCTATTTTGGTATGGAAAACGTTATGAAAAACGCTATTCCGATGAAAACTTTAAATGATGCCATCGAAATGCGTAACGCGCTTCTTAAAAATCTAGAAAAAGCTGCAATTTGTAAAGATATGCGTAAACGACGTAAATTATTGACAATTGTGGTGGCCGGAGGCGGACCAACTGGAGTGGAAGTTTCCGGAATGTTTGCAGAAATGCGAAAAAACATTCTCTTAAAAGAATATCCAGAATTAGACACTTCTGTAAGCAACGTTTATTTAGTTGATGGAGGAGACGCTCTTTTAGCTCCAATGAGTAAAGATTCACAAAAAGATACTTTAGAAGCTTTAACCAAATTAGGCGTTGTCGTAAAATTAAACAGTCGTGTAACCGATTATGTTGATGATACTGTTCATTTTGAAAATGGAGAAACCATTAAAACTAAAAACCTTATCTGGGCTGCCGGTGTAACTGCAAAGATTTTTGAAGGAATGCCAAAGGAAAGCTACGGACGTGGACGCAGAATGGCAACTGACGTTTATAACAAAGTAAATGCTGTAGATAATATTTATGCAATTGGTGATACTGCAATTTTAGCTGGTGACACAAATTTCCCTGACGGGCATCCGCAAGTTGCACAAGTTGCAATTCAGCAAGGATTAAATTTAGCTAAAAACTTTAAAGCAATGGTAGCCAATAAACCGTTAAAACCATTTGCTTACAAAGACAAAGGCTCAATGGCAATTATCGGAAAAAACAAGGCTGTCGTAGATTTACCAAGTCCGAAATGGCATTTTAAAGGATTTTTTGCTTGGTTTATCTGGCTATTTGTTCACTTAATTTCATTGATAACCTATCGCAACAGGTTAAATACCTTCTGGAATTGGATGGTAGCTTATTTTGCAAAAGATCAATCACTTAGAATGATCATAAGACCTGAAAAAAGACAGCAAAGCTAAAACTTTCTGAAAATTCTAAAATTGGAAAATTTTTAAATACTAAAAAGCCTAAATCAATGATTTAGGCTTTTTTATTAGAATTTGGAATTTCTTCTTTGGCATTTAAAAAATTAATGCCCAATCATAACATCATCACTATCTGATAATTCCACTTTTTCTTTAATAAAACGCTTTCCGATATTTAAAATAATAAAGGCTGTAATCGTAGTTGTTGTCATAATGGCAACCATAGGCGCTACAGAATCTTTTACAAAGACACCAATTGCAAATGATGCCAATGCACCAATTCCTAATTGAATAGCTCCCATTAAAGCAGAAGCACTACCTGTATTTTTAGCGAAAGGAGCAAGCGTTAATCCTGCCGTATTTGGGTTTGAAATTCCTAAACAAGCAAGAAATAAAAACAACATTCCGATCGTTTGATACAATCCTAAAAGATCATTTAAGGCTAGAATTAAAAATATAATACTTATAATAGACTGCGAAATTAAAGCGCCATAGATCATTTGTTCGCTCGAAAATCGTTTTAACAGCATAGAATTCAACTGGCTAGAACCAATAAAACTAACTGACATAAGAGCAAAAATCCATCCATAAGTTTTAGCGTTAACATTATAAATATCCATAAAAACTAGAGGAGAAGCCGCTACATAAGAAAACAAGCCAGAAAATGCGACTGCTCCAGTAAATGCATAGGTATAAAATTGAGGTTCTTTTAAAACCATTACAAAATTTGATATGATTGGTTTTGGTTTTAGCGAAATTGAATTATCTGGTTTATAAGTATCCGGAAGTCCGAATTGTGAAGCTGCTAAAATTACGATTCCCATACACATAAGAATAAAAAACACAGCGTGCCAACCTAAATCTTCTGTAACATAACCACCAATAGTTGGCGCCAACATAGGAGAAAGTCCAACAACAAGCATTAAAAGCGAAAACACTTTTGGAATATCTTTTACAGGAAATAAATCACGAACCATTGCTACAGAGGCAACAGTTGCAGCACAACTTCCGATGGCTTGAATAAAACGAAGCAATATGAAAGCATCAATATCAGCAACATAAATACATCCTAAAGAGGCAAGAATATATACTAGAAGCCCAATAAATAAAGGTTTTTTACGCCCAAAACGGTCTAATAAAGGCCCATAAAGCAATTGTCCAGCAGAAATTCCGATGAAATAACTGGATAAACTCATCGAAACTTTTGCTACAGAAGTATTTAAATCTTTTGCAATTCCTGAGAAACCAGGCAGATACATATCAATAGAAAAAGGACCAAGTGCAGTTAACGAACCTAAAATAAGGATTAGCTGGATATATTTTTTTGTTGTCATTATCTTAAAAAACGGCTTATAATTTTCTGCAAAGGTAAAGATTTCATATCTTGTTATATAACTTGAAGAAGTTTATAACAATAAATTAAAGTAATTGCCAACATTATTTAGTGTAACTATTTATTAATCTTTAAATTAGAAAAAAAATTATGAAAAAGTACCTTTTGTTATTAGCAGTTTTATGCACATCAATTACGTTTGCGCAAACCATTACATCTAAACAAGAAGAAGCCAGTGTTGCGCAGTACGAACTTCTTAAAAAGGTTAACGAGTATTATCCGGATATTACATTAAGTAAATCGGTCACCAATTTTTATGCAGACGGAAACATTATCGATTCACAACAAGATTTCGATTTAAGAGGAACAAAATTTTCAAGTTACAAGCTAGGAATTGAACCAGGAAACAAAAAAGTAAAGTTTGATTATGTTTCTACTGAAACTGGACACGTATACGGCGACGTTACGATTTTTAACGGAAACGCTTTGAGAACAACTTTTAACGAAAAAACGAATCAAATTGACGTGTCGTTAAACGGAAAATCAGTTTATTTGAAAAAATTATAGATTTAAGAAAACTTAAAAAAAGCATCGCAAATATGTGATGCTTTTTTGATTTATATTTGATTCAGATTTTAATACAACAAACTACAATGAAAAAATTTCTTTTACTGGCATTTTTAATTTCGTTACAATCATTTGCGCAGCAAAATAAATTCTCAGGAACTTGGGGAAACAAAAAATGCAAAGACTGCAAAAAAGAATACATTTTTACAATTACGATTGCTCAGTCAAATTATAAAATTTTTGGAACCGCTGAAGTTACTAGCGATCATAAAGAATTAAATTCTGGAGTTTTAGAAGTTACGGGGCATGTGTATCCGCATGGCGATAAAGCTCAAATAAAATTTAAAGATCAAAACGGAAATACATCCAGCGCAGTTTTATTTGTAGAAGATTCAGTAATACAGTTTACTAAAAATGGTGGAAGCGATATTGTACCAAAAGAGATGATTTTGAATAAATTATATGAATAAACTCCTCTTCGGAGTTATTTCAATTTGAACTATAATTTATATTATGTAAAATAGAATATTTTAGAAACTGCCCTATAAATCTGTTATACGGCTTTTTGCGTAAAGTATTTTTATCTGCGATAAATTTACCATCCTTGCTTCTAATTTTTTTTGTTTGAGAACTTTTGTTTTATAAAACTACATCTCTCATAAATCTACTGTATGATTTTTATTTTCGAAAAAACTCAAATATTCAAAATTTAGCTTACTGGATTATTACAGTTTATTTTCAAAAGCATTTTACTTAAATTCAAATCGCTTAAAATGCACTGTATCATTTTTATTTTTGAAAATTTCCAAATATTCAAAATTTAGCTCGCTAGATTTACATACAGTTTGTTTTCTAATCAAAACATTTTCCTTATATTCAAATGTTCATAAATGCGCTGTATGATTTTAGATTTAAAATATTTTCAAATATCGCAGTATTTATCAATCTAGTTTTTGCCAATGTTTTTTTGTAAACATAAATCGTCTCTGTGCCAATCGTAAATATTCAATTTTTTAAAACAGAAAAGTTTTTGCAAGTCTTATTGTCATTATCTTTTAACATTTCTTTAAAATAGTTAGATTCTACTAAAGAACTTTCATTGTAAGAGTTTATTTTACTATTTTTACATTCGATACTTTAAAAATAAATTATCACATATATGAATACAGTTGCTGAACATATTGCAGATTTTTTAAAAGAATACAAACCGTTTGATAATTTAACTTTCCAGGAATTATCAGATATTGCTACGAATATTCGTGTCATTAATCTAGAAAAACATGCGGTATTATTTCAAAATAACGATCCGCTTCATGAAAACTTTTATGTTGTAGCTTCTGGCGTCATTAATCTTACAACTATTGCCGATGCTGAGGAAACAATTATAAATAAGTGTCACGAAGGCGATATTTTTGGTTTACGTCCGTTTTTTGCCAAAAACAACTACATGATGACGGCAAAAGCACGTGAGGAAAGTATTGTATATGCTATTCCGATTGCTGTTTTCAGACCTTTTGTGGCAAATAATTCAGATGTATTAAACTTTTTATTAGAAAGTTTTGCTGTAAATTCTCGTCATACTAAAGACAGTATGAACTCTAACGGCAAATTAGTTTCAGATTCTGATTATATAGATCAGCAGACAGAAATGCAATACATTCAGTCTCTTAACTATAACAATTCTCCTTTAACAACACAGGCAAGTTCTATAATTAAAGACGTTGCAATTTTAATGACAGATTCTATGGTAGACAATATCATAATCTGTGGCGAAAAAAATCATCCAATTGGTATCGTTACCAATGCAGATTTATCATCAAAAATTGCAACAGGACGCTTTCCTATTAGTGAAACTATTGATAAAATTATGTCGTCTCCAGTTGTTACAGTTTTAGAAAATGTATCTTTGGCTGAAGCTCAACTATTGATGCTAAAACACAACGTAACTCACTTATGTGTTACAAAAGACGGTACAAGCAAATCTGTAGTAAAAGGAATTATTTCTGAACACGATCTTATTGTAGCACAAGCTAGTAACCCAGGTGTATTAATCAAAGAGATTAAGCGTTCTCAGCTTCCAAAAGACTTAAAACAAATACGCGATCGTCTATCAGATTTGATTCAGAATTCGATTCAAAAAAATATTCCAATTTCACATGTCAGCAATATTGCAAGTGAGATCAACTTGGCAATTATTAAAAGAGCGGTCGAATTATCGATTTTAGATTTAGGCTCCCCTCCTGCACGTTTTGCATGGTTAAGCATTGGTAGTCAAGGACGTAAAGAACAATTATTACTTACAGATCAAGATAGTATTTTAATTTTTGAAGATGTTACGCCTGAGAAATATAGAGAAGTAAAAGATTATTTCTTGAGATTGGCAAAACGTACAACTTCTATATTAGAAAAAGTGGGCTACGATTATTGTCCAAATGGACATATGGGAAGCAATATGCTTTGGTGTAAATCCTTGAGTGATTGGACTAAACAATACAACAGTTGGATGAATACTCCAGGTGAAAACAGTAATGATTTGAGTAGTATTTTCTTTGATTATGAAATTGTTTTTGGAGAACCAAAAATTGAAGAAGCAATTGAAAATGTGATTTTCAAAAATGCCGTTAACAATACTTTATTCTTTGACTTTTTAGGAAACGATGCTTTAAAGAGAAACTCACCTTTAAGTTTCTTTAAAAAATTCATTGTTGAAGAAGATGGTCCGAATAAGGATAAATTTGATATTAAAACAAGAGCTTTAATGCCATTAATTGATGGAGCGCGTTTATTAATTTTAAATGCAAACATTAAAGGAATTCAAAATACCTATTTAAGATTCAAACAATTAGCAATCACAGATTCTAAAAATGCTGAAATTTATTTAAGTTGTGCGGAAGCTTTTTTAACGCTTTCTAAATTTAGAACTGTTGAAGGATTAAAAAACGACGACTCTGGCCAATATATTAACCTAAGAGAAATGTCAAAAACTGACAAAGAGAAATTAAAAAATGCATTGTCCCCAATGAAAGACCTGGAGGAACTGATAAAGAGTAAATTTCAATTGACACAATTCTCATAAAACATGCTAGACTGGTTAAAAAACATTAATAAAGACTATCCAGATTTCTGGAAAGACTATTTAACGAAATTCGAAACCAAACCTAATAAGTTTGTTGTTTTATCGACCGAAACTTCTGGTTTAAATCCGGACAAAGATGTTATTTTGTCTCTTGGAGCTTTTTCGGTTATTGATGACAGTATTGTTATTAAGGAAAGTTTCGAAACAGTTTTATTACAATACAAATATCTTCAAGATAACGGGCTTTCAAATGAATTTATCATTGAAAGCAAAATGATGAAAATGCCTGAGCCTGATGCGCTTGAAGCTTTTGTAAATTTTATAGGAAACTCAATTCTAGTTGGGCATCATATTAATTTTGATATCGAAATGCTAAATGCAGCTCTAGAACGTTTAGATTGCGGCCGATTGAAAAATGAGGCTTTAGATGTAGATGTCATGTACAGAAAACTTACAGATATAAATGACAAGCAATTTTCGCTTGACGATTTATGCGGGATTTATAAAATTCCAAAAAGCGATAGAAATTCTTCTTCTGAAGATGCGTATAGAATTGGACTTTTATTCTTAAAATTAAAATCTAGATTAGGAATCAAATAAATTAAAAAAAAAAAAAACAATTTTTAAAGTACCAAGTTCTAATCAGTATCATATTTAAAAAGCCTCTTAACTTTAAGAGGCTTTTTTTTTGTCATTCTATTTATGAATTAACAGAAAATTACTAATTCAATGGTTTTTCAAATTAAGTAAAATTGTAATTTTATATTAATTAAATGAAATTAGAGACAAACCCTTTCTAAAACTAAAATTCTATGAAAAAGCTACTATTTGTTCTGTCCTTTCTGTTTTTTGTTTCAGTGATTTTTGCACAAAATCAAGATCCTTCATCTAAACGTATTTTAGGAAATTGGTATTCTAAAACAAATACAAGTACAAAATGGGTCTTTACTCAGGATGGAAAAGCTTACAATTACAACAATAACCAAATGAAGGTAATGTACAAATATACTATTTCAAATAGTTGTCAGAACTTTTCAGATGATACGGCTGAGTTTGTAACTTTTCGAGATAAAGACGGAAATGAGTTTTGTTTTAGAATAAATGGAATTAATGAAAATAAAAATGGAATTCTGTCACTTACCAACTTAAGTAATATGCAACAGCTTATTTTTGTAAATGATGCAGGTTTAAAAAACAACCAATAAATACCATAAAAAAAGCCTCGTGTTAAGAGGCTTTTTTAGAATTATATTTTTAATTAAGAAATTCTTTCTTTCATAATTTCTTCAACAACTTCTGGATTTAATAAAGTTGAAGTGTCTCCAAAATTAGAGAAATCACCTTCAGCTATTTTACGTAAAATTCTACGCATAATTTTTCCAGAACGAGTTTTTGGCAAACCAGAAACAAATTGAATTTTATCTAACTTAGCGATTGGTCCAATGTGATCTGCAATATATTGGTTTATCTCTTTAGTTAGATTCTCTTTATTTCTAACTTCTCCTGTTTCTTTAAGAATAACAAAACCATATAACGCATTTCCTTTAATATCGTGAGGGAATCCAACAATTGCAGATTCTGCTACAGCTGGATGTTCGTTGATCGCATCTTCAATAGGAGCTGTTCCTAAGTTGTGTCCAGAAACAATAACAACATCATCTACTCGACCGGTAATTCTGTAGTATCCAACTTCGTCTCTTAAAGCACCGTCTCCTGTAAAGTATTTTCCAGGGAAAGCAGAGAAATAAGTTTCTTTGTAACGTTCGTGATTATTCCAGATAGTTCTAGCGATTCCCGGCCATGGAAATTTAACACATAAACTTCCAACTACTTGGTTTCCTTCAATTTCATTACGTTTTTCATCCATCAAAACAGGTTGGATTCCAGGTAATGGCAATGTTGCATAAGTAGGTTTTGTTGGGGTTACAAAAGCAATTGGCGAAATCATGATTCCTCCTGTTTCTGTCTGCCACCAAGTATCTACAACTGGACATCTCTTATCTCCTACGTGGTCATTAAACCAGTGCCAAGCCTCTTCGTTAATTGGCTCTCCAACAGATCCGATAACTTTAAGTGATTTAAGAGGATATTTTTGAATATAATCTAAACTTTCTTTTGCCAATGAACGGATTGCCGTTGGTGCAGTATAGAATTGTGTAATTTTATGTTTTTCGATAATATCCCAAAAACGGCTAAAATCTGGATAAGAAGGAACTCCTTCAAAAATTACAGTTGTAGCTCCGTTTAATAATGGACCATACAATATATAAGAGTGACCAGTGATCCATCCAATATCTGCTGTACACCAGAAAATATCATTGTCTTCGTAGTTGAATACATTTTTGAAAGTATACGCAGTGTATACCATATAACCAGCAGTAGTATGAACCATTCCTTTTGGTTTTCCTGTTGATCCTGAAGTATATAAGATAAACAAAGGATCTTCGGCATCCATAATTTCAGCAACACTATTATCTAAAGCTGCATCTAATAATGGTTGTAACCAAACATCACGACCATCTTTCATTTTTACATTAGTATTAGTTCTTTTTGCAACTAAAACTTTTGTAACAGAAGGGCAAGTTTCTAGAGCTTCGTCTACAATTCCTTTAAGATCAATTGTTTTGTTCCCTCTATATCCTCCATCAGATGTGATTACCATTTTGCATTCGCAATCGTTGATTCTTGCAGAAACTGCAGAAGCAGAAAATCCAGCGAAAATAACAGAGTGAATTGCTCCAATTCTAGCACAAGCTAAAACAGAAACAGCCAATTCTGGAATCATTGGTAAATAAATACAAACTCTATCTCCTTTACGAACACCTTGCTCGCGAAGAACGTTTGCCATTTTTGAAACTCTCTCGTATAATTCATTATACGATATATGTAAAGCCTCTTCAGAAGGATCATTTGGCTCAAAAATAATTGCCGTCTTCTCTCCTCTTTTGCTTAAATGTCTATCGATACAGTTTTTTGTAATGTTAACTTTAGCGTCTGTAAACCATTTTACTTCTGCCTCAGCCATATTAAAATCAACAACTTTCTCCCATTGCTGGTACCATGTGAAATTCTCCTCAGCTATTTTTCCCCAAAATTTTCTTGGCTCCCTTATTGACTTATTGTAATGTTTAAAGTATTGTTCTAAATTTTCAATTTTGTAATAGCTCATCGTTTGTTGAATTTTTTTATAAATGTATTAAATCTGAACGTATTCTTGAAATAATTTAATTCATAAATTTTATCAAAAAAAACTTTTATTTAATAAAATATGATAATTATTTGCAGTTGTCTTAAAATTTTATTTTTTAATGCAATTTAGAAAGGGCAAAAAAGGCATAATAAATAGATATTATGCCTTTTTTAATTTAACAAATTTCAATAACAATTAATTTTGTAAATCGCACTGCGAGACTTTTCTCTATTTTGAAAATAGCAGCATCTTTATTAATTAAAACAGAAATTTCAACAAGCATATTTTTTTCAAAATATACCCCATTTTAGGGATCCGCTTCACTTAACTCTCTCACTGAAGTTAAGTGAATGCAATATGCATCTATATCTATTATCTTAATAAGTGCTTACTAATTCAAAATATTACAAATCATTGATACAGTGCAAATCCCGCAAAATCGAATTCTGCGGGAATTCCCAATTTTTTAATTATCCAATTTTTTTCATTGCTGTCATAGATTCTCTCAACCAAGCTCCTACTTCTTCAATAGGGTGTTGACGAATTTCTTTATTAACAGCGATTAGTACCGCATTGTCTACTCCGTTTGAAGTTGAGAATGGTTTACCAATAATGTTAGTTTCCACTTTTTTCATGAATTCAGTCAATAATGGCTTACATGCATGATCAAATAAGTAGCATCCGTACTCAGCAGTATCAGAAATTACGCGGTTCATTTCGAACAATTTCTTTCTTGCGATTGTATTTGCAATTAATGGCAATTCGTGTAATGACTCATAGTAAGCAGATTCTTCGATGATTCCAGCTTCAGTCATTGTTTCGAAAGCTAATTCAACACCAGCTTTTACCATTGCAATCATTAATACACCATTGTCAAAATATTCTTGCTCTGAGATTGGAGCTTCTTGTGGAGCTGTTTTTTCGAAGTTAGTTTCTCCTGTTGCAGCTCTCCATTTCAATAAGTTAACATCGTCATTGGCCCAGTCGATCATCATAGTTCTAGAGAATTCTCCAGAAATGATATCGTCTTGATGTTTTTGGAATAAAGGACGCATAATGTCTTTCAATTCTTCAGCTAATTCGTAAGCCTCGATTTTTGAAGGATTGTTTAAACGATCCATCATATTTGTAATACCACCGTGTTTTAAAGCCTCAGTGATAGTTTCCCATCCGTATTGGATTAATTTAGAAGCGTAAGCAGCATCGATTCCTTTTTCAACCATTTTATCGAAACATAAAATAGATCCAGTTTGCAATAAACCACAAAGAATAGTTTGCTCACCCATTAAATCTGATTTTACTTCAGCTACAAAAGATGATCTTAAAACTCCCGCTCTATGTCCTCCAGTTGCTACAGCGTAAGCTTTTGCTTGATCTAAACCAAATCCATTTGGATCGTTTTCTGGGTGAACTGCGATAAGAGTTGGAACTCCAAATCCTCTTTTGTACTCTTCACGTACCTCAGAACCTGGACATTTAGGAGCACACATAATAACAGTGATGTCTTTACGAATCTGCATTCCTTCTTCTACGATGTTGAATCCGTGAGAGTAAGATAAAGTAGAACCTTGTTTCATTAATGGCATAATAGCAGTTACCACAGCTGTATGTTGTTTGTCTGGTGTAAGGTTACAAACTAAATCTGCAGTTGGAATCAATTCTTCATAAGTTCCTACTTTGAAACCATTTTCAGTTGCATTTTTATAAGAAGCTCTTTTTTCTGCAATTGCATCTGCACGCAATGCATAAGAAATGTCTAAACCAGAATCTCTCATGTTTAAACCTTGATTCAAACCTTGTGCTCCACAACCAACAATTACAACTTTTTTTCCAGCCAATGCTGCAATTCCGTCTGCAAATTCTGATTGCTCCATAAATTCGCAAACTCCTAATTGTTCTAATTGTAATCTAAGTGGTAATGTATTGAAATAATTTGCCATTTTTGTTTTAATATTTAATGAAATGAAATTTTAATATTGATATATATATAACTAAGATTTTATTATTTAAAGGATTCTAATAATGTAGAAATCTCCATTTTTTGTTTAGAAACCGATATTCTTCCCGAACGTACAAACTGCATAATTCCGTATGGTTTGAACTTTTGGTATAATTCCTCAATTTCAGAACGTCTTCCTGATTTTGAAATCACAAAGAAATCGCGAGAAACTGTCACAATTGTAGACTGGCTCTCTTTAATAATATTCTGAATTTGTTTCTCGTCAAACAACAAACTTGAAGCAATTTTAAACAAAGCATTTTCTAAGAAAATAGTCTCTTCATCTGTGTGATAAAATGCTTTTATAACTTCAATTTGTTTTTCAATTTGTCCAACAATATTCTGAACCCATTTTTCTGTCGTATTTACTACGATGATAAATCTTGAAACATTCTCAATCTCTGATTCTGAAACATTTAGACTTAATATATTAATGTGACGCTTTAAGAATATTCCTGATATCCTATTTAATAAACCCACATTATTTTCTGAATATACCGATATGGTAAATGTTTTATCTTCCATTTGTTTTTTTAGTTTTATTTTCCCGATAGCTATCGGGATTGAAACTTTTCTTAACTTAATCTAATTTCTGATACACAAGCTCCTGTTGGAATCATTGGGAAAACGTTGTTTTCTTTTTCGACTACAACTTCTAAGAAATATGAATCTTTTGATGCTAGCATCTCAGCGACCGCTGCATCTAAATCTTCACGCTGTGTAACTTTTTTAGACTTGATATGATATCCTTCTGCAATTGCAATGAAATTTGGATTAATCATTTTTGTCGAAGCATATCTATTATCAAAGAATAATTCTTGCCATTGGCGAACCATTCCTAAGAATTCATTATTTAAAATAACAATCTTCACTGGAACCTGAGTTTGAAAAATTGTTCCAAGTTCCTGAATTGTCATTTGGAAGCCTCCATCACCAATAATCGCTACTACTTCACGTTCGGGTTTTCCCATTTTTGCTCCAATCGCAGCAGGCAATGCAAATCCCATAGTTCCTAAACCTCCTGAAGTAATGTTACTTTTAGTCGAATTGAATTTAGCATAACGACAAGCAAACATTTGGTGCTGACCAACATCTGAAACAATGATTGCGTCTCCTTTTGAGTGTTTGTTGATCATTTCGATAGTTTCTCCCATCGAAATTCCTTTACCGTTTGTTGGATTTAATTCTTCTTTTATTACTGAATCATATTCAACTTTGCTTAACTCTTTAAATTCATTGTGCCAAGCATCATGAGATTTTGCATCTAATAATGGCAATAAAGCAGCTAAAGATTCTTTCACATCTCCTAAAACAGCTACTTCTGTTTTCACGTTTTTATCAACCTCTGCAGGATCAATTTCGAAGTGAACTACTTTTGCCTGTTTTGCATATGTGCTTAATTTACCTGTAACACGGTCGTCAAAACGCATTCCGAAAGCAATTAAAACATCGCATTCGTTTGTTAGTAAATTTGGCGCATAATTTCCATGCATTCCAAGCATACCAACGTTTAGAGGATGATCTGTTGGTAAGGCTGACAATCCTAAAATTGTCCATGCTGCTGGAATTCCAGATTTTTCAACCACTGCTTTAAATTCTGCTTCTGCCTGCCCCAAAATAACTCCTTGTCCAAAAACAATAAACGGTTTTTTTGCACTATTGATTAAAGCTGCAGCTTCGGCAACTTTATCTAAATTTAATTTTGGAACTGGAACATAACTTCTAATTCCTGTGCATTTTTCGTAGCTAAATTCGAACTCATCAAACTGAGCATTTTTAGTAATATCAACCAATACAGGCCCTGGACGTCCAGAACGAGCAATGTAAAATGCTTTTGCAATAATTTCAGGAATCTGAGAAGCTTCAGTTACCTGAAAATTCCATTTTGTAACCGGAGTTGAAATTCCGATAATATCTGTTTCCTGAAATGCATCAGATCCTAATAAATGTCTTCCAACTTGTCCAGTAATACACACTAACGGAGTTGAATCTATTTGAGCATCTGCGATACCAGTTACTAAGTTTGTAGCTCCTGGCCCAGAAGTAGCAATGGCTACTCCTACTTTTCCTGTAGCTCTTGCATAACCTTGAGCTGCATGCGTTGCACCTTGTTCGTGACGAACTAAAACGTGGTGTAACTGATCTTGAAATTTATATAATTCGTCGTAAACTGGCATTATAGCTCCACCTGGGTAACCATAAATTAAATCTACTCCTTCTGCTAATAAACATCTTATAACGGCTTCTGCCCCTGATATTTTCATAGTATATTTTTTTTATCAATTTCAATTTTGCTGAAATTGATTTTTGATTTTTTTATAATTAATTATCGGTTACACATCCTGTTGATGCACTCGAAACCGACTTAGCGTATTTAAGTAAAACCCCTCTGTCAACTTTTAATTTCGGCTGAACCCAAGCCGCTTTTCTTGCTGCAAATTCTTCGTCAGATATCTTCAGGTCGATTGTATTTTTCACAGCATCGATAGCAATTAAATCTCCATCTTTTACTAGTGCAATACCACCACCGTCATATGCTTCTGGTGTAACGTGACCTACCACGAAACCGTGCGAACCGCCCGAGAATCTACCGTCTGTGATTAGTGCACAACTGCTTCCTAATCCAGCTCCAATAATCGCAGATGTAGGCTTCAGCATTTCAGGCATTCCCGGACCACCTTTTGGCCCACAACCCCTGATGACGACTACATTACCTGGTTTAATTTTTCCGGCTTGAAGACCTGGGATTACTTCAAATTCACCTTCAAATACAACAGCTGGTCCTTCGAAATATTCTCCTTCTTTACCGCTGATTTTTGCTACAGCACCTTCAGAAGCTAGATTTCCGTATAATACCTGAATATTTCCTGTTGGTTTTAGTGCTTTTTGAATTTCATGAATTACTTCTTGTCCGTCTTGTAAATCTGGAGTTGAAGCTAAGTTTTCAGCCACCGTTTTTCCTGTTACAGTTAAACAGTCTCCGTGAATAAGTCCAACTTTCAATAAGTATTTCATAACTGCTGGAATACCTCCAACTTCGTGAATGTCTTCCATCATATACTTACCACTTGGCTTCATGTCTGCCAATACTGGTGTTCTATCATTAATCGCTTGGAAATCATCTAAAGTGATTGTAATTCCAACTGAATGTGCCATTGCAATTAAATGCATAACTGCATTTGTAGAACCACCTAAAACAGCTACAATTGTAATAGCATTTTCGAAAGCCTTACGAGTCATAATGTCTCTTGGCTTGATATCTTTTTCTAATAATATTTTGATTGCTTTTCCAGCTTCAAAACATTCGTCTCTTTTTTCTTGGCTTAAAGCAGGGTTTGAAGAACTATAAGGCAAGCTCATTCCTAAGGCTTCAATAGCAGAAGACATTGTGTTTGCAGTGTACATACCACCACAAGCACCAGCTCCTGGACAAGCATTCTGAATAACACCTTTAAAATCTTCTGGAGTAATTTCGCCTTTTACTTTTTTTCCTAATGCTTCAAAAGCAGAAACAATGTTTAAAGATTCACCTTTCCATTTCCCAGAATGAATAGAACCGCCATAAATCATCATAGAAGGACGATTTAATCTTCCCATTGCGATTAATGCTCCAGGCATATTTTTATCACAGCCAGGAATTGCAATAATACTATCATACCATTGTGCTCCGGCAACAGTTTCAATAGAATCTGCAATTACATCACGAGAAACTAGTGAGTAACGCATACCTTCAGTTCCGTTAGAAATACCGTCACTGACACCAATAGTATTAAAAATAAGTCCGACAAGATCTGCATCCCAAACACCTTTTTTAACATCTTTTGCTAAATCGTTCAAGTGCATGTTGCAAGTGTTACCATCGTAACCCATGCTCACAATACCAACCTGTGCTTTCTTTAAATCTTCTTCAGTTAAACCAATTCCGTACAACATCGCTTGCGCCGCAGGCTGTGTTTGATCTTGTGTGATGGTCTTGCTGTACTTATTTAATTCCATTATTGCTTTTTATTTATTTTAATTTTTTATTCAAAAAAAAACCTTCCAGTATTTGGAAGGTTTGTAATATAGTCTTTCAATTATATTTATAACATTCCCGATGCAGATGTGTGAATCACATTGACAACAACGACAGAAGTAATAATAATTGAGATTTGCATCATTTATTTTTTTGGTCTCACAAAAGTAAGTAAACTTCTGGAAGTAAAAAAATAAAATCTCAACATTTCAAAGACTTCTTGTTATTATATTCACATTTTAACAAAAAATATTAAACAATTGTTGATTGCCCAATACTTACATTATCATTATTAAAATACAGCAAATCATCTTTGCTGAAAATAAAATTAGAAACGAACTCTCCTACTTCGTTTGTTCCAAATTTTGAATCTGGTTTCAAATCAACTGTAACTACCTTGTATTCAATTGCTTTTTCTACCGCTTTATAAATTACATGAGCTTCTTTAGTTAATCCAAAATGTTCTAACAAAAGTGCTGCCGCTAAAATCGAAGCAATCGGATTAGCAATGTTTTTTCCTTTTGCCTGCGGATATGATCCGTGAATTGGCTCAAACAAAGCGTTTTTTTCTCCTAAAGACACAGATGGCAATAAACCTATTGA
The DNA here is from genome assembly GCF_016405855.1 of Flavobacterium sp. IB48. Lineage (GTDB taxonomy): Bacteria > Bacteroidota > Bacteroidia > Flavobacteriales > Flavobacteriaceae > Flavobacterium > Flavobacterium ginsengisoli. The sequence continues at coordinate 160,763 of NZ_JAEFCA010000002.1, forward strand.
ACCTGTAATTACACTAGCTTCATCAGATAAAATATCTCCAAACAAGTTTTCAGTCAAAATCACATCAAACTGCTTTGGATTTAAAATCAACTGCATTGCTGCGTTATCCACAAATAAGAAATCAAGCTTAACATCTGAATACTCTTCGCTCACTTTCTGAACTACTTTTCTCCATAATCTCGAAGTCTCCAAAACATTTGCTTTATCAACCATTGTAAGTTTTTTACGTCGTTTTTGTGCCGACTGAAAAGCTAAATGTGCAATTCTGGTAATTTCTTCTTCTGAATATTCACATAAATCTGAAGCATGTGTTCCTTCTTCATTAAGTGTTTTTGTACCAAAATAAGCTCCACCTGTTAATTCTCTAAAAATGGTAAAATCAGCTCCTTCAATAATTTCTCTTTTTAAAGGAGAAGATTCAATTAAGGCCTTATAAGGTTTTATAGGACGAATATTAGCAAACAATCCTAATTCTTTTCGCAGTTTTAATAATCCTTGTTCTGGACGAACCTTTGCATTTGGGTTGTTATCGTATTTAGGATCTCCAATTGCACCAAGTAAAACTGCATCAGTGTTTAAACACAGATTTAAAGTTTGCTCTGGTAACGGATTTCCTGTTTTATCGATAGCAACCGCTCCCATCAGCGCTTCTTCAAAAACAAATTCATGATTATACACTTCGCCAACGGCGTACAAAGCTTTCTTAGCTTGTAAAATTACTTCAGGTCCAATTCCATCTCCTGGTAAAACTGCTATTTTTAAATTCATAATCTCTCGCTATTTATGTCTTTAAATCCTTATTGTTCCTTAAATTTTTATATTGAAATATTAGTTTCTGATTAACTCTCCTTCTATTTTAGAAGCTTCTATAATTTGGTGGATATCTGCGTCTACAACTTCTTTTTTAATGTCAGCGAATTTCAAGAATTCGATGTAAACGATATCTAATTGTGTTTTTGTCAATTCGTAACCTACTTTTTTAGCACGGTAAGCCAAAGCTGCTCTTCCGCTTCGTGCAGTCAAAATGATTGAAGATTCATTTACTCCGACGTCTAACGGATCCATGATTTCATAAGTTGCTCTGTTTTTGATTACACCGTCTTGGTGAATTCCAGAACTGTGTGCAAAAGCATTTGCTCCAACAATCGCTTTATTAGGCTGTACAATCATTCCCATACTTTCAGAAACCAAACGGCTCATTTCGTTCAATTCTCTTGTATTGATGTTTGTATCTAAATTTAAGTAAGGATGTTGTTTGAAAATCATAACCACTTCTTCAAGTGCAGTATTTCCAGCTCTCTCTCCAATACCATTAATAGTACATTCTATTTGTCTTGCTCCATTTATAGCTCCTGCGATTGAGTTTGCAGTTGCCATTCCTAAATCATTATGACAATGACATGAAAGGATTACGTTTTCGATTCCTTTTACGTTTTCTTTTAAGTATTTAATTTTTGCTCCGTATTCTTCTGGAAGACAATATCCAGTAGTATCAGGAATATTCAATACAGTTGCTCCAGATTTAATAACTTCTTCACAAACTTTAGCTAAGAACGCATTGTCTGTTCTCCCAGCATCTTCTGCGTAGAATTCTACATCTTCTACATAAGATTTAGCATGTGATACAGCAAATTTTGCTCTTGCAATAATATCTTCAGGCGTAGTTTGTAATTTGTGGAGTATATGAGATTCCGAAGTTCCGATTCCAGTATGGATTCTAGGTTTCTTAGCGTGCTTTAAAGCAGCTGCTGCAACATCAATGTCGTTTTTAACGGCTCTTGTAAGTCCGCAGACGGTTGCATTTTCTACAATTTTACAAATCTCAGAGACCGATAAAAAATCGCCCGGACTTGACACAGGAAAGCCTGCTTCGATAATGTCAACTCCCATTTTGTCTAGTCGTTCTGCAATAACTAATTTTTGCTTAGTATCTAACTTACATCCTGGAACTTGTTCACCATCTCGCAATGTGGTGTCAAAAATTTGAACTTTCTCTCTATTCATATTCATTTATTTAATGTAATTTCACATCTTGATAACAAATATATATTGTACTATTACAGTATGAAATTCATTTTAATGAAATTATACTGTTTATAAAACGATTTATCACACACTAACTAACTCACAATCAATAAGTTATATTATTATTTTTTACAATGGCTAACCATCAAAAAGATTTCTTATTTGTTCTAATCAAATCACTTTCGAAATCAGAAAAAAGGCAGTTTAAAATTTTTGCAAGCCGATTAGAAACGAGTTCAAATACAAAATTTATCGAATTATTCAACATTTTAGATAAATCTGAAGTTTATGATGAAAAACTCATTCTTAAAAGTGGTGTTATCCAAAAAGTACAGTTATCTAACTTAAAATCATACTTATACAAACAAATTCTAGTAAGTATAAGGCTAAATATTCCGAGCCAAAACATTCGTTATCAGCTTCGAGAGCAAATGGATTTTGCTGTTATTCTTTATAATAAAGGATTATACAAGCAGAGTTTGAAAATTTTAGATAAAACAAAACAGCAAGCTCTTGAAAATGATGAAAAATATATGGCGTATGAAATTGTTGAGTTCGAAAAATTAATCGAATCACAATATATTACACGAAGTATTCAAGGTCGCGCCGACGAATTGGTTGTTCAAGCCAAAGAATTAAATTATAGAAACACAATTTCAAGTAAACTTTCGAACTTATCGCTTCAGCTGTACGGAATCATGCTAAAAACAGGATATGTAAAAAGTGATGCCGAATACAAATACATAGACGACTATTTTAATAGACATATTTCTAAACTTGATGAAAGTAAATTTGGCTTTCGCGAAAAATATTGGTTTTACAATGCTAATTTATGGCGAAGCTTCTTGGTTCAGGATTTCTTAGCGAGTTATAAATTTGCTTATAAATGGGTGCAGCTTTTTTATGATAATCCAAATATGATTTATCTGAATCCTGTATTTTTCTTAAAAGGAAATCATTATTTCTTAGAATCGCTTTATATGTTAAAGTATAAATCAAATTTCAAAAAGTACTTAAATCTTCTAGAAGAAACTATTGCAGATCCAAAATTTCCTTCAAATGATAATCTTGCTTCATTGTCTTTCTTATATGTATATAACAATAAATTGAATTTACACATACTAGAAGGTACTTTCGCAGAAAGCGAATATTTGATTCCTGAAATTTTAAATAAACTGAAATTACACAGCGAGCATCTTGATGAGCATCACGAAATGTTGTTTTTCTATAAAATTGCTTCTATTTATTTTGGTAACGAAAAATACAATGAATGCATTAATTACTTAGATAAAATCATCAACAACAAGAACTTGACCATGCGCGAAGATTTAATGTGCTTCGCGAGATTATTATCGCTGATTGCACATTACGAACTTGGAAAAGATTATTATTTAGAAAATCATCTAAAGAGCACCTATAAGTTCTTATTGAAGATGAACGATTTGCATGAGGTTCAAAAGGAGATTATCAAGTTTTTAAGAAACCTAAACAACTTCTACCCTGCTGATATTAAAAAGGAATTCAAGAAAATGCACGCTCGTTTCGTAGAACTTGAAAAGAACACTTACGAAAAAAGAGCTTTCTTGTATCTTGATATTATTTCGTGGCTGGAAAGTAAAATTGAGAATCGAAAAATTGCGGATATAATTAAGGAAAAGGCGAAATTGAACAATCGTTAAGATTTAAATTCTAATAAAAAAAATCCAAATTCCAATAAAAAGCCTTTAAATTCAAGTCTTTTTGTCATTTCGACGAAGGAGAAATCTTCGCAAGTAGCTCCGTAATGAGAATCCAATCTTTGTGGAGTTTCTTGTGGAGATTTCTCCCTTCGGTCAAAATGACATACTAAACACTAAAAACAACAAACCCGACAGGTTTTTAAAACCTGTCGGATTAACAACCATAAAAAAATCCCAAACTCCGATAATTGGAATTTGGGATTTAAAAAATTGAAAATTATCGAATTTTTATTCGACTATATTAGAAGTCGTAACATAGAAATCTTTATCAACTTCTAGTTTTCTATCTTCGTTTGTTGTTTTAACCGATTGCCATTCTGTAGTTGGCTTCAACCATGTTTCAACGCCGTTTAATTTCACTCTTACCGGCATATCAAATTTCGCTACACAATTTGTCCAATGATATCCGAACGTTCCATTTTTAAACATATATTCAAAAACCGGAATTTGAGTTGTAGTTAAATATTGAGCAAAAACTCTATTGAAGTTAATTCCAGATTGCTCATTAATATAATCTTGAATTTGTTTTCCGGTAACCGTTTGGTGATAGAACGTTTTGTTCATGCCTCGTAAAATCGATTTCCATTTTGCATCATCATTGATAACTTGACGAATCATATGAAGCATTGAAGCTCCTTTTGGATACATATCTCCAGATCCTTCATTGTTTACATCATAATGTCCAATAATTGGTGTGTCATTTTTAATGTTTTTTCTACATCCAATTACATACTCAGCACCGGCTTCTTTACCATAGTAGTATTCCACAAAAAGACTTTCTGAATAATTGGTAAAACTCTCGTGAACCCACATATCTGCGATATCTTTATAAGTAATATTGTTAGCATACCATTCATGACCTGATTCGTGAATAATGATAAAATCAAACTTTAATCCCCAACCTGTTCCGCTTAAATCACGTCCTAAATAACCATTTTTGTATTGATTTCCATAAGTTACAGAACTTTGGTGCTCCATTCCTAAATACGGAACTTCAACCAATTTATAACTGTCTTCGTAGAAAGGATAAGGCCCGAACCAGTTTTCAAAAGCTTTAAGCATTCTTGGAGCATCTTTAAACTGCTCTTTTGCTAAAGCTAAATTATCTTTTAACACATAATAGTTGCAATCTAAATTTCCCTTTTCACCTTTAAAAACTTCAGAGAAATTAACGTAATCTCCAATGTTGATGTTTACACCATAATTATTGATCGGATTGGCAACATACCAATTGAAAGTTTTAGTTCCGTCTTTTTCTTTCTTTACGCTTTGTAATCTTCCGTTAGAAACCTCAGTTAAATCTCCAGGAACATTAACGCTTATTAGCATATTCTCTACTTCATCGTACATATGATCCTTACAAGGCCACCAAACGCTAGCGCCTAAACCTTGACAAGAAGTAGCAATAAAATCTTTTCCGTTTTTATCTTTTTTCCAAGAGAAACCACCATCCCAGGGAGCTCTAACAGCTTCTTTCGGTTTTCCTTCAAAAAAAACTACGATTTCTTTTACTGCACCAACTTTTTGTTTTTCGTTTAAAGTGATGAAAAACGCGTTTCCATCTCTTTCAAATTTTAATTCTTTACCATTTTGCGTTACTTTGGTAATTTTCATTGGTTCTTGCAAATCAATCTGCATGCGGTTGTTTTCTGTTAAAACAGTATAACGAACGGTGTTTGAACCTGAAATAAATTTTTCAGCAGGTTTAACCTTTACATCAAGGTGATAATATTTTAAATCCCACCAAGCTCTTTCTTTTGTGATGCTTCCGCGTAAAGTGTCTTGATGTGTAAAAACGGTTTCTGACTTGTTTAAAAGTCCCTGAGCATTGGCAGTAAAACCAATTAGAAAAGCACCTAAAATGCTTCCAAAGTAATTTTTCATTAGTTAGAATTATAAAATAAATAAAGTATTCGAACTTAATCTGTCACAAATGTAAACATTCGAATTAAGAATTCTAAAATTTTATGATTTCTTCATAAAAAACAAACCCAATAAATAAGAAATTTATTGGGTTTCAGTTTTTAAACTAATTACAAAGATTAATTTGTGATATTAGATTCAATAACATAAAAGTTTTCATCTACAGTTAAAGCTGTTTTTTCGCTATTTAAATCTTTGGCTTGCCAGTCTGTTGTTGGTTTTAGCCAAGTTTCTTCGCCGTTTAAAGTTACCTTTAAAGGAAGATTAAAGTTCTCCTGACAATTAATCCAATGATAAGCTAATTTTTTATTTTTAAAATAATATTCAAAAACAGGTACCTGAGGCGTTCTCAAATACTGATTAAAAATGGGGCTAAAATCAATTCCAGATTCTTTACTAATATAGTCTTCAATTTGTTTTGTGGTAACGGTTTGATGATAAAACGTTTTGTTCAATCCACGAAGAATCGATTTAAACTTCGCATCATCATTAATAACCTGACGAATCGTATGAATCATGTTGGCGCCTTTTGGATACATATCTCCAGAACCTTCTCTGTTTACATCATAATACCCAATAATAGGCTCTTTATTAGCAATCATTTTTCTAATTCCTCTCGCGTATTCATTTGCAGCATCTTTTCCGTAATAATATTCTATAAAAAGAACTTCTGAATAAGTGGTGAAGCTTTCATGAATCCACATATCGGCAATGTCCTTATAAGTAATATTATTAGCAAACCATTCGTGACCCGATTCGTGAATAATGATATAATCAAACTTCAATCCCCAACCAGTTCCGCTTATATCGTGGCCATTGTGTCCGTTTTGATAGTTGTTCCCATAAGTTACAGAACTTTGGTGCTCCATTCCCAAATACGGAACTTCGACCAATTTATAACTGTCTTCGTAAAACGGATAAGGTCCAAACCAGCTTTCAAAAGCCTTCAGCATTTTTGGCGCATCTTTAAATTGCTCTTTTGCTTTAGTTAAATTGTCTCTCAAAACATAGTAATTACAGTCTAAATCACCTTTTTCTCCTTTAAATTTTTCTGAGAAATTAACATAATCTCCAATATTGATATTTACGCCGTAATTATTAATCGGATTGGCAACATACCAGTTAAAAGTTTTTGTTCCATCCTTTTGTTTTTTAACACTTTGAAGCCTTCCATTTGAAACATCAGTTAAATCTCCAGGAACATTTACACTAATTAGCATATTCTCTACTTCGTCGTACATATGATCTTTGCAAGGCCACCAAACACTAGCTCCTAATCCCTGACAAGATGAAGCTATAAAATCTTTTCCGTTTTTATCTTTCTGCCAAGTTATTCCTCCATCCCAAGGCGGACGAACAGCTTCTTTTGGAACACCGCCAAACGATACAATAATTTCTTTTGTATCGCCCACTTTTTGATTTTCATTCAAAGTAATAAAGAAAGCATTTCCATCTCTTTCAAACTTTAATTCCTTTCCATTCTGTGTAACTTTTGTGATATTCATTGGTTGCTGAAGATCAATCTGCATACGATTGTAATCCGTTAAAACCGTATAACGAACAGTATTGGTTCCCGAAATGGTTCTGTCTGCCGGATTCACCTTAATATCAAGGTGATAATATTTCAAATCCCACCAAGCTCTTTCTTTGGTAATGCTTCCGCGTAAAGTATCCTGATGCGTAAAACCTGTTTCTGATTTACTTAAAAGGCCTTGAGCATTGGCAGTAAAACCAATTAGAAAAGCAACTACAACACTTTTAAAGTATCTTTTCATATCTATAAATTAAGTTTTGAATTAGTTACAACATTAGTATATATTTTCAATTTATGTTACAAAATTTATAATCATATATCATATTGTTTTTTATTTTAGCTAAAATTTTCCTGTTTTATGAAATTTAGCTCATTTGCATACCTTTTGATATTTTTATATTCAATAAATAACTATTCGCAGACATTTCCTGTTTATAAAACATCTGAGAAAATAACAATTGATGGAGATTTAAAAGAGTGGAAAACGCCTTTTATTGGCCCTTTCGTAATTCATAATTCTGGAGAAAAAGCTTTGCAAAATACTTTTGTTTCACTTTCGTGGAATAATAAAAACTTATACTTAGCCTACAAATGCACTGATTCACAAATCATTGGATCACCGCAAAAAAAAGATTCTCAGATATTTAATACTGATGATTTAGTCGAAATATTTCTTGATCCAGATGGAGACGGTCAGAATTATATTGAAATTGGAGTAAATGCATTTTCTACAAATTATGATTTGCTTTTAAAATGCATTTCGCCAGAATGTGGCGGATGGAATACTGCAATGGATTTTGATATAAAAGGTTTAGAATCTGTAAGCAAAGTGACTCCAGAAGGCTATACAGTTGAAATTAAAATTCCGTTTTCTAGTCTAGAAAATATTGAAAACGGCGGTTTTTCGAAACCTAAAGTTGGAACAAAATGGAAAGGAAATACTTTTAGAATTGATTACGGTAATACAACTGAATATCTTGCTTTACAACCTTATAAGAGTTTAATTTTTGGTTTTCATCAGCCACAAGAGTTTGCAGTTTTTGAGTTTGTGGAATGATTTGTTTTTGCTTAACTGTTTATTTGTATAATTGCTTAATTGTGTCATTTCGACCGAAGGGAGGAATCACACTCATAAATCGACAAAGATTGAAGATATTCTTTGCGGAATTTCTAGTGTGATTTCTCCCTTCGGTCGAAATGACAAGCTTTACTTCTGACGTTTCTTCAAAACTTCGACAACATCATTTAACTGATATCCTTTCGCTTGAAGCAGAATCAAATAATGAAACAATAAATCGGCGCTTTCGCTAAGAAACAAATCATCGTTATCATCTTTTGCTTCAATCACCACTTCTACTGCCTCTTCTCCAACTTTTTGAGCAATTTTATTGATACCTTTTGCAAATAAAGAAGCTACATAACTCTGTTCAGAATCAGCATTTTCTCTGCGGGTTTTGATTGTATTTTCTAATTGCGAAATAAAACCGTAATTCGCATCATTTGGTTCCTGCCAGCAAGTATCTGCGCCTGTGTGGCATGTTGGCCCAACAGGTTTTGCCTGAATTAAAAGCGTATCGCCGTCACAATCATTTTTAATGCTTACCAGATTTAAAAAGTTACCACTCTCCTCACCTTTTGTCCAAAGTCTTTGTTTGGAACGGCTAAAGAAAGTCATTTTTTGTGTTTCTATTGTTTTTTGAAGCGATTCTTCGTTCATATAACCCAACATCAAAACATTTTTTGTTTCTGAATCTTGGATTATAGCAGGAATTAATCCGTGTGCGCTTTTGATATCGATTTCCATAATTTTAGTCTAAAGTTGTAAAGTCCAAAGTCTTAAAGTCAAAACTATAATCGAACTTCTATATTATTATTTCTTAATTCTTGTTTCAACGCCTTGATTTCGATTTCTTTAAAATGAAAAACACTTGCTGCCAAAGCGGCGTCTGCTTTTCCTTCTTTAAACGAATCTACGAAATGCTGTATGTTTCCAGCGCCTCCCGAAGCAATAATTGGAATATTTACTAATTCGGATAGTTTCGCCAAAGCCTCATTTGCAAAGCCATTTTTAGTTCCGTCATTATCCATTGAAGTAAAAAGGATTTCTCCTGCACCTCGTTCTGCAACTTCAACGGCCCAATCGAATAAATTCAACTCAGTTGGCACTTTTCCTCCAACTAAATGTACAATCCATTGTCCGTCAATTTGTTTAGCATCAATTGCTACGACAACACATTGACTTCCAAATTTCTGAGCCAAATCATTAATTAACTGCGGATTTTTAACTGCCGATGAATTAATTGAAACTTTATCAGCTCCATTATTTAATAGAATATCAACATCTTCAACAGATGAAATTCCGCCACCAACCGTAAACGGAATATTGATTTTTTCTGCCACGCTTCGTACCATATTTACAAGCGTTTTACGTCTTTCTTCTGTTGCCGAAATATCAAGAAAAACCAATTCGTCTGCGCCTTCTCTCGAATAAATTTCAGCCAATTCTACAGGATCTCCTGCATCACGCAAATCAACGAAATTAACGCCTTTTACAGTTCTTCCGTTTTTTATATCCAAGCAAGGTATTATTCTTTTTGCTAACATTTATTTAATGTGTTAATTAGATAATTAGTCAATTAGATAATTTTCTGCATTTGCTAAATCATTATCTAATTATCAAATTTTCTCATTTACTAATTATATAGTTTTCCAACTGTTTCAAGGAAATTCTTCCCTCGTAAATTGCTTTTCCGATAATAGTTCCTTCACAGCCTAATTCTGCAAGTTTTGGTAATTCGTCGAAAGTTGAAATTCCTCCTGAAGCGATTAGTTTTACTCCTTTTGCTTCCGCTAAAATTTTACTGTACAAATCAAAACTTGGTCCTTGAAGCATTCCATCTTTTGCAATATCCGTACAAATAACGTACTGAATTCCTTTATTTTGATAATCCTGAATAAACGGAACTAAATCTTCATTTGAATCTTCTAACCAACCCGAAACCGCTATTTTTTCATCTTTTGCATCAGCTCCTAAAATGATTTTTTCGGAACCATATTTAGAAATCCATTTTTCGAAAATCGCTCTGTTTTTTACGGCAATACTTCCACCTGTAATTTGGTTTGCACCACTTTCAAAAGCAATTCTTAAATCATCATCGGATTTTAATCCGCCTCCAAAATCAATTTTTAAGCTTGTTTGCGTCGCGATTTTTTCCAATATCTTATAGTTGACAATTTTACTCGATTTTGCACCGTCAAGATCTACTAAATGCAGGTATTCAATTCCGTGTGCTTCAAATGATTTTGCCACTTCAAGCGGATTTTCATTGTAAATTATCTTAGTATCATAATCACCTTTGGACAAACGAACGCATTTTCCTTCAATGATATCTATGGCTGGTATTATTCTCATTTTAATTTAGTCTTAAAGTTTGAAAGTCTAAAGTCATAAAGCCTTTTTGATTTTCAAAATTGATAATTTGATTGATATTTGAGTTTTTACATTTTTAAAAAATTACCTAGAATCTTTTCTCCGACATCACCGCTCTTTTCTGGGTGAAATTGTGTACCGTAAAAATTATCTTTTTGTAATGCCGATGCATATTCTACATCATAATTGGTTGTAGCAACAGCATATTCGCAATTTGGTGCGTAAAAACTGTGAACTAAATACATGAATTCATTTTCAGAAATTCCTTTGAATAAATCGGTTTTTAAATCATAAATCTGATTCCAACCCATTTGTGGCACTTTTACGTTGTTTGAAAATTTTACAACATCAACATCAAAAATGCCTAAACCTTTGGTATTTCCTTCTTCTGTTTTGTTGCACATTAACTGCATTCCTAAGCAAATTCCTAAAACTGGCTGTTTTAATTCTGAAATCAAACTGTCTAAACCACTTTCACGAAGTTTTGCCATAGCCGAACTCGCTTCGCCCACGCCAGGAAAAATCACTTTATCTGCCGATTTGATTTCATCTGGATTATTACTCAGAACAGCTTTAAAACCTAATCTTTCAATAGCAAACATTATGCTTTGTATATTTCCTGCTCCGTAATTTATAATTACTATTTTCATTTAATTTTAGTCTTAAAGTCTAAAGTCTAAAGTCTTAAAGTCGTTTTAAATATCCGTTATTTAGGAAACTTTCGACTTTATGACTTTCCACTTTTGACTCAATTAAAGCATTCCTTTCGTTGAAGGCAAAATCATTTTTTCAGTATCTCTTTTTACGGCTACTTTTATTGCTTTCGCGAAAGCTTTAAAAATTGCTTCAATTTTATGATGCTCGTTGATTCCTTCCGCTTTAATGTTTAAGTTAGCTTTTGCACCGTCTGTGAATGATTTGAAGAAGTGATAGAACATTTCAGTTGGCATTTTTCCAACCATTTCACGTTTAAATTCGGTTTCCCAAATCAGCCAATTTCTTCCTCCAAAATCAATTGCCGCTTGCGCTAAACAATCATCCATTGGAAGACAGAAACCATAACGTTCAATTCCTAATTTATTTCCTAAAGCTTTTGCGAAAACTTCTCCTAAAGCAATTGCTGTATCTTCGATTGTATGATGTTCATCAACTTCTAAATCCCCTTTTACAAGAATCTCCAAGTCCATTTGACCGTGACGCGAGATTTGATCTAACATGTGGTCAAAAAATGCAATTCCGGTGTCGATTTTGCTTTTTCCTGTTCCGTCAAGATTTAAATTAATATAAATATCCGTTTCGTTCGTTTTTCTTGTAATAGAAGCCGAACGCGCCTCTAATTTTAAAAACTCATAGATTTTCTTCCAATCCATTGACTGCAAAACAATGGTATCGTTCAATTCTTCACGTTTAGATGAAATTTCAGTACTTCCTGCTCCATCTGTGTTGTTCATGAAAATTGCTTTTGCACCAAGATTTTTAGCCAATTCAACATCTGTCAAACGATCTCCTAAAACAAAAGAATTTTCAAGATCATATTGCGGATTGTTCAAATATTTGGTTAACATTCCAGTTCTTGGCTTACGTGTTGGTGCATTTTCTTCTGGAAAAGTTCTGTCTACAAAAATTTCATCAAAAACAACTCCTTCGTTTTCAAAAGCTTTTAAAATGAAATTTTGCGTTGGCCAAAACGTATCTTCTGGAAAACTATCCGTTCCTAATCCGTCCTGATTGGTTACCATTGCTAATTCGTAATCTAATTCGTTGGCAATTTTAGCCAAATACTGAAATGCTTTTGGATAAAATTCTAGTTTATCTAAACTATCTAATTGGTAGTTTTCAGGTTCTAAAACAATCGTTCCGTCACGATCGATAAAAAGTACTTTTTTCATGTTTTTTTGTTTTGCCACAGATTTCACAGATTAATATGATTTTTTTGCCACGAATTCACGAATTTCTCCAATTTAATTCGTGCTAATTTGTGTAATTCGTGGCTAAAAATCACACACAGAAAGAAATCATTTTAATCCTTCTAATCTGTGGCTATATTTTTTAATTCAACAACTTCAATTCTCTAATTACAACAGCGTTTTCTTCTTTTGTTCCAATTGTAAAGCGAAGACAATTTTCGCATAAAGGTTGTGTCGTTCGGTTTCTAATTACAATTCCTTTTTCGATCAATTGATCGTATCTTTTGTTCGCATCATCCACTTTTGCTAAAATAAAATTAGCTTCCGTTGGATATACTTTTCCAACAAAACTCACTTCAAGTAAAACTTTAAGCAATTCTTCTCTTTGCTCAACAATAGAAGCTATTTCTTGTTTAATTTTATCAAAATCCTTCAAACGTTCGATTGCTCTTTGTTGCGTTAATTCGTTTACATTATAAGGCGGTTTGATTTTATTTAAAATTGAAATTACAGCTTCAGAAGCATAGCAAACTCCTAAACGAATTCCTGCTAAACCATAAGCTTTAGAAAGTGTTTGCGTAATCACTAAATTTGGATAGGCATCTATTTCTGCCAACCAGCTTTCCTTCTCCGAAAAATCAATATATGCTTCATCAATTACTACTAAACCTTTAAAGTTTTGCAATAATTTCACTACACTTTCATCTGAAAAAGAATTTCCTGTTGGGTTATTTGGTGAGCATAAAAAAATAATTTTTGTATTCTTATCAACCGCTTCTAGAATCTTTTCTACTTGTGGCTGAAAGTCTGTTGATAGCAGAATTTCTCTGTTTTCAACCGCATTAATATTAGCCAAAACACCATACATTCCGTATGTTGGTGGCAACGAAATGATATTGTCTTTATTTGGTTCGCAGAAAGCTCTAAAAAGTAGATCTAAAACTTCATCGCTTCCGTTTCCTAACAAAATCTGGCTTTGTTTAATTAAATTGTTTTTAGCCAAAATTGCTTTAACCGAATTCTGTTGTGGATCTGGATAGCGGTTTACACCATTTTGAAACGGATTTTCATTAGCATCTAGAAAAATCATTTCGGCTGTGTCAAAATCTTCAAACTCATCTCTTGCAGAAGAATATGGTTTTAAGGATTTTACGTTTTCACGTGTTATTGTATTTATATCGAAAGTATTCATTGTTTTATTTTTTTAAGAAGCAAGAACCAAGATGAAAGACTTTAAAAAAAATCTTGCTTCTTTGCTCTTTCTTCTTCCTTTGTCTTTTATTCTAAACTCTTCAATCTTAATGTTACAGCATTTTTGTGTGCTTGCAATCCTTCAGCTTCAGCCATTCTTTCAATAGCGTTTCCAATATTCTGAATCCCTTTTTCTGATATTTTTTGGAATGTCATCGATTTCATAAAGCTGTCCAAATTTACACCACTGTAATTCTTAGCGTAACCGTTCGTCGGCAAAGTATGATTGGTTCCAGATGCATAATCTCCAGCACTTTCTGGCGTATAATTCCCAATAAAAACAGAACCTGCATTTACGATTCCATTACAATAGAAATCATCATATTCAGAACAAATAATAAAGTGTTCTGGTCCATATTCATTGATTAAATCTAAAGCGATTTGATCGTTTTCAACAAAAATTAGCTTTGAATTCTCAATGGCTTTTTCTGCAATTGCTTTTCGCGGAAGCACTTGTAATTGAGTCTGAACTTCTTTTTCTACTTCGTCAATTAATTTTTTTGAAGTCGAAACCAAAATTACCTGACTATCTGTTCCGTGCTCTGCTTGAGATAGTAAATCTGAAGCTACAAAAGCAGGGACTGCGCTATCATCTGCGACAATTAACAATTCTGAAGGGCCAGCAGGCATATCGATTGCTACTCCAAACTGAGTTGCCAACTGTTTTGCTACGGTTACAAACTGATTTCCTGGTCCGAAAATTTTATATACTTTCGGAATAGATTGTGTGCCGAAAGTCATTCCTGCAATGGCTTGAATTCCGCCAACTTTCAAAATTTTAGTTACTCCACATAAATTCGCAGCGTACAAAATTGCTGGATTTATTTTTCCTTTTTTATCTGGTGGCGAACACAAAACAATCTCTTTACAACCCGCAATTTCAGCCGGAACAGCAAGCATTAAAACAGTTGAAAACAATGGTGCTGTTCCTCCTGGAATATATAAACCAATTTTCTGAATTGGTCTTTTTTCTTGCCAGCAGTTTACCCCTTCAATCGTTTCAACAGAAACACGATCTGTTTTTTGAGCGTTATGAAAATTATAAATATTGTTTTTTGCTAATTCGATCGCTTCCTTCAATTCAATCGGAATCAGACTAATTGCTTCTTCAATTTCTGCTTGAGAAACTTCATAATTGTCTAACGAAATTCCGTCAAAAATCGAAGTGTATTTTGCAACCGCTTCATCTCCTTTTCTCTGAACCTCTTTAAAAATCTCTTTTACTGTAACTTCAATATCATCAACAGTTTGTGTTGGTCTCTTTAATATTTCTGACCAGATTTCTGGTTTTGGATTGTCTATTTTATTCATAATATTTTCAATATTAAATTCCAAATCTCTAAAATTCCAAATTCCAATTCTTTATTTTAAAAATTAACGATAAGTTTGGAATTTGGAATTTAAAAATTGAAATTTCTTTTATAGTACCATTTTCTCAATTGGGCAAACCAGAATTCCTTCTGCTCCAACTTCTTTTAATTGGTCGATTACGTCCCAGAAAGTATCTTTGTCAATTACCGAGTGAACACTGCTCCAGCCTTCCTGTGCTAATGGCAAAACGGTTAAACTTCTTAAAACTGGAAGAATTTTTCCAACTGCATCAATTTTATCATTTGGAACGTTCATTAAGATATATTTTGAATTTCTAGCTCTTAAAACGGCTTGAATCCTGAATTTTAAAGTGTCAATGTGTTTTTGAATTTCTGGAGAAACTTTTGGAGAAACAGCTAGAACTGCCTCACTTTTCAAAATAACTTCAACTTCTTTTAAATTGTTTTTGAATAAAGTGCTTCCGCTTGAAACAATGTCTACAATAGCGTCAGCAAGACCAATGTTTGGCGCAATTTCTACAGAACCCGAAATCTGGTGAATATCAACACTTAAACCAAATTTACTGAAATATTCGTTAACTGTATTTGGATAAGAAGTAGCAATACGAAGTCCAGCTAAATCCTGAACCGAATTGTATTCGAAAGTTTTAGGAACTGCTACTGAAACTTTACATTTTGAGAAACCAAGTTTTTGAACTACTTCAATTCCTTTTCCTTTTTCTACCAAAAGATTGTCGCCAACGATTGCTAAATCTACTACTCCGTCAATCAAGTATTGAGGAATATCTGAATTTCTAAGGTATAAAACTTCAAGAGGAAAATTTGAAGCTTCAGCTTTTAATTGGTCGATTCCGTTATTGATTGAAATACCGCAATCTTTAAGAATTTGGATACTGTCTTCGTTTAAACGACCTGATTTTTGAATTGCAATTTTTAAAGTACTCATTTTTTTAGTTGTTGTTTGATTAATAGTTTGAGTACAAAGAATTGGTATAAAAAAACCCGTTTGATGTACTCAAACGGGTTTTAAAATATGATGATTTACACACATACCATTAACACATCGCTTGAGAGCAATAATGAAAATGATGATGATGTAATTGATTTGAAATCATTGTTTGGTTTGTTTTATAATTCTTTGATTCGGTTGCAAATATACTAGATAAAATAATTAAAAAACAATTTTTAATTTAACTTAACGATAGTTTATTGTTAAAAATCGTTTTAGGCCACATTTTTTGCAATGATTTTAAAATTACTTTAACGAATTATCATATTCTTCAAAAACCAATAAAACACTAGTTCCTTTTCCTATTTCACTTTCAATTTTAAACTTAACCTGAAGTAAATCTGTCATTCTTTTTACAATAAATAATCCAAGTCCTGTTCCTTTAATTTCTGAGTGATTGAGAGAATCTGATCTAAAAAACGGATTTAAGATAGATTCCAAATCCTTCTTAGCAATGCCGATTCCTTGATCTACAATAGTACAAATAACTTTATCATTTTGTCTAGACAATGAAATTCGAACTTCGCTATTACGTTTTGAATATTTAACAGCATTAGAAATGATATTTCGAAGAATCGTGACGGTTAAATAATTATCAGAATAAATATAAAACTCTTCTGAAGCATCTAAAACTACATTTATTTGTTGTGATTTAATCTTATCTGCATTCAATGTCAAAACATCTAAAACTACTGCATTTAGATAAATATTTTCTTTGTTTATATTTTGTTTTTGATTCTCAAAACGAGCCATCAAAAGAAGCTGATCTACAAGAGAATTTAAGTGATCTACTTCATTAATACAATAATTAATTTTTTCTTCGTATTCCTTACTATCCCTAGGTTTACGTATAAGCACTTCAAGTGTTCCTTTAATTACAGTAAGAGGTGTTCTTAACTCGTGTGAAGCGTCAGATGTGAACTGTTTTTCACGTTCTATGGCGTCTTCAATTCGATTCAATAAATTATTAATTGTTTTTGAAAGCGTAAACAATTCGTCTCTTGTTTTTGGCAACGGAATCCTTGCTTTTAGGTTGTCTTTTGTAATAATTTTAGAAGTCTGAATAATATTATTTATTGGCCTAATACTTCGTCCTGCAAAGAATCTTGCCAAAAAAAACAAAATCAAAAGAATAATTGGAAATGCAATCATTAATGTATCTAACAGGTTTTGCAAGACTTTTGACGAATCTGAAAGCGACATTGCAATAATCAAATATCCAATTTTTTTAGTTCCAATATGCAGTGGAACTTGAATTTGACGAATTTTATTACCTAGCAGTTTGGTATCATAAAGCTCAAAATGATCTTTATTTTTATGAAAAATAAGCTTCTCATTTTTAAGATTGGGAGACTTTTCAATTATGTTTTTATTCAAATCTAAAAATTGGACAAAAACAGGATTTACATCAACAGAATTATGTTCTCTTTCTTCCCATTCTTCGCTATCCATAAAAACAACAACACCATTCTCAATTCTTAATTCTTTTAAATGATCTTGAACTTCTATGTTTAAGTTTTCATCAATATGATTGTAAACCGTCAGTTTTACAATGAAATAAATTGCAGAAAAAACCACTAAAACAAGAAGCCCTGTTCCTACAATATAGTTTAATGCAATTCTATTTTTAAAGGAGAGTGATGTCATTTTGCTAATCATTGGCAATATACCCAATACCACGAATGGTTTTTATATAATCTTCTTCAATTTTAAGATTTAGTTTTTTTCGAATTGCATTCATAAAAACATCAATAACACCAGTATCGTACTCAAAATTAATTTCCCATACATCTCTCAAAATTTGATTTCTTGTGCAGACTTTTCCTTTGTTTTGAATTAAATATGCCAACAATTCAAACTCTCGTTGTGTAAGCGAAATTTCTTCTTCTCCTTTTAAAACAATATGTCTGGATAAGTCCATTGTAATGTTTCCTAGAGTCAAAGTTTCAATTTGCTTTTTATTTCTAAAATGAACTTTAATTCGTTCAACCAATTCCTCAAAACTGAAAGGTTTTTTGATATAATCGTTTGCGCCCGCTTTCAATCCTTCAATCGTCTCTTGCACAGTATCTTTTGCTGTTAAAAAAATAATTGGCGTAGTTTGATCCTTAATTCTAATGGCTTTACACAGATCAAGTCCGTTGATTTTTGGCAACATCCAATCCAAAAGAATCAAATCAAATTTTTGTTCTTGAACTAGTTCAAAACCTTTTGAACCATCGGCAGCAGTAGTAATTTGATAACCTTCCTCGAGCAAGCCTTGTTTTAGAAATTGAACAATTCCTACTTCGTCTTCAACTATTAAAATATGCATTTATCGTATCTGATTAAAATTTGAATTTCTTTTTGCAATCCAAAGATAAATAATTTAGCTCTCAGAAATGACCTACACTATCAATTAATAAAGAAAACCAGAATCTTAAGTAAATATTAAGCTAATGTTAAGTAAGGTAAAAGTCGAACTTAATCTGACGTTAATGATTCGTAAGTAATTTTGTAAAAAAATAACTGATGAATTTTTTCAAAAAACTTTCGCCGTTTTACAATCTGGCACTGCTTTATTTTGTTGTAAGTTTCACACTTAGAATTGTTTTACTTTTTCACCCAATTACTCAAAGCTCTTTCTCATTTATCGAGAGCTTAAAGATATTTTCGCTGGGTTTAGTTTCAGATTTTTTTGTTTTCTCGATAGCATTAGCCTTCTTATGGCTTTATCTTATTTTTATTTCAAATTCAAAATACAATAAACCTTACGGATATATTATACTGGCAGGTTTTTTGGCTCTTTTAATTTATATAGCGTCAGGAAAAAGCATTTTTGACGAGTATGGAGGTGCTTTGCCAAAAATCGTTTTGATTTTTGTTTCGCTAAAAACACTTTTGTTTGCGCTTTTTCTTTTCTTGCCAAAGCACAGAAATAAAATCAGATACTGGCTTTTTGCATTTGTGATCTTTCTTTATGTTTTACTAATTCTTCAGAATGCAATTAGCGAATTTTTCTTCTGGAATGAATTTGGCGTAAAATACAATTTTATAGCTGTCAATTATCTGATTTACACAAATGAAGTTATTGGAAACATCATGCAGTCTTATCCTGTAATTCCAATATTCTCTACTTTGTTTGCCATTACAGGAATTATAACCTATTTTATTATCAAGAATTCTAGAAATTATATTGATGAAATTCCAAGTTTTAGCGAAAAAATAAAAATCACAGCACTTTATGCAGTGTTATTTATTACTGCTTTAGTAGCCGTTCCTGGATTAGCCAAAACAGAAAATTCTAAAAATGTTTTTGTAAACGAATTACAATCTAACGGAATCTACAAGTTTTATTTAGCCTTCCAAAATAACAAATTGGACTATTACAAATTCTATAAAACGATTCCTAATGAGAAAGCATTTGCCATTTTAAAACAAGAATTGCCTGCTATTTCTGGAAAAAATACACTTAGAGAAATAAAAGAAGATTTGTTAGAACAACGAAAAAATGTGGTTTTAATTACGGTTGAAAGTTTAAGTGCCGATTTCATGAAAATGTACGGAAACGAGCAAAATATTACTCCATTTTTAGATAGTCTTGCTCAAAAAAGTTTACTTTTTACAAATGTTTATGCTGCAGGAAACAGAACTGTACGTGGTCTTGAAGCTGTAACCTTGTGCCTTCCTCCTACAGCTGGCGAAAGTGTTGTAAAAAGAGAAGACAATAAAAATAAGTTCTCAACTGGATCTATTTTTCTTCAAAAAGGCTACAATGTAAAGTTTATGTATGGTGGAGATGCTTTTTTTGACAACATGCAGGACTTTTACTCAGGAAACGGATATCAAATTGTTGACAAATCAAGCTTCGCTAAAAATGAAGTCACTTTTTCTAACGTATGGGGAGTTTGCGATGAAGATATGTACAATAAAGCTATTAAAATCATGAATGCTGAAGCAAAGGAAAACAAACCTTTCTTTAACCATATCATGACAGTTAGCAATCACAGGCCGTTTACTTATCCAGACAATAAAATTGATATTCCTGGAAATATTAAATCTCGTGATGGTGGCGTAAAATATACTGATTATGCACTTCGTCAATTTTTTAAGCAAGCTGAAAAACAACCTTGGTATAAAAATACTGTTTTTGTAATTGTAGCCGATCATTGTGCTTCAAGTGCAGGAAAAACAGAACTTCCATTAGACAAATATAGAATTCCAGCATTAATTTACACACCAGGTGCAAAACCTGAAAAGTTCAATAAATTAATGTCACAAATCGATGTTATGCCAACATTATTTGGACTTCTAAATTTTGATTATCATAGTAAATTTTTTGGTTGTGATGTTCTTAAAACAGACTATCAACCTCGAGCTTTTATAGCTACTTATCAGGATTTAGGTTTAATAAAAGATAATGTTTTAACTATACTTTCTCCTAAACAACAGATACAACAGTTTCAGTTAAAACTTAACGAGAAAACTGGAATTTCTCCTGAATTTCAAATTTATTACGATGAAATTCCATTAAAATCAAAGAATCAAAGTTTAATCGAGCAAACTATTTCTTATTACCAAGCTGCTTCCTATGTCTTGAAAGAAAAAGAATATCAGTTTAAAGAAATTGCAAATAAGAATAAAAAATTATACGCAAACGTTCGTGACTAATACAAAAAGAAACCCGGCATCTGCCGGGTTTTCTTTTTATAAATCTTTTTATTTGCAGCTGTTTTTTAATCGCAGAGAATGCTAAGATTTTTTAGAAGCTATCTTTTCCTTGTGTGATTAGTGAAACCAAAGCTGTTTTTTTCGATATTTATATTATAAAAACAAACCCGACAGGTTTTTTAAACTTGTCGGGTTTAGTTTTATTTTAAGGATTTCATAGAAACTAGAAAACTTAAACTATGAAATTTGAAATCAACATTTAATCATTTTGATTTTTCATTCCAAACAAATCACCTTTTTGAAACAATTTCAAATCATCTTGTAAAGCTTGATAATTTCTTTGTGTAACCGCTGGAGCATCTAAATCGCTCAAATCTGGTTTTCCAGCATTTATCCATGCAGTATACCAAAAACTTGCAGTTGCAGCAATAGCTTTTTTCATTTGGCTTTCAACCATTCCGTTTAATTGTTCGTGAAGCTTTTTAGCATAATCCTCAGAAAAAACAGCAGTATTGTATCTCGTTTTCATTACATTTCCTTCTGCATCCAATTTAAATACTTTGTCTTGAGGAGTTGCAGTTCTCAATTTTTTATCGATATCCAATAAAGGTTGCGCCAAGCTATGAGTATCGTTAATCAAGTCCCAAATTGCTTTGTGAACGTCTGGATAATACTGTGCTTCAGGAACATTTAATTTATAATTTTTAACAAACAACTCTGGTAATCTACTTTCCCAAAGTGAGTGAATTCCTTTTTGATCTGTTAATTGTCCGTCGTGATTTGCAGAAGTATGCAATGGCATGTGTGCATCACCAACATAATGTCCTAAATCTGCAGCAAGGAATAAGATTTCAGCTTTATTTTTATCTTTAAAAGCTTTTGTCAATTTTGCCATCATATCTTCCATGTACCATGGTAAGATTCCGTTATCCGATAAGAATTTAGCATCGTATTTTTGTTTTGCTTCTTCTAATGTTTTCGGATAAGTGTCTGCAGGGCCAAAGTTCTCCATGTCAAAATAATGTCTTGGTCCTTCTTCTTTATAGTTTAAAGCATACTTACGGATATCTGGAACCGAAGCTTCTTGGGTAATAAAATCAATGTGATTGTAGAAAAATATCTGCAATTGTTTTGGTAAAGCCATTACAGCAGCTTTGTTAATACGTTCATGGCCTACAGTTCCCCATGATAACATAATAAAGCCAATAACTAATACACCGAAAGCGATTAATTTTGGTCTCATTTGGATTTTTTTCATTTGTTTTTTTATTAGAGGGAGCAAATTTAGTTTTAATTAAAGAATACGCAAAAAATACTATCAATAAGATTCTGTAATTTTAACTTTTTGAGATTTTACCTCGTAAAAACAGCATAAGTTCATATTAACAATAATTTTCTTTATACATTTGCTTTACCATCAAAATTCAATTTTATGCGCCAAATTACTTTAAATTTATTTCTATTAATTTCTGCCTTTTGCTTTGCACAAGAAACTGATTTGAAATTAAAAAACGTCAGTGACACCATATTAAATCAAAAAAGAGTCCTTAAGGTATCTGATCCTTTGAATGGTGAAAAAACAATGCAAAAATTGTTTCCAGGTAATTTATATCACCTTTCCGATAAAAATACTTTCATAAGCTGGAAATGTAAATCCTGCAAACCTTCGTCTTTTGTTGATGTAAATGGCGTAGAAGGAGATCAAATGTTTCCTTATAGCGAAGGTGTAGCCACAAGACTTTTGGCTAATATTGATTATAGCGATTCTAAAGGAAATCAGTTTAAAATTTTAGTTTTCAATCATTCTGTTCATGATGAAGACGGCTTGCAAACAGGACGTTTTTCTGGCGGATTATTAGGCGTGGCAAAATTCGAAAAGAACAGTAATGTTTGGGAAATGAAATCTTTTCAACCTGCAGTTGCTGCTTTTGGATCTTTTGCACAATGTCCAACTCCTAAACTAGTTGAAATTGGAGAAGATCAATTTGCTTTATCACTTGTTCATGCCAATGGTGGCGCAGGTGCTCCATATAACGGTTATTTATACCTAATCGCCGGATTTGATGGAAAATATCAGCCTCTAATGGAAATTGATTATTACTCTCTTTTCAATAGCATTAGCTCAGAATGGTCAAGCACTTATACTGTCGTTACAGATAATAATAAAAAATTCTTCAGAGATTTTAAAATCGTAACAAAAGGTTCATACAAAAAAGCAAAAGGTACAGAAGATGATTTCGAAATTGATTTACCGGCTGAACTTGCAGAAATGGCAAAAACCAAAAAGCAATTTAATTTTGTAATTGAAAGACATTACTCATTCAAAGGGAAATTTTACAAAATGATTGACAAACCAATTGTAAAATTCTCCAATGTAAAATAATGACATTATCCTAAATAAAGTATTGATAATAAAGCTAAAACAGCTATAAAAATCCATAGAAAAACACCTTGAAGCAAAGGCTTTACTCCTACTGCTTTTAAAGTGGCAAAGTTTAGCGTTGCACCAATTAGAAACAAAGTTATAGTTAAACCAATTTTAGCAATACCAACAAGATGTGCTGTAAAAATGGTTGTTGACGGAATATAGGTATTCACTAACATTGCAACAACAAACAAACCAATGAAATAAGGAATTTTAATTTTTGAGTTCTTGCTTTTAAACAAGAAAGCAGTCAAAATTGAAATTGGAATAATCCATAAAGCTCTGGCTAATTTTACTGTTGTTGCAACCTGAAGCGCTTCTGCACCATATTTATTTGCCGCACCCACAACAGAACTGGTGTCGTGAATGGCAATTGCACACCAAAGCCCAAAGTCTTTTTGAGACAAATCTAATTGATGTCCGATAAAAGGAAAGACAAACAGAGCGATTGAGTTTAGTATAAAAATAACTCCTAAAGCTATTGAGGTCTGATTTTCGTTCGATTTGATTACAGGGGAAATAGCGGCAATCGCGCTTCCTCCACAAATTGCTGTTCCGCAAGAAATTAAATGAGAAGTCTTTTTCTCTGTCCTAAGCCATTTCCCTAATAGAAATCCGAAAATCAAAGTGCTGAATATTGAAAAGACAGTTAAAACAAATCCTTCTTTTCCCGCTGAAACTGCGCTATTTGCGTTCATTCCGAATCCTAAACCTACTACAGAGAATTGCAATAAAAATGTAATTGCTTTGTGATTGAATTCTACAAACGGATTTCCAAAAAGGTTCACAATTAAAACACCCAATAAAAGTGCTACTGGAGGAGAAATAATCGAAAATAAACATACAAGAATTACAACAAGAAAAAGTACTTGTTGAAGTGATTGATTAATTTCAAATAATTGTGCTGATGTTTGTTGTTTTGTTTTCAAAATAAAAGTAATTGATATTTACTCTGCAAAGTTCTATCGTTTATCTTAAAAACGCTAATCGTAAATTGCAATTGGCTATAACTTCAAGTTATAATGAGATGCTAAATTTTGAATAAACAATTCTGATAATGAGTCTGACTTTCCTTGTAAAGTTATGATGTAAAAATATCTTTCAATTGCTAATTGCTCTACATCCAAAACGATTAATTCTTTATTTTTCAACTCTTTACTTACAGCATGAATAGACATAAAAGCAAAACATTCTGAATTTAACAAATATGATTTTATACTTTCTGTACTTCCTAATTGCATCTCGATTTGCAAATCTGCTAGTTTTAAGTTGGCTTTTTTTAATGCAAATTCTATAACTTCAAGTGTTCCAGAACCGCGTTCTCGAGTTATAAATTTCATTGATTTTAAATCAGTTATTGAAATTTCATTTTGTTGCACC
Source organism: Flavobacterium sp. IB48 (assembly GCF_016405855.1). Classification (GTDB taxonomy): domain Bacteria; phylum Bacteroidota; class Bacteroidia; order Flavobacteriales; family Flavobacteriaceae; genus Flavobacterium; species Flavobacterium ginsengisoli. Next base: position 185,367 of record NZ_JAEFCA010000002.1, read on the forward strand.
AACGGATTTTTACTGCTGCAGACTAAAACCAATTCATCTTTTAAAAACGGAATGTATTTTATGGATTGATTTTTAGATTGTCCTTCAACAATTCCGATTTCGATTTCTTTATTGATTAAAGCATTTTCAATTTGTTCTGTATTTCCATTCAACAAATTGACTTTTATGTCTTTTTGCTTTTGATGAAAAGTAGCCAAAACTGGAGAAATAATATATTGCGAAATAGTTGTACTTGCTCCTAGTCTAAGCAAACCTTGACGTTCTGCATTAAAAGAACTCATTTCAAAGTCTATTTCGCGATAAATATCAAAAATACTTTTAGTATATTTTAGAAGAATTTTACCTGCTGGAGTTAAGGCAATTTTGGAACCGTTTCGCTCGAAGAGTTTGGTTTTATAGGTTTCTTCTAATTCTTGAATATGTTTAGAAACTGCTGGCTGCGTAATATATAATTCTGTTGCCGCTTTAGTAAAATTAAGGCGGAGCGCAACGGTGTAGAAAACTTTTAGCCTGAAGTCCATTTTTTATATCTTAAAAATCAATTAATCTTCTTGTATTTTTCCTCTCAAATACTCCATTATTTTAATGATTCCATTTGCCAAACCTTGATAATAATTTCCCTTTTTAAATTCTGGAATAAAATCATTTTCAATAATTTTCGAGGTGTCTTCATTTGAAAATATTTTTTCAATTCCATTTCCATTTTGAATTCTGATATTTTTATATCCCTTAGAAAATGCAATAAGAATTCCGTTATCTTTTCCTTTTTTACCAACTCCCCATGTTTTAGCGATATGCAATGATAAAGCTTCAAAATTGTTTTCCGCCACTTTGATTGTATCAATTGTTACAATTGCGATTTCTATTGAAGTTTCCCTTTCGTATTTAGAAATTAAACTATCTAATTTTTTTTCTTCATTATCAGATAGAATCTTTTCATAATCATTAACCCAACCTTTTTGTTTAGGCAGAGCACTCCAATAAACCTCTCGATATGTTTTTACAATTTCCTGTTTTAAAGAATCACTTTGTTTTTTACTAATAGTTTGGCTAAAGGAAATATTGATTAGAAAAAATAAAAAAAGTAAAATTAAATTTCTATCCATTCAAAAAATATTAATTTTTAAAATTTACTTAAAGCAACCCGTTATACTTTCTAACAAACCATTCTGTAGTCAATAAGGCAGCAATCAAAATCAATAACCAAACCCAGTCAATAATCGGGGTTTTGCTTGAGATATTTTTTTCGATTGATTTGTATTCTTTGTTTTCTAAAAGTGTATTAATCAATTGATCGGCTTGATCTTCGAAGAACGCTTTTCCTCCTGTTTGTTGTGCTAATTGCTGTAATTTAATTACGTCAGGATTTACGAATTGCTTTTCGATATCAAAATCTAAGATTTCAAAATGGCTTGCGTATGAAGTATTTGAATTTAATTCTTTTACTGTAAAATTATACTTTCCGGCTGGAAGTCCTTCTAAGTTAGCTGAAAAAGAATTACTTCCTTTCAGTAAATCGTAATTTTTAGTTTGTTTGGTCGCAGCATTTACAACAGTAATTGTAAGTCTGGCTTTTTCGTCAAACTCATAATTTTTATTGAAATATTGTGCATTTATGATAATTTCTTCTCCAGAGTTATAAAAACTTTCGTGTGTAACTACCAAAGATTTTTTTGAAGTCGATGACGCTAGATATTGAACTATTTTATCAATAAAAACATCATACTTTTCAAATGATTGATTATCAACATGACTTTGCAAACGCCACTTCCAGCTGTTTTCTCCAAGAAGAAAAGCGGTTCTTTTTCCTTGATTTTCGGCAAAAGCCAACAATGGAGCATTTGTAGAAACGTTTCGAATTTTCGAAGAAAGTAAAACAGATACATTTCCGTTTGTACTTATATTTCCGAATGGATTTTGCAAAGGCGGGAAATTTTCAAAACCGATATCATCGATTGCAAACAGATTAAAGTCTGGATGGAATTCGCTAAGAAAATCTTCTCGCTGATTGCTCATTTTAAAAATCAGATTGTTCTGTTGCTGATTTAAAAAATTGAAATCGGTATTGTTTCCTGTTATAATAAAACTATTTGTTCCTTTTAATTTATTATTGTCAAATATTGGTTTGAAAGCTGTTGTTGGCTGATACAAAACTAAAACAGAAATATCATCTAAATTATTAATTTCGTTTGGCTTAACTAATACCACTTTACGCTGTGCATTAACTTCAATTGAACGTTTTAATGCAGCAATATCTGGGTGGTTTATAGCTGAAACAATTGCAATAGTAGACTTTTGATCGATAATTTCAACAGCAAAATTTTTGATGTTATTGTAACTGTTTTTCTCTTTTGCTGAGGATTGTATGCTGGCCTTATAAATTTGTAATCCAATTTTATCTGCTGGCAATAATAGATTTAAAGAAGCTGTTTTTTTTGATGGCGAGAAAGAAAGTTTCTCTTTTGCTACAACAGTATTTCCTTGCGAAATAGTAAATTCTGCATTGGCAGTTTTGTCCCCAGCATATTGTAAAAAAACTTCGACGGGAAATTTATTTTTATGAAAAGCGTATTTATTTACGTTGAGCTGATTGATTTTTAAATCGAAAAAAGTGGTTGTATCTCCCACAACCAAAGGATAAACTTTATTGACAGGATCGAATCTATAAACATAGTCGTTTCCTGTAGTCTGATTTCCGTCTGTAATAATTACTGTTGGGAAAATCAGGTTTTTATTGATGCTTTTTAAATTCTTTGCAACTTCGTCTAAATTGGTTTGATTTCCTTTGAAATCAAATTTGTCTGAAGTTTTAAAATCATTGTCAAATTGATAAGTGTGAATATCAAATTTTTCTTTTAAAGCAGGATTTGAAACCAGTTTTTGGTATAATTCAACTGCTTTTTTATCTGATTTTAGTGCCACAATAGAACTCGAATTATCTACCACAACGGCTAAAGGCGTTTTGGTAATTTCGAGAGAATTTTTAGAAATAATCGGATTTATCAATAAGACCAACAACCCGAAGATGGCCAAAAAACGTAAAAAAGCCAAAAGTATTATCACATTGGATTTACTTTTGGCTTTAAAAAAATATTGAAAATACGATAAACCACCAGCAATTACTAAAGAAAGCAATAATAAAAGAATCGTGTTTGTCGTCATATTTATTTAGTATTCAGTAATCAGTTTGCTGTAAGCGGCTAAAATATTGTGTTTTGTTCCTGAGTCAGCTTAAAAACTTAGTTGCTCAGAATCTTAGCAACTTAGAATCTTATGTAAGCATTCCTCCGCAAACATTAAGAACTTGTCCTGTAATGTAACCGCTCATGTCTGATGCAAGGAATAAACAAGCATTTGCTACATCTTCTGGAGTTCCTCCACGTTTCAACGGAATACCTTCTCTCCATCCTTTTACTACATCTTCTGATAATTTTGCAGTCATTTCAGTTTCGATAAAACCTGGAGCGATTGCGTTGCAACGAATGTTACGAGAACCTAACTCAAGAGCTACAGATTTTGTAAATCCGATTGCACCAGCTTTAGAAGCTGCATAGTTTGTCTGACCTGCGTTTCCAGAAACTCCAACAACAGAACTAATGTTAATGATAGATCCTGCTCTTTGTTTTAAGAAAGTTTTCTGAATCGCTTTTGTCATATTAAAAACCGATTTCAAATTCACATCAATTACTTGGTCAAAATCTGCCTCAGACATACGCATTAGCAAATTGTCTTTTGTAATTCCAGCATTATTGATTAAGATGTCAACAGTTCCAAAATCTGCTAAAACAGCATCAACAAAAGTCTGAGCTTCGTTAAAATCTGCTGCATTAGATTGGTATCCTTTAGCTTTTACTCCTAAACTATTTAATTCTGCTTCTAAAGCTTCTGCAGATGCAGCAGATGAGCTGTATGTAAAAGCAACGTTTGCTCCATGTTTAGCAAAAACTTCAGCAATTCCTTTTCCAATTCCACGGCTTGCACCAGTAATAATTGCAACTTTTCCTTCTAGTAATTTCATATTAAGGTATTCGTTTTTATTTTTTGAATTACAAATATAGATTATTTGAGCATTTAATAAAATTTGTAATCCAAAAATTGGCTTAAGAATTTTAGATGTTGCTAAAACAAAAAAAACAGCTCATAAAATGAGCTGTTTCCCCCAAAATAAAAAAACAAAACTAAAAGCTTAAATATGATTTTGTTTCGATTTAAGAAACATACTAAGTTTTAATGGTAATAGCTTAAAAATTGTTTCTTAATATATCTATTCTTCTTTATTCTTTTCAATCTTATCATAGACTATACAACCAAGCGCGATTATTATTGACAGATATAGATAAGGTCTTAAATATTCATAGTAGTATTGATTTATAATAAGTAAACCTATACCCCAAAACAATATCGCAATAGTTGCGGGTGTAAATATTTTTTTAATCATAATATCTAGAAATAAGAAGTTTATTATTTTGATTCAGAAATTATGTTTGGTAAAAGCAACTCACAAGAGTGAGTTGCTTTTTATATCTTATTGAAGCTTCCAAGTTGTCATTCTAAACGGACTTGAAGCGCTTGTAAATGTATATACAGGATCTGAGTAGTATAATCTGAAGCTTTCAGCTTTCACATAAAGTCCTTCAGGATCCATGAAATATTTATCTATACTCGCCAAGAAAGCCGGTGTTGCTACTGTAGTATTTCCGTTCCATGATTTATGTTTCAGAATTACTTTTTTACCATCTGCATCTTCTTCAGCAGTTACGTGATGCTGTAAAGGATTTCTTCCCACGAAAGTGTAATAAATAAAAGTACCGATAGAGTGATTCGCATATATCTGAATAGATGCTATACTTTGTCCAGCTGGTAACATTGCATTAACTTTTTCTAATTCAGCATATAACAATGGTGAGTTAGCAGGAGAATCTATTGTGTAATCATCTACAAAGAATCCAAACCATGAAAGTGGCTGTCCAGCAAGTAAATATTTATAATCGTCTGTAAGGACTAAAGGCTTCGTTGTATATTTTATCACAGCAGATACGCCACCTGTTCCTGTTGCTGTAAAGCTTCCGTCAGCGTCATTATATGTAAAATTTGATAATTTTTGTCCGCCTACTTCAACCGCAGGACTTACTATTATACCTGTTGGAGTATATCCAATTCCTAAATCGTAACTTACAGAATAACCGCTTTCAATAGAATTTGATGTTGCAAAACGAGTTGCAGCCGCAAATGAAAAATCAAATTTATGAGTGGTTGTTCCATCGTTAGTTTCAAGAAGTCTAAAAAGCGGTCTTTCTTCTCCTCCAATAACATTTTGCTCCATTACAAGGTTTTTAGGCAAATCTGCCCAATCTTCTGCAGTAGCTTTTACAAAACGCAATTCTTGATTGTTTCTATTGGTTCTAAAGATAATCTCGCCATTTTCTTGTCCGTAGTACAAAAATTGAAAATCTCCTAAATAACCTTTAGCTCTCAAAGCTGGAATAGGATAATTGTTTGAATCTGATAAAAGGTGAATTCTATTTTTTGTAGTAAAAGTTAAACTTACTGTACTTCCTACTTGAATAGCATATTCACTTTTATGCGCATCTGTATCCGAATCAAAATCTGATGCCATAACTACAGTTCCGTCTGCAGCAAATCTAAACAAGTGTGTATATCCTCCTAAAACAGTGTTATCAGTAAAATAAACCGCTTTCCATCCTTGTGGAGACGAAAGCAAAGCCTCACTTAATTCTGTTTTTTGATTATTTAGACGAGTTGTAGGCGTTTCATTAAAAAGTTGTTCTGCATCTGTATTATCATTACAGGCGATCAATTGCAGTATTAAAACAGCTGCAAATAAGTACTTATATAGTTGTTTCATTTTCATAATGCTTGTTTTAATTAATTACAGATGTTGTATTTTTTTCTGCTTCATCTCTTAAAGCATAAAAATCCATATTGAATGCCTCTTTAAAATATTTCACCACAATGGCTTCTTTTGCTTTTAAGGCTTGAAGCGCAAATGGACTTTGAATTCCTGCTAAAAAGTCAGCATATTCGTCTTTTGAATAAATTAAAATCATAGAAGCCGTTTCTGCAAAATCTTCATTGATATTTGATCTTGCGTAACTTGTAATAAATCCTAGTTCATTTGATTCTGGAATTTCATAATTGTACCAATCGGCAGTATAACCACCTGGCGTCAATGTTTTCCAAGTTTTTTCGTCAAAAGGTTTGTTCTGATTTAGAATGTGAATGTACTCATGCTGAATTGTATGAATAAACTCTGATACGTTTGCACGATTTGTTTGATCGATATAATCTGTTTCAAACAAAGTAACTCTTTGTCCTCCTTCAGCCAAACCTAAAGTTCTCGTTCCTACACTATTTAAGTTAACTCCTCCAACCAAAACAATTTCTCTTGGCGCTATTTTCTTTACGAAATCTGGACCTCCAATTGCAGCATAACTTTTTAGCCATATTGTTTGAACTATTTCTAGTGCTGGTTTCACTTTATCAATTTCTGGCGGGAACAAATAACGGCTATTGTCTACTGTATTTTGGTTCCATTTATATTGCACATTAATATTGTATTGATCTAAGTAAATTCCATCAATCCAATTATCTAAAGCTGTTTTTTCAGGTTGTGTAAAATCTAATTGGCTTTCTCCTGGCAGGTCATCGCTTCCACATGAAAATAGAGTTATCGAAACTAGAGCTAAAACCGCAATTTTATTATATTTTAATAATTTCATAATTTTCATTTTTTAAGATTATCTAGGATTTAGTTCTAAACCAGTGTTTGAAGCGTGCAACGGAATCTGTAAAGCTCTTCTGTTGTCGTCTTTTACTAGTATATTAGCTGGTTTGTTTGATGTTTCATGTTTTACCACAATGTTAAAACGTTTAATATCAAACCATCTAAGTCCTTCGTGTATAAAATCTCTTCTTCTTGTTTCTGCAATAGCTTTAATATAAGAAGTTTGTACTGGCGTCATGCTGTAGAATGGAGTGTATTCGTCTGGAACAACAGGAAACATTGCTACTACTCTTGCTTCAGTTAATTTATCTGTTGCTGGATTATAAGTTGGAGTTCTCGTTGCTAAAAAGTATTCTAATTCGTCATTAGCCAAATCAATTTGTCCTTTCATAACGTGAGCTTCCATTCTGTTTAAGAAAAACTCGTCGTTGCTTAACAAAACTTCTGCTACATAAGGATCTCCAATACCAGCTGTTACGTTAGAATATTTAAAGTATTCATAGAACTTTGGAAGAAATAAAGTTATACTTCCATTAGAAGAATAAAAGTTATAATAATACGCTTTTCCAAAAAGGTTTGTACTTGTTCCAAAAATCTCTGGACGACGTAAGCCTGATAAATTGAAACGATTTGTAGAATATAATCTTCCGACAATAGTATTTGCTGAAACAATTAATAAATTGGTTTCTACATCGCTCGCGCCATATCTCAACATTTGATCTTCTACACCAAGAGGTTCATAAGTAGAGAAATCTCTCAATCCTGCTGGCTTATTGCCTAAATCATCAGATAATGAAATTACTTTATCCCAGTTTCCTTTTACTAAATAAAATCTACTGGCAAAAGCTTTTGAAGCTGCTACAGTAAAGTGAAATCTTGGCTCTTTGTAATCGTTTGTCACTAATTTTAAACCTTCTTCAATGTCTTTTTCAAGAAAATCAAAAACTTCAGCAACTGTATTTCTTTTGTATTTAGTAATTAATTCTGTTTCTGGTTTTGTTACATACGGAATACCTAAATCGGACTCAGCTGTTGCTGGATTGTAACGTTTTGCCCATAATGAAACCAACATAAAGTGTGAATACGCTCTCGCCATTAAAGCTTCACCTCTTTGAGGATTTAAGCTTGCTGGGCTTCCTAATTGCTCAATTGCTTCTAATGCTTTGTTTGCATGCGCAATTGCTTTATAACAAGCATCCCAGTAATACGCTTGAGTATCAATATCAGTTGCTTCTGTATTGATTTCCCAATTGTAATTTTGCTCGTTTCTGATTAATGTTGTAGGTAATCCGGTGTCAAAAACATTATCAGACATCGTTTCTGCAATCTCAAAATAACTCATTTGAGGATAAGCTTCTACCAATAATTCTTTTATTTTTTCTGGTGTATCTATTTCTGTTCTATTATCTGGTTTCTCCGATAAGAAATCATCACAGCTAGTAATACAAATAAGTATTAATAGGGATAATGCTATTTTTAAGTTTTTCATGATCTTGACTATTATAATGAAAGGTTTAAAGTAAATGTATATTGAGTTGTCACTGGGAAAGCAACTCCTCCAGTATTACGGAACTCAGGATCTTGTCCATTTAATCGTTTATCAGAATAAACTAACCAAGGATTTACTGCTGAACCTTTTAATGTAAAAGTGCTCACCCCAATTTTCTTCTTGAAATCTGCAGGAAATTCCCAGCTTAATGAGATATTCTTTAATCTAACAAAATCTCCATCGGCAATACGAACATCAGAATAGTTATAAGTATTATAAGCTCTTGCCAATGTACGATCTCCTCCATAATTAGCATTTAAACGTCTGTCTGCAATAACAGGAACATTTGTATAATTTTCATCTCCAGGATTAATCCAACGGTTTGTAAAGTCTTTTGTAAATACCGTTAAGTCATCATAAGTACTATCGTATACAGGATTTAAACGAACTTTATTTCCTCCTGAACCTACAAAGAATATATAAAGAGACAGATTTTTGTATGTAAATGTATTTGCAAAACCAAATGATTTATTAGGCTCAATTGACCCTTCGTATTTCAAATATTTTGTCACATTTAAGTTATCCTGAAAATTAGCCTCTGTAATATTGTTTTCTGCACCATCTTGTAATATAAATGTTGGAAGACCTTGATTATTCAAACCTGTAAATTGATATGAATACAATGAATTTCTTGGGTGTCCAACTGTATTTCCACCATTTGAATCAACTAAATCAAAAGCTGTTGGCGTATTTTGCAGTTTTGTAATTTCTTGATGATAAACAGAAAAATTAAGATTTGTTGACCATTTAAAATCTTTAGTATCAATATTTTTAGTAGTAAAAGCAACCTCTAAACCTTTTGTTTCCATATCGGCATTGTTACCTTGTCTAATTCTTTGACCTCCAATACCTGATGTAATTACATAATCAACAAGATCAAAAGCTTTACGACGGTAAACATCTGTTGTAAACTGAACTCTGTTATTAAACATTCCAAGATCAAGTCCAATATTAGTTTCAAACTGCTTTTCCCAAGTTAAATTTCCGTTTTGTAATTCTTCAATTCTAATGGCTGATTCTCTATCATCAAGTCCGAAACGGTCTGTAATAGCACTTTTGTAAATAGCCAAAGAGTTTGTTGCAGGTCCTGCAGTAGCTGTTAAACCGTATGACGCTCTTAATGCTAAAGTATTAACTGATTGAACATTTTTCATGAAGCTCTCTTCAGCAACATTCCATTTTCCACTAAAAGTATAAGTTGGCAACCATCTAGAAGAATCGCTATTTCCTTGTCTGTTAGATCCATCATAACGTCCTGTAACAGAACCCGTATAACGTCTATCATAAGTGTAACCTACTTTACCAAAGAAACCTACTGTTCTTTCTTTTTCTTCATTAAAACCATAGTAAGAATCACCAGCGTTAATTATTTTTTCAATAATTCTTGGATCTGTAAAAGCAGTCAAACCTCTATCGTATTGTAAACCTGCAGCTGTAAATTGATCGCTAGTTCTATCTACAACTCTCATTTCAGTACCAAAAAATCCTTCTAATTCATGCTTCTCAGCAAATACATTTCTATAAGTAACACTATTTCTTAAGTTATAAGATGTCATGTCATTTGTAAACTTTCTCAAGAATCCACCATTTGGCAATACAGATTCTTTTGGCGCCGTTAAGTCATTTGGATCTTGATATAAAAAGATATTTTGATCTCTTACTAACGTATTTACTCCATCTTCACCAATTGCTGTTCCTGCTCTATATGCTCCAACAACGTTTGAACCTTCTAAAATTTTGTGCTCACGGCTTGTGTTTGCATAACGAGCTGAACCAGTTAAATTATAAGTTAAGTGAGGATTAATTTTATAATCTAAATCTAATTGAAAACGAATATCTTTTACTTCAATTTCCATGAAATTGTTAGCCAATTCGTTTATAATATTCATTTTAGCCCAGTTATTTCTATAGTATTCTAAGTTTCCATTATCGTCATAAGGACGTAAAGTTCTACTTGTATTTAATACATAATTAAAAGGGTTGATATCAAAATCACGTGTCACTTTACCAAAAACAACATCTTTCTCGCTTTCGTAAGTTCCAGGCGCACCTTGATCTCTAATAGATGCCAGTGTAGATAAAGTAACATTTAATTTATCATTGACATAAAAAGTCCCTTTAATATTACTAGAAATCTGTTTTACATCGTCTGCAATAGTCCATCCTGGATCTGCATAATACCCCAATGAAGCATAAAATGTATTATTTTTACCCCCTCCAGAAAAACTTAAAGAGTGATTTTGCGTAATAGATGGTCTAAACAAAACATTGAACCAGTCTGTATTTGCCTGCTCATATTTTTTCAAAAAATTATTACGGCTTACAGGGTCATTATTAACCAAGTACGTTCCAGTTTCTGAATTATAAGTATTTATTGCTCTTCCTAAAATATTATAAGCTCCACCGTATCTTCCATTTACAGTACTTGGTAAATCTAAATAACCTTTAGCTTCCATTTCTTTAAAAATACTCATAGATTCCTGAGAATTTAGAATATCAAATTGGCTATAACTTGGAACTGTTCTTACAGTTTGCTCCAATCCGTATGTAATTTTCAGCGGAGAATCTCTACGTCCTTGTTTTGTTGTTACAACCACAACTCCGTTTAATGATCTAGATCCATAAATTGACGTAGCCGATGCATCTTTAAGAATTTCAATACTTTGAATATCGTTTGCACTTAAACCAGCTACAGATGAACTTAATAATGTCTCTGAATTTCCAGATGCTAAATCAGCAAACGACATATTAATAATATCTTCTTGAACAACACCATCAATAACCCATAATGGTTTCGTATCTCCAAAAATTGAAGAAGATCCACGAACGGTTATCTTAGGAGCAGTACCAAAAGTACCTGTAACGTTTTGCACTGTAACCCCCGCCGCTTTTCCTTCGATCATTCGGCTTACGTCAACTACACCATCAATTTTTAATTCTGCGCCAGAAATTTTACTAATAGCTCCAGTAAATGTTCTTTTTGAAGTTTTTTCATATCCAGTCGTAACTACCACCTCTTTAAGGTTTTGGCCAGCTTCAGTCAATACAATTGTTGGAGAAGTATTATCGATTCCAATTTCTTTAGACTCCATACCCACATAAGAAATAACCAAACGATCTACATTAGCAGGTACTTCAATAGTAAAGTTTCCATCAAAATCTGTTAAAACAGCAGTTTTTGTGCCTTTTGCCATAATTGTTGCACCAGGTAACGGACTACCGGTTTGGTCAGTAACTTTTCCTTTAATGATTGGCCCAAAAGTTAGAACCTCAAATAAAGAATCGTGATTACTGGCATACGAAAAAGAATCAATAGTATTCTTTTGCAGCACAATCTGATTGCTTACTTCTGAAAAAGTAATATTAAAAGGAACCAATACTCTGCTAAGTACACTCGACAGAGTTTCTTGGTTTGCTTCTATACTAACCTTCTCTCCTAGTTGAGGAAGTCTTGAGTTATAAGAAAATTTTACATGAGCAGACTTTTCAATTTTTGATAAAGCATTGTCTAAAGTTAGGTTCTCAACTGTAATAGTTACTTTAGTATCTAATTTTTTCTGCCCATTTACATTATTTGCGAGAGTAACACTTGAAAACACAAGCGCTAACACAAACTGAAACAGCGTTATTTTCATGATTTGGTGAAGTAATCGTTGCTTGACAACAGGTTTTTTCATAATTTTGGTTTGTTTTGATTAATACTATTCGAGTGTATTTTAAGAAACATCATAAATTACCCTTTACAGAGAGTGATTTATTCAGATTTAAGTGTCGTTAATGTTACAGCATTCTCGGCACTTTTTTTATGCATTCGGTTTTTACATAGGCATTTACAAATTGTTTTTTTTTAGTTTTTTAATAGCTTCATTTTGGATTTTTAATTTTTTATTTTTTAATCGAATTTCGAAGTCTAGTTACAGCCAGAAGTCGTAATTACAATCTGATTTCCATTCATTTCATAATTTGTATCGTTGCCAATGCTTTTACAAATTATTTTCAGCTTTTCTGCCAATGGCTGATCACTTAAAGAAGTCGTCAATCGGCAGTCTTTTAATTTTTCGTGAGGAAAATCAATATCTACTAAATAAGCCTGTTCTATAGTTTCAAGAATTTGTGCAACAGGAATATCGGTAAACTCAAAACTTAACTGCTCGATATTTCTAACACTATTTACTAAAATCGGATCTTCAGTAATATTGGTTATTTTATTAAACACTAATTCTTTACGAGCAAAACGCAATGCTTGATTAGGAAGCAAAACAATTTCTTTGTTTTCAGTAGTGCGAACCAAATCATTAGATTTTACCTTTACTTTACCGGTGCGAACAAGAACTTCAACATTTTGCTGATCTGGATAAGCCTTTATTCTAAAGCTTGTTCCAACAACTCTAGTGACAATCTCATTAGCATAAACAAAAAAAGGCTTTTTAGGATTTTTACTAATTTCAAAGAAACCTTCGCCGGATAAATACACCTTTCTTTCGTTCCCGGTAAAGATTTTAGGGTAACTTAATTTACTATTGGGCTGTAATAAAACAGAACTTCCATCAGATAAAGTAATTATCTGTGATTTTTCAGAATTATTGGTTTGTTCAACCAAACCTTCATTATTATCCTGAACTAGTTCGTTGTAAGTAACTACATTATCATTTGCAGTAATTTCACTTCTAAAAAACCATGTAGAAAAAATACCAATCAAAATAGCGGCGGCTACACCACTAATCCAATATCTACGTATTTTAAGTTTTTTAATTTTTGAAGATTGTTGAGAAAGCTCTTCTCTATGTTCAATTTTTCGCCAAGTTTCCTGTAAAGCTTCATGAACTTCGTTTGAAGACAATTTAGACTCTGGAACCCGCATGGCCAAAAGTACAAGCCTTGCATCTTCAACAAGTTTGGCTCTTTGAAGATTCTCGAGAGTCCATTCTTCCCACGCTTGCTCATCAACTTTAGATAAAATCCATAATTGAAAAGATTCATCAGCTAAGAAGTCTTCAATTTCTATATAATTGTTACGTTTTTGCATCTTATTATTAAGGTTACAAAAACATAGAGGACAGTTTTTTTATTATATACTCACCGATTTAAGATTTTTTTTTGATTTTTTCTTAAATTTTTAAAAAACCCCTGAAGATATAAGCACTAGAAGCGGAATACTGCCTGTCCATTCTTTCCTAAGACTCAGTAAACCGCGATGTAGAAGATTACTAGCCGACTGATAATTCACATCTAATAAATCTGCTATTTGATCTACGCTTAATCCTTGGTGATAACGCAAATACAAAGCTTCCTTCTGACGACCTGGAAGATCATTCAATAATTTATTCAAAAGAAGAACACGTTCAGCAGTAACTTCGTCTTCTACCAAACGATTTTCTATAGAAAAATCAAAAAGAAATTCTAAAACATCTGTAGTAGTAGTTTTTCTAAATACATGATCTCTCTCGTGCAAACGAGCAATTCTCTTTCTAACACTAGAAAGCAAATATGCCTTAACAATAACATTATCTTGAAGAGAGTCGCGATAAAGCCAAATATCAGCAAAAACATCTTGAATACAATCTTGTACTTTTTCTTCATACGAACAAAGCGAATTGCCGTAACTGATTAAGTCTCTATAGTATTTTTCAAAAAGTAACGAAAATGATTTCTCATTACCATTCTTCAAATTATTCCACAGAATAAAATCGTCTAAAACCTTGTTTTTTAAAATTTGGCTCATATAAAAAAGCTTTGGGGCGCAAAATCCGATTATCTAAGTTATTACTAAAACAATAGGATTACTACATAGATTAATATGAAATAAATTTGATTTCTTTTTAAGTTAAAACTGATAAACAAAACATCTAATTTAACAAAAATTAAACAAGTGTTTTACATTTCAATTAATTTATAAGATACAAAAAGAATCGAATTTTAACATTATTTTTTGTTTTTGTGTGATAAATATAGAAAAGCAAATAATCAAAACCCAATTAATTACAAAAAAAATAAACTTTTTTCTAAATTCATCAGTATTGCGCCTTGTTTTTTGATTAAACTTAAATTTACCATAATTTAAATTTTAATTAACTAAATCGAACCTTACAGTTTTTTTGTTCATCATTGATTTACGACACCAGAAAAAAAGACATAAAAAAAAGCCTTATTTAAAATAAAGCTTTCTAAGTATAAAAAAATAGACCGTAAATAGATTTTTTTTTTTGCTATTTATATTTTTAAAAATTAAAACCTACATCTCACAAAAAAACCTTACCAATTAAATCAGTAAGGTTTTTTGATAATATTCAGATTGAAAGGAACTTAAAAAGCTACATTCCATCTTGGTAATTTACCATTTTCATCTAAGAAGTTTTGCAAAACTTGCCCTTCAACAGCAGTAGGAATTGCTTTTACATCGCCTGCAAACGTTTCGTACCAAACTACTTCTAATGCTTCGATGTTCTCTAATTTCATTTGTGCTGGCCAAGAATATTTTCTTCCCGTTTTAGCAAACTGATGTCCATTGACGATTTTGTCGTAAAGTCCACCATTTTTACTCTTTAAAGTTCCGTCATTTTGAACAGTTCCTGTAGAACCAACCATGATCAATTCTTTTTCATCACCTTCAACCGCATAAACAACAAAGATTCCTGCACTTCCTTCTGGAGCATTGCAAGTTTCTTCTAAACTATCATTTACAGTAAAAGTAAAACTGTTTGTTGCTTTAAATTTTTCTAATTCTTTGTACATATTTCTTCTTTAAGCTTCTAAGATACTGAGGTTCTAAGATGCTAAGTTTTTTTTCATTTACGCCTCAGCCTTTAAAATGTAAAAAAGTCTCAACAGGATATTGAGACTTTTTTGGAATTTATAATTTTGAAACTTGAAAATTATCCAAGTACTTCTTTTACTTTTTTACCAATTTCTGCTGGTGAATCAACAACGTGAATTCCATTGTCTCTCATAATTTGTTTCTTAGCAGCAGCTGTATCATCAGAACCACCAACAATAGCACCTGCGTGCCCCATTGTTCTACCAGCAGGAGCAGTTTCTCCAGCGATAAATCCAATAACTGGTTTACGGTTACCGTCAGCTTTTACCCATCTTGCAGCATCAGCTTCTAATTGACCACCGATTTCACCAATCATGATGATAGCTTCAGTTTCTGGATCGTTCATTAATAATTCAACAGCTTCTTTAGTTGTAGTTCCAATAATTGGATCTCCACCAATTCCGATAGCTGTAGTAATTCCTAAACCTTGTTTTACAACTTGGTCAGCAGCTTCGTAAGTTAAAGTTCCTGATTTAGAAACGATACCAACTGTACCTTTTTTGAAAACGAAACCTGGCATAATACCAACTTTAGCTTCACCTGGAGTGATAACACCTGGACAGTTCGGACCAATTAATCTTGAATTTCTTTCTTTAACATAATTATTTGCTTTAATCATGTCTGCTACAGGAATTCCTTCTGTAATGGCAATAATTACTTTAATTCCAGCATCAGCAGCTTCCATAATTGCGTCAGCAGCAAAAGCTGGCGGAACAAAAATGATAGAAGTATCAGCACCAGCTTGATCTACAGCATCTTTTACTGTATTAAAAACTGGACGATCTAAATGGCTTGTACCACCTTTTCCTGGAGTAACACCTCCAACAACGTTAGTACCGTACTCAATCATTTGAGAAGCGTGGAAAGTTCCTTCACTTCCTGTAAATCCCTGAACAATTATTTTGGAATCTTTATTAACTAAAACACTCATGATATATATTTTATGTAGTTTTTAAATTTGTGTTGCAAAAATAAGGTTTTGTAATGTATTTTGCCTCTTTTATTGTCAAAAAAATATTAAGAAAATTGACTCATTTGATAACCTCTATAAAGTTTATCATCTTTTATCTGCCAAATGGTTGCAAAATGCGCTAAAAGCATTTCTTCTCTAGGATTCTCGATTGTTTTTACAAAATGAGAGTAACGTACTGATACTAAATCATCTTCGCTAATAATATGACTAATTCTAACCTTAGAACGTACATAAGCACGACTAAGCTCATTGGCCATTTCAATTATCGAATCATAATCCATTTGAATAAAACCTTTACTGCTGTTCCATTCAAGAATAACATCAGGATGCAGATATGTTTTTAAAATTTCGCTATCAATTAAGGCATCTGACTTATAAAATTTCTGAACAAATTCTTTAATAGACATATTACTTCAATTTACTTAAAATTTCAGGAATCTTCTTGATATTGGCTAATTGCTTCAATTTTTCTCTAGACTCTTCAATTGGAGTACCAAAATATGATTTTCCGCCTTCAACTGACTTCGTAACACCTGTCTGCCCCATTACAACAGCTTTTGCACCAATTGTAATACCGCTAGTAGTTCCTACTTGTCCCCATAACGTTACTTCATCTTCTATAATCACACAACCTGCAATACCAGTTTGAGAAGCGATCAGACATTTTTTTCCAATCACTGTATCATGGCCAACATGCACTTGATTATCTAATTTTGATCCTGCACCAATTGTTGTATCTCCAGTAACACCTTTATCGATAGTACATAAAGCTCCAATACCAACATTATCTTCAATAACAACTCGACCACCAGAAACCAACTGATCGAATCCTTCTGGACGTTTTTTATAATAAAAAGCATCCGCACCTAAAATAGTTCCGGCATGTATAATTACATTATCTCCTATTATAGTATGATCGTAAATAGATACATTAGAATGTATTAGACAGTTTTTACCAATTTTTACATTGTTTCCAACAAAACTATTAGGCTGAATAACAGTTCCTTCTCCAATTTCTGCCGATGGAGCTATAGCAACATTAGCAAATTGAAACGGTTTAAAATGTCTGGTTAAAATATTAAAATCTCTAAATGGATCATCAGAAATCAAAAGAGCTTTACCTTCTGGGCACTCAACTTCTTTGTTTATTAAAACAATAGTAGCCGCCGATTGCAAAGCTTTATCATAGTATTTTGGATGGTCAACAAAAACAATATCACCAGGCTCTACAACGTGTATCTCGTTCATGCCTAAAACTTGAAAGTCTTTGTCTCCGATAAATTTGCAATTAAGCAAATTAGCAATTTCTTGTAAAGAATGACTCTTTGGAAATTTCATATAGTATAATTAGAAAACTTGTAAATTAGAAAATGAGTCAATTAGAATGTGAATATACAAAATTATGTCGATTCACTTATTATCTAATTGACTCATTGTCAAATTATCTTAATTAAAATAACTACTCTTTTACACGCTCCATGTAAGAACCTGAAGCTGTATCGATTTTAATTTTATCGCCTTCGTTAATAAACAAAGGAACATTTATGTTCGCTCCTGTTTCTACTGTAGCATTTTTAGTAGCGTTTGTTGCTGTGTTTCCTTTTACACCTGGCTCAGCATAAGTAACTTCAAGAATTACAGATGCAGGCATATCTACTGATAATGGCAAATCTGTTTCTGTATTAATCTGTACCATTACGTTTGTTCCTTCCTTTAACAAATCTGGAGCATCCAAAATGTTTTTGTTTAAAGAAATTTGCTCAAACGTTTCAGCATTCATGAAGTGAAATTCATCACCTTCTGGATATAAATATTGAAATGTATGTGTTTCAACACGGATAACGTCAATCTTGTGACCAGCAGAAAATGTATTATCTAATACTTTTCCAGAAGTCAAACTTTTCAATTTAGTTCTAACGAAAGCTGGACCTTTTCCAGGTTTTACGTGAAGAAATTCAATAATTTTATAGATATCGTGATTAAATTTAATACACAATCCGTTTCTAATATCTGATGTAGATGCCATTTGTATTTGTTTTATTTTTTTGTTTAATCGTTTAACCGTTTAACTGTTTTTTCGATTAAACGATTAAACAAATAAACAATTAAACTCAATTTTTAATAATTTCCTGAGTAACCTTTCATAATTCCTCGAGAAGAATTTCTAATAAAATCTAGAATTTCATCTCTTTCTGGAGTCGCTTCCATTTCAGCTTCAATAATGCTTAAAGCTTGCGTTGTATTGTAATTCTTTTGATACAATATTCTATAGATTTCCTGAATTTCTCTAATTTTTTCAGTACTAAAACCTCTTCTTCGTAAACCAACAGAATTAATTCCTACATAAGACAAAGGCTCTTTTGCTGCCTTTGTAAATGGCGGAACGTCTTTTCTAACCAAAGATCCTCCAGAAATCATAGCGTGATCTCCAATATGAATAAACTGGTGAATCGCCGCTAAACCTCCAATAACTGCATGATTTCCAACAACTACGTGTCCAGCTAATGCAACACCATTTACAATAATTGCATTGTTTCCGATCTCACAGTCGTGCGCGATGTGAGCATAAGCCATTACCAAACAATTGTTTCCAATTACAGTTTGGCCAGAAGCAATAGTCCCTCTATTAATAGTTACACATTCTCTAATTGTACAATTATCGCCAATAATAGCAAGAGAATCTTCACCTCCAAATTTTAAATCTTGTGGCACCGCAGAAATTACTGCTCCTGGGAAAATATTACAATTTTTTCCAATTCGAGCACCTTCCATAATGGTCACGTTTGAACCAATCCAAGTACCATCACCAATAACAACATTATTGTGAATTGTTGTAAATGGCTCTATTACAACGTTTTTAGCGATTTTCGCGCCTGGATGAACATATGCTAATGGTTGATTCATCTGTATGTTTTATATTTTTAATTAAAATATTCTAATTTGAAGCAACAAACCTAAACAATAAATTTGATAATTTATTATTGTTTTCTTGCTATTTGTGCCATTAATTCTGCCTCGGTTACTAATTTACCATTTGCATAAGCATTTGCTTGCATATGGCAAATTCCTCTTCTGATAGGAGAAATTAACTCACATTTAAAGATTAAAGTATCACCTGGCAATACTTTGTGTTTAAATTTAACATTATCAATTTTCATGAAATATGTCAAATAATTTTCAGGATCTGGAACAGTACTTAACACTAAAATTCCACCTGTTTGAGCCATTGCTTCAACAATTAATACACCTGGCATAACTGGAGCTTCTGGAAAGTGACCAACGAAGAAATTCTCGTTCATGGTAACATTTTTCAATCCTACTACGTGACGATCAGACATTTCGATAATTCTGTCAATTAACAAGAATGGAGGTCTGTGAGGCAGCATAGACATGATTTTATGAATATCCATCAATGGTTCTTGATGCAAATCATAAGTAGGAACATGATTTCTCTGCTCTATCTTGATAATTTTTGCTAATTTTTTAGCAAACTGAGTGTTTACAAAGTGTCCTGGTTTGTTAGCAATAATTTTTCCTTGGATACGAACTCCAATTAAAGATAAATCTCCAATTACATCTAGCAATTTATGTCTTGCTGCTTCGTTTGGATAGTGCAAAGTCAAGTTATCTAAAACTCCGTTTGGTTTAACTGAAATCTCTTCTTTACCAAACGCTTTCTTTAAATTCTCCATTGTAGACTCAGAGATTTCTTTATCTACATACACAATTGCATTGTTTAAATCTCCACCTTTAATAAGTCCGTGCTCTAACAAAGACTCTAATTCGTGAAGGAAACTAAAAGTTCTAGAACTCGCAATTTCAGATTTAAAATCTGCTAAACTTTTTAAAGTAGCATTTTGAGTACCTAAAACTTTAGTACCAAAATCTACCATAGTTGTTACTTGATATTCGTCGCTAGGCATAACAAGAATTTCGCTTCCAGTAGCTTCATCTGTAAAAGAAATTACTTCTTTAACTACGTAAACATTTCTGCTTGCATCTTGTTCTTCAATTCCAGCTTTCTCTATCGCTTCAACAAAATATTTTGATGAACCATCCATAATTGGTAGTTCAGAGGCATTCAATTCAATAATAACATTATCCAAATCACAACCAACCACTGCAGCCAAAACGTGTTCTGGTGTTTGAATTTTTACACCAAGTTTCTCAAGATTTGTTCCTCTTTGAGTATTAACAACATAATTAGCATCAGCTTCAATTACTGGTTGACCTTGCAAATCTACTCTTACAAAAGTGAAACCATTATTAACGGGTGCAGGTTTAAAAGTCATTGTAACTTCTTTTCCAGTGTGTAAACCAACTCCTGTTAGCGAAATTTCATTTTTGATGGTCTTCTGTTTAACCATTATTTCCATTTTTTGGGTTTATTATTTGTTTTTTTAATTCTTCAACTTCAGCCACAATTTTAGGCAGATTCTTAAAATGAACATACGATTTATTAAAATCACTATATCCAAGTGATGGCGAACCTTGTAAAACTTCACCATCTTTAATGTTTCTTGAAACGCCAGACTGTGCCTGAACTCTAACATTATTGCCAATTGTTAAATGGCCTACTATACCAACTTGTCCTCCAATCATACAGTTCTCGCCAATTTTTGTAGAACCTGCTACCCCACTTTGAGCAGCTATCACAGTATTTTTTCCAATTTCTACATTGTGAGCAATCTGAATTTGATTGTCTAATTTAACCCCTTTTCTAATTATTGTAGAACCAAGGGTTGCTCTGTCGATTGTAGTATTTGCACCAATATCTACGTTATCCTCAATAATAACATTACCAATTTGTGGTACTTTACTATATTCTCCATCTTCATTTGGAGCAAATCCAAAACCATCAGCACCGATAATAACACCAGAATGAACAGTACAATTGTTTCCTATTACAGTTTCTGAATAGATTTTTGCACCAGCAAAGATGAATACATTATCACCAATAGTAACATTGTCACCAATAAAACTATTTGGATATATTTTCACATTATTGCCCAAAACTACATTTTGTCCAATATAACTAAAACTTCCCAAATATAAATTTTCTCCATATTTGGTTCCTTCAGACATAAATGACTGAGGCTCGATACCTGTTTTATTTAATTTTACTTGATTATAAAAATGTAAAAGTTTAGAAAACGCTGCATAAGCATCTTCCACTTTAATAAGTGTAGTAGTAATTTCCTGTTCTGGAATAAAGCTATCATTAACAATTGTTACTGTCGCTTTTGTAGTATATATATAATTGATATACTTTGGATTAGCCAAAAAAGTAAGCGACCCTTCGTCCCCTTCTTCGATTTTAGAAAGCTTAGAAACTTCTGCATTGGGATTCCCAACAACTTCTCCTTCTAAAATTCCTGCTATTTGTTCTGCTGTAAATTTCATCGCGACAAAAATATAAAAAATAGGTTTTAAATGTTAATTTTATATAAGTTGTTTTGGGAAACAGATATAATATTTTGTCACCAATTTAGATAACGATTTCAAATTCAGTTGGTCAGAAGCTTCAACAACATCTTCAATTGTTTTATCTTTTTTCAAAATACGAATAGGTTCTGCTTCCTTACTATAGGCTTGGTTTTTAATTTTACCTCTAAAAATAAAATATCCTGCATCTAATTGCGAAATATGATGCTTATTAGCAAACTGCTCTTTTAAAGATTGAGATTCTTCCATAGAAACTTTCTCAGCGCTCATTTTAATTTTAAGCAAATCTCTGTTAATTATCATTTTGCTTAAAGTGCTTAAAACGAAATCGTCTTGTCTCTGCCAAGCTTTTAAAGCGCTAATAATATCAAAATCATCCAATTGAGAAAACAAGTCGAGCTTTTCGGCATCAAAATTTTCTAGAGTTATTTTATTATGCATAAAATAAGAAAGAGGCTCACTGCAAGGAAGATCTAATCCTTTCAAAACCAATTCTTTTGCTCTTTTTAAGACTTTCATTAAAATCAATTCGGCAACCAAACTTGTTTTATGCAAATAAGCTTGCCAGTACATTAATCTCCTAGAAAGCAGAAATTTTTCTACAGAATAAATTCCTTTTTCTTCAATTACTAAAACATCATTTTCAACATTCATCATCTGAATCAATCGTTCAGAGTTTACATTTCCTTCAGCAACACCTGTATAAAAACTATCTCGTTTCAAGTAATCCATTCGATCCATATCCAACTGACTTGAAATCAATTGCAACATGAATTTTCTATGGTATTCACCTTTAAAAACCTGAATCGCCAAACTTAATCTTCCGTCAAATTCTTCATTTAACTGATTCATAAATAATAGTGAAATGGCTTCGTGGTGCACATCTTCAACAATACTTTTTTCCATCGCATGAGAAAACGGCCCATGCCCTATATCATGAAGCAAAATTGCTATTAAAAGCGCATTTTCTTCTTCTTCAGAAATCACAACCTCTTTAAAACGAAGCGTGTCAATAGCTTTTTTCATCAAATGCATACATCCTAATGCATGATGAAAACGAGTATGATTCGCTCCTGGATACACCAAATACGATAATCCCATCTGTGAAATACGTCGTAGACGCTGAAAATAAGGATGCTGAATTAGATCGTAAACCAGCTCATTCGGAATCGTAATGAAGCCATATATAGGATCGTTGAATATTTTTAATTTATTGATCTGAGTCACAGTCTCGTTATTTTTTTGGTCAACAAATATAAGTAAATAAGTATAAAGAGCTCGGTGTTTTTTATTTAAAAATCACACTCTAAAATATGATGATTATCAATAAAATACATTAAAAAATGTTAAATTTCAAAATAAAATCATGGTTTAACTTTGGTAATTTTATACTATTTTTAATACTTTTTAAGTTCTATAACTTTAAATTGCAGTAAAATTAAATTGATTTATGGATAAGATAAAGATACTTTGGGTCGACGATGAAATCGATCTTTTAAAACCCCACATATTATTTCTAGAAAAAAAGAATTACGAAGTTACTACTTGCAATAACGGCCTTGATGCGATTGCGTTGTTTGAAGAAGATAATTTTGATATTGTTTTTCTAGATGAAAACATGCCTGGAATGAGCGGATTAGAAACGCTTTCTGAAATGAAAGAAAAAAAATCAGCGATTCCGATGATTATGATCACCAAAAGCGAGGAAGAATACATTATGGAAGAAGCCATTGGTTCTAAAATCGCCGATTATTTGATTAAACCCGTAAATCCGAACCAAATTCTATTGAGTTTGAAGAAAAATCTAGATGATTCGAGATTAATCACCGAAAAAACCACTTTAGATTATCAGAAAGAATTTAGAAAGATTTCGATGGAATTGGCAATGGTTAATTCATACGAAGATTGGATTGAATTGTACAAAAAATTGCTTTTTTGGGAATTAAAACTAGAAGACATCAATGATACAGCGATGATCGAAATTTTAGAATCCCAAAAAGTTGAAGCGAATTCGCAATTCGGAAAATATATCGAAAGAAATTACGAAGATTGGTTTGCACCAAAAGCAGATAAACCGATTCAATCTAATACTTTGTTTAAAGAATTAGTAGTTCCAGAAATTAAAAAGAAAGACAAACCAATCCTTTTTGTTGTAATTGATAACCTTCGTTACGATCAATGGAAAGCTTTTGAAGGTGTAATTTCAAACTATTACAAACTAGAAAAAGAAGTTCCGTACTACTCCATTCTTCCAACAGCAACTCAATATGCTAGAAATTCTATTTTTTCTGGTTTAATGCCTCTAGAAATGGAAAAACAATTTCCTGAATATTGGAAAAACGATGTAGAAGACGGAGGAAAAAACCTTTATGAAGCAGAGTTTTTATCGGCTCAGTTAAAA
Source organism: Flavobacterium sp. IB48 (assembly GCF_016405855.1). Classification (GTDB taxonomy): domain Bacteria; phylum Bacteroidota; class Bacteroidia; order Flavobacteriales; family Flavobacteriaceae; genus Flavobacterium; species Flavobacterium ginsengisoli. Next base: position 209,294 of record NZ_JAEFCA010000002.1, read on the forward strand.
CGTTTAGGTTTAAACATTAAAGAAGATTATTTCAAAATCACCAATTATGCTGGCGGAAAAAAGTTAGCCGAAAACTTTAAAGCTTTAAAAGGAAATGACTTAGTAACTGTTGTTTACAATTTCGTTGATATGCTTTCGCATGCTAAAACCGAAATGGAAGTAGTAAAAGAATTAGCTTCTGATGATAAAGCGTATCGTTCTTTAACCTTAAGCTGGTTTAAAAATTCTCCTTTATTAGAAATTATCCAACAGGCACAACTTTTAGGCTTTAAACTTATCTTAACAACAGACCACGGAACAATTAATGTAAAAAATCCGTCGAAAGTTGTGGGTGATAAAAATACAAGTCTAAATTTGCGTTATAAAACTGGACGTAGTTTAACATACGAGCAAAAAGATGTTTATGTAGTAAAAGAGCCTAAAACCATTGGCTTACCTGCAATAAACATGAGCAGTTCGTTTATTTTTGCCAAAAATGATTTTTTCTTGGCTTACGTAAACAACTACAATCATTATGTGAGCTATTACAAAAACACCTACCAACACGGAGGAATTTCGTTAGAAGAAATGATTATTCCGTTTTTGGTATTTAACCCGAAATAAAAGCTTTAAGTCGCAGTTTTCAATTTTGAATTTAAATAAAATAATTCTTGCCACAGATTTTACAGATCAATATTGATTTGAAAATCCTTTTTAATCTTTTAATCTGTGGCATTTAAAAAATAATTCGCCAAAATTTGCGAAATTCGTGGCAAAAAAACAAACAACAATGAACATCGTTTTTTCATTAGATCAAATTCAAGAAGTTGCCGAGCAGATTATAGCTTCAAACCCTAAAAAAATCATTCTTTTTAATGGTGAAATGGGAGTTGGGAAAACTACTTTAATCAAACAACTATGCAAAAGTTTAGGAGTTCAAGATGCAACAAGCAGTCCGACTTTTTCTCTTGTAAACGAATACAAAACTTCTAGTAATCAAACCGTTTATCACTTTGATTTTTATAGATTAAACAAAGAAACCGAAGCGCTAGATATGGGCGTTGACGATTATTTGTATTCTGGAAATTGGTGTTTTATCGAATGGTCTGAAAAAATTGCGAGTCTAATCCCAGAAGAACATTCTACAATAAACATAGAATTGCTTGCTGATGGAAAAAGAGAACTAAATTTAGTTTAAAACCTATATAAATAATCGTAAAAAGAAAAATTCACCTCTTTATTGACAGGTATAATATTTCTTAACTTTTATCTTTGAGTATTAGCAGAATTTTTACATTAATTTTAAAACTTTTTACGTAATTTGTACTCTTAATTTTTTGCATTATCCATGTCAATCACGTTAACTCCATTTACAAAACAACAATTAATACCGCAGGAAGAAAAACTTGAGGTTGGTCGTTTTAAAAGAGAACTTTTTATAGGAATTCCTAAAGAAACAAGTTACCAAGAACGTCGTATCTGTCTCACGCCCGATGCTGTAAATTCCTTAACTTACGCAGGTCACCGCGTTATGATTGAATCTGGAGCAGGAGAATGCTCGAGTTATACAGACAAAGAATATGCAGATGCAGGAGCAGAAATTACAAAAGACACCAAAAGGGTTTTTGGTTGTCCATTTCTACTAAAAGTAGAACCTCCAACTTTGGCTGAAATCGAAATGATAAATCCCGAAACGGTTATTATTTCTGCGATTCAGCTAAAAACTAAAAAGAAATCTTACTTCGAAGCTTTAGCTCAAAAGAAAATTACAGCATTAGCTTTTGAATATATTAAAGACGAAGACGGATCTTATCCTGCTGTAAAATCTTTAAGCGAAATCGCCGGAACTGCCTCAATACTTATTGCTGCAGAATTAATGATCACAGATGAATTTGGAAAAGGACTTTTATTTGGAAACATTACAGGCGTTCCTCCTACCGAAGTTGTGATTTTAGGAGCTGGAACTGTTGGCGAATTTGCAGCAAAAACCGCTATTGGATTAGGCGCAAATGTTAAGGTTTTCGATAACTCAATTACAAAACTACGTCGTCTTCAAAACAATTTAAATCAAAGAATTTTCACTTCTACCATACAGCAAAAAGGTTTATTAAAGGCTTTAAGACGTTGTGACGTAGCGATTGGAGCAATGCGTGGAAAAGAGCGTTGTCCGATTGTTGTGAACGAAACAATGGTAGAACATATGAAAAAAGGCGCTGTAATTGTTGACGTTAGTATTGATACTGGTGGCTGTTTCGAAACTTCAGAAGTAACTACTCATGAAAAACCAACATTTATAAAAAGCAATGTTTTACACTATTGTGTGCCAAATATACCATCTCGTTATTCCAAAACTGCTTCATTATCAATAAGTAATATCTTAACACCTTACCTGCATCAGATAGCCGAAGATGGTGGTATTGAAAGTGCAATTCGATGCAATAAAGGCCTTAAAAATGGCATTTATCTTTATCACGGAATTCTAACAAATAAAGCAATTGGCGACTGGTTCGATTTGCCAGACAACGATATTAATTTACTTGTATTTTAAGGGAACTTTAATGTACCTTTGCAAAAATTTTATTTCATGAAGTTCGTACACCGTTTTGCATATTACCTGATTGGTCTCGTTATGGGATGTTTTATTGTATCAGGATTTTTTATCGGAAAAGATACCCGATGCAATTATTTTCCAAATGCCAGAGTTTTAAACAATCTTAGAACAAAACCTTTTCAATATTCTCCAAAAGCCGTTCAGACTTTAAGTGAAAAATGGGTTGACACGGCAGATGTCAAAAACACATTAACTTATGGAGATGTCGATTTTGACCAAAGCAATGTTCCATTCAAAAAAGGAAAGCTTTATATTATTGAAGGAAAAACAGTAAAAAATCAGGAAATTATTCTAAAAGTGGTGAATTACGAAAACAAAGCCGTTTTAGAAGAAATTGTAAAAAAATAAAAAAATAAAAATCTTTTGTTTCTCGCAGATTTTGCAGATCCAAAAGATTTTTTTTACCCTCAAATATTTCTCGCAAAGTCACAAAGACACAAAGTAAAAGCTTTGCACCTTTGTCACTCTGAAACTTTGCAACTTTAAAAAATTACCATTCAATTTCTTTCAATCCTTTAGATTTCAAGAATTCATTTGTTTTGCTAAAATGTTTATTTCCAAACCAGAAACCTCTATTGGCACTTAACGGAGAAGGATGTCCCGATTTTAAAATATGATGTTTTGAAGCGTCAATTAAAGTCGCTTTCTTTTGAGCAAAACCTCCCCAAAGTAAAAAGACAACATTTTCTTTTTCAGCAGAAATTTGTTTGATCACGGCATCAGTGAATTTCTCCCAACCTTTTCCTTGGTGGCTCCCTGCTTCAGATTGTCTAACAGTTAAAGTAGCATTTAAAAGAAAAACGCCTTGATCTGCCCAACGCTCTAAATTACCCGTATTAGGCATTGGTATATTGAAATCATCCTGAATTTCTTTAAATATATTTTGAAGCGATGGCGGAAACGGAATTCCATCATTTACAGAAAAACATAATCCATTTGCTTGATTTGGCCCATGATAAGGATCTTGCCCGATAATAACCACTTTAACTTCATCAAAATGACAATGGTCAAAAGCTGAAAAAATTTGACTCCCTTTTGGATAACAAACTTTTGTTGCGTATTCCGTTTTTACAAATTCAATTAAATCGTTGAAATATGGTTTTTCGAATTCTTCATTCAAAACTGGTTTCCAAGAAGAATGCATTTTTACGTCCATAATTTTTTTTATGCGAATTTCAGAAATTATTACTTAAAATCATATTTACTAAAAAGAAAAATATCAAAAGTCAAAAAACAAAAATTAAAACGATAGCAAAGAAAAAAACTCATAATTCATAATTCATAATTCACAATTGATGAATGTTTTCGTACTTTTGCTTTTGCTTTCATAAAGAAATTAAATGATCAGTATTACAGAAAAAACATTACAAGACTTACAATTTCCAACTGTATTAGAAACCATTTCAGATGGTTGCAACACCGACATTGGAAAAGAAAAGGCTTTACAAATAAAACCATTTAGAGATAAAGAAGAATTAATGCAAGCTTTGATGCAAACATCAGAGTATGTGTCTTCTTTTCAAAATAATAACGCAATTCCGAATCACGGATTTGATGCCATTACGCATGAAATTAAGTTTTTAGCAATCGAAGACAGTTTTCTTGAAGTAGGAAGTTTTAGAAAAATCGCTAACCTTTCAGCGACAACAAATGTCTTATTGAACTTCTTAAAAAAATTCGATGACTACTATCCGAATCTAAATGCAAGGGCTTCTAGAGTAGAACTAACAAAAGACATTATCTCTGCAATTGATGCAATAGTTGATAAATATGGAGAAATAAAAGACAATGCTTCTCCTGCTTTAGCCGGAATTCGTCAGAATATGAATTTGGTTCGCGGAAAAGTGAATCAAAGTTTTGGCGTGGCTTTAACTCAATACAATAGCTTGGGTTATTTGGACGATATTAAAGAAAGTTTCGTGCAAAACCGTAGAGTTTTAGCTGTTTTAGCTATGTATCGTCGTAAAGTAAAAGGCTCAATTTTAGGAAGTTCAAAAACTGGAAGTATCGCATACATTGAACCAGAAGCTACTTTAAAATATTCTAGAGAATTAGCTAATTTAGAATACGAAGAAAAAGAAGAAATAACGCGAATCTTAAAAAATTTATCGAATGTCATTCGTCCTTTTCTTCCTTTACTAGTTGAATATCAAGATTTTTTAAGTGATATTGATGTAGTTGCTGGAAAAGCTAAATATGCAAATCGCATTAATGGAATCCTGCCAACAATTACCGAAGAAAGAAGATTGTTCTTTAGAGAAGCGTATCATCCAATTTTGTATTTGAACAACAAACAAAAACAAGAAGTTACGCATCCGCAAACCATTGAGCTAAAACAAGAAAACAGAATTATTGTAATTTCTGGACCAAACGCTGGAGGAAAAACTATTTCCTTAAAAACGGTAGGTTTATTGCAATTAATGTTGCAATCTGGAATTTTGATTCCAGTTCATGAAAGAAGCGAAACTTTCTTATTTGATAGAATTTTAACAGATATCGGAGATAATCAATCTATTGAAAATCATCTAAGTACATATAGCTATAGATTAAAAAACATGAATTACTTTTTAAAGAAATGTAATAAGAAAACCATGTTTTTAATTGACGAATTTGGTACAGGTTCTGATCCTGAATTGGGTGGAGCTTTGGCTGAAATTTTCCTAGAAGAATTTTATCACCGTGAAGCTTTCGGAATTATCACAACGCATTATTCTAATTTGAAAATTTTAGCAAACGAATTGCCATATGCAACGAATGCGAATATGATGTTTGATGAAAAATCTTTAGAACCGATGTACAAACTGGCTTTGGGTCAGGCAGGAAGCTCATTTACGTTTGAAGTCGCTCAGAAAAATGGAATTCCGTTTGGATTGATTAATCGTGCGAAAAAGAAAATCGAAGTTGGAAAAGTTCGTTTTGATAAAACCATCGCAACACTTCAAAAAGAAAGATCGAAACTGGAAAAAACTTCTTTAAATTTAAAAGAAGAAGAAACCAGAGCGCGTGAAGAGAGTAAGAAGATGGAAAACATCAATACGAGAATTCAGCAAAAATTAGAAAGCTATCAAGAATTGTACGACAGTAATCAAAAGATAATTTACATTGGACAAAAAATTGATGATATTGCTGAAAAGTATTTTAACAACAAAAACAAAAAAGAACTTATTGGTGAATTTTTGAAAATAGTTGAGATTGAAAATTCAAAACGTAAAAAAGCAACTCCAAAAGAAACTAAAGAAAAAGTTGAAAAGCAAAAAGAAATTATTGCTGAAGTAAAGGTAAAAGTTGAAGAAATACGAAAAGAGAAAAAAGAGAAAAAACTTAAACCAGTTGTTGAAAAACCAAAACCGATTTTAAAAATTGGTGATCGAGTAAGAATGCTTGACGGGAGATCTGTTGGAAGTATAGATGCTATCGAAAAAAATAAAGCGACAGTAAATTATGGTATTTTTACTTCTAAAGTAAGTTTGGATGAATTGGAATTGGTAGAAGCAGTTAAGAAATAAGTTTTCAGTCCTTAAAAATTGGTAAAAAAAATAAAAATAAAAATAAAGCGATTTAAGGGACGATTTTTATTTTTACATAAAAGAACATTCCTATTTTTTAAAAATAGATTTAAACTAATTTACTGATGTCGTTTTTGATTTCTAAAATTTATTAAAAAACAAAAATCAATAGACATTATAAATACAAGCAAAAACATATTAATTCCTGTTTTATTTATTTCAATTAAGAATTGAAATATAAAACTTGAAATACAAATTATAAAATGGAAAGTCTTCCAAAAAATAAAAAAATAGTTCTTTTTGACGGAGTTTGTAATCTCTGCAGTTCCGCTGTACAGTTTATCATCAATAACGACAAAAAAGATATTTTTAGATTTGTTGCACTGCAGTCTGATTTAGGAATTTCTATCTGTAAACATTTAGGAATTAGCTTTTCTAAAATGGATAGTATTATTTTATACGATCCTGGAACAGCATATTTTTACAAATCTTCTGCAATTCTTGAAATCGCTAAAAACTTTGGAGGCATTTGGAAATTAACTCCTATTTTTAGAATTGTGCCAATTTTTGTAAGCGATAAAATTTATGATTATGTTGCAAAAAACAGATACAATTGGTACGGCAAAAAAGAAAGTTGCATGATTCCAACTCCAGAATTGAAATCTAAGTTTTTGTAGAAAATTCCAATGTAAAAATTCCAAATTCCAAAAAGTAAAACTTCAGTGAACGTAATATTGTCATTTCGACGAAGGAGAAATCTTCGTGAGAAACTCGACAAAGATTGGATTCTCGTTGCGGAGTTACTTGTGAAGATTTCTCCTTCGTCGAAATGACAAACTTAACGTAAAAACCTATAAAATATAAAAATCCCAAGCTCCGATAAATTTGGAATTTGGGATTTTTTATTTGAAATTTATTAAAAAAATTATCTAATTAATTTTCTATATTTCAAACGTTTAGGAGTTAAATCACCGCCAAGACGTTTCTTTTTGTTTTCTTCATAATCAGAGAAACTACCTTCGAAGAAATAAACTTCAGAATCTCCTTCGAAAGCTAAGATGTGTGTACAAATTCTATCTAAGAACCATCTGTCGTGAGAAATAATTACAGCACAACCTGCAAAATTTTCTAAACCTTCTTCAAGTGCACGAAGAGTATTTACATCAAGGTCATTCGTTGGCTCATCCAGTAAAAGTACGTTTCCTTCTTCTTTCAAAGTCATTGCCAAGTGCAAACGGTTACGCTCTCCACCAGAAAGCATTGAAACTTTTTTGTTTTGCTCGCCGCCCCCAAAATTAAAACGAGATAAATAAGCTCTAGAATTTACTTGCTTTCCTCCCATCATAATCAATTCTTGACCATCTGCAAAGTTTTCCCAGATTGATTTATTTGGATCAATGTTCGAGTGTGACTGATCTACATAAGCAATTTTTACTGTGTCTCCAACAGAAAATTCTCCACTATCAGTAGCTTGTTCGCCCATGATCATTTTGAAAATAGTCGATTTACCAGCACCGTTTGGTCCGATAATTCCAACAATACCAGCTTGAGGCAAAGTAAAATTCAAATTATCATATAATAATTTATCACCAAAAGCTTTTGCAACATTTTTAGCTTCAATAACATTTGTTCCTAAACGTGGTCCATTTGGAATGTAGATCTCTAATTTTTCGTCTAGTTGTTTTTGATCTTCGTTTAATAATTTGTCGTAGTTCTGTAAACGTGCTTTTTGTTTTGTCTGACGACCTTTTGCTCCTTGACGAACCCACTCCAACTCACGCTCTAAAGTTTTTCTACGTTTAGAAGCCACTTTTTCTTCTTGAGCCAAACGGTTTGATTTTTGATCCAACCAAGAAGAATAATTTCCTTTCCAAGGAATACCTTCTCCTCTATCTAGCTCTAAAATCCATCCAGCAACATTATCTAAGAAATAACGGTCGTGTGTTACTGCAATTACAGTTCCAGAATATTGTGCTAAATGTTGCTCTAACCAAAGAACTGACTCAGCATCAAGGTGGTTGGTTGGCTCATCCAATAGCAATACATCTGGTTGTTGCAATAACAAACGGCATAAAGCTACACGACGACGCTCACCTCCTGAAAGGTTTTTAATTGGCGTATCTCCTTCTGGAGTACGCAATGCATCCATTGCGATTTCTAATTTTGTATCGATTTCCCAAGCGCCAAGAGCATCAATTTTGTCTTGCAATGCTGCTTGACGGTCCATCAATTTATCCATTTTGTCTTGATCTTCGTAATATTCTGGAAGACCGAACAAATCATTGATTTGATTGTATTCTTCTAAAACTGCCATAGTTTCGGCTGCTCCTTCACGAACAATTTCGATAACTGTTTTAGAATCGTCAAGAATTGGTTCTTGCTCTAAATATCCTACTGTATAACCAGGCTGGAATACTACATCTCCTTGGTAGTTTTTATCAACTCCAGCAATAATTTTTAAAAGTGAAGATTTACCAGAACCATTAAGTCCCAAAATACCAATCTTAGCTCCGTAGAAGAAACTAAGGTAAATATTCTTAAGAACTGGTTTGTCTGCTCCTTGATAGGTTTTACTCAATTTCTGCATTGAGAAAATTACTTTCTTATCGTCTGACATTTTTTATTTTTTATTATATTATTTATTTTTTTTGAATTCTGACATCTTAAACTCTACCTTTCAGAGCATTGAAAACCCAAGCATTAGCAAGGAAACCTACTCCAACAGCACCAAATCCCCAACCTGAAACATCGCTGTATCTAAAGATTCCAAGACCTATAAGCAAAAATCCCATAAGTACCATTATTAAAGTGGCCCATCCTAAAATGGTGTTTTTATTCATTCCCATAATTATGTAAATATTAATAGTGTCAAATTTTTAGAAAGGCAAATATCGTGAATTTTAATGGCTTAATTAAATATTTTATAAAGCATTTCTTTTAACAAATCTGATTGAGGTAAAGCATTAGCACCCACACCTTTACTTTTAATATCAATATCGCGTAAAGCGCCAACAATCTGACTTACTTTTCTCATTGGATAATTTTTGACCGCCAAATCATATTCTTTTAAAAAATACGGATTTACTCCAAGTACCGATGCAACGTTTTTAGGATTTTTATCTTTTAATCCATGATACTTTAGAAGCTGAACAAAAAAGCCAAATACCAAACCTGTAGTCATAACTAAAGGATATTCTTTAGGATTATGAGCAAAGTTTTCTGCTATCTTATAAGCTTTCAATTGATTTCGTTCTCCAATTGCTTTTCGAAGTTCAAATACATTATAATCTTTGCTAAAACCAATATTTTCTTCAATGTGTTCTGCTGTGATCATAGTGCCTTTCGGTAAAATAATCTGCAGTTTTTCTAGCTCATTATTGATTTTACTCAAATCTGTACCTAAAAATTCAACTAACATGGCATTAGCTTTTGGATCAATGGTGTATTTTTTTCCAGCTAAAACACGCTTTATCCAATCTCCTACCTGATTTTCATATAATTTTTTACTTTCGTAAACAACGCCCTTCTGTCCTAATAGTTTGGTAACTTTTTTACGTTTATCTAGTGTCTTATATTTATAGCAAATAACCAAAACGGTAGTTTGCATTGGATTCTCTACATACGATTCGATTTTATCAATTGTTCTTGATAAATCCTGCGCTTCTTTCACTATAACAACTTGACGTTCAGCCATCATAGGATAGCGCTTGGCCGTTGAAACAATATCATCTACAGAAACATCTCTTCCATATAAAACTGTTTGATTAAAGCCTTTTTCTTCTTCAGCTAAAACATTCTGTTCAATATATTCCGATAACTTATCTATATAATAAGGTTCTTCACCCATTAAAAAATAAATCGGTTTAATATCTCCGGCTTTGATATCGTTAACAATTTTTACTACTTCGTCCATTTATACTTGTTTCAAGTTTAAAGTTTCAAGTTACTTTGAAACAAAAAACTATTTTATATTTTTGCTTTATGCTTAAACTTAATTTCCCTGCTTATAGTTTCCGATTCAAAAATAGCGAAAATAAAGTGTCTATTTTTGATGAAATCAGGAAAAAATTTATAATTCTTACGCCAGAAGAATGGGTTCGACAGCACGTTGTTCATTTTTTAATGCACGAAAAAAAATATCCAAAATCGCTTATCAACGTAGAGAAAGTTTTAACTGTCAACGGATTACGAAAACGATACGATGTTGTTGTATTTAACCCTAATGGCTCTATACATATATTAGTAGAGTGCAAAGCACCAGAAGTTAAAATCTCTCAGGCAACTTTTGATCAGATTGCCCGTTACAATATGACAATGCAGGCACGGTTTTTGAATGTGACAAACGGACTAAACCATTTTTATTGTCAAATGGATTTTGAAAACGAGAAATATGAGTTTTTAAGAAGCCTTCCTGACTATAAAGAAAATCATTAACAAAGAATAAATAATTGAGTACTTTTGGATAAAATAGCAGTTGTCATTTTAAATTGGAACGGAGTAAAATTGCTAGAGCAATTTTTACCATCTGTTATTCAGTATTCAGAAGGAGCAACAATTTATGTTGCAGACAATGATTCTACGGATAACTCTATTGCATTTATTGCAGAACAATTTCCAACCGTAAAAATTGTAAAAAACTCAGGCAATCATGGCTTTGCAAAAGGCTACAATGACGCTTTACAACATATTGATGCAGAAATATATGCATTGGTAAATTCAGATATTGAAGTCACAGAAAACTGGCTTCAACCCATTCTTGACACTTTTGAAAAAGAACATCAAACTGCTATTATTCAGCCAAAAATTCTGGATTTTAAAAATAAAGAATATTTTGAATATGCAGGTGCTGCCGGCGGTTTTATTGATAAATATGGATTCCCTTTCTGTAGGGGAAGAATATTCGACACAATCGAAAAAGACAATGGACAATACGATACTAATATTGAATTATTTTGGGCATCGGGCGCTTGTTTTTTCATTAGGAAAAATATTTTTCATGAATTAGGAGGTTTTGACGAAAGTTTCTTTGCACATCAAGAAGAAATAGATTTATGTTGGCGTGCTGCTAACGAAGGCCATGTTATAAAATATAATTATCAGTCTGTTGTTTACCATGTTGGTGGCGCAACATTACAACAAGGAAATCCTAAAAAAACTTATTTGAATTTTAGAAATTCATTGTTAATGCTAGTTAAAAATCTTCCTTCAAAAGGTTTATTTTTTGTGATTTTTTTCCGCATGGTTTTAGATGGAATTGCTGGCATACGCTTTTTCACACAAGGCAAGTTTGGACATACTTTTGCTATTTTAAAAGCGCATTTTTCTTTTTATTGCCTATCTTTAAAATACTTAAAAAAGCGAAAAGATTTTCAATTACAGCAATACTATACAGTAAAAAGCATCGTTTTCCTTTATTATATCAAGAAATTGACCTTATTTAAAGAAATCTTTAACAGTATTCAAAATATTAAAAACTAAATTTGTAATCAAGTCTAATTAAAATTAAATTTATGAGAAAAATAGTTATCGCACTATCAGTATTAATGGCCCTGACATCTTGTGTTTCTAAAAAGAAATATGCAGAGTTAGAAGCTAAAAACAAAGAGACTCAAGATTTGTTAAACTCATGTACTGTAAAATTAAATTCGTGCTTAGAAGAAAAAGCTGGATTAGCTGCAACAGCTGAAAGCTACAAACAACATAATCAAGATCTAATTAATAGTTCTAAAGATTTAACTATCTTAACTACTAAAGGTGCTGAAAACCTTGAAAAATCTCTTGAAAGTTTAAAAGAAAAAGATTTGAAAATCTCTAGACTTCAAGATGCTTTAACTAAAAAAGACAGTGTTACTTTAGCATTAGTTACAAGTTTAAAAGGTGCAGTTGGAATCAACGATCCAGACATCGAAATCAATGTTGAAAAAGGAGTTGTATTTATCTCTATCGCTGACAAATTATTATTCAAAAGCGGAAGCTATGATGTAAGTGATAAAGCTAAAACTGTTTTAGCTAAAGTTGCAAAAGTTGTAAACGACAAACCTGACTTTGAGTGTATGGTTGAAGGACACACTGATGATGTACCTTACAAAAGCAACGGAATTATCTTAGACAACTGGGATTTAAGTGTTAAACGTTCTACTTCTATCGTTCGTGTATTGACAAACGATCTTGGAGTTAACCCAGCTAAATTAATTGCTGCAGGTAGAAGCTCTTATGTACCATTAGTAGCTAACGATTCTCCTGAGAACAAAGCTCGTAACAGAAGAACTCGTATCGTAGTTATGCCAAAAATCGATCAATTCTATGATATGATTGAAAAAGAAATGAAGAAACAACAAAAATAATTAGAGTTTCACATACTTATAATACAGAAAAAGCAGGTCAATAGACCTGCTTTTATGTATCCTTAATTTTTTTTAATAACCAATTAAATATAAATCAAGAATAGCATTATTTTTAAGTAACTAACTAAATTTTAACATAATAAAGTTACTCATAATTTCTATACTTTTATACTTTTAGTGTATTTTTTTACAAAATGCCAATATCTCCCTTACCTTCTCTGACGATAACTGGCTCATGCTCAGAAAGATCTATAATTGTAGACCCTATATTATCTCCATAACCACCATCTATCACCAGATCTACAAGATTTTGCCATTTTTCAAAAATCAATTCTGGATCGGTAGTATATTCTATAACATCGTCTTCATCACGAATAGAAGTTGAAACAACGGGATTTCCTAACTGACGAACAATCTCTAGGATGATATTATTGTCAGGAACACGAATACCCACTGTAGTTTTCTTTTTAAATTCTTTAGGAAGATTATTATTTCCAGGCAAAATAAAAGTATATGGGCCTGGCAAAGCTCTCTTTAATATCTTAAAAGTCGATGTGTCTATCTGTCTCACATAGTCTGACAGATTACTTAAATCGCAACAAATAAATGAAAAGTTTGCCTTTTCTAATTTTACTCCTTTTATTCTAGCGATTTTTTCTAACGCTCTCGAATTGGTAATATCACAACCTAAACCATAAACAGTATCTGTCGGATAAATTACCAAACCACCATTCTGAAGCACTTTTACCACTTTTGCAATAGCAGCTTCACTAGGTTTATCTGGATATATTTTTATAAATTCTGCCATAATTTTTTTAGTTTATTTTGTTTTATTTCCAAAGTTTCAAGTTGCTTGATGTAACGCATGAAGCTTGAAACAATAATTCTTATCCTACTACATCTAATTTAGCAAATCTTAGCAACAATTTCTTGATTCCTCCAACTTCAAATCTAATTTCTGCTTTTCGATCTGCTCCAACACCTTCAAGATTTATTACCTCCCCTCTACCAAAACGTTCGTGCATTACAACATTTCCAACCGTCAATTTACTGTCAAATAAATTGGAGTTTCCACTGCTTGGTGCATTTCCAGAAACAGGTTTTAATTTTCGAATATTTAAATCTGGTTTCGGACTATTGTCTGTAATATGTTTAGGAGGAGTTCCTCCAACTGGTTTTGCTAATCGCAATTTTGATTTATCTACATCGCCAAAAATATCACCATCAATAGGAGATTTATAACGATAGTTTGTTTCTGCTGGCGTTAAATATTCTAAATATTGATCTTCAATTTCTTCAATAAAACGAGAAGGCTCACTATCAGTTAATTTCCCCCAACGATAGCGAGAATTCGCATAAGTCAAGTACGCCTGATGTTCTGCACGAGTCAATGCCACATAAAACAATCGGCGTTCTTCTTCTAGTTCACTTCTTGTGCTCATACTCATAGCACTTGGAAACAAATCTTCTTCCATTCCCACTACAAACACGTGCGGAAACTCTAGTCCTTTTGCCAAGTGAATCGTCATTAAAGCTACACGATCTTCATCGTTGGTATCTTTATCTAAATCTGTCGCCAAAGCTACATCTTCCATAAACTCAGAAAGCGCACCTCTTGCTCCGTCCACTTCTCTCTGTCCTTCGGTAAAATCTTTAATACCGTTTAAAAGTTCTTCGATGTTCTGAATTTTAGCCATTCCCTCTGGAGTAGCATCTTTTTTCAGTTCCTGAACCAAACCAGTTTTCTTTGCAACGTGATCTGTGATATAAAATGCATCCTGATTCTGATCGATAACCTGAAAACTCTGAATCATTGTTACAAAGTCTTTCAACTTATTTTTAGTACCTGCATTCAGTTTTAAATCGATTTTATCGATATTCACCATTACTTCCCAAATCGAACGCTTGTAATGATTGGCTGCAATAGTCAGTTTTTCAATTGTTGTATCTCCAATTCCACGAGCTGGATAATTGATAACGCGAATCAAAGCTTCCTCATCTTTCGGATTCAGAACTAAGCGCAAATAACATAAAACGTCTTTAATCTCCTTACGTTGATAAAAAGATAATCCGCCATAAATTCTATACGGAATATCACGTTTTCTTAAAGCATCTTCCATTGCACGAGATTGCGCATTGGTACGATACAAAATTGCAAAAGCACCATTATGCAATTGATTTTGCATTTTCTGTTCGAAAATTGTGCTCGCAACAAAACGCCCTTCTTCGGCATCAGTCAAACTTCTATGAACTTTAATTTTCGGTCCAAATTCATTTGCGGTCCAAACCACTTTATCCAGTTTGGTTTTATTGTGTTCCATTACAGTATTTGCGGCTTCAACAATATTTCGAGTTGAACGATAATTCTGCTCTAAACGAAACATAACTACACCTTCGTAATCCTTTTGGAAATTCAAAATATTATTAATATTCGCTCCACGGAAAGCATAAATACTCTGAGCATCATCTCCTACTACACAAATATTCTGAAATCTGTCCGATAAAGCTCTAACAATCAAATACTGAGAGTGGTTAGTATCTTGGTACTCATCAACCAATATATAACGGAAACGATCTTGATACTTAGCTAAAACTTCTGGGAATCTAGTAAGTAATTCATTGGTTTTCAACAACAAATCATCAAAATCCATTGCGCCTGCCTTAAAACAGCGATCTACATACTGCTGATAAATTTCACCCAATCTTGGTCTTTTCGCCATTGCATCAGCTTCAACCAACTCTGGATTATTAAAATATGCTTTTACCGTAATCAAGTTATTCTTATATCCAGATATACGTCCTAAAACCTGTTTTGGTTTGTAAACATCACGATCAAGCTGCATTTCTTTGATAATCGAAGAAATTAATCTAGCGGAATCTTGAGAATCATAAATGGTAAAATTGGAAGGATATCCCAAATGATCTGATTCAGCACGAAGAATACGCGCAAAAATCGAGTGAAAAGTTCCCATCCAAAGATTTTTCGCTTCAGATGCGCCCACAATATCCGAAATCCTGTGTTTCATCTCGCGAGCTGCTTTATTAGTAAAAGTTAGCGACAAAATATTGAAAGAATCAATACCTTGAGCCATCAAATACGCAATCCTAATTGTCAAAACACGTGTTTTTCCCGAACCTGCACCAGCAATAATAATCATTGGCCCGTCTTTCTTTAAAACAGGCGCTCTTTGCGCTTCGTTGAGCTGGTCAATATATTTCTGCATGTAATTTTCTCCTTTTATGCAAAATTAAGAATTTAAAAAGAAAGTTCCTAAGATGCTTTTGAAAGGTTCTAAGTAGCTAAGATTCTGAGATACTAAGTTTTTTTTAGATTCTAAGTTTCTAAGTTGCTGAGTTTTTTTATAGGCAAAAGCGAGAAAACTCAGCAACTTAGAATCTCATTTAAAAAACACATCGTAAGCAAATCGGATCAACGTTCCGACAACTACAATTAAAAAGAAAATTCTAATAAAACCGTTTCCTTTATTGATGGCAAGTTTTGCGCCAAGCCATCCACCAAGTCCATTACTTATTGCCATCGGGATTGCAATTGCCCAAATGATTTTTCCTTTAATCATAAACAGGCAAATCGAACCAAAATTCGTTGCCAGATTTACCATTTTAGCATTCGCGGAAGCATGAAGAAAATCGAAACCTAGAAGCGCAATGAAAGCCACTACAAAAAAACTTCCTGTGCCAGGCCCAATAAATCCGTCATAAAATCCAACAATCATACTTATCACAACTGCGTAAAATATTTGTCTTGCAGGAGAATGGTCTTTTTCTTCATGCTGTCCAAAATTTTTCTTAGCATAAGTATATACAAACAACAAGGACAAAACCACTAATAAAAGCGGTTTCATAAAATCATTGCTGACCATAGTTAAAACTGTTGAGCCTAAAAATGCCGACGGAACTGCCAAACACATCATGATAATTAAAACTTTCCACTGAATAACAACTTTTTTTAAATATTGAAAAGCTGCAAAAGCAGTTCCGCTAAAAGCTGGAATTTTCAAAGTGCCAATTACAGTCGAAACAGGAAGATTTGGCAATAAAATTAATCCCATAGGTGTCTGGATTAATCCGCCGCCGCCTACAATTGCATCAATAAATCCTGCAGCAAAAGCGGCCAAACAAAGAAAAAATAGTAGATATAAATCCATTAAAAATACATTTCAGTCATGGTAAAACAAGTTGTAAAAATACATCTTCCTTTTTGTTTATTACTATAAATTTAAAGTTGATTTCTCATCAAAAAGTATATTTTTGCTAAAAAATTAACCCAATGGATTTTACAAGAATTATAGAATTAGCCAGTTATACTTTACCTGCAATTGTTACTGGATTTGTTGCTTACAGTTTTTTTGAACTGCATATTAAAAACAACGATAAAAAACGTGCTTTTTTATTAAACAAACAGGCACACAAAGAGTCGTTGCCAATACGTTTGCAAGCTTACGAACGTATGACTTTATTTTTAGAGCGTATTAACTTGACAAAATTGCTAATCAGAATTTCTCCTATTTCTCAAAACAAACACGATTACGAAAATTACCTAATCGACCAAATCGAACATGAATTTGAACATAATTTAACCCAACAGATTTATATGTCTGAAGAATGCTGGACAATCATTTCAACTGCAAAGAACGCAACAATCCAAATGATTCGTAAAGCAGCAATGAGCGAAAAAGTTGAAGATGCTGATAAGCTTCGTGAAGTAATCTTGAATGATTTATTAGAAAAACAATCTCCAAGCAATGCAGCGTTAGGATTTATTAAAAATGAGGTAGCTGAACTTTGGTACTAAAACTTTAGATAGATTTTAAAATTGTCTGGGTCCAATTTTCATCTGTTTCAGAAATAATTATGGTTTTAAATCCATATTTTTCTCCTTCCATTTTCACACCTTGTGAATCATCTATATGGATATCAATATGAAACATAGGAGGAAATTTAGAACAATTGAAATCTAAATTCTTAATTTTTCTTTGGTGTTTCTGCTGATTTATGATGTAATCAACAGAAACACCATAAATATAAAATGTCCATTTAATTCTTAAAACACTTCTATAAGAAGTGGTATAAATATAAATTTTATGCTTTTCGTTTTTTAATTTTTTGAATAAATCAACGGTACCTAAACGAATACATTCAAGACCAAATAATCGCTGAAATAAAATTGGCTTTTCTAATCTGAATTTATTTTTGGAAATAAGCGTATCATCCAAGTCAAACGAAATTATCATAGAGCATTTTTTACATCTTCCTATTATCACTCATAACTTCAGATTTATTCTGCGCATATTCGTAACCTTGCTCCCACCATTCTTTCATCACTTCTTTATTAAAAATCAGCGCGTTATCTGTTAATTTTATTGGAGTGTAATATAAATTAAGTTTTACATCTTTAGTATTTGCCATAAGTTTTCCTATAGCAATATCGTGTTTTTCGACTTGATCTAAAGCAATTCTGAACAAATCGATCATTAATGAAAACGGATTTTTTCCAATTACTGTTTTAGTAGTATTAACTTCTGTTTCCAATACAATCACATCTATTTCCGTCGCCCCACGGTTAATAGCTTCACGAATTGGAACCAAACTAGAAAATCCACCATCACCATATTCAAAGTTGTTTTTCTCAACCAAACTCATAAACGGAACATAATTACTCGAGATCCAAGACCATTCGCAAAACTCTTCATATGTGCAATCTTTTGCCAATTTGTATTCTGATTCGTTTGTGGTAAAATTGGTTACTGTTACGACAACATCTGTCTTAAGTTTTTTTAGTTTATTAAAATCGGAAAGTGAAAAATTATTCTGAATATATTTCTTTAAACCTTTACTTTCTCCAAAAGTTCGTTTTCCTTTAAAAAATTGGCGTATTACATTAAAGTGATTAATTGTCACAATATCGACTCCGTCTTTGGTTTTTACCACAAACGGACAAATGTTGAAGATACTCGACATCGTAACATTGGTGTATACAGAATGTATTTTTTTGATATGACCGAGAGCTAAGTGCGGAATTAACAAACTTCCTGTAGAAGTTCCTATAAACAAATCGTATTCATGTTTTTTTTCTTCTATTAAATACTGGGCAACACCGCCAGCAAATGCGCCTTTACTGCCACCACCTGAAATAACCAATGCTCTCATAAATTGTAATGTAGGTTTTATTTTTTGGGATATTTTTATTAGAGAATATAGAGAAAAGAAGCAAGAACCAAGATTATTTTTAAAATCCTTTACTTTGAATCTTGCTTCTTCCCTCTCTTTCCACTCTAATTTACTCTTTCAATAAACGATTTAATTGAAATTGTTCATCGGGTGTCAAATTAGGTAAAATTCTATTAAATGAAGCACGCATTTCAGGATTTTTTAACAGAAGTCTTATTGTATCTCTTCCAAATTTAGAAAACTGCCACATGTGATGTGTAGTAGCACTAACTAAATTACTCAAAACCTGATCGTTAATAATTTTAAAAGCAATCAATTTTTCTAAAGCATTTTGTCGTGTTGTAGCTTCATATTTTGTAGATGAAAATGCAATAAGTTCACTTGTCAAAGAATCTATATCACTATTGTAATTTGGTGTTGACAATACCAACGAAAGCCATAAAGTTCTTAAGTTATAATCGTTAAAACCGATCCAATTTTTAGATTTATCCAAATATTCTTTTCTATGATCGGGAAAGTTTCTCCACAGCCAATAAAGTGCTATTTCTTGGGTTTGATACGATTTATCATCCAAAAGCGTTTCGTAGTTTGTTCTAAAATCTTCTGGAATTTTAGTTAGAGATCCTGCTAAATTTTGACGAACATTAATATTATTAGTCTGCAGTGCTAAAAGCAAAAGAGGCTTTTTTTCTTCGTATTTTTCATTTTCTAATTGATCAACAACAGCTTCTTTTACAGATTGATACACATCAGATTCTAAAGTACTTTTTAAGATATCTATTTTATCTTTTAAAGGTGTTTTTTTCAATTTATCGATTTCTAATCGCTTTTGAATTGTTTTGTTTTTACTCAATAATTCATTTGCAGTTGGAGTATCAAAAACAGTTGATTCTAGCCATGTTTTTTGGAATTTATCCAAATCAAAATCAGAAACTTTTTTAATTTCATCGAAAAAATTCTGTGTATTTACCGTTTGATAAGCGTACTTATTCAGATAATTTTTAATTGCTTTTTTAAAGGCTTTATCTCCAATAGATTCATGTAACACAAACAATGCCCAAGCCCCTTTTTCGTAAAATGTAAGCGAACTTGCTTTTGCATTTAAAACTGGAATCGTGTCAGTACGAGACGCAAACTTTATTTGCTGTGCTGTATTGTATAGTTTAGAGTAAAAATAGTCATCTCCATAAATATCTTTTTCTGCAAGCAAAGCAAAATAAGTTGCAAACCCTTCCTGAAGCCAATGATGAGTGCTGCTTTCGGCTGTAATAAGATCTCCAAACCAATGATGTGCCAATTCGTGAGCATCTACATTTGTATAATTTCGATCGCAAAAACCAATTGAATCTACTACATAACGTGTTGCAAAAAGTGTTGAAGTAGTATTTTCCATTCCGGCATATAAAAAGTCTCTAACTGGAATCTGTCTATTAATTTTCCAAGGATATTTTACACCAATTTCTTTTTCAAGGAAATCAAAAATTCGTTTCGAATAGCGATAAGTTGGTTCAAAACGATCGGCATCTTTTGGTTCGTAATAATATTCTAAAGGTATTCTGCTTCTAGATTTAAATTCTCTTTTATCATATTTCCCAATCGCCAGCATCAACAAATACGAACTCATTGGTTTTTCCATTATAAACTGCCAATGATTTAGATTTCCGTTGTTTGTTTTTTCCTTTAAAACTCCATTAGAAACTACCTGATAATCTTTATCATAAGTAATTCCTAAATTAAAAACTAGCTTTTCATTGACATCATCAAAACTCGGAAACCAATTGCTAGTATATCTTCCTTGGCCTTGTGTCCAAATCTGCACTTCATCGTTTTCCATATCAACAAAATACAAGGCTTGTTTTGGTTTTACGCTATAATTAAAAGTTAGATTATTTTCTCCTTTTTTAAAAGGGAAAACCAATTTTAACTGTTTAGTGGTATTGATAAAAATGATTTCTTTTTCATTGATTTTCACATTCGAAAATTCCATGTTTTTAGCGTCAAGCGAAATAGTATCACAATCCTTTAAAACCTCAAATTGAAAATCGACAGCACCTGAAATTGTTTTTTCTTTTGAATTTAAAGACAATTGTCCTGAAACCGATTTAAAATCGACGAATTGAGTTTGTTGCGCAAAAAGAAAAGTGGTAAATAATAAAAAAATGTATTTCATTGAAAATTTTATTTTAAAGAATCTGTTTCCCAAGATATCGGATTATGTTTTATGTAATCATAAATCTTTTCGAACGTTTTGTAATTTCTGACAATATGATCGTGGTAGTTCGCCTGCCAAATCGATTCGACTCCATTTATCTGTTTAGTTGTGATTGATTTAAAAGTAGCAACAAATGATGAAATAGAATTGGATTTTCTAGAAAATTTAGACTCAGGTTGGTTTTGTAGAGACGCACTGCAGTGCGTCTCACGTCCGTATGTCGACAAAGATTTTTCCGTAATATTATTTTCTGTTGTGGATATGCTGGGCGTAGACGCACTGCAGCGCATCTCTACGATATGCAGGGTGTCTTGAATTTCGATTAGCAAATGAATATGATTTGGCATAATAACCCAGTTATGAAAAAACCAATTTTCACGAATCTTAATCGATTTTAAAAGCTCTTTTTCAATAATTTTTCCACTTTCATTTAAAATCATTTTTTCTTCTTCAATACTCCCAAAAATAGATATCCTATTTTTAGTCACAATAGTAATAAAATAAACAGCTTCACTAGAATAATCCCAGTTTTGCAATCTATTTGAATTAATTTTAAATTTATCTCTAAATAACATCTTAATTGGCATGTAAAATTCCAAAGTTACAAAGGTTTCCTTTACAAATAGAACGAATTTTGTAAGTTTACCATATAAAACTGCCAAATTGTGTCTACACCTCAAAAAGCCTTATTTAACTGGAGCAGCGGAAAGGATTCTGCTCTTGCTTTATATAAAATACTTCAAAATAAAGATTTTAAAATTGAATGTTTATTGACAAGCGTTAACAAGCAATATCAGCGTATTTCGATGCACGGAATTCGTCTTGAATTATTGCAGAACCAAGCCGAAAGCATTGGAATTCCGTTAAAAATTCTTGAAGTTCCAGAAATGCCAACGATGGAAGTTTACGAACAAGTTATGACCAAAACTTTGACTGAGTTAAAACAAAACGGAATACGTTATTCTATTTTTGGAGATATTTTTTTGGAAGATTTGCGTGAGTATCGTGAAAATCAATTGGCTAAAATTGGACTTAAAGGAGTTTTTCCAATTTGGAAAATTCCAACTCAAGACTTAATTCAGGAATTTATTTCGCTAAGCTTCAAAACCATTGTGGTTTGTGTCAACGAAAAATATCTAGACAAAAGTTTTGTCGGAAGAGTTATCGATCAAGATTTTATAAATGATTTGCCTGAAAATGTAGATGTTTGCGGAGAAAACGGTGAATTTCATACCTTTACTTTCGACGGTCCTATATTTTCAAAACCAATTGATTTTGAAATTGGTGAAATTGTGTATCGAAAATATGAAAAACCAGAAAAGAAAGATTCGTCTAACAAAACCTGCGATACCAATGATGAAACCGCTTTTGATTTTGGATTTTGGTATTGTGATTTAATCAAAAAATAAATGAAGTTCTTGTATAATCTCATCTTTTTAATTCTAGTTTCTTTCTTTTTGCAAAGCTGTTTAGTTAGCAGATGCAAAAGGCCCCAAATTAGTGGCTATATTTACGATTCAGAAACTAAACAGCCTATCGAAAATTGTAAAGTTGGCGAGACTTCAAGTCAATCAAACGGTTATTTTTTATTAGCTGAAAAGCGTTATCGTCAATTTACACTTTTTGGTTTCGAAGCACCAACTTTGGCAGTGAATGAAGCGATTAAAAAAGAAGGTTACGAATCTCAAAATATTCAATTTATGCAGCCTTTTGGCGGTGGCATGAAAAAAGGAGCTTTTTATAGCGCAGACACCATTTACATCAAGAAAAACATTTTAAAAACAAACTAACATGGCTTTTAAAGAAAATGATGAAGTAAAAAAAGTAGTATTCTTTTTGAAAGAAATTGGTATTGAAATTATTGAAAAAAAGCTTGGAGAAACCTTTTTACCTGGTTTAGATTTAGGACCTAATTGTATTTATATCGATTATGAAAAATTGCTATATCCAGGAGATATTTTACATGAAGCGGGTCATCTTGCGGTAACAATTCCTACGGAAAGAAAACTGGTTGGGTCAGATCAAATCTCTAAAGACTGGCCAACTCAAGGTGACGAAATTGCAGCTATTTTATGGTCATACGCTGCATTGCATCATTTACAATTTCCTGCTGAATTTGTATTCCATCCACACGGGTATAAAGGGAGTTCTGAATGGTTTATCACAAATTTTACTTCGGGAAATTATATCGGATTGCCGCTTTTAGAATGGATGGAATTATGTCTTGGAAATGAAAAAGCTGAAAAAGAACAAAAAATGCCTTTTCCAGCTATGCAAAAATGGATTCGAGATTAACATTAAGTCGATTGGTCGACAAAAGTTTTCAGGAACCATTTATTATCTTTCAATTCAAAAACATAGTCAATATAAATTCCGCTATCTAGCCCGCGCTCTTCAAGAGTAGCTTTGCTTTTCTTTACTGATAATGTACGTTTTAAATATTTCTCATCAGCCTTATTATTGAGATGAAGAACTTTATATTTCTCTTTTGTCATTGTGTAATCTAACAATTCAAAATCTTCATTGTTTGCCTTGTATTTTAAAGGAAAAATAACTCTGCTGATTTGAAACTTTTGATCTTCATTGAATTTTTTAAAGAAGACATTAAAATCTTCTGCAACCGTTTTTGTATCCTGAGCGTAAATTGTAGAATTTAAACTCATTGCAAAAACAAACATTATAAAAAAATACTTTTTCATTATTCTTCATACATTTTAAGCAAATTTGTAACCGTATTCCAGTTTCGAATTGTTGCTGTTACATTTAATTTTTTCTCGATGTATTTTTGATCAAAACGTGTTTTTCCTGCACCAACGGCATATTTAATAAAAATCCTATTTTCATCAATACTTGCTTCGTCTGGTTTAAACTGACTGATTTTCAAATCGTTTATACTTTCCTTTTTTAATGCCATTGAGACAAAAGCAACATAAAGTTTTTTTGTATCAAGATCTTTCTCTTTTAAAAATGCATTATTAGCAAAACAAGATTGCAGATTTTCTTTAGTGATCATTACAACAGGAACTTCGTGTCCAAAAACCTTAAAGATTTCCTGTTTGATCATAAAACCAACCTTTGAAGCTTCTTCTTCGCTGTCTACAAAGACATTACCAGATTGCAGATACGTTCGAACATTTAAAAAACCAAGATTCTCCAGCATTGCTTTCAAAGCTTCCATTTTCATCATATTATGTCCAGAAACATTAATGCCTCGTAAAAGCGCTAAATGTGTTTTCATTTCTTTCTAATTTTTATTCAAAGATAAAAAACACTATTCATCTTCTTCACTGATTTCAATGCCAAACTTTACTAAAAAGTCGTTAAACTTTTGTTTATACTTTCTTTGTGCCTCTTCTACAATTTCATCTGCATCTTCGTTAGATTCTATTGCTTCTAGATTAAATTGATTTTTAACCCAATCTTTAAATTCTTCTTTGTTTTCGCTTTCTTCATAATATTCCTCATCTTGATAGAAATACGCTTTATCAAAGTCAACAGAAATTTCAGTGTCAAGAGTCAGAAGCTGAATCAATTTCTTAGTATTTTCTGCCACAATATGAACTCCGCCTTCGTCTCCAAAAACTACAATTGGACAATTATTCAAATCTTCATCAATAAGCCAATATGCATACGAACTTCCTGAACCGTTTGCGCCCGCAAATTCGATAAAACTATTATAAAATTCTTCTTCCTCAGACCAAGTTTTTATTCCTGTTTTATCATTAGTAATAGTAAGCCCAAAACATTCAGAATACGTTTCTACTCCATATTCTTGTTCAAATTCATAGAGTTTTACTAAATCTTCGGGCAATTTATAATGACCAAATTGAACTGCAAATTCTTCTAATGAAAAACTGTTGTCATAGTCTGCATATTCTCTTTCATCTTCGTCGTCATCTTCATCTTCGACTTCCGGAGTTGTTAATATTTCAAAAGTTTTCATGACAGCATTTTTTACGCAGAAAAATTCAATTCCTTGCGCATTTTCATCATTCATCCATTGGTATTTTGGATCTCCATTTTCATCAAGATATTCCAGAATAATCATAATTTCTTCATCATCATGGCACCATAAAGCACGCATTCTGATATTAAAACCATTCGAAATTTCTTCAGAAATCTGACTGTATTTTTTCCCTTCATAATCAAAAGGAACAAACAAATAAGTTGTTCCCGAAATATGTCTAACGATTTTTCCGTTTTCCTTTAATTCCTCATTATCAGATAAAACATCAATCATATTAATAAACTGATTACGAAAATCAGCATACATATATTTTTCTTTTTTATCGTAATCTAAGATTGAAAGTCCTTCTTTAAAAACATCTAAATAATTGTTTCCTAATATTTCGGTGCCATAACTTGAAAACTCAAGAAAAGCATCGTCTACAATATCTGACAGTTTATGAGTTGAAGGCAGATAATTCTCAACAGTAATAATAGATCCGTCCGTGTCTTGAACATTACTGCAAATCAAAATATCGGGCCTTCCCGCACTTATAATTGCTTGAACATCTGTAAAACGTTCAAAATGAAGTAACATATCATCAGTATAAATTAACCACGCAATAAGATCTCCTTTTACAAAAAGCTCTCCATGATTATACTCTCCAACAAGTGTATCACACTGCAAACCGCCGCCTAAATAATGAACACTGCCAAACAAATTAATATTGACTGTAGTTGTTTTTCCTAAAACAATTAAAGCAGGAGAATTGTCTGTATCATAAGAACTAATCAATTTTGAAACCATTAGATTTCCTTTAAAAATAAATCCTAAGATGAAAATATGAGAATGTTCTTCCGTGCTAAAATCCATTTCAAATAAATCCATTTCTACATCGTCTTCTGCTAATAGAAATATAGGATTTTCTTCATAATCAGGAAAACGCCAAGTGTCTTCAAAAACATTATAAATTTTCTGATTTTTGAAATCGATTAAATCTCCAATAATATTGTGCGCTTCGTGTCGGTTAATTACTTTGAATGTAATACCAGAAAACACCATAGTTTCAAAAGGAACTTTTTCTTCTTTAATCATAATTTGGGCTTATAATTTAAATGTTTGAACAAATCTAGCAATTATCTTTTTTTATTAAAATTTTACTGACGATAAAAAAATAAAAACTCCGTTAAAAACGGAGCTTTAAAATTGAATTAGTAAGCATTTAAAAATTATTTCTTATCATATACCAATAATGGTCCGTCACATATGCTCCAAGCACTATACAAACTTCCAATATCGTTAATAATATATAGATTCTCCTTTAACGCAGTACAAGAACCAATTATATCACTTTGAGCACTATAACTTAACTCAAACTTTGTTTGATCTGTCGTTTTCATTACAGAATAAGTTCCTGAAATGGTTGTAGTTTTTCCATCTCTTTTTCTTGTTTTAGAAAATGTGTTATTAGAATTAAAAATATAAGATTCCTCCCATTCTAAAATATCTATAGAATTTGCCGCAGGATTATTACTGCCCATTCTTATTAAAGTCCATTTACCAATATAACTTTCAGATGATTTGTCGTCGCTGTCAGAACAGGAAATAAGAGAAATGAGCATTACAATTAAAAGTCCAATTTTTTTCATATTTATAGTTTTTGATTGTTAACTATTAATAAGAGTTTACTTGCTTAAAATAGTTGCGTCTTTATTTTACAGCTTAACGATAACTTAATATTCAAAGACTTGAAAGCAACAATTCATTTTCAAAATTCCCAATTAAAATCTATCTTCGCTTTTCTAAATAAAAAGAGTCAAAAAGAAAGAAATATTGAATATACTTTCTCTTTTTCCTTTCTTCTTGACTCTTTTATTCTTGGCTCTATAAAATCTAAATTTTCGAATGTCTAATAATCTTCTAGAAACTCCAATAGAATACTTAAAAGGTGTTGGTCCTAGTCGTGGCCAGTTACTTCGTAAGGAATTGGGTATTCATAAATATGGAGATTTAGTCAATCTTTTTCCAAATCGATATATTGACAGAACGCGTTATTACAAGATTAACGAATTGCAAAATACAGGTTCTGAAGTTCAGATTATTGGAAAAATCATTCATATTAAAACTGTTGAATTTGCCAAAAACAAAAAACGTCTAGTAGCGACTTTCGTTGATGATACTGGGCAAATTGACTTAAACTGGTTTCAAGGCCATAAGTGGATTCGCGAAAGCTTAAAGCTAAATGAAACTTTGGTGATTTTTGGAAAATGTTCACTGTACGGAAGCCAATTTAGCATGGCGCATCCTGAAATTGAATTGTTAAGCGAACACGAAAGAAGCTTACGCTCAGCGATGCAACCCGTTTATCCTTCAACAGAAGCTTTGGCTAATAAAGGCATTTCAAATCGCACCATTAATAAAATGATGGAGCAACTTTTCTTAGAAACTCAGGCGCTTTTTACCGAAACCTTTCCTCCTTTTTTAATCGAAGAATTAAAACTGATTCCAAAACGTGCGGCATTATTTAATATTCATTTTCCGAAAAGCGCTGAAATTTTAGCGAAAGCACAGTTCAGATTGAAATTTGAAGAATTGTTTTTTATTCAGTTGCAATTAATTACTAAAAATCTTATTCGAAAACATAAAATAAAAGGACATCCATTTGACAAAGTGGGCGAACTTTTTAATGAATTTTATAAAAATCATTTGCCTTTTGATTTGACTAATGCTCAAAAAAGAGTGATTAAGGAAATCAGAACCGATATGGGAAGCAACGCTCAAATGAACCGTTTGCTTCAAGGAGATGTTGGCTCAGGAAAAACTATTGTTGCTTTTATGAGCATGCTTTTGGCAATTGACAATGGTTTTCAGGCTTGTCTAATGGCTCCTACAGAAATCTTGGCCAATCAGCATTTTCTTGGATTATCTGAATTTGCTAAAACATTAAATATCAATATCCGAATATTAACGGGTTCTACCAAAACTTCTGAAAGAAAAATTATTCATGAAGAACTGGAAAACGGAGAACTTAAAATTTTGATCGGAACTCATGCCTTATTAGAAGATAAAGTAAAATTTCAAAATTTAGGCCTTTCTGTAATTGATGAACAGCATCGTTTTGGTGTAGAGCAAAGATCTAAACTGTGGAAGAAAAATGATATTCCGCCACACGTTTTAGTCATGACTGCCACTCCTATACCGAGAACTTTGGCAATGAGCTTATATGGCGATTTGGATATTTCTGTTATTGATGAATTGCCTCCGGGAAGAAAACCAATTCAGACCGTGCATCGTTTTGACAGCAATAGATTGAAAGTCTGGAAATTTCTTCGAGATGAAATTGCAAAAGGAAGACAGATTTATATCGTTTATCCGCTAATTCAGGAATCAGAAAAAATGGATTATAAGGATTTAATGGATGGTTACGAGAGTATTTCTCGCGATTTTCCACTTCCTCAATATTCAATTTCCATTCTTCACGGAAAAATGAAACCAGCTGATAAAGATTCTGAAATGAAGCGCTTTTCAGAAGGAAAAACTAATATTATGGTAGCTACAACGGTTATCGAAGTTGGCGTAAACGTACCAAACGCTAGTGTAATGATTATTGAAAGTGCCGAAAGATTTGGGCTTTCGCAATTGCACCAGCTGCGCGGACGTGTTGGTCGTGGCGCTGAACAAAGTTATTGCATTTTGATGACGGGACATAAATTAAGCTCTGATAGCAAAACCAGAATGGAAACAATGGTTCAGACCAATGATGGTTTCGAAATAGCCGAAGTAGATTTAAAACTTCGCGGTCCAGGCGACATGATGGGAACTCAGCAAAGCGGTGTTTTAAATCTTCAAATTGCAGATATTGTAAAGGATCGAGAAATTCTTTCTTTGGCTAGAAATTATGCCATGAAAATCTTAAAAGAAGATTCTGCACTTCAGAAACCTGAAAATGCTATTCTAAGAGCAATTTTCATTGAAATGACCAAGAAGAAGAATATCTGGAATTATATTAGCTAGATACTAAGATTCTAAGTTTCTAAGATACTAAGACGCTAAGGTTCTAAAGTCCTTAAAAGAAAGGTTCAAAGGTTAATTAATTAACCTTTGAACCTTTCTACTTTTAATCTAAAAAACTTAGCATCTTAGCATCTTAGAACCTTAGCATCTTAAAAAAAAATACTTCATTGAGCCTCATATTCATGTGATTTAGTTTTGCTGGGGGAACAAATTTAAGGGTGAATATTTTTTATCAGACACAATGAAGTATATAAGCTGTTGTTACTTTTTTGCGTCATTTTTCTTCTCAAAAAGACCACTAAATAAGCCTTTGCTAACTTTATTTTTATCATCCTTGCCTGTTGCAATCAAATGATCGATGTATTCCATGTAGGTTTTCTTTCTTTCTTCTAGAAAACCTACAAGATATTCTTCAGAAGCATGCAAACCACTTGTTTCTTCAATCTGCAAAAGCTTTTTGTACAAAGGCTCAATAAATTTCACGATAATATCATTTGGAACCGATTTTCTAGTTCCAAAGAAACCTACAATTTCACCATCTGTGTCCGCAACAATTTTAAAATCAGTTACTACCCAATAATAACGTCCAGTTTTTGCCATGTTTTTTATGATAACATGAATATTTTCACTGGATTTAATACTGTCCCATAAGAATTTAAAAATCACTTTTGGCATGTCTGGATGTCGGACAATATTGTGAGGCTGACCGACAAGTTCAAATTCATCATAACCAGAAACATCTATAAAGTCTTCATTGGCATATAAAATGGTTCCTTTTTTGTCAGTTTTACTAAGCAGCACTTTATTCTTATTCCAATCAACTTCTCTATCAGAAGGTGTCGGACGGTTTAATCTGGTATCCATAAATTTTACAATTAAATTAATCTACAGTTCAATTAAGTATATAGAATGAATCCTTAAACAATTCTCAATTTAATTCTATCTCCAAAACAAGCAGAATATTTCTGATTTTACGAAAAACCGTTTCTAATTCATTTTCCAACCAATCTGGAATCTGATTGTTAACAGCGAGATTAAGATTATGAATGTCAGTCATAATCTGTATTAGTTTTTTATATTGAAAATCAAGATCGTAAACATGAGAATTACCTCTATAGTTTTTAAAAATTTCTCTTACTTCTATTTCAAATTCAGATTGAGCGCCAATTTTTTCGATTGAATTTAATGTAATGCTTTCATTCAAAAAATCATCAATAATTTTTTTTAGATTATGCAGCGTAGGAACTGCAGTTGGTAAATCATACTTAAACATATAACAGGCTTAAAAAATTAATATTACTTTGGGGGCTGGTTCCGGTTCTAATCGGAAATTAATTTTTCTAACTTCTGGTGTTTGTAGATTTTACATGAATATCATTAACTAAATCATCAATTTTCTTGGCACTTTCTCTCATCATTTCAAGATAAGTAAGCAATTTGTCATTGTCTGTATGCCCTTTTGAAACATCAATAAGTTTTAAAACTGAATTTACAGGTAGCTTTAAGTCTAAAGTTGTTCTATGTATAAAATCGTTATAATCTTTTGTAGCTGACATTGAACTGTATTTTGCTGAAGCTAACTTCATATTTTCCAGCTCATATTCATCTGAAATTTTTGAGATATGATTTTCACTGTGTTCTTTAAAATAATACGCCCAATATCCGTTCATAAAAAATACTACAGCTGCTAAAACGGTATGAATAATTAAGGTTTCGAGATCAAAATTTACCTGCGAAAAATAAACCTGAAGTCCGTTGGCATCATTATAAATATAATTTTGCAAATAAGCCAATCCCGCGTGATGCAAGACAACCAGTAAAGTAAGCGGTATTTGAAGTCTCCAATTCTGGTAAATAATCAAGATTGTACTTGCAATGAACACAGTAAAATGCATTTCGAACATTCCGTGCATTTGGTAAATGTATTGTGCCATAAAAATAGCCAGAACTACAGACAAAACATATTGATAAAATTTGGAGTTTTTCATGAAAAATTTTGCTGAGTAATACATCAAAAGATTCAGTGTTCCGACTCCAACGCCAATTTCGAAAGTATCGTATTTAAAAGACAATCCGATACCGAGAAGAAAATATACCGCAAGTACATAATTAATAATTGTATCTGATTTTTGTGTCATTGTAGACATAAAACTGTGCAGATAATCTTGTTCGTTTAAGCTAGCTTTTGTTTTCATGGGAATTTAGATTTAGGTTTTTGGAAATAGTTATTTAGTACATTTTGGTAATGAGCATCCGTAAGCTCTAAGAGCTAAAGCATTAAAAGATGGGTTGTGGTTGTCTTTTCTGCCAAGAAGAGAATCTATCGCCATTTGGGCATAATTACTTTTAGTATCTGTACAATATCTAGTTTTATTGTAATTGCCTCTGTAATATAAATTGTGCGACTGATCTAGCAAAACGGCCTGAGGTGTAGAGAAAACACCACATTTTTTAGCAATTGCTTCATCAAAGTAAACGGGAATCTTAGCATCAAACTTTTGTTGAATCTCATCAATCGTAAAATTTTTCTGTTTGTTTAAAACAACAATTTTAAAATTGATCTGATCTCCGTATTTTTTAATCAAAGCACTTACATGAGGCACGTTGAATCGCGAACATGGACATTCGGGATTGAAAAAATGTATAAAGATGGGTCTATTGTCAAATGCACAGCATGGTCCTAAATCAATTTTTGATCCCATGGCAATAGCGTGATAATTCTTTGGTATTGGAGTCGGCAAACTGTATTTAAACTCGTTCTGCCAAAACAAATAACCAATTGAAAGAAGTAAAAATGCGAACCATAAAGTTAGAAGTAATTTTTTCTTCATATAAATCATTTTTTTATTATTTAAACAACAAAGAATAAACACTTGTTAATATAACATCTAGCTATATTCTGTAAAAAACCAAAAAAAACAACTTCTACTTACATTTTTTAACAGTAATACTATATAAAACTTATAGCAATTCTGAAAAATCCGATCATTTTGTTTAACGTATCAATGTTACAAATAAAATCGATAAAGTGCAAAAAAAATCAGACAAAAAGCTTATTTTTTTTCTAAGGCAAGAAACAATGTGTTTTCCCAACAGAAACCTTGTAATTTTTTTGAAAAAAAATTTAACCTTCAATTAAACCTTTTGCCCCAACTGTAGTCTAAATGCAAACCTTTGTACATACAAATGTTAAATAAAAGCCAACAGCTTTCGATTTCGCACCAAAAAGTTAAATTTGTAAGCTTACTAAAAACACAAACCTAAAATCTATATTCACTTCAATTTTATGAAAGTAAAACACCTCATTTACACCCTTTTAATTATTACAATTGGAGGTTTTATTACCTATAGAATTATTTCTAATAAGGGTAAAAACGACGACTCCAAAAAATTCAACGACAAAAAATCTCCAACAACTGTTAATGGAATCGTAATAAAAACAACCACTTTTGACAATAATCTTGCATTATCAGGATCTATTGAAGCAAATGAGCAAATTGAAATTCATAGTGAGGTTTCAGGAATTGTGGAAGGAATATTCTTTAACGAAGGCGCCAATGTATCAAAAGGACAAGTGCTTTTAAAAGTAAACGATATCGAACTAAAAGCACAATTAAGACAGGCTATAACTAGAGAAGAATTAGCTGCCGAAAATGCAAGAAGAGCAAAATTATTGCTTCAAAAAGAAGCAATTAGTCAGGAAGAAGCAGACGTTGCCAAAGCCGATCTTGCTTCTGCTCAAGCGCAAAGCCAATTAATTAGAGCGCAAATTTCTAAAACTTCTGTAAGAGCTCCTTTTTCAGGAAAAATTGGTTTACGTAATATTTCTCCAGGAACTTACATCACTCCTACTGTTTTAGTAGCAAAATTGGTTAATACCAATAAACTAAAAATCACTTTTTCTATTCCAGAAAAATATGCTTCAGAAGTAAAATCAGGATCGGTAATCGATTTTAAAGTTTCTGGTTCAGATAAAACATACAATGCAAAAATTTATGCCATCGAACCAGAAGTTGCCGTTGCTACACGTACACTTCAAATTCGTGCTTTGGCTGATAATACCGATGGAAAACTTTTCCCTGGAACTTTTGCCGATATTAAATTGCCTTTAAACATTATTAAAGATGCTATTGTAGTTCCTTCTCAAGCGATTATTCCAATTCAAGACGGTAAAAAAGTCTTTATTGCCAATAACGGACAAGCAAAAGAAGTAATGGTTGATGCAACAACAAGAACAGATTCTTCTATTTTAATTTTATCAGGATTAAAACCGGGAGACACTTTGATTACAAGCGGTGTTATGTCTTTAAAAGACGAAGCTCCAATTAAAGTTCAAGTAAAATAGTTCTAAAGCCAAAAGTCAAAAGTCGAAAGACTTGAATATAGATTTAAAGATGGTAGTCAAGATTTAGCAATAAATCTGAAATCTAAAATCAACAATCTAAAATCTAAAATCACACATGAGTTTATCAACTACAAGTATAAAAAGACCTGTTTTAACCATAGTACTGAATTTACTAATTATTTTATTCGGTTTTATTGGTTATACTTTTTTAGGAGTTAGAGAATTTCCTTCTATTGACCCTGCACAGGTATCTATTCGTACCAATTATACAGGTGCCAATTCTGATATTATTGAATCTCAAATTACAGAACCGCTTGAGAAAGCCGTAAATGCGATTGATGGAATTCGAAATATTACTTCATCCAGTAACCAAGGAAGCAGTACCATTACAATCGAGTTTAATTTAGATAAGGATTTAGAGGAAGCGGCTAATGATGTTCGAGACAAAGTTTCGCAGGCAATTAGAAATCTTCCACAAGATATAGATGCCCCACCAGTTGTTTCTAAAGCCGATGCAGATAGCGAATCTATTATTTCGATGACGGTTCAAAGTGATAGCAGAAGCTCTTTAGAATTAAGCGATTATGCCGAAAATGTTATTTCTCAACGTTTGGAAACCATTCCAGGCGTAAGTGGCGTGCAAATTTGGGGGCAAAAACGCTATGCAATGCGTCTATGGATAGATCCTGTAAAACTAAATGCTTATAAGTGTACAGTTGCCGATGTGAGAAATGCATTAAATGCTCAGAACGTCGAACTTCCATCTGGTAAATTAACAGGGAACAATACCGAATTAACTGTAAAGACGGTTGGAAATCTTTCTAAACCAGAAGAATTCAACAATATTATCATTCGCACAGATGGCGATAAAATCGTAAGGCTTAGTGATGTAGGCGGTGCCGAATTAGGTCCGGAGAATATAGAGACTTCTTTGATGTCTTCTGGGCTTCCAATGATTGGAATGGCTATTGTTCCAATGCCAGGAGCCAATTATCTGGATATTTCAGCTGAATTCTACAAAAAATTTGAAGCCTTAAAAAAAGATTTACCTAAAGACATTAAACTTAATATTGCGCTTGATAACACGCAATTTGTAAAGAAATCTGTATTGGAGGTTGCCGAAACTTTAGGAATATCAATCGTTCTGGTAATTATTATTATCTATTTGTTTTTTAGAGACTGGGCAATTGCTTTCAGACCATTAATTGATATTCCCGTATCGTTAATTGCTACATTCTTCATTATGTGGCTTTTTGGTTTCTCAATAAATGTACTAACACTTCTTGCTATTGTGCTTGCAACAGGACTTGTTGTGGATGACGGAATTGTTGTAACTGAAAATATTTTCAAAAAGGTCGAAGAAGGAATGTCTCCAATCGAAGCAGCCATTAAAGGTTCTAATGAAATCTTTTACGCTGTTATATCCATTTCTGTCACTTTAGCAGCGGTATTTTTACCAGTAATTTTCTTAGAAGGTTTTGTTGGCCGACTCTTTAGAGAATTTGGAGTTGTTATTGGAGCCGCGGTATTAATTTCAGCCTTTGTTTCCTTGACTTTAACACCAATGTTAAATGCCTATTTAATGAAAGGCGGCGAACAAAAGAAGTCAAAATTCTATATTAAAACTGAGCCATTTTTTGAAAAAATGAACAGCAGTTATGCTGAATCACTAACAAAATTCATGGACAAAAAATGGATCAGCTTTCCTATTTTAATTGCTTGTTTTGGAATTATTTATTTATTCTTTACGATTCTTCCAAAAGAAACAGCGCCTTATGATGACAGAAGTTCTGTTACCATGCGTATGACCACGCCAGAGGGTTCTTCTTATGATTATACTTATCGTTTTATGCAAGAAATTTCAAAACTTGTTGACGATTCAATCCCTGAAAAAAAAGTTAGTTTAGTAATTACTGCTGGAGGTTCTGGAGGTTCTGCAACCAACTCAGGTTTTGTGAGACTGTCATTAAAAGAACCAGACGAAAGAACCAGATCTCAAAAAGAAATTGCAGACAAACTAAGCAAATGGACAAAAAGATATCCTGATGCTAAAATAGCGGTAATTCAGCAGCCTACAATTGCCGTTAACAGACGTGGAGGTTTACCAATACAATACATTATTCAGGCTCCAAACTTTGATAAGTTAAGAGAAAAAATTCCTGTTTTTATGAATGAAGTAGCCAAAAGCGATGTCTTTTCTACAACAGATGTAAACCTGAAATTTAACAAACCAGAAGTCAATGTTACCATTGACCGCGCTAAAGCAGAAAGTTTAGGAATTTCAATTCTTGACATAGCACAAACTTTACAGCTTTCTTTAAGCGGACAGCGTTTTGGCTATTTTATCAAAAATGGAAAACAATATCAGGTAATTGGACAGTTTGACCAAAAAGACAGATCTAAACCTTTGGATTTGACTTCTATGTTTGTAAAAAACAAAAATGGTGAATTGATTCAGATGGATAACGTAGTAAACGTTTACGAGCAAAGTAATCCACCGCAATTATATCACAACAATAGATACATGTCTGCAACTGTTTCGGCTGGTTTGGCACCTGGAAAAAGTATGGGTGACGGAATTGATGAAATGAATAGAATAAAAGCTAAAGTTTTAGACGAAAGCTTCACAACAGATTTAGCTGGAGAATCACGAGATTTCGTAGAAAGTAGTTCTAATACTTCTTTTGCTTTCGGATTGGCTTTATTATTAATCTTCTTGATTCTAGCGGCACAGTTTGAAAGTTTTATAGATCCGTTTATTATTATTTTGACAGTTCCAATGGCTGTAGCGGGAGCTTTATTCTCATTATGGCTATTCAATCAGTCGTGGAATATTTTCAGTCAGATTGGTACGGTAATGCTAATTGGTCTGGTAACCAAAAACGGTATTTTGATTGTAGAATTTGCCAATCAGTTACGAGAACAAGGAAAACCAAAATTAGAAGCTATTTTAGAAGCTTCAGAAGCGCGTTTACGTCCAATTTTAATGACAAGTTTAGCCATTGCTTTAGGAGCACTTCCAATTGCACTTTCTCTTGGAGCGGCATCGACTAGTAGAATTGGTATGGGAGTTGTAATTGTGGGAGGAACGATCTTTTCATTGGCTTTAACGCTTTTTGTAATTCCTGCAATTTATTTTATGTGGTCAAGAGCAAGAAAGCATTATCCAGAATTTGACCATATTGACGAATACGAAAGAGAAAGCATTAAATAAAAACCAGAAATATACTTTCTGGTTAAAGAAAACGAATATGAATATCAAAAAAATATATTGTACAGTACTTATCCTGCTTTTTTGTTCAATTCAGGCAAAGGCACAGGAAGTTCTTACTATTGAACAAGCTATGACCATAGCTTTGGAAAATAATTTTGAGATTAAAATTGCCAAAAACAATTCCAAAATAAACGAAACAAACGTTACTATTGGAAATGCGGGAATGTTGCCAACTGCAACGGCAAGTATTACAGACAATAACAACCTTACAAATTCGACACAAGTACGTCAGGATGGTACATCAACTACATTGAACAATGCTAAAAACAACAGTTTAAATTACGGCGTTAGTTTAGGCTGGACTGTTTTTGATGGAATGAAAATGTTTGCCAAATTGGACCAGTTAAAAGAGCTTCAAAAACTGGGCGATGCAGAACTTAAAAGAACGATTTTGCTTAAAATTGCTCAAGTAAACTCTGCTTATTACGATTTGGTTCAGCAACAGCAACAGCTTTCGGCATTAGACACCACAATTGTAATTTCGAACCAGCGTCTGACTTTGGCTAAAAACCGTTTTAGTATCGGGAAGGCTTCAAAATTAGAAGTTTTAAATGCACAAGTTGACTTAAATTCTGATCAAGTGGCTTTGCTAAGACAAAAAGAAACGTATGCCAATAGCAAAATTTTATTGAACCAATATTTAGCGCGTGACCCAAAAATTGACTTCAAGGTTACAGATGAAGTAAAAGTGGACAATAAATTGATTTTAGCAGATTTAATGGATTTGGCTCAGAAACAAAATCCAGGTTTAGAAGCGCAGGTTATCAATAAACGTATAGCCGAATTACAGCTCAAACAAGTAAAAGCAGACCGTTATCCCACTTTAAGATTAACTTCTGGATATAATTTCTCTGAAAGCCAATCCAGTTTAGGTTTTACCAGCGAAACTTCTTCAAAGGGTTTAAATTATGGTTTTAATGCTTCTATGAATATTTTTGATGGTTTTAATCAGCATAGAAATGAAAAAGTAGCCAAATTACAGATAGAGAATTCGCAAATTGCAATAAAACAGCAAAATACGATTTTAAATACGCAATTAAGCACTGCTTTTCAAACGTATTTAACCAATTTGGAATTGATTGGTTTAGAAGAAAACAATGAAGCTATTGCCAGACAGAATTTAGAAATCACATTAGACAAATTTAAAATCGGAACCATTACAACACTCGATTTTAGAACTGCTCAGTTAAATTATGTCAATGCAAAAGTGCGTTACAGCAATGCACAATACGAAGCAAAATTATCTGAAATTGCCTTAAAAGAATTAGCAGGAAATATCAACTTTTAATTTTCCTTTTAAAAATCAAATATGATCTGCCGAATCTGCTAAATCTGCGAGCTATTTTTCTCTCGCAGATTTAGCAGATTTGGCAGATTTTTTTTAATGTTAGCAAACATTTTTATAGAAAAAATACTGTTTGTATAGTCTCAAATCATCTATATTTATTCGTGCTGAATATTTTTCTATTTTACACACAGCAGAATATTTTTTTCATTTAAATTTGTTTCAAAACATACTTTAATGATTACATACAATACCAAAGACTGGTTCACCTTTATTTTCCATTTTCATAAATCGGATACCGTTCGAAAACTGTTTACGATTATGATTGCAATTGGAATATACGCCACTATTGTATGTTATCTTGAACTTCAGTATTTTAAGGTAACCAAAAACGATTATATTTATAACATTCCGATGATGCACGGAATGCTTGGATTTGTGATTTCGCTTTTGCTTGTTTTTAGAACCAATACCGCTTATGACAGATGGTGGGAAGGCCGAAAACTTTGGGGCGGACTTGTAAATAACAGCCGTAATCTAGCTATTAAACTTTCAGCAATTTTAAAAGATGAGAATGATAGAAAGTTTTTTAGAAAATTTATTCCGATGTATGCTGAAATTCTGAATATCCATTTAAAAGACGAAGAAACCAGCAAACAGCTTTTTGAAGATGTTGATTTGGAAATTGATCATCACAAACACAAACCGAACCAGTTAAAAAGAATAATGTATCATAAAATCAACGATTTGTATGATGCTGGAAAAATATCTGGCGATCAGCTTATTACCATAAATGAAGAATTAGTCGCTTTTACAGATATCTGTGGAGCTTGTGAGCGTATCAAAAACACACCTATTCCCTACTCTTACAGTGCTTTTATAAAGAAATTCATCTTCTTTTACACGATGACACTTCCATTTGGCTATTCTGTTAGTTTAGGATATTTAGTTGCGCCTGTGGTGGTTTTTATCTTTTATGTATTGGCAAGTTTAGAGTTGATTGCGGAAGAAATCGAAGATCCATTTGGAAATGACGAAAATGATCTACCAACAAGAAAAATTTCTGAAAACATCAAAAAACACGTTGAAGAACTGATTTAACAAAACGTTAAATCTGCCGTTTATATTCTTATTTTCATTAAATTTAAAGTCTTCACCAAAAAATAAATTTAATGAACAACCAACGATTTTTAGTCAATCCGCTCCAATTATCGCAAGAAAAATCATTAAAGACTCTTGTCGAAAATAGAACTATTTACAATTTGAATCATTGTGAATTAAATTTGTTTGAAACCTACGAATCGACTAAAATGGTTCCGTTAAAATTTAACGATTTAGTGGTGACCAGCATGCTTAGAGGCAAAAAAGTAATGCATCTTTTTGATGATCCTGAATTTGAATATCTGCCTGGGGAAACAGTAATTGTTCCTTCAAACGTAGAAATGAAAATTGACTTTCCGGAAGCCTCCAAAAGCAATCCGACTCAATGTCTGGCATTGGCTATTGATCAATCTAAGATTCTAGAAATCTTAAACTTCTTAAATGAACAATATCCGAAAGAAGGAAATAACATGTACTGGCAATTAAACTATCAGAATTATTTCTTTTACAATAATGTCGAAATGGCTGCGACGATTAATAAGCTCATTAAAGAATGTATGAGCACATCGATCACCAAAGATATTTTTGCCGATCTGACTTTAAAAGAATTATTGATCAGAATTATTCAAACGCAGACTGTAAAATCTCTTAATGAGGGAAAATTTCTTGAAAACAATAATCCAATTACAGAGGTTACAGAATATATCAAACAGAATTTAAAGGAGAATATAAGTTTAAAATCGTTAAGCGAAAAAGCTTGTATGAGCACCACTTCTTTCTACCGTTTCTTTAAACGCGAACTCGGAATGAGTCCAATTGAGTATATTTTGAATGAAAAAATAAAATGTGCCAAAAACTTATTGAAGAATCCAAGCTTACAAATCAACGAGGTTTGTTATTTAGCTGGTTTCGAAGATGCCAACTACTTCATCAGATTATTCAAAAAATATGAGGGAATAACACCAAAGCAGTATCAGTTATTGTATATTAATTAAAGGTGCTAAGGTTCTAAGTTACTAAGATTCTAAGTTTTTCAACTTGAAACTTCAAACCTGAAACTTCAAACCTGAAACTTCAAACCTGAAACCTGAAACCTGAAACCTCAAAACTCATTCAATTCTTGTAATCGGTTCTAAATCCTTCTCTTCTTCTGGAGTGAAAATTCTATATTCTATTTGAAAAGTCTTTTTTAATGGAGTTTCTAAAGAAAAACCTCCTACTCCAAATGCGTCAATTACAGTAAGAGTAAAGTGAGCATGTTTCCAGTATTCAAATAAATCTTTGTCTACCCAAAATTCAACATCTTCAACTTTACCAATACAAACATCTCCAGTTCTCTGATAATAAGCTCCTTTTTCAAAACACTGCGGCTGTGTGCCTTCACAACATCCTCCAGCCTGATAAAACATTAAATCACCGTGTTTTTCTTTTAGAACATTAATCAGTTCGACTGCTTTTTCTGTGGCATCAATTCGTTTAATCATCGCTATAAAAATTAAAAAAAAGCAGTAAACTCAATTAAGATTTTACTGCTTTAACATAACCAACTATTTAGGACTGTGCTATATCTAACACAATTCTTCCTTCTATTTCACCTTTTTTCATTTTATCAAAAACGGTGTTTACATCTTCTAGTTTTGAAGTTGTTACTGTTGCTTTGACTTTGCCATCAACAGCAAATTCAATTGCTTCCTTCATATCTTTTCGAGTTCCTACAATAGATCCTCTAATGGTGATTCTATTTAAAACGGTATCGAAAATAGACAAATCAAAATTGCCTGGAGGAAGTCCGTTTAATGCCATTGTACCTTTTCTTCTCAATGTTTCAAGCCCTTGTTTGAAAGCAATTGGAGAAACTGCGGTAACCAATGCCCCATGCACACCACCAACTTCTTTCTTTAAGAATTCTCCAGGATTTTGATTTTTAGCATTCACAACCAAATCGGCACCTAATTTTTTTGCCAGTTCCAATTTATCATCTCCAATATCAATTGCCGCCACATTCATTCCCATAGCTTTTGCATATTGCACAGCAACGTGCCCTAAACCTCCAATTCCAGAAATTGCTACCCACTCGCCAGGTTTCACCTCAGTTTCTTTTAATCCTTTATAAACTGTAACGCCAGCGCATAAAATTGGAGCCATTTCTATAAAATTCACATTTGAAGGTAAAATTCCAACATATCTGGCATCTGCAATTACATACTCTGCAAATCCGCCATCTACACTGTAACCGCCATTCTGCTGACTTTCGCATAAAGTTTCCCAACCTGTAATACAGTGGTCGCAGCCTCCGCAGGCACTGTAAAGCCAAGGCACGCCAACAGCGTCTCCCTCTTTTACGTTTTTTACGTCCTGTCCGACTGCAACAACGTAACCAACAGCTTCATGTCCTGGAATTAAAGGCATTTTAGGTTTAACTGGCCAATCCCCATCTACAGCATGTAAATCGGTGTGGCACACTCCACTTGCAATTACTTTTACAAGAATTTCATTTCTACCTGGGCGTTTTACTTCAACTTCTTCAATTTGTAGAAGAGAACCAAATTCTCTAACGACCGCAGCTTTCATTGTTTTTGGAAGCATAATTCTATGGTTTTAAGAGAATAGAAAACTTTTTAGCTTTCTATTCTCAAGTTTATATTCTCTTAGAAGAAACCTAATTTCTTTTTATCGTAAGAAATCAGCATGTTTTTGGTTTGGCGATACTGGCTCAACATCATTTTATGATTTTCACGGCCAATT
Organism: Flavobacterium sp. IB48; assembly: GCF_016405855.1. GTDB lineage: Bacteria > Bacteroidota > Bacteroidia > Flavobacteriales > Flavobacteriaceae > Flavobacterium > Flavobacterium ginsengisoli. The sequence continues at coordinate 250,845 of NZ_JAEFCA010000002.1, forward strand.
CCAGATTGTTTATAACCTCCAAATGGAGCTCCTGCAGGATAAGAATGGTATTGATTAATCCAAACACGACCAGACTGAATCGCTCTTGGAACCTGATAAATTTCATGCGCATCACGTGTCCAAACTCCTGCGCCTAAACCATACATGGTATCATTTGCAATTTCGATCGCTTCTTCGGTAGTTTTAAAAGTCGTAACTGCCAAAACTGGCCCGAAAATTTCTTCTTGAAAAATTCTCATTTTGTTGTGACCTTTAAATAAAGTCGGTTTGATGTAATAACCACCTTCTAAATCGCCACCCAATTTATTTTCATCACCTCCAGTCAATAATTCTGCTCCTTCTTCTTTTCCTAATTTGATATAAGACATGATTTTTTCTTTCTGAACAATCGAAGTCTGAGCTCCAATCATAGTAGATTTATCTAACGGATTTCCAGCAATAATGGCTTCCGTTCTCTCAATTACTTTTTTGATAAACTTGTCGTAAATATCCTCATGAATTAATAATCTAGACGGACAAGTACAAATTTCACCTTGATTTAAAGCAAATAATACAGCACCTTCTACGGCTTTGTCGAAGAAATCATCATCGTGATCTGCTACAGAAGGAAAGAAAATATTTGGAGATTTTCCGCCCAATTCTAATGTAACCGGAATAATATTTTCTGTCGCATACTGCATTACCAAACGTCCTGTTGTTGTAGAACCCGTAAATGCAGCTTTCGATACCTTTTTATTGGTTACTAACGGACGGCCTAATTCGGCACCAAATCCGTTTACAATATTCAGAACTCCAGGAGGAAGAATATCTCCAATCAATTCCATTAAAACCATAATAGATATTGGCGTACTTTCTGCTGGTTTCAAAACAATTGTATTTCCTGCGGCAAGAGCTGGAGCAATTTTCCAGACTGCCATTAAAATTGGAAAATTCCACGGAATAATCTGCGCCACAACCCCTAAAGGTTCGCTTAACGCAATAGAAACCGTCTGCGAATCCAATTCTGCTATCGAACTTTCTTCTGCACGAATAACTCCAGCAAAATATCTAAAGTGATCAATTGCCAACGGAATATCTGCGGCAAGTGTTTCGCGAATTGGTTTTCCGTTGTCTACTGTTTCAACTGCAGCGATATATTCTAAATTGTCTTCAATTTTTTGTGCAATCTTATTTAGCAAAATACTCCTTTCGGTTACAGAAGTTTTTCCCCAAGTTTTAAATGCTTCATAAGCAGTATCTACAGCCAATTCGAGATCTTCTTTTCCAGAATGTGCTGCTTTTGTAAATACTTTTCCATCAATTGGAGAAACTACATCAAAGTATTCTCCTTTAATTGGCGCTACAAATTTTCCACCAATATAGTTATCGTATTTTGCCTTAAATTCAGGTCTTTTTACTGCGGTGCTCATAATATTCTTTTTTTGATTTACTCCAAATTTAGTTTCATAAAAAGAAACAGAATAGCATTATTCATTCATCTTGTAGCACAAAAATTACACATTCGATTTTTTTAGTCTTTTATAATAATCATTTATCAAAATTTTAATCTATAAATTGCTAAATAATTAGTAAGCAGCATTTTTACGTCATTTAAAAACAACTAGAAAAAACTACTCAATTTTTTCCTACTCCAATGCGCAATCCTTATATTTGTAACCTCATACAAAGAATTAAAGAACTACAATGAAAATATCTTACAACTGGTTAAAACAATTTATTAAAACAGATTGGACATCTGAGCAGACTTCTGAATTACTAACAGATTTAGGTTTAGAGGTTGAAGTTGTCGAAAAATACGAATCAATAAAAGGAGGTTTAGCAGGCGTTGTTGTTGGACACGTTCTAACATGCGAAAAACATCCTGATGCTGATAGATTGAAAGTTACCACCGTTAATATTGGTTTAGAAGCTCCTGTACAAATTGTTTGCGGTGCTGCAAATGTGGCTGCAGGACAAAAAGTGCCTGTTGCAACAATTGGAACTGTTCTATACGATAAAGATGGTGCAGAATTTACCATTAAAAAAGGAAAAATCCGCGGACAGGAAAGTCACGGAATGATCTGTGCTGAAGACGAATTAGGTTTAGGTACAAGCCATGACGGAATTATGGTTTTGGCTGAGGATTTAGTTCCCGGAACTCCTGCTTCTGAAGTTTTTCAAATTGCAAATGATGAAGTTTTCGAAATTGGATTGACACCTAACCGTGCCGATGCCATGAGCCATTTTGGAACTGCACGCGATTTAAGAGCGGGAATGCTGCAGCGTGGCGTAAACGTAGAATTGATTACACCTTCTGTAAGCAACTTTAGAGTTGACATGCGTACGCTAAAAATTGATGTAAATGTTGAAGATACTCATTTAGCTCCAAGATATTGTGGTGTAACTATTTCTGGAATTTCTGTACATGAATCTCCAAGCTGGTTACAAGACCGTTTAAAAGCTATCGGATTAACTCCAAAAAATAATATTGTTGACGTTACTAATTATGTATTACATGAATTAGGACAGCCTTTACATGCTTTTGACGCAGCAAAAATCAACGGAAAAGTGATTGTAAAAACAGTTGCAGAGGGAACTAAATTTGTTACTCTTGATGACGTTGAAAGAACACTTCACAAAGAAGATTTAATGATTTGCGACGAAAAAGGCCCGCTTTGTATTGCAGGTGTTTTTGGCGGTAAAAAATCTGGCGTTTCTGAAGGAACTACTTCTATTTTCTTAGAAAGTGCTTATTTTGATCCAGTAAGCATTCGTAAAACAGCAAAAAGACATCAATTAAGCACCGATGCTTCTTTTAGATTTGAAAGAGGAATTGATCCAACTATTACAGAATATGCTTTAAAACGTGCGGCACTTTTAATTCAGGAAGTTGCTGGCGGAAAAATCACTTCTGATGTTGTAGAAGTTTATCCTAAAAAAGTAGAAGATTTTTCTGTTTTATTGAATTTTAGCCATGTTTCTAAAATTATCGGACAGGAAATTCCAAAAGATACAATTAAAAAAATCTTGGTTTCTTTAGATATTAAAGTGAACAGCGTTTCTGATACTGGTTTAGGCTTAACGATTCCTGCATATCGTGTAGACGTTCAGCGTGAAATTGATGTAATCGAAGAAATCTTGAGAGTCTACGGTTACAACAACATTAATTTCTCTAAGAAATTTAATGCTACAGTAGCGAATTCACCAAGAACAGAAGATTATAAAGTACAAAACGTAATTGCTTCTCAGTTAAATTCGCAAGGTTTCCACGAAATGATGGCTAACTCATTGACAACTGCAGCTTACGCGAAATTATCTGCTTCATTAAAAGAAGAACATAATGTTTCGATGTTGAATCCGTTGAGTAGCGATTTAGCGACACTTCGCCAGTCTTTATTGTTTTCTGGATTAGAGGCTGTTTCTTATAACATTAATAGAAAAAATTCGGATTTAAAATTATTTGAATTCGGAAAAACATATCACAAATATTTAAACGGATATGAAGAGCATAAACACCTTTCTTTATTAGTTTCTGGAAACCGAAACAAAGAAAGCTGGACAAGCGCGCAGAAAACGACAGATTTCTTCTTATTGAAAGGATATGTAAAAGCGATTTTATCTCGTTTAGGAATTGAAAAAATTGGTAATGCTCCTGTTCAATCAGATGTTTATTCTGAAGGAACTGCGATTACTTACAATAACGATATTTTAGTTGAAATGGGTGTGGTTAAAAAACCTATTTTAAAGCATTTTGGTATCAAACAAGACGTCTATTATGCAGATTTCAACTGGGATTTGGTTTTAAAAATCATCACAGGAAAAATTAAGTATACTGAAATTCCTAAATATCCAGAAGTTCGTAGAGATTTGGCTTTATTAATCGATGAAAAAACAACTTATGAAAGCATTTTCAATCTAGCAAAACAGACAGAAAAAACACTTTTAAAAGACATTAATCTATTTGATGTTTATCAAGGAAATAAATTGCCAGAAGGAAAAAAATCGTATGCTTTAAGTTTTACTATTCAAGATAATACTAAAACATTAACTGATGCTCAAATCGATAAAATCATGTCTAAATTACAACAGACTTTCGAAACTGAACTAGGTGCAACCTTAAGATAATTTCTTTCTCAATTTTAAAACAATAAAACCCGACAATGATCTTGTCGGGTTTTCTTTTCGTTTCAAGTTTGAAGCCCAAAGTTTATGAAAAAAAAGCTCTAAAACCACGTTATTTAATTTCAATTTCTTATTTAATGCTTAAGGATATAATCTCTAGTCTTCTCTTCTTAAACGCAAAGTAAAAGCATGAATCGTCTATTATACCATATATTTTATCTCCATTAATAAGTTAATGCAGCAAAAACGGGATATTCTTTTATTTTTTCTCTTCCGTTAAGAAAAGTCAGCTCCATTAAGAAATTACATTGTACAATTTCGCCGCCGAGTTTTTCTACTAATTCACAAACTGCTTTTGCAGTTCCTCCAGTAGCCAACACATCATCGTGAATTAAAACGCGATCTCCTTTTTTAATAGCATCTATATGCATTTCCAAACTATCAGAACCATATTCTAACTCATAAGAAGCAGAAATCGTATCAAACGGAAGCTTTTTTGGTTTTCTTACGGGAACAAATCCGGCATTTAACTCTTGCGCCAATAACATTCCGAAGAAAAAACCACGAGATTCGGCACCAACTACCTTATCTATTTTTTCTCCATTTAGTGAGTCGAGCAAAATTCTAAGACAATTTGTTCGCGCTTCTGGATTAATTAGTAAAGGTGTGATATCTTTAAATAAAATTCCTTCTTTCGGAAAACCCTGAATATCACGTATATAATTTTCGAACTGCATTTTTTTTTATTTTTATGTTATTTTTTCCTTGTTTATCTCACATTTATGTCTATCTTTGCACCCGCAATAAGCAATCAACAAAGCTACAAAAAAATAGCTAATTGATAACAAAAAGGCCTCGTGGCGCAACTGAATAGCGCATCTGATTACGGCTCAGAAGGTTACAGGTTTGAATCCTGTCGAGGTCACTCTACGGGACAAAAGATAAAAATCATCTTTTGTCCCATTTTTTTTATCTTCCAAATCCTTATTAATCAAGTAAATAGACTCCACAATTGAGTTGACTCTGGCGGTTTGTATTTTATTTTCTTGAATTGTAAAATTTTCGGGATAAACTAAACCAATTAGGCTGCGAGCCTCTGACAAATCCATGTCTACATATGCTTGGTTCATCTTAATTAAATTGTCAATTCCTTTATTTAAAAGCTCTTCGATACTATGTTTATCTTTTGTTACTGATGATAATTCTCTCTCAAGGTTTGTAATTCGTAAACCGTAGTCCTCTTTTATAAGCTTGTAATCATCTGGGTCAATTTTTGATGTTAGCAATAAATCTCTCGCATTGCTTAATCGTAATTCATAGTCCTTAATTTGTTCTAAAAGCCTTCTTTTCTGCTCACCTGCATTATCAGCTAGTTCCCGATGGGTTTCGTACAAAATTGAACTATAAAGCTTTCTAATTTCAGGGAATGTCTGATACTTTTTAAGATTTTCAACAAACATATTATTTGCTTTTTCAGAGTTTATTCTGAATTTACAGATAGCCTCGCAATGATAATAGTGATAGTGCTTGTGTCGCCCTTTGCATTTACTTCCCTGTAGTTTTTTCTGGCACTTTGGACAGATAAAAAACCCTCTTAGAGGAAAATCTATAACGGTTTTAATTTTAGGCCTATAAATACGTGTTCTGCCATCTAAAACATCCTGAACATTATAAAATAATCCCTCAGAAATAAGCGGTTCATGAAGTCCCTTAACCAACATGCTTTCTTCGTCCTTATATTTCGGAACAAAAATTTTACCGTAGTATATTGGATTTCGTATCAAGCCCCACATATTAGCTTTAGTTCTTTTAAATCCTCTCCTCTTAGCCATATGAAATATTTGTTCAGTATTGAAGATCCCCTTAGCAATCTCCTCAAATATCCAACGCATAACAGAAGCTTCGGGTTCAACCAATGCAATATATTTTGTGCCATCTTCTTTTGACTTATTGGCATATCCAAATGGTGCAGTACCCATATATCTTCCTTCTTTCTTTGCTCTTCTCATTCCATGAAAGGTATTAAGCGCCCTTCTATCGTTTTCAACTTCAGGAACTGCAAGATAAAAAGCAAGCATCATTTTATTTTCTGGAACTGATAAGTCAAGAGGCTGTTCAATTGCCTGAGGTTCCACTCCTAACTTTCTTAAAGTGCTTATCATTTGATATGCGTCACCCGCGTTTCTGCTGAAACGATCCCATTTTGTAAACAAGATAAGATCCGTCTTATTTTTTTCCTTTTTTAATTTAATTAAAATCTTATTCCACTGTGGTCTATTAAAAGTCTTAGCAGAATGATCCTCATAAATAACATTTCGAACCTCGATATAATTTATCGAGCAATATTTACGAAGAACTTCTTCTTGATTTCTTTGGGAATAACCTTTCTCAGCCTGCTCATCTGTGCTTACGCGTATGTATAAATCTGCAATAATACTCATGATTCTAAAAATTTAGATACAACCGCATGCGCGATTTTTCGTAAAAATAACAAAATTTCAGTTGCTTCCTCAATCGTAACATTCATACCCTCAGAGTTTAACATTTGCATTGCTTTCTCTGGAGTAATTTTTCCTCTATTAATTTCATCTTCATTATCCATTTCATTTCATTTAATAAAAAAAGCCCTTACTGGGCTTTTGATTCATTTTAGTTTAATCGAAAAAGTAAATTTTACTTCTAAAAGTCTTTTTTGATGACGGCTCATATTTCAAATAACCATACTCACTCAATTCTCGAATACATTTATGATATGTATAAGCTGATAATACTTTAGCAACTGGAGTGATTTCATATCTGTATGCTTCAATTGGATTTGCAAAACCATTACTGTTTCTGAATTGTAATAAAGCCGCAAAAATTGCTATATGCGTTGGACTGACACGAAAATCATTTTCGATCGCAGTAAAGAAATTATACAATGGCTTTAAGCTTTCCATAACTCTTATATTGAATGAGATTTACTTTTTTTACTGTTCTTTTTATTATCAGATTCCGACGAGTCTGAATCAGTATCAAGATTTTTTTTTTGTTCTTTTGAAACAGATTGATTTTCAAGTATTGATTTCTTCTCTTCTTTACTTTCACGGTGATTAATTCTCTGCATGTTTTCATCAAAAACTTTTACAGTCTTAAATTGTGGATTTGCTTCGATATACATCTTGCTTTCAGCGCCACCGACTACAAAAGTCACTGATTGAAGATTTCCTTTCTTAAGAGAATTCAGCAAATCCTCTTTATACTTGGGGGTTTCCAATTCCTTGATTGAGTGCTTAGCAACACTAGCTTCTAAGTCGTAGCCGTAATTTTGATGATAGTGATTAAATTTGAAGTTGCCGCCGTCATCACTATTTTTAAAGTCTATTTGAATCCAACAATTATAAAGTTCTCCGTCCTTATTTTTTAGATCTTTATTTACAGAACGGCCTTCCATTAAGTTGTAAGCCTCTTTGAGCGTAATATTACCACCGCTACCGTTAATATAAAAGGTTTGTTCTAAAGATTCTTTTGAATTTTCTTTTTGAAGATTTACATGATACGAATTAAAAAAATACATATCACTCTGATCTGACTTTTTAAAATTCAGGACCGTATTCATAGAATCTGAACCGTATACTCCTTCTCTCATAATCTTAAATTCCTTCTCACCCTGCATAATCTTTTCTTTCAGGACCTGATCGAACGTCTCTCCAAATCCAGTATATTTCAACTGGTCTTTCAGGTATTCTAAATTTTTCTGATTCATAATATTTATATTTAAGTTATTTTCTAACAATTCTTTTCTTTCCCTTTCCCGATTGGCAAATTCGGTAAGATCAAATGCCTCATTCTGCGAAATATCGATTCCGCTCTGCAGAACAACCCTTAAATCATTTATAAGTGACTCTGTAGTTACACTCTTAAAATAGTCTGCATCATTAGTCATAATAAAACAGTATTCTTGCGCGTCCCAAGTGTTTCTAAAAAACTCGATATTTTCAGCATCACAAATTCGATCCATTTCAAAGGCACTATAGACATAGCCCGCTTCTGCAAATTCCTCAGCCAAACTCAGCAGAATTTCAACATCATTTATATTTATTGTCATGATAGAATTATGGAATTTAAAGGCACTATTTCCTAATGCCTATAGTCGAATTATTTTATAAATCATGTTATTCCTAATATTAACTTCGAGCTGCCTGCCGCCGTTCTTTTCTATCAGCTGGATAGTAAGGTATTTTTTCTCCGGAATTGTAAACTTTGATAAAGCATAAACAGCGGTCATTTCTGATTTATCAGCAATAGCACTTGCATTATTTGTAGAATAAAGAGGAATTATTTCAATTTCCTGTGATGCTGTGCGTTTTGATTTTTTCTGATCACGAATAAAAAAGCGAAGCTGGTCAATCTCATAACCAATTTTTGAAGTATTTTCTAGTATGAGCCTGAAGTACATTATATCGTCATGAATAAAAATAGCATTGACAGTCATCTTCATCTCAAATTTTGATCGCTGAATTCCACTTATCTTTTTCTTCTTAGACAATGCTAGCCCAGCAAACTGTTCAATTTTCCTTTGGTTCTCGTTTTCCATTGAAAAGAGTATATCATCATTAACTACCGCCAGATTATCAGCACTTATATTTAAATCAGGACACTCTTCATCAAAGTTTAGTACAAATACATAAAGTCTGTTATCAGCTGTAACTACAGTAAGATTAGTCTGTGCGAAATTCTGTTTTCCTGCCTTAAGTAATAGAATATTTTCAACACCTTTAGCTTTCTGCATTAGAACATCTGCACTTCCTTTGTCCATGCTCTTAATAGGATAGGGAAAAACGATGCTAGTCGTTTTTGAATAAGCAATTTGAAGATTCTTAAGATTATCCGCATTATAGTTCGTTTTTCTACCAACTGACTGTGCAAATCCCGATACCGCCGTAATCAAAAAACACAGCAAGTAAATCCAATTTCTATTTTTCATTTTATATTTTTTAGTTATTTCAAATTCTTTTGTTTCTCATCATAAAGCAGTACCTGATAACCAGCTTTAACCACAACTTTTATCAGCTTAACCTTTTTACTCATAAGGCTTTTTGCCGCTTCAATGCCCATGCCTGCAGCCTGAGCGCCCCAGGAATCCGTAACTCCTGTCAATCCCAATGTTTGGATGGAACGATCTGCAGAAGCTTTCGCAACATCTCTGTTTATCGCGCCCGGAATATAAATTCCATCGATGCCGTCAATATCATACGCCGATAGTTCAACCGGAAAAATGGAGTTTCTATATTGGATATTATTGATTTTCACCTCAAGCCTTTCGCCTTTCAAAGATGCGGTCCCATACAGAAATGTATTTTTAGGAATTAATGTACCCTGCAGCATAACATCAACACGGAGCCGCAACTTTACAATAGATCCATTTACAATGGTCTGAGTTTCATGAATTACCGCCTCAATTGAATTGGGCTGGCTTTCAGATTCTAACGTTTCATCTACTCCATAGAATGAATTCCCTTTTAAATTGGTTGCAGTACCTATCTTCTGCTCTAGGGACGTTGTAATATTGATTTCTTTTTTTCTGTTAACACTATAAATTTTCCCTTTTCTATTGTCAGAAGACTGTTTTAATCTTTCCTCTACGCGGCTTGGATGTTGGATATCCAATATATTCTCAAGCATACCTCCAAGTTGTTGAAGTTCTGGGTCAGGCTCCTGAGCAGTTGCCATTGAAGACATCATCTGCTCTAAGGTTTTTATTTGTTTTGAAGTTTCATTTGATGCACCATAATTTTCAAATTCGCTCATGTCCTGACCATACCTATCATTGGTATTGGGTTTATTTATTATCTCTTGCAGCGCTTTTATTTTTTCATAGACCTTCTTTTCATTTCCCTGCTGAAGTGGGTCTGAATTTAACGCCGACCTTCCGTTTGGAAAAATCTTTCTTTCAAAATCTTCCTCATTAAATACCTGGTCAAACTCCGCAGTCTTATCACCATTTATGTAATTGGGATCTTTTTTTATCTGTTCCAGCAGTTTTAATGAGTCCGATGCAGCCTGATCATAATAGCTCATTTTATTAAGAGTGGAATCTTCCTTAAATTTTGGTATTGGAAGATTAAAATTGAAACCTTTTTTTTGATTATTTTCAGCAGTTTCCGCTTCTATACTGCCTCCACCCAAAATATAAAATAGAATAGTGATAAAAGGAAGTGTTATTAAAGGCAGAACAAGAAGCATTTTTCGCTTTTTTGATTCTTTAACTGATATTGTTTTTGTTTCCATAGTTCAATTATTTGTTTCATTAATTGGTTTTACCTTAGAAATTACAGATGTATTTTTAATTGAGGAAGTATCCCCTGAAACTACTGTACAGATATTATAAGTCAGATAACTAACTGCCAGAAACACAAACAGAATAAGAAAAATGATCAGTTTTGTCTTTGACAGACCAGCCGTAAGATTGGTCATTTGTTCAACCCACCATTTCTGAAGTTGCATATAATATTCTGGGTAGATGTAAGGCTCATCTCGTTTTTTAAAGATCGCTTTCATCGTTTATCGTTTTCTGTTTTCAACACCGATGTCTCTGTTTTCAATGGTTTCCCACCGTTCGATTAAAAAGCCGTGTGGATTATTATCACTTCTCGATACATTACGCAGACTTCCTTGGGTGATAAGGTTTCTTTTCAAAATACTGGTGGTTCTGATAATATTTTGCTTTGCATAACATTTAAAACGGTAAGGATATTCCTTGACTTCTATTGTAATACTGTCAATTCGGATGGTCTGGCTGATATTCCCCGAAATAATTCCGGAATAGAAACCATTTTCTTTCAAATCGTCATAAATCCTTTTTGCACTGTCATCAGCCAGGTAAAGCGCTTTTGTAATGTTTGTTTTAATTACTTTATCATCAGGATCAAGCGTGAAGAAAAACATATGAAATGTTTTGACATGATCCCTCGCTTCCACTGGCACATTATCTTTTCGATCCGAAGAATACGCTTCAAGGGCTTTTCCGTTGGCCAGAATATATACTTTGTCCTGCATCATTGCAACAGATTCAAAGCTCTTATACAGTGTGTAACAGCAAACAATGATGCACACCACAATTACCAGCATTGTAAATCCTCTAACATATCGAAATGCTGTATCTATATTTTTCATTTTAGTAAACATGAGCGGTTCTTTTAAGTTTATTATGAATTTCCTTTAAGCTTGTCGCTCATATAATTTCCTTTCTCCACAAAATAAGGACTGCTTCCAGCCGAAGATGACATACTTCTGGTCATTCTGGTATCAGCATCACCCATTGCATCGAGAACCATTCCAGCTCCCTGCGTTGTTCTGGTTACCATCGTGCTTGATGAACTTCCGAATAAACTTGTAACTTTTTGCCCTAAAGCGCCACCTCCTGCCGCATGTACAATATAATTAGCTACTGAGGGAACCGTAAAGTATCCTATAATGCCGATGATCATAAATATGAGGTAAGCCATATCGGTCCTGCTGAAAAAAGTATCTCCTGTGGACTGTACTTGAGAGAGATCAAGCTTTAGCATTAGCTCCTGAATCTTTCCAATGATACTGCCGAAAATATTGGCGACAGGAAGCCAGAGATAAATATTAATATATCGCGCCAGCCATACTGTAAGGGTATGCTGAAAGCCGTCAAAAACTGCAATTCCAAATACAAGTGGTCCAAGGATCGACAATACAACCAATTGAAATGTTCTGAGCGTATCGATGCAGAGTGCTGCCGCTTCAAAAAGTACCCTAAGTACCTCGCTCATCCATTCCTTAATAGAATTTCTAAAGTTGTAAGATGCTTTTTCCATCGCAAATTTTACATCGTTGCCAATTCCGGCCAGCATGCTCTCATCAGATGGATCTTCATCGTGTGTATATTTGTACCACTTGTCCCTGTCGCCGGTACCTGTAGCACCAACATACATTTTCCACGGATCGGTTTCCTTAATTGCTTTTTCCTTTTCTTTTAAAAGGACTGCAACAGCATTATTCGAACCCGAGACCATTGCAGCGGTAGCAGTTACAGTAGGTTTCATTACACCATTAATAAGGGAGAGGACTGACGGGAAAATCATAATGCAGAATCCGATTACAAAAGGCCTGAAAAGAGGATAAAAATCTATTGGATCCGCATTTGCAATATGGCGCCACACACGCGATGCTATATACCAGATAGCACCAAATCCTGCAATCCCCTGCCCTACAGCAATTAAATTACTGCATAAGGGCATCATCTCATCATAAAGCTGGTCTAATACCGAGTGCAGGCTCTGCATATCATCTCCCAGTCCCTGCGCCTTAACAGCGCATGGTATACACCATATAACAATTATAAAAAACAGATTTTTACAGGTTCTTAAAACATTCATTATTTTAGTTTTTTAATTCATGAAGTTCTTTAGTAGCATAAACATCCTTTGATTCTCTGATTCGTTGCAGCAGCAGTAAATTTGATGAGGCATTAAAATTTCTAAGGAAGGATAACTTATCCTGCATTTCCAGATAAACATTATCCACCGCAGTAAGTCTTTCGTCATCTGACATCCTAAGCTTGTCCGCTGTTATAACTATGGTCAGTTCATCCAGATTTCTCAGGCTCTGGTTTAGCAGATTTCCATACACTTTTTCAAAATAACCGAGTTCTTTCTGGCTGAAACTGCCGCTTTTTATAAACCGCTCCAATCCTTTTTTACTTTCCTTCACTAAAAGAACTTGCAGATTTACGATATCCCCTACCCTTTTATAATTCTTGACTGCAGGGCTGACCTGCATCAGGGCATCTAAAAAAGTTTTATGAAGGTTGAAATTTCCCTCTGACATATCTTTTACTGTCTTGTATCCTCTGGACAGCAGCTCATATCCTTTTTTCATATCACTTAAAATCTTTTTGAACTGGGAAAGTTTTTCGATATTCAAGATCAGCTGCTGGATTTCTGCTGATTGCGCTCCTGCCTTGTACGGCAGAAACAATGTCACTGCGATAACTACTGAAATGAATATTTTTTTCATGATTCTATATTTTATAGGTCATACATTTTACGCACTGTGGCTGCATCTTTTTTGATTTTTGCTTTTGATAAAGATAAAATCTCAGCCTCTTTACTGAATGAAACACAGAAATTATAATCATCCAGCATCGTCTTATGAAGTTCATCTATACGCTCTATGCGCTGGTCATCGGTGAGTTCAAGTTTTGAATCAGTTGTAAGGACTATAAGCTGGTCCAAAGTGTCGCCGCAGTTTTCAAGAAGCCGTTTAAAGGATCTCTCTATATAATCGAGTTCATTCCCATGCAATAGTTCAGCGGCCTTAAAACTGCTGGTGGTTTTTCTGCAGATTTTCATAATCTTAAACTGGATTGAAATAATTTCTGCAGTTTTATAATAGTTCTTCACTTTGGGATTAACTTTCAGAAGTGAGGCAAAATAATCTGCGTGAAGATTTACTTCTCCTTTCTTTACATCACCAATAAAATTCAGACCTTTCGAAACGGCAGAGTATCCCTTTTTTGCATAATCTATATAGACTTGAAGTGCTGCTATCTGGAGCAGTAGCTCCTTTCTTTGTTTTGCCTGAGCCTTCATTCCATTAGGAAAAATTAGCACAGCTGCTAATAATAAAATGATTTTTTTCATAATTATTTTGCTTAATTATGGAATTCCGTAAAATTGTTTTACCTGATTTACATCAGCCTCTGTTTTAGCTCTCTGAAGACTGAGCATTATATTCTGCTGGTTAAAAAGGATAAGGTCATCATAATTGGAGTCAATTTCATCGGCCGCTTTATTAATGATTTCAAGTCTTTTTAGATCACTCATTTGCGTAGTAAAAGAGTCTAAAATCAAAAATATCTGGTCAATATTTTTTATAGTTTCTTCCAAAATACCATCGTAAACACTTTTCATGTAGTGTATTTCGCTTTCTTTAAAATGAGAATCCTGCTGAAAAAGATTCCACGCCCTTTCATATTCCTGAACCAGTCTGGTCTGTTTCTTCGTGATCTCCTTTATTCTCTGGTAGTACGTAATTATTGTTTTTACCTTAGTAAGCTCATCATAATAACCTTTGTAGAGTTCTTTCTGTTTCTTTGTCCAGTCGGATATTTCATCGAGTTTTAATTTGGATAATACATTTTCAACTTTTTTCTGTGCATTCTGAAGCCAGATGGTTTTGTTCTGCAGTTTCTGAATCCTAAGGTCAATTGCTTTGATTACTTTCTTAGTTACTGCTTTTACAATTTCAAGTATCGGCAGTACAGCTGCTTTCTCTGCGGGTCTTGCCGGTGTACTTATTAGCAGAAGACAGATTATGCAGGTAATGATTTTTGTTTTCATTTCTCTAAAGTTTAATTGCCGTTTCTAATCTCATTTGCCAGTGCTGAAATTCCTTTTCTGATGTCGCCTCCGAACTTTGCAGCATACTGGTTTACTTTTACCTTCTCACTTTCTTCAGTTGTATAAGCCAGATACTCTTCAAGTGAAACTTCTGTGCGAAATACTTTTGAAGACATTCCTCCCAGAGAAATAAACACCTCTTTGTATTTCTTTGAGGGATCATTGGCTTTGTTTACCGATAATACCAGTGCTTTCTCCTTTTCCGTAAGCCCAAGAAGCTCTTGGATCTGGTCAAATTTGTTCTGGTATTTGCTTTGATCCAAAAGAATTTTGCAGTCACTATTATTGATAATCGCCTGCTTTACAACAGGCGATGAAATAATATCTTCCACTTCCTGAGTTACTACAATAGCCTCTCCAAAGAACTTTCTCACGGTCTTAAATAAATACTTAATATATTCTGCCATGCCTTCTTTTGCAATGGCTTTCCACGCCTCCTCAATTAAAATCATTTTGCGAATACCTTTCAGCTTTCTCATTTTGCTGATAAATACCTCCATAATTATGATTGTGACCACTGGAAAAAGTATCGGGTGATCTTTGATATTGTCCAGTTCAAATACAATAAAACGTTCTTTTAAAAGCTCCAGATTCTCTGTCGCATTGAGCAGATAATCAAACTCACCTCCTTTGTAGTAAGGTCTTAATACATAAAGAAAATTGGTAATGTCAAAATCTTTTTCCTTTACCTTATCACCCTCCAGAATCCTGACAAACTCATCTTTTAGGAAATCGTAGAAGCTGTCAAAACAGGGAAAGATTTCACTTTCTCTATCCAGTTTATCGTAGTATAACTGCAATGAATTGGAAAGCGCCACATACTCACTTCTATTAAATGTTTCATCATCTTTTTTCCACAGTGCTAAGAGAAGGGTTTTGATACTTTCTTTTTTCTCGGTGTCAAGACTATCCCCTTCTGAAATATAAAATGGATTAAAACGGATAGGGTTCTTCTCATCATAAGTGAAATAATATCCCTTCACCATATCGCATAATCCTTTATAGCTGTGGCCTACATCCACCAAAACTACATGTGTCCCTTGTTCATAATAACTTCTGACCATGTGGTTAGTGAAAAAGGATTTGCCGCTTCCAGAGGGTCCCAGAATAAATTTGTTCCGGTTGGTGCAGATTCCCATTTTGACCGGTTCATCACTGA
The DNA here is from genome assembly GCF_016405855.1 of Flavobacterium sp. IB48. Classification (GTDB taxonomy): domain Bacteria; phylum Bacteroidota; class Bacteroidia; order Flavobacteriales; family Flavobacteriaceae; genus Flavobacterium; species Flavobacterium ginsengisoli. The sequence continues at coordinate 266,517 of NZ_JAEFCA010000002.1, forward strand.
TATCCACATGAACGGGTTTTCCTGTCAATCGGTCTCCTAACCTGATTCCCATAGGGCTCAAAGAGGATCGATATCCCGTTTCCATATTTAAAAAACAGACTGCTTGTTCCGTGAAAGTGTCAAACGTATCATTCATTGGAAAATCAGCCGCATTACCAGGCATTCCCGCCCAGTATATCTGAGGTGCTCCCACTGTTTCCTGTTTGGCTGCCGCATCCATCTGGGCCAGGGCTGAGGAAACTTTGTTTTTTACTTCTTTCAGACTCTCCTCATTATGTGTCCATGCCAATACATTAAAATGCGCTTTTACAGGAAGTCTCTGCTGAGCAATGGCTTCATTCAAAAAATCATTTGTTGCATCACGGGCAATCATATTTTCCCTGCTGTAAGCCGATAGGGACTGCAGCCTGAGTCTTTTACTTTCCAGCTTCTGGATTGTCTTCTGAGAATCCTCGATAAAAATATACTGATTGTAAATGTGGTTACAAGATAAAAGCTGTCCGAGTGTTGAAGCAAAACCGATACTAAACTTTGTCTTATCGGTTGAATAACGGTCAAAATCAATTCTTGATCCGCAGAGTCCCGGTAGATCAGCCGCATCACCAATGGTAAAAAGCTGGCAGTGCTTGTCCCCTATTCTCAGTCCGTCTTTAAAAGAAACATCATTAAATATAAATTCATTTTTCTTCTCCGACAAAAAACAGTACTGCTCTATAAGCCCCTTTTTCCTACTCTGGCTTTTAAGCTCTTCTTTTTTCAACTGAGTCAGCTTTACAAATCCGCTATCCTCCAAAATTCTTTTGAACTGTCCTGCCGAATCCAGAAAATCCTGAAGTAACTGCGGTTTTAAAGTTTCCTCAGGCACTAGAGAATTTCTAATTAGCGTCGAAAACAAGGAACTGGAATTCTTTCTCCCTGCCGGCTTTTTAGTCAGCATAATATAACAGGTGTGATCTAAAAATGATCGTTCATTAAAGAATCTTTCACTGCTCCTGCTTAAAAAACTGGTGTCATCGTTTGTAAAATCAGCCTTGTAACCATTTTCCAAAAACCAATCCTGCTTATGAAAGACACAGAATTTCGGCAGAATCTTTACCGCTTTAATCCATGAATGATGAAAAGCCTCATACTCCTGATCAGACATTGTAAAAATCTCAGGAAGTTCCGCTTTAAATACTATTGTAACATCTCCTTGTTTTGATAAAATACAGTTGTGCTCAACATCCAGTATCGGTAAAATTTCCTCTATCATCTTATCCATTACACATTATTTTATATTTTAACGCTCTATAACTATCACATTATAAAAACACGCCTGCTGTTTACTTTGATATTCTTTGGGAGCTGTTTCTTTGCCAATGCTTTCATCATACCATGTTCACCGTAAGTATTGCTCATCTTATAGATCTTAACAACTAATATGGTTCCTGAAATTCCAACAAATCCAATACAGATTATGGATGGAATACCAATAATGTAGAGCACGGCGAAAACAATCATAAGGAATACAACCCCTCCGCCCAAATACCAGATGTACTGTGCTTTGAGCCCTTTAAATTCAATACTCTGATTGATTCCTTTGTTGATTTGGTAGACACTTACCGACATTATACCCCAAAAAAAGATTTGATAACAGTCGCCACCACTACTAAAAACACACAGCTGCCAAACCATGCAGCGGCTACTTTACCGGTATCAGGATCTCCGGCGTTCCACTTCTGATAAACTTTTACAGCTCCTATTAACCCGAGAATCGCGCCAACTGCATACATCAATTCTGTACCCGCATCAAAATAACTTCTAACCTTTTGATTAGCCTCATTTATTCCGGCTACTCCGTCTTGGGCAAATCCGTTTCCATTTATCAGCAATCCCATAAGAAAAGAAGCAGCTAGTACTTTTTTCTTCTCTAAAAAACTCTTTAATTTCCATCTCCACTTTTTCATCATCCATCATTTAAAGGTTATATTTTATAATATAACAGAGGAATACCGCCGTCACATCAGCTCTTCTCATTGTCACATTTTACCATACCGCACAAGCGCGGACGGGGAATATTCCTCTGTAAATTTTTATTAAATGGCCTCATCCCACAACCCATCCATTTCCGGGTAAGTAATAATCAGCTGTGGGTGCTTTTCGCATTCTGAGACCATAAGAGAATTGATTTTTTCTCGAAGAGAAGATTTCTTAACATATGGATATCCTTCAAGTATAAATCTTATATAGTTTTTGAATTCAGTTAACGAAAGATTGTTTTGACTCGACTCTGCAACTGCTTTTTCCAGTTTAGCAAAAAGCTCCCTGGCATCTTCCAGAGTATCGAACGGTTCTTTAAATTCTGAAAACATATCGTTACTCAGATTGTTCTCCATTTTGGAATAATTTTTAAACAGCTTAATTTTTTGCTTACCATTTAGCAATTCTTTGAGCGGACCAGAATAAAATTTAAGTATTATAAAAATGTACCAAAAAACTAATACTACGATAACTATAAGCGCATAGTTACTCCATGAAATATTTGAAAGCATAATCATTTTCATTTATCGTTATACATCAACTCTTGTAATAAATCTGCATAAGAGATTTTCCGATTTATTTACAGGTCAAAGGAACGATTACAAAGAAGCTTGTACAAGTACAACTTTTGTTGTACCTTTTTGTACCCCCAGTAAATACAGGGGTTATTGCTGAAAAAATACCCTGTAGAAATAATAAAATTTATTATTTCTACAGGGTATTCTATAACTGAAAAAGTTTTGTGCTACTTTCTCATAGCTTTAATTAATTTATTATTGCGTCTTTCCGCTCTCGAATTTTGCAGTGAAACAACCGCCCAAATCGCTGCAGGTATCCAGCCGATTAAAGTAATCTGCAAAATAAGGCACAACAGTGCAGTCAGAATCTTTCCTCTGAGAACAAAGGAAATACACGGAAAAAATATGGCTATTAAGGTCATGCTACTAAGGTTTTATAATGTGTCGTAAATAATAAAATTTGTTACTCAATTTATTGTTTTCTCAATTGAGAATTATTTCTTTTTAAAATCATTCACTAATATGAATTTATTTTTTTAATAAGCCTTTCCAGCGTTTGTACAGCTATATCCTTGTCACGTTCCTCTGCATTATATGATTTGCTTCTAACAGATTGATAAGAAAGCTCTCTCTTAAAAGGAGTTGATAAATAAGGAACGATCATCTTAAAAAAATGATTCATAGAACGTGCTTTAACTATTCTTGACTCATCAGCAGCTCTAAGTATCAAGGCAATCTGATCTGCAGATAAATCACATTCTAGTTTATTGTCTGTTGAGTCACCCGAAAACTTAATACTAGCAACGTCTTCCTGTTCAACTTTAAGTTCAATATCTAACTTTTTGTTCAAATAATTAATTTCTTGCACAAACCAGTTTTCTACTACATTTTTTATGTTACTCCTGTTGGGGTCAAATGACACTTTTTCGTTGGAATAAATTCTGTCAAATTCTTTTTGAAAGAAAAGCAATTTCGTAATGCGATGTGCTAAAGGTTCAGTTTCTAATTCACTATTTATTTGTTCAATAATATAGTCAACATACTCTGCGCTGTTAAAATTCTTCTCAATTAAGACTTTATCAATTTCTGAAAATATAATTTCGTCATTAATACATCCAATATTTTTAATCCCCTTCAGTAGCTCCTTTTGGTACAAAAGCTGACGATAAGTTATCTTTTTTCCTGAAAATGACTTCAAAAACTGGGATAAGTTTCTAATAATAATTTTCAAAATGATGCTGCTTTCCGAAGCTTTTGTTGAAAGTTTCCTTAATTTCATTTCAAGTTCATTTCTTGATAGCATCAAATAAGTAATCGGCACTCTTTCATCAAGGCTTAAATAACTAAGGAATCTATTTTCGACCAGTGACAGAATTTCTTCCAATTTAGACCGGAGTAGATTAAAGACAATCGACAATTCAGAAGTGTCCTGAAAAATTGTTTTCTGGTTTTCAATAACTGTATCGAGTAGATATACAATTGTCGAGTGATATTTTCGCACCTGCAGACGAACCTCTCTTTTTTTGCGCAGGAGAAAAATTTCCTTTTTCAACGCGTTTTGTATATTCTTTGATTCTTTTTCTATATGTTCTGAAATAATTATAAAGTCCTGCTTAGAAAATTTTTTAAGTAACGGATTATTTATATTTAATGTTTGTGTTATCAATGAGTCAAACCATTCTAGAGGATATATTTTGTTCATCATAGTATTGTTTAATTTAAAAAATTAATACAACGAAAACTAACGATGCTTGAATCTCTCGATAGAATTCGAACGATACTCAGTTGGGGTTAAAGATGTGTGATTTTTGAAAAAAAAGCTGAAGCTTGAAATACTGTGAAATTCTAATTCCTCAGAAATTTTACTTACACTTAGATGTGAGTCCTCTAGTAGGTTTTTGGCCTCGATAATAATTGTCTCTGCAATAAGTTCTTTTGCAGTTTTACCTGTTAGTTGTTTAACTATTTTATTTAAGTGTCCTGGGGTAACAAACATTATTCCAGCATAATAATTGACATAATGTTGTTTTTTTGAGTGAATTGATAATAAGGCTAGAAATTGAATCATCAAACTTTCTTTTCTTGAAAAGTTTAATGCTGAATCTGATGTATATTTTGAAAAAATTAGCTTCAATTCATATAGAAATAAATTAAAACTGATTCTTTGCAGTTCGTAATCAAAACCATTATTTTTTTTATCCTTGTTAACAAAATAAATGAGTCTGTATATCAGAGATAAAACCAAAAACTCTTTCTCTTCAAGAGGAAATCTTATCGAAGTATTTCTAATAAAGAAATAGAACGACTCAACAAGCTCTTTTTTCAGGCAGTTTTTGATTGCAAATTCGGATGAAAAAGAAATTAGATAAAATTGAAGCTTTTTTTGTATTTCAATCAGAGTGAAATTAGAGTTTTTAGGAATCACTAAGAGATCCCATGGACATAAATCTTGAATCCCCTCCATTAACTGAATTTTAAAGTTGCCTGATTTTATTAAAAGAATTGATAAATTTTTAGTGGTGAATGTTTCTTCACTAGCTGTTCTTACTATATATTTTTTTATAACATGAATATCCAATCCATCATGTGGCACTTCATTTAAATCAATATTAATTAAATCTTTAAGCATAAGCAGTTCGAGTTCGGAATTCAATAGATTAATACGTTGTATATTTACCGCTCATTTTTAAATGAGTTTTCCATCAGAATTATTGAAAGAAAGTACAAGTTCAAAAGACAGGTCAGAAATAATAAATAGGCTAATTTTCTAGGGTCTATAACTTTTCTGCCACCTTTAATTATGTAGCCAACTATTTCATCATAACCAAAAAGCGTTATGATGAAATAAAGGCTCACAAGATTAAATATGATCAACAGTGTATACAAAATAATTCTTGGTTTCATAAAATTGTTATAAATGTTAATCAAGAGGAAAGCTAAATTAAGTTCTGCAATAGCGCGATTATGGAAATAATCGATGCATCATTTGTCGAAAAGAATTTTCTTGCAGGTTTATTTCCTGCGGATAGATCCCAGTCTTTATCTTTCCGTTCAGCCTCAGAATATAAAGAATATCTGGAAATTGAAGTTATTGTCAGTATAGTTTCCGATTCATCCTCGTCAAAAGAGCTGCTGTCAATAATAGTTTCTTCGTATCCAACAATATAATTGTAGGATGTCGTAAAATCTAATTGTCTATGATTGATTAAACCTTGAAGGAAATTAATGAGAGTACCTTTTGCAGTACTTGTTAGCTGGCTATTCTGTACAATATTGATCATACAGTTATCGGGATCAGCCATTATTGATTCTACAATTGAGTCGTTAAATATAATTTTGCTTTTTTGAGTATTTTTCTTCTCAATATGCGATTTAAGATAGCGTATTTGCAAAGACATTTGATCTATTGAATTTGGAAATTGATTATTACTTTGATAATCTACCAGAACATCATAATATGCTTTTCCTTTGAAGTCAAAATAATTTCTTTGATTTTCTGGATTCATTTTGAGATTTGGTACTGTCTCATCAGAGTTTTCGATTAAAAGTGGATCGAAATCAGAATCATTAGAACACGATGCTAAAAGGCATAAAATTGCAGTAAGAAATAAAAAATTTTTCATGATAGGATTTGTTTGAAGGTTGAATGAGAATTTCTTCTCAGTCCATTTCATCCGGATAAGCAGAACTTTTTTCAGCACGATACTGAACATTTTGCTTTTGAATTCATGGCAAATCTATTCTGTTGAAAAATTTCCCGCAACTTGTTATGTATGGATTTTCCGAAAAGTATGTATGGATTTTCCGAAAATCCATACATACTTTTACGAATTTTAACACATTAAACTTCAATACTTTATATTATATTTGAGTTAAGATATTGTAAGATAATATCGCTATAGTAATTATTCTCCTACGGTAGTTGTTAATTAATTATTCTCCAAAACTCCTTATGTATGAAGTGCTATCAATTACTTTTATTTTTATTATTCTTTTCTCAATGTTTACAAGCCCAAAAAAAAGGTTTTCAAATTCCCGATTCTTTAAAAAATAAGAATTACAAGTATCTTGATGAAAAAATTGATGAGTTTGCGAAAGACAGCTCAAAAGCCTTTATTTATTTACATACTTATTTGAGAAAAGCCAAAAGCGAAAAAAACTGTGAAGAAGAAGTAACAGGTTATCAAAACTTACTGCATGCGTCGTCCGAAAAATTACGAACTGTTTATGCCGACAGCATGATATACGCAGCTAAAAAATCTGGAAGTGACATTCTAATTGGTTCTTCTTTTTTAACTAAAGGTATCGTGTACTATAGTTTGAAGAGACATAATTCAGCTTTAGACAATTATATAATTGCAAATAGCTTTATTTCAAAAACAAGTAACGATTACTTAAAGTATAAATTAAAGTATCATATTGCTTTGACAAAACTCTATTTAGGATATTATGACGAAGCTATCTCTTTATTGAAAGAATGTATATTTTACTTTAAAAAAGACAAACCAAGACCCTATTTAAATTCACTCCATTCATTAGGTCTATGTTATAATAGAAAAGGTAACTACGGATTATGTTCTGAAACTAATGCCTTGGGATTAGAAGAATCAAAAGATTTGGGGATTAAAGAAGTAGAAATTTATTTTATACATTCAGAAGGGATTAATGAATACTTCGAGAAAAACTATACATCCTCTATAAAAAACATCCAATCTACTATAAAAGAACTGAAAGAAAAAAAAGACTTTGGCAATGAGTCAGCAGGGTACTTTTATATTGGAAAAAGTTACTGGGAACTAAGAAAATTTGACTTGGCTATACCCTATTTTAAAAAAGTGGATTATCTATTTAATACTAAAGGTTACATTCGTCCTGACATCAGAGAAATGTATGAGCTTCTTATCAATTACTACAAATCAAGTGAAAACCCAAAACTGCAGCTCTATTACATTGACCAGCTATTGAAAGCTGACCGCATCTTAAATGATACCTTTAAATATTTAGTTGGAAAAATAAACAAAGAATACCAAACGCAGGAACTACTCTTTGAAAAAGAAAACATACAGGCCCAGCTTACAAAGAAAGATCAAAATTACTCAGTTCTTGTAGTGTTCACTTTAATATTGTTTCTTGGTATTCTTTTTCTTTCTTATCGGTCTATTAGAAATAGAAAGTTATACAAAAAAAAGTTTGATGAACTGATGCTGAAAAATAGTAAAACTGACTTTCTAAACAAAGCAAGACCCCGTAATGAAAAACCTGCTATTTTGGATATTAGTCCTGAAACAGAATCAACAATTTTAAAACAACTTGAAAAATTTGAAAAAGAAAAAAGATATATAGAAAAGGATTGGAATCTTACAAAACTATCAGCAGCCTTTAATTCAAATCCAAGGTATTTATCGAATATTATACGACACTACCGTGATAAAGCTTTTACAGAGTACATTAATGATCTTAGAATCGATTTTATTATTGATCTTCTCCAAACCGACAAACAAGCACGTCTATTTACAAATAAAGCATTAGCTGATGAAGCTGGTTTCAGCAGTACCCAGCTTTTTGTAAATGTTTTTAAAGCTAAGACTGGAATGCCAACAGCTTTTTTTATAGAGCAGCTCAGAAAGGAGATTATATAGTTCGTTATTAAAAAATAATTCTTTAATCGATACGAATGTTGATATATATTTTATGACAAAAGTACCTTCACTATTTTCAATTCAAAATTTGTAATATTAGTAATCTATTATAGTTTTGATAAAACAGTCAATAAACTTTGACGTAAATAATTTGAAAACTTTTCTGAAAGAACACTTTTTTCAGAAATTCCTTGCGCTCTATTAAAAGTATCAATCTCAAAATCCTTTAATTTAAAATAATTGTAGGTATAGGCACCTTTATCTTGCGTTTTAATGACATATTTATTTAAATATTTGTTTCCAACTCTATTGGTAACAATCACTAAATGGTCAGTATAAATATCTAAATTAGGATGAATAAATTTATAATGTTCAGATCGATAATAATCAGTACCCATAGCAACTAAATCGACAACGAAATCAGTTTTTTGACCTTTTGAAGTTAAATTACATTTTTTGCATGCAACATTAACATTTAATTCATCAAAAGTAATACTACGAAATCTACCCTTAGGCAATATATGCTCAACGTCTATACTAATTCTATGTACTCCATTGAAAATTGATGCACAATAACAGCATTGATAAAAATCTCCAACTAGATAATAATTCTTTATTTTAGTTCTTATTCCTACAACTAGATCATCATCCCAACCTTTTCCACCTGGTAAAAGCGCTTGATTAATCGCAACTAGTTCGTCATCTGTATAATCTAAAGGCATTTTATGATATTTCTTTTAATATTTGATCACTCATCTCTAAGACTTGGCGTAAGGCTTTCTTTTGTTCGTTATCATATGAACTTTCAATAAGCTCTAAAACTTCCTTCCTAAATTGTCCGATTCCAATTTTTTTTAAAGCTAACAAATTTAGTTTTTCAACGAGATACTCAGATAAATATCGATTTTGTGGAGCTGTTATATCAAAATATTCTTGATATATTTCCTCTACATTGACTTTCTCATCCTTATTTAAAATAAATTCTCCATTAATACCTTTAAAGATGTTAATATCTTTTGCATGTAATTCCGCACCATTAATAATTAATGGTGAATGAGTTGCAACAACTATTTTAGGTTCAAAAAAATAAAACAATTCATCTAGCCTCCTTATATATTCAATTTGCCATTTAGGATGTAGGCTGTTTTCTGGTTCGTCAATTAATATCACAGTGGTATCATCTATTGTAGCAGTAATAAACAGAAGTGTAGTAATCAAAGATAATTCACCTGAACTAGCACCTGCCAGTGGAATCAAGGTTCCCTTCTTAGAAAGATATACATCTATTCCTTTTATAAGTTTTAAAGACTTGAGTTCTTTTTCGAATGAAAATATCTGAATTAAAAAAGAATTAGTTAAATCATCAAAATTATTTACATAGAAATTTACAGGAACAATTTTACTATTATGAAAATTTTCATCAATAAATCTATTTAAGAAAAATAAAAAAATCTCCTTTAAATCTGGTGCGAGATTTGAAGCAATAATCTTCTCTCGGAATTCCAAGTCTAGTCCTTTTATTCCAAAACCTACAATTGGATCATAACCAATATAGTCCAATGTTATTCCTATGTTTCTTAATCGCTTTGAATCGTCTTGGTTTAACTCTTTCAATGTATTTATCAGTGTCTTTTGAGCTAAATTCTTTCCTGATGATGCGCGCAAAGCTTTTTGCTTTTTATTTCTTGAAGAAAATTTGTCATAAATACTATTCGCGATTGCAATCACTTGCATATTTTGCGACAAATAAAAATACGAGATATCATTTAATAACGAACTTTTACCACTTCCATTTTCTCCAATTAATATGCTAATATCTTGGTTTTTATATTTTGGAAGCAGTAACTTAGGAGGTATTTTACTATAGTGTATCATATTTTAAACCGATTGCAATTATATACTTTTATGTCTTATAGATTAATAATTTAGGCTATTTTAAAAGTTTTAAACTTTCAGAAAACCGTCAGCTCCGATTCTCATTTCACTTTTACTCAAAATTATTCTAGCAAATGGATTCCATCCGTCTTTATGTATTATTTCATTGCTATCTTCTACAGTTTGCCTATTTTTCATTTGTTCTACTGTTATAAAGCCGGTTAATCCACCTGGGTTAAACAAACTCTCAAAATGATTATCCATATCGATTTCATCTAAATTATATAATTTGCTACCATTGACATACTGATAATTACAACATGACAGAAAACGCCATGGTCTTCCGAACGGCTTAGGATTATTGGCTGTACCTAAAGTTCCAGTTTTATAACTTTCACAATGATTTTTAATATCTTGTATAGACATAATTGCACAACCAAATTGTTTTTCATCATATTGGCCGGCACAATCATAATCTATTTTTTTATAGGTGGGACAGCCATTATACATCAAATAATAAGCATCACATTTAACTGTTCTAGAAAATTCATCTAAAGTATCATATTGTTTTCTACCTGTATTGCCAGAATCTCTATTAAGATGCATAAATCGACAATCTCTTTCCATCATTTTTGCTTGCAATAAGACCCTGAAGAACTGTGATTGACCATTGTCTATATATAGCTCTAAATCACTACCCGTATTAACTTCATCTAGCGATTTCTGGGCAAATACCGTAAATGTCATATTATTTTCAATGTAGTTTTGAATTTCATCCAAAACTATAATTCTTGAGATACCTTCCTCATTCAACCTGTTGTCTCTCAAATGATTTCTACAAATTTTATCCCAAATTATTTCAGAAATGTTTTTAAAAAGGTCACATTTGCTCATAAATTAATTTTGTTACAAACATAGATAATCATTCTTGTTTTAAATTACGCTTTTACGTAAAAACAGAATATTATTATTCATTGAACTAAGTACATTATGCGATTAAAAAAAAAAGATGCTAAAGCATCTCCTCTGATTATTTTTCTATTAATTTAAAGAATTCCGAAATTTTAATATTTTTCGCTTCACAAATTTTACTTAAAGTATTTACGGGAATATTATAATTGAATTGATTATTGTTTAGAGCGGTATTTTTTATTTTTCTTACGATGCTCTCTTCTATTCCATGATCTAATCCGAAGGCACGCTGAGACTTATAAGTTTCAATCCAGTTCTTATAAATATACTTACATATTATTTTACTTGTGTCGCCCATAGTAACAAAGAAAAGCTAATAGAAAAAAAATAATGCGTACGAAAATGCGCATTTTAAAATATTTTGTTATATTTGTAATGAAATACATATTTTTGCGATACTTCATAAAAAAATATTTGAAGCATTCGCTTTGAATCTTGCTTAGAAAAACTGGACACTTTTTTAGCGCGCAAGATGATAAGTGCAAATGCCTACGCTTAAAAGTGCGTGGGCTCACTTATTTGTGCGCAGGTAGTCCAGTAAATCCTTCTAAACAATAAGTCGAGTTCCACGTCACTTTATTAAGCGACGATTCTTCTTAAAATTCATAGCACCTCTTCTTTGTTTAATTTGACATTCGCTTTTAAGTCAAACATTTTAATTAACATAGCCACTGAATTAAACAATACTTTAATACTGATGTACTAAGCAATTTTGCTTCATACAAAAATAGCTCTCTATCTCGTCGCCAAACTAACATAGAGAGCTTTTAGCTAGTCAAATCCATATTTAACTAACCAATCCCAATATTATGAATTATTTTTCATTTTACAAGGATGGGAAAGCACTTTATTGCCTTATTTTAATAGGTCTCTCATTGTGTTTCTCATCAGTTTATGCCGGAAATCCAGTCCGGTCAAATACCAATAAATTGCAGCAGAATCAAATTAAAGGAACTGTGACCGATGGTTCTGGCCCTCTGCCCGGGGTAACTATTGTCGTCAAAAATAGAAGCGGAACCGGAGCAGTTACAGATTACAGCGGACAATACGAGATCTCTGCATCGCCAACTGATACTCTTGTTGTGTCTTTTATCGGTTTCAAAAAAACTTTAATTCCAGTAAATGGACGATCTAAAATTGATGTCGTCCTAAAATATGATACTACAACACTACAGGAAGTAAGGGTTAATGCAGGTTACTATTCTGTAAAGGAAAGTGAGCGCACTGGAAGCATAGCCAGAATAACATCTAAAGATATTGAATCCCAGCCTGTCACCAATGTTCTCGCAACCATGCAGGGACGGATGGCTGGAGTAAGTGTTGTTCAGTCAACAGGAGTTCCGGGTGGCGGTTTTGACATTAAAATTAGGGGACAAAACAGTCTTCGCAGTGATGCTAATACGCCGTTGTATATAATTGACGGGGTTCCGTTTTCATCAGAAGCAGTGGGATCTTATATAACAAATACCGCTTTTCCTTCGCCTGTAAGTCCCCTTAACAGCATTAATCCAGATACTATCGAAAGTATTGAAGTACTTAAAGATGCTGATGCGACAGCCATTTATGGTTCTCGCGGAGCAAATGGTGTTGTGCTTATAACCACCAAAAAAGGTCGGACGGGAAAAACCGAATTCAATATAACCGCTAGTACCGGATTTGGAAAGGTAACAAGGTTTCTTAAACTCATGAATACCCAACAATATATATCTATGCGCAAGCAGGCTTTTGTTAACGATGGTATTACTGAATATAATTCATGGGACTATGATGTTAATGGAACTTGGGACCAGAATCGATATACAGACTGGCAGAGAGAACTCCTCGGAGGAACAGCTATGATAAATAATGTTAATGGGACTGTATCTGGAGGCTCAGAAAACACTCAATTCCTTGCGGGGGGTAACTATTATTCTGAATCAACTGTTTTTCCCGGTACCTTTCTGTATAAAAAAGGAGGAGCACAAATCAGTATGAATCACAAATCCGCCGACCAGAAATTTCGCTTTAATTTTTCTGCTGTTTATAATTCACAAAATAACAATCAGCCATCTTATGATTTTACTTATGATGCACGTTCGCTTCCTCCTAATGCTCCTGCTCTCTATGATACCGCAGGTAATCTAAACTGGGAAGACAACACCTTTGACAATCCGCTTCGAAATCTTAATACTAAATTAGAGTCAGTAACTAATGATCTTACCGCTAGCGCTCTGCTCTCTTACGAAGTATTAAAAAATCTTACTTTAAAAAGCAGTTTTGGATTTACAGACTTAGGCAGTAAGGAAACACGCGTTGTGCCATCTACTACATTAAACCCTGCTTTTAATCCAACTAGTGCCAATTCATCAATATTTGTAAATAATACCGATCGCAGTTCATGGATTATTGAACCACAGATAAGCTGGGGTGATAACACCTCTATAGGGAAAATGGAAATCCTGCTAGGCTCGACATTTCAAAGTCAGACAACCAATAGACTACAGCAGTCGGCAACTGGATTTAGCTCAAATAGTCTTATTTATAATCTGGCTGCCGCCAAAACGGTTCGCATGCTCTTAAATGACGAAACGCTCTATAAATATCAGGCAGTTTTTGCCCGTTTTAATTACAACTGGGAGCAAAAATATATTATCAATTTAACTGCACGAAGGGATGGTTCAAGCCGTTTTGGTCCGGGTCGCCAATTTGCAAATTTTGGTGCTGTAGGCGCTGCATGGCTTTTTTCCAAAGAAAATTTTTTAAAAGATGCTTCATGGCTGAGCTTTGGAAAACTGCGTGCCAGTTACGGAACAACGGGTAACGACCAGATTGGAGATTATCAGTTCTTAGATACCTACACTACCTCCGGTGTTTTATACAATGGTGTTATTGGTCTAAAGCCTTCACGTCTTTTTAATGAAGATTTTGGCTGGGAAACCAATAAAAAACTTGAAGCCGCTCTTGAACTTGGGTTTATTCAGGATCGAATTTTTGTTACCTCTGCATGGTATCGAAACCGCTCTTCAAATCAGCTTGTTGGTATACCAATTTCGGGTGTAACCGGATTTACTGTACTGCAGGCGAATTTAGATGCAACAGTTGAAAATTCTGGATTTGAATTTACTTTGCGGACAGACAATATAAAATCAAAAAATTTTAGCTGGACTACGAATTTAAATTTTACCGCTTCCAAAAATAGATTAATCAGTTTTCCCAGACTTGAGAGTTCTTCCTACAGTCAAATATACAGAATAGGAAAACCGCTTAACATTGCAATGCTTTACCAGCTAAATGGAGTTAATCCTCAAACTGGCGTCTACAACTTTCAAGATCTTAATAACGACGGAATTATATCATATCCGGAAGACCGTCAAAACACAGCAGATCTTAACCCGAAGTATTATGGCGGTTTGCAAAATCAATTGGTTTATAAACGCCTAACCCTTGACTTTTTATTTCAGTTTGTGAAACAGAAAAACAGAACCTATCCAATGGGACCTGCAGGTATGATGAGCAATCAGCAGCAGCGAATAAGTAATGCATGGATGAATCCGGGTGATTCTGTTCCATACCAAATTTACACAACAGGTTATAATAATGATGCTTTAACAGCCGATTATCTGTACACAGACAGTAATGGATCCATTACTGACGCTTCTTTTATACGTCTTAAAAATGTTTCGCTCATGTATGATCTTCCGGTAAATTTAAAAGAGAGCCGAATAAGATTACTGCTGCAGGGACAGAACCTGCTGACTTTTACTAAATATCCAGATGGTGACCCCGAATTTACCTCATACGGTTTTCTTCCTCCCTTGAGAGTTATTTCTGCTGGAGTACAACTAACTTTTTAAAAAACAGATTATGAAGACATTATTTAATACATATAAATCCCTGCTGTTGTTCTTTGCAAGCTGTCTTGCATTTTCCTGTGATTCTTTTGTTGAGGTAGAACAGCCTCAATCACAATTACCAAGTAGTGCTGTATTTGAAGATTACAGTACGGCAACCGCCGCACTTACAGATATCTATTCTAACATTAGGGACAAGGGTATTCTGACAGGTTCTGCTTTCGGAATTTCAAATACTGCAGGCTGTTATGCCGACGAGATTACCAGTACCCAAAACCCCAGCAACAGCAGTCTGCCTTTTTATAACAACAGTCTTCTGCCTTCTAATACAACAATTGCTTCGCAATGGAACGGTACATACAACCAGATATATTCTGCAAATGCTGTCCTAGAAGGTTGTGAGAAAAGCAAAGTTCTAACAGATATTCAGAAAAAACAGCTCAAAGGAGAATCATATTTCGTTCGTGCTCTGCTTCATTTTTATCTGGTCAATCTATTCGGAGATATCCCCTACATCATTACTACAGATTACAAAACAAACAGTACGATGTCTAGAACGCCTGTAGAGCATGTATATCAAAAAATTACCTCCGATCTGGAAAATGCGGTAAGTCTTCTGCCTGTAAATCAGATCGTCCCACAGAAGGTCCGTCCTAATAAAACTGCTGCAGAAGCACTTCTTGCACGAATTTATCTTTTCCGAAACATGTATCCCGAAGCTTCTAATATGGCTTCAGCAGTTTTAAACCAGTCAGGAACATACAATCTTGAAAGTATAGAAAATGTATTTTTAATATCCTCAAAGGAAACTATCTGGCAGCTGCAATCAGGGGCAGCTGGACTAAATACACTGCAGGCTTCTTTTTTTACTTTTTCTAGTGCTCCGCCTCCGCTTGTTTCTTTGAATAATGACCTAGTGAATAAATTTCCAACTGGAGATCTTAGAAAAACAAAATGGGTTAAAGCTGTCTCAAGTTCTGCTGGTACATGGTATCATGCATATAAATACAAAGAAAACAATGCCACTTCCACTTCAAAAGAATATGCTGTTCTACTGCGCCTGGCTGAACAATATCTCATCCGATCTGAGGCAAGAGCTTTTCAAGGAGATTTAATAGGTGCGAAAGAGGACTTAAATCTGATCCGCAGACGCGCCGGCCTATCTGATACTCCCGCTCTATCTAAAGACGAAATTATAAATGCAGTACTTGAAGAAAGACGCTGGGAGCTATTTACGGAATACGGACATCGTTTTATGGATTTAAAACGCCTCGGAAAACTTGATAGTACCTTAAATAGCTTAAAACAAGGCTGGAATACTGATGACAGATTATTTCCAATACCACAGACAGAATTTAGCACGAATCCTAATTTGGGAAATCAAAATCCGGGATACTAATAATAAATCGATCAAACTAAATAAAATAAAATAAAATGCCAATTTCCAACCATTTTATATCCCGAGGCAGATTTTTGCTTTCATTTTTTATTTTGCCATTAGTAGGCTGTCCCCTATGGGGACAGCAATGGCAGAAAAAACAATTAAAATCCGAAGATTATCATCTGTGGAGCACAATGGATTTGCAAAAATCCTCCGAGGACGGTAATTGGATTAGTTATTCATTAAATTATGAACAGGATATAGACACATTATTCATACGCAGTGTTTTGAATAGCAAAACATACAGTTTTACTAAAGGATATAAAACCACCTTTTTGAACAACAAATATTTTGTCTGTGCGAGTGAAGGAAGTCTTAAACTGCTTAATCTTCGAAATGGAAATATCAACATTACAAAGGATGCAGTTGAGTATGTAGTCAGCCGTACCTGCAATAGATTAATAATTCTGCAGAAATCTGCTGAAGGAAAAAATATATTATTAATCAAATCTTTTTCAGGGCAAGTAATTAGTCAAATTGAAAACATAACCCAATTTGCACTAAGTCCAAAAGGACAGTATCTTCTTTATTGTGTTTCGTTTCAAAAACACAGTTATCTGAAGCTTTTAAATTTAAAGAAGCTTACTCTGGATCATGTAATTTTAGAAATAGATCAAAGCATTTCTTTTCAATCATCATGGCAGAAAGACGATAATGCATTTACTTTTATAACTGTACCTGACGATAGATCACCTCATGTACTTTATTATTATAATCTGCACAACCGCGCTCTTAAAAAATTTAATCCTTCAGCTTTTTCATCGTTTCCTGAACACACTAGCCTAACAGCAGATAATTTCCGAAAAATTCTAATTTCAAGGGACTCAAAGAGAATATTCTTTGCAATAAAAAAGGATAAAGTAGTAATCGAAAATCATAAGAAAAAAAATGTTGAAATTTGGAATGCAAACGATAAATGGATTAATCCGCAGCAGAATAAAGAAGGCAGTTTTGCGTACATGACACAGCTTGCTGTCTGGCTGCCTCTGGAGAATCGTTTTAGCCAGCTCACGTCCAAGGAACTGCCCCAAATAATGATTAGCGGAAAACAGGATTATGCATTGCTCTCAAATCCAGAACAATATGAACCACAGTTTGACTACAATGGTCCCAGAGATTATTTTATTATGGATCTGAATAACTTTGAAAAGAAACTTTTTCTTAAAAAACAGGAGGGTGAAAATGCAGTTGTAATTCCTTCACCAGCTGGAAAATACATCAGTTACTTCAAGAATGACAACTGGTGGATATATGACATATCAAAACAGACTCACCTTAATTTAACTCAAAAAACTGGTGTCAAATTTAAAGCAAAAGAGATTATTCTTGCGCCCGAATCTCCATGTGGAATTGCCGGATGGACAGCCGACGATAAAGAAATAATTATTTACGACCAATATGATTTATGGTTCTTTGATTCCTCTGGAAAAAACTATAAGAGACTAACACATGGCAGGGAGTCAAGTACGGTTTTCCGTGTCGCATCTTCATCTTCGAAGTATTTAATAAACAACCTTTATGACGGGTTAAATTCATCAGTTATATCAATTTCAAAAGATATTTATCTTACTGCGGCAGGTCAGGATGGTAAAACAGGATTTTACAGTTGGACTACTCAAAAAAGTGAAGAGAAATTATTCTATAATGATAGTTATACAGATCAGTTTAGGACAAATGATGATGGAAAAATTTTCTTTTTCAGTGAAGAGAAATTTAATCTTCCTCCCCGTGTGATAACTTTCCGAAATAAAAAAGCACAGATTGTTTTTCAAAGCAATCCGCATTTTGAAAAATATCATTGGGGCAGGTCTGAACTTATAGAGTTTTATAATTCTAAAAAAGAGCGTCTTCAAAGTGTGTTATTATTTCCGGCGAATTATGATGCCACCCGAAAATACCCCATGATTGTTTACATTTATGAAAAGCAGTCGCATCTTGTGCACAGGTATAAAAATCCTTCCGAATTTAATTTAAATGGTTTTAATCCTTCTGTTTTGACATCAAAGGGCTATTTTGTACTTCTGCCTGATATTAAACTCGAAAAAATGCGGCCTGGAATTTGGGCACTAGACTGTGTTACTGCGGCTGTTAAAAAAGTAGAATCAATGAATATTGTTAAACAGGACAAAATTGGACTTGCAGGCCATTCTTTCGGGGGCTATGAAGCTTCCTTCATAGTCACCCAGACACCAATGTTTGCAGCTGTTGTAGCAAGCGGAGCCATAACTGATTTAAACAGTTTTTATTATACTGTGGGACAACAATCAGGAAAACCAAATATGTGGCGGTTCAAAACCTACCAGTGGAATATGGATAAAGCACCTTACGAAATTCCTACACAATATGATCAAAATTCACCCATCAGATTTGCCGACAAAGTGCAGACACCTGTACTTTTATGGACTGGGAAAGATGACCAGATAGTAGATCCAAAACAAAGCATTGAATTTTATCTGGCCCTGAGAAGGGCATCAAAAAAAAGTATTATGCTTTTGTATCCGAAAGAAAACCATCTGCTGTCCATTCCTGAAAACCAGAAAGATATTACCCTTAAAATGATGCAGTGGTTTGACTACTTTTTAAAAGATGATATTTCAACGAACTGGATTAAAGAAGGCATATAAAAAAAGCAGTGCAGTATCTGTACTGCACTGCTCTTTCTCCTAATTTGAGAGCCCTTATTTAAGGACGATACAGCGGTTGAATACAATTATTATCGCTGTCTTTGTCGTAGGCAATAGCTCCACTTGTACCGTTTACACGGCAAAGAAAAGCGCTCAAATTGTCACTACATTGAACTTGAACATCTGTACACTCGTTATTGTTATCAGCTGGATAACCAATTTTAGGTGCTGCAGAAGATACTTCCTGCATAGATGTTGTGAAGAATGCACCTGCTACTGCTAAAACAACTGCCCCGGCGCGGGCAGTTTTGTTTAAAAATACTGCTTTCATAATGTAATAATTAATTTGTTTGTATGATCTACTCTTTTCTACAGGTTTTCGATCTCACTCCTGTTACCTGCGCTGGTATATTTTTAATATATTCTTTCAACTTAAAGTTCCTTTATAAGGATTGGCTGCAATTCGTAAACCACCAGATCTGTTCCTATTATTGCATATAAATAGTTAGCCGATACATGAAGATAAATCAACTTATCAGACTTTGTTTTATAAACGGGAAAACTCATCAGATAGGTTTTCTTTTCTAAATCGTAAACATCTATTATAAATGATTTCTTCCAGAGTTCATCATTCTCATATTTTCCTTTAACCTGCGAGTTTACAAAAAGAAGATTTCCATTTATAGCTGCATGGGCATTCACAGCCTGTGCAGGTGATGAAATTTCCCTTACAGAACCATTCTTGGTGTAGGCCACTTTTAAATTTACTTTCGAAATTGTATCTATTGTATGATTTCTTGATTCGAGATTTCCATCTGGGTTAATAATAAAAAATTCATTTCTGTAATAATAAAGATATATTCCCTTGTTCATTTTTCTGCTGTAAAGCAACACACCGTCAGTATCAAAAATCCCATCAATCTGTTTCTGCAATAATTCTCTGTAATATTTTATCTTACTATCAGATTGTGTGTAGATTCCCAGAATATTATCTAATGTTTTAGGATCATTTGACCGTAAAAATATTCCGCCTGAATTCATTGGTGCGTACGTAGTGAAATATGACATTTTTTTATATTCCTTAGTAATTTCCCAGTCAATAGTTTTTCCTTTATAAAGCTTTGCAATTGACCCGTCTGACAGATAAAATAAAGAATCACACACTAAAATTTTTACGGTATTAAAAAGCACATTTTTTTTAGGATTGAAAACTATTTTTATTTTCTTCGAAGATTTCAGTTCTGCATCAAATTCACTTAGATATAGCGGAGTGCTGTAATTTCCCAAATACAATTTATTACCAGAATTGCCCGCAAAATAATAGGAATTGTATTTTAGGTCATACGAATTTTTAAATACCGCCGGGTGGTTAGGAAACCTTCTTGTAAATGGATTCTCGTAATGCATTATTCTCTCAGACTGAAGATATAAAATCACCACAATAGCAGTACTGGAAAGTACAGGAATAATAATTTTGAGGACATTCTTTTTATATGTATTTTGATCTAAAACAAGTATTGCAATTAAGGCAAGCAGGATAAAAATTATATTAAAAACCAAATGAGTATTCCAGCTCATTTTTTCTAATACACCTCCGCATGAACAGGGAATGAACGAACTATAATGTAGAATAATAAAAATGTAGACGCTGAACATAACCATAAGGTTCAATGCCATATATAATCCTGTTTTTTTTAAACGTGGCAGCAGCAGCAAAGCTGCAATTAAAAGTTCTGTTGCAGGAACAAATCTGGCTATCCAAAATGCAAATGCGCTGAGCAATGGCGATTTGCCTAGCTGCACTTCAAAGCTTTCCAATTCAATAATTTTACTGACTGCTGCATAAACGAAAAGTATGACATGTGCGATACAGACAAATTCAATAAAAAAATTTTTAATACTACATTCCGATTTCATGCTACTTTATTTTATATAGTTCAAAAAAATCAAACTCTTACGATTAACATACAGCAAATTTAGGACGCGATTTTTAAACAGCAGTTATTAGAATCAAGCCAAAGTTTTATAAAATCAGGCAATTTTTCATACAAAAAAGCAGCTTAACAGATATATCGGATATTTGTTAAGCTGCTCTCTTTCTAACACATTGTTTCTTATTGCTTAGAGGTATCTCCTAGAAGGTTAAGCTTTTCATTCAGCTCCACCAGACCTGCTTTTTGCAGACATTCCTCTGAGAGGTTTTCAAGCTCTGAAAGGCTCTCTTTAGAAGTGCCTGACAAAAGACTTATGCCGTCCTTTTCTGCAGCAATTCCTTCTTTAATAACATGGGAAAGCAATAGAACATTCTTTCGCGAAATCTTTAAATCTATCTTTACCGTTTCTCCCATTCCCGGACTACTCAATACCGTATCGAATATCCTTACTACATCATTTTTTGTAAACATAATTTCAGCGTTTTTGATTAATACTAACACTTTGTAAAAATAAAAAGTCCCTTTGAAATTATTCGCTTCAAAATCTGGTGATGATTGTCTGCTGGCTCTACCTTTATTAACTTCGTCTAAGCAATTGAAAAAAAAATTGTCTCTATCTGTTTTAAAGGTTAGTTAAATAAAACTGTTTACATAATTATTTTAAGTATCATAAAGACTGCCGTTTTTGTGCAGTCGGCCAGATGTCCGGTTGTATCACAACCGATATCTGGCTGCCTATTCGCTCGGAACTCGCTGGCAGAGACTTTTTAAGGATGAAAACTGTGTTAGAAATGAAAAGGATAAAAAATGAAAGAGAAAAACACCAACCGGACCAAATGGATTCATCTGCGTCTGACACCTGACGAAATGAAACTTTTAAAAGACAGATTTAATAAATCACTCTGTCCAAAACTTAGTGATTATGCCCGTAAAAATCTGCTTGGAAAACCTGTTATTTTAAAGTACCGCAATCAGTCCGTAGATGATTTGGCATTGGAAATCTCAAAGCTTAGAACAGAAATTAATGCTGTTGGAAACAATTATAATCAGGCAGTAAAAAAACTGCATTCGCTTCAGCAGATTTCTGAATTTCAAAACTGGATTTTGTCATCGCAGGAAGATAAAAACAAGTTGTTTGAATCAATCGAGACAATAAAAATATCCATGCACAAATTCATTGAAAAATGGTTGCCGTAATTAAAACAGGACAGTCAGTTCGTCGTGTTTTTCATTACAATGAGAACAAAGTTTCCGAGGGCACAGCAAGATGTATTGGTGCTGAAAATTACCCGGCGGACCATGATAAGATGACCTCGTCATTTAAAGTAAATTATTTGGTTCGTACACTTGAATTAAACGAAAATGTGAAGCGGGGAAGTGTGCATATTTCGCTCAATTTTCATCCATCGGAAAAAGATCTGAACGCTGAAAAATTAATGGATATTGCCCAGAACTATATGTCTGAAATCGGCTTCGAAGAGCAGCCTTATTTAGTCTATCAGCATTTCGATGCTGCGCACCCGCACATTCATATAGTTTCTGTAAAAGTAAAATCAGACGGCAAAAGAATTGATATGCAGAATATCGGAAGAAACCAGTCAGAAACTGCACGTATTAAAATCGAAAAAGACTTTAATCTCATAAAAGCACAGGGCAGGGAAAAAGAAATATATAATGAGCTCAAGCCTATTGATACAGTGGGTGTACAATATGGTAAAATACAATCAAAAAAAGCTGTTTCAAGAGTACTTGATTTTGTTCTGGACAATTATCAGTTTAAAAGTCTTGCCCAGCTAAACGCAGTGCTTAATCTTTATAATGTTTCTGCTAGTCGAGGCTCTGAAAAATCAAGGACATTTAAGGCCGGCGGTCTTATTTACAGGATAATCGACAGCAATGGAAAATATAGCGGGGTACCGATAAAAGCAAGTGATTTTAACAATAAGCCGACACTTAAATTTCTGGAGAAAAAGTTTGAAGAAAATAAACTAAAAAATAACAGACCTGGTATTCGTATTAAAAATGTCATCAGGAATATTTTCCAAGATGATAGGCCTACTCTATCCCAGCTTGAATCTGAATTGGATAAGATAGGCATCAGTATGGTAAAACGCCTTTCAGCCGAAGGATCCTTATACGGACTTACCTATGTTGACCATATTACAAAACATGTTTGTAACGGAAGTGAGCTTGGAAAAGAATTCTCTGCCGCAGCAATCTCTAAGAACTGCAGTACATCAGAAAATGAAATTAAAAACAGACCACATTCACCCGAAGTAAAAACACTTTTGGAAATACAGGAAATACTTCACTTGAAGAAAATTTCTGTAAATGGTCTGCAGGACCTCATACAAGTACTTACTGAAAAAGAATTTTACTCTGGACATATACCGAAAGAATTCAAAAGAAAAAAGAAAAACAGAAAAAGAAAAGGTCTTTCCAATAATTAATCATTTAAAATTTACAGTTATGAACACAGGGGAAAATGAACAGGCACTGAGAAAAATTTTAGATATGTCACGCCTTATCAGCATCATACTTTTAGGAATTCATTTTTATTATTACGGCTATCAAGTCTGTAAGCAGATTGGTCTTGTTTCACAATTCAGCGACAAAATTCTTGAAAATATTTATAAAGCGGGATTATTCAGTTTT
The DNA here is from genome assembly GCF_016405855.1 of Flavobacterium sp. IB48. Classification (GTDB taxonomy): domain Bacteria; phylum Bacteroidota; class Bacteroidia; order Flavobacteriales; family Flavobacteriaceae; genus Flavobacterium; species Flavobacterium ginsengisoli. Next base: position 290,024 of record NZ_JAEFCA010000002.1, read on the forward strand.
TTTCACAAATCAAAACTGCTCGCGCTCCTATTTATTTTTATATCTCTTTTGGGGGCAAAAGGGAGAAAAGACGAAAAACTGAAACTTAAAACAGCTCTGCTTTTTCTCATTGCAGGAATACTTTTCTATTTTGCGAGCTGGTTTATTTTGCAGGTCCAGTACAATATAAAAATTGTTTTTCTGCTTTACGTGATAACAACATCTTTGGGCTTGCTTTTTATCATTACTGCAGGCACCTTACTTACAAGGATTATAAGGCGAAGTTTAAACTCACGTGATATTTTCAACAAGGAAAATGAGACCTTTCCACAGGAGGAAAGACTTCTTGAGAATGAGTATTCCGTTAATCTTCCAGCCCAGTATTATCTTCGTGATAAAATCCGAAAAAGCTGGATCAATATCATAAATCCTTTCAGGGGAGTTCTGGTCTGCGGATCACCAGGATCCGGAAAATCTTATTTTGTTATACGTCATATAATCACCCAGCATATCGGAAAAGGGTTTAGTATGTTTGTCTATGATTTTAAGTTTGATGACCTGACCAAAATCGTTTACAATGCCTATTTAAAAAATAGACATTTATACAAAGTGATGCCTGAATTTTATGTAATTAATTTTGATGATCTCACCCGCACACACAGGTGCAATCCCCTCGACCCTGCATCCATGACAGACATTACCGACGCGGCAGAATCTGCTCGTACAATTCTCCTAGGGCTTAACCGCGAATGGATTAAAAAACAGGGTGATTTTTTTGTTGAATCGCCAATTAATTTCCTTACCGCAGTAATCTGGTATCTCAGAAAATTCAACGATGGCGAATTCTGCACCCTGCCCCATGTGATTGAACTTATGCAGCTGGATTATAAAATCCTCTTCACCCTTCTGCGTTCTGAAAAAGAAATTGAGGTGCTTATCAATCCATTTGTCAGTGCATTTTTGAACGATGCCTCTGAGCAGCTTGAGGGACAAATTGCGTCAGCTAAAATTTCAATGGCAAGGCTTTCTTCTCCCCAGCTTTACTATGTGCTTTCCGGAAATGATTTTACACTTGACATTAATAATCCCGACGCTCCAAAAATTGTCTGCATGGGAAATAATCCACAGAAAATCCAGACCTATGGCGCTGTACTTTCGCTCTATACCAGCCGGCTGATAAAGCTTGCAAACCGTAAAGACAAATTAAAAAGTAGCCTGATTTTTGATGAGTTTCCAACCGTATACCTCAACAATATTGACAGTCTAATTGCTACTGCACGAAGCAACAAAGTAAGTACAACTTTGGGCATACAGGACTTCAGCCAGCTGAAAAAAGATTACGGCCGTGAGCAGGCAGATGTGATTATGAACATCACTGGAAATATTATTTCTGGACAGGTTACCGGAGATACCGCCAAACAGCTTTCTGAACGTTTTGGGAAAATAATGCAGGATCGCGAAAGCCTTTCTATTAATAGTTCTGATACTTCTATCAGCCGTTCCAGACAGCTCGAATCCGCTGTGCCGGCATCTAAAATAGCATCACTTAGCTCAGGCGAATTTGTAGGTATGTGTGCTGATAATCCTGATTGCAAGATTGAACTAAAAACATTCCACTGTAAAATTTTAAATGATCATAATGCGCTGCAAAAAGAGACAGACAGTTACAAAGAAATTGAGCCAATACGAATTCTTGACGGTGTACTCATCAATCGAAATTATACACAGATCAGAGAAGACATTACTGAACTGTCTGAATCTGAAATGGACCGCATTTCAGAAAGCATTCACCTAAGACACCTCATCATCAAGAAAAAGAAATCTTAAGTCACCTAAAAACCAACAGCTTATTAATTTCTGGATTTACTTTACGGAAAACCACATTGTTTTCTAAGTATAAGTTTACAAATACGTTAATAACTTTCTCACTTTAAACCTATTTCCAGTGCATAAAAATTACAATATTGGCTTAAATTAGCAGGCAAACAAAACACGTAAAAGAATGGGAGAATGGTCAAAAACAGTTGGCGAAAAAGGTGAAAAGGTAGTGGACTTTTTCTTCAAAGATATACTTGGGTATAACTCGGTAAGTTCCAATGAGACAATCGGCTGCATAAAAGGAACAAAACATAAATCCAAAACAGCAAAAGGAGATAAAACTACTCATGGCATTGATGCCCTAATAAGCGTAAAAAGTCCGCTTGAAGACAAATTATTAGATATTGTGGCTATCTCTTCGAAATATACTGCGGATGAATATCCCAAAAACCCGAAAGCTAAATTTAAAGAACATTTCGAGGACTTAGCCTTTACATTGGAATGCTTCAAAAATTCCAAATTATATGCAGAAACAAACTATAAATTTGGAGGAGTGACCAGAACCGAAATCACTGGCGTTCTAGTGTGGCTTTCAGACAAGAGTCCCAAAGACTATGAACTTATTCCTAAAATTTCAAATGTACAGATTGATACAGATCTAATCTTTGACAAAATTATAGTCATAGATAATGACAGGATTAATTTTCTATACCAGACAATATATAGGGCAAAAGAAGTTTTTGGTGTAGAAAATGTAAAATTTGTATATCACAATAGCAGTTTAAATGTCATTGGGCTAAATTCAATGAGCTACGGAGATTTCATGCCGATACAATATGTATTCTCCGATATTATCCCCTTAAGAATTGAAAAAGGATCTGATGTGGAATTCATTATCTTCTGTAAAGACGGTTTTTCCAGTGATAATCTTTCCAAACTGCTTTCTTTTGCAAACAGTTTTGATCACTTGGCCTCGGCGAAGAGGACTATCTTATCATTCCCTGATTACAATGAACTGCATCATAAAAGCATAATTGAAAGCGAGCTATTCAAATTCCCAAAATACAACTTTAATCAAAATCTGCTGGTTAATTTATATCCATCTGATTTCAGAAATAAATAAAAATGGAAAAAGATTTTTTACCGCAAGGAGACCACGTAAGACAATTGCTTGTCAACGCTACCATAACGACATCAAACATTAATAGTTTACTAAGAGATAAAGGTGTTTTTCTGGGACACATCGAGAAAAATAATTCTATTCCTCTATTAATGAAAACCCTCATAAGCCCATCAGACTTTCGAGATTTACATGAGGCCCAGAAGAAAAAAGAAGATACGATTAAATTCAGAACTGCTACAATTAAGTGTACAAGCGAAGTTGATCTTTCAAAGGTATTTTCTAATTCTGTAGACTTAGGAAGCAAAATAAAAGAGGCGCATAAATATGAACCCAATTTTAAGCTGTTAGGAACACCAACTTTTTATTTAGAAGATGATACTGCTGTTTTTGACTACAAGATTGAACGAGATAACTATCTGGAAAATTGGACCAGCAACAAAACAGAACATGCGGGAAAAGTATTCGTTAAAAAATCGAAAGGGGGAACACTTGAATTATCAGTTGAGCAAAACTCAACATCTAAGGAAACCATTCTTATAAATGAGCTAATAGTTGGGGAGGTAAAAAAACTTCTGAAAAATGAAAGTTTTATTAAACCGGATGAGGATTTTATCCGAATCAAATTTAAAGACTTTACCAATGCGCAAAGAATTCAGTTCTTTTATTCCTTTACTAAAGATTTCTGCATCTATCTAAAGTTTCTATCCATAACTGATATTGACCTTTATCTGGACGAAGACCAAGAGTCCCACAAAGACATCAAAGCATTGGTTGATGAAATTGATTCATTGAAGATTAATGGTCGAGGGCTTCAAAACAATCCTCTCCTGAAAAACAATCTTTACCATGACAAACTAATTGTTGCATCAATCTCGCTAAAATTTAGTTTTGATATCAGGGGCGTCAAAGGTAATGCCAGTTTAATAATAGCATTTCCAGATTACATCTCGAAAAAATCGGCAGATGCAGAACTTCAGATTTCTTTAAATTTTACGATTGAAAAGGAACATAAGCGCAGTACGACAGAAACGCAGTTAAGAAAAGAAATTTATGCTTTCGTCGAAAAACATAAAATAGCAAACTATACCTTATTCAAATCATCTTAAGCCATTTAATTGAACCCATTAAAAAAAAGGTAAAATGATAAATATTAACCAGCTGTTAGAATTCAAAGATGTATTTCCTGAGGAAAAGCCTCAGCAAGTTGTCAATTATTTAAAAAAAATTTCGAAAGAGACATTGCTTAAATCTATCGGTTTCTTTAATACAAAGCCTCTTCCAAATTATGATAATTTTTTCAGCAATCCTGGCATTCATAAGGAAATATCCATCAAAGTCAACAGTTATATATTTATAAACCGAATCAATAAAAAACCTCATGTCCTTAATAAAATAAGTGCCTTAAAATTTGCAGAAATTGTCTTATCCAATTCTCAAATGCTACTTGAAGACAATACCAATGATTCCCCTGATGACGACGAAGTAAATTTATTCAAAGCATTTCTCTGCATCAATACAGAAGTTATAAAAAAACAGGTGTTGGATAATGTAAATGATGAAAACTTTGAAAAAATAGTGGATTTCAGCATAATCTTTACCTTTCCCTCTGCTGATTTGGCCATTACTGAAAATGACGATTTGGAATTTTTACATTTGCTTTATGCCACTTTTTATAAGGTTGAGAGTCTTTTCGCCTTTCTTAATTCCAAACCCGAATATGCAAACATAAAAGAAGGGTTTATTAAATCTTTTAATGTTTCAACTGAAGCGGAATTTATTGATCAGATGACATTTCTCTTCGGGCAATTGATGCGTTTGAAAGGAACCAACAGCTATTTGTGGAATGTCGAAGATAAGGATGCGCAAGCATTTCTAGACTCAATGGTATCAGACGATATCGCTCCGGATGAAGATTTCACGCACATAAAAAATAGTCCGATCTATAAGGCCGGTGATAATCTTTACTCAATTGTCCATTACTTTTTCGTAGTGGATAAATTTTACAAAAGCGCAAAATTCAAACTTAAAGAATTGTATGAAAAGGATCTACCTTTAAAAGCTTCGCATGGCAACTTCTTCAGCTTTTTTAACAGTGAATTTTCTGAAAGCTTTCTAATGAAAAACATCTTGGATGAAATATTTTCACAAGAACATTTCATAAAAAAACCGCAGAGAGAAAAAGAACTTCCTGGAGAACCTGATTATTATGTTCGCCAAGACAATGAAGTTTTTATTTTCGAGAATAAGGACGTGTTAATTGCGAAAGGCATAAAAGCATCGGCCAATATAGAACAGATAAATGCTGTCCTAAAGACAAAATTTTTAGCTGACGGCACAAAGAAAGTAGGTATCGGCCAGCTCGTCACAACAATTGCTGAGATTGGCAGCGAAAAATTTAGGTTCGATGATTTTGTAAATTCAGCAAAAGCACTTACCATATACCCTATTTTACTGGTCCACGATAGAATTTTCCAAACTTTAGGAATTAACTACAGACTTAATCAATGGTTTAAGGAACAGTGCGCAAGCAGACTCGGCGGTCTGAATGAAACTTTCAATATTAAAAGTCTTACTGTTTTAGATATAGACACTTTAATTCTCTGGCTTCCCTATTTTCAGATAAAGGATGAAAATTTCAAGAAAATGCTGGACTTGCATTTAGACAAAATGAATTACACAAAGGAGGTGCGTAATGCTAAAAGCCAAGCTGAATTGCTGCATCGAGCGAATGAAAATATCACGGAACAGCTATCCCCAATTTCTAGAAGAATAATTTCCTATAAAATGGATAAAGAAAAGTTTATTGACAGATTCAGAAATGTATTTAAAAATGAATAACCCAAAGCGCATTTTAAGGATTTTTTTCGAAGGATTCTCTACAGTGGCCAAATCATACAGTAAATGCATCCTTTTGATGCGCGAATGCGATTTTTCAAAATCATACCTTTATGAAACCATTTCCAGCAGAAACTTCGTTGTGTGCTCTGAAATAATAATTGATCTTCTTATTGAATCCCGATGCGAAGAAAATGGCGGAGATTTATGGAAGGCATACCTAATTGCCAATAATGAGGGATATTCTTTTCAAAGTTTTGAAGAACCCAGATTTTCAAAACTGTATTTCTATGATATTCCCCGATTTTCTGAGTCCGATTTTGAAAACATTATTGAGCACTTTGGCGGAAGCAAAATTGCAGAAACTACATCTATGACTCCTGATTTTATACTTGGAAATATTGCAATTGAACTAAAGGACCTGCAAAAGGAAAGCCTGTTTAATGATGACAGGAGGACAAGCATTGCGAAAATCTTCAAAACTGACAGCAGATTTTCTATAAACATTAATTTTTCAAACCTTGACCCTGAATGCCAAAAAATATATAAGCGCACAATTGCAAATTCAATAAAAAATGTAATAAGCAAAGCCTCGAAACAAATAAAAGAATTTCAAAAAATTAAATCGATAGACTCTTCTGGCGTATTTATACTTAATACCGGCTATTTTAGCCTCGATCATAGCCTGCTCAAAGAAATTGTTCAAGAAACAATTTCAAAAGACACAAAAACTATTAAATTTGCCTATATTTTCACGCAAAGCGTTTATCATAATGCCGTAGGAGATTTGCAGACAGATTATAAACAGGATTTAATCGGCATAATGCCAGATAAGCTTGACGGTATATACGAGGCATGTCTTAAGATTATTAATCAAAAAATGTCAAGCATATTTCAGGCAGCTAAAAACAGCAGCCCTACGGCAAGTCCGCAATATCCAATATCTTTCTTTGCCGACAATAAAATCTTTTATTGGACACCTCCCCGCATTGAACCATCCATAAAAATATGAAAAAGAATTACTCATTGGAAAGAAATTCCCCCCTCTCGTTAAAAAGAAAACTATAATGCCCCATCTTTATCTCTTGCAGAACTTTTAGATTATGGTCGTTAAGCTCTACTTTAATTGAAATATAGTGATGGAGTAAAAATGATCGATCCTCAATAACAGTCTGCTCCTCTTTAAGTTCCCATAAAGGCGGAAGCTGCGCAAAAATTGTATATTTTCCTTCACCATTATCTCTAATTAGAGATTTAAAAGCAGGTCTGTTTTTTAAATTAATATTTATAGCATTTAAATGTGCGATAATTTCACGAATCTGGTAACTATTAAGGGAGCCTTTTAATTTCCTGAGATCGTTCCACACATTCAAAGAACCGCGACAGTCGTCTATTACTATAATCATACAGAAACTGCCTATACGTATCATCGCAACCTTACCGTAAGGTGTATCAATATAGTCAAATAAATTATCATGCTCAAAATCTGCGATAGGAAAAATAAGCATTGTACCGTAGACTTCAGGTGAAATTTCAGCTCCCGTATAAAAGCTTCTAATTAGACAATGGATATGGTGCATATCCTCCCAGTAGTGATGGTCCCCAATTTTACCATCGTTAAATCTTTTATCGCGATTCATTTCCAACGTTCTATCCTTCAAATGCGTTTTAAAAAAAATCAAAGCAAGCCAATTGAATAAAAGGGCGGCCTTTTCCCGATCATCAGATAGCTCTTTTCGTATATCTACAAAATCTTTTTTAAGTAGTTCACTTATTGGAACTTCAAATGTCTCCCCTAACTTGGAATTGCAATCTTTACAACAGGGTATTTTATACTGCCCGTAATTGAATTTAGTGCCGTTTGGAAGGGTAATTCTTTTTTTGTGCAGTCCAAATCTATGCAATACCCAGTTGGGAATGATATGTTCATCATTAAACTCTTTTGAAGACGCTTCTGCTCCACAAATGAAACAGCAATTTCCTTCTACTATTTTTGCCTTAAAATCCTCGAAGGAAAAAAAGATAGTTTTCTCTTCAGTGTTTATTACTGTTTTCATTAAATTAATTAATTATGCTGATTTCTTTTTAGAAATAAATATTGGCAATTGTACAAAATTTAACTCATTTTTCTCACAGTCAAGGAATACTTTATTTATATGTTTTTCTATTCCAACCTGAAAGCTCCAAAGTTTGCCTAGTGTCCGGCTTTTGTCTAATTTTGGTCCCTATGAATCATGAAGAAATTAAACGTTATTTTGAGGCCAGTCCTCCGCCGAAAGAAGTCCAATTGACACCGTGGGCCAACATTACCGATACCCAGGTTTTTCTAAAGAGCTGCTACAGCACTATCAGAAACTTTAACGGACCGGTGGACCGATGTCCGGCATGGTGGCACCTTAGGGATTTTTATATTCTCATGAAAAAATCCGCCCAGAAGGCTACTGTGGAAAAAATAGAGGAAACCCCATTTGAAGAAATCTCAGGTGAAGAATCTTCAGAAACTGAAACCGCTGTTTAAAATTATTTATTAAGAGACTACCGAATAAAAGACAGCCCCGCATTATTGCTGCGGGGCTGTCTTTTATTTATCTGATTTATAACTCCAAAACAGCAGCATTTAAATTCTATTTAAGGATTGTATTAAAAAATAACTTCATAAAAAATGACGATGCGTAAATTCTGAATAAACGATTTCCGGCTTAAAAAAGCACTCTTTTCAAATCCCTGAAAAATAAGGATTTTAGAATTTTGTTATTATTTATAACATTAAAATAAAAAAATTTGATACAATCTGTTACTAATTTTGATTTGTATAAAAATGAACAGATGATGAGCAGAGCAATTGTACATATCGACATGAACACGTTTTTCGTATCCTGCGAAAGACTCACCAATTCCGAACTTAACGGGATACCGCTGATCATCGGCGGTGGGGAAAGAGGCGTAGTGGCTTCGTGTTCGTACGAGGCCAGAAAATTCGGTGTTCGGTCCGCCATGCCCATCCACATGGCAATGAAACTTTGCCCGCAGGCCAAAATAATGAAAGGGGACATGGAACTGTATTCCCGCCTGTCCCATGACATTACCGAAATTATTCAGGAAAAAGCGCCGGTGGTGGAAAAAGCCAGCATCGATGAATTTTATCTCGACATTACCGGTATGGACAAGTTCTACGGCAGCTACAAATGGACTGATGAACTTGCCAAGCGGATTACCACACAAACAGGTCTGCCCCTCACCTTTGCACTTTCTGTCAATAAGACCGTATCGAAAATCGGAACGGGCGAAGGCAAACAGAAACAGAACCTGGAGATTCCCGAGCATCTGGTACAGCAGTTTTTAAACCCGCTTTCCATCCGCAAAATTCCGATGGTTGGGGAACAAACCTTTCAGACGCTCTCGCGGATCGGAATCCGAACCATCCGCACGCTTTCAGAAATGCCTTCTGATGTGCTTCAGCAGATGATCGGCAAAAATGGCATAGAACTCTGGAAAAAAGCCAATGGCATCGACAACAATCCAGTGGAACCTTATACAGAAAGAAAGTCCATTTCAACCGAGCATACCTTTACGCAGGACACAATTGACATTCCTAAACTCAACAGGATACTTTTGGGAATGGTGGAAAAATTGGCTTTTCAGCTTCGCTCCGAAGAATGGCTTACCTCAACGGTAACGGTTAAAATCAGATATGCCAATTTTGATACTGAAACAAAGCAGTGCCGGGTGCAATATACCTCAGCCGATCATATCCTTACCAAGACCGTTCAGGAACTTTTCGATAAGCTCTACCAGCGTCGTATGCGTCTTCGCCTTATAGGAGTGCGTTTCAGCGGACTTGTAAGGGGTACTTATCAGATCGATCTCTTTCACGATACTGAAGAAATGCTGGCCTTATATCAGGCTATGGACCGAATGAAAAGCCGTTATGGTTTTGATGCCGTAATGCGGTGCGCTGGTGCTTCTTTCAAACCCAATACTAAAAATGAAATTTTAAAACGTAAACCATAAGTCATGTACCTTAACTGTCATTCCTTCCACTCCTTGCGTTACGGCACGATTCCTTTGGAAGAATTGGTCGAGCAGGCAGTTTCCTTCGGTGTTAAAGCTATGGCTCTTACTGATGTAAATACTGTTACAGGAATTTATGATTTTATTAAATCCTGCCAGCAGGCAGGAATCAAACCTTTGATAGGAATGGAATTCCGTTGGGGATTTTCGTTGTGCTATGTTGGACTTGCTAAAAATGCAGCAGGTCTGGCGGAAATGAACCGTTTTCTGACCCGCCATAATTTTGACAATACACCCCTTCCTTTTCCAGCACCTGAATTTAAGGATGTATTTATAATTTATACTACTGAAAATCTGCCAGACGTTTTAAAAGAAAATGAATATATTGGCATTCGTCCTGAAGAATTGCAGAAACTGATTTTGACTGACCTCAAAAACAGGATTGGTAAAATGGTGGTGCTCCAGCCGGTCACATTCCGTACCAGGACAGAATATAATCTGCACAGAATTCTTTGCGCAGTTGACCGCAATATAATTCTTTCAAGACTCTCACCTGATGACCACTGCCGGGAATCTGAGGTAATGATTGCCTCTGATACTTTAGCTTCTTATTATGAAAATTACCCGCAGATCATCTCAAATACAGAGAAAATTATAGAACAGTGCAATTTTGAGTTTGATTTTAAAACACCCAAAAATAAAAAGTATTACACCAGCAGTAAAAAGGATGATATGAAGCTGCTTAACACTCTCGCTGAGCAGGGCCTTGTATGGCGCTACGGCAGAAATAACATTAAAGCAGAAGCAAGAATGAAAAAAGAATTGACTGTAATTGACCAGCTTAAATTCAGTGGTTATTTTTTAATTACTTGGGATATTATCCGCTACAGCAATTCTCAGGGATTTATGCATATCGGAAGAGGAAGCGGTGCAAACAGCATTATTGCTTACTGCCTTGGGATTACTGACATCTGCCCTCTGGAACTGGATCTTTATTTTGAGCGTTTCCTGAACCTTAACCGCAAAAGCCCTCCTGATTTTGACATTGACTGGTCATGGAAAGAACGTGATACCATACTGGAATATATTTTCTCACGTTATGGCTCTGATCACGTCGCCTTTTGTGGTACAAACGTGGAATTCAAATACCGGTCAATCTTTAGAGAGGTCGGCAAAGTTTTCGGTCTTCCGAAGGAAGAGCTGGATGCACTCGCTAAAAACCCTATGGATCTGCACCCTACAAATAAAGTAGTCCGACAAGTGCAGCAGTATGGTATGCTGTTGGAAAAATACCCCAACCAGAGAAGCATGCACTCCTGCGGGATATTGATATCTGAAGAACCTATTACCAATTATACGCCTCTTGAAATGCCTCCCAAAGGTTTTCCTATTGTGCTTTTTGATATGCATACCGCTGAGGACATTGGACTTGAGAAATTTGATATTCTATCCCAGCGTGGTATTGGGCATATTGACGATACGGTAAAACTTATAGAGAAAAACAAAGGTATCCGTCTGAATATCCGTGATACATCCATTTCGAAAAACGAAAAGAGCTGCAATGATTTTTTAGGTATCGGAAGAACTATAGGATGTTTTTACATCGAAAGTCCTGCAATGAGAGGGCTGCTTAGAAGACTTAAATGTGACAATTACAAAACCCTTGTAGCTGCATCGTCAATCATACGTCCTGGTGTTGCCCAGTCCGGTATGATGAAAGAATATATTTTCCGTCATAATAATCCGTCGCGTTTCGAATATTTCCATTCTGTTTTTGAAGAGCAATTGGGAGAAACCTATGGCATTATGGTCTATCAGGAGGATGTTATCAAAATTGCACTTCATTACGGAGGTCTTCCCGCGGCTGACGGCGATATACTGCGCCGTGCTATGTCTGGAAAAGGACGCTCCAAAGCTGCGCTTCAGAAAGTCAAAGATAATTTCTTTGAATGCTGCCAGCGTCAAGGACATCCTTTGAAACTCAGCGAGGAAATATACCGCCAGATTGAGTCTTTTGCCGGATACTCATTCTGCAAGGCACACTCTGCATCTTACGCTGTAGAAAGCTATCAGAGCCTTTACCTCAAAGTGCATTATCCCGTAGAATTTATGACTGCAGTAATAAATAATCAGGGTGGTTTTTACCGTACCGAGGTTTATGTCCATGAAGCAAAGATGTCTGGAGCAATAATTCATAATCCTTGCGTAAATAAGAGTGAGTATGAAACCACACTTTACGGCAGTCATATCTATCTGGGTTTTATGCATCTTCAGGGGCTTGAAGCCAAAATTGCCGTTTTCATTCAGCAGGAAAGAGAAAAAAATGGGGATTACCTTTCATTAGAAGATTTTATAAACCGTGTTCCTGTCGGTATTGAAGGACTCCAGATTTTAATTTTTATTGGTGCACTGCGCTTTACAGGAAAAACAAAAAACCAGTTGTTGATAACAGCAAGGCTGATAATGGTCAATTTTAAACCCGAAAACAGAAATTTAATGCTGCTTCAGGAGCCTATAAAGAAATTTGAGCTTCCGGTTCTGGAGCGCTCCCCTTTTGAAGATGCCTTCGATGAAATAGAGCTCTTAAGTTTTCCTGTATCCTGCTCCCCTTTTGATTTATTGCAGACAAAATTCAGAGGTGATGTAATGGCAAAGGATTTATTGATGTATCATAAGAAAACTGTCCGTATGCTCGCCTATCTCATCTCACGCAAGCACGTCCCTACAAAGATGGGGGCTATGTATTTCGGAACTTGGATTGATGCCGATGGAGAATTTTTCGATACTGTACATTTTACAGACAGTCTTGCGAAATATCCATTTCAGGGAGGAGGCTGTTATTTATTATTAGGGAATGTTGAGATAGATTATCACTTCCCTACTATTACTGTAACCAAAATGGCAAAAATGCCCTTTATTGCTGACCCCAGATATTCAAATACCAATGACAGACAATATAAAGTGCATGAGCAGATTCGTGAAGATGTAAGTATGACGCATCGTAAACCTTATCCACAGGAACATGAGATTAATCTGCCGAGAAATAAAATGAAAAATTAACGTTATTAAGCATTTATCAGGTTCAAAGTTTTTGCATGCGCTTCGACCCTTAAATCATCTTCTATTTTTAAAATGAGCAAAACCATTAATTTAAGCAGTATGCGATAGTCATTTTTTTGCTCCTCCTCATCATGGCTGTTTGTCGCATGTACATACTTATTTCGAAGCCAAAGACCATTAGAGAACCGGTTATTTAAATAGTAATTGAAAAAATCACGCTCAGCTTTAGTGAATAATGCTCCAGAAAAAGCAACAATTTTTAGCTTTTCCATTCTATCTATTTCTTTTCTGATATAATCAGGAAAGTGATAATAGTTTATAACATCGTTATTGTCCAGAATTCCTAGAACAATAAAAAAAGTGTAATTTTTAGGTTTTACCACACCATTTAAATCAGCTATCAGATAGTCATCAGCAATGAATTTATCTATAACTTCTTTTTCATAACTGTCAAAATTTTTTATCATCATATTTTCTGAAATAATCAATTCATAGAAACAGCTGTATTTTTTACCATATTTTTGATAATCAAAAAGAATACTGCTTGTATTAAAAAAATAATTTCTAAGTTTTGAATATTCATTTCCTTCAGGGTATACATATTTTTTCTTTACCCGCGAAGGTATCTTTTCAAAACCAGAAGTTTTGGTAGTAACCTGTAAAAGCTCATAGTCAATACTACCTTCAAGAACAAACAACCGGTATTGCTCAATTAAAGACTCAAACTCAGGCACTATCAACCTGATCTTTTCCAGTGGAGTGCTTATTGAATTGGGAAGGTATAATCTAAAAGTATCCACTTCAAACTTTGAATTAAGATAATCATTTACAAAGTATTGAAGAACATCTTCTATACGTATATCAATGGATTCCAAGAAATATCTATAAAGCTCAAATTTCAATTCTCCTGTTAATGTTCTGTCACGAAAATCAAAACTTATTAGAAATTCATTTTTAGATTTCATAAAAATCCTATCGAATGTATCAATTCTTGACGATTTAATTACCATATCAATACACCCCTGAAAATCAATAAAACCAAATATGTTTCTGTAATTCTTGAAAAGATCCTCCTTACCTGTTTTTTCCCTTAATTTCTTAACACTGTAAGAGTAAATCTGTCTTTCTCCTTCCATGATTATCTTTTCTATTTCAAGCTGATCTTCGCTAAGACATGCTCCTTTTGCAACTGTCGTAACATGAGCCTTTTTAAAGTGTTCAGCATTAAGTTTTTTTGAGAGCCTTTTTGCTTTAAGCCTTAATTTGTCACTTATTTTAAGAAATTCAGAATCTTTACTGCTTTCAACCAGACGGACATAATTTAGATTTACATCTTCTATATCCAGATACTTGTCTATTAAAAGCTCCCGATCGTGAAGACTGAAGGATTTGGGAAAATATTTTTCCTTCTGCTCACGGTCATGCTCCTGTTCGTAATAACTTAAAAGATTTTCAGCATTTTTTTCATCAGCTAGCAGATAAGCTTTTATTTCTGGCTCAAAAAATGCTACGATTCTGCTACAGTAAAGAATATCATTGATATCAAATCTTCTTTTCTTAAACAAGGTTAGAAGATCAGCTGTCGTAATTTTTTCATAAATCTTAAACTTGTTAACAAGCATCCAGAATGATTCATGATAATCATATTTAATATCATCATAAAATGAAACAATCAATTCTGATGTAAGGCCTGTAAAATAAAGATTGATTTGCTTTTTAAATTCCTTAATCAGTTTTTTGTACATTTCTGTCTTCTTATCATCCCAATCTTTATGAAAAAATCCATTATCAATATATTCACAGATATGCTGAAGTTCAAGTACATCATTTATAGTATAAAGTGATTTAATATGTCTTCCATTTTCAAGAAATTCATTTATTTTGCCCATCATGGGATAAGATGCAAGGTCTTCTCTTGAAAAAAATATTATTCGTTCCATAAAATTGAATCTTATTATTATATTAATGGTATTGCTGGACAACATTTTCGTATTCAGTTTAGTAAAGTACGAAGATTTTATATTTTTTTTCAGAAAAAACAAATTAAAAGAGCTTTCAAAATCATAAGTTTAATTAAAAAAACATTAAAAAGGCAGGTCAATTTCATCAATTACTGCATCAGTAGAAAGACTGCTAAATATTTTAGGGTTTAATGATCCTATTTTATTTATATTAACTGAATTATACGCAGTGAAATTTATTAACCCGTTTTCAAAGAGATCAAAAAACAAATTAACACCGTATCTTTTTTCAAGGCTATGTTTTATTTTATCTGTATGAATATTTCCTTTTCCTGAAATCATTAAAGAAGGCGACAAATGCTTAGGGGCTTCAATATGCCATCCCTTTGATAGTGAATGGGATTTTAGTTCGTTGAATAGTCCTATAAAATTAAAAAGCAGTTCTGGAAAAGGAGTAAAGTTCTTAACTTCACAGAAAGTCTGGAGATCTTTATTCGCTACGTAACAAAACTTCTTTGTAGAATTTTTTACCAGATAATGGTCATTCTCTGAAATTATTGAATCTTTATTTATTACCGAAATATCAGGAGTAAGATATATGTCATCCTGAAAGCCAGACTGAACGGTTAAATTATGGTGAATTTCAAAACAAATCTTCATCTGAAAATTTTCATTATCTACAGGACAAGATATTTCAAAAAATGAAAAATTTTCGGGATAACCGTTGGGCGAAAGTTTATACTTAAACTTTCTTGCGATAAGATTTTTTACTTTAAGTTCAAAACCATGATTCTGGTAGTACCTTACAATATAATTGTAACAGCTCATTTCAAAATAGTCACTTATCCTGCTACCCTGATTAGAAATGAAAGTTTTATTTCTTCTTAAAAAATCATTTATTTCATTCTCAAAATCTTCTACTTTTTTAAATGGATTTGGCATTATTCTATTTTGTTGTTATCATCTTCAGCATTATTGTGAGTATTGTTCGCTTCATTGTTGTCAAGGTGCCATTTTAAATTCTTTATTTTTCTCAATAAGTCTTTCGTTTCTACAGTAGTTAAAATATCATGTGTGAGGGAATATTTTTCCAGCAATACATTAAAATTTATCACTATTGCAGCGATACGATTCTTCTCTGCTTCTGTTAATTTATAAGTCCCTATTTTTATTGCGTCCGCTTCACTGTTCCTGAAAACAGTCCCTGCAAATTTGACAGCGCCGTCCATATTTGAAATTACCCTTTTATAAAATATTGCCAATGCAACTACTAATTCGATGGTTTTTGAGAAAGAAATAAGATTTTTATACGCATCTCTGTTCTGGAGTATAAAGTTAATCTCCCGCATTCTATTATAGTATTCATTATACATCGGATTGGATATTTCTCTTGGCAATCTGCTGCAAAATTTTTCAATCATATTCTATCTATATCAATTAAATCATCGATTATAACCCAACCAGCTTCTTTAATTTTATCAATATCATTTTTTATATTTTCCTTTAAAACTGCAAAGCATAATAAATGAGTTGGCCTTGAAAAACCAACATACATCATTTTTAATGCCTGTTTAGCTCTGCTATCTTTACCAACCCGATAAGAATGAAACTCATTAAATAATGGATTTGGCAATAATTCTTCTTTTTTAGCTTTTGTAGCCAATTTTGAAGCAACCTTTAACCTTTGTGTCTCATATTCATGATATGATGATTCAATGTACATTGTTGCACAATGAGTCTGTCCTTTTACTGCGTGGATTGAAGACAAATTAAATTCATTAATTGAATTTTTATTAGATTTTACTAAATAATCACCCTGCCCAATTACATGCTTTGTTTCAATAAACTCTTTTGACTTAAGAATCGATCTTGACTTACTAGTATCGAAGTTATCCCAATTTAATTTTATAAATTCAGATTCTATAAACTTTTTAATTTCTTGATACACTAAATCAATGTCATTATTCGAAACAATTTTAAAGCACCATAAATATAAATTTGATTTAAACCTATTATAATATTCATCGCCCTGACTTTTCATAAAGTCTATAATATTAGACTTTCTAAAATATCTTTTCTTCTCAAAGTCAATATAAATTCCTTCTAACCTTAATATTCTTGAAAATGCATTCAAAATGGATTTTCTTATAGCCTCCATGGTTAACTTTTCTCTGTCAAAGAGCGTCAAGTGCTTATACAAAGAATCAAAATCTTCTTTCTTTTGCTTTGTTTCTTTTGAATAATTTGGAAAAATATCTTTAAGTCTAATTTTCTCATTTCCGATATTTTGTTCATCATTATTCCATTCTGTACTCCAACTAATTATATGGTAACCATTCTTTGATGCACTTGAAGTTTCATTAAGTTTAAAATCTTTAATTAGCTGTGCAAATCTATCTTCAAGTTTATCTTTTGATTCGTTATTAAAAATTATCAAGTGCGGTTTGATTGGAGTATTTAATTTAGCCAATCCGTTAACAACAAATTTTTTAGTTCCATCTTTATCTGTATGTGGATCTAATGTATAATAATTAACAATATTGGCTATCTCTTCCGTTAAACGATTAGATCCAGTTAAATAAATCGGATTCCTGGGAATCCAATCACAATTATCTTTTATTATCTTACCTGAGCTATATATGGATTGATTAATATCCCCAATTCTTTGGATTACAGTATTTGAGCTCTCAGAAAAAAATATGCTGTCTATTAAATCAATTTGGTATCTTTCTAGATCCTGCATTTCGTCTATAAAAACATACTTAAAACGCAATTGAAGTATTTCTTTTATCTGAGGGTTCTTATGAATATACCATTCTGCAAAAGAAAATGAATCTTTATATCTCAAAGAACCTTCTCTATAAAGTATTTCAAATAATTCAAGTAAAATTTTACCTGAATCTGTATTAAATCCTAAAGAAGTATTTTCGTAAATAAACTTTTCTTCAAGAAAATTTAATCTATAAATTAATCCTCTTGAATGTTTTTCTAAATTAACTGAGTCTAATGCTTTCTTATTTACACTAACGATTATACTTTTTAGTGCCTCAGAGATTTGATCGTTATGCGCAATATCCTTGCATTTTTTATAAATCAGAACATTTTTATTAGTTAAAATATTAATAGATTTAAGATTTTTTATTATCTCAAGAGCCTCTTTCTTTTCAATATGAAGTTCGTTTATTAATAAATTTGTGCTTATTAATGCTTCTCTAGAATATATTTGATTAAAGAAATTACCATATAAAGTATTTTTAAAAGGCAATTTTTTTGATAAACTAATTAGTTTATCTGAAGGAATATCATCTTCATTTTTCCTTATGTATGAACCATACTTCTCAAAACAAGCTTGATTTGCTAAAAATCGGTTCGTAAAACTTTGCACAGTACCTATAAAATTGGGATATTCGAAGAGTTGATGACAGTCTTTTTTAAGTTTTTTTTCAATCTCATATACGGCTTGATTGGTATGTGCTAGAACTAGAATCCCTGAACCGTCTACAAAAGGCATATTTTGAGCTATACAATACAGTTTTGCCATTAAAGCTGTAGTTTTGCCACTGCCGGGAACTGCTAGTAAATCACATGTAGTAAAATTTTTTATAAATGGAATTCTCTCTTCATCATCAAAATCATTACCATCAATAAAAATATCTTGCGCTAATTTAATATGCTCATCTTTAACTTTTACCATAACTGCATGCATGTTTAATAGCGTCAATTAAGTATTTCAAATATTCGTCAGTTTCATTAATGGCTAAATGTTTTTGTTTAATTATTCCATTAGCTAATTCAGATGCAATTTTCACCTTTTCAATTCCACTTGTACTATCTTCTTTTTTTAATTTTGAAATTAATTTATCTTGAAATTCAGACTTAAATATTCCATTTTTATCTTTTCTAAATTCTTCAGTTCCCGAATGAACAAGACTGACAGCCTCCTTGAAAAGTTCTGATAAAGTAGATGATTTAAACAAACACCATTCTAAGGTCCATTCTTTTGCCAACTCCAAAGTTATGTTGGTCTTCTCTAATTCACTTTTCAATAAAACTAAATTTTGATTTTTTGTTTGCACTCTTTTATTTTCTTCATTGATAGGCTTGAAAACTCCTTTTCCATCCGGTCTATTATCTAAATCTGTTACAATAGCAACTGGCACTTTCATTTCTTTATCATCCTTTCTTAAAAATATTTTCGCAAAATGTAAATAAGCAGTTGAAGCTACGTTAACAAACGAAACTTCTCTTGCTGTCAAGTCATATCCCATTTTCTGTGCAAGCGCCGGTATCAAAATTTCTTCCGACCAGCCTTCCACTAAGATGACTCCTTTTGCAAAAAACAGATTTGATTTAGTAGTATCTAAAAACCTTTCTAAATACTTATAATTATCTTTTCCTAGCTTAGTGTAATTATCTGCCAGAGGAAAAACAGTATTATCTTTACATATTATTAATGACTTTAAATGAAGCTTTGACGCTATATTTGGACTGTGAGTAGTCAAGATAAATTGAATTCCATTATCAGCTTCTTCACTTAAAGCCTCAATAATTTTCATTTGTGCCTGTGGATGAAGATGAGCTTCAAGTTCTTCAATCAAACATAATTTCAAACCCTCCCATTCACGTTTCAAATGTAATAACTCTGCCGCCATAAAAAGTCTATTCATACTCCCTAAGCCAAGATTATTTCTATCTACAATACCTAGATTAAGTTTCTCTAATATATTCTTAATCTCAGGCTTCCCTAATGAAAACAAAGAAATAGTTTTATCATCAATAAATTTTTCTAAAAAATTATCAATTGTTGCCTTTATCTGTAAGTTATACTTTTTATCACTATCTGTTCCCTTGAAACGATTTTCAATCTTCTTATTAATTTCTTTGAAATCAGTTTCAAACTCATGGTCAATTCCTTTTTCTTTATAAAACAGTTTATGCTTTTGCAATATTTCAGAAAGTCTTGAATTCTTTTTGGCGGTCAATTCACTATCTGCATCTCGTAAAGCTTTTAAATATGTACATTTTAAGTATTCTCTGGCTTCGGCATTTAGCAAATTACCTATACCATCCATTCCCGCTTTCACATCTGATGGAATTACTCTATTATCTCTAACTTCCGCTTGATAATTTAGAATAAGTTTTGGTCTTATCTGCTTAACCATTTTACCGTTAATATCTACTTCTTCTTCTCCCCAGCCAGACCATTCTATAAAATGTTTTCCTTCCTTATCAGAAATACCGGAAAAATGGATTTCAATTTTTAATTTATCAGTCCCTTGATAAAAATCGCTATCCTCAACCTTTATCCATTCATATGCATGAGTTTTTAAAACCAGTTTAATTGCATCTAAAATGGTAGATTTACCAGAATCATTCTCTCCGATTAAAACATTTAAACCTTTATTTAATGAAACCACTAAGTCTGCTTCTCTATTTAAATCAGAAGATTTTGTTCCGTACTTTCTAAAATTCCATAATTTTATTTCACTTATAAACATTTATATTTCTAGATTAGATTATAAATTACCTGTTTCCACTACAATTCTGAGCAAAACAGAACGTCTACACAAATATGAATTATTATTTTAATTCCTCTTTACGGAAAACCGTATTATAGAACAAAATTCAGCATATCCAAAAGTAAAAAATTAGTAAAAACTTGCTTGCACGTACATATACCTAATTTATCAAATTGGCTTTTAAAAATTTTAAAAAAAATGACAATTACTCATTAAAAGTGTTATCAGAAAATAGCACCATTAAAACAAGTTGATTAAATGTTTAAATCATTATCTAATGCATCATTTTACTCAAACAAATAATTTTGAATAAATCAATAGAGTCGCCTTTGAAGAAAATAATTCTGTCAAATATTGCCGTAAGGCCTATGTAATGCATCAAACTTTAAAAACTGCCCATCTTCCTGATGTTTTCACTTCCCTTTCCTCCTTGCTGTATTTTACAACATTCTGCATCCTCTAGATATGCCCTTTATTCCAGCTTTCTTTTTTCGTTTATTTCATAACAAACTTATTCCCTATAGATTTCAAGTGATTGGAAAACCGGAAAATTTTTCAATCCGCTTTCAGCATGAAGGTCACGCATATTATTTATATTCCCTAAACTGAAATTGCGTTCTCCCCAGATTCCCCACACCAAAGTGCAATTCTTAGAATTCAGAAAATTATCTAACAAATCCTTTCGGATATAAACCAAATTGTATTTGTTATTATAGTCTTTATTATAATTGATTTCCTGTGATGCTAAACGATTATTAGAGTCTTTTAGGTTAAATGTATCCGGTTCATTAACTAGCTCAAGCTTTTTAAACAGCTCTTTTGAAATAACTGTTCTATGTCCTGAGCTATTTGCGCTGCTATCACTTGAAAATGCATATTCCATAACCGGCAGAAGAATTTCAAACTTCTTTTTTATCTGCTTGGTAACTTCAATTTCTTCAGGATATTCCATCTCGAATGTATCAAAATTAAATTGCGGATTATAATCTGGATGATCTTTTTTTACCGTGTACGTTTTGGTATCTTCAATAAAAGATAAATCAACATAATTGTCATATACTGCGCCATCGAAAAGATACATTTCACCAGCAAAACAATCGTGGTTTTCCCTTTTCTCCGGAAGCCATCTTCCTCTGAAATTCTGCTTATCCAGCCTTAACAAAGCGTCATCCAAATCTTTGTTTTTTATTATAAGTGCCCTGATGAATATAAAGCGCTCCCTTTGGATTTCTTTATCTTCCTGGGATATGAATCCATCCATACAGATCCATTCGCCTGGTTCTCCATTTAGGCCCTTAACTTCAAGATATTTTGTGACATCTGCACCTCCTCCACTTCTATACCACTCCATCAGACTACGATTCCTATCACCGAGATAATCCGTATCAACAAATTTTGATTCATCATCTTTCAAGTCTTCAGGAAAACTCAAATCAATATCAGGATTGATTATCCTGAAATCTCCATATTCGTTTTTAAGCAGCCCCTCATCATCCCTTAAGCCGGCAAGCTCATAAAAAGCAATCCATGAATACTTTTTTCCGTACCGTTCTATTTTAGCTCTTGTTCCCCTGCTTGTATGTTCCATTCTTTGTATCCTGCTGTCCATTTCTTTGAATATCAGCCCATCCCATCCAAGCTGGAAAATACGCCAGTAGATCTGTCGGCGTACCTTCTTCTTACTGTCTGGATCATCATAATTCCTTCCGTCATCTACGATCTGCCCGATAGTATAGTTGCTGAAATCCATATAAATAGGATCATTGAAATTGCCTTTTTGCTTTTCATAATCAAATTCACCCCAATCTCTTATGCCTCCTGTCTTATAAGGTGCTCTCATGTTATTCTGTTCTGACTCATTAAGCAGATCAGGAAAATATTTCAATGCAGTTTCAATGCTCATAGCCGCATAGCTTCGGGCAAGATAATGGGTAGTCCCATGTGGTGCATCTTCTGAAAAAATTAGACTGTACAGCATTTGGCCTACAGGTTTTAAGTGCTGTTCTTTAAATTTACGATCCATGTTGTTATGCTCTGCAAGTATCACTCCATACATTGCTCCAAGAGTTCTTTCCCATACATAAGGGTCGTTTACAGCCAAAGAATAGGAAACAAGTTCGGTAAACTCCATTGGAAATCGTCTGCCGTAATAATAAAGTGCCCTTGTAGCATGATCACGCATATCTCTGTTTGTAACTGTCAGCATCCACATCAGCTTTCGAGCAGCAATATGAACACGATCCGATATAACCTCTTTTTCTCTTATTGATTTTTCTATATGATTAATATAACTGTAGTAGTTCCCTTCTTCCTCAGGATAATAACTGCCTCTGCACTTCTCGGTCCAGTAAATATCTCTAAAGGCTACATTCATAGAGCGAAGAAGATCGGATAGAAACAGGAAATTTAGCGGATGCTCGATAACTAGTTCAGTAGTGTCAAAAAGGTCGATTAAAGACCATGTTCTCGAAGTATCTTGAAAAGCTGTGGCAACCATTTTTTTTGCCAAGGTCTCATATGGCAGAATAATATCAGCATTCAAATCAAATAAGGCTTCCACTGTATATTTTGAGAGCGAATAAGATTCACTGATCAGCGATTCTAGTCCAAAACGCTTGATTGCCAGTATGCAGAAGGAACGCAGAATATCATCATATAGGGCATGTTTACGATTTTCTCCAAGAAGTGAAATTGCAAATTTTTCACTTTTTATAAGAGCCTTAACTTCAATGCCGTCCTTGACAGTTTCTAAAATGCTTTTGGCAATAAGATAACCGTTAAGCAGATCATAGGTAAATGCCACAACTTCCTTTCCATCCCAATCCCTGAAGATCAGTAGATCTTCACCTTCAAAAGCATGTAGGGTCTCAGTATCAAGAACAGCAGGTACAACATCTTGAAGCGGTACATCCCTTTTATCACTATTCCAAAGTACGTCAGAAATTTTATTAAGTATATCTTTTGTAAAAGATTTACTGTAGCGGAGCTCACGGCCAAGCCTCCCAACAATATTTTCATTGCATTTTTGGAGATATTCCTCAAAAATATCAAACATATCTTCATTTTGAAATGACACAGTTTCTCCCTTTTTGGCTTCACAAAAAATTGTGAGATATAAAGGTTCTGTGAAATGGGATATCCTATCTGAATTGTTCTGCAGCGTAATACCGTAATGATCAAAATATCTTTCCGTAGCTTCGTTGACATTGTAATTTGTAAAGCCATCCACCTCCACCTTCAAACTCCACTTTCCGTCGGGATAGGACAGATAGCCTTTAGGAAAGAGCACTTCTTCATAAGAGCTGCGATAGGTGGCTATCAAAAGAATATTAGAAAAATTCAGCCTGATTTCGTTAGCCAGCTCTTCTATGCCTGATACCCAAATATCTTTCCAATAAGCCGATTCATTAAGACCGTCAATGGCAAGTACAAGTTTAGTCTTATGCACACGTGCACATATTTCAAGTGCTCCAAAAAAATCCTTTACATTCCAGTCACTTGGAATATCCAGCAGCTGTTTCATCTGTTCCTTCACAGGAAGATTAGACCTGAACTGGCTGCCAAAAAGAAAAAGTGCAGGCTTTCCGCCATCTATCTGCTTGCGCACCGTATCAACTGCTAGATGGGTTTTTCCTTTTGAGGCATTTCCCGAAATATAGGTTTCAGTTTCATTCACTGATTGAAGCATCGCAAAGATATTTATGTAAGCATCAAAATTTCTAATTGTAAAATACGGCCCCAGCAGACAGTTTCGACAGTCGCGTATTTTTTGTTTAATTGAGTGATCCGATTCTTTACGCTCAGCATCCCAGCTTATATCCGCAACAGCTTCATCTCTGCTAAGGATAGAATATTCATTATAATAAACTTGAAATTCCTGTACAAAATTGTCTATCTCTTTAAGCAATGAATTAAGTTCGTAACGTTCCTTCTCCTGTAAAATTATAACAGCAGCTCTAAGCAGTACATTTCCTCTTTCTATTAACGTTACGTGGCTGTCAACAAGTACAAATTTGCTTATCTTTTTTACTGTCTTCTCAAAACCAGTAGAAACATCGTACCCCCTGATCTTCTTAATATCGTCTTCATAATCAATTTTAAATCTATCGATATCCAGATGAGCAGCCCTATCCAGTATGAGTTCAGCTAAAGAATTTCCTCCTATAAACTTTGAAATTTCTTCGTCAGCTGAACCGTTAATGTGAAGTTTCTCTAAATATTTTGATTTAATAACCCTTGATTCTCTAACGATATCAAACTTTTCTTTGAACCAATCGTAATCAAGAATTTTATCGGCAAAAAAATATCTTTGAACATTAGGATATTTTCTTAAGTAATTCAGTATTTCACTGTCTCCCCAATGGATCAATTCTGGATTGCATAAAGATGATAAAACTGGTTTTCCTTTGTATTTCAGTTCCCCGCAACTATCAAACCATAATTTCTCCGAAGGTGTCATGGAAAGCTTACTGCATAAAAACCATTTTTTTAATCTGGAGCCATGTACATCAGCAGCTTTCTGCAGTGATTTTTTAATCTGTTCCTGTCTTCCGCTTTCACTAAAACGTCCGAAAAATTTACACTGCCATCCCCAGATATCACCGTTTGCAAACTCCAGATAGAATTCAACTCCATCTCCGCCGCCGCTGTCATCAATTGAATTTAGTCTTGCTTTAGAGGAATACAATTCAAAGACAATTTGATAACATAATTCTTCAAAACTTTTCTTTTTATCGTCCTCGTAAGGTTTAAGGTGTTCCCAGTTAATCAGGTTGCTCATTGACTGACTATAATTTAATGGTTAAATAAAATGGAGTGCTTAGCTACTCAAATATAATTATTGGCTCCTTACAAAACTACAAAATTGGATTACAAAAAAAATTAATCAGTGAAAAAGAACGATAATTTATTACAGGCCTTATTATGATATGTAAACATTGTATACATATTATGATTTTCAATTCAAAACGGGTTAAAAGGGCAGCCAAGATAGTGCCCGCCGTATGCTGCATGCGCATAATGGCGCCGCTTTCGCTTGCCACCCTTCGGGACTTATAGCACTCCGCATCCTCATAACCGGTCACTTGATTCTTGCTTTCTTTTTTCCCGTTTTTTCTTTTGAAAACAATTTTTAGGAATGCAGGGAGAAAGAAATTTTAAACAACAGTAACGCTAAAATTTAAAATCATGGAAATCACAGGACGTATTACAAAAGATGCTCTAGCCCGCAAAGTGGGAAATGAAAAACAGGTCGTTAACTTCTCCATTGCCATCAATGACAGCTACAAACCCAAAGGAAGCACCGAGTACAAACACATTACAACCTTTATTGACTGCTCCTATTGGCTCAATGCAAAGCTTGCCCAGTGGCTTAAAAAAGGGGCGCTTGTTCAGCTGTTCGGGCGTGTGGGGATTAGCACCTATATCGGTCACGACGGCTCGGCTATGGGGTCTTTGACCTTTCACATCAACAGTCTTAAGATTTTGGCTTTTGCCAAAAAAGAGGATGGGTCTGCGGGCGCAGTTATCACGCCGAAAAAACAAAATTCCTCAGAAGAGCCTGATGACCTGCCTTTCTAAGGCAGGGTTCTAATTGTATTTATAAACGCCAAAAAAATCACATTATGAAAGCCTTAGATAAAAACGAGTATTCTCATTACGATGTAAGCCAAGTATTCAACGAAATCATATTAAGCCATTTGGAAGGCTATAACGGAAAGAAAAAACAGCAGTTGAAGTCTTTCCTCGAAGACTTACAGAAAGGAGGCTGTATCAGCGGTATGATAGGAGAATTTATCTACCACAACGACTGCAAAGCTTTTTACATCAAACACCTTGAAGATTTGGAAGGAATTAGGAATGATTTGGAAGAAGTATTTGGAGAGCCTGTTGCCAACCGCTATAAACTGCCCCATTACACTTTTTTATGCTGGCTCTGCTTTGAGGAGTACTGCTACGGCATTTACAGAGACGTCTTTGAACAATAGCTATTAATCAAACTTTTTCCATCATGAAACCATCAGACGACTTTAAAACCGCTATAGAGAATTATCTCAATACAACTGCGCAGGGCGATTCATCCTTTGCCCGAAGCCTTGCCAAAGAAAATAAAAACATCGAGAGCTGTTGCAGTTACATTTTCGGTGAGGTCAAAAAAACAGGATTGTGCGCCTTTGATAATCAGGAAATCTTTGACATGGCGGTCAAATATTACAGCGATGACAGTATTGGTGCGCCTGCACCTATCAACTGTAAAGTGGTCGTAAATCAGCCCGTAAAGGCTGATTTATTCAACTCTGCTCCTGCAATGAATCCACAGGTCTCAAGACCCGAAACTGTACCTGTACAAACAACAGTAAAACCTGCACAGAAAACCTTAACGCTTTTTGACTTATGAAACCACGTACAGCCATAGAAAAACAGATAGTCGCACTAAGCGAATCCCTTGCACCCATCGCCCCAGAAATGTACTCTTGGGCTGAGCAGTCCATTTTTCTGAAATGGGGCGTTTTATCACGTGGAAAGTTCCACTGTCTGGACTGCGGTCATGCTTGGAAACCCGAATACGAGAAGCAGTCTGCGAAATTCACAAAGTGTACAGCCTGTAAAGGAAGACTAAAGATGCACGGATGCAATCAGGTGCACTTCAAGGAAATAGAATACAACACAGTTGTGACTTGTCTTTCGGATTTTCAAATAGTACGTATTATATGTTCGACCAAACAGATGAAGAAAAGATGTCTGCCTAGCTATTCCCATACCGAAGTAATGCAGCATTGGATAAACCCGAAAGGAGAAGTACGCACAATGTCACGCAGTACCAATGTCTTTTCGCAGGCTTACGATGCATGGCAGTATTATTCGCCCCTTGAAATCCGCCCTAAGGATTTTCAGAACTCTCCCAAGTACCGAATCAATCCCTATAAGGTTTATTCACGCTTGAAAGTACTTCCCGTATTGAAACGAAATGGCTTTAAGACAGCTTTTTATGACATAGCACCTCAAATACTGCTTTCATCACTTTTAACAGACCCCTGCGCTGAAACCCTGCTGAAAACTAGGCAGATTTCATGGCTTCGCTATTACCTTGAATCTCCCTATCAGCACGTCCTGCGCAACTGGCAGGCGGTAAAAATCTGCATCAAAAACAATTACACGGTTTCCGATTTTGGAATTTGGGAGGATTATATGGAACTGCTTCGCTGGTTTAAAAAAGACATCACCTCTGCCCTGCTCGTCTGTCCTGTTGATCTGCATTTGGAGCACGACAAATTGGTGGAGAAAAAACAGCAATTGCTGAGAAAAAAATATCTTGTGAAAATGCGTGCTGAGATTCAGCAGGCGCAAGGTCTGTATGCTGAGCAGAAAAAGCAGTTTTTCGGGCTTTGCTTCTCAGGGGCGGGAATCACTATTTCCGTCTTGGAGAATGTTTCTGAATTTATGGCCGAAGGAGACTCCTTGAAACACTGCGTTTTTACCAATGAATATTTCAAAAAGAAAGATTCTCTGCTCTTCTCTGCACGCATTGACAACAAACCAATTGAAACAATCGAGGTTTCCCTTTCCAAAATGGAAATAAACCAGTGTCGTGGAATGAAAAATAACAAATCAAAGCATCACAAAATCATTATGGAACTTATGCAGAAAAACCTATATCAAATTCGTTCCCGAATGAAAAAGCAAAAAGTAGAAAAATGCTAAAAGCGGAAAAACCGAAGTAACTTCGGTTTTTCCGCTTGCCATCCCTTTTGCAATGTAAAGCCTATAAGCTGTATTAATTATTTACAGAAAATAATTTAAAAAGCAAATCTCTTAATAAAGAAAGCATTCTTATTAAAATCTGTCAATTTAACTTCAAGCGACTCTGGTTTGTAAGCAGCAAGAACTTTTAATAAGTCCCTCCTTAAATCTTTTAAATCTTTTAAATCAAATGTATCATCAGAATCAATTTCAGGGCTAAGAAATTCACCAAGTTTTCCTGTCTGATTTGGAATTTGGGAATACTTCAGTATTGATGTCATTACCGGTCTGTATCTGCTTAACGATAACGCTAGAGTCAATAAAACCAACTCAATCTCTTCTTTTCCGATTTCAGGACTTCTCATGTACTCATGGGATTTTATAATCCTGTAGATATTAATAAACCTCTTGATTAGTCTTGGATTACTGCCTAAAATAATTGACATTTCTTCAATAAAACTGCGTTCTTCCTCAGTGAAGCTTAAAGCTTTTACGATTGTTTCTTTGCGAATCTGCTGCTTTTGAATTATTGGGTAATCAATCTGTTCTAACGGATCTGCATTTTCCAAGGTTTCCTGTGCATCTTCATTTTGATCAGGCTTCAGTGTCTGATCTGATTTTTTTACTTTTGGCAGTTCCTGTACCTCGGACAACCCTCTAAGCATTTCTTTAATATCGTTGTCATCTGCAGTTTTCAGATGGAAAGCAATTTGAAATATCTTCTCCAAATAATCAGAAGGATCTATTCCTTTATAACCATTCTTTCCCTCTTCATGCTTTTGCAGGTATTTGACCGTAAGGGCATTTCTTACCCATACAGGATCCACACCTACCACCACTACAAAAAGCGGGAATGCCATTAGAAGGTTTACTGCCTCCAATACCTCTACAACCCTTTCTTCGGGACATCTGTCTAAATCATCAATATAAAGTATTATTCGCTCCAAGGGCTTATTAAACAAAGCTCGAAACTCTGCACTTTCACCTGATTTCAGCAGCTCTTCGCTGTGGCCTGTAAAGAGTTCACTTAGGATTTGAAAATCTTTCCTAATAATAGAAACAAGACCAAGGTGCTTCTTATAGTCATCGCTGTTACACCTTTTTTCAATAAAGTCATAGAGCGTACTAGTAGTAAGCGCATTGGTTATTTTATATTCAATTGTGGATTTAACTACAGTTACACTGGTAATCTGCGTATTTATGGAATCCAATTCTTTTGTCTTGTACTCGATTTCCTGCAGCAGTGCCTTTTCCTGCTGATTGAATTCGTCAATTGCGGTTACACGTTGTTTAAGATAATCTTCTTTTATGGTCCACATTTTTCTTAAAAAGGGCTGAAATTTCCTGTACGTTTTCACAGCCCGAACATATAAAGCCCCACCCGCAGTTATCAGGATCCAAAGCGACGGGGTTACCGAAACAACATTTAATTTAAAAAACTTGACAAATATCCCCAGCAGCAATGGTATCAAAAAAATAATAGCAAGAGTACCAAATACCCAAAGCCAGTTATATCTAGCAGCTTTATCAGTAGTAAAGAGTTTAAAATAAGTTGGTAAGCTTTTTGCCTTTTCATAAAGTTCATCGGGTTTCACCCAATACTCCTCAGGGACAATTTTTTTAAAGTGGGCAATATCCATTTCAATACCAGGATTCTCAGTGAGTGCTTTGGTAATTTCGGTTTCTACTTTGAATTGAGTATCAACTTCGTTTAAAACAGACTGTAAAGATTTATTACGTAACAACTTTATTTTGGTATCCAGATCCTCTTTAGTATCCTTCTTTTTCTCATCAAGCTTTTTAAGCTGGCTGTCTATTTCATTCTTTTGGTTTTCAAGCAAGGCTACTTCTTCTTTGGCAGCGGAAAGATCCTTTACCAGTTTCTCTTCGATTATCCTTGTATTGTTTTTTGCCAGACTGTCATTCTTTATATAGTAATTCAACTCGTCAAAGATATTCGTTGTTATACTGGCCCACAGGTTGGTATCCATGTACGACCAAGCATTGAAATGAACATGAACAATACCTTCACAGAAATACCCTGTACGGCTTGCTGACAAATCTTCTATTTCCTTTCTGAGTTTATTCATAAAAAAACTTTTTCCCGACCCCCACTTGCCCAAAAGAGCTACTGCGAGCGGCGGACGAAAAGTTTTCGCGGCAAGAACAAGAGAAAAAGCATTGACATCAGGTCCTATGTTAAGGTAATCAATCCCCGTATCACCATCGCAGACCAGACCAGCGATATGATGAGAATCTTCTTCAGGAGGATCTAGAATTGCACCAATCAAACCATCTAGTAATACTTGCGGTAAAGCATCAAATATCTTTTGCATATCATCAAAAGAAAGCTGGGTAATTGTGTTGCGGTAAAATCCTAAATCTTTGATATCAATTTTATGGTCTTTCTCCATCCATTTCACGGCAACTGTTGTTCCGTCTTCCAGATTTCGGCTTACCCTGCCCCAGCCCTTAAATCTTAGGAACGAATCCCCGTCCCTGTTGGGATAGGTAGACTTGTGAATTAAAAAATCTCCTTCATTTATAGAATTTATAACCTCGGCATACTTTTCATCATAACCGGTTTCCCAGATTCCCTGTTCATAAAAACGTGAAGCCTGGTCGACACCATCCCAGTTGGATCCAACAAGAAAAAAACGGTAATTGGAATTTTGAAGAGCCATTATTATATCAGATCCATCAATATTATTTTCCAAAATAAGCTTATTATAAAGCTCTTTACCCATTTGATCCTCTGGTATAGCAATAATAAATTCAGCTGACACAGATACTAAAATCTCATGATTCTCCTCAAGGACAGATGATATGATTTCATAACTTTCTTCATACGACAATCCTGCATTACCAGTACCTAGAAGGGGCAGGAATATTTTCTTATCTGAAAGTTCCAGAGCATACATATTTAAGGACTTAGAAAGATTTTCTCTAATTAGTTCAGCTGTTGGCCTCTGTCCATCTATGGTTACAACAAACATGACTTCAGATTCATTAACTGTAAGCAAATCACAACCCCTTTCGAGGTTAAGTCCGTTCAAAGCAGTTTGGTTATAGCCAAATGCAAGTAATATTTTGGAATTAAGGTTTCCAATTGCACCCTCTTTATTTATTGGTGCAAAGGCAAAGTTAAAATCGGCGGGCGAAGGATTTAGTGCGATTTGGTAAAGGTCAATCATTTCTAATTTTATATTGCGAACTAAAGTAAAAAAATAAAATAGATTATTAAGATTTTTCTTTATGATATAGAAAGAGTATTTTACTTAATCAAATTTAAAAGAAATTACTCAACACAAAACTTCAATCTATCCACAAATTGAAGTAATTAAAGCATCTGAAATTAACAACGTTTGGGATAAAGTAGTAAATTAAGGAAGCAAGATATCGTTATGTAATTGATATAGCAACGCTTTAGAAAAGAAATAGCTTTTAAAATGCAGATTATTAAACCTCCAAAATTAAATTTTTGGAGGTTTTATCTTTTTATTGACTGACCGATAATTATGTATAATAACTTTAAAGGTAAGCTTTTATCATCTAGAAGCTCGCTCCAGTGCGGATTAAACAAAGCGATAATGGCATAATGCCTTTTTTCAAAAATTACTACCTTTGACTATCTTTTATCATATCATATGAATACTGAAATTCTTTTTACAAAATAAAAAAATATTTTGAAATATGATTCTTAAATAGCTAACCTTAAAAACCAATTAAGTTCAATATGTTAAAAATTTTCATCATAAATGGATAAAGCTAAATCACTTATACTAGAAAAAGAATTAATCAATAAAACTTTAAATGGCTATCAAGTTGTAAAATTACTTAATAACGGAAAATCAGCCGCCGTATTTAAAGCACGAAAAAATAATAAGGACTATGCGCTAAAAATTTTTGATAACGATTTAGTTGAAAGATTTGGGTACGAAATTCAAATAAAAAGAATTGAGCAAGAAATAAAACTAAAAAATCATACAATTGAAAATCTAGTTAAAATATACGAAGGAGGAAAGACAACCGTAGAAGATAAAGAACATTTTTTTATTGTTATGGAGTTTATCTCTGGAACCAACCTAAAGGAATATATTAATCATAATGATTATGATCAAGATTTTGTCCTTAAAGTTTTAACTACTTTACATAACATTACCACAAAATTACTAAAAGAAAAAAATATTGTTCATCGGGACATTAAACCCGAAAATATAATGATCTCAGACCAAGGAGACGTTATATTAATGGATCTTGGAGTACTTAAACTTATAGGTGCAAAATCATTTAGCGATGAAGAAGAAAAGTCATTTGTAGGAACGTTAAGATATGCCGCACCAGAATTTCTATTAAGAACTGAAGAAGACACCGTTGAAGGATGGGCTTCATTAAATATTTATCAAGTTGGAGCGACTTTGCATGACTTGATAATGAAAAAGGAATTATTTATGGAAAAAGTTCCATATGCTAATTTAGTCATCGCAATAAAAGAAGACAATCCCGTTTTATCTAACCCAAAATACTCCTATAATCTGCAACAGCTTGTGCGAGATATGCTAATTAAAAACTGGAAAAAAAGAATTGAACTAGTTAACGATGAAAGAATAGCTAAGATAGTGCATGAAAAGAATATTCTAGAAAACTCCTACGAGGATGGCATTGAGAAAATACTAAAAAAACGCATCAAATTTCAAGCGAGTTTTGATGAAATTGAAAAACTGAAGAGAACGAATCAGGAGCAAAAAAAAACCGCAATAACAGTCGGTAAAGAGTTGGAAGATATAATAAAAGGTATACTTAAAAAAATTGAAAAAGATAAAATATCCAGTCATATTAGCGATTATGATTCTTTCCTTTTTTCAAATGATTATTGTAATACAAACGAAGTAATTCAAAATTTTTCATTTGGATTAAGTGGTGATTTAAAAATGGGATATCCCAGACAAATTAATCTTTTTATTAGAATCTTTAATAACTCCGAAAAATATGTTGAAATTAATTGCATGAGTTTTATCCTTCCCGATAATTTCACAGGAAAGTTCTTTCCTTCAATTCACTTGTATTCTAAATTTGACAAAGAATCCCGTCTTCTAAACAAAACTATAAATAGAATTGGGCCAGCTGAAATTAACTATGCATTTGACACCGTTAGCATTTTTAAAGGGAATGCTGAGTTTGATGAATCATTTGTTAATGAAATTAGCTGCAGTATTATTGCAATAATAGCCAGAACACTTGAAAAAGTAGAAGAAGTTGTGGAAAGCAGAATTAACGAAGAAAAAACTACAACTATAAGTGGGCTTTATCTTCAAGATGCTTCAAAAATTAAGGAGATGATTTTTATAAATTCCTAAGAATGTAAAAAGAATCTAATTTTTTGTATTTAAAATTTATAATTTAGAAAGCAATATAGAAAAATTATATTGCGGCAAATGACCTCTTATAAAATGGTTTCTGAAGTTTTTACTTTACAATGGCCTAATTTCAGTACTGCAGCAATTAGAAGACACATCCATTGGGTTATTTACTCCATTGTAAAAACATTGTGCTATATTGAGAAATAAAACAATTTTTAACTTCAGTGGTGCAAATATAATCACCGTATTTTGACTTGAATAATCTCAAATCTTTTCTTTAATATTGCTAAAACTGATTTAAATTCTTCATTAAAATACCAAGTTATATATTCTCAATTAAATTATAGTAATTAATAATAAATTGAAATCATATTCTTAAACATTTTTCAACATTAAACCCTTACGATACATACAAACCGCTCTGTGATCAAGAAATAAAACAATTATCCTACAAATTTACTTGAAAGTAAGTCAATTTCTTTAAATCGTTCATAAAATGATTTGTAAATTGTGAACTAAACTCACTTAAGGAGACAACTAGCAAATAGTTGTCTCTTTTTTTATGCCCAAACATATTGATTTTACAGGCCTTCACAGCCTAATATTTGTGGTTCGATTTTTTCACAGGAAATTCTTAGTCTGTTTGAAATAAACAGTCTTAAAGTGGCGCTATCAGAGATTTAATCGAAGCTTAACGATGGTTCGAAATCCCGTTAAGGATATAGGATTTTTTTCTCTTTTGGTTTATCGTAATTTTTTGATACTAAATACAGTAATTCCAAAATAATTTTAGCTTCCTTCTCATCTACCTGAATGCCGTTTTTGGAAAGAATAATAACGGCTTTCTCTACTGAAACATTCTTTTCAATGAAATTCATTTTTCTTTTTATATCGTTTTTTTTATATTGAAATAAGAATAAGAATAATTTTTCGAAAAATTTTTACGCATATTCTAGCGATCTGGTAAAATCTTTAACTATTTCAATAAATCTTTTAATACATATCTCGAACCCAAGTCAAATTAACTTTAAATTGCATTGCTTGTAAAGTTCTAATTTTGTCTTCTAGAACCATTTTTGAAAAAAAAGTTAATCTATCTTGTGACTTATCATTTAGTATAAGATGATGTACCGTTGCGTTATCAGGTTGATTAGAAATATGTTTTGTTGCGTCAGGTATATGAGCATTTACTGCATCAGCATATTTATCTTTAAACTCTGCATATGATTTAGCTGATACATAGCCAATTTCTTATGTGTCGAATTTTTTAACATTAAGGAAGAAAATATAGATTAAAACTAATTAATAGTTTATTCATCCTGTAAAATTTCAACATTTTTCATCGTTTCCAGCTTGTAGTAAGCTCTCTTAGTGTTCTTCCTTACTTCTTCATCATTGCATACAATCCTAATTACAGTTGCCTGATTTACATAGTTTTCCACAACAACATCTTCTGCGTCGTCTGCAACCTCTTCATTCCAGTATTGCATTGCAATAGCATTTTTAATTTCACCATCCATTTCGAGTGCTAAACTTTCAACCAATGGATAATTCCCCCGATGCAGTATATCATCTTCCGCGATTTCAACCTCGTAAAATTTTGAATCAGTATCTAGAATCCAATATTTTTTTGCAGCTGAAAACGAATCAAATAATTTAACTATCTCATTCCTGTTTGGTTTTGCTGCTGGACGGTTCATTTCCAATAAATCTTCTATTTCAGTACGCGCAGCATTAATATTATTGATGAATGCAGCATTTGCACGGATTATATCTCCAATCGCGAAATCTCGTCGGTCTATTCTATAATAACTCATATTTTTTTCTTTCTAAATTAGCTTGAGGTAACCTGCCTTTGCAGATGAGATTCTATTTTTACAAATGCTTTGGTCATCTGGCTAAGAACAATTGCTTCCTCACTCGAAATTGAAGGTGCCTCCAAACTTCCATGTCCGGAAAGCGGCTCAGAATTTCTTTTTCTGTAGATTTCTAAAATATAATCCAAAATAGAACCAGGCAGTAAAGATTCATTTCTATACCTATCAAAGAAACCTCCTAAAGTCTGATTCTGGATGCCATCAGTACCTATTACTTCTTTGGCCATAGTTTCAAAAATGCTTGCGCTGGAATGTAAAACATTTGAATAATCTTCCCTCTGCAAAGAATTTTCCATTCGTTCAACCAATAGACGAATATTTGGATGTTCTTCGTTAAAGCTTTCTTTTTCTATATCCCCAATTGGAAATACTTCTATTCCGTAGGTCCTGTCTGCATAGACAAATTTAAAGGAGGCATTTTCTTCCTTTAGTGCATCATTTATAAAGCTCAAATCCAAAATTCCCTTCACAAGTAATTCTCCTGCCAATTCAATAAATTGCACCGTATTTAATCTGCGGACAGATAAAAGAAAATTACTGTCATGCCATGCGTATTCAGCATCTTGATAATATCCGCTATCATCTGATTCTAAAACGTAGATACTTTTTGATAATATCGTGTTTGATAAGTTTATAATCGTGTTTTTTCTTGAAATTATTGATTCAGTATACTCAGGCTCTTCTGTCCATTGCATTAAATGTCTTGTGACAAAACCATAAAATTCCTGAGAAAGGACTTCATATTCTAAATCCTTCTTTTGCTCTTTAGTAGAGTAAATTGTAAATTTCATTTCTTTTTATATATTAAAATTTTAGAAAGTCTGTATTAATTAAGTCAATCCCATTATCTAAAGCGACGTATGTATGACGACCTGTGTAATGTCAATTGTGTAATATGCAAGAATGCCAAATTTGTCCAACTTAATATGGATTCTGTTACCAGTTATTGCTGTAACTTCCCAAAACATATCATGATTGCTTTGAGCCTCTGTAGAATTAAAAATTACTTCATCTCCGACTTTTATGTCACTTATATTATAGATCATTTCAATTGTTTTAAATTATTTTTCTTAATACTTCATTAACCGATTTAATAGCTCAGATTTCAACAATTTGCAATATTAAAATTTCGTACTTTATATACAACACTTATAAGAAATAGATCTTGTAAAATATCATTCTTATATTATTGACTATCAGAAAATTTCCGAAACATCTTTTCTGCATTCTCTCTGAAAATATTGATAATTTACTTCCTTTATTTCTACGACCTCCGCTTCTTCAAATGTATAATGTAACAGCTCAGGTTCGAAAACAACCAAATTATCACCTGTACCGACAGAACTTGTAAACAGGATGCCGTCAAAATCCAGTTTTCTAATACAATCTGCGATCAATTGTGTTATGCTATATACATGCCTTTCCGCAGGTGGAATGACCTGCTGCATCAATTCACTAAATGTATTCAGCTTTCCGAACTCTCGCAGCCTCTTATCACTTTGATAAAAATTCAAAAATTGACTGTCAGTAAGATCGAAAATTCTCAAATCCCTATTTGTAATAAATTTGCCTATGGAAACCACATCGCCCGGATGAGGACGTATTTCTGATATCGCGGTGTATTTGTCAGTAGCACAATAAAGATAAGTGACCCCTGCTCTATTTAATCTCCCAATACCCGCAATTCCAGGTGGAGGAGCACCAATCTTTGTGCCAGAAAATGGAACAAATATGTCTTGTCCTTCAAATCCCCCAGTTATCACGCTCCTTTTTTTATCTTCAACTCCTGTTCTAGCCCTATAAAAACCGGTTTCTTTCTTTATAAGCATTTCTGCGCAGTCTGCATACTTCGACAGCATTTTGGTTATTTGATCTTCAAATTTGAAGTAATTCTCAGTTTTTAGTTTTTCTGCAATCTCGGTTATGGAATAATCTAAATTTGTCTTAATAGACTGAAGAAGAGGATTTTGTTGACCATCGTAATGACCAGCAAATATTGAAACGCCCTTGTCAGAATCTTCATATGCTTCAAACGAATCTATAATATCCATCAATTCATCGCAAATATCTTGATTCTTAAAATTTTCCTTATTTATAAAATTTTCTTCAATTAGCGGAATATATCCATCTCCTCCCCAATGCTCGTTGTAGTCCCACTCGGAAAAATGATAACGGATCAAGGCCTTAATCATCTGAATAAATTCGTTGCTCTCAGCATCTATGATAAATTCATTATTTTCACAGCAGGTGCACAACCCTTTTATTCCGATGTTACTAATCAGTTTTTTTAGTCGAATATCCTTTGCGCATTCGATACAGAGTTGTATCTGATCATTATCTTTTATTTCATTCATGTCTTGTTGTTTATACTTCTAAAATCTTAAACCATTTATAATATTTCATATTACATTAAAATCAAGTCCATAATCATCTTAACAATTGGGAATAGGGAACCTTTTGCAGCTATAGAAAGTCAAAATAATTTATGAACATTTAATATTTTAAGCCTTTTGTTATCGTTACTTAACACTGATTACCTTTTGGTAAACATACACCCAGTTTCCGCTTTTTGGATAGAAAAATCTGTTGACCTGAGAATATCCTTTCCTTGAAAAAAGACGGATACTGCTATCATTGCTGGTTCTGATGGTGCATTGCAGAACTTTTGCACCGCCATCTTGCGCTTTGGCTTCTGCCAGTGCAAGGATTTCATTGCCGTAACCTTTCCCCTCGTATTCTTCTGCAACTACGACATGTGAAATTTCCCATTGATACCATTGAACCTTCTTGCTTTCAGCTAAGGCAATAATTTTTCCGCTATCCACCAGATAAACATAATTAGCTCTCGATTTTAAAATGCATTCACCTGTATAAGTGTTGACTAATTGGTTTCTTGCATTCAGCAGATCGGCAATTTGCTCGGCAATTTGTTTCGTCATAACAATTTTATCTTTATCGTTTTGTCATCGCTTTTACCCAGCTCTCTATTTCCTTATTCTCAGCAAACTGCAGGGGATATTTTCTAATGGCAACCACCTTTTTGCCTCCAGGAGCAACCCTGGAGGTCGTGGCTATAAGCCCTTTTACTGCACCTTCAAACTGGACATCCGAGTAGAATGATTTAACCGTTTCAATTTTGACATCATTCGTTTCTTTATGCCTCTTACACTGGATTATTATATAAGGCTTTATGCTATCATTTTTATCGAAAACCCTTATGTCAATACCGCCATCATTTGAACCAGGTCCAAGTTCTACTGAATAATCCTGTCTGTTAAAAAACTCAGCCGTTAGTCTTTCAAAATTTCGCCAGTGCATATATTCCAATTTCTCTGGATTGACAGCCAGATAATTAATAAATTTTTGATCAATAAATTGGGAAGCGACAAGAGGTATGTGTTCATCTTGAAACAATTTGTTTAATTCAATTCCACCGTCCCATAAAATTTCTTCAACAGGTTTTATATTGTTCGACATTTTCTGATTAT
This sequence comes from Flavobacterium sp. IB48, assembly GCF_016405855.1. Taxonomy (GTDB): domain Bacteria; phylum Bacteroidota; class Bacteroidia; order Flavobacteriales; family Flavobacteriaceae; genus Flavobacterium; species Flavobacterium ginsengisoli. The sequence goes on from NZ_JAEFCA010000002.1 coordinate 328,795, forward strand.
GCATGATATTTTCTAACGCATTTATAACAACTTCAGCAGGAGCAATTTTTTCCTCTAAAATTTTATCAACTATGGGATTAGGATCTATTAACGTTGGATTTTCGGGATCATATGCTTCGGCCATTAATTCCATGAACCTTTCATGAACCCCCACAATATTATATCCCTTGCTATCCCATACCAAATATTTTTCAAAATCATTTAACAATAATGGCGAATCACTCTCGTCAAGTTCTCCCAGTCTCTTCCGCACCAACCAGCAATATTCATCAAAATTCTCGGATCGCATTCTTATGGTCATTCCTTTTTTAGAATTATAATCTTTAAACATTTCCTCATCAGGATACCCCTGTACAAGTATTCCAATAAGAAAATCTTCTGAAATCACTAATCCAGACTTGACCACGACAATATCTAACAAAGTATTTATTAAGGTCTCCAACCTCCAATTTATAGCTCCCATATTTGTAAAAAATTAAATTAAAACATCCTTAATATTTAAAGACCTTATTTGTCAGCAAGGCGTTTACTTGAAAAGTAGAATAATGAAGTATCAATACCCAGACCAAATCCAAACCAATATTTATTGCTATAAATCCATTTCTTAGAAGTGTCAGAAAATCCTATATCTGCACCGATGGGAAGAAATGCTAAATTAATTTTATCGTACACGGTTAGCATAACTCCGCTACTGAGGCTTAAATAGACCTGACTTGTGGGAGCGCTATCCAAAATCTGTCCGTTTGTGTTTCCAGCCTTTAAGGTTTCAACTGATGGCCCTGCCAGTCCAACTACTCCCCATCTGAAACGGGTTTTCTTTCCTGTGTAATAATATTTGTCGCGAGTCCTGAAATATCCAAAAGTTAAAGAAACATTTTTTATGCTGGCACTTGATTCCGAAGGTATGTCACCAATTCTTCCACGCACTTTAAACGGAACGGACATAAGACCTATGCCTAATTCTTGTTCCTTTATAATCTCCGGACTATTAGGATAAGCCAATTCCGCAAAAACCATAATTCTGCCTGCACCTTCTTTTATTATTCTGGATGTTTGTACTGTTCCGTTTCTTATAATCTCTGAGTTGACAATTGTACTATTATCTTTCAGTCCTCCGCCTGGCACATCTCCTTTAAAATTGAAGTAATAGACCCCATTTTTAACCTCGACCGAATGAATGTATCTGTTGGTAATTTTGTAATAGACATCTAAATCGACAATAGTGTCAAGCCGCATCATAACAGCCGTAGCTTTGGCTTTTTTTGCAGCTTCTGCCTTTGATTCCGTTTGGCGATTTGATTCTTCCTGCAATGCCTTTTTTACCGCTGAGGTTATGATAGCCTTGTCAGAATCCTTAAGAATCTGAGAATAAGATTTCAATCCAAATAATAATAAAAAGAGTAAAGCTTTTTTCATGGTTACATTTTTAAAATTAGATATTCTGTTTTTTTATCTCCCAAATCAAGACCGGGTTCATTCGAGCGTATGGTATTTACTCATAAATTTTTTCTACTTCATCGACTTTGAAAAAATTGGTCTTGTAGTCTTTATTTTCAAAATAACCGCAAACAATATCACCGTCCTTATAACCTTGCATATGGCATACCTTATTAAAATTTATTGGGCTATTGCCTAATTGATCCTGTCCTACGATCCAGTTGATTGTCATCTCATCATCTGTCAAACGATGCTTCACGACATTTCCTACTTTTAGTTCACTATTTATAGCAGGTATTCTATCTGCCAGATTAGCTATCAAGCTGTTTCCTGGAATTGTGGCTTTTTTATTCTTGCCGTACTTGACTGCTATATCTCCCGTTTGATAATCGGGCCTCATCATTAAACCTCTATTTACATCGATTGGCAATCCGGCACTTTCTGTAACTCCTACTACCCATGTAATCATTAATTTTTCAGTACTTGCCTTCAAGTATACTATGTCATTTAATTTCATATTATTTTTTTAAGTTTTGTGTTATAACTGGATATTACATTTTAAATTCATGAATTTTCCAATCTCCTCTAATTCTCTAAGTTTTAATCTAAACCATTCGCCTCGAACTCTGCTTTTACTGTATTTTTTATGAAGCTCTCTTTCTAAGGCTTTGTCGCAGCACCATACTGCAATTATGAAGATTTTTGGCTCCTGCGAATGAAGCGTCTTTTCACGATAATGTGGTTTTATGCTTGTACCTATTTTAATTAATGATGTTTCTTCATTTACCATCAAATAAACATATTCTCTATCTTCTTCGGATTTCAGTTTGTAATTATTGTCAAATAATTCTCGAAGGAATTCAACTTTGTCAATTAGTCTAATCACTTTGATAGGTCTTGAAGAAGCTCCAACCGCGTTTTTACCCTCGAACATTTTCAGCTCAATTGTTGTTGTGGTAAAAAATCCCATTTTTTCTAGAAAAAATCTCAAGCGCGTTTGGAAAATATTAAATGCATTGATAGCATCAATTTCTTCGTAATCATCGGCAATCATTAGGCAGAATCGTAAAAGAAGAGTAAAATATTCAGGGTCATCAATTTCTAGGCAGATGATATCCCCTTTTAATTGATTCAGATTGTTTATAAAAAACATATGAACTAGAAGTGATGCTTGATCATCAAATAATTTAACCCCAAAGCAATTGCTATTAATTCCAGATATAACATTGTGTATTGCGCCATTGTCTTCCTTATCTAATTCCAGAATATCTTCTCTGGATAAAGTAAAACAAACATCGGCAAATCTATCTATTGAGTTTTGCATAGTCTATACAATTCTTCTAGTGGTTCCGCTTAAAATTAATTTTTCGGAATTAATTGTTCCACTGAAAAATAATAAAATTCATCATTGATTGGATTTCTTGTTTGCTTATCCACTACTCTTACCGGAATATTATATTTGGTTCCAATATTAGCAGTAGAATCATCACCTTCAAAAAATTTGCTGACTAAATTATCCCACAAAGATTGTTCCTGATTTGGATTTTCAAGATGGAACTGCTCTACCTGAATATGCGCAGTAGCCCTACTCAAGTAGAAGTTGTGATATTCATACATTCGTTCCTTAAGATCAGGATTGTTATCCAATCGATTATAGGATCTAGAAAATATAACAACCTTTCTCCTTTCAAACGCAGCTAAAAGTTCTGCAACAAAATGCTTCGCCTCGACCTCGTTTTTCACAATAAATGTTGTTGCGAAATGAATTATGGCATTGCAATTTAAATCTTCAAATCTAATTTCTAAAAAAAATTCCATTTCTTTTATTCTTTTGATTAATGTTAATATTTCAAACCTTTTTAAATTAATTTTCCATTAATAGACAGTTAAATTATTTCATCTGACATTTTTAAACTATATAGCTGTTATTTTGAAATTTAAATATAAGAAACAATTAAATAATTAATGTACTCTTACAATCCTAGATTCAGGAAAATCGACATCAATGTATTTTTTTATAAGCCCGGTAATAAGATCAATGCGGGTTCCTATAATTATGTATCTGTTTTTTACAGGCCAATCGGTCATTATTGCAGTTAGTTTAGGTTTTATGACTCCTGAAACTAAATGTGAAGGATCTGTATACCATAGACCGCACCCGCTGATACCGTGGAGATCAGGGCCAGTTCCAAAAGTATTATTTTTGCCGTTATAGGCAAGTTTTTTATTATAGAATGCCGCAACATTGACTGCCGGATTACGATTTAATTTTGAATATTCCTCATTTTTTGCCGGCGAAGTAAAATAAAAAAAAGTAGTAGCATCGAAAATATCGGTTTTGTACAAAACTTTTGATTTTGATGTGGGATAACCCAGAAATGTGTAGCATTCCCCATCTCTGAATGTATGATTGATAGCCAAATCCTCGGCCTGCAGAAAAGTATATCTCCTTAAAATATGCGAAACACAATTGTCATCCAATTTCAAAACAGCAACATCAATTCCATCTTTATCCCTATTTGCTGGATTATTATAAAAGACAGTGCCGCCAGGCTTAATTATTTCATAGTCTTCTGATAAAAAAATAAATAAATCCCTGTACCTGTCGAAAACATGAGCTGCGGAAACAAGAAAATAGTGTTCTTGAATCTGAATAAAAACACCTGTCCCGTGAACTTTATAATTCGAGGTGTCAGTTAGCAGCATGCATGTGCAGCTCCTCATTGATTCCAGGCTCATTAATTGGAGCTCTCTATACATTTCTTCTGGTGTTTCCATATGTCAAAAGATTAACATTCCTAATTCAATTTTTTAAAGACTTAAATTTAAGCTGCGCCGTAACTTCTGAATTTGATGAATCCGCCAAAAACATCACTAAAACAATCATTTCCTTTGTACTATCTGTACAATTCCTGATTTCTGTAATTCATCAAAAATAACTTTGATCTTATTAATAGACTGCTTCTGCTCTCCAAATCTGCCGGTTCTTTTCTTGCTTAAGGTGAACATTACTTTTTCTTTTGCTCTTGACAGGGCGACAAAAAAAGCGCATTTATCTTCGTCAGGCTGTCGGTCGAATGACCAGAATGCGCCGTCTTCCAGACCTATAAATACAACCGTATGATATTCCAGTCCTTTGCTTTTGTGGATTGTCATAACAGGTATCGTATCTTTTCCCATCACCATATCTAATGCTTCACACATATCATTTACTGAAAGGTAATCTTTAATCAGTTCTGCTTTCAATAAGCCCAGAATCCGGTTAAATTCCACGATATTTTTATAATGTGGATAATTAGCCCTTATCCTGTCAATTCCCGCAAATTCGATTATTTCATCAATTAGGCTTTTGACCTGGTCTTCCGAAAGGCCATTTTTATTCCATTTCTCCCTCAGTCCCTTAATAAATCCTGAAAGAGCTATTTCGAGCTTTAGCAGCTGTTCATCTTCAAGTTCAGTATGCAGGTTTCTCAAAAAGTTAAAGGCATTTTCTTTGGCATTCCCTGATTTGTTCTTGAATATGACATAAAGGGTATCAATGACATAATTGCATAATTCCTGAGTTAGTACATCCTGCAGAACGTTTTCGTCTCGGGCTTTAATTCCGTTCTGATTAAAGAAATCAATAAGTTCCCCTGCATAGACGTCAAGCTGCTGCTTTACCAGTATGCATATACATCTTGGATCAATTCCATCCTCATTAATCCACTTTTGAATATCCTTAAACAGTATTTCCATTTCTGATTCAGGATTCTCGAATATCCAAACCTGACATTCTCCCTGATCTTCACGCCATTTAGGGGAAGGCAGTGCTAAATCATCTTTTCCCAGCAGATGTTTGGTAAGATGGTTCAGCAGGGTAACGAGTCTGGGGGCGCACCTGAAATTCATATTCAGAGGTATCCTTTCCGCTCCCATTTCATTTATAAAATCTTCAAATACAGTTTTCCGGGCTCCTGCCCATATCATAATTCGCTGTTTGTCGTCTCCAACTGCTGTAAAGAAACTGCTACTTCCCAAAAAACAGCTTTTAAAAAAATCATACTGGATTTCAGTAGTATCCTGAAATTCATCCAGGAAAACGAATTGATAAGTCTGCTGCAGGTATGACCTGATTTTGGGATTGCTCACCATAATGTATTCTGCTAAGCGCATCACCATAATAAATGAAAGTTTTGACTCCCGCATCATTCTGCTCCATACTTTACCCTTCAAAACTTCTTCTGAACTGTCTTTAGAAAATGGCAGCTGCACGTTGTGCAGCTTTATGATTTTATCTTTATTGGTAGAACCGTAAAAATCAATATCTTCAGCCCTGTAGTATTCTAAAACAGACTTTTCATTTAATAGGATATCGTATTCCGGAACTAATCTGAATGTATCTGGAAGCGCTGAAAGAAAACGATCCAGAATTTGCTTGGCAAATGAATCAAATGTCAAAGAATCAAATCGTTTTGACAATTCATCACCGCATCGAAGCCTCACACGCTCCTTTAGATTACTGGCCGCATCCCTTTTAAAGCTTATTGCGAGGATTTTATGAGGATAGCGGCAGGTGTTGGTCTGCAGTAAGAAGCAGGCCTTCTGTGCTAAAAGTTCTGTTTTGCCAGCTCCGGGACCAGCCACCACTAGACTATTTTTAACTTCGGTTGCGACATTGTGCGCATTCTTTTCGAGCTCAAGTCCGTCTGCAGGAATCCACTCGTCAGTTTTAATGGGCTTCATCTGCTTATTCTGTATCTAAAATTTCTTTTATGCGCATAAAAAATTCATTAAAAACAGGCGGCAGATTTTCTCTAATCTGTTTGGGCCTCATTGAAGACAATACCTGAATATGAGTTGCCGGTTTTCCTCTTCCTAAAAAGTGGTAATTGTACCAGATCATCAACTTCTTTTCTTCGTAAGAATATGTATCCCCACTGGCTTTTTCAGACTTTAATACAGCATGCACAGCCGAAATTACCTTTTTGCCAAATCTCTCTGCTTCCGTTTCCTCATCCGGAATCTGCGGTCCGCCATTTTCTGGCACTGCATTTTTATAAAACTCAGGATAGTGCGTAAGCATTAAAAAATCAATATCTAAAGGAGCAGAATAAAAAACGTTGTACCATTTTAGTTTTCGCACCCATGAATTTAGACTTTTTAAATCCTTATCTGTTTTTAATGGTCTTTTATGCATTAACTCCAAAGAAGCATTAGATAACACTCCACCTCCTTTTAATTTCAATAGCTCACCTCTATCTGCACCTACTTCAATTAATTGTTTTAAGGCATATTTCACTCTGCCCCAGCCTCCTCCTTCTCTTTCAATATCCAGATCTAGGAGTGTTACATTTGGGATATGAAGTGCCTGCAGCAATTTCCAAATATGGTTAACAAAACGGTGGCCAAGCGGTGCAAATGTGATTATATTGTCATCGAAATCGACATTCATGACATCCATTAGACGGCTAAATATTAGCTCCTCACTATCGCCCTCTCCAATAACTACAAGCTTTGCAAAATAAATTTCGGGATAGTTGTGTACAGCTTCTTTTATATACTTGTACGCTGAATCTTTTTTGTCAGGAAGCAAAATCCTATTGACTTCTGTTTCATAATTTTGATTGATTCTGAAATGCAGTATGCATTCAGGACTTAATCTTTTCACAATCGCCGGTGTATGTGAGGAAAGCAGTACCTGTGAACTTTCATTGCGGCTGATTTTCTTTAGAATTTTTATAACCCTGCCCAGCAGCTGTGGCGCAATATGGTTTTCTGGTTCTTCTACTGCAAGGATTGTAAGCAAAGGACGATTTATCCCGATATTCTCCTGATCTTCCTGTTCTGAAAGTTTTTCTTCTATATCCAGCAATGCGCACACCAGAGTAAGATAAAACAGTGAACGATAACCCTCTCCAAGTTCATCAATCTTATAGGATTTATAAGTCCCCGTAGGGCTGAAAGAAATCTCTATCTTTTTTAATATAGAATCTAGATCACTGCCTCCAAAACCAAGCGCAGTATCCTTATAACGTTCATCTTTATGGAACTGCTGCCATAATTCTGTTATGGATTCCTGAACTGTGCCGAACTCATTCAGCGAATTGAAAAGACCGTTTAATTCAGTCACTTTCTTATCAAATTCTCTTTTAAAAGCGTCACTCCATTTAATCTTTTTTAAGACACGAAATAAAATCGTACCCGAAGAATATCGTAATTGTTCAGCAGGTCTTCTGATAGCAGGAACATACAGCAATTGAATCAAACTTCGGAAATGACTTGGAAAAAGCCTTTTGCTGTCTTCAGTTTCCTGAACTCCTTCAGCAGTTTTTATAAAATACATTTTAGAATCGATTTCCCCGTCAGGAATTAAATTCGATTTTTTCCAATAAGCTTCTAATCGTATTCGCAGATAAGGATCCCCGTCTTCTTCGTCTACAACCATTTCAGAAAAAAAATGCGGGATCGCCTCTTTTTCTTCCTCTGAAAAATCAATTACCGCTTCAATGGAAATTTTCTTCTCCTCAGCAAAATCAGGATCTTCATCCTTGCCAACATGAAAATCCTGACGAAAAAGCTCCCGATCGGCAGATGTCTGCCCAAACAATTTCTTTAACGCTTCAAGACAAGTGGTTTTGCCCGCACTGTTTAGCCCTATCAACCCCACCAGATCATCTTCAATTGGAATCAAAACTTCATTAGGTCCAAACGATCTGAAACCTTTAATTTTTATTGTGCTTATCTTCATATTTCATTTTTTGGTAATTCAAATATCATTTGTTTCAGCTGATTTTTTTTACGGAAAACCATATTCATATCAAATATAAGAATGAGTAAAAAATGAACACTAAGTATTTACACGTGTTTTGGTTATCTTTTGACACTTAACATATCTAAACAATCTAAATTCAATAAATTATAATGGAAATATTCTATATTTGGTAATAAATATTGTGTGATAGGTATCACAAATATCTATCTAACTCTAGGTGGCTTTGTGTGATTTTGTCGCACATCTAAATAAGTTATGTGATATCTTAAAACTACATGGACAAAATTAATTTTAACGAAGCTGAAATATTAGGAGCCCTTGGAAGGTCAGGCTATCTCTTTGAATCAGAAATTTCAAAAATGTTAAGTGAAAAAGGTTTTTTTGTTGAAACAAATACTGTTATCAAAGATCCAATTACAGGAAAGAGTAGAGAAATTGATTTGATTGCTGAATTATATGAAGCAAATGTTGATTATAAGAAAAATAAATGCTTTACTAATGTTAAATATGTTTTTGAAATAAAAAACAATTCTGCTCCTCTAGTTTTACTTACTGAATTTGAAAATAATCCAAACATTCAAGATTGGGAGGCATTTAAACAACGAATAACTATTCCTCCAGAAATGGAAGATTATTTTTCAAGTCCTTATTGGGATAAAATAGTGATGGAAAACAAATTCTCAATATTTACCCAATATTGCTCCTTCCAACATAAAAAAAACAACGCAAAAGACGAATTAATGGCTCTTCATCCTGATAATATTTATGAAGGATTGTCGAAAATTTCTCAATATTGTGAGCAAAAAATTAAACCTGAAGACAATAGTGAAGCTGACCAATATTTCCGTCTTTTTTTATATCTTCCAATTCTTTTAATTGCCGATGATTTATATGAATTAAAATATGATGAGATAAAAAATCCCAAATTAACGAAAACGGAATGTTCTTTATTGCTTTATAATTATCATTATGAAAATAATCCAACAATGGCTTACATATTTGTTGTAACTAAAGACGGGTTGCCTAAACTACTTAACTTTATGATGGAAACTGAAAAAGAAATCTTTGAAGATTTAGTAGAACGTAGAAAAAAAGGCATGAAATAACAACTACTATAATTGATTTAGGCAATTTTCTTAATAGAATTTGAATGATTTGGCAAATCCGAAAGCAAGGACTTAATTTACTCCAAAACAACTATCTATGCACAAAAAAATCAATGCATTTTACTGATATAGAAAAGGAATTTCACCTAAAAATGAAAACAAAATAAATCATTCTTCGTTTTATTTGAAAGTGCACTGTTATTAATTATAAACAAGTTAAGATTGTTTCTTTCTAAATAATCATTGATAAATTTTGATGTGAATATTTTAAGAATTATAATTTAAATTTACTTGGAAACAAATGACAAACTATTTATCAAAGATTCATCCTTACGATCAACATTTTATTGAAATCATATCTTAGTTGAATTAACATTTTTTAACATTTAACCCTTACGATACATACAAACCGCTAATACATAAAAATTCAAAATAATTATCCTATAAATTCACTTGAAAGTAAGCTAATTTCTTTAAATCATTCATAAAATGGTTTGTAAATTGTATCGTAGAGGTCACAAAATTAAAATCCCATTTCCAAACGAAATGGGATTTTTTTTATTTTAAAACACAGGTTTTAATTCAAAAAATGGCTTTATCTTTAAGCCTTTAGAAAATTGATATTTGTTATGGAACAGAAAATACATCAAGGAAGAAACGTAAAACGTTTTAGAGAAATGCTAAGTATAAAGCAGGAATCATTAGCTTATGATCTGGGAGAAGACTGGAACCAAAAGAGAATTTCTATGCTAGAGCAGAAAGATGTAATTGAAGAAAGTCTGCTAAAACAAATTTCAGCTGTATTAAAAATTCCTGTTGAAGCTTTTCAGAATTTTGATGAAGAACAGGCTGTAAATTTAATTTCATGCAATTTCTCGGATAACGCAATGTTCAATAACAGAATTGAAATTTTTAACAACAATCCTATTGAGGAAATCAAAAAACTTCATGAAGAAAAAATTGCTTTATTTGAGCGTATGCTGAAAGAGAAAGATGAAATGATGTCTAAGCTTGAGAAATTGATTGGTAAATAATTATTAATAAAGATATTAATTAAAAAAGAGACTTTCAAAGTCTCTTTTTTGGTTTTAGAATATTATTTCTTGGTAAGAAGTTAGAAGACATTCATAAGGCTTTTATAAAAACTCTTTGGAATATTCACGGAACTATCCATACAAATTTTTTATCTCCGACATAACAAAGGTACTTTGGGTACTCCCTATGCTTTCAACAGATCCCAATTTATTAAACACAAAATCCTGATAATGCTTCATGTCTTTCGCAGAAACTTTCATTAAAAAATCGTAATCACCAGAGATATTGTAGCATTCTACAACTTCTTCTATTTTCATAATATCACTAACAAACTGATTCCCGATATTACGATCGTGTTGTTTAAGTTTGATATTACAAAAAACAATGAAACCTCTATTTAATTTTTCTGCATCAAGCAGGGCAATGTATTTTTTAATATAGCCGCTGTTTTCTAATCTTTTAATCCGCTCAAAAACTGGCGATGCAGAAAGATTTACCATTTTAGCAAGCTCTTTTACAGTGTATTTAGAATTATCGTGTAGTATATTTAATAACTGAAGATCAATATCGTCTATTTGTTCCATAGAATATTTTGGTTTAATTTATTGCGAATACAGAATAAAATTCTTCAAATATAACCAAAAACCATACAAAAATCTTGTTTTACATAAATTAAAAACATAACATACTGCAGCATTCATCTTCACAGTATAAAAATCTACAAGGCAATGTTTTATACTTCTTTTCGTCGAGCCATACCCTGAGCAATGATACTGGCAGCAATTAATTGCAAGGCATGGTAAAGCATGAGTGGCAATAATACGATGCCAGTGATGGTACTGTGTTGAAAAAGTACTTTTGACATAACGGTGCCGTGTACCAATGACTTTTTAGAACCGCAGAATAAGACAGTAATACGGTCTTCATCTGAAAAACCAAGCAATCGACTGAGTAGTCCGACACAAAAGAATACGGCAAAAAACAACGCCATCATACCTGCAGCGAGTCCTGCAAGTTCAAGGGCGGTGAAACCGTCAAAAAGATGTTCGGAAAATGACTTGCAAAACGACGTGTAAATAATCGTTAGAATAACTGTCTGATCGAAATATTTGAGCTGTTTCTTGTATTTTTCGGCAATCGCGCCAAAACGGGAATTAAGGCTTATACCAATGATAACAGGCATTAAGACTTGCAGAATCAACTTTACGACGATTTGAGTAACATCAAAATCGCCTGTCGCAGAAGCTATAAACAGCCCAACCCAGAGAGGCGTAACCACTACTCCTATCAAACTGGAAATACTCGCATTGAAAATGGCCGCAGGAATGTTTCCCTTGGCAATCGAAACCATGACCACGGAAGAAGAAACTGTGGACGGTAAAGCTGCTAGAAAAAATACACCGAGCCAAAGCAATTCGAAGCCGTTATTGACAAACAACGGGCGAAATGCCAAAACAAGGAGCGGAAAAAACAAAAAAGTTGTCAACTGGACGACAATGTGCATTTTCCAGTTGGAAAGTCCAGCTTTTAGTTTCTCAACGCTCAGTCGCATACCATAAAATAAGAAAATCAAGGAAACGCCTGCATTGGCAATCTCCTCCAGCGAAATAGGTTCTTTGACCATGCCTGGCTTTGGCAAAAAATAAGCCATCAGAATCATGGTGGCTATCATTAACAGGAAACCATCGAAACCTGCTTTTTTTAATACTTCTAATAATTTATTCAATGTGTTTTAAATATTATTTCTCCGTGCATGTACGGACTCCATTATTAATACATTGAGACTAAATCCCAAGTTCTTTGCGTATAATTTCTGCTCCTGCGCTTAAAGCACTTAACTTGCCTCTAGCCACGTTTCGAGATAGCGGAGCCATACCGCAGTTTGTAGAAGGAAAAAGATTTTCGGCATCTACAAACTCAAGCGCTTTACGCAGGGTATCAGCTACTTCTTCTGGCGTTTCGATAGTGTTAGTTGCCACATCAATGGCACCGACCATTACTTTTTTACCGCGAACAAGTTCCATTAAATTTAAAGGCACATTGGAGTTGTGACATTCTAAAGACACCACATCAATTTTAGATTTCTGAATTTTTGGAAAAATTTCTTCGTATTGTCGCCACTCTGAACCTAATGTCTTTTTCCAATCGTTATTTGCCTGTATTCCATAACCATAGCAAATATGAACCGCAGTTTGGCAGTGTAAACCTTCAATGGCTCTTTCTAATGCTGCCATTCCCCAATCGTTTACTTCATCAAAGAACACATTAAACGCAGGTTCATCAAACTGGATAATATCTACCCCTGCGTCTTGAAGTTCTCTAGCTTCTTCGTTGAGTGCTTTCGCAAATTCCCACGCCAATTTTTCTCGGCTTTTATAATGGTCGTCATATAAAGTATCTACCATTGTCAGTGGGCCTGGCAATGCCCATTTTATCGGCTTATTAGTCTGTTTACGTAAAAATTTAGCATCTTCAACAAAAACTGCTTTTTGACGTGCAACCTCACCCACCACCACTGGAACACTCGCATCATAACGGTTACGGATTTTTACTGTTTTACGATTTTCAAAATCTACACCGCTTAAATGCTCGATAAAAGTCGTTACAAAATGCTGGCGTGTCTGCTCGCCGTCACAAATGATATCCAGATCTGCCAATTGTTGTTCCTGCAGCGAAATGCGTAAAGCATCTTGTTTTCCTTCAAGCAACTGATCGCCTTCTAATTTCCATGGTGACCAAAGTTTTTCGGGTGGTGCAAGCCAAGCAGGTTTGGGTAAACTTCCAACAATAGAGGTGGGTAATAATAGTTTCTTCATAATAGTATAATTTTAATGCGTTGTAATCAGTTAAAGGGTAAAATTAGCAGACCATTGTTCCAGGAGATTTTTGTAAGGCTTAATGAAATGCTCTTCTGCATATTTACCCTGTTCAACAGCCAGTCGGCTGCGTTCTTCGCGGTCATAATCCACGCGAGTTAGTGAATAATCTTCGTGTTTAAGACTAGGTTGATAGATTTTCCCAGCCACTGAATTTGCATTGTAAATTTCAGGGCGATAAATCTTCTGAAAAGTCTCCATCGTACTGATTGAGCTAATTAATCCAAGATCAGTATAATCGGCAAGTAGATCTCCGGAATGATAAAAAGCCATCGGTGCCACACTATTCGAAGGCATGAAAAAACGAACTTTTAAGCCCATTTGAGAGAAATATTCATCAGTGATAGAATACTGATCTTGCAGATACTCAAAACCCAGAACTGGATGCTGATACTCTGTGCGGCTATAAGTTTTGTTACTCGATACACTTAGACAAATGATCGGTGATATCTTAAAGTGCTCTTTATAAGTGGCTGAATTCACAAAGCACTTATAAAGTTTTCCGTGCAAATCACCAAAATTTTCAGGAATAGAAAAAGTAGATTTATTTTTATTATGGTCAATCAATAAAATACTGAAATCATAATCCCGAACATAAGAGGAATAATTATTTCCGGCAACTCCTTCGATTTGCTGGCCGGTCTTACGGTCAATAATATTTGTTTTTAAAACTTCAATCATCGGTAGATCATTACTACCGTTCTTATCATCAATAATCATTGTTACTGTGAGAATTTCAAGTTCTACATGGTAACGATCTCCTTTTGGATTATCCAAATGAGCCAATGCATTGAATCGATTGTTAATCATATTTAAGGCATTGCGTAAGTTTTGCTGGCGATTAGCTCCTCTGGCCAAGTTGGCAAAATTGGTTGTCAAACGCGTTTTACTTGAGGGGTGATAATTTTCATCTAAACAAGTGCTTTTTAGCGTGAACACAAAATCATTTTGGATTGTATTCTGGGTATTTTCAATATCCTGCTTTTCGCTTATTCTTAAATCTTCTTGTATTTTCGCTTTCATTTGATGACAAGGTTTAGTTTTTTTACCTTGCAAATTTTAAAACAAAAGATTTAATATCCTATTAAATCAAAAAATACAGTTAAATATTCTTTTTTAATATATTTTTAAAGATTATTAATCTCTTCACAAATAAAATATTGAAAGAAAACAGATAATTATTCTTTGGAGAGCTAGGACATGACCCATTTGAAATTTCCCATAACAATTCAAACCTCGAAAAAGAAAACAATATAATTTATATTTGCCAAAATTTAAGATAGATATAGTAATGAATTTAATAGAAAATTTAAAATGGCGCTACGCCGCCAAAGCTTATTCCAACGTTAAACTAGCAGAAGAAAAAGTTGATCAAATCTTAGAGGCTATAAATCTCTCAGCATCTTCTTGTGGTCTGCAATCTTACCGTGTTTTTGTTGTAAGCAACCCAGAAATCCAAAAAAAATTAGGTGCTGATTCGTATAATAGACAAATTGAATCTTGTTCTCATTTGTTGGTTTTTGCTGCACTCAATAACATGTCTTCGAGTTACATTGACAATTACATGGCAATGACAGAAAAACAAAGAGGTCTTGATGCTGGCGCTTTATCAGGATTTAGAAATGGATTGCATGCTTATTTTAACGCTATTAACTCAGAACAAAAAGCACTTTGGGCAGCAAAACAGGCTTATATTGCACTGGGAACAGCACTTATTGCTGCAGCAGAATTGAAAGTGGATGCCACTCCTATCGAAGGATTTAATGCTTCTATTATCGACGAGGTTTTAGGTTTGAAAGAGAAAGGGCTGCATTCTACAGTTATTCTTGCTTTAGGATACCGTGATTTGGAAAAGGACTACATGGCAACTATGAAAAAAGTTCGTTTGCCTATAGATGAAATGGTAACGAAAGTTTATTAATACTATTAAATATGTTAAATTATTATGGGAAAAGTATACTTTCAAACCTTATGGAATTGATAACTTCTCTGCCATAAAGAACTAAAGCAAATTATACAGTATTGTCTTGCATAAGTTTCATGGCAGAATCATGGTGCATTGCATGCTATTTATTTTTTGAACATTGACTCTGTTGCTGAACTAGGAATCTAAAACTAACTGGCATGAAGCTTAAATAAAAAACAGCCCGAAGGCTGTTTTAATTTTTATGCTATATTAATTACTATAAAACTCTAATTTTCCGAAAATGTTAGATGCAATAATTAACCGTCGATAAATCTGACAAATTACCTTATTTTTTCAAAATAAATTTCTGAGCTTTAAATGAACCGTTATCTATTTTTTTAATTAAATAAATACCATCTTCAAGATTTTCTAAGTGAATTGTATTTAGAATATCTGTTTTTAGATTTACTGATTTTATAATTTTTCCAGAGGTATCTATTATAATATAATTTCCATCATATTTGGTAACAACATTTAAAATTCCTTTACTTGGAACAGGGTACATTTTAAAGTCGGATACTTTGAAATCGTCTAGTCCCAAAGTACTTACATTAATACAATCAGAAACAATTGTACATCCTGCAACAGTAATTTCAACTTTATAATCTCCAGCGACTGTTGCTTTAAATGATTGGTTAGTTTCATTTGTTAGCAGTGTGTTTGGACACTTATACCATTGATAAGCTGCTCCAGAATAATCAGATGTTAATATTCCAGAATTTAAGGTTACTGTTCTCAGAATTGCGGAAGAATTGCTAATGGTTAATGCTAAAGTCTTGGTGTCACATCCAGAAGAATAGGTGTAATTTCCAGAAGAGGTATAAGTAGTACCATTTACTGGCCACGTATAGCTATCGCAAGCGCTTTCAGTTTGTGTAGAACTTGTAGAACTAGTGATTGTTAATGCTAAAGTCTTGGTGTCGCATCCTATTTTATGAGTATAAGTTCCAGATGTTGTATAATTAGTGCCATTTACCGGCCAAGTGTAAGAATCACATCTAGAAATAGTTTCGGTTGGAGATGAAGTTGAGGGGGTGATTGTTAAGTCTAGAGTTTTAGTATCACATCCGACAACTGTAGTATACGTTCCAGTAGCGGTATAAGTTGTTCCATTTGCACTCCATGTGTAAGAATCACATGCAGTTATCGTTTCAGGTGTAGAAGTTGTAGATGGAGTAATAGTCAAATTAAGAGTTTTAGTATCACATCCACTCACAATTGTGTATGTTCCAGAAGCAGTATAAGTTGTTCCATTTGCACTCCATGTATAAGAATCACATGCATTTACCGTTTCAGGTGTAGAAGTTGTAGATGGAGTTCCTGTTACAGTTTTTACCAGAACTCTATCGCTTGCACAATAAGCTGTTTCGCAAGCAACACAATAAGTAGTATTATTTTCTGTAGGTGTTGCAGAAACTGAATTTCCTGTTGCAAAACTTGTTCCGCCAGTCATTGCGTTATACCAGGTAGCAGTTGTACCAAGTGGACAAGAAGCGTTTAAAGTAACAGCAGTACTTCCTAAACAAGGAATATTTTGTGTGTCTTCAGTAACTGTTGCACTTTCTGGTTTAATTGATGTCGTTGTAATATTAGAATTTACAGTTGCAAAATTAGAACCACTAACGGTTGCCTGATTTGTAACAGAACAGGTATTTTGCGGTAATGTGCCCGCAGCGTTAATTGTCGCACTAAAAGTAATTACAGTGCTTTTTCCTGCAGATAAAGCAAATGGTCCGCCAGTAAGCGTTTGATTAACCACTTTTATTGTGGCAGTTTTAGCTGATACTGAATTATTAGTTGTATTACTATTCACGGATTCTGTTGTAGGAGCAGCTGTTTCTTCTTGTGCTGCTTCTTTCTGCGTAGCCATTCTTGAAGCACTTCCATTGTCAGGAATAGTGACAGTTCCTGAAGTTATAACTCCAGTACCTCCTTCATCCACCCCTACTCCTGTTGGAGTGCTAGTATTATTGCTATTCCAGAAAGTTGTCAATGCGGCGCTTCTGTCTCCGCTTCCTGAAACATAGGGTGGACTGCCCTGCAAAATTACCGAACAATTTGGCCCCTGAGAGAACACATCAAAATTTCCTTTTACCAATCCGCTAGCGGAGTTAACTATATTACCAGTAACCTTTGCAGCACTAACCATTGTACTAGAAGCATTATCAGCATTGGCAACTACTCCAATATGAGTGTAAGCATTATTTACAACACTAATGTTATTATTAGTAATAGAAGCATCAATTCTTCCCACACTTAATACAGCATTATCATTTGCTTCAGAGAAAATACCGTAATTAGCGGCATTAGTAATTATATTATTAGCTATTTCGGTAATATGTTTGGCATTTCCATAAGCGGCAACACTAATACCATTACTAGAAGAAGTTGAGCCTCCACCATCAATAGTATTATTATTTATACGCCCTTTTATAGTTCCCGAGCCTTGATTTCCAACACTGCATGCAGAAAGACCATTATAACTTGATTTTAAAGTGTTATTTAGAATATTGTAGCTCACAGTTGCTGTACCGCCTACTTGCAAAGATAAACCATTGCTTCCAGGACTTACAGTTGCTGCATTTATAGTATTAGCATCTGTGGATGCATTATCTCCTCCAATTTGAACTGTATTTACAGAAGATCCGCTAAAATTCAGAGCTAAACCAGTAGTTTTTGAATTAGAAAAATCATTCTTTTTAAAAACTAATGTATTGTTTGTTGTTCCTTTAGCTTGAAAAATAAAATTACTGTCTCCGTTTGATTTATTAAAAGAGTTTTTAAATTGACAACCGGTTACTGTCAAATTAAGTGCAGGATTTTGAGAAAGTTGTCCATTAAATCCAAAAAAGCCTCTTCCCCAAGAATCATTAACATTTGTGTTTGTTATCGAACATGTCCCTTTTAAATTTAACGCAAATATTCCTCCAACACTTACATTTCCTCCATTTGCACTTCCACAGCCTGTAATTGTACTATTAGCTAATACTAAATTATTAACATCATTCAAATTTATTCCAACAGAGTTTGTAGTACCAATGATAACAATATTATCTAAACTAACACCTCCAGAGATGGTTTTAAAATGCAGTGCACCATAAGAATTAGTGTTATCATCTTCAGGATCTCTAATTACAGTAGTAGAATTATTTGCATTAGTAAAATTCATGTTTTTAAGCGTAACATTGGCACACGATATAAACTCAACACCTCTTAAAGCTATATTTTGTATTGTCCCTCCAGATCCTGCAATAGGTCCTGTTCCAGTAACCTGAAAACTTCCTTGTGAACCACTTACTGAAATTCCTTTAGAGACTCCACTAGCAGAAATACTGGTAAAAATACAATCTAAAGTACCACCGCTGGTAATATTAACGGCCTGTGCATTTGTTGTACTAATAGTTGTATTCCTAACTTTTAAAGCTCCAATAGATGAACCAGATAAAGTACCTGTTAACGCAACAGCTTGAATATCATTATTTGCTTTTAAATTGACACCGGCAATAGTAGGATTTGTTCCGCCAGTAGATGGTAAAACGTTACTATAAGTTGGCACGGAAAGACTTAATATAGAAGCCAGACTTGCACTTGCCCCTTGTCCAATTACTTTTTGATTATCATTTAAAGTCAAAAGTCCAGTAACTGTACCTGAGTAAATAAAAATAGGATATGCAGCACTTCCTGTAATAGCATTTAAAGTTTGGTAAGGTGTAGCTAAAGTTCCGTTTCCTGCTGTTGCAGCCGCACTATTAACAAAGATAATAGGAGTTGTTACCGCAATATTTACTGTTGCAGTTGCAGTTTTACCATTAGCTGATGTTAAAGTGTAGGTAAAACTATCAGATCCGGAATATCCTGCGTTTGGATTATAAGTAAAAGAACCGTTTGCATTCAGAATTACAGATCCGTTTGTTGCTCCTGTCAATAAAGAAACTGATAAAACAGTTCCATCAGGGCTAAAATCATTTGCTAAAACACCGCCTGCCGCATCTACATCTATTCCAACATTTCCGATACAGGAATAAGAATTATTGTTTGCTATTGGTGTTGCTTTAAAAGAGTTTGGAACTAAGGTTAGATTAGAATCTAAAATATCTTCGAAATTCATTCCTAAAGCATCTTCCGCACCTGTATTTGTTATCGTTACAGTAAAATCAAGCTGAGAACCAGGCTGAGCATTTCCACCTCCATTTACCGCTACAGTATTTGTTACGGTAACTGTAGCAGCTACAGCTGGCACGGTTGTTTTATCTGTTTTTATTTCAACTTTTTTAACTTTACTTTCTTTTTTCTGATCTATAAAAGTTTTTTCAGCTTTTACAAAACTTTCAACTATAGGAGCAACAAAATTTTTCCTAATAATAGTGTTGTATTTCATTCCAAAACTTAGAAATCCAACTAGTATTATTACAACTAAGAGTTTGTTATTTTTCATTTTTTTTGCTTTTAATTAGCCTAATTAAGAAAATACCGCTTCATATTTCATTCCCACTTCATCAAACCCAAGTGGTGTAAGAAATAATTCTAAATTGCCTTCTTCAGGGTGTATAATATTAAAAATACCCTGTTCGTAATATTCGTCTTTTTGCTGAGTTCGAAAAACTAGAGAAAATGGAGTTCTTTGTAACGGAGAGTAACTATCGAATTCAGTTACAGAAATTAACTCCGCATCATGCTGAATTTCTTCTGAAAATTTAATAACAAATACTCTATTAAGCATAGAATTAAACTTATTTGCAGAGAGTAAAGATATATCCATATAATTTTGTTAATCGTTAAAATCAGTTATTAGAATTCCATTCCATTAAATGGTAAACACCATTTGTTTCACTTATTTTTTTAAATCCTAATCGTTTATATAAATTCATTGCTGGGTTAAAAGCCTCAACATGTATCGAGACATTTAAATTATTGCTGCCTGCTTTTTTAAGGATTTCATTTAAAATGGAGCTGCCAATATTTTTATTTCTCCATTCAGGCAATATTGTAATATCTATAATTCTCACAGGTTCATTTTCAGAAAGGAAATCAATATATAATCTTCCAACCGGAACTTTTTCTTTTTCAATTATATAAAATTTTGCATCTAAAAAATTCTTCTGATAATATTCATGTTGGACAGAAAATTGCTGATCAATAAAAAGTCTTTTCTGTTCATCATTCCAATTAGTTCCTTTATCTAGTTCTTCTTGACGAGTACTGCCATATATTTCCCGAAGAAGAGTTTTATCACTTTTCTGAATCTCTCGAAAACTAATATCTTTTATTTCTAAATTCAAATCCATTTAAATTAACTTCTTGGTGGAAAAATTCCCTGAAGCGCAATACAAAAATTCATTGTCAAATAAGGCATCATATTATTGTGTGGCAAACCCGAGCCAGCTATAGCTACGGAGTTTAAGCTCATATTGGTATTTGTTCCCGTCTGGCCATAAATTCGTATAGGATTTCCACGGCCTAAACTATTATTAGTCGGAGATGTTGACTGTGAGTTTGAAGTTGCAGCCATCAATGAATGATTGTGAGATGGAATTTCAGACTCAAGCAAACTAACATTTTCACTTCCGCCTGTTTCCCCTAAATCGTGTAAAGATAATCCTGGACCTTGTCCTGGATGCATAGGAACACTCCCTTGTAAATTCGGGAGAGCAAAAGTGCTTTTCCCGTCACCTCCATATGTAGTTCCCAGCAAAGAAAAAAGCGATGTATTTTGAGATATAGGCAATAATTGCCCATTGCACATGGCCCAACCTTTTGGTGCAAAATTGAAGGGAAAAAGGCGTATCTCGGCAACAAATTGATCCATAGATATATTGTTTTTTATTTTTATTTAAAAAGTATTGAAAATTTTAAAATTTCTATGTTTGACTAGGAAATATTCCATACAACGAAAGAATAAAATTAACGCACAAATAAGGCTGAAAATTAGTGTGAGGCTGACTTCCTCCTGCACTTGTAACCGATGATGCATTTAAATCTGATGTTGGTACAGCACTAGAAAACATTTTACTTCCTGGAGGATTAGTGCTAAATAGCGCATTAGACGGACTTGCAGTATCTGCCAAATCTGTAGTCGCTATTAAATTATGCGTGTGAGCAGGAATTTGATTAATGGTTAACGTAATATTTTCTGCCCCACCTGTTTCTGCCAATGTATAGTTTGTACCGCTAGAGGATGTGCCGAAATGGATAGGAACTCTTCCGCGTAAATCTGGTAGAGCAAAAGTACTTTGGCCATCACCTCCATAAGTAGTGCCAATTAATTGAAATAATGTATCATACTCAGAAATAGGAAGAATCTGTCCTTCACAGAACATCCATCCTGCAGGAGCAAAGTTTCCTCCAAACATTCTGATTTCCCCAACGAAAGGTTGTGCCATATCTTTACTTTTTACAATTAATAATTAATTTTGAGAAGGAAAAATACCTTGTAAAGAAATACAAAAATTCAAGGTAAGGAATGGTTGCATGTT
Source organism: Flavobacterium sp. IB48 (assembly GCF_016405855.1). Taxonomy (GTDB): domain Bacteria; phylum Bacteroidota; class Bacteroidia; order Flavobacteriales; family Flavobacteriaceae; genus Flavobacterium; species Flavobacterium ginsengisoli. The sequence continues at coordinate 350,442 of NZ_JAEFCA010000002.1, forward strand.
TAAATGAGGCTGACTTCCGCCGATACTTTTAAGAGAACCAGAGTTCATCGAAGTAAAATTTTGACTTTGACCACTATAAACTAAATTAGGGGCAGTATTAGCCAATGAATTTAAAGAGCCAGGTACATTGGTACTTACCGAATCTGTTTTCGCCTGCAATATATGAGTGTGCTGAGGCAGTTCTGATACACTTACAGTATGTGCTTCTTCTCCACCTTGGTCTCCTATTGTATGCCCATTTCCAAAATGAATAGGAATTCTTCCTTTTAAATTTGGTAAAGCAAATGTCGTTTGTCCATTGCCTCCATACATTGTTCCTAGTAGAGAAAACAAAGCTTGATTTTGGTTTATAGGCAAAAACTGCCCATTACATAAAGTCCAGCCTTTTGGAGCAAAGTTAAAAGACATGATACGTATTTCTCCTAAATAAGGTGTTGCCATAATATTGACTATTTGTAAGTTTTACGAAGTAAAATATATTAGACCAAAAAAGAATCTGAAGCAAAACTATGCTTAGAAATTATTTCCTTTTGATATACGATAGAATTGCCTTCTTTTATCATAATTTTTGTCACGGTTTGTTCTGGGGATAAATTAGTTTGCAGAGAAACGCTTCCTTTTCTTGTATAAAAGCCATAAGGATCTAATTTCTGTACTGGAGCAGGAAATAAATAATGAGATAAATTAACATCGTTACGATATATATTTAAGTCTTTCATAGCTACAGTAATAGCTTCTAAATCAAATCCCGATAAAGGTCTTAGAGATTTCCAGTTACCATTTGAATCTTTTCCAAAGCATAGCAAAACATTATCTACTTTTCCAGTAGCCTCAGTTTGAAGATGCATGGGAAACATTTTTAACAGACCGTCCGAAGAACCGAAACAATAATTTCCTGAAGCAGCGTATCCCGTCTTCTCCCATTTTAAAATAGATTTTTTATAGCAATCTGCTAGAGATTGATCTAAAAGGAAAGCATCAAAAAAAGTTATTTTTGAGAATTTGGCTAGAATATTTTCTTCATCATTTTCTGAAATCGAAAAATTTTCCAGAGTGCTCTGAGCTGCTAGAGAGCCACAAAAAAGAGTTGTTACACCAACAAATCCAACATTTTTTATAAAATTTCTTCGTGCTAAATTGATCATAATCCTCTGCTTTTCTGTTAAATTCACAGTAAAAGTAATAAAAGGAAATATGAAATGGTAATTTTTTGTTAAAGAACACAATAAAAACCGTATAAGTACGTTAAATAACTCTTTTTTTAAAGAAAACACTTATACGGAAAAAATATGCAAAGATAAAGTGTAGAGTTAAAAAGGAAGTCCAACAAATCCTGATAAAATCAATAAGCTTACAATTCTTAGCTGTTTCATATTTTTTGTTTTAAAAGTTATTTTACTTCTGGAACAATAATTTGATATTTTCCGCTAAGATGCATTAGACTAAAAAGATACATTAGCCCATCATAATACGGATCAAAATAACCGTCTTCATAAGGTTCGAGCTTTGCATTCCAAACCGCATGAACAAAATCTAAACTTTCTTTATCCTGATTGACCAATGATGCTGTTGCTGAAGTAGCCACTAGACCAATAGAATGTCTTAGTTTTTTAACAGGGCCAGCCTGAAGGATAAAGTCAGGAGTCGAACCATCCAAATTAAATTGATCTTCGAACTTGTCTAATCCTTTAGATCTAAGAAAATTTTGAAATCGCTTCGAATAGTCTTCCTGCCATTCTTTATCTTTTCGGTACCAAGTGTAATCCATAGCAATATTCATAGGGACACGCCAAGAATCATAACGGAATCCAGGAGGCATCCAAGGTGTCGGATGTGGTTCTCCGTTAAATTCGGTATAATCTGAATTTAGCCCCGTAACAGGATGGCAGGCCTTATGTAAAAAGTTACGTGACACATCGGCACATTCCTTATAGAACTGTTCATGTCCGTCTTTAGCATAGCATGCCCATATTTCATAAAAGGCTGGAACATGATAAGAAGGATCTGTCCAATTGTAACCGCCTCCTTCTGGCACAAAAGAAATTTGCTTATGTTCTGTATTAATAATATTATGCACATTGCCTGTTCCGTCTTTTTTCCACATGGCATCTAGTATTCTTCTGGCTTCTTTGTAGTAGTTTATTCCTGTATCATTACCCCATTTATTAGAAGCGAAAAGCAAGCTCGTTATATAATATAGTTCTCCATCTGAAGCAGAACCTAGAGAATTTTGTTTTTTAGTCTCTGGATTTACGCTCCATGCAAAATATCCTTCTCTAGGTCCATCTTGATGTTGCATGTATTTTACAGACCATCTCCATAAACGATCAAAAACCTCTTTCTTGTTAAGCTGAACGGCAACCATCATACCATAAGACATCCCCTCGGTACGGGCATCTTTATTTTTAACGTCAGAAACATATCCCAAAGAATCACCTTCTTCAAAGTACACTTTATTTGGACCTTCGAATATATCAAAATAAGCTTTGGCTAATTTCTTGTCTATTTCGTCTTGACTGTAGCCTGCTTCCTTAAAGAGATTTCTATACTGAGGCCTTTCAGATTCTGTTTTAGCTGCTTTCTTCTTATTCTGCCCTAGTCCCGATAATGGCAGTGTCAGTACAAAGATCATCACAAATGCAGAAATTTTAATGTTTAATTTTTTATATTCCATCATGTTTATCTTTTTAAATAGTATTTCTTCATATGAAAAAATAAAATGAGATTTTATTTTACAGAACTTACGCCATCTGTAGTTTGTACAATTTTTTGAATGGTTCCGTCTTTATTATAATGCATATAGTCTACGCAGATTGAACGTCTGTAACTGCCTCCTGTTGGCAAACTTCCATTGTGGTAAAAAAAGTACGACTTTCCTTTATAGTCAATAATTCCGGGATGTGTGGTAAAACTATTTGGTACATTTTCCTGAATAATTCCCTGATACTTCCATGGTCCAGTTATACTTTTTGCTGTACAATACTCTATCATTTCGGGTTTTGTTCCTTCACTGGCGTACACTAAATAATAAAGTCCTTTTCTTTTATAGACCCATGGACCTTCAATATAATTTTTAGGCTTAAAAGTGGTAATTTCACCATCTACCTCTATCATGTTCTTCTTAAGCTTTACCCATTTGCAACTTCCATTTCCCCAAAACATATAGGCTTGTCCATCATCATCTATAAATACTGTTGGGTCAATATCATCCCAACCATACTTCATATCTGTTGTCATTTCATTTATAATAAGTGCTTTTCCTATTGCATCTTCAAAAGGCCCCGTTGGACTATTTGAGACTGCCACTCCTATTGCAGCACCGCCTTGGCTTACTTCATTTTTTTTATGAAATGTCGAAACAAACCAATAAAACTTTCCATCTCTCTCGATGCATTGAGCAGCATAAGCATCGCCGGTTGCCCATGAAAATGCGCTTGGCGAAAGCAGCGCTCCGTGATCTTTCCAGTCCTTCATATTTGTTGTCGAAAACACATGCCAGTCAGCCATTTTATAATTGGTATCATCCTGAGTTGCTACATCGTGTCCTGTATATAAATACAAGATTCCTCTATGTACAAGAGGAGCTGGATCTGCTGTAAAGATGTTTCTAATAATAGGATTTTGTGCTTCTATGTTTACTGTAAAAAAACAAGAAATGGTCACAAATAAAATTTTACTTATATTTTTCATTTTTTAATTCTATTAATTCAAAATACAATTTGACTTTTTCTTCAATACTATTTCTTTAAACAATAAACAGCGCATTTACTGCGCTGTTTATAAAAACTAACTTAACTTAAACTAACCAAAATTTAAAGCCTTAATAACCAGGATTATTATCGCTAGGCTTTATTTTAGGATTAGACGAGGTTTCTCTGTTTGGTATTGGCCATAATTCGCTTTTACCAGCAGTAAAACCTGTTCCTTGCAATACAGTACTCGCTATACCCCATCTTATAATATCATCAAAACGAGATTGCTCTCCGGCAAATTCTACTTGACGTTCGTGAACAATTGCAGCAAAAACGGCATCTTTTGATGCTGTAATATTTGTTGTTAAATTTGCTCTATCACGAACTTCTTTAATGTATGCTATGGCCGCTGTTTGTGAGCCGCCATCTCTTTGGTTTTCACATTCTGCTTTCATAAGCAATACATCTGCATAACGCATTACTTTAAAGTTAATGCTTGAACGTGTTGCCTCATCTTCTCTATCGTAATAGTTTTGATATTTTTTCCAACCCGCTCTTCTAATACCAGCAGAGGTTGTAAAATCACTTGCCACCATTACCTTAGTTCCCTTTAAATAAGATGATCCTGGTACATAAAAAGTATCTCCAAAGCGGTTATCGCCTACTTCATAAGAATCTAAAAGATCATCTGAAGGATAAACATTGTACCAGCTAAGATTACCATATTCTTGACCTCTTAGTGTTGATTCCTCAAAACCAGTTCCTTGGCTATCACCAGCAGCACCCCATTGATCACCAGTTCCATTTTTTTCATCAAACTCAATTTCAAAAATAGATTCTCTACCATGTTCAGTTTCTTCCATAAAGTTGTTGTAAAAACTCCCTTTATCTTCAAGACTGTAACTTGTAACATTATTAAGCGCAGCTAAAGCTTCATTATATTTTTTCTGATATAACAATACTTTACCCAATTGAGCATAAGCGGCTTCTTTATTGGCTCTTCCTGCCGCTTCTGATGTTTTTGGCAAAAGGTTTTGTGACGCAAATACAAGATCTTCCTCAATCAGAGCGTATACCTCTGCTTTAGGGCTTCTTGCGTTTCCGATAATAGTACCAGTTTTATAAATTGGCAAATCGCCAAAACGTTTCACTAAAAGGAAGTAATAGTATGCTCTTAAAAAATGAGCTTCACCTAGATATTTGTTCTTTTTTTCCTGAGATAAAACAGCATTTGGAAGGGCATTAATTTTAGCTTCATTGTCTAACACGAAATTTGCTCTTGAAATTCCGATATAACAAGATTCCCAATAATATTGAATAATATCGTTTCCTGCATTAAAAGAAAAATCCTGAAAAGGTTTCTTATTACCTTCTAACTGAGGATTTCCTAAAGCATCATGTCCCATAAGATCCATGGCAAAGAAAAGATTTCTTCCATAAAGCCCTCTTGTCTGAAGATTTGCATATGAAGCATTTACCGCAGACTGCACCTGTGCTTCTGTTTTAAAGAAAGTTTCAGGCGATAAAGTATTGGGATTACTCAATTCTAATTCGCTACTGTCACATGAAGTCATTGTTAAAGCTCCAGACAGTACTATAAGTATATATTTAATTTTTTTCATCGTCTTTAAATATTAAAATGTAACATCAATTCCAAAAATTACCGATTTCGGCTGTGGATATCTTCCTAAATCAATACCTGCTGAATTTGCATTACCGTCTGCACGTGCAATTTCTGGATCTAAACCAGAGTAATTTGTAATTGTTATAAGATTTTGTCCGCTTATATAGAATCTTGCTTTAGAGAAATAGCTCTTAAAGGCATCTCCTGTTAATGTATAACCTAAAGCAATGTTTTTTAATCTTGTAAAAGAACCATCTTCAATATAGCGTTGGTTTGCAGAAGACCAGTTGATATCGGCTCCTTGAGCTCTTGGCAAGGTAGCAGAAGGGTTTGTTACGACACCGTTTTGAACAATTGCCCTGTCTAAAACATCAGTGCTTGCATTAAACAAACGATTCATTCCTTTTAAATCAAAAGTATTTGCATTATAAATATCGTTACCCGCAACTCCAGTTATAAAACAGTTAAAATCAAAGTTTTTATATGCTGCGCTTAAATTTAATCCGTAAGTAAAATCAGGATATGGATTTCCGATGTTTGTTTTATCCTCAGAATTGATGATTTTATTGCCATCACGGTCAACAATTTTAATATCTCCCGGTTTTATAGCAGTCTGGCCCGGTCCAAAAACAGCATCAACTTCTGCTTGGTTTTGGTAAATTCCATTAGTCTGATATCCATAAAAATAAAATAAAGGCTGTCCTACTTCTAATCTAGAGAAATTTTCAAGACCCGCTCTTGGTGTAGGACCTCCTAATACGCTAGTTACGCCAGGCGCTAAGCTCGTTACCTCATTTTTACTTGTTCCTAAATTTGCCACTGCAGACCATGTAAAGTCTCCTTTTCTGTCATTGTAGCCAAGCGAAACTTCAAAACCGCTTACTTTTACGTCTGCGATATTTTGAATTTGAGTTCCACCACCTGCAGATCCAACAGAAGCAGCAAGCGGAACTGCAAAAAGAATGTCACTACTTTTATTGTTAAAATATTCAAACGAACCTGTTAGTTTATCATCAAATAAACCAAAATCAACCCCAATATTTCTATCTAATTTTGACTCCCATTTCAAGTCTGGATTAGCCGCAACACCTAAAGAAACCCCAGGCGCATTTGCTCCTCCAATTGGATAGTTATAATTTGCCAATAAAGTAGCGCTATATTGATAGTTGTCTATTCTATCATTTCCAGTGGTTCCTGTACTAGCTCTAAGTTTTAATGTGCTGAAAATAGAATTTTCCATAAAACTTTCTTTAGCTATGTTCCATCCTACAGCAACAGAATAGAAATTACCCCAACGGTTATTTGATCCAAAACGAGAAGATGCATCTCTACGTCCTGAAACAGCTAATAAGTATTTATCAGCATAATCATAGTTGATACGAGCAATATATCCTAAGTTTTTTTCTTCATAATTAGCAGATCCTAAACTTCCTTCATTATAACGCAGCTGATCAATTTCGTTTGAAATATAATAGCGGCTTCCTGCTGCTAAGCTTTGTGATTTTCCGTCAATTTTAGTAATAACTCCTAATACTTCAAGGTTGTGTTTTTGAGCAATAGTTGTTTTATATGTTAAGCTATTATCAAAAACGATAGTTTGTCCTTGTGAATTTGTTTCGTTTGTTGAAGAAAATGCCTGTTTGTGATAAGAACCATCCTGAAAACCAGGAATAAAAGTATGGTCTTTGCTTGTATAGTAATCTAAAGAAACTTGTGATCTGAATTTCAAACCTTTGTAAATTTCTAACTCGGCATAAATATTTCCGATAATAGATAAATTATTAATTTTCTGATATCCTAAATTAGCTACACGCACTGGATTTTCTGCATCGTTTCCATCAATAGCACTAGGACCTTGATAGCCTCCGATATTATCTTCATTATAAATTGGTAAATAAGGAGCCATTTTAATAGCATGCTCTAAGAGTGTTCTTCCGCCCGAGCTGCGTTCTGGATTTATTGTACTGAAAGAAATTCCCATGTTGCTTCCAATTCTTAGTTTACCAATATCTTGTGTATTATTAGCTCTAAAAGAATAACGTTCGAAACCAGTGTTTATAATAGCTCCGTCTTGTTTCATATATTCTGCAGAATAACGTCCTGTCGAAGTTTCTGTACCATTCGAAAAGCTCAGGTTATAATCCTGCATAACTCCAGTTTGAAAAATCTGGTCCTGCCAATTTGTGTTAATGTTTCCAAATTCAGCCGCTCTTGCTGTTAGATCGCTTCCTAAATCTTTAGCATATTGAAGATATTGTTGCGTATTTAAGACATTGTATCTTTTTGTCACTTCCTGTCCTCCAACGTAAGTGCTAAAACTTAATTGCCCTGGACCTTTTTTACCTTTTTTAGTAGTAACCATAATTACACCGTTAAAAGCTTTAGAACCGTACAAAGCTGTAGTCGAAGCGTCTTTTAAAACAGAGATACTCTCGATATCATTAGGGCTTAAACCAGAAAGATTTCCAGTTAAAACTCCATCGATTACATACAAAGGAGCGCTATTTCCCATTGTAGCCAGACCACGAATACTAACGGTAGGATTAGAACCTGGTGCACCATTTACAACTGTAACACCTGCTGCACGTCCTTGTAAAGCAGATTCGGCATTCGTAATAGGCACTGCGGCAATATCTTTTGAGCTTACTGTTGAAACTGCTCCTGTAACCTTAGTTCTCTTTTGAGTACCATAAGCTACTACAACTTCATTTAAATTTTGTGCAGATTGAATAAGAGTTACATTTATTGAGTTTCTTTCGCCCACAGTAATAGTCTGTGACACTAAGCCAACATAAGAATACGTTATTTTATCAGTAGGATTAACTCCTTTTAAAGAGTATTTACCGTCAAAATCTGTTGATGCGCTATTCTGCGTACCTTCTACATTGATGCTGGCACCTGGCAACGGAAATCCCGAAGGATCTGTAATCACGCCATGAATGGTCTTTGATTGTGCCATTATACTATGACTGCCCACGATCAGCAGTCCGATTAGTGCAATTTTGAGTTTTAAGTTCATGTTAATAGTTTTTTTGTTTGGTTTAAATAGTTAATGGTTTTTTGTTTGTTTTTTAATTCAAGGTTTGGTTCATAAGCTTTTTGTTTAAATCTTTTTTAGTTTCAGGTTGTTTTTATCTTACAGAATATTCTTCTAATTGAGTTATAGGGCGGAGAAATAACGAAAGCAAATATAAAAAAACAACTCAAAAAACAATCGGTTGTTTTATATTTTATTCAAAAAAAACTCATTTTAAAAACACAAAAAATATTTTTTAACTTAAAAAATTAAAAATATACTAATTCAAAGACTTAATATAAATTGAAAATAAATAATTTAATATACATTTGTCAGATTTTTTGCAAAAAATACAATAATAAAAAATTAGATAAAATTTACACTAACATTAAATTATATAAATAAATTACTACTAATATTAGTTAAAATAATGTATTTTAGAAATTATCTTATACTATTTTAGTCATTAATAGAAGCAAAATAATCGAAAACAACAATCGGTTGCTTTAAAAGTATTCTATTTTGCATTAGAAATGTAGATTCTAAAAAATTTAGTTTATCAAACTGTAGTACAAAACTTTATAGTAAATATTCTCATTTAAACATCAATTTCATGAGCCCTCTTTTAATGCAATAGATTAGTTTTTATAATGTCTTCCATTTTGTAGGAAACCTTAATTGCCCTCCATTCTCTAACTGCAATAAAACTTAAAAAAACTGAAGGCTAATCCGTACCCATAGCTAATAAAAATTAATGCATTGCCTTTAACTGGAATACCTCATTATTTCTTTAGAAAGAATACCTTTCTTTTGTAGTGGGACTACTTTTGTTGATTCATACATACAACAAAAAAAGCCAGCTTATTTATCTTAAGCTGGCTCCTATTGGAATTGAATAAATCAAATTTGGCTATATCACATATTTTCTACCCTTTTAATTGGTTAATAGCATTCCACCGTTGCATGGTATTTTCATTTCAACTTCTTTATTTTTATTTACCACTAGCTTGCTGATCTTTCCATTTAGCTGATCGTCATCGCTGTAACAATCTACTTTAGCACCAGAATTAAACATATCTAATTTTAGCTTTATCTTTAGCAGTTTTTTTTCAGCATTAATTCCAGCAACATACCACTTTGCTCCCTTTCTTCTAGCCAGCACTACATATTTGCCAGGATAACCATCTAAAAAGCGAACTTCATCCCATACAGAAGGCACTTCCTTCATAAACTTAATAGCCCACTCCGGAGCATCATATAAATTATTTGGTGCTAAGGCAAAATGTTGCACACCGCTTTGAAAAAGTACCGAAGTCGCTAAAGCAAACACATCAGATGTCATTCTTTTTGATCCTTTACCTGCAATATTATCGCTATTATAGAATTTATTTAAAGCACTTCCTCCAAAATCCATACTTCCTACCGTGTTTCTAATAAAAGTATGCGTTGTGGCATTTAAGGCTTCATTATCGCAGCTTAGTTGTCCAAAATGCAGATTTTCACTTGCCAAAACCGCTTCGCTAGATGCATAATTTGGATACATGCGTTCCCAACCTCGAGGTAAAGTACATCCATGAAAAATAACCATAATTCCAAATTCATTGGCATCTGTCAAAATATCTTCATACAATTTCATGGTCACCTGTTTATCTCCTCCAAAAAAATCAACTTTGATTCCTTTAATCCCAATGCTATTCATCCATGCCATTTCCCTGCGTCGGATAGTTGCATTATCCATTAAGCCTCTCGGCCCCTGCGGAGCATCATTCCAATACCCATTTGAATTGTACCATAAATAAAGCCCCACGCCTTTCTGCGCACCGTATGCGGCTAATTCTGCAATTTTATCACGACCTATTTGCGTATCCCAAAGCGCATCAACTAAAATGGTTTCATATCCCATTGAAGCGCTAAAATCGATATATTGTTTTTGTACAGGAAACGTCGTGCTGTTGTCCATCTTCATAATCCAACTCCAAGTTCCTTTTGTGTACTGGTATTCTTTAGAAGCTTCATATTTTGGTTTAACCAAATCAAACGAAACAGTAGTTTCAACTATTGGAGCCAGTGTCTCCCCAATTGTGATGGTACGCCATGGAGTTTCTCCTGTAAGTGGAATTCCAGGCGCAACTGTACCGTTTCCGTTATTTTCTCCCTGCATAGGAAATCCAATTGAATATAATCCGTTCTCATGCCCAATTAATCTGCTTGCACAATAACCGCTGTCTACCCCAGTTTCAGAAATTAAAACCCATCCGTCGCTATTTACTTTAAACAGACATGGAAACGTGTAGCCATTTCCCAAACCATTTTTTCCGACAGCATCATCAAGTGCATATGAAGTTTCATAACTTGGAGCTGTTCTCGCAAATCCTGTCATTGGATTACTTTGCGGACACAAGAATGTCGTGGTTCCTTTTGGCAGTAAAAATCCTGAGACTTCTTCCTCAACTACGCAGGAAACTGTTTCTTTCTGTGGATATATTTTATATTTAAATGCCAGATTATTATTGCTTACTCTAAAAATCACATCAAAAGCTGCCCTGCCTTCTTTTGTAAATGAAAAAATAGCTTCGTTAGCGGTATAATGAACATTGCTTTTTTTTATGTTACGCAATTGATAAGATTCGTCAATTTTATTTTGATTGTTATTTGCCTCTAAAGTCAAACCGAAACTAAAATCTACTGCACTTGTTTTTAGACCTAATGGAGACTTCTCAATAAACGTTTTTTCATTGTATGTTACATTATACTGCGGTATTCCATTATCTGCAGAAATCGACACAACAAGTTTTCCATCAGGACTTTTTACTATTGGCTGCGCGTTTAGCTGAAAGAAACCAACAAAACATAAGAATATTATTTTTTTAAGATTCATAAACTTTTAAAATTTTTCTTTTGTGAATACTCAAACTTTTTCATCTTCCAGAAATAGCATTGACGTTTAAAATATTATTTACAAAACAGTGTTAAATGAGTCTGCCTATACAGGTTATGTAATGCAATAGTTGTTTTTTTGATTGTAGACTATTTCATTTCTGAAATCGTATCCTCAACACGGAAATAATCAAAATCAGCGAAACCGCCTGCAGTTTTTGAAGCGTAATTAAAAAGTCCAAATCGGTAACCCATAAAATGAGGAAGTGTATAAGGCATTTTTATAGTTTTTCCAATGCTGATCCATTTTTTTCCATCTAAACTGTAATAAAATTTTCCTTGATCTGCTTGATTTTTAAAATTGCATTCGGCTTTAAAAAACACTCTATCCTGATTTAATAAGGCACTTTCTATTTCTTTTGGATTTCCGTTCTCTGCATTTATCATAACTACTTTTTTCTTTCCATTCTCAACTTTTACACCAACTAGACCAAAATCTTTTTGCAGTAATGAAAGCCCTGCAAAATCACCTTCTTTCATATTAGAAAACTCGATCATAGTAGATCCCGAACATACAGGCCCAAAAGTTCTTTGTGTCAAAATATTTTTTACCTGCGTAAAACTGCTGTCTATTTTAGATGTTCTTAATCTTAAATAGCCTTTTCTTTCTTTAACAGACCAATTTGAATTATCCGGATTGTGATTCCACTGCCAGACCAACGGCAGATCATTTTCTCCATTTTTACGGGTAAATTCATCTGAGTTTACAATTCCGGGAATAAGGCTTTTATTGGCTGGAAGATCTAAATTATCAGGCACTTTACCATTTTCCCCCAATACAGGCCATCCATTCTCCCATTTTACAGAAACAAGATACGGAATACGGCCAACACCTCCTGCATCTTTAAACAGATAAGAAAACCATCTGCCATCTGGAGTATCGATAAGTCCGCCTTGTGCTACGCCCAAATCCTGAAGTCCGACTTTTCCTTCCCAAGGACCTGCCATCGAATCGGCTCTGTGTATGATTACAGTACGCATGCCATTTTTAGGCCAGCAGATATTAAATAAATAGTATTTCCCCTTAATTTTAAAAAGCTGCGATCCTTCTGCCGGAAGCATGATCTCACTCATTGCAGGAGCATTAGCATTTTCAATTAAAACTTTCTTCGTTTCTTCTTTAACTTCTAACAAATCTTCTTTTAATTCTACAACTTGAAGTTTTCCGCCTCCCCAGACAAGATAAACTTTGCCATCATCATCAAAGAAAAGCGAATGATCATGGTACGAATTGCTTAATACAATTCTTCTCCAAGGCCCTTTTTCAATATCTTTTGTAGAAAAAATATACGTTTTATCTGTTGTTCCCGAAAAAGTACTCACATAATATACCCCATTATGATAGCGCAGACTGCTTGCCCACGAACCTCTACCATAGTCATTTTTTCCATTATCTAAGTTCAGGCGGTCATCTTTATCTTCTAAGGTTTGGTAAACGTAATTAACGAGATGCCAATTCACTAAATCTTTAGATTTCATAATCGGAACACCTGGATTCATGTGCATAGTTGTACTGCTCATATAGTAAGTGTCGTTTACCCTGATTATGGATAAATCTGGTACATCGGCAAAAATAATAGGATTTTGAGCTTTGCCTTTTTGAGCTTGACCCGCAAAAATGTTCATTGCTAGTGCCAAAAAAGCACATATAAAATCTTGTGTTTTCATCTTAATTTCTGTTTTCGATATTTCTAAAGCTTTAGATTTCATTTCTCTCGAACAACTGTCGAAATCCCATAGAAAAACGGACAGTTAAACAAACATCTTTTCGTCTCATTTTATTCATTTCATTTTTTTGCATGTCCTATTTTCTTTCCAAATCTAGTGGTACTTTCAAATTTGGCCCGTCGTTTCTAAAACAGTATATTTTGCAAAACTCGATTCATCAACGGGTTTGAATAGTAATTGCGAAAACATATATAAGCTGTTTTTCCATACTTTAAAATCGTGAACTCCTGGTTCTAAATAATAAATGTGCGGCACATTATTTTTAACTAAATAATCGTGAGTGCGTTGACTGTTTTCAATTAACCAATCCTTATCTCCGCAAGAAATCCAAAGCAGTTTCAGTTTCTTTTTAGTTTCCTCGGGATTTGGCACTAATTCTTCTGTTTTCTTAGTATTTGGAGCCGATGAAAACCCTCCTATCCAAGCAAATTTATCCAAGTTTCCTAAACCGAAATTCAGCGATTGTCCTCCTCCCATAGACAATCCTGCAATGGCACGATGTTCTCTATCTTTGCGAACATTATATTTTTTTTCAATAAAAGGAATTAAATCTTTTAATAGATCTTTTTCAAAATCTGCAAATGCCTGCACTTTCTCTGGCGCCATAATATTTCCCGAAGCACTATCATCTTTCATAGCTCTTCCGTTTGGCATTACCACAATCATTGGCTGTAATTTGCCTTCTGCATAAAGGTTGTCTAATATAATCTGCGGACTTCCGCCGTTAAGCCATTCTTTTTCATCTCCTCCAATTCCGTGCAATAGGTATAAAACTGGGTATTTATTATTTTTAGCAAATCCTGGCGGTGTATAAATAGTTGCTTTTCTAACTGTGCCAACCGTCTTTGAATTATAACTTACCGTTTCTATTTTTCCTGTCGGAACTTTCGGGTCTAGCGCGTCGAATCCTATTGGTGCCTGAACAATAAAAGGGTCATTTGAAGCATTTGACTTGTAGCCTAACAGGGAAAGCATTTTTTCTGCATAACGCTTTCCTAATTCTCTATATCCTGCAGCATTGAAATGAAGAAAATCTGTAGCAACTGCACAACCCTTTGATGAAATTACATACGAGGTTGGAATAGTCTGAGGCAATGTTGCAATAATTTTATTCATGCTCGCACATTTTCCGTTTTGGTCTTCATTGACGGTCTCTCCAGAAAGTAAAGGCACTTTTTTAGGATCTAAATTGAGATCCCTCATCAGATTATCATAGACTATTTTGACCTTTTTCGGCCACAATGTATCACCCGTATTAGATTCTCCCTGATGTAGCAAAATACCTTTTATAATACCTTTTTTCTGTGCAATTTTTGCCATCTCTACAAGTCTAGCATACGGACTCCCATCATATTCTTTGATTATACCCAGCATCCAGTCTGGCGCTGTTTTGATGTAACTCTCTAAATTGTCTTTATCAAAAAGTTCTATCTTACATCCTCCAACTGCAACATTTACCACTCCCACTTGTATGTTTTTAGGAAGATTGGCAACCATAATTCTTCCAAAATAATCTGTTGGTGTTAATCCAGTTTTACATCGGCATAGAGGTGGTATTGCTGTATACCATTTACCCATTTCGCGGTTTAAATCTGGACAGTCTACTGCTTCCAGCACTTGAAAGCGAGGATCTATATCTATCTTGTCTTCAGCTTCTATTGGCGCGGCACCTTCCATATTAGACTGACCAAAACTTAAATAGATATGAAAATTTGGATCTTGAGAATATCCCTTCTGCCCTGCAAAAAAAAGGACTACAATTAAGAAAAATCTAATTATTGATTTCATGATATCTTGTTAAATCTAATTTTATTTAAATAATTCTAAATGAACTGCTTTACCCATTTTTCGGTATCATGTTCCAAACCAAAATAATGAGCTTTTAATGCTTTTATTTTCTATTTCAGAATTGCATTATTGGAAGCAGTAGCATACAAACCAACCAAAGCCCCTGTAAATCCTCCTGCTACATTTGTTGAAAGAATATCTCCTGAAACTCCTGTTCCAAGATTTTCAAAATCAGCGCTGTTTAATGCATAACTAAACTGATAATTATCTCCTGCAGCTTTAACTTGCAAACGTATTGCACCCATAATTTCAATTTTTTTGCTAGCTATAATTTCAGATTGACCATTTTCTGTTCTTTCTAGCAAAACATAAGTATCTTTTTCTTTTTTAGTTACCCCAAAAACATAATTGAAACTTTCATTCTGCAGACATACAATTCCTGCCAAATCTTTCTCAGATTCAGGTTTATAATCTAATGTGGTTTCAAATGAAAAAGTGTTGTGCTGCTGTCTATAAAATAATGTTGAAGTTGGCTTTAGCTCTTTAATATTTACCGGAAATGGATTAATCTGCAAGCCTTTTTTAACAATAGAAATAAAATGTTCTCTCGGCCCCCTTAATCCTATCCATCTATAATCTAATTTTTTTGAGGTAAAATTCTCTGTAAATGTAAAATTGCCATTAGGAAGAAAACCTTCTTTGCCAGTTTTGTTTATTGCACCATTTGGCATTTTCAATTTTGGCACCATTGGAATTAAACCGTTTTCAAAAATAGGGAAAGTCCCCGACCAGTCTACTGGCAAGATAAATGTTTCGCGTCCTGTATTTACTCTGTCTTTTTCATTTGGACGAATTCCCAAAAACACACCATAATATTTATTATCAGGACCAAGCACTAAATCTGCGTGTCCAGCCCAATCTACTTTATCGGGTCTGTTTTTAGGGAAATATCTTTGCGTAAGAATTGGATTATTGGGTGCTGGCTTAAAAGGACCTTTTGGACTATCGCTAATAAAAATAACTTCACTATGATTATCTCCTGTACCTCCTTCTGCACACATTAAATAATAATGATTGTCTTTCTTATACAAATGAGGCGCCTCTATCCATATTGGTTTCTTAGAAAGATCAACTCCGCCATCTACTATAATTTTATCTGTTCCAGTAATAACCTGATCTTTATCTAGATCATATTCCCATACTTTAATAACACGATGTCCATTATACAATTCTTTTCCTTTATCTGGAGCATCATTGTGCACCACATAACCTTTTCCGTTGTCATCAAAGAAAATAGAAGGATCAATTCCGTTAAAAGCCAATTTAATTGGACTTCCCCATCCATTTTTTGGATCTTTAGTTTTCACAATAATATTTCCCATATTTCCTGTAAATGCCGTTACAATCATGTAGAAAGTGTCATTGTGTGGATTATAAGTAATTCCCGGCGCGTAAACACCACCACTAATGCCTGTATCATGGGGATTAAACTCTGATACATTATTCAATACTCCTCCCAAATCAGTCCAGTTTACCAAATCTTTAGAATGAAAAATTGGAACTCCTGGAAACATAGCAAATGAAGAACAAACCATATAGTAGTCCTCTCCTTTTCTTGTAATAGCAGGATCTGGGTAACATCCTTGCAGAATTGGAGAATAGAATTCATCGGGTTTTAAAGGATTTCTTTTATAGATTTCATCATCTCCCTGATATATAACACTAGAGAAGATTGGAAATCGCTTATTTGACGTTTTGTTTGATTTTTTCTCTTGGGCTGTCAGGGAGAAAAAACATAAAAATCCGATAAAGTATAAAAAAGATATTTTTTTTGTAATCATTGCTGCTTTTATTTTAATCGTTTTTACTTGTTTTAATTGTTTGAAAGACTTGATTGAAAAACTAGAAAAAGTTAATTGCCTAACGCAAAAAGGCCGAGCTGTACTCACATAAAATTCTAAGCACATATGCATGCAAAACCTGTAATTATGAGAATATTATAATTACAACGAATTCTGCAAATAGTCCATTTTAGTTTGTTTCACATTCATAAAAAGTTAGTTTAATTATTTAAAGTTGGTTTTGTTCGCTAGCTATTTTAAACACTTAAAGAACTTAAATATAACAATATTTTATAAGTGTATTTTTTACAAATATAAACAAATAACTATCAAACACAATCGGTTGTGTTATTTTTTATTGATAACTATAAAAAAAATTGCAATAAAAAACATTTTAATCGCATAAAAAAACATAAAAAACTAACAAAACATTAAATTCAATTAGAATACTGACATACTATTTAATGAAAATTATCTCTTAATGCGATATCATTACAGAAAATATAAAAAGATAAAATCCTACCTTTTATTTTAAAGTTTTAAACTTTAGCATTTCTGGCATTACAAATAGCTAAAAAAAATAATCACTACAATCATACATTATTGTATCACTGTATAATAACTACTCTTAAGTATAAAAAACGAACATCAAAATGAAAGGAGTTTGCGCATAACGTTCTTTAGCTATCCTGTGTATTTGTAAAATTAAATGCATCCAAAAATCATCAAATTAAGGAAATTTCATTTAGTCCGGAATATTCCAAAAAAATGCCACTGCTATTTTAATTATACAATACAATAGCTTGAATAAGCAATAAAAACACAATATTTAGCATAATAAATTATTGATAAATCAAAAAAAAAAAATCATTTTTTACGAAATAAAAATTTCAGGTTAGACAATTTTTTCCTTTCTTTACGCAATCGGTTGTATTTTTTTTTCTATAACATAAATCGACTTTCGCTTCAAATAAAAAATTATCTGCATGAAAACAAAAAACATAAAATATCAGATTCTACTATTGATCTCATTTTGCATTTCAGCACAAAATAATGAGCCAAAATTTCTTTTTCAAAATACCAGTGCCACATTTGAGGAACGAGTCGAAAACTTAATCAGTCAGCTTACATTAGAAGAAAAAGTAGCACAAATGCTAAATGCCGCACCTGCGATCCCAAGGCTTGGAATTCCAGCTTATGACTGGTGGAATGAAACTCTACACGGTGTTGCAAGAACTCCTTTTAAAACAACAGTTTTTCCGCAGGCCATTGCAATGGCTGCAACCTTTGATAAAAATTCTCTTTATAAAATGGCCGATTATTCTGCTTTAGAAGGCAGGGCAATATACAATAAGGCAGTGGAGCTTAAAAGAACAAACGAACGTTATTTGGGACTAACCTACTGGACTCCTAATATCAATATTTTTCGTGACCCAAGATGGGGACGCGGACAGGAGACTTATGGAGAAGATCCCTATTTAACAGCTACGTTAGGTGATGCTTTTGTAAAAGGTCTTCAGGGTGATGATCCTAAATACTTAAAAGCTGCAGCCTGCGCAAAACACTACGCCGTGCATAGCGGACCAGAATCTCTACGACATACTTTTGATGTTGATGTCACTCCTTATGAACTGTGGGATACTTACCTGCCAGCATTCAAAAAATTAGTTACCGAATCGAAGGTAGCCGGAGTAATGTGTGCCTATAATGCATTTAGAACACAGCCCTGTTGTGCAAGTGATATCCTTATGAATGACATTCTGAGAAAAGAATGGCATTTTGACGGCTATGTCACATCGGACTGTTGGGCTATCGACGATTTTTTTAAAAATCATAAAACCCATCCTGATGCTGAATCAGCCGCTGCAGACGCAGTATATCATGGAACAGATGTTGATTGTGGAACCGACGCCTACAAATCGCTTGTGTCAGCTGTTAAAAACGGAAAAATTACTGAGGAGCAGATTAATATTTCTGTAAAACGTCTTTTCTTGATCCGCTTTAAATTAGGAATGTTTGATCCTGTTTCGATGGTTAAATATGCACAGACTCCAAGTTCTGTTTTAGAATGTGAAGAACATAGCAATCATGCTTTAAAAATGGCCAGACAATCTATAGTTCTGCTAAAAAATGAAAAAAATACGCTGCCATTGAGCAAAAAACTCAAAAAAATTGTTGTGTTAGGGCCAAATGCAGATAATTCAATCTCCATTCTTGGAAATTACAACGGAACCCCATCTAAGCTAACAACTGTACTACAGGGCATAAAAGAAAAAGTAAGCGCCGATACAGAAGTTATTTATGAAAAGGCTGTCAACTTTACGAATGATACTTTATTGGTTTACAAAGATCTTAAAAACCAATATTCTTATGAAGGAAAACAAGGTTTTAAGGCAGAATACTTTACTAATAAAACATTGTCTGGTAAACCTGAAATTACAAGAACTGAATCTGAAATAAATAATTTTTGGCAAGAAGGAGAAGTTATTACTAAAAACATCAAAGCAAATCATTTTTCAGCACGATATACCACTAATTTTAAAGCTGACGAAAATGGTTCAATCACTTTTGAAATCCGTGCAGACGATGGCTACAGATTCATCATAGATGGAAAAGAAGTCATAAATGCTTGGGAGAAAAACCGATGGGGCGAAAAAACCTATAGACTTCAAACCAAAAAAGATGCAGTTTACAATTTAGTGCTAGAATACTGGCAAGGTGAAGGAAAAGCCGAAGTGTCATTGCAAACAGGAAATTTTATAAAAACCGATTTCAATACTTTAATTGAACGTCATAAAAATGCAGACGCATTCATTTTCGTAGGAGGTATTTCACCACAGCTTGAAGGAGAAGAAATGCCAGTAAATGTTCCAGGATTTAACGGCGGAGATCGTACCTCTATATTGCTTCCTGAAATACAGACACAACTTTTAAAAACTCTTAAATCTTCTGAAAAACCCGTAGTTTTTCTGATGATGACAGGTAGTGCAATAGCCGTTCCGTGGGAGGCGGAAAATATACCTGCAATACTTAATATATGGTACGGCGGACAATCTGCTGGAACTGCTTCTGCTGATGTTCTTTTTGGCGATTATAATCCTGCTGGAAGACTTCCTGTGACTTTTTACAAAAGCGACTCTGATTTACCTTTGTTTACTGATTATAAAATGGAAAACAAAACATACCGTTACTTTAAAGGCACTCCATTGTATGGTTTTGGCTATGGTTTAAGTTATACCGAATTTAAATACAGCGAGCTAAAAATACCAGAAAAAATCAAAAAAGGACAGCCAATCACAATTTCTGTCAAAGTAACAAATTCAGGAAAAATGGAAGGAGAAGAAGTCTCGCAACTGTATTTGGTTAATCTAGATTCGACAATAAAGGCACCTTTAAAAAGCCTTAAAGGATTTGAAAGATTTAATTTGAAACCTGGCCAAAGTACTGTCGTAAGCTTTAATCTTTCTCCAGAAGATCTTTCCTATGTAACCGAAGACGGAAGCCTAAAACAATATCAAGACAAAGTTCAGATAGCTGTAGGTGGCCGTCAACCTGACGAAAAGGAAAAAGGAAAAAATAATTTAATAACTAAAACTTTAAAAATAGAAAAATAACCGCTTTTAAAAACGTTAAAACATTAGTTTTAGCGTTTTTTTTATGTTTTTTCAGAACTGTTTGACCATCTTTTACAACTATAACCTAAAGGTTCAAAAAATTAAAAAGCTGAGCAAGTACAACAGCTCAGCTTCTATATTTAGCTTAAGGCTTTTAAATCTTATTTAAAAATATTTCTTATCGCTTTTCCGATTTCAGCAAAATCATCATGACTGCTTACTGATCTTTTTTCGGTATTGTTTGAGGTAGTTTTAGAAAAAGGATAGATGAGCATGTAGTTGTTATTACTGAATTTCAGATTTAAAAGATCTGGAATATCTCGCATTCGCGAAAAATACGAGTGCATTCCCCTATCTCCCATCATAATAATTAATCCTTCATTTTCTTCAATAGTTAGAGCGGTTTGCTGGGCATCTTCCCAATTTTCAAAAACATCAAATGTTGCTTCTATAGAAGCTTTTTTAGCGATTCGTTTTAAGATATTTAGTGTTTTTTCCTTTCCATAGAAACTCATTTTGGCTCCAGAATTACGGCCAATATTCCAAATTCTCAACATCGAATGAAAAAATCCCGCATCCAATTCGGCATCTGCTGGAATAAAAACCAAATATCTTTTAATAGTCGCTGCTGGCTGAACCGCATGATAGACCATTAAATTGATATTTTTATTTCGGAGATAACCATTATACAAATTGTATACAAATGAAGCCGAAAAGCCTTTTCCGCCTTCTAGACCTACAATAAGATCGGTAATATCTTTTTCTTTTATCACATTGCTTATTCCGCCAGCTGTATCATTATCGTGACGCGTAATTGGATGCAATTCTACATCGGCAGCCGAAGCAGCTTTTATCGCGCTTTCTAGTATTCTTTCGGCATTTTTTTCAGAAGATTCATTGGCATCTTCATTAATCACATTTACGGCGTAAAGCTGTTTGTTTGATGCCGTTTTTACCATCAAGCCAAGATTCACCATTTTTTCTACCGTAGCTTCATGATTCACAGCAAGCAGTATATTTTCCTTCTCTTTACTATCGCCCGATACTGTGTTATCTTTTTCTGCTTGTGCAATGCGTTGTGCACTCGCCATAGAGACAAACGATGATACGGTACAAGAAACCAAAATAAGAAGAATACTGCCGTTAAGCACATGTTCGTTTAAAAGTCTTATAGGTTCACCCGCATCATTTTCGCCAATAATTATATTATAACCAACCATAACAGAAGCCAATGTCGCTGCCGCTGATGCCGAACTCAGTCCAAAAATTAACTGTCCTTCATCATTAGTAAGTTTAAATGTTTTTTTCGTCAGAATAGCTGCGACATATTTTCCTCCTATTGATGCCACCAACATAATTGACGCTACCCACAAGGTCTCCCAACTTTGAATAAATGCATTAAAATCAATCAGCATTCCCACACTGATTAGGAAGAAAGGAATAAAAATCGCATTTCCGACAAACTCAACCCTGTTCATTAATGATGATGTATGCGGAATCAGTTTATTTAAAGCCAATCCGGCAAAAAAAGCTCCAATGATCGATTCGATTCCTGCCAATTCAGCCAAAAGTGCTGCCAGATAAATCATAACCAATACAAAAAGATATTGCGAGATTTTGTCATCTACAGTTTTAAAAAACCATCTAGCAATTATTGGAAAAATGAGCAGTACAATTAAAGCAAAGACAACCATTGAAACGGATAATTTTACCCAAAAAGCTGTTCCGACTTCTCCCTGCGACATTCCAACAATAGCAGCTAAAACCAAAAGCGAAAGTACATCGGTAATCATCGTTCCGCCTACTGTAATATTTACAGCGAGGTTTTTAGCAATTCCCAAACCACTTACCATTGGGTACACAATTAAAGTGTGCGACGAAAAAAGACTGGCAAACAAAATTGAGGTAAGCAATGAAAAATGAAGTAAATAATAACCGCCTAAAAGCCCTAAAGCAAACGGAACGGCAAAAGTGAAAATCGAAAAGATAATACTCTTCCATTTGTTCTTTTTAAAATCGGCCATATCAATTTCCAGACCTGCTAGAAACATGATATACAAAAGACCTGTAGTTCCTGTAACTACAACGCTGCTGTCTCTAGAAAGCACTCCAAATCCATTTGGACCAATAAGAGCACCGGCAATAATAAGACCGAGCAAATGTGGTACCTTTATTTTGTTCAATAAAAGCGGAATGCATAAAATAATGATAATTTCGATAAGATACTTTAAAAGAGGATCTTCGATGGGAAAGGTTATATGATGTATACTCAGTAGCATAAATTACTTTTTAGTAGATGGAGTAAGTTCAACTGAGAATTTTGCGATACAATTATCCTGACCCGTTATAGTCTGCGTGCCTTTTATGATATTTTTTTTAATATCATCTAGCACTACGCTCACTTTTATTTTGTTTTTTGAAGAGGCTTCTTTTGCCGAATCAAGGACGATTTTACTTTCTAAATATTGTCCAGCAAAAACACGTTTAATTTCGTTATTACTTAAAACGTTTGTAAACATTCCAGTAGAATCTGAAACAAACTCCCAAACCTCACTGCGCTGATCGCCAATAACATAATTACTGCAGTTAGATTCTCTGCAGATCATTTTGCTATTCCATGTCACTTTGAGATTTTCTGGCCATTCTTTTATCTTAGGAAGTGTGTCTTTTACTTTAGAAACAGACAATAAACTGTCTCTCATTTTTAAGAGCTTATCATAATCTGCTTCTTTATCTTGAAATTGTTTTTCTCTTTCTAAAAGCGCATTTTCACGCACAATGAGTTCCTGTTCTTTTTTATTGCTGCAGGAAGATAAAACAAGTACAAAAAGGATAAGGAATAGTCTATTTATAGTCATAAAAATTGGTTTTGGATTCTACAAGATAAGCAGAAAAATCCTTTTAGCAGGCCAAAAACAGATAAAAAAGAGATTTTTTTTCTCTTTCTTATCCGTAAAACCAAGATTTTGAGTGCTGTTTTTATAATAAATTTACTTTCACGCTATTTATTTTTCCTTCAAATTTAAAAGGCGCTTTTTTATAGTAACGAATAGAAACTGGCCCTCCTAAATCTTCGCCGACATCAAAAGTTTCGCTTGCGGTAAATGCTACAGGAACAGTACGTTTTACTTGCCCTTTAGCATATTCTTTTCCATCAACCGTAATTGCAATATCGGCAGGAGCACCCGGTTTTGCAATAGTCGTTAAAACCTCTATTTTATGTTTTCCTGCCGGAATTTTTTCAGAAGATTCAACATTGTAGCGTTCAATAATTAGCATGTTATATTCGTAAACTAATTTCCCGTTATCCATAAACAAAGTCACACCGCCACCAGAACCTCCAAGCGCATATAAAACTCCCGAAGCATTTTCTTTAATTTCAACATCGGCAACTACTTTATTGCTTTTTTTGCCTAAACCTGGGGCGCTAAACTCGGGCATTCGTTTAGTTGTTTCATCAAAAGTCCATGAAGTGTAAGGTGCTTTAATAACATCTTCTGGATGAATGCGAAGCCAGATTCCAGCACCAATTGGGTAATCTTTGTTCTTTTTCGCTTCTTCGTTAAAGACTTCCTGTAGTTCTTTTAACTTCTGCGGATTCTTAGCTGCCAAATCATAATACTGTGTATAATCCTCTTTAATGTTGTACAGTTCCCAAACATCTTTAGTAGAATCCCATTCGGCTAAACCTTTCTGAGCAGGAATCCACGGATATAAAGGTCCAAAAGTACAGGCATACCAGCCATCTTTGTAAACTCCTCGGCTTCCGTTATTATCAAAAAACTGAACTTTGGATACTTCTTTTGCTTTAGCATCATTAAAAGTATATTTAAAACTCACTCCATCGAGAGGCATCTGCTCAAAACCATTCACCACTTTTGGCGCTTTAATATTCAAAATATCATAAATAGTAGGCACAATATCGTTTATATGATGAAACTGACTTCTAGGCGTACTATCGGGTTTAATCATTTTTGGCCAGCGAACCACCATTGCATTTTGTGTTCCGCCAAAATGAGAAGCCACTAATTTGGTATGTTTAAAAGGCGTATTTCCTGCCCAAGCCCAAGCGGCATGATAATTATTCTCTAAAAGAGGGCCGCCAATGGCATCCAATCCGCCAAGTTTATCCAAAGCTTCAAGCTGCTGCTGAATGGTATTTGAAACGCCGTTCTGAGCCAATAATTCACTTATAGAACCATTTTGCCCTTCGGCACTCGAACCATTATCTCCCCAAATAAAAAATACGATGGTATTGTCCTTTTGCCCATTCGCTTCAAGCGCATCCAAAACACGACCAACTTCATGATCAGCGTGTTCTACATATCCTGCAAATACTTCCATCATACGAATTTGAAATGCTCTTTCAGACTTCGGAATACTTTCCCATGAAGCCATTGTTTTATCTCTCGCTGTCAGCACCGCGTTTTTCGGAATCCATCCTAATTCTTTCTGGCGTTTAAATACTTTTTCGCGATAAGCATCCCAACCATCATCAAACTTTCCTTTGTATTTGTCTGCCCATTCTTTAAAAATATGATGTGGCGCATGCCCAGCACCTGGAGCGAAATACAACAGAAAAGGTTTGTCTGCTGCATACGATTTATGCTGTTTCATCCATTCTATTGCATGATCTGCCAAATCGGTTGTTAGATGGTATTTTTCGTCTTTTGGAGGTTCTACTGGTGTAAAATCATTGATTAATCTTGGTTCGTATTGTGAAGTTTCTCCAGCCAAAAATCCGTAAAAATGCTGAAATCCGTAATTGACTGGCCAGTAATCAAAAGGTCCCGCAACCGTTGTCTGGTTTGCTGGCGTATTGTGCCATTTTCCGAAAGCAGAAGTGCTGTAACCATAATCTTTTAAGACTTCGGCAACGGTAGCTGCTTCTTTGGGAATAATTCCCGTGTAACCATCCCAATCTACGGCTCTTTCTGCTATAGTTCCGTTTCCTACGTGCGTATGATTTCTGCCTGTTAATAAAGCAGCACGACTTGGAGAACAGATTGAAGTGGTATGAAACTCATTATACGCAATTCCTTCTTTAAATACTTTGGTTAAAGTTGGTGTATTTACTCCGCCTCCAAAAGTTGATGGTGTACCAAAACCCAAATCGTCCATTAAAATGATAATGATATTTGGTGCGTCTTTCGGCAAATGATCTGGCTGCGCTCTTCTTTTGTGTGTGCTTTCTGCCAGTGTTTCGTTGGCCACGCTCGCACTAGGAACTGGCGGAAAAGGCAGAACATCTTGCGCGTAAATTTTTATCGTACCGCTTAAAATTAAAACCGCTAATAAAAATATACTGCCAATATTGTTTTGGAAAGAACAATTAAATTTTAAATTGATGATTTGCTTTAAACTATAATATTCTTTCATGATTTCCTGATCTTAAAGGTTCTGATACTATTTTTAAAACTTTGATTCTGTTAGCTTTTCTTGGCATAAACAATTTTTGTCTTTCCTATTTTTCCATTGAATGAAAACGGAGCCTGATCGAAATAGTCTAAAGAAACGGGCGAATCTAAATCGGTTCCAATATCAAAAGTGGCGTTTGATGTAAAATGAAGCGACATTGCTGTTGGAACCGTTCCCTGACCAACTGTTGATCCGTTGACTTTTAATGTCACGTTCATTGAACCGCCAATTTTATCTACTAGTTTCGACTCGACTTCAATTTTCACTTTACCTTTTGGAAGTTTATCTTTTGATTTGATTTTTGTACGCTGAATTTCAAACAGATTAAATTCGTAGTTTAGATAACCATCTTTTACATAACACGCAACTCCTCCCGAAAATCCTGCAAGAGCATACAGAACTCCATTTGCATTATCTGGAACTTCTACATCCATCGTTACGGTGCTGCTTACTTTTCCTAATTTCGGAGCTGCTGATTCTGGCATTCCTTTTATAGGTGAATCAAAAGTCCACTCGGTTAAAGGAGAAGAAGGTGCGTCTTCTGGATGATAAAGGGCTGTTGACCATAATCCGCCACCAATTGGTAGGTTTTTATTTTTGGCTGATTCTGTTAAAAATAAAGCTTTCATTTCTTCCAGCTTTTTAGGTTCTTTTGCCGCCAAATCGACTGCCTGCGACCAATCCTGATCCAGATTGTATAACTGCCAAGTATCGGTAAGCGGCGACCATTGTTTAATGCCTTTCGGAATTCCTCCTACCCACGGCTCTCTTGGCCCACGGGCGCTTGCAAACCATCCGTCCTGATAAATGCCTCGGCTTGCCATAATATCAAAAAACTGTGTATGACGCATTCCTTTTGCTTTTGGATCAGTAAAAGTGTACACCATACTTACTCCGTCTAACTCATCTTGCGCAAAACCATTCACTACTTTTGGCGCAGGAATCTTATCAATTTCGTATATCGTTGGTGCAATATCAATTACGTGATGAAACTGCGATCTAGGCGTTTTGTCGTGTTTAATTCCTTTTGGCCATGAAATAGCCATTGGCTGACGAGTTCCTCCAAAATAAGCGCCCTGCAATTTTGTTCCTTGATACGGAGTGCTGGTTGCCCATGCCCAACCTGCATTAAACATATTATCGGTTTTTGGTCCACCTAAGACATCTAAACCTCCTAATTCATTTAAAGCGGTAATATGCTGTTCTATTTTTGTCGGAATTGCATTTTGTGCCAATTGCTCGCTGATTGTGCCGTTTAAACCCTCTGCAGAAGAACCGTTATCTCCCCAGATATAAATGATAATCGTATTGTCAAGTTCTCCCAATTTTTCGATTTCGTCGATAACTCTTCCTGCATTAAAATCGGCATGTTCTGCAAAACCAGCCCAGATTTCCATAAGTCGTCGCTGAAAAGGTTTTTCTGCTTCTGGAATATTTGCCCATGACGTCATCGATTCGGCTCTTGGCGTAAGCAATGTATTCTGCGGAATCCATCCTAATTCTTTTTGACGTTTAAATACTCTTTCGCGGTAAGCATCCCACCCATCATTAAATTTGCCTTTGTATTTGTCTGCCCATTCTTTCATAACATGATGCGGACCATGAGCCGCTCCAGGTGCCCAATACACAAAAAAGGGCTTTTCTGGTGCGTAAGCTTTTTGTTCTGTAAGCCACAAAATTGCATCGTCAGCCAGATCTTCTGATAAATGGTAATAATCATGCCCGCCTGATGTTTTTGGATGTTCTACATAACTTGTATTTCGTACCAAAGTAGGTTCATATTGTGAAGCTTCTCCTGCCAAGAATCCATAAAAATATTCAAATCCATAACCTGTAGGCCAATAATCAAATGGCCCTTTTGATGTGATTTGTTCTTCGGGCGTATTGTGCCATTTTCCAAATGCTGCGGTATTATAGCCATAGTCTTTTAATATCTCTGCAAGTGTTGCAGAACTTTTTGGAATAGTTCCGCTAAAACCATCAAAATCATTTGCAATAGCGGCAATCTGACCGTTTCCTACACGAGTATGATTACGTCCTGTAAGCAAAGAAGCACGCGTTGGCGAACACATGGCTGTTGAATGAAAACGATTGTATGAAATTCCTGTATTGGCAACTCTGGATAATGTTGGCGTGTTTATTTCTCCCCCGTAAGTCGAAGGAGCTCCTGGTCCTGCATCATCCATTAATATTATTAAAATATTAGGCGCATTTTCAGGCAGGTGTTTGGGTTCTGTTCTTTTTTTATAACTCGATGTTTCAATTGTCACTCCAGCCTGAGAAGCAGAAGGAGCTGGAGGAAATGGCAATACATCCTGCGCATTTACAGAAAATGAGGCTAAAAAAATAATACTTAAAAAGAAAATTATCTTACTATATTTTGCAGTTTTCATCGCAGTCAGTTTAGTATTTGAAACATTTATTTTCAATTTTATAATTAACAGCATTATATGCGAAACAAAAACTGAGTCTATAAAAGACAAAAAGTGATTTTTAAATTCTACTTCTGTTTTTTTAATACACTCAGTTTTGCTAGTATTTATAATAAATTCAAAAATTAAGATTTTAAATTCACCGTAACTTTATCTATTTTACCTTGAAATTTAAACGGCACTTCATAATCTCTGATTACAGGAGTTCCAAAATCTTCGCCAACATCTAATGTTTCGTCTGATGAAAATCTTTTTGGAACAGTTTGAGGAATATCTCCTTTTGCAGCTTCTTTGCCATCCACCAATATGGTTACTTTGGCAGCTTTACCTGCTCCGCCGCCAGCATAATCAAAATTCATAACAAGGGTATGTTTACCTGCTGTTAAAGGAGTTGGAGATTGTATGGTCCATTTATGGTCTGGATAATGAGAAAAAGCGTATGTAAAAGTTGGTTTTCCTTTTAAAAGCATTAGCGCTGTTCCTCCAAAATAACCTCCTTGTGTAATAATCATTCCTTCATCACCAGATTTCACTTCAATATCCGCTTTTATGCTGTAGGATGTATTTTTCATATTTGGAGCCATACCTTCTGTAATACGAGATGTTCCTTCATGAAAAACAAATTCATTTCTTCCTTTATTAAAATTAGGTCTGTTTTCGGGATTAAGCCTTTCAATGTATCGATCATCTAACGGATAAACTTCGTATTTAGAAGCTTCTTTATTAAATACATCCTGTAATTCTTTTAATTTCTGCGGATTTTTAGCTGCAATATCATTAGTTTGAGAAAAATCGGTATTTAGATTATAAAGTTCCCATTTATAATCATTTACAGGATCTTTTGATGCAGGATGATTTCCTTCCCATGGCAGTATTTTTGGCGTTGTGCTGGCAATCCAGCCATCTTTGTAAATTGCTCTGTTTCCTATAATTTCAAAATATTGTGTGGCATGCTTTTCTGGAGCTTTTGCATTATCAAAAGTATATTCGATGCTTGTTCCTGCCATAGGCTCTTGTACAAAACCGTCAACACTTTTTGGAACTGGAAGACTCGCTGCTTCCAAAATTGTAGGCACTATATCTGTAATATGAGTAAACTGACTGCGAATTTGTCCTGTCTGTTTAATTTTTGCAGGCCATGAAATAACCATTCCTGTACGGCTACCGCCTAAATGTGAAGCAATTTTTTTATCCCACTGATACGGTGTGTTCATTGCATGCGCCCAACTTTGCGAATAATGTTCAGCCATCCAAGGCCCTCCAAAATTATCTAAGTTTTTTAGCATAAATTCTTCTGTGTCTACTTCACCATTGACCATAATTCCTATTTCGCTGGTAAGCCCATGACCAGTAGGATCTTCGGCACTAGCTCCATTATCACCCATAATATAAATGATTAAAGTATTATCAAGTTCACCCATATCTTTTATGGACTGTATCACTCTACCTATCTGATAGTCGCTGTAAGCTAATTGAGCGGCATAAACCTCCATTTCTCTTGCGACGATTTTTTTCATATTCGGGCTTAAGGCATCCCATTTTTGATATTCACTTGGCGTTGGTGCCAGTTTTGCATCTTTTGGTATGATTCCCATTGCTTTTTGTTTTTCAAAGGTCATCTGGCGTTGTTTTTCAAAACCATAATCAAATTTGCCTTTAAACTTTTCAATCCATTCTTTTGGTGCCTGATGCGGAGCGTGAGCTGTTCCGGGCGTGTAATAAACAAAGAAAGGTTTATTTGGTGATACTGATTTTTGAGTCTGAATCCAATTAATTGCTTTGTTGGCTAAATCTTTGTCCAAAATATAGTTTTCGTCTACTTTTCCATCAACAATATAAGGGTCTACAGGTTTTGTATTCTCCATAAGAGCAGGTCTAAACTGGTGCGCATCAGCTCCTAAAAAACCATAGAAATATTCAAATCCTAAACCTGTAGGCCATAAATTGAATGGTCCTGCTGGACTGGTCTGCCAATCTGGAACATTATGGTTTTTACCAAACCATGAAGTTCCGTAACCATTATCGGTCAGGATTTTTCCAATTGATGCCACACTTCTCGGCACTAAACTATTGTATCCCGGATATGGTGTAGAAAACTCCATAATAATACCTGTTGCTGCCGTATGATGATTTCTTCCTGTAATTAAAGCCGCTCTTGAAGATGAACAGACTGCTGTGGTGTGAAAACGATTATAAGTTAACCCATTTTTTGCTAAATTATCGAAGACGGGAGTTGGTACCGGACCTCCAAAAGTAGAAGTTGCACCATAACCTACATCATCAATCATAATTAGTAAAACATTTGGCGCTCCATTGGGAGCACTAATTTCTTTTGGCCATTCGATTGGATCAGAATCTTTAATGGTTGGTGCAATTTTGCCAACTTTCTGATAAGGCTCAATTGGCAGTACTGTTCTGTCTGGCCATGAATTTGACTGCTGCGCATTGACTACATTCATTGAAATTAGAAAAGCCAGTCCGATAAATTTATACTTAGATTCCATACTTAATTTTTTTAGTGACACTATAAAATTATGTATGAAAAACGGAATTGATTAAAATATACATTATCAAACTTGTTGCAAGTTATAATTTGCAACAAATTTATAAATCAAAGAGATAGCGATTAAAAATATAAAAACAGAAAACTCCTTGTATATATGGCAGTTTTCTGTTTTTAGACTTACTAAATAATTTTATGAATATTACTCAGCACCTGGCTTTTTAAGACCAATATCTTTCATTGGATATTTTTGATAAGTAGCAAGATGTGTAGCGATTAATTGCATGACGCCAGGAATTCCCCACTCAAAAAAACGATGTCCTGTACTTAATTGTTCTTTTGGATCTGTGTACAAATTATATACCCAAGGACTCATACCAACTCCTTCAATTGTAGATTGGTCAATGTTTTTTCTAAGTCCCGAAGTGTTAAAAACATTCATGTGCATTTTGTATTCCTGCCAGCGTACAGCCATGAATTTAGTTTCTGAATACATAAAAACAGCATTTCGATTCGACACTCCTTTGTCTGACAGAAAAAACGATAACTGATCTACTCCATCAATATAATTGGATGAAGGAATTTTATCTAAAACTCCTGCTGCTGAAAGAGAAGTATTGAACATATCGCAAATATCAAATAATCCATCGCTTATGCGTCCCGGAGCTATCATACCTTTCCAATAAGCAATTCCCGGTACTCGCACTCCGCCTTCCCAAGTTGTTCCTTTTCCTCCTCTAAACGGAGTATAACCGCTATCTGGCCAAACATCCTCATTTGGTCCATTATCTGAAGTAATGAAAACTAATGTGTTTTCATCTATTTTTAAGTCTTGCAAAAGTTTCATTAGTCGGCCAACGATATCATCAACTTCTACTACAGCGTCTTTATATGGAAAAGCTGCGGGGCTTTTTCCTTTATAACCTTCAGATACGTAATTGTCATTGTGCACTTTAGAAAAAGAATGAATCAAATAAAAAGGTTTATCTTCTTTAACCGAACGTCTGATGAAATCTTCACTGTAATTAGCAAAAACTTGATCTACTTTTGATAGCTCTTCAATAGTAGAAATTGGCTGCACAATTTTATTTTCGCCACCTTTTTTACCTGTTAAGATATTCTGATCAACCAGTTTTTTCATTGCTGCCAATCGTTCTGGCTTATTGATCAAATCAGGGTAAATCCATTCGTTGACAAACTGCGCATATTCTGACTGAACAGAACCAAAACCAAGCCATTCATCATAACCAACATCGTTAGGAAGACTTCCTTTGCTTTCGCCTAAATGCCATTTTCCTGAAAGAGCGGTTTTATAACCATTTTGTGAAAGTAATTTTGCAGTTGTATTTTCAGAAGTCCATGGATTTACTTTAGGATTTTCACCTGTTAAAGTTGGTCGTGTCAATCCTGATCTTGCTGGGATTCTTCCGGTCATAATCGCGGCACGACTTGGCGTACAAGTTGGCTGCGAATATGTTGATGTAAGCTGCAAACCTTCGTGAGATACTTTGTCAATATTAGGAGTTGGCGCACCAATAGCAACACCTCCGCCATAAACACCAATATCTCCGTAACCCATATCATCAATAAGAATAATCAAGATATTAGGTTTCTTTTTCAACTTGCTCATTTTGTCCTTCATCTCTTTGTCCTGATCAGGATGCGGAATTGCTGGTTCTAAATAATCTTTTACTTTAACCGTTGGATTAAAATAGTTTTGCTGCGCGCTCATTTCGGTTACAAAAGCTAAGGCTGCTAATAGAACAATATATTTTTTCATAATAATTTATTTAAACTAAAATTCTTAATTCACAATTCACCATTTACAATTCATTATTATTTCAAGTCTATGTCAACTTTGTCAATAATTCCGGTAAACCTGAATGGAAGCTTGTACGAATTTGCAACTGGAGATCCTGTATCTTCACCAATTCCGAAAGTATCGATTCCGAAGCGAGCTGCGACAGTTTTATCAATTCGACCTTCGCCGACTAATTTATCATTGATATACAGTTTTCCAGTGCCACCTTTTCCAGTTCCGCCGCCATCATAAGCGAAATCAAATCTTACGGTGCTTTTTCCAATCGGAAGTGATTCTTTCGAGGTAATGACGTAACGAGCATCATCAAAATAATTATAATGGTAAACCAATTTTCCGTTTTGAACATACAAAGCAAATCCCGCCGAACTTCCGCCAGAGGCCACAATAATACCACTGTCTGATTTTGATTTCAGCTCAATTTCTGCCGTAATGCTGTGCGATTTGTTTTTAGTGTTTGGAGAAGCTGTTTCTGCCAATCTAGTCGCTCCTGCATAAAAAGTAAAATGTTTACGTTTAGGATCTGATGGCGTTGGTTTTGGCGAAATTAATCTTCCCGTACCTCTATCATCCAACGGATAAACGTTATATTTTTTGGCTTCTTCATCAAAAATGGCTTTCAATTCTTTAAGCTTTTCTGGATATTTTTTAGCTAAATCAACCGATTCGCTATAATCTTCATCAATATTATAAAGTTCCCATTTGTCTTTGTCCCAGTTTCCTGGTGCATAATCCTGTCTCCACGGAAAAGTATGCTGCGTTGCCGCTACCCAACCGTTGTCATAAATCGCGCGGTTACTGAAAACTTCAAAATATTGTCTGGTTCTAACAGGTTTAGCATTTTTATCAGTGAAAGTCGATAAGAAAGAAACCCCATCCATCGGTTTTTGCTCTACGCCGTCTACTGTTTTTGGTGCTGGCAAATGAGAAGCATCTAGAACCGTTGGAAGTACATCGATCAAATGTACAAACTGACTGCGCATACCACCTTTATCTTTTATCACTTTTGGCCAGCTAACCACCATAGGATTTCGGCTTCCGCCAAAGTGAGAAGCTACTTGTTTTACCCACTGAAAAGGAGCATTTCCTGCCCAAGCCCATCCTACAGGATAATGTGGCTCGGTATTAGGCCCTCCAATTTCGTCAAGATGTTTTAAGTTATCTGCCAAAGGAGTTGAAATACCGCTTAATGCTTTTATTTCATTAACCGTTCCCTCCATTCCTCCTTCAGAACTTGCGCCGTTATCTCCAACAATATAAAATATTAAGGTATTGTCGGCATCTGGAAGTTTGCTTAAGGCTTCTAAAAGTCGTCCCGTTTCATGATCTGCAAACGAAAGATATCCTGCATAATTTTCCATCAAACGCGCAAACAGTTTTTTCTGATCTGCCGAAAGTTTATCCCAAGGTGTAACCCAGTCTGGTCTTGGAGTAAGTTTAGTTCCAGGCGGAATAATTCCCATTTTCAGCTGACGTTCGTAAGTTTCCTGTCTCACAACATCCCAGCCTTTATCAAACTGACCTTTAAATTTGTCACGCCATTCTTTTGGCGCATGATGTGGCGCATGTGCAGCTCCTGGAGCAAAATACATCATAACCGGTTTCTGAGGTGCAACCGATTTACTGTATTCTAACCAATTAATGGCTCTATCGGTCATATCGGTCATAAAATGATAACCTTGTTCTGGAGTTTTATCTGGTTCTACCGCTTTAGTATTTTCAAAAAGAACTGGATAATATTGATGCGTTTCACCGCCTATAAATCCGTAAAAATAATCGAATCCTAAACCTGTTGGCCAACGATCAAATGGTCCAGCAATACTACTTTCCCAATCTGGCGTATTGTGGTTTTTGCCAAACCAGCTTGTACTATATCCGTTTCCTTTTAAAATTCTTCCAGATGTTGCCGTAGTTTTCGGAATCATACAATTGTAACTTGGATATCCTGTTGCCCATTCGGCCAAGAATCCTGAACCTGCATTGTGGTGATTTCTTCCGGTCAACAAAGCAGCACGCGAAGGTCCGCAGATTGCTGTGGTATGAAAACGGTTATATTTTAAGCCGTTTGCTGCCAATTTATCTAATTCTGGTGTTGGAACAGGCCCTCCAAATGTGCTAACCTGTCCAAATCCAACATCGTCTAAAAGAATGATAATCACATTTGGTGCTCCTTGCGGAGGTGTAACCAATTTTGGCCATTCTTCTTTGGAATCTTTGTAGGTTTCTCCAATTTTTCCGCCAAAAGGAGGTTCTGGAATTGGCAGTATTGTTCGATCTAGTTCTCCCGAATCGGTTTTTTCTGTTACAGAATCGGTTTTCTGAGATTGATTGCAGCTGAAGAGAAATACAGCTAAAATGAAGAGCAGTTTTGGGCTAATAAACGGTTTCATATTACGGGATTTTGTTATTCGTAATAAATTTACAAACATGGGTTTTACAAAATCTCTTCATGATGTTGCAGATTATAATTTGAAACAAAGTTTTTTAAAACAAACTGCAGAAAAATCATTTTTCTAAATATTGTTTGTTAAAATTCTATTATAAAATGAAGCTGTGCCTTATCTTTGAAATTGTTGTTTTTTTAAATGACTCTTACGGTCTTTTCAGACTTATTTTTAAATCTCAGCTTGAAAGCTAATACCATCATTCTTAATGCTTAAGAAAAAACTTTTACAAATTGAAGCCCTGCTGATTGTAGGAAGAAAAAAACTATCTCCAAAGCAATTCATATTTTTAGCTAGTGTTTTGGTAGGCATTTCTTCTGCATTTGCTGTTATACTTTTAAAATCTTTTGCCCACTCGGTTTACCTGTCTGCTTCGTATATTAACAGTATTCTAAAACTAAGCTTTATTAATTCTTTACTGCCTATAATTGGGATCATGCTTACGGTTTTAGTGGTAAAAAAAGTATTAGGAGGCACTATTGAAAAAGGAACTTCCCAGATTTTATATTTAGTGGCGCGTAAAGCCAGCATCGTACCTAAAAAACAGATGTATGCACAGATTATTACAAGTTCTCTTACAGTCGGACTTGGAGGATCTGCCGGACTAGAAAGTCCGATTGTTGTGACTGGTGCTGCATTTGGATCTAACTTTGCCCAACAGTTTAGATTAAGTTATAAGGACAGGACGCTTCTCCTTGGTTGCGGAGTTGCTGCAGGAATTGCCGCAGCATTTAATGCACCAATTGCAGGAGTTTTATTTGCCGTAGAAGTCCTTTTGGTTGATGTGACCATTTCTGCCTTTACTCCTATTATGATTGCTGCTGCCACAGGCGCTCTAGTATCCACAATTGTACTTAATGAAGATATTCTGCTTACTTTTCGAGGACAGCAGACATTTGATTATTATAATATTCCATTCTATATTCTGTTAGGCTTATTCACTGCCTTTATTTCGGTATATTATTCACGAAATTTCCTAAAGACCGAGCATTATTTTGCAGGACTTAAATTAGGCGTTTATAAAAAAGCTTTTGCAGGTGCTCTAGTTCTTGGGCTTCTTATTTTTATATTTCCGACTTTATTTGGTGAAGGGTATGAAAGCATTAAAACTCTTGCCGACACCAATCCTGGAGAACTGCTAAAAAACACTCTTTTTAAGGATTTTAGTGATAATGAGTGGGTTCTTCTCTGCTTTGTGGGTCTATCAATGATGCTCAAAGCTTTTGCATCAGGCATCACGCTTGGCAGCGGCGGAAACGGGGGAAATTTTGCGCCATCACTTTTTCTGGGATCTTATGCAGGCTATTTTTTTTCTAAGTTTTTAAATCTTACCGGACTAACAGACCTTCCAGTTAGCAACTTTGCAATTGTAGGCATGGCAGGAATACTGAGCGGACTTTTTCATGCACCTCTTACTGCCATTTTCCTTATAGCTGAGATCACTGGTGGATATGCTTTGATTATTCCTCTTATGATTGTAGCATCTATAAGTTTTGCTATCTCAAAACGTTTTGAAAGACACTCTCTTGATGTAAAAGGACTTGTAAAAAAAGGGAATGTATTTACTAGCAATAAGGACACAAACATTCTTTGGACTTTGAAAATGGAATCTATACTGCATCCAGATCCTAAAACCCTTTCTCCTGATGAAAACATGGAAGATTTACGAAATGTAATAAAAACTTCTGATCAAGGAATGTTTGCCGTTACGGTTGAAGAAAAACTTGTAGGAGTGATTTATTTTAGTGACATCAAAGAAATTATTTTCAATCAGATCGATGTTACTGTCAAAGAGCTTATGACCGCTCCTTGCGAAATAATTTCGTATACCGACAGTATGGAAACAGTAATGCAGAAACTTGAAAAAAGCAGTAAAAATTATCTGCCAGTAACTAAAGATGATCTTTATTATGGCTATATAGATAAAGGTGGCGCTTTAGAAGCTTATCGAAATCAGCTTAAGTCAATGATTTTTGAATAATGTTATAAACTATTCATAAAGTATTGATTCAAAGAATATGAAATATTCTGCTGCCTTCATCAAAAGTCTCCCAGTTCATTTCTATTATATTTCTTGCCAGATTTTTAAGATCTCTATAATTACTTGGCTTGACAGCATAAAAATCTGCTCCATGTTCAAATGCTTTTTCAATGCTAGACCTCTCGTTGTCGGTTGAATAAATAATAATCTTTATTTTCATACCCGATTCGACTTCTTTCCTGATTGCTTCGATGTATTGAAATCCCTCTACACCTGGCATACTAGTATTGAGAAAAATAAAATCAGGGAGAATCTCCGACAATCTAGACAATCGATCTGCCAGCTGATCCTTGCTGCCAATTTCTAAAATCTCAAATGGCTGATCTAAAGTTAATAACGCTTCATGTAGCAGCATTCGGTCATCTTCGTCATGGTCAGCAATGCATATAATCTTTTTTGAATTTTGAGACTCAGGCATTATTTTTAGTTTGTCAGGCAAACATAAAACTATAATCTAAGAATCTGCAGCTGTTTATATTTCTATAATCCTTTGTAAATCTTTAAAAAATGGAATTACATCCGTTATCCGGTTAATAGTATTTAAAAGTACCTATACTATTATTAGAAAACAATGTCGTTTTACAATTTCCATCTTTAAAATGGGAATTATGTAATTATAGTATAAGAATTTACGCTCAAAAAAAATAAATCTGAATGATGTAAATTTTTATGTCTATCAAAAACTAAAATCCCATTTCTAACAAATGTTTTTTCTATGATCAGCTACCAAGTGAGAAAAAAAACTCATACCAAAGTTTAAATTTCTTCATGTATTATACATACTTTTGAAATACCTGTCCAGTAGCAGTATGTCCCCTCTTTTAGCCCCTTTATTAGATCTGAAAATTGTTTTTCTAAATTTATTTCTTTATCAATAATAGTTATAAGTATCTGAACTTTTCTTCTTAATTCAGTTTTTTCTATTTGTTCTTTGGTTTGAGATTCAGGATAAATTTCTGAAAAATAAGCTTGCTTATTTATTGAGTCAATTTGAATATTAAACGATAAACTGTCACCGTCAAGAAAACAGATAGAATGACAATCTAAATCTTCATTGCATTTTTTTAAAGTTTCAATTCCTGAGTTTTTTAAATCAAGCATTAGTTTTTTAACTAGTACATTATCAAAACTGGTTTTGTTTATAATTTCTTTCCTTTTTCTCAATACTTTTCTCGTAAGTTTAGTTTCTAAAAAGCCTTCTACAAATCCATTTTGGTATTCAATTAATTTTATAGTTTGTGGCTTACCACAAAACGAAATTTCATATGATCGCCTTATATCTAAATTTTGAGAAAAAGTCTGCTGAAATATTAAAAATAGTAATATCGATATTTTTTTCATAGTTTCTAATTTTTAATCCTCAAGTACAAAAAATACTTGAGGATTTTTATGTAAACTACTGCTTAGTAAGCATCAAACCGTCTTTAGGAAAAGTTAGTTCTGCGGTTTTAAACCCAGGGCAATCATCGTTTGAAATCATGATTTTATCAGGCTCATAACCAAATGACATTGATGTCTTTGCTGTATTTTTTATACGAATAAATACTGTTCCCGCATTTCCACATATTGCATTTTTACCAGCAAAATCCAATGCGTAAACAGACAAATCTTTACCAAAATAAGAACCCGTAATAATGTAAGGACTACTATCTGGTAGGCTCTGCGTATTTTCTAATATCGTGCCATTTGATGATGTAATTAAATATCGAATTCTCAATTCATCAAAAGTTACTTTATCATAAGTATAAGTGTATTTAGTTATGAAAAGAGTATAAGTTTTACCCCCATAATTTCCTTTCCAAGTACCTATGTATTTGCCAAATAAATTATTTAGATCTTTTAGGTAGGTATTGTCAGGGATGCCATTTCCTGCTCTTCTATAATCAATTGCTTTTTCTACTGGTACAATAGTTTGTGCTTTACAGGATATTACTGAAAGCATTATAAATCCTAGTATAAATATATTTTTCATCTTTATTTTAATTACAATTAGTAGTTGTTACTTTTCCTGAATTATCTAATGTTTTTTTTGAGTTTCCAGAGGCATCGATTTTATACAGCTCGATCCCACTAATTCCTATTTTTTGATTTAAAAACTTTAAAAATCCTTGCTCCAAACCATTTTTCTTCATTATTTCTTTGTAAGCTTTGTCAAGACTTTCATCCCAAATAATACTATTAGCTTTTGCACTTACAATATTTATATTTCCAGTAAATCTTAATTGATAAGTTGCAGAACTTGAAACCATTGTTCCGTAAGTATCACTTATTGGAATGCCATATCTATTAGCATTTAAAATTAAAATTACAAACATTTTCACATCGTTAGGAGAAAATATTTTTATAGGCTCTACTGGATCTATATCTCCATTTGCTTTTACCTTATCATAAGGATCTAAATGGTTATGCAAGTAGCCTACCGTATTGGCATCAGGCTTAAAATTTATTTTGTCCGCACCATCCGTACTAGAAGCTCCAGTTAGTGCTGTAAAAGGGCCATTCTTACTTTGCATATACCCTGTTTCTACTTTTAAATTTGTTTTTTTTCTTAGTTCTTCTATTTTGGCCGTAATATTGGCTATTGCCATTTGCGCTTTTATTTTAGCACAAGGGTCTGTTGCATTTGAACTTTGATCTTCTCCACCCTCGCTACCACTGCCAGTACCCGTGCCATGATTGGTGTAAGAACCAGTATCTGTGTAGTTAGAATAACCGCTACCTGTGCCATTGTAAATAATATATCCGCCTGAACTGGGATTCTG
Source organism: Flavobacterium sp. IB48 (assembly GCF_016405855.1). Classification (GTDB taxonomy): domain Bacteria; phylum Bacteroidota; class Bacteroidia; order Flavobacteriales; family Flavobacteriaceae; genus Flavobacterium; species Flavobacterium ginsengisoli. The sequence goes on from NZ_JAEFCA010000002.1 coordinate 390,101, forward strand.
GTAATTATTGTATACCACAACTTCTTTTAACTGAATTCCTGTATCTGTGGTTCCTCCGCCATCAACATCGCATTCAATTCCGGCAGGACACGCAACACCTGACGGTGCCTTACCGGTTGTGTTTGCATTTTTTAGAACCAGCTTAACGGTACCATTTTCTATAAGTCTACCATTTTCAAAGCTAGCAGTTTTTACAAATCCTTTCTTTAAATCCCAAGCTGCTATGTAGCCGCTAAAAGTAGCACTATCTATTGATAAATCTTCTGGAGATCTACTCGTACCATTAGGAAATATTTCAAAGAGCAAAGCTTCATAATTGTTTTCGGATAATTTATAAATATACAATTTTTGCTCCCAAAGTTCCGTAGCGTCTTTTTTCGCTTCATTAACAGGGACTATGATTGTTTTGGTTCCATCTTTTGAATTCCTAATTTCGGCATCATTCCATTTATAATCTAAATTTTGTAATAATTCAAAATTATCACCATTAGATTCATAGGCTTTGAACCATTCTTTGGCAGACGAAAGAATTCTAGCATCTGTCTGCCCTACATCATTGTCATCTTTCTGGCACTTTGTAAAAGTGAAAGAAACTAATAAAATGACCATAGATCTTGTTGCATTGTTAATTTTTCTTCTCATATTTTGGCGTTTAAGTTAGTAATATCTAAAACTTGTAAGAATTAAATGATACAATTGTAATGATAAAAAATAAGAAAAAAACTATATTTTAAATATATTTTAAAATTTTAACATAATACTTTACTTACAAAAAAGCAAATGATTAGATTTTACTGGGAGTTTTTATGTTTTTTTAAAGTTTGCATAAAAAAAGATAATGAGGGATAAAATTTGGAATTGTACAATTTTTTTAAATATCCTCCGCTTGCACAAGTGAGGAGCAACTTACCCAAACAATTAATAAGAACTATTTTATCCCAATGTGTTTTCCTTTTCAAAGTTTTGGTGTAAATTTACACCAACTTCAAAATTTATATTATTATGCCACGACAAAGTATATCATTAACAGCTCCTAATGACGAATGGTTAAAAAATCAGGTTAATACAGATGAATTTAGTAGTAAAAGTGAGGCTATTAACTATTTGATAAAGCAAGCACGTTCGAGAGAAGAATACTACGAGTTTGTAAGGGCAAAAATAGAAAAGGGAGAAAAAAGCGGTTTTGCAAAAAAACAAACCAGAGAAGAAATGTTAGCCGAATTTAAAAAAGATTTACCTAGTAATGTATAGCTATTATTTAAGTAGCGAAGCCAAAGAAGATTTAAAAAGAATTTATTATTATGGTGTTAGTAAGTTTGGCGTTAATCAAGCTGACAGCTATTTTAATATGTTTTATGATTGTTTTGAAAAAATAGAAGCAAATCCTTTTTTATTTCCATCTGCTGAACACATTAAAAAAGGATATCGTTATTGTCTTTGTGGTGTTGACACTATTTACTACCAAATTAACGGAGATAAACGGGTAGAGATTATTGCCATTATCGGAAGGCAAGATTTTTAAAGCCGTTTCCCTTGCTGGCACGAACATCTCGCCCCGTGCACAGATAAAAGAGAAATGAGAATGAGCCCGATACAATATCGAGCTCATTATGATGAAATTTAATTATAAATTCAACTGCAGTTCATTTTCTAAATTTTAATCTATCATTTAATAATCAATTTTTTAGAAACATTAAATCTATTAGAGTTAATTGTCACAATATATATTCCAGCGGTTAAATGATGACTGATTTTTGAAGATGAACTGATTCTGTTTACCAAAACTTTTCTTCCGCTGCTATCAGTAACTGTTACAGTTGCTGTATCACCTGCTTCCAGTTGTGGCAAAACAATATTAAATTCATTATCAAATGAAGGATTTGGATAAATGCTAACTACAGTATTCTCAACCGCAACTTCAACAGGATTCACTTTTTTCGATGTCGAAGTGTTTTGAAACTGCCATTGTGCACTTTCCCAACTATTTTGACCACCAAGATATTGTGCAGAACCATTTAGATTTTCAATATGAATCATTGCTGTTGTCTGCCATCTGTTTTTGATTCTTATCCAGGTTGCGTCTACATTTTCGGAAGACCATTGTGCGCTCCACCAGCTAGACTGACCTGCTGTACATTGTACTGCACCGGTTAAATTCTCAATATGCATTACATCTCCTGTACCTACATTTTTAATCATATAATAAGTGCCATCAATGGCTACTTTTTCCCATTTATAAGTATTGTCTGCAACTGTTGGACCGTATCCTACATTGTTTCCGGCATCATATAAATAATTACCTGTCCATTTGTTTTTAATTGTAAAATAGCTTCCTGTTGCGGCATTTACAGTAATTGCTGCAGTACTCGTTTTATTTCCATCAACTGTTGTTACAGTAATTGTAGCGGTACCTGCTGAAACTGCAGTGACTAATCCTGATGAATTAACCGTTGCCACAGCTGTATTGCTTGAAGTATAATTAACCGATTTATTAGTTGCGTTTGAAGGCAAAACTGTTGGTGTTAGTTGCTGTGTTCCGCCTACCGCTAATGTAGCTGATGAAGGGCTCAAGCTCACACTTGTTACTGCTACATTTGATGAATTTACTGTTATTACAGAAGTAGCCGTTTTATTACCATCCTGAGTCGTTACGGTAATGGTAGCTGATCCCGAAGCAACTGCAGTTACTAAACCTGAACCACTTACTGTCGCAACACCTGTATTATTTGAACTATAACTTACTGTTTTATTGGTAGCATTGGCAGGAGAAACAGAAGGAGTTAATTGCTGTGTAGCACCAACACCTAGAGTTACTGCTCCTGGCGAAAGCGTTACACCTGAAACCGGAACATTTGTAGTTGAGCAGTTTGCGCCCTGTGTCCATGAAAATGTACCAATTGCACTAATTTCTTCATTAGTTGTGGCATTTCCGCCTCTATTAGAATAATTCATATTACAATAGGTACCGTTTCCGCTTGGAGAACCTGCAATAAGCACAAAATAGCCTCTGCCCCAGTTTCTGTTCAATACATTGTTATTTGGATATTCTTTACCAGTTCCGTTAACGGTTATGTCTTTAAAAGAAAGATTATAAATCCCATCTCCTGATCTTTTACTAATAGAAATCGCATCGTTTCTTGAATCTATAATATCAATGCTGTAAAGCTGAACATTCTTAACCTGACTTCCGGCATTCGTAGCACTAAAAATATCAATTGCCGCCACGGGATTATTGTAGGTATCATTAAAAGTTCCGCAGGCTGTTACGGTAATATCATGAATTTCGTGCATACCATCGTTGTTAAATGGTGCTCCCGGAAAATTATTACTTACTCTGATTCCTGCTTCCAAATTGTCTTTGATAATTAAATTGTAGCCTTTGTTGTTTTTCCCTCCATAAATAGCAAGTCCACAAGCGCGCCAACAATTTTCTGAAGTATTGTATCTAAATGTATTATTGATACATTCGAGTCCGTCAGCAGACCAAATCGCCTGATCGTCGTCTCCATTGTTTCTAAAATTACAATGTTCTACAATTGAATTCGCTGTTCCTTTACAAAGATTGATTCCATCGGCATAATTATTTCTAAAACGACAGTGCGATAATGTAAAGCCGTCAGCAATTGCTGGCCCACCAGAATTGTATTGCGCAATCCAAGCACCACATTCAAAATGTTCTGCCCAGATATTTTTTACTATTGAACCACTTGTAAAAACTCCATTTATAGCTTTATAAGAATTACTTCTCGAAGCTGAATTTGTTGTAAGATATAAATCTGTGAACGAAATATTACTTGCATTGGCACGTAATCCGCCATTTAAACTGCTTGTGTTGGTAAAATTAATCTGTGTGTACCACATTCCTGCGCCAATTAGCGAAGTGTTTGCTGAACCAAAATATAATTCTCGGTTAACATTATAAACCCCGCTCGGAACAAATATTTTTTTTCCGCCATTTGCATCAATAAAAGTCTGAAGATCGCTTCCGTTACCTGAATAAGTTACGGCACCTGCAGGAGCTGTAACAGCTGTTGGCACTGGTTCCATTTCTGCAAAGTCAATATGCACATTACCAGATTCTCTCACCAATTTTAATGTTCCGTTTACAGCAATTTTAGCAGGAAGTTTATAACGAACTTCATCAAAACGCATTCTTGGGTTTTGATTCGTAATTCCGTTATTGTTCGGATTTCCGTTGCTCCACAAATATTCCCAAGACCAAGTTGAAGTCAAAGTAAGCGTTGTAAGCTTTGTGTTGCCATTATAAACCCCAATAGTTCCAGATTGCCCGTCAGGAACACTATAACGAATTACTAATCCATCGGCAGCTTCACTTAGCGTCCATTGAACGGTCGCGTTTGTGGCAGACATATTCACACACTGCTGATCTGAAGCTTCTGACTGAAGATCGGCCTGATTGTATGATTTTGTAGTAACTAAAGCACCATTAGACAGTTGACCTAAATTTGCTTCGTACCTCTTATAAGGTGCATCATAATAACCGCGCTGGGCATAGGAACCTGAAGCAAAAAGAAGAAAAAAAAGCCATAATATAACATGGTAATATTGGGCTTTTCTCAAAAAAATAAAATGTAATTTGTTTCTCATAAGTTTTGGTTTATTAAATAGTTAGTGCCTTACAAAAAGGCCATAACGAAACTATACTTAAAAAAGAAATTAAGGTAAAAATGGACAAAAAATCAAGATCTATAAAACGATTTTTTAACTATAAAAACCTGACAATCAATATAATATTTTTTTTTGCCAAAATAAAAAATCAAGAATCAATATAGATGCAAATTTGATAATTTAAGGTTCTGAAAATGAGAATATAAAAAAAATAACCTTCTTTTTTAATCTCATTTGCTTCTAAGAATTTACTTATATCTATTTCTCTAGAATCGTCTGATTAAAAAACTTTATTTTTCTCAATTTGCAAATTCAGCCAAATCTATTTATTACAAAAACAATACATTTTATCCATAAAAAAACCAGTGAATCAACTTCACTGGTTTTCTATTCTTTCATAAATCATCTTCAATTTTAAGATGACTTATAGAACTGAATCTATTTTGTAATGCCAAACATCATGACCAATCTATCATTAAGATAAAAATTAAGCGTTTGATCTGCTACATCAAAACGCAAGTCTTTATTGTTTAAATACGACAACATTTTTTGCTCTGTTTTATTTGCTTCTTCATCAATACATGCCATTCTTGTAGACGCTACTTTATCAAAAGAAATATGATCACCATTAGTTTCATAAGTTCCAGAGAAGTTGTTGCAACCTGAATTTCCGCTTACTTTTTTTTCTGCTGGGTTAAACTTAATAGAAGCTTTTCCGTAATCTTGTCCAACATTTTCTAGTGCAATTAGTTTCCAATTGTTTTTTGCAATAAAACTCCAAAGTTGGTCTTGAGTTGGTATAGAAAATTCCATAACGACTTTGTTCTTAGTGTTTTTGAACTGTACTTTATTGTTTTTCTTTGCGATCTTGAACTTTTTGTTGGTGATCGCTGTGCTAAATTCTTTTTCTAATTTCATGCTTTCGTCATCACAAGCCATTAAAGTTCCCATAGGGGAATTGGTCTTAATTTGATTTTTTGAAGAAAGCTTCGTGTATTTTACGTTGAAATTATTGCATCCGTTTTTACCGCTTATTGTTCCCGTTTCATCATTAATGATAATAAATGCTTTTCCGCTGTTTACCTTTTTTCCATTTAACTGAGTTAAAATCATTTTGGTATTATAAATTCCGTTTTCCTTAGTTACAGGCGTTTTAGAAATTATGCTTTTCAGTTTATATTGGTATGCAGAAGCATCAGCCGGAATAGGTTCTGGTCTTTTGGTTTTCGTAACCAGTATCTCATATCGGTTTCCTTTTTCAAAATTAAAACCTTCAATATGATCATAAAATAATTGCCATTCTTTGTCATTATCATACTTTACCTGCAGACATTCCATTGGGCCAATGCCTGTACATGGCACTTTACTTTCTTTTACAAACATTTTTAAACTTTCCTGACCATATGTAAATGTTGATAATAACACTACTACAAAAACATACATACATTTAAATCTTTTCATTTATTTTAATTTTTTAGAACACCGATTAAGCGCTCTGATTATTCAATGATTTTTTTGCAGGCACGAATTGTGCCACTTTAGAATAAAGGATGTTTTTAACTTTTTTTTATTATCCCTAAATTACGCTTTTTCTTTAACAATCTAACTACTACATACTAATAATCAGTTCATTGTTTTGTATAAGCAAAAAATCATCCTTCTGTTTTAGTTAAGGATGATTTAGTAGGATTTTTTAGTGTATTTAAATTTAATCTGTCAGATATTAATTCTATAATAGATTTAAGATCGAATTAATACAGCTGCTCTTCGAATGTTCAACTGAAAAACTTCTAGCTTTTAAAATAGCAGCGAAAAACCTTTGGTATATTTTATAAACAAATCGATTGCAACCAGAATAATGATAATTAATATAAGAGCTATAAAATAGGTTTTTCTTTGAGCTCTTTTATCAAATTCAAAAGTTTTGGGATTAATAAAATTCTCTGCGTAAACTGCTGGAGAAATTTTTATATGAGGACAAAATAAAGCGGCACCTTGCAAAAAATGAGCAATTAACTGATTTCTATTTTTCGGAATATAAGATAGTCCATTTTCAGCTGTAGAAAAATGAAGAGGAACTTTTACACCATTTTTAAAACCGAAAATATATCCTGGTGAATATTTTGTTCCAATTTTTCGATCAATATCGCTTACATAAGCTTCTTTGCTACGTTCTAAGTCTTTATACAAAATACTTTGAACCGTGCCATTAAATTGGTGATGGTGCAAACCATCTTGATCTACAGCAATCAAAATGACTTTTTTATGCTTCTGACGTTCGTAATTTTTATAAAGTCCCCAAATACCCCAAAGCAGTAAAGGGAAATAGATAAGATCGAATATCATTTCTCTATTAGACAAACTGCTATTGTGCTCCAACTGAATACTTAAAGGAACTCCAACAAATAGAGAAAGCATGGCAAGGCATAAAAGTCCAAACAGTAAATATATTACTACTGTAGCGGTGTTATTGCGCTCTGAAGATATTCTCGGAAAGTTTTCTTTATTATGAATCATTAATTTTATAAACTCTTGAGGAAACAAGCTGGTATTTGTGGTTATTTCTTAGATTGCCAAAATCTGTCTTTCCCTTCTGCAATCCACTCTAGCGATTGTGTAATTCTTTTATTTCTAGTTTCATCTGTCTTGGCATCTGCAATCCAAATAATATAATTTTTACGGAATGACGGCGATTTGCTTTCAAAAATCTCGATCGCTTTGCTGTCCTTTTTTAATGCATCCATAAATTCTTTAGGAGCCACAACTTCTGCAGCAGATTTTTCTTTTACAGGTTTAGGTTTAGCGGTTCCGTTTTCATTTAAAATCATTGCCTCTTTGATATATGCGGTTAATATCTCTTTACTTGGCAACTCCGATAAGTTTTTGATCTTGTCTAAATAGCCAAATTTTTTGCCCGCTTTTACACTTGCTTGAATTTCCTTGTCTTTCATCAATTCAGCTTTATATAAGCTAAAAGAACAATGTTGTTTAAAACCTCCCATCATAACTAAATGATCACCTTTATAAGAATAATGTGGTGTTCCCCATTTAATATTTTCTTCTACATCGGGGCAGGTACTAAAAATTACATCTCGTAAATGGTTTAAAATAGGTTTTGCAAAGTCTGCCATTTTTGCAATGTAAGCTGTAACATCTTTGTTATAATTTCCCATTGATTGAACTATTTAATTTTGTGATAAATTTTCAAAATGTTTTATTATGCTCTAATACAAAATGTTTAACATTATTTTTTCGAGCTCATAACAAATCTACTTAATTGATTATTTAAAATATATCCTATTAAAAATATTTTATAAACATTATTTCATACAATCCTTTAAAATTTGGGATGCAAACTTTATAAAAAATTAAAATCCCATTTCTAATGAAATGGGATTTTAAAAAACTACTTATTTTTTTACTTTAAATATTTTATAAAATAGGAAAAGAATACCTAGCCAAATAGGAATCAATTCTACGGATATCTTCATATTTGTCATCCACATGATGGCTAAAATACCTAGTAAAAATGCAAAACAGATGTAATTGCTTACTGGGTAAAATATTGAAGCAAATTTTGTTTTTGTATTTTCCTCGTCTTTTGCTCGTCTAAATTGCAGATGCGTATACGAAATCATAACCCAGTTAATAACCAAGCAAGAAACTACTAAAGACATTAAAATGCTAAAAGCTTCTTCTGGCATTATTTTATTGATTAAAATACAGATTGCAGCAAAACAGGAAGATATTAAAATAGCATTAACTGGCACTGAGTGTTTGTTTAACTTCTTTAAAAACTTTGGAGCACTGCCTTGATCTGCTAAACCAAATAGCATACGTGAGTTGCTGTATACACTACTGTTATATACAGATAAAGCTGCAGTTAATACAATTAGATTAAGAACATTAGCGATAAGCTTTGTAAAAAAGATTTTCTGGCCAAATAACGTAAATTCCATTCCGTTTAAATTTTGAAAAACCATTACAAACGGACTACTATCTGTGGTAATTTGTCTCCAAGGTGACAAAGCAAATAAAATTACTAATGCACCAACATAAAATATAAGAATTCTATAAATAACCTGATTGGTTGCTTTTGGAATGTTTTTTTCTGGATTTTCTGCTTCAGCAGCGGTTATTCCAATTAGTTCTAGTCCGCCAAAAGAAAACATAATCAGCGCCATTGCAGACAATAAACCTTGGAAATTTCCATTGGCCGTTTTTTCAAAGAAACCTTTTGGAAAAAAACCTCCATCGTTATATAAATTATGAATTGTAGCGTGTTCTCCTCCTGTTCCGCTTATTAGCAAATAAGTTCCAAAAAGAATCATAGCAATAATGGCAACTACTTTTATAATTGAAAACCAAAATTCTGTTTCTCCGTACACTTTTACAGAGGCAAAATTTAAAGCGTTAATAACCAAGAAGAAAAATAAACTGGATGCCCAAAGCGGAATTTCGGGCCACCAAAACTGTACATAAACACCAATTGCTGTAAGTTCTGCCATACTAACCAGAATATATAAAATCCAATAATTCCAACCTGATGCAAAACCAGCAAATGAACCGCAATATTTATAGGCAAAATAGCTAAAACTTCCCGAAACAGGTTCTTCAACAACCATTTCTCCAAGTTGTCTCATTATAAAAAAAGCGATAATTCCGGCAATAGCATATCCTAAAATAACAGACGGTCCCGCTAAAACGGCTGCTGGCCCAATGCCAAGGAAAAGGCCTGTTCCTATAGATCCGCCTAAGGCAATTAACTGAATATGTCGATTAGTGAGTCCACGTTTAAGCTGAGTCTCTTCTGCAGCATCATGATTATTTTTCACAGATTAGATTTTAAAAGGATTTAAATGTTTTTGGAAATGTACAAAAAGCGAAGATAACTTAAAAAAGGAATCGTACAAAGAGTTTGTTAGAATACAAAAACACAAATAAAGAATAATAAAATACTAAAAATAATGTACCTCAAAATATATTTACCGTTATGAGCCTCGTATTTTTCTAATAGCTTCTCGTATCTATTATTAAAAAACAAAATAAAATAATTGGCTAAAAATGCTGGAATAACAAAATACATTAATGCTTCTCTTTTTATCGTTAAGCTTTTTTTTTCATAAAAATCGCCCAATTCTAAAGGTAATATGCTTTTCAAAATTATAGCAATTGTCATAAAATTGATGCATAAAAAAGCGCTCATATACATTATGGTATTAAATTTCCAAAAACCATTATTTGCAATCTTAGATTGTGCAACTGCATCTACACAAATCTTATCGTAAATTTTTATCATTCTTAAAAACTCATTTTAAATACATTTTAAGGTTGCTTTTCTATTGCAACAATTTATATATCAACAATAAACGATAAGTAGTTTTAGGATTTGAGTGGGCCTGATGGAAAATTAGAAACGCTAGAAATCAATGCCAAAGGCTCAACATAATTTGGATTTTTACTGATCTTTCCATCTTTGATAACGTAAGGATGCGTAAGCAATATATCTGTAAGTGTGCTTTGGCTAAAGCTATTGATATCGTACATGCAGATTAAAGATACAGAGTGTTTTGGAGTAAGCAAATTTAGACTGGCCTCATATTCTAAGAGTTCGTCAGTTCCAGGCAAATTCTTGAGCGCCCATACCATATCACCGCAAGCTCTTGTACTTTCGTAACCAGCTCTTGAAGCCGATAATAAAGTTTGTTCTAGCATTTTATACATTTTTTCAGCCGCAAAAGTGCCATCCTTAATATATGTATTTTCAGAAGCCAGAACTTCAAATTGACCACTCGAAAGTTTTTCGGTAATAGATACTCCATTATTGGTAAGGCAACGGCAATGTTCACTATGACGATTTCCTTCAAGAATGTTAATTACTTTTTCATTCTTTTCTAATCCTTCCAAAATGTACGGAATGATTACCTCATATTGCTGTTCTTTGGAATCGAAAAAACCGCAAATGTGCATTGGAGCCGACAAAGATTCTCCACAGACTGAAAAAGATGTTTGTTTATTCATACATCAAATATATATAATTAATTTTCGTCAGTGCAATTTTTCTCTTTTAACAAATCAACAAAAGTCTATATTCGCCATCATTTTCCTTTGGCGCTCTATGAATACAAGGCTGTACTTGCTGTTTTGGATGATCAACAGCCAAACGCCAAAGATGCATTTGCCCTAAATTAATAGGTTTTGCATCCTCCTGAAGCTGATAATGCAAATCAAAGTAGTTCTCTTTTAAAAAGTCTTCGAACTCTGCTTCTGCTCCATCATGCAATTCTTTTAGTTTTGTTCTAATTTCTGGAATTAGAATTTTCTGCTTTGCTTGATCATTAGCTACAATATCGCTTGCTGCTCCGTGATAGGTACACAAAAAAGTATCTGTTGCAATTGGAGAACGATCGACATGAAATGAATATACGTCAGTAGATATGAAATCGAACTCGTCGTCGCGTTCGTAGCACTTTAATAAATTAAGAGAAGGCGAAGCTCCAAAATCAGTTAACAATTGCAAATCGTTTAAGATAATTTCCCTTGCTATATTTCCTTTTTCTGATAATTGAAGCGCGATTAAGTCTTCTGGAAATACTTCTGTTATATTTTCTTTTAAAATCAATTGGTTTACAATCTCTTGAAAATCGCCATCCAAATTTCTGTACCAGCATAACGCATTCATTTCTCCTTTGAAATCGGTATTTATAAGCTCAGAGAAAGTAGAGACTACACCTATTTGGCTGTTGGAAGAAAATGCATTATTCATAATTTGGATATTAAGATCAATTACAAAAATATGCAATAGCAATTACTTTTAAAATCTTTACACTTCTAATTTCATGTATTCGATTGCCATAGCTTTTCAATCGTAAATAACCATGAAATCAGGTATTGCTTTCTGCTTTTGAGGTTGGTAAATTTGCTATGAACTCAAAAAAATATATGATGAAATGTAGTAATATTGATGATTTTAAAGCAATGAAATCATTTTCTTTTAAAAATAAAACAGTACATTTTGCAAAACAGCTTTTTTATGTTTCCATTCTTTCGATACTTTTCTCAGCTTGTTCGAGCAATGACAATGAATCGAATAACAATCAATCTGAATATTATTTTAAAGCCACTTTAGACGGCCGCAAAATAAATTATTATGATGCCAATTTTCAGTTCAGCGGTAATAATGGACGTTTTGAACACATTATAATTGGAGGATTTGAAACACCGTATCCTAAAACTCCTGGCCAGCTCGCGCCCAACTCATTAGATTTTGAAATATGGAGAACAGGAGGAAATATTGCTGAAGGAACTTATTCTACTCCTCTCGAACCAGAAATGATTGCTCGATATGCTGTTCAAACAAAAGAGGGAACTATTGTTTATAACACTTCAATTGCTGATGACGTTTTTACAGTAAAAATTGAATCTATTAGCGAAAAAGGCATTAAAGGTACATTTTCTGGAAAGCTAAGAAATATGGATTCAGGAGTAGTCGTAGAAGTTACTGAAGGATCTTTTTATCTTCCTGATTCAGTTTTAGTTAATCCATCATAAGATCTTCAAAAAAGAAAAGGTGTCTGAACTTCAAACACCTTTCTTTCGCTTTTACTATTTTATCTCTTTAAAGCTTAATATTTATTAATGTAAACTGTTTTCTTGTTTACAAATTCTTGAATGCCATCTTGCGAAAGTTCACGTCCATAACCTGAATTTTTAGTTCCGCCAAAAGGCAATCTCTGATCACTTTTTACCAGTTCATTTACAAATACCGCCCCTTCGTCAAATTTTGGAATTAATCGGAATGCTTTCTCAAAATCTTCTGTAAAAATTGTGACGCCAAGTCCGAAAGCACTGCTGTTTGAAAGTGCAACAGCTTCTTTTTCTTCTTTGAAAGTCGTAATTCCAATCAACGGACCAAAAACTTCCTCTTTAAAAATCAACATATCTGTAGTAACCTTTCCAACAACAGTAGGCTCGAAATAAGCTTGATTTCTTTTACCGCCAAGCAAAACTTCTCCTCCTTTATTTAATGCATCTTGAAGTTGTTTTTCTAATTCTTCAGCAAGGTCAACACGCGCCATAGTGCCTATTGTTGTTTCTTCACTCAAAGGATCTCCCGAACGAAGTTTACTGACTTCTTCTATAAAAGCTTTTGTAAACTCTGTTGCAATAGAAGATTCTACAAGCAAACGTTTTCCTGCAATACAGCTTTGCCCTGCATTCTGAAAACGTGCTTGAACGCAAGTTTTAACAGTTTTCTGCAAGTTGCAATCTGCAAAAACGACCAAAGCATTACTTCCTCCTAGTTCTAAAACTGTTTTTTTAATTTCATTTCCAGCATTAGCTGCCACCGCTCTTCCTGCTGCTTCACTTCCTGTAAGTGTAACTGCTTTAACTTTAGGATTTTTAATGATTTCTTCTACCATTTTACTTCCAATCGGTAGATTCGTAAAACATCCCGCAGGAAAGCCGGCTCTTTCGAATATTTTTTCAATACTGATAGCGCTTTTCATGACATTGCTAGCATGTTTTAAAATCGCAACATTACCTGCCATTAACGCTGGAACTGCAAAACGCATAACTTGCCAGAACGGATAATTCCAGGGCATAATAGCCAAAACAATGCCTATTGGTTCGTAACTTACATAACTCTTATATGCTTCGGTTTCTATTATTTTATCAGCAAGCATTTTGGGAGCGTTCTCTGCATAATAATCGCATAAGGCGGCACATTTTTCTACTTCTGCTATTGACTGAGTGATTGGTTTTCCCATTTCTTGAGTAATAACTTCGCCATACGCTCGGGAATTTTTTTTAAGTTCCTGACCAACGGCTTTCATTAAAACTGCACGTTCAGAAAAGGGAATTTCTTTCCAAATCTTATATTGAGCGTCTGCTTTATCAATTGCATTTTCAACGTCTTTTTTATCAAATTCGGCAACCTCATGTACAATCTCTTGGTTATAAGGGTTTATAGACTTAATCATAATTGTATTTTTTTAAAAACGATATAAAAGGTACAATTTATTTTAATTTTTAGATTGTGTAAAGTCTATTATTTTTTGAATAAGTCTTTTTTCTAAAACACAAATAGCTTTACAATGATCCTGCTTTTACAAAAGTCTGCCAGCCGCGCATGGTTTCAATAAAACGTTCGCTCAATCCTCCTTGCCTTAAATAATCTGCCATTACAGGCAATTGCGGACTGTCGTACATTGGATTTGCTTTTACCTGAAGCGGAAAATCTCTCTGAAGAATCGCTGCGCGGGCAATAAGTACAAAATCGCAGCCTTCATCTAAAAGTTCTCCTGCACGCTGTGCACTCATAATTTTTCCGGCTGCACCTAGACGAACTCCTTTGCGGGGAATTTCAGTAAAAACACTCAACATGGTTTTTCCTTTAAAAGTTCCTTCACGAACTATTTGAGCTGAATCCCACAAAGCGAGATCTAAATAATCAATTAATTCACGATCAAAAATATCGGCCGTTACTTCTCGCAATTCTTCCAAAAGCAGTCCGTAACGTTCAATAGACAATCGCCAGCCAATCTGAAAGTTAGGTCCACAAGCTTTGCGAATTCCTTCGATTACTTCTATGGTAAAGCGGGCTCGGTTTTCTAGGCTTCCACCATACTTATCTGTACGATCGTTTAAATTCGGAGACATAAACTCAGAGAGAATCCATCCAAAAGCTCCATGAACTGAGATTCCGTCAAAACCTGCTATTTGCGCTCTTTTTGCCGCAGCGATAAAACTATCACGAATCCGTTCTACTTCTTCGGTCGTTATTGCCTTAATTCCTTCTATCGTTTTGCTCGACGCTGGAGCTGGTATTCCGCCAATTGAAGGTTTTGCGCGATGTCCGGCATGATGCAATTGCACCGCCGACAATGCGCCACCATCACGAATCGCCGACGCCATTTTGGTCAATCCAGACAAATGATTATCACTATGAATTCCTAATTGTCGTTCAAAAGCGATACCTCCTGCTTCTACCGTAGAAGCACTGGTTTGAATTAATCCGTATCCGCCTTGCGCAAGCTGTTCCATCCAATATTGATCGTATTCAGATGCAGTGCCATCATATTCACTTTGCTGGCTGGTTAAAGGAGCTAACATAAAACGGTTTCTCATTGCAGGGCCGTGCAGCAATGTAAGCGGTTTAAATAAATCAGAAACAGACATATTGTTTATTTTTTTAAGTTCTACTTATTATTATCGAATGCAAAGTTGTCGAGATAATCATTTGAGATAAATGGATGATTTTTACTTTATAATGGACATTTATAATTGAGATATAACAAAATGAAAATTCTCCATCATAAAGTAAATTTCCTCCATTCTCTAGCGGATAATGCTGTCAGATCTTTGCCTTGTTCATAAAAACAATTCAAAATGAAAAAAACAGCTATTATTATTCTTTCTGATCCAAAAGCGGGTTCAGAAGAAGCTTTAGGACGTGTATTCAATGCTTTAGCATCGGCTTATGAATTCAAACACGAAGGTCAAGATGTAAAAATTATTTTTCAAGGTACTGGTATAAGATGGCCAGAACAACTTGAAAAACCTGAGCATCCCGTTAATGCTCTTTATAAAGAAGTAAAAGATCATGTTCACGGACTTTCTAAAGGATGTGTTGCAGTATTTGGCACTGAAGTGTCTGGCTATGAATTGCTAAAAGACAATGAAGTTCCTGGAACTCCTGGTCTTCCTAGTTTTGTAAATCTTAAAAAAGAAGGTTACGAAATTTTGATTTTCTAAACTAAAAACTGCCCTCGAAAATAAAAAAGAGGGCAGTTTTTACATCATCTAAAAATTAGATGGAATACAAAAGAACGCTTAAAATTGTTCCTTTTTTGAGTAATTTAGCGTAGTATGAATACTCCATAAAATCAACATTTAAGTCATAAAGTTATGCAAGAAGATTTTCAATATTACATGAATCAATGTTTGGATTTAGCCAAGAGTGCTTTAAAAGCTGGAAATCCGCCTGTTGGCGCGTTGATTGTATTGGATGGAAAAATAATTGGAACGGGCATAGAATCTGGAAAATCAACTGGAGATATAACCAATCATGCGGAAATATTAGCTGTTAGAGATGCTTTAAAAAACGGATATTCAGATAATCTCCATTTGGCTCGTATGTATACTACTCATGAACCCTGCATTATGTGTTCGTACATGATTCGCCATCATAAAATTGCTGCAATAATTTATGGCACATCTGTTCCTTATGTCGGAGGTTTTACTTCCCAGTTTAATATTCTTTCTACAGAAGATGTTTCAAAATGGGAAAATAAACCGCAAATAATTGGTGACGTGTGCATTGAAGAATGCAACAAACTCAATGCGCAATTTTTAGAGCTAATAAACAAACACTAAAAACATGCTATCTCAATCTGTATATACTCTAGTTAATCAGCAAAACGGAAACTTATCCTTCAAAGTGTTTGAGTTTGACAATAGCAGTTATTTTGATCATATTCAGCGAAATAATTATTTTACTATAATCATAATTACATCTGGAGAAGGATTAGCAAAAGTTGATCTTAGCGAATATTCGTTTCAAGAAAACACTTTATTTGCGTTTTATCCCTATCAGCCTTTTATGCTTGCTTCAGAAAAACCGCTGACTGGCATTTCTATTCAGTTTCATCATGATTTTTTCTGCATTTACAAACATCATAAAGAAATTGCATCAAACGGAATTTTATTTAATAATGTGTATCAGCAGCCTTTTATCTTTTTGGATCAAAATAATAAACAGACGCTTCTTAATATTGTCAAAGAAATTGTTAACGAACTAAAAATGGAAGCTTTAAGAAAAGATGAAGTTTTGGTTTCTTACTTAAAAATATTTCTGGTTTTTGCTACTCGAATAAAACTAGAACAACAATCTATAAAAGAAGTAAACATTACTGATAAACAGCTTTTTATTGTTCAGAATTTACGAAATGCGATTGAAGATAATTTTAGAACAAAACATTCTGCAAGCGAATATGCAGATATGCTGCATGTAACGCCAGTTGTTTTAGCGCGTGCTGCAAAAAATCATTTCAATATGACTCTTTCAGATTTAATAACCGAAAGGATTATTGTTGAAGCAAAAAGAGAACTGTATCTAACCAACAAAACTGTCAAAGAGATTGCCTACGAATTGGGCTATGATGATGAATATTATTTCAGCAGAGTATTTAAAGGCAAAACCGATATATCTCCACAATTATACAGAGATACTATTGGTTTTAATAGAGGGACATTATCATAAAATAGTATAAAAAAACAAAGTTATTATTTCGACAAAATATACTATCACTAAATTTTGAATCAAAAATTCCCTAAAAAATAATAAGATTCTAAATTAGCAGTACTGTTTAATATCAATACCATATTTCCGCCAATTTATAGAATCCCGTCGTTGTTTTTATGGCATCGTTTGTTTAAATTTGTGACTCTTATGAAAAATTGGTGCACTAAATTTTTACTTTCAATTGTCATTCTCTTAAATGGATATGGCAATGTTTATGCACACAATAACATTGTTTTATATAAAAAGTTTTCGTTCTGTACACTTATAGATCATACTCAAAGTGAATCTAAATTAAATCGAGGACGTTCATTTGAATCTTTTAAAAGAAAAATATGTCTTTTCGATAATGAAGAAAACGAAGATAATTTTTCGGCTACTCAAAAACAGGTTGTAAAAAACAACTACTTTTTAATTTTTCACAGTAGTAATCATTTTGTCGTTTCTGCGACTGCTTTTACTCAAAAAGTAAATGACTGCAAAATTTTCAGTTTACTTGACAATAAAGTATATCTGTTATTTCAGGTTTTTAGAATTTGATTTTTAACGCTATTGCTAGCCAATAGCCAATCACTTTATAGTTTTATCCTCTGTATTCTTTAGTTAGATAATAGACGGATATGAACTTATATGGTCTATTCCCAAAGGCCTTTTTATCTAAAATCAAAAATAAATTACGTTTTAATGCTGAAATAATTATGAAGAGAATTTTCATGATCATGACTTTATGCGCCTTAGTTTTTGCGGGCTGCAATTCTAAAAAGGAAGAAGAAAAAGAAGAAAAAACCAAATTTCTGGTTACAAATCCAATCGAAAAAGATACTACCATTACGAAAGATTATGTATCGCAAATACATTCTATTCAACATATTGAGATAAGAGCTCAAGAGCGCGGTTATCTTGAAAAAATATATGTAGACGAAGGACAAATGGTAAAAAAAGGTCAGCTGCTATTTAAAATCATGCCTGCTCTTTATGAAGCCGAATTAAAAAAATCAAAAGCTGAAGTAAGTTTCAGTTCAATTGAATATCAAAACGCTAAAAAATTAGCTGATGAAAAGGTAGTTTCTCCAAATGAGCTGGCAATGGCAAAAGCTAAATTAGAAAAAGCAAATGCTGAAATGGCTTTAAGCAAAGTTCATCTTCAGTTTACAGAAATCAGAGCGCCTTTTGACGGAATCATTGACAAGTTTCACGTACGTCAGGGAAGTTTAGTTGATGAAGGAGAATTGCTTACAGAATTGGCAGATAACAGCTCAATGTGGGTATATTATAACGTTCCAGAATCTGAATATTTAGATTATCAGGAAAAGACAGGAAAAAGCGGTAAAATGAAAGTCAATCTTTTAATGGCTAACAACAAAAAATTCCAATATCCTGGAGTTGTAGAAACCATTGAAGCCGATTTTGACAATGAAACCGGAAACATTCCATTTAGAGCCACTTTTCCTAATCCAAAAAGATTATTAAGACATGGAGAAACAGGAAGCATTCAAATGCCTATCGAACTTAAAAATGCTATGCTAATACCTCAAAAAGCGACATTTGAAGTTTTAGACAAAAAATATGTGTATGTAATTGATAAAAATAATGCTGTAAAATCTAGAGAGATTGTTATTGCTGCCGAAATGCCTCACCTATTTGTAATAAAGGAAGGCTTGTCTCTTAATGATAAAATACTTTTAGAAGGACTTCGTCTTGTAAAAGAAAATCAAAAAATAGACTACGAAGTGGTAAAACCGCAATCGGTTATGTCCAATTTAGAGCTGTATGCAGAATAACCGAATCTAAAAAAGAAGAAATGTTTAATAAATTTATACATAGACCCGTTTTTGCAATTATAATTTCGATTATAATTGTCTTTATAGGTACGCTGTCCATCAAACAGCTTCCTATATCGCAATTTCCACAAATTGCGCCTACAACCGTAAATATCTTTATCGCTTATCCAGGTGCAAGTGCCGATGTATTGGTAAAATCTACCTTAATTACCTTAGAGAATTCGCTTAATGGTACACAAGGTGTTCGTTACATGGCTACAGATGCAACAAGTGCCGGAGAAGCAACACTTAGAATAATTTTTGAACCAGGAACCGATCCTAATGAAGCTGTAATTAGAGTTAAAACAAGGGTAGATCAGGTAATGCCATTATTACCTGAACTGGTTCAGCGTGAAGGAGTCGTTATTACTCCTATTCAACCGAGTATGTTGATGTATGTCAACCTTTACTCGAAGAGCAAAAGCATGGATGAGAAGTTTCTCTACAACTATGCCGATGTAAAAATGATTCCAGAAATTAGCCGTGTTAAAGGTGTTGCAAGAACTCAGATTCTTGGAAGCCGTAAATACGCCATGCGCGTTTGGTTGAATCCTGATAGAATGAGAGCTTATAAAATTTCTGTTGAAGAAGTTATGCAAGCACTTCAAGAACAAAGTATTATTGGCCGTCCTGGGCGATTAGGACAAAGTTCTGGTATTGCTGCACAATCTTTAGAATATGTGTTGACGTATAAAGGAAGATACGATGAGCCTAAACAATATGAAAATGTAATTGTGCGTGCCAATTCTGAAGGTGAAAGCATTCGCTTAAAAGACATTGCAAAAGTTGAATTAGGAAGCGAATTCTTTGATATTTACTCGAATCTAGACGGTCATCCTTCTGCAGCAATTGTATTAAAACAAAACTACGGAAGTAACGCGAGTGACGTAATTAATGATGTTAAAGCGAAACTGGAAGAAATGAAAGCGAGTTTTCCTCCAGGAATGGATTATAAAATTAGTTATGACGTTTCTCAATTCTTGGATGCTTCTATCGATCAAGTTGTTCATACTTTGAGAGATGCTTTCATTTTGGTAGCTTTGGTTGTATTTATATTTTTAGGAGATTGGCGTTCTACTTTAATTCCAATTATTGCCGTTCCAGTATCTTTAATTGGCGCTTTCTTTGTGATTCAGCTGTTTGGAATGTCAATTAACTTGGTTACTCTTTTTTCATTGGTATTAGCAATCGGAATTGTAGTCGATAACGCTATTGTCGTCGTCGAGGCCGTCCATGCCAAATTTGAAGAATTTCCGCATATTACACCTTATCATGCCGTTAAATTAGTATTGGGCGAAATTGGAGGTGCCATTATTGCTATTACAGCCGTTATGGTTTCTGTATTTATTCCTGTTTCGTTTATGTCTGGTCCCGTGGGAACTTTCTACAGACAATTTTCGGTTACGATGTCGAGCTCAATTATCATTTCTGCCATTGTAGCTTTGACCCTTACTCCTGTTCTCTGTGCTATTCTTTTAAAAAACAATCATGGAAAGCAGAAAAAAGGAAATGTCCTGACAAAATCTCTAGATGCTTTTAACAGATGGTTTGAAAGACTTACAGGCCGCTATGTTGTGGTTTTAAAAACAATTGTAAGCAGAAGAGTTTTAACTTTCGGAATTCTAATTGCTTTCTGTGCTTTTATTTTTATAGAAAATAAAGTACTCCCTTCTGGATTTATTCCGAGTGAAGATCAGGGAACCATTTACGGAATCATTCAAACACCTCCTGGCGCTACTTTAGAAAGAACCAATCAGGTTGCTCAGAAATTGCAAAAAATCTGTGAAAAAGTCGAAGGCGTTGAATCTGTTTCTTCTTTGGCAGGTTACGAAATCATGACGGAAGGTCGTGGTTCTAATGCTGGAACCTGTTTAATTAACTTAAAATCATGGTCTGACAGAAAGCATTCTGTAACAGAAATCATGGAAGAATTAGAAAAGAAATCTAAAGATCTAGGTGCTGTCGTAGAGTTTTTTGAACCGCCCGCAATTCCAGGATTTGGTTCTTCTGGTGGTTTTTCTATGCGTTTACTAGACAAAACTACCAGTACCAATTACCAGGAATTTGATAAGATCAACAAGCAGTTTATGGCCGAACTAGGAAAACGTAAAGAGCTTTCTGGTTTGTTTACTTTCTTTGCTGCCAATTATCCGCAATACGAACTGGAGATCAATAATGATTTAGCAATGCAAAAAGGCGTTTCTATTGGTAAAGCAATGGAAAACTTAAATATTTTAATTGGAAGTACCTACGAACAAGGTTTTATCAAATTTGGACGTTTCTTTAAATTATATGTACAATCTGACCCAAAATTTAGAAGACTCCCATCAGATGTATTGAATCTCTTTGTAAAAAATGATCATGGAGAAATGGTGCCTTATTCTGCCTTTATGACTCTTAAAAAAACACAGGGACCTAATGAGATCACGCGTTACAACATGTATAATTCTGCTGCTATTCAGGGTCAGCCTGCAAAAGGATACACCACTGCAGATGCCATTAAAGCGGTACAGGAAACCGCTCTTAAAACACTTCCTAAAGGGTATGATATTGCATGGGAAGGTCTTTCTTATGATGAAGCTGGAAGAGGCAACGAATCGCTTTATATCTTTTTAGTGGTATTGGCTTTCGTTTACTTCGTATTGGCTGCACAATATGAGAGTTTTATTATTCCGTTGTCTGTAATTTTATCTATTCCTGTTGGAATTTTAGGTTCGTTTGTCATTCTTCAAATGATGGGCTTGCAAAACGATATTTACGCTCAAATCGGATTGATTATGCTGGTCGGATTGCTTGGTAAAAATGCCGTACTGATCGTCGAATTTGCTGTATTAAAACATTCGCAAGGCGCGACAATTCTCGAAGCTGCAATTGAAGGTGCCAAAGTTCGTTTTAGACCTATCTTAATGACATCATTTGCCTTTATTGCTGGTTTGATACCGTTAATTTTTGCTTCTGGAGCGGGCGCAATTGGAAACAGAACTATTGGAGGATCTGCGCTTGGAGGAATGCTTTTCGGAACCATTTTCGGAGTAATCATAGTTCCTGGACTATATTACATTTTTGGTTCATTGGCACAAGGCCGAAAACTAATTAAAGGAGAAGAAGAAAGCTCATTATCTGATGATTTCATGCATCATGTAGATGATTTTTCAACAAACAATCAAACGGAGGAAAATGAAGAATAACAGAAATATTAAATACGCAGGTCTTATCTGCGTATTACTCTCTATAGCGGGTTGTAAAACAACTTCTATTGTAGAAAAAACAGAAAACAAAACGGTACCCGAAAACTATGCTGATAATGGTTTAGATACCCTCAATACTGGAAAAGTTCAATGGAGAAGTTATTTTACAGATGAAAATTTGGAGAATCTGATTGATATTGCATTGAAAAACAATCAGGAATTGAATATTACGCTTCAAGAAATTGAAATTGCTAAAAGCGAAGTAAAAGCACGAAAAGGAGAATACCTGCCATTTGTTGGTTTTAGCGCTGGTGCCGACTTAACCAAATCTGGACGATACACCAGCACAGGTTCTGGCGAAGCAACAACAGATATTATGCCTGGCAAAGAAACACCTGATCCGCTTCCTAATTATCGTTTTGCACTGACTTCAAGTTGGGAAATAGATATTTGGAACAAACTTCATAATGCAAAAAAAGCCGCTTTAAACCGTTATTTAGGTTCTATTGAAGGAAAGAATTTTGTGATTACCAATTTGATTGCAGAAATAGCCGATTCGTATTATGAACTTTTAGCATTAGATAATCAACTAGAAATCACCAAACAAAATATTGACATTCAAACCAATGCTTTAAAAGTGGTTAAAATACAGAAAGAAGCCGCAAGAGTGAACGAATTGGCTGTACGTAGATTTGAAGCGCAGATTTTAAGTACGCAAAGTCTTCAGTTTGATATTCAACAGCAAATTACTGAAACGGAGAATAAAATCAATTTCTTATTAGGGCGTTTTCCTCAAAAAATTGCTAGAAGCAGCAATACTTTCAGCACTATTACTCCGGCAGATATTCACGCAGGAGTACCTTCACAGCTTTTAGAGAATCGTCCAGATATTAAAAAAGCAGAAATGGAACTAATTGCTGCAAAACTGGATATTAAAGCTACTAAAGCAAAATTTTACCCTTCGCTAGGCATTTCTGCAGGGATTGGATATGAAGCTTTTAATACCAAATATTTACTGACTTCTCCAGAATCTTTGTTGTATTCTATAGCAGGCGATTTGGTTGCTCCTCTAATTAATAGAAATGCAATAAAAACAGAATATCTTACCGCTGGAGCTAAGCAAATTCAGGCTGTATACAATTATGAAAGAACATTGGTAAATGCTTATATTGAAGTTGCCAACCAATTGTCTAAAATTCAAAATACGGCAAAAAGCTATGACTTGAAGTCACAGCAAGTTGATGCTTTAAACGAATCTGTTCAGATATCTAACAATTTGTTTAGTTCTGCCAGAGCAGATTATATGGAAGTTTTATTGACTCAAAAAGATGCTTTAGAATCAAAATTTGAACTTATCGAAACCAAAAAACAGCAGATGAACGCCTTTGTTAATGTTTACAGAGCATTAGGAGGTGGCTGGAATTAGTAGTTTTCATTTTTATTTTTTGAAAAGGAGATTGGCTGAAAAGCTAATCTCCTTTTTGTATTTAAAATGCTAAGCTCTTACTTAACTAAATATTTTTTTTATAATTTTAGTACATTAAAATTCAGATTTTCTACAAAATTAAAATGAAAATTCGCAGCATGAAAATTTTAATTATAGAAGACGAAAAAGAAATTGCCAAAAACATTAAAAATTACTTTAATAGCAATGGCATTCAATGCGAAACAGCTCATACCTATAGTCTAGCACTTAACAAAATTGAAAGTTATGATTACGATTGCATTCTTTTAGATTTAATGCTACCTGATGGAGACGGATTCGAAATATTAAAAGAACTAAAAAATAAAAATAAAACAGAAGGCATAATTATCATTTCGGCTAAAGAAACTCTAGAAACAAGAATAGAAGGTTTTAATCTTGGAGCCGATGACTTTCTTACTAAACCTTTTCATCTTTCTGAGCTTCTTGTTCGCATGCAAGCTCTTATACGCCGCAAAAACTTTAAAGGCAGTAATTCTGTCGTGTATAACGAAATAACTGTTGATATTCTCTCAAAAAATGTTACGATAAAAGATCAAAAAATTGATCTCACCAAAAAAGAACTTGATTTATTATTATTTCTTATCGGAAACAAAGAAAGAGTGTTGTCAAAATCTGCAATTGCAGAACATCTTTCTGGCGATATGGCAGATATGCTAGATAATCATGATTTTATTTATGCTCATATAAAAAACTTAAAAAAGAAACTCAGTCAGGCTGGCGCTGGAGATTATATAAAAACGGTTTACGGATTAGGATATCGATGGGAAAATGAATAAAAAAAAATTACTTCACAAAAGCACAGAAAGCTTTCTTATTTTTTCAGTTATAATACTTCTGATTGCAGCTCCTGTTTTCTATTTCATTAGCCAATGGCTTTATATATACGAAACAGAAGAAGTTCTTTTGATGCATAAAGGTGCTTTTGTAAAAGAGAGTCATTCTAATTTTACAGAAAAAGATATAAAGCTTTGGAATAAATACAATCGTGATGTTATGATTGTTCCCGATATGGGCGTAAAAAAGGACAGTATTGTTGGGGTTATAATGTACGATTCGATTGCTGAAGCAGATGAACCTTTTCGTATTATATATTCTCCTGTTAAAATAAATGGTAAAAAATATACTTATACAGAAAGAATTAATCTTCTCGAAATGGAAGGAATGGTTTTTAGTGTAGCAGCAATGTTTTTAGTAATCATCATCATACTCCTTATTGGAATTATATTGCTTTCAAAAATAACATCGGCTAAACTATGGAAACCTTTTTACAATACTTTAGATCAAATTCATGACTTTGAAATTGACAAAAACAAAGCTCCGCACTTTACTCCTACTGATATTGACGAATTTGATCGTTTAAATAAAAGTCTTGACCTTTTAATAGAAAAAAACACAGCTATTTATAAAAGCCAGAGAGAGTTTATTGAAAATGCTGCTCATGAACTTCAAACTCCTCTTACTCTCTTCCAAACAAAAATAGAGACTTTGTCACAGCTCAATCTTAATGAAGAGCAATCTAATCTAGTGGGCTCGATTTCTAATGATGTATCCAGACTTAACAGACTTAATAAAAACTTATTGTTGCTCTCTAAAATCGATAATGAAATTTATTTTGATAAAAACCCTGTCGTAATCAACAATTATATAGAAAAACATCTTGACTTTTTTACTGAACAGGCAGCATCTAAAAGTATTGCAATTAAAACCGATTTCAGATTTAGTTTAAAAATAACAGCGAATCCAACCTTAACTGAGGTTCTAATCAATAATCTTTTTCTTAATGCCATTCGTCATAATAAAAAAGACGGAAGCATTATCGTAACTACGCTAGAAAATGAACTTATTTTTCAAAATACTGGAGTAAAAGCCCCTCTTGATACAAAAAAACTTTTCAATAGATTTTCAAAAAGCAATCCTTCTTCTCAAGGAAGCGGTCTGGGGCTGGCTATTGTTAAAAAAATTGCTGAAGCCAACAATTGGAAAATCAAGTACACTTTTGACCAGAATCTACACTGCTTCAGTATTAGATTTTAGCTAATTCAGAATTTCTGCAAAATCACTTTTAATCTTTGTTCTGCAATATATTTATAATCCAGTACAATGAAATTAAAAATGATTTTGCTGTTTTCATTTCTAATAATAGAAGTTTTCAGCACGACCGCACAAAACCATACTGCATCTGTTTCAGGCCTTATAAAAGATAATGTATCTAAAGAATCTGTACCATTTGCCAATGTCCTAATTAAAAACGCCTCTGATCAAAAATTCATAGCAGGAACTGTAACCAGCGAAGATGGACGCTTTACTATTCCAAATATAACTTCTGGAAATTATCTGCTTGAAATTACTTCAACAGGATTTAAAATGAAGACACAGAAACTATTTATCGGAAATCTTTCTGAATATCTTGATCTGAATAGTATTGAAATTGAACCAGACATCAATAATCTTGCTGAAGTTGTAGTGACCAATAAACCTTCAGGATCAAGTAATCAAATAGATAAAAAAGTATTTTCGGTTGCAGACAATATCACGCAAAGTGGCGGATCTGTACTTCAATCTATGCAGTCTCTTCCAGGTGTTACCACCAACGATGGAAAAATTCAGCTTAGAGGAAATGATAAAGTAATAATTTTAATTGACGGAAAACAAACTGCTCTTACTGGTTTTGGAAACCAATCGGGTCTGGATAATATTCCTGCTTCTGCTATTGAAAAAATTGAAATTATAAATAATCCATCGTCAAAATTTGATGCGAATGGAAATGCCGGAATTATCAATATTATTTATAAAAAAAACAAACAAGAAGGCTTTAATGGTAAAATTGGAATTAGTTCGGGATATGGAGCTTTGTGGGAGCGAAAAGCAAATCTTCCTTCTGTACGTCCTCAATACCAAATGACACCAAAAATAAATCCTTCGCTTTCCTTAAATTATCGCAAAGAAAAAATAAACGCTTATCTGCAAGTAGATTATTTGTATACAGAAACACTGAATAAAAACGAATTTGTAAACCGTACTTATGATGATGGCACTGTTATAAATCAGCAAACAGTTAGAAATCGCGATACGCATTTTACAACATTAAAAACGGGCATTGACTGGAATTATAACGAGAACAATACTTTTGCTTTTTCTGGTCTTTTTGGTAGTGAAAAAATTATTGATAATGGAGACGAGCCTTTCTTTAATCAAGATTACTCACAACGTCTTCGTCTATGGCAGTTTTTAGAAGATGAATTAAAAACAACTGTAATGGCAAGTGCTTCTTACGAACATAAATTTATGGGAGCTGGACATAAGCTAAACGCTGGAATTAATTACACTTATCATAGAGAAGACGAGAAATATTTCTTTACCAATACATTGCCTGACTTTATAGGTCAAGATGCTTTTAAGCTCCTTTCTGATGAAAAGGTTCTCGATTTGAATGTCGATTATGTTCGCCCGTTAAAATATGGACGTTTTGAAACCGGTTTTAAATTTAGAAATCGAGAGATTCCAACCAATATGCAGTTTTTTCCAGGCGAAAATTCTCCTATTGATGCGGCAGCTGGCGGCTGGGCAGTATACAAAGAAATTATTCCTGCACTCTATTCTAATTACATCTACGAAACCAATAAAATTGAAGCAGAAATAGGGCTTCGTCTCGAATATGTAAAGTTGAACTATGATGTAAATCCCGATCATCCAACGTATAAAAGTAATGGTTATAATTATACAGAACCTTTTCCGAGTGTTCGTTTTGGCTATAAAATAAATGAACAAAATAAAATTACAGCATTTTATAATCGCAGAGTTGACAGGCCAAATGAAGTGGATATTCGTATTTTTCCAAAATATGATGATGCAGAGATCATAAAAGTCGGCAACCCTGCTTTAAAACCTCAATTTACAAGTGCATTTGAACTTGGATACAAAAAAAGCATCGAAAAAGGAAGTCTTATAGCTTCTCTTTACTATAGAATTATAAACGGAACCATAACTAGAATTGCTACAACTGTTCCTGGAAGCACATTGATTTATAATGTTTTTCAAAATGCAGATAAAAGCACTTCGGCTGGTATTGAGGCCATTTATACGCAAGAACTTACTTCATGGTATTCTTTTAATTTGAATGGAAATCTTTATCAAAATACAATTGATGCTTTTTCGGTTACCAACTTGTATCCGCAACCAAGCACCTACTTTGGCGAACGACAGCAGATGGTTTCTGGAAATTTAAAATGGAACAATACTTTGCTGTTTGACAAGACTTTAAAAGGGCAAATTTCAATGATTTATTTAGCTCCAGACATTATTGCTCAAGGCAAAATTAATTCAAGATTTTCAGTAGATCTTGGAATTAAAAAAACGGTTCAGAAAGGAAAGGGAGAAGTTTTTTTAAATGCATCTGATATCTTTAACACCCTTATAATTCAAAAAGAAGTTCAAGGAATGGGCTTCTCATACAATAGTAAAGATTATTATGAAACACAAGTGATACGTTTTGGATACAGTTACAAATTCTAGATTTCAAAAATTCAAATTTAGATTTTATGGCTTTTGAACTTATAATCTTATTTTAAATGGCAAAAAAGACAAAACTTCAAGAAATTCGCTTAAAGCGTCAAATCAATCAAGACGTTATGGCTGTTCTAGTAAACATGAAGCAGGGAACTTACAGTAGAAAAGAACGAGGTCTTACTAGCATCTCTGATTCTGAATGGGAAAGAATTGCATTGGTTCTAGGTGTCAATAAAGAAGATATTTATCAAAACGACAAACGTGCAAGCCTTTCTTCTGGCAAAACTGGTGTGTCTAATACGTTTACACCTGTAGAAATGCTAAAAAAAATCGACTCTCTCGAAAAAGAGAATAAGAAACTTAAAGCAGAAATTAAAACACTGAAAAAATTAATCAAGCAATAGAACCTCAACATATAAAAAAGTCCTGCTTATTACGTAGCAGGCTTTTTTATGCTTAACTATAGATCATTAAAATTGTTCCAGATATAATAAGCAATACTCCAAAAATTCCTAGCGGACTTATTTTTTCATGCAGAAATATAACTGATAATATTACAGCAATAGCAACACTTATTTTATCTACTGGCGCAACTTGAGAAACTTTTCCGGCTTGTAAAGCCTTAAAGTAAAATATCCAAGAAAGACCTGTTGCAATACCAGACAAACAAAGAAAAATCAAATTTTCTCTAGTAAGTAGGGAAATATTCTTTGTTGCACCCTTAAAAAAAACAATTCCCCATGCCAAGATCAAGATAATTACTGTTCTAATAGCCGTAGCTAGATCTGTATCTACATTTTTGATACCCATTTTGGCAAAAATAGCAGTCAAAGCTGCAAACAAAGCCGAAAGTAAGGCAAATATCCACCACATAATTTATTGTTTTTTAAGATTATTAATGAATTGTAAAAAAGCAAATATTAGACATAATTCTGAAAAAATTCTGCATGTTTTATTCAAAATCCTTCTATGTAAAAACATTCTTTTTCCTTTAAAAATTAGTCTATATAAAGTTCTTATTAAAACTGCATTAAATAAAAATTAATTGAGGAAAAAATCAGAATTAATTCAGAATTGGAATCTAAATTTCCCTTCAAAAAAAACATTTAGAAAAGATTCAACAACATTTATTGCAGTCGTATTAACTATGGATTATCCTTTTTACAAATCGTTTTTAGAAAAAAAAATACCTTTCAGAGACATTTTTCAAAATGCAGAATGTATTAACGCAAGTGTCGGAGACAGATACTCAAAATTAAAGATATCCTTATTTTTTCTGCCTCTATTACTCCTTTTTGCAATTGCAGCCTTTCTTTTTCAAAAAAATGCTTTCACTGCAGATTCTTACATTGCACTGCAAAAAAATAGTTTTTATTACATCAATTCTATTTTAGGCCAATTTCCAAGTATTGAATATAATCTAACACAAGTAGGAAATGCTTTGATACCATTTTCTTTTTTGGCTATTCTTGTTGTTTATGTGCCTAAAATATGGGAAGCTTTGGCCTCGGGATCACTCCTATCTCTTTTACTTTGCAATTTTTTAAAAGGGTTCTTTGCAGTTCCAAGACCTGCGGCCGCATTGGATAATAACAGCTTTATAATTATCGGAAAAATAGTATGCGGAAATAATAGTATGCCTTCTGGACATTCTATTACCATTTTTACAACCATTACAATTTTGCTTTTTGGATTTATGCCTTTAAAATTAAATTCTAAAATTTTATGGTGCTGTATACTGACCGCTTTAGGATTGGTTTTAATATTAACCAGAGTTGCTGTTGGTGCACATTATCCTCTTGATGTAATTGTTGGAGCCATCATTGGATACATCTCAGGATTACTTGGTATTTTTATAAATCGAAAATATAATATTTGGCAATGGATTAATAATAAAAAATTCTATCCTGTTTTTATTCTAGGTTTTACCATGTGCGCCTACTGCCTTATACATAAAATAATTGACGAAAATCTGGTAATTTATTATCTATCTTTAATCGCTATAATTATATCCCTTTATGAAATTACTACAGCCTATATTAAGAGGTAATTTAAAAATAGCTCATTTTGCTCTTTTAATGAGTTTTATTAATTTTCTATTCTTTCACTATCCATTCTTTAAATTTGTATTTCATAATATTGATTATAAAAGTTTTAACGGAATAATTATTATTATCAGCCTTGTAGTAGCAATGATTGTTGCAAACTTCTTTGCTTTTTATCTTTTCTTATTTATATCCAAATACTTTGGCAAATTTCTGCTGGTACTTTTTTTTACTATTAGTGCAATTGCTGTTTATTTTATTAATACATATAGCGTTATCATAGATGAAAGCATGATTGGTAATATACTAAACACAAATTATGATGAATCAAGCAGTTTTTTCTCTTTTAAACTAATAATCTACGTTTTGTTTTTAGGTATTTTGCCTAGTCTATACATTATCAAAACTGAAATTGTAAATGTGCCCGCCAAAACCTTTTTGAAAACAATTTCTCTTACTCTTTTATTTCTTCTAATTTTAGTATTTGTAAATGCTGGAAACTGGTTATGGATTGATAAAAATTCGAAAACATTGGGCGGACTTGCAATGCCATGGTCTTATTCTGTAAACACTTCACTTTTTTATATTCATAAACATAAAAAAAATGAAAAAGAAATTCTATTGCCTAATGCTACTATAAAAGACAACAAAAAATCTGTTGTAATTTTAGTAATAGGAGAATCTGCAAGAAGTCAGAATTTTTCTTTATACGGATACAAAAAAAATACTAATCCATATCTTTCTAAAACAGAAAACCTTTACCACTTTGATGCAACATCTTCTGCAACATATACTACTGCTGGTGTAAAAGCTATTTTAGATTATAAAAAGACTGATGATCTTTATGAAATTCTGCCTAATTATTTGTACCGAAATGATGTTGAAGTTGTTTGGAGAACTACAAACTGGGGAGAACCTCCTGTACATATAAAAAATTATCAAAAAAGAGACGTTCTAATGCCTAGCTGTAAAGGTGAAGGATGCAATTATGATGAAATCCTTTTGACTGGTTTAAAAAAACAAATACTGGCAAGTGCAAAAAAAAAGATATTAATAATACTGCATACAAGTACAAGTCATGGCCCAACATACAGTAAAAAATATCCAAAGCAGTTTGAAACTTTTAAGCCCGTCTGCAATAGTGTTGAATTAGGAAACTGCTCTCAAACAGAGTTAATAAATGCTTATGACAACACAATTGTTTATACAGATTATATCTTGCATACTATAATTGAAGACTTGAAACAATTAAAAGATTATAACAGCACCATGCTATTCGTTTCGGATCACGGAGAATCACTAGGAGAAAAAAATCTTTACATGCATGGTCTTCCTTTGAGCATTGCTCCAAAAGAGCAATATGAAATTCCTTTTATTGTTTGGGTTTCAAACGATTCAATTAAACTTAAGCCTAATCAGACACTTTCGCAACAAAATGTATTTCACAGTGTCTTGAAGTTTTTAAATGTTCAAAGTCCGATTTATGATGAAAATTTAAACATCTTTAAATAATTCAGCGTTTGTATTATTTACAAATCATCTACCTCTGATTGTATTTCAAGATAAGACAAATAAAAAAAGCTCATTTATTTGCTAAATGAGCTTTTTCTTTATCTTGTTATTTTGGCGTAAAACCATCTTTCACGAGCGTAACTTATTCCTTTATACAATACTAATCCGAAAATTACATAAAAAGAAACTTTAAAATAAATAGCAAGATACCAAGATCTAGTTTGAGAATTATAGTATTCTATTGGAGCATCTCTTAAGAAAAAATTTCCTGTCAATTTGCTTTTGTAAAGTGGTTGCTTATCAAAATTTTCCTTTAGATATTCGAGCTTCGTTATTCTTAATTCTATTTCTGATTGATTACCTAAAGTTATTCCTTTGACTAGATAGGATAATCCCGTTCCCTCACCTGTTCCAGCATCTTCAGAAATTTGTTTGATTAATAAAACATCATTTACAGTGTATTTATTTTTATTCCTAAAGCTTTTTAGATTTTCATATTCGTTCAAATAACTATCCGTAATGAGACTTCCTATTGTTATTACAGTAGATATAATCACATTACAAACAATAAGAAAAGCTAAAAATGCTATTCCTGCTCTTTTTATCACTTTAAATTATTTTATATAACATTCAGCTTACATTTCTTTTAAATTGGTTTCTATTTTCTCTCCATCTTTACTTATGGTTACACGTTTCTCAATATTCGCTTTGTCTATGTATGACGATCTTGCTGTTCCATAATTAGTTGTAGAACCTGCGTAGCCCCAATAGTTATAATAATTGGTATATCCTGAGACATAAGAATAGTTGTAAGAGTTAGAAAAATCAAAACTAGCCATAACGACATAAGTGCCTGGCATAAGATCTAAAAACTCAAAATGTCCTTCGTCATCATATACTTTGGCTTTTTTTACTGAATAACCAAAATCAGAATGTAGAGGAA
Organism: Flavobacterium sp. IB48; assembly: GCF_016405855.1. Taxonomy (GTDB): domain Bacteria; phylum Bacteroidota; class Bacteroidia; order Flavobacteriales; family Flavobacteriaceae; genus Flavobacterium; species Flavobacterium ginsengisoli. The sequence continues at coordinate 422,534 of NZ_JAEFCA010000002.1, forward strand.
CTTCTGGCATTTTTTTCTGTTTTCGTATTTTTTTGTTGACTTCTACCCATTCTTCATAATAATCAGAACTTGGAAAAAGTGTAATCTCAGTTCCTTTTGGAGCATATTGCTTTTTAGCCGTATTTACTAAACCTCCTAATTTTTTACCAGAGTTTGCTCTTGCATAAGCTGTTCCAATAATAACACTATTGCCTTTTGAAATCTGCTGAACAACTTGTTCTTTGTTAAATTTACTTTTAATGGGCTGATAATCTAACTCTTCGTTAACTGTAATTTCCCACATGCCTTTACCCATTGACATTTCGCGTTGCCAAAGGCGGTGATCCTTTTTATCAATTATATAATTATACACAGCACCTGTACTTTCTTCTGAAACAGTAACAAGCCATGTATCATGCTTACCTGTTCTTGGAGAGTAATAGCTAAAACTTTTTACCTCCTTGACACTATAAGGCTCTGTAAGCACTTTTGATTCATCATTATAATAAAACTGAAAAAAACGGGCTTTATAACCTACATCTAATGGCAATGTACCAATCATGTGGTCAGTCCAATTGAAATCTATAAATGGTTCTGTCGGATTCAGTTTTAATTTTTTATCCTTTTTGGTTTTCTTAGAATAATAATTTCCTGTAATGGGGTCAGTAAAATCTAAGTTTAATTTGGTTTCCTTTCTATCGCTAGTATAGCTAATGGGTTTTAGCGTTTGAGCATCTGCTACAGAAATATGTGTGGTCGTTTTTCCATTGTCCTTTGGAGTATAGACATTGGACAACGTTAGCTGATTGTTGGCTAAAGTAATATCATATGCTAATGATCCCATCTTTGTCCAGCTTGTATCTTTAACATAATATACTGTGTAAAGAGACTTTTCCTGTTTAATGTATTTGGTATTGATATCCTTGCCTCCGGGAGTTATTGTCTTCTGACAAAATGCAGTAAATGGAAGCAGACTTACTGTTAAAAAAAGTGCATACAATTTCATAGTGGCTAATAATGATTAATGGGGCAAATGTTTTTGTTTGTAATTCAAATGTAGTAAAAATCTTTTTATTTCTTTTTTTCCAGAATTTATCCAAATCCAATTAATTTATTAAAGCATTAAAAATCAATCAATTACAACATATTACAATTTATAATCAACATTTAGCAGGTTTTTGACTTCCAAAAAACATACTATTTATATACTAAATATGTACACTGGATTTATGTGTACGTAAAAACGTACTTTATTACCCCTTGCCTAAACTATTAATAATCAACTTTACACTTTCGGTTTCAAATACTACTATCTATTTTACTAACTATTAATTGTTTACTAACCTTAAAATTTAAAAAATGAAGAAAATCATAAAATTAACTTGTATGCTAGCCACTACAGCATTGCTATTTTATTCTTGCGAAAAGGAACAAGATTTAGATGTGGCTAAAATTGCTAAGAAAGATGCACCCGTATTGGCTAATAAAGACACTCTTTCTGTAAATTCTGAACTTCAAGGTAGCGCAACTGCAAAAGGAACGGCTACTGCAAGAACCATAACTTTGCAAACCAATACCTTATCTTGCCCTGGTGGATTGTGCACATCGTATGGGGTTTGGTCTACTGGAGTTTATACGGTTTGGTTTCAAATGAAATTTAACAACGGATTTTTCTGGAGCCGAGGCGGCAAATGCGGATATGGTATCTTAATTGGCGACCAAAATACAGGCGGTGATCCTGGTTGGGACGGAAATGGCGGTAGCGCAAGATTTATGTGGTATTGTCCAAACGGATCTAATTCTGCTAAAGGAAGTGGCGCTTATCTTCAGCCTTATGTGTATTATAGAGATCAGCCTGGACAATATGGCAATGATTTTGGAAAGAAATATTATATACAGGAAGGTGTTACTTATAATTGCCAGATATCTGTAAAACTAAACACAGGATCAAATACTGACGGATATGTTAAATATTACGTAAATGGCACAGAGATATTAAACGAAAAAATTCGTTGGGTAACAAACGATTCTAAACGAAATGTCAATGCAGTAAGCTTACATACTTTCCGTGGCGGAAGTCAAGAATACTGGAAAGCTCCTGTAACAAGCTCTATTTACTATCCTAGTGCTTCTTGGGACGCTTTATAATATATAATACACTTTAAAGAAATTTGAACCGAAAAAATAAACCCTACAACTTCGATGTTTTTTAATTAATAAAGCATCGAAGTTGTTTTAGTTAAAACCTTCTACAATTCTTTCTTAAAACAAATACTGGTTTCTATTCCAGCATATTGTCCATAATTTTCGATAACTGTATAAGTTCTAGTATATAATGCCACCGCTTCTACTTGCACATTACTTGTTTCTAAAACAGAAAACTTATAACCCAATTCTTTTGCCCAACTTTCAAGTTGGTTTAAAATATTATATGCTATTCCTCTTCCTCTATATTCTTCAGAAACAAACATACGTTTTACCTCAACAGATTCATTATCGAATTGTTTTATAGCTCCGCAACCAACTGCAACGCCGTTGATATAAGCAATAATAACATGCTTAATAGCATCTACCTTATTAAACTGATTGAAGTATTCCTGCATGTCTCCATTTCTGCTTGCTAAGTTCTCATCTAGTTTTACAATTAAATTTGCAAAATCGGTGTTTTGAGAAGTCGTTCTAACGAATTTTAGATCTTCAGTATATCCGTATATTTTCATATCTGTTAAGTCTTCTTCTCTTTTTCTATAATCTTTCTTTAAAAGCCCTTCATATACAAATCCAGAACGCTCCGCAACTTTAATGCTTGCTGTATTATCTACAGCAATTTTCATAAATAATCTATTAAACTTTTTCTTTGCAAAACACCAATTTTTAAATGCTGTTAATGCTTCAGCACCGTAATTATTGCCACTATATTTTTCGAAAATAAAATAAGCAAGTTCGCCTTTTGGCACTTTCCAGTCAATTTCTCTAACCGATATATGACCTATAAATTCATTATTTTCTTTTAAAAATATAGCGCAAGCAAAACCTTTACTTTCTTGCCAATCTATGGTTTTCTGCTCCATATATTTTTTTGCAGCTTCCAAACTGTCGTTAACCTTTAGCATATTAGTAAAGTAATCGTACAAGTATTCGCGATTATCGGTTATGCTTTTAAAAAAACATTCAGAATGTTCGGGACTGTACGGTTTTATTATAAGGTTTTTGGTTGTTATCATTTTATGGTAAATTGTAGTTGTGCTTTTCTAAAGGTAAAACTATACAAAAACCTGATGCATAAAAATGCTATTTTTCTATTAGTTAATGCGTTTTTTGCATTAGGTTGCTTTTTTAAATAAGTAGTAATCGAAAAGAAGAAATGCTTCAAATCAAAAAGCATTCTAAAACTAAATCAGCTTATTTTTAATCTCTTTATACTTAGAACGACCGATTGGCAACAAGTCGCCGTTTTTGAGTTGCATACTATACTTTCCTCCTGCTTCTACCGCAATTTTATCTGCTTGTTCCCAAGAGAGAATATACGATTTATGTATTCTTTCGAAGGTGTCAGGAAGCAGTTTTTCTAAAGCTTCAAGCGATTTATCGTGTAATTCTATTTTATTATTTGCCAAATGCAATTCGGTATAAATTCCTGCGCCTTTTATGTATAAAATTTCATTAACAGGAACGAGTTTAAAGGTCTTTGCTTTTCTTACTGCCAAAAAACGAACATCGGCGCCAGATTGTTTTCCTTGAGCGGTAAAGCGTGTAAAGGCTTGCGATAATCTGTTTTGATCGAAAGGCTTTGGTACAAAATCTAAAACACCATAATTAAAAGCTGTAATGGCTTTATCGGTGTAAGCTGATACAATAATGGTCTGAAACGGACCAGCAACAAAAGTCTGCAGGATTTCAAACCCATCTTCTCCATTAAGATTCAAATCTAAAAGCAGCAAATCAATTTCATTATTTTCAATAATCAAAAGTCCGTTTTCGAGAGAATCAGAAATCAGAATCTGAGCGTCTTTATCAAAGAAATCACGTGTCATTCTTTCTACTCTCTTGGCAATACGAGCTTCATCTTCAATTATGAGTATTTTCATTTTAATCAAAAATTTTAATGATAGTCTCCCAACCTTTTTCTACAGAATGAGAATCAAAAGACCAATTGGTGCCATAACTTTCTGTTAATCTAGCTTCAATGTATTTAAATCCAGTTCCTATTCGCTTCTCTTTTTTAGCTTTTCGATTTTTGGCAAAAGTCAGCAAAGTGTATTGTTTAAATTGCTTTTCTCTAGTAAATTTTAAACAGAAAACGATACAGCCTTGTTCTGGAGGAAGACTGTGCGTTATTCCGTTTTCTATTATGGTATGAAAAATAGCTGGCGGAATGGTTTCCTTTTCATCAATTTCTTCTTCTTGCCATTCATAACAAATTTCTTTCCGAAAAGACATTACCTCCAAATGTCTTCGGCACAAATCGATTTCTTGTCTGATCGGAATAAGTGTATCTTCAGCAATATCATTCATTATATCAAATTCTTCTGCAAGAGCACGAATAAAAACAACTCCTTCTTTTGGCGATTCTTCTATCCAATCAATCAATGAAGTTAAAGTATTACGGAGAAAATGTGGCTGAATATTTTTCTTAATCAATTCTAATTGCAATCTAGAAGAAAGCAGCAATGATGCATTATGTGCTTCTTCCATCGCTTTTGCTCGTATCGTATGCAAATAAAGCATACAGAGCACTAAAATGGTAAAAGCAATAAACAACCCAAAATCATAAAACATAAAATAATTGACAACAACGCCCGCCAATAAACCAGCTGCAACAATAAGTCCTCCTTTCGTTTTTCTAATTGCGGCATCAATTGCTATTATAATTGAAAAAAATCGAGCTGTAATGGTAAAATAAGCTGCAGAAATATCATAATGCCCATAATAACCAATATAAACTGCTAAAAGAGAAATAAATAAAAGAATCAAAAATAGTTTCTTTCTTTTAAATTCAAATTGAAGCATAAAGTACCACGGCACCAGCATTGAAATAGCAAAAGTAAGCCAACCTATAATCTTTAAACGAGTATAAAATTGATCGTAAGGAATCTCTAAATAATACTTTACATATTCTATAATTAACAGACAGAAGAAAAGCAGACAAATAATTCCGAAAAGCAAAACTGCTAATTCTTTTCGTGTGCTGTTTATATACAAAAAGAAATAATAAATGCCTGCAATAAGAAAAGCGCCCGCCATAAGATTCATAAAAGATACTACAACAAGTGGTGAACGATGAAGCTGGAGATAGTTTTTAAGTTTTACATCTATACCGCGTTCTGCTTCTCTGTTATAAACTTGTGAACCGATTAAAATAACGGTATGTTTTCCAAGATTAGATAATTTTTTCGGAATTTGATAATACGACGTTTCTGTTCCAGGAACCTCAGCACGACTCGATTTTGCCATCTGACCGTTTCTTCCCACCAAAACGCCATCCCAATACACATCAAAAGCACCAAAAGCATTTATCTGAAGTCCGAGAGATTCAGAAGTATTGTTCCGTTTTTGGATTTCAACATCTGTTTGAAATTTAAAACTTGAACTATCTGGTTTTCCCCAGTCCATTTGCTGATGATCATAATCAACCTCATAGGTTACGTCGGTTGTAACGTACTCTTTGTAATAATTACACGAGGTAAATAGCAGCAGTAAAACGTTGAAAAAGTAAGATTTATACATAAGATAAAGATAAAACAAATATCCAATTGCCAAATGCATTTGAAAAGTTCGTAGAGCCGTTTGAATGTATTCAGAAATACCAATTCATTTTATGAATTAATCTTGTACAACAAAATCAATCCAAATGAAAACCTTAATAATCAATACCTTAATTCTATTTATTCCTTTTTTAGGAATAGGACAACAAACCGTTATTTCTGGTAAAGTTCAAGACAATGCGACAAAAGAAGCATTGCCTTACGTAACAGTAACAGTGCTAGATGATGCCTCAAAAACATTAGCTACAACTATAACTGACGATCAAGGCTTATTTAGTCTTGAAACAGCTTTAAGTGATAAAACAACTATTACGTTTAGTTATACAGGTTATCAAGATCATACACAATCTATAGTCGTTTCTGAAAAACAAAAAATTGAATTGGGAACAATTGATTTAATTACTGATGCCGTACAATTAAAAGCAGTAGAAATTAATGGCCAAAAATCGAATATCAGTTTAAAATTAGACAAAAAAGTTTTTGAAGTTGGTAAAGATGTGCTTTCGCAAAATGGTTCTGCTCATGATGTTTTAAATGGAGTTCCGTCAGTCGCGGTTGATCAAACGGGAACAATAAGTTTGAGAGGCAATAACAATGTTTTGGTATTAATTAACGGAAGACAATCTGGACTTACTCAAAGTAATGCTCTTGACCAAATTGCAGCCGATCAAATTGAAAGAATTGAAGTTATTACTAATCCTTCTTCAAGATATGATGCTGCGGGTTCTGCGGGAATTATTAATATTATTTTGAAAAAGAACAAGAAGAGCGGTTTTAGCGGTCAGGTTCGATTAGTTGCTGGATCTCCAAATGACAGTCGACTTAATCCGAGCATCAATTATAAATCGAACAAAATCAATGTTTTTTCTAATTTCAGTATTCGTTCTAGCGATTACGTAGGTTTGTATACGACCAATCAAGTAACCAATAGTACTACTTCGCCAAATTATATGCATCGCGTACAAAATGAAGATCGTCACGATGATGGCAAATTGCTTTATATGGGCGCCGATTTTTTTATTAATGAACATCAGACCATAACAGCTGCTTTCTTAAAGAATGCCACGCATGATAATGATAAAACCGATTTACGATATCTGTACGATAGTGATCTTGAAAATACGACGCCTGACAGTCTTTTGACCAGACACGGAAAGTCTTTGGAAAAACGCGATTATAGTCAGCTTGAGTTTAATTATACCCGAACATTTAAACAAAAAACAAAAAAATGGACGATTGATGTGCAATACGATTGGTGGAATAGCGACAAAAAATGGGATCTTTCTACACAACGTTTAATTCCTGATACGATGATTTATCCTGGCATTAGAACCAGCTCGGTAGGAAACAGCAAAGATTTTTTGGCGAAGACAGATTTTATTCAGCCAATTGACAGCCTTTCTACTTTAGAATTTGGAATAAAAACTGAAATTAGAACTGTTTCAAGTAATTATTTGGCAGAAGAACAACAGGATAATAATTGGGTAATCTATCAGAATATTGATAATGATTTAAATTATGATGAAACCATTACTGGCGCCTATACACAATTTAGCAGCAAAATCAATAAGTTTAGCTATATGCTGGGCTTGAGAGCTGAGTTTACAGATATTTCTATAAAAGATGTAGAAAATGCTTATAGCGATAAAAAAGACTACAACAAACTCTTTCCTACTGTCAATCTGAGCTATAAGTTTGATGATTCGGCTTTACAACTCAATTACAGCAAACGCATTAAACGTCCGTCATTATACGCTTTGTACCCATTTAATGAAGTTACCGATTTGAATGCGCAATACATTGGAAATCCTGATTTGAATCCTTCCTATACTGATGCGTTTGAAATGGCGTTTCTAAAAAACTGGAAAACATTTACTTTGAATCCTTCTGTTTACTATCAATACGAAAAAGGTTTTATTCAAGATTATACGTATCGTCAAGATGATATTTTCCTTACAACACCCATAAATATTGATTACGAAATAAGAAGCGGAATTGAATTATCTGCCTTATACAATCCTTTAAAATGGTTTCAGCTTAATGCCGAAATGAATTATTATCACTTCAAACAAAAAGGAAACTATATGGAACAAAATCTTGATTACAGCAGTCAGAACTTTACTGCAAGATTAAGTACTCAGATCAAACTTCCAGCTAAATTTAGTTTTCAAGGGCGTTATAACTTTCGTGGAGAAAAACGCAATGCACAAACTATCAATCAGGCCTTACAATCAATTGATTTCGGATTAAGTAAACTTCTGCTTAAAGATAAAGCGACTATTGTTTTTGATGTTACGAATGCTTTTAATCTTCGCCAATACAAAAGCGTTACAACTGGAACCGATTATGTTATTAAAGATAATAGCATTCCTAATGCAGCAAGATATCGTCTGAGTTTTGTCTATCGTTTTAATCTAACAGATTCAAAAACAATTAGGCAAGCAAATGACGCTAATAGAGATTAATTTTTACTAAAAAAGCCCTCCATAAACAGAGGGCTTTTTTATTCTTTTTTTATCAAAACTATCGCCAACCTAATGCAGGTGCAACGTGTTCTAAAATAGACGATAAAATATGAATATTGTAATCGACTCCAATGGTATTCGGAATAGTTAACAACAAAGTATCAGCTTCTTGAATTGCTTCGTCTTGAGCCAATTCTTCAATCAGTTTATCAGGTTCTGCTGCATAGCTTTTACCAAAGATTGCTCTTTTATCTTGCTCGATATAACCAAAGCTGTCATTGCCTTTAGCTTGTCCGCCAAAGTAATATCTATCTTGCTCATTGACCAATGCAAAAATCGAACGGCTTACAGAAACTCTAGCTTCACGCTGATGTCCTGCTTTTTTCCAAGCTTCTTTGTATATTCTTATCTGCTCGGCTTGCTGAACGTGAAAAGGTTTTCCGTTTTCATCATATTTAAGCGTAGAACTCTGAAGATGCATTCCGTTTTCGGCAGCCCAAATAGCGGTAGCATTAGACGCTGCTCCCCACCAGATTCTTTCTCTTAAACCTTCAGAATGAGGTTCAATACGCAACAATCCAGGCGGATTTGGAAACATTGGATACGGATTTGGTTCTGCAAATCCTTCTCCTTTAAGCTTATCCAAAAATTCTAGCGCTTTTTTACGTCCCATATCGGCATCGGTTTCACCTTTATCAGGTTCGTAGCCAAAATAACTCCAACCGTCAATTACTTGTTCTGGAGATCCTCTGCTTATTCCCAATTGTAAGCGTCCTTCTGATATCAAGTCGGCAGATCCAGCATCTTCAACCATATATAATGGATTCTCATAGCGCATATCAATTACGCCCGTTCCGATTTCAATTTTACTAGTCTTAGCACCAATAGCTGAAAGCAAAGGAAAAGGCGATGCCAACTGCTGCGCAAAATGATGCACGCGAAAGTAAGCACCATCAATGCCAATTTCTTCAGCAGCTACAGCCAAATCAATAGACTGCAATAATGTATCTGCCGCTGTACGAGTTTTATATGATGGATGATTAGCCCAATGCCCAAATGATAAAAATCCTATTTTCTTCATAATGGCTTTATTTTTTTATTCTCTCAAATATACGCATCACAATTGAGTAATACTAGATTTTACTGCATAATTGCCTCGTAAATTAATTTAATGTTTTAAGAACTTTTCGTGCTCTAAAAAAGAAAGTCGGACAGTTGTCCGACTTTCTTTTTATTGTTTAGAATCAACACTCAAAGGAGGAAGACTAACTTTCTTTTCATTCATCATTTTTTTCACCTGTTCAATAGTTCTATAGCGTTCTATCTGCATCTCGCCTGTAAATGTTTCACTCTGCGGAGCTCTTGGCGGTATTTGCGCATACGTTTTCATCAAGTCGGCAATAGCCTGATTAAAAATTATGGCTGTCCAAGTTTTTTCTGTCCAGCTGTTCATAAACAAATCATAACGTTCCTGCGGATCCTGCCACAAATTGTAAATGGCTGGTACAGTAGCTACGTAAGTTTCGTCGCCTCTCCATCCTAACTGTTGTCCTGGTGCATCACTACCTGCAATAGCGCCATTATCTCCTCGAGTATTAAATACCGCTTTAAATTTACCAATACGAACCGCACCTGGAGAAAGTTCTGCTTCTGTAAAATAGAACCATCTGTCGCGAAGCGGCGTTCCTTTTTTAAACAATACATTAGACATATCGTAACTGTCAAATACCATATCAGCACCTGCTCTATCTTTTTTAGGAAGTTCAACTCCTGCAAGGCTGGCAAATGTTGCCATAAGGTCTAGTCCTCCTACAATATCGTGGCTTTGACTTCCTGCTTCAATTTGTCCTGGCCACCAAGCAATTGCAGGCACACGGCTACCGCCTTCTCTATCAGTTCCTTTGGTACCTCTAAACGGAGTATATCCAGAATCAGGATGTACATCTTGCCAAGCACCATTATCTACTGTATAAATAACGATAGTATTCTCGACAATACCTAAAGAACGAATCTTATCCATAATACGGCCTACATTGTAATCCATCTCTACTACAGCATCAGAGTATTTACTTTTTCCTGGTGATTTTCCAACAAATTGTTTTGAAGGAAGGTTTGGCTGATGATTTTTAGCAAAATTAATACACATAAAGAACGGGTCTTTGCTTTTTCCATATTCATCAAGCTGTTTCAGATTGTTCTCGACCATCATCATATCTAGCTCAGCAATATTCTCTTCTGTAACTTTACTAACTTCACGAGCTTTGCCGCCTGCTTCACCTTCGAGTATTCCAGTCGTTACTTTTTTGAAAAGATCTAGCATCTCTGGAGACATCTCTGGATTCCAAGACTGAAAAGCATAAGTATAAGCATTCAAATGATACAGCACCACATTCTGCATTTTATCAAAACCGTGTGCTATGGGCATAGAATAATCTGCTTCTCCTAGATGCCATTTTCCAGAAAAATAGGTTTTATAATTGGCTTTTTTTAGCACAGAAGCCAATGTCCATTCTTCTTTCGGTAATCCGCCTCCTTGCCCCTGAAAAGCAACAGTAGTCATACCGCTACGATTCGGGATACGCCCTGTAAGCATAGCAGCTCTTCCTGGAGTACAGCTTGGCTGTCCATAAAATGACCAAAATTGCATGCCTTCTTTTGCCATTCTATCAAGATTTGGTGTTGGCATACCGCGACCAACTCCTCCTCCATAAACTCCTAAATCTCCCCAACCCGTGTCGTCTGAGATTACCATTATGATATTGGGTTTCTTTTTAGTTTGAGCTTCTATATCAGAAAGTACCAATAAAGTTAAGCCTGTTAAAAGTACTGCTAGAGCATTTTTCTTCATAATTTCTAATTTTTAGTATGAGTATTGATACTAAAATTAATTTTTTGCCCTCTAACTCTACGGTATATTTATTTGTTTGATGTTCCATTTTATAACATGAAACCAAGTTGTTCAAATGAAACAGTAGTAATCAATTGAAACCAATCTAATCATAAGTAATTTAAATACAATCTTCCGTAATTAGCAAACCTATATGTCTTCAGTCTTTCTCGAAATTTGTATGCAACTAAAATTATAAAAGATGAAACAGATTAAATTAGGAAATCAAGGATTAGTTATTCCGCCAATTGGTTTGGGGTGTATGGGAATGACAGGTTTTGAAGAAGGAAATATGTACGGTCTTGCAGACGAAAAAGAAGCGATTCAAACGATTCATCGTTCGCTTGAATTGGGTGGTAATTTTTTGGATACAGCAGATTTGTATGGTCCTTTAAAAAACGAACAGCTTATAGCTAAAGCGATCGGAAAAGAACGTGATAAATATATAATAGCTACAAAATTTGGCTGGGAAATAGATGATAGCGGAAAAGTAACTTGGGCCATAAACGGAAGCAAAAAGTATATCAAAAAGGCAGTAGAACGTTCACTTAAAAATCTAAATACAGATTATATCGATTTGTATTACATGCATCGTTTAGACAAAAACACTCCTATAGAAGAAACTGTCGACACGATGAGTGATCTTGTTAAAGAAGGTAAGGTAAAATATATTGGACTATCTGAAGTATCTTCTGAAACCATTAAAAAAGCACATCAAGTTCATCCCATAACAGCTGTGCAAAGTGAGTATTCTTTATTTGAAAGAACCGTAGAAGAAAGAGGAATCTTAAAAACATTAGAAGAATTAGAAATAGGTTTTGTAGCTTATTCGCCTTTGGGGCGCGGGTTTTTATCTGGGCAGATTCGTTCTATTGATGATCTTCCTGAAAATGATTTCCGCAGAGCTATTCCTCGTTTTCAGGAAAACTATTTCCATAAAAATATTGAATTGGTAAAAGCGGTTGAAAAAATGGCTGAAGAAAAAAATGTCAATTCATCTCAACTGGCTTTAGCATGGATTATCAGTAAAGGAATTGTACCTATTCCTGGAACTAAACGCAGAAAGTATCTTGAACAAAATATTGGCTCTACTGCTATAGAATTGAGCCGAAACGATCTTTTAAAATTAGAAAGTATTGTACCTTTGGGAACAGATACTGGGGCTCCGTATGATGAGTTCAGTATGGGACTTCTTGACTAAACTAAAAAACCTTTGTTATGAATACTATAGTATCTGTATCTGCTTTTCACCGTTTACTTTCTCTTCCAGAACCTAAACATCCAATGGTTAGTGTTATCAATTTATCTCAAAGTGTTTTTCTTGATGATGAAATCTGGAAAGGATTTACGAATAAATTCTATTGTGTTGCTTTAAAAAGAAATGCAAAAGGAAAAATCAGATACGGGCAAGGACATTATGACTATGATAAAGGCGTATTAAGTTTTACGGCACCTAACCAAGTTCAGTATTTGGATTTTCATACAATGGAATGTGGAGAAGGCTCTCTTCTTATATTTCATGAAGATTTTATTTTAAAACATCCTTTAGCACAGAAAATATTTGATTTTGGATTTTTCTCGTATGCCGTCAATGAAGCACTGCATTTATCTGAACAAGAAGAAAATTATCTGATTGATATTTTAGATAGAATTGACAAAGAATGCCAACATATTGATCATCATACACAAGATATTATTCTGTCACAAATTGATTTGCTTTTAAACTATTCGAGCCGTTTTTACGAAAGACAGTTTATAACCCGAAAAAACAGCAGTCATGCTCTGCTTACAAAATTCGAAAGGTTTATTAATGAGTATTATAATGATGACTCAACGGAAAAAGGTCTTTTAAGCGTTGGTCTAATCGCCGAAGCACTCAGTCTTTCTCCAAACTATCTTAGCGATTTCTTGAAAATACATACAGGAAGAAATACAAAAGAGCATATTTATGAAAAGCTCGTTAATAAAGCTAAAGAGAAACTGTCTGTTAGTGAATTATCTGTCAGTGAAATTGCCTACAATCTCGGTTTCGAACATCCGCAGTCATTCAGTACGTTTTTTAAAAAACGAACACAAATGGCTCCTTTAGAATTTCGGGAAAAGATTCGAAACAATTAAAATTCTATAATAAAAAGAAAGAGCTGTCCAATAATTGACAGCTCTTTCTTAATCAAAATAAATTCTATAAAAGAAGTGTTTTTTTTGCTAAGTAGAAACAACACCTTCATAATAAACGTTGTAAATTTCTTTTAATTCGAGGTTTTTATTTCTTTTACTCTTGAACAACATTATGCAATATCTCATGTATTGTTTTTAAAGCTTCTGTTGAGGTTGCACGAATAGTAATTTTATTTTTCTTGTCTTTAAGCAATTTTGTAAACAAATTATCTTCTGTATTAATATCAACTATTGTTCCTCCGTATTTTAATGTTGTTTCTGCAATCGCCATTGGCAAATTAGTTGCTCCAGATGTACCAACAATAAAAAGAATTCCTGAGTTTTTTGCTACCTTTAAGGAACTAAATTTCTTATTTGTCTTTTCATCATAATATTCATCAAACCATAAAATATTGGGTCTCATCCAACTCCCACATTCTTTGCATTTCAGTAATTCAATATCTTTTTGGTTTAAATCTTCATCTATGTCTTTGCCCTCAATTTCTATTGGCAAATGGTGTATTTCTTTGCATCCATTCGAGCATTTAATTTCTCTGTTATTGCCATGTATTTCGAATATCCTTTCTACACCAGAACGTCTATGAAGATTATCTATATTTTGAGTAATCAAGTGAAACCTATCTTGTAAAAGTTTTTCAATTGCGGCTATTTTGTGATGGCTATTATTTGTCTGAGCACTTTCAAACATTTTCTTTCTAAACAATGAATATTGCCAAACCTCTTCTGGATTTTCTTTAAAATAGGCAAACGTTCCAAACTCTTCTGGTTTATGAAACTTTGTACCTTTTACCCAAATTCCATCTATACCTCTATAAGTCGGAATACCGCTTTCAGCAGAAATTCCTGCGCCAGTCAAAAATGTGAAAAGATTTCTATTCTTTTTGTTATAAACCTGTTTTATGATTTCGGTAAGCTGTTCTTTCATAATTTCTTCATACGTCAAACAAATGTAATTTTATTTAGACAATTGCTCTTTTTTTATTTCTTCAATTCCGTTTCTATAGCTTGTTACAACGAAATCTGGGAAACGTTTTCTAAATTTTGAATCATCAAAAACATTGGCGTGTTCGTATCTTGGAAGCAATTCCTGCAATTCTTTTGCTCTTTTACTAAAAAGCGCTCCTATTGAAAATACAAACTTCGGAATAACTTTATACTTTAATTCTTTGCCATAAATTTTAGAAGCCAACGCAATGAATTCTTTATAGTTAAGATGACTTTCGTCTACAGGCAAATGCCAAGTCTCATTAAAAGCATCTGGAGTATTCCCTATTAAAGCTGTGGCACGACTTGCGTCTGGTGTCCAAATTAAACTTCGTTTTTTTGTATCGCTTAAAGGCACTTTTAGCTTTTTATTTTCCTTAATCGCATTAAAAATTAAAGTATTTGTAATGCTTTGTGTTTTTGCAGGACCATAAAATTCGGGAGCACGACAGATTACTGCTTCTAATTTACCCGATTTTATTTCGTTTAAAACCATTTCAGCCATTTCTTTTCTAATTTCACCTTTTCTTCCAATGGGTTCAAAAGCAGTTTCTTCTGTAAGTACCCTACTATCTTGCGGATACATATAAGTATTATCAAAAAAAACCAATTTGGCTTTATTGATTTTACAGGCTTCAATAACATTTCTCATTATCAATAGAAATTGCTTTTCCCATAAATCAGTATCCATCGGAAGTCCTAAAGTAAAATAGGCTATTTCACTTCCTTTTACAGCTTCTATTGCTTTTTCTTTAATAGTCAAATCTGCCGAAAAAACCATATCTGTATCATTTACTTTTTTCGCTTTACGGCTTACAATTCGTATATCTGAAGTATAATTTCTTTTCAGTTCTCTTGCCAATTCTTCTCCAATCTGTCCATTGGCTCCTAATATTGTCTGCATATTGATTCGCTTTTTTAATTGCTTGAATTCCCTCTGATACTTATTTCTAAATTATAGAAATTTATAACAACATCTCTACAGCTTTAACTCATTTATATTGAATTTTATTGCTAATTTAGAACTTGCTAAGAATCAGTTAATTTACTTCCTAAATTACAACAAAAAACGATATGCAGATTTTACCGTCCGCCAGTTTAGCGCCGTTTATAAAGAACTATACTGTTGTTACAATTGAAAAAGATCTCGACAATGAAGTATTTTATCCAAGCGGATATGTCGATTTGATTATAAATATTTCTGGAGGATTTGCCGCAACCATTATCAACGGCAAACAGAAAGATACTCCTGCCATAGAATTATTGGGGCATCTAACGCTTCCAACGCGTCTTTCTGTAGCAAAAGGCACTTCGGTACTCATTGCAAGAATATATCCGCATGCCAGTGCATTATTTTTTTCTGATCCGCTATCAGAATTTACGAATTATGCCACCGATATGTACGATGTGGCTTTGGGAGAGAATAGAGATTTGTATGATAAGATTATGGAAACTGATGATCTTTTGTCTAAAATCAATGTTTTAGAAACGTATTTTCTTCAAAAATTAAAGAAAAATGAAACCCGATTAAAAAAGGTTTCCATAGTACAGCATTTGAGTCAAGGGTTATTTCGAAATCACCAGCAATTGGATTTACCTTTCCTTGCCCGAAATTCAGGATTATCAGAAAGGTATATCCAAAAACTTTATCTCGCTAATATTGGTATTAGTCCAGCTGCTTTTACATCAGTAATCCGATTTAATAAAAGTTTGGATTTGGTGCTCAATACGACAGAATCATTAACTACTATAGCTTACAATAATGGCTATTATGACCAAGCTCATTTTATAAAAGAATTTAAGAAGTTTACTGGTATTACGCCATCTGCATCCAGAAATTCGCTGCTTAAAAACGATACTGATTTACAGCAGGCTGTCAACATTGGTTTTTAACCTTGTTTTGCAGGATGATTGCTGCTAAACATATCGCGATGCATTTTCCAGCCTTCTTTGGTTTTCTTCCAGATTACAATTACTTTTCCGTCGTCTAGTTTTTTGCCATTCATATCGGTCATTTCATAAAAACTTTCTTCTGTAACAGCTGTTTTTGGATCTCCATAAAGATTCTGAATTGTGAATATAACATGCACTTGAGGTCCGCCTCTAAAAAAGGAGTCAATTTGCTTTGCTCCACATTTTGGTTCTCCATTTGGCGGAAACAAACAAGCATCATCTGTATATCTAGCAACAATAGAACCGTCATTCTTATTGGTAAAATCGGAGAACGTTTTGTTACTCGCTTCAATAATTTTTTGTACTTCTTTTAAAGCTGAATCTGTCGTTTGGGCATTACACCAAAAAGTAAGCATCAAGAGTGTGCTTAAAATAATTTTTTTTTTCATGGTTTATATATTTTTTTACAAAGGAAATTATTCACGTAAGGCAAAAATTGTAAAATAACGAACAACTTTTTCTAATTCGTTTTACCTTTGAATACAATTCAATCTAAAAAATGAACCGGAATCATATTGAAATACATCGAGATGAAATGAAAACTATTGGAATAGATGTTATTCCAATTGGTGCTTTTTCAGAGAAAGCACATGCGCCTCATCGCGATGATCATTATATGTTTATTGTACTAAGTCAAGGCACTTTTGAATTGGAACTAGATTTCAAACAAATTACAATGTCAAACTGTTCCGCTTATTACATAGCGCCAGGACAAGTTCATTCTTACCTCAATCAGGACAATTGTCAAGGATGGTATATTTTTATGGATTCGCTTTTAATTTCTGAGAAATATACTCAGATCTTAAATACGCATTTAAACAGCAAACAGGGAATTCATTTAACATCAGATAGTTTGATTTTTTCTATTATTCCGATACTTAAAAATCTTCTAAAACAAAAAAGCGAATTCTTTCAAGATCAAACCGAATATTCATTGACTGATGCTTTTTTAGGCTTTTTTATCGGAGCACTTATACAAGAAGATACAGCCAAAGAACTTATTGGCGGACAAAAGTACCAGACAGTTAATACATTTAAACAGCTTTTGCAAGAACGATATAAAGAACACAAACAGGTTAAAGATTATGCTAGTTTGTTAAACATTACACCTTTGTATCTAAACGAAATTGTTAAGCAAGTTACTGGTTTCACTTCAAGTTATTGGATACAGCAAACAATTGCTCTGGAAGCCAAGCGCTTATTATATTATACAGAATTGGATATAAAACAAATTGCTTTTGAATTAGGTTATGACGATCATGCCTATTTTTCGCGTTTTATGAAAAAGAATATCGGAATGACTGCATCTGAATTCAGATTAAAAAACCATGATTTGTCCAACAATGCCCCTGCTATAGACAACCATTAAAACTTAGCGCAGGCATAATTTTGCCTTTGTAAAATTATTAATATACAAAGTAAAATTATGACAGAAAGTACAACTACAAACAGTACTCCCAAATTAAACCCTGAATCGAATAGCAAACTTTTAATTCCTATTGTTATAACGGTTTTGGCGATTTATACCACAATTGGCATTTCTCTGGGTATACTTCCAAAATTCATAAAACAAGAATTAGGTTTTGACAATCTTGCCGTTGGTTTAGTTATTGGTATGCAAGCATTAGCTACACTCTTAACGCGTGCTTATGCAGGAAAAACAACTGATGTTTTGGGTTCAAAAAGCAGTACAACACGAGGCATTTTACTGGTTTTATTAGCTGGTGTTTTATATATGTTCGCGTGCTCTGCGGTTTCAGTTCCTTTATTATCGCTTTCTCTATTGCTATTGTCCAGAATCGTTCACGGAATAGCAGAAAGTTTTCTGGTTACAGGAATGCTCACTTGGGGAATTGGTCTTTTAGGGCAGCAAAATTCTGGTAAAGTAATGACATGGAACGGAATTGCTATGTATGCCGGAATTGCAATTGGCGCGCCTTTTAGCCTATGGATTGTCCAATTTGGAACTTTATGGGCTTTCTCTTCAATTCTAGTTCTGGCTTTTATAAGTTGGACATTTTCCAAAACATTACCAACAGTTCCTGTACACAATGGACATTTAAGAACTCCTTTTTATAAAGTAATCGGAAAAGTATTTCCGCAAGGAATTGCATTAGCCTTCTCTTCTATTGCTTTTGCCTGTATTGCATCGTTTATCGCTTTATTATTCAGCCAAAAAAACTGGAATGGAGCTTCTCTTGGATTTCTGTTTTTTGGAGGTTCTTATATTTTAACCCGTGTCTTTTTCTCTTCTTATCCCGATCGTTTTGGCGGGTTTAAAGTTGCTATGATTTCTATTTTGATTGAGATGTCAGGTCAGTTATGCATAGGTTTATCTACTAACAGCTGGACGGCTATTTTAGGATGCACTCTCACCGGTATTGGGTTTTCGCTTGTTTTTCCTTCTTTAGGTGTATTGGCTATACAAAAAATAACACCGCAAATGAGAGGAACAGCTTTAGGAGCTTATGCCGCTTTTTTTGATCTTTCATTAGGAATTGCAGGACCAACCGCAGGTTTAATTGCAGGATGGCTCAGTTATCAGTCCATTTACTTTTTTGGAGCATTCAGCTGTGTTATTGCCATAGCAAGCCTTCTTCAATCGCAACGAAAAGAAATTCAAGCAATTGTTAACTAAAACATTAAATACTAATGGATAAACCTTTACGAAATATTGCGCGATCTATTTTTGTGGTAAAAGAAAAGGCATTTCTTACTCCACATTACATCAGAGTAACTTTTAAAATGTCTGACGAACAAGTAGACCTATTTCAGAATATGCGTTCTGGAAGCAATAATAAAATTTACATTCCTTCTGAAACTCAGACGTACAACACTAATTATGATGAATCAATTTGGGACTCAGATTTTTTTACAGCTAGACGAACCTACACCACACGAAATATTGACTTGATTAATAAAACTCTAAAAATTGATTTTGTAGCGCATGGCGATAACGGTCCAGCTTCTAAATGGGCAGAAAATGCTAAATCGGAAGATTTTCTTGGAATTGCAATAAAAGAAAGCCAAAAACCGCTTGTTCCTAATGCTGAAAATTATTTTATGGTTGGAGATAGTACTGCAATTCCAGTTATTTCAGCTATTTTAGAAACTTTGCCTTCAACTTCAAATGTTGTGCTTTTTCTCGAAGTGAATTCTTATAGAGATACGTTTGTTCTGAATACCAAAGCCCATCTCAATGTAAAATGGATCTATAATTCTTCACCATTAAACGGAAGTGCACTTGCTGAAGAATTCATTGTTTTATTAGCTGAAGAAAAACCACATTATGTGTTTGCAGCGGCAGAATTTGAAACAATCAAGAAAATACGAAAACACATGAAAGAAGAGCTCCAGTTGGAACGTGATCAGTATAATGCAGTTTCATATTGGAAACGCGGAAGTTCTGAAGAAGAATCAAACCACGAAAGACAAAAACAGCGAATGGAATAATACAAAAAGCCCCGAATCAAATTTTGATACAGGGCTTTTTCATTTCGTAGGAATGTTTCTTCGGTAAAATTAAATCCGAATTATGAATTTACGTTTGATTAGACGTTAAGCCTATTGTTTCCTCAAAGCAGGCGTCTCTACGGGACATAATGCATAACGATTCTTTTTTTTTCTACCAACCAGATATTCCTACGGAATATTATTTGCAAATTTATTTGGCATCAAACCATAATTTGGTTGTCAATAAATCTTTTCCTTGATCTGCAACAGCTGCTTGATAACTTGCTCCGTTAAGAGATTGTTCTGTTCCAGGATAGAAAAGACGCGAAGGTAATTTTCCGTCCAAAACAGTTGCAGGACCAGCTGTTAATACAGGGTAGTCTAGTCTTCTCCACTCTGTAAAGGCATCAAGACCTTGTCCGAAGAAAGAAATCCATTTTTGCGTCCCAATCGATTTTGCATAATTTGATGCATCGTATTTCACACTTGCCTGATCAAGATAAGTTGAAATAGTTGCCGCATTTGTAATTCCAAACTGATTCAAAGATGCTGTAATAGCATTTTTATAATACTGTTCTGCATCTCCAGAAATATACCCGCGGGCTGCAGCTTCTGCAAGATTAAATAATGTTTCTGAGTAAGAAGCAATTACAGCAGGAGAAGCCGATGTTAAGAAATAAGTTCCTGGTTTTGATGTTTTAGCAAAACCTTGACTATTAGCATCACTATTTGACAATCCGTTAGCACCGCCAACATATTTTCCAACGCTTGCATCAGAAGGCAATTGAGCAAAAACAGGCAAACGAGGATCTGATAATGCGTATAATTGATCTACCATAGTTTTTGAAATACGGAAATCATCTCTAGTTTCAAACCAAGCCGAAGCTGGATTTTGCTGCGGTGAGCTTGTATAAACAAATTGAAATGTTTCAGAATTGCTGCTAATTAATCCGCCTGCATCGCTTGTCGCATCAATTGCTGCTTGTTTAGCTAAAACAGGTTCTTTGTCCGAAATTCTCAAAGCAATACGCAAACGAAGCGAGTTTACCAGTTTTTTCCATTTCAAAATATCACCTTTATAAGCCAAATCACCAGTAACCGAACCATTTGCTGGATTTAACAAAGATTGCGCTTGTTTTAAATCTTCAAGCAAACCAGTATATACTTCTTTTTGTGTATTGTATGCAGGTGTTACTTTCTGACCAGCTTCTTTGTACGGAATATTTCCGTAAGCATCTGTCAGCAATAAAAAGGTCCAAGAACGTAATGTTAATGCAATTCCTTTATAATTTGAATTTGCCTGAGCATCTGGAAATTTTAAAATCGTATTCAAATCTGTAATTAGAGTCGAATATCCCTTATCCCATAATGCTGTGAAAGAAGTATTTGAAACATCGTAACGATCTGGTTCTGTATATTGAATTTTAGCCCAATGCTGCACAAACAGCAAAGTAGAGTTAAAATTGTTTGCATCTCCCCAATACAAATCGGCACCTTGTTTTAGTGTACCTGTCAAAAGATATGGAGCAAGCGGCGTTTCAGTTGCATTTGGATTTTTATTAATATCGTCCAAAGTATCACTGCAAGAGCTCAGTGTCAATGCAAACAGTATTGTATATGATAGTTTTTTTAGCATGATTCCGAGTTTTTAAAATTTAACGTTAAGATTTAAACTGAAATTTCTAGTTGTTGGCAAAGCTAAACTTTCCAATCCTTGTGCATTTCCAGTGTTGAAAGCTGTTTCAGGATCAATATTTGGCGCATCTTTGTAAATAAAGAATAAGTTACGTCCAGCAGCAGTAAGGCTTGCTCCTTCTAATCCAAGTTTTTTAACTAGCTTTTTATTAAAATTATAAGAAAGCTTTATCTCTCTCATTTTTACGAAAGTCGAACTGTAGATGTACGCCTCGCTAATGTTGTATGATGCCTTATAATATTCCTGAGCGCTAATCACTTTATTATTAGGTGTTCCGTCAGCAAATACACCTCCGAAAATCATTCCATCATCATAAACTGTTACACCACTTGGAGCGGCACCGCCCGTTACTAAAGTTTTCGGATTAGCAGTATTGTCTCCTGGATAATAATAGCTTAAACCACCGTTTTCAGCACCACGTCCTGGAAGAGTCTGCGCTAAAACTCCTGTATAGTTTCCTGTTCTATTAGTTCCAGAGAAAAGCTCACCACCAACACTTGCATCAATAAGGAATGAAAGTTCAAGATTTTTGTAAGTCAAAGTATTCGTAAGACCTGCTAAGTAATCTGGAGTATAATGTCCTAAAACTCTTTTTGTCGGATCTGCTTTTGGAAGACCATTTGCTCCTACTACAATATTTCCGCTTGCATCACGCTCGTAAGCTGTACCATAAAGTGCTCCGTAAGCTTGCCCTACAGATGCCAATACATCTACACCTCCAGAAGAACCAATTGTATAGTTTTTAATGTCTCCTGCATAATCTAAAATTTCAACTTTACTTTTGTTTTTAGAATAATTTAAAGCCACATTCCACTTAAAGTTTTCAGTTTGAATAGGATTTCCATCCAACTGTATTTCAATACCTTGGTTATTAATTTTTCCTGCATTGATTAACTGCGAAGTATAACCGCTAGCAGCTGTAGTTTTTATTTCTAAAATCTGATCAAAACTATTTGTGTTGTAATAAGCTACATCAAAATGAAGTCTGTTTTTCCAGAAAGAAGCTTCAAGACCTACTTCAGTAGAACGAGTTGTTTCAGGTTTCAAATTTTCATTTAGTTTTCTTTGAGACGACGTTTGAATCGGATTTCCGTCAAATGCGGTTTGGAAATTGTAAACCGTAGCCAATTGATACGGATCTGCATCGTTACCTACTTCAGACCATCCTCCGCGAAGCTTTAAGAAATCGAGTGTATTGCTTTTAATATTTAATGCATCTGTTAAAACCACACTTCCGTTAATAGACGGATAGAAATAAGAACGGTTGCTGCTTGGTAATGTAGATGACCAATCGTTACGTGCTGTAACGTTTAAGAAAGCATAGTTTCTAAAACCAAACTGAGCCGAAGCGTAAGCACTGTAAACTCTCAATTTAGATAATGAATTTGATGATGTTAACGGATCTCTAGAGTTTGTTAAAGTATACAAATCTGGGACTGCTAAACGCGGTGCTTTCTGATAGTTATTGGCATCGCTATGGTTACGAATGTTAAATCCAGCAAGCGCATCAACAGTAAAATCGTCGTTAAGCTGTTTTGTATATTGAAATATACCTTCAGTATTTTGCTCATTTACTGTGTAAGCATCTTCTGCATACGACCCGAAAGGAGTTCCATTTGTACCGTATTTGATCGTGTATTTTCTGCGGTCGTTATAATAATCAACTCCCGTACGGAATCTGAAATTTAATCCTTCTGCCAATTTCGCGTCTAAATGGATATCTCCAATTAAACGATTACGTTGTTGGCTTGTTGTATTGTAATACGCATTCCAATATGGGTTGCTATAATAGCTGTTATTCCAGTTGGTATTTCTATCTTTTTCCAATTCATTAATATCAACCTGACGTCCAAACCAAAGAAACTGAAGCATTACACCCGCAGCACGTCCTCCTAACGGACCACCTGGCAATTGTGGAGCATCTGTTACGATATAATTTGCATTAACCCCCACTTTTACGTTTTCAGAAATCTGATAATTGGTGTTAATAGAAAAGTTTGTTTTGTTTATTTCAGTGTTCGGTACAGTTCCAAGTTGTTTTTGGTTATTTACACCTAAACGGAAATCTGATTTCTCGTTTGCTTTTGCAATAGAAACACTATTGTCATAAGTAAGTCCTGTATTAAAGAAATCTTTCACGTTATTTGGATGTGCAACAAAAGGAACAGCTTCTCCTTTAGAATAAAATTGCGGAATAAGGCGTCCGTCCAATCTTGGTCCCCAGCTTTCGTCAACACCATCATTAACTCCTCCTCCTTTACCGTCAACGTAACTAAATTTTCCATTAGAACCCTGTCCGAAACTATTCTGAAAAGAAGGTAAAGTAGCTACTTGAGAAACTGTTATACCGGTATTAAAAGTAACTCCATAACCTCCTTTTTGTCCTTTACCAGATTTTGTTGTAATAAGCACAACACCATGTGCAGCACGTGATCCGTAAAGAGCAGCAGCGTTTGGCCCTTTCAAAACAGTCAACGTTTCAATATCCTGCGGATTCAAATCGGCAATTGCATTTCTGAAATCACGAGTAGCACCACCAAAATTCAATTGCGAGTTATCTACAGGAACTCCATCTACCACAAAAAGCGGTTGGTTATTTCCTGCAATAGAAGTTTCTCCACGAATAATAATACGAGAAGATCCCATATCTCCTTGCGAGTTTGTAATACGTACACCAGCAACTTTACCAGAAAGTGCGTTCAAGAAGTTGGTTTCTTTTGTTGTTGCCAGTTCTTTTCCTTTTACTGCTTGAGTAGTATATCCTAACGATTTCTTTTCTTTCGAAATTCCAAGAGCAGTAACCACTACTTCAGATAAAGCATTTTGCTCTTCGTCTAGATCAATTGTAATATCGTTTTTGTTTACTACAACTTCTTGCTTTTTATATCCTAAATAACTAATTAAAAGCACATAAGGAAATTTTTGTCCAGTTTGAAAATAGAACTTTCCATCTGTATCTGTAATAACACCATGCGTAGTTCCTTGAATCGTTACCGAAGCTCCAATAATTGGCTCTTTTGTAACAGCATCTACTACTGTCCCTTCCAGTTTAGACTGGATTAGCGGCTTTGTCTCTTGAGCTGTAACCCCGATGGAAATCAACAAAATACATAGCCAAGTATATCTTTCTAATTTTTTTTTCATTACTTTGTTTTAGTTTAATAAATAAGGCGAGCAAAGACAGCTTTATGCTATTCTAGCTTTCCTTTTAGAGATGACAAATTTCTTTTAAGCTTCTACCATTTCTGCTGCAACAGAAATGGTTTTTTCTTTTATCTGCAGCACATTCGTTTTTTCATTTTTACTTTTTTTTGGATTACTATTATTTTAAATTGGCCTATAAAATTTTTAACCCCTATTTGGGATCATGTTTCTTAAAATTTATAATGAATTAAAAAAAGAGGAATTTTAACCTTAGAATGCATCAGGATGAAAACGGCCTAATGCGTTTGCTTTTTTCAGAATGAAATATTGTGGTTCTAATCTCTGGCTTTTAACTTATTTTTTAAACTCTACTAATTTGATAGAACAAAGGTATGTTAAAAATTTTAGTTCCCAAATTTTAATTAAACTTTTTGCAAAAAAAATGTTAACTACTTTTTAAAACACAACCTAAACACTTAATAACAAAATAGTTATTAAAAACAGCTGTTTTTAGGATTTTATAAGAATTGTACTAAAAGCATAAAAATTTGAAAGTAGTTTTTACCTTTTTTAAGTCTATCTTAGTAAAGTTTAAACCAAAAAAAAACTCCAAGATCATAAGACCTTGGAGTTTCTATTTTTTATTTCTAATTTATTATAGCTCGTTGAACTCGTGTAGAGATTTCAATGTAGTTTCGTAGAATAAAATTGCGGCGATAAGATTTCCTTTATCAGAGTAAGGCATCATTTTTCTTTGAAACTCTACTGTAGTATCTAAGAAACTTGTTGTTCCTAACGCCTGTCCATCTAATATTTTTTTATTGTCAGCTGTATCAGGAATACCTAAATCTGCCATTGTAACACCCGGTTTTGTAACCAAAGCAATGTAAGGAAGCGTTTTTACTAAAACTTTAATACGTTCAATGTACAATTCTAAAAGCTCTCCTTTTTGCATACCACTTAATTCTTTTTGATCATGGTATTTGCGAATTAAAGCTGTTGTACTAATGATACTTCTTGGTGCATTTTTTGCCTGTGCAGAGACAGCAGCAGTTGTCAAGAAGAAAAGTGCACATAATAAAATAATTTTACTCTTCATTTTCTTATAGATTTGGTTCTTGAATAAAAACAAAAATATATAAATTAACTTAAAATCCAACTTTTGGAGGTTGTTTTTGCCAAAATTATAATAATCTTTTAATCTGAATAAGTAAAATAGTACACCAAAACTATAGAATTAAAGGATTTTTAGTGCCAAAAATTCTTTTCTATTTACGTCTTAATAATTCTAAAACGTCCCGGATATTTTATCCAAATACTTTTTTTATTTCCGTAGTAATCCATAAAATCTTCACATACAAAAACAGCATGCGCTTTTGACCATGCCACAACACCGCAGTACTCGCTTCCAGATTGTCTTTTTAATTTCTGAATTTGCTTGCCTAATTTGAATCCTAAATATTTATAGATGGTTGGAGTATATACAGTACCTTCTTCTAATTCTTCTAAAGCTTTCTCAAAAGTAGGTTCTTTATCAATAATTTGCATGTATTTTGCCATTACAGCATATGTCAGAACAGCATAATCACGTATTTTTTCGCTATCGCAATTATCTTTAATATAAACAAAACCTGCCGATTTTCTAGCTTTTGTGACTTCGCTGCTATCTAAATTAAAAGTTGCATTATTTTTTAATGTAATACGATAAGAATCATTGTTCAATTTTTCACTTTCAAAAAGATTATCTAAGCCGTATACATTTAAAGAAGCTTTAATAAATGCTATAGACGAACAATTTGTGCGTTCTCCTTGCTTAAAACTTTCAAATATTTTATCAGAACTCAATTGCGAGTAGGAACTTGAACAAACAAACATTAAAAGTAAAAAAACTGAAGTAAACGATTTCATGCCTTGTATTATATATTATTCCTCAATTATTATTGAAGAAACTGTATTAGATTTATACAAATCTATAAAAAACCAATCAATTTGTTTATATCTTCACTTTTATCTATTAAAAAAGTCGCTGTAAAACAATAAAAAGCAAATAAAAAACGCCTCAAAATTAACTTGAGACGTTTTACTTTATTCTTTTTCTTCATTATTCAACTTATCATCGAGTTCAGGTTCTTGACCTTTAAACTTTTTAGTGTCGACATCATAATTTTCATCATTTGTCAAAACTTCGTCATGTTCTTTATATTGATGTTTTCTCGTGTCATTTCGATGATCTCCTCCACCCTGTTGTTTAGGATTCGGGTTTTTCTGGGTTTGATTATTCTTTTCCATAATTTTTCGTTTTTAAATGATTTTTAAAATTACCTCAAATACAATAGTTTGACTTATATAATCATTTTTAAAAATTATAAAATAAACCTTTTATTGTGGAGACAAATCCTTGCTTCTGGATAAAATATTTATTTTTACTTCTAATAACTCAAAACAAACAGTCCATGAACTTTCTGAATTTCTTCAAAAAACATAATAGCGAGAAACAACAAAATAAAAATTCAGAATCGACTGCCTCAAAATACTCTAATCTATTTTATACAACTCAAATAGATAATTTAACTGCAAACGATAAAGAATATCAAAATATTAGCATAAATAAGAATATATCTGATTTTTTTTTCGAAAATGAAATAGGCTATAATTATTCATTTTACGAAAATTTTATAGGCTCGCAATCAATTAAAGAAGATGAAAAAATTGATTTTATTGAAAAAGAACTTCAAAACGATGAACATTTAATTCCGTTTTTAAAACAATTTGATTTTTTATTTTTAGAAGAAGAATCAAAATTAAAGCGTTACATCAATCATTTGCAAAACACTCCCGAAAAATTCTCTTTTGATTTTTTTGAATTTACTTTAAAAAACAAACTTGAGAATTGTTACGAAGAAATTCAGAAGTACTTAAAAAACAGAAACAATGGCAAAAAATATTTCTATGAAACTTCAATCCCGATCGTTCTTTTTGATTTAGGTTTTAAAGAAGATTCTTTTATTCTACTAAAATTATTTGTAAACGAATATTTTGAGGGCAAAATTGACTCTATAAATGATGAATCATTTTTTGAAGAAACTAATCCGTTTGCTTATTTAGCATTAAATAATATGGCATTTCAAGCTGAAATAACAGAATTAGCATTTTCATACTTCGCGTCAAGTCATTTAGACAATCATTATTGTCTCAAAAAGTTTTTGTTCTATACTGACAAGAATAAGTTCTTTACTATTATGCTAAATCAATACCAACTTACTCCTGAAGATATTAGTAATGATCCTGGATTTATAAAGAATGACATTAACTGGAACAAACATCTTTATAGCCCATTTTTAAAATCATTATCAATCAGCAATTTTGATCAATATTTGGCTGAAACCACTTATAATGGTGAAATTTTAGTCAAAACTAAACTAAACACTTCCTTATTTGATACCTCAATTGCATCTTATCCTTTAAATTACGAACTTTTCTTTAATACTTATATTGCAAAATTATTGTTCAAAAAAAATATAAAAGGAAGATTCTATCAAAATGCTGAATTGTTTGGAGATCCAAGATATAGTCAGGGTTCTTATGGCTATACTTTAAATTTTGTTGTCGAAGAACAAGTTTTTTCTATTTATTTTGAAACCGAAACAAACTGGTTGGAAGTAAAACCTTTCATAAAATTATTAAATACGGCACTAAAAACGATACATTCAGAGTTTCGATTTTTCTTTTTAGTCGAAGATGTAGATTGTAATTTAATTCTAGAAAAACCAGATGATGTTGTTGATTTTATTAAAGATTTAAATTTTGAAACTACTGTACTTAGAAAATCAATTTAATTAACTCTTCTACGCCTCCATATTATCTTAAAATAGCTTCTGAAAAATAATGCTAATTTTGCTTCATTATAATTACAGTAAAAATTATGTGGACGATATGTCAGGAATGCCGGGGACAAGGCAAAATAAATCGCGGACTTAGTAAAAAAGCTCAAAGACGTTATAAAACAGAATTGACTGCATTTGAAAGTTCGCAAACTAAAGTTGCTCCAATACGCCCTAAAGCACATCTGCATTTGTGCACAAATTGCTCAGGATCAGGATTAATTCAGTCCGAAAAATATCTAGAACCTGATTTGACAAAACCTCACGTTGCTATAATTGGTGCTGGCATTGGCGGTGTCGCTTTGGCC
Organism: Flavobacterium sp. IB48; assembly: GCF_016405855.1. Taxonomy (GTDB): domain Bacteria; phylum Bacteroidota; class Bacteroidia; order Flavobacteriales; family Flavobacteriaceae; genus Flavobacterium; species Flavobacterium ginsengisoli. Next base: position 451,227 of record NZ_JAEFCA010000002.1, read on the forward strand.
GTGGCATGTTTACATCGCGGAATTCCTTTTTCAATTTACGAAAGAGATACTCATTTTGATGCACGATCTCAAGGCTACGGACTTACATTACAACAAGCCAGTAAAGCCATGAAGGGTTTAGGGATTACTTCTTTAAACGGTATAATTTCTACAAAACATATTGTTCATAATACAGAAGGAAAAATATTGGGCGAATGGGGAACCAGAAAATGGATTGAAACTGAAATTAAACCGTCTGCTACACGTACCAATATGCATATTGCACGACAATCGTTGCGGCAAGCTCTTTTAGAACAGCTTGGAGGAAATAATACGGTGCAATGGGGACATCAATTGTTAGATTTTAAAGCTAATAATGATGGTGCAGAACTTAAATTTCAAGTAAACGGAGAAGAAAAAAACGTAAAAGCTGATCTTGTCGTTGGTGCAGATGGCATTAGAAGCATTGTGAGAAAACTAACAATTGGCGAAGACATAACGCCGCTTCGTTATTTGGATTGCATTGTAATATTAGGAATTTGTCCATTAAGTTCTCTCAAAGATATTTCGAGCCAATTATTAGATTCTGCAACCGTTTTTCAGACTGCAAATGGAAATGAACGAATTTATGTTATGCCCTACACGGGAGATTCTGTAATGTGGCAATTGAGTTTCCCGATGTCTGAAGAAGAGGCTAAAGAACTAAGTGCAAAAGGTCCGAAAGCACTTAAAGAGGAAGCTTGCCGCAGAACACAATGGCACACTCCTATTCCGCAAATTTTAGAAGCTACACAAGAAAGTTTAATTTCTGGATATCCTGTTTATGATCGCGAATTGCTTCGATCGGAGTTATTAGAAAAGAATCAAAATATAACTTTAATTGGCGATGCAGCGCACCCAATGAGTCCGTTTAAAGGTCAAGGTGCAAACCAAGCTTTATTGGATGCTTTAAAATTGGCTAGAAAAATATATAGAGGCTGTAATGCAAAATCTAATTGGAGAGAAACTGGTCTAAGAAAAAGTGTCTTGAACGATTTTGAAGCAGAAATGCTGGAACGCAGTGCTACCAAAGTAAAAGGTTCTGCTGATGCTGCACAGTTCTTGCATTCTGAAATTATACTCCGCGAAGGCGATGAACCTCGAGGAAGATATCCTAAAAAAAGGAAATAAAGAAGAAAGATTTTAGAAGAAAGATTAAATAAAAAATGCTAAACAGGTTTGTTTAGCATTTTTTGTAAAAAGTTATTTTTCAATCATATAGATGCAAATTAAACAATAATTTAATATTATTTTATAACTAAGTTTGACTTGATCTTTTTAATTTTATAATCTCATTTACAAACAATTAAATAATCACGCCATGAAAAATACACAAATAAATTTCAGTCCAAACAATGAGACCTGTACAGACCGAACTTTGGTTTGTGATGGTGATAATAACGAATTAATATTTCGTAAAACTTATGTAGGAGATTGGGGAGATTGGGACGAGAAACCAGATGATATTTTAAAAGAGCAACATCTTTATCTGGATCAAAATACAAGTTTTACAAATGCAATTTAAACTAACGATTGCTTTATTGGGCATTACAATCTAGTATTCTATCTTGATTATGCTAGAACACTAATTGTATTGCTTAAATTTTCTTTGTTTATAAAATCTAGAATAAATTCTCTTACTTCTTTATTTGCCTCTGTTTTAGTAGCAAATGAATTAATATAGAATTCGTCGTCCTTGTCGCTAATATGAATAATTTCGGTGTAACCTTTGGTTATTAAACTACCTTTTAGCTTAATTATATTTACTTCTTGTTTTCCGTCAAGTTCTTTGCGAACCTGTAGTTTTATAGCTCTTTCCATATTCAAAAATTTTTAAATAATTAACTATCATTCAGTTATAAATTTAAAACATTTAATCTATCGAAATAAGATTTTAACACAGTCCGCAACGCATTATTTATCAACATATTATAAACATTTTCCCTTTTCTTAAAAAGAAACTCGAAACACCAGTAAAATCAAGTCTTTTCACATTAATTTCCTGTAAATTCTCTGTCGCTCAAGGTTTTCATAAACGCAATAAGGTTCTCTTTTTCTACTTCTGTAAGCGGAATTCTATTGCCATTATTTTTAAAAATAGGATCTAAATTGGCTGCATTCAAAACTCCGTTATCAAAATAATCCAAAACTGATTTTAAGGTTGCAAACTGACCAAAACTTCCATAAGGTGCTGTATATTCTACATTTCGTAGAGACGGAACTCTGAAACTCATAAAATCAGTTGCAATTCCAGTAACTCTTCCTCTTCCTGCTTCATTAGAATCGGTGTTTAACGGAAATCCAATATTTCTAAAACTTTGGTCTGTAAACAATTCGGTGCTATGGCAACTTGCGCATTTTTGCTGAAATGTTGCATATCCCGCCGCTTCGTTTTCTGTAAACTGACTTTCTTTTCGTTTTACTTTATCATATTTGCTATTGGCAGAAATCAAAGTATACTCAAACTGAGCAATACTTTTGTAAATTCTGTCTGCTGTAATTTCCTGATCTCCAAATGTTTTTTTAAACATCTCTTTATAAGAAGCATCATCTTTAATTTTTCCGATAACTTCCAAAATCGAAGAATCCATTTCTTCATGGGTAATAATCGGAACCAAAGGCTGTGTTTCTAATTGCAGTCGGCTTCCATCCCAATTAAAGAACTTTAGAAACATTAAATTCTGAAGCGGTGGCGCATTTCTAAGCCCTACTCTTCCCTCAATTCCAATAGCTTGCGCATTATGATCGGCAAAGGCATTTGCTTGAATATGACAACTTGAGCAAGAAATTGTATTGTCCTTACTAAATCTTTTGTCAGAGAAAAGTTTTTCGCCCAACTCAGCACCATATTTTGTAGGTTTATTTAAACTCACATAGCTATTTACTTCTGGAAAATCTGTGGGAATATGCAATGAAAGTTCAGGATTATCAAAATAAGTCTCATCAGAATCACTACTGCTACAAGAAGTGAAAAAGATTACGATTATGATGAAGCCGATTATTTTTTTCATTTTAATGATTTTTAAAATAAAGCCGTCTTTTTAATTTCAGACGGCTCTGAATTTTTTTTTAATCAATAGATTCGATTTAATCTGCCTAGATCTCCCTCAATCCTCTTTAAATCTGCGTGAAAAAATCTATACTTAAAAAGTATTTCACGCAGATTTTAAAAGATTTAAGCAGATTAAATAAGATTTCTACCAAAGAGTTAACTTAGTTTTCTACACTAGTTACAGAAAACATTCCTGAAATATCGTTTGTACCGTTTCCCCCTAGATTATCCACAAATTTTACCATTTGCGCTGCAGTATGAACATTTGGAGTAGCATTATCGCCCATTCCTGTCCCTGTAGATAAAGTAATGGTATTGATTTTTCCGCTCAATAATTTGTCGAAATCAGCCTTAATTTTGATTTTTGGAGCATTTTTACCTACAACTGCATTTACAGTAAGACTTAACGTAATATCTCTATATGCATTTACACCTTGTGTATAAGCGCCTTCAGTTCCGGCAACAGTGCTTCCTGTGTGAATAGACATCGTTTTATTATCAGTATCATAAAAACCTTCTACTTTTGTAAAACGATATCCTGTTCCCCATTCCCACATCATTGCTGTATCATTGGCTCCAGCCGCCGCGTAAAATTTAGGGAATCTTGTTTGGTCTAGAGTATTTTGCTCTGTTTTAATACCCAAACCAAATTTAATCTGTTTGTATGAAGCAGATGGCACATTGCTCAAAACATAGCTTAATGAAGCCGTTTTTGCCTGATCTATAACTGTTGCACCTTTATCTAAATCATTTACGTTGTAAGGCACTTCGCTTCCGTCATCTTTTATTAGACGAATATTGCTAATCACATATTTCACTTCAGAAAAATGATGAACTTGTCCTGCCGCCGAAGTATTTGTTGTTGCTGACGCAGAAGTTGCATCTCCTAAAACAATTGTTTTGTCTTTAAACGTATTGTTGAATTCGAATGTTAAATTGTTTGCTGCTGGTGCATCGTCATCATTTGAACATGAAACAAAAGCCAAAGCGGCTGCTGATAATAAAAGGTATTTTTTAAAATTTTGCATTTTTATGATTTTAATTTTTGTACTGTCTTTAAACCATTGAGTTACACTATTCCAACACATAGAAACATAGTTTTCTAAACTAAAAAAAGACGTTTTGCTAATTTAAATTCACATAGCAAACTATGCGTTAAAGTTCAATTTAACCAAATGGCTATTTTATTAATCAAAAGGAAGATTATAAAATAGGCGGCGGTACAAAAATTTCAAGGCAAGGTTCTAGCAGATCCAATTCTTTATAAATTGGCACTTTCTTGGATGTTATAATTTTTATTAGCGAAACCTGAAACTGTATATTTGTGTTTAAAGCAATATCAATCTTTTTGCTAATGCTTCTCAATTCCAAATCAGAATTTTTTTCCGTTTCCTGAAGCTCTTTCTTCAAATGGCATTTACCATGGCATTGCAATTCTGGCTTGGCTTTGTTAACACAAAATTCTTTTTCAATCGCATTTTGATTCAGTTTGAAGTGCACAACGATAAGCGCCTGCTGGAAAGAAACCAGCAGGAACAGAATTGTCATTGTGATACTAAAAACTTTTTTCATTTTTTCTTAGAAATTCAATTTTAAAGACGTGAAAAAATTGCGTCCCATTCTTGGAATATTACCCCAATCGGCATACGTACTGTAATATGCATTTAATAAATTCTCAGCTCCAACTTGTATTGTGCTTTGCACTTTGTTGATTTTAAAAGAATAATTAGCAGAAATATTCCAAATTGCATAAGCAGCCGTTAAATCTTCTCCATATTCTGGACTGTAATTAATTTGCTCAAAATCGCCATTAACAGAAGTCTGAATTCCGAAATTTTTATACATATAATTAAGCGAAGTCAAATAGCTTAACGGACGTATAAATGGTAAATTTCCTCCTTTATTATCCATTCCGCGAGCGTAAGTCAACGTTCCTTTCCAATGCAAATGTTCCAAAATATCGTAGCTCACATTAGCAGACATATTCAAAAGCGTTGCATAATCTAATGATGTATATCCTTTTACACCAACAGATTGATAATTCATCGGACTTCCCATGCTTAAGATTTTACCAATAATGTAGTTCTGAATATAGAAATAGTTTATTTTTCCTTGAATGCTCAATTTTTCTGTTTTAAAACCTGCGCTTGCATTTCCTTCATACGAAATTTCATTTTTCAAATTCGGATCTCCAATGTAATCGTAACGGTCAAAACTATTATAGATATAATAGCCATAACCCTCAGAAACAGAAGGCGCTCTATGACCGTAACCAGTTCCGACAGAAAAATTAAATTGATCAATATTTAAGTTGTAAGCGGCATTAAGACTTGGCAGAAATCTCGTTTTTTCTTGAGGCGCTCCAGGATGAAAAATCCAATTGAATTCTATGTATTTAGAATAATTGTAATTCACTCCTAAAGAACCACCTAAATGCACTTGACTTTTTTCTGAAATATCCCAAGAATTATTCATAGAAAGTCCAGCATAACGAGTCGTAACCCAAGGCCAGCTGTAAGCAAACATCGTTCTTTCGCTTCGATCTTGCGGATACATTCTCATTTCTGCAATAGACAAATTATCGTAAGCATTCAGCTGAATTTCAGAAGAGTAATCATTCTTTTTCAAATTAGCTTTAGAAACCAATCCGTAAGTTGTGCTCCAACCCGGCATGTCCATGTGAACTAAATTTTCTGGTCGAGTTGTATCGTCCATATAATGCTCAATTGCATTAAAATATACTTTTGTATCTACTACTCTAACCAAACCTTCTTCAAACAATTGTTTATAAGAAGCGGAGGTAATAAGAGCGCGAGAAAGCCACAAATCCATTGGCAAAGCAGGATAACCAACATTTTTTGCCACATCAAAAATCGCGTCTAATCTAACCGATGACAAATCGCTGGTTTTGTATGCCAAACCTAACGAAGTATTGAATTTATTGTATTGTGAATGCTTTACTTCGTCATTGTTTCCGTCGTGGTAATTATCTGCTGTTCGGTACGAAATGCTTCCATCTGCCACAAACTTAGTTCCCGAATAAGAGATATTTCCTAAATTGAAAAACTGCTTGTTATTAAACTCAAAACCAGTTTGATATGCTCCGTTCCATTTCTTTTGAAGTCCAAACGGCGTACTTTTTCTTTTTAAATCGATGCTTCCGGCAACAGTTGCTCCGTGCAAACTTCCTTCTTGACCCGATTTAATATCTACTGCAGCAAGATTATTACTTTCTACATAAGACGTAATTGGATCCATTTTATCAGTGCAAGCGCCAAAAACGTGCATTCCGTCAATTGTAACTGTCGAACGTTCTGTACTCATATTATTCAATAAAGGTTCCCAAGCATAAGCTCCACGTTTTATGAAACTGATATTGTCTGACGAAGACAAAAATTCATCAACAGAAACTGCCATTTTCATTTCTGTTTCAATCTTCTTTTTCGTTGCATTTTTTACGGTTACTTCTTCTAAGTTTTTTATGCTATCGTGATGTGCATGCTGATTTTGAGCTGTAACTGAAAATCCCAAGAAAAGCAGCATTATAATATATTTCATGTTTTTAGAATAAAGTATCAATATAAAGTTCACTTTTTACGCCTTCTACTCCTGGCGTATGATCAGTTGGAACAATGGTCCCTTTTACAATTAATCCGTTTTGGTTCATCATAATTAAGTTCAATGTCCAGTTTCCTGTCATGGTATAATTGACAACACCGTGATACAAACCGTCGTCTCCTTGCGTCAAGTCTTTATTATTTGGCGAAGAGTGATTTCCCATAGAAGGTTCTGGCATTCTCGGATCTAATTTTAAAGTATATCCCACAACTTCAGAATACGAAAACTGAGATGGATCTGGAAAAGTTCCTGCAGGAGTCGTTGGTTTATCGTATTTGTAAACACCAGCAATCAAAGCATTTTCTGAAACAGTTGGTTTTTGAGGCGAAATCAATGCAATTATATATTGTTCTCCATCACTTCCTGCAAAAGCAGTCATATTTAAGTTTTTATTGCTTTGTTTTTCTACAGTAACATCTTTATTGATTTCATATTTTTGGCCATCTGCCGTAAAACTGATGTACAATTTCCAACTCGCTGTAGTAGAGCTTTCTCCTGTAAAAACAGAATACCCGCTGTAATACTTTTTAGCAGAATCATATGCAACATTATACTGATGCGGACACGAACTTTTGCTTCCGTCAGCATTACTCATAATTGGCAGAAAAGTTACGGCAGCTGTCGTTAACTCTTGGCTGTTTTGAGTATTGACAATTTTCAGATGAAGCTCATTATATCCTTTATAGAATGTTCCGTTTAAAGCTTCAATGCTAACCTTATAGCTTCCGCTTGTAAGCGAAGTTGCTTCTTTAAATTCCAAGTTTTCAGGAACTTCAGAACCTGTTTCAGCTTCGTAATCTGTTTTGTCAATTGTACAGGAAGTAACCGCAAATAATACTGCGATTATCCAAAAATTAAAAGATTTCATTTGATGAATGTTATAAAAAAATGTTTGAAATTTAGCATTAAGCTATAAATTTTTGAATATCAAAAAATCCAAAATGCTAGTGAAAAGCCAAGAAAATGGCGAAAGTAAATGAAGTTAGAATACAGTTATTCTCTTCAATTACAAAAGAAGATCAATATCGTTTTAAAAGAATAAACTATGCGATTTGTTACTCAAATTTGGATTTAAAATCCGCGTAAGCGAGCAATAAGACATTCAAAATTTCAATTATAAAAAATTGGAATTCGAGAATATTGGAATTAAAAAAAAGATTGATCCCTAAACTCTATAGAGAGGAGGGTGAAAAGTAAGATTAGAAGCTCCGATTGGTTTCTTATCAAATAAAATTGAAGCGTTATCTTTAGATTCGATAACTGGAATTGTGCTAAAATTGATTTCAGCAGTATTTTGAACGTAAACAAGCTCCAATTTATCTTTTAAGCTGTCTTGCATTTTTCGTTCATTATCAGAATATTTTTTAATGCTTTTTTGAAGTTCGCATCGCCCATTACAACTGTTAAATGCTTGTTTACGCTGAACGCAAATAGTTTTAGCAATTTCTTTCTGGTTGATTTTAAAAGAAGCATAAACGAACAAGCTGCCAAAAGATGGCGAGAGAATTAAAATAGAAAGTGCTATGATGATTAACCTTTTCAAGTGCTTGTTCAATAGTTTGCAGGCAAAAGTACATACTATTTTGTATTTATTTTAACGAAATGCAATTTTTATTTCATTTAAAGAAGAGGTTGTTTTATTTCTGAATCATTTCTTGTTTTCGTAAAAAAATTCTTTAACATAAACAGTCTTGATATTTTGCATATTTTATCTAAATTTGAGTATTGTCGTTTTTTTATGACATTTTAATTCTAAAATAGCTACTAAATAACCCCAATTTACAGCGAATGAAAAAAAACTTAGCCATTACCTTTTGGGTACTCTACATGCTCTTTTTTGCAATCCCTTTTCCAATGATTTTGTATTATGCAATCAATAGCGATTTAGATATCAACGATTTAAAAACCAAAGATCCTTATTGGGCTTTAGGGATCGTTTTATTGTCTGTAATTCTCTGGCTGATCCTTTTGATTGGTTATTTCCAAAAATGGATCTTTCAGGTTTTTGTCAATAAAAATAATCTGGAGAAAATAAAATTAAACGGATTACGTCGCGAAGCTGAAATAATTAGTTCGAAGAAAGCTTCTAAATTCAATTCTAAATTTGACAATTACGAACTCGAACTGTGTTTTAAAAATCTTGCGAATACCGAAATCATTCATAAAACCAATATTACGGACACCAAACCCAATGAAAAACGGTTCGAAGCTGGAAAACAGATCAGTTTATTACTAGACAAGTACATGAAAAAACCTCCTTATTTTGTAATTTCATCTGCTACTCCAACTTTAAGCATCAGGAATTTAACAATTAGAATTTTAGGTTGGCTATTTTTTACGTTTATCGTTGTAGCCTATTATTTGTTTTCCTATCAAACCGAAAGTCATGGTATGGGGTGGCGTTTTATGTCTTTTGGACATCCGTTATTAATAATTCCGTTAGTGCTTTTGTTCTATCGCGTTTTGGTTCAATTTATATTTAAAAAACTAACTGGCTTAGATCAAAATTCGGTTGCACTCAAATTTAAAGGAATAAAAACTCAGGCCAAATTAATCAATGTAAGCCAAACAGGAACATATATTAACGAACAACCAATGATGCGTTTTGAGTTAGAATATAAAGACACAAAAAATCTAGTGCATCAAAATAGTTTGAAAAAAGTTATTGGAATTTTAGATTTAGAAATGACCAAAAAACAATTCCTTGATATTTTTTATAATCCCGAAAATCCAAACCAAATTGCTTTTGCAAATGATTTAAACAAAATATAGCAAATGAAAAAGATAGTTATTTTGATGCTGTTTTGCACTTTATTTTTAAGCTGCGAAAAGATCTCAAAAAGTATAGATGAAACTTTAAAACCTAATGATACAATTGTAAATAAAAAATCCGAAAATGTCGCTCCACCGCCTTTGCAAAGTAAAAAAAAGGAAATTAATCTATTGACTAATATCGAAATATTAAAAAAAGCAGAAGAACAATTGAAAAATCTTCCTCAATACAATGGAAAAGAAATCTTTATTTACTCGACCTTATACTTTTATAATGATGGAAGAATAAATGCGATGCTGCAACATCCAGAAAATCCAAAATATGTAGACATTTATGAATTTAACGATGAAAAATGGTCAGGACCAAAACCAGTTCAGCTTTCTGTTCGTGATGATGTTAAAGGACGTTTGGTTTCTTTAAATAAAATCAGTTTTATAAATGCAGCAAAAGTAGCTCAGGTTTATAACGAAAAAACAAAAGAAGTTGAAGGCGCGCAACCTACGACAAGTGTTTATATTTCTATTTGGAATAATAAACTAAGATGGTACCCGTCATCTATAAGCGGAAGCCGAGAACGCTATTCGATAGAGTTTAATGATGATGGAAGTCTAAAATCATTCCAACAAGATTAACTGCCACAAATGCTAAACAATTACGTTTAGCATTTTTTTTATACTAAAATTAAATTCTTTCCAAATAAAGAAACTAAAAAACTTAACTTTATAAAAACTTAAAAATCAATAAATTACACTAATAAATCATTAATTTAACATTACTTATCAACTTAAAATTTTCAGTTCTTAATCTAGATTAATAGATGCAGATTTTATTCTGTAATACATTTGTACCATAATCAAACAAAATAAAACAAAAAACAAGTTATAAGTTTAAATTTTAAACCATAATCAAATTTAAACTTAAAATAATAAAACAAATTAATCTTAAAATCAAAAAATTATGAGCACATTTACAGTAAAAGACGGAACACAGATTTATTACAAAGATTGGGGAAAAGGTCAACCAATTGTTTTTCACCACGGATGGCCTTTGTCAAGTGATGATTGGGATGCACAAATGATGTTTTTTCTTCAAAAAGGCTACAGAGTTATTGCACACGATCGCCGCGGACATGGACGTTCTAGTCAGGCCTCTGAGGGGAACAACATGGAAACTTATGCATCAGACATCGCTGAATTGACTGAAGCTTTAGATTTAAAAGATGCCATTCACGTTGGGCATTCAACTGGTGGTGGTGAAGTAATTCGCTATGCTGCAAAATACGGAAAAGGGAGAATTTCAAAAGCGGTAATTATTAGTGCCGTTACTCCGATAATGATTCAAAACGAATCTAATCCAGAAGGCGTTCCATTGTCGGTTTTTGACGAAATTAGAAAAGGAACCGGATTTAATAGAGCGCAATATTTCTACGACTTTCCGATTCCGTTCTACGGTTGGAACCGCGAAGGACAAACTGTTCAAGAAGGCATTAAACAAAATTGGTGGCGTCAAGGAATGATGGGTTCTGTTTTATCTCATTACGAAGGAATTAAAGCGTTTTCTGAATCTGATTTTACAGAAGACTTAAAAAGTTTAGATATTCCAGTTTTGGTTTTACATGGAGAAGATGACCAGATTGTTCCTTACAATCAAGCTCCTAGAGCAGCAAAATTGTTGAAAAACGGAAAATTGATTTCATATCCTGGTTTCCCTCACGGTATGCCAACTACAGAAGCAGAAACAATCAACAATGATATTCTTGACTTTATAAAATAAATACAGAAAGATTTAATTAAACTGTCTGTAGAACTATTTTTATAGACAGTTTAATTTTCTTAAATTCAACTAAATAATTTTCTCTCAAAAAATTGAATCAAAAAATATATGGAAACAATAAAATTAGAATTGGACGAAAAAAAACATGGCGCTTTTAATCTTTATGTAGATGGTAAAAAATTAGGCGAAATGACAATAAGCATTAAACCTGATTTACTGACAGTTTACCACACGGGAGTTGAGCCAGAGGGCGAAGGAAAAGGTTATGCTAAGAAGCTTTTAGAAGAAATGGTTTCTTATGTTCGCGCCAATAATTTGAAAGTTTTACCACTTTGTCCGTATGTTCATGCGCAATTTAAAAGACATCCAGACGAATACGAAGATATTTGGAAGAAGTAATTAATTCTAAACAAAGTATCTCGCCAAAGTTTGTCATTTCGACGTAAGGAGACCCGAGCGATAGCGAACAGGCAAAGCAAATCTTCGCAAGTAACTCCGTACAGAAAATCCAATCTTTGTCGAGCTTCTCGCGAAGATTTCTCCTTACGTCGAAATGACAAGATTGTGTAAATCTGTGTGGAGCACTCATTCGTCAAACCAATAATAAAAAAAACAAAAACAACACTATGAATACAGAAATATTAACAGACGGTGTTCCTTTAAATGAAGCGAAAAAAGCTTTAATTATGATTCATGGACGTGGTGCAAGCGCACATGATATTCTTTCGATTGCAAAACATCTTAAGGTTGATGATTTTGCATTGATTGCGCCTGAAGCAGAAAACAGAACTTGGTATCCGTATTCGTTTTTAGCGCCGCTAAACGAAAATGAACCTTCGTTTTCAAAATCGTTGGAAGCAATACATCAAGTTGTGGTCGCTATTCAGCAAAACGGAATCGAAAAAGAAAATATTTATTTCTTAGGATTTTCACAAGGAGCGTGTCTCGCTTTGGAATTTACAACAAGAAATGCTGCAAAATACGGCGGAATCGTTGCTTTTACCGGTGGATTAATTGGCGATAAAGTCTATGAAAACCATTATGCAGGAAATTTTGAAAACACGCCTGTTTTTATCGGAACAAGCGATCCTGATTTTCACGTTCCTGTAGAAAGAGTAAATGATACTGAAACGCTTATGGAGAAAATGGGCGCAGATGTTACAAAAAAAATCTATCCAAATATGGGACATACCATTAGTCAGGATGAGATAAATTGTGCTAATGCATTAGTTTTCAATAAAAAGTAATGATTACGATAACTCGCATTTATAGCGATGCAAACGGAGAAAGTCATTTTAAAGACTTTGATGTTCCGTTAAAAAACAACGGCGATATCGGATTTTTATCTGATGAAGAACCCGTTAAATCTATCGTTTTTAGAGAAGTTAATCCTTCTTACGATTACGATTTTCATAATGCTCCAGACCGCCAATATATTGTTTTGCTAGATGGCGGTGTAGAAATAGAAACTTCATTAGGAGAAAAAAGAACTTTCAACACGGGTTCAATTCTATTGGTTGAAGACACTACAGGGAAAGGACATAAAACAAAAAATATTGAATTTAAGCTTAGAAAATCAATATTTATCAAAATATAAAATTCATCAATATTTCATATAATTTGCTGTGATCAGTTATTGGTCACAGCAAAAAACAACGTCTGAAAACAGCATATACTGTTTTTCAGAATGTATTTCTATACACTGCATTTACTTTCGTGTTATGCAATTAACAAAACATTGTCGTCGAAGGAAGAACTTAAAAAAATGACAAAATATCGTCCTCGCTTCTTTCTTAATCTAGTTTAATCGATAAACAGCGATAACGGACGTAAATTTGTAAAAGAAAAATCAAACAACTATTTAATATAAAAATACCATGGAAAATAAAATTTTAGGATTACACCATATTACTGCAATTGCAGGAGACGCTAAACGCAATTTTGACTTTTACTCAAAAGTTTTAGGATTAAGATTCATCAAAAAAACAGTGAATTTTGATGATCCAGGAACTTACCATTTTTACTTTGGTGATGAAGTTGGAAGTGCAGGGACTATTTTAACTTTCTTCCCGTGGGGAGCAGGAATTCAACAAGGCAGAAAAGGTTCTGGAATGGCTACAGAAATTGGTTATTCTGTTCCAAAAGGAAGTTTAGATTTCTGGCAGAAACGTTTCGAGCAATACAACGTAATTTACAATAAACCAGCTGAAAAATTCGGAGAAAAATATTTGACTTTCTTAGATCCAGATGGTTTAAAATTAGAGTTAATTGAATCTAAAACGGAAGATAACAGAAAAGCTTGGGAAACTGACGAAGTAAAAGCTGATGTAGCTACAAAAGGTTTTCATAACATTACTTTGACTTTAAATAACATTAAACCAACTGCTGCTGTTTTAACTGAAATATTTGGTTACAAATTGATCGATCAAGATGTAAACCGTTACCGTTATGCAACAGATGCTGTAGAAAATGCTGCAATTGTTGACTTGGTAGAATTACCAGAAGAAAAACGCGGTTTAAATGCAAATGGAACGGTTCATCACGTTGCTTTTCGTGTAAAAAATGACGAAATTTTAATGAAATTCAGAGAAAAAATAGAAGAATACGGGTTGCAGATTACACCACAAATTGACAGACAATATTTTCACTCTCTTTATTTTAGAGAACCAGGCGGAGTTTTGTTCGAAATTGCAACTGACAATCCTGGATTTACTGTAGACGAAAGCTTAGAAGAATTAGGTCAGAACTTAAAACTTCCTGCTCAATACGAACCTCAAAGAGCTACCATTGAAGCTCATTTGGTTAAAATTAATTAATTTAAAAACTAAACCAGTTTGTTTGAAAACCACAACACAACTATTTGAAAAAGAGGCTTCTCAAAAGAAAGCCTCTTTTTTTGTATATTTCGGAAGAAGGAAGTATTTATGGCAAAGAGAATCCTTTCAAAATATGTTAATCCGCTTGGATATTTTTAATCTTCTGCAGCCATTAATTCAATCTTTGCCATAATTAATGCAAGATTATTTTCTAAAGAAATTTTTCCTTCACGCCATTCTTTTTTGTTTGATCCTCTTGAAATTCTAAAAATGAAATCGCCAGTAAAAACATAACCAAAAGTTTCTCTTAAACCCGTTTTGGTTATTCTTTTTTGCGCTTCTCTTAAATCTATTTTTATTTCACTTTCGTTCTTAAAAACAATTGTATCCAAACCATCAAGACCTTTTTTAAATTCATGTCCGCGATAGTGAATGAGTTTGATCAAAGCATTCATAAACCGTAAAGCGCGATTTGCACTTTCTTTAGAAACATTCAAATTCAAAATCTCTAATTTTTCCAGATTGATATTATCGTTTAAGCCTCTGCTTTCCCAATAATCCTTTGTTGCTGTAATAATCTCCAACGAATTTTCGAGCTTGTCGCTAATGCTCAGCGGAGCATGAACATCATCTTTTATGCTTTGAGCCAAATCGAGTAAAGGCGTCGATTTTGAAGGAACTCGAAGTTGCATTTCGTATGTCTTTTTTAAAATTGCAATCTCATTATTTCCTTTAAAATCAATTGGTAACTGAGGAACATTCTTTCTTTTATATTCAGGTCCAATCCAATGTCGGCTTTTAGGGAGCGGAATATTCAATTTTTCGCAAGCATTTTTGATTCCCATACTAGAAACCTCATAATGTTTTGCAATCTGCGGTATTGGAAATTTCCAAACCAAGCTGTAAAGTTCTGATCGGGTAAAAATAATTTTGTCCATAAATCAGTAAAATCAATTCAAAAGAAAATTCACCACCTCCATAATTGCTTACAGAAATGGTGAATTAAGAAAATTAAGCACTACTCTACTCCACCGCCTAAAGCACGGTACAGGTTAATTGCTGCATTCAGTTTTTCGAGTTTTATTGTTACTAAATCTAGTTCGTTCTGTAGCGAACTGTTTTGCGCTGCAATTACTTCAAGATAATTAGCCATTCCGCTTTTATAAAGCAAACCAGCATCTGAAGTTGCTTTTTCTAACGATTCTGCTTTCTCTTTTGCCAAAACAATACGTTCGTCAGCATATTTTAATCTTGACATAGCATCGTTTACTTCGCCAACTGCTGTTATAAAAGACTGTTTAAATTGCACAACCGCTTTTTCTTGTTCTAAAACAGCCACTTCATAAGCCGTTCTTAAAGCTTTTTTTCTAAAAATAGGTTGCGCTAAATTGGCTGCAATGGTTTTGGTGATTGAACCTGGAAAATCAAACCAATTTTCAAATTCAAAAGAATTTACTCCAATAGACGGATTCAAACTTAAAGTCGGATACATGGTTGCTTTTGCCAATCCTGTTTTTGCAGTGGCAGACATAACCGCGTATTCGCTAGATTTTACATCTGGTCTTCTGCTCAAAAGCGAAGCCGGAATTCCTGTTGGAAAAATTACAGAAACTTCAGCAGCATCAATGTTTCCAGCTCTTTCAATCTTATCTGGATATTCTCCGCATAAAATCTGTAAAGCGTTTTCTTGCACTGCGATATTTGCTTTCGCTAAAGGCACTAATAATTCAGCCGTTTTCTTTTGAGCTTCTGTTTGATTTACTGCCAAAGAACTAATCGATCCCGATTTGTATTGCAATTCCATCATGCTCAAAGTATTGGTACTCAATTCGATGTTTTTCTCTGCAATTTTAAGCTGTTCATCTAAACCTAAAAGATTGTAATAAGCTTGCGCCACTTGAACAATAATTCGAGTTTTTAATGCTGAAAGATTCTCTTTTTGAGCAAAATAAGCGGCTTTAGCATCTCTTTTTTGCATCGCTGCTTTTCCCCAAATATCTACTTCCCACGAAAGACGCAGATTGGCACTGTAATCATCCATATAATCCTTACCAATAAATTGCTGGCTCAAAGATCCGTTTAGGGAATTTTTAGAAGGATAAGAACGGCTCGCTCCAGCATCGAAATCTAGTGTAGGTAATAACGATAATTTGGCTTGTTTATAACTGAGGTCGAGCTGTTCCATGCTTTTCATTGCAATGATCACTTCGTTGTTTTTTACTAGCGCTTTTTCAATCAAAGCAATCAATAAAGGATCTTTATAATAGTTTTTCCACGGAAGCAAAACTGTGTCTCCAGTAACCGCGATTTCATCGCGGTATTTTTCTGGAGCTTGTAAATCTGTACGAGAATATTTTTTCCCTACCACACACGATGTCATGATCGCTCCGGTAAGTAAAACCATTCCGATTTTATATAATGTTTTCATTCTTATTCTTTTATCGTTTGAACTTGAGTTGCGATCTTTTTCCTTGATACTTTTTCTTGTAAATATTGGAATACAATGAAAAGCAACGGAATCACAAAAATTCCCAAAACAACACCGCTAAACATCCCTACTGCCGCACTCACACTGATCGATCTGTTTCCAACTGCAGTTCCTCCAGAGGCAAACATTAACGGAATCATACCTACAATAAAAGCTAGCGAAGTCATGATAATTGGTCGTAATCTTGATCTTGAACCTTCAATTGCGGCTTCAATTATTGTTAATCCTGCAAGACGTCTCTGCAAAGCAAATTCTACAATCAAAATGGCGTTTTTAGCAAGAAGTCCGACCAGCATGATTAATCCAACCTGAACGTAAATATTGTTGTCTAAACCAACTGCTTTAACTCCTGCAAAAGCTCCTAAGATTCCTGTCGGGATAGAAAGCAATACCGCAAGTGGCAATAAATAACTTTCGTATTGTGCTGCCAATAAGAAAAATACAAACAAGAGACACAATCCGAAGATGGCAACAGTTTGACTTCCTCCAGCTTTTTCTTCCAAACTTAAACCAGTCCATTCGTAACTGTAATCAGACGGAAGTTTATCTAAAACTTGCTCTAGATTAGCCATAATTTGTCCGTTACTGTAGCCAGGCAAAGCCATTGCTGTAATATTTACCGAATTATAAAGGTTATAACGATTCACTGATTCTGGACCGTAAACTTTATGGAATTTCACAATCGATTTTACTGGAACCATTTGCATTTGAGCATTTCTCACAAAAATTTCATTAAATGCATCTTCATCCATTCTAAAAATGCCATCAGCTTTTACATTTACTCTGTAAAACTTACCAAATCTTGAAAAGTCAGCTGATTGATCTCCTGCAAAATACGTCTGAATATTTCCTAAAAGTTCCTTGATATTTACGCCCATTTGACGTGCTTTATCTTCATCAACTTCTAATTCCAATTGCGGATAATCGGCTCTAAAAGTGGTATATGCGTATTGAACTCCAGGCTGTTTCATAATCTCTGCAATCACTTTATCAGACATTGCTTTTAAAGTTTCCGGGCTTCTTGCCATTCTGTCTTGCAATACAATCTCAGCACCACTCGTTACCCCGAATCCTTCAACAGGAGGCATTCTGAAAACCATAATCTGACCTTCTTTAATTTTAGCCAGTTTTCCGTTTACGATATTCATGATTTCCTCAATATCTTTTACCGCTCCTCTATCTTTCTTAGGTTTCAATTTGATAAATCCTAAACCATAAGCAGGGCTGGCACTATTGCTCAAAATATTGAATCCTGTAATGCTTGTATTAACATCAATCGCTTCTATTGGAGCCAATTCTTTCTCTAATTTTTCAATTACAGCAGTAGTTCGATCAAGAGCTGTTCCTGGGGGCATAGACAAACTATAAACCATGAAACCGTCATCTTCTAAAGGCACAAAACTTTTTGGAGTAGACATCATCATGTAAACCGCAATTGCCGTGATTCCTGTTACTAATCCTGCAGCAATCCATTTTCTTTCAATTAAGAAACGAACGCCTTTAATATATCTTCCCGTTAAATTGTCGAAACTTGTATTAAATCCGACGAAAAAACGATCTTTAAAACTCGTTTTATGTTCATGATCACCATGTTTACCTCCATGATTTTTTAGCAAAAGCGCACATAATGCAGGCGTAAGCGTCAAGGCATTTACAGCAGAAATGATAATCGCAATGGCCAATGTATAAGCAAATTGTTTATAGAAAATCCCTGAAGATCCCGTCATAAATCCGATCGGAATAAATACTGCCGACATTACCAAAGTAATCGAAATTACGGCTCCTGTAATTTCTGCCATCGCACCATGAGTTGCTTCTTTGGCTGAAATTTCTTCATCTTCTTCCATTTTACTGTGAACGGCTTCGACAACAACAATGGCATCATCGACTACAATTCCGATCGCTAATACCAAGGCAAAAAGCGTCAAGATGTTAATCGTAAATCCGAAAACCAAAAGGAAGAAAAACGTTCCTACAATCGCAACCGGAACTGCAATAGCTGGAATAATCGTCGAGCGAATGTCCTGAAGGAAAATAAACACCACAATAAATACCAGAATGAAAGCTTCAAATAAAGTCGATTTTACCTGACCTGTTGCTTCGTCTAGTCTTTCTTTGGTACTCATTACGTTTACGTATTTAATACCTGGCGGAAAAGATTTCGATAATCGTTCTACTTCTTTATTGATTCCGATTTCGATGTCATTGGCGTTTGAACCCGAAGTTTGCAAAATCGCCATCGTAACGGCATTTTTACTATTCGATTTATTATCACCACTGTACGAAATAGAACCAAATTCAACTCTCGCTACATCTTTCAATCTTAAAACATTGCTGCCAACATTTTTAACTACAATATTTTCATATTGTTCTGGTTTGTTCTTTTTTCCTTTGTAACGAATTACATATTCTAAAGCCGCTGTAGATTCTTCTCCCAATTTACCTGGAGCCGATTCTAAACTTTGTTCTGCAATGGCCTGTGTTACATCTGAAGGCACTAAACCTGCGTTTGCCATTTTACGCGGATCCAACCAAACACGCATCGAATAATCTTTCTGTCCAAAAATCTGAACTTGTCCAACACCTGGAACACGTTTCATTTGAGGAACTAAGTTGATATTGGCGTAATTCTGAAGAAACAACTCGTCGTATTTGCTATTATCATCTGTATATAAGTTGAAAATAACAATCATACTATTTTGCTGTTTCGAAGTTGTTAATCCCATTCGGATAACTTCTTGAGGCAGTTTTGGCGTTGCTTGCTGTACTCTATTTTGAACGTTTACCGCAGCTTGATCTGGATCTACTCCTTGTTTAAAAATTACGCTGATAGAGAAAGATCCGTCATTACTTGCAGTCGATTTAATGTACTGCATGTTCTCTACTCCGTTAATCTGCTCTTCTAAAGGTGTTACTACCGAACGAATAACGGTTTCACTGTTTCCTCCTGGATAAGAACCGCTTACCATAACTGTTGGCGGCGAAATATCTGGGAATCGCGTTACAGATAATCGGGTAAGACCTATGATCCCCAGTATAACCAGTACAATAGAGATAACTGTGGCCAATACTGGCCTGTCTATTATTTTCTTTAACATGGAAATGTTATTTTATTAAATGAAAAATTATTTACTGCTTGTGTTTTTAGCAGCGATTTTTGGAACGACTTCCATTCCATCATAAAGTACATCGATATTATTCAACGCTACTTTATCTCCAGATTTTAATCCGGATTTTACGAAATAATCTACTCCTGCACTTCCTGCAATTTCGATTGGAACCATAGCTACTTTATTGCCTTCCTTTAGAATAAAAACAAAGAATTTATCTTGAATATCTTTTACGCTCGCCATTGGAACTGTAATTACAGATGACAAACTTTTGTTCAAGACAATTCTCGCAGAACCTCCCGCACGTAATTCTTTTTTTGGATTTGGAAAAATAGCTTTTAAAGCAATTGTACCCGTTGCACGATCGACGTTTCCACTCGCCACTTCCAATTTTCCTTTTTGATCGTACTCGCTGTCATCGGCCATAATTAAACTTACAGTCTGATTACTTTTTGAATCTTTAGAAAAAGCTAAATAATCTGCTTCTGTTAGCGAAAAATAAACGAAGACGTTATTGATTTCAGATAAAACAGTCAGCGGAATAGCATCTGTCGGTGTAACTAAATTTCCAATTCGGTTTGGAATACGGCTAATATAGCCGCTTACAGGAGCTTTAATCAAAGAGAAATCGGCATTTAACTGAGATGATCCTAAAGCGGCCTTAGCCTGTGCTACTTGTGCAGTTGAAGCTTCGTAATTGGCCTGCGCCGTTTTTAACTGCATGTCTGAGAAAACTTTTCCTTCTACTAAAGGTTTAATTTTTTCTACTTCCAGTTTCGCATTTGCTTGATTTGCCAAAGCGCTTTTGTAAGCTGCACGACTATTGTTAACTTGTTCGGCATAAACGTCGCCTTTAATTTTAAAAAGAGATTGTCCTTTGGTTACATAATCTCCTTCTTTTACATAAATTGCTTCCAAATAACCTGATACTTGTGCTTTTATATCAACGTTTACAGAACCTTCAACTGTTCCTGGATATTTCTTTTCAACTTCTCCTGTTGCCGAATTGGTCTGAAGAAAGTCTACTTCTGGCTTTGGAGGAGCCATCTGCGCATCTCCGCTTTTCCCACATGATGCAAGAGAAATGGTTATCAATAAAATTGCAATTCTGCCAATTGCTTTATTATTTTTAAAAAACTGTTTTGTCATTTTACTTTTCATTTTTAAATGAATTACCTCAAATTTGGCAGCAAAATAACAGCGTAAAACCGCTTTTTTAAGGAAGAAATTTACCCAAACGACATTTTTTGATACTGAAACGTTGGCTTGGGTTTATGCCATGAAGGTGCTAAGGCGCGAAGTTTTTTCTGCCACGAATTCCACGAATTTTCTCTAATTAAAATTGTTTTATGAAATACTGTGGATAATTTCTCGAATTTTTATCGCCAAGTTGGTAAAACGCAACGTTTGTCATTTCGACGAAGGAGAAATCTCCGCGAGAAACTCTACAAAGATTGGCTATAGATTGCGGAGCTACTTGTGGAGATTTCTCCTTCGTCGAAATGACAAAAATGAGAGCAAAACATCATAAACACAGGAAAAAATTAGCGGAAATTCGTGGAATTCGTGGCAGAAAAAAATTCGCATCTTCGTATCAAAAAAATTCGTGAATTCGTGGCAAAACAAAAAAACTTAGAATCTCAGCATCTTAGAAACTTTCTTATCTATCCATCCACTGCTTAAAGAAAGGAGTTTTTTCTCTGCTGATGATTACCTCGCGTTCGGGATCTAGTCTAAGTTGGATTTTTAATTTTGCGTTGAAATAGTTCGCAATAGATTTAATGCTTTCGGCACGAATGAAAAACTGGCGGTTAGCGCGGAAAAAGATATTCGGATCTAATTCTTGCTCCAGTTCTTCCATAGTTTGCGGAATTGAGATAATGACACCAGATTTAAGAAACAAATTACTGGTTTTAAACTCAGAATATATAAAGTCGATATCTGAAACGTCTACACTTTTATAGCCGTCACGATACGTTACCAAAAAACGCATTCTAAAAACTGGTTTTTCGATCAGTTCTTTTAGGATTCCTGCGATATTGGTTACGCTAGATTCGTTTTTATTTAAAGATTTGAATTTAGCTAGGGCAAACTCCAACTCCGTCTTTTCAATGGGTTTCATCAAATAATCGATGCTGTTTACCTTAAAAGCACGAATTGCATATTCGTCATAAGCTGTAGTAAAAATTACAGGACAAGTGATGTTGATTTCATCAAATATAGCAAAACTAAGTCCGTCTGCTAAACGAATGTCCATTGTAATTAAATCGGGTTTTGGGTTAGATTTGAGCCATGAAACAGTATCGACAACCGTGTCAATTATGTCTAAAATTTCACAATTGGGTTCTAGTTCTTCCAACAGTCTCTTTAACCTGCTGGCGTTAATGCTTTCATCTTCTACAATTAAAATTTTCATAATTCTTAAATTAATGGCAGATGCACTTCATAATAGCCATTTGATTCGCTAAAAGTTGGCATTCTTTCAGATAAAATTTTATAACGAAATTCAATATTTTTATTTCCAATTCCTGTTGAAACCAGACTTTTTCCAGCTGTTTGCTGCAAGTTATTCCGAACAATAATATCTCCAGAATTAGAGAAAACAGTAATCGTAAGCGGATTGGCCAAAGTTGCCATATTATGTTTTACGGCGTTTTCTACCAATAATTGCAACGTTAAAGGCGGTAAATGAAGTGCAAGCGAAGCAGCGTCAACCTCAATTTTTAAATCTATTTTTTCGCCCAATCTTTTCTTCAGCAAATAAAAATACGCATTCAAGAATTCGATTTCCTCTTTTACTGTAATGGTATCTTTATTTGAGTTCGAAATCATATAACGATATACTCTCGTTATATTTTCTAAGAACGAAGCTGCTTCTTTCTGATCTTCATAAATCAGCTCTGTCAAAGTGCTGAAATTATTGAATACAAAATGCGGATCTAACTGCATTTTAAGAGATTCTAATTTTGAACGCGTTACCGCTTCTTGAAGTTCAGAGGCTTTAACCTTTAATTCTGTAGTTTCTATAGCATTTAAACGCCATCTGTTTAATAGGAATATTCCAGTATGAATGGCACTTATAAAAAGCGAAATAATTGCAGCCATAATTTTAGACTGCCATATTACAACCAAATCATTTTCTTCTAAAGCAGTACATGGATATAAATAATCCCAAAGGCAAGAGAAAAAATAGTTTAAAAGTATATTTCCGGCAATAAGACAAATAAACTGTGCTATTGCTCTAAAAGCCGGATTTTGTTCCCAACTGATGTAGTAATTTAATTTGCGTCCAACAAACAAAGTTAGTTCTGTAAGGATGGCGCAATACAATAAAATAATGAAGATATCGAAGGTCTGATCTAAATCGAGCAAACCTTCTTCTTCAAAATTTCGGTACGGATTTAGAAAATAATACGAAGAAAGATAGACCAAAAAAACGGCTGGAATTACTATAACCCTGTAGTATTTATAGAAAAAATTCTTGCCCGATTTTTTATTTTGGTTCTTTCTACCCATTAATTCCCTCAACTGTAAAATTGAAAAATCCTATCTTATTAGTGTTCAACAAGAACACCCTCTTCTTTTTTGTTTGCTTTTATGGTAGCAACTGGATTTTTCTCACGCATAACGCCCCATTTCAGACACGTTGCGCCCCAAGAAAAACCTGCACCAAAAGTAGTAATCAATACATTTTGACCTTCTTTGAAATCAGCTGCAAAATCCCATAAACATAAAGGAACTGTTGCCGATGTTGTATTTCCGTAACGGTCAATATTTACTTTTACTTTATCAGAATCAATATTTAAACTTTCGCCTACAGCATTAATAATTCTCAAATTGGCTTGATGTGGCACAACCCAATCAATTTGAGTTGCTTCCAAATCATTCTTTACCAAAGCATCTTGAGAAACTTGGCTCATTGCTGCAACGGCTCTCTTAAATACAAAAGCTCCGTCTTGTTTTAAATAATGCGTTCTGTGCAAAAGACTCTGCATAGAAGTTGGATTTCTAGAACCTCCAGCCGGTACAGCCAAAGAAGAAACTCCGCTTCCGTCAGTTTTTAAAATCGTTTTCATTAAACCGTACTCAGATTCTGTTTTTTCTAACAAAACCGCACCTGCTCCATCTCCGAAAAGAATACAAGTATTACGATCTTCATAATCTACGATAGAGCTCATTTTATCAGCTCCAACGATGATTAATTTCTTATAACGTCCGCTTTCGATCATATTTGCTCCCATTTCTAGCGCATATAGAAATCCGCTACAAGCTGCATTCATGTCAATCCCAAAAGCATTTGTAAGTCCGCTTTTATCGCAAACAATACTTGCAGTTGGTGCTAAAATGTGATCGGGAGTTGCTGTTGCGACAAGCAAAGCTTCAATCTCGTTTCGATCTACGTTATAATTTTCGAAAAGATTTTCAATCGCTGCCGCAGCAAGATCAGATGTTGCTGTGTCGTCGTCTGCGATTCTACGTTCTTTAATTCCAGTTCTTTTAATGATCCATTCCTCCGATGTATCAACTGTTTCTGAAATCTTTTTATTGGTCAGAATTGATGATGGTACGAAACCACCTATTGCTGTAATTACTGCGCTCATTGTTTTTTATTTTTTTTAAGCTTTGTACTCTTAGAACCCAATGCTTAATACTTTTCTCTTCTTTTTACAGTTTCTTTAGAACTGACGCAGGAAAGACAAATGCATTCCTAAAAAGCCGATTAAATCTGCTGACAATAACTTTTCTGAGAAATATTGTTTTAAAAACCTGAACAAACCAAAAAGATTATACAAAATCCAATTAAAATAAATTAAAAATATACACCAAGTGTTCTCTCGGTATTACTTGGTATATAATCTTTAATTTATCTTATTTTTAAAATCATATAATGCTGTTTCAGTTTGTAGATAACTCTCAATTGTAGCTGTTGCCATACTGATAAAAAACCTATTTGCATTTAAGTTTTTAGAGTGCCACAAAATTAATTTAAAAAAATCTGAAACTAACAGACAATTAAGAATAATTAACAAAACTGCCTCAAATGTTAAAATATAATTTTGAAATTCGGCAACAAACGCTAAAAATTATAGAATCCCTAAAATCAAAAAAAATCTGTTAAAATTTATTCTGATAAAATTTCTTCAAAAAAACCTTGTAATTTTTATATCATTATTTTTAAATCAAATCAATCTTTAATAATTCGGAAACGACAATAATGGAATATCAAGCCCTGCTGCCAAAATCCTAGTTTTACTTCTATGAACCAAAGAATCCCAAAAACCGTATTTTTGAGGTACCATAATCAGTAAATCGGCCTCGTAATTCTTAATTTCTTTTCTGATTTCGTTAATAACAGCGTTCGATCTTACCGTTTTATAAAGATATTTTACATCTTCAAATTCTTTTTCGATATTCGAATTCATTAAAACCCTGTGTTGTTCTTCTTTTAAATCGTCTAATTTTTCGTCTACACTAAAAAACTCAATTTCTGCACCAAAATCTCCCAAAGCATTTTTAATCCAGCTAAATTTCTTAATAGCCGAAAAACTCAAACTATCGCATGCATATAATACTTTTTTGATATTTAAGAAATGTGCATTTTCAGGAACTGCCAAAACGGGAATTTGAAGATTCTTAATTGCCGTTGTAGTCGAATTTCCTAATAATTCCTGTTCAAAAGAACGTTCGGCCATTCCCATTACAACTACATCTGCGTTTGTTTCTGCAATAATTTTCGGAAGTTCATCTTCCAAAAAAGAATACGTACAGATTGCTGCTGTTTCGATTTTAAACGAATCGGCCATTTCTTTAGCTAAGTTTTCTAGTTTAGAAATCGCTCTTTCAATCTGCTTTTGCATTGCATCTGCAGTTATATGAGAGTTAGCACTGTGCACACTCAATGAAAATGAATTAAATAAAACCAATTTTGCGCCTGTGGCTTTGGCAAGTCCAGCGGCATAATTAACTGCATTAGTGGCGATGGCAGAAAAATTTGTTGCGGCGATTATAGTAAGAGGTGAATTCATAGAATATAATTAAACTTTCTCGCAAAAGTGCTCAAATAAAGGCTTCAATCTTTTTTTATATAACCGAATAATCATTTTTAACGACTCAACCGTAAAATTTCATTCCTGAAAAAACAGCCTTTCCTTTTTTGTTTCTTACTTTAAAAAACAATAAAAATTATTGAAGCGAACCGTTTTAATATTTTAGTAATTTTACTATTCGTTTAAAAATTAGGTTCACGCATGAAAACCAAAATAACAGAATTACTAGGCATTGAGCATCCCATTTTACAAGGCCCTATGGGAGGCGGTTTTTCTACAGCTTCACTTTTGGCGGCTGTAAGCAACGCAGGCGGATTGGGCAGTTACGGCGCTTATACGCTCACACCTGAAGAAATTCGACAAGCCGGAAAAGAAATCAAACTTGCCACTTCTAAACCTTATAACATCAATTTATGGGTTAATGATGTTGACGAAAGTCTTATAAATTATCCAAAAGAGAAATTAGAAAAGTTAAAACATAATTTTAAACCTTACTTTGATGAATTAGGAATTTCGCTTCCTGATTTATCTTCTGATATTCCTTCTAAATTTGAAAAACAAGTAGAAGTTTTATTCGAACTCAAACCTGCTGTTTTTAGTTTCATTTTCGGAATTCCGTCAAAAGAAATTCTTCAAGAAAGCAGAAAACTTGGAATAAAAACCGTTGGTGCTGCCACAACATTAGAAGAAGCACTTGCACTAGAAGATGCCGAAGTAGACGCAATTGTCGCCGCAGGATTTGAAGCTGGCGGACACAGGCCATCGTTCTTAAAACCTGCTCAAGATTCTTTTACAGGATTATTTAGTCTCATTCAGCAATTAAAAGTAAAAACCAAAACGCCAATTATTGCTGCTGGCGGAATTATAGATGCTAAGGGAATCGCCGCTGCTATGACTTTAGGTGCCGATGCTGTCCAATTGGGAACTGCTTTTATGGTTACCGACGAATCTGCTGCTGTGCCTTTACATAAAGAAACATTGTTTGCAAATCCCAATATTCCGACAACAATTTCAAAATCGCTTACAGGAAGAATGGGCCGAATGGTTTGCAATAAAATATCTGACACTGTTCCTTTTGAATCTGAAGTGCTTCCTTTTCCGCTTCAAACTAGATTAATGGCTTCTTTAAAAACTGCTGCTTTAGCTCAAGAAAGAACCGATTTAGTAAATTTCTGGTCGGGACAAAACACAAGCAATTTAAAATACCATAAAGCCGGCGAGTTGATGCAGGCTTTAATTGCTGAAATGTCTGCTTAGTTTTTTTAACGCAAAGTGCGCTAAGGTTCTTTTTTATGTAAATGCTGTAGATTTTAAGTTCGCAAAGGTCTTACTAGCTGTTAAGCTTGTGCTTAAACTTTTTTAATCTCGCAAAGTCGCAGAGTCGCAAAGTTTTTTTTAAAGCCACAGATTAATAAGATTAAAATGATTTTGTTTCACCCAGATCCTGCAGATTTTAGCAGATTTTAATTTTTAAGCCTTAAAAAAATCTGCGCTTATCTGTTTAAATTATTTAAAATCTGCGTGAAATAAACCTTTATGAACTTAAAATCTCCACCATTTATATGCAAAAGAATTTTTGAGCGCTTTGCGGTAAAATACACCAATCCACTCCCTGTCCAGTTCACCCCAAAGTTTGTCCGTTTCAACAAAATTCTGATTTCGATTTTAAAGCTT
Source organism: Flavobacterium sp. IB48 (assembly GCF_016405855.1). Classification (GTDB taxonomy): domain Bacteria; phylum Bacteroidota; class Bacteroidia; order Flavobacteriales; family Flavobacteriaceae; genus Flavobacterium; species Flavobacterium ginsengisoli. The sequence continues at coordinate 478,596 of NZ_JAEFCA010000002.1, forward strand.
TCAACGCACATTTGTACCGTTAAATAACTTTAAATATCAAAATCATGAACTCAAAAACAACAAAAATTATCTATTGGACAGGCGCAGTATTAACTTCTTTATGGTTTGGCGCAAGCGGTTTCTTCGAATTAACAAACAATCCATTGGTTTGGGGAATTACACAACAATTGGGTTATCCAGCACATTTCATTTACATCCTTGGCGTTTTTAAAGTAGCTGGTGTTATTACACTTTTAATTCCGAACAAATTATTACGATTAAAAGAATGGGTTTTCGCAGGCGTATTTTTCGATATCATCTTTGCTTTCTTTTCAAAAATTGCCGTTTTAGGTTTTGGCGCTGCGACAGACGCGATTATTGCCTTTGTAATGGTAAGCGTAACGTATGCTATGTACAGAAAACTGTATACAGCAACTTATACTCCATCAGCAATCAATTAAAACAAAACTACATTAAAATAAAAATGCCTAATAATTGATATTAGGCATTTTTATTATTTCTTACTCTAATACAAACTAAGATGAAAAAGATCATTCTAATTCTCTGCTTTATACTTTCAGCTTTGTTTTTCATAAGCTGTTTTATGTTTCCAGGATTATAAAATCAAGCCAATTAGTTTATCTCAGAAAATGATAAATTAATTGGTTTTATCGGTTTTCTAACCAGCTTAAAAAAGCGGTTGCTTTTTCTTTTCCAACCAATATTTTTTCTTCTGTCGGAACACTTAATTTCACGATTATTTTACGCGAAAAATAATGTTCTGCTTCACGAATGGCCGAAAAATTAACCAAATACTGTCTGTTGATTCTAAAGAACTGAATTGGAGATAAAAGCTTATGAATTTCATCTAACGACTGCGTTAACGGATATTCATTTTTATCTAAAGTCATTATCGTTGGCGTTTCATTTTTGATAAAGAAAAACGCAATATTCTCCGTTAAAACGGTTTGATATTTATTGTTTTTGAAAACTAAAAAGCTGCTTTTTCCTTTATTTTCACCAGTTCTACTCAACAAATAATCAAAATCGGGCATGGCCTTTTTGTTTCTCTGAAAGAAGTTTTTCAGTTCTCCAGCTTTCTTTAAAGCTTGCGAAATACTATCTCTAGAAAAAGGTTTCAAAACATAATCAATTCCGTTTGATTTGAAAGCTTCGATGGCATAATCATCAAAAGCAGTACAGAAAATTACAGGCGACAAAACCTCAACATTCTTAAAGATCTCAAAACACTGACCGTCTGCCAGCTGAATATCCATAAAAATAAGATCTGGCTGATCGTTTTCCAAAAGATAATCTACTGCGCCGTCAATGCTTTGTATATATGACAAAATCTGAACATCGGGTCTGATGCTCAGAATTAGTTGGCCAAGTGCTTTGGCTGTTTTTACTTCATCTTCAATTATTATGATAGTCATAATTAAGTGGTATTTTTACTTTAAAGGTAGTTTCGTCTTTGTCAATTTCGATTTCTTTATGAATCAGGTGCATAAAACGCTGGTTGATATTATCTAAACCAACACCTGTAGACACGGCGCCTCTTTTGAGCTGAATTTTATTCTCAACTACCAAAAACTCGTTTTCTGTATAAAGTCTTATTTTTAAAGGTTTGTCTAAAGAAACAACATTGTGTTTGATACAATTTTCGATTAATAACTGCAAAGTAAAAGGCGGAATTGCCGAATCGTACTGTTTGGAATCAATTTCGTTTTCTAAGACAAATCCGTCTTCAAAACGTGCTTTTAGCAGATATACATACGAATCTAAAATTTGTAGTTCTTCGCGAAGCGGAATCAAATCCATTTTTCTGCTTTCTAGTGTAAAACGATAAAAATCAGATAATTTCAAGATAAAATCAGAACTCTGCGGATCTTGGATATCGACCATCGATTTTAGTGTATTCAAACTATTAAACAAAAAATGCGGATTTACCTGCTGTTTCAATAATTCGTATTGAGCGCCAAGATTTACGGCTTTTGTACGTTCTAGCTCAACTCCCATTTGCTGTGTTTGATAGTTTTGAAAAAGCAAATGCAAAAACATATATACAATCAAGTTGATTAAAACTCCACGAAGTTCAAACATGATTGGCGCATCCATTTTTGAAACCTGAAATAGTTCCTGATGCGCAATTACCAGAATCACCATTAAAACAATCCCCAGAATAACACTCAATAAAAGTTTCCAGTTAAAGAGACTTTTATTGGCATGATTGGCAGAAAACTTTGGCAAACTGTAAATGTTGTAATACCATATAAAAAGGGAAAACAACAGCGTAATCGAAGAATTTATAATAAGGTCTCCAAGTGTAGAATCGGCATCAAATAATTTAGGTATCGAAGCCATAACTGCCAATGCAACCGAACTTCCCCAAATGACTTTGAGCGAAACCTGAAAACGTTTTGTTTTTTCCATATTGTAATTGGTTTGTTATGATCAAAGATAAGTTTATTTGAAAAAGATTTCACGCAGATTTTTAATGATTTTAGGAGATAAGTGCAGATAAACTTTAATCTCGTAAAACTTTATTTTCTCATTTTTTGTCATCCCGAGGAACGAGGGATCCCCGCAAGTAGCTCTACAAAGATTGTCGATTTTGTTTGCGGAGTTTCTTGTGGAGATCCCTCATTCCTCGGGATGACAAACTGTGTGGAAAAACTGGGAGTAAAAAACTAGGTTCTTTGAATCGGTAAATTTCTCTCGCAGATTTAGCAGATCTAGCTGATTTTTTTATCTGCATAATCTCCAAAATCTACGAGAGATTTTTTTAATACTAAAGCTAAACTCTCTTAATTCCTAAAATAGTACCTGAATTCATATCTTGAACAAAACCAATGATTTCGAAATCCTGCGCATTGTAATTTTTAGGAAGACGAACAGATGCCGTTCCTTTTTTATTTTTATTTAAATCTACAGATTGCAGATTACGAACAATCTGATAATGCGATAAAACTCGATTAGCATTCTCGCCTCTTTTCACATTGCTTTTAGCTTCTTTCTGAACAACTGCAAGCAATAAACGGCTGTTTTTTGAAGTGCCTTCGACATTATAATTCACAGAAATTGAATTTTCATTTTGATTTGCTTCTAAATTTAAACTCACTGAACCTGGTTTAGAAAGTACCGATTTAATTCCGTTTCGCAGACTCGTTTCCTGAGAACCGATATAATCTGTTTTTCCGTTAATGATTACTTGAGGTGTATAAATTGGTTCTTTTCCTAAAAATTGAGCATAATCGTATTGTCTTTTGGTGAAATCGGCATTGCTGAAAATATCTTTCCAACCTTGCTTGTCCCAATAATCTACATGATACGCCAATACATAAACGTTTTTATCACGATATTCATTCTGAATTTTTCCCAACAATTCATCTGCTGGCGGACAACTCGAACAGCCTTCTGAAGTGTATAATTCTAATAGTGCAAAACCCTTTGAATTGTTTTGACTAAAAACGCTGTTTCCAATTAAAAAAAACAGCATAACAAAGCCACTTAAAATTTTTATCTTTTTCATAATTCTATTTATTTCCTGCAAGGTTTTCAAAACCTTGTAGGTCTGATTATAAGATGTGCTAAAAATAATTTAAACCTACAAGGTTTTGAAAACCTTGCAGGTTATACGATTTGGAAATTATAGAATATTAATCTCAACATTTATATTTCCTCTCGTTGCTTTAGAATATGGGCAAGTCTGATGTGCTTGTGCCGCCAAAGCTTCTGCTGTTGAAGTGTCAATTCCAGGAAGACTTATATTTAATCTAGCTTGAAGCGAATATTCTCCTTCTGTTACACATAAATCTACTTCGGCATCTACAGCGGTTTCTGCTGGAAGTCTAACCCCAAGTTTAGAAGCTGCAATTCCTAAAGCTCCAATAAAACAAGCTGACCATCCCGCAGCAAACAACTGCTCTGGATTTGTTCCCGGACGCGAAGATCCCGGTGCGCTTAATTTAATATTCAATTGTTCGTCTGAACTTTGAGAAGCTCCTTCTCTACCACCTGTTGTATGTGTCTTTCCTGTGTATAAAACTTTTGTGTCCATGTTATTAATTGTTAATTGTGAATTATTAATTGTAAATTTTTATATGCTTAATGTTATTGCTTTGTGGAATGTAAAAGTGAGTGAGAATAATTAACCATTCACCATTTACAATTCACCATTATTTAGATACATCTATTATCGCTTGTGCAAACGCTTTTGGATCTTCTTGTGGAACGTTGTGTCCAATTCCTTTTAAAATTCTGTGTTCATATTTTCCTGTGAATTTGCTTGCGTATGCTTTTCCATCCGCGAAAGCGCCATCAAAATCACTTCCTATTGTAATGGTTGGAACTTTAATCTCTGGTTTTGCTGCTAAACGTTTTTCTAGATTATCATATTTTGCTTCACCTGCTTCTAGAGATTGTCTCCATCTGTAATTGTGAATCACAATTGCTACGTGATCTGGATTGTCAAAAGATTGAGCCGTTTGATCGTAAGTTGCTTTATCGAAATTCCATAACGGAGAAGCGATTTTCCAGATTAATTTATTGAAATCATAAGTGTTTTGAGTATAACCTTGTCTTCCTCTTTCGGTTGCGAAATAATATTGGTACCACCATCCTAACTCAGCAGTTGGAGGAAGCGGTTTTAAGTTTGCTTCTAAATTCACCACCAAATAACCACTTACCGAAACCAAACCTTTTACGCGTTCTGGCCAAAGTGCCGATACTACAACCGCTGTTCTAGCACCCCAGTCGAAACCACCAATTACTGCTTTGTCAATTTTAAGGGCATCCATAAAAGCGATAATATCACTTGCTAAAGCCGCTTGTTGACCATTTCTAAAAGTTTCTTTAGAAAGAAAAGTCGTTGTCCCGAATCCGCGTAGATATGGTGTGAAAACGTGGTATCCTTTTGCAACCAAAATCGGAACTACTTCATTATAACTATGAATATCATAAGGCCAGCCGTGAAGCAAGATTACTGGCGTTCCGTTTGATGGACCTGCTTCGGTATAACCTACGTTTAATAATCCAGCATTGATTTGTTTTAAAGTTCCTAGTGAACTGCTCACTTCAATTGTTTTTTGTATTGAAGTTTGTGCTTGAGTGAAAGCTGCATTCATAAAAAGAATAGCGATTAGAATATTTGATAGTGTTTTCATATTTTTTATTATTTGATTAGTTGATTATCAGTTAATTTCTTTGTCAAAGGTATTTTGACAATGCTTGTTTTAAAAGGTAAAAAAAGGTGAAGTGGACAAAGTTGAGGGTGAAATGGACAGGCTTTAATTTGGGATAATTTTAACGCAAAGAGCGCAAAGGATTCGCAGAGAACACAAAGATTTTTTTGAGTTGAAACTAAGTTTTTTTTAAGTTCACAAAGCTGTATAAATAAAACTTTGCGACTTCGCGACTTTGCGAGATTAAAAAGCCCAAGATTCACACAAAGCTTTGCGAACTTAATGTCTATTGACATTCTCCTTAAACAGAACTTCGCTTCCTTTGCGAAAATCCTTTGCGATCTTTGCGTTAAAAAACTACCCGCATTTCAACTTGAAACTATTTTTTCATAGTCAAAATAGGTTTTCCTTTTTCTACAATATAAGTCGCCAGTTCTGATGCTTTAGCATTTGTATTATTTTTAGCCGAATGCACTACACCTGCAGGAATAAAAAGTACTTCTCCCACTTTTAAGGTTACAGGTTCTTTGCCTTCAATTTGATATTCCAGCGAACCTTCAACTACATAAATAACTTCTTCGCCTGGATGAGAATGTTTCCCGAAAGCAGCATGCCCGTCAAAATCGATTCGTGCCTGAACCATTTCTTTTCCCGGAGTACTTAGATCATGTTTTTGCAAATCGACGCGTTTTACTCCTTGTGCCGCAATCTGATTCGGAACCAAAAAGGCAATGATTCCTAAAACTATAATTGCGATTATAACCCATGTTTTTTGTTTTTTCGTTTCCATAACTTCTGATTTAAATTATTTGTTTTCGTTAATTTCTTTGTCAAAAGTATTTCGATAACCCTTCTTACGAAATGAGAAAATAGTTGAAACGGACAAACTTCAGGGCGAAATGGACAGGCTGCGAGTTGTGAGTTGTGATTTGTGAGATGCAAAATATTTGAGGTTTAACCGCAATCCCGATAGCTATCGGGAGCAAAGGTTTTTTGCTTGTAGGAAATTTATAAAAACGTAAAGAGCGCAAAGCTTTGTCTTTATTCTTTTGCCACTCCCGATAGCTATCGGGAATAAAGATTAAAAGGATTTCAAATCTGTGCTAATCTGTGAAATCTGTGGCTAGAATAAAAATTCGAAAATCCGCAAAGTTTTATCCACAAAGCTTTGCGTTCTTAATACTTGAAATAAATTTAACTCTAAAAATATCTTTGTGTACTTTGCGTATCCCGATAGCTATCGGGATTGCGAACTTTGCGGTTAAATAAACAGTTAGCAAAAAAAAATCAGGTATAGTATGTTATTACTATCCTGATTTATATAATTCTTCTATGGTTAATTCTAATTCTCTAGTTTCAAATAATTACCATCAAAACTAATCACGACCTTTTCAAATTGGCCAAGTACATCCTGACCGATATTCCCATAGTTTACTTCGCCATAAACGCCGTAATCCTTTGGGGAAATTTCCATTTTTGGAAGCTGAATTGTTTTGTTACCGAGTGATATTGGCTGATCTTTTAAAACCAAAACTTCAGTCGAAACAACTTCTGCACCAGCGCTAGATGATTTTGTCGTTTCTAAAGTGCCTATGGAATCAAGATCGGTTTTGAACGTTTCGTAAAAAGCTTTATTAAACAAACTTACTTTTGCGCCGCTGTCAAAATTAAATGGTAGGGTCTTGCTTTTATACTTCAGCATTACAATCGCTCTTAGTTCGTCTACAAACAAGTTTTTTTCGTTTGTACCTGATTCTGATTCTTTAGAAAACGTCAATTTATCTTTTTCAAAAGTAATTGTTCCTAACTCTTTTATTATCGGAAAACCAATAATTCCGTTAATCACATACGCTCCATCTGCAAAAGTAAAAGCCTTATCAGGATATACTAAAAACACTGCGTTATGAATTTTTAATTCTCCTAAATTAATTTCAGACGCAACACCAATACGGACTTTATTTTTCTGTCCTGTAAAACTCTCCACCGAAATATTATTGTCTGGAAGAATTTTAACTCCCATTTTTTTAGCTATGCTTTCTGTAATACAGCTAATTCCTGCCCCAGTATCAAAAACAAAATGAGACAGCGTATCTTTTGCTTTAACCTCTGTTGTAATCAAACCCGCTTTGTCTTTTACAGCGGCAACAGTAATTTTAGTAAACTTATCTATAGATTGTGGCCTAGTACCTCTAAGCGTCTTCCAAATTTGCTGTGTATTTATTTCATCCTGAAGTTCTTCTTTGGTAAAACGCTGCTGAAATTTCATCGTCAAAATTTTAGAAGCCATATAAGCCGAATTATAACTAAAGAGTTTGATGTAATTATCATCTTTTAGCTTTGTAAATTCATAACTATTTATAAGTTCGTTATTTTTCAGACTGTCCAAATACTGATTTGACAGCTTTGGTTTATTGCACACATTGGCATATAATCCTTTATAGAAATAATAATCTTTACCCTTTTCCTTGCTGTTAAGACTGTCCATTTTAGCAAACTGATGCTGTTTACTCAGCTGTTTTAAAATAGAATCTGATTTCGTCTGCCCTAATACTATTTGTACCGCAAATAAAAGCCCCAATAAAAGTTTGTTAGAATTCATCTATCTGATTTTTTGAATGTTAAATATAAGGAAAATCGGAAAAAAATTGAAGTTCAAAATTCCGATTATTTGATTTGGAATTGAGTTTTCAAAAATTAAAATTTAAAAAAAAATCAGGATTAGCATTTTACCGCCATCCTGATTTTCTGAATTAAAATTAACCTTCACTTTTATCTTCTTCCTCTAAAGCCGCCTCCGCCACCTCTAAAACCTCCGCCGCCGAAGCCGCCGCCATTAAATCCGCCTCCGCTTCTTTGGATATTTTGGAAATTTCGGGTTTGCATTTCACCGCGATCTCTTGACATAGCCGAACGATCAAGATCGTTTGTAATATCTGGACGTCCAGGTTCTCCAAGCGGTTTATTTGGCTGTCCGAGTGTTTGATTTGCTTTAGGGAAATTATCTCTCTGAATTCCGTCTCCCATTCGGGTTTCACCTCCTAGATTCTGACCAGCTTTTGGCAAATTATCACGCTGAATTCTTTCGCCAGCACCATTTGCGCCAAGTCCTTCATTAGGTCTATCACGCTGAATTCGTTCACCCGCTCCATTCGCTCCAAGTCCTTTATTCTCTCTGTTCTGAATCCCTTCACCCGCTTTTTTAGATGAACCTAAAGTTCCCGCTTGCGTCCAACCACCGTTTCCGTTATTATAATGACTCCAGTTTCCGTTGGCATCTCTTTTATAAACATGTCCGTCGTGACCAGCATATAAATTATTATTGGTATGAATTGTAGTTCCTCCGCCTCTTCTGTGTGTAATTACACCTTTATTTCCTCCTGAAGTTTCATAACCAATCGCTGTTCCGCGTCGTGTAGTGATATGTCCCGTCTGCGCCCACTGATTTCCGTTTGTCGCAGCCGAATGTCCCCATTGTGCATATGCATTATGTCCTTGATTGGTTCTCGCATAATTTCCCGTCCACGGATTGTATGTACTAGCAGCCGTACGTCCGCCATACCTGCCTTGCACGCTTGCAGAACGTCCGTATCTTCCCGTTGCAGGATTGTACCAAGCCGAAGTTCCAGCTGCACCATAAGGTCCGTAAACGCGTCTTCCTGCTGCATAACCTCCCGTCCACGGATTGTAAACCGCTCCACCTCCGTACGCATAAGGCCACGGACGATAAATTGGATACAGTCCGCCGTAATACATATAAGGCGGATAATACCATCCTGTGCCATAAGTCAAAATAGCGCCAAATGTTGCTCCAATAATAAAAGCACCCAAATAACCCGCTGTTGCACTGCTTTCTACCGTTGTGTCGGTTGTGGTTTGCGTTACATACGTCACATTATATACTGGCGAACTTGGCGGAATCGTATAAATTTCTTGCGGAACAGAATCGCATGTTTTCCAAGGTCCGTTTGGACTTGTCGACATAAACCAAACCGCCTGAAAACACAAATAATACAAATCGCCTACTTTTATAATCTTCTCCTGCGTATTGCTTGCATATTGCATTTTCGTTCCATCGATAGGTTTAAACTGAGGCGTTCCGCCATCATACGATACTTTTACTTTTGCCTCAGCATCCGATTTCTTTAAAATAGCTGTTGTCGGAACTTGCGATAACATTACAGCATCATTCGCTTCCTGCGTTCCAGGCACAGATGACAATACATTGGCACGCGGAGAATCTTTCGGAATTTTAGCAAAATCGGCAGGAAGACTGTTACTCGCATAACTCCACGGTCCAGTTAATTCTTTAGACTTAAACCATCTTCCAGACAACAATACATAATACTGACCTTTGTTTTCATCGGCAAAAACATCATTCTCGGTATTGTCAATGTATAACAATTTAGTTCCTGGAATTTTAACGAATTTCGGACTTCCGTTTATGGCAATCAATTCAGCAGGTTTATTGCTGTAGAAAACCTCTGGAGCTCCACCAGAAGACGGAGGCGGAATCATTTTCTTAACATCATCAAAATTCTGACCCGAAGGCAGATTACTTAAACCCGAAGGCAATTGGGTTGTTTTGGTCCATTTGCCCGCCACATTTTTCGAAGTCAGCCAGATATTCTCCACCAATAAATAATAATCCTTTGTTGTTTTATCAAAAAACAAATCCCAATTGGTATTTACCACATATTGAATATCCGTTTTTTCTACAGGCACCAAAACCGGTTCGCCTTGCACAATAAGCAAAATCGACGGATTCGTGCTGTAAAAAATCGCAGGAGGATCGTTTTTAGCCGCAATTCCCTTTGGTGGACTTTTGGTATGACTTAGATCGGCCAAAATACGATCTACCGAAATAGGATCTCCGCTCTGAGGCAACGTTTCTTTAAACAGCTTTTCCATTTCAGGAACTTTCTTTTCGTCCAAAGCCGGAAATCGAATATCGGTTACCTGAAGATTTTTTATAAAAGCGCTTCGGTTGTCTTTGTCCACCAAAGTTTCCGCTTTCAAAGAAGCAACTCCCAAAACCTGTTTTCCGTCTTTTGGAGTCAGCGAAAAAGCCACTCGAGCCGTAATCTCTTTAAAATCTTTCCAATCGTCTACCTGAGGCTGATAATAAACCAATTTTGTCCCGTTATTTTCGGCTTCGCGAGGCCAGCCACGATCGGCAATTAATGTCGAGTCGGCAGTTTCAGACTTTCCAGTTTCAGAACTTGACTGCTCCGTATTTTTATCTTTTTTGCAGGAGAACAAAATTGCGCTCAAACAAACTCCAATTATTAGAAAAGCATTTCTCATAAATTTAAAAGTTAGATTATTCATTGAAAATTTATTTTCTCGATCGTCGTATAAAATTCTTTCCTATAAAATTAAATTCACCGCATAAATAAAACTAAAAATCAGCCGCTTACTTTGTTTCACATTATAATTTGAAACCAAATAAGTACCTAAATGATCCTTCTTTTCTAGAACCAAAATGTTAATCTGAACCCATAAATTGAGCTAAAATGAAGCATTGATATTAATTAGGAGCTAATTCCTGCTATCCGCTATATCTTTTCCTTGCTAAAGAAGCAAGAAAAAGGATGCCGCTCCTATCAGGGCTAGGGCACTCATTTTCAAAAGGAAGTTTTTGGGAAATTATTATTTAAGAATTGTATTACTTTTTACAGTATTAAACCAACTTCTTTTTTAATATATTTGCGCTTCCTAAATTACAGAATTATGATACTTAAAAAACTTCTTGCCCATGTGGTATGGTGGCGGCATTGGAAACAACCGTAACGCTTCTGTAAGCGTAGGACACCTAAGCTACATGGGTTTTATATTTCCTAAATTACAGAGTTATGAGTACCAAAACCCTTTCAAAAGAAGCCGAAATCGGTTTAATGAATTTCTTCAACGACAGAATTGACCCACTCGATATGGCGAGAGCCATAAGACAGGTAAATCTAACCCTCGCATTGGGCGTTCTAAACGATCAAGAAAACATTCAGTTAAACGCTGCCAAACTTGGAGACAGCTTCTATTGGCTCAATGAACTAGCCGAAATTTTAGATCCTTATCTGGATTTGGAGTAATTAAGGTTTGTGCTTTTTTGAGAAAATTAAAACCCTTGGTCTTTTAGAAAGATTGAGGGGTTTGTTTTTTTTGATTCGGAGAAAATACCGTAGAAATACTTATTCTGTTATGTCTAATTATGATTACTCTTGCTGTAGAATTACAAACTATATCTATTGTAAAAAATTGACAACAATTATAATAACTTTTAAATTAAAGACTTTTGGTAAAATTACATTTAGAAGCCTATTATAATTGATAAACTGCTAATTTATTGGTAAGTTTGGCAATCACAAATTATAACTTTTAATGGCAAAAACAGACAACAGTAGTTTTGAACAGAAACTTTTTAAAGCAGCTGATAAATTACGAAAAAATATTGATGCAGCAGAATACAAACATGTTGTATTAGGCTTAATATTCTTAAAATATATTTCTGAATCGTTTAGTGAATTATACGATCAGTTAAAAAAAGATGAATACTCTGATCCAGAAGACAGAGATGAATATCTTGCTGCTAATACATTCTTTGTACCCAAAGAAGCCCGCTGGAGTCATATACATGCTAATGCAAAATTACCAACTATAGGGCAGACGATTGATGAAGCCATGGTTTCTATTGAACGTGAAAATAAAGAATTGAAAAACGTTTTACCACAGGTATACGGTAAAGCAAACTTAGACAAAACCTCTCTAGGCGAATTAATAGATTTAATTTCTAATACACAATTACTAGCGGAACACCATAATTCTAAAGATCTTTTTGGGCGAGTTTATGAATACTTTTTGGGTGAATTTGCCAATGCAGAAGGTAAAAAAGGAGGACAATTTTACACGCCAAAAGCCATTGTAAAACTAATGGTCGAGATGATCGAACCATATAAAGGGAGAGTTTATGACCCGGCCAGTGGTAGTGGCGGTATGTTTGTAATGAGTGAAAAGTTCGTAACCGAACACCAAGGAAATATTAGAGATATTACCGTTTATGGACAGGAAAGCAACCAAACTACTTGGAAGCTTTCTAAAATGAACCTCGCTATTAGAAATATCAATTCAAAGTTTGTAGCTTGGAATACAGAAGGTTCTTTTTTGAAAGATGCACATCCAGACTTAAAAGCAGACTATATATTAGCAAACCCACCGTTTAACCAAAGCGAATGGGGAGTCGATATTTTACAAGACGATGCCCGCTGGAGATATGGTGTACCACCTAGCGGAAATGCAAATTATGGTTGGTTACAACACATGTTGTACCACTTGTCACCTCGAGGCGTTATGGCAACTGTTTTGTCAAATGGCTCTTTGAGTTCTAATACTTCTGGAGAAGGTGACATACGACGTAATTTTATAGAAAATGATTTGGTAGATTGCATAGTGGCCTTACCCAAACAACTATTTTACAACACTGGTATTCCCGCTTGTATTTGGATTATGCGCCGAGAAAAAAGCCAACATCATAAAGAGGTTTTGTTTATAGATGCCTCCGAAATGGGTTATATGAAAGACCGTGTACATCGCGACTTATCTAATGAAGACGTTGATAAAATTGCTGAAACTTACCATAATTGGAAAAAAGGCAATGAATACCACAACGTAAAAGGATATTGCAATAGTGCTACTCTGGAAGAAATAGAGAAACACAATTTCGTACTTACTCCCGGACGTTATGTAGGTATAGAAGATGCCGAAGATGATGGAATCTCGTTTGAAACCAAAATGGCAGAGTTGACCCAAACCTTAAAAGCACAAATGGACAAAGAATCAGAACTAAATGATGAAATTGCCAAACAACTTTCTAAAATTGGGTTTACGCTATGAGTGATGTAAAAAATATACCTGAAGGTTGGGTAGAAACTACTTTGGGAAAAAACTTAAAGGAGATTGCGATGGGCCCTTTTGGCTCTAATTTAAAGGTTGACATGTTTACGAAAAATGGAGTGCCTGTAATAAAAGGAGGTAATTTATTAGAGTCTTTTGTTGGTGGTGATTTTTCATTTGTTTCGGAAGAAAAAGCAACAAGTTTAGGAAAAGCTATTGCCTATCCCGATGATTTGATAATTACACATCGAGGAACATTAGGACAGGTTAGCTTAGTTCCTAAAAACAAATTTGAAAGATATGTTACCTCACAGTCACAACTAAGACTTTCTGTCAACCCAAAAAAATTAAACCACAGTTATCTTTTATATTTTTTTAAAAGTAGATTAGGCCAATACGAACTTTTAAAAAATGCCTCTCAAGTTGGTGTTCCTGCCATCTCATCACCAACAAAATCAGTAAAAGAAATTGATATAACTATTCCCTCAAGCATTAAAGAACAAGAAGCAATAGTCTCTGTCCTAACGGCTTTTGACAATAAAATAGAATTACTACAAGCCCAGAACAAATCCCTTGAAGAAACAGTTCAAACTATTTTTAAGGAATGGTTTGGAAAATATAAAATTGATGATGAATTGCCTGCGGGTTGGAGAGTTGGAAATTTAGGCGAAATTGCAGAAATATCATCAGGTAAAAGACCAAAAGATTTAAGAAATAACAAAACTGAAAGTCATAAAATTCCACTTATTGGAGCAAGTAAAATTATGGGATACGTTGAGAATTATTTATATAAAGACAACACATTAGTGATTGGAAGAGTTGGAACTCATGGAGAAATCCAAAGATTTAATGAAAAAATATTTCCATCAGACAATACTCTTGTTTTTAAGTCAGAAAATTCAATTTTTGTTTATCAAATATTAAAAATTATTGATTTTGAAAAGATAAATAGAGGTGCTGTTCAACCTCTCATTACACAAACAGATATGAAAAATTATCCAATAATTATTCCAATTGAAAGTTTGCAAGAAGAATTCAAATATGTAACAAATTCCGTTTTTGACAAAATTGACAATAACAACTATCAAATCCAAGCCCTCACCAAAACCCGCGATGAATTATTACCAAGATTAATGAGCGGAGAAATAAGAGTAAAAATGTAATATATGCTGGAAGAAGCGAAAGATTTAGGAAAAGAAATAATAAAAGATACTAAAGAAGTTGTAATAGAACGTTTTTTTAGTCCTATGTATTTCTATTTCATAATGGCTTGGATAATTTATAATTGGACATTTATTTATAGTTTACTCTTTGTTGATAGTGATAAATTTAAAAAGTTCAAAATAGATTATCTGCTAAGTTTTTATCCAACAAATTCTTTTTGGGATTATGTATGTAATTTTTGGCATGTCATTTTAGGCCCATCAGTTTCAACTTATATTCTAATCTGGTGGGTTTCAATTTGGTCTGAAAAGTCTTTTGAAAGGTTTGAGCAATATAAATCCAATAAGAGAACAATTAAAAGAAAATTAGAATACGAAGAAAAAGTAACTGTTGCAAAAGAGGAAAGGAAAATCAGGAACGAAGAATCTGATAAAAACAGCATAAAATATATTGATAATGAAGATTTTAATGACTGGTTTGATGATAGTAATGAAACCGTAATGATAGCTGGTCTTTCTTATAAACCTAGTGAAGCTTTGTATAATACCGATTTTGAAAGTTACAAAGAAGCACTAGAAGAATATAATAATAGTGATACTCAAGAAGAAGAAATTTCATAATAACTAAATAAATATAAATGGCAATAGAAGTAACAGGCAAGCAAATTGCCAGTGATAAAATAACTATCAAAGATGTTTTTGGAGAAGATATGTGGTTTACTATCCCCGATTATCAAAGACCTTATGTTTGGGGTGAAGACCAAATTAGTAACTTATTAGATGATGTATCGCATTCGGCAGTTAATACACCCGATAGCCAATATTTTTTAGGGTCATTAGTTTTGCATTGTGAACCAAAAAATTTGAGAGGCACAGCCTATCAGGAAAACTCAGTTTTAGATGGACAGCAACGTTTAACAACTTTATATATCCTACAAGCCGTAATTAGAGATATTACAACATCTGAAACTCGAAAATCTACATGTGCAAAAGCTATATTTCAACAAGGCAATCCTGATGATGGTATTCCTGAAAGATTACGAATTGAATTCGCTATTCGCAAAGAGGTTGAAAATTTTATCAATAAATTTATCAAAGAAAATGGAGGAACATTAAAAAAAGATGAATTAGAGGATGTAGTTAAGACTTCTAAAGATGTTTCAATTAGAAATATGGCAAACGCTATTTTAATCATAAATAAATGGTTTGCTGATGAGGACAATCTTGATATCGATACTTTTTTTCCTTATTTGAGACAATATGTAATTTTAGTTTATGTCGCAAGTAGCGAATTGGAGGATGCTTTCAGATTATTTACGGTTTTAAATGACAGAGGAATAAAATTACGCAATAGTGATATTCTGAAAGCGCAAAATCTTAAAGAAGTAAGTACAGAACAAAAACAAACCAAATATGCTAAGTTCTGGGAAGAATTAGAAGGAGAATTAGGAGAAGATTTCGATTTATTTTTGTCTTACATCAGAACCATTTTAGTAAAAGAAAAAGCGCGCAATAATTTACTTAAAGAATTTGAAGATAATATCTATCATCCTAAAAAATTCAATCATAGTACAAAGAAATATGAAAAAGCTCCAGCTCTTCTGAAAAAAGGAGATGATACATTCGAATTAATAAAAGCCTATAAAGTACATTACGACGTCATTTTTAGTGGTAATAATCATCACATTAGTAATAATTGGGCTTTTGATAATTTGATTAGTGTTTTAAATGATACAGCACTGTCTGATATTTGGATACCTCCTTTATTAGTTTACCGTCATAATTTTGGAGATTATAAAATATTAGATTTCTTAAAATTATTAGATAATAAGTTTTCAGGTGATTGGATTGGTAGGGAGACACCTACTACAAGAATAGAAGCCATGAATAATATTATCAAGAAGGTGGAAGAATTGGCTAATGAAAAAGAAAAATCTAAAGATGAAAAATTGAACGAATTATTTAATGATAATGTCTTCAAGTTTAACACCTCATTTTTCTTGTCAGATTTAGACGAAAATTCAATTTACGGTAGAAGGTTTGCAAGATACAAATTAAGAAAAGTAGATTTTTTACTCGATGCACCTTTATATTCTGAAAAACGAAGCTCTTATAATGAGATGACTGTTGAACATATTTTACCACAAAATCCAGAAGATGGTAGTCAATGGACAAAAGATTTCAACCTAGATGAAAGAGAGGAATGGACGCATAAATTGGGGAATTTAGTATTAATCAGTAGAAGAAAAAATTCAGGACAAGGAAGATTAGATTTTACAGATAAAAAAGCAAAATATTTTACATCAAGCATTGAAACTTTCCCAAATTCTATAAGAGTTATGCAAAAGCCACAATGGACTATTAAAGAGTTAAAGGAAAATCACTCTCAATTAATAAATAAAATCAAGTTGCATTACAATATTTAAATTATTATGATAACCGAAAACACTATAGAACAGTCACTAATATCACAATTAATAAATCAAGGCTATAATTATTTTTATGGTCCCGATATTGCGCCCTATAGTGAAAACTCACAAAGAGAAAACTTTACGTCGGTTATTTTAGAAAATCATTTCAAGGAATGTTTAAAAAAACTCAACCCTACCCTTCCTGAATCAGCTCGTGTAGAAGCTTTTCAAAAAATAATCAATTTAGGCACCGAAGATATTCTGGAAAATAACGAACGTTTCCATACACATCTTACCCAGGGTGTTACGGTAGAATATACCAAAGATGAAAATACTATTGGTATTCCTGTTACTTTATTCGATATAGAAAAAATTGAAAACAATAGTTTTTGGGTAGTTAATCAGTTAGTAGTAAAGGAAAATAACAACGAAAAACGCTTTGATGTTGTAATATATGTTAATGGTTTACCATTAGTGTTTATTGAGCTTAAAAATGCTGTTGATGAAAACGCTACACTCCAAAAAGCACATCAGCAAATACAAAATTACAAGAAAGCAGTTCCTAGTATTTTTTATTATAACTCAGTCTGTGTAATTTCAGATGGTATTGATGCAAAAACCTCAAGTGTTTCAGCTCCTTTTTCTAGATATTTATCATGGAAAGAGCCTAAAGAAATAGAAACAAAAGTCAAAATAAAAACCGACAATAAAACTGAGTTACAGATTCTGACAGAATACATGTTAGATAAAAAAACCTTGGTAGAATTAATCCGTTATTGTACTGTTTTTGAAACAGAAGAAAAGAAAGATCCTAACACAGGATTAATTTCTCAGGTGAAAGTTAAAAAAGTAGGTGCTTATCATCAGTATTATGCTGTTCAAAAAGCAGTTGCGCAAACTATTCGAGCTACTCATGCTACTGATGGTGATAGAAAAGTAGGTGTTGTTTGGCATACACAAGGTTCCGGAAAATCATTATCTATGGTTTTCTACAGTGGACAAATAATTACACATCCACAAATGGAAAATCCAACAATTGTAGTTTTGACTGATAGAAATGATTTAGATGATCAATTGTTTGGGACTTTTGGAAATTGTATTAGTTTATTAAGACAAAAACCAGTACAAGCAGAGAGCAGAGAGCATATAAAAGAATTATTGAAAGTTTCGGGAGGGGGTGTTATTTTTACCACTATTCAGAAGTTTTCACCTGAAAGTGGTAATGTTTACGATACGCTTTCAGAACGAACCAATATTGTAGTTATTGCTGACGAAGCCCACAGAAGTCAGTACGGTTTTTCTGGTCGTGAAGTAGAAACTGAAGAAGGTTCAGAAATACGTTATGGAAATGCAAAGTACCTGCGCGATGCTTTACCTAATGCTTCTTATATCGGTTTTACAGGCACACCAATTGAAAAAGAAGATAGATCAACGCCTGCCGTTTTTGGAAATTACATTGATGTTTATGATATCAAAAGTGCTGTTGACGATGGTGCAACCGTGCCTATTAGTTATGAATCACGTTTGGTAAAAATAAATTTAGATGAAAAAACAGCATCTGCAATTGATGAAGAAATAAACGCAATAACTGATGTTACCGAAGAACAACTAGAAAAAGCTAAAAAGAAAACAACAACTATTGATGCTATTGTAGGACATAAAGAACGTTTGCAAGATATTGCTCAAGACATCGTAGAACACTTCGAAAAAAGGCAAGAAGTCTTTGAAGGCAAAGCAATGATAGTTTGTATGACGAGAACCATTTGCGCTAAATTATACGATGAAATTATTGCATTAAAACCAGATTGGCATGACAACGATTTAGACAAAGGAAAACTAAAAGTCATTATGACCAGTTCGTCTGATGATGATGCTTTATTACAACCACACCACACCACCAAAAACCAACGAAAAAAATTAGCAGTCCGCATGAAAGATGCGAATGATGAATTAAAAATAGTCATCGTTAGAGATATGTGGCTAACTGGATTTGATGCTCCAAGTTTGAATACAATGTATGTGGATAAAAAAATGCAAGGAGCTAACTTGATGCAAGCAATTGCGAGAGTAAACCGAGTGTATAAAGACAAACCAGGCGGATTAATTGTAGATTACATTGGTATTGGACAAGATTTACGTAGTGCCTTAACAACCTATTTAGAAAGTGGCGGTGAAGGAACACCTACATTTGATATAAAGGAAGCTATTGCCGGCATGAAGGAGAAGTTTGAAATAATAGCGCAAATGTTTAATGGCTATAATTACAATGCATATTTTAGTTCAGAAACAGCTCAGAAATTACAAATTTTATTAGGAGCTCAAAACTTTATATTATCTAGCGAAACATTAAAAGATCGCTTTTTAAAAGAAGTGACTTTATTATCAAAATTATTTGCAATGTCTGTCCCTAGCGCAGATGCTGACAGAATAAAAGATGGAGTGGCATTTTTTCAAGCTGTAAAATCAAGAATAAACAAATTCAATAGCAATAGCATTAAATCTGATTACGAAGTTGAAACTGCAATTAAACAGATTGTAGATGAAGCATTATCAAGTGATGGTGTAATTGACATATTTGAAGCAGCAGGAATAAAAGCACCATCAATAAGTATTTTATCAGATGAGTTTTTGTTGGAAGTAAAAAATATGCAACAAAAAAACCTTGCATTTGAATTACTTAAAAAATTATTGAGCGATGAAGTAAAAATTCGTAAAACAAAAAATCTAGTTCAAGGTAAAAAGTTCTCTGAAATGTTAGAATCAGTTGTGAAGCGTTATCATAACAATCAAATAGATTCTGCACAAGTACTTCAAGAGCTTTCAGAAATTGCAAAAGAAATGCAATTAGAAGATAAAAAATCAAAAGATTTAGGGCTAACACCTGAAGAGTATGCTTTTTACAGTGTTTTAAAAAATAATGACTCTACTTCATTTTTAGATGATGATAAGATGAAAGAATTAATACATACTATTGTCGATGTAATCAGAAAAAATGCAACTGTAGATTGGAGTAAACGAGATGATGTTAGAGCACAACTTCGTCTAACTGTAAAAAAAATATTAATGCGTTATGGTTATCCTCCAGATGTCGCTAAAATGGAAGCAGATAGAGTCATTGCACAAAGCGAATCATTAGCAAGTATATTTTCAAAAGAAGAATAAATAATTTTAGATTCGCTTTAAGAATCAATTTAAATCATATAACCCAATGCCTGTACCAGATTTTCAAACCATTATGCTACCTTTTTTACAAAACTTAAAAGATGGCAATAAACAATCGCTAAATCAAGTCATGGAGAATTTAGCAAGTCATTTTAATTTAACACAAGAAGATTTAGCAATATTAGTTCCAAGTGGACAAATGGGATTGTTTAGAAATCGCGTTGGATGGTCACGAAGTTATTTAAAAAATGCAGGATTAATTCATTATCCCGAACGTGGCGTATATCAAATTACGCAAATTGGTTTAAATTTTCTAAAAACAAATCCTAAGAAATTAAGAATGCAGGAACTTCTTCAATTTCCCTTGTATAATGAATGGAGATCTACTTTTAACTCAAACACAGAATCAGGCTCAATAGTTGAATCTAACACTAATAAAGAAGAAGAAGTCTTAACTCCACAAGAAAGATTAAGTACAACTATTGATACAATTAACCAGCAATTAGCATCAGACATATTAGATACTCTAAAAAGAAATACTTTTCAATATTTTGAAAAGTTTGTTGTTCAACTACTTCAATCAATGGGATATGGCGGCTTTAGTAAAGATTCTGGTGTGGTTACTGGTGCCAGTGGTGATAATGGTATCGATGGCGTAATCCTGCAAGATGTATTAGGTTTAGAATCAGTAGGAATACAAGCCAAAAGATATACGGACAACAGCACAGGATCAAGAGATATCCGAGACTTTATAGGTTCTCTAGCTGTTAAAGGATTTAACAAAGGTGTGTTTCTGACAACTTCTTCATTTTCTCAAGAAGCAATAAAAACTGCGTCAGAAAGCAAACAACATAAAATAATACTTATCGACGGCAAAAAATTAGCCAATTTAGCAATTGAATTTAATGTAGGTGTTCAGATTGAAGAAACTATTTTGTTAAAAAGAATTGATATGGATTTCTTCGAAGAAATATAAATCATCCTTTAATTTCAATATTAAAAAAAAGAGTCTGCGTAAACAGACTCTTTTTCATTTAAAAAATATTTCACCCCAAACTCATCCCGCCATCCATAATAATATCTGCTCCAGTCATAAAAACTGCAGCATCACTACTTAAATGCGAAACCATTTTAGCCACATCTTCTGCCCTTCCCATTTGTTTTAGCGGGACTTTTTCTATTACGACATCCATAATGCCTTTTACGGTGGCTTCGTCTAGACCTACTTTGTTCATGACTTCGGTTTGAGTTGGTCCTGGGCTAACCGAATTGACACGAATCTTTCTTGGCGCTAATTCTAAAGCCGCCGATCTCATAAACGAATTCAAAGCCGTTTTACTCGCCGAATAAACCGAAGATCCCGGACCTGGCATACTCGCAGTATTCGAAGAAAGAAATACCACCGAAGCGCCGTCTTTCAAAATCGGAATAAATTTGCTTAAAGTGAAAAAAGCGCCTTTTAGATTCACATTCATAATGCTGTCGTACAACTCTTCTGTAGTTTGTTCAATTGTTCCTAAACCCGCAATTCCCGCATTAATAAACAAAATATCAACCGAACCGAAATCGGCTTTTACCTTTTCAGCCAGTTTTTCGATATCCGAAATATTCGATTGGTCTGCTGTAATGGCTGTAACGCCTAGTTCTAAAGCTGCCGTTTCTATCGCCTCTTTTCTTCTTCCTGTAATAATTACTTCTGCCCCCTGATCTCTTAATAATTGCGCTGTAGCATATCCTATCCCACTATTTCCGCCTGTTATGACTGCCACTTTATTTTTTAAATCGTCCATTTTATATGTGTTTTAAATTAATGAGACAAAGGTAAATTCAAAATGGTATAACTTTGTAACCAGTATCACAGAGTATACCAGAAGTACATTTTAACATTAAAATAGTATTGAAAAATAAGTTTTAGCAAAAAGTCTCATTTTTATGTTAAATATTGAATTCGTATTCTTTACTTTTTTGGTTAAAATTCTTCGATTTCTTTAGTTTTTTCAATCAATTTTCTTAATTTATTTTTAAAACTTCATTAAACGGCTGTTAAATCTTAATCAGAATTCATTGAAAATTCTGCAGAAAAAGGTATATTTGAGTAATACAGAAATTTATTATCGTGCAAGAAAAAACAAAATCACATAGTTTTATATTTCCAAAAACTCCTACTGGAGTTGACGGATTAGACGAGATTACAGAAGGAGGATTTCCGCAAGGACGACCAACTTTAATCTGCGGTGGTGCGGGATGCGGTAAGACTTTATTGTCTATGCAGTTCCTAATAAAAGGAATTACAGAGCATAACGAACCAGGAGTTTTCATGTCTTTTGAAGAACCTTCAGACGACTTGACTCTAAATGTTAAATCATTAGGCTTTGACCTTGAACAGCTTAAAAAAGATAAAAAGCTTGTTGTAGATCATGTGCGCGTTGAAAGATCAGAAATTGAGGAAGCGGGCGAATACGATCTTGACGGCTTATTTATTCGTTTAGGACACGCTATCGATTCTATAAAAGCCACTCGTGTTGTATTGGACACCATCGAATCGCTGTTTTCTGGTCTGGACAATCAGGCCATTTTACGGGCAGAATTACGAAGATTATTCCATTGGCTTAAAACCAAAGGCGTAACTGCCGTTATTACGGGAGAACGTGGCGAGGCTACGCTAACCCGTCAAGGTCTGGAAGAATACGTTTCAGACTGCGTAATTGTTCTCGATCACCGTGTAATTGAACAGGTTTCGACTAGAAGACTTCGAATTGTAAAATACAGAGGTTCAACACATGGAACCAATGAATATCCGTTTTTAATTGACGAAGACGGAATTTCAGTTCTTCCCATTACTTCTCTAAAATTGGATAACGAAGTTTCTTCAGACATTATTTCTACAGGTGTTCCTGGACTAAATGAAATGTTTCATGGCGGCGGTTTCTATAGAGGAAGCAATATTTTGGTTTCGGGAACGGCGGGAACGGCTAAAACGACAGTTGCCTGTTATTTTGCCAATGAACAATGCGAAAAGAACGAAAGAACGATTTATTTCGCTTTTGAGGAATCACCGCATCAATTGGTGCGCAACATGAAATCAATCGGAATTGATCTGGAAAAACACATCAAAAAAGGCATTTTGCAAATACATTCTTCTCGTCCGTCATTAAATGGTTTAGAGCTGCATTTGCTTACGCTTAGAAAATTAATCAAAGAGTTTCAGCCTACTACCATTATTATTGACCCAATCAGTAATCTTATTTCGGTAGGAAGCGAACACGAAGTGCGCTCCATGCTCGTTCGATTGATTGATATGCTGAAAGCCAATAATATTACGGCCATGTTTACGTCATTAAACAAACAGACCGATAATTTCAGACCAGATCTGGCAGAAGAATCGGTTTCTTCATTGGTGGATACCTGGATTACGGTTCGTGATATGGAAGGAATTGGCGAAAGAAACCGCGGTATTTTTATCATTAAAGCCCGCGGAATGGGACATTCTAACCAAGTAAGAGAATTTGTGATAACGAGTAACGGAATCGAATTATTAGATGTTGAATTAGGTCCGCAGGGAATTTTGACGGGAGCGGCAAGACAATCTTATCAATTCAAAAAAACCATGTCGGATATTAAGCTTCAAAACGAAATTAGCCGAAAAGACAGGGAAATTGAGCGTAAACGCAAAGTCCTTGAGGCGAATATTGAAGCGTTGAGAACAGAATTTGAATCGGCTGAAGAAGAACTAAGCATCCTTAAAGCAACAGAAGAATTGCAGGAAAAACTGTCTTCTAAGAAAAAATAAATCAAATGAAAAAAGAAGTAGCCGAATGGCAATTATTGCTTTATATAGCGGGACAAACGCCAAAATCGATCAAGGCGCTCGAAAACATAAAGAAGTATGCCGAGGAACATTTAAAAGGAAAATACAGCATCGAGATTATCGATTTGCTGAAGAATCCGCAATTGGCAGAAGGCGACCAGATTTTGGCCGTACCTACTTTGGTGCGTAAATTTCCCGAACCTATTCGTAAAATTATAGGTGACCTTTCTAATGAAGAAAGAGTGCTTGTAGGACTTAACATCAAACCTATAAACTCTTAATCATGGAAGATTCATCTGATGGCACTAGTACAACCAAACATAAGTTTACGCTTTTTGTTTCAGGTATGTCTGTTAAATCAGGACATGCAATCGAAAATATACGCAAAATCTGCGACACACATCTCACCAACAATTATGAATTAGAAATTGTTGATATCAGCCGTGATAAAGAACAGGCTGTGATTCATCAAATTGTAGCCATTCCTACCTTGATCAAAACACAGCCAAAACCTAAAAGAATCATTTTAGGAGATTTATCAGATAAAGAAAAAGTATTATACATACTTAATATAAGCGAATAGTTTGAAGGAAGGTAAAAGAAATATAACCGATTTATTAGCAGAAATTGAATCATTGAAGGAAGAACTTTATGAATCAAACAGTATTGTTAATGCTATAAAACAAGGAGATGTAGATGCGCTTGTGGTAAGCAGTAATGGAGTTCCCGAACTATATTCTCTAGAAACTGCCGATTACACGTATCGTCTTCTTATAGAGAAATTTGGTCAGGGTGCGCTGAGTATTTCAAGAAATGGATTGATACTCTACTGCAATGAGCAATTTTCAAAATTAGTCGGTCTTCCATCAGAAAAAATAACAGGAACGTACATTTATGAGTATTTTACAAACCAGACGCAGTTTGTTTCTCTTATAGAAGCACTGAGATATGGAATTACTAAACACGAAATACTTTTAAAATCAGAAAATGAAAAGACTTTTCCAGCTTATATCGCTTTAACTGATCTGGAACCCGCTGTAGAAGCTATTGGAGTTGTGATTACCGATTTGACTGAAAAGAAAAAGCATGAAGAAGCTTTAATTCGCCATCAGAAAGAATTAGAAGAAAAAATAAACGAACTAAATAAAATCAATCGTAATTTAGAGGAATTTATTCATGTAATCTCGCACGATTTAAAAGAACCGCTGCGGAAAATTGTCATGAATACTAGCAGAATTGACGGAAGCTATTTTAAAGAAGCCGATACAAAAGCTGTAAATGTCATGAAATTGTCGGCTTTAAGATTAAATTCGCTTGTAGATGATTTAGTGCAGTATTCTTCGCATACCGCACAGGAAGAACGAACAGAAATAGATTTAAGAACCATAATTACGGAAGTTATCGAGGATTTTGAAATTATAATTTCTGATAAAAAAGCCGTTATCAAAATAGGGAAAGTTCCCATTATTAAGGCTTCTCGAGTGCAGATGAGACAGCTTTTTTCTAACCTTATTTCAAACGCCATTAAATATAGCAAAACAGATATCACTCCTGTAATAGAAATTTCGCAGGAAGAAAATTTAGATACTGAAATACCAAATCAAAATGCTAAATTTGTAAAGGTTCAGATAAAAGACAACGGTATTGGAATGGAAGAAAGCCATTTGCTTAAAATATTTGTCATTTTTCAGCGCCTGCATGCCAGAAACGAATACTCAGGAAACGGTATTGGCCTCGCGATCTGTAAAAAGATTATGGAAAACCATTCTGGAAATATTACCGTTGAAAGTACATTGAACAAAGGAACCATATTTAACCTTTACTTCCCAATCTTATAAAATGTCAGAAAAATATAATTTACATATCGTAATTGCTGAAGATGACATGGATGATGCAGATGTTATTACAGAAACTTTTACCAATAATCCAAATTTTAGCAAAGTCAGTCTGGTTGCCAATGGCGAGGAACTACTTAATTACCTAAAAAACGATCAGAACGAAAATCCCGACGTTATTCTTACCGATATCAATATGCCTATTATTGACGGTATTGAAGCTTTGCAAGAAATTCTTAGCAACGATGAATTAAAAAATATTCCGTGTTTTGTTTATTCCACAAGCATTAATCCTTCTTACAAAGAAAAATGCGACGATATGGGTGTAAAAGCCTACTTAATTAAACCCTATTCTTTTGAAGCTTTCGCTGAAATTCCGAAAACTATTTTAAGTATTATTGAAGCTTAAATTTCTCGTTTAATCTTAAACTTTTTCTTCATTATTTTAGATTTATGGTATAACTTTGTAACCAGTAAATTTTCTAAACTAATGCTGTTTTGTTATGGAAAGAAATCAGAAAGAAGAAGTACAAGCGCTTCAGGACACACTGCATGTTTTGGGCGGAAAATGGCGTTTGCCGATCATCAATTCAATCTGCAACGGAAATCATCGTTTCAGGGAAATCGAACGCAGTATTCCGGGAATTACGACACGCATGCTTTCGCGAGAACTCAAAGAAATGGAATTGAATATGCTGATCAAAAGAACTGAAGACCGCGATGCCGAAATTCAGGTTAAATACGAATCGACGCCTTATTGCAAATCTTTTGGCCCTGTGATCGAAGAAATGATCAAATGGGGAAAATCGCATCGAAAGGAGATTATTCGAAATTCTTAAAATATTCTCCCGCAGATTTTGCAGATTTCGCAGATTATACAAATTAAAAAAAACTGCTTTATCAGTTGAATCTGCGA
>NZ_JAEFCA010000002.1:505030-869134 GCF_016405855.1 Flavobacterium sp. IB48
AAAACTGCTTTATCAGTTGAATCTGCGAGAGAAAAAATAGAGAAACGCTAAAATTATTTGAAACACGAAGTCAACTTTGACAAAGTTTAGACAATCGCATCGAAAGAAGATTATCCGAAATTCTTAAAATATTCTCTCGCAGATTTTGCAGATTTCACAGATTATACAAATTAAAAAAATCTGCTTTATCAGCTGAATCTGCGAGAGAAAAAATAGAGAAACGCTAAAATTGTTTAAACACGAAGCCAACTTTGTCAAAGTTCGAAACTTTGACAAAGTTTAGACAATTTAGAAAATCGCAACGAAAGAAATCATTCAAAATTCTTAAATAAAGCTGTAATTTTATTTGGTCAAAAATCTGTTTTTTGAGTCGAAATATGTCCAAATAAACTTAAAAAGTGCTTAAAACTGCCTTTTTTTATCATTTTTAGTTATAAAAGTTCTATCTTACAAAAAAGGCAAACTCCTGTTCTTTTGTCCTATATTCTAAAAACTACAAAAAATGAAACAATTATTACAGTGGACCATCATAATTCCGATTCTCTCATGGGCGCTCTTATTTAGCGGACTTATAGAAAACAGCACTATTTTTCAAATCGTTGCAAGTATTCTGCTTATTCTAAGTGTGATGTCGGCTGTACATCATTCAGAAATTATTGCCGAACGTGTTGGAGAACCTTACGGTACGATTATTTTGGCTATTTCGATCACTGTAATTGAAGTTTCTATTATTGTTTCTTTAATGCTTTCTGAAGGTTCAGAAGCCGCTTCTTTGGCCAGAGATACGGTTTATGCTGCAACTATGCTTATCTTAAATGGAATTATAGGTTTGTGTCTTCTTATTGGAAGTATCAAACATTATGAACAGAATTTCTCTCCTTCTTCGGTAACCATTGGTTTGGTTTCGCTTATTTCGATTATTGTATTTACTCTAGTTTTCCCCACTTTTACAGAAAGTGTTCATGGTTCTTATTATTCAACACCTCAATTAATCTTTGCTTCTATTGCCTGTCTGATTATTTACGGTTCTTTTTTGTTTGCACAAACCAAAGGATATCGCCAATATTTTCTAACCAATACTACAAACGAAGACGAATCTAAAACACATCCAATTGAAATTAATAATAAAACATTTTATACTAGCCTATTTTTTTTATTGGTTAGCTTAGGAATTGTGGTTTTACTGGCCAAAACCCTCTCGCCTACTATTGAAACCATTATTATAAGTCATAATCTTCCAAAATCTTTGGTTGGGGTTATAATCGCCATCATCATTTTATTGCCAGAAGCGATCGCAGCGATAATTGCAGCCAAAAAGAACAGATTGCAAACGAGTCTAAACCTAGCTTTAGGTTCTGCACTTGCCAGTATTGGTTTAACTATTCCAACTGTTGCGCTCGTTTGTATCTTATTGGGAATTCCCATTGTTTTAGGTCTTGACATTAAATCTATTGTCCTTTTGGCGCTGTCTGTTTTTACCGTAATGCTTTCTCTTAGCAAAGGAAAATCGAATATCGTTTATGGTGTTGTGCTTTTAGTCAATTTGTTTGCTTATATGTTTTTGATGATTTATCCTTAAAAAAATAAGATTTAAACACATAACTTAAAAAAGCCTGTAAAATCAATATTTACAGGCTTTTTTATCATTTTTTAAAACAGTGTCAATCCAAAACTCCATCCTATCCATCCGAGAATGTCTTTGCTATTATTGTTGATTATAGTATAGCGTTTGGTACGATCTTGAACGAATGTAGAAGTATTTACGTTTCCGTTTTTATCTTGTTTCTCAGACCAATAAAAATTTAAAGAAGGTCCTGCAGATATCGCTACGCCTTTACACAATTGAAAAGAAAAGGAAGAATCAAATTTAGATAAGGAATTATAAATGTCCCAATTTCCTAAATAAAGATACTGCGTGCTAAATTCGGGATTAAAAGTGAAGCGTTTCCCTAACGGAATGTTCTTTCCTAGTCCAATTCCGAAAGAAAACAGTTTTTCTTCATCGGTTCTATCGCTTCTTCCCGCCATTAAAATGGTGTACATTTTATGATCTCCTGTTTTTACGGCAAGATTTATATCTGAAATTTCGTTGCTCGTTATGCTGATTTTTTTATAACCGCCTTTTTTAAAATTTAATAAACCAAAACTATAACCAGAAGGTGAATCTGTAATATTGACTAATCCAAATTGGACTCCGTTTAATTCTTTGGCATAATTAAAAAGACCTGTAATTTGAGCGCCTCGCACGGTATCTTTTCCAATATTGTAAATTCCTGAAAGCTGTAATCCGTTTTGCGAACCCTTTACTGTATTACCAATTCCTGCAATTTGAAGCCCTTTAGAATCTTTATATACATTGTTATAAATACCGCCCATTTGCAAACCGACTTGCGAACCTTTCACACTATTATGAATACCACTTACTTGCAATCCTCTTAAATTGCCAAAAACATTATTATAGATTCCGGCTAACTGAACTCCGTTAACAGATCCTCCAACGGTATTAAATATTCCTGCTATTTGAAGCGCATCAACATTCATACGATTTATGTTGTAAAGTCCGGCCATTTCTAGCCCGCGAACTCCAGCATTGTAACCTCCTAATATATTTAGCGAAAAATTATTGACAATCTGCGTATTCAGCATTCCTCGAGTGCTGATACTCGGAATTAAAGAAGCCTGCAAAGGAACCTTAGAAATAAATCCTCCTAGATTGAGCGCTTGTATTTTTTGTTTGGAAGAAATAAAGAAACGGCCAATTCCTGATCTTTCAATTGCAGAGAAATCTCCATCAATATAATCTGTTTTATTTTTTTTGTCTCCCATCTGAATTTTAATTTCAGACAGAAATACCATCGTCACCGTTTTATAATTCTCCTTAACTGCTGTAAGTTCTATAGCTTGAGGTGCATTTTTTAATCGAAGTTCAAAAAAACCATCTTTATTGGTTAAGGTAGATACTAGTGCATTCTTCTCTAATACACTCACATTTTGAATACGATTATTGGTTTGTGTATCTACAATATAACCAATTACAATTTGCTGTCCGTCACTCATAACAGTGTTTTTTTCTAACACAAGAGCAAGTTCTAAAGGCGCATAACGAACAATAACAAATCCTGGCGATTCTTTAAATTCATATTTAGCACCTAGTAACTGATCCAGAACTCCTTTTATAGTAGTATTATCAGCATCAATGCTAACGATACTATCTTTTACCGCCAGTTTACCATAATAAGCAAATCTAAAACTTCCTTTTTCTTCCATTAAGTCCAAAACATTGCTTAATGGCTTCTTGTCTGCATGAACAGATATTTCGTTTTCTAATATTGACTGAGCATTTACCTTAAAAAAGACACTCGAAATGATCAAGAAAATGACTCTAAAAACAAGCTTTGTGTTACTTGGCATATAAAACGGGAACTAATAATTTATTGGATTAATTTTGGATTCAATGATTGGGTTTTCAAAAATACCTCAATTCCTATATTTTCAATAAACATTTTTATAATTTTTTATTCCTTTTTTCTTACTAACATGAAGCTGCTTCTAATATAAAGTGTCTGCAAATGACATTACCAGTATTACAACGATTTAGTTGGAAAACAGGAATAATAAGCGTAATTTTTACACATAAAAAGTATCACAATAAAGACCAAAAGTGAACTATTTTACACCTCCTTTTTCAGCATTTTTGCCTAACTTAGCGGTCTGCATTTTGAATGTAAAAAAATTAAAACAACCATTGTTTTTCTGCAAAACATTGAACTAAAAAACATTACTGTGCTTTTTTGTGCTTTATTCTGCAAAAAACAGCTTTCTAATAATTTAGTTAATTGAAAACTATGAACAAATTTGATTTTGGAATTGTAGGACTTGGTGTAATGGGCCGTAACCTACTTTTAAATATCGCTAGCCACAACTTCGCGGCTGCAGGTTT
The DNA here is from genome assembly GCF_016405855.1 of Flavobacterium sp. IB48. Taxonomy (GTDB): domain Bacteria; phylum Bacteroidota; class Bacteroidia; order Flavobacteriales; family Flavobacteriaceae; genus Flavobacterium; species Flavobacterium ginsengisoli. The sequence goes on from NZ_JAEFCA010000002.1 coordinate 508,971, forward strand.
AGACTTAGACACCGAAAAAGTCAACTCACTTCAACAAGAAGCTGCTCCTGATCATACTATCGAAGCGACTACAGATGTAAAGCATTTTGTAGAACTTATTCAACAGCCAAGAGCGATTATGCTATTGGTTCCTGCGGGAAAACCAGTTGACAGCGCAATTGCTAGTTTACTTCCTCATTTAGATAAAGGAGATATCATCATCGACGGTGGAAACACTTATTTTACTGATACTGACAGAAGATTCATCGAATTGTCTGAAAAAGGAATCCACTTCTTCGGGATGGGAATTTCTGGCGGTGAAAAAGGCGCTCGTTTTGGTCCAGCTATGATGCCTGGTGGAGATCAAAAAGCATACGAAAGGCTTCGTCCTATTTTTGAAGCAATTGCAGCAAAAGTAGATGGCGAACCTTGCGTAGAATATTTAGGAAATGGTTCTGCTGGAAACTACGTGAAAATGGTTCACAACGGAATTGAGTACGGAATTATGCAATTAATCTCTGAGATTTATGACTTAATGAAAAGAGGTTATAACTTGGACGACGAAACGATTCAGAAAACTTTTGCTGAATGGAATCAAACTGATGATTTAAGATCGTATTTGATTGAAATTACTGGAAATATCTTAAAACAAAAAGATGAAGACGGAACGCAATTAATCAACAAAATCTCGGATTGGGCAAGATCTAAAGGAACAGGGAAATGGACATCGCAAAATGCAATGGACTTACAAGTTCCAGTTCCGACAATCGACGCGGCAGTGAACATGCGCGATATGTCTAAAACAAAACCAGAAAGAATTGAAGCGGCTAAGAAATTAGTTTGGAACGCTGATGAAACAAATGTTCCTCAAAACGAAGCAAATGCTTCTTTAAAATCGGCTTTATTCTTTTCTATCGTTGTGACTTATGCTCAAGGTTTAGCTCAGCTTCACACAGCTTCTAAAGAATATAACTACGGATTAAATTTAGAAACAGTTGCTAAAATCTGGCGTGGCGGATGTATCATTCGTGCAACAATTTTAGAAGATTTCAGAAAAGCATATGTTGCCAAAACAGATTTGCCAAATTTACTTTTAGATAGCGGAATTGCTTCAAAATTAGTAGAAAACCAATCTGGAATGAGAGCGATTATTCAATTCGCAGTTCAAAAAGGATTACCAGTTTCAGGATTAATGAATTCATTGGCTTATTTTGATGCTTACCGTTCTGCTAATCTTCCGACCAATTTAATTCAGGCACAACGTGATTATTTTGGAGCGCATACTTACGAGCGTATCGATAAAGAAGGCGTTTTCCATACTCAATGGGCTGAGTAAATAATTAAAGCAACACAACTACACCACACAATGACTAAAAATAAACTAAAGAATCCGACAATTATAGTAATTTTTGGAGGAACTGGAGATCTAGCGAAGAGAAAGCTATTCCCCGCTTTTCAAAATCTGTACCTTGACGGACGCATGTCTGAAAAGTTTCAGATTATTGCTCTTGGAAGAGCTGAAAAAACCAATGAAGATTTTCGCGCTTATGTAGCAGAAAATCTAAATCTATTCTCAAGAAGAAAAGGAATTGATGACCCAGAAACAGAAAAATTTCTTTCTCACATCACTTACCACAGTCTTGATATTGACAAAGAAGAATCGTATATCGGATTGAACGAAAAAATAAACAATTTTGACTTGGCTTTTGGCGAACGAGCTAATCGTCTTTTCTATCTTTCGATTACGCCTTCTTTCATTTCGACAATTTCGAGCAATATCAAGAAAATTGGTCTGGCGGCAAATCCAAAACAAGATCGTATTATAATTGAAAAACCTTTTGGTTACGATAAAGCTTCTGCAATTGAGTTGAATGAAATGCTTTCACAGACTTTCAAAGAAGAGCAGATTTACAGAATCGATCACTATTTAGGAAAAGAAACAGTTCAAAACATCTTGGCTTTCCGTTTTGGAAATTCAATGTTTGAGCCTTTATGGAGCCGTAATTTTATTGATTTCGTGCAAATTACCGTTGCAGAAGAAGTGGGCGTTGAAGAACGAGGCGGATTCTACGAAGGAGTTGGCGCACTTAAAGATATGATTCAAAACCACTTGCTTCAGATTTTATGTATGACAGCTATGGAAGCTCCTGCTTCTTTAAATGCTGATGACATTCGTAATCGTAAAGCAGATGTCTTAAAATCGATTCGCCGAATCAAACCAGACGAAGTTGATCATTATATCGTAAGAGGCCAATACGATGCTGGAGAAATAAAAGGTATTCCAGTTCCAGGTTACCGTCAAGACAAAGGCATTGCGCCAGATTCTAATACAGAGACTTATGTAGCAATGAAAATTTATTTGGACAACTGGAGATGGCAAGGAATTCCGTTCTATTTACGTTCAGGAAAAAGAATGGAAGAAAAACAATCTTCGATCATCATTCAGTTTAAACCCGTTCCGCATTCTTCATTTTCTTATGGAAAAGAAGGCATGACACCAAATAGACTGATTATCAATATTCAACCTTCAATGGACATTAAACTGCAATTTATGACCAAAAAACCAGGTTTATCAATGTCTTTAAGACCTGCTGAAATGGTTTTTGATTATTTTGCTTGCTCAACAATGTCGCCAGAAGCATACGAAACGTTGATTGCAGATGCATTACTAGGAGATCCTACTCTATTTATGCGCTGGGATCAAGTGGAAGAAGCTTGGGACGCAATTGATACGATTCAGCAAGTTTGGAAAACAACTGCTCCAAAAAATTTCCCAAATTACAAAGCGGGAAGTTGGGGACCTGAAGAAGCTGATGAATTGTTAGCACGCCAAGGCCACAAATGGATTCCGAATACACAAACAAAAGAAGAAGTTTTAAATGATACAGATTTATAATAACACAGAAGAAATTAATACTACAGCTGCAGATCTTTTTGTAGAATCGGCTCAGAAAGCAATTGCGGCAAAAGGCAAGTTTACAGCTGTACTTACAGGAGGTTCTTCTCCAGCAGGAATCTATAAATTATTAGCTTCTGATGCTTACAAAAACAAAATAGACTGGAACAAAGTTTATATTTTTTGGGGTGACGAAAGATGGGTTCCGCTTAATGATGATTTGAGTAATGCTAAAATGTCTTACTCTACTTTATTGAGCCACGTTCCTATTCCGCAAGAAAACATTTTTGAAATGTACAAAGATGGCGTTACACCAGAAGAATATGCAGCTGAATACGAAAAATCTATCAGAACTATTTTGGGCGAAGAAGGTAAATTTGACCTGATTCTTTTAGGAATGGGAGACGACGGACACACAGCTTCTCTTTTTCCAGGTGAAGCGGTTCTAGAAGAGCAAACCAAATGGGTTGACGCTTATTATTTAGCTCCACAAAAAATGTATAGAATTACGCTTACGGCTCCAATAATCAATAAAGCAGAAAAAATTGTAGTGGTAGCTTTTGGAGAAAAGAAAGTTCATGCTTTGAAAGAAGTTACAACTGGCGAATACAATCCAACATTATATCCAATGCAATTGATTAAACCAGTTTCTGGTGAATTATTGTTTTTGGTGGATAAAGTTGCTGCTGGAACAAACTAATAAATTATTTATTCCCATATAATTTAAGGTCTATGCTGAAAAGTGTAGACCTTATTTTTTATAGATATTTTTTCACGCAGATTTTGCAGATTTAGGCAGATCTAAACAGATCAATTAAAAAAAATCTGCGCGAATCTGCTTAAATCTGCAAAATCTGCGTGAAACCTAAAGCCCAGCCACACAATCACAAAACACTGAAAAACAAATATTTACACAAACCTATTTCTTTTTTATTTAATTTTGCTTAATACTCTCCGTTTCAATCTATTAGATTATAAGCATCATTTTTATTCTTCTCGAGCTTTTACACTGATTATATAATTTCAAATCCATTTTGCAATGAAATATAATTACTTTCTAATTGCTGTTTTTTTTCTTTTTATTTCCTGTAAAGAAAAAAACACCGAACCCAAATCAGTTAAAGTCAGCGCTTCGCAAGGATGTTATATTCCGAAGACGAACGATAAAGATTGGTACACTCAAAACCAAAAAGCGCCTAAGTTTAGAGGTCTTGATGGTGTGAATTTTAAAATTACAACCAATAATCCCGAAGCCCAGGAATACTTTAATCAGGGAATGATGTTGGCGTACGGATTCAATCATGCCGAAGCAGCAAGATCATTTTATGAAGCTTCGCGTTTAGATCCGAATTGCGCCATGGCATATTGGGGATTTGCGTATGTTTTAGGTCCGAATTACAATGCGGGAATGGAAGAAGATAATTTTCAAAGGGCATATGATGCAGCTCAAAAGGCTAAACAACTCTCTTCCAACTGTACACCTCAAGAAATTGCCTTAATCGATGCACTAACTGTTAGATACGCCGCCAAACCTCCAACAGACAGAAAACCGCTTGATATTGTTTATGCTGAAGCTATGAAAAAAGTATATGCTAAATTCTCTTCTTATCCCGATATTGGCGCGCTTTATGCCGAATCTCAAATGAATCTCCATCCGTGGGATCTATATGAAAAAGGTACTGGAATACCTAAAAAATGGACTCCAGAAATACTCGCTGTTTTAAACGAATTGATCAAAAAAAATCCGAAGCATCCTGGCGCTCATCATTTTTTGGTTCATGCGGTTGAAGCTTCTGCACATCCAGAAAACGGACTTAAAAGTGCCAAATTACTAGAAACTCTAGTTCCGGGATCGGGGCATTTGGTACACATGCCTTCTCATATTTACATTCGAACAGGAGATTACCACCAAGGTACACTTTCCAACATTGAAGCGGTTAAAATTGATAGTTTGTATACAACTGCCTGCCATGCACAAGGCGCTTATCCTCTCGCCTATTATCCACACAATTATCATTTTTTGGTGGCTACAGCGGCTTTAGAAGGAAATTCAAAATTGGCTTGGGAATCGGCACAAATATTACAGCAGCATATGTCTCCCAAAATCATGCGCGAAGCTGGTTGGGGAACTTTACAGCATTATTATAGCATTCCGTATTATATTGCTGTAAAATTTTCGATGTGGGATAAAATTATGGAGATTCCGCAACCTGAAAAAGATCTCGCATATCCAAATGCTATTTGGCATTATGCTCAAGGAATGGCTTATCTCGGAAAAAATGATATCGCCAATGCCGAAAAACAGCTTGCTTCTCTGAACCAATTAGCAAAAGATAAAACTTTAAAAGAGGTTACCATTTGGAATATCAATACCACTTATGACCTTGTTCAAATTGCTGCCAATGTGCTTTCAGCAGGAGTTGAAGCCAAAAAGAATAATTTGGATAAAGCAATTGTTCTTTTAAACCAAGCAATAACAATTGAAGACCAATTAAATTACAACGAACCACCAGATTGGTTTTTCTCCGTTAGACATTATTTAGGAACAGTTTTACTGAAAGCTGGAAAATACGCCGAAGCTGAAAAAGTCTACAAACAAGATTTACAAACGCTTCCAAAAAACGGCTTCGCCTTAATCGGACTTTATAATGCTTTAACCGCACAGAAGAAAGAAAAAGAGGCTTTAAAAATCAAAACCTCTTTTGATGATGCTTGGCAATATGCTGATTTTGACATTAAGGATTCTTCTAGTATTTTGGAGTGATTTTTATTTTTAATGTTTTTATCATGAAAAATCAGGTCACTAGGTTTATCATTTATAAGGCAAAAAAATTGCATAAAGTCAGAGATATTTGCGTAGCTCTTTAATTCAAGTTTGGAAGTCTTTTCAGAGCGCGGAAATAATTAATTCTCAACTAACTCAATATCCATCGTTTTAATCAATCCGTCTTGAAAAGTATAAATATGCTTTACAAATCCGTCAAACATCAAATTACCTTGAAGATCCTTTACAGTTTGGCGAACTTTTACTTCTAAACTTCCATTTTCTCTTTCATCAAAACCAACTGGCAAAACTTTCGGATTAATTTCTGTCCATTGTCTTGTCCAATATTCTCGAATTTCATCATGACCACTAATATAACCACCTTCCCAAGCTTTTGACCATTGTACATCATCTTGCATTGTAGATAAACAATTAGCTATATTTCTTTCGTTAAAAGCATTGTAAGCCTTTTCTATTATTGGTTCAAATTGATTTGACATATTTAATTGTTTTTTAATTAGTTCTATAAAAGTAGCACAGAAACAATAACTTTTTAATACAAATCTCAATAAATATCAAAACTCTAAAAACCAACTTCAAATATTATCAAATTTTTAATTTTCTCAGTTTTTAGAAAAAAATTAAGAAACCTTACTTTTCAAATTACTATATTTGGCGCACTTTAAACAAATATATTCCCTCCTTTTAAGGAACAAAATTATATAATCTGCTGTACTGTAAATGAAACCTGCAAAGTTCATATATGTCGTTTTACTATCGTTGCTTTCTTTTTTTAGAGGCACCGAAACGTATCAGCCGATTTTAAGCACTAGCAGTTGCATTACCTTAGACAGTGTTGCGGCAGACGACACGCAGATTTTTTCTTCTGACTTTTCTTCTTCTAAAAATCTAGAAGTTCATTATAAGCTCAAAAAGAAAATGAAATGCAGAGCGACTACTTTAGAACAAAGTACGATCAAAGCTCCTTATTTCAGTAATTTAGTCAACTTCAAGCTTTATAAAGAAAGCTTAATCTATGGTATCGCTTCAATATACCATATTGAAAGACATCCCCACTTACATTTGTACCAGTTATTCTAGACTGATGTATTTCGTTGTTTTTATATTCTAGTATTCTAGAAAAATACCTCATTTACATATGTGATTGAGCAGCTATTGCTATAAAAACACCTCTAAAAGGTACTTTTCCAACAGAGAAGCATCCGAATCCATTTTTATTTTCTGTTTCGATTTTTATCGAATACAAAATCCAAATTCAGACTCCCGATATTTTAGTATCAAGGGAGCACATCTATTTATTCAAAAATTTAAACCTAATGATGAGCATTTATAAAAATCCATTTCTTTTATGCACCTTGGCTTTATTCGTTTTAGTCTCGTGCGGAGATAAATCTAAAAAAGATTCCAACAACATAAAAACGTTTCCTGTTTATAAGGTTACTCTAAAAGACACCATAGTTTCGAGCAAATTTGTTGCCGATGTACATGCTAAAAACAATGTAGAAATTCACGTTCGTATTCCAGGTCTACTAGACAAAGTATATGTTAGCGAAGGACAAAAAGTAAAAAAAGGGCAAATCCTTTTCAAAATAAGCGATGTTGAACTTCAGATTCAATTGCTAAAAGCCGAAGCCGTTTACAAAAGCGCAAAAGCCGATTTAAGAATTGCAACTGTAGAACTGGAACAGGCGCAAACCCTTTTCAATAAAAAAGTAATTGCAGATAAAGAATTAGAATTATCTAAAGCAAAAAATGATGCCGCTTCTGCAAAATTGGCTCATGCTGCTGCAGAAAGAAAAGCAATCAACCAACAGATTAGCTTTACCACAATCCGCGCACCATTTGACGGAACAGTTGACCGTATTCCGTTTAAGGAAGGAAGTTTAGTAGAAAATGGTTCATTATTGACTACTGTTTCTCAATTAGACGATGTTTACGCCTATTTCTCAATTCCTGAGAATACGTATTTCCAAATGATGGAAGACAAAGCTTTAAACACGCAAGGCGATATTAGATTGGTGTTGCCAAACGGACAAATTTACGATCAAAAAGGAGAATTAAGAACTGCTGATGGAGATATCGACAGACAAACAGGTTCTATTCAATACAAAGCAAAATTTCACAATCCGCAAGGATTTATCAAGCATGGAACTTCTGGCAAACTGATTATTTCGGAGCCAAAAACCAATGCAATTTTAATTCCGCAGAAAGCTGTTTTTTCTATCCAAGACAAACAATACGTTTTCCGTGTGAACAAAGATGGAGTAGTTAAAATGACGAATGTTACCATTGAAACGACTCTAGATGATGTGTATATCTTAAATGATGGTCTAAAAAGCGACGACCTGATTGTACAAGAAGGCACACAATCATTAAGAGACGGTGATAAAATCAACATGAAACAAATGTAGATTATCGATCTGTAAAACAGTTATTTAATTATTTATCTAAAACATTTAAAATGATAGAGTTATTTATCAGGAGGAAAATATTGTCATTAATCATCTCGGTTATGATAGTCCTTCTGGGATTGCTGGCGTTGTTTCAGCTTCCTATTACCCAATTTCCAGACATTGTACCACCGTCTGTAACCGTTACAGCAAAATATACAGGAGCAAACGCAGAGGTTTCGGCCAATGCAGTCGCCCTTCCGTTAGAAAGAGCCATCAATGGTGTGCCTGGAATGACGTATATGTCAACCGTAACTTCCAACGATGGTTTAACTTTAATTCAGGTTTTCTTCGAAGTAGGAACCGATCCCGATTTGGCTGCTGTAAACGTGCAGAATAGGGTTACCACGATTTTGGATGAACTTCCAGAAGAGGTAATTCGTGCCGGAGTTACAACTGAAAAAGAGGTAAACAGTATGTTGATGTACTTGAACATTACGAGTACCGACAAAACTCAGGACGAGCAATTTATCTTCAACTTTACCGATATTAATATTCTACAGGAATTAAAACGTATTGATGGTGTCGGACGTGCCGAAATCATGGGTCAGAAAGAATATTCGATGCGTGTCTGGTTAGATCCAGAAAAGATGCTTTCGTATAATATTTCGGCAAATGAAGTTATTGCTTCACTTCAAAAACAAAACATTTCTGCCGCACCTGGTAAAGTAGGTGAAGGTTCAGGACAAATGAACAATCAATTACAATACGTAATTAAGTATGGCGGAAAGTTCTTCGAGCCAAAACAATATGAAGAAATTCCGTTAAGAGCCAATTCAGACGGAACTATTTTAAGATTGAAAGACATTTCAAAAATTGAATTTGGTGCGATGAGTTACGGAATGGTTTCTAAAACCGATGGAAAACCTTCGGCATCAATCATGTTGAAACAGCGTCCAGGTTCGAATGCTTCTGAAGTTATTGCTAGCGTAAAAGAAAAAATGACCGAATTAAAAGGTTCTTCTTTTCCTCCTGGAATGGAATTTAATATTGCTTATGATGTTTCGCGTTTCCTTGACGCTTCGATTCATGAAGTATTGAGAACTTTGGTTGAAGCCTTTCTTTTAGTGGCATTCGTCGTTTTCCTTTTCCTTCAAGATTGGAGATCAACTTTAATTCCGGTATTGGCTGTTCCTGTCGCGCTTATTGGTTCGTTTACCTTTATGTCGATGATGGGATTCTCGATCAACTTATTAACGCTTTTTGCTTTAGTTCTTTCTATCGGAATTGTGGTCGATAACGCGATTGTCGTCGTCGAAGCCGTTCACGTAAAAATCTCCGAAGAACATATGTCGCCAATGGAAGCTACCATTAGCGCCATGAAAGAAATTACAGGTGCCGTTATTGCAATTACGATTGTAATGGCTGCCGTATTTATTCCCGTTGCATTCTTGAGTGGTCCTGTTGGAGTTTTCTACAGGCAGTTCTCATTGACAATGGCCATTAGTATTGTGATTTCAGGTATTAATGCCCTTACCCTTACTCCTGCCCTTTGTGCTATTATGCTAAAAGCGCACGATCCGAACAAAGAGAAAAAATCGCTTTTAGATCGTTTCTTCCACAGATTCAACCACTGGTTTGATAATATTACTTCAAAATACATCAAAGTATTAGTAAAATTTGCTGATCGCAGCACTGTAACTATTGGATTATTAGTATTGTTCTGCATATTAACATGGGGAACAACGAAGTTTTTAGCATCTGGATTTATCCCAACTGAAGATCAGGGAATGGTTTACGTAAGTGTTACAACGCCACAAGGAGCTACCGTAGAACGTACTGAAAAAGCTTTGGACGAAGTAACTAAAATTGCTCAAGGAATTAAAGGTGTAGACAACGTAACGACTCTTGCGGGATACAGCATTGTAACCGAAATCGCTGGAGCTTCGTACGGAATGGGAATGATTAACCTAAAAGACTGGAGCGAACGTGATATTTCGGTAACCGAATTCATGGCTGAACTTACAGAAAAAACCAAAAACATTACCGACGCACAAATCGAAATTTTTGCACCGCCAACCGTTCCTGGTTTTGGTAACACGAGTGGTTTTGAGCTTCGTTTGCTGGATAAATCTGGTGGAAGCATTACCAATACTGACAAAGTAACTAAAGAGTTTATCAAAGAACTAAATGCTTCGCCAGAAATTCAAAACTCTTTTTCGAGTTTTGATGCCACTTTCCCGCAGTATTTAATTCATATTGATTATGATCTTGCTGCCAAAAAAGGAATTTCGGTAGACAATGCCATGTCGACTTTGCAAACCATGTTAGGTTCATTTTATGCAACCAATTTTATCCGTTTCTCTCAAATGTATAAAGTAATGGTTCAGGCAAGTCCACAATTCCGTCAAAATCCAGAAAGTATTTTGGATATGTATCTGAAAAATGAGGCTGGCGAAATGGTTCCGTTTTCTACTTTCATCAAATTAGAAAGAGTTTATGGTCCTGAGGTTTTAACGCGTTATAATATGTACATGTCAGCCATGATTAACGGTGAACCAGCTGAAGGTTACAGCTCTGGAGATGCCATTGCAGCTGTTGAAAAAATTGCTGCCGAAAAATTGCCAAGCCGTTTCGAATTGGAATGGTCTGGTATGACACGTGAAGAGATTTTATCAGGAAATCAAACCATATACATTTTTGCGCTTTGTATACTTTTTGTATACTTATTATTGGCTGCACAGTACGAAAGTTTATTGCTTCCGTTCCCAGTATTATTAAGCTTACCAGTTGGAGTTTTCGGTTCTTATATCGCACTTGTAATGGTCGGACTTGACAATAACATCTATGCCCAAGTAGCACTCGTCATGCTGATTGGTCTGCTCGCCAAGAACGCCATTCTGATTGTTGAGTTTGCGATGGCACAAAATAAACTCGGACGCGATATTGTCGAAGCGGCAATTGAAGGAGCAAGACTTCGTTTTAGACCTATTTTGATGACCTCTTTTGCTTTTATTTCAGGATTGATTCCGCTGTGTATCGCTTCTGGTGCGGGTGCAATTGGTAACCGTTCCATCGGTACAGCAGCTGCGGGAGGAATGTTAATCGGAACTGTATTTGGTCTTTTAATTATTCCGGGACTTTACATACTGTTTGCGAAATTGGAAAAACGAATGAGTAAGTCAAACAATTAATTCGTTGAGCAAAATAGATTAAATAAATCTAATTTGATCTGCAACAATCTTTTAAAATCTGCGTGAAATATTTTTTACCCATAGTTTTTTTCACGCAGATTAATACAGATTAAAGCAGATTTACACAGATTAATCTAAGCTAATGAATACGATTAAAAAATGCTTGGCAGATTGAACAAATAAAATTAAACAATGAAAGAGATATTAAATCAATATAAAAATGCTGATGTGCAGTTTCTAAGGACAACCAAAAGTGCCGTTGTAATAACCGGAATTTTACTTTTGACAGCTTGTTCTGCACCAAAAGTTAGCACTAAACTAGACGCGGCAAAGCTTCCAGAAAATTTTGATGCACAAAGAAAAGAAGCATCAAACGAGACTTTTATTCCATTAAAAACAGAAACCTTTTTTAAAGACCCAAAATTAGAAGCTTTATTAAAGAAAGCCATTGCCAAGAATCCTGATTACTTAATTATGCAGGAAAGAATCCTGATTGCCAATTCGCATTTAAAAGTGGCAAAACTGGCGCTTCTTCCCTCTTTAGATTTTGTTGCCGATGCTTCTGGAACACATTACGGAAAATATACAATGGATGGAGTTGGTAACTTTGATACTAACTTTTCTCAGAATATTAGCGAAAAACAAAGAATCAACGAAGATGTAACTCCGAACCTATTTTTAGGTGCGAAAGTTTCCTGGGAAGCTGATATCTGGGGAAAACTAAGCAATCGTAAAAAAGCAGCACAACAGCGATTTTTTGCTTCACAGCAAGGAATGCGATTGTTGCAAACTCGCCTTTTAAGCGATGTTGCCGACTTATATTTTAAGTTGATTGCATTAGACAAACAAAAGTCGATTTACGATAACAACTTAAAAACGCAAGAAAGAGCATTAGATATTGTTTCGGCACAAAGATCTGTTGGAAAAGCTACAGAATTGGCTGTACAGCAATTTAATGCGCAAAACAATAACATTCATGCCGAAGCTTCAGAACTGCATTTAAGCATTGATCAGACAGAGAAAGCTTTATTGACTCTTTTGGGGGAATATGGCGGAAAAATTGACCGAAGCAACGATTTCTTAGCTGGACATTTAGAAGTTTTAAACCAAAAAATAAGCGTAGATTCTATCATTCATAAAAGACCCGATGTTTCTGAAGCTTACTTCGAATTATTAGCAAGTAACGCAGATGCTAAATCGGCTCGCGCTGCCTTTTTCCCAACGGTAAATCTGGGCGGTTATGCAGGTTTCAACTCATTTTCATTCAACACTCTTTTTGATGCGGGTTCCTTTGCTTGGCAATTATTAGGAGGTTTGACAGCTCCTGTTTTCAATAAAGGACAAATCAAACAGGAATTTTATGTTTCCAACAGAAGACAGGAAATCTCATTCCTTCACTATCAAAATGCAGTGACGACAGCGTTCAACGAATTAAGCGCTTTACTGCATCGAAATGAAGCTTATGAAGATGTTTTAAAATATAAATTGAACGAAATTGATCATCTCGAAATTGCCGTAAATGTCTCAAACGATTTGTATTTGAGCGGTTATGCTAATTATTTGGAAATCATCAATGCACAAAAAAATAAATTGCAAGCCGAATTGGATTTTGTTGATATCCAACTTCGAAATGCAAACTCTCAAGTATTGCTGTACAAAGCTTTAGGCGGAGGAATAAATTAGTTTATATGTTGGTCAAAAATGGCTTCTGTTTATAATAGCTCATCGCAGAGGTTGTTTTTAAGTCCCGTTTCTATTTTGAAACGGGATTTTTTTTATAAAACCAACACTCATTTTACCGTTTACTTTTTACCTTTATTCCAAAATACTAAAATTCCGTTGATGGATATTTCCAAAATTCTCGATTACATACACGAACTTCCTGAGCAATCTAAGCTCGCTTTGCAAAACAATGTCACCGAAATTGCTTTTGCTAAAGGGCATATTTTGCTAAAAGCCAATAAAGTAGAATCTAATATTTATTTTATAAAGAAAGGATTGGTGCGAGCTTATGTAGAAAGAGATAATGAAGTCACTTTTTGGTTTGGAAAAGAAGGTGAAACCATTATTTCGATGAAAAGTTATGTGGAAGATCAGCCTGGTTATGAAACCATCGAACTTTTGGAAGACTGCGAATTGTACGAACTCAAAACAGAAAATCTAAGAAAACTCTTTAATGAAGATGTTCACATCGCCAATTGGGGAAGAAAATTTGCTGAAAAAGAATTGATTAAAACTGAAGAACGTTTGATCTCTAAACAATTCAAAAATGCGTCTGAACGTTATTTGGAATTAATGAAAGATCATCCTGAGCTTCTCCAAAGAGTGCAATTAGGACATATTGCCTCTTATTTGGGAATTACACAAGTCAGTTTAAGTAGAATACGTGCAGATTTAAAATAACTTCATTTTTTATCATTTGTTAATTTTTTTCTGATTTCCATAAAAGAACTTTGCATCACAAAATTTTAACTATATGAACTGGATTATTTTAATCATCGCGGGTCTATTTGAAGTAGCCTTCGCATCATGTCTTGGAAAAGCAAAAGCAACTACTGGAACTGAAATGTACTATTGGTATATTGGTTTCTTTATTTCGTTAACTGTAAGTATGCTTTTATTAATGAAAGCAACAGAAACCCTTCCGCTGGGAACCGCTTATGCTGTATGGACAGGAATTGGAGCTGTGGGAACTGTACTGGTCGGAATTTTTGTTTTTAAAGAACCTGCGGCGTTCTGGAGATTGTTTTTCTTGGCTACTTTAGTTGGTTCTATTGTTGGTTTAAAGGCAGTTTCTCACTAAAAATATATTACACGAATTGGATACAACTTTGTCAAAGTTTTAAAGCTTTGACAAAGTTTTTTTGTTTTTAAACGCATGGAAACGTACATTTCCCTCTCTCAAAAAAAGGTAATTAAAAGAAACTATTTTCTAACACATAGGATTTTCACGCAATCTTGTCATTCCGACGAAGGAGGAATCCCCGCAAGTAGCTCCGTTCAGAATAGTTGCCAATCTTTGTAGAGTTTCATGCGGAGATTCCTCGTTCCTCGGAATGACAAACTGTTGACGTAAACTGTTGCCTTAACTTTGACAAAGTTTCCACTTTCGTTTTGTGTTTTCGGCTTGGAATTTGGAATTTAAGATTTGGAATTTAAAACAACTAATGCAATTCCAGCATCACATGATAAAAAAATAGCATTTTTAATCATTATTCTCTCCTTTATCTTTGCCAAAAATTAAAGCCTAAAATAAAAAATGACATTCAGCCATTCCATTAAATCTTTTGACGAGTTAACCAATCACGAAATGTACAACATGCTTCGGTTAAGAAGTGACGTTTTTGTAGTCGAACAAAACTGCCCTTATCTCGATTTAGATAATAAAGACCAGAAAGGTTTTCATTTATTGTATTATGTCGATAACGAATTGGCAGGTGTGACGCGCTTACTTCCAAAAGGAATATCGTATGATGAAGTTTCAATTGGAAGAGTTGTAATTGCCAAATCGCATCGCGGATTAGGTTTAGGAGTAAAACTAATGGAAGCTTCGATTGCGGGTTGCGAAGAGAAATTCGGAAAAGGTCCAATTAGAATTAGTGCGCAATACCATTTATCCAAATTTTATCAATCTTTAGGATTTGCAGAACAAGGAGAAGTGTATGATGAAGACGGAATTCCGCATATCGGAATGCTAAGAGCTTAACGATTTACGGAATAATCAATTTCAAAACATTGGCCAGTACCGGATTATGATCTTCGGTTCTCCAATTGACATACAAATCGGTTTCTAGAGGCAATTTTATAAATCGGATTCCAGGGATTTCATGAAAGACATACGAATCGGGTAAAATCGCGATTCCAAGGCCTTTTCGAACCAAAGCAATTATCGAAGAACCAAATTCAGACTGAAGATAAGCTTCTGGCGCGTTATCCAAAGAATTGAATAATCTCTGAATAAGGTCGCTGTAACTGCTGCCTTCGTCATTAGTTGGTAAAATAAACTTTTGAGACGCAAGGGTTTCTTTAGTAAAATCCTCAGGCGTTTGATATGGATGATCTTCTGGAACAACAACTGCTAAGTGATCGGTATAGATTTTTTGAGATTGAATATCTTTTGAATTATTGATATCTCTGGTAATCGCCAGATCTATTTTATAATTTCGCAGAAAATCCTGCTGATTCTCGTACAGCACCTGAACCAGTTTGATTTTTAGTTTTGGAAAAGCTTCTGAAATACGCGACAAAATTTCGGGCATAAGAGAAGCCGAAATAGAATCGGGATGAGAAATGGTAATCGTACCGCTCTCGCCTAGCTGAATCTGACGGGCAGATTGATGAATAAACTCTAGTTTACTCAATTCAACTTCCCATTTTTCTTTTAAGAACTGGCCAGCTGCAGTAAGTTTAACATTGCGTTTGTTACGCTCAAACAGCTGCACGCCAAGCTGATTCTCAAGAGACTGAATCTGACGGCTAAGTGCCGATTGTGTAATATTCATTTTACCGGCGGTGTTCCAGAAATGAAGTTCGCGGGCCAAAGCCAAAAAATATTTAATCTGCTGTAAATCCATTGATGCAATTTACGCATTTATCAGAAACAAAAAACAGCTTTAAACGCATTAAAGAAACAAACATGAATACGTTAAAAATAACCAAAGCCACAACTGAAGATGCTTTAAAATTGCAATCAATTGGCAGACAAACTTTTTCTGAAACCTTCGCCGATGTCAACAGCGAAGAAAACATGAAAAAATATTTGGACGAAAGCTTCGCTACAGCAAAACTGACAGCAGAATTAAACAATCTTTCATCGTATTTCTATTTAGCTGTTTTAGATGAAAAAATAGTCGGTTACTTAAAATTGAATACAACTGATGCACAAACCGAAAAAGAAGATTTAAACGCCTTAGAAATAGAACGTATTTATGTGGCAAAGGAATTTCATGGCAAAAAAGTCGCCCAAGCACTATACGCTCAAGCAGAAGAAATTGCCCAAGAAATAAAAGCTACTTACATGTGGTTGGGTGTTTGGGAAAAGAATTTTAGAGCAGTAAGTTTCTACACTAAAAACGGTTTCGTACAATTTGACACCCATATTTTTAGATTAGGCAACGACGAGCAAACCGATTTAATGATGAAAAAAGTATTGATTTAAAATGGAAAGAAGACAGCTTTTATTGTTTTTATTAATTCTTGGCACTGCATTTTGGGGAGTATCTTACTCTGTTACGAAAATGGCAATTGGCTACTATTCGCTAAACGTATTTTTATTTTATCGTTTCCTACTGGCTGTTGTGGTATTGAGTATTATTTTTTGGAAATATGTCAAAGACATTAATCGAGAAGCCATTAAAACAGGCTTTTTGCTTGCTGTGCCGATGTTTTTAGGCATTCAGCTTCAAACTGTTGGACTTAAATATACAGATGCTTCACAATGCTCTTTTATTGCTGGATTAACCGTAATTATTATTCCGTTATTAAAACTAGCCATTTATAAAACCAACGCTTCACTAAAAATCTGGATTGCCGCTTTGACGGCTTTAACTGGGTTATTTATTATTGCCATTCAAGATAAATTTACCATAAACTTCGGGGATTTATTTACCATTGCAGGAGCCTTTGCTTTTGCAGTTTATTTAATTGCTGTTGAAAAACATTCGGCCACCAAAAATCTTTTGTATTCTATTGTGCCAATGTTTGCGTTCTGTGCGCTTTTCACTTTTTTTATAGCGATAACAGACAGTTCATCTCAATGGTTTCCTCAAAATAATACGTTTTGGATGGGCGTAATTTACTGTGCTTTGTTTTCTACGGCTTTTATGTATACGGTTTCAAACATTTCACAACGTTATTTATCGGCAGAACGTGTAGCGGTTATTTATTTGTTTGAGCCTGTTTTTGGCGCAATTGGAGCTTTTTTTATTTTGGGAGAAAACCTTTCATGGCGACTGCTTTTGGGCGGAACTTTAATTTTTTCTGCTACAATTATTTCTGAAGTCAATTTTAAAAGCGAAAAATTAAAGCTGTTGATTAGAAAAAACTAATATTTTAAAATATTTCACGCAGATTTAAAAAGATTTAAGCAGATCAACGCAGATTTTTATTTTAATAAATCTTTTTAAATCTGCTGAATCTGCGTGAAAAAATTTAAATCTTTTTTTAGGCTAATCAATCCTCAATCAAAGAAATCTCGAAAATCGTTTTGCCATTTTCGTTTTTATGCGAAATATAACCACCATGCGCTTCTATAATGTTCTTCGATAAAGTCAATCCAATTCCCGCTCCTTCTGTTCGGGTGGTGAAAAACGGAAGAAATATTTTGTCCTCAATTTCTTTTTCAATTCCTTTTCCAGAGTCCGAAACTTTTATAAAAATGCGATTGTTTTTGGCTTCAGCAGAAATCGAAATTTGCTTCGTATTGCTATTTTCTAAAGCATTAATCGAATTTGTCAATAAATTAATCACTACTTGTTCTATCTGCTGCGAATCTATATTTATTAGATAATTTTGAGTAACGGAATTGGTAACTTCAATATTATTTTTCCTAAACAACGGATTCATAACCTGAATACAGTTTTCAGTTATGTGTTGCAGTGAAGTTTTTTCTTTTTTAGGCGAAGGAAGCATTGCCAGTTTTCGATACCCTTCAACAAATTTCTGCAAATGATCGCTTCGTCTCAGCATTGTATGAACGCTATGTTTGATATCTTCTAAGTCTTCTGTCGAAAGTGAATCTTGTTCTACTAAATCTTCCAGATTTTGGCAAATCGAACGAATTGGCGTTATAGAATTTAGCAATTCATGCGAAATCACTTTCATCAAATTAATCCACGCATCTTTTTCTTTCTTTTCTACTACATTCTGAATGGAATCTAATAGAACAATAAAATAATCCTGCCCAAAAATTTCGGTTCGTGAAGCCTGCAAAACAAACGTCTGTTTACTTTGTTCGTTTATACTAAGTTCGATTGAAGTTTTAATTTCATGAAAATCATCTTCTTCGATAATTTCGCACAAAGAGGGCAGCTGATTTTTAAGATATTTCCATTTTGAAACTTTCGGAACATTAAAGTGACTCGAAAAATAATCGTTCATCAAAAAAATACTCCAATCACTTTCTTGTTTCTGTAAAATAATAACACCCGATTCTATATTGTTTAAAATCGAACGGTAGATAATATCTCTCGTGACCTGCTCATTTTGTTTACCTTTTAAAGTTTCATACAAGGTAAAGAGCTCATTGTAAGTGCTATTGAATTTATGTTTTGAGAAATCGGAACTAAAATCATCCTGCAATATCGAAGAAATGGTTTTATTGTAAATCAGAACTAAATTTCTAACATAAAAATACATTTCCCTCCCAAGCAGAAAAACCATGCAGAGACCAAAAACTCCCGTAAAAAGCAAACCAATTCTAAAGAAATACAGCGACAATTCGATTCCGATCACGATCAAAATTAATCGCAGAAAAAGGAGTTTATAAGTTTGTAAAGTCCTTAGCATAATTAGTCGATATTGATATTAAATTTCTCCAAACGTCGGTACAGCGCGCCTCTTGACAAACCCAATTCTTCGGCAGTTTTACTAATATTGTTGTTGTTTTTAAGCAGTGCTTTTTCAACTGTTGCCTTTTCAACCGAAGAAAGCTGAATATCATCTGAGTTTTCCTCGTAAGGCGTTATCGTTTCTAAATCCAGATCAGAAACCGTTATGGTGTTATTTTCACAAAGAATAACGGCACGTTCAATCTTATTTTCCATTTCACGGATATTTCCGTTCCAAGCATGTTTTTCAATCTGTTCTAAGACTTTTTTATCAAAAGTGATTTCGTCACGACCATATTTCTCAATCATTTTATCCAAAAGATATTCGGCAAGCGGAATCTTATCTTCGTGACGTTCTCTAAGCGGAGGCAAAACAATTTCCATCGTATTGATGCGATAATACAAGTCTTCACGGAAATTTTTATCGGCAACTTCCAATTTCAAATTCAAATTGGTTGCTGTAATAATTCTAACGTTTAAAGGTCTTGCTTTAGTTTCTCCTAATCTTGTTACGGTTTTGGTCTGAATAACTTGCAAAAGTTTTGATTGTAAATGAAGCGGTACATTTCCTATTTCATCCAAAAAAATGGTTCCGTTCTGCGCCATTTCAAAACGTCCCGCTGTATCGGTTTTGGCATCGGTAAAAGCACCTTTGGCATAACCAAACAATTCGCTTTCGAAAATATTAGAATTTAAAGAACCCAAATCAACAGCAATAAATGGCTGGCTTTTTCTTTCTGATTGCGTGTGAATATGATGCGCTAGAACAAATTTTCCTGTTCCGTTTTCACCCAAAATCAAAACATTGGCATCAGTTTTTGCGACTTTATCTGCTAAAGAATATGCCTTTTTTATAATCTCAGAACTGCCAACAAAGAATTCTTCTTTTACTTCTACTTCTTTGTTTTTCTTCTGTTCTTTTCGAGCTTTATCTACAGCTTGTTTTACCGATTCTAAAAGCTTTTTATTTTCCCAAGGTTTCAGAATATAATCAAAAGCACCCGATTTTAATCCTTCAACAGCGGTTTCTACTTTTCCGAAAGCCGTCATTAGAATTACCACCGTTTTAGGCGAAAGCGTTTTTATTTCTTTCAATAAATACAAACCTTCTCTTCCATCTTCAAAACCTAATCTGTAATTCATGTCTAACAGTACAACATCAATGGCATTTTTTGCCAATAATTCGACAATGTTTTTCGGGTTATTGAGTGTATAAATGTTTTCAAAATACTTTTTCAGGTAGACTTTTGATGCAAAAAGAATGTCTTCCTGATCGTCGATGATTAAAATAGATGCGTTGGTCTTTTTCATTATTGTTCAGTTTTGGACGAAAGGTGTCCACTTATGGACAGTTTAAATTTATTCAGAAAAATAATCCCTTAAAAACAAGGTATTTACAAGGTTTAATTTACTGGCACGAAAATCACATTAGAACTTGTAAATCATTAATAATTAACCTCTTTCGGAAGTACAAATAACAAAATAAATAGCGATAAATTAAAAATAATTTATCTTAATTTTCAGACTTGTTTCTGTCATTTCCAAAGAGCATAAAAATTTTAAAAGAAAATCAATCAAAAATTAAAACAGTCAAATTATGATTACCATTACAAAACTTTCAAAAGTATTTAGAACTGAGGAATTAGAAACCAAAGCATTAAGTGAAATTTCGTTAACCATCAATCAAGGCGATTTTGTCTCTATTATGGGACCGTCTGGAAGCGGAAAATCGACTTTGTTGAATATCATTGGACTTTTGGATAGCGCTTCTAGCGGAAGTTACCAGCTTTTGGATCAGGAAATGGTTGGCTTAAAAGAAAAGTCTAGAGCGCAAGCCAGAAAAGAAAACATCGGATTCATCTTTCAGAACTTCAATTTAATTGATGAATTATCTGTTTTTGATAATATCGAATTGCCTTTAATTTACAATAACGTTCCTTCTGCCGAAAGAAAATCACGCGTAAACGAAATGGCAAAAATTTTGGGAATCGCTCATAGATTGAAGCATTTTCCGCAACAGCTTTCAGGCGGACAGCAGCAGCGTGTAGCCGTAGCAAGAGCTTTAATCAATAATCCGAAAATTATTTTGGCCGATGAGCCAACAGGAAACCTAGACAGCAGAAACGGAAATGAAGTAATGGAATTGTTGACCGATCTTCATGCCAGCGGATCGACAATTTTGATGGTAACACACTCAGATTACGATGCTTCTTTCTCGCAAAGAACAATTTTAATGAAAGATGGCGAAATCCTTTCTGAAAAAGTAAATCATAGAAATGTTGATGTTTTAGTTAATTCTAACTGCTAAAGTCATGTTGAAGAATTGGACAAACATATTTGTTTATCATATAAAGAACAACAAATTCTTTACAGCCCTTAATATATTGGGCTTGAGTATAGGAATTGCAGGTTTAATCTTTGCAATTCTATACTGGAACGACGAACATTCTTACGATCAATGGAATCCTGAGAAAGATAAAATTTTCATTGCAATGAATGATTTTGGAGGTGGAAATATCTGGACAACAAATTCTCCAATTCCAGGCAGAATGCTTAATGCAACTACTTCATATTTGGATAAATACTGTTATTTCAGAGTAAACTATACCACGGAAACTATTCAGCATAACGGAAAAATCGAATTGGTTGACAAAATCTTTTCAGCCGAAAGGAGTTTCTTTTCTTTCTTCCCTTTTGAATTTATTCAAGGTAATGCTAAGACAGCTTTTAGCGACCGCAACAGCATGGTTCTTTCTAAAGAAACTGCTGCGCGCATTTTTAAGAATGAAAACCCAATGGGAAAACAGGTCAAATACGCAGATCGAATTTTTGTTGTTCGCGGTATATATAAAATGCCTGAAAAATCGTCAGTAATGCCTTCGGTAATTACTCCTGTTTTAGAAGAGGAATTAGAACAAAACAAAGATAACTGGGGTTTTAGTTACGGATTAATGCTAAAGCTCAAAAAGCCAAGCGACACCACAGCAGTTATTCAAAATTTAGACAAAATATTTCTTGAAGACAACTACAAAAAACAGGCAAAAGCTGAAGGCTTATCAATTGAACAATTTATTAAGCAATACGGCGAACCTATAAAAACAAGGCTTCTTCCGTTTACAAAAGCAAGGCTTCGTCAAGGAAATTATGCATTTCCTGAACAGAATGCCAATTTGCAATTTCTAAAAATTATAATGGGTTTATCTATCTTAATTTTAATACTTTCGATCGTAAACTACATTAATATGGCTACTGCAAATGCAGTAAAACGAGCCAAAGAAGTTGGAGTTCGCAAGATAGTCGGTGCTACTAAATCGCAAATTGTTACACAGTTTGTTTTTGAAACCACGCTTATTACTTTGTTTTCGGTTTTACTGGCAATGGTAATCGTAGAACTTTCGCTTCCTTTTTACAATGCTTTTTTAAACAAGAACTTAACATTAATTGGAACTCAATTTTACTTCCAACTTATTTTAATTTTCTTCTTTGTAATCCTTGTTTCGGGGGTTTTTCCTGCTGTTTACATTGCAAATTTTGAAACACTGAAAGTCTTAAAAGGCAATTTTTCGAGAAGTAAAAACGGTGTCTGGATTCGTAACGGAATGCTTGTTTTGCAGTTTTCTATTGCTACCCTTTTTATTATCGGGTCGTTTATTGTCTATAGACAGGTAAACTTTATGATGGCGAAAGATTTAGGTTTTAATGGATCTCAGGTTATGGATATTTCTTTTAAACCGCAAAAAGGAAAAAATCAATACGAAAGGTACAAAACCATTAAACAAGAACTAGAAAAAATTAAAGGTGTTGAAGGAGTTTCTGCAGGAATGTTTTCTATTGGAAGCAATGATAATTCTTGGCAAGAGCTTCATTATAAATCCAATAAAGCAGTCATAACACAGCAAATGCCAATGGACTTTGGACAATTAAATCTTTTAGGAATTCAGATTATCAAAGGAAAAGATTTGAATCCTGAATTGGCAACAGACAGCATTTCGAGTGCTTTATTGAATGAAACCGCCGCAAAAACGCTTCAAGTAAAGGATCCTGTAAATCAGGATATCACTTTTGGAGGGAAAAAATTTAAAGTTGTGGGTATTGTCAAAAATTTCCATTATGTCGGAATGGAATATAATATCGCTCCAATGATTTTCTTCCATATCAATGCTTTTGACTGGATTACAAATGATATGCACTATATTTCTGTTAAAATATCGCCAGATCAAATGCCAGAAACCATTGCTGCAATTAATAAATTCTGGAAATCTAAAGTCGATCAGGAATATCCTTTTGAGTATGATTTTGTAGATAAAAACTTTGCCCGAACCTATAAAAAATACGAGGATCAAAGAAACTTGTTTGCTCTGCTGAATGTGGTCGTAATATTAATTGCTGTTTTCGGATTATTTGCTTTGGCTTCTTTTTCTATGGAAAGAAGATTGCGCGAAATCGCCATTAGAAAAACACTCGGTGCGGAAACCAATATTCTATTAAAGGAATTATCAAAACAGTATGTAATTTTCTGCGTACTTGGTTTCTTAATCGGAATTGTTCCTGCTTATTTATTGATGCAAAAATGGCTAGAAAACTTTGCTTCTCGAATCGATATTCCGTTTTTGCCATTCTTCGTTGCTTTTATATCACTGTTGTTTTTAACGCTGACGATTGTTTTAGCAAAAGCCTACCAAGTGACCAAAGTAAATGTTTTAAAATATTTAAAATACGAGTAATTAGTTTTAAGTTTTTTATTTCACTCAGATTTTACAGATTTAAGCTGATTAGGCAGATTTCTTTTAGATTTAAAATACATCTGCCAAAATCTGTAAAATCTGCGTGAAACTAACCTCACAAAGTATAAGACATAACATAAACTTATGTTCTATATTATTTAAACCACCAACAAAATGCTAAAGAACTGGATCAATATATTTATCTATCAAATCAAACACAGTAAATTATTTACTGCCCTCAATATTCTCGGATTATCAATAGGAATTTCGGGTCTAATTTTCGCGCTTCTATATTGGAACGACGAACACAGCTACAATGCTTGGAATCCAGAAAAAGATAAAGTTTATCAGGTTTTAGCGCAATTAAGCGATATGCCAGTAACTGCAAATAATCCTGTACGTTTAAAACCTCATTTAGAAAATGATCCCAACGTAGAAGCTGTTGTATATGCAGATGAATGGTATCAAAAAGACAAAGTGATTTACAATGGACAAAAGGAATTTGTAGATAAAATCGTAAATGCCGAAAAAGATTTCTTTTCTCTTTTTCCGTTTGAATTTATTTATGGAAATGCCAAATCAGCTATAAAAGACGAAAACAGTATTGCCATTTCAGAGAAACTTGCAGAACGCTTTTTTGGAAATAAAAATCCAATAGGCAAACAAATCAAATGTTTGGATGCTACGTTTACAATTTCAGGTGTTTATCGCATTCCAGGAAACTCATCGATCGCACCAAACATAGTGATAAACCACATGAAAGACTTGGCAGATCCAGACAAAAACCCTGGCCTTTTTGTTTTAAAAGTATTAGTAAAACTAAAAGATCCATCAAAGGTAGAATCGACCAGAAAAATGCTTGATAAAGTATTTTATGACGAGGTTATTGTAAGAACTGCCAAACAAGCGGGTTTTACACCTGCCGAAATGGTCAAGAAAATGGGAAGTTTCAAAGTTTTGATGGAACCGCTTTCATCTGCTAGATTACATTCTGTTACTGATGGATATCCTGAAGGAAGAGGAAATTATCAGTTTCTGGTAATTATGGCTTGCTTATCGGTTTTAATTCTTATTCTGTCTATTGTCAATTATATCAATTTGGCAACAGCAAATTCGATTAAAAGAGCTAAAGAAGTTGGAGTTCGTAAAGTATTGGGCGCTTCCAAAAAACAGATTGTTTGGCAATTCATTTTTGAAACCGTTTTGATGACTGCTTTTTCGGTTTTATTAGCGTTAATGATTGTAGAAATTGCTCTTCCTTATTACAATTCTTTTTTAGAGAAAAATTTAAGGATAATCGAAAGTCAATTTTATCTTCAGTTGATACTAGTTTTTTTCATAACCATTGTGTTTGCAGGAATATTTCCAGCATTATATGTTGCTAATTTCGAGACTTTAAAAGTTTTAAGAGGCAATTACGCTCGAAGTAAAAGCGGTGTTTGGATTAGAAATGGAATGCTGATTTTTCAATTTGCCATTGCTTCCTTTTTTATTATTGGTTCTGTCGTTGTCTATCAGCAAATTAAATATCTAAACAATAAAGATCTTGGTTTTAAAGGCGATCAGGTTATGGCAATTTCGTTAAATCTTCCGTCTTCCTATTATCAGGGAGAAAATGTTGGAAAGAATATTTTTGAAAGATATAACACTATAAAACAGGAACTTTCAAAAATTAAAGGCGTTGAAAAAGTTTCAACTGGTCTTCTTTCTTTTGATGGAGAAGATGATTCACAATGGCCAATTTGGTATCGAGATGTGCTTTTCAAACAAAAAGCAATCGGACTTGATTATGACATGCTAAATCTGCTAAATATAAAAGTAATAAAAGGCAGAAATCTTAGTCCAAATATAGCTTCAGACACTATAAATTCTGTTTTAGTTAATGAAAAATCATTGGCTTTAATGCAGATAAAAGATCCTATTGGTAAAGAGATCAAAATTGGGAATCAGAAAATGAGGATTATTGGCGTGGTAAAAGATTTTAATCTTTTAAGTCCAGAAGTCGATGTTCCGCCGATTACTTTTTATCATATAAAATCTCTGGATATGGCTAATGAAATGAATCGAATTTATGTAAAATTAAAAGCAGATCAGATTCAAAGTAGTATTGCTGCAATTGAAAAATTCTGGAAAACAAAAGTCGATACCGAATATCCGTTTCAATATGATTTTGCCGATAAAGAATATGCGCGAACTTACGAGTCTTATGTAAAGCAGAAAAATTTGTTTTCTCTGCTCAATGTTATTGTAATTCTTATTGCGCTTTTTGGACTTTTTGCTCTCGCATCTTATTCCATTCAAAGAAGAATGAAAGAAATTGCGATTCGAAAAACTTTGGGCGCAGAGACCAATATTTTACTGAAAGAACTGTCTAAACAATATGTAGTTTATTGTGCAATAGGTTTTCTTATTGCCGTATTTCCTGCCTATGTTTTATTGCAGAAATGGCTGAATAATTTTGCCTTTAGAATCGAAATTCCGATGCTGCCGTTTCTACTTTCCTTTTTGCTTTTATTGTTTTTAACGCTATGTATTGTTTTAGCAAAAGCGTATCAAGCAACAAAAGTCGATGTGCTGAAATATTTAAAATATGAATAATTAGTTTTGAGTTTTTGTAAAAAGCTGTGCAAGTCTGAGCCCTTGCGCAGCTTTTTTTTATTTTTGATTAAGCGTAAAATCGTTTTAAAATTTTCTTTGCACTGTCTGAAGCGACAATCAATCCGCCGCTCATCATGATAATATCTTTGAGAACCAAACGGCCTCCTACAGAAAGATACGGAAAACCAAATTCTGGCGTTGGAAAATCTCCGCCCAGATTCGGCACATAAACTTCTGGCGTCGTGATTAAAAAAGATAAAGTAACAAACGCCATTCCGAATGTCAGAAGTCCACCCAAAAAGCCTATTTTAGGAAACCAGATTCCCAAAAGAACCAACAAACCAATTGTGACAATAACAGTTCCTAATCCGTAAGAAAAAATATAAGTTCCGTTGGCTTCGTGCCATTTGATGTTTTTCTCAACAGTTTTACCTTCAACGTTTTTGTAAAGCGTGTACGCTTTTACCGTTTTACCTTCATCATTCACAACTTGTTTATTGGCATCTTTATAAAAGAAACTCATAAACGGACTATTCGCAACCAGCGGAACAATTCCGTCAGCTTCATATTTAAAGGCTTTTAATCCGCCAATCCATGCCATTACAACAAATATGGCAATTCTTAAAAAGTGAATAAAGTTATTTTGTCCACCCGCAATAAATCGTATAAATTTTTCCATTTTGATTCTGTTTTTAATACATACCAAAATTACTTTATGCTTATCTGGATAAAAATGGACATAAAGGAGTTTTCATGGACTATTTTGCCACGATAGAAATGCCAACTTCTTTTCTGAATTCTTTAGGCGAAATGCCCACACTTTTCTTGAAATATCGGCTGAAGTAAAATTCGTCTTCAAAATTAAGATCGTCTGCAATTTCTTTTATTGTTTTGGTTGTCAAATGAAGCAGTTTCTTAGCTTCCAAAACAATGCGATCTTGAATAAGCTGAGAAGGCGATTTCCCGAAATGTTTTTTAATTCTTTTACTGAAAGTATTAACACTCAAATTGTATTTAGAGGCATAAAAAGAGACTTCTTTTGCTTCTGAAAAATGAGAATCCAACAAATGCTGAAACTTCAAAATATCAGCGTTTCCAATAGATTCCTGAATCTGTGGTGACATTTTGAGCTGTTTTTCTTTGCTACTTAAGGCTAGAATGACTTGTAAATAAGATTTTAAAATCGAATTATCATAATCCATTTCTGAGTCTTCTACTCTTTTCATTCTCTCCATAATGCTCGTGATTTCCTCGTAAATAAAATCGGAAACAGCTACAAAAGGTTCACTATAAATATCATTGAATAAAATTCCGTTGCAAGCCACTTCTTTTTTATGGTATTCAATACAGTAAAAATCTCCGTGAAAACTGAGAATATTTAGGAAAGGTGCTGTCGAATTTTTCCATTTCAATAACTGATACGGTGTTAAAAACAAAAGACATTTCCCTTTACATTCGTAATCGGTTAAATCAACAGAAAAAGCTGCTTCTCCGTCAAACATTAAAATATTGTAATACGGTTCGTTGATTGCCTTTTCAAGAAAAGAAGATTGTTTCAGTTCGATTTTCATTTTACTAAATTACAGATTTGTTTTTGTTTCACGCAGATTCTGCAGATTTGAGCAGATTAAAACTTCAAAACTTTGCGTCTTTGCGACTTTGCGAGATTATATTTTAAGCATTCTTTCCATCCTTTGAAAAATTGCTCGCAAAGTCACTAAGACGCAAAGTTATTTATATTCATTCTTAAACCGATTTTGACATTCGTCAATGTTTTTTTCCTTGATTAACTTTACTTTTGATAATGATTAATTTTTGAGAAATGATGAGTGAACTTGAGGCTTTAATTCAGAGTAGATTACAATTGGAAAATGATGAACTTAACACCATTTTATCCTGCTTTAAATTAATACAAGTAAAGAAGAATGAGCAGTTACTTAAAAGCGGAACCGTTGCCAATAAAATATTTTTTATAAAAAAAGGCTGTCTGCGATTGTATTACAGCACAGAAGATCATAATATAACTACACGTTTTATGGCTTTTGAAGGTACATTTCTAACTTCGATTGTCAGTTTTATTTCTAGAGAACCAAGCACCGAATACATTGAAGCGGTTGAGGCTTCAGAGCTTTTGGCTATTTCTTATGAAGATTTTTTTCATCTCCGAAACACCATTCCGCAATGGGATAAAATGTACATCTATATTCTCGAATATGGCCTTACGGTGATTACTTCTAAACTCAGCAGTTTATTGACACAAAATGCTGCCGAACGATATAGAAATCTTCTTAAAAACAACCCCGAACTCATTCAGAGATTGTCTAATGCCAATCTTGCGGCATACCTTAATATTTCGCCAGAAACATTAAGCAGAATAAAATCGCAGATTTAATTATAATCTGTTAACTATCAAAAAAAAACAAAAAACAACATTAAAAAACATTTTCTATCATGAGAAGTGATGAAGTAAAAAAAGGTGTTCAACGAACTCCTCACAGATCCTTATTGCGAGCTACGGGCTTGAAAAATGAAGATTTTAGCAAACCATTTATTGGAGTGGCAAATTCGTTTATCGAAATCATTCCAGGACATTTTTTCTTAAACAAAGTCTCTGAAATTATCAAAGAAGAAATTCGTGCCAATGGCTGTGTTCCTTTTGAGTTTAATACAATCGGAATTGATGACGGAATTGCAATGGGACATGACGGAATGTTATACTCGCTTCCGAGTCGTGAAATTATCGCCAACTCTATAGAAAGTGTCATGAATGCGCATAAACTGGATGCAATGATTGCGATTCCAAACTGCGATAAAATTGTTCCAGGAATGATCATGGGCGCTTTACGTGTAGATGTTCCAACCATTTTTGTAAGCGGAGGCCCAATGTCTAAGGGATATACCAAAAACGGAACAGCAATTGACTTAGCAACAGCTTTTGAAGCAGTCGGAAAACACGAAGCTGGAAAAATCTCTGACGAGGAATTGTACGATATTGAATGCAACGCTTGTCCAAGCGGTGGAAGCTGTTCTGGAATGTTTACCGCAAATTCTATGAATACTTTAATGGAAGCAATGGGAATTGCGCTTCCTGGAAACGGAACAATTTTGGCTCAAACTCCAGAACGTGAACAATTGTATCGCCAAGCAGCAAGAAGAATCTGTGATATTGCAAAAGATCAGCAGGCTATTGAAAAATTCAAATTAAAAAATATTTTGAACGAAAATGCCGTTCGCAATGCTTTTGCTGTCGATATGGCAATGGGCGGAAGTACAAATACTGTTCTTCATATGCTTGCAATCGCGAACGAAGCTAATGTTGATTTTAAATTAAAAGACATTAATACCATTTCGGGAAATGTGGCGCATATTGCTAAGATTTCACCAAGTTTAAGCACGGTTCATATGGAAGATATCAACAGAGCTGGTGGTGTAAATGCAGTTATGAAGGAAATAAACAAAAGAGGTTCAGGCGTTTTAATTGATAATCTAACAATCAGTGGTGAAACTTTATTGGAAAAAATTGCTAATGCCGAAATTAAAGACACAACTATTATTCATACCATCGATAATCCATACAGCAAAGTTGGCGGATTGGCCATTTTATACGGAAATCTTGCTGAACAAGGTGCAGTTATTAAAACTGCAGGATTAACTGGAGATCGCGTCTTTACTGGTAGTGCAGTCTGTTTTGACGGTCAAGCCGAAGCGATTGCAGGAATTATGATGGGAAAAGTGAAAGCAGGTAATGTAGTAGTTATACGCTACGAAGGCCCAAAAGGCGGACCTGGAATGCAAGAAATGCTTTCTCCTACGAGTTTAATTATGGGAATGGGACTTGGAAGTTCTGTTGCCTTAATTACAGACGGAAGATTTAGCGGTGCAACCAGAGGAGCTTCAATCGGCCACGTTTCTCCTGAAGCTGCTGAGGGCGGTATGATTGGTTTGGTAAAAGACGGAGACGAAATTCACATTGATGTAGATCAGTATATTTTGTCTGTTAATTTAAGCGATGAGGAAATTGCTGCAAGAAGAGCTACTTTCAAACCATTAAAAAAACCATTAAACTCAAAATGGCTTTCTCAATATAGAGCATTAGTTACTAATGCAAGTACTGGAGCTGTCTTAAAAACAGATTTAGATTAAAAAATTAAAAAAATCCCAAAAAGAAATGTCCCAGAAAGTTAGCTTTTCTGGAAACATTTCGGGGTTTGAACAATTCTAATTATTCAAAGCTGGTTTCGTAATATATTTTCTAATTCATGAAACAAGAATGCATTGGAAGTTGGTACAATTCTTCAAAATCGACCCCAGCAAGATTTAGGCTTTTAAAAAATGTTTTGGCTTTATTTTTTGCCTGTTTATTCAATCCTGTATAAAATATTTCATTGTCATTTTGCTTTTGATTTATCATAGAAAGCACTTCTGGATTCACTATATTAAGTACCCTAACAACATGAGCTTCTGGCAAAAGTGATGCAATTATTTC
The DNA here is from genome assembly GCF_016405855.1 of Flavobacterium sp. IB48. GTDB lineage: Bacteria > Bacteroidota > Bacteroidia > Flavobacteriales > Flavobacteriaceae > Flavobacterium > Flavobacterium ginsengisoli. The sequence goes on from NZ_JAEFCA010000002.1 coordinate 539,570, forward strand.
AGATGATGCCTTTGCATTTGGTTCCAGACATTCTAAACTAAAAATTGGATTGCTAGAATGTATTAACACTTTCTCATTCATGTCTGGCAAGTCTGTCAGGAATAATCCAACATCTTCGCGCGGAATAAATAATATCAAAATACTGGCTTTTGCTGCTTCGTATTTGCTTACCAATTTTACATTCTTCCCTGAGGTTTTAGCTATATCTTTAAACTGGCTATTTTCGCGAGTAGAACTCAATAATACTTGATGTCCTGCCTCGACCGCACGGCTCACAAAATCCATTGTAAAACTACATAAACCAATTACGCCTATCTTCATATTTCTAAACTTTGCCTTTAACCTTATAAGACAAATATAGTCTTATCGACTATTAGATAGCTTATCTTGTCTGTCTCAATAAATCTACAACGTTGTAGATTTAAAACTACAAACCATGATTTCTGATTTATGTTTGCTAAGTTTGTGCTATAATTTAGTCAGATGTCCAAAATAACGGCTTCTTTTTCATTTCGTTATTGTTGTTTTTTGCTATTGCTTATTACAACTAAAATGGCCTGCCAAGAAAACTACACGGCTAGATGGTACACTGCGGATAATAATGAACTGCAACAGAACAGTATAAAAGCAATTGTTCAGGGCAAACACAATTTTATATGGATGACTACCGAAAATGGTATTGTTCGTTATGACGGCAATAATTTTCTTGTTTTTAATTCATCCAATACCTCTTTAGAACATACTCGTTTTACTGACATTTTTGGAAGCATAGAAAAAGATAGTCTTACAAGTTACAACGAAAGCAAAAAAGAACTTGTCTTTATCAGAAATGCAAAAGTCCAAATTCTAAAAAAAAATGCTCCAAAATCTAGTTTGGTGCGCAACGGAAGACATTTCTTCTTTCATGACGGTCTTCCGTCCAACTATTCTATTAATCAGCACGAGCCTTATTATATCAGATTATCTAATGGAAATATATTCTTTATAGATAACCAAACCATTGAATTATGCGATTCTAAAATGAAAAGCATTTCTAAAACTCCTTTTAAAAATGATAATATTTTTAATTTTTTCGCACTTAATAATTCTCTTTTTTATCTAGAGGATAATGGTAATTATCATTGTTTTTCGGAAAAAGGAGAATCTTCAGGAAAACTGAATGCAATACCTACAAGAAATCGTAGGTTATTCTGGAACATCACAACAGGCCAGGTTTTTCTATCTGTAAAGAATAAAATTTATCAGTTAAAAAATCAAAATGACCAATTAACTGCTCAATTAATTGTCGAATACAAAGATTTTGAAACAAGCAATATAATCGCTGCTTATTTTGATCAAAAAAATAATAAATTGTACTTAGGGAGCGGTACAAACGGATTGTGCATTATTTCTTTTCCTCTTTTTAAAACCGTCAAAAAAAGCAACGAAAGAGCCGAAGTTTACTATGCTGCACAAGCTTTTAGCGATAGTACTGTAATCACTTCTGAAGGCTTAATTATTAATAATAAAAGAGTTATTGATAGTATTCCTTTTCCTAAAAGCGTTCTTTTGGATGAACGTATAAATATTGCTCTCGACGATGAGAAAAATATATGGATTAGTCGAGCCATGAAAGTGTTTTGTTATCTAAAAAAATCAGGATACAAAAAATATATCACCTACCCTTTTAATCAAAATCCGAAAACAATATTTAAAGATAATAGCAATACCATTTGGGTTTCTCTGGGAATAGATGAGTTTCATAAACCTAAATTGTATGCTATAAAAAAAGGAGTTGTAACACTTAAGGCGGTTTTTAAAAACAACATCAATTATATCGTTCAGCAAAACAGTATTTTGTATTTAGCTGGAGATAACGGACTGTTTTTGTATGACTTAAAAACTAAAAAACTGCATTTTGCAAAAAACACTGAAAAGATAAACATTCGAAGCGTTTTTATAGACAGCAAGCAGAAAATATGGCTTACCACATACGAAAAAGGCTTTTTTCTTTACGAAAATCAGACTCTACATTCTTTTCCAACAGACGAAGAGCATTATCTTAATTCTGCTCATTGCATCATTGAAGACAAAAACGAGTTTTTCTGGATATCAACCAATAAAGGACTTTTTCAGGTTTCTAGAAAAGCGCTGATGCAACATTATAAAAATAAAAATACGGTTATATATTACCATCAATACAATAAAGCAGATGGTTTCCTTATTAATGAATTTAACGGCGGCTGCCAACCTTGCGGGAATTTTCTAAAAAACAATGATATTGTTTTTCCGTCAATGAATGGTATCGTTTTTTTTAATCCGTATAAAATATCTCCTTTACTTCCTGGAAAAGATCTTTTTATTGACAGAGTTGTTCTCGATCAGAAAATGATTACTCCGAAAGATACTATTGTCTTAAAAAACAATTTTCAACGAGTAAGTTTTTTGGTTTCATATCCTTATTACGGTAATCCAAAAAATGTAGCCATCGAAGCAAAAATGGACAAAATTGGCAGTGATCGCTGGGAACGACTAAAAGCCGATAAATCAATTTCTTTTACAACATTGCCTCCAGGAACTTATACACTTACCTTTAGAAGTTTATCTGGTTTTAATGCCAATTATGCCTACAAAAAAGTAATTCTCGTTGTGCCTGCAAAATTTCATCAAACGATCTGGTTCACTATTCTCTGCTCTTTTCTTTTTGTTGGTTTTGTTATTTCAATCTGGTACATCAGATTATACTATCAAAAAATGAAAAGCTTACAGCTTCAAATTACAATTGCAAAAAAGACAAAAAAATTAGCTGCTACGGTTCAGAAACTTGAAATAACAGAAAACAACTTAAAACAGGAAATTAAACAGCACGAAATGCTTGTAAAGAGCATGAGCCATGATATCAAAAGTCCATTAAAATTCTTGTCTTCTTCTGTAAAACATCTTTTCGAAAACAGTACCATACAGCAAGATCCAAAGCTTAAACAGCAATTAGGCATGTTGCAAACATCAACATTACAATTGTATGAGTATGTCGAAAATCTTATCAAATACTCCTCTATTTTTATTGAAGGGAAAAAACTTGAAGGAGAAAGCTATTCTCTGAACAAATTAATAGAAGAAAGCATTCATATTTTTGAAAAAATTGCAGAAGCAGAAAATAATGCGATTATCAATAGTGTACCTAAGGATTTATTGGTAAAGACAAATAAAAAAGCGCTTTCTATTATTATTCATAATTTGATTGATAATGCCATAAAAAACACCAAAAACGGTAGAATTGAATTATTATGCACCACTCAAAGCAATATTCTAACTTTAAAAATTATTGATAATGGTAAAGGAATGAGTAAAGAACTTATTGATTACTATCACAATTTTTATAAAAATCCAATTTCGAAAAATTATCATTTGGGGCTTCATATGATTATTGAGCTTCTTATTCTTATTGAAGGAAACATCAATATTAAAAGCGGCATTGACAAAGGGACTACAATCGAAATAATGGTCGAATATAACTAGCCTTGAAAAGTTTTATACAAGTTAATGAGTTCTACCAGATTATTGACTTTTAGTTTTTCAAAAACCCTTGCTTTGTAAGTGCTCACAGTCGACATGTGAATATTGAGTTTGTTAGAAATTTCTAAATTACCATTTCCTTGAATCAATAAATCGGTTATTTGAAGCTCTCGTTTAGATAAGCCTTCAAAAGGATTTAAGTTCTTTTTACTAGTCTGGATGCTTACCAATTTACTAACCAATTCAGGAGAAACATAAGTTCCTGATTCAAAAATGGAAGTAATGGCAAACATGATTTTTTCTTCACTGCACAATTTATCGACATATCCATTGGCTCCGCTAGAAAGGTATTTCAAGGCGTATTGCTCTTCTTCGTGAGCCGAAAAAACCAGTATTTTTACTTCAGATTGAATAGCTCTAATGTCGGTTATCATGTCAGTATTCTTTCCTCCAGGAATATTAATGTCTAGAACTACTAAGTCAAAAAGAAGATTTTTTAAAAGTGTAATAGCCTCAAAGAAATTTTCAGCATGCGAGATTGCAACATCCTCAAATTGTCTTTCAAGAATCATTGCAACTCCATTTCGCACTACCAAATGATCATCGACAATTAAAATTTTCTTTGTCATATTCACTATTTCTTAGTAAATCCTTTTCTAGTCATTTCGCCCCAACCTTTCGTTCCCATAACTTTTTCTTTGTAACCAATCAAAGCGGCATAAACAGTAAGCGGGTGGAAATAAAAAGGTTCAATAAAAGCAGCCATTAAAAGCTTTAAAAAATCGGCTTGTTTTGGATATTTATGATAGGTTTTTTCTTCGCTATATAAAGCAATAACCGAAAATAAAACAGCAAACGAATATACAAAAAGAAGTAATAAGAAGAAAAAATGCCAGTTTAATAATCCCAATACAATAAACACGACTGTTATTACAAGTCCGATAAATTCAATTGCAGGAGCTAAAAATTCAAACAAAGTCCAATAAGGCACACTCAACATTCCCAAAAGCTTGTATTTTGGATTTAAGAACATTTTTTTGTGAAAACTCAATGTTTCTATAGTTCCGCGCATCCAACGCGAACGTTGTTTTTTGAATATATTGAAATCTTCAGGCGCTTCGGTCCAACAAAGCGGGTCTGGAATATAACTCACTGAGTACGGCAATTTATTATCTAGCATATAACGTCGCATTCTTACAATAAGTTCCATGTCTTCTCCAACCGTTTTGGTACTGTAACCGCCAGAAAGTATGGCAATTTCTTTATCAAAAGCTCCAAAAGCTCCGCTAATAAGCAATAAGCCGTCTAGTTTTCCCCAAGCCATTCTTCCTAAAAGAAATGCTCTTAAGTATTCTAAAACCTGAATTCTCGGCAACATAACATCTGGAATATTCACTTCGACCAAACGTCCGTTCTTGATCACACATTGATTAGCAATTCGAACCACTCCTCCAGTTGCAATAATGCGTTTTCCGTATGCCTCTAAAAACGGTTTTGCCAGTTTTAAAAGCGAATCTTTATCCAAAATACAATCGACATCAATACAAACCACATATGGATTCTGAGCAATGTTAAGTCCAACGTTTAATGCATCGGCTTTACCTCCATTTTCTTTGTCTACGACAATTAGCTTTTTGAAAGCGGCATTTTTAGAAGTGTAAATTCCTTTTATTTTTTTTGTTTCAATTTGCGGATGAAAATCCAAATTAGTCAAAACCAAATCGTAGGTTTTAGTCAAGATTTCCATCGAATTGTCCTTGCTTCCATCATTTACTACAATAACTTGATAATTATTATAATTAAGCGAAAGCAATGATTTTACATTTTCTTCGATCGTAAGACCTTCATTATAAGCAGGCGCAATAAGCGAAAGTTTTGGTGCAAACTCAGTACTTAACAGCACATCATAATCAACAAAGCTGTTACGTTTGAGGTAATTTCTAAGCTCTTTTGTCGAAATATAGGCCAGCATTAAATAAGACGACATGATCAGTATGGCGTAACCAAGTATTAGGAGTATATATACATCCAAAAACCATGTTATTTCAGGATTAAAAAAAGTCATTTTCTTATACTATTATGCTGTTAGTGTCTGCAAAATACTTTGCGCTTCGTATTTTATGATAGCATTTGTTGTTTGGGCAGCCAGTTGCGCTACTTGCGGAACTTTTTGCGATAATTTCAGTTCTTTTATAAGCTTTAAACCAAGTGTAATAACGGTTGTGTTTTGCGATTCAAGTAAATGCTCAATTCCTTCTGTATCGCCTATATCGTGTTTTTTAAAAGCGCCTATAATATTCAGTTGCATCCAATCGTCTATAGGATCAGAATGTTGCACCAAATACTGGATGCTTTGAGTTCCCTCAAGTTTTATGCAAGCATTTATGGCAACAATTTTTAATGTTTTATTTCTGGCTTTAGAACAAATAATAATTTGATCAAACGCTTCTTTAATATTAAATTCTGCCAATTCTGTAATTCCTTTACATTTTACTTCCCACCTTAAGCTTTTGAGCTTTTTAAACGAAGATTTTATCAATCCAGAATCCTCATAAAACCGTTCCAATTTCTCGGCATAAATACCTTCATAGTTTTTATGCAGATTGATTAGAGATTCTGTCAAAACTTCTCTAAAAAAAGACGTGTCAAAAAGCACTAGAAAATTCTTGTCTTCTTTAATTTTTGAAAAAGGAATATTGCCAAAAATAATATCCGACATTACTTTATCGATTACTGTACTGTATTCTTTAGTGAGTCGTTCCTTTTTTATTTTATTGTTTCTGCTTGCTACAATAATAAGATATAAGATAAATGATGCCGTTACAAACAAGTAAATGGAAAACGTGAGAAAAGGTACTTCCCAACCTCCGCTTTTATATAAATCCCAGATCTCTTCCATCTTAAAAACGTTTCGTTACAATTAACTGCACATTAAACTTATTTCGATATTCTCCTGGTGTATATTCTTCATATTCGTAAAGGAAAATCGGACGCACAAAAAACGAATCGCCAAAACGGTGCTGATATTGAATTCCTACTCTATACGCTTTTAGAGGCTGTGTAAAATTATTGTAGAGATACAAATACGGAACATTTCCGTATTGCAATTCCAGTCTTACAAGACGCTCTTTTTCTTCGTTTACACGCTGAACGCTTAAAACATGAGAAAATAATTCATTCGAAATATCGTAGTAAGGCCTGTAAGCAAAAGTATAAATCCCTGCATTATAAGCAACTTGACCAGTAAGCAATGTAATATTGTCTGTCTCAAAATGCATATATCTTCCTCCAAGCGAAAAATCGAACTTTTTCTGTGGCTTAAAATAGTATTCTAAACCTCCTTTGGCTACAGGAAATATGGTTTCTCCTGTAGAAACTCCTGCATTTGCATACAAATAACTTTTGTTTGAAAAGGTCTGATAAAAATCGGTTTCAAATAACATTTGAGTGTCGCCACTTATGTTTCCGATATTGGCTCTCCCAACAATTGCCGATTTGCTAAATTTATGCGAATACTCAACATATCCATAATGAAATGGCTGCTGTCCCGGATCTGAAGTCGAAATATTTAGGTAAGAAGCCGAAACTGTATTTTTTGCTTTACGTCCAATAAGTGTGCGTATTCCGCTAAAGGCTTGAGTACTATTATCTATATAAGATGCTTTATCTATTAAATCTAATGCTTCCTGATCGCGATTTAGTTTTTCTAAACAAGTCGCTTTAATCTTCAATACCTCTACCGATTTTGGGTCAATCTCTAAATACTTATCACAATACAAAATACATTTTTCATAATTTTCTGTCCAGAAATAAACATTTACAAGTGCTTGTAAAGCTTCAGGATTCGGATTATTTCTATCTGCCATTGGAGACAAAATCTTTATGGCAGTTTTATATTCTTTTTTCCAACTATAAATACGTCCTGTGTAGGTTTGTATATCTTCATTTTCAGGATATTTGGCACGCAAAGGTTCGATAAGCGATAATGCTTTATCAAAATTTTCTTTTTCGACTTCGCGTTTAACATTTGCCAAAGTCTCATCTATATTGATTTCTTGTGCGAATGCAACAGAAGAAATAAAAACCAGGAAAATAGAATAATATATAAACTTCATTAGATTCGGGTTTTTAGTAATTTATTAATCCTCACTAAAAGTACAGCTGGACTTACAGGCTTTGCAATAAATTCATTTGCTCCAATGTCAAAAGAATCAAGCTCTGTCTGCTCCACACCTGAAGAGGTTAATATAATTACGGGAATATCAGATTTAAGGTTTTCTCGCACGTGTTGCGTAATTTCCATTCCGCTAACACCCGGCATGTTTATATCAGTCAATATTAAATCATAGTTTTCTTTTTCGATCGCTTCAAGCGCTTCTTTTCCATCAGAAAACTGGTCAATGCTAAATCCTTTGGACTCTAAGAAAAAAGATAACGATTTGCGTAGGATATCATTATCTTCGGCTACAATAATTCTCATTTTTTATTTTTTTTATCTTGGGGACAATTTAAATTATAACGTCTTATATAGTAAAGCTATTGTATATTTCCTTTATATCATAGCTCTTTTAAAATTTTAACGACTTCTTCAATTCCGCAGTGAAAAATATTTACTTTATCTAATGTTTCTGCTGTAAATTCGCCAGATGACGCTTCTTCTTCGATAATCGACAAACAATTGCTTAAATCTTGCAGCATAAAAATATCCATGCTTGATTTCATATTATGTGCCAATTTTTTTACGCTGTCGTAATCTGTATTTTTAAAGGCTTCTTCTAACTGTGCCGACTGACTTGGAATCTTTTCAATAAAAAGATTAATCATATCTTTCCTAAATTCGGCATCGCCTCCAGACATTTCATCCAAAAAAGACATATCGATAATTCTTTTATGATGTGCATCGCTATCTGGTGTCATTACCGTTTTTATGGCTTTTAAAAGTATAGACTGTTTAAATGGTTTTGGCACATAAGCATTCATTCCCACTTTGTAGCATCGCTCCTGCTCTCCTACCAAAGAATGTGCTGTCATGGCAATAATTGGTATGCTTGAATTCATTTCATTCCTGATATATTCTGTGGTTTGGTAGCCATCTTTTACAGGCATTTGCAAATCCATTAAAACCAGATCATATTCATTTTGAGACAAAAGTTCGATGCCTTCTTCACCGTTTTGGGCAATATCCAAATCGAAACCAAAATTATTAATTACGCTTTTTGCAAGCTTTTGGTTTAGAACATTGTCTTCGCAAAGCAATATTTTAAGATTTCCTAAATCATTTTTAGAAACCGTTTTTACTGTTGTTTCTTCAAAGTTTGATTTTTTGTACGAAAGCGTAAAGAAAAACTCCGAACCGCGATTTAGAGTACTTTTTACGTGAACTTCTCCTTTTTGAAGTTCTACTAATTGTTTTACAATATTCAGTCCGAGTCCGGTACCGCCAAATGTTCTTGTTGTACTTTCTTCGCCTTGTGTAAAACGTTCAAAAATTGTTTCGAGTTTATCTTTTGGGATTCCGATTCCGGTATCTTTTATAGAAAACTTAAAGGAATAACTGTCTTCCGTTTCTTCTATTTTCTTTACCGAAACGGTTACTTCTCCTTCATTTGTAAACTTAAGCGCGTTGCCGATAAGGTTTACCAAGATCTGATTTAATCTGCCTTGATCGCCAACAACCAAATCTGGCAATTCGGCATCAAGAAAAAGATTAAACTCAACGTCTTTTTGTACTTTAACTTTCAGTAAACTATAAACATGTTTAAGCGTTTTCTTCAAATTAAAAGGCTCAGATTCTATAGGTAAATTTCCAGATTCAATTTTTGAAAGATCTAGAATATCATTTACAATCAGAAGCAGATTTTCGCCTGCAATCTGTACACTTCCAATATAATCGCGCTGTGTATCATCGAGTTCGGTCTGCGCAAGCAAATCTGTAAAACCAATAATCGCGTTTAAAGGCGTTCTAATTTCATGACTCATATTGGCCAAAAAACTATCTCTTGCCAAAACTGCACGTTCTGCAATTTTTCTCTGCGTGTATAATTGATGGTTTTTTGTACCTAATTCCAGCTGCGCCATTACGTGTTTTGCTACGATAGAAAGTGCATTGCGCTGATTTTCATTCAATTCCTTAACAACATGATCAACTGCGCACAAAGTTCCAATATTATAGCCATCTGGCGTGGTAAGTGGCACACCAGCATAAAAACGCACATTAAATCCGCCTGTTACATTTGGGTCGTCTTTGAATGTTTCATTAACATGAGTGTCGTTAATTTCTAGAATTTTTGTGTCTAAAATAGTGTAATTGCAAAAAGTGATTTCACGAGGAACTTCTGAAACTCCTATTCCTATTTCAGATTTAAACCATTGCCTGTTTTCATCAATAAAAGAAATATGGGCAATTGGCACACCGCAAATGTAAGCAACAAGCTTTGTAGCATCGTCAAAAGCATCATCTGGGAGCGTGTCGAGTATATTATAACGTTTTAGGGCAGCTAAACGTTGTAGTTCGTTATCTGGAATTGGATAATCTTTATTCATTTTTTCATAGAGGTAAAGGCATAAAGATAAAATAATTTAGACTAAAACCCCTGCCTTATCTCGACTTTCTTGTGAAAAATTGTTCGAGATGCCTAAATTTTTATCCGTCAAATCTTCCTTTTTTCATTTCATTACAAATTTTTTCTAGGTCATTACAAAATTGAATTGCGACTATTGGGCAGATGCTAATTTTGTTATAAAATTGCCCTGATTTTATCAACTAATCTCTTCAAAAAAGCCATTTTTCTATCTTTTTTACAAGAAAATCAAGTCATTGCGAAGAGCAAAAAATTAAAGTAAATGAAAAACTTAAGAAACAGTATTTTTTACGTTGGAGTTATCGGAGGATTTTCTCTTTTAATGTATTGGATTATTTTATTGGGAGTAAAACTAGAAACCGGCCGAAATCTTAAAATTCCAGCCTCAGATAAAACGCAATGGAGCGAATTTCTTGATTCTCTTATAAAAAACTTACATCATCCGTTAGCGCTTTTACTAGCACAAATTGTTACGATTATCTTTGTTGCCCGTATTTTTGGATGGATTTGCATTAAAATAAAACAGCCAGCCGTTATTGGAGAAATGATTGCCGGAATTGTAATGGGACCTTCTTTAATCGGAATGTATTTTCCTGAATTTTCTGCGGCTTTATTTCCAGCAGAATCTCTTGGAAATCTTCAATTCTTAAGTCAAATTGGCTTAATCCTTTTCATGTATATCGTAGGAATGGAGATCGATATGAAGATTCTTAGAAACAAAGCCCATGATGCTGTAGTTATAAGCCACGCAAGTATTATTATTCCTTTTGTTTTAGGAATGGGTCTAGCGTATTTTATATATGACGAGTTTGCCCCCGCAGATGTACAATTTACATCTTTTGGTTTGTTTGCAGGAATCGCGATGAGTATCACTGCTTTTCCGGTGCTTGCCAGAATTGTGCAAGAACGTGGCATACATAAAACAAAATTAGGGACAATTGTAATTACTTGTGCAGCAGCCGATGATATTACAGCATGGTGTATTCTAGCAGTTGTAATTGCGATTGTAAAAGCAGGTTCTTTTGGAAGCGCTTTATATACAGTTGTTTTAGCTTTAGGTTATGTTTTTTTAATGATAAAAGTAGTTCGTCCGTTCCTTAAACGAATTGGAGATCTATACGCTACAAACGAAAAATTAAGCAAACCAATTGTAGCCATTTTCTTTTTGACGCTGGTGGTTTCTTCTTATTTAACAGAAGTTATAGGAATCCACGCTTTGTTTGGAGCTTTCATTGCAGGTGCTATTATGCCTGAAAACATTAGATTTAGAAATCTCTTTATTGAGAAAGTTGAAGACGTTGCGCTTGTACTTTTATTGCCTCTATTCTTTGTTTTTACAGGTTTAAGAACCCAAATTGGTTTGTTGAATGAGCCTTATTTATGGAAAATTGCGGGATTAATTTTTGCAGTAGCCGTTGTGGGTAAATTTGTTAGCAGTATGCTTGCTGCCAAATTTGTGGGTCAAAGCTGGAAAGATAGTTTATCTATTGGAGCTCTAATGAATACAAGAGGTCTAACAGAATTGGTTGCCTTAAATATTGGTTACGATCTAGGAGTTTTAAGCCCAGAATTGTTTTCTATGTTTGTAATTATGGCGCTTGCCACAACATTTATGACAGGGCCGACATTAGATTTAATCAATTGGCTTTTTAAATCTAGTAAAGAAGAAAAAGAAGAAGATATTGCGCTAAAAAATAAGTACCGAATTTTATTGTCTTTTGACAGACCAGAATCTGGAAGAGCGTTACTTAAAGTGGCTGATGGATTAACTAACAAAAGAGCTGAAAGTTCTGAAATTACGGCAATGCACTTTCTTCCTACCGAAGAACTACATCACTACAACACAGATGTTTATGAAGACGAAAAATTTAAAGGCATTGTAGAAGAGTCTGTTGCATTAAACAGAAACATTACAACTATGTTTAAAGCTTCTTCTGATATAGACAATGAAATTGTAAATGTTGCCAATAAAAGCAAACATGATTTATTATTGGTTGGAATTGGACAATCTATTTACCAAGGAAGTTTACTAGGACGAGTGCTTGGATTTACAACCCGAATTATTAATCCTGAAAAGATATTAAATACCGTAACTGGAAAGGAAAACATTTTAGAATCTGCACCTTTTGACGATGGAACAAGACAAATTATCGCAAAATCGCATATTCCTGTTGGCGTTTTAATTGACAAGGATTTAACTGATATCAATACGATTTTCATTCCGCTATTTAACTTAAAAGATTGGGATTCTATTCAGAACTATGTTCAGAAATTCATTCAGAATATCAATGCGAGAATTGAAATTCTGGATATTGAAGGCAAAATTATGGCTGATCTGGACACAAAAGAAAAAATTAGGATGATAGAACAAGCGGCTCCAAACCAAATAACTTTGAGAAAAGAACAATCTATTGAAAAAGATTTTCTAGAACACCAAGATCTTATGCTAATTTCTATTGATGGATGGAAAAATTTGGTAGAGAATAAAAGCCCTTGGCTGGCTAATATTCCTTCTACTTTAATTCTTTCTGAAGATAAAAAATAGTGTTTGTTTTTTTGAATTTTATAGTAAAAGAACGCCCTCTAAAACAGGCGTTCTTTTTTTTGATTTAAAAAATATCTTATACTGTTATTTAAATGTCTTTTTGGGTAGCTAAGTAAAAAAATGGAAGGGCTAGTTTTAAAAATACTAACCCTAAAACCATTTATTATGAAAAAGTTTAAAAAAAACCTAACTCCTTTTTTAGTTTTTATTATTGTTATATTAATTGCCAGCTGCGGCAATGAAGAAATTGATGCAGGTCAATTAACAAGCCAAAATGCTAAAATTATTCAGGCTAAAGATTGGTTTGAAAGCTACAAATCAAATTCAGCAACCAGTAAATTGGAGGATGACGAAGTTAATAAGGCTTTCAGAAATCTCGACTACTACTGGGAAAATGCCAAAGTAATCAAACTGGGTAACAATGCTAATGGTATCACTGTACCCGTTAAAGACAATCCTGAAGACTCTGATTACAAAGGACAGAAAATGTTATATTTGTATGAATCTGACTCAAAATTCCAAGCTCTGATACAAGAGATATTTCCAGAATCAAAAGAAGACATTGATGATGAGCAAAAAAAAGAGGGCTTTCAGGATTTAACTTTTTTCAGCGGTTATATCATTACTTGGGACTTGAAAAAAGGCTTTTTAAAAGGAGCCAAATTAAAAGACGGTCTTGTCATTGCTGATGTAACAAATGTGATAATGTTTCTTGATAAAGATGGCGCGACATCTAAGATGATAGAAATGTTTGATGATAGTTCTAATTATGGTTCAGAACGTGATGACACATTACAAAAAGGTGGAGCAATTCAATTAAATAATGTTATTGTAACACAAAAAACACCCGCTCCAACTCCTAAAGATTTTAGCATTGTAGGTGCATTTGGCGGAGATGTAGGTTCAAATGGAAATTATGGAACCCCTACGGGTGGAGGAAATGCTTATGCTGGAGAAAGTGGCAGTACAAATATCGCAACCGCTCCACCTAGTTGTGAGAGTTTTAATTTTATAAAAGTTACCGGACTTTGGCAAGTAGCGATGGTTAAGAATATTAATTTTAGGGTATTAGGAATAAGTCCAAAAGGTGTTGAAATACTACATGTTGTTAGTTATCCGCAAGCAATTTACTTTGGTACTCCTACAAATGTAAAGATTGGTAACACAAATATAACAGCAAGGATTGCAGCAAATACCTCGGCACGAATTCTTCAAAAAACTATGCAAGAAGTTGTCGATAAATATGGTGGTATAGATGTCTCAGACTTGACACTTGATTTATATTTTAGAGAGAGATTAGAAAACAATTATCAACTCTCAATACCAGGAGCGAGAGTCAAATTTAATTCAACCGAAAACATACCTGCAACTAACTATAAAACAAACACATGGACTGCAGGAAACTGTAATTAAAATCGATTAATTATGATAGAAGAAGTTTTAAAAAATTTAGTATATCTTATTTATCCCAAAAATATATGTGCTTATACAGAAAAAGAAAAGTATTTCAGTTGTGAGGAATACAAAAGATTAAATAAAATCATAAGTGATTTTGAAATAGGTAATGGAAAGATTTTTAGAAAAGACATTCTCAAAGAATTTGAAGAGGACTATACCTTAAAAGCTTTTCAAGATCTTTCGTTATTAGACGGTGGCGATAGATGTATGACATTTAACATCACTATTATTGAAAATGGTGAGTTATATACAATTTCACTATTTATGAGCGTCATAATTCCTTATTATGTTGTCAAAGTGCAAAAGAACATAATTGAATTATGGTTTTCCAAAGAAAGAATTGCTGAATTAGAGGAAGAAAATATGGAAACAAGAAAATTGAAAGAACTAGTTTTCGAAATTGAAACCATAATCGAGAATAAGTTTCTATACAATAAATTTCCAGACAATTTTATAGATTTTGTTATTAGTGATATTAGTTTTGAGGATTCAATGTTTGGTCATTTTACTTTGTATAATGCCTTTTTTAATAATGTAACAATTAGAGCGAAAAATGAAAATTAATTTTTTAAGTTTTTTTACGATTGGTTCTTTACTCCTTATTTTCTTGTACTTTATGGACTACAATTTTAATTTTTGCATTGGTAATACATTTTATATTGTGAGTTATTTTATTCCTATATTTTTTCTCTTTTTAATAGGATGTCTTTTTTATTTGGTATTTTTCTTCAAAATGAAGAGCAAGGAATAATAATCTATAATGATTCTTTTAATAATGGAAATACTAAGTAGAAATTATTTATTTTTTACAATTGATTACAGAGAAAAACACTTTTTATAGTAAAGATAGCGTTTCTTTTAGAGGTGCTATTTTGTTTCTATTTCATTTGAAACTTACTGGTATTTTCAACCGCAGTGAACTTGGTTTAGAAACAGAACTTGAAAGCAACCCCGAGGTTTTCCTTTTGCTAAATGTAGAAAAAGAATATCGAGATTACATAACGGCTTACTTAGCAGAATACATAAAAAATACTTACGCTAAAGTTTAAGAATTTGATTGAGCTCAAGTTTTGTATTTCCTGATGGAAGTGCTTTTGGAGCTTTTACTAATTTTTCTGCTAGAAATGCTGTAGTGATTGGTTTTAGGTTTTTGAAAAGCCCGATGGCGTTAAAGAATTTTATCACTTTTATTGAAATTTTTTCTCCTAAACGATCTGTATTTTCGCGAATAAGCGGTCCTGGTCTAAAAATGATGTATTGTGAAAAATTTAGCTCTTGAAGATGATCTTCTAACTTTCCTTTCATCATCGAATAAAATACACTGCTTTTGGCTGAAGCTCCATACGAAGAAACCAAAACCAAAGATTGCACTTCATTTTTTCGTGCAGCAGAAGCGAAATCGGCTGGAATATCATAATCGATTTTCCATTGTTTTTCTTTTGATCCTGCGTCTTTTAAAGTTGTTCCCAAACATGAAAAAAGAACATCACCCGTAATTAATTCCTGAAACGAATTTACATCTGAAAAATCAACTATATGTTCTGTCAACTTTGAATGTGATTTTCCTGTTGAACGTCTCACAAAAATTGAAACTTCTGAATAATCAGCACTTTCCAAAAGCAGTTTGACCAATTCTTTTCCCGTTGCGCCTGTTACGCCAATTACCAATGCTTTCATAATAAAAGATTTTAAAAGTAAATATACTCATCTTTTTAATTGAAAAAACCTCTTTACAACTAAGCAAAGAGGTTTTCTTTAAATATTTTAAAACTTATTTTTTAATAAATTTATGAGTATAATTGGCTTTATCAGTTACAATATTAACGATGTAAAAACCTTTGGCAAAATTACTTACATCGATTTGATTATTGTTTAATCTGGCATTAATAGTTCTTCCTGTCGCATCATAAACAACAGTATCTACGATTTCATCTTCTGTACTGATATTTAGATAATCTGCAACTGGATTTGGATAAATAGACAATTGCACTTTCGTAAATTCGTCTCTTCCTAAAGTCGACGTATCAACCAAAATCGATTTTTCAATTACTTTTCCGTTAGAATTAAAACTAATCACAACCGTGGCAGTTCCTTTTTCCTTAGGAGTTAATATCAATTCTTCATTAGCATTAATTTCTGCCGAAACAATATTTTCATCACTATTAGATTTTATCGCTTTTACAATCGCTACTGATAAGTTGTCTTCGTCTGAAACCACCGTTTTTAAATCGATAAGAGTTGTACTAACCGTTGAAAGTTTTGAAGGTAAAATCGAATTTACAACTGGCTCTGCATTATCAGGAAATACAGCCATAGATGGAAACCAATAATAGTCGTTCAAAACTTTTGTGTCTATTAATTTTCCAGTATTATCAAAAGTGTGAATCCAGTTTTTCTGATAATGTGCTCCAAATCCGCTCTCTGTTGTATTTACAATTAAGTTGCCCGAAACTGGATCAATGCGTAATCCTGCACCATACACAATTTGCTTGTAAGTTCCTGTTTGCCCAGGAAGTGTCGCAAAATTTTCATTGAATATTTTGGTGTCAATATCAAATCTTACAATTTGAGCTCCTGCAACAAAACTGCTTACATTATTATTCCAATACAACGCATTTTCTTTATTGCTATAAGTAAAACTTCCTGCGTTCCAAGCTCCCCAAGAACCTAAATATTTAGTCGTAGGAATGGCATATTCAGTCGTGTCAAAAGTCAGCGGATCAATACTTATCAATTTCTGATTCTGAATTCCCCAAACACTTCCGTCTTTAGCCTGCGCAACTGAATGGAACACTCCAGAAATGGTCTTTATTATAGTATTGGTTTTAGGATCAATTACAAAAATTCCGGCATTTTGTTTTACAGCAAAAACATATTGAGAAGTACGAATCATGTTTCCTATTTGTCCAGCATACTGACTTCCTCCGCCAGTTCCATTGACCAAATTCCCTACTTTCATATTCACAATATCAAAAAGAAAAATACCATTAGAAGCACCTATGTAACCTGTTTTCTCATCAACACCAATAAAAGAGCGGCCATCTCCTCCTCCAATATCGTCAAATGCTGCAATTTTTTTCATGGTTAAAGCATCAGCAACAACCAACCTTCCGCCAGGCTTATATTGTGTATCTCCTGAATCTTGAGCCTGTTTAGAAACAAAATAAAACTTATCCCCGTAAATAGTTCCATATTGTGTAGTCGCTCCAAAAGTATTGTTATCATTCGCTTCGCTGTAAACGCGATAATTAATATTTCCGTTATTATCAATAAAATTTACAGATCCGTTTGTGTGTCCATACCAATCTTCATTTACCATAAAATAGCCTTTGGTAAAATCTATTGTTTTAGAATAAGGAGTAACTGGAGTAAAAGTTGCAGCAATATCAAACATTTCCATATTGGGATTAAAATTCCAAACATCCCAAGAACCGTTTTGCAATTCACGAGTAGAAGCTCCTACACCAGAATAGCCATAATCACTTTCTGTCGAATCTTTAACCCAATACGACCAATATCCTGTATACCATCCTGACTGCCAATGATCATCTGGATCGATGCCTGTATAAGAATCAAAATCATATTCTGTAGTATTTACTATACCGTCAAAAGGATACAAAGGATAAGTTTTATTTCCATCCTTATAAAGTCCGTTTGTTCCCGTTCCATTCAAATCGAAGCCAAATCCTGCAATTGCAGATCCGAATTGTGTTCCTTGATAAAGCAATGTAAAGAAACGGGGATCAGCCTTTGCAATAGCTTTAATCATGTCTTCTCCAGTTGCAGTTCCATCCCATTTAAAACCCCAAACCAAAGCATCAGAAGTTTTGCCATCGTTCCATTGCACAACAAATGCCGCTTGATTAGCGCCTGTTCCTACCCAAAATTGGATATCGTCAAAAGTGGTGGCATTGGCGCTTTTTGCTGTTACTTTTTTTTGCGCAACTGTTTTTAATTTAGCATCATTTCTAGGAACGCCTTGTACTGTTATTTGCGCATTGGTTATAAATGCAAAAAATAACAAGATTATTATAAAGTAGTTTTTCTTCATAATTTATTGGTTTTAAAATATAGTGTTAGTTAAGATGTAAGTCGTAAGCTCCCGAAACTTCTGTAGAAACTTCTCCAAGCCAACCCGCTTCCTGATTAATTGCTGTATAGACTTTTACAAAATCAATTCCTGGAAGTTTGACATATTTTCCGTTTTTATCTACCGCCCAAGAAATATCAATATTAGATGCTTCGTCATTATTTGGTGCATTATCTGCATATCCAAATTCAAACGATTTGCCAACCCAATACGAGCCTTCGCCACTCTGATCATAGAAATTGTCTGCTATTTTAGTTCCTTTTAAAGTATAAGAAGCATCTGTAATCCAAAGCGGATAATAACTTTGATCGTGAAATACATTTTGAACTTTATATCCAGATTTCCCTTCATTGTCCTGCCATTTAATGTATTCTGTATCAAATTGCCAAAACTCAGTTCCAGTAACTGGCGATTTAGCAGCATCTGGCTTAAAATAAGTGATCTCGTAATTTTTTATTGTCGTATTTTTAAAGTACTCGCTTCCTGCAATTTCGTACCATTCATCATCATCTGGTTTTCCATTTTTATTTTTGTCATAAGCGACCATAATAATTCCAGGTTCGCAAGATCCCGAGCGTGCTTCGTTGGCTTCATTTCCCCAAAAAGCATTTCCTAAAATCTTGAAATCACGGCCATCCATATTGGGAATCGTATGATCGAAACCAAAAACTACATAACCGCCAAAACCTCCCAGTGAAACCAATGAAGTATTCGAACCTACAATTGCTTTTTTCGCAGCTGCAATCATATTGGCTTGAGTATTTCCTGATGTATATTCTGGAATTCCGTTTGTGAACTGGCCAACTGCGGGACGAAAATCAAGGACATTAAAAATATATTTGCTATAAGTTCCCGTTTCTTTTACTACATTAATAGAAGAAGTATAGACTTTTACTTCTCCACTAATCTCTACTTTTAAAGTCAGCGGATAATTTTTCTGGAACGGACTAATAAAATCCAAATCTGTGTTTTCTGAAATAATCGAATCTTTAATACTCCAAGTCAGTTTTGCTCCGCTTGGTAGCGCTGTTGCAATATTTAACACTTTAAAACGATCAATTGTGTAGGATTCTTTGAGGACTTCGGCGGGAAGCAAATCTTCCTCTCGGTCGTCTTTATCGCAGGCCACAAATCCCAAAAAGAGAATTGAAAATAGAGCGATTTTAAAAAGGTTTCTGTTCATTTTTTTATATTTATTTTTTAGTTATAAAAGCAATGTGAGCGGGAATATTTCCTGCAGTAGTTTTCCATTTTAATTTTCCATCGGGCGTAAAACAGTAGATATAACCGGTTACTACATAATTTTGAGCATCGGTAATGTAGATTTCTTTGGTTTCTGGATTTACCTGAAGTCCATACGGAATCATGATCTTTTTATCCGTTCCATCGGTAATAATCTGGTCTGTAATTACTTTTTTAGTTTTAGTATCTAAAATTCCGTAACTCACTTTGTTTGTTCCTGTTAAATAGCTCCAAGAAACGCTGTAGTAATACAACAAATCATCAACCAGACAAGTTCCAGAAACAGGAATATCTAGCTGCATTTTCTTTTCGTCTGTCTGTGTATCAATTACAAAAAGATTAGATGGTGTGTTGTAGTAATCGCCTCGTGAACTGACATAAATATCACCGCGGCTGTCAATTTGCATGCTGTATAAATTTATTCCAACATCTATTTTTTTAATTTCTGTAAACGTTTCCAAATCAATTACAGAAACCGTTCTATCATAATTTGGAACTCTGTAACCGCCAGAATTGGCAACATACAACTTTCCATTATGAACCACCATTTGCTCTGGCTGATAGCCAACGGTTACTTTTCTTTTTATTTCTAGCGAAGTCGTATCAATCTCAGCAACAAAACCAATTTCTGCATTCGGATTTATGGCTACAGGTCCAGAATACGAACTCACATAAGCTTTGTCTTTGTAAAAAGCTACATAACGGCAATTTGGAATATCTATTTTTTTGATGCGTTTTGCCGTCCATTTTTCTAAAACTTCAACTTTGTTAGAACAATTGATGACCGCATAAACCTTATTTCCATAGATTTTAATATCGTTTCCAACATCTCCCAATTCTTTTACAACTGACGGATTTCGTTCTGAATAAACATCTGTAGTATAGTTTCCTGTTCTGTAATTAAAGACATCCAAACTCGCTCGGTTCATTCCCATATTACCTTCGTTTAGAAGATAAAAGCCTTCAATATTTCCATCACTTCTTGGTGCAGCAACGCTAACATCTGAAGAAAGAAATATCGTTTCGTCTTCTCGACAGGAAATCAAAGAAACGGCGATGCTTAAACCAAATACTATTTTTAAAATGCTCTTTTTCATAACTCAAAACTGATTATAAATTTGAATGTTCTTCCTGGCATTGGGTAATTGTAAATCACTTCATATTGCTGATTGAATGCATTATTCATTTCAATTGCTCCATTCAATTTGTAATTTCTGAATGCGAAAGATTTCTGAACGGCCAAATCGTGCGTGTACCAAGGCTGAACTTCATTTACTTTAATATTATTGACATTTCCGTTATAGCGTTTTCCGACATAAATAAAGCTATAGTTGAAGTTCCAAGATTTATAGCCCGCATTCAAAATTCCAGATCCGCTGTGCCAAGGCGTGTACGGAATCTGGTCGCCATAAGAGGACATTTCTAAACCAACAAACTTTGTAAAATCCTGGCTTTGAGAATACGTATAAGTCAGGTTTGCGGTGAGATTTACTTTATCAATATGAGTCGACATATTTAAGACCGTTTCGATTCCTTTTCCTTTAACTTGCCCAATATTGGTCATCATCCAACGAAATAGATTTCCTGTTGGAGCCGCAATAATTTTATCTTTTGTATTGGTGTAATAAGCATCTGCCTGAAAAGAAAATGTATCGAAAAAGCCTTCCCTTACGGGGAAATTATACGTAAAACCAACATCATACTGATTCATATATTCTGGCCTCAAAGTGCTTGAACCAACCATTGTATAATACAAATCATTGAATGTTGGCATTCTGAAAATTCGTTTTGCAAAAGCTCTTAAATTGAAATCGTATTTCTTAAATGGTGTGTAGCCTAAAAATATAGCAGGAGTAAATTCGGTTTTGTTTGGTGCTTTGGCATTGTATTTTACTTCTTCGATGACGCGGGTTGCAAGTACATTTCCTAAAACTTTAAAACCTTCATATCGATACGAAGTGGCAAGAGAAACTAAAGCGGTATAACGCTGCGGAAAAGAAAACTGTGTCTGAATACCTCTTCTAGTTGCATTTAATTTATTGTATTGAAAATCGGTCGACAGCGAAACATCCCAAGTTGGTAAAATGCTGTACATATTAACAGCCGAAAAATAAGCTTCCTGCTGATAATAACTATCATCAGATTGTGCGCCTTCGGTTACGGTTTCTCCTAAAACATTGGTTGTATCTCTAGCAATGTAATGCGTGTAATCGTAAGCAAATTTTCCTTTTAGCTGAAACTTATATTTTTCAGAAACGTCTTTAACCAAGGAAGCCTGAGAGAAAAAATTCTTGTCAAATTGACGAAAACCATCTCGAAACTTATTTTCTACAATAGCTCCTGGAGCGCCTCTTTCAGAATCGTAATAATACACTTTGGCGTCCCAAGCTCCTTTATTTAGTTTTCCAAAAAGACCAGATTCAAACCTAAAAGCTTCAATATCGCTATTCCATCGTGTTGCTGTAGTATCGTAGGCAGTGCTTCCGTCTTGATTTTTTCTTTTGTATCTAAATTTATATTGTCCATTCGACTTAATGTATTCAGAGCTTATACTCATACTGACTTTATCGCTCAGCTTTTGTTCCCATCTAAAAGATGGATCGTGATAATTTATAGACATTGTTTTGTAACGAACCAATAGATTTGTTTTCTTATTGCCCGAAAAAGATGGGCGTTTGGTTCGTAAATAAATGGCAGAAGCAGAAGCAAAATCTTTAGCCGATTGAAAAATTTCACTTTTCTGGCCATTATACATCGTCAACGATTCCATGTCGTCAAGCGAATACTTTCCTAAATCGGTTACACCATTTTGAGCATTTCCAAGCTGAATTCCGTCATAAAAAACACCAACATGATGCGTACCCATGTTTCGAACATCAACGGTTTTAAGTCCGCCGACTCCTCCATAATCTTTAATTTGAGTTCCGGCAAAATAACGAAGAGCATCTGCGACATTATGAGTCGCGAGATTTTCGAGCAGAACACCCGAAAGGCTTTGTACAGGAATTACTTCCTGATATGGTTTTCCTTTTAAAATGACTTCTTTTAAAACTCGCGAACTATCAGTCACCGCTTGAGAATGAAGCAAAAAAGGAACAAGTACTACAAAAACAGAAAATAAAGTTTTCTTCAAATTACACATCACGATTTTATTAAATAAACTTTGCGTGATGCAGTAATTACAAAAACATAGAAATAGGCCAACTATCCTAAATAGCAGGTCATTATCTTGTCATCAACTTCATACCACGAAAGTTTTAAACTATGTGATCGTGGCAGGTCTCCTGACTTATTCTATCTTTAAACGGCCTTCTCACCCCGCAAAGCGGGACAATGGCATTAGTAATGTTTAAAGACTTATTATAGAACTTACAGTAGCGGGTCTGTTCAGGATTTACACCTGATTCCCTTTTAACTGCTTTTTCTGAATTGAAAAAACAGACCAAAATCAGTCGCAAAGATATAACTCAACTATGGCGTCTGCAAGTTAGAAGTCGGTTTTTTAGTTTTTAATCATGATTTACCATTTGTCTAAAAAGCATTAACGTTCCTTTTTCGTTTCTTTTCCAGACGTTTATACTTTTTCCTTTAACGTTTCCATGATTAGTTCCGTCACGCCAATCGACATTATAAAATCCAAATTCTACAATGGCCTTTTTTGTGACAATAACTCCCGAAGTCTGAATGGAAATTTGTTCAATTTTTAAAGTTCCAGGTTTTTCATGCTCTCTAAAGTAAGCTGTAATATCTTTTTCTCCAGAAAGAATTGGCGTATAGTACGTTAAATACATCGCATCTGGCGTGAACATTTTAGCATGCTCTGCTCCCAGTCTGTTCTGAACCAAATTTTTAATAGAACCGTTTCTTTCTATTACTTCATTAATCAATTTGTCTGACGAAGTGTACTCTTTTGTTAAAGGAACTGTTGTGTCATCAATTTCAGGAATAAATCTATCATCAAAATAGCTATTAGCGCCCCAAATTTCTGCTGCGATAGTCATTCTATTTTTAGACGTTTTTTTCCATAAAACCATATATTTTCCTAAATAAGCGTACGGTTTTAAGTCTTTTAAGTGCAGGTTTTCAGTAAAATTTCCAATTTCTAGAATATAATTTCCAAAATCCTGCAATTCTAAAATAGTCTTTTGAAAAGAATTGACTTTTGCCTGATCTAACCATTGTTCATAAAACGCCGCAATCATTTTCTTTCCAACTCTTTGCCTACTATGTTCTGGCATTAACACAGATTGATCTGTATAGAATTTTAGCATCATGTCCTTATTGTTTTCAAATAAGGCAGCCGCAAAAGCAGCATTATAATCTTCAATTTGTTTTCTAACATCTGAGTCTGTTTTATTTTCTTGAGAAAAAACACTAACTACAAAAAAAAGAAAGGCTAAACTTAACTTAATCATATCTTATTACATTTGATTAAAACATAAAGATACAACATTGATAATCAAAATTTTAAAAACACAAAATTGCATTTAAAAACTGCTTCAGCAGAAACTTGTTTTTATAAAATATAAAGTTAATTTTTAGAAAAATTACATCTTATTGGGCAATAATTAGTTCTATAAAATGTTTATATAAAAGATTATGATGCATCTAATCTTTACATCAACCCTTCAAGATTAATATATACAAAAGATGAAAAAAATATTTTTTATAATTGCCTTTATTTCTTTTTCACTGCACAGTTTTGCACAGGAAATCGATAATAAATTCAAGCCAATTCCGGCAAAAGACGCCACAAAAAAAGAAGTTGTTCCTCCTAAAGAAGCAGCGCCAAAAGAAAACCCGCCTGCTCCTATTGAGAAACCTGCGCCGTTACAAGTTAATCCAGACGAATTGTTTAAAGATCAAAATCTATACAAACCAGAGGCTAATGTTGAAGGCATTTTTTATAGAAGAAATCAATTTTTAGGCAATTTCAACACTACAGCGGTTACATCAACTATTATGTATCGCGATGCAGCTTTTGTAGACGGCGATAAAGTAAAAGTATATTTAAACGACAAAGTAATTGAACCCGAAGTATTTTTAACTGGCGACTTTAAAAGCGTAAAAATAAACTTGGTAAAAGGAATCAACAAAATTGATATTGAAGCATTAAACGAAGGTTTTGCCTCTCCAAATACAGCTGAATTTAAAGTTTATGACGATAAAGGTCAGGTTATTTCGTCAAGCGAATGGAATGTTGGAACGGGATACAAAGCTGTTATTGTCTTGGTTAAAGAGTAAAATCTTTCTAACAGAAATCGTTTGAAATCATAAAAAACATTTAAAACTGCTGATCTCAGCAGTTTTTTTGTTGTATATATGTAGTTAACTACGTAGTTTTGTACCTATATTTAATTTACAAGACAAATGCAAATCCAGCCTATACAAAATAAGTACGAAAATGAAATCGTAGATTTGATTTTAAACATTCAGCAAAAAGAATTTAATGTTCCTGTTACTCTAGAAGATCAGCCAGATTTATTGGATATTGAGAATTTCTATTATAAACCAGGCGGAATTTTTCTTGGCGCTTTTATAGAAGAAAAATTAGTAGGCACAATCGCTTTGGTAAAATTCAATTCTGAAGCTGGAGCCATCAGAAAAATGTTCGTGAAAAAAGAATACCGAGGAAAAGAATTTCAAATCGCCCAACAATTATTAGAACAGCTAATTGCTTATAGCAAAGAAAAAGGAATTAAAGACTTATATTTAGGAACGGTTACACTGTTACAAGCTGCTTTACGTTTTTATGAGAAAAATAATTTTGTTACGATACCAAAAGAAACGCTCCCAACAGATTTTCCGTTAATGAGGCCTGACAATGTATTTTGTCATTTAAAACTAAATCAATAGAAATGAATATAATTGACGAAATTGGAATATTAGCCATATCAACGCGATTGCAACGTCTGAGCGAGCAACTTCGCAAAGACGGTGCATTAGTCTATAAATCTTTCGACATTGATTTTGAACCGAAATGGTTTCCTGTAATTTACACGCTCCATATCAAAGAAATGCTGAGTGTTGTCGAAATTGCAAATGAAATTGGTTATAGCCATCCGTCAACTATAAGTTTATTGAAGGAATTAGAAAAGCAAAAAATTATTAGTTCTAAAAAAGACAAATTGGACGAACGCAAAAGATTGATTGTTCTTACTGCCAAAGGAAAAGAGCTGGTATTAAAAATGCAGCCGGTTTGGACAATAATGAAAAATGCTTTAAACGAAATTGCAGATAATCAGAACAATCTTTTGAAAGCTATTGAAGAAGCAGAGCAAAAGTTAGCAACGCAAGGTTTTTTTCAGAGAATTTCAGAACTTAAAAGCTAGATTATTCTTTGCCCGTAATCTTTTTTCTGTGATTGTGTCCCCATTTTGCAAGAGAATCGATTACTTCTTTTAATGTATGCCCATATTCTGTCAACTCATATTCAACAGTTATAGGTTGCGTATTTAAAACAGTTCTTGTAACTAACTGGTTTTCTTCTAGATTTTTCAATTCTCGGCTTAACATTTTTCCAGAAATTCCTTCAACCTCCTTTAATAAATCGGTAAATCTTAGCCTATTAAAGCAAAGTGATGCAATGATAGAGATTTTCCATCTTCCGTTTAAAATATACATTGCATCATGCACTGCCATAATATGCTGTGCGCATTTTTTCTGATCGTGTTCTGGTTCTTTCAGCATGTTGTATTGTTAAGTTACCTCAATGTTACAGTTACTTTTGGTAATTGGATGACAAAAATACACTTAAAGTGTTTACATTTGAATACAATTTTTAATTTATAAAGAAAAATGGCCTTAATAGATGCACTAAAGTGGCGTTATGCTACAAAAAAAATGAACGGACAAGCAGTTCCGCAAGAAAAAGTAGATTATATTCTTGAAGCAGCAAAACTTGCACCTTCTTCTTCTGGATTGCAACCTTACAAGATTTTTGTTATCACAAACAAAGATTTAAAAGACAAAATTAGAGCGGTAAGTTTTGACCAAAGCCAAGTTACAGATGCTTCTCACGTTTTGGTTTGGGCTGCTTGGGATGGTTACAGCTTAGACAGAATCTCTGCTGTATTTGATAGAACAATTGCAGAAAGAGGAATTCCTGCTAATGCAATGGATGAGTACAAACAAAGACTTTGGGGAATGTACGAACCTCTTGGACAAGAATGGCATGCTAACCACGCTGCAAAACAAGCATACATTTCGTTTGGTGTAGCGATTGCTGCAGCTGCTGAACAAGAAGTAGATGCAACTCCAATGGAAGGTTTTATTCCTGCTGAAGTAGATAAACTTTTAGGATTAAATGAACTTGGTCTAAAAAGCGTTTTGGTTTTACCTCTAGGATATAGAGATCATGAAAATGACTGGTTGGTAAACATGAAAAAAGTTAGAACTCCGCAAGAAGATTTTATCACAGAAATTAAGTAAAAAATTAATTTTTGCTTAAAAAATGCTTTTGAAATGGCACCATAATAGTGCTTTTTCAGAAGCATTTTTGTTTTAAATATTTCATTTTCAAATTCAAACAAGATTCGAATAAACGAAATGAAAACTTGAATTTATTAAAGCTGTGTTATTTTTTTATTATTTGCAAAAAATAGGTACGCATTACGGATAATTAAATAATATTGTATAGCTAATTTTGCTTATATCCAAAACAATTCATTCTAATTAAATTCTAAGAACTATGTCTGATTTCTTAACGCAATTTGGGGAAGACCTAAAAAAAAACGTCCCAGGTTTCATCGCAGTATCTGTTGCTGAAATCGCTAGCGGCATGTCATACTATTCACAGTCTGCAGTTGCAGATTTTGATCCAGAATTGGCATCGGCTTACAACCTTGAAGTAGTTAAAGCAAAAATGAGCGCTATTAAAGCATTGAATTTAAATGGTCAGGTTATTGACAATATCATGATTACATTAAGTTCTCAAATTCACATTATTGATGTTTCTGATAATCAGGAATATTTTATTTACCTAGCGGTAGATTCTACAAAAGCTAATTTAGGTATGACAAAATCTATCCTTAATAAGTACAAAAAAGAAATTGTAGCTAAATTATAACACCATTTGCCCCCACGATAAAAAGGAATATTTCATGCTTGAAGTATTCCTTTTTATTTTTTATTGCAGTTTGTCCTTCGTTTCTTCAAAATATTCTATATTTCGAAAAACAAATGAGGAATTGTATAAATGGAATTACGCGCTTATTTTGAAAAATATTCTGATGAGGCAACCTGTATTGAAGAGCTCAAAAACAAACGTTTGGAGAATGGGCTTTTATGCAGAAAATGTGGGCATGATGAACACTCTTTCAGACAGAATGATTTAAAATTTCAATGCCGTAAATGCGGAAGCCGTACAAGTCTTCGATCTGGAACTGTAATGGAAAATTCTAATCTTCCAATTCGGTACTGGATGATCTGCATTGAATTAATGACTCTTTCGCATAGAAGAATGTCAATACTTAAAATTCAATATTTACTAGGACACAAAAGATATGAACCTATTTGGTTGATGGTGCAAAAAATTCGTTTGGTAATGAAAATTAGAGACGAAAAATACCGATTAAGAGCTTACTCTGAATTTGACCCCGAATTTCTTCAGAAAATAGATAAACTTGCCATGCAGAAAAAAAAGCAAAAACTGAATGATGGTGAAATGTGAAATGTGAGATGAAAAAACTTTTGAATAAAAAAGCCACAGATTACAAGATTAAAATGATTTTAAATCAGTGCTAATCCTGTAATCTGTGGCTTTATAATTTTATTGTTATAATTGCTTTGGAAAAATTCACAATTAACCATTCACAATTCACAATTCACAATTATTATTTCTTCTTATTCTTTTTTGCTTTAGATCTTTTCGCTTTGTTTTTAGCGATTTTTTTTGCTTTTGCTTTATCCTTAGCTTTTTTCGCTTTTGCTTTCTTTTTAGCTTTAGCTTTTAGTTTTGCTTTTTTAGCTTTCTCTTTCTTTTTGTCTTTTGCTTTTTCTTTTTTCTTAGCAACAGCTTTTTTCTTTTTCTCTTTTTTCTCTTTTTCCTTTTCTTTTTCTTTCATTTTTTTACTCTTTTTAGATTTTGGCTGATTTTCGTTTTCTTCAGATGTTTCTTCTTCAGCCTCAGATGAAATTTCTTCTATTTGTGTTGATTCTTGCACTGCTTCCTCTACCGTATTATCCTCTTTTTCTGCTACTTTTTTTGGAGCTCTTTTAGGTTTTGGTTTTACTTCTGGAGTTTCAGCAGATTCTAGAACTGGAGTCTCTTTTTGCTCGATTTCGTCATTTGAAATAACCGAAACAGCTTCTGCCTCCTGATTGATTTCATCAACAAGTATTTCTTTTGCCATTATTCTGTTAATTTTAAGAAATTGATTAAATTTATTTTGAATTAAACTAATTTTTAATGTTATTAAATCATTAAATTAACATCAAAAAATAATAAACAAAGATAGATTGAAAAAGACATTCGCCAATGTTAAGTTTTTCATTGCAAGAAAAAACGACATCTAATATACTAAAAAACAACAACTTACCCAATGTTAAGTTTTTTATCACACTTTTTATCGAATTACAAAGTCTCTTATAAGCTTTCTATGAGCGATACTTTTAATAGAAATAAAGTACATTTTGTTTAATTTCACTTTAAAATTTGATAAAATGCATCACGATTTATCCTATCAATACATCAAACCCAACAAAAACCTTTCAGATTTTGTGGATAGTTTTTGGTGTATGGAAAATAAATCGGATGAAAAACTGGAAACAATTGGTCTTCCAGACGGACGAATTGATTTATCGTTTATAAAAACAGCTGAAAATCCTTTTCAAATCAGGCTTCTGGGTTTAGGAACGCAACAGTATGAAAAAGGAATAATTCCAGCTAAAAGCTTAACGTTTGTTATTAGCTTTAAACTTCTTGCTGCTGAATATGTTTTTCACGAAAGTATTGCATCTCTTTTAAATTCAGGAAAAATACTCGAATCTGGCTTTTGGGATTTTGAAGAGCATGATTTGAAAAATTTTGAATTGTTCTGCGAAAAAGCAACTTCAAAAATTAACTCCTTATTAATAAAGGAAGTCGATACTCGAAAGCAAAAACTATTTGGTCTTGTTTATGAAACTCATGGTGCAATGACTGTAAAAGAATTATCAGAACAATCTAACTGGAGCAGCCGTCAGATTAACAGGTATTTCAATCAGTATTTTGGAATTTCATTAAAAGGATATTGTTCCATACTTCGTTTTCGGGCTTCATTGGAACATATTGCAAAAGGTAAACTTTTTCCAGAAGAGAATTTTTCCGATCAGACGCATTTTATTAAAGAGATCAAGAAAATTTCGGGTTCACTTCCAAAAGAATTATTTCAAAACAAAAACGACCGATTTATACTATTATCTGCTCTTTCATCACAATAATTTTGCAACATAGATTTTAAATACAAAACTATGTTACTAGAAAATAAACACGTTGCCATTGTTGGCGGCGGTATGGGCGGATTACTCTTGGCCCGTCTTTTACAACTACAGAATATAAATGTAAAAGTATACGAAAGAGACCTCAACTCAAAAGTTCGCGTACAAGGTTCTCCATTAGATCTGCATGACGATTCAGGTTTAATAGCTATGGAAAAAGGAGGTTTATTAGATGAATTTTATAAAAATATTCGTCCAAATGCCAGTAAAGCCCGCATTGTGAATCAAAATTTAGAATTGAAGTTTGACGAGCATTCTATTACTAAAAGTTCTACTGAAGAAATTATAAACCCTAGCAAGGATTCGCTTCAGGATATTTCAAAACCTCGTCCAGAAATAGACCGCTCAGAGCTTCGAGCCATTTTATTGCATTCGCTTAGGACTGAAACTATGGTTTGGGATAGTCAATTTCTTTCTATGGAAAAAGAAAATAATGGCTGGAGACTGTTCTTTAAAAATGGTATAAGTACTTATGCCGATTTGGTAATTGGTGCAGATGGAGCAAATTCTAAAATTCGTCCTTATGTAAGCGCACTTAAACCTATTTATTCTGGAATTACAATGATTGAAGGAACAATTTATAATGCCAAGAAAAATGCTCCTAATCTTTTTGAGTTTTCAAAAGGTGGAAAAGTACTGGCTTTAGGAAACGAACAAACCATTATGTACGGAACAAAAGGAGACGGTTCTTTAATGTTTTTGCTCAGCAGTAAAATTCTTGAAAATTGGATTTCAGAAAATGATCTAGATTTTAAAGACAATCAGAAGATTTTTGAATGGTTTAAAGAAATTTATCAAGATTGGAGTTCTGATTGGCATGAACTTTTTATGAGTGACGAATTGTATTTTATACCTCGTCCGCAATATTATTTTTCTCAGAATCAGTCTTGGGAAACGCAAGAAAATGTAACTATTATAGGCGATGCAGCGCATAGAATGCCTCCTTTTGCAGGAAAAGGCGCTAATTTAGCCATGCTCGATGCTGTTGAATTGGCTGATTTCTTAACTAATAATCAGTTTTCTGATTTAAAAACGACAATTTCTTATTTTGAAAAACGAATGCTCGAAAGAGCTGCAGAGGCTTTAGAAAATACTTTGAAAAACGGTGAAAAACTTCATGCCAAAGATGCTCTAGAAAAACTGGTTTCTATATTTAATCAAATAGCCAAATCTTAATTTCTTTTATTTCAATTACTTACATTTTTTAATTAAATTTACAAGTACCTGAAAAGTGTTATTTACTTATTTATACATCTAATATAAGTTTCACTAAACAAATTTAGACCATGAGGCATTTTCTACTCCTACTCTTTTTTACTTGTTTTATTTCTTCTTCTTTCGGACAAAAAATAACCGATTCTGTTCCAAAAAAAGCAAAAGAGAAGAAAATCGAACTTAGAGTAATGCCTTATTTGAGCTACAATAGAAATCTTGATTTTATGTTTGGGGTTATTCCAATGGCAATGTACAAAGTCAATCATAATGATACTATTTCTCCTAAATCATTATCTGGAATGTCGGCCATTTATACGACCAATAAATCTTATGTTTTGGTTTTCTTTAATAAATGGTACTTAAATGAGGACAAATGGCGTTTGAAATTTTTCTTTTTTACCGGAAATCAGAATTCCCAATTTTATGTTGATGATATAGATCAGCCTGATTTTTACGATTACGGAACCAAAACAACTATTTTGAGTTTGGGCGGCCAGCGCAAAATTGCCGGAAAGTTTTATGGCGGACTTTCTTATACTTATGCACACTACAATACAGTATATGAGGATAATGTTTCTCCTTCGTCGGTTTCACATAGTAATGCTTTGGTTGTAAACTTATTATTTGATACTAGAGATGCCGTTTATTATCCTACGATAGGATACAAAATTAAACTGGACTGGTCTACGTATCCAAAATTTTTAGATAACGAACTGGCATCAAATCGAATATCCTTTCAAGCCAATAGATATATTCCAAGTAGAGATAATAAAGATGTTATTGCAGCTCGTGTTTTTGGAAAATTCGGACTTGGGAATGTTGCATTTGAACAGCAAAGCACTATTGGAGGAACAGATATTCGCGGTTATTCTGAAGGAAAATACAGAGGAGCCGGATTAATGGATATTCAAGGTGAATACCGATACAACTTTGGAAAGAAAATGGGATTGGTTGGCTTTTTTGGTATCGCCACTATTTATGGTTCTGATACTCCAAGCTTTGATTGGAAAATGTATCCTGGAGGCGGTGTTGGTTATCGATACAATCCGTTCAAAAAATCAAAATTTAACGTTGGTTTAGATGGTGCAGTCGGAAAAGGAGATTGGGGAATTTATTTCAGAATCGGCGAAGCTTTCTAGTTTTAAAAAATTATTTAAAAAGCCCTAAGTCTAAGATTTAGGGCTTTTTTATTGTTTCATCCTCTGTTTTCTTGTTTCATTTTATAATATGCAACATCGAAAAAAAAATTTCAAGGCTATCTTTCTTTAAATTTGAGTATCCCCAGATATATTCAAAAATCTTAACTAATTAATGCTCAAAATCAATTTATTAATTTAAGGCGGTTAAACATTAATTTGCCTCCTTTCTATTCCTGATTGCTTATGGCACAATTTTATTTTTCTTGGAGAATCTGCACTTTATCAAAAAAACTAGCTTTTGCTGCATTGTTAATTTTTCTCACTTTTCAAACAAATGCACAAAACTGTACTGTAAACGCCGGAGTATTGAATATAACCATTTGCGCAACCGATGCAATGGTTTTAACTGGAAACAATCCGAGTCCTATTATTGGCACAGTCAAATGGACTCAAATCTCTGGTCCAGCAGTAACTATTAATTCACCAACAAGCCCAAGTACAACCGTTTCTGGCTACACAGGAGGAAATACCTATATTTTTAGATATAGCGCAACCTGTTCGGACGGAATTACAGCTTATCAGGATAAAGTTGTAAATGTTAAGCCTATTACTACTGCAATTGCAGGAAGCAACATAACAAGCTGTCCAAATAGTTCTGGAAATTTATCTATTACGGCAAATGCTCCTCAAAATACAGGAGAAACTGGCCGTTGGGAAATCGTCGGAGCTAACAATGCCGGGGTAGTAATTAATTTTCCAGATCTGCCAACCTCAACTATAACTTTGCCTTCTACGAGTTGCGGTGTTACAACACTTCAATGGGTTATTGAAGGTCCTGAATATGCTCCAGGCCAGCGCTGTAGAACTACTTCGCAGATAACTGTAACCAATTATGGCGGTGTTAAACCTGTTTCAGCAGGGCCAGATCAAACGCTTAGCAATTGTTATACTACAACACAAAGCACCAATCTTAATGCAACTTATGGAGGTTGCGGCCTAAATGGACAAAATGGGCAATGGACTTTTGTAAGTGGTCCAAATACGCCAACAATTGCCAATCCTAGTGCTAATAATACAGGAGTTTCAAATCTTGTACAGGGAACTTATACTTTTAGATGGACTGTAACTGGTCCTTGTGCTTCTGGCAATGATACAGTTGTAATTAATGTTCCTGCCGCGACACAAGATGTTACGACTCTTCCTGGTGGCGATGAAAATATTTTCTTTTGCGACAACAATATTAATCAAGTAACTTTAGTAGCACAAACTCCTTTATATGCAGGTGAAACCGTTCAATGGACACAGATAGCTGGAGATACTGGCGCTGTAATTGTTTCGCCAACAAATCCAACTACATTAGTTACAAATATATCTGATGCTGGTGATCCATATACATTTAGATATACGCTTACCAATAACAATACGGGTTGTGTTTTTACTAAAGACTATCATGTAGAATATAACGGTGCAACAAGAAGTATTGTGGCCAATAATGGCGATGATATGGTTGGAAGCTGTAATGCAACTGTATTTACTATTCCGCTTACCGTAACAGGAACTGGAGTAAATCAATATCGAATTGTGACAGGACCAGACACTTCTCCGCTCGCCCCTTTCCCTACTGCATTACAAGATGCCGGAAATTCTTTGACTTTAACGCTTACTACACCAGGAGAATATACTGTCGAATTTATTAGAAGCCAAAACGGATCAATTCTTGCTGGCTGCGATTATGGCTTTGACACTCTAAATATTCTAGTTTCTGGTGATCCTACTCCATCTAATGCAGGATCTGATGTAAGTTTGCCTTGCGGTGATACCAGTACAATGCTTTCTGGAGTTGTAACTGGCGAAGGCATGCATTTCTGGAGTCAGCTTAGCGGACCAAATCAGGCAGTGATTGCAGATAATTTTGCCATAGATACTCAGGTCACCGGACTTATTCCTGGAAGTTATGTCTTTCAATATATAACCAAAGGGGGCGGCGCAACTTGTGGTTTTTCAGTTGCCACAGTAACTATTTATGTATCTGATACGACATTGGGTACTCCAAATGCAGGACCGGATCAGATTGTTTGTGCCAATTCTCAAGTACGTCTTGGAGCTGCACCAGTTGAAGCAGGCGAAATTGGCACATGGAGTCAGGTCTCTGGACCAACTACAATTTCGTTTTCCAATGTTAACGACCCAAATGCGATAGCCTCAGGTTTTACGACAAATGTATCGCAATACGAATTACAATGGACTGTTTCTTATCTTCATCCTGGTCCATCTTGTAGTGCATCTGCTTCTGACAATGTAATAATCGTAACGAATAATTCTACAGCAGCCTCAACCTCAGATGCAGGCCCAGATGCCTGTTATCCTTCTGGAACAACCTCTTTTAACCTCAGCGGTAATACTCCTGGCTTTTTAGAAATAGGACTTTGGTCTGTAACACCATCAGCTGGAGTTATTTTTGCCGATACCAGCGATCCAAACACCTTAGTTACCGTTCCTGGAAACGGAACCTATGTTTTCACGTGGTCTATAGAAACCATAACAAGACTTTGTGAACCAAATCAGAGCAACGTTTCTGTTACAATTGCCAATACTCCTCCTGCCGCAAATGCAGGTCCTGATCAAGAAATCTGTGGATCTACCATTACAATGGCCGCTACAACTAGCAGTGGAGCAATTGGAACTTGGACAAGAATTTCTGGTGTTGGAGACTATACCATAAGCGATATTCATGACCCAAACGCAGTTTTTACTTTTACCTATAGTGGTTATTATATTTTTAGATGGACAGTAGATGCTTCGGTCTGCGGTCAAGCATTCGACGACGTTAATTTAACAATTGGTATTCCGCCTCACCAAGCTGTTGCAGGACCAGACCAAAATGTCTGTGGCAATACTAGCGTTACAATGGCAGGAAGTACGTATGACAGTTTTTTTGAAACAGGACAATGGTCAGTTCTAACTGGTGCGCCAAATCAGCCCAATATTGTTGATCCGACTAATCCAAACACTGTCATTAATGGGCTTGTAGCCGGAACTTATACCTTTAGATGGACCATAACTGCAAAAAGCATTTTCTTGTGCCAAGGAACTTTTGATGATATGGTTGTAGTGGTTACCCCAGCGGCAAATGCAGGAGCTGATCAGACTTATTGTGATGTTACTAGCATTCAGCTTACAGGAAATAAAAATTCAACTGGAACCTGGACACTTACTAGCACGTCCGGAAATCCAGCAGATGTTCATATATCACAATCTCCGCCAAATAGTTATATTGCAAATGCTACAGTAGTTCCTGGAAATAGTTACGTTTTTACCTATACCACTTCTAGTGCTACTTTTCCTAATGGATCAACTTGTCCAGGATCGTCTGATTCTGTAAATGTTGAAATTTTTAGTGGAGCAAGTATTCCGCCTGATGCAGGTCCAGATCAAACATTATGTATTTCTGATGTTAACGGAACTGCAACTTTACAAGGAAATATGCCTCCGCCAGATGTTGCTACTTTCGAATGGCGTTTTGCTTCTCAGCCCGCTGGAAGTGTAGCTGTAATCACAACTCCTACTGCTCCACTGACAACAGTTACAGGCTTAACAGTGCCAGGTTTATATATTTTGGAATGGGTTTTTGAAAGCCCTTCTTGCAGAACATTGTCTGATATTGTGAGAATCGTTATGAATGCACCTCCAAGTGCTGCAAATGCTGGCCCTGATGACACAGTAGCTTGTCAGACTACTTACAAAACGGCAGCTGTACCACCTACGGTAGGTATTGGTACATGGACATTTGCCTCTCAGCCTCCGGGAGGAGCGGCAGTAATTGACAATCCAAACAGTCCGGTTACTACATTATCCAATATTAATGTTTTAGGTACTTATGTCTTAACTTGGACAGTTACAAACGGTCCTTTTCCTAATCCATCATTATGTCAGCCAACCTCAGACACAGTCAATATTACTTTTAACGATAATCCACCAACCGTAGCCAATGCAGGCCCTGATCAAGAAATGTGTAATGTTACTACAGCAACTATGGCTGCAAATACTCCACTTATTGGCACTGGACTTTGGACTCAAGTTTCTGGACCTAATACGGCTACAATATCAGCTCCAAATAATCCAAACTCGCTAATGTTAACTTTAATTCCTGGGACTTACATATTTAAATGGACAATAACAACAACCGGATGTATTTCTGAAGATACTGTTCAAGTTACAATTTATGCAAATCCATCAACTGCAGAAGCAGGTCCAAATCAAAGAGTTCCTCAATTTACAGCAGTAAATATGAATGCAACTCCTCCAACAGTTGGTACTGGAGAATGGACTCAGGTTTCTGGACCAAGTACGGTAAGTTTTATGGATCCAACCTCACCAACGACAGCCATTACAGGAACTGTTCCTGGAATATATACTTTGCAATGGACCGTAAGCAATGGTAATTGTGCCGTTTCATCAGACACTATGAACCTAACCATTTTGTCGATTGCCGATCTTGAATTAACTAAAACAGTAACGCCAACAACAGGAAGTATTGGCGATGTTGTTACTTTCAATATCAACGTTTTCAATAATAACGCACTAGGTGGGTCCGCTACCGCAACTAATGTTTCCATACGTGATTTCATTCCGTTCGGTTTTGCACTTGTTGCTGGAACGGTTACTTCGGGAGGAGTATACAATGTTGGAGACAATACCATTACTTGGAGCGGTATCACAATTCCTAGCGGAAGTATTTTAAATTTATCCTTTAAGGCTACAATTCTGGGCGGAGGATCTTATGTTAATACCGCAGAAGTTGTCGCATCAGATCAATTCGATCCTGATAGTACACCTAACAACCAAAATCCTGCAGAAGATGATCAGGATAGCGCAACAGTGGTGCTAGATGTAGCCGATTTATCATTACAGAAAACCGTTTCGCCCGCTACTGTAAGTATAAACGATAACGTCGTGTTTACAATTAGAGTTACCAACAGTGGTCCTAATAATGCTACTGGAATTACAGTTTCAGACAATCTGCCACCTGGATATACGTATGTAAGCGATAATGGAGGCGGAAAATACAATAATACCACTGGAATTTGGAATGTTGGCAATCTGAATAATGGAAATTCTCTTGCTTTGCAAATTACAGCCAAAGTAAACGTTGTTTCATCAGCAAATAATTATATCAATACCACCGAAATACAAACTGCGCATCAATTTGATCCAGACAGTACTCCAGGAAACGGATTACCTGAAGATGACATGGCTAGCGCTACAGTTTCTTTAAAACAAGCTGACTTAGAACTTACTAAAACGGTAACCCCAACTTCTGCCGCAGCTGGAGATCAGGTAACTTTTACAATTAATGTGCTTAACAGAGGACCTGGAAACGCGACTGGAGTTGCAGTAAAAGATGTTATTCCTGTGGGATACACGCTTATTCCAGGATCAGTATCTGCTGGTGGAACCTACCAGGTTGCAACGGCAACACTTGAATGGAAAAATCTGTTAATACCTGCAAACTCTAATGTCAATCTGACTTTTAACGCATTTGTTAATCCTTTAGGAAATTATCTAAATGTTGCACAAATTACAGCTAGTGATTTACCTGATCCCGATAGTGTACCAAATAACAATGTTCCATCTGAAGATGATCAAGATGATGCTGAAATAACTTTTATCGGGCCTTCTGCCGACTTATCTTTAACCAAAAATGTAGTTACAGGTAATACAAGTCCTGTGGTTGGAAGTCAAGTTTCATTTGAACTTAAAATAACAAATGACGGTCCAAATAATGCAACCGGAGTGCAAGTAACAGATTTATTGCCTTCTGGCTTTCAATACGTAAATTATAGTTCGTCTGCCGGAACATACGACAGTACTACTGGAATATGGAATGTTGGTACAGTTGATACTGGTGTTACTGAATCACTTATTCTTGATGCAAAAGTATTGCCAACAGGAGATTACAAAAACATAACACAGGTTACCGCCAGTGATCTTCCTGATCCTGACAGTACGCCAAATAATGACGATGGAGATCAAAGCGAAGATGATGAAGATAATGTGGTATTAACTCCTATACCGCCATCTGCAGATCTTTCATTAACAAAAACAGTAAGCAATGCTACCCCGCTTGTTGGCTCTCTCGTAACGTTTACTATTATCACCACAAACAGTGGCCCGCAAGATGCAGCCCAAGTTCAAGTAACCGATTTACTGCCTTCTGGATATACTTTTGCTACTTTTAACGCCACAAGCGGAACTTATGATAGTACAAGTGGCTTATGGACTTTGGACATATTAGAAAGCAGTGAGTCTGAAACCTTACAGATTAATGCGATAGTCAAAGCAACTGGAGATTATACCAATATTGCAGAGGTTACCAATAGTGATACTCCAGATCCTGACTCAACACCAAATAATGGAGTGCCAACAGAAGACGATTACGGAACAGCTACAACTACTCCTATTCAGCAGTCTTCAGATTTATCTTTGGCTAAAACTGTTAATAATGCTACACCATTAGTGGGTTCTCTGGTTACTTTTGAAGTAGTAGTGACCAATAACGGCCCACAAGATAATTTTGGCATACAAGTTACAGATGTGCTTCCGTCTGGTTATACTTTTACAGGATTTACCGTTTCTACAGGAACTTATGACACCGCTACAGGAATATGGACTGTGGGTAATTTAGTAGCTGGTGATGCAGAAACACTGCAAATTGTGGCAAAAGTAAACCCAAGTGGCGATTATTTAAACAAAGCCGAAATAACTGCCGCTAGTCTTCCTGATCCTGATTCTACTCCAAATAACGGAGTTACAACAGAAGACGATTATGCAGAAGCTACAACAGTTCCTATTCCAACATCAGCAGATTTATCACTAACTAAAACTGTTAGTAATGCTACTCCGCCAGTTGGTTCACAAGTAACGTTTAGTATTCAAGTCACAAATTCTGGTCCGCAGGAAGCAAATGGAGTTACTGTTACCGATTTACTGCCTTCTGGATATACTTATGTATCGTATAGTGCAACGACAGGAAGCTATAATCCAGCAACGGGTCTTTGGACAGTTGGAAACATGCCTATTTCAGATTCTTATACTTTACAAATAACAGCTACAGTAAACGCTTCTGGAAATTATACCAATAGTGCAGAAATTACAGCAAGTAGTCAGCCAGATCCTGATTCAACTCCAAATAATGGTGTTACAACAGAAGATGACTATGCAGAAGCGACAACAGTTCCTGTACCAACATCGGCCGATTTATCGTTAACTAAAACAGTAGACAACACTACTCCACTTGTAGGCTCTCAAGTAACTTTTAGTCTTCAAGTAAGCAATGCAGGGCCTCAAGCTGCAGATGGCGTTGCTGTTACCGATTTACTACCTTCTGGTTATACTTATACATCTTACAGTGCAACTGCTGGAAGCTATAATTCGGCAACAGGTGTATGGACTGTTGGAAATGTCGCAATTGGTGTGACTCATACTTTACAAATAACAGCGGTAGTGAATGCTGCAGGAAATTACACAAATACTTCCGAAATTACAGCAAGCAATCAGCCAGATCCTGATTCAACTCCAAATAATGGAGTAACGACAGAAGATGATTATGCAGAAGTATCAACAACACCTGTAACGCAATCATCTGATTTATCAATAACCAAAACAGTAAACAATACTACGCCTCTAGCCGGCTCACCAGTGACTTTTGCGGTTGTTGTTACCAATAATGGACCACAGGATAATACGGGAGTTCAAATAACCGACTTGTTACCTTCAGGGTATACATATAGCGGTTTCACACTTTCTAGAGGAACCTATAATCCAACAACAGGTCTTTGGACAGTTGGTAATTTAGCCAATGGAGAATCTGAAACACTGCAAATTACAGCCATAGTAAATGATACTGGTGATTATCTTAATATTGCTGAAGTAACTGCAGCCGATCTTCCAGACCCTAATTCTACTCCAAATAATGGAGTTCCTACTGAAAATGATTATGCTACAGCAACTATTACTCCGACAGCACAATCTGCAGATTTATCATTGACCAAAACAGTAAGCAATAACACCCCATTAGTAGGTTCTTTGGTTACTTTTGAAGTCATTGTAACCAATAACGGACCTCAAGATACTTCGGGTGTAACGGTTACCGATTTACTTCCAAGCGGCTACACTTATTCTAATTTCACGATTTCTACAGGAACTTATAATCCAACGACTGGATTATGGACAGTTGGCAATTTAATCAATGGAAAATCAGAGACTTTACAAATTTTAGCAATAGTAAATCCGACAGGAAATTATGTAAACATTGCCGAAGTAACCGCAAGTGCGCTTCCTGACCCAGACTCAACGCCAAATAACGGGGTTGTAACAGAAGATGATTATGCAACGGCAACAGCCACTCCAAATGCTCAAGCCGCAGATTTATCTTTAACTAAAACAGTTAATAATACCACTCCATTAGTAGGGTCGCCAGTTATTTTTGAAATAATTGCAACAAACAATGGTCCACAGAATACTTCTGGTGTTGAAATAACCGATCTGCTGCCTACTGGATACACTTTTGTTACTTATAGTGCCACAAAAGGAGTCTATAACGCTGTGACAGGAAAATGGACAATTGGCACATTTCTAAATGGAGATTCGCAAGTTTTAAGAATAACAGCTATTGTTAACCCAACAGGAAACTATGTAAATATTGCCGAGGTAACTGCAAGCAATCTGCCAGATCCTAATTCAACACCTGGAAACGGAGATCCAACTGAAAATGATTATGGAACGGCTACAACCTCACCGTTAGGACAATCTGCTGATTTATCTTTAACCAAAACAGTTAATAATCCTACTCCATTAATTGGATCATCGGTAACTTTTGAAATCATTGTTTCAAATAACGGCCCGCAGAATACTTCTGGAGTTGAAGTGACTGACTTATTACCTACAGGATATACCTTTAGCGGTTTTACAGCAACAAAAGGAACATACAACAGCACCACAGGAAAATGGAATATTGGTTCTTTAGTTAATGGAGATTCTCAGACATTACAGTTAACCGCTATTGTAAATGCAACTGGCAATTATTTAAATACGGCCGAAGTTACTGCAAGCAGCCTTCCAGATCCAAATTCAACTCCAAACAACGGAGTTACTACTGAAAATGATTATGCAGAAATTGCAACTGTTCCTGTTCCTCCAATGGCAGATTTATCTCTTGTAAAAGCTGTAATTGGCGGAAATTTAAGCCCAATATTTGGAGCAACAATTACATTCCAAGTTACCGTAACCAACAGCGGTCCACAAGATGCTACTGGGGTAAAAGTACTCGATATGCTGCCAAGCGGTTACGAATATGTGGTATACAGTTCTACATCTGGACAATATTATAATACAACTGGAATTTGGGATATTGGCACTATACCAAGTGGAGCTTCAGAGTCTTTACAAATAGGTGTCAAAGTCAATACAACCGGAGACTATCAAAACATTGCAGAGGTTTACGCTTCTAATGAATTGGATCCAGATTCAACTCCAAATAACGGAGTTACTTCAGAAGATGACATCAGTTCTGTGTTATTGAGTCCTGTTCCAGCAGT
Organism: Flavobacterium sp. IB48; assembly: GCF_016405855.1. Taxonomy (GTDB): domain Bacteria; phylum Bacteroidota; class Bacteroidia; order Flavobacteriales; family Flavobacteriaceae; genus Flavobacterium; species Flavobacterium ginsengisoli. The sequence continues at coordinate 581,410 of NZ_JAEFCA010000002.1, forward strand.
AGCCGATCTTTCAATAGAGAAAAAAGTAATCAATAATATACTTAATCCTGCCGTAGGATCGCAAATTTCATTCTCTATTACAGTAACCAACTCAGGCCCTAGCAATTCTACTGGTGTTACCATAAAAGATGTATTGCCTTCTGGATATGATTATATTTTCTATAATTCGACTTCGGGACCTTATAATCCTGTAACGGGCGAATGGACTCCGGGAATCATCCTTGCTGGAAATAGTCATACTTTAATTTTGAATGTTTTTGTAAAAAGTCCAACAGGTACTCCAGACGAATACTTAAATACAGCAGAAATTATGACTGCAGATCAGCATGATCCGGACAGTACACCAGGTAACGGAGTTACGACTGAAGATGATTATGATAGTATTGCGGTTACACCGGTAATTGTAATGGCAGATTTGTCTATTAAGAAAACAGCTCTTAATCAAGATGCCGTTCACGATGTAGGTTCAACGGTTATTTTTACTGTCACCGTAACCAATGATGGTCCTGCAGATGCCTCTGGTGTAAGAGTAAAAGACTTGCTTCCTCCTGGATTTACCTATCAGACCAGTAGTCCTACGAGCGGTTTATACAACTATGTGACAGGTATTTGGAATGTCGGAAATATTCCAACCGGAACCGATCAGTCATTGGATATTTATACAACAGTAAATAAGCCGTCAGGTATAGCAGGCGAATATACAAATATAACCGAGGTTATTGCCAGTAATCTGCCAGATCCAGATTCGACTCCAAATAATGGAGTCACGACCGAAGATGACTATGACAGTTTGCAAATCAAAGTTGCCGTTGCCGATTTAAGCCTGGAAAAAACAGCCAGCAACAAAAACGCAAATGTAAACGAAGTTGTCACATTCACCTTACAGCTTAACAATGAAGGCCCAAGCACCGCTACTGGTGTCGCTGTTGAAGACTTGATACCGCTTGGATTCAAGAATATATCGAATATCAATAATGGAGGTATATTCAGTAAGAACACAATCAAATGGGTTGACCTAACTGTTCCTGTCGGAGGTATTACATTGACCTATGAAGCAACTGTAGCGAATCCGCTCGGATTGGAAAGTGTTGATTATGTTAATATTGCTCAAGTAACTGCCAGTAATCAATTTGATCCAGATTCGACTCCAAATAATGATAACGGAGATCAGAGCGAAGACGATGAAGATTCTGAATCTATCAACATCCCTTCTACCGACGTAGCCATCAATAAAGAAGTCGATAAAACAGATGTTCCGATGGATAGCCAAGTAGTCTTTACCATAACGGCAGAAAATTTAGGCAATTTAACTGCAACAAATGTAGAAGTGCAAGATGTATTGCCTAAAGGATATTCATTAGTAAACTCAGCGGTAACTTCTGGAACATACGACTCGAAAACGGGAATCTGGAGCATTCCAGCGATTACTAAAGGAACTCCTCAAACATTAACACTAACTGTTAAAGTGGTTGATTTTAATGATTATTTGAATAACGCTCATTTGGTTAAACTAGATCAGATAGACACCAATTCGGCAAACAATCAGGATAGCGCGACCGTTTCGCCGAACTGTCTGAAAATCTATAATGAGTTTTCACCAAATGACGACGGCCAAAACGATTTCTTCTACATTGATTGTATTGAAAGATATCCAAATAATCAGCTCGAAATCTTTAACCGCTGGGGTAATTTGGTTTACTACCAAAAAGGCTATAAAAATACTTGGGACGGAAAAGCGGAAGGTTCTGCTAAAACGCTTCCTGAAGGCACCTATTTCTATATCCTTGATTTAGGAGACGGATCTAAAAAAACCTCTGGATGGGTTTACCTAAAATAAAACCATCCAGAAAAAAGAAAATTTAAGAATAGGATTAACCAAAATAAAATTGGCTATGATTAAAAATATAAAAAAGGTTTTCGCGATAATAACTCTATTCTCGGTATATGGAGCCTTTGCACAGCAAGACCCGCAATACACGCAGTATATGTACAACACACTCACCGTAAACTCGGCTTATGCCGGTTCGCTGGGACATTTAGCTATAACAGGAATTTACAGAACACAATGGGTTGGTATTGAAGGCGCTCCAGACACTCAAAGTTTTTCTCTCGATACACCAGTCGGAAAAAATGTAGGTCTTGGAATTTCAATCGTAAACGAAGAAATCGGACCAACAGATGAGCAATATCTAGACGCCAATTTCTCTTATACCATTAAATCTGGAGAAAATCATAAACTTTCTTTTGGAGTAAAAGGAGGCGGACGTGTCATTAATATCGACTGGTCTAAAGGAAGTTATAAAGATCCCGATGTACAATTTCGTGAAAACATTACCAACAAATTCCTTCCCGTTATTGGAGCTGGATTGTATTGGCATGGAGAGAGAGATTATATCGGACTTTCTATTCCGAATTTTATGACCCGCGAACGTTATACTTACGATGATATCAGCGAAGATTTGGTCAATCAGAGAATACACGTTTATCTTATTGGAGGTTATGTTTTTGACCTTTCGGCACATACCAAATTCAAACCTGCTCTTTTCCTAAAATATGTGGCTGGCGCTCCTATGATTGCCGATATATCTGCCAATTTTATGTTCAATAACGCTCTTACACTTGGTGTTTCCTATCGTACATCAGATTCTGTGAGCGGTTTGGTCGGAATACAGATCACGCCAATGATTATGGCAGGTTACGCTTACGATTATACTACAACCGCTTTGCAGAATTACAATAGCGGTACGCACGAAATTATGCTTCGTTTTGAACTGGTTTCACGCAAAAAAGGACTAAAATCACCAAGATTCTTTTAATACGAATAGTCTATGAAAAGAACAATTACTATACTCGCATTATTGGTTTTACAGCTGATTCATTCGCAAACCAAAAACAAAACTGCCGATGCTCTTTTTGATAAGATGTATTATGTTGAAGCCGCAAAATCGTATGAACTTTCCATCAACAATGGAGATGCTTCCAAAGAAACACTTCAGCGACTTGGAGACGCTTATTATTTCAATACAAAAATGTCCAGTGCTTCAAAATGGTACGGAAAGCTAATTGCTGACTATCCGAATGAAGTTTCTGCGGAATATTTATTTCGTTACGCACAGTCGCTGCAAGGAATTCAGAATTATGAACTGGCAAAAAAATGGATGAAAAATTTCTCCGAAAAGCAAAAATCCACAGATCCTAGGGCTAAGAATTTTTCTCTTAAAAATGTCACTTTAGAAGATATTGAAAATATAAAACCTTCTTTTCTGCTAGAAAATTTAGACATAAATACTGCTAATTCCGATTTTGGACCAATGTATTACAAAGGCGACTTAGTTTATTCTACTACCGCCGATTCTTCCTATTTTAAAACTGAAAAATACGGATGGAACGATCAGCCTTATCTGAATATGCAACTGGGAAAAATAAGCGAAACGCAATCTAATGTCACTTTTAAAGAACGCTTCGGAAAGGACATTACAACAAAGTATCACGAGGCTTGTATCGCCTTTTCTCCTGACGAAAAAACGATTTATTTTACCCGAAATAACTATAACGGCAAATTAAAACGTGACAATAAAGGCATTAACAATCTAAAAATCTACTCGGCAACCGCTGTAGAAAACCAAAACGGAACTACACAATGGACCGACATTAAAGAATTACCTTTTAACAGCGACAATTACTCAGTTGGGCATCCTTCCGTAAGCAAAGATGGTAAAAAGTTGTATTTCGTGTCAGATATGCCAGGAACAATTGGTTCTACCGATATTTTTGTAGTGGATATTTTAGGCAATAATCAATTCTCGGAACCTAAAAATTTAGGCGAAAAAATAAATACGACAGGACGTGAAATGTTCCCATACATTACCGATCAGGCGCTGTATTTTTCTTCTGACGGATTTTTAGGATTAGGAGGTTTAGACGTATTTGAAAGCAGATTAAACGATGGCGCTTTTGACACACCAGCCAATCTAGGAGCGCCTTTAAACAGCAATAGAGATGATTTTGGTTATATCGTTAACGAAGCCACTAACAAAGGTTTTGTGTGCTCAAACAGAAAAACAGGAAAAGGCGATGATGATATTTACTCTTTTGAAAGATCGTGCAACCAAGCCATAAGCGGTTATGTTTATGATGCTATTTCAAACAACAGAATTGCCGGTGCAATGGTAACGCTTAAAAATGCAAACGGAATAAAAGTAGCAGAAACCGTTTCTCAGCTCGACGGAAGATATGATTTTAACAACAACGTAAATTGCAATACTCCATATACAATTGAGGTTACAAAGGACAATTATAACACCAATACGAAAGCCATTGTTACGGCAAACAGCTCTGGAAAAACAGAAGCTCTTGTAGGTTTAGATCCTGCTTTAATTGCTCGGGAAAATGGAGTTCTGAAAATAAAAATCGGAATTATTTTCTTTGATTTAGACAAATCAAATATACGTTATGATGCTGCAATAGAATTAAATAAAGTAGTTCTCTTAATGCATCAGTATAACTCAATTGTTATAAAAATTGAATCGCACACCGACTCTCGTGCCAATGATCAATACAACTTGGAATTATCTGATAGAAGAGCAAAAGCCACAAGAGATTATCTTATTTCCCAAGGAGTTGCTCCCGAAAGAATCGAAAGTGCAATTGGTTACGGAGAAACCCAATTAATCAATAATTGCTCCAATGGCGTTCCGTGTACAGAAGCGCAACATCAAGTCAATCGCCGAAGCGAATTCATCATAACAAAAATGTAAAAAAAAACGCCTTAAGAATCCAATCTCAAGGCGTTTTTCTATAATCTTTCTTCTTGCTTCTATTGTCTATTGTCTCACTGAAGCTTCACACACATCCATTCTCCTTTCATAATCAACTTATCTTCATCAAAGGCTTCACCAGATTGTTTTATGATTTTTTCGCTTGTACGAATGTTTTTTACGACAAATTTAACGAGCTTATTGAATTCAACACCTCCAAAAAACTCCACTTTATCTAAGCTAACCAATCCAAAAACGCCATCTGCGATTCCTAAAAGCTTTATTCCTGCACCACCACATTGCGCCATAGCTTCGATCAAAATAGTTCCCGGAACAAAATTAAAATCGGGAAAACTGCCCTGAAGCCAGGCATCTTTATCTGTAAACGTCTTTAAACCAACGATTGTGTCTGTTGTATAAGAAATAATTTCATCTACAAAGAGAAATGGAGCACGATGCGGAATTAAGTCTTCTATTTTTTTAGTCATGTCTGTAATTTTTAACAATGTACGAATCTGAACTGAAATAGACAATATTAAAATGGCATCTGTGTTAAAAGCAGGTTAAAATGTTAAAAAAAGGCTGACTTAAAAACAAGTCAGCCCACGTTATCAACTCTAAAATCACAAGTTTTATTCTGTTAGCAAAACAAAACTTTTCGCATCTGCTTTGATTTTATTTCCTTCAAAATCAATATCGATTATTGCTGCTTTTCTTGGAGAAACACCGCTATTGCTAAAATGCGTATGCAGCACATACTTCATTTTTCCGTTTTTATCATAAAAAACATCGCCGTGACCCACTCCGTTTATGCCAACATCTTTTCTGCTAATTATCGGACTTTCAGTTGCTTTTTCCCAAGGTCCCATTGGACTTGAAGCTGTCGCATAACCCACTGCATAATCGGGATTTCTAAAATCGTTTGCAGAATAAATCATATAATACAGATTATTGTGTTTTAAAACTGTCGGACCTTCTGTAACAGGCCATGAAACATTCTGGGTATTTTCCCACGGAAGAATACCAGAAATACATTCTTTCAGCGTTTCTTCTTTTATTCCAGAGAAATCATCATTCAATTCAGCTACAAAAATTCGGTTTCCATTAGTCAAACGCACGTGATAAAGGTACTTTTTGCCGTCCTGATCAACAAAAAAGAAAGGATCAATCTGTTTGCCCGAATTAAACATTGAAGCCTTAGAATCGTTTTTAAATGGCCCAAGCGGACTATCGCTGCTTGCAATGGCAATATTCTCATCGGCAGTATAAATCATATAAAACTTATTGTTGCTTTTAAAAACTTGCGGTGCCCAAAAACCTTTCGTTCCATAAGCATCTCCTTTTTTTAGAGCCAGTCCATTTTGCGCTCCAACAGGACCTTTCCATTTTTTCAAATCGGAAGAAGTGTACACTTGAAAACCTTCTCCATTAGGAAAATCTCCCGTGGTTGTTCCGTACAAATAATAAACTCCATTTTCATAAAAAATGGTTGGATCTGCCAACAAGATCGGTTGCTCTTTTGAAGTCGTTTTTTTAACCGTTTCTTTATCCTGAGAACAACAAATAAAGGCACAAAACAGACTTAAAAGCGTAAAATATTTTTTTATTTTCATTATTAAACTTTTTATTTAATTAAATCAATTTAAAAGCTAAAAATCAATTAGTTAAAACAACACTATAGAAAACCTCTATGACGCAAATTTTGTTAAAACCCCGTCATTTCGCTTCAAAAAACTCCTTTTTATTTTTCACAAAAAAATCTTTCGCATAACGTTTTTCAACTTCTAATTTCCAACTCAAAACTCCTTACTATTTAACCGAAAATTGATACAAAGAAACCGTATGATACTTCTCTCCTGCCTTTAAAGTTATTTGAGGGAATTTTGGCTGATTTGGCGCATCTGGAAAGTGCTGTGTTTCTAACGCAAAAGCAGTTCTAAAATCATCTTTAGCGCCTGATTTAAAGGCGTTTTTGCTCTGCATGAAGTTTCCACTATAAAACTGTAGTCCAGGCTCTTCTGTATAAATATCTAAAGTAATACCTGAAACATCACCTTTAATCGTTGCCGCATGAACAAATCCGTCTTTTTTAGTGCCATTAAGCACATAATTATGGTCATAACCTTTTCCGAATTTCAGCTGTTCGTCTTTGGTTTCTATTCTTTCGCCAATTTTATGTTTTGATGTAAAATCGAATGATGTATTTTTTACCGATTTCAATTCTCCAGTCGGAATCAAACCTTCATCAACTGGTGTAAATTTATCTCCGTAAATCTGTAATTCGTGATTTAAAATTGTTCCGCTTCCTTCTCCATTCAAATTGAAAAAGGCATGATTGGTTAAATTAACAATCGTAGTTTTATCCGTTGTAGCTTCATATTCCATTTTTATTGCATGATCATCTGTAATAGAATAAGTTACTTTTACATTTAGATTTCCGGGAAAGCCTTGTTCTCCATCTGGCGAAGCATACGTAAAAACCAGCGTATTCTCATTTGTCTTTTCAGCATTCCAAACAACGTCTTGAAACCCTTTTATACCACCGTGCAGCGCATTTTTTCCGTTATTAAGCGGAATTTGATATTGCTTTCCTTCGAGCGTAAATTTGCCTAATGCAACTCTGTTGCCAACTCTTCCGATTGTAGCACCAAAGTAAGGTTCCGTGGAGTTTTTAAAGCCTTTTACGCTATTCATTCCGACTACGACATCGGTTGGTTTTCCATTTTTATCCTTAACCCATAAACCTACTAATCGCCCGCCATAGTTGGTAAAAGCAACTTTTATGTCTTTATTTTCGATCCAATACAAACTGACTTTTTTACCATCGATTATTGTGTCGAAGTTTTTAGTCTCTAAAACCGTTTTTACTGAATCTGATTTGATTTCCGAACTTTCTTTTGAAGCCGTATTTTCTTTTTTATTGTCTTTACAGTTAAATTGGAAAAGTACAAGCAACAAAACTGCAGCAATTTGAATATTTTTCATTTTTATCTTTTTTGAAATGATTTTAATTTGACGGAATAGCCAATGGCATTCCTTCACTAACTGGCTCACCCAAAACTGGAAAACCGTTGGCGTCCCATTCTATTTTTTGCATTCTTGGCGATCTTTTGTTACCGCATCCCTCTCCTGGGTTTGAATTGGCATGATACAAAATCCAGTCTTCCTTTCCGTCAGGAGATTTAAAGAATGAATTATGTCCCGGCGCGTAAACTTTGTTTTTTTCTGATTGTTTGAAAATAGGCTCAGGAGATTTCTTCCAAGCATTTGCATCTAGCAAATTATCTGTGCCCGTAAAGGTTAACAGTCCTAAAGCATAGAAATCGGTCCAGCATCCACTTGCCGAAAACACAATGAAGATTTTTCCGTTTCTTTCTAAAAACTGTGGCCCTTCGTTCACATTTACCTGCGGCGGATTCACCTCATCGTGCAAAGCTCCGTGTGTTTCCCAATCGTTTGTTGGTGCAGAAATCATAACGCGATCGCCATCAATCTCTAACGGATTTTTCATTTTGGCAATGTAAATATTCTGCTGACCGTTTTTGTCTCCTTCCCAGCCTGCCCAAATCATGTACAGCTGTTTTTTATATTCAAAAACATTTCCGTCAATTGCCCATTTATCGGTTTTCGCAGCGATTTTGCCTTTAAATTCAAATTTCCCTTCAAACGGATCTGAAGATTTATTTTCTAAAACATACATTCTGTGATTGTTATTATCGCCATTATCTGCCGCGAAATAGCAATACCATTTTCCATTAATGATATGAAACTCAGGCGCCCAGATTTCTGCCGAATAATTGGTGTTTTTGGGCGGTGTCCAAATCACTTTGCTTTCTGCATTTTTAATATCCGAAAGATCTTTTGTTTTCCACAAAACCAATTTGTTTCCAAGTGTGTTGGTGTAGTAATAGTAGCCTTTGTAATACGTACTGTAAGGATCTGCTCCCGACGGAAGGATTGGGTTAGTGAATGTTTTTTGCTGTGCGAAACTTATCGTTGTGAACAGGAAAAGGATTAGATATTTTTTCATTTTTAGTTTTTTGTTAGTCTTTGAATTTTCTCTCGCAGATTTGGCAGATTTTTTTTTATCAGCATAATCTGCCAAATCTGCGAGAGAAATAAATTTAATTTTAATTCAAAGCATTGATAACCTCCGTATTAATTTTGTTCACAGCTTTAAAATCCATTTTATCTACTTTTCTATCGTAAGTCATAAAACCGTTTACTTCGCCTTCAACATCGGTTGTTTGAGTATAGACTGCAGCCGAGAATCCCGTTTTAACGTATTTTCGAAGCGTTTCCGCGTACTTTTTGTATTCGGCGGTAACTTCTGCCTCATTCTTAAATTTGATGTATCCCCAGTTGTCATTTGCTCTCCAAAGATGTCCTTCTAACGGAAGACCGATTCCGCCATACTCTCCCAAGACGGTAACTCTTCTAGCATCGTACAAATACATATCTGGACCAGGATAATTGTGTAAATCTAAAATATCGCCCGTTTGAAAGTGATTTCCTCCGCTTGCAGAATTAATCAGACGCGTTGAATCATGATTTTTGGTCCATTCTGTAATTTCAACAGTTTTAAATTGCCCCCAAGCTTCGTTAAACGGAACCCAAACCACAATACTTGGGTAGGAATACAGATGATCCATAATTTCACGCCACTCTTTTCTGTAGATTTCTTCTGATTTTGCCGAACGCTGTAATTCTGTTCCTTCAAAATACTTTCTATTTTGCCAAACTGGCTGATCGTCTCCACTTGGCATATCTTGCCAAACCAAAATTCCTAACTGATCGCAATGCGTATACCAGCGCTCCGGCTCGACTTTTACGTGTTTACGAATCATATTAAATCCTAGTTCTTTGGTTTTAACAATGTCGTATTTCAAAGCTTCATCAGTTGGCGCTGTATATAATCCGTCTGGCCACCAACCTTGGTCAAGAGGTCCGAATTGAAAATAATCTTTGTTGTTTAATTGCATTCTCACGATTCCGTTTTCATCGCGTTTAGAAGAGATTTTTCGCATCACAAAATAACTCTTTACCTCATCAACCACTTTGTTTTTGCTGATTAAGCGAATTTTTGTCTGATATAAAAACGGACTTTCAGGCGACCACAGTTTCGGATTATTCAAAACAATATCATTGCTTTCACCCACAACTGCTTTTTCTTTAGCAATCTCTTTTCCGTTATCGAAAACAGAAATTTCTACCAAATCGCCTTTTTCTGCTCCATTTACCTCAGCTTTTATACTAATCGTATTTTGATCAATATTTGGCGTTGTTTTTAATGCTAAAATGTTTTTAGCATTTACAGGCTCAATCCAAACCGTTTGCCAGATTCCAGTAACGGGCGTGTACCAAATTCCTTCTGGATTTTTGACTTGTTTTCCTCTTGGCTGAGGCCCATCGTTGGAAGGATCCCAAACTTTCACAACCAGTTTCTGATTTTTTCCTTTTTGAATGAATGGCGTAATGTCAAACGAAAACGGCGTATAACCTCCCGTATGCGAACCTACTTTTACATCATTCACAAAAACTTCTGTTTTCCAATCGACAGCACCAAAATGCAAAAGGATGTTTTTTCCGTTCCAGCCCGATTCAATCGAAAATTGAGTTTCGTACCAAAGTTCGTTTTTAGCACCAACTTCTTTCATCACGCCAGACAGACTCGATTCGGCTGCAAACGGAACCAGAATCTGCCCGTCATATTTTGAAGGCGCTGCTTTTCCAAATTCTTGAATGCTATAATTCCACAAACCATTCAGATTTTTCCATTGGCCGCGCTCCATAATCGGACGGGGATATTCGGGTAAAGTTTTCTTCGGATCAACCTGCTCTGCCCATTTGGTCTTGATTTTATCACCTTGTGGTTTCCATTGCGCATTAGCCGCAAACATGGACAACAAGGCTAAAAAAAGGATGCTTTTTCTTTTCATGTTTTATATTTTTAGGCATTTAATGAATGCCATGATTTTCTTCTAAATCAAAATGAATTACCGGGCTCATCTCCACATAAGCCCGATAATTACTGAACTAAACTAACTTAACTAACCAATTTTTTGAGTTATGAGTTTTGAGTTAGAAGTTATGAGTTCTTGCTAATTGTTATTTTATTCCTCAATAAATAACCAGCTAGTCATCACAACAAAAACTCATAACTTCTAATTCATAACTTATAACTTCTTCGTAAGGCCGAATTTCTTCACCAAACTGTCGTATTCTTTTTTAGAGATTGTAATCATGCAGCCGTGGCGTACTTTTTCCGGAAGACTGTATTTGTCCCAATCTGAGAAAAAAGTGTAGCCTGAGGCTTGAAACCAAGGTCCGTTTAGGTTGTCTGCAATCGATAATCCGTAGGAAACACCTGGATATTGTTCGTAATACATGTACCATATTTTGTCATCTGGAGAAGGAATTAACATTGGCGCTTCTCTGAAGTTTGGACTGATAGATTGCTGGGGCAAAGAATAAGGTCCTAAAAGATTTTTTGATTTGGCAATTCGGATGGTCTTTCCGGTTGTCCAATACAAAGTCGGATACGTTTCGTCTTTAATCACGGCGTAGTAAGAATCGCCAACTTTACGAATAAAAACATCAATCGTTCCCATATCCCAATCGAATAAACGTTTTGGAGTTCCTTCGAAAGTTTTTAAATCTTTAGACAAAACATACAAAGTACGCTGACTTGCCCAATAACGTTCTCCGTCTTCTTTTGTTCCTTCTAAATGTGGCGTATGCCAAGTCATGATGAACTTTTGAGAAGGTTCATCATAATACAATTTTGGAGCACCAATTCGCTGTAAAGCATTTGAATAATCTGGCGTACTTTTTAAATCGGGCGTATAATCGGAATGTTTTTTCCAAGTGATTAAATCATCCGAAACCCAGATATTAATGCTTTTGGCATCGTCTCCTGTATTTCCTGCAATGTAATATTTCCCGTCTGGACCTTTGCAGATATCGGGATGTCCCTTATAATCTTCAAAAACGCGTTTTCCATTGTTCAGATTTTCCCAATGAAGTCCATCCAAACTAACCGAATAATACAATCTGCCGTAATCGTTATGCGTCATATGCGCAAAAAGATAGGCTTCGTTTTTTGGTTTTTCGTTTCCTTTTACTTGTCCGGGTGGGTCTGGCTGTTGCGCATTTGCTGAAAACCCAACAACGATTACCATCGCCAAGAAAAGATTTTTTATTGTATTTTTTTTCATGTTGCTTAAGAATTGTTTTTTGCCACTAATTCCACTAATTCACACTAATTCTTTTTTTTTGCCACAGATTAATGGATTAAAATGATTTAATCTTTGGGCTGAAAATTTAAACATATAGAAACATAGATTTTATTCTTTCTGTTCAAGATTACCAAAAAAAAGCTCGCTTTTACACATAGAACTATGTGCTTTATTTGCAATGAAATGCCTTTTTCATAGACAATCAAAAACTATGTTTCTATGTGTTTAAAATCCTTTTAATCCTTTTAATCTGTGGCTTAAAAACTATTTTTTATTCGCCTCAGCAGTCATTTTTTTAATCAAATCGGTTTCCGCCTGAATGTATGGCGTTCCGTCTGTATGTAAAACATCGTGAAACCATAATTTTGGTTCTGCTGTGTATGTTTTTGTCCAACTATCCCAAGCATATTTCGTTTGTGTTTTTCCGTCTACAAATCCCCAATTGATCATTCCTACGTTGTATTTTCTCGCAATTGGAAGGAATCCTTCAAAAGTGCTTCCGTTTGGTCTTGCCATATATTCTGTACAGATTAGTGGTTTTCCATAACGCTGTAATTGTTTGATTACTTTTTCGAAATCCTGAGGCGTGTTGTAATTGTGGAAAGAAACAATATCAGACTGCTCGATCTGCATTTTGTGCATTGGTTTCATCTTTGCTTCGTCGCTCCAATCTCCTACCCAAACTCCAGAAGTCAGTGGCTGAGAAGGATTGCTCTCTCTTGCCCACGCAAAAACATCTTTTAAAAGCGGTAAAATCAAATCGACTTTGTTTTTAATTTCTACTTTTTCGTAAGATGGTCCTGTCATGTTATCTGGTTCGTTCCAAACATCCCAGCCTAAAATTCGTTTGTCATCTTTAAAATGAGAAACTGTTTCTTTTACATATTTCTCTAAACGTGGATATTGTGTTTTATCCTGAAGCGCCTTTTGTCCCGGAGCTTGCACCCAACCTGAATTATGTGTGTGTGGTTTTGGAGCACGCTGTTTTCCTAAAGCAGGAAACGGATCCCAACAAGAATCAAACAAAACAAAAAGGGTTTTGATGTGATGTTTATCAGCAATTTCTAAAAACTGATCCATACGTTTGTAAAGTCCTTCTGCATCTTGCTGATGCAATAAGTCGTGCAGATACACGCGCATTACATTCATACCAAGACCTTCAGCCCAGCCCAATTCCTGATCAATTCGTTTTGGATCAAAAGTATCTTCCTGCCACATCTCTAACTGATTTATAGCTGTGCTAGGAGAATAATTTGCCCCAACCAACCAAGGCTGTTCTGCGTACCATTTATTGGCCTGATCTTTTGTCCAGATTTCTCTTTTTTCTATTGAGGCGACTTCGCTTTCCTTTTCTTCAGGATTATTTTTTTTATTGTTGCAGCTAAGCAATACGAGTCCTGCTAACATAAATGTCAGACACAATTTTACTTTCTTCATTTCAATTTTATTTTTTTGAACAATCGTTCTTTATGATAAGGGAACCAGACTTTTACATCTGATTCCCTCAAAAAATCAGTTTTAATATCCAGAGTTCTGCTCTAGATTTGGATTATTATCTACATCACTTTGCGGAATTGGCATTCTGTGATTTTTTCCAACTGTGAAGTTTTTAAAATCTGGATCACGAAGCGCAATTTTATCAACAGAAGCTTGAGAATTTAAATCTCCCCAACGTTTTAAATCTTCCCAACGCACGCTTTCGCCACACAATTCCAAAACTCTTTCCATTTTCAAACGCTCTAGGAATTTGTCGTGATCGTTTCCAATTTCAGGATGTGCTGTCGCCAATGCATTCATATTTGCACGAGCTCTAACTAAATCAACATACTGATACGCTTGAGCAGTATTTCCTAATTCGTTTAAAACTTCCGCGTAGCGCAATAAAATATCCGCATAACGAACCAATCTGTAGTTTACTTGGTTGTAGTAATCTTCGTTATTTCTGTAATAATCGCGGCTTCCTTTTCTAAACCAAGCTTCATTATTGTTCCATTCCCAGTTTCTTCCGTATGTTTTGTCTCCAAAATCGGCTAATAACTGAGGGTAGAATAAAGTCCATCTTAACCTTTCATCCAATTTTCCGTCTTTATTGTTTTCTTGTTTAAAAGCATCCACTAACCAAATACGCGCTTGTCCGTCAGACCATCCAATTCCTCTTGGCGCGAAAAACTGAGAACGGTTGCTAGAAACTGCTGCATTTTGCGCTTCATCAGTTCCTCCTTTTCTTTGGTCTCCAAACTGGATTTCAAAAACAGATTCGGCATTATTTTCATTTGTATCCGTAAAATTATCTCTGTAGTTAGATACCAAACTGTACTTCGCTCCTGCTCCAGAAATTAAAAACTCAAGAGCTCCTTTTGCTTCATTCCATTTGTGCTGTTGCATATATACTTTGGCAAGAAAGGCCTTTGCGGCACCTTTATCTGGTCTTCCTAATTGATCAGCTGACCAATCTCTTGGCAAATCTTCAAAAGCTTCATTCAAATCTTTTTCTACTTGAGCCCATATTTCGTCTACCTTTACTTGTTTTGGCAAATCTGCTGGCGTAGACGGATCTAAAACCAATGGCACATCTTCCCAAATTACACCTGCATAATAGTAGTGTAATGCTCTAAAGAATTTAGCCTGCGCGATAATTTTCTTTTTATCATCTTCATTCTGAAAAGTGATATTCGGAACATTAGCCAAAACCTGATTACATCTAAAAATAGCTTTATAAGTATCTCTCCACGTTACGGCATTTCCTTCCCAAAAATTATAATTGATATAATTGAATCTAGTCCAATCTGCCAATTCTGTCCACGGACTCACGCTATAACCTTCATCAGAAGTTAAATCCAGACGGAAATAAATCCATCTCGCCCACAAACCGTCTTTATAAAACATGGCATAAATAGAGTTTACACCGGCTTGTGCATCACTTTCAGTTTTCCAATATTGGTCTACTGTAATATCATTTGGGCTATTCAAGTCCAATTCGTTTTCACAAGCGGTAAAAACAAGACCTAGAAAAGCTGCTGTTATAATTATTATTTTTTTCATTACGCTGTTTTTTTAATTAAAAGCTAAACTCTACACCCAAAGAATATGTTCTAAGATTTGGGAATGCCCCATTATCTACACCTCTTTCAAAAATATTACTGTTGGTAAACTCAGGATCCAATCCTTTATACTTAGTAATCGTTATAATGTTCTGTGCAGATAATGTTAATCTTGCTCTCGAAATACCCGAATCTTTCAAGACACTTTGCGGAAAATTATATCCAAATCCGATGTATTTCAATCTGATAAAATCGCCATTTTCTAAGAAACGGTCTGTATCTCCTCTTGAATTTAAAGTTGATCCTTTTGTAATTCTAGGAAAATCGGTATTTGGATTTTCAGGTGTCCAAGGCTGAATGCCTCTTCTGTAGTTACTATTGTCATCAAAACGATCTACAACACTTCTAAATCCGTCATAAACAGTAGCTCCATGAGAAGCAATCCAGTTCATAGAAAAATCAAAGCCTTTATATTCAGCTCCAGCGTTTAAACCCATTTCAAATTCTGGCCACGGACTTCCAACGATTGTTTTATCTTCATTAGTAATTTGTCCGTCTCCATTGTTATCCTTAAAACGAATATCTCCAGGAACAGCATTTGGCATGATTACTTTTCCGTCAGCATTTTTGTAATTATTAATTTCTTGCTGATTTTGGAATAATCCATCTGTTTGCAATACATACCACATTCCTACTGGCAAACCAGCTCTTGTTACTGTATTTCCTGAGTAGTTTTCATTTTGTCCGTTACCCAATGAAACCAGTTTGTTGTTTATTTTGGTAAAGTTGACAGAAGCGTTAAATGAGAAATCATTGATTTTTTTGCTATAAGCCAATTCCAATTCAAAACCTTTATTTTCTACAGTTGCAGCGTTAGAAATTGGGTTTCCTCCGTCGTTTCCTGTAGTCAATAAAATTGGGAAACCAAATAATACGTCTTCAGTACGAGCAATAAAATAATCTGCTGTAAAACGTAAATCATTATTTAAAACTCCTAAATCCAATCCGAAGTTGGTTTGTTTTAGTTTTTCCCAACGCAATTCAGAATTTGATAATTTTACTTGAGTGGCAGAAGGATATAAAGTCTGGTCTTTTCCTAATACAATTTGTCCAAAATTATTTACGAAGCTTTTGTACTCGTAATTTCCAATATTTCCAGATCCTAATTCTCCATAACTTGCTCTTAATTTTAAATCTTTAATGAATTCTGATTTAAAGAAAGATTCGTTGCTTATTCTCCATCCTGCAGAAATAGATGGAAAATTCCCCCATTTATTGCCATCGCTGAATCTTGAAGATCCGTCACGTCTGATTACGGCATTGAATAAATAACGATTATCATAATTGTATTCTAATCTTCCTAAATACGACGTTAAAGCCGCTTCATTAATAAAACCTCCAACAACTGGCGAATCTCCTTGGTTTAAAACTTCATAATATTCTCCAGTTCCAGAATTCATCGGAAGATTTCTTTTTGTTCCGTAAATCTGATTGTAATTGTCTTTTTGATAGGTCTGACCAACTAAAACCGTGATATCATGCTTTCCAAATTCTTTCTTGAAAGTCAATGTATTTTCGAACAATAAAGTTTCTGATCTTCCTTTGTTTTGGTCTGTCTGAGAAGGATCCTCAGGCTGGTTTAAAGTCCAGCTTCCTTTTTTTCTCATGTATTTATAAGAATCAAAACTTGTTTCATAACCAAAATTAAAACGGTATTTCAACCAAGGCACAAATTTTAATTCAGACCAAATGTTACCTCTAATTCTAAAGTTTTCGTTTGTTGTGTTAGAAAAATCAGCTAACGCCAAAGGGTTTGTTCCAAAAGTATCGGCAACTCCTTGTTTTCCGTAACCATATCCGCCTGGATTAGAAGCGTCATAAAGCGGAATTGTAGGCGTCATTCTGTATACATCAATAATTGGATTTCCAGACATTTCATCTGTTTTAGAATTACTAATGGCTAAATTTTCTCCAATGCTAAAAATTCCTTTTGTACCGCTTGAATTCACACGGAATGAAATTCTGTCAAAATCAGTTCCGATAACAGTACCTTGATTTCCAAAATAATTTCCAGACATAAAGAATGAAGAATTCTCACTTCCTCCAGAAAAACTAGCATTATAATCTTGCATCATTCCCGTTTTAAAAACAGCATCTTGCCAATCTGTATTTACAGCCATATTTAAGTTTTGTCTCGGAAGTCCAGCATTGTCATACGCCATATTGTTGTATTTAGCAAACTCTTCGGTTCCCATTAAATCATAGCGAGGCATAGAGGTAAAACTGCTTTTTGCTGATACTTCAACCTGAAGCGGCCCTTTTTTACCTTTTTTAGTCGTAATGATAATGACACCATTTGCCGCTCTAGAACCATAGATTGCTGCTGCAGAAGCATCTTTTAAAACCTGAATCGATTCGATATCGTTTGGGTTAAAATCTCTGTTTGCAGAAGTTACCAAACCGTCAATTACGTATAATGGGTTTGTATTTTGAAGATTCTTAAGTCCGCGAATTTCAACATTGGCTTCTTGGCCTGGGCGTCCGCCACCGCGAACTTTAACTCCCGTAACCAAGCCTTGAAGTCCGTCTGCAACTGTTGTAACTTGTCTTTTCTGAATTTCTTCTGGTTTAACTAATGCAACAGCTCCTGTAAGGTCTTTTTTCTGTTGCGATCCATAACCTACAACAACTATCTCGTCCAATTTCATGGCATTTTCTTCCATAGTAACATTTACAGAAGTTTTGTTGTTGATTGCAATTTCGATTGTTTTGTAGCCTTGCGAACTAAAAACTAGTGTCTGATTTCCACTGGCGGTAATTTTATAGCTTCCGTCAAAGTCTGTAACGGCACCATTTTGGGATCCTTTTATTAAAACATTCGCAAAAGGAACCGATTCGCCAGTTGCGGTAGTAACTTTTCCCGTAACAGTAATCTGCTGGGCAAAAGCGGACTGCAGTAATAAACTAAAGAAAACCAAGAGGTGATATCTCTTCGTTAAAAAGTGAGTGAACTTTGTTTTCATTGATTTTTGCATTTTAGATAGTTTTATTTCTTTTTGTGGTTTGGTTTAATGAAATATTGCTCTTTTTTATCCGTCTGGAATACGGGCAAAAAAAGAATTAATATTCTTTGGTTCTAATAAATTGTTCATTTTGTTTCAAAATTATTAATGGTTAGATTTTTCAAACTTTATTTTATTGATAGTATATTTTTAACCTTAAAATTTTATCAATATCGTTTATTTGAAAATTCAAATTAGGCGCTTTTTATTCAAAATAAAATGCTTCATTTGTGTCAATATCTCTCTCAAATGATTCAAATTGTATTAAAAACAGTCCGTTTTCATTCAGATGCAACATTTTGTAGAATATTGAGACGATATGCAGAAATATTGATTTAAGCCTTATAAATACACCTATGCGTAAATTCTTTCTTTTTTTATGTTTCAGCTTTTTTTCGATAAATTTTTCGAATGCGCAAGATTATTATTTTAAACATTTTCAGGTTGAAGAAGGACTTTCCAACAATACCGTTTTAACCTCCATTCAAGACAATGATGGTTTTATGTGGTTTGGAACCAAAGATGGTCTAAATCGTTTTGATGGCTATCGTTTTAAAACCTACAGAAGCAATGGAGATCCTATACATAGTTTAGGAAGCAATTATATACAATCGCTGCATGAACACAACGGCACGATTTGGGTTGGAACGGACAAAGGTTTGTATCATTACGATAAAAAGCTGGACAACTTTACGATTTTGAACGAAGCCATAAATGATCGTATCAATGACATCAATCACGATCAAAAAGACAACATTTGGTTTGTTTCGGGCAACATTTTGTATAAATATTCTCCAAAAAAGAAAGAAACGACCACTTTTAATCCAAACAAATATTTTATCACTACTTCGATAACAAAGGATTATAAAGGCGAAATCTGGGCTTCTTCTTTAAATAAAATCTATCATTATTCTGAAGAAAACCTTTCTTTTGAAAATATTGCTCTAAATCCGCCTGCTGATAAAGCCAATTTTAGAATCACTGTTATTTATGCTGTTGATCGCGAAAACATAGTAATTGGCACGCTCGATCACGGCGTACTCCTATATAATAGAAAAGATAAAACGACAAGCGAACTTAAATTTGGAATTAAAGAACCGGTTTTCGTGCGTCAATTCAGAAAAAAAGGAAACGACGAACTTTGGATTGCGAGCGAATCGGGTGTTTACGTGTATAATCTGAAAACCAAAACGGCTGTAAATCTGAAGAAAAATTACAACGATCCGTATGCGATTTCAGACAATGCGGCCTACTCTATTACCATCGATAAAGAAAACGGAATCTGGATTGGGACTTATTTTGGCGGTGTCAATTACCATCAGAAACAATATACGCAGTTTAAAAAGTACTTTCCGCAGAACAATCAAAATTCCATTAGCGGAAGCGCAGTTCGAGAAATTCATAAGGACGATCATGGCGATTTATGGATCGGAACCGAAGATGCTGGCGTGAATCGTTTTAATCCGAAAACACAAAAATTTACATCTTATCCTGTTTCCTACTATAATATTCATGCTTTAATGCCTCGAAAAGACAAAATCTGGGTGGGAACTTTTGAGCATGGTTTGGATGTTTTGGATAGAAATTCTGGAGCAGTTTTAAAACATTACAGCGCAAATGACGGACGAAGCGGACTTCATAGCAATTTTATCTTTTCTTTCTACGAAATGAAAAACAAGGAGCTGATTGTTGTAACAACATCAGGACTTTATCGCTACAACGAACAAGCCGATAATTTTGAAATTCTAAAGTTCTTTCCAGAAACGTATCATTATACGAATATGAAGGAAGACAGCGATGGCAATCTTTGGGCAGGAAGTTATCGTGACGGATTATTATTTTATAATCCGAAAACCAAGAAAAAAGAGGTTTTTACGTATGACTATAAAAATCCGAATGGAATAAGCAACAATACCATCAACGCCATTTTTGAAGACAGTTTTAAGAACCTATGGATCGCCACTGAAAACGGATTGAATCTCGTAAACAGACAGAATCATACTTTTACCAAATTCACAACCAAAAACGGAATGCCGAGCAATGTTTTCTATTCTATTTTGGAAGACGATTCTAAAAATCTCTGGCTGACAACTTCTAAAGGTTTGGTAAAATTTGGTCCAGATCATAAAACCATCAAGATTTTTACCACTGCAAACGGATTACTGAGCGATCAGTTCAATTATAATTCGGCTTTTAAAGATGCAAACGGCGATATGTATTTTGGAAACCTAAACGGAATGATCAGTTTTAATCCGAAGCACTTTAGTAAAAACAAATACACGCCTTTTATTTACATTACCAATCTACAAATTAACAATAAGGATATTGAGGTTAACAGCCCAGACTCTCCTATTTCACAATCTATTTCGTTTGTGGACGAATTGGAGCTCAACAACAATCAGTCAACTTTTAATCTGGAATTTGCTTCTTTGAACTATACCGCACCAGAATTGACAGAATATTGGTTTCAGCTCGAAAACGTCAATAATGATTGGGTTTATTTAGGAAGAAACAACAAAGTTTTCTTTACCGAACTGGCTCCTGGAGATTATGTTTTTAAAGTAAAATCATTGAATAGTTTTGGGGTTTGGAGTAAAGAAATAAAACTTAAAATTACCATTCTGCCTCCATTTTACGCCAGCACTTATGCCTATATTTTGTACTTTATATTGTGCTGTGCTGGATTCTATTACATTATTCGCTATTCTCAAAATCTGACTCAGATTAAAAATAACCGTAAAATAAAGCATCTAAACGACGAAAAAGAAAAAGAAATCTATCAGGCAAAAATTGACTTTTTTACCAATGTAGCACACGAAATCAGAACGCCTCTGACTTTAATAAAAGGTCCGCTAGAAAAGCTTTTGGGAATGAAATACGAATCGGAAGAAGTGCCTCAGCATCTTTCGATTATGAAGAAAAATACTTCGCGCTTATTGAAGCTCGTAAATGAATTGCTTGATTTTAGAAAATCGGAAATTGGAGGTTTGAAATTGACTTTCGTCGAAGCGAATATTTCTTCGATGGTTCGAAATTTTCATTTGAGATTCAGCCAATTAATTGAAGAGCGCGGATTGGAATTTGACTTGGAATTGGGCGAAAAAGACATTCATGCTTTTGTCGATAAAGAAGCTTTTAAAAAGATTCTCAGCAATTTGATCAACAACGCTATTAAATATTCAAACAAAAAGGTTTCCATTTCTTTATTTAGAGATGAAAAGAAACTGCATTTGATTGTAAAAAATGATGGAAACATTATTCCTATTCATTTAAAAAATAAGATTTTCGAACCGTTTTTCAGGGTTGATGACAGCAGTACGGCTTCAGGAACTGGAATCGGACTTTCGTTAGCACATTCTTTGGCGCAATTGCATAACGGAAGTTTAGAATTGATTGAAGATGCTAGTTACAATATTTTCGAATTGGTTGTTCCGTTACATCAGGAAGAAGAATTTATGCTTTATGCCGATGCTGAAAAAGAACAGACAGAAAATGAAACGCCAAAAGAAGCTGTTGAAATTAAAAACGAAAAAGCGCAGGTTTTGGTTGTAGAGGATAATGAAGATCTTTTGAGTTTTATTACTACCGAATTGGCTGGAACATACACGATTTTAAAAGCAGAAAATGGCGAAGAAGCACTCAAAATCATTCATAACGAAAACATCCAACTTGTTATTTCAGATGTAACGATGCCTGTTATGGACGGAATTACGATGTGCAAAAAGATTAAAACTAATCTGGAAACGAGTCATATTCCGGTTATTTTATTAACTGCCAAAAATTCGCTAAAATCTCAAATCGACGGACTTGAAGTTGGTGCCGACGCTTATGTGGCAAAACCTTTTTCTATGGATTATCTGAAAGTACAAGCAAACAACTTGATTGAAAACCGCAGACAGATTATGAATTATTATGCGAGTTCTCCCCTTTCGCACATTAAAAGCATTGCTCACAATAAAACCGACGAAAAGTTCTTGAAAAAACTCGACGACGAAATTCTTAAAAACATTACAGATCAGGATTTGAGTGTAGAATCGCTTGCCGAAATCATGAATATGAGCCGTTCTACTTTATACCGAAAAATTAAAGACATCACAAACTTGAGTCCGAACGAATTAATCAATATTGTACGATTAAAAAGAGCCGCAGAGTTATTATTAAACGAAAACTACAAAATGTACGAAATCGCAGAAATGGTAGGCTATAAATCGCAAACGAGCTTTGGACGTAATTTCCAGAAGCATTTTAATATGTCGCCAACGGATTATATTCAGAAAAATCGTTGATTATTTAACCACAAAGTTCGCAAAGAGTTTACGCAAAGCTCACGAAGTTTTTTAAGCTAATATTAAGTCCACAAAGTTTTTCAAGTTCAGCCTTTGTGGACTTAAAATAAAATGCAATAACTAAACTTTGCGTTTCTTTGCGTAAACTCTTTGCGAACTTTGCGGTTAAAAAACTTTTTAATTCCATGATGTCCACGCGGCATTTAATAAATTCCCCTACCACATATATTTCAAAATCAAACGCGCATTAAACGGCGTTCCTGCTGTAAAATGAATTTCTTCTACAGGATCCGTTTCATTTGCCAATCTTGATTCGGTTAAGAATTGTGTTTCTTTCCATTTGGTGTTGAAAATATTGTCGATGTTTACTCCAATCGAAACTTTCTTAATCTGATAATTTACAGAGAAATCGGTAATGCAATAGCCTTTTGCTACAACCGAATTGTCTTCGTTTGCTGGTCTGTCTCCTAAGAAACGAGTTCTTATGCTTCCTGAGAAACCTTTTAAATCTTTAACCGAAATTCCGTTCATTAAAGTATTTTTTGGAGCCAATGGCAGATAATCGTTTCCTTTAGGCTCATCTATTGCTCTTGCATGCGTGTACGTGTAATCGGTATTCCAGAACAACCAATTGGTCAATTGATATCTGAAGCCAAAATCGAAACCTTTTCTTTCTGTTTTCCCGCTTGGTTCAACAACCGCTTCGTCTCCTACATAAACAAATTCCTGCGCTAAATACAAATACCAAATTGCTGAATTAACAATCATGCGCGGAAATGGTTTCCAGTTGATTCCTAAATCTGCTCCGTAGGTCTCTGGAAGAATTTTTTCCCCTTTTTGCGCCACTACTACACGCGTATCATTGCTATGAAATCCTTTTCCTAATTTCAAGAAATAGTTTAATTTATCATTTTGAGTATACAAAAAGTTCAGTTTCGGACTCACAATTGCTTTTGTCTGTGTCTGATTCGTGTAGGTTGCCGCCAATTGATCTTCGTAACCAAATTTGAAATAATCTAAACGCAAACCTCCATTTATCAGCCATTTTCCAG
This sequence comes from Flavobacterium sp. IB48, assembly GCF_016405855.1. GTDB lineage: Bacteria > Bacteroidota > Bacteroidia > Flavobacteriales > Flavobacteriaceae > Flavobacterium > Flavobacterium ginsengisoli. Next base: position 604,846 of record NZ_JAEFCA010000002.1, read on the forward strand.
ATGTAAAATCAAGACTTGAATACGTAAATAAATTGGTCTGATTTACAGTTCCTAAACTCAAATAGTCTAAAACTGTCTTTCTGTTTAAAGTATGCGATAATTCTACATCTTTATTATTATCGTTTCGAAGCCCAGCACCCAATTTAAAACGCCATTGATTGTTTAATTTCTGATCGTATTCTGACTGAAAACCTACAATCGTTCTGTTTTCTTTCTGTTTGATTTGATCGCCGTTTACAGGATCATTTAAGAAAAAAGTAAAATTAGAATACAGTTCAAAATCATATTTGCTTAAATAAGCACTGCTTTTAATATGCGTATTGTCGTCAATTTTCGCATCATACTGCAAATTGAAATTAGTTCTATCGGTATTTCCTCCTTCATTTGGATCGATTGCTCCATAATGCGAAATAGTTCCATCGTTTACAGCGCGATCTGGAATCTGTCCGCTAGCATCCCATTGGCTTTTAAAATGCGAAACCGAGATAGCCAAACGATCTCCATTTTCCATTTTAGCATTGTATTTTCCAAACAAATTAATTCGGTTAAAGTTTTGCGGAGCATCAAAATAACCATCGGTCATCATGTATTCTCCCGCAAAATAAGCCGACTGGTTTTCTTTATTCAATAAATTAAACATGGCAACAGTACGAAAAGTATCAAACTGTCCGCCCTCAAAAGAAATAGAACTATTTTGCAAAGCATTTTTAGTATTAAAACCAACATATCCTGCAGTGGTAAAATCGCCTTTATCCGCAAAATAAGCCCCTTTATCAAAATCAATATTATCAACCGTTTCAGGAATTACAAAATGCAAATCCGAATATCCTTGTCCGTGTGCGTGCGAAACCATATTTACTGGCATTCCGTCTACAGTAATATTGATATCGGTTCCGTGATCACAATCAAAACCTCTTAAAAAGATTTGTTCTGCTTTTCCTCCACCAGCATGCTGACCTATGAAAAGTCCTGGAACTTTACGCAATAAATCCTGAGAATTTGAAATAGGCTGAATTTCAAAATCAATTTTAGAAATAGTATTCAGATATTTTAGATTATTGCCAATCTTAACTTCTTCTAGCAAAAACGGCTTTTCTTCTAAAGAAATCGTCAGAAAATCTAAAGAAGTCAGTTTTATTTTTTGAGTAGAGAATCCTTTTTTGGTAATAACCAAACTATCATTTACCTGAACGCCTTCTAAGGTAAACTTTCCGTTTGCATCGCTATGTGCGTGTGTTTTTGAATTTAGGTTTCGAATTAAAACTTCTGATGATGCTTTTCCGTCAGCGTCGTTTACAATACCATTTAGAGATTGAGCATTAATTGCAAAAGAAAAAATAAAGAGGATAAAGGAGAATAAGAACTTCATTGCTATTTTGATAATTATTGGGGTAGTATGAACACAAAAATAGCATAATTAAAAGAATAACCATAAAAAAAGCTCTAAATCAAAAATTTAGAGCTTTTCTATATAGTAAACCTTTTACTTTGAGAAAATTAATCCCATGTATTGGTTTTAGAAACGGCATATTTACCAGCTCCTGTAAAGAACAATGCTAGAGCACCAAACAGATAAAGCCCCAATAATTCTAAAGCGTAACCTCCATGATCGCTAATTGTAAAGAGTTCATTAGCATGTACCGTTGCAACTGCTACGATACAAGTTATTGCCAACAGAACTGCAGCAATTCTAGTTCTAAATCCTAATAAAATGGCAATTGGAGCTAAAACTTCGCCAATGTAAACCGCATAGCCAAATGCGCCCATGTTTTCTACAAGGAACGAAATTCCGTGAATCAGTTTAGAAACACCGTGAAAAAGCATTAATCCACCAGTACTTAAACGCAATAGCAATAATCCAAGGTCTGTGTTTTTTGAAATCATAAATAATTTTGTTTAGGTTAAAAATTTATATCAATTGGGTTTGTAAGCCGACTAAAATACAAAAATTTCCTATTTAAAAATAATATTATTTAAAACAATTCCAAATAACCGTTTTTAGGCTATCACAAAGCTCATTTAGAGCTTTAAAACTTAATGGCAATCTTTCCAATTGTTCGTCCCGACTCCAAAAATTCGTGCGCTTTCTTAAGATTTTCGGCTGAAAGTCCGTTTAAGGTTGTGTTTAAAGTTGTTTTCAAAATGCCATCATCCAACAAATCTGCCACGATATTTAAGATATTATGCTGTTCTACCATATCTTCAGTTTGGTACATAGATCGGGTGTACATCAATTCCCAAGAAAAAGACACGCTTTTGCTCTTTAATTTGGTTAATGCAACAGGATCGCTGCTTCCGGTAATAGAGGCAATATGTCCTTGAGGTTTAATTAATTCTACCATTGTATCCCAATAAGCATTGGTATCTACGAAATCTAAAATAAAGTCAACATACTCAAAACCTGCTTCTCGAACAGATGAAACCAAATCTTTATGATCTACCACAAAATCAGCTCCTTGCTGTTTGCACCAAGCAATTGTTTCTGGACGCGACGCTGTTGCAATAACAGTTAAACCCGCTATTTTCTTAGCCAATTGAATCGCGATAGAGCCTACTCCTCCTGCTCCGCCAATAATCAGAATCGATTTTCCTTTATCTTTATCTGCCGTAATTCTGATTCTGTCAAATAAAATTTCCCAAGCGGTTAAAGCGGTTAACGGAATTACAGCTGCTTCTTCGATACTTAACGATTTTGGCTTTCTGCCCACAATTCTTTCGTCAATAATCTGATATTCGGCATTGCTCCCCTGTTTGGTAATATCTCCTGCATAATATACAGGATCTCCAACTTCAAACAAAGTAACATCTTGTCCGACAGCCTGAACAATTCCGACAGCATCCCAACCAATAATTTTGGGAGTTTCAAGAACAGTATCTTTCGCACTATTCTGGCGAATTTTAAAATCGACTGGATTTACTGAAATCGCATCAATTTTAACTAATAAATCGTGTGGCCCTGGAATTGGTTTTACGGCTTCAAATTCGATAAAACTTTCTGGGTTTTCTATGGGTAATGATGTTTTAAATCCTATTGCTTTCATTTCTTTTTAATATTTAAATTAAAACTATACCACAAATATAAGACGAGTTGAAATCTCTTAATTGGTATATATTGAGCGTATATTTGTATATTTTTTTCAAAGCTACTAAGATACTAAGGTGCTAAGTTGCTAAGTTTTTTTTTGCGCAAAGCTTTAGATCAATTACTTTGTGTATTTTAAACAATTGAAACACCTTTAATCTTAAAAGAAAAACTATCTCCGATAGCTAACGAAACTATGTGTTTAAATAAAGCCTTAAATTTGCTAAAAATACTACACTATGAATATCAGAAAAGCCGAAAAATCAGACTCAAAATATATTGCTCCTATATTATTATTAGCAATGGAGGATATTATCTATAAATTTATTGCAAAGGAAGATTACGCTGTAGCGAAAGATTTTCTGCAGCATTTTGTCGAAAGTGATAACAATCAGTATTCTTATCAAAATTGTTTTGTGGCAGAAGAGAATAACGAAATTATTGGTGCAGTAAATATTTATAATGGTGCAGACATTGAAGAATTGCGCGCTCCAATAATCGAATACGTTCGCAAACACTACAATCCTGACTTTGATCCAGAATTGGAAACCCGTGCTGGAGAATATTATATTGATTCTTTAGGCGTGAATCCGAAATATCAGGGAAAAGGAATTGGTTCTCAATTATTGCAATTTTTGATTGATAAATACGTTCATAAAAATAAAGAGGTTTTAGGTCTCCTGGTTGAAGAGGACAATCCGAGTGCTAAAAAACTGTATTTAAAGCTTGGTTTTAAAGTAGTTGGAAACAAAACTTTGGTTAAGAAGAACCTAGAACATCTTCAAATCAAAAATTAATTATAGAATGAAAAACATCACAATATTAGAAGCAGGTTTAATTTTAAGAATAGTTTTAGGAATCACAATGCTTTCGGCCGTAGCAGACCGATTTGGAGTTTGGGGCGCACCGGGATCTAACGCAGTCGCCTGGGGAAATTGGGAAAACTTTGTTATCTACACACAAACCCTAAATTCTTTTGCCAACAGAGCCACAGCAGAAGTTCTTGCAGGAGTTGCCACTTTCTTTGAAGTTTTACTGAGTCTTCTACTATTATTTGGTTTCAAAACCAGACTTGCCGCTTTAGGAACTACCATTTTAATGTTCTTTTTTGCTTTTGCCATGTCGGTTTCCGTTTCTGTAAAAGCGCCTCTTGATTATTCTGTTTGGACAAGTTGTGCGGCAGCTTTACTATTGGCTAATATTGGAAAAACGTCTTACGCTGTTGACAATAGAATATAGCTTTTTGAGTTGATGGTTTTTGGTTGATAGTTGATGGGGTAAAAATTTTTCCTAACAACCAAAAACTATCAACTATCAACCAAAAAATCAATTCACATCTTTTTTCGGAAATAAATTCGTTTTGGAAATTGATCTTCTATGCTTTCCTCCAAATCAAATTCTTCGTAATTCAATAATCGTAAATTGTCGATTAAAGCATTGTCTATGGCAAAAGCTTTCACCCAGATTAGATCGTGTTTTCGCTGGTAAGCAATTTCTTCGGCACGTTTAATAAGCGCTTTTAAATCTTCTTCATCAAAATAAATAATCTCACTTAGATTAATTGCTTTTGACGCTCCTAGATTTTCGTTTAATATTCTCGACGAATCCAATTTTAAATAAGATTGTGGTGCTTCACCAAGATATGCCATTAGAATTTCGATCGAAAAATCATTCTGAATTCGAAACAATTCTTTTTGAGAAAGATGCTGCTCTGCATATTTTTCTCCCAAATCTTTTTCCCTAAATAAATTGGTATAAAACTGAACGGCTTTGTCTTCCATCCAAGAGACATTATCATTAATAATGACAACAAATTTTGCAATTCTACTCATTTCTTTTCCTTTTAATAAAAGAGCAAAGTTGTACCGATTATAGGTCCGAAAAAAGAGCGATACGGCTTCAAAATTGTACAAAATGTCGGAAACCCTATTTTAATCGTTTTGTTTTTTCCGATATTCTAAAGGCGAAATTCCTTCGTAGTTTTTAAAGAATCTTCCAAAAGCAGATTGATCAGTAAAATGGAGCAAATCGCTTATCTGATTGATGGACATTTTTTTATGCTGCAATAAAACTTTAGCTTCCAGAATCACCATTTCGCTAATCCAGTCACTCGCAGTCTTTCCGCTGTGTTTTTTAATGACTTCAGACAAATATTTTCGGCTTACATTTAGTTTATCAGCATAATGTTGTACCGTTCTAAAATTCAAAAAATCCTTAAATAGCAGTTCTTTAAACTGTTCGAATAAAGGATTGTGCGTTTCTATAATGCTCTTTTGTTCCTGAATAGCATCAATTTCATAAATTAAAATATACAGATAACTTCTCAAAATAGAAGCTTGATTCTTGTATCTGTTTTCTGATGCTTCTTTAATTAAATTAAAAATGCGTTCAAATTTATTTTCATCTGTTTTTGCAAGTTGAGACAAATGACTATGATGGTTTTCAAAGAAATCATATTGGGCAAGAAAAAACACATTTGTCTGATTTTCGAGAAAAAAATGCGGCTTAAAAAATATAATATCAATTAAAATTTCGTCATCGTTTTTAGAAAAACTCCTAATTACAGATGGTCCCAAAGTAATAAGAGCTGGAGCATGAACGACTTTTTTTTCGAGTCCCGTCTGCATGATTATGCTTCCTTTTCTCAGAAATTCAATTGCATAACTTTCTGCACGATAAGGTTCGCTAATATATGGATGCTCGCTTGTCTGAATATAGAAATACTCTTTCTGATCTGCATTAGAAAACAAACTCTTATGATGCGTTAAGGAATAAGTGAGGATTTTATTCTTCAAGACTCTTTTTTTGGTAATCATTGTTTTTTCAAATATACCTTTTTTTTAGTTTGCAGTCGCAGTTTTTAGTCTCAGTCGCAGTCTCAGTTTGCGGTCTTTGCAGTAAGAACAGGTGTCTTTGTAAAAGTTTGAAACTTTGACAAAGCTTCTCTACTCTAAAGCTAACTGAGACTGAAAACTAAAAAACTGAACACTGAGACTGAGACTGAAAACTAAAAAAATTTTTAAGGTATATTTAAGGTCATAAAGCTGTTTCTAACAAATTTGTATTCGTAAATTAGCAAATACAAAAACATATCTTAAATGACAATACTTACCTTTACGCTTATAATGATTCTAGGAGCTTTTTTAGCTGGTTTTATCGGTTCATTATCAGGCTTGGGCGGAGGAATTATCATCATTCCGCTTCTCACAATTATTCTCGGTGTCGATATTCATTATGCCATTGGAGCTGCTTTAGTCTCTGTTATCGCCACTTCTTCAGGTTCTGCTGCAGCTTATGTAAAAGAAGGAATCACCAACATGCGAATGGGAATTTTTCTCGAAATCGCCACTACAATTGGAGCGGTTTGCGGAGCCTTGCTTTCGACTATTGCCCCTACTTCTTTTATAGCCGTTTTGTTTGGTTTAACGCTGATTTTCTCTGCTATTAATTCTCTTCGAAAAAAAGAAGAACATATCGTACTAGAATCTAGTCCGCTGGCTAAAAAGCTAAAATTAGAAGGAACTTATCCTACTCACGACGGCGAAGTTGTAAAATACGGAACCAAAAATGTTATTGGCGGTTTTAGTATGATGGGTGTTGCCGGAATGATGTCTGGATTGCTCGGAATTGGTTCTGGTGCTTTTAAAGTAATTGCAATGGACAATATTATGCGTGTTCCTTTTAAAGTTTCTACCACAACTAGTAATTTTATGATGGGTGTTACGGCAATGGCGAGTTCTGTAATTTATATTCAGAAAGGATATATTGAACCCGGAATCTGTATGCCAGTTGTAATTGGAGTTTTGTTTGGAGCTATGGCTGGAGCCAAAATATTGGTACGAACAAATCCGAAGAAATTGAGAATATTTTTTGCCTGCTTGATTTTTGTTTTGGCAATCAATATGATTTATAACGGACTAAATGGAAAAATCTAATATGGTACAGGAAGAAAAATTTGGAGAAAAAGATTTTCAGACAATTATAGGAAACTTGCTTCGTTACGGAGTTTGGATTTCGTTATCTGTAGCCTTCATTGGCGGAATCGTTTATTTGATTCATAACGGAAATCAGATTGAGGATTATTCTGTTTTTAAAGAAAATGATCGCAATATATTTGAAGTAATCGCCACAATTTACAATGGAGCAATTCAAGGAAACGGAGAATCATTAATATTTACAGGAATTATTTTCTTGTTTATGACACCTGTTTTACGTGTGCTGCTTTCGTTATTTTCGTTTTTATTGGAAAAAGATTACTTATACGTTGGCATTACATTAATTGTAATACTGATTATCATTATCAGTATATCCTTTGGTTTCTCACATTAAAAAAATTGTAGAATTTAGATTTAAGATTGTAGAATTTGGAATTTAAATATTGAAATTTAAAAATATGGAAATAGGAATAGACAGTTTTGCTTCGGCAATGTATGGCGATAACAATACTCTGAGCAGTGTTGATGCTATGGAACAGCTACTACAGCGAATTGAATTTGCAGATCAGGCTGGTCTAGATGTCTTCGGAATTGGAGAACATCATAAAAAAGAGTTTTTAGATTCTGCTACGGTTGTTATTTTGAGTGCGGCGGCGGCAAGAACAAAAAATATTCGACTGGCAAGCGCTGTTTCTGTTTTAAGTGCTGCAGATCCTGTAAGAGTTTATCAGAGTTTTGCGACTTTAGATTTAATTTCAAAGGGAAGAGCCGAAATTGTAGTTGGTCGTGGTTCTTCTATTGAAGCTTATCCCCTTTTTGGATTTAATCTGAATGATTATGATAAGCTATTTAGCGAAAAACTAGACTTGCTTTTACAGATTCGGGACAACGAGTTTGTAAACTGGGAAGGGAAATTTCGTCCTGCCATAAATAATTTACCTGTTTATCCTAGAGCAATACAAGAGAAATTGCCTATCTGGCTTGGAGTTGGCGGTACTCCAGAATCTTTTATAAGAGCTGGATCACTTGGGCTTCCGTTAATGGTTGCTGTTATTGGCGGACAAACACATCGTTTTAAACCTTTAGTTGATTTATATCGTGAAGCAGGAAAAGCTGCGGGTTATAAACCAAATGAATTAAAAGTCGGTTTGCATTCGCCTGGCTATGTGGGCACTACAACAGAAAAAGCAATTGAAGAATACTATCCCGGTTATGCCGAATTATGGACTAAATTAGGATATGAAAGAGGCTGGCCACCTGTAACAAAAGGCAAATTTGATGGTTTAATTGATGATCTAGGCGTTTTAATTGTTGGAGGTCCAGAAAGAGCTGCAGAGAAAATCCTTCGTCATAGTGAGGCACTTGGAGGCGTAGATCGATTTACTTTCCAAATGGATAATGCTGGATTAACGCATAAACAATTAATGAATGCGATTGAATTGATTGGCACAAAATTGATTCCTTTGATTAAGAAGGGATAGTTTTTTTGCCACAGATTGCACAGATTAAAAGGATTTTTTCTTTTTATTCCTTATTTTATAGATTGCTATTGTTATTAAAATTTGTGAAATTTTCACGCAGATTTAAAATGATTTTGGTACATGAAGCAAATCATTATTTATGAATTAAAAAATCTGCACGATCTGCAAAATCTGCGAGAAAAGATGGTTTTACTAATAGAATTTTAAAATCTCTCCAATAATTAAGTAGCGTCCAGCTTCAGCTGGATGGAAAATATAGCAAAATCTAAAAGGCTTTAGCCAAACATCACTAGTTTGGCTAAAGCCTTTTTTTTAAATCTTTATTTGTTGCCTCCAGTTAAAACTGGAGGCAATTCAAAGGAATTACACTTCTAAGAACCTTTGTACTTAGAAGCTTAGTATCTTAGCATCTTAAAAAAAAAGCATCGCCAATTAAGACGATGCTTTTGTTATGATTTGCAATTTTTCAACGATAACAAACCAATTTAGAATTTATAAGTAAGACCAACTCTAAAGTTTCGTCCTGGTTCTGCCTGCCAATAGTAAGCTTGTAACCACTCATAATAAGAACCACTGTATAGATATTTGTCTAGGATATTAAATACATTTGCTGTTACTTTAATTTTTCCAATTTCGTAAGATAGTCCTCCATCTAACTTAAAGTAAGTAGGCAATCTTTCAAGACCTTCACCCCAAGTATCTGTTTGGCGTCCATCAAGGAATGTACCGCCTATAGAAGCTCCAAATCCTTTTAATTTACCATTTTGAATAGTATAATTTAGCCATGCATTCGCAGTATGTTTTGAATAACCAGGAACAATATCACCTTTTTCAATACCTTCCACATTAGATTTTGTTACAATAGATTCTGTAAAAGCATAATTTGCAATAAGATTAAGACCATCAAATATTTTTCCTCTTAAATCAAACTCAAACCCTTGCGCTCTTTTTTCTCCCAATACAATTTTTGTCGGATTCGACGGAGTACTTAAAGGATCACTAGTTAATTCATTCTTTTTCAAAATATTATAAACAGACAAAGTAGTATTCCAAGAACCGTCAAACCAATCTTTTTTGATACCAAATTCAACGTTATTACCTGTTAATGGCTTCAACTCACCATCTCTAACAACACCAGATTGCGGTGTAAAAGCTTGATCGTATAACCCGTAAACAGCAAAATCATTAGTGATAGAATAGCTTACTCCAAAACGTGGTGTAATATGACTATCTTCTTGTGGGTCGTCATAGCTGCTAGTCTGTTTAATCCATGTATATCTTGCTGCAAGTGTTACTCTCAGCTTATTTTCAAAAAATCCAAGTTCATCCTGAATATATCCTGCTGCATATTTTGATCCATAAAGTCCTCCTGCTCTTTGGCTTAAAGGTGTATCGTGATCAAATTGCGGAAAACCATTCGAAGGAGTTCCATAATTAGGGTTATAAATGTTAAAAGGATTATCAACAGTATCAAGATCATGAGACTGTCCCCAATCTGCCATATAATCTTTGTCACCTAAATCTACACCTCCCAAAACTTTATGAGAAATGGCTCCTGTATTAAATTTTCCATTCACGAAAATTTGTCCCAAAAACATATTACTATCTGCATCCCAAATACCCACATTTCTAATAATATCTCCGTTACCAATGTCTCCATTTGCAGTTGTTGCTGGCCCTACAGCAGATGGCCAAGAACTATATCCTTGTTGAATATATTTGAAATAAGAAGTCTGAGCTGTCAATTTCCAGTTTTCGTCAAATTTATGTTCAAATTGCAAATAACCACTGTGATCTTGAATATTAGTATCTGGCAAACCTGGCGCCGTCATAGTAAAATCACGTGGCAAAGTAGCATAACCACCCGCTTTAGGTCCAAAAACATAGTAAGAACCAACTTCTGTCATGTTTGCATATTGAAAATTATACTCAAAAGTCAATTTTGTTCTATCATCAAATTGGTATGAAATAACTGGCGCAATAACATAACGGTCATTGTGCTCAAACGGACGATGAGAACCTTTCTTTTGTGCTGCTCCATTAAATCTATAAAGCAATTTTCCTTTTTTATCTAATTTTCCGTCAAGATCGACACTCACTCTATAAAAATCATAACTTCCGCCAAGAACACTTACTTCGCCTTTTGTAACTCCTGTCGGTTTTTTAGTCACCACATTATACAATCCGCTTGGATCTCCGCTTGAAAGCATGAATCCTGCTGGACCTTTTACAAACTCAATATGATCTACAAAACTCATATCTTCCGTTAATGGTCCCCAGAAAGAAGAAACTACATTAAATCCGTTTCTAAAAGCCTGAATTTGAGAACCTCTCATTGTAATATTGGTATACAAATCTCCCCAATGCTCCAAACGTACAGCACCACTCACATTTCGGATTACACCGTCGCTCATACTTGTAATTTGCTGATCTTTTAAGGTTTGACCACTTACAATTTGTATGTTTTGAGGAATTTCTAAAACTGGTGTTTGAAGACGTAATGACAATGAAGGCTTATCTTGCTTGTATTTATTCTTTTTAATCACTACTTCATCAAGATCTTCCTGGCTTTCTGAAAGAGAAAAATTCTTAGTTGTCACTTGTTTTGAATTAACTACGATTTTATCCTCAATAGGCTGAATTCCTACTCCATTTAATACGATAGTATAAGTTCCTGGTTTTACATTTTTAATTTCGTAATGTCCTGAAACAGTCGTAATATCTGAATATTTTGTTCCTTTTAAAGCTACAGCAATATTTTCTGCAGGTTTATTGCCACTCAAAGAAACTTTCCCGTTTACAGTTCCAAGCTGTTGCGCCATCATATTTAATGAGCTCAAAAGCAGTACGAAAAAGTAAACTTTTGGATTAAAAATTATTTTCATTTGGTTTTGATTTTAAATTGAGCGACAAAAGTATGTGCTAATCTCAACTTTTCCAAATTATTTTTATCCATTCTAAATAAATACAACAAAATAAAGAAGATCAGTAGAAATAATTCTAAAAACTTTAATTCTCAGTTATTTCCTGATAATCTTAATCTGCATTAAGAAGGAAACCAAAATCTATTTCTATCTTTATATTTCGAAATTTCAAAACCAAAAACAAATAACTTCCTGATATGAAATCAAATACAATAAGAAAAGTTGCCATTGTAGGCTATAACAGAATTCCTTTTGCAAGAGCTAATACAGCCTATTCTAATGTGGGAAATAAAGAAATGATGACCGCTGCACTCAATGGTCTTATTGATAAATACAATCTAAAAGGAAAATTATTAGGCGAAGTTGCGGGAGGTGCAGTAATTAAACATACTTATGACAACAATTTGATTCGAGAATGCGTCATGCAAACCAGTCTAGATCCTGCAACACCTGCATGTGATTTGCAGCAGGCTTGCGATACCGGAATTGAAAGTGCTATTTATATTGCCAATAAAATTGCGCTTGGACAAATTGATTCTGGAATTGCTGGAGGTGTAGATTCCATCAGTGATATGCCGATTGCTGTAAGCGAAAAACTTAGAAAAATATTGTTAGAAGCCAGACAAGCAAAGTCTTTGGGTGAGAAAATCAAAACGTTTTTAAAACTTCGTCCAAAAGATCTTAGTCCATTGGTTCCTAAAAATGAGGAATCGCAAACTGGACTCTCTATGGGCGGACATACTGAGATTACAGCAAAATATTATAAAATTTCGCGTGAAGACCAAGATGAGTTTGCTTTAAGAAGTCATTTGAATATGGCAAAAGCTTATGATGAAGGCTTTTTTGATGATATGATTACACCTTTCAACGGATTGGATAAAGACAATAATCTTAGAAGAGACAGTACAATTGAAAAATTAGCGAAATTAAGACCAGCCTTTGATAAAGTAAATGGTACTTTGACCGCCGGAAATTCAACACCTTTAACAGATGGAGCTTCTTGCATTCTTCTGGCTAACGAAGAATGGGCAAAAGAGCAAGGACTTCCTATTTTAGCTTACATAACTTTTGCAGAAATTGCAGCAATTGAATACGTTAAAAATCAACAGAATCTACTATTGGCACCTTTATTTGCAGCTTCAAGAATGTTAGAAAAAGCGGAATTAAACCTGCAAGATTTTGATTATTACGAAATTCACGAAGCTTTTGCTGCTCAGACTTTAGCAACTTTAAAAATTTGGGAAAGTCCTGAATTAAGTGCCGAAATTGGCTTAAAGAAAACGTTAGGCGCAATAGATCAAAATAAATTGAACGTAAAAGGAAGCAGCTTAGCAGCCGCTCACCCATTTGCCGCAACTGGCGGAAGAATTATTGGCGTAATGGCCAAATTATTGAACGAAAAAGGTTCAGGAAGAGGCTTAATTTCTATTTGTGCTGCAGGCGGTCAAGGAGTTACCATGATAATCGAAAAATAATTTTTTAAAAATATTTCAATTCAATTTTATAAATCTGCAATAATCAGCTTAAATCTTTTTAATCTGCGTGAAAAATGTAAACATGTAACTGTACTTAAAATCCATTTTTTATTTAAATATATTCATACAAAAACAGCTAAATATCAATATTTTATACTAAATTTAGTTTTCTATTTAAGCTTTTGTATCAATTCATTTTAAACCACTAAAAATGATGGAATCAAAAATACCCGAAGGTCCTCTTGCTGATAAATGGAGTCTTTACAAGTCTAAAGCCAAATTAGTCAATCCCGCAAACCGAAAAAAACTAAATATTATAGTAGTCGGAACAGGTCTTGCGGGCGCTTCGTGCGCGGCTTCTCTTGCTGAACAAGGATATAATATTAAATCTTTCTGCTTTCAGGATTCTCCACGACGCGCGCATTCTGTTGCCGCTCAAGGCGGAGTAAATGCTGCCAAAAACTACAAAAATGATGGCGATAGCACTTATAGAATGTTTTATGATACTATAAAAGGTGGCGATTTTAGATCTCGTGAAGCCAATGTTTATCGTTTAGCCGAATGTTCTGCTCATCTTATAGACCACGCAGTTGCACAAGGGGTTCCTTTTGCAAGAGAATATGCGGGATATTTAAATAATAGATCTTTTGGAGGTGTTCAGGTTTCTCGAACTTTTTATGCCAGAGGCCAAACCGGACAACAACTTTTATTGGGCGCTTATCAAGCCTTAGAACGTCAAGCATTTTTAGGAAAAGTTGATTTGTATACTCGTCACGAAATGCTTGAACTCGTGGTTATTGATGGCAAAGCCAAAGGAATAATCGCTCGAAATCTTGAAACAGGAATTTTAGAACGTCATGCCGCCGATGCCGTAGTTTTGGCTTCTGGAGGTTACGGAAAAGTATATTATTTGTCTACATTGGCAATGGGTTGTAATAGCTCTGCACTTTGGAGGGCGTATAAAAAAGGAGCTTTCATGGCTGGTGTAAGTTGGATTCAGTTTCACCCTACTTCACTTCCACAACATGGTGAAAACCAATCTAAATTGACTTTAATGTCGGAATCGCTTCGAAATGACGGACGTATCTGGGTTCCTAAAAAAGCCGCAGATGAACGAACTGCAAATGCCATTCCCGAAGAAGAACGCGATTATTACTTAGAACGCCGTTATCCTTCATTTGGAAATCTAGCGCCAAGAGATATTTCTTCAAGAGCAGCAAAAGAAAGAATTGATGCTGGTCATGGTGTTGGACCTATGAAAAATGCGATTTATCTCGATTTCTCGGATGCCATTAAAGCGCAGGGAAAAGATAAAATCGAAGCCAAATACAGCAATCTTTTTGCGATGTACGAAAAGATCACAGGCATAAACGCTTATAAAGAACCTATGCTGATTTCACCCTCAGCACATTTCACAATGGGCGGACTTTGGGTTGATTATGAGCTTATGACTACAATTCCTGGTTTGTTCGCCTTAGGCGAAGCTAATTTTGCCGATCATGGAGCCAATCGTCTCGGTGCCAATTCGCTGCTTCAGGCTTGTGTCGACGGCTATTTTATTGCGCCATATACAATCCCGAATTATTTGGCAGGCGAATTGAATTTACCCAAATCTGATATTTCACATCCGGCTTTTGAAGAAGCGGAGAAAGTAGTGAGAAGACAGTTGGATCGCTTTTTACATACTAACGGAACACTTTCTGCAGATTATTTCCATAAAAAAATCGGACGTCTTTTGTATGAAAAATGCGGTCTTTCGCGAAGCAGAAAAAAATTGGAAGAAGCCTTAATCGAAATTCGTGAACTGAAAGCTTCATTTGAAAAAGACCTTAGAATTACAGGAGATAATACTTTAAACAGCGAACTAGAAAAAGCTGGACGAATAGCCGATTATATAGAATTAGCCGAATTAATGTGTTACGATGCCTTACAACGTGAAGAATCCTGCGGTGCACATTTTAGAGAAGAATATCAAACCGCTGATGGCGAAGCTGTCCGCAATGACAATGAATTCTGCTACGTTTCTGCTTGGGAATGGAAAGGTTTAAATAATGAACCAGAACTTCACAAAGAACCTTTAACCTTTGAATCGGTAGAACTTGCGGTGAGAAGCTATAAATAAATGGTGAATATTAATTGTAAATTATTAATTCACAATACTCATTCATAATTAACAATTCATAATTAACAATTATATATGAAACTTTATCTAAAAATATGGCGGCAGTTTAATTCTTCAACTAAAGGAGAAATGACAGATTATGAAATTGATGGAGTATCTGAACATATGTCGTTTCTAGAAATGTTGGATCTTTTAAACGAATCTCTAATTCAAAATGGAGAACGAGTAATCGAATTTGATCACGACTGCCGTGAAGGAATCTGCGGTCAATGCGGTGTAATGATAAACGGACGCGCTCACGGGCCTTTAAAAAACACTACAACCTGCCAACTCCATATGAGAAGTTTTAAGGATGGAGATACTATTTATATTGAACCTTTTCGCGCTAAAGCTTTTCCTGTTCTACGCGATTTAAAAATTGACCGAAAAGCATTTGATTCTATCATTGCTTCGGGAGGTTTTATTGGCGCTGCTACGGGTCAGGCGCCAGAAGCAAACAGTATTCCGATTTCATACGAAACTGCAGAAGCTGCTTTTGATGCTGCTGCCTGTATTGGGTGCGGAGCTTGTGTGGCTTCGTGCAAAAATGCCAGCGCTGCTTTGTTTGTTGGTGCCAAAATAACGCATTTAGCACTTTTGCCACAAGGAAAATTAGAAGCCCAAACACGTGCGGTTTCGATGGCAAAACAAATGGATGAAGAAGGTTTTGGAGCTTGTTCTGATACGAGAGCCTGCGAAATCGAATGTCCGCAGGGAATTTCGGTGCTTTCAATTGCTAAAATGAATTTAGAATATATGAAGGCTTTGACTTTTAGGAAATAAGTTTTTTTTGCCACAAAGACGCAAAGACGCAAAGTTTTTCTTTTTTAAGTTTTAAAACTTTGCGTCTTTGCGAGATTAAAAAATACTTTAAATACATTGCGCTTATCCTTCGACTTCGCTCAGGAAGACAAATAGCGATTCAACTATTTTCAATAAAAAACTTTGCGAGATTAAAAAAAACTTAGTGCCTTTGTGTCTTAGCGGCAAAAAACAAACTTAAACCGTAAAATAAGGTGTCAAGATATCTTCAAAATTATAAAGCCCTTTTTCTTTTCCTTTTAGATTTTCAGCTACAAAAATGACTCCGTTTCCGAAGGCTTCTCTCGAAATCGATTCGTGTATTAAACGTACGGTTTGAAAAGGGAAACCAAAAATAACCTCGTGTTTACCAACTATTCCTCCTGCCCTAACAACATTTATATTTTCTTTATCGACATCAAGTGCTTCAGCAATTTTTACTGCTGTTCCAGATGTTCCTTCTTTGGCTTTAAAATGCTCTTCGTTTACTTCAATATCAACCCAAGGAGCAATTTTCTTTAAAAATTTCGCTGCAAACAATAAATAGTTAACTCCCAACGTAATATTTGGTGACCAAAATACTGTTGTTTTATCTGATAGTTTCTTGAGTAATTTTAGTTCTTTTTCCTTGTAATGGGAAATTGCCGAAATAATTTTTACTTTATATTTTGCTGCTGTTTCTCCATAAGTATAAATTCCTTCGTTAGAAGAAAAATCGATAATTACATCTACCGGATGTTTTTCTAATAATTCTTCAACAGAGGTATGAGAACTAGAATAGATTAATCCGGGTTCATCTGACTGGATTCCAAAAAACTCAGGAACCGATCTGTGTTCCAAAACATTGCTTTGTCTTAAAACCCATTCAAGGCTGAATTTTTTATTTTCTAATAGTATTGAAGCTACTGATTTTCCAGTTTTTCCGAATCCGATTAATCCTATTTTCATAAGCATTTATTTTTTTATGGGCGAAGCGTGCCCGGTTGAAAATATTGATATTGTAAAGTGGCCAATATCAATCCTAATTTTAATTTTTTAAGGCAGTTTTAGAACCGCCTGTTCATAAAAATAGGAAAATCATAACAGAATAACCAACAAAATCTTCATTTTATAACAATAAAAATAGTTATTAGTACGATTCCATTTGTTAATACAAGATGCAAGCGTCATATAATACACTTAAACGTTCTTTTAAATTATTCTATTTAAAATGTTAAAAAATGACTTTAAAAAAAAGATTTGATGATATACAAGTAAACATATTTTAACTAGATTTATGACCTGATATCCCCAAATTAATATCGTAAATAATGGCTTACAATAACAATGGATTACTTCGTTTTCTTGATGCTCAAAACAAATTGTATTTAACAGCTCTGGACGAAATCAAAAATGGCAAAAAAGAATCTCCTTGGATGTGGTTTATTTTTCCTCAAATAAAAGGAATGGGTTCGAGTGATACTTCTAAATTTTACGAAATCAAAAATGCTGATGAAGCAATTGCCTTTCTTGAGCATCCAATTCTAGGAAAACATCTTGTAGAAATTACCTCAGAACTTGTCAAAAAAGAAGAAAATGTTGCTGATATTTTCGAAAGTATTGATATAGAAAAGCTTCAATCGTGTATGACTTTGTTTGCAAGTGTTCAAAACAGCGAACCAATTTTTCAGGAAGTCCTGCATAAATATTTCGATGGTTCATCTGATTTTCATACGCTGCAGCTATTATATAGCAATCTTTAAAATTTTAGAAATATAGAATTGACAAATAAGATAAATAAGTCTGTAAAGACCTTTTTAACAAGGCTTTAGTGTCTTTCTTTTTGGATAAAACTCATTTTAAAAAACTTAACAAACTTTAATGTAAAATAAACTGCCATTTTACTATTTTTGGCCAAATTTTTAGAAAAATCTCAACAAAACAATATTTGCACAAATTAAAATTAATGAAAAAACTACTTTTTATAAGCATTTTATTAGTCCTTGCAATTTATGTATTCAGAGAAACGGTTTATAAACCTTATCTATGGAAAGAAGCTATGGAAACTCCAGAGCATAAACTAAAACTAGGAAGTTTTGTTTTTAGCAAACAAAGAGATGAAAATGGAAATAGTGGAACAGCAAAAAAATATTTTGTTTTTAAAGTCACCGAAATAAATGGCGATTATGTACGTTTTTCGATAGTTCGCAAATTATCTGAAAAAGGAACTAACAAATCTTCTGATTTTTCAATGCCAAGGGAGACTTATAGAAGTTTTAAACGCAATATCAAAAAAGTTACGGTAACAGGAATTTTACGTGAAGATTTAAATAAGGAAGGTGGACATACTGCAAACGATTATCTTTTAAAAAAATATCCTTCGTTAAAAAAATCGCTTTACTATTACGAGGAGATTCCTAAAACGGAAGAAAATATTAATGAACCTAAAGAATATTTTAATCTCGTTTATTCAAAAGAAAAAATCATCGAGAAGAGAAAGCTCATCCCGTATATTGTCTCAGACAATAATATTCCTGAACTAGCAAGGCATTTATCTCAAAGAGTATGTGTAATTCTAAATTAAACTAAGAACTCCCAATCGTTATAATTGGGAGTTTTTTTTTGAAAGTTTTCATCAAAAAGAATCTCTTTCTAAACCTATTCTGAATAATTTTTTGAGAAACGAGTAATAATTTTATTTTATTTAGAATTAATATAAATAAACTTTTATATTTGCCGCTTTCTGAGCAAAATTGAGTAATTCTTTAAACTTACCCTCTATTGCTTTTTTCAAAGTAAATTTCATTTAATGAACAATAATGCCCGTTTCGAATTAGATCTTTTTCTTTCCTTTAAGGAAGGCGACGAAACTGCATTTAAGTTTTTTTACGACAAATATTTTAGAAGAATCCAGTCTTTCAGCGTTCAGTTTATTTATGATCAAGACGAAGCTGAAAATCTTGCTCAGGAAGCCTTACTACATCTATGGCAAAATAAAGAAAACGTAGAATCTGTTAACGGAATTCAAGCTTTCTTATTTACTTATGCCAAATCAAAATGCTTGAATTTAATTCGTCATAATAAAGTGAAGGATAAATTCAAAAATGACCTCTTAAACCACAAAGAAAGAGAATTAGATATCGAAGTTTTAAATTCGATTCAGTTCGACACTTTAGAATTAACCGAATTAGAACGAATAATTCAGGAATCTATCAGCGAATTGCCTCCTAAAACTCGAGAAGTTTTCATCAAAAAACGTTTCGAGAATAAAAAAAATGCAGAAATCGCCGAAGAGTTGGGAGTTTCTTTAAAAGCTGTTGAAGCCCATATGACAAAGGCTTTAAAGATTTTAAAAACCAAATTATCTGATTATTTGTTCTTGATTTTTATCCTTATTTATAATAATTAAGAATAAAAGGTAGGGTATTTTAATTCTGAGGTGTACTTATAATGGCGAGAAGTTTTAAAAAGCATATATGACATCGGAAATAATAAATAAATACCTTTCTAACGAAGCTTCAGAACAAGAAGTTCAGGCACTTTTTGATTGGATTGAAGCATCTGAAGAAAACAAACAGCAATTTTTAAAGACTAAGAAAATTTGGGCATTAAGCACACTTTCTTCCGATTTAACAATTGAAACTATTCCGGTCATTCAAATGAAACCGAAAAACAAAATCAGACAGTATTTACAATATGCTGCAGTATTTTTAGTATTTCTAGGTTTGGGTACGACTATTTATTTATTTAATGGTCAGCCAGAAACTCCAAAAGAAATTGTTCTAGAATTGGGCGACGGCCGTCTGGAATATTTCTCAGGAAAAAACCAGACTACTCTTTTAAATGACAAAGGCGATTTGATTGCCAAAAAATTTCCGACCGAGATTGTTTACTTTGGCAAAGTTCACGATCATAAAGTAATTTATAATACGCTTTCAATTCCGTACGGAAAACGTTTCAAACTTAAACTTTCAGATGGTACCGTTGTGAGTTTAAATTCTGGAACAACTTTACGCTATCCGGAGCAATTTGGCTTAAACGGAAATAGAAATGTTTACTTAACTGGTGAAGCATTTTTTGAAGTTGCCAAAGACAAAATGCATCCGTTCATTGTTCATGCAAATCAGGCAGACATCGAAGTTCTCGGGACAACATTTAATGTGAGCGCTTATCCTGAAAATCCTACAGTTAATAGTACATTAATTGAAGGAAGCATTCGAATGTCTGAAGCTGTTAATCCTTCTAATGCTATTTTGCTAGAGCCAAACCAAATGGCTACATGGCAAAATAATTCTAAAAAACTGGTCTTAAAAGAAGTCGATCCAACCTTTTACGCTGCCTGGACAAAAGGCGAACTTGCTTTTAAAGACACTCCATTTTCTACAATCGCTAAAATTATTCAGCGTACTTATGATGTTGAAATTATCAACGAAAATTCTGATTTGGCCAAACAGAATTTTACGGGTACGATTAAAATCAGCGAATCTAGTGTCGAGAACATTTTAGACCTGCTAAAACGTGACACGCCTTTTAATTATTCTATTCAACAAAAAACCATTACAATCACCAATCCGCGATAAATAAACAAACATGACATTTACGATACAACCCGTTTTAAGAAAAATTCTGTTTTTCTTAGCTATTCTCATATCTGGATTTAAAGGATTTTCTCAGAATAAACTCATCAATATTCACGTAAAAAACAAACCTATAAGCCTAATTATCAAATCTATTGAGGAACAAAGTGATTTTAGAATCATTTATAATGCAAAAAAAATAGACACCGAGCAGCTGGCTGATTTAGATGTTAATGATGCTACTTTGGAAGTTGCTTTAAAGAAACTACTTAAAGGCACAGATATCTCGTACTACATTCAGAAAAAGCAAGTTTTATTAACCAACGCTGCTCCTGTTGACAGATCTAAATCTGCTGTTCAGGAAACAGAACGCATTATTAAAGGAACGGTTTACAGTGCAAAAGACAGACAGCCTCTTCCTGGTGCCACTATTCGTGTAAACGGAACTGGAATGGGTGCAATAACTGATGCAAACGGAAAATTTGCTTATGAACTAAAAGGCGATAATATTAAAGAACAAACTCTTGAAGTTGCTTATTTAGGAATGGAATCGCAATCGCAAATTGCTGGCTACAAAAAAGAATTTGTCTTTTATCTTCAAGAAGTTACAGACGAATTGGAGCAAGTTATTATTACTTCTTCATACGGAACTACTAAATTAAAAGAAGAAATTGTTGGAAGTATTTCGACTTTGCAAGCCAAAGATATTGCGGTGGAGCAAGCTTCTGAAAGTTTTGACAAAATGATCACGGGACAAATTGCTGGAGTTATGGTAGAAAATACTTCTGGTATTGGCGGTCCTGTAAAAATTAATATTCGTGGTCAGGGCACATTATCTTCTTTAAGCGGAGCAATTTCTGGAACTTCATCGCAACCGCTTATTATTGTTGATGGTGTTGTAATGAGCGAAGAATATGCTATTGATAGCAGCTTGTTTAACGGAAGCGGTGATTTTTCAGAAAACCTAGCTAATCCTTTAATGAAAATTGCTCCAGAAAATATCGAAACCATATCTGTTTTAAAAGATGCCGCTGCTGTAGGTATTTATGGTGCCGATGGAGCAAACGGAGTAATTTTAATTACAACTAAAAAGGGTAAAAAAGGAAAAACACAATTTGGCTTTTCAAATCAGCTTGGAGTTTCTTCTGCCGTTAATCAAATTAAATACTTAAACGGAGAACAATATACTGAACTGCGAAATGAGTATATGAAAAATACCACTCCTGGTTATGTTCCTGTTTCTTATAACGGAATAAATACAGATTGGTTTAATATATTAAATAGATCAGGTATTTATAACAAATACAATTTTAATGTTTCGGGTTCGACATCTAAATTTTCATACCGCACTAATGTTAGTTATACCAAAATCGATGAACCGCAAATTGGAAACGAAACAAAACAATTAAACGCAGGAATTAATTTAGGTTACAGCTCTGGCAAATGGGATATTAATTTAATGCTTAATCCTAGTTTTGTACAAAAAGATGCACCAAATATCTTTTATAATTTCGCTTATCTTCCTACTCTCGCAGTTTATAATGCCGATGGTTCTTATGCTGATTTGGGTGTAAGCGGCGCAACCAGAGGAAATCCTCTAGCTGCTATTGAGCAAAATAAAAACGAAGCGCAAACTTTTGGTCTCTTAGGAAGCTTCAATGTATCTTATAAACTTAATGACAACATTAAATTCTCTACTCTTTTTGGTATGGATTATACCGATAAAGACCAAGATCGCTACTTTTCTGCAGCAAATGAAAGCGGACAGTTTAACGGAACTTTTGTTTTGGATAAAATTACCTATCCAGCTTGGGGACGACGCGTTATAAATCAGCGAAATTCTACTAAATGGAACTGGCAAGGACAAGCTTTATTTGATAAAAAATTGAACGAAAGCAATGAAATTGATGGTGTAGTTGGTTTTGAACTTGCAGAAGATAAAGCTGATTTTAATTTCAAATCTGGAGTAGGTTTCTTAAATCCTGAACAGATTCATAATGTTACAGATGCCATAAGAGATGACAATCCAGATACACCAGCAGACGAATCTAAAGGCGGTCAAACTTACAAAAGCGAAATTAGCTATAACTCTAGAGTTTCTTTATTCTCTCAGATAAATTATAACTACAAAAAACGTTATTTTTTATTGGCCAATTACCGTCGTGACCAGAGTTCTGTCTTTGGAGATGATACTGATGTGGCTCATAATGGAGGTTTTGGTGCTGGATGGATTATTAGCAATGAAAATTTTCTAAAATCTAACTCTTGGATTGATTTTTTTAAATTAAAAGCCAGCTACGGTACAACCGGAAACTCTAAAATTGGTTCGTATAGATCTAAAGGTCTTTATAATATAAGCCAAAACGAATACAATGGTTCTATTGGAGCAACTACTGGAGCTTCGCCAAATGGCAAATTAAGCTGGGAAAAAAACACAAAATTCAATGCAGGATTTGATTTTAATGTTTTTAAAAGAGTAGAATTAACATTAGAATATTATTATGATGATAAAAGCAATTTAATTGCTGCGAGAGACATTCCTACAGAAAACGGTTATAATTCTATTCAATTAAATGCTGCTAGTATGTACAATAAAGGTTTTGAACTTACTACAAGAATCAAATGGATAAAAAGCAACGCTTTTAGATGGACAACGGCATTTAATATTTCTACAATAAATAATAAAGTAACTCATTTAAAAAGTTTAGGAAGCGATTATTCTCAGGCCAATATTGCAATGGCACAGAAAGTAGGTTACAGTACAACAACATTTTGGGGAATTAAATGGGCCGGCGTAGATCCTGCAACAGGTAGAGATCTTGTCGAAAAAAACGGTAAAATTTACGATGCTAAAACCTACGGCGAACTATATACCGTTGCAGACTGGGAACCTATTGGAGACAAAACAGCAGATGCTTATGGAGGTTTTTATAACACTTTTACTTTCTATAACAATCTTACTTTATCTGTTAGAGGTGATTATCAAATTGGTGGCGATTTACTAGCTTCAAGTATTCTTATCGATCAATATAATGTAACAACAAACAGAAATCTTTCTGTAAATGCTTACGATTATTGGAGAAACCCTGGAGATAATGTTTCGCAGTCAGCTGTAACCCTTTCGCCTATTCTTCCTAATTTAAGCAAGTATGTTTATGATGCTACATATATCAGAATCAGCAATATTAATTTAAGTTATAATGTACCGCTAAAAAATACTTTTCTAGATGCTCTTTCTGTTTTTGCAGATGCTACAAATGTGGCGTATTGGTACAAAGAAAAGAGCCCAAAAGGAATTAACGGAGTACGTGAGTACAATTATATTTATCCGCAAGCTAGAACAATTTCGCTAGGAGTTAATGCTAAATTTTAAGAAAATGAAATATTCAAAATACCTCTCTATATTTTTTCTAATGCTTTCATTACAAAGCTGTAGTGACTTTTTAGAACAGGAACCAGGAACGCAAACATCTATAGATGAACTTTTAAAAACCAAAACAGGAGTTTTACAGGCTCTTACAGGCCTGTACTCTGAAGTTGACGGCAATCTGCGTCCAGAAATATATGCTGTATATGCTGATCTGCAAGGTGGCAATATAAAATTTACACCTATTGCAACAGGAAGTCTTAAGGGACAAATCACCACACCATCATTAATTGAACAAGCCTATTCTTTTAATGATGTGGCAATTAGTAGTAATTATAAATCATTTTATGATAGCAGTTACGATATAATAAATCAGGCTAATTTAATTTTAGAATATACTCCTAAATTAACAGATGCTACTATTGCAGAGAAAAATCAAATACAAGCGCAGGCGTTGGCAATAAGAGCTTACACACATTTTCTTTTATCTCTTGTTTATGGTCAGGATTACAAATATACTGCCGATGCATCGCATTTAGGAGTTGTTTATAGCACCGAATCTATTAAATCTGGCATACAATACCCGATAAGAAAAACTATGGCAGAAACCTACGATTTAATTATCGCCGATTTAAAAAATGCCATCGATAATTATTCAGGCGCTACAGTGCTTGCTGGTCCAGAATATTCTTTTTTTAACCAAAAAAATACAAAAGCATTATTGGCAAGAGTTTATCTTCAAAAAGGAGATTGGGCAAATGCTTATGAAGTTGCAAATGATGTCATTACCAATTCTGGCGTTGTTTTAACCAGCAAAGAAAGCTTAATTTCAGAATGGGTAAAACCAGATCTTCCAATATCAGAAATTCTGCTTGAATTTACACCTAGAAAAGATGGCGAAGGAAATGTTTCATCATCTATGTCTCAAACTTTCGGTTATACTACAGATGTAAGCTTTCAAAAATACGCTGCTTCAAACGATTTGATTGATCTATACGAAAACACTGACTTAAGAAAACAATTGTTTCTTGTTAAACCGCTTTTTACTCTTGTAAATGGTGTACAAACTTATGTTGACTACAGTTTTACAAGAAAATATCAGGATAATGCCGGTTATGTGGCTTTCAGACTTAGCGAAATGTACTTAATTCGTGGCGAAGCTGCACTTGAAACCAACAGAGCCGATTTAGCAATGGCCGATATTAATATCATTCGTGCTCGTGCCAATGCATCATTACTAACCAATACAGCTAATCTTAAAGAAAACATCTTTTTAGAAAGAAGAAAAGAACTCTGTTTTGAAGGCTTTTTATTCTTTGATATTGCCAGAATGCATAAAGATGTTTCAAGAAATGACGGTTGTATGGCAACTGTTTGCAGTTTGACTTATCCGTCTTTAAAATTTGTATTGCCAATACCAACATTCAACACTAATCTTAACCCAAACTTGCACCAAAATGACTCGTATTAAGATATTCAGTATATTATTTACAGCCCTATTATACATTTCATGTTCTAAAGATGATTATAAAATAGGCTCTGAAATTGATCCTTACTTAAGATTTAATTTTTTAGTAAAAAGCGATAACACACCTCTAGAATACCCAGCTGTAAACGGAAATTTAGTTCCGCAATCAACTTATGAAAACAAAGCCATAAAAACCTTAAAAGTTCCTGTAGCCTTAACCACACGTGCCTTAAAAGGAACTGTTACTGCCAATTTTAGTGCCGAAACAAATGGTGCTAGTGACAGTTTTAGCTTAAAGCCTGCTAATCAGCTTTCATTTCAGGGAAGCAAAATAACCGATACTATTTTTGTATCATTCGATAAAAGATGGACTAAAGACCAAAGTATTACGCTAAAATTGGAAACCGTTTCTGATCCTGATATTCACATTGGAAATCTGAATACAGAATATCCAAACAATACTTTCAAAATCGATTTAACAAGCGTTGCGACTAATTATACATTTCCTGTAACGCAATACAATATAAAAGGCGAAATAGGCGAAAAAATAGATTTTAAAGTAAATTATCCAAATGGATTTTTTCCTGAAGAAATTGAAAATGTCGAAATTTTTAAATTTCAAAATGGATTCGAATATTCCTTAACACATGACGATTACCGAGATAATAGAACTTCTGTAACCTATCATCTAACCCTTTTAGAGGATCTTCAAAATGATGATGTTCGATACGAGTCAAAATTAACGTTAATCAATATTCCTAATTATACTGCTACAGGAAACATCAACTTAACTATTGCAAAACCTATAAAATCAGAAAGAGACGTTCAAGCATATCCAGCATCTAAATTTACAGATCCTACCAATGCCTTTTTTTTAACGTATGGAGAGCACTGGTTTAATAATAATGGAAATTGCGCATGGATGACTTTCAATGCTTTAACATTTCCGATTATAGTTACAAAAGACGATCCGAATGCAATATTATACAGTGATAGAGGAACTACAAATCCTAACGATGATATTTATCACGATGCTTTCAAAATTGGATTTAATGTCGCAAGCGGAACCAACACCGTAAATTCTTTTGGTTTAAAAAGATGGTTCTCTAACGAAAGTAATTCTGCAGCAATCTCTCCTGGATTTAATATCACTTCTGCCTTAGAATTTTTTCCAGCAAATGGAAATAGTAAAACTGAAGGAACTGTTTTGGTAATTCCGCAGGATATTACAATTGGATCTAGCGCCACAAATACTTATCAAATAGCTATTTCAGGAGAAGGAACGTACAAAGAAGTTAGCAACGGTTTATATGAAATTTCATTTGAATTAAAACTTACAAACGACAAACTGTTTGGAGGGACAGTTTCTACACAATACAGAATGTACAACAGTAAAACATATCCAAAACCAACTGCTTTAAGTATTGATTGTCCTAAAGAAGTTACTTTATAATTGTGAATTGTGAATTATGAATTGTGAATGTTATGCATAGCCAACTTTGTCAAAGTTCTAAACTTTGGCAAAGTTTTCGGAAGTTAAGACCGCCCGACTGTGACTAAGACTGAAAACTTGAAACTTGAAACTTGAAACTTAAAACTTGAAACAAAATAAAAAAACAAAAAAGAATTGAAAAAACTAATCATCCCAATCTTATTCCTGCTAAGCTTAATGGCTTATAAAAGCTTGGAAAATCCTGATTACATCGATATTCAGGAATTAAGGAAACGCTATTCCAGCGGAGATGCTTCAAAATGGCCTGCTGCGGCATTACATGAAAATATCGATAAATCAAAATTTCAAGATATTGGTGTGCTTCCTGCAGTTCCTTATCCTGCTTATAATCCGTATTCAAAAGAAAAAGAAAGTTTGGGAAAGATTCTGTTTTTTGATCCGAGATTATCTCGAAGCGGACAAATTGCCTGCGCTTCTTGTCACAATCCAGAATTGGGATGGACCGATAATCTCACGCGTTCTTTTGGCCATGACCGTCAAACGGGAAAACGTAACTCTATGACGATTCTAAATTCAGCATATGCCACTTCTCTATTTTGGGACGGAAGAGCTTCTAGTCTAGAAGATCAAGCGCAGTTTCCTGTTCAAGACCCTTTAGAAATGAATGAAAAACTGACAATTGCGGTTGACAAAATTGCCAAAATAAAAGGCTACAATTCGCTGTTTTCAGAAGCTTTTGGCGATAAAAAAGTGACCTTAGAGCGAATTCAATATGCCATTGCCACTTTCGAAAGATCAATTAATAGTCCTAAAAGCAAATTTGATCAGTTTGTAAGCGGAAAATCAGATATTTATACCGATCAACAAGTAAAAGGAATGCATTTGTTTAGAACCAAAGCACAATGCATCAATTGCCATAATACGCCTTATTTCAGCGATAATCAATTTCATAACGACGGCCAAACTTTATTCGGAACAAAAAATGAAGACTTCGGACGTTATAATGTTACTAAAGATGTAAAAGATATCGGCAAATTTAGAACTCCGACACTTCGTGAAGTCGCTAACACAAAACCATGGATGCATCATGGGCATTTCCCAACTTTATTAGATGTTGTAGAGTTATACAATTTAGGTAATCCTTCTCCAATTCAAAAGAAATATCTGGGAACTGCTAGAGATTCGCTCATTCCAAAAGTAGATCCAATGCTAAGAAAACTAGATTTGAGCAAAGAAGAGATTGGCGATTTATTAGCTTTTATCGAGACTTTAAGCACGCCAACGAGAAGAATCATTATTCCTGAAATGCCAAAATAAGTTAGTTGATGATTTGCACTTGCCCCAAAATTTGCAAATCTGTTAAGCCCATTTCTTTTTATGAAATGGGCTTTTTTTGTTTCTAAAATTCATCTTTTCAATATATTTGTGATCAACCAAACTTACACGCCATGCAATTATTTATTATCTCAAAAACCACAAATTATGAAAAGAAGCTTCTTCTTGATCTTGCTTTCTGCAATTTCCTCTTTAGGCATTGCACAAAGTAAAAACCGTACTTCTAAACCCAACATCATTATCATCAACATGGATGATATGGGTTATGGCGACACCGAACCGTATGGAATGACGGGAGTTAACACTCCACATTTTAATCAGATCGCTGAAGAAGGAATGCGTTTGACTAACTTTAATGCTGGACAAGCCATTTGTACGGCGTCTAGAGCTGCTTTGCTAACGGGCTGCTATCCAAACCGAATCGGAATGTCGGGCGTATTGCTTCCTGGAGCCAAACATGCTTTAAATCCGAATGAGGAAACTATTGCGTCACTTTTAAAGAAAAACGGATATAAAACCGCCAATTATGGCAAATGGCATTTGGGTAACGAATTACCGTACTGGCCAACTAACTATGGCTTTGATGAGTTTTTCGGAATCCCTTATTCTCACGATGTTTGGCCAATTGATTACGACGGCTATTCGAAAGTTACAGACGCAAAAGATATGCGTTCAAGCTTCCCTCCGCTTCCATTAATCAATAATACAACGATTATTGATACAATTGAAAACATTAAAGATGCTTCAAAATTAACGACTCTTTTTACCGAAAAAGCAATTGGTTTCATCCAAAAAAACAAAAAAAATCCGTTCTTTTTATATCTCACTCATCCTTTACCTCACGCGCCTTTGGCTGTTTCAGACAAATTTAAAGGTAAAAGCGATTTAGGACTTTTTGGCGATGTAATTATGGAACTGGATTGGTCTATTGGCGAAATCATAAGCACTTTAGACAAAGAAGGACTTGCCAAAAACACCGTTTTAATTGTAACCAGCGATAATGGACCTTGGCTTGTTTTTGGTGATAATGCTGGATCTTCAGGAGGTTTTAGAGAAGGAAAATCTACCACTTGGGAAGGCGGTACAAGGGTTCCGTTTTTAATTCGCTGGCCAGGAAAAATAAAAAATGGTACCGTAAACAGTTCTCTAATGACCAATATGGATTTATTGCCCACTATTGCCGCAATTACTGGCGCATCGTTACCAAAAAACCAAATTGACGGTTTAAATTTTCTTCCTTTATTGACGGGAAAAACGACTAAAGGGCCAAGAGAAGTTTTCTATTATTATTTTGGAGTTGGAAGCAATAATCTAGAAGCTATTCGTTACAAACATTGGAAATTGGTTTTCCCTCATAAAGGCACAACTTATAATAAAAAACTGCAAGGAAAAGACGGTTATCGTGGCGAAGGCGCTTCTGCAGAATTCCCAATGGCACTTTACAATTTAGCACACGATCCAGGAGAAGTACGAGATGTACAACAATTATATCCTGAAATTGTAGCCGAAATTCAGAAAATTGCCGAGACAGCACGAGAAGATCTTGGCGACGATTTGAATCATAAGATTGGAAAAAATATTAGAAAACCTGCAACATACTAAAACACAAAAGCTCGATAGTAATCGAGCTTTTTTATTTAAATGCAAAGATTAAATATGAAAGATTTTTTAAGAATCTCGTAACAAAAACTGTTTGCCTTTTTTGTAGCTTTAATAGATTATTTAAAGATGTCTTTTAACGTCAATCAATAATTATTAATTATTCTTTCATTGATGCATAAAATAGCGCTGTAAGTCTAATATAATTGACGTTTCTTAAATTTGTTCATCAATCAAAAAGAAGCTTTTTCTTTTATAAAATATACTACGATGAGAATAGATCAAATACAAATCAAAACAAACGATATTCAAAAAACGAAAGCATTTTATCAGAATATTTTTGGCCTTTTTATTCTGGAAAATGATCAAAAATCGATCACGTTTCAGGCTGGAACTTCCATTTTAAAATTTATTGAAGATCCCAGCTTTGATTCTATATATCATTTTGCTTTTAATATTCCCGAGAATCAGCTTGAAGAAGCCATTCAATGGTGCAAAGACAAAGTTGATTTAATTGTTTTGGAAGATAAAAGTGTCGTGACGAATTTTGAAAATTGGAATGCGCATTCTATTTATTTCTTCGATCACAATGGAAATTTACTGGAATTTATTGCTAGACATGATCTTAATAACGAACAAGTTGGCGACTTCAACGCTGCATCTATTTTAAGCATTAGCGAAATCGGAATTGTTACGGAAAGTCCATTACAATTAGGAAAACAATTAGTTGAAGAACACGGATTGCATTTTTTTACTCAAAATACAAATACCGATAAATTTGCTGCCATTGGCGATCATAATGGTTTATTAATTCTCGTTCAGCCCACTAGAAATTGGTATCCAACTCAAATTCCTTCTGAAAGTAATCCTGTGAAAATTACTTTGGAGAATAATGAAAATATAATTGAATTGGATTTTTAGTAATTAAAAGTTCCGTAATTTTATTTAAAATTTAAATGAATTAAAATGCCTTTCGTTAGAATCAGTCTACCAAAAACGCTTTCCCTTAAAACCAAAAATAATATTTCAGAAGTGGTACATCAATCTTTGATTGAAGAATTTAATATTCCTGTAGATGATTATTTTCATGTTATTGAAGAATTAGAGTTTCATCAGATAAAATATCCTAAAAGTTATTTAGGAATTTCACATTCTGAAGAAATCGTTTATGTGCAAATAACTGCTGGACAAGGAAGAACCTTAGAACAAAAGAGGAAATTGTATCAGCAAATAGCAACAAAAATCAGTGCCTCAACAGAAATTACAATCAATAATGTAATTATTGTTTTGCTCGAAAATAATGGTCTGGAAAATTGGTCTTTTGGTAATGGAGAAATTCAAGAGCCAAAGCACTTAAAGAAATAATTCTAAATATAAAAAACCCAATTCATTTGTTTGAATTGGGCTTTTCTATATAACTCAAATAATTATTTAAAACTTCATTCTCTGAATCCTAACCGCATTCAGAATTGCTAAAAGTGCCACGCCAACATCTGCAAAAACAGCTTCCCACATTGTTGCAAGTCCGCCAGCGCCAAGAATTAATACAAAAGCTTTTACTACAAAAGCCAATGTAATATTTTGCCAAACAATCTTTTTAGTTTGTTTTCCGATGTTAATAGCCATTGCAATTTTACTCGGTTTATCGTCCTGAATTACAATATCAGCAGTTTCGATTGTGGCATCACTTCCTAAACCACCCATTGCAATCCCGACTGTACTTAAAGCAATTACAGGCGCATCGTTAACACCATCGCCAACAAAGGCAATCGTTTCATTTTTAGCTTTAATTTCGTTGACTTTATTTACTTTATCTTCTGGAAGCAAATCGCCAAAAGCATTCTTAATACCGACTTTATCAGCTACAAATTGAACAACATTAGACTTATCGCCACTTAACATCGTCAATTTTACCCCTAAAGCTTTTAGTTTAGAAACCGTTTCTTTCGCATCTTCTTTAATTTCATCCGCAATAGTCAAATAACCTGCAAATTTACCTCCGTAAGCAATTGCAATTGTAGTGTAAACGATTGTTGAAGGATCGATATCATACGAAATGTTGAACTTATCCAATAATTTAAAATTCCCGACATGTAAATCTTTCTCCTTGTATGTAGCTTTTAATCCGTGCCCTGAAATTTCTTCAATATCTTTCAATTCTACCGAAGAATCAATGGTTCCAACATGATTATGAATTGCTGTTGCCACAGGATGAGAACTTTTATTTTCTAAAACATTAACCAGTTTTAAAATTTCGTCTTTATCAAATTCTGGTTTTATAATGACGTCCTGAACTTTAAAAACGCCTTCTGTCATCGTTCCCGTTTTGTCAACTACAACATTTTGAATCGTCGAAATGCTGTCTAAGAAATTACTTCCTTTAAACAAAATTCCGTTTCTGCTTGCAGCGCCAATTCCTCCAAAATAACCAAGCGGAATACTGATAACTAAAGCACAAGGACAAGAAATAACTAAGAAAACCAATGCTCTATATAACCAATCGGTAAAAACATAATTAGACACAAAGAGCATCGGAACCAAACAAATTGCAATTGCCAAATACACTACAATTGGTGTATATATTTTTGCAAACTTTCTAATAAACAACTCCGCAGGCGCTTTTTTTGCAGTGGCATTTTGAACCAATTCCAGAATTTTAGACAACTTACTATCGCTGTAAGCTGTTGTTACTTTTACTTCGATAATAGTATTTCCGTTTATCATTCCTGCCAAAACAGTATCGCCTTTCTTTTTGGTAGCCGGCTTGCTTTCTCCTGTTAAAGCAGCTGTATTTACAAAAGCAGAATCGGATAACAATTCGCCATCCAAACCTAATTTTTCTCCAGCTTTAAGCTGAATAATAGCTCCAATTTGAACGTCTTTGGCTTTGACTTTTACGGCAACATTATTTTCTAAAATATGCACCTCATCAGGACGCTGATCCAACAGTTTTTTAATGCTTGTTTTTGCTCTCTTAACTGCCATTCCTTGAAAAGTTTCTCCAATCGTATAAAACAGCATTACTGCAACACCTTCGGGATATTCGCCTATTGCAAATGCGCCAATAGTAGCAATGCACATGAGAAAAAACTCCGAAAAAACGTCTCCTTTTAAAATGCTTTCGTAAGCTTCTCGCAAAACAGGAATTCCAACAGGAAGATAGGCAATTGCATACCATACAATTCTAACATATCCCGCAAACCATTCTTGCTTAAAATAGTTGTCAAAAGCAATTCCTACAATCAGTAAAACAAAAGATATTATGGATGGCAGAAACAGTTTAAAAAGACCTCCATCTACATTGTGTTCGTGATCGTGTCCTCCGTGATCATGTCCGTCATTTTCAGAGTGAACAGGTTCGTCATGAGAACAGCAGCAGGAAGGTTTGGCTTTATTTTTTGTACTTTTTACTTCTTTATCTTGATGTATCATTTTTTGAATTTCAGGTTTAATCCCGATAGCTATCGGGACAAGTTTTATGTTCACAAAACTTTGTTTAAATTATGTCCTAAATTTAAGCATTTTGTATTAAAGTTTATTGTCGCAAAGACGCAAAGTTTTTATTTAACTGTGGCGAATTAATCTCGCAAAGTCGCAAAGACGCAAAGTTTTTTCTCATTTTATGTCATTTCGACGAAGGAGAAATCTCCGCGAGAAACTCCACAAAGATTAGATTTTAGGAACAGAGCTACTTACGGAGATTTCTCCTTCGTCGAAATGACAAATAATACGTTTATTCTCTATATAAAAAACTTTGCGTCTTTGCGACTTTGCGAGCAAATTCCACTCCAACAAAAAACTTAGTCCCTTAGTATCTTAGCAACTTAGCATCTTTAAAAAAACTAGTGCGAATGCTCTCCTCCGCCCTTCATTGCCGAAAGTAGATAAAATGCACCTTTGGTCACAATCTTAGCGTTGGCCGGAATATCATTTACAAACTTAACTTCTGTAAAACCTAAATCCGTTGTTCCTGGAATAACCTCAACAGCTTTAAAATGCACTTCTTCTTCATGAGCTTCTTCTTTTTCCCCCTCTTTATGCTCGTGTTTTTCTGCGGCCTGAACATCTTCTTGAATAAAAACAAAGTATTTATCAGCATTTCTCACGACGGCATCTTTTGGTAATGCTGGAACTGTTGCATTTACAATATTAATATTTGCAGAAACGTACATTCCTGGAATCAATCCTTTCGCATCAGCGGGATCAATTTTGGCGTGTACGGCAACCGTTTTACTTTCG
Organism: Flavobacterium sp. IB48; assembly: GCF_016405855.1. Classification (GTDB taxonomy): domain Bacteria; phylum Bacteroidota; class Bacteroidia; order Flavobacteriales; family Flavobacteriaceae; genus Flavobacterium; species Flavobacterium ginsengisoli. Next base: position 638,722 of record NZ_JAEFCA010000002.1, read on the forward strand.
TTAGAAAAAGATTTATTGATTCCGAAAATCTTTCCTTTAATTGATTTATTGGATTGATTTGTTAACACAAAATCAATTACTTGACCAATCGAAATCGAACCTAAATCTTTCTCATAAACATTTAAATCCAAATGCATCTGACTGTTATCAACGACTTCAAAAAGCGAAACTCCTGTATTTGCAAAAGCGCCTTTCGCAATATTGATTTTTCCAACAAAACCGTTTATTGGCGAAAGAATTGGTACAACTGGTGTAGATCCTTTTATATTAACATGCAAAGCATCAAGTCTATTTTTTGCTGCCTGCGCGCGAGCTTTTTCGGCCGCTAATTTGGCTTTTACTTCCTGAAAAGTCTTTCTCGGATTCACATTTTCGTCACTCAACGTTTTCTGACGATTGTATTCTAACTGCAGATATTCTACATTCGCCACCGCCGATTGGTAATCTTCCTGCATTCCTATAACTTCCAGATTTTGAATGGTTGCCAAAACTTTTCCTTTGTTTACGAATGTTCCCTCCAAAACAAAAATGTCTTTTACAGTTCCTCCAATCAAAGTCGAAACCTCAGCAGAATTTTGCGGAGGAACAGTTGTATAACCATTTGCTTTGATGATTTTATTCAGATTTCTATCTTCTACAATTCCTGTTTCAATTCCTACTGTTTTGTATTGAGAAGCGGTTAAAGCAACTTCTGTAGTAGATTTTTCTTCTTCAGAAGTTTCTTCTACCTTTTTTTCATTGCATGCTGTTAAGGTAACCGCAAAGCACGCAAAGACAAAGCGCAAAGTACGCAAGGAAACTAAACTTTGTGCTCTTTGCGTAATCTTAGCGTTCTTTGCGGTTAAATTCATAAGTATATTTTTCATGATTAATTGTTTTTGATAGTTGGAAATTGAAGTTCGATAGCACTTTGATTATAGCTGTGCGTTGCCTCTGCAAATTGTTTTTTAATATCAATTGCCTGATTTAAAAAACTGATATACGACCAATAACTCATGTCACCATTGGCATAACTTTTTTGGGCAGTTTCAATAATTTGATTGGCGTATTGCGACCCTTCATTTTGGAAATAGGCTAAATTCTTCTGCTGTTTTTCAAAGTTGTTTTTCAATTCTTCTCTTTGCAGATTCAGTATCATTTTATTTTTGTCTAAAGCCAATTGTGACTGCGAAATACTGATTTCAGCCGCTTTTGCTTTAGTTGTATTAACTCCTCCAAACAACGGAATTTGCAATCCTGCTGTAAAACCTTGAAACAAAGATTCTGTATTTATTGTCTGAGCAAAATATCCTAAACCTACTTTTGGCGTACGCAAAGCTTTAAATGTTCCAGCTTCTTTTTGATAGACTGATATTTGCTGCTGATAAAAATCGGTCATTAAAGCTTCGGCTGTTGTGTTTTGCTGGTTTTCTATAAAAGTGTATTGCAAAGCCGTATTCTGGTCTGGGGCAATATTTTCATCTGTCTGAATGAAAAATTGCAATTGCTTCTGATAAATTGCTAAATCATATTCTAATTGCGCTTTCTGAGTTTCAATTTCTTTTACTTTAGCTTTAGCACTAATGACTTCTATATTTCCACTTTCTCCTGTTTTAAAACGCAGTTCGGCATTTTTTAGAAATTTGGTATAAATATCATTCAATTCTGAATTGAGTTTCTGAATCGAAACGCCATACAAATATTGATAATATGCCAATGTCACTGCTTTTTCGATTTCATATGAAGACAAAGCTTTTCTTTTTTCGGCCAGTTTTGCCAGTTCTTCCTGTAATTGCCTATTGGCTTTTGTAATATTCCCTAACGGAAAAAACTGTTGCACAGAAACGTTATGATCGTAATCTGCACTATTGAACTGACCGCCTTGATACTGCACTTGAAGCGGATCTGGCTGAAAAGCTGCTTTTTTAAGAACAGTTTGTTTTTCGATTTCTTTATCGGCAATTTTTAAATCGATGTTGTTTGATTTGGCGAGTTCTATTGCTTTTTCTAGACTTATAGGTTGCTGTGCAAATGTTGCTGTACTTGCCAATAGGAACGCGCTTAACCGCAAAGTTCGCAAAGGAAGCGCGAAGTTCGCAAAGATTATTTTTCTTAAATTATATAGTAACTTTTTCATTTTCTTTTAAATTTTTCTTTGTGTCCTTTCCGTAAACCTTAGCGCTCTTTGCGGTTAAATCTCTCCAACAATAAATACAAAATCGGTAAAACAATTAAGGTTAATAAAGTTGCTGAGATTAATCCGCCGATTACTACGGTTGCCAAAGGTTTTTGCACCTCTGCTCCGCCACTTGTTGATAATGCCATTGGCATGAATCCTAATGAAGCTACGGCTGCGGTCATTAAAACAGGACGCAAACGTGTTTTAGTGCCAATAATAATTCGTTGAAATGCATCCGAAATACCTTCAGATTTTAATTGATTGAAATAGGAAATCAGTACAATTCCGTTTAAAACTGCGATTCCAAATAAAGCAATAAAACCAATTCCTGCCGAAATACTAAACGGCATTCCTCTCAGTGAAAGCGCAAAAACACCTCCGATAGCTGATAATGGAATCGCTGTAAAAATTAATAATGCTTGTTTTACACTTTTAAAAGTGAAATAAAGCAAAACTAAAATTAGTCCCAAAGCAATGGGTAAAGCGACAGAAAGTCTTTTTGAAGCTTCAATCAGATTTTCAAACTGTCCACCGTAAGTCACATAATAACCCGCAGGAAGTTTGAAACTTTTATCTAGTTTCGCCTGAATTTCTTCCACAACACTTTTAATATCTCTTCCACGAACGTTTAATCCAACAGTAATTCTTCGTTTTCCGTCTTCGCGGATAACCTGTACAGGGCCTTGCTCGTATTCAACTGAAGCAACTTGTGATAAAGGAACTTGTTGTCCACTCGGAAGCGGAATAAACAGATTGCTCACATCGGTAATATCGCCACGATTGTTTTCATCCATTCTTACGACAACATCAAATCTTTTGCTTTCGTCATAAATCTTTCCTGCAACTTCTCCCGCAAAAGACGAACGAATAATTTGGTTGATGTCTGAAATATTCAATCCGTAAAGAGCGATTTTATCATAATCGTATTTAATTGTAATTTGTGGCAGTCCTGTAACTTTATCGGCTTTTAAATCTCCTATTCCTTCAATTCCTTTTATTTTCGCTATTAATTCTGTTGCCTTAGCGTCTAGAATTTCCAAATCATCACCAAAAATCTTGATTGCAATATCAGATCGGCTTCCTGTCATTAATTCGTTAAAACGCATCTGAATTGGCTGAGAGATTTCGATATTTGCTCCTGGAATAATTTCCATTTCCTTTTTCATGGCGTTTGCCAATTCTTCCCAATTGTGGTATTTACCTTTCCATTCTTTTTTGTCTTTTAGAACAATAATCAAATCGCCGCTTTCAATTGGCATTGGATCAGTTGGGATCTCACCGCTTCCTATTTTGGTTACGATGGTTTTGATTTCTGGGAATTTGGCTTTTAGAATCTGTTCGTATTTAGTAGTCGTTTCAACCATTTGTGTGAGTGAACTTCCTGTCATAATTGTAGCATTGATTGCTAAATCGCCTTCTTCGATTGTTGGAATAAATTCACCTCCCATATTTTGAAAAATGATAAACGCTAAAGCAAATAATGCAACGGCAATAGAAAGCACCACTTTTTTAAATTCTAGAGCTTTTTTTAATAATGGCGTATAACGGCTTTCTAACCAAGCAATCATTCGGTCGCTGAAGTTTTCTTTGTGTTCTGTCTTTTTGGAAAGAAACAAAGCACTCATCATCGGAATATAAGTCAACGAAAGGATAAAAGCTCCAATAATCGCAAAACCAACCGTCATCGCCATTGGTTTAAACATTTTTCCTTCGGTTCCAATTAAAGCTAAGATTGGCAAATAAACTATAAGAATGATAATTTCACCAAAAGCGGCACTATTTCTAATTTTTGAAGCCGAATTATAGACTTCTTCGTCCATTTCTTCCTGCGTTAGTTCTTTTTTGTTTTTGAATTTCTGCAGATGGTGCATAGTGGCCTCGACGATAATGACGGCTCCGTCGACAATAATTCCGAAATCTATAGCACCAAGACTCATTAAATTTCCGCTTACGCCAAAGGCATTCATGAGAATCACAGCAAACAACATTGCTAACGGAATAACCGAAGCAACGATTAATCCTGCACGAAGATTTCCTAAGAATAAAATCAAAACAAAAATCACGATTAATGCTCCTTCTAATAAATTCTTAGCAACGGTTTTTATAGAATTATCTACGAGTTTTCCTCTATCAATAAAAGCTTCGGCAACAACTCCCTCGGGAAGACTTTTATTTATTTGCCCCATTTTTTCGTGAACACGATTTACAACAGCGCTAGAGTTTTCTCCTTTTAACATTAAAACCATTCCCGAAACGATTTCTCCTTTCCCGTCTTTTGTTGATGCTCCATAACGCAACGCAACGCCTTCGCGAACTTGCGCAACATTTCGAACCAAAACTGGCGAACCATTTCGGTTTTTTACGACAACATTTTCAAGGTCTTTTACGCCTTTTGCCATTCCGACACCACGAATAAAATAAGTGTATTGATCTTTTTCAATATAAGCGCCGCCTGTATTTTGATTGTTTTTTTCTAAAGCATCAAAAATTTCGGTAATTGTTACCCCCAAACTATTGAGCATATTGGGATTTACGGCTATTTCGAATTGTTTTAGTTTTCCGCCCCAAGTACTTACTTCCGCAACACCTTTAATTCCTTGCAATTGCGGAATAATAATCCAATCTTGAATGGTACGCAGTTCTACAGCGCTATATTTGTTTTCGTAACCTTTTTTAGCGTAAACATCGTATTGATAAATCTCTCCTAAACCTGTAGAAATTGGTGCTAATTCGGGAGAATTTACATAATCTGGAATGTTTTCTTCGGCTTGTTTTAGACGCTGGAAAATTTGCTCGCGAGCCCAGTAAATATCGACATCGTCCTCAAAAACAACCGTTACAACCGATAATCCAAAACGGGAAATACTGCGAAGCTCTATCACATCTGGAACTGTTTTTACAGCTCTTTCTAATGGATATGTAATTAATTGTTCGACTTCCTGGCTTGCCAATGTTGGCGCCGTTGTAATAATCTGAACTTGATTGTTGGTTACATCTGGTAATGCATCCAATGGTAATTTTTTAAGCGAATAGCTTCCCCAAGCAATTAGTGCAAGGGTAAATAATAGTATAACGAATTTGTTTCGTATACTAAACTGTATGATTTTATCTAACATTTGAATATATAATGACGTGAGAAATTAGACAATTAAATTGCCTGTAAACGTGTGGAAAATCCACAACTCTCTCGCCCGTTTCGATTTTCATCGAACAGGCATAATCATTATGCTATTTGAGGGGGTTGCCAAATACTTCCGTAGAAATTGGAAATAAAAACAGAATTATAACTTGGTAAAGCTATTGAAATTTGATTGTAAGTTTTAGGAAATTCAAAAGTTACAGCAGAATGGTAACTTAAAACCTGTGCACCGCAACAGTTACAGACGCAAAATGGAGAACATAAATCATTTGCTTTATCATGCGAATGATTATCTTCTGAAGTAAACTGAGCTGTTTTATGCATGGCGCTGTTTACTTCCATATCCGCACATGGCATATTAGATAATGCCATTAGGTAAATTGATAATATGATTGTTATCCATTTCACAGCTGTAAAAGTACAATTTATTTTTATTTTTTTTTCAGTTAATTAAAATTGATGATAGTAAAAATAAAATGCTAGTTAATGACCTGACAATTATTTCAATAGATTTTTTATTTTCTTTAAAAACTTTGTTGGAGGTAAGAAAATTTCGTTAACTTTAACAATAATTAACAATTCTTTAAGTCCCTCATTTTAACCTTTAAAAACACTTTTTCTATACGCCAAAAAAAATAAGCAGAGATTTCTTTACACCCATTAGTACAATTTATTTTTCGCAGTTTAATTAATTTTTAATACTCTAATCAATGAAATGTAAGACACTAATATCAGCCTCTTTATTATTTTTCAGCATACAGATTTTTGGACAAGTTTATACCGACAAAATTGTTGGAAAAAAAAATGAAGATTTAAAAGACAGTCTTAAAGTAGAAAAATACCCCTACGCTCTTCCTATCTGGGGCGAAAAAGTAGCCCAAAAAGGCTATAAACTTCCTTACTCCGCTGGAGTATCTGTAAATTATTTTTGGCAAACCTCTGATATAATTATCAATAATTTAAATGTTGGTTTTAATAATGGGCCTCAGTATAATTTGGATGAGATCGTTCGTTTTGACAAATCTTATGTTGAAGCTGGAGCGCTTACTATTCGTCCAGATATATGGCTACTTCCTTTTTTAAATATCTATGGCATCTTTGGAAAAGCCAATACTTCAACAAACATCAATGCCGGAATTTACGTTCCGGATGCTGATAATAACTGGTCAGAAGTTGCTCATTTTAATACAAAAGCAAACTTTAATGCTACAACTTTCGGTATTGGTATGACTCCCACAATTGGTATTGGCGGAGGCTGGTTTGCACTTGATATGAATATGGCTTGGACCGACATAAGTTCGCTTGATAAACCTGCTTTCTCTTATATCTTCGGTCCACGATTTGGTAAGACTTTTAAATTCAATAAACCAGATACAAATATAGCAGTTTGGGTCGGAGGTTTTAGAGTACACATTTCTGGAGATACTAATGGAAATTTGCCATTGTCTAATTTTATTGATCTTACCGGTGCGCAGGCTAAAGTGGATAGCGGTCTTCAAAAAGTATCCGAAAACCAAACAAAAGTAGATAACTGGTGGGATGGCTTGACTCCAGCTGAACAAAAAAATCCAGTTAATATTGCCAAGCACAACACGGCAGACAGAGCTTTAGACAGAGCGGGGACAATTCTTGCAACTCTGGATGGAGCATTGAGTACGGCCGAAAGCTCGTCTGTTCAATATTCGCTTCAAAAAAGGCCTAAAGACATGTGGAACTTTATTGTTGGATCGCAGTATCAATTCAGCAGACATATTATGTTTCGTGCAGAATGCGGTTTCTTAGGCTCACGTACACAAGTTCTGGGCAGTCTTCAGTATCGTTTTGGACTTTAATTCGGAAATCATATGAAAAAAGGTTTTCTAATCTTTGCCACTTTTTTTTGTATTACCACAGCACAATCCCAAGTCCTGATTTCCTTAATATTTGGAGATAAACTCAATTCGCAGTTTTTAGAGTTTGGTCTTGAAGGTGGTGCTAATTTTTCTACCATTTCAAACATGGGATCTTCCGCCTTAAATCCAGGTTTCAATCTTGGTTTTTATTTTGATTTGAGATCTAGAAAAAATCCAGCGTGGATGATCAATACAGGAGTAATTGTAAAATCACCCATGGGAGCCAAAGATATTCCAGTTTATTCTTTAAACGATGAAAATTTGGACAATACTTTTGCAGGTGGACACGTTAATCGCGAAATACGTTATTTTAATGTTCCTATATTGATTAAATATCAATTTAAGAATAATATCTACCTTAAAGCGGGTCCGCAATTTGGATTATTAGCCAAAGCATTTGATGAGTTTAAAAACGAAATCAACAACGACGATGTGGTCTACAAAAAGAACATTCGTGATCAAATTCATGTTATTGATGCTGGACTTGCATTTGGCGCCGGTTATCATTTGAATGTTGGACATGGTTTAAATCTAACAGTTCAATATTATTACGGGCTTGTTACTGTAATGAAAGGAGATGGACCAAACAATCAATATAACAGATCTTTGTATGTTACAGCAGGACTACCTATCGGAAAAGGAAAAGCTGCACAAAAAAGAGCTGAAAAAGAAGCCGAACTTAACAAAGTGGTTCTGCCAGAAGATGAAAAATAATATCTTTTATTCTTCCTGATTGGTTTCTTTTATAAATTCAAGAATCTCATCGGTGCTTAAAACAAAATCAGGTACCGTATGCAAAATGGCATTATTGGGCATAAAAGGCATGTCTGCAGAAAGCGGATTCTGGACAACGCTTATTCCGCCAAATGCCTGAATAGCCCTCAATCCGATTGTTCCATCAGAATTGGAACCCGAAAGTAAAATTCCGATCAAATGATTGCCATATATTTCTGCAGCAGACTCAAATGAGACGTCAATACTTGGTCTGCTGTAGTTTATTTTTTCTGAAGTGTCTAAAGACAGTGTTTCGTTTCTTTCAAATAATAAATGATAATTGGACGGCGCGATATAGATAAATCCTGGTTCTAGTTTTACCTTGTCTTCTACTTCTTTTACTATTATTTGCGATTTTAAGGCAATTAAATCTTCTAAGGTTTGTTCATCTGAATTTTTTCTATGAACTACTATTACAATGGCAAAAGAAATAGGCTTTTCTATAAAAGGCAAAATTTGCAATAATGCCTGTAAGCTTCCTGCCGAACCTCCAATTATAATTACTTTACAATTTGTTATTCTCTTACTTTTCTCCATATTTTCTCTTTAGCAAATTGTTTATATTTGGTTTGAGATATAGAATATTTTATCGTTTCTTTTGTTCCGAGTGCCAAAAATCCTAGAACAGCCAAGCTATCGTCGAATAGATTCACAACTCTCTTCTGTAGATTATTATCAAAATAAATTAAAACATTACGGCACAAAATAAGGTCAAACTCATTAAACGAATTATCTGAAACTAAGTTATGCTGTGAGAAAACCATTTTCTCAGAAAGATTCTCGTTAAACTTTGCAAAACCATAATTGGCAATGTAATAATCTGAAAAATCCTGTTGTCCGCCTGCATCGCGATAATTGTCTGCATAATCTTTTATCATTCGTAACGGAAAAATACCGCTTTTGGCTGTTTCTAGCACAGATGCATTTATATCTGTAGCATATAATATTGATTTATGAAGCAAGCCTTCTTCTTTCAACATAATTGCCATAGAATATACTTCCTCTCCCGTAGAACAGCCTGCATGCCAAATACGAATAAAAGGCTTGGGGCCTAAAAGTGGTAGGACTTCTTTTCTTAATGTTAGATAAAATGATGGATCACGAAACATCTCGGTTACATTAACCGTGATTTCGTCTATCATTCTTTTGTAATATTCTGGATCTGTGCGGACTTTAGATAAAAATTCATGAAAATGTTTAAATCCATCTAAATAAAAAACCCGGCTTACTCGTCGTTTAAGTGAAGCTCTCGAATAACTTCCAAAATCAAAACCGTAATATTCGTAAACATCATTTATAAGAGTTTCTAATTCAATATCTTCAATCATAATTCATTTAGATTTCTTCCAAAATCTGAAGTAATTTATCAACATCTACTGGTTTAGAGATGTAGGCGTCTGCTCCAGCTTGTAAACATTTTTCTCTGTCTCCTGCCATTGCCTGTGCTGTAACGGCAATTACTAAGGTAGATTCTTGCGACGGAATTTCTTTTATAAGCGGAATTGCCTCATAACCATCCATTTCTGGCATCATCATATCGATTAAAACTGCATCTATAGATGAGTTTTCTTTTAGTATTTTTAGAGCCTCTTCGGCGCTTAAGCAAGATAAACAATCATACGATTTTGCTTTTAAAGTGTTTACTAAAGCAAAAATATTCCTCGAATCATCATCTACGATCAAAACACGTTTCTTTCCCATTTACAGCATTTTAAAGATTAGATTTTATCATAAAGCCACACTCGCAGTAACGATAAAAGCTGGTCTACATCGACAGGTTTTGTAATATAATCTGAAGCACCAGCTTTAATACATTTTTCTCTGTCTCCAGTCATTGCTTTTGCCGTTACAGCTATTACAGCTAAGTTAAGGAATTTCGGGTTACTTCTTATCTTTTCTGCTGTTTCGTAGCCATCCATATTAGGCATCATCATATCTAGCAACACCACATCTGTATCTGGGTTTTCATCTAAAATTTTAATAGCCTCTTTTCCATCAAAAGCTGTAATTACATTCATTTTAAAGGCTTCTAAAGCTTTTGAAAGCGAATATATATTTCGTACATCATCGTCTACAATTAATACTTTTTTCTCAAACAAAATATTATTTAGCGAATTCAGCTTTTTGTGGTTTTCCTTTGCTGTGCCTTCTTTCTTTTCTTCTACTAAGTGAAGGAAAAGCGAAACCTCATCTAGCATTCTTTGGTATGAATGAGCCGTTTTTACAATAATCGAATCGGCATATTTTCTAATTTTCAGTTCTTCCTTTATAGACAAACTTTTTCCTGTAAAGACAATTACAGGAAGATTTTCTAATCCTGGACTTTTCTTAACTCCATCTAGAATTTCGTAGGCTTGTTTATCTGGGATTCCCATATCAAGAATTACGCAATCTACCTCTTCTTTTCCTAAAGCCGATAAACCTGCCGAAACTTCACTCTTAATTTCCGAATTGATATTATACGTTTCTAAGAAATAAGCTAAAGCTTTTGCGTGTTTCGGATTATCTTCAATAATTAAAACCTTCTGAGATTCTTTATTGATGATGTGCTCAATTCGCATAAAAACTTCCGGAATCTTGTCAAACGCAACTGGTTTATCTAAGAAATCTACAGCTCCTTTTAGCAAGCTTTCTTGCTTCAATTTATGCGATGACATAATGTGCACCGAAATATGTTTGGTGTGCGAATTATTCTTCAATTCTTCCAAAACTTCCCAACCGCTTTTAATTGGCAATTCGATATCTAATAAAATACCAATTGGTCTATAGATTAAGGCAAAATTTAAAGCATAATCTCCTCTTACAGCAACAACGCCTTTGTAACCTTTTTTCTGTGTAAAAGCTAATAATGATTTAGCAAAATTAATATCATCTTCTACAATCAAAATTACTTTGTCGCCTTCTACAATAGAATTTCTGTCGTCTTCAATTTCTGCTGGCACAACATCGCTAATGTATCTTGGTTTTTGTTCTTCATTTTCAGATTGAACTTCAATTTCTTCTGCCTCTGGAATTTTATTTACTGACACTTTATTGATTGCAAATCCTAATACAGGCAAACATAACGTAAACGTACTTCCTTCGTTTACTTTGCTGTGCAGGATGATTTCTCCTCTTAATAATTTAGCTAGTTCACGGCTAATTGACAATCCTAAACCTGTTCCTCCGTATTTGCGTTTTGTAGAACCATCAGCTTGCTGGAAAGCCTCAAAAATTAATGGTTGTTTTTCTAACGGAATTCCAATTCCGGTATCTTTTACAATAAAGCAGATTATTTTATCGTCGTCTGTATCAACCTTAATTTCAAGAGAAACAGTTCCTTTTTCTGTAAATTTAATCGCATTTGAGATCAAGTTTTTTAGAATTTGCTCCAAACGCATTTTATCTGTTTTGATAACAATTGGTGCTTCTTTGGCAATAATTTCAAAGTTGATATTTTTCTCTTTTGCTACCAGATAAAACAAATTATAAAGCGTGTCTGTAATCTCTTTTGTCGAAACATCTAAGAACTCTAGATCCATTTTACCAGCTTCAATTTTAGATAAATCCAGAATTTCATCGATTAATCCTAATAAACTGTTTCCTGAACTCTGAATTACTTTTGCAAATTCAATTTCTTCATTGTTCATTGTTTTATTGTTGTTTTCAGAAAGCAAACGGCTCAATAATAAAATCGAGTTTAAAGGCGTTCTCAACTCATGCGACATATTAGCTAAAAATTCTGATTTGTAGCGAGTTGTTAATTCTAAAGCCTCTGATTTCTTCTGAATTTCTGTATTTTTTTCTTCTAATAAAACACTTCTTTCTGATAGTTCTTCATTTGTTTGCTCCAATTCTTCCTGCTGTACGCGAAGTTCTTCTTCTGATGCTTGCAGTTTTTCAGTTTGCGCTTCCAATTCTGCATTTATAGCTTCCAATTCGCTGTGCTGAATTTGTAATTCTTCTGCTTGCGATTTGGTTTCTTCCAACAATTCTAAAACACGTTTACGATTTTGAGTCGCTTTCAGGGCAATTCCAATATTATTGGCTACAATGTTTAAAAATTCCAATTGCAGTACAGAAAAACCATAAATACTTGCCAATTCTACTGCTCCTTCTACTTTGAAATCCATAAGCGGAAGCGCTACAATATGAGTTGGTTTTATTTCGCCTAAAGCGTAATTAATTTGAATATCATCTGGCGAAAGTGTTTTCAATTCCAGCATTTTTCCCGAAACAATTGCCTGTCCGATTAAGCCTTCACCTTTCTTAATTCTTTCTCTATTTTTACTCGGAATATAACTGTATCCACCAGAAATTGTCATTTCTTCTCCGTCCAAAACATACAAAACTCCAGCGCTGCTGTTGGTATATTGGCACAAAAATTCGATTACATCTTTAGATAACTTCTGGATTGTTTTTTCGCCTAACATTTTATCATTTAAAGTCGCAACACCAGACTGAAGCCATTCTTTTTGAGATAATAAGTCGAACGAATTTTTTAGCGAATTTTTCATTTCATGAATAGAAGCTCCAAGCGCACCTAAAGTATCTGCTTTTCGATCATCGATTTGAACATCATAATTTCCTTTAGAAATTTGTGTTGCAATACCGCCAATTACTTGCAATCTATCAGCTGTTTCTTTATCCTTTTTTATTAATTCTTGTTGCAATAAAGTTCTTTCATTGTAATCTTTCAGAATTCTAATCAGGAAAACTATAGAAATAAGGAAGGCGATAAAGAAAGCAATCGCAATTAAAGCCAAACTATATCTGCCATAACGCTCTGAATTTGAATTGCGTTCATCTAAAAGCTTTTGTTCTGTATTTTCGACCTTTTTGATGATTGCACGCATTTCGTTCATCATATTTCGGCCCTCATTCAAATCAAAGATCAGTATTTGCTTGCTTAATCTCTTTTTTACAATCTGATTGTTTAGATATTTAAAGAAAGCTGAACGTTTGTCACGCAATTCTTCTAGTAATTTAGTTTGCGAAGGATTATCAGCTGTTAAACCATCCAACTTTTCAAAATAAGCATTGGCTTTTGCTTCAGAATCATTAAAACGGCCAACAAATTGCTCGTCTCCTGTAAGCAAGTATCCTCTCATGCTTGTTTGAGCTTCGGTAAGAATTGAGGAACCTTCATTTAGGTTGTAAATTACATCCTGAGTATGATTAACCCAAAAATTGCTGTTTAAAAGACTTTTAATGCTTATAAACGAGGCAACCGAGCTAATGGTAAGTACAAGCAACGAAACTAGCGAACTAATTAATAAATTCCTTTTAAAATTACCGTTCATATATGTCTAATTATTTTAATTCGTATTTTAAAGGAAGCACAATAATAAAGCTTGCTCCCTCGCCTAATTTGCTTTTGGCAGTGATTAATCCGTTGTGTTTTTCTATTATTTTTTTTGCAATCGCGAGTCCAATTCCTGTTCCTTCGTAACTTTGGCGGTCATTCAAGCTTTGAAAGATAATAAAAATACGGTCAAGATAAATTTCGTCAAAACCAATTCCGTTATCTTTTACCATAATTCTGCAGAATTTGCCATCTGGTGAAGTCGGGCTATCTATTGATTTTTCTAAAATGGTTTCAGAAGTGATCTCGATTACGGGTTTATATTCACTTCCAGAGAACTTCAAAGCATTTCCTATCAGATTTTGAAAAACCTGACGCATTTGACTCGGAATGCTATCTACTGTTGGAAGTTCGTTTGTTTTAATTGTAGCGTTTTTGCGTTCAATTAAATAATCAAAATCGCCCAATACCTCTTGTAAAACAACATTTAAATCGGTTCTTTCTGGTTTTACTTGAGCCGAAAGTCTAGAATAAGCTAACAAATCGGTAATTAAAGTCTGCATTCTTTCTGCCGATTTTATTGTCCTATCCACATAATCGATAGCTTTGTCGTCTGCTTTTAGATAAAGATCTTTTATTATTTTGATGAAGATTTGAATCTTTCTAATGGGTTCGTTTAAATCGTGCGATACTACCCAAGAAAACTGTTGCAATTCGTGATTTCGAAGCTCTAGTTCTTCATTTTTCTGAACCAATTCTTTTGTTCTTTCTGCAATTTTGATTTCGAGATTGTCCTGCGCTTCTTTTCTAATTTTGATTTCTTTAGAAAGCAGATCTTTCATCGCTTTAAGTTCGTTCTGCTGTTCGTAGATTTTAATGAAGGTTTTTACTTTCAGTATCAGTAAATCGCTATCTACTGGTTTGGTAATATATTCAACAGCACCAGTTTCATAACCTTTAAAAATGTATTTTTTCTCTGTGTTAAGTGCAGAAAGAAAAATAACAGGTATATCTTTTGTGCGTTTATTTCCAGAAAGAATTTTTACTACCTCAAAGCCATCAAGTCCAGGCATTTGAACATCCATAATAATAAGGCAGTAATCTGTTTTAAGGATTTTTTTGAGCGCTTCTTCACCAGATTCGGCACTATCAACATCGATATTATGCAGTTCTAATGTTTTCTTCAGGGCAATAATATTGGCCCTTATATCGTCTACAATTAATACCATGTCGGAAAGCTAAATCGGTTGTAAATCAAAATAATTGAATTTAAAATAAATATAAATATTTTCTTATTTTTTTAATGAATTGCAAAGTGCACCTCTTAAAAATGGTGCAGAAATTCTCAAATGTATAAAAAAAATAACGGGGAGGTTTTTTATTTAAACCGTAAATAGTTACAAAATTCCCATCTTTTCTAATCAGTTTGGAGATTCTACATGATTCTTAACTTATTAGAAATTTCTTATTCTTTAACATTTTTACAAAATGAATGTATTTTCATACAGGATTGCCCTTTTATTTTGATTGGAGCAAACAAAATTTCTTTTAAGACAAGCAAAATTTTAGTTAAGAACTAATTTTAAAAAGCAAATAAAAGCTTAAAAAGAGAGAAATCATGAAAAAGAAACAGACATTTCCCGAACAAAAACAAACTCTTCCTGGCAATGAATACTTGATGACACCTGAGCCAGAAATTATAAGAGAGAATTATGTTGGAAGCGGAAAATTACTTGGAAAAACTGCTTTTATTACTGGAGGTGACAGCGGTATTGGCCGAAGTGTTGCGGTTCATTTTGCAAGAGAAGGCGCAAATGTCGCAATTGTCTACTTAAAAGAAGACAAAGATGCTCTAGAAACAAAAGCGATGGTTGAAAAAGAAGGCCGAGAGTGTCTCTTAATTAGTGGTGATTTGAAAGATGAAAAATTTTGTCGCACTGCCATAAAAAAATGCCACACGACTTTTAAAAATATTAATATTCTGGTAAATAACGCAGCTGTACATTTTCCGCAAAATGAATTCGAAAAGATTACAAATGCTCAGCTTCACAAAACTTTTGAAACTAATATTTATCCTTTTTTTTATGCTACTAAAGCTGCTCTTGCTTTTTTAAAAGAAGGCGATGTTATTATCAATACGACCTCCGTGACTGCTTTTCGCGGAAGCGAACACTTAGCCGATTATGCCAGTACAAAAGGCGCAATTGTGAGTTTTACTCGTTCGCTTTCGAGTATGCTCGCTAAGAAAAAAATTCGTGTAAACGGTGTTGCTCCTGGCCCAATTTGGACTCCATTAATCGTAGCAAGTTTTGATAATTTATCTGATTTTGGAAAAAATAATCCGATGGAACGAGCCGGACAGCCATCTGAAGTTGCGCCTGCTTATGTTTTTCTGGCTTCTCAAGATAGCAGTTATATTACTGGGCAGTTCATTCATGTGAATGGTGGTGAATTGGTGGGATAGGAAAGTTTCTAAGATACTAAGACACTAAGATTCTAAGATGCTAAGATTCTGAGTTTTTCTTTTTGTAATCTACGCAATGAGTCTGATGACAAAACCAACGAATATCTTAGAATCTTAGAAACTCAGAACCTTAAAAAATAAAAAAATGAATTATATAGACATCATCGGACTTTTTGCTGGAGCGTGCATTACATTATCTACGATTCCGCAAATTATAAAGATTTGGAAAACAAAGAAAGTAAAAGAAATTTCGCTTCGCATGTTCTGCATTTTAACGTTCGGAATTGCAATGTGGATTCTGTATGGGATTCTAAAAAAAGATCTTCCCATTATTCTAACCAATAGTATTTCTTTTATTCTAAATCTTATTATGGTTTATTTCATTATCTACTATGAAAAAGAATAAGCAAAAAAAAACAGCCTGATCAAAGCTGTTTTTTTTGTAGATAAAGATATGGTATGCTTACTAGCTAGCTAATTTTTGATCAAATGACTTTAATTCCAATTGGTATTTTCGAGGTTGTAAGTTTCGTTTTAAAAACTGCACTGGCGCTGTAATTGCGGTTAGTTTCATATGAGATAGTTTTTTAATCTCACTTATTTGTTTTACTGCAAAGTTCAAAATAGGCTCAAACGGAGTAAAATAATTATAACTATGTTGTGCTATCTCTAGTTCTAAAACTTCTCTGAGAATACTTTTCATTAATAAATAACGAACTGCTCCTCTATTTGGAATTCTTTTAAGTTCCTGAAATTTCTCTCCAATTTTATGATTTTCGTCGCCTATATAAATATAATTTCCAGAATTGCTCGTAAATATTTTTTTCACTTGAGAAACAAAATCAGTTTCTTTATTTTCGATTGTTGTTGGCATTCCAATTATTGAAAATTGAATCTGCTGATGGCTTTGAAAATACAATACACTATTAATCATAGAAGAATTACTCATAATACCCGATTGTTGTTTTTTAAGACAATTAGTAGCTCCATCGGCACCAAAACTATGCAAAACATTTCCTTTCTCGCAATAAGCAAAAAACACAGGCGAAAACGGATTAGATTCGATGCTTAAACTAATTTCTTGATTGAAAGTTAAATCAAAACTGAGATAAGTCATTTCTTTTTCAAAACGAACTCCAGAAATACTCCCTCTTGCCCATTTTGATTTAATTGTTAATCTATATTCATTAGCATTGACTTTTAAGCTTCCGCCAAAACTCTCTTTCAAATTATTAAAAACAGCATCAAAGCTTCCAGTATTTAAGTAAAGTTTTTTCATAATAGGGTTTTGATTTAGTAAAGTGGTTAGTAACTATTTACGTACAAAAACTAACCTTGGTTTTTAACTTAATTTCTATATTCCAAAGTTCGTTTATATTGCCAATCAATTCCTTATACAATTTTGGTGAGATATTTCATAATTATTATTTTAAGGTTCTGAGATTCTAAGATGCTAAGGTTCTAAGGTTCTCATGCTTCAAAAAATAAAGAGCAAAAAAACTTAGTAACTTAGAACCTCAGTAGCTTAGAAACTAAAAAAAAAAGCAACCTAAAAAACTAAGCTTCTACCTTTCCCACTTTTCATAAACAGTAAGAAAAAAAACTTAGCATCTTAGAACCTCAGTAGCTTAGAAACTAAAAAAAAAGCAGCTGCCTCAAATAAATTTGAAACAACTGCTCATCAGCAAAATAAAAATACTAATCTATTTTTATTCTTTTTATGTTAATTCGTTTATGTCTGAATTTTTGGAATAATTGGCTTTCGGAATGTCTTTAAAAAATTCGGCTTCTTCCAAATCTGCCATTGGACCATATCCTAGCAAATGAGTTCCTTTTCCGCCATCTTTTGTTTCTATTACATATAAAATAGACATGTCATCGGGATCACTCATACCTTCATAACGATGATGCGCCACAATAAAAACATCTTCTGGTTTATAAGCAACTTTACTTTCTGAATCTATCAGACGATCACTTTCAAATAAATAATTTACCGTGTAGCCTTCATCTTGATATCTCTTTATATTATCGGTTTCGTGTTTTGAATCTTCCCTTTTCATTGCTTTTTATTTTTAACTGTTATTCAAATTTCCGTATAGAAAAGAGATAAAATTAACTCTAACGATTTTAATCTTGCCTCATTCAAAAATCGCATTTCTGCGAATATTTATTTTCACTAATTTTAATAACGCTTAATTAAAAAAACAAAAAATACCACATTTTGTGCCAATGAAAATGAACTCATTGGCAAGACAATAAAAACAAATTTTTAATGAATAATTACAACTATGATTTTTTAGCAAATGGCGGAGAAATGGGTAAACTTACCCGTACTAAAGATTGGAGCAATACAGCTGTTGGACCAGTAGAATCATGGCCTCAAAGTCTTCGCACTACTTTAGGAATTCTTCTAAACTCTAAATTTCCCATGTTTTTATTTTGGGGACCAGATCATATTTGCTTTTATAATGATGCTTATCGTCCAAGTTTAGGAAATAATGGCAAACATCCTTCTATTCTTGGAGAAAAAGGCGCTGATTACTGGTCTGAAATCTGGGATTTTATAAAACCTTTAATCGATCAGGTACTACAAAAAGGTGAAGCCACTTGGCACGAAGACCAATTACTGCCAATTTATAGAAATGGCAAAATGGAAGATGTTTACTGGACCTTTAGCTATAGTCCTGTAAACGACGAAAACGGAAAAACAAATGGCGTTTTGGTTATTTGCAATGAAACGACTAAACAAGTCATTACTCGCAAAAAACTCGAAGAAAGCGAAAGACGTTTTAGAAATACTGTTAAACAATTGCCACTCGGAATTTGTATTTTAAAAGGAGCCGATCTAATTGTCGAAATGGCCAACGCAACGTATCTTCATATCATTGATAGAGAAGAAAACGCAATTCTAAATAAACCTATTTTTGATTCTGTTCCCGAAACCCGAGAAACAACATATCCTATTTTAAAAAATGTTTTCGAAACAGGAGAACCTTATTATGCAGATGAATTTGCTGTAACCTTAAATCGTTACAACAAACAAGAATTAGCTTATTTTAATCTTGTTTTTTATCCTGTAAAAGAAGACAACAACATTACTGGAGTTACCGTTGTCGCTTATGAAGTTACTGAAGAAGTTAAAACTAGATATTTACTGGCCGAAAGAGAAAAAGCCTTTCGTGGCATTGTTATGGATTCGCCAATTGCAATGGCGATTTTTAGAGGCAACGATTTAACAATCGAAATGGCTAATAAAAGTATGATGCATAATATTTGGCAAAAAGAAGAAAAGGATTGTATTGGAATACCTTTATTGAAAGTTTTTCCGGAGTTAGAAAATCAAAAATATCCCGAATTATTGCATGATATTCTTGCAAGCGGAAAAACAATTCGCGAAAATGAAGCGATTGCCTATGTTGATATTAAAGGCAAACTGAAAAAATTCTACCTTGACTACGAGTATACACCGCTCTACGAAAAAAATGAAAAGGTTACGGGCATTATGTGTACTGTAAACGATGTTACTTCTAAAGTAAAATCAAGAAAAAAAGTTGAAACTGCAGAAGCAAGAGCACGTTTAGCTGCTGAAATTGCCGAAATTGCCATGTGGGATTTGAATCTTAAAACTAAGGAACTAATCTACAGCGATACCATTCTAGATATTTTTGGATTTGAAAAAGATAAAAAAATTGTACATCAAGACATTCGAAGCCGTATTCTTCCAGAAGATGAACATATTGTTTTAGACGCTTTTGCGGAAGCATTAAAAACGGGAATTTATAAATATGAAGCCCGAATTTTAAAACTAGACAATTCGATTGCATGGATTAAAGTACACGGAAAAATCTTTTTTGACGAAAATAAAGAACCATCTAAAATGCTGGGAACTGTAATGGATTTTACCGCCGAAAAAGAAAGCCAGCAGGTTTTGATGAAAAGCGAAAAAAAATTCAGACTCCTAGCCGATTCTATGCCGCAACTTATCTGGACAAGCGACACTTTGGGAAATCTAAATTATTTTAATCAAACAATATATAATTATTCTGGATTGTCGAAGGAAGAAATTGAAAAAAATGGCTGGCTTCAAATTGTACATCCAGACGATCGCGAGGAGAATGTAAAACTCTGGATGGAGTCTGTAAAAACAGGAAATGATTTTCTATTTATTCACCGTTTTAAACGTTACGATGGCGAATACAGATGGCAACTCAGCCGTGCAATTGCACAACTAGACGAATTTGGAAAAGTGCAAATGTGGGTTGGAACTAGTACTGATATTGAAGAACAGAAAAACTTTACCAATCAGCTTGAAGATCAAATTATACAACGTACCACACAACTGGAACTCAAAAACAGAGATTTGGTTAATATGAATATCGAACTGCAGTCGTTTGCTTATATCTCAAGCCATGATTTGCAGGAACCTTTGCGAAAAATTCAGACTTTTGCCAGTCGATTGACCGATTTGGACGAGCAGAATATGTCGGCGAGTGCCAAAACTTATTTAAGCAGAATTGAGTTTTCGGCAAAAAAAATGCAGAATCTCATTCAGGATTTATTAACCTATTCTCGCGCCAATTCTGCCGATCGTGTTTTTACATTAGTCAAAATAGACGAAATTGCAGAAGAAGTAATAAGTGATTTTTCTGATCGAATTGAAGAAAAAAATGCTATTGTAGAATATCATGATTTAGGAGAAGCTATTCTTATTCAGTTTCAGTTTAGACAGCTGTTGCATAATTTGGTAGAAAATGCTTTAAAGTTTTCTCTTCCTGGTGTAGCTCCAAAAGTAACAATTTCGGTTACAAAAGTTGATGGAAAATCACTTCCAAATGCTGAATTTAAAGACAAAATGTACCATCATCTTCAAGTGAAAGATAACGGAATTGGTTTTGAATTGATTTATAAAGAAAAAATATTTGAGGTTTTTCAGCGCTTAAATACTGAAAGCGAATATAAAGGAACCGGAATTGGTCTTGCCATCGTGAAAAAAATCGTCGAAAACCACAAAGGCTTCATCACAGTTTCTAGCGAAAAAGGTAAAGGCTCTACTTTTAATATTTACTTTCCAGATTTATCTGAAATTAATATTTAAACACAAAATTAGATTGCGTAGGAATAAATTTTTTCCAATCAATCTGCATTGCATGTTCTATAGATTTTATAATGTCGTTCATTAAAACTGGCTTTGTAATAAAGCAGTTTGCGCCAAGACTACGGCATTTTTCAATAATGCCAGGTTCACTTGAAGTAGAATAAATTACAACTGGAACATCTTTTTTACAATCTGACTTTCGAAGTTCTTCTAAAACATCAAATCCGTTTTTTCCAGGCATATTTAAATCCAAGAAGACTACGTATGGCGTAACTGGCAGATCAGAAATAGCGTTTAAGAAATGTTGTCCTCCAGAGTACGTTTGAAGTTTAATATTCTGGGGGATAGACTCTACTGCATCAGCAAAAATACACAAATCATCTTCGTCGTCATCGGTATAGAATATAGTAAAATCTGTCATTGTGTCTTTTGGCTTAGAAATTTAAATCTCAAATATAATGTAATTTTATGTAACAAAGAGATCTTGAACTAATTTCTTACAAAACGCAGCAAATTGAAATCTCATAATTTCTAAGTTTAATTATATAAGCTGTAAAAGGGTAAAAAGAACCAACTTTACTTTTAGCTTTTTCAAGTACAAGTAAAACTTTATTTGTCAAGCAATTAATTATAAAATATAACTTAAAAATATAATGTTATGGGCGATCATAAAGACCTTACAGATGAATTTGCAGTAGATAAAATAAAAGATCTTGCTGCACATATAAAAACGTGCATGTTTTGCACATATAACGAATACAGAATTCAATCTCGACCAATGTCTGTTCAGAAAATTGACGACTTGGGACAGCTATGGTTCTTATCTGACAGAAATAGCGGTCAGAATGCCGAAATTACTTTAAATCCGATGGTCGAAATTTTCTTTGCAGAACCTCACGATAAGTTTTTAACGCTTCATGGAACCGCCAGTATTTCGTACGACCGAGAAACTATTGAGGAATTATGGAATCCCGCAGTAAAAATCTGGATGCCGGGCGGTGTAGACGATCCGAATTTGAGTGTTATAAAATTTGTTCCTGAAGATGGTTATTATTGGAACAACAAAAACGGAAAAATGGTTGCTATTGCTAAGATGACCGCTGCATTAGTAACGGGAAAAACAATGGATGACGGAATTGAAGGAAGTTTGAAATTGTAGTTTTCTCTTTAACCGCTAAGTACGCAAAGGTTTACGCAAAGTTCGCTAAGATTATTTTTCTTTTGCGTGCCTTGCGTAAACCTTTGCGTACTTTGCGGTTAAACAACATTTCTAGAATAAAATTAAACAGTCATTCTTTTCAATTCTAAAGCATTTAAAATACCTGCTTCGCTTGCTGTGTTATTAAAATAGACAAATCCTTTCTTAGATTGAATTTTATGGTTTATGTGCTGTAATTCTTTTGTAGAATAGCTAGAATGAAACAATCTCGGAATTCCATGAAAACGAATGTAAAGCATTGGAAAATCTTTGAAAATAGTCTGAGGAAGATTGGGATGGCTCACACTACAGAATGTAATATTATTTGCTTTAAATGCATTCCAAACCTCATCATTCCACCAGCTTTCATGACGAAATTCTACTACATTTTTAAAATCGTAGTTTAAAATTCCTAGTATTGCTTCTAGTTTTTCTTTGCTAAAGGCATAACTCGGCGGAAACTGAAATAAAATAGCTCCAAGTTTATCATTCATTCCTTCTTTACAAATATTATAAAAATCGTTTAAACGGCTTTCGCAGTCTATCAGTTTTTTGATATGAGTAATTTCTTTTGGCACTTTGATCGAAAAGATAAAAAAGTCTGGCGTTTTGTTGTGCCAATTTTGAAAAATGCGAACGGTCGGAAATTTATAAAAACTGCCATTAAATTCATAAGTGTCAAAATGTTGGCAATAAAATTCAAACCATTTTTTAGTGGGAAGATTTTGAGGATAAAAAACAGTTTTCCAAAAACTGTTGTAAAAGCTGGAACAACCTATTTTTACTTGATTTTTCATATATATAATTGTTGGCAGTTAGGGCAGAAAAAACTTCTGCGTTTTCGTTCTCCAGTCTGTTTTTTTTGAAATGGCAGATTACATCTTAAACAAACACTTTTAGTATAGGCTTCCCAATGTTTCTTGAGTTCAAACTTCTTCTTCCAATACAAAAATTCGAAGCTGTAAGTCGAACATTCGCCAATAATCTGACTTTTTACATGAGGAGGAATTTTTTCTACAATCGATTCGGGATGAACATAACAGCGATATAAAACTTCATTTTTTATGATGTTCCCCACTCCAGAAAAAATATCTTGATCCAGAATCACATCGCAAATCATTTTTTTGGGCATTTTCTCAATACTCATCTGTGCTTTCTTCGGATTCCAATTTTCATTCATTACATCAACACTCCAATCGTAATACGAATTAATGTCACCTTCTAGAATTTTAATCGAACAGGTATAAAAATTAAGTTCTCCATCATCAAAGACTAAACTTAATCTGGGTTTAGATACCTTACGTTCGTTTATTCGATAGGTTCCAAACATCAACAGATGAATTTTTACAGTAAAAGAATCAAAACAAATTAAAAAATGTTTTCCCCAGGTTTTAAAAGCAAGCACAGTTTTACTGTCTAGACGAGAAATATCTGCATGAGTATTCCCAGAAACAGAAATCACTTTCTGTCCTGTAAACTGTTTCGCTTCTTCTTTTAAGATTACTATAGACGGACCTTCGGGCATATATATTATTTTTATTTAACTAAAAAATGCAGTTCGAAAACTGCACTTTCATTCATTTTTGAAGCTTTATTCAATTTCGGCGGCTTCGAGATTTATAGCATTTACAGCAACTTGTGTAAGCATTTTATCTGCTCCTTTTTCTTCATCAAGCGTTTGTTCCAATAAAGTAGCGGCTTCTGGCAAACCTAACGTTTCTGCAAATTGTCTTAAAGTACCGTAAGTGGCAATTTCGTAATGCTCAATTTTCTGACTCGCGGCAATAATTGCGGCATCTCGCACTACTCCAATTTCGGTTTCTTCCAACATTCCTTTGGCTTCTTCAATCAAACCTTCCATCGCGTCGCATTTTTTGGCTGTTGCTTTTTTACCAACAATTTCAAATACTTTTTCCAAACGAGTAATTTGCTCTTCCGTTTCAGTTAAATGATTATCAAGTGCATCTTTTAATTCAACAGAAGAAGCATTTTTCACCATTGTCGGCAAGGCTTTTGTCAATGCTTTCTCTGCCCAATAAATGTCTTTTAGACTATCTTCAAACAATTCTGTAAGTCCCGATGCGGCGTTCGACTTGGGCTTTGTTACTCCTCTTGGAATCGTTTCTTTTGCAGTAGCTGCTGTTTTATTATCTGTAGTTTTCATGGTATTATTTTTAATGATTAATAGGATTATAAAATTACTGCCTGTGTTTTGAGGGAGGTTATAAAATTTTAAATTAAAATTCCATTCTAAACACCTGTTAATTATACAATTACACTTCATGATTCTATAATAGATTCGCATCTCTTCATGGTAGCTTTGTAATTACTAATTATAAAAACTAGATGTCATGAACACTATCAATAATAAAAACAGAATTAATCGAGATTTGAATGAGCATATCTCAAGCGATAGAAATTTGAGCGAAGATCTTAAAGCTGATATCAAAAAACCTGATAACGATAACCGCGAAATTGCAGAAAGAGGTTATACGGTACGAAATGGTCATAATCCGAATAAACCGAATCCTGATCAAGATGATTATATCAACGATGATGATTTGGACGATTTAAATGACGATTTTCATACTGACAGAGATCTTGAAGACAATAACGATGATATTTATGAAGTTGAATTGGAAGATGAAAATGACGAATTCGATAATCCTTCAGATTTAAAAGAAGATGAATTTGACTTCAACGAAACTGAAGATGTTTTGGAAGATATTGACGATGAAGATTTTGATGATGATGATGAAGACGATTATGTTGAAGAAGATATTGATGAACACGAAAATGATTATATTGAAGATGATGTTCAAGAAGACAAGGATGATGAAGAATATCCAGAAAATGATCCACGCAAATTCTAATATCTTATTCTACTAAAAAAGAAAAAACCGTCTCGTAAATAACGAGACGGTTTTTTTGAGCATAAAATTTAACTACTTAATCTCCAATAATCTTCAATACTGGAATATCGTCCATACGCGCCAAGCGTTCTGCTAATCCTGCTCTGGCTTCGTTAAGTTCTTGTTCGGCTTTGCCCAATTCTATATACCATTTTTCTTTTCCAACTGGCGATGTTTCTAATTTTCTAACAATTTCGTAGATTTCTCCCTCTGCTTCCATCACTTTCAGTCTTTTATAATAAGTCAAACTTTCCGTCATGTGTGCAAGTGCAATCATAGCAGTTAAAAAAGGATGATTATTGGTCACATTTACATCTTTTACTCTGCCGTGTTCCAATTCAACTTTTAAGGCAAAAGCAAATTCTTCCATATTAAAAGCTTCATGTTTACTTTTCGGATCCAAATAGGCTTTTATCGCATGCACATTATTCATTGTCGAAAGATCAACATCGGTATGTTTTTTATCATTTAAATCTTTAAAAACAACATTTGCAATAGCTCTTGCCTCTGCAATTGTCGGGTCATTTTTAGGATTTTCAAAATCACGAACCGACCAATCCCAATCTTTAGGATGAATCGGTTTTATGTATTTTTCACAAAAATCTACCACATCATTTTTTAGGCTTACCATTTGATCTTCTCTTTTAATGTAAACATCCTGATAAGCACCGCTTTTTGTTCCCATGACTTGCTTTTTTTAATGAAACCACAAACGACACATCTACTAAGTGAAATGTGCCGTTTTTGATTTGTTTGTATTTACTGATATTTCTTCTATACTCTTGTTGATCTTCCGCTGATTAAAGAAATAACGAAAAGAACTAAAAATATAAAGAATAAAATTTTAGCTATACTAGCAGCTCCAGCGGCAATTCCGCCGAAACCAAATATTCCCGCCACTATGGCTAGAATAATAAAAGTGACTGTCCAACGTAACATAATAATAGTTTTTTAGTTAATAAAGATTTTGTTTGCATTTCAAACTTTAAGCTTTTGGAGAGATGCAGTAACTCTTTTATGAACAAGGCGTTTCTAAATTGATTTCGTAATTCTGAATCAATTCCGAAAACGCTATTTCCGATTTTGTAAAATATTTTCGAGTGCTTCGGCTTTTCTTTGCCAAATCGAAATATTTCTGAATAGAACCGTCTTCGTAAGTGGAAATCAAAAGCGGGTGAACGTAATAATCTTTGCATACTTTTCTTGTATTTCCAAGAGCTTCAGCTGTTAAATCAAAAGCAGTTATGATATTCTGCTTGATTTCTTTTTCTTCTGAAGTGATTCCCATTTCCATTAAACTTTCAAAGAAAATAATTGATGCTGCCCAAGTTCTAAAGTCTTTCGCACTGAAATATTCTCCCGAAATATTGTGCAGATATTCGTTTACAGCATGGCTATCCAAAACTTTTCTTTCGCCATTTTTATCGTAATATTTAAAAACTTCGTAACCTGGAATTTCTTCGCAACGGCTTACCAATTTTACCAACTTTTTATTGCGGGTTGTAATGGTATGAAGTTTTCCTTTTTTACCAATAAATTCAAATCTGAGTGAATTTTTATTGATGTTAATATGTCGTTTTCTAAGAGTCGAAAGTCCGTAAGATTTGTTGTCTTTGGCATATTTCTCATTTCCGATTCGAATATGCGTCTCTTCCATTAATCGGATTACCAAAGCGATAACTTTTTCTTTAGACCATTCTTTCTTTTCCAAATCAGTATCAACTTGTTTTCTTATGGATGGAAGTTTAGCTCCAAATTCAGCTATTTTATAAAACTTTGTTTGGTTTCTAATCAGATTCCATTTTGGATGATAACGATATTGTTTTCTGTTTTTTAGATCTGTTCCAACAGCTTGTAAATGACCATTTGTAACACCTGTGATGCGAACATTTTCCCATGCGGGCGGAAGAACCAAACTATTAATTCGTTTAATTTCGTTTTTGCTCTTCACCTCTTTTCCGTTCTTTTTATAAACGAAATTCTCTCCTTCGCGGCAACGAACAATTGTCAATTGCTTATCATTAATGTATTCTAAATCCAGTTTTTCTATTACTAGATGTGGCGCTTTTATTAGCTGATTCATTAAATTTTCTTTTCTCGCCGCATTCATGATATTCAAATTTTTATCACAGAAACAATACTGTATTAAAGTTTAATTATTTCTTAAAGAATCAATTAGTTTCTCTTTATTCATATAAGATCTTCCTTTTATTCCCACTTTACTGGCTTGTTTCAAAAGTTCTTCTTTAGTCCATTCGTCATAAGGCTTTGCTTTTCCGCCTTTCTTTCCCGCATCTGGCGTGTTGGCAATACGTGCCGATTTCTCTTTGCTGTATCCTTTTTTTACCAATGCTTCATATTGCGCTTCATTCTTAATTCTTGGATTTGGCATGATTTCTATTTTTTATTGGATTAAATTCTAAAAATCTGATAAATCAAAGTTCCTCAAAATGTTAAGCGAATCTGTTATAGAATTTTGGTCACAAATTTCATATTTGTAGGATGGGAATTGTGAAAGTGGAAATGTAAATTTTTGTTTTTTTGTGAAATGTAAAATGTTAGGTGCAAAAAAAATCCCAACTCTTTTGAAGTTGGGATTATAATCATCTTTTCTAATCTTATTTTTCTAAATAGCAATATCCTTTTAATTTAATTGTTTTTAAAGCAGTTACAAATTGATTTTGAGTCTTCTCTTTTAAATCAAAACCATAGAAAGCCATTTTTACCTTATTAAAATCTTTAGAATTTCCTTTTAAACTATCAATATAAATACCTGTTGCACCAAATTCTACATTAGTAGGTATTGTCATTTTAGCTTTAAAACAATCTATGGAATAAAAAACAGATTTATATTTTTGATATTTGCCAAAGTCAATATCTACAGACAAAGAATCAACGATTAAATGTTTCGTTTTTTTCAAAAGCTCTTTTTCCTTTTTCGTTAATTCAGCATAACTGTTTTTATCAAAAACTAAAGCAAAATCATTTGAAACATCTCCAGAATACAAGCCAATATCAAAAATCAAAGAATCTTTTTCTGGTGTAATTATTCCACCCACATAACTATCAGTTCCTTTAACTTCTAATTTATTCCATTGCTCTGGAACTGTTATTTCAAAATCTCCAAAATCAATCGTTTTAACTTCTGATTTGGGTTTACATGAAATTATCAAAATAGACACTAAAATTATAACAATTATTTGTTTCATTTTAAATGTTTTTATTAACTCCAACTCATATTGATTAAAACTTTATTTCCCGTAATTTCTACCCTTCCGCCATAAGATTGTAAGCTTTTCGGATGAATTTCATAAACTTTAGTATTTTTTCTAATTTTTGGAATATTATTTTGGAAACCTTTGCTTTGTTGCATCCATTTCTTTATTTCAGATTCAGAACTTTCAAATTCAATTATAAATTGTCTAGTAAAAATTGAACCTCTTTTTTCCATACTAATAATTTCTGCTTTCTCAGGAAGATTTTCAAGTTGTCCCCAACTTAGGGCACATTTAATAGCATCTTCTTTCTGCCAAGGCATTACAAAAGATGAAAAGCAATTTAGATATAGAAAAAATATTATAAGTAAAAAAAGTATTGAAATTATCTTAGCGATCTTCATTTAATAATAAATTTAAAAACAATTAATCACATTTTATATTCTTATAGTCCTGAGTTTTTTCATCATATTCCATACAAGTCCTTTTTATTAAAATCATTTTATTGTTAACGACTTTATATTCTGCTCTTTGAATGCTTCTTCCTGCGCAACATTGATTGTGTTCGTAAATTCTTTTAGCTGTACTATCAAATTCTAAAGAAGTGCCGCTAAAGCTACTCTCAAAATATTTTCCTGTTTTTGGATTATACAAAAAGTATATTCTCGAAGTATTTGGTCCTGCATAACTAGATTCAAAAACAGAAAAATCTTCAAATCCGTCAAAATTATAATCACCAATATCTATGTTATCCAATCCCCAAAGCTGGCATTCTACATCGACTTTCTGAATTAATTTATCGGTCTTTTTTTCTATGATTTTCACGCCCGAAACCTTTGAATAAAAACTGCCTTTTTCTTTAGAAATAACCAATTTAAAATATTTGTCTCTAAAAGAAACAGGTTGCAAAATTTCTATTTCTGTCCATTCTACATCATTTCCATGCTTAACATCAAACTCTTTGGTCAAACTAATTTTCAGTTCTTTTCCAGAATTTAAATCTCTCCAAACTCCATTTAGCTGCTCGCTTTCTTGGTCGTAATTTTCAAAAGTTAGTTTTGCTGTTTCTTTATCATTTTTATCTTTTTCAGTAAAAACTAAAGTTTTCCCGGTAAGCTTAGCGTTTAAAACTATTGGAGTATCATAATTGGAATATGCATAAATTGCAGATCCTTGTCCATCAGAAAAATAAACTTCAGACACAAACTCGATTGGATATTTACCAATGAAACCTTTGTAATTGATTTGGGCTGATAGAGAAGCTATCGCTAAAAGAAATAGGAGTGTAATTTTTTGCTTCATGAATAAGATTAAGAAATAATTATAAATACCAATTTAGTTTTTCCTCATTGCTAGATATTTTTCCATCTGACTTAACTCTTCGCTCATAAAATGAGGATCATTACTAATTGTTCTAAATTGATTTATGGCATCAATATTTGCTAAAACTCCTTTAATAAACCAAGGAAATTCGTTTGCTAAGGAATTCAGTTTGGCAATAGCTCTAAGTGATTCACCTTGATTACTTAAAGAAACGGCATGCTCATATCTGAAATTTGGACACCAATAATACTCTTCAGCCAATTTGTCCCAAGTATCTAAATCGCAATTCCCCAGCGCCAGAAATACTGCTGCAAACACAGAAGAATCTATATAATTTTTAGAAAAAACAAAATAATTCAGTAATGGAATATTGCTTCTCTCGTCTCCCTTAATTTTGCTTTCAATAACTTCGTTCATTAAATCATGTGCTTTCTTTCTATCATCTTCATTATCCGATAAATGTAAAACTGTAGCATATTCAACTTTTACTATTTCTACGTCTGGCCTCGTTTCATAGGCTCCTTTTGCAAAATGTAATGCGCTTTTATGCGAATCCAGAACGCGATAAAGTTTAGACATCGAAACCGCTAATCTTATATTATCAAAATCTTCTTCTTTTACATTCTTTTCATAAAATTCAATAGCTCTAAGTCCATACCTATCTTTTATGAATCTTTCAATTACTTGCCATTTTAGCAACTTGGCAAATTCTGTTTCATCCCACAAAAAAAACAATGCAGACCTTCTATCCCAAACCGATCTTATACTCTTCCAATCATTAAAAGTTCCCTCAAATGCTTCGTGTTCTTTGTAAGAAACACCATTATCATCTGTTAAATTTAATGACGGATTAAAATCTGGAGTTGAATAATATCTATTTAAAGAATCATACAACTCATTTTTAAACAATTCAGATGTATTTGTTGTCAAAGTACTTTTAGCTAAATATTCTTCTAAAGGATTATTAGTCTTTTGAATAGTTTCTGTTTGTTTATCATCTTCCGATGAGACATTTTTATCACTCTTTCCAAAAATTCTTTTGAATAAACTCATATTTACTATTTTGTGATTTTAAGATTTGTTTTACAAACATACATTTTAAAATGATACATAAGCATCCAAATCCTATAACAATCTCTAAAAATCCTGTAAGGTATTCCTTTAACTTCTCAATAATTTTACATTATAACATTAAACTATTAAAATCATGAAAAAGTTATTATTAGCCGGAAAAGCCATTTTAGGAGCTGGACTTATCATTATATTCCTTCAATCTTGTAAAAACGAAACCAAACAGGAAGATCCAAAAGAAGTTGCTGAAGATGCAAACGAAGCAAAATTTGATTCTATTGACAGCAAAGAAGATGACTCTGAATTTTTAGTAGATCAAGCCGAAATTAATTTAGCTGAAATAGAAATTGGCAAACTGGCTCAAACAAAAAGTACTAACGCCGAAGTGAAAAAATTTGGTAAAATGCTTGTCGATGAACACACTAAATCGGCTTCTGAAGTGAGTGCTTTAGCAAAAACAAAAAACTTTACTCTGCCAACTTCTTTAACTGAAGAAGGTCAAGAAGAATACAATAAACTAAACGAAAAATCTGGTGTTGATTTTGATAAAAAATTTGCCGATATGATGATTGACGGTCACGAAAAAGCCATCAAAAAACTAGAAAAAGCGGCAAAAGATGCTAGCGATCAAGAAGTAAGAACTTGGGCTTCTAATAATATTGCAGGTTTAACAGCACATTTACAACACGCTAAAATGCTAAAACAAAACCTTGATAAAAAGTAAAATAATTAAGATGCTAAGATTCTAAGGTTCTGAGATTCTAAGTATAATGTATCTAAGAACCTCAAATCTTTGCTAAAAAACCCCTCAAGAGTTGAATTGCTTGAGGGGTTGTTTTTTTTTAGATGCTAAGATTCTGAGCTTTTCTTTGTGTTAAAATCTTAGCAACTTAGAATCTCAGAACCTTAGTATCTTATTTACCCGCTATCTTCTGCAGATGCTCTGGATATCTTGAGCCTTCAATTTTAATTTTTGAAGCAGCATTTTCGATTTCTGATAAATCTTGTGCTGAAAGTTTTAGATCGACAGCGCCAAGATTTTCTTCTAAACGATGTAGTTTAGTAGTTCCTGGAATTGGTGCAATCCAAGGTTTTTGAGCCAAAATCCATGCAAGAGCTACTTGTGCGTTTGTTGCTCCTTTATCTGCGGCAATTTTAGACAATAAATCAACCAACGCCTGATTTACTTTTCTTGCTTCTGGTGTAAAACGAGGTAAAGTGTTTCTAAAATCGGTGCTATCAAATTGCGTATTTTCGTCAATTTTAGCAGTTAAAAAACCTCTTCCCAACGGACTGAAAGGCACGAAACCAATTCCTAATTCTTCTAATACTGGAAAAATTTCTTCTTCTGGAGTTCTCCACCAAAGTGAGTATTCGCTCTGAAGCGCAGTGACAGGCTGAACTGCGTGCGCACGACGAATGCTTTCTACGCCCGCTTCTGAAAGTCCAAAATGTTTTACTTTTCCTTCTTGAATTAAATCTTTTATCGTTCCTGCAACGTCTTCCATAGGCACATTCGGGTCTACACGATGCTGATAATACAAATCGATTACATCTGTATTTAATCTTTTCAGTGAACCTTCGATGCTTTTTCTAATCCACTCTGGACGGCTGTCTAATCCTTTTTTAGAATCGCCTTCCAAAAATCCGAATTTTGTAGCAATTACAATTTTATCACGAAAAGGCGCTAAAGCCTCTCCCAATAATTCTTCGTTTAAAAATGGTCCGTAACATTCAGCTGTATCAAAAAAGGTAATTCCTTTTTCATAAGCCGAACGTAACAAACTTATCATTTCTTTTTTATCATGAGCTGGTCCATAACCAAAACTCATTCCCATGCAGCCAAGTCCTAATGCTGAGACTTCTAAGCTGCTATTTCCTAGTTTACGTGTATGCATGTTTTTAAAGTTTCTAAGTTACTGAGATACTAAGGTTCTAAGTTTTTTTACTTTGAGCTGAATCCCAGCGTCTTGGATTATTAATTTCTAAAATAGCCAAAATTATAGACACAAAAGAAAAACTTAGCATCTCTGAATCTTAGCAACTTAGCATCTTATTTAAGTGATGCCATATCAATAACAAAACGATATTTGATATCGCCTTTTAATAATCTTTCGTAAGCGTCATTTACATCATTTACGCCAATTACTTCTACGTCTGCCGTAATGTTATGTTCTGCACAGAAGTCAAGCATTTCTTGAGTTTCTGCAATTCCCCCAATTGCTGAACCTGCAAAACTTCTTCTTCCTAAAATCAGACTGAAAGAAGTTACAGGAAGAGGATCCATTGGTGCTCCAACAAGTGTCAATGTTCCGTCTACTTTCAGTAAATTTAAATACGAATCAATATTATGCTCTGCAGAAACACAGTCTAAAATAAAGTTCATACTTTTTGCATGTTTTGCCATTTGCTCTGGATCTGTAGACAAGATAACTTCATCTGCACCAAGGCGTTTCGCATCTTCGAATTTAGACATTGAAGTGGTTAAAACCACTACATGAGCTCCCATAGCTTTAGCCAATTTGATTCCCATATGTCCTAAACCACCAATTCCTACGATTCCAACTTTTTGTCCAGGACCAACTTTCCAGTGTTTTAACGGAGAATACGTTGTAATTCCTGCACATAATAGTGGCGCAACAGCCGAAAGTTCTAATTTATCTGAAATATGCAATACGAAGTTTTCATCAACAACAATACTTTGAGAATAACCTCCAAAAGTTTGTCCTCCTAAATGTTCGTCGGGAGAATTGAATGTCAAGATGCTTCCTGGATCACAATATTGCTCTAAACCTTCTTTACATTGCTCACATTCTCTACAAGAATCTACCATACAGCCTACTCCTGCTAATTGACCAACTTTGAAACCTTTTACATGTTCTCCAACTTTAGTAACACGGCCTACAATCTCATGTCCCGGAACAATCGGATAAATAGTGCCATGCCATTCATTTCTAGCCGAATGCAAATCAGAATGACAGATTCCACAATACAAAATTTCGATTTCTACGTCATGCGCCTGTACAGCTCTTCTTTTAATATCTAAGGTTTTTAATGGTGCTTCGGCAGCTTCTGTACCAAACGCTTTAATGCTTTTTGTTTCCATAATTTTTTTATTTGTTGTTATTGTTTTTTTGTTTTAGGTCTAAAACTGTTGAGAAATCGCAATAGAAATCTGGCTGATTTACATTGATTTACAAATAGTTATATAAATTTCGATTATTTTAACCTAATCAAAAAATAAAATCTGTTATAAATCAGTAAAATCTGCGTAAAACTAAAAGTTCTTAAAATTTTAAAATCTCAGAAGCTTAGAATCTTAGTGTCTTAGCATCTTTCAAAAGAATAATATTCTTCATCAGTAACACTGTCCAGCCATGTTCCAGAACCTTTGTCTACTTCTGTAACAATGGTAATATGAGAATACTTTATTTTTGGAGTTGCTCCATACCAGTGTTCTACTCCAGGTAAAACTGTGATTACTTTTCCTTTTTCGATAAGATTAATTTGTCCGCCACGTTCTTGGTAATATCCCATTCCATCGGTTACAATGATTAATTGCAGACTTGCATTACTGTGCCAATTACTTCTTGCTCCAGGTTCAAAAGAAATATCTTTAATTACAGTATTTTCAGGATGAATTTCGCTTGTCTGCTTTTTATATGACACTTCGCCTGTCATATAAGTATTTGGAATTTTACCTTCTTCGATTACAGCAGTGAAATGTGTCGACATAATTTCGTTGTTTTTAGGTTAATAATTAATTTTAAATTCTTATAAGCTTATTTGAATGAAATAATCAGTACATCGAATCTCTTTTCAGAAAGAGATTTTAATTTTAATTAATACTTTAAAAATTTATATTTTTCTATTATCAAAATTTAAAACTAAATGCAAAGCGGAGCATGCTTTTGTGAAGTGTTATTTAGTCATTAAAAAAACTGATACAAAGATTCGTTGTTTATTTCAGGGCAAATGTAGAACAATACTACAATGCTGAAATAACAATATTCAAACAAAAAATTAAGAAATTGAAACAATTTACATTCGAAGCGATTTCGGAACTGTTCCTGTAAGTCTTTTGAAGTAATTATTGAAATAACTCGGATATTCAAATCCTAGCGAATAACCAATATCCGAAATACTCCAGTCTGTATGCTGTAATAGAGCTTTTGCTTCGTTGATAACTCTCTCGGTAATATGAGCTGTAGTCGGTTTTCCTGTAATTTCTTTTACAGAACGATTTAAATGATTTACATGCACAGAAAGGCTTTGTGCATAATCTTGAGGCGTTTTTAAAGCTAAAGGCTGGTTTTTAGTCTCAATTGGAAACTGTCTTTCTAGCAATTCTAAAAATAAAGAAGTAATTCTTGAAGAGGCGTTTTTATGTTTGAAAAAACTCTCTGAAGGCTGCATTTTCATTGATTCATGAATAATCAAATTGACATAACTGCGCATTAAATCGTCTTTGAAAGCATAATCGGTTTCGTATTCTTCGATCATTTTTTGAAATAACGAATCGATAAACACTTTTTGTTCAGGAGTTAAAGTAAAGATCGGTGTTCCTCCTATTTTAAATAGAGGTGATTCTTGAAGAGTTTCTGAACGATCTTTTGTTTTAAAAAATTCCTCAGTAAAAACGCAGGCATAACCTTCAAATTTCTCAGAAACCGTTTCCCAAGAATATGGAATAATCGGATTGCCAAAAAACAGAATCGTCCCGTCTGTTTCTATTCCGCGGTCAGCATACTGTATAATGCTTTTACTAGTGTTGATACAGATTTTATAAAAGTCTCTTCGGCTATAAACGGGAACTTTACTAAAATCTCCATTTATAGGATACACTTTAAATCCCTTCATTTTTAAATCTGAAGTAAAATCGCAATTCTGAGTTTCTGTCTGATTATTCATTTTGCAAAGTTATGAAAATCAAACATTATTCTTTTGTTAATTTTTTGTTTCAGGTTTAAAGTTTTAGGTTTTCGGGTTTAACCGCAAAGAGCGCGAAGAATTACGCAATCCCGATAGCTATCGGGAGCAAAGTTTTTAGTTTTGAGAAAGAAATAGCTCGCAAAGTCGCTAAGACGCGGAGTTTTTTTTTAATTGCCTCCAGTTTTAACTGGAGGTTTAAAAAAGACAAGCATAGAAAAGGCTTTAGCCAAACCGAGAACTGTTTGGCTAAAGCCCTGATAACATTACAATCATTTCACATCCAGCTAAAGCTGGACGCAATTCATTTATAACTATTTTAAAAAGAGCCTTTGCGTCTTAGCAACTTTGCTAAATTTTATTTTTTAGCGTCCTTTGCGCAAATCTTAGCGTGCCTTGCGGTTAAAAAAACTAATTATTTAAACTCGCTGATCGCAATCCTTTTCCAGAAGCAGATAAAACAACTTCCTTCACATTTTCATCTTTCTGAATTATGATTTGAGCATAACCATTAAAAAGCTTTCTTTTCCAAGATTCCGCTGGTGTTATTACTTGAATAATTCCTGGATCCGTATTCATAACATCCCAGTCTTTTACTTTCTGTAATGGTGTCGCTGCAATGTGAATCGTGTTTTTGCCTTCTTTTAAAATAGATGCATTTAGAATATATTTTTGCGAATCTTCTTTGCTTGATTCTACTTTATTTCCATTTACAAAAACTACCGTTTCTACTCCTATTTTTTTATAAAAGAAACTTACCACATTTGAAACTGAATTATTTTTCAAATCAAATTCTCCTTTATAAATATAGGATGGTGCTTGTTTTTTATAATCTCGATCTTTAAAAGCTTCTGTCCATTCTTTCTCTAAATAACTTGGCAATTGCTGTGGCAAAGTTGCATTTGCTTCTTCTCTTTCCTTAAAATTATTTATAGCAACCAAACTAATGTCATCAATAAACTGATCGCTTTCTAATGAAGTTGGATCGCCATTTCCAACTCCTAAAATTTTTCCGCCTTTTATCGAAAATGTGATTTCGTCATTTGCAGTTGGAACATGCAAACCATTTTTATCAGTCGTTTCAACCGTTACAACAGAAACATTTCCTTTTAAAACATTTTCTTTATCTAATGACAATTTGATGTTTTCTGCTTTTCCCGTTGTTTTTTGAACTTCAGAAAGTACTTTTTTACCGTCTTTATATCCAACAGCTTCCAAAGTTCCGGGAGTATAATTTACTTTCCATTCTAAATGGCTATTTTGTTCCATTTTCTTTTTTCCTAAACTCTTTTTGTTTAGAAAAAGCTCTACTTCATCGCAATTCGAATACGCCCAAACATCGATTTCTTTGCCTTCCATTCCGCTCCAATTCCAATGCGGAAGCAAGTGCAGAACTGGTTCTTTTCCCCACCACGATTTTAAGTAAAAAACATTGTCTTTCGGGAAACCGCAAACATCCATCATCCCGAAATAAGAAGTTACAGATGGCCAACCATAAGGCGTTGGTTCTCCGCGATAATCAAAACCTGTCCAAATAAACATTCCTGCCAAATAAGGTCTTTCTGCATAGAATTTCCAACCTTCTTCTATACTGTAAAAAGTTGGTCTTGGTTTTTTATCATAAGCACTTTGATAATGTTTGGCATCATCTGTAAAGTAAATTCCTCGTGTTGCAAAAGTCGAACCTTCTTCGGTTCCCATTCCTGGCTGTTTCTTAAACTGACTTCTGTGTGCATCAATATCTCCGTTTCCTAAATAATTATACCCCATAATTTCAACCACAGAAGAAATTCCGCTTTTAAATCCGCTGCTGATTCCAACTGTGACAGGCCTTGTCGGATCAATGCTTTTGCTGAAATCCTGCATGATATTGGTAATTCTTTCACCAGTAATTCCTCCCTCGATCTGCCATTCTTCATTTCCAACCGACCAACAGAAAATACTTGGATGATTGCGATCTCGTTCCATCATTCGTTGCAAATCATTTAAATGATAATCGTTTATTCCCATTAAACGGGTTTCATCAATAACTAGCATTCCAAGTTTATCGCAAGCATCTAATAATTCTGGCGTTGGCGGATGATGTGAACAACGATAGGCATTCGAGCCCATTGCTTTCAGTTTTGCGATTCTATAATACTGAATTTCATCAGGAAGTGCTGTTCCAATTCCTGCGTGATCTTGATGATTATTAGTCCCTTTCAGTTTTACATGTTTTCCGTTAAGAAAAAAACCATTTTCTGGATCGAATTTTATGGTTCTGATTCCAAATGAAGTTCTATATTCATCAATTACTTTTCCTTCGCTTTTTATTTCTGTAATTAACTGATATAAATTAGGTGAATCAATATCCCATAAAAGCGGATTTTTGACATTCAATTTTGATGAATATGTTTCTGATTTGTAAAATTCTGGAGCCGAAACATTTTCAGAATTCGTTGCTACTTGCTTTCCTGAAGCATTTAAAATAGTTTGACTTATTTCTACATTTCCTTTATAATGGCCTTTATTTTCCAATTTAACTTCTGCATTAACTAAAGCATTATCATTTGAAATTTCTGAAATTACATAGGTTCCATTTTGTGCCACATGAAGTGGATTTGTTTTTTGCAAATAAACATGCCTGTAAATCCCTGCTCCTTCATAAAACCAGCCCTCTTCCATCGAAGCATCAACTCGAACAACAACTGTATTTTCTCCGCCATAATTAACGTAAGCCGTTACATCATATTCAAAACCATTATAACCGCTTTCTTCGGTTCCTAAATAAAATCCGTTAAAAAATACTTTTGAATTTCTAAAAACGCCATCAAATTTTAGAGAAATAATTTTCCCCAAATCTTCATTCGAAATGGTTATTTTCTTTCTATACCAACCAATGCTCTTTTCAGGATAGTTTTTTCCTGCTGCTTTAAATCCGTGACTAAAACTTGCGCTTTCGTTAAAAGGCTGTTCAACTGCCCAATCGTGTGGCAAATCCAGTTTTCTCCAAGCTCTATCATCAAAATCTTTTGCGGCAGGTCCGTCGGCAAATCCAGTTTTGGTCAAATACGAAAAATAACCTTCTGCGTGACCAAAATCTTTTTTTGTGTCATATAAATGACCGAGTGAAAAACGCCAATCTTTATCAATCAGAATAAGATCTCTGTCCGATTTGCGCTGTGCAAAAACAGGAATTGAAAATAGAATTAAGAAATAAAGAATAGTTCTCAAGAAAAAATTGGTTTTCATAGGTTTGGTTGTTAATAAAATCAAATAGCGATAAAAATAAAGCTTTTAACAAAGAAAGATTAATAGTATTTTATCAAAACATGATAACTCATTCATAACAAATAGTTATAAAGCGGTTTCTAAAATTTAGAATGAATCTAATGGCTTCAGATTCAAAAATGATTTTCTTTTGATGTAATTTTATATTAAAATCATAAAAAGCAATTATACGATGAGTACTATTATCAACGAAAATAGACTACAAAGTACTTTTAAAAGCCTTGATCATAAGATTAACAAACTTAATGATCAGAAGATTACCGCTTTTTTTGAATCTTTAGGATTGTTAGAAAGAAAAGACGTTCCGAAAGACTTTTTGAATTGGGAAAACATTCTAATCGTTGTTCCAAATCGACATGTTTCGCACGAACTGAAATACTATAAATATACGATTTCACGAATTTCATTTTTAACAAATCCTTACGCAGATCAAATTCATATTTTTGATCTCAAAGATTGGAAAAGCGCATCGGGAAACAAAACGCAGTTTCAGATTAGAGAAATGCTGAAAACTAGTTTTGGAGGTGTAAAGAAAGTAATTAAAGAGTCTTAGAGAAAATTAAAAATTTAGAATTAAAAGCCCAATCTATATTGGGCTTTTATGTTTTTAACTGCAATTGCAAAATTTTATTTCTCTCGCAGATTTGGCAGATTATGGAGATTTTTTCTTCTATTTATAAAAATTTAAATCTGCTCAATCTGCCAAATCTGCGAGAGAAAATCTTTTAGATGAAACACTTTGAGGTTAAGGAAAATCTATTGCACCTCTAAAAGCTCTTTAATTTTAGCTTCTAACGCCTGTCCGTGAATGTTTTTTGCTAAAATAATTCCGTTCTTATCAATTAAAAAGTTTAATGGAACAGATTGCAACATATAATCGCTAACAACTGGAGATTGCCAGTATTTTAAATCACTAACATTTGTCCAAGGCAACTTCCCTTTTGCAATTGCTCCAGTCCATAATGGCTTTTTCGTATCCAT
This sequence comes from Flavobacterium sp. IB48, assembly GCF_016405855.1. Lineage (GTDB taxonomy): Bacteria > Bacteroidota > Bacteroidia > Flavobacteriales > Flavobacteriaceae > Flavobacterium > Flavobacterium ginsengisoli. Next base: position 678,427 of record NZ_JAEFCA010000002.1, read on the forward strand.
CGAAACTCCGTAAATCGATAATTTATCTGGATAAGCATTATTCAATTTTATTAATAATGGCTGTTCTTTAATGCAAGGCCCACACCAAGAAGCCCAAAAGTCAATTAAAACTAAAGTTCCTCTTAAAGAAGAAAGTGCAATTTTTTCTCCTTTTGTGTCCGGAAGATCAATTTCTGGTGCAATATTTCCAACATCTACGCCTACAACTTGAGCTTTAGAATTGGTGATTACACAGCATAAGAATGCTAAAATAAGTACAGTTTTTTTCATAATAGATTAAGTTTTGTTTGTTTGAGGATTATTTTAATCTCATAATCAACACAATAGTTTGTCATTTCGACGAAGGAGAAATCTTCGCAAGTAACTCCGCAACGAATGTCTAATCTTTGTCGAGCTTCTCGTGGAGATTTCTCCTTCGTCGAAATGACATAAAATGAGAATAAAACTCTGCGTTTTTCTTTGATTAAAACTAAAACAAATATAATTTTTCTTTAATAAAATCTCTTTGCGTAACAAAAAGTTTCTTCCTCCCTAATCATAAAATTATCCTAAATACTTTTCTTTAAATCCATATATCGGGAAAAGTCGATATATTTGCATCATGGAAACGATAGAAATATTTAAAGCATTATCCAACAAGTCCAGATTACAAATGCTGGAATGGCTAAAAGAGCCCGAAATTAACTTTCCGGGACAGCTAGAACATGCCGGATTTGAGCATGGTGTCTGCGTTGGGCAGATTCAAGCCAAAGCTGGTTTGACGCAATCCACAGTATCCGAATACCTGTCTATTTTGCAGCGTGCTGGTTTTATTGAAGCCAAGCGTGTTGGTCAATGGACTTATTATAAACGTAACGAAGGTGCCTTTGAAGCACTTAGTAAATTAATTCAATCTAATTTGTAAAATTACTATGAGTACAAACAACCTCTTTTCTGAGTTTAACTTAAAGACGTTAAATCTGAAAAACCGAATCGTAATGGCGCCAATGACGCGCTCTTTTTCTCCTAACGGAGTTCCAACTGATGAAGTCGCAGCTTATTACCAAAAAAGAGCTGAAGGTGAAGTTGGTTTAATTTTATCTGAAGGAACTGTTATTGACAGAAAATCTTCTTCTAATGATGCTAATGTTCCTCACTTTTATGGCGATTTGGCTTTAAACGGATGGAAAAAAGTTATTGATGAAGTTCATGCTGCTGGTGGAAAAATGGGACCGCAGATCTGGCATATGGGAATTATGGACAATCACCACTCGGGATGGGTTCCGCCGGTTCCTTTTGAAGGTCCGTCTGGATTAAACCGTCCTGATTTTAGAAATGGTGTTGCCATGTCTGAAAAAGATATTGAAGAAACTATTCTTGCTTTTGGTAAAGCAGCTGCTGATGCTAAAAGATTAGGTTTTGACACTGTTGAAATTCACGGTGCACATGGTTATTTAATTGACCAATTCTTTAGAGCTGAAACAAATTTACGTGAAGATATCTATGGAGGAAAAACACTTCCTGAACGTAATCGTTTTGCTATTGAAGTGATAAAAGAAGTGAGAAAGCAAGTTGGAAATGACTTTGCTGTAATTATGCGTTTTTCTCAATTCAAACCTTCTGATTACAACTATAAATTGGCTAAAAATCCGCAAGAATTAGAAGCTTGGCTTACTCCTCTTGTTGATGCTGGAGTTGATATTATTCATGCTTCACAACGTCGTTTCTGGGAACCAGAATTTGAAGATTCTGATTTGAATTTTGCAGGATGGGCTAAAAAAGTAACAGGAGCGCCAACTATAACAGTTGGTTCTGTGGGACTTTCTGGCGATTTCTTTGGAGCATTTGCTGGCGAAAGTTCACAACCAACTTCTCTAGACGAATTAAACAGACGTTTCGATAGAGGCGATTTTGATTTGGTTGCTGTTGGAAGACCTCTTTTATCTGATCCAAATTGGGTGGCAAAAATCAAAGCAGGAAAAACTGACGAATTAAAAGGTTTTACTAAAGAGGCTCTAGGTCAATTGGTTTTAGAATAATTTTTTTTGAGGTACTAAGTACTAAGCTACTAAGATTCTTAGGCACTAAGTTTTTTTTGAATACCGTAATTAAAAAATTTATCTTTGCATTCGATATGAAATTCTTGAACAGCATATTACGTCTTCCTTTTTTCAGCACTTATTATTATGCAATAATATCTGCTCGGATAGGCTATGCATATAATTCAACGTATTCACGACTGTAAATTAAATAGATAAATTATATAAACCTTAAAGCCCGGGCATTTCGTCCGGGCTTTTTTATTTTCAAAAAAATGGAAACAATTCAAAAATTAAAAGAAAATGCTGCCATCTTTCTTCCCGAAAATGGCTTAGAAGAAAAATTAAACCTAGCTAAAAAAGAAAACAGAAAATTAATTATTAAACTGGGTTTTGATCCAACTGCTCCAGATTTGCATTTGGGGCATGCTGTTGTGCTTAAAAAACTGAAACAATTTCAAGATTTAGGACATCAAATTGTAATTGTTGTTGGAAGTTTTACGGCTAGAATCGGTGATCCGACTGGAAAAAACAAAAGCCGAAAACCTTTAAGTATTGAAGAAGTACAGCACAACGCAGAAACCTACATTTCGCAATTGTCTAAAATTATTGATGTTGAAAAGGCCAAAATTGTTTTCAACTCAGAATGGCTTGACGAACTTCCTTTTTCTGAAGTGATTCAGATTATGTCAAATGTGACGGTTGCACAATTGATGCATCGAAATGACTTTAATAAGCGTTTTAGCGAGAATACGCCAATTGCAATGCATGAATTGGTTTACCCAATTTTGCAAGGTTTTGATTCGGTTAAAATTAATGCTGATATCGAAATGGGCGGAACAGACCAATTATTTAACTGCACCATGGGGAGACAGTTACAGGAAAGTTTTAAACTTTCGGGACAAATTGTAATGTGTATGCCTTTACTTAAGGGATTGGATGGAAAGGAAAAGATGAGCAAATCGCTTCATAATACAATTGGTTTAATTGATGAACCAAATGAAATGTTTGGTAAAACGATGTCAATTCCTGACGCTCTTATTTTAGAATTTTTAGAATTGACAACCAATTTTTCATTCGAAGAAAAAGAAGAAATCAAGAAAAGATTAGAGAAAGAAAATCCGATGGATATTAAAAAACTAATTGCTAAAAATATTATCAGCCAATACCATAATCAAAATGAAGCAGAACAAGCAGAACAATTTTTCATTAATCAATTTCAAAGTAAAAATGCAGCATCAAAATCATTTATTCCTGTTTCGATTTCTTCTTTAGAAAATCAAACCAATAAAATGACTTTGATTGATCTTTGTGCAATCATTAAAAATGATATAACAAAATCAGCTAATAGAAGATTAATTGAAAGTGGTGCAGTTCAAATCAATAATGAGAAAATTATAAATCCAAACGAATTGATTTTATTAGAAAAAGAAACAAAAATCAAAATTGGAAAGAGAAATTTTTATGAATTGCAATAATTGAATCATTATTGTTTGTAAAGAGCGAACCTCTGCAATTTAATTTTACATTTCTATATTCGGGTTTCAAAAATAAATAAGAAAGGGATAAACAATTAAGTTTATCCCTTTTTGAATATCTATAACTAACAAAATTTAGAAATTCATTATTTTTAGGTTCGAGTTGCAAAGGGACAAAGTTTTTCAGCTCTGCACCTTATCTCTTTAAGCCTTTGCCTCTTTTTACTGTAAAGAAACTTTTCTTTTTTGGAATTTATTTACAAGCCATTTTCTAACTGGTTCATCGTATAATTTTAAGCATACGAAAGCTAATATTATGGTCACAATTAAAACTCCAATTCCTTCTAAATATCCATTTTCCATACTAACTTTATTATCTACGACCCAAGCTGTAAACCAATAAATTAACGGATAATGTGTAATGTAAATTGGATACGAAATGTCTCCTAGAAGTTTACAGATTTTTAATGAAAATTCATTTTTAATCTCTCCTCCTGCTCCAATTGCCACAATAAGCGGAAAAATTAAAATAATACAGATTGATTCGTATAAACCATTTATCCAAAGACTATTTTCGTCTCCAAATCTTGGCAGTGCCAAAACAATCGTGATTAAAATACTGCAAATCCAAAAGGCGTTTTTTACATGAATAAGTTTTCCTAGACGGCAAAGTAATACTCCAGCAAAAAACGGATATAATAAACGGGTAAAACCGACATTCATTTGCTCCAAATTCAATGACCAACCGCCAATTACGTCTCCTTTTGATCCGAAAACTGTATAATTAATTAGCAATCCAGCAAATATTAATACAAAGACCGACATTACTTTATTCGAAAATTTACGAAAGATTAAGGCGTACAAGATGTTTGCAATATATTCGAAAAAAAGCGACCATGCCGGCCCATTTAAAGGATGCATTTCTCCCCAACCTCTAATTTCTAATGAAGGTGGAATTGGCAAAAGTGTAAAACCTATTACCATAGTTAAAATAACTTTCCAGACTTCCATTCCCGCAATCATTGGAAATAATGCGTCTGAAGCTTGAAAATAGTAAAATATAGCCCCAATGATCATTCCTAGAATTACCATTGGCTGCAAACGAATTAAACGGCGTTTGTAAAATTCCCATTGTCCCATTTTACCCCAACGGTCGTCATATGCATAAGCGACAACAAATCCTGATAAAAGGAAAAAGAAATCTACCGCAAGATATCCGTGATTTATAATTTGTTTAAAACGGTTTCCGCCTGCAAAGGCTTCAAAAATATGGAAAGCAACAACTAAAATAGCTGCAACTCCACGCAGTCCGTCTAGAATTTCGTAATGTTTTTTTGGTTTAATATCAGATGAAATTGAACTCATTTGTTTTTGGTTTAAGGTTAAGTTAGATTGATAAAATTTTAGATTGATTGTGATCTAAAATTATTTTTTGAGTTTGGATTTTTAGATTGAAATTTAGCTTATTGATGATTTTTTAGCCATTCTGCTCTTCTCTGGTCTGGTAAATGTTTTACAGAGAAGTTTTCAAATTTTGCTTCAAAGCCTTTTCCGTCAGGAGAAGCAGCCATTAAACCTACCATAACTGGTGCGTTATCTTGTAAAGGCGCATTTCTGGTCATGATATAGTTTTTATCATCAAAAGAATAGAATATTTCAACGGCATCTAATCGTCGTACGGCTTTAATCCAAATAAAAGGAGGCACTTTATCTAAAGTTGTTACGCTCCAATCGCTTTTGTCGTGTGTTACAACGGTACTGACATTAAATTTTCCGTCTACAAACTCCACTCCTGTTTTGATGTAATTTTTCTCGTCTATACGAATCATCAAACCCATCTGGTCAAAACGAGCGATGTAGTTTCCTGTCAATTTTACTTTTGCTTCAAACTCTCCACCATAATTGGCGTAGTAAAAAGGCGCATCATCCACCGTGAATCCATAGTGCGAAATTCTCCAGTAATCGCTATTTGCGGTGACATTCATAATCAATGCATTATTTTTAATTTCCCATTTTTCAGGTTCATTAAACCATTGCATTTTGTTCAGACTCTGTGCTGAAAGGTTCTGGAACATGACAAAACCAAATGTAAATAGTAGTATTCGTTTCATTTTCAAAATTTGATTTTTATTATTAAAGCAAAACTTCTAATATTTTGTTTGTACATCTAAAATTTTAAGACAAAAGCAAAGCTGCAAATTTTTACACTTGCAGCTTTACAAACCAACCAATTTTAGAAATAAAAAAATTATTTAAGTGAGAATTTCACTTTAGATTTTATATCTGTTGATGAAGCACCAATAATTGCTTCGAAATCACCAGGTTCTGCAACCCAGTCATGTTTTTTATCATCGAAGAAACTTAAAGCCGTCTTATCAATTGTAAACGTTACTGTTTTTTCTTCTCCAGCTTTAAGAGCAACTTTCTCAAAACCTTTTAATTCTTTTATCGGACGAGGCAATGAAGATTTCACATCAGTAATGTACAATTGTACTACTTCAGATCCTTCTCTGCTTCCTGTATTTTTTACGTTAACTGAGAATGTAATTTTATCTCCTTCGTTAATTTGTTTTTTGTCAGCTGTTACTTTTCCGTAAGCAAAAGTAGTGTAGCTTAAACCGTGTCCAAAAGAGAACAATGGTTTGATTTTGTTTTTGTCAATCCAACGGTATCCAACAAAAATTCCTTCGTTGTATTTTACGTCATCGCCACCTGGAAATTCTCCTAAGGCATGAGCTCCGTTATCAGATAATTTTACTGGGAAAGTGAAAGATAATTTTCCAGAAGGATTTACATCTCCAACCAAAACATTTGCTAAAGCATTTCCTGCCTCAGTTCCTAAAAACCATCCCTGAACAATTCCTGGAACTTCTTTAATCCAAGGCATTGCAATTGCATTTCCAGAAATATTTACAAAAACAATGTTTTTATTTACTTTCGCTAATTCGCTAATTAATTTATCCTGACCATAAGATAAATTCAACTCTTTACGATCATGTCCTTCGTCATCTTGATTTTCGCTTTTGTTCAATCCTCCGATAAAAAGAACAATATCAGCATCTTTAGCTACTTTTAAAGCTTCTGCAGTCAATTCAGCTGGAGAACGTTTTTCTTCCAAACTTACTTTAGCAATAACTCCATTGTAATTACTTGTAGGATCTCCTACATAACCTCTTGCATAAACAATTTCAGCTTGGTTTCCGATTCTTTTCTTTAAACCTTCAAGTGGCGTGATTTCGTATCTTGCTTTAAGCGAAGAACTTCCTCCACCAACTGTCATCATTTTGATCGCATTTTCTCCAATTACAGCAATCTTTTTGGTTTTAGAAAGATTGATTGGAAGAATATTGTTGTTGTTTTGCAATAAAACGATTCCTTCTTCAGCAATTTTACGGCCAGCCAAAGCATGCTCTTCAGTTCCAAAAGATCCAAAAGGACGGTTTCTATCCATTGTAGTTAGGAAAGATAAACGTAGAATGCGACGTACTTTTTCGTCCAATTCTTTAGTTCCAACTTCTCCTTTTTTGATCATTTCTGCATATGGTTTTGCTAAATAGTAGTTATCATATGCATTACTTGTTCCCCAAGAAAGTCCATTTGTCCAAGAACCGAATTCCATATCCAAACCATTGTGAATAGCTTGTTTAGTATCACTAACTCCACCCCAATCTGAAACTACAACTCCTTTGAAGCCCCATTCTCCGCGAAGAATATCGTTTAATAAATATTCGTTGTGGCAACATTGCTGTCCTTTGTATTTGTTGTAAGCTCCCATAATTGACCAAACATCACCTTCTTGAACTGCAGCTTTAAAAGCAGGAAGATAAATTTCGTACAATGCACGGTCGTCAACGATTACGTTAACCGAGTTACGATTTGTTTCTTGATTATTTAAAGCAAAATGTTTTACGCAAGCTGCAACTCCATTTGCTTGAACACCTTTAATATAAGGAACAACCATTTTAGATGCCAAAAACGGATCTTCTCCCATATATTCGAAGTTACGACCGTTTAATGGGCTTCTATAAATATTTACACCAGGTCCTAATAATACATTTTTGTTACGGTAACGTGCTTCTTCTCCAATAGATTTACCATATAAAGAAGCCAATTCTTTGTTCCATGTAGATGAAAGTGCCGTAAGCGCTGGAAAAGCAATACAAGAATCGTTTGTCCATCCAGCTTGATCCCATTCGTCCCATTTTACCTCTGTACGAATTCCGTGTGGTCCATCAGTCATCCAGTTTTCGGGAATTCCAAGACGTTTAACACCTGGAGAACTAAATTTAGACTGCGCATGAATCATGGCAATTTTCTCATCAGTTGTCATTCGTTTAAGCGCATCTTCTACGCGCTCTTCAATCGGTTTTTTATCATCTAGATAAACTGGAACTTTATTCTGAGCATTTGCTCCCAAAGAACTCAGTAAAAGTAAAACAACAATTGTTTTAACGTTTTTTAACATAACAGTAATAATTAAAGCATTAGTTAGATAATATTATAAAGTCTATATAAAAACTTTTCTATCATATTGTAAAACTAAAACGTTATCGTACAAGTTACATTTTTAGACAGAAAAAAGTAGTGGTTTAAAAAATTAATACATTGATTTTTAAATATTTAAAACAAAAAACACCTTAAAAAAAGTAGTGATTTTGAAATAAACATTTACGCTTTCAAAGCCATTGAGCCAATTTTCATGACCATTTCTTCGAAATCATTTCGCGAAACTGCGGCCTTATTTCGAGCTCTTGTGCGATAGTTGTAAATTGTGCTTAAAGAATAACGCAAAAATGCTGCTATTTTAACACTGTCCGTAATTCCGAGTCTGATTAAAGCAAAAATTCGAAGTTCTGTATTTAGTAATTCATTTTGCTTTAAAACGATTTGCTCTTCTGGAATTAATAAAGCATTGAAATCTTTGACAAATGTTGGATATAAGTTTAAAAAGATAATATCGAAGTTTTTGTATAATTCTTCTAGCTCATTATCAACCAAAGTAGTTGATTTTAATATTTTGTAAATTTCATCGAATTGTTTTGCTGTTGCTTTCTTGTTTAAACTAATGCGATAATTTTCTAATTTGTTAATGTAAGTTGAGCAAAGACTGAAGAAATGTGCAATATATTCTTCTTTAACCAAATTAGATTCAGACAATTGCAGATTACTTTCTTGCAACTGCTTGTTTGTTTCAGTAATATCTTTATTTAACTCTGCTAGTTTCTGGCTGGTTTCATAAAGTTCGCTTCTAATTCTAGAAACCTTTTTCATTTGTTTGTAAACGTAAATAATTGCAACTAGTAAAAATAGAGAAAGCAAACTGATGCAAAGCAAATAAATCTGTAATTCACTTTTTCGTTGCGCTTCACGTTCCTGATAAACTGTATTAATAATCGAATATACTTCTGACATCAACAAAGTTCGAAACTGAACATTGCAATATAATGCATCTTCAATCGCAGATTGTGTGAGTTTATAAGCCATATCAACATCTCCAATTTCGTAAAAAACTAAAGCCAACTCTTGGAGTGAAGCATTGTCTTTATTGGCATTTTTAATATCTGAAGTGGCAGAAAGTGCATAGTATCTTTTTCTAGCTTCTAAGTCATGCGTAGCTTCACCTATTTTTCCTAACAAATAGGTAATCATTGCATATTCTGGACTTTCTTCTTTTGTTTTATTCAATAAAGCTAATAACTGCTTTTTGGGATCATTGTATTTTTTATCAATAAAAATATCTTGCTGGATTCTATTAATTTGATATTCTAATGTATTTGGTTTTAGAATACTTAATAATGAATCACGATAACTCCCAATCTGTTTTCTGTACTCAGGACTATAACTATTAGCCGCATAATGTTCAAAAAATTCACGATACGAAATATAATAATTTGGAAGTAAAGAAGCAGGAAGACTTTTTTTATTAATGCTTTTTAAAATTGCTTCAGATTCACGGTATTTTCCAGAAGAAGAATAAAGTGTTACCAGTTGCAATTGCGCTAAATCTAAAAGTTCTTTATTTTGAAGTTCTTCGGCAATTTTGATGTTCTTTTTTACGTATTGAATTGCAGAATCTGAGTTTAGTTTCTGATATTCAAAATAAAGTGTTTTGTTATAATTATACTCCTGCTCTTTCGTAAGATTATCCGATTTTATCTTCTTGAAATTCAGAATTCGCTCTTCTTTAATCTTTACATAATGCTGTTTATTTTTAATCGCTTCGTTTAATTCTTTCAAAATAACATCTGTACTCTCCGATGCAAAAAGTGGAAGGTTTAAAATAAAAAACAGAAATAAGTAATATTTTTTCAAAGCGATTTTAATATAAAGGAATTACAAATATAGCAAAGCGAAAATATAAAAAATGAATTATTTTGAGAGTGGTTATAATTAACCAAAAATGATATTGCAGTATTTTCTACTATAAATAATACAATGACAAAGATATAATTACTATAAATAAATTTATTAGAACAAAAGCTTTGTGAAAGTTTTTAAAATTTCACAAAGCTTTGCTATAATATATAAAACTAAAGCGCAATAGGCGCCGCTAAACAACTTTCTGGAATATTGAAAGCATTTACGAGAGCCACAGCATCTGGACGAATATCCCAACAAAGCTGATTTACCATTTTACGGACTGCTTTGGTTTTTACCGCTTCCATATAACCGTCTTCAAGATACCAACCTTTGTTTTTTTCTATCTGCGAAAGCGCATATAACTGATTCAATTTCGTCAAAATAACTTTCGAAGATTCGTCTTCAACTGCTTTTATTGCGATTTGAAATTGCTCTAAGACTATTCTTTCCAAATATGCTTCGGCCACATCAATCATTTGATGCTGCACAACGTTGAAAGCATCATAAGGTTCTAATCCTCCATCAATCAATTTTTTGATACGTCTAGCTGCTGAAGCCAAAATTGTTTTTTCTCTATGAACAAATGCCTGAAGATGAAATTCTCCATCTAACAAATGTTCGTCTTCTGTTCTACGGGTTGCAATTGGGTTTTTCTCCGCAATTGCTGTTTTTGCATTTTCGTATACATAATTGATAATTCCCAACGAACCCATTTCTCCAAATGACTTTCTGAATTCTGCTAATCTGTTTTTAGCTACTAATTGCATTAAAACGGTATTATCTCCTTCAAAAGTGGTATAAATTTCAGTATCATTTTTAAGCGCATCTATTCTATTTTCAGACAAATAGCCTTTTCCTCCGCAAGCTTCTCTACATTCTTGCAGAATATCTCTCGTGCTCCAAGTAGAATACGATTTCATTCCTGCTGCCAATGCTTCGATTTCTTGCATTTCAGCTTCGGTTCTGTTTAAAAATCTACTCGTTAAATATTGAAGTGCAAAATGAACGGCATACGTTTTAGCTAAGTGTGGCAATAATCGACGCTGATGCATTCTGTAATTTAAAATAGGAACTTCAGAACCTCCTTCTGGACCAAATTGTCTTCTTTGATCGCTGTAGCGAATGGCAATTGTTAATCCTGATTTAGCTGCAGCTAAAGCCGAACGCGGAATTCCGATTCTTCCTCCAACCAAAGTTCCTAACATCGTAAAAAATCGTCTATTATCACTCGGAATCGGGCTTTCAAATTCGCCTTTATCATTTACTGAAGCAAAGCGATCCAGCATATTGTCTTTCGGAATCACCACATTATCAAAACTTATTGTTCCGTTATCTACGCCATTTAATCCCATTTTATGACCGCAATCGCCAATTGTTACTCCGTTTAATACATTTCCGTTTGGATCGCGTAACGGAACCACAAAAGCATTTACGCCATAATCATGATCGTCAATAATTAATTTAGCAAAAACAGTTGCCATTTGTCCATGAACAGCTGCGTTGCCAATATATTCTTTTTGAGCATTTTTATTTGGCGTATGAATGGTAAAAGTCTGATCGTTATGATTGTAAGTTGCTGTTGTTTCTAGACCTTTTACGTTCGATCCGTGATGTGTTTCGGTCATGGCAAAACAGCCTGGAAGTTTCAACGAGCCAATATCTTTTAAATATTTAGCATAATGTTTTTCAGTTCCTAACGATTGAACACTCATTCCCCAAAGTCCAAACTGAACACCAAATTTAATTACCAAACTTAAATCGTGATAACTCAGCGTTTCCATGATGGCGAAATAATCTTCAATATTTCCTCCTCCGCCATATTCTTTTGGATAAGCCATGCTTCCTAAATTTTCATCGGCTAGAATTTTGCACCATTTGTAAACGGTTTGTCTAAAAACATTAATATCAGTAGACGTTTCATATGCAAATTCAGGTCTCGAAATCACAGATTTAACTCTTTCAATTATTGCAGCTTCTTTTCCGTCTAAAAGTTGAGTGATTTTCTGAATGTCAAAACTAGCATCTGTATGAGAATTGGCTGTAAAAGAATCCGCTTTGGTTTTAAAGTTTTGAAGCGCTTCTTCGCCTAAAATCCCTAAATCATTTTCTAGTTTTTTGAAATCGGATTCGATTGGTGTTAAATCCAAATCGGTTCCCGAAAGTGCTCTTGCAATATCAAAAATCGACTTAACAGAAGATTTATCCTGAATGCTTTTTTCAATATCCAATTTCCATTGTGTGAGTTCATTTCGCGAAGGCGGATTTGAAATATCTACTTTAGAAAGCAAATATTCTTTTTCTTCTTGAGACAAAACATTTAGCGAATTTATAAACTCTTTTAAGGTTGTAAACTCTTTTTGTGTCAGTAAATCATCTGACCACACTAAATAAAATAACGGAGTAAAGGCTTGAAGTTTGGTATTTTTCATATCAACAGTATTCGGTTTGGAAATAGTTTTTTTTAGCCACAGATTTCACAGATTTAAACGATTTTTTTTTCGCCACGAATTCCACTAATTTTCGCAAATTTTATTCCCTATTCTAAAAATAATTTAATTCGTGAAAATTAGTGGAATTCGTGGCGACACTTTTTTTGTACAAAGAATATAATCCTTTTAATCTGTACAATCTGTGGCTAAATATTTTTTTCAGTTTATCGCAAAAAAAACAGGAATGAAAAATACTCATTCCTGTTTAAACATCCTGTTAAGGTTCTTATAATTTTCGATTTTAAACCAATAAAAAATATGAAAACTAAGAAATTAAGAACCCTTGGATATTGAGGTCATTTTTTGCTTTATGGCAAAAATATGATGCGAATTAAAAACTAACACTGCGGTAAAAATGATACCGTATGCTGTAATCTGCAAAGGCGTAATATTTTCTTTGAAAAAAAAGGCCGCCAAACCAAATGCAATCATCGGATTAATGTTTAATAACATTCCAACTGTTGAAGAGTTGATTCCTGAAAGTGCATATAAATTGAGAAATAACGGAATTATAGTAAATACAATTGCAATGGTTTCAATGCAGAGATAAAACTTAAATTCCGTTGGAACCGGTCCCCCAAAAACCGGATAAAACGGTAATAAAAACAAGGCTGACAATGTGATATGAAAAGTCAAAACAATAAACTTATCAAAACCTCTGTTAGCACGTTGGCTTACTAAATAAGCAGCATAAGTAAGCCCTATAATAATACTGAAAAACATATCCATTATATCGGTGTATGAGAGCAATATGCATCCCGAAATACTTAATCCGACAGAAAGCCATTGTGTTTTTAGCAGTTTTTCTTTCAGTATAAAATAAGCCAATAAAGTTGTTAAAATTGGACAAACCAAATATGCCAAAGAAGCTGCTTTTACACTCACATGATTAACCACATAAATAAAGGTGAACCAGTTTGCCATCAAAAAAACACTTCCGCCAATATTCAGCAGAACCGATTTTCTTTTTTCTGATTTTGATAAAGCTTTAAAAATCTTAATCGTTTCTTTTATTTGTTTTCTTTTAAACAAAAAAGCAATTAAAAGCATTAAACCAGCACAACTGAAAACACGAAAAAACAAAATATCTAACGAAGGATATTCATGAATTGGCTTTAAAACCAAACTGAAAAGTCCCCACGTAATAAAGGCTGAAATCGCCGCGATATAATACTTTGTTGTTTTCACAAAATTGCTTTTGAATTGTTTTCTTTTGATGACGCAAATTTCTTAAAAATAAAACAGCAATACAGATACAGTTTTTGTAAATTGCAGCATAACAGTTTTATTTTTATGAAAAATTCGAATTACTTATATCTTCAATTTGCTGACCTCATCGAAAAACAGATCAAATCGGGACTTTTAAATGTAGGCGACAAACTGCCATCTATACGAGAAGTCTGTGCTGAAACAGGTTATAGCATGAGCACGGTAAGTAAAGCATATTACGAAGTTGAAAGTCGTTCTTTGATCGAATCAAGACCACAATCGGGTTATTATGTAAGTAATATTTCGGCTAGAGCAATTCCAGAACCATCGGCAAGCAAACCGCTTTTAACGCTTGAAAACATTGAACGCGAGGATTTGGTGGATTTGGTTTATGGCGATATGCGTAAAAAAGATATTACGATGCTTTCGCTTGGTTTTCCGTCAAATGAATTACTTCCGATTGCGAAACTGAATAAAGGAATGGTTCAAGCCATGCGTCAACTTCCAAACAGCGGAACGAGTTATGAGGAAATTGAAGGAAATAGTAATTTAAGAAAAGAAATTGCGCGTTGGTCGTTTACTTGGGGCGGTTCCTTGACTGAAGATGATATTATAACGACTCCAGGTTGTATTTCGGCCATTTCAGATTGTTTATTAACGCTGACAAAACCAGGAGACACTATCATTACTGAAAGTCCAGTCTACTTTGGAATTCTGCAATTGGCGAGATCATTGGGTTTGTACGTAATGGAACTTCCAACCAATATGACAACAGGAATTGAAATTGAAGCAGTTAAAAAAACGCTTTCTACAAAGAAAGTAAAAGCCTGTGTTTTGATGAGTAATTTCAGTAATCCGTCGGGAAGCATGCTGCCAAACGAACATAAAAAGGAAATCGTCCGTTTAATGGATTTTTATAATGTTCCGCTAATTGAAGATGATATTCACGGTGATTTGTATTTTGGAACAAGCCGTCCGACAAACTGTAAAACGTATGATGAAAGCGGTATTGTTTTGTGCTGCAGTTCGGTTTCTAAAAGTCTGGCGCCAGGTTATCGCGTGGGTTGGGTTTCTCCAGGGAAGTTTAAAAAAGAAGTTCTGAGAACCAAATTGTACCATACGATCTCCAATTCTACCATTACACATGAAGTTGTTGGAGATTTCTTAAAAAATGGCCGTTACGAAAATCATCTGAGAAAAATTCGCCAAATTTTGAATCGAAACTGTACCAATTACATCAATACGGTTTTAGAGTCTTTTCCTGCGGGAACTAAAGTGAGCCAACCTCAAGGTGGATTTTTTCTTTGGGTCGAATTGGATAAAAAAATCGATACAGCCGCTTTTTACCATTTAGCGCTTAAACATAATATTAGCATCGCTCCGGGAAGGATTTTTTCCTTCCAAAATCAATTTTCAAATTGTATGCGATTGAGTTTCGGACTGCCTTGGTCTAATGAATTGAGAACTGCAATTCAGACCTTGGGAAGGCTGACGAAACAACTCTAGACTCTAAAAAATCAACGCAATATTGTCATTTCGACGTAAGGAGAAATCTCTGCGAGAAGCTCAGCAAAGATTGGAAAATTGTTACGGAGTTACTTGTGGAGATTTCTCCTTACGTCGAAATGACAAACTATGAGGTAATCTATTCTTTGTAGAATTTCTTGTGTGATTTCTCCTTACGTCGAAATGACAAGACTTTGCGGTAATTTCTACATGATTAAATTTCATAAAAAAAAATTGGACAGCGCAACTACTCACTGTCCAACCAACAATTAACTCAAGACCAAAATTAAATAGTTATAAGACAAAATAAGCGTCCTTTTCGACTTTCTTAGGTTCGTCTTTTAAGTCAAATTCTTTAAGAATATCAAATTCACTTTGATATTCGTTTAGCATTTGCTTGATATTTTTTTCAATTGTATTTGCAATTGAAGTAACTGGCGTATCTGTAGGTCTGTTTTCGAACGGATCTTGCAAATGAATCGCCATTCTTTCGATTAAAAAGAAAGCAGCACCAATTGCCGTAATCAAAGGAATCGCAAACCAGCTCAACACACTTGTTAATCCGAAAGGCAATAGGAAAATAAACAAACACAAAGTCAATCTAATGTACATACTATATGTTGTTGGGAAAATCGTGTTTTTAATTCGCTCACATTTCCCCATTTCATCACATAATCTAGATAAAGTATTATCGATTTCAACCTGCTGATACATGTTGATTTTCTTTTCGTTTTTAGCCGTTCTTAAATCTCTTGCATGTAGCATCAAAATTGCATTTGGAACGTTCTGATGATTTTTGATGTATCTGATTTCTTCTTCGCTAATTAAGCCTTCAATCGGCTTTATTGCATCTCTATTTCTAAGCGACTCTCCTAAACTATAACACCATGCAATTTGTCTTTTAGCAAAATTTTCTTTGAATTCACTTGCTTCAACAGAGAAATCTGGATCGTCGTAAAATGTTAAAACCTGACGAATCAAGGTTCTAGAATCGTTTACAACAGCACCCCAAACAATTCTGGCTTCCCACCATCTGTCATAAGCCTGATTGGACTTAAAGGCTAATAATAAGGAAATAATGGTTCCGATCATGGTCGGAATGGCAATCGGGATATCTACAGGCAAATTGATGAAATAATGATGAAAAATTTCAAATAGTATGGTATAAGCCAACACTAAAACAATTTCTACTTTAATTTTCCCGAGAACGTACTTCATTGGTATTCTTTTCTTTAATAACATATTTTCGGTTTTAAATTAATAATTTTTGAGAGGCTAAGATTCTAAGTTTCTAAGGTGCTAAGAATTAAAAAACTTAGAAACTTAGTGTCTTAGTAGCTTAGAATCTCAGACTCTTAAACCATCTCTTCGTACAATGAAAGAACAGGAAGTCCTAATTTTTCATTGACATTTTCTTTTTTTGATTTTTTAAATTTGATTTTCTCGCCTTTTCTCGTTTCTACCAACATATCAATATTATGTTTAGAAATGGCTTCTGATAAAAATGGAGCAACGTTTTCGTAGTCGTCTTCAAAACTGGCAGTTTGGCTTACGATTTCGAAAGAGAAATTGGCGCTTAAGAAATCCTGAACGTCTTTTACATGAATGTTCACGCTCGAATTTTCTACATAAAGTGCTTTATGGAAAACCTCTTTATTAGCTTCTGTACTTAAATGCAGAATCGGACATTTCTGATTTCCTGCCAATTGCACTAAATATTGATGAATTCTTTTTGTTTCTTGTTTATAAGAATGAGTAAGAATGACCAATTTTACTGAAAAGACATCTATCAGTCTTTTAAAAATTGGTGCTGAAAGTCCGTATTGATTATGGACTTTTAATTTTATGTTTGAAGTGTGTTCAACAATATATCGGCAGGTTTCTAGAACTTCTTCCTGACTTCTGGTAAGTCCAGATTTCATTTCTCTTAAAAAACCAGAAGAAGAAAACGTATCAGGCGCTTCTGAAACTAATACTAAAATAATTTCTGATTCAGTATTTTTAGACTGATTTACCGCAGATTTAACAGCCGAGATTGTATCATCTTTTAAAGTCGTAGGTATAAGAAAATTTTTCATAAGTATATCTTTTAGTTTATACTTACAAAATAACTATCCGGAAATTAGACCTTTATTAATCTAAAATTAGAATTTTCTAAAATTAAACATTAGATTTTTTAATGTTGCCTTTTTTAAAAATGATCGTAACGATAGTTCCTTTATTTTGCTCAGATTGCACTTGCAGCTCTCCATCATGCATTCTAATGATTTTAGAAGCTAACGGAAGTCCTAAACCGTAACCAATGTATTTGGCAGCGATTTTACCTCTAAAGAAAGGCTCATATAAATGCGGAATATCTTCAGGCGGAATACCGATTCCGATATCATTGATCGTGATTTTAATCATTTCTTTATTAGCAGAAAGATTCACAAACACTTCATTATTATCAGAATACTTTACTCCGTTTGTAATAATATTATTGATTGCCAATTCTAAAAGCGGTTTATTACATGGCAACAATAATAAATTAGAATCTTCTGGAGCAAAATTAAGTTTAATGCTTACTCGATTGTCTGGATAAATCTTATCAAGATCAGATTTCACATCCAATAATAACTCATCCATTCGGGCAATGTCAGACACTTGTTTTTGTCCGTCATAACCTGTTTGAGTCAATTTTAGCAAGCTTTCTGTTAAGTTTCCTAATCTTGAAGCCTGACTGTATATATTTTGTAGAGATTCTACATATTCATGCTGTTGTCTTTCTTTAAGCAACATAATTTCTGCTTCGGCAATAATTGTTGTTATTGGCGTTTTTAATTCGTGAGAAGCATTATTAATAAAGTTCGCTTGAATCTCAAAAGAGGTTTCCAAACGATCCAGCATATTATTAAAAGTATTGGTCAAATCTGAAATTTCATCAGAATTTTTGACTTCTGGAAGACGATTATGCAGATTAGAAGCACTAATTCTTTTTACTTCTTTTGTAATTCTTGCTACAGGATCGATAACTCGTTTTGCTAAAAATCGTCCTAAAAGAAACGCTAGAATCACAAAACCGATTCCGCCAAAAAGCATAATTTTGACAATATAAACGGTTGTGTCTTTCCCTTTACGATCTCTCGCGCTAACAATTACAATATACTTTTGATTGTTTTCTTGAAAAATCTGTCCTAAATAATATTTATTATCTCTTTCAAAAGAATCTTTTCCTGTTTTTAAAATATTGGTGTAAAACGTATTCGGAAGATTCAGATTTGTATTATAATCAAAACTGTTATGGCTATTTATTTTTAATACATATTCTTCTTCTTCAATTAATTCCTCAAGACCATTTTTTTGAAGATTTTTATAATATTTAATTTTCTCTGGGTCTTTTTGAAAATGAATTGAAGCGACAATTTTTGCTCTATCATCTAATCGCTTTAAAAAGTGATATCTATTGTTTTCCCTAAAAAGAAAAAACACGATAATACACAATAGCGAAGTACTAAAGGTAGAAAGGGCAACATAATTGAAAGTGATTTTTTTTCTAATATCCATATTATGGCTTAATTACATAACCTAAACCCTTCATGGTATGAATCAGTTTGGTTGAAAAAGGCTTATCTATCTTTCTTCTTAAGTACGTAATATAAACATCGACAACGTTGGTATTCATGTCAAAATTAATATCCCAAACATTATCCAAAATCTGATCGCGCGAAACGATTCTGCCAGTATTTTTAGCTAAATAATATAATAGTTTGAATTCTTTGGCAGTTAAAACAATGTTTTCTCCATCTCTTTTAACCGTTTTGGCACGTCCGTTTATTTCTAAATCGGCAATTGTGATAGTATCTATTTTTTCTGTTTCCTGTTGCGATCTTCTGTAGAGCGCATTTATTCTGGCATCTAATTCGCCAAATTTAAACGGCTTTACCAAATAATCATCAGCTCCAGCGTTTAATCCCGTTACAATGTTTTCTGAAGTTCCTAAAGCTGTTAATAACAAAATAGGTACAAAGTTTTTTGCTGCACGAAGTCTTCTGCAAATTTCAATTCCGTTGACATCAGGAAGCATCACATCCAAAATTACTACATCGAAGGTATAATTATGAATCATTTCCATAGCCGTTTTACCGTCCATTGCAACGCTTACTTCATTATTATTTTCTGCAAACCCTTTACGTAATATCGATAATAGATTTGGTTCGTCTTCAACTATCAGTAATTTCATCTTAAGAAGTGTGTATATACAACAAAAATAGGAATACAATTTAACATAATTTGACACAACATTACAAATTATGATTTAATTATGAAGAATAAAAAAAGCAACCCTTACAGCCTGCTTTTTCATATTTTTTTAGGGTTAAAGCTTATTAATCTTAATTTTTGAAATAAAAGAGAAGTGTTGCGTTTAAACTAAATTGTAGTTTTTATTACATTTAAAAAGTCTCTCCAGCATTCAAATAGAATCCTTTAGAATTATTTCCCCACGCATAATCTGCAATAAGATTGGTTCTAGTTGCTTTATCAATTAAAATACGGAGTCCGAAACCGAAAGCTGGTTGAACATATTGAAAAAGTTTTGTATTAGTGTCTGGATTACTTGTTGTTACGAAGTTTGTAAAAACCGTTCCGCTGAACATTTGATCGCAACTAAGCGGAAACCTAAATTCTGTTGCTAGATAAATTAAATTTGTTCCTCTAAATAATCCCTGTGTATATCCCTCACCGCTTCGACTACGCTGATCCCAACCAATTGCTGGCAAATTCAAGTATGGAACTTTTCCTTTGGTTACAAATTGTCCATAAGTCCAAAGCGCTAGAATGTATCGTTTATCTTTTTGCGAAACCGGAATAAAATTTCGATATTCGGCATACAAAACATTACTTACTTCTTGATTGTCAAATATCTCTGGATTAAAACGGTAATTTATATTAGCAAACCAGCCGTGCGTTGCATTCACCTGATTATCTCTTGAATCGTAAACCAAATTTAGACTCACACCGTTTAAAAAATATTCTGATTCATCAAATCCATATTTCTGATTATAATTATAATGGTAAGTAAATTTTCCATTTGCAACATCAAGGTCTTTATCAACAATACTCGAATACCAATCAATATTGACACCGCCGCCGACGTAAAAATTTGGATGAACTTGAAAGGAAACTGATTGATGAAATTTAAAATAATTATAATCCATTGGTTCAGCAATAGAATCAATGCTGAAACCAGGCTCCTGATTGCGACGAGGCGGAATAATATTTGTTCCTAAACCGTAATTAGGTTGCGAAAATATATACAAACGATAATCACCACTCAAAAATATTCTATTATTTTTCAATAGAATATTATTCTTAACGTTTACAAGCCATTGCTTTTTTGTTGTGTATGTTATTCCGACATTGGCTATTGAATATTTATCGGCTTTTTCTTTTCCTTTAAAAGTATATTGAGCTACAGCGCCATAAAAGAAACCTGTGGCAGGTTGAGAGCCGATTGCTGGAATAATTAAGAAGAAGCTGTTTTTTATTGGTTTTACAACATAAATAGAATCCTTTTTTTTGAAGATTTCTAATATTGTTCTAGGAGGACAAATTTTAGAACTGTCAATCTCGGTTTGGGCATTCAAATTAAGTTGAATAAAAAAAAGCAACCATAAGATTTTAAATTTATTCTGAAAATAATTATTTTTTAAAAATTTTACCATGCGAAAGTTTTAATTTTTTATAACAATAATCAATTCATATGTAAATATATAGCTTATTTTCAACATTTTAGACTTACAATCCAATAAAATTAAAATAAAAAAAGCCGTCAGATAAATGACGGCTTGCTATTATATTTTTTATGGGAATCCTTATTTTGTGATAAATTTTGGATGAATCAGATTCTCTAGAGAATAAATTTCGTCCCATTTTTCTTGTGTAATCAGCTTTCTTTCTAAAACTGCAACTTGATGCACACTTTTACCTGTTTTTAAAGCTTCTCCAGCAATACTAGCACTTTCTTCGTAACCTAAAATTGGGTTTAATTGCGTTACAATTCCAATACTGTTCATTACCATATTATAGCAATGATCTACGTTTGCTGTAATTCCGTTAATACATTTATCGATTAAAGTCTGAATCGCATTTGAAAGATAATCCAACGAAGTAAACATTGCGAAAGCAATTACAGGTTCCATTACATTTAATTGCAATTGTCCCGCTTCTGCCGCCATTGTAACCGTTAAATCCTGACCAATTACATAAAAACAAGTCTGATTTACCACTTCTGGAATTACCGGATTTACCTTTCCTGGCATAATAGATGAACCTGGCTGACGTGCTGGAAGATTAATTTCATTAAAACCTGTTCTTGGCCCCGAGCTTAATAAACGTAAATCGTTGCAGATTTTAGAAATCTTAACTGCAGAACGTTTTAAAGTTCCCATAATCTGCACATAAGCTCCTGTATCGACCGTTGCTTCGATTAAATCTGGTGAAAGTGTCAGCGGAATTCCCACCTCATCTGCCAGATATTTTACGCAGATTTCCGGATAACCTTCTGGAGCATTTACTTTTGTTCCAATGGCTGTTGCTCCCATATTGATTTCTAACAACAATTCCTGAGCATTTTTTAAACGCTGAATGTCTTCTCCGATTGTTGTAGCGTAAGCTTTAAATTCCTGTCCTAAAGTCATCGGAACCGCATCTTGCAATTGCGTTCTTCCCATTTTTAGGACTTCTTTAAACTCCTCTCCTTTTTTAGCAAATGCGACTTCTAAACCAGCAAAAGTTTTAATAAAGCTTTCCATTTTCAAATACAAAGCAATTCTAAAAGCCGATGGATAAGCATCATTTGTCGATTGAGAACAGTTTACATGATTGTTTGGATGAAGAAAATTGTACTCTCCTTTTTTATGACCTAAATATTCTAGTCCAATATTGGCAATTACTTCATTGGCGTTCATGTTTACAGAAGTTCCTGCTCCGCCCTGAATTAAATCGCTTACAAATTCCTGATCAAATTTGCCAGCAATAACCTGATCGCTTCCGTAACAGATTGCTTCGGCAATTTTAGAATCAATTGCGCCACAGTCTTTATTGGCTAAAGCAGCAGCCTTTTTTACATATCCTAAAGCTTTGATGAATAAAGGCTCTTTTGAAATCGGAATTCCTGTAATGTTGAAATTCTCTACAGCTCTAAAAGTTTGGATTCCGTAGTATAAATGATTTGGAATTTCTAATTCTCCTAGAAAATCATGCTCTTTTCTTGTTGATTCCATATAATAAAATTGATCTGTTTTAACTTAAAAAATAAGTGTAAAGCTACATTAATTTTTTATTCTAAAGTCGTTAATAATTTCAAAATGATTCCGATTTTCATCGAAAATTCTATAGCAAATTATTAACTTTTCAACCTCAAATAATTATTGAAAAAGAATTGAAAAAAGAAAGCGAATATTTTCTTGATAAAGAATACAATACGATTGTTTACGCCAAAGACGATTTGAATTTTAAAGACTTTGAATCTTGCGTTTTTAACAATTGTAACTTTTCTGCATGCACGTTTTTAGCCGTTACTTTCATTGATTGCGTTTTTAATGACTGCATTTTCAGCGAAGCAAAAATCAATTATGTGGCATTGAGAACCGTTACTTTTAATCGATGCAAAATTAAAGAAGTGAATTTCGCTATGTGTGATAAACTAATTTTTGAAGTTCATTTTAATGATTGTGTTCTCGATTTTTCTAAGTTTTATACTTTAAAATTGAAAGGAACTCCGTTTACCAATTGCAGTTTAATTGCAGTAGATTTTATGGCCGCAGATTTAACCAGCGTAATTTTCGATAATTGTGACTTATATCGTTCTGAATTCAACAAAGCCATTGCCAACAAAGCCGATTTTAAAACCAGTTATAATTATACTATTGATCCTTCTAAAACTAAAGTGAAGAAAGCCATTTTTTCTTTGAAGGAAGTGAAGGGATTATTGTTTGCGCATGATGTGATTGTGAATTAGTTATAATCGTTTTTTTCAATATTCTTTTTCTGTTTTTGCGGGAAGAACAGAATTGGGCAACAGGAATAAAATAAGCAATACACTTGTTAAGCAAAGCAAATGAATTAATGTGCCATAGAAAAAAGCATTATAGAAATCTATATAATCTGTTTTTCCTTTTGCAAAATAGTAAAATACACCTCCTGTTAAGGTAATGCCCAATGCACCAAACAATTGCTGCAATGTAGAATAAACTCCTGATGCATTTCCAATCCTGTTTTGGGGTAAATCTTTCAGCGCAATATTAGCAAATGAAGGCAGAACCAAGGCTACACCAATACCGTGCAAAAACATGACAAAATATCCCTTGTAATCGATTGATTGATAATAAAAAAGGACCAGCTGAAAAATAAGAGAAAACATAAGAAGCAACACTCCAAAAATCAATACATTTTTACCATACTGAAGCACCAATCTAGCCGCAAAAAATGATGCTAAAATAAAACCGCATCCTTGAAATACAATAAAATATCCTGCTTGCATAGGAGAAAGTCTAATACCGTCTTGCAGAAAAATTGCTAATACAAAAAAATAAGCATCGAGCATTAGCATAAAAAGAGCAGAAGCCGAAACCGCAATATTGAAATTCTTGTGTGTAAAAAGCTCCATATTCAATAATGGCTCTTTTTTCTTTAATTTTCTTTTGATCTGTCTAAACATAAAACCTATCAGAAATACTATAGAAATTGTCAGCGTAATTGCAACCAAATCTTTTTGTTCTAATCCCACAGCCATCGAAAAAACTAGTAAAGCAAGCCCTATGCATAATATAACTGCGCTCCAATAATCCATTTGTAAAGAAGAATTGTCTCTGGATTGATTGAGATAACGAATGGCTAGAAAAATCGTTATTATACAAATAGGAATATTGATAAGGAATATATACCTCCATGATTTATCGATTAAAAATGGTTGGAGTTCTACAAGAAAACCTCCTAAAAACTGCCCCAGCATTGTACCAATTCCAATTGCAATTCCGTACCAGCCCATTGCATAAGTGCGTTCCTTATGACTGACAAAGAGAATTTGAATATAAGATAGAACTTGTGGCGCCATTAAGCTTGCACTTATACCTTGAAAAAACCTCAAAGCAATAAGCTGATTTGTAGTGGCAGCAAACCCGCATCCCGCAGAAGTGACCATAAACAAAAACAGTCCTAGAATAAAGATTTTTTTTCTTCCAAAATAATCTCCCATTTTTCCGCCAATTATCAAAAAAGAAGCAAACCCAACCATATACATAGCTACAACTAACTGAATTTTTCCATTACTTGAACCAAGCCCACGCTGAATTGATGGAATAGCAACGTTTACAATAAATATATCCAAAATAGTAAGCAAATGTGCAAGCAGCAATATAAGGAGCGAAATGTATTTTTTATTTTTCATAATATATAGAACAGTCTATCTATTTTTGGTTAAAAAAAATCAGAAAAACTGATTTATACTTTTTTTTACGGTTTTTAGATCATTCGTATTTCCGTTTATACCTGCCGAAACTACAGCTCCTTCAATCATCAAAAAAATACTGTTTTGCAGTGCTTTTTTTTCTATTAAAAGCGTTTTTACTGTACTAATTTCATCAACTAATCCATTAATATACTCACGCTGGCGCTCTTTATGTGCCTGAACAAACTGTTCTATTTTTTTATCTTCTCTACCTATTTCAGCATTTATTTTTATGAAATGGCATCCAGAAAAATTTGATTCTTCCTGAAGTTTAATACGGTAATCTATTAATTTTAGAAGTTTTTTTAAGGGAGGTTTCTCGTCTTTTAAATAGTCATTGAGATTGGCAAAATATTCTGTTTCCTGCTGTTCAAGATAATGATACAACAAATCACTTTTAGACTCATAGTGTTTGTAAAGCGAACCAATTGCAATATCTGCCTCAGCAATAATCTGATTAATTCCTGTGCTATTAAATCCCTGATGATAAAACAGACGGGATGCTGTATCGAGTATTCGTTCTTTTACACTGCTTTTCTGTTTCATTTTTTCTTTTTGCCAAAGATAAAACAAAAATAGATAGAGTTATCTATTTATTTCAAAATAAAAAAAATCACAAAAGCCGTGATTTTAAAATTCGTTAATATAAATTAACTACAAACCTTTTCCCATTACGTAATCTTCCATCAAATATCCATTTCCTATTTCGATATCAACGGTTTCTTTAATTTCGAAACCAAGTTTTTTATAGAAATTTAAAGCGGTATTAAAGCGATTTACGTTCAATAAAAGTTCGGTTGAGTTACTTTCCAAAGCCATTTTTCCAATTTCTTCAAAAACTATTTTGCCATAACCTTTCCCTTGTGTTTCTGGCATAAGATAAATTTTATGGATTTTAGTAATAGCTTCTCCTTTATAATTGTGTTCAATTCCGATAAAACCAATAACCGATTCTGAATCTGAAATTAAATAAAACAACTGTTCTTTATTCTGAATTTGCTTTGATAATGCTTCATTAGAATAAATTAGATTTAACATGTACTCTAATTGTTCCGCAGTTAGAATTTCGCCATAAGTAATAGGCCATGTTATATGTGCGATTTCTTGAATTTTAGCAATATCTTCAACAAATGCTTCTGTAATTTTAATCATATTTATTTAGTAAAAACTTGATTTTCTTGTTCGCTTACGCGGATAAAAGTCGTTCGTTTAGTCAATTCTTTTAATCTTGAAGCGCCAACATAAGTGCATGTGCTTCTTATTCCACCTAAAATATCTAAAACAGTATGAATCAC
Organism: Flavobacterium sp. IB48; assembly: GCF_016405855.1. GTDB lineage: Bacteria > Bacteroidota > Bacteroidia > Flavobacteriales > Flavobacteriaceae > Flavobacterium > Flavobacterium ginsengisoli. Next base: position 704,269 of record NZ_JAEFCA010000002.1, read on the forward strand.
ATCTCCTTTAAACGGAACTTGAACTGTTTTTCCTTCGCTTGCTCTGTACTCTGCAACTCCGCCAGAATGCTTCTCCATTGCAGTTTTCGAGCTCATTCCGTAAAACTGTTTGAATTTTTCTCCTTTGACTTCTATTAGTTCACCGCCGCTTTCTGTGTGTCCCGCGAGCATTCCTCCCAACATTACAAAATCGGCTCCTGCACCAAAAGCTTTAGCAACATCGCCCGGAGTAGAACAGCCACCATCACTGATAATATGACCACCTAAACCATGAGCTGCATCGGCACATTCAATAATAGCCGATAACTGCGGATAACCAACACCTGTTTTAACACGAGTTGTACAAACAGAACCTGGTCCAATTCCGACTTTTACAATGTCTGCTCCAGCTAAAAGCAACTCTTCAGTCATTTCTCCTGTCACCACATTTCCAGCGATAATTATTTTGTCTGGATATTGTTTACGGGTTTTCTTTAAAAACTGAACAAAATGTTCTGAATAGCCGTTAGCAACATCAATACAAATAAATTTCAGTAACGGATTTTCTGCAATTATTTTTTCAATCTTCTCAAAGTCTTCTTTTCCCGTTCCAGTGCTTACAGCAATATAATCGTAGAAATCTGGAGTTACATTTTTTAAGAAATCATTCCACTCTTCTAAAGTGTAATGTTTATGGATTGCTGTAAAAAGCTTTTCTTTTGCCAAAACCTTTGCAATTTCTAAAGTTCCCACAGTATCCATATTGGCTGCCATAATTGGAATTCCTGTCCAATTTGAAGTACTGTGTAAAAACTTGAAATTTTGTTCTAGGGAAACTTCAGATCTGCTTCTTAGCGTTGATCTTTTAGGTCTAAACATTACGTCTTTAAAACCCAGTTTTAAGTCCATTTCTATTCTCATAATTCGAGATTTTGGTTACTCTCAAATGTAAGGAATTTTAGATTGTAGACTTTAGATTTTAGATTAACAAAAACTTGAACTTTTGAACAATTCAGAAATTGATTCGCTTTTGCTAAAACGCTGATTAAACGTTTTTTTGAAACTGAAATCTACTTTGCGTGGGCTTCGACTTCGCTCAGCCTGACAAAACCTGAAACCTGAAACTTGAAACAAAAAAAACTATCCGTGAATTGTTTCTCCTTTTCCGTAATTAGTAATAATTGACTCTTCAAAAGCCAGCCATTCTCTCCAACGTTTTTCAACGTCTATTCCTGTACCATATTTACGAGCGTAAGTAATAAAAGTGGTGTAATGCCCTGCTTCGCTTTCCATTAATTCTCTATAGAAAAGCGCCAATTCTTCGTCTTTAATATTTTCTGAAAGTACTTTAAAACGTTCACAGCTTCTAGCCTCGATCATTGCAGAAAATAGTAATCGTTCTACAAGACCAGAAACACGGCTTCCGTCACCGCTTCTTTTCATGTATTGATACAGTTCGTTTACGTAATCATCTTTACGCTCACGACCTAATTTTAATCCTCTTTTGATAATAATGTTGTGAACTTGCTCAAAATGATCGATTTCTTCTTTGGCTAAAGCCAATAAATCTTTCACTAAATCTTGATGCTCAGAATTGTTTGTGATAATTGTAATCGCATTTGTTGCCGCTTTCTGCTCGCACCAAGCGTGATCTGTTAAGATTTCTTCAATGTTCTTCTCAACAATATTTACCCATCTTGGGTCGGTTGGCAATTGTAATCTTAATACGCCCATTTTTTTAAGTCTTAAAGTTTGAAAGTTGAAAGTCATAAAGTCTTTGGAAAACTTTAAAAGAAAAATCGAAGATCAAAAACTAAATATAGAAATTTACTTCCATTTTTAGACTTTCGACCTTCGACTTTATGACTTTTGACTAATTTTTAATATGCAAAAATTGGTCTTTCGCTCATTAATTCGTTTACTTCTTCAGCAACTTCTTCGATAACATCCTCATTTGTATGATTAGTTAATACTTTATCGATAAGCGCTACAATAGTTTCCATATCTTTTTCAACTAAACCACGAGTTGTGATTGCAGCTGTTCCAACACGAATTCCAGAAGTGATAAATGGAGATTTATCGTCAAAAGGAACCATGTTTTTGTTTACTGTAATTTCAGCTTTTACTAATGCATTTTCAGCTTCTTTTCCAGAAATACCTTTGTTTCTTAAGTCAATAAGCATCATGTGGTTGTCTGTTCCTCCAGAGATAATGTTGTAACCTCTTTTTACGAAAGCATCAGCCATTGCATTTGCATTCTTTTTTAATTGCATTGCATAAGTAAAGAAATCATCTTTTAATGCTTCACCAAAAGCAACTGCTTTAGCAGCGATAATGTGCATTAAAGGTCCACCTTGATTTCCAGGGAAAACAGCTAAATCTAATAAAGAAGACATCATTCTGATTTCTCCTTTTGGAGTTGTTAATCCTTGTGGATTTGGGAAATCTTTACCCATTAAAATAAGACCTCCACGTGGTCCTCTTAATGTTTTATGAGTTGTTGTAGAAACAATATGGCAATGTGGAATTGGATCATTCATTAGTCCTTTTGCAATAAGACCTGCTGGGTGAGAAATATCAGCAAATAAAATTGCTCCTACGCTGTCAGCAATTTGTCTGAAACGAGCAAAATCCATATCACGAGAATAAGCCGAAGCTCCAGCGATGATTAATTTTGGCTGTTCTTTAGTTGCAATTTCTTGAATTTTATCATAATCTAAACGACCAGTTTCAGCATCTACACCGTAGAATACCGGACGGTATAAACGTCCAGAGAAATTTACAGGAGAACCGTGAGTTAAGTGACCTCCATGAGATAAATCGAAACCTAAAATAGTATCTCCAGGATTTAAACAAGCATGGTAAACCGATGTGTTTGCCTGAGAACCTGAGTGAGGCTGTACGTTTGCATATTCAGCGCCAAATAATTCTTTAGCTCTGTCAATTGCAATTTGCTCAATAACGTCAACTACTTCGCAACCGCCGTAGTATCTTTTACCAGGATAACCCTCTGCATATTTATTCGTTAAAACAGACCCTGCTGCTGCCATTACTTCATCACTTACAAAATTCTCAGAAGCAATAAGCTCTAATCCGTGAATTTGTCTTTCTTTCTCCTCTTGGATAAGATCAAAAATTTGTTCGTCGCGTTGCATTTTTTTGTTTTTCGTTAATTTCACGCAAAAATACAAAAAAACGTTTGTCAAACTGCTAGATTATGATATATTTGACATGTAATTTTTCAACAAATAATTAACATTAAAACATGCCAATAACCGCCAACGATACCAGTAGAAAATCATGGTTAGAAGTACCAGAAAATAGCGACTTCCCTATTCAGAATATTCCTTTTGGTGTATTTCTTACGAAAGAAAATGTCGTTACTGTAGGAACTAGAATTGGCGATTACGCCATAGATTTAGGGGCTTTACAGCAATTAAACTATTTTGAGGGAATAGAATTAACTGATGATATGTTTATGCAGGATACGCTAAATGATTTTATTTCTGACGGAAAAAAAACATGGCGTTTAGTTAGAAATCGTATCGCAGAGATATTCGACGAAACTAATCCTCAGCTAAGAGATTCAACAAAACACCGCGATATTGTTATATTTAAGATCGAAGATGTAGAGATGCAATTACCAGTTTTAATTGGTGATTATACTGACTTTTATTCAAGTAGAGAACATGCTACAAATGTAGGTAAAATGTTCCGTGACCCAGAAAATGCATTACTGCCAAACTGGCTTCATATTCCAGTTGGATATCATGGAAGAAGCTCTACAATTGTACCATCTGGAATTCCGGTTCACAGACCAATGGGACAAACTTTACCAGCTGGTCATGACACACCTGTTTTTGGTGCTTCGCGTTTAGTAGATTTTGAATTGGAAACGGCTTTCATTACAACAGACGTTAATGTAATGGGAGAAAATATTTCAACTTACGAAGCTGAAGATTATATTTTCGGAATGGTTTTACTAAATGACTGGAGTGCGCGCGATATGCAAAAATGGGAATATGTGCCTCTTGGACCATTCTTAGCAAAAAACTTTGCTACTTCAATTTCACCTTGGATTGTAACTATGGATGCTTTGGAACCTTTTAGAACTAAGGGACCAAAACAAGATCCTTCACCACTTCCTTATTTACAGACAAAAGGAAAAAAGGCTTTTGATATTCATTTAGAAGTTTCTTTACAACCAGAAGATCAGGAAGAAACTGTGATTTCAACATCTAATTTCAAATATATGTATTGGTCTATGGCTCAGCAATTGACACACCATACATCAAACGGATGTCGCGTGAATTCTGGTGACATGATGGGTTCTGGAACAATTTCTGGTCCAACTCCAGATAGTTTTGGTTCTATGCTAGAATTAACTTGGGGTGGAAAAAATCCGCTTAAATTAAAAGACGGAAGCGAACGCAAATTTATTGAGGATAATGATACTGTAATTATTCGTGGTTTCTGTGAAAATAAAGAAGTAAGAATTGGATTTGGAGAAGTTTCAAGTCAATTATTACCTCCTTTTACAAGACAATGAAGAGCAGATCAATCTGAAGAGATATAAAAAATAAAAAACCTTGGTCCATAGCCAAGGTTTTTTTATGCTTTTATTAAATGAAAGAAAAAGTTACTTATTCTAAAATTACTTTTACCCAAACCAAACGATGATCAGAGCTTGACTCTCGTTTTTCGACTAATTCTGACATTGGCTCACCCTTTGCAGGCCAGAACACACCACTTTTAACAATCTTAAAACCAAGTCTCGATGGCAATACATAATCTGCACGCATTCTCCAAAAAGCGGTATGATTAATTCCAAAAGGATTTTCAGGACTAAACTCAGCACCACCTTTACTAGCAGGCGTAAAGTCGCTATTAATTTTCGGACTCTCTACTAAAGACTTTATGCCTTCTCTAATAGCATCTCCTTCAACTGGCGAAGCGTTTTGATCGCCCATTATGACAAATCGAGAATTTGGAGGCAATCCGCCTTTTAAACCTTTATCATCATAAATATACGAAGCCAAATTGTCTGAAATATAATCTCTCCAGAATCTGATTTCATCGTGATTTCTTTTCCCATTGCGGTCTTCAGCACCATCAAAAGTGGGAGGAGTTGGATGACTAACTAGAACATGAACTGTTTTATTACCAATTTCTACAGGAACATCCCAGTGAGATTTTGAAGATAATGGAAATTCTTTCCATGCTTTCTTGCTATACCAATCCGATCCATCTGCTTTTTTGGTAATTAATGCTTCTGGCATATCTTTCCATTTAAAATGTTGAAAAGTACGAATTGCATTAACATCAATAGGATATTTAGACAAAAGCATCATCCCATATTGCCCAGGATACATACCAAATGCCCATGCATCATTTCCTGAATTACTCAACTTTCCGTCATTGTTCAAATCATAAGGGCTTGGCTGGCCAGTATTCACTGTCGAATAATAGTAGTAAGGATAATCGATGGCTGCTGCTCCGCCTTGGCTCACATTCAAATAATTTTTTATAAATGCCTTTACGCCAAGTTCAGGATCTTTAATATAATCAAACTCGTTCAGCAAAATTACGTCTGGTCTAACGGTCTGAATAATCTGGGCAATATTTCTGATTTGAGCATTATGCCCTGAACTAAGTTGATTAATTAACATCTGCTCCGATTTTCCCATTGCACCTTTGGGAGAATAATTATCAGATTCCATACTTACATTGTAGGTAGCAAAGGTAAGTTCATGTTTGTCTTGTGAATCGGACTGTGAAAAAAGAGCTCCGGAAGAAAGCACGGAAAGGATAAAAAATATTTTCTTCATATAAAATTAAATCTGCATTTCTGCATTATTGAACATACGAATATAAGAAGGATGTTGGGACACATGGCAAATCTGTCTGTTAAATATACAACAAAAAAAAGCTGCCACTTTTGGTGACAGCTTAAATAATACAAGAAAGTCTCTGTATATCTGATAATTTTATCACAGATTAAAAAAATCAAAACGATTATTTTATAATCTGCGACTACTATTTTTATGCAGGAATCTGCTGACTTAAACAATGTAAAGTTCCGAATCCCCAGATAAAATCGATACAGCTAATACCGATTACTTCACGATCTGGAAAACATTCTGCTAATATGTTTAAAGCAACTCGGTCGTTGCTATCGTTGAATGTTGGTACTAAAACGCAATTATTCAAGATTAAGAAATTAGCATAACTTGCCGGCAATCTTAAATCTTCAAAATCAACACGTTTTGGCATTGGTAATGCTACAATAACTGGCGATTTTCCGTTTTCTAGTTTTGCATTTTGCAGACGTTTCAAATTATCCTGTAAAGGTTTGTAGTTTGAATCGTTTTTATCTGTTTCTACAATCGTTACAATTGTATCTTCATTCACAAATCGGCATAAATCGTCGATATGTCCGTGCGTATCATCTCCTTCTATCCCGTCTCCAAGCCAAATTACGTTTGTAACTCCAAGATACTCTTTAAAAACAGCTTCATAATCTTCTTTTGTAAAACCAGGATTTCTTACTTGAATTGTTGGGTGCATCAAACACTCTTCAGAAGTCAATAAAGTTCCTTTTCCGTTTACATCAATCGCTCCACCTTCTACAATTACTGGTTTTCCTTTGTACATTACTTGAGTTAAAGGAACATCAATAAAATCTGCCACTTTACCCGGAACGAATTTGTCTAATTGGTAGTTTTTATATTTTGCCCATCCATTAAAGTTGAAGTTTAACGCTTCTCTTTTTGAACCATTTTTTACAATAATTGGTCCTGAATCGCGCATCCAGCTTCTGTTTGTTTTATGAACAATATAAGAAACGTTTTCAGTATTAACGCGAGCTCTTTCAAGCATATCAGCAACTTTTTCTTTTAGTTTTTCATCGGCAACCACCAAAAAAACAGTTTCAAAAGTCGCTACTTTTTTAATAAACTCTACAAAAGCCCATTGAACAGCTTCATATTTTCCTGGCCAATCGTTGCCATTATGCGGAAAACACAATACAATTCCTTGCTGTTTTTCCCATTCTGCTGGAAATCTTCTATTATTTGTTGACATAAATACGTTCTAATTTAGAAAGTGCAAAGATAAGCATTCGTTAGGATTTTAAAACAACTGAGCAAAAATCATCTCTAATTTCACAAAAAATATCTTGCAAAAATTAAGTTAAAGATTAAATAATACCTACTTAATATTTAACAGAAGGCTCAGAATTACTTTTGCCAAAACTAAAAACTAACACATGAAAAATTTATCAATCTCATTATTGGCTGCCCTTTTTATATTGGCAAGCTGTAACAATGACGAAAATTCAAACAGCACTCCCGAAGTTGGTGCAAATGAAAATCCTGGAACTTTTAAAGAAATTGGTTCTATTACAATTGGCGGAGAAGCCGCTGCAGAAATCTCGGCTTACTGCGAAAAAACAAAAAGACTTTTTACCGTAAATAACAGCGATGTAAATCAAATTGATGTTATCGACATCTCTGATCCGACAAAACCTCTTAAAATAGGACAAATTAATTTGGCTACATATGAAGGCGCAGCAAACAGCGTTTCTGTTTTTGACGGAAAACTTGCTGTAGCTTTAGAATCTACAGTAAACAAACAAGGAAACGGTAAAGTAGTTATTTTCAACACTTCAGATTATAGCTTAATTAAGCAAGTTACAGTTGGTGCATTGCCCGATATGATTACTTTTTCTCCTGATGGAAAATACATCATGACCGCTAACGAAGGTGAGCCAAATACTGATTATTCGCAAGATCCAAACGGAACAATTTCGATCATTGAAACTAGTACTTATAATGTAACAACTTTAGATTTTAGTTCGTTTGCAGGTCAGGCAGAAGCACTGAAAAAAGACGGATTTAGAATTTCAAAATTTGCTAAAACTAGTTTCGCTCAAGATATCGAGCCAGAATACATCACCATTTCTGACGATTCTAAAACGGCTTGGGTAACTTTACAAGAAAATAATGGTGTTGCAAAGGTCGATTTAACTTCTAAAACTATTACAGCAATTTACCCTTTAGGTTTAAAAGATTACAATACTGCTGAAAATGCAATTGATGTTAGCGATAGCGACAATAAAATTGCATTCAATCCATGGAAAGTAAAAGGTCTTTATATGCCAGACGCCATCAGCCATTATACTGTAAACAATGTTCCTTATTTTGTAACCGCTAATGAAGGTGATGCAAGAGAATATACTGCTTACACTGATGTAAAGCGTATGAAAAACATGACACTTGATGCAACGGCTTTTCCAGATGCTGCTACTTTAAAATTAGATGCTAACATGGGAAGATTAAACCTTGTTGCTGATATGGGAGATACTGACGGAGATGGAGATTTGGACGAAATGGTAAGTTTTGGAGGTAGATCATTTTCTATTTGGAATGGAAACACTGGAAAAATCGTTTTTGACAGTAAAAATGATGTTGACAAAAAAACAAATGAAATTGGCACATACGATGACAAAAGAAGCGATGACAAAGGTTCTGAGCCAGAAGCTGTGGTTGTAGCTAAAATGGGAAATCAAAATATTTTATTTGTTGGTTTAGAAAGATCTGATGCTTTTATGGTTTATGATGCAACAAACCCAACTTCTCCACAATATTTACAAACAGTAAAAACAGGAGATGCTCCAGAAGGTTTATTATTTATTCCAGCTTCAAAGAGCCCAACAAAAAGAAGTTTATTAGTAGTAAGCAGCGAAGGTGATGGAACTGTTAAAATTTATCAGCCAGATTTGAAATAATTAATATTTTTTCAGGATAGCAAAAGGACAAAATGTGAATTTTGTCCTTTTTTTTTGCTTTCTATTAGACTAATTTTAACGGATTTACATAATTAAAAGCCAAAAGATGGGAATTATGTAAGAGTATATACAACACATTCTAAGATTCGACTTCTAATTTTGTTCATGAGTTTAAAATAAAAACAATTTAATTTTTGATATCATGAAAAAGAAATTAGTATCAGCCTCTCTATTATTACTATCTTTTGCGGCAGGCGCACAAAATATGGCTACGACTTCTACAAAACCTAATGTAGAGCAAGAATACAACAAATGGTCGATTGAACTTAATGGTGGTGTTAACAAACCAACAAGAGCTATGACTCCAGGTTATACTACTGAATCATTAAACTTTTTTCACGGTGATCTAGGAGTAAGATATATGTTTAATCCAAAATTTGGTTTGAAATTAGATGTTGGTTACGACCAATTTAAAGAGAAAAAAGATACTCCAGATTTTGAAAGCCGCTATGTTAGAGCAAGTTTACAAGGGGTTATCAATGTTGGACGTGCATTAAATTTTGAAACTTGGACAAACACAATTGGTCTTTTAGCACATGGAGGTTTTGGAGTTTCTCAAATTAGCACTGAAACAGGATTTGGAGGTCAAGATTACATGGCTCACGGAATTGCTGGTTTAACTGGACAAATTAGATTAAGTGACCGAGTAGCTTTAACAGGAGATCTTACTGGAATTATAAACGGAAGACAAAACTGGAACTTTGACGGAATGGGAAACACAACAACTGGTTCTTTTGACGGTATTTTACTGAATGCTTCTGTTGGTTTAACGTTCTACTTAGGAAAAAACCAGAAACATGCTGACTGGGTTGGTGAAGAAGATAGAATTGGCGAATTGGAAAAAAGAGTGGACTTAATCGAAACTGGTCTTATCGATTCAGACAAAGATGGAGTTGCTGATTTATACGATTTAGAACCAAACTCTATTGCTGGAGTTGCTGTTAATACAAAAGGGCAATCTATTGATAATAATCAAAATGGTGTGCCAGATGAGCTAGAAAGCTATTTGGATAAAACTTACGAGAAAAAAGGCGCTGGAACAGCTACAAACAATACTGTTGAAGAATTAATTAACGGTGGTTATGTAAATGTTTATTTCGATTTCAACTCGTCTAAACCTACAAACGCTTCTTTATCTGGTGTAGATTTCTTAGTGAAATATTTGAAAAACAATCCTGGAAAATCAGCAGATATTATTGGATATGCTGACGAAATTGGAAACTCAAACTACAATGTTGAGCTATCAAGAAAAAGAGCTGAAGCTGTTAAAAAAGTGGCTGTAAATGCAGGAATTGATGCTTCAAGATTGAATGTAATTGCTAACGGAGAAGATACTTCTGTTAACAAAAATTCTAAAGAGGCACGTCAGATCGTGAGAAGAGTTACTTTCCAAGTGAAGTAATTTATATAAAGCTAAAAGCAAAAAAGGAGCTATTTCAATACGAAATAGCTCCTTTTTATTATAAAACAGTGTTTTAAAAAAATTAGATTTTGAATACTTATTTAAAGCTTCGGAGAAGCGAAATATTTATAGCAAATAATATACGTTTACGATATAAAGCTCCAGCGGAGCGAAATGTTCTTTTACAATCTAATACATGTCGCTCCGCTGGAGCTTTTTCATTTTGTTTTATTGAGGTGCTATAAATATTTCGCTTCTCCGAAGCTTACAAAAAAAAGGACAAAATGTATATTTTGTCCTTTTTTATATTTTAGATAAACCTAATTATTTATCAATTGCTCTTTTTGTAATGTCTCCAAAAGCATCAATTCTTCTATCTCTGAAGAATGGCCAGTTTTGACGAACATTTTCTTGTAAATCTAAATCAACCTCAGCAATTAAGATTTCTTCTTTATCGTGAGAAGCTTGAGCCAAAATTTCTCCTTGCGGTCCAGCAATAAAAGAAGCTCCCCAGAACTGAATTCCTTCTGTTCCTTCAAGATATTTTTCTAAACCAATTCGGTTAGCTGCCGCTACGAAAACGCCATTAGCAACTGCATGACCTTTCATAACATTCATCCAAGCGCCATATTGGTTTTCTCCGTATTGTTCTTTTTCTTTAGGATGCCATCCGATTGCTGTTGGGTAAAATAAAACCTCAGCACCTTTAAGAGCTGTAATACGAGCTGCTTCTGGATACCATTGATCCCAGCAAATTAAAGTTCCAACAGTTCCTTTTTTAGTTTCAATAGCCTGGAAACCTAAATCTCCTGGTGTGAAATAGAATTTCTCATAGAAATGTGGATCGTCTGGAATATGCATTTTACGATATAAACCAGCTTCAGTTCCATCAGTATCAATAATGTAAGCACTATTATGATAGATTCCAGCCATTCTTTTCTCAAAGAAAGGAACAATAATTACTACTCCTAATTCTTTTGCCAATTCGCTGAATGCAATAAATGAAGTGCTGTACAATGGCTCTGCTAATGCAAAATTATCCACATCTTCACTTTGACAAAAATAATGACTGCTATATAATTCAGGCAGTAAGATAACTTCTGCACCTTGACTTGCAGCATCTCTTACCCAACTGATACATTTTTTAAGATTATTTTCGGCAACATCATTCAGATTTAACTGAATAACCGATATTTTATACTTTCTTTTCGCCATGACATAAAATTTAGAGTGCAAAAGTAGTAAATTTTAAAGGAATGTCAAAGTTTGCAAATCGGTCTAATATTAAATTAAAGATCATTTCACGTTAGCGAATTCTTCTAACTGTAAACTAACATTCTCATTCTATTTGTTCTTCTGCAACTTCATTTTTATAAAATCGAAAAAGCCACTTTTCATCGATTTAAAATCTATGAAAAATGGCTTAATTTAAGATTATATTGTTTAAAACCGTTACTGGATAACTAATGTTTTAACCAAGAATTCTGTTTCTGATTTTTTGAATTTAATTTCGAAAGTTCCTTTTGACTGCGGTGAAAATGTATAAACAGTATGCAGTGCAGTTGGCGTTTGATTAGCACAAGTTTCCTTCGGATATTTAACCTCTATTTGAAATCCGCTCTCTTTACCAATAGATATATCACTAATTCTATCAAACTGCCCACAAGCGTTCTCAGCTATAAAAGAAATTTCAAAATTAATATCAACCCCTACTTTTCCTGTAGATGGACCTGAAATAGCAGTAACATCTGCAGCTTTTGAAATAGTTTGCGGTGTTTCTTTCTTATCATCATCGCTACTGCAAGCAACCAAAGAAACAGCTAAAAATAGCACTGCCAAAACTGATTGTAATCTAAAAATTCTCATATAAGTAAATTAATTGTTTTATTATGTAGATGGTGCTAAATTACAAAGGTTGCTTGAAATAATGCAAAATAATTTTAGTTTGTCAAAAAAAAGCCATTTTGCATTGATTAAAAGTAATCTTAGCAAAATGGCTTTCAACCTAAAAAAATATCAACTAAGCTTGTTGTTAGTCTATCACTACTTTTTGAGTAAGGAATTCTGTTTCCGATTTTTTAAATTTAATTTCAAAAGTTCCTTTTGCAGCAGACTTAAATTTGTATACAGTCTTTTTTGGTTCTGGCACTTGTTGCGTGCAAACTTGTGAAGGGTATTTTGCAATTACTTGTAAACCTTTTACAGACCCAATTGTTACTTCTGAGATTTTATCAAATTCTGCGCAAGCGTTGTCTACTACATACGTCACATCGTAGCTTAATTCATCATTTACTTTACCTGTTGCTGGACCTTTAATTTCGGTTACTAAAGCAGCTTTTGATGTAGGAGCTGGTGTTTTGTTGTCATCGTCATTACTGCATGAAACAAATGCAATTGATAAAAATAATACTACTAAAACTGATTTTAATCTAAAACTTTTCATATAAAATAATAATTAATTGTTAATTACTATGAAGACGGAACAAGGTTGCAATGGTTGCTTTAAGAAAAATGTTAAAAATTTCACCAAAACACTAAACAACTATAAATCAACATCTTATTCATGTAAAAAAAAGTCAAGATTTACCGATATTTCTTATATAAAATAAATATTTCTGGTTTACTTCTTATAGAAACAGCATCATTTTTTGAACATCTCAAAAGCTATCGGGACTCAACTTGATCTGAAAATATTACCTTCTGCCACAAAAAAAACATCAGCCTTTCGACTGATGTTTTTTATTAATTGGAAGCAATTTTTAAACTGCTGATTCTTTCTTTTTAAATATTTTTTTGAAAAGATTTACTATCGCCAATACAATAAACCCTATGATAAGGCCAATTGCAAATTCTTTTATAATAGAAGGAAAATTTGGTAGAAGGTGATGAAAAAATTCAATATTATGAACGAATAATCCGCCTGAAACCATAATCAAAGCAATTGTACCAATTATGGTTAAAGCTTTAATCACTTTTGGAAGGGCTTGAACTAATACATTTCCAATACTTTTTAAAAGGCTTTTTTCTTTTTTACTACTCTGAATCATTTTAAAACCTACTTCATCCATACGCACAATAATCGCTACGATTCCGTAAACTCCAATTGTTGCTATAACAGCGATGATGGAAACGGTTATAATTTGTGATACTAATGGTTTCCCTATTACAGTTCCAAGAGCAATGATCACAATTTCTACAGAAAGGATAAAATCAGTTACGATTGCCGATTTTACTTTTTCTTTTTCAACTAGCAAAATTTGTTCTTCGGTAAGCACTTCATCAGTTATTCCTTCAGATTCTTCGTGTCCGTGAGGAACTATAAATTCGTAGATTTTTTCTGCTCCTTCGTATGCTAAGAACAATCCCCCTAATACTAAAATTACCATAATCGCAATTGGAAAAAACGCGCTTAACAAAAACGCAATTGGAAGAATAATAATTTTATTTAATAAAGAACCTTTACTAATTGCCCATAAAACTGGAAGCTCTCTAGATGAAGCAAACCCTGAAGCTTTTTCGGCATTTACTGCTAAATCATCGCCTAGAATTCCGGCTGTTTTTTTTGCAGCAACTTTACTCATTACTGCCACATCATCCATAATTGCAGCGATATCATCTAATAGAGCGAAAAAACCTGAACCCATTTTTTTAAATTTATTTTTAGTGATGCGAATCTAGACATTTTGACTTAATTTGCCCAATAATATCGTATCAAAGTTTGAGTTTTTATTCGTAATTTTCTGTAATGTGCCTTTAATTGCACTGTCCTAAAAGAACCCATAAAATAATAAAAACTATGATTGTCCCGAAGCAGCCTCCTCCTAGTTTTTTAGCGCCATATCCTGCTAATAACCCTCTAAATATATTGTTCATAATTTCTAGTTTTAGTTAATAAATTGCTGATTTTTATTAATTTAAAATTGGTTCTTTTTTTCGAATTTCTTGTTATATCAAATGGCTAAAAAGTTTCAGAATTTTAGGCAAAAAAAAAAAAGCATCAGTAAAAAACTGATGCTTTTTTAAGATTAACATGAAAAAAATTAATTAGCTGTTTGGTTTCTAAAAACCAACTTGCCATCGAAAGCATCCAATAAAATGATGCTATCTGTTGTTATGGTTCCTGCCAAAATTTCTTTTGACAATTGATTTAAAACTTCTCTCTGAACAACTCGTTTTACTGGTCTTGCACCAAACTGAGGATCATAACCTTTGTCTGACAAGTATGCAATAGCTTCTGGAGTTGCATCCATTGTAATGCCTTGCAGAGCCAACATTTTGGTAACGCTCTTCAATTGTAAGCTCACGATTCTTGAGATGTTATCTGCCGTAAGCGGCGTAAACATTACGATTTCGTCAATACGATTTATAAATTCTGGACGAACCGTTTGTTTCAACAATCCTAAAACTTCATTTTTAGCCGCTTCTGTTGCTGCTTCAACACCGCCCTTTAGATTTTCGAATTTCTCCTGAATAATTTGGCTTCCCATATTAGAAGTCATAATGATAATCGTGTTTTTGAAATCGGCCAAACGTCCTTTGTTATCTGTTAAACGACCTTCATCAAGAACTTGCAATAAAATATTGAAGGTATCTGGATGCGCTTTTTCGATCTCGTCTAACAAAATCACAGAATATGGTTTTCTACGAACAGCTTCTGTCAATTGTCCACCTTCATCATAACCTACGTATCCTGGAGGTGCACCCACTAAACGGCTCACGCTGTGACGTTCTTGGTACTCACTCATATCGATACGTGTCATTGCATTTTCATCATCAAAAAGATATTCGGCCAATGCTTTTGCCAATTCGGTTTTACCCACTCCGGTTGTTCCTAAGAATAAGAATGTTCCAACAGGTTTTTTCATATCCTGTAAACCAGCGCGACTTCTACGTACTGCATCACTCACTGCTTCTATCGCTTCTTCCTGACCTACTACACGTTTGTGTAATTCATCTTCCAAATGCAATAGTTTTTCTCTTTCTGTTTGAAGCATTTTTGTAACAGGAATTCCTGTCCATTTTGCCACAACTTCTGCAATGTCTTCTCTAGTTACTTCTTCTTTAATTAAAGAGTTTCCAGATTGAAACTCTTGCAATTGTTTTTGCAATGTTTCCTGACGTTCTTGAGCTTCTTTTATTTTTCCATAACGAATTTCGGCTACCTTTCCATAATCACCATCACGCTCAGCACGTTCAGCTTCATACTTGAAGTCTTCTATTTCGTGTTTTACAGCCTGAATTCCATCAACAATATCTTTTTCTTGTTTCCATTTTGCATAGATTTCGTTTCGCTCTTCTTTCAAGTTGGCCAATTCCATACCTAAAATCTTAAGCTTGCTTTCTTCTTTTTCACGCTTAATGGCTTCAATTTCAATTTCTAACTGCATGATTTTACGATCCAAAACGTCTAATTCTTCTGGTTTTGAATTGATTTCCATACGTAGTTTAGAAGCAGCTTCATCCATTAAGTCAATCGCTTTATCTGGCAAGAAACGATTCGTAATATATCTTTGCGAAAGTTCAACTGCTGCAATAATTGCTTCGTCCTTAATTTGAACTTTATGGTGTGTTTCATATTTCTCTTTAATTCCACGAAGAATTGAAACCGCACTTTCTGTATCTGGTTCGTCAATTAACACTTTTTGGAAACGTCTTTCAAGCGCTTTATCTTTTTCAAAATATTTTTGATATTCATCTAAAGTTGTAGCACCTATTGCTCTCAACTCTCCACGAGCCAAAGCTGGTTTCAAAATGTTTGCTGCATCCATTGCGCCTTCACCTCCACCCGCTCCTACAAGCGTATGAATCTCGTCAATAAACAAAACAATATCTCCTTCTGCTGATGTAACTTCTTTTACAACCGATTTTAAACGTTCCTCAAATTCTCCTTTATACTTCGCTCCGGCAATCAAAGCTCCCATATCTAGTGAGAAAACGATCTTTTCTTTTAAGTTTTCTGGAACATCTCCATCCACAATTCTATGTGCTAAACCTTCTGCAATAGCTGTTTTACCAACACCTGGCTCACCAATAAGCATTGGGTTGTTTTTGGTTCTACGAGTTAAAATTTGCAACACACGACGAATTTCTTCGTCACGGCCAATAACTGGATCTAGTTTTCCTGTGCGTGCTAATTCGTTTAGATTTTTTGCATATTTATTTAACGAATTATATGTCTCTTCAGCAGAAGCCGAAGTTACTCTTTCGCCTTTACGTAATTCTTCTATTGCTGCTTTTAGACCTTTTCCTGTTACCCCTTGATCTTTTAAGATCTGAGAAACTTTACTTTTTGAATCAAAAATGGCTAAAATTAAATGTTCGATCGAAACATATTCGTCGTTCATTTTTTGTGCAATGATTTCTGCTTCATTCAAGGCTTTGTTTGCATCTCTCGAAAGCATAACATCACCTCCTGAAACTTTTGGAAAACTCTGAATTGTAGCATCTAAAAGCTGTAAAAATAACGGCACATTTACATTTAATTTTTTCAGAATAAATGGTGCAACGTTTTCATCAACTTCAAAAATAGCTTTGAAAATGTGTTCATTTTCAATTTGCTGCTGGCCATTTCGTTGCGCTAATTGCTGCGACAACTGAATGGCTTCCTGCGATTTAATAGTAAACTTATTTATATTCATATTTTTTCGATTTGATTGATTTAACTGTTTGAAAATTATAGGATTAAAGTTACGATTTATTGAGCTAAGTTTTTAACTCAAAATAATTTAACTTTGCATTGAAATAGACAAATTATATTCCACAGTAAAAAAACAGACAAAATGACATTTAAAATCAAGTTTTTCTTGTTTTAGCATGTCAAAAAGTCATAAATAACGCCAAATATGAGTTTTTTAAATTCAATCTTCGGAAGTTCAGAGAACTCAGAAGCATCAAAAAGTAAAGTAAACTGGACAGAATTAACAGATATGCTTCAATTAATGGAAATAGAAGCTATTTCTAATGAAAAACCAGTTGTAATTTTTAAACATAGCACAAGATGCAGCATTAGCCGAATGGCCTTAAAACAATTTGAAAGAGAATATGACCTTGAAAATGTTGTAGACGCGTACTTTTTAGACTTAATTGCACACAGAGATATTTCAAACGAAATTGCAAGCAGATTTGGAGTTTATCACGAATCTCCTCAGTTGATATTAATCAAAAACGGTAAAGCGGTTTACGATGTTTCACACAGTGATATTGATGCTGAAGCATTGAAAAGCAAAGTGTAAATTTACTTTTATGAAATGTAAAATGTGAGAAGTAAGATATTTAAATACAAATCATTACCTCTCACATTTTACTTTTTAAATTTTACCATATTAAAAACTTCCTCCGGAACCTCCTCCACTAAAACCTCCGTCTCCAAATTCCATTGGAGAAGCTTGCGGTTTTACCTCTGGTTTTATTCCGAATGTAGAAGCCACAACTAAGGCTTCAGCATTTAAAAGTGTATCTGAATGATTGATCCTATCTGGCTTAAAAGTCAAACCGCTTTCTTTTTCTTTCAGTTTTTTAATTGAAAAATAAGCTATTGCAAATAAAACCAATCCGCCAAGTGTAAGCGCAACTTCCACAGGCAAAACTGAATGATAAAATCGAATGGTATAAATTGAAAATGCAATGGCCAAAAAACTAATCCAAAGCATTATTCTATCTTTTGTTTTTAAAGCCTTAACCAGATAAAACACCGGAACTACAAAAGTGAAAGCATAAAAGAAAAATGCAAACGGAATATCGGTTCCTGGCTTTACCTCTTCTCCTAAAAGCTCTGCAGAAAGTTCTCTAACAACCAAATAATTACAAGAAAGATAAAAGAGAACTAAACAAAAACTATTTGCTAATAATAATCCATTGTAATAGTGACTTTCAGCTAAACGGTCAATTATTTTTTTAGTTATAAAATAAAAAATACCAGCAAAAATCATTACTACAAATGGCAAAATAGCTTTTCCAATATCTCCAAATTCAAACATTCCGAAAAACAAAAAAGCACTTACAGCAACACAAAAAACAAGCATTGACAATACATGCAAATATCTTAAGAACATAAATAATGAAGCTGCAGAAACAAAAAGTGCTATAATAATTTCGTAGCCTTCTGTTGTAATTGCAATTGCAGCTCCAACGTTTAAAAGTGCTCCTAAAATAAAAGCATCATCGAGTCCATGATTGTGATAATCTTGCTTGGCCAGTAATTCTATACCAACAAATCCGATTACGGCAAAAATATAACAGCATATTTCAAAAAACACACGTTCACTGCTTAAACCGACTAGAGTAATTACCCCACAAATTGAAAGATATAAAAAGCAGCCAAGCAAAAAGAATCCAATTCTAACCAAAATATTGCTTTGGCTTTTTAAATCTGGTAATTCTTTCTCTATAAACTTTTTTTGGTCTTTACTAATAAAACCGCCTTTGTACAATGTATCTGCTTGATCAATTAAAGCTCCATTGTCTATTTTTCTTTTATCGTAAGCTATCATTCTGAAATTTCTTTGTGGAAGTTTTTAATTAGTTTAATAAAAAGAACGATTGAACCAATGAAGTAGGCTGGCAAAAGAAAAACAAACAATTCCCAAATATCAGAGAAATCAATGTTTTCAAAAATCCTAAACAAAAATATATTGGCTCCGATATAAGCATAAACAATCATAAATACATACAATGACATTGCCTTATAATCGTAACTTGCTTTATAAAAATAATATGTTGAGCCAGCTAAAATTAAAGTAAACAACATCCAAGCAATTGTATCATAACTGGTCATGTTAGCTATAGAAGCAATGCTGGCAATATGCAATGCAAATGTTAGAAAAATTAAACCAAAATGTGTTTTTAAAGAAATTCTACGACTATAAACGACCCATAAAATTAATAGCACACTTAGAGCAATAGCTGAATAACTAAGATTTTGGCTTGCATAAAAATCATTGCTTTTTAATAAATCTTGTGGCGTTACCGAAAGACCGATATAAGCTGCTAAACCAGTAATTGCGATCGTTAAAACACTTCTATTATCGAAATAATAAGCACAAAAGAAACTCACTATTGTTGGAACCAAAGTAGCCAATCCGTAATGTTCTCCAAAAGGTTTATATTGAAACTGAAGATATCCTATAAAAATACAAGTCAGAATATTTCCTGCTAAAACCAGATATTCTAAAACAGGATGCTCAAAAGTTGTTTCTTCTTTCTGAAAACCTTTAGAATGTTTGAAACAATAAAAAAAGCAAACTGCAATAACAATTAAGAGCAATGATAAAATAGCGATGTGTCCTATTGAATCTATATTTTCGTAAATCAAAATTCCAATACCAGAAGTAAAAAGTATTACCGACAAATAAAGAAAAAGCTTCAATTCAGCATTCAAAGAAAAAATAGAAAGATCACGATATTCTTTTATTTCCCGAAACTGATTTTCAGTAATTAGATTTTTCTCAAAGAGACTTTGAGTTGCCTGTTCATCAAATTGCTTCATATCTTAAATTTAAATAACCTTTTTTCAAATTTATATAAATTAGGTCGAATTTTCTTAAATTTGAAAACAATATTTTGAAAACAAAAAAAACCGACTCACATCTGTAAATCGGTTTTAAGCATTCTAAAAATTGTTTCTTTATAAAACTGCTTTCATTTTATCTTTTATCGCATCTAAACATAAATTATTGATACTTCCTTCGTGCGTATGTTTGGTTTCTTTAGGAGACTTGTATGTTCCAGCTTCCAATTGTTCTGCAACAGCTTTGTAAGCATCTCTAAACGGCATTCCAGCAACAACCATTTCGTTTAAAGTATCTACAGTAAACAAATAATCGTATTTTTTATCTTCTAAAATACGATCTTTTACAGTGATATCTTTTATCGAGAAAATTGCAATATCCAGACAAGATTTCAAAGTTTGAATCGCTGGAAATAAACCTTCTTTTAAAAGCTGTAAATCTCTGTGATACCCGCTTGGAAGATTATTGGTAATTAAAGTAATTTCGTAAGGAAGCGCCTGAATCTTGTTGCATTTTCCTCTGATTAATTCGAAAACATCCGGATTCTTTTTGTGAGGCATAATGCTAGAACCTGTTGTAAGATGCGCCGGAAGACCAATAAAGTCAAAATTCTGGCTCATATACAAACAAACGTCCATTGCAAATTTTGACAATGTTCCCGCAACGCTTGTCATGGCAAAAGCAACAGTTTTCTCAGCTTTTCCACGGCTCATTTGAGCTGCAACAGCATTGTATTTTAAAGTTTCAAAACCTAATTCTTTTGTTGTAAATGTTCTATTGATTGGAAATGAACTTCCATAACCAGCAGCAGAACCTAATGGATTCTGATCTACAATTTTAGAAGCTGCGTTCAACATAGTTACATCATCAATTAAGCTTTCAGCATAAGCAGAAAACCACATTCCGAATGAAGAAGGCATTGCGATTTGTAAATGTGTATAACCTGGCAATAATACGTTTTGATGTTTTTCTGCCGATTCCATCAATAAGTCAAACAAGGTCTTTACTTGTTCTTTTATCGCTTTTAATTCATCTTTTAAATACAAATGAACATCTACTAAAACCTGATCGTTACGAGAACGTGCCGTGTGGATTTTCTTTCCTGCATCACCTAGTTTTACTGTTAAAAGATATTCGATTTTAGAATGCACATCTTCAAAACTGTCTTCGATTTCGAAATTTCCAACAACGATATCCGCAATGATTTCGTTTAATGCATCAACTAAAGATGTTGTTTCTTCTTGAGTCAATAAACCGATCTGTCCCAACATTTTGGCGTGTGCAATTGAACCTAAAGCATCATATTTTGCTAAAACCAAATCCAATTCTCTGTCATTTCCGACTGTAAATTGTTCGATCTGTTTATCTGTTGGTATTCCTTTTTCCCAAAGTTTCATAGGTCTTATTTTTACAAACCCGACAGGTTTTAAAAAACTGTCGGGTTTAATTTCATTTCAATTATAATTTAAAGAAATCAGTTAGTATTTTGATATACAAATCGATTCCTTCTTCAATTTCATTTACAAAAATAAATTCGTCTGCTGAGTGCGAACGCAATGTTTCTCCTGGTCCTAATTTTAAAGACTGACAACTTAAAACCGATTGATCTGAAAGTGTTGGCGAACCATAAGTTGTTCTTCCTAATGCGATTCCTGCTTGAACCAAACCGTGCGAAACCGGAATAGAAGAAGCATTTAAGTGCATTGATCTTGGTGTTACTTCTGCGTTTACATTTGCTTTAACCACTTCTAGAATTTCAGCGTTTGTATAACGATCTGTTACGCGAATATCTACAACCAAATCACATTCTGACGGCACTACATTATGCTGCTTTCCTGCATTAATCTGCGTTACGGTCATTTTTACAGGACCTAAAACATCTGAGATTTTGTCGAATTTATAGTTTTTAAACCATTCCATTACTGGAATTGATTTGTATAAAGCGTTGTCGTCATTTTGATGTGCGGCGTGGCTTGCGGTTCCTTTTACTTTTACATCAAGAACTAATAACCCTTTTTCTGCAACTGCCAATTGCATTAAAGTTGGTTCTCCAACAATCGCGCAATCTAGTTCTGGCAAGCTTTTTAAAACGCTGTTCAAACCATTTTTCCCGCTGCTTTCTTCTTCTGCAGAAGCTACAATTACAATATTATGAGAAAGGTTTTGATTTTCATAGAAATGAACAAATGTTGCTAGCAATGAAACTAAACATCCTCCTGCGTCATTACTTCCTAAACCGAATAGCTTTCCATCTTTTTCAATCGCTTTAAATGGATCGTTGGTGTAAGCTTGATTTGGGCGTACAGTATCGTGATGTGAGTTTAGTAAAAGTGTTGGTTTGTTTTCGTCGAAATATTTGTTGAAAGCCCACACATTGTTGTTTTCTCTCTTGAAAGGAATTTCATTCTGATTGAACCAATTTTCGATTAAAAGAGCTGTTTGGTCTTCTTCACTTGAAAATGAAGGAGTTTCGATTAAGCTTTTTAATAAACTAATTGCTTCCTGGGTAAGCGTATCTATATTTTTCATTTTGTTGTGCTCTTGCCACAAAGGCGCTAAGTCGCTAAGTTTTTTTTAAGTTTTTACTTTCTTAACTAAATAATATGCGACATTTTTAATTTGCGCAAATTTCCAAAATTAAATTTTAAAAGTACTGCGCAACTCTGTTTTTTTGCCACTAATTACACGAATTTTCGCAAATTATTTTTTGGTTTTAGATTTAAAATCAAAATGATTTTTTTAATATTCATCTAAAATTATTTTCTCTTTTAACAGATAAAATTAGTGTCAATTCTTGGCGACAATTTTTATAATGTAATCGTTGTATGCGGAATATCTGAGTTTTGAAGCATTTTATGATGTCCAATTTTGATTTTCTGTACACCTCGAGATAAACTATTGAAGCAGTTATCCAATTTTGGAATCATTCCAGAATGGATTACTTTTTCTTCTTTTAGTTTATTGTATAATGGCTCGTTGATTTCTGTTATTACAGATGAATCGTCTTCTGAATCTTGTAAAACGCCTTGTTTTTCAAAACAATATGTTAGCGTCACATCAAAAACTTCAGATAAAGCAATTGATAATTCACTTGCAATAGTATCGGCATTAGTGTTTAATAATTGTCCGTTTTTGTCGTGTGTAATCGCACAGAAAACGGGAACAACTCCAGCTTCCAATAAAGTTGCCAGTAATTTGGTGTTGACTTGTTTTACGTCGCCTACAAATCCGTAATCAATTGTTGGGTGATTCCTTTTTGTTGACTGAATTAAATTTCCGTCAGCTCCAGAAAAACCAATTGCGTTATTGTCTTTTGCCTGCAATTGCGCCACAATATGTTTATTGATTTGTCCAGCGTAGATCATCACTACAACATCAAGCATTGGAGCATCTGTAATTCGGCGTCCGTCAATCATTTGCGGAACTAAACCAATACTCTGTGCCATTTTTGTAGCCGATTTTCCTCCGCCGTGAACTAAAACTTTATAGCCTTCAATTTTAGAAAAATCGGTTAAGAATTGTTCTAATTCTGTTGGATTATCAATGATGTTTCCACCTATTTTTATTACGGTAACTTTCTTCATAAGATTCTAAGGTTCTGAGATTCTAAGATACTAAGTTTTTTTCTGCGCAAAGTTTCTTAGCATCTTAGTAGCTTAGAATCTTAGCAACTTCGAAAAATTATATTTTTTTAAGAATCTTTTGTAAAACTAATTGTGCTGAATACGTTCTATTGTTCGCTTGTTCGATTACGATTGAATTTTCTCCATCTAAAACTTCGTCACTTACAATTACGTTACGACGAACCGGAAGACAGTGCATGAATTTTCCGTTATTGGTTAAAGCCATTTTTTCGGCAGTAACTGTCCAGTTTGGATCGCTGTTGGTTACTTTTCCGTAATCGTTGAAGTTACTCCAGTTTTTTACATAAACGAAATCAGCATTTTCGAAAGCTTTGTTTTGATCGTATTCAATTGTGCAATCTTTTGTAATTTCTGGACTTAATTCATAACCTTCTGGATGTGTAATTACAAAATCCATATCTTTCTGCATCTGCATCATTTCTACAAATGAATTCGCAACTGCTTGAGGCAAAGCTTTTGGATGCGGCGCCCAAGAAAGAACCACTTTTGGTTTATGTTTTGTTTTAAATTCTTCCATTGTAATGGCATCTGCCAAAGACTGCAATGGGTGACGTACAGCGCTTTCCATGTTTACGATTGGCACTGTAGCGTATTTCAAAAATCCTGAAATTACAGTTTCCTGATAATCTTTTTCTTTATCAACCAAACCTGCAAAAGCACGAATTGCAATAATATCACAATATTGAGAAACTACTTCTGCTGCTTCTTTGATATGTTCTGAAGCACCAGAATTCATCACAGCTCCATCTTCGAATTCTAATGTCCATCCTTCGTTGGTAAAATTCATTACCATTACGTTCATTCCTAAGTTCATTGCCGCTTTTTGAGTACTCAAACGCGTTCTTAAACTTGGATTGAAGAATAACATTCCCAGAGTTTTATTCTTTCCTAAACTTTGATTTTTAAGCGGATTCTTTTTGATTTTAATCGCTTGTTTTACCCATTTTGATAATGAGTTGATGTCTTTTATTGAGATATAGTTCATGTCTTTTTGTTTAATCGGTTAATCGTTGATTTGTTTAATCGTCTTGCGAGTTAAACAAATATAACTTTCGTCCATTTTGTATTTTATATATTTAGTTTCTAATCGATTAACCGAATTAACAATTAAACGATTTTCGTAAAAGGAATTTCGTCTTTTAATGCCTTTAAAATAAAATTATCATTTAAACCATTTACAATCCAGGTTTCAATATTGGCTGCTTTTGCGATTCCTGCTGCTTCTATTTTAGATTGCATTCCTCCTGTTCCGTGTGATGATTTTGATTCGCCGATTTCTTTTTCCAGCGATTTTAAATCATTTACCAATTTAATTGTTTGAGGAACTTCATCATTAATGGATTCTTTTGTATAAATTCCATTTGTATTGGTCGCAATAATCAGAATATCAACATTTAAAAGAACTGCTGTCAAGGCAGCTAATTTATCATTATCTCCAAACCGAATCTCATCTGTAGCAACGGTATCATTTTCATTAATAATCGGAATGTAATTATTTTTGACTAATACATTAATGGTATTTACGATGTTCTTTTTGGTCTGCTCTTTTTCAAAATCAGAATAAGAAAGTAAACATTGTGAAGTATTCAATCCTAAATCCTTAAAATTCTCATTGTAAATCCGCATTAAATGTGGCTGTCCGATTGAAGCTAAAGCCTGTTTTACAAAAACATCTTTATCCTGATTATCCAGCTTCACAAACTGTTTTGCTGCTGCAATTGCTCCTGAACTTACGATGATAAATTCATATTCATCATTTAAAGCCGCAATCTGTATTCCAAGATCTTCAATCTTTCCCCGCGAAATATGATTGGTTTCTTTGGTTAAAGTATTACTTCCTATTTTTAATAAAATCCGTTTTTTTGTCATTTTATTTAAAGATACTAAGGTTCTAAGATGCTGAGATTCTAAGTTTTTTTTTAGAATTATCTAATTATCTAATTGCCTCAATTTTCATATTATCCAATTACCTAATCTGTCCTTCTCCGTAAACGTACCATTTGTTTGTTACGAGATGTTGAAGACCGATTGGACCGCGTTGATGCAATTTATCTGTACTTATTGCTAATTCTCCACCAAGACCAAATTGTCCGCCGTCTGTAAAACGGGTTGAAGCATTTTGGTAAACTGCTGCTGCGTCTATTGATTCCATAAACTGCTGTGCAGCTTCATTATCTCTCGTAATAATTGCTGCAGAATGTCCTCCGCAGTACTTATTAATCATATTAATGGCGTGTTCCTGAGAATCGATGGTTCCAATTACGATTTTATAATCTAGAAACTCTTCATACCAAATATCTTCGTTTTCGATCGTCTTGGTATTTTCGAAATACTCTAAAGATTTATCTACAATAACTTCTACTTTTGATTCAATTAAAGCTTCAACTAACATTGCTGTGAAACCTTCAAAATTGGGAAGTTTTGAATCAATTAAAACTTTATCTAAAGCATTACAAGCTGAAATTTTAGCTGTTTTAGCATTTAAAATTACTTTTAATGCTAAATCAGTGTCTGCTTTTTCATGAACGTAAACGAAATTATTTCCGCGTCCGCTTACTATTACTGGGCAAGTTGCGTGCGCTTTTACGAATTCAATTAGTTTTTCTCCGCCTCTTGGAACTATTAAATCTACTTTTTGAGTTGGTTTTTCTAAAAAAGCCTGAGTTTCTGTTCGGTTGTAATTGAGATATTCCACCCAATCTTTTGAAACTCCGTTTTCTTCTAAAGCTTTATGCCAAAGACTTACAATTTTAAGATTTGATTTTAAAGACTCTTTTCCTCCTTTTAATAAAATCTTATTTCCAGATTTAAAAGCAATTCCGCCCGCTTCAATGGTAACATCTGGACGGGATTCATAAATAATTAAAATTGTTCCAAAAGCAGCGGTTTTGTTGACCACTTTTATTCCATTATCATGCGTAAAATGAAAACGCTCAACGCCAACGGGGTCTTCCTGAGAAGCCAATTGGTTTAATGACAAAATCATCTCGTCGACTTTTTTATCATCTACTTTCAGGCGTTCTTCCATCGCTAAATCTGAGCCGTCGTAATCGGCAAGATCTTCCTGATTAGTCAAGATTATCTCATTCCGCTCCTGCTCGACCAGCTTTGCCATAGTCCGCAAAACCGCATTACGTGTTTCAATTGATAATGGTTTCATAATTTCAAGTGGGTTGGTTGTTTTTTGGTTGTTCTTTTTATAGAAACTTATTGATACCTAACAGGTTTTAAAAACCTGTTAGGATAATTGCGTGTTTAGTTTTTTAATTCTTCTAAACTTTCTTTTAAAGCTTTTACAAACGTATCGATATCTGCTTTTTTGACAGTTAAAGGCGGTAAAATTCTTAATAGATTTTTATTGTTCGCGCTACCTGTAAAAATGTGTTTTTCGATGATTAATTTCTTTCTTAAAGCTGCAACATCAAAATCAAACTCAACTCCAAGCATTAATCCTTTTCCTTTTACTTGTTTGATACCTTCAACTTCTTTGATTTTTTCTAAGAAATATGTATAAACTTCGTTTACATTTTTCTGTAAATCCAATTTTTCAATCACATCTAAAACCGCAATTCCTGCTGCACAAGATAAATGGCTTCCACCAAAAGTCGTTCCTAATAATCCGAAACTTGCTTCGAATTTTGGAGAAATTAAAATAGCTCCAACTGGAAATCCGTTCCCCATTCCTTTTGCAACTGAAATAATATCAGCGTTAATTCCGTGGTGTTGGAAAGCGAAGAATTTTCCGCTTCTTCCGTATCCAGATTGCACTTCGTCTAAAATCAAAACAACATCGTGTTTTTTACATGCTTTTTCTAAAGCTTGGAAAAATTCAGTTGTTCCTTGATCTAAACCTCCAACTCCTTGAATTCCTTCGATAATTACTGCTGTAACATCGCCTTTAGCCAATTCAGCTTCAACTAATTTGATTTGGTTTAAAGGTAAAAAAGTAACTACTTGCTGTGCATTAATTGGAGCAACAATTTTTTTGTTATCCGTAACCGCAACAGCTGCAGAAGTTCTTCCGTGGAAAGAATTATCAAAAGCTACAACTCTTGATTTTCCGTTATGGAAAGAAGCTAATTTCAAAGCATTTTCATTTGCTTCAGCTCCAGAACTGCATAAAAACAATTCGTAATCTTCAAGACCAGAAAGTTTTCCTAATTTCTGAGCCAATTCCACCTGCAAAGGATTCTGAATGGCATTCGAATAAAATCCTAAATTATCGATCTGATTCTTTAATTTTGCTACATAATCCGGCTGTGTGTGTCCGATAGAAATCACACCATGTCCGCTGTATAAATCTAAATATTCTACTCCTTTGTCGTCAATAATTGTACAATCTACTGCTTTTACTGGAGTTATGTCGTATAATGGGTAAACGTTGAATAAGTTCATTTCTTGTTTTGTTTATTTTGTTTCAGGTTTCAGGTTTCAAGTTAACTTGCAACGTGAAACTTTAAACTTGAAACTAGTTTATATTTCTTTGTATCAATTTCAAGTCACGTACAGAACGTGAAACCTGAAACTTTAAACTTGAAACTAAAAAATTAAAATCCGCTTGGTTTCAAATGTAAACCTGTGGTTTCTTCTAAACCGAACATTAAATTCATGTTTTGAATCGCTTGTCCTGAAGCACCTTTGGTTAAGTTATCGATAATTGATGTTATGAGAACCCGGTTTCCTTTTTTCAATAAACTAATAATACATTTATTCGTTTGCACCACTTGTTTCATGTTGATATTTGTTGTGGTAACGGTTACAAAAGGTTCATTTTTATAGAAATCTTCGTATTTAGCAACCAATTGCTCCAAACTATCATCGCATAATGTATATAAGGTTGCAAAAATTCCTCTTGGAAAATCTCCTCTATTCGGAATAAAAAGCAATTCGCTGTCAAAATCATCCTGCAGCTGAACTAAACTTTCTCCGATTTCTCCCAAATGTTGATGCTCAAAAGCTTTATAATGTGACATATTGTTATTTCTCCAACTGAAATGAGAAGTTTCTGAAAGACTTACTCCTGCTCCTGTGCTTCCAGTTGTTGCATTAATATGAACATCATTATTTAGCAAATTATGCTCGGCTAAAGGCAATAATGCCAACTGAATAGCCGTTGCAAAACAACCTGGATTTGCAATATAATTTGTCTTTTTGATTTCGGCTTTATTGATTTCAGGCAATCCGTAAACAAAATCTTTTCCTTCGAAATGGGCATCTTTATTCAGCCTGAAATCATTTCCTAAATCGATGATTTTAGTATGACTTGCAAACTGATTTTCTTTCAAAAATGAAATTGATTTTCCATGCCCTAAGCACAAGAAAACAACATTTACATTTGGATTGATTTCAGCTGTGAAATTCATTTCAATATCACCCATCAAATCTTGGTGCGCTACAGAAAGTGGCTTTCCAGCATTTGTTGTACTGTAAACAAAATCGATGTTTACTTTGGGATGATACATTAAAATTCTGATGAGTTCTCCGGCTGTGTAGCCCGAACCACCAATAATTCCGACATTAATCATGATCTAATTTGTTTACAGATGAGAATATGTTTTGTGCATTTCCTAAAATCTTAATAAATCCTTTCGCATCGTCAGATGTCCAAGCATTGTTCATTTCTCCGTATTGTCCAAAACCTGTGTTCATTAAATCGTTTTCAGATTCGATTCCATCAAGTGAGAAATGATATGCTTTTAATGAAACTGTTACGGTTCCATTTACTGTTTTTTGTGTGTCTTGCAAGAAAGTTTCGATGTTTCTCATTACTGGATCTAAGAACTGACCTTCGTGGAATAACATTCCGTACCAGTTTCCTAATTGCTCTTTCCAGTATTGCTGCCATTTTCCAAGAGTATGTTTCTCTAACAAATGGTGCGCTTTGATAATAATTAACGGAGCAGCAGCTTCAAAACCAACTCTTCCTTTAATTCCAATAATTGTATCTCCAACGTGAATATCTCTACCAATTGCGTAAGCGCTTGCCAGTTTTTCAAGAGCTACAATATTATTTGAAGGTTTATCTGTTTTTCCGTTTAAACCAACTAATTCTCCTTGTTCAAAATGAAGGGTTACTTTTTCTTCGCCTTCTTTTTGCAATTGCGAAGGATACGCTTCACTTGGCAATGGCTGACTTGAAGTTAAAGTTTCTTTTCCTCCAACACTTGTTCCCCAAAGTCCTTTATTGATAGAATATTGTGCTTTTTCCCAAGAATAGTGAACTCCGTTTTGAGCTAAATAATCTACTTCTTCTTGTCTTGAAAGTTTTAAATCTCTAATTGGAGTAATAATTTCGATTTCTGGAGCAATAGTTTGGAAAATCAAATCAAAACGAATTTGATCATTCCCTGCACCAGTACTTCCGTGAGCGATTGCAGTAGCTCCTACTTTTTTCGCATATTTTATAGCTTCAATTGCTTGGAAAACACGTTCAGCACTTACTGATAATGGATATGTATTGTTTTTTAATACGTTTCCGAAAATCAAATATTTGATAGCTTTATCGTAATATTTATCTAAAATTGTTAAGTTGGCGTGTTGTGCACTTCCTAACTCGTAAGCTCTTTTTTCAATAGCTGTTAATTCTTCAGCAGAAAATCCTCCTGTGTCAACAAGAACAGTATGAACTTCGTATCCTTTTTCATTTTTTAAATATTTCAAACAATACGAGGTATCTAATCCTCCGCTATAAGCTAATACTACTTTTTTCATTTTTTATAATTTTGGCTAATACTTTCGTATTTAGCAGTTTGAGATTTTTTCTAGTTAATTTGACTTAGACAAATAATGACAAGATTTTGTTTAAGAATAATGCCTGTTTAATTTTTTTAAGTCTGCTTAAAACAGCCTCGTTAAAAGGATGTCTTGGTGGCGTTTTTTGTTTTTCTTTAGGGTCGTATAACATTCCTGTACAAAGGCACATTTTGTTTTCTTTGCTTTGTAAAATCGGGAAGTTAGTACAGGTTTTACAACCCGCCCAAAAACTTGGATCGGTTGTTAATTCTGAGAACGGAACTGGTTTATAACCTAATTCAGAGTTAATTTTCATAACTGCCAAACCAGTTGTAATACCAAAGATTTTAGCATCTGGAAATCTCTTTAAAGAATAATCAAAAACTTTCGATTTTATCTTTTTTGCCAAACCATGACTTCTATAATCAGGATGTACAATTAATCCAGAATGAGCAACAAATTTTCCGTGCTGCCAGCTTTCTATATAGCAAAAACCTGCAAATTTTCCGTCAGCCAAAGCAATCATTGCATCACCATTTGCCATTTTTTTCTGAATGTACTCAGGAGTTCTTTTAGCAATCCCCGTACCTCTTAATAAGGCAGATGATTCTATCGTATCGCAGATTTCCTGCGCATACTTAAAATGTTCTTCTTGAGTTACAACAATAGAGATCTTCATTTCAATTATTGAAGTTAGAGTTAAAAATTAAAGCATATTGATTCGCTTGAAATCCAGAATTGAATCCAATAAAATTAAGCATAAAAGAAGTAACATTCTCAAAATCAAAACATTGATTAAGAAAATTCACAAAATAATAAATACTTTTAGGATGTGTTTGTCCAATGGACAAATTATGTGATTTCAAAATGAAAAATGGATATGAATAAATATACGGCTATAAAACTCAGTGAACACTATAAAGATAGTGTCCGTACTTCGGGAGAAGTAATCGGTGAGTTTGTCCGTGACAAAGAAGTTATATGTAAACTTATTTTATTCATCGGTGCAAAAGTACATTATTTTTTTATTTCCAAAACAAAAAATTTAAATTCTAACATTTTTTTTACGTTTTGTGAATATAAAGAAAAACAAAACCCGATAATTATTTATAATTATCGGGTTTTGAATATTTTACAAAAGTGAAATTACTTTTTCGTAAACTGCATAACTTGACCGTTTCCTAAGATCGTCATGTCAAAACCAGTTTTAGCTTCGTTAAATTTAAATTTTAATCCAGCTCTAGGCGATTCAAAAGTATCTTTTTCATTTGGAACAGGATCTAAAGAAAAATTCGGATAATTTGGAAGTTCAGCTGTTAAAACACTATTTCTGTCAACCAAATTAATCGTTAAAGGAGATTTAGC
This sequence comes from Flavobacterium sp. IB48, assembly GCF_016405855.1. Taxonomy (GTDB): domain Bacteria; phylum Bacteroidota; class Bacteroidia; order Flavobacteriales; family Flavobacteriaceae; genus Flavobacterium; species Flavobacterium ginsengisoli. The sequence goes on from NZ_JAEFCA010000002.1 coordinate 735,745, forward strand.
CGTAACATAATTACCTAAATAACCATCTATGATAATCGCTTTTTCTACTTTACCCGTGCCTGCAGTCCAAACATTATTAGATTCATTATTATCAGGGAAAGCATGATCAGGATCCAAAATAATACTTTCAATTTCTTCTGTAGAATTATGTTTAAATGACCAGCTGTTATTACGTTGCCAGATTTCTACTGGTAGATTAACTCTCGTCACTTTTCCGCTTTTTGTTTTCACATCTAAAACAATTGGCATTGGCATTTTATCAAAATTCTCAACTGTAATAATCACTCCTTTTGAAGGGTCATTTTTTACATATTTAATTGAATTGATTCCTTGATCGAATCTCCAATTATTTACATACCAGCTTCTCCAGAACCAGCTTAAATCTTCACCAGCAACATTTTCCATCGTTCTAAAGAAATCATCAGGTTGAGGATGTTTATAAGCCCAACGCTCAATATAAGTTCTAAAAGCAGTATCGAAACGTTCTTTTCCTAAAACCTGCTCTCTTAAAAGAACAAGACCAGCACTTGGCTTAAAATAACACAACATGCCAATATTCTTTTCTTTCATGTTATCAGGAGAACTCATGATAGTCTCTAAATCTGGACGCGTGAAAGATTCTGCTTCTTGGTGTAAATCTGTTGGCTGTTCTTTGTACTCACCGTTATTAAATGCAGCAGTACTTAATGAATTAATAAATGTGTTGAATCCTTCGTCCATCCAAGCAAATAATCTTTCGTTTGACCCCACAATCATTGGAAACCAGATATGTCCAAATTCGTGATCTGTAACTCCCCAAAGATCTTGTCCTTTAGATTTCCATCCGCAGAAAACAATTCCAGGATATTCCATTCCTCCTTCATTTCCAGCTACGTTTGTAGCTGCTGGATAAGGATATTCAAACCATTGTTTAGAATAGTGCTCAATTGAAGCTTTTACATATTCTGTAGAACGGCCATAAGCACCTTGCCCATCGCTTTCAACAGGATAAGCAGACAATGCTAAAGATTTTTTACCGCTTGGAAGGTTAATTTTTGCACCATCCAAAATGAACGCAGGAGATGATGCCCAAGAAAAATCACGTGCATTTTTAATTTTATAATGCCATGTTTTTTCACTTCCTGAATTATTGTTTGCTGTTGCGTTAACCTCATCAGCAGTACGAATCATGACTGTTTTATCGCTATTAGCTGCATCTTTATATCTTTTTAATTGTTCGGCAGAAAACACTTCCTGACCGTTCAACAATTCTCCAGAAGCTACAACATAGTGATTTGCTGGTACAGTAAGTTTCACATCAAAATCACCGTATTCTAAATAAAACTCAGAAGCACCTAAATATGGAGCAGTATTCCAACCTCTCACATCATCGTACACACACATACGCGGGTACCATTGTGCAATTGTGAAGATTTTTCCGTTTTTAGTTTCTAAAACCCCCATTCTATCAGATCCTTCGAAAGGCGCGATGAAAGAGAATTCGATCTTAATTTTTACAGAACCTCCTTTTGCCGCTAATTCCTGAGGAAGAAAAACCTGCATTCTTGTATCTGTAACTATGTATTTAGCAATTGTCTCTGTTTTAGTTTTTCCTCCAGAAATCACTTTTACAGATTTAATTTTGTTTCCGCCATCAAAAACTTGTCCTTGCGCTCCGTTACGGCTTCCTGTCAAAGGCACAACAGCGTTTCCTCTAGAATCATCTTTAAATAAGTTTTGATCTAAATTCAGCCAAAGAAACCCCAGTTTTTCGGGACTATTATTAGTATAAGTAATTTCATCTGTACCTACAATCTCGTTTGTAGTTGCATTTAATTTTGCCGTAATCTGATAATCGGCTCTGTTTTGCCAATATTCTGCTCCCGGTTGACCGCTAGCAGTACGAGTTGTCGTACCATTTTTTGTATAAAAATGAGGACCAAAGGCATCATGATAATTGTAATTGTTTACCGGATTTGTTGTTGTCGCCTGCGTAGTTTGCTGCGCCCAAACTGAAGAAATCCCAAAAAATAAAGCCGCGGTTAAAATGGCTTTTGCAGATTGCTTTTTCATATTTTTTAGCTGTTTATGTAGCAAATTAATGAAAAAAAAAGCTATTTACAGAGAAATTTTAAAACATAAATTTAATTTTAGCAAAATTTTATCAATAAAATAATTTAAGCCTTTTTCTTAAAAAACTAGATTTTATAAAATATATTTACATCTCTAGAAAAATCATTCATTTTATATTCAACATTGTGACTACAACTATTTCAAATTCAATATTAAAAGCTTCGATCAATCATGCTGGAGCGGAATTATTCTCTATAAAGGACAAACAAGACAATGAATATATCTGGGAAGGCAATCCAGATTTTTGGGGCAAACACTCCCCTGTTCTTTTTCCAATTGTGGGAACTTTAAAAAACAATACTTACAAAATCAACGGAAAAGAATATCATTTGCCTCGTCATGGCTTTGCAAGAGATATGGAATTTTCTTTAATTGAAAAAACTGAAAACAAGGCAATTTTCTCTCTTAAATCTTCCGAAGAAACATTAGAAAAATATCCTTTTGAATTTGAATTACAGCTTATTTACACACTAAAGGAAAGCGCATTAGAACTAGAATACAAAGTAATCAATTGCAGCAAAGAAAAAATGCCTTTTTCGATTGGTGCACATCCTGCAATTGCACTTCCAAACAATTTTGAAGATTATGCTTTTCAATTCGAAAAAGAAGAAAACTTAAAATACTATCTTCTTGAAAACGATTTGATTTCATCTAAAACTAAAGTTTTAGAACCAAAAAACAATTTAGTTGCTTTAAATTATGAGCTATTTAAAAATGATGCTTTGATATTTAAAACTTTAGAATCAAAATCGCTAACTATTTTGAATAATTCAAAACCTTATGTAAAAGTTGATTATAAAGATTTTCCAAGCTTAGGAATCTGGACAAAAGAAAATGCACCGTTTATCTGTATTGAACCTTGGTTAGGCTATTCTGATACCGAGGAAAATACAGGCGATTTATACGAAAAAGAAGGAATTTTGACATTGAATACAAATAAAGATTTCAGTGCAAAATTTAGTATTACCATATTATAATAAACAAAATGTTAGATTTTAACTTTACGCCATTTCCAATAATAGAAACTGAGCGTATAATTCTAGATAGAATTACCGACAAAGATGTAAAAGAAGTTTTTGAACTGCGTTCTAATCCTGAAACCATGAAATATATTCCGAGACCTTTAGTAAAAAACCACGAAGATGCCTTGGAACACATCCAGATGATTAATGAAAAAATCGAAAGCAATATTGGAATAAATTGGGGAATCAGACTTAAAAACGATCCTAAATTATTAGGAATTATTGGTTATTACAGAATACAACCCGAAAATTACCGAGCTGAAATAGGTTATATGCTTTCACCAGATCATCATGGAAAAGGAATTATACCGGAAGCCGTTAATCAACTTATAAAATATGGATTTGAAAATCTAAAACTCCACTCAATAGAAGCTGTTATTGATCCAGAAAATTATGCATCTGAAAAGGTCTTACAAAAATGTGGTTTTGTTAAAGAAGCTCATTTAAAAGAGTCAGAATTTTGGGAAGGAAAATTTCTTGACAAGGTAATCTATTCATTACTAGAAAAGTAGAATTTTATTCTTGTTAAAATAATCTTAATACAATTGTACTCAAGCATTATACGTTATATTTGCGCTCGAAAATTAGCTACAATAGCTATTTGAATTCCAAAAACTTTATGAAAAAAATACCTGCCCTACTTGTTCTTTTAGTCAGCATTCAATTACAAAGTCAAACATTTGTAAAATTTAACGGAGCTACTGCATTACTTGCAATTCCAAATATTGGTATAGAAACTAGTATTGGAGAAAAAACCACTTTTAGCGCCGATGTAATGGCTTCTTTCTGGGAATCATTCAACGGAAACAACCCAATGAAATTTGTTACTATTACCCCAGAAATCCGTTATCATTTTAAAGAAAAATATAATGGTTTTTATGTTGGAGCACATATTGGAGCCGATAAATACAAATTACAAAAATGGGATTATTGGGACACTAATAAGTACGAAGATGGTTTCGGTTATAGAATTGGAGCTACAGTTGGTTACAATTTAAAACTAAGTGATAAATTTTTACTTGACTTTTTTGTTGGCGGTGGATGGCACCAAGGATTTTATAAAGGATACTATAACGACGGAACTCCAGGAAGATACGAAAAAGCACCTCATTGGAATAAAAGTGGAGAGTGGCTTCCGTACCGCGGAGGTGTAATGATTTCTTACAAATTATAAAACTCAGCTTAATTTAGGAAGTGTTTTAATGTAAAGTTCTTCTACTTTTTTACGAGCCCAATCTGTTTTTCTTAAAAAAGTAAGACTTGATTTCACACTCGGATTTAAGGTAAAGCATTTAACAGGAATTAATTCTCCTAAAGTATCAAAACCATAATAATCTACTAGAGTTTCGACAATTTTTTGAAGTGTAATTCCGTGTAATGGATCTTTAGATTGGTTTTGCATTTTTATACTTTTTTTTAAATAATATCAAAAGACCGTACTTTTCAGTACGGTCTTCTTTTTTTGCAAAATTACTAAAATAGAATTTTACGTTAATCAAATAAAGAATAAATTAGAATATGAATTTAAATCCTACAGAAATTGGAGATGTCAAGTTTGGATTACTTCCACCTAATGCTGTATTGTAGTAAGAGTCAACATTAGCTACATGAGCTAATCCAAAATTTGTGACCGTTGTTTTCTCTCCATTCTCTGGTTTTAAAGTTGTAGAAGTAAAGTTTGCTAAATCATAAGAAAACTCAACAGAGAAATTCTTAGTAACAAAATAATCAAAACCTCCTGATACAGATACACCAATTTGATTTACCTTTAAGTCACTTTCCTTTTCTTTACCCGTAATAACCGGTATTGCTGCCTGTCCGAAGAAATACAACGAACCAGCTACATTCCAATATTTTCTAACTAAAGGCTGAAAAACAAATAAATCTGTCTTGGCTAGTGTTTTAACATCTGGACTATTATTTTCATATCCATCAGATTTAATATTAATAAAACCAATTCCAGCTCCAACTGCAACAGATGGGGTAACAAATGTACCAACTATTGGCAATACAGATATACTTGTCCCTTTAACATCTCCACTTTTAGTTTGCTGGTAACCAAACTGAGAAGTAGCAAACCAAGCCCCTTTTAACCCTTGAGACGAATCTTGAGCTTTAGCAGTTAAACCAATTAACACCATACTCACTAATGTTACAATTTTTTTCATTTTATTTCGTTTTTTTTTTAATTACAGGACAAACTTATGGGTAAGCTTTTTGCTCAAGACTGATTTAAATCATAGATTAAAAAAAAACTTTAATTATATTTAACTGCCACATTTTTTTCAATTTTGTCTTACATTTGCAATCATGATAAAGTCAGTCAATATACTTAACAAAAGAGCCCGATTCGATTACGAAATAATCGATACTTATACTGCTGGAATTGTTTTGGCAGGAACAGAAATTAAATCTATACGTCTAGGAAAAGCAAATATTACCGAAAGCTTCTGCGAATTTAGCGGGATGGAACTTTTTGCTATTAATACATATATTGAAGAATATTCTTTTGGAAATCAATTCAATCATAAATCGAGAAGCGAAAGAAAATTACTTTTAAATAAAAAAGAATTAAAAACACTTCATAAAAGCGTACAAGCAAAAGGATTAACTATTATTCCTTTGAAATTATTTACAAATGAAAAAGGGTTAGCCAAATTGCAAATTGGCCTTTGCAAAGGAAAGAAGAACTACGACAAGCGTGAATCTCTAAAAGAGCAAGATACTAAGCGAGACTTAGACCGTATTAAAAAAGCTTATAACTAAAAGAAAATTAATTTCCTTATAATGACCTTTTTACAATATTTTATCGTTATTTTTATTACAAAATAATTTAACTGTAAAATATGAAAAAGTACTTCGTTTTGTTTTTCGCTATTTTGGCATTTTCAAGTTGTGGCAGTAATACTTCTATTGTAAACAGCTGGAGAGATCCTGATGTAACCATTACTCAGGAACATTTCAAGAAAGTTTTGGTTGTAGCTTTGGTCAAGGACGAAGCTTCGAGACGAATTACAGAAAATAGAATTGCAGCAAGCAATCCAATATTTAAGACTTCTTATCAATACTTAGATGCAACTTCTCAATTATCACAAGAACAGAAACTAAAGGTTTTACAAGATGAAGGTTTTGATGGCGTAATCAGTATGCGATTAGTCAGCAAAGAAAAAGAAGTTAATTATGTTCCTGGCACTTACACTGGAATGTATTATGGTGGATTTGACGGAATGTACACAGGAATGTATGGTTATGGATTTGGGAATTGGTACGGAATGTACTCGCCTAATTTCTACGATCCTGGATATTATCAAGAAACTACATCTTATATGGTAGAAACCAATGTATTTTCATTAAAACAAAACAAGCTAATCTGGACAGGAACAACAGAATCTCAATATGTTACCGATTTGGGACAAACCGTTGACGCCATAATGCAAGTAGTTGTAAAAGAAATGCGAAAAGACGGCTCACTTCCTCCAAAATAAAATATCAAAAAAGCAGTATTCTAAAATACTGCTTTTTTTTTATTTAAAAAATTGACTATTTTTGTCAAGACTAAATTTTTCATTAAATGAAATCGCTTTTAAAAAATGCTAGAGAACAAAAAGGATTAAAAACTCGCGAGTTAGCACAGCTTGCCGGTATTGATCAGGCCTTGATCAGCAAATTTGAATCTGGCACTCGAAAACCCACCAAAGATCAGATAATCAAACTTTCCCAGCTACTAGAAATTGATTACGAAACTTTAATGATTGCGTGGCTTAAAGAAAAGATTCTTTATGAAATTGGTGATGATGATCTTGCTTTGAAAGCATTAAAAGTCGCAGAAGATGAAATCAAATACAATAAAACGGTTTCGAATCTTAAATTATCTACTTCGTTAGAGAAAATCCTAAAAGAAATTGATTTTTTAAAAGAAAAACTAGACTCTTTTCGCCAATTTGACAGTTTTAAAATTAAACAAGCTCTCGAATTAGAATATACTTTTGAAAGTAATAGAATTGAAGGAAATACAATGACTCTTCGTGAAACCGATATGGTTATCAATGAAGGTTTGACAATTTCTGGAAAAAGTATGCGGGAACATTTGGAAGCCATTAATCATCAAGAAGCTATTGGTTTTATAAAAGAATTAATGAGTAAAAGCAATTCGTTAAATGAGCGTGATCTTTTGTCTATTCATAATTTAATACTTCGAGGAATTATCCCAGAAGGCGCTGGACGTTACAGAAAAGTTCAGGTCATGATACAAGGAAGTACTCATATGCCTCCCCAAGCGTTAATGGTTCCTCAAGAAATGGAGGAATACTTTATTTGGTACGAAATCAATAAAAATAAATTGCATCCTGTTATCCTTGCTGCCGAAATGCATGAACGTTTAATTACTATCCATCCTTTTATTGATGGAAATGGCCGAACTTCGAGATTAATAATGAATTTAATTCTAATGCAAAAAGGTTATCCGATAGCCAACATTAAAGGAGATTATGAAAATCGAATGCAGTATTATCAAGCCTTAGAAATAGCGCAAACTAAAAAAGACAAGGAAGACTTCTTTCTCTTTATTGCTCAAAGAGAAAAAGAAAGCCTAGAAAGATACATTTCAATTCTTACTCAATAGAAAAAGCCCGTTTAAAAACGGGCTTCTTATTAATTTTTATCTTCTAATAAAGGAACAAATCTAAATTCTCCAAATTCATGTTTTTCGAATTGAGTTTCATTTTTCCTGATTAATAAGGTCATAATCTGAACATCTTCTCCAAGCGGAATAACAAGTCTTCCTCCTATTTTTAATTGAGCCATTAACGGCTGAGGAATAAATGGTGCACCCGCCGTAACTATAATACTGTCAAACGGAGCAAAATTTGGAAGCCCTTTATATCCATCTCCAAAAGTAACGTGCTTTGGACGAATATTTAATTTTGGAAAAAGATTCGATGTTGTCTTAAATAATTCGCTTTGCCTTTCAACTGTATAAACTTTAGCGCCAAGCATAAACAAAACAGCCGTTTGGTAACCAGAACCAGTACCAATTTCTAAAACTTTGTGATCTCTTTTTACTTCTAATAGCTGTGATTGAAAAGCAACCGTATACGGCTGTGAGATAGTTTGACCCGCTCCAATAGGAAAAGCCTTATCTTGATAAGCATAATCTTCAAAACTTGAATTCAAAAAAAGGTGTCTCGGGATTTTTTTTATCGCATCAAGCACTGCTTTATCAGTAATTCCTTTTTGCTCTAAAGTAGTTACTAATTGATTACGAAGTCCTTGATGTTTGGCAGTATCTTTCAAAATGAGTAGGTTTTATTTTCGCAAAAATAAGAAAACAAATTATCAAAAGTCAACTACTTTTTTATGATTTAATTTCTATTTTTGATTTATGCACTAACCTAAAATGAAATCTAATCTTTTATGAAAAAAGCTTTACTCGTTTTATCTTTCTTTTTTTCCCTAATTGGAATTTTATCTACTTTTTTTCTTGTGTTTTTTAAAATCGAATACCTTAATGACTTTACAGGAATTATTTTGAGCTTAAAACCTCATTATTTTTCCGGACTTAATACTTATTTGGAAACAGAACGTCGAAGCGATAATTCAACAAGCGGAATAATTTTACCGCTTTTAAACCTATTTTTTTACCTCACTCTTCTTTCAGGTTCCATAATATATTATATTTCAAAATATAAAGAAACAAGGTTATTGAGTTTTAATTATAGTATAGCAATCATTAATGGGCTTGTAGGTTTATCGTTTTTTGCTTTAGTAGATACGAATAAAACTTCTCCATATTTACTTTATAAAGTAGTCGGCATAGTAATTACCATTATAATAATTTTTATATCCTATTATATTATTAAAAAACCTCTAAATGAAACTATTAGCGCCACCGAAATTACAGATGATATTACTTTAGAAAATTCGTCAAATTACAAACGTTTCCTAAATTTAATCATTGATACAATATTAATACTTAGCATTACTTATGGTTATTTTGAATTTTCAGAAAGAAGTACTACCCTAACAACCTTTTACGAAAAATTACATACCGCTTTTGGAACAGAGTTCTCTATTTTACTATATATATACATAATCAAATTTATATACTACCTAGTTTATGAATCTCTATTTAAATCAACGCCTGCAAAATTTTTAACTGGATGTTATATTACAGATGAAAATGGAAATCAGCCAGATTTTTCAATGATTTTAAAAAGGACACTATGTCGATTTATTCCTTTCGAAAGTTTTTCTTTTCTAATGGGTAAAAACCTACATGATGATTACTCAGACACTTATGTTGTAAACAAAAAAACAGACGCACATATTGAAAAACGCTATTTATTAGTTTTAGGAATCAGCTTCTGCATCATGTTAATATACTATTATTTTAATAGATATTAATACTTTTTTTGTCTTTAGCAAATCTAAATTAAAACTCAAAATATTGACTTTAAATTGAGATCTCGCTAAATCTTTACTACATACATTTTCACGTTCAACAAATAAATTATATTTTTGTTTAAAATACATTCTCATGTTAAAAGTAGGAGTTTTAGGTGCTGGTCATCTTGGTAAAATACATTTACGCTTATTACAACAATCTGACAAATACGAATTAGTTGGATTTTACGACGAAAATCAAGAAAATGCCGAAAGAATCTCAAAAGAGTTTGGCTATAAAAACTTCAGCACAATTGCAAAACTTATTCACGCTGTCGACGTGATTGATATTGTTACTCCAACACTTTCGCATTACAAATGTGCAAAGGTTGCGATCAAATCTGGAAAACATATCTTTATTGAAAAACCAATTGCCAATACTGTAGAAGAAGCTGAAGAAATTATTGCTTTAGCAAAAGAATACAATGTAAAAGGACAAGTTGGTCACGTAGAGCGTTTTAATCCCGCTTTTATTGCTACAAAAAACATGATCGAAAATCCGATGTTTATAGAAACGCATCGTTTGGCCGAATTTAACCCACGTGGTACAGATGTTCCTGTTGTTTTAGATTTAATGATTCATGATATAGATGCAATTTTAAGTGTAGTTAATTCAAAAGTAAAAGACATTCATGCAAGTGGAGTTTCTGTAATTAGCGATACTCCAGATATTGCCAACGCTAGAATCGAATTCGAAAATGGATGCGTTGCAAATTTAACTGCCAGTAGAATTTCATTAAAAAACATGCGCAAATCACGTTTCTTTCAAAAAGATGCTTACATTTCTGTTGACTTTTTAGAAAAGAAATGCGAAGTAGTTCGTATGAAAGATGCGCCAGAAGTTCCTGGAGATTTTGATATGATTCTTCAAAATGCTGAAGGCGTTAAAAAACAAATTTATTTCACTAATCCAGATGTAGAACAAAACAATGCAATTCTGGACGAATTAGAATCTTTTGCAAATGCAATCAATACAGATACTACACCAGTTGTAACATTGGAGCAAGCGACAGATGCATTGCGAGTGGCGTATCAAATTATTGACTGTTTCGACAAATAATTTAAAGAATTTTAAAAATAAAATTAGCCACGAAATTCACGATAACATTGTGAATTCGTGGCTAAATCGTAAAATATAATATCAAAAGTAATATGAAAACAATAGCTGTAATTGGAGCAGGTACAATGGGTAACGGAATTGCGCATACTTTTGCGCAAAGCGGATTTACTGTAAAATTAATCGATGTTTCTGAAAAATCATTAGATAAAGGAATGGCAACTATTGCTGCTAACTTAGATCGTATGCTTTCTAAAGGAACAATTACGCAAGAAGATGTTGCTAAAACAATCACCAATATTATTACTTATACAGATATAAAAGACGGTGTTGTTGGTGTTGATTTAGTAGTTGAAGCTGCAACTGAAAATGTTGAATTAAAACTAAACATCTTCAAACAATTAAACGAATATTGCTCACACAATACAATCTTAGCTACCAATACTTCTTCAATTTCAATTACACAAATTGGAGCTGTTGTAGCGCATCCAGAACGTGTCATCGGAATGCATTTCATGAATCCGGTGCCGATTATGAAATTGGTTGAAATCATCCGCGGATATAATACAAGCGATGAAGTAACTAAAATCATCATGACTTTATCTGAAAAATTAGGTAAAGTTCCTGTTGAAGTTAATGATTATCCAGGTTTTGTAGCAAACAGAATTTTAATGCCTATGCTAAACGAAGCAATCGAAACGTTATACAATAAAGTGGCTGGAGTTTATGAAATCGATACGGTAATGAAATTAGGAATGGGACACCCTATGGGGCCACTTCAGTTAGCTGATTTTATTGGTCTTGACGTTTGTCTCGCAATTTTAAATGTAATGTACGATGGATTTAAAAACCCAAAATATGCTCCTTGCCCACTTTTAGTAAATATGGTAAGAGCTGGTAAACTTGGAGTTAAATCTGGAGAAGGTTTTTACGATTATAGCGAAAGTAAAAAAGCAGAGAAAATCTCTAAGCAGTTTATTCTTTCATAAAAAAGAAATATCATGTCGATTCAATCGAATTTAAATACAATTAAAGCAACATTACCTGATCACGTAACTCTAGTTGCCGTTTCAAAAACAAAACCTGTTTCTGACTTGATGCAGGCTTACGAAGCTGGACAACGCATATTTGGAGAAAACAAAATTCAGGAAATGACTGAAAAATGGGAACAAATGCCAAAAGATATTCAATGGCATATGATAGGTCATGTTCAGTCAAATAAAGTCAAGTTTATGGCACCGTATGTCACTTTAATTCATGGTGTTGACAGTTTGAAATTATTACAAGAAATAAATAAACAAGCTTTAAAAAACAATAGAATTATAGATTGTCTTCTTCAAATTTATATTGCAGAAGAAGAATCTAAGTTTGGCTTGGACGAAAATGAATTAAATGAACTTTTAACTTCTTCAGAGTTCAAAGAGTTGAAAAATATTCGTATCTTAGGTTTAATGGGAATGGCCACTTTCACCGAAGACCAAAACCAAATAAAAAAAGAATTCACACATTTAAAATCTATTTTTGATTCCATCCAAAAACTGCAGATTGTTGATTTAAAAACAATTTCAATGGGGATGTCTGGAGATTATCAATTAGCCATAGAATGCGGAAGCACAATGGTAAGAATTGGAAGCAGCATTTTTGGCGGACGCTAAACATAAATCATAGATTTTAACTGATTACTAAAACTGAGACTGAGCAATTAATTTGTACGCAATACTTGACATAGAGACCACTGGAGGACAATTTAATGAAGAGGGAATTACTGAAATCGCCATCTATAAATTTGATGGACATGAAGTAGTAGACCAATTCATCAGTCTTGTTAATCCCGAAATTCCGATTCAGCCGTTTGTAGTAAAACTGACTGGAATTAATAACGCTATGTTACAGTCGGCGCCAAAGTTCTATGAAGTTGCCAAACGTATTATTGAAATTACTTCAGATTGCGTAATTGTGGCTCACAATGCTTCTTTTGACTACAGAATCCTTCGTACTGAATTCCGTCGTTTAGGCTACGATTTCGAGGCTAAAACACTTTGCACAGTAGAATTAGCTAAAAAACTAATTCCAGAACAGCCTTCTTACAGTTTAGGCAAATTGGTGCGTGCTCTTGGAATTCCAATGGCAGATAGACATCGTGCGAGCGGAGATGCTATGGCAACAACAAAGCTGTTCAAAATGCTTTTAGAAAAAGACACAGAGAAAACAATCGTAAAAGATTTTATAAAACTCGAAGTCGAAAAAGGGATTTCTCCTAAATTTTTAGACATATTAAATCAGATGCCAACCAAAACTGGGGTTTATTATATTTATAATGAAAGTGGTACTTTGATTTATATCGGCAAAAGCCAAAATATCAAAAAGAGAGTCAATCAGCACTTTACAGGAGTTACAACTAAAAGCAAAAAAATTCAGGCAGAAGTCTTCACCATAACTTATGACGAAACCGGAAGCGAGCTAGTTGCGCTTTTAAAAGAAAGCCAGGAAGTAAAAATAAATCGTCCGAAATACAATCGTTCGCAAAAGAAAACTGTTTTTCCTTTCGCCTTATATGCAGAAAAAGATGCAAACGGATATATAAACCTAAAACTTGAAAAAGCAGACGGACGTAAAAAAGAAATTACATCTTTTGCCTCTTTGCAAGAAGGTAAAAATGCCCTTTTTAAATTTACGGCAAAATATCATTTATGCCAGAAATTGACAGGTTTATACCAAACCAAAAAAGAGTGTTTTCAATATAAAATAAAAGAGTGTGACGGGGCTTGTATTGGCGAAGTGACGCCCGAAGTCTACAATTTAAGAGTACAGCAGTTTATTTCAGAAAACAGTTTCGAAAATAAAAGCATGATCATAATCGACAGGGGGCGAAATGTAAACGAAAGAAGTGCTATTTTGATAGAAAATGGAATATACCAAGGTTATGCTTATTACGATTTGAACTATCAAATCACAAATATTGATATTCTTAAAAACATTCTAATCCCAATGCAGCATAATCGTGACGTAAAACACATTATTCAGAGCTACATTCGCAAAAGCAAGTCATTAAAAATCATGCATTTTTAAGACGATAAACTTTACGTATCTTAGTGATATATGACAAAATACAAATCAAAATACGAGATTTTTAGAGAAAAAATCAAAATCATTCTCTACGGAACAAATACCATTTTGGGCAGAATGTTCGATTTGGTTCTCTTAGGACTCATATTATTAAGCGTATTATTGGTAATGCTCGATACGGTAGAAGGCATTAATCATAAATACCATCACCAACTCCTTATCTGCGAATGGATTATTACCGTTTTCTTTACCATAGAGTATATTTTAAGGATTATTGCTATACAAAAACCTATAAAATATGTTTTTAGCTTTTACGGAATTATAGATTTGATGGCGATTCTACCAATGTATTTGTCAATCTTTTTTCCTGCAACAAATGTTTTGACAATTGTCCGTATACTGCGTTTTTTCAGATTATTCAAAATTCTGCATATTCCGCAAATTTCGCATCAATCTTACCAGTTAAAAGAAGCATTACAAGCCAGCAAAGAAAAAATACTCGTTTTTATATATTTCGTAATCATCAGCGCCATTATTATAGGTGCATTAATGTACGTTGTCGAAGGCAAAGAAAGTGGTTTTACCAGTATTCCAGTTAGCATTTATTGGTCAATTGTAACACTTACTACAGTGGGTTATGGAGATATTTCGCCAATAACACCGCTTGGGCAATTTCTCGCATCACTTGTTATGATTATGGGTTACGGAATTATAGCAGTTCCTACAGGTATTGTAACAGCAGAATTTGCCAAAGCAAGTTTCCGAAACAACTCCGTAAATGGCAAAAGAACCTGCTCGCAATGCAATGCCCAACTACATTTTGATAATGCAAAATATTGTTATCAATGCGGAAAAACATTGCCTAGTAATTAATTTATCAAGCTAATCTAGCTGTACATTACAACTCCTCCTTATCTTTGTTGTTTTTTAAAGTCGTAAAAATAGCTTCCGTTGGTCGCTCTTTTATTCCCTAAAAACTAACAAATATAAGTCTGAGGTTTTCATTACCTTCTGGCTAAAAAATATGAAATACCTAATAACAATCGTCGGACCAACAGCTATCGGGAAAACAGCCCTAAGCATCGCCTTGGCACAACATTTTAAATGCGAAATTGTTTCGTGTGACAGCCGCCAGTTTTTTAAAGAAATGACGATCGGAACTGCCGTTCCAAATCAGGAAGAATTAAAGGCTGCCAAGCATCATTTCATTCAAAACAAATCGATTTTCGAAAATTACACCGTTGGCGATTACGAAAAAGAGGCACTTTTAAAACTAGAAGAATTATATCAAAATAATGATTTTGCAATTTTAATTGGCGGATCAGGTTTATATGTAGATGCCGTTTTAAAAGGTTTTGACAAATTTCCAGAAATCGATCCAGAAATACGTACAGTAGTAAATTTAAACTACGAAAAACTCGGAATTGAATATCTTCAGGAACAATTACAAAATCTCGATCCAGATTACTATCAGAAAATAACAATCGAAAATCCGCAGACCTTACAAAATCCACAGAGGATGATGCGTTTTGTGGAAGTTTGCATTGGATCGCAAAAACCATATTCTTCATTTTTAAATTTGAAGAAAAACAACCGAAACTTCACTCCTATTTTAATTGGTTTAGATGCAGATAGAGAAGTAATTTACAGCCGAATTAACCAGCGTGTTGACATCATGATGAATGAAGGTTTGCTTAAAGAAGCAGAAACGCTTTATCCTAACAAAGAGTTAAATGCTTTACAAACGGTCGGTTATAGAGAATTATTTAGTTATTTTGACGGAGAATTCACTCTGCCATTCGCAATTGAAGAAATAAAAAAGAACACCCGCAGATTTTCGAAAAGACAATTAACGTGGTTTAAACGAAATGAAAATACCAAATGGTTTGATTATTCGACCGATAGAAATGAGATTATTCATTACATCGAAGAAAATCTAAAATCATCAATCTAAAATCTAAAATTAGCAATGCCAATATCTCCAAATTTCACATCAGTTTTAAGTAAAGACTGGGAAATTAATTTTACACAATGTACGCCAAACGGCTACTTAAAATATACTGATTTATGCAATCTTTTACAGCTTACCGCCGCTGCTCATTCAGAAGTAGGCGGAATCAGTTTTACAGATATGCAGGAATTTGATCAGGCGTGGGTTTTGAGTCGCATGCGTGTAGAAATAACCGCTTTACCAAAATGGCAAGATATTGTCACTGTAAAAACTTGGATTAATAGCCTTGAAAATTCACGTTCTGTTCGTGCACTTGAGATGTATGTAAACGGAAAAAAAATTGTTGGAAGCGAAACCTATTGGGCTGTTTTCAACACCAAAGCACGTCGTCCAGAAGCTTTGGCTTTACCTTTTGAACATTTCGAACTTTACCCAGATAACAGAGCTACTGTTGAAGGATTTTCGCGAATCAACATTAATCCCGAAAAAGAATCGGTTTTCGAAAAAACAGTTTATTTATCTGATTTAGATATTGTAAATCATGCTAATAATGTAAAATATTTAGAATGGTGCCTAGATCATGTCGATGCCAAAAGAATTCTAAAACAAGAAGTTAAAAGCTTCGAAATGAATTTCCTAAAAGAACTTTCTCTAAACGATCAAGTTATTATTCATGAAAATGACAACGAAGATCATTCAGCAACAACATTCAGCATTACAAAAGGCGATAAAAATTGTTTTGCATTAGAATTACACTGGAAATAAAATTCTCTTCTATCTATTCCCACAATCTTGTCATTTCGACGAAGGAGAAATCTCCACGAGTAGCTCCGCATCGAGAATCCAATCTTTATGGAGTTACTTGCGAAGATTTCTCCTTCGTCGAAATGACAAACTTTGTGTATTTATCACTTGAAAACAAAAAACGATGCAAAATTGCATCGTTTTTTGTTTAAAATCATTTTGATTTCTTTTTAGATTTTTTCTTCTTTTCCAACAAATCAATTTTATCTTTAATTCGTTTTTCTACTTCACTAATTCCAGAATCATAATCATGTTGAATAGAATATAATTTTGCCTGTTTAATTTCTTTTAAAGCATCTTTGAATTTATGTTGCACTTCCAATAAAACAGCTTTCTTTACAAAAATCATCGCTTTATTTATTCCCTTAATTGTCAAAGCAAAGTCAATTAATTTTTGAGCTTCTTCATAATCTCCATTCACAATCAACGTTTGCAAATAATACGGATAAACTTCAAGAGCATGAATATTAATAGCTAAAGCTTCCTGAAAATACGATTTTGCTTCCTCGTAATTCATAAGTTGCTCTGCCTGAATTCTTCCGTATAAACACAAAACCATTGTGTTTTTTGAATCATAAGAAAAAGCATAATCTAAAGATTCTATGGTTTCTTCAAGCGAATAAGGATAATTATCCAAAGCTTGAAATAGGTATTTATCAATTGTTTTCATTTCGTAAATCGTTTTTTAGTTTCTGACGAGTTCCTTTGTAACTTTTCTCTACTTTATTCTTTTTAAAATCACTTCCAGTAAAAACCCTAACAGGATTTCCACGTTGTACATTCAGCTGGTTTTCCCATTGTTTTCCTACGTGATTTTTTAGTTGGAGCCATTTCTCGTCTTCTAATTTTTTAATTAATCGTTCTGTTGCCAATTTTTTATTCTGATGTTGCGATCGGCTGTCCATTGACACGACGGCAATTCCTGTTGGAATATGAGTCGCTCTAATTGCAGAACTCACTTTATTTACATGCTGTCCTCCTGCTCCAGAGCTCCTCATGGCTTGATACTGAATATCATTTTCAGAAAACAAATTATTTTTCTGTTGTTCAATTTCAAAAATGCCGATAAACCAGTTTTTGCGTTTATGCATTTTCCTAAACTGACTTTGGCCAATCCATTGAATTGTTCCTATCCAGGAATTCACAAACTGATCTGCATTTTTTCCTCTTACGGCAATCGATGCCGTTTCTACAGTTCCATTTTCACTGCCCGCCTCTCGCTGAAGCAAAACAGTTTCTAAATTTTGATCCTGCGCTTCTTCTAAAACTTTTTTAAGCACTTGGGCAACAACCCAAGTGCATTCTGCAGGTCCGCGACCCGCTGTTATTTGAATTATTCTTTCCATTTCTTTAAAATTTTAAGCAGCTTTTCTCTGTTTTTTGCTGCCTTAACAAATTGCGGCAAACGAGCCACTAAACTTGAAGTGTAATTTGCTTCTGAATTACGTTCTCTTAAACCAGCTTGAATATATCTTTCCAGATAATTAATATGATCAAGATTGTATGCCCAAAAAACATTGTCATCAACTTCTTTTTGAAACCAAAGCTGTAAATTATGCCAAGGCTCCCTTACTAAACCATCTTTTTGCAGTTCTCTTCTAATTCTCAAAATCGCTGGTTTTATTTCTTCGTAAAAACTGCAATACGGGCATTTAACCTTATATTTTTCAGGTATTTCTTTGAAAACCTGAGATTCATAATCAAATTTTTGAAAACATTTACCACAATAATGCTTTCCTACTGCTTTGTATTGATAAACTGGTTCGTATATCGTACAAAAGCAGGATTTACATACAAAAGTCATTGTAGTGCATTTACCGCATTCACAATTTTTAGAAACTTTTTTCACAATTCCTTTAGATTCACATTTTGGACATTTCACAAAAATCTCATTTGCAAAATGTCCTAGCCATTTATTTTCATCTTGAAACCTCTCCATGATCTTTACTTTTTTTTTTAGCGATCCATTCTAACAATTCTAGGCGTAAATGTTCCTAAAACTTCAACTAAATCTGTTTGGTTTGCCATTACTTTTTCGATGTCATTGTAAGCCATTGGAGCTTCGTCAATATTACCGCCAATCAAAGTCACAGCATGTTTCTTCAACTCTTTATTAATCTGACTTTGCGTAAAACTGCTTTTGCATTTTGCTCTCGAAAACAAACGTCCAGCACCATGTGAAGCTGAGTTTAAACTTTCTGCATTTCCTTTGCCTTTTACAATAAAACCTGGCGCTGTCATTGAACCCGGAATAATTCCCAATTGTCCTTCACCCGCAGGTGTTGCTCCTTTTCTATGCACAATGCACTCCTGACCGTTTACAATCTCTTTCCATGCAAAATTGTGATGGTTTTCAATAGTTACTACTACTCTTTTTCCAATCGCTTTGGCAATTCTTCTATGAATATCATCATGACAAGCTTTTGCATATTCTCCAGCTAAATTCATTGCCAACCAATATTCCTGACCATCGTGCGTATTCAAATCTAACCAAGCTAAATGCTGCACATTCTTTGGCAACGGACATTGTTTTGTTGCTAAATATGTATAATGTTTTGCAATGTTAGCACCCAAGCCGCGAGAACCACTGTGTGACAACACAGCAAAATATTCTCCTTTTTCAAGCCTCCATTCGTTTTCTGGATTATCAATTTTTGCAATTCCGAATTCTACAAAATGATTTCCTCCACCCGAACTTCCCAATTGCTTGTAAGCTTTTGGCAAAAGATTCTTTAACAAAGGAATATCTTGAAATTCGCTTTTATAAAAAACCTCATGATCGACTCTTGAAGCATGCGTTTCATACATTCCGAATTTTGTATTGTCTTTTAGAATAGCTTCTAATTGATGCTCTCTGCCTTTGAAATGAGACGCTGGTAAATCAAAAATTGAAAGGCTCATTCTACATCCAATATCAACTCCAACTCCATATGGAATAATTGCATTATTAGTTGCTAATACGCCACCAATTGGCAGTCCATAACCAGAATGTGCATCTGGCATTAAAGCTCCTGCAACCGAAACTGGTAATTTCAATGAATCGTATAATTGAAATTTTGCTTGCTGATCGATTTCATTCTCTCCAAAAATGGTAAAAGGCGATCTCGTTGTTTTAAGCTGATGCATTCTTACTTGAACAGGTTTTATCAAACCTTCGGCAACTTTGCCCCATGTTCCGTTTCCTTCATATTTTTCAGGATTTAACAATACATCTTTCGCTTCCGTTAGAATAGATTCTTTTTTTTCTCTTTTTCTATATCTGTTTATCTGCCCTAAGGCAATGTTTATTGAATTGTTCTTTGGAAAACCTAATTTAATCAGGTCTTTTCCAGATAATTTATTTCCCATGATTTTCTATCATATCATCTGCATATTTCTGATACAATGCATGCAGACTTTTATTTTTAATTGGACTTATCTCTTTTGGATTTTCTTTTTCATAGTAACTCCATTTACGAGAACTGCCGTGTATTAATCTGTTTATTTTATCTCTCAGATCGTAATTAACAATATAATTATCAATAAGCTGAATTTGGCTTTCTAAATCTGAATCGACCATTTTTGTATGCGTTATCATATAAGGGCTAACTCGAAGAACATATCGCCAAGGTTCATTAAATACATAATGAATTTTGTATCGTTTGCAATTGCTGCACCATCTTTCCCTTTTATAAAAATGAGCTTTTTCTTTTTCGGTCAATTCTAATTTTGAACTTTTCCATTCCCATTCCGAAAATTCTTTTACTGTTTGGAATTTTTCAACATAAACATTTCTTCTTTTTTTCTTTTTCTTTCGTTTAAAAGATTTTTCGGGAGAAAACTGCCATGTATTTATTTTTTCCAATAATTCTCTGTAAAATGAAGCATCACTCGATCTGGCAATATCATCTCTTAATTTAAAATTACGTTGCCAGCCTTTTTGATAAGGAATTTCTAAAGGAACCAATGGTAAGTCTTTTTGCTTTTTCCAAAGTTCAATTTCAAGCTTTCTTAATTGAATTAATTGTTTTTCAAAATCTTCTTTTACTAATCTTTTCTTTTTTCTTTTGCTTTTAAAACGGGCGCATAAAGCATACTCGTCTACCGCATAATTTTCCATAAAAAATTATCGTACATTAAATTAACAGCCAAAAAGGCTAAACCATTTATCCTGATGGATAAATTCTAAAAATCGATTTTCGGGAAAATTTTGAAGAGTCTAGAATAAAAAAAAGCCCGAAACTTATTGTCTTCGGGCTTTTTTATATATCTAAAATTGTATTTCTAAGATTGAAATAAGCCACGAAGAACTGCTTCACCAAATCTGTTTGGTGTAAAGCTTTGAGATGTCAATGTAAGTACAAACATTTTTTCTTCGTTTTTAAAGGGTTATTAAGTTTTTCGTGTGCAAATATTCATAATAGTTTTTTGATTTTCCAAATTTATTTAAAGAAAATTCTTCAAAATAAATTCTACAACTATTTTTAGAGCCTAAAAAACATTTTCTACAACTCTAAAAATCAAACAATTAAAACAAAACTCAAATCACAGAAATAAATCCAAAATATTTTAATTTAATGCACAAAAAAAGCCCCGATTTCTCAGGGCTTTATATTTTGTTGATGAATTTAATTATTCAGAAACTTTGCTTTTTATCACTAATCTGAAACCTTCTCCGTGAATGTTTAAGATTTCAACATCTTCATCTGCTTTTAGATATTTTCTTAATTTAGCGATGTAAACGTCCATACTTCTTGATGTAAAGTAGTTGTCGTCTCTCCAGATTTTTGTTAAAGCTAATTCTCTCGGCATTAAATCATTTTCATGAAGAATAAGCATTTTAAGCAATTCATTTTCTTTTGGAGATAACTTAATTGGTTCTTCATCTTGGAAAGTCAAGAATCTTAATTTCGAATTTAAGTGGAATTTACCAATATTAAATTCAAACTGAACTTGTTCCGCTTTTGTATCAGCCGATTTTCTTTGAATGATTGCTTTAATTTTCATTAAAAGAACTTCAGAATCAAAAGGTTTATTTAAATAGTCATCTGCACCAGCTTTATAACCTTTTAACACATCTTCTTTCATAGATTTTGCTGTTAAAAAGATAATTGGCACTTCACTGTTCTTCTCTCTAATTTCTTTGGCCAAAGTGTAACCATCTTTATAAGGCATCATTACATCAAGAATACACAAATCATATACATCCTTCTTGAATTTTTCGAAACCTTCCATACCGTTTTTAGCTAAAGTAACTTCAAAGTCATTTAACATTAGATAATCTTTAAGAACTGCCCCAAAATTTAGGTCATCTTCTACTAAAAGTATTCTTTTGTTAGTATTTTCCATATTTTAATTTATTAATGGTATTTTTATTATAAAGGTGCTACCCTTTCCTTTTTCACTTTCTACATATACTTGACCATTGTGATCCTCTACTATTCTTTTTACGTAAGCAAGCCCTAATCCGTGTCCTTTTACATTATGAAGATCACCTGTGTGCTCTCTGTAAAATTTCTCAAACACTCGTTTTTGAGCTATCTTACTCATTCCCAACCCATGATCTCTCACTTTTATCAAAATCATATCTTTAATATTTTCAGTAAAGATTTCAATCTCTGGTTCATCTGGAGAATATTTTATGGCATTTTCCAAAATATTAACCAGCACGTTTGTAAAGTGAACTTCGTTTATCAAACAGGTTGTTCTTGCTGCATTATAATGCTTTACTACAGTACCTTTTCTATCTTCTAGAATAAGATTTACGTGCTCAATAGCATCGTCAATTATATCTGTCACAACAGTAGGTTCTTTGGTTATGTCTAGTTCTCTTTTTTCTAATTTTGAAATACGAAGAACGTTCTCAACCTGCGCATGCATTCTTTTATTTTCGTCTCGAATCATTTGAAGATAACGATAAACCTTTTCTTTATCTTCAATAACTTTCGGACTTCTTATAGCATCTAATGCTAGATTTATAGTTGCAATTGGAGTTTTAAACTCATGCGTCATATTATTTATAAAATCGGTCTTGATTTCAGAAATATGCTTCTGACGCAATAATTGATTTAACGCACTTGTGTACGCAACTATTATAATTAATGTAAAAACTATCGATAAAATAGTAATACTTAGTAATTCAGATAATAAGAATTTCTTTTTATGCGGGAAAGTAACTGATAATTCGTATCTGCTATTTCCTTCATTATCTGTATAAATTGGAATATTATATGTAGATTCTTTATCAAAATGAAATCCGTCAGACTTAATCTTTGTTGGAACTCCACTGCTGTATATTCCGAATTCAAATTTGGTTTTCACACCATATTCTTCTAGTTCTTTTTTCAATAATTTAAAGAGCTTGTCTTTTGTAATTCTCCCTTCAATAGGAGTTAATGAAGCAATATCTTTATATTGAATTTGCTGTTGAACTTTATTTAAAATATCTAAACTTCCTGACTTTTCTATTTTAAGATCAGGAATAATACTCTGCCCTAAACTATTATTGTCAATTCCACTATTATTATTGTAAACTTCTGTTACTCTCTTAGAACTAAAATTCTTAAAACGTTCACTACTGAATTTTTTGTTAAAAACAGAACCATTGATATCATAATCTTCAGATGTCAATGTATTTGAATAAACAATTGTTTTATTCGTTTTCGTGTTTCTCTGTACGTAAAGTACTTCTAGTAAATCTTCTTTTTTTGGAATTTTACCCGTACTATCTTTTATACGGTTGTATTTGTCGTAGAAACTGTACTCTTCTTGTTGTTCCAGTTTATCTGCAACATTTCCAATTACTTGAGTAACGTGGTATTTAAATTGTTCTTCATTATTTTTGAACGAAGAATTGAACCAAAATACTTGTACCAGAATAATCCCTATTAAGGACAAACTCATCAGTAAAACAAGTATTCTAAAAAATAATTTATTCATCGAAACAAAATTAATATTTTAACAATATACTAAATAATACATTAACCAAATATTAACATTTAAGACTGTTTTTGTTTTATATTTAAAATTTTAAGAATTTTAACAACTTCTTCTTTAGCATTTTTAAGATTATTGTTATTAATCACGAAATTGCTCTTAGAAATTCGTTTTTCGTCATTCCATTGCATTTTCATTCTACTTAAAACTTGTTCTCGGGTAGTTTTATCTCGTTTTATAACTCGTTCAATTCTCACTTCTTCAGGAGCTGTTACTGTTATAATTACGTCACAATCTTTATATCGTCCACTTTCAAATAGAATAGCGGCTTCATACATTACATAATCATAATTTTTGTGTTCTTTTACCCATTGCTCAAAATCTAATTTCACTGCCGGATGAACAATTCCATTTAATTTTACCAACTGTTCCTTATCGTTAAAAACAACTTGCGCTAATTTGGCACGATTTAAAACTTCATTATCAAAAATACTGCCACCAAAAGCAGATTTAACCTCTGCGAGAATATTTTTTGACTGCATTACTCTTTTCGCACCGTCATCAGCAATATAAACAGGAACTCCCATTTCTTGAAAATAGTTTGCAACAGTAGTTTTCCCACTGCCTATTCCTCCTGTAAGACCAATAACTTTTGTCATTCTTATAATTTAAAAAACATACGCGGAAAAGCCTCTTGTGGTTTTTTCTTTAGTAAAATTACTTTCACATATGATTTTAAAAATCCTGTTCCATAACCATAAAACTGTTTCCACACTGCTATTACAGATAGATATCCAATTTTAATACTTTTATTTTGAACACTAGCTGTAAGAAAAATTATAACGAAATATACAAAATATAATTGTAATAAAATATCGATATTGAAAATTAACAATAAAAAAGCTAATAATAAACCGAGAATAAAGAATGTCGGAAAGAAAAAAGTTAGCTTATTATGTTCCGGATACCAACTATTTAAAATTGGTCTAGCAATTCCAAATTTGTTTACTTGAATAGAGAATTTTTCCCAATCAATTCTTCTTTTATGGTACACATAAGCTTCTTTAAACAATCTGGTTTCAAAGCCTAAATTCCACAAACGAATTGATAAGTCAGGATCTTCACCTGGATGTATATTTCCAAAACCTTTTGAAGCTTCAAAAGCTTTTTTAGAAATACCCATATTAAAACTACGTGGCTGAAACTTGTTTATCTTTTCAGAACCACCTCTAATTCCTCCTGTAGTCAAGAAAGAAGTCATGGCAAAATTGATCGCTTTTTGAATATCCGAAAAGCTATCTAAAGCTTTGTCCGGACCTCCAAAACAGTCTACATACTTTTCATCTAGTTCTTTGCGAACTTCTGTTAAATATTGCGAAGGAATGATACAATCTGAATCAAAAATGATAAAATAGTCTCCTCTAGCCCTCTGCATTCCGAAATTTCTAGAATCTCCTGGCCCTGAATTTTCTTTAAAATAATATGATATATTTAATTTTCCTTGATAATTCATCACCACATCTCGACATGGAATGGATGATCCATCTTCGACAAGAACAATTTCAAAAGCTTCATTATAATCAGATTTTGAGAGACTTTCCAAAAGCTCATCAACTTCATCTGGACGATTATACACGGGTATAATTAAAGAAAAAATCATAGCAGAATGCGCGTTATTAAAGGGTAAATTTTTATTGTTTTAAAATTTTAACAAAGATATGGTATATTAACAAAAAAACCATCAACTTTTGGTTGATGGTTTTTGGTTTTACTTAGTAAAAATGTATTATTTGATGCTTTCTATATTAACAACTTCGTTAGTATCTGCATTGTAATCAACACCAGCCACTTCGAATCCGAATAAATTCAAGAAATCACTTCTATATCCAGCTAAATCACCAATTTCTGGCAATGTTTCAGTTGTAGCTTCTAACCAAAGTTTTGCTACTTTTTCCTGAACATCTTCACGCATTTCCCAGTCATCAATTCTGATTCTTCCTTTTTCATCAACAGGAACTTCAGAACCAGTGTATAATCTGTCTTGGAATAAACGCTGAATTTGCTCAATACAACCTTCATGAATTCCTTCTTCTTTCATGATTTTGTACAAAAGAGAAATGTATAATGGAATTACTGGAATTGCAGAACTTGCTTGTGTAACTAATGCTTTATTTACAGAAACATACGCTTTTCCTCCTATAGACTCTAAAGAATCTGAAATAGTAAACGCCGTAGCTTCTAAATGATCTTTTGCACGACCAATAGTTCCTTTTCTGTAAACAGCTTCAGTTAATGATGGTCCAATATAAGAATAAGCAACAGTTGTAGCACCTTCAGCTAATAAATTTTCAGCTTTTAAAGCGTCAATCCACATTGCCCAGTCTTCTCCACCCATAACGGCAACAGTGTTTTCAATATCTTCCTCGTTTGCAGGAGCAATAGAAACATCTGAAACTTTTCCTGTATGGAAATCAACTGTTTTATTTGTAAATGTTTGTCCAATTGGTTTTAAAACTGAACGATGTGTAACTCCTGTATTTGGATTTGTACGTACTGGAGAAGCTAAACTATAAATTACAAGATCTACTTGTCCTAAATCTGCTTTAATTAAATCTAGAGTTTCTCTTTTGATTTCGTTTGAGAACGCATCACCGTTGATACTTTTTGCATATAAACCTGCTTTATGAGCTTCTTTTTCGAATGCTGCAGAATTATACCATCCTGGAGAAGCGGTTTTTCCTTCAACTGGCGGTTTTTCGAAAAACACTCCAATTGTTGATGCACCAGAACCAAAAGCACTAGTAATTCTTGAAGCTAATCCGAAACCTGTAGAAGCACCAATAACTAAAACTTTTTTAGCACCAGCAATTTCGCCTTTAGATTTTACGTATTCGATTTGATTTTTTACATTTTGTTCAGCTCCCGTTGGATGGGCGGTCAAACAAATAAATCCTCTCATTCTAGGTTCTATAATCATCTTGCAATTATTTTTTTTGTATTATTTCAATTTCAGTTTTAATTTTTCAAAAATAGACATTTTATCCTTAACCCTTTTCATATTAGCCTTCATATTGTCAATAAAATTTGGGTTTAATGCATTTTTCTTAGCCTCTTTATAATAACAATAAGCTGCCGTATATTGGTTTTCGTACTCCGCCATCCTTCCTAATTCACTGTTATATGAAGAGTTATCTGCGGTTTCTAAATTTGCTATTGTAAATGCAATATGCTCTTTTGCTTCGGCATAACGGCCAATATCAATGAGTAAATAAGTGTAATTTAAGTATGGAGCTGAATATTTAGGATCAAATTTAATAGCTAATTTATAGTGAAAAATTCCTTTTTCGTAATCACTTAGTTTGTTATAATAAATCCATCCCAAATGATTGTGCGCTTTACCAAAATCAGGATATTGCGATAAAATTTCTTCTAGTAATTCTTTTGCTTCTGCTGAATTTCCTTCAGAAATTAACGAATCTGCTTTTATAAACTGATTTTCGTAAAAACTCAAACTCTCCATTTCTATATCTTAATTCAATAATTCTTTGGCGTGGTTTAAAGCCGAATCAGAAATATTTGCTCCTGATAGCATTTGAGCAATTTCTATAATTCGATTTTCTTGCGATAAAAGCTTCAATTCAGATAATGTATCATCACCAACTGTAGATTTAGAAACTTTAAAATGAGAATCTCCTTTTGCTGCAATTTGCGGTAAATGTGTAATTGCAAATATTTGCATTGTCGAACTCATTTCTTTCATGATCTCTCCCATTCTAATGGCAATTTCTCCAGAAACTCCTGTATCAATTTCGTCAAAAATCAATGTTGGCAATTTTGAATATTTTGCCAAAATCGCTTTCACCGCCAACATAATACGAGACATCTCTCCTCCTGAAGCCACTTTCTTTAACAAACCAAAATCGGTTCCTTTATTGGCAGAAAATAAAAATTGCAATTCATCTTTTCCGTTTTGGAAATAAGTTTCAGACGACTGCAATTCCATATTAAAACGAGCATTCGGCATTCCTAATGTTTCTAAAATCGACACTAACTGCGCTGATAATTTCGGAATCGCATTTACTCTATTTTCGTGTATTTTTGAAGCGTGAATATCTAATTCTGTTGCTTTTTCTTCAATACTTTTAGTCAATAAAGCTATTTCTTCATCCATATTATCCAGTTCCAGCAAAGAATTTCCTAAATCTGATTGAATTTGAAGCAACTCATCGACAGAACTTACCTGATGTTTTTTCTGCAAATTATAAATCGACTGCAGTTTTTGATTGATTAATTCTAATTGTGCTGGATCATTCAATAATTTCTCCGAACAATTTTCTAATTCTTTAGAAACATCATCAAACTCAATAGTTAAGCTTGTTATTCTTTCAAACAATTTTTGATATTCTACAGAGAAAGGCGCGACTTTCTGCAATGCATTTTTAATTTCATTTAAATTATGAAAAACACCAAATTGCTCTTCATTTGCGATTGCCAAAGATTTATCTAGAGATTCTTTAATAATTTCAACATTATTCAGCTTTTCATAATCTGCTTCTAATTCTTCCTGTTCACCAGATTTTAACTGAGCTGCAACCAATTCATTCAACAAAAATGTATGATATTCTTGCTCTTTTCCTGCATCACTTTGCTTTTTAAGCAAAGCATTTAATTTTGATCTATCTGATTTATATGATTTCAGCAGTTTTTGATATTCAGCAATTACTTCAGCATTGTTTGCAATGGCATCAATAATTTTAAACTGAACATTTTCATCTGATAATTCTTGAGTTTGCTGTTGTGAATGAATATCAATCAAATACAAACTCAAATCTTGCAGTTCCTGAAGATTTACGGGACTGTCATTTATAAAAGCGCGAGATTTACCAGAAGGCAAAATTTCTCTTCTAATAATCGTATCATCTTCGTAATCTAAATCATTAGCTTCAAAAAATTCTCTTAAATTGTATTTTCCAATTTCGAATTGTGCCTCAATAACACATTTTTCTTCTTTATTTTTTAATGAGGTAAGATCTGCTCTTTTACCCAAAACAAGACCAATAGCTCCTAAAATAATAGATTTTCCTGCACCTGTCTCACCTGTAATTATAGAAAAACCTTTAGAGAAATCTATGGCTAGTTTTTCGATAAGAGCATAATTTTTAATTGACAGTGATGTAATCATAGGGCAGTTTTTGTAAAATGTAAAAAAGTTAACTAAGATAGAAAAATGAAAAACGAGATTAATATTTAATCTGCGACCATTTTGTGGAATTTAACGGAGAAACTTTATTTAAGACATCGGTTAAATCTGTAATTGTGATACTAGGCCCTCCAGAAAAAATCGAAACAATTTCGTCTGATTTTGCATCAAAGAAAACTCGAGTTATAAAAGCATTTGGTTTAACCGAGTTTAATTTACCAATAAGCATTAACGCATTTTTGATTTTTTCTTTAGCCGCTTTAGTATCCAATGTCATTGCATCCAATCCTGTGTGATAGGCATAAGTAACCTGACGCAAATCACTATAAGTTGGCGCAATCATATCATTGATTAAGTAGTAGCGATTCTGAAGTCCGTCAGATTGATTCCATCCTTTAAAACCTCCTTGTTGTGCAACATTGGCAATATTCTGTGCAGTTTGAAGATAAGGATTTCCTGCACCCATTTGAAAAGTATCGGCATCCATTCCTAAAATCATGTAACAGTAAAAAGATATAACAGAAACCAAATTTGAATCGTAAGTACTTGGATTAAAAAGCAATGGTTCGTATTCTGTATATCTGAAATTAAAATCTTTATCGTTGTAATTTAAAACTGGCGAAGAATATGTAGAATTAAAAATCAATCTCGAAGATTGGACTTGAATTGTTCCAGTAAATTGATCTGAACTATTAGATGATAATGTAATATACATCGAACAGTTTATTCTCTCGTTTTGTTTTAAAACAGAACCTGTCCAGTCTGTTTTATTAACAAACTCAGCCAAAGAAGTCTGAAGTGTTTTAAAAACCTGATTATTTGGATTTGTTAGACGTTCTGTATTAATAGTTACTGTACAATTTAGCTGTTGAGCTTGTACAAAACCAAAGCTTAAAAAAACTAATAGCATAACTATCTTATTCATAATCGTCTAGATATTTAATTTTACAAAACATAAAATGGCTTCCAAATTATGCTTTCGGCGTATATTTTAAATTTATGATTTTGAAAAATGCAAAATAACTTTATTCAAAATATCAGCCGCAACAGATTCTTTTGACTTTAATTCCATTGGTTCAATTTCAAAATTTTTATCAATAAAAGTTACTTTATTGGTTTCTTTTTTAAAACCTGCACCTTGATCTTGTAAGGAATTTAAAACAATCAAATCTAAGTTTTTTTTCTGAATTTTCAGCTTAGCATTTTCAATTTCATTTTCAGTTTCTAATGCAAATCCAATCAAAAACTGTTTTTTTTTGATCGCTCCTAAAGAAGATAGTATATCTTTTGTTTTCTCGAGTTCTATCGAAAATTCTACAGTATTTTTCTTAATCTTCTGATCTGCAACAAATTTAGGTCTGTAATCTGCAACAGCTGCTGCTGCGATTGCCGCATCAACTTCATTGAAATACATATGGCAGGCATCGTACATTTCTTGAGCTGAAATCACATCTACTACTTTTATAAGACTGTTTTTAGCTTTCAAATGAGTTGGTCCAGCAATTAAGAACACTTCTGCTCCTAAGCTTGCCGCTTCATTCGCAATATCAAATCCCATTTTTCCTGACGAATGATTTCCAATAAAACGCACAGGGTCTATTGCTTCGTATGTTGGTCCTGCTGTAACAAGTATTTTTTTTCCTTTTAAAGGTAGTTTACTTTCCAAATCAGCTTCTAGAAATGCAACAATATTCTCAGGTTCAGCCATTCGACCTTCACCAGACAAACCACTTGCCAATTCTCCGCTTTCAGCAGGAATCATAATGTTTCCGTACTGTTTTAATGCAGCAAAGCTCGATAAAGTCGATGGGTGTTTGTACATATCCAAATCCATTGCAGGTGCAAAATAGACTGGACATTTTGCCGATAAATATGCCGCAATTAAAAGATTATCACAGTTTCCTGTCGCCATTTTAGACAACGTATTTGCAGTAGCAGGCGCAATCAGCATTAAATCGGCCCAAAGCCCTAATTCAACGTGATTGTTCCAAACTTCATCTTCGTCATCTTGATTAAAGAAACTTGAATGTACAGGATTTTTTGATAAGGTTGATAATGTAAGTGGGGTTACAAAATCCTTAGAAGCAGGTGTCATTATCACTTGGACATGTGCACCTGCTTTTATAAAAAGTCGTACTAAAGTGGCTGTTTTATACGCTGCGACTCCACCAGAAACACCCAGTAAAATCTTTTTCCCGTTTAAAACTGACATTGTACTATTATTTGTTTGAACTTCTGTGGTAAGTTTTACCGTCTAACCATTCTTGAACAGCTAAAGCGTGTGGTTTTGGTAATTTTTCGTAAAATTTAGAAACTTCAATTTGTTCTTTATTTTCAAAAACTTCTTCTAGACTATCATTGTAAGTCGCAAACTCTTCTAATTTTTCAGTCAATTCTTTTTTAATCTCTGAATTAATTTGATTTGCTCTTTTAGCCATAATGGTAATTGCCTCATACACATTTCCTGTTGGCTCTTCAATAACTGTTTTATTATAAGTTATTGTGTTTACAGGAGCATTCGTCTTTTTTAAATCCATGACTTTATTTTATTTAGTAAATTTTTGTAAATCTGTTT
Organism: Flavobacterium sp. IB48; assembly: GCF_016405855.1. Lineage (GTDB taxonomy): Bacteria > Bacteroidota > Bacteroidia > Flavobacteriales > Flavobacteriaceae > Flavobacterium > Flavobacterium ginsengisoli. Next base: position 766,888 of record NZ_JAEFCA010000002.1, read on the forward strand.
CAACTCTGGCATTCATTTCGTCTGCCTCTTTCTTATATTTTGTATCGCTTTTAAACTTCACTAAATTAGCATAGCATGTTTGCGCAACCTTTAAACGCTCTTCCATTTTTGCAGGAATACTGTTAATTGCCAATTTGTATGCTGAATCGTATTTATAAAACAATGCATCTTCTTTAAAAGGCGTTCCAGGAAAATCAGCAATAAAGTTATCAAAAGCGATCAAAGCCGATTTATAATCTGAAATTGTATTGTATCCTTTAGCATTTTCGTATGCTTTTTTCTCTAATTTGCCATTTAACTTTTGAACAGCCTCATTTGCTTGAGGAATATATTCAGAGTTTGGATAATTATCAATAAAGGTTTGCAATTTTTCTAATGCTTTTACAGTATCAGATTGATCTAAACTGTAAACTGGCGATAATTTAGAATAGCTATATGCTCCTAAAAAAGCAGCTTCTTGAACTTTTTCACTTCGTGGATATCCTGAAACAAAAGCTTCAAACTGATAACCAGCTAAATAATATTGCTTTGTTTTATAATATGACTGCGAAAACATATAAAACAGTTTTTCTGCCTGAGGTTTACCTCTATATGAAGTTGCTAATTGCTCAAAAAGACGAATCGCTTTTGTGTATTTACCAGCATCATACATTTTTGTTGCCATTTCAAATTTTGCTGCAACATCTTCATTTTTCAACGCTTTTTGATATTCTCCACAAGAATAAAAAAGAGTTACAACAATTAAAAGCAATAGTGTTTTTTTCATTTTCTTACTGTTATTACAATCTCTCAGACAATTTTATGCCAAAGTGAAATTGCACCGAAGTTTCGGTGGCAAATTTAGTTATTAATTTAGCTACTGCAAAATAATTTTTTAGTATCTTAAAATACTAGCACTTTAACAATTATTTAATGCTGTTTTTTACAAAGTCATTTAGTCTTGTTGCTAACGAATCATCAACAGAAACTAATGGAAGACGAACTGTATTCTCAGCAATTCCAAGGGCTTGAAAGATTTGTTTGATTCCGGCTGGATTTCCCTGCTCAAAAATCATATCGATACTGTCTGATAAAAAATAATGTGTTTTAAACGCGTCAAATGCTTTTTTATTTAATCCTAAACGAATCATTTCTGAAAATTCTTTCGGAAAACCTTGTCCAATTACAGAAATAACTCCTGCTCCACCTGCCAAAACGATCGGCAATGCCAACATATCATCTCCAGAAATTACCAAGAAATCTTTTGGTGCGTTTTTAATAATTTGCATTGCCTGAGCCATATCCCCAGCAGCTTCTTTAATGGCCACAACATTTTTAAAATCGTTAGCCAATCGCACCACTGTAGAAGGAAGCATGTTGCTTGAAGTTCTTCCTGGAACATTATATAGAATTACAGGAACCGGAGAAGCTTCAGCGATTGCTTTAAAATGCTGATAAATCCCTTCCTGAGTTGGTTTGTTATAATATGGAGAAACAGATAATATCGCTTCAAAAGCAGAAAAATCTCTTGTTTTTAATTCCTCAACAATCTGCATAGTATTATTACCTCCAACTCCTAAAACTAGAGGCAATCTTCCTTTGTTTACATCGATTACAGTCTTTATAACCAACTCTTTCTCATCTGCTGTAAGGGTCGCATTTTCTGCTGTTGTTCCCATCACAACAAGATATTCCACTCCACCATCTATAGAGAAGTTTACGATTCGCTGTAAAGCTTCAATATCAACTGAAAAATCTTTTTTAAATGGCGTCACAAGTGCAACACCAGTTCCTATCAATGATTGCATATTATTAATTAATTTATTTTATATTTTTTAAATACCTAAACAATTCTGAAACGAAAAGTTTATAGTTTCCTAATTCCGTACTAATCATCAAGCGGTTTAATCTTTGATCTACAGCAGAAAATCCAATTTTGAATTTAGCTTTTGACTTGCTCGTAATCAACATCAAAATATTGTTTTCGACATTGTAATAACTTAGCAAAAGATCAAATTTTGAATTCACAAACTCATTTAAAAAAGCTTCCGTTATTTCTCCCTTCCAATTGATGTGTTTTTCACTAAAAGTCGGGCGAGAATAGACTTCTTTTTCCTTGAATTTTCCTTTGTATGCAACAACTTTTATATTTTCTGAAGCTATTCCGTGGAGTGTCAACTCCTTTATTAGTGCTTCTGAATATTCAAAATTGCTCTCATCTATCAATAAACCAATCGTTTGAACGTTTTTAATAAATACTTCGCTTTTTTCATTATTTAAATTAACATTTAATGATTTTTTTACAAAAAACTCCTTTATATAATTCAAAAACATAGTACTTTTACCAGATTACAAAATTAATTATTTAAGTTGCATTTAAAATGGTAAAACTAAAAAAGTATAACGGATTTTTAAAACTTTTTGTTATATTCTTAACACTTTTTTTAATCTCTTCATGTAGTAAGAATAACTACAATTTAACAAAAATTGAAGGGAAACAGGTTCCAGTTACTGAAAACGCTGGAGAAACTTCTGAAATTGAAAACTTTATTAAACCTTATCGCGATCATATCAATCAGGATTTGGATAATGTTTTGGCTTATTGCCCAGAAACACTTGACAAAAGCACAGGGAAATGGCAAACTGGCATTGGGAGCTTGATGGCAGATGTTTGTGTACAAAGAGGAAACATTGTTTTTAATGCTAGAGAAAAGAAAGATATTGACCTATGTCTTTTAAATCATGGTGGTATTCGCGCTATTCTTCCAAAAGGAAATGTTACAACAAGATCGGCTTTCGAAATTATGCCTTTTGAAAACAGCTTGGTTGTTATGGCTTTAAAAGGTGAACAAATATTAGAAATTGCGGCTTATATTATTAAGGAGAAAAAACCTCAACCATTGTCTGGAATGACTTTTACAATTACAAAAGACAACAAGGCAAAAAATATCATGATACAAGGCAAGCCATTAGACCTAAACAAAACGTATTACGTTGCCACAAACGATTATTTGGCAAATGGAGGAGACAGCATGACTTTCTTTGCAAAAAGCACTCAAAAGTTTGACTTAAATTACAAACTTAGAGATGTACTAATTGATTATTTTAAAGAAGTAGACACGGTTGTTGCTCCAAAAAATATCAGAATTACAGAAGAATAAAAAGGGTTCGCCACGAATTACACAAATTCGCACAAATTAAAAAAATCCTTAAAAAATAATTTGTGTTAATTAGCGAAATTAGTGGCTAAAAAAAAAATAAACTACATAGCCTCTGGCAAAAAATATATAAAATGAAAAGAAGAGAGTTTATCGAAAAAACAGCAGCAAGTACTGCCCTATTGAGTTTAGGATTGTCTTTGAGCAGTTTTGAAAGTAACGATATTAAACATTTAACAATTCTACATACTAATGATGTGCATAGTCACATTGACCCTTTTCCTGCTGATGATCCGCGTAATCCTAACAAAGGCGGGGTGTCTCGTCGTGCGGCATTGATTGAAACGATTCGAAGAGAAAATCCGAATGTACTCTTATTGGATGCTGGAGATATTTTTCAGGGAACTCCATATTTTAATTATTATGGAGGTGAGTTGGAGTTCAAATTAATGAGTATGATGAAATATGATGCTTCTACAATTGGAAACCACGATTTTGATAATGGTCTTGACGGATTATATGCTCAGCTTCCGCATGCAACGTTCGACTTTATCAACTCTAACTACGATTTTAAAAATACGGTTATGGACGGACATGTAAAACCGTACAAAATCTTTAACAAAAACGGAATTAAAATTGGTGTTTTTGGTGTTGGAATCGAATTGCAAGGTTTAGTAGACAAAAAGTTATACTTGGAAACAGTTTACAACAACCCGGTGGAAGTTGCTCAAGATATGACAAAGCTTTTGAAAAAGGAGCAAAAATGTGATTTGGTAATTTGCCTTTCGCATTTAGGTTATAAATACAAAGATGATCCAACAAAAATTAGCGATTTGACATTTGCTGAACAAACACAAGATATTGACTTAATTATTGGAGGACATACTCATACTTTCTTAGACAAACCTACAATTGTAAAAAATAAGGATGGAAAAGATGTTTTGGTAAATCAAGTTGGATGCTACGGAATTAATTTAGGTCGTATCGATTTCTATTTTGACAAAAACAAAGCACATACCAACCAAAGTGCAACTATTGTTGTATAGTCTTTCTTTGAATTCTAGCTTTTTCTAAAAAGTATTCTACCATAAAGAAATAAGCTAGAATTTGAGTTGTATCTCGTATTAAAACTAAGACAACCGAATACGAGAAATATTCATTAAAAATATAAAAGATATCGGAAAAAATGTAGCTTATTGCCATAAGGGACATTAGCAATGCTATGTGTGTTCCTTTGGTAATATAACTAACAAAGCAGAAATAGCTTAGTAAACTCAGAACGATTCCGTATACGGTGTATATCATTATAAATTTTCTCATGCTGTCGAGCTGCAGGCTCAAAACAGAGATTAATAAATAAACGATAAAAACAACTACAATAGAAATGGGTAGAATATCTCTTCTGGTTAACTTTATTCGTTCGTGTTCCCGAATAAATATTACGACGATTAAAATGTAAACAATTAAAAAGCTGAGAACACCTCCAATTTCGGAACTTTCAACATCCATTAAATCATAAACTTGTCCAACAAAACAAAAGAAGAAAATTAAACTTTCTATTTTTCCGATTTTGAACTCACTGCTAATTAAATAATAGATAAAAATAGCAGGGAGAACAATCGCTTTTGCATATGTTGCAAAAAAGTCTTGTTCTGTCCAATCAAAAATGATTGTACACAACAAGCCAAAAAAGAACAAAATTAATGACGGTTTGTTAGGCTTCATTTAATTTGTTTATAAAATCTTCTTCTGATAATATGGTAATGTTCAACTTTGTTGCTTTCTCCAATTTTGCTGGTCCCATATTATCTCCCGCCACTACAAAATCTGTTTTTGCAGAAATTGAGCTTCCTACTTTTCCTCCGTTATCTTCAATAGTTTTCTTTAATTCGTCTCTAGAAAATTGACTAAAGACACCAGAAACTACAAAAGTTTTTCCAACAAATTTATCAGTAGCATTTGGGTTTATTTTTTCTTCAATTTCAAATTGAATTCCATAACTTTTTAAACGTTCAATAATTTTTCTATTCTCCTCGTTTTCAAAAAATTCAATAACACTTTTAGCAATTCTTTCTCCAATCTCATCAACCAAAATTAAGTCCATTAAAGAAGCTTGAGCCAAAGCATCTATATTTTTATAATGTTTTGCCAGTTTTTTGGCAACTGTTTCTCCAACAAAACGAATTCCTAATGCAAATAATACGCTTTCGAACGGAATTTCTTTTGATTTCTGAACTCCATTTACCAGGTTCTCAGCTGATTTTTGAGCCATTCTTTCTAAATGCAGAATATCTTCTACTTTTAATTCATACAAATCGGCATAATTATGAACTAAATTATTTTTGAAAAGCAGCGCCACTGTTTCTCCTCCAAGGCCTTCAATATCCATTGCTTTTCTTGAAATATAATGTTGAATTCTTCCAATAATCTGAGGGGGACAACCATAAAAATTAGGACAATAATGATTCGCTTCTCCTTCGTTTCTAACCAATTCGGTTTGACATTCTGGGCAATGTGTAATATAATGTGTCTTTTCTGAATCTTCTGGTCGTTTCTCTAAATCTACTGCAATGATTTTTGGAATAATTTCTCCTCCTTTTTCAACAAAAACGGTGTCATTTATTCTAATGTCTAATTTTTCAATTTGATCGGCATTATGAAGAGAAGCTCTTTTTACAATTGTTCCAGCTAACTGAACAGGTTCTAAATTGGCAACAGGCGTTATTGCTCCGGTTCTTCCAACTTGGTATGAAATTGATTTTAATTTGGTTGAAACTTGTTCTGATTTAAATTTGTATGCAATTGCCCAACGTGGCGATTTTGCTGTATAACCTAATTCTTCCTGATGCTGAATACTGTTAACTTTTACAACAACGCCATCAGTTTCATAAGGCAAATTATGACGGTGCACATCCCAATAATCAATAAAATCAAAAACTTCGTGCATGCTGTTGACTAATTTTGCTTCTTTAGGAACTTTGAATCCCCAGCTTCTAGCAGATTCTAATCCTTCATATTGAGTTTTGAATGGAAGATTGTTTCCTATTACAAAATAAAGCAAGCATTCTAGCGGACGTTTGGCAACCTCAGCGCTATCTTGCAACTTTAAACTTCCCGAAGCTGTATTTCTTGGATTTGAATATGGAGTTTCTCCAATTTCTATTAATTCTTGGTTCATTTTCTCAAAACCAGCAAATGGAAGAATAATTTCTCCACGAATATCAAATTTATCAGGATAGTTTCCTTTTAAATGCAACGGAACTGATTTTATAGTTTTGATATTACTTGTTACTTCATCACCTTGAAAACCGTCCCCGCGTGTTAGGGCTTGAACTAGTTTTCCGTTTTCGTACGTAATGCTTATTGAGGCTCCATCGTATTTTAATTCGCAAGTGTATTGCAAGTTTACGTTTCCTAAAACTTTTTGAATGCGGTTTTCCCAATCTAAAAGATCTTCTTTAGAATAAGAATTATCCAAAGAATACATTCTGTATTGGTGAGCGATTGTTTTGAAATTTTTAGTAACGGTTCCTCCCACTCTTTGTGTTGGTGAATTTTCGTCAAAAAACTCTGGATGTTTATTCTCTAAATCTTGAAGTTCTTTCAATTTAATGTCAAAATCATAATCTGAAATTGTAGCATTGTCTAACACATAATAATTATAGTTGTGCTGATTAAGTTCATTTCGTAATGTTTGAATGGTCTCTTGAATGCTCATAAATAGTAAAATATTGCAGATTATAATAATGAAAAACTGAATATCAAAATTAGAATTTATTTTTGTTCAAATGCAGAAAAAATAAAAGTTTTAAAAAATCAAAAATCAGACTGCAAATTCATGCAGTCTGATTCTCTCCTTGTCCATTATTCTTAAAAAAGAATTTAAAAAACCAACTTCCAAATGGTTTCGACGTTTTATATTTTAAACTGAAAATCAATACTTTACAGCGAAAATATAAAATTATTTTTGAATAATGATAAAATCTGAACGTCTATTTTGCGCATGCTCTTCTTCAGAACATTTTACACCATTTTTACATCTATTGACTAATCGAGTTTCTCCATACCCAATTGCGCTTTCGATTCTAGAGGCATCTATACCTTGCGAAAGAATATAATCACGAGTTGATTTTGCTCTATTGTCTGAAAGTTTTAAATTATAAGCATCTTTTCCGCGTGAATCTGTATGAGATTCAATTTTGATTCTAATGTTTGGAAATTTCTGCATGACAAAGACAACTTTAGACAATTCTTCAACTGCTTTTGGAGTGATATTGTACTTGTTATAATCAAAATAAATTGGATTTACATCGACTTTTTCAACTCCTTGTTTTTTAACAACCAAATCATCATAATTGCTCAATTCAAAATTTACATCTTTTATTTCGCCCCCATTTTCTGAAGTGGTTTCTACAGTTTTATCGTCACTGCTGTAATTTGGTTTTGCCGCAATCATTTTGACAACTTTGTTGCAAGGCACTTCGATAGCATATTTTCCATCAAAATTTGTTTTGGTTTCACCTAAAATTTCGCTAAAAGAATTGTAAGCCATTATTGTAACATCTGTTAAAGGCTTTTTCGTTTTGTGATCTATAGCCATTCCAGAAATACTTTGATTGCAAACAGGTTTTCCTTTTACAAAAGAATAAATGTCATCATCACCTTTTCCTCCCTCTCTATTTGAAGAAAAATAGCCGTAAGAATCTGTCTTATCAATTATAAAAGAAAAGTCGTCTTTATTACTATTTATAGGTGCTCCAAGGTTTTTTGGTGTAGAAAAAGTTCCATCTGGCAGAAGTTTACTTTCGTAAACATCCAAATCTCCCCATCCATAATGTCCATCAGAAGAAAAATATAAGACTCCGTTTTGGAAGAATGGAAAAACCTCATTACCAATAGTGTTAATATTTGTTCCTAGATTCTGAGGCGAACTCATTGTACCATCTGCTGCGATTTTTACCATATAAAGATCGGTTTCGCCTTGTCCTCCTGGCATATCTGAAGCAAAGAAGAGAAATTGTCCATCTTCGCTTAATGCAGGATGTCCAACAGAGTAATCGTTGCTGTCAAAAAATACTTTCTGCGGATTTTCTAGTTTATTGTTAACAATTGATCCTTTGATAATTTGAAAATTATTGACTTTTGCTTCATCAACGACTAGTTTGTTTTTCTTAACAATATTGGTTGAATAATACATTGTTTTTCCTTCGCTATCAAAACTAGCTGTTGCCTCATGGTATTTAGTCATGACGTTTGGAATAAAAACTGTTTCGTTAAATAAACTTCCATCTGCCGGATTTCTCTCAGCAACGTACAAATTAAGAAAAGGCTGATTGTTCCAAGTATACAATTTTTCGCTGAACTTTGTCGTGTCTCTGGCAGATGTAAATACTATATTGTCTTTAAAAAATGTGGCTCCAAAATCTGATTTGCTAGTATTAATATCAAGATTTTTAATCGTATAAAGAGGTTTTGCTTTTGCAACGCTGTCCATGTATTTTTTTTGGGCAACGTATCTATTAATCTCTGCTTTATCACCTTTTTTATCTAAATATTCTTTTGTGATTTTATCGGCTTCGTCATAATCCATAACGGCTTTCATAGATTGAATATAGCGTAGGTAATAAATATCAGTAAGATTATTTCCTTGAACTTCATACAATTTTCTATACCATTTAAGGGCGTTTCTAGAATCAGAAATAAAATAATAGGAATCTGCCGCATTCTTCAAAGTCTGTGCTGATGGATCTTTTATATTTTGCAAACATTCTTCGTAAGCTTTTGAGGCATCTAAGTACGAGAAGTTTCTAAACAAAGCATCAGCTTTCTTCAAATTAGTTTTTTGAGCGAAACTAAATGTAACGCTCAAAATTAAACATAGGATATATAGTTTTCTCATAAGTTTTGTTTTTAGAAGAATCGAGGAGATTTAATTTTGCTTTGGTTTTTCACAAATTGATAACGCAAGATGAATTCATGCGAACCATCATTGTATTTGTTCAATTGGCTTACAGTATAATCAAAAGCATATCCAAGATAGAAACTTGGTGATATTTGAAAACCTGCCAATATGCTTATCGAATCATCTGTTCGATATGCTCCTCCTATAACAAACTTTTCCTGAATCATGAAATTTGCTGATATATCTGCGGTAAGTGGTGCTCCGCTGACTGCTTTAACTAAAAATGCTGGTTTAAATTTCAAATTTGGATTCAAATCAAAAACATAACCTCCCATTAAATAGTAGTGCAAACGATCATAATCTATAGATTCTTTTACATCGTCATAGTAATCATTCTGAATAAAACTTGGAATAGAGAATCCCACATACCATTTTTGTGTGTAATAGTAAACACCTGCCCCTACTGCTAATTTCATCTGATTGTTAATGTTCTGATTTAACAAAACGTCGTCATCATCATAGTATCTTCCTTTGGACCAATCGATGTTTAAGACTCTCGTACCAGCTTTTATACCAAAAGCCAATCTTTTTTCATACCCAAGAGGGATTGAATAAGAGAAATTTCCATCAAGATACAATTCGTTGGAAGGTCCAATTTTATCATTAACAACACTCAAACCTAATCCTAATTTTTCATTTCTAAGAGGAGAATGAATCGAGAAAGATTGTGTTTCTGGCGCACCTGGCATTCCTACCCATTGAGAACGATATAAAAGAGCTGCTTCTATGGTTCCGGTAGACCCAGCATAAGCTGGGTTTACCGCCATAGTATTATACATATACTGGGTATATTCCGGATCTTGTTGTGCCGAAGCACAAACCGTGATAAAAGAACATATTAAAATTAAATACGTTTCTAATGATTTTATATATAGTTTCATAACGATACTTATTTAGTTTAATTAATTAGATGATTAATAGAAGTGGATTATCTCATAATAGATAACCAGCCTTTTTTAACCGTTCCATCTCCAATGGTTATCACATAAAAATAAGTACCTGTTGGCAACATATCTCCTCTATTAACAACTCCGGATACATTTGCTGTACCATCCCAATCATTCTCATAGTGTGTTTTACTATACACTAACGCTCCATATCTATTAAACACTTTAAGTTCGTTATTTGGATGAGACTCGATACAATCAATTCTGAACAAATCATTTTTACCATCATTATTCGGAGTAAACTCATTGTAAACTGTCAAACAAATTGGCACTAATGTTACTGAAGCTGAGTTGTTTGATGTATCAACATCTAAAGGAGTCGAAATTTCGATGTTTGCGACACTTGTATAGTTTCCGCTTGGCAACACTTCTGCAACCACTGTTAGTACTACACTTTGTCCAGCATTTAATGATGGAATTGTCCAAACCTGTGTTGCTGGATCGTATGTTCCTGCTGTTGCAGATGAACTTACTAATTGCAGACCACTTGGAAGTAAATCACTAACGATCGTATTTATAAAATCGCCTTCGCCCACATTATTTACCGTTATTGTAAATGTTACCTGATCTCCAAAATTCGGAGTTGGATTATCTACAGTGTGAGTAATTGTTAAATCTGAACAACTAGCAACAGTAACATTTAAAGTCTTAATTGTTCTTTCGTCACAATTATTAACATAAGCTACCGTTACTGTTCCAGGACCAATATCTGACCAAGAAACTGTTACAGATCCGTCGTTTGTACCTCCACCTGAAACAATTGTACCACCGTTAATCGTCCATACGTAATTAGACTTACCATTTGCAATTGAATAAGTTACACCTTTGAAAACACATGGAGTATCATCTGTAGATGTGATTTGAACTGCAGCATCGTTTTCGAATGCAATTGTAACACCTAATCTCGGTCCGTTATCACAGCCATTAAACGTGTTAGCCAATGCTCCCGCATAATAAGTTGTCGCAGTAAGCTGAGTAGTATTTGCTAATGGTGTTCCTCCAGTCGCAGAGGCATACCAAACTACATTTGCTTCATTTACAAAAATATTCGCTAAAGTTGGTATAGCAGATAAACAGAATGTTTGCGTTGTTCTTGGTGTTGTTATTACACTTGGAGAATTCACATTTACAATTACTGCTAATCTTACAGGATTCTCACAACCATTAACGCTTGAAACTGCACCATAGTAAGTACCTGTTGCTAAAGCTGTTGTTGGTGGAAGTGCTGTTCCGCCTGTCGCTGTACTATACCACACAACATTTGCTTCGTTAACTTGGATATTTGCAACTGTTGGCGAATTTAATGTACAGAAGTTTTGAGTTGTATCATTTGTAGTTGGTGTTGAACTTGGATTGTTTACTGTAACCGTTACCTGTAAACGAGTTGAGCTTTCACAACCAGACGGATCAACAATATTTCCGTAATAAATTCCAGAAGCAAGTAATGTCCCTGCTAGTATTGCCGTTCCTCCTGTTGCAGCAGTAAACCATGTTACATTGCTTTCGTTAACTTGTATACTTTCAACAGTTGGCCCATTTACAGAACAGAAAGTTTGTGCTGTATTATTTGTTGTTGGATTTAATGTATTACCAACTGTTACAGCTACTTGTAATCTTACACTGCTTTCACATCCTGTTGTTGGATCTTTTATTGCTCCAAAATAAGTTCTTGTAGTTAATGCATCTGTTGAAGCAAAAGCCGTTCCTCCAGTTTGTGTAGCATACCAAACTACATTGCTTTCATTCACTTGAATATTGGCAACTGTTGGATTTGTTCCCGTACAGAAAGTCTGCGCTGCAGCATTTGTCGTTGGCGTTGCAGGATCAGTAACATTGACTGCAACTGGAAGTCTTGTAGCACTTTCGCAGTTTGTAGCCGCGTCTTTAATAGCCGCATAATATGTACCAGTGGTTAAAGCCGTCGTAGAAGGAATCAATGTTCCGCCTGTTAAAGCCGTGTACCAAACAATATTCGATTCATTAAACTGAACGCTTGCAAATGTTGGCGCATTAACTGTACAGAAATTTTGCGTTCCCGCTGTCACCAATGTTGGAGTTCCCGGATCGTTTACATTTACTGTAACCGCCAATCTTACTGAACTTTCGCAGTCTGTAACCGGATCTTTAATTGCACCATAGTAGATTCTGCCTGTTAATGCATCTGTTGAAGCAAATGCTGTTCCTCCTGTAGCTGCATCATACCAAACTACATTGCTTTCATTCACTTGGATATTGGCAACTGTTGCAGCAGCAGATAGACAGAAATTCTGAGTACTCTGTGTAGTTGTTGGCGTTGCTGGATCTGTTACAATAATATCAACTGGAAGTCTTCTTGCACTTTCGCAGTTTGTTGTAAGATCTTTAATTGCAGCATAATATGTACCGCTGGTTAAAGCCGTAGCAGAAGAAATCAATGTTCCGCCTGTTAGAGCTGTATACCATACAATATTCGATTCATTAAACTGAACACTTGCAAAAGTAGGTCCATTAACCTTACAGAAGTTTTGTGTTCCAGTTGTAACTAAAGTCGGCGTTCCTGGATCGTTTAAGTTTACTGTCACTGCCAATCTCACTAGACTCTCACAGTCTGTAACCGGATCTTTAATTGCACCATAGTAGATTCTGCCTGTTAATAGATCTGTTGTAGCAAATGCTGTTCCTCCTGTAGCCGCGTCATACCAAACCACATTGCTTTCATTCACTTGGATATTGGCAACTGTTGCAGCAGCAGACAGACAGAAATCCTGAGTAGTATCTGTCGTTGTTGGCGTTGCGGGATCAGTCACAATTACATCAACTGGAAGTCTTGTAGCGCTTTCGCAGTTTGTTGTAAGATCATTAATTGCCGCATAATATGTACCGCTGGTTAAAGCTGTTGTCGGAGCTATTAATGTTCCGCCTGTTGCAGCTGTATACCATACAATATTCGATTCATTAAACTGAATGCTTGCAAAAGTTGGCGCGTTAACTGTACAGAAGTTTTGTGTTCCTGCAGTCACTAATGTTGGAGTTCCCGGATCGTTTACAATTACTGTAACTGCCAATCTCACTGAACTCTCGCATCCTGTAACTGGATCTTTTACTGCTCCATAATAGATTCTGCTTACCAATGCATCTGTTGATGCAAAAAGGTTTCCTGCCGTAGCCGCATCGTACCAAACCACATTGCTTTCATTCACCTGGATATTGGCAACTGTTGGTGCAGCAGACAGACAGAAATTCTGAGTGCTTTGTGTAGTTGTTGGAGTTGCAGGATCTGTAACATTGACTGCAACTGGAAGTCTTGTAGCACTTTCGCAGTTTGTAGCCGCGTCTTTAATAGCCGCATAATATGTACCAGTGGTTAAAGCCGTCGTAGAAGGAATCAATGTTCCGCCCGTTAAAGCAGTGTACCAAACAATATTCGCCTCATTAAACTGAACGCTAGCAAATGTTGGCGCATTAACTGTACAGAAATTCTGTACTCCTGCAGTCACTAATGTTGGAGTTCCTGGATCGTTTACATTTACTGTAACCACCAATCTCACTGAACTCTCGCAGTCTGTAACCGGATCTTTAATTGCGCCATAGTAGATTCTGCCTGTTAATGCATCTGTTGAAGCAAATGCTGTTCCTCCTGTAGCTGCATCATACCAAACTACATTGCTTTCATTCACTTGGATATTGGCAACTGTTACAGCAGCAGATAGACAGAAATTCTGAGTACTCTGTGTAGTTGTTGGCGTTGCTGGATCTGTTACAATAATATCAACTGGAAGTCTTGTCGCACTTTCGCAGTTTGTTGTAAGATCTTTAATTGCAGCATAATATGTACCGCTGGTTAAAGCCGTAGCAGATGAAATCAATGTTCCGCCTGTTAGAGCTGTATACCATACAATATTCAATTCATTAAACTGAACACTTGCAAATGTTGGCGCATTAACTGTACAGAAATTTTGCGTTCCAGTTGTAACTAAAGTCGGCGTTCCTGGATCGTTTAAGTTTACTGTCACTGCCAATCTCACTAAACTCTCACAGTCTGTAACCGGATCTTTAATTGCACCATAGTAGATTCTGTCTGTTAATAGATCTGTTGAAGCAAATGCTGTTCCTCCTGTAGCCGCGTCATACCAAACCACATTGTTTTCATTTACTTGAATATTGGCAACTGTTGCAGCAGCAGACAGACAGAAATCCTGAGTAGTATCTGTCGTTGTTGGCGTTGCAGGATCAGTCACAATTACATCAACTGGAAGTCTTGTAGCGCTTTCGCAGTTTGTTGTAAGATCATTAATTGCCGCATAATATGTACCGCTGGTTAAAGCTGTTGTCGGAGCTATTAATGTTCCGCCTGTTGCAGCTGTATACCATACAATATTCGATTCATTAAACTGAATGCTTGCAAAAGTTGGCGCGTTAACTGTACAGAAGTTTTGTGTTCCCGCAGTCACTAATGTTGGAGTTCCAGGATCGTTTACAATTACTGTAACTTCTAATCTCACTGAACTCTCGCAGTCTGTAATTGGATCTTTAATTGCTCCATAGTAGATTCTGCTTACCAATGCATCCGTTGATGCAAAAAGGTTTCCTCCTGTATCCGCATCGTACCAAACCACATTGCTTTCATTCACTTGGATATTGGCAACTGTTGAAGCAGAAGACAGACAGAAATTCTGAGTGCTTTGTGTAGTTGTTGGAGTTGCCGGATCGGTAACATTGACTGCAACTGGAAGTCTTGTATTGCTTTCGCAGTTTGTAGTCGCGTCCTTAATAGCCGCATAATATGTACCGGTGGTTAAAGCCGTCGTAGAAGGAATCAATGTTCCGCCTGTTAAAGCCGTGTACCAAACAATATTCGATTCATTAAACTGAACGCTAGCAAATGTTGGCGCATTAGCTGTACAGAAATTTTGCGTTCCTGCTGTCACTAATGTTGGAGTTCCTGGATCGTTTACATTTACTGTAACTGCCAATCTTACTGAACTTTCGCAACTTGTTAGTGCATCTGTAGCGGCTCCATAGTAGATTCTGCTTGTTAATAGATCTGTTGATGCAAATGCATTTCCTCCTGTAGCTGCATCATACCAAATTACATTACTTTCATTCACTTGGATATTAGCAACCGTCGATGCACTAGACAAACAGAAATTCTGAGTCATATTTGTCGTTGTTGGTGTATTTGGGTCACTAACTATAATTGCTGCATGTTGCAATGTTCCTGCTAAATTTTCGCAAGTATTAGTGCTTGACACAGCAACATAATATGTTATTGGACTTACTGCTTTTGTCAAACCTGCGGCAGTCAAAATACCTGCAGCATTTATTGTATAAGTAACTCCCGCTATAACAGCTCCATTTGTAATAGGCTGTGTTTTATTTGCATCTAAATACCAAGTAAATAAAGGGCTTGATAATGTAGGTGCTGTTGGAGTTAATGATGCTGATAAGCCTGGACAAACCGTTACATCATCTACTAAAATATCGTTTACTGTTGATGGAGGTAAAATTGTAAATGTGATTTGTTTTCTATCTGCAGCTGCAGTTTCACACAATTCATCTGAACTCACTCCAACAAAATAAGTATAAGTTCCTGGAATTAATCCATTAACTATCAACTGAGCAGTTGTTTCACCTGTAACTAAGTCAGTTGTTGAACCATTTAATTTATACCAATGATAAACAGGATTCGTTAAAGCAGGTGTTCCTGTTAAACCCGTTGCTAAAGTTACAGATCCTGAAGCTGAACAAATTGAAGTTGCAGTTCCTCCATTTAATGTAATATTAGCCAAAGCATTTACTGGAGCAGTACCTTTTACTTCAACAGTAACTTCTCCTCTTGCATAACTTTCACAGCCATAACGTACTGGCTGCACGTAATATCTGTAAATACCTGCAGTTAAATTATCCGGCACTGTGAAAGTTGGCCCGCTTGCAACTAAGTTTCCACCTGTCTGTGCATCGTACCATCGATAAGTAGAACAATCCACTTCAGGTATCTGGAGCGTAATATCGGTTCCTGGACAGACCGTAATCTTATTTTGAGGATCTGCTCCAATGACAGTTGTATTGGCTGTTCTTTCTACAGTATGAACTCTTAAGAAATCTAACACTCCTACGACACCACCTAAACGAATTCTAACTCTATCGTAAATTTCTGTTGGAGAAGATACCAATACCATTGCCAAAGAATTTCCTGGCAATAGCTTTATACTTAATAATTGACTCGTATTTTGGATTGGAGCACCAACCGCTACATTTCCTAAATAACGTTGAACTGAGAATCCTGTAAGTAGATTAACCGTTAAAAGAGCACCAGGTTTAGAAACTACAATTCGTAATGTATCACTAAGAACAGAAGGTGTTTTAAATTGCACCGTCAAATCTGCAGCTGCCGCAACCCCAACTCCACTATACATTGTAGCAAAAGTTGTTACGTCATTATCAGCAACATTCCAAGCATCACTTACTCCTATTAAAGCAGTTGCTGCGCCCACAGGAAGGTTTATATCTGTTGCACCGTAAAAAATATCCTGAATATCTCCTGGAGTACAAGTTACAGAGGTAACTGGTTTATTATAATGAGCATCAAAGACTTTTGTACTTTGAGCAACACTTAAAACTGAAGAAGATACAATACGAATACCATCATAATCTTGTGGACCAGATGCATCTGAAGGAACAAATGTAAACTCATAAGTATTATCTCCTGAGATTAAGTTTAATAATGATCCTGATACTGGCTGCATTGCCCCAATAAGATTGCCATTTTTTGTCCCCACTACTGATAAATTCTGACCAACAGCCAATAAACTATATTCAGAACCTAATTTAACTGTAACTGGAGTACCTTTAGCTATAGTAGAAGGCCAAGTTAGATTTTGCCATGTTGTCCCAACACCTAAAAGCCCTAAACCTGTCGTAATTGTTGAAAATGTCTGAGGGTTTCCATCGACTGCATTTGGTCCATTTGTAACATCCCCTGTAATTATAGAACCTTTAGTTTGTGCTGTAGCATAAACTCGTTCTGTTAAATTTTGACAGCTTGTAAGATCAATCACATTGATTATCTTAGTTGCAGTTGTAGTACAAGTTCCAATAGTCGCAACAGCAGTATAAGTATAAACTCCTGGAACGTTCAACGGGCCAGTTGTAAACGGAGGACCTGTAAGGGCAACTCCTTGTGGATTAAACCATGTAACAGTTCCTGTAGAAGTAGCATTTAAGGCAACATCAGTTCCAACATTTACAGATTCTTGCGGATTGGTCACCACTAAAGTTGGCACTTGATTAATTGTTACCGTAACAGACTGTTTCGCTGACGGACAAGTGCTTGTAGTACTCTGTGCTTGTATAGAATAAGTACCACTTACTGTTACATTTGCAGCAGCGTCGGCTGTCATTACATTATTTGAAGGATCATAAAAAGTATAAGTAACAGTTGAATCAAAATTAGTAATTGCATTAGCCAAATTAGCACTACCACAAGCTTGCAGTGGCGTAGGAATAACAGTCAAAGGTGTGACTGAAGGCAAGTTAACAGTCACTAACTTCAAATCTCCAGTACCATTTTCACACGTACCGCCATTTACTGCAGAGATATAATAATTGTGCGTAGTACCAGTTAAACCTGAAATCGTAAGTACTCCATTAGCATCTTTAGCAAAAGTTGCGGTTCCAATTGTAGTTCCATTTACAATTTCTTGAGCTTTAGTCTGATCTGTATAATATTTAAATGTAGCTCCAGCAATTGTTGTTGTAGGAGCTATTACTGCCGCTCCTGCACAAGTTGCTTCAATAGGAGTAGCAATATTAATGTTTGCACCTGTTGGAATTGGCAATACATTAACAGTAACTGCTTGACGTAAACTGTTTACACAAGTTCCTCCACGTGTAGCTTCTAAATAGTATGTCGTTGTTGTTGTTAATGGAGCTGTTGGAGCTACACTTACAATATTGCCTCCTGTAGAAGCGTCATACCAAACAAAAGTTTCTCCCCCTGTTGACGAAGCTGACAACGAAGCTGTCTGTCCTGCACAGATTGGCGTTGCTGCTCCTGTAATGGTAGCATTTGCAAATCTGTAAGAAGCATCATATATATCTAAAGAAGAAAGTGCAGTTAATAGTCCTGTTAAGCGAACCTGAACACTTGTAAATGCTCCAGCCGCAACAAGACTTGCTCTAAAACGATTACCTCCTAAAAGCTGTACATTTAATAATGAGCTAATATTAGTCTGATCACCATTTGGATTCCCTCCATTAAAACTTTCTAAGCTAATATTAGAAAGTGCGCTAATATCAAGTAATCCTGTAGGAATACCTAATTCCACATCAATAATATCACCTGCTTGTCCTGAAGAAGTAAAAGTCAATGTCTGTTGAATATAATCAACTACGCCTAAAGGCACTGAAAGCGTAGCTGCTGTAGTGTTGTCACTATCAATAGAATTTCCGTCATTCACCGAACCACATGATAAACAGCCCGTTAAACCGCCTTTTGTTACCACTTGAGAATTGGCTCTAAGACAGTTGCTTATTGCATTGATTACAGTAACATTTATAATTCCTCTAACTGGGTTTGCGCAATCTGTTAACACATTCGAAGCTTCAACATAATAAGTTTTGTTAGCAATTAAAGCTGGACTCGGAGTAAAGCTAGTTGTATTAAAAGCTACAGAAGCACCTCCTGTTGCTGCATCATACCAATTGTATCGAACACCTCCAACTGGATTTTGAACCTGCAAGGTAACTGTTTGCCCTGACTGAATAAGAACATCTGAAGATGCAAAAGTAGGTGTTGCTGGCAAAGGATTAACTGTCAGTGGCACAGCAGTACGCGTTGTAGTCGAACAACTGCCAATAACTGCTTCAACATGGTATGTAACATCTGCAGTTAAAGCTGGTGTTGTAAACGTAGTTCCTGTAAATACTAAATTGCCGCCTGTTGGAGCATCGTACCAATTATAATCAGTACCTGCAACTGGAGCATCTACGGATAATGTTGTGGATTGCCCACTGCAAATAGTTGAAGGCGATGCTGTAATAGTAGGTAAAACAGGGTTATCAATTAATACTTGAACCGAAGATCTTACGCTATTTACACAACCGTTTCTTGTAACCTCAAGATAATAAGTCGTTGGTGCAGTTAAAGCTGGTGTTGTAAATGCAGCTGTAGAGGCTAAAGAAGTACCACCTGTAGCAACATTATACCACTTAACTGTTTCACCCACTGCAAGTGCTGCAGTTAATGTTGTTGTTGTTCCGCTACAAATAGCCGTATTTCCTGTAACAACTGGTGCTTTGTAACGATATGTTGCCTGATAAATATTTAATGTAGACAAAACTGTTGCCACAGCTCCCAATCGAATCTCTACGCGATCAAAATTAGCTCCTGCAGTTACACTTGCTCTAAAGCGATTTCCTGACAATAATTGTAAATTAATTAAAGGATTTGTTATGGCTACTCTATCATTATTATATATTGTACCATTATAAGTTGCCAAGCTCACAGCTCCTAATAAAGAGAGATCAGCGAGACCTCCAGGTAATTCCAAATCGACATCAACAATATCGCCCGCTTTCCCTGGATTAGTAAATTGTAATGTTTGCTGAATTGATGCAGCAACTCCAACTGGAACACTTAAACTTGCTGCAGTTCCAGGATTACCATCTACAGAATTACTCAAATTAGTTGCACTACACAATAAACATATCCCGACTTGACTAGTTACTTGACTGCTAGCTTCAAGACATCCTCCTAATGCTGCAGGCTGAACCGTAACTGTAACAGGAACTCTCGTTGCGCTAACACAATTTCCGTTAGCACTTTGCGCTTCAACATAGTAGGTTTTGGTAGCCGTTAAAATTGGTGTAGTAAAAGTTGATGTATTCGTTGCAACAGCTGTTCCGCCAGTTGCAGTTTCGTACCAATTTAATTGTGTTCCCACATCTCCTGTGGCGCTTAAAGTTGCATTTTGGCCAGATTGTATCGTTACACTTTGTGTAAGAATTGTAGGTGTAGCAGGTATCGCTGTAGAAGTGACACTAACCGAAGTACGTGAACTAACACAACTGCCAATAGCAGCCTCCACAAAGAATTGAGTCGTTCCTAAAGGTACTGTTGGAGAGTAAGTAGTTCCGCTAGCTAAAGCAGGACCACCAGTTGCTGAAGAGTACCAGTTGTAAGTTGTTCCAGGGGCAGCATTTACAACCGATAAAGTCGTTTGCTGAGTTGCACCTGTCGAACAAACCGTTGTTCCAACATTACTAACTGCTGGAATTATTGGATTAGAAACATTCAAAACCACAGGCACACGAACATTTCCTTCGCAACCTGCAGCTCTAGTTATTCCTATATAATATGTCGTATTTGCTGTTAAGGCAGGAGTCGTATAAGTATTTCCTACTGCCAAAGCAGTTGTTGAAAATTCAGAACTATACCAAGCTAGCGTAGTACCCACAGCTGGTGTTGCTGTAAGAGTTGTTGGAACTCCCGCACAAATAGTCTGTGATAAACCACCAGATACAGTTGGTTGCGCAAATTCAAGCCTAACATCGTAAACTCTCAAGGTTGCTAAAAGAGCTACCAAACCACCTCCAACTTGAATTTGAATCTGGTTGGTATCACCTGTAATAGGAAATTTGGCAACCGCAACAGTATTACCGCTTAATAAGTTTAAATTTAAAAGCGGACTGTTTAAAGCTACACTTGAACCTACATTAGCTCCAGAATTTTTAGCTTGAACCGTTGCATTTGATAACAAAGTTAAATCAAGCAATCCGTTCCCGGTACCAAAGTATATTGCAACTTGATCACCGGCTCGGGCCGTTTGGTTTAAAGTCATTGTTTCTTCTGCAAAACACCCAGCCACTGCAACACCATTTGATAAGGTTGCATAAGTGGATAAGCCAGCGCTATCAAAAGCATTGGCGGGACTATTAACATCTACTCCTATACACAAAAGTCCTCCTCCCGTACTATTTGTTTGAGACACTGGTCTACAAATAGTCTGAGAGAATGCATTAGTGCATACTAAGAATAAAGTTAAAAGTCCTAATAATCTCATTTGAGGATTGAGACTACAAAAAGTAAATTTTTTTTTCATAATTTGGAAGATTAGAAAATGGACAATAAAACACCTCTCGCAGTAAGTGCAAGCACCTACGCAATTAAACAATCAATTAAAAATGAAACAGTTAAAACAAAAAATAGTCAGCCCTATAATGAGCTTAAAAACTTTGTTTTATTAAAAAAAATTATGTTGAATTCGGTATACCAAAATATACCAGAGAACAAATTCTATCTCCGAGAGACAAAATAAGTTCCGTTTTTTGTAGGAAAAAATGATTATAATCAATTTCCCTGAGGAGTGATTTGTTGCAGGTCTAATTTTCATAATGAAAATTTTTAGTTGAAATAGAACTGGGGATTCTCTCTATATATAGTCAATTCATTTATTTAAGAAAGTTGATTAGTCCGTCCTTAAAATTATCGTACTAAAAAAGTCGATTTTGAATCTGGTTATATTCAATAAAATTTTTGCTCCTTATAAACAACCCTTCGAATAGGAAAATAATAAGACAGCAAACTAAAATGTAAACCTTTAAAAAAGAAATTAAATATTGAGTAACGATTAAATTTATCGTTGAAATGTAGTAAGCTTAATAAAATAAAAAATAAAGCTAGAATAAAGTAAACAACTAAGGTAAATTTGATAAAGAAAGTAATTGTCAATTCCATACGCAGATTTATTAGGTTATTTTATAATTTTTCAATTTTCAATCTTAACAACATGGCAAATAAATTTATAACCAATATGTCTTGAAAACCAGAAGAAAAACTTTGTTTAACTTTTGTTACCTAAAATTAGGAAAAACAAAAACATAAAACAAGCATAAAATTCTTATAATTTATTCTTAAAACGTCCATTTCAAAATTATAGACCCTACAAAACATCAGAAAAAACGCTACTTTTAACATAAATACGTATCGATTTTCTAATTAAGCAAAACATTAAACAAAATATGTTAAATTGATTTAAAATAAGTTTAATCTTACATTTAAAATAAAAAAATCGATAAAATTATCCGTAATTAAGACCAAATGCAGAAAAATTATTTCACAGAATGTAAGATTTAGGAAATTTTAGAAAATTCTAAAAAAACAAGTAGAAGTACGGGGTTGAAATTCTTAAAAAAATTAAACAAAAGTTAAAAAAAAGCATAAAGCGGGCAATTATAGAATAATTGCCCGCTTTATTACAAACTTAAAAACTTACTTTAAGATTCTATAATTGTATTAATTTGATTAAATAACTGTCCATCGCTCAAAAAAGCACCTTGTTTAATCAATTCAAAAATCGAAGAATTTCGTTCATCTGTAAATACTTTTTTCCCTACTTTCATTTCGATATTTTCTGTAAACATATTATCGCTTAACCATTGAAGCCCATCTTTTGTCAAAAAGTCAACCTCTGGAGAAAATGTTTTCAAAACAATTGACTTAATGTAAGTATCGAAACAATGAAATAGAAAAATATGGTTCTTAGAAAAATGTTCTAAATATTCGGCTCTCGACAAAACACCTTCCCAAATCAGATCTGAAAAAACATCAAGTTCCTGTTCTGCAACTTCTGGTTTATTGATCTTAAGCTCTTCCCACTCTTTTCTATCTATTGCTTGTGTTGCCAAAAAACTTGCAAATTCTGCATGTAATTCGTCAAACTGCTCTTTTGTTAATCTTGCGTACTTCATTTTTAATTGCTGCTTTATACATTACTATTATGAGCTTTAAACAAACTTTTGAGCTCAATAATATTGCTTCTATATTTATTAAACAAAAAAATCCCGATTTTCATCGGGATTTTTGTATAGATTTAAAAACTATTACTTTTCAGCAACAATTTCGTAAGCTAATTCAACGATTACATCTCTGTGTAAACGAACTGTAGCATTGTATTTACCTAAACGTTTTACAACACCGCTAGTGATGAATTTTCTATCGATAGCGTTACCAGATTTCTCTAAAGCTTCAGCGATATCGATGTTAGTGATAGAACCAAAAAGTTTCTCTCCACCAGCTTTTGCAGATAATTTAATTTCAAGAGCTTTTAATGTTTCAGCTAATGCTTTAGCATCAGCAACAATTTTAGCTTCTTTATGTGCTCTTTGTTTTAGGTTTTCAGCTAAAACTTTTTTAGCAGAAGGAGTAGCTAAAGTAGCGAATCCTTGAGGAATTAAAAAGTTACGTCCGTAACCAGGTTTTACAGATACTACATCATCTTTAAATCCTAAGTTCTGTACGTCTTGTTTTAAAATAATTTCCATGTTGTTGTCCTTAAATTTTAGAAGTTAGGTTCTGCATAACAGAAACCAGCGACTAGAGTTTTTATACTATTTTAATAAATCGGCCACGTATGGCATTAAAGCTAAGTGACGAGCTCTTTTTACAGCTACAGAAACTTTTCTTTGGTATTTTAATGAAGTTCCAGTTAAACGACGAGGAAGAATTTTTCCTTGCTCATTAACGAATTTCAATAAGAAATCAGCATCTTTATAATCGATGTATTTGATTCCTGATTTTTTGAAACGGCAATACTTTTTAGTTTTGTTAGTTTCAATGTTTAAAGGCGTTAAATATCTGATATCTCCGTCTTTTTTTCCTTTTGCAGATTGTTCGATTGTAGACATAATAATTACGCTTTAGTAGATTTTAATTTTGCTCTTCTTCTCTCAGCCCATGAAATAGCATGTTTATCTAAACTTACAGTTAAGAAACGCATAACTCTTTCATCACGTCTGAATTCAGTTTCAAAAGCTAAAAGAACTTCTCCAGCTACTTTGAATTCGAATAAATGGTAAAAACCACTTTTTTTGTTTTGGATTTCGTAAGCCATTTTTTTAAGACCCCAATCCTCTTTCGATACCATTTCAGCTCCTCTACTAGTAAGAAATTCTTCAAATTTCGTTACTGTTTCCTTCACCTGAACCTCAGATAAAACGGGATTTAAAATGAAAACAGTTTCATAATGATTCATAAATAAAAAATTTATTTGTTAAAATTGGGTGCAAAAGTAAGCATTAAATTCATATATCCAACATTTTTTTTCTTTTATTCGTCATAATACAAAAAAGATGCCTCAACCTTAGTTTTTTTTACAAAAAAATAATACATTTACTACTGCTATCCTGAATTTATTCTAAATTTAAATGTTATGAAACTAAACTGTGTTGTTGTAGATGATAGTTCTATACAAAGGACAATTATTGCCAAATTGGTAAATAATCACCCAGGCTTGCATTTAATCGGGGATTTTTCTAATGCAATTGAAGCAAAAAGTTGTATCTCATTAAATAACATCGACTTAATTTTTCTTGATATAGAAATGCCAGTTATTAACGGATTTGATTTTCTTGACGGATTAAAATCAAAACCGCAAATTATATTTATTACTTCTAAAGCCGAATATGCCCTTAAAGCTTTCGACTACGACGCTACCGACTATCTTCAAAAACCAATTGCAGTTGACCGTTTTAACGCCTCTGTAAAAAGGGCAATCGATATGCATTTGCTAAAAAAGGATATCAAAGAAGAAGAAGGCGAACATATTTTCATCAAAAGTAATCTAAAAAAACTAAAAATCTTCACTTCAAAAATAAAATGGATTGAAGCTTTTGGAGATTACGTAAGAGTAGTAACCGAAGACGACAGCAATCTGGTTCTATCTACTATGAAATCTTTCGAAAATGATTTATCGAAAGACAAATTTATCCGTGTTCATAAATCGTACATCATCAATATAGATAAGGTAGAACGCTTTAACAGCAAATTTGCCGAAATTGGAATCACAAAAATACCTTTAAGCCGTAATAAAAAAGAAGACCTTGTAAAAGCACTTTCAACCTCTTCTTAAATTACTGTTTTAATAAAAATCTACATTAATCACAACTTTTATAGCTCTGTATTGAGCCACAGCTTCAAAACTATTCAGCATTTTCTGAATAGTTTTTTTTGTGTTTCCTAAATGATGTTCTTGCGGAATTTTAACTAAAATAGTTCTAATGTATTCGTTTCGAATTCTACTTATTGCAGGCTCTTCTGGACCTAAAACTGGCATCCCTAAGTTTTGACTTAAAACCTGATACAGCCACATAGCTCCTTCTTTCAATTTATCAAAATCTTTGTGCTTTAGCGTAAGCTTAATAATCCTAAAATAAGGCGGATATCTATAGATTTGCCTATCATACAATTGTTCTTTATACATACCCATATAATTATGATTTGTAACTTGTTGAATTGTATTATGATTCGGATTATATGTTTGAATTACAACCTTTCCTTGTTTTTCCGATCTTCCTGCTCTTCCTGCAACTTGTGTCATCATTTGAAAACTGCGCTCAAAAGCTCTAAAATCTGGATGGTGAAGCATGTTATCGGCATTCATAATTCCCACCAAACCTACATTATCAAAATCAAGTCCTTTGGCTAACATTTGTGTGCCTACCAAAATATCGATTTCACGATTTTTAAACGTATCAATTATCTTTTCAAAACCAAATTTACCTCTAGTAGTATCTTGATCCATTCTAGAAGTTTTTGCTTTTGGAAAAAGAGAAGCCAACTCCTGCTCTATTTGCTCGGTTCCAAATCCTTTTGTCGTTAAATCTATACTAGAGCAACTATGGCAATTTGTAGGCTTTGCAATTGAGTAGCCGCAATAATGACATCGCAACTGATTTTTATGCTTATGATAAGTCAAACTTACATCGCACTGCTGGCAATGCGGAACATGACCGCAAGTCATACACTCTATTATTGGCGAATATCCTCTTCTATTTTGAAATAAAATAACCTGCTCGCCCAATGACAAAGATTCTGCAATTTCTTCAATTAAAAGATCGCTAAAATGCCCTGTCATTTTTTTTCTGAAATGCTTGTCTTTTAAATCGACTAAAAGCACTTCAGGCAAACGTACATTTTTATAACGTTCAGAAAGCGTTACCAATCCGTATTTATCGTTTTGCGTATTAAAATAGGTTTCAATACTTGGAGTCGCAGAACCTAACAACACTTTAGCTTTATGGAAATTAGCTAAAACAATTGCAGCGTCTCTAGCATGGTATCTTGGCGCAGGATCAGTTTGTTTAAAAGTCTGTTCATGCTCTTCGTCAACAATCAGTAATCCTAATTCATTAAAAGGTAAAAACAAAGCAGATCTTGCACCTATCACAATTTGCGCTTTTGGCGAATTCTCGAGCGTTTGCCTCCAAACCTCTACTCTTTCATTATTGCTATATTTAGAATGAAAAACAGCTACTTTATCTCCAAAATGAAGACGCAATCTAGAAACCAACTGAGTAGTAAGTGCAATTTCTGGAAGCAGATATAAAACCTGTTTATCAGTATGCAAATACTCTTCTATCAGCTTAATATAAATCTCTGTTTTTCCACTTGAAGTCACACCATGAAGCAAACAGACTTCTTTATCTAAAAAACTATCTTTTATAGCCAAAAAAGCATTCTCTTGAGCTTTGCTCAACTGCAATTCTTTATCCGATATTTCTCCACTAAATGTAACGCGATCATGCTGTAAATAATATTCTTCGAATATTTCTTTTTCAATTAGAGCCTTTACAACTGCAGCTGTTACATTTGAAACTTCTGTAAGTTTTTTGACTGTGATTGGCTTTCTCTCTGAAGCATTCAACTGAAAATAAGTCAAAACAATTTCTTTCTGCTTATTAGCACTTTTCAACACTTCAAGCAATTCAGCCAAACCATTATCTGATTCGTATTTTGAATGCAATTTCACATATCGCACCAACTTTGGTTTATATGTTTCTTTTATTTCTTCATCCAAAAAAATAATATCCCTAGCAATCAGCTTTTGAAGCACCGGAAGTATATTTTTTTTATTTAAAATCGAAGCAATTTCTTGAACCTTTAATGAACTCTGATGTTGCAAAGCCTCATAAATCAAAAATTCATCATCAGAAAGTTCGCTGTCGTTTACTACCACATCAGGTTTATGCGAAATAATAGTTTCACTCTCTAACAATAATCCGCTTGGAAATGCACCTCGATATACGTCTCCAATACCACACATATAATAATTAGCTACCCAAAGCCAGTGTTTAATCTGAATTTCGGTTGCAATTGGTTTTTCATCCAAAATCTGATGAATTTCTTTCGCTTCATACAATGTTGGAGCATTTTCATGAACATCCAAAACAAGTGCTGTATAAATTTTACTTTTGCCAAATGGCACAGCAACTCGCATTCCTTTTTTAATGAAATGAAACTCGGCTTCAGAAACTCGGTATGTAAATGTCTTAGCTAAAGAAAGCGGTAAAATGACTTCGATGAAATGCATGGATTATTTTTATATGTCAGCAAATTATTTCTGACCTGATTTAGGAGAAGTATTATTTGAAAGATTATAATCCTGAATCAGCTTTAAAGTATGATTGATAGATTTATTGCTTGTTCCGCCATCATGTCCCGGAATAACATAATGAGGATTCTTAAATTTTGACTGAACTTTTTTAATGGATCTTTGCCATTCTTTAACATCTGCATCGCCTAAATATCCAAGATCTTTAGCTTCAACACTTTTTATAAAACACCCGCCATAAAGAATTTTCTCTTTTCCGAACCATACTACAATATTATCTGGCGCATGGCCTTTACCAGGATAATACACTTCAAATTTGTATTGTCCAACTGTAAAAATTGTGTCATTCGGAGTTATAAATTCAGATCTGGATTCGTTGTTCTTTTTCAAAATATCATCTGTCAGCTTAATAGAGTACGTTTTGATTCCTTTTTTTTTATAAAAATCAAATCCACCCGCACGATCTTCATGTGAGTGCGTTCCAAAAAGCATAACAACTTCTTTATTATGTTTTGATTTTATACTATCCAATAAAGGCTGAAACTGTGTTTTATCCCACGGGGCATCAAAAAGAACAACTCCTTTATCTGTAACAACATACATGGCATTGGCAGAAATCTTTGTCCCTTTATAATCGCTAAAAGTCTTATAAACATAAAAGTCACCCGTAAGATGACTTATTTGTAATGGCGAATTCTTAGATTGTCCAAAGCTGTTTGAAACTATAACTAAGAATAAAATTATCGAAGCTAATTTTCGCATTAGATTTTAATTAATTTTTTACCCTTGTCCAATATTGCGTTCTACCCATTAAAGATATACCAACATACCCTCGAAGTTTTAGTTTATCGGCAGATTCTAATGAGATATAACATTTGTATTTTTTACCGCTTGTAGGGTCTAAAATAGTACCTCCATTATATTCATCACCATCTTTTTTTAAACCATTTATAATTACCATTCCTAAAATTGGCTTGTTTTTTTCAGCTCCTTCACATTTTACGCAGACATCTTTTTTATGGCTATCGCGAAGTATATCTACTACTTTACCATACAATTTCCCTGATTTTTCGTAAATCTCTACGATCGATTTTGCTTCACCTGTTTCATCATCAATTGTTTTCCATTTCCCAATTACACTTTGGCTTTGCATGGTTAGCGCAAAGAAAAAAACACCGATTGTTAACATCCAATTTTTCATACTAGTAAGTTTTTTTTTGTTTTAATTTTCTGATAGAAGCGTTTAGTTCGAACCCTAAAAGCAGTATCATACAGTTTATCCAAATATAAAACATTAGAATTAATAATGTCCCAATTGAACCATAAAGTTCGTTATATTTTGAAAATTTTATAACCCAAATCCCAAAAAAGAACGAAGATATAACAATTAGGATCGTTGTAAAAACAGAACCAATGCTTATAAAAGACACTTTATTATACTGTTTTGTACCATAACGCAATAATATTGAAGATGTTATCAAAATCATTAAAATAACAAACAAGTATCTTCCTAAGATGATCAACGGAATTCGATCACTCAATACATCCTGAATGATTGTTTTCTGAATAAAAACCTCAAAAACGACAATTGTTGCCACTGTTACAAACAAAATAACTGTCATAACAAGAGAAATTGCCAACGCAACAAGATACTGTTTAAAAAATCCGCGTTTATCAAAAACATGTTTAGAAGATTCAAAACCGCTCAAAATGCCATTTATACCATTTGCCATTAAGAAAATAGAAAGCAGGAAACCTGACGATAATAAACCCGAGTGACTATTATTTAAAATATCACTAATGATTTTACTAATCGCATCAAAAGTGTTTGGCGGAACGCTTTGCTGAACGAACTGCAAGAAATCTTCCTGAAAATTATCTATAGGAATAAATGGAATTAAGTTTAAGATAAACAGTGCAAAAGGAAATAAAGCCATGAAAAAGCTAAAAGAAACCGCACTGGCATGATATGAAAATGCACCTTCAATAATTCCTAAGGTATACATTTCTAGCAAATCATACAGCGAAAAACCTTCTAGCCAAGGCAGTTTTATTCTTTTAAAAAGTCGGGCTACATTGCGTATAACAGGCAATTTCTCAATCCGATCTTCTATCTCCTGCGACATATTTTTAGATTTTAGATTTCTGAGTTTAGTCCAACTATCGGGATAGATTTACAAAACTCATAACTTATAACTCAAAATTTATAACTTCGTTAAAAAGCTTTCAAACTCAAATCCATATTATAAACAGAATGCGTTAAAGCACCAGACGAAATATAATCTACACCGCATAAAGCATATTCACGAACTGTTTTTTCACTGATATTTCCTGAAGATTCAGTTTGGCATTTTGTACCAATTAATTCAACGGCCGTTTTAGTATCTTCATAATTAAAGTTATCAATCAGAATTCTATGAACTCCATCGCTCAATAAAATCTCTCTAATTTCATCTAGATTGCGAGCTTCAACAATAATTTTTAAATCCAAATTATTTTCCTCTAAATATTCTTTTGTTTTAGAAATCGCACGAGTAATTCCGCCTGCAAAATCAATATGATTGTCTTTTAACATAATCATATCATATAAAGCATAACGGTGATTCTCGCCACCTCCAATTTTTACAGCCCATTTTTCTGCCGCTCTAAAATTTGGAGTCGTTTTACGTGTATCTAAAATCTTTGTATTTGTTCCTTCCAAAAGATCCATTAAATGACTTGTTTTTGTAGCAATTGCAGACATTCTCTGCATGGTATTCAAAACAACTCTTTCAGCTTTTAAAATAGATTGTGAGCTTCCAGAAACTTCAAAAACAACTTCTCCGTATTCTACATGCGTTCCATCTTCAATAAAAGTTTTCACTTTCAGTTTTGGATCCACATGTGCAAATATCATTTTTGCCAATTCTACACCAGCAATTATTCCTTGATCTTTTACCAACAATTTAGCTTGACCGTGAGCTGTATCTGGTATACAAGCCAGCGAACTATAATCGCCTGGTCCAACATCTTCTCTTATGGCGTTACTAATCAAAAGTTGTAATTCTGCTTGAAATTGTGCTTCGCTTATCATTTTTCTATTTTTAATAATATGCTAAATTAGGATATATTTTATGGATTTGAAAGTTACTGCACCATGAAAAATTACATAAAACATTAAATATCTCTTTTTTAACTATTAAGATATTCAGAAAAATAAAGTTACAATTCTTAACAAAACTTAATCTCTTAATAAGAGCTCAATTAAATATCTTTGAAGTTTATTCAAGCAAAAATCATGGGATTAATTAAAGATATTTACTCGGTTTCTTTTTACGAAAAATTTGGTCAGGCTGTCGCCGAAGTACATCCTTCATTCAACAAACAAAAATTCATTGAAGCGATTTACGAAGGCGATTTTGTACAGAAAGAATGGAAAGACCGCATGAAACATACTACAGTTGTACTTCACCAATTTATGCCTCAGAATTTTGTAGAAGCCACTGCTTTAATTGATGAAATCATTGAAAACTTAAAGAAAAA
Organism: Flavobacterium sp. IB48; assembly: GCF_016405855.1. Classification (GTDB taxonomy): domain Bacteria; phylum Bacteroidota; class Bacteroidia; order Flavobacteriales; family Flavobacteriaceae; genus Flavobacterium; species Flavobacterium ginsengisoli. The sequence continues at coordinate 797,825 of NZ_JAEFCA010000002.1, forward strand.
TAGTTTTACTGATGGCAATCTGGCTTTCATTTTCTTTGCCGATTATATCGAAATGTACGGTTTAGACGATTTTGAAACTTCCGTAAAGGCCTTTGTTTCTATAACACAATTTATAAGCTGCGAGTTTGCCGTTCGTCCCTTTCTTTTAAAATATAAAGAAAGAATGATCAACGAAATGATTAAATGGTCTTTGCACAAAAATCATCATGTACGAAGATTAGCTAGCGAAGGTTCAAGACCCAGATTGCCTTGGGCAATGGCGATTCCGTTTCTAAAAAAAGACCCAACTTCTATTCTTCTGATTTTAGAAAATTTAAAAAATGATCCTTCAGAATATGTTCGCAGAAGTGTTGCCAATAATTTGAATGATATTGTAAAAGATAATCCTGAGATTGTACTCGAAATCGCTTCAAGATGGAAAGGCCACAGCAAAGAAACAGACGGAATTATAAAACACGGTTGCCGAACTTTATTAAAACAAGGACATCCTGAAATTTTAAGTCATTATGGTTTAGAAAGCACCAATATCGAGCTTTCATCTTTCGAAATCAAAACTCCAACTGTAAAAATTGGAGATTATCTGCAGTTTCATTTTCATTTAAATAATAAAAACGAAGAACCCAAAACAGTTCGTTTAGAATATGCCGTTCATTACAAAAAAGCAAAAGGGCATTTGGCAAAAAAAGTCTTTAAAATCAGTGAGAAAATTTATCATCCAAATCAATTAACTAAGATTGAAAGAAATCAGTCTTTTAAATTGATTACGACCAGAGTTTTTCACACAGGAAAACATCAATTGTCGATTATTATTAATGGAACTGAAAGTGAAGTTTTGGAGTTTGAGTTGATTGATTAACTGTACTGAATTCACAAATTATCAAGGTTTAAACATCCTGAACTTAGAAACATCAAAATCAACAATTTGAATAATTACACATTTTCACTACTTTTATAGATAATACAAAAAACAACTTTTCTTAATCTAAATTAAGTTACAGATTTCTATCACCACTGTAATTTTGTTTTCAAATAAAATAATACCACATGTCAAACATCAGTTTAATCATCGAAGAACGTGCAGCCAATATTGGCAATTTTATGGTAGGAAGATTATTGCCTTTCCGTGAAAAAAGAGCCGTTGGACCATTTGTATTTATCGATCATATGGGGCCTGCGCATTTAAGTGACCATGAAAATATGGATGTTCCTCCGCACCCGCATATCGGACTTTCAACACTTACTTTTTTATTTGAAGGAAGCATTATGCACCGCGATAGTTTAGGAACCGAATTAGAAATAAAGCCAGGCGCTGTAAACTGGATGACAGCCGGAAAAGGAATTGTTCACTCAGAAAGAACTCCAGAATATTTAAGACATTCAGATAAAATGCTTCACGGTTTGCAGATTTGGGTTGCTCTTCCTAAAGAATTAGAGCAAATGGAACCTAATTTTACACACGTTGAAGCAGATAATATTCCTGCTTGGGAAGAAAATGGAGTTTCGTTCAAATTGATTGCTGGTGAAGCTTTTGGAAAAAAATCTCCAGTTCCTGTTTATAGTCCATTATACTTTATTGAAATTAAAAGCAAAGAGGCTCAAAAAATTAATATCGGAAAAGATTTGTTTGGCGAAAGCGGTTTATATATTTTGGAAGGAAGCATCAAAAATGGCGAACATACATACGATCCAAGACAAATTTTAATTACAACTGAAGCCTCTCTTTGCGAGTTCGAAATTGCTGCAAACTCTACAGTTTATATTTTTGGAGGAGAGCCATTTCCTGAAGAACATTTCATCTTTTGGAACTTTGTTTCTTCTGATAAAAACCTCATCGAAAAAGCAAAAATTGACTGGACAAACCAGACTTTTCCAAAAGTTCCTGGAGAAACCGAATTTGTACCATTGCCTGAACCAAGAATTAGATAATTATGAATACAATAGCAGCAAAAATAGATACGCGTTTGTATCGCACCGAAATAACATCTGCCAGCGGAAATGTAGTAATTGCAGATGAACCACAGGAAATGGGTGGCAAAAATTTAGGATTCAGTCCGTCAGAACTTTTAGCTTCGTCATTAGCCTCTTGCACGCTGATTACATTAAGAATGTACATCAATAGAAAGCAATGGAATGTTGAAGAAATCAATATAAAAGTCGATTTTGAAAGAGATTCAGAACAAAACGTATCTCTTTTTACCCGAAAAATAGAAATCATTGGCGAAGTTGACGAAAAACAAAGACAGCGCCTAGAAACGATTGCAAATAGCTGTCCGATTCATAAAACATTAACACATTCAATCGAAATCAAAACCACATTATTTTAATCATCATGGAAATTCAACAAATAAACGATACAAGAAGAGGCTATTTTGAAGCTGTAGAAGACGGAAAAGAAGCTGGAAAAATGACTTATACTTGGGCAGGAGACTCTAAATTTATTATTGACCATACAGAAGTAAGTCCAGATTTTAATGGAAAAGGTGTTGGCAAAAAATTAGTTATGGCAGCCGTAGATTATGCCAGAGCAAATAATGTAAAAATTATTCCTCTTTGTCCTTTCGCAAAAAGCGTTTTTGATAAGGTTCCTGAAATACATGATGTATTTTTTTCTTAAAAGGTTCTAAGTTTTTTTAACCGCAAAGCGCGCAAAGAATAACGCAAAGTTCGCAAAGTTTTTAGACAAAGCTTTGCGAACTTTGCGTTTATACTAAGTCAAGTAAATAACAAAACCTTGCGCTCTTTGCGGTAAAAATTCAAGATAACGAAATTCAATTTTCAAATTTCTCCGAAAACTCGTATATTTGCGCGTAATTTAATCTTAGAGTATGACAAGAATAATTACGCTTTTCTGTATTTTTATAGCACAAATCGGCTTTTCTCAATCGGCTGAGAGTTATTTAGAAAAAATCAGAAATAATGAAGCTCTCTTAACAGCTTTTTTTCAACAAATGCCTAAAGGAGGCGATTTACATCATCATTTTTCAGGATCAATTTATGCAGAACCGCTTTTAGAAAGAGCTATTGCTGAAGACTTTTATTTGAATCTAGAAACTATGGCAGTTTCTAAAACCAAACCTGAAAAAGGAAATTGGGAAAACTTTTCATCTCTTAAAAGCAAAGGAAAATTAGATTACTATCAGCAACAAGTTATGCAAACTTGGTCTATTAAAGATTACAATGGCTCCGTTCCTTCTGATGATCAATTCTTTGATTCTTTTATGAAATTTGAACCAACTATTGCAGGTCATTTTGCAGAAGGAATGCTCGAATTAAAAAAGCGTGCGATTGCAGAAAATGTGCTTTATATTGAAACGCAATTATCGACAATTCCGTGCGATATGAATGTTTCAGATCTAACCGATTTCAATTCAAAATTACGCCAAGCCGCAGAACAGAAAGATGAAAAAGCCGTTATGAAACTTTTAGATGAATTGTATAAATCATTTCAGAAAAAAGATGCTAAAAAATATGCTTTAGATTTCAATAATAATTTCATTGCAAAACTGCATAAAGACTTAAAAATAGATGACGATAAATTTACGATGCGTTATCAAAACTTTGTGCTTCGTTTTATGGATCCTGTTGATTTATTTAAAAATCTGACAATAGCTTTTATCTCTGCAAACGAAAGTAAATTGGTTGCTGGCGTAAACATTGTTTCTCCAGAGCATGGCGAAAATTCTATGAAAGATTACTGGCTTCATATGGTAATGTTTAAATATTGCCACTCTAAATTTTCAGACGTAAAATATACGCTTCATGCAGGTGAATTGACTTTAGGTTTAGTTCAGCCAGAAGAATTGACTTGGCATATTAATGACGCGATCTATGTTGCGGGAGCAAACAGAATTGGTCACGGAGTTGATATTGCGTATGAGGCAAATTCATATGATTTATTAAAATATATGTCGAAAAACAACATTCCGATTGAGATCAATTTAGCAAGCAACGAATTCATTTTGAAAGTAAAAGAAAACAGACATCCGTTTACGCTTTACAAAGAATTTAATGTGCCAATTGTGATCAGTACAGACGACGCCGGAATTCTAAGAAGCAGTATGACAGAACAGTATGTTATACTGGCAAAAAGATATCCCGACGTAAATTATGAAACGATTAAAAAATACGTTTACAATAGCATCAATTACAGTTTCATTCAAGATGCTTCAGTAAAAAAACAATTACTGAAAGATTTAGATACTCGTTTTAAAACTTTTGAGGCGAATTTTTCTAAAAACTAATCTTAAATCTATGTAAAAATTTCACGCAGATTTTAAACCGATTTAGGTTGATTTAATAAAGTTTTTTTTAAAACAAAATACTAAAAATAAAATCCGTTTAATCTGCAAAATCTGCGAGAGTATAATTTTTCCCTCAGATTTGGCAGATCCAGCAGATAAAATTTATTTAAATTATGATTCTAGAAGCAGCATTTCTATACGTAAAACCAAACTTAGCAAATCAATTTGAAGCTGATTTTACTAAAGCAAGCCAATACATTTCATCAATCGATGGTTATTTAGGACATCGTTTAGAAAAGTGTCTCGAAGTCGAAAATAAATATCTTTTACTGGTCGATTGGAATACATTAGAAGATCACACATTAGGTTTTAGAACTTCTGAAGCGTATCTGGAATGGAAAAAGATTTTACATCATTACTACGAACCGTTTCCAATTGTCGAACATTTTGAAACGGTTTTTGAAAACAAAAAATAAAGTTTTCATTTTGCCGCAGATTAAAAAGGATTAAAAAGATTTTTTTAAATTTAAAATAATCTAATCTGTGTTAATCCTTTTTAATCTGTGGCAAAAAAAATAAATTCGTGCGAATTAGTGTAATTCGTTGCAAAAAACTTAACCAATGAACATCAAACTTATAGCAATAGGCAAAACAGATAATAAATCGCTTCAGACTTTGATAGACGATTACACCAAACGCTTGTCATTTTACATCAAATTTGATCTGGAAATTATTCCTGATATCAAAAACGTAAAAAACTTATCTGAAAGCCAGCAAAAAGAAAAAGAAGGCGAATTAATCCTGTCTAAACTTTCAGCAACAGATCAATTGATTTTGTTGGATGAAAATGGAAAAACATTCTCAAGCGTTGGTTTTTCTGAAGAATTACAGAAGAAAATGAATTCTGGAGTTAAAACTTTAGTTTTCGTAATTGGTGGTCCTTACGGATTTTCTGAAACCGTTTATAAAAAAGCACAAGGAAAAGTTTCTCTTTCGCTAATGACTTTTTCGCATCAAATGGTTCGTTTATTTTTCATAGAACAATTATATCGCGGATTTACGATTTTACGCAATGAACCTTATCATCATCAATAGATTCTTTAAAGGGGCAAAGATTCAGAGAAACAAAGGTTCAAAGTTTTTTAAGTTTTAAAAAATGTACTCTACTGGGAGTTTATCAAGATTATATGTCACCTCTTTTTGCAATAGAATTTTATACTGGATATACTCTTCGTAGCTCATATTCTTGTCGAATAAAAACACTAAATCTGGTACTCTTTCAAACTTTATACTGTAAAATTGCTTTAGTATTTCTGAGATTTTTATTTCCTGATTAGCCATAAAAACCTGTTGTTTCCCTTTTTTAAAGTAAACTACAAAACTTCCTTGAGCAGGTCTTTCCATTTTATAAAACACTTTCGTGAAAGGAAGAAAAGCTAAATTCTTCCCTATAGAATCTGCATAAGAATAATAGTTTTCAGATTCTTCGTTTTGATGCATTTTCTCATTACGCTTTTTTTCCTGCATTTTAATTACTTCTGGGATTACCTTTTTTAATGGCAAGCGTTTGTCAATATTGAAAATCCAATTGGTTGAAATTATGGCGCTTTTTCTATTTAAATCTGCGATTGTATCTTTTCCCTCAACTTTAAAAAAGAGGTAAATTGGCGAATGATCTTGTACGTCTTTTACAATTGAAACATTTGATTTTGGCAATAAAACGTCTTCTTTTTTTCCGCAGGAGAAAAGTAGGAAAGCTATAATTAAGGTGAAGTATTTCATATTTTTAAAATTCATTTTACACAAAGTTTGTCATTTCAACGAAGGAGAAATCTTCGCAAGTAACTCCGCAACGAGAATCCATTCTTTGTCGATCTAGCAACGAAGATTTCTCCTTCGTCGAAATGACAAAACTGGCGATTTACAAACTCATTTTACCAAACAAAGTAACACATTCCATCGCTTCTTTCACATCATGAACTCTCAAAATTTTAGCTCCTTTTGTCAAAGCAATCGTATTCAAGAAAGTAGTTCCGTTTAAAGCTTCTTGAGGCGTAATGTCAAGTGTTTTATAAATCATTGATTTTCTAGAAATTCCAGCTAAAACGGGTAATTTCAAAAGATTAAAAAGTTCCATTTTCTGCATTACTTCATAATTCTGATCGGTTGTTTTAGCAAAACCGAACCCAGGATCTAAAATCAAATCGTTGATTCCTAAACTTCTTGCTTTTTTCACTTTTTCAGAAAAATAAAAAAGCATTTCTTTTATAATATCATTGTACTGCGTCAAACTTTGCATCGTCTGCGGATTGCCTCGCATGTGCATCATGATGTACGGAACATTATAATGCGCAATTACATCAAACATTTTTTCGTCTAGTTCTCCAGCAGCAATATCGTTTATAATTGCCGCGCCACTTTCTATGCTCGCTTTAGCAACCTCAGCTCTAAAAGTATCGATTGACAATAAAGTTTCTGGAAAGTGTTTTAAAATCAATTCTATCGCTGGCACAATTCGGTCAATTTCTTCTTGTTCGGTTACAAACTCAGCACTTGGTTTACTAGAATATGCTCCAATATCAATAAAAGTGGCTCCTTCTGAAAGCATTTTATCAACTCTCGAAATAATTTCGTCTTCGTTTTTATATTTTCCGCCATCAAAGAAAGAATTTGGAGTAACATTTAAAATTCCCATTACTTTTGGAATTTCCAAATCAATCAAACGGCCTTTACAATTAATTGTCATTTGTTCTGTTATTTTTTATTTCAGGTTTCAAGTCTCAGAACTTACGCAATCCAAGTCAACTTTAAACCTGAAACTTGAAACATTATATTTTAGTTTCAACTTCGTAGCATTAACACTTTGTTAAGAAAAAACTTGGAACAAAGAAAACCTTAAACTTGAAACTCTTAAAAAATTATGCTTATTTTTGAAGAAATTTTAGCAAATATACAGCATATAAATGAAGAATACTTCCCAAGAGTTTGATAATGTTATCGCGGTTTGCCGAACATTGTACATCAATAAAATGAAAGATTACGGTAGTGCGTGGAGAATTTTAAGATTACCATCACTAACTGACCAGATTTTCATAAAAGCACAACGAATTAGAAGTTTGCAAGAGAACGATGTTCGCAAAGTTGACGAAGACGAAAAAGGAGAATTTATCGGAATAATCAATTATTCGATCATGGCTTTGATTCAGTTAGAACTTGGCGTTGCAGATCAGCCGGATCTTGACGTTGAAAAAGCAACAGAATTATACGATGCTAAAGTAAAATTGACTAAAGATTTAATGGAAGCTAAAAATCATGATTACGGCGAAGCTTGGCGCGATATGCGTGTAAGTTCTTTAACTGACCTAATTTTGCAAAAAATTCTTCGCGTTAAACAAATTGAAGATAATAAAGGAAAAACTTTGGTATCTGAAGGTATCGATGCCAATTATCAGGATATGATTAATTATTCTGTCTTTGCTTTAATTCTAAACCCTATAAACAAATAAAATTTCAAAAAATAAAATCCCAAATTCCAACTTTAAAATTGGAGTTTAGGATTTAGAAATTTGGAATTTAAACCCTAAATATTTGCCATGAAAAACATCATTACCCAATTCTCCCGATTATTTGTCGGCGTCTTATTTATTATTTCTGGATTAATAAAACTGAACGATCCTGTTGGTTTCTCTTATAAACTGGCAGAATACTTTAGCGAACCTGTTTTTAATATGCCATTTTTAGAGCCGTTAACTTTAGGATTAGCAATTTTCTTAGTTATTCTAGAAGTAGTTTTGGGTGTAATGCTTTTGGTTGGCTACAAATCAAAATTAACAATTTGGGCTTTATTATTATTAATCGTTTTCTTTACATTCCTTACTTTCTATTCTGCTTATTTTGATGTAGTAAAAGATTGTGGATGCTTTGGAGATGCTTTACACTTAACGCCTTGGCAGTCATTTACAAAAGATGTTGTTTTACTTTTCTTTATCTTGATTTTATTCATTAATAAAAAACTGGTAAAACCTTTATTTTCAAAATTGGTTACCAATATTATTACTTTAATCAGCATTATTTTATGCGTATTTATGGCTGTTTGGGTTTTAAATCATAATCCTATCAAAGATTTCCGTCCTTACAAAGTGGGAACAAACATCGAGAAAGGAATGGAAATTCCTGAAGGCGCTCCAAAATCGGTTGTAGAAATGATTTTTATCTACAAAGTAAATGGTGTCGATAAAGAATTTACAGAGAAAGATTTAATGAATATTCCAGAAGGAGCGGTATTTGTTGATCGTAAAGACAAAGTAATTACCGAAGGCTACATTCCTCCTATTCATGATTTCACCATGACTAAAGATGATTCTGATTATAAAGAAGAATTATTAAAAGAGCCAAAATTATTAATCTATGTAACTTATGATTTGAATTTATCGAATCCTGACGGAATGAAAAAGTTAGCAAAAGTTACTGCAGATGCAAAAGCAAAAGGTTATAAAGTAATCGGAATGACTGCTTCTGGAGCTGATGAAATAGCTAAAGCTAAAAAAGATTATGCTTTAGATATTGATTTTTATTTCTGCGATGGAACAGCTCTAAAAACTGTTGAAAGAGCAAATCCAAGTATTGTAGTTTTACATAAAGGAACTATCGTTCAAAAAGTACACTACAACGACGTTGATGATTTGAAATTATCTGATGTAGCTTACGGTATTTAAAATACCAACTAAAATAATTTATTAAACGCCAATTTCCTTTTCAAGGTTTTGGCGTTTTTTTTCATTTATAAAATCCTTTCAGTAGAATGTTTAAAAATCATATTGACATAAAGTTAAAGCACAAAAAATTCATTAAAGAAGTATGCGAAACAGAAATTGTATTCGCATTAAAAAGCAAAAACGGATTCGCTACTTCTTACTCTAATGAATTTGAAGACGAAGATGGAGAACCAATAGAAATCATTTGCTTTTGGTCAAAAGAAATTATGGCAAAAATATGTGCAAAAAACGAATGGGACGATTATCATCCTGCAGCAATTAATCTATCTGATTTTCTTGAAAATTGGTGTATTGGCATGCATAACGATGGATTGCTGGTTGGAACAAACTTTGATCAACACCTTTTTGGCTATGAAAGTGAGGGCTATAATTTGATTCTAGAAATAATAACAGAATTAAAAAAGACAAAAAAAGAATTAGATCTTAAAAAATTCGAAAATATAGAAGATTTTGAAAATCAAACGAAGAAAACAATTAGATAGAAGGATATAAATAATTTAAAAAATAATCCTACATTTGGTCAAACCAAAAACTATTTTTAATCATGAAAAAACTTCTAAAGATTTCAGTTTTACTAGTCCTAATTTTTACTACAGGATGCGATTCACCTCAAATAAATTGTGAAACTGGACCTGTAATTTATACTTTCGAATTTGTTGATAAAGATTCTGGAGCAAATTTGTTTGACAATGGTACTTTTCCTCCACAAACGCCTGTGACAGTAACCGATTTAAATCAAAATAAGATAATTCAAACCACTTATCTGAAAAGTAACAATTCAGATCGTGCTTTGTTAGTATTAGGATTTGTAGAAGGAACATTTAAGTATGCGGTAAATATTGGAGACAAACCTGCCTTTGAATTATCTGTTGTTACAGAAAGAGTAAAAGGAAGCCAATGCAGTAATATCGTAAAAAAGGCAACTGAAATTAAAAATGCTGAATATCAAGAAGAAAAAACAACTGGAATTTATAAAATTCTCATGAATACAAAAAACTAAAATCCATTTTACATTCTACATATTCTATTCATGAAAAAACTCATTAAAACACTTGCTTTCTCGTTCTCCATTTTATTTTACATTGCAGGTTACAGCCAAATAAAAAATGAAAATCAACGCTACATTTTCTTTTTTCACAACAAATTCGTAGAAGAAAACGATCTAAATGTAGCTCATCCAGAATATGGTAAAGCAGAATACAATGAGATTTTAGAATCTTATAGAAAAGATAACTTTATTGTCTTTAGTGAAAAAAGAAAGAAAAATACAAATGCTGTCGATTATGCACAAAAAATTGCAAAACAGATTAAAGCATTGATGAAAAAAGGTATTCCGCCAAACCATATCACTGTAATCGGAACTTCAAAAGGTGGCTATATTGCACAATTCGTTTCGACTTTTGTGGCTAACCCTGACATGAATTTTGTTTTCATAGGTTGTTTTATGGACACAGATATAGATCAAATTCCCGATCTTAATTGGTGTGGAAATATTTTGACTATTTATGAAAAATCAGATATTTACGGAGTTTCTGCTATTAAAAGAAAAGAAACTTCTAAATGCAAAATAGATCATTTTAAAGAAATTGAACTTAATACAGGCCTAAAACATGGCTTTTTGTACAAAGCTGCAGACAATTGGATTGCTCCAAGCAAAAAATGGGCAAATGGAAATTATGAGCTGAATTAAAGATTCAAAAACATAAAAAGAAGTCTTCAATAATTTTAATTTTATTGAAGACTTTTTTTGTTGAAACCTGACGTTTTTTTGATTAAAATCTTCTTCTTGAAATAAAATTTTTATCATTTTTTTTCTTCTAAAATAGCTTCATAAAAAAGAAACGTCATTTTCAGCCTCTACTATTACGATTTCAAAACGTTTTTTTCAACCAAAAAACAGCGTTTTGTTACAAAATGAACGACTCTTCAAATTTTGTTAATGTACAATTGGCATTCCATTTGTTTGTTTAACTTTGTGAATTCAGTACCATAATAAAAAACAATTTTAATAAAATATGAAACAATTAGTCCTTGTCGTAATTGCATTTATTTCTTTTTCTTGCTCACAAGCTCAAAAAACAGCTTTTTCAAAAGAAGCTTTATCTGAGAAATTACTAGCTCTTGACGGAAGTCAGGTTACTTTCAAAAACATTTTAAAAAAATATAAAGGAAAAACTTTGGTTATCGAAGTTTGGGCTTCTTGGTGTGGTGATTGCGTAAAAGCAATGCCAAAACTAAAAGAATTACAAGCTGGTAATCCTGAAGTATCATACTTATTCTTATCTGCTGACAAAACAGCTGATAAATGGAAGGCAGGAATCGAAAAACACGAATTAAAAGGCGACCATTTCATGATGAACGACGGAATGAAAGGTGTTTTCGGAAAAGCTATTGATTTAGATTGGATTCCGAGATATATCGTAATTGACAAAACAGGTAAAATTGTTTTATACCGTGCTATCGAAACGGACTTCGAAAAAATCAATTCTACTTTACAATCATTGAAATAATTTTTCAATAACAACATTTCAAACAAAAAACAAAAAAATAATATAAAACTACCAAAATGAGAAAATCGATTGTTGCAGGAAACTGGAAAATGCATAAAAATGCTGCACAAACTGAAGAATTATTAAACGAGTTAATTGCTAAAATTCCAGCAAAAACAAATGCACAAGTAATTGTAGCGCCAACTTTTGTTAACTTACAAGCTGCAGCTGCAAAATTAAAAAATACTACTATTGGAGTTTCTGCTCAAAACGTTCACCAAGCTGAAGGTGGTGCTTTTACAGGAGAAATTTCTGCTGATATGTTAACAAGCATTGGTGTTAATACCGTAATCTTAGGTCACTCTGAGCGTAGAGCTATTTTTCACGAAACAGACGCTTTAATCGCAGACAAAGTTAATACAGCTTTAAAACATGATATGACAGTAATCTTCTGTTTTGGAGAAGAGTTAAAAGACCGTCAGTCTGGAAATCACTTTAACATTGTTGAGAATCAATTACGTGATGGTGTTTTCCAAATCGCAAAAGAATCTTGGTCTAAAATTGTTTTAGCTTACGAACCAGTTTGGGCTATTGGAACTGGAGAAACTGCTTCACCAGAACAAGCACAAGAAATGCACGAATTTATTAGAGAAACTATTCGTAAAGCTTTTGGAGCTGATATCGCTGACGAAGTTTCTATTTTATACGGTGGTTCTGTAAAACCAGAAAACGCTAAAGAAATCTTCTCTAAACCAGACGTAGACGGTGGTTTAATTGGAGGTGCTGCTTTAAAAGCTGACGATTTCTTAGCTATTGTTACTGCTATCTAAAAATTATTTTGCCACAGATTAAAATGATTTCCACAGATTTTATCTTAAATTTTGAATAAATCCTTTTAATCCTTTAATCTGTAGCTTAAAAAACAAAAGCGATACTTAAAAGTATCGCTTTTTTATTTCTATATAATTTGAACCTCATCAAGCATTAACAATTTTACTAATTTATAAATGATGATAGTAACGGACAATTATACTTTTTAAACGTTGGTGTTGTTTTATAAATTGAATAAAAATTAACCAGTTCCTTCCCTGCTTTAAACGGATTTTTAGCTTCTTCTTCAGCTGTAATCAACTCAGCATAGTGATTGTAATAATTACATTCAAAAATCATCAAGCTAGCCATTGCCTTTTCGTTACTGTTTTTAGACATTTTTAGAGCCTTTTCGTAATACATTTTGGCCATTTTCAAATTGTAATAATTACCGTTTTGATATTTCTTTTCGTTTTCAGTATTATCTCCGTAAACATAATCTGTATATGACCCGCCTGAACTCCAATCGTAGGCCGTCATCATCCAGGAATTACCTAAATACGAAACATTGAAATAAGCATGCGCCAATTGCAGATTGCTGCTTGCTGTATTTTGTTTTTTAAGCTGAATTAATTTCGCAATAAAATCGGTTTTATTGAAACGATAATCGAATTTACGCTCTTTGTCGTTTTGAAGAATTTTAGGCGTAAAAGGGTTTTCGTTTAAATAATTCTTATACTCGTAATTCTTTTCCCAAAAATCCTGAGGCATACTTGCGAAAGTCTCGTAAGCCAATTCGAGATTATTATTTCTAAAAGCAATTGTTCCTTTTAAATCTTTATAATAATTGACATTTGGCGCAATTGTTCCAGAACAAATATATTTTTCAAAAGGTGTTTTATTGGACTTCTCCTGTAAAGCTATCAAAAGATCCATATCTTTTACAGATGCATTGCGGTCAAAATATCCTATATAACTAAAAAAATATGGATTATTGTAAGCCGAATATTCTCCTTCATTTTTAATATCCGATTTCATCGAAAGCAAACCAGCAGCAACAATATCTCCTTTTTTATGAAAATCATCACTTGCAATTCGATACAAACTATATAAATTTTTAAATAATCCGTGATCGGTTTCTACCAAATTTTCAACTGAATCAAAGTATTTATAAAGCTGATTCTGAACATTTTCATTCTTTAAATCATCTTGTTTTAATGAAACCAAAGCCAATTGGATGTTCTTTTGCATTTGTATTGAAGCATTAGCTTTATCAGAAATCAAATCAGTATATTTTTTTCCTTCGTCAATCTGATCGTCAATAAAACATAATTGAGCAATTGCTGTTGTAATATAGTCTTTCTGCTCGCCAGAAGTCTGTTCACGAATCGAAATCAGATAATACTCTAATTCTCTCAGGTATAAAATATCTTTATTGAAATTTTCTTCTTTTGCTGTGGCATAATTTTCATACCAATCTGTACTGCTAAAAACAACAGATGGTGTTCCGTCATTGGTGTACTGAGGTGTAAAAATCCAATCTTCAAGTTTATTTACTTCTCGTCCTATCAAAAAGCTTAAAAACAAACTATTTGGACTTAACTCATAAATTTCTTTAATCGCTTTTAAATCTGGTGCTGGATTTCTAAGACTTTCAATAGATAAAATAACGCTTCGTTCTTCATCGTTTTGAGCTAACGCTAAAGTCTCTGCTGTCAATTTCCAATTATAATGCTGCAAAACGGCAAACGATTTTTCTTCGCAAGTATTAAAAACTTTACTCAATAGGTAGTTTTGTAAAGGCTTATTATCAATACATAAAGCATTATAATACAATGCCCAAGGTTTAAGTATTGTATTCGATTCAGAAACAAAATAAGTATTATATAATTCTATAACATTTTGCTTTTGCTGGGCGTAAAAATAATATCGCAACGCTAAAAAAGCATAACGCTGTTTTAGAAATGAATCTTTAGTCGATCTTATTTTCTTTTCAAAATCAAAAGTATCTACTAAATCATCATTCTTATAATTACTGTCAACTTGATCCCAAGACTCCCATTTTGTATATTCTACATTACCATATTCTAGTTTTTTAGCCAGCAGAATATAATTTAAAAAGGCTTTGTTTTTAGACAATAATAAAGCTTCTACAAAAGTATTTTTAGGGAATGCATTTTTCAAAGTTTTGTTTTCGAATGCCGTTTGAAATTGTTCAGAATCTGTTTCATACAAAATCACATGAACATCGTTTGGATTAATACTGTTTCCTAACTTCTTTTTCCACTCTAAACAATTCTTTTCCTGATCGACACTAGAAATAGTATTGGTCGCATAGTAATTATCTGCCGAATAATAAAACGGCGTAAGCTTAAAGAATCCTTCACGTTGCGCCTTAAACAAAGCTAAACGGCTGGTTTCTGGAGAAACACTCCATCCGCAGGCAAATGAAAACTGAACGCTTAAAAGTAAAAGTAAACTGTTAAAAGCACGCATAAAAATTGGAGATATTTTCGGTTCCATAATCGTTTATGTATTTTTTATCAAAAGAGAAAAAAGTCACTTTTGTATCATTATCAATTTGAATTTTGTTTTTAACAATCGAAATCATTTTATCCAATTCATTGTCTGAAATTTTTTCGATTCTAATTTCGTCCCCGTTTCTCAAATAAGTCTGACCTATTAAAACATCATCTTGCAAAACATATTTTGAATCTGAAGTTTTCTTTACTTTAATCGTATCTTTTATCAATTGATCGTATTCGGACAAAATGCCTTTAAATTGATTTCCTCTAAAAGCAACTGCCCAACTGTATAATGGCAATGCAATATCTAATTTGAGTTTATAATCGCTATGAGTTATGTATTGCGCCAATTCTCCGCTAGTTCCAATTGAGTTTTTAGTCTGAAAATCATCTGGTTTTGTAATGTTGTAGCACATTAGCAATCCTCTGTCTACAGGCGGAATTCCAGCTTTTGTAGCATATTTATATTGCCAAAGCCTTATAGTTGCCACAAGTTTTGACGACGGAAATTGTTTTTTAATTTGTTTTAATAAATAGAAATAATTCTTCTGTGATTTTTCGGTCCAATCGCAATCAATCAGAATTTCTTTAAAATCAACTTTTAATTTGGCCGATTCTGCTTTTTTTACAGAATCGTAATCTAAGGCTTTGAAGTCTTTCTGCTTGTAATAATCTTTTGGATAAACGATATTATAAGCATTGCTTTCTGCTTTTCTGTCATTCATCCTTTTTCCAATCTGACCAATTCGGCGTGCCATTCTAGCAGCAAGACTATCCAACTGTTTTGTATCCGATTTTAAAACCACCTCATTAGTAATAAAAATACTTGGCGTAATCTCAATATTACTTTTATTGAGTGAAATATTCGAAATAGTTGCAACAGGCAGCGGTTCTTTGGAATACGGATTATAGTCGACATCAAAAAAACGGACATACATATGCTGGAGATCCATTTTCTTTACTAAAGAATCTTCTGCTTCTTGAAAATACATATCGGTCTTCCAATAACAAAAAGATCTCACAACATCGTGTTCGTTTTCGCAGCTTGCGGCGCTTAAAACAACCAATAAAAGCACTAAAACAACATTTTTGACCATAATAAAAAACTTACAAAATTTAATTCAAAATTAGCATTAAAATTTATAAGAATATGATTTATTTATGAATAAATTTTACTTTGGATTCTTACCTTTGCAAAAATTTTTAT
The DNA here is from genome assembly GCF_016405855.1 of Flavobacterium sp. IB48. Classification (GTDB taxonomy): domain Bacteria; phylum Bacteroidota; class Bacteroidia; order Flavobacteriales; family Flavobacteriaceae; genus Flavobacterium; species Flavobacterium ginsengisoli. The sequence goes on from NZ_JAEFCA010000002.1 coordinate 813,872, forward strand.
TTATGTCGAATATATATTTAGGATATCATTTTACAATTGAGCCAAAAGAGTTAGGTTCTGAAATTTTAGTGGCTGAATTGGGCGAAAAAGCGTTTGAAAGTTTTACAGAAACAGAAAACGGAATTTCTGCTTTTGTGAAGAAAGATTTATGGGATGAGAATATTCTAGATGATATTTACATTTTACAATCTGAAGAGTTTAAAATTGAATATACAATTGAAGAAATCGATCAGGTAAACTGGAATGAAGAATGGGAAAAGAATTTTGAACCAATTGACGTTGATGGAAAATGCCATGTTCGTGCTCCTTTTCATGAAAAAACAGATGCTGAATTTGATATTGTAATTGAGCCAAAAATGAGTTTTGGAACTGGACATCATGAAACTACTCACATGATGATTCAGCATTTACTTGAAATGGATGTGAAAGGCTTAAAAACCCTTGATATGGGATGCGGAACTGCGATTCTAGCGATTTTAGCCGAAATGAAAGGCGCTGAACCAATTGATGCCATTGATATTGACAATTGGTGCTATTTAAACTCAATTGAAAATGCGGAACGCAATAATTGCAAACACATCAGCGTTTATGAAGGCGATGCGGCATTATTAGCAGGCAAAAAATACGATTTGATTATTGCTAACATCAACAGAAATATTTTGCTAAATGATATGCAGGCATATGTTGATGCTTTGAACCCAAAAGGTATTATTCTTTTTAGTGGTTTTTATGAAGAAGACATTCCATTTATCGATGCATCATGCGTTGAAAAGGGTTTAACTTATGTTAAAAAGCTTCAAAGAAACAACTGGGTATCTTTAAAATACGTAAATTAGATACTGATAATCAATTCAGTACAAAAACCATAAAATATGAGTACTAAAGAAAAAGTCAGAGAAAGAGTTCGCGAAAAAGAAGCGGTTGCTTTTAATAACGAGATCATTGTGTATAATGATGATGTAAACACTTTTGATCACGTAATTGATACTCTTATGCGCGTGTGCAGCCACACAGCCGAACAAGCAGAGCAATGCTCATTGATTGTACATTATAACGGAAAATGCACTGTAAAAACAGGTCCGATAGAAAAACTAAAACCTCAATGTACACAACTTTTGGAAGCTGGGCTTAGCGCCGAAATTGTTTAATTGACCCATAATTTAAAAAGCATTCTATTTTATTCTATATTTGGATAAAATAGAATGCTTTTTTTATGGAAGAATATGGCAAAATATTAATTATCGCAATGCCGATTTTTTTAGTTTTAATTGTAATCGAAAAACTATACGGCATTTACAAAAAGAACGATACTGCTCCATTAATAGATAGCGTATCGAGCATAAGTTCTGGCATTACCAATTCGGTTAAAGATGTTTTGGGGCTTAGTATAACTTTTCTTTCCTACGAATGGCTAGTTTCTAAAATTGCATTACAGCATTTAGAAGCAAATGTTCTCTCCTACTGCATAGCTTTTTTTGTAATTGATTTTTATGGTTATTGGAGTCATCGCCTGGCGCACCAGATTAATTTTCTTTGGAACAAACATGCTATTCATCACAGTAGCGAAGAATTTAATCTTGCTTGTGCACTTCGTCAGCCCATTGCAAGTTTAGTCAATTTGTTTACTTTTTTGCTTATTCCCGCCGCTTTACTTGGCGTTCCAGCTTCTGTTATTGCTATCACGCTTCCAATTCATTTATTTTTACAATTTTGGTATCATACAAAGCACATCAAGAAAATGGGTTTTATTGAGCATATTTTGGTAACGCCATCACATCATCGGGTGCATCATGCGATTAATCCAGAATATCTAGACAAAAACCATTCGCAGATTTTTATTTTTTGGGACAAAATTTTTGGAACTTTCCAAGAAGAATTAGACGATGTACCTCCTGTTTTTGGAATTACAAGGCCTGCCAATACATGGAATCCGATTAAAATAAATTTCCAGCATTTGAGTTTATTAATAAAAGATGCTTGGCGCGCTCCAAAATGGAAAGATAAATTAACCATTTGGTTTAAACCAACAGGCTGGCGTCCTGAAAATTTTGAAGAAAAATATCCTGTAAACAAAATTGAAAATGTTTTTGATTTTGCAAAATATGGCACCCAGAATTCTCAAAAATTAATATACTGGTCTGTTGCACAAGTTTTAATAACCTTGCTATTTGTGAGTTATTTATTTGACAATATTGCCAAAATTGGCCTGCCAAATATTTTTATCTATGGCTTCTTTATTTTTGTAACCATTTATAGTTACACAGAGTTAATGGATAAAAATCGGTTTGCACTTTTGTGGGAAGCAATCCGATTAGGAATTGTAATCTGTATTATTGGTTATTATGGTGATTGGTTTGGTTTAAATCGTGTAATTCCGATTAGTAATTATATTATTTTTGCCTACTTGTTTTTATCATTTTTAATGACACTTTATTTTGTCAATTTTGATTTTAAAACCAACCAAAACCAATATATCAATTCATAACCCCTATTATGAGAAACTCTTCTTTTTTTAAAATTTATTTAGCCTTTAGTATAGTTTATCTAATTATACTACTTTCAGGCTACGAGCGTTTTGATCTCTTTCTCAAACCCATTTTAATACCAATTATAGGATTTGGAGCTTATTTTTATAGAAAATTTCCAACTCAGAATATTTTATTGGCCGCGCTTGTACTTTCTTGGCTTGGAGACGTCATTTTGCTTTTTACAGATTTGGGCGAGATTTACTTTATCTTAGGTCTAGTATGTTTTCTAACAGCACACATTGTTTATTGTGTTCTATTTAATAAACAGAAAAGAATTAGAAAAAGGCAAAACAAACCACTTTTTATATTCGGAAGCGTCTTAATAGCATTTTATTTAATTGGAATGGTTTCTGTTCTAATGCCACATTTAGGAGATCTTGAAATTCCAGTTTCTATTTATGCTTCTATAATTTCAATTATGCTATTATTTGCTTTTAATGGATTTTTGGTTTGGGAAAAACCAGGCAATCAACTTGTTTTTTTAGGTGCTATTTTCTTTATCATTTCAGATAGTATTTTGGCCGTAAATAAATTTTATGCTCCAATTCCTAAAAGCTCATTTTTTATTATGTTGACTTATCTTCTGGCACAATATCTGATTGTAGTTGGTACTTTAAAACTAAACCCAAAAACAGTAGAGCAAACAGTTTAACCATACGTAACCTCAACCATGAAAAAAATAGCTTTTTTAATTATTTTATTAATCAGCGCTTCTTCTTGCGTGAGCACAAAATCGACTTTAAAGAATGTCGATGATAATGCTCCTGATTTAATTTTGAAAAAGGATAATACTTTTTCTATAACACAATTTGCTAAAGACAAAAAATACGGATATGATCCTGATTATCCAATTAATATCTTTTTTCAGAATACAAACAACGAGGCTTTAAACGAAGTTCGTTTCTTAAATGCTTTAGCTGGTCCAAATGGAGAAAAAATAACATTTCACAGATTAGAGACCTGCTGCCCATTTCCTACTAAGAGAAGCAATATGGGTGCTGGATTTTTAAATGTTTACGAATTGAAATGGGAAGGACAGAAAAAACCTGTAAAGCTCTATTTAAATATTTATGAAAAAGGAATTTTGATGGTTCCTATGGGGTTGAGATTGAAGCAGAATTAAAGATTACATTCCACTTCTTTAAACAAAGATCGTTTAGAATCGGCAACAGTACTATTATTTGGATTTTGCTGAACAATTTTTACATTTGTAATACATTTCTTTCTTTAATTTCTTTCTTAAGTATTCATCTATGATTATAAAATGCTAAATATATTACCTTTAATACTTATTATTTTACCAATATTATCCCAAATAATATTAGGAACATTTTCAATCTATAAGCCCACTTCTTTTAAATTCAGCATCATTTCTTGGATTAATTTTGTTCTGCAAATTATACTCTCTTTTGTAGCTTTTAATATTGCCGATTATAATCTTGCGAAACTATATGAACCAAATCCTGTCAGATGCGGAATGCCGCTTGTCGGAATGGCAATGGCTTGTTTCTTTTTTCTTTTTATTCTGATTTTGATTATCGCAATACAATTTTTAATTAAAAGATGGAGAGAAAATAAATTAAAAAGACGTGTTAATGAAAACTAAAAAACAATATTAAACTGTAAAACTTCAGAACATGACAAATGTCATCTATCAGTTTATTTTCATGCTTTAATATTGCCTCGGAAAAAGCATTTAATCATTTTAAAGAAATTTTAGCAATTCATTAATTCTACTAAGCTCGTAGCCAGTTATTCGACTTCTTAAAATAATCTTAAATCTTCATCTGCTATTCATAAATCATAACTACCTTTGCATTGCAAAAAAATAATTTTATGAACTTACAACATATTCCACAAATTAAGCATACTGATAGCGGGAATTTCTTTTTATTGGCGGGACCTTGCGCTATTGAAGGAGAAGAAATGGCTCTTAGAATTGCTGAAAAACTAGTTGGTATTACCGACAATCTACAGATTCCTTATGTATTTAAAGGATCTTTTAAAAAAGCAAACCGTTCTAGAATTGACAGTTTTTCTGGAATTGGAGACGAAAAAGCCTTAAAAATCTTAAGAAAAGTTTCAGAAACTTTTCATGTTCCAACTGTAACAGATATTCATACTAACGAAGATGCTGATATGGCTGCTCAATACGTAGATGTGTTACAGATTCCAGCATTCTTAGTTCGTCAGACAGATCTTGTTGTTGCCGCTGCAAATACTGGAAAAGTAGTAAACTTGAAAAAAGGACAATTTATGAGTCCAGAAAGCATGAAACACGCTGTTCAAAAAGTTTTAGACTGTAATAATGAAAATGTTATGGTTACTGACCGCGGTACAATGTTTGGCTACCAAGACATGATTGTAGATTTTAGAGGTATTCCTACTATGCAGCAATATGCTTCTACAGTTCTAGACGTAACACATTCTTTACAACAGCCAAATCAGACAGCTGGAGTTACAGGCGGAAGACCTGACATGATCGAAACAGTAGCAAAAGCAGGTATTGCAGTTGGTGTTGATGGTATTTTTATAGAAACACACTTTGACCCTGCCAACGCAAAAAGTGATGGTGCTAATATGCTTCATTTAGACTATTTTGAAGGCCTAATGAATAAGTTAGTTGCCATCAGAAAAACAGTTAACGCATTTTAAATTATAATACTTAAGTTCTTTGAAAACAAAAATTTTATTTTTCTTACTGATCTGTGTTTCTTTAAACACATTTGCTCAGGAAGAAATACCAGTACAAAAATATGCTGCTCACAACAAAGGAAAATTCTTTGTTATGTGGGGTGGTAATAGAGAAAGTTACTCAAAATCTGATGTAAACTTTAGGGGCAAGGATTACAACTTTACAGTTGAAAATATGGCAGCTCATGACAAACCAAAAGGATGGCATGTTGATTATATTAATCCTGCTAATATGACAATTCCTCAGACAAATTTGAGATTGGGTTACTTTTTTAGCGATCATTACAGTGTTACAATTGGTGTTGACCACATGAAATATGTAATGGCACAAAATCAAATTGCAAATGTTACTGGAAACATCAATTTACCTGCAGATGATCCTGCATCAATTTACAATGGCACTTACAATAACACACCTGTAGATATGTCTCAAGGTGGAGCTAAAGAAGGTGGTTATGGCAAAGGTGAAATAAATGTAAACGGTCCAGCTTTTTTAATGTACGAACATACAGATGGTTTAAACTACATTAATACGGAAGTTGCAAGATTTGATGATATCTCGGAATGGTTTGGTTTGCCAAATATTGATAAAGTTCAGATTAACTTAACTGAAGGTATTGGCGCCGGGGTTTTATATCCAAAAACCAACACTACTATTTTAGGTAAAGAACGTCATGATGATTTTCATGTTTCTGGTTATGGGGTTTCTGCAAAAGCAGGTCTTAACATTACTTTTTTCAAACATTTTTATGTTCAAGGAGAGTTAAAAGGAGGTTATATCAACATGCCGGATATCAAAACTACAACAAGTAATGAAGATAAAGCGTCTCAACATTTTACTTATTTTCAACGAATTATTGCTGTTGGAGGTATATTTAGAATCTAATATTTCGTAAAATATATTTAGAAAATAGCTGTCATTTTATTTGGCAGCTATTTTTTTTATTACTTACTTTGCAACTCAAAGTACTTTAAACTACACTTTATGAAAAACAAAAAATATCTATTTCCCATTATTACTTTTTTCTTGAGCTTTGGTTGTGCCTTATTTGTAGCAATAAAAGTTTTTCCTAATAATCCGTTTACGGGAAATAAAGAAGAAAAAACAATAACAAGCAAGTTTAAAGATGGAGATCTTATTTTTCAGACTTCAGAATCTCAACAATGTGAAGCAGTTCGTATTGCTACAAACTCAAAATTTTCTCACTGCGGAATTATTTACGACATTAATGGAAAATGGTTTGTTTTTGAAGCTGTTCAGCCTGTAAAACTTACTCCGCTAGAAGATTGGATTAAACATGGAAAGGATAGTAAATATGTTGTTAAACGACTAAAAGATGATAGCATTTTAAAACCTGAAGTTTTGCAAAAAATGAAAGATTACAGCCAGCAATTTGACGGTAAAGAATATGATGCTTATTTTGAATGGACTGACAACAGAATATATTGCTCTGAATTGATTTGGAAGATTTATAAAAATGCCGCCGGAATTGAATTGTCTAAACTTAGAGAGTTGAAAGATTTTAATTTGCAAGATCCGAGAGTTCAAAAAATACTAAAAGAGCGTTATGGCAATGATATTCCATTAGAAGAAAAAGTCGTTGCTCCTTCTGACCTTGCAGATTCTAATATATTAAAAACAATAATTGACACTTATTAATATTGTAAAAAGCTAGATTGCTTTATCGTCTCTAGCTTTTTTATTTAGCTATTTACTTTGAAATTCAAAGAACTTTTAAACCTACACTATGAGAGATTATTTAATTGAAAAACTATATGAATGTTCTAAAAAACCATATCAAAAATACTTTAAGAAAAATGATCCTTGGAATATTGATAAAAACACTCTAATGGATTATCCCGAAGAAAGTCTAGGATTTGGCTTGGGAAGTTTTCTCTACAAAAACCATTTTGATATTCAGGAAAAACTCGAAGATCACGACATTATCCATGTTTTGACTAATACTGGCGTTTCGGTTTATGAAGAAATTGGCATGCAGTATTATCTGCTTGGTAACGGAAAAAAAAGCTTGTATCTGTTTATGGTAATAGCAACTGGAACTATTTTTTATCCGAAACGTATCAACTATTTTATTCATCAATTTAAAAGAGGAAGAAAAGCAAATGCATTTCATTATCTCGATTTTTCAAAAATGCTTTTTATGCCTGTTCAAACTATTCAGCAAACTTTTAAAATTTAAAAACACATGAAAACAATTCACACCCCTTTTGAAGAAAAACAATCTATTGAATTGGCTGTTGGTACATTTATAATCAGCACAATTCTGTTTATTCTTTATATTGTTTCAAATGCAAACTCTATAGTTTTGGTTATTGCATGGCCATTTGCTTTAGCTGCTATTGTAGTTAATATTATAATGTTTTTTCATTTGATGGAAAAGTTTATCCATTTACCTCATCAGCGAAAAGATATCGGAATCAAAATTTTAATCTTGCTTTCTAATATTCCTATCCTCTTTTTATTTTATTTGATTGTAATGAAACTTTAATCTCAATCGATACTAATTATCAAAAAAAAAACAGCAATCAATACTTGATTGCTGCTTTTTTTTTGATAGACACATGCTATTTTATCTTATGTCAAAATTCTCATACATGTATTGAAAAACGGGCATATATGACAAGTAATCTTCACTTTTACTACAAAAAGTAAGTATGTATAAATCTCTATCTTTAATAAAAAAATATTGCAAAATAGTACCGAAAACACCATTACTCATTAATTGCTTGTAAACAATTTCTTGTCCCTGCAAACCGTTTTTTACAACCTTACGATTAGAAATAATTTCGCTGCTTACTCCGAATCTTTTATCAATTATCTTTTTTACTGTTTTTGCTTTAACTCCTGAATATCCAAGATCAGAAATCCGTAAACTTACATTTTCAATAAAATTATCATTTGCCGAACTTTTTTCGCTTAAAAGCATAAACTTCTTTTGCAAAGAATCTGATTGTTGAAGATGCCAGTTATAAGGAAATAATACAGAATATTTTTTTTCGCTTATATATAATTTCCCAGAGGCATCTTCAGATTTATGCTGTCCAAATACGAATGTTACAAATAATATAGTGATAAAATTTAAAAACAGCTTCAAAATAAATCTTAGTTAGCTTTTTTAGTCTCGATTCCGTTTTGGTCTAATAAATACATTAATGTAGTCATTGTCGCTGCTCCAAGCTCAAGCTCTCTTTTATTGATTGCATCAAATTTATCGTTTGCCGCGTGATGATAATCGAAATAACGCTGAGAATCTGGCTTTAAACCTGCTTTTACAATTGCTTGAGAAGTCAAATGGCTAATATCTGAACCTGCGTGACCAATTGTAAAACTGTGCACTAAATAAGGTTCAAAAAGATCTTTATAACCTTGAATTTTTTTCAAATTAGCATCATCAGCTTCAATTGAAAACCCTCTTGGTGAAAATCCTCCTGAATCACTTTCTAAAGCAAAAATGTGGTTTTCTTTATTTTGTTTTGAAACTTCTTCGTATTTAGCACCACCTTTTCCGCCGTTTTCTTCGTTCATAAACAATACAACACGAATTGTATTTTTAGGTTTATAGTTTAAGTTTTTCAAAATACGAATCACTTCCATACTTTGTACTACTCCTGCTCCATCATCGTGAGAACCATCTGCTAAATCCCAAGAATCTAAATGTCCTCCAACAACCATAATATTTTCTGGACTTACAGTTCCTGTTAATTCTCCAATTACGTTATAAGATAATACGTCTGGTAAAGTTTCACAAGATTGTTTGAAATAAAATTTCAAAGCTGGATTTCTTTTTAAAGTTTTACTTAATAATTCTGCAGCGTTTGTACTAATAGCCGCTGTTGGAATATATTGCTCTTTTGGCAAATCTCCATAACTTTGAGTTCCTGTATGAGGAAAATCATCCAAACGCAAGTTCATTGAACGAACAATACTTCCTACCGCTCCTAATTTTGCAGCTTCTTTTGCTCCTGCATATCTTTGGTCAACGCAAGCTCCATAAGAAGTAAAAGTTTCAATATTTTCAGGATTCATTGGTCTGTTAAAGAACACAATTTTTCCTTTCACTTTATCTGCACCAAGTTCGTTTAATTCTTTAATTCCTTGAACCTCGATTATTTCTGCAGTAAGACCTGTTTTTGCTGTTGCAACAGAACCACCCAATGCACAAATTGGCACATTAGTTTTTACTTTTCCATCAAGAATATAAGCTGTTTCTTTTTCTCCTCTAACCCAATGAGGAACCATAACTTCTTGTAAATAAACTTTGTCAAGCCCTAAACTTTCTAATTGTCTTTTAGTGTACTCAACTGCTTGTTCTGCTCCTTTAGATCCAGACAAACGAGCGCCAATATCGTTAGATAAATATTCTAACCATGTGTAGCATTTTGACTCGGTTAAAGCTTTTTTGTAAAATAATTTGATGTTTTTTTCATCATTTGTCTGTGCAAAAGATGTCAATCCGCTTAAAACTAATGCAGTTAAAAGAATTGTTTTTTTCATAGTTTTGATAGTAATTTTGGAGTTTATAGTGCTTTTGGCACATTCACAAAGGAACAAAATTATTGACAGTTGAACGCTTTTCTTTAATCTTTTAACAAAAAAAAGCTCTTATTACAAATTATTCAATCTGTAATAAGAGCTTTTACATATTTTGCAAATAAAGATTATTTTATTTCAATAATCTTATTTTTTGTTCCAATTCCGTTTTCATTAAAAGGCTCAATTGTAAAATAATATTTTGTGCCTTTATCCAAACCTCTAAAATCATACGTATTGTCACCATAAACCATAATGCTGTTATACAATTTATCTGGTTCGATTCCATAATAAATATTATAACCAATTGCATCTGCTTGTTTTTTCCATGAAATCATAGCGTTTCTAGAATCTGCTTTGTTTCTATCTACTTTGAAAGAAGCCACCGATTTTGGTTTTGCTGCCAATCCGTTTCCAAAAACTCTGAAATCAGAGATTGCAAATAAACCAGATGCATTGTGAATATTTTCCATTTTGATATAACGCGCTTTGATCGGTTTTGTAAGTTCTACATAATCGTGAGGTGCATCTTTATCGTTTTTAGATTTATCTACTACCAAAGTCCAATTTTTAGCATCGTCAGACATGAATATTTTATATTGATAATAAATATCCATTGCTTTATTAAACTGTGTCGCTTTATGATCAGCGTAATTGATTTGAAGTGCATTAATCTCCATTGGTCTTCCTAAATCCATTTGAAGCCATTCTCCCGGATTATTAGTTTTTGCCGACCAATAGGTTTGAATGTTTTCATCTGTTAGATTTTCTGGTCCGTAACAGAACTTCTCATATACTTTTTTCCCTCCATTATCCATTCTATGGGTTTCCACTTCCATACATTCCTCAGAAGAAGAAACAGTTACTGGCTTTTTATACGAAAGTAACATCCATCCTGAAGCAGCACCTTTAGTTTGATCACGCTGGCTTGTTGGCAATACAATTGGAAAATCTCCATAAGCTGTAATAGAATACATTACATCGTCTTTATCAAATCCTGCGGGAAACATATCTATACGACGTTCAAAACGATCTTTAATAGAAATTTTGCATGTTCCAGTATTCCAGTAGTTTCCATAATTATCGGCAAAAGTGTTTCCATGTCCAGCTCCAATTACAAATCCGCCTGGTTTATATGACATCGGATTGTGTTTCTGATATGCAAACGGCCCTAACGGATTATCTCCCACATGAACTCCATTTGCATAACCTTTAAACTCGGTTGCAGGAGCTCCGTATTGCATATAATATTTTCCGTTATGTTTCGTCATCCAAGCTCCTTCGATAAAATTTCCCCAAGGTGCAGGTTCCATATCATTGTTTGGTCCAAAACGTTCCCATCCGTGAGCTGAAGGATCTAAAATGGCAACTTCTTTAATTTGTCCGTAAGGTTTTTGAATATCTTCTACTTCTGTCGCTTTATATAATGTTGCATAATCAGCCTGATTTCCTTTTGGAAGCCAAGTATTATAATCAACTTCTACTCCAACAAGTGGTAATTTTCCGCTTGAACCATAGTACATGTATACTTTTTTATCATCGTCCTGAAAAATGGCAGGATCCCAAGTTGGAAGCATTGCTTTATCTACATGGCGTGTCCATCTTCCTGATTTTGGATCAGCTGTTTTCCAAATTGGATGATCTCTTTTCCAAGTTGAACCAACATAAAATAATGTATCGTTTACAACCCAAGCTGCAGGAGCACATTGGTCGTCGTCGCCTGGCTGTCTTTGAAAACTTCCGTAAACAAAATTCCAGTCTGACATATCTTTACTCCAAAAGAAACCTGCCTGATTGGTAGCAAATAAATAATATTCGCCTTTATAAGTAATAATTACAGGATCAGCGCTCGAACGGCGTGATTCTGGAATTCCGTTGTGGTTATGAGTCGTAAAATTGTATCCAATATTTATCGGATTACAATAGGTTGTTGCGGGTCTGCTAGGGTCAAACCATTCTGTTTTACCAGAATTTTGAGCCAAAAGAGTGCTTCCGAAAAGCATCGAAAACAAAATCGGCGTAAGTTGTTTATATATCTTTTTCATGGTTAGATTTCTTTAATAAAGTTTTAGAAGATTAGTTTTTAACTTCCTTTCTTTCCTTTAAAAGTTCAGGTTCATTTGTGGTGATGTAATTGAATTTATGAGCTATAATCCAATCCATATCTTTTGCGTCATTAACAGTCCAAGCATTTAAGATAATCTTATTGTCTTTAGCTTCCCGTATCCATTCCGGGTGTTTTTGAAAAACAGAATAGTGATAGTCAACCCCATTAATTTTATCTGCTTTTACTTCTTTTGGAGATTTATTTCCTTCTAAATATTGAAGAGAGGTTTTAGAATCTATTTCTCTAATTTTCTTTAGAATATCATAATCAAAACTGATGTAGCAGGTATTTTTATTGGCTTTTAGTTTTTTAATGGTTTCGACAGCTGCTACAGCAGTTTTTTGTCCTCTTTCTTTACTAATTTCCGAAGGTTTAATTTCGCACACTAAAAGAGTGTGTTTATTATTACGCATTCCTTCTGAAATATATTCGTGAAGGGTTGGAAGTTTTTCTCCGTTAGAAAGTTTAAATTTTATCAAATCTGCATAATTCGTTTCTTCAATAAGCAGTTTGTTGTAATGTGCGTCGTGATTAATAACAAGCGAATCGTCTGCAGTTCTCCATACATCAAATTCTGAACCTGGCAATTTTAAATCAATCGCATGTCTTAAAGATGCAATTGAGTTTTCGGGAAGATTGTTTTTTTTCCATGCACCTCGATGCGCTACAATTGCATTCTTTTGTGCATTACAAAATGAAAAAGCAATAAGACACACTGCACTAAATATTTTAATTTTATTCATAATAATCGTAGTTAAAAAATTACAAAAAAGGTTATTCATTTTAGAAAAAAAGCCCTCCAAACGAAGGGCTTTTAACTAATCAAATAAACCAACTATTTAGTTAACTCAAAACTAACTTTCTTATCAGCGTTTGAATTTCCTCCAACGAAAATATCAAACTGCCCAGGCTCGGCTACGAATTGTAAATCAGAGTTATAAAATTTTAAATCTTCAACAGTAATTTCAAAACTTACTGTTTGTTTTTCACCTTTTTTAAGTGCTATCTTTTGGAAACCTTTCAATTCTCTAACTGGTCTTGTTACTGAACCAACTAAATCTCTAATGTATAATTGAACTGTTTCTTTTCCGTCAAAATTTCCAGTGTTTGTTACATCAACAGTTACTTTCAATTTTCCGTTAGAATCCATTTTATCAGAAGAAATCTTCAAGTTTGAATAATCAAAATTGGTATAGCTCAAACCAAATCCGAATGGGAATAATGGCTCGTTTCTTTCGTCAATATAATTTGATCTGAATTTTTCAAATTTTCCTTCTGTGTTAGAAAGTGGTCTTCCTGTATTTTTGTGCGCGTAGTAAATTGGTAATTGTCCCACACTTCTTGGGAAAGTTGAAGTCAATTTTCCTGAAGGATTTACATCTCCAAATAAAACATCAGCAATAGCGTAACCAGCTTCTGTACCAGCAAACCAAGCATTCAAAATTGCTGGAACTGTTTTTTCTTCGTCAGTAATTACTAACGGACGTCCGTCAAATAAAACCAAAACAACTGGTTTTCCTGTTTTTAATAAAGCGTTTAATAAATCTTTTTGAGCTTGTGGAATTTCTAAGTTTGTACGGCTGCTAGATTCACCACTCATTTCTGCAGATTCTCCTAAAGCAGCAACAATTACATCAGATTGTTCAGCAACTTTTAAAGCTTCTGCTAATAATTCTTCTTTTGTACGAGCATCACGGTGTAAAGTTTTACCGAACATTGTTGCATTAGTTTCAAAAGTTTCATCGTAATCTAAATTGCTTCCTTTAGCGTATAAAACTTTAGTTCCTGTTCCAGCTACTTCTTTGATACCTCTCAATAATGAAACAGCATTTTCCATTTTTGTAGCCACACTCCAAGTTCCTGGCATATTTTCTTTAGCATCTGCCAATGGTCCGATTAAACCAATTGTTCCAGATTTTTTTAGAGGCAATAACTGATTTTGGTTTTTTAATAAAACTAAAGATTGAGCTGCAATATCACGTGCTTCTTTTCTGCTATCTGTTGTAAAGATTTCAGTTTTAGCTCTTTTTTCATCACAATATTTGTATGGATCTTGGAATAAACCTAAATCATATTTTGCTTCTAAAATAAGTTTTACAGCATTATCTATTGTTTCGATTTTTACTTTTCCTTCATCTAAAGATTTTTTCAAAGTTCCTAAGAAACCTTCTCCAACCATATCCATTTCAACTCCAGCGTTTAATGCTAAAGCAGAAACTTGCTGTAAATCACCCATTCCGTGAGGAATCATTTCAGGAATTCCTGTAAAATCGGTTACTACAAATCCTTTGAAACCCCATTGTTTTCTTAAAACATCTGTCATTAACCATTTGTTTCCTGTTGCTGGAATTCCGTCAACTTCATTGAAAGAAGCCATAACCGAACCTACACCTGCATCAACTGCAGCTTTGTAAGGAGGGAAATAATCATTAAACATTCTGATGTGGCTCATATCAACTGTATTATAATCACGTCCGCCTTCTGGAGCACCATATAATGCGAAGTGTTTAACACAAGCTAAGATTGAGTTATTTTTAGTAAGATCGTGCTGTTGGTAACCATTAACCATTGCTTTTGCAATTTGGCTTCCTAAATATGGATCTTCTCCTGAACCTTCAGAAACTCTTCCCCATCTTGGGTCACGAGAAATGTCAACCATCGGAGAGAATGTCCAGTTGATACCGTCTGCGCTTGCTTCTTTTGCAGCGATTTGAGCACTTCTTTCAATTAAGCCCATATCCCAAGTACAAGATAATCCTAACGGAATTGGGAATGTTGTTTCGTAACCATGAATAACGTCCATACCAAAAAGCAACGGAATTTTTAAACGGCTTTTTTCAACCGCAATTTTCTGTACTTCTTTAATTTTTTGAACTGATTTAATGTTGAACAAACCGCCCACTTTTCCTTCAGCAATATTTTTTGCCACATTTGAGCTGTTTGCCTGCCCAGTGGTAATATCACCAGATGTTGGCAAGTTTAACTGACCCAATTTCTCGTCTAAAGTCATTTTTGACATTAATTCCGCCACAAATTCAGACTTTGGTTTAATTTTCACTGTATTTTTAGCTGGCTTTTTTTGAGCATAACCCAAAACAGCACATCCTAAAAAAAGTAAGACTAATTTGTTTTTCATTCTATTCTATTTATTTGTTTGTATTCGTTTTTCTTTGCTGAAACATCCAGTCGTAGATCTCTTTGTTATCATAAACTCTTGTCCAGCTGTCATGATTTGCATCATCAAAAATGGTCAGCTTTACATCTTTTGCATTACATTTTTTCAATTCATTATAAATTGTGATTGCATAATTCACATTTACCACATTATCCTGTAATCCGTGGAAAATTCTGGTTGGAATATTGGCTATTTCACATGCTTTTTCTAACTGAATTAAATCTACAAAGCCAGCGACAGGTACGTTTGCGGCAAATAGATCAGGATGTGCAAAAGCCAAATTCCATGAAGCCCAACCTCCTGAGCTTAAACCAGTAACATATATTCTTTCTGAATCAATTTTATTTTCTTTCTGAATTTTCACAATCAGCTGGTAAATTGATTCTATATGCCAATTTTCGTCTTCTTTGCATTGTGGAGCCAAAACATAAGCATCTAATTGGTTCGTTTTTAAATATTTTAAAGGCCCATTAATTTTTACCTTTTCTAAATCGGTTCCTTTTTCTCCATCACCCGAAATAAAAACAATTAATGGCTTCTTCTCCTTAACATTCGCTGGACGATGCAAAACATAACCCAGTTCGTATTTAGACATTATAACCGTATTGATTTTCCCAGTTGTTTCACTCTGCCCAAAAACAACTACAGAAAACAACAGAAATATAAATGCTAATGTATTTTTCATAGAGACTTAAATTCCGTATTTTCCAGATTTAAATCCAAGTTTTGTTAAACCTTGTTTTACTTCTGGCGCGTTCATAAACAATTTCCATAATAGGCCTGTTCTGTAATTTTCGATCATTACAACTTCAGGACCTTGATCTATTGCTAAATAACGTTTTGCAACCCATTTATTTCCTAAACTCAAAGCATCATAAAAACCAGCATCTCCCCAAGTTTCGTCTTTATGATTTTCGTATAAATTTCTGATTACGGCCATCGATTCTTTTGGCGTGTAAACAATTGAGCTGATTGCTGCCGTTGGAGAAATTACACCCTGATCGTTGCTTGGCATGTGTGCATTATATCCGATCGATCCATCAGGGTTTCTAGAATAAGAAGCTGTTAAACCCCAATATTCTGGACCATAACCTGCATTTTTATTTGGATTTTGAACACAATACTCATAATTGATTTTAGTCTGATTTACATTTAAATCCCAATAATTAGCATATTTATCTGTTAACTGATTCGGATCTAAACCTACATAAGAATAATGAGCCCAAAATAATGGACCGCCAAATTCTTCTGCACCGTTGTGCTTTAAAATAAGTGGGATATTGTATTTTGTTTTTGAAGAAACTATGCCGCCGCTTCTCGCCCATCCTTCGTGATATGCTTTCGCATCGATTGTATGAGTTGGCGAAGACGCAGCCATTACATAAGTAATAAGGCATTCGTTATATCCTTGTAGTGGGAAATTCATCTCCCAAGCATAGCTCGGAGACCAGTGCCAATATAGTACATTTTTTTGATTTGTGTACCATTGCCAATCAACACCTTTCCAAAGTGCATCATATTTTTGTGCTACGGCTTTTTCTGTTTCAGAACCATCTTTAAGATATTCACGAACGGTAATCATTCCTGCAACCAAAAATGAAGTTTCGACTAAATCGCCGCCATTATCCTTGGTTCCAAAAGGCTTTACTTTTCCTGTATTTCCGTCAATCCAATGTGACCATGCTCCGTGAAAACGATCTGCTTTGCCTAAAAAATCTGCAATTTTGTTAAGTCTTTCTACTCCTTGTTCTTTAGTGATATATCCTTGAGACATTCCTGAAACAAGAGCCATTAATCCGAAACCTGAACCACCTGTTGTTACAATATTTGAATCGTTTTCAGGATAAACTCCGTCTGGATGATAACGTTCTCTGGCTAATCCAGAATTTGGTTCTGCATAATCCCAGAAGTATTTAAAAGTTTGTTTTTGAACAGCATCTAAAAGCTGATCATCTGTTAATGCAGTAACGCCAGAAGTATTTTCCTGTACATTTTCTTTTGACTTATCTTCCTTTGATCCACAACTAAAAAAAGCAAAAGCTAAAAATAAAACTGAAATTCTAACCATTATAAAAATTTAAGATTTTTGATAAATAATCACTTCCCTCAGGAAATCTGAAGGAAGTGATTCTTAAGATTTTGATTAATAACCAGGGTTTTGCTGTGAAAGTGTTCCTGCTTCTCTCATAAATGTAGTTGGAAGAGGCCATAATTCATGTTTTCCAACTATAAAAGTTTTACCATCTGCTGCCATAGCCGCTTCTGCTTGTCCTGTTCTAACGATATCAAACCATCTGTCGTGCTCAAAAGCAAATTCTAATCTTCTTTCTTTATAAATTGCTTTTCTAATATCAGTTTGAGAAGTAAAAGGAGTATCTCCTAAACCTGCTCTATGACGAATTTGATTTACTAAAGGAATTGCTGCTGCTGTTTCTCCTAATTCGTTTAATGCTTCAGCTTTCATTAGTATAACCTCAGCATATCTTAAATATCTAAGATTTGTATCTGTAAATTCTTGGTTATAAAAAGATGATGAATATGCTTTATAATTATATCTTGCATTCGCTACCGTAGATGGAACTTCTCTACCATCATACAAAACTGAACCTCTGAAAATAATTGTAGCAGCTCTTCTAACGTCTCCTGCCTCGTAAGCGTCTGCTAAGCCTTTAGTTGGTGTATTGAATCCCCAACCCCATCCTCCGGCACCACGTGGCGCTTGAGAAACAGTGTAATTTCCAATTCCAAATCCAGGGCTAGAAGTTCCTCCAATCCCATCAATCTCAAAAATAGATTCTGGACCAAATTCTCCTTCTTTTTTATATTGCAAAGAATAATCAGAAACTAAAGAATAACCAGTTACTTTATCGCAATTGTCAATTACTTTTTGCCAATTTTTTTGATATAGATTAACTTTTGCTAATAAAGCATATGCTGCTCCTTTAGAAGCTCTTACGACATCTTTACCAGTGTATGCCGATTTTTCTGGTAAATTCGCAATAGCATCTGTTAGGTCTTTTTCTATAAAAGCATAAACTTCTGCAGGAGTTTTACGGGTTAATTGCATAATTCTGTCTGAGTCATTTCCAGGAATTGGCAAATGATCTACAATAGGAACTCCGCCGTATCCTTTAACTAAAGTAAAGTACATAAACGCTCTCATAAATTTAGCTTCTCCTTCTAACCTAACTTTTAAACTAGGCGTTACCTGATCTAACTTAGGAAATATAGCCAAAGCCTGATTACATCTATTAATTCCAGCATAATTTGCATTCCACGTAGACTGAAATGACGGAGTTGAAGCATTATATGTTAAAGCATCCATAATATCTTTATCTCCACCAGCATCTCCGGGATCAGAGCCTTTATCAGCATCATCGCTAATGATACTTGTAACTGCATTCCAACCAAAAGAAGACATATCCCAGCCTAAAAATTGATTGTAAATTGCTGTTACAAAACTTGAAGCTCCAGCATCACTATTTACCAAAGTTGGGTCAGCAGGAATAGACTCTGTTGGCTCTACATCCAAAAAATCATTTGAACATCCAGATAAGAATAATCCAGAAAGTACAAACATTGATATATATATTCTTTTCATGATATTAAAATTTTAAATTTGCACCTACTACAAAAGATCTCAATGATGGGTATGCATCTAGCTCAACACCCTGAGTACCTTCAACTAATTTACCATCAGACACTACATCTGGAGAGAATCCAGAGAATTTTTGTGTAATAAATGGGTTAATTGCGTTTACATATAATCTGCAATAGCTAATAAAGTTGTTCTCTTTTATTGGAAGTTTATATCCTAAAGTGATGTTATTTATTCTAAAGAAATCAGCAGACTCTAAGTAATACGTTGAAGCGTAAGGAGTCAAGTTTGAAGGCGCTGGAATTGAAGATGTAGTATTTGTAGGTGTCCAAAAACCATTAGCCATAGAAGCTTCTACATTTTCTCCTCCAAATCTTTGTGCTTTTTTTCCATTATATACTTTTGCTCCTCCTGTTCCGTAACCATCAACAGAAAAGTCAATGTTTTTGTATGTCAATCCTAAAGTAACTCCATAAGTAGAAGTTGGTAAAAGAGAACCTACATATTTTTTATCTTTAAGTTCATCTAAGCCAGTCTGAGGAACTTTAGAACCATCAGCTTTGTAATACAGCATTTGACCATTTGTTGGATCAACTCCTGCGTACTCATACATATAAAAGCTACCTAATGGTTGACCTACTGATGTATTATCCAAAATTTTGGTATTTTGACCATTCCCTAAACTTCCTCCAATAATTGGATTTAGCTGAACATTTTTAAGACTCGTAAGTTCATTTTTATTATGAGAGAAATTCCCACCAACCCAATAGCTTAAATTATCATTGATTTTATCATCCCAACGCAATGCAATTTCATAACCTTTGTTAGACACTTCACCAACATGTGCAGGAGTAGCTAATGTAATTCCTGAAGTTGAATATGGTTTAACATTCAAAATTGTGTTTGTTGTATTTTTATCATACAAATCAAAAGATCCTTTTAATCTGCTATTAAACATTTCAAAATCAAAACCTCCTGAAAGTTCTTCCACAATCTCCCATGATAAATTAGGATCAACCTGAGAATTAATTGTAGTACCTGAACCAAGATCTGGATAATCTACCCCTGAAGTGAATACTTGAGTATTAAGAGGTACATTTTGATTCCCTAATCTACCCCAAGATCCTCTAAGTTTTAATAAATTAATTGGCTCTACATTACTTAAGAAGCTTTCTTTTGAAATAATCCATCCTAAACCAACAGAAGGAAATGTTCCCCAACGATTGTCTTCACTAAATTGTGATGAACCGTCACGTCTCACTGTACCAGTAAGCAAATATTTATCCATTAATTTATATTGAAAACGAGCAAAATAAGATGCCAATCTTCTTTGATTAAGTGCTTCATCTTTATAACCTGTTACATCAGCTACATTGTTAACATCTTTCAAAGACCAATAATTAGAATTTGGATTTACATTTTTTCTGTCAATCGTTAACTTTTCTCTTGTACCTTGAACATTCGCCTCAATACCTGCTGTAACTTCTACATCATGAATTTCTGCAAAAACCTTATTATAAGTTAAATAGTTTGATAAATTCCAATTAAAATACTCATCTCTGCTTCTGGTCAAAGTATTTTTATTTAAATCTAAAGGATATTTTTCTACTGTACGAGTAGGATCTGCCGATAACCAAAGAGCCACATTATCTACATAATTATACTGTTTGTAAGTATAATACTCTCCATTAAATTGTGATGTGAATTTTAAAGATTTAAGAATATCCCAATCTAATTTTAATCCTCCTTGCAAAGTAACCGATTTTTGCTGTTCATTTGTATAATCTAATTGAGCCACTGGATTTCCAACATTATTAAAAGATGTACCCGTTTCAGATACTACTCCGTTTGAAATAAATGGTACTCCATACTTACCATCCGCATAACGAACAGGAACTAATGGTGATTGTCTGTAAGCATTTGTAAATGCGCTCAAAGGCATTGGCGTATTTTTAATATTACTTACACTAAAATTTTGAGTTAATTTAACTTTTTCTGAAAGCTTGAACTCATTGTTATTTCTAAAAGTAGTACGTCCATAATCAGATCCGTTTAAAATTCCTTTTTCTTCATAATTTCCAAGACTGAAAAAGTATTTTACATTTTCTGAAGAACCTGAAACAGAAATATTGTTCTGAGTATAAGACCCTGTTCTTGTAATTGCGTCTAACCAATTTGTGTTATACGGTTGATTAGCAGAGAATCTACCTTGTGGAAAATCGTTACTATAAGCGGCGTTACTGTAACGAACATACTCATCAGCATTTGCCATTTTTACAGTTTTTAACGGAGATCTAACTCCTGCAAAACTTTCGACATCTACAGTAAGTTTTCCTTTTCCTGCTTTGGTTGTAATCATAATTACACCATTTGCACCTCTAGTACCATAAATAGCTAATGAAGAAGCATCTTTTAATACTTCGTAAGATGTAATATCATTAGTATTAATGTTATTGATGTTATCAGTTGGCATACCATCTACTACATATAAAGGATTTCTTCCTCCTAATGCAGTACCTGCTCCCCTGATCACAACTGATGGAGTACTTCCTGGCGCATCTGAGGTAGATACCTGAACCCCAGCAGCTTTTCCTTGAATAGCTTGAGAAGCATTCATTACTTTCATTTTGGTAATTTCTTCGGACTTAATTGAGCTAACCGCCGAAGTATTATCAATTTTCTTTCTAGTACCGTACCCAATTACAACTACTTCTTTTAAGGCAGTATCTCCTGCTTCTTTTAAAGTAATAGTCATTGTTGCGGCAGTAGCTGGTACAGAAACTGAATCAAAACCCAACATAGAGACTTTTAGAATATCTCCAGGTTTTGCATTAATTGTAAAGTTTCCGTCGAAATCTGCGTCTGCAGTTGCCCTAGCGTCAGCTGAAGCAATTATTGCTCCTGGAACTCCCATTCCATTACTGTCAACTACTTTTCCTTTGATTGCTTGCGCTTGCCCCATCATATATGTAGGCAATAGCAAGAGAGCTAAAAAGCTAAAAATAAAATTTTTCATACAGTACGTAATCGTTTAAGTTAGTAGAGCCAAATTAAGCAATTACAACGTTGTAGTACATCAAATAACACTACAGCATAGCTACATCACTGTGTTAAATTTTAACTTTACCTTAATGATTATCAGCACTATAAATGTTAACAAAAATCCTTTAACATATCGTTATGATGTAGTAATGATGTATCGCAATTATATAAAAAATGATATTGAAAAATATAAAATCTGTAAAAAACAAAACCAAATCTTACAGACTTAATAAAAACTTTGACAGATTTTCGTCCTGTGTGAGGTTTAGCTTCTTTCTAAGGCGATATCTATGCAATTCTACGCCTCTAAAAGAGATATTCATCATTGGAGCAATTTCCTTAGAAGAAAGATTCATTTTAAGATAAACACACAGTTTTATATCCTTAGGAGTTAATTGAGGATATTTTTTAGAAAGATTAATAATAAATTCATTGTGAATTTGGTTCAAATTGGTTTCAAAAGTTTCCCATTCATGTTTATTCACTTCATTAATCTTAATTGCTTTTCTAATTTCGTTTTTAAGTTTGCCAAAATCTTTTTCCGTTTCCAAAATGCCTTGAATTTTATCAATCATTTCCGTTTGCTTGGCGATCGACAATGATTTGCCCGCTACTTCTGAAGATTTTGCTTGCAATTCTAATTCTAAGATGTGTTTCTCATATTCTTGAATGTTGAGTTCATTTTCTTTCTTTAACTCCATTTCAAGAATTTCTCTCTGATGTTTTAATTCTTCAGCCTGCAATTTTAATTTTTGCATATAACGAAGTTTATTCCACTTATAATAGAAAAACAAAACAGTTCCGATAATAAGAAGGTACAGTAGAATCATCCAAAAAGAAAAATACCAAGGTTCGGCAACTTTAAATTTGTAAAATGAAACTTTGTCATAAGTTGCTCCATCATGTTTGAATATTTCTACTGTATGATAACCGCTGTTTAAATTATTTAAAACAATTAATCCGTCAGAAATTGGGAGAAAATCTTTCTCTTTATCTAGCTTATAAAATAAATTTGGTTTACTTGCTCCATAAATTCCAGAAATGACATTAATCTTTAATTCTGTATTGAATTTTATTTTCTCATCAATTGGAACTAAAACGTCATTACTAAATGCTTCAATTTTTACTTCTGAGTTTTGTCTATTTTCATATTGAAGTTTAAGAGAAACAAATCCGTCATCTAGATTAAACAAATAATAATTGCCTTTCTTGAAAATTCTTAGATTCTCATTAATCAATTTCCCTTTGTAATATTTCTCTTGAATGATATTCCAAACAAACTTGTTGCCTTGCGCATAAATATGATACAAGATTCCATTTTGCAAAACCATAAAATGATCGTCGTCTATAGAAACGACATCGGTCACATTTTTAAAATTTGTATTAAACAATTCGTTTTCTTCCAATTTAGCAGATAAAGAATTGTAGGTATACCAAGAATTATTAATAAGAAAGAGTATTTCTTTTCTAAACTCAAAAATCTTTATACCAAAATCATTTTGCATCTTACTCTGCTGCGTGACATTTTCAACTTTTAGAGTATTATAGTTGTCATCTAACGAAACGCGATATAAACCACGGTAATTATCGGCTGCCCAAATTTCATTTTTTTTGTTTTGAGCAACATATTTTATTGGTTTGGCAAGATCTTTTATGATTTTATAATGAGACATATTAGAAGGATCATCGTAAACCAAAATTCCGCTATAGGTAGACTGAAAATAAGTATCATTAATACTGCTTTTAGACATATTCCATCCTCCGCTAACTCCGTTTATTTTGGTCAAAGTATTATTTTCATACGAAAAAGTACCGTCGTTATGACCAATAATATATTTTCCGTCAATTTGAGAAATATTCCAGCCTTGCCCTTGCGTATTGGGCATCATATTAAATTTTCCAGCACTGTATTCAAAAATACCGTGATTTGAAGCAATTAAATAGCCTTTATTAATAGATGCCACCGCATAGACCGATCCTAAAATACCCGAATTATCGTAAAAGAAAGAAATAGGAGAATTAACCTCAACGTGCGCAATACCATTATCTAAACCAACCCACAAATCATTTTCTTTATCCAATCCTAAACTTAAGACTGAATTATTCATTAGAACATTGTCGCGCTCAATATTTTTAAAGGAATTATTTTTTAGATCTAAAATGAAAATTCCACGATTTCCGGTTCCAATAATTAACTTTTCGTTCTTTACAAACTTAGCCACATTAATTGTAGCCGATTTTAAAGTTTCGTTTATCGGATGATCCCAACTTTTTAATCCATTCTTTTCTACAATAAAAACTCCCTTTTTCTGTGTAAAGATGTAAGTCTCATTTTTATATTTTTCTATAGCATGAACAACTGTATTTTTTAAAACATTCCATCCCTTTGGATTTGCAATATGTTTGCCATTCATTTTATAAATTCCGTCTTTAACAGAAGCAACATATAAATTGTTATCTACACCAAAACAATAGGAAATAAGAAACGGAAATTTAATTTTCTTAATTGTTTTTCCGTCATAAATAAAAACATCATTAAAAGACTGAAAATAAAGGGAACCTTTGAATCTGAATATTTTCCAGATTTCTTCGTTGTCTTTTTCATCAAATAATCTGAGGTTTTTGGTAATAGAAACATAATGCATTGTTCCATCTTTTCGATACCAATAGCCAAATTCTTTATAAGAACCAGAATAGATTTTATCTCCTTCAATGAGAATAGATCTAATAATGGTTTTGTTTGGAAGTGTATATTTTTCCCATTTTACTCCGTCGTAACGAAGCAAATAGTGATTATTTGCAAAGTACATCGCATTATCATTTCCTTGAGCCACATTCCAGATTTGATTATCTCCCTGATAATCTGATTTGCTGTAATTTTCGACAAATGGAAGTAATTCTTGAGCCTGAAGTTGTAAAGCGATGAAAAAGAAGAAAACTGATTTAAAAAGTATCGATTTCAAGATATTCGTTTTTAAACCCAAAGATACTCAATATTCATTTTTAGGACAAAAAAAACTCCTCAAGCTTGAGGAGTTTCTTTTGATGGGATTTTTATTCTAATTTTCAAGTAACTGATAAACCTGATTTGCAATTTCGTATTCTTCGTCAGTTGGAACGACCAAAACTTTCACGGTCGATTTATCTGAATTGATTTCTCTTAATTCTTTAGAACGAATTTGATTTTTTGTTGTATCAATTTCAATTCCGAAATAATCCATGTCGGTACAAATTAGATTACGCATAAATGACGAATTTTCGCCAATTCCTGCCGTGAAAACAATTGCATTCAATCCGTTTAAGGCTGCTGTATATGCACCAATGGTCTTTTTAATTCTATAAGCATTCATTTTTAATGCCAGCTGGCAGTCTTTATTTCCTTTTTCTGCTTCTGCTTCAATATCTCGCAAATCACTGTAACCAGTAAGTCCAAGCATTCCACTTTGTTTCAGCAAAACAGCATTTACTTCATCTGGAGTATATCCTAAATTTTTAATCATATAAAAAATAACAGATTGATCAATATCTCCAGCACGCGTTCCCATAATTAAACCGTTTGATGGCGAGAATCCCATTGAAGTGTCAATACATTTTCCGTCTTTAATAGCGGCCATGCTGCAACCATTTCCTAAGTGAATGGTAATTATTTTAGAATTATCTCTTAAATAATTAATTGCTTTTTCAGACACATATTTATGGCTCGTTCCATGAAACCCATAAACACGTACTTTATTTTCTGTTAAAAGATAATTAGGAATCGCATATTTGTATGCAACTTCTGGCATAGTTTGATGAAATGCAGTATCAAAAACAGCAATTTGTTCTGCAGAACTGAAAATTTCTTCTGCCACATTAATTCCTTCTAAATTGGCAGGATTGTGCAAAGGTGCCAATTCAAAAAGCTGTTTGATTTTTTCTTTTACTTTGTCATTGATTTTTACTGTATCGCTAAAATCACTTCCGCCGTGCACCACGCGATGCCCAACAGCCGAAATTTCCGAAGTTGATTTAATTACTCCTTTTTCAGCATCTAAAAGCATTTTGGCTACTTTCTGCAAACCTACTTTATGATTCGAAATGGGAAGTGTCTCTTCAATTGAAACTGTTGCTGTTTTAAAAGTTATATTCGAAGTTTCTAAGCCAATTCTATCAATCATTCCAGAACAAATTACTTCGTTTTCTGGCATTATCATTAATTGGTATTTAATTGAAGAACTTCCTGAGTTTATAATTAGTATTTTCATTTTTTTTAAAAGATTCTAAGATGCTAAGTTTCTAAGGTGCTGAGTTTTTTTTAAGACTCAAAACTTTTTATTTTATATTTTTAATGTCACGAATTAAAATTGAAATAAAGGCAATTTTCAAAGCAAATTATAATTCATAATTTACCATTAGCAATTCACAATTATTTACATTCCTTGTGCTTGAATCGCGGTAATTACCACTGTATTGATAATATCATCAACTGTACAGCCACGGCTTAAATCGTTTACAGGTTTGTTCAAACCTTGTAGCATTGGCCCAATTGCCAAAGCTCCAGTTTCTCTTTGAACAGCTTTGTAGGTGTTATTTCCTGTATTCAAATCTGGGAAAATTAATACGCTGGCTTGCCCTGCAACCTCAGAATCTGGCATTTTGCTCTTTCCTACGCTTAAATCAACTGCTGCATCGTACTGAATTGGTCCTTCAATTTTTAAATCAGGTCTTTTTTCTTTTACAATTGCTGTAGCCGTTCTTACTTTATCAACCTCATCTCCTTTTCCTGAAGATCCAGAAGAATAAGAAAGCATTGCTATTTTTGGTTCAATTCCGAAAGCTAAACTTGATTCTGCAGAAGAGATCGCAATTTCTGCCAATTGCTCTGCTGTTGGGTTTGGATTAATGGCACAGTCTCCAAAAACAGAAACTCGGTCTTCTAAACACATAAAAAATACAGAAGAAACTACAGAAGAATTAGGTTTTGTTTTGATGAATTGCAAGGCTGGTAATATAGTATGTTGCGTTGTATGCGCTGCACCAGAAACCATTCCGTCTGCGTGACCTTTGTATACCATCATGGTTCCAAAATATGATACATCTTCCATTAAATCTCTTGCCATTGTAATACTTACGTTTTTAGCTTTTCTAAGCTCATAATACGTATTAGCATAATCCTCATACATTTCAGATTCTATCGGATTGATGATATTTACTTTAGAAAAATCAAATGTAATTCCGAGTTCTGCAACTTTACTTTCGATTTGTTTTTTGTCTCCAATAATAGAAATATCAACCACATCCATGTCTAACAATCTTGATGCTGCAGTAATAATTCTATCATCATTCCCTTCTGGTAATACGATATGTTTTCTATGCTGTTTGGCTCTTTTAACCATGTTGTACTGAAACATTTTTGGAGTCATACCTTCTGGCTGAAAAGTAATTACTCTTTGCGATAAAGCTTCAATTTCAACATACTTTTCAAAAGTATTAATTGATGTTTCAATTTTGTGTGTATTGTTAGCGTAAATCTCCGATTTAATCGAACCAATTTTATTGGTAATATGGTAAGTTCCCCCATCAACAGCAATAATTGGCACAATAGGAGAAAGTCCATCAATAAGCTTTAAAATACTTTCTTCTGGAACAATATTTCCTGTTAGAATGATTCCTGAAATTGTCGGGTAATTTGCCGATTCATTTGCTTGTAAAGCTCCTAAAATAATATCTGAACGGTCTCCTGGAGTAATAACTAAAGCATTGTCATGCAAATGCACTAAATAATTGTGCAATTGCATCGCTCCAACACTGTAATGCCCAATTTCGTTATTGAGATAATTTTCTCCAAATAAAACTTTAGCATTCAATTCGTGTACAATCTCCTGCATTGTTGGGTTATTAAGGCTCGATATCAACGGAATTGTATTAACCAGCACATTTGACGGTAAACTTTTTTGCAAACTACTGGTAACCAAATCTATATTTTCTGGTTGCACTTTATTGGCAAAAACCGATAAAACCTCAACTTCTTTTACTTTGAAAGAATCATAAACCAAATACAAACTGTCTAAAAGCTCTTCTAAAGTTTTACCAACTCCAGAACCTACAATTATAGTTGGAATTCCGAGGTTTTTTGCAATTAAAACATTTAAATCTAATTCGATTGAAGTTCCTTCACCCGTAAAGCTAGTTCCTTCAACCAAAACAAAATCGAAACGTTCTTCGAGTTTTTTGTATTTCTCGATAATGGTGTCTAAAACTTCTCCTATTTTTCCTTTATTCTTTTTCTTAATCAATCTGCTTTTGGTGATGGCATAAGCATCATCAAACTCAATATCTAGGTTAAAATAGGATAAAACTGTTTCGATATGATTATCTACTTCTCCATCAACAAAATCTTCTATTATAGGTCTAAAATACCCTACTTTGGCCGTTTTACCAATCAGAATACTCATTAATCCGAGTGTAATAATTGATTTACCACTATTATGGTCGCTAGTGGCTATATATATTGCTTTACTCATAATTTATATTTTTGAAACTATATGTATTTTAAATGTAAAATTCTAAAACCAGCGTCTTTTCTTGAAATAGATTATCAATCCTATTACAAGCAAAAGCATAATCCCCATGACTACAAAATAGCCATTTTGGGTTTTGAGTTCCGGCATGTTTTCAAAGTTCATTCCGTACACTCCAACAATAAAAGTAAGCGGAATAAATATGGCCGAAATTATGGTCAGCGTTTTCATGATTTCATTCATTTTTCGGCTTTGCTCCGAGAAATAAAAGTTTGAGGCACTTTCTAATGCACTCATATCCGATTCTATCTGTTCTAAAAGTTCCAGACTTTTTTGATGCAGTCTAATAAAGAAATTAAATGTTTCTTTCTGAATTAAGCCGTTTGATTCGTCATCATCTTTAATTGTTTTTAAATAATATAAGGAATCTCTAAGTGGCACAATGGAACGTTTTAAAAAATTAAAATTATCACGATGGTTTTCAATTTTTTCAAGAATAACAGGATGTGCTCCTTTTTTAGCCTGATTAATTAATTCTTCGATTTTATCTTCTTCATCTTCAATCGTAATGTAGAAGTTTTCCATTACAGCATCAAGCAATAAATAAAGGAGATAATCTACTTTTTTAGTTCTAACAATTCCTGCGTGTGTGCGAAGACGCTCTCTGATATGCGTAAAAAAATCGCTTCGTTTTTCTTGAAAAGAGATTAGAAGTCCATCTTTCAAAATAAAACTGATTTGTTCGACACTAAGATTGTCCGAATACTCAGAAGGTAAAAGTGATTTTATATTGAAGAATAAAACGTTTTGCTGTTCTTCTAGCTTGGTTCTTTTGGTGGTATTTAATATATCGGCTAAAAGAAAATCATCAAGTTTAAAATGAGCACCAATCGTTTTAATAAGATTAATGTCATTTAAGCCATGAATATTTAACCAATTGTTTTTAGTATAATCAAAACAAGAATTTAGAGCCAAGACGGTAAACTTATCGTATTCAATAACATCGGCATCATCGTATACAAAAAGCTGCATTTCGGTCTCATGCTCTTTATGTGAGCCTGTATACTCTAAAGTAATGTGTTGCAGCTTGCGTCCTTTCTTATATTTGATCTTTCTCATTCATGAAAATTTACAATAGTAATATTACGAAAAAGAATCCGAACAGGAAATGACAATTATCAGTTTGTGAAAAACCTAGATTTAAACGAACTGTGGTGCATTTCTACGTAATTGATACAAACAAAAAAACCGAGCCATTTCTGACTCGGTTTTCATATTCAATTGTAAAGACGCAATACGTCTTTACGGAGTAATTTATTTTACTTCTTCGAATTCAACGTCTTCAACGTTATCTCCAGAAGACTGCTCTTGTTGTGGAGCAGCTTGTTGACCTTCACCACCTTGAGCGTACATTGCTTCTGTAGCTGTTTTCCAAGCTGCATTTACATTGTCTAATCCTTTTTGGATTGCATCAAGATCTTGAGATTGGTGAGCCATTCTCAATTCAGTTAAAGCATATTCGATAGCTGTTTTTTGCTCATCTGTCAATTTATCTCCCAATTCTTTCAATTGACTTTCAGTTTGGAAAATAGTACTGTCAGCTTCGTTCAATTTCTCAGCTCTTTCTTTTGCAATTCTGTCAGCATCAGCGTTAGCTTCAGCATCTTTTTTCATTTTTTCGATTTCTTCAGCTGTTAATCCAGAAGAAGCTTCGATACGGATATCGTGAGATTTTCCAGTTCCTTTATCAGTTGCTGAAACTTTGATGATACCATTAGCATCGATATCGAAAGTTACTTCGATTTGAGGAACTCCTCTTGGTGCTGGTGGAATACCGTCTAAGTGGAAACGACCGATAGTTTTGTTATCAGCAGCCATAGCTCTTTCTCCTTGTAATACGTGGATTTCAACAGATGGTTGAGAATCAGCAGCAGTAGAGAATACTTGAGATTTTTTAGTTGGGATAGTTGTGTTAGACTCGATTAATTTAGTCAATACACCACCCATAGTTTCGATACCTAAAGAAAGAGGTGTTACGTCAAGTAACAATACATCTTTTACATCTCCAGATAAAACTCCACCTTGAATAGCAGCTCCAATAGCAACAACCTCATCAGGGTTAACACCTTTAGATGCTTTTTTACCGAAGAATTTTTCAACTTCGTCAGCGATTCTTGGCATACGAGTAGAACCTCCTACAAGGATTACTTCGTCGATATCAGATGTAGATAAACCTGCATCTTTTAATGCTTTAGCAACTGGTTCCATAGAACGTTTTACTAAAGAATCAGATAATTGCTCAAATTTAGCTCTTGTTAATTTTTTAACTAAGTGTTTTGGTCCAGAAGCAGTAGCAGTTACGTATGGTAAGTTGATTTCTGTTTCAGCAGAAGATGATAATTCAATCTTAGCTTTCTCAGCAGCCTCTTTCAAACGCTGTAATGACATTGGATCTAAACGTAAATCAATACCTTCTTCAGTTTTGAATTCGTCAGCTAACCAATCAATAATAACTTGGTCAAAGTCATCACCACCTAAGTGAGTATCACCATTTGTAGATAATACTTCAAATACACCGTCTCCTAATTCAAGAACAGAGATATCAAAAGTACCTCCACCTAAATCGTAAACAGCAATTTTTTGATCATTTCCTTTTTTATCTAATCCGTAAGCAAGTGCAGCAGCAGTTGGCTCGTTGATGATACGCATAACTTTAAGACCAGCAATCTCTCCAGCTTCTTTTGTAGCTTGACGTTGCGCATCGTTAAAGTATGCAGGAACTGTAATAACTGCCTCAGTTACTGTTTGACCTAAATAGTCTTCAGCAGTTTTTTTCATTTTTTGAAGTGTCATTGCAGACAATTCTTGAGCAGTGTATAAACGACCGTCAATATCCACACGTGGAGTATTGTTGTCACCTTTTACTACTTTGTAAGGAACTCTTTTTGCTTCATTTTCAGTTTCAGCAAAAGTGTGTCCCATAAAACGTTTAATAGAAGCAATCGTTTTTGTAGGGTTAGTTACTGCTTGTCTTTTTGCAGGATCACCTACTTTAATTTCTCCACCTTCAACAAAAGCGATGATAGATGGTGTAGTTCTTTTTCCTTCTGCGTTAGGGATAACAACTGCTTCGTTACCTTCCATTACAGAAACACAAGAGTTCGTCGTACCTAAGTCAATTCCGATTATTTTACCCATTTTTTATATATTTAATTTTGATTTTATTTTAATAACTCAGGTGGCATAAGTCAATCTTTGTGCCAATATAAAAAACTAAATAAAATTGTCAGTTTTAGCGTCAGTGCTCTAAAATCTATCTGACAACATGACATTTTCGTTATCTGACATGTATGGCACACGTCTATTTATCATGTCATTATAAAATTATAAATCAAACTGTTTTTTTTATTTCATTTGTTTAAAAAACATTAGCATGTCATAAACAAAACTTCCTACATTGCAAATAAATTAAGATACGGATACTTAATACCGTAAAAAAGAGAAAATGCTATTTTATAGCTTATTGCAAATCTGAAAAATGGTTTTAATTTAGCACTAGCAACTGCAGCAACAAAACACTAACAAATTAGACTAATCAGTATCTGTAATAAATACAAAATATAATAAAATGGTCACGTTCGAAACAAAGGTTTGGGAAAAAGATTGGGAATATATATTAAAAGGAAATTACTTAAAAGAAATGATTTCCAACTGCAATTTCAATTTTTCAAAAAAACAAGTTATCATTAATAATGTGAAAAATAGACAATTAGTTGAAAAATATTGTAAGCAAAAAATTCAAGAAGGAGTTATTGACAATTATTTTGTAGTTGAAGATTACGAATCAAAAGTATTAGAGCATTTTGAGTTAAATGTTAATAGTTTTGATCAGGGATATTATTATTCAATAGCTGAGCTAGTTGGAATATACCAATGCGAGACTGATTTTTTATTGCATTTTTCAGGTGATTCTTTTCCTGTGAATAACAACAGAAACTGGATTAAAGAAGCAATTGACATAATGAATAATAAACCAAATGTTATTGTTGCAAATCCTACTTGGAATTCTAAATTTAAAGAAGCGGAGAAAGAGTCTCTCGAACAAATTGAAAACTTTTATTTAAGTTATGGCTTTTCAGACCAAGCTTATTTTATTCGAAAACAAGATTTTATACAAAAAATCTATCATGAAAAAAATAAAGATTCTGAGCGTTATCCAAAATATGGTGGAGAACTGTTCGAAAAAAAAGTAGATTCATTTATGAGAAATCATCAAAGAATAAGAATCACTGATAAGTATTGTTCATATGGATCTATAAATTTCCCAAGAGATTGGTTTTCAAGAAAAATATTAAGAAATTATATTGTTAAAAACCGTATAAATCAAATGATTGAGAAATCTTAAATGAAATAGTAGGTTTAACTAAGGAAACTCAAATGGTAGCCAATCAATAGATATCCCAAACATTCACTTATATGAAGTGGAATTATATTTTTTCTAAACTCTCCCTATAGTCATAAAAAACATCCTAATTCATACTTGCATGTTTTGATAGAAAAATTAAGACAAAATTTTGCAGTAAAAAATAATACAATCTCTCAAAATCGTTCTTTTATAACATAAATAAATTATATTTGAAATAAGCAAAACCTGATTAAAAACATAAAAAATGAATTTCTCTAAGTTTATTTTAATACTTCTATTCTCCTCCTTCGCTATCGGTCAGGGAAAAAAAAGCGAAATAAAAATCACAGGAAAAATCACAGGAAAAATTCCAGACATAATTGAATATACCTTACCAATTCACGGAATCGATTATTTCGGATTTACAGATTCTGCCCAAATCGATCCAAATGGCAATTTTCAAATTATTATCCCATTAGACAAAACTTCTTTTATTGATTTATCCAACAGTTACAAATCTTACGGAACCCTAATTGCAGAGCCAGGTATGGTTTATAAAGTCACCATTAATACTGAGAATTCTGAAAACAAATTTGCAGTAGAATCTCCAAACCAAAAAGGTCAGATGCTTTACAATCAAATTCCAAATCGAAGCATGATTGTAGGCGGACATTTTGAACTCGAAACAAAAGAATATCTCCAAGACGGTATTCCTTCAGAAATAGCACAAAAAATAGAGCAAAGCAAAGAAGCTGAAATGGCAGGATTTAAAAAGCTTCTTAAAGAAAAAGTGATTTCAAAAGATTTTTACCATCTCGTAGAAATAGACCGAGATTATTTTCATAAGGGAATACAAGGAAGTCTCGCTTTTATTAACTATTTGTTTGTGGCAGAAAACAAAAACAAACTTTCCAACGAACAATTTAGTAAAATGTGGAAAGAAATTTTCCAATCAAATCCCGTTACAAATCCGGAGCTTTTAAGTTCACCATGGTTTTATTTTTATGTCGAAAATTTTCTTCGTTACAACGAATTAATTCTTGAAAAAACAGATACTAAAATATTGGCTGAATTTCATAAAAAAGGCCAGATTCATACGCATAACATAGACAATGCAAAAAAATATTTGTCAGGACTTCAGTTAGAATATTACTTTGCCGCCTACATTTATTATGAAGCGATAAACAATAATTACGAAAAAGAATTAATTACTCTTTTCGATCTATTCAAAAAAGAATATCCTTCAAGTTCGTATACGCCCTTTTTGGAACCCGTTATTATACCAATTATTGCCTTTCAAAATAAACAGGCGGAACCATTAAATGAAAAAGTTAAATTCGTAAACAATGCTTCAAACCTTAACTCTGTAAATGATGTTATAAAAAGTCTAAACAGAAAACAATATTACATTGATATTTGGGCGACATGGTGTGGTCCTTGTAAAGCCGAATTTAAAGACAATGCGAAACTTTACCAATTGTTAAAATCAAAGAATATAACGATGGTCTATATCTCTATCGATAAAGAAAGTAGAGAAAAACAATGGAAAGAAATGATTCATTTTTATAATTTAGAAGGATATCACATCAGGGCAAATGAAAAATTAGACGCCAATTTAAGAAGCCTATATGGCAATCAGTCTATGGGAATTCCGTGGCATTTTTTAACAAACGAAACCGGAGATATTATAAAGAAAAATATTAGCGGCCCTTCTGAAATAGAAAATTTAGAAAAACAGCTAAACAACAATTAAATACCAGAATGGAAAACTACACCATCATCATTTTCATATTAGCCATTGTAATTGGTCTTTCTGCGTTTGCAGAAAAATCAAAACTTCCCTACCCGATTCTTCTTGTTATTGTCGGAGTTGGAATTGGTTTTATTCCAACAATGAATGAAATCGAAATTAATCCAGAAATTATTTTCTTGATTTTTCTTCCTCCATTGCTTTATGATGCTTCTTTTAATATTTCTCCTAAACATTTTAAAACAAATTTAAGCACAATCAGCACTTTAGCGATTCCGTTAGTATTTCTTACTACATTCTGGATTGCGGTTGTTTCTCATTACATGATTCCAGGCATGACATGGCCTTTATCTTTTGTACTTGGAGCTATTCTTTCTGCCACAGATGCTGTTGCGGCTGTAAATATTACAAAAGGTCTTGGCATACCCGAAAAAACACTTACAATATTAGAAGGCGAAAGTCTTATTAATGATGCTTCTGCTCTTGTTGCTTATCGCTTTGCAGTTGCAACCGCAATGGGTTCAGCATTCATTATCTGGAAAGCCGCTTTTCAGTTTGTTTTCTTGCTCGGAGGCGGTTTTTTGGTAGGTGTAGTAATGGGAAAAATATTAGGAATCATACTTAGAACAGTTAGAAACAACATTAATGTCGTTGTGAGTTTTATGCTTTTAATGCCTTTTCTCACCTATCTTGTTGCCGAGCATTTACACGTTTCTGGGGTTATAGCAGTTGTTTTCTTAGGTTTGGCAATGGCGCGTTTAAGCAGTAAAGCTTTTCCTGACCACTTAAAAAACAGCTCCAAAAGTCTTTGGGATGTTATTATCTTTTTACTCAACGGATTAATTTTCATCTTAATCGGACTCAATTTTAGATATGTTCTAGAAGATATAGAGAATGATATGATTTTGCCTTACATTGGTTACGCTGTAGTTATTACAATCGTTGCACTATTAACCAGAATGACAAGGGTCTTTTTTCAGAAGAAAAATCTGCAGAAAGCCTTTCAAAGCAATAAAAAGGGAAAACGAAAAATTAGTGAGCATGCCCTACTCGATTTTGGCAACAGCCTAATTATAAGCTGGTCAGGAATGCGAGGCATTGTTTCTTTGGCAATTGCTATGGGACTTCCAAAATTTTTAGAAGATGGAACTCCGTTTCCACATCGCAATGCCATCATTTTTATTTCTATAGCGACGGTATTATTGACTCTGATTGGGCAAGGATTAACACTGCCATGGATTGTTAAAAAAATAAAACAAATAGAAGAGAAAAAACAACTAAACCAACAGACTCCCAAAACAAATAATAACTAACTAACCAAAAAAACGATGGAACAGGAATTAAAAGGCCAATTTGACGAATTTGAAAAACCAGAAATAATAAGACGTAAATTGCTCCCTTGGTGGATCAAAGTCTTTTGCTGGATTTTTATGCTTATGAGTGTAGGTGCAATAGCTTCGCTTATTACAAATCTCTTTGTTCCAAATGTAAATTTATCTCTTTACGGATTTTCTACCAATACTGCTTATTCAGGAATTGGACTTTTTATTATCGCAGTTATGCTTTTAAAAGGATTTGCTGCCTACTCGCTTTGGTTTGAAAAATCAAATGCCATTACGATTGCCAAAATAGATGCAATAGTTGGCATTGCAATATGTATTGCTTCACTATTCATTCTCCCTTTTAGCACTGCTGACGGTCATTTTTCTTTACGTTTAGAAATTTTGCTTCTAATTCCGTATTACTGGAAAATTAATAAAATAGAATATGAATGGGATAATCTTGAAACCATTTAAATCTTGAAAAAGTTGAATTATCATTTGATAAAATAAATGTAACTTTACTTATTTCACTGATATTCAATCAAAATCAAAAGAGATGACTTCAGATATTCTAACAACAACACCAAATTCAGAAATCGTAACCACACGAATTTTGAATTTTCCGCAAGAACTTGTTTTTAAAGCATGGAGCAATCCAGAACATTTGAAAAATTGGTGGGGACCAAAAGGTTTTACCAATACGTTTCATGAATTTGATTTTCACGAAGGCGGAATATGGAAATTTACCATGCACGGCCCTGAAAGAGGAAATTTTGAAAATGAATGCGAATTCATAAAAATAGACAAACCTAATCTTATTGCTTGGAAACGCCATTCGAAACCGCTTTTTCAGATTTTAACCACTTTTGAAACTCTTGCTGAAAATGAGACCAAAGTAGTTTTTAAAATGCTTTTTGAAACTGAGGCAGAATGCCAGAAACTAAAGCCTTATGTTGTAGATAAAAACGAAGAAAACTTTGACAAACTTGAAATTGAATTGTCTAAAATGAATTTATGAAAACATAATTCATTACATTTACCATAATCATCAATCATTAAACAATCAAAATCAATCACATGAAAAAAACTATTTTCCTTGCGATACTATTCGCAACGCAACTTTTTTACGCTCAAAACAAAGTTGCTAAAAAACCTGAAACCGTTATTATCATCAACAACGAAATTGCTACAATGGATCAAGTGATCAAATATGGCAATGAAGGTTATGTAAAATCAATGAATAAAGGTGTTAGTGAAGAAGAACGAAATGCACTAGCAAAAAAGTTTGGCGATAAAATTGGCGATAGAGAATTTATAGTGGTCGTAGAAGTTTTTACCGAACAAGAAAAAATCGAAAACGATAAAAAAAATCAAACCGCCGCTGCCGAGCAAAAACCTCAAGTCAAACAAGAACAATTTATCTTAAACGTAAACGATCAAGCCAAAGACTTCACTCTAAAACTTGTAGACGGAAAAGAAGTAAAACTTTCTGATTTGAAAGGAAAAGTGGTACTAGTAAATTTTTGGGCAACCTGGTGCGCACCGTGCTTACAAGAGTTTTATGATATTCCATCAAAAATTCTTGAACCATTTAAAAACGATAATTTTGTGTTTTTAGCAATCTCAAGTGGTGAAGCTGAAACTGCGGTGGCTAAAAAAGTAGTAAAGCTAAAGAATGACGGTCTAGACTTTAATTTCGGCGTCGATCCAAAAGAAGTGATTTGGAATCAATATGCAATGAATGCAATTCCTAAAAACTTCTTAATCGATCAAAACGGAATTATAAAATATGTGGCCGTAGGAAATGCAGAAGGAAACTTAGACAAGATAGCGAGCGAAATCAAAAAACTGCTTTCTAAATAGATTATTCCACTAGAATATTTGTAATCTCAAAAACAAAAAAATATGCACGCATAGTAATTTTATGTAGTTCGTCTATTTTTTATTCGTAATTTCGAGTTTTTAATAAAATACAATATTCAAAATGGCTTCATTTATAAAAGAAATATCTTTTCGTTGGTCAGATCTTGATCCAAATTTTCACGTTCGACACAGCGCTTATTACGATTTTGGTGCCCAGCATCGTATCGAAATTCTAGAAGAATTGGGTTTAACTTTAAAAGTAATGCAAACACAGGGTTTTGGTCCTGTTTTATTTAGAGAAGAATGCATTTTTAGAAAAGAACTAAAACTTTCTGATAAAATATTCATTCATACTAAAACTTCAAAAATGAAAGCCGATGCTTCTCGCTGGTCAATCGTTCATGAATTTAGAAGAGAAGACGATACACTTTGCGCAACGATTACCGTAGATGGCGCTTGGATGGACACAAAGCTAAGAAAACTAGCTTCTCCAACGCCAGAAATCGCAATTCAAGCTTTGAGTATCTTTCCAAAAAGTGATGATTTTGTCGGACTATAAACGAGAATATTCAATCTTATAAAAAAATCCCAGAAACAATTTTAGATCTTGTTTCTGGGATTTTTTTTTCAGCTAAAACTTTTCTGATTATTCAAACTTTAGCCCAAAGTTTACTCTTTCAAAAGTTGTACTGCAAGAAACTGCAAATCGACCGATATTTAAAGTTCCAAAAATGCCTCCTACCGAATGTCCAGAATAAAATCCTCCAGCAGAAAATCGGCGAACCTGATATTTTAAAGCAATATCATTTACTCTTGAACTCAGTTGTCCAAAAGCAATTACATTTGGAATAATTTCGTAGCTTCCAAAAACTTTAGGAACCAGTTTTTTGTAATAATCAAAACTTTCGTCAGTATCATAATCAATAATCGACGAATGCAAGTTTTCTAGATTTCCGCCAATATAAGTGTTTTCAGAAAAATGCCACGAAATACTAAAACCTGTAAAAGTTCCTTCGTAACCGCTTCTAGAATCTACATATCCAATACCTATTGTAGCTCTAAATTTATCGCAAATTTTTCCGATGTAACCAACATACGTACGGTCGATTTCTGACTTGTCAATTCCAGCGCCAAAAATGATATCGTCTTCACACATTGTAAGAGCATACTGAAAATAAGCTGAATATTGATCTTGATTTGCAGCGAAGACACTCCGGCCTTTATCTAGATCTATATTTGGAGAAATTAAGGTTGAGTTTATAACGGCGAAATCAAAAGTATTGAGTTCTTGGGCAAATGTGGGGACTGTGAGCAGGAGCAAAAGTAGTGTCTTCTTCATAATACTATTTTTTAAGGCTTACAACATTCTGATACTAAATTACATACATTTTTCCTGTTAATAAAAGAACTCCCGTGAAGTGCGACATTACTCGTCTAAATACATTATTTTCATAATCGGCTTCATTTAATCGATAAAAAATCAAAAAAACATCGATTATTAACACTAAAAACAATGAAATCATTTTGAATGCCTTTTTTCTGATAACTTTAAGATTTTAAGCTTTGTTTTAAAAATGCTTAGGTTTAATTTTATAATTCCTAATAACAAATGCTATTGAAATGAAAATCTTGAAACTATTATTTATACTAATTCCTTTCTTAAGTTTTGGCCAACAGGGAAATATAAAAGCCTTGGACATTAATTTAAGTAATTATGAATATCCATTTCCTGTTCATTTTATCGAATTGAGCAATCAGCGCCAGTACATGAAAATGAGTTATATGGACATTATTCCAGAAAATTACAATCAGAAAAATATTGTTTTACTGCACGGAAAAAATTTTAATGGCGCTTACTGGGAAACTACTATTAAAGCTTTAGCAAAAGAAGGTTTTCGAGTAATTGTTCCCGATCAGATTGGATTTGGAAAGTCGACAAAACCAGACAATTTTCAATACACATTTCAGCAATTAGCCGAAAATACCAAAAAACTTTTAGACCATTTAGGAATTCAAAAAACAACGATTTTAGGACATTCTATGGGCGGAATGCTAGCCACTCGTTTTGCGTTAATGTATCCAGAAACAACAGAAAAATTAGTTTTAGAAAATCCGATTGGTTTAGAAGACTGGAAATTAGTCGTTCCTTATAAACCTGTTGATTGGTGGTATGAGTCGGAATTAAAACAGAATTACGAAAACATTAAGCAATACCAAATGGCAAATTATTATGACGGAAAATGGAATGCCAATTATCAAAAATGGGCAGAACTTGGCGCAGGATGGACAACTGCTCCAGATTATAACATCGTTGCCTGGAATTCTGCTCTTTTGTACGATATGATTTTCACACAACCTGTTTTATATGAATTTAAAAACATCAAATGTCCAACATTATTAATTATCGGAACAAGAGATAAAACCGCTTTAGGAAAGCCATTAGTTTCTGAAGAAGTGAGAAAAACGATGGGAAACTATGCTGAATTAGGCAAAAAAACTCAAAAAGCAATTCCGAATTCAAAATTGGCGGAGATTCCAAATACTGGACATTTGCCACATATCGAATCTTTTGATTCATTTATAAAACCATTAATCGTATTTTTGAAATAATATTTTTTTCTGCCACGAATTTCGCGAATTGACACTAATTAATTTTCCGAAATTTTTAAATAAAAAATTCGTGTAAATTGGTGCAATTCGTGGCAAAACCTAACTTAAAAATCATATAAATATGTTTACAATACAACAAATAAAAGAAGCGCATTCAAAAGTAAAATCAGGTGAAGATTTTCCAAATTATATTCAGGATCTAATCATATTAGGTGTAAAAGGATATGATACTTATGTACATGACGGAAGCACAGTTTACTACGGCTTAAATAATTATACCGCAGCTGCTGAAGAAAAATACGCCGAAATTAAAGTGGCAGATTTTCCTAATAAAGAACTTTTTATCGAAAATCTGGTAAAGCATCAGCATGGCGAAACCGATTATATGACTTTCTGCAATCATTGTGCACAAGCTGGAATTGCAAAATGGCGTGTTGATATTGTGGAGATGACTTGCACTTATTTTGATAAATCGGAGAATGAAATTTTAATCGAAAAAATTCCTGTTTAATCACCAAACTGAATGACTGTTTTCAACCAAAACCACCAAAACCTTTTCAAAAGAAGCATTTTACTTTTAGTTTTAGTCCTTTCTTTCTCTAGCTTTTCGCAAAAGAAAAAAGAAAATCCAAAATTTAAAGTCATTGCTTTTTATACTGCCAAAAATGATCAAGCGCATATCAGTTTTGTACACGAAGCCAATAAATACTTTCCGAAATTAGCTGTAGAAAATCATTTTCAATATGATTCTACAAGCAATTGGGACAATTTAAATGCTAAGTTTTTGGCAAAATATCAGGTCGTTTTATTTTTAGACACAAGACCAGAGAAAAAAGAACAGCGTGAAGCTTTCCAAAAATACATGGAAAATGGAGGCGGATTTATTGGATTTCATTTTTCGGCATTTGCTTTAAACGATTCGAGCTATAATCAAGATTGGAACTGGTACCACAATACTTTTTTAGGTTCTGGCGAATATGGAAGCAATACTTGGAAACCGACTTCCGCAGTTTTAAGAGTAGAAAATCAGCATCCTGTAACTAAAAATCTACCTAAAACTTTTGCTTCTGCACCAAACGAATGGTACAGATGGTCGAACGATTTAACCAAAAATCCAGATATTGAAATTTTATTAGCAATAGACGAATCAAGTTTTCCTTTAGGAACTGGGCCAAAAGCGCATGAAATTTGGCATAGCGGTTATTATCCAGTTGTTTGGACCAATAAAAAATACAAAATGCTGTATGTAAATATGGGACATAATGACATTGATTATGAAGGCGGAACAAACAAAACGCTATCGTACACTTTTGAAAACAAAACACAAAGTCAATTAATCCTGAATGCCTTGCTTTGGCTTGGCAATTCAAAGAAAAAATAAAAAATGTCTACTACTCTTTCTCCATTAATTACGGCTCAAGAATTAATTGCTAATTCTAAAATCATTTTAGTTGATGCTAGAGCTAGCGCAAACACTTTCGAAAATTATCAAAAAGAACATTTAAAAGGCGCTCGTTTTGTCGATTTAAATCGTGATTTGGCTGCAATTCCAGAAAATCCTGCAAACGGAGGAAGACATCCTTTGCCTTCTCCAGAGGAATTTTCTAAAACCCTATCTTCTTTAGGAATTTCACCTTCAGATCATGTAGTCGTTTATGATGATAAAAATGGCTCTAATTTCGCTGCTCGTTTCTGGTGGATGATGCGAGCCATTGGACATGATCAAATTCAGGTTTTAAATGGTGGTTATCAAGCAGCAATTCAAGCGGGTTTTCCAACCAATTCTGGCATCGAAACTTTTGACCAAACAACATATCCTTCTCAAGAATGGAAATTGCTTTTAGCTGATATCGATGAAGTCGAAAAGGCTCGAAAAAACGATCAAAATATAGTAATCGATGTTCGTGATAAAAACAGATATGATGGTTTAACAGAACCGCTAGATTTAATTGCTGGACATATTCCTGGAGCTATCAATGTTCCGTTAACTGAAAATTTAGACGAAAACGGATTATTTAAATCAGCTAATGAATTAGCTGCAAAATACAAAGCTGTAATTGGGGATAAAAAATCAGAAAATGTGATTGTTCATTGCGGGTCGGGCGTTACAGCTTGCCATACATTATTAGCAATGGATTACGCCGGGCTTCCAATTCCGAAATTATATGTGGGTTCGTGGAGCGAATGGTCAAGAAATGACCGCGAAATGGCAACCCAAAAAACAGAATAAAATATTTTTTTGCCACAGATTAAAAAGATTCTAATGATTAATCTTTTTTAATCCTTTAATCTGTGGCTCAAAAAACAATACAACCAACAAATTTAAAAATACACAATGCAACACTGGGATATACTCTTGTCAAATCAAGTAAACAAAAAAGCTTTTATAGACGCTTTACTTGAAGGCAAAGCAAAAGGAGATTTAGCCGCTTTTAATAACCAAAAAGGAATTCTTTTCTCTGATATTGCAATCGAGAAATTCATCGAAAAGGAATTTCAATACGATAGCGTTGAAGCTTCCACAACTTCAAATAGACAATTAAGAACTTTTTCTTCTGGAGAACGCAAAAAAGAGTTTTTACGCTACTGTATTAACCAAAAACCCGATTTTATCATTTTTGACAATCCGTTTGATCATTTAGATCAAGCTTCTCGAGTTGTTTTAGCCGAATCGCTACAGAAATTAACCGATTCTATTGCGATTATTCAGTTATTGAATCGTACTGTCGATATATTAGATTTTGTTCCAAATAAAGCTTTAATTAAAGACAATACATTCGAATTGCATCCATTTGTAAAAACCGAAAATCATTTTAAAACATTAAATACCGCTACAATTCCGAAAGCGACAGAAACACATTCTTTTCAAGATAATGTATTAATAAAACTAGAAGATGTTTCTGTAAGCTACGAAGAAAGAAAAATCATAAATAAAATTTCTTGGACAGTTAAGCAAGGCGAATTCTGGCAATTAATTGGCCCGAATGGCTCAGGAAAAAGTACTATCTTATCCTTAATTACAGGTGATAATCCGAAAGGTTTTGGGCAGGATTTATTTTTGTTTGGAAGAAAAAAAGGAACAGGAGAAAGTGTTTGGGAAATCAAAAAACAAATCGGAATTTTTACTACTTCTATGACCGATTTATTTCAAAAAGGCCACACATTAGAACAAATGATTTTATCAGGATTCTTCGATTCTATCGGATTGTACACTGAGCCTACAACGCATCAAAAACAAATTGTAAATCAATGGCTTGAAGTGATAGAAATGACACATTTAAGAAAAAAACGCTTTATTGATCTTTCTATTGGACAGCAGCGTGTAGCTTTAATTGTTCGTGCCGTTTTAAAACATCCGCCGTTATTAATTTTAGACGAACCAGTTGAAGGTTTGGATGATGAAAATGTAGATTTGGTTATCCAATTAATCAACACCATCAAACAAGAAACAAATGTGAGTATAATTTATGTTTCTCACCGAATTGAACAAGGCCTTGCCCCTACTTCTGTTTTCGAACTTTTGCCTTCAGAAACAGGTTCAATCGGAAAAATAAAATACCATTCAGAATTAAATTAAATGAAAATAAAATTTGCAGTCTTTCTGATTTTACAACTAATCTTGATTTCGTGTTCCAGCACGATTTCAACAGTAAAAAAAGAATATACTTTAAACAATTCAAAAGAACTAAAATCAAATTGGACGATTAATTCTAAAGAGTGGATTCTAAAAAATGATACTCTTATAGGAAACGGTTCTCTTTCGCCTTGGGGAGTTTTAGTTTCAAAAAAACAGCTCCCAAAAAATTATGCTATTGATTTTAAAGTCAACATGACAAATGCATCATTATTCGAAATTATGCTCAATTTGGATAAAGGAAAATACATTAGAACGTATTTGTACCAAATTGATCAAAACATTGTAATTGGCGACGGAATGTATGATAAAAAAGATGATTCGTATGACAAACGAGGTGGAAAAACGTTGTTTAGAAAGCCAATGCAATTAGCAAACAATAAATGGTATTCAGTAAAAATTAAAGTTTTAAATAATCAATTATCGTTTTCTGTTGACGATAAAACAACTTTAGAATGTTCTCTTGAAAAAAGCAATCTAAACCAAAAAGGAAAATTAGGTTTTATAACCAACGGAGAAGTCAAAATAACTGGTTTAATTATTAAAACCCTATAGCTAAAAGTTCGTAATATGAAAAAATACGAGATACGGCAAAATGGAGATAATGAAATGATTATTGCATTTTATTTCAACAAAAAATCATTGATTATCCCATCTTTAATTTGGGTTTCATTTTTAATATTGATAATTTCTATCACAACACCAGAAAAATTTTTAGATGTATTATTCTCTTTAATTCTGTTTTTATTATTTTTTGGATATCTTTTGTTCGAAGATTATTTTGAATGGTACAAACACAAGTACCACATTCTCAGCATTAGAAATGAAGACTTTTATATAAA
Organism: Flavobacterium sp. IB48; assembly: GCF_016405855.1. GTDB lineage: Bacteria > Bacteroidota > Bacteroidia > Flavobacteriales > Flavobacteriaceae > Flavobacterium > Flavobacterium ginsengisoli. Next base: position 858,494 of record NZ_JAEFCA010000002.1, read on the forward strand.
CAATGTATTTCACTGTAAATTGTATAAATTACAATCCATCAATATTATGTATTTAAATACCAGACACAGTAATGGATGGATGTTATATTTAGATGTTTTTCCTATTTCCTCAAATGACTATATCATAAAAAAAAGATTAAAAGAAAAAGAGGCACATGAAATAGCAGAGAAAATCTCCATCTTCTTAGATCGTAATGTCAAAGTAGAATCATAAAAAAAAAGCTCCCAAAAGGAGCTTTTTTTTTAGTATACATTATCTAATTTTCTAATTGACAAATTATCTAATTATTCCTCATCAACATTATGCGACTTCACATAATTCTGCCACTTCTCAATACAATCTTTAAAATCTTGTGGAAGTTCAGTATCAAAACGCATCATTTCGCCAGTAGTCGGATGAACAAAACCAAGCGTTTTAGCATGCAGTGCCTGACGTGGTAATGCTTTAAAACAATTCTCTATAAATTGTTTGTATTTGGTAAAAGTCGTTCCTTTCAAAATCAAATGCCCGCCGTAACGTTCATCATTAAATAAAGGATGTCCGATGTGTTTCATATGTGCACGAATCTGGTGTGTTCTTCCTGTTTCCAGTTTACAAGAAATAAGAGTTACATAACCAAAACGTTCCAAAACTTTATAATGCGTAATTGCAGGTTTACCAATTTCTGGATCATCAAAAACTGCCATTTGCATACGATCTTTTAGATGTCTTGCAAGATTTCCTTCAATTGTACCGCTATCTGCCACAACATTTCCCCAAACTAGAGCAATATACTCACGTTCGGTAGTTTTAGCTTCAAACTGCTTTGCCAAATGCGTCATAGCAGCTTCCGTTTTGGCTACAACCAAAAGACCCGAAGTGTCCTTGTCAATTCTATGAACCAAACCTGGACGCTCGCTGCTATTCATTGGCAAATTATCAAAATGATGCGCCAAAGCATTTACCAAAGTTCCAGTATAGTTTCCGTGACCAGGATGCACAACCATTCCAGGCTCTTTATTAATCAATAAAAGAGCATCGTCTTCATAAACAATATTCAACGGAATATCTTCAGGAAGAATATGATTTTCAAACGGAGGATGCGACAACATTACCGTTATCACATCAAAAGGTTTTACTTTGTAATTTGATTTTACAGGAATATCATTTACAAAGATATTTCCGTTAGTTGCCGCGTTCTGAATTTTATTTCGTGTGGCATTCGGAATCAAATACATTAAATATTTGTCAATACGCAAAAACGCTTGACCTTTTGGGACTTCAAATCTATAATGTTCGAATAATTCGTCTTCTAGATCTAAATTTTCTTCAATATTATTGTTCATCTGCTGGGGTTTCTACAGGCACTGCAGTACTGTCTGCCTGACTATCATCTACATAACTTGCTTTTCCGTCTCCTAAAACCAAATCAATTTTAGAAGCCTTAAGCACGCGATCTCCTACTTTTAAGTTTCTTCCTTTATAACGCATTTCCAATACCATATCTTTTCCAAGATTTGGAATATACGTAATCGTTCCTGGCTCAAGACCTAACGCTTTTAACGTTGGTACAGCTTCACGATATGTTTTCTCGATTAAATCTGGAATTTTCACAGAAGAAAAACCAGAAGCATTAATCTTGATATAAATTTTTCTACCCACTTTTACCATTGTTCCTGGCAACGGATCTTGCTCAACAACACTATATTTTGGGTATTCACTTCTGTAATCAACACTGTCCAAAAGAACGTAATCTAAATCCAACTCGTCTAGTTTTTGTTCTACTTGCTCTTCAGTCAATTTAGACAAATTCGGCACCGCAATTTCGTGTCCGTGATCTGTTGTAAAAGTTAACCAATGCATAAATAAATAACCAATAACCGCAATAATAGCTGCGGCAGCAAGCAATTGCAAGAAAAAAACTCGGCTTGTTAAATACTGACGTAAACTCATAAATTTATTTTTATTAGCGACAAAGATAAAGTATTTCGTTTCAAAAAAAATGATAATTTTGTTTAAAACAAGAAAGTGCCATTATTGTCATTCTGAGCGTCGCGATCCCGAAGCTTTAGAACCGAGAAGGATTTACATACAGTAACATTAACAATTTTTGCGGAGCTACTTGCAGAGATTTCTCCTTTGTCGAAATGACAATATTGGGAAAAATCATTTTTATCTGCCGAAGAAACTTGAAAACATTAAACTTAAAACAATTAAAAAATAAAAATATACAATGAAAAACATTGCCATCATCATGGGCGGCTATTCTAGCGAATACAAGATTTCTTTAATTAGCGGGAATGTCGTTTATCAATATCTTGACAAAACAAAATACAACGGATTCCGTATTCACATTTTTAAAGAAAAATGGGTTTATGTAGACCAAAATGATGCCGAATTCCCAATCGATAGAAATGATTTTTCAGTTACTGTAAACGGCGAAAAAATCACATTTGATTGTGTTTTCAACGCTATTCATGGAACTCCAGGAGAAGACGGATTAATGCAAGCGTATTTCGAATTAATTGGAATGCCACAATCTTCTTGCGATTATTACCAATCTGCTCTAACATTCAATAAAAGAGATTTATTATCTGTTTTAAAACCATACGGAATCAAAACAGCGATTTCTTATTATTTAAATAAAGGAGATAAAATTAATACACAAGAAATTATAAAAAAAGTTGGACTTCCTTGTTTTGTAAAACCAAACAAAGCAGGTTCAAGTTTCGGAATCTCAAAAGTAAAAACGGAAGCCGAACTTCCAATTGCAATTGAAGTAGCTTACAAAGAAGACAACGAAATTATCATTGAAAGCTTCCTTGACGGAACTGAAGTATCTGTAGGTGTAATTAACTACCAAGGAGAAATCAAAGTACTGCCAATTACAGAAATTGTATCAGACAATGATTTCTTCGATTATGAAGCGAAATACGAAGGAAAATCACAAGAAATAACGCCAGCGAGAATCTCTGACGAAATGACTAGAAAAGTTGGAGAAACAGCAAAACGTGCTTACGAAGTTTTAAAAATGAAAGGTTTCTCAAGAAGCGAATTCATCATTGTAAACGACGAACCACATATGTTAGAAATGAATACTATTCCTGGCTTAACTACAGAAAGTTTGATTCCGCAACAAGCAAAAGCTGCAGGAATTTCTCTAGAAGATTTATTCACAAATGCAATTGAACTAGCTTTAAAATAGTTGCTAAGATTTTAAGGTGCTAAGATCCTAAGATTTTAGCACCTTATTTTTTAACCTTATTGTCAGACTGAACCAAGTCAAAGTCAACCTTTGTCACTTTTGTTACTCTGCATCTTTGAACCTCAAAAAAATGAAAGAAATCTTTGAATGGAATAGGTTATTCTACAACAATCTCCCAGAAACCTTTATTCTGGAAGTGATATTTCGTTCAACGGTAATGTTTACCATTTTACTTCTTACATTAAAGTTAGCAGGAAAAAGAGGCGTAAAACAATTATCTGTTTTTGAAACCGTAATTATCATTGCATTGGGTTCTGCCGCTGGCGATCCGATGTTTTATGAAGATGTCGGAATAATTCCTGCAGCAATCGTATTTTTAAGCATTATAATTCTTTATCGTTCTGTTACTTGGCTCACAGGAAAAAGCAAAAAATTCGAAGAGTTCATAGAAGGTAAAACCGAATGCTTGATTAACGACGGAAAATTTTCTATATCGAGTTTTAAAAAAGAAAGTTTGGCGCAAGATGAGTTTTTTGCTGAATTACGCATCAAATCGATTGAACATTTGGGGCAAGTAAAACATGCATTTATAGAAACAAGTGGCGAAATCAGTGTTTTTTATTATGAAGACAAAGATGTTGGATACGGATTGCCGATTCTGCCTTTGCTTTTTGAGAAAAAAAATAGAAGTATCCCAGAAAACGGAGTATATTCCTGCTCTTTTTGTGGTAATACTGAAAAATTAAAAAAAGGAACTTCAACTTGTAAAGACTGCAATAAAGACGAATGGGTTCCTTCAATCAATACCAAGAGAATAACATAGAAAAAATTCCAAATTCAAAAAAAAAGAAAAACTAAGATTCACCACAATCCTAATAACTTAGAATCTTAGCATCTCAGAACCTTAGAACCTTAAAAGAAATGCGAAAAGCCATATTCCCAGGATCATTTGACCCAATTACATTAGGACACGAAGACATTATCAAAAGAGGAATTCCTTTATTTGACGAAATTGTAATAGCAATTGGTGTCAATGCCGAAAAAAAATACATGTTTTCATTAGAAGAAAGAAAACGTTTTATCGAGGAAACCTTCAAAGACGAACCAAAAGTTACGGTTATCACTTATGAAGGATTAACAATCGATTTGGCAAAAAAAGAAAAAGCCAACTTCATTTTGAGAGGTCTTCGCAACCCAGCCGATTTCGAGTTTGAAAAAGCCATTGCACATACTAATAGAAAACTTTCTAAAATAGAAACCGTTTTCCTATTGACAGCTGCAAGTACATCATTTATCAGTTCGAGCATTGTACGCGATGTATTGCGTCATGGTGGCGAATATGAACAATTGGTTCCAAAAGCTGTTAGGATAAAAGAAAAATAAGGCAAAAAATCAATCAACCGATTTAAAGAACATCCAAACCTTGACATAAACTTGCAATCCAAACAAATTATAAGTAATTTCGCATTTTTAAAATAAAACCCAAATAATGAGCATCGAGAGAGAATTAAGCAAAAGAAGTGGCGCTAAATGCGAACTTTGTGGAGCTGAAGAAAATTTAAAAGTTTATCAAGTCCTTCCAACTAAAAAAGGAGGTATTGATGAAGCCGTATTTGCCTGTAACACTTGTATTGACCAAATTGAAAATCCAGATAATGTAGATTTAAATCACTGGAGATGCCTTAACGACAGTATGTGGAATGAAAATATTCCGGTACAAGTTGTGGCTTGGAGAATGTTAAGCCGTATGCGCGCTGCGGGATGGCCACAAGAATTGCTTGATATGATGTATTTAGACGAAGATACTCTTGAATGGGCAAAAGCAACGGGAGAAGGCGAAGATGATGAAAATAAATTAGTTCACCGCGACAGTAACGGCGTGGTACTACAACACGGAGATTCTGTAGTTTTAATCAAAGATCTTAAAGTAAAAGGATCTAGCATGGTTGCCAAACAAGGAACTGCAGTTAGAAACATCCGTTTAGACCACGAAAACGCTGAATATATTGAAGGAAAAGTAGACGGCCAGCAGATTGTAATTATTACACAATACGTGAAGAAGATTTAAAAAAAGGTGCTGAGGTTCTGAGATGCTAAGATTCTAAACTTTTTTTAGAATACTAATAATTTAACCGCAAAGCACACAAAAAAAAAACGCAAAGTTCGCAAAGTTTTATCCACAAAGCTTTGCGAACTTTTTACTTTTATAAAGTCTTTAAAATTAAAAAACTTAGTGTGCTTTGCGTTAAAATTAAAGACAAAGTTTATCAGCTTGAAACCTGAAACAAAAAAGCCCGTTCATAAAACTGAACGGGCTTTTTAAATATATTGTTTCTAACGAAAAATTATTTTTGGAATAATTTACTGATTTGATCTTTTACGAATGGCTCAGAAACGTTGTTTGTTGCTGCGTCTCTTTCTTTTCCAGAAACCATAAATTGAACTGTAGCTTTGTCTGGAACCACATTTCCTGTGTAGTGCAACCAAATGTAGTTGTTAGGTAACTCTAATTTGATGTCGTACAACGGAGAAGCTGTAAATCCGCCCATGATAATGTTGTATAAAGAGTTATAAGCATTATCAATGTTTTTGAATGAAAATTTTCTCAAAGTCGAATCATCATCACTTTGAACGATAGTGTAATACACAGTGTATTCGTCACCAATTTTCTGAATGTAATTATTATTTACTTTTCCTAATTTTTCTACAGGAACTGTTTCTAGTACCTTAACCTGTGCAAACGAAATAAAAGTAAAAAACAATGCGGCAAGAGTAATAATCTTTTTCATATAGTATTTGGGGTTACAATTTTACGAACACAAAAAAACATAGAAATATTGAAAAAACACCTATCAATTCGTTATTTTTTTAACATAAAATTGTAAAACTTAGTTACATAATCATAATTTACTGAATTACAAACACATAAATCGTAAAAAACTCCAAAATACAAATCTAAATTAACGCTCTAAAATCTAAAAATTTAATACTTTCCTCTCTTCTCCTCTTCTTCTTTCTTAATAACATTACGGGCAACTTCGATTTTAAACTTCTTGCCTTTCATTTTTTCATCTTTAACGTTTTTCAGAAGATCTTTTACTTTATTGTATTTTACCGCTGCAAACGAAACAAAATCTTTTACTTCAATTAATCCTAAATCGTCTTTTTCTAATTTTCCCTTTTGAGAAAAGAATCCTACGATATCAAATTTATTCAACTTGGTTTTCTTTCCGCCGCTAATGTAAATAGTCTGAAATTGAGGCGGATTCGGAAGCGAAACTTTTCCTTCAACATCCAAAACACCCATTTCATAATCAATGTAATCGAGTTGCTTTTCACTTTCGTGAATGATAATATATGCCGTTCCTGTTGCTTGCATACGTGCTGTACGTCCGTTTCTATGCGTAAACTCGTCTTCTTTTAAAGGCAGATGATAATGAATAACATGTTTCATTTCTGGAATATCCAAACCTCTTGCTGCCAAATCGGTTGTTACCAAATACGTTACACTTCCATTTCTAAACTGAATCAAAGCACGCTCACGTTCTTCTTGATCCATTCCGCCATGATAATAAACCGAATAGATTCCTTTTTCGTTTAAAGTGTCACTAATCCGCTCTGCCGCATCACGATGATTACAGAAAATAATAGCCGATTCTGATTTTAAAGAACAAATCAAGTTAAACAAACTCTGCAATTTATCTTTTGCTGGCGAAATCACCATTTTCATCAAAAGATTTGTCTTTTCTTCTTCCTCTGGAATAAAATCCAAAACAACTGGATTTATAACCCTAGTATATTTCGGAATCTCAATATCTGAAGTTGCCGAAACTAAAACACGTTTGTTTACTTTCGATAATCTTCCAATTATAAAAGACATTTGCTCATGAAAACCTAATTGCAACGATTTATCAAACTCGTCTAAAACTAAAGTCTGAATTTTATCTGTTCTAAAAGTTTCTCTCTCGATATGATCGGCAATTCTTCCAGGAGTTCCAATTAAAACCGCTGGCGGATTGCTTAAGTTTTTGATTTCAGTATCAATTGAATGTCCGCCGTAACAAATATTGACTTTGTACTGCGTTCCCATTTTCTTCCAAACTTGTTCAATTTGAAGCCCTAATTCGCGTGATGGAACCAAAATCAAACATTGAACAGAAAGTATTTCAGGCTGTAACAATTCTAAAATAGGAAGCAAAAACGCTAATGTTTTCCCAGATCCTGTTGGAGAAAGTAATAAAACGTTGTTTTCGTTTAAAATAGCATCGTGTGCCATTTCCTGCATTTCGTTTAGGCTCTGAATTCCTAAATTCGAAAGTATATCGTTGGAATGGTGTTTTTTCATGCTGCAAAAGTAGGGAAAGTTTTTTAACCGCAAAGCACGCAAAGGTTTACGCAAAGTTCACAAAGTTTAAGTTCAAAGCTTTGCGAACTTTGCGTTTTTACAAAACCTGAAAGACAAAAAACTTTGCGCGCTTTGCGGTTAAAAAAACACAAAGTACATGAAACCTGAAACTTGAAACCTGAAACAAATAAAACTATTATATTTGACCATCAAAAACCCAAAACCATGAAACTTTTTACATTTCTCTTTTCACTTTTCACCATCACTATTTCCGCTCAAAACAATAAGAAATACGATACCTTTTTTGAGAAAGGAAACGGAAATCAATCTGCTTCGTATCAAGAAACTATTGCTTATTGGAAAATGCTTACTGCCGATTTCCCTACTATTCAAATGAAAGAAATGGGACTGACAGATTCTGGCGAACCTTTACACATGATTACTTTCAATCCTGACAAGGAATTTGATTTTGATAAAATCCAGAAAACAAAAGCCGTTCTGTTTGTCAATAACGGAATCCATGCTGGAGAACCTGACGGAATAGATGCAACAATGCAATTCTATAGAGATTTAGCAACAGGAAAAATGAAAGCGCCTAAAAACACTGTTTTGGTTACCATTCCAGTTTATAATATTGGCGGTGCTTTAAACCGAAATTCGACAACTCGCGCCAACCAAGACGGGCCAGAGATTTATGGTTTTAGAGGAAATGCAAGAAATTATGATTTGAATCGTGATTTAATGAAATCGGATACTCGAAATACAAAAAGTTTTGTAGAGATTTTCCAGAAAATAAACGCCGATGTTTTTATCGATAATCACGTAAGTAACGGTTCTGATTATCAATACAAACTGACTTACATCATGACGCAGCACAACAAACTGGGAACGGTTTTGGGCGATTTTATGAATAACGAAATGATGCCAACTTTGGTGAAAGATCTTCAAAAAAAGAAAATCGAAACTACGCCTTATGTCGATTCATTTAAAGATACGCCAGACAAAGGTTTTGGGCAGTTTGTCGATAGTCCACGATATACAACGGGTTACACTTCTTTATTTAATACGATTGGTTTCGTAGTCGAAACGCACATGCTGAAAAAATATGCCGAACGCGTAAAAATGACTTACGAATACATGAAATCGACTTTGGATTTTACTGATGCGAATTATCAAAAAATAAAAGATTTAAGAGTACAAAATTTAGAACAATATCAACCTAAAAAATCATACACTTTAAAATGGGAATTGGACAGCACAAAAGCGACTACTTTTTCGTTTTTAGGTTATGAAGCAGGTTACAAAAAAAGTGATGCTACAACAGGAAATCGTTTGTATTATGACAGAACAAAACCATACAAAAAAGACGTTCCGTACATTAAAGAATTTAAATCGATTAAAGAAGTTGTGATTCCAACGGCTTATATTGTTCCGAGAGGATATTGGAATATTATTGATCTTTTAAAAAACAATAATATCTCATTTAAACAGATTAAAAACGATACCATTATAGAAGTCGAAAGTTATAGAATTGCCGATTTTAAAACCGTTCCGTCTGCTTACGAAGGACACTATATACACAGAAATACAACAGTAACTTCTAAAATCGTTAAAATGGCTTTCGCCAAAGGAGATTACATCGTACCAACAAACCAAAAAGGCGTAAAATATATTCTAGAAGCTTTTGAACCAGAAGGGGTAGATTCGTTCTTTAACTGGAATTTCTTTGACCCTATTTTACAGCAAAAAGAACATTACTCAGAATATATTTTTGAAGATACTGCTGGACAGCTTTTAAAAGAAAATTCGTCGCTAAAAGCAGAATTAGAAGCTAAGAAACAAAACGACCGCGAGTTTGCCAAAAGTGCCGAAGCGCAATTAGATTGGATTTACAAGCATTCTGTTTATTATGAAAAGGCGCATATGCAGTATCCTGTTTATCGGGTGTTGTAGATTTTTTTTAACGCAAAGTGCGCTAAGATTTTTTTTTGATTGGGTTTTGTTTGCGATAAGAACGCAAAGCTGTACGATTAAAACTTTGTCAAAGTTTGAAATTTTGACAAAGTTGAATTATGGTTTTCCGTAATGATTCTGATTACTAAACTTTTATATTTGACTAATACACAAAACTTAAATCAATTAATTCAAAAAGCTTATGGGATACTATCACACAATTAAAATGCTTTTAGATTTTCTAAGTACAATTTCATGGCCAATTGTGGCTCTTGTTGTTTTCCTCTCATTAAAGACACCAATTAAAAACTTCATAAATAACATTAAAAAGTTTACTTATGGAGGTACAGGCATAGAAACAAATTTGGCTAATAAACAAATTGAAGAGGATTCTTTATCTGAAATATTAGGAAATAATCCAGATGCGACAAATCTAGATAGAATTTTAGCTAAATTTTCTGATAGCACTTTAAAGTCACTTGATAAAATTATAGAAAATGAAACTCAAATTAGTACAATCGATAATCCGCAAAATAAATATGATAGAATTTATAAATACGCCAAAATTCTAATCCTTGTAAAAAATATTGAAAAAATTCATGCTTTAATTTTCGGAAGCCAAATTAGGCTATTACAAAGATTAAATTACTCTTATTCCGAAAGCAAAAGTGATTTAAAACAATACTACGATGATGCAGTAAAAAAGAATTCGGAGGGTTACAACGATTACTCTTATGAAAATTATTTAAACTTTCTAGTTATAAATGACTTAGTAAAAATTGATAATGAAACAGTTAGTATAACTGACTATGGAAAAGACTTCCTAAGATATATTGTAGAAGCTAACTTAACAGTTGAAAAATTTAATTAAAGCTATTTACGTTAATAATGAGCGAGTGTCTCCCCCGCTAGCGCGAGCGTCCCGCTCGTGAACGCAATCTAACTCAAAACTAAAAGAGCACGAGCCAGACGCTCGCGCTAGCGACAATAAACCAAATTAAAAAGCCTAATAAAAACAATTTTATTAGGCTTTTCTATATTCCAAAAAGAACAAAAAAACTTATTTATCCTTCAATATTTTTTCTAAATACTCCACTTTATCTTTTTCAGCTTGAACCAAACGTTCGTAAAGCTTTTTATTTTCTTCGTAAGCTTCAA
>NZ_JAEFCA010000030.1 GCF_016405855.1 Flavobacterium sp. IB48
ACAGTTCCAGCCGTTACAGAACCAGTGCTTTTTCCAAAACAAGAGGCATCGGTTTTAGAGGATACGCCTAAAGCTAAAGCCGCTGCAGGCTGTCCTATTGTAACAGAATTGGATTGTGAAGAACAGCTATCGGTAACAGTTAGGGTATAAGTTCCCGCAGGAAGGTTTGAAACAGTTGCTGATGTTCCAACTTCAGTTCCTCCGCTATTTTTCCAAGAATAGGTTACAGTTCCAATTGCGTTTGTTACGGTTCCCGCTGTTACGCTTCCTGTGCTTTTTCCAAAGCATGAAGCATCCGTTTTAGAAGATGTGCCTAAGGCTAACGCCGCTGCAGGCTGTCCTATTGTAACAGAATTGGATTGTGAAGAGCAGGTATCTGTAACGGTTAATGTATAAGTTCCCGCTGGAAGATTTGAAACAGTTGCAGTAGTTCCTACCACCACATTTGCACTGTTTTTCCAAGAGTAGTTTACCGTTCCAATCGCGTTTGTCACAGTTCCAGCCGTTACGCTTCCAGTGCTGGCACCAAAGCAAGAGGCATCGGTTTTAGAAGATGCGCCTAAAGCTAAGGCCGACGCAGGCTGTCCTATTGTAACAGAATTAGATTGTGAAGAACAGGTGTCTGTAACGGTAACCGTATAAGTTCCCGCCGGAAGATTTGAAACAGTTGCAGTAGTTCCTACCACGACATTTGCACTATTTTTCCAAGAATAGTTTACCGTTCCAATCGCGTTTGTCACAGTTCCAGCCG
>NZ_JAEFCA010000031.1 GCF_016405855.1 Flavobacterium sp. IB48
GAACTGAAAGTCGGGCAGCACCTCTGTCATCTAAAGGAAATACTTTGTATTTGATCGCATCTTGCTCCCAAACTTTTTTTAGTTCAGCTAATTTTTCGGGATATTTTTTAGATAAATCTGTAGCTTCTGTAAAATCTTCGTTGATGTTGTACAGCTCCCAGACCTCATTTTCAAAACCAGGCGTTATATCTTGTCTCCAAGGCTTAGTATGCTGGTGAGCTGCTATCCATCCATCTTTATACATCGCTTTATTATCAAAAATTTCAAAGTATTGCTGCGTTCTTAATTCTGGAGCTTTTGCATTTGTAAAAGTCGACATAAATGATTTTCCTTCCAAAGGAACTTGCTTGACTCCATCAACATAATCAGGAAAAGTAGTTCCTGTAGCTTCCATTATAGTTGGAGCAATATCTATAATATGTAGAAACTGATCACGAACAATCCCGTCTGGTTTAATTACTTTAGGCCATGATACAACTAAGGGATTTCTGGTACCTCCAAAATGTGAAGCAACCTGTTTGCACCACTGAAATGGTGTATTTACAGCCATAGCCCATCCTACAGGAATATGAGGCGTTGTGCCATATTCCCCTAATTTATCGACTTCTTTTAAATTTTCTTTCAGAGAACTTTGAATGCCGTTCAAGGCTTTTATCTCATTCAATGTACCTTCTAAACCACCTTCAGCGCTGGCTCCATTATCTCCTACAATGTAAAAAATAAGTGTATTATCAGCATCCGGAA
>NZ_JAEFCA010000032.1 GCF_016405855.1 Flavobacterium sp. IB48
CTGGCTCCATTATCTCCTACAATGTAAAAAATAAGTGTATTATCAGCATCCGGAAGTTTATCGATAGCGGAAAGCAAGCGCCCTGTTTCACTATCAGCAAAAGCCATATAACCTGCATAATTTTCCATCATTGCAAGGTATAATTTCTTTTCGTCTGCATTGAGCTTATCCCACTGCTGAATATCAGGATTTCTTGCAGGGAGTTTCGCTTCTGCAGGAATAATACCCATTTCTTTTTGACGTTTGAAAGTCATTTCTCTTTGTTTGTCCCAGCCCTGATCAAATTTACCTTTAAATTTATCTTTCCATTCTTTAAATACCTGGTGAGGTGCATGGACAGCGCCCGGAGCAAAGTACATAAATACCGGCTTGTCCGGAGCAATAGATTTTTGAAGTTGTAACCATGAGATAGCTTTATCGGTCATGTCTGTCATAAAATGATAGCCTTCTTTGGGCGTTTTAGGTTGTTCCACTGGAGTTGTGTTTTCAAAAATAATGGGATGATACTGATCTGTTTCACCATTATTAAATCCGTAGAAATAATCAAAACCCATTCCTGTCGGCCATCTGTCAAAAGGACCTACAGCCGAAGTTTCCCAATCGGGAGTATTATGGTTTTTACCAAACCATGCAGTATTCATACCATTATATTTTAAAGCTGCGGCGAAAGTTGCTGTTTTTCTTGGTATCATCATATTGTAACTTGGAAAACCAGTTGCCCATTCAACCAAAAAGCC
>NZ_JAEFCA010000033.1 GCF_016405855.1 Flavobacterium sp. IB48
TATGAAAGATTATTTTTTATTAATCCTCTTGCTCTTTATTTTTTCCTGTGGTTATTCACAAGTAGAAGATTCTAAGTTGTCTCTTGATGAAATGAATAAGAAAAGGCAAAATCCGGTTGAAGGACTCAGGAGTATTTATGGACAGGCTATATTAGTTCCCGACACGGGAGAAGGTACAGCCCAGTCGTATAGTATTCAGCCCGTTTGGCCTTTTAAAATTAGCAGCAAAATAAAATTGATTACTTACACTATAATCCCAATCCAGCATATTCCGGCATTTGATAAAAATGGCGAATCGACAACCGGGTTGGGCAATATTCTTTTTAACGGATATTTTACCCCAATAGAAAAAAAAGGAAGGCTTATTTGGGGGGCTGGCCCCGCTGTACAATTCCCTACAAGAACAGATGCTGCTCTGGGATCCAACAAAGTAAGTATGGGACCATCGGGTCTGTTGTATTTCGCGGGCGAGAAATTCTCGGGCGGAATAGTGGCTCAGAACTATTGGTCATTAGGAGGGACGGGTGTTAATAAAGTAGATGAATTCAGCCTGCAGTATATTGCATACTATAACTTTAAACAGGGATGGTTTGCCATAAGTAATGCTACAATTGTAGCAAACTGGCTTGCGGCAGATAATCAAAAATGGCTGGTACCAGTAGGTGGGGGA
>NZ_JAEFCA010000034.1 GCF_016405855.1 Flavobacterium sp. IB48
ATGCGCAGCATTAAATGAATTTACAGTCGGTCCAATTACAAGCATAGGCGGAGGATGCTTTTCTGACTGCTCTTCTCTGACTTCTCTGACCTTCAATAGCCTGAATGCATTAACAGCCGGAAACGCATTTAGCAACTGTTCAAGCTTAAAATATTTTTCAGCAAACAGCCTAAAAGATATTCCCGCTGGAACTTTTACAGGCTGCATCAGCCTAGAAAATGTGTATATAGCCTCATCTGAATCTCTTCCTTCCAACTGCTTTCACAGTTTTGACAAACTGAAAAACATAGACATTTCATCGGTCAAAACAATAGCCAGCAGAGCTTTCTATAACTGCACTTCCCTATTGGATTTTAATGCAGACAGCCTAGAATCCATAGCCGAATCGGCCTTCTACAATTGCAAATCCATAACAAGCTATAGCTTCCCTAAGGTTACGGCTATTGATAGCCAGTCAAATATTTCGCTTGGCACATTCAGGAACAATACCTCCCTGCTGTCTTTCCATGCTCCGCTGCTTACCAGCATTACAGGAACCGGAAGATGCTTTGAGGGCGCAAGCAAAATGACAGCCTTCTATGCTCCAAATTTAGCGGGCGGCATTGCTCTAG
>NZ_JAEFCA010000035.1 GCF_016405855.1 Flavobacterium sp. IB48
TCTGTTCTCAACTCACAGGAAATATTAGAATTGTTTTCCAAAGAACAATTTTTAAAGCTCCAAATATTGAACTATATCAAGTATTATCAAAACGACAATGAGACAGATCTTAAAAAAAACTTGTGTCTAACCAAACTTCATTTTATACAAGAGAAATATTTCCCAAAAATTCCTTAGTTAATGGAATACCTAGAATTTCTGATTTTTAAAATTTTAGTATTTATTAAAAGACCAAATAATAAAGATTCATGTTTTTAACGTCCTGCTTCTTGCAACTTTTATTTATTTTAGCGACTCAGAAAAGTCTTGATTAAACTCATTGAAATAGAAATTAAAAAAGACTTAAACATCTTCTAATAATTCGGTTCACTAATAGACCAAATTGGAAAAGCCACAGAAATGCACACAGAAAAAAAAAGTAAAGTTCATCAGCCCAATTTTGCGGAAGCAATTCGTTTTTGGTTTCTACTAGGCTGGATAAGTTTTGGTGGTACAACAGGTCATGTTACCATTATGCACGACTTTCTGGTCGAAAAAAAGAAATGGGTCAGTAACAGCAAATTTTTTAGCGCACTTAATCTCTGCATGATTCT
>NZ_JAEFCA010000036.1:0-72 GCF_016405855.1 Flavobacterium sp. IB48
GCAGATTTCGCAGATTATACAAATTAAAAAAAACTGCTTTATCAGTTGAATCTGCGAGAGAAAAAATAGAGA
>NZ_JAEFCA010000036.1:168-530 GCF_016405855.1 Flavobacterium sp. IB48
AGAGAAACGCTAAAATTATTTAAACACGAAGTCAACTTTGACAAAGTTTAGACAATCGCAACGAAAGGGGATTATTCGAAATTCTTAAAATATTCTCCCGCAGATTTTGCAGATTTTGCAGATTATACAAATTAAAAAAATCTGCTTTATCAGCTGAATTTGCGAGAGAAAAAATAGAGAAACGCTAAAATTATTTAAACACGAAGTCAACTTTGACAAAGTTTAGACAATCGCATCGAAAGGAGATTATTCGAAATTCTTAAAATATTCTCTCGCAGATTTCGCAGATTATACAAATTAAAAAAAACTGCTTTATCAGTTGAATCTGCGAGAGAAAAAATAGAGAAACGCTAAAATTATTT
>NZ_JAEFCA010000003.1:0-118842 GCF_016405855.1 Flavobacterium sp. IB48
TCTGGTAGAACCGGGAACTTTTAAAATCATGGTTGGAGGAAGTTCTGATAAAGGTCTTACTGAAAAATTTGAACTAAATTAATTCGAAAAAGCACTATATCTATTTGTATAAAATATGTTGTTTTAAGCAATCTAATAACCTGAGTGAGATTATTAATTAATCATACTCAGGTTTTTGACAATATGACAAATTTCACAATTAAAAGTATATTTTTTGTTTAGTTTTATTAATATTGTTAATTACACTTAAAAAATAAAGACGGGTTTTCGGCGAGGATTGATCAATACTACTATTAAATGAAAAATATTAAATATATTCTTGTATGCTACTTTATAGGTTTGAATTGCCTATTTTCTCAAGATAAATTTGATAACTATCAATTTAGAAGCATACAGGAAACTACTTCAAAA
Source organism: Flavobacterium sp. IB48 (assembly GCF_016405855.1). Taxonomy (GTDB): domain Bacteria; phylum Bacteroidota; class Bacteroidia; order Flavobacteriales; family Flavobacteriaceae; genus Flavobacterium; species Flavobacterium ginsengisoli. The sequence goes on from NZ_JAEFCA010000003.1 coordinate 412, forward strand.
AGAGCTATTTCTTCCATTATTCAAGATAAAAATGGTTTTATCTGGATAGGCACAAATGGCACTGGTTTGTATCGATATGACGGGGTGAATTATTTTGGATATGAATACAATAAAAATTCGGGCTCAATAAACAGTAACTTTATCTATTCCACTTTTGTTGATTCTGACAATAACTTATGGGTTGGTACTGATGACGGTTTATGCTTATATAACAGAGATTTAGATAATTTTACCAAAATCAATATTGAGGATGTAATCAGAAAAGGATATGATGAACCCATTACTGTAAAGACAATTAATCAAGATAACAATGGTAACTTAATCTTGGGCACTTATGGCTTTGGATTATTTAAACTTAACATAAAAACTTTAAAAACTACTTTGATTCCGTCAAAGGTGTTGGATAAATTTAATTTCCTAATAAAATCTTCGGTAAAAAATAAGCAAGGAATTATCTATTTAGGAACAAGTTATGGCCTCTTAGAACTTGATTTAAACGGCAAACTTAAACAGGTTTATAAAGACAAGTTTAAAAGAGAACCTTTATTGGACGATATAGAAAATCTTGCTATAGATAAATTAGGATATATATGGCTGGGAACTACTGAACATGGTCTGATTAAAATTAAGCCAGAAACTGATAATTACCAATTTGAAAATTATTTTATAACCAAAAACAAAATCTTATCAATTATAGAAAGCAGCCAAGATTATATAATTTGTGGTACTGAAAATGATGGATTATTGATTGTAAACTATAAAGGCCAAGTAATCCAGAAGTATTTGCACAGCAAGTATAATGACTCTAGCTTAAAATCTAATTCTGTCTGGTCATTGTATGAGGATAAAGAAAAGCGACTCTGGTTAGGCTATTTTAATAAAGGACTTGGCGTATTTGACAAACCAAATAACAAATTTAATTCTCTTGAATCGCTAGTCAACAACGAAAATTCTTTGCAGACAAGCTATGTCACTTCAATTGTAAAAGACAAGAAAGGAGATCTGTTAATCAGTAACGAAGGAGGCGGTCTCGACATTTATAATCTTACCAATAAAAGTTTCATTCATGTAAATAAAAACAGCCAAAGTTATTATTCTGGTTTAGACGCTGCTGATATTCAAACCATATTCATAGACAGTAAGCAAAATATTTGGATAGGAAGTTGGGATCGCGGAATCTACTTTTTAAAAAATGGCACTACTCGATTCATAAATTATAATACTGCCAATACTGAAGGATTAAAATCGAATAGAATTTTTAGTTTTTCGGAGGATTTGAAGGGCAGAATCTGGATAGGAACTTTCATAAAAGGACTGCATTATTTTGACAATAAGAACAATACATTTGTTCATTGCAACACAAAATCATTTACAGAACACGCTTTGGACAATGCTTTTATCCGTAAAGTTTTTGTAGATTCTGATAATGTTTTGTGGGTTGGAACAATCTTGGGCTTATATCAGGTAAGTTTAAAAGACGATTCTGGTTTTAAAGTTACCAAAATGCGCGATGCCATGTTCGACGACAAAACGAAATATAACAGCATCCAAACTATTTTATCAATCTACGAGTCTAACGATAAAACAATATGGATTGGAACAGACGGCGAAGGATTATTTAGCTATAATAAAAAAGATAGAACATTTTCAAACTATAATAATTTTCCAGGTTTTAAAGAAAAATCTGTTCGCGCCATAATAGCCGACAACAATGGCTATTTATGGATTAGCGGCGGATTAGGATTAACAAAACTTGATTTAAAAAACAAAAAAAGTACCAGCTTTACTAAAGATGACGGTCTTATTGATAATGATTTCAACAACAATGCGGTCTTTAAAGATGGAAATGGAGAACTGTATTTTGGAAGTTATGAGGGAGTAAATTATTTTAATCCTAGCGAGATCAAAAAAGTAGAGAAAGCTCCAAAATTGTATTTCAGCGATTTTAAATTATTCAATAAATCTGTAAAACCTAATGAAGATGCTTCTCCATTAACCAAAGTAATTGGTCAGAGTAAAGAAATCATTCTTAATCATACGCAATCTGTTTTTACGATTGAATATGTTGGAATTAACTATAATTATTCTAAGAAAAACCAATATGCTTATTATTTGCAAGGCTTTGAAAAAGATTGGAATTATGTAGGAAACAACAGAGCCGCAACTTATACAAATTTGCCACCAGGTAATTATGTTTTTAAAGTAAAATCTGCAAATGCCGATGGTTCGTGGAATACTGTTCCTTTAGAATTAAAAATAAAAGTCTTGCCGCCGTGGTGGAAAACTATTTGGGCCTATTTACTGTACACTTCAATACTGGTTTTTCTAACTATATACCTTAATAAAATATATCAAAATCGTTTTAAAGCAAAACAGGCTATAATTTTAGAAAAAGAAAAAAATATTCAGTCAGAGAAATTAAACAATAATAAACTGCAATTTTTCACAAATATTTCGCATGAATTCAGAACACCATTAACACTAATTATCAACCCTTTAGAAGATATTCTAAAAAGTAAAAATTTATCTCCTGAAATACATAACAAATTAAAAATTGTTCATAAAAGTTCAGATAGGCTTTCCAGACTTATCAATGAGCTTATGGACTTTAATAAGTTAGAATTCAACAGAATTTTTCTTCAAGCCAGAAAAATTGAAGTCGTAGCCTTTACACAGGGAATTAGAGGTTATTTTGATGAGGAAGCCGCCTCACGAAATATTACTATTAATTTTGAGTCTGAATTTGATGAGCTTGAGGACTGGTTAGATCCTAAAATGCTCGAAAAAATACTGTTCAACATTATTTCAAATGCTTTTAAATTTACTCCCGATAATGGCTCAATCACTATTTCTATAGCAAAATCAGAAAGCGATAATCTATTGCTAATTGATGGAAATATCGTTCCTTCTTTTTCAATAACGATTACTGATACAGGTTCGGGTATTCGCAAAAAAGATCTGAAAAGAATATTTGACAGGTTTTATCAGGTCAATAATGTAAATAAAGATTATTATGGAAGTACGGGAATTGGTTTAGAGGTTGTAAAGGAATTTGTGGAACTTCACAAAGGAAGAATTGATGTTGATAGTCAGGTAGGACAAGGCACAAAATTTACATTAACCTTTCCTTTAGGCAAATCTATGTATAAGAAAAGTGAAATAATTGAAGGGGACAAAACAAAAAAAATAGAAGAAACTAAAACTAAATTTCTATCTGAATCTACCGACCAAGATGATTATGTAGACCAAACTGAAAATGTTGCTGAAACTGTAAAACCATATACTGTTTTAATCGTTGAAGATAATCCTGAATTGAGAAACTACTTAAAACAGGAACTAAGCAAATTGTATAAAGTTATTGTCGCCGAAAATGGTCAAAAAGGCTACGAACTTGCTGTTCTGAAATTACCAGATTTAATTATTACAGATGTTATAATGCCCGTAATGGACGGACTGCAGATGTGTAAAAAAATAAAAGGCGATTTAAAAACAAGCCACATTCCATTATTAATGCTTTCGGCAAAAGCAATGGTAAAAGACCGATTAGAAGGTATAGATTCAGGTGCTGATATTTATCTCAGTAAACCATTTGAGTTAGACATCTTAAAATCTAGCCTAGCACAGCTTATTACGAGCAGACAAATCATGTTTAAGAAATTTTATAGCGGAATCACAAAAGATGGTAAAGAAAAAACAACTTCTCTTGATAATGATTTCATTCAAAAAATTCTGCATTTTATAAACGAAAACATCAGCGAACCAGAATTAAGCGTGGAATTGCTATCATCTAAAATTTTCCTAAGCAGAAGTCAGCTGTATCGAAAGATAAAGACCTTAACAGGCGTTTCGGTAAATGAATTTATTAGAAATGTACGATTAGAAAAGGCAAAACAATTGATAGAAAAAGGAAATAATAATATTAATGAAATTAGCTATAAAGTTGGATTTACATCTCCCTCCTATTTCACCAAATGTTATAAGATTAAATACGGACATTTGCCCACACAAGAAAAAGAACAAAAAAACAAACATTAAAAATATCTCTTTAAAATAGAGAATGGCCTAAAAAAGAGCTTCGATACCATAATCGAAGCTCTTTTTTGTAAGTCAATTTCCTCAAAAATCTTTTCTGTTATTTGAGAGCAAAATCTAATATATCTAAAATATTACTGCTTCTTTTTTATACAAAAGGTATTTTTTTAGCAGTTTTTTCAGCAATACTTTATCGCCTGTTTTATATCATAATTGTTTCTTTTCAGCAATAACAGCCCTTAATCCCCATTTTTTGCATCATTTGTTGCACAATATGCTTCATGCGTTCTACAATAGCAGCACACTACATTTTACTTTCGTTAAGAAATTTTTAAGAAAAAGAGAATCTTCTTATAGCTTCACTTTTGAACATGTAAAAGTCTCTTCTATTAAATATTTTACAAGTAAAAACAAACTAACTTAATCGACCAATTTTTATGCAGAAAAAAACATTAAAAAAACTATTATGTTTAATAGTATGTATGTGGGGAAACTTTTTCTTTGCGCAAACTGTTAAAGGAAAAGTAACATCAGGAGGTCTTGGCCTACCCGGTGTTGGTGTAGCAGTACAAGGAACAAAAAATGCTACAACCACTGATTTTGACGGAGGATTTATTTTAAACAATGTAGATCCGAAAAGCACATTGATTTTTAGCTACATAGGTTACAAAACTGTATCCCTTCAAGCAGATACAAAATCAGTGATGGTAGTCAACATGGTTAATGACCTTGAGAAATTAAATGAAGTCGTGGTTATTGGCTACGGAACTTCAAAAAGAAAAGATGTAAATGGTGCTATTTCTTCCATCAAAGCATCTGAAATTCAAGACAAACCTTTTATTTCCATCGATCAAGCTCTTGTAGGTAAAGCGGCAGGTGTAAATGTTACTCAAAATTCTGGAACTCCAGGAGGAGGAATTTCGGTACAAATTAGGGGAATTACCTCTATTAATGGAAATGAACCTTTATATGTAATTGACGGAACACCTGTTTTTGCAGACAAAAACAACGACTCATTTGCATTTAGTGCATTAGGCGGAGGAAATGGGCAGACTAAAAACTCGGCTTTATCTGGATTAAATATTTCGGATATCGAAACTATTGATATCCTAAAAGATGCTTCATCAACGGCAATATATGGTGCAAATGGTGCGAATGGTGTCGTTTTGATTACAACTAAAAAAGGAAAAAAGGGAAAGTCGGCTTTTACCTATGAAACGTATTTAGGTACTCAGCAAGTGGCAAATTCAGTTGATGTTTTAAACTTGCCTCAATATGCCGCTTATCAGACTAAAATCTTCAAACTAAATGGAGAACCAGTTCCTTATCAATATCAAAAACCAAATTTATTAGGCAATGGAACAAACTGGCAGGACGAACTTTTTAGAACTGCCACTATGTACAATCATCAAATATCATTTTCAGGCGAAAAAGACGGAACAAGATATTATACTTCTTTGAATTATTTTGATCAGGAAGGAATTGTGATGAATTCAGATTTCAATAGAATGTCTATGAGATTAAATGTGGATTCAAATGTAAAATCATGGCTTAAAATTGGCAACAATATGTCAATAAGCAGATCATCTCAACAAGTAGTTCGAAACGATGACAGAGGTGGTTTAGTAATGAATACATTAAGACAGTCTCCAGAATTACCTGTTAGATATGCCGATGGTTCTTATGCCGGCCCAACAAGCGGTTTAGGTTCTTCTGCAAATGAGGCAACCAACCCAATTGCATTATCAGAATACAATAACGCAAAAGCAGACCGATACAAAATTAATGGAAATGTCTTTGCCGATTTCACTCTTGCTAAAGGATTGGTTTTTAGAACAGAATTGGGATATGATTTAAATTTTGCAAAGAGCAGCTCTTTTGCCCCTGCCTACACTTTAGGAAATGTATCTGAGCTATTAAATAAATCTTTTAAACAGCAGGATCAAAGTTTCTACTGGAGTTTAAAAAATTATTTGACATACAATAAAACATTTAGCGAAAAACATAATTTCACTTTCTTACTAGGTCAGGAAGCACAAGAAAGCCAATACGAATATTTAAGCGGTTACAGATCGGGCGATTTCCTTAGCAAAGATTTTACCAACTTAAACATAGGCGATATAGATACCGCCGTTAATGGAAATGGTTCTGGAAGATGGTCGATGACCTCATACATTTCGAGATTAAATTATAGTTTTTCTAATCGCTATTCTTTTTCGGCTTCTTTAAGAGCCGATGCTTCTTCTAACTTTGGACCTAATAATAAATGGGGATATTTTCCATCATTTGCTGCAGGTTGGACTGTTAGTAACGAAAGCTTTTTTGAACCTTTATCTAATACAGTCAATTATCTAAAATTTAGAGGTGGTTATGGTTCGGTAGGAAATCAAAATATTCCTGCAAACAGATACCAAACCATTCTTTCATTGACTGCATCTCCTTTCGGAGGCGTGTCTCCAACAATTGATAATTTAGGAAATCCAGATATTAAATGGGAATCTCTTAAGTCTTTTAACGTTGGTTTTGAACTAGGAATGCTTAGCAATAGAGTAAAATTAGACTTTGATTACTATGTAAAACATTCTTCTAATTTCCTTACTAAGCAAATCAATGATGAGTCAAATCAAAGTGCATTAAATTATTATTTGAATACGGGTGAAATTCAAACTAAAGGGGTCGAACTTACCTTAAACACTAGAAACATTGTTACAGATAATTTTACTTGGGATAGTACTATTATTTTCTCAAAATACAATAATGAACTTACCAGTTTTCAAGGGGCAGGTAAATCTTTATTGGGTAAAGTTCAATTCGACTTGTATACCGTAACTAGAACTACAGAAGGCCAGCCAGTTGGTCAATTCTATGGATATGTTACAGATGGAATATTTAAAAATGCAGCAGAATTAGCAGCAGGTCCAATTCAGGAAACAGGAACAGGAATTGGTGATATTCGTTTTAAAGATCTTAATAATGATGGGAAAATTGATGCTAAAGATCAAACTTCTATAGGAAGCGCAATACCTGATTTCACTTATTCATTTACCAATAACTTTAAATACAAAAACATCAGTTTATCAATTGCTTTAACGGGAAGCCAAGGCAATGAAATCTACAACTTTACTCGTCATTATACAGATGGTATCTATCCTGGATTTGGAGATCGATTTGCAAATGTGAGCACAAGAGCTTTAAATGCTTTTGAACCGGGAGTTAATGAAAATACGAATGAACCTAGAATTACGCTTAATGACCCAAATGGGAATGGAAGAATCTCGAATAGATTTGTTGAAGATGGTTCTTATTTAAGAATTCAGAATGTTTCTTTGAGCTACGATTTACCAAGCAAAATCTTCGAAAAGTCTATTATATCTAAAGTTAGATTGTATGTCAATGTCCAAAACTTATACACATGGACAAAATACTCTGGTTTTGATCCTGCTTTAGGAAATTTAGATCAAAATATAACCCTTAGCGGTATTGATCTAGGAAGATACCCAGTACCGAGAATAACATCTATGGGTCTAAATCTAGAGTTTTAAAATCGACAAAAACACAATTAACTTAATGATTCATAGTCGTTAAAATAAAAATAATAGTTATGAAAAAACTTTTTAAACTTTTTATGATTGGAATGGTAATACCATTGCTGTCTTTATTTTCCTGTTCTGATGATTTTTTGGATGCTCCATCTGAAAATCAATTGACACCTGGCGATTTACCCGAAGGAATTACCGCTTTTGATGGAATTGCCGAGAGTTTGTATTTTAAACCTTGGTTTACTTTTAATGATAAATTCTTAATTGCAGTTGGCGATATGTACGCTGGCAACGCATTTACATTTGATGGTGCATATGCACAATTTAAAGACGCTCAGGTAACTTCGCAGAATCCAATCCTGACAGAAGGATATACTTCTTTGTTTTCGGTTATTGATCAATCTAATAATTTAATGAGTTTGGTTGAAGACAGAAAAAGCGAGCTCCCAGAAGCATCTTATAAAAATGCCATAGCAATATCAAGGTTTATGAGAGCCAATGCTTATTTCTATCTGGTAAGAAGCTTTGGAGCTGTGCCTATTATCAACAAAGCAGGATCAGCTGCGCAACCAAAAAGAAATCTTGTTACAGATGTTTACAAATTCATAAAACAAGATTTAGAATATGCGATCGAAAATTTACCAGCAACTTCGGTAAAAAAAGGATATGTTACCAAATTTGCTGCTATGGGAATTCTTGCAAAAGTGCATTTGACATTAAATGAATATGCAGAATGTGCAACTCTAACTCAGAAAATTATCGGAAATCAATACACTTTAATTCAAGAGTACGGAAACTTATTTAGCAGTCCAGAAAATAATAATAGCGCCGAAAGTATGTTTGCGCTGCAATGGAAGGCAGTTGCTACCGAATGGGGAACGCAAAATACAAATCAAGCGTATATAGTTCCTGGTGGTACTGGAATAACTGGCGGTGGTGACGGTTGGGGAGTTTATCTGCCTTCTATTTCATTGCAAAGCGGTTTTGAGCCAAATGACACTAGAAAAAAGAGCACAATCATGACAGATGGTGACTTTTATCCTGAATTGTTAAAAAATCAAGGCGGTTTTAGATATAAAAAAATATACTCATCGACTGCGGCTAATTTCAGAAAGTATATTGTAGGATCTGCTGCCGAAAGAAACGATGTGTTTTTTATGAGAACTTCGCAAAACACAATCATACTAAGGTATTCTGACGTTTTACTAATGAATTCTGAGGCTATTTTGGCAGGAGCCAGTTCAACTACTTCTGCAGCTGCTTTAGACTCTTTTAATGAAGTGAGAGCCAGAGCGGGATTACCAGCTAAAACAGTTCTTACAAGAGATGATTTATTTAACGAAAGAAGAATTGAATTTGCACTTGAAGGACAATATTTCTTTGATTTAAAACGCCGTGGTCTAGCGGAAGCAACAGCTATTATTTCACAACAAGAAGTTGGATTTTATTCTGATGATGACAGAACAGTATTGATTTCAAGAAAAATAACTCCTGGAAGCAACTACTTTGAATTGCCTTTACCGCAAACTGCTATTGATACTAATCCATCGTTATTAGAGCCTCCTGTTCCTTTTAACTTTAACTAACATTTACTATGATCAAGAAAATAACATATAGAATTATAATTCTTCTAGCACTGGTTTCTTTTGCTGCTTGCCAAAATGATGATGCACCTACTGCAAGCGTTGATGCAATGGTTGCCGAACCTGGCGATTTGCTTAATCAGGCCTTTCCATTAAACAAGGTCAGAGTTGAAGGTGAAGGTTTAAAAGGATTAAAAAAAATTACGTTGGACAATAAAATTAACATCAGTTTTAATCCAAACTATAATTCAGATCAAGCTTTTATTTTTACTGTTCCTTTTGACGAAAAACTAGGAAGTCGATTTGGTGTACAGCCTATTACGTTTGTAACAGGAACAGGATCGGTTACCAAAAACATAGAGATTTTACAACCTATTCCTACCATAACAAAAACAATTCCAGAGGTAGCAACTCCTGGGTTTCCATTAGAAATTGAAGGAACATGGTTTTACAATGTTTCTTCCATCACTTTGGGCGGAAAAACACTTAGTTATACGTTAAAATCGTCATCTTCAATTATCATCGGTTTACCTTCAGACGCAATTTCAGGATCAGAGCTGGTCGTTACTACTCCTGGTGGTTCTGCAAAAAAAACAATCAATTTTGCAACTGTAGTTCTTGTGTCTGATTTTGACGGAAACGGTTCCAGAGAAGATTGGAGTGCTTATGGTGATATCGATAGTTTTAATGCCAATACCACTGGTGGCCCAACAGGAAGTTATGCAACATTAGCATGGTCTGGTTCAACTGCAAATGGTTATAACGGAAGTAGTGCTGGCGGTGGAGCTAGTTTCCTAAGCTCTTCAAACAATGATGCCCTAAAAACATTTATAGACATTGATGTAAGCGCAAATGTTGTAGGTGCTCAATTTGCTATTCAGCTAAATACTATTGATGGCGTAAATTATGGCTATAATTTTAAAGTGACCGATGTAAACTGGACCACCAAAACAATATTATTAAGCGATTTTAAAGATAATTACGGATTTGGTTCAAATTCGGCGGCAACGTTAGATCCTTCTAAAATTAATGAAATTAAAGTCGGTATTGCTCAAGGAGATACGCCAAATCCAAGTGTAATAAAATTCGACAATATTAAAATTCGCTACCAATAAAGAGACTTTTAGGCATAAATAAAAGAGGTCGTGATAAATCGGCCTCTTTTATAAAATAAGCTCTAAAATGATACAAAAATTATAAACAAGGGTATTACCAATAACTAGAATACCTATAATAACAATACAGTATGAAAATTAAATTTTTACTAATGCTGGCCTGTCTTTTCTTTTTTTTGAACTCTTGTTCAAAAGATGACAATGTCGCCGTTAATGCTTTAGAAGCGCCTATTGCAAATGCTCCAAAAGACGTGAATGACGAAGGTTTTAGAGCAAAATGGAATTACGTTTCCCACGCAAAAAGTTATCTTCTAGATGTTTCTACCAATGAGAATTTCTCCACTTTTGTCCCAAATTACAATGCAAAAGAAATTATCGATTTAAATGAAGTTGTTTCAGGTTTAAATGGAGGCACACAATATTATTACCGAGTTAGAGCAAAAAATGAAACAGAGATTTCTGGCTATTCAAATATTATTAGTGTTGTAACTACGGGTTCTAGCAACATTCCTGAGGATCCAACATTTTTAAAGGTAAAAGCCAATAAATTGGCAAATCCGTTTTTTGTAGGTATGGCAGTTAAAGCTTCGCAATTAACAAACGGAAGTCCTTATGATGTTATATTGAAAAATGAATTTAGCAGTATATCTGCCGAATATGAAATGAAAATGGATCAAATTTCTGTTTCAAGCGGTGTTTACAACTGGACTGTTGCTGATAAAATTGTTGCTTACGGAAATTCTAATGACATCAATGTTCACGGTCATGCTTTGGTATGGCATAATTCGGTACCGCAATGGTTAAAAGATTTCTCTGGGACTGATGCTGAATTTAAAGCAGAAGTTAAAAAGTACATTACAGATGTAGTTACGCATTATGCAGGAAAAATAAAATCTTGGGATGTCGTAAATGAAGCTGTAGATGATAATGGAGGTACGATGAGAAATACAATTTTTCTTCAACGAATGGGTGCCAATTATGTAAAAGACTGTTTTCAATGGGCAAGAGATGCAGCAATCGCTGCCGGCGACAACTCTTTACTTTTGTTTTATAATGATTATGCAACTTCAACAAATGTTCTTAAACAAGATAAAGTTTTTAGCATTGTCGATGATTTAAAAGCAAGCAATCTCATTGATGGTATTGGTTTTCAAATGCATAATAACTATTTAAATCCAACAAGAGCTCAAATCGAAGCCGACTTTAACAAAGCTGTAGCAAAAGGCGTGAAAATTCATGTTTCGGAATTGGATATTCAGGTAAATCAATCTAACGATATTTCAACTTTTACAAATGAAAGAAGGCTAGCCCAAAAAGAAAAATACAAAGAAATTGTACAACTATACAATACACTTCCAGCAGTAAATAAATACGCTATAACGATTTGGGGAATGAAGGATAATGAATCGTGGATTCCTTTTAGTGCAGAACTCAATCATCCAGGAAACGATTGGCCTTTATTATACGATTCAAATTTTGCAATAAAAAGTTCACATACTGGATTTCTGGAGGGTTTAGATTAATTTTTTTAAGCTATAATAATTTACTTCAACTATTAATAAACCAAAAAATTAAATTATGAAAAAATTAAATTTGTTTGCATTAACAGTTTCATGTGCATTAAGTTTAGGATTTGCATCATGCGCAGATGATGCAAGTCCGATGGCAAAAGACCAGTCAAAAAATACAAATGCAAGTACCGTTACAAAAAACAGCACAGGCAAAGTAGCAGATGCGCCTTGGGTCAAACAATTTGAAGAAACATTTGATGTGGGTTCTAATTTGTCGCAATGGACAAAAGAGCAACGTGCAGATTATAATTCTTGGTATTGCGATTATTATAGCTCTGTACCAACCACACAATGGAGAGACGGAAGACAATGTTTAGAGATCAAGACTACAAAATTAAGCACATACAAATATCAATCTGGGTTCATTACCTCAAATTATCAATACAAACCAGAAAACAACACAGAGTATATGCTTTCTGCCAATATTAAGCTAATAGCTATGGATGGCAGTACTTACAAGTCTTTTACTGAAACTTATGGTGCATGGCCTGCCTTTTGGTCTGTGCAGGGAAATGCCTGGCCAACTAAAGGAGAAATAGATATTATGGAAGGTTATTCTTTTGCTCCTAATGCAAGTCGTTTTACTTCGAATCTTTTTTATGGAACCTCTTCTGGAACAAATCTTATAGGAAACTCTGCAGAAAGAAATTATCCTGCCAATTTTGATATCAATGGAAATGGCGGATGGCATTTATATGAATCTTTTTGGAAAATGAAAGACAATGTTGTAACAGTAACCATAAAAGTTGACAATGTGACTGTAGCAACTTATACTAATGGTAGTGCCAATAATCTTAATCTCAATAATTTTGGACCACACTCTATTATATTAAATATGAATGTTGGATCTAAAGACTCCAATTTTATTGACCCAAATAAAATCAATTTATTTTCAACTGCAATGATGTGGGTTGATGATGTAACAGTTTATAAAAGACCAATATAATTTAAATTTTAGCTGATTTTCAAGCGATTTTTTTCAAAACAATTTTACCTCAACAGCATTTATAGCTGTTTAGCTGAGATCAGAAACTAGTTTAATTCTATCTTAGAGTTCTCTAAAAACTAAATAGGAGCAAAAGTTTATCTTTTGCTCCTATTTTTCAACTAACTTAAACTAACCTTATTGTGAAATGGCTAATAGCCAGGATTCTGATAAGCTGCTTTTTCTTCGGCTGACATTTGCATACCATCAAGTTGGCTTGTTGGTATTGGACGAAGGTAATTCTGTGGAGAAATTGTTCTTGTAAACACCTTAACAGTGTGATCTTTCCAATCGTTTGGATTAGTAGCTCCTGCGATTGAAAATGAATTTCCGTATTCTGTCCATTTTTGAGTACGCACTAAATCATACCATCTGTAGCCTTCTCCAAAATATTCTCTTGAACGTTCTGCCAAAATATAATCAATATCAATAACCATTGGAGTTGCTGCAGTCATTGCCGCACTATTATCTTGCGTTTTTACTTTGTTTCCGTTGTTGTCAAAAGTCCATTTTCCGGCACGAGCACGAATAACATTGATTAAATCTCTTGCTGTTTTTCCTCCTTGTACAGAAGCTCCTTTAACCGCAGCTTCGGCAGCAACAAAATACAGTTCTGAGAATTTAGCTATTGGAAACGGACGCGTACTACTTCCATTAGGAGATCCTAAACCTGCTCCATTATCTGTACGATAAGGTCCTAATTTCCAGTTTCCTGGATAACATATCCTAGAGATTACACTTGGTTCAATTACAAAATCAGCTCTTCCTGGCAATACTCCCGCTCCAATTGAACTGTTAAATACTGAGTTAGAATAATCAATTCCTGATGTATCCTCATTTAAGAAAGTCAGAACTGGCTCACCATTTGCTATAGGAAGATAATTTGCATTATATAATACTGGAGCAGTAATTCCTGCCTTTGCCCAGTTTCCGCGATAAACTGTGGTAAAAGTACCATCGTAACGAGAATCATTAGTTTTATCGGCAAATGTCTTTTTAAACACTTCAATAGGAGGTGCCAACATAGTCCAAGGTCTTCCTAAATGTTGCTCTGCTTCACGCTGCACAGAACTTACCGCGGCCCAACCAGTGTTGCTTGAAGAACTTCTAACTCCAGTATAATTAAATTGCCCAAACCATCCAGCAAAATAATCAGTACTAAAACCACCTCCGCTATAACCTATATCGCCACCATTATAAAGAGAGCTAGTTTCTGTGTGATCAGCATACAAAAGCATCTCTTTATTTCGATCGTTTTTACCTACGCTAACTTCATAAAAAGAAGGAAGCAATGCAAAAGGACCTGGGTTATTAATTGCTTCTACCGCAACATCGTAAGCCTGCTGATAATACCAAGCCGCATCATGTCCGTCCAAATCTTTACGATCGCTTGCGGGATAAGTTGGAATATTATTAGGATTTTCAAGCCACCATGCAAAGGTCAAATACGCTTTAGCAAGATAAAAACGTGCTGCAGTTTTAGTAAGTCCTCCCGTTACACGTCCTGCAACTGGCAAATCTTCAACTGCTTGTTTTAAATCTGGGAATATTGCTTTACTGTAAACTTCAGGAACTGTATTACGCACAGAAGTTCTTACAGTTGAAGAGTTAAATTTTAATTCTCCAGCTCCTAAATCCAGTGGCACACCACCAAAAGTCTGTACCAACAAAAAATAATCAAAAGCTCTAAAAAATCTTGCTTCTGCGATTAGCGCTGGAGAAATCGTTCCAATTTTAGATGCATTCTCAATTACACCACTAGCTGTATTAATATTTGGAAAAGTAGCTCCCCACACAATACCTGTATTACTAGTTTGAGCATTAATTACACCAACTCCTGAGAAGTCTAAATTCTTAACATTTCCATCTGAGTTTTGCCCCCAAGTTGACTCATCAGTTGCAATTTGTCCAGTATTTAAAAAATAACCACTTCCATACATATATCTCAAATGGCCGTACATTGATGTTATTCCTCCCATTACCCCTTCTGGAGTAGAAAAATAGTCTGGAGTAAAAATAGCTCTAGGCTTCTCGTCCAAAATATTATCTGAACACCCTACTAGAAAAACTGAAGCAAGTGCCGTTACAATATATTTTTTTACTTTAATATGTCTCATTACTGTCTTTTTAAAAAATTATATTAAGTCCTAAAATCAGATTGCGCGACTGTGGCGTATTATATCCTACAGTTAATAAACGACTTAAGTTTCCTGAATAGGCAACTGCCATATTTGAAGCGTCATTTGCATAAGAGTTCGTTTCAGGATCTAGTCCAGATAATTTATGATAAGGAGAATAAATTACCCACGGATTCTGAATGGTACAGTAAAGTTTTAGTTTTTCCATTCCTGCACTTTTAATCCATTGCTTGTTTAAACTGTATCCAAGAGTAATCGTTTTTAACTTAACAAATGAACCATCAAAATAACCTAAAGTAGAACCATATTTCGGATTATTACTTTCTGTAGGACCACCTGGCATTGGAAATTGTGCTCCTGTATTTTCTGGTGTCCAGTAATCTACATCTATTTGTCCGCGTCGCCCATCATTAATATTTAAATATCCATTAGAACCGTAAAGTGT
Source organism: Flavobacterium sp. IB48 (assembly GCF_016405855.1). Taxonomy (GTDB): domain Bacteria; phylum Bacteroidota; class Bacteroidia; order Flavobacteriales; family Flavobacteriaceae; genus Flavobacterium; species Flavobacterium ginsengisoli. The sequence goes on from NZ_JAEFCA010000003.1 coordinate 15,820, forward strand.
ACTATTTAAGATACCTCCGCTTTGAAAAAGACCTACAACACTAATATCAAAATTTTTATAAGCTACTCTAGTATTAAAACCACCTTGAAAATCAGGATCTGCATTTAGAACTTGTCTGTCATCTGCCCCAATTAACCTTTTTGGTGTCCCGTCTGGATTATAATCTCCTGTATACGCCACTCTAATCATACCCGCTTGACCTGCTGGCCCTTCGTATTGTTTTGCTTCCGCATCAGTCTGCCATATTCCTATTTTTTTATAATCGTAAATCACATTAAGAGGCTTTCCAACAAACCACCAGTTATTTTGATCTTCAGTCATTCCTGAAGCCAGAGATACCAGTTTGTTTTTGTTGCTGTAAATATTAACACCTGCATCCCAAGTCCATCCATTATAATTATCTAGAATTACCCCATTAAGACTAAGCTCCCAACCTTTGTTTTGAGTTGATCCAACATTTCCAACATAAGAACTAACCCCAGAAGTAACTGGAAGATTAACACTTAACAAAAGATCTTTCGTATCTGTCGTATAATATTCAGCCGTCCCCGATAATCTGTTATTAAAAAGAGAGAAATCCAAACCAAAATTAGATGTTATAGAATATTCCCACCCTAAATTCGGATTTGGAAGAGTCGAAACGTAATATCCTGTTGCATTATTAGATCCAAAATTATAAGGTCTTGTGCTTAAATACCCCAACGTAGCATAAGGCGCCACTGATTGATTAGACGTCTGTCCGTATCCTCCTCTAAGTTTTAATGCGTCGATCCATTTTACATTCTTCATAAAAGACTCTTTGCTAATATTCCATCCTGCTGAGAATGCTGGATATGTATGCCATTGATTAGAAGGCGCTAGACGCGAAGAAGCATCTGAACGCACTGTAGCGCTTATCATATAGCGATCTGCATAAGAATACATTGCACGAGCCATATAAGAAATCAAACCACTTTGAGTGTAAGTCTGATTACCATTGTTTATAGTAATGTCATCATTATCACCTGTAGAAGTCTGACCTAAATTAAAATACTGAAAACTGTCTCCGGCAATATTTCTTCTTGAAATTAATGAGCTGTTGTAAGTATCTTGTGCAGAAGAATACATTGCCAACGCGTTTATTTTATGCTTTTCAGCAAATGTACGATCATAAGTAAGTAACGTTTCTACTGTCCAGCTTGTAGATTGCGTATTTCCAATTGAGGCCACATTTGGATTATCTGGATTAGCATTAAAAACCCCAATACCAGTGTAAGAGCCCGAATTACTTGTTCTATAATTGCCACCTAGATTCACGCGAGCTTTTAATCCGTCAATTGCTGGTATTTTAAGTTCCCCATAAATAGAATTGTAAGAACCGAAAGCTTTGTTTGTATCTGCCCATTTGTCTCCCAGATTTCGCATACTTTCTTTAGTGTACACCCAATTTTCATCTTGAGGCATTCTTACTGTTCTTTTTAACGAACCATCTTCGTTATAAGGATTTGCAATAGGCGACATACTTAAAACTCCGTACATTCCTAAACTAGCACCATCAGTTATACTGTAATTATTATTAGAAGAAAAGCCAATTTTAAAAATACCGATTTCTTGATCTAAAGCCGCACGGATAGAATATCTATTAAACTCAGATCCTGGAATAACTGCTTGGTCTTTATAATAATTAACTCCAACATTATAATTTCCATTTTCTGTTCCTCCTGTCACTGCGATATCGTGATTTGTTACGATTGCTGTTCTATAAAAAAGATCTTGCCAATCTGTATTTACATCATCAGCTTCATCGATTCCGTTTACAAGGTTTTTTCCCGCAAGCTTACGGAACTCAACATATTTAGGTCCTTGCATCATTGGATATTTTACAGCAGTTTTATATCCTGTATAAGTATTATAAGCAATCGAAGTTCTTTGTCCTTTTGTTCCTCTATTACTTGTTACCAGAATAACTCCGTTTGCGCCTCGCGATCCATAAATAGCTGTCGCCGATGCATCTTTTAATATATCGACACTTTTGATATCCTCAGGGCTAATATCTGCTAAAGTACCAGAGAACGGAATACCATCAAGAACTACCAAAGGATCATTTCCTGCTGTTAAGGAACGCGTTCCACGAATACGAATTTGCATGGCAGCACCAGGCTTCGTTGAAGTCTGCGTTATTTGAACACCCGGAAGACGTCCCTGCATAGACTGAGTAATATTTGCAGAAGGAACCTCACGTATTTCACTACCTTTAATAGAAGCTACCGATCCTGTAACCGCTTCTTTACGCTGAGCTCCATACCCAATAACTACTACTTCTTTTAAATTATTAGAATCTTCTTCTAGTTTTACATTAATGGTTTTCTGTCCATTAACCCCTACTTCACGGCTTGTAAAACCTAAAAAACTGAAAATAAGCACTCCATTAGAAGGAACACTGATAGAATAAGTACCATCAAAACTGGTACTAACACCTGTCTTTGTTCCTTTTACATTTACGTTAGCACCAGGAATTGGCCCGTTGGCATCTGAGACTGTTCCCGTGACTGTTGTCTGTGCATTCGACTGAATCGAAAAGACAAACATTAAGATCAAAAAACCAAAGCATTTGAGAAGCTTTGATTGACTTGCAACAAAAAAGTTAGTCATAAAAATTGATTTAATAATTAAAATATGGTTTATGGTTTAGTTAGCATTTCAAAACTTATTTCTAGGTAAAAGCAATAAGTCTTTGAACAAATATATATCTTTTTTCAAAAAAACAATCGGTTGTGTAATTATTTTTTTATTTATTATTCAAAAAATATCCACTAAAAAAACATTATACTTATTTTAATCTTAAATTATTTGAACATAAACAAATAAAACACTGTAGAATCTCGCAAAAAAAGAAACGATAATTACCTTATAATTGAATAAAAAACAAAATAAACGTTGATAAAAAAATAATCAAAACTCTTATTTAGAATAAAAAAAATAGCAAAACGCTAATAAATAAGATAATAATTACAATTTTATCAAAAAATAGAACAAATTAGATTTTAAAAAAATTTAAAAAGACAATCGGTTGTTAGTTAGTCAATTATTTTTTAGATTGAATCTGTTCAAAATAACAGATAAAATATTTCAGCTCCTTTACTTTTAAATCAAATTAACAGGAGCAACCAAAATAAAATCAATAAGTAATTTTAGAAAAAGCCAGATCATTAAAAATCAAAATGTAATTATATAACAGCAATCGATACTTTACACTTAAATTTGAGTCAACGCTAAATCAACCCGTTATGAAAAGTCTTTTAATACTTATGATATGCATTATGGCATATTCTTGCCAGAAGCAAAAAGGAAACGAAAATACTCCCCTTCAAACAGTGCAAACTGCAACTGAAGAGCCACAAAAACAAGAAAATAAACAGATTGGCGATACTATTTTTATGAATTATAAAAATGAAAAAAATGTATTTATTGCAGATGGCAACGTAGATTCTATACATTCTAGAATATATGTCAAATTTAAAAATGAATTTTCGAGTGAATTAAACGGAAGAATTATACCGGAGAAAACTAATGCCAATATTCGTTTTAACCAGATTATCTATCCAGACAAAACAGCAGACGGGCCTTTTGGTACAGAACTCAAAATAGAGGCCAAACAAACTGGTGATTATATCCTAATTATTGGACATTCTCAAATGGCGGAAAATCCTTATTGGGGAAAATTCGAGGTGCAATTGGAAAATAAAAAAAATTAGATCCATAAAAAAGTCCCAATCAAATATTGGGACTTTTTTTATGTTAGATTTTATTTCGTTTTTCTCTCATTTAACCAAAAATATAAAGGAGGAATTAATATTGGAGCAAAAATTAATGTACTACTCAAACCGCCTATAATTACCGTTGCAAGCGGTCGCTGTACATCTGAACCAATACCAGAAGATGTAGCTGCTGGAATTAGCCCCACAATAGCCACAACCAAAATTGATAATAAAGCTCTTAATTGTTCTTTTGAAGCTGTCAATACATTTTCTTGCAGATTATCATTCTTAAACATTGTTTTTCTATTAAGAGCCGATACAAGAAGTACGCCCGACATTACCGAAATTCCAAAAATGCTCACAAAACCAACACCTGCAGAAACATTAAAGTAATAACCTCTAAGAAGTAAAGCTACAATTCCGCCTCCTAAGGCAAACAAAATACAACTCATGGTAATCATGGTATGCTGGAAGTTTTTGTACAGCATAAATAGAAACAAGAAAACCATAATAATGGTAAGCGGAATGGTAAATGCTAGTTGTTTTCCTGCTCTTTCGAGATTTTCATATTGTCCTCCATAAATAATACTATATCCTTTTGGCACGGTTACATTTTTACCTACTTTACTTTGCAGTTCTTTTACAAAACTTCCCTGATCTCTTCCTCTAATATTGGTTCTAACGGTAATCATTCGTTTGCTTCCGTAACGATAAATATTCGTTTGTCCTTCAACAAAATGTATGTTTGCCAATTGATTCATTGGAATTAAAGCGCCATTTGAAGATGGCACTAAAATATCTTTTATCGCATCAATAGAACTTCTGTATTGTGGTAAAAAACGAACTACAATGTCATAACGTTTTGCTCCATCGTATAAAGTCGAAACTGTTTTTCCGCCAATTGCCACCTCGATCATATTTTGAATATCTGCTACATTAATTCCAAATCTCGCAGCTTGTTCCCTATTAATATCAATTGCCAATTGCTCTTGTTCCCCTTCTTGTTCAATATTGACATTCTCAGCACCTTGCGTATTTTTAGCAATTTGTGCAATTGTTTCTGCCTTTTTTCTCATCATTTCCAAATCATCGCCCACAACAGAAACTGCAAGGTCTGCCGCACTTCCGTTTACAATTTCCATAACCTGATCGATAATAGGCTGTCCTGAAGAAAATTGCACTGATGGAATTTGCTGCTGCAAATCTTTTTTAATTATTTCGACCAAATCTTTCTTAGCAATGGTATCGCTCCAGAGTTTGTAATCTTTTAATCCTACTAAAATCTCATTCCTATTGGCAGGAAACGGATCGGTACCATCATCATTACGCCCTGTTTGCGTTATCACGTAAGATATTTGAGGATACTTCGCTATTATTTTTCTGATTTTAGGAGCATATTTGGCATTTTCCTGTATCGAAATTCCAGCTGGAAAATTTCCTCTTAAAAAGATCGATCCTTCATCTAATGTAGGTAAAAATTCGGTTCCTAGTTTTAAGCCGCATAAAATAAATATTGCTACTATCGAAAAACCAATTACTGTAGTTTTTTTATAATTATTTAAAAAACCAGATAATGCTTTTTCGTATGATCTAGTCAAATAATCTAACACCACATTTTTATGTTCTTTTATAGGTTTATCAACATCGAGCATTGCTTTTCTATAAACAAACGAAATTAGAACTGGAATAAAGGTAAGTGCTCCCAACATCGAACCAATAACAGCAAAAGCCAAAGTTAAAGCCATTGGAGAAAACAATTTGCCCTCTACTCTAGTCATTAAAAGTATAGGCATATAAGCCAATATGATAATGGTTACAGAAAAGAAAATTTCTCTTCCCACTTCTTGAGCTGCTTGTAATGTGATTTGCACAATCCCATCTTGTTTTTCTTCTGGTGTGGCTGTTCTGTATTTCCTTATAAGATGTTCAGCCATTAAACAGGCTCCATCTACAATAATTCCAAAATCTATTGCTCCTAGCGAAAGTAAATTGGCAGGAATACCCGTAAGCCTCATTAAAATAAAAGCAAACAATAATGAAAACGGAATGGTTAAAGCTACAACTAATGCACTTCTAACACTTCCAAGAAACAGAATCAATAGAATAATTACAATAGAAATTCCTTCAAACAAGGTATGCGCAACAGTTTCTAGCGAATGATCGATCAAGAATGTTCTGTCATACATAGGGCGCAATTTTACACCTTGAGGCAAATCATTTTCCTGTAATTCAGCCATTCTTTCTTTTAGCAATATTAAAACCTCACTTGGGTTTTCATATCGTCTTAAAAGAATAATACCTTCAACGCCGCTGCTTACATCTTTTTTGTCTTGGGTAACGGTATATCCCATTACACCACTTGGCGGTGGTGGCGTAATTTCTACAGTTGCTACATCACGAACAAAAACAGGAACTCCGTTTTCAGATTTAAGAACAATATTTTGAATATCTCTTTCCGTTTTAATTGCTCCCAAACCACGCACTGCAAAACCTTGTCCGCCTCTTTCAATAATATTTCCACCAGTGTTTAAATTATTTGCATCTACTGCGTCCATTACGTTTTTAAGCGTAAGATTATATTTTCTCAGTTTTTCTGGCGAAGTAATAATATGAAACTGCTTTAATGGACCACCAAAAGTAGTTACATCGGCAATTCCAGGAACTTGCAGCAAAGCAGGTTTTATAACCCAATCCTGAAGATCTCTAAGCTCTGCTTGGCTATAATTTGACGGTGCTTCTACAACGTATCTAAAAATCTCCCCAACAGCAGTAGAAAGCGGCGCTAATGAAGGCGCAACACCATCTGGCAATTCAGCTTCTGCAAGTCGTTCTGTTACCTGTTGTCGTGCAAAATAATCATCAGTTCCATCTTTAAAAGTAAGTTGCACTACCGACAAACCAAAAATAGTTCTGCTTCTTCGATCTAAAACATTTGGTGTATTCTGCAAAGCTCTTTCAATTGGAATAGTAACTTGCTGTTCTACTTCTTCAGCTGCTCTTCCGTCATATTGTGCTACTATAATTACATTCGTATCTGCAATATCTGGATATGCTTCTATTTTTAATTTGGTAAAACACCAAAAACCTATTGCCATTAAAACAACACTAATTGCAATTATAACCCAGCGGTTACGAAGGCTGAATATGAGTAAATTTTTAATCATCTGTTTACCATTTTTCTACTTGATTCGTAACTATAAAACCTCCTTTGTAGACTTTTCGTAAAGCCGTTAAAACAGATTTTACCTTTTCATCTTCATCTATAAAATTGATCAGCAAAGGTATTTTATCAAAACTGAACAAATCGTGAGGCCTGTTAAGATACCTACTGGCTCCATATCCTATTTTACCATGAAATATAGTTGCTCCCTTAATTTTGTGCTCAATTAAAAATCTTAAGATGTACTCATACAAAGGCTGTGTTCCTTTTAGTTCATCTTTATCTATATATACTTGTGCTTGTGTCATTGTTTTTTCATTTAAGTATTAGCTATTTTGCAGACATAATCTTTGTTTTCAATACCCAAAACTGAGGCCTTTTAACTGCATAACACCTTTAACAGCTATAGCATCGCCACTCATCAAACCATTATAAACGACAACTCTGTCTCCTATCTGATTTCCGATTGTTACTTCGGTACGCTCAAATTCTTTACTGTTCTTTTTTACAAAAACATAATTTTTTGCCTGAACGGTAACCAACGAGTTTTTATCAATACTTATATTATCTCCTTCGCTTATGCCAAAAGAAACTGTAGCAAACATACCAGCCTTAAATTTACCGCTTGCATTATTCAAGCTGATTCGGAGTTTGACCATTCTGGTAGATTGATCAATCATGTCCGCAATGTCATCAATTTTTCCAGAAAATTTTTCATTAGGAAAAGCGGTAAATTGAACGGTACAGTTATCACCGCTTTTTATTCTGCTTATCTGATTCTCCGGAATATCACAAATAATAAATGATGTTCCTGCTTTTGCTCTTTTGAGCGCTTCGGGTTCAAATCCTCCAGCTTTCAAGTTCGTCTCGTACTCAATTAAAGCCGCTCTTTCATTGGCCAAATTGGTCTGTTCTACAGATAATGCTGTTTGCGCTTCCAACAAATCTTTACCCGTTGCTGCACCATGAGCCAGCAAGTCCTTAGCACGGTCTACTTCTATTTGTTTTTGTTTTATGTTTTTGTTCTGAATTTGATTGATATTGGCAATGTGTTGAATAAGCTGAGTATAACTAGCTGCCAAATCAGGATTTTCAAATAAAATGATATTTTGTGATGCTCCTTCTTGAGATTTCATGACCGTTGCAGAAACTTTTGCAGGAGCCATAATTTGATTGTTAAGAACCGAATTTCCTATAGATTCTGTTTCGAAAAAAACAGCACTGCTGTCTGTAGGAAATACAATGGTTTTTCCGTTGTTCGTAACCTGTGGCAAGTTGTTTACTACCTGATCTTGTTTCTTTTCCTTTCCGCTGCAGGCGTAAAGAAATAAAACTATAATGCCGCTATACTTTATTAAATGTTTCATATGTAGATAGTATTTGTTTTTTTAATGAATCTCGACAGTTCTCTCAAATCATTATTGTGCTATTTGATTAATTAATCCTGAAGCGTAAAGTAATGTGATATAACTTCTTCTGTATTCTTGCATAGAATCATAATACTGCTGTTGTATGTCAAGCCAACTGCGCTGTGCTTCCAGAAAATCAATAATGGTTGTGCCTCCTCGCAAATAAGAGTATTTTACACTCTTTAAAATGTTTTCCGATCTTGTCAGCAGTCCGCCAAAATTTTCAAGATTACTTTTTTGAGTCTGATAAGCATTGTATGCATTTGTTATTTCTGTTCGAATTAAAACCTGCGTAGCTTCCAAATTTTGTTCGGCCTGTTGTTTTAGATAACTTGATTTTTTTATTTCTCCCTGATTTCTTGAAAAAAAAGGAAGTTCAATTGTACCGTATAAGCCTACATAAGGAATCATGTTTTGCGGATTATAAATTAGTCCCAACTCAGGCTGCGGATAAGCCAATGACTTTTGAAGATTGATATTAGTATTGGCAACATCTAAGATTGATTTAGAAGCCAAAACATCTGTTCGTTTATCTAAAGCTTCCTGCAAAAAATCATCTAAATTTGAAGGCAGAACAAATACAAAATCATCATTAGAATCAATATTTATTTCTTCTTTAGTGCCTAGTAAATATTTAAGGCTTAGCAATTCGTTTTTTAAATTCTGTTCAGCTTTTTTTATTTCTAATACATATTGATTGGCCAACAGAGTAGTACGGTTTAAATCGGTCTCTGTAATGACTTGATTTTTTAAACGGACTTTATTTATAATTACCAAACTATCAAGGTTGCCGCTAGCTTTTTTAACAATTTCCAATTGTTTTTGTGCTGCCCAAACATCAACCCATTTTAGGCCTACATCCTGAAATAAGTTACGTTCTATTTCATTGTAGTTTTTTTGCGTCAAAACCGAATTTTGGCTTGCAAAATCAATTTTGTTCTTACGTGTTCCAGCAAGCTGAAAAACTTTTCCTAATTGCAAATTGGTTTGCGTATTAGCGCTATTAAAAAAACCAGTATTAGGCGCATAGTTTTTTTCTGCAGCAACACCAATGTAATTAAATCCGAAAATTAGATTTGGCCTTAACTTTGCTGTCACAATATCGCTTTCAGCAATATCTACGTCATAATATTGCCCTTTGAGAACGGGATTATTTTTCTTTGCTGTTTGAAGGGATTTTTGAAGATTGTAATTAATTTGTGAAATTCCATTGACTGACGACAAAGTCAACAAAACAAATAAAAGAAAGTAGTGTCTGTGCATGGGTCTATTCTTTATTTATTACATTATAAATATACGAAAAAACCTAATTATAAAACCATTAATATCTAAAAAACAGAATGGTACATATTCTTATATTACAAAATGAAAACAATCGTTTCAAATAACCAATTATCCCTTTATAAATTGGAATTTAAAACAGTTATATCCAGTTAAAATTTATATTTAAAAAATGAGCAGGTAACACTTGTGCAAACTTTTAATTTGCTATTTTAGTTTCATAAATACCATTTCCCCAAAGAGAACATGAATCTGGATTTTTATCAGCCTAAAAATGAAATTTTAAAAAAATATATCGAGGGATATTACTTCATCTCAAAAGATAAAAATTCGGGCTCTATACAATATCTGACCTTCCCAAATAATTTCTGCATTTTAACGACCAATGAAGATATTAATGTCGAAATACAAAATAACGAAGTCACTATAAAGTCATCGCCAGATAAAAACATCATGACTTGTGTGGTTTCTAGATATACCAAACCTATTAAAATTCATTACAAAGAGCTTATAAATGAAGTTACAATCTATTTTAAACCATTAGGAATAAGTCAGTTTTTATCAGATTCAAAAACTATTTTTTCAGAAAGTACTATTTTAGATTTTACTTTTATGCCTGATTTTAATGATAAAATGATTGAAATTTTTAGCTTAACTAAAGACAAACAAAGTCAGGAGCTTGAAGATTATCTGCTTTCTAAATTACAAGTCAAAGATTTTTCTTTTATTGAAAAAATACTTGCCGATATTGAAACTGACGAAAAGATTGAAGAAATTGCTCTGAAGCATCAAATTAGCAGACAGTATTTGAATAAAATATTTACCAGACATATTGGCAAATCGCCTTCGGAGTATCGAAAAATACATCGCTTTAGAAACTCAATTCTAAAACAGAAAGTAAGCAAGAATTTTTCTGAATTATCTCAGTACGATTTTTATGATCAATCTCATTTTATTCGAAATTTTAAAGAACTGACAAACAGCAATCCACAAATATTTTTTAAAAATATAGATACAAAAAAAGATAATATTTGGCTATTTGTCTAAACTGTTTCCATTTGTACAATTCTACCATTTTGGGATAATATACTTTTACAAAGTTCGAAACTACGTAAAACCCAAAAAAACCAAATATGAACTGGCAAAAAATCCATCTTTTTTTACACACATTTTGTAGATACTTTTTAGCTACAATTATAATCATGTATGCTTACGGCAAAATATTAAAAACTCAATTTGTATCGCAGCCAAGCGTATATGATATGCCTATTGGCTCTCTAGATGGTTTCCGTCTTACTTGGTATTATTATGGTTACTGTTATTGGTATCCAATTGTTATTGCTGTTACACAAATTATAAGTTCACTTCTACTCTTTTTTAGAAAAACAACTAGAATAGGAATTATACTTTTCCTTACGTTTATGGTCAATATTCTTCTAACAGATTTTGCATATGATATTAATGCAAAAGAAATTGCGATAATATTGACGCTAATGGCGTTGTTTGTATTTTTCTCTGATTATAAAGTCTTCCTTAAATATTTCTTAGAAGAACCTCCATTGTACCAAAACAGCGATAGACCTAACTGGCTTAATAAGATTAGCGTAATTAAGTTTGTTTATATTCCTGCCGTATTCATCGGTTTTTTTATCATGTTCAGTATTTTGAAAAATAAATATATGAAAGAAGACGAATTTTATGGAACTTGGGAAAATCTTCAAACCAAGGAAAGGTTGCATTTTGAAAACATGAATAATTTTCAAATTAACAAAACAGATCAGGCAAAAAGCATTGTAAATGGAGAATATTCGTTTACAAAAGATTCTTTAATTTTAAAATCAGGCGACAATAACACTGAAGAATATTTAAAAGGAAAACATAGGTTGCATAAAGCCGATTTAATTATTACAACCAAAACAGATACTCTTAAATTTAAGCGAATTAGGTAAACAACTCCTATCGCTTATAACCTCTTAATTAAACAATTAGCAAACGCAATTATATAACAGACATCGAATAGTTTCGTCTAATTTTATAGTTCAATTAGACGAAACTATTTGGTGTTAAATTACTTGCTATGAATTTTTCCAATCAAAAAAATAGAATATCCAGCACACGAACATCTGAGAAAAAATATATTCTAAAAAGTACTTCTAGCAGAACAAACGAAAAAAGCAATAATATTTTGTCTAAAAAAAGGCCATCTGAGTAAGAATGCACTTTAACGCACTAATATTTAGAATATGAAAAATACAGAAAGTTCTTAAAGAGCTTTCTTAGAGGGATATTATAAAATTTAAAAAGCCAGAACTTATTGGTCTGGCTTTTTTAAAACTTTTAAATTCATCAAAAGTTATTCTTTTTGATCTACAAAAACATAAAGCTTCTGCACTTTTCCATTTTCAATCACAAACAAATCCATTCCGCTTACTACAGCTGGTTTTGCTTTCGAACCAAATTGCCAATACAATCGGGCAATATTATGATTGGTTTCAAGAGATTTTACAGTGAATTTAAAATCAGGATTTTTAGTTTGGAGTTCTACAATAAACTTGCTGATATCGTCAATTCCTTCGGCAATAAAATGACGATCCACCATTTCGACATTCGAAGCATACACTTGATTTAATAAAGCTTTACGTTTTACCTCATCTTTTTCATTCCAGATTTTTAGATGATTTTCTACTATTGCTGTATTCTTTTTAGCATCAAAATCTGCTTCAGAAACTTTTTTTACTGTTGCGTTTTTTGGAGACCATAATACTGTTTTTGGATTCGCTTTTTCATATCCTTTTCCGTTTGGATACGAAACCAACTCCATTTTAGAGCCCCAAGGCGTTTCAAAATACACCCAAGTTTCTCCAGCTGTATCGCCAGAAGGCATTGTAAAAGGTTCTCCTAAAATTTTTATACCTTTACTTTTTAAATATTGAACTGATGCTTTAATATCATTTACATAAAAAGCGATGTGAGATGCTCCAATATCATCTGTATTTGGGTGTATTTTACTTCCTTTGTTGTCTGCGTACTCAAATATTTCAATACTTGCACCGTTTCCTGCATTGATCATTTTTATGGTAACGGCTCCTGTATTTGCATTAATGTTATTTAGTTTTTTCCAATCAGCATCAAGCGGAATTGGTCCTAATTGTGTCACAGGTGCAAATCCAAGTACATCACTAAAAAATGTAACGGCTTTATTAAGATCTGGAACATTGATTCCGACATGATCGATTCCGACTATTTCTGCACTAGTTTGCGCTACAGTTTTTTCTGAAGCAGAAAAGAGTATTAATAAATTAAGCATTGCGGCTGCCGAAGTTTGTATTTTTTTATTTGATTTATTATGAGTTGTTTTCATGATTATTTCTATGTTTTTAATTATTTAGTGTTTTGAAAAATTAATTGGTGTAAGCTGCTACCCATTTTGCTTTAATGTTGGCACGAGCTTCAATAAATTCTTTATCGGTTCCTTGTGCAATGGCATCTAGTGGAAAACGAAGTGGTCTCTCTCCTTTTTTCATGCTTACCAATTCTAAAATACCATCTGCAATAGTTTGTGGATTCATATCAAACTGGGCCATTTTACCAAATAATGCTGTTCCTAAAGCATTGAATTTTTCGGTTGCAGCCTCTCCATATTCTTCAATAATTGCTCCTTTATCGGCATGAATTCCAGCTTTAGAACCGTTATTCATTTCTGTCGGATAAACGCCTGGCTGAATGCTTACGTTTTCAATTCCATAATCTGCAAGCTCATCTTGCAAACCTTCCGTAAAGCTTTCTACAACTAATTTTGATGCGATGTACGGAACCATAAAAGGAAGTGTATGTCCGCTTGCCCCAGTTGTAATGTTAATTACAAGCCCATTTTTTTCTTTTCTCATAGAAGGAAGCACTGCTTGATACATACGAAGTACGCTGTAAACGTTTACGTCAAACATTTTACGAACTTGATCAATTGAATATCCTTCAAGCAAACCAAAACCGCTTACTGCTGCGTTATTAATTAGAACATCAATTTTTCCGTATTTAACTAATACTTTTTCGATTGCTTTGCTAACTGATGCATCATCTGTAACATCGATATCTACTACTTCAATGTTTTCGATTTCTTGCAATTCTTTCGCAACAGCGGCATTTTTATCATTTGTATTACGCATTCCTGCAATTACTGAATGGCCTGCATTTGCTAATGTTACAGCTGTTAATTTCCCGAAGCCTGTACTTGTTCCTGTAATGAAAATTGTTTTTGACATGATTTCTATTATTTAAATGTTTATAATGTTTGTTTCTTTTGAACATTACAAAGTTGCGACGAATGCAAAACCTGCACATTGATTAGAAATAAGTAAAAACTTGATATAAATCAAGAGTTTGAAGAAGGCACAAAAAAAGGAGCTTTAAAAGCTCCTTATATATTATTTCTTTGCCGTTTGTTTCCGAATACGGCTTAGTGTTTCTGGTGTCATGCCAAGATATGAGGCAATCATGGTTTGCGGAATTCTAGAAGCAAAACCTGGATATTTGTTTACAAAGTTTAGATACTTTTCTTCGGCTGTTAAAGTCAATGACGCCTGAATTCTGTTTTGAGCAGCTATAAAACTTCTTTGCAGAATGTTATTTACCATATTATTAAAAGCTGGAATTTCTCTACAAAGCAATTCAAAATTTTCGTGGGTAAAAAGCACAAGTTCTGTATCTTCAATAGCATCAATATTAAAACGAGATGGCTGTTGCATCATTAAACTTTCACGATCTCCTGTCCACCAATTTTCAATACTGAAGCTGTTTACGTGTTCGCTTCCTTTTTCATCAACTGTATAAGTTCTAACACAGCCTTGTGTAATAAAAGCATCATATTTCCAGACATCTCCTTCTTGAAGCAGATATTGTCTTTTACGTAGTTTTTTAATAATAGCAAATGATTGAATACGTTCTGATTCTGATTGTGTCAGTTCCGTCTTTTCTTCTAGATACTTTTGGAATATTTCATACATAGCATGTAAAATTATACAAAAGGCAGTTGAAGAACAAATTTTTGCAAGCTAATAGAAATTACGTTTCTTTTTTTATCGAACATTATATAAAACAATTTTTGCCAAATAAAAAATCACTTTTCTTGACACAAAGGTATGCGCCCGTTGTAACTCCAACTACTAAGCTACATTTTGCATTTTCTCCTTGCTATAAGTGAGACATAGTATCTCCTACTTTTCCAACTTTATTTTCGCCTTGGACTGTAGTGCCAGCCTTTATCAAATACAGTCAATTCCATATTTTTTGTTTATTTTTACCGTGCAATATCACTACACCTTTGTTTACTATATGTAAACAAAAGATGTGATAATATCTAATTAAAATAAACTTTGTATACATATACTAAGCATGGAAAGAGTTGCAATTTTAGAAATTAGTAAACGCATCAAACAATATAGAACCGAGAAAGGCTTTACGTTACAGGAACTTGCAGATTTAAGCGGTGTGACAAAAGGAATGATTTCTCAGATTGAGAACGGAAGAAGCATACCATCTTTAACGGTTCTTTTGAGTATAGTTACAGCTTTGCAAGTAAATCTTAGCGAATTTTTTAAAGATATTTCGCAAGAAGAAGAATTGGTTATTATAAAAAGGAAAGATACTTATGATCAATTTCAAAAAGAAGGCTCAAATGGTTTCTTGTATGAACGTTTCTTGACTCGTACAATAAAAAATTCGACCGTAGATATCGTCTTTTTGACTTTAGAACCAAATAGTTATAGAGATCAAGTTACGACAGATGCTTATGAATATAAGTATATTCTTTCTGGCGAAGTAGATTATTTGATTGCCAATGAAACTTATACTTTAACAGAAGGAGATTCTCTTTTCTTTGATGGAAGATTAAAACACGTGCCAATAAACAAAAGCTCTAAGCCGTGCAAAATGCTGATTGTCTATTTCTTTGATAATTAGAATAAACTACTAATAAACCATTTTGATTGCCTATATAAATTGCAAATTACAGCAATTTACAACTTATGTAGGCAACATAAAATTATACATATCCTCCTCCATCAGTTTTACTTAATTTTGAAAACGTAAAACTTGAAAAAATAGTAAAGACAGCCAATGCAATAAAAGTATATTGAAATGCCTTTATAGGGTTTAAATTAAATATGCCATCCTGAAATAAAGAAAGTGCAAGACTAGAAACAGAAACTCCAAAACTTACCGAAAGCTGTTGCATGATAACTAACATTGTATTTCCTCCGCTGGCGGTATCTTGATCTAAATCTGAAAGCGTAATGGTATTCATAGCAGACATTTGTATAGAGGTAAAAACTCCATAAAATATCATTAGCAAAATATAGTAACCAATCGGAGTTTCTTTTGTTACAAATCCGAGAACAATTAAAACCACTCCGAGCAAAATGGTGTTGCTTATTAATACAGTTCTGTATCCAAAAAACTTTATGATGTTTACCATAAACGGTTTCACTGCAACATTGGATATAGCAGAAGGCAACAGCAATAAACCTGAAACAGAAGCCGAATAACCAAAACTTGTCTGCAACATTAGCGGCAAAAGCAACGGCAGTCCGCCAATTCCTAGTCTAGTAATTAAACTTCCCATTAATCCTATTTTTAAGGTTCTAATATTTAAAAGATGCAGATCGATAATAGGTTTTTCGGTTTTTTTATAGTGAATGTAATAAAACAAAGAAAGCAGCCCAAATAGAAACAACAGGCTTAATATTACAATCATATGCATTCTTCCGCTTCCTATAAGTTCTAAAACCAAAGTAATAGAAATCAATGCCAAACTAAAATACACCAATCCTCTAAAATCGAATCTTCCTACTGCATGTCTAAAATTAGGCATAATGCGATACGCCATCGAAATTCCGATAAGGCCTATTGGAATATTTATTAGAAAAATCCAATGCCAGCTAAAATTATCAGAAAGAAAACCTCCTAAACTTGGACCGGCAACCATTCCTAATAATCCAAATAAGGTAATAAAATTCATTGTTTTAAGCAGTTGATTTTTGGGGTATTGATACAAAATAGCCAGTCGGGCAATGGGCACCATCATAGAAGCGCCAACTGCTTGTAAAACACGCGCCATATTGAGTGTTCTTAAATCAACGGAAAGAGCGCAAAACAAAGATCCCATTATAAATAGAAATACAGCAATCATAAACATCGTTCTAGTTCCAAACTTATCTGCCAGCCAACCAGAAAGCGGTATAAACATAGCTAATGTGAGCGTATAGGTTACAATAACCGAATTCATTTCGGTTGCCGAATATCCCATGTCTTTGGCTATAGACGGTAACGAAGTATTAAGAATTGTACCATCTAATGATTGCATAAACATGGCAATTGCCGTTACCCACGGAAGCAGATATACTGCATTTTGTTCTTTCTTTTCTTCTTTGTTATCCTGCATTTCTTAGTTTTAGATAATACACTGATTTTTAAGCCTACGTAAATTAATAAAAAAAAACTTAAAAATCGTTAAGAAATCTAAATGTCTAGAATGTCAAAACCCGTTTGAGAATTCTCAAACGGGTTTTGCGCTTATTTATCTATTTATTTCGATCTTTTTTCAAATAAGAATCATAAAGTTTTAGAGTCTGTTTCTATAACTTACCTAAAGTTATTATTGTTTCTGTATTTGTAAACATATTCATTTGCTTGTTTATTTCCTGGCAAATTATACTTCATTACTATTTCGTAATTTCCATATCGCATAAATTGGAAAATACTACTAACAAATCGTTGAGAGAGTGCTGCAAAACCAGGTTCTCCGTTAATGTGTGAGTTGATTATTTGGTTATTTAAATCGACCCAATCTTCTTTGTAAAGCAATGGCATATTGTATTTAAATGGAAAATTACTTTTTGTCCATGCCTGATTAATATCGTTTTCTAAGCTGGTCATATAGTACGCATTTAACGGAATTGCTTTTGCTGGAATAACTCCTAACTCAGCAGTATCTCTATTGGTTATAGAAAAAGTACCATTTAAAGGATAATCTTTGTATAAATAAGGATAAATATCTGTTGTAAAATATTGGTCGTTTAATTTAGATTCTGCCGTTATTACAGGTTTATTGTCAGTATAAGCAACTCCTCTTAATTCTACTAAATCAAAAGCCTCTTGACTTGAAATAGTGTTACTTAAATAAATTACATCTGAATATAAAACTCCAAAATTATAGCTTTGTGTATTGATTGCATTCATCTTAGACGAAAAAGTCTTGTATTTACTTGTATTGAATGAATACGTTAAACGATCAATACTTCCTTCAGCTTTAGATAAAGCATCTGCCTGATTTTCTTTTATTTGTATATCGTTACCTTCGTCGCTAATCGTATTTGCTTTTGTATTCGATGTTGTACTTTTCGATGCATTATTCTGCTTTAGATTACTAACAATTGAGAAATTATATTTCTTTTCCTGATCAATATTCGGAAAGTTATAATACACTTCATTTGAAGACGTATCATAATTAAATACAATAGCTTTTGAGTTCGAAGTTCCGTCTTGATCAACCTTAATACTTGTCTCCCAACTTGAGTCTTCAAACAAATAATCTTGACCGCGTTTAAGCTGAATGTATCCTTTTGGATATTCTTCTTCAAGGAAATACTTTTGATCTACAACTGGATACGAAAATTTAATATTATTAAGCGGAATATGATTTGGTGCTCCTCCGGTTGTAAACATTCTTTCTTCGTATTCTGTAGCAATTTTTCCGTCTACTTTTATAGGTTGGAATGCGCCATTTACCATTTTTTGGAAACTTACCTCAACTTGAACTTTCAATTCTTTATGAGGCGGAAGAATGTCAGTTGAAACAAAATTAACTTTGTCTTTTAAAGCGCTCCACTCAAAAGTTCCAGGAATTTCTTTTGTTCCGTCAAATACTTTAAACTTTTCTAATATTACTTTGTAAGTCACATCGCCTGAATCTTCAGGAATTACAAAAGCTTCATTAACTTTCATTGAAAATGCGGCTTGTGGCACAGCAAAAACATCTATGTCTGTTGAGCTTTGTTTTGGAGTTACATCGGTTATCAGTTTTACACCTCCTAATGGCGATGCATTTTCAAATTGGCATTCTTCACCAATTTCAAATTTAAACCTGAATTTTCCTTTTATCAATCCGCCCAAGATATTCATGTTTCCGGCCATATAGCCTCTCATCCAAACTGGATTTGGTAATTTTGCCTGTAATAAAACGGCTGCTCCACCAGAAATAATTGGAACTTTTAATTTTAAGAATGATAATTTAACTCTAATTCCAAGTTCTCCCTGAAGGTAGGCATAAGATTGTCCATTGGCATACCACCCGTTTATACCAACTTTACTTCCTGTATTAGAACATCTTGCTTCTTGGTAATCTTTTAGCATAATATCGAATCCCATTCCTGCTTGAAAACGTGCGTAAAAAAGCAGGAAGCTTAAATCTCCTGTATCAAAATCTAAACTAGCTCCAAAGGCAACACCTCCTCCATTTGCCAACGCATTTTCGTCGCGCATATAGTCCAATTCTTTTAAATCGACACCCAAAATTTGAGCAACTTGCGGCGGCGGCGGCGGACTTCCAGGGAGCACCGTTCCTGCCATAAAATAACTGGTGGTTTTTAAGTACATTCCGGCAACTCCTATTTTAATACCGCATCGGTCGTCTGGCGTTCCCATGTACATGTACCAATCTTTTGGATCTTTGTGGAAAACTCCCCAAACGGCTCTACCTCCTTCTCCAATTCCCGAAATGAAATTTCCTGGTGTATTAATGTATACATCGGTAGTGGCATGCATCGATTTATTTTCAAAATCAAATTCGATAGCTGCTGCCATTTTTATTCCTACTGCAGCAGATAAATCGCCTGGTATTGACTCTTTTGCTGCTGGAATATATTTACTAGCAAAAGAACCTTTAAGGTCATTTTCTGTTATTCCTAAAAAGCTTTTCTTGGCTGTAACATTTGAAGCGACTTTACCCATTAAATCGGTAACATTTTTAAGTCCTGGAATTTTGGCCATAACATTGGCTTTACCAAAAATAGCTAATCTGTTTATTCCTCCATTTGAGTTAAATGCAATTTCAAAACCAGCTTCACCATCGCAAACAGATTCTGTACCAATAGAAAAATAAATTAAAGCTTTAAGTCCTAAACTTATCTTTTCATCTGGAGTATAGCTCAATCCTGATAGCGAAAAATCTGCAATGGACAGATCCTGATTTCTTCGCATTTTATAATAGGCTCCGCCGCCAAAACCATTAATCATAAATGGCGAAGGCACAGGTGGCCATTTTACAGCAGAATCAAAGTACCAATACCTAAAAGTAGATCGCCCAAAAATAGCTTTTGCCTGAACATTTACAACACCAACAACATCAACCATCAAGTCAGCATTAAATCCGTTACCATATACAGGGTCATTTTCCATTAGGATAAGACCACCTTTAATAATTAATCCACTAAACTTGCAATCTATGTTTATGGCCGAAAGATCCAGACCGTCATATCGGCTTTTTTGCCTATACCCATCATCGTACATCTTACCTTTTATTCCAATTCTAGCTGTAGCTCCTGCTCCAATGCTTTCCATTAAATTAATTCCTAAATCAAAATCAATTCTGGAATCATCTCCATTAATGGCTACATTAATGTTTCCGATAGAAACAGGAAAATTAGCAAAACCAACAGTGCCTTTGTACCCCATATTTCTAACCGAAATAATAGGCGAAACAGTCTGCAATTGAAGGTTTTCAAACGAAATTCCCTTAAAGTCTACCATTTTCTTGCCTTCGACATCTTTATCGTCAGTTGCTCCTTTATTGGTTCCAAAAGAAACCGAACCGTTTAGATTGGCTTTAGGCAAAAATCGTCCGTTGACTAATTTTAATTCGACAGAACTATTTGGCAACAATAAAGCTTTGGCTTTCCAGATATCAAAAGCTATAGAATCCTTGGTAATAACAACTAATTGTTGTTCTTCCATAGAAATAAATCCGTTGTATTCTAAACCAGCTCTATTGGTCTGTTTTGGTTTAGCAGAATCCGTTCCTGTATTGGTTGTTGGAGTTGTAGCCGTTTCTTTTTTCTCTGGTGCAGCTTTGCTAATTGGTAAAAGAATCTGTCCTTTTAAATTTGCTTTTACAAAAGTATTAGCGGCAATAGTTACATCTATATGGTCTAAAGAATAGGCCCATGATTTTTCTTGACTGGTGATTCCTCGATCTAAAGGAAAAACATTGTCTGCATAAAAAGTTCCCGAAACTCCAAATTTATCGATAATAAGATTTTGCGCACCTACATGAAGCCTTTCTTTACTTGAAGCAGTATCTGTAGTTTGAAATTCTTTTGGCAGACCTACATCAAAAGTCTGGACAAAAACCCCTTTCCATGATTCCTGACTTGGAACCAAAAGCGAGTTTTTTGCATAATATTCTGGAAAAACAACTACAGGATCATTTTTTAAATCACTTAAATCTAAAACAGCATTGTTTACCAAAAATTGAAAATTGCCATCAAAATCTTTTCCGTTTCGTTTGTCTTTTAAAACGAATGGCTGCAAACTTACATTCAACAAAATATCATTCCAACTTCCTGCTGTAAAACTAAATTCTCCTCGAACTCTATTTGGTATTGGAACTGTTTTTCCGTTATAATATGTTTTAGGAATTGTTGTTTTTGCTTCATCAACTGTTTTTGTCAACGGATCAATTGGCAGAATTAAATCTCTAGAAAACTCAACTGCTCCAGAAATTTTCATTTCTTTAAAACCATCACAATCTATCTTTACATAAGTCAGATCATTTACGTTTCCTGTCGCCATATCGAAACCTCCATAGAGAGAAACTTGCCATTTATCCTCATTAAACGGAATGTCAACATTACCCAATAATACCAATTTGGCTTCACCCATAATACCTCCCTGATGCGATAATTTTACATTATCTGCACCAAAGAAAAGCTGCATGGGCTGTCCTGTTTTTTTATCTTTCTGCGGAATATCAACTCTACAGAAAACAGTCAAAGTTGTATACTCTGGCGTAAAAGTGGCCTTTGTAACTCCAATAGAATATTGAATGTTATTTACTGTATTACGAATACCAATAGGCAGTTCTACCAAATCTTGATTTGAAAATTTATCTACCCAACGGTCAGCGGCTTCAATCTTTTGTATTGAACTTGAAGCAGCGCTTAGTTCTTTTGGAGGCGCAATATCCTGTCCATAAGAAAAAACAACCGAAAGCATGATAAGCAGTGCCGCAAAATGTATTTTGTAATTTTTTTTCATAAGCAAATCATTCTGTTTTTTTGAAAAATAAAGCATACCTACTTCTTTTATATTTTGACTCTTTCGAACTATAAAGAGTTTTTTTCTATTAATTATTCTTTATAAACTTAAAATCGACTTCATCATCTTTAACATTTTTAAGTGCTAAATCATGATAGAATGGAATTAATTTGATTTTTATTTCTTCGATTATAGCTGCCTCTGTTTTTTTCTCTTTCATCATTTTAAAGAAATCCCCAAGTTCTTCTTTATTAAAAGCAGAAAGATTTTCATTTTGATGAATCTGATCTACAGGTGTATTTGAAAGTATTCCCATCTCATTATACATCCATCGATGAACTAGTAAAGGCTGTAACTTTTTATTTTTTCGATCTACGAGTTTCAAATACGAATTGTAACTCACTTTATCTGTTACATCTTTTGCATCCACACCGTGCATTTTATGTTTATTAACTCTTCCTAAAGCCATAACATAGTCATTCTCGTATCCTTCGTCTTTACGAACCATTTCTTCTCTCAAACTTTTTACAGTTTCATGAATATAATTGTCGTATTTATTTAAGATGTCATTATTTAAATCATACGCCTTTAAATAATTTAAAGCTTTTTCTTTGAAGCTATCATCATCGGGAGTCAAAGTAGTTAGCGTTAATAGATGCTGTAACTCCTCTGAATCTTCTTTAGGCATCGGACGAAGTGCTGACTGCATATCCTGTAGCTGCTTGATAATTTCGTCTCTTGTTCCTTCGTATGTTTTGTCTTTGTAATTTATTTTTAGAATAGGATTTAAAACCTCTTCTTTTTCTTTTTTAGGCTCTTTTTTTGCTGGCAGTTTTATTTTATCTAATGAACAAGTGTAATTTAAAGTAGCTGTTAAATCGTTGAATTTGTCAGTATTAGTACTGCTTCTAAACATTGAAATGACATTTAAACCAAAATTATGTCTCTGATACATTACATAACTATTATTAAACTTAATTCCAAAAACAGAACTTGAATTCATATTGCCTTGCGAATTATTGTAAAGGAAGCCAAGATTGGTATTCAGCTTGTCTTTAAATAGTTTTTTAGAAGCTCCAACTGAAGCACCCAAAGAAGAATTGTTATTTCTGCTTACTTCATTTTTAGTATAATTAAGCGAACTATTTAAGGAAACTTTAGTGGTAAGAAAACTAACCGTATGCGCCAAATTATAATTTTGAACCGTGCTCGCCTGACCTTTTCTGATTACACCTCCTTGTTCATTAGCTTGTCCTGCAATACTATAATTGAAGTTTAAATTTTGATTTCTTTTTTTTCCGAAAGCATACGACATATTTACATTGGCATTTTGAGACAATTGTCTGTAGTCTAACGTATCTGCTTGCACAACATTTGGATTGTTTATAAGCTCAAACTGATCTAACTTTTTATTGGTATAAGTAGAAAAATTAGAATAGCTTCCCGTAATGTTGATTTGATCTGTTACTCTGTAATTCATGTTAATAGATCCAACGACACGTTTTGTATCTTGTTTTTTGACTTTATCTAAATCATCCTTCTGAAATCCTAAACTGGTAGAAACTGTAATTTTATCATGATAAAAAGGTCTTGCAAAACGCAACGCAATGTTTTCTAAGTCATTATTAAAATATAATGCACCAAGCGTATTATAATTTGGGTCAATACGCTCATAGGTTAATCCAACGGTACTTTTTTGAATATTGTAATCAAAATTAACATTGAAGGCATTCATGTAGCTTGTACTTTCTTTGCCAGAAAATATCTTATCTCGAAAACCTCCGCCAGAAATACTTTCACTTCTTGTATCATCTGTTAGTACAGACAAGGCATACTCCACATTAAGATTTAAGTTTTTTACCAAAGAAGTACTAAAAATCAAACTGTTTACAAAGTTTTCTTTTGGCGTAACTCCATTATCATTTACCATGTTTAATGAACTTGCATCGTCTTTGGCATAAAAACCAATCCAGCCTAATTTATATTGCGGTTTCTCAAAACCTACTTTTGCTCCATAACCAAAACGCTGATAGATCGGAACTCCGCCAGAAGCATTTTCTGCTGAAACTGCTTTAAGCAGCTGCCCTCCCATCAAAGATATTTTAAAGGGACTATTTGGCGTCAACTCTAATCCAACTCCTTTAAACGGATAACCGCTTAATGTGTAAGGAGAAAATGTCATGCTTACATTTCCAATATATGCTTTTACCCATTTGTATTTAGGCATAATGCTTAATCTATTAAAATCAAATGGAGCAGTATATCCTAAATTGTTTCCTTGGTTGGTAAAACTATAAAATAACGGAACACTAAAATTAAAAGCACTAATGTTCAAACTTCCTGAAAAGAGATACGTAAAAGGTTCACGTGAATTTTCCATATTAGAATTGTAGTACATCATATTGGCATTAATATTACCTGTTACCTTAAAATTAGGTTTATAAAAATTCTGCAAATCTATATCTTGTGCATATCCTTTCCTGCAAAAACAACAGGCCAAAACGATACATAACCAAAACAAGATTTTATTATTTATTATCTTCATTTACTGGTTATTGTTTTTGGACTTTGATATCGCATAAAATGTAAGAACTTGTACCGTTCTTTACCATTTCTTTAATTTTAATGGCACCTTTTCTGCCGTCTTGCGTTTTAAATAAAATAATTTTCGGATAGGTAAAACCAAATTCCTGTGCTCCTCCAACGGTGTAACTTATATTTAATGCTTTTATAGGCGTATCATTTTCCATACTATCAAACTGCGCTTCGGTAAAATTTAAACCGCAATTGCACAAGTTTTGTGAGTTTACAAAAATGGTGCTTTGCGCATTTTTTAATGCTAAAAACCCGTAGTTATTGGCTTGATCTGGAGAGATAAATCTATTGTATGTAAAATTGCTGTTTAACCCTTGAAATACAATATCTATTAAAGCGCTATTCTCGTCGTTAATTTCGTTTGCTTTGTAAACTTCGCGTGTTACTGTAGAAAACATTGCACCAATGTTGTTGCCATTATGTGCTGTGTTAATTCCTAATTTTATATTGGTAAATGTGCGAAGGTTTGTGTCTGGTAACACTGTAATTGTCGATTTAAAAACTTGGCTGGTTTTGTCGTTAGATGCTTCCAAAATAACTTCATGAGTTCCTGCACTTGCAAAAACAACTGTTGGATTTTCTTCTGTAGAGACCGCTGGGTTTCCGCCTTCAAATGTCCATTTATAGCTTGTTGCACTGACTGATTGGTTTGTAAAATCAATTGTCACAGGAGCTTCGTAATCATCATCTTCAAATTTTGGTTCATAGGTAAACAGACTCACCAAATATGGATTTACTGTAATAGTCTTAGTCTGCTTATCAGATTCAAAACCATTCGATACCGTCAAAGTTATGGTATGTTCTCCTGGAGTTGTAAATATTACGTTTGGAGGTGTTTTTCCTGTAAAAGAAGCTGGTGATCCGTCCTGAAATTCCCATTTAAAAGTTAATCCTTCGCCAATAGTCGAATTCTTTAGAATTACCTCAACAGGAGAATAATTGCTTTTTACAATTTCATGAGTAAATTCAATATTGATTCCGTCTTTTATTTCAACAGTTTTAGTGAATTCTTGACTCTCTCCGTCTACATTTTTTGCTATTAATTTAATGATATAAGTTCCCTGCTTGCTGTATAAAATCTCGCCAGGATTTTTAGAATTTGAAACAGAAGGATTCCCTCCTTCAAATGTCCATTCATACGTATCTGCACCCGTTACTTTATTATCAATTTTAATAATAACGGGTATAGATTCATCCTGATCGACATAAGAAGTGGTAAACTCACCTTCTATGGCTATAGCAGTCTCTTGATAACAAGAAGTAATAACAAAAAATAAGAATAAGAGTAAAGTTTTTTTCATTCAGTGCATTTTAAAACACTGCAGTTATTAAAAAACCGCAGTGCTTTTTATTGTATAATTTGAATTTCTATCCCTTAAAAATTACAAGTAACGTTTGATGATTTTATCTGTAGCTAAAGCCCAAACAATATTATTTTTGTAAGCAATTGATTTTATAGGCTGTCCATGTGTATAATCAAGAGTCCATGTCACACCGCCATCTACTGTTTTGTAGATTTTATTTTCTAAAACAGCCCAGCCTGTATTACCGTCTTTAAAAGTGAATTTTGTAAATTTTTCTCCTGTATAAACTTTAGCCCAAGTATCGCCACCATCTGTAGTTTTGTAAAAGGTGGTAGAAGTTGCTCCATTAATTAAAAGAAAACCGTTTGCTTTATCAGCGAAAGATATTTCATTAACAGACGAATTTGGTTCATTCTCCAAATAATGTTCTTTCCAACCATCTGTTTCATTACTTTTAAACAAAACAAATGGGTATCTTACTGTTTTTATCGTTTTTTGTCCAGCTACCCAGATATGATTGTTATCAATTTCTATAGATTTATTGACAGATCCTCTATCATAACCTTCATCGTTTAAATGTGCATCATAAACTTGTGTAAAGTCAACTCCATTAGAAGTTGTGAAAACATCTCCAAATTGTGTAACAATAGTTCCATTTGTCATATTATCGTCTACATATAAACAATATGAAGTCTGCACATCTTTTACTTCACCAAAATTTGCAAATGTGTCAATTCCTAAATAACCTCCTTTAGCAATTTTTGAAATTCCAAAACCTGTGTGAGACCACCCTTCATCATTTTTAGTAGCATAGAATCCAGCACTAAAACCATTAACTGCCCATTGATTCCAAGTAACTCCACCATCTAATGTTCTATAAACACGTGCCCCAGTTATATCTGAGTTTAGATACATTACTTTATCATTAATAACCATAATGCGTGGTATTCCACCATCCTCTTTTAGCGTATTCTCTTGCGTTACCCAACTTGTCAGTGAAGGAGCTGGAAGAATAGCAATATTTCCGTTATAACCATTCGTAATCTCATTATAGATCTCTTTATCTAAGATTGTTATAATAATCTTTGGTAGTATTTTTTCGGTTTGTGGCAAAACGAATTTAATTTCGGTAGCTGAAGTCGAAACAATTGTTGCTGCCAATCCATCAAAAGTTATTTTGATGTCACTTATTTTGTCTGGAAAATTTTCTCCAGTTATTGTAATTGTTTCACCTACTTCACCAGCGTTTTTAGAATACGCCGTTAATTTTGGTGTTTTTACTACCACTTCTGGCTGTTCTGGTGTTGCATCATTTGAATCTGAACTACAACCATTTAACACCAATAAGAATTGTAATAATGTAATTGCTAAAATTTTGTTTTTCATTATTTTACCTATTTCTATAATTATTTAGTTGTATTATATCTGCTACCTAATGTATAACCATTACCAACCAATGCCCTTACAACATTCATTGCTGTAATATCTTGGCTCATTTTGTAACCTACTGGATTTCCTCTATTTTCGAAAGCTGCTTTAAAGACTTTTCCGTCAAATGTAATTACCTCTTGATTTAACAACTTTTCATATCCGCTAAAAGTTCCGCCTCTGGCGAACCATGTTCCAATTAAATTATTATCAAGATCTATAACCTCATACTTTAAATCTCCGTTTGGAGAAGGTGAAGTCACTTTTATAAACCCAATTCTTTTATCGTCTATATTCTCATTTTGTGCCTTAATGCTAAAAATGGTGCCATAATCATCAATCGCTAACTGATACGTATCTGCAATTTTATTAGCATTATCTATTTCTCCTTGAACTCCCAAACGCTTCGTCGCTATACCAGCCGATGTCCCATTTATAAAACTTTCGATTACTTCTTTGTTTAAGCCTTCTACTCCTATCATATCTCTGTCTAATAATTCATAGACAATACTGCGGTCGTAATTGAAGGCACTGAATTTTCTGCTTTTATTCTTAAATTCTAATTCGTTTGATTTTCCCGTCGTTTCATCTTTAAGTTCAATCCACGGCAATACCAAAGACTCTTCATTTGGAACTTTCTTTAATTCTGCCATTATGGAATAATTTTTATCTACACTGAAAATTGTAAACAACGGTTTTTTGCCCTCTACAAATCCTATTGTTTTATCGTCTAATTTTATTTCTCCTTTGTCAATTTTTAGTTTTTGTGCAAAACTGCAAAGGCTAATTAGCATTACTATTAGGGTTAAATAATATTTTTTCATGTGTAAATTTTTATTTTTCCATTTTTAAAAAATGTTGTCGCTTTAACAACAATATTTCATCTTTTCTATGTTTTATTTTTTAAAATATTGTTGAGTAATACTTGCTTTTTAGCGTCATCAATGTATGGTTTAAAAAAATTATATATCCTTTGCATTCACAGGTAAGATGATCTCTATTGTATAATATCTGTATTCGTAAACCTAAGCCAGCTGATCAATATTCTCAATCTCCTCTATTCCATTTATAACTAATTTCCCATTTAAAAAAACTGCCATTTCTAATAAAATGCTTAATAGTTCTTTAGTCATTTTTTTTTCAATATCAATTCTTACAATTCCTTCTTCACTAAAATATCTTACAATAAAATCAAATGGGTGTGCTACTATCTTATTTGTACTGTATGCATTTGTTTTGTTTAATCTTTGCAATAATCCTTGCTTTGCCCAGTCCGGAACTTGATTAATATTCAACAATGTTTTTCTTCCTTCCTCTGTATTTTCATACCATATAAAATACTCTTTATTACTTTCTATAAAATCTACCCACTTTTCATAGCTAATTTTCTCTTTCGAATCTTTTAAAATTGCTATAATATCATTTTTCTTAATTTTTATCTTTCTCATAATTACATCAATTAACAAAATCCTCTATTGCTTTTATTTCAAACTCAATTTTTGGATTTTCTAGTTTTAATTTTTTCATCCATTTCTTTCTTAACTCATCAGTAATATTATCTTTTGGCATATAAATATGTATTTCCACCTTCTTTGCGACTAGAGTTTTTCCATTACTAACAATCCCTTTAGCAGGATCTAAACCTTCCTCTAAAAATTCTATATTCTTTTTTACTGGAGCAGAAGCTAACCAACTATCTACATCCTTAGATATTGTTGTCTTCATTGATACCGCAGTTTCTGCAAATATATTGTTCTCTAATGATGTTCCCTTATAAAAATCAACAGCCTTAAAATTATCCGAAATATCAGCAGTATGTTCCCAACCGGAAGCTTTTGTATAACGATACTCTCCCATAAGATCTTCAAAAAATCTTCTTTCTTTAAAAATATCAGGATAACCTTTTTTCCAGGAATTAGCAATAATTTCTAACTTTTCAGACAGAGTTTTTTTTGTAAAATCAGCTAAATTTTCAAGTAATTCTTCTGAAATATTTTTAACCTTCTTAATATTCTCAACTAATTTTTCTGATATTTCAGGCAGTTCAGAAATTATCTTGCTTCCCGCAACAACAGTAATTACAGCATTTTCAACTCCACGTGTTCCTAAATGGTTTTTCTTACCGATATCGGTATTTTTATCAAGAGTTTCCTGCCATTGCGTCGCGCTGTTTCCCGTTGAAATATTTAACACTACTTCTCCTAAAATTGGTAAAAAAGTTTTAGGATCGCTTCCTACTTGATTTTTAATTTCTAGGAAATCAGTATATGCTTTTGTACGAGCTTGTTTATCTACAGCTAAGTCGTAAACTAAAGCTCCCATACTTGTTAAATCTGTAACTTTTGTCGCAACAACCTCTACTGAAGCAGTAACCAGACCTGGTGCATGTATTGTTGTAGTGGTCTTAGAACTATTTAAGTAAGTATTTTCTTCCACTTCACCAGACTCAAGCAAAGTGGTCATTAATCCAATACCATCATGTATTATCTTTACATATTTACTATCTTGATTAATGTTCATTGCATCACCATCAGCAAAATCTTGGTTATTTGAATTCAAATTAACTCCAGCTTTAGCAGGTGTATCCTCAATATTAGTAACTCTGTGTTCAGTATTGTTTAAAAACGCATTAGCTTTCGTTTCGATATTTTTTGCAAGTGCTACTAAATCTGCTTTTTTATTCTGAAAAATTGGCAAATTACTTCTAATTCCAACTGCTTGATATTGAAAAACTCCATTCTTATCTTGGGTTATTCTAATTTTTACATCTAGTGTTTCATCAGTCCATTTTCCATTTCTAATATCATCATCACTTAGTGGACTCTTAACTTCCTCAGCATTATCTCCATTTAATTTATAAACCTTTCCTCCACTTACAAATTCAATTCCTTGATTGTTCCTTGAGTTTCTAGCAATTTCTTTCAAATTACCAGCAATCACTTTAGGCACAAACTCAGAATAATAACAAGCATCTAATTCTTTGCTGATATTTAGCCGTGTTTGATCATCAACCATTTTACCACCTGAACAGATTTCATTACTGAAAGGATATATAACATCGCAAGAAACTAATTCAGTATTATTACTAATTACAGCTAACAAATCCCGTTTATTTTCGAAAACTGATTTTGTGGCTTCAATCAAATTAGCAAATTGAGATTGATATTTTGCGATATTATCTTTATCAACTAGTATATCATCAGTTATAATATCTATTTTCTTACCCTCTTTTAATGATGCTAATAAACATATATAAGTGTTGTTTTTGAAAGAGACCTTTCTATATTGTCCTTTTGATCCATCAAAACCTCCTACTGCTTCAAATTTTTCTCCTGCACATAATGAACATTTTATGAATGAATCTGTACCTAGGCTTTTTAAAATCATTACTAGATTCTCTAATCCATCTGACTCACCCGATGCAAGTTCACCGCTAGATTGACTCTGAAACGCGTATAATTTAAATGCTGGATCATTGATCTGTTTCCAATCCATATGGTTTAAAATGGTTCCAGCATTTGAGTCCATTAAGAAATCTGTACCTTTTTCAGATGTTTTATAAGTTTCAAATGGATGTTCCAATTTGAAAATTCCATGTCCTAGTTCATGAGCAGGAGTTTTAAATCCAATAGTCTGATTATCTGAAGGGAATATATATCCAAACTGTCCATTCAGACGCATATATCCATCCTGCCCTTTACTGGATTTCTTATTTGTTACAAAAAGTACATAACTATTGTTTACTCCCTTGTAGAGTGCATTTATCTTTAGCTGCTCAGCACTATAAGTAGAAGTAATCGTATTTTTCTCTGTTTGAATTACACTACCTGATACTACATTATCTATATTTAAGACAGCCTCTTTCTTAAAGTTAATTTTAACTCCAATTTTACTATAGATCTCCTGAGTTTTAGCAACAATTTCATTAAGCCTATTTTCAGAATTATCATAAGTGGGAACAAGTGCAACATTAACATCTTTAGACGAGATATGTACCAGCATAAAGGCACCAATAACCTGCCATTTTTTGCCTTGCTTTACAGTAGCTAATATTTCTTCTTCGGCATAACTTAAATTTCCTTTTACAGTAAGAACAAATACATTATCAGTTCTTTTAAAGTCAATTTTTGCTCCGTTTTGGGTTTTAAAAACTATACTGTCTAGTTTTATGTTAGAATCTGTAAGTTTTACTGTCGCTATAACCGTATCTGAATCGCCATTTAAAACTGCTTTATATGGCAATACATTATCACCAGCCTTTGCGTACATTTTCTTTAAAGCAGCAGATGCATTATCTGGCATTACGTCAAAAGCATATTTACTTCCGTTTCCAGAAAAAGCAATCGAAATGCCTTTTGCCGTAAATCCTGTAGCTTGACCACTTTTATCTACACCATCTGTATTTTCTGGTAATGGTTTTCCGCCTTCGGCAACTGCAACACCTTGATTGCTTCCATTTCCTTCGCTGTCTACGGTATACACTTTTGGAGGAACTATAACTTTTCCATCCTTATCTACAACTCCGCTATCAGTAATTACGGTATCTTTTCCTCCTGGAATAGTGATTTGCTCGCCATTTTCACCATTTACAACTATATCGCCATTGGCATTGATGACGATATCTTTAATTACAAAAGGAACTTTCTCTTCAATTTGCCCACCTTTTCCTTCTCCAGTAAAATCTTCTACATCAGTGACATTTTTCCAATCTGGATTATAACTGGTCTCGACAACCCCGCTTATTAATTGATAATCGGTATTGATTACAATATCCTTAAACTCTACTGCAATTTTAGTATCGGCTAAATAAGGAACAATTATGTAACCACGTCCTGAATATGGGCTATTTTTTCCTTGCAGTTCTAAAATTGTAACAGGGAAATCGCCGGCCTTGAAAGTTTCGCTTTGAATTAAATTGGTAAGAGGTTTTTGATTCTGGATATTGATTTGCGGTACTATACCACAATTATATGCAGGAACTCCATTACTTTCAGTTGGTGTTGTAAAAGTACTAGTGTTGGAGTAAGTAAATGACTGAACGCCATCTTCGGCTGGATCACAACTTGATCCAACTCTAAATTCGTAGGTAACTCCTGGCTCTAAATTGGTAATTAAACTCTGCCTATTTAAACTATTTGACGAGAACCATTGTGCATTACGAACATCTTGTTTTTTGTATTGTACTTGATATCTTGTGTGTTCTGGAATTCCTTCCCAAGTAATTTTTACACTTTTTGAACTTTGGGCTTCGCTTAATAAAAACGTTGGCGCAGCACAAGACGCAGTGTATTTAAAAGAATATATTTCGCTATATCCATCATTTTTGAAAACAGAATTTTCTGAAAGTCCTGTTGTAGAAATTGCCCTTACTCTCCATGCATAACGCAAACCTGGAGTAAGTATTGGCATGCTCAAATTGTATAAAACAGCTGTGCCATACAAAGTTTCTTCATATAAAGTTGGCGACATTTGAAACCCAATTTGAGGATCTAATGTTGGATCTAAAAGCTGTTTTAACTCAAATTTATAGGATATGTTTGTTGCATTGATTTGACGTGGTGTCCATGTAAATAAAATATTAGGAAACTCTGTCGAAGCAATTTGCTCGTTTTTTTGTGGCGTATTTAATAACGGCGGATCATTTAATATTAGATATAAATTGGCGCAACTTTTTTGAGATATTTTTTGATTGGTTACAAAATCGTACATCTCAAAACAAAAATTATACATTCCCTCTGGCAACGGATTCGCATATTGCGCTGGAGTCATTCCTTGCAGGTTTTCTAACCTAAAAAGCGATGCAATATCAACATTGGTTAAGGTTTGCAGTTCCCCTCCATTTATATATATAGGCCTTTGTTCTTGTGCATAATCAGACGTTTGGATATTTAGTCCGTTGCCTTGTATGTATAGTTTTAATCGTACTCTTCTTTGCGATATCGAAATATCGGTCGGATTAATCAACAATTGCATCTTTGTATCCATGCTTGTTGCATAATCGGATATTTTGACACTGTACGGACTATTAAAAACTGGTGTTAACTGAACTGGATATAATTGTGCATATCCAACTGCATTAAAAAACAGAAATAGAACAAAGAAATATATGTTATTGAAAAGGTTCTTCATTTTTTAATTGATGATAATTTTTTTAACCAATGTTTGCTGTCCAGTCTCTAGTACGACTATGTAAATACCAGATTGTAATGAGGTATTAAAATCTACCTCATACTTTTTCTTTCCTGATTCCTGTTTTTGAATCATGGTATTTTGTCCTGAAGATGAGAACAGTCTTAAATTTATCGCACTACTGTTTTCTAAATTTACAATTGCTTTAAAATTACCATTGCTTGGATTTGGGGTTACAATAAAATCTATAATAAATTGTGATGCAGTATCGGTATTTGGTAATGTTCCGCGCTGTTCGACCATAATGTTTTTGGTGTAAACTGCATAACATTCTCCTTGTGTCTGCTTTAAGCCAATTGAATAAACTCCAGTTGCATCAAACTTTAAAGTGATGTATTTTTCTTTTTGTTCTACAACTTTTACTCCGTTTGGAACAACCCAATCAGTACTTTCTCCAAAAGGATTACTTGTATTAACCAAAATTACTTCTTCGTCTAAATAAGCTTGAGAACTCAATAAAAATTCTGCGCTAATTGCTGTTTGGCTTGTCTTAATTACAATTTCGTCTTCACCAATACATCCTAGAGCGGTAGTTACTTTTACATGATAAGTTCCTGCTTTTGACACATTGATTTTTGCTTCATTCGAACTGAATCCGTTTGTAGATGTCCAACTGTATTGTGCCTGCGGATCTTTAATTGATGCATCTAAATCTAAACTTTGATCAATGCACAAAGTTCTATCTGGACCAACATTGACAATAACAGGATCTGGGTCTTTTAAAACAAATCTCTTTTTGTAAACGCAACAATCTGGGCAAGTTATAGTAACTTCATAATTTCCAGCAGTAAGATTATTCAAATCTTTTGTAACTGCACCTGTATTCCATATATAAGAATATGGCAAATTGCCTCCTGTAACATTAAGCGTTATCGATCCGTCATTTCCTTTATAACAAATAGGATCTTTTACTGTTTCTGTAGTAAATATTCCGTTAGGATCTCCAACAAAAATACTTCCTTGAACCATGCATCCTTTTGCATCTTTTACTATTACAAAATAATTGTTTGTTGTAATATTTTCTATTTTATGAGTTGTTTCTCCGTTTGTCCATTCGTATGTATAAGGAGGTGTTCCACCTGTTACATGCGCATCTGCCCAACCATCGTCTCCAGTTGTACAGCCCACATCAAACTTAGTAAAAGTCAATTTCAACGGATCTGGTTGTGGAATATACTTCTCAAGGTCTATTTCTTTAACTAAAACATTATTCACATAAGTTCCCAGTTTAATTCCGTTGGCATCTTCAATGTTTAACGCATAAGTACCTTCTGAAAGATATTCTGCTGTATCTCCTGTATTATTCCAAATAGTCCAAGAACCATTGGCTTGTTTTTTCTTCCAAGTATAATAATATGGTAATCCGTTATTTTTTCCTCCTGCAAGTTTAATACCTCCCGTTACATGCGCTTTTAAAATACCATCTTGCGATTCATCTCGTTGATTATCTAAAGGATTAGCATCTGTTTCATTTCCAAATTCATTACTCACATTACATGAAATAGTACGAATCACTTCAAAAGTAACTTCAAGCGGATCTGGATCGTCTAATTCTGTAACAGAATTTGCTACTATACAACTTGTTTTATTTATTGCCGAATTGTAATTAGCATCACGAACTGTTAAACTATAAGTTTCCTCTGGAAGTCCGTTTAAGGTTATCGTATAGATGCCATCGCTAAAACTTGTAGTTGTGGTAGTTTGCACTACTCCTTTACTATTTTTCCATTCAAACCAATAAGTATTATCTGCTGCTATTGTTCCGCCTGTTACTTCAACTACAATTTTTCCATTTGTGGCTTTATAAAAACTCGGATTTAAAACCTCAGTATATTTAATAGAAAGTGGTGCATCAGGTCCATCAATAAAAACTTCAGCATACGCAGTACAACCTTTTTTATCTGTTGCGATAACCCAATAATCTCCTTTCTTTAAAACCGTATTTTTGTCCGATTTATATTCATTAGACCATACGTAAGTATAACCTCCGCTTCCTCCTTCTGCAATTGCAGTTGCCCATCCATCGTTACCTCCATAACAAAACGCATCTCCCTTATCAATTTTTACTGATAATACCGGAGGCTGTTCCATTAATTGAATTGAATCTTTTGCGATCCAATTTCCATTTGTATAAGTCCCTAAAATAACATTATTTCTATCTTTAACATTAAGGGCATAATTTCCGTAAGAAAGATTAGAAATGATAGAATCTTGTACCGCTAAATCTTCCCAAGTGCCATTATCTCTTTGTTTTTTCCAAGAGAAATAATAAGGCAATCTGTTATTTGCTGAAGCTTCCAAAGGAGTACCGCCTGTAACATGAGCTAACAAAATTCCGTCCTGCGATTCGTCACGCTGTCCATCTTTTGGAGTTGTATCTTTTTTATCTCCATATTCATTTTTCGCGTTACACGAAATATCCCTAACAATTTCAAAAACTACTTTTAAAGGATCTGGCTCTGTTAATTTAAATTTAGATTCTACTACACTACAATTAACTGTCTGGCCAGTTGCTTCATTGTAATTTTTATCTTTGATGGTTAAAAAATAAGAGTCTGCTGGAACATTGTCTAAAGTGATGGTATATACTCCATTTTCGATTTCGGCAGTTGCATTTTGTACAACTCCTTCTAAATTTTTCCATTCGTAATCATATAGCCTATCTTGATTTTTTGACGGATCAAATGCTGTTCCACCTGTAATCTTTGCAACAAGTTTTCCGTCATTTGCACCTGAAAAAGTAGGGATTTTTATTGTTGAATAATCAATCATTACCTCTTTAAGAGGCTGCTTTATTTCAACACTGTCTTTTACAAAACAACCTTTTATTCTATCAATAACATCAACATAATAAGTCCCTGCAACCAAATCTTTTATTTCGTCTCCTACTACAGCATTTTTGCCTGGTCCGTACCAAGTATAAGTATAGGTAGATTTTCCGTTTTTAATAGATGCTTTAACTCGACCATTGGCGCCTTCAAAACAAGAAACATCTGTTGAGTCAAATACAACCTCCATTGCTTCAGGTTCATCTATAGAAATCTCAACTGCTATTGGAGTTTGCTCTGTTAATGTATAAGTTCCGTGCATTATTCCGTTAGCATCTTCCACATTTATCGAATAAGTTCCTTTAGGACGTTCACTTATTATTGAATCATTTACATTCAAATCCTCCCAAACATCTTTAGAAACCAACTTTTTCCAATGAAAAATATAAGGCAATCCTTTATCGAATACTTTTCCTCCTGAAGCTAAAGCTACTAAACTACCATTTGAGGCTAATTCAGTTTTTTTATTTCCTTCCTCGCCAAGGTTTGCTGAATTACAAAAAATGTCTTGTTTAACTTTTAACTTTATCGCAATTGGTTCTGGATCATCTAAAATAGCAGCATCTTTTAATGTTAAATCACAGCTAAAATTATCTGTCACTATCAAAGTATATTTTCCCTCAGGAACATTATTTAACCTGATTGTATAAATTCCATCAAAAAAACTTGCTGTAGAATTGGTTGCATCTATAAGATCACCTTTTTCATTTCTCCATTCATAAGAATATTTATTACCGTTAATTGGAGTCCCTCCTTTTACCGAAGCTATAACAGATCCGTTTTGAGCTCTATAAAAAGTAGGGTGACTAAGAATTATATCACTCGAAAGAGCAAGAGGAGTTTTAGGCTGATCGATTATCTTTGACAATACTTTTTCTTTATCATCTGATGTTTTTGCTATACAGCCAATAGTATCATTAACATCTTTTATTTTTCTAACTTTAACAAAATGTTCTCCAAGACCAAGGTCTCTTATCGTAGTTTTATCTGCATTTAAAAAAGTGATCCACGTAGCTCCACTATCTAGTGAATATTGGTAAATGCCATTCGCAGTTCCTCCTGTGGCTACTACATCAATTGCACCATCGTTTCCTTCAAAACAACTAATATCTTTCTTTTCAATAGAAAAATCTACTGGTGTTGGAGATACAATTGTGAAACTCGTTTGGTGTTCTGGATCCATTACATAGGTATTAGCCTTAAAAGATCCTTGTTGAAAATACCCTAGCAATTTAAGGGTTGTTAACCCTTTGTTTAAATTTCCAACTGTATAGGAATTATCGGCCTCTAACTTTTTCCCGTCAAGAATTCCATCTTTAGTAATGTTAGGAACATCTTCTCCATTCATTCCGTCAAAATCAAGCGATAAAATTTCTCCAGGATCTAAGGGTCTGCTAAAATTTATTTTTACCTTACCATCATTAGTATCAAAACAACTTGTCTCAATAGGCTCTACCGATAAAATATGCGGAGCAGATCTTACATAAAGCAATTCAACAGTACTGCCATATTCATTAGCCCTTAACGTTATTTTTTTACCAACTGCTTCATAAGGTAAAAAATCTTTGCATAATATGTTTAGTGAATTTTTGCCTTGGTATTGGACAGGAAGACTTCTCCAAACATCTACCCAAATCGTTATAAAACCTATTTTAATTTGTCTTCTTTCGCCTTCAATATGGTACATCCAATCGAAATATTCGCTTCTAACACCCGAAATTGCTGGTATATTAATTAAACTTTCGGTACCAATTATATTATTAAGAGTATTTGGGTTAGTTAAATTGATTACAGGATAAGTTTGAACTCTAAATGTTCCATAAACATAATAAGCAAAAACACCTGTGACATTGGCATCGTCCCAATCTTTATAGGTAATATCTTGTTTTCTGCTTACTGGAACAGTGACTGCTTTTTCTTGTGTAATCTTACATCCTCCACTTCTTGTTCTCCTTCTGGTATACAAAGAAACACTGGTTGCTAAATTACTTTCGGTATAATCTCTTTCAAAACTACCCGATTTATCTTGCCAAAAATCACTATCATCTTTTAAAGAACTTAAAGCTCCAATACCATCTAAACTAACTCTTCCTAATCCACCATTATTACAACCATCACCAGTCGCATTTCCCATTTCGGCAGTAATTATTGCATGGTAATTAGCGCTTCCCGATAAATTTACCTGAGCATGCCCTAATCCATAAACCAACAAAATAACAAATAAGTAAAATTTCTTCATAGGCTTAATAAATAACTGTTAGGGTCTCTGCTTTTGCTGGACTATCGTTTTCTAGATTTGGAACCAGATGATATTCGTATTCCTTATTAATTTTTAAGTTTTTATCTTCTAAAGTGAAAACAGTGCTGTTTAATTCTTTCCATAAAGTTGGCGGAAGACCTTTTTCATTTTTATAGATGCTAAGCCCCAAAACCTTGCCTTTGTTTTTGGCATAATCCCACGAAAGAACTATTTTTCTGTTTTCTCTATCTGCCGTTCCCTGCAAAAATGTAATAACCTTTACTGGCGTAAAATTTAAAACACTAACCGTTATGACAGAATGATCTAATGAAGACCAAAGATTGCTTTTATCCTTAGCCAAAATAGCATATTGATAGGTCTTTTTATTCTCTATTCTATCATCTGTAAATTCTTGGATAGTATCGTTTATCTGTTTTATTTCAAGCCATTTTTCCTGTCCTTTTTCTCTTCTTCTCAGGCTATGACTTACAACATCTTCACTATAGCTTCGTATCCACTTTAAGTGCACTTTGCCATCTTTATTGTCATAATCTTTAAAGATTGGCGCTGCCGGCGGAATTTTATCTGGTTTATCTAATACCAAAATATCAGAAGGATCCGAAATATTATAACGCATATCTTCAGCAGCAATTCTATAATAAACTTTACTGTTAGTCATTTTTAAACTCACGCTATCTTTATACTCTGTACCGATATAAGATTGATGGTAAATATCTACAAATTCTTCACCTGACGTATTTGCTCTTAAAATTCTGTATCCTCGTAAATCTTTTTCTTGATTAGGTTTCCATTTTAGTCTAACCGTTCCGAGACTATCAATCACACCTTCCAAACCAATTGGTTTAGCTGGCGGTATAGAATCGACAGGCTGAACCAACATGCTTTGCGAGGTTAATCTTTGATTATTTTTTCCGACAACCGAAATCGTGAAATAATTAGATGGATAAAGATTTTCTTTAAAATTGAGTTTTCTTTGAGATGGCGGAATAATTTTTGAAACAACCTTATATGGTCCTTTATCATTATTCGCTAAATTAATTTCGTAACCCTGAATAAAACTTTCCGATTCTTTAGGATAATCCCATTCAAGATTGACTTCATTTGAATTTAAAATAGAATAATCTACCAATCTTGCAGGAGTTACTATAGCTGCAACGCCTTTTGCCGTTATAGGCTTTGTAAATTCTCCTTTTTCTCCAAACGAAGTGATACCATATAGTCTATAATGATAGACTTTGTCGTTTACACTAAGTGTATCAACATAATACATGTTTTTAGACGGATTTTCGTCTTTATCATTTAAATTAACGAGTGCCGTATTGGATATTGGAGTATAATTAATTCCATCTGAAGATTTTTCTACCATAAACGAGGTATAAATTCTTTTGAAGGTTTCATAATCCCAAGAAAGAAGTACCTTTCTATCATCTGGAACTGCAATAAAATCTGTTGGAGCAGGAAGAACAGTATAGTCTCTCAAGCCAATCATATAAGAGGATTCTTTTACCTGCGGACTTTCAAAAACCTTTACTTGGTAAGCATATACCTCATTACTCTTTACATTTTTATCAATGTATCCCCAACCTGCTTTTACGGCTCCTTCAAAACTCATATCTGCAGCATATAAAGCAAAAGTATATCGCTGATCCAGCTCGTCGGCCATATTTACTATTTTTGCTAAATCACCTTCTTTTGCACCAGTTACTTCAAAGCTTTCGCCATAAATAGATTGTGCAATTATAGCTGCATTACTATCTTTCTGTACAAAATCGATCCAAGAATCTAATGGTTCGGGAGTTAATGGCTTTTGAGTAAGAAGTGTTTTTTCAGGTTTAGGTACGACAACACCATCGCGTAAAACTGTAGTTCTGGTAATTATAAATCCTTTTTTATTTGCTTTCTGCCATTCGGCTGGAGAGTTAACGGCCCAGCGAATTAAGATTTGATCCTTTTGTGCTCTGGCATTCACCATAACAGCAGCACGTTTAGTCTGTGAATAGGATACGGATATAAACAATAAAAAGAAAAAAATAAACTTATTTGGGGACATAAGATGTAATTATTTCCATGTTAAAAAAAACAAAAGTAGTTTTTTTAATTATTATTTAAATACGGTTTCCCGTACTACAATGTAACAACATGCAAACAAAAAAAACATAACCCGCTAATAAACAGATATATACATCAAAAATTAGCGTTTTTTTCTTATAAATTCAAATCAAAAAATATCATTTTCCATATTTTCCTATAACATTTCTTACAAGTAAACACTTACTATTAATAAAAACAAACCACTAAAATTTCATTTAATTTGTCTTTCTGTAATTATAAATCGCCAAAGCATTCAATACAATTGCAAAAACAATCAGATACAATAATTCTGTCCCCACTTCTTGTAGACCACTTCCTTTCAAAACAATAAGGCGAACCACTTTTATAAAATGCGTAACAGGAGTAAATTCAGAAATTATTCTTGCCCAATTTGGCATACTGTCGGTGCTGGTAAAAAAACCGCTCATGAGCATAAAAATCATCATAAAGAAAAAGGCAATAAACATTGCTTGTAACTGCGTATCAGCAAAAGTTGAAATCAGAAGTCCCAAACCTAATAATGCAGTTAAATAAACTCCTGCAAAAAGATATAAAACCAAAAGACTACCAAGCGGAAATATTCCATAAATTAAATACATTACAACAAGGCCAATTGTAAATACAGTCATTCCAACAATCCAAAAAGGAATCAGTTTCCCAAGAATAAATTGCCACTTTTGAATAGGTGTTACATTAATCTGTTCGATTGTACCTATTTCTTTTTCCTTTACAATATTTAGCGCTGTAATAAATCCGCCAATCAAAGTAAGCAGCAATACTAAAATACCAGGAACCATATAATATTTATATTCTGCTCTTGGATTGTACCAATTTGTACTGTTTAAGGTAATTATTGACGGAGAAACTGCGCTTAATTGCTGTGGCAATTTAACCCGAATATCTAAATCATTGCTAAAATCTGCCAATACAACATTTAGATAAGCGTTTCCAATATTTGATTTGGTTCCGTTAATGGCATCTACAGCAATATTAACTTTCTGACTTCCTTCTCTAATTAAGTTTCGTTCAAATCCAGAAGGAATTTCTAAAATCAAGTCAGCATCTGCTCTTTCAATAAATTTCAAGCCTTCTAGATAAGAAGAGGGAGTTCCGACAATATGGAAATATCCCGAAGAACCAATTTTATTAATTAACTTTTGAGAATACGAACTGTGATTGTGGTCTACATAAACAATATTTACACTTTTTACTTCAAAATTGGCCGCCAAAGGCAAAATAATCAGCTGAAAAATCGGAACAAAGAACATCATTGCCAATATTGTTTTGTCTCGAAAAATCTGGCGAAATTCTTTCTGTAATATAAAACGCAGCACTTTCATGACAATCTAATTTTAAATTTTTTCAGAGAAATAGTCAGCAGAAGAATCGTCATTACAACAAGTATTAAAGTTTCTTTCCATATATAAGAAAAACCTAAACCTTTGAGCATAACGGCTTTTACGATGATGTAATAATAGTGTGAAGGAATTAAATGAGAAATAGCTTGAAATATCCAAGGCATATTTTCTAGCGGAAACATAAATCCTGTTAGCAGTAAAGTGGGCAACATCATTCCCATCATCGATATTAGCATCGCTGTTTGTTGCGAAGCCGTTACATTCGAAATCAATAAACCAAGCGAAAGACAAGTAATGATAAATAAAATACTCTCTGCAAAAAGAAGCAGAAAACTTCCTTTTATTTCAACATTGAGCAGATAAACCGAAAGGAAAATAATGATAACAAAATTGATAATGGAAAGCACTAAATACGGAATTGCCTTTGCGATTAGAACCATTATGGGTTTAAAAGGCGAAACGAGCAAAATTTCCATAGTACCCAATTCTTTTTCTCGAACAACCGAAACCGAGGTTAAGGCAGTGCTGACAATCATAAAAATCAAAGCAATTACACCAGGAATAAAATTAAGCGAACCGTTCTGTTCTTCATTATAAAGCTGTCTTAACTCAGGCAAAATCTGATAATTGAATCTTGTCGTAGGATTTAATTCTTGCTGGTAATCTCTCACAATTGCATTTAAATAATTCGTTACAATTGTTGCTGTATTTGGGTCTGACGCATCGGCAATTACTTGAATTTTTGCTCCTCCAAGACGCTGCAGATCCGAACCAAAATTTGATGGAAAAATAACCGCACATTTAATGCTTCCATCTTTAAACCTATTTTCAATATCCTTGTAATTCAAAATTGGCTTTTCGACATGAAAATAAGAACTTGACCCTATCTTTCTTATAATTTTCTCTGTATGAATGTCATGTGAATTATCCTGAATAGCAATTCCGATATTTTTGACTTCACTGCTTAAAGCAAAACCAAAAAGAACAATTTGTACAACAGGAAGCCCAAAGAGAATCAAAAGCGTTCTCTGATCTCTAAAAACATGATAAAATTCTTTTCGAATAAAAGCCAAAAATCTTTTCATATTAATCTGATGTTCTTTTGGCATTTCTCGCCAATTCATAAAAAACCTCATCCATAGAAGTTGCATCAAAACGTTTTTTTAATGCAGACGGAGAATCTATTGCGGCTACGCGCCCATCAACCATAATGCTTATTCGATCGCAATATTCGGCTTCATCCATATAATGAGTGGTTACAAATACGGTAATTCCGTTGGCTGTGGCTTCATAAATCATTTCCCAAAATTGTCTTCGAGTTATAGGATCAACACCGCCAGTTGGTTCATCCAGAAAAACAATTTTCGGACGATGAAATACTGCAACCGAAAAAGCCAATTTTTGTTTCCAGCCCAAAGGCAATCCGCCAACCAACTTTTTTGCTTCTTTTTCTAAACCTAAAGTCGAAATTAAATCAGTGCTCCTTTCTTTAATTTCAGGTCGAGAAACGCCATATACGCCAGCAAAAAACTCAATATTTTCAAGAATTGTCAGATTATCATACAAAGAAAACTTCTGACTCATATAACCAATATTCTTTTTAATTTTTTCCTGCTGTTTATAAACATCAAATCCTGCTACACTTGCTTCGCCAGAAGACGGATAAGAAAGTCCGCAGAGAATGCGCATCGCTGTCGTTTTTCCCGCTCCATTGGCGCCTAGAAAACCAAAAATTTCACCCTCACTGACTTCAAAACTAATTTTATCAACCGCTTTAAAATCACCAAACTGTTTGGTTAAATCTTTACAAATTATAGCTTTATTTTTCATGCAGGATTACTTTTGATTCTGTTGAATTATCTTGCTCTCGCATCAAACGAATAAAACTGTCCTCGATCGTTGGTTCTATTTCTTTTACTTCTAAATTTTCAGGATTATACTTTTGTGCAATCGATTTGACCATTTCGACATTTACCTGTTCTGATACTAATGTTAGATGAAGAAATTCTCCAAAGGCATCACAATTTTCAATTTCTTTTTCGACTCTAAGATTTTGCAAAAGCTTATAAATATGATCTGCTTTTACAGCAAAAAGTGTT
This sequence comes from Flavobacterium sp. IB48, assembly GCF_016405855.1. GTDB lineage: Bacteria > Bacteroidota > Bacteroidia > Flavobacteriales > Flavobacteriaceae > Flavobacterium > Flavobacterium ginsengisoli. Next base: position 59,865 of record NZ_JAEFCA010000003.1, read on the forward strand.
TTCGGAAAACTTTTTATAATTTGCTTTGGCGTGTCAACCGTCATTATTTTTCCGTTTTGAATAAGAGCAATTCGGTCGCATAATTTTGCCTCATCCATATAAGGAGTTGAAACTACAATGGTAATATCTTGCTTTTTAAGTTTAGCTAGCATATCCCAAAATTCACTTCGAGAAACTACGTCAACACCAGTAGTAGGTTCATCCAAAAATAAAATTTCAGGTTTATGAATTAAAGCACAACACAGAGCCAATTTCTGTTTCATTCCGCCCGAAAGTTTTCCGGCACGTCTATCGTTAAAAGGCTTTATCTGATCGTAGATATCTTTTATCAATTCATAATTCTCTTCAATCGTAGTACCAAAAACAGTCGCAAAAAACTCAATATTTTCTTTTACAGTGAGATCTTGATACAAAGAAAATTTTCCTGGCATATACCCCACTTTATTTCTAATTTCCTGAAACTCCTTAACCACATCATGCCCTTCAACAGAAGCAGTTCCGCCATCGGGTAATAATAATGTGGTTAAAACGCGAAAAATAGAAGTTTTTCCAGCGCCATCTGGACCTATTAATCCAAAAAGCTCTCCTTTCTCCACCTCAAAAGAAACCTCATCTACAGCGACAAAATCGCCATACTTTTTAGTAATATTTTTTAGCGTAACTGAAGCCATATTTCCGTTTTATTTTGACCAAAGAACTTCACCATACATTCCTATTTTCAAGTAACCATCGTTTTTCACTCTTACTTTTATGGCATACACCAAATTGGCTCTTTCATCTTTGGTCGGAATTGTTTTTGGAGAAAATTCAGATTTGTTCGAAATCCAGCTAATAGTTCCTTGATATTCTTTATATTTCTTTTCGCCTTGGTCAATACGTACTTTTACTTCCTGTCCGATTTTAATTTGAGGCAATTGTGTCCCTGTAATATAAGCTCTTAAATCTAGGGTTTCGAGATTCGCAATTTTGTACAATGGTTTTCCAATTACAGCCATTTCATATTGTTCTGCATATTTTGCCAATACTGTTCCTTTTATTGGATTTACAATCACACTTTTGCTCAATTGATCTTGAATTCCTTTTAACTGAACTCCAACCGTATTTCCTTGCTGTGTCAAGTTCTCAGTTGTGGTTTCCAACGAACTTTTCTGTGCCGTTATTTGAGCTTGCAACGCGGCAACTTTAGAATTTGCATCATCAAGTTGCTTTTGCGAAGCTACTCCGCCTTTTACTAATCTTTCTGTTCGATTGCGGTCTAAAATGGCATTATCAAGTTGTTTCTTCAAACTTTCAGTCTGAATTTGTATTTGAGGTTTGCCACTTAAAATCGCTTTTTCATTCTGGCGCAATTGCATTTTACTAATAGCCAATTGTGTACTGTCTATAAAACCAACTTTTTGCCCCGCTTGCAATTGTTGGCCTTCTTCTACATTCAATTGCAAAATCTGGCCATTTGCTTCGGCTGATAAAATCGTTTCGACAGCTTCAAAAGATCCAGAAGCATCAAAATCATTCTCTTTATTATGGCACGAAAACATCAAAATCGTTGGCATAAGAAAATATAAAAGCTTTATCTTTTTCATAATTTATAGAGTTAATTTCCTTTGATTGTTTGATACTCGTATTCTGACATAAGCAATTGAATTTCGTGCATAGCTTTTTCCGCGCGTGCATTTCCTTCTTTCTCAACAGAATTCAACAAATCTATTAACGGTCCTACGCCAGTATCGTATTTTAACTGATAGCCTTCTCGAATTGTCTGGCGGAGTTTTACAATATCATCATCGTCTTTTAAGATTGCTTTTTGCCTTTCGATATCTGCTGTCTTTTGATTCATTTGAAATCGAGTATTAAATAGAAAAGTTTCTTCTTGAACTTCTATTTTTTTCAATTCCTGTTGGGTCAGCTGTTTTTCGTTTGAATTTTTATATAATCCTTTAATATCCCAACCAACACTTAGTCCGGCAACTCCAACAGTCGAAATTTTATTAGCTCCCAAATTAATTCCTGGAGCTAGAACTACGCCTGCGCCCAATAATCCAACTTTTGGCATCAGGCTTACTTTCTGCATATCTGATTGCGCATTTATGAGATTTCGCTGGCTCGCGAAAAGTAACTGCTCTGGACGTTTAATAATGGTATCAATACCGATAGAATTTAAAGGTTTGCCCAATTTTTCCTGACTGATATTTTTCCCTATCAAATAAGAAAGCATCGTTTGATAACCTGCTTTAGTGTATTCAAAATCTTTTTTCTGTCGACTGAGATTGAGCTGTTCGGCTTTCATTTCATCAACATCTGTTTTGTAGGCTAAACCATTTTCATGAAGTTTTTTAACCTTATCAATATTATTGGAAAGAATAGCATTTTGAATTTGCAATTGTTTGAGCTGTTCATCGATAAGCAATACGCCAAAATAAAGCTGATTCACTCTCGATCGAAGATCATAAAGTGAAACTTCTAGTGAGGCCTTATCTGCATTGGATGATGCCTCAATAATCTTTTTCTGCGTTTTGGTCGCTCCCCCATCCCAAATGGTTTGATTTACTTGTCCGAGGCCAATAAACTTAAATTTACTATCATTTCCAGAATTTCCTAAAGTTGGAAAATCACCAAAAACATATCCTTCAATAGCTGTAAGACTTATTTGAGGCAAATAAGCTTTATTCGCATTACTCAAAGTATATTCTTTACTTTTTTCAATTAGTTCATATTGTTTGATTAAAGGATAATTTTCAACAGCTAGCTTATAACTTTGATCAATGGTCAAGGTTTGCGCCTGCGCCGTCATAAAGGACAAGATTCCGATATATTTAAAGTATAATTTCCTCATCATAAAATAAATTAACTCTAGTTAGTATTAGACCGCTGCAAACATCATAGTAATCCATATCGGGATTTTTTTCTTGCGCTCTTGCATTAAATCGTGAAATTGGGCACTATCCAAATTTCTGCTTCCCATAACTATCGGTTTTGCCACAAATGGAAAAACAACCAACCCTATAAGATTCATCATAAAATGCAACGGGTTTGGTTCTGTTATTTTTTTATTTTGAACAGCTTCTTGAAATTGTTTAATAAAAACAGATTCATTTACAATTTCTTTGATTGGCAATCTTTTTAAAAGTCCCTCTGGGTTATTTCGAACTTCTGTGAGAATAAAAGTTGGAATTTCTGGTTCTGCAGTAATAAAATCAATATATCGTTCGGCAATAACTTTTACTTTTTCTTCTAAAGAAGTTTTTTCATCATTCAAAATCACTTTCATACTGTTTACAAAACCTGATAAGGTTTCTGCCATTATAATCTCAAAAAGTTTAGCCTTGCTTCTAAAATAATAGTTCAGCAAAGCAAGATTCAAGCCTGCTTCTTCAGCAATATCTCTTGTTCTTGTAGCCGCAAAACCCTTTTTATAAAAAACAGTTTTTGCCGCTATTTTAATTTTTTCTTCGGTCGTAGAATCTTTTACTGAAGCATTCATTTTTAATGATTTATATGCAAATGTAAATTATTTTTAAATATGTTAAACACTTTTTTTAATCAAATGATTAAATATTTTGATTAACGTCTAAAAAATAAAATTAATGCACCTGTTGTCGATTAAAAATGAAACACAAAAATACCGTCTAATTATCTGACATAAAACAATTTAAATATTAAAATTACAATTCAAGTTCTCATCAAAAAAGAATACCTTTACTCTTTATAATTGTTTCCATAATTGCCTTAGACCGATTTAGAAGAAATTTACTTTTTAACTTATTTCTATCGTATTCTCTATGAAAAACAATTTTATCAGAGTCCTAATTTCACTGCTTCCTCTATGTGCGTTAGGGCAAACTCAGAAAAAAGAAATTAACCAACAGCTTCAGACTTGGGTTTCTATAAATACGGTTACCAAATTTGCAGACCGTTGGGGTGTGATTGGCGATTTTCATATCAGGCGAAATGATTTTGTTGCCGATCCGAGTTTTTATTTTATAAGAGGAGGTATCAGTTATATTCCAAATTCAAATATTTCTTTAAATTTAGGATATGCGCATATGTGGCTGGCACCGTCAAATCCAGACTGGAGTACTTTTGCAGATGAAAACAGAATTTACCAGCAAGCGCAGTTAAACACAAAATTTGGAAATATAAGCATTCTGCAGCGCTTACGGAATGAACAGCGCTGGCAGGAAAAAATAGTTAATGATAAACCCAGCGGAGATTGGCGATTTACCAATAGAATTCGCTATCTGATGAGTTTTACTTTCCGAATTTCCGATAAAAAATCATGGCCACAAATGGTTCTTTCTGATGAAATTCTGCTGCATTTTGGAGAGGAAGTTATTTACAACACATTTGACCAAAATCGTTTTTTTGTTGGGATTAAAAAAAATATCAATCCAAAATGGAGTTATGATTTTGGCTACATGAATGTATATCAACAAAAATACTCTGGATATCAATACGATATGAATCATACGATAAGATTGTTTTTTTATCTAAGTACCAGTATTAGAAAAAAAGCACCTTCAGAGATTGAGAATTCTGGCGATGAATGATGTCTTACAAATACGATTTTTTCTTAGCATTGTTTGCAGGATTCAAAAAACTCAAAAGCCCTTTTCTCTGCATAAGAATATGTAGAATCTCGAAGCGGAAAAGCACAATGTCCGCCATATTTTGGAGTTTCCAGATAAACATAAGCACTATCCTTAGCAATAGATCTCGGATAACATCTTTCTCCCAGAAAAGGATCGTCGAGCGAATTAATAATTAAAACTGGTGTCGTAATATCTTTTAGTGAAAACTCTGGAGAAACACGATGATAATAATCGTCTTTACTTGCAAAACCATGTAATGGCGCAGTAAAATATTGATCTACTTCATCAAAAGAAGTAATTTTATCTATTTGATCGCGGTTGATAAAATCAGGAAATTGAGCCGCTTTGTATTTCAGTTTCTTTTTAATATCAATCGTAAAATTCTTTAGATAAACTCTATTAAAGCCTTGCTTAAGAACTTCTGCACTGGTCGCGATATGTGTTGGAACCGAAATAGAAACTGCTGCTTTTATGCGCTCGTCGATTTTTGTCCAACCCAAATAATTAAGCAATTGAACACCTCCCATCGAATATCCGATTAAATAAATATCTTCAAATCCTTTTCTTAAAACAAACTGAACTACTTCGTCAAGATCATCAACTGCACCGTGATGATACAATCTCGGAAGACGATTCATTTCTCCGCCACAAGTACGATTGTTCCAAGCAAAAACAGAAAAACCTTTCTGCTTAAAATAAGTTGCACAACTATTATTATATGTTCTGCGTGAGTCACCCTCTAAACCATGACATAAAATAACTGCTTTTTTAGGGTTATCAATAATATAATCGATATTGATAAAATCTCCGTCGTTTAATTCCTGTTTCTCTCTTGTATATTCAGGAACTTCAAACTTTTTTATCAGTGCAGCATAAATAGTAGATATATGCCTGTTTCGATTAAGAATAGAAGGAGAATTATATTCTGATTGTTCAATTAATGGCATAACAAAGTGTTTTTTGTGGTACTTATTACAAAGCTAAGAAATCATTCAATATGTAATTTAATTCTTTCTTTTAATTTGTTTTCCTTTTTAATAATTTAACTATATGTAAATTTAAAAAAACAGTAAAGATTCTAAAGAAAACTAATTGTTAAATATGCAAGAACACGGCTCATGAAGCGCCAACTCAGGTCTGAATGTTTACTTTATTTGTATCTTTGTAAAATCGATTTACAAAAAGCAAAATCCCTACAATGTTTGAACTCTTACCAGTAGATCCAAAAACAATATTTCTACTTTACTTCTGGGGCAATTTATTTACTTGCGTCCTTATTTTTAGTTTTTCATTTTCGTATGCCACTAGCGATAATAGAAAAACTTTAAAGTGGTTCGGCTTAGGGAAATTAATACTTACTCTTGCATGGGTATTGGCTCTTTTACGAAATATTATCCCTGATTTTGCTTCTATTAACATTGCCAATTCTATGATTTTAGGCGCTTGTTGCTTTGAAACGTTGGCTATGCTGTCTCTTATTAAAACACATGCAAAAAAACATTATCGCTTTCAGATAGCCATTACCACAGCAACCATATTGCTATTTAATATTTCGACACTTTTTGATGCAACAATGAATACTCGCGTCATTATTGGCGGTATTGGAGTCTTTGCCATTTATTTATTGCCTACAATAACTTATTTTACAGAAAAAGAAAAAAGCTTTTTTAAGACTTTTTATGTCTTGTGTTATATGGGTTTTGAAATTCTAATCGCAGTACGAACCGTTCACCGATATTTGTACCCTCAAAATCTTATTATTTCTAACGATACTTTTGATAGTTTATACAGCATCTGTTTATTTCTATTGTCTTTAATTGGAATTGTTGGCTTTTTGCTTTTGGTGAAAGAAAAACAAGATCATAAAATTAAAAAGCTTTTAAATGACAAGAACCAATTCTTCTCTATAATCTCTCATGATTTAAGAGGGCCATTGGGTTCTTCTGTTTCTCTCTCTGAAATTTTACTTGAAAATATCGATCAGTACAGCCGAGAAGAAATTAAAGAAATATCAGAACTATTGCACGACTCAAATAAAAACATCTATAAGCTACTTGAAAATCTATTAGAATGGTCTAAGGTTCAAACCGGAATGATTACTTTTCATCCTAAAAACATGCTGCTAAACGCTTTAATTGAGGAAAATATTGAACTGAGCAGAAATGTCGCTTTAAATAAAAACATCAATATTACATTTGAATCGGCTTATCTTGTTGAGGCAGAATTTGATAAAAATATGATTAGCACTATTTTGAGAAATTTACTTAGCAATGCGATTAAATTTACTGACAAAAACGGCGAGATAAAAGTGAAGCTTATCAAGACAAATCAAAAAGTAGAAATTTCGATTACGGATAATGGAATTGGAGTTCCTGACAGTATAAAAGAAAAGCTTTTTAAAATCAATGGAAAAGTACTGCAAAAAGGAACAGAAAATGAACTAGGAAGCGGACTCGGATTGTTACTCTGTAAAGAATTTGTAAATATACATCAAGGAAAAATTTGGGTAGAAAGTGAACTTGGTAAAGGAAGTACATTCAAATTTACTCTTCCAATAAAAGTTCTTTAGATTATGAAATTGCCATCTCAAAATTCCAAATTATAATTCTCATTAGGAAAGTAAGCTTTGTGTGAATTCTTTAGAAAAAAATAAAACAAAAAAATCCAAACTCCAGTTTTAATTGGAATTTGGATTTTTTAATATTGGAATTTTAGAAAAATTTAGTCTAATACAAAACTTACGCTAACATTTGCTGTAATTTCGATTTCGCCAATTGCTAAAGTTTCATTTGAAGCTCCCATTGAATCTGCTTCTTTCATTCTCATAGCGGCGTACACTGGTTGTGGACGGTAAACTTGAGAATTATCAGAAATTGTAAAAGCTTTACCCACTTTTTGCCCTAAAACAGACACATACTCTTCTGCTTTAGTTTTAGCATCTTTCATAGCTAATTTTCTAGCTTCAGACTCATATTGCGTTAATTTAGATGATTCGAAAGAAACTCTGTCAATTCTATTGATTCCTTGCTGAACCAAACCTTCCATTAACTCGTCGTATTTAGCTAAATCTTTCACTACAATTTCTACAGTTTGTACAGCATTGTAAGAAGTTTTCTTTTTCTCATAATCGTACTGCGGATTAAGAGCTACTTGTTTTGTTTTGAAATCTGCTGTTGGAATATTCATTTTTTTGATGAATTTTAAAACAGCGTCCATCTTTTCGTCGTTTTGTTTTTTAACGTCTTTAGCATTATTCCCTTTTGTTTCAACAGAAGCTGAAATACAAACTTGATCAGGTGCTACTTTTACTTTTCCTTCTCCATTAACATTAATTAGAGGTACTTGTTTGATTTCTTGGCCGTAAGACATAGTCATAAACATGATTGTTAAAAATAATACTAGTTTTTTCATTTTTGTTAAATTTTAATATTTAAAAAAGACATTTCAAAAGTTATGCCACCATTACAATTTTCCCAATTTTGCCATTCCAAAAAGTATTAAAATTGGAATCGCAAGAAGTATAACCATCATTGTGTGGTCTGTAAATAGTGATGGCATTTTAATTAAAGTTATCAAATATCCGCCTATAGCACCTCCAAAGTGTGCTGTATGCCCAATATTATCATTTTTGGCTTTCATTCCATAAATTGAGTACAATAAATACAAAATTCCAAAAATATAAGCTGGCATAGGAATGACAAAAAATATTCCAAGCATCATATCTGGCTGCAACAATATTGCTGAATACAAAACTCCAGTCACCGCGCCAGAAGCTCCAACAGCTCGATAACTATAATCGTTTTTATGCAATAACATGGTAAGAAGACTTCCGAAGATTAAACTTCCAAAATACACCAAGACAAAAGAAAAATTGCCAAGCCAGTTTAAAACTACAGGAGCAAAAAAATACAAAGTCAGCATATTAAAAATTAAATGCATCATATCTACATGCAAAAATCCTGAAGATAACATTCTGATTTGCTCTCCAGAACGAATGCTTCCTACATGAAATTCGTATTTTCTAAAAAAATAAAGATCATTAAAACCTTTGTAACTAATAACAACGTTCGCAACGATAATCGCTATTAAAATAAAATTCATAAGTACTAATTATTGTGAATTGTAAATATAATCATTCTTAAAGATAAGTTAGCAAGAAAGCAAAATATCAATCGATAATCATTTTTAATTTATCTTTGTAAAAAAAATTTAGATGCAGTTTCTTGTTTATATTTTAGCCTATCCATTACTTTGGCTTATCTCCATACTTCCGTTTCCTATATTTTATCTATTCTCAGATTTTGTTTACCTTCTGGTATACAGAGTAATTGGCTATCGTAAAAAAGTGGTTCGCGAAAATCTTGCGCTTACTTTACCTCATTTAAGCGATGCTGAAAGAAAAGATATAGAAAAGAAATTCTACAAGCATATGTGTGATATGTTTTTAGAAATGATTAAAACCATGAGCATGTCTCCTGAAGAAATGGAAAGGAGATTTCAGGTTACCAATATTGATTTGGTTCGCGATTATGCTAAAAAAGGAAAAAGCGTAATTCTTGTAGCTTCGCATTATGCTAGTTACGAATGGCTTTTGACTATTAATCCAAAACTTGGATTTCAGGGTGTTGCTGTTTACAAAAGATTAGCCAATCCTTATTTTGATAAATTGGTTCGAAAAATCCGTTCTAAATACAATACAGAAATGATCGAAACCAGAAAAGCAATTCCAACAATGGCGCAACATCAGCGCGATGAAGTTTTAAGTTTGTATGGTTTAGCAAGCGATCAATCTCCAAAATTGGATCGAATTTTTCACTCGATGAAATTTATGGGAATTGAAGTTCCAGTCCATACAGGAGCAGAAATGCTAGCAAAAAAATACGATTTAGCTGTCATAATGGTGAAAGTAAAAAAAGTAAAAAGAGGATTTTACGAAGCGACTTTTCTTTCTCTTGCTGATGATCCGAAAGAATTTGAAAATTTTGACATCACAGAAATGTATTTAAGAGAAGTAGAAAAACAAATTCTAGAATCTCCAGAATTTTATTTGTGGACACACAAAAGATGGAAACACCGTATTGAATAAATAATAGAAAAAAGCCTCTTTAGAAATTTCTAAAGAGGCTTTTTTCTATTTAAAAACTGAAATCTTAGATTCCAGCGATCACTTTGATTTCATCAATAATTCTTAGTGCTAATTTATCTGCTGCATCTTGAGAAGGCGCTTCAGTATAAATACGAATAATTGGCTCTGTGTTTGATTTTCTTAAATGAACCCATTCTGTTGCAAAATCAATTTTTACACCATCAATTGTCGAGATATCTTCGTTTTTATATTTCTCTGTCATTTGAGTTAAAATTGCATCAACATCAATTTGAGGTGTCAATTCAATCTTATTTTTACTCATGTAATACTCTGGATAAGAAGCTCTCAAAGCAGAAACTGGCATTTTTTTGTTTGCTAAATGCGTCAAAAACAAAGCAACTCCTACTAGACTGTCTCTTCCATAGTGCAATTCTGGATAGATAATTCCACCGTTTCCTTCACCACCAATAATAGCGTTGTTTTTCTTCATTAATTCTACCACATTCACCTCTCCTACTGCACTTGCTTCATAACTTCCGCCATGTGCTTTTGTAACATCTCTTAAAGCACGAGAAGATGACATATTAGAAACGGTATTTCCTGGAGTTTTACTCAAAACGTAATCTGCGCAAGCTACCAAAGTATATTCTTCGCCAAACATTTCTCCGTCTTCGCTAATAAAAGCCAAACGGTCAACATCTGGATCTACTACAATACCAAAATCAGCTTTTTCTTTTACAACAAGCTCAGAAATATCAGTTAAATGTTCTTTTAATGGCTCAGGGTTATGAGGAAAATGTCCGTTTGGTTCGCAATACAATTCAACCACTTCAACTCCCATTAATTTTAGCAGTTTAGGAATAATAATTCCTCCAGATGAATTTACACCATCAACAACCACTTTAAATTTAGCTTCTTTAACCGCTTCTATATCAACCAATGGCAAGTTTAAAACTTCATCGATATGAATATCCATATAAGCGTCATTTGAAATCACTTCACCTAAACTATCAACATCAGAAAAATCGAAAGCTTCTGCTTCTGCAATTTCAAGAATTTTTGCTCCGTCGGCACCGCTTAAAAATTCTCCTTTTGCATTTAATAATTTTAAAGCATTCCATTGTTTTGGATTGTGAGATGCTGTTAAAATAATTCCGCCATCTGCTTTTTCTAACGGAACAGCCACTTCAACAGTTGGAGTTGTAGAAAGCCCAAGATCGATAACATCGATCCCCAGACCAATTAAAGTATTCACTACTAAATTATGAATCATTGGTCCCGAGATTCTAGCATCACGGCCAATTACAACAGTCAATTTATCTTTAGCAATATTATTTTTTAAGAAAGTTCCGTACGCCGACGCAAATTTCACTGCATCAACAGGAGTTAGATTATCTCCCACTTTTCCTCCGATCGTTCCACGGATTCCAGAAATAGATTTTATTAAAGTCATTTTTGTGAGTTAGGGTTATTTTTTTACAAATATAAAAAAGTTACCGAGTTACTAAGGCGCTAAGTTTCTAAGATTTTAAATTTAACCTATAAGAAACTACTTATATCTCGCTATTTTTATAACAAAATGATTTAAAAAAGTTTTTATACATTTACTAAAATAACTCAGAATCTTAGAAACTTCGATTCTTAGAAACTTATAAAAAAATGAATTTCTTAGCCCACATATACCTTTCTGGAGAAAATGATCTGATTAAAATCGGGAATTTTATGGCTGACGGAATTCGCGGAAAACAGTTTGAGCATTTTCCTGAAGATGTACAAAAAGGAATTTTACTGCATCGATTCATAGATACTTATACCGATTCTCACGATATTTTTAGAACTAGCACCAAACGTCTGCATGACAGATATCATCATTATGCCGGCGTAATTGTAGATATTGTTTACGATCATTTTCTAGCCAAAAACTGGGAAAAATATTCGGATGAAAAGTTAGAACTTTTCGTAAAGCGATTTTATCACTCCTTACACGATAATTACGAAATCTTAACCGAAAGGACACAAGGTTTAATGCCTTATATGATTGAAAGAAACTGGCTTGTAAGTTATCGTACAACTGAAGGAATTCAGCATATTTTAACTCAAATGGACAGAAGATCTAAAAACATTTCTCAAATGCAGTTTGCTGTTGAAGAGCTCACTGAATTTTACGACGAATTTGAAAAAGAATTCACTCTTTTTTTTGAAGAAATGAGAGCACAAGCAAAACAAAAACTGCTTACACTCTAACTCATTTTAACCTTATTACACATGAAAAAAATTACACTTTTAATAGCACTTTTATACCTAAATAGCATCAATGCGCAAGATGCCGTTTCAAAACCAACCGGATTAGTTGTTACAAAAGCAATGGTAGTTTCTGCTCGCGAAGAAGCTTCAAAAATTGGCGCTGACATTATGAAAAGAGGCGGAAATGCTTTTGATGCCATGGTAGGAACTGAATTAGCTCTTGCAGTTGCTTTTCCTTTTGCAGGAAACATTGGAGGCGGCGGATTTATGGTTTACCGAAAAGCAAATGGCGAAGTTGGTTCTTTAGATTATCGAGAAAAAGCTCCGTTGGCAGCCACAAAAGACATGTTTTTAGATAGTGAAGGAAATGTAATAAAAGGAAAAAGCACACAAACTGCGCTTGCAATTGGTGTACCTGGAACTATTGCGGGAGTTTTTGCAGTTCATAAAAAATATGGCACCATGCCAATTTCTAAAATCCTAGAACCTGTAATTGCTTTAGCTGAAAGAGGGGTTATCGTTACCAAAAAACAAGAAAAAAGTTTAAAAGATTATCATGAAAGCATTGTAAAAATAAATGGAGAAGATTCTCCCGCATCAAAAACTTACAAAGAAAATGATACTATAAAATATCCAGCACTAGCAAAGACTTTAAAAAGGATTCAGAAAAAAGGAAGAAATGAATTTTATAAAGGCGAAACAGCAAAAATCCTAGTCAATTATCTTAAAGAAAAAGGAGGTATTATTACTATGGCTGATTTGGCAAAGTATGAAGCTATATGGAGAAAGCCACTTCAGTTTACTTACAAGGATTTAAAAATAACTTCGATGGCTCCGCCAAGTAGTGGTGGAATTTGTTTGGCTCAAATTTTAAAAATGCTTGAACCTTATGATTTAGCCAAAATGGGGCACAATTCCCCAGCTGCAATTCAGGTTATTGTTGAAGCAGAAAGAAGAGCATATGCAGACAGAAGCTACTTTTTGGGTGATCCCGACTTTGTAAAAATTCCGTTGAAAGAATTATTGGATGAAAACTATCTGCGCGAAAGAATGGCAAGTTTTAATCCGGAAAAGGCCACCTTATCTACTGAAATAAAAGAAGGCAAAGTTAATTATGCTGAAAGTACAGAAACCACACATTATTCAATAGTAGACCAATTTGGAAACGCAATTGCCGCTACAACAACTTTAAATGATGGTTATGGTTCTAAATACTATTGCGACGATTTAGGTTTCTTTTTGAATAATGAAATGGATGATTTCAGCGCTAAACCTGGATCTCCAAATATGTTTGGTTTAGTTGGAAATGAAGCGAACAGCATTGCACCACAAAAACGTATGTTAAGTTCTATGACGCCAACAATTGTAGAGAAAGACGGAAAACTTTTTATGGTAGTAGGAACTCCAGGAGGATCAACAATTATTACTTCTGTTTTACAGACTATTTTAAACGTTTACGAATACAAATTAAGCATGCAAGAAGCAGTTAATGCTCCACGTTTTCATCATCAATGGCTGCCAGATTTAATTACTTTTGAACCAAATACTTTTGAAACTAAAACTATAGACACTCTAAAAGCTAAGCATTACATTATAAACGAAAAACCAACTCCAATTATCGGAAAAGTTGATGCTATTTTGATTTTGCCAGACAATAGATTAGAAGGTGGAGCAGATTTTAGAGGAGATGATGCAGCCTCTGGTTTTTAATTCTTTCTTGATTTTATATTTTTTTAAACAAGATTATAATCTAATTTTGTAAGATCGATAATTTTAAAACAGAATGATAAAAAAATATTTCAGACGACTTGAAAGTATAATTGCTTTGGCTCAATCATTAATGACACCAAAACAATTCCTTTTTTTATCTAGTGTTTTAACAGGAATATCGTGTGCGTTTGCAGTAATTGTCCTTAAAACATTCGCACACAGTGTTTTTTCTTTCGCTACATACATTAACGGAATTTTAAAATTGAGTTTCATTAACAGTATTTTACCTATTATTGGTATATTACTGACGGTTTTTGTAGTAAAAAAAGTCCTTAACGGAACTATTCAAAAAGGAACTTCACAAATACTTTATGCCGTTGCAAAAAAAGCAAGTATTATCCCGAAAAAGCAAATGTATGCCCAGATTATTACCAGTTCGTTAACGGTTGGTTTAGGTGGTTCTGCTGGTTTAGAGAGTCCGATTGTGATAACAGGAGCCGCTTTTGGTTCTAATTTTGCTCAAAACTATAAGCTACAATACAAAGACAGAACTTTATTAATTGGCTGTGGCGTTGCGGCCGGAATTGCTGCCGCATTTAATGCGCCAATTGCTGGGGTGCTTTTTGCGATTGAAGTCTTATTGGTAGATGTTAGTATTTCTGCCTTCACTCCTATTATGATTTCTGCTGCTACAGGCGCTTTGGTTTCTGCGATTGTTTTAGATGAAAGCATTTTATTGAGCTTCAAAAAACAAGAAACGTTCGATTATCACAATATCCCATTTTACGTTATTTTAGGAGTTATTACAGGATTAGTCGCTATTTATTACTCGAGAAATTTCCAAAAAGTAGAACATTATTTTGCCAAACAGCAAATCAATCCATACAAAAAAGCTCTAATCGGTTCATCACTATTGGCGTTGTTAATTTTTATTTTTCCGACATTATTTGGTGAAGGATACGAAAGCATTAAAACATTATCTGATGCAGATCCTGGACTTTTATTAGATAATACTTTGTTTGCCGATTTTAGAAATAATCAATGGGTTCTGCTTTTGTTTGTTGGAGCAACAGCAATGGTTAAAGTTTTTGCTTCTGGATTAACCATTGGTAGCGGTGGAAATGGTGGAAACTTTGCCCCTTCTCTATTTTTAGGATCTTATTTAGGCTATTTCTTTTCTAAATTGGTTACACTGATTGGCTTATCTAAACTTCCTATCAGCAACTTTACAATGGTTGGAATGGCTGGAATTTTGAGTGGCTTATTTCATGCTCCGCTTACGGCTATTTTCTTAATTGCAGAAATCACAGGAGGTTACGGATTAATGATTCCTCTAATGATTGTTTCTTCAATCAGTTTTGCCATTTCTAAACGTTACGAAAAGTATTCGCTTGACGTAAAAGGTTTAGCCAAAAAAGGACATGCCTTTACCAGCAATAAAGATTCTAATATTCTTTCTACTTTAGAAATTGACACTATTATTCAGTGCGATTATCTTACCGTTCATCCAGATGAAAACTTAAGCAAATTAGTCGATTTGATTTCACACTCCAACCAAGTTGTTTTTGCCGTTGTCAACCATGACAAAGATTTAATTGGAGTTGTACACTTTAATGACATTCGCGAAATTATCTTCAATGCCTATCGTGTTAAATACACCCATATTAGAGATGTTATGAAAGCGCCATTGGCAACAATTTCAACTCTGGATAGTATGGAAATTGTTATGAAGAAGTTCGAAACTTCAAAATCAGCTTTTCTGCCTGTTTTAAGAGATGGAAAATATTATGGTTTTATTTCTAAATCAATAGCGCTTGAAGCATATAGAACAAAACTTCGTTCTATGACGATTGAATAATTTTCTTTTGGACGCATTAAAGATCATAGATATATTCATACAGAATATATTATATTTGATTTTTCAATTCATATTAGTACAAATAATATATTTCTCAGGATATTTGAGTTGCACCAAATAAAAGCCCAAGAGTAGAATTATTTTTAAACGCCACACCAAAGATGAAAATTAAAGCTATTATTGTTGATGATGAATTGTCTGCAAGAAATCTTATAGAGACACTCTGTAAGCAAATTTATGATGACAAAATCGAAATAGTCGAACAATGCAGTTCTGTTCCCTCAGCTTTAGAATCAATTAAAAAAAAATCTCCAGATCTTGTTTTTCTTGATATTCAAATGCCTGGTGAAAACGGCTTTGATTTGCTTTCTTACTTTGACACAATTCCATTTGAAATTATTTTTACAACGGCATATAAAGAGCATGCATTGCAAGCCATTAAAAATAGTGCTTTAGACTATTTAATAAAACCAATTCATATACCAGATTTTAAAACTGCCATTAGTAAACTAGATTTAGCTTTAGAAAAAAAAGATAGTTTAGATAGATATCAACTATTAAAGGAAAATAGAGAAAACCAATCTTCAGGAAAACAACGAATTGCCCTTGCATCAAAAACAGGCTTCGACGTCATTCAACTTAACGAAATTTTGTTTTGCAAGTCAGAAGGTCCTTATACCGACATTTATACTAAAGATCATAAATATTGCGCTACAAAGTCCCTTAAAGAAATCTGCGAATTATTAGAATCAGAAAAAAACTTCTTAAAAGTTCACAGAAGTTATTTGATTAATGCTGCACATGTCAAAAAATTTAAATCGGAAGAATTTAAGCTACAAATGACTTCTGGTCATGAAATTCAGGTTT
Organism: Flavobacterium sp. IB48; assembly: GCF_016405855.1. Lineage (GTDB taxonomy): Bacteria > Bacteroidota > Bacteroidia > Flavobacteriales > Flavobacteriaceae > Flavobacterium > Flavobacterium ginsengisoli. The sequence continues at coordinate 76,219 of NZ_JAEFCA010000003.1, forward strand.
CAGACAAAAAATTTACAAAAAACAAGCTTATAGATGCCATTACAAAATAAGCTTAGATTTTGTGCATTTCTTTTTTTCTTTCCAATATTTTTCTTTGGACAATATTTTCCGTCAAAAAATTATACAACAACTGAAGGTCTACCCAATAATGCTGTTCGTGCCTTGTTTTTAGATTCTAAAAATGTTTTATGGATTGGAACAGAAAATGGTGTCTCTAGAATGGAAAACGGCATGTTTACCAATCTGGATGAAAGCACCGGATTAGGCCATAATAGCTGCTGGGACATTTCTGAAGATGCTGACGGAAATATTTGGTTTGCAAGCTACAGCGGTGGCGTAACTAAATTTGATGGCAGAAAGTTTACTGTCTTTACTAAAAAACAAAAATTGCCAAATGAAAGGGTTCGGAAGCTACTGCCATTTAAAAACAAAATGTATGTTGGTACAGAATTAGGTCCTGCAATAATTGATATTAAAACTAATAAAGTTCTAGTTCCAAAAGGCATTTTACCACAGTTTGGTGTTTTTTTGGTTTCAGATTTTTTTGTTTTTGAGAATGAGGTTTATTTTTCAACCATAAATGAAGGCTTATTTAAAATAATTTATGAAAACAAAGCTCCAATAATTCAGGAAGTTTTTAGACATAAATTTCTTTACGGTTTAGGCTTTTACGATTATATTATTTATTCTGGAAATAAAGGTTTTATTGATCGCTTTAAAGTTGAAGATTTAATTTCAAATAAAAAGAAATTAAAACCAATTGGAAATTCTATTGTTTGGGACTTTGCAAAAGATAGCCAAAATACTCTGTATGCCGCAGCTTGGGGTGTTTTTGATTTAAGCGGCGGGCTTTATTCTATTTCTGATGATAAAATGATCGACATTTCAGAATCATACGGAATCACTTCGAAGAATTTGCTGAATGTTGTATATAATGGCAAAAAAAACATTCTTTACGTAGGTTCAAAAGACAATGGAATTTATGAAGTTCAATTAGATCAAATAATCAATTACCATAAATTCAATGACAAAACCATTATTGATTTTGAAGCAATTAAAACTCAAAAAATAATATTGCATCAAAATGGAATTACATTTTTAAACAATGAAAATAATGCTTTAAAAAACATTTCATTATCCGATTTCAAAAAATATGAAACTGATTTCATAAAAAAAACAAAATTAAAACTTCCCACACATGCCGATGGATATTATGAATTGGATTATAATATTCCTGAAAACAAAATTGAGTTTTATGAACTTTTAAAACATCAGAATTCTTTATGGGTTACAAGTAATATTGGAATTTTTGAACTTAATTTTGAAGGCAAAATAATAAGCTACAGTCCGATTCATACTTATAAAATTGGTTTTACAAATGATCATAAATTTATAGAAACGATTCCTTACGGAGGCGTACGCGTATATGATGATTTGCCAAATTTAAAAGCCAAACATTTTTCGGAATTTGATAAACACACACCTTTAGACATTGTAAAAATTTTAAATAATAAGGGGAAAACCTACCTTATATCTGTTTTTAATGGTTTGTTTGTACATGAAAAAGATCAATTCAAATCGTATTTAACTGATGGAATCTGGAAAGAAAAAAAGTTCAAACACATTACAAAAAACAATAAAGGCCAACTTATTTTAGCGGCTGAATTTGGAGATGTTTTTGTAATTGACGATTCAAAATCGTTTAAAATACTGAATACCATTTCGAAAAAAGAAATTATCGGAAACACCATTCTATTTCTTGAAGCTTACAAAGACTATATCTTGATTGGAACAGAAAAAGGCATAAACATTTATAAAAACGGTGTTATAAGACTTATTGATAAAGAGCAAGGCCTTCAAGATTCTAAAATTACAACGTCACAAATTTTTGCAAACAGTTTATGGCTCGGAACCAAAAAAGGCTATTACACCATAGATTTAAATCGTTTGACGGCAACACAATTGACTGTTTCTGAGATCGGAATTAGTAAGATTGCCATCAATAACGTTCCTTTAAAATCATCAGAATACAAATGGTTTAGATACAATTCAAAACAACTGATTTCTGACTATAAGCACAATTCTTTTTCTATAGATTTTATTCCTAAAGGACATTCATTTCCAAACAAACTGAAATTCAGATATCGTTTAAATAGTAACAATCGTTGGAGTCCCTACAGCGAAAAGACCAATTTATTCCTTCCTTATTTGCCTACTGGAAACTACAATGTAATGATTGAAGTTTTTGATATGAACGCAGGAAAATCGAAAGTTTTTACCATTTTACAGCTTTATATTCAGCCACCGTTTTGGTTAAGCTGGTGGTTTATTTCTTTGGTTGCAACCATTTTGCTTATTATAATCATATTGGTTTTTCTAAGAATTAAAAAGAAATCAAACGAAAAAATCATTGTCCAGCGTCGTATTGCAGAGACAAAATTAGAAGCTTTATTAAGCCAGATGAATCCGCATTTTACATTTAATGCAATGAATACCATTCAGTCTTATATTGCGCATAGAGAAATGGAAGAATCGATGATTTATATAAGTGAATTTTCAAAATTGATTCGGAAAACCCTTGAAAACTCATCCAAACAAAAAATCACGATCGATGAAGAAATCGAATATTTAAAGGCATATATAAAAATTGAAAATAAGCGTTTGGAAAACCTTATTGCTTTTGAGCTCTTAATTTCAGACGAAATAGATACTCATTTTACCGAGATCCCAACAATGCTATTACAGCCATTTGTTGAGAATGTTTTTGTTCATGCCTTTAACGAATCTAGCCAAAATCCTAAATTGACAATCTCATTTAAAATGATTTCTGAAACTATTTTAGAATGTAAAATCATAGACAACGGAATGGGGATAAATGCTGCCAAAAAAAATAAACTTCATGAATCTAAAGGAATTCAACTTACCAAAGAGCGTTTGTCGCTTTTACAAGATTCAAAAGAGAATTCAATAGAAATTAATTTTAGCGAACATAACGGTACAACAGTAACCATTATGTTTTGGGTTTAATATTTCACTCTTAAAATTAAAAAAGCACTTGTTATTTGGCAAGTGCTTTTTTGTTTTTATGCCAGAAAGGTGCTTTCATACAATAAAAAGCCCTTTAAAGAAGAAAAAAAATTACGCTTAAATGTTCTTCTATTTTTGCGTTTTAACCCTTTAATTTTAAAATATGCCAAATTTTTATTGTGAATACTGTGAGTCAAAATAACTCTATAAAATTAATTCCCGACTGACAGAAAATGACAGTATGCACTCATTAATTTGTAAATATAAATTACAATAATCTCTTAAAAACCAATGAAAACTGAAAAAATATCACCAAGTTTAATAATGAAAACTCTTGATTTTGCATACGAAAAAGCTTTAAATGGCGTCGCTGGACTAGACTCTGCTCAGGAAATGGCAGACAACTATATAGCCAAAGGCGGAACTAAAGTAGAAATGGTAAACTCTTTAATTCGATGGCAAAACACAAAAGCGTGCACAAGCGGTTTTCTTACAGGTCTTCCGGGTATTATTGTAATGCCGGTGACTATCCCAGCGAATATTGCAAGCGTGCTGTACGTACAAGTTAGAATGATTGCTGCAATTGCATACATCGGTGGCCATGACATCAAAGATGACAAAGTAAAATCTCTTGTGTATGCGTGTGTAGCTGGAAATGGAGCAAAAGATATCCTAAAAGATATTGGCATTGTGGTTGGACAAAAAATTGCGACGACTACAGTTAGAAATATTTCTGCAAAAACTATAACTGCAATAAATCAAAAAGTTGGCTTTAGACTTTTAACTAAATTTGGAGAAAAAGGAGCGGTTAATTTAGGCAAAGCAATTCCATTAATTGGAGGAATTATCGGAGGAAGTTTTGACTTAATAGCAACAAACACAATCGGAAATATTGCACGAAATACATTTATTGGGCAAGAGTAAAAAAACAAAAACGGTTCAAGTTGTAGCTCTATAAGTTGAACCGTTTGCAATTATTATCAGTAATTCTCAACCCCTTTCCTTAATTCTTCCTTAATCTCATCAGCAAACCACTTTGGCTCAATTACTTTAACCAAACTTCCGTATTTCAAAACTTGTTGCTTGAATTCAAAATTGGGATGAATTAGTAATTCAATATCAAATAAAGATTCATTTTTAGAATCAATTTCTTTCTGAGAACGATGCAAAGGAAGTGATTTTACATAAGGTTTTTGGGAGATATTAAATGACAAATGTATTTTTTCAATTCTATGATCGACATAATTTAAGCCAACCACGTTGCTAAATTTATCTTTAGCTTCTTCTGTTTTAGATTTAAACTTTTTACTTCCAATAACAATGTTTTCTAATCTGTCAATTCCAAAAGTTCTGTAACCTTTATCTGTTTCACCAATAACATACCATCTGTTTTGATATTGCTTAAGGAAATATGGTTTTAAAGTATAATCGTCTTCTTTTAAATGATAAAAGCTATTATGTCTGAACGTAATAGGCAATTGTTTTTGTATGGCTTCTAATACAATTTTAAAATCAGGAATATGCTCAATCGCTGCTGTATTTTCAAATTCAACAAAAGAAAGCGCATTATTCTTTTCATTGAAATTACTAGAGAAAAGTTCGGCAGTAACCAATATTTCTAACAAACTCAGAAATGCTTCTGGGTTTGTACTGTTTTCTTCATCAAAATAATAGCCATTATTTCTTTCATCAAAAACTATTTCAATAGCAAAATCTCTAGATAAAGTCTCGTTAAGTCTATATAAAGTTCGATCCTTAAATCCTTTATCATTTTCTTCAAAATAATTTAAAATTTCCTGTAAACTTCTATATGGATTTCGTTTTAAGTAAGCTAATAATAGACTTATTCGTCGAACTTGAGTAAGATTCAATTTTGTTGTTTTCAGCATATACATTTTTAATATAAATATACGTCTTAAAACTGACAAAACTTGTCAGTGACTATTATTTCAATACGCAAAAAATGACTGACACAATTTGACAGTTTCGTAATATACTATTGCACTAAACTTTAAAACATGTATTATGAAAAATCTTCTAAAAAACAAAAACACAGAAATGAACTTTAGCAATTTGACTCCTATTTTAACTTCAGGAGCTGCAGCTGGAATGGCAATTGCAAATCATCTTGGCAAAAATGCCCAAACGGGAGGCATTATCGGAGTTGGTTTATCATTATTGGTAACTGGAATAATAACCGCTTTAGATGATGAAGTTGCTAATCCAAATACAAAAAACTAAAGTATCAATCTAAAAGAAAAATAATCAGACGAAAGTCAAAAAAATCATCTCTATGTTATTTCAAGCTCTATTAAATATAATTGTATTTATTATAAAATTTATTGTTTGGGTCGTATTTGTCTTAGCAGCAATACCTTTTGGAATTTATATGTTGTTAAATGAATACTTTCCTCTCTTTACGCAAGATGGAGGTTTCATGTTTTGGTCCGTTTTCTCCATTTCATCCATAATTGCTTTTATTGTTTTATGGAAACCTATTATATGGGTTGTTGGAATATTACAAGTACTAGGAATTGGAATGGATCAATAAAATAACATCTTAATCTAAACGCTGACAAATTTAAGTCAGCGTTTTTTGTTACTAATTGTAACATAAAGTTTTGCTATCGAGCACAAAAAGAATAAATCAAAGTGGTAACTTTGCGTTTTTGCTCAAAATTATGTTAGATAAAGACAATACTATTGAAGTTCTTGGTGCAAGAGTTCATAATCTAAAAAATATCGATATATCTATTCCGCGTGAAAAACTGGTTGTAATTACTGGTTTATCAGGTTCGGGAAAATCTTCTTTGGCATTTGATACGATTTATGCCGAAGGGCAGCGTCGTTATGTTGAAACTTTTTCAGCTTACGCGAGGCAATTCCTTGGCGGTTTAGAGCGTCCAGACGTTGACAAAATCGACGGACTTTCTCCAGTTATTGCAATTGAACAAAAAACAACCAGTAAAAGTCCGCGTTCTACAGTTGGAACTATTACTGAAATTTACGATTTCCTAAGGCTTTTGTACGCACGTGGTGCAGATGCCTACAGTTATAACACAGGCGAAAAAATGGTTTCGTATTCTGATGAACAGATCAAAGATCTGATTATTCAGGATTACAACGGAAAACGCATTAATATTCTAGCGCCAGTAATTAAAGCTAGAAAAGGGCATTACGCCGAATTATTCCAACAAATTACCAAACAAGGATTCTTAAAAGTTCGTGTAAACGGAGACGTTCAAGATTTGGTTGCCGGAATGAAACTGGATCGTTACAAAACACACGATATCGAAATTGTTGTAGATAGAATGGTGATTGAAGACAATCCTGATACGCAAAAAAGATTATCTGAAAGCATCAATACTGCGATGCATCACGGCGAAGATGTCTTGATGATTTTAGATCAGGATTCTAATGAGGTTCGTTATTTCAGTAGAAATTTAATGTGCCCAACAACAGGAATTTCATATCAAAATCCAGAACCGAATTTATTTTCGTTTAACTCTCCAAAAGGAGCTTGTCCGCATTGCAACGGATTGGGAACTGTACACGAAATCAACGTCAAGAAGATTATTCCAAATCCGAAATTATCTATAAAAGCTGGTGGTTTTGCTCCGCTTGGCGAATACAAATCGTCTTGGATCTTCAAACAATTGGAAACCATTGGAGAAAAGTTCGGTTTTAAAATAACCGATCCAATCGAGAAAATTCCGGAAGAAGCAATGCAAATGATTTTATATGGCGGAAAAGATAAGTTTTCTATCAACTCAAAAGATCTTGGTGTTACAAGAGAATATAAAATCGATTTTGAAGGAATTTCTAATTTCATTAAAAATCAATATGACGAAAGTGCCACAACAAGCATAAAACGTTGGGCAAAAGATTTTATGGACGAAATTAATTGTCCTGTTTGCGATGGTTCACGTCTTAAAAAAGAAGCTTTATTTTTTAGAGTAAATGAAAAAAATATCACCGAATTGTGTGATATGGATATTTCAGATTTAACAGCTTGGTTTCAAGATTTAAATAGCCATTTAACAGACAAACAGCTTTTAATTGCTTCTGAAGTTGTAAAAGAAATCAAAGACCGTTTGAACTTTTTGATGAATGTCGGTTTGAATTATCTGGCTTTAAGCCGAAGTTCAAAATCGCTTTCTGGTGGTGAAGCGCAACGTATTCGTCTGGCAACACAGATTGGTTCGCAACTGGTTGGAGTACTTTATATTTTGGATGAGCCAAGTATTGGTTTGCATCAAAGAGATAACGAAAAACTGATTCATTCTCTAGAACAATTACGCGATATCGGAAACTCAGTTATTGTGGTAGAACATGACAAAGACATGATCGAAACGGCTGATTATGTAATTGATATTGGACCAAAAGCTGGTAAATATGGAGGAGAAATCATCAGCATAGGAACTCCGAAAGAAACTTTAGCTTCAGACACTATTACCGCTCAATATTTGAATGGTAAAATGAAATTTGATATTCCGAAGAAAAGAAGAAAAGGAAATGGCAAATTCTTGAAATTGACCGGAGCAACAGGAAACAACCTTAAAAACGTTTCAATTGAAATTCCGTTAGGTAAGATGACTTGCGTTACAGGAGTTTCTGGAAGCGGAAAATCGACTTTGATTAATGAAACGCTTTACCCTATTTTAAATGCATATTATTTTAATGGCGTAAAAAAACCGCAACCTTACAAAAAGATTGAAGGTTTAGAACATATCGATAAAGTAATTGATATTGATCAAAGTCCGATCGGAAGAACTCCACGTTCAAATCCGGCAACTTATACGGAGGTTTTTACCGAAATCAGAAATCTATTTACTATGACTTCTGAAAGTATGATTCGTGGTTACAAAGCGGGACGTTTTAGTTTTAACGTAAAAGGCGGACGTTGCGAAACTTGCGAAGGTTCTGGTGTAAGAACAATCGAAATGAACTTCTTACCAGACGTTTATGTAGAATGCGAAACTTGCCAAGGAAAACGTTTTAACAGAGAGACTTTAGAAATTAGATATAAAGGAAAATCAATTTCTGATGTTTTAGATATGACGGTTGATGAAGCGGTTCCGTTTTTTGAAAATATTCCGAAGATTTATAGAAAAATCAAAACCATTCAAGATGTTGGTTTAGGTTATATTACACTTGGTCAGCAAAGCACAACGCTTTCTGGCGGTGAAGCGCAACGTATTAAATTGGCGGGAGAATTATCTAAAAAAGATACTGGAAATACATTTTATATTCTAGACGAACCAACAACAGGTTTACACTTCGAAGACATTCGTGTTTTGATGGAAGTAATCAATAAACTGGTTGATAAAGGAAATACCATTCTAGTAATCGAGCATAATATGGATGTTATAAAACTTGCTGATTATATTATAGATATTGGTCCAGAAGGCGGAAAAGGCGGAGGACAATTGGTTGCCAAAGGTACTCCCGAAGAAGTGGCTCAGAATAAAAAGAGTTATACGGCTAAGTTTTTGAAAAAAGAGTTGGAGTAAGAATGATTTTTATCGAATTTTAAAGCTAAGGGTACAAGGAATTTTGTTTTTGAGCAAAACAACCACAATCATTGTCATTTCGACGAAGGAGAAATCTCCACAAGTAACTCCGTGACGAAAATCCAATCTTTGCCAAGCTTCTCGCGGAGATTTCTCCTTCGTCGAAATGACAAAAATGCGTAAATAAACTTTATAATTTACCTTTTATCAAAATTATAGAGAGAGTTGGCTTTAAACTTCAAAAAATTTAGATATAAAAAAAACTTACTGCTTTTACATGCAACAAATACCTGATAATGAATCAAAAAACCGAATTTGCTTATTATCATAACATTACTTTTGGATTATAATTCCTGTTTTTTATAACAATTCTAGAAAAAAGCGTTAATTTAGTGTCCGCTTTTTTTGAAAAAATCAAGCTTTTTAAAGAAAACATGTTTTAATTAAACCTAATGTTTATTTGAAACCAACTGCCCTAGCCCTGATGGGAGCGGCATCCTTTTGTGGCGGGGTTCGCCACAAAAGATATAGCGGACAGCAGGAAATAGCTCCTTCTTCCGATCACATAAAACATAATAATAAATTAAAATACCTAAAATGAGATTAGAAGATTTTGATAATGATGAAGATAAAGTAATTCAGGATCGTTTGAAACAAAGAACGTGGAATGAAATAAAAACCAATGACAGCTGGGCAATTTTTAAGATTATGTCTGAGTTTGTAAATGGTTACGAAGCAATGGGACGTATTGGTCCTTGTGTTTCTATTTTTGGATCGGCGAGAACAAAACCAGAGGATAAATACTATCAATTGGCAGAAAAAATTGCTTATAAAATCAGTAAAGCAGGTTACGGTGTGATTACAGGAGGTGGTCCCGGAATTATGGAAGCTGGAAATAAAGGTGCACATTTAGGTGGTGGAACTTCGGTTGGTTTAAATATTGAGCTTCCATTTGAGCAGCATTTCAACCCGTATATTGATCATGATAAAAATCTGAATTTCGACTATTTCTTTGTGAGAAAAGTAATGTTCGTAAAATATTCGCAAGGTTTTGTGGTTATGCCTGGAGGTTTTGGAACTTTAGACGAAATGTTTGAAGCCATTACTTTAATTCAAACCAAAAAAATTGGAAAATTCCCGATCATTTTGGTTGGAGTTGAATTCTGGTCTGGATTGATTGAATGGGTTAAAACTGTTTTGGTTGAAAAAATGCATACAGTAAGCCCAGAAGATTTAAATTTATTTAAAATTGTAGACACAGAAGACGAAGTTGTTGAAGCTTTGGATAAATTCTACAAAAAGTACGATTTAAGTCCGAATTTCTAATTTTAGAACCTTATAAGTGATATAAGCATAGCGTTTAAAGCAATCTTTTTAAATGAACTTATATCACTTATATGGTTAAAATATACTGCAAATACGCAAAAATTGAAAGCTGTTTTTTTAAACAGCTTTTTTTATACTATTTTTACAAAAATCCGTAACTTCAATATGTCCGTAACGTAAGTATATCTGATAATTTTTAAGCCATTATTTGAAAGCACTTTATAAAATTATTTGCCTCTTTTTAGCTTTATCATTTTCGATAAAACTAACTGCGCAACATCTCTCTAAGATGGAAGTGGCAGTGAATCTTGAGCTTAAAACACTGAACGTTAAGCAAGATATTACATATCATAATACAACAAATGATACGCTAACTACGATTGTTCTAAATGATTGGAACAATGCTTTCGCCGACAAAAACACGCCTTTGGCAAAACGTTTTTCTGATGAATTTTACAAAGGTTTCCATTTAGCTAAAGCTGTCGATAGAGGAAAAACAACAATCATCAATTTAACTGAAACTAATTTTTCGGCTCTAGAATGGGAAAGAAGTGCTCAGAATCCTGATTATATTGTTGTCAAATTGGATCGTAAACTTTTTCCGAACGAAAAAATTGATCTGCACCTTAATTACATTGTAAAAATACCAAACGATAAATTCACTCGTTTTGGTTTTGATCAAAATGGCGGAATGGCGCTACGAAACTGGTTCTTAAGCCCTGCTCGCTTTGAAAATGGTCTTTTTGTAAAATACAACAATTTCAATCTAGATGATATCGCGAATGCAGTGAGCGATTATGAGGTCGAAATTAAAATTCCGAACCAGTATTCTATTACTACCGATTTAAATTCCATTTCAAAAGACACAACCAATCAAACCTATAGCATTTACTCTTTTTCGGGAAGAAACAGAACCGATTTTAGCCTTTATATCGAAAAACAAAATAGCTTTAGAACGTATGATAATGGCTCTATACTTGTAGAAACTAATCTAAAAAACAAAAAAATAGATGAATTTCAGAGAGCTATTATAATCAACCGAGTGGTTTCTTACGCTGAAAAAGTTATTGGCAAATATCCGAATGAAAAAATAACGGTTTCTCAGATCGATTATGACAGAAATCCGTTCTACGGATTAAATCAGTTGCCTTCATTTATTAGTCCGTTTGAGGACGATTTTATATTTGAAATTCAGTTTTTAAAGACTTTTTTAAATAATTATCTCAAGAATAGTCTTCGTTTAGACCCAAGAAAAGACAATTGGGTTTATGACGCCATACAGATTTATACCATGATGAATTATATGGAAGAACATCATCGTGATGAAAAAATGCTGGGAAAACTTTCTGACATGAAACTCTTTAAAAGTTATAATATTACAAATCTAACTTTTAATGAGCAATACAGCTATTACTATATGCTAATGGCTCGTAAAAATTTGGATCAGCCATTAGGGGATCCGAAAAATACGCTAATCAAGTTTAACGAACAAATTGCCAGTAAATACCGCGCTGGTTTAAGCTTGAGTTATCTAGACGATTATCTTAATCACGATATTGTTCCAAAAAGCATCAAAGAATTTTATAACTTGAATCAATTTGGCCAGTCTAATCGTTATGATTTTGAAAAAATTTTAACTCAAAAAAGCTCAAAAAATATCGATTGGTTCTTTAAAACCATTATCGATTCAAGAGATATTATCGATTATAAATTTTCTCATGTTTCGAGAACGGCAGACAGCATAAAGTTTTCTATTAAAAACAAAACTGGAATCTATGCTCCTATTCCGATTTACGGAATTAAAAAGAAAGAAGTTGTTTTTAAAGAGTGGATTGAGCCTAAAACAAAAGATTCTGTTTATGAACTTAGCCGAAAAAATGCAGACAAAATTGTAATTAATTATAACAATGAAGTTCCAGAATACAACCAAAGAAACAACTGGAGATCTTTAAAACATGTTTCGCTGAATCGTCCTTTAAAATTTAATTTTTCAAAAGATTTAGAAGACCCAGATTACAATCAAATTTTATATATCCCGACATTAAATTACAACTATTATGACGGTATAACGCCTGGAGTTCGTTTTCATAATAAGACCATTTTAGACAAACCTTTTAATTTTGATATTAACCCAGCTTATTCAATTAAAGCGGGTACGATTTCTGGTTCATCGGCGTTTTCATGGAATCAGAATTATAGAAATAGCACTTTATATAATGTTCGTTATTCTATTAGTCAAAATTATTATCATTATGCGCCAGATGCCACTTATTTAAAGTTAAATCCGATGGTGCAGTTTCGCATTCGTGAAAAAGATTTTAGAGATAATCGAAAACAGTACATTCTAGCACGTCAGGTTATTGTAAATCGTGAAGAGAGTGCTTATATAACAGATAATTCGCAACCCAATTATTCTATTTTTAATGCCCGTTATGGAAATACTAAAACAGAATTAATCAATCATTTTAGCTTTATGACCGATTTGCAGCTTTCTAGCGGATTCGGAAAAATGTCTGGAGAGGTGGAATATAGAAGGTTATTTGAAAACAATAAAAAGTTAAATTTAAGATTGTATGCAGGAACCTTCTTGTACAACACAACAAATTCAGATTATTTTAGTTTTGGATTAGACCGTCCAACTGATTATTTATTTGACTATAATTTGTTTGGCAGATCTGAAAGCACTGGATTTTTTAGCCAGCAGTATGTTATTGCCGAAGGTGGTTTCAAATCGCAATTAGAACCGGCATACGCCAATCAATGGATAACGACTTTAAATGCCAGTTATGCCATATGGAACTGGGTAGAACTGTATGGAGACATTGGTTTCTTGAAAAACAAGCATCAAAGCGAGTTCTTTGCTTACGATTCGGGAGTACGTTTAAACTTGGTTCCAGACTATTTTGAACTCTATTTTCCAGTTTACTCCAATAATGGATGGGAAATATCACAACCTAAATACAATGAAAAAATACGATTTATAATCACTTTCTCACCAAAAACATTAGTTACTCTTTTCACTCGAAAATGGTTTTAATCAAATGAATTTTAAACAAAAACTTGCGAAATTATCAATAAAATTAAATTTTACATAAAAATCACATAAATAAAATACGTAGTTTTTTGAATTTGAATACAAATAATTAAATTATATTTAGTTTAAAGAATTATGATTATTGATTGTTTTTAAGTAATTTCGCGACATAAATAACATGACCCTACAAGATTATGATAAAAGAAAAAACCAATACTACACTGACATTTGAAGATTTCAAAACTGAGGTATTGAATGACTATACAATTGCTGTAACAAGCCGCGAATGTAGTCTTTTAGGTCGAAAAGAAGTATTAACAGGAAAGGCTAAATTTGGAATTTTTGGCGATGGAAAAGAAGTTCCGCAGCTAGCAATGGCAAAAGCTTTTAAAAACGGAGATTTCCGTTCTGGATACTACCGCGACCAAACTTTTATGATGGCTATCGGTGAACTAAATGCAAAACAATTTTTTGCCGGTCTATACGGTCATACCGATTTAGCTTTTGATCCGATGTCTGCGGGAAGACAAATGGGCGGACACTTTGTAACGCATAGTTTAAACGAAGACGGTTCTTGGAAAGACTTAACTAAACAAAAAAATTCGAGTTCAGACATATCGCCAACAGCAGGGCAAATGCCTAGATTATTAGGTTTGGCTCAAGCATCTAAAATATACAGAGAGGTTGACGGAATCACAATTAAAGATAAATTTTCTGTTAATGGAAATGAAGTAGCTTGGGGAACAATTGGTAACGCAAGTACTTCTGAAGGTTTATTTTTTGAAACGATAAACGCTGCGGGAGTTTTACAGGTTCCGATGGTTATGAGTGTTTGGGATGATGAATACGGAATTTCTGTTCATGCTAAACATCAGACTACAAAAGAAAATATTTCTGAAATTTTAAAAGGATACCAACGCGATGAAGATTCTAAAGGTTACGAAATCTTTAGAGTAAAAGGTTGGGATTATGCTGAACTAGTTTCGACATATGAAAGAGCTGGAGCAATTGCACGTGAAGAACATATTCCTGTTTTAATTCATGTAAACGAATTAACACAGCCTCAAGGCCACTCTACTTCTGGTTCTCATGAACGTTACAAAAGTGCAGAAAGATTGGCTTGGGAAAGAGATTTTGACTGTATTCGCCAAATGCGTTTGTGGATGATTGCTATTAATATTGCTTCTCCAGAAGAATTGGCCGAACTTGATTTTCAATTAAAGAAAGAAGTTTTAGAAGCTAAAAAAGAGGCTTGGAATGCTTTTATTAATCCAATTATCGAAGAGCAAAAAAATCTTTTAGCTTTATTGGAGCAAATTGCTGAAGCAAGCATCAACCATAAAGAAAGAATCAAAAAATTAATTTCTGAATTAGCCGCGATTAAAGCACCTTTAAAAAAGGAATTATTAGTTTACGCTAGAAAGATTCTTCGTTTTATTGAGGTTCCAAACAGTAAGGTTCTTTTATCTAATTGGATTACAAATTTCCTAAACGAAACTCAACAGAAATTCAGCAGTAATCAGCATTCTGAATCTGCTCAAAATATATTTTCAGTAGAAAAAGTTCTTCCTAAATATGCAGAAAATGCAAAACCAGATTTAGATGGAAGAATGATTTTGCGTGATAACTTTGATGCTTTATTTGCAAAATATCCTGAAACTTTAATTTTTGGTGAAGATGTAGGAAACATTGGAGACGTAAATCAAGGTTTAGAAGGCATGCAGGAAAAATACGGAGAACTTCGTGTTGCCGATGTCGGAATTCGTGAAGCGACTATTATTGGTCAAGGAATCGGAATGGCTTTAAGAGGTTTACGCCCAATTGCTGAAATTCAGTATTTAGATTATTTACTGTATGCTATTCAGATCATGAGTGACGATTTAGCTACTTTACAATATAGAACGGTTGGAAAACAAAAGGCACCATTAATCATTAGAACTCGTGGTCACCGTTTGGAAGGAATCTGGCATTCTGGTTCTCCTATGGGAATGATTATCAATGCAATTCGCGGAATTCACGTTTTGGTTCCAAGAGACATGACACAGGCAGCTGGTTTTTATAACACTTTGTTAGAATGTGATGAACCTGCTTTGGTTATTGAATGTTTAAATGGATACCGCTTAAAAGAAAAAACACCGCTAAACTTTGGTGAATTTAAAACACCAATTGGTGTTGTAGAAACTTTAAGAGACGGTTCTGATATTACTTTGGTTTCTTACGGTTCAACTTTAAGATTGGTTATGCAAGCTGCTAATGAATTAGCAGAAAAAGGAATTGAATGTGAAGTTATTGATATTCAATCTTTACTTCCATTTGATGTTAGCAAGGACATTGTAAAAAGTGTCGCCAAAACAAATCGTCTATTAGTAATTGACGAAGATGTTCCTGGTGGAGCTTCAGCATTTATTTTACAGCAGATCTTAGAAGAACAAGATGCATATAAACACCTAGACAGTAAACCACAGACTTTGGCAGCAAAAGCACACAGACCAGCATACGGAACTGATGGTGATTATTTCTCTAAACCTTCAGCTGAAGATATTTACGAAAAAGTTTACGACATGATGCACGAAGTAAATCCTTCTAAATATCCAGCTTTATACCAGTAATTAAGAATTTTAGATACTAAAAACGCTCCAAGATTTTGGAGCGTTTTTTTTTACCCAAAGTAAACACACAGTTTTGTCATTTCGACGAAGGAGAAATCTCCGCAATGCAAATCAATCTTTGTCGAGCCACTTACAGAGATTTCTCCTTCGTCGAAATGACAAGATTGTAGATAATGTTACTCAAATTAATTAAAGATCCTTCAGCATAGCTCTCGCTCTCTCCAAATCTTCTGCTGTATCAATCCCAATTCCAACATGCGTTGTTTCAACCATTTTAATGCGTTTTCCGAATTCTAAATATCTTAACTGCTCCAACTTCTCAGAAGCTTCTAAAGATTTCATTGGGAGGCTGTAAAAGTCTAATAAAGCTTGTTTTCTAAAAGCATAAATTCCGATATGCTGAAAGTATCTCACTCCAACATTTTTCTCTCTTGGATACGGAATTACAGAACGCGAAAAATACAAGGCGAACTGTGATTGATCTACCACTACTTTTACATTATTCGGATTATTGATTTCCTCTTCATCTGATATTTCACGCATTAGCGAAGCCAAATCAATCTTTTTGTCTGCATCATTTTTAAAAACCGATAAAACCTGTTCTAATGGTCCCGCTTCTGTAAAAGGCTCGTCACCTTGCACATTCACTACAATATCAACATCCAAATTCGCAACGGCTTCTGCAATTCGATCACTTCCAGATTCATGTTCTTTAATACTCATAATGGCTTTTCCGCCATTAGAAACAATTTCGTCAAAAATCAAATCAGAATCGGTTACGACAAAAACATCATTAAACAAATTTGTCGAAACTGCTGCTTCATAAGTTCTCAGGATTACTGTTTTACCTCCCAAATCCTGCATTAACTTAGCAGGAAAACGAGTTGAAGCATATCGTGCCGGAATTACAGATATTATTTTCATTTTTTAATTATTTATCAATTTTGAATTTATAGATAAAACTTGACCTTTTTTATCTTGCATTTTTTGAATATCGTTTTCTATTACTCGCACCATCTTTTTCGGAAGTCCTTCTATAATATAATCATCTGTATAAAATTCTTTATTATAATACAATTCTCCACCTTCATAACTACTGTCACTAAACGAAAAACAATCTTTTTTTCGATTTTTATACATCTTTACAAATCTTCTTTCAAAATAATATCGATTCAATGGATACTCTTTTATTTCTACTACATTTCCTAGAAAATTTATTTTTTCAATAGTAATTACTTCTTTTTCAGAATCTATTGTAAATTTTAAATTTACTGAAGCAACAAATGCTAATGTACCACAAAGCAAAAAAAATACAAACCAAAAGACCACTGCTATTATCGAACCGCTAAATGCAGAAAATAAAATTATTAGCAATGCAACAATTGCAAAAAATATAAATTGATCTTTTTTTGATGACTGATAAACTTTGACGTTTTCGTTTACTATTTCCATATCATAACAAATATACTATACATCAGGAGCTTTCTAAAATATATTTATAACATATTTCTTAACGCATTGCATTTTAATATCTTATAATATTTTTACTTTTATAAGAAAAAACATGAAGAAAAACTTTACCTTACTCCTGCTCTATTTCTTTTTAATTTTTACTTCTAATACTTTTTCTCAGAACAAATCGGACATTTTAAATCCATTCTCAAATCGGATTTTTCCTGGAAAGGGATATCAACCTATTCAAGATTTAAAATGGAAATTCAAGACTGAAGGAAAAATCTTTTCTTCTCCAATTGTACAAAACGAAACAGTTTATATTGGTAGCGAAGATGGTTATTTTTATGCTATAGATGAAAAATCTGGAACTCTAAAATGGAAATTTAAAACCAGTGGCGCTGTTCATAGCTCAGCAAGCCTTTACAATGACATTGTCTATTTTGGAAGTTTTGATGGACATTATTATGCTGTAAATGCCAAAACAGGAAAAGAAATCTGGCGTTTTAAAACCAAGGGCGAACATTGGTACAGCGAAATCGGAATGTGGGGAATGAAACCAAGCGATTTACTTATGGCTGATTTATGGGATTTTTATCTTTCGACACCTGTTATCTACCTAGACAATAAATCGGCATTGGCAATTTTGGGAAGTAGTGATGGAAATATATATGCCGTTGACGCTAAAAATGGAAGTTTAAAATGGAATTTCCAGACAAAGGCAGCAATACATAGCACTCCTGTTCTAGATAAAAGTACCGTTTATTTTGGCGGTTGGGATGGTATTTTTTATGCTTTAGATGCAAAAACAGGAAAAGAAAAATGGAAGTTTTCTACCGAAATTAAGACTGGCTTTACAGGAATTCAAGCGTCAGCAGAGGTTTCTGATGGCATAGTCTATTTTGGCGCTAGAGATCCTTATTTCTTTGCACTTGATGCTGCTACAGGAAAAGTAATTTGGAAGTATAATGCTGAAAATTCATGGATCTTAAGTTCTGCCGTTATTAAGAACAATACTGTTTATGTGGGAACCTCAGATACTTATGCTTTATTGGCTTTAGATGCAAAAACGGGAAAAGAAAAATACCGTTTTAAAGGTAACGGATATGTTTACTCTTCTCCTGCAATTGCCGGAAACACAATTTATTTTGGAGATTTTACCGGAAATTTCTTCGACTTGAATCTTCTTTCTGACGGAAAAGAATCGAATACTATTTCGACAGAAAACAGAAATAAATATGCTGAAAGTATTCTCAATAATAATCTATTAGATTTTGGATTCGTGGCAAAACAAGCTGACTTATCTATTTATTCTGAAAACAAAAGAATAATGGATGAATTTTATAAATTAGGCCCAATTGTTTCTTCTCCATTTATCAATAACAATGTGATTTTTTACGGAAGCGCAGACGGTTATTTATATGCTTATAATTTGAAAAAGGAAAAATAATCTTAACGAATTTCTGCGAAAAAACTTTG
Source organism: Flavobacterium sp. IB48 (assembly GCF_016405855.1). GTDB lineage: Bacteria > Bacteroidota > Bacteroidia > Flavobacteriales > Flavobacteriaceae > Flavobacterium > Flavobacterium ginsengisoli. Next base: position 94,659 of record NZ_JAEFCA010000003.1, read on the forward strand.
CGAATCTTTGTGTTATATCTATTGCACAAAGATTTGTAAAGTAAATTAAACAATCTTTACAGATGTCATACTTAAAGAACCTGCTAATAATTTGTCATTAAACAGATCTAATTCATCTTTTTTATCCTTTAGGCCCAAAGTATACAATAACGGGAGATAATGCTCTGGAGTTGGAACTGCCAATTGAACGGCTTTATTTAATTTTTCAAAATCTATTAAAGGCTGAAAATTTCCATCTAACAAATAATTATTTACAATTTCGCGAGCTTCAATTGCCCAATCGTAACCATAATTGTCTTTATCAAAATTTCTGAAATCGACCATTCTAAGATTGTGGACAATATTACCGCTTCCGATAATTAAAACACCTTTGTAGCGAAGCGCCTGCAGTTTTTGAGCCAATTCAAAATGGTATTGACCCGATTTTGTATAATCAATGCTCAACTGAATTACTGGAACATCTGCATTTGGGTATAAATGCTTGATAACACTCCAAGCTCCATGATCCAACCCCCAATGTTCATCTAATTCAACCATAACTGGATTTAGCATCTTTTGCGTTTCAACAGCTAATTCTGGACTCCCTTTTGCGGGATATTGCACATCAAAAAGCGCCTGCGGAAAACCTCCAAAATCATGAATAGTTCTTGGCATTTCCATAGAAGTCACTTTTGTTCCCTTTGTAAACCAATGCGCCGAAACGCATAAAATAGCATTGGGTTGCGGAAGTGTTTTTGCCAAATTACGAAAACCCGTCACAAACTGATTTTCTTCAATAGCATTCATCGGGCTACCGTGGCCTAAAAATAGAACTGGCATTTTATCGGTATTCGAAAACGTTGATGAAATCGAATGTAAGTCGTTTAGTGTTGTCATTTGCTAAAACTTTTTTTCTGCCACGAATTTCACGAATTACACTAATTTACCTAACTTTTAAAAAATTCGTGCTAATTCGTGAAATTCGTGGCAGACAATTACTCTTCAAAACTCTCGTCTTTAAAGCCTATCAAATATAGCTTATTTTTGGCACGTGTCATAGCGGTATAAAGCCATCTAATATAATCAGTATCAATGCCGTTTGGAAGAAATGGCTGTTCAATAAAAACAGTATTCCACTGCCCACCTTGCGATTTATGACACGTTATGGCATAAGAGAATTTAACTTGTAATCCGTTAAAATATTCGTTTTCTTTTACCTTCTGAAATCTCTTGTATTTAGTCGGCTCATCTTCATAATCTTTCATTACTTCTTCGTACAAACGATTTGATTCTTCATAAGTTAAAGAAGGCGATTCGCTTGTTAAAGTATCTAGAATTAAAACCGTTTCAAAAGGTTTTTGCTCTGGATAATCGACCATTCTGATTTTTACTTTCGCAAACTTAAACCCGTATAATTCTCTGATTCCGAAAAGTTCTAAAACTTCAATAATATCTCCGTTGGCAATAAATCCAGCTTCATCGGTTTCTTTCAGCCAGAAATAATTGTTTTTTACAACCATTAAAAAGTCACCAACCGAAAGTTCGCTTTCTTTAAATAAAATTCGACTTCTAATTTGCTCATTATATTGATTTGCGCGTTTATTAGAACGGACAATAAAAGCAGTATCTTCAATACTATAATTACTGTATGCTGTATTAATCGCGTCTTGAATGTCGTAACCATCAGTAAGTCGAACGATATCCTTAAACTTCTTTACGTTGAATTTAAATTCTGTTATAAAACTCTCTTTCAGCAATTCACGCAATTCAGTAGCATTGTATAAAATTCCCGAACTTTCTTCCTGACGCATTACTTCGTCCAACTCGATATGTTCAATTTCTTTATCATAATGAATTCCCAAAGTCTGAATGTCAAGCGCTGGACTTATATCTAAATTTACTGGAGGTAACTGTGCTGTATCTCCCAAAAGAATCATTTTGCAATTGTTTCCAGAATAAACATAATTGATCAAATCGTCTAAAAGCGATCCACTGTCTAATGTGCTATCTGAAATCATCGAAGCCTCGTCGACGATAAAAATGGTGTTTTTATGTTTATTTACTTGTTTGGTAAAAGCCACGCCACCACCAGATGATTTCTTCGGGAAATAGATTTTTTTATGAATTGTAAATGCTGGATTATTTGAATAATTGGCAATTACTTTTGCCGCTCGTCCCGTTGGCGCCAACAAAACATATTTTTTGTTGATATCGCCAAGATTATTAACGATGGTAGAAATAACGGTAGTTTTTCCTGTTCCCGCATATCCTTTTAAAACGAAAATCGTGTCGTTTTGAGGTTCGGTTAGGAAGATTGCAATTTTCTGAAAAAAAATATCCTGTTTGTAAGTTGGAGCAAAAGGAAATCGTTTTTGTAAAGTACCGTAAAACTGTGCAGAATTCATAAAGTGATATTGAAATACAAAGTTCGCTTTTTTTAATGGCAATGGCAATTTCAAAATTCAATAGTAATTGCAATAAATAGCAAAAAACAATCAATTAGCACCCAAACAAAATATAACTAATTAATTTTCAATTAAATAAACCTTTTCTTAACCTTGTTTTAAACTCAAATCCAAATTGTTTTTTGAAATTGCAATTATAATTGTTCCTTTTTAATTTGTAAGTTTGTGGTCGCTTAAATTCTTTCTTGATTTAAAACAGGTAACGAATTGTAAATCAACTATGTCATTACAAAATACTAACATTACTTCAAAAAATTACAGGAAACTTTCTATTCAGGTTTCTCTGACTGGATTTTCATATTGCTGTTTTGATACTTTAAATAATATCATTACTTCTTTTAAAGAAATAAAGTTTGATACTACTAACAAAACATCTCGAATTGAAGATTTATTCAATGAAGCTTTCAGAAATAATCCTGAATTAAAAAACAATTACGATGAAGTAATGGTTATTCACAACAATAACCTTTCTACTTTTGTTCCGACTGCTTTGTTTGACGAAAATTATTTAGGAAGTTACTTGCAATATACTTCGAAAGTATTCGAAACAGATCATTTTACTTTTGATCAAATCCCAAATTATCAAATGAATTCGGTTTATATTCCGTTTGTGAACATAAACAATTTTCTAATTGACAATGTAGGCTCTTTTGATTATAAACATGCCAATAGTATTTTGGTCGAAAAAATCTTGGATGGCTCACGAAACAACGACGATAAGAAAATGATCGTCAATTTTAATCCAGGAAATTTCGAAATAATCGTTGTGCAAAATCAAAAACTTTTGCTTTTTAATTCATTCGAATACAATACTCCAGAAGATTTTATCTACTATATTTTATTTACGGCTGAGCAAATGAGTATGAATCCCGAAAGTTTCAAATTAGAACTTTTAGGAACTATTACAGAAAACGATCCGTTTTATGCTATAGCTTACAAATATGTGCGCCATATTTCTTTTATAGACGTTTCAAAACTAAAAGAAAGAAATAGTTTTACAACCGCTCAAAATCAAAAACATTATATCTTATTTCAATCATGAGAATCATTTCAGGAAAATACAAAGGACGCAGAATTTTTCCGCCAAAAAATCTACCTGTAAGGCCAACGACTGACATGAGTAAAGAAGCATTGTTTAATGTTTTGAATAACCATTTTAATTTTGACAGTTTAAAGGTTTTAGATCTTTTTTCGGGAACAGGAAACATCAGTTATGAATTTGCTTCACGCGGAAGCGCACCTATTACGTCTGTAGATGGAGATTTTGGATGCGTTAAATTTATCAAACAAGTTTCTTCTGAATATGATTTTGATATTGCTGCAACGAAAAGCGATGTTTTTAAATTTTTAGAAAATTCTAAAACAACTTACGATATCATCTTTGCTGATCCGCCTTACGGATTGGATCAGGCTACTTTTGAAAAAATTGTTCTAACCGTTTTCGAAAGAGATTTATTGGAAGATGATGGAATGATGATTATCGAGCATTCAAAATACACCAAATTGGATCACATGAGTAATTTTTCTTTTCAGAAAAGTTACGGCGGTTCTTTTTTTAGTTTCTTCGAACTAAATTCAACCGATGATGATGAAGAATTGCCTCATGATGATATTACTAAAAAAGAAACCGAAGAAGACGAAGGATAACGATCTTTCTAAAACATAAAAAAATCCCTTGAGAATCAAGGGATTTTTTATTTTATCTTATTCTATTTTCGCTTTCATTTACGCTCTTTTGCTTAAATTCAGAATCTTTTACTTTCCCGAAAGAATAACGAACAGCAATAGAAATTTCGTTTGCATCACCCAAATATCGCACTTTTGAACTAATAGCGTTGATCGTAAATTTTTCGGTATAAATCATATTTTTAAACAGATCATTATAACTCAAAACACAATTCCAGTTTTTTCCAAGTTTCTTTGCCAAAGAAAGATCAAAAATCAGCATCGCGCCACGCTCAAAAACGCCTTCTTTTTGTTTGGTAGATCCCCAAAAAGAAAGAACAAATGTGAAATCTTTTGGGAGGTTAAAAGTATTATTGGAATAATAATACAAATACGTCTTGGAAGAATTGAACAAAGCTAAATCATCTTCAATTTTATTGGTTGCAAAAATTAAAGAATTGGTGTTTTCCCAAAATTTATATTTAAAGGGCAATGTAAACTCAATATTATAACCCGATTCTTTTTTAAAGTTTTTCGATGTAAAAGTCATCACATTTGTCTCTTTATCAAATACAAAATCTTGGTAAATAGGATTTTTATTTTCATAAATAGTCAGCTTTACCGATTTGTCATGATATTGAAAAGTAGCTGAAAGCACATCCATAAATGTTGGCCCTAAATTGATATTGTTTCCATAAATAAAATATGGATTTATGTAGGCTGCAATCATACTTAGCGAAGAATAATTAGGTCTAGAAATACTTTTAGAATAATCCACATTTATACTTTTTACACTGTCTAGCGAAAATGAAAATTGCGCTTTCGGAAAAAGATTAGTGTAATTCTTATCTACCAAATTACTACTTTCATTACTATACTTTCCGATTACATTGGTATTTTCAACTCTTAGTCCTACTGAAAAATTGACTTTTTTAATCTTTCCTGAAAGCTGAGAATACGCTGCAGAATTTGCTTCTTTAAAATAATACTCAAAAGTTGTACTTTGATTATTTTCATAGTCGAAAACATCATAATCCGATTTGGATTTGGCAGCCAAATAAAGTGCGCCATACTCCCAATTCAAATCGTTTTTAAACTTTTTCTCCAAATCGATTCTTCCAGAAAGAACATCAACATTAAATTTCTGATCGCGATTTTGCGAAAATTCAAAAGCAGTGTCATTAAAATTATTTTGCACTAAACTTAATAAATGCTGATTGTAATTGGAGCCTTGAAAACCAATAAACATCTTGGTATCAATAGCCTTTATTTTCTTTGAATAATTGATGAACGAATTGATAAAATTCTTTGAACTCGAATTTTCGCTAAACGTAAGAATGTTGTTTATTTGATTTTGGTTTTGATTAAAAGTAAACGTATTAATGTCGAAAGTATCGTTTCGCATTTTACCGTTTATATTAACAGACAAATAATCGTCTTCGTTTATTTTATAAAACACACTTCCTCCAAAAACATATTGCTTTACATTAGAATTTGCCGTCACATCATAATTGGAAATTATTGAAGCCTTTGGCATCTCATATTCCAAACTATGATTTTCCCACGGATTTCGTCGATTGTAATTAAAATTAGCTTTCCATTCTATTTTATCTTTTTTAAAACTAGAATTAAAACCTAAATAATTATTGTAGTTTCTTTTAAATGAAGCTACTTCAGAAATTTCAGTTTTAAAACTGTCCTTTTTACTCCATTTTCTAGTAATCAAAATTACGGCACGACCTTCTGCCTCGTATTTAGAAGACGGATTTTTAATGATTTCTATTGTTTTAATATCGGCAACAGATAAAGCATTTAAATCGTTTATGGTTCCTTTTTGACCGTCAATATAAATCAGCGGATTTCCTTTTCCGACAATCGAAATGTTTTCTCGATCGCTGCTTATTTGAACCGATGGAAGTTTTGATAGCAAATCGATCGGATTTGGAATGGTACTGTAAACTGAATTGGCAACATCAACTTTTATATTTCCGTTTAAATTAGTAATCGTTTTTTTCTCCCGACTGATTACAACTTCATTTAATTGATTTGAAATCGAATCTTTAGTTGTTTCATTCTGAGCTTGAGCATTCGCAAAAAATGAAAGGCAAAAAAGTAAAATGCTAATAAGTAGTTTTAATGGCAGATAATTCATTATTGAATTTGATTTTAGGTTTAGAAATTCTTCAATTAGTTAAGAATCCATTTTATGAGATCTTCTCTTTCAACTAAATTCCAAGAATGCGGTTTTTTATTTCCTTTCGAATCAAATCCTCTGTTTGAAGTCTTTATAAATTCTATTTTTTTTGCTCCTAAATTCAATAATGAATCATATGCTTTTTCTAAATGAAAGGCATTCAATTCTTCATAAGTTCTATTTTTGTTAGTCAAATACCAATCTAAATCTGGTTCACAATAGAACCTAATTTTAATATCTTTTAAGTATTCTATATTTTCTTTTGAATTACAAGAAATCAAATATGGAGATGCTTTTTTATAAGGTTCAATATTTGTTCTCGGATTTCCAAGATCATTGTTTAACAGTTGTATTAAATAATTTCCTTCTTCAACCGCTTCTTCACTCACATTTTTTTTCACATCATCTTGTGCGCCAATATAAAGTCTTTCTAAATCTAAAGGAGAATCGACCACAAATAAACCTTTTGGCTGTATTGCATTTTTAGTTTGAATAAGGTAATTAGAAAGCAGAAGCGCCAAATTACCGCCGCTAGAAAAACCACCAATAAAAATGTTTTGTTTTGCTATTTTATTTCGATCAAAAATTGAATTGAGTGCCAACGAGTATTCTTTTTTTTCTGACTCTGATAAATAAAGCTTCATGTTGTAATTCAACAACAATGTGGTTATACCTTCGGCTTTTAAGTTTTTAAGAAATTTAGCTTCGTTTTTAGTATTTTCTATATTGCATGGAAAGCAGGGAAATAAAATTAAAACAGCCTTTTGTTTTGTAGCAATATTTAATTCATATTGCTTCTCTTTTATGATTTCAGTTGCGTGGCAATTCACTAAAAAAAAGAAAGCAAATAATCCTCCTACAAGTCTTTTTGTATGTATCATTTTATGAAATTTGATTTTATGTTGCTGCAAAAATGCTTTGAAAACATAGTTCTGAAAGTTAATCGTAGGTTAATGCAAGGTTAATCTGCTATTTGTTTCTTAAAAACTGTATTTTTGAGACATCATTTCAAACCAATATGAAGCAAAGAATCAATTTACTAATCGGGTTTTCTGTCGTAGCACTATTTGTGCTTATGACAGTTCAATGCTATTTGGTAAAGACCGCTTACGAGTATAAAGTAGCTCAGTTTCATACGCAGATTAAAAACGAAATTGGCGCAATTACCAATAATTACAGCTACATAGATTCGGCTTTGGTTTCTAGACAAGAGATGCTTTACAAAAGCCTTTCAGAAAAATACATGAAAGGAAAAAAAAGCAGACTAGATATTAAAAATGGCGTTTTGAATACTCCATTTCAAAACATAATCACTCAAAAAATCAAGCGAAAACTTGAGAAAGATTTACCCGATTTTAAAATTGATTTTGCCATTGTTCTAAACAAATTTATTCTTTACAAAAACGAACAAGAAACTGATACTATTTTTTCTGAAAAGCCTTTTATACAAAATAAATTGTATGGAAATTTGGCTTCATTAAATCATGCTTTTTTAGTAAGAAGTTATGTTGGAACAACAAATGGCACTTTTGAAAATGAGGAATATAAATTACTGACAGAAGATTCGATGTATGTTTCTGTAATTGATTGGGAAATGATTATTTTAAGAAGAATGACATTTATCCTGATTCTTTCTTTGTTCTCGATTGCAACATTAATTGGTTTGTTTGTAATTGCGATTAGAGCTTTAATTAAACAGAAAAAAGTAAGCGACGTTAAAACTGATTTCATCAATAATATTACGCACGAGCTAAAAACTCCATTGGCAACTTTAGGAATTTCGACAAAAATTTTAGCTCAGAAAAACATTCGTGACAACGATGAAAATTTCAATTCGATTGTAAATACCATTTCGCGCCAAAACAATCGCCTTCAGAATTTGATTGATCAGGTTATGGCAAATTCGTTGGCTGAAAACGAAATTGAATTACAGAAAGAAAAAATAGACGCTGAAGATTTTCTGCTTTCTATTGTAAATGACTTTAAAATTACTTTTCCAAAAATCACTCTTAAAACCAATTTTCAAACAGAGAAAACTATCTTGGTTTTAGATAAATTTCATTTGACAACTGCTTTTTTAAATGTTCTAGAAAATGCTGTAAAATATGGTTCTAACACGATTACAATGAAAACAAAAATTGTCGAAAAACAATTCTCAATCAGTTTTGAAGATGACGGAATTGGCATTGCCAAAAACAAACAAGCGTTTCTTTTTGAGAAATTTTATCGTGTAGAGCAAGGAAACCTTCACAATACAAAAGGCTTAGGTTTAGGATTGTATTATGTTGATCAAATTGTAAAAGCACATCAAGGTTCTGTAAACGTTATTAGCGATTTAGGCAAAGGAACTCAGTTTACTATTTTATTAAAAGTTTAATTCCCATATTTTGAAAAGATTACTCTTAGCCGAAGACGATTTTGACTTTGCGGCGATTTTAAAACAATATTTAGAACTGCATCAGTTTGAAGTAATTTGGGCAGAAAACGGCGAAATAGCTCTGGATTTTTTTAAAAATCAGCCCTTTGACATTTGTATTTTTGATGTAATGATGCCAAAAATGGACGGATTTTCATTGGCTGAAAAGATAATTACTATCAATCCTGAAATTCCATTTATTTTTTTAACAGCGAGAAAGCTAAAAGAAGATAAAATCATTGGTTTAAAACTTGGTGCAGACGACTACATCGCAAAACCTTTCGAAGTTGACGAACTGGTTCTTCGTTTACAGAATATCTTAAAAAGAATTGAACAGAAGAGAAGTTTAGACGGAAATAATATAATCGAAATTGGTTCTTATATTTTTGACAATGAACGTTTAACGCTTAACAATAAAAATCATGTTCAGCAGCTAACAGAAATGGAAGCTTCCCTTATTGAATATTTATATCTCAATCATAATCAGTTACTAAAAAGAGATCAAATTTTAATGTCGGTTTGGAAAAAAGACGATTATTTCTCAGGAAGAAGTATGGATGTTTTTATCAGTAGATTGAGAAAATATTTCAATTCAGATCCAAAAATTAAGATTGAAAGTGTTCGAAATATTGGCTTAGAATTCAAAATAGAAAAACCTTGATCTCTCAAGGTTTTTCTATTTTGAATTAAGATCTATTTTCCAATAACCCAGCCTAAACTGAAATTAGCAATCGGAGTAAATTCAGTTTTACATTTATCTACAAGTATTCCGCCGCCTATATTAAAATCCATATTAAATTTCCCTTTATAAGTACGTTGGAGTCCCCAAACTGGTCCGGCAGAAAAAGAAGGGATATATTCGTTAAACCATTTATTTGTCGAAATAGATTGAAAATCATAGTTTGCATGTAATGCTAAAAAGTTTCCAGAATTATTTGCTGTTCTTTTTCCTTTTTGTGCTCTTTTCTCTAAATTATAGTAATATCTAAATTGTTCTGTAATTCTTGGAATAAAATACCAAGTGGACTCATCGTATACACTATTGCTTCTATAACCAACAAGTAAACTTGCTTCTGAATAAAGCGTGTTCTTTGGAGAAAATGCATGTTCGTAAACAAATCCTGGAGACAATAGAAGATTAATCTTAAATTGATTTTTAGTTACAGAAACTGGCGCCTCCTCTTGGGCATTTGCAACATTAATTAAAAGAACGGAAAAAAATAAAAACAAGTAGTTTTTTGTCATGGTTAGTTATTAATTGGTTGCAGCAAAAATAGTATTAAAAGCATATTATCCTACTAAAAGCAAAATTATTTTCTTACAGATAAAAATAACATTTTATAACACTGCAAATCATGTAATTTTTCATAAACAATTGTATAACAACAATTAACTTATTGAAATTTAACTTTGTTAAAGAACTTTTAAATCTAACAATCATGAACCTAAAAAGATTTTTCGGCGGATTGCTTACAATCCTCGGAATTATAGGACTTATTTATACTGCGGTTATTTTTGCCGGCACTTCTGGAGAAACTAGAGATATAAAATCGCTTATTATTTATGGCATACTCGGAATCGTATTTTTTACATCGGGTATTAGCTTAGTGCGAACTACAAAAGACGAAAGTTAAAAAAAGGTACAAAGAGGAAAAGACTCAAAGATGCAAAGTTTTAAATCCTTTGTACCTTTGAGCCTCTCGACCTTTGAACCTAAAAAACAACTATTCTGAGACAGGATCCAGATTCAACTCTGTAAAATCTCTTTCTGTTTTAGATATTATTATGGTTGCGACTGTGTTTCCAATTAAATTGGTAATCGCTCTGGCTTCACTCATAAATTTGTCTACACCCAGCAAAAATGCCAAACCTTCAACTGGAATTTTATGTAAAGCGGTTAAAGTTGATGCTAAAACAATAAATCCGCTTCCTGTTACGCCCGCCGCGCCTTTCGAAGTAATCATCAAAATTCCGATAACGGTCATAATTTCGAAAAAGCTCAAATGAACATCATACAATTGTGCAATAAACAGTACCGACATTGAAAGATAAATCGAAGTTCCGTCGAGATTAAAAGAATATCCCGTCGGAATCACCAATCCTACAACCGATTTACTGCAGCCCATTCTTTCCAATTTTACCATAATACTTGGTAAAGCCGCTTCAGAAGATGAAGTTCCTAACACTAGTAAAAGTTCTTCTTTAATATATTTTAAAATAGAAAGAATATTTATTTTATAATATCTCAAGATACTTCCTAGAACAAAAAAGACAAAAAGTGCCATCGTCAAATAAACGCAAAGCATCAACTTTCCAAGCGGAATCAAAGTTGCTAAACCAAATTTACCAATAGTGTAAGCCATTCCGCCAAAAGCACCAATTGGAGCAAGATACATTACATATTTTAAGCAAAAGAAAACCACTTTTGAGAATCGTTCTAAAACCAAAATAGTTTGCTCCCTTTTTTGATAAAAATTCAAAGCAATTCCGCAAATAATAGCGGCAAGTAAAACCTGTAAAGTAAAATTGGATAAAAAGAATTGCAACCAAGAAAAATCCTTCGCTGCTCCATTTGTATATTGGCTTGCATCTCCAAATGTCAAACCCGATTTATCAATTTTTCCAGGTTTAAATATATAAGCAACAGCAACTCCAATTGCAAGAGCGACTGTAGAAACTACTTCAAAATAAGTTAAAGCTTTTACGCCAATTCGTCCCACTTTCTTTAGGTTTCCCATTCCTGAAATTCCCAAAACGATGGTCAAGAAAATAATCGGTCCAATAAAAAGAGAAATAAGCTGAATAAACTTCTTGCCCAGAAATTCCATTTTCACACCATTTGCAGGAGAAAAATGCCCCAACAAGATACCAGAAATAATGGCAATTAAAACCCAAAATGTAAGATTGGTTACAACAGTTCTAAAAAGGTTTTTTTTAGATTGCGAAGAAAGATTTGGAGTGGCAGTATTCATGAAAACGAGTTAGATAGTTTCACAAATATATAAAAAATGCAGACCTGTAAGCCGGATTCTGTTCTTGTCTTATTTTACAACAAAACAATACCTTATCATTTATCTAGATCCAGCATTACTACTGGATTCAATCTACCTACCCTTCGGCAACGAACGAGAAGCCCTTAAATGCCGATATACTTGGTATTTCACCGCATAGAGTTTACCTGGTTTCACTACAGCATTACCTGTACATACTTTCTGCTGCACTTGTCCTAATCCCGATAGCTATCGGGACCGACGGGCGTTACCCGCTATGCTTCTCTATGGTGTCCGGACTTTCCTCCCTCCCGATGAATCGAGACGACGATAAGGCGGTCTGCGCTGCAAAAGTAGCGATTTAAGAACTAACAATAATGGTTTTAAATTTCAGATTTTATGAATTTTATCATAACTTTTTAATTTTAAAATAGTTATCTTTAAAAATCTATAATTTAAATTCAGTTTATCATGAAAAGAATGTATCATTACGCAACTGTTTCAAAGGCTTTAGATCAATTGAATGAGAAAGGATTTACGTGCGATTTTAATCGAAATTCAGATGCGATTAAAAAAAATCCTGAGAAATTTGAAATTGTTCATGTGTATCGATACGAGGGTGAGTCAGACCCAGCGGATGAAGCAGTTGTATACGGAATTAAATCGACTTCGGGGAAAAAGGGAGTTTATGTCGCTGGTTTTTCAGCCGATTCAGATCAGGAAACAGCGAAGTTTTTATTTGATTTAAGTATTAGAGGACGTTAGAAAATCAAGTAAAAAAAAATGAGAACAAAAAAATATTAAATAATCTATGTCATTCCTAGAAACGGAATTTAAACCTTTCTAGGAATGGCATATAATAAGAGCTTATGTTTCTTTGCAATAAAAAATTAAATTGTCGGTATTTTCAATTTCCATCCTGGCTTAATTAAATCCGGATTCGAAATAATATCTTTATTCGCTTCAAAAATATCCTGCCAAGAAACTCCGTATGCTTTTCCAATCTTCGAAAGAGAATCTCCCGCTTCAACTGTATATTCTCTTGAAACGCCTTCTTCAACCTCGATATTCATAACCAAATCGGCCGATCTAAAATCAGGATCAATAGTATTATAAGCATTCCAAAGCTTTTCCTTATCTGCTGCAGATTTTGCTTTTCCGTCAATATAAAGCACATTATCCTGCTCTCTTACCTGCAAATTTTCGATTCCTAATTCGGATGCCAAATCTGTGACCTCTTTATATTTATCTTGTAAACTCATAACAACCTTATTTAATGATTAATTTATTGTCAACTTTCTTAGGATGCAATTCCTGAATACTTTGCATTAAAGGCTGCAATTTGTCTCTTTTAATTTCACCCGAAAGTGTAACAATACCGCCAACAACAGTTGCACTGACACCATCGTAAGCGTCTACAACTTTACTAACCGATTTGTCTAAATCAGTATCTGAATTAATTACAACAGTAGCTGCAGCAGGTTCCTGATTGGCTTGTTCTATTTCACAAGTATTAACTACAGATTTAACACCTTTGGTTGCTTTTACACTTTTTCCAATATTTTTTTTGAACATTTCATCATCACAAACACCTGTAATCGTAGCCACTCCTTCATGCACTACAACTTGAATATCTGGATCATTTAATTTTTCACTGATTGCTTTTTCAATATCGGCATCACTGGGTTTACAAGACACCAAAAAAACAGTGAAACTCATTCCTAATAAAATTGATCTAATTTTCATAATGATACGTTTTAATAATTAACTAATTAAAATTAAACAAATTAAATATCAACGAGTTATATGATACTGTTATGATATTTGTAAATTTTCCAGCAATTTAATTTTTATCAACTTCTAAAAATTATTCAAAAAAACACAAAAAGAAATTTCTGATAAAGAAAAAACAGCGACAAAACTTGAATCTTATGGCAGATATATCATCATTTCTTTGATTGTCAACATCGTATTATTAGCAAGTTTGATCTTTATTATTTTGAAGAAAAAGAATTTCGCCAAATAACTAAAATCGGTTTTAAACAACGAAACAAAAGTCATATATTTGCTATCCAATAAAAGAGAACATGGAACAATTTGTAGTATCGGCACGTAAATATCGCCCGCAGACCTTTAAGGATGTTGTGGGACAAAAGGCCATTACCAACACTTTGTTGAATGCCATTGAAACCAATCACTTAGCTTCTGCTCTTTTATTTACAGGACCACGTGGAGTTGGTAAAACTACATGTGCTCGTATTTTGGCTCGAAAAATAAACCAGCCTGGATATGATGATCCTACCGAAGATTTTGCATTTAACGTTTTTGAACTAGATGCTGCTTCAAACAACTCTGTAGATGATATTCGTAACCTTATCGATCAGGTTAGAATACCGCCACAAACAGGACAATACAAAGTATATATTATTGACGAGGTTCATATGTTGTCTTCGGCCGCTTTTAACGCTTTTCTTAAAACGTTAGAAGAACCGCCAAAACATGCTATTTTTATTTTGGCAACAACAGAAAAACATAAAATCCTTCCAACGATTTTATCCCGTTGCCAAATTTTTGATTTCAAAAGAATTACAGTAAAAGATGCTAAAGAACATTTAGCAGATGTTGCTGAAAGTCAAGGAATCGTTTTTGAAGACGATGCTTTACACATCATTGCTCAAAAAGCAGATGGTGCGATGCGTGATGCTTTGTCTATTTTTGACCGTGTAGTTTCATACTGTGGAACAAATTTAACACGTCAAGCCGTTACTGAAAACTTAAACGTTTTAGATTACGAGACTTATATTTCTATTACTGATTTACTTTTAGAAAATGAAATTCCAAAGCTTTTATTAGCTTACAATGACATTCTTGCTAAAGGTTTTGACGGACATCATTTTATTGCTGGTTTAGCTTCTCATTTTAGAGATTTGCTAGTAAGCAAAACGCCCTCAACTATTGCTTTATTAGAAGTTGGAGAACAAGCACAGCAAATGTATGCAGTTCAATCTCAAAAATGTTCTCAGGAGTTTTTATTAAAAGGAATTGACATTGCAAACGACTGCGATTTAAAATACAAATTAAGCCAGAATCAACGACTTTTAGTTGAATTATGCTTGATGCAATTAGCCTCTATCAACTTTGATGGAGAAAAAAAAAAGTTGAGCAATTCATAATTCCACCCGTTTACTTTAAAAACGGAGGCTATTCTATTGTTGAAGTCCAAAGTCCAAAGTCCAAAATAGAAAGTTCTGTAGCAACTGAGAATCAAACTTCTCCAGCTGTAACAGAAAACCAAACTTCTGTTTCTCAACCACAACAAGTTGCAGAAACTCCAAAAGTTCAGACTCCAGAAGCTCCAACAACAGAACCAAACGGTGCTCCTAAGGTTTCTGCTTTTTCTCTTGCTAGTATCCGCAAGAAAAAAGAAATGGAAGCCAGCGGCAAGACGTATGTTAAACCTACCACTGCTTATTTAACTGAAGAATTTAACGAAACCGATATGCGCCTACACTGGAACAAATATGCAGAACGTTTAGGACAAAAAGGCCTTAAGATT
This sequence comes from Flavobacterium sp. IB48, assembly GCF_016405855.1. GTDB lineage: Bacteria > Bacteroidota > Bacteroidia > Flavobacteriales > Flavobacteriaceae > Flavobacterium > Flavobacterium ginsengisoli. The sequence goes on from NZ_JAEFCA010000003.1 coordinate 109,924, forward strand.
ATGGAATCGATTCTATTGATTAGCGATCCTGTTCTGAATGGCACAACAATTTCTTATGAACTGCCAAATGAAGGTTCTAAATTGGATTTTGAGGGGCAGATGAATGGTTTATTAGGACATTTAAAAGGTCACTTACATAATCATGATATTACAATTGAAGTAATTGTAAACGAAGAGATTAAAGCAGTAAGAGCTCTTAACGATCAAGATCGATACAATCGTTTCTTAGAAATCAATCCAAATATAGAACTTTTGCGTACTACATTTGGATTGGATATAAATCTTTAATTTAAGGAGGTAATTTATTCTGATAATTTGGAACAAAATTTTATTTGTTCTTGAGTCCGAAAGTGTAAACTTTTGTAAGCCATTTTTTTCTTTGCTCTTGATTAGAACCTTTTACAATTCCAACATAACTTACTTTCACAGGTTTTATTCCGCAAAATTCCAAAGTCGATTTCTTTAACTGGTTAACGCTTGGTCTACCGTAAACCAATCTATAATACCAACTTGGCTGATCTAGAGTTGTAATGATATGAGCTGTTTTTCCCTTCAGTAATTTATCCCACCAAACAGAATTTTCATGGTATTGAAAAGCCATTCCTGGTAAAAATAATCGATCAATAAAACCTTTTGTTATCGCTGGAAGTCCACCCCACCAAACAGGATGAATCCAAACCAAATGATCGGCTTTTTTTATTTTCTCCCACGATTCTAATAAATCAGGTTCTAAATCCGTTCGTTTTTGGTAACCAAACTGAAGATTGGGATTGAAGTTTAAATTGGCAATCGTTATAATTTCTACTTGAGCGCCAGAAGTGATCGCTCCATTTTTATACGCTTCAGCAATTCCGAAATTAAAGCTTTCAGCATTTGGATGTCCGTTTATAACCAGTATTTTTTTCATATAAATATTTTTCCAAAAATACTATTCGTCCATTTTCTTTTGCTAGACAAATGTCCTATAAAACCGCTTTTCTAATTCGGCTTAAATGTCTTGGTGTAATTCCTAAGTAAGAAGCCAAATATTGCAATGGAATTAACTGAATGTATTTTTGATGATTCTGATACAATTCTCTGTAACGTTCTGCGCCTGACAACTTTTGAAAGGAAATCATTCTTTTATTCAGATTTACAAATTCTATTTCGGTCAATTTCCGTCCTGTTTCCTGCCAATTGAACCCTAATTTATATAGTTTTTCAAGAGCTTTTCTATTTAAGACTTGAAGCTTTGTATCGGTTAAAGCCTGAATATTTTCTTCTGCTTTTTCTTCTGTTATGAAACTCGCAAAAGACGCCATGAATTCATTTTCAAAAGCAAAACAATTGGTGATTTCGTCACCTTTATGATTAACAAAAAAGGAACGGAGAATTCCTTTTTCGATAAAAACTATTTCGTTGCAAATCTGATTTTCAGTCAATAAAAGATCTCCTTTTTTCAATGTTCGAAATGTAATCAAATCATCTAAATGACTTAATTCATCAGCAGAAAAATTCTGAATGGACTGAAAAACAGATTTCATAAATTATTCGTTAGAAGCAAAAACTCTCTCGATTCTTTTGTCTGGAATAAGCCACAACATTGCCACAATAAAATATGCAGCGCCAGAAATCCATTGATTATAAAATGCGGCAACAATTCCAATTACATATAAAACCAAAGAAATTTTACCTTTAAAATCTTTTTTAAGCACTTTTCTCAAAGCAGAATCATCACCTTCACTACACATAATCGTGTACTGCAATATTACATATGAAATTGCAGACAAAAATAGAATGGCACCATAAAGCGACATTGCTGCTTTCTCAAAATTATGTTCTCCCATCCAAGCGGTAGAAACAGGAATTAGTGAAAGCCAGAACAGAAAGTGCAGATTACTCCACAACACTTTTCCGTTTACTTTTGACAATCCATGCAATAAATAATGGTGATTATTCCAGTATATTCCAACATAGATAAAACTTAAAATATAACTTAAAAATTTAGGAATAAGCGGTTTTAAATCTTCAAACTGATGTCCTTCTGGCGCTTTGATTTCCAAAATCATAATGGTTATAATGATTGCCAAAACACCATCACTAAAAGCTTCTAGTCTACCTTTGTTCATTTAAAAAAATATAAATATTAAATTTTACCGTAATACATTGCTTTTACGATACCATCAGAAAGTCCGATTTTAGGAACATAAATCTGGCGTGCGCCGCTCCATTTCATTGCATTCAGGTAAATACGAGTTGCGTGGATAATTACGTCGGCACGATCAGAGTTTAGCCCCAATTCAGCAATTCTTTGTTCGTATGTCAACGAATTTAAGAAAGCATACTGTGAGTTAACATAAATGTACGAAAGTGGTTTTTCCTGTTGTTTGCCAGACATTTTAAACAACTTATTGATGTTTCCTCCAGAACCTATCAATGTTACTTCATCATAATCTGCCGTGTTGGTTTTAATCCATTTTTCGATTTCATCCCAAACAACATCATGCACCATATTATTCAACAAACGTACTGTTCCTGCTTTAAACGATCTTGAAGTAATCATTTTTCCGTCAGAGAACAAAGTAAACTCAGTACTTCCACCTCCAACATCAACAAAAAGATACGTTTCGTCAGATTTAATTAAATGATGCAAATCTGTTGAAGCAATAATTGCCGCTTCTTTTTTACCGTCAATAATTTCAATCTTTATGTCTGCTTTTTTCTTAATCAAAGCCACGACTTCTTTTGCATTATATGCTTCACGCATTGCAGAAGTTGCAAATGCCATATAACGCTCTACTTTATGTACTTTCATCAAAAGATTAAATGCTTTCATGGCATCAACCATTCGATCTATATTTTCTTGTGAAATTTCTCCAACCGTAAAGGCATCTTGCCCTAAACGAATTGGCACACGAACAAGGGAACTTTTATTAAACTGCGGTTCTTTTCCTTCTTGCTCCACAACGTTAGCGATCAAAAGCCTCATGGCATTCGAACCGATGTCTATCGCTGCAAACTTCCTAATGTTAATCATGCTCACTTTATGATTTGAAAATTGGTATTTATTATTAATTTACTTTTTGAGGAACCTCATCTAGTATTGCTACTTTATTTTGATAATACTTATAGGTCTCAAACTGTGCTCTAAATGGGGCATGATGATTTTTTGGCTTATATTTATTATCTAATTTATAAGAATGATACCTTACTTTTACATTTCCTTTCCAACCAATATTGAAGTTATCGATTAGTTCTTTTTTAATTTCAATATCATAAATCGGACATGTTACTTCTACCCTTGCATCTAGGTTTCTAGTCATAAAATCGGCAGATGAAATATAAACTTCGGTTAAACCGGCATTTCCAAAAATATATACTCTCGAATGTTCTAAGTAATTATCTACGATACTTATTGCTTCAATATTTTCGCTCATTCCAGGAATTCCAGGAATTAAAGAGCAAATTCCTCTTACTTGAAGCTGAATTTTTACTCCTGCATTGCTTGCTTCGTATAATTTATCAATCATTTTAAAATCAGATAAACTATTCATTTTTAATTTTATGTGCGTTTTTCTGCCTGCAAGCGCATGAAGAATTTCGCGATCAATCAGTTTTATAAATTTGGTTCTTGTATAATGAGGCGATACGATTAAATGCTTATATCGATGTACTCTGTAATTGATATCAAAAAACTCAAATATTTTTGAAGTGTCTTTTAAAATTCCCTGATGACAGGTTAAAAGCGTTACGTCTGTATAGATTTTAGCAGTCGACTCGTTGAAGTTTCCTGTAGAAATAAATCCATAACGACGATTTTTACCTTCTTCCAATCTTTCTATTACACATATTTTACTATGTACTTTAAGACCTTTCATTCCAAAAATAAGTTCAATTCCTTCCATTTGCATTTGTTCTGCATACGAAATATTTGAAGCTTCATCAAAACGGGCTTGAAGTTCGATTTGTACCACTACTCTTTTACCATTTTTAGCAGCATTTATTAAAGAGCTAATTACTTGCGAGTTTTTAGCTAAACGATATAAAGTTATTTTGATACTTGTTACTTTAGGGTCTAAAGCCGCTTCTCGCAAAAATTTGGTTAAATAAGAAAAAGATTGATAGGGCGCGTGAACTAAATAGTCTTTTTTGCTGATTTTTTCTAAAATACTGCCTTCTAAGCTTAAACCAGGAACCGGCATAGGCTCATTTGGCTTATACAATAAATCGTAACGTCCTAAATTTGGAAAACTCATATAATCGCGGCGATTATGATATCTTCCTCCAGGAATTATACTATCTGTTTCTACAATTTTCATTTTATCTAAGAAAAATTGCAGCGTATCATCTTCAATTAAATTATCGTAAATAAAACGAACAGGTTCTCCTATACGACGGTCTTTTACAGATGTAGCGATTTTTTCAAGCATACTTTTACTCAAATCACTGTCAATGTCCAATTGTGCGTCACGTGTAATTTTAATCATGTGAGCAGAAACACTCTTATAATCGAATATATTAAAGATGTTTTTCAGCTTGAAACGAATGACATCATCAATTAAAATAACATATTGTTTTTCGTCTTCAGACGGAAGAACGACAAATCTGTTAATATTTTTTGGAATTTCGATTAAGGCATAACGAACCTCGTCATTAGCTAATTCTAAACGAACTGCCAAATAACCTAACGTATCTTTTAAAATTGGAAAAACTGCTAAATCATTTAAGATAATCGTTACCAGTTCTGGACTTAATTTTTGAGTATAAAAGTCTTTTAAGAAACACTCTTGTTTTGGCGTAATTTGCGTTTCGTTTATAATAAAAATATTCTCAGATTCGAGTTCGGCTTCAATATTACTAAGTATACGCAAACTTTCAGATTGCTGCTGAATTACAATTTCGGTAATATCTTTAATTAATTGGTGGGCAGAAATACCTCCTAAATATTTTTCGCCAGAAATACCCGAGAGGCTTAATCGCCGAATGGCTGCATATCGAACTCTAAAAAATTCGTCTAAATTGTTTGAAAAAATTCCAACAAAACGCAGTCTGTCTAAAAGTGGCACTGTACTATCTGCAGCTTCTTGAAGTACTCTTGCATTAAACGCTAACCAGCTTTTTTCTCTATCGATATATTTCTGTTCGTACACTGTTATTATTTTAAATCTTTGGGGAAAATAGTTTTATGTGTTTTGCCCTTATGGATAGTGTCCCAGCTTTCTGCATCAAATTGTAATGACACAAAGCCTGAAGTTGGAACATTTTCTATAAAAACATCCCCAAATTTATTAACAAAATTTGTAATAGCCTCGTTATGTCCGAAAAGAATAACGCTTTCAAAACTATTATCACACGATTTAATAACTTTTTCGAGTTGTTTATCGTCAAAAGTATATAACTCGTCTTTGTAAACAATGCTTTCTATAGGGTATGAAATATTTTGGGCAAAAATCAATGCTGTTTCTGAAGCCCTCGCAGCAGTGCTACTCCAAATAATATACGTTTTAGGAAGATACTCTGAAATATTTAATGAAACGTCGTGCGCGTCTAAAATTCCTCTTTTCATTAAAGGACGATCAAAATCTTTTAGTGGTGCTTCCCAGCTAGATTTGGCATGACGAATTAATATGAGATTTTTCATAAGCTGCATAATTTAAAAACCTGTTTTACAGGATATTTTTTTAATTAAGTTCTAATTTACAAAAGATATTTTAAACCTTTTCTTTTTTTTATTTCTGTTAACATTCTTATTAAATTTTAACAAGAATACATTATTCTCAATACATTAACATTAACATAAAATAGAAACGTAAATTTTTATTTTTTATGTAATTCATCTAAGAAATTAGTATTTAGTCGATATTATACATTTTTTTAAAATTTTAACTAAATACTTGATTATTAATTATTTACAACATTAAAAACAAACCTATTTTCATCAAAAGAGCAAAAAAATGTACGAAAAAATTCTACTTTTTTGAGTTAAAAAAAAGTGTTTTTGGGTCATTTTTTTCGAAAAAAGTAACACTTCAACGAGTTTTTTGGTTAGTTACAGATAAAAAAATAATATTAGAAAAACTCTAATATAACTTTGATTCTGTTAAAATTTCATAAATACTTTAAAATAAAATCTTAAGTTATGAAAACTAAATCTACTCTTGAAAAAGCGGTGAAATTTGTAAGCAATTGTAAGATTATTTTTTCGCAAAGAAAAAACATCTTTCAAAAGAACTTTTTTACGCTGCTACTCTGCTTGATTACAACGGTTTTATTTGCACAGTCTGGTTCGTGTGGTTCGGAAATCACTATTGATGGATCAAATGAGCAAAAATTTACAGGTGCAGAAACTTCCTTTGTGCTTCAAATTAAAAATACTGGAAACGCAACAGATACTTATCAATTATCTGCGGATAATTTTTCAGACTTCAATGAAAATCCAGATGGAAGCTCTTCAAAAAGCAATGTTTTATTCACTAATAGACTGGAAAACAAAACCATTACTCTTGCTCCAGGAGAAAGCAAAGAATTTTACATAAAGCTTAATCCAAGAGATCTTAGTCAGCTTGATCAATGGAACGGGACTAAAATCATTGCAACATCTTCTACTTGTCCTCAAAGCATAAGCCAAACTATTGTTTACACCTATGTCCCTCCAAAAAAAACAAAAGGGGTTGGGTTTAACGACTTCATCTTAGATTTTAAAAAGATCGCAGCTTCTAAAACACTTTATGCTTTAAACTACCAAATGTAGTAGTCATTCGTTTTACTCGTAGTTCTAATTACAGCAATATTAAAAATATTTAATATGAAAAACTTTACATTTAAGATCAATTTACAAATTCTTTTAAGCCTTGTATTGAGCACTTTATGCATCAATATTTATGCTGGCGAAGGTTCTAAACAAACAACTCCAGATGTTAATCATAGAGCTTCTCTTTGCATAAATAATGATGAATACGGAAATTTTGCTCGATATGGTTCAACCAATGAACAAAGGCTTTACATTAGAATTCAAAATCCAAATAGCGAAAAGGTGTACTTAGGTTTTACTAGAGCCAGAAGAACTGCACCAGATAACAGCAACGAAATAGATTCTAAGTTCAGAATTATGAAACCTGACGGTACGGTTGCTTTTGCTAGTTATAATTTGACCAGTCTTACAGCAAACATAACAGGTACTGAAGCTCAACGCCTTTCAAGAGCCCAAAATGGTCCGAATGGAGTCGATGGAGTTACTACTGCTGGTTATGTTCCTATTGTATTTGATCCAACAGGTATGCCTGCTGGTGATTATTGGATTGAATTTGAAAGCAACAGTTCAAACTACTCTGAACTTTATTATAATTATTATGATATAACTGTAGCTAACAACAGTACTAAAAATTCAATTCCAGGTCGTCTTTATTCAAAACGTTGGGCTTTTGCCATGAACAATGTTACCACCGATTTTACAGGAGCTTTCTATGTTTTTGCTCCCGACAATGGCTCTACAACTGGAGCTACTACTCAAAATGGTTTTGTTAATAAAATCAATTTCAATGGTGCAGGTTTTAGACCATGGTATTTCAATGTTGCTTTTAACAATACAGGTCCGGGAAATTCAGGAAATGCTGCAAATGATCAAAAAAGCGTTTACAATGCTTCTGATGCCACAAAAATGAGTCCGAAGTATGAGGTTTTCTTAAACGATCCTGATATTAATGTCTGGAAAAACGGAACTTACAACGGCAACATAGTCATTAACGGAATCACCAATTGTGGTATTGGAGAAAGCAATATCAATATAAGCGTTTTTAAAAGCGGAACAATTGAAATACTTCTTGATTTTAATGGCGGAGACGGAATTTATACTCCAGGAACCAAAGATGTCTTGACAACTCAAACTGTTACTGCATCAGGCGCTCCTCCTTATGCCGTAAGTGTTCCTTGGAACGGAAAAGATGGTTTAGGAAACACGATCGCACAAGGAACAAATATACCTATTGTCGTTACATTTGGGCAGGCTGCATTCCATTTCCCAATATATGATGTAGAAGAAAATCAATATGGTTTTTCATGCACAACTGTAAGACCAGCAGCTCCATCAGGATACGTTTTAAAGTTTTACTGGGATGACAGCGCCATTACTTATACTGGCGGTACTTTTGATGCCAAAGTAAACCTAACAGGTTGTACACCTAACAGTACTCCTCCTAGTAATTGCCACAGATGGAATGGTTTTAATTCTAACAATAATGGTTCTCCACAATATGGTAATTTAAATACGATAAATACTTGGTGGTATGCCAATCGAGATTTTGTAACATCAACTATTGTTTTACCTCCATTTTACACGGTTGCATTAGATACAAAATCTAATGTAAAATGTTTTGGAGGCAATGATGGTACTATTCAGATAAAAGCTACCAACGGAACCGCTCCATATACGTATTACATAAACGGCGGTACGACTCCAAATACTTTACAAAATTTAACAGCAGGAACTTATGACATTAAAGTTGTTGATGCAAATGGTTGTTCTGCAAATGTTAATGGTGTTGTAATTACACAACCTTTAGCAGCTCTCGCTTTGGCAGCTTCTTCTAAAACAGATGCCTCTTGCTTTGGTGCCAGCACTGGAAGCGTAACGGCAGGAACTGTGACAAACGCGATTGGAACTGTAACCTACTCTTGGAAAAATAGTGTAAATGTGGTGGTAGGAACTACTGCAACTGTTTCAAATCTTCCGGCGGGAACTTATACGGTGACCGTTACAGACACCTGCTCTTCACAATCCAATTCTGTTACAATAGGTCAGCCTGCGGCGGCTTTAGCTTTAGGCGCATCTTCTAAAACTGATGCTTCTTGTTTTGGAAAAAGCACTGGTTCTGTAACAGCTGGAACCGTGACAAACGCGATTGGAACGGTAAACTACTCTTGGAAAAACAGTGCAAATGTGGT
>NZ_JAEFCA010000003.1:118939-120163 GCF_016405855.1 Flavobacterium sp. IB48
TAAAACCGATGCCTCTTGTTTTGGAAAAAGCACTGGTTCTGTAACGGCTGGAACTGTAACAAACGCAATTGGAACAGTAAAGTACTCTTGGAAAAATAGCGGAGGAATTGAAGTTGGAACAACAGCAACTGTTTCAGACCTTCCTTCAGGAACGTACACTTTAACAATTACTGATTCTTGCTCTTCTCAATCCAATTCAGTAACCATATCACAACCAGCTATAGCTTTAAGTTGTTCTATTATTCAAAATAAAGCTGTCACTTCAAATGGTTTAAGCGATGGAGAAGCTACTGTAACTCCAATTGGTGGTAATGTAGGCTACACTTATTTATGGGATAATAGTGAAACTACTCAAAAAGCAGTTGGATTAAGTGCAGGTCTTCATTCTGTTACTGTAACCGATTCAAAAGGATGCACAACAACTTGTACTGTCACTATAACTCAACCAGATGTATTTTCTTGCAGTATTTCTCAAGATAGCGCTGTAAAATGTTTTGGAGAAAATACTGGAAAAGCAACTATTACAGCTGTAGGAGGTAATGGTGACTATACTTATCTTTGGGATAACGGTGAAACTACTGCACAAGCAATTGCTTTAAGTGCTGGCGTTCATAATGTAACTGTAACAGACAAGTTAAATTATACTACTACTTGTTCTGTAACAATATCTCAACCTCAACAAGGATTATCTGCTACAAAATCTCAAACTGATGTAACTTGTGGTGGAGGTAGTAATGGTTCTGCAACTGTAACAGTTTCTGGGGGAACTCCTACATATTTATATTCTTGGAATTCAAATCCTGTTCAAACAGGAGCTACAGCCAACAATCTTCCTGCAGGAAATTATACAGTTCTTATAACTGATGCAAATGGATGCCAGATTTCAGAATCATTTACGATTTTGGATGGAGACTCTATTAAACCAATTATAAATCCATTACCAGAAACAACAACCATAAATTGCCCAGCAGAACCAGTTTTCACACAAGCCACAGCAACTGATGACAGTGGAACAGTTTCTTCATTAACTTATGTAGATACAATTACAGAGGGGAATTGTGCTGGATCATATACTAAAACAAGAACTTGGACTGCAAAAGACGCTTGCGATAATGTTTCACTTCCTGTCAGTCAAACTATAATTGTTCAAGACATTACTGCTCCTACATGGACTACTGCGGCTGGATCTTTAAATGCAACTTTAGAATGCAGCGATGCAGAAGG
>NZ_JAEFCA010000003.1:120252-663986 GCF_016405855.1 Flavobacterium sp. IB48
GAAGGATGCGCTAACGCGGGAACATACACAAACACTTGGACCGTAAAAGATGACTGCGGAAATGAATCGGAAACTTTCACACAAATCATCACAATCCAAGACACCACAGCTCCGACATGGACTACTGCGGCTGAATCTTTAAACGCAACTTTAGAATGCAGCGATGCAGAAGGGCTGGCTGCCGCTCAGGCTAAATTCCCGACCGCTTCTGACTCTTGCGATGCTGATGTCACAAACATCACTAAAGCGAGCGGACAGTTTGTGGCTTCTGAAAATTGTTCAAATGCTGGAACATATACCAATACTTGGACTGTAAAAGACGACTGTGGCAACACATCAGAAACTTTTACTCAGATAATTACAATTCAGGACACTACTGCTCCACTATTTACTGGAACTCTTCCTTTAGATATTGAAGTATCATGTGATGCAGTTCCTGAACCAGCAGAAATGCATACTTCTGATAATTGCAATGGAGACTTACCAATAGTTTATACAGAAACGAAATCAGGTATTGAAAATGAATGTCCTTCTAATTATACCTTGACTCGTACTTGGAAAATTAGTGATTGTGGTGGCAATACGACTACTCATGTTCAAGTTATCACAGTACGAGATAAAACTGCTCCAACTGGAACAGCTCCAGAAAGTGTAACCAACTTAGCTAGTATAGATGTAATACCTGTAGGAAATCCATCAGATATTAAAGATGCTGCCGATAATTGCAGCCCTACTGTAAATATCACTGTTACCGATACAAACAATGGCGGAAATGGATGTGATGGAGAACCATATATCTTAACAAGAACTTACACTTTAACCGACTGTGCAGGAAATAAAACCGAATTGGTTCAAACTTTCACAGTTGAACGTAAAGTTACAGTTAGCGGAATTGCAACAAACACAAGCTGTTTTGGCGGTTCAGATGGTTCAATTACAATATCAAACAGCGCAGGCTCAACTGTAGTAATTACTAATGAAAGAAATGAGGTTGTTGGCAATACTAATTTACCAGCAGGAACTTATACTCTTACTGCAACTGCACCTATAAATGGTGAAAATCAGACTTGTTCTGCTACAGCTACCGTTGTGATTACACAACCTGTGTATACTGTAAAAATTTCTGGACAGATTATCAATATAGATACTAACGCTCCAATCGCAAATGTACCTGTTACTTTAGTTCCTCAAGGAACTACTACAGGACCAATACAAATGCACATTACAGGCGCAGACGGAATGTATAGTTTCTCTGGAATGCCTGCTGGAAGCTACTTAGTTCAAGTGCAAGACGCTAATTTGAATAGTGCATATCAATTATACCCTGTTAACTCTAGCTTATTCTTTACTACTCTAGAAGATTGTAAAATACAAACCCATAATTTTGAATATGGAGCTTCAAAACTTCCTGTTCTTGGAGATTACGTTTGGTTTGACACTAATAGTAACGGAATTCAGGATGAATGGTATGATGCGAACAATGATGGAATTGTAACTAAAAATATACCAGACTCAAATGGAAACATTGATTATAGCCAATGGGAATGGATAGATCTTAACGGAGACGGAAGCTATACCGGACCTCAAAATGTTGGAGAATTAAATGCTGGAGGTTTCGGAAATGCATTGAACGCAAATATAATTATTGATGGTCCAAACGGATACCATGATGAAGTAATTGTTGGAATTGAAGGATTCTGGAGAAACCGTCCAGATATAGCAAATCCTTATGGAGAATATACTATAAAATTGGTTAGAGATGCGAATTTCGATACTATGGCAGCAAACTTAGGATTAACTGGTTTAGTAAAAGTACTTCCGTCTATATCTGCTAAAAATATTGCTGGTAAAACAGGCAAAATGCAATTGCATACCGTTTGTAAAACCACAACAGACAGCGGATACATTGTAACCATTACTCCAGAAGATTTAGTTCATTTAGACAATGATTTCGGAATTAGCTGTAAAGAATACAAAGATATTGTTGCAAATGATGACTCTGCTGGTCCAATTCCTGGTGTAAATCATACAACAACCAATGTATTGAATGTATTACCAAATGATACATTAGAAGGAAATACTATAACAGCATCTGATGTTATAATTACAACGGTTACACCAAATGAGTTTTTAAAACTAAACCCTGATGGTTCAGTAGATGTATTGCCAAATGCTCCAGCAGGAACATTAACAATGGTGTATCAAATCTGCGAAGCTGATCAGACAGACAATTGTGACACAGCAACTGTAACCGTTACAATAGAAGCTCCTGTAATGACAGTTACTGCAACCTCAATTTGTGTTAATGATGTTCCTTACATTGATTATGTAGTAACACCAGTAAACTTCACTCCTGTAAATGGTGTAACTATTGCTTGGGCAGATAGCAACAATAATGTTGTAACAACAATGAACAATCTGCCATTAAGTGGTCGCGTATTATGGCCTGGAGCGGTAGTAGATGATCAAGGAAAAGGAATTGATTGGCCAGGTTGGGTTTTTGAAAACAACAAATGGATTGAAGCCGCTGATGGATTTGAGAAATTACGTCCAACCGCTAATGTAACGCTATCTGTAAATCCGAGTGAGACTATAACAGTTAATTATCCACCGGCAGATCCTTATTGTACTGCAAGACCAACATTTGCAATTGTTGCCAATGATGATAATCCTGCACCAATAATATCAAGCCCAACACAAACTACTGTGGGTAACGTTTTAACCAACGATACACTAAATGGTTCTGCGGTAAATATAAATGACGTAACACTTACAACAACAGTTCCCGACCCAACAGGTTCAATATCAATAGGCCCTGACGGAACTATAAATGTTGCAGCAAATACGCCTGGTGGCACTTATACATTAACGTATCAAATCTGCGAAAAGGCCGATTTTGGAAACTGTGATACAGCTATTGTGACTGTTATTGTGATCTCTCCTATAATTGCGAATGATGATACTTATAGCAATATCGGTTGTAATTCATTCGGACTAGTAGGTAATATTTTCAGCAATGATTTAAAAGGAAGAACACCTGTAACGATAGAATTAGTAAACTTTACGCTTCTTACCGAAGGGAATAACACTAAAACAGATCCAAACATTACTGTTGATGCTTCTGGAAATGTAAATGTGTCTAGCTTAACACCTGCTGGCACTTATACTTACGGTTACACAATTTGTGATAAATCAAGTCCAGATAATTGTGATTCTGCAACTGTTACCATTATAGTAATTCCAAGTGGTGTTGTAGAAGTAAGAGGCACAGCATGTAACGATGATTCGACATTGATTAACCTAAGCACCTTACTTCCTGAAGGAACTCCTTCAACAGGAATTTGGCAAGATAGAAACAATACTAATGCCCTTCAGGGTGGTATTCTTAATCCGTTTGGTTTAGCATTGGGCAATTACACTTTCGAATATATAATAGCCGATGAAAGATGTCCAAGAAATATAGTTTTAAATATGGAAATCAATGATGATTGTAAAGTCTTAGCTTGTGGTGATGTGTTAGTACATAATGCATTTTCTCCAAACGGTGACAATATAAACGATTTCTTCAAAATTGATAATATTGATGACACAACTTGTTATCCAACCAATTCTGTTGAAATATATAATCGCTGGGGAGTTTTAGTTTTTGAAACCACAAACTACAATAATACAACAAATGCTTTCGACGGAACTTCAAGAGGAAGAACAACCGTTAAGCAATCTGATGGACTACCAACTGGAACTTATTTTTACATTATTAATTATAAATCTCTAGATGGAAACAACAATGCTCAAGATCACAAATTAGACGGGTACTTATATCTATCGAAATAACAATTAAAATACGCTGCAAAGGTTATTTGCAGCGTATTTAAAAAAATGATTTTTTTGACTAATTTTGATTTATACGACATTGATTTTCAGTGATTTAAAAAATCAATAGTAATTATTAAATTAATAAAATCTACTATGAGAACAAAATTATTTTTCTTCGTCATTCTGTTAGTTACATGTTCAGGGTATGCACAGCAAGATGCACAGTATACACAGTATATGTACAATACAATAACCATAAATCCTGCATATGCAGGTTCTCGTGGAGTATTTAGTGTATTCGGCCTGTACCGCACCCAATGGGTTGGCCTTGATGGAGCTCCAGAGACAAGCAGTTTCTCAATTAATACACCAATAAATAATAGCAAATTAGGTATAGGAGCATCGTTGGTTAACGACAAAATTGGCCCAACAAATGAGAACAACATTTCTGTAGACCTATCTTATACAATTCAGACATCTGCAGATTTTAAACTTTCATTTGGTATTAAAGGAACCGCAAATATCTTCAACTTAGATGTAAACAAATTAAATCCTGCAGATCAAGGAGATCCTCAATTTCAGGATTTAAATAATAAATTCAGTCCTAATGTTGGAGCTGGGGTTTATTGGCACTCTGATAAAGCATACATTGGTTTGTCTGTTCCAAACTTTATTGAAACTAATCGTTACAATGATAACGATGTAGCAATTTATAAAGACAAAATCAATTATTATTTAATTGGAGGTTACGTATTCGATCTTGATAAATATCAATACATAAAATTTAAACCTGCACTTTTGACTAAAATGGTCGAAGGAGCACCTCTTCAAGTAGATGTCTCTGCCAACTTTATGTTCTATGATAAATTTATGATTGGTGCAGCTTACAGATGGAGCGCTTCTTTAAGTGCTATGGTTGGATTTCAAATTACAGACGGACTTTATTTAGGTTACGGATATGATCGAGAAACTACCAAATTGAATAATTACAATTCAGGTTCGCACGAAATCTTCTTGCGTTATGAATTCTTCTCAAACAAAGGCAAAATGACAACTCCTCGTTTCTTCTAAAAATAAGGTATCATGAAAAACTATACAATACTTTTCGTTACAATTATAGGCGCTTTTTCATTTAGCACTTATGCGCAACAGGCAAAAGTCAATTCTGGAGACAAGAAATATGACAGTTATGCCTATGTTGATGCCATTAAAACTTATGAAAAAGTTGCTAATAAAGGCTATAAGTCTGAAGACATGTTTAAAAAACTAGGTAACGCCTATTATTTTAATTCAGATTTTCAGAATGCCGCAAAATGGTATGGCGAATTATTTGCAATGAATACAGATGTTGAGCCAGAATACTATTTTAGATACGCACAGTCTCTAAAATCAAGCGGAGATATGGCTAAAGCAAATAAACTTCTGGATGAGTTTAATGCTAAATCAAAAAATGACAGCAGAGGAAAGCTTTATAAAGAAGATATAAACTATTTGGATCAGATTAAAGCAAACTCTGGGAGGTACCAAATAGAAAATGCAGGCATCAATAGCAAGTACTCCGATTATGGATCATTTGTCTACAACAACAAAATTTATTTTGCTTCTGCAAGAGATACAGGGAATTTCACACAACGCAAACACAAATGGACAGGAGAATATTTTACTAATATTTATGATGCCGATCTAGATCCTGCAACAGGAAGCACATCAAAAGTCAATAAATTTAAATCGGCCATTAATACTAAATTCCATGAGGCTTCACCAGTTTTTACTAGAGATGGTAAAACGGTTTATTTCACTAGAAATAATTATATCAACGGAAAGAAAGGAAAGGATGAAAATAAGATCACTTTAATCAAACTTTACAAAGCAGAACTTGGACCAGATAATAAATGGACTAACATTGCGGAACTTCCTTTTAATAGTGATAATTACAGTACGGCTCATCCTGCTTTGAGTCCAGACGAAAAAACACTGTATTTTGCTTCTGATATGCCAGGATCAATTGGACAGTCAGATTTGTATAAAGTCAGCATAAATCCAAATGGAGGTTATGGTACACCAGAAAATCTCGGAAATACAATTAATACAGAAGGAAAAGAAACTTTTCCGTATCTAACTTCTGAAAATGAAATTTACTTTGCTTCAGACGGGCATCCAGGACTTGGAGGTTTAGATGTATTTGTTGCCAATATTGACAATAACGGAAAAATAAGTAATATACAAAACGTTGGAGCTGATGTCAATTCTCCAAAAGATGACTTTGCGTATATTATTGATCCCGAAACAAGAAGAGGTTTTTTCTCCTCTAATAAAGACGGAGGACAAGGGTCTGATGATATTTACGGATTTCTAGAAACCAGAAGATTAAGATGTATTCAGGAATTGTATGGAACAGTAACCGATGCTGAAACAGGAATTGCTCTTCCTGGAGCCAAGCTTACTTTATATGATGACCAAATGAATCTCAAAAATTCTGGTGTTGCAGACGCGTCTGGTAAATACAGTTTTTCTGTAGAATGCGGGAAAACCTATTATGTAAGAGCCGAAAAACCAGAATATGCCACAAAAGAGCTACCTGTTACTATAGATAAAACAAGCGGAAAAACTAGTCTACCGATTGCATTGGAAAAATCAACTTGTAAGGTTACTGTAGGCGACGATTTAGGAAAATGCTTTGGCATCAAGATGATTTATTTCGACTTGGATAAATCTAATATTAGAACCGAAGCTGCCTTAGATCTAGAAAAAATATTGGTTGTTCTGAATGATTATCCAACAATGAAACTAGATATCCGTTCGCATACAGACAGTAGAGCTTCGCATCAGTATAACGAAGCTTTATCTGACCGCAGAGCGAAATCGACTATTCAATGGTTAGTTAAAAACGGAATCGCTCCTAACCGATTGACTGGAAAAGGATACGGAGAAAATCAACTTGTAAATAAATGTTCAGACGGAGTTCCATGTACAGAAGCAGAACATCAAGCAAACAGACGAAGCGAATTCATTATTACAGCCTTGTAATATTAAAAATAGATCAACAAAAAAGCTGCCGATATGGCAGCTTTTTTTATTTAAAAAGTCGTTGCAATTCTATGAATTACAACGACCTCTAAAAAACCAACCTGTTCAATAAACTTTTAAATCTTAACAAATATGTTAGTGTAATATTTTTTTCCCGTAGCAGGATCTGTTGTTACAGATAATCCAAAATGGGTATAATCGCCTACTATATTTTCTTTGTGTCCAGGACTGTCAAGCCAAGCTCGTACAGCCGCTTCTGCAGTTTTATAATTGTAGGCTACATTCTCTCCTACTTTTTTAGCTCCTAGTATACTAGTCATATTACTAGATCTAGCAACAAAATCATTATGATCTACAACATTGTTTTCAATCATATACTTATTATGCTCTTCACATTTAAAAGATATATGATTAATTCTCTCTAAAGCATTTAAACCAACACTCACACGGTATTCGTTTATTAGCTTCATAGTTTCTATTTCGGTATCGTTATAAGTGTAGTTTACAACAAGAGCTTCTGTTGGAGTGGTATCCAAGCTTGCTTCGGCGTTATCAGCAGAACATGCGTTCATTGCGAACAAAATCGCAATGAACAACATGGTGCGCATAATCTTTTTCATAATCATCAGCATTTTAGCGGTTTAAAGTAAATGTTGGGGCAAATCCTTTAAATTTATCTTTGAATAAAATATCGTTTGCTTTTTCTATACCAAACGTATTCAAATTACCGTTAAACTACAAAATTAATCGATGAAATGCATATAATTTTTATTTAAAAAAGTATTTTCTTACAACTAAGAAGATAGTCGCTCAATTTTCCACGAAAAATCAGACTGACTTGTATATCTAATTCTATCGTGAAGCCTATTAGGTCTTCCTTGCCAGAATTCAACTTGAAGTGGAGTTACAATATAACCTCCCCAATTTTCAGGTCTAGGGATAGTTTTACCTTCAAATTCAGTTTCTATTTTTTTTAAGTTTTCTTCTAAAAAAGTTCTCGACGGAATAACTTCACTTTGGTGCGAAACTATAGCGCCTAGCTTACTTCCGTCAGGACGTGAATCAAAATAATTATCAGAAACAATCTCAGATGTTTTCTGGGCAATTCCTTTAATAATTACCTGACGTTCTGCTTCCTGCCAAAAAAAAGACAAACAAACATTTGGATTAGCTTCTATTGCTTTCCCTTTTTCCGAATTGTAATTGGTATAAAATATAAAACCTTCCTCAGAAAATTTCTTCAATAAAACAACACGCGATTTCGGAAAACCATCCAATCCAATTGTCGAAACTGTCATGGCATTCACCTCTCCGCTTCCACCAAAATCTTCCACCTCATGAAACCATCGGTTAAAAAGATTAATCGGATCTTCTGGAATATTACTTTCTAATAATTCACTCTTCTCGTAAGATTTTCTATAATTACTTAAATCGTTCATGATTTGTTATTTTAGATTATTGACTTTAGATTTTTGTTTCAGGTTTCAGGTTTCAAGTTTCAGGTTTGAAGTTTGTCAGGCTGAGCGAAGTCGAAGCCCACAACTACAAAGCAAGTTCTACTCAAAAAAAGCACTTCGACTTCGCTCAGTGTGACAATCATATATTAAGATTCCATCAACTTAAACTTGAAGCAAATACAGCAAAACTTAGTCCCTTAGAACCTCAGCATCTCAGAACCTTAGATTAAAACTCAAAACTAACTCCATCATCAGCCAAAAGCACATTTGGAAAAACCTCTTCTGCTTCTTTTTTAAATGGCTCTAGACCATCATAACGCGTTGAATAATGACCTAAAATAAGCTGTTTCACATTGGCCTTTAAAGCAATATTTGCTGCTTCTTTTGCTGTCGAATGCAGTGTTTTTTCGGCCAATCTTGCTTCCGACTCTAAAAACGTAGATTCGTGATATAAAATATCTGTATTCTGTATAATCGGAATTATCTCTTCATTGTAAACTGTATCAGAACAGAAAGCATAACTTTTTGCTGGCGGCGGATCAAAAGTAAGTTTTTCATTTTCAATTACTGTTCCGTCATCAAGCGTAATATCTCCGCCATTTTTTATTTTCTGATAATAAGCAACATGAATATCATAACGCTGAACTGCTTCAACATCTAGTTTTCTTTCATCTGGTTTTTCCTGAAAAAGATATCCATTTGTATAAACACGATGCTTTAGCGGAATTGTTTTCACAATGACCTTTTTATCTTCAAAAACAACTTCACTTTCTTTCGATTCTAATTCGTGAAAAAACAAAGAATACGTTGTCCAAGATTCAGTCAGTTTTAATTGAATAAGAATTAATTCTTTAATTCCTTTCGGACCATAAATATGTAAATCTGTAGTTCTACCTAAAAGCGAAAAAGTCGAAATAGTTCCTATTAATCCATACAAATGATCTCCATGAAGATGCGAGATAAAAATGTGATTAATTTTTGAGAATTTAATCTTGTTTTTGCGAAGCTGTACCTGAGTTCCTTCACCACAGTCAATTAAAAACAATCGATTTCTAATTTCTAGAACCTGCGAAGTCGGATTAGTAAGTGTTCTCGGAGTTGCGGCATAACAGCCAAGTATAGTTAGTTTCAATTTTATTGTTTATTCGTTTATTTGGTAAATCGTTTAATCGGCTTAAAATTAAATCAAATCGATTAAACAGTTAAACGAATAAACAATTAAACCAATATTAAAATCCTAAATCACGTTCGATTTCTTCCATTTCGATAATATCGTGAGCTTCTAAAAGAGAAGGAACTACAGCCAATTTATCTGAAATAGCGTTAAAATCAAGATCGGTAGCTACAATTACAAACGATTTTTTTGCTTTTTTCTGAATCTTAGAAAGCGGTAAAAAAGCTTTTAAATCATTTTCTGAAATATTAGAATCTGATGATAAATCGATTATAATATTTTGTTTTTCAAAGGTTTTAAATTGTTGCGTTACTTTTTCCAAGAAAGCATTTACATCTCCTTGAGTATCTTTAATCGTAACGGTATGTCCTTTTTGATCTACTTTCATTTTTTAATTTATGGGGGCTTATATAAAAATTGATTTTCTGACAGCTAAGGTACGAAGTTTTTTTATTTTTTGGTTTCAGGTTTCACAAGCTGAGCGCCATAACTGTTGTAAAAAACAATATTATGCAATTAAGATTACTTCAATAAGGAATTTGTTCTATTATTAAAAATTTTAATAAATTCTTCTAATTTCCCTGCACCAGAACAAGTAAAACAAAAGTTTAAGATCGTTACGTTTTTTCCCCTTATAATTTCGTTATAAACATTCTCAGTCGGACATCCATCAATCCCACCAACTTTTCGAATCAGGATTGGTTTTTCTTCTAAATAAAATGCCAAAGCAATTTGATCTATTTGTTTATTAAGCCAAACAATTTCAGTCGCATTAGGTTTTAATTCATTTTGAAACTGATAAATACTTTCTAATCCTCCAATAGTATTCAAATTCAATTTAAAAAATCTATTTTCTGGTTTAGAAACTTCGTCTACCTTAAAATTTTTAGGTGTTCGATTTAATAAATTATTATAAATAGTATCTATTTTTATATTATCAACATCCTGAGCTTTAGCTATAAAACCAATTAATAGGCATAATATCTTAAGTATACTTCTCAATATAACTATTGAATCTTAGATGCTAGCAAATAAATAACCGCCATTCTAATCGCAACTCCATTCTCCACCTGATTTAATATCACAGAATGATCAGAATCGGCTACTTCAGAAGTAATCTCTACTCCTCTATTGATTGGTCCTGGGTGCATGATTACGATTTCTTTTCCTAGCGAATCCAAAAGCGGTTTATCCACTCCATATTGTTGTGCGTATTCACGTGTTGATGGAAAGAAATTCACATCCATACGTTCGTTTTGTACACGTAGCATATTCGCAACGTCACACCATTCTAAGGCTTTTCTTAAGTTTGGTTCAACTGTAACACCAAGCGATTCAATATATCTTGGAATCAATGTTTTTGGTCCGCAAACTTTTACTTCTGCACCTTGCATCTGCAAAGCATATATGTTTGAAAGCGCTACACGCGAGTGCAGAATATCACCTACAATAACTACTTTTTTCCCCGCAACATCGCCTAGTTTTTCTCTAATCGAATAACTGTCTAATAAAGCCTGAGTTGGATGTTCATGTGCTCCGTCTCCAGCGTTTACGATACTTGCTTTTACATTTTTAGATAAAAAATAAGCCGCTCCGGGATTAGAGTGGCGCATTACAACCATATCTACTTTCATCGAAAGGATATTATTTACAGTATCAATCAAAGTCTCTCCTTTTTTAACCGATGACTGAGCTGCAGAAAAACTGATTACATCAGCAGATAAGCGTTTCTGCGCTAATTCGAAAGAGAGTTTGGTTCTGGTACTATTTTCGAAAAAAATATTGGCAATGGTAATATCTCGTAATGAAGGAACTTTTTTAATCGGTCTGTTAATGACTTCTTTAAAATGATCTGCCGTTTCAAAAATCAGGTTAATATCATTCTCATTGATATATTTTATTCCTAATAAATGATTTACGCTTAATTCTTTCATGTTTAATGTTTAACTGTTTATTTGTTTAATCGTTTAATCGTTTGCTTTGCGATTAAACAGTTAACCGATTTAACGGTTCAACTTTTTATATTTTTAATTGTCTAATCATTGAGTTTCTCCGATTAAACAATTAACCGGTTAACCGATTAAACTAATTTGTCACTAGATGAACAACATCTTCACCATCATTTTCTTTCCAGCTTACAATTACTTTTTCACCATTAATAGCATCTACTTGACGACCTCTATAATCGGGTTGAATTGGCAAATGACGGCTGAAACGTCTGTCTATTAAAACCAATAATTCAATTTCTGAAGGTCTCCCAAAAGATTGAATGGCAGTTAAGGCAGAACGAATGCTACGTCCAGTAAACAAAACATCATCGATAAAAATGACTTTTTTGTCTTCGACTATAAAATTGATTTGGGTTTTATTGGCTTCAAGCGGTTTATCAGTACGACGGAAATCATCTCTAAAAAAAGTGATGTCCAGATATCCTAAAGAAATTTCAGGAACCTTGTATTCGTTTTCTAATATTTGTTTTAAACGTTCAGCTAAAAAAACACCTCTCGGCTGAATTCCCACCAAAATTGTTTCAGAGAAATCAAGATGTTTTTCGATTAACTGACAAGCCAAACGATGGAGTATGATAGTAACTTCTTTCGAATTAAGTAATACTTTTTGACTCATAAGTGATTGTAATGTTTGGTTGCGCAAATATACGGAATCTGATTTTATTTGTTGGGGTGTTGGGGTTGGAAATATTTTTATTGAAACAAATCCTGTTTTACAAAATCATTCTTAGCTAAATATCATATTTTAGCTAAAGAAAATTCTTAACCGTATTAAGTTAAACAATGCCTCAAAAGAAATCTATTCGTAGATCAGCTCCACTAGACCAGCCAAACACTAAACGGAAACCACAAATTATCAAGTTTACCTTAATAGGTCTCTTTATATGTTTTGGTATTTATTTTATTGTATGGAACTCTAAGCAAATTAATTTAGAAGGCAATTGGATTCCAACTAAAGTTGTTATCGATGGTAAAAACTTTATGACAGATAACGTTTTAAATGATTTTGAGGGTGCAAATCAAATTCTAATAAGCAATCTAGGCAACTCCATAGATATTTCAACATTTGATATAGAAACAAGTGCAAGATTTACTATAAAAAAAGACAATAAGGGTAATAATGATATAATATTAACGTCGAAAGAAAAAGCTTTAAACGGAAACTTTGAAATGAAAATTGACACTGTCGATTTAGGACCGCAAACGTATCGAGTTGAAGTAAAATTGCACTCAAACAAGACATACATAAATTTTCATAAAGAAGTTGTTGTCCCACCTTGGAAACCTGAACCTCCGAGAAGAGGGCAAGTGTAAACAGAAATATTAATAGGATCTATGGACAAATACAAAGAAACTTTTGAAACGTGGAATAAAATTGCCAATCTCTATGAAGATAAGTTTATGAATTTAAGCTTATACGATGAGACTTATGACTTTTTTTGCAACATTCTAAAACAAGAACAAGTAAACTTATTTGAAATTGGTTGCGGGCCAGGAAACATTACAAAATATTTGTTATCCAAAAATCCTAACTTAAGAATTACAGGTATTGACATTGCTCCAAAAATGATTGAGTTAGCAAAAGCAAACAATCCCTCAGCTAACTTTGAAGTAATGGATACGAGAGAACTTACCACATTAAATCAAAAATTTGATGCCATTATGTGCGGCTTCTGTTTGCCTTATTTATCTGAAGAAGATTGTTCTCAATTAATAATTGATTTCGAGAAAATACTTTATAGCAGTGGCGTTTTATACTTAAGTTTTGTTCAGGGAAAACCGTCCGAATCTGGTTTTATTTCTGGAAGTACAGGTGATCGCACATATTTTTATTACCATACATTAGAAGATGTAAGTAAGCAACTTTTCATAAATAACTTTAAAGTTATTGAATTATTTAACATAAATTATCCAAAAGGCGAAGATATAGAAATTCATACTGTAATAATTGCGAAGAAAAAAGAATAGTCAATTCAAAATTATCTCTAAATCCTAAAACATTTCCAAAAAATTCTATAACACATTTTCCTGATTCCTGAAGTAATTTTAAGTATCAATTTAAAACATCAGAATCATGCAAAATAAAATATTAAGATTGTTAATGGTATTTGTAATACTGTTTTCATTTACAAGCTGTGAAGTTATTGGAGACATTTTTAAAGCCGGAATGGGATTCGGGATTTTTATCGTAATTTTTATTGTTGCGATTATTATCTGGATTTTTGCTAAAATGTTCGGCAGTAAATAAGACATAAAAAAATCCCGTTATTTTCATAACGGGATTTTTGTTTTTATTAAAGATTGTACATCTTCTTTCTTTGTTCTTGAATTTTTTCATCATCAAGATATTCGTCAAATGTCATGTAACGATCGATAACTCCGTTTGGTGTCAATTCTACGATTCTGTTACCAACAGTTTGCGCGAACTCGTGGTCATGCGTTGTAAAGATTACAGAACCTTTAAAGTTTTTCAATGAGTTATTGAAAGCTGTAATAGACTCCAAATCTAAGTGGTTTGTTGGTTCGTCTAGCATTAAAACGTTAGCACGCTCCATCATCATTCTAGACAACATACAACGTACTTTTTCTCCTCCAGACAAAACTCTAGACGTTTTAAGAGCTTCTTCTCCAGAGAAAATCATTTTTCCTAAGAAACCTCTAATGAAAACCTCATCACGTTCTTCTTCTGTTTTAGCGTATTGACGTAACCAGTCAACTAAACTTAAATCATTTTCGAAATATTTGTGATTTTCAGCTGGTAAATACGCTTGGTTGGTTGTAATTCCCCAATCAAAATTTCCAGCATCTGCTTTTTGCTCACCGTTTAAGATTTCATAGAAAGCAGTTGTTGCACGTGAATCTTTAGAGAAAAGAACGATTTTATCGCCTTTTGCCATATTCAGGTTAATATCTTTGAATAAAACTTCTCCGTCTACAGAAGCCGCTAAGTTTTCTACATTCAAAATCTGATCTCCTGCTTCACGATCCTGATCGAAGATAATCGCAGGATAACGACGGCTAGATGGTTTAATTTCTGAAATATTTAATTTAGAAATCATTTTTTTACGAGAAGTAGCTTGTTTCGATTTCGCCACGTTTGCACTAAAACGACGAATAAATTCTTCCAACTCTTGTTTCTTCTCTTCTGCTTTTTTGTTTTGCTGTGCACGTTGTTTCGCCGCTAATTGGCTAGACTCATACCAGAACGTATAGTTTCCTGAATAGTGATTGATTTTTCCAAAATCAATATCAGAAATATGTGTACAAACCGCATCTAAAAAGTGACGGTCGTGAGATACCACAATTACAGTGTTTTCGTAGTTTGCCAAGAAGTTTTCTAACCAAGCGATTGTCTCAAAATCCAAATCGTTGGTAGGCTCATCCATAATCAGCAAATCAGGATTTCCAAAAAGTGCCTGCGCCAAAAGCACACGTACTTTCATTTTTCCTTCCATGTCAGCCATTAAAGTATAATGATCTGCTTCTGTGATTCCTAAGTTAGATAACATTGCTGCAGCGTCAGAATCGGCATTCCATCCGTTCATTTCTTCAAACTGAACTTGTAACTCTCCTATTCTGTCTGCATTGGCATCATTATAATCTAAATAAAGTTCATCCATTTCTTTTTTAACAGCGTACAGAACTTTATTTCCCATTAAAACGGTTTCCAAAACAGTATGCTCGTCGAACATGTTGTGGTTCTGGTTTAAAACCGACATACGTTTTCCTGGCTCTAAATGAATGTGCCCTGAAGTTGGATCAATATCGCCCGAAATTACTTTTAAGAAAGTAGATTTTCCTGCACCATTTGCTCCAATAACGCCGTAAATATTTCCGTGAGTAAACGTAGTATTTACTTCGTCGAATAAAATTCTTTTACCAAACTGAACTGATAAATTATTGACTGTTAACATGAATGTCTTTTTAATTAATTTGGTGCAAAAGTAGTGAAAAAGGTTCTAAGTTGCAAAGATGCTAAGGTGCTAAGGTTTTTTATGCTGATGAGCGGTTCTCGCAAAGTCGCGAAGGCGCAAAGTTTTGTTTTTTGAAGGTGATTACTGCGTAATCTTGTCATTTCGAGGAACGAGAAATCTTCGCGAGTAGCTCCGCAACAAAAAACCAATCTTTGTAGAGTTTCTTGTGGAGATTTCTCGTTCCTCGAAATGACAAAAAATGAGGTTACTTTGTCGACTAACTAGTGCGATTTCTCCTTTCAGTCGAAATGACAAAAATGAGGTTACTTTGCCATAAAACTTTGCGACTTCGCGACTTTGCGAGATTAATTAAAACTTTACATTTTACTTTCTTTCGCAAGCGCCACTTCTAAACTTTCAAAATTAGGAAGCACTTTTGCAATCATTCCTTCTTTGTTTAGAATAAAATGTGTTGGAAAAGAATTCAATTGCAGAGATTCATTCATATAGACTTTCATGTCTGGAATTACAGAATATGAAAGAGGTTTTCTTGCTAAGAATGTTTTTAATTGTTCTGCTAAATCTTCGGCTAAACTCATAAAAACGATATCTTTCCTGTCTTTATATTCTTCGACTAATTTGTTCACTTGCGGAAATTCTCTAATGCATGGCGTGCAGTGAATGTACCAGCATTTAATCACAATGATTTTTCCTTTCATGGATTCGTTGGTTACCAGATTTCCGTCTAAATCTTTGAATGAGAATTGCGGAAAAGCGGTTCCTTCCATTTTATAGTTTTTATAAGCATCAAAACCAATTTGATTGATGGTTGCTTTTATGCTTGTATCTGTTTTTGGCAGGATTTTGAAAAGCTTATAGACATATACACTTTCTTCTGATTTTAATCGAACTGGAATGAAATTTCCATTTGCCAATTGATCTAAAAAAGATTCTTTAGTAATTTCTTTTGAAGATGCGTCTAAAGCGATAAAGTCTCTAGAAAGCATTATTTTTTTATTCTGATAAGCTGCCCATTCTGGGTAAGTTTTTTGAATTTGAGTGGGATCAACTTCTGGATTTCCGAATTTGTTTTGAGCTTTACTTATTGTAAAAATAAAAAGTAGTGTAATTAAGCTAATGAATTTCTGCATAGATTCTAAATCAATTGTATTTGATCTCAAAAATAGTGAAAGTTTTTTAACCGCAATCCCGATAGCTATCGGGAGCGAAGGAATGCGCAAAGTTCGCAAAGGGTTTCTCGCAGACTCTGCAGATTTAGAAGATTCGTTCTCAAAAATCTTCCATTATGAAACAAATTTGTGTCATAATAAAAATAGTAATTCTTTAGATTTGCTAAAAAAAACAAGACAATGACTACAAATAATCATTCAGATGAAATTAAAGCAAGGTTAATCGATTTCTTTACAGACAAAATTGATTGTAAGGAAATGGCAAAAATGATACGCGAAGTAAATAATGTGCTTTCTTTATCAGTAATGAGAAAATGCGAAACGATAGAATCGGGAATAAAGAATATCGATGATAATTTTTATTGGCTTAATCAACTTGCAGAAGTTTTAGATCCTTATTTGGAAGCTTAAATAAGGAATTATTTTACCGATAAAAAAACCTGGCAACAAAAATTGCCAGGTTCATAATGCGCTACATGAGGCAAAAACCAAATAACAAATTACCTCACTTCACAGCATTTAAGAAATAAAAATTAGGTTAAAAAATAAATAACCAAACTCAATTTTAACCGTCCCAACTTTCTTATTTCTAAATTTTTAATTCTTTTATTTTAGTTTAAAAAGTTCATTACTTTCAATGACTTTTTGTGTCCAGATTTATCTGTTACGATCACAACAAAAATTTGTTTACTAGCAAAACTTGGACTATTAAGCAGTACTTCTTTATTGTTCTGAATATTTCTATGACTTGTAACAGTTTGTCCTATCGTATTAAATACATCAACTTGAGCAATATCTCCTGTGTCATTAACAACAGACAAAGTATTGTTTCTGAAATAGGCAACAGTTGTATTACTTTCAGCAGTTATATCTTCTACAGCCAATGTTTTTGCTGTGCCTTGCGATGCAAAATAAGCTGCGTATGCTTTAGACAATTCAGATGAATTTCCGCAAGAAGACGCATCCCAGTTTACAGACCAAGTCATTAAACCTCTTAAAGAAGGATATGGTCCGCCTGGTTGCATAGTATATGTTCTTCCAGAGAAATTGGTTCCGTTTCTTAAATAATCCATAGCGTTAATTCCTTCGGTTGGAGTTAGATATCCGCTACCTGCTGCACTCGGACAAGCTGGCAATGCAATAAGAACTTTTGAAGCTGGCAAGCCATCAAAATGCATTCCTGTCGAAGCAATGTTGTACCCTTTTATGATCATATCAGTCAACGCAGTAACCATGTTTGCTTTCTTGGCCGTACCATAATATTGACCATCTAATCCGTTTTCTCCTCCTGTGTTATACAATTGCACCGCTAACAAATCCAATTCGTTACGCAAGTTTTGAATAATTGGCAAGAACGAACCAAATGTATCGGTATAAGTAGTATATCCTCCTTGTACATATTGTGTTTCTGGAGCTGCAGTCAATAAGAATCCAGGCCCATAGTATGCTTTTAATTCTTTGAAAGCATCTACTACGTTTTTCAATCTTGGATAAGCTGAAATTCCCGCATAAGAAATATCTCTTAAACCTCCTGCGCTAAAATTCATAGATCCACCTTCAAAATCAATATCAACTCCATCAAATTGATACTCGTCAATAATGGCTTTCAGACCATTAACAAAAATATTTTTCTGCGTTACATTCTCTAGAACAACATGACCATTTTGACCTCCAATAGATACAATAACAGGAACGCCACTATCTCTTAAAGTTTTGATATCATTTTTCAATAATTGCTTATCGAAAACGCCATTGGTCAAATATCTAGCATCATTTGTAGTTAGTATTGGCGTATAACCATCACGATTCACTGTTTCTACAAAAGAATAATCCACTACATTAAACTTACTTCCCTTAATTTGAGAAAAATATAAAAATGGAGCTGAAGTATTTTCCCAAGAATGCGCGTATCCTAAAATAATTTTAGATGGAAGTGGAATAAATCTATTACCACTTACTGTAGCAATTTTAATAGTATTATTCAATGTAGTTACAGCCGCTTTATTATCGGTTGCTTTAATTACAATTGGATAATCCTGGTAAGCAGTTGGCGTAAAATTATACGTATAAGTATTATTTGTACCTGCTGTCATGTTAAATGTACCGCCGTTTATGGTAATAGTAACACCAGAAACTGTTCCGTCACTATCAACAGCCGTAACTGAAATTGGCACAGCTTGGAAAGAACTTTGGTATACCGTAGTATTTGATGGTGAATTCCAAGTGATTACAGGCAATGCATTTGGACAATTTGCACCTGAACAAGTTAATGTAAAACTATATGTCTTTGAATCTGTTGTTCCGTTTGATGCCGTAGCTGTAACAGTTAAGGTATGAGAAACTCCAAACTGATTTGCTACTGGTGTCCAAACCGAAGTATAAGTTCCCGAAGAATTGGTAGCACTTATCGTTTGTCCGTCTAAACTAAATACAACAGATGAAATTGTAGTGGCATCAGCTGCACTTAATCCAACACTTGCCACAAAATTAATTGATGATCCTAAATTTATAGCAATCGCCGAAGCTGTTGGTGCTGTAATAGCAACTACTGGCTTAGTTACAACCGTTGTTTGGGTATTGAAATTGTAAACTGTTGGCGTTGTAGGAACGGCAAAGTTGGCTAGATTATTTGGATAGTAAGCTACTTCTCCGTTTTGCCATGAATTTAATTTCAAGCTTAAAATTTGTGTATAACCTGCTACAACTGAATTATCGAAAGCATAATTTCCTGATGCATCTGTTGTTGCCAGAACGCTTTTCCAATTGTGTGTGTTGTCTGTCCAAGGTAAAACGATTTCAACTTGTGCATTTGCTACTGGAGTTGAACCATTTTTCACAGTTCCGCTAATTAAGTTCGTCGCTGCTGCTAATGCTACTTTCGCTGTTGAACTTGTATTAAAGTTGTAAACCGTTGGAGTTGATGGAACAGGAAAGTTTGCTAAATTATTTGGATAATAATTAACTTCTCCGTTTGACCAAGTATTTAGTTTTAAACTTGTAATAGTTGTATAACCATCTACAACTGAATTATCAAAACTGTATTTTCCTTGCGCATCTGTTGTTGCCAAAACACTTTTCCACGGATGTGCATTATCTGTCCATGGTAAAACAATCTCTACTTTTGCACCCGCAACAGGAGTTGTTCCATTTTTAACTGTTCCGCTAATTTTACTTGTGCTCGTTGCAACATCTTGAGTAAAATTCAACGTTTTATTAGCATTCAAATTAGAATAAACTGTAGATGCTGGCGTAAAAGTTTGTCCAGTCAAAGCTGCTGTTACCGTATAATTTCCACCAGAAGCTAAAGTCAATGAATACGCTCCGCTAGAATTACTTGTTGCAGTAACATTTCCTGCTGTAGAAGCTGCTGTAATTGTTACACCAGAAACTGGAGCTGATCCGTTAAGAACTGTTCCGCTTACAGTATAAGTTACCACTGCTGCACCTTGAGTGAAATTCAACGTTTTATTAGCATCAATTGCATTGTAAACTGTTGAAGCTGGCGCATAAGAGAAGCCTGTTTTTGTAGCTGTAACTGTAAAATTTAATCCAGCTGTTAAACCTGCAACACTATAAGCTCCACTTGCATTTGAAACTGCTATTAAAGTTGTGCTTCCAGAAACTGCAGAAACGGTTACGCCAGAAACTGGATTTGTTCCATCTAGAACTGTTCCGCTTACGGTATAAGTTGGCTGACTTCCGTTAATCACAACTCCTGTTTGGTTTACCGTTACATTGTTTAATGATACCGGAACAAATGTGTAACTCGCTTTTACTGCTGTAAGAGAATAGTTTTGTCCTGAAGTTAAATTATTGAATGCAAAATTTCCATTGGCAGAAACTACTGTCTGAATAACTGCATTGCTTGCATTTCGTAATTCTACTGTAACATTGGTAACCAAAGCCGATCCGTTTTTTACAGAACCAGAAATACTTACTGTTCCCGGAACTACACTTCCAAAAGAAGTATCAACTTGGTTTAATAATGCGTTAGGAATTGAACCCCTTGTATCTTGAGATAATTCCCAGATCATCCCTCCAGCTAAGTTTTTTGATTTTATATACTGCACTTTTAAGTCCATTGACTGTTTATCTTCATAAGAAATAAATTCTTTTGAAGTAGCATTATATAAATAAGGAACTTTTGTAGTATTATCAAAATATCTTACCCATCCTGCCGAAGCTGCAGATGGCGTTACCATCATCGTGTTTGGATCTAAATAGGCATGCGAGTTGGTAACTGGATTCCCAACTAAATCACAGATTTCGATACTTCCAGATTTTTCACAAGCTCCTGAACCATCCCATGTTCCTGTTGGGTTTTGCGGATTTGTACATCCAGGAACTACGTATCTTGGTGCTGAGACAAATAATCCGTTTGTTGAATTTGCAGCAACGTTATCGAATTTTTTTCCGTAGAAAGGCAACCCCATGATTAACTTATTCGCAGGAAAACCAATTACATTTAAATATTGATTTGTTAATTCATCTAATGATTCTGATTGTGTTGCACCATACAACGGGTCATTAGGGTTTCCACTTGCGTATAAAGGTGCGTTGTAACAGGTTTTATCGTACCAGTTTCCACCAAAATCATATCCGAAATAGGTGATATAATCGCAATAAGTCGAAATATCTTCTGTCATTCCGTATTGTGATCTGTTATTTGGTCCTAAATACTGTTTAGAAACATTTCTAACATTGTTTCCAGCAGCAATAGTAATTAGTTTATTTGGCATTGCCTGACGCATAGCTTTTAATAAAAGCACTAAATTTTTATTATCATTAGGGCTGTATTTTTGAGGAGGAACAGGCGAACCATTTACTATTTCTGTACCGTCAGTTCCGCCCGAAAGAGGATATTCCCAGTCGATGTCGAAACCGTCAATAAATGGATATGTAGTAATGAAGTTTGCCATATCTGCTGCTAAAGCCGCTCTTGCTACAGGACTTGCAGCAATTGGAGAAAGATCTTGTCCTTTTGTCCAGCCTCCAACAGAAATTAAAACTTTTAAATGCGGATACTTTTCTTTCAATTTCATTAAATCGTAAAAGTTTCCTTTAACTGGCGCATCCCAAGGAATTCCGCCTTCCATATGCTCAAAATCGGCATAGGTGTCTAAACATTTTAATTTTGTATTCTCCGGATGGGCAGGATCGTAAGTTGTCCCATAAAAAGAATAATTTAAGTGCGTCAATTTACTTCCATCAATTTTCGGAACATTAAAATCCCGAGCATAAATAGACCATTGCGCATAATACCCCACTACTTTTTTTCCGTGAGCCGGTTGGGCCAACGCTAGTAAGGGAAACAGTAACAAAAAGAGCAATCTGTAATAATGTTTCATAGTTAATAAATATTAGTTAATAGAAAATAAATAATTGGGCCACAGAAGCTTAAACACTTCTGGGTTTCGCTCAACAGCAGATTGGAACCCCGCGGTCGATTGGAAATAAACTCAAATTACATTCTATAGATAAATATTACTATTTCTGATTCATTCATAATCATTAGTAAATAGCAGTGATTGATATTTATTTATAATTTTAAAAATTAATATTAAATACAAATGATAAATTTGGGACTAATCATCAATCTATACTTTTTTGTCATGTTTTATTGTATTCTTATTCTTCTATTTGGTTTTAAAGGTTAATAATTAATTTCACGGCTTATATTTTGTTATTTAATTAAGTTAAGTGTTGATTATTTCTGAAATCTTGGCTATAACTATCTCTACCGAGGAACTTCAGTAGAGATAATTAAAAGCCTAATTAATGTAACTCTAATAACACTAACTCAACCAAAATTCATATTAGTTTTTTCAAACTTTCATAAACTGACAATTCCACGTCAGCATGATCTTTTGTATTACATTGATCTATTAAACTTTTTAAATCTGCTGATTTTAAAGTCGATTTGTTGTCTAATACAAGTAATAATTCCTGCGATGCATCACTTAATTTTTTAGACAATGGTAAAATTGGCTGTACTAATGGAGCATTTGCACTTAGTGCTGTAAGGTCATTATGCACTGCAATCCATTTAGTAAAAAATGCAGTCACTTTTGCTTTGTTATCTGCCGATTTATTTGCTAAATATTGATTTACCGCTGCATCAAATGCAAGAGCATCTTTTGCATCTGGTCCGCAAGCATCTGCAAACAAAGTAAAAGGAGAATACATCTGGTACTCTGTTCCTCCTTTGTTACGAGTATATCCTTTTAAAGGTTCGCTTACTTTAGAAAACTCTTCAAGCGGTTGAATACTTTGATTGTTGGCAATATTTCTTAAAATAACATCTTTGTTACGTATATGAGTAATTCCTAATTCTTCTAATCTGAAAGAAACTGTTTCTAAACGTTTACGCATATTTTCTACATCTACTACGTCTTCTGCAGACCAAAGTCTTTCTGCAATAGCTGCAGTTCTTGGCCATAATCTAGAATCTATAGTTGTTGGTGTAGCCAATTCTGTCCACATTGTCGCTTCTCCACCAAGAATTCTTGCTTTTTCGTCACTCGTTAAATTCGCTCCTTTTGGCATCGGATCATTTAAATAATGGCTTGCAATTGGGTACATCAAATCGATATAATATCCGTTAGACAAAACGGTTTTGTATCCTTTTTTAACAGCTTCTACCAAAGATTTACCTGCTGGCATTCCTTCGTTTGGCCCTCTCCATGAGTGAACGATCGCTTCTTTAGATAAATCTTTCGTCAAAATTTCTTCCCAACCCATCAATTGCTTTCCGTGCTTCTTTAACATTGGAGCCAATTGCATCGTGAAATAAGTTTGTAATTCGTGATTGTTCTTTAAATTATGTTTTTTCATGAATTCCTGAATTTTCGGGTTTTCATCCCAATCTTTCCCTTCGTTTTCATCTCCTCCAATATGGAAATAGGCACCTGGAAACAATGGGCAAACCTCATCAAAAACTTCACTTAATAGTTGATACGTTTTAGGATTTGAAGGATCTAATGTTGGTGAAAAAATACCAGCATTTCTTTCAATTCCATAGGTAGCGATTGCTGTACCTTGAATATTTTTTTCGGATGTTCCTCCTGTCAACTTGATTACTTTACTGCCAATTTCTGGATAAGCCGTTAAAATTGCAGATCCGTGACCTGGAACATCTATTTCGGGAACAATTAAAATACCGCGCTCATCGGCATATTTTACGATATTTTTAATTTCCTCTTGTGTATAATACATTCCATCCGAAGCTAATTGAGTAAACTTTGGATGTTTTTTCATTTCAATTCTCCATCCTTGATCATCAACCAAATGCCAATGAAAAACATTCATTTTCATTGCTGCCAATGCGTCAATATTTCTTTTAATAACATCAACAGGCTGAAAATGTCTTGAAGCATCAATCATTAAACCTCTCCAAGTAAATCTTGGAAAATCTGAAATTTTTGAAACTGGAAAATAAAACGATTTTGAATTGTTTTGAAGAAGTTGCAACAATGTCTCCAAGCCATGCAAAGCTCCCAAATCACTGGTTGCATTAATTATAATTTTGTTTGAAGTAATATCTAAATGATAACTCTCATCTTCATACAAACCAATTTTTCCGCTTTTACTACAATTAATTTGTAATTCTGCATTTGGAACTTCATTTAATTTGGTAATAAAACCTTGTTCAAAAAATATACCTGTTCTACCATCTAAACGGCGCAAAAAACGAGTTACTCCTCCAAAAATTCTAGCATTTGGATTACCAGTAATATTTACTTTAAAATTCTTACTTAAATTAAAATTACCTTCATTAATTACAACATTCTGAGGCCAAGGCATAAGATTCAGTTGCTCTTTCTGGACTTGAGCACCTGCCGATATACCTGCAAATAATAGTACAAATAAATATTTCATTTTTCTTTTTTTTGGTCGGATAGTTTCTTAGTCCATATCCTAATTTATATAAAAAGACAAAATCCAGAATGACTTCTGCATACCTCACTTTTACAAGTAATCATCTGAATTTTGTCATTTGATTCATTTTATAGAATCATAAAAACTTTAATAATCAAAACGCTTAAAGGCTTCTATTGCTTCATATTCAGCTAAACCTAGTTCGTCGTATAAAATTGCTGTGTTTTTGTTTCGATCTTCTGCCCTAACCCAGAATTCACGAGAATCATTTCCTTGAAACATTACTCTGTCTTTTTGAGACTGGTGATGTAAAATGGCATGACGTTTTAACAATACTTCTGAAGGACTTAACGGAACGGCCATGTCAATTTCATGAATGTCCCATTCGTGCCAAGCTCCTCTGTAAAGCCACAACCAGCAATCATTCATGTACGGTTCTGGTTTAAGCTCTTTTAATGCAGCAAAAATGGCATTTAAACAAACCTCATGAGTTCCGTGCGGATCTGCAAGATCTCCAGCAGCAAAAACCTGATGTGGTTTTATTCTAGCAATAATGTCTTTTACGATAGCAATATCTTCTGGTCCTAACGGATTCTTTTTAACCTGTCCTGTTTCGTAAAAAGGAAGATCCAAAAAGTGCGTATTCTCATCTTTCAATCCGATATATCTTGTTGCTCCGTAAGATTCTCTTCTTCTTATAAGTCCTTTTAATTTTCGAACTTCCAAAGAATCGATTTGATTTTCAGATTTGTTATTTAAAAACTCGATAACCGATTTGAAATTGATATCAGCTTGACCTTC
Source organism: Flavobacterium sp. IB48 (assembly GCF_016405855.1). Classification (GTDB taxonomy): domain Bacteria; phylum Bacteroidota; class Bacteroidia; order Flavobacteriales; family Flavobacteriaceae; genus Flavobacterium; species Flavobacterium ginsengisoli. Next base: position 145,519 of record NZ_JAEFCA010000003.1, read on the forward strand.
TCCGATAAAATCACTGGCAACTTCTGCAAATTTTAAAGCTTCATCATCTGAAACTGCAATATTTCCTGAAGTTTGGTAGACCACATGAACATCGTGTCCTTGCTTGATTAATTTTGAAAATGTTCCTCCCATAGAAATCACATCATCGTCTGGGTGCGGGCTAAAAAGAATAATCCTCTTTTTTGCCGGATTTGCCCTTTCTGGACGAAATGAATCATCTGTGTTTGGTTTTCCTCCTGGCCATCCAGTAATAGTGTGCTGTAAAATATTAAACATATTAATGTTCATATCATAAGCAGAACCTTCTTGAGCCAATAGGTCAGACATTCCGTTATTGTTGTAATCACGGTCTGTCAGTTTTAAAATAGATTGTTTTGTTTTTTGACAAAGCCAGACAATTGCTTTACTTTTTAATTCAGGAGTCCAAAGACATTCACCGACTAACCACGGTGTTTTGAAACGGGTTAATTCTGATGCTGCCGACTGATCTAAAACAAAAGTTGCATTTGGATGATTTTGTAAAAACGTAGCTGGAACCTCTGAACTGATATCTCCTTGAATAGTTCTTTTGATGATATCTGCTTTGTTTTGTCCCCAAGCCATCAAAACAATACGTTTTGATCTCATAATGGTCGAAACTCCCATTGTTATGGCGCGTTTCGGTACATTATCTATACCATTAAAAGCAGATGAAGCATCGACTCTTGTGATATGATCTAAGGTAATAATTCTTGTTCCTGAATTGATGTGCGAACCAGGCTCGTTAAATCCAACATGACCCGTTCTACCAATTCCAAGCAATTGAAAATCAAGACCACCCGCATTTTTAATATTCATTTCATAATCAATACAGTATTGATTGATTTCCTCAATTGCTACAGTACCATCAGGAATATTAATATTTTCAGGTTTGATATCAATATGTTTAAAAAGATGCTCGTGCATGAAATAATGATAGCTCTGATTATTTTCTTTAGTCATTGGATAATATTCATCCAAATTAAAAGTGATTACATTGCTAAAACTTAGTCCTTCTTCTTTGTGCATTCTCACTAGTTCCTCATAAACTTTAATAGGAGAAGAACCTGTTGCCAGACCTAAAACACAAGATTTATTTTTTTCCTGCTTAGATCTAATTAGCTGCGCAATTTCCTGCGCTACAATTACAGAAGCTTCAATAGAACTTTTGAAAATTTCGTTATGAATTTTCTCAAAACGAGTTTCTTCAAATTTTCCCGCGCTTTTATAACTGATATCAGGTTTTATTTCTAAAGCACTTTTCATTTCTTTTCTTTTTTGTAGTAATTACCATCATGGTTTTAAGATATGGTATAGACAGCTTTCGCCATCTATACCACACTACTAACCAAACTTAATATCCCATTTTTTTTTAGAAGTTCACTCCAGTATCCCACCAAAGTCTTGTTGCACCGTTATCTGGTCCACCTAACTTAGCAATACCAGTTGCAACTCCATCTTTGTTTCCAGCAATTTCAGATGCCACAAAATTTACTCTTCTAACACCTAACTGAGAGCTAATAACTCCGTTACTTGTGTTATTTGTGATTGGGAATAATTTTGGATATCCAGTTCTTCTCCACTCAGTCCAAGCTTCTTGTCCGTCAGGGAAACCAGCAATCCATTTTTGAGTAATAATTTTTTGAAGTTTAACTTCATTAGAAGCACCAGCTTCCCAAGCTACAGTCACATTATTAACAGCAGCCGCATTATTTGTTGCATCAAGCGGGTCAACATAAGCTTTTGGCAATGCTGTACTAGTTTTGTATGTTGATGAAGAAACTCCAAACTGCTCGAAAGAAGCTGTGATTCCCGCCTCATATAAAGATTGAACATCACTTCCCATATTCCATCCTCTCAAAGCTCCTTCTGCTCTTAAGAAGAAAACCTCAGCAGTAGATAAGAAAACAGTTTCTTTTACATTTATAGCTTCTCCAACTTTAGAAAAATCTTTACGAGCTGCTTTTGTAGCTCCATCTGGAGCAACTGGCAAAACAATTCCTGTTCTAATTCCTTTATATTCTCCTGGATATTTAACTGAAACAGCGAAATATTTTGATAGTCTTGGATCATTATATCCTACTAAGATAGATTCCATATCTGCAGACATGTTAATATCTTCATAACTATTACTATTTCCATATACAGGATTTGTAAAGTCACTTAAGAAAACAAAACTATCGTCTTTAGTAAGCATTACACCATATTTCTGAGAAATAGATTTTTCAGCTTGTTCTTTGGCTACTGCTGGAGCTTTTACAGCTAATCGCATTGCTAATCTTAAACGAAGAGAATTCGCAAATTTTACCCATTTAGAATAGCTTCCTCCATATTTAGAAAAATCAGCTTTAGTAATAATTGAGCTTTCACCAGAATCTGCTGCTTTGCTTAATGTTACAATAGCCTCATCAAGATCTGCAAACATCTGCGTGTACACTTGTTCTTGTGAATCGTATTCTTTAACTGAAGATTCAGAACTATATTTTGAATAAACAATTGGTCCATAAATATCAGTTATTCTATGCATCGCCTCAACTTTTAGTATCTGAGACATTGCATATATTTCTGGATATAATCCTTTTGTTTTAGTCTCATGCTCTATTTTTAGAGCATTTGCCATTACGTTTGTGTACGCATCATCCCATGCTCTACCGTTCCAACCATTTACAAGATTGTAAGTCATGTTGTTATTATTACTTCCAAATGGATTTGGAGTAGCCATATAACCTGACCATACATCACCTTGCAAGTTTTGCTGGATTTGGTATCCCCACAATGGATCTTGTTCAAAAATAAAATTGAACATTACTTTTGAATAACCCGTGATATTATTAAAATCCTGTGCTAATTGTTCAGCAGTAGAACCTTGAGGATCAGAGTTAATCTCGTCAAAGTTATCAGTACAGCTCATAGCAGCTAATAAGCCTAAGCAGAGAATCGACTTTTGTATATATTTTCTTTTCATGATGTTTTTTTATTAAAATGTAACGTTTAAATTAAGACCGATACTTCTAGTTGTTGGCAATCCGAAAATGTCAACACCTTGTAAACCTTGACCTGTACTTAAAGCAACATTTGGATCAAACGGTGCGTCTTTGTAGAAAAAGAATAAGTTTCTAGCAATTAAAGAAATACTTGCATTTTGAATGAATGGAACTGCTTTAGGGTTAAATGTATATCCTACAGAAAGTTCTCTTAAGCTAACGTTTGTTGCTTTGTAAACATATTCAGCTAAAGCTCCACTTCTACCACCAACTGTTCCGTAGTAATCTTCTGCAGAAATTTTATTAACTGGAGTAACTCCATCTGCTGCAATTGCATTAACTGTAACACCACCAGCATTTTTAGCATCTCCAAAAGCTTTAGAAACTCCATAAGAATCATTTAAAGCTTGAGTCATACTCATTACACTTCCTCCAAATCTTCCGTCAACTAAAACATTTGCAAAGAAAGATCCGAATTTGAAAGTGTTAGACCAACCTAACATGAAATCAGGATTAGCATTACCTACTTCTTTAAAGTTCTGATCAACTTGTGGTTTACCTTGATCGTCTAGAAGAAGTCTTCCTTGAGCATCTCTAACTAAAGTGTAAGCTTCAATAACTCCAAATGGTCTTCCTTCTACTAATGAGAATCTATATGCATTAGATCCTGGATCTGTCAATATTACACGTCCTCCTAATTCTTCTGGAAGTTCTTTAACTGTATTTTTATTATGAGAATAGTTTACTGTAGTATCCCAAGAAAATTTATCTCCTTGAATAATTTTACCATTTAACACAATCTCGATACCTTGGTTAGCAATACTTGCAGCATTAAATGCATAGTTAGTATATCCGTAAGGGTTTGTAGAAGGCGCTGGAACTTCAACATATTGGTTTTTAGTTTCTGAATTATAGTAAGAGAATTCAAAACCTAATCTATTGTTAAACAGTCTCCATTCAGTACCAATTTCGTACTCTGATTTTAATTCTGGTTTTAATGTTTCTCCTGGTCTTGGTCCAACTCTTGGCGCAATAAACTGCCCTCCAAGGATTGTATATCTAGGAGAAGTTACGAAAGCGTTAATGTCGTTACCAACTTGTGCATAAGATCCTCTCACTTTACCAAAATTAATCCACTCTGGCATTGTAGCCATTTCACTAATGATTCCTGTTAAACCAACAGATGGATAGAAGTAAGAACCATTTCCTGTATTAACTAATGTAGACGACCAGTCATTTCTACCTGTTAAATCTAAATACAACATACCTTTATATCCAAGTGATGCAGATGCAAATACAGATTGTACTTCTCTGTTAGAACCTGAAACTTGTTGATTTGCTTTATTGTTAACGAAGTTTCCTAAAGTAAACCAGTTTGTGTTAACTAATCCACCATTATTTGTTCCTGAGTTTAAGATTGTTTGTTGGTTAGCCATAGTATTATTTATACTTGTACCAAGAACAGCATTAAAAGAGAAATCTTCACTAAAATCTGTATTTACTCTTGCAATTAAATCTCCATAACGCTGAGTACTTAATGTACCAATGTTGATATAAGTTCCTGTTGGAGCCGCAATAATTTCAGAAGTAGTTGCGTAGATTTTTTTATCAAAAATGCTTTCGATTCTATTATAGCTATATCTTGCTGTAATATTTAACCAGTTATTCGCTTTATAATCTAAGGCTAAAGATCCGTTAAAGAAGTTGTTTTTATCTTCAGATTTAGCTCTGTTGATTAACCAATACGGGTTTTGAATATATTCATTAATTACTGGGAAGTTTTGAACATTTAAGTTTCTAACTGGATCAAAAACTTCAAAATTGTTTTTATAGTAATTAAAGTCATTTCCATTTCCTCTTGGCATTAAATAAACACCTGTTAATGGGTTGAAGTTAAGTCCACTTAGCGGTCTGTTGTCAATAGTTTGAGTAGTATATTTTCCATCTGCAGAAACGGTTAATTTATCATTAAAGAATTTTCCTGTTTGACGGATACCAAAGTTATTTTTCTTCAAACCGTTTCCTGGCATAATTCCAGAAGAAGAAGTGTTAGCATAAGTAATGCTAGTTGTAGCAGTTGGTGAACCAGTTGTAAATCCGAAAGAAGTAATTTGAGTTACACCTGTGTCAAAAAAATCTTTTACGTGATCTTTTGTGTTTTCTTTTGCTCCAGTACTATTGTACTCTGTTTGGAATTTTGGCAAGTAAGCTGCATTTTCGAATGTAGTTACAGATGAAGCTGTAAAATTACCTTTTCCTTCTTTTACTTTTTTAGAAGAAAGCAAAATTACACCATTTGCTCCTTGAGAACCATATAATACAGAAGCTGCAGCACCTTTTAATACTGTCATACTTTCATAATCATCAGGATTTACAAGAGAGATTACATCACCACCATCACGGTTACCACCATTTGTATCTCCAAAAGTACCATTTGGTTGGCTTGAAGATCCATTATACATCGGAATACCATCAATTACATATAATGGCTGGCTATTCATAATAGATGAGTTACCACGAATTACTACTTTTGTAGAACCACCAGTACCACCAGCACTTTTAGTAACAGCAACACCAGCAACTTTACCTGCAATAGTATTGATAACGTTTGCATCTTTTACTCGAACTAATTCTTCTCCTTTTAATTCTTGAGTAGCATAAGTCAATGATTTTTTAGACTTCTTAAGACCTAAAGAAGTTACAACAACTTCATTCAAAGCATTTGATGCAGCTGCAACCATCTTCACATTAATTGTAGCAGCATCTCCTACAACTATAGTTTGAGTTTCAAGTCCTACATAAGTAAAAACTAAACTTTGACCCTTTTGAACTTCGATAGTGTACAATCCGTCAAAATCGGTAGTTGTTCCCTTTTGACCTCCTTGTACAGCAACAGAAGCTCCTGGTAATGGCATACCGTCAGAATCTGTAATCACACCCTTGACACTTTTTACTTGAGCAAGCGAAACTTGCGCCGTAAAAACAATCATAAAGATTAAGAAAATTTTTTTCATGTTTATTTTATTTTGTTAGTTATGATGTAAAATTATTCTTAAGGCATTGTTAAAAAAAATAAATTAAACCAACAGCAACAAAATTTAAACGAACGACATAAATTATTCAATAATACGCTTTACGAAAACGTTCTAATACAAAAAATAAGCACCAATATCCTTTTTTTTGGAAATTTTTTGCAAAAAAATTGCCATTTACCAGTTAATTGTTTAAAGTTGCACATTATTTAAATACTGTTAAGAAAAACTAAAATTCTCAAACAACTTAGAATCAATTGAAAGAAATACGAAAAGTTAAATTTGATATCAAACTGCAAAATCATGTCTGGTTTTGGGGAGTTTATTTTACTTTAAACTTTTTAAGATGGGGCGCTTACTTTAATGATTATCCTTATGCATTCAAATCAAACTTAATTGAATTCTCTTTGGTTATTCCTTTAGTTTATTTGAATTTATTTGTTTTGGTTCCAAGATATGTACTCAAACAAAAGTATATTATGTATACTTTTTTACTTCTGTTAAGTCTATTTGTGATATATCTTCTAAAAACAGCTCTAACCTACTATATAATATCAGAAAATATATGGCCTGAAGCTAATAGAGAATATCATCCTTTTGAGATCAATCACATTGTTGCTGTTTGTATCGGAGAATTGTATGTCTTAGCAATGGCATCATCAATTTATCTTACCTTAACTTGGCTAAGAGAGCGAGAAAGAAACAGGTCTTTACGAGAAAACCAATTTAAGATTAAACTTAAGTATCTTGAAAACCAGATTCAACCCCATTTTTTCTTCAACACGCTAAACAATTTGTATGCTTTATCGTTAGAATCATCAAAGAAAGTTCCTGATGTAATTATAAAGCTTTCTAATTTGATGGAGTATGTTTTATATGATGTTAAAGGAACCAAATTTGTTCCGTTAATAAAAGAAATCGACTATATCCAGAACTATATTGAAATAGAAAAGCTTCGTTTTGAAAATGTCGAAGTCACCATAAATCTAGAATCTAATATTGACGATGTTGTTGTACCGCCATTAATTTTCATTTCTTTGGTCGAAAATGCTTTTAAACATGGAGGTCTAAACAACAAAAATTTAAAAATAAAGATCAATTGTAAAGTTACAGACAATAAAATACTCGATTTTGAAATCTTAAATAATTTTGTAATTTCACAAAATCATAATCCGAAAAGAGGAATTGGTTTGGTTAATACGAAAAAAAGACTGAAACTAATTTACAGAAGCAATTTCCGCCTTAAACAACAAACCAAGCTAAATTTCTACATAATCCGATTACAAATACCTACATATAATGAAGATTAAATGCGTGTTAATTGATGATGAGCCTTTAGCTATCAAGGTCCTGCAAAATTATTTTACCAATTTTACAGATTTTGAAGTTATAGCAACATTCAATAACTCTTTAGAGGCACTCGATTTTATTAACAGTACACCTGTTGATGCTGTCTTTTTAGATATTAACATGCCTATGATGACCGGTTTTGAGCTTATTAGTCTTATCGAAAACAAAACCAAAGTCATCATTACAACCGCTTTTAGAGAATTTGCTGCTGAAAGTTATGATTTGGATGTATTAGATTATTTGGTAAAACCTATTCCGTTACCAAGATTCATAAAATGCATCAATAAAATTACCACCGAATACAATCTCAAAAACAATATTAAAGTCGAAACTTCAAAAGGAGATTCTCATATTTTTATTAAAGTCGATAAAAAAATGATGAAAATTAATATTGAGGAAATTTTGTTTGTTGAAGGAATGAAGGAATATATAAAAGTAGTCACGCCAGATAAGACATATATTACCCATAAATCTCTTACATCATTATCAGAAGAATTACCCGCAGATCGCTTCCTTAGAATTCATAAATCTTATGTAATTGCACTAAATAAGGTAAAATCTATAGAAGGAAACCGCGTTCAAATACAATCTTACAACATTCCAATAGGCAGAAACTACAGTAAAGAAGTTAAAAATAAGATATTGGAATAAATATAATTACGAATTACATTTTCTAAGTAGGTTAAAATTAACACTTTGTTGAAAAAACATAGCCGTTGGTTTAAATTTAACATTATTTATACCTTTTTATTTTTTTTTGATAATCCTAACAAATATATTTACGGTCTTCAAAAAACAATAAAATAAAAAATTAACCTTATTATTATGAGTTCAGAAAATGTTCAAACCAAATGGGGGCAATTTATCTCTTTGATAATCGTCTTCTTCTTTTGGGGTTTTGTTGGTTCTGCTAACGACATCCTGATTCCAGTATTCAAAAAAGTATTTACGCTATCGCAAGTACAATCTCAATTAGTAGCTTGGGCTTTCTATGCTGCTTATTTTGTTGGATCAATTATATTCTTTATCGTTTCTTTAAAAGTAGATATTTTACAAAAATATGGCTACAAAAGAACATTATCTGCAGGATTAATTTTATCAGCTGTAGGTTCATTCTTATTCATTCCAGCTGCTACAATTGAAAGCTTTCCTTTCTTCTTAACAGCTTTATTTACAGTAGGTTTAGGCTTTTCTATTCAACAAATTGTTGCCAATCCTTTGGCGATTAAAATGGGAAGTCCGGAAACTGGAGCACACCGTTTAACTCTTGCAGGTGGAATCAACTCTTTCGGAACAACAATTGGAGCAATCTTATTAGGTATCGCTTTATTCGGAATGGGAGATAACAAAAAAACGGCTCTTTCACTAGAAGATATTAAATTGCCTTTCATCATCTTAGGTCTTGCATTTATTGCTGTTGCAGTATTTATGAATTTCTCAAAAATCGAAGATCCTGTAAAAGAAGAAGAAGCAATAATTAAAGACAAACACAGTAAATTCAACATTCTTGACTATCCGCAATTATACTTGGGTATGTTAGGAATTTTTATTTATGTAGGAACTGAAGTAACAATCATCAGTAATTTACCTGCGTTATTACACACTCACGAATTCGGAAACATCTTAGAAGACGCTGTTGCACCGTTTATTGCGCTTTACTGGGGTAGTCTAATGATCGGTCGTTGGAATGGTGGAGCAAACGTGTTCAATACTTCAAACTTGGTAAATACTGCACTTAAATTTATTGTTCCTGCTGCTGCATTTGGAGTAATTATTGGCGCAAACATCTTTGCTGCTCACGATGTTTCTTCATTTTACATCTACCCATTTTGGATTTTGCTGTTTATCGCTGTAAGTTTTGTTGGTGGTAAAAACGCAGGAAAAACATTAATGCTTTTCGGAATTTCAGGATTAACTATGATGGTATTAGGTTTAGTTTGGCCAAACCCAGAAATTGCTAAATTCTTCTTTATCTCTGGCGGATTATTCTTATCAATTATGTGGCCTTCAATCTTCGATTTAGCTATTGCAGGATTAGGAAAAAATACAGGAAAAGCATCTTCTTTCTTAATCATGATGATTCTTGGTGGTGGAGTAATTCCATTAGTGCAAGGAAGTATCTGTGATTTAGACGCAACAAATCCAGGTGGAATTTTCGGCATCACTTACACTCACTTCTCTTACATTGTACCTCTTATCGGTTTTGCATATTTAGGATTCTACGGTTTCTACTGTCCTAAAATCTTAAAAAGACAAGGTATCAGTCACATAGAAAGTGCTGGTGGTGGACACTAAAAATTAAAAAAATCCAATATATAAAAATCCAAATTTCAAGTAAAAATGAAATTTGGATTTTTTTTATTTTCAAAAAAAATAACTTAGCTTCTCAGCACCTTAGAACCTTAGCCTCTTTACTTCGCATTAATAATATTGCTCAAGTTTTTCTTAAAAATGGCCTTATTTTGAGCTGTTAAAGAATAAACGACATCTTTATCCGCGTGAACTATTACTTTGTCTATATCGGCATTTAAAAGCGCTTGAGGATCTTTTATTTTTAAAGTGCAAGCTCCATCAAAAAAGCCATCATCTTCTATCGTTTTTCTAGCCTCTATTTTGGTGCCATCACTTAAAACTGCAGAAATCGTCATTTCACTATTTAATGTTTTCGAGTAAAATCCATCCATTACAAGCAAAAGACGATAGCTGTTTTTTAGTTCTGGCCCTTTAAATTCATGCCTCGTAATATTATAACGAAGACCTTTAGCTAGAGTTTGAAATTTTACAGAACAATCCAGCTCATAAGTAGCAACATCTCCCGCTTCATTTACTGAAGTAATAACTTTAGCGGCCTGTGCGTTTACAGAAAAACTCGCTACAAAAAACGACAACATAAATAAGACAACTTTCATATTTAACTATTTAAGATTCAATATAAAAGTAAAAAAAAAAATCGCCTTTTCTCATTAGAAAAAAGGCGATTTTAATTTTGTAAATATCTAAGGATTATTTATTTCCTTTTTCAAAGTCAGCTACAAACTGAGCTAAACCAATATCTGTCAATGGGTGTTTCAATAAACCGTAAATTGCAGAAAGTGGTCCAGTCATAACATCAGCACCAATTTTAGCACAGTTTACAATGTGCATTGTGTGACGTACAGAAGCTGCTAAAATTTGAGTTTCGTAACCGTAGTTATCGTAAACTTCTCTAATTTCTTGAATCAAATTCAATCCATCAGTAGAAATATCATCTAAACGCCCAACGAATGGAGAAACAAAAGTTGCTCCAGCTTTTGCAGCCAAAAGTGCTTGTCCTACAGAGAAAACAAGAGTAACGTTAGTTTTAATTCCTTTATCAGAAAAATATTTTGCTGCCATAACACCTTCCTTAGTCATAGGAAGTTTTACAACAATCTGCTCATGTAATTCAGCTAACTCCTCACCTTCTTTAACCATACCTTCAAAGTCAAGAGCGTTAACTTCTGCACTTACATCACCATCAACAAGATTGCAAATGTCAACATAATGCTTAAGGATGTTGTTTTTTCCAGTAATTCCTTCTTTTGCCATTAATGACGGATTAGTTGTTACACCATCCAAAACACCTAAAGCTTGTGCTTCTTTAATTTGAGCTAAATTAGCTGTGTCTATAAAAAATTTCATAATTTGTTTAATTAAAAATGGTTTGTTCGTATTTATAAATTTCTTTTCAAATAAATTCTTTTAAAGAAATCTAGCTGCAAAATTACAAAATCAATACCAATAAAGATTTTAAAATTAAAACCATTTTAAAATTATATGTTAAAAATAAGTGTATTTTTTACATTTTTCTACAGCTTATAATGATTCATAAGCATTTTCTCATACATTTTATCTGGAAGCGCACGTTTTAAAACAATCGAAAACTTTTGCATAAAAGCGCCTACTTTGTAATGAACGTTAGGTTTTTTAGTCTGAATGATTTTATAAACCGCTTCTGCCATTTCATTTGGATTGCTTCCTGCATCAACATGATCATTCATTGTCGCCAAAACATCTCCATATACTTTTTCGTAAGCCGAATCTTTAATTACCGGCGCATGATAACGCCCTGCTGCAATATTGGTTGCAAAATCTCCTGGTGCAACATTTGTAATTTCGATACCAAAAGCTTTCACTTCCATTCTTAAAGCCTCTGTAATTAACTCCAAAGCTCCTTTCGACGCAGAATACACACTTCTGTACGGAAGCCCCATATAACCGGCAATCGACGTAATATTAATAATAAGCCCCGAGTTTTGTTTGCGCATTTGTGGCAACGCCGCTTTCATAACTTCAATTGGCCCAAAAAAGTTAGTTTCAAAATTATTTCTAATTTCTTCTGTCGGAATTTCTTCTAAAGGCCCTGTAATTCCAACTCCAGCATTATTAATTACAATATCTAACCTCCCAGAAGTTGCAATAATTTTAGCTACCGCAGTTTTAATAGAGTCCGAATTTCTAACATCTAAAGCAACCAAAGGAAAAACTGAATTTAAAACTTTATCAGGGTTTCTGCTTGTTCCGTACACAACAAAACCTTTCTGATGTAAAAATTCACCAATAGATTTTCCAATTCCTGATGATCCTCCGGTAATTAAAACGACTTTGCTCATTTTTTTTAGTTATAAGTTATAAATTATGAGTTATGAGTTTTGGAAAATGGTTTTATTTGAACAGTATATTTAATGCTCAAAATTTAACTTTTAACCAATGACATCTAACTTCAGATAGGGTCAAAAATAAAAAAATCCTCCTGAAAGGAAGATTGCAAACTAATTAAATTCTAAAAAAAATGGCAAGCGACCTACATCGCACCGCTCAACCACGTACCCTTGCTATGTTCCCATCCTGGGGGAGTCTGCAGGAGCTGGTCGTGTAGGACTTGCCGGTGCAAATATACAACCTTTTTATATTTTTGCAAGACCTTTGTAGCAATAAAAATATCGTCGTATATTGCCTTATTCAAATTTTAAACTATGAAAAAATATAACTTCCTAGCTGTCATTTTATTAGGAATCACATTAATTGGATGTGGAGAAAAAAATAAAGGTGAAAATTCTTTATTTACTATCGATGATTCTGCTTTTCCTGCTCATCTTACCCAAAAAGAGGCGCTTAATATTGGAATTTTAAACCCAAAATCGAAAGAAATTGATAGCATTGCCTACTTCGTAAACGACAAAAGAGTTGGAGGTACAAAAGGTACTGAAAATTTTAGATTTGAATTAATAGATCAAAAATTAGGTTATCAATACCTAAAAGCTAAGGTTTATTTTGGTGGAGATTCTTCTGATGCCACTAAAAGAATTGAAGTAGTTTCAGACATTGAGCCTAAATTATTAAAATATAAAATTGTAAATACTTTTCCTCATGACACTACAGCTTTCACAGAAGGTTTAGAGTTTCATGATGGAAGGCTTTTTGAAAGTACAGGACAAAAAGGTGATTCTTACTTTAGAGAGGTAGACTACAAAACAGGAAAAGTGATCAAACAAGTTGATCTTCCGAAAGAATATTTTGGAGAAGGAATTACTTTCTTTGGCGGCAAAATATACCAGTTGACTTGGCAGGAAAAAACAGGTTACATCTACGATGCCAAGACTTTTAAATTAGAAAAAACATTTAAATACGATAAAGATATAGAAGGTTGGGGAATGACGCACGATGACAAATACATCTATCATTCTGACGGAACCGAGAAAATCTGGAAAATGGATCCTGCAACTCAAAAATTAATTGATTATATCAATGTATATTCTGGAAGTTCAAAAATTAAAGCGATTAACGAACTTGAATTAATTGATGGTAAATTTTACGCAAATGTTTGGCAGAAAGATGCTATTGCAGTTGTAAATCCAGAATCTGGAGCAGTTGAAAAAATCCTTAATCTTTCAGATTTGCGTAAATCATTAAAAGCTAAAAATGCCGAAGTTTTAAATGGTATTGCATATAATCCTGCAACTAAAACTATTTTCGTTACTGGTAAATATTGGGATAAAATGTTCGAAATAACAGTTTCTGAATAATCTTTAAAGAAAAACAATTTTACGAATTTCACAAGTTTTCACATATTAATCCGTGAAAATTTGTGAAATTTGTGTTTTATAATAACATCTCTAATGACAACATTAATTACAAATATACAGGAGCTATTGCAGGTTCGCGAAACTTCAATCGCTAAAGTTTCAGGTTCTGAAATGGCAAAACTTCCAACTATCAAAAATGCTTTTTTAATACTAAAAGACAATTTGATCGAAGATTTTGGCTCAATGGATAATCTTCCAAAAATAAATGCCGACAAAACAATTGATGCAACAGGAAAAGTTGTTCTTCCGTCTTGGTGCGACAGCCACACTCATATTGTTTATTCAGGAAACCGCGAACAGGAATTTGTAGATCGTATCAACGGGCTTTCTTATGAAGAAATCGCCAATCGCGGCGGCGGAATTCTTAATTCGGCTAAGAAACTAAATGATTCTTCTGAAGAAGAAATTTATGAACAATCTAAAATCCGTTTAGAAGAAGTAATGCATTTAGGAACTGGTGCCGTAGAAATAAAATCTGGCTACGGATTGACAGTTGATGGAGAATTAAAAATGCTTCGTGTAATTCAAAAACTAGCAGAAAATTATCCTATTGCAATTAAAGCGACATTTTTGGGCGCACACGCTTTTCCTTTACATTACAAAGATGATAAAGCGGGTTATCTGGATGAAATTATTAACGAAATGCTGCCAGAAATTTCCAAAAACAAACTTGCAGATTATGTTGATATTTTCTGCGAAAGCGGTTATTTTTCTGTTGAAGAAACCGAAAAAATAATGGAAGCAGGTTTAGCTTTTGGTTTAAAACCAAAAATACATGTCAACCAATTTAATTCTATTGGCGGAATCCAAGCTGGAGTTAAATTTAACGCTCTTTCTGTGGATCATCTTGAAGTGATGAATCCAGAAGATATTCAAGCACTAAAAGATACAGAAACAATGCCTGTAGCTTTACCTTCTTGCTCTTATTTTTTAAGTATTCCGTACACACCAGCGCGCGAAATGATAAAAGCTGGACTTCCTTTAGCATTGGCAACAGATTTTAATCCTGGTTCTACTCCATCCGGAAATATGAATTTTGTTGTTGCAACAGCTTGCATCAAAATGAAAATGACACCAGAAGAAGCTATTAATGCAGCTACAATAAACGGCGCTTACGCAATGGGACTTTCAGAAACTCACGGAAGCATTACAAAAGGCAAGAAAGCCAATTTGATTGTAACAAAACCAATTTCTTCTTATTATCAGATTCCTTATGCATTTGGAAGCAATCTTATTGAATCTGTTTTTGTTGAGGGTCAAATTATATAACTCAAGTTTTATTCCATAAAAAAGGTCTGTGAAAATCACAGACCTTTAATATCTAAGTGGTATTTTTCCCTTCGGCAGAATTATCTTAAACTGAAACTAGTTTTAGAAACTAACTCATCATTATCAAAAACATTGATAAAATAAGTTCCTTTAGCAAAATCTTTTCCTGGTAAATCTTCACTAACTTGAACAGTTTTATTTTCATATTTTACTGTAGTTTTGAAGCTATAAGTTAATGTATTGTCTCCAAAGTTTTCTGTTTTCTTTTCGCCTAAAACATTGTTTTTAGCATCGATAACTTGAACATAATACGTTTTATCTCCAGATTTTGCAATTTGATTTTCAGCAATTGTAAAACTAACTTTCAACATATCAGCACGGCTTGCTTTATCTGTTTCGATTTGTTTCCCAGAGCTTTTCAATTTGTAAGCTGAAGTTTTTGTATTTAATACAGATAATTTAGAACCTTTTTCTACAGTTTTAGCTAATTCTTCGTTTTGACCAACTAATACTTCGTTATATTTTTTAGATTCTCCTAAAACTACAATAGTACTATCTCTTTGAGTAGTTAAAACACCATTTTGTTTTTTCAACTCATCATTTTCAGCAACTAAAGTTTTCATTTTGCTTTGCATTGCTTGAACTTGAGATCTGTATTTAGAAACATCTCCTTTAGACTTGTTCAAATCATCCATTAAAGCAACTACTTTGTCTCTCTCTTGAATTAATTCGTCAGACATAGAAGTGTTTTCAGCAATAGCAGCATCATAAGTCGCTTTTAACTCCTGTAAATCTTTCATTACAGATTCTTTTTCAGTCAAGGTTGTTGTAAGTTCAGTTTTAACCACCTCTGTATCAGAAGATAATTTAAAAATATACACTAAGCTACCGATCAGTAGGACTGCTAAAACCGCGATTACCGCCTTTAGACTTGAATTGTTGTTCTTTGGGTTTTCCATATTTAAATAATTTTCTTTAATAACAAATTTAAGAATTAATATAAGGTAATAACGTAAGTTTCTACAATTATATTATTTTTGGAAAATAAATTTTTTTCATGGAAAAATTAATCCCATTCACTATAAATGATTTAGCAAAAATCACAAATCACAGAAGTGGTGAAATAAAGTTCGGAGAAAAAATGATTGTCATTCCGCCAGGAATTGATAAGATTAATTTTATTAAAGAAAGTGAAGCTAAATATGTGCTTTTAGGAATTCCTGAAGATATTGGTGTTCGTGCCAATTACGGAAGACCTGGAGCTGCTTCTGCATGGCAATGCGCTATAAAAAGCATTGCAAACATTCAGCACAATCGTTTTGCTAAAGGAAGCAATATTATTATTCTAGGACATATCAATGTTGCTGACGAAATGCGTGAAGTTGAAAACTTAGATTTTAACGACATTGACGACCGTTCCAAATTAAGCCAGCTAGTTGAAAAAATAGACAAAGAAGTTTCTCATATTATTTTTACCATAATTAAAGCTGGAAAAACACCAATTATTATTGGCGGAGGCCATAATAATGCTTACGGAAATATTAAAGGCGCTGCACTTGCAAAAGGAAAACCTGTAAATGCCATTAATTTTGATGCGCATTCTGATTTTAGAATTTTAGAAGGCCGTCACAGCGGAAATGGATTTTCATACGCTTACGAAGAAGGTTTTTTAAAGAAATATTTCATTTTTGGTCTGCACGAGAATTACACGTCAAAAAGTGTTTTAGATATTATTAAAAAATTGGAAGACCGCGTTCGTTACAATACTTACGACAGTGTCAACATTAGAAAAGAAAAAGACTTTAATCGTGAAATGATTACAGCTTTGGATTTTATTAAAAATGATGCTTTCGGAATTGAAATTGACTTAGATGCAATTCCTAATATCGCCAGTAGTGCCATGACAATCAGCGGATTTTCTGTTGAAGAATTAAGGCAATTTGTTTCTTTCTTTGCAGAACATAAAAATGCCACATATCTGCATATTTGCGAGGGTGCGCCAGATTTAGACAATTCTCCAAACAATAATTTAATTGGCAAATTAATTGGTTATTTGGTAACCGATTTTATCAAAGCTAACATAGAACCTGCTTGATTTTAAATATTCTATTTGATTATGCTATAAGGCCTCTTTGCCAAATAAAAGCAAATTCAAACAAACGATTGAACGAATAAACATATCTTTGCACAGCATTTTAGTAATTAAAACTAAAATACTAAATACCAAAGATATGTTATTCGAAGATCTATCACTTTCAAAAAGTATACAAAAAGCCGTATTTGAAGAAGGCTATTTAAATCCGACTCCAATTCAGGAAAAATCAATTCCTATTGTTTTAGAAGGTCGTGATTTAATTGGCTGTGCGCAGACAGGAACAGGAAAAACGGCAGCTTTTGCTATTCCAATTATACATCAACTACACCGAATTGTCGGTTCATCAAAAAAAGCAAAAGTAATTCGCGCCCTTGTAGTTACACCTACTCGCGAACTTGCTGTGCAAATTGGACAAAGTTTTGACACTTACGCAAAATATACCAACTTAACGCAACTGACTATTTTTGGAGGAGTTTCTCAGAATCCACAAGTTGATGCTTTAAAAAACGGAGTTGATATATTAATTGCCACTCCAGGACGTTTGCTTGACCTTCATAAACAAGGTTTTCTTGATTTAAATCATTTGCACACTTTAGTGTTAGACGAAGCCGATCAGATGTTAGATATGGGGTTTGTTAACGATGTCAAAAAAATCGTAAAACTAACTCCAAAAAACAGACAAACTTTACTTTTCTCTGCAACTATGCCAATTGCAATTCGCGAATTGGCAGAAATGTTTCTTCAAGATCCAGCACAAGTAGAAGTTTCTCCCGTTTCATCTACTGCAGAAAATGTAGAGCAGCGTGTTTATTTTGTAGATAAAACCGAAAAAAGAAACTTGCTTTATACTTTAATTAAAGAAGAGAATTTATCTAACGTGCTTGTGTTTTCACGTACAAAACACGGTGCAGATAATGTTGTTAAAGCACTTCGCAAAAAAGATATTCCCGCAGAAGCGATTCATGGAGACAAATCTCAAAATGCAAGACAAAGAGTTCTAGACGCTTTTAAAAATAAAGAAGTTGGAGTTCTAGTTGCAACTGATATTGCTGCAAGAGGAATTGATATCGAACAGCTTCCTTATGTAATCAATTTTGATTTGCCTAATATTCCTGAAACTTATGTTCACCGTATTGGCCGTACTGGTCGCGCTGGAAACGGCGGAATTGCGATTTCTTTTTGTGGAAAAGACGAACTTCCGTACTGGAAAGACATTCAGAAATTAATTAAGGTTGATGTAAAAACAATTGCAGATCATCCGTATCAATGGCATTCTGGAAGTCCGGAAGCTGGAGAAAAGCCTAAAAGCTCAAACAGAAGCGGTGGCGCTCATAAATCGAGAAAATCAAATAATGCTAAGAAAAATAAAAAACGCTGGTACTAAACAGCGTTTTTTTCGTTTATCAAGAAATTGATTATTTTAAATAATTTAACTGGCTCAAAAGGTTTAATTATAATATCGTTCATTCCAGACGAAATTGCTTCATCTGTAATTTCATCTTTATCAAAAGCCGTTAAAGCTACAATTGGAGTTTCTATTCCTTGAAGACGTATTCTTTTCGTAGTTTCAAATCCGTTCATTAAAGGCATATTGATATCCATTAAAATCAAATCAAAAGTTTCGTCTTCTAAAATTTTAAGTGCAGCAAAACCATCGTCAACAACTTTACAAGCATAATTGTTTTTTTCAATAATCTTTTTGGTAACAAGCTGATTGATCAAATTGTCTTCAACGACTAAAATTTTATAAACTTCGCTCGAAGTTAAATCCACTTCAATCTCATCAATAATACTTTTTGTTTTAGCCAAATCGTGCTCAAAAGCAATTGTAAACGAAAATGAAGTTCCTTTTCCTAAATCACTATCCAAAGTAATACTGCTTCCAAAAAGACCTAAAAGCCTTTTAACAATACTAAGTCCTAAACCTGTACCTTGATAATCTTCATCTTTTCGGCCAACTTGAACAAACTTTTCAAAAATCTTGTTCTGATCTACAACCGCAATTCCAATTCCGTTATCTTTTATCAAGAAATCCAAATAATGGAGCTTCCCTTCTACCTTATTTAGTTTTATGATAATTTCAACTTGCCCGTCTTTAGTAAATTTCAACGCATTGCTAACCAAGTTCATTAAAATCTGAGCCAGACGCAATTTATCTCCAATTAAATATTCTGGAATATGTGGATCAATATCAATAGAAATGCTATTATTATTTTTCTGCGAAAGAAAAGAAAGCGAATTCTTGATTACCGTAATTTCGTCAGAAATATTAAAAGTCAAGTTTTCCAGAACGATTTTGTTTTCTTCAATTTTATTGATCTGCAAAATATCATTTACGAGCGACAGCAAATATCTAGCAGAAAACTTTAGAGAACTTAAATGCTGACTTCTCGAAATTTCTTTATGCTCTTCTAGCAGCATATTTGTAATTCCGACAACTCCATAAAGTGGCGTCCTTAATTCGTGGCTTATCGTCGATATAAATTGAGTTTTAAGCAAAGAGGCTTCTTCTGCAATTTCTTTAGCTTTAAGAAGCTCTAAATTGTGTTTTTTCTTATATCTGATGTTCTTTACTAGAGTGACAATTAAAATTAGAAGAATTAGCGAAATCAAAATAAAAAGAATTACAATGATTTTTGATTTTCTCAAACTCTGAGATTGTTCTACTTTTTCTCCTTCAACTTTATCAATCTGCCTTTTATATTCATCCAACTCAAGACTTAAACCGGCTTGAGATGCTCTTTTAAGCTTTTTAACATCATACAAGTTATCCGAAAGATTATAATGATTAACCAGAGCGCCGTAAGCTTCTTTGTGTTTATTGATTTTATTTAAAAAATGAGAATATTCTAAATAAGCATGCGCCAGATCTGATTTTTCTTGACATTTTTTTCCTGCTTCAATAGCACTTAAAAAATAGGCATTGGCAGCCTTATCATCCTTTATATGACTAGAATAAATACCGTTCAGCATATCAACAATAACTTCTGTCGATCCGTCGTTGTATTTTAATTTAGTGCTGTTAACATATTTTAAAAAAAGATGTCCTTGATTGAAATTTCCAATATCAAAATAAGCCCAAGCAATATTGACATTAGTAAAATAAACTTCCTTTAAATCATTAATTTTCAAAGCAAAAGCGACCGCTTTCTTATAATTTCGAATCCCTTCATCAAATTGCTTCTTTTCAAAACAATACATATTCCCTAAATTATTATAGAGAAGGCATTTTATAGAATCATTATTGGTTTTATTAGCGTAGTAGAGACCTTTCTTATAGAAAAAAATAGCTTTATCAAACTCTGTTAATTCGTTATAATTGGCCGCAATAATATTATAGGAACGAGCAATAAGACAATAATCTTTTATTGCTGTTGCGGCGTTTAAGGCTGCTCTGGAATAAATGAGTGATTTTTCGAAATTAGCTTCCCTAAAATTCAAAAGTGCTTCTTTTACAGTCTTATCAATTTTAGGATCGAGATTACAATGAGATTGCGCAATTGCCGAATTGGCAAAGCAATTCAGAACCAAGAATAATAGTAAAAAAATCCGTTTTTGGGGCATTAATCGGCTAATTTGATCAAATATACACTTTAAAATAAAAAAAAGCTGCATTTCATAAAAAAATACAGCTTTTTAAATATTATTTCAATAACTAAGATAAAAAAATTAAAATCTCAGTGCTTTTATTATTCTTTATTGTCTTCCCATTGTCCTACAACAGAAGTTGCCAATGCATTTCCTAATACATTTGTTGCACTTCTAAACATATCGCAGAAGTGATCAATTGGAAGAATTAATGCAATTCCTTCAATCGGAATATCAAACATACCACATGTTGCAGCAACTACAACCAAACTTGCACGTGGCACACCTGCAATACCTTTACTAGTAAGCATTAAAACTAAAAGCATCGCCATTTGTGTTCCTAAATCTAAATGTACATTATAGAACTGAGCAATAAAGATACTTGCAAAAGTCATGTACATCATACTTCCGTCAAGGTTAAACGAATATCCAAGCGGTAACATAAAAGAAACAATTTTATCTTTTACCCCAAAAGCTTCTAACTCTTCTGTTAATTTAGGAAATACAGCTTCACTACTTGTTGTACCAAAAGCGATTGCCAAAGGTCCTGTAATACGTCTTAACAATTCTGTCATTCTACCTTTAAGGAAAATATATCCTATTAAGATTAAAATTACCCAAAGTGTACTGATACCAATTAAAAATGAACCAAAAAACTTAAAGTAAGTAATAACCAATTCCTCAGCATCACGAATCGCAAACACACCTGCAATGGCGCCAAAAACTCCAATTGGAGCAAACTTCATTACATAGTTTACCATTTTCAAAACGATATGCGACAGTTTATCAAAAGCACCAATGATTGGTTTTACAGTTTCTCCTAAAGAAGCTGCTGCCAATCCGAAGAAAATAGAAAAGACTACAATCTGCAGGATTTCATTAGTTGCCATTGCTTCAACAATACTTTTTGGCACAATATGCTCAACAAAATTGTCAAAAGATAGATTTTGTGTTTTACCAGTAACTTCAGAAGCTGCTGCCATATCAACGTGTTCTAGTTTTAAACCAACACCTGGCTGCAAAACATTTACGTAAAACAATCCGATTAAAAGAGAAATAAATGAAGCTGTAAAAAACCACCCAATAGCTTTTCCTCCAATTCTTCCAACGGTTTTAATATCTCCTAATTTTGCAATTCCTACTACCAAAGTGGTAAAAACTAATGGAGAAATAATCATTTGCACCAAACGAATAAAAATCGTTGCTAGCATTTTGATTTTGCCACTAAATAACTGTGCCGCTTCTGGCGAAATAGTGTTGTGCAATATAATGCCTAAAACGGCTCCTAGAACCATCGCAATTATAATTTGCCCTGTTAATCCCGAAAGAAATGATTGTTTTTTAGTTTCTGTAACTTCTTGCATTAAATTATTTTTTAATTATTAAAATATAAGACCCTCACTGTCTTACCTTTTATTAATATGTTTTGTTGATTAAATAAAAATCTGCCAAAACAATTGCTGCCATCGCTTCTACGATTGGCACTGCGCGAGGCACTACACACGGATCATGACGTCCTTTTCCTGTCATTGGTGTAATGTTACCTTTATTATCTAAAGAATCTTGAGTCTGCATAATAGTTGCAACTGGCTTGAATGCTACTCTGAAATAAATATCCATTCCGTTGCTTATACCGCCTTGAATTCCGCCTGATAGATTTGTTTTTGTAGTCCCGTCAGGATTGTATAAATCGTTATGTTCACTTCCTTTCATTTCAGAACCAGAGAAACCGCTTCCGTATTCAAAACCTTTTACTGCATTAATAGAAAGCATTGCTTTTCCTAATTCTGCATGAAGCTTATCAAACACAGGTTCTCCTAAACCAACAGGAACATTTTGAATTACACAAGTTACAACACCTCCGACAGTGTCTCCTTGTTTACGGATATCACGAATATATTCTTCCATAATCGCTGCAGATTTTTCATCTGGACAACGAACAGGGTTGCTTTCAATTTTAGAAAAATCCAATTCCTGATAAGGTGTATCTAAATGAATTGGACCAACAGAAGAAACATAAGCATTGATTTTAATTTCAGGCAACATTTGTTTTGCAATTGCACCTGCTACTACTCTAGTTGCTGTTTCTCTTGCAGAACTTCTTCCGCCACCACGATAATCACGTAAACCATATTTCTGATCATAAACATAATCAGCATGGCTTGGTCTGTAGTTATCTTTTATATGAGAGTAATCGTCTGATTTTTGATTGGTATTGGGAATAATGAAACCAATTGGAGTTCCAGTTGTTTTTCCTTCAAATATTCCTGATAAGAATTGAACGCTGTCTGGTTCTTTTCTTTGTGTAACAATTGCTGACTGACCTGGTTTTCTTCTAGCCATATCTACTTCAATTGCTTCAAAATCTAATTGTATTCCTGGAGGGCATCCATCAATAATTCCGCCTAAAGCTTCACCATGAGATTCCCCAAATGTAGTTACTTTATATAGTGTGCCGAAGCTGTTTCCTGCCATTGTGTTTTGTTTTGAGCAAATGTAAGTTTTATGAATTAAATTAAAAAATTTAAAACTGGTATTATTAACGAAACATTAAATGGGATAAAAATCACAATTTGGTAAAATTACCCACTTTTTGATAACCTTTTAATAAAATCAAACTTCACAAATTTTTATTCATTTGTAAAACTTCAAATCAAGAAAAATTGAAAAAAAGAAATGTCGAATTGGTCATCCTTTCTGATGTCCATTTAGGAACTTACGGAAGTCACGCCAAAGAATTAAACAACTATCTTTCAAGCATTAAACCCAAAACTTTAGTCTTAAATGGCGATATAATTGATGCTTGGCAGTTTCGTAAATCGTATTTTCCAAAAGCGCATTTACGAGTTATTCAGCGCATAATCGGAATGGCTTCTAAAGGAACAAAAGTCTACTATATTACTGGAAATCACGATGAGATACTTAGAAAATTCAGTGATATGAATATGGGAAATTTTGCTCTTGTTGATAAATTAGTTTTAGAATTAGATGATAAAAAAGCCTGGATTTTCCACGGAGATGTCTTTGACGCATCTGTTCAGCATTCAAAATGGATTGCAAAGTTGGGCGGATTAGGTTATGATTATTTAATTTTAATGAATCGATTTGCTAACTGGTGTCTGGCAAAACTAGGACGCGAGCCTTATTCTTTTTCGAAAAAAATAAAAGCAAGCGTTAAAAAAGCAGTAAAATTTATTTCTGATTTTGAAACCACTGCAACAGATCTAGCTATTGAAAAAAACTACGATTATGTAATTTGCGGACATATTCATGAACCAAAAATCGTAACCAAAGAAAACAAACATGGTTCTACTTTATACCTGAATTCTGGCGACTGGGTAGAAAATTTAACTGCGTTGGAATACCATAAAAAACGCTGGAAACTGTTTTCTTATAAAGCTAGTAATTTTGCTGAAGAAGAAAATCTTTTAGAAATGGAAGACCTTATCACTTCTCAGCTAATTTCTTCGATAATACTAAAATAGGGCTCTCAGAAACAGTTTTTTAAGAATTTTAACGCTTCAAATTTCTAAAAATGTAAATTATATAACAATTTTCAAAAATATTATACGTTCTCTATCTGACTGTAATAATACATTTGAAAAAAATTAATTAACCATTTTTATGAAAAAGATACTTTTATCTGCCATTATGCTTCTTGGTTTAGCATTTACGGCTCAATCACAAGAAATTTCGAAAAACGCATTAGGATTACGTCTTGGGGACAATAACGGATTTGGAGGAGAAATATCGTACCAATTAGGATTAAACCAAAAGAACAGACTTGAGTTCGATTTAGGTTGGAGAAATAGTAGAGACGTCGACGCTGTAAAAGGAGTGGCACTTTACCAATGGGTTTGGAACATTGACGGAGGCTTTAACTGGTACGCTGGTGTCGGTGGAGGTTTAGCTTCTTGGAATTACGATTACTACAATAACAACTACAAATATAAAGATAGCGGAACTTATGTTTTTGCTGCTGGAGATATCGGTATTGAATATAGATTTAAAGAAGTGCCAATTACTTTGTCTTTAGACGCGAGACCTGAAATTGGTTCTGGATATTATGATGATGATAATTTTGGATTTGACGTTGGTTTAGGCGTTAAATTCAGATTCTAATTAAAATAAAAAATAATTGTAAGAAGAAACCTGTCGTTTAAAAGCGACAGGTTTTTTTTTATGGTTTTAAAAGAAATTTAAAAAAAAGCTTCGACTCCGCTCAGCCTGACAAACTTTGAAATCGCTTTCTAAAAACAATCAATGTCAGGCTGAGCGGAGTCGAAGCCAAGTTTAATTTAATTTTATTTAATAATAATTTCTTTCTTAGAATGAATTTTCACCACTGTATAAGGATATGAAATAACCTGCATCGTCATTGCATCTTTTGCCGGACTATTTTCTTTTACCGTAATAATGATATTCTTATCTGTTTCTTCTACTTTCTCAACATCAATAGAATAACCGCTTGTATTTTTTTCACCCATATTCAAAATTACATAGTTGTAATCTTGAACATCTGGATCTTTCATCTTATGAGCCAAATTTGGATCATTTTCAAGCATTTTAATTTCATTGGGCTCGGTCAAAATTTCGAAGAATTTAATATTTCCACCGCCGTCCGATTGCTTTGTCAAAACTTCATACAATGCTGCATTTGAACTTTCCACTTTTTTTACTCCACACGAAATCAAAATAAAAATCGCTAAAACAGAAATTACTTTTTTCATTTTATCCTTTTAAATTAGTGCTTTTCATACTTGTAATCATCAATTGCTTTTTGATATAAAGCCTCATATTTAGGCAGAATATTTTTGATGTCAAATTTTCTTGCTACTTCAAGAGCATTTGCTTTAAACTGACTCAAGACCGCATCGTCTTTTAAAATTTTTAACGCGTTTTCGGCCATTTCTTCAACATTTCCAACATTGCTTAAATACCCCGAAAAACCATCAAAATTAACCTCAGGCAAACCTCCAGAATTACTAGAAATCACAGGAACACCGCATGCCATTGCTTCCAATGCTGCCAAACCAAAACTTTCAGTTTCTGAAGGCAGTAAAAACAAATCAGTCATGCATAAGATTTTATCAATTTCGTGGCTATTTCCAAAGAAAATCACTTTATCTAAAATTCCCAATTCTTGACATAGAATTTCAGCTTTTTCTTTTTCAGGTCCATCACCAACCATCATTAATTTAGCCGGAATTTCTTTCTGAATATTATAGAAAATCTTAATAATATCTGGAATGCGTTTAACCTTTCTAAAATTACTAATATGAGTAATAATGCGTTCATTCTCATTTGCCATTACATAACGATGACAAGGTGCACTTGGGTCTTTTTTAACTTTATCTAATTCGATAAAATTCGGAATCACTTTGATTTTATTCTTGATTTTAAATAATTTCAAAGTATCATCTTTCAAACTCTGAGAAACCGAAGTCACATAATCTGATTTATTGATGCTAAATGTTACCGCTGGTTTATAAAATGGATGATTTCCAACAAGTGTAATATCTGTTCCGTGAAGCGTTGTAATCATCGGAAGATTAATTCCTTCGTTTTTCAGCATTTGTTTTGCCATATAACCCGCATAAGCATGAGGAATAGCATAATGCACATGCAAAAGTTCTATTTTGTACAACTTAACCATATCGACCAATTTGCTCGATAACGCTAATTCATAAGGCTGATAATGAAACAATGGATATTCCGGAACATTTACTTCGTGGTAATGAACATTCGGATTTAAAAGTGCCAATCTAACTGGCTGACTGTATGTGATAAAATGTATTTCGTGTCCTCTTCTGGCTAACTCGAGACCTAACTCGGTGGCTACTACACCACTACCTCCAAAAGTAGGATAACAAACTATTGCTATTTTCATGGATAAAATTTAATTCTACGAAAATACTCAAAAATAGCGTTTAATTAACCGTTTAAATTGTTAGATTTTTGACAAAATTAGATTAACTCTGGTTGATAAATATTTTTTAGAAGCAGAACAATATCGGTCAAAACAACATTAGTCCCGCTGTCCGCTAAATTCCCGATCAACAAAAACTACGGCTAAAAAAGCCTTGTTTTTCTAAATCGGGAGATACCGCTCCCATCGGGGCTAGATTAGACGTTTTTGTTTTCATAAGAACCTTTCTTGCCTACTTGCCAAAGTTTAAAACCAAGATTGTAAGAAACATTAGTATTACACAAAATAACCACAATCATTGTCATTTCGACGAAGGAGAAATCTCAACAAGTAGCTCCGCAACGAAAAACCAATCTTTGTCGAGCTTCTAACGGAGATTTCTCCTTCGTCGAAATGACAAAAATGCGCAAACCGACTTTATAATTCATCCCTTACAAAAGTTCTTTAAGCAACGAAACCCGACAGGTTTTAAAAACCTGTCGGGTTTAATTCACAAACAGCATTACCCAACTTTGACAAAGTTCCTTACACAACTAAACCTAACAGGTTTTAAACTTGAAACCTAAAACTTGAAACCATAAAAAAAAGGCACAAAATCTAAATTTCATGTCTTTTAAATATATTTTAAACACTCTTAAAAAAACCTGCTGTGCCAGCTATCAGCTGCAGGAACTTCCCAAGACTCATTGAATTCTTCAATATTGTTTACCAAGTTATTGAAAACAATTGTATTCTCAGAAACCGATTTATCTTTTACCATTTTCTTGAAATCAATTAATGGTTTATGCGCAATATGTTCGCCTAGTTTAAAAGTAACATTCATTTTATCCAATAAATCAACATTGTACTTTTTCTCTAAACTTTGAATAAATTCAACAGAACTATCAATAGAACAACCTGTAGCAGCTTGAGCATCTTGATTTACTGCCAATATTATAAATCTATTGTATTTTAACAAAAAAGAAGCTTCTAGACTTGTGCCGTGCGCAGCCCATTGTTCTACAAAAGCTTTTAAATCTGTTTCGATTTCAGAAAACTCTTCCTCAGAAAATTTTCTGTTCGACTGGTAAATCCAGACTCTAGATTCACCTGGTAAATTTTCAAAAGGTATATACATTTTTAATTTTAGATTTTAGATTGTTGATTTTTAAGATTTAGTCTTAGAACCTCAGACTACAAATCCTGTGCATTTGCAATTAATTCTGCAATATCCAACACTTTAACCTGTCCTTCTTTTTCTTGATGCTTAATACCATCTGTCAACATCGTATTACAGAACGGACAACCAGCAGCAATAATATCTGGTTTTACTTCTAATGCATCTTCTGTACGAAGAACGTTTACTTCTTTATTTCCAGGTTCAGCATCTTTAAACATCTGTGCTCCTCCTGCTCCACAGCATAAGCCATTTGCTTTAGAACGTTTCATTTCGACCAATTCAACGTCTAATTTCTGAATTAAATCTCTTGGCGCTTCGTAAACTTTATTTGCTCTACCTAAGTAACAAGGATCATGAAAAGTGATTTTTTTACCTTTAAATTTTCCACCTTCAACAGTTAATCTTCCATCATCAATTAATGATTTCAAAAATTCTGTATGATGAATCACTTCGTAGTTTCCTCCTAATTCTGGATATTCATTTTTTAACGTATTAAAACAGTGCGGACAAGCTGTAACGATCTTTTTAGCTTCATAAGCATTCAAAACCTCGATATTCATCATAGCTTGCATCTGAAACAAAAACTCATTTCCAGCTCTCTTTGCAGGATCTCCAGTACAACTCTCTTCTGTACCTAAAACTGCAAAAGAAACATTAGTACGGTTTAAAATACGTACAAACGCTTTAGTAATTTTTTTTGCTCTATCATCAAAACTTCCTGCGCAACCTACCCAAAACAAAACCTCTGGTTGTTTTCCTTCGGCAAGCATTTCTGCCATTGTTGGTACTACTAAATTTTCTGACATTTCTCTCACTTTTGTTTAATCGGTTAATCGTGAAATTGTTTAATTGCTAAAAGCAGCATGACAATTCTATAAAAACCGAAATATTATTTTAAAATCGATCAAACGGTTAAACAACTAACCGATTAAACAATAAATCTTAATTCTCGTTTTTCCAATTTAAACGGTCTTGCTGGCTATATTGCCATGGTGCACCGTTATTTTCAATGTTAGTCATCATTGCGTTTAATGACATTGGAGCAGCACTTTGTTCCATAACCAAGTAACGACGCATATCCATAATGATAGATAACGGACTAATATTTACAGGACATTCTTCAACGCAAGCATTACAAGAGGTACAAGCCCATAATTCTTCTGGAGTAATATAATCGTTTAGAAGTGATTTATTATCTGGAACAAATACACCTTTATTGGCATCGATATTTTTACCAACTTCTGTTAAACGATCTCTTGTATCCATCATAATTTTACGTGGAGACAATTTTTTACCCGTTTGATTTGCTGGACAAGACGAAGTACAACGTCCGCACTCTGTACATGTATAAGCATTTAATAACTGAACCCAGTTTAAATCCTGAACATCGCTTGCACCAAATTTACTCGGAGCCGCGTTTTCATCAACCGGAGCTGCCGCAAACGGATCAGCATTTGGATCCATCATTAATTTCACCTCTTTTGTCACAGAAGCTAAATTATCAAATTGCCCTTCTGGTTTTAAGTTTGCAAAATACGTATTCGGGAAAGCCAAAAGAATGTGCAAGTGCTTTGAGAAGTATAAATAGTTCATAAAAACTAAAATACCAACAATATGCAACCACCAAAAAACTTCAAACAATAACCCAACAACTTCGTTAGATGTACCATTAAAAATTGGAGCAATAAACTGGCTTATTGGGTAACTTCCTGCTTTATGAAAATGAGAATATCCACCTGGAACATTCTGCAAATGCAAATCTGAAGCATTCATCAATAAAAACAGAATCATTAAAACTGTCTCAAAATAAAGAATGTAATTGGCATCACTTTTTGGAAATCCGTTCAAGTCTGAATTGATAAAACGCTTTAAGCGAATTACATTTCTTCTAATCCAAAACGTTACTACAGCAATAATTACAAGTATTGCCAAAATTTCAAATGAAGCAATTAAAACGTCATAAACCACGCCTAAATAGGGTGCAAAAACTCTATGAGTTCCAAAAAGTCCATCAATAATGATTTCAAGTAATTCAATATTGATAATTATAAAACCTACATATACAAAGATATGCAGTATTCCAGCAACAGGGCGTCTCACCATTTTTGATTGCCCAAGAGCAATCAAGGCCATGTTTTTCCAACGAGCTTTAGGATTATCTTTTCGATCTACATCGACTCCTAAATTAATATTTCGGATGATTTTTTTTACGCTCGCTGCAAAAAAACCGAAACCTACTATAAGAAGTACTGCGAATAAAATATTATCTAAATAACTCATTTATACTTATTTTTTATCAGTTGAGTTTGTTTCTTCTGTTGGTGCTACGTATGGTTTGTTTTTCTTTCCAAAAAGAGAAACGTTTACGTAACGTGTTGGATAAAGACGAAGGTCTTGCAATAACAATTCTAGCTCTTTTGAAGTTTTAGTCAGGTTATTATACAATGCCTCATCGTTAAGTATTTTTCCTGCTGTCCCTTTTCCAGAATTCAAATTACTCATTAAAACATCAACTTTAGCTAAAGTTTGGTTCAAGTTGCGAACTGTTTTACCCAAATCTGCCTTGTTTAATGAATCTGAAATCTTATTGAAGTTGCCAGACATTTTATTGAAGTTTGTAACCATTCCATTTATCTGACCTTTATTGGTATCTAAGATATTGTTAAGACTACCAGATGCTTTATGAAATTGTTGCATTGTCTGACTCAACTCAGCAATTGTTTTCTTTAGATTTTCCTGAGTATTCTTGTCTAAAGTATTGTTTAATCCTGTAACCAAATTATCAATATTCAAAAGCATTTTATCAAGCTTTTGCTGAATTGGCTCTATTTTCCCTCCTAATGATTCTGTCAATCCCAATTCAACAGTAGAAGTTAATTTCTGTCCGTCTTCGGCTAATTCTTTATCAGCAAAATTTGGAATGATTTTAATTTGTTTTCCTGCAATTAAACTTGGAGAATAAATTGCTGCTGTACTGCTTTTAGAAATTGGAAAATCTGTTTTAAGCTGAAGTTCAACCAATAATCTACCAGTTACTTCATCAATTGTAATTTTACTTACTTTACCAATTGCAAGTCCATTAAGTGTTACTGGAGCTGATGGTGCTAAGTCTTCAACATTATCATATTCAGCGTATAATACGGTATAATTAGTAAAAAGATCTCTGCCTTTTAAAAAACTATATCCCCAGATAAATAATAAAATAGATACGATGACTAAAATAGCCGTTTTAATTTCTCTTGTTAGTTTCAAAATTCTAAGTGTTTGTACAAAATTAATATAAATATTCGAACTTGAGCTTATTATTTAATCGCGTCCTGAATACTGATTTTTTCACCATCTTTAGTTGCTACTAAAAATGCAGCGCCATATCCTTTACTTTTAGCTTCTTGCAGATATTTTTGGGCCGTCTCGTAACTTGAAGTTTCTTCGTAGAAATATTTATAAATATTGTTTTCATATACCATCGTTACATTTTTCAATCCTTTAAAGTTTTTAGGTTCTAAAGGTGTTTTTTTGATGCTAGCAATAAGCTGTACTTTAAAAAAAGTCCCTTTTGGACTATTCTTCGCTACTGCAACTGGCGCACTTGTTTTAGGTTTTGCAGGAGTAGTGTCTCTTACGGGCCGACTCTCAGTAGCTTCCGCTCCTGTCCCAAAATATTCGCGTTTGTAACTTAAGATTGCTTCTGCAATTGCTTTCGCAATATCATCTTGACCTTCTTCAGAATTCAAAATATTTCCTTCTGTTGGGTTCGACACAAAACCAGTTTCAACCAAAACCCTTGGCATATATGCTTTATGAAGTACCATAAAAGGCGCTTGTTTTACTCCACCATGACGAAGTTTTTTTCCCAATTTTTCAAAATTTTCCTCTATTTTGGTGGCAAGCGTTATACTATTATCTAAATATTCTTCTTGCATTAAAGTCATACCAATCATAGATTCTGGAGAATTAGGATCGTAACCTTCATATTTACGTTTATAATCTTTCTCTAATGTAATTACAGAGTTCTCTTTTTTTGCAGCTTCAAGGTTTGACGCTACTTTACTTAAACCCATAACATAGGTTTCTGTTCCGTCGGCTGCTGTATTTTTGTTTGCATTACAGTGAATAGACACAAAAATATTCGAATTTGCTCTGTTAGCAATATTAGCTCTCTCTACCAAATCTATAAAAACATCTGTTTTTCGAGTATAAATTACATTAACATTAGGATTTAGCTCTAAAATCTTTCCTACCTTCAAAACAATAGCTAAAGCAATATTTTTTTCAATTCGTCCACTGTAAACAGCTCCAAAGTCATGATCTCCATGTCCGGCATCAAGTGTTACCTTAAACACATTTGACTGACTATGAGCACAAAAGGACGATATTATTAGAAATAAAGTAAATATTACCTTAAATTTGTTAATTCTATTCATAAATCTAAAAGTTAATTTTAATAAAATGCAGCTGTTATAATTTTTAGAATTGATTATTTTTGCCAAAAAATTATATGTAAGTTTGACATGTCAAAAAACAAGCCATAATTTTACAAAAATAGCATTTAAACCTTTGCACACAAACTTATTTAATATCGTTTTAATATCATTTTTCCTAACTATAGGTTGTGGTAATTTATACTCGCAAGAAATAAAAAACAAAAAAAAGCCTTTACCTGCTGTAAAACAAACAGATAAAGAAAATCCTCCAATTACAGATACCATAAAACTAGATACGGTTAAACCAAAAAAGACTTTTTTGGATGGAAAAGTAAGATACAAAGCAAAAGACTATGCTAAAATTGATCAGAAAAAAAAGTTGATTACTTTATATAATGAAGCAGAATTATACTATAAAGATGTCGAATTAAAATCGGGTATAATTGTTCTTAATTACGAAAAAGATGAAGTTTATGCAGGAAGAATTAAGGATTCTGCAGGAGTACTAACACAATTTCCGAACTTCAAACAAGGATCAAGTGAGGTACAGCCAGATTCGATCCGTTTTAATTTTAAAACTAAAAAAGCTTTAATTTATAACTCAAGAACAAAACAAGGAGAATTAAACATTAAAGCTTCTGTTACCAAAAAAGAGAATGACTCCGTATACTTCTTAAAAGGAGCAATTATTACAACTGCTCAAGATATCGATAATCCTGAGTATTATTTCAAAACTAGCAGAATTAAATTTGTACCAGGCAAAAAAATTGTTGCCGGTTTAACACAAATGGTAATTGCTGATGTTCCTACACCACTTGCATTACCTTATGGTTTTTTCCCTTTAAGCAAAGAAAAAAGCGTCTCTGGTATTATTATTCCGAGTTATAACGATTCTAACACACGTGGATTTTCATTGCAGAATGGAGGTTACTACTTTGCGTTAAGCGACAATTATGACTTAACTGTACTTGGAGATTATTACACCAACGGAAGTTACGCCATGCGTTTTGAATCTGCATATGCTACTCGATATAAGTACCGAGGAAATGTCAATATCCGTTTTGAGAATTTAATTAGCAGTGAGCGCGGGTATCCTGATTATTCAAAACAAAGTATTTACAATATACAGTGGTCGCATTCTAAAGACACAAAATCAAATCCGAATTCTACTTTTTCTGCTTCTGTCAACATGGGTAGTAGTAAGTATTTCAAACAGTCGATCAACCAAGCAAATATTGGATCAAACTTAAATAACACATTAAGTTCATCTATTTCATATAACAAAACTTTCAACACCATTCCTGGCTCACGTATTTCGTTATCTGCAACACATAGCCAGAATACGCAAACAGAAGACATTATTATGACTCTTCCATCCTTACAAGGAAGTATCGATCGTGTCTATCCTTTTGTTGGAAAAGATGGTGTAAAGAAAGGATTAATCAAAAACATCAACTTACAATATAATGTAAGCGGTAAAAACTACTTTAAAACAAAAGATTCTTTGTTTTTTAAACCGCAGATGTTTGACGATGCGCAATTAGGATTACAACAGACTATTCCGTTGAGCACTAACTTTAAGATTTTCAAATATTTTAGTGCTGGAGCGTCTACAACCTATCAAGAAACATGGGTTAACAAAACAATCCAAAAAGAGTACGATCCTACTGCAGGACAAACAGTTAATAAATCTATAAACGGTTTTGACTCTTATAGAACTTATAATTTCAGCACCAATTTAGGAACAACTATCTACGGAACTTTTAACTTCGGAGACGACAAAAGAATTCAGTCAATTAGACACGTAATGCGTCCAAGTATAACTTATGCTTATACGCCAAGTTTTGAAAGATACTACGACACTTATGGAGTCGATGCTTCTGGAAGAATTACTTCTGAATATACTAGATTTGAAAACGGATTATTTGGAGCACCTGGAAAAGACAACTCTAATATTGTTGGTTTTGCCTTAAGCAATACTTTTGAAGCCAAAGTAAGAGACCGAGACAGCACAAAAACAGAGCCTAAAAAAATAATGTTGTTAAACAACTTAAACTTTAGCACAAGTTACAATTTTAATGCTGACGGCAAATCTACTTTTGGCTGGCAACCTGTTTTGGTTAGTGGTGGAACACAGTTTTTTGACAATAAAATGAATATGAACTTTGGAGCCACATTAGACCCATATGCAATTGATAATGGAGGAAACAAAATTGACAAATTCAATATTGACAATGGAGGAAGTTTATTTAGAATGACTAGTGCAAACGTAACTGTAAACTACTCATTCTCCAATAAAGGAACTGGAAAAGAGAAAGAAAAGAACACCCAGAGTCAGCGGAATGGAGGACGAAGCGATGACTTGTTTGGTACAAATACCGACTTAAATGACAGCCGTAACAGCCAATTTGCTAACGAGCCTGAAAAAGATGATGTAATTACAGAATTCTTCAATTCTAAAGTCCCTTGGGACATGACACTTGCCTATTCGTTAACGTATTCAAACGTAAAGCGAGAAAGCACTATTTCTGGTAATTCGATTATGATTTCTGTCAATACCGATCTTACTCCTAAATGGAAAGCCGGTGTTTCTACAGGTTATGACTTTGTACAAAAAGGAGTTACCTTTACACAATTCCGTTTTGAAAGAGATTTATTAAGTTGGAGAATGGCCTTTAACTGGCAACCATTAGGAACGAATTCTAACTGGAACTTCTTCATCGGAATTAAATCTGGTATGCTTAGCGATATCAAATGGAACAAACGAAGCGTTTCTAACAGATAAACTACTTTCGAATCAAAATAAATTTCATTATGAAAAAAATCATCTTTACCGAGAAAGCTCCGGCTCCAATCGGACCGTATAATCAAGCCGTATTGTCTGGAAACACACTTTATGCCTCTGGACAAATTGCAATCAATCCTGAGTCGGGAGAATTGATTACAGACAATATTAACGACGAGACCGATCAAGTGATGAAAAACATTGCTGCTATTCTTGAAGCTGCAAATATGACTTTTGAGAACGTTGTAAAGTCAACAATCTTCATTATGGACATGAACAACTTTGGAGCAATAAATACCGTTTACGGATCTTATTTTAACGAAAAAACCGCTCCAGCTCGTGAAACGGTTCAAGTGGCATGTTTGCCAAAAAATGTTAATGTAGAAATTTCTATAATTGCTGTGCAATAGCATCTAATAATAATTGTGCCGTTGCTTCATTGGTTGCCAGCGGCACATTATGCACATCGCAAACGCGAATTAGCATGTTAATATCTGCTTCATGCGGATGACTTGACAAGGGATCTTTAAAAAAGAAAACCATCTGCGTAATTCCTTCCGCAACTCTTCCTGCAATTTGCGCATCGCCTCCAAGAGGTCCAGAAAGCATTCTCTGAGTTTTAAATCCAGCAGCTTCTGCTTTTCCTCCAGTAGTACCAGTACCAATAAGCCTTATTTTTTCATTGTGCAAAACAGCTTCATTTTTGATTAAGAAATCAATTAAATCTGCTTTTTTTCCATCATGAGCAATAATGGCAATTTCCATAAAACCAGAACTATTGATTAGCGACATGGTAAGCAATTAATCCATCAATAGGTCTTCTTAAAACATTCCCTAATTGAAGTTCATATTTATTAAATGTCTCTTGCAATTCATCTTTCAAATAAAATGCAATAGAACCAACAAAATGTACTGGAACTTCTTTGCAGTTATCGAATTGTTTGATGTAATTTTTAACAAAAGACTTCATTCCTTTGAAAATGATTTTTCTGCAGAACTCAGTATCTTTATGCTTAATTAAGAATTTAGCATAAGTAGCTAAATAAGCATTAGGATTTGGCTCTTTATATAATTTGTTTTTAATAAAATCTGGATCAACGTCGTACTCTTTTTCAAGTTCAACAGCCAATTCTTTAGGCATTTTATTAAAATAGTATTTTCTAATTAATTCTTTTCCAAAAACGTTACCGCTACAATCATCCATTACGATGTAACCTAATGATTGTACTTTTTGATGCAACACTTTTCCATCAAAGTAACTGCAATTAGAACCTGTTCCTAAGATCGAAACTATAGCTTCTTGTCCTTTTGGAGTTGTTGCATATACTGCCGCATAAGTATCTTCTTGAACGTCTACAATTGCGTTAGAAAAATACTCTTGGAAAATTCTTTTTAACCACTCTTTCATTCTATCAGTACCACATCCGGCACCATAAAAGAATAAATGTGTAGCATTTTTTTTGTTTTGTAAGATATCAAAACGGTCATTTAATCTTTCAATGATTTCTGGCTCGTCTAGAATTTCAGGATTTAATCCTAAAGTTTGTGTTGTGAATAATACTTTTCCATTATCATCTATCGCAATCCAATCGGCTTTAGTAGATCCACTATCAACTATTAATTTCATTTGTTTAGTTTTTGGAATTAGGTTTTCTATTTTTAATTTAAAAGTGTGTTTTTTACATTAATTATAGAGGTAACAAAATAAGAAAATCCCGTTATTATAAGTAACGGGATTTTGCAAAAATATATATTATTATTTTAAACCTGCAATATGTACAGATAAATCAATTAATTTGCTTGAGTATCCGTACTCATTGTCATACCAAGATACTAATTTGAAGAAAGTTGAGTTCAAACCAATTCCTGCACCAGCATCAACGATTGAAGTTCTTTTATCAGAAATAAAGTCTTGAGAAACAACTGCATCTTCAGTATATCCTAAAATACCTTTCATTTCGTTTTCTGAAGCTTTTTTCAATACAGCTAAGATTTCTTCGTAAGTTGTTTCTTTAGCAACTTTTACAGTTAAATCTACTACAGAAACGTCAGCAGTAGGAACACGGAAAGACATTCCAGTTAATTTTCCATTCAAAGATGGGATAACTTTTCCAACCGCTTTTGCAGCACCTGTTGAAGAAGGAATGATGTTGATTGCAGCAGCACGTCCACCTCTCCAGTCTTTTCTAGAAGGTCCGTCAGCTGTCATTTGAGTTGAAGTAGTTGCGTGAACAGTAGTCATTAAACCTTCAACGATTTCGAAATTATCGTGGATAACTTTAGCTAAAGGAGCTAAACAGTTTGTAGTACAAGAAGCGTTAGAAACAACTAAATCAGAAGCTTTTGCAGTTTCGTGGTTAACTCCCATTACAAACATTGGAGCATCAGCAGAAGGAGCAGAAATGATAACTTTCTTAGCACCACCTTTTAAGTGCTCACTTGCAGTTTCGATAGTTGTGAAGATACCAGTACATTCAGCTACTACATCTACATCAACTTCGTTCCATTTTAAATCAGCAGGATTTCTTTCTGCAGTGATACGGATGTTTCTTCCGTTTACATATAATTTTCCTTCTTTAACTTCTACAGTTCCGTTGAAACGACCGTGAACTGAATCATATTTTAATAAATAAGCTAAGTGATCTACGTCTAACAAGTCATTGATTGCAACAACTTCTACATTATCTCTATTGAAAGACTCTCTAAAAACGATTCTTCCGATACGTCCAAATCCGTTTATTCCTAATTTTACTTTTGACATTTTACTAAATTTTTGCTTTTGTTTTTATTACACTAATTCAAAGTCTAATTTCCTCACAATAAACTTCTCTTTCTTTTTTAAACTTTATATTGGTTATGTCGACATGATGTCAGACACTCTTAACAATTCTCTATCAATTTCTGATTTACCTTTAATAGCTTGCTCAAGTGGTGTTAAGATTACTTTATCTTCACGAAGTCCAACCATATAGTTCGATTTTCCTTCAATTAAAGATTCTACAGCTTTAACTCCTAAACGGCTTGCTAAAACACGGTCAAAACAAGATGGAGAACCACCACGTTGCATGTGTCCTAACACCGAAACACGCACATCGTATTCTGGCAAATTAGCTTCAACATAATCTTTTAATTCGAATACGTTTTTACCAATTTTATCTCCTTCAGCAATTACAACAATACTAGATGATTTTCCTGACGCTTTACTTTTTTGAAGCGAATCTAAAAGACGATCTAAACCTAGATCTTCTTCAGGAATAAGAATTTCTTCTGCTCCTGCACCAATACCTGCATTAAGAGCAATATGACCTGCATCTCTACCCATAACCTCTACAAAGAAAAGACGGTTATGAGAACTTGCAGTGTCTCTAATTTTATCAATACAGTCTACAACAGTATTTAAAGCAGTATCATACCCTAAAGTAAAACTTGTACCATAAATATCATTATCGATTGTACCTGGAATTCCCATAACTGGGAAATCAAATTCTGAATTAAAAATTAATCCTCCAGTAAAACTACCATCACCACCAATAACAACCAAAGCATCAACACCTGCCTTAACAAGGTTGTCGTGTGCTTTTTTTCTACCTTCAGGGGTTCTAAACTCAACTGAACGAGCCGATTTCAAGATCGTTCCACCTTTGTTTACAATATTATTTACGCTACGTGGTCCCATCTCCTTGAAGTCTCCTTCAATCATTCCTTGATACCCTCTATAAATTCCGATGCATTCTATATTATGGTATGCGCAAGTTCGAACAACTGATCGTATTGCAGCATTCATTCCAGGTGAATCTCCTCCTGAGGTAAGAACACCTACTTTTTTTATTGTTTTTGGCATTATTTAAGTATTAAAGTGTAAAATTAGCAAACATTCAGCACTTTTCGGGTTACGATTATCATAAATTAATAAAATCTGTTAAATTCAAACGTTTTCGTTAATAAGTTTTTTCTAGGAAAAAATTTCATTAAAAATAATAAAACGCTATTTTTTTAATTAAATCGTCAAAATTAACAATACCCTGATGAAGTGTTATAAAAATCAGAATTTCCTGCTCACATGGAAAATTTTATTAGAGTGCCTAAATTTAGCACAAAAAAAACCATTATGAGAATAATGGTTTTATAAATGCCGATTTTTAACAAAGTGTTAATAATCGTTATCTGGAATCAATCCTTGATTATTAGTTGGTGCCTGCTGTTCTTTTTTCTTCTTTTCTTCTTCTTTCTTTCTTTTCTCCTCATCTTCTTTTGCTTTCTTCTTATTCTTTTCCGAATCTTTTTTACTTGTAAAATTCATGTAATCCGGATTTAGATAAGAATCCTGCATTTGATCGGCAGAAGAACCTTTTACAGCTTTTTCTATTTTATGGCTTTTAAATAACTTATTTACAAGCTCGCTAAAGGTATCAAAATCTACTTCATAAGAAATACCGACTCCTTGTGTATAACCAATTCCTTGTCCTATGTAATTAATATCATTTTCCTTATTGAATAAACGGAGATTCATTGTTCCATCTTCATTTACACGATATAAAATCTCAATATCTCCAACAATTGCAGATTCATTTACACCACCAACAGGAACTCCCAATTTACCATTAATCGTAATTCGTTCATTTACCTGAGACGATATATTGGCCACAAACTGACCATCAACCTCCTGCCCTGTCCTTCTATCTGCAGCGATATAATTTAAGTCAATATTTACTTTATCATTATCTGATTTGATAATCCCTCCTAATAAACTTGAAGCCGTTTCTGTTAATGTTCCAGAGAAATCTCCCTGACTAAATCCGTCAGTACTCATAAACGAACCTGTCGACAGCAGATAGAGTGCCTGCGTCTGGCGAATATCTTTGTCATCAAGCTTATATTGTATTTCCGATTTTAAAACATTACTCACAGAAGGGAATTGAATATCAAAATTTGGTTCTGGACTCGCCAAATCTCCTCTCAATCCGATAACGACCTCTACAGGAACTTTTTTATTAAATGAAGAAGTATTATCTAAAAGTACTGCCGGATTGGCTTGGGTTTTGTAAACTGCTTCCAAATTTAACTGAGCACGCATCGGGTTTCCTTCCCAAATAATCGAACCACCTTTTTTAACCGTAA
This sequence comes from Flavobacterium sp. IB48, assembly GCF_016405855.1. GTDB lineage: Bacteria > Bacteroidota > Bacteroidia > Flavobacteriales > Flavobacteriaceae > Flavobacterium > Flavobacterium ginsengisoli. The sequence goes on from NZ_JAEFCA010000003.1 coordinate 185,374, forward strand.
ACTTTTTATCGATAAGTCCGCCATATTTAAAGTTATAAGTTCCTTCATATGCCTGGAAATCTCCCCACATATTGAATTTACCCAATGTATTAATTTTAAACAAAAGCGATCCGTATCCTTTTCCTTTCATACCATGACCAGAATTTCGATCTAGAATAACTTCTACTTCGGCATCTGGTGTAATATCAAAATCAAATTCCAGTTCAAGTCCGTTATAATCTCTTGTTTTCTCAACAATTCCATTAGCTAGATTGTACTTCTCTTTTGGCGTCACAAAATGAATCCAGCTACTTTCTCCAACACTTTGCGTGTTATTGATTGGAATCTTAACCTCAGTACCTTTTTCAGATTTTGCATCTACTTTAATAAAAAGAGCTTCAACAGGACCTTTTATACTAGCAGATCCATTTATAAAGGCTGTTCCAAAATATGCAGCATCTTCACTGTCCTTTGTGTCCAATGCAACTAATCGTTTAGAAGTAACATTTAAATCTAATTTCCAATCACCAAAATTATTATGCTCGATACTTCCGTTCAGCAAACCCTTTGTCCCATATTTAGTATCAGTCAACTGATTATTTCTAAACAAGAATTTTTCGTTAGTTAAATCAATTACGGTTCGATCACTCAGTTCATAATCAGTATTTAGATACGGAATTGTCATTCCTGCTTTCTCAACATACAAACGTCCATTGATTTCAGGTTTTTTCAAATTTCCAATAACAGCCGCGTTTCCAGAAACAGAACCTCTAACATTAGAGATAACATCACCTCCTATAGTTCCTAATGTAGCCAAATTGAAACCTTCCAGCTTCAAGCTCATATCCATGATTGTTTCTTTATTCTCAATAGCAAAAGTTCCGTTGGCTCGAAACGATTCGGTAAAGCCATTTTGGATCGATGAATTAACTGTGAATTTCTTAAAATTCTCATCTCCCGAAATATCAAAATTAAGCGTACCCAATTCCGTCTTATTCATCACAAGATGGTCAATTTTAATGGATGCCGTGGGCTGATAAACATTTTTATTCTGCTTATAGTTCACATTTCCATTCAAATTACCATCAAATACAAATTTGGAATTTACCGGTGTAATTTTATTAATATCAACATCTTCAAAAGTGAGGACCAGATCTTTATAATCGGTGCCTTTTATAACTCCGTTTAGATCAATTTTTTGGTTTTCGTGAGATAAAACAATATTATCAAATGAGAAATTTTTAAAGTACTGATCAACTATAATCTGATTATCTTTTTCAGCATTTTCATTTAAGTACCACAGATAGTCTTTAAACTTCATTTCAGATTTCTTGATTCCGATAATATTATTTTTATTCTTATCAATGGTATGATACAAATCTAGATTAAAGTAATCCTCACCTTCATTTCCTCCTTTAAACTCCGAACGCACATAAAGAGTATCATTTGCGGTAACATTAATCAAATTAAAATCTCGTATTTTATAATAAGGTGTTTTTATACTGTCTAACTCAACATAAGCATTATAAAGCGGATTCTTATTGTCAATATTAATACGGATGTTATCAAATGTATTTTTATCAGCCGTGATTTTTTTAGATCTGAAACGGAATTTAAACTCTTGTAAATCAGAATCTATTTTCCCTCTAACAACTGTAGACGAATCAATATTAATTTCTGGATAAAGCATTTCGACCACTTTATCATAAACACGGAAATTGAAATTTAAAAACTGTCCTTTTTTAACTTTGTAAGGTTTATAATTGGTGTACAAACTACCAACTGAATTCATGATCAATTTATTCAATTGATCAAATCTAAATTTACCCACAATTTTTCCGTCAACAACATCATTTGAACTGATGGTAATCGTTCTCAAACGATCAGCATCAAAACTTGAATTCAGATTTACTTGATCAAAAACATAAGTCGATTTTGGATTTTGATATTCTGCATCATTAATAAAAATATCACCCTGCAGATTTTCAATAGAATTTCCAGATAGCTGAACGACAACATCCCCTTTAAAATGAGAAATCGAATCGCCAACAAATTTAAGTTTTCGCAAATCCGAATTTTCGACATTGATATGGAAATCATAACGATTTTCTTTTTTACTCAAATCTAGCAAACCATCAAAACTTAAATTCAAGTTAGGATCATTAATAGCAATTTGCCCTTTATAATAAGGAAGCTTAAAATTTCCGTTTACTACTATATTATTATAGGTGTATTTATTGTAATCTAATTTCGAAATGTCTCCTTTTATAACAGTATTCAAATATTTTTCAGTAAAACCAACTCCATCCACATCTAGATTCAAAGTAGTTCTGCCAATATCTTTTCGACTTAAAACAGCACCAACATCAAAGTTTGTCAAAATGATATTTCCAGAATAGGAAGCTTTATCAATAAAATCCATATTATTCATATGAAGATCGACTTGTCCATTTCCAAGATCGGTTGCCATTTTAAAATCTGTTTCTAAGGCTGTAGTCGAAACTTTTGCTTTTCCAACAATATTAAACTTACCGATTTTTTTCATTTCTTTCGGAAGCCTTTTTCCTAAAACCTCAGGAAGCAGCACCACGAGATCATCATAGCTAGAAAGCAACTTGTCAAATTTTCCATCCATAGAAAACTTCTGTTCTTTACTGCCTAAAAGATTTCTAAAATTAATTGTTCCGTTAATTTTTGATCCATTTGTATCACTTAATCTTAGCCTTGTTAGCAGCATGTTATTAAGCGGACCGTCTAGTTTTGTTTTTAGCTTAAAATGCTGGTTTTTGCCTAAACCATCGTAAAAATGACGAATATCGTTTGTTGCAATAGAAGAAGAATCTATCAACACATCAAATCGAACTTTATCTGTAAAATCCAGAAAATCTGAAGGCTTGTAATTTAGAATTGCCACGCCGTAAATTGAAGATCTTTTGGTTTTAATAGCCAGATTTTCGACTATAATCTGTTTTTTGGTATAACTAAATTTCCCCGCAAAATTAGAAACATACAAACCACGGTGATCCATAAACGAAAATCGGTGAATGTTTGTATTTACATCTGGCCCATACAATTTAAACTCGCTGATATAAGCGTTTAATTTTGTAAAATCTAGAAACTTTGGAGTCGTTTTATTTTCATCAATAACAGAAAATCTTCCTTTTTCTATATAACCATTTTTAGCCGTCAGCAAAAAATGTTTTGTTGATTTTTTCTTAGGCGTATCTTCAACTTCAAAAGCTTGTATAAACTTATTGATATTGTTTTCGTCTTCGCCTTTATAAGTTTTCAGATTAAAAATTAGGCCTGTCAAACGCAAATCTCCAAAAATCAAATCTCCATCTAACAGTCTGCTGAAACTCGCAATATCGGTAGTAATAATATCCGAATAAATCATCGTTTTTTTATGATGATCTAAAATCGTTACTTTTTTCAATTTTACTCCGCCAAAAATGTTGATTGCCGTTTTTTCGACATTAATATTAACCTTGTAATCTTCGTTTAATCGGTTGGTAACGTAATTGGCAATCTGAGTCTGAACGACAGGAAGAGATAGTATGATAGCAAGCGCTAACAAAAGTAAAATCAACCCAATTAGGGTTCGTGATATTATTTTCTTTACTTTTTTGATAGCTTCTTTAATTTTAGTTTCTTTTAAATTTATTTTGAACAGACAAAGAACGGCTGTTTTTGATAAAAATTCTTTAATTTTGGGGCACTGCTTAAATCAAAGAAATTTAATAATTTGATTTGTCAAATATAATTCAAAATTTGTGCCTTTATATGCAAAATCCAGAGGTTTTTATTCTAGCCATCGAAAGTTCATGCGATGATACTGCTGCCGCGGTTTTACATAACGACAAAGTATTGTCAAATGTTGTAGCCAATCAATTAATTCACAACCAATATGGAGGCGTAGTTCCAGAATTGGCCTCACGCGCGCATCAGCAGAATATTGTTCCAGTGATAGATGCCGCACTTCGCAAAGCAAATGTACAAAAAGAACAGCTAAGCGCAATCGCATTTACGCAAGGGCCAGGATTGATGGGCTCTCTATTGGTGGGAACTTCTTTCAGTAAATCATTATCGTTAGCCTTAAACGTGCCTCTAATTGCTGTAAATCACATGCATGCTCATATTCTAGCTCATTTTATTGATGAAGAAGGCTATGACAAACCAGAATTTCCATTTTTAGCCTTAACAATCAGTGGTGGACATACTCAAATTGTAAAAGTGAATAGCTTCTTTGATATGGAAATCATTGGAGAAACTACAGATGATGCTGTTGGTGAAGCATTCGATAAAAGCGCAAAAATTCTTGGACTTCCTTATCCTGGTGGACCTTTGATTGATAAATATGCGAAAGAAGGAAATCCGAAAGCCTTTCCTTTCACAAAACCTAAAGTTCCGGGATTAGATTTTAGTTTCTCAGGATTGAAAACAGCTATTTTGTATTTCATTCAAAAAAACAAACAGCAGAATCCAAATTTTATTGAAGAAAATCTAAATGATATTTGCGCTTCTATTCAACACACCATTATCGAAATTTTGATGGATAAAATAAAATTGGCTGTAAAAGAAACTGGAATTACTCAAATTGCTATTGGCGGAGGAGTTTCGGCAAATTCTGGAATCAGAGCAACTTTAAAAGAAACTGAAAGCAAATACGGTTGGAAAACTTTTATTCCAAAATTTGAATATACAACAGATAATGCTGCAATGATTGGAATTGTAGGATACCAAAAATACTTGTCTAATCGTTTTGAAACTTCTGCTGTAGTTTCTAAAGCAAGAATCGAATTTTAATCATGCAGTTATTTTTTAATCCGAATATAGACGAAACAACCGAAAGTTTTTCTTTTGATAAAGAAGAAAGCCGTCATATTATAAAAGTTCTTCGAAAAAAAGATTCAGATATTCTGCATGTTACCAATGGTTTTGGATTATTATTTGAAACTCAGATTACTCTGGCTTCAGATAATAAATGTACCGTTGAAGTACTTTCTATAAAAAATGCCGAAAAGCCAAAATTTCATTTGCATTTGGCTGTTGCGCCCACTAAAATGAATGATCGTTTTGAATGGTTTTTAGAAAAAGCAACTGAAATTGGCATTCAAGAAATTACACCTATTTTCTGTGATCGTTCGGAGCGAAAAGTAATTAATCGTGATCGTTTCGAAAAAATCATTTTATCAGCAATGAAACAATGCAACGAAACATTTCTTCCAAAATTAAATGAAGCTGTTTCTTATAAAGAGTTCATTAAACAAAAACAAAATGGCTTACAATTAATTGCGCATTGCGAAGAAACGGATAAAAAGTCACTAAAAGAGGTTTTAAAACCAAATGAAGATGTTACGATTTTAATTGGCCCAGAAGGCGATTTTTCTGAAAAGGAAATTGCATTGGCAATAGAAAACAATTACAAACCTGTAACTTTAGGAAATACGCGTTTAAGAACAGAAACAGCGGCGGTTGTGGCTTGTCATAGTGTTGTTTTCTTTAATGAAGTTTCTAATTAAACACAATTTTGTCATTTCGACGAAAGAGAAATAGTACGGTAAAGCCCTATAATTTAAAAAATCAAATGAAAAAAATATTTTACTTATTATTACTTTTTTCAATCTCTTCTTTTTCGCAAGAAATTGCTTTGCTTAAATATAGCGGCGGCGGCGATTGGTATGCAAATCCGACATCATTGCCAAATTTAATCAGTTTCTGCAATGCTAATATTAATACCCGTATTAAAAGCAAACCTTCTACTGTAGAACCAAGCAATCCAGATTTACTTTCGTATCCATTTGTACATATGACTGGTCACGGAAATGTCGTTTTTAGCGATGCTGACGTAACCAATTTAAGAAATTATCTAACGGCTGGAGGTTTTCTGCATATCGATGACAATTACGGAATGGATCAATTTATTAGAAAAGAAATCAAAAAAATATTTCCGAATAATAATTTAGTTGAACTTCCAGCAAATCATCCAATTTTTCAGAAACCATTTCCTTTTCCAAACGGATTACCAAAAATTCACGAACATGACGGAACTCGTCCGCAGGCATTCGGAATTTTTATTGATAACAAACTTGTTTTACTTTATACTTACGAATGCGATTTGGGTGATGGTTGGGAAGATCCTGAAGTTCATAACGATCCTGCAAACGTAAGAGACAAAGCGCTAAAAATGGGCGCCAACATTATCAATTATATTTTTACCAATTAAATTTTAGAAAGTGCAGCTAACTCACGAAGAAAATCAATTTGAAAGAAAAACATTTCCTATTACTTTAATATGTGATCATATTTACTTTCAACAGAATATTGGTTCTTTATTCAGAATATCTGAAGCTTTTGGAGTTGAAAATATTATATTTTTCGGAAAAGATATTCCGCTGACACCACGTAAAATCAATAAAACTTCACGCAGTACGCATCTTCATGTGGCTCATTCTGTTATTGAAGATTTTGGCGAACTTCAATCCTATTTACTTGATAATAATTTTGAAATTATTGCCTTAGAAATCACTTCGAATAGTAAACCCTTAAAAGAAGTTATGATTCCTTTCGACAAAAAAATCGCTCTTTTGATTGGAAGTGAAATTAATGGAATTTCTGAGGAACTTCTAAAACTTTCTCATCAAATTGTACATATCAATATGTTTGGCAAAAACAGCAGTATGAATGTGGTTCAGGCTGCAAGTATTGCACTTTATGAAATAACTTCTTTGTAAGACATACTTTAAAACCGTTTTTTTCTTCCCTCAAGTCAAAAATTTACTGATTCTGCAAATACAAAAAATCGTTAAACTGCAAATAATCAAGACGTAATGCATTAAAAAAATAAAAAAGAAAGAAATAACTTATTAATATTTTATATATATTTTTTGTAGGAATCAGTATTTGTAAGGGTTTGTAAAATTTCTCACAAAATAATCTTTGTAATATTTTTCTACAATATTTTTTTGTTATAAAATTGCTGCATTATTCAACTAATCAACATTTTTATAACAAAAACCCAAATTATTATGAAAAAAGTTATTATTACCACATTTGCAGCATTAATGCTGTTTGCTTGTCAAAATGAACAATCTGATTCTGCCAATGCAGATGCAACTGTTGCTTCTAGAAGAGGATGCGCAACACAAGAAGTTTTAGAAGCTCAATTGAAAGCTGATCCTTCATTAGCTATTAGAATGAACGAAATTGAAACTTTTACTACACAACATGCAGGTTCAAATTTTACAGGCCGTTTGGTAAATGGAAAAATCGAAATTCCAGTCGTGGTTAATGTTCTTTATAGAACTGCTGCACAAAACATTTCGGATGCACAAATTCAATCACAAATCGATGTTTTAAACAAAGATTTTAATGCTTTAAACTCAGATTATAATAATGTGCCTGCATTATTTGCTGGAGTTAAGGCAAACATCGGAATTACATTTGTTTTGGATCAAGTTATTAGAAAATCTACAACTAAGACTTCTTGGGGAACAAATGATGCAATGAAAAAAACTGCACAAGGCGGAATTGCTCCTACTTCTCCAACTACAAAATTAAACATGTGGTCTTGCAACATTGGCGGTGGAATTTTAGGTTATGCACAATTTCCTGGCGGTGCTTCATCTACTGATGGTGTGGTAATCGATTCTCGCTATTTCGGATTATCTGGCGCTGCAAACGCTCCATTCAACTTAGGAAGAACGGCTACACACGAAGTTGGCCACTGGATGAATTTACGTCACATTTGGGGAGACGCAACTTGCGGAAGCGATCTTGTTGCAGATACTCCTACTCATAATGATGCAAACTACGGAGTTCCTGCTTACCCACATTACAGTACTTGTTCTGGAACGCCAGTAGAAATGACAATGAACTATATGGACTATGTTGACGATGCTGCAATGTATATGTTTTCGGCAGGGCAAAAAAGCAGAATATCGGCTATTTTTACAACTGGAGGTGCTAGAGCAGCATTTGCGCAATAGTAGAATTAAAAAGTCAATCAAAGCGAGATGTTTTCATCTCGCTTTTTTTGTTTGATGTTAAATTTTAGAATGCTTTTTCCTATATTTATGCTCTAAAACTTGAATTAATGATAACATCAAAAATTATTGCAAATGGAATTTTACGAGCGCTCGCTGTAATCTTAATTATAGCAGTTGTGCTTTATTTTTTATATGAAATTCAGACGGTAATTGTCTATTTATGCATCTCATTAATTTTATGTTTAATTGCCAACCCATTAGTTTTATTTTTAAAAAACAAGCTAAAGTTTGGCAATTCATTGGCCGCAACAACAACTATTATCTTGTTCATTTTCCTGATTGTAGGCTTTATTTTATTGTTTGTTCCGTTAATTATTTCTCAAGCCAACAATTTATCTCTTCTAGACACAGCACATCTTCAGGCACAATTTATACAAACAGAACAAAGCATTGAACAATATTTTAATATTCAGCATGTTGACTTAAATAAAGTCATAAAAGATTCTAAACTAACCTCTATGTTAGATTTTAGCTATTTTACTGGATTTATCAATTCAATAATAAGTTTTATGGCCGATATGGGAATGGGATTGGTTTCTGTTTTCTTCATCACCTTTTTCTTTATAAAAGATCAGGAAATTTTTAAAGCTCAAGCCCGCAGAATACTTCCTGACACAAACGAAGACAAAATCTTAAATTCTATCACTAAAATAAATCATTTACTAACACGATATTTTATTGGACTTTTGCTGCAGCTTACTGTTGTTTTTATTTTGTATCTAATTGTTTTAATGATTTTTGGAAATAAAAACGCTTTTGTAATTGCTTTTTTATGTGCTATTCTGAATGTTATACCATATATAGGGCCAATTATTGGAACTATTTTAGCTGCACTTTTAACCATGATTAGCTTAATAGGTCAAGATTTTCAATCGCAAATTCTTCCGACAACAATTTATGTCGTAATTGGCTTTTTATTGGTTCAGGCAATTGATAATAATATCAGTCAACCGATAATTTCTTCAAAAAGCGTAAATTCGCATCCTCTGGAAATATTCTTAATTACTTTAATCAGCGGAATTACATTTGGAATCGTCGGAATGATCATTGCCGTTCCTTTGTTTACTATGATAAAAGTAATTTTAAAAGAATTTTTTCCTGAAAACAAAATTGTCTCCACATTAACCGAAAGAATATAGTTTTGAATATTTCTATTTTGCATCAAGATATACAGGAATTTATAACCCAAAATACTGGTGCAGATATAACAAAATTGGCACTGCAGAAAAATCCATTTCCAGAGGTGGATTGGATTTTAATTTTAAACCAAATTGAAGCCCGAACTAAAGCTAAAGAAAAACTTCCGTCTTGGTTTGCTGCTGAAAATATAATTTATCCAAGCAAAATATCTGTAGAACAGACCTCTTCAGAAAAAACAGCTGCTTACAAAGCTTCTTTAATTTCTGGCGAATCTTTAATTGATTTAACTGGAGGTTTTGGTGTCGATGATTATTATTTTTCGAAGAAATTTAAATCGATAACACATTGCGAAATCAATAAAGAATTATCTGCTATTGTTTCGCAAAATTTCAAAAAATTGCAAGTTGAAAATTGCACTTTTCATGCTGGAGATTCTATTCATTTATTGGAAGAAACGAATCAAAAATTTGACTGGATTTATATTGATCCTTCAAGGAGGAACGACAGCAAAGGCAAAGTTTTCATGCTGAAAGATTGTCTCCCAAATGTTCCTGAACTGCTTGATTTTTATTTTGAAAAATCAGATTCTATTTTAATTAAAACTGCGCCATTATTAGATATTTCGGCAGGATTATCAGAATTAAAAAATGTCAAGAACATTCATATTATAGCGCTCGAAAATGAAGTTAAAGAACTCCTTTTTGAAATTCACAAAAGTTATTCCGGTAGAATAACTTTAAAAACCGCTAATATTTTAAAAGAAAAAACAGAAACTTTTGAATTTGTTTTAGGCGAAGAAATCTCATTCCCATCTTTTGATTTTCCAAAAAAATATCTCTACGAACCAAATGCGGCTATTATGAAATCTGGTGGTTTTGATGAAGTAAGTATTGCTTTTAAAATTGACAAACTTCATAAACATTCTCATTTGTATACTTCTGATGAATTAATTGATTTTCCAGGAAGAAAATTTGAAGTTCAAAAAGCCATTTCGTACAACAAAAACGAGATGAAAAATGAACTTGCAAATAAGCAGGCAAATGTCACAACTCGCAATTTTCAGGAAACAGTAGAAAACATTAGAAAAAAATGGAAAATAAAAAGTGGAGGTAATTTGTATTGTTTTTTTACAACTGATGTAAAAGATAACAAAATAGTTTTAATTTGCACCAAAATAAACTAATACAATGAAACACCTAATTACACTAACCCTTTTTTTATTGACCATTACCGCATTTGCCCAAAAACCATGTGAATACAGCGTAAATGTAAATGACTCTATTGGAAGCTATAAAGTAACAAATGAGTATTTAATGAGTGAGAAATATTTTGGAGGAAACTTTGATTATATCTTCTTTTCATTAGCCCAAACAGACGGATTGCCTACTTTAAATTTACAATCTATTCAGAAAAGTAAATATTTTATTAAAGCCAACTGTTTTGATAAAAATTCAAAAATCTTTTTACAATTAGAAAACGGAAAAATTGTAACATTGATGCATATCAATCAAGAAAATTGCGGAACATTAGTTCGTGACGACAAAGGATTTGACAACCGCATAAACACTGGTATTTTTATGTTTATGAAAGACAATTACGAAGAACTAAAAAAATCTCCGATCTCAATTATGCGAGTGAAATATCTAACAAATGTTGAAGATTATATCGTAAAAAGAGAACTAACCTCTGAATTGACTGGAAAGGTTACACACCCAAATACCTATTTTATGGAAAACATAAGATGCGTTGAATAATTAATCGCATTTCCATTTCTGGTTGGACACTTTATCTTTTAAACCTGCTTTTAAATTATAATGCCACCATTCAGAATCAAAAGAATTGAAGCCGTTTTTAATCATTGTATTTTTTAGATACTTTCTATTTGAAAGAATATCTTTTGAAAGCTGTTTAAAATTATGACTGGCCATAATTCCGAAAAAATCAAAAGACGTTCCCATATCAACTTCCTTTCCTGTAACATCAACTAAAGAAATATCTACGGCTCCTCCTCTATTATGGATGGAGCCTTTTTTTGGATCTGCAACATAAATAGGATTCGAAACAATCTCCCACATTTTTTTCTGAATATCTAAAGGTCTGTAGCAGTCATACAATTTAATTTTATATCCTTTCTTCTGAAAATCTTTATTGGCTGCAATTAGTGCTTTTACAGTCTTTAAACGAAGCATACATTCAGCACAATCGTAAACCTTTGTTTTCAGAAAATTATCTTCGGTCGCATATTTCATATCGTATACAAAATCATTACTATAATCTCTTAGATTTACAAAAGTAGTATCTGAAATTTTAACTTCTGAAGGAGAAGTATAAACCTCGTTTTGCGCTTGTAGAGTGCTAATTCCTAAAAGAAAAAAAGCTATAATTTTTAATGTATGATTCATTATCAGATAATTTAAAAAACTGAAGTTAAACAAAAAATATCAAAAATCGATTTTTACGATTTCTCTTTAGAGCTAAAAATTTATTTTTTTGAATCTGAAATCCGTCATAAATTACTGTCAAAAGAAACAATATTTTTAATATCTTTATGAAAATTAGACCATTACGACTTTGTAAAATAAATTATTAATTCTAAAATCAGTTATATTATGAATTACAGAGCCAAATACATTTTAGCTGCCATTGTAAGCAGTTTAATCTTGTTATCCTGCAAAAAAGAAATTATTAAAGAAGTTCCTAAAACAGATTCTACTTCTATAAAAACTGAGGCTTTACAGGCAGATAGCACTGTTTTAAACCCAAATGATTCTTTATATGCTTTAGTAGATAAAAGTGTTATTGGGACTCAATTTTTAACTAAAAGCAGTTTAGCGCCAAGATTAAAAAAACTTTTAGGAGCTGACTACGATGCAATGATAAAAAACTGGAATACCGAAACTCCTTTTGAAAAACAAGATAATGTACTGCACGCTTGGGGTTGCAAACAGCATGACTGCAGCACTTATTCTTATGATTTGTATATTGATGTTAAAAACAATAAAATAAACGTCTACAAATTTTCTGAGTCAAAACTGACGATTTTTAAAGAAGATAATTTTGATGTTGAGATTACAGGCAACTTTTTAAAAGATTTAAATATTAAAAAGGAGAATACAGAAATTAAAAAATAATACATGCATAAAAAAAGCGGTTTTAAAAAAACCGCTTTTTTATTAAATATCTTGAAGACTATATTTCTCCTGTAATTAAAATGTTCTCTTTTACGCCTTTGTCTCTCAACATTCTAAAATGAGAACGAACAGCATGATGAAACGGATATGAAGTATAAGGAAGATTATATTCGGCTGCATAACGTTTTATAATTGGCGTAATATATGGATAGTATGTATGCCCAACCGCCGGAAAAAGATGGTGTGCTACATGATGAGTAAATCCGCCGTATAAAAAATTAGCCAATTTACTTTCTGTACTAAAATCTTTGGTAACAATCATCTGATGCATCACCCACGTATCAGAAAGATTTCCGTCTTCATCTGCATGAGGAAAATGAGCATCTTCGTCAACATGAGTAGAAACTAACGCCACAACACCAATTGCGCTACCGCATAAATGCATTGAAAGCCAAGCAAAAAGAACCGTATACCAAGGCTGGCTCAAAAGCACCATTGGAATGAAAAGCAAGTAAATTAAATTAATAATTTTAGCCACAAACAATCTGTAAACTTCTTGTCTTGGAATTTTATCTACTACTTTCTTTACATAATTATCCTTTTTACCAAAAAAGTCTTTAAAATCTCTAATATAAAGCCAATTTAGGCTATAAAAAGGATAGATAAACCACATGTAAATGTGTTGATACTTATGGTAATTAAATAGTGGACTGTTTGGGAATATTCTAATAATATCGCTCTGTTTGATATCAACATCCCAATCTGGCACATTTGGATATGCATGATGCAGACTTATATGACGTCTCATCCAAAGCCAATGATTACTCCCGAAGAGTTCTAAAACATATAAAAACCATTCATTATGCTTTGGCTTTTTAAACAAAGCTCCATGTGCAGCATCATGAAAAGCATTTATAAATAAAACGATCATTGTAATGCCAGACAAAATGTAAAAAAGAAACAATAAGGGAGTCTGATTCCCGAACATTAAAATACAGGCGTAGAATAAAAAAAATACTGCTAGAAGCCCTAATGACTTCACAACATTTAATACATACAAGGACGAGTTTTTTAAGACCGTTTCATTCACTTCTAAACGCATCTTTTTAAAAAAATCATCCGCTCCTGGTTTAACATAAACCGGTCGTTTTAATTTTTCCATATTGGTTACTGCTAGAAATTGTTAATCAAATTTAGTAAAAAAAAACTTAACTACTTGATATATACCTAACTAAAAATAAAGTATTTTATAACAAAAAACCACTCCAAATAGAGTGGTTTCATTAGTACTGTAAAGTTTAAATTTGCTAGATATTTTCTTGGGAAACGTGCAATTACTCCTCAAACTTTTTGTCTACTAGACGAAGTCTAATATTATGAATACGCCCTTCTATTTCTTCTAGGTCATTCAAAATTGTTTGTTTTTGATAAACTGCTCCCATTTCATTAACCATATTTTGCTCATCGGGAGCAAAAAGATCATTCAAATCCACATCTGGAAAATTTTTACTTAAGCTAATAATAAATTCAGAACCTATATTAGCCGTTCCATGTAAATACCTCCCAATCATTGCAGGGCTAAATCCTAGAATCGCCCCAACTTCCTTTTGTTTCAATCCTTTGTCCTTAAAGAATTTACTTAATTTTTCGTGATACATCATTTTTAAATTCATTCAAAATATAGCTAAAATATATTTTTTAACATTAAAAAGAATAATAAATATAATATTATTCCTACATTTACATAAGCCAATTACCATGTTATTAATACTTAGCAAATATATGTCAAAATTAATCAATAATAGCAATTTTAAAGAAGATAATTCTCACAATAAAAAAGCTTATGAATTTATAGATAAGCATTTACCTGTAACCTATGTTGATCTTACAATTGCTTGTATCATCAAAAAAGGACAGCCTGCTCCTAGCAAATCATTAGTTAGAAATGTTCGAAATAAAACAATATTTAGAAACGATATTTTACTGGCATTGGTAGAAGTAGCAAATGAAAATAAAGAAGCAATTGAGAAAATAAAACTTTTAACCTCTTGAGTTTATAAAGCATTTAGAAAAAACATCTTTTATCAAAGTTTTAATTTTATGACAAATCAGAATACCAATAAAAAAGAAAATATTCCAACAGATTCTATTAAAAATCAATTTGAGACCCCAGCATCAAGCAAAACTGATCTAAAAAGCAAATCATTTCTATATGGAATGAGTTTTGAACAATATAAAGAAGGACTTGAAATTCACTGCAAATGTTTTAAACAAATGGAAAAAGCAAAAAGAATGACGAATTAAATCACATCAAATACTCATCGTTTTTTTTTAGAATTTTACAACACAGACAATGACAGACTTGATTTGTGTTGTAAATTTCAGTTTTTAACGTAAAATATTAAACTTAAAAAAATTTTCATTTTTTTGTAATTTGCCACTAAAAGCTATTACCGTTAGCTTAACTGCAACTTTTACACAACAATGAAAAACATAACACTTTTTATTTTACTTATTTTAGGCTGTTTCCTTCAACAAGACTGTCTAGCTCAAAAACAAAAGAAGTCGCGTTTTAAAGCTTTAGTTTTGTACGAAAACGGCGGACATCATCTTCCTTTTACAAAAGCAGCCAAACCTTGGTTGAATAAACTCGCTATTGACAGCAGTTTTACAATCGATTATATAGAAAGTACAAAAACCATCAACGAAGCGCTTTTAAAGAAATATCAAGTCTTTATACAATTGGATTATCCTCCGTACACCTGGAGCGAAGAATCAATGCAGGCATTTCAGAAATATATGAACAGCAGGAAAGGCGGCTGGGTCGGACTGCATCACGCGACATTGCTTGGAGAGTTTGACGGATACCCCATGTGGAAGTGGTTTTCTGATTTTATGGGCGGAATCAGATTTGTTAATTATATTCCAGATTTTGCGAGTGGAAAAGTAACTATTGAAGACAAATCTCATCCTGTAACAAAAGGAATTCCGATAGATTTTCTAGTCAAAAAAGAAGAATGGTACATTTACGATAAAAGTCCGAGAACAAATGTTCATGTTCTAGCTTCTGTTGATGAATCTACTTACCAGCCAGATTCAAAAATAAAAATGGGAGATCATCCTGTGGTTTGGACAAACGATCACTTTGCTTCACGAAATGTTTACATTTTTATGGGACACGCACCAGAATTATTTCAAAACGAAGCATACACTACTCTATTGAGAAACTCAATTTTCTGGGCAGCCGCAAAAAGATAAAACCAATATTACACATAATTGCTATTTTTGCCGATTATCAAAAAAAACAAACATTTATCAATTGTGATTCAAAAAGTCAATAAATCAGAATATCAAGAATTAATTTCAGTGTGGGAATCTTCAGTAAAAGCAACGCACGATTTTTTAAAACCTGAAGATTTTATATTTTACAAAGAACTTATTCCAAACTTTTTTGACAATGTTTCTTTAAACTGTATAAAAAATGACCAACAACAAATTATTGGTTTTATCGGAACTCATGATGAGAACTTAGAAATGTTGTTTGTAACAGCGGACCAAATCGGAAAAGGAATCGGAAAAAAGTTATTATTATATGCAATTGAAGAACTTAAAATCTCAAAAGTTGATGTAAATAAAGATAACCAAACAGCCACTGCATTTTACAAGCATTTTGGATTTGAAGTAAAATCTACTTCTGATCTAGACGGCTGCGGAAAACCCTATCCGATTTTGCATTTAGAACTAACAAAAGAGCCACTTCATTAAAGTGGCTCTTTAAATTTTACAACAGACTATTTTTATTTTTTCCAATGTTCTAAAAACAGCTTATATAATTCATCTGCATTGATTTCAATTTCTGAAGCGGAGTACATTATATTCAATTTCGAATTTTGCTCGTCATAAGCCATTTTCCAAAGAAACTTAGAAGCGCGGCCGTCATACTTTGCTATATTATCAATTTTAACAGCAACCAAAGTATCACCTCCTACTTTATTTAGTTGCACATCGGTAACGTCTTGCCACTCTATTCTTCCGAAAGCTTTAGCTACTGGAGTTGTTCTTCCAGAAAAACCATTTGAATCTATTTGAATTAATGGAGATTTGTCCTTTATACTTGCAAGCATTTTAAATATCAAAACAAGCATTATTAAAAGAATAGCACCTGAAGCAACTGATAGTTTTATTTTAAATACTCCATCAAAAGTTCCTATTCCGTATAAAAATGCAATCGCTATTAAAATACTTAATGCGCTAGCATATAAAAGTAAGCTTCTTGTTTTCTTGGCATTTCGGTAAAAATTTATTCCTTCATTCATGAGGTGTAGTAAAAATTTTATTTGTTATTAGAATTAAAAATGAATAAGCAATTTACTGCAAAACAATTTAAGAACACAAGAAACTCCCATAAACATTGGTTTAACTAAAGAGACAAAAACATTTTCAATTAATACATTTCAAGCAACTAAGCTTACAAAACATTGCAAATCAATTTTCTATCCAACTGGAAATTCTATAACTTCTATATGAAATTAAATACTTTCGAACGTAATCTCCATTAGTACCTTTATTATAAAATTAAATATTCATAATAAAAATACAGGTTATGGCAGAAATTAAAATTGAGAAAAAGAAGCCAATTTGGCCATGGATTGTAGCAGTCCTATTAATCTCAGCACTTGTATACTATGTCTTTTTGAAAGATGACCAAGTGCAAAATGAAAACAGAATGGAAATCGAAAACAATTCTAGTGTAGACAGCACAGCAAATTATTAAGAAACTATGGAAAATAAAGATAGAAATTTATACAGATTAGACGAGCTTTCCAATTATAAAGTCGCTTCAAACTATTCTGATGTAAGAGGTTGGAAAATTGTAGACGCAGACAACCGCACAATAGGAAAAATTGATAACCTTTGGGTTAATAAAGATATGCAACGTGTTGTTTATCTAGACGTTAATCTTGATAAAGGATTAATAGAAGACAGTCGTAATGAAGTACATGATGCAATTGCAAATGAAAATGGAAAGGAATTTATCTATAAAGATGGAGACAGCCACATTATTATACCAATTGGTTCTGTCAGTATAAATAAAGATACTAAAATTGTCATGGCCAACAATATTGGATATGATACATTTAGAAAAACAAGCAGATATAACTGGCAAAATGATTTTGATAGGGAATACGAAAGAAGAGTATTGAATTCTTATTATCCTACTGAAGAATCGCGCCTTGCTTCTGAAAGTAATGACGATACTTTTTACAAACGAAGAGAATTTGACAATTATTGATAAATGTAATTTGCATTAAAAACAAATATTACAAACGAATAAAGACCAAGCGTTCAAGAATGTTTGGTCTTTATTTATTTTATCTCTTTAATGCTCTATTTTATTTTTGAACTTGATTTAACCTTTCAGATAAACTTCCTATTACTTCAATTACTTCCAAATCAAAATCATCAATTAATTCTCGGATTACATCATTTACTTCAGACCTCAGTTCAGGCAAATCTGAATCTGAGCACAAAATTCGATCTGGCTGTTCAATAGGAACAAATACAAAAACGTCAATTTCTTTAATTGCATTTTGAATTTTATTAAATATTGACGAAAAATTCAATTTATCATCAACCGCTAAAGCATATGCCAAAAGATCAATTGGACAGCGGTCAAAAATAGCGTTTTTGTTACTTCTTACAATTTGCTTTAAAGAATGTTCTAACTGGATTATATAATCATCTGCAGTAGGCGTTTCAGAAAAATCAAAACCCATTTCCTGCAATTCAAAATACGGTTCTGAATAAAACTCATAATCAGGAAGAGTTTCATGCAGTTTTTCTGCTAATGTGGTTTTACCAACCTTATGAGTTCCAAGAATTGCTATTCTCATACCATTAATATTTTTTAACCATAAACAACTAAAAATAAACAAAATAGGTACAAAACAAAAAAGGATGATCAAAAATGATCATCCTATAAAGTGATCCCAGAAGGATTCGAACCTTCGACCTACGCATTAGAAGTGCGTTGCTCTATCCAGCTGAGCTATGGAACCATTATTTCAAAATTTCTAAGAATAGAAATCAAAACTATTTACATAAAAACAAAAAAACCATTCGAGACGAATGGTTTTTTGTGATCGCAGAAGGATTCGAACCTTCGACCGCCTGCTTAGAAGGCAGGTGCTCTATCCAGCTGAGCTATGCGACCATTATTTCAATTGTAGTCGGGGTGGCAGGATTCGAACCTGCGGCCTCCTGCTCCCAAAGCAGGCGCGATAACCGGGCTACGCTACACCCCGAGGCAAAAATTAAGCGGAGAGACAGGGACTCGAACCCTGGCGACGGTTACCCGTCGACAGATTAGCAATCTGCTCCATTACCGCTCTGGCACCTCTCCTTGCTCAAGGAATTGCTTCCGTTTTGCGAGTGCAAATGTATAACAACATTCCATTTCTCACAAGCTTTTTTTTGAGTTTTTTTAGTTTTTTTTAATCTTTTTTTCAAAACACTTCACAATCAAACGAATAGAATTAACAAAAATTTCACCCTAAATTTAAATTCAGCTCGATTCAATACAAAATTTGAATTTATTCAAATAAACATTAAATTTGCTTACTAACTATTATTAAACAGAAAATGAACAAAAGAGTTGTTATCGTTTCTGCCGTTAGAACACCTATCGGAAGTTTCATGGGCGGGTTATCTACTGTACCTGCACCAAAATTAGGCGCTGCTGCCATAAAAGGAGCGCTTTCAAAAATTAACCTTGACCCAAAATTAGTCGATGAAGTTTTCATGGGGAATGTAATCCAGGCGGGTGTCGGACAAGCTCCAGCACGTCAAGCAGCGCTTTTTGCTGGTCTGTCTGAAGAAGTTGCTGCTACAACAGTAAACAAAGTATGTGCATCTGGAATGAAAGCCGTAATGTTTGCTGCCCAAGCAATCGCATGCGGCGACGCTGAAATTATTGTAGCGGGCGGAATGGAAAGCATGAGCTTGATTCCTCACTATGTACAAATGCGTACTGGAAATAAATTTGGTCCGGCAACTATGCTTGATGGAATGCAAAAAGATGGTTTGACAGATGCTTACGACAATAACGCAATGGGAGTTTGCGCTGACTTATGTGCATCTGAATACAAAATCAGCCGTGAAGAACAAGATGCATTTGCAATTCAATCTTATGAAAGAAGCGCAAAAGCTTGGGACGCTGGAAAATTTGACAATGAAGTTGTTCCTGTTGAAGTTCCTCAAAGACGCGGCGAACCAATTATATTCTCTAAAGACGAAGAATATACTAATGTGAAATTAGATAAAATTCCATCTTTAGCACCAGTTTTCACTAAAGACGGAACTGTAACTGCTGCAAACGCTTCAACAATTAATGACGGAGCTGCTGCTTTGGTTTTAATGTCTGAAGAAAAAGCAAATGCATTAGGCTTAAAACCTTTAGCATTCATAAAAGGCTACGCAGATGCTGCACAAGAACCAAAATGGTTTACAACAAGTCCAGCAAAAGCATTACCAAAAGCTTTAGACAAAGCAGGAATTTCAATTTCAGATGTTGATTATTTTGAATTCAACGAAGCTTTCTCTGTAGTTGGATTAGCCAATGCAAAAATATTAAATCTTGATAACGATAAAGTAAACGTAAACGGTGGTGCAGTTTCTTTAGGACATCCTCTTGGAGCTTCTGGAGCACGTATAATTGTAACTTTACTTAATGTTTTAGAACAAAACAATGCAAAAACTGGAGCTGCCGCAATTTGCAACGGTGGTGGTGGCGCATCAGCAATTGTTATCGAAAGAGCTTAAAACAATATCTCAAAAAAATCAGGAGTTATAAATGCAACTCCTGATTTTTCAACTTATAAATTTCCTTAAATGTTTGGAATTTGCAATTTAGCCATAGTACCCGTTCGCGCTGAAGCTAGCGACAGAAGTGAAATTGTCACACAACTTTTGTTTGGCGAGCATATCGAAATTTTAGAACGTAAAAATCAATGGGCGCGAATCAGGATTCAGTTTGATGACTATGAAGGCTGGGTAGATTCTAAGCAATATCAGGAAATTACAAAAGAGCAATTTGATCTTTTGAGTAAAGAGTCAATTATTTTAAATGCCGATTTAATTGATTATATCACTGCACCAAATAATCTATTACTTCCTATTCCGCTTGGAGCTTCATTATCTTTCTTAAACAATAGCGAAATCAATACTTCAAATTTTGATTTTGAAGGAACCAAAACCAGCGGTATCAAACCTAAAAGCGCTTTAATTAAAACCGCTTTTATGTATTTGAATGCTCCGTATTTATGGGGCGGAAAAACGCCTTTTGGAATTGACTGTTCTGGTTTTACCCAAATGGTTTACAAATTAAACGGCTATAAAATTCATCGTGATGCATCGCAACAAGCACTTGAAGGCGATCCCTTGAGTTTTATTGAAGAATGTGAACCAGGTGATTTGGCTTTCTTCGACAATGACGAAGGAAATATAACTCATGTTGGTATCATCATGGAAAACAACTACATAATTCACGCAAGTGGAAAAGTTCGTATTGACCGTTTGGACCATACTGGAATCTATAATCCCGAATTAAACAAACACACTCACAAACTTCGTGTGATTAAGAAGATTATCTAATTCCTAAAAAAGCGAAATGACAAAACTTGAATTATCCAAAACAGGCTTTCAGATTAACAATGTAAACATCGAATTCCCAATTGACATAACAGTTTTAAAACAAGCTTTAGGAGAATCTAGATATCTTAAAAAACAATACAATCATATTTACACTTGGGACGACCAAGGCATTATGGCTTTTTCTAAAGAAGGAAATAAGGTCGAAAGCCTTGCTGTTGAACTCGAACTTCGTGAATATGATTATTGCGCAAAAAGTATTTTTTCAGGAAAATTTATTTTTGAAGGGCAAGAATTATTTCATTACTACGAAAACAACAAAAATCAGCTTGTAAAACTCTTTAAAGGAGACAGAAGCGGCGCTTTTATCCTTAACGGAATCAGTGTTTGGTTTGATAAAGAAGATGGCAAAATTACAAGTTTGAGCATTTCGGCTGCTGAAGAAAAAGAAAAGAAAATCAGTGCTCCACTTGATCCTGCATTCCAATCATTTCAGCCTTTATGGCAAGAATGGATTTCGGAAATCAATAAAATCGTTTCTACAAACAACGATTATTACAATCTTGCAGAGGGAATTTCTATTGAAGATATTCAAGAACACACAGAACTAGAAGACGCTATTACAATTCCCCTGGCACTTATCAACTTTTACAAAGTTCAAAATGTCGATTATGATGCAGTTACTTCAGCTTTTCAGATTTTAATTAATAATTGGTCGTACGAACTTATTCCGTTTGAAGATATTAAAGAAGAATGGGATTCCATTCAAGATTTACAATTTGATGAAGACGATTTGCCTGAACAGGAAATAGATTTCGAAAAAATCAACACAAACAATTACACCAACCCTAAATGGATTCCGTTTGCTACAGGTAGAAATGGCGATTACTTATTATACGATACAGATCCAGCATTAAAAGGAAAATTTGGACAAATCATAGAACTTCAAAACGAATCTTGGTCACGCCTAATAGTTGCAGATTCATTAGAAGAATTAATCCAAAATGAAATAAACAATTTAAAAGCTGGTAAAACCGAGCATTTTGATTTTATAGTAAGTAAAGAAAATTAAAGTACACGAATAAAACAGATTCGCTTTGCGAAAACGCGGATTTACACCAATTCTTCTTTTATTCTCTCGCAGATTTAGCAGATTTAAACAGATTAAAAAAATAAATCCGCATAATCTGCTCAATCTGCGAGAGAAAATTAATAAGCAAAAAAAATCATTTTTAATCCAATTAATCTGTGGCAAAATAAATTAGTGCAAATTCGGGAATTGCTTCGCCTGTTCGCTATCGCTCGGGTCGTGGCTAAAAAAACTAAGCGCTCAATCGAATTGTCTTTCTAAACTCAGACGGACTATAGCCTTTTTGTTTTCTGAAAAACTTATTAAAATGGCTTTCATCCGTAAAGCCAAATTCATACGCAATTTCATTAATACGTTTCTCACTAAATTGCAAACGGTGCTCTATCAGTTTCGTTTTATAATTACTGATATATTGTTGCATGGTTTCACTAGCATGTTTCTTAAAATAACGACCTAAATAGGTATTCGAGATTCCGAAATAATCACTAATTGATTCCGCTTTGATTTTTTCAGGATAATAGATATTGTTCTGAATATATTGTAGAATATCCATCGCTTTAGCCTCAGTATTTATGGTTACTTGTTCAGGCAAGTATTTCGCGATATTTCTCGCCACAATAATGATTAGCGTATTCACTAACTGCTGAATCAATTCCTGATTGTAAACATCTTTATCCTGATGTTCTCGGCAAATTGCTTCAATCATTACTTTTACCAAACATTTATCAGGATCATTTTTAAGAATACAGCCCGGCTGATGATTGGCATTTTGAAGTATATATTCTAATCGCTGAATATTTTCATTTTGCAGGCTCGAGTTTTTCAAATAAATGTCATTAAACCTTAAAAAGAAAAATTTCGTTTTGGTTTCAATCGTAAAATTATGACAATCTTCTGGTGTCAATAAAAACAAATGCCCAGGATCATATTCAAAAATATTCTTATTAATACACTGCCTTCCCGTTCCTTCCAGAATATAAACCAATTCGAAAAAATTATGACGATCTCCAACGTCTGGATATTCATTCAGCGTTTCAAAAGAAACCGTAAAAGGTTCATATAAGTTTTCTTTTTTCATAATTCCATTTTATTTGAAGATGCAAATATACCTAAAAAAGACAAATATATACCAAATAAGAATCATAAAAACAGTATAATTTTGCCTCATCAATTTTAAACATAAAAAATCACAATCATGGAATATAGAAAACTAGGCAACTCAGAACTTGAATTATCAGCTATTACATACGGCGCTTTTGCTATTGGCGGAACTATGTGGGGCGGAACAGAAAAGAAAAATTCAATAGCATCTGTCCAAGCTTCAATCGATCACGGCGTTACCACAATCGACACCGCTCCTTTTTACGGATTTGGTTTAAGTGAAGAAATGATCGGTGAAGCTATAAAATCTTACGACCGCTCTAAAATTCAACTACTTACCAAATTCGGTTTAGTTTGGGACGGAAGCAACAACGGAAAAGGTGATTTCTTCTTTGACGCTGACGACAACGGAAAAAAAGTTCCAGTATATAAATACTCATCAAAAGCAAACGTAATTAAAGAAGTTGAGGAAAGCTTAAAACGTCTTCAAACCGATTATATCGATTTACTGCAAATTCACTGGCCAGATTCAACAACTCCAATTTCTGAAACAATGGAAGCTGCAGAAAGCCTAATCAAACAAGGAAAAATTAAAGCTTTTGGAGTAAGCAATTACAACGTTTCACAAATTCAAGAAGCACAAAAAACAATTCAAGTCGCTTCAAATCAAGTCGCTTACAGTATGTTGAACCATAAAATTGAAGAAGAACTAATTCCGTTTACAGTTGCAGAAAACATAGGAATCATTGCTTACAGTCCAATGGAAAGAGGTTTGTTGACTGGGAAATATTTCACAGACAGTAAATTAAAAGAAAACGATCACAGAAACGGATATTTCAATCAGTTTGATCTTCAAAAAGTAAAAACTTTAGTTGAAGAATTGAGTTCTTTGGCACATTCAAAAGAAGCAAGCTTATCACAATTAGTTTTACGCTGGACATCATTACAAAAAGGAATTTCAATTGTTTTAGCAGGAGCCAGAAACGCAGACCAAGCCATTTCAAATGCTAAAACAATGGATTTCGATTTATCAGCTTCAGAATTAGAATTCATCAATCAGGCAATTGCTAAAATAAAATAATTCTACTTTTAAACACATAGAGACATAGTTCCACGCAATAACAATCTATGCCTCTATGTGTTTAAAAAAATCTCAAAAATTAAATACTTAGAATTTGGGCGTGTCCCAATCCCGATAACTATCGGGAGGGCTATCCGTTACAATCTTTTGTGCCGAACCCAGGCACAAAAGGATTTCCACTCCTATCCCTCACGCACACATTTTCAAAAGAAACAACAGTAAAATGAAAAAGATATTTATAATTAACGGTGGACAAAAATTTGCCCATTCAGGAGGAAAATTCAACAAAACAGTACAAGACTGGACAACCGAATTTCTTTCAAAAAGCAACGAATACGAAATAAAAACAACTCACGTAGAAGACAATATCGATCTTGACCAAGAAGTAGAAAAATTTGTTTGGGCAGATGTAATCATTTACCATACACCTGTTTGGTGGTTTCAACTTCCAAACCTTTTCAAAAAATACATAGACGATGTTTTCACAGCAGGTCACAACAAAGGAATTTACAAGAGCGATGGAAGAAGCCGTGTAAATCCAGACATCAATTACGGAACCGGCGGGCTTTTACACGGACGTAAATACATGCTTACCACAAGCTGGAATGCTCCAGCAACGGCTTTTACACTTCCGGGAGAATTCTTCGATCAAACTTCGGTTGATGACGGCGCAATGTTTGGTTTCCATAAAATGAACAAATTTACAGGAATGGAACGTATAGACGGATTCCATTTCCATGATGTTGAAAAAGGCGCTACACCAGAAAATATCGTTATCTTTAAGGAGAATTATACGAAACATCTTGAAGAAACCTTTAAAAACCTATAATTATGATTTCGATTACCGCAATTTTAAAAAGTAAACCAGAACATTTACTTGAAATTCAAAACCTTCTGACACATCTAGTAACAGAAACTAGAAAAGAAGCTGCATGTATTCGTTACGATTTACACACTTCAGAAAATGTTTTTATTCTTTGGGAAGAATGGAAAGACCAAATTGGTTTAGACTTACATAACAACCAATCTTACTTAAAGGATTTTATCCAAAAAACCGAAAATCTTGTTTCAAGCCCAATTCAGGTTTACAAAACTGCACAGATTTTATAAGTTGTTTGCCACGAATTACACAAAATTTCACAAATTCTTTTTTATTTAGAATATAAAATTAGTGCAATTCGTGTAATTTGTGGCGAAAAAATAATCCTACATAATTATTCAGAAACATAAAAACTTATGAGTCATTATCATCTTGCCGAAATTAATATTGCCAAAATGAAAGGAGTCGACATTAACGACCCAATTATGAAAGAATTTGTAGATAATTTAGATGCAGTAAACACTTTAGCCGAAGAAAGCGAAGGTTTTGTTTGGAGATTAAAAGATGAAACTGACAGTTACAATGCCACAAGTCTAAATCCGTACAATGATGAGCAAATTATCATCAATGTATCAGTTTGGGAAAGCATTGAAACTTTGGAGCATTATATGTACAAAACTTTTCACAGTGAATTTTTGAGACGCCGAAAAGAATGGTTTCAGAAATTCGGAAAAGCGCATACAGCCATGTGGTGGATTCCAAAAGGAGAAATTCCAAGCATGGTAGAAGCTGTAGAAAAATTAGATTACCTACAGAAAAATGGCCCTTCAGAATTAGTTTTTGACCTTAGAAACAAATATCCTGCACCAAATAAAGACAAAACAAAAGCAAAATAAAATTCTTTATTTCGCTTTTGTTTTGTTTACAAATACTCTTTGACAGATTAAGATCTTTTCGTCGCAATATCAAATATTCGGCAATAATTTCCACCTCCAATTTTAGCAATCTCTTCTTCTTTAAAACCCGCCTTTAGTAAAGATTCAACAACGGTATAATAAAATCCCTGTTTCTCAATTCCCCAAGATTGGTTAGTTCCTTGTGGCCCTTGCTTTTTATTAGTATTTTGCCCTTTTTGATCGTTTTGTTTTTGGGGCTCTTCCTTTTTATCTTCTGGTTTTTTATTATCTCCTTGTCCCCATCCTTTATCATTTGGAGAACGATAAGCTGGAGTCAGTTTAGTATCAGTTCCAATGCAAACATGATCGACACCAACTACGTCAACCATAGCTTTTATATTATCTGCAAATTCAGTTGGTGAATCAGCGAGATGTGTCCAAACCCCAATTACACTGCCGTGATCTGCTACAATTTTTGCCTGTTCTTTACTTATAAGTCTTGGCATCATCATTTTAGACATAAATTCATTTGTTCCAAGACGGGTATTTAAACCTGTATGCGAAACTAAAACAGGTTTCTTAGCAACTTTTAAAGCTCCGTTTACCGTATTATCATCACAATGCGACAAATCGACCAAAATACCTAGTCTTTCACATTCTGTAATTGTTTCAGCTCCAAAAGAAGTAAGGCCACCCCATTGAGGCGTTTTTGTAAAAATATCACCTAACGGAACAGAAGCATCATTGTCATGAAGCAAACCTAAATGCCTTAAACCTCTATCGTAAGCAACCTGCAAACGCTCAATTTTGCCTTCTAAAAAATGTCCGCCCTCGACAGATTGAATTACTATAGGCTTTTTATTTTTATGAGCGCCTTCCAAATCAGCGTAATTGAGAGCGCGTTTCATATTATTAGCAATTAATATTTCATCCATTGCAGTTAACCCATTTAGAAATCTTTCGTAAGCATCTCCCGGATTAACTAATTTCTGATAGTCAACGGCAAAAGTCATACAAATTGCAGATAAGCCCGATTTCTGCATTTCACCAAACAAATCAACTTTTGGGCCTGGCAGCTCCGATTTTATCAAAGGAACATCAATGTGATTGTGTGTATCGATTCCAAATGTTCTTGCAACAATAGCAGCAACTCTAGGATCTTGCTCAGTTGTAGCCCAAGACAAAAGCGGATTTAACATTAAAGCTGCTCCCGCTCCACTCATTGTAAACAGAAAACTTCTGCGATTCCATTGTTGATTATTGCTCATTTTAAATGTTTAAGTTGTGAAAGAAAAAATAGAACTTGATTATACAAAACAACACTTTTTTTCACTTCATCAATCAATTATTATACAGACAGAAACATAAAACCGACCAAAAACAAAAATCAAACGATTAAACTTTTATTTTATTCCTCCAAAAGCGCCAAAGCACATGTTTTTATGTAAAATTTCAACTTTTGAAAAACCTACTTTTTTCATTAAATCCAATTGATAATTCATCGATCTTGGAGAATCTTCTTTTTCGATATAATTCAAAACTTTCTGGCGGTACTCTGCCCCTCCAATTCCTTCTAAATATTCGCCATAACGCTGCCAAGTATATTCATTTAATAATTCTGTGTCTTGTGTAATTAAATCCGAAATCATGAAACAACCGCCAGGTTTCAATAATTTAAACAATTTAGTAAAAGTCGTTTCCCAATCCTGATCGTCTCGCAAATGATGCAAAACTGCACCTGCCAAAATGATGTCAAAACTATTTTCTTCTAAATCTATTTCGCGAATATCGCCTTGTTTTGTTACTACTTTTCCGTTGGTTTCAGCTGAAACCCTTTGAAAAGCACGATCTAGCATTGGCAAACTCAAATCGACCAAAGTGCAATTTAAATTTGGCACTTTAGATAACATTTTTAAAGTATAATTTCCGGCTCCGCAGCCAACATCTAACACATTTTTAGCCTTCGGAACAATACGTTTTGAAGCTTCGGTTATTAATTCTAAAGAAATAGTAGCATCTATTGTTGCTACTTGTCCCGTTTCTAAATTTGAAAATCGTTCGACATCATTGTCAAATCGTTCTTTGATTTCTTTAATAGTTGATTTTTTCATGGTCTTTTGTTTTTTTGAATCTCTCGCAGATCAAGCAGATTGAGCGAATCTTTTTGCTATTATATGATTGGATATTATTATGATTAAGAATGATTTATCTAAAAATTAATAATCTGCTTTATCTGCTCAATCTGCGAGAGAATTATTTTTTGATTTTTCAAAATTATTCTTTTAATAAATACTTTAAAAATACTATTTTTATCAATTAACAATACTTTAAAAGTATCATGGAATTACGTCATCTAAAATATTTTTTGGCTGTAGCCGAAGGACTAAACTTTACCAAGGCCTCAGAAAAACTCTTTATTTCTCAACCTCCCTTAAGCCGACAAATAGCTGAATTGGAAGAAGAGCTTCAAGCAAAACTTTTCATTCGAAACAACAAAAAAGTAGAACTCACAGAAGCAGGAAAATATTTTGAAAAAGAAACAAAAGACCTCTTCCTGAATCTTGAACGCATTTCACTCAAAACAAAAAAGATCGCAGAAAACGTTTCGGGCGAATTCAGAATTGCTTATATCAGTTCGATTTATTCAGCAGTAATTTCAGATTTAATAAAACATCTTAAAGCACAATTTCCTTATGTCAATTTTAAACTTTTTGAAATCTCAACCACAAAACAAATCGATGCTTTAGAACAAGGAAAAATCGAAATGGGAATTATTCGATCACCTATTCAGTCACCTAAAATTAAATCAGATTTATGGTTTAAAGACGGATTTTCATTGGTTTACAATAAAAAATCTGTTCAGATAAAATCAGAAAATGAGATTTTAAAACTGAAAAATGAAACATTTGTGTTTTTTAATAAAGATTACGCACCACATTATCATGAAGTTTTATTAGAACTTTGTGCTTTTTATGGCTTCACACCGAAAATCATTCACGAAGCCAATAACATCAACTCCATCGTACAATTAGTTAAAAATGGATTAGGAATCTCGATTGTTCCTTCCAACATTGCAAAAAACAATCAAGATTCAGAGATTGGTTTTATTGAACTGAAAAAGGTTAATTTAAAAACAGATGTTTCGATTATTACATCAAAAGAAGATGATTCTGAGATTACTCGATCTGCTGTTGCTTTTTTACTGCTACAAAGACGTTAAGGCAGGAAGTTTTTTTTTGCCACAGATTAAAAGGATTTTCTCTCATTTTTGTCATTTCGAGGAACGAGAAATCTCCGCAAGTAGCTCCGTTCCTATAAGCCAATCTTTGTAGAGCTTCGTGCGGAGATTTCTCGTTCCTCGAAATGACAAACTGTATGAAAAACATCTTTGTAATCTGCCTAAATCTTATAAAATCTGCGTGAAATAAAAAAAATCCTTTTCAATCCTTTTAATCTGTGGCAAAAAAAAACTTTGCGTCCTAGCGCCTTAGTGGCCATAACAAAAATTCGTTACAAATTAGTACAGAAATCCATATTATAAAAAGAGAACTTTTAAATATCTTAGCAAATTCAAATTCTACAATAAAATTTCAATATAAAATGGCTGAGCAATCTTCTATTCAGTGTCCAAACTGCGGAACTCCTATCGACGTAAATGATGTTTTAAAACATCAATTAGAAGACAGTATCCGTAAAGAATTTCAACAAAAAGCGACTATTCAAAATAAAGAATTAGAGCTTAAAAACGAACAATTGGATAAAGCCAAAGCCGAATTTGAAGCCAAAAAGAAACAAGAAAACGAACTTTTTGCCGAGCGTTTGGAACGTGAAAGAAAAATTGCGGAAAAAGAAATTTCTGAAAAACTAAAAACCAAACTTGAAGAAGAAAACAAGGACCGTTTGCTTTTAATGGAAAAAGAACTCTCTGAAAAATCGGAAAAAATCAGGGAATTAAATAAAATGGAAGGTGAAATCGCCAAGTTACAGCGCGAAAAACTGGAAATGAAAGATGCCATTCAAGCCGAAGCCGAAAAGCAATTAAACGCTCAATTGACTTTGGAACGCGAAAAAATCAGAAAACAAGAAGACGATAAAAACGAATTGAAATTCAAAGAACTTCAGAAACAGCTAGAAGAACAAAAAAAGCTAACTGAAGAAATGAAACGCAAGCAAGAACAAGGTTCAATGCAATTGCAAGGTGAAGTAATGGAATTAGCTATCGAAGAATGGCTGGCAAACAACTTTCCTCTTGACAGTATTGACGAAATTAAAAAAGGCGCAAACGGCGCCGATTGTCTTCAAGTTGTAAACACAAGAGAACACCAAAATTGCGGTTCTATTTATTACGAAAGTAAAAGAACAAAAGCTTTTCAGCCTTCTTGGATCGAGAAATTCAAAAACGATATTAGAACTAAAAGAGCCAATATTGGTGTTTTGGTTACCGAAGTTATGCCTTCTGGAATGGATAGAATGGGAATGCGCGACGGAATCTGGATTTGTACGTATGAAGAATTTAAAGGTTTAAGTGCCGTCTTGCGTCAATCGTTGATTCAGATTAATCAAGCCGTTCAAGCACAGGAAAACAAAGGCGATAAAATGTCGATGTTATATGATTTCTTAACGAGCAACGAATTCCGTTTACAAATTGAAGGAATTGTAGAAGGATTCACTACGATGCAAAATGACCTTGATTCTGAAAAAAGAGCCATGCAGAGAATCTGGAAACAGCGTGAAAAACAAATCGAAAAAGTAGTTCACAATACTTTAGGAATGTACGGTTCGATTCGCGGTATTGCCGGAAATGCAGTTCAGAGTGTGAAAGCTTTGGAATTGGATTTTATTGAAGGCGATGATGAAGAGGAAGAAACTAAGGAATTGTTTGAGTAAAATCACTGGTGAGAGCAACGAATTCAACACAAAAAATGCGATAAAAATCTGCTCAATCTGCAAAATCTGCGGGAACAAATAATAATCAATCAACCTTTTTAAAAACAGCCAATTTCCCAGAAGGATTAGATAAAATCAATTGATTATTCTCAATCGAATAAGTTGTTGTGCTTTGCAACGCCTTACTAAATTCTACTTCTTTATTTCCTTGCGGGCAGGCCATTAAAGTCGAAATTACCTTTGTAAATCTTAGCAAATCCTTTTCATAAAAAATAGAACCGCTAATCGCATTACAACCTCCGTAACCAGAAAATCTATTTTCAGATGAATTAATTTCAATTCGAGGCATTTCTTTTTGAAAATCAGTTGCAAAAACCTTATAACCATTTAGTTCTTCCAAAACCCAAATATCATGAAGACGATAATCGGTTAAATATTTTCCGCAGCCGTTTACTTTTTTCGTTTCTAATTCTGAATTATTTTTTATTTCGACTTTTACACTATAAGGAGAAATCGAACCAGACATTGAATCTTGGCAATCTAACTGCTGAATTGTTATAGTTGCAGAAGCTGTTTCGTTACTTACTTTATACATTTTCACATTCGCATCCATTGCTCTAATAGCTTCCACAGCGGGAAAAATGACTTTTTCTTTCCCAGGTATTAATGATGTAAAAACGATTTCCTCATTCCCTATTTTGATTCCCCAAAACGGTTCGTTTCCTGTTCCTTTAAAATAATATTTTAAATCTTCTTCTGTAGAACTTGTCGAACCCGCTTGTGCAGTTTCTTTATTTGCTGTCGTTTTACAGCCTATCATTAAAAATGATAACAACAATAATGAGAGTACTTTTTTCATGAGATCTAAATTAAAAATGTTCTTCTTCGTAAAACATCTATAAAATTCTTATGAATTTACGACATTTTTTTGAAACGCTTATTTAGAATCCTTTCAAATTTAAAAAAACTAAGTACGACAAAATCATTCGTAATCCGCACTACGTAAAAGATCAAAGTAAAATACGTAGTAAAAAAATTTCTATATACTTAAAAAAAACAAATTTATTACGTATTTTTATAAGTATAAATACTTATATTTGCATAATAATACTTAATTAAAGAAATCATGATTAGAGTAATAGTAGTTGGAAACGGCATGGTTGGTTATAAATTTTGCGAAAAGTTTGTTGCAAAATCAGGACAGGAAAAGTATCAAATCACTGTATTTGGTGAAGAACCAAGACGCGCTTATGATCGCGTTCACTTAAGCGAGTACTTTGGAGGAAAAACGGCAGACGACCTATCTCTTTCAACAACCCAATGGTACGCAGAAAACAATATTATTCTAAACACTTCTGAATTAATTACAGATATTAACCGTACAGAAAAAACAATACATACTCATTTAGAAAAAACGCATACGTACGACTACTTAGTTTTGGCAACCGGTTCTTCGGCTTTTGTTCCACCAATTGAAGGTGTCGAAAAAGAAGGTGTTTTTGTATACAGAACCATCGAAGATCTTGATGCGATAATGGCTTACGCCAAAAAAATAAAACAAAAAGGTGCAACTGAAGCTGCTGTTTTAGGTGGAGGTTTATTAGGTCTTGAAGCGGCAAAAGCCGTTAGAGATTTAGGATTGAATCCGCATGTGGTGGAGTTTGCCCCACGTTTGATGCCGAGACAATTGGATCAAGGCGCGAGTGATATGCTACAAGCTAAAATTGAAGAATTAAACATCGGAATTCATCTCAACAAAGCAACACAATATATCGACGGAAAAGAAAGTATAACAGGAATGATGTTTGCAAACGACGAATTGTTAAAAGTAGACATGTTGGTTATTTCTGCCGGAATCAAACCTCGCGACGAACTGGCTAGAGTTTCAGGCCTTGAAGTTGGTGTACGAGGCGGAATTGTGGTAAACAATGAAATGCGAACATCAGATCCTTCTATTTTTGCGATTGGCGAAGCAGCGCTTTACAACCAAAACATTTACGGATTGGTTGCTCCAGGTTACGAAATGGCCGATGTTGCTGCAGAGCAAATTTTAAATGGTGATAAAACCATGAGAGAAACCATCGATATGTCGACTCAATTGAAATTAATTGGTGTTGAAGTGGCAAGTTTTGGCGATCCTTTTATTGAAAACAATGACGTTACCGCTATTATTTATGAAAATAAATTAAGCGGCGTTTATAAAAGAATCAACGTTACCAAAGATTCTAAAAAACTTTTAGGCGGAATTTTAGTTGGAGATTCTAGCGATTACAATTCCCTTTTCCAGATTTATATCAATGAAATGGCATTGCCTAAAAATCCGGAAGATTTGATTTTAGGCTCTCGCGATGGTTCTGAAGGTTCAAGTTTAGGAAGCGTTATGGATTTGCCAGACACCGCCGTAATTTGTTCTTGCGAAAATGTGACCAAAGGTGCAATCTGCTGTAAAGTTCTAGACGAAAGCTGTTCTTCCCTTTCAGATGTTGTAAAAGCAACTAAAGCAACTTCGGGTTGCGGAGGCTGTAAACCAATGGTTTCAGATTTGGTAAAAGCGACTCAAAAATCTTTAGGAAAAGAAGTAAAAGAAGTTATCTGTGAGCATTTCAATTATAATCGTCAGGAATTATTCGATTTGGTAAAAATCAATAAATACGAGAATTTCTATGATGTTCTGGATCATCACGGAAAAGGCGATGGTTGCGAAATCTGTAAACCAGTTGTCGCTTCTATTTTCTCTAGTATTTATAACGATACGGCAAATAAACACGTTACAACGCAAGATACAAACGATAGATTTTTAGCCAATATTCAACGAAACGGAACGTATTCTGTAGTTCCGAGAGTTGCCGGAGGAGAAATCACTGCTGAGAAATTAATTGTAATTGGTGAAGTTGCCAAACAATTCGATTTGTACACTAAAATTACAGGAGCGCAAAGAGTCGATTTATTCGGAGCACATTTGAGTGATTTACCAAAAATCTGGAAAATTTTAATCGACAATGGTTTTGAAAGCGGTCACGCTTACGGAAAATCACTTCGTGCCGTAAAAAGCTGTGTCGGAAATGCTTGGTGCCGTTACGGAATGGACGACAGCGCCGGATTTGCCATCGAACTAGAAAATAGATATAAAGGAATCCGTTCTCCGCATAAACTAAAAGGCGGTGTTTCGGCCTGCATTCGCGAATGCGCTGAAGCACGCGGAAAAGATTTCGGTTTAATCGCCGTTGAAGGCGGATGGAATTTATACATCGCAGGAAATGGCGGTGCAAATCCAAAACATGCCGTTTTATTAGCTGAAAAAATCGACAAGGAAACGGTTATTAAATACATGGACAGATTTTTAATGTATTACATCCGCACCGCTGGCCCGCTAATCCGAACTTCAACTTGGTTAGAAAAACTAGACGGAGGTTTAGAATATTTAAAAGAAGTTATTATCGAAGACAGCCTAGGAATCTGCGAAACTCTCGAAGCCGAAATGCAGACTTTAGTAAACACTTTCGAATGCGAATGGAAACAAGTGCTGGAAAAACCAAGATTATTAAAACGTTTCAATCACTTTATAAACTCAGAAGAAAAAGACGATAATGCTGTTTTTGTTCCGCTAAGAGATCAAAAAATGCCAAAAGCTTGGACTTAAAAAAATATCTTGCCACAAAGACACAAAGTCGCAAAGTCAAAATAAAAAAAACTTAAAGAAAAAAACTTAGCGTCTTTGCGCCTTCGTGGCAAAACACCATAAAGCTCCAAAAAAAGAAAAAAAATCATTAAACGTTTGCTGTCCTTCTTACCCTCTTTTTTACTGCGCCATCAAATCTCTCTTGATTGTAAAAAGAGGGCTAAGAAACAGGAAATCAAAACTCAATCAAAATGGAAGAAATCTTAAATCAATACGAAACAGTTCATGCGAGCGATGCTACAATTTGGTTCAAAGCAGGTAAAGTAGAAGATTTTCCAACCAACCGAGGCGGATGCATCAAATACAAAAACAAGCAAATTGCCATTTTCAATTTCACCCGTCGCAACGAATGGTACGCTTGCCAAAACGCCTGCCCGCACAAAATGGAAATGGTTTTGTCAAGAGGAATGACAGGTTCCGCCGATGATATCCCGAAAATCGCCTGCCCAATGCATAAAAAGACTTTTTCTTTAGTTGATGGTTCTAACTTAAACGACGAAGAATACAGCATTGCAACTTATCCCATAAAGATTGTTGAAGATGAAGTTTTTGTTGGTTTCATAGACTGATTTATAGGCCACAGATTACACAGATTAAAAGGATTTTTTTTCGCCACGAATTTCACAAATTACACTAATTTAATTCGTGGAGATTCGTGAAATTCATGGCGAAAAAAATTTACACAAGATTAAATCCAAAAAATCCTTTAATCTGTGGCAAAAAACAAAAACAATAATTCGTGCTAATTCGTGAAATTCGTGGCGAAAAAAAACTTAATTCCGTATCTTTGAAATTCTATTATCAAACCAAAAAATGACTACACCTTTTCAAAAAGCAAGCGAATGGATTGATGCCGAAAACGCACAAGACCCAAACATCGAAACCGACCAAAACAAAGAATATCCAAAAGAATTATTGTATTCCAACAGGATGTACGAAAGACTGATGCAGTTTGAACCCAATGCATCCGAAGAAATCCAAATCGCATCAAAAGCACAACACATCTGTAGATGGAAAGTAGCTCGAGAATCCTACCCAATGGATCGTGTTGGTTATTTGAAATGGAGAGAAGAATTAAAAAAATTCCACGCAAAAACTACTGCCGAAATACTAGAAAAAGCAGGTTACGATCAGACTTTTATCGATCGTGTATCGTTTTTAATAGAGAAAAAATTACTTAAAAAAGATCACGAAACACAATTATTAGAAGATGTAATTTGCCTTGTTTTCCTTGAATATTA
The DNA here is from genome assembly GCF_016405855.1 of Flavobacterium sp. IB48. Taxonomy (GTDB): domain Bacteria; phylum Bacteroidota; class Bacteroidia; order Flavobacteriales; family Flavobacteriaceae; genus Flavobacterium; species Flavobacterium ginsengisoli. Next base: position 221,116 of record NZ_JAEFCA010000003.1, read on the forward strand.
TTTAGAACCTTTCGTTCACAAACACGACGACGAAAAACTAAAAAACATCATCAAAAAAACCTGGGATAAAATGTCGGACAAAGGACATCAAGAAGCCTTAAAAATCAACTATTCTGAAGAAAATCTAAATCTTATAAAAGCTTCTTTAGGACTATAATTCATATGAAGAAAAGCAATCAGGAAGAAGACAAAATCACGTTCAAAAATTTACGCCGTCTGTATTTTTTTGCGCTTCTTACTATTGCCTTAACTATAATTGTGAGTCAGATTTTAGTGCAATACAATCTGAATCAGCAGTTAAGCGACTCTAAAATCATTAATTTCTCGGGAAAACAACGAATGCTGAGCCAGAAAATCGTCAAAGAAGTTCTGATTCTGCATTACGTTTCTGATACCGCTTCCATCAAACAAATTTCGCATTTAAATGAAGTTTTAGCGCTTTGGAAGAAAAACCAAAATGCGCTCGAAAATGGCAGTGACAGCTTGGCTTTTCCAAAAGAAAAATCAGAAACACTTTCTAAATTATATCTCGAAATCAATCCGATTTTCAATAAAATTGCACAAACAACTGATTCCTTTTTACTGAATGTAAAGCAGAAAAAAACAACTGTTGAAAACCAAAAATTCGTAAACATTATTTTAGAAACCGAAGGCGTTTTCCTTTCTAAAATGAATCAAATCGTAACCCAATACGATCTCGAAGCACACGAAAAAGTAACCGAACAACGCCGAATAGAATATTGGATTTTCGGGTTCACGCTTTTGGTCTTACTTTTAGAATTCCTTTTCATTTTCAGACCTACAAATAAAAAAATCGAAAGATTAATTACAAGACTTTTATCTTCAGAAAAGAAAGCTTTAAAGCTCGCTTACGACACAGAAATTCTAAGCGAGATCAAGGAAAATTCGGTTAAAGAATTAAAATCGCTCAATTACGCAATGGAAAATACTTTATTGTATTGCCGAATTGCGCCCGACGGTTCGATCATTCACATCGGAGAAAAATTTGCCAAATTGCTGAATTATACCAAGTTTTCATCCAACAAAAAATTCTCCGAAGTTTTAACCGTCGACGAAAAAGAACAAACCAATTTCGACCGCCTAGTTTTCGAAAAACAAAGAAGTGGCTGGCAAGGCGAAATGAGTATTTTAAATAAAGAAAATGAAACCATTTGGCTAGATTTATCGATGGTTCCGGTAATGATCAAAAAAGACGAACTAGAACTTTTAATCGTTTGCTTCAACATCACCGAACGCAAAAAAGCACAGCGCGAAGTGGAACGTTTGAACCTTGAAAACACAACCGAAAAAATCAATCAGCAAAAGATTATTTCAAGCAAAATTGTTGAAAATCAGGAAAACGAGCAAAACCGAATCGCAAAAGAAATTCACGACGGAATCGGGCAAATGCTTACGGGTTTAAAATTCAGTTTAGAAAGCATCAATCTCGATGACAGAGAAAAATCAGAACAAAAAATTGAATATTTAAAGAAGCTTTCGCTTGACATTATTAAAGGTGTTCGCACAGCTACTTTCAACCTAATGCCACCAGAATTAAGCGATCACGGAATCGTTTCTTCATTGGCAAAACTCACACAAGAACTCTCAAAACTAACCGGAAAAGAAATCCTTTTCTACAACAAAACCGATTTCGACCGACGACTAGATTCCCTAATTGAAATCAACATTTATCGTCTCACACAAGAAGCCATCAACAACGCCATAAAATACGCCGAATCGTCCCATATAATCGTCCAGCTATCCCACAGCGAAACACTTTTAAGCATCATCATCGACGACAACGGAAAAGGTTTCGACATCAATTCTGTCCACAAAAAACGCAACAGCGAATCCGGAATGGGACTTTTATTCATGAAAGAAAGAATCCAATACATCAACGGACGCGTTTTCATGAACTCCATTCCAGGCGAAGGAACGAGAATTACATTCAACATTCCGATTCTCAAATGAGATAATGCGTCAATTAGATAATTAAAGTAATTTTAAACATTATCTAATTGCCACATTGACTAATTATCTAATTATTTTGGGAGAGCCAGTATTAGAAAAAGTGGGCAAACAAACTTTGTCTATATTCGCCCACTTTCCCCAATACTGTCGGGCTATCCGCTCCGCCGGGGCGGATAGCTCCTATCCCACTCGCAAACAATCGTTTTCAGTATATCATCAAGTACTATTTGTCATTTCGAGGAACGAGAAATCTCCACAAGTAGCTCTACAAAGATTGGCGATTTAGATTGTGGAGTTTCTTGTGGAGATTTCTCGTTCCTCGAAATGACAAACTTGATATAAAACTTTCTCAAAATTTAGAGTTTTATCCTTGAAATTTAAAATTCGCAACATTAGAATTTTTAATGTTGGAATTTAAAATCTAAAAAATTACGTATATTAGCGTCTTCTTTATAGATGAATATACGTAAAAATCTAGAATTTAAATTAAGTAAATTATGAGTAATATCATTCGTGTAGTATTAGCAGATGACCATGTTTTTGTTAGAGACGGAATCAAATCTTTACTGGAAAACGAAGCAAACATTGAGGTTGTAGGCGAAGCTATTGATGGTGCAGATGCGCTTGAAGTCGTTGCGTCAACTAAACCTGACTTACTTATAGTAGATATTCGTATGCCTAATCTAACTGGTATAGAGGTAGTAGAAAAACTTAGAAACGAGAAAAATAACGTAAAAATCATAATGCTTTCGATGCACGAATCGGAAGAATATGTATTGAAATCTATAAAAGCTGGAGCTGATGGTTATTTACTCAAAGGTTCAAGCAAAGAAGAATTTTTAAAAGCGCTTCATAGTGTTTCTGCTGGAGGAAAATATTTCAGTGGCGATATCTCTTCTATTTTAATCGGACAATTGACAAATCCGTCTGCATCATTAGAACCAAAACAAACTTTGGGTGAAGAAATGATGATTACAAAAAGAGAAAAAGAAATACTTACGCTTTTATTATCAGGAAAAGGAAACAAAGAAATCGCTGAAGCTTTAGATATTAGTAAACGAACTGCCGAAGTACACCGTTTCAACTTGATGAAAAAGCTGAAAGTGAAAAACTTAATGGAACTTTCTAATAAAGCGACTGAATATTCCTTAATTTAAAATTACGTATAAATACGTAATTATTTTTCAAAAACTGCGTTTTAGCAGTTTTAAACTAAGTTATAGTACTTATTTTTACATAAAAATATAAGTGCTATGAAAACTACAAACTCACTATCGCAATCACACAAGATTTTATTTTTGAACACATTGGCTTTTACAGTGTGTTTTGCCTGTTGGACATTAAATGGAGTTCTGGTAACCTTTTTAGTCGATAACGGAATTTTCCATTGGGATGTTATTCAAGTTGGATGGCTTTTAGGAATTCCAATTTTAACCGGATCAATCATGCGTCTTCCAATCGGAATTCTGACAGATAAATTTGGAGGAAAATATGTTTTTTCACTATTACTACTTCTAAGTTCAATTCCTTTGTTCCTCCTTCCCTACGCCGACAGTTTTTTCATGTTTGCCGTACTTAGTTTTTTCTTCGGAATGGTTGGAACCAGTTTTGCGGTCGGAATTGGATATACTTCAATCTGGTATCCAAAAGAATGGCAAGGGCGAGCGCTCGGAATATTCGGAATGGGAAATGCTGGTGCAGCCATTACAACATTCTTAGCACCATCATTATTAAACCATTTTTCAATAGACGATCCGCAAAACGGCTGGAAAGTATTGCCTGTTATATATGCTATTTCATTGGTAATAATTGGCATTGCCTTTTTAATTTTCGCTCGAAATAAAAAAATAGAAAGCAACGGGAAATCTGTTTCACAAATGCTTACGCCTTTAAAATCACAAAGAGTATGGCGTTTTGGAGCATATTACTTCTTAGTATTTGGATGTTTTGTGGCTTATTCACAATGGCTATTGCCAAACTTCATGAATGTATATCAAACAAGTTTAGTTATGGGAGGTTTATTTGCAACAATGTTCAGTTTGCCTTCAGGAGTAATTCGTGCATTCGGCGGATATTTATCAGATAAATTCGGAGCTAGAAAAGTAATGTATTGGGTTTTGGGTTCTTCAGTAATTTTGAGTGCATTGTTATCAATTCCAAAAATGGAAATCACCACTTCTGGTCCGGGAATTCTAGCTGCTAAAAAAGGCGTTGTAAACGAAATTAGTGATAAAACCGTAAAAGTTGGTGATAAGGAATATCCGATTGCCCAAAAAACAACCAACACTAATGAAAGCACTATTTTTCCAACCACATCAAGTTGGCAAGATGTTGTAGTCGCGCACAATCAAAGCGTGGCTAAAAAAGAACTAATTGCAAGAGGTGTTACTGTGATTAAGTTTGATGCAAATATGTGGGTATTTCTGATTTTAGTAATTCTAATCGGGATTTCTTGGGGAATCGGAAAAGCTGCAGTTTACAAGCACATTCCAGAATATTTTCCAAAAGAAGTTGGTGTTGTTGGCGGAATGGTTGGAATGATTGGCGGTTTAGGCGGATTTTTCGGCCCAATTATCTTCGGATATTTACTAACGGCAACCGGAATCTGGTCTAGTTCATGGATCTTTATTCTAATCTTTTCAACTGTTTGCCTGGTTTGGATGCATTACACTATAACACAACTATCTAAAAAGAAACAAATCAAAGTAAGTAAAGCAAAATTAGAACCTGCATATTAGACTTAGATTAAAAAAAAATTAGAAATATGATTCCAGTCATAGCAAAACATGGCTTTTTCTTCTAAATTTACCTTCGATAAAAATCTCACAATTTTATGAAAAAACTTAAACTAATTTTAATACTTATCGTAGGATTAAGTTTCGAAATTCAAGCACAAGAATTAGATGTAAACCTTCAACTCAGACCACGTTTTGAATATAGAAACGGATACAAACAACCAATATCTTATGGTCAAGAAGGAACATCACAAATTTCACAGCGTTCTCGCTTAGGCATTAATTACAAACAAGACGATTTAATTGTAAAATTAACTTTTCAAAATACCAGAACATGGGGAGATGTCCCTCCGGCAACGGTTGCAGATAAAAATGGAGTGGCAGTTTTTGAGGCTTGGGCACAATATAATTTTACCGAGAAATGGAGTGCTAGAATGGGACGTCAGGTTCTTTCTTATGATAATCAGCGTATCTTGGGTGAAATGGATTGGGCACAACAAGGTCAAAGCCATGACGCACTTATTGTAACTTATCAAACTGAAAAACAAAAATTAGATTTTGGTGGGGCTTATAATTCAACAGCAGAAAATGTCGTTCAAACTCCTTATACAGTTGCAAATTATAAAGCTATGCAATATGCTTGGTATCATAATCAATTCAACGAAAATCTAGGTGCTAGCTTTTTATTATTGAATACAGGTTATGAATATGCTCCTAATCCTGCTCCTTCTACTAAGCTACTAGTAGATTACATGCAAACTTTCGGACCTTATTTAACTTATAAAAAAGGTAAAATCGATACCAGCTTTTGGCTGTATGGACAAACTGGAAAAAACACCGATCAACAAGTAAGTGCATGGAATGCCGCAGCTAATTTTGGATATAATATTACTAATGCCTTCAAAGTTGGTTTAGGTTACGAATTTTTATCAGGAAAAGATTCAAATGACGGAAGCACGGTAATCAAATCATTCAATCCGATTTTTGGAACTAATCACGGACTTAACGGTTACATGGATTATTTTTATGTTGGAAATCATCTGAAAAGCGTTGGTCTGCAAGATGCTTTTATCAAATTGAATTATAATGTCAATAAGTGGCAATTTGCTTTAATTCCGCATGTATTCTTATCTGCTGCTGATGTAGTTACACCAGTAAACGAAAAATTAGATTCGTATTTAGGAACTGAGGTTGACGCAACTTTTGGATATAATTTCAGAAAAAATATAACGGTAACCGGAGGTTATTCTCAAATGTTTGGCTCTAAAACAATGGAATTTGTTAAAGGCGGAGATACTAGCCATACCAATAACTGGGCTTGGTTAATGATTTCTGTTGATCCGAAAATTTTTAGCTGGAAAAAATAATTTTTCTTGAAAATTAACTTAAAAATTTTACCCTTTTCTCATTTCGAAAAAAGGGTATTTTTTTTGATCTAATAAAAACTCATTATATACTTTAATTATTTATATTTGAATCGATTATGAACCCCCAATTCTATCCTAATGAAACCATTTCTAAAATTGTCTTTGCTGACTTTTATTGTCACGCAAACAGGCATCGCTCAAAAGTACAACGACGCCTTAATTTCTAAAAACTCAGAAATAAATTTTGCAAAAACGCAAAAAAGAGGCATTAAGAAAAACAACATTATTTACTATGTTGAAAATGATTTACAAACAATATCTGCCTACAAAAGGAAGAAATTGAAATGGCAAACCAATGTTATTTCTGTTTGTGGAAAACCAAAAAAAGGTGACCCAGAAATTAGATATGTTGGTTACAACTCAAACAAACTGCTTATTGTTATCGGAAAACATAATTTTGCTGAAATAGACATTAACAGCGGTGAAACAAAATTTGTTGGTTAAGATTAAAGAAATCTAAATATATAAACTGCCCTTTTTCCATTTTGAGAAAGGGTATTTTTTTTTTGATTTACCAGAAATTTATTTCTCTCTTTAATCATTATATTTGAGTTAGAAATAATTTATTTTTCAAATGAAACTAATTGCTTGGAATTGCAACATGGCATTCAGAAAAAAAGCAGAATTCCTTCTCGCTCACAATCCTGACATTGCTGTAATTTCTGAGTGTGAAAGTCCTGAAAAACTCAAATTTCCAGATCACATAAAATTACCTTCGGATATTCTTTGGTACGGCGAAAATCCTAATAAAGGAATTGGTATTTTTTCGTTTGGAGATTATAGATTTCAATTGTTAGAATGCCATAATCCAACTTTCAAAAACATCCTTCCAATTGCCGTAACAGGCGGGAAAATTGACTTTACTTTATTTGCTATTTGGGCTAATAATCCTGCTGATAAAGATGGTGCTTACGTAACTCAGATCTGGAAAGCGATTCATTTTTATGAAGATTTAATCAAAGGAACTAAAACCATTTTAATTGGAGATTTTAACAGCAATACTATTTGGGACAAACCACGTCGAGAAGGAAATCACACAACAGTTGTAAACAAATTAGCCGAAAAGAATATTTTCAGCACTTATCATAAATACTTTAATCAAATTCAAGGTAAAGAAGAACATCCGACTTGGTATTTGTATCGTCATGAAAACAAACCCTATCATCTTGATTATTGCTTTGCTTCAAATGATTTTATGGAAGTTTTAGAAAGCGTCGAAGTTGGTGCTTACAAATATTGGACGTTGTATAGCGACCACAAACCTTTAATAATTAAATTCAATATATAAACCATGAACAACTGGACTCAACGTTGGGACGACCGTTATAAAAGCGAAGAATTCGCATACGGCGAAGAACCCAACAATTATTTAAAACAACAAATTGAAAAGCTTAATCCTAGTTCTATACTTTTCCCAGCTGAAGGCGAAGGAAGAAATGCCATTTTTGCAGCTAAATTAGGATGGAAAGTTTCGGCTTTCGATATAAGTGAAGAAGGAAGAAACAAAGCGCTTCGTTTAGCAGAAAACAATAATGTTTCACTTGATTATCAAGTTGGCGAATTAGAAACTTTAGATTTTCAGGAAGAACAATTTGATGTGATAGCTTTAATTTATGCTCATTTTCCAGCTGAAATTAAATCAGAAATTCATCAACAGCTTGATAAATTATTAAGCAAAAACGGTATTATTATTTTTGAAGCTTTCAGTAAAAAGCATTTAGAATATGTTACCAAAAATGAAAAAGTTGGCGGGCCAAAAGACATCGAATCTCTATTTTCAATTGAAGAAATCAAAGCTGATTTTCCTAATTATGAAATCATCCAATTAGAAGAAAAAGAAATTGAACTCAACGAAGGTTTATTTCACAATGGAACTGGTTCTGTAATTCGATTTATTGGCAGAAAAAAATAAATTATATTCGACGTAGAGACGCACTTCTTTGCGTCTCTACAAAAAAATCAAATTTTTTACATCAACATAAAACCTTAGCATCTTAGAATCTTAGCAACTTAGAATCTTAGATTAAAAATACTTATGCTCCATAATTTCAGATCTCAACTCTGAAACTCCTAAAATCCCTACACGCTTTCCTTCCGTTTTAATTAGAGATTCTTTTTTAAGACTTGATAGAATTCGAATTGCTTGTTCTTCTGTTGTTCCTGCAAAATCTGCAATTTCCTTTCGCGAAAGCTCAATATCAATCAAACCATTCTTTTGTCCGAACTTACGATGAATATAAAGCAACAAATCAATTACACGTTCGCGAACATTCATATGAGCGATCTTGCGAATATTGTTTTCACTTTTGTTTAATTCTTCGGCATAAAATAACATTAAAGCATATGTGAATTCTGGAATGTGCTGTAAAATTTCCATCATGGTTTCATTGCTAAAATTACACAAAACAGTATCTTCAAGAGCATAGGCGCCAATCAAATAGCGTTTGCTCGTTCCAAATCCACGGAAACCAATAATATCTCCGTTTGTGGTTAAACGAACGATTTGTTCACGACCGTTAATTCCTGTTTTTACCGTTTTGGCTTTTCCTTTACATATAAAGTAAAGTCCTTGCAATGGTGCACCTTCGGTAATAAAACGATTAGATTTTTTACAGATTATATTCTGTTTTTTAGAAATATAAGTTGCCATCTGATGTAAATGCAAATGTTTCTTTATAAAACAATTCTCATTTGTACAGGAATAACATACTGCTTGCTCTTCTTTCATGAGTTCTAATTTTTAGCACATTCAAAACTAATTTGTTGTTCCTCATTTCTTTTTATCAAAAGTAAAAAAATAAATCAAAAATTAAGTATTAATACTTAAAAAATACTTATTTTTGTTTCAACTTAAGTAAGTGATTTATTTAAAACCGAGAAACGATGCAAAGTACTAAGATCAAAACTACCTGTTCCTACTGTGGCGTTGGCTGCGGTATAATCGTGACTAACGATGCTAAAAATGGTGTAATGGTCGAAGGCGATAAAAATCATCCTGTAAACAAAGGAATGTTGTGTTCTAAAGGAATGAATCTACACTACGTAGTTAACGATACTTCCGACAGAATTTTATATCCAGAAATGCGAGGCAGTAAAAATTATCCGCTCGAACGCGTGAGTTGGGATACAGCTCTTGATCGCGCTGCTGCAGTTTTTACTTCTATTATAAAAAAACACGGACCCGACAGCGTTGGTTTTTATATTTCTGGACAATGTTTAACCGAAGAATATTACTTAGTCAATAAACTAGTTAAAGGTTATTTCAAAACCAATAACATTGATACCAATTCCAGACTTTGCATGAGTTCTGCAGTTGTGGGCTACAAAAAAACTTTCGGAGAAGATTCTGTACCCATTGCTTACGATGATATCGAATTGGCAGATACTTTTTTAATTACAGGCGCAAATCCAGCTTGGTGTCACCCTATTCTTTTCAGAAGATTGGAAAAACACAAAGAGAAAAATCCGAAAACTAAAATAATCTGCATAGATCCAAGACGAACAGATACTGCCGTATTCTCCGATTTACATTTGCAGATTATTCCGGGTTCAGATATTATTTTATATCATGCTATTGCCAGACGAATTATCGAAAAAGGTTACGTAGATCATGATTTTGTAAAAAATAATGCTGAAAATTTCAAACAATACAAAGACTTAGTTTTAGGAACTTCTCTTGAAAAAGCCTCAAAACTTTGTGGAATTTCTGTAAACGACATCAAACTTGCCGCTGATCTTATCGGAAAAGCAAAAGGATTTATTTCGCTTTGGGCAATGGGATTAAATCAAAGCGCCGTTGGAGTTGATAAAAATACGGCTTTGCTAAATTTATCTTTATTAACAGGACAAGTTGGAAAACCAGGTTCTGGGCCATTTTCATTAACAGGTCAACCCAATGCAATGGGCGGACGCGAAGTTGGTGGAATGGCAACACTTTTGGCAGCACATAAAGACATTGCAAACCCTACACATCGCAAAGAAGTGGCAGATTTTTGGGGTGTTGATGAGATTTCAGATAAACCAGGTTTAACAGCGACGGAAATGTTTGAAGCTTTAGAATCAGGAAAAATGAAAGCGGTTTGGATTATCTGCACGAATCCGCTAGTGAGTTTACCCGATTCTAGAAGAGCCGAAAAAGCGCTTCAAAATGCTAAATTTGTAGTCGTTCAAGATATTTCGCATAATGCAGATACAGCCAAATTTGCCGACTTATTATTGCCTGCTGCGGGTTGGTTAGAAAAAGAAGGAACGATGACCAATTCGGAACGTCGTATTTCCTATCTTCCAAAAGGAATCAATGCACCTGGAGAAGCACTTCCTGATATTGAAATCTTGATTCGTTTTGCTAAAAAAATGAATTTCAACGGATTCAATTTCAACAATGCCGAAGAAGTTTACAAAGAACATTGTGCACTTACAAAAAATACTAATATTGATATTTCATTCTTAAATTATAATCGTTTAAAAACTGAAGGCACTTTTCAATGGCCAGTTCCAGATTATAATCATCCAGGAACTCCAAGATTGTTTACAGATAAAAAATTCTATACGCCATCTGGAAAAGCAATTTTTAATCTGCCAGTTTCTATCGAAAATACATCCGTTCAGCCAAATGATGAATTCCCTTTTATTTTAACAACAGGAAGAATTCGAGATCAATGGCATACGATGACAAAAACTGGAAAAGTATCTAGATTACTAACACATATTCCAAGTCCTGTTTTAGAAATAAATCCTATTGATGCTTTTAAAAACAATATTAAAAATGGTGATATTGTCGTAGTTTCAAGTAAAAATGGAGAAGTTCGCGTAAAAGCGAAAGTCACCGATACAATCAAAGAAAAAGTTCTTTTTCTGCCGATGCACTGGGGAAAACAACTCGAAAATGATTTAAACCGAACCAACAATTTAACGAATACGGTTGTTGATCCAATTTCAAAAGAACCCGACTTTAAGTTCACAACGGTTTCAATTAAAAAATACGTAAAACCATTTCAGAAAATTGCGATCGTTGGTGCTGGAGCGGCTTCTTTCCGATTCATTCAAAACTATCGTGAATTCAATTCAACCGATGAAATTATTGTTTTTTCGAATGAAGTAAATCCGTTTTACAATCGTGTTTTGTTGCCTGAATACATGACGGGAGAATTCACTTGGGAACAGCTTTTAAAAGTTAAAGATGGTGAAACTTTCAATAAACTAAAAATCACCATGAAAGCAGGGGTTTCTATTGATAAAATAGATCCAAAACAAAAAACAATTATAGATAGTCAAGGCGAAATTCACACTTTCGATTCGTTGATTATGGCAACTGGAAGCCGTCCTTTTGTTCCCGAAAATGCACAGCTTCATCTTCCTGGACGTTTCACCGTTAGACGAAAAGAAGATGCTGATCGTTTGAAAAAACATTTAGACAGTACCAATCTTCCGCCAGAAGAACAGCACGTTGTCATTATCGGCGGCGGATTATTAGGATTAGAATTGGCAGCGGCTTTAAAACATAAAAAAGTAAAAACAACAATTATTCAGCGTGCTTCGCGTTTGATGGAGCGTCAGTTAGACCGAATTTCAAGTAAATTATTGGCTGAAGAAGTACAACTTAGAGACATTCAGATTTATTTTGATAATGAAGTCAGCACTGTTTTTGAAACTGATAATCCAAACGAAATCGAAATTGCTTTAAAAAGCGGAAAAATCATTACTGCAAATGCAATTGTATATACAATTGGAACAATTCCGAATATTGAAATTGCACGCGAAAGCGGATTAGCTTGCGGACGTGGCGTGAAAGTAAATCAGTATTTACAAACTTCAAATCCAGATATTTTTGCCATTGGAGAAATAGCAGAATTCGAAAACAAACTTTTCGGAATCACTTCTGCTGCCGAAGAACAAGCTAATATTCTTGCAAATTTCCTTGCTGGTGATATTAGCAGTTATTACAAAGGTTCGATTTTAATGAATATTTTGAAATTAGAAGACATTAATCTTTGCAGTATTGGCGATCTTACCATCCCAGAAAATGACGATTCGTACGAAGAAATTGTTTTTACCGATTTAAAGAAACGCTATTACAAAAAATGCATCGTAAAAGACGATCTTTTGGTTGGTGCCATTTTAATGGGAGATAAAAATGAGTTTGCCGAATTCAAAACGATGATTGAAAGCAAAATCGAATTATCAGACAAACGAAATACACTTTTGCGAGGAAGCTCAAATGCAAAACCAGTTTTAGGAAAATTAGTTTGTTCATGCAGTCAAGTTGGAGCTGGAAACATTGAAGAAACCATTAAAAGCGGCGTGAACGATTTCACCGAATTATGCAAAAATACGGGCGCAGGTTTAGGATGCGGAAGTTGTAAAACAGAAGTTAAGGAGATATTGGCAAAATGTAAATAGTTTTCAGCTTATGTTGCTTGTTGTATTACTTTAAACATAAATTTTAACGCAAAGAGCGCAAAGTTTTTTTGCAAAGTATATTTAGTTTATCCTTAACTAAGGAGGCAAAATTCGCAAAGCTTTGAAAAAAAAAATAAAGTATTGCTTTGCGAACTTTTTTCGATAGAAAACAATTTTACGCACAGCATATAAACCTTAAAAAACTTTGCGAAAAAACTTTGCGCTCTTTGCGTTTAAATCAACACAATCCGCAGCTTAAAACCTGAAACTTGAAACAAAAACAAAAATGGAACTAACAAGATTAATAGTAAAAGGAGGCGTTATTTCGCCAGGGGAATTACAAGAAGTTGTAAATATCGCTTTGGAAGAAGGTTTGGATTCGATTTCGTTTGGCTCTAGACAAGATATTATTTTTCCGAAAGGATTTAAATCTTTGGACAAAACCACTTTAGGAAAACATCATTTTGTTTATCCAGATCAAAAAAGCGGTAACAATATTGTTTCTTCTTATGTTTCGACTGATATTTTTAGAAACACCAATTGGCTTACCGGAAATAGGTTTTTATATATTTTGGAAGAATTTAAAGAACAGCCAAAACTTAAAGTCAACATAACCGATCCGAAACAGCAATTGGTTCCTTTGTTTACAGGACATTTAAATTTTATTGCGTCAGAACACGAAGATTATTGGTATTTATATGTTCGTCTTCCAAAATGGGAAAAAATGGAAATCTATCCAGTTTTACTTTACAGCTGGGATTTGGCCAAGATTTATTACGAAATTGAGAAAATCTCCGAAGAAGAATTTATTGATATAGAAATGCTTTTCGCTTTAGTGAGCGAAGCTTTAGATACCAACAATAGAACAATCGACAAACCATTGAATATTCCGTTTTACCCATTTCCGTATTATGAAGGAATGAACAGAATGGGAATTGATCAATATTGGTTAGGATTATATTGGAGAAATAATTTATACGATTTAGATTTCTTGAAAGAAATGTGCGATTTATGTTTTGAATGCAAAATCGGGAAAATCTGCATCACTCCTTGGAAATCTTTCATTATAAAAGGAATTCCGAAAGATCGAAAACTAGAATGGGAAAAATTCTTAGGGAAACGCGGTATCAACGTTCGTCATTCTTTATTGGAATTAAATTGGCATTTGCCTGTAGCAACAGAATGGGCTTTGAATCTAAAAACTTTCTTAGTTCGAACATTAGATCAATTCGATATCAGTACTTATGGATTGAATTTCGGAATTTCAGAATACAATCGTGATGGGCATTATTTCACTTCCATTATTATCGAAAAAAACGAACTTCCAACAGCTTTAGAATCCATCAAAATCAGGGATACCTATAATGTTTTGTTTGCAAAGAATTTTGACCCAAATACACGAGAATATATTGTGCATTCTCAAGATATAGATAAACTGGAACTTCCAACAATTTTAATTGAGCTAAGCCGAAAATACTTTGAAGAACTTGGAAATTCGACCTCAGAAACAACTGAAAAACTGCAGAAAAAAGAAAAACCGCAATTAGATATCTATCAATGTCAGGAATGTTTAACACTTTATAATTCTGAATACGGAGACGAAACTCAAGGAATTCCTAAAGGCCTTTTATTTGAAAATTTGCCAGAAACCTATTGCTGTTCTCTTTGCGAAGCGCCAAAAAGCAATTTTAAAATCCTAGAAGTAATTGAAAATTAATGAGTTCTAAAAAAGCATCGCATTTTGTATTCAAAAATTGCGTATATTTAGCTTAACTAAGAATTTCGGTTAAAGCGTTATACTTCAAAAGCTTTAGAACCACTTGGTTAAGATCTATTTACTCAATAAAAAATACAATTATGATAAAAAGAAATCCATCGGTTTCTGCTGAAAAAACCACAGATGCTCCAGCAGAAACAGCTGTAGAAACCACTACAGAAGTACAACCAGAAACTAAGACAACGATTAAAAGAACAACAAGAACTGCAACAAAAGCACCTGCGGCAAAAACGACTACCTCAAGAACTACAGCTGCAAAAGCACCGGCTGCTACTGTAAAACCGGCAGCTAAAACACCAGTAAGAGCGGCTTCTAAAACTACGCCAAGAGCCACGGTAAAAAAAGTAGCTGCAACTCCTGCAAAAAAAGAACCTATCGTTTCTGAAATTGTAGAAATTAAAACCAATGATGTTTCAGAAAGCAAACCTGTTGTCACTGTAGAAAAAATTGGCAAAGAAAAAAACGATATAAAATCAAAGCTTAAAGCAAAACTAAAAGCCAAAAAGGAAAAGGATAAGAAAAGAGAAAAAGCAATTAAAGCAGTTATCAAAAAATTAGAAAAAGCTAAAAAAGAGAAACTAAAAGCTGCTGCGAAGAAAAAAGAAAAAGCTAAAAAAGCAAAAGATAAAGCTAAAGCTAAAAAAGTTGCGGCAAAGAAAGCTGTCGCTCAGAAAAAGGCTAAGGCAAAAACTAAAAAGAAAAAATAGTATTCTGAGAAAGGTTTGACTTTTAAAAAGTTAAGCCTTTTTTTCTTTTTAAAAATACAGTTTTGTCATTTCGAGGAAGGAGAAATGACAATATTGTGTGAATTCTCAAGAAACCTAACCCCCAATCGCAATCATACTGCGATTATCAAAATGAAGTGTTGGATCATTTATTTCATTAACGGTTGACATTCCTGCTCTAACTTTCTTTTTGTTTTGAATGGATTCTGAAATTAACTCAGTAATCGATTCTCCATTTCTAAAAGCAGTCAGTAAATCGGTTTCTGAATTTGAGAAAAGGCAGTTTTTTATTTTTCCGTCAGCCGTCAAGCGGATGCGATTGCAGCTGTCACAAAACGGATTTGTTATGGAACTAATAATTCCGAAATCACCTTGAAAGTTTTTTATTTTATAATTTCTTGAAGTGAAGTTTTTTTCGTCTTCTAATTTTTGAATTTCTTTTGATAAAAATTGAGTTTCTACTAAAGATAAAATTTCTTGCTGCGAAACCATTTTGCTCCTATCCCACTCGTTTCCAGCAAACGGCATAAATTCGATAAATCGAACAGAAATTGGCAGAAATTGAGTCAGTTTTACAAAATCTACAATTTCAGTATCATTAAAACCTTTTATCAAAACCACATTTACTTTTACCTGAAAATCGTTATTCAAAAGCAAATGCAGATTATCAATTACTTTCTCAAACTGATTTCTAAGCGTTATAGAATGAAATTTTGAAGCAACTAGGGTATCTAAACTCAAGTTGATTTTCTTAATATTAAATCGTTTTAAAACCTCAATATGGCGGTCAATTAAAATTCCGTTTGTAGTAATCGAAAGTGAAATTTCTAATTCTGATAATTTAGACACAATTTCAGGAAAATCTTTTCTTAGCAAAGGTTCACCACCTGTTAATCGTATTTTGTCAACACCATTTTTCACGAAAGTCTGGGCAATGGCAAAAATCTCATCTGCCGTCATTAAACTGGCTTTTGGAGATAAAGCGATTCCATCCGCAGGCATACAATACGTACAACGCAAGTTGCATTTTTCCAGCAGTGAAATACGCAAATAATTATGCTTGCGCCCGAAACTATCAGTCAAAATAGTGTTAGAGGCTGTCATGATTTTTTCCTTTTAAAATATGAAAGACATGCATTACATGCGGAAAAACAGCATCCATCGATTCTCTTACTCCGTTTGTTGATCCCGGCAAAGCCAAAACCAAAGTTTTGCCTAAAGTTCCTGCAACACTTCGAGAAAGCATTGCATAAGGCATTCTCTGTTGTCCATAATTTCGGATTGCTTCTTCAATTCCTGGAATTCTGCTTTCTAAAATTGGCTCTAAAGCTTCAGGCGTAACATCTCTAGGAGACAAACCTGTCCCGCCCGTAAAAATAACCAATTGATTTTCTTTGGCGAAAGCCTTAGTTTTTTCCTGAATAATAGCTAATTCATCTGGAATAATCTCGTAATGAGAAGTTTCAACTCCGTACGAATCTAATTTTTCTACTATTGTTTTTCCAGATCTGTCTTCTTTATCACCTGCAAAAATCGAATCAGAACAAACGAAAACTGCGGCTTTAATTACATTCGGGAATTTATTTTTAAAAGACGATTTTCCGCCTTCTTTATTGATTAGTTTGATGGTTGAAATTTCGATTTCTTTGTCAATTGGCTTTAACATATCATACATTGTAAGCGCTACAATCGATGCGCCATGCATGGCTTCAACCTCAACTCCTGTTTTGTAAACAGTTTTTACTTTGAAAATAATATGAATATCTAAACCTTCGATATTGTATTCTACAGCAGTATATTCAATTGGAAGCGGATGACAATCTGGAATAGACAAATGCGTATTTTTAACCGCAAACAATCCTGCAGTTTTTGCCATTTCGAACACGTTTCCTTTTGGCACTAAATTATTGACAACAGCATCAATTGTTTCTTGTTTGCTTACTTTTACAATTGCGGTTGCTGTTGCGACTCTTAAAGTGCTTATTTTATGCGTAATATCTACCATTATAATTTCTTACGTATTTTGTTTCCAAGTGAATGTATCATTTTCAAACATTTCTTTACCAAAAATCGGCACATCGGTTTTTATCCAGTTTACAATTGCTTCTGTGGCTTCATAAACCTGTTTGCGACGCGTTGCCGAAACAAAAACGAACAAACAGATTTCACCTGCTTTTACAACGCCCAAACTGTGGTAAATGTGCATGCAAGTTAAATCGAATTTGGCAAAGGCCTTTTCGCGAATGGCATACAAAGCTTCATTTGCCATGTCTTTATAGGCCGAATAATCGATTGCTACGACTGTGTTATCATGAATAACATCGGCACGAACTTGTCCCAGAAAAATATTATGCGCTCCAATCGTATGTTTTGATTGATGTTTAGTGATTGATTCTGCAATAAACTCAGGAGCAATTGGTCCTTCTACAAATACATTTTTACTCATTTTTTTTATGTTTTTTTTTGCCACAGATTATATGGATTAAAATGATTTTTCTTTTGCCACGAATTACACGAATTTTCACGAATTAAAACTCAATATTGTCATTTCGACAAAGGAGAAATCTTCGCAAGGAACTCCTCACAGTAATTCACCAATCTTTGTCGAGCTACTCGCGAAGATTTCTCCTTCGTCGAAATGACAAACTAGACGAACATTTTAAAACCTATGACTATATTTTTATTTCTTGTAATAACTGCTTCATTGCTAAAGCGCCTCCAGCAATGCTTTTTATATTTTTAAATTGATATTTTTGAAGCAATTCGGCCGCAATTTTACTTCTAATTCCAGATTGGCAAAAAACGTAAATAGTTTGATTTGAATTCAATTTTTTAATTTGATTTTCTAAATGCAGCAACGGAATTTGAATACTATTTTTCAATTTGATTTTTGGCGCTTCATCTTCATTTCGAACATCTAAAAAAAGAACCTCATCGTTTTCTATTTCATTCAAAAGAAATTCAAATTTTACTTCTTCAATCTGATTTTCAGATGAATTGTATTTCTGTTCGAAATCTTCTTTGTTCATTTCTAATTTTGAACTCTTTTCGAAATCATACTTCTGCTGTTCGTTATTTAAAATAGTATAAACCAGAATTTTTCCACTCAAAACTTCACCAACTCCAAGAATTATTTTTAGAACTTCATTGGCCTGAAACATTCCGATAATTCCAACGGAAACTCCAATTACGCCAGCATCTTCACAATTTGCCGCATTCGAATTTTCATCAGGATACAAACATCTGTAAGTTGGTCCGTATTGATAATTGAAAACTGAAACTTGTCCTTGGAATCTAAAAATAGATCCGTAAACCATTGGTTTATTGCTCACTAGACAAGCATCATTAATTAAGTATTTTATCGAAATATTGTCTGTTGCATCAACAATAATATCGTATTTTTCGAACAATGAAATTGCATTTTTTCCAGATAATTTTTCTTCAAAAACATTCACTTTCACTTCCGGATTCAGTTCTGAAAGCATTGCTTTTGCTTCTATAACTTTTCTTTTTCCAACCGCCGAAGTTTTATAAATTACTTGTCTATGAAGATTGGAAACTTCAATAAGATCATCATCTACAATCCCAATTTCGCCGATTCCTGCAGCAGCTAGATAAGGCAGAATTGAAGCAGCCAAACCTCCAGCACCAATTACCAAAACTTTAGATTTCAGTAATTTGTACTGACCAATATCTCCAATTTCAGGAAGTATAATTTGTCTCTTATATCGTTCCGTTTCACTCATAAAATTGTTTTTAACCTCCGGCAAATGGCGGCAATAAAGCCACAATATCGCTAGTTTTCAATGTATAATCTACTTCTTTTGAAACTATTTTTTGATTTACTGCAACGCTAAAAGTTAGTGATTCGAACTCATATTTTTGGCTTAAATTCTGCAAAAGTCTCTGCAATGATAATTCTTCTGAAAAAGATAATTTTTCAAATTCACATTTTGTTTTCTCAGCAACAGCTCCAAAATATTTAACCTCGATCATTTTTATAAATTTAAATTTTGAAAAATGAATTCATCATCAAAATGCTCCTGAAAATATTCTGTCAGTTTTGATGTGTTTTTCACCACTTCACCAATCACGATAATCGCAGGTGATGAAATATTCTTTTCGGATACCAATTTAGTAATTGTACTTATAGTTCCGATTGCTTTTTGTTCTGAATTTTTTGTTCCGTTTTGAATAATTGCGACTGGAAGGTCGTCATTTCTATTCTCTTGATAAATCGAAATAATCTCATTTAATTTATGCATGCCCATCAAAATAACCACAGTCGCAGCCGATTTTGATGCTAAATGAACATCTTTTGATAATTCGTGATTTGAAGTTGTTCCCGTTATAACCCAAAAGCTTTCAGCAATTTTACGTTGTGTCAAACTGATTCCAGCTGTTGCTGGAACGCCCAAAGCAGACGAAATTCCTGGAACGACAGCGGTTTCTAAGCCAAATTTTACCGCGTAATCAATTTCTTCGCTTCCTCTTCCAAAAATAAAAGAATCTCCTCCTTTTAAACGAACCACATGTCCGTGAAGATTTGCCATTGAAACTATCAAATCGTTAATTTGATCTTGCGTGTAGGCGTGACAGCCTAAACGTTTACCGACAAAAACAATTTCTGCATTTGATGCATATTCTAGCAATTCTTCGTTTACCAGAGCATCGTACAGAACTACATCGGCGCTTTCTAAAGCTTTAATTGCTTTTAATGTAATCAATTCAACATCGCCTGGACCTGCGCCTACTATCGTCAATTTTGGTGTTTTTGAATTTCGCATAGTCTTTTAAGTTAAATTGATATTTAGATCATTCAATTCGTCAGCCGAATTAATATTGGTTAAATGGAAGTTTTCACTTTCTTCTATATTGATGATTTGATGAGGCAATTTTGCCAACAAATCCATCATTTTTAATTCATTCGAATCAATTGCTTCTTTAATGGCTGCAACAATATTTTTGGAATAAATTCCAATTAAGGGATGTGTTTTGCTTTCGGATGCAAAAACTGTTATCTCAGCTTCTTTGGTATGTTTTGAAATTAATTCTTGCAATAATTCTGTTGAAATTAATGGAATATCACAACTTAAAATCAGATTAAATTTGGTTTCCGAATGTGACAATGCCGTGAAAATTCCGCCTAAAGGCCCTTTATCTGCAATTAAATCGGGAATTTTTTCATAACCCAAATAATCGTATTCTTTTGATGATGTAATCAATTTAATTCGATCCGTAATAGGCAAAATCGCCTGAATAATGTGTTCGATAAATGGCTTACCTTGAAACAAAACCAATCCTTTTTCTGACTGCATTCTGGTGCTTTTTCCTCCGCAAAGAATAAATACTGATATTTTCATGGTTTCTTTCTTTTTCAGGTTTCAAGCTATATGCTTTATTTATAAAACGCTTTTCAATATTAGAAATAGAATTGCTGTTCTCTTTCTATTTGTTTCTTTCTTCTATCTTTCTACAAAATTTAATCAATTGGCAGAATCGTTACCGATGAACCTTTTTTTATGTTTTCAACATCATGCGGAACGATTACTAACCCATTCGCTATAGCGAAAGTATTTAGCATTGCCGAACTTTGTCCTTCTAGAATTTCAACGCTGCTTTCATTATATAATGCTTTTAAGAAAAGTGTTTTTCCTGTAGTATTAGTAATCTGATTCTGTAACTTACGGACAATTTTTGGCAAATGCGTATTAGAAAATCCCATTTTGTTTTTAACCGCAGGATATACGTAGATATAAAAATTAGTTAATGACGATGCTGGATTTCCTGGTAAGGCAAATACTAAAGTATCTTTTTTAGCACCAAAAAACATGGGTTTTCCAGGTTTCTGATTGATTTTATAAAAAAGCTCTTGTACTCCATTTTTCAATAATGCTTCTTTTACAAAGTCATAATCGCCAACCGAAATTCCGCCAGAAATTAATACAATATCATTCTTTTTAAGGATGGACTGTAATGCTTTTTTAGTCGCTTTTAGATTGTCTTTAACGGTATGAACTTTAACTTTATTAATTCCGATTGTCTGAAGTGCAGCTTGCAACATTACTGAATTGCTTTCGTAAATTTTTCCTTTTGGAAGTTTTTTTCCTGGTTTTATCAATTCATTTCCAGTAATCAAAATGGCGATTTTGGGCTTTTTATAAACT
Source organism: Flavobacterium sp. IB48 (assembly GCF_016405855.1). Classification (GTDB taxonomy): domain Bacteria; phylum Bacteroidota; class Bacteroidia; order Flavobacteriales; family Flavobacteriaceae; genus Flavobacterium; species Flavobacterium ginsengisoli. The sequence continues at coordinate 242,317 of NZ_JAEFCA010000003.1, forward strand.
GTTATTTCTGTAATTCCTAAACAAGCTAAAAAACCAATTGCTGCAGGAGTAATCAATGTATTGGCATCAAAAACAACATCTTCAGCATTAATCTGTTCACCTTTATTTCTTACGTTGGCAAAAGCTTCTGGTTTTTTGGCTATCAAAATCGAATCTTCATTAGCCATAACATGCTCTTGCATTACAACAGTATCTGCTTTTTTAGGAACATAAGCTCCTGTAAAAATACGTACTGCTTCATTTTCTTTTAGTTTTATATTGTTATGATCTCCCGCTTTAGAAGTTCCAACCACATCAAATTGATGCCTAATAGAATGTGTAAAAGCATAACCGTCCATTGCTGATTGGCGAAACGGTGGCATTGAAATAGGCGAATAAACTGTTTCTGCCAAAATATATCCTAACGCTTTACTCACCGAAATTTTCTGCGTTGATAAAACCGAACTATTTGCCGCAACAATTTCTAAGGCTTCTTTTACTTCTATCATTTTCTTTTTAATTATAAAACTAAGTAAAAATACTTATTACAAATATAAGTATTTATCATTAGGTTGGTTCAAAAAATTCTATTTTCTTTTAATACCTATAAAATTACTTTAATTTATTCAAAATCAACTTTAAATTCTTATTTAGATTTTACAAAATTAAAACTAGAAATTGCTCTACAGAGCTTTTTTACTTCATTTGAAATTCAAAAAAACCATTTTAAAGGGAATTTAAGAATAAAAAACAAGAGTAAATTACTACAATTTTGCATGGTTTTTAAATTATTCTTTAACAATTATCTCAAACTCAATTATCTTATCAAGTCCTTTAAAATAAGGCATTCGCAAAAAATAAGGATATTTCACAAGGCTTGTAGCAGCATATTTTTCAAAAAAAGTGCATCAAATTTTTGGTTTTTATTATATAAAATTTAACTTTGTCTATAGGATTAGTAGAGTTTAAAATAGTATTTCAAACCTTAAAAACTATTATTGTGAAAACAACAGAAAGCATATCGCGTTACATTCTTCGTAAAAACTACACTTATAGCACTATTTGTTATATGTGTATCTGTTGTTAATAATCTACATATTTTGTTTGCCTTTAGATTTCATATCGAAGCAAATCTTTTAAAACACCACCAAAAATATTTACTGAATTTAACCAAAGGTCTCTTTCGATGCAATTATTTGTATTGGAGCAGATTCTTGAAACTATATCTATTATTCAATAAATTAAATAACTAACAATTAAAAAAAACTAAAATGAAAACAATGCAAAGCTGTTGCTGTAAATAAAAAAAGCCATTTCTGCGGCAACAGAAATGGCGAGGCTTAAAGAAACATTTATCACTAAATCAAGAACACTTTTAGAGTGCTGTATAAACAGTGCTCAGGGCGTCTTGTTAATTACTTAAAACCAGTACAAAGAAATGAAAAAAAAATTAAACCTATATATACTCTTGCAGTTGCTCTTTATAACGGCAGGAATACAAGCCCAAAATACCACGCCTCTTATTCAATCTAAACTTGACGGAACTGTTGTAGATGCTATTACAAATCAGCCTATTATAGGGGCTTCTGTCAATATTAAAGGAACAACTCACGGAGTTGTAACAGATACTGAAGGAAAATTTTACTTTCAAACGGGACAAAAATTTCCTTATACTTTGATCGTAAGCTACATTGGATATAAAAAACTAGAAGTCACTGTTGAAAAAAACCCTGTTATTATTAGTCTTAGAGAAGAACGCCAAGAATTAGACGAATTGGTAGTTGTTGGTTATGGAACTCAAAAAAGAAAAGACATTACAGGTTCTGTCGCTTCGGTTCCAAAAGCCAATTTATCTCAGGTAACTTCTTCGGCAGATAACCTATTAAGAGGCGCTGTAGCGGGGGTTGTAGTCACACAAAGTTCTGGCCGTCCTGGAGCATCATCGAGTGTTCGCATTCGCGGAGGAAACTCGATTACTGCTGGTAACGAACCGCTTTATGTTGTTGACGGAATTTTAATTTACAATGATAACAGTAACAGTTCGGCAGGAGTAACTTATGCTGGTGCCAGCGTAAATGTTCTTTCGACAATTAATCCTGCTGATATAGAATCTATTGAAGTTTTGAAAGATGCTTCTGCAACGGCAATTTACGGTTCTCGTGGTGCAAATGGAGTTGTGATTATTACAACTAAAAAAGGAACAAAAGGTCAAGATAATATTTCTTACCAAGGTTATTTTGGATTCCAAAATATTTCAAAAAAACTGAAATTAATGAATGCCAGTGAATGGGCAAGTTTAAGAAACGATGTTCAGGCAAGTATTGGACAAGCGCCTTCTTTTTCTCCAGAACAAATCGAAGCTTTAAAAACTTCTGGAAATTACGATTGGCAGTCTGCGGCTTTTGTTACTGCAGCACCTGTTCAAAACCATAACTTATCTTTTTCTGGCGGAGACGAAAAATCGAGATATGCAATTTCTGCAGGATATTTTGATCAAGACGGTATTGTTTTAGGTTCTGATTTTAAACGTATTTCGCTTCGTGCCAATTATGAAAGAAACTATTCTCAGAAATTTAAATTTGGAGTAAATGCTAATTATACCAATTCAATTGCAAATGGTGTTGGTACAAATGGAGGCGCGGCGGCGGGAAGAAATCCGAACCCGCTTGTTAGTGTGCTCTTAACAGCTCCTGTTGTACCTATTAAAAATGCAGACGGAAGCTATAATGTAACCAACAATCCTTATGCAACTTCTGTAAATGGTTATGTTCCGAATCCGATTAACGATTTGGATAATACAATTAACGAAACCAAATTAAACCGAATTCTAACCAGTTTATTTGGCGAATACAAATTCAATAAAGAATTAACTGCAAAAGTGGCTGTAAGCGGTGATGTTTTAAATACAAAACAAAATTATTATGCGCCATCAAACACAACAACAGGAGCGGGAACAAAAGGTTTAGCTTCTATTGGAGAAAGATCAGTAGGTTCTGTTTTAAATGAAAACACACTGAATTATAATACTCATTTTGGCGAGAATCATAAGTTTTCTGCTTTGGGAGGTTATACGCTTCAATATACAAAAGGCGAAGTTGTGAATGCTGGTGCTCAAACTTTTGTTAATGATGCCAATACTTACAATGCTATTCAAGACGGTGTACCTGTAAAACCATACAGCGATGCTTATGAAAGTGTATTAAAATCATGGTTAGCAAGAGTAAATTATTCATATAAAGGAAAATACAACTTTACGCTTTCAGGTCGTGCGGATGGTTCTTCTAGATTTGGTTCAGAATCGCTTTGGGGTTACTTTCCTTCTGCGGGATTTTCATGGAATATTACTGATGAAGAATTTGCCAACAATATTAAAGGCGTAACCGAGGCCAAACTGAGAATTACAGCAGGAACAACAGGAAACCAAGAAATTGGAAATTATCTTCCACTTGCTTCAATGGGATCTGTAAATTACTCTTTTGGAGGAACTTTATACACTGGTCTTGCTCCTACTCGATTGGCAAATCCAGATCTAAAATGGGAAAAAACAAACCAATATAATGTTGGATTGGATTTATCATTATTGGATCGAAAAATCAATTTTGTTTTTGATGTGTATTACAAAAAGACAAAAGATTTATTAATTAACGTTCCCGTGCCTTTGAGTTCAGGTTATGCAACTGTGCTTCAAAACATTGGAGGAGTTGAAAATAAAGGTTTTGAAGTTGGTTTAACTACCGAAAATATCAAAACAGAAAACTTCGCTTGGAATTCAAACATTGTATTTTCTCTCAACCGAAATAAAGTTACTGAGATTGGAAATGGTGTAAACGAATTTTTTCCAGTAGTTCCAAATGGTTCTTTATTACAGCAACAGCCAGTTATTGTAAAAGTAGGTTTGCCTTTGGGAAGTTTCTGGGGATACAAAACCAACGGAATATTCCAGACTCAGGAAGAAGTTAATACGCAACCAAAAATCAACAGTTTAGCAAATACAAAAGTTGGAGACAGAAAATATGTTGATACAAACGGAGATGGCGTAATTACAGCTCTTGACAAAGGAAATCTAGGAACTTCTCAGCCAAAATTTGTTGGAAGTTTCAGCAACACCGTTTCATACAATGATTTTGATTTGAATTTCTCTTTTCAAGGAGCATACGGAGGAAAAATCTTTAATGCTTTAAATCAGCAATTAGAAATTTCTACGCTTGGGACTAATGCAGCCGCGACTTTAAATGATCGTTGGACACCAACCAATCCGAGTAATGAAATTCCGAGAGCTTCTAGTTCTCCACTTGGAATTGTTTCTGAACGATACGTAGAAGATGCTTCTTTCTTACGATTAAAATTAATCACTTTAGGATACACTTTACCAAAAAGCGTTTCTAAAAAATTGGGAACAAAAAGCGTAAAAATCTACGTTTCAGCAGAAAACTTAATTACATGGACAAAATACACTGGCTATGATCCAGAGGTAAGTTCATATGAACAAAACAACTTATATCCGGGAATTGACTTTGGTTCTTATCCAAACTCTAAAACATTCATCTCGGGCTTGAACGTAACTTTCTAAGTAAAAAAATATCAAAATGAAAAAGATCATTATAACATTCCTTTTAAGTGCTGGCCTATTGGCATCGTGCGCTGATCTAGAGGTAACACCAACCTCTTTTGTAACCGAAGACAATTATTTTGTCACTCAAGATGATGCCGTTGCAAGTGTAACTGCTGTTTACGCTTCTTTAAGCCTTGATCCAGGTGAGCAAAGTTTGTTTGGAAGAAACCTTTATTTCTTGACTGATATGGGATCTGATTATGCAGCTGCAGGAGTTTCTGCAACAAATCCGCAGGTTAGAGCAATGAGCAGTTTAACGCATGATGCAACTAATGACCGTGTTCAAGTAGCTTGGAGACAAATTTATAACGGAATCAATAGAGCCAATGTTTCTATTGACAATATTTCGAAAGTTTCTGGTTCTGAAGTAATCAAAACTAGATTAATTAATGAAGCTAAATTTATTAGAGGACTATTATATTTTCAGGCAGTTCGTCTTTGGGGTGGCGTTCCGATTGTTTTACACGAATCTACTTCTATCAATTTGGGAGATTTAAAAACTAATCGTTCAACAGTTGACGAAGTTTACAATCAAATCATTAAAGATTTGACTGATGCCGAAGCTTTACCCAAAACCTATACTGCAGCAGATGCTGGGCGTGCTACTTCTGGTGCTGCAAAAGCAATTTTAGCCAAAGTGTATCTAACTAGAAAAGACTGGCCAAATGCTATAGCAAAATCTAGAGAAGTTATTAATGGAGGTTACGGATATGCTTTGTTTGAAGATTTTCAAGACATTTTCACTAAAACAAAAAAGAACGGAAAAGAACATATTTTCTCGGTTCAATTTGAACCAAATCAGGCAGGAAATGGTTCTAGCGGAAGTACTTTTCAAGCAACTTCTTTTACTGGATTTACAGCGACTGAACCAGCAGATATTATATCAGACGTTGCTTTGTTTTATGATATTTATGCCCCTGGTGATAAAAGAAGAGATGTGAGTTATGCCAAACAATTGCTTAATCCGTCAACGGGAACACTTTACACTTTTCCGAAACCAATCTTCAAAAAATACTTGGATTTGTCTAATCTGGCAACACCTTCAAACGTAGCGATCAACTTTCCTGTTATTCGTTATGCGGACATTCTTTTGTCTTTAGCGGAAGCGATAAATGAACAAGGTGGACCAACTGCAGAAGCTTACGAATTAATTAATCAAGTACGTAGAAGAGCTTTTGGAAAAGATATTACAACTCCAGATGCATCTCTTGATTTATCTGGATTAGACCAAACTTCTTTTAGAGCAGCAATTCAAGAAGAGCGCAAAAAAGAATTTGTTCAAGAAGGACAGCGTTGGTACGATTTGGTAAGATGGGGAACATTGGTTACCGAAGTGAAAAAAGTAACGGCTAAAAACTCGGTTTCAGAAAGAAATAATCTTTATCCGATTCCGCAAAGCGAAAGAAACATCAACCCTGATGGATTACCGCAAAACCCTGGATATTAAATAAAACCATATAACTAGAAAACTATAAAACAATGAAAAAATTTAAAAATAGCATTACATTCAAAAGTCCGAAAAAAGGGCTTTTGGTTACAGCTTTCCTTATTGCACAATTAGGAGTAGCACAGGAAAAAACAGAATTTAAAGGTGTAATCGGTAAAACTTTAGCTGATTCTAAAGAATATTGGCCAGAACCTGTAACGGCTCCAAAAGGCGCTCCGAATATTGTTTGGATTCTTTTGGACGACGTTGGATTTGGAGCTTCAAGTACTTTTGGAGGTTTAATCAACACTCCTACTTTTGATAATCTTGCTAATAACGGACTTCGTTATACTAACTTTCACACAACAGCAATTTGTGCTCCTACCCGTGCTGCTTTATTGACCGGTAGAAATTCAGGAAGAGTTCACGTAAGCGGATTTTCTCACACTATTTTATCTGCCGGTTTCCCAGGTTGGGACGGAAGAATTCCTTCTGATAAAGGAACAATTGCAGAGATTTTACGTGACAATGGCTACAACACTTTTGCAGTTGGAAAATATGGTGTTACACCAGACGAAGATGCTACAGATGCGGGTCCGTTTGACAGATGGCCGACAGGAAAAGGTTTCGATCATTTCTACGGATTCTTAGGTTCGCAAACCGATCAATACAATCCTGATTTGGTAGAAGATCAAACTCATATTAAACCTGATGGACGCCACTTAAATGAATTGATTACAGACAAAGCTATCAGTTATATTCAGAAACAGCAAAAAGCTGCGCCAGGAAAACCATTCTTCTTGTACTATGCGCCAGGAGCAGTTCACGCACCTCATCAGGTTGCCGAAAAATGGGTTGAACCTTATAAAGGAAAATTTGATGAAGGTTGGGATGTTTACCGTGAAAAAGTATTGGCAAACCAAAAGAAATTGGGAATATTTCCTCAAAATGCAGGACTGCCAGATCGTAACGCTTTAATTACAGAATGGAAAAAATTAACTCCAGACCAAAAGAAAGTATATGCAAGATTCATGGAAGTTTACGCTGGATTCTTAACCTACACAGATTACGAAATTGGAAGAGTTGTAAACTATTTGAAAGAAAGCGGACAATTGGATAATACTTTAATCTTTGTTGCTATTGGTGATAACGGCGCTAGCAAAGAAGGAACGCTACAAGGAACAATCAATCAGAGTTTGTTTGCTCAAGGAAAAACAGATGAAGAGAATTTCCAAAGCAATTTAAACAATATTGGAGAAATCGGAACGGCTAAAGGATTAAATACTAATTATCCTTTAGGATGGGCACAAGCAACCAATGCTCCTTTCAAAAACTGGAAACAGGATGCACATTCAGAAGGAGGAACTCGTAACCCATTGATTGTATTTTATCCAAACGGAATTAAAGATAAAGGCGGAATCAGAAATCAATACAGCCACGTAACCGATTTACTTCCAACTACATTAGCTATTGCAGGAATAAAAGCGCCAGAATATATCAAAGGAATCAAACAAGATATAATTCAAGGTTCTTCTTTCCAAGCCTCTTTAGATAATCCTAAAGCAGAATCATTACACAAAGTTCAATATTACTACATCTTCGGAAACAGAGCCATTTACAAAGACGGATGGAAAGCTTCTGCAGCACATTTACCAGATTCTTTTGCAGTAAAAAAATCTCTAGGAAGCAATGAGAAACCTGCTCCAAGCAATTTTGATACAGATGTTTGGGAATTATACAATCTAAACGAAGACTTTAACGAACGTAATAATCTGGCAAAAAAATATCCTGAAAAACTGGCTGAACTTCAAAAATTATTTGACGAACAAGCAAAAGAAAACAATGTGTATCCATTGATTGATTGGCAGGACGTTTACAACAGAAGAATCCACAACACAGGAGCTGATAAAGGAAAAACAGTTTCTGACTTAATCAAACAGGCTACTAAACCTGGAGGAACCAATAACTAAATTACACAACCTGCAAGGTTTTTCAAACCTTGTAGGTTTAAATTAAAAGCTAAAAAAAAATACCTACAAGGTTTTAAAAACCTTGCAGGAAATAAAAAGAGTAATTATGAAACGAGTAGATTATGAAATTATAGGAAAAAAGATTGTCGTGGGGATAATCTTGTTTTTAGTTCCACTGGCTATTCTTGCTGGCGGATTAGCAGTAGTAAATAATTTTTTAAAGTAAGAGATCATGGCAATAGTTCAAAAAGAAAAATTAACGAGAGACTTAACAATAAGTTTCTTCATTTATTCATTGCCTGTAGTGGCAATTTACCTTTATTTTAAATTAACTGGAGGAGCGATAAGTCAGTCGCATATTACACTTCCATCATTTTTAGAATTTGCACAGCCTGTCTTTGCAAACATCAGAACTTGGGGATTAACTGTTTTTATGCTAGTTCTTGGCGTAATCGAATTTGCAGCTGGTTTGTATGATGACGAATGGACAGGCGAAGAACGTAAAATAGACATTGTTTGTTTCCTAGCGCCAAAATTGCTTTTACCTCCTGTAATTGCTTTTTTTAGTTTAACAGCTTTGCCTTATTTGTTGCCAAATTTGGCTAATTCATTGTCATGGGTTCCATTTTGGGGAGGCTTTTTCTTAATCGCCATTGCAGACGATTTAACGCAATATTGGTATCATAGATTGCATCATCAGGTTCCGTTTTTATGGCGTTTTCATAGAACGCATCACTCTGCTCCATATATGGGAATGGCTATGGCTTCTAGACAAAACTTTATTTATACCGTTTTCTTTTCTCAAATTTATTTGACAGCGACTTTAACATATTTAGGTTTAGGACTTCCGGCTTTATTTGTTCTGGTAATCAAAAGCTTTATCACTTTGGGAGCGCATTCAAGCATTAAATGGGATAAACCTTTTTACAAATACAAAATATTACATCCAATTGCTTGGGTTTTAGAAAGACTTATTTCTACTCCAGCAACGCATCATGCACATCATGCTGATACAAGCGGAGACGGTGTTGGGCATTTTAAAGGAAACTTTGGAAACATGTTTTTTATCTGGGATGTCATTTTTGGAACAGGATTAATTACCCGTAAATATCCAGAATCGTATGGAACAAAATCATACAAACAAGAAGAATGGTACGCACAGTTTTTATGGCCAATTTTTAAATCTAAAAAAGAAGGAAGTTCACTTTCTGAAGGAGTATTATCACTTCCTTTAAAACCTAAAGCAGTTACTGAAGAAACTCCTAAACCAGTTTTAGAACAAGTATAATCTTTTCAGATATGAAAAATCATTTTTTTAAAATCAGTATAACAGCAATTGCCCTTTTATGGGTAATTGCTGCTTTTTCGCAAAATGAAATTCATAATTCATTATCTTTAGATTCATTTTATTCGAAAATAAAAAGCCAAAAGAGTCCGCAGATTGTTGATGCGAGAACGTCCGAAGAATTTGCTTTAAACCATATCGAAGGCGCTGTAAATTTTAATCTTCAATCTGAAAATTATTTACAATCTGTTTCAAAACTTGATAAATCTAAACCTGTTTTTATTTATTCTATCGGAGCAGGAAGAAGTGTTGCTCTAGAAAAAGAATTGCTAAAAAATGGTTTCTCAGAAGCTTACAGTTTAGAAGGCGGAATTGCTAACTGGATTGGAAACGGAAAGCCTTTTTATTCGAATCTAAAAAGCAAATTATCATTGGCAGAATTCAATAAAATTATTGCCGATAATAAAACTGTTCTAGTAGATATTGGTTCCAAATATTGCGCGCCTTGTAAAAAAGTAAAACCCATTTTGGAAACTATCCGATCGGAATACGGAACCAATTTAAAGATCTTAGAAATTGAGTTAGAAGACAGTCCGCAGGTTATTGCCGATTTAAAAACCGTAAGAGTTTTTCCGACTTTGATTTTATACGAAAATGGAAAAATTATTTTTAAGAAAGAAGGCATCAACGATTTGAAAAATGAGGTTGATGTTGCATTGGCTTCGAAATAATCTCGAAACTTTTTACACTTATGTAACCATAATATTGTCATTTCGACGAAGGAGAAATCTTCGCAAGAAGCTCTACAAAGATTGGATATTCGTTGCGGAGTTACTCGTGAAGATTTCTCCTTCGTCGAAATGACAAAAATGCGTGTAAAACTTTGACAGAGTTCTATAATCGTAATATTTGTCAGGCTGAGCGAAGTCGAAGCCACGCAACCAAAATCGCCAATCTTTGTAGAGTTTCTTGCGGAGATTCCTCGTTCCTCGGAATGACAAAAATGCGTGTAAAACTTTGTCAAAGTTCTAACATTCCAATCAATACAAACCAAAAACCATACTATGGCAACCTATAGAAAAATAACCAAAATTGCTCTCCCCTTTTTACTTGTACTTCTGATTATAGCAGCATTTTTATTCTGGCCAATTAATACAGACGGAACATTAGTCAAAGAAGATCAAAAACTTGCAAAAGGGAAAAAAGATTTTTTGGCTTCAAAACCTAAAGATTCCGTTTCCGGAAAAAAGACCAATGTCATTATTATCCTTGCTGATGATTTAGGCAAATATGATATTTCGCTCTACGGCGGAAAATCGACTCCTACTCCGCAGATCGATTCTTTGGCTGCTTCGGGAGTTACTTTTACTGATGGATATGCATCTGCAGCAATTTGCTCGCCTTCACGCGCTGGATTAATTACAGGAAGATATCAGGAACGTTTTGGTCATGAATATCAGCCAGGTGATCGCTATCCAAAAAACAATTTGGAATATTACGGTTTTAAATATTTAATTAAAACAGACAATTGGAGATTAAATGATAAAATCAATTATCCAAATGAAGCTTCAATTGCAACACAAGGACTTCCAAAATCAGAAATCACATTTGCCGATTTAGCTAAAAGACAAGGTTACAGCACTGCAATAATCGGGAAATGGCACTTGGGTCACAACAAAGGATTTTTCCCTTTAGATCGCGGTTTCGATTATCATTACGGGTTTTATCAAGCTTTCTCACTTTATACGCCTGAAGATGATAATCCAGATATTATCAATCATCATCACAAAGATTTTACCGATAAAACGATTTGGGGCAAAGGACGAGTTGGAATTGGCCAAATTAGACGAGATTCTACTATTATCGATGAAAAAGAATATTTAACTGAAAAGTTTGCTGACGAAGCCGAAGCCTTTATTGATAAAAATAAAAATAAGCCTTTTTTACTTTATCTTCCGTTTAATGCGCCTCACACTCCTTTTCAAGTTCGCAAAAAATATTACGATCGTTTTCCGAATGTTAAAGACGAAAACAAACGTGTTTATTTTGCTATGATCAGCGCTTTGGATGATGCCGTTGGGCGAATTCGAGAAAAAGTCAAAAAAGAAGGTTTAGAAGATCATACTTTAATCATTTTTGCAAGTGACAATGGTGGTGCCGATTATACTTTTGCTACAACAAATGCTCCTTTAAAAGGTGGGAAATTTTCTCATTTTGAAGGCGGAATTAATGTTCCGTTTTCACTTTCGTGGAAAGGAAAAATCAAACCTCATACAATTTACAAAACACCTGTAAGCACTTTAGATATTTTTACAACAATTGCCGCAGCTATTGGTTCTGATTTACCTAAAGACAGAGTTTATGACGGTGTTGATTTAGTAAAAACAGTAAATGAAAACACAGTAGCGCACAAAGATTTGTATTGGCGTTCTGGTGATGCAAAAGCGGTTCGAAGTGGTGATTGGAAATTAATCATTAGCGGAAAAACGCATGAAAAATGGCTTTATAATCTGGCTTCAGATAAATCGGAAACAAAAGATTTAGCACAACAAAATCCGCAGAAAGTAAAAGAATTAGAAACAGCTTTACAAACTTGGGAAAAGAGTTTAATTAAACCACTTTGGCCCAATCTGACTTATTATGAATTTGACTTTGGCAAACAAAAATACTTTGTCGATTTGTAAACTTTAAATATAAATACTCCTCTCCTGCAAGGTTTCCAAAACCTTGTAGGTTTGTTTTTAACTACTCCAATAATTACTTAATACCTACAAGGTTTTGGAAACCTTGCAGGAAAGAAAAAAATCAAAATGTCAACCTCAACAAAATTTACTATTCACGAAGATTGGACCGTCGTAATTCTCGGTTTTCTCATTATCGGAATTTCACTTTTTATTTTTCTGCCAGAAGTTCCCTTTTTTAAATGGACAAACGGAACAGACTTAATAAACAATATTTTCGAAATCAAAAACCTTCAAACTATAGGGTTGCAATTTATTTATTTCCTTTTAATTGGAATTATCGGAACTTTTTTAGTTGGAAAATCAGTTAGGAATTTCATTCTTGCATTTCCAATAATTTATTTCCTTACCCTAATTGCGCTAATTCTTGCCGGAAATGCAAAAATCAAAGCATTAAATCTGGAAGCAGTTATTTTCAGTTTAATAATCGGATTAATAATTGGAAATTTATTCAAACTTCCAGAATGGTTTCGTTCTGCTTTATCAACTGAGCTTTTTGTCAAAATTGGCTTGGTTTTATTAGGCTCGACTGTTATTTTTTCAGACATTCTAAAAGCAGGATCTTTAGGGTTAATTCAAGCTTTGGTTGTTGTTTTATCTGTCTGGTATTTTGCCTTTTGGCTTTGCCGAAAATTAAAAATTGATGATGAATTGACTTTGATGATTTCGAGTGCTGTTTCTATCTGTGGCGTTTCGGCAGCGATTGCAACTTCTGGAGCCATAAAAGGAGATTCTAAAAAATTATCTTATGTAATTTCTATCGTTTTGGTCACAGCCATTCCAATGATGATTTTTATGCCAATGATTGCCAAATACTTTAATTTTCCTGAAGAAGTTACAGGAGCTTGGCTCGGAGGAAGCATTGATACTTCTGGCGCCGTAGTTGCTTCTGGAACTTTGGTTGGCGAAACGGCATTAAAAATCAGTACTATTGTAAAGTTTTCTCAAAATGTTTTATTAGGAATTGCTGCTTTTGCCATTTCTATTTATTGGACTTATACGCACAACAAATCGGGAGAAGCTTTAGAATCAAAACCATCACTTTATGTCATCTGGGAACGTTTTCCAAAATTTGTTATTGGGTTTATTGGCGCCTCTATAGTTTTCTCTTTTTTCATTACACCCGAAACTCGAGAAACTGTCAAGGAAAGTTTAAAAAATATTCAGGGCCTTTGGTTTGCTTTGGCCTTTACAAGTATTGGTCTAGAAACCAATTTCAAAGATCTGCTTCAAAACAATAGCAAAAAACCTTTGATTACTTTCTTAATCGCACAGTTATTTAATATCATCATTACACTTATCATTGCTTTTTTACTCTTTAGCAAATAATTTAAAGAGAGCTTTAAAAACAAAATATAATACTATGAATACCAAACTAAAAAACATTTTACTTTCTTTCCTTCTCTCAGGAACAGGATGTATTTACGATTTAAATGCTCAGAATAATGCATCAAAACCTAACATCGTTTTGATTTTGGTTGACGACATGGGCTATTCGGATTTAGGAAATTACGGATCTGAAATTAGTACGCCAAACCTTGACCGGTTGGCAAAAGAAGGAACTCGTCTACGCGAATTTTACAATAACTCTATCTGTGCACCAACAAGAGCTTCTTTACTAACGGGACAATATCAGCATAAAGCGGGAGTTGGCTTTTTTGACGTCAATTTAGGACTGCCAGCTTATCAAGGATATTTAAACAAAGAATCTTTAACATTAGGAGAAGTTTTCCGTTCGGGCGGGTACAGTACCCTTTTATCAGGAAAATGGCATGTTGGTTCAGAAGATCAAGCCCAATGGCCAAATCAAAGAGGTTTCGATAAATTTTATGGCATCTTAAAAGGAGCTTCCAATTATTTTGACACCAAACCTTTGCCTTTCGGAAAAACGCCTTATCCAGTAAAATTAATTCGCAATAACGAGGAATTGCACCCAAAAGATGATTCCTATTATTTTACAGATGAAATTGGAAATAACGCTGTTACTTTTTTAGACGAACAAAATAAAGAAAACAAACCTTTCTTCTTATACTTAGCTTTTACTGCTCCGCACTGGCCATTACAGGCAAAACCCGTTGATATTGCAAAATACAGAGGGAAATTTGATGAAGGTTGGGACATTTTAAGAGAAAAAAGAATCAAAAAATTAAAAGAAAACGGAATTTTACTACCAGACCAAACTATTGCCCCGAGAGATCCAGAAGTTCCAGAATGGAATAAACTGACTTATGATGAAAAACAATTCTGGAAAGCAAAAATGGAAGTTTATGCTGCAATGGTAGATAATATGGATCAGAATGTGGGCAAAGTTTTAGATAAACTGAAAGCACTTAAAAAAGACAAAAACACACTGATTATTTTTATTTCTGATAATGGTGCTCAAGGCGGATTCAATACTTACAATCCCTTAGGAAGAGGTTTGGTTAGAAATGATGGGCCTATTGGAACTTCGGGATCATTTGATTATCAGGAACAAAACTGGGCATATTTATCGAATACTCCATTACAGGATTATAAAAACAATATGCATGAAGGAGGTTTTAGTTCACCGTTTATAGCTTGGTATCCTTCAAAAATTAAAGCCGGAAGAATTGACAAAGGAACAGGTCATATTATTGACCTTGCTCCTACTTTCTATGAATTGGCAGGAATTGAATATCCTAAAAATCTAAACGGTGTTACTTCAAATCCGCTTGCTGGCAAAAGTCTGTTGCCTGTTTTATTTGACAATGTTTCTGAAGTAAACAGAGGCGCACCGTTATTTTGGGAAAGAGCTGGAAACAGAGCGGTTAGAGAAGGAAAATGGAAATTGGTCTCTATTTATCCGTCATACCAATGGGAGCTTTATGATCTTGAAAAGGACCGAGGCGAAACAACAAATGTTGCTGCTCAAAACCCTGGAATTGTAAATGATCTTTCAGCAAAATATTTTGATTGGGCAGACAAAACAGGAGTCGTAGAATACAGCAAATTTAAGTTGAAACCGGAAACAATGCCTGGCGGCGCTGCATTAAAAAAATAATTACTTTTTTTGATATTTTTAGTAATTATAACAAAAAGCGATTGGTAATACAACAGTCGCTTTTTAAAATAAAAAATGATCTACAAAAAAAGCAGCAATTTTACTTGCTGCTTTTTTATTTTTATATCTAACCGATAATTATTTAAATTCATTCAAAGATTTCTCAATAATCTCAAGACATTCTTTTATTTGTTCTTCCGTCATAACCAAAGGCGGAGCCAGTCTGATTTTGTTTCCGTGAGTTGGTTTTGCCAATAATCCGTTATCTCTAAATTTCAAACAGATTTCCCAAGCCAGATCTGATTCTTCGTCTGTATTGATTACAATTGCATTTAAAAGACCTTTTCCACGAACTAGCGTAATTAAGTTATTTTTTTCAGCGATTTTATTTAATCCGTCTCTTAAAATAACTCCTAGACGTTCTGCATTTTCAGCCAGTTTTTCCTCTTTAATCACCTCAAGAGCTGCAATTGCAACAGCAGCTGCGACAGGATTTCCTCCAAAAGTAGATCCGTGTTGTCCAGGTTTGATGACATTCATGATTTCATCATTACACAAAACTGCAGAAACTGGATAAACTCCACCAGAAATTGCTTTTCCTAAAATCAAAACATCTGGTTGCACATTTTCGTGATGAACTGCTAAAAGTTTTCCTGTACGAGCAATTCCTGTTTGAACTTCATCGGCAATAAATAATACATTATGTTTTTCGCAAAGAGCTTTCGCTTTCGCTAAATATCCTTCAGAAGGAACATAAACTCCTGCTTCGCCTTGAATCGGTTCAACTAAAAATCCAGCGATATTTTTTGATGAATTTAAAGCCTTTTCAAGTGCTTCTAAATTATCGTATTCAATTTTAATGAAACCATCAGTAAAAGGTCCGAAGTTTTTACGAGCTGTTTCATCGTTTGAAAATGAAATAATAGTAGTTGTTCTTCCGTGAAAGTTATTTTCACACACAATAATTTGCGCCTGATTTTCTGGAATTCCTTTTACTTCATAAGCCCATTTTCTAGAAATTTTCAAAGCAGTCTCAACTGCTTCTGCTCCTGTATTCATTGGAAGAACTTTATCGAAACCAAAATATTTGGTTACATATTCTTCGTAATTTCCTAATTTATCATTGTAAAAAGCGCGAGAAGTCAAAGTAAGTTTCTGAGCTTGTTCTACCATTGCATTCACGATTTTCGGATGGCAATGACCTTGATTTACTGCAGAATAAGCAGATAAAAAATCATAATATTTTTTACCGTCAACATCCCAAACGTATACTCCTTCTCCACGCTCCAAAACTACCGGAAGCGGATGGTAATTATGAGCTCCGTATTTATTCTCTTTTTCAATCAAAATTTCTGATTTTGACGAAAGTGCTTTTTCTGTACTTATCATAATATGCTTTTTATTTCTACAAAAATATTAAAATTAAACAAATAACAATCCAAAAAACAATATTTTGACTTAAATATAACAAAATAAAAGTCAAAAATAAAACTTAAGCGCTTCAAAAAAGAGAAATTTATTTTTTAGGGGAAATTTGATTAGCTGTCAGTTTATTAAAAAAAAGAATTACTTTTATGAATCGCAAAAGACTCAATTTTTAAACGATTTTTACTGAATGGAATTATTAGACGAATTTGATATTAGTATTCTTAAAGAATTAGAAAAAGACGGAAGAATGGCTTTTTCTTCTATCGCCACTAATCTTAAAATATCAAATACAATGGTGCATCAGCGTATTAACAGAATGATTGAACAAGGTGTAATTGGTGGTATTAAACCTATTATTCAGGAAAAGAAAATTGGTTATGACTGGGCTTCTTTTACTGGACTCACACTGAACAAAGATTCTGATTCTGAACGAATTATTGAAGCGCTTAAAGAAATTCCCGAGATTACCGAATGTTATTATGTAACAGGTTCTTTTACACTCTACATAAAAATCATAGCAAAAAATCACGAACATATGCGTCGCATTCTTTATGAAAAAATCGATGGAATTCCAGGCATTGACAAAACCGATTCTATCGTAGAACTAGGCTGCGCTTTTAAACGAAATATATCTTTATAAAAAAGAAAAAGATTCTTTTAAAATATTCGTTACAAACCTCACAAGAATTTAGTTGTGAGGTTTTTTTGTAACATAATATTTCTGATATTTGTTAAAAATTGAAGAAATCATGAAAAACTCCATAGTTATTTTATTTAGTGCAATCTTATTTTCTAACCTCATGAATGCGCAGTTAAAACCCGTAAAATACACAGAAGGCAGCCAACAGTTAAATGGCTTATTTATTAAATCTGCTAAAAAAAGTGCTAACAACCCAGGAATCCTGCTTTTACCGGCTTGGCTAGGAATTGATAACGCTTCTAAAGGAATTGCAGAAGAATTATCTAAACTAGGCTATAATGTTTTTATCGCCGATATATATGGAGAAGGAAACTATCCTAAAAATACTGGAGATGCTGGAAAACAGGCTGGTTTTTATAAAACAAACTTCGAAGCTTATCAAAAACGTATTGATGCTGCTTTGAAAGAATTAGTAAAGTCTGGAGCTAATGCTGATAATATTGTTGCTATCGGATATTGTTTTGGCGGAACTGGAGTTCTAGAAGCTGCACGTGGGCATTTGAAGCTAAAAGGAGTAGCATCATTTCATGGCGGTTTAGGAAAAGACGCTAGTAGAAAAACGGAAACAATCGATGCAAAAGTTTTAATCTGCCATGGTGCCGATGATCCTTTTGTTTCTAAAGAAGAAATTGCTTCTTGCCAACAAGAAATGCGCGATTCTAAAGCTGATTGGCAAATGATTTACTATGCTAATTCTGTTCACTCTTTTACAAATCCAGAAGCTGGAAATGACAATTCTAAAGGCGCTGCATATAATCCTGTTGCGGCAAAAAGATCTTTTGAGCATTTACAGCTTTTCTTAAATGAAGTGCTAAAAAAATAAAAACTAAAAAACTACACCAAATCAAAATCAACTGAAATAACCAATGTCACACAACAAAATTAGAGAAGACAAAACCTGTTTAAATTGCAGGCACGTTGTTGAGCAAAAATTTTGTCCTAACTGCGGACAAGAAAACAGTGATTCCAGAAAGACTTTTCATCATTTATTTATCCATTTTTTCGAAGATTTAACGCATTATGAAAATGCATTCTGGAAAACAATAAAAAATCTGCTCTTTAAGCCTTCAACACTTACTAAAGAATATCTTTCGGGAAGACGTCTATCTTATTTAGCTCCTGTTAGATTATATATTTTCATCAGTTTTATTACGTTTTTTCTAATTGCAATGTTTCCTAGCAAAGTGAAAGGCGATATTGATAAAAGTGAAAAAGTGCTTAGCAAAGAACTGGCAAAAAATACCGAAGGACTCACTAAAAAAGAAGCAGACAAGTATTTCCATTTAAAATCGATGAAGGAAATCGATTCTATTCAGAAATATGGAAAAGAAAACGATAAGTTGAATGCTTCTACGTATTGGGTTTATGAAAAAGCTGTACATGTAACTGAAAACAATACGAAAAGAGAAATTATAGAAAAGTTTATTGAATCTTTTTTTCACAATCTTCCCAAAATCTTATTCATCATTATGCCATTTTTTGCTTTTTTCCTGTGGCTTTTTCACAACAAAAAAAAGTGGTATTATTTTGATCATGGAATTTTCACTCTCCATTATTTCTCCTTCCTTTTACTGATCTTTCTCATCATGTTTATCGTTGACAGACTGATTGGCTTCTTCGGAGAAGATAATCCATTGACTTTTATATCATCAATAACAACATTTGTAGGGACAATTTGGATGTGTTACTATTTTTATCCCGCACATCATCGTTTTTATGGAGAATCCCGAATAGTGTCATTTGTTAAAAGCGTTATGCTCTTTATAATAAACTCACTTTTTATTCTATTTTTACTGACCCTTTACGTTCTTTACACATTTATTAATTTACACTAACTATCTAGAATGAAAAAATTACTCATTTTATTTTTAATTGTTACTGCGTATTCTTGTAAAACTACACAGTCAACAGCATCAAAAGACAACTCGGATCCTTCGAAATATATTAAGGCGATCAGCGAAAAAGATCTTAAAACAATGCTTTACACTATTGCTTCTGATGAAATGGAAGGTCGCGAAACTGGTTCTAAAGGACAGAAAAAAGCGGGAGTTTACATGATTGAGCAATACAAAAAAAATGGAATCTCTTTTCCAAAAGGAGCTTCAGATTATTACCAGCCTGTTCCTGCAACATTTATGAATGCAAAACGCAATCAAAATTTACCTGATTCAGAAAACATCTGGGCATACATTGAAGGTTCAGAAAAACCAGATGAAGTTTTGGTAATTTCTGCACACTACGATCACGTTGGGATTAAAGATGGTGAAGTTTACAACGGAGCTGATGATGATGGTTCTGGAACTGTAGCAGTTATGGAAATGGCTAAAGCTTTTGCTAAAGCAAAAAAACAAGGACACGGACCAAAACGCTCTATTTTATTTCTTCATGTAACTGGCGAAGAGCATGGTTTACACGGATCTCGTTTTTATTCTGAAAATCCATTGTTTCCAATTGCAAACACAATTGCAGACATCAATATCGATATGATTGGGCGTCGTGATGTGGAGCATGCAAACACAAATAATTATGTATACGTAATTGGCGCAGACAGATTATCATCTGATTTACACAATGCAGTTGTGGCTCAAAATGATAAATACATCAAAATGGACTTAGATTTTAAATTTAATGATCCAAAAGATCCAAACCATTTCTATGAGCGTTCTGACCACTATAACTTCGCAAAACATGGCATTCCTGCAGTTTTCTTCTTTAACGGAGTTCACGAAGATTACCATGGAAAAGGCGACGAACCTCAAAAAATCGAATACGATGCTTTAACCAAAAGAACTAAACTTGCTTTTGTAGTAGCTTGGGATTTAGCAAATAGAGAAAACAGACCGGTAGTTGATAAAAAATAGTTGCTAAGGTTCTGAGATGCTAAGATTCTAAGTTTCTCTTAGGAACGAATATAAAAAAAGGATGAGTTTTACTCATCCTTTTTTTTGTTTTATATATCTTTTGGTTTGCTTTTTCTCAAAGCTAAAAAACTTAGAATCTTAGCATCTCAGAACCTTAGCAACTTTAACTAGTCATTCATCGAAATCAAAAACTCTTCGTTATTCTTTGTTTTCTTGAAACGATCGTTTACGAAGTCCATAGATTCTACTGGATTCATATCTGATAGATATTTACGCATAATCCACATTCTTTGTAAAGTTTTCTCGTCTAATAATAAATCGTCGCGACGTGTACTAGATGAAGTAAGATCGATTGCAGGGAAAATACGTTTATTAGCTATCTTACGATCTAATTGTAATTCCATGTTACCAGTTCCTTTAAATTCTTCGAAGATAACTTCGTCCATTTTAGAACCTGTTTCTGTTAACGCAGTTGCGATGATACTTAAAGAACCGCCATTTTCTACATTTCTAGCTGCTCCAAAGAAACGTTTTGGTTTTTGCAATGCATTTGCATCAACACCTCCACTTAATACTTTTCCAGATGCTGGCTGAACTGTATTGTATGCTCTTGCTAAACGTGTAATCGAGTCTAAAAGAATCACAACATCATGACCGCATTCTACTAAACGTTTTGCTTTTTCCAATACGATGTTAGCGATTTTTACGTGT
This sequence comes from Flavobacterium sp. IB48, assembly GCF_016405855.1. Lineage (GTDB taxonomy): Bacteria > Bacteroidota > Bacteroidia > Flavobacteriales > Flavobacteriaceae > Flavobacterium > Flavobacterium ginsengisoli. The sequence continues at coordinate 263,052 of NZ_JAEFCA010000003.1, forward strand.
TCTTGTGGCTCTCTATCAAAAGTTGAAGCGATAACTTCACCACGAACACTTCTTTGCATATCTGTAACCTCCTCTGGACGCTCATCAATAAGAAGAACAATCAAATAAACTTCTGGATGGTTAGCAGCAATTGCGTTTGCAATATCTTTAAGAAGCATTGTTTTACCTGTTTTAGGCTGTGCGACGATCATACCACGCTGACCTTTACCTATTGGTGAAAACAAATCTATAATTCTTGTTGAAATAGAACTGCCTTTTTCGGCTAGTTTGAATTTTTCTGAAGGAAAAACTGGTGTCAAGTGTTCGAAAGAAACTCTATCACGAACTACTTGCGGATCGTGACCGTTAATTTTTAATACACGAACCAATGGAAAAAACTTCTCGCCTTCTTTTGGCGGGCGAACCACTCCTTTTACTGTATCTCCGGTTTTTAAACCAAATAATCTAATTTGTGAAGTTGATAAATAAATATCATCTGGAGAAGCTAAATAATTATAATCTGATGAACGTAAAAACCCATAACCGTCTGGCATCATTTCTAAAACGCCTTCACTTTCAATAATTCCGTCAAATTCAAAATCCGAATCTCTGAAGTTATTATTGTTCTTTTTATTCTTGTGGTTAGGGTTTTGATTATTGTGATTTCCGTTTCCATTGCCATTCCCGTTCTGATTTTGGTTCTGATTCGGGTTTTGATTCTGGTTCTGGTTCTGATTTTTATTCTGATTCGGATTGATCTTTTTTGCAGGAGCAATTTGTGAAGTTTTTTCAGCTGTTTCGGCTGTTGGCTCAGAAGTAATTGATTCTGATGGAGCTGTTTCTACAACTTCTTCAGTAGCGGTTACTTCTTTTTCTTTTTTCAGCGCTACTTTCTTCTCATATGCCTGTTTATTGAATTTTCCACCTTTAGGCTCTTTTTTTGCTATTGGTGTTTTATTCTCCTCTACTGCTTCATCTGCCTTTTCTGCAATTGGCTGAACTGTTTCAGCAGTATCGTTTTTTTGAACAGTTTCCTCTACTTTATCAAATTCTAAAACAGGAGCATTTTTGGTATTTGCTGCTTTTGTTTTTGCTGGAGCAATTCTAGCGCGTTTTGGTTTTTCATCTTTGGCTTCAGAAACTACTTCTGCTTGAGGTGCTTGAGCCGGAGCATTAGTGCTCTCTTGGTGTGCTAAAATCTGACTAATTAAAGTCTCTTTTTTGACACCAGTAATCTTTATTGTTTTAGCTAACTTAGCTATTTCTTGAAGCTCAGCAAGCTTCATTTCTTTTAATGCAGAAATATCAAACATGAATGTTCTATGAATTTAATTATTTTAAGGAATACTGTAAAAAGAATAGGTAGATAATTAATTTGAATTGACCGCAGTATGAAGTGCTTACGGTATTATGATGCAATAATACGAATAAAATTTTATCATACAATAGTATTTTAAAAAAAGAAAATATATTTTTGTAAAACATTTTTAGATCATGATACAAAGAATTCAAACTGTATATATATTTCTAGCTTTTGCAGCAACTGGCATTTTATTGCTTTTTGTTCCGCTTTGGACAACTAGTGCAGGAAAGCCATTCTTTTTTATGCAGGATATGCTTTATACTTTTTTACTAGGATTAACAACTATGCTTAGTGTTATCAGTATAATTTCATTTAAAAAGAGACAAAATCAGTTTGTACTAAACAGACTGAACATAATATTAAATTTAATTTTATTAGGATTATTTGTATATCGATCACTAAATTTATCTGGAGGGACTGAGGTCTCTGAGAAAGGTATTGGGATGTTCATGCCAATTGTTGCTATCGTGTTATTAGTTCTAGCTAATAAGGCCATCAAAAAGGATGAGGATCTTGTAAAATCTGTTGATCGTTTGAGGTAAACCTATAAACTTTAGTTTATTTTGTGCGAAGAAAAACCCGAACTCTGATTCGGGTTTTTTTTTACCCTATTATATTATAAATCAAACCTGAAGAGCATAATAAAAATGCGTTTTATAGTATAATTTTGTGTTTTCAAATTTAGACAATCATGATTCCCAAAATAAGGATTCATCTTGCAGATGATCATCAGGTTCTAATTGATGGACTGTCCAACCTGCTTCAAACTGTTTCAAACTTTGAAGTGGCAGGAACTTCACTGGACGGCACCACTGTCTATGATGATGTTATAAACGACAAAGCTGATGTTTTGATTCTAGACATCAGTATGCCTAAAAAAGACGGCATAGAAACATTAAAAGAGTTTAACCAAAAACAACTTCCTTGCAAGGTCATTATTTTATCTAGTTATGATGATCTTAAAATCATTAAAGAAGTAATGAAACTAGGTGCAAAGGGCTATCTCACCAAGAATTGCGCTGGCGAAAATATCATTGAAGCTGTCGAAGCTGTTTATCAAGGTCAGGAATATTTTAGCGACGCTGTTAGAGAAAAAATCTTCAACACTTTTAGAGACAACCCAAAACTCAACTCAAACGCGGTTATAGAAAATCCAATCTTAAGCCCTCGTGAGATTGAAATCATTATTTTGATTGCTTTGGAATATAGTGGAAAAGAAATCAGCGAAAAACTTTTCATCAGCTCCCATACTGTCGAAACGCATCGTAAAAACATTATGAAAAAGCTCAACATAAAAAGTACAATAGGTTTGGTAAAATATGCTCTTAAAAACAATTTAATCAATCCTTAAAAATTGCTTTTATGTTTCGTTTTAAATTCTTTATATATATTCTTTTTCTTATTGCTTTTGAAGGAAATAGTACCGCACAATCTACTGATACCGTAAAAGTTCCACAAACTGAAATTAAGAGTAAAATTGCAAATAATCATTTTAGCAAATCAGAACAACTACGAAACAAAAAAATCGTCAGTTTGTCTATTATACTTACCGTCATCATTTTTCTTTTATTTTATTTTTTATATCAAAACAATAAATTAAAGCAGAAGATAAAACGAAAAGACACCAAACAGAAAATCCTTCTCGATATCATTAATTCTGGTATAGATTCTCAAGAAGTAGAGCGAAAAAAAATTGCTTCTTTTCTGCACGACAATATCAATTCACTTTTGTCTTCCGCAGGATTGCATTTAAATACTTTTACGGCTCAACATGACATAAAATCGGATGAAATCCAGAAAGCTAAAAACATTTTATCTGAAGTGCACGAATTACTACGAGATATGTCTCACGATCTTGTTCCGTCGCTTTTGGTTCGTTTTGGATTAATTTATGCTCTAGAAGATTTATGCGAAAAAAATTCAAATTCTGCGATCGAATTTGAGTTTTCAAGTTCCATTCCAACCAGCAGAAGATATGTTGAAAAGTTCGAAATGAAAATTTATTTTATAGTTAGCGAATTATTTAGCAATATCACCAGACATAGCAACGCTAAAAAAGCAAAGCTTTCTCTGACTGAAAAAGAAAATCAATTAATTCTATGCATTTACGATGACGGAATTGGTTTTAAAACTCAGAAATTAAAAGAGGTTGAAGGTTTTGGATTAAACAGGATAAGAGCTCAAATTAAAAAATACAAAGGAACTTTATCTATTGTTTCAAAAGAAAAACAGGGAACCAAAATAAAAATTCAGCTTCCATTGCCACATTAATTACTTCGCTCCTATTTCAATAATTTCCAAATCTTTGATTTTATCATCATCGATTACAAATCGCAACATGGTTCTCACTTTATGAAATCCGCTTTTTCCAGCAGCGCCGGGATTCATGTGCAGCAAATTATTTTTTTTATCAAACATGACCTTCAGAATATGAGAATGTCCGCAAATAAACAATTTCGGCGGATTCAGAGCCAATTCTTCCCTAACATTCTGATTGTATTTTCCAGGATAACCTCCAATATGCGTAATCCAGACTGATACATTTTCGCAAGAAAATCTATTATTTAACGGAAATTCTAATCTTGCCTGCGCATCGTCAATGTTCCCATAAACTGCTCTTAGAGGTTTTAGCTTTTTTATGGTATCCGTAACTACCAAATCTCCAATATCTCCAGCATGCCAAACTTCATCTGCTTGAGCAACATATTTTAAAATGGTATCATCAATATGACTGTGAGTGTCTGAGAGAAGCAGGATTTTGGTCATTTTCTAAGGTGCTAAGATTCTAAGATGCTAAGATACTAAGGTTTTTCTTTTTAGTCACTAAGCTAATTTTTGTTTTCGATGTGATTGTTTTAGCAGAGACATAAAAGCACTATATCCTTACGCAAAAAACTTAGACCCTTAGTATCTTAGAATCTTAGCTTCTTTTAAAAAAACCTTTGTACCTTTGCACCTCAGAACCTCTGTCCCTAAAAATGAGATATTTTATTCAATTCGCTTATAACGGAACACATTATCATGGCTGGCAAATACAGCCAAATGCTTCTTCAGTTCAAGAAACTTTAAATAAAGCTTTTTCGGTTTTATTAAATGAAACTATCAGCATTATGGGTGCTGGAAGAACAGATACGGGTGTTCATGCCAGCGAAATGTATGGTCATTTTGACACAGAAAAAACCTTAGATATTCCGGTTTTGACTCATAAACTGAATTCGTATTTACCAAAGGATATTGCTATTTTTGATATTATACCAGTTCACGATGATGCCCATTGTAGATTTGACGCTACAAAGCGAACTTATGAATATCATATTAATACCTTAAAAAATCCGTTTTTACAGGAATTGAGCTGGTATGTTTCGCAAAAACTAGATATCAGTTTAATGAATGAAGCAGCGCAATTATTATTGAAACATACCGATTTTCAATGTTTTTCAAAAGTTAACACTGATGTCAACACATTTGATTGCACGGTTTTTGAGGCATATTGGAAACAAGAAAACGGAAAACTGATTTTTACCATTTCGGCAAATCGGTTTTTAAGGAATATGGTTCGTGCAATTGTAGGCACTTTGATCAATATTGGTTTAAAGAAAATCACTTTAATCGATTTTGAGGATATCATTGCCAGCAAAAGCAGAGAAAAAGCAGGATTTTCGGTTCCTGCACATGGTTTATATTTAACCAAAATAGATTACGATTATTTATAAAGCTTTAAGCTTTAGGCAATAGGCTTTAGGCTTATTTCTTGTTGCTTACTGCTAATAGCTTATGGCTTAAAAGCCTAAAGCTTAAAGCACGAAAAAATAAATGAAAGCAAAAGCATTCGATACAGGATTATTCAAACGAATTTTAAAATATACTCGTCCTTATAAATGGCGTTATTATGGCGTAATCATATTTGCCATTTCGCTATCTATCTTCGCTGCACTTCGTCCTTATTTACTTAAAGAAACTGTCGATGGCTACATCAAAACTCATGACAAAATGGGTTTGCTCCTATATATTATATTAATGGGAGTGGTTTTACTGATGGAAGTTTTTTCGCAGTTTTACTTTGTTTATTGGGCCAATTGGCTTGGGCAGGATATTGTAAAAGATATTCGAACCAAACTTTTTCAGCACATTTTGAGTTTCAGAATGAAATATTTCGACTTGGTTCCAGTTGGACAATTGGTTACACGTGCCGTTTCAGATATTGAGTCGATTGCTCGAATTTTCAGTCAAGGTTTGTTTATGATTATAAGCGATTTGATGAAAATGGTTGTTGTCTTGATCTTTATGTTTTACATGAATTGGAAACTGACTTGGATTGTCGTAGTTGCTATGCCAATTTTAGTTTTTATAACTAGAATTTTCCAACGCAAAATGCAAGTTGCTTTTGAGGAAGTAAGAACCCAGATCGCCAACATGAACTCTTTTGTACAAGAACGTGTAACGGGAATGAAAATCGTTCAGCTTTTTAACCGTGAAAAAATCGAAGCCGAAAACTTTAAAGACATCAACAACAAACATAGAGTTGCTTGGATTAAGACTATTTTATACAACTCTATCTTCTTCCCAATTGCCGATATTATTTCATCCATAACTTTAGGTTTGGTTGTAGTTTATGGTGGTTTCCGAATTTTAAACGGAGATCATTTTACAACTTTTGGAGATTTATTTTCATACACCATGTTTATCGGAATGCTTTTCAATCCGTTAAGACAAATTGCGGATAAATTTAATGAAATGCAGTTAGGAATGATTGCTGCCAATCGTGTTTTTGATATTATTGACACACAAGATCATATTCAAGATACGGGAACAATTGAAGCGCCAGTTTTTGATGGAAGAATTGATTTTAAAGACGTTCGTTTTAGCTACATTCCAGAAGAAGAAGTTATAAAAGGAATTGATTTATCGGTTTCGGCTGGACAGACTATTGCTATTGTAGGTTCTACAGGAGCAGGAAAATCTACGATCATTAATTTATTGAATCGTTTTTACGAAATCAATAGCGGAACAATTTGCATTGATGGAGAAAATATAGAAAACTATACTTTGGCTTCTTTAAGAAAACAAATTGCTGTTGTTTTACAAGACGTCTTTTTGTTTGCCGATACGATTTATAATAATATTACTTTACACAATCCAGAAATTACTCGAGACAAAGTAATTGATGCAGCGAAGAAAATTGGTGTTCATGATTTTATTATGAACCTGCCAGATAATTATGATTTTGATGTAAAAGAGCGTGGTGTTATGCTTTCGTCTGGACAGCGCCAGCTTATTGCTTTTTTACGTTCTTATGTGAGTAATCCAAGTATTTTGATTTTAGACGAGGCGACTTCTTCTATCGACACGTATTCTGAAGAAATGATTCAGCGTGCAACAGAAACGATTACAAAAGGAAGAACTTCGATTATAATAGCACATAGATTAGCAACAATTGTAAATGCAGATAAGATTGTGGTTATGGATAAGGGATTGATTGTTGAACAAGGAACGCATCAGGAGTTATTGCAAAAAACTGATGGGTACTATAAAAATTTATATGACTCGCAATTTGCTGTGGCAAACTAGGTCATAATATTACTTTTTGAAATTTAGATTAAAAAATATTACCTCTAGACGGGCATTCTTAATATATGTTACGGTTTCGATTCTGGTTACAGTTTTGTCCGTTTATATTTTGAGTAACCTTATTACTGATTTGACAGAAAAAGCGAATGATGAAGTATCACTTCGCAGTTTTATGAAGAAGCAGGAATTTATGTCACAAGAGTTTTCTAAATTTATGGAACATGAAAACCAAATAAAACATGTTTTAAAAATAAGTACACCAGAAAATCTAGCATCCAACTTACATATTTTGTCTTCGGTTCAAAATACCAATTCACTGGTTGCCGATAGCTGGTTTCAAATCAATGAAAATAGAATTCAGTTTGGAACAGATTCTATTTCTGATGCCTTAAAAAAAGAAGTTTCAGATTTCATTCTAAAAAATAAAAATGTAGATTATTTCAGCGCTGTTATTCCGCAAGGAAAAGAATGGGTTTGGAGAATTTATTTCAAACTTAATTCAAAAAACACAACAGTTCGTTATGGCTACGATATCAACTTAAAAAATCTTCATAATTATATCTCGAATGTAGACAAGTCTAATTCGGCAACAAATTATGCCTTTATTTTTGATAAATCTGGAAGATGCATTTATCATCCTGAAATTGCGTTTATAGGAAAAGACATTTACAAAATATCTTCTACCCGATCTCTTGATACCATTTTTACTAAAAAACAAGATTATGTAAGAAGAATTACAATGTCCGAATATTTAAAACTGGATGTTATTCGTTTTACAAAAAGATTAGATTTAAAAAACTCGCATTGGTTTATATGTGTCAATGTTCCTAAATTTTCTGTGGATGAAAATGTAGAATTAATCAAAAAATATTCTACTTGGATATACTTGATTACAACAGTAATGCTTTTCCTTATTTTCTACTTATTCTTGTATATCAACAGACGCGCGTACCGAGAAAAAGGAATTGCCATAAAAGAGAAAAATAAACTCTTAGTAGAAAACGAAAAAATAATAAAAGAAAAAGCTCTTATTCAGTTACAACAATTGAAAGAGCAGATAAATCCGCACTTTTTATTTAATTCACTTAATTCGCTTTATATGCTAATTGGAAGTGATATTAAAGTTGCGCAAAAATTTACCTTAAACTTATCTCGTATTTATCGTTATTTAATTGATCCGCCAGAAACAAATATTGTCCCTCTGAAAGACGAATTATTATTTATCGAAAAATATATATTTTTACAGCAGACTCGTTTTAAAGACGAATTATTCTTTTCTATTCAAATAGAAAGTGAAACTGCTTTAAACAAACACATCCCCTATCTTGCTTTCCAGATTGCGGTCGAAAATGCTATTAAGCATAATGCGGCAACTCAAGAAAGTCCCTTAACTACTACAATCCTGATTCAAGAAAATCAGGCAATTATCAGCAACAATCTTCAAAAGAAATTGACTGCTGAACCGAGTACTAAATTTGGGTTAAACTACCTGAATAGCATTTACAATTATTACTCAAAAACCGATTTTAAAACATCAGAAAAAGACGGCGTTTTTATCTGTATTCTTCCATTAATAAACATTCACTCCTAAAAAAAAGCCACTCACTCCTTTTTGTTTTTTTTCTGAACTAAAATAAAATAGTTTCGGATCGAAAATTAACCTAAACTTAACATCTGATGAAGGAAAAGTCATTCCTGCATAATTTGGTAACAATTTGCATACTCTTATTATTATTATCGCCGCTTACTGTTCAATCTCAAAAGAAAAAGAAAGACAAAAAAGAAGCTGCAACCGAAATTAAAAAAGATTCTACCGATTCTAAAAAAGGTAAAAAATATGACGACCTAGTAAAAAAAGGTTCTCTAAAAAAAGGTCTATTTAATATCATTCAAGTTAAAACAGATGTTTATTTTGAAATTCAGGACAGCTTATTTAAAAGAGAGTTTTTAGTTGTAAACAAATTATCTCAAGTTCCTTTTCAAGTAAACGAAGCTGGCTTAAATAAAGGAATGAATTATGAAAACAAAGTAATTAGTTTTTATAAAGATACAATCGCAAAGAAAGTCTGGGTAAAATCGTATGTGCCAAAGGTTTCTTCACCAAAAGAAGATGCGATTACACAATCTGTTCAAAATAATTTTGCAGAATCTATTATTGAAGTTTTTGATATTGAAACCAAAAACAACGATTCGACGTCTGTTGTTATTAAAGTAAATAAGATTTTTGACGGAAAACAAAAAAGCTTCAATGATGTTTTGAGCAACATTGGATTTGGCGGTTCTGTAAAATCTGATCTTTCTTATATTGAAGGTGTAAAATCTTTCCCAAAAAACATTGTTGTAAAATCGCAATTGACTACTTCTGTTAGCGAAGGCGGACCTGCATTGTCTGTAACTCTTGGCGTTACGAGCAATATTATTTTATTGGACAAAACTCCAATGAAACCTCGTTTTTCTGATAACAGAATTGGTTTCTTCACAGAAAAACACTGGTATTTTGCCGATGATCAACAAGCAATGCTTGAAAAAGAACTAATTACACGTTGGAGATTAGAACCTAAAAAAGAAGACGAAGAACGATATTTGAAAGGCGAATTGGTTGAACCTAAAAAACCTATCGTTTATTATATTGATCCATCGACTCCAAAACAATGGAGAAAGTATATTATTGATGGTGTTCACGATTGGCAAGCAGCTTTTGAAAAAGCAGGTTTTAAAAATGCTGTTATCGCAAAAGAACCAACAGAAGCTGATTTAGATTTTGATATTGATGATGTTCGCTACTCTGTAATTACATATGCAGCTTCCCCAAAATCTAATGCTATGGGACCATCTGTGGTTGACCCAAGAAGCGGCGAAATTATCGAAGCAGATATTATTTGGTGGCATAATGTAATGACTTCGCTTCAAAGCTGGATGCGCATTCAGACAGGACCAATTGATCCGAAAGCTAGGGGAAATAAATTTAGTGATGAACATATGGGAGAAGCAATTCGTTTTGTTTCGTCTCACGAAGTTGGACATACTTTTGGTTTAAAACATAATATGGGTTCTTCTTTTGCTTATGATGTTGAATCTCTTCGCTCTAAAGAATTCACAGCAAAAATGGGCGGAACTGCTCCATCAATTATGGATTATGCTCGTTACAATTATGTAGCACAACCAGAAGACAATGTAACAGTTATTACTCCGAAAATTGGAGAATATGATAAATATGCTATTGAATGGGGTTACAGATGGTATGCGCCTAACGAAAACGAAACAACAAAACTAAACGCCTTACTTACAAAACATCAAGATGACCCCATTTATTTTTATGGAGAACAACAGGAAAATATAATTGACCCTCGTTCTCAATCTGAAGATTTAGGAAACGATGCTGTAAAAGCGAGTGAATATGGTTTAAAAAACCTAAAACGTGTTGTCGATAATATATTAAGCTGGACTTACGATAAAGATCAGTCTTACTATGAGACAGGAAAATTATACATCGGAACTATTGGTCAATGGCAATTGTACAACCGTCATGTAATGAACAATATTGGTGGTGTTTATTTAAACACAACAGTTCACGGAGATAACAAACAAAGCTACATTCCGGTTTCTGCAGCAATGCAAAAAAGAGCAGCAGATTATTTAGCTAAAAATGTACTTACAATTCCGCAATGGTTGTTTTTCAATGACATTTTAGACAAAACAAATCCGTTGAAAGATTCTCCTCTTGGTCCTTACGAATATACTCCGTATACACTTTCGAGAGAATTACAATACAGCATTATGTATGATTTATTTAGTGACGATCGCTTGCTTAGAATGACAGAAAATGAACTTTATCAACGAAATAAAACCAAAGATCCAGTTTTTACCGTAAATGATTTGTTTAAAAAAATGCATCAAAGTGTTTTTGCCGGAACGATTGCCAATAAATCATTATCAATTCTAGAACGTATGACACAGAAAAATTATGTAGACGTTTTGGTTGTTTCTACAAATAAATTATTTGAAAAAACAGATGCTAAGAAACTATTAGACATTCAGCAGACTTTAAATATGCCTCATTTATGCACTTATTTAGATGATGCCCACATGGTAAAAAATATTAATCAATCTTCTTTAAAAAGAGTTACAGAAGTGACTTCAGATAAAAAAGGAGAATTAACAAAAGTCCTTCAATTATTAAAAATTAAAAAGAATACAGGAGACCAATCTACCCAAAACCATTACCGCGATTTGATCCAACGAATCGAAAAAGCATTAAATAACACAACCTTTTAATACACAACCCAAAAACATGAAGAAAATTTTACAAGCCTTACTGCTATTCCTGGCCATCGCAGGATACTCGCAGGAAACCCGAACCATCTCGGGAATTATTCTAGATGAAAATGATCACCAGCCTATTCCTGGAGCTTCTATTTTTGTTGAAAACAATTCTATTGGAAGCAAAACATCACAATCAGGAATTATACAAAGTGAAAGCATTGGAACTACTACAGATTTTGACGGTAAATTTCAATTGAAAATAGGAAAAAAAGTTACCGCTTTGAGAATCATTTTCATGGGATATCAGCCTTATACCCTTGAATTGTCAGCTCAAAAAGAATATACAATTAACTTAAAATCTGAAGTTGCAAAACTTCAGGAAATTGTAGTTACTGGATACCAAAAAATTGAAAAGAGAAAGCTTACATCTGCAATTACAAAAGTAGATATGGCTTCTATTCAGCAAGCTGGGGTTTCTAGTATCGACCAATTATTAGTTGGACAAGTTGCCGGAGTTGCCGTTACTACACCATCTGGAGCGCCAGGTGCAGCGGCAAAAATCAGAATTAGAGGTACAGCTTCTTTAAATGGTTCTCAAGATCCTTTATGGGTTTTAGACGGACTTCCGTTAGAGAACAATGATGTTCCTAAAAATTATGATAAAGACAATATTGATGTTTTAAATAACTATTCTATCGCTGGTTTAAATCCAGATGATATTAAAGATATTACCATCTTAAAAGATGCGGCTGCAACAGCTATTTATGGTGCACGTGCTGCAAATGGTGTAATCGTTGTTACTACCAAAAAAGGAAGAAGCGGTAAAATGTCGATTAACTTCAACACAAATACCTTTATTACGCTAAGACCAGAAATATCAAAATTAAACTTGATGAATTCTAATCAAAAAGTTGATTTTGAACTTGATTTGGCTAGCCGTGCAGATTTAACTTACAGAGACACCGGTGGAGATGTTGCTCGTATCCTAAATGGAGCGAATGAATTAGACGCATACAGAGCCGGTGGATTCTCTTCTTTGAGTCCGCAGACACAGCAATCAATTAATAGTTTAAGAAATATAAATACCAACTGGGGTAACTTATTATACCAAACGGCAATTAATACACAGCACGGTTTAAGTTTATCTGGAGGTGGAGAAAAATCAGATTATTATTTCTCTTTAGGATATTATGACGAAAAAGGAACTACAATTGGAACTGGTTTAAAACGTTATAACTTAACTTTAAAAAACAATTTCGAAATAACAGATAAATTTAAAGTTGGTGTTGGAATTTTTGGTTCTGAAACCAAAACTACTTCTTACATCTCAGATACAAGTGGTTTTACTAATCCTGCAAACTATTCAAGAAACGTAAATCCGTACTTGACTCCTTACAATGCTGACGGAAGTTACAAATACGACCCAGACATCGTTGGTTATTCTGATCGTTATGTTCCTTTCAACATCATCGAAGAAAGAAACAATACTTCTTACGATTTAAAAACTAGAGCTGTTAAGGCTTTATTAGACGCTGAATACAAAATCACAAAAGACTTACGAGTAACTAGCCAATTAGGTTTACAGTTAGACAATAGCTCAAGCGAAAAATTTGCTGCTGCAGACACTTATTTTACAAGAAGAACAAAAGAACAAACACGTTATTACAAAGACGGAAAATTCAATTATTTCCTTCCAAATGGCGGTATTATTCAAAATTCAAACACCGATTTTTTTCAATATAACCTAAAAACAATGGTTAATTACAGTAAGACTTTAGGTGAAAAACACGAAATTGAAGCAATGGTTGGTAATGAGTTAAGAAGAACTTACAATACAAATATTGCGACAAAAGGTTTTGGTTTTGACGAAAATACATTGACAACACAGCAGATTATTTTCCCAAATTCAGATTTTGCAAACAATCCTGAATATAGAACATACGTAAAAAACCAAAACGAAAATGCTTTTGCTTCATTTTACGCAACTGGTTCTTATACTTATGATAGAAAATATAGCTTCTTTGGAAGTATTAGATATGATGGTTCTGACTTATTTGGTGTAGATCCTAAGTACAAATATTTACCGCTTTGGTCTGTTTCTGGATCTTGGTTAGTTTCTCAAGAAAACTTCCTAAAAGACAGTAAAGTGGTTTCTAATTTAAGACTTCGTGCTTCTTACGGTTTACAAGGTAATATTGATAAAGGAACTTCGCCTTACGTAATGGGGAACAACAAAATAACTACTATTTTACCAGGAACAACAGAACCAACAATCGTTGTTATAAGTCCACCAAACGATAAATTACGTTGGGAAAAAACACAAAATACCAACTTTGGTTTAGATTTAGGTTTATTCAATAACCGCATCAGCATTGTTACAGATGCTTACGGAAGAAAAAGCACCGACTTAATTGGCATGAGATCTTTGCCTTTAGAAAATGGTTTTGAGTTTACAAACATGAACTGGGCGCAAGTAAGCAACAAAGGTTATGAAATCGCTATCGCGACAAAAAACATAGATCGCCCTAATTTTAAATGGACAACAAACATCAACTTTGCACATAACAAGAGTAATGTTGACCGTTTAGAGATTCGCGACAACACTTATACGCCAAACCAAGAAGGTCATGCCGTAAATGCTGTCTTCGGATTTAAAACAAACGGAATCGATGAAAACGGTTATCCATTATTTGTAAACAAAAAAGGAGAAACGGTAAACGCACAAACTTTCTTTGGTTTATTTGATCCTTATGCAGACTTTTTCCCAGGAGAATTTGCACAATCAAGTTTAACGGCCGCAGAATTCAGAGATTTATTTGTTTATTTAGGAGACAAAGACCCGAAATTTACTGGAGGTATTACCAACACATTTAAAATAAGCAATTTTGATTTGACAGTTGCTGCAGCTTTCAATTTAAAACAAACAGTAGTTAAAACACCTCCTTATAACGGAACACAAGTAGATAGAGGACAAAACTATACTACAGATATCTTAAATGCTTGGTCACCAACAAATACATCTTCTAATTTACCAGGAATTACAAGTAAAGATTCTGGAACAGGAGATTCTTATTTAGCTTATTTATGGTTTGCTGGAGCAAATCAAATGCCTACATACAACTATTTGGACACATGGGTTAGCGAAATGAGCTACATGAGATTAAGCAGTGTGCGTTTAGGTTATACATTACCTAAAGCATTCACAGATCAAATTAACATTCAAAGCATCAGATTAAATGTTGAAGCGAGAAACCTATTTGTAGTAGGTTCTGATTTTAAAGGATATTTTGATCCTGAAACATACGGAAACATTTATGCTCAGCCAGTTCCTAGATCATTTACAATAGGATGTAATGTAACTTTCTAATACAATTAAAGATGAAAAAATTCTCAAAATATATATTCCTTTTCGTTGCATCAATTGCTGTAAGCAGTTGCGATGAATATCTGGATGTTACTCCTATCGGAAAAGTGATTCCAGAAACTTTACCACAATTTCGAGCTGTTTTAACTACAGGCTACTCGATATATCCAGAACACAAAGCATTGACGTCTATGCGTACAGACGAATTGGTTTTGAATGAAGATAGTGACAGAACTGTTTCTTATAGAGATATTCATATCTGGAAAGATGGAAACCCAGATCAGTTTACCAAAAGTTTTCCATACGACGAACTTTACACTACAATTTTCTATACCAATGTAGTAATCAATGAAGCTTCAAAAAAGCTGGATGCTTCTCCTGAAAGAGATCAATTAATTGGAGAAGCTTATGCACTTAGAGCTTTAGCTTATTTTGACTTGGTAAATCTTTTTGGAAAATCATACAATGCGGCAACAGCTGCTTCAGACAAATCAGTTCCGTTAGCTTTAGAAATCGACTTAGAACAAGTTTTTGTTCCACAAACTGTTGAAGTTATTTACAACCAAATTATTTCAGATACTAATGAAGCTGAAAAATTAATCAATGTAAGTTCTCAAACTAAAGGCATAAACTACCGCTTTTCTAAAGTTGCTTTATATAGCTTAGAAAGCCGAATTTATCTTTATAGACAGGAATGGCAAAAATCTTTAGATGCTGCCAACAAAGCACTTGCAATAAACAGTAATCTGGTTAATCTAAATTCGACTCCTATTATTCCAACAAAGTTTGATACTGCAGAATCTATTTTAGCTATAGAAGTAGGATATACTACCGACATTATGGAATCTTCTTTTGCATCGCCAGAGTTGATTAATGCTTATAGCAAAACGACAGATTTGCGTTTTCCTCTTTACTTTTCAACTAGTGGAAGCAATTACATAATTGAAAAAGGAAGATTCGACGAGAACAAATGTACTATCAGAACTTCTGAGTTGTATTTGACAAAAGCAGAAACATCTGTAAAATTGAACAATATCTCAGACGCTAAAAGAACTGTTTTAAGTTTTGTAAAAAACAGATATTCTGCAACAGGATACACACAACTTGAAAGCCAAGTAAACGCTATGAATGCAGCAGATCTAACCAACTTTATATTGGCAGAAAGACAACGTGAATTTGTTGTCGAAGGTCAGCGTTGGTTTGATTTAAGAAGAACAACACAAAAACAGATTGTTCATACTCTAAAAGGGCAAAATTATACTTTGATACAAAATGATCCGCGTTATACTCTTATTTACCCAGCAAACGCGAGATTGAATAATCCCAATCTATAATACACCTATTGTTTTTTTTAAAAAGGTCCAGTTTTCACAGCTGGGCCTTTTTTTTATACAAATTCATGCAACAAATTACACTCTTTTTTGCGAATACGAATTACTGATTTTATCTTTGCAGTATAATTGGTTATAAATTTCGAAAAAATGAAAATTGCCATTGTCGAAGACGAACATCTTGCTTCTAGCTATCTAAAATCGATTTTAGAACAGCAAGACGTTTTATCGATTACCGCAATCACTGTTTTAAAATCTGTAAAAGAAGCTGTTGTTTTTTTTAAAGAAAACAAAGTTGATCTTGCATTTATGGACATTCATTTGGGTGACGGGAAAAGTCTCGAAATCTTCGAAAAAACCACTATCTCCTGCCCTGTTGTTTTTATCACAGCTTACGACTCTTATGCTATTTCAGTTTTCAAGCATTTTACAATCGATTATCTTTTAAAACCATTTGAAGAAGAAGAATTATTAGAAGCACTTCAGAAATTCAAAAAAATAAAAGATAATTTCAACAGCGATTCTACGCTTCAATCTTTGGTAGCAATAGAAAATCCTGAAAGCAGTAAAATCCAGCATCATTTCTTGGTAAATCACGGCTATAAAATGATTTCTATTAACGAAAATGAAATCACTTATTTTACAGCAACAGGAAAACATTTATTTATTCATGTAAAATCAGGAAACAGCTACTTATACAATAATACCTTAACCGATATTATAAACAATTTAGATCCTTTCAATTTCTTTAAAATAAATCGAAAATATATTGTGACTCGAAACAGTATAAAAGAAGTTGTAAAACACTCCAATCAGAAAGTAGAATTGATTTTGAATGTTCCTCCAGCCGAATCTGAGGCAATTTTCATCAGTAAAAAAGAAATCAATAATTTCAAAAATTGGCTAGATCAATAATTTAATAATTATTTAGCTATAAATTAATGTTGGTTTCCTAAATTAAAAAACTGCAGTATTCACAAATTGTGATTTAAAATCCGACTAAAAACTGTCAAAAACGCTTTAAAACGTTAAATTAGCGTTATAGAAATCATAAAATTGACCTTTCACAATCAGTTACATAGCAGAAATTTTTTGTTTATTCTTTATCTTTGAGAGTATAGAAATCAAATGTAAAAGACAATGCCACAAAATAGATTTTATCCTGATGAAAAATTCAAAGAAATAGAAATAAATGCCTCATTGCAACTAAGATACGCCATTTCAAACAGAGGTAGATTAATAAGTTTTACCGATGAAATTGAAAACGGAAGGATCCTAAAAGGAGGTTTAAGCGACGGATATCCAACTTTCCGTTTTAAAGTTAAAAAAGACGATAAAATCGTAAATAAATATCTCTTCTTATACAAACTCGTTGCCCAATATTTTATTCCAAAAGATTCTGAAGATCAGACATATGTTCTGCACTTAGATTATAACAGAGCAAACGATGATGAGCGCAATCTGCGTTGGGCTACAAAACAAGAAATGATGGCACACAGCCGTAAAAGTCCGCGTGTTATTCAGGCAAAAAAGAACTTAATTGAGCACAATCTAAAAGCTGACGGCCGAAAATTAACCACTACAAAAGTGATGTTAATTAAAAAAATCCTTGCAAGACCAGAACAAAAAACACGTCTTAAAATGATTGCAAAACAGTTTGGAGTAAGCGAAATGCAAATCAGAAGAATTGCCAGCGGAGAAAACTGGGGACATGTAAAAGTTTAATGGTGAATTCTTAATTGTGAATGGTAAATTATTAATTCATAACTCATAATTATATAAGCCACAGATTACACAGATTAACACAGATTTTTTTTAAATCATTTTAATCTGTGTAATCTGTGGCTTATTTTTTTGCCATTAACAATCAACCACCAACAATTACTCATTAAATAATAAAAATCAATTCATAATTCACAATTTACAATTCACAATTCATTCGGTTTCTGTGAAAAGACCAAAATCTCTGTCTTTAAAAACAAAATTTCAAGTGTTCATATAAAATAAATCCTTAAATTCGCAATCACAAATAACAAAAGAAGAAATCGAAAGATGAGTTTCGGAAATACAAACTTCATTTTCGATAGTTAATACTAAAAACAAAAAAAATGAAATACGACGTTATTGTTTTAGGAAGTGGTCCTGGAGGATATGTAACAGCGATTAGAGCTTCTCAATTAGGCTTTAAAGTAGCTGTAGTAGAAAAAGAAAATCTTGGTGGAGTTTGCCTTAACTGGGGATGTATCCCAACAAAAGCGCTTTTAAAATCTGCTCAGGTTTTTGATTACCTTAAACACGCTTCTGACTACGGATTGAAAGTTTCTGAATTTGATAAAGATTTCCCTGCAGTTATTCAACGTAGCCGTGGTGTTGCCGAAGGAATGAGCAAAGGAGTTCAATTCTTAATGAAAAAAAACAAAATTGACGTTATTGAAGGTTTTGGAAAACTAAAACCAGGAAAAAAACTTGACGTTACTGATAAAGATAATAAAGTTACAGAATACAGCGCTGATCACATTATCATCGCAACTGGTGCTCGTTCTCGCGAGTTACCAAACTTACCTCAAGATGGTGTAAAAGTAATTGGATACCGTCAAGCAATGACATTACCAACTCAACCAAAATCTATGATCATTGTAGGTTCTGGAGCAATTGGAGTGGAGTTCGCTCATTTCTACAACTCAATGGGAACAGATGTTACTATTGTAGAATTTATGCCAAATGTAGTTCCTGTAGAAGACGAAGATATCTCAAAACAATTTGAGCGTTCTTTGAAAAAATCAGGAATTAAAGTAATGACTAACTCATCTGTTGAGCGTATTGACACAAGTGGTGCAGGAGTTAAAGCTTTTGTTAAAACTGCAAAAGGAGAAGAAATTCTTGAAGCTGACATCGTACTTTCGGCAGTTGGAATTAAAACAAACATCGAAAACATCGGATTAGAAGAAGTTGGTATTGCTGTTGACAGAGATAAAATCTTAGTAAACGCTTACAACGAAACTAACATTCCAGGATACTACGCAATTGGAGACGTTACTCCAGGTCAAGCTTTAGCTCACGTTGCTTCTGCTGAAGGTATCAACTGTGTGGAGAAAATTAAAGGTTTACACGTTGAGCCAATCGATTACGGAAACGTTCCTGGTTGTACTTATGCAACTCCAGAAATCGCTTCTGTTGGTTTAACAGAAAAACAAGCTAAAGAAAAAGGTTACGAATTAAAAATTGGTAAATTCCCATTCTCAGCTTCTGGAAAAGCAAAAGCTGCTGGAAATGCTGACGGATTCGTAAAAGTAATCTTCGATGCTAAATATGGAGAATGGTTAGGATGCCACATGATTGGTGCTGGTGTTACAGATATGATTGCAGAAGCAGTTGTAGCTCGTAAACTAGAAACTACAGGTCACGAAATCCTTAAATCTATCCACCCTCACCCAACAATGAGCGAGGCTGTTATGGAAGCTGTTGCTGATGCTTACGGCGAAGTAATTCACTTGTAAAAATATACAAAGTAGAGACCTAAACATCTTTACGGAGTTATATATAATTTTCAATTTATAAAATCCGATTTGTGAAAACAGATCGGATTTTTTTTTTTACAACAATACAAAAGCTTTGAAAAAGAATACGATAAGAAAAAAACATCTTATTAATAATCTTTTTTTGTATTTTTAGCCTTACAAAAATTGCAACAACGATTTTAGTCTCCTCGAACTCCAATACAAAAAATAAATCCTGCTTTCATTAGTTGATAAAAGAAGCAGAAAACATAGGTTAACTTCGGTTTTTGATTTATAAGGCCTCCTATTTCTTAAAAGCTGAAGAATGAAGAATAATAAAATTTATAATTCCTAATAAATTAATATTATGAAAAAAACCTTCCTTTCAGTTTTAAGTTTACTGTTACTTTTAGGCTGCAATCAGACCAAAACGACAGATACCGAAAACAAAAGCAGTAAAGACAACACAACTGCATTTAAACCAGCAAATATTAAAGAAGAAATTTTGTATCAACGTGGCGTTGAAGCTGCAATATGGGGAATGCCTGCTGTTAATTATCAATTAATGTACGACGCACTGGAGAAACTAAATGGCAATTACAATCAAGTTGTTATCTGGCCAAAGTTGTTAGACTGGAAAAATCAAACCCTGACTCCAAATCCAGATGTAATTTATTTAATGCCCTTTTTCAATACCGAAAAAGTAGGACCGGTTGTGCTTGAAATTCCGCCAGCTGATAATGGCGTTTTTAACGGAAGCGTTATGACCTACTGGCAAAATGCTCTCGAAGATGTTGGCCCAGGAGGAGTTGATAAAGGCAAAGGAGGAAAATACCTTTTTCTGCCGCCAGGTTATGATAAAAGTAAAATTCCTGCAGGTTATATTCCTTTACAATCTGATACTTACAGAGGTTATGCATTATTGCGTTCTGTCTTAAAAAGCGGAAGTGCTGCAGACGTTGCAACAGCTGTGGCATATTCTAAACGAATTAAACTTTATCCGTTAAGTGAAGCTTCAAATAATCCTACTACAACTTTTGTAGACGCAAGCGACAAAGTATACGAATCAAATATACCTTTTGACTTTACTTTTTACGAAACCTTAAATAAAATAGTTCAGGTAGAGCCATGGCTTAGTAGAGATCGCGTTATGATTGATCCTCTAAAAACAATAGGTATAGAAAGAGGAAAATCATTCAGTCCCGATGCTCGTACCAAAGAAATATTAGCACACGCCGTTAAGACTGCAAAAGAATGGTTAGAATATAATTATGAAGCTACAAAACCCTTTTACAAAGATACTCACTGGTTCTTTCCTGCAGATGAAGACAACATTCGAAGTGTAAAAAGCACCTACGGAATATCCGAAATTTATCCAATAGATAATCGTGCAGTTTGTTACATGATTGCATTCTTCAGTGCCAAACATTTGGGTGAATCTCAATATTATTTAATGCAAATAGTAGATAAAGAAGGTAATCCGCTTGACGGAAAAAACACGTATAAAGTTACCGTTCCTGCAAATGTTCCCGTAAAACAATATTGGTCAATGACTGTTTATAATCGTGAAACCCATACTTTCATACGAGATAAAAAATGGGCCGCACGCTCTTCTCAAACGCCAGGACTTAAAACCAATAGTGATGGTACTGTTGATCTTTTCTTTGGTCCGACACCGCCAGAAAGCGGTGAATCTAATTGGGTACCAACAGATTCTAACGGTAAATTTGAAATTCTTGCACGTTTCTATGGCCCTAAACCAAATCTATATGATCAAAGTTGGAAACTGAATGATTTAGAAAAAGTAAAATAATTAGGGAAAAGAATTTACCCCAAGAGATTTAATCCGATTTGTGAAAACAGATCGGATTTTTTTATGCTTTTTAATCAAATCGACAATGTACACCTTACTCTTTTAAAAAATTAGTTTTTTAATATTTTAATATTATTTTCGCAAAAATCTAACTAACCCATTTTTTACAAATCAGAAATAGTATGAAGAAAATTTTCCTTTTTATCATTTTAGGAATAACCATTAATTTAAAAGCCCAAGAAGCCAGTGTTGAAAAATCAATGTTCTCAATCCAAACTGGATTTGCAGGATTATGGCTCAATAACGAATTTAAACTTGCTAATTCACTCGCATTAAGAAGCGAAATTGGTATCGAATACGATTTTGCAGTAGGAGACCATTACGACGAAGCTGGTTTTATTCTACAGCCAGTTATAACATTAGAACCCAGATTTTATTACAATTTGAAAAAAAGAAATTCTCAAGGAAGAAAAACTTCTAACAATAGCGGCAACTATCTTTCTTTAAGAACAAGTTATCATCCAGATTGGTTTGTAATAAATCTAGATGACAATATTACCAAAACAGCAGATTTGTCTATTATTCCAACTTGGGGAATAAAACGTTCGATTGGAGATCATTTTACTTATGAAACTGGAGTCGGATTAGGATACAGACTCGTATTTCTAAAAGCAAACTCATACAACGGACACGCACAAAATGTAGATGATTTTAATACAACTGAAAGCCAATACACGCCTTATTTACATCTAAGAATTGGTTACGTTTTTTAAAAGACATATAATTATTTAACGAAATCCGATTTACTTTTAGTAAATCGGATTTTTTTTTAAGCCTTCAAATCCCTAACACCGCAGAATGTTAAACTTAAAAAGAAAAGCATCTATTGAAATAAATATTACTTAATTTTAGTAAATATAATCTAACAAAAAAATCATGTCTGAAACAACAATTTTCTACGCCGACGGAGAAAATCCAAAAATGATCGAAGCTTACAAAAGAGCTCAAGAAACCTTTAAATACTTCTGGAGAGAACTATCTTGGGAATACCGAAGAATAGTTCCAGGTTTAGATGTTGCTTGTGTAAAACTAGCTTTCACCCAAGATATAGACGACGACACCATTGTAGAACACATGTGGATTAACGACGTAAACTTTGACGGCGAAACGATATACGGAATTTTAGTAAATGATCCCAACGAATTGACTAATGTAAATAATGGAGACGAAATCGCAATTCCTATTAATCAAATTAGTGATTGGTTATTTGCTATTGACGGCAAAACTTATGGAGCATTTACAATTCAGACAATGCGCTCTGAAATGAGCGATGAAGAAAGAGAATCGCATGATGAAGCGTGGGGATTAGATTTTGGTGATTTTAATGATATTTTAATTGTAAACGAACAAAAAGAGAAACCAGAAAATCTAATTGAACATCCAATGAGCAAAAACATGAAAGAAAGTCTCATTGAATTCTTAAAAAACAATCCAGAAGAAATAGAAGCTCAAGACGATTTGGGTTATACTTTTTTACATCGCGAAGCTATTGCCGGAAATCAAACTTCTGTAGAGCTCATTTTAAAAGCAGGAGCCAATGCAGATGCAAAAACCAATAACGGAAAAACAGCTTTAGATTTTGCCAAAGAGCTCAAATGGGATCACTTAATTCCTGTACTTCAATAGAAAATTTTAGAACCCGATTTGCAAAAACAAGTCGGGTTTTTTATTTACTAAGTTGCTTTCAAAATGAATATTTCTTCATTTCAAAATCAAAACTATTTTTTTTTTAGATGGTTTAAAATAAAGAATATGCTACTTTTGCTGCACCAAATCTAACCTGCAACAGAATGAAAAAATTATTCTTTACGCTACTATTATTATCTTCAGTTCTTTTGTCTGCCCAAACAAAAAACGATATTGATTTTGCTTCACGTTTAAAAAGCACTTTTTCTCAATCTACAGACTGTGTTAACGACTTCGAAAAAATACTAAAACCAGAAGAACTTAAGGCTTTAAACACTACTCTAAACAATTTTGAAAAAAAATACCTTTACAAAATTGTTATTATAACAACTCCTTCTATAGAACCTTTTCAATCATTTGAAGAGTTTGCAACCGATTTAGATCAATTTTTATCAAAAGACCCAAGATTAGATCCTACTCTTTTAATTGTTGTTAGCAAAACATTGAGACAGATTCAGCTTTTAAGTGTCGATTTTATAAAATACAAGTTAAACACAGAAGACACTCAAAACATAATCAGCACCTATTCTATTCCCGAGCTTAAAAAAGGAAATTACTATAAAGCGCTAGAGCAGGCTTCAAATGAGCTTATAAAAAAGCTACAGTAATAAATAATTCAAAATCCGATTTGTGCAAACAGGTCGGATTTTTTTATCTATATTGTCTACTTCCAGCAGAATTCTAAAAATAATTTAAAAGACAATTTCTGCAATTGAAGAACAGTAAATTAAAATTAGAAATGATACGCATAATAGAAGCCCAAAATAGTGATCTGCCACATTTAAGAAAGCTTTTTCTAAATGAAAGACGGCGCACATTTGCCGACCAAGACATTTCTCAATTCAAATTAGAAGATTTTGATAAGCAAACTCAAGGAGAATATATTTTAATTGCACATGTAGACAATATCCCAATCGGATTTATTTCGATCTGGTTGCCCAACAATTTTATCCATCATCTTTATGTTGACCATAAACATCAAGGACAAAATATTGGAACCGAATTATTAAAAGCTGCAATTTCTAAAACCAATTTTCCGCTTACTTTAAAATGTGTTGAAAACAATAGTAAAGCAATTCATTTTTACCTAAAAAAAGGATTTGTAGAAAAATCAAGAGGAAATTCTAGCAACGGAAGTTATATTTTATTTGAATTAACCAACGATGTAAAATAACCCTATATGCAAAACATATGCGTTTCATATGGGCGTGTCCCTCCGGGTCAGGCTGTCCGCTATATCTTTTATGGCAAACCCTGCCATAAAAGGATGCCGCTCCCATCCTTCACGCATTGGTTTTCATAAGAACACTTTTGTTCTAATATAATTTGTATTTTAGTAAGATCAGAACTACAACCAAAAACATTCTAAATCATGCTAAAACAAATTTTTATCCTTTTCATTTTTTGTTTCGGAATCCAATTGCATTCACAAGAAACTGGTTTTACGACACCAGATTATAAAGCCATTGAAAAAGAAATAAGTGACAAAAATTCAAAGTTTTTCTATCCTAAATTAATGGAAAGACTCACGAAGAACGACACTCTTTTAACGCATGATGAATACCGCCATTTGTATCTTGGTTATTTTTTTCAGCCCAAATACAATGCTTTCTGGAAATCTCCAGACGACGAAAAGCTCCAAGCTTATTACAACAAAGAAAAACTCGAAACCACCGATTACGATGCCATTATCAAACTAATCAATCATTCTCTAAACGATTTCCCTTTCGACTTACAGCAGCTTAACTTTCTAGCCTATATTTATCACTTAAAAGGCGATGAAACCAGTGCAAAAATTGCCTCTTTTAGATTTCATAGTATCATGAACGTTATTCTTTCTTCTGGCGACGGTAAAAAATGCGAAACTGGTTTTCACGTATTAATGGTCGATCACGAATATATTCTGCTTAGCCTTTTTGAAATCGAATCGAAAGGACAATCACTTGTTGATAATTGTGATTATTTAAGCTTTGAAAAAGGTGTTTACAATGTTGATGGCATTTATTTCAATATCGAAAAAATGCTCGAAAACGAAAGGAAAGTTCTTAAATAACAATCCCATTATTACTTATGTTTTTATTTGTATTTTCGTACAAAATATAATTAGTTTTAAAAGCATTTTCTAATACAAAAAATCTAAAAATGAATATTCTAATTGTTTACGCGCATCCTAGCAAAAAATCGTATACTTTTCAAGTTCTAAAAAGATTA
This sequence comes from Flavobacterium sp. IB48, assembly GCF_016405855.1. Taxonomy (GTDB): domain Bacteria; phylum Bacteroidota; class Bacteroidia; order Flavobacteriales; family Flavobacteriaceae; genus Flavobacterium; species Flavobacterium ginsengisoli. The sequence goes on from NZ_JAEFCA010000003.1 coordinate 288,187, forward strand.
AAACTAGCCTTGAACAATCAAAAATGGAATATAGAAATCTCTGATTTGTATGCGTCTAATTTTATTAGCGATATGTCTGAGGAAGAATACGATCGTGAAGGTTTTGCGAAAACAGAACTTCCTATACCTGCAGATGTTTTAGCAGAACAAGAAAAAATAGAAAAAGCAGACTGTATTATTTTTCTATATCCTGTTTGGTGGAGCGATTGTCCAGCAAAATTAAAAGGCTGGTTTGATCGTGTATATTCGGTAGGATATGCATATGGGCAAAACGAAACTTCCAGAAAAATGAAAACCATTCCGTACGGTCTTGTAATTTGCACAGCCGGTCATCCGAATGAGTTTTTACATGAAATCGAAATCGCTCAAAGCATGGAAAAAATTATGATCGAAGACCGACTTGGAAAACGTTTTACACATAAAGAAATGATTATTCTAGGCGGAACTTTGAATCTCGAAAATGTAATGTCAAAACATTTTGACCTTATCAATAGAATTCCTCAAAAAATTAAAACAATAGTATAAAACTCAAATCTAAATTTACCCAAAATGACACAAGACAATAATGTAGAGAAATCAGTCTTTGAAGAGATTCCGACAGAAAAAATATATTCTAAAAAAGCAATTAGCACCGCAACTTTTTTTGGCGGTCCATTGGTTGCTGGTTATTGCATTGCGGAAAATTTTAAAACTTTTAATGATCTTGAAAAAGCCAGAAACACTTGGATTATTACAGCGATCTGTACAATCGTAATCATTGGAATCTCATTTAGCCTTCCCGAAAACTTTCCAAAAATTGTTTTTCCAGTTATTTATTCTTTCATCGCTTCCTACATAATTCAGACTTATCAAGAAGAAAACATACAAAAGCATAACGATAACGGAGGAGATACTTATGGCGGATGGAGAGTTACTTTAATCACTCTTTTAGGTTTTCTAATTTTATTTGGCTTAATTATGGCAATTGCAGTATTCTTTTACGGCATCTAATAAAAAACTTGTCTGAAATACACCTTTAAATTGTCTTTTAAACACCTTAATCAATTGATTTTTAGATTGTAATTTTACTTTACTAATTTAAAAGTCAATTGATTATGAATACTCACGATTTTACCACAACCATAATTGTCAATCAATCGCCAGAAGAAGTTTTTAAAGCCATACAAAATGTTCGCGGCTGGTGGTCTGAAGAAATTGAAGGAAAAACAGCAAATCAAGGCGATGAATTTAAATATCATTATGAAGATGTTCATCGCTGTAAAATAAAATTGATTGAAGTAATTCCGAATCAGAAAATTGTTTGGCTCATTGAAGAAAATTATTTCAGCTTCACGAAAGATGATACAGAATGGACTAATACAACAGCAGTTTTTGATATCTCAAAAGAAGATGACAAAACAAAACTCACTTTTACACATATTGGTTTGGTTCCAGAATATGAATGTTTTGATGTTTGCAAAGCAGGCTGGAGTAATTACATCGAGAATAGTTTGAAAAAACTAATTGAAACAGGAAAAGGCCAACCAAACGCAACGGGAAAGCCTCAAATTGAAACGGAAAGAAAATTATCCGAAAAATAAAATCACTTTTCATACTATTATTTTAGACTACGTCAATCATAGATTTGGCTAAATCTATTTCTCTAATGATGCGCAACTTTGTATCATCAAAAAAAATAATAGTATGAAAATTATAATTACAGGTTCTTTAGGAAACATTAGCAAACCTTTAGCGAAAGCTTTAATAAAAGAAGGACATCAAATTACAGTAATTGCAAGCAGTAGTGAAAGAAAATCGGAAATTGAAAACCTTGGAGCGCAAGCCGCAATTGGTTCAGTAAATGACGTTAATTTTTTAACTCAAACTTTTACAGGAGCAGATGCTGTATATTGTATGATTCCGCGTGCAAATTATTTTGATCCGAATCTTGATTTAGATGCTTTTACTCGCACAATTGGAAATAATTATGCAGAAGCCATTTCAAAATCTGGCGTAAAGCGCGTAGTGTTTTTAAGCAGTATTGGTGCGCATTTAGAGCAAGGTTCTGGAATCATTCAGCGTTATAATGAAATCGAAGCCGTTCTAAACAGACTTTCAAATGTTTCGATAACATTTATGCGTCCAACTTCTTTTTACTACAATTTGTTGGCTTATATTCCGATGATTAAAAATCAAGGAGTTATAGCCGCTAATTATGGAGCAGATCAATTAATTCCTTGGGTTTCTCCAAACGATATAGCTGAAGCTATTGCAGAAGAACTTACAACTCCGCTCGACGGAAAAAAAATACGTTATGTAGCAAGCGAAGAGCTTACTGGAGATCAAACCGCAAAAATTTTGGGCGACGTAATTGGCAATCCAGATCTAAAATGGAAATTAATAAGTGACGAGGAAACACTAAACGGATTAATTGCTGTTGGAATGCAACCTAAAATTGCACAAGGTTTGGTAGAAATGTATGCTGCACTTTACAGCGGTTTGCTTGGTGAAGATTATTATCGAAATCGTCCTGCATTTTTAGGAAAAACAAAACTGGCAGATTATGCAAAAGAATTTGCTTCTATTTTCAACCAAAATTAAGTACTTTGTATTATGGCAAATCAGCAACCTCTTCGATTTAAAACAATAAGCGAATTTCATGATTTTAGAAATTTGCCAAAACCCGAACATCCTTTGGTGAGCGTTTACAATTTTGAAGATTTAAAATATCTTAATGACGAAGAACCAAAAAGCTTAGTGCTAGATTTTTATTCGATTGCTTTAAAAAGAAATGCCAACGCAAAAATGCGTTATGGTCAGCAGGAATACGATTTTAAAGAAGGAGTTTTAATTTTTCTTTCGCCAGGACAAGTTTTTTCTATTGAAGGAAATAACGAAATGCAACACACAGGATGGTCATTATTGATTCATCCTGATTTTCTTTGGAATACACCGCTTGCGCAGAAAATCAAACAATATGATTACTTTGGTTATGCAGTCAATGAAGCGCTTCATCTTTCTGATAAAGAAGAAAATATGCTAATAGACATCATAAAAAATATTCAGCAGGAATACCAGTCTAATATTGATAAGTTTAGCCAAGATGTAATTATTGCACAAATTGAATTGTTTTTGACTTACGCTGAAAGATTTTACAACAGACAATTTATTACTAGAAAAATCAGCAGCCATCAGATTTTAGCGCGTTTAGAAAAATTGCTCGAAGACCATTTTTCTGATGATTCTTTAAAACAGAAAGGACTTCCGACGGTACACTTTATAGCCGAAAATTTAAACGTTTCTCCCAATTATCTAAGTGCATTGTTAAAAATGCATACGGGTCAAAGTACACAACAGCACATTCATAACAAATTGATTGAAAAAGCAAAAGAAAAGCTTTCGACCACTACGTTATCTATTAGCGAAATTGCTTTTGAACTTGGTTTTGAACATCAGCAATCATTTAGTAAATTATTCAAGACCAAAACAAATACTTCGCCTTTAGAATTCAGACAATCATTTAACTAATTGCTTTATTTTTCATAAATTCGTTAGCTTAAAAAGCGAAAATTATGAATCCATTTTTAAGAAATACTTTGGCTGTAATTGCAGGTTTAGTTATTGGCAGTATTGTCAATATGAGCATCATTTTACTAAGCGGCTCTATAATTCCGGCTCCAAATGGTGCAGATGTTAGCACTACCGAAGGCTTAAAGGCAACCATGCATTTATTTGAACCAAAGCATTTTCTTTTTCCATTTTTAGCACACGCAATCGGAACTTTTGCAGGAGCGTTGACAACTGCTGTTGCCGCAATTAAACACAAAACAAAACTAGCTTTCGCTATTGGAGCTTTCTTTTTATTTGGCGGTATAGTTACGGTTTTTACTTTGCCTTCTCCTATTTGGTTTGGTTTTGCAGATTTAATTTTTGCTTATATTCCGATGGCATATTTAGCTTCTAAAATTGCTTTAAAAAAGAAAAAATAATATGAGCGACAAAACAATAAAACCAGCAAAAAAATGCTACGAACATATTGGTGGCAAATTGGGAGAATTGCTTTTAGAGACATTTGCATCTAAAAAATGGATTTCAAAAAACAATTCGACAGACAAGCATTTCTACATAACCGAATTGGGCGAAAAAGAATTTACAAAACTAGGCGTAGATCTGAATAAAATAAAATCGGAAGCCCTTTAATTTTATAAATTTACAATCCTTTTCTGCAAAATTTGTAGCGCTTTATTTCTTAACTTAGTTTGCTTTTAAATCTTGAATCATGACTAGGAAAGAAATCGCTAAAAACTTCTTGAAATTAGCAGCAAAAGGGCACCCTCACGAAGGTTTTCGATTGTATGTCGGAAAGAATTTCAAACATCACAACGCCTATTTCAAAGGCGATGCAGACACTTTAATGCTTGCCATGGAAGAATCTGCCAGAACAAATCCGAATAAGGTTTTTAAAATTCATCATATTCTAGAAGACGATAACTTAGTTGCTGTGCATTCGCACCTCAAACAAACGCCTTCAGATATTGGTTTTGCTGTTGTGCATATTCTCAAATTCGAATCGGATAAAATCGTCGAACTTTGGGATCTAGGACAACCTGTCCCAAAAGATTCTATTAACGAAAACGGAATGTTTTAACTAATGATAAATTACAAACAATTCATAATTTGCAACTTACAATTCACAATTAATAAATGAACTTAATCCCTAAAATTTCCTTATTACTACTAGTAATCTTAACCAGTTGCCATTCTTCAGCACAAACAAAAGACAATTATAAAAAAAGTATTGATAGTTTACTTCAAAACACCAATCCGAAATTTACCGGTGTGATTTTGATTGCGAAAAATGGCAAAACAGTTTATTCAAAGGCTGAAGGATTTGCGAATTTTGAAACCAAAAAACCTTTAAACCTAGATAGCCAATTTGAAATTATGTCTATTACCCGACAAATTACAGCTGCTTTGGTTTTAAAAGAAGTAGAACAAGGTAAAATTGATCTCAATACTCCAATAAAAAAATACCTACCCAATTTAAAGCAGACATGGGCAGATACTATTACAGTTCATCAGTTATTAAACCACTCACATGGAATCACTGATTTACAAAAACCTTTACTTTTTAAACCAGGAAGCGATTTTAAATATGGCAATGAGGGTTATCCTATATTGGGTCAAATTCTCGAATCGGTATCTAAAAAAAGCTATTCAGAACTAGCAAATGAGCTGTTTAAAAAGCTTAAAATGAATAATACATTTTGCTATTCAAAAGACAGCGATAAAAATTTAGTTACAGGATACATCTCTAACGGTAATAATCTAGAAAAAGCAGAAAATAATTTAATATCTCCATACAAAGTGCCTTCAGGCGGTCTTGTTTCTACTGTAAATGATCTTTTAATTTGGAATAACAACCTTCACAAGGGAAAAATTCTAAAACCCGAATCATACAAATTAATGACATCGTATACAATTCAAAATCAACATAACTTTTTCGGAAAAGTAAAAGAAGGATACGGTTACGGTTTAAGAATTATCGAAAAAGAACCCGTAAAATATTTTGGACATACTGGCCTTGGCAACGGATTTTCTGCTGTAAACTTGTATTTTCCTGACAGTGATGTAAGCTTAATTGTTTTAGAAAATCAGATGCCCGAAGATTCTAATTTGTTTTATGCTTCTGAATTTAAAATCAAAAACATTCTTTTTAAAAGTGATTTATTAAGTAAATCGTAGACAAAATGGCAAAAAATAAAACTACAGAAACTCAAAGTAGCGTTACTGATTTTATTAACGCTGTCGAAAATGAAGTTAAAAAAAATGATGCTTTTGAACTTCTAAAAATAATTCAAGAAGCAACTGGTTTTGAACCCAAAATGTGGGGACCAAGCATTATTGGTTTTGGAAGCTATCATTACAAATACGACAGTGGACACGAAGGTGATGCTCCGTTGGCTGGTTTTTCACCAAGAAAAACAGCCATGACCGTTTATTTTTATCTGCCAGAAGAAAAAAGAGAAGAACTTTTATCTAAACTTGGAAAACATACTTCGTCTAAGGCATGCATTTACATTAAAAAACTCACAGATATTGATATTGAAATCTTAAAAAAGATAATTTTACTTTCAATTGAATATACCCAAAATTTATATCCTCAAAATAAATGACAACATTCCTAATTCTATTATTCCTGATTGCTTTTGCAATTTATATGTTTCTTCAACACCCAAAATTCGGAAAAGCACCTTCGGGAGAAAGACTGGTTCAAATTCAAAATTCGCCGCAATATAAAAACGGAAAATTCGAAAACCAGAGCTTTACACCCGATCTCGCCGAAGGCAAAACTATGGCTGGAGTTTTATTTGAATTTTTCTTCAAGAAAGTAGATCGAAAAATTCCGACAGATTTAATTCCGTCAGTAAAAACCAACTTAAAAGAACTCGCATTAAATCAGGATGTTTTAGTTTGGTTTGGGCATTCGTCTTATTTTATTCAGTTGGAAGGAAAACGCTTTTTAATAGATCCCGTTTTTAGCGGGAACGCCTCTCCTATTCCAGGAACAACAAAATCGTTTAAAGGAACTGATATTTATACGGTCGATGATCTCCCTGAAATTGATTATTTGCTAATCACGCACGATCATTACGATCATTTGGATTACGATACCTTCTTAAAATTAAAACCTAAAACTAAAAAAGTTGTTACTGCTCTTGGTGTTGGCTCGCACCTGGAATTCTGGGGATTTCCTTCTGAAAATATTATTGAGAAAGATTGGTATTCTAAAATAGAATTAGATGAAAATCTAACAATTCACACCACGCCATCAAGACATTTTTCGGGTAGAGGTTTTAAAAGATGTAATACGCTTTGGACTTCTTTTGTTTTAGAAAGCAAGGATTTTAAAATGTATTTGGGCGGAGACAGTGGCTACGACAAGCATTTTGCCGAAATTGGCGAAAAATACGGACCGTTTGATATTGCTTTAATTGATAACGGACAATACAACGAAAGTTGGAAATATATTCATAATTTACCTCAAGATGTAATAAAAGCCATGAAAGACCTGAAAACAAAAAGAGTATTTCCGGTACATTCTTCTAAGTTTTCATTATCTCTTCACGCTTGGGACGAACCTTTGAAAAAAGTAACCGAATTGAATAGTTTGTCTGAAAATCCGATTCCGTTAATTACACCAATGATTGGCGAAATTGTTGAATTGAAAAATGATAAACAAGAATTTAAACAATGGTGGAAAGGGGTTAACTAATGTTATGAATTATGAATTATGAATTCTAAACCGAATTATAAATTCATGCAATGTCACCCTGAGCGAAGTCGAAGGGCGATCCAATTGACACTAGGGCTTCGACTTCCCTCACCCTGACAAAAGTGAGCAAAACTTGAAACATGAAACTTTAAAACCTGAAACAAACTAAAAACCGTGAAACCAAAAATAATATTTCTATCTTTTTTCTTCCTTTTAATAACTAATGTCTTTTCTCAAAACACCTATGTATTTTTAGGGTCTTACAATCGTGATAAAACTGCTGAAGCTATTCAAGTATATCAATTGGATACCTTAAACGGAAAATTGACCAAATTTACTTCAGTCAAAAACATTATAAATCCGTCTTATTTGACGGTTTCGCCAAACGGAAAATATGTTTATGCCTGCACAGACACTAAAACACCAAATGCAGGAAGCGTAAGCAGTTTTGAATTTAATCCGTCAGCAAAAACTTTGACTTTTTTGAACAGTCAAAGAAGCGGTGGCGAAAATCCTGTTTATGTCAGTGTTCACAAAAACGGAAAATGGCTTGCCAATGCCAATTATACAGAAGGAAGTGTTTCTGTCTATCCTATTTTAGAAAATGGTAAAATCGATTCGATTGCCCAGAATTTTCAGTATATGGACGGAAGCGTAAATAAAGATAGACAAACTAGATCTCACGTACATTCGGCGGTATTTTCTCCACAATGCGATTATTTGTTTTTACCCGATTTAGGAGCCGACAAAATACGCTGCTATGCTTTTGATGAAAATCTGAAAAAGCCATTAGTAGAAACTAAAAATCCGTTTACGAAAACCGATTTAGAAGCTGGCCCAAGACATTTAACCTTTCATCCAAATCAAAAATATGGATATTGCATTGAAGAAATGGCTGGACAAGTAAGCGTTTACAGTTATGAAAATGGTGTTTTAAATAAAATCCAACGCATTGCTACACACTCAGATAAAATAAAAGATGGCTTTGAAAGTTCTGATATTCATATTTCTCCTGATGGAAAATTTTTATACGCAACAAATCGTGGCAAAGAAAACAATATTGCTATTTTCTCTATCGATGAAAATGGTCTTTTAAAAAACATTGGCTATCAATCTACTCTAGGAAAACATCCGAGAATTTTTGCTCTCGATGAAAGCGGGAAATTTTTGGTTGCCTCGAATGTTTTAACGGGAAATGTAATTGTTTTTAAAAGAGATTCTAAAACTGGATTATTAAAGAAAATGGGAAAAGAAGTAAAAATGGAGAATGTTTCTTGCGTACAGATTAAACAGATTTAATTTTCTTATAAGGTATATTATAGATAATCTTGTTATTTCTCGTTCCTCGAAATGACAAACTTTGTGTTAAAAATTATTAAATAATTAAAAAAATATGACAATAAGTAACTTCAATTTACAGCCAGATTTCTTAGAAAATGAAATATCCAAGTTAATTCCGTTAGAAGAAAAACATTTTGAAGCCTTATTTAAAGCAGCTTCCGATCCGTTAATTTGGGAACAAAATCCTGCGAAGGATCGACATCAAAGAGATGTTTTTAGAGCTTATTTTGATCTAATACTTACAAAAAGTCCGTTCCTAATTCTCGATAAACAAACCAATGAAATAATGGGAACAACAAGTTTCTACGATTACAATCCAGAAAAATCGAATATTAGCATTGGTTACACTTTTATTACCCGAAAATATTGGGGCGGCCCGTACAACAACTCAAACAAAAAATTAATGATCGATTACGCATTTGAGCATGTTGATTCGGTACTTTTTCATATTGGAGCAGAAAACTTCCGTTCGCAAAAAGCCGTTTTAAAACTTGGAGCCAAAAAAATCAACGAGTTAACATTTACGGTTAATGGTCGTGAAGTACCATATTTTGAATATGAATTGAAGAAAAAATTATAGAAAATTATGAGTTATGAGTTATGAATTTTGAGTTGACGATAACTTGTAATTTATATCATAACTCATAATTCATAACTCAAAAAACTCAAAAAATGAAAAGAATAACTGTTTTCTGTGCTTCAAGTTTTGGCACTGAAAAAATTTACGAAGAACAAGCAACCAATTTAGGCAAAACCTTAGCCAAACAAAATATAGAATTAGTATATGGTGGTGCAAATGTCGGTTTAATGGGCGCTGTCGCTGATGGAGCTTTAAGTGCTGGCGGAAAAGTAATTGGCGTGCTTCCTAATTTTTTAAGATCGAAAGAAATTGCACATTTAGGCCTAACCGAATTGATTTTGGTCGAGAGCATGCATGAAAGAAAAACCAAAATGAACGATTTGTGTGATGGTGTAATCGCACTTCCAGGTGGTTTTGGAACTCTAGAAGAACTTTTCGAAATGTTGACTTGGGCGCAATTAGGTTTGCATAAAAAACCAATCGCAATTTTGAATGTAAATGGCTATTATGATTCTCTAATAACGCTATTGCAAACTATGACAGAAAAAGGATTATTGAAAGAAGTCAATCAAAAAATGCTTTTGGTTAGCGATTCTATTGACGATTTATTAGATCAAATGAAAAATTACACTGCGCCCACTGTCGGAAAGTGGATTGATAAAAAAAAGTTATAAGTCAGAACTTAAGATCTCAATACAAATTTTAGAGTTATATTTACATTTCCTCGTTAGATCTAACTAATTAACTTCAAACAAAATGAAAACAGAAAACAACAAATACGCAAAGGCAGAAATGCTGATAAGAAAGCCTGTTTCAGAAGTTTTTCAGGCTTTTATTGATCCGCAGATTACAAGTAAATTTTGGTTTACAAAAGGATCTGGAAAATTAGAAGAAAATCAAAAAACAGAATGGACTTGGGAAATGTATGGTTTTTCTCTTTCTGTTACGACAATTGTACTTCAAGAAAATAAAAAAATTGTTATTGAATGGGGAAATCCTGACGAAATTACATTGGTAGAATGGGTTTTTAATCCGTTGAACGAAAGTGAAACTTTTGTAAGTATTACCAATTCTGGTTTTCATGGAGACACCGATAAAATTATAGATCAGGTTCGTAATTCGACTGAAGGCTTTACTTTGGTTTTGGCTGGAGCAAAAGCTTATTTAGAACATAATTTACAACTGAATTTGGTTTTGGATCGTTTTCCAAAAGGACTTGCTTAATCTTATTTAACCGCAAAATCTGTGTGTGTGTGTGTGTGTGTGTGTGTGTGTGTTTACCGCAAAGAACACAAAGGTTTACGCAAAGCTTGCTAAGTATTTTAAGAGTCACTAAAACGAAAAGTCCACAAAGCTTTATCTGTACAAAACTTTGCAAACTTTATATCTAGATTCTGTTTAGTCTCTTAATAAAATAACTTTGCGCCCTTTGCGGTTAGAAAACTAGCCACAAAGAAAAGCAACTTGAAACTTGAAACCTGAAACAAAAAAATGTCATGGAAGTTAAAAAACCAGAAAATATAGATGAATACATTGGCGGATTTCCTAATGATGTTCAAGAAATTTTGGAAAAAGTAAGAATGACGATTCAGAAAGCAGCGCCTGATGCAAAAGAGAAAATCAGTTATTCGATGCCAGCTTTTGAGCAAAATGGAATTGTAGTTTATTTTGCTGCTTTTAAAAACCATATCGGACTTTATGCTTTGCCAAGCGGACATGAAGCTTTTGCTGCAAAACTCTCTAAATATAAATCGGGAAAAGGTTCTGTACAATTTCCTCTCAAAGACCCAATGCCTTATGACTTAATTACTGAAATTGTAAAATTTAGAGTCAAAGAAAATCTGGCAAAAGCCAAAAAGAAATAAAACCACAAATGAATTTAACCCAACACTACGACCAACTTTACAAAACCTCTTCTGAGATTATTTCGACAGGAAAATATTCAATTGATTCTGAACTTAAAAATGAATCCGATTCTCGTTTTGGAATCACGTTGCTTATTCGCCCAAATGATGAAATAAAAGCAAATATTCACACTTTCCTAAATGAATTAAGAAAAGCAGAACCTGAGCAATATTTTTACCCTGATTCAGATATTCATATTACAGTTATGTCTATTATTTCTTGTTCTTCTGATTTTACTTTAAATCAGATATCGGCAAAGGAATATATAGAAGTAATATGCAGAAGCCTTGTTGATGTTGAGAAAATTCAAATTCATTTTAAAGGAGTAACTGCTTCTCCGTCTGCTCTTATGATTCAAGGATTTCCAAGCGATGAAACTCTAAATAATTTACGAAATAGACTTCGTGAAAATTTCAAAAATTCAGGATTAAAACAAAGTATCGACAGCCGTTATTCTATATCTACAGCACATTCAACTGTAATGCGTTTTCAGGAAAAACTCCATGATCCGAAAAAATTAATAGAAATAGCCGAAAAATTTCGTGATTATGATTTTGGAGAATTTGAGGTTAAAAACTTAGAATTGGTTTACAATGATTGGTATCAGCGTAAAAGTACGACACGCGTTTTAGGTGATTTTGGATTGAGGTGATTCACTTAAATTTCCCAAAATGCCATAAAACTCCCGAAGGATCGTGCATAAAACATTCACTCCCCCAATCTAAATATTTTATCGGAGTTAATTTTACTCCTTCATATTTTTCAGGAAGATTTAGAGACAAAAGTTCGCTATAATATCGTTCGACATTATCCACTTCGAGAAAAATCATAGTGTTTTCTATCCAGCTTTTATCGTAGTAATCTTGGAGGTAAAAAGCGATTTCTCCTGTTTTAAAAACTGAAAAATTAGATTCTAAAACTGTTTCCTCAAACCCTAAATCACGATAAAAACTTCTTGAAACTTCAAAGTTCTTAGCGCCAATAAACGGTCTGATAGATTTAACATTGTGATTCATATAATCCATTTAAATTTATAAAAACCATTCCACTCCATTATCAAGTCGAAGGAGAAAATCTGTAAATGAATTTCCTATTTCAACATGATACTTTGTGTCCAAATCTATAGAAGGCGAAAGAATAATTTTTAAAGAATTATCATCTTCAAATTCAATTCCAATAAATTCTCCACTTCCATTTGTACCTATTGCTAATGTTTGGGGCAGTTTTTCAAAAATATGATATTCCAAATTAGCATCAATAATTTCTTCTAGGCTCCAAAGTTTTATAAACTCAGCTCCAATAAACTGATCGATTCCAAGATAATTTTCGACATAAAAAACATAATCTTCAGGAAGATCAAATTTTAAATGTGCTTGAATATCTTCAATATCAACTGAAGATTCTATCTTTCTCTTAGGAAAACGATACTTCTGCAAAATCTCATCTAAAGTCTCCATATACTATAAATTTATGTCGTTATAATAAATTAAAAACCATTTATTCTGAATGAGTTTAAACTGTCTTTCCACTTCAAAACCACTGTCAGGAATCCAAAATCTTTCTGTAATTAAGGTATCGGTTTTTACTAATGAATGCTGATATTCTTCTATTTCCGATTTTTCGGCAACGGGAATTGCTTGAAACTGCCAATTCTTTCTTGTCCAATTGTACTGCTCAAAACCTGAAACATGCTGTCCTTCAATCGGAAAATCAACTCTCGAAACCTGAAAAAGAGAATCAGAATGGAATTTTTTATTGAATTCGTCAAAACTCTCAGGCAATTCTATTTTTACAGGTTTTACAACGCTATCATTTTTAAATGCTATTTCAGAATTTAAGTTCACATCTTCTTTAACTTTATTGCAATTCAAAGAAATAAAAGTGAGAGCCAAAACAAGCAAAATAGTTGAAATTTTCATGAAGATTCGATTTTAACCTTTCTTCAAAATACTTCCTAAACCACGCCCGATTTGTTCTATTGCTTCAATACCTTTTGCTAAAGGCGATGCAGTAAAATCTTCGTAAGCATCCATTGCGCTTTCTTTTCTGTCGTCTTGCGGATAAACAAGCATTACATTATTGCTATCAAAATACTTTTCAAACTTTGTTGGCAATTTATCAAAGATTGATTGATAAGAAACAGAACCTTTTCGAGATAAATTGACAATAATAAAATCGGTTGGTTTTATGTCTTCAGAAATTACTTCAAAATTTTCCCAATCAGAAACATTTTTAAAACCAAATTTACTGTTCAGTTTTAAATTAGAACCAATTTGCTGAATAGCTTCATGCGTTTTCTTTTCAGCATAAATCACAATCGGAATGCTTAATTCTTGTGACAAACGGCTCACTTTCTGCATTAACAAATGAAAACCAATTCCTCTTTCTGAAAACGGCGGACAAATAAAAACCAATCTTTTTTCTTCAATAAAATTCTTTTGAAACCTGCAGATAAATAAAGTCTTATCTACATTATTTATTATCGAATCTACATTCTCTCCGAAGATTTTATCAATAAATCCAGTCTTTCTTGGCCAGCCCACAATCACAATATCCGACATAATTTCTTTTGACGTTCTTGCAATTCCGCTCGCAGGATTATGGTCGATTCTGGCAATCGTATTAATTTTTACTTCTGAAGCCGATCCTTGAATTACAAATTTATCGGCTGCTTTTCTGTATTTTAAAATGTTCTTTTCTGCCTGATTATTGTTTGGAACAATCGTTAATAAAGTAACTGGATTAGATGATTTTTTATCTTTTATCAAAAGAGCAAAATCTAATAAACTTGCCGCAGCAGAAGATTTTGCTAACGGAATCAAAATATGTTCGTCTAAAATTTGATCTTTGTCGGCGTCTTCATGTGAAATTTCTTCTTCGCAGATGGCAATTTTTTTCGCTGCTTTTTCAGTTGCAAACGAAGCTACGATACACGTAATAAGAATTAGGATGATAGTTCCGTTTAAAATATTTTCGTCTAAGATTTTAGCTTTAAAACCAACTAAAATTACTGCCAAAGTTGCCGCTGCGTGCGCACTGCTCAATCCAAAAATAAGCTGTCTTTCTGTTCTAGTGTATTTAAAAACAATTTGAGTAAAAAATGCTGCGATCCACTTTCCAAAAATTGCTACAACACTCAAAGTTCCCGCTACGATCAAAGCTGTTGGTCCGCTTAAAATAACGCTTACATCTACCAACATTCCAACAGAAATCAGGAAAAATGGAATAAATAAGGAGTTTCCAATAAATTCAATTCTATTCATCAACGCAGAAGAATGTGGAATTAATGGATTAAGCGCTAAACCTGCAACGAATGCACCAATAATTGGCTCTACTCCTGCTACCTCGGCCAAAAATGCGGCAAAGAAAACCACAGAAAGCACAAAAATATAATGAGCGTGTTTTTCACTTTCTAATTTCTTAAAAAACCATTTTGCAACACGTGGAATAATCATAAACATTATCGCAGAAAAAATGGCTAAAGAAACAATTAATTTAACCCAAAATGCCTGATTCAAATTCCCTTGACTACTTCCCATAATTACCGCTAGGATAATCAAAACTGCAGTATCGGTCAAAATAGTTCCGCCGACTGTAATGGCAACCGCTTGGTTTTTAGCAATTCCCAACTTGCTTACAATCGGGTAAGCAACCAAAGTGTGGGTTGCAAACATGCTCGCTGTTAAGAAACTGGCATTAAAATCATATTTCAACAAGTAAAAACAAACCGGAAATCCTATTGAAAGTGGCAGAATAAAGGTAAAAAATCCAAATAGAACACTTTTGTTACGATTGGCCTTAAACTCATTCATATCCAATTCTAGTCCCGCAATAAACATGATATACAAAAGCCCGATTGTCGAAAATAAATCGACTGCAGAGTTTTTTGCCAGAATATTTAATCCGTGCGGGCCAATAATAACACCCGAAATGATAAGTCCGATAATTCCAGGAATATTGATCTTTTTTAATAAAATTGGGCAAAGCAGGATTATAAATAGTATTAACGAAAAAATTAATACTGGGTTGCTTAGAGGTAATTCGAATTCTTGTAATAGATGTCTGAAAAATTCTATCATATGGTAACTTTATCTTCTTGTGGCATTAACATTTGTAAAAAGACATTTCAGAATTAAAACAAAATTCCAGGAAGTATTAATATTAAGAGCCAAGCAATGCGCCTCGTTCTTCTACAAAAATACCGAAAAAACACGAACTTTTTACGGAAAGTGCATATTAAGGTTTTAAATTTATTTCGTTGCCGAATTATTAAATTTTAATATTTTTTTTAACAAATACGCAAGATTAACACTCAAAAAGAAATCATCATTGCATTATTCGATTATCTTTGTCTTAACAAAAATTGAACAATGGAAGAATGTATCTCTGTTTTTGATATGCTTAAAATTGGCGTTGGCCCTTCAAGCTCACACACTTTAGGTCCTTGGCGCGCTGCCGAACGCTTTCTAGAAGAGTTGAAAGACGAAGCAATTTTAGAGGATATCACAAGGGTAAAAGTCGATTTATATGGCTCACTTTCTTTAACTGGAAAAGGCCACGCAACAGATCTTGCCGTTATGCTCGGATTGAGTGGACAAGATCCTGAGTATATTCCTGTCGAAGATATTGCTGGTATTATTAAAAAAATCGAAACGACAAACGAAATCAATTTGGGAAACCAAAAAGTGATTCCGTTCTTTTTTCTTCAAGACATTGTTTTCAATAAAGATTTTCTTCCGTTTCATGCAAACGGACTAAAATTTACGGCTTACAAGTCTGATGATTCTGAATATGAATCTACTTTCTATTCTATCGGAGGAGGATTTGTGGTTAAAGAAGAACGTACAAATGCCAAAGAAAAAAAGGCTATTAAATGTGCATTTCCCTACCCAATTCAAAACGCAGCCGAATTATTGAATTATACTATTACTGAAAACAAATCGATTTCTGAAATTGTATACGAAAATGAAATTTCGATGCGTCCAGAAGCTGAAGTGCATTCTGAATTAATGCGCATTTGGAATACGATGCTGGAATGTATGTATATTGGATGCCATTCTGAAGGTATTCTTCCTGGCGGACTTCATGTGCGTAGAAGAGCTTTTGACATGCATCAAAACTTAATCGGATTATCTAACTATAATGATCCGCAGAGCTGGCTGGAAGAAATTAGAAAAACCGAAGTTAAATTCCGCCAAATCTTAAAATGGGTTAGCTGTTTTGCACTTGCCGTGAACGAAGTAAATGCTTCTTTAGGCCGTGTAGTTACTGCTCCAACTAATGGAAGTTCAGGTGTAATTCCTGCTGTTTTAATGTACTACATGGTAATTGAAAACCATAATGCAGGCGAAAAAGAAATAAAACAATTTTTGATGGTTGCTGGCGAAATTGGCAGTATATTCAAAAAAGGATCAACTATATCTGCCGCAATGGGCGGTTGTCAGGCAGAAATTGGCGTTTCGTCTTCTATGGCTGCAGCAGCGCTTTGCGAATTAATGGGCGGATCTCCTGCTCAGGTTTTAATGGCAGCAGAAATTGCAATGGAACACCATTTAGGTTTAACTTGCGATCCTATTGGCGGATTGGTTCAGATTCCGTGTATCGAAAGAAATACAATGGGTGCCATTAAAGCAATAAATGCTGCTGAATTGGCCTTAGAAACCGATTCTAAAAATGCTAAAGTTCCATTAGACAAAGTAATTAATACGATGTGGGAAACAGCAAAAGATATGAATTCAAAATATAAAGAAACTTCTGAAGGAGGTCTGGCGGTTGCCGTAAATATGGCCGACTGCTAAACTTTAAGTTATCAAGAATTCTACAAATTAATACTTATACATAAGCTGCATAATTATTTTATTATAATGTAAAACAGGCAATTTTGATTAGAATTTAAAGACCGAAAACTATTTTCTGTCGAAATATTCTACAATTGCTAATTCCTGTTTTACATTTATTCAATACTTTTACAATATCAAAAAAACATTAAAATGTCAGTAGCAAAAAAAGATTATAAAAGAATCACAACAAAGTCATTAATAGAAATGAAAAGCAACGGAGAAAAAATCTCTATGCTTACTGCGTATGATTATACAATGGCAAAAATCGTTGATACCGCTGGTGTCGATGTAATTTTAGTTGGTGATTCGGCATCAAACGTAATGGCTGGACACGAAACAACTCTACCTATTACTTTAGATCAAATGATTTATCATGCTTCTTCTGTAGTTCGCGCTGTAGAAAGAGGTTTGGTTGTAGTTGACTTGCCTTTTGGAAGTTACCAATCTGATCCAAAAGAAGCTTTACGTTCTTCTATTAGAATTATGAAAGAAAGTGGTGCTCATGCTGTAAAATTAGAAGGCGGAAAAGAAATCAAAGAATCAATTAAAAAAATATTACATGCTGGTATTCCAGTAATGGGACACTTAGGTTTAACTCCTCAGTCTATCTACAAATTCGGAACTTATAGTGTTCGCGCAAAAGAAGAAGAAGAGGCTGAAAAACTAATTGAAGATGCTCAAATGCTTGAAAAAGTTGGATGTTTTGCTGTTGTTTTAGAAAAAATCCCAGCAGAACTTGCTAAAAAAGTAGCAGAAAGCATTTCTATCCCAGTAATCGGAATTGGAGCTGGAGGTGGCGTAGACGGTCAAGTTTTAGTAATTCACGATATGTTAGGAATGAATAATGAATTTAGTCCGCGTTTCTTACGTCGTTACTTAAACCTTTACGACCAAATGACTAAAGCAATCGGTCAATATGCAGCAGATGTTAAGTCTAGTGATTTTCCTAATGCTAATGAACAATATTAGATTTTAAGATACTAAGGTTCTGAGTTGCTAAGGTTCTAAGTTTTTAGGGCAAGGGAACAAAGGTTCAAAGATTTTTGAATTGCCTCCAGCTTTAGCTGGAGGTTTATTTTTAACACATATTAAAGGCTTTAGCCAAACTTTTCAATTTAAAATTTCACTTCAAAATGAAAATTGTTTCAGATAAAAATAATCTCCAAATTTTACACGAAGATAATCACATTATCGTGGTCAATAAACGTGTAGGTGATATTGTACAGGGAGATAAAACGGGTGACAAACCTTTGTCTGATGTTGTAAAAGAATATATTAAAGCTAAATATAACAAACCAGGTGATGTTTTCTTAGGCGTCATTCACCGATTAGACAGACCTACAACGGGAATTGTGGTTTTTGCTAGAACGAGTAAGGCTTTGTCTCGAATGAATGAATTGTTTAGCAATCGTGAGACTAAAAAAACATATTGGGCTGTTGTAAAAAACAAACCAAAAGAAGCAAAAGCAAAACTGATTCATTATTTAAAACGAAATGAAAAAAATAATACTTCTAAAGCTCATTTAAAAGAAGTTCCAGATAGCAAATTGGCTAGTTTAGATTATACCATAATCAAAGAACTTCAAAATTATACGGCATTAGAAATCAATTTGCATACAGGTCGCCATCATCAAATTCGTGCTCAATTAAGTGCAATCGGATCTTCGATTAAAGGAGATTTAAAATACGGAGCAGATCGAAGCAATCCTGATGGCGGAATTCATCTTCATGCTCGAAAACTGACTTTTGTACATCCGGTTTCAAAAGAGAATATTACAATTATTGCCCCTACTCCAGACGATCCAATTTGGAATGCTGTATGATTTTTATGATTTAATTGTTAAATTTTTAAATTTTATCGATTAACTTGCAGGGAGAAAAAAACAAGCTAATCGTAAAATGGACTTTAAAAGCGACATCGGATATCGAAAGGAAACTCTAAAAAAGTTATTGTATAATATTCAAAAAAGCGAAGATTTAATTGTAAAAGCTTTATATGATGACTTTAAAAAACCAGAGTTTGAGGCTGTTTTGACCGAAACCAATTATGTCATTTCAGAACTTAAAGATGTTATCAAAAACCTTAACAAATGGGCAAAACCAAAACGTGTTTTTCCGTCACTGCTTAATTTTCCTTCTACCGATTATATTTACAAAGAACCTTATGGCGATGTATTAATCATTGCTCCTTGGAACTATCCTTTTCAACTTGCTTTATGCCCTCTTGTTGCTGCTGTCGCCGCAGGAAATAGAGTTGTTTTAAAACCATCTGAACTTACACCTCATACTTCTGCTGTAATTGCAAAAATTATAGAAAAAACATTTCATGTTAATCATGTTGAAGTTTTTGAAGGCGGAGTTGATGTTTCTAATAAATTACTGGCGCAGCGATGGGATTACATCTTTTTTACAGGAAGTGTCGCTGTTGGAAAAATTGTTGCAAAAGCCGCAGCAGAAAATTTAACGCCAGTTACTCTTGAATTAGGCGGGAAAAACCCGTGCATTATTGATCAAACGGCCAATTTAAAACTGGCTGCAAAACGAATTGTTTGGGGAAAATTTATAAACGCAGGACAAACTTGCATTGCTCCAGATTATATTCTAATTCAGAAAAACATGAAAGTTAATTTCATTTCTTTTATGATTGAAGAAATCATAAAAGCTTATGGAAAGAAAGTAGATAAATCTCCTGATTTTGCACGAATTATAAATACGAAAAACTGGTATAGATTAACCAATATGATTCAAGGCGAACATGTTTTATTTGGTGGAGAAAGCGATGCCAATAAACTTTATATTGCACCTACTCTTCTTGAAGAACCAGATTTAGATAGCGCTGTTATGAAAGAAGAAATCTTTGGGCCTATTCTGCCAATTCTTGTTTATGAAAATGAAAATGATATTGAAAAGGTTGTAAGCCGTTATGAGAAACCTCTTTCATTTTACATTTTTAGCGAAAATAATTCATTTGCAAAGAAATTAATTTCAAAATACTCTTTTGGAGGCGGATGCATTAACGATACGGTTATTCATTTTTCTAACAATAGACTGCCTTTTGGCGGTGTCGGGCATAGCGGAATTGGTGCTTATCATGGCAAACGAAGCTTCGATACATTTTCTCATCATAAAGCAATTGTAAAAAAAGGAAATTGGCTTGATTTGCCAATGCGTTATGCGCCATATAAGGATAAACTGGGCCCAATAAAACGAATTCTAGACTGGCTATAAATCAGTTAAAAACATTTCGGAATGTTTTGTAGATTTTTATACGGAATTGATTAAATATATTATATTTACGTCAAGATACCTTTCAAATATTACAAGTCTATAAAACAATCTTACATAAATGAAATCTACACTTGACCAAATTGAGGACATTAAAAAAAATGGCTTTTCCCTTGATTTTGCTACAGTTTTTAATCACGCCTTCGAAAATTATAAAAAAATAGCACTTTATTCTGGGCTAATCATCTTGGTATTTTCAATT
This sequence comes from Flavobacterium sp. IB48, assembly GCF_016405855.1. Taxonomy (GTDB): domain Bacteria; phylum Bacteroidota; class Bacteroidia; order Flavobacteriales; family Flavobacteriaceae; genus Flavobacterium; species Flavobacterium ginsengisoli. The sequence goes on from NZ_JAEFCA010000003.1 coordinate 308,595, forward strand.
ATTGCAGCTGTAGCTTTTATGGGCATAATGGTTGCCTATTATGGAGCTGAAGCAATCTCAAAAGATTTTATTCAAAATTTTGAAAACCAACAATTCACTACTATTCAGCTTGTAATTCAAACTGTTGCCGTTTCTATAGTTGCAGGAATAACAGCTCCATTTGGTGCTGGTTTTCTAAAAATGGCAGATTCTGCAGACAGAGATGTAGAATTTAATGTTTCTACTATCTTCACTTATTACAAATCACCATATTTTGGGCAAATTTTTGTTGCAGCCTTTATTCCTGCCCTTTTCGGAACTGCTATTGCCAATTTAATTGAAAGTGCAGGAATCATATTTGTTGGAAATTTAGTTTCATTTATGGTTTCTTACTTTATGTTTCTATCAATTCCGTTAATTGTTTTTGGAAACCTTGGGGCTATAGACGCTATAAAATCGAGCTTAGTTATCGCTACAAAAAACCCACTTAATATATTTGCTTTTTTCATCATAGGTTTCCTTGGTTCAATGGTTGGTTTTATCGGTTGTTGCGTGGGGATTATTTTCACTGTTGTTTTTAATAGTTCAATGATTTACGCGACCTATTTTGCCATTTTTGGAACACAATCTGAAGATGAAGATTCAATTGATTCAATTGGAAAATACAATGTAGATTAAAATAGAAAATTCTTAATTTCAGAGAACTTAACCACTTCTTTTTAAGAATTTTCAAAACGCTATTTACTAAACCAACATACCCCCAAATTCTATGGCCGCAAACTGTAGTTTTTTCAATTTGATTCTTTCAGGAATTTCCACTGTTGGAAGTACCTTCGAATCGATTGTGACTAGGTGGTATGTATTTAATTCAGACATAATTTACTACAATAACCATAAGCTTTTTGTTTTAGGTTTATCGCTCTTTGCATTTCTGTCGCTTCTAGTTTACCAATTTTTTAGAATTAAAGCTAAAATTGGATACTTCATCGAAAAAAAGAAAGAACAAGATACCGTTGGCAGAGAATATCAGCTTTATATTTTATTTTTTGGTATTGCAGTTATTATTATTGAGATCATAAATGAGATCTTTAAAATTAGACCTAAAAGTCTATTAATAGTCAATGTTTTAATTGGTATTTTTGTTCTTGTTATCTACACTATAACAAACAAAATTAAATGGGTAAGAGATCACATTCAACAGATTTTCATTTCCTGCTTCTTTGTTTATATCAGTTATGTTGCTTACAACATTGTCACTTTAAGCAGTGATGTTGTACCAATTATTGTCTTCCTGATTTCATTTTTCTTTTCTTACAACATACTTAAGCCCATAAAAATATACTGGCTTTTTGTTGCGTTAACATTTGGCTTTTTAATAGCAACAGTTGCATTTCAGCTAATTCCAATAAAATCTTCTATTTTATTAATCAATTTCTGCATCCTTATTTTCATCATAAACCAAGTAAAATATGCAGTTTTATTAGACAATAGAGACAATTTTAGATTTGCAAGCGAAATTGTTCATAAAGGAAATTCGCTTACAATAGCATCCAACCAAAAAGGTGAAATACTTTTTTGCAGCGAAACCATAACCCCTATTTTAGGATACCAACCTGATCAGGTTATGGGTTTAAAATTCTGGGAATTGACTGAAAATTTAGAATCCAACGAAAAATTAAATCTTGTTAGAAATCAAGAAAACAAACTTTACATTAGAAAATTAAAAGCCGAAAGCGGTGAATATAAATACATTCAATGGAAAGATAAAAAATTCTCAGACGACCTAATTATTAGCATTGGACAAGACGTAACAGAACAAGTTATTGTTCAGGATCAATATAAAAATCTAATTGAAACGGCAACAGATATTATTTTTGAAATCGATGCTGACGGTCATTTTACTTTTATAAATGAATTTGGCATTTCTGCTCTTGGATACACTCAAAACGAAATAATCAAAAAGCATTATTCTAATTTCATTCATGATAACTATATCAGTAGTGCTGTTGATTTTTATGAAAATTTGGTGCTTAACGAAAATAATTATCCGATTATCGAAATTCCTATTTTGAAGAAGAATGGTGATGAAATATGGATTTCACAAAAAATTATTGTTCGAAAAAACGACTTAGGATTAACGGCTGGATTTTCTGGAATTGCGCGAGATATTACCGAGAAGAAAAACATCGAAAACGAGAAAAAAAGACGTCTTAAAAAAATTGAGGCCTATAATAATTCAACCAAAAAATTATCTACGACAGACTTTAGCAAATACGATGATTTAAATACGGTTATAGATTTAATCTTAAAAGAAGCCGCCTCTATAAGCAATACGAACCGCGTAAGTTTCTGGAAATACGACAATGATTTAATTACCTGCAAAAACCTTTTTAGCATAGACAATCAAAGTTTAAGCGATAAAAACATCTTAAATAAAGAATCCTATCCTATTTATTTTGAAACCTTAAACAACAAAGCCATTATTAACGCGCCAGACGTATTCAACAAACTGGAAACCTCTGAGTTTCAAAAGCTTTATTTTACAAAAAACAATATCAAATCAATGCTAGATGTACCTATTTTCTTAACGGGACAATTAGCAGGCGTTGCTTGTTTTGAAAGCACAGAACAAAAACGAGAATGGGATAATGAAGACATTAATTATGCGAGAACTATCTCTGATGTAATTTCACTTGCAATTTCTTCACAAATGCGTTTAGAAGCAGAAAGAAAATTAGAACTTAAAAGTCAGCTCTTGTCTGCACTTTCTCTATGTACCGAAAAGTTTCTCTTGAGCAAAACTACTCATCAGATGTTTCAGGAAACCTATCAAATTATTGGAAAAGCAGCCAAAGTAGATCATATGTATTACTACGAAAAGGATCCGATTTACAATACTGTTAGTCAAAAATATAAATGGTCGCGTGAAGGTGTTGTCCATCAAATTACTCCTCTGCACCATATGACAGAAGAAAATCTTCAAGAAATTTATGATGTTGCTTCGCAAAGAAAAATTCTAAACACATTTACAAGAAATCTTAATGATGGTTTTTTCAAAAAACTACTTATAGATAATGAAATTCAATCGATCTTAATTCTGCCAATTTACATTAACGATTTATTTACTGGTTTTATTGGTTTTGACGACTGCACTACTGAAAGAAAATGGTCTGAAGACGAAATAAACATCTTTCAGGTATTAGCAAATAATATCTCGTCTGCTCTAGAAAGAAACCGAAACGAAACTAAAATTATTGAAAGTGAAGAGAAATTTAAACTGATTGCAAACAACATTCCTGGCACAGTTTATCTATCAAAATTTGATGCCTTCTCTACCAAAATATTCTTAAACGATGAAGTTTTAAATCTTACGGGATATTCAAAATCTGAATTTATTGAAAATAATTTATCTTTCTTATCGTTAATTCATCCAGATGACAAAGAAGAGGTAATTAACAATCAAATCGATAATCTACAGCATGGAATGCCTTTGCATAATGTATATCGCATTCAACGCAAAACTGGCGAGTTTATTTGGATTGAAGAATTTGGAGATGTAATTAAACGAGATGATGAAATTGAATTTGTTGGCGGAATTTATTTTGACATTACAAGTAAAAAAGAAATAGAAGATGCTATAAAAGCGAAACAGCTGGCTGAAGCGGCAAACAAATCAAAATCTGACTTCTTGGCTAATATGTCGCACGAAATTAGAACTCCTTTAAACGGAATTATTGGTTTTACACACTTATTAATGAAAACGGAATTGGAGGAAATTCAAGAAAAATACATGACCACGATTAACCAATCAGCTCATTCTCTTCTTGAAATTATAAATGACATTTTGGATTTCTCAAAAATTGAAGCAGGAAAACTGGAACTGTTTATTGACCTATATGATATTAAAAAAATTTTAGGTCAAGTTTTTGATTTAATTGTTTACGAATCGAACAAAAAAAATCTGGAACTTGAATTAAACATTGATCCTGATGTTCCCAAATATATCTGGACAGATATTGTTCGTCTCAAACAGATCTTGATTAATCTGCTTTCAAACGCTGTTAAATTCACAACCGAAGGATCTATCAAATTAAACGTTTCGGTTTTAGAAAAGAACCATAACAACAATTGCGTGCTTCGTTTTGCCGTAATCGATACTGGAATTGGAATTCTTGAAAAAAATCAGAAGAAAATCTTTAAAGCTTTTCTACAAGAAGATAGCTCTACAACAAGAAAGTTTGGAGGAACCGGATTAGGCTTAACCATATCTAACCAATTGCTCGCTTTAATGGAAAGTCGTTTACAGCTGGAAAGCAAAATTGACGAAGGAAGCACTTTTTTCTTTGATTTAAATCTAAAAACAAGTAATCAAAGTATAAATGATAAATATAATGCCGAGCTTAAAAGTTTAGATATCGATCTAGATTCTGATGAGATCGAAACAAACGACAATAATATTACTTTTCTAATTGTAGAAGACAACAAGGTAAACATGCTTCTTCTTAAAACAATTATAAAAAACTTATACCATAATGCCTTTATTTTCGAATGCGAAAACGGGTACGAAGCCATTCAACAATTTGAAAAAATAAATCCAACCCTTATTTTTATGGATATTCAAATGCCAATAATGAATGGTTATGAGACTGCAAAAGCCATTAGAAATACTAAAAAAGGGCGCGACATTCCGATAATTGCCGTTACGGCAGGTGCTGAAAAAGAAGAACGCAATAAATGCATTTCTGCCGGAATGGACGATTACATTTCTAAACCAATCATGAAAGGAACAGTTGAAGAAGCATTAGTAAAATGGCTAGGATGATTTAGTTTTTGAATCTCAGTTTGAGTCACAGCCTTAATAAATTGCTTTTGATAAAAAACAAAAAAATGAGACTGAAAACTTAATGTTCCGATTGTGAAATTTATCATAAAAAATCTATAAATTCGTACAACGTTTTAATAACCAGATTAAAAAGAATTCAATATGAAATGGCAAGGCAGAAGACAAAGTGACAATGTAGAAGACAGAAGATCAATTTCTGGCGGTGGCAAAGCACTAGTCGGCGGTGGAGTTATTGGGATTATTATTTTACTGCTTAATGTTTTTGGCGGTGAAACAGGTCAGCAAATAGCGCCAATTCTAGAACAAATGCAAGGTGGACAATCCCAACAAACAGAAACTGCAGCTCCTCTAAGCGAGGAAGATAAAAAAATGGGCGAATATGTAAGGACTTTACTTGCATACAATGAAGATACGTGGACAAAGATTTTTGCAGAACATGGAATGACCTACGAAAAACCAAAATTAGTTCTTTTTAAAGGCGCTGTACAAACTGCTTGCGGCGGAGCATCATCTGCTTCAGGTCCTTTTTATTGCCCAGGCGACCGCAAAGTATATATGGATTTAGATTTTTTTGAAGAGTTAAAAACTAAATTTGGCGCAAAAGGAGGCGATTTTGCGATTGCATACGTTATTGCGCATGAAATTGGCCATCATATTCAAACCTTAATGGGAACATCTTCTAAAATGCGTCAAATGCAGCAAGGAAAAAGCGATGCAGAAGCTAATAAATTATCTGTAGCCTTAGAATTACAAGCTGATTTTTATGCTGGAGTTTGGGCACACGATAACCAGAAAGATCTTGATGTGGGAGATATAGATGAAGCTTTAAGTGCTGCAAATGCTGTTGGAGACGATGCTATTCAAAGCAAAATGCAAGGACATGTTGTTCCTGATTCTTTTACTCACGGAACTTCAGAACAAAGAATGTATTGGTTTAAGAAAGGTTTTACAACTGGAGATATTAAACAAGGAACTACATTTGAAGAAATTAGATAATACATAAAAACCAAATAATTACCAACCAAAAAAGCACAACCCTACCAGTTGTGCTTTTTTCATGAAATCAAAAAAAAATCCAAACATCAAGTTGAGACACTTTGATATTTGGATTTTAAACATTTGAAAGTTTTGTCTTTAAACTAAAAAAGCCTTGAATTTCTTCAAGGCTTTCTTTCTGGGTGGCTGACCGGGTTCGAACCGGCGACCCGCGGCACCACAAACCGCTACTCTAACCAGCTGAGCTACAACCACCATTTTTCTGCTTAGCGAGTGCAAATATAGAACAAAGGTTGAGTTCTACAAAGAAAAAAATGAAAAATTTTCATAAAAATTATATCAAATTTTCTAAGCTATTGACTGCCAAACATCTTTCAACTGTAAAACCTTCTGCAAAATCTTTCCCAACTAGTCTTCCTAAGTCCTGCGCGCGGTAATTTAGACTTTCAAAAAAGTTTTTACTTGTAATTGGTGTTGCAGGTTCTTTTGAATTCGGATCGTAAAATTGGGTTTTATAAGCAGAAATCGCTTCTACTTTCTTTTTTTCAAATCCTGTAATATCTACAACAAAATCTGGAGTAATATTTTTCCATTGAATATAATGATAAACAATTTTAGGTCTCCACGCTTCTTGCTGTACTCCATCAATCGAAGTTTCAATTTTCATTAATCCCGAAAGAAAGCAAGAATCAGAAACTAGTTTGCTTCCTTTTCCATGATCAATATGGCGATCGTCTATTGCATTGCACAATACAATTTCAGGTTTGTATTTACGTATCATTTTTATGACTTCTAATTGATGTTTTTCATCATTCACAAAAAAGCCATCGCGCATTGCTAAATTTTCGCGTACTAAAACACCTAAAATCTTAGCCGCATCTTTTGCCTCCTGATCTCTAATTTCTGCAGTTCCACGTGTTCCTAATTCACCACGTGTTAAATCTACAATGCCTACTTTTTTCCCAAGGGAAACTTCTTTTAAAATTGTTCCAGCACAACCTAATTCTACATCGTCTGGATGTGCACCAAATGCTAATATATCTAGTTTCATTTTCTCTTTTTGTTTGTTTTGTTTCAAGTTTAGCCACAGCTGCAATATTAAGTCTCAGTAACTGAAAACTGTGACTTTGACTGAAAACTCATAATTCATAACTTCTAACTCCTAACTTTCAAGACTCTTTTCATCGTCATTGATTTATTGACGCTTTCTTCCCATTCTTTTTCCGGAACGCTTTCTCTTGTAATTCCGCAACCCATATATAAAATTGCTTTTTCTTCCTGAATCTGCATGCATCGTAAATTTACAAATAAATCAGAACTTGCTTGAGCTTCTCCAAAAGTGCTGTTCAATTCACCTAGAAAACCTGTGTAAAAAGTTCTATCATAATTTTCGTTTTCAATAATAAATCCTTTCGATTTCTTTTTTGGAAGTCCGCAAACGGCTGGAGTTGGATGCAACGTATCGATTACTTCTTCTAAAGTCGAATTATCTTTTAAAACTCCAGAAATATCGGTTTTTATATGCCAAATAGATCCTGCTTTTAAACTATAAGGTTCAGAAACCACAACCGAAGCTGTAAATTCTCGAAGCCTTTTTACAATAAAATCAGTTACAAATTGCTGCTCGTCTTTTTCTTTTTGCTGCCAAACAATTTTAGTTTCCTGATTGTCTTTTTGCGTTCCTGCCAAAGCCATCGTTTCAAAAACATTTCCGTTTGCCTTTAGCAGTTTTTCTGGAGTCGCTCCCATCCACAAACCAATTTTAGGATGAAAGAAACAATAGCAAAAAGTTGCTGGATACAATTGAACCAAGTGCTGAAACGTTTCAATAAAATCAAATTCAGATAAAGGCACTTCTTCGTTTCGCGATAAAACGACTTTTTTGAATTCTTCGTTTTTTATCGCTTGAATTCCTTGTGCTACCAAATATTCGTATTGAAACTTAGCTTCAGAATCAAAATTTAAATCGTCAATCTCGATTGGTTCAAATGAAGCTGGCTCTTTGTGGAAAGAAATAATTTCTGATTCATTTTCAGGAATCAAGACTAGTTGTTTTTCATCAAAAGAAGCAAAAACAAATCCTTTTTCACTGTAATCAGAAACATTGTATAATGTATTATTTTGCTGTAAAATCCCAACATAGCTTTCTGTATTGGGCTTTGAATAAAGTACAAAGGGTAAATTTTGTTCTTTATGATTTTTAATTTTTAAGAAAAATGAATTCATATTTATTCGCTTTTCTTTCTATCCAAAACCATATTCGTCAATTTGCAAAGCGAAACCAGATTTCCCTCTTCATCAGTAATTTTGATTTCCCAAAGATGGAGACTTCTTCCTTTGTGAATAATTCTGGCTGTTCCAAAAACATAACCTTCACGAATGCTTTTTAGATGATTTGCCGAAATCTCGATACCTCTTACCTCCTGTTCTTTCGGATTGATAAAAAAGAAAGAAGCCGCACTCCCCACACTTTCTGCCAAAGCAACAGAAGCGCCTCCATGCAACAATCCCATTGGCTGATGAACACTTGGATTTACAGGCATTTTTGCAGTTAAAAAATCTTCTCCGGCGTCTATATATTCTATTTTTAACGTTTCCATCAATGTGTTTTTAGAAAACTCATTGCAGCGCGCCAAAATCTGCTCTTTTGTATAATTCATTAAAATAAACTTTAAAATCGTAAAATTAAAGAAAGATAAGACATAAATCTAAAATCCGATCCTAAATTTAAAATTCAACTTCAAACGTGTAGGTTTTTTGTTATTTTTACAAAAACAATCAAAATCAATCTTTGGCTAGAAATTATTTTATTTGCCACAGATTGGACAGATTAAAGGGATTTTAAAAATATAGCCAAGAAATACATAAATTTTCGCGAATTATATTTCAATTTAATTTGAGAAAATTCATGGAATTGGTGGCAAAAAAAATCTTTTTAATCCTTTTAATCTGTGGCAAAAAAACTTTTTTAAATGCGTCAACACTTTACACTTTTAATCTTCGGAATCATTCTTGCTTTCAGTTCTTGTCGAACTGATTTTGATACCGTTGCTAGTTCTGGAGATTTAAAGTTTTCAAAAGACACCGTTTATTTGGATACTGTTTTTAAAAATATTGGCTCAAGCACTTACCAATTAAAAGTCTACAACCAAAGCAAAAAAGACATTTCGATTCCGATTGTACAATTTAAAAAAGGCTTGAATTCTAAATACAGAATGACTGTTGATGGAATGTCGGGTAACAACGGTAAGATTTTTCAAAATGTTACACTTTTAGCAAAAGACAGTTTGTACATTTTTATAGAAACAACTGCCGATATTACAGATGCCAATCCTGATGATTTTTTATATACTGACCAAATTCAGTTTGACAGCGGAGCCAATTTGCAAGAAGTTGCTTTGGTTACTTTAATTCAAGATGCTGTTTTTTTATATCCGAACCAAAATACTGACGGAACCAAAGAAAAAATTAAAATTGACGGCAAAGATGTTGATGGATTCTATTTGAGCGAAAATGATCCTATAAATGGAAACGAGCTTCTTTTTACAAACGAAAAACCATACGTCATTTATGGATATGCTGGAGTTCCAGAAAACAAAACCATAACTTTTGAAGCTGGTGCAAGAATTCATTTTCATGCCAATTCTGGTTTGTATGTTGGTAAAAATGCTTCTCTAGAAATTAACGGAAAAACTTCTACGACAAACAAACTCGAAAATGAAGTTATTTTTGAAGGCGACCGTTTAGAATCACTTTATTCTGACATCCCTGGGCAATGGAAATCGGTTATTTTTGAAAAAGGAAGCGCGAATCATTCTATCAATCATTTGACTTTAAAAAATGCGATTGTAGGCTTAGATTTCAGAAGTTCATTAAATCCTATTTCGATCAAAAACACACAAGTTTACAATTGCGTTGAATACGGAATTTTAGCTCAAAACGAACAAATTACTGGAGAAAACATTGTTATAAATCGTGCTGGAATAGCAAGTTTATCTTGCATCTATGGCGGAAATTATAGTTTTGCACACTGTACTTTTAATAATAATTGGTCAGGCAGTTCTCCGTTTGCAGTAAATTTAAGCAACTCTTTGGCAGGAGCAACTCCAGAAACCAATCCGCTTACTCAGGCTACTTTCAATAATTGCATTATTTATGGTTCAGCTACAAACGAATTAAATTTAGATAAAAATGCAAAAGCCACATTTGTTTATCAATTCAATAATTGTTTATTGAAATTTAGCAACTCAACAACCAATCCTAATTACCAATTCAAAACCGATACAGAACATTACACGAACATTATTCTAAATGAAAATCCTAAGTTTTATAATGCTTCTGAAAATAAATTCAATATTGATAAAACTTCTGCCGCTTTCGCTAAAGGGAATCAGGCCTATATCATTACAACAGATATTTTAGGAATTACAAGAACTTCGCCGCCTGACTTGGGTGCTTATCAGAATCAGGATTTCCCTAAATAATGGTTTTGCCACGAAGGCGCTAAGGCGCAAAGTTTTTTTAGAATTTTGCTTGTGTATTTTGCTCGCAAAGACGCAAAGACGCAAAGTCGCAAAGTATTTTGACAAAGTATCCATGCAGTTTGTAATTTCGACGGAGGAGAAATCTTCGCGAGTAACTCCGCGAAGAGAATTCAATCTTTGTCGAGCTTCTTGTGAAGATTTCTCCTCCGTCGAAATGACAAAACACACTTAAAGCTAAGAAAATTACCACAATTAACTTTTAATTAAAATCATTTTTTCAAAATTTATACTTTTTCTTCATTTCCAGATTTCGTAATTTTTGCAAATCCATTCATTTAAAGACATTAAACTTATGAACTTTAAATTTTGATTTTTTTCTTCTAAAAGTTTAATATTACAGAACATATCAAAAAAGAAATTTTAATAAATCATTAAATTTCAGGAAAGACTCAAACTTATTGATTTTGCGTCTTTTTGGTAGAAAAAATGCAAGAAAAAAGCAATTTCATTTTTTTTGAAAAGAGATCGTTTTCAAATTTGCGCTTACTATTTATTTACATTAAATTTGCAGCTCAATACAACAAACTACACAAATGATCCATTTCTTTGAAAACCAAAGCAAAACTGTTTTTGCCGTACAAACGCAAAACGAAATTTCAGCTCAAGACATTTCAAAATTAAACTGGCTTTTTGCCGACGCAAACAAGATCGAAAAATCTGCATTGACAGGATTTTTTGTTGGTCCACGCGCCACTATGATCACACCTTGGAGTACAAATGCTGTAGAAATTACTCAAAACATGGGAATTTCTGGCATTATCAGAATCGAAGAATTTCATCCTGCAACGGAAGATTTTACTGATTTTGATCCAATGCTTTCTCAAAAATTCAACGAATTAGATCAAGAAATCTTCACTATCAACATTCAACCGGAACCAATTCTGGAAATTGATGATATTGCGACTTATAACAAAGTTGAAGGTTTAGCTTTAAGCGAAGAAGAAGTTGATTATTTAAATAATCTTTCGACTAAACTAGGAAGAAAATTAACTGATTCTGAAATTTTTGCTTTTTCTCAAGCGAATTCAGAACACTGCCGTCACAAAATCTTCAACGGAACTTTTGTAATTGACGGTGAAGAAAAAGAAACTTCTCTTTTCAAATTAATCAAAAAAACATCTCAGGAAAATCCTAACGATATTGTGTCTGCTTACAAAGACAATGTTGCTTTTGTAAAAGGACCAAAAGTGCAGCAATTTGCTCCAAAATCGGCAGACAAACCTGATTTTTACGAAATAAAAGAATTCGATTCGGTTATCTCATTAAAAGCCGAAACACACAATTTCCCAACAACAGTGGAGCCTTTCAACGGAGCTGCAACTGGTTCTGGAGGAGAAATTCGTGACCGTTTAGCGGGAGGTCAAGGATCTTTACCATTAGCTGGAACTGCAGTTTATATGACTTCTTACTCTCGTTTGAAAGAAGATCGTAAATGGGAAAATGCTGTTGAAGAAAGAAAATGGTTGTACCAAACACCAATGGATATTTTGATCAAAGCTTCAAACGGAGCTTCTGATTTTGGAAATAAATTTGGTCAGCCACTTATTACAGGTTCTGTTTTAACTTTCGAACATTCAGAAAACGACCGCAAAATTGGTTATGATAAAGTAATCATGCAAGCAGGTGGAATTGGATACGGAAAACTAGATCAATCAATCAAAAAGAAACCACAAGAAGGCGATAAAATCGTAATTCTTGGTGGAGAAAATTATAGAATCGGAATGGGTGGTGCTGCGGTTTCTTCTGCAGATACAGGAGCTTTCGGTTCAGGAATCGAATTAAATGCGATTCAGCGTTCAAATCCTGAAATGCAAAAACGTGCTGCAAACGCGATTCGTGGTTTAGTAGAAAGCGACAATAACCCAATTGTTTCTATTCACGATCACGGAGCTGGAGGTCACTTAAACTGTCTTTCTGAGTTAGTGGAAGAAACTGGAGGTTTAATCGATTTAGATAAATTACCAGTTGGAGACCCAACGCTTTCTGCAAAAGAAATTATTGGTAACGAATCTCAGGAAAGAATGGGATTGGTTATTGGTCAAAAAGATATTGATACCTTACAAAGAATTGCCGACAGAGAGCGTTCGCCAATGTATCAGGTTGGAGATGTAACGGGAGACCACCGTTTTACTTTCGAATCAAAATCAAATGGTTCAAAACCGATGGATTATGCTTTAGAAGATTTCTTCGGAAGTTCTCCAAAAACGGTTATGACAGACAAAACTATCGACAGAAAATATGCTGATGTTGCTTATTTAGCAAATGACTTCGAAAGCTATTTAAAAGACGTTTTACGTTTAGAGGCTGTTGCTTCAAAAGACTGGTTAACTAACAAAGTTGACCGTTGCGTTGGAGGAAAAGTGGCTAAACAACAAAATGCAGGACCGTTACAATTGCCTTTGAATAATGTTGGAGTTATGGCTTTGGATTATTTAGGTAAAGAAGGAATTGCAACTTCTATTGGGCATGCTCCTATTGCAGCTTTGATTGATCCGGTTGCGGGATCTAGAAATGCGATTGCAGAATCGTTATCAAACTTAGTTTGGGCACCAATTATTAATGGTTTAAAAGGAGTTTCATTATCTGCAAACTGGATGTGGGCTTGTAAAAACGAAGGTGAAGACGCTCGTTTGTACGATGCTGTACAAGGTTGTTCGGATTTTGCAATTGAATTGGGAATCAATATTCCGACAGGAAAAGATTCACTTTCAATGAAACAAAAATATCCAAACGATGAAGTAATTGCGCCGGGAACGGTTATTATTTCAGCTGCTGGAAACTGTACAGATATTAAAAAAGTAGTAGAACCTGTTTTACAGAAAAACGGAGATTCTATCTATTATATTAATTTATCTCAAGATGATTTCAAACTTGGAGGTTCATCTTTTGCACAAATCAGAAACACAATCGGAAACGAAACTTCTACAATTAAAGATTCGGTTTTCTTCAAAAATGCATTTAATACAATTCAGGAATTAATCTGCGAAAACCAAATTCTAGCAGGTCACGATATTGGAAGCGGTGGTTTAATCACAACTTTATTAGAATTGTGTTTTGCTGATGTAAATCTTGGAGCTAAAATTGATTTCTCTGCTTTCGAAGAAAAAGACTTATTGAAAATCCTTTTCGCAGAAAACATCGGAATCGTATTCCAAGCTAAATCTGATGCAACTGTTGAAGCTAAATTAAAAGCAAACAATATCGAATTCTTCAAAATTGGTTCTGTAACTTCTACAGCTTCTTTAGAAGTTGGAAACTGGAACTTAGATATTCCAACTTATAGAGATGTTTGGTTCGAAACTTCTTATTTATTAGATCAAAAACAATCTAAAAACGGAAGAGCTCAGGCACGTTTTGAAAACTATAAAAATCAGGTTTTAAATTATACTTTCCCTGCACATTTCACAGGAAAAAAACCAGAAATCGACAACTCTAAACCAAGACCAAAAGCGGCTATTATTCGTGAGAAAGGAAGTAATTCTGAGCGTGAAATGGCAAATGCAATGTACTTAGCTGGTTTTGACGTAAAAGACGTTCACATGACAGACTTAATCTCTGGTCGTGAAACACTTGAAGACATTCAGTTTATTGGTGCAGTCGGAGGATTCTCTAACTCTGACGTTTTAGGTTCTGCTAAAGGTTGGGCCGGAGCGTTCTTATACAACGAAAAAGCAAAAACAGCTTTAGATAATTTCTTCAAAAGAGAAGATACTTTATCTGTTGGAATCTGTAACGGATGTCAGTTGTTTATGGAATTGGAAGTTATTAATCCAGAGCACGAGGTTCACGGAAAAATGCATCATAACGAAAGCCAGAAACACGAAAGTATCTTTACTTCTGTAAAAGTTCAAGAAAACAATTCGGTTATGTTGTCTACATTAGCGGGAAGCACTTTAGGAGTTTGGGTTTCTCACGGAGAAGGTAAATTCAAATTGCCTTACGCAGAAGACCAATACAACATTGTTTCTAAATATGCTTACGAAGGTTATCCTGCAAACCCTAACGGTTCTGATTACAACACGGCTATGATGTGCGATAAAACAGGAAGACATTTAGTAATGATGCCTCATATTGAGCGTTCGACTTTCCAATGGAACTGGGCACATTATCCAAAAGACAGAAATGACGAGGTTTCACCTTGGCACGAAGCTTTTGTTAACGCCAGAAAATGGATTGAGAAAAACTAAAAATATATTTTTACTAAAAGCGCCCGATAATTCGGGCGTTTTTTTTTGCCACAGATTACACAGATTAACACAGATTTTTTTCTAATAAAAGAAATCATCATAATCCTTTTAATCTATGGCTATAAAAAATAACTTGTGTAATTGCTTCGTCTATTCACTATCGCTCAGGTCGTGGCAAAAAAAAAATTAACAAATTCGTGGCAACTGTTCTCCCACTAAAGGATTTACCACTCTTTTGCCTCCAAAAGCACTTTCGATAATTATTTTTGAAGGATGTTCAGGAGTGACAAAACCAATTTCTGATGCGTTTGGATTTGCTTTTTGCAAAATTCTCAATACCTCATCTTTAATTTCTGGCGCAGCAACGCAAACAAAAATCCCTTCATTGGCAACATAAAGTGGATCTAACCCCAATAATTCACAAGCACTTTTTACCTGATTTTCTACTTTTATATTCTCTTCTAAAAGTGAAATTCCTAAATTAATTTCTGCCGATATTTCATGTAAAACTGAAGCCAATCCGCCACGAGTAGCATCTCTTAAAAAATGAATTTTATCTCCAAATTGTGTTATTAAATCTACAACTGTATGGTTTAAATTTGTTGTATCGCTTAAAATATCGCTGTCGAATTCTAATCCTTCACGTTCTGACATAATTGCCATTCCGTGCGAAGCTATTGCTCCATTTATGATTATAACATCATTCTCCTTAATATTTTGAGCTTTAATATTCGCTTTTTCATGAATAACTCCAATTCCAGAAGTATTGATATAAATTTTATCTCCTTTTCCTCTTTCTACAACTTTTGTGTCTCCAGTAACGATTTTGACATTTGCCTTATCAGCAGCTTTTTTTACTGATTTAATGATTTGAATAAATTCTTCCAAACCGAAACCTTCTTCTATAATTAAAGCAAGTGAAAGATATTTAGGAACTGCACCACACATCGCAAGATCATTTACAGTACCATTTACAGCTAACTCGCCAATATTACCGCCTTTAAAAAATATAGGCGAAATGACATAGCTGTCTGTAGAAAATGCCAAACTGCCTTGTATGTCTAAAAATGCACCATCATGGCGAACTTCTAAAACATCATTCTTTAAAATTTTAAAAATCACTTCATTCAGTAATTTTGTCATATGTTCACCACCACTGCCATGATGCAAATGAATTACTTCACTATTTTTTTCCATTTCACTCAATTAAATCTTCACCCATTTCCTTAAGAACCTCCATTGTTC
The DNA here is from genome assembly GCF_016405855.1 of Flavobacterium sp. IB48. Classification (GTDB taxonomy): domain Bacteria; phylum Bacteroidota; class Bacteroidia; order Flavobacteriales; family Flavobacteriaceae; genus Flavobacterium; species Flavobacterium ginsengisoli. Next base: position 324,389 of record NZ_JAEFCA010000003.1, read on the forward strand.
GTTTAGCCTCTTCTTCGTCAATAATTCCAATGGCAGCGCCCACATGAACTAACAAATAATCTCCAATTTTAGCCTCTGGAACAAGAGCTAAATTTACTTCTTTAATAATACCCTCAAATGATACTTTTCCTATTCTAAAAGTTTCGTCAAGTTCTACTGTAACTTTTTCTAAACGGCCGGGAACTGCTAAACACATATACTATTGTTTTATAGATTGAGACAAAAAATCGTACCAAGCCGACAATCCTTCTCCTGACGTTGCTGAAACTTCAAAAAAGATTAAGTTCGGATTGACTTTTTTCGCATATTCTTTTAATTTTTCTAAATCAAATTTCAGGTAAGGCAGTAAATCAATCTTATTAATAATACAAATTTGCGATCCCGAAAACATGTCAGGATATTTTAGTGGCTTATCTTCTCCTTCGGTAACCGATATAATGACAATACGTTTTAATTCGCCAAGATCAAACATTGCAGGACAAACTAAATTCCCAACATTTTCAATCATTAATACAGAATCTGAAACAGGTTTTAGCTCTTTAACGGCTTTTGCTATCATTTCGCTATCCAGATGACAGCCTTTTCCTGTATTAATCTGCAATACAGGAACATTCAATTTATGAATTCTATCTGCATCATTTGTTGTCTGCTGATCTCCCTCGATTACAGAAAAAGCCATTTTGCTTTTCAAATCTGAAATTGTTCTTTCTAATAAAGATGTTTTCCCAGAACCCGGAGAACTAACTAGATTTATAGAGAAAATATTCAATGCTTCAAAAAAGCCTCTGTTTCTTTCGGCAGTAAGCTGATTTTTAAATAAAATATCTTTCTCCAACTGTACTATATTAACTTCATGAGAATGCGAATTCCCATAATTATGGTCATGCTGATGGTCATGACTGTCATGGTCATGGTCATGATCAGAATGGTGTTCATGATGATGATCTTCGTGATGATGGTGATGAAAATGTCCAGAATGATAATGAGAGTAGGAATTTTTATCTCCGATTTTAGTAAACCTAATTTCGTTTTCATCAGAACTGCAACCGCAAGTGGTACACATAATTAAATTTATTTAATGATTATTTTCTTTATTTTCAACTCTTTTCCTGTTATGATTTCTTTAAAAGGACTGTTACAATTTGGACAACTGTCAAAACTTTTTTCGATTTGGAATTTCGTTTCACATTCAGCGCATTTTGCTGTTCCTTCAGGTTCTTCTATAAACAATTTTGCATCTCTTAAAACGGTTCCGTTTATGCATTGCGGCCAGATAAAATGAAAAGAACTCATTTCAATGCCAGATAATTTTCCTATTTGCAAGTAAATCTCTAAGGCCTTGTTTCCTCCTATTTTATCTACCTCTTGTTTAGCAATTTTTACGATTGAAGTAACTATAGAAAGTTCATGCATAACTTATCTGTTCTTTAAAATATATTTCAATTTCGCAAGGTATCAACAAAAGAAATCCCAAAAACTGATATTTATCACATTCATAGCAACAATATTTAGATAATTTTAAAATCCTTTTAAACACACAAAAAGTCTTTTTATCTATAATTTAAAACATAACGGATGGAGGAAAAAAACAAAGAAAACGAAACCTATTACAATAGTATTGAAAGACAAGGTTACAACAGAAGGGATTTCTTAAAGTTTGTAGCTTATATTGGAGCCTACATGGGCGTTCAAAGTTCGGCAATTGGCCAGATAGCCAAAGCGCTAGAAACTACTCCACGTTTGCCTGTAATTTGGGAGCATTTTCAGGAATGTACCTGCTGCAGTGAATCCTTCATTCGTTCTGACCATCCTATTGTTGCAGATATTATCCTAGACAAAATTTCTTTAGACTATACTTTGACATTAATGGCCGCATCTGGTCATCAGGCTGAAGCAGCTAAAAAAGCTACTATGGAAAAATATAAAGGAGAATACATCCTTTGCGTTGAAGGTTCTATTCCGATGGGAGCTGATGGAAACTATTGCTGTATTGGCGGCCGAAGTGCTGTAGATATTCTTAAAGAATCTGCAGCAGGAGCAAAAGCTATTATTGCTTGGGGAAGCTGTGCTACATCTGGTTGTGTACAAGCCGCAAAACCAAACCCTACTGGAGCTGTGCCAATTCATAAAATCATAACAGACAAACCTATTATAAATGTTCCTGGCTGTCCTCCTATAGGCGAGGTAATGGCTGGAATTATTGTGCATGTGGTAGCATTTGGAAAACTGCCTGAATTAGACAGTTCTGGACGTCCAAAAGCTTTTTATTCAAAAAGAGTTCACGACAGCTGTTACCGCAGACCTTACTTTGATGCAGGATTATTTGCAGAAAATTTTGATGATGAAAATGCAAAAAAAGGTTATTGCTTATACAAAGTAGGCTGTAAAGGGCCAAGCACTTATAATGCTTGCGGCAATATGAAATGGAATGGCGGTGTTAGCTATCCTATACAATCTGGCCACGGCTGCATTGGCTGCAGTGCTAAAGATTTTTGGGATGCAGGAAGTTTTTATTCCAGAGATGCAGCTGTAAGCCCTGGCAATATTGAAGCTAATGCAGATACTCTGGGAAAAATTGCTCTTGGAGGCGTAGCTGCAGGAATTGGAGTTCATGCTATCCTTTCGAATGTATCGAAAAGAAAAGAGCTTAATCAGAGAATTAATCAAGGAACTGAAAACGAAAAACACTTAGAGGATTTATAATCTAATAAAAATAAAACATGGCAGAGCGAATAGTAGTAGATCCAATTACCAGAATTGAGGGGCATCTTAGAGCCGAAGTAGAAATCTCAGACGGCACAATACAAGAAGCTTTCCTATCTTCTACAATGGTTAGAGGTTTAGAAAATATTGTAAAAGACAGAAACCCAAAAGATGTTTGGGCCTTTGTGCAAAGAACCTGCGGCGTATGTACATCAACACATGCAACGGCATCTGTACGATCTGTGGAAGATGCGCTTGGAATTGTTATTCCGCCCAATGCAGAAATTGTTAGAAATATCATGTTAGGCTCATTATACCTTCATGATCACGTAGTGCATTTTTACCATCTGCATGCTTTTGATTGGGTTGATGTACTAAGCGGACTAAACGCCGATCCTGTAAAAACATCTCAATTGGCTCAATCCATATCCAATTGGCCCAAAAGTTCACCTGGTTATTTTTCTGATTTGCAGAAAAGATTAAAAAAATTTGTAGCCAGCGGTCAATTAGGAATTTTCGCAAATGGATACTGGGGACATCCGCAAATGAAATTGCCTCCGGAAGCCAATTTAATGGCAACCGCACATTATCTAGAAGCATTAGAATGGCAAAAAGAAATTGTCAAAGTTCACGCTATTTTTGGAGGCAAAAATCCGCATCCTAATTTTCTTGTGGGAGGAATGGCCTGCTCTATTAATCTTGATGATGCTAGCGGCTTAAATGCTGAAAGATTGGCATTTGTAAGACAATTGCTGGAAGAAGGAAAACGATTTGTAGAACAAGTTTACCTTCCAGATGTTTTAACCATAGCAGGTTATTATAAAGACTGGGGCGCCATTGGAGGCTTTCATAACTTTATGACTTTTGGTGATTTTCCAACACAAGGGTATAATAACACCAATAGTGATACTTTTAAATTTCCGTCGGGAGTTATTCTAAATAAAGACCTCACAAAAGTACACGATCTAGATCTGAGAGATTTAAAAACTGTAGAAGAATACGTAAACAATTCTTGGTATGATTATGAAGGAGACGGCAATACCGGAAGACAGCCTTGGAGCGGAGAAACCAAAATAAATTATTCTGGTCCAAAACCTCCTTATACGCATTTAAATGTTGATGAAAAATACAGTTTTATTAAAACACCAAGATGGAAAGGCCATGCTATGGAAGCTGGCCCTCTAGCTAGAATGTTAGTAGGATATGCATCGGGAAGAGAAGAATTCAAAGATACTATCGATGCTGCCTTATCCAAACTTCAAATTCCTGCAGAAGCTTTATTTTCTACTTTAGGCAGAACTGCTGCAAGAGCATTGGAATCGAAATTAGTGGCTGGCTGGAATCTCGAATTCTTTGACCGTTTAATTGAAAACATTAAAAATGGAGATACCAAAATGGCCAACATGGAAAAATGGGAAACTTCAACTTGGCCTAAAGAAGCTCAAGGGGTTGGTCTTGTAGAGGCACCAAGAGGTGCATTAAGCCACTGGATCGTAATAAAAGATGCAAAAGTTGCGAACTATCAGCAGGTAGTTCCTTCGACTTGGAATGCTTCTCCGAGAGACCCTAAAGGACAACGTTCGCCGTATGAAAGCAGTTTGTTAAATACACCTGTCTCTAATCCAGAGTTGCCATTAGAAATCATTAGAACCATACATTCATTTGATCCTTGCATTGCCTGCGCTGTTCACTTATATGATGAAAACGGCAGTATTATTAAAGAAGTAAACGATATCTCAATCTGTACCGTATAATTTAAAATTGTTAAACATGCCAGCAAAAACTAACGATTATAAAAGAGCCTACATATGGCAGCTGCCGATACGTATTTTTCATTGGGTAAATGCATGGGCTATTACAGGACTAGTGGCTACAGGGTTTATTATTGGCAATCCGCCAGGTATAATTTCGACTAGAGAAGCAACAAACCAGTTTTGGTTTGGGTATGTCCGAGAAATTCATTTTGCCTGTGCTTATCTATTAGTAGCCGTAATGATTTTAAGAATTTATTTTGCTTTTAAGGGAAATAAATATGCCAGCTGGCGTGTGTTTTTTCCTTTCAAAAAAGAAGGTTTTAAACGAATGTGGCATGTTATAAAATATGATATTTTCCTGCAAAATGAACATACAAATGGCTCTCCATCAGGAGCCGTGGGACACAATAGCGTAGCCGCAGCCTCTTATTTAATAATGTTTGTTATGGCGTTAATTATGATTGCTACAGGTTTTGCAATGTACGCTCCAACCTCAACTTGGTTTTTTCCTAAAATGTTTGGCTGGGTAACCAATTTTGCTGGTGGTGATTTGAACGTCAGAACTATACATCATTTTACCACTTGGACTTTTATATTGTTTGCTATTGTTCACATTTATTTAGTCTTCTTTCATGACTGGCTTGAAGGACTAGGTGAAACGTCGGCAATGGTAAGCGGTTATAAGTTTGTACGAACTGAAAGAATAAAAAAAGACGAAGATTTAGAGAAAAAGATCGAAATCGTTGAACAGGAAAAAGTTTAAATCGTTTCATCGATTTCAAAAATAAAATTAGATGCAGGAAGAAATTATTGCAAAAAAAATAGATGAGTTTCACACAGATGGAAATGAGATTTTAGTACTTGGAATTGGAAACTATTTAATGGGAGACGAAGGTGTTGGCGTACATTTTATAAACAGAATAGACAAAGCCCAATTTCCCGAAAACATTTCATTTATTGATGGAGGGACAGGTGGCTTTACCTTGATTCCTTATCTAGAAAATCATAAAAAAGTAATCATTGTAGATGCAACGATGGATGGTAAAGATGAAGGAACAATTACGCTCTTAAAACCTCGTTTTTCAGAAGACTTTCCAACTGCATTAAGCGGACATAATTTTGGACTTAAAGATATGGTTGACATTTTATCAATGCTGAATGTCATGCCCGAAATCTCTCTGTACACAATTACAATCCTAAAAATGGAACCTATGTCTATGAACCTTTCGCCAAAGGTAGATGAAGCAATCCAAAAAGTTACCCTTCAGATTATTCAGCAAATTGAAAATTTTAAAAATACATAATTCACTTTTTTTGAATCTTACATTTCAAATAACAATTTCAGGTAGTGTGCAAGGTGTAGGCTTTCGTCCCTTTGTATATAATTTGGCAATCAGCTATGATCTGAAAGGCTATGTTTCTAATAATGAAAATGGAGTCATTATCATAGTACAGGAAAAATCGCCTACTGTAACTGAATTTTATAAAGAGCTTAAAAAAAAACATCCTAAAAATGCTAAAATAAAACACATTGAGATTGTAGAAATTTTAAGCGATGAAACATTTGATACTTTTTCTATAAGACCAACTGAGAAAAACATCGCAATCAATGCTCCTCTAACTCCTGACTTTGCAATCTGTAAAAACTGTAAGAGTGAGGTTTTAGATCCAAATAATCGACGTTATTCTTATCCATTTATAAGCTGTACGTCATGCGGACCAAGATATGCTATTGCTAGAAAGTTTCCTTTCGAAAGAGAAAACACAAGTTTAAATGAATTTAAAATGTGTAAAACATGTCTTGAGGAATATAATAATCCCAAAGACATTCGTTTTCATTCTCAGACTAATTCATGTCCTGAATGTGGTGTAAGAATTTCATTTACAGACAATAAAGGAATCATAACAAAGGGAACAAATAAAGAAATATTTGAAGCTCTTTGCGAAAAACTTACAGCAGGAAAAATCATTGCCGTAAAAAACATCAGCGGCTACCTACTCTTATGTGATGCAACAAATCCTAAAGCAGTTCTAGAATTACGAAACCGAAAAAAACGCCTCACAAAACCATTTGCAGTTTTATTTAAAGACATTAAACAAATAGAAAATTATCTGTATTGTCAGAAAGCAGAAAAAAAAGCAATCACTTCCTGCCAAGCTCCAATTGTAATTTTACCGCTAAAAAAGAAAGCAGATTTAGCTATTACAGAAATCAGTCCAGCTATAGAAACTGTTGGCGCTATGCTGCCGAATTCTGGCATTTTACATTTAATTTCAAACTTGTTTCAAAAACCATTTGTGGCAACTAGTGGCAACTTTAATGGCGCAGCAATCTGTATGAACCAAAATGAAGCTTTAAAATCATTAAATTCTGTTGCCGACTTTTATTTACATCATGATTTAGAAATTCAACATTCGCAAGATGATTCTATATTAAAATTTTCAAAAAAGCATAAGCAAAAAGTAATATTGCGTCGAGCACGTGGTCTTACTCCAAATCTCAATTTGTCTTTTTTAGCTCCGAGGTCAGAAAAACTGCTTTGCTTAGGTTCAGATCTAAAAAATACTATTACAATTACACCAAACGAACAGACCTACATAAGCGAATACATTGGAGATCTTGCAAATTATGATACTTATAACAGATTTGAAAAAAAGATTAATAGCTATTTGACTTTTTTCAATTTTTCACCACAAAAAATTATTTATGACCCGCATCCCAGTTACCAATCTGCCAATAAAATTTCAGCTTTCACATTCGAAAACAAAACTATAGAAACGCTTACAATACAGCATCATGAAGCACACTTTGCTGCTATTTTGGGTGAGAAAAATTTATGGAAAAAGCGCAAAATATTAGGAGTTATTTGGGATGGAGCAGGTTTTGGAAGCAATACAGAGATATTTGGCAGTGAATTTTTTGAATATAATCTTGGACAGATTAACAGAATTGGGCATTTAGAATATTTTCCGTGGATTTTAGGCGATCAAATGTCTAGGAATCCAAAAATAGCAGCATTCTCGATTAGCAGAAACAATCATCACTTTCAGCAACTTTTCAATAAAAACGAAATCAAAATTTATTCGAAACATATTGAAAATAGTGTAATAAAAACTTCTTCGATGGGACGCTTATTTGATGCCGCTGCTTTTATATTGGGCTTCAAAAATCCAATTTTGTTTGAAGGCGAAGCTGGAATGTATCTCGAAAAACTAGCTCAAGAAGCTTTTAGTAAATCTACTGTAAAATTGAAAGATTACCTTCAAGACGAGAAAATCACAAATCTGATTCCAACAAAAACACTTTTGTTAAATCTCAATAAAGCAGTAAAAAACAATACCCAGATAGAAAACGCCGCATTAAATTTTCATTACACTTTAGTTAAATGCATTGAAAAAATAGCTAGGCACAAAAAATCAAAACATCTCGCATTTAGTGGCGGCGTTTTTCAAAATACGGTCCTTATTGATTTAATAATTGATCATTTAAAACCAAAATACAAACTGCATTTTCATGAAATGCTTTCTCCTAATGACGAAAACATTTCATTTGGACAACTGAGTCATTATTTACACTTAAAAAAATTAAAACATGGATATTCTTGAACTATTAGGGCATATTGGGAAAACAGAAGAAAAAGACAAGATTTCTTACTCTACTGGTGTTGTTATGGCATTGAGTCTTAAAGACATTGGATTTGAAGAAATAATGTATGAAGATTTTATTGACGGCATGAAATCTATTTTTGAGAAATCAAGTGAAAAAATCTCTCCAAAACGTTCTATTGAAATTTTCAATAATTATGTTGCCCTCTTACAAGAAGAACTAAAAGTAAAAAATGCCGCAATAGGAACTGCTTTTTTAGAGAAAAATGCTTTAAAAGAAGAAATTACTTCTCTAGCCAGCGGTTTGCAATATGAAATTTTAGAAGAAGGCACAGGCGAAATTCCAAAAATATCAGATACAGTAAATGTTATTTACGAAGGTTCTTTATTAAATAAGACCGTTTTCGATTCTACTAAAGATTCTGGACCACAAAAAATGCGTGTATCAGAAACCATAAAAGGCTGGCAGGAAGCTTTACAATTAATGCCCGAAAAATCAAGTTGGAAAATTTACATTCCGCATCATCTTGCGTATGCCGAGATTGGCGCACCGCCAATGATACAGCCCAACTCTACTTTAGTGTTTACTATTAAGCTCTTAAACATTGTCTGAAATGAAATATCTTTCTGAATATCGAAATCCCGAACTAGTAAATTATTATTTAAATGAAATTCATAAAATTACCACTAAACCTTGGAATATCATGGAAATCTGTGGTGGTCAGACACATTCATTGGTCAAAAATGGATTATTAGATTTGCTTCCCAAAAATATTAGAATGATCCACGGACCAGGTTGTCCCGTTTGTGTTACTCCAATTTCATTAATAGATAAAGCAATAGAATTACTGAAAAAAGGTGTCATTTTATGCTCTTTCGGAGATATGATTCGCGTGCCCGGATCTTCTAAAAGCTTACTTCAGACAAAGGCCGAAGGAGGAGATCTTCGAATTTTATATTCACCTTTGGAAGCTGTAAATATTGCCTCAAAAAATCCAGATAAAGAAGTCGTCTTTTTTGCTGTAGGTTTTGAGACTACCGCACCAAGCAATGCTTTGGCTGTTATCTATGCTCAAAAATTAGGGCTTACTAACTTTAGTTTATTAGTCTCTCATGTATTGGTTCCACCAGCTATGGAAGCTATTTTATCTGATGAGTTTTGTACCATTAATGCTTTCCTAGGAGCGGGTCATGTATGTACGATTGTTGGTCTCGGAGATTACTATCCTATAGCTGAAAAATATAAAATTCCTATTGTGGTTTCAGGATTTGAGCCTGCCGATATGGTTCAGGCCATTTATCATACCGTAATTCAATTAGAAAAAGGAGAACACAACGTAGAAAATCAATATACCAGATTAGTAAAAGAAGAAGGCAATGTAAAAGCCAAAGAAGTTGTTAATAGTGTTTTTACAATTGGAACTCAGGAATGGCGAGGAATTGGTGTAATTAAAGACAGTGGACTTGTAATGCAAGCAGAATATAAAATGTATGATGCTAGCCAAAAGTTTTCGATCACAACTTTGCACAAAAATACAGATCAATACTGTATTGCCGGACAAATTTTAACAGGACATAAAAGACCAAATGAATGTCCTGAATTTGGGAAAAAATGCAAACCGTCCAATCCCTTAGGCGCACCAATGGTTTCTTCTGAAGGTGCTTGCGCGGCCTATTTTAATTATTTGTAAAAAATTATGATTGGATTTCTGATTACGATTTACGCTGGATTAGAACATGCCTTTGAAGCTGATCATTTACTGGCTGTAAATAATTTGGTTACTAATAGAAATAGAATCAAAGATGCTTTAAAAGATGGAATGTTCTGGGGTGTTGGCCATACTTCCACAATTTTTTTAGTTGGCATTATCATGATTGGCTTTAAAATTTCGATAAGCGAAAATATATTTAGCTATCTCGAAGCTATTGTAGGTTTGATGCTTATTGTGCTGGGAATAATTCGTTTGTTTAAATTATTGTACAAGAAAAAACATGCGCACACGTATTACCATAGTCACGAGCATACGCACAGTAACGGAGTTACACATACACACATGCACGCTCACACCTACTATCATTCGCATCCTATTGCCTCTTTTAAACATGCCCATTTTGATGAATCAACAAATTATAAAACGGCATTTGGCGTAGGACTGGTTCATGGTTTGGCAGGGAGCGGATCTTTGGTTATTTTGGTTATTTCGCAAATGAAAACTCCATTAGAAGGATTACTTTATATCCTAATTTTCGGAATTGGTTCTATAATAGGAATGTTTATCGCTGCTGGATTATTTAGTATTCCGTTTACAAAAAGCATTCTCAAATCTCAAAAATTGCAATATGCCTTAATAATAATTTCTTCGGTAATATGCATCATCTTCGGCTTCAAGATTGTTTATACTAATTTATTCTAAAAATTAAGTTTATTCAGATATAAAAAAATGCTACGACGCTATCCCCATGTCGTAGCTTTTTTTTCTTCATTAATTATAATCTAATTAACATATAAGAATAGCTTAATGATATCTTAAGGCTATTTTTAAAGCTTCATTTACTGCGATAAATATCTTTGCTTCATGAAAAATATTATACGCAAATTATACCTCCCAATTCTCTTATTTACTTTAAGCCAATTTTCTTTTGCTCAAAAAACAGCAATAAAAGGAACCATCACCGACGGAAAAACCCCTATAGAATTTGTTGATGTTATTTTAAAAAGTACAGCCGATTCAACAAAAACTGCTAATTATACCACAACAGATGTTTCCGGCAATTTCGCTCTAGAAAATGTAACTTCTGGAGAATATCTGCTTCAATTTAAATTAATCGGTTTTAAAATAAATACTAAAAAGATAAAATATACAGGCACGGCTATTTCACTCGGCACTATCATTTTGCAAGAAGATGCAAATCAGCTTAATACTGTAGTTGTAAACTCACAGAAAAAACAGATTCAAAAAACTGCAGAAGGTTTTGTTTTTAATGCGGTTTCAAATATTTCGCAATCAGGAGGAACAGCAATTGATATGCTAAAAAATATTCCAACAGTTTCGGTTGATGCTGATGATGCCATTTCGTTAAGAGGAAAAACGCCTTTGATTTTAATCAATGGGAAAAATTCTGCTATTACTGATATGAATCAGATTCCTGCAAGCAGTATTGAAAGCATCGAAATCATTACAAGTCCGACTGCAAAATACGATGCTAATGCAGAAAGTGGCATTATCAATATCAAACTTAAAAAGAATAATCTAAACGGAATAAATGGTGCTGCAGTTCTTGGTGGCGGTTTTGGAGCAAAAGGAAGATTAAGCAGCTCTGCTCTTTTAAATTATAAAAACGACAAATGGAATGTTGGCCTTGCTTACGACAATCGTTTTGCAGGAAGAACAAAAAGTATTGAAGGTGACCGAACGAACTATTTTATTCAAGACGAACATTATATCCATCAGACTCGAAGTGACCAGCGTACAGAAGGTTTACAAAATCTAAAATTCAATCTTGATTTTTCTCCAAACGAAAGAAACACTTTCTCTTTTGAAGCACTTGGAAATCTTGAGAACAAAGACAATGAAGAGACTTTAAAAACGAATGTTTATAACGATTCAGATGCCTTTTTCTCTGCTAACCAACGCCATTCTTCAGAAATTCAAAAAGCTAAAGCTGCAGAGTTTTCGTTAAATTATGACCGAAAATTTTCTGATGACAGAAAAAGTTTAAATGCAAACATTACCAGTTCTTTCAATTTTGGCAGAGAAAACACAAATATCGATACCAATAATTACGATGAAAATGGAATACTGATTGGTGACACATTTTGGCAAAAAACACATAATTATGGGAAAGAAAATATTTCGAATGCTATTGTAAATCATGCTTTTCCAATTTCAGAAAAATCAACCATTGAAACAGGCTATAAAGGAACTTTTAGATTTTTTAATTCTGATTTTCAAACCGCTGATTTAATTAATGGCGATTATGTAGTTAATCCGCTTGCAAGTAATATTTTTGATTTTAATGAACAAATAAATGCCTTTTATGGACTTTTAAATTCGTACTCTGGTTCAAAAGACAATCAGAAATGGAAATATAATGTCGGACTTCGTGCTGAACAAGTTTCAAATAATGGAAAAACAGAAAATGGAAGTGATAATTTTTCTAATCATTATTTAAAACTTTTCCCTTCGGCATCTGTTCAATTGAATTTGCAATCTGACGAATTTTTAAAATTTGGTTATAGTAAACGTATAAATCGCCCAGATCTAGATGATTTAAATCCTTTTGTTGATATTACCGATGCATTAAATCCTCATAGTGGAAATCCTTATTTAAAACCAGAAATTATTCATATTGTAGAATTAAATTATAATAAAGAATGGGATAAATATTCGCTTTCTGGAAATGCCTTTTATAGAAATGCTAACAATACCATAAGACAATATTCCACATTGCAAGATAATGGAGTTGTTTTATTACAGCCTCAGAACATTGGAAACATGGTTACGTATGGAGTTGAAGGTATTTTTAGCCTAAAACCATTCTCTTTTTATGATGCCAATATTAGTTTAACGGCTTTTCAGCAAAACATTAGTGCAACCAATTTACCACAATCTGAAGATGTTGTCAATAGTGCATTCAGTTGGTACGGAAAAGTGATCAATAACTTTGTGCCGTGGAAAGATGGAAAACTACAAATTATAGGAAACTACAATTCTGCTGTTGCAACTCCACAAGGAAAAAGAATCCCGATTTACAATGTTGATATGGGATTTCAGCAAAAATTAGGAAAAGGAAATGCACGATTAGGCTTAGTTGTAACCGATATGTTTAACACATTAGAAAGCGGTTATAAAAACAATACTTTATTATTTAAAAGCAATAGAACTTCAAAATCTGATACAAGAGCTTTAATGATAACGTTTGCTTATACCTTTAGATCAGATTTCAAAGAAAAATTACTAGAAAATCAGTTTTCGACGGAGTAAAAACTGACATAGAATCATAAAAAAAGAAAAATTTCATTCTTGTATTTTTAAGCTATTATTCTATTGAAAAATTGAATTATATTCGCCAAAAGAAATCAGCTCGACAGATTTTTTAAGCCCGAAAAACACTTAATCCTACATAGAATGAAATTTTTACATTTATTAGTGGTCACACTATTTTTTACTGCCTTTCAATCGTATTCACAAGTACACGTTGATCAGATCATCCATAATTCTAAAGAACGTTACATTACCACAACTATTGGTTATCCAGTTCCAGGAACTTTTGCACCTTTGAACCAAAAAGAGCCTATTACAGTTTTAAATCCAGACGGAACAGGTTTTATTCAGGCCGAAGATTTAAGCAAACAAAAAATAAACTGGGGAATAGAATGCACAGAAGAAGGTGTTCCTGTTTTTAAAGAAGGATTCAACAGTGCAACTTATACATTTTGGTACAGACCAAATGACAGTGAAGAATGGTATTACTCTCAATTCTCTATTCATTTTGCCAAAAAGAAAATGTTTTTAATGGGCGAAAGAGTAAAAACTTACGAAGATTATAACGTGCAATAACTTTCAAAAGCATCTTCAAATTAAATTTTTCTTGATTTTTTGGAAATTTCACGGCGAAAAAGAAAACGTTTTCGTTGATTTTTAATAGTCTCTATAAATTTTCCCATTAAATTTTATAAAACTGAAAATCATACCCAAATTTTATTTAATTTGCAATAAAATTCAATATATTAAACATGGTTTCAATCACACGCCTTTTTGATTTTCCCTATTATCAACAAGAAACTTACAACCTTCCAGTTGCTCTTGCAACCAAAAAAAATGGAGTCTGGGAAAAAACATCTAGCCAAGAATATATTGCAAAAGCAAATGCTGTTTCGAGAGCATTATTGCGTATGGGCGTTCAGAAAGATGATAAAATCGCATTAATTACTTCGAACAACAGAACGGAGTGGAATATAATGGATATTGGTATTTTGCAGACTGGTGCTCAAAATGTTCCTATTTATCCAACTATCGCAGAAGAAGATTACGAATATATTTTAAACCATAGCGGTAGCATTTACTGTTTTGTTTCTGATGAAGAAGTATTACAGAAAGTAAATGCCATAAAAGCAAATGTGCCAACTTTAAAAGAGGTGTATTCCTTTAATGAAATTGCAGGTTGCAAACACTGGACAGATTTACTTGCACTTGGTGAAGACGAAAGCAATCAAAGCGAAGTCGAAGCTAGAAAAGACAGCATCAAAACAGATGATTTAGCTACTATTATCTACACTTCTGGAACAACAGGAAGACCAAAAGGAGTTATGCTTTCGCACAAAAATATTGTGTCAAATGTTTTGGACAGTGCGCCAAGAATTCCGTTTGATCCAGGGAAAAGCACTGCATTAAGCTTCTTGCCTATTTGCCATATTTTTGAAAGAATGATTTTGTACATCTATCAATATTATGGTGTTTCAGTTTATTTTGGAGAATCGATCGATAAAATCAGTGACAACTTAAAAGAAGTTCGTCCAACTGTCATTACAGCTGTACCAAGACTTTTAGAAAAAGTTTACGATAAAATTTATGCTAAAGGAGCCGAATTAACTGGCATCAAGAAAAAACTGTTTTTCTGGGCTATTGATTTAGGCTTAAAATACGAACCATACGGAGCTAACGGATTCTGGTATGAGTTCCAATTAAAAATTGCTCGCAAACTAATTTTTAGCAAATGGAAAGAAGGTTTGGGAGGAAATCTAGATTTAATGGTTTCTGGAAGTGCCGCTTTGCAACCACGTTTAACGAGAGTTTTTGCTGCTGCAGAAATTCCAGTTATGGAAGGTTACGGTTTATCTGAAACATCACCTGTAATTGCAGTTAACGATCAAAGAAACAGAGGTTTTAAAATTGGAACTGTTGGAAAACCAATTCGTAACCTTGAAGTTAAAATTGCTGAAGACGGAGAAATTTTATTAAAAGGACCAAACGTAATGTTAGGTTATTATAAAGATCCTGAAAAAACGGCCGAAGCAATTATCGATGGTTATTTCCATACAGGAGATATTGGAGAAATTGATAGTGAAGGTTTCTTGAAAATTACAGATCGTAAAAAAGAAATGTTCAAAACTTCTGGAGGTAAATATATCGCTCCGCAAATGATTGAAAATGCCATGAAACAATCTCGATTTATTGAGCAGATTATGGTTATTGGTGAAGGTGAAAAAATGCCCGCAGCCTTTATTCAACCCAACTTTGAATTTGTAAAAGAGTGGGCTAAAATTCATAAAATTACTTTAGGAAGTACAGATGCTGAAATTTCTTCAAATCCAGATGTTATTAAACGAATTGATGAAGAAGTAGAAAACATCAACAAAAAATTTGGTCACTGGGAACAAGTGAAACGCATTGAGCTAACTCCAGATGTTTGGTCAATCGATGGCGGACAACTTACTCCTACCTTAAAATTGAAACGAAAAATTATTAAAGAGATTTACAAAGACCTTTATGCTAAAATCTACGGAAACAATTAATAAATCAAAATAATATAACCAAAGCGAAAAGGCCGTCTCAATGAGATGGCCTTTTTTTAGTTTTGAATATTTTTTTGTCTGAATATTTTTTAACTATTTTTAATCTACTAAAAATAAAATAATGAAAGAATATATCGACAATATAAATTGGTCACAAGTTTGGGAGTTTTCAAAACAATTTATCCTGCCTAACATCGGTTGGTTTATACTCTGGATTGTTTTATTTATTGTTCTCGGGATTATTTTAGGCATTCTTTTCAATGTATTTTTATATCGAAAAAATTTCTTTTACCGCGACAAAAAATATTACAACTGGTTTGCCAAACTCTGGATTCCGTATTTCCTAATTGTCATTCTCTATTTTATGACAATGATTGGCTTGTTCTACGGAACGCATTCTATTTTACGCAGCGAAAACAAGAACATTGCCGCTAAGATTTATTCTAACACTTTTGGAACCACATTTTCATCTGAAAAAGAGAAAAAAGATTTTTTGCATGCTTTGCAATTGCTTTCAAATTCTTCAGAAGATGCCAGTAAAACGTTTACTAAAGCATTTGCATCTTATATCAAACAAAACAATAGTGGTTTAAGCACTTTAGATAACTTCAAAAATTCTTCGACTTCTTACTTGCTTGAAAAATACGAATCGGATGTTTACAGTGCTTGCGTCTACGGATTTATGAAGGCCGTCGACAAAAAAGCCGACATGAAAAATGTAAAAGACATTAATTATGTCGATTTTAAAGCTACTTTGGCAAAACTAGATCAGATTGAACCTCAAAAGATTGAACTCTCCTTACAATCAGAAATGGGGCGAAAATTACAATCGGTACAGAACTTTATTTTTTATGGAATTCTAAAACACGAATTGATTTTTTTTCTGTTTTTTCTTTTGATTCCGTTTGTTGAACTTCTCATTTATATCAAATTTGTAAAAGCACCAAAAACAACTCAAAATACAGTTGCTGTTTAATTGATAAAGATTTTGTTCTAAAGGCTATCTCAATAGGATAGCCTTTTTTAGTATCAAAAAAAACGGGTATTTTTACTTTAACCCCAAAATTATAATTCCCGTATTTTTATGTTTTCATTCAACTAAAATTGAAAAGTATGCCTTGGACAATTCTCGAACAATTATGGAACCGTGCTGTAAATCCAGAAAACACGAATCCAGATCTTACCAATTGGGACAACGAAATTAAAACATTGTACCAATTAGGTATTGCCATGGAAGATACTTTATTCTTTTTATATTCTGAAAAACCAGATTTTGAAACTTTCAAGACATGGATTAATAACAGAAAACGAAATGCTGCCTCAGAAATAGAGGATTTAATAGAAAATGTATTGTCTGAAGAAGATCTTCAATTTTGGAATGAGAACGGTTATATAGTAGTTAAAAATGCCATTTCTAAAGAAGATTGCCGAGCCACACAAAACGCAATTTGGGATTATTTAGAAATGGATCCAAATCAAAAAGAAAGCTGGTACAAACGTCATGAAAAACAAAAAGGATTGATGCTTAATTTTTCGGATCACGAAACTTTAAATCGTAACCGTTTTTCGCCAAGAATAAAAAAAGCTTACGAACAGCTTTACACAACCAATAAAATTTACAAAACTATTGATAAAGTAAGTTTTAATCCTCCGGAAACAGAACATTTCACTTTTCTTGGAAGTCCGTTGCACTGGGATATGAGTTTAAAAAAACCGCTTACTTATAGCCTTCAAGGTTTACTGTATTTAACCGAATGCGGAGAAAATGATGGCGCTTTTCATTGTGTTCCTGGTTTTCATAACCAGATTAATGAATGGCTCGATCAACTTGCACCGAATGAAAATGCTAGAGAAAAAGCTTTAAAAACTTTACAGCCAAAACCAATTACAGGAGATTCCGGTGATTTTATAATCTGGCATAATGCACTGCCGCATTGCGCAACACCCAACAAAGGAGAAAATCCAAGAATGGTGCAATATCTTACTTATCTTCCAGATGATTACAATGCTACAGGAGAATGGATTTAATTTATTTATAGCAATTGTAGAAAATGCAAAAAACTGCAAATACAACGATTTACAGTTTTCTGCAGTTATCAGCTATCCTTTTTAATAACTGCGATTAACAAATTAAATTCTAATTTTTAAGGCACCAATTCAAAATCTTTGCGATGTTTTTGGCATCGTCAATTCCGCGGTGATGTGTTCCTTCTAACGGAATATTAAGCAATGCAAGCGCACCATTCATTCCTGTTGGTTTAACCAAGCCAAACTTTTCGGCAAAATGCTCTTTTACATTGATATGCTCCTCTCCCATTGGATACGAAACACCAAACGATTTACATTGTTTTTTCAGCATATTTAAATCGTACTGACCGTAACTTGCCCAAGTATACAAATCAGGATTATACTCGTCAATAAGCTCATTGATGGCATCTTCGAAACTAACTCCGTTCTTATCAAGTAAATCCTGAGTGATGGTGGTTAATTCCGTACAAAACAAACTAACGGTTGAACGTTGTGGCTTTACTAATATTCCTTTATTCTTCGAAATTGCTCCTGTTTCTGTGTCTAATACAGCTAAACCAATTTCAATAATTTCATTTTGCTGTCCGCTCGGGACAGCACCTTGCCAACATGTGGCTTCTAAATCGATAATAATAATTTTATCTGTAGTTTTCATTTTTTTAATTTTTAAAAATTTTACAATTCTCTGTCTCCAAAAGGAGCTTTCCAATCTTTCTTTAAAATAATGGCTTTTACCTCATCATAAGAAAGAGGTTCATAATTGTGGCAGTCAACACCAACATCAAACGATCGAGAAGTTTCATCATCAAACAAATGACCATGAGAGTGACCGTATAAATGCCATGTTCCTCTAAAAGAACTTCTCCATACTTTCATTGCGTAGTGAAACAAGATTATTTTCTGCCTTCCGTTTGGTGTATCTGCATCTTCAACACTTAATTCATAATAATCTTTAATCCATTCAAATCGTTTTGCATAACTCAATGCCGATTTATCGTGATTGCCTTTTACAAGAAAAATAGAACCATTTAATTGGTCTAAAATTTCTTTTGTTCGTTCTGGTCTTGCCAGCGAAATATCTCCTAAGTGATAGACAATGTCTCGCGGACTCACCTTTTCATTCCAACGTTTAATGAGTTCCTGATCCATCTCTTCTATCGAGGCAAAAGGCCGTTCACTAAACCTAATTATATTCGTGTGACCAAAATGATGATCAGACGTAAAAAATATTTTTTGATTCATTAATTTTTTAAATTTTTAATTTGAAACCACCAATTTTATATTGATGGTTTCTGTTGTATTTTCTCTGTTTTTATCAGAAAAACATGCTTTTAATATCTAAAAAGAAACTTCTTTTCTTAGACTTTTTTTCAGGCTTTTCTCTTTTTTCAGAGTTCTTTTTTTCAAAAGCAGCTTTAGCTTTCTCAAGCTTTTTTACTGGTTTTGTTTCTTCTTTTTTAGAAGTTTCATAAAACTTTTTGAATGGACGTGGCTCAAAATCAAGCAAAATAGCTGCCATGTTTATAGCATCAATATTTGATGGATCTGTTTCTCCTTTTAAGAACGTTTCGATAGGACGGAATTTATCTTTCTTTTCCTTAAACTTGTTCTTTTTGGTATGATCGAAATCTAAGCCCAGAAGATTCTTGAAAACATTCAAATCATCTTGAGTTGGGTTATTCTCGAAAATAAGCCAGCACAAATCACGAAGTTTACCACGAGAAGGCTTGTACAAATAATCAAAGTATTGACCGCCTTTTTCTGTCTCGTATTTATTTCTAATTGCTTTTTTATATTTTTCTAGTGTATTGTTTTGCATGGTATTTTTCTTTTGCAATTCTTGGGAATCTCAGGAAATTGAAGGCTTTTCTGGGAAATCCAATATCACAAAAGTTCAAAAGCACGCTTGCTTTACTAGAGAAATATCTCTAAATGATATATATGGTTTCCCGAAAATTTACCTTTTCATTCCATAGGCTAATGCATTCTAAATCTGCTTCTATAATCGAGGCAAACGAAGATTCACTAAACTCCACTGTATCTGTCTGACCTTTATGGGCCGACCCAAATCCTATTTCTTGATTCATCCTTAAATTTTTATTATTAAACTTAAACAATCAACATTTACTGCCAATGGTTCTTTTACTTTACGAAGATTTCTTTTAATTGACCAATTACGTTTCCGCCGCCAGAAATAGTGATTTCACCAATTTTATCTGCGATTTTTTCAACGTATTCCATCTCTTTCAACTTCCACAACATTTCGTTTTCTTCCATCAGCTTTGCTGTGTTAAGCAAACTTCTTGTTGCAGCAGTTTCTTCTCTTCTCATAATGCTGTTGGCTTGCGCTTTTTTCTCCGCAACCAAAACCTGATTCATGATTTCTTTCATATCTCCTGGAAGAATTACATCTCTTATTCCAGCATCAGAAATTTTCAAACCTAAATCTTCGATTTTAGTTTTTGCTTCTTCTAAAATAGCTTCGGCAATAGCATCTTTTTTAGTTAACAATTCATCTAAAGTCAAGCTTCCAACAAAAGCTCTTAAAGCCAATTGCATTGCTACATACAATTGTTTTTCAAAATCTTTATTTTCAGTCAAAGCTTTCATGATATCAACTACTTGGTATCTCACAAAAAAGTTAATTCTCAATCCTGCTTTATCTTTAGTCAACAATTCTTGGCCGGAAATCTCCAATTGCTGCTGTCTTGTATCGACAGTTTTTACTTCGATTGTAATGGCGTTATTCCAGAAATAATGTGTTCCAGATTTCAATTCTTTCACAAAAGTTCCATTCACAAATAACAAAGCCTTGTCGTTGCTTGCCACAATGAATTTTCTTGTAAAGTATCTCATCTTAACATTTTCCAATAAGTTTACTGGAATATTTTCTGTGATTTCAATCTTAGACAAATCTGCTTTAATGAATTCATTTTTTACAACTCCTTTCCAAAAAGCATATTTTCCTGGCGTTAAAACTTCTTTGAAATTTCCTTTTACGAATTGTAATACAATTTCGTTATCGGCAACCTCAACAACTTCCAAAAGAGATACTAACACTTCATTTTGCAATAAAATATCCAACTCAAAAGGAGCCTGAAAAGATCCATTTAGATCATAAATCATAATGTTTTTATTTCCAAAAATCCAGTGTAATCCTTCTTCTAAGACTTTTTCTAATTTTCTATTTTCGAACACCAAGCCCACTTGGTAAGTCTCGATTTTAATTCTTTTTATCATAATTATATTTTGTTTCAGGTTTAATGTTTCAAGTTTTGAAATCTATAACCTCTATTATCTTTCTTCTTTCTTCTTGCTAAATAAAAAAACCTCTTTGCCTTTCTCCTCTAAGAAAAACGGACGAATAGTTTGTTCTTTGTCTGTCTGAATTATTTCTGATTCTATTTTATTGAAAGAATCCCCAAATTCTCTTAACAATCAAATCAAAAAGAAAACAAACTTTTCAAAACACATTTCTATTTGCACTGGCTTTATCAGAGTGTGGAACATCAGATTGTAAAATCCTAATTTCACTGACAAAGACAAATCAGTTTTTTCTAATGGTCATCTTTTTAAGAGTGATGGTCTCTACTGTTACAGGTTTTTGAGACCCGTCGACTTACCGGATTCGTCCAACCGAAACGCGTTCGGTGCAGGATTCGAACCTGCATAACACATCCAATGCTCTATCCAAATTGAGCTACCACATTACTGTGAATGGGATTCGAACCCACACCCCTCAGATCCCTTGTGCGATAATTTTTTGGAAAACCATCAAAACCTCCAAACCAAGCTGCATAGAAAAACATAATACGCTTTCGCGAAAAGTCTGCTACAATAGTGCTATACAGAAACACCCAACAAGGCTTGTTTGATATTTTTAATCAAAGTTTCCTTTGATATCATTTCATTTTTTAAAGAACGTTTTTTCTTCTTAAACAAAGATTCAAATGATCCTGCGCAATTATTTTGCGCAGGATATTTTTTTTAATTAATCCATTCTATAACCGTCGATAAATAAGCTTCTCTTACTTCATCAAATCGAGTTATGTTCGGAATATGATTTACTTCTAATAAATATTTAGAACCATCTTTTGCAACGATATAATCATTTCCAATCATATCCATTTGCAGAGTTTCTTTTATATGAATTGTATCTGCTAGCAAATCTTCATCAACAGGCATAAAACCTGCATTGTCAGGATGAATAGATTTTAACCAATCGTCTCCTTCTAATTTAATCTGCCAATAAACATCTCCAATCATCATGATACGAACGGCTTCTCCTTCATAATAAGGTTCAATTGTAGCCGTAAATTGGCTTTCCCATTCTCCTGTAAAACGATGTTTATTCTCGCCGCAATGCCAATTACCCCATTTGGCAACCGTATCATTGGCAATATTTACAGAAGCTCCTGCACTTATAAACCCACGAGGTGCACTAAATTTTGAAAGAGATAATGCTTTTACCAAACACGGAATCTTAAATCGGCAATCCAACATTGCTGCCGCATTCGGATAACAGTCTCCTCGCCAAATTGCTAAACCAGTAATAAAATCGAAATCATTATCGTAAATTCCGTAATAAACCACTTTATCAACCGGAAGCATTCCAACTCCATTTGTTTTTTCCATATAAAGCACTCCATCTTTTACTACGATTTTAGGAATAGACTGATGCCAAATAATGTGTCCTGAATAATTGGCTTTTATAACATCATATTCTTCTTGTTCTATGCCAACTAAGGCTATTCTATTGTAGGTTTCCATTTTTTTAATTTATTATTTCTTTAAAACTTTATGCAGCAATTTGGCTGCATTGTAAGCATCATCCGCTCCATTATGATTCTCTCCTTCAAAAGATTCTCCTATCAACTCTAGCTCTTTCAATAATCCTTTAGGTTTCTCCTGAAGGTAAACTAAATTAAAAAGTGTCTTTATATTCAAATAGTCATTTCTAAATGGGTTTTCAATTGCTTTTGATTTACATTCTTGTTCTAATATTTCTTTATCAAAATCGCCATAACCTGCAAATGTTCTATACTTTGCCGAATACTTGGAATTAATTTTCTTCAATGCTTTCTCAAGAGAAGTTCCTTCTATCTGTAGTTTTTCATTTGTAATTCCAGTTAATTGGCTACAAAAAGAAGAAACTTGAGAAACTTCTGGTTTGATATAAAAACTTTGTTTATCTTCAATTTTTCCAGACGATAATATTAACTTGCATACTCCTATCTCGATAATTTCTCTCTGATTTAAGAGTGTTTCCTCCTTAGATTCCCAGCAAGTTGCTTCAATATCAATCACTATAATTTTATCATATAACACCATGATTTCTAAATTCTTAATTATTATTTTTAAATAAACACACAATTTCCCGATACTTTCTTTTTTTTGAAATTGCTGTTCGCATCTCATAAAAATACCCGAACTGACGGACTGCTAATCTCTAATAACTCTTTACTATTACTATTACTATTCATTAAGCACCACTTTCATTCGTTTAATACCAAAATCTGATTTCCTTAATTTGCACATTCTTTCATCTGAAATGTGATGGAAAACAATCCCTTCAATGTCATTCTCTGATAAGAATACTTCTAAATCCTTAAAATCAAGACTTACAAAATCAAGTATTTCACTTCCGTGTTTTACCAATGTATGTTTCTCAAAATTTTCAGAGTTACCTTGAACTTTTGGTCCACATAATTCGTAGGTTCCGTCAACTTTACTTTCTAATCCATCAAAACCTTCAAAAAAATGTTTGTCCTCCGATTTTGAACGGTCGCATTTTAACCAGTGTGGATGATGACCTGATTTTGGATCAGCTTCCTGACAAGGAATTGCACCCATCGGGATTGCTCTTCCTTTTTTAGCATCAAACCTTTTAAATATTTCACCGCCTATAATCGCTGCCGATGTACCATCAAATTTTCTAGTTGCAATGGCTTCTCCATCAAAAACCCATTTGTTTTCAATATTAATTTTATCTACTACCCTTCCTAAATCATTAGGATCTTTGGCGAATAATGTGCTTATCTTTTTCATCGTATATTTTTTAATTTTTCATTTTGTACAGGAAGAGTCCCGATAGCTATCGGGGCGAACTCTCAGGAAACTGATCCTAAATCAGCCGTGTTTACCATTTCACCATTCCTGCATTTTTTTTAAGTTTCTAAGTTGCTGAGATGCTAAGGGACTAAGTTTTTTTAACTTTTAAATCCGAATCTTAGCAACTTTAAAAACCATTTCATTTGTCTGGGAAGCAGGATTCGAACCTGCGACCTCCCGCATCCAAAGCGGGTAAACAACCTCCGTTATCTTCCCAGGTCTATTTAAGTACCTTAGAATCTTAGTGTCTCAGCAACTTAGAAACTTTAAAAAAGCGGCTCATACGGGAGTCGAACCCGTTTCTCCCGAGAGACAGTCGGGAAGGTTAGCCAGTAACCCCAATGAGCCAGTTCCTTCTAGAGAACAAGTGATTTTGGAAGGATTCGAACCTTCGACCATCTGCTTAGAAGGCAGACGCTCTATCCAACTGAGCTACAAAATCATTTATTTTTGGGCATAAAAAAAGCACCTGATCAAAGGTGCTTTACAAAATTCAACGTGATATAACTATCCTATTGCCTATATTGATGCACCTGCATTGCGAAACGTCCAAGATCGAATCTTGCGTTTAGTGGTAATCCGTATGATATTTTATTTTGTAAAGCCATTTTTATATGCTGTATTATATTTTAAAATTCTTGTTATTATTTGAAACGCTGTGTTTCAATTTTGTTTGGCAAAGATAAAGTCGAAAAAATCATATTTCCAAATATTTTTTAAGATTATTTTTCTGATTATCAATTAGTTACATCTTAAATTAAAACAAAGAAATTCCTGTCCGCAAACTGATGCAGATCTCTATTTTGTATCAAATGACTGTTACTCATCAGATTACTTTCCAATACTATATTTCTCTATTTTGATTAATCATTAAACATTTTGGTCAATTATTTTTTTAGTTTTTTTTAATTATGGTTTGTTTTTCTATCATTCTAAACATCTTTTTTGTCACACTGAGCGAAGTCAAAGTGCTTTTTAAACGAAGTCAAAGTTGCTTTAAAACAAAAAAAGCGCCCTACTTTGAGGACGCTTTTTTATTTTATGATGAGTTTGACTCTAAATTTTACATTTCAATTTCATAAAAATACATATTGCATCCTGATACTTTAGCCGGAAGTGATCCTGCTAAGTGGTCAAAATATTTTGCAATTGAAAGTCTCATCTGTATTTTTCTGTTTTTAAATTATGGGAACAAATGTAATATTTTATTTCTTAATTTAACATTTTACAATAAAAATGTTAAAATTATTATTTCCAAAACTTAACTATTAAGCATACGTCTTATCAATCTGACTTAAAATAGTCGGATCCTGAATTTCATTATCTTTCGCAAACAATAAAACTTTAGACATAACCTCAGCCGATTTAGGATCATCATCTGCAAATGGAAGGAATAAACGTCCTCTGTGTTGCGAATGAATTGGCAATATCGATAAATATTTACCTGGCATCTGATGTACAACCGCACTTCCTAAATGAACGCTAAACTCTGCCAATTGTCCTTTGATGATGGCATGGTTTCCAGTAATTTCAACATTCTTGATTTTGAATAAACGCAATGTTTCTCTTAACAATACTGCTCTCATCTCGATAGAAGAATGGCTCGCTTCTGGATCAACGCCACCAACGTGGGCAACGCTTACCACCAAATCAATATCGCGCATTACTTCTGAGAAAATCCTCGGATTGATATCTTCAAAAGCAATGTTTTTATAATCTTTTAAAGAATGGAATTCGATAGTTTCTAAAGTCGGACTCTCAACATCTGCAGGCGAAAACCAATCTGCCATCGCGTACATTTTTACCTGATAGCCTTCTTTATGGAAAACTTTCTGTAATCCTTCTTCGTAATCTACTTTCCAGCCTCTTGTTTTCAATAAAGCCAAAGTTTGATTCGGTTGAACTTGATGCCCTGCATAACGTCTTGAAACCGATTTCTCTTTCAATTCATCTGGCGTTGGAACATACAATTCTCTAAAAATCTGTTTAAAAGGCTGCTGCAATTTATTATCAAAACAATATTTCTGGTAATCGACCCAAACATTATTTTTATGCAAATCGAAACAGTGTGCAATTCTAAAAGTCTGCTTTCCGTTTAACGAAATCATTTCTCCTAAACCGGTAACTAAACTTCCATCGACATAAAAACCAATCTGATTGTCATTAGAAATAAAAACTAATTTTTCTAGATGCTTTGAAATAATTGGATGTTCGAAAAGGTTTTGCATTTCTGCGAATAAAAACTCGTCGCCGCGAATCATACTTTCTTCCAAACCTTTTCTCGAACGAGTCCATTGCTCACGCATGGTTTTTCGGTAATTGGTCAATTCCAAAATGCCTTTATCTTTTTTGTATTTCGGCGGAATCGATTTTAATTCTTTTCCTGCTTTATAGGTAACCAAATCAGCTTTTCCTTCATTATTGATAATCAAACTAATTGTAACATCGTCTAAAACCACTTCGGTTTCTTTTGATAATATATTTTGAACTTGTTTGGTTTCCATTGCCCAAGTCAAACGAACTGGATCTGGATAACCTGCATTTCTAGCTAAGTTTTCTAAAGCCACACGAATCGCCAAAGCTTCACTCGCTTGTTTCATCGAGCCAAACTCTTTGCTTTCTTTTTTAAACTGCTGTAAATATTCGTAACGCGCCAAAATATCTTTTTCTGGACTTGTTTTACTTAACGGAACCAATCCATAAACTCTTAAATAATCTTGATCTCGTTTGTCTTTTACTTTGGCAGTAACTTCTCTAATTTTTAAATCTCCTGTAATCGTATCAGCGTATAATCTAGCACGTCTGTGACCGTTTCCGTCTGTTACATATTTGGCAGATTCGTATAAAAGTTCCCATTTGGCTTTTCCTAATTTCTTGTAGGCCGATGTAAACCAATCTTTATCTACAGCACCATCTTTAAAATCTTGCAAATCTAAAGTCGAAAATCTCGCCGCCTCACTTTCTAATTCTGAATTTGTCGCGCTATAAGACGCTGTTTTGGTATGCGCATGAAACCACCAAATTCCTTCATCCAGACCATTCCAATCCAAATAAGTGCTGATAAACTTTTGCCATTGAGGCGCATAAATAGCTGTCTGAATCAGTCTTTCTTCAGAGATTTTAGCTTTTTTAATTAAAGCATTAAAACTTTCCTGCGTATCAGTTTCTAACGGATAACATCTTTTCAATAAGAAACTAAATAATTTCTGTTTCGTTAAATCGGTGTAACTCCATGAATAAATATACCCTTTGTACAAACTTGCTTTTCCAAGCGCAGTAATCAATTCGACTAAGCGGTTGGCTCCAAAAATCTTCTGGAAACTCTGAACTAAATGTGTTACCGCAGTATTAGAATCGCCTCTTTTAACCTCAACATCCAAAAATGTTTCACGAATTTTATCTATCATCGAAACTAAGAATGGAAATCTAACCAATAAGTCTTCGCTTCCTTGATTTCTGTAATTTCTATTTCCGCCTGTTAAAAATGAAATTCTTTCTGGATCCAAAATACCTTCATACAATTCACCTTCGGTAATTAACTTTTGTTCAAATGCAGCGCTATATAACTGAACAAAAGGTTTGCAGTACGAAATATTTTTTTCCAGTCCATTTAACTGTCTCCATCTGTACAGATTCCATATCTTAATTTCTTGTTCTGCAGTTACGTTTCCTAAGTCAATTCTGTTTAGATAAACATCAAAAAAGTTCTGATTTTGCCAGCCGTTTCCCTTATTGTTATTGTAATAATATTCATTTTTACCAGGCACATATTCAAACTCTTTTACAGATTCTGGAAGATCTGCATACAAAATGGCACAAGCGTCAATTAAGAAATCTGTTTTTTCTTCAAAAGCATATTTTACTTGCAGCGCATTCAAAATATTCAGAATCGCATTGTCCCAATCGTAACCTCTTTTGTTTGGATGAGGCAGTAATTCTTTATAATAAAAAACATGTTTTTCGAGGAAATCACGCCAAATTTTACGGTCACAATTGCTTACAAATGTCAGTAAAAACAAATCTCGTTCTACTAAACCTGAATTTTTAAACCATTCTTCCCAAACTCCATACAACGGATAATTGGTTGCTGCCAATTCGGAATTCTTTTCGTCTTTTAGATTTTTTAATGGTCTAAAAGAATTCCCCAATAAAACCGTCGATTTGCTATTATCGTAGTTTTCAATTTCGTATTCGTAATTTCTGTTTTCTTCAAACAATTTATAAAGCTTCGCTATTTCGTCTTTAATATGCGACATCGATTTGGAGAAACCGTACTGATGTTCTTTTACCGCTTTTGCATACAAAGAATCTGCTCCTACCTTAGGAAGTTCATAAGTAGAAATTTCGTTTGGCGTAAAAAATCCGTAACCGTTTTCTGCGCTTAAAAGATCTTGTTTTTTTGAAGGTTCTAACTGCTCAATAAATTTGGTTTCTTTCTCGGTAATTTTTGGTCTTTGAAGATAGTCTTTTACCCAATCGTTAACCTTATCCGTCAGTTTATTGTTTTTCTGAAGCTGAAGCATAACGTCTAGCATAGACATACGTTGTTCTAAATCTCCTTTTTCTACGGTCTGATCTACAAAATTGATTACTTTTTGATCATCTTGTTTAATCAGAATCGACGTTAGATTTTTCTTTAAGTTAGAATTTTTACGTTTAAATAATTCCTGAAAAATAGCTAATTCATCTTCTGTTAAACTCAAATCTTTTAAAACATTAACCGCCGAAGCCACAAGAGATTCTCCTCTGTCTTTTAAAATTCGTAGGGCAAAATTTCTTTGAAATTCAGTTGGTTCTGTTTTGGTTTGATTGTTTTGATTGTTATAGTAAGAATAGCTGTAAAAACTTCCCAATAAATTTCTCGTCAGTTTCTCCCTTAAGTTGATCGAGAAGCCTTCAAAATGTTGTAAAACCGCTTCTAATCTTTCGTTGTTATCGCCAACCAAATTAATCGCCGCGGCATAAAGCGTATCTCTTTCAAACTTTACATTTAACCACGAAAACACTTTCCCTTCAAAAGTTTTTTCTTTTTCAGTAATACTTTGTGCAAGATTGTAAACTTTATCAAAAAAGTTCGGATAATCTGCATTTTCGATATAGAATTTCGATTTTGTATTGGCTTCCAACAAAGCATTCATTCTCGGAACTGCAAAGGCTAAAATCTGCAGATTTTCATCTTCTAACGCTTTAAAATAAAGAGGCATTTCGATATAAGGATCGTTGGTTTCTCCAGCAAATTTTAATGCCAGCGATTTCTTTTCGACCGAACCTTTTTCTAATAATTCGTGCAGGTACGGAACCGTTTTCTCGACATCCAAAACACCTTGAACCCAAAGCGCCATATAGACTTCATTATTATTTTTGCTTTTTACGCCAGTCGGAATCGTTTCTGGTTTGGTAAAATAACCTGAAGCCAACTCGATAATATTTCGAACCGTAGTTTCTTTTTCAGAATCCCAACCCAAACCTGTCCACGTATCGATGGCTCTTACAACCGATGAAAAACGAGTCAGTTTATTATCAATAAGCACTTTGATCATGTATTGCAAAGCGCCGATACTCGTTTCGTCTAAAGCCTCCAGAATCGTCTGGCGCAAACCTTCCTGACGCTGAGCCGCCAAAAGCAGTTTTTCTACCAACTCCCAATGCTGTTGTTTTTCGCTATTTAAAAGAGCTTTGATGATATTTCTCGAAACTTTTCCGTGTGTATCTTTATTAAAAATAATGTCTTCAAACAATTGAAAAAGTCCTTCTTTGCCAGCATCCAGTGCCGAAGACCACACCATAAATTTATTGATAGAATTTGAAATCTCGGTATCGTGACGAATTTCATCTTCAATACTCAAATCATAATAAAAAGTACTGCTGTCCTGATAATTGTATTTGTAAGGTCCGTTTAACAAAGAACGCAGAAAATTGATCTGATTGACCAACAGATAACTTTTATGATTTGGTGCTCTAAAAGCTCTTCGCGTATACCCGTTCTGATACATTTTTTGAGGCAATCTGTTCCAAGCTTCTTTTACGTATGCGGCTTTTTCTTCACCAAAAAAGTAAAGCAGCAAGTCGTAATAGTTTTTATCTTCCCAGATATTCTCTTTTACCAAAGTGGCAAACTTTTCGGCTTCTTTAGAACCAAGAGAAATATAATTGCTGTAATAATTGTCCTGAAGTTTCAAGAGTTCCAGACCAAACTCCGCCGCTTCTTTTTTCAGTTTTTTTCCAGAAAGTAATTTAGAAAGCAGATTACTGTTTACAATTTCTTCCAATTCTTTTTTAAATCTCTTAATTGGATTTTCAATTACTTTACTTTTTAAAAGATCTTCTATCGTCATGATTATTTTAGATTTTAGATTGCAGATTTTAGATTTTTATTGAGAAGTGAAAGGCTAGATGGAAATCGTAAAAGTTCTTCCATTCCAGATTTTACAATTCACCATTAACAATTCACCATTAACAATTCACCATTAACAATTCACCATTAACAATTATAAATTACCAATAGCTTCCCGCCAAGAACGTAAGCCTGATAAAAGTGAGGTTTTTATTTTGAGATAAATCGACTTGTTCGGTTAGCGTTTCTAACTGATCGTCTCCGTAGAAAACAGCGTACAAACCATCTTCGAAAGCTACAATGGCATTTTCTTGCGCTTTGGTCAAATCTACTTGATTGTGATTGTACAGCGCGCCAAAACCAACTTTTCCGGTATCGGTAAGAATGGGTAAATAATTTTCTTTTGGAAGATGGATTTTGTCTTCGTCTTCAAACTCAAAGGATGAAGAACGGAACAATTGTGCCTGATGATCAACAATCGATTCTATGAGTTTTTGTGTACTAATGACAGGATTTTCTATATCGAGAGCGATACTTTTTTCCTGAAGGAGCGGATGTTTTTTTCCTAATTGTTTAACTGAGATGCTTATATTCATCTTTACGGGCTTTTATTTTGAAGCCGTAATGTAAGATTTTTAAAGCGATTTTTGCTTAAAATAATGTCTTTTTAATGTTAAAAAAAATATTAAAAATAAACTCTTGAGCATAATTATTTTAAACACATAGAAACATGGTCTTTCCTTATATTTAAAGGCGTTTCACTAATTTAAATGCACATATTTTAGCTATTTTCAAAGTTTTTTTCGTCGAGTTTGTCATTTCGACGGAGGAGAAATCTTCGCGAGTAGCTCTACAAAGATTGGCACTATACGTTGCGGAGTTACTCGCGAAGATTTCTCCCTTCGGTCGAAATGACAAGATTATGGAAACTATCGTCTATAATCTCTTTTATAAAATTACAAACCAATACTAAAAAAATATCCCGACAAATAGACATTGTCGGGATTTGAGTTTTATTGAGATAATTTACGATTGCTACTACAAGCCTTATAAATCTGTTTCTCTGAAAATGGCGATAACGTTTCTGCCAGATTACGGCTGGTTCTTAAACAGCTCAGTATTTTTTGCCTTAAATTGATATCGTCGCCAAACTCTGTATGCATTAAGAGCTCGAAGATTTCCTGCAAATACAGGGGCTGTTCTTTGTAATCTCCCTCAAACAATTCGTCTGAAAGGAAATTAATTACGGATGGCACTACATCACGATGTGTTGGTTTTTGATTTTCTTTTGACATTTTCGAAAATATTTAAACGCACGAAGCCCTCATCTTCGGTTGTGTCAAAACACTACAAGGAGTGGAATTAGGGCTATCACTAGCTCCAGCAACGTGAATGAGGGCTCGTTATGTTAACTTAAAATTTAAGTTTCGGATTTCTCCTTGTATAGTATTTTGACTTTACAAAGATATGTTTTTATTTAAAAAAGAAAGAAATAACTTACTTTTTTATTTGTTTTTAAAATTATAATGAACAAGGTTGAAAACAAAGATAGAAATTATTATTAGCGGTATAACTGTTCACTAACTTCAATCAAACTTTTGAATTCAAATTGATTTGAATTTGTTAGGTGTACGGGACTCGAACCCGTAACCTCTTGCGTGGTGGGCAAGCGTTCTTCCAATTGAACTAACACCTCTTTTGGCCATGCTGAAATAAGACATAAGCCTTGGACTTTTAGCCCATATATTTTTTCGGTTTATTATTGAGAAAAAAGGGTGTGCCTGGACTCGAACCTGCATCCTCCAGTTTAGCAAACTGTCGCTCTTCCAATTGAGCTAACACCCTAGCGGATAGTTGGGACTCGAACCCAAAACTTTTCCTTTGGCGGGAATATTTTTCCAATTAAACTACTATCCTAACTTTTACCAGTTGGTAACTTTATAATTTTTTAGCAGAACGCCAAAGATACTTTTTCCGTTGATTCCTTGAAATATTGGATCAAAAATTCTACTTGCTCCATCTACAGAATCTAGTGGAGGTATATATCCTTCTTCAAACTGTTTTTTTCTAAGGCTTTCTTTTGCACCAGTCGAAATCCATCCCACATCTACACTCGTCATATAAATCGAATCTTCTGCAAATTCTTTAGCCGAAGTCAGTGTCATCATATTTAGAGCCGCTTTTGTCATATTGGTATGCGGATGAAAAATCGTTTTATTAGTATAACTAAAAATCCCTTCAGACGATGTCACATTGACAATAAATCGTTCATTAAATTCAGAATTAAAAAACAATGGCTTTAGTTCTTTAATCAAGAAGTAAGGCGCAATCTGATTGATAAGATTAACCTCAACCAATTCGTACATGCTAATTTCTTCTAAAGTCGAATTCCAGCTTGTTTTTTCACGATTATCAATTGGCTGTCCAAAACGTGAAAGTGCTATTTCTGTCTTTTCTTCAAAACCATATTCCAATGCTTTTATTTCTGCCGCAACAGGAGTTTTATTGGCTATCAATTTTATATCAGATTTAAATTCGTCTAACAGATTTTCTTCTTTTCGAATTAAAGGCTGATAATATTCATCTGTATATTTAATGGTTTGTGCAGCATTATTAACTAAAATATCTAAGCTTTCAAATTTGGATTTATAAAACGATATAAACTCATTTATAGCATTCAAATTCCGCAAATCCAAGCCATAAATTATCAAATTGTCTTTCCAATTCTCAAAATCATTCTCTTGCATAAACTGTTCTAAAGCAAGTGCAGGGAAACGAGTTGTAAGGACAACATTGGCATTATTTCGTAAAAGTTTCAAAGCAGTAGCAAAACCTACTTTTACGCGTCCACCTGTAAGAATTACATTTCGACCTTTTAAATCAATATTTTGGAACCGTTTTTCATAATTTTCTTCTGCACATTCTGGACAAAGTCTTGTGTAAAAACTATGGGCTAATTTATAAGAACGATTACAGGCATAACAATTTTTAGGCATATTTAATTCGGTAAACTGTTGTTCATCGGGATTTTCTTTTTCAGCAAACAGAGTTTCCCCATTTAATGCTTTTGAAACTATTGTTGAACTCAGACTAACATGAAGATCTTCTTGCTTTTTAGAAAAATAACTCACACTACGCAGATTCTTTTTGGCATTTTTATGAATCTTTGTAATCAAACCTCCAAACAAATCATTATCAGGATTTTCAAACGGATCGTCTTTCAGTGCTTGTAAAACTTTAATACAAGTCTGCCATTCTTCTTTACTAAAAATATATTTCTTTTCTGTTTCCATTTACTATTCTTCTAAAAAGTCTTCTAAAAATCCTATAAACTTTTTTCCATTAGCAGACCATCTTAAACCTTGTCCGTTTTCAACTCTTATTTCGTAAACCAAACCGTGTTTATAATGATAAAAAATATTCCACCATGTTTTATGATTTATAATGTAATGAATAAGCTTTTCTACTTTTTCTTTTTTCTGGATTGTATTTCCTTTTATTTCTCCAAAAATACTGTCTTTTTTTCTGCCAACATGTTTCTCCCAAGCTCTAGATGCAATCGAAATATCTTTGTTATAAGATTGAAAACAACTTTCCAAAAGAATTTCTTTTGCTGGTGGAATTCCATTTTCATCACGCTGACTTGCCGAAGTTAAACGCTGTCCTAAAATAAGTAGTAAGTTTTCAAATGGAGTTTCTTCAAATCTCTGAATCAAACTCTCCCTTAATCCTTCTGCATCGTTTTTAAAATTTTCTAAAATGTCTTTAAAATAAAATATCGAATCATCCAAAGAAATTATTATTTCATCTTTGAAATAAGGAAGTCTCAAAATTTCAGTTTTCTGACTATGAAAAAAGATCAAGTTTTCTGAAAATAGCTCGAGATTCTCATCTATTAAAAACAAAGCATATTTTTCTTTCCATGCTTCATTTAGGTCTGGAATCATAGCTTTTATTTCATTAAAAAGAATATTAGATTTCATTTTATCCAAAACAGATTATATTTTCATTTACATTCATTTGTGACAAAACATATTTCATGAGATTAAAATTAGCCGACGCATTATCCAAAATCCAAGCATCAGAAGTCACAGCAATCCAATTGCTTTCTGCAATTACTTTATCGGGATTATAAACCAATTCCACTTGCCAATCATATTGATTTTCTAAAGCTATTTCTTCAATCATCTTTTTCAATCTTCCGCTATTTGAAACAGGTTTATCAAAAAACCAATAAATTGTTTTTATCTTTTCTTTTTTGTAGAAGTCAGCAATTATTTCTATTGCCTGTGATGTCTGTTTCACTCTTTTATAAGTTCCGTGTACACTTGACAAATCACGAATGAATCCATCTTGTCCTCTAAAAACATAAGCGTTTGATAAAATACTTTCTAATAAAATCAAAGCGTTAAAACCATCTATAGCAATTTCTTTTCCTTCTAAATTCTGACTTTGAATTTCTTTAGATTTTCGATCTTCAATTTGACTTTGAGAAGCACTCATTCCGCGAACTGCTTGCTGTTGTCTTGAATTTAAACGATATCGGTTTCCGACTAAAGCTAACGTTGCTTTTTCGCCATAACCTCTGCTCAGGAAATAAGACAAATCTGTTACAGCTTCTTTTAGTTTAAACTGTATTTTCTCTGTTCCGAATAAATCATCGTCGCTTGCTTCTTTTCCTCTGTTTTTAAGACTAGTCATTTTACAAAAATATAAAAATTAACCTACAATTAATATGTCATTTTGAAAATCAGTGAACTTTAAATTCCAAAAAAGCTTTTAGAATTCCTCGTCGTTTCCTCTGCTACTTTAGCTAAAGTAATCCCTTTAAACTGTGCAATTGTTCCGGCAACATACGGCAGAAAAGCAGGTTCGCAACGGCGTTCGTGGTATTTCTTCAAGAGGCTGTTCGGGACATTTTTAGGAAGCATAAACGGCGCATCGGTTTCAATCATCATTCGGTCGAGCGGTACGTACTGAATGACTTCTTTTAAATGGCTAAAACGCTTGGCATCTGAAATCGCTCCCGTAAAACCCAGATAAAATCCGTTATCGAGATAGGTTTTTGCTTCCTGCAACGTTCCCGTAAAACAATGCACAACGGCTTTTGGCAATTGTGGTAAATAGTTTTTGGTAATATTTATAAACGAATTAAAAGCGCTTCTTTCGTGCAAAAACAAAGGTTTCTGTACTTCAATCGCCAATTCTAATTGGGCTTTATAACATTCTTCCTGTTTGTTTCGGGGCGAAAAGTCACGATCAAAATCAAGTCCGCATTCGCCAACAGAGACTACGTGTTTCAGTTCTAATAATTTCCTAAGTTTCGAAATACTCTGCACATCAAAACTCTTCGCATCATGCGGATGTATTCCCGCCGTAGCGTACAACACGCCCGGATATTGCCTCGCAATCTTTGCAGATTCTTCGCTATTTCGTACGCTGGTGCCTGTGAGTATCATTTGTGATACATCGGCATCGAGCGCGTCTTGTACGACATCGTCTATGTCGTTTTGGAATTGTTTGTTGGTCAAATTAATTCCGATATCTATATAATTCATTTTTTTTAAAGTTGCTAAGGTTCTGAGAGGCTAAGGTGCTAAGGTTTTTTCCTCTCTGAACCTTTAATTATTTTTTATTTTTTAAACGTAATATTTGTCATTTCGACGAAGGAGAAATCTTCGCGAGAAACTCTACAAAGATTGGACTCACGTTGCGGAGCTACTTGTGGAGATTTCTCCTTCGTCGAAATGACATAAAATGCGGATAATCGTTGTTGATGAGAAACCTTAGAATCTTAGCATCTTAGAACCTTAGTATCTCAAAAAAACTAATCTTCTCGACTTCCATCATCTGCCATTCTAACTAATTTCGGTGTAAACTTCGCTACAACATCTACCAAATCTTTCTGCGCCTCCATCACCTGATTGATATCTTTATAGGCCATTGGAGCTTCGTCTAGACCCGCTCCGATAAGCGTAACACCATGATCTCTCAGAATCGATTTCATTTCAGATTGTGTGATGTTTTTTATGGCTTGGGTTCTGCTCATTTGTCTTCCTGCTCCATGCGAAGCGGAATTGATGGCGTTCTCCTCGCCCTTTCCTCTCACCAAAAATCCCGGTGCGGTCATACTTCCAGGAATGATTCCCATAACGCCTTTTCCGGCTGGAGTTGCTCCTTTTCTATGTACGATCACTTCTTCGCCGTTCCAGATTTCTTTCCAGGCGAAATTATGGTGGTTTTCGACTTTTGCTAAAATCGTCGCACCCAAAGCGCGTTCCATTTTGTTATGGATAATCTCGTGACAAGCCGAAGCGTAATCTCCCGCCAAATTCATTGCCATCCAGTATTCCTGTCCCAATTGCGAATTCATATCCAAGTACGCTAAGTTTTTTGCCACTTCTGGAAGTCTGCACTCATCTTTGGCGATTTTAGTATAATGTCCGGCGATGGTTGCTCCCATTCCGCGTGAACCAGAATGCGTTAACAAAGCGACGTATTTTCCTTTTGGGATATTTAAAACCGCATCGTCTTGCGCAAATTCCATGATTCCGAATTCCACAAAGTGATTTCCACCACCCGAAGATCCTAATTGCGACCAAGCTTTATCTTTCAAATTCTTCACAAACGGATTCATATTGAAAGTTTCGTTCTCCAAAACCGCATGATCTGATTTGTACTGACCGTGAAATCCGTGACCTGCTCCAAAAATAGAATTCGCAATTAATTCCTTTTTGAATTTAGCTTCGTTTTCAAAGTAAAAAGCTTCTGGAATATCATAAACCGACAACGCCATTCTACACCCAATATCAACTCCAACACCATACGGAATAATGGCATTTTTCGTTGCTAAAACTCCGCCAATCGGCAATCCGTAACCTTGGTGCGCGTCTGGCATTAAAGCTCCGGCAACCGTAACAGGCAGTTTCATGGCGACTTCCATTTGCTTTCTGGCTCCGTCTTCGATATGATCCAATCCGTAAGCCGAATACGCATTCGGATTCTGATTTAAAGCAATGAAATCTTCTGGTTTTTCATTCGATTTTTCGATTAAAGCAACAGCCAGTTTGCTGAAGATTTTATCGTCGATATAATTCTCTGGAGTTTCTAAGACGTTTTTGAAATTTGTGATCATTTCGTCTCTTGTGAATCCATTTCTCTTGCTGTTTATTTTTAAGGCAATCCCAATTATTTTTCCTTCTGGGAATCCTAATTCTAATATATCTGTACCGTTTATTTGTGTACTCATGATTTCTATTTTTTTGATAGTACAAAGGTTAATTACTACTGCGCAGTTATTTTGCGTAGATTTTATTTCACGCAGATTTTGCAGATTTAAGCAGATCTAAAAGGATTTTTTTTGATAAATAATCTGTGCTTATCTGCTAAAATCTTTTTAAATCTGCGTGAAATATTAAAACCTTTGTCACTTTGTTACTATGAACCTTTGCCACTAATCTACCAATAATTGTGTAACAACCGCTGGGTTCATCGCCCATTGTGCTGTGTAAACTTCATCAGCAATTTCATTTTCGGTGATTGTTAAACCTTGGGCTTCCGCTTTAAGCTGTAACAAACTACCAATATTCAATTTGCTGTTTAGTTTTGACAACAACGCCTGAACGCCTTTGAAATCCAATCCACCAACAACCTGACCTCCGAAAGTCATCTCTAACCAAACGATTTCTCTTTTGGCTACATCCAACACTCCAAAAACCAAACCTTTGGCAACATTTTGCGTCACACAAACCTGATGATCAACACACGACGGATCGTATGCTACACCTGTTTTCTCCGAAATTTTCATCGGGTGTTTGCTATTCATCCAACCTACAACCAAATTTGGCGTAATACTTCCGTTACTGTACGCGTTGCAAGTAAAAGTTACAAATTTAGCTTTAGCTTTCGCTAATTCATCGATATTGATGTTGATATATTCGGCTGTTCCAATTTTATTCGGAATGCTTCGGATATCACCACTATGCTGACAACCTGTAGTTGTCAATCGGCTGAAAGAACAAATATCTAAGCGATCTTCGTATGCAATCTGACAGCTCAAATCCATATCTAAATGTTGTGCTGGCAAATCTTTTCCCCATTGCATGAACAATCTAACTTCGTTTCCTTCAACTGTGAAACGTGTTCCCATTAAAGCAACTGGTAAATCCTGAACGGTTTCGCTTCGATCTCCTATAGAAACTGGAATATTAAACAATTGCGGATCTATATAGATTGTTTTGTTGGTGTTCGCAATTTTTGCAAATCGTTTTTTCATGGCCAAAAGACACAATTCTTCGATTTGGTTTTTCATTGCTTCCAACTGAAAATCTTCGTATAATCCTAATAACTGATTTGCTTCAATTCGTTTGTTTGTTCCACCCAAAGGTTTCACACTTCTCTGCATGTTTTTATCAAAATAATTTTGAGCATACATGTTCAAAGTAAACACCAATCGAGCCGGAACTTTATCGATGATTTCTTCAAAATGAGCAATAGTTTCCTCTGCTCCAAACCAAAGCATGTTTGAGAATAACGAACGTGCAAATAATCCTGGACGCTGTTTTAATAAAGCAAATGTTTTATCGGCATCAAATTTTAATCTTGACGTGTTTACTTTGCTTTGCCAAACATCGTACACTTGGTTGTAGAATACATCCATTAAAAAATTCAATTTCTCAAATCCTTTTCTTTTGCTGTATTCTGCCAAACGAAGCGCGCGGATAAAACGAACCCACATTCCTCTTTTTGGATGCATGGTTTCGCACATCGCTTCAACATCCATATTCATATTGTTTAACCAATTTGCGACCATTAAACACTCTTTTCGAGAATATTTAAGTTTCAAATCTTTTTGAGATGCAATTCTTGTCTGAACACTTGTATCTAAAACATTATGAAAATGCTGTGCATTTTTTGATGTTCTTTTGATAATCGTTTTTGGCTCAATAATCTGAAGCATTCCTGTGTTTTTATACCACAAATATCGTAAGATATCGGTTGGCGTTTTCAAAAACTGAGACGCTTCTTCTTCTTTACCGTTTTCAATCAAAAGATCGATCACAAGCATTAAAGTTTCCTTCATTGCAACATCCGTTTTTGGTAAAGGCAAGTATTGCATTGCCATTTTTAAACTATCTACCTGAGTAGCGTCTAAAGCGGTTTTAGATTGCAATAACGATATATAGAAATTATTTAAATCTTTTTCTGTCCATAATTCCAACATTTTTAACTTGCTTCCTTGTCCGATATTTTCCAATTTCCCAAATTCAAACGGAGTTCCGCAGAACGGACAACCGTTGTATCTTTCTAATGGGAAAGTATTATCCAGAATAATATGACCGCATTGTAAAGTTGTTCCGTTTTTAGTTTTAAAAACGTTTCCGAAATAGGTAATAATATGATCTAAAACAGATTCTCCTGTTGGAACATTCCATTCTTTTACCAATGGCGTCCAATTTTTATCTGTTCCTAAAACTTCTCTCAAAACTTCTAAAACCTCAACTTTATAATTCGGGTTGATATTGTTTAAAGCATGTAATAATGATTCAGAAAATGTAAATCCAAGTTTTGAAACATTGGCTAACAAAACTGAAGTTGTTCCAGATAAATTTTTAACGTCATTCGCAATCATTTTTGAAGGAATGAAAATAGCATTTTGACGTAAACTGATTTTTAATAATTCTTTTGTTTTCATTTTTTTTTAATTTTTAAAATTTAGATAATTGCGTTTCTGAGTTCTACCTAAAAGATTTTTGAAGTAAGAAACACTTGACCTGAAATTGGAGTGTAATAAATTAGCTGATTCAAATTGGAAGTTTGCGGGTTTCCCCAAGAAGTAAGCTAATTTTGACCCTCGTTTTTTTATTAATGATGATTTTAAAACTATGTTCGGATTCGAACCGAAAGTAGCCGTTGTCTGAAGTAAGTTTTAATTGACCATTAATTGTGAAGCAGATGGGATTCGAACCCATGACCCGGACATTAAAAGTGTACGAAGTAAGTTTTGATTGACCTTTGATGGATAATTTCAAAACTACCTGCTCTAACCGCTGAGCTACTGCCTCAATTATCATTATAAAATAAAAAGGTAATGGTGTAAGTGTGTACATTGGAAAGTGTTTTCGAAGTAACTCAAACTTGACCTATTTTATTCTTTTTTTATTTCTATGAACGTTTGTTTTTATTTCCTGAACAAAGATTTTTAAACTAGTGCGCAGTTATTTTGCGTAGTAAAATTTTTGTTTCATTTTTTAGAAATACTTTTTGTTTTATTTCTTGAGCAAAGATTTTAAAACTACTACGCAATTATTTTGCGCAGTAAAAAAAGAATTTTAAATTTGAGTAAAAAACAACATGAATTTAGAGAAAATCTATTCTGAATTGCTTTCGAATATTGGCTTTTCAGCAAATGAAATTCAGCAAAACTGGTTGGATTTAGAAAAGGCATATTCGAAAAAATCAAGACATTATCATAATCTCACGCATTTAAAAGAAATGATTGCCAGTTTTGAAGCGTATCGAAACAAACTTCAAAATCCAAACGAAATATTATTTTCAATTTTCTACCATGACTTTGTGTATTCCGCTTCCAAAAAAGATAACGAACTTAAAAGTGCTGAATATGCTTTGGCAATTTTACCTGAAAATATCAATCTAAATAAACAATTGGTTTTTGATGCAATCTGTGCAACACAACAACATCAGCAAAACGCGATTGAAGATATAAACTGGTTAATCGATTTTGATTTGAAAATCCTCGTTAAAGATTGGGAAGATTATAAAATCTATTTTGAACAAATTAGAAAAGAATACCGCATCTATCCTGATTTTCTATACAAACCCGGACGTGCTAAAGCGTTGAAGCATTTTCTGGAGAATGAGTTTATTTTTCAGACTGAGGAGTTTAGGAGTTTGTATGAAGAGAAAGCAAGAGCGAATATTGAAAAAGAGATTGCATTATTAACGTAAATGCGTAAGGGATTGAGGCGGTATCCTTTTGTGAAATGAAATGGAACAAAAGATTTAGCCGAAAGCCCGACCTGGAGGGACACGCCCAAAATATACAACGCAAAATTAATCTCGCAAAGACGCTAAGTCGCAAAATTTTTATTTAAAGTATTAATTAAACTCACCGTTTGTCATTTCGACGAAGGAGAAATCTTCGCAAGAAGCTCTACAAAGATTGGCTTCTCGATGTGGAGTTACTTGTGGAGATTTCTCCTTCGTCGAAATGACATAAAATGGGGAAAAATCATTTTAATCCTCATAATCTGTGGCTTAAAAACAAAAACTTTGTGCCCTAGCGTCTTTGTGGCAAAACATCATAAAAATGTCACAAAACAAAAACGCCTTAATTCGATACAAAACCATCGATAAATGCCTTCAGAATAAATACCGGCAATGGACACTCGAAGATTTAATCGAAGAATGTTCAGAGGCTTTATTTGAATATGAAGGACGACAAAATCCAATAAGTAAACGAACGATCCAAATGGATATTCAGCTGATGCGAAGTGAAAAACTCGGTTATAATGCACCAATCGTAGTTTACGATAAAAAGTATTATAAATATGAAGACGAAGATTTTTCGATAACCGATATTCCGCTTACGGAAACAGATATGAACGTTTTGACAGAAACCGTTTCGATGTTAAAACAGTTTAAAGATTTCTCTCTTTTTAATGATGTATCAGATATTCTACAGCGATTAGAGGATAAAATCTATGCTGAGAAATCGCACACTAAACCCGTTATTTATCTGGATAAAAATGAGAAGCTAAAAGGACTGCATTATTTGGACGAAATATATCAGGCGATTATCAAGAAAATGGTTCTGATTATTACTTATAAATCTTTTAAATCTGCCGAAGAAACGAAATTCCACTTTCATCCTTTTATATTAAAGGAATTCAATAACCGCTGGTTTTTAATCGGAAAGAAAAAAGACTCACAACCGATTACCAATTTGGCATTAGACAGAATTATTTCTATTGATTACGATTTTAATCATCCTTACCTAGAAGAAGATTTTGATGCTGATAATTTTTATAAAGATGTAATTGGCGTAACAGTAAATTCAGGATTAAACGCAAGACGAATTGAATTATGGGTTGATGCTTCAAATGCGCCTTATGTACTTACAAAACCTCTGCATACTTCTCAGCGGCTAATTAAACAAAACGAAGACGGAAGTGTCATTATACACATATATGTAATCCCAAATTACGAGATGGAACGACTTTTATTAGGTTTTGGAAGCTGTTTGGAGATTTTAAGACCAGAAGGTCTGAGAAATCGTATGAAAAAGATACTTCTAGACGCTATTTCGCGTTACGATTCTGAAAAACCAACTGAAATAAATGCATAATTTTTTACAGAATATAGAATTAAATGCGTTTTAAAAACCAAAAAGAGATTTTTACAGCATCAAAAATGTTAAAATCTAAAAAAAGAATAGTATATTTCACTTAAAATAAACAACCAAAACCCTCTAAATCAGGGATATTTTATAACTAACCAAAAATTTATTAAAAAATTATATGCATGCATAGTATTTTTTAATTATATTTGAAATCGATATAGTTACCTATGAAAGACAAAACGATAGATTATATTTTAAGAGCGACATGGCAAGCTGTTTCAAGAATGTATAATGAAGAGGCTGCAAAGTATGATGCAACAATGGCAACAGGGTTTGCTCTTTTAAGTATGGACAAGGAAGAAGGAACTCCATCAACCGCTTTAGGTCCGAGAATGGGTATGGAAGCAACCAGCTTAACAAGAACACTTAAATCTATGGAAGAAAAAGGTTTAATTGTTCGCAAAAAAAACCCAAGCGACGGTCGAGGTGTTTTAATCTACCTTACCGATTTTGGAAAAGAAAAAAGAGATTTATCTAAAAATACAGTTCTAAAGTTTAATGAAACCGTTAGAAAACATGTTTCAGAAGAAAAGCTGAATCATTTTATCGAAGTTTCTGAAATTATCAA
The DNA here is from genome assembly GCF_016405855.1 of Flavobacterium sp. IB48. Lineage (GTDB taxonomy): Bacteria > Bacteroidota > Bacteroidia > Flavobacteriales > Flavobacteriaceae > Flavobacterium > Flavobacterium ginsengisoli. Next base: position 367,430 of record NZ_JAEFCA010000003.1, read on the forward strand.
CGAACTGATTCACGATAAAAACATATTTAATCAAACAGAAAACACAGAAAAAGAATAACATTCTTTTCCTCCTACAAACAAATAGTAACAAATTATGAAACGCACAATTAAAAAAGTTGCTGTAATTGGATCCGGAATTATGGGTTCAGGTATAGCTTGTCATTTTGCTAACATTGGTGTCGAAGTTTTACTTCTTGACATTGTACCGCGTGAATTGACCGAAGCTGAAGCTAAAAAAGGATTAACACTTGAAAGTAAAGCCGTTCGCAACCGAGTGGTAAACGAGCACTTGGCGAATTCATTAAAATCGAAACCATCTCCTATTTACAGTCAAAAATTCGCAAACAGAATCACGACTGGAAATACGACAGATGATATGGCTAAAATTGCTAATGTTGACTGGATTATCGAGGTTGTTGTAGAGCGTTTAGACATTAAGAAATTAGTTTTTGAACAAATCGAGAAATTCCGTAAACCGGGAACTTTGGTTACTTCAAATACTTCTGGCATTCCAATTCATTTTATGAGTGAAGGAAGAAGCGAAGATTTTCAACAACACTTCTGCGGAACACACTTTTTTAACCCTGCGCGTTACTTAAAATTATTTGAAATTATTCCTGGTCCAAAAACTTCAACTGAAGTATTGGATTTCTTAAACGAATACGGATCTAAATTCTTAGGAAAAACTTCGGTTGTTGCTAAAGATACTCCGGCGTTTATCGGAAACAGAATTGGTATTTACGGAATCCAAAGTTTATTCCACTTGGTAAAAGAAATGGGATTAACAATTGAGGAAGTTGATAAATTGACTGGACCAGTAATTGGTCGTCCAAAATCAGCTACTTTCCGTACGGTTGACGTTGTTGGTTTGGATACTTTGGTACACGTTGCCAATGGTATTTATGAAAACTGCCCGAACGACGAACAACACGAATTGTTCAAACTTCCTGATTTCATCAACAAAATGATGGAAAATAATTGGTTAGGAAGCAAAACTGGACAAGGTTTTTATAAAAAAGTAGATAAAGATATTCTTTCTTTAGACTTAAATACACTAGAATACCGCGCTGCGAAAAAAGCAAATTTTGCTACTCTTGAACTAACAAAAACTATTGATAAACCAATCAATCGTTTTAAAGTTTTAGTTAAAGGAACAGACAAAGCGGGAGAATTCTACCGTAAGAGTTTCGCTGGAATGTTTGCTTATGTGTCAAACAGAGTTCCTGAAATCTCAGACGAATTATATAAAATTGACGATGCCATGAAAGCTGGTTTTGGATGGGAAAATGGTCCATTCGAAATCTGGGATGCTATTGGTGTTGAAAAAGGAATTGAAATCATGAAAGCAGAAGGTTTAGCGCCTGCTGCATGGGTTACTGAAATGTTGGCTTCTGGAAGCGACAGTTTCTATACTGTAAAAGAAGGAGCGACTTATTTCTATAACATTCCGACAAAATCACAAGTAAAAGTTCCTGGACAAGATTCATTCATTATCCTAAACAATATTCGCGAAAGCAAAAAAGTTTGGAGCAATAGTGGTGCAATCATTCAGGATTTAGGAGACGGAATTTTGAACTTAGAATTCCAATCTAAAATGAATACAATTGGTGGCGATGTACTTCAAGCTATCAATAAAGCAATCGACTTATCTGAAAAAGAATATCAAGGTTTAGTTATTGGAAACCAAGCAGCGAATTTTTCTGTTGGAGCTAATATCGGAATGATTTTCATGATGGCAGTTGAGCAAGAATACGACGAATTGAACATGGCAATTAAATTGTTCCAAGACACCATGATGCGCGTTCGTTATTCTTCTATTCCAGTTGTCGTAGCACCTCACGGAATGACTTTTGGCGGTGGATGCGAAATGAGTTTGCACGCTGATAAAGTAGTTGCTGCTGCAGAAACATACATGGGATTAGTTGAATTTGGTGTTGGTGTACTTCCTGGCGGTGGTGGATCTAAAGAAATGGCTTTAAGAGCTTCAGATTTATTCCGTAAAAATGATGTGGAATTGAACGTTCTTCAAGAGTATTTCTTAACAATCGCAATGGCTAAAGTTTCGACTTCTGGTTATGAAGCTTTTGATACTGGACTTCTTCAACATGGAAAAGATATTATCGTAGTAAACAAAGATCGTCAGATTGCTGAAGCTAAAAAACATGCGTTGTTAATGGCAGAAGCTGGTTATACGCAACCAATCAGAAGAACTGATGTGAAAGTATTAGGAAAACAAGCTTTAGGTATGTTCTTAGTTGGAACAGATCAAATGGAAGCTGGAAAATACATTTCTGAGCACGACAAGAAAATTGCTAACAAACTGGCTTATGTAATGGCTGGTGGTGATTTATCTGAAGCAACTTTAGTATCTGAACAATATTTATTAGATATCGAACGTGAAGCTTTCTTATCTCTTTGTACTGAGAGAAAAACTTTAGAAAGAATTCAATACATGTTAACCAAAGGGAAACCTCTTAGAAACTAAGAAAATGAAAACAGCATATATAGTAAAAGCATATAGAACAGCAGTTGGAAAAGCTCCAAAAGGTGTTTTTAGATTTAAAAGACCTGACGAATTAGCTGCAGAAACGATCCAGTTTATGATGGACGAACTGCCTAATTTCGATAAAAAACGTATCGACGACGTTATGGTAGGAAATGCCATGCCGGAAGCAGAACAAGGTCTTAACGTTGGACGTTTGATCTCTTTAATGGGATTAAAAGTGGAAGACGTTCCTGGAGTTACGGTAAACCGTTACTGCGCATCTGGATTAGAAACTATCGGAATGGCGACTGCTAAAATCCAATCAGGAATGGCAGATTGTATCATTGCAGGTGGTGCAGAAAGTATGAGTTATATCCCGATGGGAGGTTACAAACCAACTCCGGATTATAAAGTTGCTGCTGCTGGTCACGAAGATTACTATTGGGGAATGGGTTTAACTGCTGAAGCGGTGGCTAACCAATACAAAATCTCTAGAGAAGATCAGGATGAGTTTGCTTACAACTCTCATATGAAAGCCTTAAAAGCACAAGCAGAAGGAAAATTCGACAAACAAATCGTTCCGATTACTGTTGAGCAGACTTTCATCAATGAAAATGGTAAAAAAGAAACTAAATCATACGTTGTAAACAAAGACGAAGGACCAAGAGCAGGAACTTCTAAAGAAGCTTTAGCAGGTTTAAAACCAGTTTTTGCTGCTGACGGAAGTGTAACTGCGGGTAACTCTTCTCAAATGAGCGACGGTGCTGCATTCGTTTTAATTATGAGCGAAGAAATGGTAAAAGAATTAAACCTTGAGCCAATTGCACGTTTGGTAAACTTTGCTTCTTCTGGTGTTGAGCCAAGAATTATGGGTATCGGTCCGGTAAAAGCAATTCCGAAAGCGTTGAAACAAGCTGGTTTAACATTAAACGATATTGAGTTAATTGAGTTAAACGAAGCTTTTGCTTCACAAGCTTTAGCAGTAACTCGCGAATTAAATATTAACCCAGAAATCGTAAACGTAAACGGAGGAGCAATCGCTTTAGGTCACCCTCTGGGTTGTACAGGAGCTAAACTTTCTGTTCAGTTATTTGATGAGATGAAACGCAGAGGTAATAAATACGGAATCGTTTCGATGTGCGTTGGTACAGGGCAAGGAAGCGCTGGAGTTTACGAAGTATTATAAGTATTATTAAGTAAAGTACACATATAGTTTGTCATTTCGACGAAGGAGAAATCTTCACGAGAAACTCGACAAAGATTGGAATCTCGTTGTAGAGCTACTTGCAAAGATTTCTCCTTCGTCGAAATGACAAGATTGTGTACAAAAACCATAAATAAAAAACATACAAAAAAACATTAGCAATGGCAGATACAATCGAAAAAAACGTGACTCGTGGTGGTCAGTTTTTAGTTAAAGAAACAAAATGCGAGGATATCTTCACACCAGAAGATTTCTCGGAAGAGCAGTTAATGATGCGTGACTCTGTAAAAGAGTTCGTTGATAAAGAATTATGGGCACATAAAGATCGTTTTGAGAAAAAAGATTACGCTTATACAGAATCATCTATGCGTAAAGCTGGAGAACTTGGACTTCTTGGAGTTGCGGTTCCAGAAGAATACGGCGGATTAGGAATGGGATTTGTTTCTACAATGTTAGTTTGTGACTACATTTCTGGAGCAACTGGTTCGTTCTCAACTGCTTTTGGTGCTCATACAGGAATTGGAACTATGCCAATTACACTTTATGGAACTGAAGAACAAAAGAAAAAATACGTTCCGTTATTAGCTTCTGGAGAATGGTTTGGAGCTTATTGCTTAACTGAACCAGGCGCAGGATCTGATGCTAACTCAGGAAAAACAAAAGCAGTTTTATCTGAAGACGGAAAATACTACTCTATTACAGGACAAAAAATGTGGATTTCGAATGCAGGTTTCTGTAGCGTTTTCATCGTTTTTGCTCGTATTGGAGACGATAAAAATATTACAGGTTTCATCGTAGAAAACGATCCTTCAAACGGAATTTCTATGAATGAAGAAGAGCATAAATTAGGAATCCGTGCTTCTTCTACTCGTCAGGTTTTCTTCAACGAAACGAAAGTTCCTGTTGAAAACATGCTGTCTGAAAGAGGAAACGGTTTCAAAATTGCAATGAATGCTTTGAATGTTGGTCGTATTAAATTGGCAGCAGCTTGTTTAGATGCTCAAAGAAGAGTTACTTCTGGAGCTGTAAAATATGCTAACGAAAGAATTCAGTTCAACACTTCTATTTCATCTTTCGGAGCTATCCGTTCTAAATTAGCTGAAATGGCAACTAATGCTTACGCTGGAGAAAGTGCTTCTTATCGTGCTGCAAAAGACATCGAAGACAGAATTGCTGCTCGTGAAGCAGAAGGAACTTCTCACCAAGAAGCAGAATTAAAAGGTGTTGAAGAATACGCTATCGAGTGTTCTATCTTGAAAGTAGCGGTTTCTGAAGACGTTCAATCTTGTTCTGACGAAGGAATTCAGATTTTTGGTGGAATGGGATTCTCTGAAGATACGCCAATGGAAAGTGCTTGGAGAGATGCTCGTATCGCTCGTATCTACGAAGGAACAAACGAAATCAACAGAATGCTTTCTGTTGGTATGTTGATCAAAAAAGCCATGAAAGGACACGTTGATTTACTTGGACCAGCAATGAAAGTTCAAGAAGAATTAATGGGAATTCCATCTTTTGATACTCCAGATTTCTCTGAATTATTTGCAGAAGAAAAAGTAATCGTTGCTAACTTGAAGAAAGTTTTCTTGATGGTTGCAGGAAGCGCTGTTCAAAAATACGGTCCTGAATTAGATGCTCACCAACAATTACTGATGGCAGCTTCTGATATCTTGATCGAAATCTACATGGCTGAAAGTACAATTTTGAGAACTGAAAAATTAGCAAAAGCTCAAGGCGAAGATAAAGTACAAGAGCAAATCGCTATGGCAAAATTATACTTGTACAAAGCGGTAGATATCGTAAACTTAAGAGGAAAAGAAGGAATCGCTTCTTTCGCTGAAGGTGACGAACAACGTATGATGTTAATGGGACTTAAACGTTTCACTAAATATACTAACCTGCCAAATGTTGTGGCACTTAGAGAAAAAATTGCAGCAAAATTAGTAGCAGAAAACACATACTGCTTCTAATATAAAGATAGTTTTTAGCTTTTAATTTGTTATAAACCCGCACAAGTCCGAAACTGTGCGGGTTTATTTTTTTACAATTTTCAGTAAAAGGCATTTCCTACAAGTCGCAATAATTTTGCAGTTATTTGCAAAATATTTGTTAAAATTAGCTTTCCGACTCATAGAGAATAGTCAAACATCAAATGGATTGCATTATATTTAACATTCTAAAAACTATAAAAAACAAAATAATGAAACAAATTAACCTAATTGCATCATTTTTATTGTGCTTTTGCTTCACTGCCGCCTTCGCACAGAAAAATAAAAAAATGGACATTATTGCCTATTACACTGGCGATTCTCAACTTATTGATCAATACGAAGTTGGAAAATTGAACCAGATTATTTTTAGCTTTTGTCATTTAAAAGAAGGCAAACTAAGTGTCGATTCTGCAAAAGATTCTCTTACAATCAAACATTTAGTTTCGCTTAAAGCGAAAAATCCGCAACTTAAAATCGTTCTATCACTTGGTGGCTGGGGAGGTTGCGAACCTTGTTCAGAAGCTTTTTCTACTGCAGAAGGACGCTTAAAATTTGCAAAATCTGTAAAAGAAGTAAGTGACTATTTTAAAGTTGATGGTTTAGATTTAGATTGGGAATATCCATCAATTGAAGGGCTTCCTGGTCATTTATATCAAGCTGCTGACAAACCTAATTTTACAGAACTTCTTAAAATTTTACGTTCAACATTAGGAAAAAAATATGAACTAAGCTTTGCGGCTGGAGGTTTTCAAAAATGTTTAGATGAGTCTATAGACTGGAAAGCTGTTGCTCCTTATGTAAACCGCATTAATATTATGAGCTACGACTTAGTAAACGGATATTCAAAAGTTACAGGTCATCACACACCATTATACAGCACAAATCCGAAAGAAGAATCTACAGATAGAGCTGTTGAGTTTTTACTAAAAGCAGGCGTTCCTGCTGAAAAATTAGTAATTGGAGGTGCATTCTATACTAGACAATGGAAGAACGTAGAAAACATCAATAACGGATTGTATCAAGCTGGAGAGCATTTTCAAGGTGTTGACTTTAAAAACTATGCTACAACATATACAGAAGCAAACGGCTGGAAATATTTTTATGATGAAAAAGCTCAAGCACCATATTGGTACAATGCATCAACTAAAACTTTTGCAACATCAGATAATTTAAAATCTATCAAAGCTAAAGCTGAATACGCAAAAGCAAAAAAATTAGGCGGAATTATGTTTTGGGAACTTACTTTGGATAGTTTCCGCGACGGAATGGTAAATGAGATTTACAAAGTTAAAACTGAAAAATAAAAAAAAACGGGAATCAAATTGATTCCCGTTTTTTTTATAGACGAATATTTTTACATCGTTTTAGTCTTATTTTTATCCATTTCACCAATAAATGGAATAGCTTCTAAAATTTCGCTTCTAATTATAGTTTGAAGATAAACCTCAAGTTGAATAAATTTTGCTGCATTTATTGAACCAATTGCTTTTTTTGCCTGATTATAAGTTTTAGAGTAAAGCTTTTCATAATCAACATGGTTTTTCAAAGTAGCTTTTGCCAATTCATCAGCTTTAGCATCGGTTAAAGTTTCGTAATTAGCCGCATAATCATTTATCAATTGAAACTTTGTCTGCCCTAAAGCCTTTCGCGACGTTTCATAATTATCGTAAACTTTTGCAAAGGCTGCCGCTTGTGCGTCAGATAAATTCATGTACTGTTTTACCAGGTCAGCTTTAGATTTTCCATAAACACTTTGTACTACTTCTAAATCTTCTTTGTAAGAAGACTGCGCATAAGATGAAAATGAGGCTACCGCCATGATAAGAATAAGACTTAATTTTTTCATAGTTTCAATTTTAAATTTGTTTTTAAAAATATATGCATACTCAAATATACTGATTTTAAACACATTAAATCATAATCAAGATTTTAAAAGAAAGAATATTGATAAACTGCTGATAAGGCATAATAATTTAGTCCGTTGTTGGTATAAGCTCCAATATGATATTGAAATCTGACCGACTGCCCTTTGGCAATTGGGGTAGAAAAAGTTCCTCCTACTCTCCAGTTATCAATCTGGCTATCATCTGAAACTCCATCAGTAATAGTTCGTCCTCCAAAAAACCAAGTCGTATTGAAGCCAACCCACATTTGGTTCTTAAAATAATAGCTTGCATGCGCCTGAAGGCTATAGGTTGGTTTTTGCTCTAATTTTTTCCCTAAATAATCATTATTATCGGTATAAAACCACATCCCACCATAGGCTTCGGCATATACATGAGCAAACCGTTTCGACACCCCTATTTCAGGCTTAAAAGCCCAGCGGTTTGTTCCAATGTTTACTTGTTTATCACCATAATATCTTCCTGTTGGAATTGAAGTAACCAAACTGACTCCAAGAATTGTTTTTTGCTCAAAACTTCTAAATTCAGATTTATCAAGTGCAGGAGAACCAAGCAAATTAATTCCGAAACGCACTTTCATATCTGCAAAACCAGTTCTTGACCCAGTAACCAGCTGATCACTAATTACAGCAGATCCATCCATAAACGTAAAAGGTAGCGCTACCTGTATACGAGCCAGTTTATCTGCCATTCCAAATGTTCTGATATAATTTACAGCCATATTGTGGCTTTGAAGTGTAAAATCTTTTATGGGTAGAGAAGGATCTGTCAGCACATTTCCATTCATAAAAACATAACCTGCCGCAATTACATTTAAACCTTTAGGAACATTTGCATACACTCTGGGTTCTAAATCCTGACCAAATACGCTGCACACACCAAAAAAGAAAAACAAAACCGAAAACTGCCACTTTAATAACCAAAAAAAGATTCTTACCATATATTCAGACGAATTTGTGACAAGTTTAGTATTGAATTAAATCATTGTTTCTCTGCTGTTTTTGGAGCATATATTACTCCATCATAATTAATTGGACCTCTATTATTGCTACTCACAGAAAGTGTTGTACTTCCGTTATAGAATATAGAAAACGTTAAATCATAGACATCACTTTTACCTCTTACTGTTGCCTTTAGAATGGTATTATTCTTTTTAGTTTCAACCTTAATATTCTCAGGCTTGCCTTCAAATTTTATTCCGCCATCGCTATTATATCCTAAATTATAAGCACGTCCAAAGAAAGGCAAATCGCAAGTTGTGTTATCCGCATTAAACTTTAAAAAATAAGTATTATAATCGAGCTGAAGCAATCTACCTCCTTGAGGTGTTGCTTTTTGGGCTTCAAAAACAAAATTTTGAGAATCTATAAGAGCTTTGATTTCATTTTGTTTCTTTAACTCTCTTTCTTGTTTAAGTTCTTTTTTTGTTTTCTCCTGTGCAGAAACTGAAAAGTTAATTACAATCAAAAACAGTAAGACAGATAATTTAGTTTTCATAATACTATTTTTTCGTAAAACGCATCATGGCAATATCGCCAGAAATAAAATTCAAAGTCTTACCATCATCAGTTACATCATAAGAAGTTATTTTCTGAAGCGTACTCAAATAAGTTTGTTCACCTTGCAATCCATCCAAACACATCATTTTCGTTACTGCCATTGGCTGAGTAAAATCAATTTTGTTGCCATCAACAACCAATTTCCCTGTATATGAATTACAGCTTGCGTTACCAGAAACTTGATTTGCTTTGGTATCAAATTGTATTGTTGGTTTTTTATTTGGATATAATCCATCAAAAGCAATTCGGGGACCAGAAATATAATTCAGTTCCCAAGTTCCGTCAAGTTTAGAAAGTGTATCCGTTTTTGCGCATTTGCAAGAAAATAAAAACGAACTAAAAAAAACGAGGGTAAAAATCTTTTTCATCATAACATTAAGGATTAAATGTGAGCGAATTAGATAAATGGTTTTCAGAAATTATTCGTTAAATACCTATACGAATTTAAACAATATTTTCGGTTTTTAACTCAATCAATACTAAATTATAAAGTATAGTTTGACTTTTTTTTAACTTTTAGAGTTAATCAATTCCGTTATTTTATGTTAAATTTACTTAATCTTTAACTAAAAATGCCCGTAGATATGAAAAAACTAATTGTTTCTTTCGCTATAATTACAGCCTTAATCGTTGGTTGTAAAACAAATAACAAATCAAATGATGCTAAAACTCTGACTGTTGCATTAGAACCAAAAAGCAACAGCAAAGTAGCCGGAACTGCTACTTTTGTTGAGAAAAATGGCAAAGTAACTTTTACAGCAAAAATCACTGGATTAGAACCTGGAGTTCATGCCATTCACATTCATGAAAAAGCAGATTGTAGTTCTGCAGACGGAAGTTCTGCTGGAGGACACTGGAATCCGACTTTCAAAAAACATGGAAAATGGGGAGTTGGAGAATATCATAAAGGTGATATTGGAAACTTTACCGCTGATGCAAAAGGTAACGGATCTATCACTTTAACTACTGACGAATGGTGCATTGGATGCGGCGACAGTAACAAAGATGTTCTAGGAAAAGGCTTAATTGTACATGCAGGAACAGACGATTTTACAACCCAGCCAACTGGAAATGCAGGAGGAAGAGTTGCTTGTGCAGGAATCATTAAATAAGAAAAAATTTAAATAACCGCTATTTTTAACAAAATGTAGCGGTTATTTCATTTTAAAATGAATTCTAAAACAAGAAAAAGACATAGCTTTGCATCAGCAAAATTAAGTCCATGATTAACCCATCAGCACCAGGCTGGATCGATAAATTTTTTAGTGAACAGAAGTTTTCAGAAGCAATTCCTTTTGAAACAGTGGATTCGTTTTACTATAAAGTGAGAGAAACGGGATTCATTTACGGACATATTATTGCGATAGATTCTCAAATTCCGATTCCGATAAAAGGCTGGTTTAAAACCGAAATTTCAAAAGTTGCTTTACTTAATACACTCTATCATGTTTTTTGTTTAGAGAAAAGAAATTCGGAACCTAAAAATTTTATTTCTGAAGCTTTAAAGTTTTACAAGCAAATGAATCCAGAAGGATTTAATTTGTTTAAAATTTTATTGCCAAAAGATACACCTTCCCTATCTCTGGAAAATATTATTGACCAGAGAGTTCAAACCAATGACAGCATTATTAGTAAAAACTTTTCGCATTTGGTAACCAATGCGCTTTTGTTTATTGATGTTTTGGCTTTCAGACAATATTTGGAGCATGGAGAAATTCCTGAAAAATATTTAAAAAGAATCGAGGAGACGGTTCTCGGAATTGTTGGTTTGGCCTTAAAAACCAAAACAGTAAAATCGCAACACGACGATCTTTTAATAAAACTTTTTGAAGCTTCTATACGTTACTCAAAATTCTCAAAAGTTACAGTTGAAACTTTAGAGACTTTACAGCTTGATTATTTCAAAAACGAATTAGAGCATTATTATTTAATTGATATGGCCGGAATGGCATTATGGAGCGATGGTGTTGTAGAAAATGAAGAATCGTATTTCTTATATGCTTTAGGTTCTACAATGGGAGTTTCAGACGATTTTGTAACCAAAAGTATGGATACAACCAATACTTTCATTACAACACATAAAAAGAAGATTCCATACTTTAATTATTCGAATCCTGTTAAGCATTTCTATGATCAAATGACACATAGCGTTGTTAAACTGATCATTAGAAACAAAAACCGATTGATTAAAGAAATTGTTCAAAGTAAAGAATTGATGGTGCTACTTGCCTATTCTACAACAAGAGATTTGGATGCAAAGGAAAAGAAAAAAGTAAAAAAACAGCTTTTGGACATTTGTAAAACCATTCCGTCGCTAACCATATTTTTACTTCCTGGAGGAAGTTTACTTTTACCGATACTGATTAAGTTTATCCCAACAATGCTTCCATCAGCATTTAATGAGAATTTAGACGAAAACGAATAAAAAAAATCGCCCTCTAAAAGGGCGATTTCTATTTCTTACTAAAAGTCCAGCTTATAAACACTATCAAGCTCTGCATTTGAACTGATTGTAACATTTAAATCCGTTACGAAACCAGAATTCAATCCATAAACCCAACCGTGAAGCATAAGGTCTTGACCGTTTTGCCAAGCATTTTGAACAATTGACGTTTTAGCTAAATTATATACTTGCTCTTTAGCATTTATTTCTACAAAAGCATTGAATCGCTCTGTTTCGTCTTCGATCGAATTCAAGTATTTATCATGCAAACGGTACTCATCTTTAATGTGACGAATCCAGTTATCAATAATTCCAACAGATTGATGCCCCATTGCCGCTTTTACACCTCCGCAACCGTAATGGCCACAAACAATAATATGTTTTATTTTCAAAACATTTACTGCATAATCTAGTACACTTAGCATATTCATGTCAGAGTGAACAACCATATTGGCAATGTTTCTGTGTACAAAAACTTCGCCTGGTTTTGCACCAACAATTTCGTTTGCAGGAACACGGCTGTCAGAACATCCAATCCATAATAGTGGCGGCTGTTGTCCTTTTGCCAAATCAGCAAAATAATTAGGGTCTTTTGCCAATGAAGTTTCAACCCACTTCTTATTATTTTCTAATAACTGCTCATAAAATTTTCTCATTTTTTTATTTTTTGTGTGGTAATTTCTAATTCTAGGAATGTCTCAAAAAAGAACTTAAATGTAAAGTTACCTAAAATTTGACATTTCTAGAGCCTTAAAAACACCATTTTTTAATTATTCTTCTCTAACAACTTCTTTTTTAACCAGTTCTCTTTTTGCTACATCATAATAGTGTTCTATTGTAACATGATTGTGATTTTCGGGTGTATTTTCTAATTCGTATGCTTCTTTAAACCCTTTAAGCTTTACTTTGATGTTTTCATCGATGGCTCTGGTTTCCTTAAATTCACGAATTAAATCTAAAACGTCATGAGCAATATACTCTGTATCATGAGCATTGATGATTACTTTAGAATTTTCTGGAATTTCTGCCAACGTTTGTTTGATTGCCGCTTTATTTAAAAATGAAACTTCTTGAGCTAAATCAATATGAATAAGGTCTCCATCTTCATATTCTTCTTTCTTGAAAACATAAGCTCTTTTCAAATTTCCTCTCAAAACAAAAACAATACTGATAATAATTCCCAGCGCAACACCTTTTAGCAAATCTGTCGCAACAACAAAGACCAAAGTTGCAATGAAAGGTACAAACTGGTATTTCCCCTTTTCCCAGAAATGCATAAAGGTTGCTGGTTTTGCTAGTTTATATCCAACCAAAATCAAAACAGTCGCCAATGTTGCCAGTGGAATCTTGTTTAAAATTGCTGGTATAGACAATACACTTATTAATAAAAGCACACCATGAATAATGGCAGACATTTTAGATTTTGCTCCTGCATTATTATTCGCAGAAGATCTTACAACTACAGATGTCATTGGCAAACCTCCTAAAAGAGAGCTCACAATGTTACCAACTCCTTGCGCTCTAAGCTCAACATTAGTATTGGTATAACGTTTTTGAACGTCCATTCTATCAGAAGCCTCAATACATAAGAGCGTTTCAATAGAAGCGACAATGGCAATTGTAATAGCAACTACCCAAACTTGCGGATTTGTAATAGCAGTAAAGTCTGGGGTAATTATAATTGATTTAAAGTCATCAAAAGATTTTGGAACTGGCAAAGAAACCAAATGTTCTTTTGCAATTGCCAAAGTGCTTCCTGTAGATACAAATATTTCGTTTAAAACAACTCCAGCAATTACAGCAACCAAAGCTCCTGGAACTAGTTTTATTCTTTTTAAGAAAGGAACTTTGTCCCAAGCTAATAAAATCACCAATGAAACCGCAGAAATTACTACAGCTCCTAAGTGAATATGATTTAAAACATCAAATAAAAATGAAAACGAATTGCTTCCATCATTTTGAACAAAAGCCTGATCTCCTTCGAAATCTGCATCATAACCAAAAGCGTGTGGTATTTGCTTTAAGATGATAATGATCCCGATACCCGCTAACATTCCTTCAATTACGTTTGTCGGAAAATAGTTTGATATACTTCCTGCCTTTAAAAATCCTAATGCTAATTGAATTAATCCAGCAATAAAAACAGACATTAAAAATACATCGAAAGCTCCTAAATCGGTAATTGCGGTTAAAATGATAGCTGTTAACCCAGCAGCTGGACCCGATACACTAATATGCGACTGGCTTAAATATCCAACAACGATACCACCCACAACACCAGCAATAATTCCAGAAAATAACGGCGCTCCAGAAGCCATTGCAATACCTAAGCACAACGGAAGAGCCACCAAGAAAACCACTAAACCTGAGGCAAAATCAGATTTAAGGTTGGCAAAAAGATTGATTTTTTTTGTCATAATATAATACTAAAAAAATTATTCATTAAAGATTTACCCCATCTCGATAGAAATGCGGCTAAAGTTCGAAATAATCGGAAGTATTATGCTACGTTAGGTGGTGGAGCAAAAATGCTCGGAGAGATGTTGTCTAGTTTGACAATGTTTTCAGAAATGATTGTTTTTTTCTCGATATAAACCGGAATCAAAACTTCGTGCTCAAGAATAGTTGGATGAACTACATTTTTAAGTTCTTTATGCACTTCTTCTTCAGCAATACTAAAAGATATAGCCGTATTATTTCCTTTCTTAATCGCCTGAACAATTGTCGGGGTCGATAAGAAGGCAATAAATATGAATAATAATATGCGAGCTATAAATTTCATTGAAGCAAAAATAGCGTTAAACAAATAAAATCAAAGAGATTTTTATAGAAATTTAACATAAACAAAAAAGCAGAATGCAATTTTCATTCCATTCTGCTTCTATTTTATTAAAAACCAATATTTTACAATGATTCTTCTAACCAAGCATTCATCATCCAAATTGTTTTTTCTTGCTCTGCAATAAAGTCGCTCATCATAGAATTGGTACCTTCATCATTAATTTCGTCAGATTTGTTCAAGATTTCTCTTTCAATTTTTAATAAATCTGATAAAGAGTGAACAATAAGCTGAACCGCTTTTTCATCGTTAGAAATATTTTTTCCAATCGTCAATTTATTGTTTTTAATATAATCTTCAAAAGTATGCAGAGGCGTTCCTCCTATTGTCAAAACTCTTTCTGCGATCATATCTATTTTTAATTGTGCATCTGTATATAATTCTTCAAATTTTACATGTAAATCAAAGAAACGTTTTCCGCGAATATTCCAGTGAATTCCTCTCAAGTTTTGATAATAGACTTGAAAATTTGACAATAATACATTCAATTCTTTTACTAATAATTCTGATTCTTTTACTGGTAACCCTAAAATATTTGTCTTCATAATCTTATTTTTTACACTAATTTACTACAAATTTAGAGTAACTTTACTAAAATAAACATAAATAAAAATTATATTTTCTTATTTTTGCATCACAAATTACTATCAACATGACTATAACTCAATTGCAATATGTGTTAGCGGTTGCTGAGCATAAAAATTTCACTCTTGCTGCTGAAAAATGCTTCGTAACACAGCCAACCTTAAGTATGCAAATACAAAAAATCGAAGAAGAACTTAATATTTTAATTTTCGATAGAAGTAAAAAACCGATCCAACTTACTGATATTGGACAAAAAATCGTAAATCAGGCAAAAAATATTGTAAACGAGGCTGATCGTATAAAAGATATAGTAGAACAACAGAAAGGTTTTATTGGCGGAGAATTTCGTTTAGGAATTATTCCAACGATTATGCCAACGTTGCTTCCTATGTTTTTGAATAACTTCATTAAAAAATATCCAAAAGTTAAACTCTTAATTGAAGAGTTGAATACCGAGGAAATTATTCTGAAACTAAAAAACGGACATTTGGATGCTGCAATTGCTGCAACACCGCTTGAAGACGAAAAAATTAAAGAAATTGTTTTGTATTTTGAACCTTTCGTAGCGTATATTCCTGAACATCATGCAAGTTTTCAGAAAGAAGAAATTGAAGTTTCCGATTTAAATCTGAATGAAATTCTGTTATTACAAGACGGACATTGCTTTAGAGATGGTATTTTAAATTTGTGCAAAAATGTCTCAGACGCCGATCAAACTAATTTCCAGATTCAAAGCGGAAGTTTTGAAACCTTAATTAAATTGGCAGACGAAGGCCTTGGTACAACGTTACTTCCGTACTTGCACACTTTAGACTTAAAAGAATCCGACAAACTGAAGCTCCGTAATTTTAAGGAGCCAAAACCTGCTCGAGAAGTAAGTTTAATTTACCCAAAGAGCGAATTAAAGATGCAAATCATTGATGCATTAAGATCTACAATTGCTGGCGTTGTAAAAGGCGCAATTGTTTTTCAGAATGTTCAAATCATTAGTCCGTTACAAAAGAAAGCGCAATAAAAAAGGAGCCAATTTGGCTCCTTTCTTTTTATACTTTAATTAGCTGTAGACTTGGCTTTAATTCTGGTTTTCCAACAACGAAATTAAGTAACCACTCTTGCAATTGTTCCATTTCGTAAGGTAACAGTGTTTTGATAGCTTTTTCTAACTCTTTGCAGAAAAGTATCGGATCGAAACTAACTCTCTCAAGTATTGATTTCGTGTAATCAAACATCATTTTTGACATAATAAAATAAGATTTTCGGGGGTTATCTATTTTTTTAAACTCGAGCCAAATTTAAACAATTAACTAACATAAATTCTACTTTTAACTTATTTTTTTAAAAACTTTAGCAACGAATACGTTTTCTTAAAACACATAAATCAATGTAGAATTATTCTAAATAACTCGTTTAAACCTTTTTAAAAGCTCGAAACATTTCTCTTTTCCCTGGAGGCCCTGCTAATTTTTCTACAGTAAATCCAACTTCAATCATGCTTCTTTTAACAACTCCTCGAGCTGCGTATGTAACAAGAACTCCGTTTGGCTTTAAACTGTTGTACATTTTCTGAAAAATTTCGGTACTCCAAAGTTCCGGTTGCACTCGGTAACCAAAGGCGTCAAAATAAATCAAATCAAAAATTTCAAAATCGTTTATTTCGTGAAAAAATTGTTTTCTTTTGGTTAACGAGAACAGGTCGCAAATTTCTATTTTTTCATTCCATTGCGATTTATGCATTTTTTCAAAAATGTTATAAAATTCCGATGCATCCAACTCGTCAGCATAATTCATTTCCAAAATCTCGTCTGCATCTACAGGATACGCTTCTACTCCAACATAATCAATAGTCTGTTTCTTTCTAACAGATTCCAAAAAAGTAATAAAAGCATTTAACCCTGTACCAAAACCAATTTCTAATATACTTATAGGATTATCAAATAATGAAAGACCGTTTTTAATAAAAACGTGCTTTGCTTCCTGAATTGCGCCATGTTTAGAATGATAGCATTCATCCCACTCTGGCAAACGAATTGTAGTTGAGCCATCTAGCGTTTTAATTATTTCTCTTTTCACTTTTTTCAGAATTTTACAATGGCTTTTTATTGGTTTTCAAGCCATTTTAATAATCAAATTTAATCAAAACTAATGCGTAAAGCCTTAAAAAACCATACTTTTTTCATAAAATCTTTATAAAAACCAATCAAATATTTGAGTTTATTATAGGATAAATAAATCTCAATCAAAACCATTAAATAATGAATTTTCGCTAAGCATTTTACAGATTTTTACGTAATTTTGCATTCAATAAATTCCATTTTACACGATATTATCACTTTAGTATTTCTGACAGTGAAGAATATCTCACAAAAAACTTACATAACTATGAGTACAACTCAAACAAGCAAAATTGAAATCATTAAAGCTACTTCTACAAAAATCAACGAAGTAGATTTTGACAACTTAAGTTTTGGTGCTGTATTTACAGACCATTTATTCGAATGCGATTTTAAAAATGGGCAATGGCAAAATCCTGTCATTAAGCCTTATGCTCCTATTTTAATGGACCCGTCATCAAAAGTCTTCCATTACGGACAAGCAATTTTTGAAGGAATGAAAGCTTATAAAGATGACAATAATGATGTTTGGTTGTTTAGACCAGATGAAAACTTCAACCGTTTCAATAAATCGGCTGTAAGAATGGCAATGCCAGAAGTTCCTGAAGCTATTTTTATGGATGGTTTAAATGAATTATTGAAATTAGATAAAGATTGGATCCAAAGAGGAAACGGAGCTAGTATGTACATTCGTCCATTTATGATTGCTACAGGTCCTGGAGTTATTGCAAATCCTTCTGACGAATATAAATTTATGATTTTACTTTCTCCTGCAAAAGCATATTATGGAGGTGAAGTAAAAGTTATCATTGCTGAGCATTTCAGTAGAGCTGCAAATGGTGGTATCGGTGCTGCAAAAGCTGCAGGAAACTACGCAGCTCAATTTTACCCAACTAACTTGGCAAACAAAGATGGTTTCCAACAAGTTATCTGGACAGATGATGCAACGCACACAAAATTAGAAGAGGCAGGAACAATGAACGTTTTCTTCAGAATTAACGATACTTTATTAACTGCTCCAACAAGCGAAAGAATTTTAGATGGTGTTACCAGAAAAAGTTTAATTGCAATGGCAGAAAAAGAAGGATTAAAAGTTGAAGTTCGCCCAGTAATTGTTTCAGAATTGGTTGAAGCTGCTAAAAACGGATCTTTGAAAGAAATCTTCGGAGCAGGAACTGCTGCAGTTATTAGCGTTATCAAAGGATTCTCTTACAAAGACGAATACTTTGAAATGGCTCCAATCGAGAATTCTTATGCTTCTTTCTTAAAAGAAAAATTAACTAATCTTCAAAACAAACTTTCTGAAGACACTTACGGATGGACAGTTAAAGTTCAATAATTCCAAAACCATTATAAAAAGAAACCCGATAAATTTACTTTTATCGGGTTTTGTTTTTTAGAATAATTTAGAAAAATCTGGTTTAAAATAATTTGGACCTTTCATCACTTTTCCATCTTCGCGGTAAATTGGCTGACCATCTTCTCCTAATTTACTCATATTACTGCGCTGGATTTCATCAAAAACTGCTTCAATTTTATCTTGAAGTCCGTGTTCTATAATTGTTCCGCACAAAATATACATCATATCTCCAAGAGCGTCTGCAATTTCAACTAAATCATTATTCTGAACCGCTTCATAATATTCCTCATTTTCTTCCTTCATTAAATTATAACGAAGTAATTTCTTTTCTGCTCCTACATCAGCCTTTGGTGTTGTGCTGTGGCCAATTCTAAAAGCAGTGTGAAATTCTGTTACGGCATCAAGTTGTTTTTTCATATAGTAGTTTTCTTTTTTTTGCTAATTTAAGTCACTTTCTTATAAATCTGAAAATTTATTGAATGAAATGAAAAGGCAATTTAGCAGCAAATCGTTTACAAATCTCTAAATTTGCTAAAAATTTTTATAACTATGTTCAGTCAAGGTCAAATACTATTTGGAGTATGTTTTTTTATCGCTTTTGTAATCATCATGATATTTGCTTATCGAAAAGATTTGAAATTACATAAAGTCTTTTATAAAGGGAATTACAAAGTACTCCTAGCCTTTCTGCTTTTTATTGTCCTTTTGTTCGTAATTAAAATATTTTTAAAAAGATAAATTATTCTGGTTACCATAAAATAAACCTAATCATTATGGGTTATTAGTAAGACTCATGATAAATTTATAACTTTACCGAAACCAAACAATCTACCATGAAAATTCTAAAGTATTTATTTCTTTTTGCACTTTTAAGCTTTGTTGCTCTTACTGTTTTTGTTGCTACTCAGAAAGGAGATTTTTCTGTAGAAAGAAGTAAAGTTATCAATTCGCCTCGCGCAACGGTTTATAACTACTTAAACGACTTTAGAAATTACGAAGATTTTGAATCATGGTCGGTTGAAGATCCTTCTATCAAAATGACTTATGCTAATAAAACAAGCGGAAATGGCGCTACATTTTATTGGGATGGTGTTGATGGAAAAGGAAATTCTATTATTCTTAAAACAAAAGACGGCGAAAGCATTGACCAAAAAATGCAATTTGATGGTACAGAAGCTAATGTAAACTGGACTTTAAAAGATACTTTGAACGGAAAAACAAAAGTTACTTGGAAAGGAAAAGGAACAATGAGCTTTTTGTTTAAAATATATACCGCTTTACATGGAGGTTCAGATAGAGTTATTGGAACTATCTACGAAAAAAGCTTAGCCAATATTGATAAAAACCTAGACTACGAAACCAAAACTTTTGCCGTTACAGTAGACGGAGTGGTAAAGAAAACCGAAACTCCTTATATCAAGCAGACTTTTACTAGCGAAATTTCTAAAATAAGTAAAAATGCTAGAATTGTAATTCCGAAGCTTATTCACTTTAGTGAAACGAATGGTTTGTCTGAGGCAGGAAAACCTTTTATCATTTATCATACTTACGATACTAAAACTGGTTTGGCAAAGATTTCAATCTGTTTGCCTATTAACAAAGAAATTTCAACAAGTTCAGGAAGCGATATTTTAGCTGGAAAATTAAATGGTTTCGACGCTGTAAAAACAACTCTTACTGGAGATTACTCTCATAGAAATGAAGCAATAGCTAAAACAACTGCCTACATTAATAACCAAAAAATTATTCCAGATTTAAGCTGGTCGCATCTTGAAATCTTGACTCTAAGCAAATTGGATGTAAAAGCTTCATCCAAATTGGTAACTGAGATTTATTTCCCTATAAAACCTAAAGTAGTTCCTGTTACTGCTGAGCCTGTTTACGCTCCAGAAAACACTAGTGAAACTCCAAGCGAGCCACGCACAGAACAACCACGTACAGAGCCTGTAAAACGTAAACCTGCTGCGCCAGCACCAGCTCCTACGCAAACACCTACACAAGAAGAAGACTCAGAATTTTAAATAATTTCGAAGGTACATTAAACCTTTTCCTTTAAATTCTGTCTAACTTCTATTAAAGAAAGTTTACAAAACAAAAAGTTTGATAGACGAGAAAGAATTTATAAAAGAATTATTAAACCCTGAAACGCAAAATATTGCGTTTCAAAAACTCTTGTCTGATTATCAGAAACCTTTGTATTCTCATATTCGAAACATTGTTTTGAATCATGACGATGCTGATGATGTTTTACAGAATACTTTTGTAAAAGTCTTTCAAAATCTTAAAAACTTTAAAGGAGAAAGCAAACTTTTTTCTTGGATGTATCGCATTGCTACCAACGAAGCTTTGACTTTTTTATCGCAAAAAGCGAAATTAAGCGGCATTTCGTCTGAAGATCTGCAAAACAAAACGATTGATAATTTAAAAGCGGATCTTTATTTTGATGGAGATGAAATTCAAATCAAACTTCAAAAAGCAATTGTAACACTTCCAGAAAAACAACAATTAGTTTTCAAAATGAAATATTTTGAAGAATTGAAATATGAAGAAATCGCAGATATTTTAGGAACATCTGTTGGAGCCTTAAAAGCATCTTATCATCACGCAGTAAAAAAAATTGAATTATATGTTACATCAAATTAAACCTTTTGTAACTAAAACTATCTTATAAGTATTATGAAAACATTTAAATTAGAAAACGAACCCAAAATAAAATCCGGCTTTAAAGCTCCGGACAATTATTTTGATGATTTTTCAGAGAAGGTTTTACAACAATTAAACGAAAAAGAAGTTAAGGTAATTCCTTTTTACAAACGCAAAAAAACAATTTCTCTGGCTGCTGCTGCATTAATTGCTTTTGCATTACTAATACCAATTGCAAACAATTATAAAGCTAGCGTAAACGATCTTGACGAAGCTACTTTAGAAAACTATTTATCTTATCACTCCAATATAAGCCAATACGATTTAATTCAAACATTAGACGACAGTGACATAGAAAAATTAGGTAACAATGTTACTCTAGAAGACGAAACACTAGAAGATATCTTAGCTGCAAGTCCAAACATAGAACACTTAATTTCAGAACAAAATTAAATCAAACTTAACTCAACAACTTAACTTAGCAATGAAAATAAAAAACATTTTACCGCTACTGCTATTTCTGACAAGTATTTCATTTTTTGCACAAAATGGAAAAATTGATGAAAAGCGAGAAAAAATCAAAGCTTTTAAAGTGTCATTTTTAACAACAGAATTAGAATTAACTTCAACCGAAGCCGAAAAATTCTGGCCAATTTATAATGCTTACGATGACAAGCAATATGAATTAAAGTATCTGAAAATGAAAACTTATATTAAACAGCTTAAAGATGAGAATCTAAAAAATCTTTCCGATAAAGAAGCAGCGACATTATTATCTCAAATAGAGAGTACTGATAAAGAAATATATCAGCTTCGAGACAAATATATGAGCAGCCTTAAAAAAGTACTCCCAGCAAAGAAAATATTATTGCTTAAAAAATCAGAAGACGATTTTAATAGAAAGTTACTGCAACAATACCGAGACAAAGGCAATAAAGATTAAACTTAACGATACAACAGCGATAAGAACCCTATATAATAATACTTACTTTATTATTTAGGGTTCTTATTTTTTTATTTAAAATTAAGTCGAACCACTTTATTATGTCCTGCTGCGATTGCAGTGTTCCTATTCACAAAACGAATGGTAAAAAATCCTTTATCAGTAGAAAGCTGCATCCAGTTTTCTCCTCCATTTTGAGAATATTGTATTCCTTCAGAGCCTACACAAACAATTTCTTTTCCATTACCTCCTGGAACATATTGCACACATGATGCATAGCCAAATCCCATATTCTGACCAATTAATTGCCAAGTCTTGCCACCATCTTTTGTAAAAGCTTTATTATTGGCTTTATTATTAGGAAGATCGTAATCTCCTCCTGCAACGAAACCTTGTTTAGAATCATAAAAATCGGCAGTAAAAATTCCTGTCATTTGCTTTCCTTGCACAATAGGAGTTTCTACAACTTTCCATGTTTTTGCTTTGTCGGGAGAATAAAAAACACGTGCTTTTTTTCCACCTGAAACTAACCATGTATCATTTCCTTTTATAACGATGTTAGTGTTACTTGCCGCAAAAGCTGCTTCTCCTGTGCTATTTGTTGGCAATTTATCAGACAGTAATTTTGTCCACGTTTCTCCACCGTCACGTGTAACTATAATCGAAAAAGTATCCTCTGTTGGATCGCCAATTGCAATTCCTTCCTTATCATTCCAAAACTGCATGCTATCGTAAAACACTTTCGGATTAACTTCTTTATAAACCAATTTAACTTTGCGGTCTTTCTTTGAAACGGAATAAAGAAGTGCTGGATTTGCCACACTCAGCAAAAAAATATCTTTTGAAGTTTGTGCTATACTTCTAAATTCTAATTTAAGTGTATCGCGGTAAATATGTTCTTCAAATTTTTCTTTTTTATCCAAATCATAATAACCAAAACGAGAATTATCAGCCCCGTACCAAACTTTATTTTTGTCAATTAGAATTGCTCTAATACTAATTCTGTCTTTAAATAATGTATCTATTGTCATTGAAGTAAAGCCATTATTGTAAACAACGTCAGTTTTATAATTAAATGTCCTAAAAGACATCAATAAAATAAAAATAACACAAAATAAAGAGAGTTTTTTCATAGGAAACTTAAAATTTGGTTAACGCTAAAATACAATTAATTCCAACATAGAAAATTAATTTTCTCATTTTTTTTGACAAGAATATTTGTTATTTCATTTACAGATCTTTATCTAAAAAAAACTCAAAGACATTTCAACAAAAACACAAAAACCTATTAATCAATACTTTAAAAGCAATATTTTAGTACATAAATTTTATGGCACAGTAATTGAATATCTCATAACACAAATAATTTAATACAAATTAGCCATGAAAGCGAATTTACTTTTAATAGCGATATCAGCCTTAGTTTTTGGTTCTTGTGCTGCACAAGGTCAAACTACTGTTTATGCAAAAAACTCAGATATAAGCGATAACTTAGATTTAAGAGCTGTTGCTTCGATGTTTGGAGAATCAGCTAACCTTCAAGATTTTGAAAGACGTTTAAATGACCCTAAATATCAAATATCAAATTTAGACCTTAATGGCGATAACGAAGTAGATTATCTTCGTGTTATTGAGAGCGTTGAAAACAGAACGCACGTTGTAATTATTCAAGCTGTTTTAGATCGTGATGTTTATCAAGACATTGCAACTATTGATGTTGAGAGAGACAATTACAACAAAGTAAGTGTTCAGGTTGTAGGTAACACCTATTTATACGGAGCAAATTACATTTATGAGCCTGTTTATAGTGTGGTTCCTGTTATCTATTCTTCTTTCTGGGTGACAAATTACAGACCGTACTGCTCAACTTGGTATTGGGGTTATTACCCAACCTATTATAGAGCATGGAATCCGTATCCAGTTTACAGATATAGAAATAATGTAAATATTTATATCAACGTAAACAACCATTACAACTATGTAAATGTTAGAAGAAGCTATTCAGCTCCTGCGATTTATGAAACAAGACGTAGTTATGGTTACGAAAGAATGCGTCCGAACTATAGCTTTGCAGAAAGACATGCTAACACAACCAACAGATATGATTTAGATCAAAGACGTGTTGCGAGCAGAGAAACTAGCAGAAATACATATAATACAAACAGAAATTATACAGGTAGAACTTCTGATAACGGAATTTCTAACAGATCATACGCTGACAATAAAAACACAACAAGCAGACCTACTGTAGACAGAAGCAACAATAGTAACGGTAATAGCAATAGTAATAGAGGTTACAACTCTACTGGCAGAAATCCTGAAAATGTAAACATCGAAAGAAACACAACTGGCCGCGGTTATTCTAATAACGCAAATAATACTCCAAGAGTAGAAAGCACTCCAAGAGTTCAGAATACGCAAAGAGCAGATTACGGAAGCACCAATTCTTCTAATACATCAAGAGGATATTCTAATCGAGAAGCATCTGCTCCAAGAGTAGAAAGAAGCTCAAGAAGTTATTCTGAAAACCAATCTGGTAATTCAAATAGAGACTATTCTGCTAGAACACAACAAAGTCAGCGTTCAGAGTCTCCAAGAATAAGCCAAGAATCTAGAGGCGGACAAAGCCAAAGAGAAAGCGGTTCTAGTTCTAGAGGAAATGGAAGAAGAGGTTAATTTTAGAATAAATAATATTTAAAAAGAGAAGCACAATTTTACGATTGTGCTTTTTTTTATCTTTTTAATTTTAAATGCCTCTAATTTGTTTTAAAACAGTAAATTTGCAACCGTCTTTTTATAAAATTAACATGAGCGCATCGCATAAAAACTTACATAGTAAGTTGTCTATTGGGGGTTTATTAATTACTTTAGGGATTATATATGGAGATATTGGAACCTCTCCATTGTATGTAATGAAGGCTATATTAGGCGATCACACGATAAATGCTGATATTGTTTTAGGAGGTATCTCTTGTGTGTTCTGGACCTTAACATTACAAACTACAATTAAATATGTACTTATTACTTTAAGTGCAGACAACCACGGTGAAGGAGGAATTTTTGCATTATATGCATTAGTCAAAAAAACAAAAATTCAATGGCTCATAGTACCCGCCATTATTGGAGGTAGTGCCCTTCTCGCTGACGGAATTATAACTCCGCCTATTTCGATTTCATCTGCTGTAGAAGGAATTAGAGCATTCTACCCAACGATGGAAACACAAACCATTGTGTATATCGTAATTACAATTCTATTCGTTTTATTCACCATTCAGCAGTTCGGAACTAAATTGGTTGGTAAATTCTTTGCCCCAATGATGTTAATCTGGTTTGCAATGTTAGGAACCTTAGGAGCAATTCAGGTATCGAATTATCCAGAAGTAATTAAAGCAATTAATCCATACTACGCTTATCATTTATTATCGATACACCCTGATGGTTTCTTCGTTCTAGGTTTCGTATTCTTATGTACAACTGGAGCAGAAGCATTGTATTCTGACATGGGACACTGTGGAAGAAAAAACATTAGAATCAGTTGGATGTTTGTAAAAACGACTTTAGTTTTAAACTATTTCGGACAAGCAGCTTATTTAATTCACCATGAAGGAAGCACCTTACAGCAATTAGGAGGCGAAAACGGAAACCCGTTTTACTTAATTATGCCACATTGGTTTTTACCATTCGGAATTGTAGTTGCAACTCTTGCAGCTGTAATTGCATCTCAAGCACTTATATCTGGTTCGTTTACTTTAATTAACGAAGCAATGCGATTGAACTTCTGGCCAAAAGTAAAAATCAAATATCCAACAGAAGTAAAAGGTCAATTATACATTCCATCAATCAACTGGTTATTGTTTTTTGGTTGTGTTGGAATCGTTTTACATTTCGAAAAATCAGGAAACATGGAACACGCATATGGTCTTGCTATCATTTTGTGTATGATCATGACTACTATACTATTAAATTACTACTTAATCATGAAACGTGTAAAACTGTACTTCATGGTACCGTTGATTACTATTTATTTATTGATTGAGTTTAGTTTCCTTTTCGCTAATATTACCAAATTTGCAGAAGGTGGTTATGTAACACTAATCATTGCCAGTATGCTAATTTCTGTAATGACAATTTGGTATTTGGCTAAGAAAATCAACAAAAACTACACGAAAGTGGTTAAGGTTGACGATTACAAACAAGTTCTTGTTGAGTTAAGCCAAGATTTATCAATTCCGAAATATGCTACGCATTTGGTTTATATGACCAACGCTAATCGTGTAGATGAACTAGAGGAAAAAATCATTTATTCTATCCTTCAAAAACGCCCAAAAAGAGCTGACATCTATTGGTTTGTTCATGTGAATATTTTGACTGAACCTTATAAAACGCAATATAAAGTAACAGAAATTGCGAAAGATGATATTTATAGAATTGATTTCAACTTAGGTTTTAGAGAACCAACCAAAATCAATTTGATGTTTAGAGAAGTTATCAAAGACATGGTAAAACGTGGCGAGGTAGATATTACCAGCCGTTACGAGTCTTTAAACAAAAACAATATTATTGGAGACTTTAAATTTGTATTGTCTGAGAAATTCTTATCAAACGACAATGATTTAAGATGGCATGAAAACATTATTATGAATTCTTATTTCTTCATCAAAAAACTGAGTTTGTCTGAAGAAAGAGCTTTTGGTCTAGACAGCAGCTCTGTTAAAATAGAGAAATTCCCAATGGTGCTTCATGCTCCTGAAAATATTGGATTAACGAGAATTATTTCTAAAGAGTAAAACTCAAAAAAAGATATTTCTAAAAAAACACTCTAAATCAGAGTGTTTTTTTTTCTTTTAGTAGCAGTCTGAGCAAGATTCGGTATTAAAAATTTAACTTTCAACCAATTAATACTACCTTTGCACTTCAAATAAATAAAATGAGATTACACAGAAATTTAGTTTATACTACCATTGACTCTTTAAATGCAATTTTCAACGAAGGAGAATATGCAGATAAAGTGGTAGCAAGAGCATTAAAAAAAGACAAACGTTGGGGAAGTTCTGACAGGAAGTTTGTTGCTGAAACCATATACGAAATTGTTCGCTGGAAACGATTATATGCTGAAATTGCAGAAGTAAAAGAACCTTATGACAGAGACAATCTATGGAGAATGTTTGCTGTTTGGGCTGTTTTACGCGGTTATCCAATTCCAGATTGGAGACAATTGGAAGGAACACCTGAAAGAAAGATAAAAGGCCGTTTTGACGAATTATCTAAGACTAGAGCTATCAAAGAATCTATTCCTGATTGGATGGATGAATTGGGCGTGAAAGAACTTGGAGAAAAAGTTTGGGCAAAAGAAATTGCCGCACAAAATCAACCTGCAAAAGTTATCTTGAGAACCAATACTTTAAAAGGTACTAAAGAGAGTCTTAGAAATACTTTAATGGACTTAAATATTGAAACAGAATATTTAAAAGACCAACCAGAAGCTCTTGTTTTAAAAGAAAGAGCAAATGTATTCTTGACAGATGCTTTCAAACAAGGTTTATTCGAAGTTCAAGATGCCAACTCACAATTGGTTGCAGGTTTTCTAGATGTAAAACCAGGAATGCGAGTTGTAGATACTTGTGCAGGAGCAGGTGGAAAAACATTGCATATGGCTTCTTTAATGGAAAATAAAGGGCAATTGATTGCAATGGACTTGTACGAAAGCAAATTGAAGCAATTGAAATTAAGAGCGAAAAGAAATGGTGCTTTTAACATTGAATACAGAATCATCGATAGCACAAAAGTGATCAAAAAATTACACGAAAAAGCTGATCGTGTTTTGATCGATGCGCCTTGTAGCGGATTAGGTGTTTTGAAAAGAAACCCAGATTCTAAATGGAAATTACAACCTGAGTTTATTGATAACATCCGTAAAGTTCAGAGTGAAGTTTTAGAAAACTATTCTAAAATTGTAAAACCAGGCGGAAAATTAGTTTATGCAACTTGTTCAGTTCTTCCTTCAGAAAACCAAGAGCAAGTAGAGAAGTTCTTGAAAACAGAAATCGGACAGCAATTTACTTTTATTGAAGATCGTAAAATGTTAGCTTCTGAATCTGGTTTTGATGGATTCTATATGGCTTTACTGGAACGCAAAAAATAAATTCCAAATTATTTCGGAATATTTAAAATTAAAAAATCCAAATTCCAATCTTAAAACTTGGAGTTTGGATTTTTTTTAATTCCATATAGCTTTGTCATTTCGACGTAAGGAGAAATCTTCGTTAGAAATTCCACAAAGATTTGTCTATTGGAGCGGAGTTACTTGCGAAGATTTCTCCTTACGTCGAAATGACAAGATTACGAAAACTTGAGATTTAAAAGATTGGAATTTAATCTTGTAAAGTAGGTTTTCGCAACAACTTTCCGTTTTCGTTTTCTTTGAATTTAGAAACAAAAACTATTTCTTTTGGTTTTTCATATTTCCCTAATACGTCAAAGAAATCAGGAGCAAATTCTTGTTTTTCTCCTTCAATAACCAAAACCAATTTTTCACCTAAAGTAGTGTCTGGAAGTCCTGTTACAAAAAACCTGTTGTTTATTTTTCCGATCAATTTCGCTTCAATCTGTTCTGGAATCAGCTTCACTCCTCCACTATTAATTACATTATCTATTCTTCCTAAAAATTTAAATTGTTGTTCATTCAATAATTCAACCAAATCGTTTGTAACAATTGGTTCATCTGAAATTGTTGCCACATGAATAACCAAACATTGACGATCGTCTTGAGATATTTTTACGTTTGGAAGAATCGAAAAAACTGAATCGCCTAAACGTTTTGCCGCGATATGCGTAATCGTTTCTGTCATTCCATACGTTTCGTAGATTTCTGTTTTAAGGGGTAATAATTTTTCTTCGAGAGCCGAATCTAATTTTGCTCCACCAATAATCAACTTTCGCACTTTAGAAAGTCCTTCAATAGAATTCTGAACTTGGAGTGGCACCATCGCAACAAAATCGTAAGTAGTACTATTTAAAGCCAACGGATGGAGACTCGGTGAAACAACATCCAATTCTAATCCCAAAATTAAACTTCTCACTAGCATCATCTTTCCAGCAATAAATTGAGTTGGAAGACACAATAACGCTTTATCTCCTGGCTTTAAATCAAAAAAATCGCCAGTTGCCAATGCCGATTGTATCATTGCTTGTTTCTGTAATCTGACTAATTTCGGAAGTCCTGTTGTTCCAGAAGTAGTCATTTCGATGTAATCTTTTTTATCAAACCAATCCAAAAAGAACTCTCCAATAGATTGTTCGTAAGCATCTCCTTCTTTGATAAAACTATAAGCAACACGACACAAATCTTTTGCATTTAAATGATACCCATTTAGTTTGAAATAATTGTGAACGTTATTTTGAGTTAAATTTTGCATATTCTTAAGCTTTTAATTCGACATTATTAATGTTTCCTGTCAATCTTTCTTTCCAATTTGTCCATCCGTATTTTTTACTAAAAATAAAAAGTAAAATAGGATAAATAACTACAACAGGAAGAATTACATCTATTCCCGCTGAAGGTTCTGAAAGATCTTTAAATATAGAATTGGTTTGAAAAACAGTCCAATCTGAGGTAACCAATAATGCACCTACAAGATTATTTGCGGCATGAAAACCGAGTGCCAATTCCATTCCTTCATCCATTAATGTTATAATACCCAGAAACAATCCAGTTCCTATATAATAAATCATGATAATATTTCCCATTTTGCCAACTTCTGGATTTGTCCAGTGCATTGAACCAAATATAACAGAAGTCATTAAGAGCGGAAACCATCTGTTCTGAGCCAAATTGGCAAATCCCTGCATTAAGTATCCTCTAAAAACATATTCTTCCGTACTCGTTTGAATCGGAATTAAAATAAATCCTAAAATGACTAATATTAAAAAAGGCACTAACTTAAATTGCAATACAAATTGCTCTGGAGACCTTAAATAGACAAACAAAAAACTAAGCAATGAAAAAAATGCCCATAAAAAGAAAGAAAACCAGATTCGTTTCCAATCTACTTTAGATCTTGAAGTGGTAATCGACAATAAGGTTTGATGATGAATAAATTTTACAACAAAATAAATCCCTGCAAAAGCAAAAACAAAAGAAATCATAACCAAAAAAAGCGTGGTATTTGAATCGAACATGGTCATAATGCCCTCGTTGGTAGTCGGAAAAGCAATATGCTCTGTAAACGTTTTATAAAATACAGCTGCCGAAATTGGAATTTGCCCAACAAAAGATGCCGAAATAATAAATACAGATCCTAAAAGATATTTCCAAAATTTATTTTCAGGTTTAATCCCTTGCTCTAAAAACATAAATTTAAAATTTTAAAAAATGAGAATTCAAATTCGATAAGTTAATCTTACTTTTGATATTGCAAAAATATCTCTTTTTTATTTTAAGAATATTTGAAACATCTAAATATAACAAAATGATACAAATTTACCATAATCCGAGATGCGGAAAATCAAGAAACTGCCTTGCTTTTATTGAAAAATCGAATCAAGATTTTGAAATCATACCTTACTTAAGTGAAACTCCAACTTTTGAACAGCTTAAAACATTATTGGGACAACTAAACCTTGAACCAATTCAGCTTATTAGAACCAAAGAAAAAATCTGGATCGAGAATTTTAAAGGCAAAACTTTGAGCAATGATGAGATTATAAATGCAATGGTAGAAAATCCTATTTTAATTGAACGTCCGATTGTCGTAAAAGACGGAAAAGCCATAATTGGCCGTGATCCTGATTTAGTTGCTTCTTTTTTAGATTGATTCTAAAATATCTTATTAACATTTTTTTGTGATTTCTCTCTTTAAACCAAAAACTACATTTGCCGTCTAAAGGATTAAAGAAAAACCAGAAAATGAAAAAAATCAAATTTGCAGTATTACTTGTATTCTTATTTACAAGTTTTTACAATTACTCTCAGCAAGGAAGCCCTGGAGGCAAAAACAAAGTTAAAGTCACCGGAAAAGTTTTCGAGAAAGTAAGCAAACAACCGTTAGAATACGCTACCGTTTCGATTACTGCACCTAATGACACAAAAGTAATTGCAGGAGGTATTACCAATCCAAAAGGAGAATTTGAGGTTGCTGTTGCGCCTGGAACTTACGATATTAAAGTTGAGTTTATTTCGTTTAAAGCAACTGAAATTAAAGGAAGAAGCATTAAAGACGACACTAATTTAGGCGTAGTAAATTTGTCGGAAGACGCTGCACAACTAAATGAAGTTGTTGTTCGTGCCGAAAAATCAACTGTTGAGATTAAACTAGACAAAAAAGTTTACAACGTTGGTCAAGATATGATTGTAAAAGGCGGAAGTGTAAGCGATGTTTTAGACAACGTTCCATCTGTCTCTGTTGATACTGAAGGAAATGTAAGTTTAAGAGGAAGCGACAATATTCGTATTTTAATTGATGGAAGACCTTCGCAAGCTATAAATATGGCAGAAGCATTAAGACAGCTTCCTGCAGATGCAATTGACAAAGTTGAAGTAATCACTAATCCATCAGCACGTTATGATGCCGAAGGTGGTTCTGGAATCATCAATATCATTCTAAAAAAAGGTAAAAATCAAGGTTTCAACGGAACCTTTATTGCTTCAACAGGTCTACCAGAAACTTATGGTTTAAGTGCCAATTTGAACTATAAAACTAAAAAATTAAACTATTTTACAACTGCTGGATACAACTACAGAACTACAGAAGGAGCTGGTAAAACAAATTCTGAATATTTTAATCCAGACGAAACAATAAAAAATTACTTAGATGAAGACCGTGACACAAAACGTGTTAGAAAAGGTTTTAACGGAAGAGCTGGTGTTGAATGGACGATAACTCCATCTACATTTTGGACAAACGCTATCAACTATCAAAAAAATTCAGGAGACGATAGAGATTTAATTAATTACTACAACTACGATGCTGCACATAATTATACAGGAACATCTTATCGTTTAAACAATGCAGATACTGGAAGCGAAAACTTTGAGTATACTTCTAATTTAATTAAAAACTTTAACGACAAAGGACACAAACTTACTGCAGATCTTTCTATTTCAAGAAACACAGACGACAGCTTTAGTGAAATTACTGCTTCACCAAATTTCAATAATACATTAAATGATCAAATCCAAAAACAAGTTTTGTTTCAAGCTGATTATGTATTGCCTTTAGGAAAAGCTGGACAATTTGAAGCGGGTTATAAAGGAAGTTTTGGCGATTTGAATAACGAATATTATGTAACAGATAATGATGGAGCAAAAAATCCAAATTTATCAAATACATTAGAGTATAAAGAAAACATTAATGCTCTTTATACACAATATGGTTTTAAAGTAAATAAATTCTCTTATTTATTTGGTTTAAGATGGGAAGACACAGATATTCATGTGAATTTATTAGACAATAGCGTTTTCAATACTAAAAAATACAACAACTTATTCCCAAGTGCTTTTATTAGTTATGAAATCTCAGATCAAAGCAACTTCACTGCAAGTTACAGCAAACGTTTGACTAGACCTAGAGGACGTTTCATGAATCCTGCTGTGAACTACTCAAGCAACATCAATATCTTTCAAGGAAATCCAGACCTAGACCCTTCTTTAACAGATAAATATGATATTGGTTATATCAAGAAATGGAATAAAGTAACATTCAATACATCTGCCTATTTTGAAGATACAAAAGACGTTTTCAGTTTTGTGAGATCTCCTACTGGTGATGTTGTAACTCCTGATGGTGATGTAGTAACTCCAGCACCAGGTCAAACGGTTGAAGGTACGCCTGTTATTAAAAGTATGCCTATTAACTTAGGACAAGAGCAAAAATTTGGTTTCGAATTTACATTAAATTACACACCATTCAAATGGTGGAGATTAAACAGTAACTTCAACTTTTTTAACGTAAAAACAACTGGAGAACACAGCTATACAGATACGCAAGGAAATGAGATTGTTCAAAATTTAGATAATCAGGCTAATTCTTGGTTTGCAAGATTAAACTCTAAAGTAACGCTTCCTTACAAAATTGACTGGCAGTTAACTGCAATGTACAACGGAGAACAAAAAACAGCTCAAGGTAAAAACTTAGGCCAATTTGGAATGAATACTGCTTTCAGTAAAGATGTAATGAAAGATAAAGGAACGATTGCTTTCAATATTAGCGACGTTTTCAATTCAAGAAAAATGAGATCTTATACTTATTTAGATGATGTAACTTCATATAGTGAATTCCAGTTCCGTAAACGTCAATTTAATTTATCGTTTACTTACCGTTTCAATAAACCGAAAAGCGAAAGAGATAAAAACGCACAGCCTAAAAATGATGGCGGCGGAGAAGGTGGCGGAGATTTCCCTGGGTAATCTCTGTTAAATTTCAATACTAAAAATCCTAATTCCAAGTTTTAAAATTGGAATTAGGATTTTTGGTTTTTACCATATTCCAATTTGGAGCTACGCTATTCAATATTTCCTTACTTTCAAGCATAAAAAAAAAGGACTCGTAAAACGGGTCCTTTTTTTATGACATCAATCTAAAATTAAATAGATTGTTCTTCTTGTCTTTTTCTGGCTCTTTTTTCTTTGATCATTTCCCAGCTAGCTCCCGTAACCCAATAAGATACGAAACCAACCAAGAAAAACATTAACCAAAACCCTATAGTTAGTATGGTTAAGAAAAGTAAAAAGCCTAAGTACTGTGAAAATTCAAACATGTTTTCCGGAATTTTTGAATGTTACGACAAATGTAGGGTATATATTTTTTCTCAGCAATAAAATCTAAATCAATTTTCGTTAAATAACATTTATCCGTATATTTATACTCATTTTAAATAAGCTTTTTTAGAACTTGAAATCCTTTAAAATAAAGAGCTCAGGCAAATTACAATAATTTTCAGGAGCTATTTCCTGCTGTCCGCTATATTCCCTATAAACAAAAACTACGGCTAAAAAGCCTTGTTTTTCTAAATCGGGAGATGCCGCTACCATCAGGGCTAAAAGACTCATTTTCAAAAGAAGTTTTCGTTTTAAAACAAAACATTTCACATTTTACGAATAACATTTTACATACAACATAATGAAATATAGAATAGAAAAAGACACCATGGGCGAAGTTAAAGTCCCAGCCGATAAATATTGGGGTGCACAAACAGAACGTTCCAGAAACAATTTCAAAATCGGACCAGCAGCATCAATGCCAAAAGAAATCATTGAAGGTTTTGCCTATCTAAAAAAGGCAGCAGCTTATGCCAATTATGATTTAGGAGTTCTGCCAATCGAAAAGAGAGATGCAATTGCCGCAGTTTGCGATGAAATTCTAGAAGGTAAACTAAATGATCAATTTCCACTTGTAATCTGGCAAACGGGTTCTGGAACACAAAGTAACATGAATGTGAATGAAGTAATCGCCAACCGCGCTCAAGTTCTTAAAGGTTTTGAAATAGGCGAAGGCGAACAATTCATTAAAGCCAATGATGACGTAAACAAATCACAATCATCAAATGACACTTTTCCAACAGGAATGCATATCGCGGCTTATAAAATGGTTGTAGAAACTACAATTCCAGGTGTAGAAAAACTTCACGCTACTTTAGCAAAAAAAGCCATAGAATATAAAGACGTTGTCAAAATCGGACGCACGCACTTAATGGATGCAACGCCTTTAACTCTTGGACAAGAAATTTCAGGTTATGCGGCTCAACTAGCATTCGGATTAAAGGCTTTAAAAAACACTTTAGCCCACTTATCTGAAATTGCTTTAGGAGGAACAGCAGTTGGAACCGGACTAAATACTCCAAAAGGTTATGATATAAAAGTAGCCGAATATATTGCCAAATTTACCAATCATCCTTTTATAACGGCAGAAAACAAATTTGAAGCTCTTGCAGCACACGATGCGATTGTAGAAACACACGGAGCTTTAAAACAATTAGCCGTTTCCTTAAATAAAATTGCTAATGACGTAAGAATGTTAGCTTCTGGTCCGCGTTCTGGAATTGGAGAAATCCACATTCCTGAAAACGAGCCTGGTTCTTCTATCATGCCAGGAAAAGTGAATCCGACGCAATGCGAAGCTTTAACAATGGTTTGTGCACAAGTTATCGGAAACGATATGGCAATTGCAGTTGGAGGAATGCAAGGTCATTATGAATTGAATGTTTTTAAACCTGTTATGGCGGCCAACTTTTTACAATCGGCACAATTATTAGGAGATGCTTGTATTTCTTTTGATGAACATTGCGCACAAGGAATCGAACCAAATCACAAAAGAATCAAAGAATTGGTAGATAATTCATTAATGCTAGTTACAGCCTTAAATACTAAAATTGGATATTACAAAGCAGCAGAAATTGCCCAAACTGCACACAAAAACGGAACAACATTAAAAGAAGAAGCTGTTCGTCTTGGTTATGTAACTCCAGAAGATTTTGATGCTTGGGTAAAACCTGAGGATATGGTTTAATTTAATTGTGAATTATTAATGGGGAATTGTTAATTATCCTCATTCAGAAAAAATGATACGTTGTCAGACTGAGTGAGGTCTTCTTATGCCTGAAGCCCTTCGACTTCGCTCAAGGTAACAAATAAAAAGAAAGCCTGAAATATTAATTTCAGGCTTTTCAATTTATAATTCACAATTTACAATTCACCATTATCAACATAGTCTTGTAAATAGCTAAATCTTTCCGTTAGTTTTCCGTTTTCGGTTATTTTGGCGCGTTTTAAGATTCCATCTTTATCTCCGTTGAAGAAAGCAGGAATTACATGTTCCATAAATTGTTCTCCAAAACCTTCGCTCGCATCTTTCGGAATTTCGCACGGCAAATTATCTACCGCCATAACAGCAACTGCTGCAGGGTGAAAGAAATCTACTTCTCTATCTTCTAAAGGAAAATAACCATACAAAGGCTCTTCGATTGTCGAAGAACGAATTGTACAAGCAATTGGCCCGTTAACATCACAAGAAATATCGGCTACAACTTTCAATTTGCAATCACTTGCATTCAGCATTTCTTTCGTTAAAATCATTGGAGCATTGCTCGCATAAAAATGTCCCGCAAAATAAATATCAGACACTTTAGTAAATCTCTCAAAATCAGATTCGTATTCTTCTGGATGATGAACAAAATCCACAAAATCTAAAACCTGTCCATCTTTTCTTTTATTATATTCTAAAACATCAAGCTGTACGTAAACCGCTTGAGCATATTTTTTAGTCAAATAATTATCTATTGTAATCTCCTTTATTTTTATTGCATCCAAAATCTCTTTTGCTCCGCTCCCAACCTTTCCAGTTCCTGTAACTACAAACTTAAGAGCTGGCATTGTGATACGTTTTAAATGCTTGATCAAATCTTCTTTTCCAGAAAGTGTTTCCGCTTTTGGAAGCTTGAACAATTCGAATTTAATTCCGAAAGCTCTAATTCCGTTATAAACACCAACCATTCCAGCATATCTTCCGAAACCAATTAAACGACGATCATGCTCGTCTACAATTGTTTCGTGATCGTATAAATCAATGTTTTTTTCTAAAACTGCCTGAAGTAATTTTCTATTATGAGGCTGTTTTTTAATTGTATGAGAAAAAAAGAAATACGCTTTGTTTGGAATCAAATCTGTCACTGGAACTTCTTTTACGCCAAATAAAACATCACAATCAGAAACATCATCAGCAACTGTGATTCCCATATTTTTATAATCATCATCAGAAAAAATTCTAATATCTGAACTTTCAACTTTTACAGAAGCATCATGATATAACTGTTTTAATTTTGTCAATTCATTAGGTGAAAATACAACTCTTCTATCCGGTGGATTTTTTCTTTCTTTTATGATTCCAAATTTCATCTAAACTGATTTTTTAATATTTAAAATATAACTTTTTACACTGTATTTGTTTCAAATATAACAATTTTAGTTAAATTTTTGTTTTAAAAATTCTATTTAGAATGTTTCAAAACCGTTAAAAGCTGAAAAACAAACAAATAAATTTAACAATACTTAAAATTATGTTAAAATAGATAATTATAAGCCTCAGAATTGAGAAAACAACAAAATTGAATTCGATATATTTGTTTTTAAAGAACGATGCAAATGATTTTCCTTAAAAAAACAAAGATACCACAAATACTTTTTTCTATACTAGTTTTAAGTTCTTGTGGTCAAAACAAAAAAACAGCAACAGATACAACTCAGACAGTCGAAGACACATTGCCAAAAATGAAGCCGTTAGGAGCTGAAAAACCAGTTTCGCAAGCTTATAAAAATTCGGTTGTCGGTAGAATAAATCACTTTTATAATAAAAATTGGCCTAATAACACCATGAACGGAAGCTTCTTGGTTGCCAAAAATGGACAAATTTTATTTGAAAGATATAATGGCTTTGCCAATAAAAATGAAGGCAGTAAAATAACACCAGAAACACCTGTTCAAATTGCTTCTGTAAGTAAAGTTTTGACCGCTACAGCTGTTTTAAAACTAGTTAATGCTGGAAAAATTGATTTAGATCAAAAGGTCAATACTATTTTAAAAACTTTTCCATACGAAGACTGTACCATAAGAATGCTTTTAAGCCACCGCACAGGAATGCGCAATTATGCTTATTTTACAGATCGCGACAAATCTATTTGGGACAGACACAATCAATTGACCAATAAAGACATTTTAAATATTCTGGCAACAAAAGATATTGGTTTGGAATCTAAAACTGGAACCCGTTTTAGCTACTGCAATACCAACTATGCAATGCTAGCGCTTATTATCGAAAAAATTACAGGTTTAAGCTATAAAGAAGCAATGTCTGAAATGATTTTCAAACCTCTTGGAATGAAAAATACTTACGTTTTTGATGATGATAAGGATAGAAAAAAGATTGTTCCTTCTTATAAAGGCAATGGCGTAGAAATTGGTTTTGATTATTTGGATAATGTTTACGGAGATAAAAATGTTTTCTCTACCGCTAGAGATCTTCTAAAATTTGATAGAGCAAGACAATCTCCAGATTTCTTGAAACCAGAACTATTGAAACAAGTTTACACAGGCTACAGTAATGAGCGTAAAGGAACTAAAAATTATGGTTTAGGAATAAGAATGATTAATTGGGAAACAGGGCAAAACTTCTATTTTCATAATGGTTGGTGGCACGGAAACACCTCATCTTATATTACTTTGATGAATGAAGGCGTAACAATTATTGCACTATCTAATAAGATGACTAGAAACACTTATGCAGTTCGTAAATTAGCTCCAATCTTTGGAGATTATCCT
Organism: Flavobacterium sp. IB48; assembly: GCF_016405855.1. Lineage (GTDB taxonomy): Bacteria > Bacteroidota > Bacteroidia > Flavobacteriales > Flavobacteriaceae > Flavobacterium > Flavobacterium ginsengisoli. The sequence goes on from NZ_JAEFCA010000003.1 coordinate 405,800, forward strand.
TTTAATTTTAAAGACGAAGAATAAAATTATAGTCGTAAAGCCGAAAGTCAAAAGTCGTAAAGTCTTAAAAAACATTTGCTAATGCTGACTTTGGACTTTCGACTTTGGACTTTATGACTTTTTTTTAAAATTTTAGTAGAAAGTAATTTCAAATACTCTAAATTTGCAGACTCATTTTTGGGGTCGACTGGTTTTGACAGCGAGTCGAATTGAACAGTAAGCACGTCGAGCATTGAGACCTTGCTCGTAAATATAAGATCTTAAACTTTTACACGGCGAAAATAATTACGCTTTAGCTGCATAATCCGAATCATAGTACGATTGCGCCACGTCTCTACAAGGTAGAGAAGCTGGATTCTCCTGGAAAGCCTTGGTTTGTGGCGTTCCGTTCAGGGGAACCGTAAAAATAAACCTAGATTTCTATGAGCTTCGGGTAGATTTCGAAAATTAAGAAGATAAGTGTTGGGTGGTTGTTTCTGGCCTAGCTCAACATCGAAAATTCAATCAGGAAATAAGCGTGTAGAAAGCTCTTTAGTTGCTCGTTTGGACCCGGGTTCGATTCCCGGCGACTCCACAAAAAAAGGAAGATGTTCTACATCTTCCTTTTTTTTATTTTATTTTTAATGAAAACTCATTTTAAAAAAATAATAGCAACTATAAAACTAATAGTGGCGATATTACACCGATCATTATTCGTCCTGTATTATTATTTTCTTGTCCTAAAACTGTTTTTGAATAATCGCTATAACGGTAATATCTTCCGACATAAGTAGCAAAAAACTTTAAATTAAAGTTTTTTATAGGATAAAACTCAACAGTCGGAATTACTCCCCAAGCTGTTCTTACCCTATCTGACTTTTCTAGTGATGATATATCCTTCCAATAAGACGTGCTTATCATGCCTATTAAGGAAATTTTCCATTGTTCATTAATCGAGTAGACAGTTCTGAGCCAATGTTCTATATAATAAACATTTTCTGCTGCATGATCTAAAACTGTCTCAGGAATAAGAGAACTTACAACACCAGTGCGATCCAAATCTTCGATGCTCCATTTAAAATCATATTGGAAGAGCCATTTTTTTGTCCGAAATTGATTTCCTAACGCGGTATAGTACATGTTTACTGGTCTGCCATTTTTTAATGCTTCTTGAAAGACACTAAAGCTGTAGATTGTTTTAAATTTTCCATCTAGAAAACTTCCATTCCAATTTCCAATGTATGCAGCAGGGAATTTTGCTTCCTCAACATCGGGTACATTCTCGTATAGTTCTGTGAAACTTTTCGTTCTTGAATTTAATATCTGACCCGATAAAACATGGTTTTTTGATAGTGTCCAATTAAATTGAACCCCAGTTAAAAAATTATCTGAATTATCTACAATGTCGTTGTACTGATAAATATCAATTGGATTCATATCAAATTCATATCCTCCCCAATTTGCTGTCATTTTTCCGATAGCAATACTTGTACGATCAGATATTTTATACCCAATAAATGCTAAATCTGTTGAATGGCTAATGTTATCTACCGATTGCGTTTCTGGATCTCTTGTGTATCTGTCTCTAAATCTAAAAAAAACTTTGTCTTTATAGACTTTTCCTTTTACTTCAAATCTAAACTGGTTAATTTCAAAGCTGCTTCCTGTGTAATTTCCATCCTCAAAATTATTATTTAGTCCAATTTGAGTATTAAAAATAACATCAATGTTATTCAACAGATCGGCTTTATTAGCTTTTATTAATGGTACAGTATGATTTACCGTTGTATCGGCCTGCTTTTCTTGTTGGGAATAAACATTAGACACCAATAAACTAAATGATAGTATTAAAAATAGTATACGCATATTTTTATTTTTTAGAATACTGTTATTTTATCTCCTTTTCCCTTCTGCATCAATACTCGAAAAAGTACTCCTGCAGTTTTTTTGTGTCGTTTGTTTGTGTAAGTCCAAGCATTAGCAAAATTCTAGCTTTCTGAGGGACTAAATCATCCGCTACAATTGTTCCTAATTTTTGATCATCCGTTTCATCCAAAAGCGTAACTCTACCAGTTGCTACTCTTGAGGCTCTTACTACAACTACCCCTTTCTTCACTGCAGCTGCGACTGCATCTGAATTGACCTTGTTAAGATTTCCATTTCCTAAACCACCTGTTACAATTCCTTTTACTCCAGAATTAACATACGCATTTATAGCTGTTGCAGGAGCATCTGCATATAATTCTACTACTGCAACTTCTGGAAGTGTTTTTAATCCTGTGATATCAAAAGGCGTATCCTTGTTCGTTTTACGGAGTATTTTTTCATACATCACAACTTTTCCATCATAAACCTGTCCAATAGGTCCGCTGTTTGGAGCTGTAAAAGCATTTAAATGGGTTGTGCTTGTTTTTAAAGCAGCCCGACCGGAAAATATGTATTCATTAAATACCAACAATACTCCGCTATTTGCTGCTTGTTTTGAAGCTGCCAAAGTCACCGCATCAAAAAGGTTTTTTGGTCCATCGGCGCTTATAGCAGTTGCAGGACGCATAGAACCTGTTATTATTACAGGTTTATCATAACGAGAGGTTAGAGATAAAAAATAGGCCGTTTCTTCCTGAGTATCTGTTCCATGTGTTATGACAATGCCATCTGCTTCATTATTTTTGTAGATTTCATTAATTCTATTATTGAGCTTAATCCAAATATCAACGCTCATATCTTGGCTGCCTACATTTGCAATTTGTTCTCCTGTGATATTGGCAATTTTTTCTATACCTGGAACAGCGCCAATCAGATCTTTAATAGGGAGTTCTCCCGCTTTATATGCAGAACGATCTGCCGATGCTCCTTTTCCAGCGATTGTTCCTCCTGTTGCCAAAACTTTAATTCGTGGCAATTTTTGCGCATAAACACCTGTAAATAATAAAACTGATAGAAGTAACGTAAGTAATGTTTTCATAATTAAGTAGTTTTTCAATTAGATTTATTGTTTTTTTGAATTTTCCCAACTAGTCACATATTCCATTATGACTTTGCGAACATTTTTCCCTAGTATTAAATAGCTATCTGTGGGAAGATTTGCCAATGATACTCTTATGCTCCACTCTGGACCAGCAAAACCGCCTCCGTTTAAGAGCACTATTGCTGTTTTTTCAGCCAAACGGAACAAAACATCTACAGGCTCAAAATTTTTCTTCATCCAATCGGCAAACTCATTTCCGTAAAAATGTTCTGCGGCTACCATAATATCAATTTCAGAATAATATCCAGCTCTCATCGGATCTTCTATAATTGGAACTTCTAATCCCTCCCATAAAAGTTTTAAACGTTTCTGAATAATAGACTGCGTCAAAGTTTTGTAAACGTCTTGAGTATCCAACAGACAAAAAGCAGAGAAAAGCATCATTTGAAATTGTTGCGGAAGTGACAAACCTGCTGTGTGGTTTAAAGCTACTTGTCGGCTATCGGCTACAAGCCTGTCAATAAACTTAATTTTTTCTGGTTCTAAAGTTAAAGTCGCATAACGATCATGGAGCTCTTTTTTACGATCATCGCTAAGAGCAGCAATTTTTTTATCAAAAATGTTATTTTCATGAATTGCAATAGTTCCCAATCTCCATCCTGTACATCCAAAATATTTAGAAAAAGAATAAACATTGATCGTATTCTCAGGAATAACAGACATCAGAGACCTAAAATTATTGATAAACGTTCCGTAGACATCATCTGTAATAATCATTAATTCCGGATTGTGGTTTTTAACAATATCAGCGATATAATTAAGCGTTTTTGTACTCATTGCAGATGACGGAGGATTACTAGGATTAACCACAAATGCTACTTTAATCTCCGGATCTTTCAATTTGTCTAACTCAGAGTCTGGGTATTGCCAAGTATGAAAACCGTTTTCACCCACACCACTTGCCTGCACATGCACAACATCAAAATTGTAACGCTCTAATTCGGGAATTTCTATATAAGGTGTAAATGTTGGAGTTAACAATGCTATTTTGTCTCCTCGCTGTGTAAGGTAGTTTTGCATGAAAGAATCAAAAATATAGCACATTGCTGCTGTACCCCCTTCTACTGCGAAAATATCGAATTTCCCGATATTACTGCCAATACCGCACATTTCTTGTATTAAATAATCGTGCACTATTATTTCAATGTGGCTTAACATACGATCTGGAACAGGATAATTAAAACCAATTACGGCTTCAATCCATTCTCTAATCCAAGCATCGGCATCAAAATCATGATTATCAACGCCATAATGATACGTTTTTTCTAGAAGTGATGCTCCTGGCGAATCTTTATGATTACTTAAAAATTCTTCAAAGCGTTTTGCTACTCCTGTTTTATTCTGTACAATTCCAGCCAAAATACCTTGTTCCTCCATAACGTTTCGACATTCGCCAAGTGCAAATTGTCCAAACAAAAAGAAAGCTTCTCTTGGAACAGTTGCAATCCAATTCGGATTTCCTCTTCCTGCATTAAGTGTTATCGCGGTCGATTTTAATGCACTTTCATCTGCCAAGCGAATAAGTTCATTTTTAATTTCAAAGGGGCTAAGAGTTTGGAGTGTTTTCTCTACTTCTCGTGATGTCTTAATTTTAGAAATATCAATTGCCATAATAAAAATTTTTAAAGATTTTTAGAACTAAACGATTTATCAACTCATCATTAGGATAACAACAACGCCCCAGATAATAAGCATGGTATTTCCAACCGCATAAGTAACGGTATAACCTAAAGCAGGCGTTTTACTTTTAACAGCATCTTGCAGTGCTCCTAGAGCTGCGGTAGTGGTTCGCGCTCCTGCTGCACATCCTAATGTAATAACAGGATGAAATTTAAAAACATATCTACCTAACAAAAGGGCTAATATTAAAGGAAGTGTAGTGGCAGCGGCGCCAGCAATAAAAAGTCCCCATCCAGCTTCCTGAAATCCGACAATAAAACTTGGCCCTGCGGTAATACCTACTACGGCTATAAATATGTTTAAACCTACATTATTCATAACCCATAAAGCAGGTTCTGGAATACGTCCAAATGTTGGATGCTGCCCGCGAAGCCATCCAAAAATAAGTCCCGAAATTAAAGCACCTCCGCTTGTGCTTAAACTAATTGGAACACCACTGATTTTTAAAGTAAGCGCGCCAAACAAGCCTCCCAAGACAATTCCTAATCCAACAAATGCCATATCTGTTGCATTTGTTGCCCGATCTGCATAACCTATATGCAATGCTGCTCGATCAACATCTTTCTTAGTTCCAACAAGCTCAATCAGATCGCCTTTATTAAAAGTTGTGTTAGGTAGAACAGGCATATCAATTCCTGCTCTTTTTAAAGATCTTATGACAACGCCATGTGCAATTTTACTGCCTCTTAACTCCCCAATAGTTTTGTTTAGAACCTCTTTTTTTACAATCATAACCGTTAAGACTTCTACAGGAAAATTAAGGAGTTCAACATCTAAAACTTCTTTTTCGTTTACAGCCACATAATTCATCATAAACTCTCTTCTGCCACCAAGTACAATAACATCATTTTCTTCTACGATGGTATCTTTTTCGGCTTCGAAAATGTCTTTTCCTTTACGAATTCTTTCTATAAACAAATGTCTCCCTTTGCTTTCCAATTCTGCTTCAATAGCAGCAACGGTTTTATTACATCCAAATGATTGTGCAGAGATCTGATAAGCATTATAAATCACTCTATCATACGCCGAAGCCATGCTAGGATCGTCACCAATGGAATCTCCTCCAAGTTGTATTTCGAGTTCTTTTGCTTTTTCGACTAGATTTCCACCCAAAAGTTTGGGTCCAATAGAAGCCAGAATCCATGCAGATCCAGCCGTTCCAAAAATATAGGTTACGGCATATGCTACAGGAATCTTGTTAATTAAAGCTACTTTTTCTGTTGCTGGAATATCTAGTTGATTGATGGTATCTGACGCCACACCAATTACAGCTGAAATAGTCTGAGAGCCTGCAAGCATACCCGCTGTGAGTCCCATATCGTATCCCATTATTTTACCTATAAAATAGGGGCAAACCAAACACAATACACATACAATAGCAGCGAAGAACATCTGGGGTAAACCGTCTTTTTTTAAGCCTCCAAAAAATTGAGGTCCGACGCTGTAACCGACAGCAAATAAAAACATAAGAAAAAAAACAGATTTTACAGCCGGGGCAATAACAATGTCCAATTGTCCGACTAAAACTCCAACAAGCAAAACACTTGTTACGGTTCCTAAAGAGAAACTTCCGATTTTAAATTTACCAATGAAATATCCTAAAGATAATGTAAGAAAAACAGCTAATTCAGGATATTGTTTAAGTGTAGTTATTAACCAATCCATATAATTATTTTTACGTAACGTGAAGATAATCAAAAAATTAGCTCAAACTAAGAAAATTTTTACTTATTTAGATTAATTAACAATCGTTTAATTCTTACAAAACAAATAAAACTGTAAAAAATCCATAAAAAGATTAGATGAAACAAAGCAGATGCGTTTTCCCACAATCCTGCTCCTGATTGTACCATCCTTGTATATATGGCTATAAATGGAGTTGTAGGCAATAAATTGGCCAGCCATTGTAATAGTAAAGGAAGTGATTCGTGTGGCCAGCTGTATCCCGTAATTAAAAATATCGGGTAAGTTGAAAATGCCATCATTTGCAAACAAACTAATTGAGATTTGAACAATGAACCGATAAATTGTGCCATCGGAACTAAAGTTGCGATAAATAAAATCAGTAAAATACCCAGCTCTAAACCATTTGCGCGTTGAGGCAAATCGAGTATTTTATAATTTACATTTAAAAAGAAAAATGCATAAGACGAAAACAGCAGTAAATAGAACAAACCTTTTCCCCATATTCCGTTAGAAACACCTGCATTCATCCATTCGCGCAAGCGTAAATTTTGCCGTTCTCCAGCCACACTTTCAGACAAACCTATTAGCAGTGTCTGCTGTAAAATTAGAGCTAATAGTCCAGGCAACAGAAACGCTCCATAACTGGATCTTTCGTTAAATAATGGACGATAATCTAAATTGACTGGCATTACATTATCCATCGCGGCGGCTGTGCTCATTCCTTCGCTTTTCTGAAAATATTGAAGTCTTACACCTGCGCCTATTGTCAGACAAATTTGCTGCACGCTCATTAGCAAATCACTCGAAGGCAAAAAACGTGAAGCATTTACTGCTAGAACTACGTTACTTTGTTTTAAACTTAATAAATTCGTTTCTGTTCCTTCAGGAATATAAAAATAGCCTTGACAATTTCCCTGATACATTTGTTCTTCGGCATCTTTTAAATTAGAAAAATGAATTAATTGCACTATCGGAGAGTTATCAATATTTTGCTGAAGCAAGCGTGATAATCTGGAATGATCGTCGTCTACAACTCCAAGTTTTACTTCAAATTCTTCTTTATTGATATAGATACTTCCATAAAAAAAAGCATACAATAAAGGCGCAATAAGAAGCGTAAGAAGCAGACTATGATCTTTTCCTATTAATGAAACTTCTCTAAAAAAGAGACTAATCAATGAGTTTTGCTTCTTTTTTTTCATCGAAAACTAAATTAAATTGACGTCGAAACAATAAAATTGCTGTTGGAAACATTACGGCACAAAAAATTAGGAGTTTGATTAAATCTCCTTGGGCATATTTTAAAGGCAGATTCATATAATACAGTTTAAAAAATCCGTCTAAAAATGCGGTATATGGCATTATAAGCGCATAATATTGATCGTACCACGGCATTGCCCAACGCGGAAATGTAAAACCGCTGAATACAAAAGCTGGAGAAGTATAAAACAAAGCAACATCTCCAGACAGCATTACATCTTTGAATAATGCAGAGATAAACATTCCGATTCCTATGCAAGCCAAAGACAGAAAAGTGTAAATAACAAAAAACTTTCCTGTTGCACTAGGAACTCCAATATCGAAATAAGGAAATACAACAAAAGCAATCAAAATAAAATTAATCCAGCTCACTACAAGATGGGCAATTGTTTTTCCTGCAATTACATTAATAACAGAGCCATTTGAACAATGATACAACTCCTCCATGGTTTCGGTTTTCCATTCATAATTTAATGCCAGCATACAGCTTATAATCAAAATCATCTGCATACTTACTGTAATTAATCCAGGGACTAAATACTCCTGATAATTATAAGTAGCATTATAAAGCTGATAAGCATTTAGTTTTATCGGATTAGCAAGTGCCATGGCTTGATCTGCTTTCATTCCTGTTTTTACAAGTTTTTGTAAAACTACTCCTGTACTACCTGTAATTATAACTTCTGCCACAGCTTTGTAAATCATTTTTGCAGGAACCAGAGAAGCGGCATTCGTATATAAAGTCACAGTGCTTGGATGCCTGCTATAAATATTTTTTTGAAGATTTGCTGGAAAATGAACAGCCCCTAAAATTTTACCTTCGTTAATTAATCTTTTAACCTCTTCTTCACTGTAAACGCGACGCGTAATATTTAGGGATTCTTTTTGTTCTAATAAAAAAGTAAGCTGTCTGCTTATGGCGCTTTGATCATCATCCCAAATGGCAAAAGCTAAGTGTTTGGCTTCTTGTTTTTGATATATAAAAGCATAAAATGTAAATAATATAGCTGGAACAACTAACATAACAAGATAAAACACCTTCAAATTTAGAATGCGCTTCCATTCTCTAATCATTATATTTATTACGCTGTTCATCAAGGTAGAATTAGTGAAGCTGTCATACCTGAACGTAATCCTTTTATTTCCGCTAATTTTTCAGGTCTAAACTCGATTGTAAATGTTCTGAGTTCAAACTCGCCTTTATCTTTAGAAGGCACCCAATTGGCAAATTCTAATGTTGGAGCAATAGAACTAACTACGACATCAAAAACTTCAGGATCGCAGCCAGGAACTTTTACAGAAGCTTTAGTCCCCACTTTAAGGAGATTTGCTTTGTCTTGCCTGATATTAAATTTTATTACCGTCGAATTTTTCTTTTCAATAGTCATCATAGGATAACCAATAGAAACAATTTCTCCCTGATGGGTAACCATACTCGAGATCACACCATCTGCCGGAGCCAACACTCTAGTATTATCGCCAAGCGCTTTTGTTAGTTCGTATGCCTCTTCGGCTTGTTTTACAATTGCATTTGCCGTTTTTAATAATTCTGGTCTTGCACCGTCTTTTAGCATTTTCAGGTTTAATTTTGCGGTTTCCATTTCTTTTTTTGCCGCCTGAAATTTAAAATAAAAGACATCTTTTTCTTGACCCGATATTACATCAGCATTATACAAACGTTCCATTCTATCGTAAGTAGTGCTAAACAATTTGTATTGCTCCTCACTTATTTGATATAGCTTTGAAGTCGCTTCAATAAGTTCTGGTCTTGCACCTTGAGTAAGCAATTCCTGCTGTCCTTTTGCGGCATCAATTGCTGCCAATGCTTGTGCTTTTATCGCATTGATTTCGTTTGAACGAAGTATAGCAACCAATTGACCTGTGTGCACCGTATCACCTTGTTTTACCAATAAGGAATCGAGTCTGCCCGGAAACTCGGCCGCGACATCGACACTTGATGCATCGACCATTCCAATAAAGTTATTTTCTGAATCATTATTTCCTTTAAGAAAAAAGATCAGTGCTATAACAACTACTAAAATCGGAATTAGCAGCGCCCAATAATTTTTAAAAATATCTTTCATCTATTTAATAAATTGAGTGATTCTTGTTGGTTCTCCTATACTGTTTAAATATTCTGCAAGTGCCACATAATACCCAAAAACAGCCGTATAGTATACTTTTTCTATCTCCGTTTCAACTAGCAGAGCATCATTAACATCTTTTGGCGATGACATTTGATTGTTCATTCTCTGTGTTATCAAGCTACTTGTTGTACGAGCTTCTTTTCGCGCTGCTTCTAGTGCTTCAACATCTTTTTCGAGAGAATCCATTTTATTTTTTGCAGCTTTAGACTTTACCTGAAGCAGTAAACTCACATTTTCTTCTCCTAATCTAGCTTCGTCGATTAGTTGTTTAGCAGCCTGTGTACGTTTGCTTGTCTGGGCATTAAATAAAGTCCATTGCAATTCTAAAGCAACAAACCAATCTGGAATGGCAACAGGAAGATCTTTTTGATAAAGGTTGAAATTTCCAACAGCAAAAACGTTTGGCAATGCTAGAGATTTACTTATTTTTTTAGCAGTTTCAGCATATGCTATTTTGCTTTCTGCCATTTGCTGAACTGGATTGGTAAGCCAAAAATCTTTCTTTGGTTCGCTTAAATTAATTCTATTGTAATTTAACGTATCCGAAATTGTCAAAACCTGATCCAGATCGGCTCCCATTAATTTGTTCAATTCAATTTGTGCATTTTTTTTATCATTCTCGATGGAGTTAAATTGACTTTTTGCTTGAATTAAAACTACATTCGTCCAATTTTTTTGATATGGAGGCAGAATTTCATTTTTTACAGACTCTTCGGCATAGGTTTTATTTTTATCTAAAGCCGTGATAATCATTTGCTGTTTCTGCATTAAAGAATTAAGATACAGTATTCTTAAATATTGAAGTGTTATTAAGAAAGTTACTTCTTTATCTACAGCTTCGACATTAAGTCCAGCCGAAGTAACGACAGACTGAGCTAGATCTACAGAAGAATTTAATTTATTTCCTAAATAAAGAGGTTGCCTCACTCCCACACCTGCTAAAAAATAAGACTGTTCGCTTAAAGACGGATTATAATTAGGATAAATGCCTCCGATTATAGTTTTCGAAGTATTATAAATTCGATCCTGCGCGGCTTGCGATAAATTACCTCCTGTGATTTCATTATATATCTGATTGGCCGTATTGACACTCTGTTTTGATGACCCTTCTACAATTCCGTCTTTTACTGACTGTAGATTAATTGTTAAAGGACTGCTTAAATAAGTATAGCTGGATAAAAGATCTACTTTTGGAAAATAGCTGTTCTTTTCAGCCTGAAGATTATATTCTACTGTTTTTAAGCCCGATTTGGCTTGCTTGAGCGAAATATTATTTTGTTTTGCGGCATTAAAACAATATTCAAGCGATGCTGTTTGGGCATTTACCTCCAAACCAATAAGAGCAACTGAAAAGAGAATTAAATAAAACTTGGCTTTTAAAAGTTGTATCTTCATAACATTGCTCTTAATTTAATTTTTAAATATTCATTTACATATATAACTAAACATTATTATTTTAAACTTGGAGTAACTGCATAAATCCACACTTTTAATCTGGGGAACTTAAAAGTATCACAGCTCTATTATTGAAGGAGTATTTATTTGCATTTAAAATTAAAAATATTCAAAAGTGCAATCTTTAATTTTAGTAATCAGCTCCCTTTCAACATTATAAAGTTAGCTTTTTTTTCTTAGGAAACCATTTTATTTAAAAAATGATATATATTATTTATCTGAAAAACTTACATATAAAAAACTATTCATTCTTTATACCTGACAAAAAAGAACATTTGCAAGATGTTTTTATTTTTGATATTCAAGAGCTCAAACAAATCTCAAATTCAATGAGAATTTCAATTGAAGCTTTAAAAGGAATAAATTAAAGCTCTGGAAAAATTATTAAACAATAAATAATCATCTAAAAAAATTATAAAAAAAGCCTTTTCTAAAATTTCTAGAAAAGGCTTTTTTATTTATAATCTAAAATTTGGTCACAAAAGCTGTGTATTTCAGAAACGACAAATACGGCTCCTTAAGAGACCGCATTTATCAAACTAATTCAAAATTAAAAAAACTACAAACTTGCTTTCACTTCGCCGCAAGTCAGCATATTTTTAGGATAGTACGGATTTTTGATTTCCTTACTATCACTTGTCCAAACTGCTCCAGTCATTGGGCAAACTTGTAAATATAATGTCTCATCTGCAGGTTTAAATTTTGAAACCTGATCCCAATATTTTACTGAAAGCGTTTCAAAAATCTTGCGCTGTTTATTGATGTTTTTTGTTGCTGTTAATGCTGTTGCCAATTCAATAATTTCTCTTCTTGAAGTGGTGGCTACATTCATATTTTCTAAGCTTAATTTCTTAAACTTGAAATTTTTTAAAGAGCTTTTTAAAGCTTCTGCATTTTTAACAACTGCTAAACTATCAGATGTCAAAAAGCTATTTTTTAAAGCTAAATAGCTTTTTGTAATTTCTTTTTTCTCTGCTTCACGTTTTGCAACCAACTCAGGAGTTACTTCTTCTTTTGAAGTTAGTTGTGCTTGTGCTAAAAAGCTAAAGAAAACAAATATTATAACTAATAAATTTTTCATGATGTAGGTTTATCTAATTTGGTAATGATTTTATCTATTTCTATTAAGATGCTTTCGTAGTGGTCTTTGTTGATTCCTGTTGAAGCACTCATCAATTTCGTGATATCTGTTTTTAACTTTAAAAGATGCTGTTTTCCATACAATCTCACATCACTGCGTTGTGCCGTATTCGAAGCTTTGCCAGGCTCTAGTTCTTTTGGCAATAAAAGCATTCCTAACTTTTCAATATAGCCTCGCTGAAAACTTCTTCTGTAATAATCTTGTTTTTCGTCTCCGCTAAATTTCACCCAAACGATTTGCTGTACATCGTTTAAAAACTCAGGAACTGTATAAGCTCCTTCAGATTGCATCGACTTCAAACTAATATTATAAAGCATTCCAGAGCTCAACAACATATTCAACACTTGATTCTGCTGATCTGAAATTTGGTCTTCTCTCTTTAAAGCAATAAGATCATCAATTTCTTGCGGATACATCCAAAGCGGTGAAACAAACAATTGTCTTCCTAAATAATCTATTGCCGCTTTTACTTTTGCTTTAGGAACTGGTTTATAAACTACTCCTTTTTCATCTACTGTTCTTTTTGTGATATAGTTGTTTCCGATATATTTTAGAACATGATACAAATACAATCCGTATTGTCTTACTACTGCTTTGTGCATGTCTGCTAAATTATCGTACGGATCGTTTGGCTGATAGGTCCATTCGATAAGATGAGGCACAACACGCTTTAAGTTTTTAATTCCGTAATCGCTCGCAAGTACTGCATCGTCTCCGAGATCTTCAGATTGACTACGCGGATCTTCGTCTTTACCTTCTCCTCCAAACCATAATTTCGGATTTGCTGTTAAACTATCGGTTGTTAATTTGGCCAATAATTTTTCTTCTTCAAATTCGTCTTTAGTGTTTGTATAATATTTATACCCCCATTCAACAGCCCATTTATCATAACTCCCAATACGCGGATAAAGGCCTTTTGGACTAATATTATCTTCTGGCTGTGCTACATAATTAAAACGGGCATAATCCATAATAGAAACAGTGTGTCCATTTTCTTCGACCCATTTTTTATCGCGAAGTTTTTCTACTGGAGTTGCACTGCTCGCTCCCATATTATGACGCAAACCAATCGTATGCCCAATTTCGTGAGAAGAAACAAAACGAATTAATTGTCCCATCAATTCATCATCCAGATGCATTTTTCTTGCTCTTGGATCTAAAGGCCCGGCTTGAATCATGTACCATCTTTGAACCAATTTCATTACATTATGATACCAGCCAACGTGGCTTTCCATAATTTCACCACTTCTTGGATCACTAATTCTTGGTCCGTAAGCATTTGGTGTTTCAGAAGCTAAATATCGTACTACAGAATATCTTGCATCTTCCAAACTCATGGTTTTATCATCTTCTGGCCATTCTTTACCTACAATAGCATTTTTAAATCCTGCCGCTTCAAAAGCTTTCTGCCAATCGTTGATACCTGCAATTAAATAAGGCCTCCATTTTTTTGGCGTTGCTGGATCGATATAATAAACAATTTGTTTTTTGGGTTCTACCAATTCGCCTCTCAAGTACTTTTTAATGTCTTTGTCTTTTGGCTCTAAACGGTATCGTTGCACAATAAATTTCTTTTGAGCGCGCTGTTCATCATCATCAAACAAAACATATTTATTAGCAAAATAACCTACCCTTTCATCAAAAAAACGTTTTCGCATTGGCGTTTTCGGAAGCAGTACAATAGAAGTGTTTAATCGTAATGTGATGCTTCCGCTACTTGCAGTAGAACTCGTGTAGGTTTTTGTTGTTTTGGCTTCAATATTAATGGGATATGTATCTATACTTTCAACAAAAGATTTATCATCAGCAAGAGAACTTAATTTTTTCTCTGTTTTGTCCTGACTTCCGATAGAAAACATCGCGTTATCTTTTTTGAAAACGTCTGTTACTTCAATAACTACATCTTTTGTGTCTGGATTGGTTGTTTTGATTGGAAAAGCAGCCACAATCGGATTTTCGTTGCTTCCTTCTAATGCTTTTGCCAGCATAGAATCGGCAGAACGAACATCTTGTCTGTATTGAAGCGATCTTAAATAGACTGTATTATTCGAACCTTTTTCAAAATAGATTGTCTGTTCGTTCGTTTTTTCTCCACCAAAACTTCCAAAACCTTCAGGCGTAGAAAGATATCTTGTTACAACCAACATGTATCGATTAAATAAACTGTCAGGAATCTGAAAGTAATATTTAGCATCAACTTGGCTAACAGTAAAAAGACCTGATTTGTTTTTAGCCTTATCTGTAATTACCTTATTATAAGCCTGCATGCCTTTTGGCTGTGTGCTGGTACTATCGGCTTTTTTTTCTGGAGTCTGGGCAAAACCATGCTGCCAAACCGACAGCATGATTAGGGAAATAATTATCTTTTTCATTGGAATTAAAACGGAACTTTTTCGTCTGTATTTAAAGTAAGTTTTGGATTTTTTGTCAATGCCGATAAAGGGAAAGGAACAATGTATAGTCTTGAATTAGGCTGTAAAGTATATGTTTTCTGCGGAACTGTTTTGTTTACAATTGGAAATACTCTCGTAACTGTCTTTGCATATTCAGATTCTGTATTCAGTCTTTTTAAATCAAAAAATCTATTAAAACCTAAAAGCAATTCTTTTCTTCTTTCGTTAATTACAAGTTCCATTGTTTCTTTTCTT
Source organism: Flavobacterium sp. IB48 (assembly GCF_016405855.1). Taxonomy (GTDB): domain Bacteria; phylum Bacteroidota; class Bacteroidia; order Flavobacteriales; family Flavobacteriaceae; genus Flavobacterium; species Flavobacterium ginsengisoli. The sequence goes on from NZ_JAEFCA010000003.1 coordinate 420,824, forward strand.
GTAGCAGGAACCTCTAAGTTTATTGTACCTGATAAAATACGTTTTGCTCTTAATGTATTTAAAACATCTACCGATTCGCTAAGTCTATTTTCTCTCGCATAACATTCAGCAAGAATTAAATATACTTCTGTTGTTTTCATTCCAACTGTTGGGTAAAAGAATCTCGTATATTGAGTTGCCCAGTACGCTGTATTCGAACCTTGATCTAAATTGGTTGTACTTGTAGAATTGAAGAACAAATTAAAACGAGCATCGTTTGTTCCGAATAAATTTCGCAGTTCAGGACTAATAATATAACTCTGAGCAAAATTCATTTCATTATAACCTGTCATGTACATATAACTCAAAACCTCAACGTTATCTGCAGCTGGTACAGCAAGTGCCGTAGGTCCGCCTTTTGTATTATATGCTACCATATCAAAAATCTGATTGTTGTAGCTCAACGATTTTTGCGCTGCCGATTCTGCCTCTGCGATTTCACGTTTAAACAAATGCACTTTCGCTTTAAAAGCATAAGCAAATGCAAGTGACGGATGATAAACATCTTTTGGTTTTTCTTGAAGATATGGCAATGCATCTTCTATATCTTTCTGAATAAAATTGTAAACCTGAGCAACAGTAGCTTTTGCTGGCTGTGCTTCTAGATCAAATTTATCCATGATGCAAATTCCTCCATCAGTTGCAGCAGTCTGCGGGTCATAACCTTTTGCATAAGTATTTACCAATAAAAAGTGATCATAAGCTCTGTAAATTTTAGCTTCAGCTTTGGCTAATCTCTTTACGCTTTCATCTCCTTTACTGTTATCTACTAAAGAAATAATTGTATTCCATCGGTTGATATAGGTATAAGCTTGATTATAAAAACTTGAACCAGTCATTAAAGAAACTCGGTCTACGCTTTCGTCAAAAGTAAAATTAATGATATCGATGTTTGGCGTTCTTCCGATTACATTGGCTTCACGCATCCATTGATCATCTGACAAATACTGAAAGTTATTGATCGGGTAACCTCTGTTTGGCAGCGACACCAATTCAAGAAATTGTTCTGGCGTTTCTACCACCAAAGCTCCTTTTGGTGTAACATCTGTGTATTCTTCGCATGATGATGCTGTTAACATCACTAGCGTTATTAGTGTTATATATATCTTTTTCATTATTTTAAAGAGTAAGATTAAAACCAAGTAAATAAGTTCTTGGTAACGGTAAATTACGTGTAGCAGAGTTTGCACTATAAACTTCTGGATCAATATGATTTCCGGCAGCACTCCAATACCAAAGATTATTTACTTGAAAAGTAAACTTTGCCGATGCCATTTTAATTTTGTTTGCAAAAGCTTTTGGCAAATTATACCCTAATGATATATTTCTAAGTTTTATGTAATCGCCGTCTACAACATTTGCACTTGAATTTCTCCACTGACTGCTTATAGTTGTTGCGTAGTTTCTCATACTTTCGTCAAAATCTACATACAAACGAGTGTTTCCATTTCTGTTTGTATCTGTATAACGATCTGCAATTCCTGAAAGGTTCACTAAATCAGAACCCATATCAAGAGTTTCTTTGCGCATTACGTTTCCTCCAGAGAAAACAAACAAGAAATTCAAATCAAATTGTTTGTATGAAAAACGTTGAGAAATCGATCCCGTATATTTTGGCATCAAAGTTCCCATGTTAACCAAAGCATCTGGGTTTGTAACTGTTTTTACTGAAGTCGAAATTGGGTTTCCATTATCATCAAAAGTAATTGACGGATTTCCATTTTCATCCAAAACATAAGGATATCCGTTAACAGTTCCTCCATATTTGTAAGCATATAAACTATTGTATGCTTCATTTTCTAAAAAGTAATTTGCTGGCGAAGACACATAAACAGAAGCTGTAGATTGAGCTCTTGTAACTTTTTTAACCGTTGTTTCGTTGAAAGCAAAAATTAAGTTAGAAGAAATACGTAAATCACCTGTATTGTACCACTCAGATCCTACACTTAGTTCTACTCCTTTGTTTAACAATGCTCCAGCATTTATTCTTCTTGACAAAGCTCCAACTGTCGGATCTAGATCTGTTGTTGCTAACAAATCACTGCTGTATTTACGATACACATCAATACTACCATTTAACTTTGCACGGAATAAACTGTAATCAATACCCAAATTGGTACTTTGCGTTTTTTCCCATCTTAACATTGGGTTAGGCTGTGCTGTAATATTGGTATATTGTAAAGATTGATATAAGTTATCATTTCTTCTTGTTGCTGTAATATACGGAGTTGTACTTTGATCAATATTTCCGTTAATACCATAAGTAGCTCTTAATTTAAGCATGCTTACCCATTTTGTCTCTTTCATGAAATCTTCATTACTGACATTCCATCCTAAACCTACAGACCATAATGGACGATTTTTATACTTTGGATCTACTCCAAACAAATCGGCTCTATCAACACGGTAGCTTCCTGTAACATTATATTTAGATAAATAAGTATAACTTGCTGTGCTAAAAACTGAAAAATATCGATGTAAAATTTCAGTCTGTGTTCTTCCTAAAGCCGCTAGCGTACGGTTACTTCCATAAATATAACTCGCAACACCAGTTTGGCTTAACGCTAAATTATTAAGTACCGCAGAACTAAGTGTTACAGGATCATAACCGTATCTTAATTGCTCAATTGTTCTTGGTACAAAAGTTTCGCGCATTTCAAAACCAGCTAATGCATTAATAGAATGTTTTCCATCTGCAAAATCCTGATTAAAATCTAATTGATTTCTAAACGAATAATTACTCGCTTGACTGCTTGATTGTTTGTATCGGCCTCCTGATGAAAAACCATCTACATATGTATAAGCATTTGTTGTTGGATTGTATCCTGTTAAAGAGTTAATTGCATAACGCATTTTGTAAGAGTCAATATCATAATATTGCTCGTTATCATTTCGTCGTACTTCGTACTGAAATTGAGTGTTAAAGCTTAATCCTTTATATAATTTTGCTTTTACATTAGCAAAAGTTCTTAAGCTTAATGAATTTTGCTGTTCAATCCCTTCTTTAAGCGCATCTAAAACATTAAATTCTGTTGATTTGAAACCGCTTAAAGCTCCAATTTTTCTAGCCACATAAGGATTAATTACACTACCCGAAGTAAAACCGTCATTAATACCAACAAATGGTGACATTACAAGAGCTCCGTTATCATCTGTAATACGCTCGTATCTTTTTTGAATATCGTAATTATTGTAACTAGAATCGGTTACATCATCGTTACTGTACGTTCCGTTTACTCCAAATGTAGCATTCAGCCAGTTATTTAACTGAAAACTGCTTTTTGCATAAAGATTAAATGCACGGCTATTATTATACTTTATACGATTTTTTGATTCGTCGTAATTAAGTGACACATACGTATTCTGTCTCGTTGTGCTTCCAGAAAAAGCAATATTGTAACGTTGTCTAAATTCGTTCTGCCAAACATTATTGCGGTAATCTTTATTGTAATCGTTTTTTCTCCATTGCGCAATTGTATTATTATAATCAGCATTGTTGATTACGCCTTCTTCTAAATCTCTATTTAGCTGATAAAGCGGACTGTAATATTTCATACTGCTACTTCCAATATCGCCATAACTGTTGAACATAGTTGCTGTATCAGCATATCTTGCTCTTTCTCTATTATAAACCGCTTGCTCATAATCGATTAAATCGCTTGTAGAAGCATAATTCATATCCCTTAAATTAGGTTTTTCAGCAATAAAGAAATCAGAATTAATACTTACTTTCAGCCTACCATTTCCTTTTTTGGTAGTTAAAACGATAATACCGTTTGCTGCCCTAGAGCCATAAATAGACGCTGCCGCCGCATCTTTAAGAACATCTACACTTTCGATATCATAAGGATTAATATCGTCTAAAGTCAACTCCGTTGGAAGACCATCTATGACCAAAAGCGGACTATATCCAACTTGGTCAGAAAAAGTTCCCATACCTCTTAATATTGGTTTGTCTGCCGCCGACCCACTTGGATTTTTTTGAAACATTAAACCAGCCACACGGCCTTCAAGAGCGCTTGATAAATTGGCATTAATGTTTTCGTTTAAAACTTTTTCATCCACTTTAGCAATTGCACCTGTAAAATTGCTTCTTGCAATAGTCTGAAAACCAGTTACCACAACTTCTTTCATGGCAGCAACTTTGTCTTCAACAACAAGAGTAAGTTCTGTACGGTCATTAATGCCAAAAGATTTTTTTTCAATTGTTAATCCTGTACAATCCAAAACTCCATTTGATGGCACTTTTTCAAAATAAAAGCTACCGTCAAAATCAGTTACGCTAACTCGATTAGTTCCCCAAATGGTTACAGATACACCAGGAAAAGGCTCGTTTCTATTATTTACTACCTTCCCTCGTATATCTATCAATCCGTTTCCCCGCTCTTCGGTTTTTGGAGCCGTTACCACGATAGTTTGGTTGGTAATTGTATATTTTACATTTTGATTTTTAAAGATCTGATTTAAAACCTCATTTACATTCGCACTCTTAACACTAATGCTAACTGGTTTCGAATCTTTAAGCAATTTTTGAGTATAAAAAACTTCGTAATTAGCTTGTTTAGCCACCTCTTTTAGCACTTTTTCTAAAGGAGCATCTTTAAAGTTTATGGTAACACTTTGTGCTTGTCCAGTAAAACTGCACAACACCATAAAAACAGTGCATAGCGCCCATAAATGAGCAGAAAAATGAACTTTGGGAATCTTTTTTTTAAGTTTTTTGTAAGGTTTTTTTGGTTGTAAATTTAATTTCATACATTTACATTGGTTATAGTTAAACAATAGGTGGACACTTATATTGGCTATAAACTTTTTAAACAACCAGAAGCATCGCAACTGCCTCTGGTTTTTTAGTTTATAGACTCAATATAATCGGTTAAATAAGATCTTACGGATACACAATAATCGTCTTTCCTTCAACCTTAAATTTTATATTACTAAGCTCAAGTACTTTTAATACTTCAGACAAATTTTTATTTCTAAAAGTACCTCCGTTAAATCTCACATCAGAAACATCGCCGCGATATTCTACTTTAATACCGTACCAGCGTTCCAGCTGTTTCATTACCGATTTCAAATCAGCATTATCAAATTTAAATCGGCCATTTTTCCAAGCGATTGCAGCTTCCGTATCAACTTCTTTAACAGCAATCTTATTAGAACCGTCTGATACATTTGATTGCTGGCCTGGTTTTAAAATTGCTTTCTGATTTTTAGACGAAACCGCAACACTTCCTTCCAATAAAGTTGTTTTTACAACAGATTCATTATTATAAGCATGAACATTAAAATGCGTTCCTAAAACCTCGATTGTTTGATTATCAGATTTTACTAAGAAAGGTTTGTTTTTATTTTTAGCAACTTCAAAATAAGCTTCCCCTTCCAATTCAACAATTCTTTGATTTCCGTTAAATTGAGTTGGGTATTTGATAGAAGAAACTGCATTCAAGAATACTTTTGTTCCGTCTGCCAAAACAATATTATATTGTCCGCCTGTTGGTGTCGAAAGTGTATTGAACGAATTCGCATCTTCTTTTGAAGTATCAGCATTTGGATTTATCATATAAGTAATTACTCCGTTGGCATCCATTTTTATGGTTACCTCATCTTGATCTTCTTTAGCAATAATATCTTTTGAAGAAACATCAGATAGAACAATTTGTTTTCCGTTCGAAAGCGTTAAAATTCCTCTGTTTCCGCCCGGAGCAATTTCTTTTGGTTTTTCGACAACTTGAATATTTTCTTGTTTTACAACCGATTCCGATTTTGTAAAATAGAATAATCCTGCGCCAAATAACAAAGCAACAGATGCCGCCGCTGCAATACGCGGCCAAAGATTGATCACTTTTTTCTCTTTTGCCAAAGGAAGTCTCGATTTCAGATATTCGTAACTATCTTCTAGTTCGTACTCGCTAAGCTGTTTATTGCTATTTGTTGCTTTATGCAAATACCAAGCATCAAGTTTGTCTTTATCTTCATCAGATAAAGTGCCATTTTGATATCTTTTAAGCAGTTCTAGAAATTCAGTTTCATTCATAATTACAACACGAAATTTTGTCTTGTTTTATTATAAGACAGTTAGAAATGGGTTTTGTCATAGATGAAAATCAAAAAAATATTAATTTATCATTAATAAATTTCTCGAAACGTTAGTTTCTCTTTATTAATGAGGTTTTTATGAGTATATTTTATTTTAAAATTTAACAAAAAGAACAACAAAAATTTACCAGATAAAAATATTCAACGCAGATTTTAGTTTTCCGCGAAGAATTTTTAGCGAATTATAAACTTGTTGTTTTGCTGTTTTGTCTGTGATATTTAATTGAAGTGCAATTTCGTCATACGAAAGTTCTTCTACTTTTCTTAAAAGAAAAACTTCACGCATTTTTTCAGGAAGCAAAGCAATTTCATTTTCAATGATAGTTTCCAATTCTTTTTCTCGAAGTTTAGAATCAGCAAAAACATGATCATTTTCAATAAAATTTGAAAAAGAATCGGCATAACGCGAAACCACTTTTTCGTGTGCGATATGATTTAGAATTCTGTTTTTGGTTGCTTTGTATAAATAAGAAGATAGCGATCCTGTAATTTCCAACTCTTTACGTTTGTTCCAGATAAACAAGAATACTTCCTGAACAACATCGTTGGCTTCATCATGATTTCCAGTCATTTTGTAAGCATGGTTTACTAAAAGTCTGGAGTATCTTTCAAAAATTTCTGTATAGGCTAATTGATCATCTTCCTTAAGGAGATTTAATAAGATATGATCAGCATATTTGCTATAAACAGACATTAATTAATAAAAAGTGAGGATCAAAAACACAATATTAAACAATTTTAGTGTTAAAAGCCAAAAGATTGTTAAGTTTAGAAAAGCGCAAAGGATTTCGTAAACATTTTTGAATAAAATTCAATATGATTAATCTTAATAATATTGAACAGCAGTGTTCTAGTTTCAAAAAAAACTAATTTGGTTCGCAAAAGTTTAATTTATTGGCGAAAAGAAAAAGCCTGTAAAAATAAATTTACAGGCTTAAAAATAATCTTTTACCAGTTAAGTGAAATTGATTAAAGGCAGTTCTGACACATAAAAACATAGATTTACTTCTCTAAAAAGAATTACAAAGAGAAAAGCATTTCTCTCACACAGCCTTACTATGTATATTTAAGTAGTAAAATGACTTTTATGCTTACCAAAAAACTATGCAGCTATCTGTTAGAATAATTTCACACAACAAATTCTTAACTAAGACTTTTGTGTTTTTTTTCTAGCAATCTTTGCCCAATACAAAAGATATATAATTCCTAAAACGAGAATCAGAATATCAAATTTCATAATCTGCGGAATACGCATAATTTGATCGCTGTAATAACTTCCGCCTAAAAGCGCTCCACAACCAATTCCAAGTTCCATCGAAATATACATTGTGGCAACTGCTTTTCCTCTATGATCGGGATTACTCAAATCGATAGTCCAAGCGCTGACTGCTGGAGACAAAATCCCTGTACCAATTCCGTAAATTGCTGCTCCAACCAATAACATCTGAATATCTCTTCCTTCGCTTATTACAAAAAGTGCAAAAGCCGTTATAATTAATCCTGCCAATATCACTTTTGGTCGCCCATGTCGGTCTGAAACTTTTCCTGCTCCAAAACGAACTAAAACTGAGGCTACTGTAAAGGCAGTAAAGAATATACCTTTATTGGTTGCTCCAACATGCTCGCTCCAATCTGGAATTAAAGTCAAAATAAGTCCAAATGCCGTGTATGAAAGAAAAGTAATAATTCCTGCAGGAAATACATTTTTGTCTACGATATCTTTTCGTCCAATAATAAACATAGATCGGTTCAGCTTTTCTTTTGTAGCAAGAGTTTCTTTCATATTCATTACGATAATAATAGAGAAAAACGCCAAAAATGATGAGCAGTAAAACATCACATTAATTCCGTACAAATTCACAATCAAACTTCCTAATGCAGGTCCGAGCGCTCCACCAATACTAAAACACAATCCGTGCATTCCTAAAGCTTCACCCCATCTATGTTGCGGAATAATATCTGCCACATAGGCTGATGTCGATGTAGGTTTAAATCCTGTAGAAAAACCATGAACCAAACGCAACAATAAAAATCCGGAAACAGAACTCAAAATCGGATAAAGAAATCCGCATACCACACAAACCGAAGATCCGATTGCCATAACAGGAACTCTTCCCCATTTATCGGTAAGTTTACCGCTAAAAGGACGTGAAATTGCAGCCGTTAAAGTAAATAAGGAGATAATAAGTCCTTTGTATTCTGCTCCTCCCAAACTGCTTAAGTAGTTTGGAAGTTCAGGAATCATCATATTAAAACTTGATGAAAATAATAAAGAACTCAAACAAAGTAAAATGAATTGTAGGGTGTAGATTGATTTTTCGTTTTGTGACATTATTTGTTTTTTGATAACTAAAGGCTGATAAGGAATATCTATTTTTTAGAATAATTCCAACTGATTGTTTGGGTTTATAGGTTTCTTTTTTGGTGGTTTTGCATCTCCAAAAACGGTTTTTCCTCCGTATTTATGCGATTCTTCTCGTTCTCTCTGAACAAGAGCATCAAAATTTGAATTTGGAGTAAAGCTTTCTTCTGCTTTCCGCGAAATTTCAGATAGTTTCTGAATAGCGCTTAATTTGTCACTATTGCCAATTTTGGCTCGATTAATAGCTCTTTGAAGCGTATCTATGGTTTCATCGTAAATTTTTACAGGAACAGGAAACGGATGTCCGTCTTTTCCACCATGAGCAAAAGAAAAACGAGCAGGATCTTCAAATCGTGTTGGAGTTCCATAAATAATTTCGCTCACTAATGCTAATGACTGCAAAGCTCTTGGTCCCATTCCTTTTAAAAGCAGTAATTCTTCAAAATCTTCTGGTTTATTTTCGTGAGTTGTCCAAAGCATTGCGCCCAATCTTTTCATATTCACATCTTCTATTCTCACATCGTGATGCGCAGGCATAGAAAGATGCTGCATTTCTTTTATGATTTTAACCGGCGATTCTTTTACCAACTCTAAAATTCCTTCTCGAGATTTTGTAGCGGCGTTGGCAGTAAGGTTCAATATAGAACCTTGATTTTCGCCATAAATAAAAGTATGAGGTTCGTTTATAAAGGATTTCAAATCTTGAGAATGCCAATGGTATCTTCTCGCAGTTCTAGAATCTGGATTCATTCCTTGCTGAATAACAGCCCATTGCCCTTTATTATCGACAATAAAATTATGCTGATACAATTGGAATCCGTCTTGAATGGCAGTGTTATCTACTTTGGCGGTAAGTCGGCTGCAACTGGCAAGATTAACTCCATCAAGACCTGTTTTTTCGCCAACAAATAAAAGTTCCTGCGGGGTTGCCATAGAATACTTTCCTTTGCCTCCGCAGATATAAATTCCGAGCTCTTTTGAGTGCGGATTAACTGATTTTTTTAAAGCTCCAAGCACCGAAGTTGTAATTCCAGACGAATGCCAATCCATTCCCATAACAGCGCCAAAACTCTGAAACCAAAACGGATTGCTCAATTTACTGATAACTTCGGCAGTAGAAAATTCCATCGCAATGGTTTCAACAATTGCAAAACCAAGTTTAGACATTCGCTCAGCAAGCCACATTGGAACATGTCCATAATGTAAGGGAAGATCTGCCGTGCCTGAACGCTTCATTTGTGAGGAATTTATAATCCTGCAAAAATAATTCTTTTAATTGTGAATTATAAATTGTGAATTGTAAATTACTGCTAAAAATAATTCACAATTTAAACAATCTCAATATCTTCTGCTGGTTCTTCAACAGGCTCTATATTGTCGTCTAACCAAGCAACAAAAAGTTTGTAACCTATTGAAAATACAATTGGTCCTACAAACAACCCAATAAAACCCGACATGATAAAACCACCAATTACACCAAGAAAAATAACAAGCATTGGCACAAGCGCGCCTTTTCCTAATAAGAGCGGTTTTAAGACATTATCTGATAATCCGCTGATGATGAAAAATACCGTCCAAAAAATGGCATAACCAGAATCTCCTGTTGAGAAAAGATAAATGATAACTCCAATATTAATAATAATTGGTCCAATCTGTAAAATAGAAAATATAAGACAAATCAAAGTCAAAATTCCTGCATACGGAATATCAGCACAAAACAATCCAATCGCCTGAATAATAGTTTGAATAACCGCAACTCCCAAAATTCCTTTCACGACTTGATAAATTGTAGAAACCGAAATTGTCATAATCTCTTCAGCCTCATTTCCAGCAATTTTTTTAAGGAATTTCATAAAAAAAGCTTTTCCACCTGGCGATACTAATAAAATACCTGCAATAATAATAGATAGAATAAACTGAAGAAAAGCAGCTCCAGAACTCAAAATGCTAGCCATAATTTTAGAAGTTAATTCTTTTATCTGGTCTTGGTATTTAATAACTCCCTGTTCCAAATCTGTCGACATCGAAAGTAAAAATTCGTAAAGCGGTTTTCCTATTATTGGCCATTCTTTTATAGAAGCTCCGGGTGGCGTAATTTTTAGCGTTCCTGCATCAAAACTATCTTTCAATTCTAAGAAATTTCCCGTTGCCGCTTTTAGGAAATAAATTAAAGGCAATATCATTATAGCGATAATCAAAATAGTAATGACAACTGAAGCCAATGCTTTACGGCCTTTCAGAATTTTCTGCAACGAATTAAACAAAGGATAAAATACCACCGACAGAATTACAGCCCAGAGAATTGGCATAAAAAAAGGTAGCAGCAATTTAAGACAAAATCCTACAAGGAGAAAAATGAAAAATAACTGCAAAATAGTATCAAAGAGTTCTTTTCTCTTATTCGAATTAGTTGTTGTTTTCATGGTTATATTTTTTAATGGTGAATGGTAATTATGAGTTGTAAATTGTGAATTGTTAATGGTAAATGATTTCTCTCCACAAATCTCTTTTCTAACTTCTTTCTTATTAATACTCTAATCTTGGTTCTTGCCTCTTGATTCTTCTTTACTTCCAGTCTTATTAATAGAGAAATTAGCATCAGAAACCAGTCTTCCAATTAAGATAACAGGATATAAAACGCCTGTAAGAACTTCTATTTGAACTAAAGAGCGTGCCAACGGATGAAGAGGAACTATTTCTCCAAAACCTGTTGAAGTCATACTGATGTAGCTGAAATACATAAAATTAGCTTGGTCGCTATTGCTTGCAAATTTTGACTCTGCAATCTGAAAAGAACCTTCTATATGGTTATAAAGAAATAAATAAAGCACCGACCAAAAGTGAACTAAAAGCATATAGACTACAATAGATCCTATGATGCGATAATTGGTTACAGGACCTGGCTCTAAAACTTTTACTAAAACCAAAGAGATTAAAAGAAGCATAATAGCAACCGAAAAAATAAGATCGGCAAATAAAATAAAGATATTATGATTTAAGTAATTAATCCATTGTATAATAAGAAATAGAATAGGGATTATTGAAATACTTATGGCTTGCTTTCTATGTTTTGATAATGCCACAATTCCCGCAAAAAGAAACAGCATCCAAAATATATTGACAGCCACCATAAAATGGGATTTACTCCCAAAAAACGGAATAGCAATAAAATGCATGATACACAAAAGTATCAGCATGCCACTAAGTCCCTTTTCTTGGGTCCAAAAGCGGTATAAAAAACGATCTTTCTTTGCTATCATAATATAAATCAATGCTTAATTAGTTCCTTTTTCTAAAGTCTCATTTCTTGCTTCTTCATTTAGTTTCCTCATTCTCAAATCGGTATTGGTTCTACTTCTACTCTTCCTATTGGTCTGCGCCAAAGTTTGAAAATCAGAATAATAAAAATGGGCAGAAAACAAATTGCCGACATGACGAGATAAATATCTTTGTAAGCTAACAAAATAGAAGCTTGCGAAGTTTGGTTAGAAAGACTTTTTTCTGCTTTTTTCTGCGCCTCAGCATCAGATAATCCCTGGAATAAAAATTTCTTTTTTGAATTTTCTAGCTGGCTTTCTGCTTGCTTGTTTATTGCACTTAACTGCTGACTTAAGCCGGTTTTATGCTGTACATTCATTTTCGAAATAAAGGTTCCCAAAATAGCCCCGCCCAATAAAGACGCAAAAATGGCTTGAGCTATAATTCCTGTCATCATCCGTGAAGTGCTTAGCTGCGGTGGAACTCCTTCTGAAATATAGAGTAACGAAACAGGAAAAATAAATCCCATTCCTACCCCTTTAAAAATTAAGGGCAAATAAAAATCAGAGGCATCGATTCCTGGATAGAACCTGAAGTAGAGCGTAATATGATAAATTCCGTAACAGGCAAAACCAATTACCCAAATTGTGGCCAAATAAATTCGTTTGTATAAAAGATAAGTCGAAAGTGGAATCGAAATGCATAATCCGATCAGCAATGAAAGATGTGTTACTGCCCCAAGAACAGAATCAAATCCTAAAACATTGGTCATATAACCTGTAACTACGCTTCCTGTTCCGTTCATTATCCCGATATAAAACATCATTAAAGCACCTACAATTACATTTTTAAATTTGTAAACATCGGGATTAATTAAAGGTTCTGGCGTAAATCGAACGTGAAGCAGATAAATGCCCACAGTAATAAATAAAAATGCAAAAGCGAGAGTTATTTTAGGGTCGCTAAGCCAATTTCTCGTTTGTCCTTCAGCACACAAAAAAAGAATAATCGCAAAGAATAAAACCATAATAATCCAACCTCTCCAATCAAATTGAAATTTGGTTTTAAGAGGTGCAACATCAGCTTTGTAAAAATACCAAGCCAGAATAATACAGATTAAAAAATTGAGATTTAAGAAATAAACTCCAAATGTCCAGTTATGAAAACTTACAAAATTTGCTCCTAAATATTGATACAAATGCTGACTCCCTTTTTGTATAAACTGAAAAATGCCATACATCAAAGCCATATTTAACGCTGGATTGTATTTTAATAAAATAGGCACCATAGAAGCAAATATTCCGATTATGGAAACAATTGCTAAAAGAGAACGACATAAAACAAACCACGCAATAGTTGGCGCAAACAATGAAGCAGTATTAAATAAAAGTGATAAAAATGAAACCGATAAAATCATGGTACGCACTTTAATTTGTTTTCCTAATTTTAATCCTAAAGGCAAAAAAGCTAGCATGGAAAAAATGGGAATGTAAACGGCGTAACTAAAAGCAGTAGTAGAAGGTGCAAAATGTCCTAATAGCTGCGAATTATCATAAGTCGTTACATTCAATCCGTTAAAAAAAGGAATCGTCAGGATATACAATCCTGTCAGTGTAAAAAGGCTCCTTTTTTTTCCTGCAAACATCTTTTACTTTTTTACTTTAACTGTAACATTCATTCCTGGTCTTACATCTTGAAGCTCTTTAGACGAAACTTCAAATTCAATTTTAACGGGAATACGCTGCGTGATTTTTACAAAATTTCCGGTCGAATTATCTGGTTCTACCATCGAGAATTTGGCTCCTGTTGCTGGCGAAAAACCCATTACTTTTCCTTTAAATTCTTTTCCGTCCAGAGCATCGATTGTAATAGTAACCCCTTGACCTTGCTTTATTTTTTCGATTTGAGTTTCTTTAAAATTCGCAGAAATCCATAGTTTTTCACTCAGCACCATGGTGGCAATAGTTTGATTGGCATTAATTAATTCGCCAATAGATAAATTTCTTTCGCCAATAAAACCATCCGCGGGCGAGATAATTGCCGTATAAGACAACTGAAGTTTGGCCGCATCCAAATCGGCTTTCTTTCTAGCAACAGTTGCTGTAGCAGCTTCCAGATTAATCGAACTTTGTTTGGTCATAGAGCTACTTGCATCTAAGCCTTTTCTTCCTGCTTTAACATAAGCTTCTTCCGATTTTAATTTGGAAATAACCTGATCGTACTGATTTCGCGTTACAGCCGAATCTGCATACATATTTTTAAAGCGCTGATAATCTTTTTGGGCTTTTTCTAAACTGGCCAAATCTCCTGCTAATTTTTCTTTTCCCGAAGCCTGATTAGAAACTGAAGTTGTAATATTTTGCTCTAACGAATGTAGATTTCCTTCGGCTATAGCCAAATCTGCATCGGCTTGTCTAACTTTAATGAGGTATTCTACATCATCTAAAACAACCAAAGTATCTCCCTTATGCACCAACTGATTGGATTCAAATTTTATTTCTTTAATATGTCCCGTAGCGCGAGCCACAATATTGTTCATATAAGCTTCGACCTGAGCATTATTTGTAGTTTCGTAAGAACTGAAATCGAAGAATAGGCTTAAAATCCACAATCCTCCTGTTATTAAAAAAACAAAAGACAAAATCGTAAGAACTCTGTTTCTTCTTTTTTCGCTTTTCTGAATTGCGCTATTTTGTATATCTGCTTCGCTCATAACAAGATAAATTAAAGTTTGCCCATTGCGTATTGAAGTGAATAGTATTGAATAATCAAATCTAAATTGGCATTTACCAACGAAATACGAGAGTTGTTTAATTGTAATTCGGCATCTACAATCTCACTTATTAAAGCAAAATCATTGTCGTATCGGCTTTTTACAATTTTATAATTGCTCATAGACAATTCTACATCTTTCTTATAGGTTTTGATGTTTTCTTTGCTTTCTGCATATCTCACATAAGCATTTTTAACTTCTGTAGAAATCTGATCTTTGGTCACTTCTAGAGCTAAATTGCTTTTATCAATTTCCAATTTGTCTCCGCTTATGCGATGTTTTAAATTGTAAAAACTAGAAATATCCCAATTTAAAGAAAGTCCTGCAGCCCAATAATTAAGTAGATTAACATAATTGGGCCATTGCGCCGGATATTCTGTATTTAGAATAAGATTTGCGTTTAAATTAGGTTTAAATCCGCTTTTGGTTAAACTCAATGATGATTCTGATAATTTGATTTTTACGGCGGCCCGTTTTATCTCTTCGCGGTTAGCAAAAGCTTCTTCTAAACTTTGCTGCAAATTCATACTTTCTGTCGGAATCATGCTTTCTGCCACTTCTGGTTTCAGAATGGTGTTATTTGGAAAACCAATCAATATATCAAGATAATTACTGATTAATTCGATGGTATTGGTACTTCTAAAGACCGAAACCTTAAAGTTTGATTGCTGTAATTCGGTTCTTAAAAGATCACTCGTCAAGTTCTGGCCATTCTTTACACGCGATTTTAATTGATTGATTCGGATATCGGTATTTATAATATTTTGTTTTGTAACCTCAATCTGACGGTATAGTTTTTCGAGTGTAAAATATTGCTCTGTTATGGCGTTTTTAACATCAGCTTCGGTCATTCTCACAGCAGATTGCTGCATTTGGGTAATTAATTCCTGCTGATTAATTCTAGTATTAAGAGCGTTTCCTGCGTAAATTGGAAGCGAAGAAACAACATTGGCAAATGCCTGATGATTGTAATAATCTACAGTAACTTGGCTTTCATAAAATCCGTTATACAATTTAGGATCGCCAATATAATTGTATCCGCCATTTAAGTTTATCCTTGGCATTTTTGCAATTTTAGCCTGACCAACATTTTCGTTAGCAATAGCCAAATCAGCATTTGCCAGTTTTAATTGCTGGTTATTTTTAATGCCTAATAAAATTGCTTCGTCGAGCCTTATTTTTTTTGCAGAGGCGAGGCTAACGGTATCTTGCTGCGCAAAACTTAAGTTAGAACCGCAGCACAATAAAACTAGAGCCAAATGTTTTATGTTTGGAGCTCTAAATTGCCAATAACTCATTCGATTATATTGATTTAATTTTGCTTTTTTCGGGAATTTGTAATCAATATTATTTAGCAAACATTTCAGATAAACTTGCAAATTCACCTGTTTTTAAAGTAGCAGTACAGGCTTAGAAATTTGCTTTTTTTAAGGCAGTTATTTTTTGAATCAAATATAGATAATTAATAATCAATACTTTAAAACAAAAATTTAAAATGGTTTCATTTTATAAGATGAAACCAT
Organism: Flavobacterium sp. IB48; assembly: GCF_016405855.1. Taxonomy (GTDB): domain Bacteria; phylum Bacteroidota; class Bacteroidia; order Flavobacteriales; family Flavobacteriaceae; genus Flavobacterium; species Flavobacterium ginsengisoli. The sequence continues at coordinate 436,878 of NZ_JAEFCA010000003.1, forward strand.
TTTGAAACTTTTTTAAGTCTATCCAAAGACAAAAAAAAAAGCAATAATCAAGTAGATTATTGCTTTTTACAAATAAATCAAAATATAGTTTTCGGCGTATAATTCTATTTTTCAGCTTTTGCAGCATCTAGCAAAACTGCCAATTGAATACAAGAAGAGTCTGAGCGATTGCTCCAAGCGTGATTGGTTCCTCTCTGAATTACGATATCTCCAGCTCTCAATAAAGTTTCCTCTTCATCAACAATTAGATAAATTTCACCAGAAATTATGATAATATAATCTAAAGTATCGGTCTGATGCATCAAAGGATGCGGTTGTCCTTCTGTGACTATAATGCCTAAATCTTTATCAGGTGGAATCTGGACGTAACGAAAATAGCTTCCGTTTTTGGGTGTGTTTGGAAAAGCCGTATTCTCAATAACTTTTTCTTCAAATTTCGCTGGTGTCGAATCTGTTGACCAGATATCCGAAATAATCAAACCCGGAAAATGTTCCGATACATTGGTCACAATTTCATCTTGTTCTATAATCGATTTTCCGTTTCGTAAACCAGTTACGATTCTTCTTGGTATTGTTTTCATTTAATTAATCTTCATTATTAATTTTCTGCCACCGGTTTTGTTTTCTCTCAAAATCTTAAGCGCTTTATCTACCGTTTCTTTGCTCAATTCTCCTATTACATCAATATGGGGAGCTGTAATTATTTCATTCTCCACTAAATGATTCAATTCTGACAATCCTTTTTTATAGTAATCATATTGCTTTTCAATTCCATACGCATAGTTTGAAATATTATGAATTGTAGCTCCTTTCGAAAAAAGTATACCACGCGATTCTGCAGTAGAAAAGTTCGTAACATCAATATACTTTCCGTTTATTTTTAAAAGTTTTGCTGCTATTTCAGCAACATTATTTCCAACTAAATCTACTGCTATATCAAATTTTTTATTTCCATTTAAAACAAAAGCCGCTTCGTAAATTGCTTCTTTTCTGTAATTGATAATTTGTTCTGGTTTGACTCCAAGATTTAATAAAGATTTTATACTTTCTTCGTTTCCAGCTGTTACCACAAAATTGGTAAAACCTTTAGCGATAAGCAGTTTAATAAAAACGTTTCCTACTCCTCCAGCCGCACCTGTAATCAATATCGAATCGGTTAACGTAACATTCATTCTCTTAAAAGATTGCAAAGCCGTAAGTCCAGCTGATGGAATTCCTGCCGCCTCTTCAAAAGAAATATTCTGAGGTTTTTTTACTGCAATTCCTTCTGGAATACAAATATATTCTGCATAAGTACCATTTGACCCCATACTTCCAGAACCGCAAAAAATAGCATCTCCAATTTTAAATTCCGTAACCTCAGCGCCAACTGCTGTAATTATACCCGAAAATTCTCTTCCTAAAATTGGCGAATGTATTAGCTTTCTTTCCGAGCCGTTTTCGGTCATTTGATAATCAATCGGATTAAATCCTGAAGCCATAATTTTTACCTGAATCTGATGTGGTTCAGGTTGTGGAATTGCTACTGTTTCCAGCTTAAATTCTCGGTTTTCCTGTAATACAATTGCTTTCATTTTTATCATTTTAGTTTACAAAAGTATCGCCGTAATGCTTTATTTTTGTTATGGGTTAACCCAAGGTAACCGGTTACCAAATAGATACTAGTATGGCAAAAATTAACGATAATGGAGTGCTCCGCGAAGCCAATTGTTCTGAAGAACTTATGGCAATGCGTGACAGTCTTGATGTTTTGGGCGGTAAATGGAAATTGATGATTCTAAGGTTTTTAACCAACAGAACGCATCAGGTGATTCATTTTAAAAAAATGCAACGTGAAATTGATGGTATTTCGGCTAAAATGCTCAGCAAAGAACTCAAAGAATTGGAGACCAATTTACTCATTACCAGATCCGAACAAAATACCAAACCCGCGACTGTCGTTTATGCCATTACCGAATATGGCAAATCGGTGCTTCCTGTTACCGAAACCTTAGTCAATTGGGGACTGGCACATAGAGAAAAAATTATCGAATCGATTAGTAAATAAATTTTAAACACATAGAAAGATAGTTTTATCTATAAATACGTTTCAGTTGTTCAAAAACATAGCGATTTGAGAAATTAGTTTATTTCTAAGTCTTTTTACAAAATAGAAAAATCTATGTTTCTATGGGTAAAACCTAACAGGTTCTGAAAACCTGTTAGGACTACTACTAACTAATCTAACTTAAACCAATCTTTTACCTCTTTTTCTATATTATCTTTTATTTTGGGATTTTCAAATTCGTTTGAAACCGAATTGTATTCGTAATCTTTTTTCCATTTTTTATAATTCAACGCTACTTTTTCAATTGCGTCACAGATATAAAAAAGTTCTTCATTAGTCGTAATGGGATGCAAGGATAAACGAACCCAACCTGGTTTATTGGTCTGATTTCGCTGCAATAATTCATTGGTAATTTCAGCCGATTTCTTTTCATTGATATTGAAGAGATAATGCGCATAAGTACTGGCGCAAGACCAGCCTCCGCGAACCTGAATCCCGAAACGATCATTTAAAAGCCTTACAATCAAATTGTAGTGAATATCTTCGATTACAAAAGAAACACAACCAATTCTTTCTGTTGTTAAATCTCCTAGAATAGATAATCCGGGAATTTTTTGTAGTCTAGAAAAACAGAGATCGAGCAATTCTTTTTCTCTATTTTTAATATTTTCCACTCCCATCTGCTCTTTTAATTCTAAAGCCAAAGCAGTTCTAATAACTTGTAGAAAACCTGGAGTTCCACCATCTTCTCTAACTTCTATAACATCGCTGTAACAATATTTTCCTAAAGGATTGGTCCATTTTACGTTGCCTCCACCTGGATTATCAGGAAAATCGGATTGGTATAATTTTTCATTGAAAACCAAAATACCGCAAGTTCCAGGTCCGCCTAAAAATTTATGAGGCGAAAAGAAAATCGCATCCAATTGTTCTTCTGGATCTTTTGGATGCATATTGATTTTGACATATGGTGCAGAAGCTGCAAAATCTACAAAACAAAGTCCGCCATTTTGATGCATAATTTTGGCCAATTCATGATATGGTGTAATAATTCCGGTAACATTCGAACAAGCCGTAAACGAACCTATTTTTAAGCTTCGATCGGCATATTTTTTAATTTCATCTGAAAGAACTTTTGGATCAACCAGATTGTTTTCGTCTGGCGAAAGAATTACAACATCTGCATTAATTTCATACCACGGAACTTGATTGGAATGATGTTCCATGTGCGTGATAAAAACAACTGGTTTATCTGCTTCCAATTCGTAGTTTTTTCGCACTCCAATAATACGCTGCAGTTTAGATAAAGCAGCCGTCATTCCGCTTCCTGTTGTAACTAAAACATCTGATTCGCTGGCATTAACCGCTTTTTTAATAATTTCTCTAGCGTGCTGATAGGCATAAGTAGACGTTTTTCCTGTCTGACTAGAAAATGAATGCGTATTGGCTATCATTGGACCAATTTTATTAAGCATTATATCTTCAATCGGAGTGTATAATCTTCCACTGGCAACCCAGTCTGCATAAACTAGATTTTGTTCTCCGTAAACCGATTCAAAAGTATGCTCAATTCCTACTGTGTTTTCTCTAAACTTAGAGAAGTGACACTCCGATTCTGTTGGTTTTATTGTTGGCTCAATAGCATTCATATCCTTATCATTTTAAATTAACTAATTGTATTTTTTGTTGTGCTTTTTTTAGAATCAAATTTTATTCTCCAAAAGCGCTTTTAATGTAGACTGCAATTCTTCTCCGTGCAGGTTTTTGGCAACGATTATTCCTTTTGAATCCACTAGATAATTACCCGGAATTGCTCTTACACCATATAATTTGGCAACAGCACTGTTCCAGAAAAGCAAGTCAGAAACATGTGTCCATGTCAAATTATCGTCTTGAATTCCTTTAATCCAGTTTTCTTTCTTTTTATCTAATGAAATTGCTACGATATTGAATCCTTTATCATGAAATTCTTTGTAAGCCGCAACAATATTTGGATTCTCTTTTCGGCATGGTCCACACCACGAAGCCCAAAAATCAACCAAAGTGTAGCCTTTTAAATTATCATAAAGGCGAACTGGTTTTCCATCAGGATCTTTGGCAGTAAAATCTGGGGCTTTTTTACCAACCGCCAATCCGTCTAATACGGTAACCAGTTCTTTTAGTTCTTTCACGTAAGTGATATTCTGAAGGCTTTTATCTAGTAAAGCAATATTTTGAGTGATTTGCTCTGGTGTTAATCTATACGACCAGTTTCTATATAAAACATAAGCCGAAACAATAGATTTCGGATGTTCTGTAATGAATTTACTAATTTCAACATCTTTGGTCTTTTTATAGGTTTCGAACAAATCTTGAGAAGCCGAACCTTCAACCACGGAAGCCGTATAATATTTCTTCGGACTTAGTTTTACTGTTATCGGATCTTTTTCAAGAAAAATATACAATGGCGAACTTTCTGTATTGACGCTTAGACCGTATAATTCTGGCGTTTTTACTTTCGTTTTAAAACTAAAATTTCCGTCTTTTACTTTTGCCGAATCAATAGTGGTAAACATTTTATTGTGAAACTTCTGCAAGTAAACATATTGTGCCACTGTGTCGACAACAGTTCCTTTCAATTGTAAATTGCTTTCTTGAGCTTGAGTTTGAAGCGCTCCAAGAAACAAAGCAAAACCTAGTAGTATTTTTTTCATTTTATTTTTAGTATTTTAAGATTAGACAAAAGAATTTTGTGCCAATGCCTAAAGCCATTAACGCTATTGTTATTTTATAAAAGAAATCTGGAAAAGATTACTGTTTCAGAATTCAGAAAAAGGCAAAGCTATTTTCTTCAAAAATTGAATTCAAAAGTTCATAACCGGCATATAATATTGATTCTGCTTTCATTGTAATAAAAATTTTTAGTATGGATGATCTTAAACAGATTTACTGAAGAAATCTTTCTTATCTACCCGCACACGGCGGAAGGATTTAGCACCTTATTCGGCAACAGGTTGCTAAGACTTCATTGGGCCTATTCCCTCAGTCTTTCTGGATAAGTATCATTATATAACTTTTCTGCGATACAAATATATACTAATTCTACCTAATTAGTCAAGTTTAAGGTGTGATTTTTTATTTTTTTTATTAAAAAACACTTTTACAAATCACAAACGCTTAAAAATCAACAAGTTAAATCTAAAAAATATTATTTAGGACTGGCATTTTTTATAAAAGAAATTCATACGTTTTACTCTTAAAAGAGAAAAAACATTATTTATTCTGGAAGAAAAACGTGTAAATATTTATTTTTTTCAAGGCTAGAAAGACCTTCTTTCAGTCCGTTTTTGAGGTTTGAAGTAATTAATCCCAACACTTGTTTTAGATCATTGAAATTATTGGGTTTCACAAAATAACAGACAGCACCCAAATTGGCAGCGGCATCCATATCATTTTTATATGACGAAGTCGAAATCATTATTACAGGAATGTCTTTATAATGTTCCTCTGCCTTTAATTGTTTTAAACATTCCCAGCCATTCATAATCGGCATATTTAAATCTAAGAAAACAACACCTGGCACTTTATCTTGAGCTTTCAACAATTTTAGCACTCCGCTTCCATTTTCAGAACAATGGCAAACAATACTTTCATCTATCTCCGCCAATGCTTCACAGAACATTTCTGCATCGTCCTTATCATCATCAGCTAATAAAATCATATTTTCTCCCATAATTAAATGTCTTTTGCTTTTTGTACAAACGGCAAGGTAATAATAAAAATAGCTCCTTTGTTAGAAATTCCTGTTGCAGTAATGCTTCCGCCATGACGTTCGGCTATTTTTTTGCAAAGTGACAAACCTAGACCTGTACCTTCGTATCGATCCTTAGAATTTAATCGCGTAAAAGTTTCAAAAATGCGTCCTGTTTGATCAAGGTCAAAACCAATTCCGTTATCCTCTACTGTAATTATTGCCACTTTATTACCTGCTTCAATTTGTTCTGTTGCTGTAATATTAATTTGAGGCGGAATGTTTTCTTGGGCGAATTTAATAGAATTATTAATTAGATTATAAAACAGCTGATATAGCAATACCGAAGCTCCTTCTATAACTGGAAGCTCTTCAAAATAAATTTTGCCATTTGCTTCCTGAAGCGCAATTTCAAGATCATTTTCTATGTTTTTAATCACTTCGTTTAAATCGACTATTGTTGTTTTTTGCGAATCGGCATTCATTTTAGAATACGCAAGAACACCATCAATCATATTAAACATACGATCTGCTGCAACATGAATTCGTTCAATATATTTTGATGAAGATTCGTCTAACTGCTCTTCCATATGCTCTTCTAAGCGGCTCAAAAAGGTCTTTATTTTTCGAACAGGCTCTTTTAAATCGTGCGAAGCAACGTGAGCAAACTGCTGTAAATCTTCATTAGAACGCTGTAATTCTTTTGTACGATCTGCTACTAGAATTTCTAGTTTTTCGGTCGTAGACTTTTGTTCATGAATATCGGTACAAGTTCCAAACCAATTAGTAAGCACCCCTTCTTTATCTCTAATAGGAAGCGCTTTACTTAAAAACCAGCGGTATTCGCCTGTATTTGCATTTCTTAAGCGAAACTCTATCTGATAAGGAAATTCTGCACGAACACTTTCGTACCATCTTTTAGAAACCAAATACACATCATCGGGATGCAATTTTGAAATCCAGCTCGAATCTCCAAATTCATGTTCTTCAAAACCTGTATATTCGTACCAGCGACTGTTGTAGTAATCGACAAAACCATCTGGATCTGCTGTCCAAATAATTTGAGGAATAAGATCTGCAAGCTGTCTAAACTTTTCTTCGCTTTCTGTGATAACGTTTTGAAGTTCTTTCTGCGAAGTAATATCACTTGATGCTCCAAACCATTCGATAATTTTTTCTTGATCGTCTAATATCGGAACTACTCTTGAAAAAACCCATCTAACAGAATCGTCCTCATTAACTGCTTTATGTTCCATTTCAAAAATGGATTTTTCGACAATCGATTTAGATATAAGGTCAACGGCTTGTCGCAAATCTGTAGTATGAATAAACTTATCCAACCAATTGATGCCACGTTCTCCCGAATTAGACAAGCCTCCTTCTCCTTCCAAATTTTGCATAATCATCCAATCGGCATCCATTCGATAAACCAGGTCTGATGATGCGTTGACTAAAGCTCGAAAACGGCTTTCGCTTTCTTCCATTTTTTGGCGCGCCACAACTTGTTGTGTAACCTCAACCGCTACTTGAATCATTCCTGTTATTTCTCCATCTTCAATTAACGGACGATAAGCCAAGTTATAATAATAGTCTTTTAATTCTCCTGTTCGATTATGCGGAACCAAAACTTCACTTTGGTCAAAAGGAATTCCTTCGTTGTAAACCTTTAAAACCTGTTCCCAAACATATTGTCCTTCCAGTTCTGGCAAGACATCAATCAAGCGCATTCCGATAATTTCTTCTCCGCGACCAATCATTTGCAACATATGCTTATTGATTTGCTCAATTACAAGATTATCGCCTCGCAACACTAACGTTGGTGCCGGTGTTTGATGAATCATTTTGCGGAAACGATTCTCACTTTGCTGCAATTTTTCTTCAGCTTGTTTGCTTTCTGTAATATCCCTTGTAGTTCCTGCGACAAACTCTACTTCTCCTTTTTCATTAAAAACAGGAACAAAAATATAATCGTAAATTCTTCTTCCCAATTCAGCATGAGGAAAAGAAACCGTTCCTCGAATTGGTTTTCTCTCAGAAATCACAGTATCTATTTCTTTTTCGTGCATTTCGGCATGCCAATCTTCGTAACCATTTTCAATTAAACCGCGTCCAATAGAGTCTTCTGCCGTTTTTCCCCACATGCTCAACAAAGCTTTGTTTGCATAGGCAAACTTATAATCACGATCAAATACATAAACCAAATCTGGTGTCCCATTTAATATAGAATCATAAAGTCTTTTTTGTTTTTCTGCATCAATCAATGCATTATTCAGGGCAGTTTCGGCATGCTTCTTTTCGGTAACATCTTCCATTGTCACGACTAACATTTCGTCTTGTTTTACAACAGTAAATCCGAAACATTGTTTTCCATTTTCATCGCCGTACCATTGCTCAAAATTGGCTGTAATACCAGTTTCTGCCGTTTCAATAAATTGCTCCAAAATATTGGTTCCTTCTATTTTAGAGAAAACCGTACTGAATCTTTTGCCTTTGTAGTCTTTATTATCGATCCAGTTTATAATACAAGAATTAAACAACAATATTGAAAAATCTTCTACTTTGTCTTTATTATCGTACAAAGATTTTAAAACTGCAATTCCATTAGGTGCAGAATTAAAAACGGTCTGAAAAAGCTCTAAATTACTTATTAGCTCCATTATCGTACTGAGTGATAGTTTTCTAAAGTTGTTTTATAGTGTAAAAGGCATGTAAATTGTTAATTTCCTTCTCAAATATAGAGAAAAACGCTTTTACTTTAAACATTTGTTAAAAATGATTTTGATTTAATAAGACATCTTTAAACCCCATTATCAATCTCCTATTCTGCATAGCAACAAAAAAGCTGAATCGTTAGGATTCAGCTTTTCGTTTTACGCATTTTACTCGCAATTACTTCTTAATAGAATCAGTCTTAACTGTTGCTGCTGTGTCTATATCGACTGTATCCATGTCTGGTCCTACAGTGTCCATTGTTTTTTGAATAGAATCATTTTCATATGAATCTATCGTAGTGCTTTCGTTCTTTTTACAAGAAAATGATAATCCTGCCAAAAAAACTAAGAGGGCAATTTTTATTTTTATTTGCTTTTTCATAATCGTATATTTTTAATTGAATATTTTCTTCTTTAAATATTATAAAAATAGCGATTTCAGCTTTTAGTTTTTTTACACAATTCCAATAACTTGTTATATATCAATAAATTTACTTTATAAAAATGCTAAACTAGTAATAAAAAAGAGCAGAAGTTTTTCTGCTCTTTTTTATCATTTTTAATCTATTTTAGTTGCATCATTTTCGGCAATATCTCTATTGAAATTATTTTTATGCCTAAGTTCTTCATAATCGGCATCATCTCCCCAATCGCCAGTGTTTTGTTGATGAATAGGATGATTTTCTTCGTTTAACAGTTCCTGTTTGTTTTCATCATTTGGAAAATACATATGGTATCCTAAGATTGGATCCCAATTTGATTCTTGAGTACGATCAATACCATCTTGGAATAAATCGTTTTGTTCATTTCTTGTATCCATTTTCTATAATTTTATACTCTCAAAAATTGAAAGCCCGATTATTATTTTATTCCTAAGTTAGTAAAATTCAATAAATTAAACCATAACTACTTATATCATTTAACGAAAAATTTACATGATTTGCTTATAGACTTTCAATTGATTTTTGATTTAAGCAATAGTCTCCAATAAAATGTCTAAGAATAATAATTACCTTTAGATTCCGCTAAACACCAATTATGACTGAGATTTTCAAAATGTTTAAGATTACGGCTGCCGAATCTGAAAAAATTATGCAATCGGTAAATGAACCTCATGCGCATGATTTTGAAGAACTCATAATTGGAAATAAAGGCCAGTTAGAACATTTCATAGATTTTCAGTCCAAATTGATTGAAGCGCCTTTTATTAGTTTTGTGACTCAAGGAAAAATTCATCGCGCAAAACCTCTCATAAAAGATGGAGATTGCGATATGTGGGTTTTACGATTTAAAAGCGAATTCATCGCTGAAACTACTTTCAGTCTTTATGCTTCTTTTCATGACAAAGCGAATATTAGCTTGCAAAGCAATTATTGTTTTGAAAAATTAGATACCATCTGTAAAATTATTTTTGATGAATACGAACAAGAAGCTCCTGATCTTGCTGTTATCAAACAATTATTGAGCGCACTTTTTACCATTATCGAATCGGAAAGACGAAAGCTAAATTTAGATAACGCTGAATCGAAAAAAATTCAGAGTTCTACTTTTAAAAACTTTTTGAGGTTATTAGAACAGCATTACAAAGAATCTAAAGATGTTAATTTTTACGCAGAAAAACTCTTTATGACTTCGCGCAACTTAAATATTATCTGCCAAAATATTTTACAGCAAAGTGTTTCGGAAATTATTGAAACTAGAAAATTAACCGAAGCCAAAAACTTATTAATGACAACAGATAAAAACATTGCCGAAATAGGTTACGAACTCGGATTTAATGAAAAAACCTATTTTACGCACGCTTTTAAACGAAAAGCAGGAATGACTCCAACAGAATTTAGAGAAGAAATGAAAAAGCTTCTTTCTTAAAAACACAACCTTTCTTCCGAAAATCGTTACCCCTTTCGTTGTAATTAAATGCAATTTTGTATCACAAATAAAAGATACTTTTTAAGCAATTAATTATAAAAAATGAATCGTAAAGATTTTCTAAAAACCATGGCAATTTTACCTATCGGAGCTGCAGCAATGAAACTCAGCTCACTTAAAACTGCTGTAGATACTTTTGGACCTACAGAACGAATGCCAGTTCTTTTTCTAGGACACGGAAATCCGATGAATGCATTGGCAGATAATAATTTTACTCAAAGCTTTCAACAAGTGGCAAAAACACTTCCAAAACCAAGAGCGATACTTTGTATTTCTGCACACTGGGAAACCAAAGGAACTTTTGTAACGGCAATGCAAAAACCGCCAACTATTCATGATTTTGGAGGTTTTCCGCAAGCACTTTTTGATGTGCAATATCCTGCACCTGGAAGTCCAGAATTAGCCTTAGAAACACAAAAATTAATCACTTCAACTTCGGTTGGATTAGATAACAGTTGGGGGTTGGATCATGGATGTTGGACGGTTGTCAAATTTCTTTATCCAAATGCCGATATTCCGGTTATCGAAATGAGTATCGATTACTCGCAACCAGCATTATATCATTATGAACTAGGAAAAGAGCTAGCTGCTTTACGCCGAAAAGGTGTTCTTATTGTTGGAAGCGGAAATACGGTTCACAATTTACGTCTTGCTGCTTGGGACAAAATGATGGTTCCGGGTTACGCTTTTGAATGGGCGCATATTGCGAATGAAAAAATGAAAAACATGATTTTGGATAAGGATCACAAATCGCTCATTCAATTTGACAAACAAGGAAGAGAATTTGAATTGGCCGTTCCAACTCCAGAACATTATCTTCCGTTATTGTACATTTTATCGCTTCAGGAAAAAGACGAAAAAGCAACGATTTTTAATGATGAGCTTGTGGCTGGATCACTCAACATGATGTCTGTAAAAATAGACAAAGCATGAGTTTAAAAAAGTCTTTTTGGATTGCATTTGCCGTCCTTATTACCCTATCAATTTTCAGTTTTACTATTATGAATTCAACTAAAGAAAAAACTAAACTGCATTATTTAATTAGAGAACCCAAAATAAAAACGGCAAATCCGCCCTTGGTGATTTTGCTTCATGGCGTTGGCGGAAACGAGCAAAATCTTTTTTCGTTTGCACCCGAATTGCCCGATAATTTTGTGGTGGTGTCTGCTCGCGGACCATTGACTTTTGGCGCAAATAGTTACGCTTGGTTTCAGGTAGATTTTTCTACAGGAAAACCTCAGATAAATGCTGAACAGGCCGAAAATTCAAGATTAATGCTAATTGATTTTATTAATGATTTAAAATCTGAAGTCCATTTTAATTCTGAAGAAGTTTACTTAATGGGATTTAGCCAAGGCGGAATCATGAGCTATAGTGTTGCACTTACCGCTCCAGAAAAAGTGAAAGGAATTGCCGTAATGAGCGGAAGACTTTTGCCAGAAATAAAACCTTTTATGGCAGATGAAAAGCGTCTTGAAAAACTTAAAATCTTTATTTCTCACGGAAAACAAGATGCTGTTTTAAATTATCAATACGCCATAGACGCTTCTGATTTTCTAAAAACAAAAAATTTACATCCTGATTTTCATTCTTACAAAGAAGGTCACACCGTAAATAGACAAATGTTTGATGATGTCAATCTTTGGCTAAAAAACAATAGTCTTTAACAAAAAAGCCTGTAAACGTAATGTTTACAGGCTTTTTTACAATAATCTAATTTCCTAAATAAAGTAATTTAAAAAGTAACTAATTTCACTCCCAATGTAAACCATCTTGAAGGCAGTGGCACTGCTCCTACTTCATAATACGTTGCATTGAAAATATTTTGTCCATCTAAGAAAATGGTGAATTTATTAATTGCCTGGCTTACTCTAAAGTCATTTACCCAATAAGAAGGCCCTGTAATTCTTTCGTTAAAACGAGTTGCAAACATTACAGATAGATTTCTAAACTGATAATCTATCGTATTGGTAATTTGATGTTTTAATGAAGAAATTGCATATTTTGAATACGTTTCTGTACGTGCTGTTTTAAATTCAGAATCTAAATAAGTGTATCCTAAAAGAATGTTTAATCTAGAATCTTTAGAGAAATCAAATCTGTAAGTTCCACGTAAGTTGATCCCGTTTGTGTTCAAATCTCCAGTGTTCTGACTTTGCCAAGGCACCGTTGTTTCGTTACGCATCCAATCGATATAATTGTCAATTTTTCTGTAGAAATAATTCGCATTTAAGCTCAAAGCTTTTTTGTTGTATTTAAATCCAACTTCACTCTGAAACGCATTTTCCGAATCTAAATCTGGATTTCCGATATTTCCAGTTTGTTTCAAATACAAATCTGTAAACGATGGAATTCTTTGGCTTGTTCCCACATTTCCAATAATTTTAAATGCGTCAGTAATTGCATAACTTGCATCAATTCCTGGATAAATCTGCCATTTGTAATCTGAATTATAGTTTAAATACGTTCCGATGTTTACATCTAACTTTTCCGTAAAACTTGTTCTGTACTCGGCATAAAGACCAACATTATCGCGATCATGATCTCCAATGTTTGAAGAGTGAATATTTTCGTTTCTAAATTCAGCTCCAAAACCAATTTCTCCTTTAGATAATTTTACTGTAGAATTCAATTCTCCCGCAATAGAATTCGTGTAATGCTGACTTCTTCCAACTGTCAAATTTGAATTTCCTAAATAACGGTAATCATCATAATTGTATCTGTAAGTTACTCTCGGCATAATTTTCCAACTATCCGTAATTTGATGATTTGATTGAATGTTAGCAAATGTAGTCTGAACAATTTCGGTAGCATTTTTATCAGTTGGAGCAGCATAAAATCCGTTAGCACCAAATCCGTTATTGATGTAACCTGCAGAACCTAAAATTTCGTTTTTATCATTGATCTGCACATTTCCTTGGTAGAAAATTTTATTGTTTTCGAATGCTGTATTGTAACGGTAACCGTTGCTTTTATCGTGCGAAGCAAAAATTAAATGTTGCTGTTTTTCTTTTCCTAAAACAGCTCCAGCTTGAATTCCTGTTCCGTAATAAGTATCTCCAGTGTCTTCCGTGTCTTTTTCGAAATTAGAACCTGCATAAGTGCTAACCAAAAACCCAGAATCGGTTGGTTTTTTCGTAATAATATTAATAGCTCCCGTTAAACTGTTGATTCCGTAAATTCTTGCTGCCGGACCACGAACAACTTCGATTCTCTCTATTGCCTCAACCGGAAGAGGAAGATTCAACATATTATGAGCCGTTTGCGAATCGATAACTTTTGCTCCATTCAATAAAACAACAGTTTGCTCAAAACTTCCGCCATCAACACTAATGTCGGCTTGCGTTCCAAAAGGTCCTCTTTGTCTAATGTCTACTCCGTTGGCATATTGCAATACTTCTTGCAAGGTTCTTCCTGGAAGTTTTTTTATTGTTTCGCTAGAGATAACATAAACGTTTCTGTTTTGTTTAGAAATTGGCGTGTTAAAACGACCTTCGTTAATAATGACTTCATCCATTTGGTTGATGGAATCATTTTTTGTCTGTGCGTAAAAATTGGTACAAATTACTGTAAAAACAGCAAAATAGATTTTTTTCATTTTGGTTTACTATTTTTTTGGCAAAAGTAAACTCTTACCGTACCAACAAAGTATACCAGTTTAATAATTACAAGTAGTCCGGTTGAAATTCTATTCTATTTTGTGTGAAATCAAATAAAACGAAAGAAAACCTGAAAGATATTACTTATAAATCAAATATTTAGCTCTCATTTTTTTAAACGCAATTAAACCTTCTTTCCAACTGTTTCTGATTTCTTCTTCCGAAATTCCAGCTTCAATCTGCTGTTGGAGTTTTTCATTTCCTGCGCGAATGGCAAATTTTCTTTTATCGAAAAATTTAGATTTATCTGCTGTTGTCTGATAGGCTTTTATCAACCATTTAATTTCTAATCTGCTTATTCTCGGAATAGAAGACAAATCTTCCCCATTGCATTCTATACCTTTGTATAAAGGATCTTTATCTCCAAAATTAGGTTGTGGAGTAAAAGAGAAATCGCTTTTTGGCAGATAGGGCGAACCGTAAATCTGAAACTGTTTTTCAGTTCCGCGTCCCATGCTCACATTTGTTCCTTCAAAAAGACATAAACTCACGTATAAATTAATCGCCTGATCGTTTGGCAAATTTGGCGAAGGTCTTACAGGCAAACTATAAGAGCTTTTTCTGGTATAATTTAAACATGGAATCACAGTCAAATCACATTGAATACCATCTTTCAGCCATTTTTGTCCGTTGATCATTTTTGCTTCTTCGCCCAAAGTCATTCCGTGCAGCAAAGGCGTTGGATGCATTCCGATTCCACTTTTAAAAGCGATATCCAAAACTGGTCCGTCAACAATCGCAATATTCGGATTTGGACGATCCAGCACAATCAGTGGAACATTGTTCTCTGCGCAGGCTTCCATAATGCGGTGCATTGTAGAAACGTACGTATATAATCGTGTTCCAACATCCTGCAAATCAAAAATCATAACATCGATTCCTTTTAATTGCTCTGGAGTTGGTTTATTGTTTTTTCCGTAAAGCGAAACAATCTGCAAACCAGTTTTAGAATCGATTTCGTCAGATACATTCTCGCCAGCATCAGCTGTTCCTCTAAAACCGTGTTCTGGTGCAAAAATGCTTTTTATTTTTACTTTTTGTTCTACTAAAAAATCTACTAAATGTTTTTCTTTAGTGATAATTCCCGTTTGGTTAGTTACAATTCCTACGGTTTTACCTTTTAATAAAGGCAGGTATTTTTCGGAATTCTCAGCACCAGTTTTTATTTGCTGCGCAAAAGAAACCGCTGAAATTAATATGCAAATTATTATATTTTTCATGGTAATTATTTTTTCATCTTGCCACAGATTAAAAGGATTAAAATGATTTTTGCCTCTCGCAGATTCCGCAGATTTAGCAGATAATTTTTAAAAATAAAATCTCCTAAATCTGCGAGAAAAATTTTTAGATTTTGTGTCACAATAAAAAATCATTTTAATCCTTTTAATCTGTGGCAAATTTTTATTTATTAATCTGTTTCCAGATTTTAGCACTAAAATCGTCTTTGTACATTAATCTGTTTGTTCTCGTTGGGTTAACTCGATTGGTTAGAATGATTAAAAATCGGTTTGTATTTCTATTCATAAAGAAAAAAGTTCCTGTAAAACCCGTATGTCCAAAATCGTCTTTTGTAAAAAACTCGTCTGGTTTTCTTTTATCAAAACCTAAACCGCGATAAATTCCCTCTTTTGCAAGTGGCGAATCTGTAAACTCTTTTACAACATTTGCTTTTAGAATCTGTTTTCCGTTGTAATTTCCGTTGTTCATTAACATTTTACAGATTACGGCAATCGATTCTGCGTTGGCAAACAAACCTGCATTTCCAGAAACGCCTCCAAAAATTGCTGCCGCTTCATCGTGCACATAACCTTTAACAGTATCTTTTCTAAAAAAATTATCTACTTCAGTTGGCATGACATTATCTATTGAAGTCCATTTTAACGGATTATATCCAATTTTCGAAATGCCTAATTCGGAATAAATTTCATTTGTGAACTCATCGAGTTTTTTGCCCGTTTTCGTTTCAATCATTTGCTTCACCAAAAGCAAATTTAAATCGCTATACAAATATTTCCCTCTCGGATTTGCATTTGCCTTTGCAATCCTTTCATAAACCGACGGATAAAATTCTGGATTGAGCCACATGTTTTTATAAATCTGAACCCAATTTTCTTTTGGTTCAAAAACCAGATATTTAGAATCGTAAACAATATTTTTGTTCACAAACATATTATCAAAAGGCTCAACATATTGTTCCGATTTTTGATTGCTCAAAAAAGGCGAATTATCTGGTGTAGAAAGCAATGCTTGATAAAAAGTGATACTTGGCGTTAATCCAGAAGTATGCGTTAGCAATTCAAAAAGCGTTAAATCGGAAATCGCTGTGTTTTTGTACATCGGAACAATTTCACCTACTTGATCCGTCAATTTAATTTCTCCATCTCCAACAAAACGCATTGTTACAAGTGTTGCTCCTAAAACTTTGGACATCGAAGCCAAATCAAAAACATCATCTGATTTTACTAATTGCTTTTTGGTATAATCATGATAACCGTAATTTTTGGAAATCACATTAAAATCTCCTGTACCCACGATAATTTGCGCTCCTGGAAAAAAGCCTTTTTCAAGCGCATTTGTCATCATCGAATCAATATAAACCTCATTTCTTTTTACATCAAAAGATTGCTTTGCCTTTTTCTGCGAATAACCTTTTACTCCCAAGAAAATCAAGGAAACCATTATAATTTTAATACTAATATTTTTCATAGTACTATGGATTAATTTTTAAGTCCTGTCCTGCCATCAAAGGCTCATTATTGGTTCCTGTAATTTTTATTCTAACTGCTTTTACAGGCTGCTTCGGATAAATGGATGCGTTTCCGTAATCAAAATCAGCTCCTTTTATAAAATCAGTTCCATTGTATGAAAACTCCACAAAACCATTATTAATAATGAATCTTGGATGATGCGGAATTCCAGTTAAAACATCTATTTTAGAAGAGGTTACAGGAGTAGTAAAGGTATACAAAATCCAATCGCCATCTTTGCAGGCAACATCGGTACGCAAATAGGTTTCTTCATTATAATCTTCCAGATTAGCAATTGGAAACTTCGGATTTTCTGCCATCGAAGAAGTCACTTTCACTTCTGGTTCCTGATAAGGCGTACAATTGAATTTTACATTTGCTGCAGATTTTTTCTCTTCTTTATTTTCGACTGTAAAGTCTAATCGATACGTATTTTTTTCATTATAATTTTCAATCAAAAATCTTAGGCGAGGTTTTGATTTTAGTGCTTTTTCATCTGCATAAGTCTGAATTAATTTATCGTTTTCAAAAAGCGAAACATTTTTGATTGTTCCGTTTGCTCCATCATCTGTCGGATTGAAAGTCAAATACCAGATTCCTTTTCTATCAACATGTTCAGTAATATTTTCAGAAATAGTCAAGACTTCTGCTTTAGAGGTATTCCAATTCGCAACAGGCAATTTTTCAGCTTTTACTGCTGGACTTGCTGCATATTCATTAAAAAATACTCTAAACATATAGCGTTCGTAATCTTTTGTTTGAATTGGCTCTGTGTATAGAGGCGATTGTCTTGTTGGCTCATTTCCATCTTTATCAAATCGCACAACAGCACCTTCATAAGGTGGCGTTACAGTAATTGTTCCGTTTTTATAAATCGCTGTTGGAGGAAAATCTCTAAAAGCAATTCCCATATCTGCCAGTCTTTGCAAATGACTGTGAGTTAATCTTCCGTAAAAATCGTCCCAGTTTTTATCTTCTTTTTTAGACCATCCAATTTCAGACAACGCACTGATTCTTGGATAACTTTGATATTCCATAATTCTTGCAGGACGATCCAAATATTCGCTCCACAAAGCACCTTGAACTCCGATTATATTTTTTTGTTCTTCTGGAGTTAAATCAGTATCTGGAATTGGTTCAAACGAATAGGCTCTTTTGGTATCTGTGATTGCAGCCCAACGATGGCCGCGTTCTGTTTCAGATTGTGCCATATCGTAATACGTAAATTGTCCTGGCATCATGATGGTTTTATACCCTTTTTTTGCAGATTCAATTCCATAACTAATTCCCTGCCAAGCAGAAATCAATGTGTTCGGATCAATTTCTCCGCCTTTCAGGATTTCGTTCCATCCATCTGTTTTTTTATGGTATTTGTCTACAATTTTCTGTGCTCTTCTAAAGAAATAATTTTGAAGCTGAAAACTATCTGTAAATCCTTCCTTTGCCATCAAAGCTTGACATTTTGGACAATGTTCCCAATTGGCGCGATTGACTTCGTCTCCCGCGATATGAATATATTCAAAAGGAAATAATCCAGATACTTCTCTAATAATCGAATCTAGGAGATCATAATTTTCTTCACGCCCAACACACCAAACATTTTTCACTTCGCCCTGAACACTTTTTAGTTCCTGCGTAATCGCACAACCCACTTCTGGATACGAAGCTGTTACCGCACGCGAATGTCCCGGTATTTCGATTTCTGGCATTACAGAAATACCTCGATCTGCTGCATAAGCCACCACTTCTTTAATATCTTCTTGTGTATAGAAACCTCCGTAACGTTTGTCACCAGAGCCATAAGAAGGAAGCAAAACTTCGCCTGGACCTCTCCAAGCGCCTTTTAAAGTTAAATCTGGAAGTGATTTAATTTCGATTCTCCAGCCGTTATCGTCTGTTAAATGCCAATGAAAAACATTCATTTTATGAGCGGCCAACCAATCGATATAATTTTTTACGGTTTGTTTGTCAAAAAATTGTCTCGAACAATCGAGCATCATACCGCGCCAGTCAAAACGAGGATAATCTTCTATTTTCACAAACGGAACGGTTCCTTTTTTAACATCTTTTGCAGAACAAATTTGAAGTAAAGTCTGAAATCCGTTTAAAACTCCTTTATCTGTTTTTCCTTTTACGAAAATTCCGTTTTGGTTTATTTCTAATTGATAACCTTCATTTGTAAGATCCAATTTCTTATCAACCAGAAATGAAATATTATTTTTTCCATGTTTTTTTCCAATAGAAACAATTGGGGTAATTCCTGTATTTTTTGAAATATTTGCTGAAATATAATCGGCGCTGTTTTTTAATTTCTTGTCTACAACCACTTTTAATGGCGAAGGCAAAACCAACTGTCCAGTATTTTGTTGAACTGATACAGGTTTTGGAATTAGGTCTAATTTTTGGGCTTGTACAAAACTAAGCGAACTTAGAAATAGGGCTAATAGAAGAATACTTTTTCTCATTTCTTTGTATATTTTATTTTATTGAAAATTCAATCGGACTGCTTTCTGTCTGGGTCTGACTCAAAGCGGTGAGCGCATAAACGTAGTTTTCCAAATCGGCATTCGGAACTTCTAGTTTTAGAGCTGTTGTCACGTAATAAATATTCTCAGGATTTGAGAAATCAGTTATTCTTCCTTTTGGGAATTTGTAGATTACATATTTTTTGTCGTTTAATGCCGCTTTCCAAGTTAAAACTGCTTTGTCTCCTTTTTTGGCAATTACTGCATTTGTTGGAACCTCTGGTTTTAATCTTGTAATTCTATTGGCTTCGGGAGTTAGAGCGATATATTTATATTCTTTTTCAATAAGAGGATTTCTAAGTGTATCTCCTTTTTTCAAGAAAGTCGAAGCGGTAAAATGCATAGAACCATCAATTTGAAGCATTTTACGAATCATTTCAATCTGCTTCACGATTTGATCAGGACTTCTCCACTCCGGTTCTTTAGCCGATGTTGAAATTTTATAATCGCCATGACCAATATAAACATTAGCTCCGTATTTG
The DNA here is from genome assembly GCF_016405855.1 of Flavobacterium sp. IB48. Taxonomy (GTDB): domain Bacteria; phylum Bacteroidota; class Bacteroidia; order Flavobacteriales; family Flavobacteriaceae; genus Flavobacterium; species Flavobacterium ginsengisoli. The sequence continues at coordinate 456,708 of NZ_JAEFCA010000003.1, forward strand.
TGTTCTGCCCACCATTTTGCCAGAATTTCAAAATTGGCACGGTCAAAACCAATATGCCAGTATAATTGAGGTGTTACATAATCGATCCAGTTTTCTTTTTGCCATTTTAAGATATTCGCATACAAATCATCATAATTTGTTGCTCCAGCAACGGTATTAGAACCTTGCGAATCTTTGGCAATATTTCGCCAAACTCCAAAAGGCGAAATTCCAAATTCGACTTCTGGTTTATTGGCAATAATGGTATCTCTAATTTGCTTGATAATTAAATCGACATTGTCTCTTCTCCAATCGTCTTTATCTTTAAACTGACGTGGTTCTTTAGCGAAAGCTTTTTCATCTGGAAATTCTTGTCCTGCAATTTTATACGGATAAAAATAATCATCCATATGAACTGCCTGAATATCATATTTACGAACAATTTCTCCAACAACTGAAGCCACAAAATCTCTAGTTTCCTGGAAACCTGGATTAAAATATCTCGTTTTTCCGTAAGTCAGGAAAAGGTCTGGTCTTTTAAAATATAAATGATTTTTTGAAAGTACGTCTCTAACGGTATCTTTCTGAACACGATACGGATTCAGCCAAACGTGAACGTTCATTCCGCGCTTTCCTGCTTCGTCAATCATCATCTGCAACGGATCGAAACCTGGGGCAACGCCTTGCGTTCCGGTTATCCAATGGGATGCTGGTTCTTTTATAGATTTATAAAATGCATCGGCAGTTGGGCGAATCTGAAAAATTACAGTATTCATATTATAAGAACGCAGATTATCCAAAATGGCAATCATTTCGTTCTTCATTTCTTTGTCTGATAATCCTGGTTTAGAAGGCCAGTCGATATTTTCTACAGTAGAAATCCAAGCGGCTCGCATTTCTCTTTTTGGAGATTGCTGACTGAAAATTTTAGTCTGAATCAGCAATACCAAAATCATAATTTTTAGGCTTTTCATAAATTATTATTTTAGGTAGTTAGTATAATATTGTTGCAGAAAAGTTTAACCGCAAAGGGCGCAGTGGTTTGCGCTATGTTCGCAAAAGTTTCTTTTCCTTTTTTTAAATCTCGCAAAGGCGCAGAGGCGCAATTTTTTTATTATTTGATGGTTATTTTTCTCTCGCAGATTTAGCAGATTCAATGGATTTAATTTGTTACGAAAAAAATCTTTTTAATCATTTAATCTGTGGCTATTTTTACTCTCGCAGATTTAATTCGCGGAAATTTGTGCAATTCGTGGCGAATATTTTTTTAATCCTTTATCCCGATAACTATCGGGAGTGACAAAAAAATACCTAACAGGTTTTGAAAACCTGTTAGGATAACCAACCAAAATTTATGCATTACGAATTATCGGTAGTTCGCAATGCACTTAACGTTACTTTGTTTTTATATTTTCGTTGAAGAAATCATGAAAAAACAAAAGCTGATATTTTATGGAATTTTCCCAATATTTAAGATTATGTTCGCCTGGACGTTCTATATAATCGTGATTTATTTTTAGATCCAGCATTTTTGCATGAAGCTCTCTGTTTACTTTCATAAAGAAATCGTCAACTCCGCAATCAATAATTAATTTTAATTTGTTGTCTTTTACCAAATCAAGCATATTGGTAACTGTATTTTGATTCCAATTTTCTGGAAACTCTGTAATTGGTCCTAATCGTTTTTTGATATCCCAATTTTCAGGAAACGGACGAAAATCTACGCCTCCGCTCATACTTCCTGCTGCTCCAAATACATCTTGGTGTTTAAAAGACAAATACAAAGCACCATGTCCGCCCATACTTAAACCTGAAATGGCTCTTCCTTTACGATCTGAAATGGTTCTGAATTGTTTGTCAATAAAAGGAACTAATTCTTTTACCACATAAGTTTCGTATTTAAAAGTTGGATCTATCGGACTGTCAAAGTACCAGCTTGAATAATTTCCGTCTACACCAACTATAATGAATCCATATTGATCAACTTGTTTTCCCAATTCTTTAAAATCTTTTGCCCAAGAGCCATAATTTCCGCTGTAGCCATGAAGCAGATAAACTACAGGAAATGCTTTCTTGCTCTTTTTATAATTGTCTGGAACCATAACACAAGTTTTAATATTCTTCTGCATCGAAGGACTAAAAACTTGCAAAGTATCAACCTTTGCCGCTTGAACTGCAAAGGCTATAAAAAGAAGAAAGAAAGTGTAAATTGTTTTTTTCATAATTGATGTTTTTATAAAATAATATTTTTGAAAAGCACTGGGAAAATACAAAAAATTATTTCAAACAATCTTTTAAAATAGTTACGGGATGCATGGCTTTTCTGCTCGTTCCGTCAAAAATCTGATGACGGCAGCTTGTTCCTGCGGCTGCAATTTCTGTAGATGACTCTGTTGCCCTAATTTTAGGAAACAGTGTATCTTCTCCCATCTTCATACTGATTTCGTAATGTTCTTTTTCATAACCAAATGAACCCGCCATTCCGCAACAGCCCGAATTGTAAATCGTAACGGTATTATTTTTTGGAAGATTCAGCATTGCAAAAGAAGCTTCAACAGAGCTTAATGATTTTTGATGACAATGCCCGTGGATTTTGATATTTTTCTCTTTTTCAGAAAATTGATCTGCATGAATTTTTCCGTTTCCAATTTCTCTTTTAAAAAACTCTTCGACCGTAAAGGTATTTTTCGCTAATTTCTCTGCACTTTCTTTATCTGCAGCCAATCGGATATATTCGTCTCTGAAAATCAATATGGCTGAAGGTTCAAGACCTATTAAAGGTGTGTTTTCAGAAATTATATTTTTAAAGGTATTGACATTTTTATTGGCAATTTCCTGCGCCTCTTCTAGAAAACCTTTTGAAATAAAGGCTCTTCCGCTTTCTTCATGCTCAATTAAAATTACTCTGTAACCTAATCTTGTCAATAATTCGTAAGCATCAATTCCGACTGAAACATCGTAGTAATTGGTAAATTCATCACAGAAAAGATAAACGCTGCCGTTTTCAAAAGCGCTGTCTACGTAATGCTTTTTGTTCTTTTCGTGCCATTTTCTAAAGGTCTTTGGAGCCAATAAAGGCACTTGTCTTTCAGGCGCAATTCCCATGCGTTTTTTAACGAATGAAAGATTCGAAGCCCAATTGGTAATAGATGGCGCAATGCTTCCCACTTCATTCAATTTCGAATTGAAAGCAAATATTTTATTTCGGAAAGAAAATCCGTTTGCTTTTTGGTATTGGTATAAAAATTCTGCTTTTAAAGTTGCCACATCTACATTGCTTGGACATTCGCTCGCGCAGGCTTTACAGCTCACACACAATTCAAAAACTTTATATAATTCTTCGTGATCGAATTTATTTTCTTTTTCAGAATTCGTCAGATATTCTCTTAAAGCGTTGGCACGTGCACGTGTAGTATCTTTTTCGTTTCTTGTGGCACGATAACTCGGACATAAAGTTCCGCCTGCAGAAGGCATTTTACGGCAATCGCCCGAACCGTTGCATTTTTCAGCAGCACGCAAAACTCCTAAACTATCAGAGAAATCTTGAATGGTTTTTATCTCAGGTTCTACCCTTCCCGCTTCAAAACGAAGATTTTCATCCATTTTAGAAGCATTTACAATTTTCCCAACATTCAAAATCGTATTAGGATCAAATGCTTTTTTTACTCGTTTTAGCAGTTCGTAGTTTTTATCGCCAATCATAAAAGGAAGAAACTCTCCGCGTAGAATTCCGTCGCCATGTTCACCGCTTAACGAACCTCTATATTTTTTCACCAAATGGGCTACTTCAGTAGATAAATTTCTGAACTGATGCAATCCTTCTTTTGTTTTTAAATTTATCTTCGGACGCAAATGCAACTCTCCCGCTCCAGCATGTGCATAGTAAATAGCACTTTGTCCATGCCTTTCCATCATTGCTGCAAAATCGGCAATATAATTGGGAAGATCGCTCAATTCTACCGCTGTATCTTCAATAGAATCGGCAGCTTTGTCGTCTCCTACAATACTTCCTAAAAGTCCAAGACCAGCTTTTCTTACCTCATTTACTTTGTCGATATCTGTTCCGTAAATTTTTGGCAAGGCATATCCGAAACCATTATTTTCAAGATCTTTAATTAATGCATCAGCTTGCAGTTCGGCATCTTCCATACTAATGTGCGATCCTACTTCTAGCATAATAACTGCTTTTGGTTCGCCTACAATAAAAAATCGGTTTTTAGCCTGTTCTCTATTGGTTTTGGTACAATCTAAAATCGTATCGTCCATCATTTCGCAAGTGTACAAATGATGTTTCATTGCAGTAACGACAGCTTCTAAACTTTCTTGAATGGTATGAAAATGCGCCACAACCATAATATTGTTTACTGGCGGCAAGTCGTCTACCTTTAAAGTAATTTCTGTTGTAAACGCCAAAGTTCCTTCACTTCCGCAAAGCAGTTTTCCTAAATTGATTGTGTTTTCTGTTCCTGAAAAAAGTTCCGATTTCAATAAAGCATCAATCGCATAACCCGTATTTCGTCTGTGAATTTCTGGTTTTGGAAATTCTTTTAAAATTTCTTCCTGATTTTCTTTGCTCGAAAGTTCGTCGTAAATGGTTTTGTAAATTTTATTTTCTAAAGAATCGCCTTTTGTTTTTTCGATAAATTCTTCAGAAGTTAAATCTTTAAATATTGCGGTAGTTCCGTCACTTAAAACGGCCTTTATTTCTACAATTTTATCTCGGGTAACGCCATAACGAATTGAGGTTGTTCCTGACGAATTATTTCCAACCATTCCGCCAATCATACATCTATTGGTAGTTGATGTAGTTGGAGCAAAAAATAATCCGTGAGGTTTTAAATATATATTCAGTTCATCACGAATTACTCCAGGCTGAACTGTTATGGTTTTATTTTTAGGATCAAAAGAAACAATTTTATTAAAATGTTTCGAAACATCGACAATGATTCCGCTTCCGACAGTTTGACCTGCAAGAGAAGTTCCTGCTGTTCTAGGCGTTATAGAAATTTTATTTTTTGAAGCGAACCGAATAATATTTACAATATCATTTTCTGATTTTGGAATCGCCACGGCAAGAGGCATAATTCTATAAGCAGAGGCATCTGTGGCGTATATTTTTTTATGAAGATCATCATAAAAAAGAGTTCCTTCTAGCGAGGTTTCTAATTCTTGTAGTTGAAGAGAATCGGACATTTAATTGGTTCTGTTGCTTTTGGTTCTTTAATACATGTTTTATTTCTGCGCTTCACTAAAAAGTTGTTTGGCAAAAACAATACATTCTAAATTTTATTAGAATTTGATATTTATTAAAGTTCCTCTTAAAAGCTTTGAACTTCTTTTAACGCACCAAAGAAATGGCAAGTAAACCAAGAAATGATTTTCATAAATATACCTGACTAATAAAATTAGTTTTAACAAATATAGATACAAAAAGCATACAAATACATTATTTTGCGTTTTTTAACATAATTAAATTAAAATAACGCAACAAAACGCAAAAACTACATTAAGTAAGTTTAAAATTATAAGATAAAAACACCAGATTTTCTATATTCGTCTAGTTTTTCATCTTCTGGATCTAACTCTGTCACAATCGTATCGAGTTGTGTAAGATCGCATACGCCGTGTGGCATTTTGGTATTTAATTTGTTTGAAGCAAACATCGAAACCACTCTATCAGAAGCTTCTATCATTGCTTTTTTCACAATTGAGATTTCATAACCTACTTCTGTAAGCCCTTGTTTTATATTTATACTGCTGGCACCAATGAAACAAATATCGGCTTTGATTTTAGACACCACCTGAATCACATCCATACCAATGGTTACCATTGCGTTTTTCTGCATTTTGCCACCAATAAATATTAAATCAATATTTGGATGTTGAGATAATTGCATCGCGATTGGCAAACTATAAGTATATATCGTAGCTTTTAAATTAGCAGGAATTAACTTGGCAAAAACCAAATTGGTGCTTCCTCCACTCATTATAATAACCTGATCGTCATGAAGTAAAGACAATGCTTTTGATACGATTTGTTTTTTTTGTTCTTCTGCAGTTATTGCAATATCAAATACATTTGCAGGTTTCTCTTTAACTTGAACTGCCCCGCCATACACCTTCTCTAACTGCTTTTTACTGTCCAATTCATTCAAATCTCTTCTTATGGTATCTTCAGACAAATCGAGAGCCAAAGCTAAATCTGTTGTAACAACTTTTTGGTCTTCAATAAGCTTAGTCATTATGTATTTATGTCTTTCGGCTTTCAGCATGTTTTTTAAAAGTTAAAGTTCATCACAAATATATCAAATATTTTAATCTCTATCAGAAAAGACGTTAAAAACTGCAAAAATACGCATTAAGTAGATTTTCAAAATAAATCAAATAAACTTTTTGAGGTAAAACTTGCGTTTTTTTGCGTTATTCAATTTTTTTTTCGAAAAAAAATCAAAAATAACGCATTTATATGCAATTAATAAATATATTTGCTCAACAACAACCATAAAAAACCAGATTAATCATGAAAAAGTTACTCTTTATTTCAGTGTTGGTTTTGTGCATTCAAACAGCATTTGGACAAGCAAAAACAGTTACTGGAACAGTAAAAAGCAAATCAGACGGAATTCCAATTCCTGGAGTCAGCGTCGTTATTCAAGGAACAAATAATGGCACTACAACTGACTTTGATGGAAACTACAGCATTTCTGTAGCACCGGGACGAACTCTAAGCTTTAGTTATATGGGTTATGAAACTCAATCAATTAAAGTGGAAAGCCAACAGAAAATAAATGTTGGTCTTACAGAAAGCACTTCGAAACTAGACGAAGTTGTTGTTGTAGGTTTTGCTTCTCAGAAAAAAACCAATTTAACAGGAGCTGTTGCCAATATTGATGTTGCTAAAACAATTGGAAGCAGACCTTTAACTGATGTTAGTAAAGCTTTACAAGGTACTACTCCGGGGGTAAACATTAATTTTAATTCAGGAAATATCAACCGTGCCGCAAAAATAAACATTCGTGGAGCGGGTACAATTAATGGTTCAGACGATCCTTTAATATTAGTAGACGGTGTTCCTACCGACTTATCATTAATTAACCCAAATGATATTGCTACGATGTCTGTACTTAAAGATGCGGCTTCTGCATCTATCTATGGTGCTCGTGCTGCGTTTGGAGTTGTTCTTATTACTACAAAAAGCGGAAAAACAGGCGAAGGAAAAGTGAGATTTTCTTATTCTGCCAATACGGCTTTTACAAACCCAATTTCTACACTTAAATTCTTAGATCCAACAGAAGAAATTCCAGGATTAATTGCCGCAGGAACAAGAACTGATGGTTCTACTCCGGAAATTTTCGGTCAGAATTACAGCATTTTGTTAGACGGAATTAAAAACTGGAAACAAAAATATGCAAACAATCGTACCAGTAATGAAATGGTTTATGGAGAAGATTGGGAAATAAAAAATGGTGTTCCTTATTTCTATAGAGTTTGGGATGCAAACAAAGAATTATATGCAAGCAATGCGCTACAAACTACACACAATATTTCTGCTCAAGGAAATTTAGGAGATAAAAGTTCATTCTTTGCTTCGTTCGGATTGACTAACCAAGATGGTATGTTAAGAGTAAATCAGGAAAAAAGACAAAGAATCAATATCAATTTAGGTTTTACAACAAAACTAGCAGATTGGCTTACTGGAGATTTTAAAGTAATGACAATCAACAGTTCTTATGATCAGCCATTTAACTATTATGGAGGTTCTGGAACTGATGACACTGGTTACGGAGGTTACTTTGGTTATGCGCTTCGTTGGGGGCAATATTTCCCGAATTTTGGAACCTACAGAGGATACAATTTCCGTACAGCTGGAGGATATTTATCTAATGCTTCTAGAAACGAAAATAACAAACGTAATACTAGAGTAAGCGCTAGATTTACGGCAGATATTACAAAAGATTTAAACCTTATCACTGAAATTAGCAGTGTAAACGATTATTACAACAGAAAACAAAATGGTGGTAAATTCTTAGCATGGGACAGCTGGTCTGCAATGCCATACGATGCCACTACGATTCAAACCGCTACTCCTGCAACTCTAGAAACAGGAAATGATTTTGTTGGACAATCAAAACAAGAATCAACTACAAATGTGGTAAACATTTATGGTAACTATAAAAAACAATTTGACAAGCATAACTTCAAATTCTTAGCTGGTTTCAACTCAGAATGGCAAAATTTATCTCGCAACTACGCAAGAAGAAATACGCTTTTGGACAAATCTAAGCCAGAATTTAACCTTGCAGTTGGTGAACAATTTGTTTCTGGAGCCGCAAACACAGATTTAAATCCAACGGTAACAGAGTACTCGATTGCAGGTTTCTTTGGCCGTGTAAACTATGATTACAACGGAATTTATTTAGTAGAGCTTAATGCTCGTTATGATGGTTCTTCAAGATTTCCAACTAACGAACAATGGGGATTCTTCCCTTCTGCTTCTGTAGGATACAAAATTGTGAACGAGAAATTTATGGAAGGAACACGCAGCTGGTTAAACGATCTTAAATTGCGTGGTTCTATCGGATCAATCGGTAACCAAAACGTTGGAAACAATGCTTTCTTATCGATCATGACAGCTAAAAACCCTTCTTGGGTAAATAGCGGTGCTACTCTTCCGCCTTCTACAAATTTACCAACTAACGTAGATCCTGCATTGACTTGGGAAAAAGTAATGACTAAAGATGTGGGTATTGATATTAAAATTTTGGATATGCTTGGTGCTTCTTTTGACTGGTACCAACGTGATACAAAAGGAATGCTTGCTCCTGGTATAACACTTCCAGGTTCATTTGGACAGACTTCTGCACAAACTAACTCAGGAAACATGAGAACTCAAGGTTGGGAGCTTTCTTTGAACTTTAATAAAAATTTAAGCGAAACTGCTTCTATTTTTGTTGATGTTGCTTTATCTGATTCTAAATCGGTTATTACAAAATGGAATAACACTTCTAAATTATTAGCTTTAGTTACCACTGATACTAAGCCTTACTATGATGGTTACGAGATTGGCCAGATTTGGGGATTAACAAGTGATAGACTTTTACAGGCTGATGACGTAATTACTAATAACGGAAAAACGGTAAATGGTGTTGACTACTCTAAAACAATGGGTGGAAACTTCAAATACGGAGCTGGAGACGTTCACTATGTGGATCTAGATGGTGACGGAGCTATTACTCGTGGAGCGGGAACTGCAGACGATCACGGAGATTTGAAAAAAATTGGTAATTCAACTCCTCGTTACAGATATGGTATTACATTGGGTGGTAAATTCCGTGGATTTGATATTTCTACTTTCTTCCAAGGAGTTGGAAAACGTGATTACTGGGCTGCTTCAGATGCTGTATTGCCTTTCTTCCGTGCGCCTCAGCAAATGTATGCAAACCAAGCAGATTACTGGACTCCAGAAAACACAGGTGCTTATTTCCCAAATCCATATTATGGTAACGAAGCAAATACTTTTGGGTCTGGTACTCAAGGCCAGAACAACTTTGTTACTTCAACAAGATATTTATTAGACATGTCTTATTTCCGTCTTAAAAACTTTACTATCGGATACAACTTGCCAGCAGCTCTTGTGAAAAAAGCAGGATTAGAAAAAGTACGATTATATACTTCTGGTGAAAATATTGCGACTTGGGCAGACAAACGTCTTCCTGTAGATCCTGAAATTGACGAAACAGAAGTTTTCTGGGGAAGAGCTTATCCTTACACAAAAACATGGTCAGTTGGTGTTGATATCTCTTTCTAATTTCTAACTATTCAAAACTCTTACAATGAAAAAATACAATATAAAATCTAAGTTTCTGCTAATGTTTGCAACTGCTTTACTTGCAGGAAGCGCAGTTAGCTGTTCAGATTATCTTACTGATGATCCTGCAGATAAATTTACAAACGATAACTTTTGGCAGTCAGAAGACAACGTAAAAACCTTTTCATGGCTTAATTATGATACTTTTTATGGTTATGGAAATGGTACTACAATCGGACTTTCGTTCTTCTACTATCATGGAAGCGACTATAGAGTTGACGATAACTTGTCTGCCTTTACTTTCTACCAAATGCCAGTTACAGCTGCAACTACGAATCTTTATTCTTGGAATGAATATTACACGCTTATCCGTCGTTGCAACCTAATGCTAGAAAAAATCCCGACAGTAAACATGTCGACAGAAAAAAAGAACCATTACATTGGAGTTGCTAAATTTTTTAGAGCTTATACCTATTTCCGTTTAGTGCAAAAATTTGGAGATGTGCCTTACACTGACAAATATTTAGCTCAAGATGATGCTGCAGTATATGCTCCTTCAAAACCAAGAGCCGAAATTATGGACAACGTAATTGCAGAACTTCAAGAAGCAGCCGATTTGATGCTTGTAAATGATGACAAAAACGTTACGGCAAATAAATACACAGCTTACGCAGCCTTAAGCAATGCTTGTATTTATGAAGGTACTTACAGAAAATACCATTTAGGTCAAGATGGAAGCGTTTACCTTAACAAAGCAAAAGCAGCTTCTTTGATGATTATGAACAATCCAAGCTACAAATTGAATGCAGATTGGAAAGGGCTTTACAACTCAGTTGAATTACTTGGAAATTCAGAGGTGATATTAGCAAAACGTTATTTAACAAACGTATTAATGCACTCTCTTCAAAACTATACAAACACTTCAACAATCCAGTACGGTTTAACAAAATGGGCTGCTGACAGTTATGTAACAACAAACGGATTGCCTATTCAACAAGCTGGAAACAGCCAATACGCAGGAGACGACAATGTTACAAATACATTCACTAACAGAGATCCTCGTTTTAGTAAAACGGTAAATCCTGCTAACTACGGTTACAAAGGAAAACCTTTTGGTACAACAGCTTTAGTTTCAATGTCTGGATATGTATTTGAATTGTACAATAATCCTGCTACAACAGGTCCAGATGTAACTACAGGAGGACGCAACTATACCGATGCTCCATTATTCACTTTAAGTGAAGTGTATTTAAATTATGCTGAAGCTTGTGCTGAATTAGGAACTGCAACAAACGCAGATCTTGATTTATCAATCAACAAAGTGCGTACTCGTGCCGGAATCGCTCCTTTGACTACTGACGGAGTAAATGCTTCTGCAAATGGTGTTCAAATTAACGACCCAAGAAGAACTTCTTCTTTAGAACAATTGACTGGAGTAGTAAATCCGTTAATTTGGGAAGTTCGTCGTGAGCGTCAAATTGAATTCATGAGCTGGACAACATTAAGACAAGCTGATATTTACCGTTGGAAAAAAGGTGATTATTTAGATACAAATAAAAACCCTGACGTTAATCTTGGTGCTAGAATTGGAACTCCAGTTGGATCGCAAACTGTTGTTGATGCAAACGGATATGTAAAAATATACCCAGCAAGCACAAGAACTTTTGAACCTAAGCATTATTTAATGAACATTCCAACGAATGACATTGATTTATACAAAGCTCAAGGTGTAGAATTAAAACAAAATCCAGGTTGGTAATTCGGTAAAAACTGAAAAAACCAAATTTAATAAAACTGCCTCCGACGTGAGACTTTTCGGAGGCAGTATTTTAAAAACACTTTTTTAAAACAAATTGTGACCCCAAAAAACCTGTTCATTCAGGTTGTATCTTGTTAGTTTTTAGATTCCCCAGTCTACCAAAAACAATCATATATTCTCCGATAAAATCTTAATTTTATTAGTCCATTTTGTCTCTAACTAATAACTGTATTAAAATGATAAAATTTATAGCAAAAAGTGCTTTTGTTACAGCATTTCTGTTTTATACTCCGTCTTATTCGGCAGTCATTCAGCCCAATAAAACTATTATTTCAGTAGATAGCAATTACGCTGTTATAAAAACAGGTGCTGACAATTACGAAAAATACCTGCCGCTTTTAAAGGATAAAAAAGTTGGAATTGTAACCAACCAAACCGGAATTTTATCTGACAAAACTCATGTAGTAGATTTTCTATTGGAGAAAAAAATTACTGTTCAGACTATTTTTGCTCCCGAGCACGGATTTAGAGGAACAGCCGATGCCGGCGAACATATCGTTGACGGAAAAGATCCCAAAACAGGCTTGCCAATTATTTCGCTTTATGGCGAAAATAAAAAACCAAAACCAGAGCAGTTATCTGGAATTGATGTCATGATTTTTGACCTGCAAGATGTAGGAGCACGATTCTATACCTACATTTCTTCTTTGCATTATGTAATGGAAGCTTGCGCAGAAAATAACATTCCGCTTATTGTTTTTGATCGTCCAAATCCAAATGGTTCTATCGTAGACGGACCGCTTTTAGAAAAAGAATTTACCAGTTTTGTTGGCATGCACCCTATTCCGCTCCTTCACGGAATGACAATTGGGGAATATGCGCAAATGGTAAATGGAGAAAAATGGCTAAAAGATGGTGATCAATGTAAACTAACCGTTATTCCTTGTGTAGATTACAGCAGAACAATGCCGTACAGTTTATTGGTAAAACCATCTCCGAATTTGCCTAACGATCAGTCTATTAATCTATATGCCAGTTTATGCCTTTTTGAAGGAACAAACGTAAGTATGGGGCGCGGAACTGAGAAACAGTTTCAAATCTACGGCTCCCCGTATTTAACCAAAACCAATTTCAGTTTTACTCCAAAACCCAATTTTGGCGCAAAAGATCCTTTATACAATGGAAAAGAATGTTTTGGCGAAGATTTGACTGCTTATCCGAAATTGAAACAATTAGAACTGAAATGGCTTATTAAAGCGTATCAGAATACCAGCGATAAAACAAAATTCTTTAATGCATTTTTTACCAAACTGGCAGGAACAAAAAAATTACAGCAGCAAATTGAAAGCGGCGTTTCTGAAGCTCAGATAAGACAATCTTGGAAGAAAGATCTAGAATCTTTCAAAAAAATGCGAACAAAATATCTGATTTATAAATAACATTTCTAATTCAGTTCTCTTAGACTAAATTTTTTAAACAATAGAAACATAGACTTTGATAGACTTACAAAAAAGCGTTTCATTAGCATAAACACACACATATATATTGCTATGCAGAAATGTAGTTCTCTTTGGTTTGCTTTTTAAAGATTGGTTACCTTTTTAAACAAAAATCAAAACCTGTGTTTCTATGTTTTTAAAATTAAATTCTATTCTAAATAAAAATATCAAACTATTAATGTAAAAATAGAGAAGCCTGATAGTAGAAAAATCTCGGTTTCAATAATCAAAAAAAAGAAAAATGAAAAATAAAAATCCTGAAACGGAACAAGAATCTTTGTACAAAGACTTGGATCAAATGAGCGTGAAAGAACTTCTTACAAACATTAATACAGAAGACAAAAAAGTTCCGCATATTATTGAAGAGCAAATTCCTAAAATAGAAAAACTGGTTAAAGCCATTGTAAAAAAAATGCAGTTGGGTGGAAGATTATTTTATATTGGAGCGGGAACATCTGGGAGAATCGGAATTTTAGATGCATCGGAGTGTCCGCCAACTTTTGGTGTTCCCCATGATATGATTATCGGAATTATTGCCGGCGGAGACACAGCTATTAGAAAAGCGGTAGAAAATGCAGAAGATGATACCGAACAAGCATGGAAAGATTTGGCAAAATTCGAAATTTCAAGCTTAGATATGATTATCGGAATTGCTGCTTCTGGCAATACTCCATACGTTTTAGGCGCTTTGAAAAAAGCTAAAGAACACAACATTAAAACAGGAAGTATTTCTTGTATCAGCAATGGACTAATCGCTCAAGAAGCTGATTATCCGATTGAGTTAATTGTAGGTCCTGAATTCTTAACAGGAAGCACGAGAATGAAAGCAGGAACGGCTCAAAAACTTACTTTAAATATGATTTCTACTTCGGTAATGATCAAATTAGGAAAAGTAAAAGGCAACAAAATGGTTGATATGCAGCTGTCTAACGAAAAATTGGTGAAACGCGGCATCAAGATGATTATGGAAGAACTTGCTATTGAATATGAAGTTGCCGAAGAATTACTGCAAAAACATAAAAGTGTACGAGCTGTTTTATTAGCGCACACCAAAAATCAGGAAAACTAAAAACCACACTATCAAAATCTTTTTATAGATTTATACAAATTCAAAAACTGGATAAATTCATTTTTTGGAGTTTTTAACACCGACCTGACAGAGTAAAATCCGTCAGGTCAATTAAAAAATCTTCTTTATCTGAGTTATTTATAAAAACCAAAAATCACCAAAACTATAAAATGACACCAAGTACCATCCTTCTCCTTATTATCGTTTATTTCGGAACATTGTTCTATATATCGCACAGAGTCAGCAGAAAAGACAGCGGAAATGAAGCTTTTTTTACTGCCAATAAAAATTCAAAATGGTATTTAGTGGCTTTCGGAATGATCGGAACAGCGCTTTCAGGAGTAACTTTCATTTCTGTTCCTGGAGAAGTTGGCGCACCAAGCGGTGAGCAATTTAAATATTTTCAGTTTGTTTTAGGAAATGCACTTGGTTTTATTGTCATTACAAAACTTTTACTGCCTTTATATTACAGAATGAATCTGACTTCGATTTATGGATATATAGAGCAAAGAATGGGCTTTTTCAGCTACAAAACAGCAGCTTCTATTTTCCTAATCAGCCGAACGATAAGTTCTGCTTTCAGATTGTATTTGGTCGTGATCGTTTTACAGCGTTTTGTGTTCGATTTTTATCATATTCCTTTTGCGTTTACTGTTTTAATTTCATTGTTGTTAATCTTCTCTTACACATATCGAGGCGGACTAAAAACAATTATTATAACAGATACTTTACAGACTTTCTTTTTGGTAACTTCTGTTTTTCTTACGATCTATTTCATTTGTGATCGTATGGATTTAACTGCCATCACCGCATTTGAAGAAGTAAAAAACAGCAATTATTCTAAGATCTTTTTCTTTGATGATTTTACGGGAAGTAAATTCCATTTTGTAAAACAAATTTTGGGCGGAATGTTCGTAACTATCGCTATGACCGGTCTAGATCAAGATTTAATGCAAAAAAACTTGAGCTGTAAAAACATTGGCGAAGCACAAAAAAACATGTTCACTTTTACAGGAATCTTTGTTATCATTAATATTTTCTTTTTGAGTGTTGGAGCGTTGTTATATATATATGCAAACAAAAACGGAATAGCTGTTCCAACCGATTTAGTTACCGGAAAACCAAGAACCGATTTACTTTTCCCTGAAATTGCTTTAAACCATTTAGCGCTTGTTCCCGCAATTGTATTTTTATTGGGAATTATTGCTGCCACTTTTGCAACTACCGATTCTGCCTTAACAGCCTTAACAACTTCTTTTTGCGTTGACTTTTTAGGCATGGACAAAGCAGAAAACAGCCATAAAAAAAACACGGTAAGAATTAGACATTTAGTACATATCAGTTTTTCTATTTTAGTATTTTTTATCATCTTGATTTTCAACTCAATCAATGACAGTTCGGTAGTCGGAATGATTTTTAAAGTTGCCTCTTACACTTACGGTCCATTATTAGGATTATACGCTTTTGGTTTGTTTCAAAAATCAAGACATGTAAACGACAAACTAGTTCCGTTTATCTGCTTGCTTTCTCCATTATTCACCTATTTCATCAATGAATATTCTAAAGTTTTATTCGCAGGATATGTTTTTGATAATGAATTAATTATACTAAACGGATTAATTACTTATTTAGGATTATTTATAACCAGTTCACGCAGTGAAAAAGAAATAAGTTTCTAATTCAGCTTAATACTATTGATGAATCAATTTAAATTTAAATGCATTAAACTCAAATTGATTCTTAAAAAAACGATATGAAAAATCCATTTATAAAAATCAGTTTATACGCCGCTTTTATATTTTTAATTACCAATTGCGCATCCAAAAAAAATAATGGCGCAGCAGATGCCAAAAAGGATATTCCTTTAAAAGACACTGTTGTTTACGTACAAAAAAACACTTCAGACAAAAAAACTTTCTTTAAAGATTCTGATAAAGAAACGGCTTGGGTTGACAGCATTTACAATAAAATGACGGTACAGGAAAAAATCGGACAATTGTTTATGGTTTCTGCCTATTCCAACAAAGATTCTGTACACGTTAATCAGATCAGTAAAATGATTGAAGATTATAAAATAGGAAACGTTATTTTCTTTCAGGGCGGACCAGTTCGTCAAGCGAAATTAACCAACTTATATCAGTCAAAAGCAAAAGTACCTTTGATGATCGGAATCGATGCCGAATGGGGATTAGCCATGAGATTGGACTCTACATATCGCTATCCTTGGAATATGACTTTGGGCGCAATTCAGGATTTAAGTTTAATTGAAAATGTGGGGAAAAATATGGCAGCCGAAAACAAACGAATCGGCGTTCATTTCAATTTTGCACCAGTTTTGGATATTAATACCAATCCGAAAAACCCAATTATCGGAAACCGTTCTTTTGGTGAAGATAAAGTCAATGTAACCGAAAAAGCGCTTGCTTTAATGAAAGGAATACAAGGAAATGGCGTTTTCTGTACCGGAAAACACTTTCCTGGACATGGCGATACTTCAACTGATTCGCATCATGCTTTACCGACCGTTAATTTTTCTAAAGAACGTATGGAATTAGTCGAACTATATCCATATAAAAAATTATTCGACGAAGGTCTTGCTTCTGTTATGGTCGCGCACCTTAATATTTCGAGTTTAGAATCACAACCGAATTGTCCTTCTTCTGCTTCATATAATGTGGTTACCAATCTGCTTCAAAAAGAGTTAGGTTTTAATGGCTTAATTTTTACAGATGGTTTGGCGATGAAAGGCGCTGCCAACTTTAAAGGTCCTGGAGATCTAGAAATCGCTGTTATTTTAGCAGGAAATGATATTTTGCTTTGTCCAGAAAATGTACCCGTTGCTTTTCAGAAATTGGAAGAGGCGTACAATACGCAAGTAATTACGGAAGAACGATTGTCACATTCGGTTAAAAAAATTCTTCATTTTAAATACAAAGCAGGATTAAATAAATACAAACCGATTGATTTAAATAATTTGTACAATGATTTGAATCCGTCGCAAAATGATGCTTTACATTATAAATTGTATGAAAATGCGATTACGGTTTTAAAAAACGAAAAAGAAATTCTTCCGATAAAAGATTTAAGCGAAAAAATCGCCTATATAAAATTGGGTGAAGACACCAATAGCGCTTTCGTTTCGACATTAAAAAAATATACCAATATTACAGAAGTTAAAGACACCAATCTGGACAGTCTAAACAAAGAATTGAAAAAATTTGACAAGGTTATTATCAGTTATCATAAAGTAAATAAAGCTTGGGAAAAACAAGAATTTACATTACAAGAAATGCTTTGGCTAAAAGAAATTGCAAAACACAACAAAGTAATTCTAGACATTTTTGCAAAGCCTTATTCGTTATTGTCTATTAATAATTTTGATGATATTGAAGGATTGGTGGTTTCGTATCAAAACTCAGATATTAGTCAGGTTGTTTCGGCAGGATTGCTTTTTGGCGCCATTGAAGCCAAAGGAAAATTGCCTGTTTCTATAAATGATGCTTTCCATGTAAATGATGGATTAACTACCGAAAAACTAAATCGTCTGGCTTTTACAGCTCCAGAAAATGTAAATATGAATCCGGCAATTCTATCACAAATAGACGCCGTAGCGCAAAAAGCAATTGATGGTAAAATGGCACCGGGAATGCAGGTTTTAGTTGCCCGAAAAGGAAATGTTATTTTTCAGAAATCGTACGGAGCGCAAACTTATGATAACGGAAAAAAAGTAACCGATTCAGATTTATACGACGTGGCTTCGATTTCAAAAATGATTTCAACATTGCCAAATGTGATGCAATTGTACGATAAAAACAAAGTAGAACTGGACACCAAACTAAAAGACATGCTGCCTTTCTTTGCCAAAACAAACAAAGAAAATATCTCTTTCAAAGATTTGCTAAACCATTACGCAGGACTTCAAGCGTGGATTCCGTTTTACAAAGCAACTTTAGACAGCAACAATCAGCCTTCTGAAAAATACTATCGAAAAGCAGCAGAAAACGGTTTTACAACAAAAGTTGCCGAGAATCTTTACATTCGAAATGATTATCATGATACGATTATGAAAATCATTGCTGAAAGTCCTGTAGCTCTAAAAAAAGAATACAAATACAGCGATTTTACTTTTATCATTTTAAAAGAATATTTAGAAAGAAAAACACATAAAAAACTAGAAGAACTGAGTCAAGAAAATTTCTACAGCACTTTAGGAATGACTAATACGCTTTATAATCCATTAGACAAATTTGACAAAAGCAATATTGCACCAACCGAAATTGATAACTATTTCAGACATCAGGTTATTCAAGGTTATGTACACGATATGGCGGCCGCAATGGAAGGCGGAGTCGCTGGTCACGCAGGAATTTTTTCTAATGCCATGGATGTAGCCAAAATGATGCAGCTTTATCTTCAAAAAGGAAATTATGGCGGAATTCAATATTTTTCTCCACAAACTTTTGATGCTTTTAATACTTGCTATTACAAAAATCAAGGTGTCCTGAGGGGTTTAGGATTTGATAAAAGAGTACACAAAGGCGGACCAACCTGCGACTGTGTTTCTGAAGCAAGTTTTGGACACACAGGTTTTACAGGCAACATGGCTTGGGCAGATCCAGAAACCGAAATTGTTTATGTATTCTTATCTAACAGAACGTATCCAGAAGTAGTAAATGACGAAAATAAATTAGCCAAAGGAAAAATCAGAGAAGAAATTCAGCAAATCATTCAAGATGCAATTATCAGATAAATTCCAAATTTTAAATTCCAAATCCCAAACTATAAACTCAAAACCATCAACCATAAACTATCAACCATAAACTATCAACCATAAACTATCAACCATAAACTATAAAACCCAATGACAAAAGAACGCTTAACCTCACTCGATGTCTTTAGAGGATTTACTATTCTCTTAATGACGATTGTCAATAATCCGGGAAGCTGGTCATCTATCTATCCGCCTTTAGAACATGCTGAATGGCATGGCTGTACGCCTACTGACTTAGTTTTCCCGTTTTTTGTTTTTATTATGGGAACGGCTATTCCGTTTGCAATGCCTGTGAAGCATTTTGACGGAAGTGTTTTCAATAAAATTTTAGTTCGTTCTTTGCGAATCTTCTGTTTAGGATTATTTTTAAGTGTTTTCAGCAGAATCCATTTATTTGGTTTAGAAGGCATTCCATTATTGGGATTGCGATTGATAGTTGCTTTTGCCGTTGCTTATGCCCTTTTAGGAAACTTTTCAATGAAAATCAAAACCATTCTTGCCGTTGGCGTATTTCTAATTCTTATCTCATTATCATTTAGCGGACTTGAACATTTTGAAGACACCAGAATTCCAGGCGTTTTGCAGCGAATTGCCATTGTGTATTTCTTTACTTCTATTTTGTATTTAAAGACTAATTTAAAAACACAGCTTTTAGTTTTAGCCACACTTTTAATTGGATATTGGCTTGTAATGGCTTTTGTTCCCGTTCCTGGATTTGGTCCTGCCAATTTCGACAAAGGAACCAATCTTGCCGCTTGGATAGACGATACACTTCTAAACGGACATTTATGGGCTTCATCTAAAACTTGGGATCCAGAAGGAATCTTAAGCACTTTGCCAGCCATTGGAACTGGAATTCTAGGAATGTACATTGGTCAGCTGTTAAATTTATCTATTGATAAAATGGAAATTGTAAAAAAGACCGCCATTGCAGGAACTGCTTTAGTAATTGGAGGCTTAATTTGGAACATCTTCTTCCCTATTAACAAATCACTTTGGACAAGTTCTTATGTTTTATACACAGCCGGAATTGCAACATTATGTTTAACGCTTTTGTATTATATAATCGATATTAAAGGACATAAAAAATGGACGAAATTATTCCTGATTTGGGGTGTAAACCCAATGATCGTATTTTTCTTTTCTGGAATAATTCCGAGAGTTTTAAGTGGCATAAAAGTAGCCGATCCCGAAAAAGCTGGAGAAGAAATTGGGCTTCAAGCGTATATTTATAATCATGGAATTATTCCTTGTTTTGAAAACCCATTAAATGCATCACTCGCTTATGCTTTATCTTATGCTGTTTTCTGGTCATTCATTTTATGGATTTTCTACAAAAAGAAACTGATTTTTAAAGTGTAATTAAGATTATAATAAATTACCACAACGAGTTACAATGTAATATTCCGTAGGAATATCTGGTCGGTAGAAAAAGAATATGTCATTTTGCATTGTGTTCCAGAGGAACACCTGATTTTATATAACAGCGTTCTGTTTTACCAACCAAACGTTCCTACGGAACGTATAACCGCAATACAAATTTTTAATTCTACCAATGAGACATTCCTACGGAATGAATTAAATAATTTCAGCCGGACTTAATAGTTTGATTTGGTCATCGTTCTGGCACTTATTTAGGTAAGATCCCTTTTCTTTTTTTCTAAAAATTTTTAGAAAAGCAGTATCTTGCCGTACTAATAAAAAGTGTCAGTTTATAAATTATGGATAGTCCGGTTGAAATTCCTTTTAAAAGCTTTATTCAGCTTAAACCAGAACAAAGCACTGCTATTTATCTGCAGCTTGTTTTTGAATTTATCAAAGCCATACAAACGGGGTTTCTTCCCGAAGGTACTAAACTTCCTGGCACTAGAATTTTATGTAAAGTGCTTTCTGTTAACCGAAACACTTTAATCAAAGCCTTTCAGGATTTAGAATCACAAGGTTGGATTGAAACACTTCCCAACAAAGGAACTTTCATTTTATCTCAGCAAAAACAAAAAAACAAAGCTGAATTTAGTATTTCGAAAGAACAAAATACCACTTCAGATAATATCGGCTTTAGTTTTCAGCGTTCTACTATTCTTGAAAGTCCGATTGAAATTAGCAATTTGCCATATCAATTTAATGACGGAATGCCCGATTTACGATTGGTTCAAACCGATGTTTTGGCCAGATTATATGTTTCGAAATTAAAAAGACGAAAAACCTCTAAAACTTACGAACAGATAGAACTTCGTTCGCATTCGAATTTTAAAACTCATTTTTCCAATTATCTCAATCTTACCCGTGGAATTCGTATTTCGACTTCTAACCTTCTTACAACAAGCAGTCACGAAATCGCTTTGTATCTGGTTACAAAAGTGCTTATTACTCCAGGCGATAAAGTCATCGTAGCTTCGCCGGGATATTATATGTCAAACATGACGCTGACCAATACGGGAGCGCAGATCATTTCTATTCCGGTAAATGAAGATGGAATTGACACCAAAAAGCTAAAAGAAATCTGCGAAACAACCAAAATCAGGGTTTTATATTTGACATCCAATTATCATTATCCAACCACTATTTCGCTTAGCGCTAAAAAAAGAATCGAAGTGCTGGAATTGGCCAATCAATACGGGTTTGTGATTTTGGAAGACGATTACGATTTTGAATTTCATTATGATAATAATCCTGTTTTGCCATTGGCTGCTTTTGACTCAAATCAGAAAGTAGTTTATATTGGTTCTTTCGGAAAATCACTACCATCTGGTTTTAGCTACGGTTTTGTTGCGGCACCTGCCGAATTTATCAAAGAACTCGAAAAGCATCAAAACATCTTAGAACCCAGAATTGATGTCATAAAAGAACAAGTTCTTACCGAATGGATTACCGAAGGCGAAGTGCACCGTCTTTCTAAGAAAAATAAAAAAATCTATAAAGAACGACGCGATCATTTTGTTTCAATTCTAAATGAAAAACTTAAAGGCAAAATCAAGTTTAAAGTGCCACCAAGAGGATTGGCAATTTGGGTCGAATGGCTGGATCATTTTAATCTGATTCAGTTTCAAAAAGAATGTTCTAAACATGGTTTGTTTCTGCCAAAAACCATTTTATATCAAAGCAAAAACCTCACCGCGACCCGTTTAGGATTTGGACATTTGGAGAAAGAAGAAATGGAAAAAGCCGTTTCTATTTTGAGTGAGAGTTTGGAAATAATTCTAGAGAAATAATTTTTCAATCCATAAAACAAAACATAGCGCGTGGTTTCAACCATGGGTTATATTGGAATATAAATGTGCACAGAATAATTGTTTTATTCTAAAAAAAATGGCTGTCGCAAAAGACAGCCATTTTCATTTTATTACAGACTTTTTTCTCTTTCCCAAAAACGATGTCTTCCCAAAGCTTTTATAAACGAAGTAGCTAGCAATTTGTCTGCCCCATTTTCACTTGTCAAAACTCCAGGGTCTTTAGATTTTATATCACTGTTATTTTTTAAGACCTGTACTCCTTCGGCTTCAGCTGCAATAAATTTACAGTGATGATACGAATCATTTAAAAACTCTTTTACCTCTTTTATTTTCGAAAGATTTGCAATTCCTTTTCCACTTGGAATAAAGACACCATCAAAAAGTACCGATGCCGCAATTTTATATGTCTGATCTACTGGAATTTCTGTTCCTTCTGCAGAAACAATAGTTCCTAGATGCGGTGCTATAATAACGGCTTTTGCTCCTGCATTTTGCAAGGCCGTTTTCATTACTTTTATTGAATCTGCACTTACGCCGTCAGTACATAAAAAAGCTATTTGTCGAGTTGCAATTGTATTGGAAATGGTTGGATTTTTAAGCATACTCAAAGCATCTGAACTTCCTACATTCGGTTTTACTTTTGACGGTTCTTGATTTCCTTCATCATCTGCCCCTACCCCATGATTTATTGGTTTTTCAACATTTTTCGGAACTGGAATTCCTAAATTTTTAGCAACCTTTGATGCTAAATCAGTATTTACCTGATTTAAAAGTCCGAGCATTCTTTCTCTAATCGAAACCGTTTCTACTTTTCCCAATTCAAAAGACAAAGCACTAGCAATATGATCTTGTTCTATAGACGTTTGGCTGTTGTAAAAAAGCGCCGCCTGACTAAAATGATCCGAAAAACTGTTACTTCTCGCACGTACTTTATGAGCATCTACTCGTTCATTAAAACTTACAAATCCGCCCTGATCCATTTTGGCTTGAAATGGGCATCCGCCTCCTAAAGAATTTGGATGATAACTCACTTTACCTTTTGCAATTTCCTGACGCATGTGTCCATCACGCTGATTATTGTGCATTGGCGCAATGGTTCTATTAATTGGAATTTCGTGAAAGTTTGGACTTCCTAATCTTGATAATTGCGTATCGGTATACGAAAATAATCTTCCTTGCAATAAAGGATCATTTGAAAAATCAATTCCAGGAACTATATGTCCAGGGTGAAAAGCCACCTGTTCAGTTTCTGCAAAAAAGTTATCTGGATTTTTATTCAAAACCATTTTTCCAACAATCGTTACAGGAACCAATTCTTCTGGAACTAATTTGGTGGGATCAAGTAAATCAAAATCAAATTTATGTTCATCGCTTTCAGGAATAATCTGAACCCCTAATTCCCATTCTGGAAAATTTCCTGCTTCTATGGCTTCCCATAAATCCTGTTTATGAAAATCTGAATTTTTTCCTGATATTTTCTGTGCTTCATCCCAAGCAACTCCGTGTGTGCCTAATTTTGGTTTCCAATGAAATTTTACAAAATGCGATTCATTTTTCTCATTAATAAATCTAAAAGTATGCACTCCAAAACCTTCCATCATTCTTAAACTTCTTGGAATCGCCCTGTCGCTCATTACCCACATAATCATGTGCATGGATTCTGGCATTAGCGAAATAAAATCCCAAAAGGTATCATGTGCCGAAGCAGCCTGCGGAATTTCATTGTGCGGCTCTGCTTTAACAGCATGAATCAAGTCTGGAAATTTCATGGCATCCTGAATAAAAAATACAGGCATATTATTTCCGACCAAATCAAAAACGCCTTCCTGCGTATAAAATTTAACAGCAAAACCGCGAACATCTCGAGCTAAATCGGTAGATCCTCTAGAACCAGCAACAGTCGAGAATCGAACAAAAACTGGTGTTTTGATACTCTTATCGTTTAAGAAGCCTGCTTTGGTATATTTTTCCACGCTATTGTACAATTCAAAATAACCATGCGCTCCCGAACCTCGCGCATGAACAATACGTTCTGGAATTCTTTCGTGATCAAAATGGGTAATTTTTTCTCGTAATATGAAATCTTCTAAAAGAGAAGGGCCTCTTTCTCCTGACTTTAAAGAATTGTTATTATCGTTTATTTTAACGCCTTGGTTGGTGGTTAAAAATTCGTTCTCGGCATTTGATTTATTCTGTTCTAAATCGTTCTGTTTTCCATCAGAATTGTCTTGATTTGTTTTTTTTGAATTTTTCATTTTCTGTTGATTTTACATTTATCATTCAATGAAGCTTGTGAGGTATTTCTCAAACAATAGGCTAACAAAGTTAGATCGCTTTTCAAGCTAAAACTTATACAATTCAGCTTAAGGATTATAACATTCAAATTATAACATATATGAAAATCAATATTTTACTTATAATTATATAAGCGCTAAATTTAATCCTATAACAGAAAAAACCTTTTTGAAAGTAACTTTGAAATAGAGTTTTAATTCAAAAAGACTTATTTAATTTTTATGTTATAATTGATCTTCTAATGTTATGGAATATCAAAATAGTATGGGTAAAGAATATATTACCAGTTTCTCCACTCAATGCTCTCCTACTAGGAGTTATCAGTGGTGTAATTGGCATACTCAGCTGGATTATCATATTTAAAATGACCGATCATCAACCCCCAATTGATTTTAAAGGTTATTATATTCAGCTGTTCTTTGCCCATATTATTTTTGCTGTCACAGCAACGACGCTTTACTCTATATCATTAACCACTTTAATTCTTTTGAAAACTTATGTCACTGTCTAAATACAACCAAAAAAGAGATTTTAAACAAACTAGAGAACCTAAAGGCAAAGTGGAGAAATCGGAAGACGAACTGATTTTTGTCGTGCAGAAGCATGCTGCATCGCATCTTCATTACGATTTTAGGTTAGAAATGGATGGTGTTTTAAAAAGCTGGGCAGTGCCAAAAGGTCCGTCAATGGATCCTGAGGTAAAACGTCTAGCCATGATGGTCGAAGATCATCCGTACAGTTACAAGGATTTTGAAGGCACAATTCCAGAAGGAAACTATGGTGCTGGAATTGTAATCGTTTGGGATAACGGAACGTATACTTCTGATGAAAAAACAGTTTCGGACGAAAAACAATTGCTGAGTGATCTCGAAAAAGGCCGTTTGAGTTTTATTTTAAAAGGCAAAAAACTGAAAGGTGAATTTTCTCTAGTGAAACTTCACGGAAAACAGGAAAATGCCTGGCTTTTAATCAAGAAAAAAGATCAATATGCTTCTGATGCTGATATTTTAGAAAAAGACAAATCGGTTATTTCTAAAAGAAGTTTGGAACAGCTGATAGCAAAATCTGAAAAACAGGCTTCAAAAACAGAAGAAAAAACGGCTGAGAAAAAAGCTGTAAAAAAAAAGACCAATCCAAAAACCGAAAAAGCTGAATTTCTAAAACCCATGCTAGCCAGCTTACGAGAAAAACCTTTTGATAATGAAGAATGGATTTTCGAAAATAAATACGATGGCTATAGGACGATTGCTGTCATTAATGCGCAGCATGCAGATTTATTCAGCAGAAATCAGCTTTCTTTTACTGAAAATTTCAAACCAATCGCCGAAGAATTACAACAAATAGATCATAATGTAGTTTTCGATGGCGAAGTTGTCGTGGAAAATGATGCTGGTAAAGCCGATTTCCAGCTGCTTCAAAACTATATGAAAACTGGGATTGGAAATCTTAAGTATTATGTTTTTGATTTATTGAATTTGGATGGAAATCTAATTACCGAATTATCGCTTCTGGAACGAAAAGAACTGTTGAAAATTCTCTTCAATAAGTATTCTTTTTCGAATGTTTTTTATTCTGAACATACCGTTGGCGACGGAATACAACAATTTGAAAAAGCGGTTAAAAACAAAACAGAAGGAATCATTGCCAAAAAATCTGATAGCACTTATACTGTAAATAGAAGAAGTTCCAACTGGCTTAAAATAAAAACCGCCAATGAAGAAGAAGCAATTATTATTGGAATCACGGAACCTAAAAATTCGAGAAAGTATTTTGGCGCTCTTTTACTTGGCCAATATGATGGCAAAAAGCTGCATTATATTGGCAAATGCGGAACTGGCTTTACAAAAGCAATCCTTAAAGAATTATACACTAAACTAAAACCGCATTTTATTGAAAAATCTCCGCTTGATGAAAAAGTTCCTTTGCGCGACCCAATTCAATGGATAAAACCAAAAGTCGTATGTCAGGTGAAATTTTCGGAGTGGACACAAGATCAACATTTAAGACATCCAGTTTATCTTGGATTAAGGATTGATAAAAAGGCGGAGGAAGTTTTTTTATCCTTTAAAAAAGAAGATTTAACTCAACTAAATTCAGATGAAATGACCATTACACCAGAAAATAAAAAGGAAAAAAACGAGAACGATTATGATTTAAAAATTGGTAAAACGACTTTGCATCTCACTAATCAGAATAAAATTTATTTTCCAAAAGATAAGATTACAAAAGGCGATATTGTGCAATATTATAATGAAGTTTCAGAACTGATTTTGCCCTATTTAAAAGACCGCCCAGAGTCGATGAACCGTTTCCCGAACGGAATTGATTCTCCTAGTTTTTATCAGAAAGATGTTGATGTTGATAAAATTCCGAAATGGCTTAAAACAAAAAAAATCTTCTCAGAATCCAACAATGCTGATATTGATTATCTGATCTGCAATAATAAAGAAACGCTGCTTTATATGGCCAATTTAGGCTGTATCGAAATGAATCCGTGGAACTCGACCATCAAACATATTCAGAATCCAGATTGGCTCGTAATTGATTTAGATCCCGCCAAAGACGATTTTAAACAAGTGGTTCAGACGGCCTTGGTTGTAAAAGAAGTTTTAGACGAATTGGAAACCGAATGCCTCTGTAAAACTTCGGGCGCTTCTGGACTTCATATTTATATTCCGCTTGGCGCGCAATACGATTATGATTCGATTAAAATTTTAGCCGAGTTAATTGCCAAAGAAGTACATTCCAGACTTCCTGATATTACTTCGGTTGATAGGAGCATCAAAAAAAGGAAAAATAAACTGTACATCGATTTTTTACAAAACCGACGCGGACAAACTTTGGCAGCGCCGTATTCTGTCCGTCCAAAGCCTAGTGCAACAGTTTCTACGCCTTTAGAATGGAATGAAGTAAATGATAAACTGCATCCATCGCAATTTACCATCAAAAATGTATTAAAGCGATTTGAGAAAAAAGGCGATTTATGGAAACCCGTTTTATCTAAAGGCGCCAATATTAAAAAGATTATTCACAAACTGGAAAATAGTCAAAATAGTTAAGACGATTTTTTCTTTTTGTTTTCGAGACTGGCTTTCAGCATTTCCATTAAATCGTCGCTTTGTTTGTGTACCACTTTTAGTTTTGGAGCAGCTTTCTGCGGTTTTCCTTTGGCTTTCTTTTTAATGATATCCAAAAGCTTGGCTGTATATTCATCTTTAAACCCAGAAATATCAAACTTCTCTGTTAGCTGATCTATCAGTTTTTCTGCCATATCCATTTCTTTTGTCGCTTTTTTGGACATTGGTGGCAGCTTCAATTCGCTCGTACTTCTAATTTCCTGTTCAAACCGAATTCGGTTTAAAACAATCACATTTTTGTACGGTTTTAAAATTGCTAGGCTTTCTTTATTTCGCAGTACAAATCTTGTAATGCCTACTTTTCCTGAAGCTTCAAGCGCATCGCGAAGCAATCCGTAGGCATTCATTGCGCCTTTGTCTGGTTCGAGATAATAGGGCTGTTCGTAATAAATACTTTGGATTTCTTTTTCGAAAGCAAAACTTTCAATATCAATTGTTTTGGTTTTAATGGCATCTGCGGCTTCAAAATCAGAATCTTCCAGAATAATATATTTACCATCCAAATTATATCCTTTTACGATATTGGCGTAATCTACTTCTTTGCCCGTATTTTCATTAACACGCTTAAATTTGATATTAGCATGATCTTTCGCATCTAGCATATCCATATCTAGACTGCTTTCCTCTACAGCCGAAAACATTTTTATCGGAATATTAATCAACCCAAAACTTACCGAACCTGTCCAAATCGCTCTCATGATTTTTGTTTTAAAATTGAACACTAAATTTAGTTCAATCAAAAAAGGTAAGCCTTACAAAATCAAAAGATTGTTTTATATAATTGTGAATTGTAAAATGTGAGATGTGAAATGTCTTAATCCATAACATTTCACATCTCACATTTTACATATCACATTCTTTTACCAGCCTTTTACTGCTCCGCCTTTAAATTCTTGCTCGGCTGCTTTTTCAACTTCTGGAGATTGAAAAGCTTGTAAAAACTGTTTTACTTTTTCTTCGTTTTTATTGTCTTCACGGCTTACTACCAAATTCACATAAGGCGACTCTTTATCTTCCACAAATAAAGCATCACGAGAAGGAACCAATCCTGCTGCAGAAGCGAAAGTATTGTTGATGATTGCAATAGAAACATTTTCGTCGTCTAATGCACGAGGCAATTGAGGCGCTTCTAATTCTAAAATTTTTAAGTTTTTAGGATTGCTCACAATGTCAGTTACCTTTGGCAATAAACCAACACCATCTTTCAATTTCAATAATCCGTTTTTCTGTAAAAGCAATAAAGAACGTCCTCCGTTTGTTGGATCGTTTGGAATAATAATCGTGCTTTCGTTTTTCAATTCAGAAAGGCTTTTTATTTTTTTAGAATAAGCTGCAATCGGATACACAAACGTTTTTCCGATAATGGCCAATTTGTAACCGCGTTGTTTTGATTGTTCATCTAAATACGGTTTATGCTGAAAAGCATTTGCATCAATATCACCCTGACTCAAAGCTTCGTTTGGAATCACATAATCGTTGAAAGAAACTAATTCTACTTCCAATCCGTATTTTTCTTTTGCCACTTTTTTAGCCGCTTCTGCCACTTTCAATTCTGGACCTGAAGCCACTCCCACTTTAATAAAATGAGGATCATTATTTTTTTTATTTCCACAATTGGATAAAACAAGCGCCAAAGCCAAAACTCCAGCTATTTTTAAAATATTTCTTTTCATAATAATTATATCTTTTTTAAATTTTAACTTCTAACACTTCACTTTTGACTTTTGACTTTTGACTTTTGACTTTCGACTTTTGACTTTCGACTTTTGACTTTTGACTTTCGACTAAAAATCTTATCTATGATCGAATCGTTTTGATAATCGATCTCCCGCAAACTGAATCACGAATACTAAAATGACCAATAGAGCCAAAACTGAATTCATTGTTACGGCATCATAACCAATATATCCATATTGATATCCAACTTGTCCCAAACCTCCTGCTCCAACAGCTCCGCCCATTGCAGAATATCCGACAAGAGTAATTAAAGTAATTGAAGCCGCATTAATTAACGAAGGCAAAGCTTCTGGCAATAATACTTTGTAAACAATTTGCAAAGGAGTTGCTCCCAAAGCTCTTGCCGCTTCAATTAATCCTGACGGTAAACCTAGCAAGCTGTTTTCTACTAAACGAGCAATAAATGGCGCCGCACCAATACTCAACGGGACTAAAGCTGCACTCACACCAATTGAAGTTCCGACAATGGCACGTGTAAACGGAATCATCCAAACGATTAAAATAATAAATGGAATAGAACGAAAAACATTTACCACAACTGATAATGTTCTGTTTAAAACTGGCTGTTCTAGAATTTGATTTTTACGAGTTAAGAACAATAAAATTCCAGTTGGAAGTCCTAACAAAAAACCGAAAAAGCCCGATACAAAAGTCATAACAATGGTTTCCCACGTTCCTTTTAATAATAAATCTATAAGAGAATCAGACATAACCTATAATTTCTGTTTTAATATGTTTTGAATTAAAATACTGAATTGCCGCAGTGTAATTTTCGCGTTTTCCTGAAAGTTCAATCAGCATTACGCCAAAATTAACTTCGCCCGCCTGATCCATTTGTGCGCTTACAATTTTGAAATCGGTATCAAAAAGTCTTGAAACTTCTGATATAACCGGTTCATTAACCGATTTTCCTGTCATTTCTAATTTCAATAACGGATTCAAATTTCCGTTATCTTCTTTCTGTAATTTTTCCTGATAAACAGAAGGAACATCAATATGTAAAGACGAAGCAATAAACTCTTTTGTCAATTCATGTTTTGGGTCTGCGAAGATTTCTCCAACACTTCCTTGCTCGATCAATTTTCCATGACTGATTACCGCGACTTCATCACAAATCGATTTTACCACTTCCATTTGATGCGTAATCAATAAAACCGTAATATTCAGACGTTTGTTAATGTCTTTCAATAAATTTAAAATCGATCTTGTAGTTGCAGGATCTAGTGCGCTTGTAGCTTCATCAGACAAAAGTACTTTCGGATTATTGGCTAAAGTTCTTGCAATAGCTACTCTTTGTTTTTGTCCGCCCGAAAGACTTGCTGGATAATCGTTTGCTTTTTCGGCTAAACCAACTAATTGCAATAATTCTAAAACACGTGTTTTGATTTCGCCTTTTGAAGTTCCAGCCAATTCTAATGGAAAAGCCACATTGTCAAAAACAGTTCTAGAAGAAAGCAGATTAAAATGCTGAAAAATCATTCCGATTTGTCTTCTTTCAATCGCTAATTCTGCGTTTGATAACTGCATTAAAGCTTTTCCGTCAACGATAATTTCGCCAGAAGTTGGTCTTTCCAACAAATTCACGCAGCGAATCAGCGTACTTTTTCCTGCTCCGGAAGTTCCAATTACACCAAAAATTTTCCCTTCAGGAACTGTCAAAGAGACATCAGACAAAGCCGAAACGATTTTGTCTTTCTGATGAAAAGTTTTGGTTACATTTTTTAATTCAATCATTTTTTGAGTTTTAAAAACAAAAAAGCCTTTCATAAATCAGTTGAAAGGCTTTTTTGAAATAAATTTTATCATTTTATATTTAAGCCAGCTCAATAAATACCATAACAGTAGCACAGCACATCATGCTGCGACGATAATAATTATTCATTTTCTGGTTCTGTTTCTTCATAGCGAGTGCAAATTTAAATAGTTATTTTCAATTTTAACGCATAAATTATCAAAACTTTTATTAACCTATCAATTTAGTAGGTTATTTTAAGGCTTTAAATAAAAAAATCCAAATTCCAATTTGAAGTTTGGAACTTGGATTTAAAAGTATTGAGAGTCAAAATCTTAATTGTTCTGTTCTGCAATTACAGATTTATTCAATTTAATAACTCTAATTTTTTTATTGGTATTATCAGATAAGAAAATACGGTCATCAAGCTGTGCCGTACCAACAATAGTCCCAAATGGATTTTTTCCTAAAATATCAGAAGCGCTTAAAACCGCTTTGTAATTCATTTTATTGAACTCTGCTTTTGGATACAATTTTAAATAAGAAGCACTTCCAATATTTTCTGAAGTAACTGCCCAATCCTTACTAAAAGATACTGCAATTGGTTTAATATCCAAAAATTGCACTTTTTGCGGCTCTATAGGAGTTGTAAGCGAAGCTTCTGCATTAGCTTTTATATTGGCTATATTATAATACAAATAGCTTTTTGCATCTCTTCCTGCTACTACCAAATTTCCGTCAAGAATATCTAATGAATACACTTCTGTCCATCCGTTTAAAGTATTTAATTTGGCAATAGGTTTTAAATTCCAATCGCTGGTTTCTGTAATTTGAGAAGCGTCAAGAACTTTTATGCTTTTTTCTTTTTCTTTTACAAACACCAATCCGTCTTTTGCTACAACACCAAAAACGTGTACAAAAGTTTGCCACCATTGACCGTTTCCTACCGTACTGATTCCCGCATTTGTAGTTTCATCAAAAACAAATAATCTCGATTCTGTACTTCCTACATAAATGCGACCGTTATCAACGCTAACAGATGTTAAGCTCGTTAAAGGAATTGTTGTTGTTCCTTTTTTGTACTCTTTAATTGTTTTAATATGAGCTAATGTTAGTGCATTAAAAACTTCCAATACATTTCCGTTAATAACGTATAATTTCTCATTTGCAATTGCAATTCCTTTTGGATCGAATGCTTCTGTGCTTCCTGGAATATTTTCGTTAGTAATAGAAGCTTCATCTGTTGGATAATAATAGGTATAATCTTTAGATGCTACATCGTCTTTACTGCAATTTGTAAACAAACAAAGCGCTAAAATTAGGGGCAGAATATGTTTCATGTTTAATTTATATTTTAGTTCCATTTTCCTTCACCTTTATATTTCAGCAAAAATGGATTTTTAGGATTAATGGTAAATACTGGTTTTTTATAAGTTCCTTTTACATAAGCCGTTTTTGCATATGTTTTTAAAACTTCTGGATCTGTAAACGGAAGATCATTTAAGTAAATCAGGTATTTATAAAAATGAGTAAGCATTTCCTGTTGGCCACCGCCTTCGCCACTATTTGCTAAATTACTGCTATGGCTAAAACCGATGTGATGCGAATATTCGTGAGACCAAACCGACATTTCTCCTAACCAATGTCCAGTTACATAACCCGACTCCCATTGCGAAGCCAGATTTCCTCCGCCCCAAGCAGAATCTCCTCCTACCATAGCCATCCAAACGGTTCTTTTATCAAGATAGTTCCAATATATTTTTTCGATTTCTTCTTTAGAATAGTAATCGTAAACTCCATCAACATCTTCAGCATTTCCATGCCAATTTAATGCACCGTTTATAGCTGTCCCTGCAGTCGTTGCCTGTTCTTGTTTGTATCTGTCAAAGTTGATGAAAGTATCATAATACAAAGGATGGCTTAACGCATACGAATAGTTAATAATCATCGTAATTGCTTCTTTTGCTAAAGCTGGATTCATTGGAAGAAATTTACCCAATTCATTAATGTGGTATCCATCATGAAACTGAACTAAATGCGTCGATTTTATCTTTTTGATTTTCTTAAACAAAGGATCTTCCGATTCTATAAAAAACTCAATTGCTCCAGACGAAAATCCGTCGATTTTATCGATTGTTACCGTATTTCCTGTTTCTAGCAAATAATCATTTTTCTGCTCCGTTAAAGGAATTTTATGAAACGAACGATGAAAAGCTGGAACTTTTGAAAAATTAAAAAGCAAAAACTTCTTATCGTAATTCGCCAATTTTGCGTACACCTTAACATCTGTCAGTCCAACTGGAGAATAAAGTGAAACTTGTACAGAATCTTTTCCTTTTAAAATAACTTGAAAAGGTTCGTTTACTCTAAACCAGCGATCTGCTTTATTGTACATGATTGAAGGATCTTCGTCGTCTTCAAACATAGTCATTGGTTTATTTTCTGCGGGTAAAGCTGTAGCATCTATGCTTGGCAGGTAACTTGGTTTGTAGTTTTCGCCATCATCACTACAGCCAAAAATAATACTTGCCAATAGGGCAAATACAAAAAAGTGAGTGTTTTTTCTCATCAGTAAGTAAAGTAGGTTTGGGGTTAAAATATCATGCAAAACTATAAATATGCTCGATAAAAACAAGCATATTGCAAGAAAAATATGAATATAAAGTATACTAATAGTAAATTTTTGTATACTATTTCTATACTTAAAACTTTTTTAATGTTTTGATTTTCAAACATTTCATCTTGTCATTTTTCTTTTATTTTTTTTGAAGAAAGGCTAATATACAATCCTAATATTACGAAAACAACACCAAGAAAAGTATAAAAAGTCAATGGTTCCTCGACAACTAAGTAAGCGATTAAAAAACCGAATATTGGACACAAGAAAAGCCAATACGAAGCTTTTATCGGATTTATTTTTAAGAGATAAAGCCAAAGCTGAATGGCTCCAATAGAAACTGCAATTGCCAGCCAAAAAGTGGAAAGCCAGAAATTTAAATCTAAATTATTTTGATCTGATTTATAAGTTAAAACCAAGACAGGAAAAAGAAATACAGCTCCAATTATGGTTTGCCAGCCATTTATGGTTAAAATATGCAAATCATTCCATTCTTGCCTAGAATAATAAATTGTTCCTAATGAATATGCAATCATACTAACTAGAAGAATCAGTATTCCGCTGGGAGTTGCGAAGCTGCTTTGTAATAAAGGATAGGCCGCAAAAAAAACACCCGTAAGACAAAGCAATAAGCTAATAATATTTTTAAAATCGATTTTATGAGATAACCAAACTGCCGAAATCAAAACAATAAAAACAGGATTAGTTGCTACTGCCAAACTCCCTAAACCAGCGGATACTTTTTGCATAGCAAGAACATACAAACCCAAATAAAAAGTAATATTGAGCAAACCATAAATACTGATTTGAATCCATTCTTTTCTTTGAGGCAGACGTTTTGCCATTATAAGATGCGAAATAAGAAGCATAATGCATCCAGCGATTAGAAATCTAAAAATAGAAATTACAAAAGGCTGAGCAGAATGAAGTCCAATTTTTGTAGCTGTAGATGCAGAAGCCCACAAAAAGGAAAAAAAAATTCCGATAAAAATGATTTTGAGTTCTTTAAATTTACTCAAAATTGGAGACACTTTTTCTTTAATCATTAGGAAATAGAACTGTCGGTTTTAGAAAAATCAAGCGTTTCTATTTCACTTAAATCAGCATTGAATTGGACAAAACTGGCAGGAAAACCAGGCTTTATTTTGCCGATTTTTTCTTGCATACCAATAGCAGAAGCTACCCTTGTAGTTGCCATTTTTATTGCTTCATCAGCCGAAACATTCAGATGATTGTAAGCATTTTGCACCGCTTCTGTCATTGATATTGTAGCTCCCGCCAGATTGCCGTCTTCGTTTCTGTAAAAACCATTTTCTAAATGCGCGTCAAAATTGTCCCACTTAAAATTGGCTACTTTTCGCCCTAAAAAAGTTGCATCGCTTATTAGGAAGAATTTTTCTTGTTTTAACTTGTAAGCTACTTTTGCTGCTGCATAATCGCAATGTGCACCATCTAGAATAACTGGAGCATAAACTTCTTCATTTTCAAAAACAGCTCCAACCAAACCTGGTTCGCGGTGGCCAAACTGCGTCATGGCATTAAACAAATGTGTCACAAGATTTATTCCTTTAGAGAAATAAAATTGTGCTTCTTTGTGTGTTATGGTCGAATGGCCAATCGAGATCGTAAATCCGCTCTCGATTAGCATATTCAATTGTTCTTCTGTAAAACATTCGGGTGCAATTGTAATAACTTTTATAACATCTTTTCCCTTTCTGATTATTTCTTCTAATTCTTCATTCGTTGGCTTTCTCACCTGATCAATACTGTGGGCGCCACGTCTTAACGGATTTAAAAACGGACCTTCCAAATGCATTCCGACAACGCCATTTTTGTGCTTTTGCATGTATTCTCGAACTGCTTCAATTCCGTTGAGAATAGTTTCTCTCGAAGAAGAAATCAAACAAGGTAAAACATGTGTTGTGCCATACTTCATGCTTGCATCATAAATATCCTGAATGGTTTCTTCATTTGGAGTCTGACTGAAATAGTACTTTTCTCCTCCATTAATCTGAATATCTATAAATCCTGCAGCGAGATGATTTCCTCCCAAATTAATTTGCTCAATGTCATTTGGTATTTCTTGGTGTACTGAAATAATAGTCCCGTTTTCAATAATTACGGCCCCATTTTCAATTACTTCATCTCCTGTATGCACAATCGCATTTACAATTGCTTGTTTCATGTTTTAATTTTATTTCTTTATAATTTTACTGTTAAGTCCAGTATTTGAATCTTTTACATTTAAAAGATAAATTCCTTGAGGCTGGTCTGCCAATGAAAATGATATCTCTTTTTCGTTCAAATTTAAAACGGAAGTTCGAATTAATTTCCCAGTTAAATCGAATAATTTAATTGCAGCAATTCCAGAAGCATTATTTACTTTGATTTTAACTATATCCTTAACAGGATTTGGACTTACTTCAACACTAAATTCGTTATTTTCTATTACAGTATTTTCTGTTACTTTTTTTGCTGATAAAGAACTTGATGGAGGCAAAAATGTATCAGCTCCGCTTGTAAGCCAGTTTAATGAGAAACGGACAAAATACATCTGATAAGTTGAGCTTTCGCCATTTTCATAATAAATGCCAATTGTTCCGTCTGGCAAAATAGTAAGACTTGAATAAGCAGATGCTCCAGGAAATATTGTTTTTGGCGAACCCCAAGTTGTTCCTTCATCTGTACTCATTTGCACGCTTACATTTTTACGGCTGCTTGAAAATGGAATCGAATGTAATAAGCGATTTTTATCGTAACCATCAAGTGTTGAAGTATAACGAATAAAATCACCATCACAATTTGGATCTGTTATACTTGTTTGATTATAAGCTGTTCCCCATGTTGCTCCTTTATCTGTCGAGATATTAAAACGGCGTGTTCCCGGATTTCTTATACTCATCATAATGTTTCCGTTATTCAATTCTACCACTTTTGCTTCATCTCCATCTATTTCTGCTCTATTTGTCGATGCTGTCCAAGTAATACCGTGATCGGCACTTGTAATTAAATAATTACTAATGCGTTCTGTTCCTGAAACATTTTCTCGAACTGCAATTGTGGCAACAATTTTACCATCACGTAATTGATGTGCTCTACCAGAAGCAACAAACAATCCTTTCCAATTTGGGTTTGGTCCGTAGATCTGACTCGTAATATCTACAGGACTTCCCCAAGTTACGCCGTTATCCGTACTATGAATTACCAAAACCTTTGCAGGAACCGCATTAGTTGAAGCAAAAAATCCTTTATCTGCAGAAACTAAACACAATAATTCTCCTGTCGATTTATCTAAGACCAAAGCCGCATCTCCTGCTCCGGTTGCCGCTCCAAAATTGGCAATTGTTAATGGTGAAGACCAAGTTTTTCCGTTATCGGTACTTCTGCGCACAACAGGATCTATTTTTGCCGATAAATCTCCTGAGCCATTCCATCTTTTATCTGTTACCGTTACCAGCGAACCATCGGCAGCAGTGATGATTGCTGGAATACGATAACTTGCAGAACCTGCATCTCCAGGCGTAAATAAAAGCGTATTGGTTAATAATATTACTCGGTTTCCAGATACTGTATTTGAGGCTACATTATAAGTTATTCCGTTTGCAACAATTGACTCGCAGGTTGCATCTAATAAATTTCCTTCAGTTGCTCCAGCTGAAACATCGTAAGTAATCCAAAAATAATTATCTCCAGAAGCCAATGCTTTTGATCCGTTTACAATAAGATTTCCGCTAGAAGGTGTAACATTTCCAAATAATGTTGCTGTTGTCGGATTAAAAATTGCTGTGCTTCCGCTTGAATATATTTTAATATTTGTAACGTCGCTAATATTGGTAGTTCCTGCCATAGTAAACTTTAAAGCACTTACCGTCAACGGATTTAAATTGCCCGAAACAGAAGCTTTTACCGCTATAATTCTCTGATCTGTATCGCCTAAACCTGTTGGCAATTCTGTCTGAATCAAAGAGATTGAATTAATCTGCATTTCATTCGTCTGCGCAATAACAGAAGCTCCATTCATTAATGTTCCTGGATGATTATTCCCTGAAATATCTGGAACCGTTGTACCACTTATATTTTCAAAATCCCAAGCGGCAATTAATCCAGTTTCTGTTCCCGTTATTGCAACTGTCTTATCGGTCAAAACTTCTGCTGCAGTCATAGCTTTGCTCCAAAAACGAATGTCATCGATTTGGGCATTCATATAAGAAGAAAAATTACTTATCGTGCCAAAAAACAAATCTCCTGTATTTGAAACTGTATTTGTTCCTCCAATGTTAGACGATGTTTTAGTTTGCTGCAAAACACCATCAACATAAATTTTACAGCTTGTGGTGGCAACATCAACTACCATTGCCAAATGATGCCAAACATTGTCTGCAATACTCGAAGTTCCGTACGGCGGGCCTGCTGCTCCTGCGCTTGTCGTTAAATTTACTCCAAACTGTCCTCCTCCTGCCGAAGTATTATTTATAAATTCATATCCAATTCCAGAACCATTTGGACGTTTGCTCAAAATACGTTTTCCGAAATCGCCCGTTTTTATTCTGCAACTTATGGTTAAATTTTGTCCAGCCGCCAAGTTAAAATCACTATGATTTGAAACTAACATATAATCATTTACTCCGTCTAAATTTAAAACCATCGGAAAAGCATTTGGAAAAGTAACAGATCCAAAAAGAGTTCCCGTATGACTATTTCCTGAAATATCTGGAACTGAAGTGCCGGTTATATTTTCAAAATTCCATGCTGCCAAAAGATCTGTCGCAGGTCCATTAACAACTGCTGTCATATCTGCTTGCAATTCAGTTGCTGTCATTGCTTTATTCCAAACACGTACGTTATCAATCTGTCCTGCCCATTTGTAGCTGTTGGAAGCGTCTGAAGTTGCACCAATTACAAAGCTCACAGCATTAGAAAAATCGGAAGTTACAGAAGTAAATGTTTTTCCTGTATTGGCTAAAACTCCGTCAATGTATCCATACATAGTTCGGTTACTCGAGGCATCCATAACCAAAGCGATATGATGCCAAGTTCCGTCTGCGAGAGAATTAGCAGAATAGCCTGCTGTACTTATGCTTGCTGGAGTTCCAGTACCACTCATGTTCATGGCAAACTTTCCTGCATTTGTGCCGTTTCCTGTCCAAAATTCATATCCATTACCAGAAGTGCCATTTCTTTTAGCAAAAATTCTTGGTGTTCCAGTATTGGTTGTTGTTTTAATCCAACAGGTTACGGTTTTATTTTGACCCGAACCAAAGTCTAAATCCGGATGATCTGCCACTGTCATATAAGTTGAAGTGCCATCAAGATTTAAAACTTTACCACTTTGCGCTTTTGTATTTATACTGCATAAACACATCAAACACGAACAAAAATAGCGTAATACATTTTTCATAGTTTTTAATATTTGGTTATAAATTGGTTAAAAAGCATTAAAAAATAATAACGAAAAACTTGATGACTGGCGGATAAATCAGGATAAGCGGACTTTAATTTTTCTCAAGATATTCGTTTAATATTTGTGTACAATACCATTCCTGACGAGGCAAATGAAATGGTCCTTTATAAAGATTACCTTTGGCAGTTTGAGCTACGCTTCCGTCTCGGTGCAAATAGCCAAACCACTCCCCATTTTCTTTATCATGAAATTTACTATACGAGTAATCGTGAATCATTTTATGCCATTTTGCATATTTCTCATTTCCTGTCATGGTATAAGCCAGTAAGGTTGCAATAATCACTTCATTATGTGGCCACCAGAATTTCATATCCTGCCAATATTCCTGAACAGGATTTCCATAAACATCAAGGAAATATAGAATTCCTCCGTGTTCTTTATCCCAGCCTCTTTCCCACATATAATCGAGCATTTTACACCCTAGTTCAATTAAATGTGGATCGTTATTTCTGTATTTTGCTTCATGCAGAATAAACCATGCACCTTCTATTGCATGTCCAGGATTTAAAGTGCGTCCGTCAATATGATCAATTATAGAACCGTCTGGAGCAACTTGTTCCATGACACATTTTATATCGTCTTTTACAAAGTCATTTTCGATTTCGGCTATCCATTTCATAATCCATTCATCACAACGCGAGTCGCCAATATTTTCT
Organism: Flavobacterium sp. IB48; assembly: GCF_016405855.1. Lineage (GTDB taxonomy): Bacteria > Bacteroidota > Bacteroidia > Flavobacteriales > Flavobacteriaceae > Flavobacterium > Flavobacterium ginsengisoli. Next base: position 496,461 of record NZ_JAEFCA010000003.1, read on the forward strand.
CTTATTTGCTGTGCTGTATTGATCATAATCATAGGAGAGCCAATTCCTTTTGAAGGTCTTGTTGAAGTATATTTTGGTTCTAACAAACCAGGAGTTGTTGTATATTTTATGCACTCTCCAAAAAGATGTCGCGCTTGTTCTGCTGCGGCTTCATCTCCACTTGCTTTGGCGTAAGCACTCATCGCAATTGCTGCAAATGTTTCAGAAAAATAATAACGGCGTTTACGAATTGGGCTTCCATCTTGAGTGACGTGAAAAAACATTCTTCCATCAGTATCAAAACAATGTTGATTAATAAAATCGATTCCCGATTTAGCGCCATCAAGCCATTCTTGCTTTGGCTCTATTGTATTATAAAGTGTTGCTAAAAGCCAAGCTGTGCGCCCCTGAAACCAAACCGATTTATCTGTATCAATCAAATCTCCAGTTTGGTTCCGCATCAATAAGTAACCGCCATGCTCGGTATCTACAGATCGCGGAAACCAAAATGGCACTGTATTATTTAGTAATTGGTTCTGATAAAAGTCTTTTAATTCTATTAAATCAGTTTTTGAATAGCTCATTTTTGATATATGTTTTTTATGCCCGAAAATAAATTCAGGTTCAGTTATAGATAGGTGAAGTCACTTTAGCTGAAAAATCAGGTCAGCTAAAGGAAAAATATAGATATAGAGATGCTTTCTAGTTTTTGCTTATAGAATTCAGTTTAAGCTTAAAAGTGGAACATGGGAGACTGGCTTCGTTTACCAAATTTGCTGTTGTATAAGGTTTCCAGGCGTAGAAAACTTCATTAACTTTTTCGCCATTCGGAATACTAATCTCAACTTGATCTTTTATAATTTTTGCTTTGGTTTCAATCCGAATTCCTTTCTCGGTAACTAATTCAAAACCGATTAGGTCTTTTTTATCTGCGGTGTATAATTGTTTTGCATTCGAAAAAGAAACTAGAATTGCATCTCCTTTTTGAATTGCTTTTAAAGGAATTGGTCCGTTTGCTATTATTTTTTTGCCGTATGTATTTTTTAATGCCAATAACGCTAATCGCTCCCCAATTTGCCTTTTCTTTATTGGATGAACATTTGTCTCTTCTCCAAAATCCATACTAACAGCCATGCCACTATTAGGAATTTCTTTTTGAATTCTATTTTGTGCATCTCTAAATTCTGGCCACGATGGTCGATTAATTCCTGATAATTGCACAAAATAAAATGGCAATGAACCTCCCCAAGCGTTTCTCCAATTTTTGACTAATTCTGGCATTAAATGTTCATACAATTCAACATTATGTGCATTGCTTTCTCCTTGGTACCAAATAAATCCCTTTATCGGAAACGCTGTAAAATGCGAAACGCCTGCTTCGTAATTGTAACAAGGATCGTAAGGATGACGCTGTTTTGGGTTTATTGCGTTTTTTAAATTTTCGTCTGCTCTAGAGCGTACCCAAGGCTGCAAGAAATCAGATTTTCTCCAATTTGTTAATACGTCCACTACTTTATCATCATGCTCCAAAGTATATCTCTCAAACCAAGATTCTATTGGAGAACCGCCAACGGCAACTTCTATTAATCCGATTGGAATATTTTCTTCGCGAATAATGTTTTGACCAAAGTAAAAGGCTACTGCCGAAAAATCTTTGGCACTTAAAGAATCGCATGTTTTCCATTTTCCAGAAAAATATTTCAACTGATTTACTTTTTCTAAAGTAATCGAGTCAAAAGCTTTTTCGTTTGTTTCTTGAATAGCTTCAAAATTGAATAATCTAAGGTTGGTGTTCTCAACCGCTTTCTTTACTTCAGAGATTCCATTTTCAGATTTTTTTAGAGGAAAAGCCATATTAGATTGTCCTGAACAAAACCAAACATCTCCAATTAAAATATTTTTTAAAGTGATTTTTTTATCTAAAGTTGAAATTGAAATTTCGTGAATTCCTCCAGATTTCATTGCTGGAAAAATAACTTTCCATTTTCCTGCTTCATTTGTTGTTGCAATTTCTTTTTTATCATCAAAAACTACTTCAACTTTTTCTCCTCCATTTGCATTTCCATAAATTAGAATCGGCTGGTTACGCTGTAAAACCATATTATCGGTAAAAACAGTTCCTAATTTTAAACCTCCAAAATCTTGGGTAACATTTTCGTAAACTGTCTGTGCTAAGATTTTTGCCCCTTCCTTTGTTGGATGCAATGCATCTGGAAAAAGGTCTGGACGCGAATATAATTTTTCATGAAGGTCAATTAAATTGACATTGTTGGCTTTTGTAATCTCGCCGATATGCTCCTGAATTTGCCAAAACCAATCTCGGGTTCCCGATTTAAAACGAGGATGTTCATTGAAAATCGGAGTCATACGACAGATAAAGATTTTTACATTCGGATTCTGTTTTCTTAATGCATCAATCAGCCAAAAATAATCGGCATTAAAATCTTCTTTGTAATTCGGCCAGTTCCTCGGATCAGTATCATTTAATCCCAAATGAATAATTGCAATATCCGGCTGATAGGCAATCGCATCAGAGCATTCTTTAGTTTTATAATAAGGTTTACTCCCTTTTTTTAAAAGAGTTGCACCACTGTGTCCAAAATTTCTAATTTCATAACCATTTCCCATTAAAACCTGCAATTGCGAAGGATAAGATTCTGATTGCGGGTTTGCCAACAAATATCCCGCTGTAACAGAATCTCCCAAACAAGCCACTTTTACAGTCGTTTTTTGTGCATTCATTTTAAATGGAATGACTGTAAAAACTATTAATAGGAACAGAAATAAATTTCGTTTTTGTGTTCTCATTTTTTCTTCAAATTCTATTAAAATTGAGGAATCATGAGCCGAGCGAAACGGCAAGGCTTCGCCCAGGCTTATAAAACCAAAAAACCTAACTAACAAATCTAATTTTTAAAAAAGGGTAAATAATTATGCTTTAAGCCTCTTCAAAATCGTTTACTTTTGGGCGCAAAAAACTAATTTGTGTTATAAGGGCAATCAGTACGATACCGGCCATCAAAGAAAAACCATAACCCAAATTACCAGTATCGGCTGATTTACCTAACAAAGAGGTGACCAATGCGCCACAGCCAACTCCTGTCATATTTAAAATACCATAAGCCGTAGCCCGATATTTTGAAGAAACAAATTGACAGATAATGGGCATATTGTTTGCGTCAAACATTCCGTATCCTATACCAAAACACAAAACTGCGCCAACCACGTGAAGCAACGAATGCCCAAATCCGATCAACATTAATGCGGGAATAGTTAAGCTTAAACCTATCGCGCTAGTATAAATTCTTCCTTTTATATTTTTTTGAACCCATTTATCTGATAAAATTCCACCGAACACAACTCCCAATAAAGAAGAAAATGAAATTGTAATCGTTGCTAAAGGCCCAGCCTGATCCATTGAAATACCTAAATTGTCTGAGAAAAGCGTTGGAAGCCAGTTTTTAGTTGCCCATCCCGGTAAACTTATAATCGCGAAATAGAAAAGAATTACCCAAAAAGAAATATTGGTAAATAATAGGGCTAGACCTTTTAGCAAAGAAACTTTTTCGTGTGTTTTATTAAACTCTGGATCAAAAACCTTTGTCTTTTTCTCAAATAAAAAGAAAACCAAAATGATAGAGTAAACCACGCCTACAATTCCGAAATGATGAAAAGTAGAATGCCAAGAATATCTTGCTGCAATTGTCGCTCCAAAGCCACCTAAAGCCGAGCCAACATAAAGCCCTGTCATGTGGATCCCGATGGCAAGTGATCTTGTTTTTTGTTGATGATAATCGGCAATTAAAGATAAACCAGCAGGAATGTATAAAGCTTCGCTCACGCCCATAATGGCTCTTAGCCAATAAACTTCATCGTATGTTTTGGCATAACCCATTGCATAGGTAACTGCAGACCAAACAAATAAACTCCCAATAATTAGCCATTTTCTATTTAATTTATCGGCGATAATTCCAGAAACTGGACTCATCAAAGCATAAATCCAAAGAAAAACTGCCATTAAGCGTCCAAAATTTTCTCCTGAAACTAATTCAGGAATGTCACTTTCCATTGATGGTCTCATGGTTGCGAGCATCTGCCTGTCCATGTAGTTTAATAAAGCTACAATCCAAAGTAACGCGACTACGAGCCAAGGATAATATTTAGAGTTTTTCATTTTGGTTTTGGTTGATTTTTGGTTTTTTATTAGCAATCTTCAATTAAACCTGACAGGTTTTAAAAACCTATCAGGTTTCTAAGCAACTTAACTTAATTAACTTAGATTTTTATTTTTATTCTACAGTTCCAATCATAACATCTGGTGTACGAATTCCAGGTTTTATTTCTCCATTTGATAAAACAATTTTATCGTTCCAAAGTACTGCTGTTGTCGTTACATGAGCTAGAAATGGCAATTCGCCAATTTTTGTCCATTTATTTTTTAAAGTATCGTACAATAAAACGGCATTGTAAAATCCTTGATGTGTTGTATTTAAGATATTTTTTTCGGCAATTAATTTTGCTTTTTCTTCTTCTGAAGCTGTCTGTGAAATTTGAGATAAATAGGTTTCTATTTTATGAAAAGTTTCTCCGTTATCTCCTCCGGTAATAATGATATAGTTTTTCCCAAAAGCGACTCCTGCTCCTGCTGAAAAATTAGTAGTTTTCTTTCCGTCCGTTATAATTGCTTTAGTTTCCCAAATTTGTTTTTTCAGGTTGAAAGCCAATGTTGTGTTGTGCAAATCACTTATTCCAGAAGCTGTTTTGGTTCTTCCTCCAACAACATAAATGACTTCATTCTGAACCACTGCTACTGAATTTGCTAATGCAAAAGGTAATTTTGGTTCTGATTTCCATTCTGGCTTGGCTTTATTTAAATCAATGCTAAAAACCAAATCGGAACTTTTTGTGGCTTCATCGCCGCCAATTGCATATACTACATTGCTTACATTTACAAGAGCAATATTGGTTATTTGGATTGGAAAATCGGGCAGTGCTTTTATTTCAATTTCATTTTTTTCAGAATTCCAATTTAAAATATGTGCTTTGTTGGATAAACCATTCTCATTTTCTCCTCCAACGTACACGATTCCTAAACTGGTTGAAACATTGCCGCAATACGCAATTGGTTCTGGTAATTCTGCTATTGATTTTTTATTCCAATGAAAGGTTTTATCGTTTTTTTCTAAAACATGAATTTCTTTTGAATAATGCTTCTTTCCTCCTTCCCAAGGCATTTTATCTTGAAAATTTGCTCCTCCAGCTACAATTAAAACATCATTTGTCACGCCATTAATTGGTCCTGCAAAACCTAGAGAAAGACTTCCATCGGCATTTTGAAGCTGCGCTGCTTTTTGCCATTCTATTTTTGAAATATTTTTTTGTTGCGAAAGACCAACTGTTGCTGACATAATTGAAATAGTAAGAATTGAGAAAGAAAAAAATCGATTCATAGTTGTTTGTTTTAGCCGAAAACGAAACGTATTATTTTGATTTAAAGGCGTCAAAATTTAAACCTGCAACATCTTTTTTGAATAATTCAAATTGTTCTGCACTCATGTTTTTGACTGGCAATCTGAATTCTCCTAAATTATGTCCAACCAATTTCATGTAGGCTTTTCCAACTGAGATTCCGCCATACTTTCCTAAGAAACGAATCATATCAATTGACTTTTGCTGTAACTTTCTGGCTTTCGTTAAATCATTAGCATTAAAAGCATCGATTAAATCATAGTACAATGGTGCAGCATAATTAAAAGTACTTCCAACAGCGCCTTTAGCACCTAAAACTAATGCTGAAAGCATGTTTTCGTCACGTCCCCAAAGCATATCGTATTTTCCGTTTTCATAACTCATACAGCTCTGAAAATCCATAAAATCTTCATGTGTATATTTTACTCCTGCAAAATTTGGAAGTTTTCCATCCAAAGCTCTTACCAAATCAAACATTGGAATATTTACTCCTGTCAAGACTGGAATATGGTAGTAATACAATGGCATATTTGGAACGCTTTCTCCCACTTTAATACAGATTTCTGCAAGTGTATCTACATTGCCAGGTTTAAAGTAAAACGGAGCTGTGATTGAAACTGCATATAAACCTATTTCATACGAATATTTTGCTAGTTCAATACAGTCTGTTAAACAAGTTCCGCCAAGGAAAACCATTACTTTAAAATCGGCATCATGATTGGAGCAATCTGCCCATGCTTTTGCAACCGTTTTTTTCTCTTCTAATGACATCGAAACCCCTTCGCCAGTAGAACCAATTATAAATGCTCCTGTTACGCCATTTCTTTTTAGAAAAGTATAATAAGCTGGAATCAGGCTCACATCCAATTTTCCACTCTCATCAAATGGAGTAAATGGAGCTGAAATAAGACCTTGTAAATGTTCGATTTTCATGACTTTTATTTTTTGATTTTTTCGTTTTATCAAACTGGAAAAGTTTTTCATTTCCAGTTTGATTTTAAACTTTAGTTTTTTTATTCTTTGTTTCGTTTAATTGGTATATCCCGGATTCTGAACAATTTTAGGATTGAAATTGATTGTGTTTTGAGAAATTGGAAACAATACTTGTTTTCCTGCCATTGACGGAACTATACTTGTTTTATTAAAACGAACAATATCCCACCATGATTTTCCTTCAAAGGCCATTTCTTTTAAACGCTCTCTTAAAATCACATCGTCATTTGCTGCCGGAGTATCATTTGTAAATGAAGCCGATGCGTCAGCTCTTTTCATTACCAAATTCATTTCTGTGGTTGGATCCTGACCTAAAGCGTTTTTAATCTCTGCTTTCATTAATAAAATATCTGCCCAACGGTAAATAATGATATCACTCACAAATCTTCTGATTGTTCCGTCTACAGTTCCATTATATTTTACCAAACCTGTAACTACTGGAGTTGTACCGTTATATAAAGTTAAATACGTTGCGTCTTTTCTGGTATCTGTAGCTGCAAAATTGAATCTTGTAATGTCTGGCTGTACTCTCGAAATACCAGCATTTCCTGAACCTGTTCCTAATGTACCGAAAACAGCTGTTGCCTGTGCTGATGTTAATGGTGCAAAATCACTTGGTCCAACAAACATAAACTGATTCCAGTTATCTAATAGTGATGACGTTAAATCTGCTAATGAATAACGAACTGCAAAAAGCACTTCGGCATTTCCTTTTTTGTCAAAAGCAAAAACATCTTTGAAACTTGGCATTAAAGTCGGTGTTCCCGGAATTGCATTTATTGCTGCCAAAGCATTATTTAAATCTGCTGTTCCTCCATTTAATTGTTTTGCTGTCCATAAATTCACTTCTGCTTTTAAAGCATAAACTGATGGAAGAGCCAATTGCGTTTTGTTATTGTTTGCATCTGGAAAATTAGCAATGGCTTGATCAATATCTGATTTAATAAAGGCAAATGTTTCTTCAATCGTATTTCGCGGAATAATATATTGCGACTGATTGGAATTTTCTGTTGGTTCTGTTACAATTGGCACTCCTCCCCAAGAACGCGCCATAATGAAATAACATAACGCACGCATGGTATAGGCTTGAGCAATATATCTTTTTTGCTCTTTTACTGTTGATGGACTAAATGTAATTTTTGGCACATATTTTAAAACCAAGTTTGCCGAATGAATTACAGTATATAAGCCAGCCCAATCTACATCTATATTTTGTGGTGTAAGATTGTTGTTATAGTAATTTGCCAATGTTAAAGGAGACTGAACTCCACCAGTAATTTCTGCACTTCTTGCCCCTCCTAACAAATAATAATTTTGCTGAGTTTGGATTCTGAAGTTAACATACATTCCGTTTACGCCTGCTTTGGCATCATCTTCTGTTTTCCAGAAACTATCAGATGTAATAACACTATCAGATGTTAATTCTAAATCATCTTGACAAGAATTAAAAAGAGAAAGACTTGAAAAAAGTATTGTGTATAAAAGAAATTTCTTTTTCATGATTTTTTAATTAAAAATTTACAAACTGATATTTAAACCAAGAATAATGTTTCTAGGCACTGGGTAAGTTCCTGTAGAACCAGCTGCGTTTAATCCTAAACTAGATCCTCCGTCAATACCTTGTACTTCTGGGCTTAATCCTTTGTATTTTGTAAAGTAGTATAAATTACTTCCTGTAACATACAGACGAAGTGATGTTAAACTTGCTTTTTCGATAAGTGTTTTTGGAAAACTATAACTGAACGTAATTTCTCTTATGCATAAATAATCTCCGCTTTCGTAGTAACGGCTGTTACCTTGGAACATATTGGTATTATAAGCTGCTCCACTCGCTTCAGATCTAAATAAGTTGTTCTGATTGGTTTGATCTGCCCAACGGTAACGAGGAACATCTGTAATATCTCCTTCTTTCTGCCATGCTTGTGCGCTTTCTGCCAACAGTCCGTAGTTACCTTGAAACTGACCTAAGAAACGTGCTCTTGCTTCGTTGTAAATTGTTGCTCCTAAAGAATAATCTGTTCTAACTGTTAGAGAGAAACCTTTGTATGAAGTATCAAAATTGAAACCTCCTACGAATGTTGGGAACATATTCCCCATATATTGTCTATCTCGGCTATCAATGATTCCGTTATTGTCTGTATCTTCAAAAACTGCGTCTCCAGCAAATTTTCTTCCATCAGGATTACCGCCATTTGCAGCCGTTTTCGTTACATAAGTATCGTGAACTTTTGCATTGTATGCATCTGCTTCTGCTTGAGTTGAAAGAATATATAATTGTTTATGAGCGTAGAAATTTCCAATTTTTTGTCCTTCCTGTAAACCTCCTACATATACATATTTACCACTTTTTGCATCCCAGATCTCAGTACCTCCAATTCTATTATTTCCATTTCCATTAAATGGAAGTTTTTCAACTGTATTGGTATTGTGCGAAACGTTTGCTCCAACATTTACTTTCCAATCATTCTTATTGTAAACATTTGCCTGAACTTCTAGCTCAAAACCTTTGCTTCTTAATCCTCCTAAATTGGTCAAAACAGTTGAGAAACCACTATTTGAAGGCAAAGTCAGATTTGTCAATAAGTCTGATGTCAATTTGTTATAGAAATCTCCAATGATTCTAATTTTATCTTCGTTTAATCCGATATCAAAACCACCATTTATCGTTTCAGATTGTTCCCATTTCAATCCTGGGTTTGCAATTTGAGAGTTGATAATCGCCGATTGTCCATTGTAGCTATTTGGAAGTCCGTTTGTAGTTCCTGCATATAATCCTCCAGCTTGGAAATCTCCTAAAGTTCCTAAGTTTCCGTTTACACCATAACTTCCACGAAGTTTAAGAGAAGAAAAGAATTTTGGCATTGTGTTGGCCCAGAATTTCTCTTCCTGCATATTCCATCCTGCCGAAATCCCAGGAAAGAATCCATATCTATTGTCTGGTCCTAAACTTGATGAACCGTCATAACGAAATGAAGCCGTTGCAAAATATCTGTTTTTATAATCGTAATTAACACGTCCGAAAACACTATTTAAAACCAATTTCGTATTGTTGCTGTAAACTGAAACCGGAATTGGAGATGAATCTAAAGTCTGCGCTAAATCTGAAGGGCTTCCTTTTCCTGCTGCATTAAAATATTTAATGGTTCTATCGTATTTTGAAACTCCTAGTTTAGCATCAAAGTTTCCAATATTTTCCCAATCTTTTTTATAAGCAAAAACTCCTTCGTATTGCACTTGATAGGTTTGATTGCTCAATCTTGTTGCAGTTCTTGTATTATCAACCAAACCGCTGCTTCCGCTTAAAAATGCCTGTTGAAAAGTATTGTCATTTTCATTCTCGCTGTATAATGAAATGGCTGGTGTGAAAGTAAAATCTTTTGCAAGTCTTAATTCACCATCTACACTCATCTGAAGCTTATCGTTTTCATTTTTCCCTTTAACTTTCCCCATCTGGTACAATGGATTTCCGTTAATGTTGTTTTGTCCTGGAGCTAAAGTTCCGTCTTCTAAATATAATTTTGTAGTTGGTGAGTTTCCTAAATATCTATTGAAAACTACACTATTAGCCACAACCTGATTGTTGCTTGCTTTTGAAAATAAAACACGTCCGTTAATTGTAAAATTGTCTGCAACTTTTAAAGAAGCGTTTAATTTACTGGTAAATCTTTGGTATCCTGTGAATATCGTAATACCATCACCTTTTAAATATCCTAAACTCAAATCGAATACGCCTGTATCAGTTCCTCCGCTAAAACCAAGTGTATGGCTTTGTGTAATAGCATCTTGAAACAAGATATCATTCCAATCGGTACTTTTGTACATAATCGTGCTGCTTGGGTTTAAAGGATCTGCAATTTCTTGCCAGCCTTTTGCCTGAAGTGTACTTATGGTTTCTGCAGATAAATTAGATTTTAATAAAGTAGCAAACGGAGTATTGTTTTCTAGATTATTTCCTGTACCTGCAGGCGTAGCACCGGTCAATTGTCCTAAACGTGCGATACCAGTAGTTGTAGAAAGTCCTGCAAGTTCGGCTGCATTATACAATCCTTCACGTTGCATTTTAATGTAATCGCCTCCATCCATAAAATTGTATTTTTTACCAATTCTACTGTTTTGAGTTGAAACATTATAAGTAACTTTTAGTTTTCCTGCCTTACCTGTATTTGTAGTGACAATGATTACACCATTTGAAGCTCGTGCACCATAAATAGAAGTTGCAGCAGCATCTTTAAGCACTTGAAGTGAAGCAATATCTAAAGAGTTAATATCATCGATCTGATTTCTAATGACACCATCAACAATATATAAAGGAGTTGCGCCAGAAGGATTATCTATTGAAGTACCTCCACGAACAATTACATTGGAAGCTTTTCCTGGCTGTCCTGAAGAAGTTTTTACAACCAAACCTGTAACGCTTCCTTGTAAAGATTGCGTAACGTTTGAGTAAGGTACGTTTTCAAGTACTTTTTTATCCAGTTTAGAAACTGCAGTACTTAAAGTTCTTCTGTTTTGAGCTCCATATCCTACTACAATCACCTCGTTCATTTGCTGTCCTATTTCTTTTAAGACAATGTTCAATGGACTTCCCGTAATTGCAACTTCTTGATCTTGTAGTCCTATATATGTAACAATTAAAGTTGTTGCATTATCTGGGACTTCAAAAACAAAATTTCCGTCAAAATCTGTTTGAGTGCTTATGTTTGTTCCTTTTGCAACAATATTTACACCTGGTAGCGATTCACCTTTTTCATTGGTTACTTTACCAGTAACTTTCTTCTGAATTGGGTCATTCTTTTTTACATTTTTATCCGTAAACACAACGCTTTTTTCTGTGCTAGCAGACGCTAATTGCATAGTAAAAGCTAAAAGTAACGTAGAAGTAAGTTTAACAACTTTTACGTGTTTAGGAGTAAACCTAAAATTTTTAGGCTTACTTTTAGGCAATAATTTCATACTTTTGTAATGGTTTGGTTAATAAAACTTTGTTAAGGTCAATTTATTTATTTCCAATCAACCGTTCTGATGAAGAACAAGCCAGCAATGTTCACAGCATTGGCTGGCTTTTTTTATGATCAAAAAACAATATTTTTATCCAAATGGTTAGTTTGGTTTTATTCAAATCTTAATTCTAGTTTTTCTTTTGTAAGCAGCCAACTTCTATTGATTAGATGTAAACTTTGCTTAAATATTTTATTATTATTTTGTAAAGATATAAAAATATTTAAAATAACAACTTTAGTTATTAAAATATTTTAATAAGTATGAATTTATTTTTTAAATTAATTATTAATAAGAGGAAACAACAGCTTTTCTTTGATTACACAACAAGCGCCTATAACTCCCGCACGGCGCCCCAAAGTTGATTTTTTAAGCTTCATATCACGATTGACTAAACCTAATGAATATTTTTTAAGAGCTGATTGAATTGGCAGAAGTGCATAATCGCCAAGTTGTGCGAAATCTCCTCCAATTACCAAAAGATCAGGGTTAAAGATGTTTAAAAGGATAGATAAGTAACGTCCCATTTTCTCACTTTGCTGTGTTACAAGATCAACACAAAGAGTATCTTCTAAATTTACAGCGCCTGTAATTATTGCATGATGCTGTAAAACTGGTGAGTTATCATCTAAAACAACTTTAGATTGCTTACCTTCTTTTATTGCTTCTTTAAACTGATTAATTAAAGACCAACCCGATATTTCAGTTTCTAGACAACCTAGTTTTCCGCATTGGCACATTATTTCATTGTTAAATATCGTACTATGTCCAAACTCGCCAGAATAGCCCGATTTTCCATAATAAAGCTTTCCGTCAGTAATCATTCCTATTGCAACTCCCCAGCTATAATTGACAAAAATGATATTTTGCTCATCATCGACAACACCTTCGCAATACTCGCCAAAAGCCATTGCACGCGTATCGTTTTCTAAGTGAACTGGAAGATTTAATTGTTCTGAAATAATCTCTGTCAGAGGTCGGTTTTCACTGAAAAAATAGTTATAGCTAAAACCTTCCATCGAATTAATTCGGCCCGAAAAGTTAATGCAGACACCAACAATCATTTTCTTTTCTACCAAACTATCTTCAATAAATGAATTAATTAAACTGCAAAATTTAAGAAGAGATTCTTGAGTGTTTTCTAAAGTAAAAGAAGTTCCAAGCTCTACGCTTACCAACTCATTTTTAATATTTTGAAGTCCGATTGACATACTCGTTAACCCAACTTCAACACCTAAAAAATAAGCACAAGTCGGATTGATACTAAACAGAGAAGGTCTACGCCCGCCGCTGTTAGTAATTTTTCCCATGTCAACAACATAGTTTTCTACTAATAATTCGTTAACCGCTTTGGTTACTGTTGGAACACTTGATTGAAGTTCTGCACTTAATTCGGCAATAGTCGAATTACCTCCAGACAATAAACGCTTTACAATTGATTGTCTAAGCAAATGCCACTTTTGTTCAGACAAACTTTTGTCTTTACTATTATCTAATAAATCTTTTAAACTCATTGCTTTCCTTATTTGGTTCACAACAAATTTAAATTATTTTTTAAATCAGCATAAAAATACAGTCTTTAATATTAAATTATTTTAAATACTGAAACTTGTTTTTAAAAATTAAGGCCAGGAAATAATTCAAAAATAAAATAGGAAGAAAAACAATGAAACAAAAATACTAATCTGCACCACCATCTACGCTATCAAATGTTTCGCGTTCTTTTGGTTTTACGCTATATTTTAATGAAACCATCGGTCCGTAGTAAACATCAAATTGAGTTCCGTTTGTACGCAATTGCATCTGACCGATTACGCCCGCCAAGAAATGAATATTCGGCGTAATTCCAGCAGTATAGTAAACCGATAATCTGAAAATATCAAAATGTTCATCGGCATAATCTTTAGAAGCAAATTTCAGCATCAATTCGGTATAATAGCCAATATTTGGTGCTAGAAAAATTGGTTTTTCTTTGCTTTGTCTCAAATAATGATTGACTCCAAAACGAGCTCTTATTCTGGGAACTGTTTGATGATTGCCATTTCTGTCATCAAAAAACTTGGTTTCAAAACGCACTTGTTCGAAAAGAGAACCTTTGGGCATTTCCTGCGTATAGGTTCCCATAACGATAAGTCTATTTTCTAACGTTTTGTAATTTCCCGCTTCTTCTATCGCATATTTCTGATTGTGTGCATATCCTAACCAAAGTTTCATATTTTTAAAACCAGAATAAATAATCCAAGGTCTTATTACTTTACGCTGTGTATATTCAAAAGGATTTCCGTTTGTGTAAGCGCCTTGTGTAACGAGCTGCATATCTGCCTGACCGCTCAAATTCCATTTTTCTATTAACGGAAACGCAACATCAACCTCGCTTATAGATGCTGGAATAAATCCCATTGTGTAAGGAGCGTCTTGGGCTTTTAAAACTTGAGAAAGAATGATGCAACAAAATACAAGGAAACTCTTTTTTAATAAACTCATAATTCGTCAATATTAAATTACACGGCTTCGAAATAAGAAAGTCTATCAAATTTAGATAAAGAAGTTTTTAACTTTAAAAAAAAGCGGTTTCATGTTATAATATGAAACCGCTTTCTAGACATTTCTTCCAAACAAAAAAGCTTTAGAAAAATATCTAAAGCTTTTTTTAAATCAAAATTCTGAAAATTAATATAATGCAGACAGGTACAAAGCTGACTGTTATTTTTATGTACACATGATATTTCGCCCCTCTGGGGCTATTTTATAGATCAAACATACATTTCTATAAATATTTCGTCCCACTGGGACTAGCGATGTATAGTCCCACCGAGGCTTTTTATAGCTCTGGAAGAGCAAAATATTTATAGCTAAAAATCTATGCTCCCTAATTCAGAAGCTCCAGAGGAGCGACATGTTAGATTTCTATAAATTTCAATTATCCAATTATGCATCGAAATTTGTTAATCTGGATTTGCCAATATTTTGTACAATTCGGCATTCGACAGATAAAACTGATTCTCTAAACTTATTTGCGACAATTTTGCGCTAACCAAATTGTTTTCTCTTGAGTTGATTAAGAAAATCGAACTTTCTCCGAATGAAAATAATTTTTCTTCTGAGTTCAGCATTGTCATATAATCTTTTACGAGATTGTCAATTACGACTTTCTGTTTTCTTAATGATGCAATTTCAGTCTGCTGCGCTTTTACTTTATTTTTAAGTTCTAAGCGCTGTTGATCTATGTCAAACTGCATGTCCTGAATTTTAAGTTTTGCCATTTTTAAACTCCCACGTTCTTTTCTTAAGAAAATAGGAAAACTGAAATCGATATTAAACTTATAATCGTCGGCGTTGAAATTATTCCAGTAATTTGGTTCTGAAATATAGTTGTAACCTACATTAATTTTTGGAAGCAATGAATTGGCTTTTAACTGGCGATTGACCTCCAAAATATTCATTTTGGTTTCTAGAGACTGAATTTTTGGATGTGAGTCTAACGACTCCACATCTACCATCATAGCATCTGTCTTTAAAGTTTCTTCTATAGTCTGAATTAGATTTTGTTCAGGTTTTACTAAATCTCCAAGCTCTACAGGAACATTTTCAATCCATAAAAAATTAGCCAGTTTCAATTTTGCTTTTGCTAATTTCAGGTTTCCATTTTCAACATTCAGTTCTCTGTTTCGTACCGTAATTTTGGCTTCAACACTGTCAATTGCGGGTGCATCACCTGCTGCGATCAGCTTTTTAACGCCTTCAAAACGAGTACTGGCAAAACCTAAATAATTTTTATACAATTCGGCTTCGTTGTAACTTTTTCTCCATTCAAAATAAGCTTCACTCGCCTGATACAAAACCTCAATTGCTCTTAGTTTTCGCTGTGCATCACTTAGTTTTACCTGAAGTTTTCCTTCGCGAACATCTGCCATTCTTTGGTTAATAAACATTCCCTGACCTAAAGCAACATTAATTCCGAGCGAAGTTAAACCTGCTTCTGGCGTTTTGTTCTGCGGGTTATAATATTCCCCGTTCGTATCGTCAAAACCTGCTTTAATCTCAACTCCATACCAAGTCGGAATTTTGAAACTGCTGTTTAATAACGAATAATATTCTGTGCCTTTAAATTCTTTCTTATTATAATCTACTTCAAGTTTTGGATCAAATCCGCCTCGTGCCATCATCAGTTTTGCCTGAGCATTTGTTACTTCAAGATTGGCTTGCTTTACCAAAGGGTGATACTTTTTTACGTAGCCCAAAAACTCAATAAAAGTAAGTTCCTCTTGATTAAAATTCTGGCTCTGCAGTGTAGAAAAACTTAATAGAAATAAGAAAGAAAACAGTTTTACTAGATTTCTCATTTTACTTTTTCTCCTTTCCTTTATCTTCTTTTTCTCCTGAATTGTAATAGTTTGGTGGGAAACCATTCAAGTTTCGCCAAATCTCGTACCATACCGAAACGGTTTCTAACAACGCTATACTTTGCGCACCAGCACCAATACTTAATTCTTTTGGCCAGTGACGATCTTCTCCATCTGGCGAAACCAGAATTCTGTATTTTCCGTTTGGACTAATGAAATTTTCTATAGCTACAACTTTACCCCCGTAAGTTCCATAAGACAACCCAGGCCATCCAGAAAATACAATCCTAGGCCATCCATCAAACCAAACACGAACTTTTGCACCACGATGCACAAGCGGTAAATCGATTGGATCTACATAAGTTTCTACTGCAATATCGTATTTAGCTGGCATGATACTTACAACAGGAGTTCCTTCTTTAATAGTTTCTCCAAGACCTGCCAATAAAGCACGGTTTACATAACCACTCTGTGGCGCTGTAATATAGTACAAACCATTTCTAAGTCTGTAGTTGGTATATTGATTCTCTAGTTTGTTAACCTGAGCTTCTGTGTCATACTGTGTACTTAAGGCAGTAAATTTATCACTTCTTGATTTTGATATTTTTTCAGCATATTCGGCAGTAATTCTGCTAACTTCTACTCTTGCATTAATCAATTCGTTTTTACTGCTCAAAAGTTTATTTTCTTGCGTAATCACATACGCTTCAGACTCTTGCAGCTTTAATCTTTTCTGCTCGACATCTGTCATTGGTTTTAAACCTTCTTTATTTAAAGCAGTAGAACGATCAAATTGTGTTTTTGCAATTCTAAGCTGTGTTTTTACTGCAACCAAATCCATACTGTCGCTTTTTATTTTCAGTTGCGACTGACGAATTTTGTTTTGCGCCTGCTGTAATTTCAATTGTTTTTCTGTATTCAAAGACTGCGCTTGAACATCTAGCGAATTTACTTTGTCACCGTATGATTCTACCGCCATTTTTTTGGCATCTACTTGTTGTTTGGTATTGTTAACCAAATTAGGATCCAAGTAATCTTCTTTGATCTCCGAAATGTAAAGTATCGTATCTCCTTTCTTTACATAATCTCCTTCTTTTACAAACCATTTTTCAATACGTCCTGCAATGGCATTATGAACCGTTTGAGGTCTCTGATCTGGTTTTAAAGTTGTTACAGAACCTGTTCCCGAGATGTTTTGTGTCCAAGGCAAGAAAAGGCATAAGACAGCAAAAATCAAAAATCCGATTATGACTTTGTTTAAAATTTCGTAATGAGGTCTACGAGCAACACTTGTAATCGATTTGTATTTGCCCGGCGTTATAAGTACGTTGTTATCTTTAGATAGGTTGAGCATGATTAAAGCTTTATGTCGTTAATAATTTTTCCGTCATCAATCGTAATCATACGACTGCATTTGCTTTTCCAAACATCATTTTTAGAAGTCACAATAACAGTCCAGTCGTTTTCTTCAGAAAGTAAAAAATCAACAATTTTACTCGAAGTCAATTCGTCCATTTTGTCAACTGGATCTTCTAAGAATAAGATATTCGGTTTACCCACAATACTCCTTGCCAAAAGAATCTTTTGAACATCAGAAGCAGAAAGTTCACGACCTCCAGGATGAATTTGATTCTCCAACCCGTTTTCGAAAGTTTTAATATATGGCGTAAGACCAACATTATCTAAAGCCCATTTTAAATCATCACTATTTAGTTCTTCATTTCCAAAAACAATATTCTCGCGAATTGTTCCTGCAAAAAGTGTATCGCCTTGCAAAAATGTCCCCGATTGTGCTCTGTATGTATCTTCATTAAGACGATTCATATAATTATCGGTCACATACATGGCACCGCTTTCTGGTTCTAGAACACCCGAAAGCAATCGCAGCAAAGTACTTTTTCCTGCCCCATTTGTTCCTGTAAGAATAATTTTTTCGCCTTGAGAAATTTTCAAGTTGATATTCTTAAGTGATTTTTTATTGTGTCCTGGATAATTATAACTCATGCTTTCGGTCTCAATATTGATTCCTTTTTCTGTTTTATCTGAAGTTTGAGGAATGCATGAAATCTCCATATCAGTCACCTGACCAATTTTTTCAACAGAAGTTAGCACGTCGTAGAAAGACTCCAATCCGAAGATGATTTTTTCTACCGAGTTAATTAATAATACAATTACGATTTCAGCTGCTACGAACTGCCCTATGTTCATTTGGTGGTGAATTACCAGAAAACCACCGATAGATAATAAGGCAGCAGTAACAATTACTTTAAAAATAGTCAGCTGAATATATTGCTTCTTCATTACCTGAAAGTGCTTTTCACGGTAATTGACGTAGTTGGTTACATAGCCATCATTTCTGTCCAATGCATATTCAAAAGCTCCTTTTCTGCGGAAGCTTTCTCTATTGCGGGCAATTTCTTGAAGCCATGCTGCAACTTTATATTTAAATTTTGATTCGTTCAAACTTGTCTCAAGACCATCTTTGTACGAAAATTTAAAAATGACATATAAAATGACAATAAATAAAAGTCCGATTACCATAAAGAAAGAATGGTAAAGAACTAATAGAATAATCCCCAGACCAACCTGAAGGAATGCGGTGCAGAAATCAAGCAATAATTTTGCAGTGCCTTTCTGTACCATTAAAGTATCAAAAAAACGATTGGCTTTTTCGGGAGCATATTCCGAGTACATTTCTTTAAATTTTATTAAAGGCATTCTGTACGCAAATTCAAAAGACGAACGCACAAAAATTCGCTGCTGCAGATTCTCTACAATTCGCAGCTGCAAAATCGTAAGAACACCTCCAAAACCAACGCCCACCGTAACTAGAATTACCAGAACGATCCACGAGACGCTTAGCTGTCCGCTTTGAATAAAATTAATAATAGCTTGGATTCCCAAAGGCAGAGAAAGATTTACTAACCCTGCAAATGCAGCATAGAAGATAATTTGATATACATCGCGTTTATCGAGCTGCAATAAGTTATAAAAACGTTTAAATGGTGTCATGAATTTAAAGTATAAATACAAGATTATTACATAGAATAAATATACGGCAAAAACCGCATTAATGGATTAAGATTTTTATCCTAATCCTTAAAAAACAAGTATTTATGAATTCAATCGAGGAGGTGGTATATCTATTTTCCCATGAAAGCCAAATGAGAAGATTGTATTGTCAATATATTTTTTTCCTTCAAATTCTATTAAGAAATAAAAATTAGGCATTAGTGATTCTGATGAAACCAAATATTCCATTAAAGGAATTCCTTTTGACAATTTAGCCGTTTTAGTATCTTTTGTTTTGTAATCGTCCATTTCTTCTGGAATTCCGTCACATTTAAAGATTTTCTTCAAGAAATTGCAAGTAATGCCTTTTACAGTATAAGTTTCAGCATTATCACTCAAGATTCTTCCAACACTATTAGAAATGTTTAAACTGCTAATTAGAAAATAGCCGACAAGCAACACCTGAAGGCATTTACATAAAAAGCTATTTTTAATTTTGTTCAACATAGTCTAAAAAAAGGCTGAAAGTTTACCCAAATCAAATCATTTTGATTCAGGATCCCAGTAATTTAAGGCGTTTATTCTATTTTTTCTGAGCGCGCAAGTTAGAGCCATTTTTTTTGCAGAACATTAAAATAACATTAGAATTTAGAACCATTCAAAACTTTAGAAATTTATTAACAAGGCATTCTTACAGGCTATCGGAATTATGTAAAGACTAATTGCAATTCTATAACTCATAATGACTTAAGCAATCTACTTTTGGTAAGCAAAAAAAATTTGACAACATACAATAAAGAAATATCGAAGTGTTACCTATTAAAGAAACTCCATATATAAACAATTTAATACAGAATCAAGACATGATTTACGCAAAGAATGATTTGACCCGATTTCTAGATGCTCAAAACAAATTGTACTTAACTGCTTTTTCTGAAATTGAAAAAGGTAAAAAAGAAACGCATTGGATGTGGTTTATTTTTCCGCAGATTAAAGGACTAGGAAAAAGTACGATTTCAGATTATTATGCTGTAGCAGATTTAAAAGAGGCAACCGAATTCTTAAATCATCCTATTCTGTCTAAACATCTGATTGAAATTTCAAAACTTTTATTGACTTTTAATAAAAAATCTGCCGAAGGAATTTTGGGCGATTTAGGCGCCAAAAAACTACATTCTTCTATGAGCTTGTTTGTTTTGGTCGAAAATGCCCATCCTGTATTTCAGCAAGTTTTAGACACTTTTTTCTTTGGACATCTGGATCAGCTTACTTTAAATTTTACTCAAAACACTAGTGTTCTGCCAAACACAGTACTTTCTTAATATTCTTAGGACAAAAAAAGGGAATAGGTTTCTATCTATTCCCTTTTTAATGAATTAAAAAAATCTCTTCAATACTTTTCTTTTCTAAATTTTCATTCTAAAACAACAAAAACACTTTTAAGGTACTGCATGTGAGCTTGCTTTTCTTCAAAATAATACACAATTATTTTCCATTTATAATTATTGTATTTTTGGACTAGCAAATTATCTTCATTTATAAAAAAGAAACAGTCCACATGCTTCGACCTTGGCCTTTAGAAATTCAGTTAGACAAAAAATCAGATAAAGCCATTTATCTCCAAATTGCCGATGCTATAATTGAGGCTATCCAAACAGGAAAATTGGTTAGCGGAAATGCTTTGCCAGGAAGCAGACAATTGGCTGAATTATTAAAAGTAAACCGAAATACTGTTGTAGAAGCTTTGGATGTTTTAATTGCCGAAGGCTGGCTTGTAACAATTGACCGAAAAGGAACTTTTGTAACCGAATCACTTTCGCAAATTCATCATTCCACAGAAAATAAAAAAGAGCAAAATATTACAATTGAAGAGCCTAAAAGCTTTTTGGTTTTCGATGACGGACTTCCAGACAGCCGTCTTGCTCCAATGAACGATTTGGCAAGAGCGTATCGAGAGTTGTTTAGCCGAAAATCGCGTTGGCAAATTATGGGTTACAGCAACGAATTGGGAAATTTAGATTTTAGAAAATCAATTGCTCAAATGCTCAATTTTAAGCGTGGCATGAGCATTTCTCATGATCAAATCTGTATTACGCGCGGAAGCCAAATGGCGATGTACCTTGCCTCTCATTGTATTTTAAAATCGGGCGATTTTGTTTTGGTCGAAAATCCTGGCTACAAACCTGCTTGGGAAGCTTTCGAAAATGCTGGCGCAACTTTACTTCCGGTAAATGTAGAATCGGACGGATTGGATATCGATCAAGTCGAAAAATATTTGCAGCATAAAAATATAAAAGCCATTTATGTTACACCACATCATCAGTTTCCAACTACGGTTACTTTGTCTTTAAAAAAGCGTTTAAAACTGATTGAACTTTCGAATCAATATAATTTCACGATTATTGAAGATGATTATGATAATGAATTTCATTTTGGCCAAAGACCAATACTTCCGATTTCTAGCTATTCGGGTTTGAAAAACTATATTTATATTGGCACTTTCAGTAAAATTGTTGCTCCAGCTTTACGTATAGGATATTTAGCCAGTTCGAATGAAAACATTCAGAAAATTGGAAATCATAGAAAAATAATCGACGTTCAAGGCGATAATATTATGGAAGAAGCAATTTTAAACCTCATCAATGAAGGCAAAATAAAGCGCCATCTTAAAAAAGCCAATTTGGTTTATAAAAGCAAAAGAGATTTTTTCGACAGCTTATTAAATCAATATCTTCAACATAAAATCGTTTTTACAAAACCGGAAGGCGGACTTGCTTTTTGGATTGTTCCAAAAGCAGAAATTAATGTTTTGGAAATTTTCGAAAAACTAAAATCGCAAGGCATTCGAATCATGAGTTCTGATCGATTTAGTTTTGATGAAACCATCAAAGGTTTTCGTCTGGGTTATGCTTCTCTTTCTGAAAAACAAATGGAAGAAGGAATTAAAGCGCTTTCTAAATTGCTTTAAAAATTAAACGCAGATTTTACGGATTTGCTATTGCAAAAACGCGGAAAAAAACTGATTTTAAAATCCGTCGAATCAGCGTTTTCGCGATAGCAAATCTGTTTTATCCGCATTCATTTAATTACAATTTTCCATTTCAATAATAGAAAAACCATTTTCCCGAACTTGATTTTCTACTTCGATTGGCGCTTTATCAATGTGGCAGAAACGGCATTCTTTAGAAGATAATGTTTGTCCTTCCTCATCTACACTTTTCAGATATAATTTTCCGTATTCGTACACTTGTTCTGCATCGTTAACATTTTCGTCAACCAAAATATCAAAATGCATAATTTTTCCATCTTTGCGGGTTACGTAGGTATCCCAAACTGCTATTTTCATTTTTTATAAGGTGCTAAGTTTTTTTTCTCTATGCAAATTTATTCTGGATTTAAAAGTTTAAAATCATCCAGTTTTTTCATTTTTTGAAATGTACTGGTCCAGTATGATTTTATGGTTTAGATTTAATTTTGCAGTATGAAAAACGATATTATTTTTAATTTGATTAAAGTGCATCAACGCATTGAAAGTGCTTGCAGAATTGCTGGAAGAAATCCTGAAGATGTTCAGCTTTTATTAGCGACCAAAACTGTTCCAGCTGAGCAAATACGAATTGCAATCGAGGCTGGCGAGACTTTAATGGGGGAAAATAAAATGCAGGAATTGCGAGATAAAAATGATGTTTTGAAAAGTCTTCCTGTCGAACGTCATTTTATTGGACATCTTCAAACGAATAAAGTAAAAGATGTTTTGAAATATGTAACTTGTATTCAATCTCTAGACCGAATTAATCTGGCCGATGAGTTACACAAACAACTTCAAAACCAAAATAGAAAATTGGATGTTTTTGTGCAAGTCAATACTTCCTACGAAGAAAGCAAATTCGGATTGGCGCCAGAAAATGTTTTGTCTTTCATTAAAAAAATAAAAACATACGAAACTTTAAATATTAAAGGTTTAATGAGTATTGGGCTTTTGGATGTTGAAAAAGAAAAAATGATTCCGTCTTTACGACTTTTAAGAACCATAAGAGATGAAATATATTCTGAAGGAATTGAAGGTTTACAAGATTTGAAACTTTCTATGGGAATGTCTCAAGATTTAGAACTCGCCATTGCAGAGGGTTCTAATATGGTGAGAATTGGCACTTCGATCTTTGGAAACCGTTTTTTAGGAAAAGAAATCTGGAACGAAAACATTGCAGAATAAAACTTAATTTTGCAGCAAATTAAATGCAGATGAACCTGAATGATCTTACCGTAATTGATACTGAAAAAATTGCTTTAGACGATTTGTTTTTTAGTGATGAAAATAAAGCCGCTTTGCTTCAGATAATCAAGGAACATCAATATATTGAAGAATTAAAACAATACAATCTTAAAGTTGACAATAAGATTTTATTGCATGGAAGTTCTGGCTGCGGCAAAACGACAACAGCAAAAGCAATTGCCAATGCTTTAAATAAAAAGATAATTATTGTAAACCTCAGCACTGTGGTCGATTCTAGAATTGGCGAAACTTCTAAAAATCTAAAAGCTATTTTTGATAAGGCTATTCGCGAAAGAGCCGTATTATTTTTGGATGAATTTGACCAAATTGGAAAAAGCCGTGACAGCGATGATAAAGATGTTGGCGAAATGAGACGTTTGGTAAACACAATCATTCAGCTTTTTGATTATTTCCCTTCTGATAGTTTATTGATCTGTGCAACGAATCATTACGAAATAATAGATAGCGCTTTATTGAGAAGATTTCAGCTTCGTTTGAAATATGAAATGCCTTCAGAAAAACAGCTCGATATTTATTATGACAAAATTTTAAGCACGTTTCCAGAACATTTTCAGAACATCCAAAGAAAATATTCTGTTTCTTATGCCGAAGCTTTAGATTACACCAATACTACAATGAAAAGGCAGATTATTGCTGCTTTAGATTCTAAATAAAAATGAGAAAACCCGCTGACACTACAGCGGGTTTTCGTTTGGCGGAGTTTTATATAATAGAATGAATAGTGTTCTTAATTTATAGTCCTCTTGTCAACCAACCTCTTTTGTTGGCTGTTGCAATGGCATAAGGTGCAATCCAGAATAAACTGAAAGTGTAGAAAACACTATAAGAATAAGCCCAGAAAGATTCTGCAAGCGTATATCTTTTTGCGTAAAATACCATCGAAAATGTTGAGAACATTAATATAGCAACCAAAGTTGAACTAATGAATAATATTGGGTGAACTGCAATAAAGTAGAACATGAATAAAAAGAACGGATACGTCATTGCAATTTTAAAAAACTGATTTAAAAACAGCATTCTAGGTCCAAATTTTGATTCTTTTCTAAAATCCTTGAAAACATATTTTGCCATCATAAGATTTTCGCGAACATTACTTCTCGCCCATCTAATAAACATTTTGTATAATCCTTTGTATTCTTCTGGAACATTAGTTAATACTACTGCATTTCTTTGAAATTTCACTTCTAAACCTTGTTTCAAAATCATATTGGTAAGAGCACGATCTTCGCCAATATCTGATGGCTGCCCCATAAAAGTTTGGTTGATCCATTCTGGCAGACAATTAAAAACTGCATCTCTTCTGTAAGCAGCCAAAGCTCCTGGCGTACATAATACAGAACCCAATTGGCTTTCAGCAGAACGTTGAAATTCGAAACTCATTACAAAACTTACATTAAGCATTTTTGGTAAAATCGCTTTTTTATTGTTCAAAACCTGAACGTTTCCTGCAACTGCACCACATTTTTTATTTACCACAAATGGGCTAACTAAGTTTCTTAAAGTATCTTTTTTTACTATAGAATCACTATCTACAGTTACGAAGATTTCTCCTGTTCCTAATTTGAAACCTCTGTACAAAGCCTGACGTTTTCCTTGGTTTTTAGGCTGCTGAAAAATCGTAACACGATCTCCTAATTTTGCTTTTGCTTCCTGCATCCAGTACCAAGTATCATCTTTACTTCCATCGTCAATAGCAAGAAGCTGCAGTTTTTCTGCTGGATAATCGCTTTCTGCAAGACTTAATAAAGTGTCCCAAACTAGTTTTCCTTCATTGTATGCCGGAACGATAATCGTACAAGTTGGCAATAAATCATCTGATACTGATGGAATAGCTTTGTATCTTAAGTACAAATACGAACTGTACAAGAAAACCCCTGTTTGGTAGAAAAATAAAAGTGTCGTAATTATTAAAAATGGCAATCCCCAAGTCGAAGCAATTCTTTCAAAATGAAATTGCTCAAAATCGTCTTGCAATTGAAATACCATAACGGCCCCTGCAATTAGTAATAAGAAAGTAGCAATAAGAATCGCTAATCCAAAAGGACTTGTCGGTCTTTCTACATGCACTTTTTGTGATTTTTCGTTGGTTCTAAAAAAAGAACCGTTTAATGTTTTTTTGCTGATAGCTGAACTGCCGTTCGCATAAAATTGTTCTGAGATAATTGTTTCGCTTTTCATGCTTATACTCCTTTTTTAATTTTCTTAATTTGGCTTTTAGCAAAATCTTCTCCCTTTCAAAAACGGACACATTAGAGATTTTGACACTAACACAATTTACAAGCGGCATGCCAATACGATTTTAAACTGGTACAGAGCCATTTAGAAAAACAAGAACAAAAAAGAGTGTGTAATTATTTTACACTTTTTGGATACGGTATACACTAAAATCGTGATTTTTGGAATGAAATAAATGAGATTCTAAAAGGTTTTACAGTATTTGTTTCTTCTATTTGGTAAAGAAATATGAATCTCAAAAAGCACGCTTTTAAATAAAAACCTGCAAAGAATTAATAAAACGCATTTATTGAATTAAAATTGCATTAGAGAAAAAAATCAATGATATTTTCTTCTTTTTTTCTTCTTTTAAAAAACATTCTTCACAAAAAAACTAGAAATCTTACTTAAAAAAGTTAAATTTATCGAAAGAAAACTTAACCCTAAATTAAGGAGAATAAAAAATGAATAAAGAGCATTATTATCTTTTATTGGCTGATGACGACGAAGATGACTGCCTTTTCTTTAAAGAAGCTCTCGATGAAATAACGATCGGCACTACGCTGTCAATGGTACACGACGGTGTCCAATTGATGAATTATTTGAAAACTAATATTTCAAATCTTCCCGATGTTCTTTTTCTGGACTTAAATATGCCTAGAAAAAATGGCCTGGAATGTTTAGATGAAATTAAAAATGACGAAGAATTAAAAGCCCTGCCAATTATCATTTTCTCTACTTCGTTAGACGGCGAAATAGTTGACAAATTATACCAAAAAGACGCTTCTTTTTACATTAGAAAACCAGGTGAATTTTCTAAACTTAAAAATGTAATAGAAAAAGCACTTACCATTGCATCCGAAAATAATTTTAAACAGCCCGAAAGAGCCAATTTCATATTGCAACCTTAATCTTCTCTGGAAATGAACCGCAAACACAAGGAACATTATTTTCTTTCTCAAGAAGGTGAAATGGGGAATTTAATTCGTTCTGCAGATTGGAGCAAAACCTCTTTGGGAAATCCTGAAAATTGGCCTCAGAGCTTAAAAACAATGACGGCAATGATACTTGGCAATCCGTTTGGAATGTACATTGCTTGGGGAGAAAATTATACCCAATTGTATAATGATGCTTTTCGTCCTATTCTTGGTGTTTCTAAACATCCAAAAGCATTAGGCATAAGCTCGCGGGAAACATTCAGCGAAATTTGGGATACTATAGGTCCTATGTTTGCCGATGTAATGAAAGGACATGCGGTAAGTTTTCCTGATTTTAAGGTTCCACTGCATCGAAATGGCTACATAGAAGATTGCTTTTTTGACTTTTCGTACAGTCCGATAAAAATCGAAGATGGCTCTATTGGTGGCATTTTGGTAACGGTTATAGAAACCACCGAAAAGAAAATTGTTGCAGATGCGCTACAGGAAAGTAATGTGCGATTTGTCAATAATATTATGCAAGCGCCTGTGGCAATGTGCATTTTTAAAAGCGAAAATCATATTGTTGAAATTGCCAATGAACAAATGTTGCAGCTTTGGAATACAAAAGCCGAAAATATAATTAACAAACCAATTTTTGAGATTCTGCCAGGATTGAAAAAACAAGGTTTTGATGAAATTCTTAACAGCGTTTTTAGAGACGGAAAAAAAATTGCTACAGATGAACTTTTTGTCCAACTAAACCGAAACGGACAAACTGAAAACACCTATATTAATTTTGTTTACGAAGCTTTGCGCGAAAAAGACGGCACTATTTCTGGCATTGCAGCAATTGCTACAGAAGTTACTGCTCAGGTTTTGGCACGTTCAAAAGTTGAAGAAAGTGAACAAAAAATAAGACAGC
Organism: Flavobacterium sp. IB48; assembly: GCF_016405855.1. GTDB lineage: Bacteria > Bacteroidota > Bacteroidia > Flavobacteriales > Flavobacteriaceae > Flavobacterium > Flavobacterium ginsengisoli. Next base: position 523,605 of record NZ_JAEFCA010000003.1, read on the forward strand.
TGGTAGAAAATGCACCTTTTCCGATTGCGGTTTATGTTGGAAAAGAAATGCGCATTGAACTAGCAAATGAATCTATTATAAAAATTTGGGGTAAAGGCCCAGATGTAATCGGAAAAACATACCGAGAAATTCTTCCAGAACTAAAAAATCAATCGGTTTTTGAACAAGTAGAATCGGTTTTTGAAACTGGCCTATCTTTTCATTCTAGAAATTCGCGTATCGATATTGTCATCGATGATAAGCTGCAATCTTTTTATTTCAATTACAGTTTTACTCCTTTATACGATTTAAATGGTAAAATTTATGGGGTAATGAATACCGCTGTAGAAATTACAGATTTGTATATAGCCAAACAAAAAATAGAAGAAAGCGATAAAAGGTTTCGTAATACAGTAAGACAAGCTCCCGTTGGTATTACTATTTTACGTGGACCTGAATATGTGGTTGAAATGGCTAACGAAGCTTATCTCAAAATTGTTGATCGAACGGAAGAATCTTTTGTTGGGAGACCTTTGTATGATTCGCTTCCAGAAGTAAAAGAAACTGTTAGCGTTTTACTAGACAATGTTTTGAATACTGGAATTCCGTTTCACGGAATTGAAGTTCCTGTACCTTTAAACCGATATGGCAAAATCGAAACTTCTTATTTTGATTTTCTTTATCATCCGCTGAAAGAAGAAAACGGAACAATTTCAGGAATTTTGGTAACCGTTACCGAAGTAAGCGAAAAAGTTGAAGCCAGAAAAAAAATCGAACTTAACGAAGATCGTCTTAAAATTGTTGTTGAAGCCAGCGAATTGGGAACTTGGGAACTTAATGTAAAAACAGGACATCTCACCTATTCTGAAAGATATCTGGAAATCATTCACGGCTATACCGAAGAATCTTTGTTAACTCATCAAGAATTATTGGCGCATCTTCATCCTGATGATGTGCATCTTAGAAATGAAGGATATAAAGAAGCTTTAAAATCAGGTTTTTTAAATTACGAAGCTCGTGTAATTTGGAAAGATCAATCGATTCATTGGGTTGAAGCGAAAGGAAAAGTTTTTTATGATGAAAATAATGATCCATCAAAATTAATAGGAACAATTCGGGACATTACCGAAGAAAAAAAATACAACCAGAAAATAGAAGAAAGCGAAAAGAAATTGCGAAATCTTATTATGCAATCGCCTGTTCCAAAAGCCATTTTCCGCGGAAATGATTTTGTGATCGAAATGGCCAATTTTGTGCTTTTGAATAATATTTGGAAAAAAGAAGAAAGTGAAGTTCAAGGAAAAAAACTATTAGAAATATTCCCAGAACTTAACAATCAGAAATACGCACATTTATTAAAACAAGTTTACGAATCTGGAAATGTCTATTCTGAATCTGAATCTTTGCTTTTTATTGATAATAAAAAGTACGGTGATCAATACTACGTAGATTTTGAATTTGCACCACTCCGCGAAAGCGATAATTCGATTTCTGGAATTAGAATGACGCTTATTGATGTTACCGAAAAAGTCGAAGCCAGAAAAAAAATCGAAGAAAGCGAGAAAAGATTCCGTTTACTTACAGAAAGCATTCCGCAGTTAATCTGGGAAACTGATGCTGAAGGAAAAGCTCTTTTCACCTCTGGGAAATGGCTAGAATATACCGGAGTCGAACCTGGAATTGAAGGTTCTTGGCAAAAAATGATTCATCCAGATGATTTTGAAGAAAATGTAAAAATCTGGCAACATGCACTCGCAACCGGTGAAATGTATCGCTGCGATGTGAGAATGCGTAGAAAAGATGGATCTTACAGATGGCATACCGTTATTGGAGAACCTGTTTTTGGACTCGACAATAAAATCATAAAATGGGTCGGCGCTTTTACCGATATTCATACCGAAAAAGCTTTTACTCATGAACTTGAACAACAAGTTACAGCGAGAACTAGAGAGCTAATTCAGATTAACGAATCGCTTCGAAAAAGTGAAGAGCGTTATCATTTGATGGTAGAAGAAGTTCAAGAATATTCCATTCTATACTTAAATTCAAAAGGTATTGTAGAAAATTGGAATGTTGGAGCCGAAAAAATTAAAGGCTATAAAGCAGACGAAATTATCGGAAAATATTTTGGCATTTTTTATACTGCCGAAGATCAAAAACATAAATTGCCTGAAGAACTTTTAGAATTGGCAAGAGAAAAAGGAAAAGTAATTCACGAAGGCTGGCGTGCACGTAAAAACGGAAGTTTATTTTGGGCAAGCGTAGTTATTACCGCGGTTCATAATAAAAAAGGCGATGTTATTGGTTTTTCTAAAGTAACGCATGATTTAACCGAAAGAAAAAAAGCCGATGATAAATTAAAAATGAATGCACTAGAACTAGAGCAAAAAAACAATGAACTAGAAGAAATGAACAAAGAGCTTCAGTCATTTGCTTATATTTCGAGTCATGATTTGCAGGAACCGCTTCGAAAAATACAGACTTTTGCTTCGCAGATTATTGATAAAGAATCGGAAAATTTATCAGAAAACGGAAAAGATAAATTTAAACGAATGCAAAACGCTGCACAACGAATGCAGACTTTAATTAATGATTTATTGGCCTATTCTAGAACAAATAGTCAAGAACGTGTTTTTATAAAAACAGACCTCAGCCAAATTATTAAAGAAGTAAAAGAAGATTTAACCGAAGAATTAGAACAAAAAAGCGCCATAATTGAAATCGGACATACTTCTGAAGTTGATATTATTCCGTTCCAGTTTAAGCAATTGCTTTATAATTTGATTAGTAATTCGCTGAAATTTTCAAATCCTGATATTCCGATTATAATTAGAATCAAAAGCAAAATAGCATTAGGCCAAGATCTAGGGGAAGAAAAACTGATTGCAGCAAAAAAATATTGCCATATAGAAGTTTCGGATAACGGAATTGGTTTTGAATCCCAATACAACAAAAAGATATTCGAAGTGTTTCAGCGTCTACATGGTAGAGATCGCTACAATGGTACCGGAATCGGACTCGCAATTGTAAAAAAAATTGTAGAAAACCACAACGGAGTCATTACTGCTTCTGGCATTCACAACGAAGGAGCTTCTTTTGATATCTATATTCCTGTAAATTAAATTTATTTTATAAAAAAAAGGAAACTTCATTTAACGAGTTTCCTTTTTCCATTTCAAAACGAATTGAAATTATCTCAAACAAATTCTTATCTAGTATAAACAGTAATTACACCAGTTGTTTTATCTTTAATTTTAAGCTCTTTGTTAGTAAGGTTCATGATATCACTAGTTGAACTAATGTTTCCAACCGTAATAGTCAAATCGTTATGAGATCTTACATAAGTACCAGTAGTTTCTGTAAGAGCACAATCAGAACCGTTATAATCACCAATAACCGCTGCGTTACTTAATCTTAGATCCAAATAATCTTTATTACATCCTGCTGCATTCTGAGGTGCATCAATTAACACTTCTTTTCCATCAACAATTGTCCCAGTTTGGCTTAGACTATACTTCCCTTGAAGTGGAATTATTGTTTCTCCATCATTATCGTCGTTACTACAAGAAGTTACGAACATTCCCGCGCCTAAGGCTAATACGAATAATATGTTTCTATTTTTCATGTTTGTTTGTTTTTTATTAATTTAATTCAATAATGCTAAATTAAAAGTAAAAACCTACAAAAAATTTCATGATTTTAGGAATATATTACATAAATCGCATTTTTTAAACAATGTTTTTTTTTCTATTACAATGACTAATAATTAATGTATTTTAGATAAATATTAACAACCCATTAATTTTACAAAATGAAGAAACTATTACTATTTAGCATTTTTGCTCTATTAAATTTTGCAACGTACTCCTGCACTGCGGATGATAGTCAAACAAGCGAATCTAAAACAGAAATCAAAAAAAATACTTTGTCTGTGGATAATGCCAAAGCAAATATAGGACCGGATGATGATCCTATTACTGTGCCACCACCACCTAAAAAACCTTAAACTACAGTTGTCTAACCTAAATTTATTTTAAAGTGAAAAAATTACTTTTATTCAGTGGTATTGTATTGTTAAGTTTTGCAACTCATTCTTGCACTGCTGATGACACAGAAACAACAAGCGCAAAAACTAAAGTTGTAAAAGAAAAACCTATAACCGAAGCACAAGCAGATGGTCCTGGCGATGGCACTATTACGCCGCCGCCGCCAGAGGATAATTAATTTTATAACGCAATTTTAAAGGAAGTACCGAAAATGTACTTCCTTTCTTTTTTTATTAATTGCATTTTGGTCTATCAGACAGATATCGATTGATAATATATTGTGTAATTGGTTTTAAGAATCTTTGCGTGTTTTCTGGATAAGGCGCAGATTGATTATAGCATTCTATAGAGTTTCCAATCTTAATATAAAAAACTTTCGCTCTACCATTATCATCAAAAAAATCAGTTGTATCACATACTTCAATTTTTCTTAAATTAAAATATCTCGCATCATAATAAGTTTCGCAATAGCCATTATCAGATCTTGCTATTTTTTCATAATGATCGTTTGTCCATTGCATGCAATCTTTTTGTGACATGCTCAAGTAAATGATTATACTTAATACAGCAAGAAAAGCTGCAATTACAAAATATTTTTTCATTCCAGATTTTCCCACATCTTTCCCTCCAATCTTAACGGGAGTTGAAATATCTGATATCCCTATTGGAGTTGTTTCCCAGTCTTGATGTTTATCTTGTTCTAGTTCTCTAGTTTCATCTTGCTTTACTTCTTCATTTTTATCTTTTTCTACCTCATCATTTTTTAAACTAGGAGAATGTTCGTTTTCTATCTCAACAATTAAAGTGTTAGAAAAATTTTCATTTTCAGGAGTTCCGGTATCCCTTAACACTTCAATTAATCTTTTTTCGTCCTCATCAAGTTGTTTTCTATACTCGTTAAAAGGTCTTGGCTGAAGATCTACCAATATTGCAGCCAGTTGAATAGTGTCTTCAGCGGGATTCTCTGTTTTACCTAAAAGAAAACGCTTAACTGCTTCTAATTTATTCAGTTCATCCTCTCCAAACTGATTTTTCTTATCCTTATCAAATGGAAAATCAAAAAAAGATTTAAAAGCAATTAAGTCATCTTTATTACTATTTGCGTCAAATCTTTTGACGCACAAATTTCTAAGATTTGCTGATGTTGGAGAATTCAGATTATTAGAATATTCTCCATTTTTTTCTTCTTCATATTTAGCTTTAATAGCTTTTTTATAATCTTCAAAAGTAATGGTTGGCATAGGCATTTGAACTTTTTAAAACTTTATCTAAAGTACTTTACTCAACTTTTTGTGACTTTCTGGAACTTCTTCTGACTTTCAAGAAAAACATTCGACTTTCCTGACTTTCTGGTCAATACAGGCTCAAAACGGTTGTTACTTTGCCTCAACAAAATTAGTTATCGCTTTGATCTGCAGGTCAAAAGCAAATGTACAAAACTAGTTCATGTACCAAGTGTGGAAAACCGTAAGACGGATTTTATTCCGGGAAGTATAGATGAAAATCTTACGGTTCTACACACTTCACTTCCCAAACAAAATTTGGTATTGCCATTTAAAAACCAACCTGGAAAAAGATTTCAGGCAGCAATACCCCTTGTTCAACTTTTAAACTTTAAAAAAATGAAAACATTATATTTATGGGGAGCGTGCGCGCTATTGTCAACTACATTATTCTCTTGCTCTGCTGATGAATTAGAATCTTCAGAACAAAAAACTGAAATAAAAAAAGAAATTCCGACAGAGGGACAAGCAAGTGAACCCGATGGTCCCGGTGATGATCAAACTAATATTACGCCACCAAAAAAATAACAAATAAAATTTGTTGTTTTCAATAAATTGCTAAATTCGGGGAAAGTACGATTTATGTTACGATCCCCGTTTTTTTGTTTCTTTATTTTTCTCCTTTTAATTTCTTGTGAGGAGAAAACAAGCACATTAATCAAACCTGAGAAATCGAAAAAAGAAGCAAAACTTCTACAAGAAAAAGCGACAGATCAGTTCCTAAAGAGCAACTACAACAATGCTTTTTATCTTTTTAATAAATCAAAAATTGCTTTTGAATTTTATAAAGACAGTACAAATATTGTTTACAATTTAATTCGGATGGCAAACATCCAACAAATAAATGGCGATTATTATGGGAGCAAAGAAACCTTAACAGAGGCACTGCCTTATTCAAAAATTAACAATAGCTATATGTCGGCAATCAATAATTCCTTTGGAATTGCCGATAAAGAACTTTCTATTTACGATGATGCTATTTTTTACTACAATCAGGCTATAAAAGTTTCGCAAGAGCAAATCGACAAACAATCTCCTCTCAACAATATTGCTGTTGTTTATATTAAACAGAAAAAATATGATAAGGCTATTAAAATTCTAGAAGGAATTTTAGAAACAAAAGCATTCGATAATTTTATAAAAAGTAAGGCAAGAGTAATCGATAATCTTGGATTTGCTTATTATAAAAAAGGCTTAAACGAAAAAGGACTTCTACTAATGAATGAAAGTCTGGACTTAAGAAAAAAGAATGACGATGTTTATGGAAGCATAGAAAGTTATCTTCATCTCGCAGAATTTTATTCTCAAACTGATGTTCAAAAATCAAATGAAAAAGCAAAAAAAGCTTATGAAATTGCGACCCAACTCAATAGTGTTGATGAACGTTTAAAAGCACTCACCTTTCTAATTTCTAATGGATCTGAAGTAAAATATGGCAAAAAGTATATTGCAATAAATGACAGCATCATAAAGGTTAGAAACAATTTTAAAAATAAATTTGCCAAAATTAAATACGATTCTAAAAAGGAGAAAGACGAAAACCAAATACTGCGATTGGAAAAAGCCGAGACTTCTCTTGCACTGCAAAAAGCACAGTATCAGAAGATCTTTTTTATAATTGGCATTACATCGCTTTTTCTCTTATTGCTTTACTTGAGAAAGTTTTACGAGAACCGCAATCGAATTGAAAAAATAAAAACAGCCTACGACACCGAAACCAGAATTGCCAAAGATATTCATGATGAGCTGGCAAATGATGTTTTCAATACCATTACTTTTACACAAACTCAGTCTCTTGAAAATGAAAGCATTAAAGAAACTCTAATTCAAAAACTGGATCATATTTATTCGCGAGTTAGAGGAATTTCTAGAGAAAATAATAATGTAGACATTAAAACAAATTATGCGCTCAATTTAAAAGAAATGCTTTCTACCTATAATAATGAGCATACAAACATTATCATTAACAACATTGAAAAAGTAAATTGGGATTTAATTGACGAAATTAAAAAAGTTACCATTTATAGAGTTTTACAAGAATTAATGGTAAATATGAAAAAGCATAGTCAAGCTTCATTGGTTGTTGTAAAGTTTGACAGTAACGGAAAAACAATTTTTATAGACTATACAGATAACGGAAAAGGTTGCGAAAAATCAAAAATCGTAAAAAATGGTTTGCAAAATATGGAAAACCGTATTTTGTCTAGTAAAGGAACTATTACTTTTGACACTGAACCTGATAAAGGTTTTAAAGTAAAAATAACAATGCCTAAATAAAACCTATGTTTAAAAAAGTAATTATTGCCGAAGATTTTGAAGAATTCAATTTAGCTGTAAAACAAACTTTGAGTGATTTCGACATTGTCAATTTTCAACATGCAAAATATTGCGATGATGCTTTACTAAAAATAAGAAAAGCCATTCAGGATAATGAACCATACGATTTATTAATTAGTGATCTTTCGTTTAAAAAAGATCATCGCGAAGTAAAAATCGGCAGTGGTGACGAATTGATTCAAAAAGTTCGAGAATTGCAGCCTAACATTAAAATTATCGCTTACTCTGTTGAAGATAAAAGTGTTCGTATAAAATCTCTTTTCGAGGATTCTGAAATTAATGCTTTTGTACTAAAAGGCAGAAATAGTATCGAAGATCTCAAAAAAGCTATAAACATAATTTCGGCTTCTGATCAGAAATTTATTTCGTCCGAAGTTGCTTCTGCGCTACAAGAAAAAGGCAACTACGAAATAGATGATATTGATATTAAAATTCTAAAATATTTGTCTGATGGAACATCACAGGATGAGATTATAGAAATTTTTAAAAACAGCGATACAAAACCACATAGCAAAAGTGCTATGGAAAAAAGATTAGCAAAACTAAAAGACTTTTTTAAAGCAAATAATACAGTTCATCTTGTTTCGATTACAAAAGATATGGGAATAATTTAAATTTCTTTTTCTTCAATTATAAGCTCCTTTGGGAGCTTTTTTTATTTCCAAAATTTAAATTTTAAGGATTATGGATTTCCGTAAAATACTGGTTTTGTTTGGTTTTACTTTTGAATCGTAATCAATTTAAAATTAAAAAAATGAAAAAATTAGCTGTTTTATTTAGCCTATTCTTCCTAGTCTTAGGAGGAAGTATTGAAGCTCAAAGTGGTCATTACAAAAGCGGAAAAGGTAGTTCTCATAAAGGTGGGAAATACAAAAACTCAAGCACTAATAATCACTACAAAAAAAGAAAATAATTATTTCAGACTTCGATTGACATGAAAATTAAGGACTGGTCGAGAGAAGTTTCAACAATCAGAAAATTTCTAATCAACTAAACTTAAAAATTATGGGCTTTCGATTTCAAAAAAGAATCAAACTTGGAGGCGGACTCGGATTAAATGTAAGTAAATCTGGAATTTCTCCAAGTTTTAGAACGAAAATGGGAACTTTTAACAAAAATGGATATTCTACTAAAACAGGCATTCCTGGAGTACGATACCAAAATAACGGATGCCTTGTCCTATTTGTCTTCACAGGACTTCTCGCATTTTTAATCTATAACCTTAAATTTTAATTATTATGGGATATCGAAAAGGATATTACAGAAAAGACGGAACGTACGTTCAAGGACATTATGCCAATAACAGATCCAAATTTTCAAACAAAAATAACGGATGCATGCTTTTGGTTTTGGTTTTTATTGCCTTCAGTTCAATAATTTCTTGTTCAGATTCAGGAGATTCAACAGAGATAACTTCTGGTTCTAGTTCAGGATCCAGCTCAAATTCAAGTTCAAACTGCCCTACTAAAACCTGCGGTGATTTTAAAAGTCAAGCCGATGCTCAAAAAACTTTTGAAAGCTACAAAAAATGCTACAAAAATTTGGATGGAGATGGAAATGGAAAAGCTTGCGAACATTTAAAATAACTAAACAAAAAAACATGATAACACTAGAACTAAAAAGTCACTTTTTGAGATTATATCAAATGGCATTATCTGATGATCAATTTGATGTATTAGAACTTCAAATGCTGTATCATTTTGCAGACGAAAGAGGAATTCCAAAAGAAGAACTTGACAAGCTTTTTCTAAACCCAGTCCATACCGAATTTATTGTTCCAGAAACTTTAAATACCAAAATTGAGTATTTATACGATCTCACTAGAATTATTTGGGCAGATGGAAAAATTACAGATGATGAATTAAATATGTTGAGAAAATACTGCCGAAAATTTGATTTTCTAGAAGAAAACATTAATGATTTATCGGACTACTTCATTGACTGCGTACAGAAAAATATTGGAAAAGAAGAAATTATTAGTCAATTAAACGCTTAAATTATGAAACCACTAACACATTTATTTAGTTTAAAAAAATCTGAGAATTCTTCCTTCAAAGTTTTAGAAGAAAATGAAGAAGACAGAGAACAAATTAGAATTACATATTATCAGAGCGGTTTTGCCGCTTCTGTAAAAGCTACAGGAAAACCAATTGTTTTAAAGGCATGCCTGCAAAATTTATATATGAGTTTTGAAGATCAGTGCCGAAAACAAAAAATGGAACAAGATAGACTAAAACAACCATACCGAGAAGAACAGGAAAAAAACAGAACAGAGCTTAAAAAATCCGAAGCTGCTATTGGCATTTTTGAGAAAAAAGAACAAGACATAACTGAAAGTATTGATCAGATAAAAAGCGAAATTATTGAAGTAAAACGTAATCCTGATAAATACGGAATTGAAGAAGGAAAGGGGCTTAAAGCACAATTTTATATTGGACTTATCCTTCTTTTGCCTATTACACTATATGTTTTAGTCTTTTATATTTCGGCTTCTTATTCTGCATTTTTCAAAGAATTTTCAAATGATAGCTTAACTGCTGCGATTTTCGATGCCGATGCTTTTACAAATGCATTTAAAGCAAGCTGGCTAGAAGGGGTTTTAGTTACCACAATTCCGTTTGTCTTTATGGGGTTGGGATATGTAATTCATATGGTTCAAAAAGGAAAAGGGATAAAAAATATATTGAGACTTGTTTCGCTTTTTGCTATTACCTTTTTATTCGATTCTCTTTTGGCTTATATCATTGAGAAAAAGATCTACGAATTTAACAAGACAACAGAATCATCTCCATATAATTTAAACATTGCTTTGGGCGAACCTGAATTCTGGATGATCATTTTTGCTGGCTTTGTAGTTTACATTATCTGGGGACTTGTCTTTGATTTTGTAATGAAAGAATTTGAAAATATTGACAAAATCAGAGCTTTTATAAGAGGTAGAAAAGAAAACTTACTTAATCTAGAAAAACTTAAAACAGATAACTTAAATAAAATCAATGGTTTTAAAGAGCAAGTCGTGGCTATAAACGGAAAAATATCCGAATTGCAGTCTAAAATTGATGGTTTCGTATTTCCTGTAAAAGAATATCTTCATTATCACCATCAATATAAAGAAGGCTGGTTTCAGGCAATTGGCACCGAGTTAGCCTTACCCTACAAAGAAAAGGAAGAACTCTTGCAAAGCTGCGAACTTTACTCTGAGGAACATTTGAGAAAATTAAATTTAATTGATCCTGACTTTCAACATTTAGTATATTCTAAAAATTAATAACTATGAAAAATACTTTACATAAATCACTTCTATTCTTATTATTGATTTTAGTTTTTTCATGCAAAGAAGAAACTAAAAAAGAAGAAAAAGAAACCACTATTAAAACGTCTGTTTCAGAAAATTATAATATTAGCATACTTGTTGATTTATCTGATCGAATAAGCCTTAAAAAAAATCCAAATCCTTCAATGGAAATATATCAACGAGACTTAGGATATATTAAATCGATTTCTGAGGCTTTCACTGAGCATTTAAAATCAAAAAGAATGAGACAGATTGACGATAAAATGCAATTATTTTTTAATCCCGAACCTGAGAATGCAGAAATTAATTCCATTTCGAAAGACTTGAGAATTATTGTTACTAAAGACAACGCTTCAAAAGAGTTACTTAATTCTATTAATGACAACTATTCCTCAAAAACTACTGTTATTTATGAATCGGCAATTAAAGATGATAAATATATTGGCTCAGATATTTGGAATTTTTTCGACAGTAAAGTACAAGATCAATGTATTGACAAGAACTTCAGAAACATCTTAGTTATTTTAACCGATGGATATATGTTTTATGAAGGAAACCAAATCAAAGACGGCAATTTATCCAGTTATTTAACACCTCAACTTATTAAACAAAATGGCTTAAGTACAAATGGTTGGGAAAAAAAGTTTGAAAAAGGAAACTTTGGTTTCATTAAAATTAATGCCGACTTGTCTGATCTTGATGTCCTAGTTTTAGGAATAAATCCAAGTAAAAATAATCCTTTCGAAGAAAAAATAATAAAAGCTTATTGGACTAAATGGCTTTCTGAAATGAAAATAAAACATTTCGAAATTAAAAATGCCGACTTACCTTCTAATATGGATAAAATCATTAAAGATTTTATTTTAAAGAAAGAATAAAATATCAAACCAATATGCTTTAAAGAGGAACTTCATTGTCCTCTTTTTTGTGTTTAAATCCATCTCTAAGAAAACTTCTCTTCAAAATTTTACTCGATTACGGATTTCCATAAAATACTGGTTTTGTTTGGTTTTACTTTTGAATTACAAATCAATTTAATACTAATTAAAACTAAAAAATTATGGAATACAAGGTAGTACCATTCGTTGCATCAATCGATCCAAAAAAAGGAAATTCAAATCATGTTGCTGAGCAACTTGAAAACCTGATAAAAAATTTCACAAATCAAGGCTGGGAATATGTACGTTTGGAAAGCGTATCAACATTTGTTCATCCTGATAGTGGATGTTTTGGATTAGGTGCTAAACCAGGCTACACAACAAATAGTCAAATGGTTGTTTTTCAGAAAAAATGAAATATATCATCTTATTAATTATTAGATGCTACTGGCTTTTAATTCCTCAATCTAAAAGAAGAAAGTGCATTTTTAAAAAATCTTGTTCAAATTATGTTTTTGAAATAAGTCAAAAAGACGGATTTATAAAGGGAATAAAAGCATTTCAATTTAGATTCCAAAACTGTCGGGGAAACTTTTCAATTTTTAAGAACCCAATAGATAACAAAATTCAAATGATTCTTCCTTCTCAATTAATAATTGACAAAGAAGAAATAGCCGATAGACTTATTGACTAAACTAAAAATATGAGAGAAAAAAAGTCCTTTCGAAAATAATATTAAATAGTATTATCCGATGAGATGCTATCGCTTCATAAAACAGAAGTAAATCCCGTATAAGTACTCACTTTAAAGAATATAATTCTAAGTAGATTTATCGCAACTAACTAAATACCACATTGCCTATGCTAAAAAACTACTCCCTACTATTCTTATTTCTTTTTATATTTTCTTGTAAAAAAGCTGATGCTCCGCCTCCACTGCCGCAAGTAAATTCGTTCTACAAAAGTGCCGTTACAGCAGACGACCGCAAAACTATTACTGCAGAAGAAGCCAAAACGTATCATGTCAATACTGCATTTAAATACGAATACAGAACTGGACATCCGGGACATTATAAGTACAACTATCATGTAAAAGGAGTAAACATTCATGGCGATTCTGTTTTTGGAAACATTAATACAGAAGGAAAATATGGTGCTGGAATTCTAATAACAGATAGTATACCCGAGCTAGAAATTTCTACAGAATGGATTTCTCACGGAAAACTAAAAGCTCTCGATAAAAAAGGAAACGAATACAATCTAATTGTCAAATAAACTAATGAAATATACTTTACTCTTACTTTTTGTTTTTTGCACTTCTTTTTCTTCTATAGAAACAAACGTTTTTATTTGTGGACCTAGTGGTGCAAAAAAGTATCATTATAACGAAAATTGTCGCGGTTTAAGCTCCTGTAGTCATGGAGTTGTAAAAACATCTCTTAAACAAGCACAAGGTTTAGGATTGACACTTTGTGGGTGGGAAGATTAAAAACCTCCTCACCCACATATTTTAACTATTTGATAATAATCACTTTACAATAAATTCACATTAGTTTTATTAATTTGATATAAAACTAATCGTTATGAAACTTTTTAATCTAAAATTTCTAGTATCATTCAAAGAATGGCTTTTCTTGAGAGCAATGCAATCTTCTTTCCTACATTAATAAACAACTTAATTATAAAGGAAAATACGATTGAATGAATAAAGTCGAAAGCTCATTTCTGAATAAAAACCAATTTGGTGAAGATTTCTTGTGGGGTGTCTCAACTGCCGCTTTCCAAATTGAAGGTGCGCATGATTCGGACGGAAAAGGTTCTTCTATCTGGGATGTTTTTACTTCTCAAAAAGGAAAAATTAAAAACGGTCATCATGCCATAACCGCCTGCGATTTCTACAACTCTTATCAGGACGATATTAATCTAATTAAGGAACTTAATATTCCTAATTTTAGATTTTCTATCAGCTGGCCCAGAATTATGCCAACTGGTGTTCATCCTGTAAACCAAGCGGGAATCGATTATTACAATAAAATCATAGATTCGCTACTGGCTTCTGGAATCGAACCTTGGATAACTCTTTATCACTGGGATTTACCACATGATCTGGAAGTAAAAGGAGGTTGGACAAACCGAGAATCTGTTTCGTGGTTTAAAGATTATGTCGAAGTCTGTGTACAGTATTTTGGCGATCGTGTCAAAAACTGGATGGTCATTAACGAACCTTCCGTATTTACGGGAGCAGGTTATTTTTTAGGTATTCACGCGCCAGGCAAAAAAGGAATTACAAATTACCTAAAAGCCATGCATCATGTTACTTTGGCAACTGCAGCTGGAGCTAAAATAATTCGAGAGCGAATTTCGGATTCTAATATCGGAACTACATTTTCGTGCACGCATATCGAACCTGCAACAGAAAACACAAAAGATGTCGAAGCTGCTAAACGAGTAGATACTTTATTAAACCGAACTTTTATAGAACCTATTTTAGGATTAGGTTATCCGCAGAAAGATCTTCCAGTTCTTAAAAAACTTAATAATTACATTTTAGAAGGCGATTTAAATAATCTCGATTTCGATTTTGATTTTATTGGTTTGCAATGTTATACTCGTGAAGTTGTAAAATCGGCAATGCTGATTCCGTATATTGGTGCAGAATTAGTAAGTGCCGAAAAACGAAATGTAATTTCTACCGATATGGGTTGGGAAGTTTATCCGCCAGCAATGTATCATATTCTTAAAAAGTTTAATGAATATGACGGAATCAGAAAAATCATTGTAACTGAAAATGGCGCCGCTTTTCCGGATACTGTAAAAAATGGAAAAGTTCATGATATAAAACGGACACACTACATTCAGGATCATTTAGAACAGATTTTAAAAGCCAAACAAGACGGTTTAAATGTCGATGGTTATTTTGTCTGGACTCTAACTGATAATTTTGAATGGGCTGAAGGATACAATGCCAGATTTGGGTTGATTCATGTCGATTTCGAAACACAAAAACGTACTATTAAAAATTCAGGGTTGTGGTTTAAAGACTTTTTATCTTAAAACCTATTCTCAAAAAATAGAAAAAGCCTTTCGTACTAATAATTGCGAAAGGCTTTTTTATTTGAAATAAGATTATCTTTTAACGAAATCTATATTTATAATTCTGTTTTAAAATTCCAACATGAATCTTTCCATTGGTTTTTAAATGAGTCGTCATCATGATATATTTTTCTTCGGGATATTTCACCTCAAAATTAAAGGTTGTATCTCTTACTTTCACTTGAAGCAAATGTTTTCCTTCACTAGAGGTTGATAGTCCAACTGTTTCGTAAGTTGGCAATGCCTCTGTTGCTTTTAAATTAATATCTTGAACTTTCTCTTTATCCAGAAATACTTCCAGTTTTAAATTGTCCAATTTCATATCGGTTGGCTGTTCAAATGAGACAACATATTTTTTACAGCTTACGGTGCATAAAACGATTAATAGTAAGAGAAGCTTTTTCATAAATAATGTTTTTAACTGATACTAATAGATTCAAAATCTATTTTTAATTTTATAAATATAGATAATTTTATTGCAAATCGATTACTTAGAAAAGCAAGTTTTTCGGTCTTTGCAACTAGTTTTTACTCCATTAAAAATGGTCAAAAAAAATACACTTTTTTAGCTAAAAAAAGTGCTATTTCATTGATTTTTATTAGGTTTAACGGGATTTTTTTCTTATCTTTATAGTGTAAATAACAGTAAATATATGCCGAAAAACAGACTTTTTAACTACCAAAATTACACTTCACAAAACCATTCTTTTTCCCGCTTTACGCATTTTATTTTTCAAAATGCTTTTCCGTTTCATTTCGAAACAATTTTTTCTAATCTTTTTTCTGCACCAAGTATATGCAGGCTGAAGAAACTAGAGCAACTGCTCCAACCGCAATCGTAATTATTTTGCGAGGATATATTTTCTGAGCCAGTTTTTTAGAAAATAGATTCCTAAAATTCCATAAAAGATTTCCTTTTTGAGGAACTTCTTTCGACTCTTCATGTTCATTTTTCACTAAAACCATTTCTTCTATGCCATTATTATCGATTTCGCCCGTTACATTCTTAACGACACTTTTAGTTTGTTTTGCTTCTTCAATTCTACATTTTTCATTGAACTTTTTAAAAGGGCGCGGCTGAAAATCGACAATCACGGCGGCAAGATTTATCGCATCAATATTTGACGGATCCGTTTCTCCCTTAAAGAAAGTTTCAATTGGCCTAAACTTATCTTTTTGATCCTTAAACTTATTCTTTTGAGTATGATCAAAATCTAAGCACAATAAATTCCTAAAAACATTCAAATCGTCTTGGGTTGGTTTATCTTCAAATATAATCCAACACAAATCGCGGAGTTTTCCGCGCGAAGGGTTGTATAAAAAATCAAAATATTCGCCCTCTTTTTCGATCTCATATTTAATTTTAATCGCCTTTTTATATGCTTCTAATGTATTATTCATCTTACCTCTTTTAGGAACTTCTTTTGACTTTCTATTTTCATTTTTTAACTAAAACTTTTTATATGCCTTTATTTTCGAATTCTAGATTTAAATGCTTTTTCAGCACTTTCAATTTCTGTTCCAATTTCTATATTTTTTCTATATTTTTTTTTGCCGTTCAAACCAACTTTTGAACAACTTATTGCATCTATTATAATATAGAGATTCGATTAAAATTAAATAATAATTAACCCAAAAAAGGCCTTCTATTTTAGTTTTATTGGGAATTCTCGGGAATCTCAGGAAAACGCAGGAATTCCGGGAATCCCTTGTCAACAGTGATCTAAAAGTGCCTTTACTTTGCATCAGAAATTAGTTCAAGTTTTGTCTGCAGACTAAAACAAAAATATAAAACTAGTTCTAATTAACATTGTGGAAAACCGTAAGACCGAGTTTATTCGGGAAGTATAAATTACGTCTTACAGGTCTACACGATCTACTTCCCAAAACCAATTTTGGTATCGCATTCCAAGATCTGGATCAACTCCGGACAGCCATACCTATGTCTAATTTCTAAAATAAACTAAAATGAAAAAACTAATACTATTTATCGCTTTTGCGCTATTGTTCACGATATTTTCTTGTACTCCTGATGAGTATGAGGCACAACCAAAAAAGAAAATTGAAAAAGTTGGCACACCGTCAGCAGAGTATAATGAGGGTCCTGGTGACAAAGGAAATGGAAATCCGCCACCACCAGGTCCATAATAAAAAAAAGTTTTTAGTATCTAATTAATTACTATTTTCGGGGAAAGTAAATTTAAATGTTACGATCCCCGTTTTTTTATTGTATTATTTTGCTTTTGCTTTTTTCCTGCGAAGAAAAAAAGCCTGTTAATCCTGATAATGAATCTATTCGGAAAGAGGCACTCTTTTTACGGAACAAAGCCATTGAAAGTTTTGACAAACAAGATTTTAATACTTCGTATAATTTATACAATAAATCAAAGGCACTTTATGAAATCATAAAAGACAGTGCCAATATCTCATATATCCTTCTTAAAATCGCGGATATTCATCAGAGGAATGGAGATTATTATGGAAGCAAAGAAATTATAACCGAGGCATTACCGTATATAAAAAAAGGAGTTTATTCTGCGAGTGCAAATAATGCGTTAGGCATTGCAGACAAAGAACTTTCTCTTTATGACGATGCTATTTTTTACTACAAAAAAGCAGCAAATGAATATACAGATCTACTTTTAAAACAAGCACCTATACAAAATATTGCAGCTGTATATATTTATCAAAAAAAATATGACAAAGCAATTCCGATCTTGGACTCTCTTTTACAATCTCTTTCTAGTAAAGATTTAAAAGAGAAAGCTACACCATATGACAAGGCTATACTACTAGACAATTTAGGATATGCCTACTTTAAGAACGGAATAGATGATAAAAGTTTTCATTTAATGAAGGAAGGTCTGCAAATTAGACTTGATACTAAGGACACCTACGGAAGCATTGAAAGCTATCTCCATCTTGCTGATTATTATTCTAAACAAAACAAAACAAAATCAGACGAAAATGCTCTTTTAGCTTATAAAGCTTCTACACAACTGAATAGCATTGACGAAAGATTAGAAGCGCTTCAAATACTAATTTCAAATGATAATAGCCTTAACACGGCAAAATATATCCAAAAGTATTTTACGTTAAACGACAGCATTATTAAAGTTCGAAACAATTTTAAAAATAAGTCTGCCAAGATTAAATACGATGCAAAAAAAGAAAAAGACGAAAACGAAAAACTACGTTTAGAAAAAGCAGAAAATCAATTATCACTTCAAAAAGCCAAATATCTTAGAATTGTATTTGTAATTGTTTTTTTCTTTTTGGTGATTTTAATTGCAATTTTAATTCGCTATTATAAAAATAAAAATAAGGCAATCGAATTTAAAAGTTCGTACGACACCGAAACGAGAATTTCAAAAAAAATACATGATGAATTGGCAAATGATGTATTTCAAGTAATTGCTTTCGCCGAATCTCAACCATTGGCCAAAGAAAATACCAAAGAGAATCTTCTCCAGAAGTTAGATGATATTTACGGACGCGTTCGAGGAATTTCAAAAGAAAACAATAAGATCGAAACGGGCAAAGATTTTACCAAAAGCATCAAGGAAATGCTTTCTGCTTACAATACTACTGAAAGAAATATTATTGCTACAAACTTAGAAAGCGTAGAATGGGAAGATGTTGATGATATAAAGAAAATTACCATTGGGCGCGTTTTACAAGAATTAATGGTAAATATGAAGAAACACAGTAAGGCCTCTCTTGTTGTAATAAAATTTGAAAGTGATCCAAAATCAATTCTAATACGTTACACCGATAACGGAATTGGCTGTGAAAAAACGAAGATTTCTAAAAATGGTCTCCAAAATATGGAACACCGTATTCAGACCGTTAAAGGAACTATCGAATTTGAAACAGAACCCGAAAACGGATTTAAAGCTAAAATTGTCATTCCTAAATAAACAAAAGCCTTTCAGAATATTTCTGAAAGGCTTTTTCTTCAAAAAACAAGTAATTTTTAAATTACCTTGCGTTAAACTGCCTCTTTCAAAACAGCAACAGCTTCTTTCCAATTATTTACTCTCAAATAATTCTCTTTTTTGACATTATGAAATGCTGTAAACATAATAGGCTTACCCATGCAAAAATCTAAATTCTTTGGATGATCATCGATTAGATAATCAGTATTGATAATGGTTTTGCTTCCGCATAAAACGATATTTTGCCATTGAATAAAAGGAAAATGTTCTGCGAGCCATTCTATTTTTTCATTCAGCGAAAGCGGAAATTCTGTCGCCGCAGATACAATATAAATCTCAAAATTTTCCTGTAATAACTTTAAGCTTTCTACCGCATCATCTATTACTGGCAAGGTTCTAAAAAAATCTTTAGAGTTTAAAACACTGCGTACTTTCTCTCGGCCATAAAAAGCTTCTTCTTCTGTCAAACCTTGAATTTCTTCTCTTAAAATTGTTATTCCGAAATCTCTTTCGAAGTAAGTTATTAGGTGTGCTTCTACATCAGCAAGCACTCCGTCCATGTCGACTGCAATTGATTTCTTTTTCATTGTAAATTTATTTTGCCACTAAATTATGCAAAAATTGCAATAAACAGCAAAATATTGCAATTTTTTATTTATTTTTGCAATATAAAACCGCAAAACAAATGAGAAAGGAAGAACGACAGCAGACAATTTTAGAATATTTATCTAAAGAACATCGGGTAACTTCGGTAGAATTAAGTGAGTATTTGAGTGTTTCTGAAGACACAATTAGACGTGATCTAAAAGAACTTTCAGATCAAGGGCTTTTAAAAGCTGTGCGTGGTGGTGCGGTTGCTCCTTCTCCAATGCCTTTGCATTACAGAAAAAGAGAAAAACACGATCTTGAAAACAAAAAGATTATTGCAGAAAAAGCAATTTCTTATCTAAAAGATGGTCAAGTAGTTTTTATTGATGGAGGAACAACTTCTTTGGCTCTTGTAGCAAGTTTTCCACATGATTTAAAACTCACTGTTATAACAAACAGTTTTCCTGTTGCTGTTTTGGTTGAAGATTTGCCCAACATTGAATTGATTTTTGCCGGAGGAAAAATGTGTAAAACCTCTTTTACAACTTCGAGCATGGAATCACTAGATTTTTTTAGAAGTTTTAGAGCAGATGTTTGCATTTTGGGAACATGCGGTATCCATCATGAACGTGGTCTAACTGGAATTTTATACGACGATTCTCAAATCAAAAAAAATATGATTCAGAATTCGAATTTCATAATTGCTTTGGGTTCAAGTGAAAAAATCGATACCGGAGAAACTTATTTTGTTGCGCATTTAAAAGACATTGATGTTTTGGTAACTAATATTTCGCCTGACGAAGAAATATTAAAACCGTATAAAAAACAAGTAACGGTTCTTTAGCCAAAACAAAAAAAGCCTTTCAGGATTTTACTCCCAAAAGGCTTTTTTACTACAAATTAAGTGGCAATTTTATTTCCATCCACCGCCCAAGTCTCTGTAAACATGGACTGCAGCATTTAATTGTTCTTTTTTAGTATCGATTAATTCCAATTTAGCTTCTAATGCATCTCTCTGCGTCATTAAAACTTCGAAATAATCTACTCTTGCCGATTTAAACAAATCGTTTGAAACGTCAATAGAAGCATTTAAGGCATCAACTTGTTTTGATTTAAGATCGTAACCTTTTTGAAGATTCTCAATCTTAGACATTTGATTTGACACTTCTAAATAAGCATTTAAAACCGTACGATCGTAATTGTATAATGCTTGAATTTGTCTTGCATTTGCACTTGCAAACTCTGCTTTAATTGCATTTCTATTAATCAAAGGCGCAACAAGATCTCCTGCCAATGAGTACAATAGCGATTCTGGCATTGTAAACAAATAAGAAGGTTTGAAAGCATTTACCCCAATTGCAGCTGTAATATCCAAAGAAGGATAAAACTCAGCACGAGCTACTTTTACATCTAATTTTGCTGCTACTAATTCTAGTTCTGCTTGTTTTACATCTGGACGATTCTCTAACAATTGAGAAGGAATTCCAGAACTTACAGCCGCTGGTAAAAGACTTAAGAAATTAGTATTACTTGTTCTTTTAATTTCCTGCGGATATCTTCCAAGCAAAAAGTTGATCTTGTTTTCTGTTTCTTTTATCTGCTGTAAGATATCAAACTCCATACTTTGCGAAGTTAAAACCTCAGCTTCAAATTTCTTAACTCCAAGTTCTGTTGCTCTTGCAGCTTGTTTTTGAACTTTTACAATTTCTAAAGCATTAGTTTGCAATTTGATAGTTTGTTTTACAATATCTAATTGATTATCTAAAGCTAATAATTCATAATACGAATCGGCAACTTCGGCAATAAGGTTTGTAATAACAAAATTTTTACCTTCAACAGTAGCCAAATATCTATTTAAAGCTGCTTTTTTAGAATTGCGAAGTTTTTTCCAAATATCTACTTCCCAGTTTGCATAAGCGGCAATAGTAAAATCTCCAAGCGGATCTGGCATCTCTTTACCTGGTTTAATTTCAGTTGTAGCATCACCCGCTCCTTGACTTGTATATCTACCCACTTTTTCTACTCCAGCTCCAGCACGTAAACCTGCAGTTGGCAGTAAAAGTCCTTTTTTTACACGAATATCATTCTTTGCGATTTCTATTTCCTGTAAAGTAATATTTAGTTCTTGGTTATTTTTAAGAGCAGCATCAATTAAATCAACTAGATTCTGATCTTTAAAATAATCTTTCCAGTTTAATGCCGCTGTATTATTGTTTGCATCTTGTGTTTGAACAGTTGCACCAAACGAATCAGGAACTGGCGTACTTGTAGTTACTGCTGCTTCAGGTGCAGGGGTTTTACACCCTGCAACTGCTAGACATGCAGCTAATACAATACTATATTGATATGTTTTAACTTTATACATGATTGTTATCAATTTCTTCTGTTAATGGGTTTTCTTCTTCATGTTTTACCAATTTGTGTTTTTCGGCAATTTTAGCAAATATGAAATACAAGCCCGGAATTACAAAGACACCACAAATGGTTCCAATAAGCATACCTCCTGCCGCCGCAGTACCAATTGTTCTGTTACCTATTTTACCTGGACCAGTTGCAAATGCAAGCGGTAATAAACCAGCAATAAAGGCAAACGAAGTCATCAAAATTGGACGGAACCTTGCTTTTGCTCCTTCCATTGCTGCATCCAAAACAGATTTTCCTGCTGCATGTCTCTGGATCGCAAACTCGACAATCAACACGGCATTCTTACCTAATAAACCGATAAGCATTACCATGGCAACCTGAGCATAGATATTGTTTTCTAATCCTGTTAATTTCAATAAAAGGAAAGCTCCAAAAATACCCGCTGGTAAAGAAAGAATTACTGACAATGGCAAAATAAAACTTTCGTATTGAGCTGCTAATACCAAGTAAACGAATCCTAAACAGATTAAGAATACCCAAATAGCTTGATTACCTTGTGCCACCTCATCGGCAGAAATACCTGCCCAGTCAATGTCATATCCTCTCGGCAATTTTTCAGCAGCTACTTTCTGAATCACTTTAATAGCTGTACCAGAACTAAATCCTGGAGCTGGCGAACCACTAATTTGTGTTGAGGTATACATGTTATGACGTGTGATTTCTGAAAGTCCATACACTTTTTCTAATTTCATAAAAGCAGAATAAGGCACCATTTCATCACGGTCGTTTTTAACATACAATTTCAAGATATCATCTGGCTGTGCACGATATTCTGGCGAAGCCTGAACAATTACTTTATAGTTAATACCAAATTTAATAAAACTGATTTCGTAATTACTTCCCACAAGAGTTGACAGCGTATTCATGGCATTTTCAATAGAAACACCTTTTTGCTGTGCCAAGTCGTTATCAACTTTCATCATGTATTGAGGGAAACTAGAACTGTAGAAACTAAATACGTTTGACAATTCTGGCTGTTTGTTTAATTCAGCCACAAACTCATTATTTACCTGTTCCATTTTCTTGTAATCTACAGAACCTGTTTTATCTAGTAAGCGAAGTTCAAATCCTCCAGCAGCACCATATCCTGGTACAGCAGGCGGTTGGAAAAATTCGATATTAGCTCCTGTAATATCTTTACATTTTTCCTCCATTTCATGCATGATCTCCAAAACAGATTCTTTTCTGTCGCTCCAGTCTTTAAGGTTAACCAAACAAGTTCCAGAGTTAGATCCTGTACCTTCAGATAAAATCTCATAACCTGCCAATGAAGAAACCGATTTTACTCCATCAATATCTTCTGCAATTTTTTGAACTCGTTCTGCAATACTATTAGTTCTTTCTAAAGATGAACCTGGTGGTGTCTGAATTACAGCATAAAACATTCCTTGGTCCTCATTCGGAATAAAACCAGAAGGAACATTGCTACTAATGATCCATGTTCCAGCACAGAAACCTAAAAGCGCTACAATTGTAACCACTCTTCTGTCAACAATTTTACCTAATAGGTTTTGATATTTACCTTGTGCTAAATTGAATTTTTCGTTGAAAGCATCAATAAATCTATTTGCAGGAGTTTTCTTTTTAGGTACGCCGTGGTTATTTTTTAGCATCATCGCACAAAGTGCAGGCGTTAAAGTCAAGGCCACAATACCAGAAAGAATAATCGCAGTTGCCATAGTTACAGAGAATTGTCTGTAGAATACTCCAACAGGTCCCGACATGAACGCAACCGGAATAAATACTGCAGCCATTAAGAATGTAATTGCAATAATAGCTCCCGCAATCTCGTGCATGGCTTGTTTAGTTGCTTTAAATGGCGAGAGATGTTCTTCTTCCATCTTGGCGTGGACGGCCTCAATAACCACAATCGCATCATCGACCACGACCCCAATCGCTAATACAAGTGCGAATAGCGTAATTAAGTTCAACGAAATATCAAAAAACGTCATGAACACAAACGTTCCTACCAATGATACTGGAACCGCGATAGCCGGAATAACCGTAGAACGCCAGTCTCCTAAGAAAAGGAAAACTACTAAACCAACCAGAATAAATGCCTCAACAAGAGTGTGAATTACTTTTTCGATAGAAGCATCAAGGAATTTAGAAACGTCATATGAAATTTCGTAATCCATTCCTTTTGGAAATCTTTGTTTGATTTTTTCCAGTTTTGCTTTTACCTCTTCAATAACCTGATTCGCATTACTTCCAAATGATTGTTTTAATACGATTGCTGCTGATGGTTTTCCATTCAAATTAGAATAGATATCATACATCGAGCTTCCAAATTCAACTTTAGCAACATCTTTCAATCTTAAAAGCTCTCCATTTGGATTTGCTTTTACCACAATATTCTCATATTGCTCTTTTGTTGTATAACGCCCAGAATATTTCAATACATATTCGAATGCTTGAGAACGTTTACCAGAACTTTCACCCGTTTTACCAGGAGAAGCTTCCAAACTCTGACTTGATAATGCTTCCATTACCTCATCAGCAGAAATTTTATAAGCCAACATACGGTCCGGTTTTAACCAGATACGCATTGCATATTCACGTGTTCCTAAGATATCTCCAGAACCAATACCATTTACCCTTTTTAATTCAGAAAGTACGTTAATATCGGCATAGTTATACAAGAACTTCATGTCGGTATTTTTGTCTGTACTGTAAAGGTTCACGTACATCAACATACTCGGTACTTCTCGTGTAATTTTAATACCCTCACGAATTACCAAAGGAGGAAGTTTATTGGTAACAGAAGCCACACGGTTCTGAACGTTAATTGCAGCTTGGTTAGGATCTGTACCTAAGTTAAAAACTACTTTGATTGTTGCTTCACCATCGTTTCCGGCATCTGAAGCCATATATTTCATTCCCGGAACACCATTTAAGGCTCTTTCCAAAGGAATAACAACTGCCTTGATCATCAACTCACCGTTAGATCCAGGATAATCTGCCGTAACGTTAACCATTGGAGGTGAAATTGTCGGGAATTGTGTAATTGGTAAATTTAAAACCGACAATATCCCTAAAAAGACAATAATCAACGATATCACTATCGAAAGAACAGGTCTTTGAATAAATTTATTAAACATTTTTGTATATTTTAATGATTAAAACCCAGTAAACCTATTCTGCTTTTAAGCGTAAATTATTGATTACTTTGTTAGGAGATTGGTAATCGTATTTAATCTTGTCGTTTTCTTTTACTTTCTGAACACCTTCAAGTAAGATTTTATCATTCTCTGTAATACCGCTTCTGATTACATACAAATCAGGAATCTCTCCCGTAATAGTGATTTCTCTTGAGCTTACTTTATCATCTTTACCTATTACAAAAACATATTTTTTATCCTGTATTTCGTAAGTTGCTTTTTGTGGAATTATGATAGCATTCTTAAGAGGAACATTCATCTGAACTTGTCCTGTTTCTCCATTTCTAAGTAATTTTCCAGAATTAGGGAATCTTGCTCTGAAAGCAATATTTCCGGTTTCATTATTAAATTCACTTTCTATAACTTCAACATTTCCTTTCTCTTTGAAAATATCTCCATTAGCCAAAACTAAATTCACCTTATTATCAGCACGATCCTTTATATTCGTTTCATAGCTAATATATTCTGGTTCAGAAACATTGAAGTATGCAAACATCTGACTGTTGTCTGAAAGACTCGTCAACAATTCCCCTTCATCAATTAAACTTCCTAGTTTTAAAGGAATACGGTCAATTGTTCCATCAAATGGAGCTCTAATTTCTGTGAATGATAAATGTAATTTTGCTAGTGCCACTTCAGCTTTTGCAGATTGTAATTTTGCTTGAGCAACACTCAATTCGTTTTTAGAAACGATATTTTTATCAGCCAATAATTTTGAATTTTGCAATTCAATTTCTGCCGATTTTTGTTCAGCTTGTGCTTTAAGCAATTCAGACTGATACATGTTTGGCATAATTTTGAACAACAGCTGTCCTTTTTTTACAAATTGCCCTTCATCAACATATATATTTTGTAAAAAACCTTTTTCTTGGGCACGAAGTTCGATATTTCGAACTGATTTTATTTGTGAAACGTATTCTTTGGTAAATGAAGTATCAATTTTAACCGGATTAGTAACGGTAAATTTTTCAACTTCTTCTTTTTCTTCTTTTTTAGATGTACAGCTCGTTAAGCACACCAAGGCCATTAAGCCTGTGAACACAATGATTTTTTTCATGATTTAGTTTGGAAATTAAGCGATTGAATGCTTTGGAATGAAAATTCCTTTGGATGTTAAAATGCATCAGTCAGCCGTAGCCCAGACCTTAACTTTCATATAAGCAGAAGTAGAAAAATATACAACAGCAAGATACGCAGATCGTAACTCAGGTAACCGATGTATATTGTAAAATCAAATTCTTAGTACTCTCTGAGTAATGTAGATAGGATTTGAATGCCCAAAAACAGGCGTAGAAATTTTAAAACGATTTGAATCATTCGCTGCAGACTGATCTGAAAGTGCCAGATACAAAGCGTCTACCAAACTATACGAAGCAGTAAAATACTTATTCGTAAGTAAATTAATATCATCACCGCCTCCTAGAAGATCTTCTTCAAGATCGATATCAGCATCTTCAATTACAGAACTACCGCGATCTTGACTAGTGAACTTAACTCTATGTTTATGTTCAAAATTGTGATGATGTGAAAGTGTACTAGCATTAAGATATTGGCCTCCGCCGAACAGAAGCAAATTCATGAATACTAAAAATACTATTAACTTTCTCATTTGGGTGCGAAAGTAGTAAAAGAATTAAAACAAAAAAAGATTTTTTAAGAAGGTTTAACAATTACATAAAACGAAAACGTTTTCATTCGTTTAATATTTAGCAATATTCTAGTCTATTATCTTACAATTATTACCATATATTTAAAAACCAACTATTTAGAACTAAACTCAAAAAAGAATAATTTCCATAATTGTAAACTCTTGACCCGCTTTTTCAAAAGTTTTAAAAGTATTTTTCATTCCAAATTTCTCGTAAAATGCTTTTTTATTGGTTCTAGCATTGCACCAAACTTTTTTCAGTCCCTTCTTTTTCGCAAATTCCAGTATTTGTATTAAAAGCTCAGAGGCAATTCCTTTTCCCTGGTATTCTTCTAAAGTTGCGAGTTTTCTAAACTGCATTTCTTCTCCTTCAATAAAACATGAAACTATAGAAACTAATTTATTTTCTTCAAAAACTCCAAAATGAAATCCTAAATCATCTTCTTTAAGTTGGACAAATTCAAAAGGTTGATCTGGCCACATTACCTCGTGTCTTATCTGCCAAGTATCGGACGCGTTTATTGTTTTAATTTCCATATTTCTTAAATCTTCTCAAAAATAATTCATTTTGAATTGATTGTAAAAAAGCAAAGAAAAAATATTGATGTTGTTAATTTTCAAAACATTACAAAAAAATAAAACAGATAAATCATTCATTTTTAATCTATTATGCTTATTTTTATAGTACCAAAATCAAATAAACCCTGTTATGAAAAAATTCTTTTTAGTAGCATTTTTATGTATTTGTGCAAATGGATTTGCACAGTTAATACAAATCGGACCACAAATTTCGACAAATATTACTTCTGTTAATACCAAAAATTTCAGCTCCGACCATACTAATACAGGAATTGGCGCTGCAGCATTTGCTAGGTTAAATCTTGCACTTTTTTATGCTCAGGGAGAATTTGGATATGCTCAAACCAATTTTAGTGTTTATCAAGATGCCATTGGAGAAACCGAATTTAAACTTGCAGGAACAGATGCGTCATTAATTGCAGGGCTTAAAATTATTCCGCTTGGCAAATTGGGAAATGTAAGGCTTTTTGTTGGGTACAACTGGAAAAATTATTCTGATATAAGTAGAAGCAATAATCTCAATTCTGTAACATTCGAAAAAAACAATCACAGTATTCTTGGAGGCGTTGGGGTTGATGTCTGGAGATTGACTTTTGATTTAAGATATCTTGCGGGACTTAGTGATATTGACGCTTCTAGTAATGGCGAAATCAAAACTGGGGTTACAAATTTTTCGCTTGGATTTAAATTTCTATAAAAATGCCTCCAAATAGTATCTAACTTTTTGGAGGCAGTTCAAATAATTCTCTTTTTTATTTATTTCTAGATTTTAATGTAATAACTTTCTTCATTATTACCTTCAATCTTTTCTACTCTTTCTATTCTTTTAACAGCAACATTCACAACATGAAGCACATTTGCTCTTTCATCGATATTGCAATTCCAAATTGTTCCGTCTGAAAGTATAATTTCTGAAAATAATGAGACTGTATTATTTGAATCATTATAAATTAAGTTTTCTGTTTTTATCATTTTTTTTATTTTAGTCTTTTTGTCGACTTCAAAAAACAATATTGAATCTTCTTTAATTTCAATCACTTCATCAAATAAAGTTTCACCAGTAGAATCATCTAATGCAGATACCCAAACTGGCTGGTTTCCTGA
Source organism: Flavobacterium sp. IB48 (assembly GCF_016405855.1). Classification (GTDB taxonomy): domain Bacteria; phylum Bacteroidota; class Bacteroidia; order Flavobacteriales; family Flavobacteriaceae; genus Flavobacterium; species Flavobacterium ginsengisoli. The sequence continues at coordinate 551,958 of NZ_JAEFCA010000003.1, forward strand.
ACGTTTCCAAGTTCCAATTGCTTGATCTAAAATTTCCTTTCTTAAAACCTCACGTAATGTATCTACCATTTTCCCTGATTCTTGAGCGATCTCATTTTCAGGTTTAATTTTAGCTGCTAAAGAAAACAAATCGATAGCTTTTACAAAATCGGCTTTCTTATAGTAGGAAACAGCTAGTTCATATTTATTTTTTTGAAATGTTGCCTTTTGATCATTTTGTCCAAAAAACTGAAAGGTAGTTAGTAAAACAAGTAGGACAAATGTATTTTTCATGTTATTTTGTTTTTTTAGGGCATGCTAACATAATATATTTTACACAAATCCTTTTACGGTTTTCCGTATTTTTAATATTTATAATTATTTTAAATAAAAAATGCCACTTCATTAAAATAAAATGGCATTTTTAAACATATCGTTAAACTTCAACTAGTTTATTTAACATAAAAAATATTGTTTTCTGGAGTTGCATCCATGAAAATTCCTCCATCAAGTTCTATTTTTTCTATTTTTTTTGTGCTTTTCAAAACTATCTTCGCTATTTTCTCATTTTTTTCCCAAATAGCGGGTGTTTGATGTACAATTGCTTTCGATTTATCTGCATAAGTAATTACAACATCAAACGGAATTGCAAAGCCTCCAATATTTTCTACTGTTATAGTTTTCTTATCGGCAGAAAGGCCCTTTACTGCAATATCTAAATAATTGTTTGTAAAGAACCAATTATTGAAAAACCAATTTAAATTCTTTCCTGTTGCTGTATTAAATGAATTAAAGTAATCCCAAGGAATTGGATGTTTCCCGTTCCAAGTATCCATATAAAAATGAAGTGCTTTTTTAAACATATCATCTCCCAACATATCTTTCAAAGCTAAGTAAGATAGAGAAGCTTTACCATAAGAATTATTTCCATAACCAGCTCCAGAAACCTGAGTTGACATTGTTATAATAGGCTGATCTTGCTCTGCAGAACGATCCTTAATATAACTTTTTACTCTAAAATCTTGGTAAAATTTATCTGCTGCTTCTTTTCCATGCTCAGCAATTCCAATTAAATACTCAAAAGTTGTTGCCCAACCTTCATCCATAAATGCATAACGAGTTTCGTTAATTCCCATATAAAATGGAAAATAGGTATGAGCTACTTCATGGTCTTGAACTAATTGTGCAAAAACAGGATCATCCATCTGAGAATCATTACACATCATAGGATATTCCATATCTGCGAAACCTTGAAAAGCTGTCATTTTAGAAAACGGATACGGAACGCCTGGCCAATTGTTAGAAAACCAGTCTAAAGCATATTGGTTATTTTTTACTGAGTTTACAAAATCAGTTCCTTTAACATTATAGGCTGCCTGAATACTTGCACGACGATTTGTTTTCTTATCTACTACAACACTGCTAGCATCCCATAAATAGTGATCGCTTAAACCAAAGCAAACGTCAGAGATGTTTTTCGCTTCAAATTTCCAGATATTCCAATCGTATTGTTTCGTTACAACTCCGCTTTTCATTTCTTGCTCATTAGCTATATGCAAAATTTCATCTGTTGTGTATGATTTTTTTAAGCGTGAAGCAAATTCAGGTTGTAAAACCTCATCTGGATTTAACAAATCTCCTGTTGCATACACCACATAATTTTTAGGTGCTTTTACAGAAAAAATATAATCGTTGAAATCATTGTAAAATTCTTGACGGTCTGTATGCGCTAATCTATCCCATCCGTTATAATCATCAAAAACAGAAACGCGAGGATAACTGTAGGCTACAAAAAATGTTGTTTCGTCAATCTGCCCTTCTCTACCACTTTCTTTAGACAAAGGATAATTCCACTGAATATTAATAATTGTTTTTGAATTTGGTAAAATTGGTTTTTGCAATTTCACATTTCCAACAGTTCCCCAATTTTTAGCGTCTTCTTTGTAAACTTCATTTTCAATTTTTAATGAAGTGATCGTTAATCCATCGCTTAAAAAATCGTTGCTTACTTCACCACCTCTTGGAGAAGAAGGTTTATGCAGATTATTTACAAAACGGATCACTAAGTTTCTTAAAGTATCCTTGCTATTGTTTTCGTAAATAATACTTTCAGTCCCGCTGACTAATCTTGTTTTTGGATCAACTGAAATTTCCATATTATATTTTCCACGGTTCTGCCAATAGTTTGCACCAGGTTTTCCATCTTTAGAACGTGTGCCGTTCTCATAAGCTTTTTTCATGTTTCTAGGCATATAAAGCTCTTGTGCAAAGCTATTTTGGGCAAAAAAAACAAATGCTATTAATGCAAACTGCAAAAATTTCTTTTTCATAAGTGACTTTTGAATCTTTAAATTATTTCTTTTATAAGACTGCTGTTTTAAAACAATGTTACAAATTTAATTATTAATTGTGAATGGTGAATTGTAAGTTGTGAATTGTAAATGGTGAAATGTGAGATATAGAAAAACTTCATTTTATATTTTACATCAAACTTTTACAAAAAAAACTAAAATCTTAAAAACTTAGAATCCTTAAAAGAAAAAAAACTTAGAATCTTAGCGTCTTAGATCCTTAGAATCTCTAAAAAAAACCTTAGCCACTTTAAAAGAAAAACCGTCTATCACCAAAGGCAACAGACGGCATCTACAATTAATATATAACCTTGATGGCTACAAAATATAATCGGTATTAATAAAATTCGATTCTTTGCTGTTAAGCAATTCCTGCAGAATCTCATTATTATAATCGATATCTTTTGAAGCTACAAACGTACGAATTGAGAAAGAACGCAAAGCATCTGGAATACTCAAAGTTCCTACTGCAGAATCTTTTCTTCCTGTGAAAGGGAAAGCATCTGGCCCTCTTTGGCAAGAACTGTTGAGGTTTACTCTACAAACTAAATTAACCAAAGCATCAATTAGCGGTGCAAGCGTTTTAATATCTTTACCAAACAAACTTACTTGCTGTCCGTAATTTGATTCTGCCATATCTTTTAAAGGTTCTTTAATATCTTTAAACGAAAGTACAGGAACAACTGGTCCGAACTGCTCTTCGTGATACACGCGCATTTCTTTATTTACTGGATATAAAACTGCTGGAAAAATATAATTATCAGTATGTTTTCCTCCTTTTTCATTAATCACTTTAGCTCCTTTGTGAAGAGCATCATCAATTAATCCTTGAATATATTTTGGTTTATCTGTTTCTGGAAGTGGCGTTAATGAAACTCCTTTTTCCCACGGATTTCCGAAAAGTAAACTGTCTACTTTTTCAGCAAAACGTTTGTTGAATTCTTCCGAAATTGATTCGTGAACATACAACACTTTTAAAGCCGTACAACGCTGTCCGTTAAAAGATAAACTTCCTGTGATACATTCTTGAATAGCCAAATCTAAATCGGCATCTGGAAGAATAATCGCTGGATTTTTAGCTTCTAAACCTAAGATTAAACGCAATCTATTTTTGTTTGGATGCTGATCTTGTAAAGCAATCGCCGATTTACTGTTTCCAATTAATGCTAAAACATCAATTTTTCCAGATTTCATAATCGGAGAAGCCACTTCACGCCCTCTACCATAAACAATATTGATTACACCTTTTGGAAAACTGCTTCTGAAAGCCTCTAACAATGGCGAGATACATAAAACACCATGTTTAGCAGGCTTGAAGATTACTGTATTTCCCATAATCAAAGCTGGAATAAGCAATGAGAAAGTTTCATTTAAAGGATAATTATATGGTCCAAGACATAAAACCACTCCAAGAGGCCCACGGCGAATCATAGCATTTACGCCTTGCACTTTTTCAAAATGCGAACTGCGTCCGTTTAATTCTTTATAACTCGCAATAGTATCGTAAATATATTCTACTGTTCTGTCGAATTCTTTTTGTGAATCTCCAAGGTTTTTTCCAATTTCCCACATCAAAAGTTTTACTACTTCTTCGCGGGTTTCTTTCATTTGCTTCACAAATTTTTCCATGCATTTAATACGATCCACTACTTTCATAGTTGGCCATAAACCTTGCCCCATATCGTATGCATTGGTGGCAGCTTCGACAACTTCTGCTGCTTCTTTTTCTCCCATAAAAGGAATAGATCCTAATAAAGTAGGCGAATACTTTTCAGTTGAAGAAATAGTAGAAAACACAGGTGTGGTTTGCCCTGTCCATTGTTTCAATTCTCCATTTACAAGATAAGTATCTTGATTTATCAAACTTTTAATCTGATATTCTTCTGGTATAAAACTCATAATTTGGTTATTTAATGGTCTGGTAATTCATTTTCAAAAGAAAAAAGAGGCTTTTTTAGTGCCTCTTCTTCTTTTATGGTTGTACTGTTTCGCCTTCCCAATCCAGGATTCCTCCAAGCAGATTGTAGGCGTTTTCGATACCCAATTCGTTCATAATCTGACACGCTTTTGCGCTTCTAGCTCCAGAACGACAGTATACGTAATAATTTTTATTTTTGTCTAATTCTTCGATTTCATAGATAAATGCCTGCCCTTTATTGATATCAATATTTAGAGCATTCTCAATGTAGCCGTCATTAAATTCGTCTTCAGTTCTTACATCAAGTATAACTGCATTTTCGTCAGCTTCTAACTGAGCAACCCAATCTTCTTGTGATAAATTCATAATAAAATGTGTTTTTGTAAAATTACGACGTTTCTCTATATGAAAAACGTACCAAATGCGATTTCGATTATTATTCTCAGAAAACGTTTTAGAGAAAGTATTATAATCAGTGAATTACAAATTTAGTTACTATTTTTAAAAATTCAGCCTACAAAATCGATAGAAAATAGGATTTTTTCATTTTCATAAAATTAATCTTAAATCTAGTTTTCTGATAATTATTCCCACTTCAAACCATTATCTTTGCAAACAAATACATTTTTTAATTCGATTTTGACAAATATATTCGCCACGAATTACACGAATTGACACTAATTTATTTGTAAAAATTAATGCAATTGGTGGCAAAAAAAATCTACAATATGCAACATTCATTAAAAACCATTTTTCCTAATTTCTCTAATGAACTTATAGCTACAATAGAAGAAAATGGAAGTCTTCAGGATTTTAAAGCTGGAACCATTTTAATGCGTACCGGACAGTATATTAAAAATACTGTTTTGATCATTAAAGGAAAAATTAAAATCTATCGTGAAGGAGAAGATGGCGGAGAGTTTTTAATGTATTATCTACAACCTGGACAAGCTTGTGCCATTTCGATGATCTGTACTGCTAAAAGCGAAAAAAGCCAAATTATGGCAAAAGTCGTCGAAGATGTTACCGTAATGATGATTCCGTTGCAATTGATGGATAAATGGATGATGGAACACCGTTCTTGGTACGAATTTGTAATTGAAACTTATCGAAGCCGTTTTGAAGAAGTTCTCGAAGTCGTTGATAATATCGCTTTCCGTTCTATGGACGAAAGATTAGAATTCTACTTAAAACGTCATTCTGATGCTTGTGGTTGTTCTGAAGTAAATCTCTCACACCAAGAAATTGCAACCGAATTGAATACTTCACGAGAAGTCGTTTCCAGATTACTCAAAAAAATGGAACAGCGAGGTTTGGTCAAACTCAACCGAAACCAGATTGAGTTATTGAAATAGTTATTTTAGACACAGATTAAAAGGATTATTAGGATTTCTTTTTATTAAGAATAGAAAAATCCATCTAATCCTTTCAATCTGTGGCTAAAATATTTCCTGTTGTCAAGCTGAACGAAGTCGGAGTCTCGCAAAGCATTTCGACTTTGCTCAGCCTGACAAAATAATTCGTGAAAATTTGTGCAATTCGTGGCTAAAAAAAATCTTCTGTGATAAATGTTACTGTAGGTTTCTAATTTCCGAGGCAACTTTGCATTAAAATAAATGCAATGGAATATTTAGGATTTTTTGCCTCAATCATAATCGGAATCACACTTGGCTTAATTGGCGGTGGCGGTTCTATTTTGACTATTCCAATTTTAGTCTATTTATTTAAAGTTAATCCCGATCAGGCGACTTCTTATTCTCTATTCATTGTTGGCTTAACGTCTTTATTTGGAAGTTACAGCCATTATAAAATGGGAAATTTGAAACTGAAATCGGCTTTGTATTTTGCTATTCCTTCAATTGTTTCAATTTTAATTATACGCGAAGTTATATTTCCGCAAATTGCGGCAACGCTATTTTCTGTTGCTTCTTATACCGTTTCAAAAGATTTTCTGATTATGATTATCTTTTCGATTCTAATGATTACGGCAGCAATTTCGATGATTAAAAAAAATCAGCCCGAAATAAAATTAGCCGAACCCAATTATTCGCAATTGAGTTTGATTGGATTTTTGGTCGGAATCGTAACTGGATTTCTAGGCGCTGGTGGCGGATTTTTAATTATTCCTGCCTTGCTTTTTTTCGCCAATTTACCAATGAAGCAAGCGGTTGGAACCTCATTGTTAATCATTACTATTAATTCTTCACTTGGTTTTGCAGGCGATTTATACATCGGAACAACTATAAATTACACTTTCTTACTAAGCGTTTCTGCAATGGCCTTAATCGGAATGTTTGTTGGAAGCCAACTTTCTAAAAAAATTGATGGCGCAAAATTAAAACCGCTCTTTGGCTGGTTTGTTCTTGTAATGGGATTTTATATCATTGCTAAAGAAGTTTTTTTCTAATAGCAATCTTCAAAACTTTATTTAGTTTCACTTGTAGAGTAATCTTTGTCAAAGCATTAAACTTTGACAAAGATGAAACTAAAATATTCAAAGTTCTCCAAATTTATCTTTATAGCGTTCAAGCTCAATTTCGGTTCTATTAAGCAATTTTTCTAATAATTGGATTTTATCTTCATAAAGCTCTTTTAATACCGAAGTATTATCTGCATTAATTAAGATACTTCCATTATTATTACCTGTTATTTTTCCGTAATTACTAAAATATTTATCGTATTCAAAACTAATTATATCTTCTACACTCACATCTAGGATTCTTCCTATCTCGACCAATTTTTCATAACTCAAAGATGTTTTTCCTTTCTCAATTTTACTGTAACCCGCCTGAGTTACACCTAATCTTTCTGCCATGTATTCCTGAGTGTAATTTTTTAACTCTCTAATATTTCTAATTTTATTTTTTATTGTTGTGGCCATATCTTTTTCTGATTTGGGTCATGTATAGCTAAAAACAGCCTCCCGTTAAATCGTAACGGCATAACCATACATGTTTTGGGTATTCATAAAAACTACTTCATAATAAATTACGAACTAGCGTTTCGTTAATTTTTTCTTTTTGGTAATGAGGTAACCATATATCAAAGCCACCATTATGAAAAAAGTATCATAATGGAAAATATCAAATACAAACATCTCTGATTTTTTTAAGCGGTTCTCTTTACACTTCGTTCAAACTGAAGATCTAAATAAGCATCGATTTGCTTACCAACCAATTTGCGGTCTTTTAATGCAATTTTAGTTCGTATTTCATTTTTGTAAATATCTTTCACAAAAACAAAATATACGAACTCCGCCTTATTGCTAAATCTCGCAGCAATAATAAGTGCATAACACAAAATTGCAGGAATAATGTAATATAGATCCATTAAATTGGAAAATAACATACAATAATACGTTGCGGCGGTAACAGCTATAAAAGCACCGTTTTCAAGAAAATATTTTTTCTTTTTTTTAAGCAGTCCAAGTTCTTTAATTTCATCAAACTGATACTGCCAATTTTTAGATTTGTAACGAAATCTAACCTTGTCGGAAAAAATTGTTAAAGGCATAATAATTTAGTAGGTAAAAATAGATTTAAGCTTCTAGTAAAAATCAATTTCTAAAAATCTTTAGGGGGAAAAACTCTTAGATACGCAATATTAAGCATTAACCACTTTTTTTTCTTACAATTAACATTATAGAATATAACTATCAGTTGTAATTAAATCTTTCGTAAAAATTATCATACACTTTTAACTGCTAAAATATATTTATTCTTAGAAGGCAATAATTTGGGCGTTTTCTTCGGCCGGGCTATCCGCTTTAGTCCCGATTTAGAAAAACAAGGCTTTTTAGCCGTAGTTTTTGTTAATCGGGAGATACCGCTTCTATCCCTAACGCAGACTCAGGTAAAATGACGTTTTAGCCTTTAAAATTTTCAATGAATTGCCTCCAGCTTCAGCTGGAGGTAAACAAATGTATATATAAAAAGGGCTTTAGCCAAAACCGCAAAGTTTGGCTAAAGCCCAATTCAAACTCAAACAAAAAAACCTCCAGCTAAAGCTGGAGGCAATTGATATCTATCTTTATGTTTTCTATTACTTTTTAAGAAGTTTTTCTAAATATTCTACTTTTTCTTTTTCAGCCTTAACTAATTCTTTTTCAGCCTCAACCAAACGCTCATAAAGTTCAACCATTTTATCTAAAGGGTTAAAAGTAAAAATTGGTCCAGATGCACCTTGACCATTACTTGCGCTATTATCATAAAAATTATTAAAGAAATTGAAAACAGATTCTTCCGAAAAATTTTCAATTGCTTCAATAGTAACACCAAGTGCTTTTGCTATTTCAGTCAATTTTTCTTTATCAATTGTTTCGCTAGCTTCAATATTCGAAATAGTCTGCTGGCTTAAACCAATTGCAATTGCCAAAGCTTCTTGTTTCATTCCTTTAAGCTCTCTAATTCGGCTTATGTTTCGTCCTATATGTTTTGGTTTTGCTGTTGTGCTCATAATTCAAAGATATTTAAAATTCTTGAAAAATTATCTGATTGGTAAAAATACATATTTTTCTCACTATAAAATTAAATTGCCTCCAGCTTTAGCTGGAGGTAAACAAATGTATATAAAAAGGCTTTAGCCAAAATCGCAAAGTTTGGCTAAAGCCTTAATTCAAATTCAAACAAAAAACCTCCAGTTAAAGCTGGAGGCATTTGATTATATTTTCAAAATATTAATTCGTGAAAATTCGTGCAATTAGTGGCAAACAAAAAATCAATGTTCTCCATACCCAACATCATCCATTTTCCCACTGAAAACTCGATATTGAATAATAAAATAAATAATCACCAGAAACAAAGCAATAAAAAACCAGCTCAAACCAGCATTTAATCCGTATTCGTGAGCGGCGGTGTTATAAATCGTTAACGACGGATTCACTTTATTGGTTGAAGGCAAAACATTCGGAAAAATTGAAACTGCTGTCGAAGCAAATCCGCCAACTAAGAATAAAGTTGAAAAAATAAATCCGTGACCATCTTTTTTGAAAGAACGAACTTTAAACAATCCCGCAATTCCAACAAATGTCATTAAAGGGAAAAACCACAGAATCGGATTTTCAACGAAATTATGAAACGGTTTCGGTTCGATAAAGTGCCAAATTCCCAAAGAAATAAAGACCAAAATCAACAGAACAAAGTTCAGTCTAAAGATTACATTTTTCAATTTCGGATTCAGCGCCGAATTCGTTTTATAAATAATCCAGTTTGCACCGTGAATCGTTAATGCCACAACACTCACAATTCCTAAGAAAAGCGTAAACCAGTCAATAATTCCCAATTCATCTGCTTGCGGACTAAAAGTAGGATTCCATAAAGGCAAAAAGAAAAAATGCGCCTCTTGCGTAGAAACTCCATTTTGAACCATTCCTAGATTCACACCGCGAACGATGTTTCCTAAAGCAATTCCAAAGAAAAGAGCCAAAAGCAAACTTGCGATTCCGAAAGCTTTATCCCAAATGCTTTCCCACATGTGATTGTGAATTTGTCCGCGCATTTCCAATCCGATCGCGCGGAAAATCAAAAGCCATAAAATCATAATCAAAGGCAGATAAAATCCGCTGAAAGATGATGCATATAGAGTCGGAAAAGCAAAAAACAAAACGCCTCCCGCCGCAATCAACCATACTTCATTAGCATCCCAAAACGGACCAATGGCATTGGTAATTGCCTTTTTATCTTTTTCTGTATCAGCAAAAAATAAATGAATAATTCCTGCACCAAAATCGTAACCGTCTAAAACCAGATAAACGGCCAGAATTCCCATTAAAACTACGTACCAAAAAAATTCCATACTTATATTTTTTCTGTTGAAAGCTCCACATGACGAGGACCTTTATTGATAATTTTCCCAACTAAAAGTAAAAACAGCATTCCCAGTAAAAGGTATAAACCGATAAAACCAAGCAATGTAAACAAGGTATTTCCTGATGAAACCGTCGGTGAAGCTCCAGCAGCGGTTCGCAGTAAATTGTAAACCAACCAAGGCTGTCTTCCTAATTCTGCCGTGTACCAGCCTGTTGTATTGGCAATGTACGGAAACGGCATCATGAACATTAGAGACCATAAAATCCATTTGGTTTCGAATAATTTTCCTCTAATTAATTGAAAAAGCGAAAGCACCATCAATCCTATAAAAACTGTTCCCAGTCCAACCATAATATGATAGGCATAATACAATCCAGAAATATTGGTTGGGTGCAAGTCTTCTTCAAACTGATCTAAACCTTTTATTTCCTGATCCCAATTTCCATAAGTCAAGAAACTCAAAATATTTGGAACGGCGATTTTATTATCCAGTTTTTTATCTTTTACATCGGGCTGACCGATTAAGACAATTTCTGAACCTTTCTTTTCGGTATGAAAGATTCCTTCCATCGCAGCAAAAGTTACCGGTTGGTATTTCACTACATTTTTAGCCAATAAATCTCCTGTTGGAACAGCTACAATTATACTCGAAATCAATCCGAAGATTACTCCTGTTTTAAGGAATAATTTCCCGAAATCAACATTCTTTTTACTTAAAATATAGAAAGCTCCAATTCCAGCAACAACAAAAGAACTCGTTACTAAAGAAGCTGCTTGATTGTGTAAATACGAAGGCCAAAGCCAAGGATTTAAAAATAAAGCTTGAAAATTATTCAATACAAATTTTCCATTTTCTAAGATTTCGTAACCCACAGGATTCTGCATCCAAGAATGTGTAGCAATAATTAGGTAACCACTCGCCCACGAACCAATCATGATTAGCAATCCCGTTACAAAATGCCATTTATGTCCGAGTAGTTTTTCTCCGAACAAAAATAATCCAAGAAAAGAAGATTCTAAAAAGAACGAGAACATTCCCTCCATCGCCAGCGTCTGGCCAATAATTCCGCCCGTTAATTCGGAGAATTTTGCCCAGTTGGTTCCAAATTGAAACTCCATCGGAATTCCCGTTACAACGCCCATTGCAAAATTGAGGGCAAAGATTTTCATCCAGAAATGGGTGGCGTGATTGTATTGTTCGTCTTTAGTTTTGAGATATTTCCACTTGAAGTACACAATGATCAACGAAAGACCCATTGTAAGTTGCGGAAAAAGATAATGAAAAGTGATCGTGAAGGCAAATTGCATTCGATCATAAAAGAGCATTTCTTCCATAATGGTAATTTGTTTATGAAGTTCCACAAATTTAACCATTAGAACCCGAATTAACGCCCTTTAAAAAAAGTTTATCGTCTGATATTTGTTAAACTTTTCAACAATTTAAAGGGTAAAAATGACACTTCTCATTTTTTGAGTTACATCCAGTTTGTCATTTCGACGAAGGAGAAATCTTCACAAGAAGCTCGACAAAGATTTGACTTTCGTTACGGAGTTACTTACGAAGATTTCTCCTTCGTCGAAAGGACAAGATTGTGTATAAATTTACGTGATAAAACATAACCCGCGGTTCCAACCGCGGGAACACAATGCGTATCCGACACGTTTCCTGCGGTTGAAACCGCAGGCTATGTTTGATTTTGATTGCCTGACTTTTATTGGTTATTTTTCTAAAATCCCTTTTTCTACACTTTCATTAATCAAACCTTCGGCATAATTCCATAAAGATTCTGAACCATTTTTAATGACGCTTTTCTTTTCGTAAACTTTATCGTATTTCACGCCGAACTCTTTCCAAGTTCCGCCGTTGTTTGATGTGTTTTGCAACAAAGGCTCTAATCTATCCATAGATCTTGCAAATTTGGCTTCGTTGGTTTCTCCCGCTTCAAATTCTTCCCAAATAGCAATTAACTCTTTGGCTTGCTTTTCTGGCAGTAATCCAAAAATTCTATTTGCCGCTAAACGTTCTTCGTCTGTATTGTCATGACTTTTTACGGTATCATAAATAAAAACATCGCCTGCGTCAATTTCGACAATATCATGGATCAAAACCATTTTTACGACTTTCAAAACATCAATCGGTTCATTGGAATGTTCTGCCAAAACAATTGCCATTAAAGCCAAATGCCAGCTGTGTTCTGCATCATTTTCGCATCGGTCGCTATTGAACAATTTTGTCTTGCGCTGAATGTATTTTACTTTATCAATTTCTTTTATAAAAGCAATTTGATCTATTAAGTCCTGTGTGTTCATTTTCTTTTTTGTTTTAAAATGACATTCGTCATACGCAAAATTAAAGCTTAAAGCGTAATTGCTCAACTTAAAATTAAGTTATCTCAATCAAATATGCCAAACTCCACTTTTTTTTACATAAAAACCTAATTTCTGTAACATTAGTCACCTATTTTTTTAAAAAACAAAGTTACCTTTGTATCCCATCATTTTACAATACCTATCATGAAAATAGAACAAATTTACACCGGATGCCTTGCTCAAGGTGCATACTATATCACTTCAAATGGTGAAGCGGCCATTATTGATCCGCTTAGAGAAATTCAGCCTTATCTGGATCGTTTAGAGCGTGATGGCGTTAAACTAAAATATATTTTTGAAACGCATTTTCACGCCGATTTCGTTTCAGGTCACGTTGATTTAAGCAAAGAAACTGGAGCTCCAATTGTTTACGGACCAAATGCTGCCTGCGAATTTGACTGCATTTCTGCAAAAGACGGACAGGAATTTAAAATCGGAAAAATAACTATTAAAGTATTGCACACTCCAGGACATACTATGGAAAGCACTACTTTTTTACTGATTGATGAAAACGGAAAAGATCACGCCATTTTCTCTGGAGATACTTTGTTTATTGGTGATGTTGGACGTCCAGATTTAGCTCAAAAAGCGGCTGGAATGACACAAGATCAATTAGCTGGAATTTTATATCATTCGTTAAGAGATAAAATCATGACCTTGGCTGATGACGTTATTGTTTATCCAGCGCACGGTGCAGGAAGCGCCTGCGGAAAAAACATGAGCAAAGAAACTGTTTCTACTATTGGAAATCAAAAAGCGACCAATTATGCTTTGCGCGCTAATATGACTGAAGAAGAATTCATCAAAGAAGTAACTGACGGTTTATTGCCTCCTCCTGCCTATTTCAGCATGAATGTTGCGATGAACAAAGGTGGTTATGAAAGCTTTGAAACTGTTTTAAACAACGGAATGAAAGCTATAAACGTAAAAGATTTTGAAGCTGTAGCTGAAGAAACTGGCGCTTTAATTCTGGACACAAGAAGCGCAGCTGATTTCAGTAAAGGATTTATTCCTCAGTCTATTAATATTGGAATCAACGGTGATTTTGCTCCGTGGGTTGGAACTTTAATTGCCGATGTAAAACAGCCAATTATATTGGTTACTGCTGCTGGTATGGAAGAAGAAACTGTAACTCGTTTAAGCCGTGTAGGTTTTGATACGATTATCGGGCATTTGGAAGGCGGTTTTGAAGCTTGGCAAAATGCAGGTTTCGAAGTTGATACTGTAAACCGAATTACAGCAGAGCAATTTGCTAATGAATTTAAACTTGGCGAAGATAAAGTAATAGATATTCGTAAAGAAACAGAATACGAAGCAGAACATATTGACGATGCTTACAGCAAACCTCTCGCTTATATTAATGACTGGGTAAAAGACATTAATCCAAATGAGCATTTTTACTTGCATTGTGCAGGCGGTTACAGAAGTATGATTGCAGCTTCTATCCTTCAAGCAAGAGGATTTAGAAATTTCTCTGAGGTTGAAGGTGGTTTTGGGGCAATTTCTAAAACCAATGTTCCAAAATCAGATTTCGTCTGCCAAAGCAAAGTATTAAAATAATTAAAGGTTCTGAGTTGCTAAGATTCTAAGGTTCTAAGATTTTTGACCTTTGGGACTTAACAACTCAGAATCTAAAAAAACTTAGAACCTAAAAAAATATGCTAGAAATCATAAAAGAACCTTGGCCTTGGTACGTAGCAGGCCCTTTGATTGGATTAACTGTTCCAATTTTATTAATTATTGGGAATAAATCTTTCGGGATTAGTTCTTCACTTCGTCATATTTGTGCGGCTTGTATTCCCGCGAATATTTCATTTTTTAAATACGACTGGAAAAAAGAAAGCTGGAATTTATTCTTTGTTTTAGGAATATTTCTAGGCGGTTTTATCACTGCTCATTTTTTATCGAATCCAAATCCGATAGAGATTGCTCCTGAATTATCAGAGAAATTAGCAACTTACGGAATCACAGATCATAGTGGTTTGGTTCCTGCACAATTATTTTCTTGGGAAAGTTTACTAACGTTTCGCGGATTTATCATGATTGTTGTCGGCGGATTTTTAGTTGGCTTCGGAACTCGTTACGCTGGCGGATGCACAAGCGGACACGCGATTATGGGATTATCAAACTTACAATGGCCATCATTGGTAGCTACTATCTGTTTTATGATTGGTGGTTTTGTAATGGCACTTTTGATTTTACCATATATTCTTTCACTTTAAAATTTAGAAAATGAATTTAGAAAATAAAAATATAGACAGCGAAGGAATCAACGCAAGCCAGAAAAAAGAAACTGCATTGGGAAATCTTAAGTATTTAGTCGTTGGTATCTTTTTCGGAATTGTATTCGTAAAAGCAGAAATCATCAGCTGGTTTCGTATTCAAGAGATGTTCAATCTAGAGTCATTTCACATGTATGGCGTAATTGGATGCGCTGTCGTAGTTGGATTAATATCGGTACAATTGATTAAAAAATTCAACATCAAAACTCTTGATGGCGAAAAAATCGAAATCCAACCAAAGACTTTTAATAAAGGACAAATTTACGGTGGCTTATTATTCGGTTTCGGATGGGCTATTACTGGAGCTTGTCCAGGTCCGCTTTTTGCTCAAATTGGCACAGGCGCCACTGTAATTGTAGTTACTTTATTAAGTGCAATTGCTGGAACTTGGGTTTACGGTTTGATTAAAGATAAATTGCCTCATTAATTTTATATAGTAAACTAAAAAATGAATTCTACAGAACAGTTAGTATTACGAAAAGCAGTTCTTTCTGAAGTACCTGCAATTTGGGAAATACTGCAAGATGCAATTGAACAAAGACGATTAGACGGAAGCACGCAGTGGCAAGATGGTTATCCGAACGAACTTTCTATTAAAAATGATATCGAAAATGGTTATGGATATGTTTTTACAGAGGACGAATCCATTCTGGCTTATGCGGCTATTATTTTTGATAAAGAACCTGCTTACGAAAATATCGAAGGCAAATGGCTTACTGATGGCAATTATACTGTTGTGCATCGTGTAGCCGTTTCGAAATTGGCAAAAGGAAAAGGAATTGCAACCAAACTATTTGAGAGCATCGAAAGTTTATCTGTCGAAAATAAAATTTACAGTATAAAAGTAGACACAAACTTCGATAATACTCCGATGTTGAAAATTTTAGACAGACTAAAATATACGTATTGCGGAGAAGTCTATTTTAGAGGCTCTGCAAGAAAAGCATTTGAAAAACGATTGATCTAAATAAACAATATATAAAATTGATAACCCGACATGTTCTATGAATCTGTCGGGTTTGTTTTTGTTTAACGTTGCCTACCGAAAACCTGAAACTTGAAACTTGAAACCTGAAGCCTGAAGCCTGAAACTTTTTTCTTCATCAATTTTTAATTTCATTTCGTTAAGTTTGCTTTAAACAAAAAGTCCCGTAAAAGATATGAATCGCTCAGAGCAGTTACTAAAACTACAAAATACAGAAAATTGGGACATAATAATTATTGGTGGAGGTGCAAGCGGACTAGGAACTGCAATTGATGCGGTAAGTCGTGGGTATAAAACCGTTTTATTTGAAGCGGTAGATTTTGCAAAAGGAACTTCAAGCCGAAGCACTAAACTAGTTCATGGCGGAGTACGCTATTTGGCACAAGGAGACGTGCATTTAGTTAGAGAAGCATTAAAAGAACGAGGATTATTGGCACAAAACGCAAGTCATTTGGTAAAAAACCAATCTTTTATTATTCCGAATTATCATTGGTTAAGCGGTTACTTTTACACTATTGGACTAAAAATCTATGATCTTTTATCTGGGGGTTTAAGTTTGGGCAGTTCAAAATATCTTTCGAAAAAGAGAACTATTGAAATGCTTCCTAACGTAGAAGAAAATGGTTTGGTAAATGGCGTAATTTATCACGATGGACAATTTGATGATTCTCGTCTTGCTGTCAATCTTGCCCAAACTGCAGTAGAAAACGGAGCTTGTGTTTTAAATTATACTAAGGTTGTTAATTTATTAAAAGACAATAACAATCAAGTAATTGGAGTTCAGGTTCAGGATCAAGAAAGCGGAATTAAATATGATTTAAAAGGTTCTGCTATTATAAATGCTACAGGAGTTTTTACAAATGCTATTATGAAACTCAATGATAATGTTTATAAAAAATACATTGTCCCAAGCCAGGGAATTCATTTGGTTTTTGATAAATCATTTCTGCCTGGCGATCATGCCTTAATGATTCCGAAAACAAAAGACGGAAGAGTTTTATTTGCAGTTCCATGGCATAATCGAGTTGTAGTTGGCACGACTGATACTTTAATAAAAAAACAAAGTTTAGAACCAATTGCTTTAGAAAGCGAAATTCAATTTGTACTTGAAACAGCCCAGCGATTCCTTGCAAAAAAACCTGAAAGAAAAGATGTGTTAGCTGTTTTTGCAGGATTACGCCCTTTGGCAGCTCCAAAAGAAGAAGGTAAAAGCACTAAAGAAGTTTCTAGAAGCCATAAAATTATAGTTTCTGAAACTGGTCTCATTACCATTACAGGAGGAAAATGGACTACCTATCGAAAAATTGCTGAAGATATAATTGACAAAGCCATCAAAACAGGCAAATTACCAAAGAGAACCTGTACAACAGAACATCTTTCTATTCACGGAAGCCAACCTACCACTTCACTTGATAGAGAAAATCACCTCTATATATATGGTACAGATATTCCGAAAATAATCGAGTTGCAAGAAAGCGAACAGACATTAAAAGAAAAACTGCATTCTAATCACGAATTTACAATGGCAGAAGTCGTGTGGGCAATTCGTTACGAAATGGCAAGAACTGTTGATGATATACTGGCAAGAAGAGTTCGTTTATTATTCTTAGATGCTAGAGCTGCAATTGAAGTTTCGGAGAAAACAGCTAGAGTAATTGCCAAAGAATTGGGACATGATGAAGCTTGGATAAACAATGAAATTGCCAATTTCAAGCAAATTGCAAAAGGTTTTCTGCTCTCAGAATTCCAATAAATCATAAATCTAGTTGATTTTTAAGGTTTTACACTTTTAAAATATCTTACAAAAAGTCATTTGACTAATATTTAAAATCAAAACTTTCTTTTAGTTTTAAAAAATCATTAATATACAACATATCAATACGTTATATTAAAAAATTACTTTAATTTTAATATCGAAAACTATTCTTTTAGTTCTTTAAAAAAGCCTTTTTATTCATGTTAACAAAAAATTAACACAACATTTGTATATACAACTATTAAAAGTTATACATTTGTATATACAAATTATACACTTACGACTATGACAATTGAAGAGGTTATTAAGAGTACGGTTAAGATGGATAATGCGAAAAAAGTTATTCTGAATATCATGTACACGCAAAATGTGATTCAGGATCATTTCAACGAGTTGATCAAACCGTATGATTTATCTGGAGAACAGTATAATGTGTTACGTATATTAAGAGGACAAAAAGGAAAACCTGCTAATATGTGCGTGATACAAGAGAGAATGCTTGCTAAAACGAGCAACACAACACGTTTGGTAGATAAACTATTATTAAAGGATTTTGTAACGCGAAATGTCTGTCCTGATAATCGAAGAAAAATTGAAGTTTCGATTACACAAAAAGGATTAGATGTATTGAAAGAACTAGATCCAAAAGTAGATGAGCATGAGCAAACATTTGCAAATAATTTAAAACCAGAAGAATTGGTTTTCCTAAATCAACTATTAGAAAAATATAGAACCAACAAATAAAGTAATAAAAATATGAGCAATTTCTTAGACAATCAAAATTGGAGATACGCAGTTAAACAATATGATGCTTCAAAAAAGATATCAGAAGCTGATTTAAATACATTAAAAGAAGCGGTTAGATTAAGCGCTTCTTCATACGGATTACAACCTTACAAAGTAGTTATTGTTGAAAATCCAGAATTGAGAGAAAAATTAAAAGGTGCAGCTTGGGGGCAAACTCAAATTACTGATGCTTCTCACCTATTCATTTTTGCAAACGACTTAAGTCTTGATGCAGGTTCTGTTGACAAATACATCAGCAACATCAGTGAAGTAAGAGGTGTTCCTACAGAAGCTTTAGGCGGATTTAGCGATATGATGAAAAATGTAATTTCAAATTTATCTGAAGATGCAAAACACATCTGGACTGCAAAACAAACTTACTTAGCTTTGGGGAACTTATTAAATGCAGCTGCTGACTTAAAAATTGATGCAACACCAATGGAAGGTTTCAATGCGGCTCAATTTAATGAAATCTTAGGTTTCGATAAATTAGGCCTAAATGCTTCAGTTATTGCAACTGTAGGTTACAGACATGATGACGACAAATCTCAGCATCACAAAAAAGTTAGAAAATCACACGAAGAATTATTTATCACTCTATAATTATTTATTAATCAAATTCAAATTTTAATTTTAAAAACATGAAAAATTTAAAAACTATTGCAATAGCATTATTCGTAGCAGCAGCTGGAATCTCAGTAAACGCTCAAACTAAAAAAATCGACGTAAAAGCATCTACAATTAAATGGGTAGGTAAAAAAGTAACTGGAGAGCACTCTGGAACTGTAAACTTTAAAGAAGGTTCTTTAGTTTTCAAAGGAAAAAAATTAGCTGGTGGTAACTTTACAGTTGATATGACTTCATTAACTTCTACAGATTTAACTGGAGAATACCAAGGAAAATTAAACGGTCACTTAAAAGCTGACGATTTCTTCGGAACTGACAAATTCCCAACTTCAAAATTAGTTTTCAAAACTATCGGTGCAAAATCTGCTGACGTTTATACTGTAACTGCAGATTTAACTATCAAAGGAATTACTAAACCAGTAACTTTTGATATCACTGTAAAAGGAAACACTGCTACAACTGCTTTCAAAGTTGACAGAACTAAATACGATATTAAATACGGTTCAGGTAGCTTCTTCGACGGTTTAGGAGATAAAACTATCAATGACGAATTTGAATTGACAGTAGCTTTAAAATTCTAATATTTAGACCTTACTAATTCAGAAATACAGTAAACCCCGACAGTTTTAAACTTTCGGGGTTTATTTTTTTTAAACTTTTCAAAAACTTAACATTCTTAATAATAAAGTAACTCTTTCGTAATAAGTATCAGGACTTTGATTAACATACGGCTTCTATTTTTGGGACAATTAAAAAAAATCAAAAACTAGAAATTAAAATCATAGTTATGAAAACAAAACTACATATTGCATGCATACTCTTCATTATCAGCTTTTTCGCACAAGCTCAACAACAGCCAAAAGGAATCACTGGTACTTCAAACTGGATGACCAACTGGACGAGCTTTAGACCAGCTGCAAATGACTATGGCGAAGCAACCAATATAATTGCCGGAACAATCGATAAAGATACACGTTTAGTAAAACGTAATATTTATCATTTGGTTGGTGTTGTGTATGTTACAAACAATGCAACGTTAACTATCGAGCCAGGAACTGTTATACGTGGTGACGATAAAACATGCGGAACGCTTGTTATTACCAATGGAGCTAAAATTATGGCTGAAGGATTAGAAACTGACCCTATTATCTTTACATCAGAAAATGAAATAAACAATAGAAAACCAGGAGATTGGGGCGGAATTATAGTTTTAGGAAAAGCACCAATAAACTCATTAGGAGGTATTCATACTTTGCCTTTCGATTTAGATCCAACTTTAAATCATTATGGAGGGCAAGATCCAGAAGACAATTCAGGAACTCTAAAATATGTTAGAATCGAATATGCCGGAAGAAAATTAAGCGCTTCAAAAGAGTTAAACGGTCTTTCTCTTGCTGGTGTTGGAAGAAAAACAACTGTGAGCCACGTTCAAATTAGTTTTTCAAATGATGATTCTTTCGAATGTTATGGCGGAGATTTGAATTTAAGCAACTTGGTTTCATTCAGAACAACAGACGACGATTTTGATTTTACACAAGGAGCTCAAATTAATATTAGCAATAGTATTGCAATTCGCCATCCGTTTTCTTCAGATATTTCGGGTTCAAGATGTTTTGAGGCTGATTCTTACGAGAAAGTTGCGAATACAGACATGACTAAAAAAATGACTAAAATAAATGCAAACAACATTACTTTGGTTAATTTAGAGGAAAACAATCAAGGCTTGGTGAGAGAATCTGCTTACATCAAAGAAAATACCTTTTTCAACCTAACCAATAGTGTGGTTTCTGGATTTGCACCATTTATTTTGTTGGAAGGAAATATCGGAAATGGTGAAGCAAATTTATCAAAAATCACTTTTAAAAATATTGTAGCAAACAATTGTCAAGGTGAAATTGAAAGCGAATCTGGAAGCAATATTCCTGGCATAAAAAACTATTATGGAAACCCTGCTTACGGAATAGAATATACAAAATTGAAACTTAGTGAGCTGTTTGCACTTCCAAATATTAAAGGAAATCCAGATTTCAGATTAAATGTAAACAATACCATAGCAAGTGGAAATTAAGGAGTTATAGGAAGATTTGTGATTAAAATTTAACAAATTTCAGAAATTCGAAAAGATTTTTTTGGAATTTTATGTACTCTAATTAAAATTACATTTATATCTTTGTCACATCAAAATAAAGAAATGAGAACAATTTTAAACAATACTTGGTGGTGGAGCAATTTACGTCAGACGTCGTGAACGAAGCTTCCTATGGTATTGTAAGAAATATAAAAATATAAAGGGCTTGTCATCACGACAAGCCCTTTTTTTTTGATTCAATTGAAAACAAATTAACGAACAACATAAAACTATATATTTTGAAACCTTTTATTCTTAATACACATTACAAACAAATTCTGGCAGATACAGTAACGCCAGTAAGCATTTATTTTAAAATCAGAGATAAATTCCCAAATAGTTTATTACTAGAAAGTAGTGATTATCATGGAAATGATAACAGTTTCTCTTATATCTGCTGCAATCCTATCGCTACTATTAAAATCGAAAATGAGACAATCTCAAAAACTTTTCCTGACGGAACTTCTGAGAAAACTGTGATCGATGCTTCAACAAATATTCCTCAGGTAATTCAGGAATTTTCAAGCCAATTCAAATCAGAAAAAAACGATTTTAAATTCATCAACAACGGTTTATTTGGATACATTTCTTATGACGCTGTTCGTTATTTCGAGAAAGTATCTATTGCAAAAAAAGACAATGCAACTTCAATTCCAGATGTTTTTTATGCTGTTTATCAAAACATTATTGCAATTAACCACTTTAAAAATGAAGCTTATATTTTCTGCCACAGTTTAGACGGAAAAAATAATATTGCAGAAATCGAGCAATTATTGCAATCAAGAAATATTGCTTCTTATAAATTTTCTAAAGAAGGCGAAGGTTTCTCTAACTTGACTGATGAAGAATTTAAAGCAAATGTGGCTTTAGCCAAAAAACACTGCTATCGCGGAGATGTTTTTCAATTGGTTCTTTCTCGACGATTTACTCAAGGTTTCAAAGGAGATGAATTCAATGTATACAGAGCTTTAAGAAGCATTAACCCTTCTCCTTATTTATTCTTTTTTGATTACGGAGATTTCAAAATATTCGGTTCTTCACCAGAAGCACAAATTATCGTAAAAGATAGAAAAGCCGAAATTCATCCAATTGCGGGAACTTTCAAAAGAACTGGAAATGATGAGCGTGATGCACTTTTAGCTAAAGAACTTTCTGAAGATAAAAAAGAAAACAGTGAACACGTTATGCTGGTTGATTTAGCGAGAAACGATTTAAGTAGAAACGGACATGATGTAAATGTAGAAAAATACAGAGAAGTTCAGTTTTTCTCTCACGTAATTCACTTAGTTTCTAAAGTTACAGGACATTTACACGATAAAGCAACAACAATGCAAGTCGTAGCAGATACTTTTCCAGCAGGAACTTTAAGCGGAGCACCAAAACACAGAGCTATGCAATTAATTGAAGATTGCGAAAAGACAAATCGTAACTTCTATGGAGGCGCAATCGGAGTTATGGATTTTGACGGAAACTTTAATCATGCGATTATGATTCGAACTTTCCTTTCTAAAAATCACCAATTGCATTGTCAAGCAGGAGCTGGAATTGTAGCAAGTTCTGACGAAGAAAGTGAAATGCAAGAAGTTTACAATAAGTTGAGAGCCTTGAATACAGCGTTAGAAATGGCAGAACAGATTTAGTTTCAAGTTATTGAAACGTGAAACTTGAAACCTGAAACAATTAAAAACAAACCATAAAACCACAAACTATGAAAAAAGCAGTATCAATTTTAGTTTTAATCATTACCCTTAGTTCTTGCAATTCAGAAAAAAAACAAAACCCTATTGAAGGAACCTGGCGTCTTATATCAGCTGAAACGACAGAGAAAGATTCTACTTTTTCGACTTTCAATACAAAAACAAAAATGATTAAAATTATAAACGATACACATTTTGCTTTTTTTAATCATGATTTGAAAAATGGAAAAGATTCCACATCAGCATTGTTCTTTGGCGGAGGCGGAAAATATACTTTGAAAGATAGTATTTACACCGAAAATCTGGAGTTCTTCAACAACCGTGATTGGGAAAACAACAAATTTGAATTTGTAGTGAAAGTTCAAAACGACACCTTAATTCAAAAAGGAGTAGAAAAAGTAGAAAAATTAGGAGTAGATCGTATTATAGTAGAAAAATACGTTCGAGAAAAATAATAAAAAAATTAGTTGCCAGTCTCAGTCTCCGTTTTTAGTAAAAAACTTAGCATCTCAGAACCTTAGCAACTTAGCAACTTAAAAAAAAAATGAAAAAGATTTTAGTTATAGACAATTACGATAGTTTCACTTACAATTTAGTGCACTATTTAGAAGATTTAAACTGCGAAGTTACTGTTTACAGAAACGACGAATTTGATATTGATGAAATTGCATCTTTCGAAAAAATATTACTTTCTCCAGGACCTGGAATTCCAGATGAAGCTGGTTTGTTAAAAGCAGTAATCGAAAAATATAGTCCAACAAAAAGTATTCTTGGCGTTTGTTTAGGACAACAGGCAATTGGAGAAGTTTTTGGCGGAACACTTTCTAACCTTGATAAAGTATATCACGGAGTTGCAACAAACGTAAAAACTTTAGTAGACGACGAAATTTTATTTGAAGGTTTAGGAAACGAGTTCGAAGTTGGAAGATACCATTCGTGGGTAGTTGATAATAATTTACCCGAAGATTTAGAAGCAACTTCGGTAGATGAAAACGGACAAATTATGTCTTTACGTCACAAAAATTA
This sequence comes from Flavobacterium sp. IB48, assembly GCF_016405855.1. Lineage (GTDB taxonomy): Bacteria > Bacteroidota > Bacteroidia > Flavobacteriales > Flavobacteriaceae > Flavobacterium > Flavobacterium ginsengisoli. The sequence continues at coordinate 575,670 of NZ_JAEFCA010000003.1, forward strand.
TGATGTAAGAGGCGTTCAATTTCACCCAGAAAGCGTTTTAACACCAAACGGAAAAAGGATTTTAGAGAATTGGATTAACAGCTAGTCAAAAGTTTTAAAGTCGAAAGTCATAAAGTCAAAAAAAGGTCTTTCGCTATTTTAAAACTAAAAAACACAAGAAAAAAAATGAATTACAAAGTCAAGGACTTTAAGGCCTTCGACTTTAGACTTTAAGACTAAATTTCAATGAAAACTATATTAAACAAATTAATCAACCACGAAGTGCTTTCTAAAGAAGAAGCAAAACAAGTATTGATTAATATTTCAAGCGGTCACTACAATCCAAGTCAGATTTCGGCATTTTTGACTGTTTTTATGATGCGCAGCATTACTATTGACGAACTTTCGGGCTTTCGCGAAGCTTTATTGGATTTATGCATTCGTGTCGATTTATCAGCTTACAACACAATCGATTTATGCGGAACGGGCGGTGACGGAAAAGACACTTTCAATATTTCAACTTTAGCCTCTTTTGTATCTGCAGGAGCAGGAATAAAAGTAGCAAAACATGGAAATTACGGAGTTTCATCTATTTCTGGATCAAGCAACGTAATGGAAAAAATGGGAATTAAATTCAGCAACGATCCATCATTTTTAGAAAAATGTATTGATCAGGCTGGAATCTGTGTCTTGCACGCTCCCCTATTCCACCCAGCAATGAAAAATGTTGGACCAATTAGAAAAGAATTGGCGGTAAAAACCTTCTTTAATATGTTAGGTCCAATGGTAAATCCAGCATTTCCACAGAATCAATTGGTTGGAGTTTTCAACTTAGAATTGGCGAGAATGTATGCGTATTTATATCAAAACACCAATACCAATTTCACGATCTTACATTCGCTTGACGGATATGATGAAATTTCATTGACTGGTCCAACAAAAACAATTTCTAACCACATGGAAGGAATGTTAAATCCAGAAGATTTTGGCGTTCGTCTTTTATCGCAAACAGAAATTGAAGGCGGAAAAACAATTGAAGAATCTGCTGCAATTTTCACGAATATCATTTCTGGAAAAGGAAACGAAGCTCAAAATAATGTAGTTTGTGCCAATGCTGCAATGGCAATTTCAACCGTTACCAAATGCTCTCCTAAAGAAGGTTTTGAAATAGCAAAAGAAAGTTTATTGTCAGGGAAAGGACATCAAGCATTAAAAAAATTACAAGAGTTAAGTAAATAAAATTTTGTTTCAAGTTTCAGGTTTCAAGTTATTTTGAACGTTCTACATCTTGAAACATGAAACATGAAACATGAAACAACACAACAATGAACATTTTAGATAAAATAATAATAGACAAAAAAAGAGAAGTGATTTTGAAGAAATCGATTATTCCGGTTTCACAATTGGAAGCTTCAGTATTTTTTGGAAAACAGACGATTTCTCTTAGTCAGAAATTAAAAGAAAGTAATTCTGGAATTATTGCAGAACACAAACGCCGTTCTCCTTCAAAATCAATCATCAACAATAATTTTACAGTTGAAGAAGTAGTTAAAGGTTATGAAACTGCTGGCGCATGCGGAATCTCCGTTTTAACTGACGGAAAATACTTTGGCGGTTCTCTAGACGATTTACTTCTGGCAAGAGCTTCAGTAAATATTCCGCTTTTACGAAAAGAATTTATTGTAGACGAATATCAGATTCTAGAAGCAAAAGCTCACGGAGCCGATTTAATTTTATTAATCGCTGCCGTTTTAACGCGTGAAGAAATTAAATCTTTATCTGAATTTGCAAAAAGTTTAGGTTTAGAAGTTCTTTTAGAAGTTCACAATCAAGAAGAATTAGAAAAATCAATTATGCCAACTTTAGATATGATTGGCGTAAACAATAGAAACCTAAAAACATTCGAAGTAAGTTTAGATTTCAGCAAAGAACTGGCATCTCAAATTCCAAACGATTTTGTAAAAGTTTCTGAAAGCGGTATTTCATCAATTGAAGCCATTCAAGAACTTAAACCATACGGTTACAAAGGTTTCCTAATTGGAGAAAACTTCATGAAAACTGATAATGCTGGATTAGCAGCGACGGAATTTATTAGTAAGATATAATTTTGGTTTGCCACAAATTACACAAATTTCCACTAATTAAATTCGTGCTAATCCGTGAAATTCGTGGCAACAATATAAGCGCAAAGCTTTGCGAACTTTTTCGCATTTTAAACACAATACAAAAACAAAAAACCTTAGCGCACTTTGCGTTAAAAAAACACAACGAAATGAAACTCAAAATATGCGGCATGAAATATCCAGAAAATATCCTCGAAGTAGGCGCGCTCCTACCCGATTATATGGGATTTATTTTCTGGGAAAAATCTGCTAGATATTGCAACGGGAATGTTCCCGAGTTGGTCAAAACAATCAAAAAAGTGGGTGTTTTTGTCAACCAAAGTCAGGAAGAAATTCTGGAAAAAGTTGAAAAATACAATTTGCAAGCAGTTCAATTACACGGAGAAGAATCAGTTGAATTTTGTTCAGCTTTAAAGGAAAAACTTCCAAAGAAAATTGAAATTATCAAAGTATTTTCGGCCGATGAAAATTTTGATTTTGAGATTATAAAGCCTTTTGAAAATGTCTGCGATTATTTTCTGTTTGACACAAAAGGAAAACTTCCAGGCGGAAATGGAACAACTTTCGACTGGAGCATATTAAAAAAATACAATTCGAAAAAGCCTTTCTTTTTGAGCGGTGGCATCGGAATGAATGAATTAAAAGCCATTGAAGAAATTTCAAAAACAAAATTACCTATTTACGCTGTTGATGTAAACAGTAAATTTGAAATCGAACCAGGGCTGAAAAATAAAAATCTATTTAGCAATTTCAAACGCAAATTTGATGTTGCCAACTTTTAAAATTTAAATAAAATGAGTTTTAACGTTAACGAAAAAGGATATTACGGAGAATTTGGAGGAGCTTATATTCCAGAAATGTTATATCCAAATGTAGAAGAATTACGTCAGAAGTATTTAAGTATAATGGATGAACCTGATTTTAAAGCAGAGTTCAATCAATTGCTTAAAGATTACGTTGGACGCCCAAGTCCGTTATATTTTGCAAGACGTTTGTCTGAGAAATACAACACCAAAGTTTATCTAAAAAGAGAAGACTTAAACCATACCGGAGCGCACAAAGTAAACAATACTATCGGACAAATTTTGCTTGCAAAACGTCTAGGCAAAAAAAGAATTATCGCCGAAACTGGAGCAGGACAACACGGTGTGGCAACAGCAACAGTTTGTGCTTTAATGGGAATTGAATGTATTGTTTATATGGGCGAAATTGACATCGCGCGTCAAGCACCTAACGTGGCTCGTATGAAAATGTTAGGCGCAGAAGTTCGTCCGGCACTTTCAGGTTCAAGAACTTTAAAAGATGCCACAAACGAAGCAATTCGTGACTGGATCAATAATCCTGTTGATACACATTATATTATTGGATCAGCAATTGGACCGCATCCTTACCCAGATATGGTAACTCGTTTTCAGAGTATCATTTCGGAAGAAATTAAATGGCAATTAAAAGAAAAAGAAGGACGCGAAAATCCTGATTATGTAGTAGCTTGTATTGGTGGCGGAAGTAATGCGGCAGGAACTTATTATCACTTTTTGCATGAGCCAGAGGTGGGTATTATCGCTGTTGAAGCAGCGGGAAAAGGTGTTGATAGCGGACATAGCGCAGCAACAAGCAAATTAGGAAAAGTGGGGGTTATTCACGGCTGTAAAACGCTTTTAATGCAAACTCCTGATGGACAAATTACTGAACCATATTCTATTTCGGCAGGATTAGATTATCCAGGAGTTGGACCTTTACATGCACATTTGGCGCAAACAGGAAGAGGTGAGTTTTTCTCTGTAACCGATGATGATGCAATGAATGCTGGGCTTCAATTGACAAAATTAGAAGGAATTATTCCTGCGATCGAAAGTGCACACGCTTTTGCAGTCTTAGATCAAAAGAAATTTAAACCTACAGATGTTGTTGTTATCAGTCTTTCTGGGCGTGGAGACAAAGATTTAGATAATTATATAGATTACTTTAAATTGTAATAAAAATTGTAATTTGGGCGTTCAAATCCCGATACTTATCAGGAGACTGTACGCTAACAAATAAAGAGAAAATCATAATTATGGAACTATTATTCTCATACGGAACATTAAGATCGAAACAAACTCAGATGCAGATTTTTAATAAAGTTTTAAGTGGAAGTCCAGATCAAATACTGGGTTTCAAACTTAAAAGTTTACAAATTGAAGAAGAATTTGGAATGGCAGATTATGTTGTTGCTGTACCAAGTGAAAATTTGGAGGACATTATACATGGTGTTGCTTTTGAAGTTTCTAATCCAGAATTGTTAAAAGTTGATCAATTCGAGTCTAATTCATACAAAAGAGTGCAAGTCAAACTTCAATCAGGAAGAACGGCTTGGGTATATACTGAAAATAAATAATTAAAAATGATTTTAGCGGCAGCGCAAACAAAACCAAAACGAGGAGATATATCTGCTAATTTACTGAATCATTATCAGCTTATTGAATTGGCTGCCGAAAACGGCGCTAATTTAATTGCGTTTCCAGAATTATCAATTACAGGCTACGAAAGAGAAAATGCAGAAGCATTGATCTTTACAGAAGACGATTATAGAATTGATCATTTAAAAGAATTATCGGTTAGAAATAACATTGTTATTATAGCTGGAGCACCAATTAAGATAGATTCGAAATTATATATTGGCGAATTTATTATAGCTCCAGACGATTCGGTTTCAATTTATACCAAACAGTTTTTGCATGAAGGCGAAGATGAATTCTTCGATTCGACATTCGATTTTAATCCGATGTTAACTATAGAAGATCAAAACATTTCTTTTGCAATTTGCGCTGATATTGACAATCCTTTGCATCCTGAAAATGCGGCCAAAAACGATACCGATATTTATGTAGCAAGCATTTTCTTTTCGCCAAACGGGATTCCAAATGCTTATAGAGATTTACAAAATTATGCTGAAAAACATAAAATGAATGTTTTAATGTCGAATTTCAGCGGAGAATCTTGGGGGTCGCCTTCGGCTGGACAAAGCGCTTTTTGGAATAATAAAGGCGAATTAATTGCGCAAATGAATGATTCTGATTCTGGATTATTATTGGTTGAAAAAAAAGGTGATGATTGGGAAAGCCAAATCATAAAATTTTAAAATATAATGCCACAGATTTCAAAGATTAGCAAAGATTTTTTCTCGCAGATCTAGCAGATTAATACAGATTTTTATTAAAAATATTTAAAAAAATCTTCGTAGATCAGCTTAAATCAATATAAATCTGCGTGAAATAATTTCAAGTAATCAATAATCCCGATAGCTATCGGAATTGGTCAAACAAAACTTAACATACCTAACAGGTTTTGAAAACCTTGTAGGAGAAAAATATACTAAAAATGAATAGAATAACTCAAAAATTACAAGAAGATAAAAAGATACTTTCGATCTATTTTTCTGCGGGATATCCGAACTTAAATGATACCGTGCAGATTATTCAGGATTTAGAAAAAAACGGAGTGGATTTAATCGAAATCGGACTTCCTTTTAGTGATCCTTTGGCAGACGGGCCAACCATTCAGGCGAGTTCTACGCAGGCGCTTCGTAACGGAATGACAACTCAAATCCTTTTCGATCAGCTGAAAAACATCCGCGAAAGCGTAAAAATTCCGTTGATTATTATGGGATATTTTAATCCGATGTTGCAATACGGCGTTGAAGCTTTTTGTGCAAAATGTGCCGAAATTGGAATTGACGGTTTAATTATTCCTGACCTTCCAGTTGATGTTTATGCAGATGAGTACAAAGCGATTTTTGAAAAATATGGTTTGATCAATGTCTTCTTAATTACGCCTCAAACTTCAGACGAACGTATTCGTTTTATTGATAGCGTTTCAAACGGATTTATCTATATGGTAAGTTCTGCAAGTGTCACAGGATCTCAATCTGTTTTTGGAAATACTCAGGAAACTTATTTCGAAAGAATTGCGGACATGAATTTGAAAAACCCTCAAATTGTTGGTTTCGGAATTTCGAATAAAGAAACTTTTAATCAGGCAACTAAATATGCTAAAGGTGCAATTATTGGAAGTGCTTTTATCAAACATTTAAGCGAAAGCGGAAGTGGGAAAATTGCTGAGTTTGTTGGAGAGATTCGATAAATAGATGTAAATTACGCGGTATTTTCAATCTTAGAAACCGTGTTATGCAGCAATATTCATTTGTAAAAGTATTCTTCATACTTATTATAAATTTAATGTTTTGTATGGTATATGCGCAAGAAAACAGAGCATTGCATATACCAACAAAACAAGACACTTTAAATGGTTCGATAACTCCTGAAAGAATCTGGTGGGACATTCAGCATTATGATCTTACTATAAAACCTGATTATAATAACAAAACGATATCAGGAAAAAATACAATTGAATATACTGTCGTTAACAAAAAACATTCTGATTTAATGCAGATTGATCTTGTTGTTCCTTTAAAAATTGACAGTGTTTTTCAGAAAGGAAAAAAGATCGATTATACTCAAAATGAAAACATCTGGTATATAAAACTGCCTAAAAAGCTACTTTCAAAGAAAAACAAACTAACTATTTATTATTCTGGAAAACCAACAGAGTCCATTAAACCGCCTTGGGATGGTGGTTTGGTTTGGGCAAAAGACTCTTTAAACCGTCCGTGGATTTCTGTGGCTTGCCAATATAAGGGTGCAAGTTTGTGGTTTCCTTGTAAAAATGCTCTCTATGATGAACCAGATAAAGGTGCAAGAATAAATATTATTGCTCCTAAAAATCTAATAGCTGTTTCAAATGGCCGTTTGACATCAAAAATTACAAATACAGATACTACTTCGACTTTTACATGGGAAGTTAAGAATCCTATAAATCATTACGGAATTACATTTTATATAGGCAATTATATCAATATCTCTGATACGTTTCAAGGCGAAAAAGGAAATTTGAGCATGGATTTTTGGGTACTTGAATACAATAAGGAAAAAGCACTAAATCATATGATTCCGGAAGTTAAACTAACAGTAAAATCTTTAGAGCATTGGTATGGACCTTATCCTTTTTATGAAGATGGTTTTAAGATGGTTGATGCCCCATATATAGGAATGGAACATCAAAGCGCCATTGCTTATGGCAGTTCATACAAAAAAGGCACAAATAAAAAAGGAGGCGATATTTCGAATACTGGCTGGGGCAAAAAAACAGATAAAATAATTGTTCACGAAATAGCGCACGAATGGTTTGGCAATACTGTTACTGCAAGTGACATTGCCGATCGATGGATTCAAGAAGGATTCGCTGGTTTAGCCGAAGAACTTGTTATAGCAGATATATGTGGAAAACAAGCTGGAAACGAATTCATGAACGGAAGATTTAGAACAATCGAAAATGATAAACCCATTATTGGCCGATATGGCATAAATGAAGATGGCAGCAATGATAATTATATTAAGGGCTGGGCCGTTATGCACATGATTAAAAACATAATAAATGATGATTCAAAATTTCGAAAAATAATTCGTGATCTCACTCATGAATTTCATAATAAAACGGTTACAAGTAATGAAATCGAATCATATTTAAATTCAAAATCAGGAATTAGCTTTACCTTTTTGTTTGATCAATATTTAAGGACAAATAAAGTTCCTATTTTAGAATTCAAATACAAAAATGAAGAATTGAGCTATCGTTATATTGACTGTATTGAAGAATTTTCTATGCCAATTAAAACTAATTGGACAGGAGAGAATTTTATATATCCTTCGACATTTTGGCAGTCAATAAAAGTAGAAAATAAAGACACTCTTCAGGAATTAAAAATAGATTTAAACTTTTATGTAACGCTTAAAAAAGTCGATTAATCCCAACAATGGAGCACTTTTTAATCCATAGACCTCGAAACCGTTTTATGTTAATATTATGTTAAAATAAAATTAAACAAGCGTTTAAATTAAACAACTGTTTAATTTTGCATCCGATTAGAAACACTATCATGTCAAACATCGAATTAAACGATAAAAAAATTCAGATTCTAAACGTCGCTGAAAAGCTTTTTTCTGAGAAAGGATTTGAGGGTACATCGATACGGGATATCTCCAAAGAGGCAAAAATTAATATTGCCATGGTGTCGTATTACTTTGGTTCAAAAGAAAGACTTCTGGAAGCTCTAATTTTCTACAAAACGGTTGATTTAAAATTACAACTTGAAAATTTATTGCAGGAAAATCTACAACCGCTTGAAAAAGTCAATAAATTAATCGAAATTTACATTAATAGAATTTGTCTTAACAAGGGGATTTACAGAGTTTTACATTTTGAACTTTACAATAAAAAAAGAGAAAAAAGCCTTCAAGCTTTTACAGAATTAAAAAAAGGAAACTTAAAATCTGTCGAAAGTATTATCAACCAAGGTCAAGCTCAAGGCGTTTTTAGAAAAGATATTAATATCCAACTTATAACACCGACGATTATTGGAACCTTTTTTCATTTCCACATGAATCGCTCTTTCTTCGAAGAATTATTGGATTTAAAAACAGATGAAATGTTTAACAATTACATTAAAAACGATCTTACAAAGCACATTCAACAAACTATAAAAGCGCTACTTGTTTATGAAAATTAGTCAATTAATGCTCTTTGGAGTTTTCTTCATCGGAATATCTTCAGCAGAAGCACAAGAAAAAACAAGTTTAACCTTGGGCGAGGCCGTACAAATGGCTTGGGAAAAGAGTAACGAAGTTACGCTTGCCAATACTAAGGTAAACACAAAACTATACGAGTTAAAAACCGTAAAAAACAATCAATACCCAGATCTTAAAATTTCTGGCCAATATCAGCGTCTTACCAAAGCGTCGATTGATATGCCAAATCAAGGCGAAAGCGCTTCTCTAGCTTCTCCTGACAGAGCTATGTTAGGAATGGCAAATTTAAGTTTACCGATTTTTGCTGGATTTAAAATTCAAAGCAGCATCGATGCATACGACAATTTGTACGAAGCTGAAAGTGCAAATGCTGCTAAAACAAAAGAAGATGTTGCTTTAAAAACAATCACTTATTATACGGCATTATACAAAGCGCAAAAAACTTTAGATGTTTTAAATGAAAACCAAAAAAGCGCAAAACAACGTGTCACTGATTTTACAGAGTTGGAGAAAAACGGAATCATTCCGAGAAATGATTTATTAAAAGCACAGTTGTTGGTTTCTAAAACACAATTATCTATTGATGAAGCCAATAATAACATTAATAATATCAATTACTACCTAACTACATTGCTTAAATTAGATCCTAGCGTAAAAATTCAGGTAAACGAAGAAGATTTCTTTAATTTAAAAACAAGCAATGCTCCAACATCTGATGCTATAGCATTAGAAAACAGAAAAGATTTGGAAGCAGTTAGATTACAAGGAAAAGCTTCTGAAGCAAATATTAAAATAGCAAAAGCAGGATATTACCCAGCGATTTCATTGCTTGGTGGTTACACGGCATTAGATCTAAAAGATATTATTACTGTAAAATATGCTATGAATTTCGGAATCGGATTATCTTATGATTTATCTGGAATTCTAAAAAACAATGTGCATGTTAAAGAAGCAGAAAGCAGAGCTCTTGAAGTAAAAAACACTGAAGCTATTATGACTGACAAGATTAAGGTTGAAGTTCAGAAATCTATTGAAGATTACGACTTAGCAATCAACCAAAGTGTTGTTTATGATGAAGCACTTCAGCAAGCTGCAGAAAATTACAGATTAGTTAAAGATAAATTTGACAACGGTTTATCTGACACTAATGATTTGGTAGAAGCGGATGTAGAACATTTAAACGCCAAAATTCAAACTGCTTTATCTAAAGCAACAATTATTCAAAAATATTACGAATTACTTTCAGTATCAGGACAATTATCACAATCATTCAATCTTTCTAAAATATAATCGATAGCTCTCATGGAAAAGAAAAAGACAAATAAAAAATTCATCATCATACTAACCGTAATGGTTTTATTGGGAGGAACTTACGGAATATCAAAATATTTACACGGTCAAGCTCACGAAGAAACAGACGATGCTCAGATCGAGAAAAAAATGAATCCAATTATCCCAAGAGTTTCAGGATATATTAGCAAAGTTTATGTGAAAGATAATGATTATGTAAAAAAAGGAGATACTTTATTTACTATCGATAAGAGAGATTACCAATTAAAGATTGATGAAGCTAATGCTGCATTATTAGGAGCTGAAGGTCAATACGAAGCTGCAAAAGCTGATATTGGAAGTGCTTATGCAAGTATTTCTGTTTCAGATGCTCAAATGAGATCTGCGAGCGGTTCTATCGAAAGTGCAAAAATTAGATTGAGACAGCTTACAAACGATTATAACCGTTACAATAACCTGTACAAAACTCATACTATTACAAAACAACAATATGAGCAGGCGTTAACAGCAAAAGAAGAAGCAGAAAACCAAGTACGAGTTTTAGAACAACAACAAAAAGCTACTTCTTACCAAAAATCTGTTATTCAGTCAAAATCTAAAGTTTCAGACAAACAAACAGAAGTTGCAGCGGCAAATATCAAAAAAGCAAAAACGATGCTTGATGTTGCTCACTTAAACCTTTCTTATACTGTAGTTACAGCTGCTATTGACGGTCAGGTTTCTAAAGTTGATATTCAGCCAGGACAATTGGTGCAGCCAGGACAATCTTTATTCTACATTATTAATAATAACGAAGCTTGGGTTGTGGCTAACTTCAAAGAAACACAATTAAACAAAATGGTTGTGGGACAAAAAGTAAGCTTAAAAGTTGATGCTTATCCAAACTATGAATTCAAAGGAACTGTAACATCATTTTCTCCTGCTACAGGATCTCGTTTTTCATTATTACCTCCTGATAACGCAACAGGAAACTTCGTAAAAACAATTCAAAGATTACCAGTAAAAATTAGTATAGACGAATCAAACGATCCTGAAAAAGTAAAACTTTTAAGACCAGGTATGAACGTTGACGTTGATGTACATTTGAAATAAGATAAATGGCAACAGCAGTACAAGACGACGATTTAGTAGAATACGGTTTCAGACGTGTTATCATTACGATTACAGCAGTGCTTTGTGCACTGTTGGAAATTGTAGATACAACGATTGTAAACGTAGCGCTGACAGACATGCGCGGAAGTCTTGGAGCTACCTTGACCGATGTGGCATGGGTAATTACAGCATACGCAATTGCGAATGTTATTGTAATTCCGATGACGAGCTGGCTATCACAGCAATTTGGAAGACGTAATTATTTTGTGGCTTCCATTATAATATTTACAGTCTGTTCTTTTTTGTGTGGTAACGCCACAAATATTTGGGAACTTGTAGCCTTCCGATTCGTACAAGGTATGGGTGGTGGAGCACTTCTAGTAACAGCCCAAACGATCATTACAGAAAGTTATCCTGTAGCAAAACGTGGAATGGCGCAAGCAATTTACGGAATGGGTGTAATTGTTGGTCCAACTTTAGGTCCGCCTTTGGGAGGATATTTAGTAGACAATTACTCTTGGCCTTATATTTTCTACATTAATATTCCGTTAGGAATTATCGCTACAATTTTGGCTTTAACATTCGTTAGAAGTCCGAAATATGGAGAAAAATTAAAAGCCAATCAGGTTGACTGGTGGGGAATAATCTTGTTGAGTACCTTTATTGGTTCTTTACAATTCGTTCTAGAACATGGGCAGCAAGACGATTGGTTTAACGATTCTTTAATCGTAACCTTAAGTGTTGTAACCGTTCTTGGATTGGTTTTATTTATATGGAGAGAGCTTACTTATAAATATCCAATCGTGAACTTAAGTGTTCTAAAAGATGGAAACTTAAGAATTGGAACCATAATGTGTTTTATTCTTGGTTTTGGTTTATACGGTTCAACATTGATTATCCCGATTTATACGCAATCTATTTTAGGATGGACTGCAACTGATGCAGGTTTATTATTAATTCCAGGATCTATTACAACAGCATTCATGATGCCATTTGTTGGAAATATGATTCAGAAAGGTGTACCACAAGGTTATATGGTTGGAGTAGGATTTTTGATTTTCTTCTTCTTTACCTTTATGATGTATAGCCGAATGACACCAGATACAGGAGTTGAACATATGTATTGGCCTTTAATTTTAAGAGGAATTGGTTTAGGATTACTTTTCGTGCCTATTACAACTCTTTCTCTTTCTACTTTAAAAGGAAAACAAATTGGTGAAGGAGCTGCATTTACAGGAATGATGCGTCAATTAGGCGGATCTTTTGGTATTGCAATTATTACTACTTTTATCACTCGTTTTAGCCAGTCTCATAGAGTAGATTTAATTAATAACCTAGATCCTGCTAAGTTTGACGTGCAGCAGCGCATTGCAGGAATGCAGCACGCATTTATGGCAAAAGGATATAGTGCGGATGTTGCCTTGAAAAAAGCGTATCAAGCCATAGAATATTCAGTAATGAAACAAAGTACTGTAATGGCTTATATGGACATCTTTCTTTATCTAGGAATTATGTTTTTATGTTGCATACCGATTATTCTCTTTATTAAAAAAGGGAAGAACAAAATTAGTGCAGCCGACGCAATGCATTAATGATAATAGATTTATAATACGCATAAACGCCGAATTCTTATTTGAATTCGGCGTTGTTTTTTATTCTTATTTACCAAAGAATTTATTTTAAAGAGACGTAAAAACTCAGAATCTTAGCAACTTAGAACCTTAGAATCTTTAAAAAAAGTTATCTTGTAAAAACTAAATGATTTCCCTTAGAAAGATTTGCGTCAAACTGATACCCTTCGTAATTAAAACCTTTTAAATCATCTATAGTTTCAGCATTAGTATCAATAATATAACGCACCATCATTCCCCTAGCCTTTTTGGCAAAGAAACTAATCATTTTTAGTTTTCCGTCTTTGTAATCTTTAAAATCTGGAGTAATTACAGGAACTTTCAGAGCTTTTACATCAACAGCCGAGAAATATTCATTACTGGCTAAATTCACAAATAATTCGCCTTTTTTCAATTCTTTGTTTAAAGCTTTTGTAACCGTTGGTTTCCAGAAATCATGTAAATTTTTAGATTCGCCAACGGGCATTTTAGTTCCCATTTCTAGACGGTAAGCTTGCATTAAATCAAGCGGTTTTAAAAGACCGTAAAGTCCAGATAAAATTCTTAATTTATCTTGCAGAACATCTAATTTTTCTAAGGGAATTGTATAAGCGTCTAAACCTGTATAAACATCTCCATCAAAAGTATAAACTGCAGGACGTGCATTTTCTGGAGTGAAAGGTGTTTTCCAATCCTGATTACGTTTCCAATTTAAATCGGCTAATTTGTCTGAGATTGACATTAGTTCTGATAATTCAGAAGGCTTTTTTGTTTTTACTACTTTATGAACCACTCTTGCTTCTTTTAAGAATGAAGGTTCTGTATATTGAGATGTTGGTAATTCTTTTTCGAAATTCAATGATTTCGCTGGAGATATAACAATTTTCATGTGTGCTTTTTTCTATGATTCAAAAATACAAATTGAATTTCTAAAAACAGATTATCGCAATTGATTTGTTTTATTGGGGTATAGATTTTTTTCTGCCATGAATTGCACGAATTTCCACGAATTATTCTTTTGCGCAAATTGTTATATTTTTTTGCCACAGATTAAAATGATTTACAAAGATTTTCTTAATCTATTACTATTTTTTCTGCCACGAATTGCACAAATTTTCACTAATTAAAAATCTTTTTTAATCCTTTTAATCTGTGGCAGAAAAATAAATTCGTGGAAATTCGTGCAATTCGTGGCAACCATTCTCATTTTAATAAAATTCTGCACGACAAAATGTGAAATTGTTCAAAAAAGTGAGCTCTAGATTATAATAGGCATTTTCTATGTTGTAAATTTGCATGCATTTCATTTCTTAGAAATTTGAAATTGCATTTTTACTCAATAATTAGTGAATTCGTGGCGATACAAACAAACTATAAAACTGCTTTACAAAACAAAATCTTCGATATTATTTCGAAAGCTTCTCAGGAATTAAAAGTTGACTCTTATGTAATCGGCGGATTTGTTCGTGATTTGCTTTTAAACCGAGGTTCTAAAAAAGACATTGATGTTGTTGCAGTTGGAAGCGGCATCGAATTGGCGCTTAAAGTTTCAGAGTTACTTCCGAACAAACCAAAAGTTCAGGTTTTTAAAACTTACGGAACTGCCATGCTTCGTTTTGAAGATACCGATATCGAGTTTGTAGGTGCACGAAAAGAATCTTATACTCGAGACAGTCGAAATCCAATTGTTGAAAATGGAACTTTGCAAGACGACCAAAATCGTCGTGATTTTACCATTAACGCATTGGCTTTATCATTAAACGAGAATAATTTTGGAGATCTTTTAGATCCGTTTGACGGATTAACCGATTTAGAAAACAAAACGATCAAAACGCCTTTGGATCCAGATATTACATATTCTGATGATCCTTTGCGAATGTTGCGTGCCATTCGTTTTGCAAATCAATTGAATTTTGAAATTGAAGAAAATTCACTAAATGCCATCACCAAAAATGCTGATCGCATCAAAATAATTTCTGGGGAGAGAATAGTTGATGAGTTAAACAAAATTCTCATGACCGATAAACCTTCAACAGGATTTTTACTTTTATACAAAACCGGACTTTTAGAACTAATCTTACCAGAATTAACAGCGTTGAATCAGGTAGAAGAAATTGAAGGCCATACACATAAAAATAATTTTTACCATACGTTGGAAGTTGTCGATAATATTTGCCCAAACACAGATGATGTTTGGCTTCGCTGGTCGGCACTACTTCATGATATTGGAAAGGCACCAACAAAACGTTTCACTAAAAAACAAGGATGGACTTTTCACGGTCATGAATTCTTAGGCGGAAAAATGGCTAAGAAAATCTTCGAACGTTTACATATGCCTTTAAACCATAAAATGAAATTCGTTCAGAAAATGGTTATTATGAGTTCGCGCCCGATTGTTTTGGCACAAGATATTGTAACCGACAGTGCTGTTCGCCGTTTGGTTTTTGATGCTGGCGAAGATGTAGAAAACTTAATGACTTTGTGCGAAGCGGATATCACAACCAAAAACCCATCGAAATTCAAGAAATATCATAAAAACTTTGAAATTGTCCGCAAGAAGATCGTTGAAGTAGAAGAGCGAGATCATGTACGTAATTTTCAACCACCAATTACGGGAGAAGAAATTATGGAAATATTCGACTTAAAACCTTCACGAGAAATCGGAATTTTAAAAGAAGCGGTGAAAGAAGCTATTTTAGAAGGTGATATTCCGAATGAATATCAAGCTGCTTATGATTTTGTGATTAAACGAGCTGAAAAATTAGGCTTAAAAAAAGTTGAGAAATAAGTATTATTTAATAAAATGAAAAAAGAGAATAAATCTGTAATCATTTGGTTACTATCGGGCTGTGTTTTATTGTTTTTAATGGTTGTCGTGGGCGGAATCACACGTTTAACTAATTCAGGTTTATCTATGACCGATTGGCATTTGGTAACCGATACCTTTCCACCTTTAACAGAAGCAAAATGGCAAGCTGCTTTTGACGAATATAAAAAGTTTCCTGAGTATCAGAAAATCAATATTCACAATGATTTTCAGTTAGCCGATTATAAATTCATCTATTTCTGGGAATGGTTTCACCGTTTTATCGGCCGTATTATTGGCTTGGTTTTCTTTGTACCGTTTGTTTACTTTTTAGCCAAAAAGAAATTAGATACTCCAACCATCAAAAAATGTATCGTTCTTTTGGCAATGGGAGCTTTCCAAGGATTTTTAGGTTGGTTTATGGTAAGGAGCGGATTAATTGACAATCCCGATGTAAGCCACTTTAGACTTTCTTTGCACTTAACTTTTGCTTTTATCACATTTGCATATACACTTTGGGTTGCGCTGGATTTGATTTATCCAGAAAGAAATATCAACAAGATTTTACCTCTTAGAAATATTGCGCGCTATGCTTTGGCAGCTCTTCTTATTCAGATTATTTACGGCGGATTTGTTGCTGGACTAAATGCCGGATTAATTCACAATCATTGGCCTTTAATGAGCGACGGAGAATTTATTCACGAATCGGTTTTTATTGAGCAGTCTTCTTTAATAAAAAACTTAATTGAAGGAAAAAGCGGTGTTCAGTTTGTACACAGAACTTTTGCTTATGTTGTCGTTGGTATTATTCTTTTCCTTTTCTTCAAAAGCAAAAAATACACACTTACTCATACTCAATCAAACGGAATCAAAACTTTAGTTGTTTTTGTTTTCATTCAGTTTTTATTGGGAGTTTTCACTTTATTATACAGTGTGCCTTTGGCTTTAGGATTAATTCACCAAATTATGGCGTTTTTCCTTTTGAGTGCTATGACATATACTTTACACCGATTAAGCAAATAAATCGAAATATATTTAAACATAAAAAAGAAGCTGTCTCACAAGGACAGCTTTTTTGTTGGAAGGAATATTATTTTTAAAATTTATTTTATGTGCAAAACCCCTGCGGGGTGAAATATTTATAGAATTACATTAAGACAAATAAAAAGAGCTCCGGAGGAGCGACATATATTTAGACTTTACAAAAATATGTCGCTCCTCCGGAGCTTTATGTTGTACACGTTTATCTTTTGCTATAAATATTTCGCTTCTCTGAAGCTTAAAAAAAGCTATCCTTTTGAGATAGCCTTTTTATTATGATATCGATTTTAATCCGAAAAAATTAAAATCTGATGAATTTCTATTTTTATTATTTGGATTTTTATCCCAACCAAGCTTTAAAATCCTGCACTTTTTCTCGGCTTACAATTACCTCATCATCTTTATAAGTTGGCAGAATAACTTTCAATCTCGAATTGGTATATACTTGAATTTCTTTGATTGCTTTTAACGGAACAATAAATTTTCTGCTTACGCGAAAGAAATCCTTTTTATCTAATTCCTGTTCCAGAATTTCTAAAGTCGAATCAATCAAATAATCTCGATTGTCGTAGGTATGAATATAAGTTCCTTTATTTTCGCTGAAAAAACATTCAATTTCTTCTGTAGTAATTACTTTTAAATGTTGTCCTATTTTAACCGTAAATCTCTTTTTATACGTTTTCTCAAAAGGATTTGAGAGCATTTGACGAATTTGCTCGAAATCTAACTGCATATTTGAAGATTCTGCCGTGGCTTTCGGAAGACGCGATTTATATTTTGAAACCGCCGTTTCGAGATCATCTTCGTCAATTGGTTTTAGAAGATAATCTATACTGTTTAATTTAAAAGCTTTTAAAGCGTACTCATCATAAGCTGTAGTAAAAATGATAGCGCTTTTGATATCTATTTTTTCAAAAATCTCAAAAGATAAACCGTCTGAAAGCTGGATATCCAAAAAAATTAGATCTGGATGCGGATTATTTTCAAACCACTGAACCGATTCCTCAACAGAGTGAAGCATTGTTTCTACGGTTACATCTAGCTTTTCAAGTTTTCTTTGCAGCAACCTCGCCGCTGGTTTTTCGTCTTCTATAATTAATGTGATCATTTACTATATTGTAAAAAATTGAAAAATATTAATTCAAATTTACTCCCATTTATTTTTATTTGCGGCATCTTTTTCCATGTATTTTTGGATTTTTCTTTTCTCCCAATCAGATCCAAAAAACCAGTCGGTACCAAAAACCGATAATGCGTGTGCTAATAGACCAATTCCCCAAAAAAACGCAGTTGAATAAGTATGCCATTCTGTTAAACCACTTAAATCCATTACCAGTAGACCAGCAGATTTATCTCGAGTCAAACTTGATACAATGATAATAATATTTACAATGATGAAAATTTTCAAATGCGAGTAAAATCTTTTAAGTCTTTTTACTCTTTTATAAGCAGCATTGTAATTTGGATCGTCTGCATACTCTCCAAAATGCTGTCTTGCGTAATCTTCATACATTTCTCTTCTAAAACGTCCCATAACTATATTTTAATTATTTCCACTTATTTTTATTCTGTTTTTCCTTCTCCATAAACTCTTTGATTTTTCTTTCTTCCCATTCTTTGCCCATTCCTGGAAAAACTTCAAAGACTTTTAATCCGTGAAAAACCACTCCTACTCCCCACCATAATAATGGCCAGAAAAACCATAGATATTGAGGCGATGTATAAAGATTTATAAAAATCAAAATTGCGTTTACAAATATATAAGCAACTAGATTTCCATAAAATCCTTTTAAATTTTCAACTTTTTTTCTTGCCTGAATATATCTTTCTTCTTCGCTTAAATTCGTTTCCATGATTATTCCCATTTTTGCTTTTTATATTTTTTTTCTAAGATACTTCTCAATTTACGCTCTTCCCATTCGTGCCCGAAAATTTTATACGAGGCAAACAAATCAATTGCAGAGCCTACTACAACAGCTGACCAAATAATTACAACAACCCAATTTAAATATCTAATTGGAAAAAATTGCAACGGAAGATCCGTATATTCTTTTAAAAGAAAAAGGATCATCGCAATGCCATAAACAAACAAGTGTTTGTAAAAATATTTTAACTGGATCACTTTTTTGGTTGCCAAGTCTTTCAAGATGGCTTCTTCCCGATCGTTATTCAAATTTGTTTCCATGATTACTTTCTAATCGTTGTTGGTTTTCTTTTTCTAGAATTTCTCTAATTTTTTTCTCTTCCCATTTCTTATTAAAAAAAGGCGGAAGACTAAAAACTTTCAGTCCGTGCAAGATTATTGCCATTCCCCAGCCCATTACAGACCAAATCCACCAAAGGTATCCTGGAGAAGTCATATAATTTACAACAATCACAATTGGATTACATAAAACGTACACGGTCAAATGCTCATAAAATCCTCTTATTTCTTTGACTCTTTTTTGAGCGTCATAATAACGATTTGCTTCTATGAAATCTTTTTCCATTATTTCCACGTTTTTTGCTTGTTATCTTTCTCTAAAATCTCTCGAATCTTTCTTTCTTCCCAATCAGAACTGTATCCAAAAACTTTAAAAGCATGCATGGCAACTCCAAATCCCCAGCCTAAAGCCGAAAACCAAAACCATTGAAATCCTGGTGAAAATTTTAGATTGATAAAAACCAAGAACGGAATCACACAGCAATACGAAATTATATTTCCGTAAAATCCTTTTAGTTCTTCTACACGTTTTTTGGCTCTATAATAAGCTTTTGCTTCGTCGGTATATTCTGCACTCATTTCCATAACTGCAATTTGTTTGGTTAAAATTGGAATCCTAACGGTGAAATTCTTTCCATCTTCTTCAATCTTCACTTTTCTATCCGTTATAATTCCGTATCTGTTTACAATATTCTGCAATCCGACACCTTGCCTGTCTTGCAAAACTTCTTTTTTCTGAAGATCATTCTGAATAGCCAGATAATCTTTATCAATAAAAATTCTAATATGAAGCGGTTTTTGCTCACTCACCACATTGTGCTTTACAGTATTCTCTAGCAAAAGCTGTAAAGAAAGCGGCACCACTTTGGCTTCTGGATTGATGTTTTCTGTTGGCAATTCGTAAAACAAACTATTTTCGAAACGCATTTTCAGAAGATTCATATAGGTTTTTGCAAACGACAACTCGTCTTCAACCGAAACCAATTCTTTGTCTTTCTGTTCTAAAACATATCGATAAATTTTAGATAATGAAGTAGTAAAACGCTGTGCATTATCTGGATTTTCCTCTATTAAAGAACTAAGAACATTTAAGCTGTTAAAAAGAAAATGCGGGTCGATCTGGTTTTTTAAGCTTTCAAATTTGGCATTTGCTGTTCCCGCAATAATCTTTTGTTGTGTTACTTTGTTTTCCTGATAGAGTTTATAAAAATTAAGTCCGTGAAAAAACAGTAGAACAATAAAAGTCATTACTGCAGATTCTATATAATTTTCAGCCTTTTCATTTGCTAAAAAACCAATAATTGTCTTATTCTCGATTATTACACTTGTAAACAAACGCAATACTCCAATTACGATCATCGACACTAAAAAAGAACTTGCAAAACCAATTAAAATTCTCTTTACTGAATATGGATTTTCTCTGAATACTCTATCTAAAAAATCAAAAAGAACGACATTTACGATATATAAAACCACACTGTAAAGCATGCAGTACAAGAAATAAATGTAAAGATTCTTGTTAAAGACTGCTGTTCCTAAAGAAGCAAACCGAATTAGAAAAGAGAACAAAAATACTATTCCTCCAACTAAGCATGCTTTTAACAAATTAGGTTTTAATATCATCATATTTATAATACTGAATTATTTACAAGTTTTTTGAATTTCTAAAGCTCTATCTAATCCCCATTTTGGAGAATAAGGTGTTGCTGGTTTAAAAGTATTAAAAAGTTCAATAGATTTATCAACTTGCGCGCATAAAGGTTTTGTATCTACTCCTGTCCATTTTGCACCACCTAATTGATAATCGGCTTCACCAAAAACCGCTCTCGGATTGGTAGGATCCAGCGCTTTTGCTTTCGCGTAAGCTTCCATTACTTTGCCAGAATATTTCATTCCGTTTGTCATCGGGTCAGCCACAACGTATCCTGTATAAATTAAGGCTTGCATAACATACAATTCTGAATTGGCTTGATCTTTTATCATTTCAAGATCTAAGGCGTCTTGCGCTTTTGTCAATAACAAATCGATTTTTGTTTTGTCTTTTTCTGTAAAAACAGCTGTCGCATTGATCATAGCAATATAATAATTTGGCAAATAGCTATTTTTTTCTGCCGCAGCAATTCTTTCGAATAAAGCCGAAGCTTCAGCATTTTTCCCTTCTTTCCAAAGTCCGAATGCTTTGTTCATTCCTTGTTCAAATTGTGTTTGAGCTGAACTTATTACTGCTACAAATAATGCAATTAAAGTGATGATTTTTTTCATTTTATAAGTTATTAATGGTTTGTTTATATGGATTAGTTATTTGTTTTATTTAGAATACAATTTCAATTTTTGAATCTTTGCTGACATTAAATTTAGCATCTTGATATGATGGAGGTCCCATAAATCCTTTTGCATTGTTTGAAGCTGCATATTCTTCTGATGGAGCTCCCATTGCATTTCTGTCAAGCTTTCCGTTGCTATTTTCATCATGATACGTTGAGATTGCATATTCTCCCGCTGGAAGATCATCAAAAGTTACAACCGCTTTATTGTCTTTAATTTCGGAAGCCAAACTTTTGTAAGTTGTTTTAAGGAAAGTTCCGTCTGAATTATATAATCCTACTTTCACGATTCCTATGTCATTTTTCAAACCTGAAACGGCAACAGTTAATTTTACATTTTGAGCAGACATTAAGCTGCAGATAAATAAAATAGTTATTGTAATAATTTTGGTCATGATTTCTATTTTTTTTAAGTTTCTAAGGTTCTGAGTTACTAAGGTTCTAAGTTTTGTTGTTGATGATTAAAACTCTTTTTTTTAGGTTCAAAGGTTCAGAGTTGCAAAGGCTCAGAGGTTTGTTTTTCTTAATACTAATATTTAAAAAACTTTGAACCTTTGTCACTTTGTTTCTTTGTCCCTTTTAATTTACACTTCAAAAGTATGCTGGTTTTTAGTCTTTTAAAATTAAATGATACTGAGTTGTTGATTTTTGATGATGAATTGTTTTTTTAAGTTGCTAAGGTTCTGAGGGACTAAGCTTCTAAGGTTTTTTCCTCAGAACCTTAGTAACTTAGCATCTTAGAACCTTTTTAAAGATTCTTCAATTGATTCTCATTCTTATTCTGGCTGATCGTCCAAAAGAAACCTACGAAGAAGAATCTGTCTGCTGTTGGAACCACGGCTTGTCTTTGATACACTCCACTTGCATCTGGATTTTTTGCATAATCGTATCCGAAAATATTTTGAGTTCCTAAAACATTAGAAACTGAGAAATAAAGGATCTTTTGTGTCGTTAATAAATATGCCCAGCTAAAGCTTAAACTATTGTACGATTTTGTTTTTCCGTTCATAAACTGCGTCTGGTTTGGGTCGTTGTACGGACGTCCTGAACTAAAACTGTTTGTTAAACTAACCTGAGATTTCCAATCTGTAATAAAATATTTTGCTACAACAGATAAGTTATGATTGGCAATAAAACTTGGAGTCGCCATGTTTGGAAAGTTTTTATACTGTCTTTCTGAATCGATATAAGAATATGAAATCCAATATTCTAAGTTTTTATGCAAATTGCTGTCTCTCCA
The DNA here is from genome assembly GCF_016405855.1 of Flavobacterium sp. IB48. Taxonomy (GTDB): domain Bacteria; phylum Bacteroidota; class Bacteroidia; order Flavobacteriales; family Flavobacteriaceae; genus Flavobacterium; species Flavobacterium ginsengisoli. Next base: position 598,001 of record NZ_JAEFCA010000003.1, read on the forward strand.
AAACAAATCCAATCCTTTTGCGTAACCAGATCCATTATTATTGAAAACAGAATTGTACTGAATATCTCTTGTGTCGTATTGCACTAAATTGCTGTAATCTTTATAATAAGCCTCTGCTCTAAGTGTTTGCCCAGGTCTTGTAAACGTATAATTTAAAATATAATGACTTGCTTTTTCACTTTCGAATTGATGATATTTAGAAAATTTAATATAATCTACAACTGGTGTTTGAGAATAATCTCCATAAGCAAACGAGAACTGACTGTTTTTTGAAGCTTTATATCCTAATGAAGCTCTTGGCGCAATATTATTTTCGTTTAATAAACTGTTGTTTGAATATCTTAAACCAACTTTTAAGGCTAGTCTTTTAGAAAATAAAATATCACCTTCAGTATACGCTGCAAAAATGTTTGAATCATAACCATTTGTAACATTAAGCGAAATATTATCGGCTACGTTTTCATCGTATTTTGTAATGAAATAATCACTTCCGAAAGACAATTTAAAAAAGTTTGAAAATTTCTTGCTTAATTTCAGCTTCAGCTGAGCGGCATTTTCTTGGTTTTCGATTCCGGTAATATCATATTTCAGTTTGTTTTTGCTGTAACCGTAGCTCACTCCAGAAGTTATCTGCCAACCTGTTCCGAAACTTCCTTTGTAAGACGAATTCAAATAGAAGTTATTATTGTTCATATCAGTTCGAATCGGATTTTCGAAATTGACATTTTTCTGATTCAAATCAAATTTTTCAGAATCAAAAGAAGCATACAGCTTAAATATTCCGTTTGTGAAGTTATATCTGTAAACCGTCTCACCTCCAAGAGATTGGTACGGGTTGTTCCACTCTACGTTTTGCGGAATAACAGCTTGATAAGGTGCTAAATTCACATACATCATATTTACGCTAAGAGAACTTTTTTTGAATTTCTGAGTATTTCCTAAACTCAAACCAACCGTCATTAATCCGATATCCGTTTTATCATGATCTTCTTCGTCTTTTGTATTTAGAAGCAAAACACTCGATAAAGCTTCGCCATATTCTGCAGAATAACCTCCAGTAGAAAATGCAATTCCATTAAACAAGAAAGGAGAAAACCTGCTTCTTGTAGGCAAATTATTGGTTGTAGCACCATACGGTTGTGCAACACGAATTCCGTCAACAAAAGTTTGGGTTTCGCTTGCTTCACCTCCACGAACAAACAAACGTCCGTCTTCACCAACAGTTTGAGTTCCTGGTAAAGTCTGCAAAGCCGCCACTATATTTCCTGCAGAGCCTGCTGTCGTAACAATATCTAAAGGTTTTAAAACAGAAACTCTAGCTTTGTCTCCAGATTCTAAAGTTCCAGCTGTAATAACAACGGCATCCAAAGTATTAATGTTCTCTTTTAATTTTACTACTTGATCTTTATAATTAGCAACATCAATTTCTTGTTTGTAGGTCTCAAAAAGTAGAAAACTTACCACTAAAAATTTATTTCCAGTTTCTGTAGTTTCAAAAGAAAATTCTCCTGTTTCAGAACTTGTTGCTCCATCGTAAGTTCCGTCAATATAAATATTAGCGCCAGCAACAGGTTTTCCTTTTGGATCTACTACTTTTCCAGAAATAGTATTTTGAGCAAAAATTAAAGCTGTAAAAAATAAAAAGCTTATTGTAAAAAATAATTTGGTTTTCATGTCATCTTTGGTTTTTGATGAAGCAAATGTATTTTAACAATTCATGTTAAAAAATATATAATAACCCAATTGTAGATTTTCGAGGATGAGTTGTAAAATACTAATTTGTATCTTAGTAACGTGTTTCTAAAAACTATTAACTATGTCAGAAAGTAAAAGAGTTTCGAATTTATATCAATCCATTTATAATGGAAATCCATGGCTTGAAGTAACCTTAGCAGATACTTTAAAAGATGTAACTGCAGCTCAGGCTTATAAAAAAATCAATCCTAACTTAAACACGATTTGGGAAATTGTCAATCACCTAATACAATGGAGAAGAAACATATTAAAGCGTGTTCAAGGAGAAATAATTACAACTCCCGATCATAATTATTTTGTGCCAATTTTAGATTCATCTGAGCCCGCTTGGGAACAATCACTGCAAAGTCTGGCAAAATCTCAGGAATTATGGAGTGCTTGCCTGAATGATTTTAATGATGAGGATTTCGAGAAAATAGATTTAAATAATAATCACAATTTTTATGAAGATATTCACGGAATCATTCAACATGACGTTTATCATTTGGGGCAGATTGTTATTTTGAAGAAATTGCTTTAAAAATTCATAATCATGAAAAAGCCACTTTTAATTTTTGTTTTTTTAGTAATGAGTGCAATCGGGTTTTCACAAGAATCCGAAGTTAAATATGATGAAGCTCTAGCCAAATCTCTCCATGCCGACGAATACGGAATGAAGAAATATGTTTTTTGTCTTCTAAAATCCGGAAGTAATACAACAGCTTCTAAAGAAGAAACCAAAAAACTTTTTGAAGGACACATGGAAAATATTGGCAAATTGGCCAAAGAAGGAAAACTCGCTGTTGCAGGACCTTTCATGAAAAATGATCGAAATTATCGTGGCATTTATATTTTTAATGTCGAAACGGTGGAAGAAGCAAAAGCGCTTGTTGCCACTGATCCAGCAATAAAAGCCAATTTACTTGAAGCCGAATTAACGCCTTGGTACTGCACCGCAGCTTTGCAGGAAATTCCGAAAATGCATGAAAAAATTGCCAAGACGAAAATGTAAAATATGAAAACAGAAAAAGAAAAAATGATCTCTGGCGAATATTATAATGCCTTTGATCCCGAATTAGTAAAAGGACGCCGTGCGGCAAAAAACCTTTTACACAGCTTAAATGTAAAAGAATATCGAGTTACCAAAAAAGCAAAAGAGATTCTAAAAGAATTAATTCCAAATGCTGGAGCCGGTCTTTATATTGAACCTCCTTTTCATTGTGATTACGGTTACAATATTTTTGCTGGCGAAAATGTTTATTTTAATGTGAATTGTGTGGTTTTAGACTGTGCGCCAGTAAATATTGGCTCAAATGTATTTATTGCGCCAAATGTTCAGATTTATACTGCATCACATCCGCTTGACGCTGAGTTGAGAAAAACGCTTGAAAACGCATATCCCGTTACAATTGGCGACGATTGCTGGATTGGCGGAAATTCGGTTATCTGCCCAGGAGTAACAATCGGAAAAGGCTGTGTTATTGGAGCCGGATCTGTGGTTACAAAAGATATTCCAGATAATTCGCTTGCTGTTGGAAATCCAGCAAAAGTTATTCGAAAATTAAATCAAGAACCTGAATCTAAAAAATAATGCTTACCCTTAACAAAGTTCATCATATTGCCATTTTATGCTCTGATTACGAAAAATCGAAATATTTCTATACTCAGATTTTAGGTTTAACCATTATTCGTGAAATTTACCGCGAAGAACGCCAATCTTATAAATTGGATTTGGCTTTGAATGGCTCTTATGTTGTGGAGTTATTTTCATTTCCAAATCCGCCGCAAAGACCTTCAAGACCTGAGGCGGTCGGTTTAAGACATTTGGCTTTTGAAGTCATTAATCTAGAAGAAACGATTGCTTTTTTGACTTCAAAAAATATAGAATCCGAACCAATCAGAATTGATGAAACAACTGAAAAACGTTTCACTTTTATTGCTGATCCAGATTTGTTGCCGATTGAGTTTTATGAGAGATAAGCTTTTGCCTCAAAGGCACTAAGACGCAAAGTTTTTTTATTTAAGACAACGATTAAACAGGCAGTTTGTCATTTCGACGAAGGAGAAATCTCCGTGAGAAGCTCTACAAAGATTGGCGATTTTGATTGGGGAGTTACTTGCGGAGATTTCTCCTTCGTCGAAATGACAAAAAATGAGAGAAATCTTTACGTCTTAGCGCCTTTGTGGCACGACCATGAATCGAAAGAATTTTCCTGTTTATATCGATTTTAACACACTAAAATGAATATTTCCTAGAAAAAACCGAATTTGATACTTAATTTTGTAATCCGCAGAAAAAAATGCGATTCTCAAACTTATAATGATGAACAAAACGGCGCAAATCAAAAAAAATCATCAATTAATCAAACTCCGAAAATTAGTTATTGTTTCTATTTTAATTGGCTTTCTTTCTGCCTTTCTCGGAATTTCACTAAAAAAAATAACCGAATATTACGAAGAAATCTTCTTTCACGAAGTCTCGGTTCATCCAATATTTTATATTGTTTTCCCTGTTTTTGGATTATCAGTGATTTATTTTCTTAGACAATATCTTTTTAAGAAAAAAGAAAACAAAGGAATCAAAGAAGTTTTTGAAAGCACTGCATCAAAATCTAAAAATCTGCCTTCTTATAAAATTCCATCTCACTTCATAAACGGATTATTAACCGTTATTTTTGGAGGTTCTACAGGAATTGAAGTTTCTACCGTTGTAGCAACAGCAACTATTGGTTCTGTAGCACACGAAAAAGAAAATGTTTTCCGTCAATACAAAACAGAACTTATCTGCGCGGGAGTTGCGGCGGGAGTTACAGCACTTTTCAGCAGCCCAATTGCAGGAGTTTTATTTGCTTTCGAAGTAATTTCTAGAAAAGTAACTCGAGCATTTATCATTTCAAATGTAATTGCGGTTTCGATAGCATTTGGTTTACTAACGATTTTAAAAGAAGAACCTTTATTTGCAGTTTCCATCACAACATGGAATTTAAAAGCGATTCCGTATTTCATTCTTTTAGGAATTTTAGCGGGAATGAATTCTGTTTATCTGACACGTTGTGTGTTATTCTTCAAATCTCAATTTGGAAAAATCGATACGCATTATTACAAAATCATTTTAGGATCTGCTGTTTTAAGTATTTCATTATTCTTTTTTCCTCAATTATACGGAGAAGGTTATCATGCCATCAAAGGAATTTTTGGCCCTTCATCTCAACTTCCGCTAACCATTACATTGGCTTTAACATTTATCGGAATATTGGTTCTAAAACCAATTGTAACTTCAATTACATTGGCTTCTGGCGGTGACGGAGGTGTTTTTGCGCCAAGTTTATTCATCGGAGCATTTTTAGGATTATTGTTGGCTTCTATCTTAAACAGCTTTTTTCATGTAAATGTAATTCCAGTTAACTTTATGATTATCGGAATGGCTGCGGTTCTAAGCGCCAGTATTCATGCGCCTTTTACAGCTATTTTTCTGGTTTGCGGTTTAACAAACGATTATACTTTGTTTTTGCCAATCATGGTTGTTTGCCTGATTTCAAAATACACGGCAAAAATGATTTATCCGTACACCGTATACAGTTATTCTCCAAGTTTAATTAAATAAAACTGTAATCTACAAGATTTACAAAGCAATAAAAAACAATATACGGCAAAGTATATTTAAAAGCATAACGAGTAAAATATAATACCACAATAATGCCAACTGAAAAAATAAAAAGAAGCTACCGCAAAACACGTTACATTCTTTATAAAGAAACTTTAATCGATTATAAAGAGCATTTTTGGTCCTTTTTAGGTTCGTTTGTCGGAATTGGGATTCTTTCTTATCTCGATGCTTCACAATTTGCAGGAAGTGATGTGCTCTTTTTAATTGGTTCTTTTGGTGCGTCGAGTGTTTTGATTTATGGAATTATACAAAGTCCGTTTTCACAGCCGAGAAATCTAGTGGGCGGACATCTTATTTCGGCTTTTATTGGAGTTACCATCAATAAATTGGTTCCAGACATTGTTTGGATTTCGGCTCCGCTGGCTGTTTCTCTATCTATAATTTTTATGCAGATTACCAAAACACTTCACCCGCCAGGTGGTGCAACGGCATTAATTGCAGTAACGGGCTCTGCTCAAATAAAAGGTTTAGGCTATATGTATGTGATTTCTCCCGTATTAACAGGCGTTTCGATCTTACTTATAACTGCTTTGATTTTTAATAATATGACTTCAAGCAGAACTTACCCAAGTCACAGCACTTATCATAAGCATTATCATAAAATTAGAAAAAGACTGGCGAGAAAATAATTTTCGCTCTTCTCCTGCAAGGTTTTCAAAACCTTGTAGGCATAAACTTCAGCATTAATAAGGCCTACGAGGTTTTGAAAACCTCGCAGGATCACAAAACAATTAAAACACAGAAAAACAAGAGACTAAAATCTTTTCAACAAATCGTAATTCGTGATTCGAATTTCGTTTTTTATATTTTACCTTTGACCTCTCAATAAAAACAAAGATTATGGTTTATAAATTTAGAGTTATTCTAGACGCCGAAGAAGATATTTTTAGAGACATTGCTATTCTTGAGGAAGATACACTTGAGGATTTACACAATGCAATCTTCAATGCTTTTGGCTTTGACGGATCAGAAGTGGCTTCATTTTATACTTGTGATGACACTTGGAATCAGGAAGATGAAATTCCGCTTTTTGATACGGGAGATGTTCCTGGCGAAATAAGAACCATGAACGATTATCCGTTATCTAGTATCTTAGACAAAGAAAACACAAAGATTATCTACGTTTACGATTTCATCAGTATGTGGACATTCTTAGTTGAATTAGCTGCAGTCGAAGATGAAACTGTAGGGGCAACTTACCCTGAAACTTTATTCTCTCACGGTGAAATGCCAGACGAAGCTCACGAAAAAAACTTCGAAGCTGATGACATGCACGATGATATCTACGGAGAATTTGAAGACGACCTAGACGAAGACGATCTTGACATGTTCGAAGGAGACGACAGCTTCGAAGATTATGGATTTGAGGAGAATTGGAATTAGTTTTTTTAAGGTTCTAAGGTTCTGAGACGCTAAGGTTCTAAGGTTTTATTTTTGAAAGTTTTTTCTTATTTTTAATTCTTCGAATTAAAAATATTGAGCATGAGCAATTTTAGAACTTTATTGGTTTGGCAGAAATCTATGACCTTGATTACCAAAATTTATTCCCTAACAAACAAATTTCCCAAAGAAGAAGTCTTCGGATTAACTTCACAAATTAGACGCAGTTCAATTTCTATTCCGAGTAATATTGCAGAAGGATTTGGCAGAGAAAGCGATAAAGAACTTTTACGTTTTTTAAACATTTCTGTAGGATCATTATTCGAAATGCAGACTCAGTTAGAAATTGCTAAAAATATATCTTATTTAAAAGAAGACGATTTTAACAAATTATACGAGGACAGCCGCGAAGTAGAAAGAATGTTAGTTTCTTTTATTAAAAAAATAAAAGAAAGAAACTAAACCTTAGTACCTTAGCTTCTCAGAACCTCAGAACCTTACACACATGATAAATCTTTTCAACACCCACATCGACACGCTGTCAATACACCGCGTAGGAAACAAAAGCCGTAACGAAGCAATTTTTTTATCGGAGCAGCCATTTAATTTAAATGACGAGATTGTTCCTTTGATAAAAGAATTCTTTTTTAAGCCTTTTAGAGAAAAAGAAGAAAACTATTATCAGTTTGCACACGAAGTGGACTTGGATTACAACGACATGTTTAAATATGCAACTGAGATTTTCGCTAATCCGTCAAATGTACATGAGGTTTCTAAAAACATCACAAAACATTTATACGAGCAGTCAAATCACCCGCACATTAAAAACGGAGAGGTTTATGTGACTTATTTAACAAATCTAAGTATCGATAATAATGTTGTTGATGCAATCGGTATTTTTAAAAGCGAATTACAAGCAGATTTTTTACAGTTTGAAGAAAACGGAAGCAACCTTGAAATGATTTTACAGCAAGGAATTAACTTGAGTAAACTAGACAAAGGATGCTTAATCTTCAACTATAAAAAAGAAGAAGGATACAAAATCTTAACTGTAGACAGCAACCGTTATGATGCACGCTACTGGTTAGAGCACTTTTTATCTGTTGATGCCTTTGAAGATGAAAATTTCATCACTAAAAAATATTTAAAGTTCTGTCAAAACTTCGCAAAAGATGTTGTTTTGCCAGCAGAAGACAAGAAAGAGGAAGTAATGTTTATGAACCGATCTGTGAATTATTTCGCTAAAAATGATCAGTTTGAAGAGCAGAATTTCTTGAATGAAGTAATTGACAACCCTGATTTGATCCCTGAATTTAAAAACTATAAAGTTGATAAAGGAGAAAAATACAGCATCGAAGATGTTACCTCATTCCCTATTGCCAACGCAGCAGTTTCTGACGCTAGAAAATCGATTAAAAACGTTATTAATTTGGATACTCACATTCAGATTAAAATGGATTTTATTAATCCTGAAAGTGCAGAAAAGTTTGTTGAGAAAGGCTGGGATGAAGAAAAACAAATGTATTACTACTTAGTTTACTTCAACAAAGAAGAGAAAAACTAAGGGTTTTCATTTTCTATTACTTACTTATTAATACAGAAAACGGCAGTTACATTTGTAATTGCCGTTTTTTTATTGTCTAAATTTTAATGTTACAAAACCGAAAATACGGCTTTTAAAATATCATCATAAACTTGTTTGTTTCTTTCTCCAGCGCGAGCCAAAACTCGAATTCCGGAGTAATTATTAAAGATAAATCGCGCCAAAACTTTTGCATCCAACTGTTTGGAAATATCTCCTGCCTCCTGCCCTTTTTTAACGGCATTTGTAAAAACTTCTTCCATAGTTTGGCTATTGTTTTTTACAATTTTGGCAATTTCTTCATCATGCATTGCTAGTTCTACAGAAGAATTAACCATAAAACAGCCTTTTGTAATTCGGTCTTCTAAACTTTCGAGCACAGCTTGCTTAAAAATAACCTGCAAAGTTTCTTTGACATTCTCAGATTTTTCTAAAAGTTCTTTGACGGCATCTTGTGCCTGCTCCTGATAACGTTTTAAGGACTTTGTAAACAATTGCTGCTTATCTCCAAAAGTATCATACAAACTAGAACGGCTCAAATCTAAATGCGTCACCAAATCTTGAGCAGAAGTTCCGTTGTAACCTTTGTGCCAAAAAATTTCGATTGCTTTATCCAAAGCCTGATCTTCATTAAATTCTTTCGTTCTAGCCATGACATTCAAATTAAATTCATTTACAAAGATACAAAAATACGGAACAATCGTTCCTGAATTGATCAAAAAAATTATAGTACGGTATTTACGATAAGTCCACCATCAACCACAATTTCAGATCCAGTAATAAATGAAGCATCATCTGAAGCTAAGAAACTAACTGTTTTTGCAACTTCAGCAGCTTGTCCAAAACGTTTTAATAAAATTTTCTCTCCCAAAGCAGATCCTAAACCTTCTACTTCTTCTTTTTCTAAACCAACTTTTCCATACAATGGTGTTTCGATTGGACCAGGAGAAACCGCATTTACTCTAATTTTTCTTGAAGCCAATTCAACAGCAAAAACTTTATTTAAAGATAATACAGCTGCTTTACTTGCGGCATAAACACTAGAATTAGGCATTCCGACATGAGCATTTACTGAAGTATTAAAGATAATTGAACCGCCATCCTTTAAAATTGGCAACACTTTTTGAACTGTAAAATACACTCCTTTTACGTTGACATTCATAATACTGTCATAATGATCTTCTGAAGCTGAATCTAGCGGTGCAAAAGCTGCAATTCCAGCATTCAAGAATAAAATATCAACTTTACCAAATTTTGATTTTACTTCTTCAACCAAGTTGTCAATTGATTTTAAATCTGATTGATCGGCTACAATTCCAGTAACATTCAATTCTTTTTCCGCTTTTGCCAAAGCTTCTTTGTTTCTTCCTGTTACAATTACTTTTGCCCCTTTTGCTGCTAAATCTGCTGCGGCTGCGTATCCAATTCCACTGTTTCCACCTGTCACGATTGCTACTTTGTTTTCTAAATTTTTCATTTTATTTATTATTTAAGTTATTGATTATTCAATTATTATGATACAAAGATATAATAACGGAACGATCATTCCGTTATTATTAAAGTTAATTTTATGTTAAAATATTTAACTTAGAATAGAAACGCCCGTCAAATAAGGAATTATCTATAGAATGATAAACGAAAGAAATCGCAAAATGAGGCTGATTCTTAATTTATGCTTAATTTTGCATTAAAAAATAACTCAGATGGATATTCAATTTTTCAAAGAAAGTCCTTTTACCACTATAATTTCATTTCACAAGCTAATTGAATCTTTTGAAGAAATTGCACAGTCAGACGTTGATTACAGATCCAACTATGCTAAAGCAATTTTAGAACAAATTGAATTAATTCCGGAACTAAGGACTGGAATCCAGGATTATTCGGTTATCAAAAACAATGAAGCTTTAATTAAAAACATATTAGCCGATTTATTTCCGACTGCATTGACGCACAATGAAATAAAAGCGGTGACGATTCCATTTCAAAACATCTCCTTTAATTATACAGAGCGTTTCAAAAAAATCCTCAAAAATGCAGGTGACGAATTTTATATGGAAATTCGTGATTTTAGCGAGCATCAATTCTATATCAATAACTGCTGTTTAATTTTAAGCAGTTATTACAAACAGCATATCGATTTCAATCAGCCATTTTTCTATGACATTCCAGATGAAAATGGTATTGAAAAGCATTATCGTATTTTATACAATGCTGATTTTATGGAAATTATTCCGACTGAAAACGCTGTTCCTTTAACTCAGGAAGATATCGATCAACTACTAGATAATTACAACGATATTAATCTATGGAAATCCAAGTTTCCAAAAGGAAGCTGGATTTTAAGAGGTTTCGGAATTGTTTCTCTATTTGATGCCACAACAGAAAGTGCTATTTCAATTTTGAAAAGCAGTTTATTAAAACCTGGCCCAAAAACAGTTGCCACAGATCAGGAAGTTTCTAATATTTTTCAGTCGATTTTTAATCTCCCAAATTTAAAAGTAGGATTTATTATCTATAATCCTGAGGAAGAGAAATTTATGCGACCTGCAAAATACGAGAATCAGATGAAGAGCTTTCTGCTTTCTGCTGATCAGGAAGTAGATTGCAAGAATGCTTTTTTTGGATGTTCTTTCGAAAATTTATTAGACAATAAAGAACCTTTTGTAATATCTAATGTTAGCAAATTCACAGAAGAATCAACAAACAAACGACTTGGCGAACATTTACTTACTCAAGGTATTCAGAGTTGCATCTTTGCTCCTGTAATTAAAAGCGGGCATTTATTGGGCGTTGTTGAACTGGTTTCAGAAAATCCAAGAGATTTAAACAGTGTAAATGCTACAAAATTAGATTTGGTTCTGCCGTATTTAACCGATACTATTGATCGTTATAATACCGATATGCAACATCAGATTGAAGCGATTATTCAGCGAGAATATACTACGATTCACCCAAGCGTATATTGGAAATTCAAAAGAGAATCTCAGAACTATTTTCAAAATATGAATCATACCAAAGATTATATTTTTAAAGAAATTGTCTTTAAAAATGTATATCCGCTGTATGGACAAATTGATATTAAAGGCTCTTCTGAACATCGTAATGAAACGGTAAAAATTGATTTGAAAAGTCAATTGACAGCTCTTATGGAAATCTTTGATAATCAAGAAGAAAACTCAAATTTAGTTCTTCTTGAACAAAGAAAATTTGAATTGGAATCGCTTCGAAGCGAATTGGATTATCCATTAAAAGCAGATACCGAACAGCATATACAACGTTATATCGAAGAAGAAATTCATCCGATACTGAAAAATACCAAAAGTAATGCTAAATCTGAAAAGTTAGAGCAATTATACTTTGATAGTCTAGACGAAAAAACTGGAATGTTTTATCAGGAAAGAAAGAAATTTGACAATGCCATGTCGATCATCAATAAAAGATTGGCAACGGTTTTGGATAGAAAACAAGTTGAAGCACAACAGATTTATCCGCATTATTATGAGCGTTTTAAAACGGATGGCGTTGAACACAATTTGTATATTGGAGCTTCAATTTCTCCAACAAAACCGTTCGATATTATGTATCTGCATAATCTTCGTCTGTGGCAATTACAAACTTTATGCGAAATGGAATTGGAACACCATGAACTTAAAGAATCTCTTCCATACGAATTAGATGTTACTTCTTTAATTCTCGTTTTCAGTTCTGCACTTTCTATCCGTTTCAGAATGGATGAAAAACGTTTTGATGTAGACGGAACTTATAATGCAAGATATGAAGTTGTTAAAAAACGAATTGACAAATCGCATATTAAAGGAACAAACGAAAGAATTACCGAGAAAGAGAAAATTACAATTGTGTATTCTCAAAATAGTGAAGAAGCAGAATATTTAAAATATATTAAATATTTACAACACAAGAAAATTCTTGAACCTTCTATTGAACAATTTGAAGTCGAAGATCTTCAGGGAGTTTCTGGTTTGAGAGCAATTCGTGTCAAAGTAATCAACAATAGTTCAAACCCAGGAATTAAGAAAATAACTTATCAGGATTTATTAGATGAGCTCAACTAAATAGTTGAGCTTATTTTTAGAAAAACTTTGTCAAAGTTTGAAACTTTGACAAAGTTAATTAGCTTTAAATAGACTTAAAAGCAATTACAAACGCAATTACTGTTATGATAATTCCGAACATAAAAAAGTTATAGGCAATTCGGAGTAAATTATATTTTCGTTGTAAAACCAATCCTAGATAATACAAATCTTTGATCATCGTTGAATACAGATAATCACGATCTTTCATCATTTCGTTCATTGCCCAATCATAATCTTCGAGAGGCATTTTGTAGAAATTTCCAAAAAACATCAGATTCACTTTTTTAGCTTCAACATCGTCTCGAGTAAAAAATCCAGAAGTTACTTTTGGACGTGTCGAAAGAATCGCAAAAATAATCGTGATCACACTAGACATCAGCATAATAAATGTTGGAACAACCAAATGCGCATTTTTGGGACTATCTAATTTTGGAATAATAGACGATAATGCAATGGAAATGATAATCGCATTTACAGACAATAAAATATTGGCCTTACTATCTGCAATTCCGCTCAAACGAGTATGATTTCCAAGCGTAACACGAAATAAAGTATCGATTCCACGATCTGGTTTTTCGGTTTTATCCTTCTTTTTATCTTCTTCTAGTGCGGCAGCGGCTTTCAATTCTTGTTTATTGATCTTTTTCTGAATCATTAATAGATTTTTTTCTTTCAGAGGTTGCCATTTTCTTAAAGCATAATCGGTATAAAAGCGATGTTTATTCAATAAAAAATTTAAGTTTTCTCTTGTCCATTCCGCGTTAGAGAAACTAACTATTCCAGCATTTTTTAATTCCAGACGAAGCAATTCGCAAGTTGTAGCATATTCAGCTCCCATTAAATGGGCGTAATCTGCATCACGGATAATTTTCTCTAAATGCGTTTTAGGTTCATATTCTTTAACTGTAGCCAGAATTAAACTAGAAACTAAAGCAATAAATTCTTCCGATTTTCCTTTTTCGCGCAAAAAGTTGGCAGCTATTTCAGTGCTTTTCTTTTCATGATTTTCATATCCTTCAATATATCCCGTGTCGTGAAACCATGCTGCAACCAAAAGAGCTTCCTTATCCTCACCTTCTACATCTTCTTTTTTGCAAAGTTCTTTTACCGCAGTAACCACGGTAAAAGTATGATTAAAATTATGGTAAGAATATAAATTAGAAAGTTTATCTTTGAGTAAATTACCGACAAAATCTTCGGATTGTTCTATTAGATTCATAAAGAATATTTTTATACCACTAAATTATGAAATTGTTTTTGGATAATCATTTTATTGCTAAGATTAAAAATTACTCTTTGGCAATTATGGCCCTATTCATCGTTTATTCTTGTGCAACGCGCAAACCTCAATACGGAAAAAATGTTAGTGCCACTGAAACAGAAAACGCTACAGATACGATACAAATTGCACATACTTTTTTTCTTGTTGGAGATGCTGGAAATGCCGATGAAGAGCAAGCACAGCAAACACTGGAGCTTTTACATCAAAAGTTAAAAAAAGCGAGCAAAAAATCGACGCTTCTTTTTTTAGGCGACAATATTTATCCGAAAGGTTTTCCTGGCAACAAACATCCTGAAGACAAAGCCTTAGCAGAAACCAAACTGACCAATCAATTAAAATTAACCAAAGACTTTAAAGGAAAAACAATTGTAATTCCTGGAAATCATGACTGGTACAGTGGCATTAAAGGTTTGGAACGTCAGGCCGATTTTGTTACAAAATATTTAAACGATAAAAAAAGTTTTCTTCCGAGAAAATCATGCCCTATTGAAACTGTAAAAATTGACAGCACTACAGCTTTGATAGTTGTTGATAGTGAATGGTTTCTAGAAAATTGGAACGATCATCCGACTATAAATGACAATTGCGAAATTAAAACCAGAGAAGCTTTTTTTGAAGAACTTGAAGGTCAATTGAACAAAAATCAAGAAAAAACAGTTGTCTTAGCAATTCACCATCCGTTACTAAGCAATGGAACACATGGCGGTCAATTTTCGTTAGAAAAACAATTATTCCCTTTAGAACAAAAAATTCCTCTTCCTGTAATTGGCTCATTCATCAATTTATTGCGAAAAACATCTGGCGTTAGTCCGCAGGACATTCAAAACAAGCAATACACAATTTATGCAAAAAGAATTAAAACACTTTTGCAAAAACAGAAAAATGTAATAGTTGTTTCTGGACACGACCATAACCTTCAATATATAAGCAAAGAAAATATTCAGCAGATTATTAGTGGCGCAGGATCAAAATCGGAAGCCGCAAGAGCCATCAGTCCTTATGATTTTTCGTATGGAGGAAATGGTTATGCTACATTGACTATGTATAAAAGTGGCGATGCTAAAGTTTCTTATTATGGAAATGAAAACAACAAAGAGAAACTTCTTTTTGAGCGTGAAATAATAAAAGCCAAAGAAATCAACTGGGCTTCAGATATTCCAAATAATTTTCCTGCAAAAGTCACTACTTCGATTTATTCACCAAAAATGACTCAAAAAGGTGCGTTTCACAGATTTTTATTTGGCCAGCATTATAGAAAATATTACAGTCTTCCTATTGAAGCTACAACGGCAACTGTAGATACATTAAAAGGAGGTTTAAAACCAATTCGTGAAGGTGGCGGACATCAATCGGTTTCATTAAGAATGGCAGATCCTCAAGGGCGTGAGTTTATCATGCGCGCAATGAAAAAAAGCGCAACAGTGTTTTTACAATCAGTTGCTTTTAAAGACCAATACGTGGTAAATGATTTCGAGAAAACATATGCCGAAGATTTCTTATTTGATTTTTACACCACTTCTCATCCTTATGCTTCTTTTGTTATTGGCGAAATGTCTGATCAAATTGGTTTAAGACATACGAATCCTATTTTATATTATATCCCGAAGCAAAATGGTTTGGGAGAATTTAATGCAAGCTTTGGAGATCAATTATATATGGTCGAAGAAAGACCTGCTGATAATCATTTGGATGGAAAAAATTTCGGAAAACCAAGCAACATCATCGGAACTGACGATATGATGCTAAATCTTCATAAAGATGAAAAATATGTGGTTGATGAAAAAGAATATATAAAAGCTCGTTTATTTGACATTCTTATAGGAGATTGGGACAGACATAGTGATCAATGGCGTTGGGCTGAATATAAAGAAGATGGAAAAGTAATTTATAGACCAATTCCGAGAGATCGTGACCAAGCTTTTGTAAAATATGATGGTGCTTTGCTTTCACTTTTAATGAACATGCCTCCACTTCGTCATATGCGATCTTTTAAAGGTGACAGGATCAATGTGAAATGGCTTGGCAGAGAACCTTATCCAATGGATTTGGCTTTTCTAAGAACTGCTGAAGAAAAAGAATGGGTGGAACAGGCCAAATATATTCAAGAAAACTTAACTGATGCAGATATTGATGAGGCTTTTAAAAACATGCCAAAAGAGGTTCAGGATGGAACAGTCGATGAAATCAAAGCAAAATTAAAAAGAAGAAAAAAAGATCTTCAAAAGTATGCTCGTGAATATTCTGATGTTTTAAACAGAACTGTGATGATTGCCGGAACAGACAAGAAAGATAAGTTTGTTTTGAATCATAATGTAAAAAAGGGGATTGAAATTCAGGTTTTCAGAATTAAAAAAGAAGGCGATGAATTGCTTTATACCAAAAATGTAACCGACGACAAAACCAAAAATCTTTGGATTTATGGATTAGATGATAATGATGTTTTTGAAGTAAAAGGAAATGAGAAATCAAACATAAAAATTCGTTTGCTTGGTGGCCAAAACAATGATACTTACAATATTGAAAACGGAAGAAAGGTTATTGTTTACGATTTCAAATCAAAAGAAAATACTTATAATCTAGATTCTAAAACACAAACGCAGTTAACAGACGATTACGATGTTAATTTATATAACTACGAAAAACCTAAATACAATGTAATTGCGGGACTTCCAAACATTGGTTATAATCCTGATGATGGCGTAAAAATGGGAGTCAACGTAAATTATACGGTAAATAATTTCAAACAGAATCCGTACACGCAAAAGCATATTTTTAATGCATTTTACTATTTTGCTACTGGCGGTTTAGAGTTTAATTATGCGGCACATTTCCCTGGTTTATTAGGAAAATGGGTTATTGATGTGGAGTCATTGTATACGACTCCAAACTTTGCCATGAATTATTTTGGTTATGGAAATGAGTCGCAGTATAATGATGATTTAGGAATGGATTACAATCGTGTCCGTATTAGAAAATTTAACGCTTCGGGTGCCATTCGCCATGTTGGAAGATATGGAAGCGAGTTTAGCGTTCAACCAATCTTCCAGAGAATGACAGTTGAAGATACCGAAAACAGATACATTAATATTCCCGGCATTGTAAATCCAGATGTATTTGACAGTCAGAATTACGGAAGTTTAAAAGTAAAATATCAGTTTAAAAATTCAGATTTTGCGGCAAAACCAACTTTAGGAATGGCTTTTATGATTGCGGCGACTTGGACAGCTAATTTAGATGACACCAAGAAAAATTTCCCTACTCTAGAAAGCTTCTTAGGATTTACTCATAAAATTGATCATAACGGAAAATTAATATTGGCCACTTACGTTAAAGGAAAAGCTATTTTCAACAATAATTATGAATTCTACCAAGGTGCTTCTCTAGGCGGAGATACAGATTTACGCGGATATAGAAATGAACGTTTCTTAGGAAGTTCTTATTTTTCTCAAAGTTCTGATTTGCGTTTAAGCATTGGAAAAATCCGTAAAACTATTGTTCCTTTTACGTACGGAATTTTAGGTGGTTTCGACTACGGAAGGGTTTGGCTTGATGGTGAAGAATCAAGAAAATGGCATCAAGATTACGGCGGCGGACTTTGGCTAAATGCCATAAATGTTATTACAGCGAGAATCTCTTATTTCAAATCTCCTGATGAAATTGGAAGATTAATTTTTGGAGCAGCTTACAGCTTCTAGCTGTAGGTTCAAAGTTGCAAAGGCTCAAAGTAACAAAGTTTTTTTAGCCACGAATTACACTAATTTACACTAATTTTTATTTAAATATAATTCGTGAAAATTACTGTAATTCGTGGCTGATTTTTTTGACTTAGTATCTTAGCATCTCAGAATCTTAGAGTTTAAATTCATAGAGTTTCCCTCCTATTTTATTTGTTTTTTCGTCGGCGATTAACAAAGTATTATTATCTTTAAAAACAATCGCTTCTTTTTGCGAAAAGTGATTTAGATTTAATTCTGTTTGTTTTCCTGTGTGGAATAAATCTGCTTTAAAATCTTTAAACAAAAGCACTTTGTCATGACTTAATAAGGCTACTTTTTTTCCATCTGGACTAATTGAAGCACTTGTCAGCACGCAATGATTATAATTGTTGCATGTTTTAAATTCTCCAATCTTTACTGCTTTCTGAGTTCCTGCGGCATTTTTGATTTTGTAGATAAACGCAGTTCCGTCAAAACCTTTACTTCTGTTTTTAGTAAAAAGATAGAAATAACCGTTTTGTTCAAAAAAACCTTCAACATCATAGAACATTTCTTTTTTCTTTGGTGGAAATTCTGTTTGTTCTGGATATGAGAATGAGATTTTATATTCGGCTTTAGCCACATCATTATTCAATTGATTTTTTGCTACTTTATAAATGCATAAATCACGTCTTTCGTTATCATTATTTCCAAAATCTCCAATGTAGATATTTCCATTTTTATCTTTTGTAATATCTTCCCAATCAACATTTGTTGCATTTGAGATTGTGATTGTTTTAGCTATTTTACCTTTAGAATCAATTGCATAAATGGCGTTTTTGTTTCCGCTATCTTCTAAAGTGTAGAGAATATTGCTTTCTGGAAAATAAGTAATTCCCGAAACTTCTTTCAATTTTTTAGGTAGCGAATAAAGTTCTTTTAAATCAGAGCCAGATTGTTTCTGGCAAGCTAGTAAAGCAATTGAGCAAATAACTAAAAAAGATTTTTTCATAATATTTTTTTTATTTTGCCACAGATTAAAAGAATTATAATGATTTCAAAATCTTTTTAATCTGTGAATCCCGATAACTATCGGGAGTGGCTAAAACTTTAAACTAAGTTAGTATTTTTAAAATTACGTGTAATAAATTCAAACGCAGCGTGCATCACATGCCCCATTGATTTTGCGTTTTTAAATTTCATATCATTCGTATAACGATACAATTCCATTTTCAATTGTGTCAAATGCTCTTGCGTTGAAATGGTATCGTGGCACATAATATTCAACAATTTTTTGATTCTCGTTTCGGCAGAATGAATACGTTTCGCCAAAATAGCTCTTTCTTCATCTTTATACTGAATAATAGAACGTTCTTCTAATTTCTCTTTGATCAATTGAATCATTGGAAAATTTTCCTTGAAAAACTGCGGACGATATACTTTAAAATTTCCCTCGTAACATTGCTGATCAAAATCGATCGGACGAATTTTATAGACTACTTGATCAAAATCGTGAATTGGGACAATTACGTAATTATAAGCACGCATGTCTCCCAAAAGGCGAATCATACAGCGTTCGTTAAACTTGACGAACTCTTTGGCAATTTGCGCCTTTTCCATTTCACTGCATTGGTCTAGCAACGTATCCATAAAAACATCGCCTGGAATTCCGATAATATGCTCCTCTATCAGAGTATCTTTATAAACTAGAAAGTTGATTTTATCTGGCGAAAGAATGTCTTCCAATTCTAATCCATAAATACGCGAAGCATCTGCTTTTTTGATGTAAAAATGAACATAGTTATCATTGAGAATATTTCGAACTTTAATTCTAAAAGGTTTCGAATTCCCGAAAGTACAATAATCAATAGCATCGACATTCAGGTATTGAATGATTTCGCTATTTCCATCAGAATGCAGCAGCGAATAGATTTTCTTTAGATTTAAATCAATTTCACTGCGCTCAAATTCTCCATAATATACTCGAATCCAAAGTGTATCGTTATCATGTTTATCATAAACATTTATAGAACCCGAAAAACGGAGCAAGTCATCATAAAACACAGAAACTTTAGATATACGTTCGTATCGTTCTAAGTAACTTAAAAGTGGCTGTGTTAAAGGGTAAGACGGTTTTTTTAAAACCATTAAAGGCTCGCTCATTTTGAATATCTTTATTACAAATTTACGTCAATACGATTTAAAGTTAGAATTTAAAGTAACAAAAATCAACTTGACTCGTCATACTAAAAACTAAAACCAGAAAAATTTGGAAACCATATTAACCATTGAGAATTTAAGTAAAAGATACGGGCGAATTCAGGCTTTGAAAAATGTATCTTTTCAAATACAAAAAGGTCGCGTTTATGGCATTCTAGGGCCAAACGGCAGCGGAAAATCGACTACATTAGGAATTGTTTTGAGTGTTGTCAACAAGTCGTCTGGCAATTATAGCTGGTTTGATGGCAAAGTAGAAACACATGAGGCTTTAAAAAAGGTTGGTGCTATTATAGAAAGACCAAATTTTTATCCGTACATGACGGCCGAACAAAACCTAAAACTGGTTTGCAAAATCAAAAACATCAATTATTCTAAAGTTAACGAAAAACTAGAATTAGTTGGTTTGAGTGAAAGAAAAGACAGCAAGTTCAGTACTTTTTCTTTAGGAATGAAACAGCGTTTGGCCATTGCATCAGCACTTTTAAACGATCCCGAAATTTTAATTCTAGACGAACCAACCAACGGATTAGATCCACAAGGAATTCATCAAATTCGAGATATCATAAAAAAAATTGCATCTCACGGAACGACAATTTTATTGGCTTCTCATTTATTGGACGAAGTAGAGAAAGTGTGCTCGCAAGTAATTGTTTTAAGAAAAGGCGAAGTTTTATATTCTGGACCTGTTGACGGAATGTCTTCAAACGAAGGCTTCTTTGAACTACAAGCCAATGACAATTTAATTCTAAAAACTGCTTTACAGGAACATCCTGTTGTAGATAGAATTGCTGAAGAAGACGGAAAAGTTTTAGTTTATATAAAATCTGATTTATCGGCTTCAGACTTAAATCAGTTTTTGTTTTCTAAAAACATTGTTTTAAGCCATTTAGTAAAACGTAAAAACAGTTTAGAATCACAATTTTTAGAGTTAACCAAAAACGCCATCGCCCAAAAAAACTAAACCATGAAAAGACTTCTTTCTATAGAATTACAAAAAATCTGGATGAACAAAGCCAGCCGATTATTAACTTTGACCTATTTCATATTACTTTCTTTTATAGCATTAATTGCTGTTATAAAATTTGATATTGGTCCTTTTAAATTTCATTTGGCAGAAATGGGAATCTTTAATTTTCCGTTTATCTGGCATTTTAACACCTATGTTGCTGCTTGGTTAAAATTCTTTTTAGCTATTGTAATCGTTTCAATGATGGCAAATGAGTATAGCTACGGAACTTTAAAACAGAACTTAATTGATGGTCTGAGCAAAAAAGAATTTATCTTATCTAAATTCTTAACTGTAGTTTTATTTGCTTTTGCCTCTACCGTTTTTGTTTTTATCATGAGTTTAATTTTAGGATTATGCTTTTCTTCTTATACCGAATTCGGAATTATTTTTAGTGAGTTAGATTATCTTTTAGCCTTCTTTGTAAAACTAACCGCATTCTTTTCTTTCTGTTTATTTTTAGGAATCTTGGTAAAACGCTCTGCTTTTGCACTTGGTTTTCTTCTCGTTTGGAACATATTAGAAGCAATCATAAGAGGTTTTTTAGCTTTTAAAGTTTTCCCAAATAGTGATACAGATAAAAAGATTACACAGTTTTTACCCTTAGAATCAATGTCTAATTTGATTGTTAATCCTGGCCCAAGATTATCAGTAGTAAAAAATATTGGTTCGCAAATCGGAATTGCAACAGACGCTGATTTTAGCGTACATTATTCTGCTATTTTAATTGTTTTAGTCTGGACTTTTGTATTCATATATTTTTCTTACAAATTATTAAAAAATAGAGATTTGTAGTATATTTGTTACTATGAGTCAAATAAGAGTTTTTCTAATTCTAATTTTGTGCTGTTTTTGCTATAAAATCAGGGCACAGGATATTTCTGTAAATGATACAGCTACTCCAACAGATTTAATCCAGAATGTTTTAATAAATAGTTCTTGTGTTGATGTCGAAAGTGTAAACGCATCAGGAAACCCTACTCCAAATCAACAAAGTTATGGTTCTTTTACAGCTGGCTCAAATTTTCCTTTTCCTAGTGGAATAGTTTTAAGTACTTCTCCCAGTAAAAATGCTGAAGGTCCTTTTAACCAACAAGGTTCTAAAGGCACTCAAGTAAGAACTTGGAATGGTGATGCAGATCTTAATACTGCTTTAGGAATTAACAACAGTACACAAGCAACAGTTTTAGAATTTGATTTTATAGCACTTACCAACTCTATTAGCTTTAATTATATTTTTGCTTCGAATGAATATCAGAATAATTTTCCCTGTATATATTCTGACGGATTTGCTTTCTTAATTAAAGAAGCTGGAAGCAGTGATAATTATAAAAACCTTGCTGTTTTACCCAATACCACTACTGCGGTTTCGGCTACAACAGTACACCCAAAAATTGAAACCATAAATGGCAGTGGCGGAGAACCATTAGTTGGCTGTGAAGCAATAAACGAAAACTATTTCAATGGCTATAATACAGCTGCAAGTCCTATTAATTATGCTGGCCAAACTGTGGTGATGAATGCTTCAACAGATGTAATTCCAAACAAAAAATATCATCTAAAATTGGTTGTTGCCGATGATGTCACCCGACAA
Source organism: Flavobacterium sp. IB48 (assembly GCF_016405855.1). GTDB lineage: Bacteria > Bacteroidota > Bacteroidia > Flavobacteriales > Flavobacteriaceae > Flavobacterium > Flavobacterium ginsengisoli. The sequence continues at coordinate 620,255 of NZ_JAEFCA010000003.1, forward strand.
TACAATTCGGCAGTTTTTATTGAGGCAGGCAGTTTTGTAACTAAAATAAATTTTGGAGAAGATAGAACTGTAGCAAATAGCAATCCCGTTTGTTATGGAGAAAACTTTTCTTTAGATACCCATTTAAGCGCAACAACATACACTTTTAAATGGTATAAAAAAGACGCTTCTAATACTTATGTCGAAATTCCTGGCGCACTATCTCCATCTTATACTGTGCCATCATCTGGGGCATATAAAGTAGAAGCTACAATGAACAATACAGCATGTGTTTCTGTTGGAGAAATCACGGTTGAATTTTCTGCTCAAATCCCGTCAACAAATACTTCTTTATTACAATGTGATGATGATACAGATGGGGTTACAGTTTTTGATCTAACTAAAGCTGCTAATATTGTAAAAAACAATGATTCTCAAATTACCAATCAAGGCTATTACGAAACTTTGCCAGATGCAAAGGCAAAAACAAATCCAATTTTAAATCCGCAACGATATACTAACAAGTCATCAAATCAAATTGTTTTTGCACTACTAGAAAACACTTATGGTTGTAATACTACAGCCGAAATCACTCTAAATGTTTCTAATTCTGTCATTCCTAATCAGAACCCAATAGAAACCTGTGATGGAGATGATACTCAAGACGGTTTATATCAATTTGATTTAAGCGCAGAAGTAACTCCTCAAATTTTATCAGGTTTACCTGCAGGATTGCTAATTAATTATTTCTTGACTTCTGCAGATGCAATTACAGAAACTAATCCGTTGCCAAATATTTTTAAAAATACAACTCCAAATAGCCAAACGATTTATGCACGTGCTGCAAACGGCCCTAATTGTTACGATATAACTCCTATAGAATTAATTGTTCACACATTTGATCCTCCTAATTTTGAAGATGAAGCTCGTTATTTATGTAAAGGAGATGATATGACCTTAAGTGTAGATTCTAGTTTTAGCAGTTATATGTGGTCTAATGGAAGTACCACAAATTCTATAGTAATTAATAGTCCTGGAGACTATTCTGTAACTGTAAAAGATGCAAATGGCTGCGAAAAAACTAAAAAATTCAAAATAATTTTATCTGAACCAGCCACAATTACCGGAGCAGACGTAAAGGATTTTTCTGGAAATGACAATACTGTTGAGATCCAGTATACAGGCGCAGGGAATTATGAGTTCTCTCTTGATGGAAAAGTCTATCAGGACAGTTCCATTTTCACACAAGTAACTCCAGGTGTTTATAATGCGATTGCTAGAGATAAAAATGGCTGTGGTTTGTCAAGTTCATTTTTAATATATGTATTAGATTATCCGCGTTTCTTTACCCCAAACGGAGATGGATATAATGATTTATGGGTAATTAAAAATATTGATCAAATGCCAGATTTTACGATTTCAATTTTTGATCGCTATGGAAAATTGCTAAAACAAATGAATCAAAATGGCACTGGATGGAACGGAATTTTTAATGGTAGAGAAATGCCTTCTGATGATTACTGGTTTACCCTTCTTTTTGTAAATGGAAAAAATGTCAAAGGACACTTTAGTTTAAAGAGATAATCTCAATATTTTAACTTAATTCCAAATATTCGTTTAAAAATAATATCTGTAAAAAGTTAAAAACATCTATTTTGTATTAAATTTACTTCAAAATAAAGAAGATGAATTTATGTAAAAAATTACTTGTTTTATTCTTATTCTGCTCAAATCTTTATGCGCAAAACGATTGCAAAGATGCACTTATTGTTTGTGGAAATTCTGGTTTTAAAGGCCTAACTATTAATGGCCCGGGAAACATTAACGAAATAAAACCAGAAAATAGTTGCGGTACTACAGAAAGCAACAGTATATGGTTAAAAATCCTGATCAAAACTTCTGGCACTTTAGGTTTTATAATTACTCCTGAAAGCTCAGATCTCAAAGAAGATTTCGATTTTTTTGTATTTGGCCCTAATGCCAAATGTTCTTCTTTATCTTCTCCCATTAGATGTTCAACAACAAATCCTCAAATGGCACATCTTACTAATAATCAAACTGGAATTGATGGCAACCACTATGATACGTTTGAAGGTCCTGCAGCTTTAGGCGATGGATATTTAAAATGGCTGAATGTTAACGAAGGAGAAAGCTATTTTGTAGTTGTCGATCGTCCAATTGGTTCAAGTAATTTTTCATTGCAATGGCTTGGAAATGCGACTTTTTATGATGCTCCAACAATCAATATAAGTTCACCAAACGAACTTAATATGACCAATTCTGATTTTAGTGCGAGTATGTCATCAACTTTTGACTTAACAGTAAATTCTCCAAAAATAATAGGATCTCAAACCGATATAAAAGTGACATATCACAATACTTCAAATGATGCAATTATTAATATCAATCCCATAGAAAATCCGACCGCTTACAAAAACACCACAAGCCAAGAAACGATTTTTGTTAGAGCCACCAATACCACAACACAATGTTACAATGTAACTTCTTTTACAATCAAGGTAAATGATAAAATTGATTTTCCAAAAAACAAAGTTGAAACTTGTGATGAAAATGATGTAGATCCATATGACGGAAAAACCGTTGTAAATCTTAATCAAGTTTCTAAAATAGTTTTTGACAATGCAGACATTTCTAGTCTAACTATAAAATACTATTTATCTCAAAACGATGCCGATAATAATATAAACGAACTGCCAAATCAATTCAGCAATAGCATTCCTTTTGAACAAACTATATACATTAAAGCCTTTAGCAGCACAATAAGCGCATCTGTTGCTCCAATTAAACTTGTCGTAAATCCTCTGCCACAAAAAGTTACTACTTCTCTTGTACAATGTGATACAGGCGAAAATGCATCTGGATTAGTTCTATTTAATTTGAACGAAGCAAATGCTTCTCTATCTAATAACGATTCTAATCTTGAAACTTCGTTTTTTAACACCAATACAGATGCTTTAAACAATCAAAATCAATTAAATCCAGTTTATACAAATACTAGCAATCCTCAAACTCTATATGTCAGAGTTCGAAATTTAAAAACAAACTGTACCAGCATATCTAATCTTATTTTAAAAACTAATGTTATTTCGGTGCAAACTCACACACTGAATTTAGTATGTGATGAGGATGGAAATGAGGATGGAATACATCTTTTTGACCTAACAAATGCTAATGTCACGGTTTCAAACAATCAGAACTTAAAATATTATCCAACCGAAAATGACGCTTTACTAGAACAAAATTCTATTGAGAACCCTCTAAAATATGAAAACAAAATACCATACAATGATTTTGCCTTTGCAAGGATTGAAGAAGGAAACACTTGTTTCGGAATTAGCAAAATTAAACTTGAAGTAGCAAAATTGCCTAGTCTTGAAACTGATACTTCGACAAATGTTTGCGACAACGATTCTTCTTTTTATGCAAAATTAGATGCAGGAGTTACTAATGATAATGCTTTAAATGATTTCTCCTATATATGGAAAAAAGGTGGTAGTGAAATACCTGATCAAACTAATTCTACATTAAACGTTAATACTATTGGAACTTATACTGTTACTGTAACAAACAAAAATAACTGTTCTAAAACAAGAAAATTCGAAGTCGTTTCTTCTAATATTGCGACTATAAAAGATATTGAAATTATAGATCTACAAATTGACGATTCTAATAAAGTTACAGTAAATGTAACTGGAAACGGAGATTATGAATATAGCCTAAATGCACCAAACGGTCCTTTTCAAGATTCGAATATATTTGAAAATGTAAAATCTGGAATTCATGATGTCTATATAAATGACAAGAAAAAGTGCGGCACAATTAATAAAACAATTGCAGTAATTGGAGTGCCCCACTATTTTACACCAAATAACGATGGCCACAATGATTATTGGAATATAGCGGGATTAAACAAAAACGAGTATAAAGATTCTAAAGTTTACATCTATGATCGTTATGGAAAATTAATAAAACAATTAACCGTATTTGATATAGGTTGGGATGGAACTTTTCAAGGCAGTCCGCTCCCTTCAGATGATTATTGGTACCTCTTAAAACTTAGCAATCATAGAGAAGCAAAAGGACATTTTAGTTTGAAACGGTAAATTTAAAAATTACGCCCCTAAAATCCCGAATTCCAGCTTTCCAAAACAACTCAATTCCATCATAAAAAAATCCCAAACTCCAGAATTGGAATTTGGGATTTTTATATTGAAAATTAATCTAATTAGATTTTGTATCTCTTTCTATCTGTTTCGCTTAAGTAAATTTTTCTTAAACGTAAAGATTTTGGAGTAACTTCAACATACTCATCTTTTTGAATGTACTCTAAAGCTTCTTCTAATGAGAATTTGATAGCTGGAATAATTCTAGCTTTATCATCAGCTCCTGAAGAACGTACGTTAGAAAGTTTTTTCGTTTTAGTAACGTTAACTGTCATATCGTCGCTACGAGTATTTTCTCCAATTACCTGACCTTCATAGATATCTTCGTTAGGATCAACAAAGAATTTACCACGATCTTGTAATTTATCGATAGAGTAAGGAATTGCTTTTCCGTTTTCCATAGAGATTAATGAACCGTTGTTACGTCCAGGAATTTCTCCTTTGTATGGTTCGTATCCGATGAAACGGTGCGCCATAATAGCTTCACCAGCAGTAGCAGTAAGCAATTGATTTCTTAATCCGATAATTCCACGAGATGGAATGTTGAATTTAATAATCATACGCTCTCCTTTACCTTCCATAGAAAGCATTTCTCCTTTACGGATAGTAACGAATTCAACCGCTCTACCTGAAAGATTTTCTGGTAAATCGATAGTTAATTCCTCAATTGGCTCACATTTCACTCCATCAACTTCTTTGATGATAACTTGTGGCTGACCAATTTGAAGCTCATATCCTTCTCTTCTCATTGTTTCAATAAGAACAGATAAGTGAAGTACACCACGACCAAATACCATGAATTTATCAGCAGAATCAGTTTCTCCAACTTTCATCGCTAAGTTTTTCTCAAGCTCTTTTGTTAATCTTTCACGAATATGTCTAGAAGTAACGAATTTACCTTCTTTACCAAAGAAAGGAGAATCGTTAATTGTAAACAACATACTCATTGTTGGCTCATCAATAGCAATTGTTTGTAAAGCTTCTGGATTTTCAAAATCAGCAATAGTATCACCAATTTCAAAACCTTCAATACCTACAACAGCACAAATATCACCAGCAACTACTTCTTCTACTTTTCTACGGCCTAAACCTTCAAAAGTGTGTAATTCTTTAATTCTAGATTTGATGATTTTTCCATCTCTTTTTACCAAAGAAATTGGCATACCTTCTTTTAAAGTACCTCTTTCAAGACGTCCGATAGCGATACGACCTGTAAATGAAGAGAAATCTAAAGAAGTAATCAACATTTGCGGAGTTCCTTCAGAAACTTTTGGAGCAGGAACATTAGCAATAACCATGTCTAATAAAGGCTCAATGTTTTGTGTTTGATTTTTCCAATCATCAGACATCCAGTTGTTTTTAGCAGAACCATAAACCGCTGGGAAATCTAACTGCTCTTCAGTAGCTCCTAATTCGAACATTAGATCAAAAACTTTCTCGTGAACTTCTTCTGGAGTACAGTTTTCTTTATCTACTTTATTGATAACCACGCAAGGTTTCAATCCTAAATCAATCGCTTTTTGTAAAACGAAACGAGTTTGCGGCATTGGTCCTTCAAAAGCATCAACTAGTAAACATACACCATCGGCCATGTTCAATACACGTTCAACTTCACCTCCAAAATCGGCGTGGCCTGGAGTATCGATAATATTGATTTTTGTTCCTTTATATTGAACAGAAACGTTTTTAGAAGTAATTGTAATACCTCTCTCACGCTCTAAATCATTATTATCTAAGATTAAATCACCTGTGTTTTCGTTCTCACGAAATAACTGACAGTGATACATAATTTTATCAACCAAAGTTGTTTTACCGTGATCGACGTGGGCAATAATTGCAATGTTTCTAATAGATTCCATCTGTGATTTTTAATGGGCGCAAAGGTACACTTTATTTTTTAAAAAAAAATGTTTCTATCATAGTTTGCGTATATACAATCAATTAGTTAATACAAAACGCAAAAATATCGGCTTCAAAATGACATTAACATACGTTTAGTTATAGTTAAATTAACTATATTTGAAGTGATGAAAAGTAAAACTCTCCAAATTACTCTTATTTATACAATCATCTCGATAATTATGGCGACCATATGTCATAAATTACTCACAACCTACTTTTCTTCTTCTGAATATCAATATTTATTTTTAATAAAAGACATTATATTCATTCTAATCACAGGACTAGTTTTTAGTTTTATACTTTCAAAGAACGAAAAAAGAAACATAACCATCTTTGAAAAGTTAAACAAAACCAACGAAGAAATAAAAGAATCGAATGAGAAATATGACATTGTAGCAAAAGCAACAAGCGATACTATTTGGGACTGGAAAATTCAAGAGGACAGTATTAATTGGAACAAAGGAATTGAAGGTGTTTTTGGTTATGACCCACAAGAAGTAGGCAAAACTTCTAAATGGTGGTTTGACAAAATTCATCCGGAAGATAGTATCCGAATGTCAATAAAATTATATTCTTTCATAGAACAAAAAACAGAAAAATGGCAAGACCAATACCGTTTTAGATGTGCAGACGGAACATATAAGTACGTTTTGGATCGAGGTTTTTTATTAAAAGATGAAAACGGAAGAGCCATTAGAATGATTGGTGCAATCCAAGATATCACGAAACAAAAAGAAGAAGAGCAACGATTAAAGCTTTTAGAAACTGTAATTACTCAATCTAAAGATTCTATTTTAATTACCGAAGCCAATTCTTCTGACGGGAAAATACCAAAAATAGTTTATGTAAATCCTGCATTTTCTCAAATGTCTGGCTACCAGTCAAACGAAATTATCGGAAAATCGCCAAATATTTTCAAAGGACCAAAATCAGATTCAGACGAATTAAAAAAGCTTTTAAGGGCCATAAAAAACAAAGAGGAATGCTTGATCGAAACTATTACTTACACAAAAAGTAAAGAAGAATATTGGGTACGCTTTTCTATGATTCCTATTTTCAATAACGAAGGAATGATCTCGCACTGGATTTCGATTCAAAGAGATATTACTGACGAGAAAAAACTAGAAACAGAAAAAGAACATCTTATTCGAGAATTAACGCAAAACAATAAAGACTTAAAACAATTCTCTTATATCACATCTCATAACCTTAGAGCACCGCTTTCTAATTTAATCGGGCTATTAAACCTTATAGAAGACATTCCGATAGAAAATGAAGAACTACAAGAAATACTAGCAGGATTTACAAAATCGACTCATTTGTTAAATGAAACCATAAATGATTTAGTAAAAGTTATCATCATTAAAGACAACCCTTCAATGCAGAAAGAGGAGGTTTCTTTAAAAGAAGTTTTTGAAAATGTATTTAGCCAGCTTTCTTTTCAAATTGAATTACACAAACCAATAATCAAATTGAAATTCGACAAAGTTCCAGAACTTATTACAAACAAAGCTTACATTGAAAGTATTTTATTAAACCTGTTAACGAATTCCATCAAATACAAATCGGAAAATAGAAAACTAAAAATTTCTATTACAGCAGAACAAATAGAGCATAGAACAATCCTAACCTTTAAAGACAACGGAATAGGCATTGATTTGGAAAGAAATCGCGATAAAGTATTTGGACTTTATCAAAGATTCCACAATTACCCAGATAGTAAAGGATTAGGACTATATCTTGTAAAATCACAGGTGGAGACAATGGGAGGAACAATCTCTATCGACAGTGAAGTCAATAAAGGAACTACATTTACAATAACATTTAAAAATTAATTATTATGCTTGAGCAGATTTTATGCATCGATGATGACCCTATCACATTGATGCTATGCAAAAAAGTAATTTCAAAATCTTCATTTTCACATGAAGTTATTACAGCTCAAAACGGCGAAGAAGCCCTTCATCATTTCAACATCTTAAAATACACCAACGACAAAGCAAGAAAAAGGCCTGAATTAATTTTTTTAGATTTAAATATGCCTATTATGGGAGGATGGGAATTTTTAGATCACTTCACTTCTCCAGATTATATAGAATTCAATACTGTTCCTGTAATTGTACTATCCTCAACTATTGACCCTGAAGACCTTGCCAAAGCAAAAAAATATCCAATTATAATAGACTTTCTTTCTAAACCAATTACACAGCCCATGCTGGAATATCTTAAAAAGAAGATTGATTTATAAAGAAAGACACATAACACTCTAAATTTAAAAATCTAAACTCCAATTTTACAAAGATTGGAATTTAGATTTTTTTATTCTTAATTTCTATGTTCTTAAAATTAGAAACAAAAAAAGTCCTCTAAGAAGAGGACTTTTATATATCTAACAAATTGTATTAATTACAATTTAGCAACGTGTTTCGTTAATTTAGACTTCAAGTTAGAAGCTTTATTATCGTGAATGATGTTCTTTTTAGCTAATTTATCAATCATAGAAATTACAGTTGATAATTTTGCAGTAGCATCAGCTTTATCAGTAGCTAGTCTTAACGCTTTAATAGCATTACGAGTAGTTTTATGCTGATATCTGTTAAGAACTCTTCTTTTTTCGTTACTTCTGATTCTTTTTAATGCTGACTTATGATTTGCCATTTTCTTTTAATTTTAGATGTAATAATTATTATAAATACTAGTTAAAAAAGAAAAACCTCCCACAATCGTATAACAATCACTTTGGTTTTAACTAATAAAACAAAAACCGAGACACCAATTTTTGTTTTACAAAACTTATTTACAACTAATTTGTAGTCCGTAGGGGAATCGAACCCCTGTTACCAGGATGAAAACCTGGCGTCCTAACCCCTAGACGAACGGACCAATATTCTCCTAAGTTGGAAACTTTTCAATATGTAATATAACTTGTAGTCCGTGGGGGAATCGAACCCCCCTTACCAGGATGAAAACCTGGCGTCCTAACCGATAGACGAACGGACCGCGCTTCTGTATTGCGGATGCAAAGATACATCTATTTTTTATTTGCGCAATACCTAATGCAAAAAAATCTATATTTTTTTAATAAGCCTTAGCAAAAAGCACTCTTTTAGAAGAAGGTTTCCCAGTAAACACGCAGGTTCCAGCCTCTTCTACAGCATCTAAAGGAATACAACGAATCGTCGCTTTTGTCAATTCTTTTATCTTCTCTTCTGTCTCTGCAGTTCCATCCCAGTGAGCAGACAAAAAGCCTCCTTTACCTTCTAAAACTTCTTTAAATTCCTCAAAACTATTTACTTCCGTAATATGAGTATTGCGATAATCTAACGCTTTTGTAAATAAGTCAACTTGAATCTGTTCTAAAAGATTATTTACGTGCTCAACAATTTTTTCGCTAGCAACAACTTCTTTTGTCAAATTATCACGTCTTGCCACCTCAAAAGTTCCATTTTCCAAATCTTTAGGACCAACAGCAATTCGAACAGGAACTCCTTTTAATTCCCATTCTGCAAATTTAAATCCTGGTTTTTGCGTTGTTCTGTCATCAAACTTAACAGTGATTTTTAATTTTCTCAGTTTAGCCGTTAAATCCTTAACAGCTTCAGTAATTTGAGCCAATTGTTCATCTGTCTTATATATAGGAACAATAACTACTTGAATTGGAGCCAAATTTGGAGGCAATACCAATCCTTGATCATCAGAATGTGTCATGATCAATGCACCCATCAAACGAGTAGACACTCCCCAAGAAGTTCCCCAAACGTGTTCTTGTTTTCCTTCTGCATTAGCAAACTTAACATCGAATGCTTTTGCAAAGTTCTGACCCAAGAAGTGAGATGTACCGGCTTGTAATGCTTTTCCATCTTGCATCAATGCCTCAATACAATATGTCTCATCTGCTCCAGCAAAACGCTCTGTTTCAGTTTTAAAACCTTTCACAACTGGAATTGCCATAAAACTCTCGGCAAAATCAGCATAAACGTTCATCATTTTTTCTGATTCCTCTATTGCTTCTGCTTTTGTAGCGTGAGCCGTATGCCCTTCTTGCCATAAAAACTCTGCAGTTCTCAAGAACAAACGCGTACGCATTTCCCAACGAACCACATTTGCCCATTGATTGATTAATAAAGGTAAATCTCTATAAGATTGCACCCATCCTTTATATGTAGACCAAATAATAGCTTCACTTGTTGGACGAACGATAAGCTCCTCCTCTAATCTTGCATTCGGATCAACCATTAATTTACCAGGTCTTTCCTCGTCATTTTTCAATCTGTAATGCGTTACAACTGCGCATTCTTTAGCAAATCCTTCTGCATTCTTCTCCTCCGCCTCAAACATGCTTTTCGGTACAAACAAAGGAAAATAAGCGTTTTGATGTCCAGTTTCTTTGAACATGCGATCTAACTCGGCTTGCATTTTTTCCCAAATAGCATACCCGTATGGTTTTATCACCATACATCCTCTAACTCCTGAATTTTCAGCTAGATCTGCTTTTACAACCAGTTCGTTATACCATTTTGAATAATCTTCTGATCTTGTAGTAAGGTTCTTACTCATATTATATATTTTGGCACAAATTTTGTTTTATACAATTTTAACTAAATAGTTTGACAAAACTAACTAATTTTGTAATGTGCAACAATAAAAAACACCACAGATATGAAAACTTACCTTTCACTCCGCCAAAACTCTAATCATTTTTACTTAATTGGATTATTGAGTTTATTGCTAGCATCGTGTGGTTCTTACCAAAATTCCTCTTATTATGATAATGATGGAGTTTATGGTGGTACATCTGTTAAATATGTAACAAATGGAACAAACAACCAATACAAAGAGTATTTCAGATCATTGCAAGACGACAATCAGCCAACTGAAATATTTACTGACGTTGATAATTACACCAATTATTCAGACAGCACTCAAACTGCCTCTGTAGGAAGTTATCCTGCATGGGGAAGCAGCAGTTCTGATGTTTCTGTAAACTTTTACACTACTCCATCATGGTCATTCGGATTTGGATGGGGTTATCCTTATTATGGCTACGGTTACGGATGGGGCTACCCTTATTATGGTTGGGGATATCCAGGATGGGGCTACCCAGGTTGGGGTTATCCAGGTTGGGGATACCCATACTACGGTTATGGATATAATTACTCTTACAACTACGGAAGAAGAGGTTCTGCAGCTTATTATGGAGACAGAAACTATGCTTACAACAGAAACTACAGCACTGGTAGAGGATATACAACTGGTAGAGGATATACAACCGACAGAAACTACACGACTAATAGAGGAAATTATACAACAAACAGAACTTACACTACAAATAGATCTAACGGCTATACCGACTTCAGAAGTTCAAACATGAACGGAAGAACAACTAGTCCTACATTTACAAACAGAAGATCATATAGCAATGGTTCTGACTACAACAGCACTTACAGTAACGGAAGATCTTATAATAACGGAAATACTTCTACAAATAGAACCTATACACCAAGCAACAACAGTGGCTCATCTAGAAGCTACACACCTAGCAATAGCGGATCTTCAAGAAGCTACGCTCCTAGTGGTGGCGGTGGCGGATCTAGATCATACAGCGGCGGTGGCGGCGGTGGAGGAATGAGATCTGGCGGCGGTGGCGGTGGAGGAAGAAGATAATTTTTCCTCAACCCTCTGAATTTCTAACTAAAACTCATCAAAATGAAAAAAATATTTTTCCTATTTATAACAGGACTAACTGTCAGCGCGTCATACTCACAAGAAGTTTCAGATGCTTTGCGATATTCTCAAGAAAATCTTACAGGTACCGCTCGTTACAGAGCAATGAGCGGTGCTTTTGGAGCAGTTGGAGGAGATATCTCTGCGTTGAGCGTTAACCCTGCTGGGTCTGCAATTTTTAACAGTAATCAAGTTGGAGTTTCCTTTAGCAATCAGAATATCAAAAACAATTCTGACTACTTCGGCACTCAGACTTCAGATAAAAAAAATTCTTTTATTCTAAATCAAGCTGGTGGTGTTTTTGTATTTAAAAACCACAATCCTAATGTGGGATGGAATAAAATTACAATTGGAGCAACTTACGAGAACACAAACAATTTCAACAATCAACTTTTCTCCGCTGGGACAAACCCTACAAATTCAGTTGGAGCTTATTTCTTAGATTACGCAAATTATAGCAATGGAGGCGCTCCTGTTCCTCAGGAATTTGTTACTTTACAGCCAAACGAAACAGTATCTGATTTATATCGATATTTAGGATCCAATTTTCCAAATGTCCAATATCCAAACCTAAGTGGATTTTCTGCACAACAAGCATTATTAGGAAATCTAGGACGCGTTATAGGCATTGATGAAGCAAACAATCCTAACAGCACGTATTCCACAAATGTTCCTAATGGAGGAAATTATTATCAGGAAAACGAAATTTACACTAGAGGTTACAATAGCAAAGTAAGCTTCAATATCGCAACGTCTTACAAAGACCGACTATATTTAGGAGCAAATTTAAATGTTCATATTACAGATTATAGAAGATCTACAAGTTTCTATGAGGACAATGATAATCCATTACAACCTAAGGAAACTATATCAAATTTAAGATTCAATAATGATTTATACACTTACGGAAATGGATTTTCTTTCCAGCTTGGAGCAATAGGTAAAGTAACGGATAATTTTAGACTTGGAATAGCTTACGAATCAAACACATGGTACGAACTTTATGATGAACTTTCACAAAGTTTATACACAACAAGACAAGCTACAGGTGGACCAATTGTAAGTGCTAATGTGAATCCTAATATAGTAAATGTATACGAATCTTACACTTTACAAACACCTGACAAATGGACTTTTAGCGCTGCATACATATTTGGTAAATCCGGATTATTAAGCATTGATTATGGTATCAGAAACTATGGAAACACCAAGTTCAAACCAACTAGCGCAGGCTTTGGCGGTATAAACAATGAAATAGATAACACTCTATCTAGTACTGGCGAACTTCGTATTGGCGCTGAATACAAAATAAAGCAATTAAGTTTAAGAGGCGGATACCGCTATGAAGGAAGTCCTTATAAAAATGGAATTACAGTTGGCGAGTTAAACAGTTATTCTGCTGGTTTAGGTTATAATTTCGGCTCTACAAAATTGGATGTAGCTTACTCTTATTTAGAGAGAGATTCAAATCAAGGTTTCTTTACAAGAGGATTCACAGATGGAGCCAACATTACTTCTAAATTAAACAATGTCACTATGACCTTATTATTTGAATTGTAATTAAAAATCAAAATAGATGATTGAAAATTTCCGTTTGGCAAACCAAACGGATTTTTTTTTAAGCTATATCTTACAATATTGTTTTGTTTTGTAATATTAATCATATATATTAGCAGCTAACCTAATTATACTATTATGAAACAAGTACTTCACAATCCGTTAATCATCTTACTACTATTAGTCAACTTCAATCTGTATTCACAAGTTACAATCACAACAAACAATCTAAAAGTAGATAACAAACCTATAAGTAATAATACTATTTCATTCAATTCTAATGAAAGTGTTTATGTTTCACTAAACATACATTTACAAACATCTAATAGCTCAATAAATAATATTTTTGGTAATCTTTTTCTTTATTACCAAAAAAATGCAGAAGATAGTCCAACACAAATTGGTTTTCAATCAGTAACATTCTATCTTAACACTTACTACATGAACGATACACCTTTTAACATAACTCTTTTGAAAGGAGGTTTTTTTCAAAGTGGAGGCATACTGTATGCAGAATATAAAAGTAATGACAACAAAACATATCAATCTAACAAAATAACCATAACTGGCGGCTCACTTCCTTCTTCACCACCAGTAATTACACCTACAAATGAAGCCATTCCAACGCAGAATTTAAAGTACAGTGAAAACTTCCCAATTGTAAACTCCAAGATATTTTTAGCCGAAGAAACACCAACATTTATTGACATTGAAGTTCAGTCAAAAAAAGAAGGTGATCACACAAGTATTGGCATATCATTAGACGAAATGATCGGAAATAAAATCAACAAAACGATTCTTTTAAAAAGTATCTGGATAGATTCTGATAATAATTTTCACCTCTTGAAAGATATTCAAATTGACCCCTCTAAATTAAATTTCACCCAATACACTTATACTTTAAAAGCAAAGATGCAACATTACAGAACAACAACAAATCCACAGCTACTTTCATCCAAAACTGACTTCGTCTCCAAAGACAATAGTAAAGTAACTATTTTATTATCGAGGCCCATCCAATACAATACAATTTCAGAAAGTCAATCAATATCGCCAGGAGAAACAGCCAAACCCTTAATAGGAGCAGTTGCAAAAATTAGCTTAGACAAAACAGGACTCAGAAATACAGTTGATATCACAAAATATCAATGGCAACAACGAGTTAGCAATAATAATTGGACTAATATTCTAGGTGCAACTTCACAAAACTACACTCCATCAAATATTTTCACGGAAACTACTTCTTTTAGAAGAATAGCAATCAGCAACGAAGGACTTCCAAATTTTAGCGAATACATATCAATATCGACCATACCTGCACCAAACAACAATATTTGCTGCGACCAAAATCTTACTTACAACTCTAGTCAGCCATCTACTTTTACTGGAAATGACTTAGGAAATTCTGTTTTATATCAATGGCAAGTTTCTCAAAATTCCACATCATGGGTCGGCATACCTGATTCAAACAGACAAAATCTTAACTATTCCTTCTCTTATACTGCAAGTAGAGGAAACGAAAGCGCCCAGTTTAGAAGGTTGATCATTCAGAACGATGCAATAATTAGCACAAGTAACAAAATAAATGTCATCAGAAGCACAAGTACAGACCCATCAATCCCTCTTCCACCGCCTACAGAAATAGATGCAGGCGGAAGAAGAACGAGTACCCTTACTACAGAATCAAACGAATTCGACACAAACAAATTAATGATTTACCCAAATCCAACTACAGATAACGTATATATAGATGGTTTTGTAAACATAGAACTCTTAAACTTATACGATTCTTATGGGGCGAAAATAAATATAGATAAGAATCAAAAATCCACAAATTTAATTGAGATAAACACTTCAAAATTGCAACCTGGCATCTACATTTTAAAAATTGATAATACAACTTATTCAAAAACTATAATAAAAAACTAAAAAACATTTTAACATTAGAAAATTTCCGTCAGACCAAAATCTGGCGGATTTTTTTTATCCTTCCGAAAAAACCTTCATTTTAAATTCAACTCAAAAAATACAAGCAACCAAACCCGTTAACTTCACAAAAAACAGCTAAAACAAACTGCAAACTAGTGTGGTTTGAATAAAAAAAGTGTAATTTTGCACTCCAATTTATAAAAGTATGAGAACCAAGTCTTTAAAAAAGAACAAAATTAACGTAATCACTCTTGGGTGTTCAAAAAATGTTTATGACAGTGAAGTCCTTATGGGCCAGCTGCGTGCAAATGGTAAAGATGTTGAACACGAAGCACCTGCAGAAAAAGAAGGAAACATTATTGTAATTAATACTTGCGGATTTATTGATAATGCAAAAGCAGAATCGGTAAACATGATTTTGGAATATGCAGATAAAAAAGACAAAGGGCTTGTTGATAAAGTTTTCGTAACAGGATGTTTATCTGAACGTTACAGACCAGATTTAGAAAAAGAAATTCCGAATGTTGACCAATATTTTGGAACTACAGAATTACCTCAACTATTAAAAGCTCTTGGAGCCGATTATAAACACGAGTTACTTGGAGAACGTTTAACTACAACTCCTAAAAATTATGCTTATTTAAAAATTGCTGAAGGATGCGATAGACCTTGCAGTTTTTGCGCCATTCCTTTAATGAGAGGTTCTCACGTTTCTCAGCCAATTGAAAAATTAGTTAAAGAAGCTCAAGGCTTAGCTAAAAACGGAGTTAAAGAATTAATCTTAATTGCTCAAGACTTAACTTATTATGGCCTTGATCTTTATAAAAAGAGAAATCTTGCTGAATTACTGGAAGCTTTGGTAAAAGTAGAAGGAATTGAATGGATTCGTTTACACTACGCCTTCCCTACTGGTTTCCCTATGGATGTTTTGGAAGTAATGAAACGCGAACCTAAAATCTGCAACTACATTGATATTCCGTTACAGCATATTTCTGACTCAATTTTGAAATCAATGCGTCGCGGTACAACTCAGGCTAAAACAACTCAATTATTAAAAGATTTCCGTGCTGCTGTTCCTGGAATGGCAATTAGAACTACTTTAATTGTTGGTTATCCAGGTGAAACTCAAGAAGATTTTGAAATTTTGAAAGATTTTGTTCAAGAAATGAAATTTGACAGAATGGGATGTTTTGCTTATTCTCACGAAGAAAATACTCATGCCTATTTATTAGAAGATGATGTTCCTGATGATGTAAAACAAGCAAGAGCAAATGAAATCATGGAACTTCAATCGCAAATTTCTTGGGACTTGAATCAAGAAAAAGTAGGTAAAGTTTACAAATGCATTATTGACAGAAAAGAAGGCGCGCATTTTGTAGGACGTACAGAGTTTGATAGTCCAGATGTTGACAACGAAGTTCTAATTGATGCTTCTAAGCATTATGTTAAAACTGGTGAATTTGTTAATATAAAAATAATTGAAGCAACAGAATTTGATTTATACGGAGAACCTGCTTAAATTTACGCTGAACAATTGTTAAATCACAGATAAAAATACTTTTATGAAACGCTTTCAAATCTTATTTATTTTAGTTTTTGGCCTTTTAAGCTTTACTGCTTCTGCCCAATATGGTGGATACAACAATGGTTATGGTAATGGTTATGGCGGCGGCTACGGAAGAGGCGGCGGAATGGGTATGGATAGAAGTATGATGGCTGGACAACAACAAAGCACACCAAGCAAGCCTAAAGAAACTCCTCCAGAAGAAATTGCGGCAATAATCATGGATCAAATGAAACCTCAAGTAAATCTAGATGAGTTGCAAGCAATTGCTATTTCAAATGTTTTGGCAGAAAGCATAAGAGAGCAAGGTATTTTATTGAAAAATGAAAGCAGCAGTCAAGACCAAAAAATTGAGCAGATTAAAGCTTTAAAAGAAAGCACTGATAAAAAAATCTCTGCTTTTTTAAATCCTGATCAAATTGAAAAATACAAAACTTTCATGGACAATTTTAAAGACATGAAAAAATCTAAATCTAAATCTAAGAAGAAAAAAGATAAAGATTCTAAAGAAGATGCCGAACAAGTAAAAGACGCCCCAGATACGAAAATTTCAGAATAATCGTTATTAACTTATAAAACAACGAATTATGACAAAAAAACATTTTTGTTATCTGATTTTAGCTATTATAATCAGCTCTTGTTCTACAAATCCGTACAAGAATACTGAAAAGGCTTACGATCAGCAGCTGAAAACTTTAGAAAACCAGATTACAAGCAAAGAAGCAAAATCAATTCCTGCTGTTCCGCCTTTAGCAATTGACACTTCTTATGCGCAACAACTGGGAATTGTGAAAGACACTTTATCTAAAACAGGTTCTACTTATTTGGTAAACGGAATAAACACAGAATGGGTTGGTACAGTAAATTTTAATTTAAGAAAACCAAGTTTTGTTATTATTCATCACACTGCGCAAGATTCGCTGCAACAGACGATTAACACTTTTACAAAAACCAAAACTCAAGTAAGCGCCCACTACATCATTTCTGAAAACGGAAAAGTAGTACAGATGCTTAATGATTATCTAAGAGCATGGCATGCTGGAAATTCGACTTGGGGAAAAACAACAGATTTAAACTCTTGTTCTATTGGTATCGAATTAGATAATAACGGCTTTAAACCTTTTACTGAAGCGCAAATTAATAGTTTGCTCGCTTTATTGACCAAATTGAAAAAGGATTATAACATTCCGACTCAAAACTTTTTAGGTCATGCTGATATTGCACCTGGAAGAAAGCAGGATCCGAGCGCTCTATTTCCTTGGAAAATATTAGCCGAAAAAGGATTTGGAATTTGGCCAGATGAAGTCTTAGAACCTGCACCATTTGATTTTAAAATTGAACCAGCACTGAGAATAATAGGCTATAACACCAAAAATTTAACTGCGGCTATTCAAGCATTTAAACTACATTATATTCAAACTGACGCAACTTCAGTTTTAGATAGAAAAACAATCGATACGATTTATTCGATATATAAAAAACAGGTTCAATAAAGAATCTCAATCAATTAAAATAAAAAAAAGCGTTTCTATTAATTTAGGAACGCTTTTTTTTCGGGCATGTTGAGTAATACTAAGAAAGAAGGCAGAGACACGAGATTTAAAACCTCAAAACTAGAAACCTCAAACCTCAAACCTTAAACTTGAAACAAATAAAAAAGCTGCCAAAACATTAGAATGTTTCGACAGCTCCAAAAAAAAAAAAAAATATCAATCTTTATCTCTAGAAAGAGTATGTTGTCGCAATTAAGGCGTAGAAACTACCCCCTGTTGGCAATGCATTTTTATCTAAAAAGATGTCTTCAGAAGCTGCATCATATCTTAGCTCAGGAATTATTGTCAATTTTCCAACTTTGTAGTTTAAAGAAACTGTGTTTGCAAATACATTTGATCCTGCTAAAGTTCCTAAACTTGGAGCAGCATCTTTAGCATCAAAATACTCCATTCTATAAGCCAAAAGCAATGCAGGATTGAAAGAATAAGTAGCATATCCTACCACAGAAAACCAATCTCCGTCTAAATTACTGTCAAAATCATTTGTAGTTTTAGCATAAGTTGCATTCAACCCAAGTGAAAAACTATCTGTAATTGTTTTAGATGCTGTTAAATCAAATTGTGTTTTATTTTCATCTGAAACTGGAATTGTACTTCCTGGAATTGGATTTGTACTTCCTGTTGTAAAATTCAAATAAGCACTTCCTGTGTCACCAATATATCCTACTTGACCGATGAATGTTTTTTGGTAAGATCCTGCATCCATAGCCGATTTAAAATCTGTCGGATTTGTCACTCCTAACATTGCAGTGAATTTACCTGAAGTATATTGCGCTTTAACCCCAGTATTAAAAAATGGTCCGTAAGAAAACGCATAAGACATACTGTAGTTTTTATTATCTACCGCGTCTAATACTTCATAGCCGATATGAGTTCCGAAACTACCTGCTACTACTTTAAACTCTTCAGTCAAATTGTATGTAAAATATAATTGTTTAATCATAAATTTTGCGCTTGCATCTTTATCTGGCGTTTCATTATATGAAAATTCTGCTGCTCTTTTTCCGAAACCTAAGTCTACAAAAACAGAAGCTTTTCCAAAAGTATGACCTGCTTCAATCGATGCCATTCCTAACTCGAACGAATTTTGTGAGTTGGTGAAGCTCGTTAATCCATTCATCTGTTTTGAAAAATCATATTTATAGTACGCATCTGCAGAACCTCCCCATGTGGTTGCTGGAGCGGCTGCTTCCTCTTCTTGGGCAAAGGCAAAAGAACTTGTTAACATCGCGGCTAAAATGTGAAATGCTTTTTTCATGTTTTAATTTGGTTTTTAGTTATTAATTGATTCTGGTTAGTTAATCTTTTTATATATCTATTTACTAGTATAAGTCATTTCTAAAACCTTGCATGCGCCCTTCAAATCATCATCATTTTCATTAGCGAATTTATTAACTTTTGTATGAGTAGAATAATTCAAAACTGCTTTTTTGACGTTTTAGGCGAAGAATTACGGATTACAAAAATTAAATCATCAATAATCAATATTTGATATTTATCGATATTTGTTTTTGAAAATTCAATAACACCATTTTAAGTTATTTTCAATTTTTAAAAAGGTAAAACAAAAATAAAACAGATAAAAACTACAAAAACAAACATTAAAATGACACAAAAAATAATACACCCCCTAAAATTTTAGGGGTATTAGAAAATAAAACAATAAAAATAGTTTTCAACTCACAAAAACAAAACAGCATACCCCCCTTCAGAGCCGAGGAAATTATTCTTACAAAAATAACATCCAATTTTAGTACTACCCAACCCCATTTCTCATCTATATTTTTAAGAGAAAGAGAAAATAATAAACAAAAAAAGCCTGCTCAGATATGAGCAGGCTTACTTGCATTTTAGCTAAAAATTGACTTATTCTTCTTTATTATATTTCCTTAAATATTCTCGGACTTTAATTCCAGATTCTTTTAAATCCTCGTCTTTCCATTTTCCATCAGATTTAGCTGTTTTTTTTAGAATAGAACAAGTTTCATCCTTATCCGATACCGACCATGTAATCCAGCTTAATTTCCGAGCTTCCATCCAATCAATGTATTCTTGCCAAGCTTTATAATTTAACGGTCCATCTCCAGAAGCTTCCATTCCTGCCGATTCTGAAATAAAAACTGGCAAGCCACTTTTAATAGCTCTATCTGTTCTATCTCTTAATTCTTTACCATGCGTAGCGGCATAAAAGTGCATTGTATACATTATATTGTTATATCCTCTTATTGGATCTTCGGCAGGCAAATCAATATCCTGATCCCAATGAGGGCAGCCTACTAAAATTATATTATTAGGATCGTTCTCTCGAATAACTTTAATAACTTCTTCTGCGTAGTTCTTTACTTCCCACCAAGTTTCATAATCTGGCTCGTTGAATACTTCATATATTATATTAGGATACTTGGCGTACTTTTTTGACATTTCTGCAAAAAATGCTGTAGCTTCTTTAAGATTGATATTATGGCTATGCCAATCTATAATTACGTATATATCAGATTTTATAGCACCATTTACAACAGCCTCGATTTTTTCTTTAGAAAACTGAGGATCGTTTACATAGGAGTAATCTCCTAATTCGATTCCCATTGCGGCTCGAACTACATTACAATTAAAATCTTTTTTTAACCAGCTTACTGCTTTTTCATTATAAAATCTCGGCCACATGCTGTGCCATCCAAAACTTAAACCACGGAGCACAATTGGATTATTTTCTTTATCTACAAGTTGAGTTCCAAGAATACTTAATTGCCCGTGTTTTTTAACGAATTGTGCTTTTGAAACATTTACACATAGCAAAAGAAAAAAAGCAGCATACCAAACCTTTGATTTCATATTATATAGCTTTAAGGGATTAATTTTAAGGTAACAACATCATGAGAAGCTATTTCGGTCACAAAAGCTTTCTTCGTATTTCCTATTTCTTTGTTTTTCCAAAGATCTTTTATTTTGAAAACTGTTTTACTAAAATCAGCTTCGTATCCAAAATCGACATCTTTGATATTGTTTTTCTTCCAATCAAAACTAACTTTTTTTGAGGTTTCAGTTCTATTTACAAAACTCACCGCCCAAGCCCCGTCTGAAAGTGGTTTTACCCAAACCTCTACTCCATCTAAAATTGCAAATTTAAATCCCTGAATTCCAAGTTTATCTTGATTTACCGAAAGTAATTCTTTATTGGTTAAAATTGCCAAAGTTTCTTTAGACATTTTTCGATAATCGTTTCCTGTAAATAAAGGTGACGAAAGCATACACCACATTGCAAAATGCGTTTTATCTTCTGTATTATTCATTTCGTTTCCAACTTCCATCATATCAAAATCATTCCAATGATCTGGACCTGAATATTTACGGATATCTTTTCTCATATCTGCAATTTTCATGAATCCCCAAGATGACCAATTTTCCGGATGTTTGAATTCGCAGTCAAAACAAGGATAAATATCTCCAGAAATTCTCCAAAGATTTCCAACTTGTTTTCCCCACTCCCACGGTTGATTATCTCCCCATTCGCAAAGACTAAAAACAATTGGCTTTCCTGCAGTTTTGAGCGCATTACTCATGGTTGCATAAGCCTCTTTTGCAGTAATTCCTTCTGTATTACACCAATCGTATTTCAAGAAATCTATCCCAAGTTTTGCATAAAATCTAGCATCTTGATATTCATAACCTCTTGTTCCCGGATAACCAGCACAGGTTTTTGTTCCTGCGCAATTGTACAATCCAAATTTCAAACCTTTACTATGCACATAATCAATAAGTGCTTTCATTCCGTTTGGAAATTTTTCTGGATCTGGAACTAAATCACCATTTGCATCCCGTTCGTGCGTCATCCAGCCATCATCTAAAACAATATATTTATAACCTGCGGCTGCTAAACCAGAAGAGACCATAATGTCTGCCGTTTCTTTCACCAACTTTTCGTCTATATTAGTTGCAAAAGTATTCCAAGAATTCCAGCCCATTGGAGGCGTCATTGCAAGGCCTTCAAATTTTCCGCCTTGTTGCGTGTGCGTATTTCCTTGACTAAAAGTAAAACTCGAAATACTTAAAAGAAACCCTAAAATTATTTTTTTCATTCTTTATCTATTTTAAAAAAGATATTCCCTAATTTCTCAATTAGGGAATACCTCAAACTAACTCATAACAAATATTATTTTTATAAAAACCCTATATCGTCTAAATAAATAGTACTAGCCGGAGTGATTGTTATATTTGAAAATTCTTGAATAAGTATTTCATCGAATTTTCCTCCAGGAATTAGTTCAGGATGCAAATTAGAGATCGGAATTGAAATATTATTCCATTGACCTGGCACCAAAGTAACTGTCGTACCTTTATCAGAATTATATAAATCACTACTATTTATATTAATAAAAATCTTAGTGCTTTCGGTAGGGAAAATAGACATTTTAACAAATTGATAATCCGCAACATTTAAAAGTTTCTCAGATTTCATTGTAATTCCTTCCCAACTTCCTATTACCTTTTTGATTGAATACGTTCCTCTACTAACTTTTTCAGTACTTTGCCAAGTAACTGCGCCTCCCCAGCCACCTCCAGTGCCTTTTAGAGAGTCTTCGTATAGTAAATATTTAAGACCTATACCACTTGGAGCAGAAACTCCAAATTCAGTTTCGACAACAATTAGGGCATATGAATCAAAATCTGCTGGAACTGTAGCTTTTATTTCTGTGTTAGAAACCGCAGTAAATGTAGCTTCAGTAGATCCAAACTTAACCGTTTTAACTTTTACAAAATTTTGTCCTGTAATGGTAATAACATCTCCAGCAGAAGCTAACACTTGTGACAAACTTGAAATTGCAGGAGCTGGAGGAGTTAAGACAATTACATTATCCAAAACATTTACAAAACCATTTGTACCATAATAATCAAGTCCTGGAGCCGCTTTATCAGATCCATTAACTTTTAAAACATTATTAGTCACATTAATGCTTAGTAAATATAGATCAGGATTAACCGCATTTGCCATTGTTGCATAATCACCGGTTGTTAAATAATCAGCTTCAATACCTTCAAGTTTAGCCACTCTTTTTTTAACCCCTTTAACAACATGACTTAAAACAAGTTGCTTTAGATCGTCTACTGGAACTAAATTGATATCTGGATATCCCAAATCATTTACATAACCATTAGCTACTAAATAAGCATCTAGAGCTGTATTGTTAGGGACAAAATAAGTAAAATCATCAGGTGTATTTAATGACGATTCTAAACCAGCCAACTGGATTGCTTTTGCAAACGTAGTTAAATTAGTATTTGCCAAAATCAACCCGTACGCCGTATTGTAATTTTGTTGCGCTCCTCCAATATCTTGAATATCATTATCGCAAGAAGAAGCTGTAGCAACCAAAAAGACACATACAGCAATCTGCATTAATTTATTATATATATTTTTCATAAATTCTCTTTTAGTTTTTAATTAAGGATTTCATTGAATAGATTCTACTAATCCTTCAGAATTATTTTAATACGAATCCAATATCATCGATAAATAAATTGTTTCCTCCAAAACCTCCTGTCTCTTGAAAGGTTACCTCAGACAACTCTGTTGGACTTCCAACGGAAGAGAAAGGAACTTCTAAATAAGTCCAGCTTGTACCGAATTTAAGCGAATATGTAGCGCCATAATTACCATTGATAATAGCTGACACAGAACCTGCTTTTGCTCCTTTAATACTGATGCGGATTGCCTTATATTTTGAAAGATCAACTTTAGACTTATCAATACCAATGTATAAACCATCCCAATCTGGACCTGAAGTCCAATTAATACATTTTGTACCTTGAGATGCATCTTTATCATAAGCAATATCATAATGGTTTGTTGCTGGTCGCCAAAGACCATTATAACTCATTAAATTAGTATAAGCATCATCATAAACTGCAGAACCTAAAGATTGCCCCGCAACAGTTGTTCCCGACACATTGGTCACAGATAAGCTTTTATACTGAATATTGTTTGGCACCTGTACTTTAATTTCTGTTAATGTTGATGATATTGGCTCAACTGCTGTATCTCCAAAATTCACAACAGGATGTAAAAAATATTCTCCAGTAATCGTAATTATATCTCCAGGATTGGGATTAATTGGAAATCCTTTAATATTAGGACTTGGAGGTCTAATAGCTACTTTATAGTTCAATGTTCCTACATTGGTAACTATCTTCATTTCATCCATTTCGTTATAGTATGGCGTTTTTTGGTCTACCAACACAACGATTGCGTTATCTGTTACGAAAGTCGGATTAAAATAAGATTCTAACCCGTTGAATGAAATTGATTTTAATGTAGCAAAACCAGATCCTCTAATGATATAATAATTTCCTGCATTAATAATATCTGTAGGAACATCTACCTGTCTATCTCCTTCAACCAAAGGATCATCAATAACAGATTTGCTAATTCCTGTTACTGCAAGTTTTCCAGATGAACCTCCAGAATCATCATTTGAACAAGAAGCGAACAGCAAAATTGAAACTGAAGCCAAAAAATACAACTTCAATAACATTCTATCTTTTATATTTTTCATAGTGATTTACTTTTTAAAAAATTATTTAAAATTGTAAGGAACCGGTGCCTCTTTCAACTTTGGATTTTTTCTAACTTCAATATCTGGTTTTGGATAAGTAAAATCTGTTGGAGTTGGTGTATAATGCATCACTCCTTGAGAATCAAAACCTCTATCTTGCTGAGAAATAATATTAATTGCTTCTTGACGCGGAAGTCTTCCTAAGTCAAACCAAAATTCTCCTTCAAAAGCAAATTCAACTCTTCTCTCGTGAAATAAAGCAGCTTTTGTCAAAGGAACATTATTTCCTAAAATACCAAGACCTGCTCTCTGTCTCACCATATTGTATGAGTCTTTTGCTACTGCATTGGTAGTTTCATCAGCTCCAGCCATAATTGCTTCTGCATAAATCAATAAAAGGTCTGCATAACGCATAATATAATTGCAATTATTCATTCCTCCCCACGAATCTGCTGGGCCTGTTTCGCTAGTTGCTTGTCCTACAACATATTTTTTAACCGCAGCACCAGTATTTGCTAATATATCTCCGTACTTATCTTTATCTACTACAAAGCCCACTTGCCCGTCAGCTTTCAGATTAGGATAAGAATCGCCATAAACCATAAAAGATTCTTTTCTTCTTAAATCGCCTATTTCAAAAGCATCTTGCACATCGTTACTTGGCACGTATGTAGCACCATAAGATGCATTATCATTTAAAATATCTAAACCATATTGAATATTAGAAAAGTTTCCTCCTCCATAAGTGTTTATAGCACCAGACCATTGCCAAGAATAAATTGATTCTTCGTTGTTATTTTTACTAGTCAAAAACAAATCTGCAAAATTTGGCAACAAAGCAAACTCTCCTGAATTGATAACCTTTTCAGCCATTAATTTAGAATCTGAATATTTTTTTTCATACAAATACACTTTAGCCAAAAATGCTTCTGCAGAACCTTGCGTTACAAAAATATTGTCTCCACTAGCAGATCTTGATCTGATTTTTGATTTTAGATTTGCCGCCGCAAATTTGAAGTCGTTTTCAATGAATGTATACACATCTTCAATTCTATTTGTATTAACTAACGGGTCTTTTGCTAAAGCTAAATTATCTTCAATAATCGGCACTGGCCCGTACAAACGAACTAAATAAAAATAAGCTATCCCTCTAAAAAAGTGTGCCTCGGCAATTGTGTTTTTAATTACATCGCGGCTCACAGCTGAAGTAGCATTTTTCTCTATATTATTAATTAAATTATTAGCCTGAGCCACAATTGCAAAACAAGCTCTCCAAGGATCTAATAAAATTGGACTGTCAGAAGTTAACTTAAATTGAATGAGTTCTGGTCCATCTGCATAAGCTAAACAGTTTCCTGACGACAACTCAGATAATGCATAAAAATTTTTGGTATAATAAGGTGCCCACATTGCTCCATACATACCATAAGTAGTACGTGCCACTTGCTCGTCGCTATTATAAAACTGGTCACTGCTGTAACTATCTTCAGATGGACGATCCAAGAAATCTTCGCTGCAAGAAGTAGTTGCCAAACCTAGTGTCAAGAATAAAACGAATGTCTTTATATTGATATATTTTTTCATAAGAGTAGTAATTAAAATTCTAAATTCAATCCAAAAGT
The DNA here is from genome assembly GCF_016405855.1 of Flavobacterium sp. IB48. Classification (GTDB taxonomy): domain Bacteria; phylum Bacteroidota; class Bacteroidia; order Flavobacteriales; family Flavobacteriaceae; genus Flavobacterium; species Flavobacterium ginsengisoli. The sequence goes on from NZ_JAEFCA010000003.1 coordinate 646,820, forward strand.
GAAACTACGATTGGTTGGGTAACGCCCAGAATCAATTCCTGATAATAATGGATCTTGATTATATGATCCGATCTCTGGATCATAACCTGTATATTTAGTAAATGTGTAAAGATTTTGAATACCTAAGTAAAATCTTAGTTTACTAATACTCGCTTTCGAAATAACATCAGAAGGCATGCTATAACCAAAAGTTAATTGCTGAATTCTTAAGTATGATCCATCTTCTACGTAACGATCAGAAATTGCAATGTTTGGATTTCCGTCTCCACCATCAGGCCTTGGATATTTTGCATTTGGATTTTCTGGCGTCCAGAAATCTGCAGCTTCAGCCAATTGATTTTCATACAAACGTTGGTTTTTTGTACCAGCACGTCTAGTTAAATTCATTACTTTATTTCCGTAAGATCCTTGTAAAAAGACTCCTAAATCTAAATTTTTATAATTGAAAGTATTGTTGAATCCATAAGTGAATTTTGGTTGCGGATTACCGATGTACGTTAAATCCTTCTCATCAATTAAGCCGTCTTTATTTTGATCTACGTATTCAATATCTCCTAATTGACTTTTTACAGCTTTATTTCCTGTAAAAGGAATTGGTGCATTTGCCAATTGCTCATTGGTTCTAATAATACCAACAGATTGGTATCCGTAAAATTGACCAACTGCCTGACCAACCACTGTTTTGGTAACTGCTTTAGTAGTATAATCATTAAGCATTACATCTTTTGTCAAATCAAAATTGTCTTGTAAGCTCAATAATTTATTTTTATTTGCAGAGAATATTACTTTTGAATTCCATTTAAAATCTTTCCCAAACTTATTAGTGTAATCTAAAGTCACCTCTAGACCTTGGTTTCTTAAGCTTCCTAAATTCACATTCGGCGCTCCTAGACCTCCCTGATAAGCATCTGTACCAGTAACATAATAAGGTAATGGTAAAACAAATAAAAATCCTTCCGATTCTTTTCTATATACATCAACCGTTGCTTGAAGTTTAGAATTAAAAAGTGTAAAATCTAGACCAAGGTTAGTTTGTTTAGAAGTTTCCCAAGTTAAACCAGGGTTTGCAATATTATTTACAGTAAAGAAATTCCCCATTGCAGATTTTATTGCTCGAACTGTACTCATATAACCTGCACCACCAATATTTTGGTTTCCAGTTTCTCCATATCCAGCTCTAAATTTGATATTATCAATATACTCTTTAGTGCCTTCCATAAATTTTTCGTTTGAAAGTTTCCAATAACCTGAAACAGAAGGAAAGTAGCCCCATTTTTCGCCAGGTCCAAAATTAGAACTTCCATCAGCTCTCATTGTTGCCTGCAAACCATAACGGTTATCAAAATCGTAATTAAAAGATCCAAAGAAAGAGTATAAAGAAGAACTTCCTTTATATTCTGAAGCTACAACTGTATCAGGATCTCCTAAACTAATAGAATGGATATCATTACTTAATAAGCCTGAAACCGATTGTGAGTTTCCGTTCCAATGGCTATCATTAGCCTCTTGACCAACTAATACATTAAAATGATGTTTGTCTAAATCAGTCTTGTAAGTTAAAACGTTTTTAACGTTCAGACCATACCAATTGTTAGCTCTTTCAACAAGCGAATTAGTTTCTCTAACTGCCGATCCCCATTTGTAAGTAGGTTGAAACCCTTCGAAATTATCAATATTAGTAGATCCTCCAAAATCAAAACGATACTCTAATCCTTTTGCTATTCTAAAATTAGCATAAAAGTTTCCAAGGAAATTCTTTTTAATCAACTTATTAGTATTCATCAAAGCCGAAGCTACAGGATTAATCCAAACTCCGATTGATCCATCTGCTGGTGGACCAGCATAATTACCATTAGTATCTTTTACCGCAACATCTGGAGTAGATAAAATAGATGTACTAATAATACCGTTACTTGCCCCATTAATTGTAATATCCTCGTTAGTTATACCTGTTCCAATAGAAACACCAACAGTCAGCCAATCTTTTATTTTACTGTCTACGTTCGTTTTAAAATTATATCTTTTAAATCCAGAACCAATCACAATACCTTCTTGATTTACATAACCTCCAGAAATATAATAAGTCGTACCATCTTTTGCTCCTGAGAAAGAAATCTGATGGTTAGTCATTATTGCTGTTTTATAAATTTCATCTTGCCAGTTTGTCCCTTTACCTAAAACAGACGGAACAGCAAACTCATCTCTAGGCGTTACACCATAAACCCCTGCTAAAGCATTTTGCTGTGCTGCATATTGGCTCAAAGTCATCGTATCTAATAAACGTGTAACATTTTGAATAGACATGAAGGAATCAAAAGTGATCTTTCCTGAGCCTTTCTTACCTCTTTTTGTTGTAATAATTACAACTCCGTTTGACGCTCTAGAACCATAAATTGCGGTTGCAGATGCATCTTTCAAAATATCCATTGTCTCGATATCATTTGGATTTAAAAATGCAATAGGGCTAGAAGTAACGTTTCCTGTATTTGTTCCTAAGTAACCAGTTACAATAGAACCACCTGTGTTAGTATTAGAAGCATCTCCAGAAATTGGAATACCATCTATGATATACAATGGCTCATTTGTTCCCGAAATAGAAGTCGTTCCACGTATTTTAACCGAAACACTACCTCCAGGCTGACCAGAGTTATTCGTAACTGAAACCCCTGCAGCACGTCCTTGTAACAATTGATCTACAGACACTTGTGGAGTATCAGCAAAATCTTTAGAGGTTACTGTAGAAACAGCCCCCATTAAGTCCTTTTTCTTTACACTTCTATATCCTACGTTTACTAGAACCTCACGCAAATCTTCGGCGCTAAGCTTCAGAACAACATTGACTGTTCCTCCGTTTTTAACGTTGATTGTTTGTGCAACATATCCAATAAATGAAACAGAAATAGTAGAATTTGCAGGTGCTTCAATGGAATATTTTCCATCAAAGTCTGTCGAAGCCGTCTTCTTTGTACCGGTAACTACGATATTGGCACCTGGTATAGATAATCCCTTTTCATCAGATACAGTTCCCGAAACCTTTACCTGAGCCGTAATAAAATTACTAGTCAGTAACAAAAATAATATCAAAGGAACGGCTCTGTGGTCAGCCATCCAATGAATGAAGCTAGTCATTAGTTTTTTCATAATAAGTGTTTGGTTAGTTAAATTTGTTTTTTTCTATAATCTAAAAGCAAATGCCAGGGTAATTTTTACGTTTTAAATTATTTAACAAATCTATAACAGAGAGGGTTATCAAATCAATAGTATTATATCATTTAATGATAATATTTTTACCAGAGACGATTAAAAAAACACATATGAAAATAAAACCATTAAAATTTTAAATTATTCTCAATTACACCACTCTCAAAAACCCAAACAATGAATTAAAAACAACGAAAACCCAAAAATCAAACGTTTTCGTTAAAAATAATATTTAGTAGTGACAAAAAAGTATCACTATAAAATGCGCTTTAGACCTGAAAATTCTTCTCGGTATTGACTTGGAGTGCAATTTTTTGTTGCCTTAAAACTGCGATTGAAGTTAGCAATATTATTAAACCCAGATTTAAAAGCAACTTCAGAAACACTCATATCTTTCTCAACCAACCAACGCGCAGCATAACCAATACGAATATCATTTATATAATTGACAAAAGTTTTTCCCGTTCTTTTTTTTATAAATCGATTAAAAGAGATTATCGACATGCTCGCCACATTTGCTACATCTTCTAGAGTGATTTTTTCAGCAAAATGTTTTTGCACATACTCATAAACCAATTTCATTTTATCATAATCATCAAAAGTATCATAGTCTACCGTATAAGTCGAAAGCAAACGCTGATTTCTAGAATTGGCAAGATCATATAATAAAGAAGTTATTTCAAGAAAATAATCCATACCATCCAATTTAGAGAGTCTCACAAGCCTTGGCGTTAATTCTTCTGCTGTTTTCTTCGAAAAAAGAATTCCGTGAATCGATCTATTAAACATATCTCGAATCGGATTCATAATACGTCTTGACAACAAAGATTCATGAAATAAATCATTATGAAACTGAATTGTTATTTCGTGTATTTTTTTACTTGTACATTTATTTAGCTCCCAACCGTGATATAAATTCGGACCAATTAAAACCAATTCAACATTATCGATTTCTTCAATATTATCTCCTACAACTCTCTTCACTCCTTTTCCGTTTTGAATAAAATTGATCTCGAATTCTGGATGATAATGAACAGGAAAATCAAAACTATCTTTCACGCGATCAAAAACTAAAAAGCTATCACTCGCAGCAAGCGGTGCTATTTCTCTATAAAAATTTTTCGTACTACCCATCTTAAAAATTATTTTCAGGAAAACAATATTTGTCTTTTTTGACTGCAATAATATGATATATAATTGATAAAATAATATTAATTACAGTATAATCATCCGTTTATCTTTGAAAAAGTTAATTTATCATTTCTTTAAAAAGAATATTAATAATAAACATTAATCATTTTTTATTAAATAACTTTTTATAGTTTTAATAATTTTAACAATAATAACATAAAGAATTTTGGGTAAAAAAATCGCTATATTATAAAAACTATAAACTCTTGTTTAGTCAGCTTTTAGCTAAACAATCAACTAATATTTTTCGATGAAAAAACATTTTTTAACGCTTTTGACTGTAACTCTAATAGCAAGTTCATGTATGTCTCAAAAAAGCACTAGTAATACTAATTTGTCACTTTCAGATAAAAAAGCAACAACTGAAACTAAATCTTTATATAAAGAACTTAACACTTTAACTCAAAAAGGGTTCTTATTCGGACATCAGGATGATTTGGCTTATGGCGTTAAATGGAAGTATGAAGACGGGCGAAGCGATATAAAAGATGTTGTTGGTGATTATCCTGCTGTATATGGATGGGATATTGCCGGCTTAGAAAATGATAGTCAAAATAATATCGATGGCGTACCTTTTACTAAAATGAAACAGTATATTATTGAAGCAAATGCAAGAGGCGGAATTTCTACAATAAGTTGGCATTTTGACAACCCTGCAACAGGAAAAAACGCTTGGGATAATGCGCCAAACTCTTTAAAAACAATTTTGCCTGGAGCCGCAAATCATAAAAAATTCACTTCATGGTTAGATAAAGCAGCTGTTTTCTTTTTGTCTTTAAAAGATAAGAATGGTAAAAACATTCCGATTCTCTTTAGACCTTTTCACGAACTTACTGGCGGATGGTTTTGGTGGGGAAAAGGAAATTGCACTTCAGAAGAATTTAAAACCGCTTGGAAATTCACCTTTGATTATCTTCAGAAAAAAGGTGTTCATAATTTAATTTATGTTTATAATACAGGAAGTTTCGGAAACGAAAATGATTTCTTAACCAATTATCCAGGAGATAATTACGTCGATATTTTAAGCTTTGATAGTTACCAAAATAATACTGATGTAAATGGAGAAAAATTCATCTCTGAAGTTCAGAACCAATTTAAAATATTGAATAAAATAAGCCTAAAAAAGCATAAACCAATGGCTTTGGCAGAAGCTGGCTATGAAGCAGTTCCAGACCCAAAATGGTGGACAGGAACTTTATTGAAAGCCATTGGAGATTATAAAATTTCTTATGTCCTGTTATGGAGAAATCACGGATGGCAAGAAAAAGAACAAAAAATGCATTACTACGCTCCTTTTAACGGACAAGTAAGCGAGAAAGATTTTATAGATTTTTACAATCTCGACCAAACAATCTTTGAGAAAGACATTCAGAAAAAATTAAAATAATCGCCCCAAAATAAATTACAATCTTTAAAAGAAATCTAATGCACGACAAAATTAGTTTAAAAGAAAAAATTGGTTACGGACTTGGAGACGCTGCTTCATCTATGTTTTGGAAAATTTTCAGCATGTATCTGTTATTTTTCTACACCGACGTTTTCGGATTAGCGCCTGCCATAGTAGGAACTATGTTTTTAATTACTAGAATCTGGGATTCTTGCTTTGACCCAATTGTTGGAATTCTAGCTGATAGAACCAAAAGCAAATGGGGAAAATTTAGACCTTATTTACTTTGGGTAGCAATACCTTTTGCCGTGATTGGAGTTCTAACTTTTTACACTCCTGATTTTGACGAAAAAGGAAAAATCATCTATGCTTATGTGACATATTCCTTAATGATGATGATTTATTCTTTAATCAATGTTCCTTACGCATCACTTTTGGGCGTAATGTCTTCTGACAGAAAAGAACGAAATACACTTTCTTCTTACCGAATGGTTTTTGCCTTTGGAGGAAGTCTTTTAGCGCTTTGGCTAATTGAGCCGTTAGTAAATTATTTCGGTGGAAATTTAAATTCAAAAACTGGTTGGCTGGCTACAATTGCCATTTTCGGATTAATCACAACCATCTTTTTTTGGGCTTGTTTTTTATTCACTAAAGAAAGAATTAAACCAATTGAAAATGAACAAAATAACCTAAAAGAAGATTTAAAAGATCTTCTAAAAAATAGACCTTGGTGGATTTTGCTTGGAGCAGGAATTGGCGCATTAGTTTTCAATTCTATTCGTGATGGCGCAGCAGTTTACTATTTCAAGTATTATGTAAGCAGTACTATAAACTTCGATTTTTCACTTTTCGGAACCGATTTCCATATGACTCCAACTTCAATTTATTTGGTTTTAGGACAAGCAGCAAACATCATTGGAGTAATCATTGCAACGCCAATTGCAAATAAAATTGGCAAGAAAAAAACTTTCTTCGGAGCGATGACTTTGGCTGCCATTTTAAGCCTGATTTTCTATGTATTCGGAAAAGAAGATATTTTCCTAATCATGAGTTTCCAAGTTTTAATCAGTATTTGTGCCGGATGTATTTTCCCATTAATCTGGTCAATGTATGCCGACAGTGCCGATTATTCGGAATGGAAACAAGGACGTAGAGCAACAGGATTGGTTTTCTCAGCTTCGTCAATGTCACAAAAATTCGGATGGACGATTGGTGGCGCTGGAGCGGGATGGCTTTTAGGCTATTACGGTTTTCAAGCTAATGTCGAGCAGACAGCAACAGCTCAAAACGGAATTCAATTAATGCTCAGTATTCTACCCGCAATTGCGGCTGCGGTGTCAGTAGCTTTCATAGTATTTTACCCTCTATCAGAAGAAAAATTACAGATTATAGAACAGGATTTAAACGAAAAGAGAAATCATTAAAAAACAAAGACAAAGAATCAATTTATATGACAACAATAACATCTTCAGCCACTTTTCAAGAAAGAAAATTGGCATTAGAAAAACAACATAAAACGCTGCTTGAACAAAAAAACGAGCCTCAGCAAACTGTTGGAAACGGAATATACGAACGATATAAAAATCCAGTTGTTACAGCAGAACATATTCCATTAAATTGGCGCTTCGATTTTAACGAAGAATCTAATCCATTTTTACAGGAAAGAATCGGTATGAATGCGGCTTTCAACGCTGGAGCAATGAAATGGAATGGCAAATATTTAATGGCCGTTCGCGTAGAAGGAATTGACAGAAAATCGTTTTTTGCTATCGCAGAAAGTCCAAACGGAATCGATAATTTCAAGTTTTGGGATAAACCATGTGTGATTCCACAGACAGAAGAACCAGATACAAACGTATACGATATGCGCTTAATCCATCATGAAGACGGATTTGTTTATGGGATTTTCTGTACCGAAAGAAAAGACCCAAAAGCGCCAAAAGGAGATACAAGTTCGGCAGTAGCCAATGCAGGAATAGTTCGTTCTAAAGATTTGGTAAATTGGGAAAGACTTCCAGATTTAATTTCAAATACGGGACAACAACGAAATGTAGTATTACATCCAGAATTTGTAAACGGAAAATATGCTTTATACACGCGTCCGCAAGATGGTTTTATCGATGTTGGATCAGGTGGCGGAATCGGTTTAGGATATGTTGACGATATGGCAAATCCTGTAGTAAAAGACGAAAAAATCATTTTTGGCAAACATTATCATACGATTTACGAATTGAAAAATGGTCTTGGCCCTGCTCCTATTAAAACTTCAAAAGGCTGGTTGCATTTAGCACACGGAGTTAGAAATACTGCCGCTGGCTTACGCTATACCTTGTATATGTTCATGACCGATTTAAATGATATTTCGAAAGTAACTCACGTTCCAGCTGGACATTTTATGGGACCTGAAGGAATTGAAAGAGTTGGAGACGTTTCGAATGTTTTATTCTCTAACGGATGGATCGAAGACCAAGACGGAACGGTTTATATTTACTACGCTTCATCAGATACACGCATGCACGTAGCGGTTTCTTCTGTAGACAAACTTGTAGATTATGTAATAAATACTCCACCAGATACTTTTATTTCTGCAGGTTCTGTGCAAACCATTATTAAACAAATCGAAAAAAATAACGCAATTTAAAATACCGTGTCATTACAAAGAAAGCTTTTAAAATCGGAATTAACCGCAGAACTCAATTCCATTCTAAAATATTGGTCGGAGCGTACTATTGACGACCAAAATGGAGGTTTTGTTGGTCAAATCGATTTTAACGATCATATTATTGCGAATACAGAAAAAGGTTCGGTTTTAAACGCCCGAATTCTTTGGACATTCTCTGCCAGCTACACAACCACAAAAAACGAAAACCACAAAAAACTGGCAGAAAGAGCATTCGAATTTCTCGCAGCTTATTTTTATGACACACAATTTGGAGGTCTTTTTTGGAGTATAAATGAGGATAAAACTCCAAAAGACACCAAAAATCAAATTTATGCTTTAGCATTTGCTATTTATGGCTTATCTGAATATTATGCTATTTCAAAAGAAGAACGAGCTTTAGAATTGGCTAAAAACTTATACGCCAAAATTCAAGAACACAGCTACGATCCTATAAATAAAGGCTACCTTGAAGCTTTTACCAGAGATTGGCAACCAATTGAAGATTTGCGTTTAAGTGCAAAAGATGCCAACGAAAAGAAAACCATGAACACGCATCTTCATATTATTGAGGGTTATGTGAATTTATATAAAGTCTGGAAAGACGAAAAACTGTTGTACGATATTATCGAATTATTAGAAACTATCGAAAAGCATTTTATCAATCCAGAAACAGGGCATTTACATTTGTTTTTTGATGAAAACTGGAATGAAAAGCCAGATGTGATTTCATATGGACATGATATCGAAGCTGCTTGGCTTTTACAGCAATGTGCAGAAATTTCAGGAAATGAAACCTTAATTGCCAATTTTAAAAAATACGCCATTCAGATAGCCGAAGCCACTAAAGAAGGCCTTGACTTTGATGGTGGATTATGGTACGAATACGATCCTGAAAAAAAAGAATTAATTGCCGAAAAACATTGGTGGCCACAAGCAGAAGCATTAATTGGTTTCTACAATGCATATCAATTAACTGATAAAGAAGAATATCTAGACATTGTTTACAAAATCTGGAAATTCACAAAGAAACACATGATCGATCATCAAAACGGAGAATGGTTCTGGGGCATCTATGAGGATTATTCTACAATGAAAAAAGACAAAGCTGGATTTTGGAAATGCCCATATCATAACGGCCGCGCTTGCCTAGAGCTTATTAATCGAATTAAAGACTAAAATGAAAACAACATTTCTTAAAATAGCATTTCTCAGCCTCTCGATTTTAACTATTATGAGCTGTTCTTCAGACAATGAAGACCCTGGCAAAGTAATTGTTGATCCGCCAATGCAAGACGATCCTTTAACGACATCAAATGCGGCAAATTATATCGTCGATGCCAGTGCTACAAAAGAAACTGTTGCTTTATTTTATAACTTAAAAAGACTAGCACAAACCAAAACAGCAATCGGTCAGCAAGATGCTTTCAATAGCTTTTATCAAGATGCTGGCGGAGATTCTGACATTAAAAAAAACACAGGTTTTGATCCAGCAGTTCTGGGTTCAGATTTTATGTTTATTACCGATAAAAACAATAACGAGCAAAGCAATAATTGGTTTTATCAGCAGGAACAAAAAATTATTGCCGATACAAAGGCCGCTTACGCGAAAGGAATAATCAACACTTTTAGTTGGCATTTGAGAGAACCTTACAACGAAGATTCTTTCTACACAGCCGATATGACTTCAGAGCAAAAATCGACCGCTTTTAGAAGCATTCTTCCTGGTGGAGCAAACAACGAATGGTACAAGAAAAAACTAGATAAAGTTGCCAGTGTAGTTTCAAATTTAAAAGGTTCAAATGGCGAATTGATTCCGATAATTTTTAGGCCTTTTCATGAATTTGATGGAAGCTGGTTTTGGTGGGGCGCCGATTTTTGTACTGCCGATGAATATAAAAAAGCCTATCAGTTTACAGTTGATTATTTAAAAAACACAAAAGGCGTTCATAATATTTTATATGCTTTTTCTCCCGACAACTCTTATACAACTGAAGCCAATTATTTAAGCCGTTATCCAGGCGATAAATATGTTGATATTATCGGAATGGATAATTACGGAGACTTCAATAATCAAGGACAAACGGGATCTGACAGAGCAAATACAAAACTTAAAATTCTTTCTGATTACGCTAAAGCGAAAGTAAAAATCGCCGCCTTAACCGAAACAGGTTATCGTGTAACTAGCACAACTCCTGCCATTACCGATTGGTTTTCTTCACTCTTATATAACGCTTTGACCAAAAATGACATTCAGATAAGTTATGTAATGTTTTGGAACAATAATACTGATGGTTATTATGTTCCGAATGGTTCGGTTTCGAATACAGCAGATTTTAAAACTTATAGTTTGAAAACAAAATCGGCTTTGGTGAATTCTTTGCCAAAGATGTATGAAATGCCGAAATAACTTTTTTTGTTTCAGGTTGAATTCAAAACTTCTAAAATAACGTAAAGCCCTAGCCCTGATAGGAGTGAAAATCCTTTTATGCTGGGGTTCAGCATAAAAGATTGTAACGGATAGCAGGATTAGCTCCATTAAAATATAAATTATGAAAAACAGATTTTTTAAAACCCTTTCGTTAGCCTTAATCTTTACAGCAATTGCATGTAATGCTCAAGAAAAAATCACCGTAAAAGGAAACCAATTTTACAAAGGCGAGAAACCCTACGCTTATATCGGAACCAATTATTGGTACGGAAGTATGTTGGCTTCTAAAAAAATAGGAGACCGAAAAAGGCTGTTACGCGAATTGGATTTAATGAAAAAAAACGGAATTGATAATTTACGTGTTTTAGTTGGTGCTGATGGCGAAAAATACGATTTTACGGTTCGCCCAGCATTGCAATACGAGCAAGGAAAATATGATGAAGATTTACTCGATGGCTTAGATTTCTTGATTAACGAAATGGGCAAACGAAATATGTATGCCGTTTTGTATTTAACGAATAACTGGGAATGGTCGGGCGGAATGTCGCAATATTTGGAATGGAATGGCAAAGGTCCAGTTCCGATTCCAAATATTCCGCCGAATACTTGGCCTCAGTTTATGTCATATACAGAACAGTTTCACAGCTGCGAACCATGCATGGAAGCACTAAACAATCATGTAAAGTTTATTATCGGAAGGACAAATTCTTATTCTAAAAAGAAATACAACGAAGACAACACAATTATGGCGTGGCAGGTTGGAAACGAACCAAGAACTTTTACGCCTGAAAATGAAGTAAAATTCACGAAATGGCTCAATAATATTGTGGATTTAATTGATAGTCTAGACAAAAATCATTTGGTTTCTACGGGTTCTGAAGGAAAAAACAGTTCTAACGACAGCATGGAAATCTTCGAAAGAACACATCAAAATCCGAATATTGATTATTTAACCATGCACATTTGGCCTAAAAACTGGAATTGGTTTAAAGCTGATAATGCCGAAGCTACAATGCCTGCAACAATCGAAAATGCTGGAAAATATATTGACGACCACATTAAAGTAGCTAATAATCTGAAAAGGCCAATTATTATTGAAGAATTTGGTCTTCCGAGAGAAAATGAAAATCTGAATGCTGGTGCTTCTTCTGTTTACAGAGATAAGTTTTACAGCTATATTTTTGGACGAGTTGCAGAAAGCGTTAAAAATAATGGCCCGTTAAGAGCAGCAAATTTCTGGGGTTATGGCGGTGAAGGAAAAGCGATTCATCCAGACGGAAAATGGAATCCTGGCGAACCACTTACAACAGATCCTCCTCAAGAACCACAAGGTTTAAACTCTGTTTTTAATGGAGATAAATCGACATTAGAAATTGTCAAAAAATACAATTCAGAATTAAAGAAATAAAAGAATTATTCATCTCTATTTTCTGTAGACGCACTGTAGTGCGTTCTACAGAATAACAAAATCAAAGTTTGATAAAAAACACAGCATGAAAAATACATTTATTCTTTTTTGTTTATTATTTCTAAATCTTTCTTTTTCCCAAAAGAAACAAAGCTTTGTTCTAAAATCTCCTGATGAAAAAATCGAAGTTCAAATTGCTGTGAGTGATAAAATTTCATGGTCGGTTTTACATCAAAAAGATTTGATTCTGGCACCTTCAGAAATGTCTTTAACTTTGGATGAAAATAAGATTTTAGGAAAAAATCCTATTGTTTTAAATTCAAAAAAAGAAACTGTAAATACTTCTTTTGAAACACCATTATATAAAAAGAAATCGGTTGAAAATCATTATAATCAACTGACTTTAAACTTTAAGAATGATTTCTGTATTGAGTTTCGTGTTTTTGACGATGGAGCTGCGTATCGATTCGTTACCAAAAAGAAAAAAGATATTACGATAAAATCAGAAGAAGTTGTTTTAAATTTTGACAAAGACTACAGCACTTTAATGCCTTATGTAAGAGATTTAAGAAATCCGAAAGATCCTTATATTTCTTCTTTTGAAGCACATTACGAAAATAAGAAAATCAGTGAATTTGCAAAAGATACTTTGGCATTTTTACCATTTCTAATTGAATACAAAAATCATAAAAAAGCTGTTTTTCTGGAAGCTAACTTGGAAGATTATCCAGGATTATTCGTTACAAATAATAAAAACAAATCTGGTTTTGAATCTCGTTTTTCTAAATATCCATTAAAAGAAGCCAATGGCGGATTCAACAATATCAACCGATTAATTACCGAAAGAGCCGATTATTTGGTGAAGACAAAAGGAACAAGAACTTTCCCATGGAGAGCAATTGTAATTTCTGAAAGTGATGCCGCTTTAGCGAATAATGATATAGTTCAGAAATTAGCTGAACCTTCAAAAATTAAAGATGTTTCTTGGATTAAACCCGGAAAAGTTGCTTGGGATTGGTGGAACGATTGGAATATTTACAATGTCGATTTTAAAGCCGGAATTAATACGCAGACTTATAAATATTATATTGATTTTGCTTCTAAGAATAAAGTTGAATATGTGGTTTTAGACGAAGGTTGGAGTTTGGAAGAAGATATTATGAAGCATAATCCTAATGTCGATTTAGAGGCTTTGATCACATACGGAAAAGAACGAAATGTTGGAATTATTTTGTGGAGCTCTTGGATGGCTTTGACTAAAAACACAGATGGAATTTTAAAGAATTATGCCAATTTAGGAATTAAAGGTTTTAAAGTTGATTTCTTAGATCGCGATGATGCCAAAATGGTCAATTCGGTTTACGATATTGCTCAAAAAGCGGCAAATTATAAATTGATTCTAGATTTCCACGGAATGTACAAACCAACTGGAATTCAACGAACTTATCCAAATATTTTAAATTTTGAAGGTGTAAAAGGCTTAGAAAACAACAAATGGACACCAAATGATGATGTTCCGCTATATGATTGCACGATTCCGTTTATTAGAATGATGGCTGGACCAATGGATTATACGCCTGGCGCAATGCGAAATGCTACAAAAAGCGAATTCAAACCAAGTCATTCGACACCAATGAGTCAAGGAACAAGATGTCATCAATTGGCATTGTACACGATTTTTGAAGCGCCTTTACAAATGATGGCCGACAGTCCGACAGCTTTTATGAAAGAACAAGAAAGCACCGATTTTATAGCTAAAGTTCCAACTGTTTTTGATGAAACTATCGCACTTGATGGTGAAGTTGGAAAATATGTTTCAATTGCCCGAAGAAAAGGAAATACTTGGTACTTAGGAACAATTACAAATTGGGATTCTAGAGAAGTAGCAATTGATTTTTCTTTCCTTGAAAAAGGCAAAAAATTCCAAGCCGAGATTTTCTCAGATGGAATAAATGCTAATAAAGCTGCAACTGATTACAAAAAAGAAATTGTAACAGTTGATTCAACTACGAAATTAAAATATCATTTAGCAAGCGGAGGCGGATTGGCGATGATTATCAAATAAAAAAAGGAGAACAAATTGTTCTCCTTTTTTATCATTTCACATTTTACAAATAGCATTTTACGCTAGAATTTTTTCAATCGCATTTAATTCATCATGCGAAAACTCTGTATTCTGTAAACAATCAATATTATTACACAATTGTTTTACAGAACTTGCACCAATTAAAACCGATGTAATTCGTTTGTCTTTCTGCAGCCAAGCCAGAGCCATTTGTGCTAAAGACTGATTTCTATTTTGAGCAATTTCATTCAATTGAATTAATTTCTGAATACGTTCTTGTGTAACCTCATCTTCTCTTAAATGCCCATTCGGATTATGAGCTCGTGAGTTTTCAGGAATTCCTTTTAAATATTTATCGGTCAAAAGTCCTTGTGCCAAAGGCGAAAACGCAATACAGCCTACTCCTTTTTCTTCTAAAACATCCAACAAACCATTTTCAACCCAACGCTCCAACATCGAATATTTTGCTTGATGAATCAAACATGGCGTTCCCAATTGTTTTAAAACATCAACCGCAACTCTCGTTTGTTCCGCAGAATAATTACTGATCCCAACATACAAAGCTTTTCCGCTTCTAACAGCGTGATCTAAAGCCATCATGGTTTCTTCAATTGGCGTTTCTGGATCTGGACGGTGTGAGTAAAAAATATCTACATAATCGACATTCATTCTTTTCAAACTCTGATCTAAGCTCGAAAGCAGATATTTTCTGGAGCCCCAATCTCCGTAAGGACCTTTCCACATTGTATAACCTGCTTTCGTAGAAATTACGATTTCATCGCGTAGATTTCCCTGAAAATTATGCCATAATATTTTTCCGAAATTCTCCTCAGCAGAACCTGGAACTGGACCATAATTATTTGCTAAATCAAAGTGAGTAATTCCTTTATCAAAAGCCTCAATAGCAATGCTTTCGGCATTTTCAAAATTATCAACCGAACCGAAGTTATGCCATAATCCTAAAGAAATTTCAGGAAGCAGCAAACCGCTTTTTCCGCATCTGTTATATTTCATTGTTTTAATTTAAAAGTTGGAATTTTAATAGATTTTAAAGGTAAAAACAAACCATGCTATTTAAAACCAAATTCGCATTTAATTTTTGTAAATTTGTTTAAATAATAAAATTATGGAAAATAACTGGCAAAATTTAATTTCAATAAACCAAGATGTTCGGTTTGGCAAACCTATAATTACTGGAACCAGAATTTGTGTTTCTGATATTCTTTCATGGTTATCTACAGGAATGTCTTTTGAAGAAATCATTGAAGATTTTCCTGAATTAAAAAAAGAGCATATTCTTGCTGCGTTAAGTTTTGCTGCTAACAGAGAAAATATTACGAAAATAATAGCCGCATAATGAAGTTACTTCTGGATGCAAATATCTCATGGAGAATAATTAAACTAGTAGAAAATACTTTTTTCAATTGTTTACATGCTAATGATATTCCCGTAAATCAACCGGCAAAAGATATTGAGATTTGGGAATTTGCAAAAGCAAATAATTTCACTATTTTGACTCATGATGATGATTTTGAAAAGTTATTACTTTTAAAAGGAGCCCCTCCAAAAGTTATAATTCTAAAAACTTTCAATAAAAACACTAAACAAATAGCTGAAATTTTGTTCTCAAAAAAGCATATAATCGAATCGTTTATAACTAATACTGAACTAATGATTCTAGAAATTTACTAAGTGCTTATTAATTCATATTAACAATAAATCCGACCGTTTTTTGAGATCGGTCGGATTTATTGTTAATATAAAAGCTAAATCAAACTTTATTTTTTAAGCTAAATCGTGTAGTTTTTTCAGTTTGAAAGAAAAATAAATGTAAAAAATACCGCTTGCGATAAAAGCAAAAGCAGTCCAATATACTATTGAAAGTCCTGCAAAAACAGGATTCCATAATAACAAAAATGAAAACAATAGTCCCAAAATCCCTAATCCTAAAAGATTTTTCCAATCTGGAACAGAATAGCTTTTTAAATTAAAAGCCATAAAAATAGCCATTACAGAGCGAAACAAAATAGCCAATCCAACATAAAGTGGCAAAAGTGTTACTGAAACTAACGGATTAGCAATTAATACTATTCCAACTCCTAAACCTATAATTCCCGAGATCAGCGTCCAGCCCCAATTGTCTATTTTTTTTCTGTTTGAAAGTGCAAAAATAATTTCAAAAATTCCGCTGACCAGAAACGACACGCTAAATAAAAATGCCAATGTTAAATATGCTTTTAAAGGGGTAGCAAAAGACCAAAATCCGATGATTACAAAAAGTATTCCCACTAATAACGGAATGTACCAATAATCAATTGCTGCTTTCACTTTTTTAAATAAAGAATGTTCCATAATACTGTTTTAAAATCTTGCCTACTCTATAAAGTTTTCAGCTTACCTTGGATTGCCAATTAAAAAATATTTAAATGGCTGTCTATCAAAGATAAGGCAAAAGCGTAAACCAAAATATTTTTCCTACAATAAAATACTAACATCCAAATACTTAACAAACTACAATATGCAAATCAATAGCGTCCAGCTTTAGCTGGATGAAAACATAACCACAATAAAACAGGGCTTTAGCCAAACCTACAAAGTTTGGCTAAAGCCCTGTTCCTATTCAAATCTTATTCCCCTAGCTGAAGCTAGGGGCTATTCAAAAATCTTTACTGCCAACAACTATCGGGATTGCGAGATTAAAAAAACTTAGTGTCTTAGTACCTTTGTGGCAAAACCCTTTTTACTCTTTAATTTCAAAACCACTCTGCAAACCTTTATCAGAACTTCCTCCAACCATGATTTTAAAAGTTCCCGGTTCTACCAGA
>NZ_JAEFCA010000004.1:0-22360 GCF_016405855.1 Flavobacterium sp. IB48
TCCTCCGCCTATGCTTGTAATTGGACCGACTGTAAATTCATTTAATGCTGCGCATTGATTAAAGCTTGCTCCAGGAATGTTACCTGCTAAATTTGGAGCATAGAATGCTGTCATTTTGCTTGCGCCCTCAAAGCATTTTCCTGTTCCTGTCATGCTGGTAAGCAGCGGAGCATGGAAGGTCAGCAGAGAGGTATTGTTCCTGAATGTGCCAAGCGAAATATTTGACTGGCTGTCAATAGCCGTAACCTTAGGAAAGCTATAGCCTGTTATGGATGTGCAATTGTAGAAAGCCGAGTCGGCTATCGATTCTAGACTGTCCGCAGTAAAATCCAATAGGGAAGTGCAGTTATAGAAAGCTCTTGTTCCTAATGACTTTATATATCCTTCTGAATCGTTAAAATACGTAATACTTGTATTTCCACTAAAAGCATTAGATGGTATTTGATAAATTATGTTTATTTTAAATTGAATATCATTACCAATCACTTTAAAGTCTTTAATTTGGCTAGTAGATACACCTATTTTTGCGGCCAACAATGCAGGCGTGTTTATTGTCCCTGCAATACCTCCTATAAAAGTATTAGGTTTTGATTTTACTCTTCCAAATATTGTTTTTCGTAATCCCATAATTATAATCCTAAAATCATTATTGAATGCTGGCCCTCATTTTGCATAAATGTGAATATCTGTTTTTCAGTTACTGTAGGAGGTGTTCCAAATTCAAATGTTTTTGGAGCAGTAATAGACCAGTTTAATGATGTGCCAGCTTTTGTAATTCCTTCAAAACACATTCCTGAGTTAATAAACGAATTAGGTATTGTTAATGTTCCTGTACCAGTAAATTTAACTGTTTTGCCATGCCACGTATCTTGAACAGTGGCTGGTAATGTTACATTAATTTGATTGGAAATATCTTGTTTGTTTGATAAGTCGATATTTCCACTTCCTAAAATTGATTCTCCATTGATTGTTTTAAAGGTTTTTTCAGGTATTTCATTAAAAGTTAATTCGCCTTTTTCATTGGTAACTAAAGTTTTATTTGGCTGATTTGTCTCTAAATCAGATACTTTTATTCTGTTGTAATTTGTGTTCATTTTTATACTTTTTTAATAAACTATTTTGCGGTCTCCATTAGAAGTCTTGTATTCGCACCCAATTGGAAGGCCTCCTGCAATTGCTGAAGCATTATCTGGATATGTAGGCATTTTTGCCCAAATCATATATCCATTTTCATCTATATATGCTCTAACCGTTTCAATTTGCATATCAGTTCCTGAAGTTGTTTTTTGGCCTGTAATAAAATTAATTCTTGATTGACCTATTCCTTTACCACTGCCTGCCTTAAAATTAAGAGCTCCTCCATGTAAATCAGGTGCTCCTAGATTATCATTTATTTGAACGTATATCTCGCCATTGCTAAGACCTGCATATATATTTCCCTTAGCATCGGCAGCCATTGCTCTCCATCCGCCGGTAGGAGCATTTTGAAGAATGAATGGTCCAGAACCAGAAGTCCTCTTGTATATTAGTCCAAACTCTGTTGCTCCATAAATATCACCATTTGGAGAAGCGCACATTGATCGGAAATTTCCAGAAGCTACTGGAACAAATGTTGTACTTCCATTAATTTGTATATATACATTACCCCAATCCTCACAACAATAAACATCTCCGTTTGGAGAAACACATAATCCCCACCATGACCTTATGGTTTGATTACAGGATAAAAAAACATCGGTCCCAGAGGCCATTTTGTATATTTGGGTTCTATTCGCCAAATAAACATCTCCATTTGGTGCACAAGCTAAGCCTCTGATATCTCCTAAATTAGATGCGAAAACTGAATATGTAGATTCTCCAACGAGTCGGCGATATACATTTCCGTTTGAAGAACCAATATAAGATGTGCCAGATGGAGTAAAACAAATTCCTCCATGGGCAGCTTGAGTACCTAGTAATCCAACATTTACAAATGTACTTGTGTCAAAGTATCTGATCCATATTTGATTTCCCACGAAATATAAGTTGCCATGTAAATCTACTGCCATCCCATAATTTGTAGCTTTTGGATTATTTAAAGAGACAAAATCGTTATCAATTCCATAATTAATTGTTCTTCCAGCTGAAATAGTTAAATCTGCACCTGAACTTTGGTTTGTGCTTTGCTCTATACCAATTTCTTTTGTTGATTGATTTCCTAATGTAATATCCTTAGTTGGGATTTTAGATGTTCCTATTCCAAAAGAAATACCATTATCGATTAATCTGCTAGAACCTAATGTTGTTGCACTTAAAGACTTAGGAATATAATTTGTAATTCCTGTAAAAACAGATTGTTTGGTCGCTAATGAAGAATTGATAGTTGATAAATCAGTATTGTCTAACAAAGTTCCGTTTCTATTTTGTAGAGTATAAGTTCTCGAAGCAGTATTAGAATTTGCAAAAAAAGAGGTAAAAGTATTTGCAGCATTTCTTAAGCCTAATTTACCATTAAGAAATGTTTTAATTCCCAAAACATTTTGATCGTTAGAAATTCCTAAGTAGATGGTGTCAAAATAAGTTTTGAGAGTGTCTTTAATATTGTCTATCAAGCCCTTTAAAACTTTTCCCTGTCTAGCGTCCAGAGCTTTTCCTTCTTCGCTGTAGTCTAATCCATTATAGCTATCGGTTTTGATGCTGTTAATATCACGAAACTCCAGCTCGCCGCTGGAGTTTGTGCTTAAAATTTTATCTGGTTGATTTGTTTCTAAATCAGCCACTTTTATTCTGTTGTGATTTGTGCTCATTTTTGTGGTATTTAATTAATGATTTTTAAGGTCTATGTATCACATAGACCTTTTTGTCTGTAGCCAAAAATTATGTCTTTGATATTTCTAATATGAAGTTTATACGGAACCAGAAATTTCAGAACTAAACGGAGAATAATTACCAGCTGCATCTTTGGCTCTTACTTTAAAATAATATGTTTCATCTATTGTGGCATAAAAAACACCAGTAATGTTTGGAGTTCCGTAATATGGATCAGTTCCGTAAGTGCCATTGTTTATTCTTCTAAAAACTTCGTATCGCACCACACCAACATTATCTGTTGATGCATTCCATTCTAAGGTTAGATGATTTTCATCTGAAGAATAGCATCTCAATCCTGTTGGAGCAGTTGGAGGAATAGTGTCTAAAATTGTTGCAGTACATGTGCCCACATTATTGGCATATATCTGAGCATTAGCCTCTAACCAAGCAATTGCTTGGTTATTTGCATCTACTACACTTTCATTTGAAACAAACTGATTGGGATAGGCTGTAAGTGTGGCATCACTACCCGAATATCCAGAACCACAATTATTTCTAGTTATAGTTTTAGTCTGTGCGGTATTATAAAATCTTGAGCCTGGTGGACAAGTTGTTGTATCTAGAAAAGGAGCAATATAATCTGGATCTGTAACTATATTGGGTTTAGTTTCTCCCGTTGAAGTACCATCATCTGTATAGTATCTTTCTAATGTTTCAAAAGATTTATATCCTGTATTTTCCATATTTTAATAAGTTATTGCAACCTTCGCTGTAGAAGTGTTTTTATCGTAAGTTATGTATCCAATATTTGTTACTTGATCAATATCATTTATCCATGAAGGTGGTTTAGGAACGTTTTTAGAAAAGGTAAGTTGTTGTACTTGCGAACCTCCGATATTGATAAAATCATAGTCTGCATCAACCTTTTGCATTATTCCTCCAGAGTATGTTGTAATTTCGATATCGATATTACCTGTTCCGATTTCTCCAAACCAAGCTGTAGCCATCCTAACGGGAACTGATTTTAAAGTAGTGTAGTCTGAGAGAAGTTTGTCGAAATTGATTAAACAGGCTTCGACTCCATTATCTTTTCTATTGTCACCAGCATACATAATATAGGATTGCATTGCTGTGCTATTATTTGGTAATTCATTTCCATGTCCATGACCAAATCCCATGTATTTACTATCCCATTCAGTTCCAGTACTGACAAATCCGGTAAAAGTATCCAAATCACGACCAGCACCTAAGGCCCACTTGTATCTAATTATCATATAATCAAAAGGTAACATAGTAGTAGATGGTTCTAATACACAAGAAGGGTTTTCTCCTCTCCATGCTGTAGCTCTAATAGTGCAAATTCCGGTATTATTAGCATAAGCTTGTGCATTTGCATCTAACCAAGATTGAGCTTGCAGGTTTGCATCTGCAACGCTTTCTGTCGAAATAAATTTATTGGCAGGAGCAATTAAAGTAACTAGATTTCCAGATGTTCCGTAGAGACAATCATTCTTTTTTACGGTTGAGGTCTTTTCGGTATTATAATAAACCGTTGCTCCTTCTGCGGGATTATATTGATCTATATAAGCAAAAGGCTTGTATGTTATATTTTCTTCCATAATTTATTTTAGTAAGAACATTGATTTTTTAAGTTTTTTCAAAACCATAAAAAGAAAGGTGAATTATAAAGGAAGTGTTGGC
Organism: Flavobacterium sp. IB48; assembly: GCF_016405855.1. GTDB lineage: Bacteria > Bacteroidota > Bacteroidia > Flavobacteriales > Flavobacteriaceae > Flavobacterium > Flavobacterium ginsengisoli. The sequence goes on from NZ_JAEFCA010000004.1 coordinate 4,492, forward strand.
CAAACAACAATAGTTGGGTCTTCTAAATCAGTTAAATCTCTTAGTTTTTGTCTATAATTTTTCCATGCCGTTTTTTTCTCTTCAGAAAGCGGTGAATCTTTTACTTGAGTCCAATCACTATCCATTAAAAGTGCATTTCTAGTGGTTCTTAAGTTTGCTAAAAGCTCTTCTTTATTTTGAACAAAAGGAGAATGGCAATGTTTGCCTGCAATTACTTTATAATTTTTTGACAATGCTTGTTGCCATTCTTCTTCAGTTAATTCAATATTTGGTTCTGGAATATTTTCATGAATTCCTTCGACATAAAAACCTGTGTATTCTCCGTTTTCGTTATATGTTGCTTTATACATAATTTTTATTTTTTTTAATTTTAATTAATACCCAATTGCGAACATGTAACCATAAGTACCATCAATAACTGCATAGTAATTTGTACTTGTAATATTGGCAACGTGATTGGTTCCTCTACTTCCAGAAGATGTTCTTACAGTAGAGACCGTAACGCTTAAAGCTTTGTTTGGCCAGGTTAAGGGAAAAGTATAAGTATTTGTATTGTTGATTAAATAAGCCCACTGAAGAATTAATCCGTTACTAAATTTTTGGTAGCCTCCAGAAGAAAGCGTACTAATAAAATGTCCAGCATCATAATCAGAACCTGGAGAAGTTGAAACAGAACCGTCTGCCATTAAAAACTGATTAGAAGTTCCGCCCGATTTAATAAAACCTTTGGCTTCAATTGTTTCTGCAAAATTTTTATTCCCGCCAATGGTCTGTGGTGTTGTTAAGTCAACATATTTAGAGTTTAGTTCTAAATCCGATAAAGTGACAGTGCTTTTATACCAGTAATCAACTTCTATATTACGATTACTTACTACGGCAGAAAATGTAATAATCCCGCTATTATAGTTTACAACATAATCTTTGCCTGTTCCTTCTCTAAGCAACTGACCATTTTTGTAGATTCGAACACTATCTTTGATAGGAAGTTCTGTTAGAGTAATTTTATCATTATTGAAGGTATCCTCGTCAAAATTTTCTTTGAACGGTACAGATAAACTTCCAAGAATCGGGTCAGTGTTAGGATCACTTGATTCTGTATCTGCATTTTTGGCCCAATAATTTACTTCAATATTTCGATTGCTGATTGGAGCTGAAAAAGTGATTACACCACTGTCATTGTTTACATTGTAATCTTCAATCTCTTTTAATAATTGACCATTTTTATATACTTTAGCGCTGTCTGCAATAGGTGCTGGATCTAGCTGAATTGATAATCCAGTAAAACCATCTTGAAAATTTTTGATTGGTACATAACAATTGCCAGCAATGATTCCAGCATTTTGAAAAGCTGCTTTTAAAAGCGCTGGTGTGATATAATGCTCATTATCTGTTCCTGTTTCGACCATTTGAAAATTAGCCTTGTCATCGTCTTTATGAACGAAATTGTCAAAAATTTCAACAAAGTCAAGGTGTGTAGGAACATCTCCGTTATTGAATTTGTTGTGAAAGTCATTTCTACTTGTTGCCATTTTATTTAGTTTTATTTCTTGCTTTTAAATGTTTGTATAAGACCTGAAGTCAATACCAATGAAATTGTGTCATTGGTATTGTCAGTTTTTAAAGAGTTAGGATTTTTTCGTCATTGCTCAACATTCCAGACGAATTTTCAGAGATTATTTTAAAATGATGATACACTCTTTTACCGTTTTCATCTTTAATAATCAATTCATCAGTTTTTGGTTTTGTCTCCAGTAAAGGCAGAATGACTTCTTCTAGATTTGTAGAAATCTCATGAATTTTTTCCCAGTTACCCTGATTATTCATTTTGTATAAATGATATTTGCCATTATAAACTGTTTTTTTCCAGTTGAAAACGATAGGTTTTAAAATCGCTCCATTAGTTCCTGTAGCAATTCCTGAGGCTTTTAATGTTGGAGACTCAGGCGAAACAGTATCTACAATTGTTGTTGCCGTAATTTTTGAGGGCTGAGATGGCGCATAATCAATTTTTATATCAGGATTGTCTGTTGGCGATTCTGAATCTGCATATTCAATTTGTTTTGAAACTGTAATTCTGTAAAAAAGAGCATCACCAAAAGGGGTATGTTCTAAATCTTCAAAATCATCATAAATGGTCCACACATTTTCAAAATCGGCAGATAAAGTATCTTCATCAATCTCAATTTCTTTAACCAGTTTCATTGTTCTTGTTGACTGCGCTTCAAACATGGTTTCGGCACGGTAAACATTTATTTTTTTGATTTTAGATTGTGACGAATAAGCATTTAATTCGATCTGAACAGCAGGCTTAATTCCTAGAACTTGATTTCCAAGAATTGGCATAATTCTTTTAATTTCAGGTGTTTTAGGTGGTGTAGAAGCCACCAGTTTTACAGGTCCCATAAGGTCGCTGAATTCTCCAAAATTCATTTTGATATCCATTTCTCGAACTGCATAGAAATAAATGTTTTGTGAGTTTCCATCCAAATTAAAATCGGTGAATTGCACTTGGTTATCATTTTCGTTAATGATTTTCATCATTGGTGCAATGTCAAAATCGGCATCAGTTGGTTTTAAAGCATTTCCGTTTTTATCTTTAATAGTTTGTTTTTTATTAACGGGAACATAATTATTCCCTTTAATATAATCGTATACAACAGGTACTTCAGTTAAAGGAACAAAAGCGGCTTGAATGGCTTGTTCAACAAAATAAACTGCTAACATTGGTTTTTCAACTTGTTGCGAAATTAGAACTTGATTTAGTGATGTAATTTTAGTTATTGTTGGTTCTGTAACGCCTTGTGTTGCATTATGCCATTCAATAAAATCATTAATCAGTTTTATGAATTCTTGGTTGTCAGGCAATGGAAACTGATAGTTTTCTGCAGTATCATTCTCAGGTAAAATTTTATAATGTCCTGTCTCGGCAAGATTATTAAAGTCTAAAAAGTCGCTCCATCTTTCGTTAAAATCAATTTCATCATTTCCGCCCAATTTGTTTAATTGTTCGCGAATTACACTTACTGTTTCAGGTTCGTATAAAATGTTAAGAAAATCTTCATCATTGGCCCTGTAATGTAATAAGCCATAGGGTTTACGATTTTTTTCATATTTGGTTGTAAAAGTGTACGAAGAACGATTGTAAAAATCAGGACGAGTTGCATACAAACTGCCTCCAATAATTTCTTTCGGTTTTTTGGGTTTCTCAACGCGGACAGCATACATAGGACTAGGGATACTAATCTTTGATTTATAGCCAATCTCTGTTTTTGAATGTGTGCTAATTCCGAAAATAGAATAGTGTGTACTTTCATTTTCTCGTGGCTGAATATTTTGCTCTGTGATTCCAGAAACAGGATCTGCGTATAGGTAAACTTTGTAACTTGGATAATAATTTACACTTTGTGAAACAGTTCCAGCTGTATAGCTTGGCGCTTCATTTTCTTCGCGTGGACCATCTACAGCACCTAAAATTTCATCGTAATTTTCATCCATGGTTTGCAAAGCATAATCACCAAGTTTAAAATCAGGATCATCAATGTATAAAACTAAATTTCCTGTTGTACCAATGTTTTCTGCTTTATAAACTTTAAACTCTTTCCTTGATTGTACTGGAACAGGATTTCCTGGCTGTATAGCGCTTTTTCTAAATAATCGCACAATTCCATTAGACCATTCAACAGAATTTCCATTTTCTGATTTGAATTGTGGATGCTGTTCTAAACTAAAGTTTTTGAAAATGATTTTGTATAATCCTAAATGTTTTTTGTCATCTAATTTAATTGGATCACCTTCTAGATTCAATTTATAAGCTCCCTTATCATCCATTTCGTAAGAAACTTCAAAATGCCTTTCAATTATAGCATCTTTCCAAACTCCTCTTGTTTTTTCTAATTGTAAGTTGTTTCCATTCTCGTTTTTGCGTTCAATAACTTCTCGATGAATATTATTTAAATTAGTAGGATATTGAACTTTAAAATCACTTTGTGGCTGATGCCAATTATCAACTGTCTGCATGTTTTGCACCAGTGTACATAATTTGTTCTCAGGAATTTGGATGTTTTTAATTTGGTCAGAATCTATCGTTGCATCACCATCAGCATGAAGCCTGTCGGTTACTTCCTTTTTTAATACTTCAACCAAAGCATAATCAAAAACATCATTATTTTTATCATCTTTTTTAAGTTGAACTTGAATGTTTTGAATTAAAAAGTTTTCGTCTCCAATGGTTAATATTCCTCCATTAAATCTGGTTTTGTTGGTGTTGTTTAAACCAATTTTTACTTCTTGACCACTACTGATAATCTTGTATTCTCTTATTTTAACAATCGAAGTCAGATTATTTACTGAATTGTTATCAATGCTTTCAATTTGGCCATATTCAACTTCTGGAAGTCCGTCTTTGTAATACAGTTTAAAATGATCAGCAAATATTTCCTCGCTATCAGGAAAAATTGTGTCTTTCTTTTTCTCAGCATCCTCAACGGAGATTTCTTTAGGAACAGAATAACTTAAAAGTTCTTGAGCCGAATAGTAGTCAAACATAATTCTAACCAATGTTTTGTCACTTCCGGTAATCTTGCCTAATAATTCTTGTTCAGACAAAGAGGTAAACGTCAATGGTTTTTCTTCGGTAACAAGAAGTGCATTAATATTACTTGGAGGCATTAAATTATTAGCTGGTTTAATGTTCGATTTAATGCTAATTTGACGCCCAGATGATGCTCTTGAGAAAATATTAATTCCGTATCCTTGATAGATATAAATGTTTTCTCCGGTTTCTTCCTGAATTGCATTTAAAATTGATTTTCCAGATTTAGGAATAATAATAGGAACAGTTTCATACTTAGATTCTTTCAGATTTTGATTGACACTTTTGTATTCGACATCATGCGATAATTCTGGATTTTTCCATGTTGGCTCTGTAGCAATTTTATGATCGATTCCTAAGTAAATTGGAAATGTAAAAGCAGTTCCGTCATATTCTAAAGATGATTTAAAGAAGTCTTTGCCTGAGTTAGGCTCTACAACATCGTAGTCCATAACATCATCCATAAATAAGCTTACAAATCTTTTCTTTCCATCAAAACTATAGCCTTCAGAATCTGTAATTCTAGCATTTAGATTATCTTCCGCATCAACATTTAAACCTGGGACAATTTTACTTAACTGAATAGGAAGAGGCATACGCTCTGTGTTTATAGAAGTTGGAATACTCATAGAAAGATGCTGCACTTCTTTTCCTTCAATGCCCTCTTCCAAACTGCCATAAGTAGTATATTCTGTTAAGTAGACATATTCGCCAGAATAAACTTCGTCATCAATATCTAAACAGCCTAAACCTAACATGCGGGCAACATGATAATCGTTTGCTGCAATATTTAAAAGATCTAAGTAAGATACTCTGGTTAAATTTTGAGCATATTTTTGTTCTTCTCCAGGTCCAGGCTCATTTACAGGAACTTTATCTCCAAGCGGAATATCTTCTTCTGCAGTCGGATTATCTGATAACTTGCTTAAAGAGATGTATCTAGAGACAATTTCTTTAATGTTTTCGTCGCTAATGTCGTTGTCATTAGTGATTCTATTCCATTTATCCCTATAATTTTTAATATTTACATATTCACCATCGTTAAATTTCAGCCATTTTCCATGAACCGCATTTAATTTTGGCTCAAGCTGTTCAAAAACTGTAAAATCATCTGTGCTTAATCCGTACTTTCCTTTTAAAAACCAATCTCCATTAGCATTAGTATTGGTGATAAAATCAGAATAAAATTCAAGTTGAACTGATTTTAAAAGGCAATTGCTTGCTTTAAATCGAATACTTCTTCCATTTTCTGCAACTAAACGAATAGGCTGGTTTAGTTGTGTTGAAGTATAGGTTTTACGATTGGTAACTCTTTTATCTGCTATGATTTGGTTTTCTGCAACTGATAGCGTTTCTAATTTTACACTTTTTGAATTGTTTGAAGATGAAAAATCTAATTCTACAGCAAAAAATAAATCTGTTTTGGTTTCAATTTCGATCAAACTATTTCCATAAGCCTGCATAAAAGCAATTGGATTAGTCAACGGATCATAGCTAGCTTTAATGGCTTTGTATTTTTTGAGATCTAAGAAATTTACATAAACAGATCTTTGCGGATTTGCCATTTTGTAAATCCAAAGTGCTTTTTTATTATCTACTACATTAGGATTTTGGGTTAAATCTATGTTTTGACTAATTTTTGTATACGGCGCTCTATAAACTTTAACAAAGTCATCTGGTTTATTGAAGCTTAAATTAGAATTAGAATCAGTATATAAATCTCCTTTTGGAAGGTGTTTTTTTCCTAATCTACCTGCCAACATCCAGCGAAGATGAATTCCTTTTGTACTTTCAATTCCTCTTGAGCCAGCCGTTCCAACTTGCAAATAAGTTGACTGTAGATTTGTTTTGTCTGAAGAAATATTGATAACTGATGATTCTCTCTTAACATTGAAATTAATACTGATTCCTAAAGGATTAAAAACATTGTTTAGCGATACAAGAGCCAAAAAAGAACCAAGAGCTAAAGGTTTTCCGTCAACTCGAATTGGTGCTTCGACTTCTGATTTCCCAAGAATTGTAACCGAATTAGCAAGCTTAAAAACAAGCCCGTTTAAGTTTCTTTGGTCATGAATTTTTGTTCCAGCACTTAAAGTTAAAGGAACACGGCTTTTATTTTTTAAAACTAAATTTCCACATGATGCACTAACTCTAAATCCTTTCTTTAAAGAAGGATACGTTAAATTATTCTCAATTATACTTACACTTGGAAAACACCCAATTTGTAGAAGAGATAAATCAGAAGCAAGTTTGTTTAATTCAATTCCTAAAGTACTGAAATCAGGAACTCTTACATAATCTGAATCTAAGACAGAAGATGTACTGTCTTTTGCAACTGGCGTTCTTCCCAAAAAGTTAGTAAGAGGAGTTGTTAGCTCTTCAGTATTGTTTGGAGAGCTTGTAACTCCGTACACAAAAACTTTTGAAGTTAGATTCAAATCAGTAAATAGATTTTTTAAGAAATCAGAATTGTTAACCTGCAAACCGTCTGTAATTACAAAAACGATATCTGGAGCAACCGGAAGATTTTTAGCCACATTTAAACCAGATGCCCAATAATCTGATTGAATGCTTTCTTTGCCATTCCCGTATAAATTAATCCAATCTATAAAAGAATCTTTATTGCTTGAAATCCTTTTTTCAATTACGTTATCGAGTCTAACAGCAGTATCGCTGTTAGACATTCCGATTAACGAAAGTGTGATTTTACTTTGTGTCTGAGAATTGATAAATGAAGTTAGCCCCGAACGAATCTGCTGTGCTTCATCGCTATTGATAGAACCCGATTCGTCTACTACAATTGCAACATAAGTTTCACAGCCTGAAAGTTGGCTTTCTTGAAGATTTATAGAACTCATTTTTCTTGTTTTTTTAAAGATTTATATTGTTTAATGGTAGTATTTGTGTATCAAGGGTACTAGTTGGAGAAGTTCCATTTCCTTCGGTATTCCACATTTTGTATTTAAACTTGATTTTCAATTTTTCTACTTCTAAAATTGTTTTATCAGGATTCATAATCAATGCCTGCGAATAATCTTTTGAATGCAACACACTATAATCGGATCTTACATTTCCTAATTCATCTAAAACCGAAATAGTATCTTGAATTTCTTCTAAAGGCATTTTCGGAATATTAAATGGTTCAGGATTACGGACTAAAAGTGCAATTGTTGCTCCTGTATTGGTATCAATAATTTTATTTACCTCAGTAGTTTGAGCCGGATCAAGAGGAGATAATTTTAAGATTCCTTCAAAGGCACGATCAAATAAATGCTGATACTTTGTTGCCATAGAATCACTTAAAGAGTTGGTTGCATTCGAGACTTTTGGCGCAATTAGATAATGCAAAGCATCAATACGTTCTTGATTCATATTAACATTTACATCATATAAAGCTCCTTTAGTTTTTTCTTGATCAGTAAAATAACTTTCAATTTGTTCTTTGAAATCTTTGTAACGCGAAGTTTGGAATCCAAATTGATGTACCAAGATGTTTTTACTTTCGCTTGTAACTCCTATTTGAGCACCATCAAAATAATTATTAACTAAAACCGTATATAGTTTAGAAGGTTTTAAATTGGTTAATGTTGTCTTGTATTTTAATGATTTTGGCTTTAAAGGATCTCCTAAAGTTAAGCTGCATATTCCAGGATTATCACTAATGAAATTGTTTACAATTCTAATTCCTAACGGAAGCCTAGGATCATTATCATCAGTCCATCTTTCACTTTCATTGTCTATTTCTTCTGCTTTTGGATAAATAATTTCTTTTTCTTCTTCGAATATCGGTTCTGGTGGATATTTAATAAGCACATCAGTCTGAGGATCTTTGATATAAAGATTTAATACACCATCAATTTCTGGCCTGCCAGTATCATAACTATCCCATTTTTTGAACATATTAGAAGTATATGTGTTAGTAAAGAATAGAGAGATTTTACATTGGTCAGTACCGTAGAATGAAGGTTTAGACTGTAGCAAACTTCCATCTGCATTAGGGTAAGAACGATTGTAATCTAGATAACTTCTTAATGACGTTAATGGTGATTTAGATAATTCAGTCAATTCATTCTTCGTAGGTGCATCTTGGTTTTCTGGTCTTACAGGATCTTTAACACGATAATGTCCAATAGGTCCATGTGTTTTAAATCCATAGAAATATTTAAATTCAGTTGGATTCTTTTTATTGTCATCAACCGTATCTGTCAAAGTAAAATCTAAGCAATATGTTGTATTGGGTCTCCAGATTGGTTGTACTGTAGTTTGTACCGCATCTTTCATTGCTTTAAACTGTTCAGCGACAGCTGGAATATCCAAAATAGTTTTGTTATGATAATAATCTTCTTTACTCAACCATTCTACACTTTGAATGTAAGTTGTGTAATCAAGTTCTGGATCTTCAGCATTTTCTAGACTCGAGCAAATAATAGCATCAGTAATAATAATTTTTGAGTTTTTAAGACTTCTTCTAAAATCTAATCCAGTAACTGTGTTTAACGGAATTAAACTTATGCTTCCGTTTGTTAAAGCTGTCGTAGACAATGTAACAGAAACATTTGGAGTAGGATATAAAGAACAATTGTCAAAAGCATCACTAAACAATGAGAAATAAACGCCTTTTTCTTTTGGCTTGCCAGAAAGCATTACAATTTCATTTACAGATGGTTCATTTTGAACCCTAATAATTGAAGTATCTTTAATTTCATTTTCTCGTTTAACGAGTCTTTTCAGTTCTAGTGATTCACTAAATACAAACAGATAATTTTCATTGTAAGCAACAATAGAGTTATCGTTCAAAACATTATTAGATAAGTAAACCTTTGATTCAAAAATCGCATCATTTTTCAACAACTTGATTGTACTTCCATTAATTTGAACTAAACCAAATTTGTTATTTGAAAGCTTGACTGAAACCCAAGTTTTATTATTGACACTAATGGCATCGATGATTTCAATAATTGCTGTATCAGAAAGAACTTTTGTGTCAATTACAGAAATTACTTTTGCTGTATTGTTGATATTCAGACGAATGATTTTTTTGTCCTTCGTAATCAAAGTGAATTCAGTATCATTTTGCTTGAGAACTTTAGTTACTTCTCCATTTATTTTTGAATGATAAACAACAGTTCGATCGTCTCCTTTAATCCAGCTAATTTGGGTTTCATTCGATAATGTATTTACCCAAAGCAAATCATTGTTTGTTAACGGAAGTATCTTATTGAAACCTAAAGAATACGTGTTTAAATACTGTGTTCCAGAAATCGGATTTAACTCTTCGTCCATTTCTACAATTGCAGTTGCAGAAATAGGAGATTGACATCCAATGATAAGATCAAGATCAATAATAGCTTCTCCAATTCCTTTGCATTGTTCTGCATTCAAGGCTTGAGTCACTAATAAATTACCCTTTACAATTTGTAAAGAAGTTACAATTCCATTAATTAGACGTTCTCTAATGATGCTTCCATCAGAATCAACTTGTAATAGGATTGTAGTTTTTGTATCTTCTTTTGGATGGAATGTTATTACGAACGAATCATTGAATTTAATTACCTGATCAAAATCATACAGAGTTCTTCCATTATATCCATAATAGTGAGTAAAAGTCAATGCATTTGGATTATTTCCAGAATTAACATTGTCGTTTCCTGCATCCAATTTCAGATTATTCAATTCAGTTGTAAGCAAATTGTATTCTGCAATCTTTGCAGGATCTGTCAATGCAATTTCAGTTTCTCCAGTTAGATCGCCATAAGTCTCATCAAATAAAGCAGCCATTTTATTTCTGATTTCTTTAATGCGTTTTGCCTTTGCTGAAACTGGACTAATTACAATTTTGTCAATCTTTATTTTCTGATCTTCAATTTCTTCGCTAAATAAAGTTATCGCAGTTAAAAATTCTGCTTTGGTATACGTTTGCTCATCCGAAAAAGTACCCGAATTAGTTTTGCTAAAGCGAATAGGGACATAAGATGTCAGTTTATCGCCATCTTCAAAAACAGCTGTATAAGCAGAAATTTTTACTTCTTTCGCTTGCGTTGTAAGCTGTAAGACTGGATCAATAGCCGATTCAGGGAAAATAATTTCTAATTCATTCTCGTTCTTAAATGAAAGTGATTTACTATAACCATGAGGATTTCTATCTGCAGTAATACTCATGAAATCTCCACCTTCAATTTTATAATTGCCAGTAATTTCAGGAAGCTCTCCATTTAATTTAAAAAACAATCCATTGATTTTATCTGCTTCATATTGCGTTGGAACATAATAGCGCTGACCAATTTGCTTATTAAGAAAATCAGTGTGCTGTTTCTCAATTTCGGATGATGGACAGAATAATCGAGAAGGTGTAATTCCTAATTGTTCAGGAATATGCCATCCTGGTTCTCCTGCACTTAAAAAAGAAAAAGGATCTGTTGCCAGTACACGAATAGAATCATATTGGTCAATTGCTTTTTGCCATTGTGCCCAAGGTAATTTCTTTAACGCGTCGCTTCTTTCTGTATCTTTTACAACAGCTTCAAAAGGATGGTAATCTACCCAATTAGAGCCATTCCATGATTTTAAATTGATTGATTTAATTCCGTATTCATGTTTAACCCTACGTATTTTTTGCGAAGATTTAGGGTTATTGTCTATCGGAGGCATTATGTCTGTGTAGTTTTTTGCTTCAGCAGTATAACCTCCTATTTTTTGAGATAATTCTGGATTAGGCAATAAACCTTTAGCCATTTTAATATCGATATAAGTATCTAAAGGGATTACGTTGGTAATAAGTTCTGCTTTAGGCATTCCATGAATGTCAAACTTTTTTGGATCATAGTCTTTTTCTCCCACAGATTTGAAATAATCTAAAGCAAAAGCCTGATTGGTTAACATATGAACACCTTTGACATTCTCCAAAGTTCTATTATCTAAGCCGTCGCCTACAGTTCCTTTTGGAAGCGGACTGTAAGGTGTACGGTCAATAATTCGGTTGAGATCCCATTGTAATTCAATAGTAAAACTTTTACTCACTTTTACAAAACCAATCCTTACACGAACGCGCAATTCTAGGCTGGCATAAATTAAGAATGGCTTAAATGACTCTACAGAGAATATGGTATTTAACTCGATTTCAACATTAACAATCCAAATTTTAATCTGGATTCCTCCGCCTGCAGTAATATAACCTCCCATTTGCGGACGTTTGAACGAGATTTTTCCACCTAATTCTAAATAAGCCCATAATTTTACTTTGGCAGGACCAAAACTCTTTTCTAGTTTGAAATCTAATCTTGCTCCAGCTTCAATACCTTGAGCAGAAAGCATGATGAAAGCTTTTGCTTTAAATAAGGTTAAAACATCAGCTTCGATTGGTCTTTCTTTTGTTCCGAAATTAACATACCAAGGTTTCTGATTTTTAAAGAAAAAACCAGCTTCTAATAATGCAGTGAGTTTGAATATCTGACCGCCATCTTTAGGAATGCTAAAATCTGCACCAGCCGCTAACTCTAATGAATCATCTCCAAAGGCAACCATCGCAAAAAACGGCGGATTACTTGGATCATCTTCAATCAGACCTAATCTTCCTGAAATAACATTCAGTCCTGCTTCGATATAAAAGAGAGTAGGCAGAGACAATAAAAGCATGGCTCTTAATGACAATACATGTCCGCCATCGGCAACTGTTCCAAAAGTGGCTCCAGCCCCAATAGAGAATGGAGAATTGTACTGCATTGAATCTGGCGGGCCACTGAATTTTTTAATGTTGATTCCTGGTTTTGGATGTTTATAATAATCATACCAAGAATTGTTTTCTGTAAGTCCCACAGCTTGTTTGGTGGCAACATATCTAAATCCTAATAAGCCTCTAAAGGCATTAATAGCCAGAAAACCAAGCGGAATAGGAACAGGTAGTTCTATACTTGCATCAATTAAAAAAGCAGGGTATTTGGGCATAAAACGCATGCCAACACTTCCTGAAATTTTTGCTTTTGGAAGTTTCAAACCAACTTCACCGATAAATTCTTTCGATTTTCCTGGTTCAGGAAGCGAAATCATACCGTGAATAATTGCCATAGCCGAAGATTCGGTAGCAGTTCCTGGAATAATTAAATCGACTTCGATAGTCTGGATTCTAATGAATGAATCTTTTGGACCTCCATCTGTAGAATAATAGTATTTTACTCCTTCACCACGAGCATCAACTCCAAGCGGATTGATACTGATTGCACCATCAAATCCCCAGAAATTATATTTGCGGCCGTTAATTTGGGTAGAACCAAAGTTGATGTTTGTAACTGCCATCTGAACTGGACCTAAATTGACAGAAAGACTGATTGGAATAGGAATAGATCCTCCTTCAACTTCAATATTTCCATCGCTATACACACGCAGTTTTTCAACTTCAAATCCTTTTCCTTTTAATAAGCTTCCCATTAAAGTATCTTGAGGAAAAGAAACATAACAAGAGGTTCCTAAATAGTAATCTTCATCTTGTTTACCAAGTTCGAAACTATGGAAATCAATATCTACAAGATCAAATAAATTTGCTTTTGGTTTATTATCTTTTGGGAATGAAGCAGTAAGGTTAAAATCTCCGTCATCCTGCAAGTGACCTTCAAGATTAACTTTTAATGGAGTACCGTTTTTTTCTTTAAGTTTTGGAATTTCTAAAGCTCCTTTGATGTTAGAATTGACAACTTTATTTTGTTTGAAAGTAATATCAAATTTATTGAAACCTACTTTAAAACCTTTTTTCTCAGAGCCAATAGTTTTCCAAAGTGTATTGTCGTAAAGTTCGGTTACAAAGCTTTGATAATCTTTTGCTTCGGTAAAAACATATGTGATTGAATCGTTAATAGTTGTTAACGATAACGGATAATCAAAAGCGTACGGTAAATTTTTACTGTTCAATTCTTGCAGGAAGACAAGCAAAGAGGAGTAATCGGTAATTTCTTTTTTATTGGCCACACCATTTTCGTCCTTTTCGAACATGGCGATTGGATAATTAAAATTGAATTTATCGCTGAAATAACTAAAAGTACCCTCTGTATTTGGAACTGTCTCTAGATAAATATTTCCAGAGAGTCCGCCTGTACCTATTAATAAATCTGATGCACCAATTTTTAATGTTGGAGATGTACTTCCTGGAGTTTCAGGAATATCATTAAACCATTTTGAAGGAAGGGTTACTGAAACAGCACGCGCATAAACTCCAACGAAATCATTTGGGCGTCCATCAGCATCGGCTTCTGGAATATTGGTTTTCTTGCTTAAATCAACTTTTAAAGTATCTAACTGAAGAAGTAAACCTGTATTGCCAATCATGGCATTAGGAGGCGTTAATGAACCTCCTAATTCTGCTTGATAGCCAATACCAGATTCAGTATCGGCATACAATTGTGCTTGAGCAAATACGAACATCGATTTTTCAGTTCCATTGCCAAAATCAGTTCCATTGGGGTTAACAGGTTTTAAAATGTTTCTAGGGAACTCAATACCAGCATTTAAAGCTAAGGTAGCTTTTGCTTTTGGCGTAATGATTCTTTTAATATGTGCTTCGATTCCGTCTGGAGCTACAATATTGTAGAAATCTTGTAATTTTTGCTTGATTTCGTCTAAAGTAAAACCCTCTCTAGCGATATAAGTTCCAAATAGTAATAGCGGAATTGATTTTGTAATAGCACTATTGTTTTTGATTAATGTAAGAATGCTGTCAATAGATTGATCTACATCTTCAGCAAAACCTAATTCTTCAAAAGTAGGATCGCCTTGGAGTTCTGCCAAGGAATTAATGTCTTCTAAAAGCTGTTCGTATTTTGTTTTTCCTTCTTGAGCTTCCACAAAAATATTCATCATATGAGCTACAACTTGTTCTTCGCTGATGCGGAAAACCTGAAGCCCCACGGCATAGAAATCCTCCATAGAAAAAGAGAAACTGCTTGAGCTGAATGTTTTTAAGAAAGCCAAGATTTCCCACTGATATTCTAATGTAATGGGAAATGATGATATAGAAGAGTCATTGTCTTTTAGATCTGGATTAAGGACCAAACCTAGACCAAAAGGAAGAGGTAGCGCCAGTTTTGTACTTGAAACAATGTCAAGACTGTAAAAGGCAGAATCTCCACGATATCCTTTTGAGTATTGTAAATTTTTGTAGTGAATTTTATCAAAAATGGAATTCAAACCATCTTCGACAAACGATAAGAATTCTGGTAAATCGTCTACAGTAATTATCTCGGACAATCTCGGATAATATCGTGCTGTAGGAATCGGAACCGCAGGAATTGGATTAGTTGGCATATTCTAATTTTGTTTTTGACTTTAATTTTTGTTCGTATTCTGAATGATTAAATTGTAGTTAGATCGAACCAATCGTTGAGGCGTAAGTGCATAGTTTTTTCGAGATTTTTCTAAGCAGTTTTAGTAAATAATCCGCTTAGTGATTTTTTCAAAAGATTAAAGTTTTTAAGAGGTTTAAAACCTCCTTTTTTCTTTTGACAATGTAAAGATGAGCCTAAAATTGGAGCTTAAAAAAGAGCTGCTTAGCGGTTTAACATGGATGTTCTGGAGCTTTACAGAGTTGTAAAGAGACTGGATGGGGAGTAAATTTAGAATTGACTGTTTTTTGATAAAACTTTAATTCAATGTCAAACAGTAAAAAGTTTTGTTTATGAGTTTTGAAAAAGCAAGGAACTTTATTACAAAGTTCCTTGCAAATTACAATGAAAGAAATCCATTCATCTAATGACTAATGTCAAGTTGAAATTTCTGAATTATACTTGTTTTATAGGATATTCAATCCAATATCCTGTATCGGTTTTTTCGTAACATAAAGCACCACTAGCGATATTTAAACAATGTAATTTAAAGCCTTTTTGTGCTCTAGGGTAGTATGCATCCAAATCATTGCTTGATAAAGGCCCGTCGATAGCATAGTTGCTATTTGCTAGAGTATCAATAGTTGCAATTTCGCCACCGTTATAAAATGCGAGTCCGTTAATATAAGTTAAACCGTCAATTGACATATCTTGGCCTCCTCCAGTTAGAGTAAGTCCTTGGGACTGACCATCTATCACTAATCGACCATATGGATTTGTATACATAGTTCCATAACCGCCAGTTTTGAAATCGAAACCTTGTCCAGTAAATGCAAGTGTTCCAGTGGTTTGCAAATCAACTCCATATGGATTATTTGAGTTTGTAGGATTTAATCTTAGAAAACTAGAAGTTCCAAATTGAGTAGACGAGGTTAGATTAATTTCCTGATTTGTATCAACTTTAAAAGCACCTTTAAAAGTCCAATTTCCTGTAATTATAGTAACTTGAGACTTAACCCACTGCCACCAATTGAAAAGCTTAGAGCGGCTAACTACTTTACTATCTTCAGAAATCGCAGTGTTAATTTGAGTTTCTGCATCAGATGCAAAATTTATGGTTTTATTATCAATCATATCCTTTAAGACTTTTCCTTGTCTAGCATCGAGTGCTTTGCCTTCGGTGGTGCAGTCAAGAGCATTGTAACTTTCGGCTTGGAGGTTGCCTGATTTTACAGATCCGTCTGCCATTAAAAATTGCTCATTTGTACCGCCAGTTTTAACAAAGGATTTTGCAGTAACTATACCATCCTTATCTATTTTTGTGACAGTATTATTGTTTGCATCAACAGCTTTTAGAAAATCTCCAGTCGCACTTTTTTGATTATATAAATTCAATACAGTCGCACTTCCATCAATA
Organism: Flavobacterium sp. IB48; assembly: GCF_016405855.1. GTDB lineage: Bacteria > Bacteroidota > Bacteroidia > Flavobacteriales > Flavobacteriaceae > Flavobacterium > Flavobacterium ginsengisoli. The sequence goes on from NZ_JAEFCA010000004.1 coordinate 20,804, forward strand.
GCCATAATTTTTGCTATTTCTTTCTTATTATTAAAACCTGCCACATATAATGCAAATCCATCATTTACACTACTGAAATTAGTAGCCGATGCACCAGATAGACTAACAGTTGCATTTAAAGATGCATTTCCATTTGTGTTCGAAAAAACTTTTTCCCCTCTAATTATTTGATTACCTGAGAGTTTTACATTATCGGTATCTGTTAGCAATGCGTTTGCATCGCTAAACTCTAATTCTCCATTTTCATTCGTTTTTAAAATTTTGTTTGGCTGATTTTTTTCTAAGTCCGCCACTCTGATTCTGTTGTGATTTGTACTCATTTTTAATTAATTTTTTACGGGTTTAAATAATTTATAGGCTTTTAATCGGGCTTATAGGGGATTACCGTAATTCATTCAGATATATAAGACACTTACAAACAGTTGTGAGTTTTGGATGATTGTAAGTAATCTGAATGTTTAAAAATTGTGTTAGTGGCGTCACAATAGTTTTTGTTTTACAGAGCTGTAAAACAAAGTAATAAAGTTTATATTGACTTAGATATAGCCAATAGCAGAGTAGGGAAACTTATAATTTTAAGTTTCCAGAGTTTTTAAAATGTATTTTTTTTGAGTTTAAGAGATTTGGTTTTCTCTTTTGTTTTATTTTTGTAGATCTATTTTTAGGACAAGACAACTTTGCGTTCACGAGCGGGACGCTCGCGCCAGCGGGAGGTATCTGCAACAGATATTCTGACTTACTGTAGTGAGGGTAAAAGAGGTTCTGCATTCTCGTAATATTCAAAGCTGATCCACGTAAAATCCGTATAATCAGGTTTTTATCTGTTATAGAGCCAATTTGGATTCGGTATAGTTTGTAAAAAAGCCTTCCATTCTTGTAAAATCTGCAAAAAATCTGAAATAGGTACTTCCACTGGTTTTCCAGTTGTATTGAAAACAGCTCTAAAGGGAGGGGACTTTATTTCAACACTTTCATCTTGATTTCCTCCCCAAATATTGTAACCCTCAAATGGTATATTTAAGTCTAAATTTAAAGAGGTAATATCATCTATTATTTGCTGTGTCAAACGAATTCCATTTGGTTCTAAAAAACTTGCTATTTCATTATTTTTACTAGACCCATTTACTAAACTGCATCCTACACTAGGTATTGTTGTGTTATTAAATTCATAAGTACTAAAGTGTAGATTATATTCTTCCGCTTTCTTCATATTCTTTATAATTTATTGGATTTCAAAATACGTATAATGATTTTCAAATATTGGTTGTAGATTATATCTATGATGGTTAACATGTTTAATTTTGACTATCGAACCTCCCTGCTGGCGCGAGCGTCTCGCTCGTGCACACACAGGAAAGTCAATTAATATCAATTTCTAAAACAGTTTGATCGTTATCGCCATAATTTCTGGCAGAGCTGTATTTCCAATCTACAGGATTAGTTACAAAACCAGTTTCGAGAGGGTTATTATGAATATAGTTTAACTTTTGCTCAAAAACCTTTAAAGACCAGATTTCAATAGGTTTGTTATTCTGCTGCCAAAATTGCCTGGATTTT
>NZ_JAEFCA010000004.1:22458-95978 GCF_016405855.1 Flavobacterium sp. IB48
GACTTGGCATTATGCAATATCCATAAATCTCCATTCCCTTGTTCTTTCTGCAGTAATCTAATGATTCAACAATGCCCCCAAAATACTCTTCTCTTGTAAAAACATCTATCCAGTATACCGTAGCAAAACTTATAAAGTAAGCTCCAGTTTTATCTCCAAATTTGTATTTTCTGCTCATTTATTATTTTTGAGCTAATGTAAGAAATACTTTGCGTTCACGAGCGGGACGCTCGCGCCAGCGGGGGGTGATCAGGAAATTAAGCAATTATTTCAACAGGAAGTATTGGTGTAAAATTATGAAAATATGGATGTGAATTCCAATCAAAATATTTAGAACTCGCTGATGATAAAAACTCATCTACACTTTGATAGTCTTCATCATATATATATATATCCCTTACATTATTGTTTTCATCATAAAATACACTCAAAAAAGGATACCTATATTCGTTTCTTTTATATATATTTAAATCTCCATAAAAATATTTTCTCTGCTCATCTATTTCGTTTGTTTCTAGATTAATGGTACATGATGCAATTAATAATTTCTCATTATTGAAAACTTTAATGCCTTTTGTTTCTAATTCTCCTTTATTATAAAAAAGATATTCCCAATAACTGTCTCCTAAATTATTATTTTGATTGTTATAAAAAAATGTCCAATTATTTCCAGTTGAGGCATATTGACTTATAATTGTTTCTAAATTTTCATTTGAAGATAAATAATAATCACCTCCATCTAAAATTATGTTATTAGTTCTTCCTTGAGGAGCGTATATTTCAACCATTTTTAGTTCATTATTGTAAAAAAACTCTTTGTTGAAAAATTTTAAATTTTCAACTTGCTGGTTAGTAATGTAATTTCCGTCTTGATTTGTATACTTTATATTTGTATTCATAATTTAATATTTAAATTTTAAAAATGGTTCAAGGTCATAAGGACCTCCTTCTTTAACAATCGCAAAGTTAATTTTGTTTGGTAAGAAATTAACATCATTACGTATGGTTTGTCTAAATTGAATAATAAAATTTTCACCAAAAAGACGTTCAATTCCATCTAATTTCATAAATCCTTTATTTGAAACATTTTGGAAGTCAAATGTAAGTTTTTTTTCTTTTGCATATTGGCGAGCTATATAAGTGAAAACCTCAAAATCTTGAGGTTTTAATCTCAACGCAAATTCAAAATCATCTGGAGCATCTAAAAGAAAATCACTAGCGTTTAAATGCTCTAATATTTCTCCGTCTATATACTTTCTTATTGAAGACCCTTGAACTACGAGTTCAATTCTCTTAGTAAAATTAAAATTTAACCAATTGGCGTCTATGTATTTTGTTAAGTCGCTGTCATTTAATTGGTTAACTACTTTATTGATTGTGTCTTCATTCCAAAATTTAAATTTAGCGCTAAAATAAGTTTTGCTTTTTCCACAGAAAACTTCAAAAATTTTATCAGTTCTGTTAAAACCGGAGGGATATCCTCTTTTTAAAACTTCATCATAAAAAAAAGTAATTTGTTTTACTAATCTATCTTTACTGATTAATTTTCCTTCTTTTGAACCTATGAACATAAAATGAGAGCAAAGTTTGTCAAATGCTGGGCCAAAAACTTCAGCTTTTGTAAATAAATGAGATACTATTTCTCTCATATCATTTAGGCTGTAATGTGTTGGTATAAACTGTTGTTCTCCAGATAGTCTTTTAGCAATATCAAAAAGACCCGTGTTTGAGTTATTTGTTAACAATTGCCTTACTCTATCCACAATAGCATTAAGACTTTCAAATTGAGATGATGAATCAGCAAATTGCAAAATTTTGTTTGCAGTTTCTCTGGCAGTATCACTTCCTCCTAATGCATGAGTCAAATTGTCTACTGAATTTGAATTTGATCCATTTCTGTCAGCAATATTTGCAACATTTCTAGCCTGTCTTTTGGCGGCTAAGGACGCTATTCCATCACCAACATTAATAGTAAGACATGCGAGTTGAAGTAAACTTAGAAAAGTTTTTATTCCTTTACAGAATTCACTATTCTCATCACATTCTATGAAATTTCCTAAAAAACTTAAAACCCCAGATGAAAACTCTACTCCACCAACGACAACTCTTAAACCATCAATTGTAAAAAGACCTATTTCAGTTGCTGAAAGTGTCTTTGTAGCCCATTTTAGATGTCTGAGTTTTGTTAAATTTGTAATTCCAGCAAATGTTGTTGCAACATCTACAGTGTATCCTATTAATGTCTCGGTATTGCCTCTAGAAGAATCCTGATCTATAAAAGCTAAAACGAAAACAGGAATAAATGAGTTAATATTTTGTCCGTTTAAGTTAATATCTTCACCGCTTGTATGTGATATAGCTGACCTTGTTTCGATATTTGTATTTAATAATGTGATGGGTTGATAAATATCATAAGTACCATATAGTTGATTGATTACATCTCCATTATTATAAACTATATAATCGTCTGGATCAGGTGTACTGGTATTTGGAGTGGTTAAAATTGGTTTTAATTTTTGATAAACTTCTATTTTAGAACCTTTGAAGTTAAATGAATAATCATCCCAAAAAACACCCAAAAATTTTTCAGAATAATATGGAATTATAATTGGTGCAGCATCTGGTCGCTTTAGTTCAAAATCAGTTATTGCATTGTATGTGAAGTTATTACTGTTTATAGTTTCATATTTTGGATCAAATGCTATATAATTCGTATAATTAAATGTATAATTAATATTAGTTGTACTTTTGGTTATTGTAACTAAACTTGGAGATGAAGATTTGAGGTTGATTGTATTTTCTTTATAAGTCCCGTCTTCTTTATACGGGTTATATTTACTAAAATGCCATAGGGTATAAATAGATTCTACAAATTGAGCTTTGGTTTTTGTAGGTTTAAAATCAGAACTAAATACATGGTTTATAATGCCTATTACTCCTTCAGTAATTGCAAAACTTGTACTCATACTATCATATAAGCACTGATATAAAACTTTATCATTATTTATCTCAGGTCTCTCACTAGTTAAACGAGTCAAAAATAAATTAATACTATCTGTGTCATCTGGATAAAAAGAAAGAATTATTTTTATTACTAAATTTTCGTACTCTGCTTTTTCAGTTAGAATACTTAATTTCTTTAGATAGATTTTATTTAATAATTCAATTTTATTTTCAGGAGTAAATATTGATAATGCTTTTTCAGATAAACTTAATAATAGAATAAATAATTTTTCGTCTTTGCTTGAATCTTTTAATAGTTTTTGCTTATCATAAGCTATTTTATAAAATGACCTTAACCTATCTAAATAATTATTTAGTACATTTTCATCGGAATATGCAAATATATTTTGTTTCCAAAAATTTATTTGTAAAATTTTCAATTCATCAAAAGCCGGATCATCTAATAGAGGAAAAATAGAATTAATAATATTGTTAATAATTATAGATGCTTTAGTCAATATTAAAACTTTTCTAAATTCAAGTACAGGATCAATACTGATTAAGGTTTCTACATTGGAAAAATAAAAATTTCTTGCATGCTCTGATAAGATCATATCTTTTTCTACTATCTCATCTTGATTTGATGGCTCCATAATACTACCATCCGCTTTAATATAATTTTCAGTTGATTTGAAATTTAATTCATAAGTTATTTTTTTTGTAAGATTTTTATCGTTTTTGTAAGGGGTGAAAAATTTAATTTTTTCGACTTGAATTTTATCATTTTCTGCAGCAGGAATTAAATATCTATCAAAATTTGAAATCACCAAAGAAGAAAAAGAGGCATGAGATTTTTCTTTTTTGAAATTCAGGTAATGATTTTCTGAATAATAACCTTCAATTATAGTTTGTATGTTATCGATTCCAAGATCGCTTACTTTAATTTCCTCACAAAAAATATATTTATCACCACTATCAGAGAAAAAACTAATAACTTTTCCATCAATGGTAAATTGTGGATTAGTAAAATTTTTAATTTTTACTGTTTTATTCTGTTTTAATAAAATGACGGCTTTATCGGACATAATTATTCAATTAATTTAATTTCTACTGAATTTGTATTGTTATATTGTTGTGTATATTCACTATAATCCTTACTGAAATGATATTTTCGATCCAATGAATAAACAAAAACAGGTTTCTCTAGTTTTTCTATCAATTCATTATTGCCTTCAGCATTTTCAGCCACAATACCAACTCTATATTTTTGATATTTAATACCTTCAGGAGAAAACAATTCACTTCCATCTTCAAAAAGATCAATCAAAAACAATCGAGGATTTTTCATGTTATTAGAAATCAAATCTTTTATAGTTTCATTTTCAGCTTTCGTTAATCCTAGAATAATTTTGTTGGGTGTAGAACCATCTAAAGTTTTTAGTTCTAATCCAGTGATAGTTTCAGTACTGTCAGTAAATAGCTGCAAACTGTAATAATAAGGATCAGGCAACTGGAACGTTTTGCTATTGCCAACTGCGCCACCTGCTGAAGAAGATGTATAAGTTGTTGAGGTTGTGCTTCCAGTTGCAGAAACAGCATTATTCATGACATCTACAGCTTCTGTTACATAAGTAACACGGGCAACAGTTGGTGTTTCTTCAATTCCGGTTTCAATAACGTCATTTACTGTTAGAGTTTGTACAATCGAAATTCCCTGTTGTTTTTTATCATAAAACTCATTGATAAGATTTAGTTTTTCAGAAGTCATTCTGGAGTAACTTTCATCACTTCCTAATTTTAGTAAAGGTTCAGCCTTGATTAAATTGAAAACATTGTCAAAAAAGTTTGCTTGTCTATATGTGATTATAGGATTTCCTTCTTCATCAGGAATTACCTGATCGGTATACATATTCACTTTTCCCTGATAAATCAAAAGACTAAGAGACGAAATATTTTTACCGGCAATAGCAGGAGTTGTCAATTGTACTGTAGAAGTTAACTCGCTATAATTTCCTTCCTCATCTTGCGGTAATCTTAAACCATCTGCATTAATGAAATTATCTTTTTGTGCATTGGCAACTTTACCAATTTGTCCATAAAAAGCGGTGTTGTTATTGTTGTCGGTTGGAAATTGTAAGTACAGATTATTTGTTGTAACCGTATTGGCCTGTTCTTGGTTGTTAATTAAAACCGGCCATCCAGAAGTGCCATAAGTTACGGCTGTCATAGGGACTTCATTGGTTGCCGTATCTTTCAGCAATCCTGTTTTTAGGTTTTCAGAGCCTTCACCAATTTTATAGTTTTTGTAAAAATCGTAACTGCGTGTACGATCGCTTTGAATATAAACGTACCAATTGTTTTTCGTCGAAAACTTATTAAGCAGATCATTGTAAATAGCAACTCCTTTTTTCTCCGTTTTTTCTCCAGAAGCAGTTGCTGTAACAACTCCATTTTCAACATGAGAACCATAAAAAGCAGCAATATCAATAAATTGAGTGCTTTGTTCGCGCTGTAATTTCTTAATGAAATCTGTTGAACCATTTACTGTAATTTCTGCGAAAGGCTTGCGAGCATACTCTAAATTGAAAGCAAATTCAGTATTGTCAAAATCATGTTTGTAATCGCCGTAATTTAGAACAACATCAATTCCGCATAAACCTTCGGCAAAATTTCCTAAAGATTTTCCAATATCAATTAACGGTAATTCGAAATCGTCTTTTTCATTAAAAGTATCGCCAGCGGCAACAAATTTTGATTCTTTGAAAAAGAAGTCAGAAAGCGGGATTGCTAAGGTTCCATTAGTGGCATCATCCTCTTTTTCTTTCTCATAGCCAATAAATTTAGCTGTGAAAGGAGGAACAGGAATAGGTGTTGTTGTTTCGCCTTCTTTTTTTACACGCCCTTCATGAAAAGCGTTGAAATCGATGTTTATCTTGTCAATAAAGTCTGAATACGATCCTTCATTCTTCTTAACTAAAGGCTCTGCATCATCAGTAAAAAAGTCGCTTTTCTGCAAACCTCTGTAAATAAAATATTTGATGTTTAGTCCAGGAAAAGGCTGGTTGTAAGGACGAAGAATTAGATTCACTTTATCAGGATTGCCAGTTTGAGGCTGGATCAAAACAACTCCTTTGCAAATCGAAAAGGCTTTTTTGGGCGCGTCTAAAGAAAATCTAGAAGTCAGGTTAAAAACAGTTTCAGATTGAGGTCCAAAGCCCTGAGCTGACAACTGTGCGGGAAAACCTCCCGACTCTATAAAAAAATGGGATTTTGCGGACATATTTTAAGTATTAGTAATAAATTTTTTTATTTAAACCATTCAGGTCTATAGGTTTTGTACAAGAATCTTCCAATCAGGAAAAGCAGGATAAGTAGTAGCAATCTTCCTAGCCAGATTTGGACTTTCTGCCAAAAAGTGAGATAGTTAGTAAACTTAGTAATCGTAATCGTTTTCTCTTGAACATCTTTAACCTGTTTCGATTTCCAATGCGCGTAGAGTTCCTGTTCTTTGAGGTTGCAGTCTACTTGGAGTTTATTGTTATCAAGTCGAACCCTTGGGCTTTTTAATGTACGCCCTGGTTCGGCTTGAATAACATTTTTAAGAATCACTTTTCCGTTAAGGCATTCTAGTAATGCATTGTAGGAACTGCTGTCTTTAGCAATTTTAAAAACTGTATCGTGTAAAGTTTCTGTAATAGTAATAGTCTGAGTTTTGTTTTCATTTTGCACTGGTTTCGGACTTCGACACGAAATCATGATTAGGATAATGAAAAAAGAAAAAACAAGACATTTTAGTTTTTTTGTCATAATTAAGATTGATTTTTAAGTTTTGGTATTAGAGGCGTAAAAAGCCTTTAACGGTTTTGATGTCACGTTTTCTTCTGGCTACTTTATAGCCTTCTCGGCCACCGGAATCATTGGTGTTTCCTTCAATGGTATAAATTGTATTTCCGGCAATCTTTTCAACAAATCCGGCGTGACCTGTACCGTTATTAAAGTCTAGAATGAAAATATCTCCTGGTTGAGGTGTTTTTTTTACTAAAAGAGGTCTCGAATGGTATTGATCTAAAACACCTCCCGTTTTCTTTAAAGGATTTTTAGCATTCATTTGGGCTGCGGCGTTCTGTGTGCACCAATAAATAAAAGCCATGCACCAGGCGTATCCTTTACCAAGTCCGACGCTTCGTAGATAAATTTCGACTTCAGGGCCTGAGTTGCTGTTTCTTGGCATTTCTTCGACACCAATTTGTGCCGTTGCGATTGCGATCGTTTTTTGAGCTAGTGTCATGAGCTTTTTCCGTTTAATTGTTTAAATTTTTGTAGTTCGTCAACCAATTGCTGGTTGATCAGCATAAGTTCTTTGTGCTGTATTTCCATTTTTTTTATGGTTTCTGTAGCGGCGGTAAGTCTTGCTGTAATATCGTCCAGAAGATCACGGTAATATTTTACGGCGCTTACGGCATTGTCGAGTTCTGCTGCGCGGTCTTCTGCCAATGATTTTCGCATGGAGAAAAACCAAGTGATAAAAGCGGCAAAAAATGCGGTTAGAGTGGGGTATAAAAACTGCTCCATTGAATGTGTTTAAAGTTTAATGTTGGATTAAAAAATGTTTTTAAAAGACAACCTGAAAGTTGTTTTTTGAGGAAGCTTAACTAGAAGATTTATCTAGTTTTTGAGGTTCATTTGTTTCCTTTTGAGATTGCAAAGATTGGGTAAAAAAAGCCCTAAATAAAATGAATGCAAGGTCTGCGAACATTTGTATTCTAGGGCTTTACAGAGTTGTAAGGAAAGCGAACAGAAGTCGTTTTAGATGAAGTAAATGCTTCATCTTTGCATCACAAAAAGGATGCTTTTGAAGATTAAAAAAGAAGTTTTTTTTCTTTTACAAGTATTAAGAAGGTCTTTTTTGATTGCTCATAAGTTCTTCTATTTTTTTTAGTTCAGAAGTGATAGGTGTACAGAGAATTTCATACAAAGTAGTTCTCGAAATCGGGTAAACCGGATAGACGTATTTACGCCACACAACAGTAGTTGGAATATCTTCCGTTTTGTGTTTTTGATACAGTTCTTTAATGAGTTTGTAACGCATTAATTTATTTTTTTGAATTCCGAGACTTCTGTTTGAAGATATAGGCATGAGAGATAATATTTTGAATGATAGAAAAAAGAAAATTTTAAGAAGAACGAAGTTTGAAAAAGAGTTAATAGTTTGAATTATAAAGACATCATATTTAAGACAGCCAAACCATTTGATCATATTCAATAAATGGTTTTACTTCCTGATGCCATTTTTATATTGAACCTCGTTCTGAGGTTGTATTTGTTAAAGATTTTATTTAACAATTTAGGTCAGCAAACCCCGCATGACAATCCTGTTTCCAAAACCTTTTTAGGTTTGGATTCCAATAGAAAGAATGAGTTTTGGCTGTTTATTATAAGGGCAGAAATCGCCCGTTTGTCGGTTCCTGATTCTCTTCAGAAAGAAGAAGAAACAGGAACCATTTTTATTTACCTGCTTTTTTCGGCTGCAGGTTGAGAGGTCGTTTTTAGCCTTTGTAAGTGGCTGTTGTGTGTTTTTTGAATCTCGGATTTTTGATTACAATACTTTCGTACTGATTAAAAGCCAGTCGTTCTTTTTGGGATAAGTCATGAGTGCAATTCCAGTTTCCGAGTCTGTCTTTAAAGATAGTATGTTCATTTACTTTGTAGCTTTCATGATCTGTAATTGGCTTTATTTTTACGCTCATTCAGGTATTGTTTAAAAGTTGTTTTTAATTTGAAATAAAACCATTCTCTAAATAAAAGAATCGGTTTTAAATTGGTTAGAATTAACAGGATCGTTAATAACAGTGATAAATAAATGTCGTGATTAAGCTGCATGATTTTGCTCGTTTTGCTGGTTAAAAAAATCAAAAGCATATCCTTGTAAAAAATCTACAGAAGACATCGATAGCGGAATATTGGTTCTTACGCCATTTTCATCAATTCGGCAAGCTTCAATAAACCAGCTTGAACGTACAGGTTTAAAAGCTGAAGCAATAATCTCTACACCATCTGTAAACTCTTCATTGTTAAACTCCTTTGTCAGTTTTTGAAGTTCTAAAACTCTAGAGCCTTTTAGGTTTCCTTTGGCATCTTTTTTTAGAAGATTGAAAACAATTTTGACTAAAGAAGCAGTTTCTTTACTAGTTGAAAGAGACGAAATATAGTTCTGAACCTTTTCAATACCAATAGTTACAGTATCGTCCCAACCTTCATTAATGCGATAACCGATTGTGATTTCTTCTTTGTCATTAGAAAAAGTATGAGACATTTGTTTTTCTTTAAAACCGTAAACCTGATTTTTTAAATCCAGAATAGTTTCAAACAGTCTAAAAGTTTCCGTTTTTGCATTTTGCATCATTTCAGAAGTTTGCTGTAATCTAGAAAGCGCTTTTGGAATCGTTTCAGCAACTAGTTTTTTATAAGCATCTCTTTCTTCATTTTTCTTGTTTTCAACTCGTTGAAGTGCTTCTTTTAATTGTTGCGCAGAAAATTGAGTTAAATCAAAGGGTTTAAAATTGTTTGCAGTTGTAGTGTTCATAATAATTGGCTTTTAGTAAATTAATATTTCTTCTTTAAATGGATCTGCATAATAAGGTTTGAAATTATGGTGTAAAGCAAGTTTCGAAACCTCTTTTATTTTACTTTCAATATTTGGAGAAACAGGGCGTGGAGAAGCAGTTTCATCATCCAGAATATGCATCCATTGAAAGCGTTCCTGATTAATGCAGATTCTTTCTCCAGCTGTAAAAGTTTTGCTTCTTTCTGAACAATATTGAAGTGCTAGATATAATAATGCGATACGTTCTTCGATTTGTGTTTTACTCATAATTTTTCTCTAATTGATTTTTTAATTTGTTAATGTCAGATTCGATTAAACTTCTTTCAGGACTGTTTGGATTTTCGATAAGCCAATTTTCCAGTTCCCGAATTTTTTCTTTGATTTGATTTGTTCCCATTTTAATTTGGATTAAAGATTTAATGCTATTTTCTTGTTTTCAGATTTTTTATAAAGAGCTATTTTTAGATTCGTAGTATTTTCCATTCTTTTTGTGTTTTAGGGTAGTATTTTTCTTTTTACGAATATTTATTGTTTTTCCTTTGTAAATCAATTGTTTATGTGTTGTTTAAAATTGTTTTATTTTATTGTTGTTCAATATTTTCTGGCTTAACCTATTGTTTTTCAATTTTATTTTTCTTTACTTTGCAAATATAATGTAAAATAATACATTAAAACAAATTTTTAACGTAAAATAATACGTCTTTTTATGGGGTCAACGGAAAGAGTGCGGGAATATCTTGATTATAAAGGGATTACTAAATATAAGTTTTGTAATGATTTAGGATTTTCTAATAAATTTTTAGACAATAGCAGCAATATGGGAACAGATAAAGCGTGTAAAATATTACACTATTATCCAGACCTAAGTTCAGAGTGGCTGTTAACAGGAAACGGACCTATGATTAAAGAAGAAAATACTAGCGTTATGGTTATGAATAGTGATAGAAAAACAGTCGATTCGCTTCATGCAAATCAAGAAATACCTTTGTATGATTTGGAGGCGGTTGCGGGTTTAAGAGAGCTCTTTAGCAGCGGAGAACCGCAAAGAATTTTGGATACAATAAAAATTCCAAATCTTCCAAAATGCGATGGGGCAATTTCTGTTACAGGAGATAGTATGTATCCTTTATTGAAATCGGGAGATATTATTCTTTATAAGGAAACGGAATTTGAAAATATCTTTTTTGGCGAAATGTATCTTCTAAGTGTTAAACTGAATGACTGGGAAGAATACATCACTGTAAAATACGTTCAGAAATCTGATCAAGGACAGGATTATGTGAAATTGGTAAGTCAGAATTCGCATCATCAGCCAAAAGATATTCATGTATCAAAAATATCGGCATTGGCTCTTATAAAAGCTAGTATTCGTATTAATACTATGATGTAATTGTTTCAATAAAATTTAGACTTATTTTTAAATAAAAAGAGGATATTAAAAATGCTTTAGCTAAACATTTGAAGTTTTGGCTAAAGCATTTTGATGTTTTATAAATTCTATTTGAAAAGTCTCAAATCATAACGCTCCTCATAAAATGTCTTCCCCCATTCGTGAACTTCTTCAGATTTTGTAACTTCGAATCCCATCATTTTATACATTTGAAGCGCTTTGTCTTGTAAATTTGTGGTAAGCAGAAAAACGTTTTTAAATTTCTTTTCTCTGCAAAAATCAACGGCATCGGTTAAGAGTTTTTTACCAATTCCGAGACCTCTAAAAGCGGGATCGAGAAGAAACCATCTCAATTGCGCTTCTTCATTAGGTTGATGCACAATAGCAACACATCCCACAATTTTGTTATTGTATTCTGCCATCCAAATTCGGTCATTTTCTGGAGAATATTTTTCTAAGAAATCGTAAAAAGTCTTGATTACATATTTCTCAAAATCAGTTGAAAAATTCGATTCGTTTCCATAGATAAATCCGTGTAAATAAATAATGTAGCCAATATCGCCAGGAGTAATATTATGGCGATAGGTAATATCTTCACGAGTTATTTTATTTTCTGTCAGCAGATTTCTAACTGTATTCATCGAATCGACTAAAATTTCTTTTTCAGAATTGTTTAGTTTTTCAATTTTACCCTCAATCTTGTTTTCAGATTTATCATTTAATACGCTTAATAATTCATTTCCAGAATCAGTCAATTTAATATTTAAAGCACGTTTGTCTTCAGAAGAAGTGACTTTCTCAATTAAATTTTCTTTTAAAAAGCGTTTTAAAATTCGGCTTAAATATCCTTTATCTAGATTTAAAATTTCTGTGATTTTTTGGGCCGTTATAGTTTTGCTTTCGCTGATTTCATATAGAATTCGTATCTCAGTCAAAGAATATTCGCTGTCTAAATAATGCTGGCTTAAAATATCTAAATGCGCCGTATAGAATCTATTGAAACTTCTAATTTTTGAAGTCGTAGTAGTCATGATTTGTAATATTGTATTGTTGAGGTACAAATATATAAATTTAGTTGCTTTTGTCAACCATTTTCAATTTTTATTTTTTTTGAAAAGAATTTCAACTGAATAAAATTCATTTTAAGACATTCCTATTAATTATTTGTTAAGCACTTTTTCGCTTCAATTCTGCTTTTTATAAGAGAAAGACTGTTATCTCAAACAAAGTTTCTTAGTTTTTGTTCTAAATGCTGTAAACCTTTATGTAGCGGCTAATTTTCGATCTCAAATGTTAATAATATGTTTCGTTTTAGAAGAGTTTTATTAATGTAAACGTAACCTAATCGACCTACCCTCAGCTTTAATTTTGGAGACATATAAGAAGAAACCAATACTTTATATATGCCAATTTTTAAACAGCACGATCATTATCAAGACAAAATCAGAAAAAGTGTTTTGGCTCACGCTTTTCATTTGATTAATCATAAAATAATGAATCATGTATAAGAAGTTTACAGACGAAGAACTTGTTGAATTATTAAAATCGGGCAAGGACAAAGCTTTTGATGAACTTTATTTCAGATATCGAGATCTGCTTGTTCGGTTTGTATATCTCCGAATGAAATCAATCGCCATTTCAGAAGAAATTGTGCAAGAAGTTTTTACCTCTATATGGGAAAGACGCAAGACAATTGTGATTCAAAAAAGTTTTGCCGCGTACATCTACACTTCGGTTCGCTACATGACTTTAGATTACATCAAATCGCACGAAGTTACCGATCAATACATTCAGGAGGTTCTAGATAAAAATACTGCTTCGCAAACCAGTTATAATGCTATCGAAGATTCTATCTATTATGATGAATTGCAAAAAGCAGTTGACGAGGCGGCATCATTACTTCCTAAAAAATCAAAAGAGGTTTTTATTCTCAGTCGCGTAAAACATTATACTAATAAAGAAATCGCCGAAGAATTGAATGTTTCAATCGAAACTGTAAAATATCATATTACGTATGCGCTCAAATTTATGCGTACGCATTTGGGCGAATTCAATTAAAAGTAAACTTCAGATTAAGATCTCAGCTTTTTTCTTAACAGAAGCGTAACCTTTTGCGCCTACCTAAAATTACAATTCCCAAGACATACTATTAAAGACATAAAGAAATTATAATGCCTGAAAATTCAAATAACGAAATCAAAAATTTTTTAGAAGGAAAGTACTCTCCGAAAGGACAAGAAATGTGGAACAAATGGTACGATCGTACTGATGATTTTTTTGATAATATGGAAGTGGTTCAATCTGACCGCTCAAAACTGAAAAAAGAATTAAGACAAATAAAGAATACGAATAAAGTTATTTCTCTTTCATACAAAAACTGGGCTGTTGCGGCTTCTTTGGTTTTCCTTGTCGGATTATCAGTGTTTTTTTACGCAACATCAAATACTGTTGAAAACAAGCAATTTGCAGTAAAACTAGGCGAACATGCTCAAATAAAATTAAGTGATGGAACAAAAATCTGGCTAAATGCAGGAAGTGTTCTTAAATATCCGAAGGAATTTAAAGGCGATACTAGAGAAGTGTATTTAAGTGGTGAAGCTTTTTTTGACGTAGCCAAAGACAAGAAGCATCCTTTTATTATTCATACCAATAAAATGGATACCAGAGTTCTCGGAACCAGTTTTAATGTTCAAGCGTATCCAGATCAAACGACACAAGAAGTTTCGGTTGCAACCGGGAGAGTAAATGTGAAATCGACTGTAACTGATGAAAATGTATATGTAACTCCAGGGCAGAAAGTGATTTTTAAATCGCAAAACAACAAGCTTCAAGCTTTTAAAGATGTTCCGTTGAATACCATTTCACTTTGGCGAAAAAATATTATGGTTTTTGAAGAAACGCCTCTTTCTGAAGTTGTGGCCACAATCAATCGTAATTACAATGTTTCAATTGAAGTCAAAAACAAGAGTTTAAACGATTTAAAGATTAGCGCTTATTTTAAAGAACTGCCTGCCGATCAGGTAATTGGACTGGTGTGTAATATCGTCAATGCCCAATACAAAATGGACTCTGGGGTTTACAAAATCGAATAATTCTTTAAACAACAAAAATAAAACTACGTAGCAACCTAATAAACAAAACAATTACACTAAATCTAAAAACTATGAATGAAAAGCAAATGCGGTATGCCAGCATAAGGACAATAGGAACAAAATTATTCCTATTTATGACTTTGTTTTTTGCCGCACTAACAGTAAAAGCTGGGAATGTTGACATTAACAAAAGAGTGACTTTAAAAGTAGATAATGAGAGTATAAAGAATATATTTCAAAAAATTGAAAATCAGGTTGATGTGCATTTTATGTACGAAAGCAGCCAAGTAAATGCCAATCAGAAATTAAGTTTAAAATTGAGTAATGTAACGCTAGAACAAGCGTTGGATAAGATTTGCGGAAATGTGCTTAGATATGAGATTGTGAGCAACAATATTGTAATCAAGAAAAACCAGAAAGTTGCTTCTGCTGATCAGAATAAAATTATGGTTTCGGGAACTGTTTTCGGAGGAGACGACAATATGCCTTTACCAGGAGTTGGAATTAAAGATAAAGGTTCAGACGCAGCAACAGCAACAGATTTTGACGGAACATTTAAATTAGAAGTAAACGCTTCAGAAGCGACACTTGTTTTTTCTTACGTGGGTTATATAACACAAGAAGTAAAAGTTACGAGTTCGCAAAACATCACGGTAAAATTAGCAGCCGACGTAAAACAGCTTCAAGAAGTTGTAGTTATGGGTTACGGAAGTGTGAAAAAAAATGAAGTTTTAGGAGCGGTTGGTTCTGTTTCTATGAAAGAAACTTCTAGCAGAACATACAACAACGCAGCTGAATTATTGCAAGGAACAGTTGCCGGAGTTACGGTAATCAACGATGGTGGTGATCCAACTGCATCTCCAACAATCAACATTCGTGGTATTGGATCTTTAAACGCTGAAACACCTCTAATCGTTTTAGACGGAATCATTTACAGCGGTTCTTTAAACACTATAAATCCAAATGATATTGCATCGATAAACGTTTTAAAAGATGCGGCTTCTGCAGCAATTTATGGTGCAAGAGCTTCTGGTGGGGTAATTTTAATTACTTCTAAAAAAGGAGTTTCAGATAAAATTAATGTGAATGTAAACTACCAAGGAGGTTTTCAGAATGTTGCTAAAAAATTACAAGTTTTAAACGCTGCAGAATATGCTGATGCTATGAATTTAGCAAGAGACAATGCAGGTTTGCCAAGAATTCCTGCTTTTGATCCTGCATTTGAACCAACGGCAAGAACAACAAAAACCAACTGGATGGATGAAATTTTCCGTACAGGAGAAATTCAAGATTTGTCGCTTTCGGTAAATGGAAAAACAGAAAAATCTAATTTCTTTCTTTCTGGAAGTTATAGAAAAAACGAAGGTATTTTGCTAAATACTTATGGAGAACGTTATACAGTAAGAGCAAATTCTTCTTTCAAATTGGCAGATAATTTCACAATTGGAGAAAATATTTCATACTCATTAACAGATGGACAGACTGCTAATACGTCAAGTTCGTATACAGGAGCAATTCAAGCAGCAATTTTGTATCCGCCAAATGCAACGATTTATAGAGAAGATGGTTCAGGTCAGTTTGGCGGTGTTCCAGAAAAATATATTGGTTCTTACGGAGACGTTATCAATCCGGTAGCGTATTTGAAAAGATTAGACAATAAGAACCCTATTTCTACCATTTTGATCAATCCATATGCAGAATGGGAAATTGTTTCAGGATTAAAAGTGAAATCGAACTGGGGTTATACAAGAATCCAAGATAATGCATCAGACTTTACAGTAAAAGTTACAGAGCCAGGAAAGATCTTCGATTTCAACAGATTGACGTTAAAAAACATAACAACTACAGATTTATTGAGCGAGCAGACTATTTCTTATGAGAAATCATTCGGAAAACATAATCTGAAAGCTCTAGCTGGATATACGTATCAAGAAACAAAAAGAGACTTCTATACCGTTGAAGGAACTGGTTTTGACAATGAAGATCCATCACAGCGTTATTTATTAAATGCAAAATTAATTCAGCAGACCGCAGCAGGAAGATCAGATGAAATTATTTCGTCTTATGTGGGAAGAATTAATTACGATTTCAGTCAGAAATATTTAATCTCTGGAATTGTTCGTCGTGACGGAACTTCAAAATTATTAGAAAATAACCGCTGGAAAGTTTATCCTTCAGTTTCCGCAGGTTGGTTAATTTCTGAAGAAAATTTCATGAAAGGTATTGAGCCAATCATCAGCAATTTAAAACTTCGTGCAAGCTGGGGACAAATTGGAAACTTAGGAAACCTTGGGCCATATCAATTTAGTGTGCCTTTGGTACAAACTCAGGCTTTAATTGGAGCAGTGCCATCAATTAATTATGGTTATGCTGAAAGCGAATTGTCAAACCCGAATTTAAAATGGGAAAGTTCTGAACAGACCAATATTGGTTTAGACTTTACGATGCTAAATAATAGCTTGGTTGGATCTGTTGATGCTTATGTAAAGAAAAACAAAGACATGTTGGTTCGTGACCAATTGCCTGGAGTTTCTGGAACGCCACAAGGAAGAATTGTAAACTCGGGAGATGTTGAAAATAAAGGAATCGAAGTGAGTTTAACGTACCAAAAAACTCGCGGAGAATTTAAATTTGATGTTACGGCAAACGCTGGATTTTTAAGCAATAGAATTGTTTCGATTAAAGACGATTTGAATTCATTAGAGCCGCTTGGTTTAAGCAGAGTTCGTAGTTTGCCATTAGCCAATATTTATCAAGTTGGAAGTCCAGTTGGAGCTTTCTACGGATATCAGACAAACGGATTATTTCAAAGTAATGATGAGGTGAAAGCGTATGTAAACAAAGATGGTGTAATGTATCAGCCAAATGCAGTTGCTGGAGATATTAAATTTAAAGATGAAAATGGAGACGGCGTAATCAACAATAGCGATAGAGTAGTGTTAGGAAGTCCTTTCCCAAAAACAACGTATAGTTTGAATGCCAATTTCAGATACAAAGGATTTGATATGAACATCTTTTTTAACGGAGCTGCAGGAAATAGCGTTTTCAATGCTGTAAAACATACAGGTTTAAATGCTTCTTTTCCAGGTTATAACTTATTGTCTGAATCTAAAGAAGCTTGGTCTCCAACAAATACTCATACCAATGTTCCAGTTCTTTCATCAACAGATAACAATAACAACTTTGGGCGTATTTCTGATTTGTTTATCGAAGATGCTTCTTTCTTAAGATTGAAAAACGTTTCGATTGGTTATACCGTTAAAGAAAGCTGGTTGAACGGAAAAGCGAAACTGAGATTCTTTATTTCGGGACAAAACTTATTTACAATCACAAAATATTCTGGAATGGATCCTGAAGTTGGACTTAAAAACTTCGGAATGGATTTAGGACGTTATCCGCTTTCTCGTATTTACATGACAGGTGTTAACGCAACTTTTTAAAAAATAAAAAACAATTAAAATGAAAAAAATAAGTCTTTTATTATTGAGTTTTGTGCTTTTGGTAAGTACTTCGGCTTGCGAAAGCGAACTTGATGTTGTGCCGCAAGGAGCTCCTTCGAGCGGGAATTTCTGGAAAACACCAGCAGATGCAAAAGCAGGAGTAAATGCAATTTACGCTTTGTATTCTGATGATAATATGTACGGTCGTGGTTTCTTTTGGCTGAATAATGCCAGCGATGATATTGGGACTAAACCAAGACAAAATGCAGAAAGAATTAAAAACTTTATTGTAGACGGATCAGAATCGGATACAAAAGACATTTGGAGAATTCACTACGAAATCATGAAACGTTGTAATGACGTAATTCGTAATATTCCCAATATCGCTTTGGATGAAAGTACAAAAAACGGAATGTTGGGAGAGGCTTATTTTAATCATGCTGTAATGCATTTAGAATTGGCATACCATTACGGAGACGATCGTGCGGGAATTCCAATTCAAGACAGAGAAAATCCAACGAATGCCTTTGTGCCTCGCGCAAAAAATGTAGCCGAAAATTACGCTTACATTGCAGCAGATTTAATTAAAGCAGCAGATTTGTTGCCTTATTTTGATCAGCTTACACCAGACAATTACGGACGCGCGCACAAAACTGCCGCTTGGGCTTATTTAGTGCGTACTTATCTGTATGCAAAAGATTGGGACAATGCTATTAAATATGCCAATATGATTGTGGCTAGCGGAAAACACAAATTATTGGACAATTTTGAAGATGTATTTAAAATCAGCAACAACTGGTCTTCAGAATATATCTGGTCTGTAACTTCAAGTGCAGAAAATACTTCTTTAGGTTCTATTTTTCCTGGAGTTTGTTTAGAAGATAAAGGATGGGGAGTTTACAATGGTTGGGGAAATTTCTATCCGACAAAAGAATTATTCGACACTTATGCTGCAAACGATAAAAGACGCAGTGCTACAATTTTACAAAAAGGAGACAAATTTGTTTACTTCGGAGAGACCGTAACTTTCAACGAAGGCAATCACGTAGTAAGTTCAAGTAACAGAACGGGTTATCAGTTTAAAAAATATATGGAGCCGTTTAGTTATCCAAAAACGACTTCGGGCGGAGTAGATATTCGTTATGTAAATGCTAATGGAGACAAGCCTTCAACAGCTTTAAATGTTCCTCTTTTACGTTATGCTGATGTGATTTTGATGTTAGCGGAAGCTAAACTAATGAAGGGTCAAAATGCAGATACAGAAATCAATATGATTCGCCACCGAGCAGGTCTTACAGATATTTCTGGAGCTACAATGGTCGATTTAAAAAGAGAGAGAAGATGTGAACTAGCAGGTGAGTGGACAGACCGCCATTTTGATTTAGTGCGTTGGGGAGATGCAAAAGAAACGTACGCGAAACCATTGCATCATTATAACGGAAGCGTTATTTATCCTGCTCGTAATTTCAATCCTGCAATTCACCACGTTTGGCCAATACCGCCAGATGAAATCGCAGTAAGTAAAGGAGCTTTGACTCAAAACCAAGGCTGGTAATCTATAATTTCATTGTGTTTTTTTAGTTTTTTACGCTGCAGTCTTAGTCAGGAGACTGCAGTTGTAAAAAATAAAGTTTGTCATTCCGAGGAATGGCAAGTCGAACGCATTCACACAATCTTGTCATTTCGACGAAGGAGAAATCCTCACTAGAAGCTCCACAATCTAAATCCCCAATCTTTGCCGAGTTGCTAACGAAGATTTGCTTCGCCTATTCGCTATCGCTCGAGTCTCCTTCGTCGAAATGACAAGATTACTTTTTACTATGTGCATTTAAACTAGTGAAACGCCTTTACACATAAAGAAAACTATGTTTCTATGTGTTAAAAATAAATTACAGAAATCCATTTCTAATAAAATTTCCTACAGCTTTAAAAGAATAAAAATCATTTTCGATGAAAAAAATAATCACCCTTTTTTGCCTTCAATTTTGCTTGTTCGTTCAAGCGCAAGAATACAGTTCTTCAAATATTCATTCTCATAACGATTACGAAAGTAAATTACCTTTTTATGGTGCTTATTCTAATGAAACGGGCGTTATAGAAGCCGATGTCTTTTTAGTAAATAATGAATTGTTTGTGGCACATACTTCTAAAGAAATTGCTTCTCACAATACACTTAAAAGCATGTATTTGGAACCTCTTTCAAACAAATTAAAAACATTGGAAGGAAAAGCGTATCCGAGCAATAAACCTTTAATATTAATGATTGATATTAAGTCTGATGCCGACTCAACTCTAAAAACAATTGTACAACAATTAAAGACTTTTCCAGATATTATTTCGAATAAAAACATAAAAGTGGTTATTTCTGGAAATAGACCTTTACCGTCACTTTGGAAGGAATATCCCGATTTCATTTATTTTGACGGAAGGCTGAATGAAAGCTATACTCCAGATCAATTGGCAAGAGTTGAAATGATTAGCGAAGATTTACATGAAATCACAGTTTGGAACGGAAAAGGAGTTTTGACGCAGCCAGATTCTGAAAAAATTCAGGCAATTATCAAAAAAGTCCACGATCAAAACAAAAAAGTGAGATTCTGGGCTACGCAAGACAACGTGAATACGTATATGACTTTAATGAATTTAAAAGTTGATTTTATAGGAACGGATAAAGTAGACGAACTAACTCAATTTATAAATAACATTAAAACGACATTTTACCAGAATACAGAATTTCACCAAGCTTATGTTCCTAAAAATGTTTTCAAGAATAAACGCCCAAAAAACGTTATTCTCTTAATTGGAGACGGGATGGGATTAGCGCAGATTTATTCTGGATATACTGCAAACAAAGGGCAATTGAATTTATTTAATATTCCAACTCAAGGATTCTCGATCACAAAAGCTTCAGATAGTTATATCACAGATTCTGCCGCAGGAGCAACGGCAATGGCTACGGGACATAAAACTAATAATCGTTTTATAAGTGTTGATGAACAAGGGAAACCGCTTCAGACGATTGCAGAACAATTGGCAAAGAAAAACTATAAAACGGCCATTATTTCTGCTGGAAATATTACTGATGCAACTCCAGCTGCGTTTTATGCACATCAGCCAGAAAGAAGTTTAAGCGAACCAATTGCTAACGATTTTCTTTCAAGTCCGTCAGATATTTTGATTGGAGGAGGTCAGAAAGAATTTATTTCTAGAAAAGATGGTAAAGATTTGTCTAAAGTTTTAATCGAAAAAGGATACACTTTCTCAGATAAATTCTCGAGTTTAGATACGATTAAAAACAGCAAATTTGTCGTTTTAGAAGATGCAGCGGTAGTTTCTATAAAAAATGGAAGAGGAGATTTTCTAACAAAATCTTTAGCGAAAGCGACAAACACTTTTTCGAAAACAAAAAATCCGTTTTTTATTATGGCCGAAGGCGCTCAAATTGATTACGGCGGACATCAGAATAATGTAGAATATGTTGTAAGAGAAATGCTTGATTTTGACAAATTGGTTGGTCAGGCAATGGAATTTGTAGATAAAAATTCAGAAACTTTGTTAATCGTAACAGCAGATCACGAAACTGGAGGATTATCATTAATTGACGGAAGTATTGAAAAAGGGTACGTTCACGGAAGTTTTAGTACCAATGATCATACGGCGATTCCGGTTCCTGTTTTTGTTTACGGTCCAGGATCTGAGAAATTCATGGGAGTTTATCAGAATACGGCAATTTATGACAAGATTATGGAATTGATTGGAGGAAAATAATTTCTTAAATAAATTCAAATTAAAGGAGCGTCTGGAAAGGTCGCTCCTTTATTAATTTCAGAAATATGTCGCTCCGATGGAGCTTTTATTTTGTGTCTTGAATTTTTAGCTATAAATATTTCGCTCTTCCAGAGCTTGAAAACGTTTTTCAAATCCCAATGAAACTATATATTAGTTTTAAATTGTGTCTTAGAAAAGTCCCAGAGGGACGAAATATTTATAGAAATAGAATTGCGGTTTAAGAAAGAGCCCCAGCGGGGTGAAATATATTATTTCAGCTAATTTTAAACGTTACATTTTATTTATTTTCCTTTCAACAAATTGATGCTCACTGTTGCTGTATCGGCGTCAGGAAATCTCTTAAAAATAGATTTATCAGGAAATAATCCTGCTTCTGCGGCAATTGCATTAAAAACATCAATTTCAACAATATATTGGTCCGAAAAACCATGAGTAGCATCATAAGCTGTTGCTGGAGTTCGGCCTAAATTATTGGCCGTAAGTTTTGGATTTATGGTATGAAGTTCAATCAAAAGAAGACCAAATTTATGTACATACGGTGACCACTTTTGTAAATGTTCTAAAAGATTGTCTTCAACAAGATTATTGCTAATTCTTTTTCCTCTGTAAGCAAATGCACCAGTTGAGGTACTGACTCTTTTCTCGTTAACATGTTTAGGGTCTTGCCAAATTCTGTTGTGATCTAGAAAAGTTCTCACATTAAGAAGATCTTTCAAATCAATATTATAATTTTCTTGCAAATCTTCTGCAAGCAAATCGGGACGGCCAATATCTCCCCAAATTACTTTTGCCCAAATATCTGCATTGATCAGATTGGCTCTGGTTACTTTCAAAGCGGTTTGGTTATAATCAACTCCAACTATAAACAGCGGATATTCGTCGAGCATTTTTCCTCTTAAAGTTTGCCTGTCAATTACTTCAAAAATATGTTGTAGAAAAGCGCCATTTCCGCAACCCATATCGAGAATTCCTTTTGGCTGTTCTTCAATAGGAAGATTAAAAAGCTTTATAAGGATTTCATCGACTACTTTAAAATAAGTGTCGTGAGCGCCACCGCTTCCCCAAACGTTCATTTCGCGATCCACATGAAGTTCGTTTTCACCTTCGGCAGTTATTAAAATATCCGGATTTCCAAAAATCAATTCTTCAATTTTAGCAAATGTTGGCAGATAGGAAACCGTAACTCCATAAGCGCTGGCTCTTTTAGCAAAAAATAAACCAGCTTCGGTAAATTGATAATTGCCATTTTTTTCTAGAAACCATCCCAGATGAACAAAAAAGTCTAAAATCTTTTTAAAATTTTCGGGCGATTTATGAAACTCTTCAGGTCTAAAAGAAGTTTCCATAAAATACTTATGAAACATTCCGTTCATTGCCAATCGCACGATAGTTGGTCCGATGAGGTAACCTTCAATATGTTTTAAAATTTGCTCTTGAATGCTATTCGTTAGAGGATCACTGGAAGGCTCAATTTCGTCTCTCTTTTTATATTTTTCAAAAATGATATTGAGTTTTTCAAAAGGAGTGTCTTCAAACAAACGCGGATGAAAATGTATAGATAATTGAAGCAATTCTACAACATCTCTGTAAAGATGAAATAATGAAAAAGCAATTTCGGTTTTCTCATTTACAGAAATTGAAATAGTCTGTGTTTTATTATTGATTTCATAATCTAAAAATCCTTGAGAAGCGAGAACTCGTAAAGCGATATTTAGATAGCCTTCGTTGGCATTAAAAACCGATGTAAGTTCAGATAAAGTGGTTTGCTTTTTATTTAAGATAAAATCTAGTACAGATTTATTTTTTAGCGCTATTGCTACAGGCGCAGTAACTAAGCCGTCAAGATGCCTGAAAATGGAACTTAAGAGTTGTGATTTATCGGTCATAATGCAAAAATGAAGGTTAGTTAAAAATAATGATTTTTTTCTTACTTAATGCACATGATTTTTATGCTAAGGTTTTGCTATAAATTGAATTGAAAAGCCGAGTAAACTTCTGTATAAAGCAAAAAAAAACCTCAATAGAATATTGAGGTTTTTTAAAATTCAGCGGAGAAAGAGGGATTCGAACCCCCGGACCTGTTACAGTCAACAGTTTTCAAGACTGCCGCATTCGACCGCTCTGCCATTTCTCCAGTATGTCGCAATCGTTGCGTGATTGCGAGTGCAAATATAAGGCGTTTTTTTAATTGTGAAAATTTTTTTTGAATTATTTCTAAAGAAAATAATAGAGTAGTAAAAAGAACAGCGATCAATAAAGTTAAGGCTTTCAAAGTCAACAGAGAAAGAGACTTTGTAATCTAAAAATATTTTAGCAGAGAAAAGACATCAGTTTTATTGGCTCTCTGTTTAATTTGTTTCAACTAAACAATTAAATCGTCTGATTTTTAATGTTATACTAATATTTTTCTTATTATTGTAGTATAGTACAGAATAGTACTAAATCTTACTAACTAATATTGAAAAACTATGCAAGAAAAAATTACAAAAGAAAAAGTATCGGTTAAAAAACTACTGACTTTAATGCTATTTTTATTAACGATTTGCAGTTGGAGTCAGAGTTACGAATTTGAAAATGGTACCCGCACTGGAAATGCTGACATTCAAAACTGCGATTCCTGTTCAGGAAAAATTGTCGGTAATTTAGGAGGTACTGGTAGCGTTTCTGTAAATGTTACTGTAGCAGCAACGGGTTGGTACAATCTGCAATTGTTTTATTGTACGGGAGATCCACGTGCGATTCGATTAACAGCTGGTTCTGCCGCGGCGATTGCGATTCCTTGCGAACCGAGTGGAGGATGGAGTACAGCTGCTTCTAAAAACATAAACGTTTATTTGAACAGCGGCACAACAACTTTGCTTTGGGATAATACCAACTCATGGGCTCCTAATCTCGACAAATTTATTTTAACACCTTTAGCAGCAGGAACTAACCAAACTATTGCTTTTGGAACAAATAATAGTATCGTTTATAATTTAACCAATAAAACGTATAGCATAAAATTTAATGGTGCGACTGTAATTAGCAATGCATCTGCTTATGCAAATAGCGATCAGCAGTATGTGAGTACTAATTTTGCTTCAGCGGTTTATAGTTCAGAATCATTTACCGATAATGTGGGAAGCGGAACTAAGCACATTTTTACTTTAAGTGGAAATTATTCGCTCGGAATGCAGCAGATTTTTTATACCTATACCAATAAAAATTATCTGGCTGTACAAGTTGTGCTGACAGGAAATGGTTCAAACTGCTATAAAATGTCTCCTTTAACCAGTAATCAGGTAACGCCAAATTTTGGAACAGGAGATACTAGAGCTGTATTTGTTCCTTACGATAACGATGCCTGGATTCGATATAATGCCTATACTTTAAATTCGGCTGATTTTACAGCATCTGAGGTAACTAATATTTATAATAATACTAATCGTAAAGGTTTGGTAATTGGTTCGTTGGAGCATACAAAATGGAAAACAGGTGTTACAGTAAGTGGCGGCGGTTCTTCATCAGCTTATGTTTCGGTAATTGCAGGTTGGACAAAACAAGATGTAACCCGAGATGCAAGAGGACATGGTTGGGTAAATGTGGGGCAGACAAGTTGCCCTTCTCCAAAAGTAATGATTAATGCTACAGACGATTGGAGAACAGGATTCGAAGAATTTGCACAAGCAAATGCAGCAATGCAACCTAAATATATTTTTGACTGGACAGCGCCAAAACCAATTGGATGGAACAGCTGGGGAGCTATGCAAACCAATATTAACTTGACGAAAGCAAAAGCAGTTGTAGATTTTTTTCATAATGATTGTCCTGCATTTAAAACTCAAGACAATGCTTTATATATTGATCTTGATTCTTATTGGGACAATATGAGTGATGCTGAGCTAGCTCAATTTGTCACTTATGCAAAAAGTAAAGGTTATAAGGCTGGAATTTATTGGGCTCCTTTTGTAGATTGGGGAAAATACAATCGTCAGGTTGAAGGAAGTTCATATACTTATAATCAGTGTTGGACAAAAGTTAACGGAAATCCTTTAGAGTTGGATGGAGCTTATGCTATGGATCCGACAAGTCCAGGAACTAAGGCTAGAATTCACTATTTTATAAATCGTTTCAAAACCGCGGGATTCGAAATGATAAAAATTGACTTCTTAACGCATGCGAGTATTGAAGCTGACAGTTTTGCAAATAATCAGCTTCATACGGGTATGGAAGCGTATCAGGAAGGAATGAAATATTTGATTGATGAAATTGGCGGAACGATGTTAGTGCAAGCCGCAATATCTCCTAATTTGGCTACTGGCCCTTTTGCGCACGTAAGACGTATAGCATGCGATGCCTACACAAACATAAACGAAACAGATTATACTTTGAATAGTACAACTTATGGCTGGTGGCAAAATCAAATTTACGATTATATAGATGCAGATCATATTGTTTTTGGGACTGCTTCAATAGGGCAAAATCGTGCAAGATTATTAAGCAGCGTGGTTACAGGAACAGTAATTGCAGGTGATGATTTTTCTGTTGCGGGTCAGTGGAAAACAACTGCACAAAGTCTTTTGCAAAATAATGATGTAATGAATGTTGCTCGTAACGAGATGCATTTTATTCCTGCCGATGGAAACACAGGATACAATGCCGCAAATGTATTTTCTGCAACATACAACAACGTTACTTATGTAGCTGTTTTTAATTACGGAAATACAACGATGACAAATAATATCAGTTTTAGTCGTCTAGGGCTTGGATCAGGAAACTATACAGTCAAAGAGCTTTATTCTGGAGCGACAAGTACCGCTCAAAGCACATTGAATGTTCAATTGCCTCAAGCAGATGCGGCTATTTATGCTATTTCGAACGCAGGAGTGCTAAGTGCGCCAAGTTACAATTGGCCAACTGCTTCTACAAATTATGTCTTTCCTAATCCTGCATCAAACAGTTTCAGAATTAAGTTTGATCAAGTAATTAATGGTACAGCGACAATTTCATTATATGATATAAGCGGAAAAGAAGTTTGGAAGAATGCTATTACTGCCGAAGACATGATTAGTTCAGAAATACCAGTAAACGGACTTTCAAAGGGTGTTTATATGGTAAAAGTAAAAGCGACTGGACATCCGGTGCAAAACTTTAAGTTTGTTAAGAATTAAAGACTTTTAAAACTTTCAAAAATCCCGATTTTCACTTTAGTTGAGAATCGGGATTTTTTGTTTTGGCTAGAATGTTAAAATGATAATTTTTGATTTATAAAATTTTTTGAGATGTATATTTTTAGTTAGATTTTTGAGATTATGTCATAATTATTGTCAAAATGACTATTTTGAAGAAAAAAAATAAAGCTCTTTTGTAATTGTGTTAAATGTTGATTTTTAGGTAATTATGTTTGTTTGGGCAAAAAAAGTAAGCAGTATTTTTTGCAATGTTCTTGCAGGGTAAATTTTAATTCGTATCATTGTAGTATAGAATAGTAT
Organism: Flavobacterium sp. IB48; assembly: GCF_016405855.1. Taxonomy (GTDB): domain Bacteria; phylum Bacteroidota; class Bacteroidia; order Flavobacteriales; family Flavobacteriaceae; genus Flavobacterium; species Flavobacterium ginsengisoli. Next base: position 49,188 of record NZ_JAEFCA010000004.1, read on the forward strand.
AATAACCAAAAATAAAATTAATGAAACCACATTGTTTATTAATAAAAAAGCTGTTTTTGTCTGGGATAATAATGCTTTTTTTTAGTCCATTTATGCAGGCTCAAAAAAGCATAAAAATGACTTTTGGAAAAAATGGCAACATTACTTATGATGTTAAAAACAAAACAATAGCAGTAAGCCAATCTGGTAAAAATATTTTTTCTGGAGCAAAAGCTTCGGTTGTTGTTAATGGTAAAACAATTTCTATTAGTGATTATCCTGAAGCGGTTTTATCAAAAGAAGCTTTTACAGATAATTTAGGAAAAGGGACAAAGTATATTCTAACTTATAAGGATAAAAACAATCCAACTTTAATTCAAAATTTCTTTACCTATAATAATCAATCTTATTTTATAACTCAAATTGAAATTTTAGGAAACGAGAAGCAAATAGCAACCAATTATATTGCGCCATTAGATTTAGGAAAAATTACTTTTGATAAAGTAGAAAACTTGCAAACTGTTTTTGTTCCTTATGATAATGATGCTTGGGCGAGTTATAATTCTAAAAAATTAGATACAATTTCAAATAATACAAGTGCAGAAGTTGGAATAGTATTTAATAACACTTCTAGAAATGGTTTTATAGTAGGTTCTTTAGAACATACCGTTTGGAAAAGTGCTGTAAAATCAATCAACAAAAATAAAGAGCCTTTATTCTCGGCTTGGGCAGGTTTTTCTGAAAAAGAAATAACGCGAGACAGCATTGCGCACGGTTTGGTAAGAGGAAACAAAGTATTGTCGCCAAAATTCTTTGTTGGATATTATTCCGATTGGAGAAACGGAATGGAAGAATATGCTAAAACCAATCGTATTGTAGAAAAACCATATGTTTTTGAATGGGATAAGCCAACTCCAGTGGGATGGAACAGCTGGGGCGTTTTGATGGAAAAAATCAATTATGAGAATACGACCAAAGTTGCTGATTTTTTTGCGAATCAAATTCCGCAGTTTCGAGTAGGAAACACAGCTTATATCGATCTTGATTCATTTTGGGATAATATGGTAAAAGGCGGTTTTACAGGAGATTTCAGCAAACTAAAAGAATTTGCAGATTACTGTAAAAATAAAGGATTAGAACCGGGAGCCTATTGGGCACCTTTTACAGATTGGGGCTGGAAAGACGGACCAAACCGTAAAGCAGAAGGAAGCGATTATACTTTTGGCGAAATGTGGACAAAAACTGGAAATACTTATTTTGATTTTGATGGCGCACGCGCAATTGATCCAACACATCCTGGTACGCTAAAACGTGTTGATTATGTAATTAATAAACTAAAAGCGTGCGGCTTCAAAATGATCAAAATCGACTTTCTAGGACATGCAGCGGCTGAATCTTCTTCTTTTTATGATAAAAATGTCACAACAGGAATGCAGGCTTACAAAGTAGGAATGGAGCATTTGGTAAATGCACTAGACGGACAAATGCTTATTTATGCCGCAATTTCTCCAAATATGGCAACCTCTCGTTATGCTCATATAAGACGTATTGCATGCGATGCTTGGAAAACTATCGAGCAGACTCAATATACTCTGAATAGCGTGAATTACGGCTGGTGGCAAACCTATTCGTATGATTATATTGATGCCGATCATGTTGTTTTTGCTGATGTTACAGAGGGAGAAAACCGTGCAAGATTAATTTCTGCAATAATCACAGGAACATTAATCACAGGAGACGATTACAGTAAGGAAGGAATTTGGAGCAAACGCGCCAAAGAGTGGCTTCAGAATAAAGAGTTGCTTAAGATAGTGGCTCATGGCGTGGCTTTTCGACCAGTAGAAGGAAATACAGGAAAAGATACAACTGAAGTTTTTCAGCAGAAAATAGAAAACGATTGGTATATCGCTGTTTTCAATTATGGAAACGAAGCAAAAAGCTATGCTTTACCATTGGAGAGATTAGATATTCAAAAAGGAAGTTATCAAATCGAAGATCTTTTTACTTCTCAAAAGAGCGAAATAAAAGACAATACTTTAAATGTAAATCTTGGTTCAAAAGATGCTCATTTGTATAAAATCATAAAACGATAATAGATTCAGCATGAAAAAATATCTTTTAAAAAATATTCTGTTAGCTGTAATAGGACTGGTTTCGGTTGCAGCAAATGCTACAGTAAAGTTGCCTTCTTTTTTTACTGATAATATGGTTTTGCAGCAAAAAAGCACCGTTCCGTTTTGGGGAGAAAGCAATCAGCAATCAGTATCAGTTACAAGTTCTTGGGATAAAAAAACATATAAAGCTGCCGTTGTAAATGGTAAGTGGAATGTAGTTTTAAAAACGCCTGCTTACGGCGGACCTTATACGCTTGCAATAAATGACGGAGAAGTAAAAACGCTTCAAAATATTCTAATTGGAGAAGTGTGGTTGTGTTCTGGACAAAGCAACATGGAAATGCCGCTTGAAGGCTGGGGAAAAATAGAGAATTATAAAGAAGAAATTGCAAACGCCAATTATCCTGAGATTCGATTATTGCAAGCAGAACATATAGAAAGCACTTTGCAATTAAATATACTAAAAGTGCAACACAATGGATGGAATGTCTGCGATTCTAAAACTATAGCAGATTTTAGTGCAACAGCTTATTTTTTTGCTAGGAAAATTTATAAAGAAAAAAAAATTCCGATCGGATTAATCCATTCTTCTTGGGGAGGAACATTGATAGAAGCTTGGACAAGTTCTGGAGCGTTAAGCACCATTCATGATTTTGATGCTCAGATAGAAGCGATGAAATCTGAATCAAGCAGAGAAACTTTAGAGAAAAAATACAATGCTGATTTAGCGGTTTGGGAAAAACATCTAGCTAATGCTGACAAAGGATATCAGAACGAAAAAGCAATCTGGGCTTCAGTTGGTTTTGACGATGCTTCATGGAAAACAATGAAGGTTCCTTCTTTTTTTGACAGCAACGGATTAGGAAATTTTGACGGTATAGTTTGGTTCAGAAAAAAGGTTGCCATCGCAGATAATAGTAAAGATTTTACTCTAAGCTATTTTGCCGATGATGATGATATGATTTGGGTAAATGGAAATTATATTGGAGAAACAAAAGGATATAACGTAGAGCGTCATTATACCATTCCATCAAAATATTTGAAAAAAGGAGAAAACGTAATTATCATTAGAGTATATGACGGAGCAGGAAATGGAGGTATTTATGGAGAAGAAAATATCGCTTTAAAATCAGATAAAGAAATTATTTCCTTAGCAGGAGATTGGAAATACAATATAGGTGCAGACAGTAAAGATTTGCCTGCACGACCTTATCTGGCTCAGGGGCAAAATAGGCCAAGTGCAATATACAATGCCATGATTGCTCCTTTGGCAGATTACAAAATAAAAGGAGTAATCTGGTATCAGGGAGAAAGCAATGCAGAAAGAGCTTTTCAATATCAAAAATTATTTCCGCTGCTTATAAACGACTGGCGAACTCAGTTTAAAGATAAAAATCTTCCGTTTTTCTTTGTGCAGTTAGCCAATTACAAACAGCAGAAACAAGAACCTGGAGATTCGGATTGGGCAGAATTAAGAGAGGCACAGTTCATGGCTTTAAAACTGCAAAACACAGGAATGGCAGTAACCACTGATATTGGAAATGGAGAAGATATTCACCCAAAAAATAAACAAGATGTAGGAGGTCGTCTCGCTAATATTGCTTTAGCAAAAGTGTATAATGCCAAAATCGATTATTCGGGACCGCTTTATAAATCGTTTAAAATTGAAAACAATACAATTGTGTTAGATTTTGATTTTAACACTGAAATTAAAGCTAAAGAAGGTATGCTGAAAGGATTTTCTATTGCGGGAGCAGATCAGAAATTTTATTGGGCAGAAGCAAAAATAGTAAACGGAAAAGTGATCGTATATGCGCAGAACGTTCCAAATCCTGCAGCGGTTCGATACAACTGGGCAGATAATCCAGACGGAAATCTGACAAATGCATCAGGTCTTCCTGCGTCATCATTTAGAACAGATAATTGGAAAGGAATTACACAAGAAAAGAAGTAAAAAATAATACATAATAAAATGAAAAAACAAAGTATCAATTTAAGGCAGTCTTTTGCGATAGCATTTTTTATTCTCACGAGTTATTGCAGTTCAATAACAGCACAAGAAATTATAGCTGTAAAAACAAAATCAAATGCATTGGTTTTACAGGTAAATAAAGGCAAAGAAGTAAGTACTATTTATTTAGGAGAAAAATTGGCAAACGATTCAGATTATGCCAAAATACAAAGTCAGTTTCGTCAAGGAACCGATTATTCAGGTATTTATAATGCCACTTATACTGCTTCTGGATCTAAAAATTTATTAGAACCAGCTATTACCGTAACTCATGCTGACGGAAACACTTCGTTAGATTTGTTATATGTAAGCCATAAAACCAACACGGTTAGTACAGGAGTTTCTCAAACCGAAATCACTTTAAAAGATCCAGTATATCCTGTTGAGGTTCATTTGTTTATTCAGGCGTATTACGATACTGATGTTATTGAGCAATGGACAACCATTCAGCATAACGAAAAAGGAAGTATTACTTTAAACAAATATGCTTCGGCTAACTTATATTTAAAAGGATACAACAATTTCTATTTAAACCAATATCATGGTGAATGGGCCAAAGAAATGCAATCTGAGGAGGCTAAAATTACTCACGGAATTAAAACTTTGGATACTAAATTAGGCTCACGTACCAATTTATTTCAGCCTTCAGTATTTATGGTTTCTTTGGACAAACCAGCTTCAGAAGACGAAGGGAAAGTTTTATTTGCAGGTTTGGAATGGTCAGGAAACTTTAGAACTGATTTAGAACTAGATCCGTTGAATAACCTTCGAGTAATCTCTGGAATTAATAATGCAGCGGCTGCTTACAAACTGGCTAAAAGCGAAGTTTTTACAACACCTAAATTCTGGTACACTTTATCATCTAAAGGAAAAGGACACGCAAGCCGTAATCTGCACGATTGGTCAAGAAACTATAAAATCTTGGACGGAAAAGGAGATCGTTTGACATTGTTAAACAACTGGGAAGCAACCTATTTTAATTTTGATGAAGATAAACTGAAAGTCTTAATTGCTGACAGTAAAAAATTGGGCGTAGATATGTTCTTGTTAGATGACGGATGGTTTGGAAACACTTATCCGCGTAGCAATGACGATGCGGCTTTAGGAGATTGGGAAGTTAACAAAAAGAAATTGCCAAACGGAATTGGAACTTTAGTTAAAACAGCCAAAGACAATCAGGTAAAATTCGGAATCTGGATTGAGCCAGAAATGGTAAGTCCGGCAAGTGATTTGTACAAAAAACACCCAGAATGGATTGTAAAACAGCCAGGAAGAGCAGAACATTATTTCCGTAATCAGTTGGTTTTAGATTTGTCTAATCCAAAAGTTCAAGATTTTGTTTATGGAGTTGTAGACAATCTTTTTACCGAAAATCCAGAATTGGCTTATATTAAATGGGACTGTAATGCTGTAATTTATAATGCATATTCTAGTTATTTAAAAGATAAACAAAACAACTTTTATACAGATTATGTAAACGGACTTTATAAAGTATTGGAGCGTATTCGTGTAAAATATCCAACAATACCAATGATGCTTTGTTCTGGTGGTGGAGGAAGAGTAGATTACGGAGCTTTGAAATATTTTACAGAATTCTGGCCAAGTGACAATACAGATCCTTTAGAGCGTGTGTACATGCAGTATGAGTACTCTTATTTTTATCCTGCTTTAACAATTGCAGCGCACGTTACAGACTGGGGAAAACAGCCTTTAAAATACCGTACAGATGTTGCGATGATGGGAAGATTAGGTTTTGATATTGTGGTGAAAGAATTAAACGATAAAGACTTAACTTTTACACAACAGGCTATCAAAAATTACCATGCATTAAGCAATACTATTTGGCATGGTGACCAATATCGTTTACAAGATCCGTACGGAAATGATGCTGCGTCTGTAATGTTTGTCAATAAAAATGGAAATGAAGGAGTGGTTTTCAGCTATTCTGTTAATTCAAGATATGAAGCAGGAACACATCTTCCAATAAAATTAAAAGGATTGCAAGCAAATCAAAATTATAAAATAGAAGAAATCAACGTATATCCAGATAAAAAACCAGTAGTAGAAACAGCGGTTTATTCTGGCGATTTCTTAATGCAAGTGGGAATCAATCCAAATGTTACGCCATCAAACAGCAGCGTGGTTTTAAAAATTACTAAAGCTTAACTAAATTATAAACATTAGTATATATTTGTAATACTATATTTTCTAAATAAATACCTATTAAAACGTTTTATGAAGCAAATTATTCAGCAGATCAAAAATCTTGAATCTATTAATTCCTTATCTAAACATGAGCAATTGGTTCAGGGGATAATTAATGCCATTGATGAAAAGGTAGTCACAAAAGGCGATTTGCTTCCGTCTGTAAATACTTTTATAAGCGAACTGGGTTTTGCAAGAGAAACCATTGCAAAAGCTTATAAAGAACTTGTTCACAGAGGAATAATCGAATCCAAAAATAGATTGGGTTACTTTGTTGCCACTAATGATGTAAAGCAGGAGTTGAAAGTTGCATTATTGATCTTTGCATTTGATATTTTTCAGGAAACGTTTTATGAGAATTTTAGAAAAGGGCTTGGAAAGAATGTGCAATTGGATATTTTTTTCCATCACAATAATTTTAGCACATTCGAAAACATTGTTCAGAATATAAAAGGAAAATACGGAATGTTTGTTATTGCTCCGATTCCTAGCAAAAAAACGCCAGATGTCTTAAAACAACTTCCAACAAACAGAGTGTTATTGGTAGACCGTTTTATAGAAACAGATGAAGATTATAATTATGTTGCACAAGAGTTTGGAGATTCGTCTTACAATGCTTTTGTGCAGCTTAAAGATAAAATTAAAAAATACGACGAATTAGTTTTCTTCTTTAAACCGTCGTCTGCAGAACCTAATGAAATTTTAAATTCCTTCAAAAGATTCATGAAAGATTATGATATCAAAGGAGTTATAAAAGAGGAGTATACGGCTGGTTCTCTAGAAAAAGGAAAAGTGTACTTTACCATTCATAATCTCGAACTTTGGGAAATGTTGAAAGACTCAAAAATCAAAGGTTTGAAAATTGGTAAAGACATTGGGTTTATCTCACACAATGATGATATTGTAAAAGAGATTATTTTTGATGGTGTCACAACATTTTCTACTGATTTCGCAGAAATGGGAAAAAAAGCAGCCGATTTTGTTTTAAACAGAAAAAAAACTCAGGAAATCATTCCAACAATTCTTATAGATAGAAATTCGTTGTAATTTATGAACGTTTCATCCATTGTTAGTTTTTTACTAATAACAGGTTTAGTTGCCGTAATTTCAGCATTAAAAACTCGGAAAAAAAAGGTTCAGACAACAGATGGACTTTTTTTTGCCGATCGTAACAATAATTTTTTTATCGTTGGAGGAGCCTTACTATTGAGCAATATCAGTGCTAATCAGTTTATAGGCGAAAACGAATCTATTTACAATAATAATATGAGCGTGATAGCATGGGGCGTAAGTTCTGTGCTAGCCATGCTTTTGGTTGCTGAGTTCTTCCTGCCAATTTATTTCCGTACTGGAGCCATGACCATTCCAGATTATCTAGGAAAACGTTACGATCATTCTACTAAAAGACTAGTTTCGATAATATTTCTCTGCAGTTATGTGGTCAATTTGCTTCCTGCTGTTTTATATGGAGGCGCAGTTGCCTTAACCGGAATGTTTAATTTTTTACAACCTTTAGGATTAACCTATTGGCAGAACATTTGGTTTATGGTTTGGGTAATCGGACTTACAGGATGTGCTTATTCTGTTTTAGGCGGTTTGCGCGCCATATCAATTAGTGACACGGTTTTAAGTATCGGATTGCTGACAATTGGAATTGCTTTTCCGTATTTTGGATTCAAATATTTAGGGAACGGAGATTGGTTTAAAGGTCTCAATATTCTGCTTTCAGAACACAAAGAACATTTAAATTCTATTGGCGGATCTCAAGATGAGATTCCGCTTAATACCATTTTTACAGGAATGTTTATCATGAATCTGTACTATTGGGGAATGGAACAATTTATTGTGCAGCAAGCGCTTTCGGCCAAAAGTTTATCGCATAGTCAAAAAGGTATGGGATTGGCTTGTTTAGGAAAGTTGCTTTGCCCTTTCATTATTAATATTCCTGGTTTAGTTGGAGTTCATCTTTACGATAAATTAGAAAATACAGCAGAAGTTTTTCCGCTAGTAATAAAAGATACATTGCCAGGAGTAATGATTGGTTTAACTGCCGCTGTAGTTTTGGGTGCTGCAATTAGTACTTTTAATGCGGGACTTAATAGCAGTAGTACATTATTTGTGCTTAACCTCTATAAACCGTGGTTGGAGAAAAGAAACAAAGAAGTAACAGAAAGGCATCTGGTTTACACTGGACGCAAGTTTGAGATTATTGTCTCGGCTCTAGCAATGTTTTCAGCTCCATTTATCATTTTTAGCAAGGCAGGTTTTTATACCTATTTGCAGCAATTAGGAGGCATGTTTTGTGTGCCAATTTTTACCATTATTCTAGTAGGTTTTGTATTTAAAAAAGTACCGCCTCAAGCAGCAAAAATTGGGATGATATTTTTTATTCTTAGCTATATTATTTTTAATTACCTTCTAGATATTCAACTGCATTATCTGCATATGTTAGCTTTGCTATTTGTGCTTACTTCTGTATGTATGTTGGTGGTTTCTAAATTTTATCCTAGTTACAGTTATGCTGAAATTAAACTGGAATCGGTTGAATTAACTCCTTGGAAGAATCGATATTGGTATTTCGCCCTTTTATTGATTGGTATGCTGAGTATCTTTATATTATTTTCAAAATGGGGAGTCGCATAGTTCTAAAATTCTAAGAATCAGAGAAATTAAGATTTAAAACTTTTTGATAGAGATGCACTATAGTGCATCTTTTTTGTTTCACTTAAGAAGTAAAATCTTGTTTTTTTTTGAAAATTAAGTTTGCTAGACTAGGAATTAAATTCATACGATTTTCCTTGTTTTAAGCATAATACTTCTAATGTTTTGTCTGATATTTCTTTAAAACGATTCGCTATCTATTCTGTTTTTCGTTTTTATTCCTGTGTATTTGTATTAAAGACGAAATAAATCACTGAAAAAAATAGCAAATTCTTAAACATAAATTTGGATGTAATAAAAATATTTGTATGTTTGTAATGTTGTAGTATAGTATAGTATAAGTCAATTCGTTTTCTCATATTCTAGATGCTCAATAAACAAATAAAAAAACTAACTCTCTAATTTATTAACTAAAAAAACCAAATTATTATGAGAATTGCAATAAGATACTTATGCTTCTTAGTAGTTATGCTTTCTGCCGGTACAGTTTATTCCCAAACCATAACCGGTAAAGTTACAGATAATGAAAACTTACCTTTGCCTGGAGCAACCATTCTGGTAAAAGGTACTAAGATTTCTACAGCTACAGACATTGATGGTAGTTACAAATTAACAAACGTAAAATCTGGCTCCACACTAGAATTTAGTTTCATCGGATTTGATTCAAAGACTGCAACAGCAAGTAAATCTGAAATTAATATTTCTTTGACTCCAAGTACACAAGAACTGACTGAAGTTGTAATCGTGGGGGCCAAAATGAAAAAAGGAGATTTAACAGGAGCTGTAAGTAGTGTTTCTGGTGACAAGCTTCGAGAGGTTCCTACGCCAAACGTAGTGCAAGCACTTCAAGGGCGTAGTTCTGGTGTATATGTGCAACAAAGTGCTGTTCCTGGTCAAGCAGGTTCAATTAGAATTAGGGGGAATAATTCTCTAAACTTTGGAGGTAACCCAATATTTGTAATTGATGGTTTGATTACCGATAGCAATTTTGAAAACATTAACCCTGACGATATTGCGAGTATGGAAATTCTTAAAGATGCTTCTGCTACCGCATTATATGGTTCAAGAGCGGCTAATGGAGTAATCGTAATTACAACCAAAAAAGGTTCAAGAACAGGAGAAGCAAAAATACAGTATGATAGCTGGACAGGTGTATCTGAATTTGCAAGAACTATCCCTTTGATGAATGGCCAGCAGTTATTTGATCTAAGAGTTGATGCTTATGCAAATCGCTATATGGATGAACATCCAGGGGCTGATCGTGCTGCTTATATCAATCAAATTAAATCAGATGGTTCTACAGTATTTGCGCCTTATGAATTGGAATCTTATAGAACTGGTAAAAGTTACAATTGGTTAGACCAAGTAACGCGTTCAGGCTTTCAAACTAACCATAATTTAAGCTTTAGCGGAGGAGGAGAGAAAGGAACTTATTTTGTAAGCTTTAATTATGTTGACCAAGAGGGACTTCTTAAAAACTCTGATTTTAAAAGATATAACGGAAAAATTAACCTTACGCAAGATTTAAAATCATGGTTGCAGTTCGGTACCAATACTACTTTTTCAAGAAGTGAAACTAACTATCAAGAAGGAAGCGCTTTTGGAGTGGCATTGGGAGCAAATCCATTATTGCCTATAGATCCTAAGGCTACTTATCTTAGATATGGTGAAGTATTTGACCAAAATCTTTATAATCCGATAAAAAGTCTTGATATCATAAATTCAAGTACACGTAATAGACTTACAAGCAGTAATTTTTTAAGCCTAAAACCAGTAAAAGGACTTGATATCAGAACTACTCTTTCTATAGACGTTACAGATCAGGCAAACTTTGATTATGTGCCAAGTTATACAGGGCAGTCGCTTAGAAACTCTATGAACGGAGAAGCGCATCATTACAGATATTCACAATTTAATTACCAATGGGATAATACCGCAACTTATAGCAGAGTCTTTGCTGAAAAGCATGATGTAAGTTTAATGGGAGGATTCTCTGTGATGAGCAACTCAGATAATTCAACCGATGTTAGAGCTCGCGGATTTGTTAGTGATGATTTGACCTATATGGCTTTATCTGGTGCTTATCAAAAAGATAATGCGCAGTTGGGTTCAAAATTTACAAATTATTCAAACCAATCGTATTTCGCTAGATTGAACTATACTTTTGATGGAAAGTATAATATTACAGGTACAATAAGAAGAGATGGTTCTTCTAAATTCGGTCCTAACAACAAATGGGGAACCTTTCCTTCAGTAGCAGGAAGTTGGGATATTGCTAAAGAAAATTTCCTTCAAGGATTTGAAAAATTAAGCCAGCTTAAGTTTCGTGTAGGATATGGTATGGTTGGTAATCAGAATGTGGATCCTTACAGATATTTTGCCTTGTATAATGCACAAGTGAGCAACAATTCTGGGACTTATGTGTCTGACAACTATATTGATAATTTTGATTTAAGATGGGAAAAACAAAAACAATTTAATATTGGGTTAGATGCTGGTTTCTTCCAAAACAGACTGACTGCAAGTGCTAACTATTTCCATATAAATAATGACGACCTTTTAATGATTCGCAATATGCCAGTTTCATCTGGATATAAATACAAGCTGGATAATATTGGTGCTACTACTAATCAGGGTTTCGAATTAGAGCTTAGCGGCGACATTATTAAAAACAAAGATTTAAGATGGAATGTTTCTGCTAACATATCATCAGCAAAAAATAAGGTTACAAAACTTTATGGAGATGCTACAGAGATATACAATTTAGGTGGTTATAGCAACAATGAGATCCAACGTACAGGAAACTTTTTCTTAGGCCAATCAGTAAACACAGTTTATGTATTTCAATATGATGGTATAGCACAACAAGGAGAAGACCTTAGCAAAGTAAATTACGGAAGCCGAACTGTTCAGCCTGGAGATATTAAAATTAAAGATCGTAATGGAGACGGTGTAATAAACGATCAGGACAGATATGTGGTTGGTGATTTAAATCCTGATTATTATGGTGGTTTTTCTACAGATGTTAATTACAAAGGTTTTGGATTAAATGCCGTATTTGCTTATTCAATAGGAGGTAAGAGACCAAGCGGAACTTACGAAAGTTACATGAACTCAGGAGGAATGAGTGCAGCACACACAGATCTTTTGGATCGTTGGACTCCTACTAATACTAATACAGATGTGCCAAGAGCTTATTATGGAGGAGGAAGATATACTTTAGGCGAAACAGATAAGGCAATTCAAGACGCTTCATTCTTAAGATTAAATGCACTTACATTATCGTATACATTAAAAGATAAAGTTGCAGAAAGTGTTTTTCTTAGAAACGCAAGATTTTATCTAACAGGATCTAATTTATTTATCATTACTAAGTATAAAGGCTATGATCCTGAAGGAGGAGATTCTTATCCAATGTCTAGAATGATAGTTATGGGATTAAATGTAACTCTTTAATCAAATTAATTTTAAAAATTATTTTTATGAAAGCAAAAATTATAGCCTTTATGGCTCTAGCTATATTATCAGGATCCTGCTCTTCAGATTTTTTGGATGAAGACCCTAAAAGTTCACTTACTGCTGCCCAAGCTTATGGCAGTTTAGGAAAAATAGAACCTGTTCTATTAGGAGCTATAACGAATTGGAGAAATATGCAAAAAGACCGTGCTGGTCTTTATACTTCTCTTGGTACAGACGAAGCGCAACAAGGAGCTTTGCAGGTAACTGGAGATGCAAACCAAGCAGGACTTGATTTGTACAATGGTTTTTTAAGCCAGGAGAATCAGGCAATTGGGCAATTATGGAATGACAGATGGCCAGTAATTGAAGTAGCGGCACAATCTATTAGAGCATTAGGAATCAATACTGAAGAAGATAGCGCAAAACGTGACCTTTTAATGGGGGAAGCTAGTTTTTTAAGAGCTACATTAATGTTTGAGCTTACACAATATTGGGGAGAAATACCAATTAACGATAAAGCAAAATCGGCAGAATTTGGCTTAAAACGTCAGCCTCTACCTTTGGTGTATTCTTATATAGTTGCCGATTTGGAAAGAGCAGTTGAAAAACTTCCTGCAACACAGAGCAATCCTGCATTTCCTGCAAAAGGAGTGGCTCAAGCACTATTAGGGAAAGTATATCTATATGCTCCACAAGCGTCAGGATACCGTGATTATGCCAAAGCAAAACAATGGTTTGAAGAAGTTATTAAATCTGGAAAATACAGTTTATTGCCTAATTATGCAGATGTTTTTAGCCCAGATCATGCTAACTCTCCAGAATCTTTATACGAATGGCAGTATACTAATAACTGGCCAGATAACAACCAAATACAATGGCAGACAGGCTCAAGAGTTTTGGCTAACATGGATCAGTACGCTTATTTTGGTGGTTATGACTTAATTCTTCCTACTCAATATTGCTATAAAGATAAAACTGATGGAGGAATATGGGAAGCAGGTGATATGCGTAAAGCGGCGAGCATTCGTTATGACTTTACCTATAAAGGAGTTGTGCCAACACTTCCAGCTGGTTTTGGTGGTGATGAGTTGGATCCGCACATTAAAAAATACGAAGATATTCGTGTAGATGGAAAACAATCGTTTTGGAATTCAGGAAAAAACAAACCATATATCAGATACTCTGACGTATTACTTAGCTACGCAGAATGTTTAAATGAATTAGGAAACACAACAGAAGCCGAAGGATATGTAAATCAGGTTCGTACAAGAGCTTTTGGAGGAACATTGCCTGATGCTATGAAATGGAGTGGACTTTCTCAAACGCAATTTAGAGTTCAAATTTTGGATGAACGTATGCGTGAATTAGCTTTTGAAGGTTGGAGAAGAATGGATCTTATTCGTACAGGAAAATTGGTAGAATTAGTAGGTGCTCGCAACAAATGGGCTAAACAAAACGGTACAATTGCTGAATTTCACAACCGTTATCCTATTCCGATTGGAGAGATCAAGCTTAATGATGAAATTGGTCCAGAGGATCAAAATCCTGGTTATTAATATCTAAAAAAACTTTAAATAGTAATTTTTTATTTTTTGGTCATGTGATTTGGTTAATATCACAGTTTTGATTTGTAATGCCATTTTGGGTATAGGTGTAGTAACAGTAGTGAGCTTTTCTGTTAGAAACTGAGCCCAAAATGGCATTCCTATTTTAATAAATTACAATTTTATAATCATTCAAATAACAATGAAATTCTATACTATTCAGTTTTATCTCTATTTATTTGTTTTAAACGCCTTATCGTTAAATTTTTATGCTCAAAATAGAGTAAGCTTAAATTCTTCTGATATTGCTTGGAAAGTAAAACCCCAAGCAGAAATTGGAAAAGACAGTCTTAAAATATTTACTCCAAACTATTCAGATGCCGATTGGGTAAAAGCAGTTGTTCCGGGAACTGTCTTTAATTCTTATGTAGTAAGCGGATTAGAAAAAGATCCAAATTTCGGCGATAATATTTATCAAGTCGACAAAGCAAAATATGACCGCAGTTTCTGGTATCGAACAGAATTTACGATTCCTGAAAACTTCACTAAAGAAATTATCTGGCTTAATTTTGAAGGAATAAATCGCGAAGGAGAAATTTATCTTAACGGAAAAAAAATCGCAGTTTTAAGCGGTATGATGCAGCGAGGAAAATTTGATATTACAAAATTGGTGCATCGTAAAGCAAAAAACGTTTTAAACATTCTGGTAAGCATTCCTAAACAGCCTTTAAACAATTACGGAAGCCCAACTTATATTTCTAGCGCTGGCTGGGACTGGATGCCATATGTTCCAGGATTAAATTCAGGTGTTACAGATGACGTATTCTTAAGCAACACTGATAAAGTAACTATTGCAGATCCTTGGGTTCATACCAGCTTGCCAACAAATGCTCGTGCCGATCTTGAAATAAAAGTAGACCTTAAAAATTCATCAGCACAAAATCAGGAAGGTGTTCTTACCGGAGTTATTATGCCAGGAAATATCACTTTTTCTAAAAAAGTAAGTCTTGATGCCGATGGAATTACAAATGTAAAATTAACAAAAGAACAGTTTCCAGAACTTTCCATTCAAAATCCGAAATTATGGTGGCCAAACGGTTACGGAGATCCTAATTTATACACTTGTCAGTTTACGTTTAAAATTGGAAATGTAGTTTCAGATAGCCAGAAAATAACTTTTGGCATCAAAAAATATACTTATGATACAGAAGGTGGCGTGCTCCATATTTCCATTAACGGAAAACGTGTTTTCTTGAAAGGAGGAAACTGGGGAATGAGCGAATACATGCTGAGATGCAGAGGCGAAGAATATGACTTGAAAGTCAAACTTCATAAAGAAATGAATTACAATATCATTCGCAATTGGTTAGGCTCAACTACAGACGACGAATTTTATCAGGCCTGCGATAAATACGGTATAATGGTTTGGGATGATTTCTGGCTGAATGCCAATCCAAATCTGCCATTAGATATTCACGTTTTCAACAGTAATGTAATCGAGAAAATAAAACGCGTTAGAAACCATGCAAGTATTGCACTTTGGTGCGGCAATAACGAAGGTCTTCCGCAACCTCCATTAAATGGTTGGATTGCCGAAAATGTAAAAACATTCGACAACAACGATCGTTATTATCAGCCATGCTCCAATACAGGAAATTTAAGCGGAAGCGGACTTTGGGGAAATAAAGATCCGAGATTCTATTTTACAAAATATCCAGAACCTTATGCAGGAACAGGCGACGGACCAAGCTGGGGATTAAGATCTGAAATAGGTACAGCCGTTTTTCCTAATATAGAAAGCTTCAAGAAATTTATTCCAGAAAAAGACTGGTGGCCAAGAAACGATATGTGGGACAAGCATTTCTTTGGACAAAAAGCATTCAATGCAACTCCAGATAATTATGATAAAAGCATAAACGAGCGCTATGGAAAACCTAACAATTTGGAAGAATACACAAGAAAAGCCCAATTATTAAACATTGAAACTAACAAAGCCATGTATGAAGGATGGTTAGACCATATGTGGGAAGACGCTTCGGGAATTATGATCTGGATGAGCCAGTCGTCTTATCCAAGTATGGTGTGGCAGACTTACGATTATTATTACGATTTAACGGGAGCCTATTGGGGCGTAAAATCGGCTTGCGAGCCTATGCACATTCAGTGGAGTCCAGTGAATAATTCGGTAAAAGTAATTAATACCACAGGAACCGATTATAAAAATCTAAAGGCAGAAGCTATTGTCTACAATTTAGATGGAAAACCAGTGACGAAATTCCAACAAAATGCCGTTGTAGATTCTTATTCAAATACAGCAACAGAAAGCTTTGTGATTCCGTTTTACTCGAATCAGAAAGATTTGGCTTTTCAAAAGAATGTTACAGCATCTTCTACAGATGGAGGAAATGTAAAAGACATTGTTGACGGTGATTCTAATACCAGATGGGCAAGTAATTCAACAGACAATGAATGGATTTACGTAGATCTTGAAAACGAATACGTGATCAATCGCGTGACTCTAAATTGGGAAAATGCTTTTGGGAAAGAATATAAAATTCAGATAAGTTCAGATGCAAAAAACTGGACCGATGCAAGTGTAATAAAAGACGGAAAACAAGGACTTCAAAATATAGCATTTGATGAGGTAAAAGGACGTTATGTTCGAATGTTAGGCATAAAACGAGGTTCTGGATGGGGTTATTCTTTATACGATTTTCAGGTTTTTGGAGCAGAAAATAGTACAGATACTTCAGATTTAAGTCCAGTGCATTTTATTCGCTTAAAGCTAAAAGACGCTCAGAACAAGGTAATCAGTGAGAATTTTTATTGGAGAGGAACCAATATGAAAGATTTTACAGCATTGAACAAACTGCCAAAAGCAAACGTAAATGTAACTTCGAAAGTGGTAAAACAAAACGGAAAATATGTGGTAAAAGCAAAAGTTTCCAGTACATCAGGAATTGCTTTTGGAATTCAGATGCAGGTTTTAAATGATAAATCAGGAACTCAGATATTACCCGCAATTGCAAGCGACAGCTATTTCACTTTGTTAAAAGGAGAAAGCAAAGAAGTTATAATAGAATTTGATGAATCAGCTTTAAAAAATGGAGAAAAGCCAGTTGTAAAAGCGATTCCATACAATAAATAAGAGTTCTATTTCTACAAGGTTTCTAAAAACCTTGTAGAAATTTTTTAAAGTTTTTTAATACAAATTAGGGCAGATTAAAAATTATTATAATTTCTTTAATCTGTGGCAAAAGAATAAAACTATGAATATGAAAATAATCAAACGGTTTCTTTTTGTACTACTGCCATTTCTAGGTTATTCGCAAAATAATCAGCTAGAACTATGGTACACAAAACCAGCTTCTCAATGGGAAGAAACATTGCCTTTAGGAAACGGGCGTTTAGGAATTATGCCTGATGGCGGAATTGAAACCGAAAAATTAGTCCTAAATGATATAACACTTTGGAGCGGATCTTCGCAAGATGCAAATAATTATAAAGCCTATACTTTTTTGCCGCAAATAAGAGAATTATTATTGGCCAATAAAAACAGTGAAGCTGAACAGCTTATCAATCAAAATTTTGTTTGTACAGGTCCTGGTTCAGGAAGCGGTGACGGTGCCAATGTACAATTTGGATGCTATCAGGTTTTGGCTGACATGACATTAAAATTTGATTATAAAACCAAATCTCAACCTGTAAATTACACCAGAAATCTAAACATTCGAACCGCTCTTGCTTCAACTCAATTTGCGATTGACGGAATAACGTATAAACGGGAATATTTTGCAGGTTTTGACGATGATGCTCTTTTTGTGAAATTGACTTCAAGCAAAAAAGGGAAATTGAATTTCACAGTTCAATTGAATAGACCAGAGCATTTTAAAACCGAAAACGGAAATGACAATTCTCTTGTAATGACAGGACAATTGAACAATGGAATTGACGGAAAAGGGATGAAATATAAAGCCAAAGTAAAAGCTAAAATTATAGATGGAAGCGCTTTTTATGCCAATAATACCATTGAAGTAAAAAATGCAACTGAAGTAATTCTGTACATTTCAGCAGGAACAGATTTTAAAGATAAAAGTTTTGAGTCTTCTGTAGATAAAATTTTGGATGTAGCGATGCAGAAAAAATACGACGATCAGAAGAAAATACATATTCAAAATTATCAGAAACTGTTTAATCGCGTGGCTTTAAATTTTGGAAAACCAGTTCAGAAAACATTGCCAACAAATGAACGTTTAGATGCGTTTTTAAAAGAACCAGATTCAGATACTGAGCTTCCCGTTTTGTTTTACCAATACGGACGTTATTTAAGCATTAGCAGTACAAGAGTCGGATTGCTGCCTCCAAATTTGCAAGGTTTATGGGCGCATCAGGTTCAAACTCCGTGGAATGGCGATTATCATCTTGACGTAAATGTTCAGATGAATCATTGGGCATTAGAAACAGGAAATTTATCTGAATTGAATCTTCCGCTAAAAGATTTGGTAAAAGGAATGGTTCCTTACGGAGAAAAAACGGCAAAAGCCTATTACAATGCTGATGGATGGGTGGCGCATGTGATCACGAACGTCTGGGGATTTACAGAACCAGGAGAAAGTGCTTCTTGGGGAATTGCAAAAGCAGGATCAGGCTGGCTTTGCAACAATTTATGGAATCATTATTTGTATACCAAAGACCAAAATTATCTAGCAGAAATTTATCCGATAATCAAAGGAGCAGCTCAGTTTTACAACAGCATGTTGGTAAAAGATCCGGAAACAGGTTGGCTAGTAACTTCGCCATCAGTATCGCCAGAAAATTCATTTTTGCTTCCAAATGGTCAGGACGCGCATGTTTGCATGGGGCCGACAATCGACAATCAAATTGTACGTGAATTGTTTAATGGTGTAATTACAGCTTCTGAAAAACTCGGAATCGATTCTGAATTGCGAAATGATTTGGAAAAAAGGCTGAAATTATTACCGCCTTCAGGAGTTATTGGTCCAGACGGAAGAATTCAGGAATGGCTGAAACCTTATAAAGAACCAGATCCGCAGCATCGTCACGTTTCTCATTTGTACGGATTATATCCAGCCTCTTTAATAACCCCAGAAAGTACTCCAGATTTAGCAGAAGCAGCAAAGAAAACTTTAGAAGTTAGAGGAGACGACGGCCCAAGTTGGTCAATTGCTTATAAAATGCTTTTCTGGTCTAGATTAAAAGACGGAAACAGAGCTTATAAATTATTGAAAACCATTTTAAGGCCAACTCTTGCAACAAATATCAATTACGGAGCCGGAGGAGGAGTTTATCCGAATCTGCTTTCTGCTGGCCCGCCTTTTCAAATTGACGGAAATTTTGGAGCTACGGCAGGAATTGGAGAAATGCTAATACAAAGCCATGCAGGATTTATCGAATTATTGCCGGCAATGCCAGACGCTTGGCTAAAAGAAGGCGAAGTAAAAGGATTAAAAGCAGAAGGCAATTTTACCATAAATATGAAATGGAAAAATGGTAAAATAATACAATACGAAATACTGTCGCCATCACCTGAAAAAGTAAAAATCAAAGTGAATGGAGAATTAAAAGAAACCACCTCTTCTAAATTGTAGTTAATAACAACCCTAATCCTGCAAGGCCTTTTTTGAGTTTGCAGGATTAATTTTTTAAAACAAAGTTTTTATCATGATTTTAAAAAACATAATAATCATAGGCAGTTTATTCGCTTCTGTGATAGCAAGTGCGCAGAATTCAGAAAGAATTGCTTCACATGTTAATCCGTTTATTGGAACGGGAGCAGCAGATGGATCGCCTTTGTCTGGAAATAATTTTCCTGGTGCCACAGTTCCTTTTGGAATGGTGCAGCTTAGTCCAGATACGCGCAGCACACCAGATTGGAGTGTAGCCTGCGGTTATAATTACAATGACACCACAATTGCAGGCTTTAGCCACACTCATTTAAGCGGAACAGGCGTAGCCGAATTATTTGATGTAATGCTGATGCCTTTTAGCGGTGCAATTGTGAAAGAAGCTGAAGGAGAAAATGCCTATCAGTCGAAATTCTCTCATAAAAATGAAACAGCAAAACCTGGTTATTACAGTGTTCAATTATTAGATTATCAGGTAAAAGCAGAATTAACGGCAACTACACGAGCGGGTTTTCATAAATACAGTTTTCCTAAAAATAAAGAAGCGCATATTATCATCGATTTAGATCATTCGATGAAAAAATCAGATTGGAACACGCGAATTATTGCCTCCCAATTATCATTTCCAAATAATCATACAGTTGAAGGATATCGCATTATTACAGGTTGGGCGCCTATGCGAAAAGTATATTTTCATGCAGAGTTTTCACAGCCTATAATTCGTAATCATGTTAAAGACGGCGGTAATAGTTATGATAATGCTAGAATAGTAAACGGAAATGCCATAAGAGCCATATTAGATTTTGATGTTTCAAAACAGCAGGAAGTTTTTGTAAAAGTGGGAATCTCTGCAACAAGTATAGAAAATGCACGATTGAATGTAGAGTCTGAAATTCCTGCTTGGGATTTTGAAAAAAAGGTAAAAGAGGCAGATGCCGTTTGGGAAAAAGAACTCGGTAAAATAAAAATTGATGGCACAGACGAGCAAAAACAGATTTTCTACACTGCTTTGTATCACACTTATATTCAGCCAAATACTTTGTCGGATGTAAATGGAGATTATCCTTCGGCAGATTTTACAGTTAAAAATGCTTCAAAACCTTATTATTCTACCTTTTCTTTGTGGGACACGTATCGTGCAGCGCATCCGTTATACACTTTAATTCAGCCAGAACGTTCAGCCGATTTCGTAAACAGCATGCTGGCGTATTATAAAGTTTTTGGCTATTTACCAATTTGGCAACTATGGGGACAAGAAAATTATTGTATGATTGGAAATCATGCTATTCCAGTAATTGCAGATGCAGTAATGAAGAATTTACCAGGAATTGATTCCAATTTGGCTTACGAGGCTATTAAGAACTCAGCAATGCGCGAACACCCTGGATCTCCGTTTGGTATCTGGGAAAAGTTTGGATATATTCCAGAAAACTTAAAATCACAATCGGTTTCACTTACTTTAGAAATGGCTTACGATGATTGGTGTGTGGCTGAATTAGCAAAGAAATTAGTTAAAATAGAAGACTATAATCATTTTACAAAACGCTCTCAGTTTTATAGAAATCTATACGATAAAGAAATTGGTTTTTTTAGAGCTAAAGATGATAAAGGAAATTGGATTGGTCCATTTGATCCTTTAAAATATGGCGCTAATGGCGGTTATCCGTTTACAGAAGGAAATGGATGGCAATACTTTTGGTATGTTCCTCAGGATGTAAAAGGCTTAATTAGCTTAGTTGGAAATGATCAATTATTTACTAAAAAACTAGATACATTTTTTACTTTAGAAGATAAACCAGAAGAAGTAAATGATAATGCTTCAGGTTTTATTGGGCAATATGCGCACGGAAACGAACCGAGCCATCATATTGCGTATTTGTACAACTATGCAGGTCAACCGTGGAAAACACAAAAATATACTGCTGAAATCATGAAAAAGATGTACAATACTACTTCATCAGGTTATTCTGGAAATGACGATTGCGGTGAACTTTCGGCTTGGTATATTTTTAGTGCCATGGGATTTTATCCTGTAAATCCAGCAAACAGAATGTATGTTATTGGCTCTCCAATTTTGAAAGAAGCAATAATTGAATTGCAAGGCGGAAAAACGTTTAAAGTAACTGCCAAAAATGTATCAGATCAAAATGTTTACATTCAGAGCGCAAAACTAAATGGTAAGACTTACACTAAAACCTTTATTAAGCAGTCAGATTTGGATTCCGGAGGAACTTTAGAATTTGTTATGGGATCAAAACCTAATAAAAAATGGGGAATAAGAACAGAAGATAGACCTGCAAATTAAATTTTCCTATTTTTATATATTAGAAAAAATAAAAGGTTTGATGAAATGAATCATCAAACCTTTTTCTTCAAAAAACTGTTTTTATATTAACCTATAAAAACTGATTCTTCATTTTTTAGAAGAGATAAATGTATCGTAACCCCTGAATGGCTTTTCTCTTCTGCTAGAACACTATTAAAAGTTTGTTCTGCTTCAGCTTTTTTATCAAGACCTAAAAGACCTAATCCTTGCATATACAAGCAGTGAATTTTGTTTCGTTTGTCCAGATCATCTTCCCAAATCATAAGATCTGGAAGTGATACCGCAAAATAATCAATCGTAACATGATCGTTTACGTGTTTTTTTGCGTAAGCTACGAGCTTTTCAAAACGTTTATTCGCTTCAGCAAAATCATTTAATTTCAGATAAGCCAAGCCTTGATAGAAAATTTTGTCAGGCTGTTGGTCATTATAAAAAATAGCTGCTGTTGGTTCTTCTAAACCTTGCGTTGCTTTTTCCCACCAATTATTAGCTTGTTGTAGATCGCTTTTCTTTTCATAAGCAACACCAAGCCAGTAATGGATATCATTTTCCTGTGCTCCAGGTAATTTTCCTTCACCTAAATTATCAGGATAAATTTGTGCTTGTTCCAAAAGCGTTATGGCTTTATCATAGTTTCCTTGCGCAATTTCCTGTTTCGCAATTTCAGTTAAAGAAATCAAATATTGCCCGCTTACTTTTCCTTCACCGCCTTCCCAAGGATGGAACATTCGGTTTTGCAGTAACGTAAGTGCTTTATCGTGTTTCCCTAAAAGATTATACAAAGCAACTCTTTCTAAATACACGTCATCTCTTTGAATAACCAATTCTAAATGTTTTTCTAAGAAGGCCAACCTGAAAACCAAATCTCTATTTAAACGTTTGTACAACTGATCCAATTCCATTAGAATTCTTGCATCTTCCAAATCAAGTGAAAAAGCTTTTTCCAGACTTGCTAGTGCTTTTTGCTCATCGTTCAATTTGTTGTAATAAGCCAATGAAAGATTACGGTGTACAGTTGGAAAACTATCATCAATTGAAACCGATTTTTCCCAACACGAAATCGCATCATCATAAAATTTTGATGCATACCAAAAGTTTCCTAGATAATACAGCGCTTTTGCATCGTTAGTCTGTTTCTCGATAACTTCTGAAAGCACCAAAGCAGCTTCAATCTGATTTGGGAAACAATAATCAGGTTTTGCTTGAGAAGCCATCTTGAAACATTTTTCAGCTTGATTAAAATCATTCAGCTTTTCATAAAACGAACCCGCAAAATACCAAGCCATCGGATAGGTATTTTCGTCTTTTAATCCTTCACTTAATAAAGCAGAAGCTTCTTGATACAAACCTGCTGCATTGTAATCTAAGGCATATTCGATATACGTATGAATGTTGTTTCGAATAAGTGCATTTAAATACGTTAAATCCTGTTTGTCATTACTTAGAAGATACTTTTCGAATAGTAATCCAAAATTGAAAGAATCATTCTCTAAATAAGCATTAGCAAGCTGAATCGCTTTCTCTTTTTGGTTTAATTTTCTAAGAAAAGCCACCTGCAAATGCAATGCTTTATGATCTTCTGTATTTTTAGAAATCGCTTTTTGAATGTGAGTCAAAGCTGAATCGAAATCACCTTTTAAAGCATCAAGCTGCGCTACATAAAAATAACCCTGATTCTGCCAAGCTGCATTCCAAGTCGATTTGTAAAAAGCATCGTATGCTTCTTCGTTTTTATTCTGATATTTAAGTGACAATCCTAAATTGAAATACGCTTCTCCATCGTACGGATTTGGATTTCGCTGTGTAAGCGTTTTAATAGCAGCTCTGAAATATGGCTCACTTTCTGCAAATTTTGCTCGACGCATCAGCCATAATCCCATTGCATTATTAGCACGAACATCACCAGAATCACGTTTAAGCGCTTCTTCGTAATACGGAATCGGACTATAAGTGGCGTGTCTGTATTGCTCTAAATGCTGCGCTGTCAGGAATAATTGCTCGTTATTTTCTATATCTTCAGGTGCAAGAGCAGGTTTTGCAGCTTCTGGAATCTCATCTTCGTTTTGAGCTTCGTAATTCCAATCTACTAAAACTTTATCATCAGCATCTGTTACAGTAATTGACAATCCTTCTAAACCTGATGAGGTATTGAAATCAATTGTTTCTTCAAATGAATTGTATGGCGATGCATCATATTGTTTTTGGAATAAAACTGAGCCATTATTTTTTAAAGTCACCGTCGTTTTTGGATAAACTCCAGTTGTGTATGCTTTAATAACTAATTGATCGCCGATGTTTTCTAAGTTAACCATCGCATTTTTGGTTGCATTTTTTACTACTCCCAAATCACGATATGGCATAAAATACTGTGTGAAATCTTTTTGCTCGCCTGGCATAATCCAAGTAAAATCAGGCTGATTATCTGTATAAACACCACACATCAATTCGATATACGGACCATCTTCATCAGTAAGATTTCTGTCCCAAGCACGTCCAAAATCGCCATGTCCCCAAGTCCATTGTTTTTTTCCTGGAGAAACATGATGATTGGCAACGTGCAATAAGCCACCTTTTGAATCATTTTCGTATCCGCCAACAAAATTATATTTTGAAGCAATCGCCATATAAGAAGTCGGAACCGGAATGTTTTTATAACGTGAAATATCTGTTCCAGGCGAATAATCGACTTTATAATACGTTCCTTTTGCAATTGGGAAAGAGGAAACATCACGTTTTCCGTGATCAAAAACAGCATTTACATCAGGCGGAAAAACTGATTGATAATCGTCGTTTACTTTTACAGCAGGATTTGCCCACCATAAAAAAGTCTGTGGAAATGACGTTCTGTTGTATAATTGCGCTTTAATTTCTAAATACGCTTTATCAGGATATAATCTGAAACCAGCCATACCTTTGGTTCTAAACATACGCTCAACTTCACTGCACCAAACTGTTGCGCTTCCGTCTTCATGTTCTTCAATCGTAAAATCTACAGGATCAAATGTAGTTGGTCTGTGGTGTTGAGGCCAGTTAAATTCGATTCCGCCAGAAATCCACGGACCTGTAAGTCCTACCAATGCAGGTTTTACAACCTGATTGTAATATACAAAATGACGGTTTTTAGTTTTGTCATAAGCCATATGAACTCTTCCGCCAAGTTCAGGCAGAATCATTATTTTAATGAATTCATTTTCAAGATATACGGCCTGATATTCTTTATCTGTTTTTTCGTCCGCGATTTTTTCAATAACCGGATAAGGATATACCGATCCGTTACTTCCCTGATACACTCTTTTCTCAATAAATACAGGATTTTTTTCAGGTTTGCCCACCTCATAAGTTGGCAGGATTATTTTTTCCTTCCAAACATTTACTTTTTGCATGATGTAATGAAATTTAAATTATTGAATATGTTTTGATTGATCAGCAGCCATAAGCTCCTCAATCTCTTCAAGACTTTTGTTTTTTGTTTCAGGAAGTTTTCTGAAAACAAATAGAAATCCTAAGGCACAGATAATTCCATACAGCCAGAAAGTGCCTGACGTGCCCAGATAGTTGTTAAAAATTGGAAAGGTCTGTACTAATATTGCAGAAGCAATCCAGAGCGCAAAAGTGGCAATAGACATTGCTACACCTCTAATTCGGTTAGGGAAAATTTCAGATAAAATAACCCAAGTAATAGGAGCAAGAGACATTGCATAAATGGCAATGGCTAATAATACCAATAGCAACAATGGAAATCCGGTAACATTGGTATAATAAAAATATCCTAGTAAAGCATAGATTACAGCAAGTGCTCCAGAACCAAAAAGCATTAGTTTTTTACGGCCTAATTTGTCTACAGTTCCCATAGCAACTAGAGTGAAAACCAAGTTAATGCTTCCTGTTATCACAATATTCATGAACAAATCGTTTATACTGTAACCAGCCGAAACAAAGATTTCTTGAGCGTAATTGAAAATGATATTAATACCGCACCATTGTTGGAAAGCGGCCAATACGATTCCGATAATTAAGATCGAAAAAGCTTTTTTGTCGAATAATATTTTGAAATCGGTCTTTTCGCTTTCGTGTGTAAAAGTTTCTTTAATTTTTGAAAGCTCTTCTCTAGCATAATCAATTCCTCCAATTTTAGCAAGAGTATCTTCTGCCGAATTTTGATTCTCTTTTTTAGCCAAATATCTTGGGCTTTCTGGAATCAGAAACATCAATAGAAAGAAAAGAACAGCCGGGAAAAATCCTGCCCAAAACATCCATCGCCATCCAGTTTGTCCGTTCCAAGAAGCAAGAATCTGTGCGTGAGAATAACCAGTTGGAATAACTTCTGTGATTAGCATGTTTGTAATCTGTGCTGCAAGAATTCCGATAACTACGGTAAGTTGGTTTATGGACACGAAAAGTCCGCGGGTTTCCTGAGGTGCGATTTCTGCAATATATAAAGGCGAAATGGTAGAAGCAACTCCAATTCCGATTCCTCCAATAATACGCCAGACAATAAATATGTTGAAGGTTTCTGAAGCTCCTGTTCCAATTGCCGATAAGGAGAATAATACGGCGGCAGCAATCAGTAGAGGACGTCTTCCGTAAGTATCGGCTAGTTTTCCTGCAACAGCAGCACCTGCCACACAGCCAACAAGAGCACTGCTCATTGCCCAGCCTTGAAGAGCTGGAGAATCTGAAATGCCAAAATAAATTTCGTAAAATGGTTTTGCTCCGCCAATAACAACCCAGTCGTAGCCAAAGAGTAAACCACCCAGTGCTGCAACTAGACTAATTGATAGTAAAAAGGTATAATTGTAATTTTTCATAAAAAGGTTTTAATAGCTTTTGTAAAATTAGCGGAATCGGAACCTTTGATTTATGGATATTTTTTTTGAATAGATGGATTATAATCTGATTTTTTGGCATCATGTTTTAAAATCCGAAAACAATTGCGTTACTGCTTATATTCTGTTCGATATTGAATAGGTGATGTACTCATTATTTTCTTGAATAAACGGGAGAAATATAGCGGATCATTAAAACCTAAATTAAAACTGATTTCTTTTATGCTCATAGTCGTAAAACTTAGGTATTGACAGGCTTTCTGCATTTTTAGATAATTGAAATAATGTATAGGAGAATACCCCGTCTGTTTCTTAAATAAGGTAAAAAAATGTGATGATGAATAATTAAAATAAGCTGCAACATCGTTTATTTTTAACGAAAGTTCCAGATGATTTTTCATATAATCAATAGCCGACTCAATAGTATTATCCTCTGAAAATTTTCGGTTTTTTTGAATGAAAAATTTCTCATACAAAAAGGTATTCAGTAGCTGCCATAAAGATAAATTGGCAAATTCGAGATTGCTGGAGCTGTAACCATCTTCCATAACGTCTAATATGTTGTCAAATAGTTCGATACGTCTTTCTTCAAGCGATAATTGCGGAGCGGTATCAGGATATTCGGTTATGAATTTATCGTAAAAATAAGGTGCTTGTGGTCCAGTAAAATGAATCCAATAAATACTCCACGGATTTTGTTTTAAAGCATAATAATCATGCGCAACTTCTGGCGGAATAATATAAAAGGTATTGGCTTTGAGTGTAATGGTTTTGTTTTCTCGGCTAATAATGCCTTCTCCTTTATAACAATAAATCAGGATATATTGTTTGCTTCCGTGTTTTCGCTTCATGGAATGATGGCTCGCATTAGGAAAAACGCCAATATCGGTAAAATACAAACTCGAAATAAGCGGATTCTTTTTGATATTGGAAAGTATGTTTTTAGGAATTACAATCATGCGCTGTCCTAAAAAACCTTCTTTAACTTTTATTTTTTCCTTTTGCGATGCGTTTTTCATTTTCCTGAATCTTGTTTTTCAAATATCATAATTTAATCCATGCTTTCAAAAAAAATGTCCATTTTAAGCACAATTATCAAAAGTAAATTTGAAATTCTAATCTAACTTAAATCTTTTCTGACCTTTTTTAAACCAATATGAATTCTACCAATATAATTGCATACGAGTCTTTTGGCTGGTTTGCAGATCAAGAAGTTTTCAAATTTACTATTACAAACAGCCAAGGAAATTATGTGGAGCTGCTTAATTATGGTGCCATAGTAAAATCCATAGTTGTGCCAGATAAAAATGGGAAGAAAGAAAATGTAGTTTTAGGTTTTCCTACTTTAGAAGGTTATTTAAAAGACAAGGCTTATATCGGAGCGACAATCGGGCGTTTTGCAAACCGAATAAATAATGCTTCGTTTTCTATTGAGAATAAAACGTATTATCTGGATAAAAACGACGGAAAAAATAGCAATCACAGCGGTTCAGCAGGATTTAATTCTAAAGTATTCGATTTTAAAATAGAAAACGATGCTGTGATTTTTTCACTTGAAAACAGAAGTGGAGAAGGCGGTTTTCCGGGAGATGTAAATCTAAAAGTGATTTATAAATGGACTGATCAAAACGAATTGAAAATTCAGTTTTTGGCGGAAGCCAGCGAATCGACTCCGCTTAATTTTACCAATCATTCTTATTTCAATTTATCTGCTTGTCAAGATAAAATTCACAATCATAGATTAACCATTCAAGGATCAAAAATATTAGAAAGTACGGCCGACTATATTCCGACAGGAAAAATTATACTAGCTGACGAATATTTATTTATGAATGATAAACTGGGTGACGTAATGCAAAACAAGGGACTAAATCTTTATTATGTTTTAGATCGCAATCGTGTTGATGAAAAACTTGTTTGTAAATTGATTGAAGAAAAATCAGGTAGAATAATGCGAGTTTATACTTCATATCCGGGTGTGCAGCTTTATACAGGAGATTATTTAGACAGTGCACTAATCGGTGAACATTCTAAATTATACCAATCTTTTGACGGACTTTGTTTAGAATGTCAGTATTATCCTGACAGTCCCAATCATGAATATTTTCCTAACACTTTATTTGGAGCAGGTCAAATCTACGATGAAACCATTGCTTATACTTTTGATATAGTAACTGACAAAATTTAACTATCACCTTTAAATATTTATATAATGAAAAAAAAGTTTGTAAACCGATTTTTAATTGTCCTGATGCCGTCAGTATTTTTTCTGCTGACGAATTGTAAGGCACAGAATACATCACTTTCGCTAAAATCTAAGGACAATCTCAATCAGATCTCACTGTCTTTAAGCGAAGACGGACAATTGTCTTATAAAGTTACGCGTCATGATAAAGCTGTTATACTTGATTCTCCTCTTGGATTGACTTTCGAGAATGATGATTTTACTACTGGATTATCTGTTGTAAATGTTTCTCCAATAGAAGAAAAACGTGAGAAATATGAACTTAAAGTAGCCAATAATAAAACAGCTGATCATGTTTTTAAAACCAAAAGCATCACTTTCAAAAACAAACAAGGTGCTTTGATGACGATAGACTTAATTGCAGGAGAAGAAGGTGTTGCTTTTAGATATAAGTTTGATAATAAAGTGAATGGATCAAAAGTTCTTAAAAATGAAATAACAGGATTCCATATCGATCAAAAAGCAAAAGGATGGTTGCAACCTTATAATAAGGCTGGAGATTATACACCAGGTTATGAAGATTTTTATGTAAATGTAAAATCAGGAGATCCAATAAGCGGTGCTCGAAACGAATCTATTGGTTGGTGTATGCCAGCACTTTTTAATGTAAACGATGCTAAAAACTGGGTACTGATTGCAGAATCTGGTACAGACGGTTCATTTCCAGGCTGTCATTTAGCGCCAGATTCTAAAAACGGAATGTACACCATTGCCTTTGCTAAAAATGATGAGAAATTTACTTTGCCATTACCAGATAAAGGAAATGCATATCCTGAGTCTGCAGAACCGTGGACAATGCCTTGGAGAGTTATTATGATTGGAGATAATGCAGGTAATATTTTATTGTCTACAATGATTACTGATTTAGCTCCAGCTTCTAAAATTAAAGATGTTTCTTGGATTCAATCTGGAAAAGCGGCTTGGTCGTGGTGGTCGCATCCAGAAGATTTTACGCCAGAAATGTATAATAAATTTACGGATGTTTCGGCTTCATTTGGTTTCAAATACACGCTTTTTGATGCTGGTTGGGAAAAAGCCAACAAGGAAGGGAAAATTGTAGATTATGCATTGTCTAAAGGAGTGCAGCCATTAGTTTGGGGATTTTCAGCAGAATACTTTGATTCAGAAAAAAGAAAAAAGAGATTTAAAGAATTGGCTGAAATGGGAATAAAAGGAGTAAAAATTGACTTTTGGTGTTCAGACAGGCAAGAAGTTATGGCAGCTTTGCAAGGCGTTTTTGAAGATGCAGCAAAAGAACATTTATTGGTAAACTTACATGGAACAACAGTTCCAAGAGGCTGGCACAGAACATGGCCGAATTTTGTAACCGCAGAAGCTATTTTAGGAACAGAAAGTTATTTTTATGAACCAAGATTTCCAGAAAAAGCAGCAGAACAAAATACCGTATTGCCTTTTACAAGAAACGTTGCTGGTCCAGCTGATTACACGCCATTTGCTTTAACTTTTAGAAAATATACACGTTTAAATACTTCGGTTCATGAATTGGCAATGGCTATGATTTATACCTCAGGGATTATTCATTTTGCCGATTCGGAAGAGGTTTTTAATTCATTGCCAAATGAACTTAAAGATTTGTTGAAAGAAATGCCTGCCACTTGGGATAAAACTGAGGCTATTGTGGCAGAACCAGGAAAATCAATCGTGTTGTCACGTAAAAAAGATAATCTTTCTTATATCATCGGAATAAACGGAACTAACACAGTTTTACCTGTTTCTATTGATCTGACTAAATACGGAAAAGGGCATTCAAAATTCAGAATCATTTCTGAAGGTAAAGACCCATTGATGGATTTTAAAGTAGAAACTCATCCAATTGATGCTAAGTGGAAATACAATATGGCTCCAAAAGGAGGTTTTATTATTGAGTTTGTAAAGTAATAATTGATTGGTAAAATGAATTACAAAAAGAGGTGCTTAAAATTTTTAAGCGCCTTTTTTATTACGTGAAAAAATAACAATGAATAATATCTGTTTAGTAAAAGAAACTAAGAGTATTAAGATCTTAGGAATTCAAAAAAATGAGCTTCATTTTTAAAATATAATATTTACTTTTAGTAATTGATTTTATGAATCGACTAATACCAGAAATATGAGTTCTCAAAACCAAAAAAATGAAATAAGCCGACGCAGTTTTTTACAAACCAGTGCAAAATTCGCGGCCGCAGGAATTTACTTAGGTGTTTTTGGAATGCCTGAACTATTCGGAAATGTTGTCGTAGAAAAAAAAGATGTTCAGATTCCAGATGTCAAGCTGAATAACGGTGTCAAAATGCCTATACTAGGATTTGGTACATATGGTCTTAGTGGGGAAGTATGCCAGCAATCAGTTGCTGAAGCTATATCGGCAGGTTATCGTCTTCTTGATACTGCAAAAGTGTATGGAAATGAAGAAGCAGTGGGCAGAGGCATAAAACAAAGCGGAATTGACAGGAAAAAGCTTTTTGTTACATCAAAACTATGGGTTGATGATGCTGGTTATGAAAATGCTAAAAAAGGTTTTGAAGAGACACTAAGAAAACTGCAACTTGAATATCTTGATCTGTATCTGATTCATCGTCCAAGAGGTGATGTGAAAGGATCTTGGAAAGCAATGGAAGAACTTTACAAAGCAGGAAAAATTAAAGCGATTGGCATAAGTAATTTCGATCCAATACAACTAGCGGATCTTTTATCTTATGCTGAGGTAAAACCTGTGATAAATCAAATTGAAACACACGCTTATTTTCAGCAGACAAATGACTATAAGGTATTAAAACAGCATAATATCCAAATGCAAGCATGGGCTCCTTTTGCAGAAGGGCGTAATGGTCTTTTTACAAATGAAATATTAACTAAAATTGCTCAAAAACATGGTAAAACTACAGCGCAGGTAAGTTTGAGATGGCATTACCAACGTGGCATTGTAGCTATTCCGAGATCTTCTCAAAAAGTACATATTATAGAAAATCTTGACATTTTTGATTTTAAACTTGATAGTGCTGATATAAAAGAAATTGAAAAGCTTGACTTAAATAAAACGCAGTTTCCAGAATGGACTTAAGGTTGGTTTATACAAAAAAATGGAGATTGAAAACAAAAGTTTAAAAGAAGAAGTGTTATTGTTGCAAAATGCTGTTTTATTGTCAAAAAAAGAGTGATTAATGTCTTTTAGAGTAGTAAATTAACCTCCAAATGATTGCTAAATCTGGCGTTATGATTTAGGTCTTCAGAAGTCTTGAAAACATAATTGTAAAAGCAGAAAAACCTTTAAATCGTAGGATCTAAAGGTTTTTGTTTTTTGAAGATTTTCTTAGAAATCTCATGAAGCGGAGAAAGAGGGATTCGAACCCCCGGACCTGTTACAGTCAACAGTTTTCAAGACTGCCGCATTCGACCGCTCTGCCATTTCTCCAGTATGTTGCTCTCATTGTCTGATTGCGGGTGCAAATATAAGACGGTTTTTCGGTTCTGAAAACTTTTTTTAGACTTTTTTTTGAAGTTTTTTAAAATAATTTTCAAGTATCTAAGTATCAGTATTTCCGAAAAAGAGATTTTTTAAAAAATTAATCCAAATCGTCTAAAATTGGCGTTGGTTTTTTGTTTTCATCGACAGCAACAAACGAAAAAGTTCCTGAAACAACCGTTTCGCGAAGCTCAGAATACATTTGTTCCATAAAAATATCGACATGAATTTTACAGCTTGTTCTTCCAACGCTATCTACTTTTGCCACTAATTCGATTAAAGTTCCTGCCGGAATTGCTTTTTTAAAGTCAATTTGACCTGTAGAAATCGTTACAACTTTTTTACGGCTAAAACGCGTAGCACAGATAAAAGCAACTTCATCCATAAGATGTAGTGCCGTTCCTCCAAAAAGAGTATCGTAATGATTGGTTGTGCTAGGAAAAACGGCTTTAAAAATTCGAGTTTCTGATTTTTGAATTCTTTCTTCTACTGTTCCCATATTAGTATTTAACGTATTCTGTAATTTCAAGTCCGTATCCAATCATACCAACTCGTTTTGTTTGTTCTGTATTTGAAACCAATCTAATTTTAGAAATATCTAAATCATGAAGAATTTGAGCTCCAATACCATAATCTTTGCTGTCAATAATAACTTTTGGCGCTTTTAAAGTTCCGTTGGCTTGTAATGACTTAAGTTCAGAAATTCTGTTTAAAAGGTTAACAGCTGTCATGTCTTGATTAATGAAGATAACAGCACCTTTTCCGTTCTCATTAATCACTTTAAACATATCGTCTAATTGCTGTTCTGCATTATTAGTCAATGTGCCTAGCAAGTCGTTATTTACCTGAGAAGAGTGAATTCTCGTTAAGATAGGTTCGCCAAGATTCCAAGTTCCTTTGGTTAAGGCAATATGTATTTGCTTATTTGTAGTTTGTTCGTAAGCTCTTAATCTGAATGTTCCAAAACGAGTTTCGATATCAAAATCTTCTTTTTTAACAATCAAACTATCATGCTGCATTCTATAAGCAACCAAATCTTCGATAGAAACTAGTTTTAGATCAAACTTTTTAGCGACTTTAATCAATTCTGGCAAACGCGACATTGTTCCGTCTTCGTTCAAAATTTCGCAGATTACACCTGCTGGTTTAAATCCTGCCAAACGTGCAAAATCAATTGCAGCTTCGGTATGTCCAGTTCTTCTTAAAACACCGCCTTGTTTAGCTATTAAAGGGAAAATATGTCCAGGACGAGCTAAATCGTGAGGTTTTGTATTTGGATCGACTAAAGATTGAACTGTTTTTGATCTATCGGCAGCAGAAATACCTGTAGTAACTCCTTGGCCTTTTAAATCAACAGAAACTGTAAAAGCAGTTTCCATATGATCTGTGTTATTGGTTACCATTGCGCGAAGATCTAATTCTTTGCATCGGCTTTCTGTAAGTGGTGTACAAATTAATCCGCGTCCGTGAGTAGCCATAAAATTGATCATTTCTGGTGTTACTTTTTCGGCCGCAGCCAAAAAATCTCCTTCATTTTCGCGATCCTCATCATCGACTACAATGATTACTTTACCTTGACGAATATCTTCTATAGCTTCTTCAATGGTATTCAGTTGTATTTTTGTTGTTGACATAATTATTTTTGCTTTTGAGCAGGTAAAAACCGCTCAGAGATTTTCTGAAATAGTTTTGAAATCGGAGTTGTAATTGCATCAAAATTAATTAGCCCATTGTCATTTGTGGCGCGATAGGTTAATAATACTGCGAGTGGAGACAAGATGAAAGATGACATCCATGATCCCATAAAAGGGGTCATTCCGCCTTCTTGAGATAGTCTTTTTCCGAATGTATTGATGAAATGGAAAGTAATAAAAATTAAAACCGCAAATACAATAGGAAGTCCAAGTCCTCCTTTTCTAATAATCGCACCAAGTGGAGCTCCAATAAAGAACATTAAAAAGCAAGCAAAAGCAATAACGAATTTCTCGTATAATGCGAGAAGGTGTTTATTAATGTCTCGTTGTTTGTTCTTTAAATCTTGTTGAGTAGTGTCAATAGAGTATATATTGCTCGTTATATTGCTTCCAGCCATTTTTAAAATATCTACCTTGTCTTTGTTAGAGTAAATAGATAAAAGATCATTTGGAAGCGGTTTCTTCTTGATGTTTTTTTGAGTATCTCTGTAGATTTTTTTAATTCCGACACGCTGATTAATATTCTCTGAGAAGGAAATAATTTCGTTGTTTAAATTCTTGTTTAATGAGTCTAAAGTATAACGTAATTCATTAACATTAAGCATTCCATTTGTTCCTGCAATGCTTTCTTTGCTGTCGTCAACTTTATTTAGTTCAGATAAGTCAATATTGATGATCTGTGTTTTAAATTTTCCTTTTATAAAAGGCATTTTCGCACGATCTTCATATTTTTTTGGAGTAACGTCTTGATAATAATAACCATCATTTAAAACCAGTTTTAAAATGCTTGATTTTTCATTACTAACTAACAAACCGGTTTTAGCTTTAATTACGGTTTTGTTTTCACCCATATTATTTGCTTTCTCGTGAATTGTTACGCCAGTAAGACGGTTGCCATTTTCGCCAGATTTTTTATTTACTTTAATGTTATAAGTGCCAACATCGTTAAACTGGCCTTCAGCAATAGCCATTGCGGGTTTGGCTTGTGCGATGTTTTTTCTAAAATTAACAAATTTATATTCTGCATACGGAATAACGTTATTTGCAAACCAAAATGCAACAATACTTAAAACGCAAATAAAAATGATCAAGATTCTCATAGCTCTTTGCAGTGAGATTCCTGAAGATTTCATGGCTGCGAACTCGTAATTTTCGGCTAGATTTCCGAAAGTCATAATTGATGCTAGTAAAACCGATAAAGGCAAAACCAGAGGAATAATACGAGGCATAGAAAAAAGCAGGAATTTCACGACCAATATTAAGTCGAGATCTTTACCTGCTAGTTCTGAAATAAATAGCCATACTGTTTGAAGTATGAATATGAAAAATAAGATTACAAATACCGTAGTAAATGTAAGTAAGAATGTTTTTAATAAGTATTTGTCTAGTATTTTCAACCTTCTGATTAATCTAATTTATTGATGTAGTATTTCGGGTATTTACTCGCTACAAAGGTAAATTGATTTTTTGATAATGGCTGATTGGTTTTAAAAGAATTAACGGTTAAAGTTGTTTTTGTTCCGTTTTTTCCAGTTTCAATCAAATTGTAGATGTGTTTTGTCTGAACGTCAACACCTAACAAAATTTCTTTTCTTTGGTCTTTTCCGCTGGTTGGTACTAATTTGATGTATTGAATTTTTCTTCCTTTTACATTCTGAACAATGTCCATGTTGTATTTGTAGCCAGAATTAAAGAAAGTAAGCATTTTTGAAGGAGTGATTGCATTATCATCTTTCTCGTTTACTTTAGAAATAGTAACTTCTTCGTCTTCTGGAACAATAGTGTAAGTTTTCTGACCGTCAAAAATTTTAGTAACGCCCATGAAATTCAAAACATATTGGTTTCCTTTCATTGTTACGTTTCCTTTACTGTCTTGATTGATGTTTTCTTTGGCATTGTTCAAAGAATACTTAAAATCGATAACAATATTGTCGTAGCTTTTTATTTTAGAAGTTACTTCGTTCAATAAATCTTTCGCTTTTTTATCTTGAGCCTGAATAGAAGTGAAGCTCAAAAGCAATATAACTGCCATTTGAAAACACTTTTTGGTCATGTTTGTGATAGAATTGTTGTTGATTTCTTGAATTTTTGCTTTCATGATTGGATTAATTTTGTTCATTATTAAAAAATTGATCAAGAGCATTTAAATCTAAGATGTTTACACTGCGTGCTTTACTGCCTTCAAACGGACCAACAATACCTGCTGCCTCAAGTTGATCGATCAAACGACCGGCTCTGTTGTATCCTAGTTTTAATTTTCGCTGCAATAAAGAAGCAGAACCCTGTTGTGCATTGACAATTATCTCTGCCGCTTCTCTAAATAAAGTATCTCTTTCAGAAATATCTATATCAAGATTAATGCCACTTTCTTCGCCAACGAACTCTGGAAGCAAATAAGCTGTAGCATATGCTTTTTGTCCGCCAATAAAATCGGTAATTTTTTCCACTTCTGGAGTGTCAATAAAGGCGCACTGAACGCGAATTACGTCGTTTCCATTAGTGTATAATAAATCTCCGCGTCCAATAAGCTGATCTGCACCTTGAGTATCCAAAATAGTTCTAGAGTCAATTTTAGAAGTTACTCTAAACGCAATTCTGGCAGGGAAGTTGGCCTTAATTAAACCTGTAATAACGTTTACAGAAGGTCTTTGTGTTGCGATAATTAAGTGAATACCAATAGCACGCGCTAATTGAGCTAAACGAGCAATTGGAACTTCGACTTCTTTTCCTGCAGTCATAATTAAATCGGCAAACTCATCGACAACCAAAACGATGTATGGTAGAAATCGGTGTCCTGCTTCAGGATTTAATTTTCTAGACTTGAATTTTTCGTTGTATTCTTTAATATTACGAACCATCGCATCTTTTAATAAAGAATAACGATTATCCATTTCTGTACAAAGTGAATTTAAAGTATTGACAACTTTTGCATTGTCAGTAATAATAGCGTCTTCTGTATCTGGAAGTTTAGCTAAATAATGTCTTTCAATTTTATTGAAAAGTGTAAGCTCTACTTTTTTCGGATCGACCAAAACAAATTTTACTTCTGCAGGATGTTTCTTGTATAACAATGAAGTTAACACGGCATTTAATCCAACAGATTTTCCTTGTCCAGTTGCTCCAGCCATCAATAAGTGAGGCATTTTTGCAAGATCGACAACAAAAGTTTCGTTTGAAATGGTTTTTCCTAAAGCAATTGGCAGTTCCATTTCTGCTTCTTGGAACTTCGCTGCTCCAATAACGCTTTTCATAGAAACCATAGTAGGGTTTTTGTTCGGAACCTCAATACCGATAGTACCTTTTCCAGGAATTGGTGCAATAATACGAATTCCTAATGCTGATAATGACAAAGCAATATCATCTTCTAAACTCTTAATTTTAGAAATTCTGATTCCAGCTTCTGGCACAATTTCATATAAAGTAACCGATGGACCAACGGTTGCTTTAATCTGTGCAATTTCAATTTTGTAATTACGAAGCGTATCTACAATTCTATTTTTGTTTTCTTCTAATTCTTCCTGATTAATTGTAATTCCGCCAGTCGAATATTCTTTTAATAAATCGATAGTTGGGAATTTGTAATTTGACAAATCCAAAGTTGGATCAAATAATCCGAAATCGGCAACTAGACGAGAAGCTAAATTTTCTTCGATAATGTCTTCTTCTTCCGCTTTTTCTATTACAAATGCTTCTTCTGGCGTGGCAGTAATTTGTGTAGGTGGCGGTTGAATTGGTTTTAAAGTTGGAGTTAGCTCAATTTCTGATGAATGAGAAATGGTTGGTTTTAAAGCCTCCTTATTGATTTCAAATTGAGAATCGACAGTTTTAAGATGAATATTATCCAATTCAGGGTCATTTTCTTCATCTGTTTCTTCTTTAATAGAAAATTCTTCTAGATTATAAGCGCTTTCGGGCTGTTGAACAGCAGGTTTTAAAGTATCTAATTCAGATTTGAATTCTTTCTTAGTAGAATCAAAATAGGACTGAATTTTTTCTGGCGATAATTTGATTTTGAAAATTAGATATACAATTAAACCGAAAAGTAGTGTAAGCAAAGTACCTGTCTTTCCGATATAATCTTGAAGGAATAGATTGAGTTCGTAACCAATTGTTCCTCCTAATTCTGGTGCAGAAGTAGCGAAGAAGCCAAAAAGTACAGAAACGATAATAATGGCAAAAATATCCCAGAACCAAGTGTTTTTAAGCTTTTGAGTAGAAAGCTCCAATGCTAAAAACATTCCTGTGAGGAAAAATAAACGTACAAAAATAAAAGACGCCAACCCGAAACCTCTATAGATAATCAAATCGGCAAGATAAGCTCCGAATTTGCCAAGCCAATTCTCAGCAATTTCAGAACGATCGCCAAGCTGGTTTACAATGCTTTGATCATTTTGCCATTGTCCGTTAACATAAAAAGAAATAAATGCAACTAATAGGGCAATAGAAAAAAGAACCAAAAGACATCCTAGAACAAATTTTTGTTGCTTGGATATCTTAAATGATCTTTTATTTCCTTCTTGTTTATCGTTTTTTTTATCTACAGTTTCTTTTTTATTTTTTGCCATTCTTGCGTTTTCCTTTGCCTAAATAAATTTTGGAATATAAATAATCAAGCCTATTGCTATTGCAGTCATTGCAGCAAAAAATACTGCCCCTGCAGCAATATCTTTAATAAATCCGATTCGTCTGCTGTAATCAGGATGGATAAAATCGGCAATTTTTTCAACTGCTGTATTTAATCCTTCGATAGCTAAAACTAAGCCAATGGCTAAAGTTTGACAAAGCCATTCGGTTTGTGAAATATGAAAGTAAAAACCTAAAATAGTCATTATGATTCCCAATGAAAATTGAACCATAATACTATGTTCGGTCTTAATTAATTTTACAGCACCGTTAAAAGCATAAGTCATGCTTTTTAAACGGCCTGTAACAAAGGTGTTGTCTTTTTGAAACTCCATTTTAGAGATAAATATTATAGTGCTGCTAAAGCTGCTTCGTAATTTGGTTCATTTGCAATTTCTGCAACTTGTTCTGTGTGAAGGACTTTTCCGTCTGCATCAACAACAATGATTGCTCTTGAGTGTAAACCAGCTAGAGGTCCGTCAACGATTTCTAATCCGTTTGCTTTTCCGAAAGCACCAGTTTGAAAATCTGATAAGTTTACTACATTTTCTAAGCCTTCAGCACCACAAAAACGTTTTTGAGCGAAAGGTAAATCTCTAGAAATACATAAAACAGTTGTGTTTTCTAATCCGCTTGCACTTGCATTGAAAGTTCTAACAGATGTTGCGCAAGTTCCTGTATCAACACTTGGGAAGATATTTAAAACTAATTTTTTACCAGCGAAAGTGCTTAGAGAAGCAACTGATAAATCGTTTTGTACTAATTTGAAATCAGCTAATTGTGATCCAACTGCAGGCAATTCGCCTGATGTATGAACTGGATTTCCTCCTAATGTGATAGATGCCATGATTTTTGTTTAAAATTAATGAGGCTCAAAAGTAAGGATTAATATTTGAATGTAAAAGTATTTGTTAACGGTTTAAGGAGAGATTAAGGAGTCCTTTTTGATAGCCATAAATTCAAGAATTTGCGATTTATTTTTGCAAATTATTTCTATTAATAACTTTTATTTTGAGAAAATATTGTTCTCTTTATTTTGCATCTTTATGTCCAACTTTGCCATAGTTCTATTCGCAAAGTTTGTTATGCCGACG
This sequence comes from Flavobacterium sp. IB48, assembly GCF_016405855.1. Lineage (GTDB taxonomy): Bacteria > Bacteroidota > Bacteroidia > Flavobacteriales > Flavobacteriaceae > Flavobacterium > Flavobacterium ginsengisoli. The sequence continues at coordinate 89,077 of NZ_JAEFCA010000004.1, forward strand.
AATGAGGGCTACGCTAGAAACTCTAAAAGATTGTGGAGTTACTAGTATGTGCTTCGACTAAACTCAGCCTGACAAAGATTGCATGAAGCGTGGAACTGAAACCTGAAAGTAAAAAAAAAGCGTCTCCAAATAGAAACGCTTTCTCCGTCATGTTTTTTTGTTTTTTCTTTGAAAAAAGAGGTTCGATTATTTATCGATAGAACCTAAAACACGTTTCATAAACGTATTTAAAGCTTCTTTTTTATCTGTTCCTTGAGCTACTAATTTTTGAACTTCAAGGGCACCATACATATTTGAAATCAATTCGCCAATTACGTCTAATTCTTCATCTTTAAGAGAAGGAATTTCAGTCATCGCTTCTAGAACTTCTATCGTTTCAATGATGTAATCCTGATCGTTTTCTTCGATAAATTGTGTTAAATGCTTAATTACTGGTAATTTCATAATTTTTTTGTTTAAGCGTTAAATCGTTTTTTTGTTTAATCGATTAAACGAATAAACAAATAACCAATTAAACAATAGCGTTTACTAAGTCAATTAAAACTTCTTGTTTGTTGGTTTGAGTTTCGCCAACCAATTGTCCGTTTACAAAAGTAGCAAAAGTAGGCAAGTTGCTCACATTAGCTAATTTTCTTGATTCTGGAGAGTTTTCTGCATCAACCAAAACAAAAGTGATAGCTTCATTTTCTGTTGCTAATTTTTTGAATTTTGGTTTCATAATACGGCAATTTCCACACCATGAAGCTGAATATTGCACTACTACTTTTTCGTTTTTAGCAACTAAATCTGCTAACGTATCTTCGTTTAAGTCGATTAACATAAGTTTTGTTTTTTGAGATTCTAAGGTGCTAAGATTCTAAGGTTCTGAGTTTTTTGAACCTTTATGGATTTTAGCAACTATAAATTTTGAGATTTTTTGAGAGAGGATTTGATTTCTAAGTTACTAAGGTCTAAGAGAAAATCTTAGAACCTTAGCATCTTAGTATCTTAGAAACTAATTAGAAATTAGTTTGCACTTAAGTATTCAGCAGTACTGATTCTGTCAGCAGACATAGCTTCTTTACCAGCTTCCCAGTTTGCTGGACAAACTTCACCTTTAGTTTGGATGTGAGTGTAAGCGTCAACCATTCTTAAGTATTCGTTTACGTTACGTCCTAATGGCATATCGTTTACGCTTTCGTGGAAGATTTTTCCAGTTTCGTCAATTAGGTAAGTAGCTCTGTAAGTTACGTTTGAACCTTCAATGATAACTGAATCAGTATCTTCGCTGTAGCTTGTAGATTCGATATCAAGAATACCTAAAATGTTAGCTAAGTTACGGTTTGTATCAGCTAAGATTGGGTAAGTAACACCTTCGATTCCACCATTGTTTTTTGGAGTATTTAACCAAGCAAAGTGAACTTCGTTTGTGTCGCAAGAAGCGCCAATTACGATAGTATTTCTTTTTTCGAATTCAGGTAAAGCAGCTTGAAAGGCGTGTAATTCAGTTGGACATACAAAAGTAAAATCTTTTGGATACCAGAATAAAAGTACTTTTTTATTGTTGTTTACTGCTTCTTCAAAAATGTTGATTTTTAAATTGTCACCCATTTCTGAGATAGCATCTACTGCAATACTTGGGAATTTTTTTCCTACTAAAGACATAATTTTCGTTTTACGTTAAATATTTATTTCTGGTGCAAAAGTAGGGCATAAGTACAGGTTCTTACAATAAGATGTGATTATAAAAACTTATAAGTTGATAAATTTTGACTATTTATAATTGTAATTTATTGATTATCAATATTTACTGGTAAAACGCCTGTAAAACTATTTTTTTCAAAAAATTGAATTCCTGCGGTTTTTTGAAATTCTTCAAAATCTTGATACGCCTGAATTAACCCTAAAGCCTTTTTTAGATCTGGAATAAGTGGTAAAACGTAAGGATTTCCGAAAACGTAAATAATGCATTTTTTTGTTCGAAGAAGATTAGAAAGCAGTTCGAAAACTTCATCATTTACTTCAAAATTATTCAAAGGTTTTGCTTTTGGAACAAATAATGAAATGATGAGGGTTTCAAAATTTTCTAATTCATTTTTGATTGTAGCAATATCCGAAGTTTCTAAGCTTTCAAAAGCAAATTCTGGTGAATCAAGTTTTGCATTGAGCGTTTTGAAAAATGTGTTTTCAGTATTTTTATATAAACTTAGTTTGGCTAATTTGTTGTTTTTCTGAGCCTCTATAGCTAAATCTGAAATTCCGTTATCGATAATTTTCGTAATTGCATTTTGAGCAATTTCCAGATTTAATTGAGATGTCTTTTCGAAGTTTAATTCGCCCGAAACAGCTGTATTTCCAGAAAGAATTCCTGCTTTTTCTTTGGCTTTCATGATTCTATTATAGCTTTCGAAAATACGGTCTGGCGAAGCATTTTTATAGATCGCTTCAATTCCTTCTGGAACATTTTCGGCAAAGCATAAAACATCGTTTCCTGCATTGAAAGCTTCCCATTCTAATTGTCCTTTGGTTTCGTATAATTTAGAAACACTGTGCATATTTAAAGCATCAGAAATTACTAAACCATCATAACCTAATTTGTCACGTAAAAGATCTTGAATCACTGCTTTTGATAATGTTGCAGAAGTGTCTTTTCCGTCATTTAAACTTGGAACTGCCAAATGTCCGATCATAATCGAATCGACATTATTTTCTATTCCTTTAATAAACGGATATAATTCGTTTTCTAATAATTCTTCTAAAGTTTCCTTTAAAACCGGTAATCCTAAATGTGAATCTACATTCGTATTTCCGTGTCCAGGGAAATGTTTCAGACAGCCTAAAACACCAACTTCTGACATTCCTTTTAAATATTCAATCGAAAAATCGGCTACTTTTTCTTTGTTTTCACCAAAAGAACGATAACCAATAACTGGATTATTTGGATTGTTGTTGATGTCTGCCAAAGGCGATAAATTGTACTGAATTCCAGCCGCTTTTAAATCTAAACCAATTTGTTTTCCAACTTCGTAAACCAAACTCGATTTAGTTGAAGGTAAAGCGCCAAGCGTAATTGCATACGGATATTGCGGTGTTTTTTCAATTCGCATTGCTAAACCCCATTCAGCATCAATACTAATTAAAAGTGGAGTGGAAGCGGCTTTTTGATAACGAGAAATAAGTGTTTTGATTTTTTCGTAACTGTCATCATTAAAAACAACTTTTTTCTTGCTTTCATAGTTGGTTGCAGCACTCGCACGACTATGGAAAAAGGTTAATCCTCCAATATTGTATTCTCTAATAAGTTTTTCTGTTTCCTGAATATTTTCTTCTGTATCATTGATGAATACTGCTGGAAAGAAAAACTGTCCTATTTTTTGTCGTAACGCTTCGGCTGTGATTTTCATTATTGTAAAGTCTTTTTCATACAGACACTATTATCCATTTCTTTATAAAACAGATAATTGGGTATTATGATATAGTTTGATTTTTTATTTCAACTTTGCCTTTTTCTGTTTGGCTAATTGCTTTTTAGTTTCAATTGCTTTTTCTAATCTGTTTTTGAAACGGAAAAGCTTTGGCAATCCTTCTAATCGGTCTTCAATAGTGATTATTTCGTAAACCACAATTGCTTTTTCTAAAACGCGGATTTCATTATCCAAATCGTTTTCGTTTTTGTAGATCGTTGCTAGTCGATCGTAAGGGTGATTTCCTTTAAAGCCTTCTGCAACATTTTCTTCATACAATTCAATTGCTTTTTCAAGATTTCCATTTTTCTCGAACTCAGTTCCTTTCAGATTTCGTTCGTTCTGCAAGTTTTCATTGATTTCCATAGTTAAAGTTTGATTTGGGTGTTAAACTTCTTCTGATTTTTTCCCAAAATCTTTTGGGAAGGTTAAAAAACGTGATAAAATAAGACCTGGAATTGTAGCCAGCAAAACCCAAATAAAGAAGTTTTGATAGCCTAAATATTTTTGTATAAAACCGCTTAACATTCCTGGAAGCATCATTCCTAATGCCATAAAACCAGTTGCCAGTGCATAATGTGCTGTTTTTGATTCTCCTTCGGCAACATGAATTAAATACATCATAAAGGCAGTAAAACCAAAACCGTAACCAAATTGTTCTACAATTACAACGGCATAAATGTAATAAATTGAAGTAGGATGAAAGAAAGCCAATAATATAAAACCTAAAATTGGAAGGTGCATTGCTAAAAACATTGGAAACATCCATTTCGTAAGTCCTTGTTTTGAGATTGCAATTCCGCCTAAAATACCTCCTATGGTTAAAGCCGCAACGCCACAAGTTCCATAAATAATTCCAACAGCTTCAGTGTCTAATCCCATTCCGCCTAATTCTTTAGAATCTAATAAAAACGGACTTAGCATTTTAAGCAATTGAGATTCTCCTAGTCTAAAAACTAAGATAAAAGTTAGAATCAATCCGATTTGTTTTTTCTTGAAAAAACTGATGAAAATAGTTGCAAAATCTTGAGAATGCGCAGTTTCTTTAGTTGTCACAGCATTGATTTCATTCTTTGGTGTAAAAATGAAATTGTAAAGGGTAATGAAAGTCATTAGTAAACCAACACAAATCATGGTATATGACCAAGCTTTGGTATTGTCTCCAAATTTATGTTCTAAATAACCTGCAAAAAGCACTACCAATCCGTTTCCTGCTAACATCGAAAGTCTGTAAAAAGTACTTCTAATACCAATAAAGAAAGATTGTTTGTCTTCTGGAAGAACCAATAAATAAAAGCCATCGCTAGCAATATCATTAGAAGCCGAAGCAAAAGCCGCAACCCAGAATATAGACAAGGTCATTATAAAAAATCCGTTGAGCGGAATGGTAAAACCGACCAGCAGAAAAGCAATTGAAATGATTAATTGCATTAGTAAAAACCATTTTCTTTTGGTTCCGATTAATTCAATAAGCGGACTCCAAAGAGGTTTGATAACCCAAGGCAGATAAAGTAAACTGGTGTAAACACCAATATCTTCGTTAGAAATCCCTAAATTTTTATACATAATTACCGAAACGGAAATAATTATAGCATACGGTAATCCAGAAGCGAAGTTAAGAAGCGGAATCCAAAACCAAGGTTTGTTATCTGTTTTCATTAGGTTGATTTGGTGTATAGTTTTTAAATGGCTTTTTTAAATCTATTGCAATTGGAGTACTTTCATTGGCATAGTAATCAATAAAAGTTACTGCACAGGCCTTGTAAAGGTTTAATTTTCCTGCCGCTATTGCGAAATTGATTTTTCCGTCAACTTCTTTTATCGTTACTTTCTCAATAATTTTTGTTGCATCATTAGTATCAATTTTCGAAATATGTTCTGCTCCATAAACTACCATATAGCGAACCTTTGTATTTAGAGGACTTTGGAATGTGAAATCATATTTAATACTGTCTTTTTTGTACTCCAATAATTTTGGCGTGTCAATAATTACATGTCGTAAATTTGGAACAGCTGCAGGAAGTGCAGGATATTTATATTGGTTTTCTTCTAAATGACGAACTACATCGAAGTTTTTGCCCATAAACCATTTTGAGCTGAAGTAAGCGCTTCCAGAAACATTTTTGAAAGTTCTTAAGAAATCAATTTGGGTTGGAATTTCGGTCATATAATTCCAGCTTTTATCACCGTCGCCTCTAATTTTGTACGTAGCATGTCCGATGTAAATAGCAGTATTCGGATTAGCGTTTTCAGACCACCATTTTACCAATTTAGAGTAAGAAGCTCTAGTATTGTTCATGCTCCAATATAATTGAGGTAAGATATAATCGATCCAGTTCTGATCCATCCATAACATTGGATCAGCGTATAAATCATCATAATTTGAAGTCGACTGTGTTTCAGAGCCTTTTGGATCTTGAGATTTATTTCTCCAAACCCCAAACGGACTAATTCCAAATTGAACCCACGGTTTGCTTTCTTTAATGGTAGCCGAAATGGCATGTACAAAGTTGCTTACATTTGCACGACGCCAATCTGCACGGCTTAAACCAGCGCCATATTTTTGGTACGAAGCATTATCGTTAAATACTTTTCCAGGAACAGCATAAGGATAGAAATAATCATCAAAATGAATGGCATCAATATCATATTTGTCAACCACTTCTTTTACGACTTTGGTTAAATGCGCTTGAACTTCTGGTAAAGCAGGATCGTAATAATATTTTCCGCCATATTCGATCATCCATTCTGGATGTTTAAAAAGATCGTGATTTGGGCTTAAAAGATTTTTATTCAAATCAAAAGTTGCACGATAAGGATTCAGCCATGCATGAAACTCAAAGCCTCTGTTATGTGCTTGCTCAATCATCCAAGCCAAAGTATCGTAATACGGATTTGGAGCCAAACCTTCTTTTCCGGTCAAAAATCGTGACCAAGGCGCAAATTCTGAAGGATAAATAGCATCTCCAACACTTCTAACCTGAACAATTACGGCATTATAATTTAGTTTTTTGTAGGCTTCTAAAATTTCAAGATAATCAGCTTTTTCTTTTTCCACATTATCCATACTTGTTTTCGGCCAGTCAATATTTACAACCGTTGCAATCCATACACCTCTAAATTCGTTTTTAGGATGCATGTTACTTTCCTGTGCATTAGAAATCGAAGTAATGAAAAATGAAAATAAAAGAAAAAATATTAAGCGCTGATTTTTATGCATTTCAAATGTTTATTTTAACAGGAATCAAAAATAGTTTGTTTTTGCCACGAATTACACTAATCGCACTAATTTTTGTTCTTAATTATTCTTTTAAAAAAGAATTCGTGAAAATTCGTGTAATTCGTGGCAACTTTTTTTAGCCACAGATTATAAAGATTAAAATGATTAATCCCGGAAATCTATTAATCTGTGGCATAAAAAAAACATTAATTTGTGCCAATTCATGGCAACTTTTTTAG
>NZ_JAEFCA010000004.1:96074-658190 GCF_016405855.1 Flavobacterium sp. IB48
TTTTAATCTGTGGCATAAAAAAAACATTAATTTGTGCCAATTCATGGCAACTTTTTTAGCCACAGATTATAAAGATTAAAATGATTAATCCCAGAAATCCTTTAATCTGTGGCATAAAAAAAACATTAATTTGTGCCAATTCATGGCAACTTTTTTCTTTAATCAGGAAACGAAATTTTTCCCATTGTTACAGATGGAATTCCTTTGCTATTTCCAAAATTGTAATCTCCTCCAGAGACGGTTTCATTGGCTAAAAGAGCAAATAAAACAGCTTCTTTTGCATCGCTTAAAATGCCCAAATCGTCGCTAGTATGAAACTGGCAAGGCAATAATTCCGTTAACCATTTTACCAACAACGGATTATTTGTTCCGCCTCCAGACATATAAATATGAAAATCTTCTGCTGGAATTGAAGTGTTTTTTATGGTGAAATAAATTGCTTCTGCAATAGTTTCAGCACTTAAACGTGTTAAAGTCGCCAGCAAATCTGATGCCGAAATATTTTCTAAACCACATTTTACCAAAGCCGACTGCACAAAATCGAAATTGAATAACTCTTGACCAATTGATTTTGGAAAACTTTTTTGGAAGAAATCATCGCTTTTTAATTCGTTTAAAAGTTCTTGATTTACAAGTCCTTGTCGAGCGATTTCAGCATCTTTATCGTAGCTTTTTTCAGGAAAATAATATTTGGTAAAAATGTCGATTAACGTATTTGCAGTTCCAGTATCGGTTACAAAAACTTCCTCGGCGTTAAGAGAGGCTGGGAGATAGGTGTAATTCCCAATTCCGCCCATGTTGAGCATGATTCTATTTTCTCCTTTTTTTCCGAATAATAAATAATCGCCATAAACTGCAAGAGGCGCACCTTCGCCACCCGCCGCAACATGTTTTTGTCTGAAATCTGAAATGGTGATAATTCCCGTTTTTACTGCAATATGATCTCCGTCTCCAATTTGCAAAGTTGCGTTTGGAAATTTTTCCTGCTGATGTAAAAACTTTGGAGCGTGTAAAACAGTCTGTCCGTGAGAAGCAATTAAATCCACTTCGCTTGACGAAATATTCCATTTAGAAAGACAATCGTTAATCATACCGCTGTGTAATATTCCGATCCACTCGTTTAATAAAGCCAAATGCTGAAAATCGATTGTTCTCTGAGCAAATACCTTTCTGATTTCGTTTTTAATGTCTTCAGAATAAGAAATGGTTTCAAATTCAAGAATTTTCACATTCGTATTTTCGCCAGAACCAGAAACAGCACACAAAGCAATATCAAGTCCGTCGAGAGAAGTTCCAGACATTAAACCAAGTATTTTTCGAGTTTCTTTTTGAGCTATATTATAGAGTGCGGTTATATTTTTATTCATTTAAAATGAGGGTTTATAGTAGTCCGTTTATTGATAACGCTAAAATGGGATTATTTCGGATATAAATTTAGGAAATTGTGAAATTTTTGTTTTTGAAAGGAAAATTTCAAATTGTATTGTTTTTTCTTTGATTTTATAATTTCTTTGGAATGCATTTGAATAATAGGAATTGGAGAAATAAGTAATCTAAATTAGCTTTTATAAAAATAAGCTTATCAAAAAAAAGCTCCAATCATTGAAAGGAGCTTTTTTTGTATAGATGGTTTATTCTTCTTCTTCTTCTGTAAAATGTATAATGACATCTTCTTCAAGTACAGAATCAGGATCTATTAAAGGTATGGTTATTCCGTTAATTTCAGTGCCTTCTGTTTTTGCATGTAATATACCTCGTGCAGCACCAATTGCTACAACTAGCATAATTTTAGCTGTCTCTAAGGGAATTGTAAAAGTTTTTCCCTTTTTATTTAGAAGCTTGCCAAAATCTTTCTTTTCAGCTTTAAAATGCGCACCTGTCTCAATAACAAGAAGTTCTTTATCATCTTTTGTTGCTTCAAACCTAAAAAGACAAGCCAACATTGATAAAGAAATATCAATACCTAACTGTATTGAATTATTCATTGCTATTTCAGAATTTTTATATGCTGGCAGTAGGTGTTCTGAAATAAAAAATTGCTCTGTCGTTAGTTTTAGCAATGAAACTTCGAGTTTTCTACGTTTAGCCATTTTGGAGTCGAGTGTTTTTGAAAATTATAATTATTTGCGTAAATAGGTGTGGCGACTATTGGTTGTTGATTAGCCGACCATTTAAAAGTCACAGAGTAATTTTTAGGGCTTGATTCGGCGACTTCTATTAATTTTCTCCCTATTACTCTTTGAATTTTGAATATTGTTTCAATACTCAAATTTTGTTTTGATCTTAATAGCTTTGAAACATATTGTTTTGAGACTCCAAGTTCCTCAGCTAATTTTGATTTTTTCCAGCCCAATTCTTCAAGTCTCTCGATGATTCTCAAAGAAATTTCAAATAAAAAATCCTCAGATTCCTCATTGTCCAATTGAAATTGAAACTTTTCCTTCCATGTGTTATTGAAAGTTGCTTCTTCAATAAGCTGTTTTAGCTTTTTATTTTCCATAATAATAAATTAGTCATCGAGATTGCACAAATCAATTTGTTCGTCATCCCCAGACCTCAGATAATCTTCGGCCTGTTTAAGTTTCAATAGCTCCGCCTTTAAATGTGGTGGAGACATATCTCTTGTAAGTTTAATACCCCCACCTGTGATTACATAGGTGTTTTTAGAGCAACGAATAGCATAAATTCTGAGCCAGTTATGGCTTAACAAACCTTTGCCTTTATCCCATTCAAATTTCCCAATTTTACCATCTGTTAATGGTTTAAAATAATCTGATAGATACTTGAAATCTTTGCTTTCTCCATTTGCGATATTCAAAATTGTTCTTTTCATTTCTTTTGCCTGCTTGCGTGTATCGCGAACAGCGTTCGAAATAGTGATGCCTCCCCATGCATCATTTTTAAGATCAGCTAAGTTGGCTGTGAAAAATTTATGCAACCAGTAGGGATCGTCCCAATGATCAAACAGTTTATCAAATTCACTTTTTTTCTTCCCATCATATATAACAGAATATAGTATGTCGGGTTCAGGTATTAACCTTTCAAGTTTAAATTTACGATTTTCAGCCATAAAAATCAACTTATAGGTTTATTTATTGGCAAATTTATTTAATTAAATGACATGTGCAAACAATTTAGTATAAACATTTCAGTCCTTTCACAAACATATCTTAATGATTTAGTTCTTAAAATTATATTATAAGAGGCTTAACAATAGTGTTAAGTATAAAAATAAGTTTGTATTCATGAAAAAGGCACTCGTAATGTCGATGCGCTGTATTCTTAATAAAAAAACCTCGATTTTTTAATCGAGGTTTTTCTTTTTTAAAACTCTACTCAACCTCCAAATAAGGATTTAAAGTCTCAGCCAATTCATTGAGCCAGTAAAAGCTGTCTCTTAATTTGATGATTTCGCTTTGAAATGTTTCATGTTCGCTCAAAACGCATAAAGCGAGTGTAAAATTTACTTGCCTTAAAGTTTTAGCCATTTCAACAGGATCGATTCTGTCATTGAAGAAATTCAAAAGCTTGATTTCAGTTTCTTTGGAAAGAGTGTTGTTAATCATATTCCTAAATTTTAGAATAATAACCCTTGAAGTTTAATGAATTTTGCATTTTACTTCATCTAGGGTCAAGTTTATATTAGCTTATTCTTTGTGTTTAGGACTGTAAAGGTATTAAAAAATATTTAAAAGTAAGAAAAATACTATTTTTTTTGATTAACTTATTTCAATATATAATCTCTCCAAGCTTCTACAATAATTTTAAAATGTGAAGTTGGTAAAGTAAAATCAGGCGTAATAGTGTTATCGAATTCCCAAGCTTCCATATCTTGGTAAATTTTAGTTTCTAAAATAGTTATATCAGCAAAATATAAACTTTGAGTTTGTCCTCCGCCTTTTTCTATTTCACCCTTAAGAACTTTATATATGTTTTTGTTTAAAAGTCTTTCAGTTTCTTCAATAGTATAATGATCATTAATATAAGCGGATAACCAAGTATTAATACTATGGATTTGTTTTCCAAATGTATTAGCGAATTTTACTTCATATTGATTTAGTGTATCCATAATTTAATTAATAGCATTACAAATATAGATTAAATATAAGAAAAGGTAAACTCAGAGAGATTTCCACACAGTTTGTCATTTCGACGAAGGAGAAATCTTCGTAAGTAACTCCGTAAAGAAAAGCCAATCTTTATCGAGTTTCTTGCGAAGATTTCTCCTTTGTCGAAATGACAAGATTGGGGAGATTTGTAGGTTTTCAAAAATTCTTTGGCTTCGTTCTGGACGACCCCCGCTAGCGCGAGCGTCTCCGTGCCCGCAAAGATGTTTCATATTTAAAAATTTATTTAATTATTAAACTAATTCTAGATATAAAATTAGATACTTTGTGTTCACGAGCGAGACGCTCGCGCTAGCATGTGCCTTATTTAAGTACAAACCCATTTTCCTTCAATTTATTCAAAACCGCTGCAATAATTTTAGAACGACATTCTGAATTTTCGGTTGTTGATGCAGTTTTCACCCAATAACGAATGTTGAGTTGAATAATACCACCAGCAATAACATCGGTAATTATGGCAGCGTTTTCATGGTCTTTTTCGGTTACGTCTTCGCTGTTTCCTAGAATTTCTTTTACGATTTCGATAGCGTGTTTATAATCAGAACCATATTCTAATCCGACGGTGAAAGTTTGAAGGAGAAAGCCTTCGCTGTTGTAGTTAATTAAAGTGTTTTTTATAAGAAGCGCATTTGGGATGTAAATGATTTTAGAATCGCTTTTTACTTCGGTATCACGGAGGTTAAGATTAATGACTTCACCTTTTACACCGTTGCTTTCAATGATATCTCCAATAGAAAACGGACGTTTGAAAGCGAGCAGAATTCCGGCAAGGAAATTTTCGCCAATGTCTTTAAGCGCAAAACCAATTACAAAAGCCGAAATTCCGGCACCAGCCAGCATGCTTTGCGCAACGCCTTCAAGACCAATAATTCGGAACATAAACAAGATTCCGATAATAATTAAAACCGATTTAATTAAACGTGCAATAAAAACCGCCAGAAGACGATCATGCATTTTTGTTTTAAGTCGGTTTCCTGCAAAAATACCCACACGGCTTGCAATAAACCATGAAACGAGAACGACCAAAACGGCCAGAATAAATTTTGGGGTAAGATCGACAATGCTATTGTAGTAACCTTCGAGATGGCTGATAACGTCTTGAAAGAAATTTTCCATAATGATAAAGGCATAAAAAAGTAAAATTTTAAAATTACCTTTTTAGTAAGCCGAATGCTTTACAGGATTCTCTTAGAATTTTATAAAATATGATGGAGTTGTTAGATAAATTCATAAAATAGAATCGTTTTGCCCTGTGATATTTTTATCTTTGTGGTCTGAGTTTTTTCAGGAAATATTTTTATAAAAAGCACATTTACATGTTGACCCAATCTCATTTAGAGCAATTAGCCAATAGTCTTGAAGGCACACTTTTATTCGATGAGCTTCATAAAACACTTTATTCGACAGATGCTTCGGTGTATCGAATTCGGCCAAATGCAGTGGCAATTCCTAAAACGACTGAAGATATAGCCAAACTGATTCAATTTGCTGCAGAACATAAGCTGTCGATTACGCCAAGAACCGCAGGAACTTCACTTGCAGGACAAGCGGTAGGAGACGGATTGGTGGTTGATGTATCGAAGCATTTTACTAAAATATTAGGTTATGATGCTGAAAGGAAAACCGTAACGGTTCAGCCAGGCGTAATTCGCGATGAGCTGAATTTATTCTTAAAACCTCACGGTGTATTTTTTGCACCCATTACATCGACATCAAACCGCGCAATGATTGGCGGAATGGTGGGAAATAACTCTTCGGGAACAACTTCGATTCGATATGGTGTTACACGCGATAAAATTGCTGAGGTAAAAGCACTTTTAAGCGACGGTTCTGAAGTGGTTTTTAAAGATTTGACTTCGGCTGAATTTATCGAAAAAACAAAAGGTGATTCTTTAGAAAATAAAATATACAAAACGATTTACGACGAGCTTACTATAAAAGAAGCTCAAGAAGAAATTGTAAAAGAGTTTCCGAAACCAGAAATTCACAGAAGAAATACAGGTTATGCCGTTGATATTCTGTTGAAATCAGAATTATTTGGAGGAACTGAACCCACCATAAATCTTGGAAAACTGCTTTGCGGAAGTGAAGGAACTTTGGCTTTTACAACCGAAGTGACGCTGAAAGTGGACGATTTGCCACCGCCTCACAGTATTATGGTTGTCGGGCATTATCATACCATTCAGGAATCTTTAGAATCGGTTGTGGTGGCTATGAAACATCATTTGTACACTTGCGAAATGATTGACGATACGATTTTGGATTGTACCAAAACCAATCGTGAGCACATTAAAAACCGTTTCTTTTTGGTTGGAGAACCCAAAGCAATTATGTTGTTTGAAGTCGCCTCGCACACTTTAGAAGATGCCGAAAAACAAGCCGATGCTTTGATTGCCGATTTAGAGCAAAACAATTTTGGTTACGCTCGAGTAAAAATCTACGGAAACGATATTGACAAAGCCAATGAATTGAGAAAAGCAGGTCTTGGACTTTTAGGAAGTATTGTAGGCGACGATAAAGCAGCAGATTCGATTGAAGATACAGCGGTAGAATTAAGTGATTTACCAGCATATATTGCAGAGTTTTCGGCGATGATGTTGCGTCACGGACAAGAAGCGATTTATTATGCGCATGCAGGTGCTGGAGAATTGCACTTGCGTCCGGTTTTGAATTTGAAGAAAACATCAGATTTAAAATTATTCAGAACCATTGCGACCGAAGTAGCGCATTTGGTAAAAAAATATAGAGGCTCGTTAAGTGGTGAACATGGCGACGGAATTGTGCGCGGAGAGTTTATTCCGTTTATGATTGGCGATAAGAATTACGAACTCTTAAAAAGAATTAAATTGGCATTTGACCCGAATTCGGTTTTGAATATTGGGAAGATTGTCAATGCCTTGAAAATGGACGAGAATCATCGTGTAGTTTCGGGAAGAGTTGAACCAGATATTAAAACGTTTCAAGATTTCTCAGATAGTTTAGGAATTTTGCGTGCAGCCGAAAAATGTAACGGTTCTGGAGATTGTAGAAAACTGCCGTCTGGCGGAGGAGCAATGTGTCCGAGTTATCGTGCAACGAGAAATGAAAAAGAAACGACGCGTGCGAGAGCCAATGCGTTGCGAGAATATTTGACGTATTCTGAAAAAGAAAACAAATTTGACCAGAAAGAATTATATGAAGTTTTTGAGCTGTGTGTAAGCTGTAAAGCCTGCGCAAGCGAATGTCCGAGTAACGTGGATGTAGCGACTTTGAAAGCGGAATTTTTATATCAATACCAAAAAGCAAACGGATTTACAACCCGAAATAAGATTTTTGCCAATAACGCCAAATTGAACAAAATGGGAAGTAAATTCCCGTCGATTACGAATTTTATTTCGAATCAGTCTTTGGTGAAAAAAACAATGGGAATTGCACCAGAAAGACAAGTGCCGCTTTTAGCGAAAAAGACTTTTAGAAAATGGTATGCCAACAATAAACCTTTACAAACCGATTTTCCAAACGGAAGATTGTATCTGTTTGTAGATGAATTTACCAATTATTATGACGTAAATATCGGAATCGATGCTTTTGAATTATTGACGAAATTAGGCTATCAGGTTTTGGTTGTCGATCATGAAGAAAGCGGAAGGACTTATCTTTCAAAAGGATTTTTGGAAGAAGCGAAAAAAATTGCCAATCATAATGTAAGTGTTTTTAAAGATTTGGTTTTAGGAAACGAACCTTTAATTGGAATTGAACCTTCGGCAATTTTGACTTTTAGGGATGAATATCTTCGTTTAGCCGATGATAAAGAAGCTGCGGAAAAGTTGTCGAGAAATGCTTTTACAATTGAAGAGTTCTTCAAAAAAGAAATCATAGATGGTAAAATCACAGCCGATTCTTTTTCAGAAGAAAGTAAAGAAATTAAAATTCACGGACATTGTCATCAGAAATCTTTAAGTTCTGTTGAAGCGACTTTTGCAATGCTGAATCTGCCAAAAAATAATACGGTTACGATTTACAACTCAGGCTGCTGTGGAATGGCGGGTTCTTTTGGTTATGAAAAAGAACATTATCAAGTGAGTATGCAAATGGGAGAGGATACATTATTTCCAAAAGTACGTGCTACAGCAGGAAACGTGAAAATCGCTGCAGCAGGAACAAGTTGTCGTCATCAAATTTATGATGGAACTAATCGTGAGGCTCAGCATCCTGTTAGTATTTTGAGGAATTGCCTTAAGTAAGATGTGTCTCGTAAATATGAAAAAGTTTTGCCACAGATTAAAAGGATTAAAAAGATTTTTATTTCACGCAGATTTTACAGATTTAAGCAGATAATCGCAGATTTTAAGTATTGCTAGTTTAAAATTAAATCTGCCTAAATCTGCGAAATGTGCGTGAAAATTATTTAGATAAAGATTAAAAAAATCATTTTAATCCTTTTAATCTGTGGCAAAAAAAAACTATTTTAAACTAATTTTTTTACCAGTTTCAGCCGCTTTATAAATAGCGTTGATGATTCTAACATCTTTAATTCCTTCTTCACCAGTAATATGATTTGGAAGTTTTTGGTTTGCTAAAATCACTTTACAAATCTCATCCATTTGGGTTTGCTGTTGATTTATAACTGGGAAATTAAATGGTTTTCCATCAGATCTTTTACCTACAAATGGACCATAACTTACAGCAGGACTCATTTCGAAGAAACCTTCATCTGCGGCAGCATGAAATCGGTCGATTCCAAAACCGTAAGAACTACTGCAATTGGCAACGGCACCACTCGGAAATTCCATTTGCCATGTGATATTTTCTTCCACTTGTGCAAATCTGTTTTTGTTGTTTATGGTTCCAAATTGCGCCGTGACAGCAATTGGTTCTTCGCCTAAAACATAACGCGAGACTTGAATGCAATAAACCCCTAAATTAATTAATGCGCCACCTCCTGCAAACTTTTTTGTAAGTCTCCATTCATTTCGAGCATTTAAATCAACAGGTTTATTTACGTCGTGAATATCGTAAGTGCTATAACCTAGAGAAGTTTCAATATAACGAACTTGTCCCAAAACTTTTTCTTGTCCCAATCGTTTTACTTCTAGATGATTTGGTTCATAATGCAAACGATATCCCATTGCCAATTGAACGTTATTGTCGTTGCAGGCTTTTATCATTTCTTCACAATCTTCAATAGTAATTGCCATTGGTTTTTCTACAATTACATGTTTTCCAGCTTTAGCAGCACGAACGGTAAATTCTTTATGAAGCGAATTTGGAGTTACAACATAGACAAGGTCAATATCTTTGTTTTTTATGATTGAATCGAAGTTTTCGTAATTGTAAATGTTCTTCTCCGGAATATTATATTTCTTTTTCCATGTTTCAGCTTTAGAAGGCGTTCCTGTGACAATTCCGCTAAATTGACAATATTCAGAAACCTGAAGGCCTTCAGCTAATAATGAAGCATAGTTTCCTAAACCACACAAAGCAATATTTATTTTTTTTCCAGTATAGGGTTTATGAATCTTTTCTGTTTCGGTTACAAAAGAAGGAAGCGAAGTCATGATAACCGAAGCTCCCACACCAAGTCCAAATTTATTTACAAAAGAACGTCTCGTGATTTTTTCCATAAAAAATGATTCTTTAAAAATTAAATGCTATTTGTATTAGTAAGCTCATTTTGGGAAATGTTACATTTGTATTTGACTTAACTGTGATGAATGTTAAGATTTTTTGTTTCACGCAGATTTAAAAAGATTTAGGCAGATATCACAGATTTAATTTGTTGTAATTTTTAAAATAAAATCTGCTCAGATCTGCAAAATCTGCGTGAAACAAAAATTTGTGATGATTAGAGTTATCAATTTTAAAAAAGAAAATTCGAGAAATTAGTGTAATTAGTAGCAAAAAAAAAACTTAGTGTCTTCGTGGCAAGAAAAAAAAACTCCAGAAAAACAAAATCGTTTTATATATTTGAAATCAGGATAATTTTTGCATTATTTGCAAAATAAAACCAGAACGACTGAATTAAATCAATTTATAATAGCAAAACATATATGGCATTTTCAAGTTTATTCCGAAAAAAAACAGTGCAGGATATTCTGAAACAGGTTGCAAAGAACGAGGCAGATGGGCATGAAGCATTAGGAAAGCACCTTACAACCAAAGATTTAACTGCTTTCGGGATTGCTGCGATTGTTGGTGCGGGGATTTTCAGTACGATCGGAAAAGCAAGTGCAGATGGAGGACCAGCCGTAATATTTTTGTTTCTTTTTACAGCTCTAGCCTGTAGTTTTGCAGCTTTTGCTTATGCTGAATTTGCATCGATGGTTCCCGTTTCGGGAAGTGCTTATACGTATTCGTACGTGGCTTTCGGAGAAATCATTGCCTGGATTATTGGTTGGGCTTTAATCATGGAATATGCCGTTGGAAACATAACCGTGGCCATATCGTGGAGTGATTATTTTACAGGACTTCTCCAGAGTGGCGGCATTCATTTGCCGCAATGGATCCAGATGGATTACTTAACAGCTTCAAACGGCTTCAACGATGCCGAGGCCTTAATGCGAGGCGGAAAATCATTTGAAAATTTAAGTGTTGCTTTACAGCAAGCGCATACAGCTTGGACAACAGCGCCAACGATCGGATCTTTCCATTTTGTAACAGATATACCAGCATTATTCATTATTATTTTGATTACTGCTTTGGTTTATAGAGGAATGAAAGAATCTCGTAATGCGAGCAATTTAATGGTTGTTGTAAAACTTTGTGTGGTTCTTTTAGTTATCGCTGTCGGAATATTTTATGTAGATACGGCAAATTGGGATCCGTTCGCTCCAAATGGAGTTAGTGGAGTTTTAAAAGGAGTATCAGCTGTTTTCTTTGCTTATATTGGTTTTGATGCTATTTCTACAACAGCAGAAGAATGTAAAAATCCGCAGCGCGATTTACCACGCGGAATGATGTGGGCAATTATCATTTGTACTATATTATATATTGCTATTGCTTTGGTTTTAACCGGAATGGTAAAATATCATGAATTAAATGTTGGAGATCCGCTAGCATTTGTTTTCGATAAATTAAACTTAAAATGGATGTCCGGAATTATTGCGGTAAGTGCAGTTGTGGCAATGGCGAGCGTTTTATTGGTGTTCCAAATGGGGCAGCCTCGTATCTGGATGAGTATGAGCCGTGATGGATTGCTTCCGAAGAAATTCTCAACTGTTCACCCAAAATTTAAAACTCCTTCTTTTGCTACTATTGTTACAGGATTCGTAGTAGCTGTTCCAGCATTGTTTTTAAACTTAACAATGGTAACCGATTTATGTAGTATCGGAACTTTATTTGCCTTTGTATTGGTTTGCGCAGGAGTATTAGTTCTTCAAAATAAACCCGAAATTCCAAGAGGAAAATTCAAAACGCCTTATATCAATTCAAAATACATTTTACCAGTTTTAATTATTGCTGGCTTGTATTATGCTTTTGCTTTCAACAGCAAGGCTACTATGGCATTCATTAATAATGAGGCACAAACTTTTGATGCAACTTCAATTGTAACTTCTTTAGATAAAGAAGATTCTCAAAAAGTTTTCAATTATTTAAAGAGCATCGATGTAAATAATAAAACTTCTGAAACTTCAGATTTGGAGCATTTATTAAGCCAATATCAAGATGATGAGGTTAAATATGCTGAGGTTGTAAAAGGACTTCCAATTAAAGATTCATTAAAATACGAAACAGGATTCCAGTTGTTCAAACACAAAATTCCTATGTGGATTTTCTTATTTGTTCTGGTTGGATTAGCAGTTTGGGCTTTTAGAAAAAATCTTTCTTTAATTCCTCTTTTAGGATTAATCTGTTGTTTGTATATGATGGCCGAATTAAGCGTTTGGAACTGGATTTATTTTACAGTTTGGCTATTGATCGGGCTTCTTATTTACTTTACTTATAGTAGAAAAAACAGTAAATTGAACTTTGTAGAAAAAATATAAGTTCAAAAAAAAAATATATAAAAAAGCCATTCTGGATATCTCTGGAATGGCTTTTTTATTTGAGAAAAAGATAAAGAGGTTTTTCCTTGCCGAAAGTCCGTTTTTTCTCTAATTTGGACTCTCAAATTTTTAATTTATTTTTTTTATTACATGAGTTTTCTTGATAAAATATTAGGCAAAAATGAAGCTCCAATACAATCTTATAATGATTTCTGGAATTGGTTTTTAGCAAATGAAAAAGAGTTTTTTAAAACCGTTCAAAGTGGGGAAAATATACATCAAGGCTTTTTTGATAAACTAGTGCCAAAGCTAGATGAAATTCACGAAGGAATTTATTTTCTTACTGGAATGTTCGATGATCAAACTGCCGAATTAGTTCTTACGCCAGATGGAGCAATCAAAAACATTTATGTTATTGAAGAATTAGTTAATGCTGCCCCAGAAATTAATGGATGGAAATTCACGGCTTTAAAACCAGCTTCGGATATTAATAATATTGGAATTACCTATCAGGATTTTGAATTTAGTAAAGAAAACTTAAAATTTTATCCTCGCATCCATGAAGCTTACCCAGATGAAATAGATTTGGTAATTGTTTATGATCATTTTATTGAAGAGAAAAAATCTAATGTCACTAATGGAGTGTATATTTTTCTAGACAATTATTTGGGTGAATTGCATTCTGTTGCCTTAATCGATAATTTGGTTGTTGTAGGACCAGAAAATGTTTCTGAAGAATTAATTCCAATCGAAAAATTAAAAGACTATTTAATTTGGAGAGAGAAAGAATTTGTTGAAAAATATGAAGGAACTCGACATAATACAGAAAATGACGGTTATGCCAATTTTGAAGGAAAAAGAGAAGATGGTTCTATTGTTTTGGCTTTAATTAATACTACAATTTTAGAATGGGATAAAAAAGCATCGCATCCGTGGGTTTTTATTGTTGCAATTCCTTTTGATGATTGTGATAATGGCGGATTGCCAGATGAAAAAACATATAAGCTTCTAGATGAAATTGAAGAAGAAATTATCGTTAGTTTGCCAGATTCTGAAGGATATTTAAATTTGGGAAGAGAAACGGCAAACAATAAAAGAGAAATATTTTTTACTTGTAAAGACTTTAGAAAACCAGCTAAAATTGCCGATGAACTAATTAAGAAATATAGCGGAGTTTTCGAAATAAGCTACGAACTTTATAAAGATAAATATTGGCAGTCATTTAGACATTTTCAGGCCAAATAAAATTCAAAAGCCGTTCTAATAATTCAGAACGGCTTTTTTATGGAATTGATGGAGATTCAAAAAGTTTATTTTTTTACAATCTTTTGCATTGTTTCTACACCATTTTCTAAACGGATCGTAATAAAATACAGTCCAGAACTTAGACGGCTAACATCAATACTGCTTGTATTAGATTTTCCTTCCTGAACAATGCTTCCTTGTGCAGAAACAATAGTGTATTGGCTAATTGCAATAGTAGAATTAACCATCAAGGTATGATCTACTGGATTTGGATAAAGTCTTACTGCATAGGTTTCTTCTTCTTTGGTGTCTGGGGTAATTGCCATTCTTGAAGTGCTAGAACCCCATGTATAGGAGTAGCCATCAGTTTTACTTAATAAATCGGCAGTTTGATTTGCCGAACCGCTAGAACCATTATTGAAAATGATATTAATTGATGTTGGCCCAGTGATGGTGTATTTGTAAAAACCGTTAGTATCTGCTGTCATTGTTACGCCAGGCCAAGTAGCATTTGTTACACTTCCTGAAGGTACAGCATTCCAATAATATATTTTTGGAGTAGTTGTCCAAGTTGTAGGAGGTTTAAAGTATACAGTAAGCGTTGGAACGGCTGTAAAAGTATACGTTTCTGTTTTTACTGCTGATGCAACTCCAGAAGTATTGACAACAAAAGCTTTTAAAGTTGTATTTGACGTAAAAGCGAATGATTTACTGCCAATTGCAGAAGCAGAGCTTGTTGTTGGAGTTGCGCCGTCTAAAGTGTAATAAATGGTAGAAGAAGTTTCGTTTGCTGTTAAAACAACACTCACAGTAGTTCCAGTTGTAAATGTTCCTCCAGGTTTAGAATTGGTAAAATCTGGAGCAATAACAGGACATCTGTTCGCAGGTTCTGCATTCAGCCAACCAGAATCATAATACTTAATTCCTGCTGTAGCACTTAAATCTCCAGTTTTTAGATTACCATCATTAAAAAGTAAATTAGAAGCACTTACTGTTGACGGAAAAGTATATTTATACCAATCTCCACAATCTTGCGTCATTGCAGCTCCTGGATAAGTTACAGCAGGAGCAGTTCCAGTTGGTGACCAGTAATAAATTTTAACCGAAGAACTCCAATTGGATGGTTTCTTAAAATAAACCGTAAATGTCGTAGGAGTAGAAAAAGTATAAGTTTGTGTTTTTATAGCGGAACTTACTCCCGCGGCATTCTTAACAAAAGCCTTTAATGTTGTTGTGCTAGTTATTGTAATTGCTTTACTACCAATGGCAGAGGCAGAAGCTGTGGTAGGATCTGTTCCGTCAAGAGTATAATAAATTACAGAAGTACTTTCGTTTGCTGTTAGCGTTAGATTTAAAGTTGTTCCTGTAGTGAAATTTCCTCCTGCTTGCGAGAATGTAAAATCTGGTACTATAGAAGGGCATCTGTTTGCAGGTTCAGCACTTAGCCAGCCGTTATCATAAAATTTGATTCCACCAGTTGAATTTAGATCGCCTGTCTTTAGTGAACCATCATTAAACAATAAATTTGAAGCGCTCACTGTTGATGGGAAAGTATATTTATACCAATCTCCACAATCTTGAGTCATTGCAACTCCAGGATAAGTTACCGCAGGAGCAGTTCCTGTTGGTGACCAATAATAAATTTTTACAGCAGAATTCCAGTTGGATGGTTTTTTAAAATAAACTGTAAATTCTGGAATTGCTCCAATCGTATACGTTTTGGTTATAATATCAGATTGATTGCCATCTTTGTCAACAGCAAAAGCTTTAATTGTTGTAGTTTGCGTAATGTTGATTGTTTTTGTCGATTCCACAACTGGCGAAGCTGTTGTTGGAGTAGAACCGTCAATTGTATAATACAATTTTGGCTTCGGATCTGTGCTGTCTGTTGCTGTAATTGTTACATCTATGGCTGTAGTTGAATTTCCAGCCTCAGGCGTAAAAGCTATTTTTGGTGCAACATCTAAGTTTTTCCCAACCCAAACGTGTTGAATTTTAGATTTAGTGGTATTTCCTTTTTTATCAGTTACTTCGACATAATAGTCTAATAATTTTTCTGATATTCCTGCAATTTCGGCAGAATATTGATTTGCAATTACATCTGGAAGCATGTATAAATCGGCTTGCGGATTATTGGTAACATTTCCTTTTGGAAAAACTCTTTCTGCCATAGGCAATGTTATCCAACTTCCTACTTCGCTTCCTCCAGCATAAGTTTCATTTTGATTAGAATTAGGACTATTTTTTCCATCAACATCAATTCTGTATTTTAATTCGGCTTTCTCAATACCGCTTACATCATAAGCAAAAGTATATACCGTAAAATCGGCAGAGTTTAAGAAATCTTTATAAGCGTAAGGCGCTCCATATCCTTTTTCACCAGGATTATAAGGCCAACGTTGCGGAATAAATACAGATGGTTTCGTTGCATCAACTCCAGGATGGGCATCTAAAGTTGGTTTTGCAAATTGCACACATCGATTAACAGCAAGAGTTGTTTTTATTTCAAGATCTTCAGCTAATCCATAATAAGCATTTCCGCTGTCATATCCAGCCATTAAAAAATGCCATGCTTTTTCAGCAGGACTTACCGCAGAGGTCGGATTTACAATTTCGCTCATTCTAAGATTATTGCCTTCCAATTGCTCAGCCATAATTGCGTGGTTTTCTCCAGCAGTTGTTATCGCTTGATTCATCATATCTTCGGTCCAGCCATTCGGATTGAATTTCTTGCTAACAGGATCGTAGAAAGGCCAAAGCCAATTGGTAAACTGCGGATGTCCAAAATCTCCATCTGCGTTTACCCATGCGCCATCTTCTACGTGCACAACCGCCGATTCTGGAACAGGATTATCATATAGATATTGTGGAATCGTAGTAGCGATGTTTCCATTTGCAGAAGATGCATGAGAAAATCCCGTTACCGATTCATTGTAATAAGACGATCCGCCACCCCAAGCATTATCTCCATCATGAGCAAATAAGACCAATGGAGGTCTAGGCGAAGTCGATGCTTTTGCCACAATTGGAGCAATTAATGAAGTGCCTATTGCAGCGTATCCATCTTCATAACTCTCGTAATCTGCCATTGGAACCACAGTAATTTTATATTCTTGAGCAGTTTCTGGATCAACATATTTCGCTTTATATGGAAGATAAGAATAAGGTACTGCAAACTGTCCGCCTCGAGCATCTTTTTGGGCAGAGAACCAAGTTCCTCCAAGCGTTTCAACCTGATCGGCTTTGTTTGGAAGATCACACATGGTTCCGCCAGAGCCATATTTTATTGGATAATCGGCTAAAGTTCTTGATAAATGGCTGTTAGCAATTACCGACCATTCAATACCGCATTCTGCTAAAGTTTTTATAATTCTTTCAGAAAAAGCGCATTCTGCTGGCCAATATCCTTTAGAATCGTGGCTTCCAAATAATTGAGCGCTGTAATATTGATGCGCTTTTATTTCTTTCTTTAAAGCTTCATCACTCAATAAAGGCGAAAGCGCATGATGCATAGTGAAAGAAACTACTTCCATACGAGAAAATCCGCCAGAAGTTTTCCAAGCTTTTGCATCTTTGATATTCTGTGTCCAAGAATTAGAATATCCCCATTGATTTGCTTGGGCTAATTCATTGACATTTTCCATCAAAGAACCACCGTAAGTAATTTGAGCTCCTGCTTTGCTCAAATCACGAATAGAATTAATTGCATTTTTTGGTGCAAATTGATAAGCGGCAACACGATCTCCGGCACCAAAAATTTCTTCAAGATTGTTTGTTGGATGCGCCAGACCATTTTTGTCATTGTTGGCACCAGAAACTTTCAGGTCTTGCGATTCTTTTACGATTTGATAGCGATTTGGATTTTTCTTACTTATATCTCCCCAATAAGTCGGTTGGTGAAGATGCCATAAATAAGATGTATGCACTTGTGCTTGTAGAAATAAAAAAGGAGCAAACAATGCATAAAACAAAAGTAGGTGTTTTTTCATAATTTTATTTTAGTTAGTTAAGTGGTTAAATTTCTGACAAAAATATATTTTATTAACATTTGAAATACGTAATAATCTGAAATTCAATCACTACAACGTTTTAGTGTTTACAACTTTATTAGAAACGATGAGTTAAAAAACATTAATCGTAAAATTTGTTAGTTTTTAGTGTGTAATTCATTTTTGAACTATTTAAGTTGTTGTAAATGAGTTTTTAATGTTTTTTTTATAAACGAAAAAAATCCGCTAAGAGAAGAAAATCTTTAGCGGATTTAAACAAACTAATAAAAAATCGTGCAAATTTATTTATAGAGAAATGTTTCGTTTTTATAAGACTCCAAGCTCTTTCATGCAAGCTTTCATCATTTCGTAAGTGCGTTGAATATCGTTATCCAAACCAATAGAAAAGCGAATCAAACCATCAGTTAATCCCATTTCTTTTTGTTCTTCTAACGGAATTTCACTCGAAGTTGAAGTTCCTGGCGCACTAAATAAAGTTTTGTAAAAACCTAAACTTACCGCTAGATAACCTAGATTTCGTTCTTGCATTAACTCCATTAATTCATTGGCTTTTTCTAAAGAACCAACATCAATTGTCAGCATTCCGCCAAAACCATATTCTGGATTAATCATTGTTTTGTACAATTCATGACTCGGGTGACTTTTCAATCCAGGATAAACCGTTTTTAAACCATCTTTTTCAAATTGGTCAGCCAAATAATGCGCATTGTGACTATGCTGTTTGATGCGAATATGAAGTGTTCTCAAGTTTTTCATCACACTTGCCGAACGCAAACTATCCATTGTTGGACCTAGAAGCATGCTCGCGCCAGAATTTACATTTTTCAATGAATTAATAAATTCTTTAGATGCACAAGTTACACCGCCAACAGTATCACTGCTTCCATTAATATATTTTGTCAAACTATGAATTACAATATCTGCACCCAATTTTGCAGGAGAAACCGATAAAGGCGAAAAAGTATTATCTACAACCAATTTCAAATTGTGTTTCTTAGCAATTTTAGCCAAACCGCTAATATCTGCCACTTCTAATAACGGATTGCTCACTGTTTCGCAATACAAAACTTTAGTTTTTGACGTTATCGCAGCTTCAACAACATCGAGTTTTGTAATATCAACAAAGCTCGTTTCAATTCCGAAGCGAGGTGTAAAATTCTTTAAAAAAGCATAAGTTCCGCCATAAATCGTTCGGCTCGAAACAATATGATCTCCGGCACCACACAATTGTAATAGAGTAGGAGTAATAGCGCCCATTCCTGAAGCCGAAACATTTGCTGTTTCTGTTCCTTCCATTGCTGCCAAAGCTTGATCCAGATATAAATTACTTGGCGAAGAATGGCGCGAATACAAATAACAGCCTTCCATATTGCCTTCAAAAGTATCAAACATGGTTTTTGCCGATAAAAAAGTATAAGTCGAAGAATCTGAAATCGACGGATTTACTCCGCCAAATTCGCCAAAATATTGTAGATCCTGAATTTTATCTGCTGGTTTAAAATCTTTCATTATAGTTAGTTTTTTGTTTCAAGTTTTAAATCGTTTCTGTTGGATTTTTAGTCAAAGAAAAGTTTAATTAGAAAAAATGTCAATAAGTAGTTATTTTTATAGATTTTAAAACTATAAAAATGATTTTATGTTGATTTTTAATCTAAATTTGAGTTGTAAAATGCAATTCTGTAGATTTTCTTTCATCTTCAAAAACAATAGATATGATTCTTGACGAAATCGATAAAAAACTCCTCGTTCTGCTTCAAACCGACAGTAAAAAGACCAATAAAGAATTGTCTTTAAAACTCAATTTGTCAGTAACAGCAGTTTACGAACGAATCAAAAAACTAGAACGAGAAGGAATAATAAAAAGCTATGTGGCTTTAGTTGATAAATCTAAAATCGAAAAGGGATTTGTGGTTTTCTGTCATTTAAAACTCATTCAACACACCAAAGAATTTCTGACGAAATTTGAAAGCGAAGTCATCAAATTAAACGAAGTTCTTGAATGCCATCACGTAAGTGGAGATTATGATTATATATTGAAAGTCTTGGTAAAAGATATGGAAGCTTACAGAGAGTTTCTAGTCACAAAACTAACTTCATTACAGCATATAGGAAGTACGCAAAGTATGTTTATGATTAGTGAAGTGAAGAATTCGACGGTGATTTCGTTTTAGAGGTACTAAGGTTCTAAGTTTTTTGGGTTCAGGTTTTGTTCTCATTTTATGTCATTTCGACGAAGGAGAAATCCTCGTAAGTAACTCCGTAAAGAGAGTCCAAATCTTTGTAGAGCTTCTCGCGGAGATTTCTCCTTCGTCGAAATGACAATTAGTACATTGTTATCTTTGCCTTTAAAAAACTTTGCGACATCACACCTTTACGAGATTAAAAACAAAAAACTTAGCGATCTTCGCGTAATTCTTATCGCTCTTTGCGGTAAAACTGCAACCCAAAATTTCACGCAAAAAACATTGAAAATTAAACTTCAAAAAGAACTTTATTCCTTAAATTTGTGACGCTTAAAATAAAAAGATAAACTATGAGTTCATTTGACGTAGTCATTATAGGTTCAGGTCCTGGCGGATATGTATCAGCAATTCGTTGCGCACAATTAGGTTTCAAAACTGCTATTGTAGAAAAATATAATTCATTAGGAGGAACTTGCCTTAACGTAGGTTGTATTCCTTCAAAAGCATTATTATCATCTTCTCACCACTATTCAGAAATTGCTCATTTTGCAGATCACGGAATCGAAGTTTCTGGTGATGTAAAAATCAATTTAGAGAAAATGATTGCGCGTAAACAAGCTGTTGTAGATCAAACCGTAGGTGGAATTAACTACTTAATGGATAAAAATAAAATTACTGTTTTCAATGGTTTAGGTTCTTTCGTAGATGCAACTCATATTGCTGTTGCTAAAGCTGACGGAACTTCAGAAACTATCGAAGCAAAATATACTGTAATTGCTACAGGATCAAAACCATCTTCTTTGCCGTTTATTAAAATTGATAAAGAAAGAATCATCACTTCTACTGAAGCCTTAGCTTTAAAAGAAGTTCCAAAACACTTAGTAATCATTGGTGGTGGAGTTATCGGAATCGAGCTTGGACAAGTTTACCTTCGTTTAGGCGCTCAGGTTTCTGTGGTTGAATTCATGGACAGAATCATTCCTGGAATGGACGGAGCTCTTTCTAAAGAATTGACTAAAGTATTGAAAAAACAAGGAATGAAATTTTACGTTTCTCACAAAGTAAAATCGGTTGAAAGAAACGGCGATGCTGTTGTAGTTCAAGCTGAAAACGCAAAAGGAGAAACAATCACTCTTGAAGGAGATTATTCATTAGTTTCTGTTGGTCGTCGTCCTTACACAGACGGATTAAATGCTGACAAAGCTGGAGTAAAAATTTCAGAAAGAGGACAAGTTGAGGTAAACGATCATTTGCAAACTAGTACTCCAAATATCTACGCAATTGGTGACGTTGTTCGTGGAGCAATGTTAGCGCACAAAGCAGAAGAAGAAGGAGTAATGGTTGCTGAAATCTTAGCGGGTCAAAAACCACACATCGATTACAACTTAATTCCTGGTGTAGTTTACACTTGGCCAGAAGTTGCTGCAGTTGGGCAAACTGAGGAGCAATTGAAAGCTGCTGGAGTGAAATATAAATCTGGAAGTTTCCCATTCAAAGCTTTAGGACGTGCAAGAGCAAGTGCTGACTTAGATGGATTTGTAAAAATCTTGGCTGACGAAAAAACAGATGAGGTTTTAGGTGTTCACATGATTGGTGCTCGTACAGCAGATTTAATTGCTGAAGCGGTTACTGCAATGGAATTTAAAGCTTCTGCTGAAGATATTTCAAGAATGAGCCACGCACACCCAACTTTCGCGGAAGCGGTAAAAGAAGCAGCATTGGCAGCTACAGAAAATAGAGCTTTACACGTATAATTTTTACGTTAAACAATAAAGAAAAACCGTCAGAATTTACTCTGACGGTTTTTTTTATTCTTTAATTAATTTGAAAGTATAATAAGTTTCTTTGTTTTTGGAATAAACACTATAAACGTTTTTTGCTTCATCATAAATTTTATATCGATATTTATCGCCCTTTACACTTAGGTTTTTTCGTGACAAATTGTTACTTTCAATAAATTCAAGTTCAAATTCACAATTGCCTCTTTTTTTATAGAAAAGTTTAGAAAACGTGTTGTCGCTAAATTTTTCTATCCAAAAATTTCCATTTATAGTAACTTCTACTTTTTTTTCTCTTTCCTCCCAATAATAGAATTTTTTACATTCGTCAAAACTATTGCATTGTTCTTTTGAAATGTGATCCAAAGGTTTTTCATTTTGCATTCCCCATCCATTTTGTGTAGAGTCTTTAGGGAAAATTGCATTAAATTCATTACAGTTTTTTTGCAGGCGATAGATCATTTTTTCAAAGGCTTCACGTTGCGCTATCGTATCTTTAAATTTTGCCAAAAAAGGCATTACATGAGATTTGTTAATGCTATTAAGTCTTATCTCATCGTTTAAAATTTTATTTTGAATTAATGACTTGCATATTTCGTTATTTAAAGAATCTACTGTTTGTATAGTTTGAGATTGGCAGGTAAAAGAAAAAAAAATAAAAAATAGTAATAAATGGATTCTCATTTTTGTGTTATTGATTATCGCTCAAATTTAATGCTTTGTAGCTCATGTAACGGGATCTTTTTAAAAATTTCGAATTCTGTTGCTTTTTTTGCTTCTTAAAAATGTAAACTTGAACAAAAATTTTGTAAATTAGATGTGTATTTATGGAACTATCTTTATGATTATTAAAAAGATAGTGCTATGAAAAGTAAATATATCGCTCCAATTCTAATTGGAGCAGGAATAGGAATCGCATTGTACTCTTGTGGAGGCGGAATTCCAAAAAATGCAAAAGCTGTAACAAACTTTGACAGCAAAAAATATCTCGGAAAATGGTATGAAATTGCCAGATTAGATTACAAATGGGAAAGAGATTTGAACAATGTAACTGCCGAGTATTCTTTAAACGAGGATAATACAATAAAAGTCGATAATAAGGGCTATGATGTCAAAAAAGACAAATGGGAACAAAGTGTCGGGAAAGCTAAATTTGTCAAAAAGGACAATATTGGTATGCTGAAAGTCTCATTTTTTGGTCCTTTTTATTCTGGTTACAATGTCGTAGCAATCGATACAGATTATAAATACGCGCTTGTGGCTGGAGAAAGTTTAAAATACATGTGGATACTTTCTAGAGAAAAAACAATTCCTGAAAGTATCAAAGCAGATTTTCTTATCAAAGCTCAGGAAATTGGATATAAAGTAACCGATTTAGTTTGGGTGAAACACGATAAGATGAATTAAAACAAAAAAGCCTGTCGGATAAAATCTGACAGGCTTTTTTGTTTTTATTTAAAAATGATTTACGCAGTAAAAACACTTTTATAATTATCCCAGTATCTGTAAATCAAAAATAAATTTCCTAGAAATAGTAGCGCTGCAATTGGCAGACCGTTAGGTGTTAGGAAATAATTGATAAACAAAATATTTACCGTAATTGGTAAGATCAAAATGTTTGCTAAAGTTACATAACGCCCAGTTACAAATGCAATTCCGCAAAGTAATTCGATAGATTTTGCTAGAGGCATTAAATACGTAGAAGCCATTAAACCAACATTAAAGGCTTTAAAATCTCCTGTAGTTTCTGGCTCAGGCATTAGATGGAAAAAATAACTGATAGAGGCAAAAAGCAACAAAAGGCCAATTAAAACACGGACAATAATTGTGGCAATTTTCATAATACTTAGGATTTTTTTAGGGTTAAAAAATATAATTAAGTCATTGGAAAAGATGCAGTCTAAAAGCTCAAAATAGAATCGCAGATTATTTTTTTTTGAGATTCTTTTTTAAGGATTTTACAATCAAATTAGGGCTGTTTTAGGATTAATCTAATTGTATATCAAATATAACGAATTTTTTCTTATAAAATAAATGTCTTTTTAACAGTTTTGTAATGTAATTCAAATCGTTAGATTATTTTTTTTGCTTTCCGCTAATGACAGAATTTTGTCGTAATTTTGACCTTTAAAATTACCATTTTTGAGAGTTTCCATTCATAAAAATATTGCCAATCCAAAACTGTTTAAAGAGCAGCTTTTAAGTTGGGCGCAGCAATTTCGCGAAGTCGTTTTTTTAGACAGCAATTCTTATCCGCAGCAGTATTCCAATTTTGACTGCATATTGGCAGTAGATGCATTTACTTCTTTACAAACAGATTATTACAATGCTTTTGAAGATTTAAAACAATATCAGCAAAATACAAAAGACTGGCTTTTTGGATACCTTTCTTATGATTTAAAGAATGATGTCGAAAAACTTCAATCGAACAATTTTGATGGTTTACATTTTCCTGATTTGTTTTTCTTTCAGCCTAAAAAGATTTTTATTCTGAGAGGAAATGAACTTGAAATACAATATTTAATGTTTTGCGATGACGAACTTGAAGAGGATTTTAATGAAATAGTCGAAAGTCGAAAGTCGAAAGTTGAAAGTAAAGAAAAGCTAAATATTCACCAACGCATTTCTAAAGAATTATATGTTCAGAAAGTGAATAAAATGCTGGAACATATACATATTGGAGATATGTATGAAGCGAATTTCTGTATGGAATTTTATGCCGAAAATGCAGTTATTAATCCGTTAGAAAAATTTCAGAAGCTTAATGAGATTTCGCAACCGCCTTTTTCGGTTTTCTTTAAAAACTATAAAAACTATCTGCTTTCTGCATCGCCAGAACGCTATTTAAAAAAAGAAGGAGATAAGATCATTTCTCAGCCAATAAAAGGAACTTCTAAACGTTTTTCTGATCCAATTGAAGATGAAAAGTCGAAAAATATTTTAGTTTCAGATGCCAAAGAACGAGCAGAAAATATCATGATAACTGATTTGGTTCGAAATGATTTATCGCATACAGCACAAAAAGGTTCGGTTGTGGTTGAAGAACTCTGCGGAATCTATTCTTTTCTGCAAGTGCACCAAATGATTTCTACAATTACTTCAAGATTAGATTCGCAATATTCTCCGGTAGACGTTTTAAAAACAACCTTTCCGATGGGAAGTATGACAGGTGCGCCAAAGATTTCTGTAATGGAAATTGTGGAGAATCTAGAAGAAACCAAAAGAGGATTATACAGTGGCGCAGTTGGCTATTTTACACCTGTTGGCGATTTTGATTTTAATGTTGTAATCAGAAGTATTTTATACAATCAAGAAAATAAATATGTTTCATTTTCGGTTGGAAGCGCCATAACATCGCTTTCAGTTCCAGAAAAAGAATACGAAGAATGTTTGCTAAAGGCAAAAGCAATGCACGAAGTTTTGCAGTAATTTTTATTCGCCACCAATTGCACAAATTTGCACGAATTATTTTTTTTTTTGCCACAGATTAAAAAGATTCGCACAGATTTTTTAATCATTTTAATCCTTTTAATCTGTGGCTATTTTATAGAATTTAGCAAAAAAAAATTTGTGGAATTCGTGGAATTCGTAGCAAAAATATATTCGCTTAACATTTCGTTTAAAAATAGATCGAATTTAATTTTTTACTTTTATCAGATGTTTTCAAAATTTCAAAATCATATCGTTTCAAGGTTTCCCTTTTTAGCACAGAAAAAGCTTTTTTTGGCTGTGAGTGGCGGGTTAGACAGTATGGTTTTATTACATTTATTAAGTAAAATGCCTTTTGAGATTGCTGTTTTACATTGCAATTTTCAACTTCGCGGATTGGAAAGTTTTGGAGATCAGGAATTTATTCAAAACTATTGCGATCAGAATAATATCTCGATTTTTACCACTCATTTTGATACTGAAGCTTTTGCGAAAGATTATAAATTATCAACTCAAGTTGCTGCAAGAGAACTTCGCTACAGTTGGTTTTATGAACTTTTGGAAAAAGAAAACTTCGATTATATTCTCACAGCACATCATGCCGATGATAATTTGGAAACTTTTATTATCAATTTAACTCGCGGAACAGGATTAGAGGGTTTAACTGGAATTCCAGAACAAAACGATAAAATTATTCGTCCGCTTCTGCCTTTTTCTAGAGAAGAAATTTTGAAATATGCAGAAGAGAATAAGATAGAATGGCGTGAAGACAGCAGTAATGCTTCTACTAAATATTTGCGAAATAAAATCCGTCATAATTTGGTTCCGATTTTAAAAGAAATTAATCCTAATTTCTTAGATGCTTTTCAAAAGACACAGTCATTTCTTCAAGAGTCAAAAGAAATGGTTGAAGACGCGTCGATTATGATTTATCAGCAGGTTGCAAAAGAAGCAGGTGATGACATTCATTTCGATTTAAATCAGCTAAAAAAACTTCCGAATTATAAATCGTATTTGTATCAATGGCTTAATGAATTTGGTTTTACAGCATGGAATGATATTTATGATTTAGTTGAAGGACAATCAGGAAAACAAGTTCTTTCGGAGGAATTTAGATTGCTAAAAAATAGAGAAACGCTCATCTTAAGTCCATTTTCTGAAATGCCAGAAGAAAGCGAATATGAAATTGGCGAAAACGAGACAGAAGTTAATTTTCCCTTAAAAATGAGTCTTTGTAACGTTGGTCACACAACATTCGGTTCAAATAAGGTTATATTTGTCGATTCCGATAAAATCCGCTTTCCTTTGATTTTACGTAAATGGAAAGAAGGAGATGTTTTTCAGCCTTTTGGAATGAGAGGAAAATCTAAAAAAGTTAGCAAGCTTTTTAAAGACGAAAAATTATCATTAATTGAAAAAGAAAAAACTTGGATTTTATGTTCTGAAAATGAAATCGTTTGGGTTGTTGGAATAAGACAGGACGAACGTTTTAAAATAGAGAAAACCACAAATCAAATACTAAAAATAGAATTACAATAATGAACTTTACTCAAAATCTTCAGACAAATTTGTCAAAAAATATTTGGACTAAAACCATTTTACTGTTCGTGTTTTTCTTTGCTTTTGCAAAAGGTAATGCACAAATATTAGAACCCGTAAAATGGACTTCTAAAATTGAGAAAAAAGGAAACAATGCAGTTTTAATTTTTGATGGAACAATCGAAAAAGACTGGCATATGTATTCGCAATTTACTCCAGACGGCGGACCTTTGGCATTAGAAATAACTTTTAAAAATCAAAAAGGAAATTACGAACTAGTTGGAAAAGCTAAAGAAGGTAAAACCAGAACAGCTTACAATGATGTTTTTGGTGTAGATGAAACTTTCTTTGAAGGGAAAGCACACATTGAGCAAGAAATAAAAATTATAAATCCGAACTTAAAAACGGTTGATGTAGATTTTGATTTTCAGGTTTGTAAAGAAGTATGCATCAATTCGAACAAGAAATTCTCGATTGCAGTGCCTTCGACTTTTAAAATAGATGAAATGCCAGTTGTAACTGAAGCTAAAGCTGATGAAACCAAAGTGGTTGGATTGGCTGTTGATACTGTTAAAAAAGAAGAAGCAGTCCAGCCAAAAGTTGAAAAGACAGCAGAAGCTGCTGAAGAAGAAACTCCTGCGCCAGCGCCAGCAAGAAGTTTGTTTTCAATCTTTTTCATTGCTTTTTTATCAGGATTTGCAGCATTGCTGACTCCTTGCGTTTTCCCGATGATCCCGATGACAGTGAGTTTCTTTACTAAACAAAGTAAAAGCCGTGCAAAAGGAATTAGAAATGCGATTATCTACGGATTTTCTATTATTGCTATTTATGTAATTTTAGGTCTTATTGTAACTAAAATATTTGGTGCAGATGCCTTAAACGCTTTGTCTACAGATGTTTGGTTTAACTTGATTTTCTTCGTTATCTTAATTATTTTTGCTACTTCATTTTTGGGAGCTTTCGAAATCATGCTTCCTAATTCATGGGCAAACAAAGCAGATCAACAAGCTGATAAAGGCGGTTTAATCGGAATATTATTTATGGCTCTGGCTTTGGCAATTGTGTCATTCTCTTGTACAGGGCCAATTGTTGGAACTTTATTAGTTGAAGCGGCATCAAACGGAGGAATTGCTCCAATTGTTGGAATGTTAGGTTTCTCGTTGGCATTAGCACTTCCGTTTATGTTATTTGCCATGTTTCCAGGTTGGTTAAATTCGTTGCCAAAATCTGGAGGATGGTTAAATACGGTAAAAGTTGTTTTAGGGTTTTTAGAATTAGCATTAGCATTTAAATTCTTATCAAATGCAGATTTGGTTTTACAATTACATTTCTTAGAAAGAGAAGTTTTCATCGCAATCTGGATTGCTATTTTTGGAGCTTTGACCTTATATTTATTCGGAAAAATTACATTGCCTCATGATAGTCCAACACACCATATTTCTGTTGGACGATTGTATTTAGGATTACTAACTTTAGTATTTACAATGTATTTAATTCCTGGACTTTGGGGAGCACCTTTAAAGTTAATTAGTGCATTCCCGCCTCCTCCGCAATATAGTGAAAGTCCGTTTGGAGTTGGAGGATCAGGAAATGGAGCAGTTTCTTCAGAAGCAGGGAAAGGTTTGCCTGAAGGAGCAGAATTAGGTCCGCACGGAATTATGGTTTTTCACGATTACGAAGATGGTTTAGCTTATGCAAAGCAAATCAACAAACCAATCATGCTAGATTTTACAGGCTATGCTTGTGTAAACTGCAGAAAAATGGAAAATAACGTTTGGTCTGAACCTGCA
Organism: Flavobacterium sp. IB48; assembly: GCF_016405855.1. Classification (GTDB taxonomy): domain Bacteria; phylum Bacteroidota; class Bacteroidia; order Flavobacteriales; family Flavobacteriaceae; genus Flavobacterium; species Flavobacterium ginsengisoli. Next base: position 124,140 of record NZ_JAEFCA010000004.1, read on the forward strand.
ATTTTACCAATTCTAAAAAATGATGTGGTTTTAATTTCTCTTTATGTTGATGATAAACGTGAATTGCCAAAAGAAGAGCAATTTACAACTGCCGCTGGAGATAAAATTATTACAGTTGGAGATAAATGGACAGATTTTATGATCTCAAAATATAAAACCAATACACAGCCTTTATATGTTATTACAGATTTGGAAGGAAAAAATATGAATGCTTCTAAACCGACAATTAGCTACGTAAACGCTGATGAATATTTAGAATGGCTAAAAGAAGGAATTGCTAATTTTAAATAATGAAGTTTTCTATTTTTTTAGATTTAATAATAAGTGGAGCATTTGGGTTAGTTGCGTTTTTATGGTATTTAGCTAGTAAAGATAATGTAAAGACACGTCGAGAAAAAGGAGATGATGAATCGATTACAAAGTCTGAGATTTTTAGATCTTGGTTAATAATTATCTTTTTGTGCATATTATGTCTCGTTTATTTTTTCTCGTTCATTGGCTCTCTTTCGTTTTAATCAAAAAAAAGTAATATATAAAAATAAAAAGGTTTGATTTTAATTCAAAAAGCAAAAAGCACTCTAAGTCAAATTTAGAGTGCTTTTTTATTTATCAAGTAATGTGAGAAAGGGAATTTGTTTTTATAAGAATTCTCCGTGTTGAGAGATGTCTAATCCTAGTTCTTCTTTTTCTTCAGTAACTCTTAGAGGAGTAATTTTGTTTACAATGAAGAATAAAGCGTAAGAAGCTACAAAGGCAAAGATTGAAACAATCACTAAAGCAGTTAATTGGTTAATGAACAATGTTGGAGTTCCGAAGATTAAACCTTGATTATCTCCAACTGCAGGATTAACTGCTTTTGAAGCGAAAACTCCAGTTAAAAGCATACCTACCATACCGCCAACACCGTGACAAGCAAATACATCAAGAGCATCATCGATTTTTCCTTTAGGGAATTTGCTTACTACAATATTACTTACAATTGCAGAGAATAAACCAATGAAGATTGCGTGAGGAATACTTACGAAACCAGCAGCAGGTGTAATAGCAACAAGACCAACAACAGCTCCGATACAAGCTCCTAGAGCAGATAATTTATGTCCTAAAATTTTATCAAGGAAAACCCAAGCCATAGCAGCGGCAGCGGCAGCAACAGTTGTTGTTCCTAAAGCTTGAGCAGCAAGACCATTTGCTCCTAAAGCAGATCCAGCGTTAAAGCCAAACCATCCGAACCAAAGTAAACCTGTTCCTAATAATACATAAGTAATTCTAGCAGGATTAACTTTTTGAACTTTTCTTTTTCCTAAGAACATAGCTCCAGCCAAAGCAGCCCATCCAGCGCTCATATGCACTACTGTTCCTCCGGCGAAGTCCAGAACTCCCATTTTGAAGAAAACTCCATCAGGGTGCCATGTCATATGAGCAAGAGGAGCATATATTAAAATAATGAATAAAACCATGAATAACAGATAAGCCCAGAAACGAATACGTTCTGCAAAAGCACCTGTAATTAATGCAGGAGTAATGATGGCGAATTTTGCCTGAAATAATGCGAATAAAATAAATGGAATTGTTGGTGCAAGACTCCAAGCTGTGTTAGTTCCAACTCCTGCAAAGAATAAATTCTGAGATGGGTTTCCTATAATTCCACCAATTGTTGGTCCAAAAGCCAATCCAAAAGCAACAACTGTCCATAGAATAGTAACAATTACCATTGCCATAAAACTTTGAAGCATAGTACTAATTACGTTTTTCTTACCTACCATACCTCCGTAGAAAAATCCTAATCCAGGTGTCATTAACAATACAAAAGCAGTTGCAACGATCATCCAGGCAGTATCTCCAGTATCAAATTTTACAGCTTCTGCAGGAATTGGGTTGTCTGCAATAATAAAATTTGAAATAAAGGTTAGTACCAAAATCGTGATAAGAATCACACTTAAAATAATTTTTCGCATAGTTATTTAGTTTTAAATTTTTTATAAAAGTATAAAATCATTTAATACCCCCTAAAAAAATAGGGTTACATGTTTAATTTTTGTTAAATTTAAAATTTAACCCCTATCATTTTGCGTGAATTTCTTAAAACAAACTTAAAATTTACAATTTGACAACATTTTTTTTTCACTTACCCTCAATTTTGATAATTTTTAGGGTAATTGATTGCTATTTTTTGTAGGATAATAGATATTTGTTGTTTAAAAAACGTCTAGAGTTGGTTGTAAAGGATTTTTTTGAATCATTTTAACAATTTTGATGATTATAATTTAAGGATGAAAAATAGAAGTATTAAGTGGGGAATAGTAGGATTGGGAAATATTGCAAGTCAGTTTGCATCAGATTTATTATTGATTGAAAATGCTGAACTGACAGCAGTTGCTTCTAGAGATTTTTCTAAAGCAGAGGAATTTGGCGGAAAATTCAATGCATTAAGAATGTATAATTCTTATGATTTGCTTTTTGAAGATCCAGAAGTTGAGATTGTGTATATCGCAACTCCTCATAATTCGCATGCCGAATTATCCATAAAAGCGTTAGAGAAAGGAAAACATGTTTTATGCGAAAAGCCAATGGCGCTATCTTACAAAGATGCCGAAAGAATGATTGAAGCTTCCAAAAAGCACAATACGTTTTTTATGGAAGCTTTTTGGACTCGATTTATTCCATCAGTTCAAGATGTTTTGCAAAAAATCAATAAAGGAGCAATCGGTAAAGTAAATTATATAAAAGCCGATTTTGCCTTTCATGGAAGTGAAAAAGAAAACAAAAGACTTTTTGATAAAGAACTAGGCGGAGGAGCTTTATTTGATATTGGCGTTTATCCTTTATTTCTGTCTTATATAGTATTAGGAAAACCAAAAGAGATTGTGGCAAAAGCAATCAAACATAAAAATGATATTGATCTGCAAACTTCGATGATTTTGCAATACGAAGCAGCCCAATCAGTTTTGCATGCTTCAATAGTTTCGGAATCTGATATGAAAGCGGTTATTTCAGGAACAAAAGGTCAAATAGAATTAAACGCTCCGTGGTTTATTGCCGATGGTTATTCTCTATTTAAAAATGAAGAAAAAGAAGCTACTTTTACTTTATCAACTTTAGGAAAAGGATATTCTCATGAAATTATAGAATGCCAGAATTGTATTTTGAATAATGAAATTGAGAGCAAACTTTGGTCACATCAGAATTGTTTGGAGTTGAGTAGTATTGTGGAGGTGATTAAAAATCAAATTATGCTGCCTTTTTAATATTAGGGTAGATTTTATTTTTTATATGTTTATAATTAAAACAATAATAAATGAATATTGTAAAAATGGAAGACTTAAACATTGCTGATTTAAAAGCGGCTTATGATTTTAATGCTATGGAAAGAAAAGATTTAAGAAAATTGCTTAAATCTAATGGCATAAAAGATTTCAATGCTAATGCAGAATATCAAGATTTAATGGTAATACAAGAAAACTTATATAATGCATTGCAAGATAGAATTAATGCTATTGAAATGACTTGGTAGCATATTAGAGATTATTTGTCTAATGTTCTTTTAGATAATGTTTTTTATTTGCGATAAGGAGAATTTTTTATGGCATTGAAAAACAGTATTTGTACTTGTTATTAACAGGAATTGCTTTCATAATTTTAGCCATCCAAAAACTAAAAATATCTAATTATGAAAAGAATTTTACTCCTACTGTTAATTTTTATGGCTACTCGTGGCTTTACTCAAGTTTTTACAAGCTCTAAAGAACCTCCAATTGAAATCTTTGTTAATGGTCGATATACATTTAAAAAATATGGACAAATTAAAAACACTTCAAAAGAGGAAGTAATTGATACAATTTTCAATTTTGAAATGCAGAAAAATACTTCTGTTGTTATTCAAAGTTTAAATCAAAAAGACAAATATATTTACTTTCGAACTGATCCTGAATCAAGTTATGATTTATATGGAATATCAGTAGATAACTTTACAAATTATACGCAACAAAGATATCGAAGATACAAAAGCACAGAAGTAGGTCTTTATACAATTCCATTTAAGCTTAGAGGTTTTGGGACTGATAATTTTGATTTTGAAACTAACCTTTCACTACTTGCTAATCTTGTAGTTGGTTTTGGTACGAGACAAAGCCAATTATCTTGGTTCGATGCATCTGTTGGAATTGGTTTATCTACCATCTCCTTAGATAAAATCAATAGTAACGTAACAGAACCTCGAACAGCATCTGCATTAACACTTAGTGCAGGAGGAGTTTTCAAGTTTACATCTCGTGCAAATTTGGGTTTTTTTGTTGGTGGTGATTTTTTAGGAAAGAAAGACCAAAGCGTTAATTGGAAATATAATGAGAAACTATGGTTAGGGATTGGTATAAATATTAGTTTTAATAAATTAGAAACAGATAAACCTGCAACGAAGACAACAGATGGTGAATTAAGAAAATTAGCGAATAGTAATGAAGAAATGAAAAATGCTTTAAAGGCAGACAAAGATAGAGCTGATAAAGTTACAGCAAATGCATTAGCAAAACTTAATACTACTGTAAGTTTAGATCCGAATGAAAAAACAAAAGAAACTCAAAGAATTCAAACGCTAAACAAGGAGAAGAAAGACAAAGCTGATGAAAAAATTAAAGAGATTGAAAAAGCCAATGAAGTGGTAGAAAAAGAAATCGAAAGGAGAAAAAGATGGTATAAAATTTGGAATTGGTTTTAAATTATTGAAAAAAGAGGTTATTTAGACCTCTTTTTTTTTCATCCGATAAATATTTTTTGTGCCTTTACAGGTGAAAAAAAATCAGATATCAGTCTTCCTAAATAAAACTTATGTCAAAGTAAAAAAAGCAAATTTTGCTACAAATCATTACGGCATTATATAAATGATTTTCTTTTCAACAGGTAATTCTTGTAGCTAATTTATTTGAATCTCATAATTGAGTATGAAAAAAATTAGCAGATGAAAGAAAGTTATGAATTTAAAGTAGTAAAATATTTACATTTTATATTTTTTACTCGCATTTAATTAAATACTTTTACTTTTTTATAAGAATTTATTTATGTTAGTAAAAGTTTACGGAAGTGCCGTTTTTGGAGTCAAGGCCACAACAATTACAGTTGAGGTTCATATGGATAAAGGAATTGGCTATCATTTGGTTGGGCTTCCAGATAATGCCATAAAAGAGAGCAGTTATAGAATCGCTGCTGCTCTTAAAAATAATGGTTACAGTCTTCCAGGAAAGAAAATCACAATCAATATGGCACCTGCTGATCTTAGAAAAGAAGGTTCTTCTTATGATCTAACTTTGGCAATGGGAATTTTAGTCGGTTCAGACCAGATTAAAGCTCCAGAAATAGAGCGATATATTATTATGGGAGAACTTTCTCTCGATGGGAGTTTGCAGCCTATTCGCGGAGCATTGCCAATTGCTATAAAAGCGAAAGAAGAAGGCTATAAAGGGTTTTTTCTTCCGATTCAAAATGTAAAAGAAGCTGCAATTGTAGCAGGTTTAGATGTGTATGGAGTTTCCAATCTTCAGGAAATAATTGATTTTTTTAAAGGAAAAGGAACGCTAGAGCCAACAGTTATTGATACAAGAGCAGAATTTTATAAAACATTAGATTTTCCCGAGCATGATTTTTCAGACGTGCGTGGGCAAGAAAGCATTAAACGCTGTATGGAAATTGCGGCGGCGGGCGGACATAATATCATTTTAATTGGTCCGCCGGGAGCAGGAAAAACAATGTTAGCAAAACGTGTTCCGAGTATTTTACCACCAATGACTTTGCGTGAAGCCTTAGAAACCACTAAAATTCATAGTGTTGCAGGAAAGTTAAAGGAAGTCGGATTAATGAATCAGAGACCATTTAGAAGTCCACATCATACTATTTCTAATGTTGCTTTGGTTGGTGGCGGAAGCTATCCTCAGCCTGGGGAAATTTCGATGGCGCACAATGGTGTTTTGTTTTTAGATGAATTGCCAGAATTTAAACGTGATGTTTTAGAAGTGATGCGTCAGCCGTTAGAAGATCGCGAAGTAACTATTTCGAGAGCTAAGTTTACCATTACTTATCCTTCGTCTTTTATGCTGGTAGCAAGTATGAATCCAAGTCCAAGCGGATTCTTTAACGATCCGAGCGTGCCAAATACTTCTTCTCCACAGGAAATGCAACGTTATATGAGTAAAATTTCTGGACCATTATTGGATCGAATTGATATTCATATAGAAGTTACTCCTGTTCCTTTTGAGAAATTGGCTGATGAAAGAAAAGCAGAAAGCAGTGTAGAAATTCGCAAACGAGTTACAGCAGCTAGAGAAATTCAGACCAAACGATTTGAAACGGTAGAAAATGTTCATTACAATGCGCAAATGAGCAGTAAACTCATTCGAGAATTTTGTGTTTTAGACGAACCTTCAAAAGAACTGCTAAAAACTGCAATGGAACGATTGAATCTTTCCGCGAGGGCTTATGATAGAATTTTGAAAGTTTCAAGAACAATAGCCGATTTAGATTATTCCGAAAATATTGTTTCGTCTCATATTGCCGAAGCTATTCAATATAGAAGTTTGGATAGAGAAGGATGGCTTGGATAGAATTGTTGTATGTAAAATGTGAAATGACAAGTTTTACATTTCACATTTTACAAAAAAATATTATTCCTTGTTTTTAGGATAAAAGAATTTGAAAGAATTAAAAACTGCTGTATGCAGAATTGAACCATGATTTTCTTCTGGGAAATAATCGAAGTAAGTTTTTACATTTTTGCTTTTAGATCCTTTTAGTTTTTCTGCAAGTAAATTGGCATCAACTTCCATAACATGCGGAATTGCAGTTGGAGCCAATCCTTCTTTTCCAACAGCAACATAAATTTCGGTTGGCTGTTTAAAATTTTCTTTCAGCATTTCAGAATCCAAATCTAACAAAGAACCATTATTCCACCATAAGCTCGGACTTATAATAACGTATTTATTAAAAAGAGTTGGTTTTTTAAGCAGGATTTCAGTTCCTAACAACCCGCCAAGAGACTGTCCGATGATAGTTTTAGAATCGTTGGTTTTGTATTTTTTTTCAATAAAAGGCTGTAATTCTTTTTCGATAAAAGCAATAAACTGATCAGAATGCCCTGTTGTAGGAAAACGGGTTTTGTCTTTTTCGATAGTAGTTGGAAAAGTGAAATCTCTCTTTCTGTCGACAGTTGCAATTCCTACAACAATTGATTTTGGAACCTGATTAATCCATTCAAAACTATTAAACTGAACTAATCCAGAAATATGAATAAAATCTTCATCGGCAGAACCGTCCAATAAATAAATTACAGGGTATTTTGTTGCTTCAGCAGGATTATAGCCTTCGGGAAGATAAATATTGAGAATTCTTTTTTCGTTTAATTCTTTTGATTGAATTTCGTCAATTACGCCAAGCACAAAAGGCTTTGAAGTTTCTATGGTTTTTGTTTTATTCTTTTGGCTGAATGCTAAAGTCGAAGAAAAAAGTAAAAAGGCCAAGGCAAAAAATTTGTTCATTGATAGTAAAGTAAAAATGTTTATGTAAAACGAAAATACAATTTTAATATCAGTAAATTCTTCTTTTGTTTTGGCCTTTTATATGTAATTGGATGATTATTTTACTTTTTCTGCAAAAATAGCATCCAAACCTTCCATAGCAATGGTAAAACCTTCTTTGAATCCCATTTGAATAATCATTTCCAGATCGGATAATTTTTCGTGCTTGATTACGACATCAACAAAAGTAGAACCATCTTTTTCAGAGAAAGTAACGTCCCAGTCAGAACGCGGAAATTCTTCGTTTAAGTTTCCTTCGCTGTCGCTAAAAGCATCTAGCCATTTTACGTTTGTCTTCGGATTTATTGAAGTATAATCGGCAATAGCCCAATGTTCTTCACCTTCAGGGCCAACCATTGCATACAATCGTCGTCCGCCTTCTTCAAAATTCATGCTTTTTGTTTTTGATTTCCACGGAGCTGGCGCCCACCACAAATCTAGAATTTGAGGTTCTGTCCAAGCCGACCATACTTGTGGCAATGAAGCATTAAATTCGCGTTTTACATTTACAGTTTTATTTTCTTTGTCTACAGTAAAATTCATTAAAAGATTTGATTTCATTTTCTTTAGATTTTAAGTTGTAAATCGTTAATTAGATTGGTTTATTTTTCTGCTAAGATTTTGTCCAAACCTTGCATTGCCGAAGTAAAACCTTCTCTAAAGCCCATTTCAATTATTTTTTGCAATTCTTCAAAACTGTCACGTCTAATCACGATGTCAACAATTGTAGAACCGTTTTGTTCAGAAAAAGTGATATCCCAATACGAACTAGCAAATTCTGAATTCGGATTTCCTTCTGCATCAGAAAAAGTAGCAGAATGTTTAAAGTTAGTTTTCGGAGAAATAGAAGAATACTCAAAATAACTCCAACGTTCTGTACCGTCTGGACCAACCATGGCATATAATCTTTTTCCGCCTTCTTTAAACTCCATTGTTTTGGTTTTAGATACAAAAGGAGCCGGCGCCCACCATAAATCTAAAATTTCAGGTTCTGTCCAAGCAGACCAAACGTTAGACAATGGCGCGTCGAATTCGCGTTTTACATTTACAGTTTTATTTTCCTTATCTACAGAAAAATTCATTAATAAATCAGTTTTCATTTTCTTTAGCTTTTAAGTTTAGTAATACTTGATCCAATTGGCTAAAACGCTGTTCCCAAATTGCTTTAAACTGCTCTAGCCATTCATCAACTTCTTTCATTTTTTCAATTTTGAGCTGATAATAAATTTCTCTACCCAATTTTTTTTCTTCCAATAAATCACATTCATTTAGTATTTTAATGTGTTTAGAAACCGCCTGTCTTGTAGTTTGAAACTGCTCTGCAATAGCATTTGGTGTTAATGCAGTAGAAGAAATCAAAACTAATATTGCTCTTCTCGTCGGATCGGCAATAGCTTGAAAAATATCTCTTTTCATTTTTCTGAGTATAAATTCGCAACTAATCAGTTGCAAATATACGCAACTTTTTGGTTGCATAATTAAAAAATATGATTTTTTTTCAATGAAAGAACCTAAACAAAAAAAGACGCATCAAAAATGCGTCTTTTTCTTTATAATCATGTTATATAATTATCGTCTAATTTTATTCTTTACAATGATGTCTTTTAGCTTGGCTTTCAGGTCTTCACCTGTATCATAAACCATTTGTTCGTTATTCGGAAACGGAACGGCACGTTTGTCAAAATACGATAGATAATTATCTTCACAAGCACCTCTATTTCCTTTATAAGTCGAGTAAATATTTTCGAAAACATATTCGCTGCTTATTGGGAAAGTCTGAACCAGCTGATTGCTTTTTAAGTCTACATAATCTACTTTTGCCGTTACCAGACAAGATTTAAACTGTCTGAATTCATAAACTGTTGCGCGAAGTGTTTTATAATTATCCACTTTAATTTCTTTACCTAAACTATCTTTTACTGGTCTTCCGCGGCTGTCTAAAAGTGTTTTTACGCCATCTTTAACTTGTCTTTCTTTCACAAACTCTTTCTCTTTGATTTGTTCTGGAGAAATTGCAATCTGTCTGAAACTAAGAATCAAGCTATAATCGTACGATACATTTTTTTGTCTTGCGCTATGATAAACCGTCCATTTATCATTCAATCCGTAAGTTTTAAAATCTAACAAATCGTCTTGAAGCATTTTCGGGATTACCATATTGGTTTCATTTTTAGCGTAAACATCTACAAAATCAGTTCCTTTAAACTGAGCGTCGTCCATTAGTTTTTTAGTGTTTTTGTAGCCAGGATTAATGCTTTCCAAATAAGCAAAATCGTCGTATGCTTTTCTAAAATCTAATTTATTATTCGATTTCAAAAGCGTAGAAGCGTTTTCATATAAATATTTAGAAAGTGCATTTTTACTGTTTACAATCTCATTTGAATAATTATCAAACGGAAAATTTGCATTTCGTCCCAATTTCAATAAAGGCAAAGGCAAAATCGGCCTGATTTTTTCCTGACGATTATTGAGCTGTATATAAGTGTTGTAGATACGCTCGGCATTTGCAGGATTATTTTCTTTATTAAGCATTTCCAAATTACGCAAATCGCGATCTTTGGCTTTTGCAAAAGCTTCCTCAAGCAAATAAACATAATCTTGTTTTCCTTTAGAATCTTTTTTGGTGCGAAGCGCCTCAACAGCGCGATCAATTGCACCGTCGTAATTTCCATCGCTAAGCATTGATTGTGTTGTTTTTACCCCACAAGAAGAAAGGGCTAAAAACAATATAGAAACTAGAAAAGTAATTTTTTGCATAGTGTGTTTTTTGAAGTTGCAAATATATTTTATTTAACTTTCAACAACTATGCCTTTTTCTAATTTATTTAAGGAGCAGAAATGCTGTTTTCAAAATAAACATCTGTCCCGATGCATGCTATCTCTTCCATCGGGATTAGATTAGATGTTTTGATCTTTATAAGGAATAAGAAAATAAATGCTAATTTATTCGCTTACCTTTTTATACTCAAAAGTACCAACTTGCGTATTGGTTATAACACGTTTTTGACTGTCAAAAGAGTTTATAGTAAACTCAACCGGCAGGATAACAGAAATAATAGTCAAGTGCGAATTGTCATTAGATAATTTCCATTTGGCTTTGTGCAATTCGTCTCCGATAACGCTTTCAAAATCGCCATTTTCTTTAAAAACCTGAAAAACCTGATCTGTTTTAAAACGCTCTTGAATATTTTTTTCTTTTCCGTTTTTAGTCCATTTTACCAATTGCCATTTTCCAATAAGTTCTTTAGAAGTTTGGGCAGATGTAGATAATGCAAGTAAAAATGCGATGCAAAAAAATAATTTACTCATTTTTAGTTTTTTAGAATTGATGAATAAATTTAAGTATTTTCTATTTCAAGAATAAAAAACTAACGTTAAGTTTAATTATTTTAATCTTCCCATGTTTCGATTAAGTTATCATTCCATAATTTCTGAGCAAACTCCTTAAAGACTTTTTGACCTTTTTTAAAGTTTTCATCAAACTTGAATTCGCCACCTTCAAATTGCTTTTCGCCATTATCTGCAACTCCTATTTGAACCTTATTCTCGCCGCGCATTGCATATTTTGTGTTTCCTTCGTACATAATAATTTTCATCTCAGACGGACTTACATCTCCGTGACAAACGGTTTTATACATAAGCCAGACTTCTGCAATTCCGTTGTTGTTCAAATCTGTAACTTGAAAAGTGTCTTTAATAAACGAAGCAACAAGATCGACAGGACAATCTGAAATGAAATCGTAAACTCGCCAAGTTTGCTTAGCTTGATTTCCTGAAATAATATAATGGTAGGCAAATAATTCGGCATCAGAGCCATCTGTTTCGTGTACAAACTTTTTATTGATGTGGTAACCTGTTTCAGTAGTAATTACAATATTATCTCCTGATTTATCTTTCCAACGAACAGCATTTTTAATATGACCTTCATATTTTATTGATTTAGGAAATTGAGTTGAATCGATTTTTTCAACAGTTAAAACAAAAGGTTCTTCTGTTGATTTCTCAGTTGACGTAGAAGTTGTAATTTCCTCTTTTTTATCTGATTTACAACTTGAAAAAAGAACGATAGCTAATAATAGGATTGTAATTTTTTTCATGAAATGCATTTATACAATTTAATAGTTGAGTTGTTTTTTTATTTAAAGAAAAATTAATCTATCAGCATACCGCTTTCTTCGTCAAATACTTTTCGTTCTTCTTCACTCATTCGGTCTCTTAAAACACGAATGGTGTAGCCTCCATATAGTTTGCCGTTTATAAGATACATCCAGTCACTAATTTTAGAAGTTTCAATATTGATTTTGTCGCCTGCTTTATATTCTGTAATGTATTCGGGATCACTGTTTAAAATTCCAGAATAATTTCCGTCGATATACTTAATTTCCCCAATCCACATATGTTCTATGCCTTTTGAATTAGAAAACTTAACTTTTAAAGAATGGCTATCGGCATTAAAATTAGACAATCCTTTATTGAATTCATCTAGAGTTTCATTTGCTTCCAAAATTGCAGCATTCATTTCCGGATCTTCACTTTCTACGTTGTAAATTGTTGGTTCGCCTTCTCTTTCTATTTTATTAGAATCTTTGCAACTTGCTAAACAAAAAAGACTTGTTAGTATTAAAATATAGCTTTTCATTATTATGCTACTGTTTGATTTTTAGTTTGTTATTTGTTTTTTTATTAAGACGATCTGTCCTAAATGATAATAGCTATGTTCAATCATAGCTTCGATATTTCTTTTATAAGTTCCGTATTTGGCATCTACAAAAACATCATTGAGTTTTTTATCGGGCATTTGTTCTATTAGTGAAGCAAATTCTTCGGCATCATTCCAGAATCTATTTAAAAAAACATTCCATTGTTCTTGCGAATGAATTGGCGGAAAATCAAAACTAAATTTGTCTTTTATATCCAAAGTTCCACCTTTAAAAACCTCATTAAGTCCCTTAATGTAATAATGAATATGCTGAGCCAGAACTGCAATTGTATTTAAGTTCTTTATTGGACTAACTGCAATTTTCCAATCCAGATTTTCTAGCTGATCTTTAAAATTGGTGTTTGCAATCCAAGTTCCGTTTAAAATGACTTCTCTAAAACGATTGGCAATTTCGGTTGTACTTTTCATATTCAAAATAGTTTAGAAGTTAAATTACGATTAATTTATTCTTGCTGAATCCATTCGTATTTTCCATTTTTAAGATAAATAACGCCGCCTCCGCAACTTTCTTCGGCGTGAATAAAGATTCCGTCGTTTGGAAGTTTTATTTTGTCTTCTTCTGCAACTTGTTCTTCGCCAATGATTTCTCCGTCTTCATTTACATTTTCAAAATAAACCTCATTTTTGGGCGCTTTTTCAAATATTCCAATCCAATCAATTTCGTCAAAACCTTGATTTAAAATATCATTTCCAAAACCTAAATAATCAGTTCTTTTTCCGTTTCCGTAAGTGATTTTAAGACCGCTTTTTTGGTTTTTTGTACTTCTAAAAATTTCTACAGTTTCATCTAAATTATCTCCGTCAAGATCACATAAGATTTTGTTGGTTTTATGTTTTGTAGATAGCACAATCGTATCTGCTTTTTGTGTTTCTAGTTCTTTCTTTTCAGTTACCTTCAAAGAATCTTTTGGAGCAATTTTAGAAGTTTCTGTTTTTGCTTCTTTTTTACAAGAAATAGTAAGTACAGACAAAAGGAGTAGAGTTCTAATTTTCATATTAGGCTTAGATAAATTTTAAAATGCTAATATAAAAAATTACGTACGAAAATAGATTGCTTTTTATTGTAGTTAAGCAGTCTTTCAGTTCATTTTTAATTTAGAGATTCAAAAAGAGCGAATTGTTTTAATATTAAAACTGCTATCGAATTTTTGAAGATTGAAGTCTTTCTCTTAAAAGAGCTCCTAAGAGTGGCAATATTCCAATTATAATAATTTCGATTAAATAGAATCCAGTTCTTTCTATAAAAGAAGGGTATTTTAAAAAGTTAGGGAATATTGTAAAAAGGGGCCATTCAAAAGGAAATAAATATAATTGCATACCAGTCCAGACATAACTTGATTCTATGTTCTTATTTGGAAGCTGATTTGGACTAATAATAAGAGAAGCAATAAAAAAGATTATACCAATTAAGCCAAGAATACAGTATTTTATTTTTTTATTGTCCTTTATTATAGTAATAAATCCTGAGTAGATATATATTATCAAGGTCATAAAGAAGAATAAAAAAACCAAAAAAGGATTAGTCACCGCTAGCATTGTAAATATAAAAATGCAAACTAGAACATGAGCTAGAATTATATTTTTCATTTTTTCCTAATCTTCACCTGATACACAATTTCCCAAAAGATAATTGAGAAAACAGCATTAGCAAAAATGGCCGTTTTAACCTGATACGGATCGTAATTGACAAGCAGATGCAAATTGGTAAACTGTAAGGCCAAAAACATAGCCAAAGCCGCGATTCCGACAGCGCAAAGTACATTAAGCAAAGGTTTCCATTTTAGGGCTGTAAAAGCATAAATAAGATTCAGAATACCAAAGCCAACTCCTAAAGTTACAAAACCATCACCTTTAAATTTCTCATTTAATTCAAGAAAAAAATGCGTAGAAGTAAGGTATAAAAAGAAAAGAATAGAATAAATTAGGATTCGTACTTGTGGTTTCATTTTGTATTATTTAATATGATAATTTTTTTAGATACGAAGATACTATTTAATGTCTTAAAATGTCGTTAAGATAATTTTAGACCTATTTCCAAAAATTCTTTACTGTGTTAAAATGCTCTTCATTATCTTCTGCGTCAGTGTATACATATAAATTATCCCAATAAATAACACCTCCAATTTTAACGAAAATTTTATAATATCCTGTAGTAAGGGTTTTTATATCAAGTTTAGGGTTACTTGTAGACAATTCGTTTAAAGAAAGTTTAGAACTTGATATAATAGATTGTTCGCTATATAAGCTGCTGTTTAAAATAGTGCTGAAATCAACACTTTGATAAATTTTTTCGGGAGTTGCAGGAACTAACCATATTGCTGTAATGTTTTCTTGTGCTGAAATGTAAAGATTGTTGTTGTTACGTGCAGGATTTGGGAAAATTAAAAATTTGTTTTTTACAAAAGTATTTGGGTTACCGAGTTTTAATCCCATATCGTCTGTAGTTTGTCTAAAATCAACTCCTGTTACAAGACTTATAGAAGTCTTATCGGTTTGAGGAGTTTTATCGTCATTGCTGCAGCTTATCGCTAAAAGAGATATAAGGATAATAAGTATTTTTTTCATGTTTAATTTATTTTGAATGTTTTGAAAAACGTAAAATAGCTCTGATTAGGATTTTATGGCAAAAGCGTTTCTATTTTGGTTTCCGATTTTTCTTTTAGCGGACTATCTGCCTTCAAACTCCAAATGATTAGAAATTTTCCTTTTACAACATATTCTTCCGGATGTTCGTCTGTTGGTTCGCCAGCTTTTCCCCACAATAAACCTTGCAGAAAACGATCGCCTTTAAAAACGTGGTCAAATTCAAAATACATAATAGAGCCTTTGTCACCTTTGTTTTTAAAACTTTGAATGGCTTTACTTTTTACAGTTCCAACAATATTGCTGTAGGTTTCAATATCGGTATAAAAATTACAAGCCTGAGGTGACACACAAATATTACCGTCGTTTGGTGTATAGCCTTTTGGAATTTCTTTTGGTTTTAGTTTTAAATCAGCTAAGGTTTGGCTGAATGAATTTGTTGTGAATAGTAGGAATAGTGTTGATAGTAGAATTGTAGGTTTCATTGATTTTGGGGCTTAAAATTTTGATTTTTATAATGTTATAATTTGTTGTCTAAATACATTAAAATGAGAATACATGTAGAAAAAAGAAATATTTGAAATGCAACATTACTAATTCTATATAACATTCTGCTTCTTTTGGTTTCTTGTAGCCATTCAGTTGTATATTCTTCATTTTTTTTATCAAAAAATCGATCATTAAAATATTTAAAAACAAAAGAGAGAGCAAGAAAAGCGATAAAAACAAATGGCTCACTAATTTTTAAATTAGGTAGAAAAATTTTCTTAATAATTAGTGAAATTAAAAATATTAATAATGATTCGTGTATTGAAATCGAAGTGGTGGCCTGCCAACTGTTTATTGATCTTGTGTTGATATAAAAGAATCTTCGATAAATTTTTTTAATGTCCAAGAGTTGTTTTTTTATTTAGTGAATTTGATTTTGCAATTCTAGCTAATTTCTAAAAACATTAATCGTTTTTGATAAAATTAAATACAATTGAAAGGCAGTTATAGAGACCGTAATAAGTGTGAGATAAGCAGAAGAATTAATAAGTTTATTGTTTTCTATCTGTAATTGTTTTGCAATATTTACTCTTCTGTTATTTAAAGTTTTTAAAAAATGCATTAATACGATTGACCAGCTAAACATTAAAAGGATAAAAAAGGCAAAACCATTTGGCATTCCTTCGATGTTTAGTAAAGTATAAATTTTGGTAAAAACTATTGCAATTACAAAATAAACTAATGCGTACAAAAGTATTTTTTTTAATCCATTTTCAGGTTTTAGAAAATAAAAAATAGAGCAATTTAATAAGACAATAAAAAGGGCAAGAAGAAGATATGACATTTTGTTTCTGGGCTTAAAAAAAGCACAAAGTAAATCTCTGTGCTTTTGTAAAATTTATATTTCTAAGGAATTATTTTCCTTTTAGTAATTTTTCTAAATATTCCACTTTGTCTTTTTCAGCCTGAACCAAACGTTCGTAAAGTTCTACAACTTTATCAAGTGGATTGAAAGTGCAAGAATTGTTAGTGTTTCCACTTCCTTGTGCTCCGTTATTTGCACTATTGTCATAAAAGTTATTAAAGAAATTAAAAACTGATTCTTCAGAAAAATTTTCAATCACCTCTTTAGTTACGCCTAAAGCTTTTGCAATTTCAACAAGTTTATCTTCATCAACAGTTTCACTTGCCTCAATGTTAGAAACAGTTTGCTGGCTTAAACCAATTGCAATTGCAAGCGCTTCCTGCTTCATACCTTTAAGCTCTCTGATTCGGCTTATGTTTCTGCCGATATGTTTTGGTTTTGATGTCGTGCTCATAATTTCAAAGGTATTTAAAATTTTTGATTTTATTGAAGAGTAAATATATGATTTTTCTGAGGTGAATTGTTGTTTAAAGTTTTAGTTTTTAAGTTACGATTATCCACAATCTTGTCATTTCGACGTAAGGAGAAATCTTCACAAGTAGCTCCGCAAAGATTGGAAATTAAACACTGAGATTAAGTATTAATTATCCACAATATTGTCATTTCGACGAAGGAGAAATCTTCGCAAGTAGCTCCGCAAAGATTGGAAACATTATTCAAATAAATAATTTAGAAAATCCAAATCAGGATTAATGGTTTTTATTAATTCAATTTTCTTCTCTCTTCGCCAGTCTTTTATTTCTTTTTCACGAGCAATTGCTTCTTGAATCCAAGTGAATTTTTCGTAGAACAACAAATAAGTAGTATTGTATTTTGCGGTAAAGGTTTTGTTCCCAGTTGTATTGTTTTCTTTGTGCTGACTTAAGCGAATTTTTAAATTATTTGTGACTCCTGTGTAGAAAACGGTTTTGTATTTGTTTGTAAGAATGTATGTGTAGTATGTGTGATAGCCTTCTTGTTGATGCATTTTTTTTTCGGCTAAAGATAAATAATTATTTAAGATTTTTCTTTCTTTTTTGTGATAGGTTTTTATATGCTTGGTGGAGTTTCTTGCGAAGATTTCTCCTTACGTCGAAATGACAAACTTGGTGGTTTCGTTATGTGTGTTTTGACTTTTTTTGTAGAGCTACTTGCGAAGATTTCTCCTTACGTCGAAATGACAAATATTGTGATTACTTTGCGTGGGCTTCGACTTCGCTCAGCCTGACAAGACGTTGCAAAATAATCTAAAATCTAAACTCAAAAATCTGAAATAAAAAAATCCCGCCTCAATTAAGAAACGGGATTAAAATGATATTCTTTTTTTTTCTATTGTTAAACCGTAGCTGCAATTTCTTGTGGCAACGGAATTTGATTTTTAAGTAAATCTTCAAATGTTTCAGCTTGGCGAATCAAGATTCCTTGACCGTTCATCCAAAGAACTTCGGCTGGTTTGTATCTTGAGTTGTAGTTTGAAGACATTGAGAAACAGTATGCTCCTGCATTTCTGAACTCTAAAATGTCACCTTCTGTGATTTCAGCAATTCTGCGGTTGTTTGCAAAAGTATCGGTTTCGCAAATGTATCCTACAACAGAGTAAAAACGCTCTTTTCCTTTCGGGTTCGAGATGTTTTCAATATGGTGTGAAGATCCGTAAAACATTGGACGAATTAAGTGGTTGAAACCACTATCGATTCCTGCAAAAACTGTTGAAGTTGTTTGTTTTACTACGTTTACTTTTACTAAGAAATGACCTGCTTCAGATACAAGAAATTTTCCTGGTTCGAAAATCAAAGTTAAATCTCTGCCGTATTCAGTACAGAAAGCATTGAATCTTTTTGATAATTTTTTACCTAATTCTTCGATGTCTGTTTCGATATCGTCTTTTTTGTAAGGAACTTTGAATCCGCTTCCGAAATCTAAGAATTGTAAATCTTTGAAATGTTTAGCGGTATCAAATAAGATTTCAGCAGCATACAAGAATACTTCGATATCTAAAATATCAGATCCTGTGTGCATGTGAATTCCGACAATGCTCATTTTTGTGTTTTCAACAATTCGCAAGATATGCGGAATCTGGTGAACAGAAATTCCGAATTTACTATCGATATGTCCAACAGAAATGTTAGCGTTTCCGCCCGCCATTACATGTGGATTGATACGAATACATACCGGAATATGTGGATGTTTTGTTCCGAATTGCTCTAAAATAGATAAATTGTCGATATTGATTTGTACACCCATTGCGGCAACTTCTTCGATTTCTTCTAGAGAAACGCCGTTTGGTGTAAAGAAAATTCTTTCGGGTTCATAGCCAGCATGAAGTCCTAATAAAACTTCCTGAATTGATACAGTGTCTAAACCAGACCCCATGTTCTTTAATAACTGTAGAATCGCAACGTTTGACAATGCCTTCATGGCGTAATTAACTCTTAAGTTTTCTACCTTAGAGAAAGCTTTAGTTAATCTGTTGTACTGAGATTGGATTTTTTCAGCATCGTAAACATACAATGGACTTCCAAATTGGTCTGCTAACTGCAGTAAATCTTTTGCTTGCATTTTTAAATCATTTTGGGCAAAGTTATTACACTTTTATCTATCAGCAAATAATTTGTAGAAAAATAACAAATTATAACAAATTGTTTTATTTTAAACAAAAAGTTGCTGTTTTTGGAATTTTATAACCTTTTTTTAAGATGCTAAGGTTCTAAGTTGCTAAGGTACTAAGTTTTTTTTAGCCACAAATTCACGAATTTGACTAATTCTAAAATGCTGTTGAAATTGTTTTGCTATGAATTTCACGAATTAAGAGAAATTAAAAAAATAGAAATTAGAGAAATTCGTGAATTCGTGGCAAAAAAATAATCTGTGGCTAAAAAAAAACAAAACCCCTGAATATAAATTCAAGGGTTTGTTAGTAGTTATGTTGTTTATCGGAAAAGATTAATAAAATGCAAGGAAAAAAAACTTAGTATCTTAGAACCTTAGCATCTTAGTATCTCAGAAACTTAAAAATTATAAACTCGGTAAATCTCCTTTTCCTTTAGTAGGCAAGTTTGTAGATCCCATAAGGAATAAATCTACTTCTCTTGCTGCTTCGCGACCTTCTGAAATAGCCCACACGATTAATGATTGTCCTCTTCTCATATCACCAGCAGTGAAAATGTGAGGAACGTTTGTCTGATAGTTATGCGCTTTGTAATTGCTTCTCATATCAGTTTCGATTCCTAATTGCTCGCTTAATGTTTTCTCTGGACCTGTAAAGCCAAGAGCCAATAAAGCTAAATCGCAAGGCCAGATTTTCTCAGAACCTTCTTTTTCGATTAATTCAGGACGCTGACCTGGAGTCATTTTCCATTGCACTTCAACTGTTTTTAATCCAGTTAATTCGCCTTTATCGTTAGAAATGAATTCTTTAGTGTTGATCAACCAGTTTCTGTCACATCCTTCTTCGTGTGAAGAAGATGTTTTAAGCTGCAACGGCCAGAAAGGCCAAGGAGTTGACTCGCTTCTTCCAACTGGAGGTTTTGGTAAAATCTCAAAGTTAGTTACCGATTTAGCTCCGTGTCTGTTTGAAGTTCCAATACAGTCAGAACCCGTATCTCCACCACCAATAACGATTACATCTTTTCCAGTAGCTTTTACCTGATCTGGAATAGATTCTCCGTATAAAACTTTAGTTTGCTGTGTCAAGAAATCCATTGCCTGAACAACACCTTTGCTTTCGATTCCTTTAGTTGGAAGGCTTCTTCTTTCAGTTGCTCCTCCGCATAAAACGATAGAATCGAATTGGTTTAATTCTTCAACACTGAAGTTAACACCAACATTTACATTAGTTTTGAAAGTGATTCCTTCTGCTTCTAGAATAGCTACACGACGGTCGATAATTCCTTTTTCTAATTTGAAATTTGGAATTCCGTAACGTAATAAACCTCCAATTGCGTTGTCTCTTTCAAAAACTGTAACCGTATGACCAGCTCTGTTTAATTGCTGAGCAGCTGCAAGACCAGCAGGCCCAGAACCAATAACGGCAACTGTTTTTCCAGTTCTTGTTTTTGGTGCTTGTGGTTTGATCCATCCTTCGGCGAAACCTCTTTCTACAATGCTTTTTTCGATGTTTTCGATAGAAACCGGATCTTTGATGATTCCTAATACACATGATTTCTCACATGGAGCAGGGCATAAACGACCTGTAAATTCAGGGAAGTTGTTAGTCGATTGTAAAATCTCTAACGCGCTCTGCCATTCTTCCTGATGCACCATGTCGTTGAAGTCAGGAATTAAATTTCCTAACGGACAACCACTGTGGCAAAAAGGAATTCCACAGTCCATACATCTTGATCCTTGTTCTTTTAATTTATCTTTTGGTACCGGAATAGTAAATTCGTTGTAGTTCGAAACACGTTCTGCTACTGCTAAATTACTTTCATCGGCTCTGTTATATTCTTTAAATCCGCCTATTTTACCCATGACATTTAAATAAATTTAGTTGTGAGTTGTAAAATGTGAGAGGTGAGTTAAAAACTTAGCACCTCTACACCTTTGTATCTCAGAACCTTTTAATTAAGCTATTAGTTCTTCTATTTGTTTTTCTTGTGCAATTCTTTGTAATGCTTTTTTGTAATCAGTTGGCATTACTTTTACGAAGTGCTGTTGTTGGTTTTCCCAGTCTGCTAAAATTCTTTTTGCTAATGGACTGCTTGTGTACAACGAATGATTTTTGATCAGTTTTCTTAGTTTAGTAAGATCTTCTTCTTCCATTGGATCGAATGCAACCATTTCCATGTTACAAACTGTAGAATCGAATTTCTTATTTGGATCGTAAACATAAGCTACACCACCGCTCATACCAGCTGCGAAGTTTCTTCCTGTTTTTCCTAAAACTACTACTGTACCACCGGTCATGTACTCGCAACCGTGATCTCCAATTCCTTCAACAACTGCTGTTGCTCCAGAATTTCTCACACAGAAACGCTCTCCGGCCATTCCATTAATATAAGCCTCTCCGGTAATAGCTCCGTAAAGGGCAACGTTTCCAATAATGATATTGTCTTCAGGGTTGAAAGTTGCAGTAGGAGGTACTTTTACAATTAATTTTCCTCCAGAAAGACCTTTTCCTAAATAATCATTACAGTTTCCGTGAATTTTAAATGACAATCCGTTTGTTGCGAATGCACCAAAACTTTGTCCAGCAGAACCTTCAAAATCAACTAAAATAGTGTCATCAGGTAATCCTTGTGCGCCGTAGATTTTTGAGATTTCGTTACTCAAAATTGCACCTACAGAACGGTCTGTATTTTTAATTTTAAAGGTTACTCTTGTTTTCTCTTTTCTATAGATAGACGGAATCGCTTCTTTGATGATGTCAAAATCCAATACATTTTCAAGTTGGTGATCTTGAGTTGTTGTATTATGATTTGGCTCTGTTTTCGCTTTTTCCGGTTTGTATAGAATTGTTGACAAGTCTAAACCATTTGCTTTATAATGTTTGATGGCTTTGTTCACATTTAATTTTTGTGACTGACCTACCATTTCTTTTAGCGTTCTGAAACCTAATTGCGCCATGATTTCTCTTAACTCTTCAGCAATGAAATACATGAAGTTGATTACGTGCTCTGGAGTCCCTTTGAAATTTTTTCTCAATTCAGGATCCTGAGTGGCAATACCAACTGGGCAAGTATTTAAGTGACAAGCTCTCATCATGATACATCCAGAAGCAACAAGCGGAGCCGTTGCGAAACCGAATTCCTCAGCTCCTAATAAAGCTGCAATAGCAACGTCACGACCTGTTTTTAATTGTCCGTCGCACTCTAAAACTACACGGCTTCTTAAATCGTTTAAGATTAAAGTCTGCTGTGCTTCCGCTAAACCAAGTTCCCATGGAATACCTGTGTGTTGTAAAGATGTTAATGGTGCAGCTCCCGTTCCTCCGTCGTAACCAGAAATCAAGATAACATCAGCTTTTGCTTTGGCAACACCGGCAGCGATAGTTCCAACTCCAACTTCAGAAACCAATTTCACGTTAATACGAGCTTCACGGTTCGCGTTTTTCAAATCGTAAATCAACTGAGATAAATCCTCAATTGAGTAAATATCGTGGTGAGGAGGAGGAGAAATCAAACCTACATAAGGCGTAGAGTTTCTCGTTTCAGCAATCCAAGGCACAACTTTTTCTCCAGGTAACTGTCCACCTTCACCAGGTTTAGCGCCTTGAGCCATTTTAATCTGGATTTCTTTAGCGTTTGTCAAATAGTTGATCGAAACACCAAAACGTCCTGATGCAACTTGTTTGATTGCAGAGTTTCTAGAATCTCCGTTAATTTCTTTCTGGAAACGTCTTGGATCTTCTCCACCTTCTCCAGAGTTACTTTTTCCACCAATTCTGTTCATTGCAATTGCTAAGTTCTCATGCGCTTCTTGGCTGATAGAACCGTAAGACATTGCTCCAGTTTTGAATTTTTTTACAATTTCTGTCCAAGGTTCTACTTCGTCAATAGAAATTGGATCTAAATTGTTGAATTCAAATAAACCTCTAATGGTCATTAAGTTTGAGCTTTGCTCATTAACGGCATTTGAGTATTCTTTATAACTTTCTGGGCTGTTTAAACGAACTGCTTGTTGTAATTTAGAAATAGTAGTTGGGTTAAACATGTGTTTTTCACCGCCACGTCTCCATCTGTAAATACCTCCAATTTCAAGAGAAAGCAAGTTTGCAATTTTTGAATTTGGGAAAGCTTTTTGGAAACGTTTTTTAACTTCTTTTTCAACTTCCATTAAACCAATTCCTTCAATTCTTGATGGAGTGTAAGGGAAGTATTTAGATGTAAATGTTTTGTTTAAACCTAAAATCTCGAAAATCTGGGCAGCTCTATATGAATGTAAAGTAGAGATACCAATTTTGTTCATGATTTTCACGATTCCTTTTGCAATCGCTTTGTTGTAGTTTACAACAGCGTAATCCGCTTTTACTTTTGTAATGAAACCTTTTTCAACCTGATCGTGAATGATTTCGTTTACCATGTAAGGGTTGATGGCACTTGCACCATATCCAAACAATAAAGCAAAATGATGAGGTTCTCTTGGTTCTGCAGATTCAATGATGATTCCAAATTTAGAACGAACCTGTAAAATGTTCAAAGAGTGGTGAATGTAAGAACAAGCCAATAACATAGGAATTGGAGCTAATTCTTCGCTTACACCTCTGTCAGATAAAATGATGATATTGCATCCTTCTTCAACTGCTTTAAAAGTAGCCTGAACACATTTTTCAAGAGCACGCTCTAAACCGTTAACTCCTTTTTCTATTTTATATAAAGTAGAAATAGTAGCCGATTTGAAATCTGGGTGATCTATATTTCTGATTTTATCCAAATCTTCGTTAGAAACAACTGGATTTTGGATTTTTAATTTTTTACATTGTTTAGATTCAATTTCGAAAATATTGAAATCTCCACCAATCGCTAAACTGATATCAGTAATAATTTCTTCACGAATACCATCCAACGGTGGGTTAGTAACCTGAGCAAATAATTGTTTGAAGTAATTGTACAACAACTGAGGCTGATCAGAAAGAACTGCCAAAGGTGTATCATTACCCATAGAACTAATTGCTTCAGCTCCGTCGCTACCCATTGGGTTAATGATTGTTTTTAAATCTTCGATTGTATAACCAAACAAACGTTGTCTTGTTAAGAAATCTAATTTTTCAACAGGAGTAGGGTTGTTGGTGTAAGGAACGCTAGCCAATGGCAATAAGTTTTCGTCAACCCATTGCTTGTATGGACGTTTTGTAACGATTGCTTTTTTAACTTCTTCGTCTTCGATGATACGGCCTTCATTCATATCAACTAAGAACATTTTCCCTGGCTCTAAACGACCATGCTGAATTACATCTTCTGGATCGATATCTAATACACCAATTTCAGATGACATAATTACGAATCCGCTTTTCGTTAATGTATAACGAGAAGGACGTAAACCATTTCTGTCTAGTAAAGCTCCAATCACGTTACCATCTGTAAACGGAATAGAAGCAGGACCATCCCAAGGCTCCATGATACAAGCGTTGTATTCATAGAAAGCTCTTTTTTCTGGAGACATTGTCTGGTGTTTTTCCCAAGCTTCAGGAACTACCATCATCATTGCCTCTGGAAGAGAACGGCCAGTCATTAATAAAAGTTCAACCACCATATCCATAGAAGCAGAATCTGATTTTCCTTCTAAGATAATTGGGAATAATTTTTTGATATCATCGCCAAAAACTTTGCTCTGCATAAGCTCTTCACGAGCACGCATACGACTTACGTTTCCACGAAGTGTGTTGATCTCACCATTATGACACATGTATCTAAACGGTTGAGCTAAGTCCCAAGATGGGAATGTATTTGTAGAGAAACGTTGGTGTACAAGCGCTAAACGCGTCACCAAGTCTGGATCTTTCAAATCTATATAATAACGGCTGATGTCTTCTGGCATCAATAGACCTTTATATATTATAGTAGTTGTCGATAAACTAGTAAAATAAAACATGTGGCTTTCTGAGGTTTTAGATCCTCTTACGGCATGTTCAGCAATTTTTCTAGCTGCAAAAAGTTTTGCATTAAATTCTTGTTCAGTTAAATCTTGTCCGTTTTTAGAAACGAAAACTTGTTTAATTGTTGGTTCTTTTTCTGCGGCAATTTCACCTAGATTTTCAACGTCAACGGGTACATCTCTCCAACCTAAAACTTTTAAGTTTTGGTCTTTGATAGTAGCTTCAAATGCATTAATACAAAAAGAAACCTGGTTTTTGCTTTTTGGTAAAAAAACCATTCCTACTGCATACTCACGCGCTTCTGGGATTTCAAAGTCACAAACTTTCTTAAAAAAATCATGAGGAATGTCGAATAAAATTCCGGCTCCGTCTCCAGTTCTTCCATCAGAACTTACGGCACCACGATGTTCTAATTTAATTAAGATGTCTAATGCTTTGTGAATAATATCATTTGACTTAATACCATTCAAATTACAAATAAATCCTGCACCACAATTGTCGTGTTCAAATTCAGGCAGATAAAGCCCTTGTTCTTTAACTCTCATTCTTGATATTTTTTTTACAAAAATAAAGATTTCGTTAAACATAATGTATTGAAATTATGAATTCGCTTTCATTTTTATAGGAATATTAGAAAAAGGGTTCTTAAATGATAAAATTATCAGATAAAGCATTGCGAATTATCAAAATCATAATTGCGATTAAAATATATTAAGAAAAATCGTCGCTTAGGTATTGATATCAGTGAAGTTTTTGTTAAATCTCAAACGTTTTAGCGATTTTGTGTTAACTTTTTAGATACAATTGTTTAATGATTTTTTTTCTTTCGATTTAAATAGCTGAAGAATCATTTAAGGAGCCGTTATTAATTTAAAAAAGATTTTACTTTTCAGTTGTATTTTGTTACTTTTGTCGCACTTTTATTCTGAAATAAATTCAGAACCAGACAAATTCTATATTATGAACATACACGAATATCAAGGAAAAGAAATTTTAGCGAGTTACGGAGTACGCGTACAACGCGGAATCGTGGCTAATAATGCAGTTGAAGCTGTGGCCGCTGCAAAACAATTAACTGCCGAAACTGGGACAGGATGGCATGTAATTAAAGCACAAATTCACGCAGGTGGTCGTGGAAAAGGTGGTGGAGTTAAGCTGGCAAAAAACTTACAACAAGTTGAAGAGTTAGCAGAACAAATCATCGGAATGCAGTTAATTACTCCTCAGACTCCGCCTGAAGGTAAAAAAGTTAACAAAGTATTAGTAGCTGAAGATGTGTACTATCCTGGAGAAAGCGAAACTTCTGAATTTTATGTTTCTGTTTTATTGAATAGAGGTACAGGACGCAACATGATTATGTATTCTACTGAAGGTGGAATGGATATCGAAGAAGTTGCTGAGCACACTCCACACTTAATCTTTACTGAAGAAATTGATCCATCTGTTGGATTGCAAGGTTTCCAAGCTAGAAGAATTGCTTTTAACTTAGGACTTTCTGGAAATGCTTTCAAAGAAATGGTTAAATTCATCGATGCACTTTACAATGCTTACATTGGTTCTGATGCTTCTATGTTTGAAATCAACCCTGTATTAAAAACTTCTGATAACAAAATCTTAGCTGTTGATGCTAAAGTTAATATCGACGATAACGCTTTATACAGACAACCTAAATATGCTGAAATGAGAGATATCCGTGAGGAGAATCCAATCGAAGTTGAAGCTAAAGAAGTTGGTCTTAACTATGTTGACCTTGACGGTACTGTAGGATGTATGGTAAACGGAGCTGGTCTTGCAATGGCAACTATGGATTTAATTAAATACGCTGGTTTTGAGCCTGCTAACTTCCTTGACGTTGGTGGAACTGCTGATGCTAAACGTGTTGAAACTGCTTTCAGAATTATCTTGAAAGATCCAAACGTAAAAGCTATTTTGATTAACATCTTTGGAGGTATCGTTCGTTGTGACCGTGTTGCTCAAGGTGTTGTTGATGCTTACAAAAACATGGGAGACGCTATTAAAGTGCCAATTATCGTTCGTTTGCAAGGAACAAATGCTGAAATTGCAAAAGAATTAATTGATAACTCTGGTATGCCAATCTTATCTGCAGTTCAATTCCAAGAAGCTGCTGACCAAGTAAAAGCTGCTCTTTCTTAATTAAATAAGAAATCAATTTATATAGAAAATCCCTCCATTTTGGAGGGATTTTTTTTTGAAGTCTATTTAACCGCAAAGGGCGCTAAGTTTTTTGTCAAGGATTGTGAGTACAAACGCAAAGTTCGCAAAGCTGTATGTTGAAAATAGCCACGAATTCACGAATTATTTTCAAAGATTGTAAAAAATAAAATTCGTGAATTCGTGGCTAAAAAACTTTGCGAACTTTGCGTAATTCTTTGTGCTCTTTGCGGTTAAATCATTAAGTTTATTTCAAAACTGTAGATAGTTCCACAATTTCAAATTCTGGATCATGTGTTATAAATTCTCTAATCAATGCAGCATGACCAGCGCCAACTAAAACCATTATTTTATTATCTGTGCCTTCCGTTAATTTCTGAATTAAAGAATACATATATAAGTTTCTTTTGTACCAATTTGAGACTAAAGACGCTCCTGTAAAATCATCTGGATTTCCAGCTCTGTTGGCTACTTCCAAATACCATTGGATGTTTTTATTTTCGGTTTCTTTTTTATTGTAATGTAGCATGAGTTCTTGTAACGAGCTTTTTGTTATTCTTTCATTATGATCTTTTTCATTCCTTTTTTTCCACTCATTATTTCTTTTCAATAAATCCTGTTGATTTGCTTTTTCCATTGACATCATTAAACTGTCATAACGAAAAGAAGTGTAGAGATTCATTCCGTATAATTTTTTATGATTTAGTTTTTTAGCCGTGCGAAGTGCCAGTTGTGTTATTTCGTTTTTATTAGTTTTAAAAAGACTGTCGGTGTTTTTATTGTAAAACTTATCTAAATCGGCTTGTTCGTTAAATTCCCATTCTACAAATATTTTATCTGGGCCAAATTTTTTGATTTTGTCACTCATTATTTCGAGTTCTTTTTGGCTCTTCTCAGATAAGATATCAAAACTATTTACTTGAGTAACATCCAGACCTGGATTGGCGTAATGAAATGTTCCAACCAATAATATCTGTTTTTTCTTAGTTTGAGCAGAAGTTAAGTTTAATGTAATAATTGTTAGTAATAAAATGATTTTGTACATGACGTTTTGTTTTTAAATTCATGACAAATGTATTCTGTCTTTTGATCTCTATTTTTTGTTTTTGATGAACATAGGATTTCATTTTATAAACACATGGAATTTGCAGAGTAATAATTTCGTGTAACGTTTTGGATAGTTCATCCCTAAAAACGCATGTTTTGAATAAATCTAATTTTCTATTTAAGGCTTAATTGTATTTTTGAGTCAATTATCAAAAAAACTATGAAATCAAGAATCCCTTTTTACTATCACATTGTTTTTTTCTTTTTATTATTTCTAACGTACATTTTCTGGGATATTGGACTTAATGATAAAAAAGTAGAAATTGTAATCAAAGGAATATGTTATGGAATTACGCCAACTCATTTGTTAGCAATATTTTGTATTTACATTCTCAATTTTTACTATTTCTGCGAATGGTTTTTAAACAAGAAGAAATTACTTTTTTACATCCTAACAATTCCGGTTTCGCTATTGCTTTTTGCGGCTGTTCGCTATTTTTTGCAAGAAGTTGTTATGTTTAATATTACCGGAAGACACAATTACTATGAAGAAGCTAGAGAAATAGGTTATTACATAAAAGACAATTTTTTCTTCGGATTGCCAGCGGTCATTCTAAGTGCATTAACTTTTTTGTTTTGGCAGTTTCATACTACGCAACATCAAAATCAGGAATTGCTTTTGGAGAACAAAAAGGCTGAATTTCAAATGCTAAAAGCGCAAGTTAGTCCGCATTTTTTATTCAATACATTGAATTCCTTTTACAGTCAATTGGTTTTGAAAGAAGATGAAATGGCCAATGATATTTTGGTTCTTTCTGATTTACTTCGATATGTTATTACAGAAACAGATAAAGATGAAGCGATACTTTCAAAAGAAATTCAGTTTATTCAAAACTACATTCATTTGCAGAAAAAACGATTTGAAGATCTGTTATATTTGGATTTTTCTATAGAGGGAAAATATTCAAATGAAAGAATTCTTTCG
This sequence comes from Flavobacterium sp. IB48, assembly GCF_016405855.1. GTDB lineage: Bacteria > Bacteroidota > Bacteroidia > Flavobacteriales > Flavobacteriaceae > Flavobacterium > Flavobacterium ginsengisoli. Next base: position 153,129 of record NZ_JAEFCA010000004.1, read on the forward strand.
TCAGCTTTAATTCATTTTGTAGAGAATGTTTTTAAACACGGAAAACTGAATAATGAAATTGAAAAAGCTGTTATTCTAATCAAAATAAAAGAGGATTTTTTAGAGATTTCAACTTTCAATTATAATGTGAATGGAGAGAATTATTCGTCAACTGGAATTGGTTATGAAAATCTGACCAAAAGATTAGAATATATGTACAAGAACCAATTTATTCTTGAAAAAACAGAAGAAAATAATACCTTTAAAACTTACTTAAAAATACCGCTAAAGAAATAATTTATGGCTTTTAAATGCATTATTGTAGATGATGAACCGCCTGCAACTCGAATATTGGAAAATTACATCGGAAAAGTAAATTTTCTAGAGAAAGTTGGCGTTTTTAATGATTCGTTAAAAGCATTAGAATTTCTAAACTCACAATCTGTAGATGTGATTTTTCTAGATATTCAAATGCCTCAATTAACAGGATTGCAGCTTTCTAGAATTATTTCGAAAAATATTAAAGTCATTTTTACAACAGCTTATCCCGATTTTGCTTTAGAAGGTTTTGAGCTGAATGCAGTTGATTATTTGTTAAAACCAATTGCATTCGAACGATTTTATCAAGCTGTTTCTAAACTAAATTCTGAATCCAAAATAGAACTTTCGAGTACAAGTAATAGTAGTGCGCCAGATTTTTTATTTATAAAAACAGATGGAAAAAATAAATTTCAGAAAGTTTTTTTGAATGATGTTTTATACGTAGAAAGTTTACAGAATTATGTTTGCATTCATACAGTAAAGCAGCAGATTATTACACATTCGTCATTAAAAAATGTTGTTGAATCATTGCCAGAAAAGGATTTTATTCAAATACATAAATCGTATGTTGTTTCTTTAAAACATATCGAATCGACAGATAATTTTTCTGTTTTCGTAAACGGAAAAGAGTTGCCAATTGGAGCAACTTATAAAGATGCTTTTTTCGATGAAATTGATCAGAATAAAATATAAATCGATTATTCGGTTTTTACTACTTCGAGACTTAGTTCTGCTTCTTCAAGTTTAAAAACTGCATTATTTTTTTCAATTTTTGGAGTTATTCCCATTATTGAATAATGATCTTTAGCTGTGCCGATTCTAATTAAATTTTTTTTCTCTTCAAAACCCCATTTTTGATTTTGCAACATTTGCACAAACATTGGAGTAAGTTGCGTTTTCTGTTTTGGAATGAAATTAAAATTTTGATTTTTTTGGAATGAAAATATTGAATTTGTAAAGGTTTGAGAGAGTTCAGTCATTTCTTTACTATTCGATTTTACTATTACATTTTTTACTTTCCAGTTTCCAACTATTTGGTCTTTGACGGATGTTTGACCTTTTGCATTTAGAAATAAAAAGAAAGTGATGCTTAAAAGTAAATATTTCATGATAGATTGATCTTTGTTTAATTTGCATTAAAAATATAAAAAAATCCATTCTTTAAAGAATGGATTTTTATGTTGTAAAGATATATTTAAAAGACATCTTTAATTTTATTTGTTGGCGTTTACAAAAGCGCTAAGATTTTTTCTTATTGCCGTTTTTAAATACCACTTTTTCTACAACAGATGGTTTTCCGTTTCCTTTTGGGAATGATTTCTTTTTAGGTTTTCCAGCTGATGAACCTGATTTTGATGAACTTTGATCGCCTCTGTATTTTTCTGAATCTTTTGGGGCAGCTTTAAATTCTGGTCTTTCTTTAGAAGTTTCCTTTTTTGGAATTTCAGCTTTATGCTTTGCTAAAACATCATTCGGATTTTTAGGATTTTCTTTAGTGCCTCTTAAATGAATTACTAATCCGTTTAAGAAGTTTCTCAAAACCTGATCGCCACACTCCATGTAGTTTGGATGATCTTCTGCTCTAAAAAAAGCGCCCAATTCTGACTTTGAAATTCTAAAATCTACTAATTCTAAAATTTCAATTATTTGGTCATCACGGAGCATCAAAGCCACGCGAAGTTTTTTAAGTATATCGTTATTTGTCATTGTTTTATTTTTTACAAAGGTAGTTTTTTAAAATGATTAAAATTGAGAATTAAAATCATTTAAAACGCGAACCAATTTATCTAAATCTTCTTTTGTATGATTTGCTGTTATAACAATTCGATTCAATGGTTCGGCCTCTTTGGTGTATTTAAAGCTAGCAATAATTATATTTTCTTCTTTTAATTTAAGAACTAATTCTTTTGGCAATAAATAAATTAAAGGATAATTTTTGTCGAACTTAACGTTTTTATTTTTAATTAAAATTGAATCGATATAGATTAAATTGTCTAACAATTTTTGATGCTGTATTTTATAAATTTCCGAAGCATCAGATAGTGTTTGCGCAAAAGCAGGATTCATTCCGGCAGCGCTTGTAAAAGTTTCGATTTCTTTTATTTCTTTGATGAAATTAGAATCTGAAGCAATTACACCACCTGTTAATCCGAAAGCTTTTCCTAGAGACGAAACCAAGATTTTTCTTTTAATCGGAAAATCAATTGAAGAATAAATTCCAGAGCCATTTTTGCCAATAATTCCCAACGAATGAGATTCATCAATAACCAATGTAATTTCCTTTTGATTTGAAATCTCATTTAAGAAAGATAAATCAATTGGTCTGGTTTGAAATGACGGAACTCCATCTGTTAAAATCGTTATTTTTTCTGATTTGGAATCTAATAAATTAGCATTCAATTTTTCATTTATAAAAACAGGAAGACTGTTTTCAATCTGAATAGCCGAATGAATTTCATTTAAATGAAAACAATCCATTTGCTTTTTCAGTTTCTCTAAAACCAGTTTTCCGGCCAGCATTCCCGAAGAAACTGTAACAGTGCTTTCTGAGCCAATGTGAGATGCTAAAAACCTTTCGCCCGCATCATAAGCGGTTAATTGAATATTTGCGGTTCTAGAACTTCCATAAGTTGTTCCCCATTTTAAGATGTTTTGAACGACTAAATCTTGAAATTTTTGGTTTGTCGGAAGCCCTAAATAAGCTGTTCCTCCAAAATACAAATATTGCTTTTGGTCAATTTCAATGATTCTATCTGGAAATTTTTCGACTATCATTTTACAGTAATGTTACTCCCGTTCCGTTAAGATTGGAGTAATTGATAATTCCATTTTCAATTGTTACGCCAGTTGCAATATCCTCAGCCAAAAGCAATGCGCCATCCATATCCACATAATCCAATTGCGGTAGCAAATGTGCAATTGCAGAAATCCCGACAGTAGATTCGGTCATGCAGCCAACCATAGTTCTTAAGCCTAATTTTTTAGCTTCTTCAATCATACGTTTTCCAGGAGTTAAACCGCCACATTTTACCAGTTTTACATTCACTCCATGAAAATGATTGAAACATTTTGCTACATCTTCTTCAATAATACAGCTTTCGTCAGCAATTACAGGAAGAACAGAATGTTTAAATACTTCTTTATGTCCTTCCCAATTATCAGCTTTCATGGGCTGTTCTAAGAATTCAACGCCTAATTTTTTTAATTCAACAGCATTATTTATCGTTTCTTCAACTGTCCATCCGCAGTTGGCATCAATTCTAAAAATAGCGTTTGTGTGTTTTCTAAGTTCTTTTACAATCGCAATATCTTCCTTTGTGCCTAGTTTAATTTTATAAATTGGCCAAGGCAGTTCTTGCATTTTAAAAACCATTTTTTCAATTGTGTCAATTCCGATCGTGTAATCGGTTAACGGATTATGATCGGTTTTGTAGTTCCATAACTCGTATAATTTTTTGCCTTTTTTACGAGCATACAAATCATTATACGCCAAATCTAAAGCGCATAAGGCAAACATATCGTCTTTTAAATACGGATGAATTTTTGACCAAAATGCCTCTGGAGTTTCGTTTTCGGTATTTTCAATAATCGCTCTTATTTTTTCCAAATCGGAAATCATCATCGGAACCGTAATATGATAATACGGATTTGAGGTAGCTTCTCCAAAACCAGAAAAACCATCGCTTTGCAATTCTACAATTAATGATGGCTGTACGTCAATAGATTCTCTCGAAATAGTGAAAGTGTGCTTTAGTTTGAGATTGTATTCTCTTAAAATAAGTTTCATTTTATAGGAGTATTTTTTTATTTTTATTTAATAGCCCAGCCAAAGTAGCGCTTCAACAAAATGATCTCGCCACAGTTTTTCGTTATGTTCTCCGCCTTTTACAATTTTAGTTTTATCAAGATGAAGACAATAACAGCGTTTAGAATCTAGTAAACGTTTCATTTTAGTTAAATCTTTTACCATATCGTCACTTTCTTTATCTCCGCACAAAAAATAGATTTTAGTCTTAATTTTGGACTGTTTTTCTGTAAAAGCATAAATATCGTTAGAAAACCAAAATGAGGGAGAAAAAACGCCTGCTTTGCCAAAAACATCAGGATATTTTAAAGCGCCATAATACGAAACCAATCCGCCAAGTGAACTTCCAAAAAGAATTGTGTTTTTAGCTTTTGTTTTGGTTCTGTAATTTTTGTCGATATGTGGTTTTAATGTCTTTACAATAAAATCTAAATAATTATCGGCATTTCCTCCGCCATATTTTTCGTTTTTGAACGGAGTAAGTTCGTCGATTCGTTTTTCGTTTCCATGCTCAATCGCTACTACAATTACAGGAGCTTTTAAACTGTCTAACTTTTCATCTATATTCCATTCTCCCGCAAAAGAAGTTTTGGCATCAAACAGATTCTGAGCATCGTGCATGTAAATAACACTGTATTTTTTTTGAATGTCTTTGGAGTAATTTTCAGGAAGATAAATCCAGATCTTCTTTGTGGTATTCAGTTGAGGAGCTTCAATTGTAAAAGTAGAAATATTTTTTGAAACGGTGCTTTGAGCTTTTCCAATAAAAGTAAATAGAAGTAAAACTGCCAAGAAAATCCTCTTCATTATCTGTGTTTTGTATTTTTATTTAAAAGCAATATTTTAGCTAAAAATAAGAAATTGATGAATACAGAAGCAGAAAAAAGAAGTTTACTTTTAGAAATGATTATGTTCGCCACTGTAGACGGACATTTACACAAACGTGAGCTTGAATTTTTAAGACTTGTAGCTTTCGAATTGAGTATTAGTGAAGAAGAATTTCAAGATTTATTTCATCAAGAACACAAAACTATTCCGATAAAATCTGAATTACAACGTATTAATCAGTTTTACAGATTGGCTTTATTAATGCATATTGACGGCGTTTTGCACGAAAAAGAATTTAAAGCTATTCAGCAGATTGCATTAGAAATGGGTTTAAATCTTTCAGCAGTAAAACGTGTTTTGGAAATGATGAAAAAATCTCCCAATACAGTAATTAATCCAATTGTATTGTTGGAGATTTTTCAGGAACAGCATAATTAAGGCAGCTGTTCCTGTAGTTTTTTAATTTCGTCACGAAGTTTAGCTGCTTGCAAGAAATCTAATTCTTTTGCAGCTTTCTCCATTGTTTTACGTTTTTCGCGAATCATTTTCTCTAATTCAGCTTTAGATAAATAAGCTGTTTCTGGCTCAGCAGCCACAGGGATCGGATGTCCTAATTCATATTCAACCAATGGATTTTTGGTAAACGCACTTTCGATTTTTTTATTTAAGGCTTGAGGAGTTATATTATTTTCTACATTGAAATTAATCTGTTTGGTTCTCCTATAATTGGTTTCATCAATTGTTCGCTGCATACTTGCCGTAATTTTATCGGCATACATAATCGCTTTACCATTTAAGTTTCTCGCCGCACGACCAATAGTTTGTGTTAAAGATCTATGGTTACGCAAGAAACCTTCTTTGTCGGCATCTAAAATCGCTACAAGAGAAACCTCTGGTAAATCTAAACCTTCACGAAGTAAGTTTACACCAATTAAAACATCAAAAATACCTTTTCGTAAATCTTGCATAATTTCGATACGCTCTAAAGTATCTACCTCAGAATGTATATAACGGCATCGAATGTTTACTTTTGTTAAGTATTTGGCCAATTCTTCGGCCATTCTTTTAGTTAAAGTCGTAACGAGAACCCTTTCGTCCAATTCGCAACGAATCTGAATTTCTTCAATCAAATCATCAATCTGATTTAAACTTGGGCGAACTTCAATTTCAGGATCTAATAATCCAGTCGGACGAATAATCTGCTCGACATAAATACCATCCGATTTTTGCAATTCATAATCAGCTGGAGTTGCAGAAACGTAAATTACTTGATTTTGCAACGCTTCAAATTCTTCAAATTTCAAAGGACGGTTGTCCATTGCAGCAGGCAAACGGAAACCGTATTCTACCAAGTTTTCTTTTCGGCTTCGGTCACCACCATACATGGCATGAACTTGCGAAACGGTTACGTGACTTTCGTCAACAACCATTAAATAATCGCTTGGAAAATAATCTAATAGACAGAAAGGTCTTGTTCCAGCTTCACGTCCGTCAAGGTAGCGAGAGTAATTTTCAATTCCAGAACAATAACCCAATTCGCGAATCATTTCTAAATCGAAATTGGTTCTCTCTTCCAAACGTTTCGCTTCAAGATGTTTTCCAATTTCTTTAAAATAATCAACTTGTTTCACTAAATCCTGCTGAATCTGCCAAATAGCGCCTTGCAAAACTTCTGGAGAAGTCACAAACATGTTAGCAGGATAAATGGTTAAGCGTTGGAATTTCTCTATTACCTGAGAAGTAGTAGCATCAAATGATTCTATTTCTTCAATTTCATCTCCAAAGAAATGAATTCTGTATGCATCGTCAGCATAACTCGGATAAACTTCGACAGTATCTCCTTTAATTCTGAAAGTTCCTGGATTAAAATCGGCTTCAGTTCTGGCGTATAAACTCTGAACTAAACTATGCAATAATTTAGTTCTCGAAATAACCTGATCTCTTTTAATTTCAATTACGTTTTTCTGAAATTCGACAGGATTTCCAATACCATAAAGGCAAGAAACCGATGCCACAACCAAAACGTCACGTCTTCCTGAAAGTAGAGAAGAAGTGGTGCTCAAACGCATTTTTTCTAATTCTTCATTGATAGATAAATCTTTCTCAATAAAAACTCCCGTTACAGGCATAAAAGCTTCTGGCTGATAGTAGTCGTAATAGGAAACGAAGTACTCAACAGCATTATTCGGGAAGAATTGTTTGAACTCTGAATACAATTGCGCGGCCAAGGTTTTATTGTGCGCCAAAACTAAAGTTGGTCTTTGCACTTCCTGAATTACATTGGCAACGGTAAACGTTTTTCCCGAGCCTGTAACTCCCAATAAAGTTTGGTATTTATCTCCGTCGACCACACCTTGGGCCAATTTTTGAATGGCTTGCGGCTGATCTCCTTTTGGACTATATTCTGAAGAAACTTGAAATTTCATTTATTTGAGCTGAAAATTTTGTTTTGTAAAGATACGAAGTTTGAATGCTAATCTAAAAAATTAATAATCGCATCATTAATGACTTTAGGTTGATCGATGGTTAGAAAATGTCCGGCATTATTTACTATTTTGGTTTTACAGTTGGGCAAATGTTTCTGCGCTATTTCCAGACTTTCTTCTGAATTAATAACGTCTTTGTCACCAATTAAAACCAAAACAGGGTTTTGTATAGATTCTAATTCTTTGTTTGAAAACGGAAGCATTTTTAACATGCTGGAGTTTGATTTTGCATATTTATTGGCCAAGTAAAACTGTCTTTTATAAATGCGGCTTATGTTTTCTGGATGAGTTGAAAAAGTTGATAATGTTTTGCTGAATTTTTTTTCGCTTGGAAAAAGTTTCAGCATTAATGCCGAAGTTGTTTTTCTGACTTTATCTATAAATTTAAAGGTTTGCGCGGGACTCAATAAAACAATTTTATTTATAGAATTTGGTTTTTGAATCGCTAATAATGTCGCAATCCATCCGCCTCGAGAAGCGCCGATGAGGTCGAATTTCTTTAATTTATAATGATCGAAAATTTCGTTGTAATAAACAACAATATCGTCTGATGAAAGCGGTTTTGCCGTTAGATTGGATCTATTAGGTTCCATAATAAAATCGATCGCGTAAATGCGATGATTTTTGGCTAAAACTTTAATGTTCGGATACCACATGGTAGAACTGGCGTCCATTCCATGAAGTAAAACCAGACTTTTTCCATTTTTTGGACCTGCAATTACTACATGAGCGGTTCCGAAACTAGTTTTTACATCTTCTTCAGTATAAGGAATGTTCCAAAGTTTTAAAGCTTTGTCGTAAGCAGATTGGTATTTTAGTTCTTCGCTTTTGGTTTTAAAAACATAGTCTTCAAATTTTACTTTTTTTGAAGCGCAACTTGTTACTAGGAATAAGATGACTGCTAAACGAGAATATAGTTTTAACATGATTGTAAAATTCAGTTTTAAACCTAAAGTTACGAGATGTGTAAGCAGAAAGTGTATTAGAATTTTATTTTAAAGTATCATAATTTTAAGATTTATCATTTTTAGAAGTCAGATAATAAATCTGTACAAACGCTAAAATGGCATTCGGAATAATTACCGGCCAAAGCCATTGATTGAAATCTCTGTAGTCGTTTAAAAAGATGCCGTAGATTACAAAACAGATACAGCCAAACATATTAATGAACCGAATAGCTCTAAGATTTTTGAGTAGAAATCCTCCAACAATAAATACAGATGCGAGATAACCAATATATTCAGCCATAATCTTGATTTTAAATAGTTTGCATACAATAAATGTAGCAAAAGTAAACTGTAAAATCAAGATTTTGGTATTGGAAATGAGTGTATTAAAAGAAAATTTTCTGAGAATTTGGGTTTTCAAAAAAACTCCAAGCTACAATTCGGCTGTTTTTTTGTCCTTGCGACATTTCGATTGTTTTGACAGAAATGGCATTTACTTTCTTTAAAGTTTTATAAATCGAAGGAAGATTTTCTTTTTTGGAAACTAAAGTCGTGAACCATAAAACTTGCGATGGATATTTCGCACTTTCGTAAATCATTTGTGTAATGAATCCGATTTCTCCGCCGTTACACCATAATTCGGCATTTTGTCCTCCAAAGTTTAAAACTGGATTTGTAGTTCTTTTTTCTTTCGGATTTAAATTGGAAACCTTTCTGGAAGTACTTTTATTGGCTTCTTCGGCAGAGGCATGAAAAGGCGGATTACACATTGTAAATGTAAAACGATCTTCGGGCGTAATGATGTTTTTGAAAAGAAATCGAGGTTCTGTTTGTTGCTGTAAACTTATAGAATCAATTAATTCTGGATTGGCTTCAATAATTTTGGCGCAATTTTCAATTGATTTCTGGTCAATATCTGTTCCAACAAAACTCCAATTGTAAATCGCATTTCCTAATATCGGATAGATTAAATTGGAGCCCGTTCCGATGTCTAGTCCTAAAACATGCGAAGTTTCTGGAATTTGATTATTGTTGCTTTCGGCTAATAAATCTGCGATATAATGAATGTAATCTGCACGTCCTGGAATTGGCGGACAAAGATAATTTTTAGGAATATCCCAATTCTCAATATTATAATACGTTTTAAGTAAAGCGCTGTTTAATGTTTTTACTGCAGCAGGATTGCTGAAATCAATGGTTTCGATTCCGTATTTGTTTACAGCAATAAAAGCTTTCAATTCTGGGCAATTTGAAATTAGTTTTTCAAAATCATATCGGTTTCGATGAAGATTTCTTGGGTGTAAATTGCTTTTTTCGGAATTGTCGTTTGTTTTCATTTTCATTGATTTCGAGAACAAAGATAGATATTCCTTTTTTTAAGAAAGCTCCAGAGAAGCTTAATATTTATAGCTAGGTAATTAATATTAAAAAAAAGCTCCAGCGGAGCGACATATGCGTAGTGTGTCGCCCCGCTGAGGCTTCAATGAGAGTGCGATATTTTGATCTATAAATATTTCGTCCCGCTGAGACTCTTTATTCATTACTATTTTTAATCAAAACATTCCATTAAAAGAAGATCTCCTTCACGATGTGTAATGGTTACAATGCCATCTTTTTCGACAGAATTACTGCTTCCGGTTCTGTAGCCCATTGTTAGTGTATCGTCGTTTAATTCGTATTTTAAATTTGATGAAAAAATTCCGTTTACAATGCCAATCGGAATAAGTGAAATTGGCGTGTTTGCAGTATACCATTTTTCAAATTTTGTTGGCAGAAGAAATATCTTAGAGTGATCGTCGAGGATTACGATTTTTAGTAAATCTCGGTAACGAACAATTTGTGTCAAGTTTGTAATCGTATGATCGGCTCGTTTTCCAGTTGCCCAAACGACATTTACGGCAGGAATTTTTCTTTCGATAAGATAATCAAAAGCTTTTTCTAAATCGGTTTTGTCTTGATCTGGAGTGTGAACGATTTCGATTGGAAATTGAGAAGTTTTATAAATTTCAGGGTCAAAACCGCGATCGAAATCACCGAGTAAAATATCGACTTTTATGCCTAATTCGATCACTCTTTCTATAGCCGAATCTAAAACAACAACTAATGGCGACCATTCTAGCAATTGTCCTAATAGTTCAGGATCACAGGCAGCGCCATTTGCAATTATTAAAGCGGGTTCTTGATCGTCGCGAACTATGTGGTGTGATGACATAAGCATTTTTTTGAATGTAGTGCAAATGTACAAAAGATATAGTCTCTGGCAGAAAATGGCTTTATTTAATTGGCTTTAAAAGCAACGGCATCAACTTCGATCTGCATTCCGTCAAGAGCTAATTTAGAAACCGGAATTAATGTGCTGGCAGGAAATCGTTTGGTTTTCCATACTTTACTAATTTCTTCTTCCCAAATTTTTAATTTTTCTGAAGAATGATCCACTATTAGAATTGTAATTTTCATTACATTTTCTGGTTTTAACTCGTAGCTGTTCAAAATGACAGTTAGGTTTTCTAGTGCGGTTTTGACTTGTATTCTAAAATCGGGGCTTAAAAGATGTTGTTTTCCTAAACCGCCGCTTTGACCCGAGATATAAATAAGTTCGCCAGGTGTTTTTACCGAAGAAGCATGGCTGAAACCATAAGGTGCGGGATTGAATAAAGATTCTGGATTTTTAAAAGTTTGTGCTTTTGTTTGAAACGCACAGATAAGTAGTAGAAAGGCAAATAAATGTTTCATGTTTTTAAAATTAGAATTGATTGGACAAAGGTTTATCAATTCTAATTTTAAAACATTTACATATGTTGAGAAGCTGTTTTTAATCTAACAGTCTTCTGTGGTAGTTAATTTGTCCTAAATGATATGCTAAATGTGTCGAGAGATGTATTAGGAAAAAGCCTGTTGTCATTTCTTTTTCGAAAACAATTTGCGGATAAACTTCTTCTAAATCTTTTTCGGTTAATGAATCTAAAGTATTGTTGATGACTTCAATTGTATTTTCAATTTTTAAAATCAGTTCTGATTTTGGAATGTCTTTTAGTGAAAATTCCAAAGGACGATCTCGAACATAACCCGTTTTGCCAATTTCGGCGCCAATGTAAGTGTTTAAATTTCCAATTAAATGCAGGCATAGATTTCCTGCTGAATTTGAAATATTCTTATCGATTGCCCAAATAGTGTTTTCTTTTTGGTATAATTCAATTTCTGTTTTCAGTTTATTTAGATCTCTGTTGAAAAGAGATTTTAGTGATTCTATTACCATTTTAATTTCGGTTTTTTATCGGAATCCAGATTTCTTCTTCAGAAGTAGGATCGTCTTTTTTGTATTTTTCATTCATTACGGCAAAATGCGGTCTATCGTCTACAGTATATTCAGAATTTGGAAACCATTCTGCAAAAATATAATGATAGGTTTTATGAGCTTCTGCGACTGGACCTAAATGAAGAAAAACCGCATACAAGCCGTCTGGAACAACTAAGGTTTCCATTCCTTCTGGTATGTTTTCATAGTCTGAAACTTCTACAGCAGCCCATTTTTTGAAACTGTCGTTAGGATCAAAATTATCAAAATGGTTTTCTGAATATACTTCTAAAGAATACAAATTAGGATTAATTGTATTTTTTATTTCTTTTCGATGTGGCATAAAACCACTCCATAATTGAAAAGTTTTATTCTCGATAAATGACATTTCTATCGAATGTCCAATGAGTTTTTTTTCGGCTAAGGTTTTGATGATCGGTTGCATGATTACTGAATTTTGTACTTTTTTGTACTGATTTCGCCGAGAGAAAAATATCCCAGCGGATAATTATTTTTGTCTGTCGTATTGATAATGTTTCCCTTTACGGTTGCAGGTGGAGATTGAAACGGTCCTCCAATACTGCTTCCAGCTATACTTACCAAGATATTCATGTAATTATAATATTGCTTAGAAATTCCGTAATGTGTTACTTCAACTTCGTCTCCTGCTTTTAAATCTTCGTCAATGGCGCTGCTGAAAATTTCATTTCCTTGATAGAATTTATCTTCAGAAACATAATAATTTGCAGTGACTTTGTTCGAATAAACATATTTAAACAAATAAAAATTATCTTCGTCTGCAGGATCTGTAAAGTACGTTTTTATTTCGATATCTTCTCCCGTAAAACCGCCATCATTTTTTTGCTCGATTCGAGTAATTGGCGCTACCGATTTTAAAGTTTCAGAAGCTGTATATGTATTTCCTTTGCTAATTACGGTTAAAGTGTATTCTTCATTAATCTCTGGTTTGAAATCATTGCAAACATAACTGCCCGTTTTGTTGAATTCAGTAAAATTAAATTTTTGATTCTTACTGTTTTCTATAAATACTACGGCATTTGAAACTACAGGAATTGTATTCTCAAAATAGCCTGTTGTGGTCGATAATCTAATGACCTGCAATTTTCCAGAAGTGCCTTTTTCCCAATTGATAGCCGCTTCAACTACCAATTTTGGAGCAGCAGTGTCTAAGTCAACATCTACTACTTCTTCGCAGCTAGTAAAAAAAAGCGATGTAAAAAATACGGTTAATAAAACTAATTTTCTCATGAGCATATCTTTAGTTTTTTGAACTTTTTTAGAATTTAAAATTATAACTAACCGCAGGAACAATTCCAAAAATGGATAATTTTACTGCTTCGTTTGCGCCTGTATCAACATTTTGCCTGAAGTTGATTGAGGCTGCATTCATTCGATTATAGAGGTTGTAAATACTGAAAACCCATTCGCCTTTCCAGTTTCTATCTTTATTCTTGCGAGGCGTTAAAGTGGCAGAAATATCCAAATGATTGTAAGAAGGAAGTCGGTTTTCGTTTCGTAATCCGTAACTTGGAACTATAATTCCTAAATATTGATATTGTCCATTCGGATACGTTACTGGCTGTCCTGACTGCAATGCAAAGTTAGCACCAAAAGACCATTTTTCGTTTAAATTGTATGAAGATGTAATTGCTAAATTATGTGTTTTGTCATAAGCTGATGCATACCATTTACCATTGTTGATGCCTGTTTCTTCAGGTGTTCTTCCAGGAGTCTGCTGTTCAGATCTTGAAATGGTGTATGAAATCCAGCCATTCAATCGGCCTTTGTTTTTCTTTAGCATAAGTTCCAAACCGTATGAACGCATATGACCGTTTAAAATAACCTGTTCGATAGCGTCGTTTGCAATTAAATCGGCACCATCTATATAATCTAATCTGTTTTGTATTTTTTTATAATAGGTTTCTACTTCTAGAGAATAAGCGTCATTATAAAAATTTCTGAAATAACCTAAAGCTACTTGATCTGCAAGTTGCGGTTTAATGTAATTGTCACTTGGCATCCAGACATCTAGAGGAGTAGGAGATGAGGTATTAGAAATTAATTGGAGATATTGTGCCATTCTATTATAACTCGCCTTCAATGATTGGTCTTGGTTTAATTGATAAGAAACAGAAAATCGAGGTTCTAAATTGTTATAACTCTGAATGACTTTATTTTTGCTAAAATACTGAGTTGAAGTTGGTGTGCCTTTTTCGTAAATCTGCATATCGGCATTAAAAATTACAGGCTCATTATTATCGTAATAATTAATAGTCGAAGCGCCTAATCTGTAAAATAAGCTGTAACGCAATCCGTAGGCAATAGTGATTTTTTTAGAAAGCTGACTTTCTGCATCTAAATATACAGAAGGTTCAAAAGCATATTTTCTGTCCAGTTGATCTGGATTAATTCCCGAATCTTCTCCAGTTGGTTTTATCGTTCCGGGATTAAAATCGTAATATATGCCGTTTACACCATAATTCAGTTTTAGTTTATCTGAAAGATAATGTTTGAAATCGTATTTGATATTGTAATTTTTAATTCCAGAATCCCAATTGAAACCTACAAAATCAAGATCTAATCCGTAATAGTAGTCACTGTAGATTAAAGAAAGATTGGAGAACAATTTATCAGAATACAAATGATTCCATCTCAAATTTAAAGTTGAATTTCCGTACGTATTGGTAAAACTTTTGTTTAATCTAAAAACGTCTCTGCCAAAATATCCAGACAAATACAAGCTGTTATTATCGTTGAGTTTATAGCTTAATTTGGTGTTTAAATCATAAAAATAAGCGGCATTATCTTTATCTTTTTCAGAGAATTTAAGGAAAAGATGCGCATAAGAAGCTCTTCCTCCAATTAAAAAAGAACCTTTGTCTTTTACAATTGGACCTTCAGCTAGTAAACGGCTCGAAATTAGTCCGATTCCGCCATTCAAATGAAAATCCTTACTGCTTCCGTCTTTCTGGTAAATTTCTAAAACAGAAGAAGCTCTTCCGCCATAACGCGCAGGAATTCCTCCTTTATATAATTTTAAATCTTTGATGGCATCAGGATTAAAAACAGAAAAGAATCCGAAAACGTGCGACGAATTAAAAATAGTTGCTTCATCCAAGAGAATCAGGTTCTGATCGGCTCCGCCCCCGCGAACATTAAAACCAGAAGCACCTTCGCCTGCATTGGTAACGCCGGGAAGCAATAAAATAGATTTCAAGACATCAACTTCTCCTAAGACCACGGGCATTTTTTTTATGGTCGAAATTGAGAGTTTGTTTACACTCATTTCTGGAGTTTTAATGTTTGATTTGCCCTTATTTTCTGTAATGACGACTTCTTGTAATTCTTCGCCACCTTCTTTAATCGAAAAATTGCTTTTTGTATTCTGATTTAAAATGATGTTTTTTTGAATGGTTTGATAACCAACATAACTAATTTCTATTTCGTATTCTCCTTTTGGCACAGAAAGAGAATAAAAGCCGTATTCGTTAGTTGTGGTTCCTGTTTTTAAGGCAGGGATAAAGATATTAACTCCAATTAAAGTTTCGTTGTTTTTGCTATCGCTTATGGTTCCGCTTAGAGTAAATTTTTCCTGCGCAAAAGAAGTGAAGATTGTTAAAATAAAAAGAAGAAATGCGCAAGTATCTTTTGTAATCATTATATTGATTTTGATTTACATAGATAACAAATTCTTACTAAATATTCTTATAGAACCTTTGTTAAACATAAGTTAAGAAAAGCCTGATTTTGTTACAGGCTTTGTCTATTTTTTAGTTTAAAGATTTCTTCCGCTGCTTTTTTATACCCGCCTGCACTTTTAAATGAGTCACTTATTTTGGTGCTATTCTCGTTGTAACTTGAATTTGCTAGTATTTTTTCGATTGAATTTTTAATTGTTTCGGCAGTAATTGTATTGGCATCGAGTACAATGGTTGCTCCAAGTTCTTCGGCGCGATTTGACAAGAAAAATTGATCGGCTCCTAACGGAATTGAAATAAAAGGAATGTTGTAATACAATAAATCACCCATGCTGTTCATCCCGCCATGAGTGATGGCTGCAGTGGTTTGTTTTAAAATTTCTAATTGTGGTACATAATCTCTAATAATAAAGTTTTTAGGAATTTCTGTTTCAGTAAGATTTACTTTATGTGCGGCCATAACTACAATATATTCAGTATCTGCAAAAGCTTTGAAAAACATATGGTTTAAATCTGTTGAATGGTTGCTGAAAATTGTTCCTAAAGAAATGTAGATTACTTTTTTGCCTTCAATTTTTTCAAACGGAAAGTCGACAGTATATTTCTTTTTATAAACTGGAGGGCCTATAAAAATGAAGCTTTCGTCATAATTGTCAATATTTCTAATAAAATACTTCGAAGTATAAATGATATTTAAATCCCCTTTATTAAACAGCAAATCCATCATATTTTCAGGGATTTGTATTTTGTGTTTTAAAATTAGATTTTCGCGTACTTTTTTGAATTCTTGCATGATCTCAGGATTTAATCCGAAAGGGCCTTTTTTTGGAGTTTCTGTTTCTGCTGTTTTGTTGAACAGTTCCTCTTTAGTTGCAAATACAGCATAAGAGGAAATGGCTGGAATCTGTAAAATTTGAGAAATAAGTTTTGCGTAAGGATAAGCAGCCGAAAAGACGATGTAATCAAAATTTCGATCTCCAATTTCATTTAAAACATCATCTATAAAAATTTCAGGATGCAAAAAAGCACTTGCAAGGCCTTTTAAGGGTTTCTTTTTTGATTGCTCTTCGCTTGGCTTTTCTTCTTTCTTTTGAAAAATGTTTAGATCTTCTTTATAGCTTATAAATTCAGCGCCTAATTCTTCTATTGATTTTTTGAATTCTTGAGAGCTGAAAAAGGTAACTTTTTCTCCTTGGAGAATTAATTCGTCTGCTAAACCCATCATTGGATTCATGTGTCCATGAGATGGAATACTTAGGAATAATGCTTTTGACATAATTATTAAATTTTTGTTTTCAGCAAAATTAAAATACGTTAAAATGATAAAATAGCTATTTTTGTTTTAAAAATAGTCGTAAATAGTATTTTTGATTATAAAATTAAAATGGGCTTAATAGAAAAACTCGCAGCATTTACCAAAACCAAATCTGATAATGGACTGTTTGTTTTACCTGAAAGTTATGGTAAAGGTTCGATAAGATCGTTTAATTTTTCTTCTCAAATGAATATGATGATCAGTCAGTGTGAGTTTAAAGAAGAAATGACGATCAAACGAACTGGTGGAGATTCTAGAAAAGATGAGATCACTTTTAGCTTTAGAAATTTGTTCCAGCAAGATTATAAGAAACAGGTTAATCAGGGTGTTATAATTCCTTCTGTGCAAGTATCTGCGGGAGACATTGATATTGAGATTCTTATTCCGAAAGAGACAAAAATCAATACAATTGTAATCACAATCCACATGGATTTATTAAAGACTTGGATTAATGCTCAAGATGAAAACAAATTTCTAGCGAGTATAACCTTAAGAGATAAACCTTATTTATATGATCATATTATTTCGAATGAAATTCAGCAGTTAGCCAATAAAATTGCTTTGAAAGATGAAAAAGAGCAATTGAGTCATTTTTATCTAAAGTTAAAAGCAGAAGAAATGATTTATCTTTTTTTGTCTGAATTATCAAAAAGAGAAAGCGTAACAAATTATCCTTTAAATGTCTCTGATGTAAAAACAATGTATGCGATAAAAGATTCTTTAAGTACTGATTTAAGCAATCCTCCTGATTTGGTAAATCTGGCTTCTTTTTGGAATATGAGCGAAAGTAAAATGAATAAGTTGTTCAAACAAATATTCGGAAATAGTATTTATAATTATTATCAGGTGCTTCGAATGAATGAGGCAGCTTATTTAATTCGGGAAGAAAAATTATCAGTTTCTGAAACAGGTTATCGATTAGGATTTTCTAATTTAAGTCACTTTTCCAGAATATTTGAAAAACATATAGGAATGAAACCTAAAAAATATTCTGCTTTGTCTATTTCTTTAAAATAAAAAAGGACAACCTTGTGAGTTGTCCTTTTGTTATTTAAAATACAAAATGTATTCTGAATTATTTAATTTTAGCAACAATAGCGTTGAAAGCTTCACTTGGACGCATTGCTTTGCTTACTAATTCTGGAGTTGGTTGGTAGTAACCTCCTATGTTTTGTGGTTTACCTTGAGCACCAATTAATTCAGCATCGATTTTAGCTTCGTTAGCTTCAAATTCAGCAGCAATTGGAGTAAAGATAGCTTTTAATTCAGCATCTTTAGTTTGAGCAGCCAAAGCTTGAGCCCAATAGAATGCTAAATAAAAGTGAGATCCACGGTTATCGATTTGACCTACTTTACGAGCTGGAGATTTATCGTTAGCCAAGAATTTGTCATTAGCTTGATCTAAAGTCTCAGATAAAACAAGCGCTTTAGAATTGTCTAAAGTTTGTCCTAAATGTTCTAAAGAAGCACCAAGAGCTAAAAACTCTCCTAATGAATCCCAACGTAAATATCCTTCTTCTGTAAATTGCTCAACGTGTTTAGGAGCAGAACCTCCAGCACCAGTTTCAAACAATCCACCACCATTCATTAATGGAACGATAGATAACATTTTTGCAGAAGTTCCTAATTCTAAGATTGGGAATAAATCTGTTAAGTAGTCACGTAAAACGTTTCCTGTTACAGAGATAGTATCTAAACCTTTGATGATTCTGTCTAAAGTAAATTCAGTAGCAGCAATTGGGTTTAAAATACGGATATCTAAGTTTGTAGTATCGTAGTCTTTAAGGTATTTTTGAACTTTTACGATTAATTCTCTATCGTGTGCTCTGTTTTCGTCTAACCAGAAAACAGCAGGAGTGCTAGATAAACGAGCTCTGTTTACAGCCAATTTAACCCAGTCTTGAATTGGAGCGTCTTTTGCCTGACACATTCTGAAAATGTCATTAGCTTCAACGTTTTGCTCCATTAAAACATTTCCGTTTGCATCAACAACACGAACAACACCATCAGCTTTCATTTGGAAAGTTTTGTCGTGAGATCCGTATTCCTCAGCTTTTTGAGCCATTAATCCAACGTTAGGAACACTTCCCATTGTTTTTGGATCAAAAGCACCGTGTTTTTTACAGAAATCGATAGTTGCAGTATAAACTCCAGCGTAAGAACGGTCTGGAATAACAGCAAATGTATCTTGTGCTTTTCCTTCTTTGTTCCACATTTGTCCAGAAGTACGGATCATTGCTGGCATAGAAGCATCAACAATTACATCAGATGGAACGTGTAAGTTTGTAATTCCTTTATCAGAATTAACCATTGCCAAAGCAGGTCCGTTTGCGATTGCTTGATCAATAGCAGCTTCAACTTCAGCTTGCTCAGGTCTTCCGGCAATTTTAGCGTAGATATCGCCTAAACCGTTTCTTGTATCAACGTTTAATTCAGCAAATAAAGAAGCGTATTTTTTGAAAACATCTGCAAAATATACTTCAACGATAGCGCCAAAGATAATTGGGTCAGAAACTTTCATCATTGTAGCTTTTAAGTGTACAGAAAGTAAAACTCCTGCAGCTTTAGCTTCTGCGATTACATCAGCAGCAAAAGCTTTTAATTTGCTTACACTTAAAACAGAGCTGTCAATAATTTCTCCAGCTTTTAGTGGAGTGCTAGCTTTAAGAACAGTTGCAGTTCCGTCTTTAGCAACAAATTCGATTTTTACATCGTTAGCTTCGTTTACAGTAACAGATTTTTCACTTCCGTAAAAATCTCCACTTGACATAGAAGCCACTTTAGTTTTTGAGTCAGCAGACCAAGCACCCATAGAGTGAGGGTTTGCTTTTGCAAAGTTTTTAACTGCTCTTGGAGCTCTACGGTCAGAGTTTCCTTCACGTAAAACTGGGTTTACAGCAGAACCTAAAACTTTAGCATATTTTGCTTTAATTTCCTTTTCAGCATCGTTTTGTGGATCTTCTGGGAAATTTGGTACGTTGTATCCGTGAGATTGTAATTCAGCAATAGCCGCTTTTAATTGCGGTACAGATGCAGAAATGTTTGGTAATTTAATGATGTTAGCTTCTGGCTGAGTTGCTAATTGACCTAATTCTGCCAATGCATCTCCAGTTTTTTGAGCATCAGTCAAAGATTCTGGGAAATTTGATAAAATTCTTCCTGCCAGCGAAATATCTCTGGTTTCGATTTCAATTCCAGCTGTTGCTGTAAAAGCTTGAACAATTGGTAACAAAGAGTAAGTTGCCAATAGAGGCGCCTCATCAGTTAAGGTGTAAAAAATTTTTGATTTATTCATTTTCTTTTTTTTTTATAATCGTATCGTCAGGAGTTAACGATGTAAAAGATATATTCGGCTCAAAATGAGCGGAGCAAATATAATAAAATCACAACGAAAACGGTTGAGTTTTGATGAGAAAAGACGAAATTAACAGATTGTTATTTAGGACTCGTTAAATTGCTAAATCGATGATTTTGATATTAAAAAATTACGGTTTTGTTAGTGATGAAAATAGAACATAAAAAAAACTCGTTTCAAGCAATATGAAACGAGTTTTTTATAACATTTTGATAAATGATTATCTTCTTTTATCTTTAATCTTAGCTTTTTTACCAGTAAGTTGTCTGAAGTAGAAAATTCTAGCTCTACGTACAGCACCTTTCTTGTTAACTTCGATTTTTTGTAAAGCTGGCAAGTTTACTGGGAAGATACGCTCAACACCAACAGATCCAGACATTTTACGGATAGTAAAAGTTTCTGTGTTACCAGAACCTCTTCTTTGAATCACAACTCCTTTAAAGAACTGAGTTCTTGTTTTTTCACCCTCTTTAATTTCGTAGAAAACAGTGATTGTGTCTCCAGCTCCGAAATCTGGGAAATCTTTTTTAGCAACGAATTCGTCTTGAACGAATTTTAATAAATCTGCCATGATAATTTAAATTATGGTTTTTATATTAGAACAACATTCACGGATCTCGCCAGAGGTTGGTCAAATTCGGGTGCAAATGTAAAAAATAATTATAAATTATGAATTATAAATTGTAAATTATTTTTAGTTTGTTTTGTTTCAAGTTTCAAGTTTCAAGTTGTTGCTATCGAGAGTTTTAACTTGAAACAAAAATAACCTTAAACTTGAAACTAAATTCTAGTTTCCTTCCAATAAATCTGGACGTCTATTTTTAGTATGTTCGTATGCCATATCTTCTCGCCATTTATCTATTTTGGCAGCATGCCCGCTGGTTAAAACTTCAGGTACTTTCCATCCTTTGTAATCTGCCGGTCTTGTATAGATTGGACCTGATAATAAATTGTCCTGAAAACTATCCGTTAATGCTGAAGTTTCGTCGCTCAAAACACCTGGAATTAATCGGATTAAGGCATCAGATAAAACTATTGCGCCCAATTCTCCACCAGATAAAACGTAATCGCCAATTGAAATTTCTTTTGTAATAAAATGATCTCGAACTCTTTGATCAACGCCTTTATAATGCCCGCATAAAATGATAATGTTTTCATACATTGACATTTTGTTGGCCATTTTTTGATCTAAAGTTTCCCCATCTGGTGACATATAAATTACTTCGTCGTATTCGCGTTGACTTTTTAAATGTGTGATACAATCATCGATAGGCTGAATCGTCATTACCATTCCTGCACCTCCTCCAAAAGGATAATCATCTACGCTTTTTTGTCTGTTGGTGCTATAATCACGTAGGTTGTGAAAGTGCACTTCAACCAAGCCTTTATCAATGGCGCGTTTCATAATTGAAGCTTCAAATGGGCTTCTTAGTAATTCAGGTAAAAGAGTTATAATGTCAATTCGCATCTTTATTCGATAATTTTCTTGCTGGCAAAGATACAAATAATGCCCTTGAGTCTTTTAGTAATAATTATATAACACACTTTTTGAATGGTGTAAATTTTAATAAGCTAACTTTAATTACCATTACGCTCCTTATTATCAAGTTATACGAACCAAGCGAAACTTAAAATTCGAACAGTTAATTATGAAAAAAACACTATTAGTTTCTGTAGTATTTGCGTTTTTTATATCCTGCGCGAGTGCCAATTCGACAACCGTTGCTGTAGGAGAAACCAAATCGAAAGTGCTAAAAACTTTGGGCAGTCCAGTAATGACACTAGATAATAAACAAGATGGAGAAATTTTTGTTTATGCAGATCAGGTTTTTTCTAAAAAAGGAACGCGATTGGCAGGATCGCATTATTGGCATTATAATTACGTATATATAAGCAAAGATGGTAAAGTCACATCAACGCGACAAGAAAAACAAAATTATCCGCCACAAGCAATTGATTCGATAAAAATGGAAGGACTAGGTTTATTGACTTCTAAGTAAATTTTTTCTTATATTTTTTTAAACAATTCGTATTTTTAAATTTAATTTATAAATACGAATTGTTCATTTAATGACTTCCCCCAAAATAAAAATCCTTGCTATATCTGGAAGTACAAGAAGTAATTCCAGTAATTTCAAAATTCTGAAATACGTTTCAAACTGTTTGCAACCAGATTTTGAAGTAGAAATTTTTGAAGATCTAGAGAACCTTCCTCATTTTAATCCTGATTTAGATACAGAAAATCCTCCTAAAGAAATTAGTGTTTTTAGAAGTAAAATTACAAATGTTGATGGTGTTATTATTTGCACGCCCGAATATGTGTTTAGTCTTCCAGGAAGTTTAAAAAATGCGTTAGAATGGTGTGTTTCTACCACTATCTTTTCAAACAAAAATACAGGTCTAATTACCGCTTCTGCTTCTGGAGAAATGGGGCATGAACAGCTTTTGCTGGTAATGAAAACATTAGAAGCAAAATTTAATGATAACACGCAGCTTCTTATTCAGGGAGTTCGCGGAAAAGTTAATGCTGAAGGAGAAATTGTATCAGAACAAACGGCAAATGCACTTCAAAATTTTGCAAAAAACTTTAAGAATCAATTTTTATAATATATTTACTTTCTGAATTTTATATTATAAAATGATTAGCAGAAGAAATTTCATCGTAACCACAGGTCTTGCCACTACAGCAGTTTTGGCTTCACCATCATTTGCATTTTCTATGAATAAAAAAGAAATAGGTTTACAGTTATATACGCTTCGTGAAGAACTTCCGAAAGACGTAAAAGGAACTTTAGAAAAAGTAGCTAAGGCTGGTTATACAACAGTCGAGACATATGGCTTTTCTGTTAAAGATCGGTTTTGGGGATTAACGCCAAAAGAATTGAAAAAGATTTTGGATGCTAATGGATTGAAAGCGGTTAGCGGACATTATAATTTAGGCAGCTTTTTATATGATGGGAACACTACAGAATTAATTGCGGCAATTGAAGCGGCCAAAATTCTTAAAAGCGAATTTCTAACTGTTCCTTGGGTTGATGAACCTTTTAGAAGAAATATCGAAGATTATAAAAAGATTGTAGCTCGTATAAATGAAGCAGCAATAATGTGCAAAAAAGCTGGTTTAAAACTAGCGTATCATAATCATGATTTTGAATTTCAAAAGCACGATGGTGTTACAGGTTTTGAAATTTTATTAAAAGAAACAGACAAAGATTTAGTCTTTTTTGAACTGGATTTGTACTGGGTTGTTCATTCTGGAAACGATCCTTTGCAATTGTTCAAAGAAAATCCTGGCCGATTTAAAATGTGGCATGTAAAAGACAAGGATAAAAATAATAATGATTTAAATACTGAAGTAGGTTCTGGAACAATAGATTTCAAACCATTATTTGCCGCAGCAAAACAATCAGGAATGATTCATTTTTTTGTAGAACAGGAAAATAATTTTGCAGCCAATTCTTTTGATTCGATTAAAACGAGTTGTGATTTTATTTCGAAAAATTTAATCTAGTACATTCCGTTTATGAGGAGATTTCTTTTTCTGGTTTTTATTATTCTTTTTTCCTGTAATTCCAAAAAGTGAAAAGAATGATTATTTTAAAGATATTTCGGAAAATGATATAAAGCTTTTTCCTCCTAAACCTGGAGATTGGTTATATTCTTACAGAGAAAAAGGGCAGACTTTTGAGCAATTTATTAATTCAAAACATTTAGTTCCCACAAAAGAGAATAACATTATTTATTTGCAGCCAATAGGCAAATTTAATTCGTTGCAGGTTAAGCAGATTGAATTGACTAGGGAATATCTAGAAATATTTTTTCAGTTAAAAACCGAAACTTTAAAAGATGTTTCAAATGATATTATTCCGAAACATGCTAGAAGAATTGGTCCAGATCAAAATGAACAATTTCTAGCAGGATTTATTTTGGATAGTGTTTTAAAGAAAGAAAAGCCTCAAAAAGGAATTGGATTAATGGCGTTGACCGAAGTAGATTTATATCCAAAACCAGAGTGGAGTTTTGTTTTTGGTTTAGCGTCTTATAGAGATAGAATTGCAGTAAGTTCAATTTATAGATTGCATGATGAAAGGTTGCAGAATAAAGATTTTAACTTGTGTCTAGAAAGGTTATTAAAAATTTGTTCTCATGAAATTGGACATATGTTTGGACTTCACCATTGTATTGATGCTAATTGTGCAATGAATGGGACAAATAGTTTATCTGAAACAGATGAACATACATTGAGATTATGTTCAAATTGTCAGAGAAAACTAAATTCGGGACTTAAGTACGATAACGTAAAAAGGTTAAAAGAACTGGAAAAATACTTTAAGGACAACAAATTAACCAGCGGTTTTGAGTTAATGGAAAAAGACCTTAAAAACATTCAATAAAAATAAAAGATTATGAGTTTAGGAACAAGCAAAGAATTTATAAAAGGCGACGAGATCGAGTGGGAAGTAGTTGGAGAAGGCATCAAACGTAAAATTTTAGCTTTTGACGAAAGAGTGATGCTTGTAAATGTGCATTTTGAAAAAGGAGGAATAGGCATCTTGCATGAGCATTATCATACTCAGGTTACATATGTAGCGAGCGGGAAGTTTGATGTTACAATAAATGGCGTAACAGAAACATTAAAAGAAGGCGATAGTTTTTATATTCCGCCGCACGCAATTCATGGAGTTGTTTGTTTGGAAACAGGAATGCTAACTGACGTTTTTGGTCCTGCAAGAGAAGACTTTTTGAAGTAAATTCAATAAGGAAAATCAGTTGATATTCGTTTTTTTGCGATAGCAAATCTGTGTTATCCGCGTTCTAGAAACAGCTACAGATTAAACGAATTCGCTATTGCAAAGACACAGATTTACGCAGATTTTATTATAAAAATAACTTAAAATATAAGTTTAGATTAAATATTGATGGTATTTTTGCAGCATGAATTTATCAAAAACTAATGTACTGTTTATGGCAGTTTGCACTGGTCTTATAGTTGCAAATCTTTATTACTGCCAGCCTTTGATTGTTTTAATTGCCAACGAATTTAAAATTCCTGAAGCCAGCGCCGGAACAATAACCTATCTAACTCAAGCAGGTTATGCAATCGGACTGTTTTTTATGGTGCCTCTTGGCGATAAATTAGAACGAAAAAAGCAAATTTTAATGACCACTTTTGCTACTGTAATTGCTTTGTTAATTGCAGCAACAGCACAAAGTTTTCTTATTTTACAAATTGCTTCCCTGTTAATCGGAATCACATCCATCGTACCGCAGCTTATTCTTCCTTTAGCCGCTTCTTTGAGCGCGCCTGAAGAACGAGGAAAGGTTGTAGGAACTATTATGAGCGGACTTTTAGTAGGGATTTTGCTTTCGCGAACATTAAGTGGGTTTATTGGTCAAGTTTTAGGCTGGAGATCAATGTTTTATATCGCAGCAGGAATTTGTCTTTTGATCTTTTTTGTAATTCAAAGTAAATTTCCGCAGAACAAACCACAGTTTCAAGGGACTTATGGTCAATTAATCAAGTCTTTATTTACACTCATAAAAACACAACCTGTTTTACGTGAGGCAACAGCAATCAATGTTTTTTGTTTTGCTCAATTTGGAGCTTTCTGGACTACAATGGTTTTATTGCTTTCGGGAGAACCATTTCATTTCAATAGTGCGACAATCGGTTTGTTCGGAATTGTTGGAGCTTCTGGGGCTTTAGCAGCGCCTTTGGTTGGAAAACTGGGAGATAAAGGAAACTCGAGAATTGCAGTTGGTTATGGCTGTTTATTGATTTTAATCAGTTTTTTAACTTTTTATTTTGCGATCGAAAGTGTAATCGGAATTGCAATCGGAATTGTATTTATTGATATTGGAATTCAAGGCGTTCACATTTCAAATCAAACGCGAGTATATTCGTTATTGCCAGAAGCTAGAAACAGATTAAATACGGTATTTATGTCGCTTACTTTTCTAGGGACAGCTGCCGGATCTGCGTACGGTTTATTGTTATGGAAATTGGGCGGATGGCCTGCTGTAACTATTGGTTGTATGGCTCTATCTTTAATATCATTAACGATTTACGGACTTACTTATAAATCAAAATCTAAAAAAGCGAAAGCGCAAATTGATTAAGAAATTAATTTGTAAATTTGCGTTCAAATTTAAAAAAATAACATGGAAAACGGAATATACGCTAAATTTAATACTAGCAAAGGTTCAATTTTAGTAAAATTGACACACGATTTGACACCAGGAACTGTAGGTAACTTTGTTGCGCTTGCAGAAGGAAATATGGAAAATAAAGTGAAACCTCAAGGACAAAAATTCTATGATGGATTAACTTTTCACAGAGTAATTGCAGATTTCATGATTCAAGGTGGTTGCCCAAAAGGAACCGGAACTGGAGATCCAGGTTATAAATTTGATGATGAATTTCACCCAACTTTAAAACACGATCGTCCAGGAGTTTTATCTATGGCAAACTCTGGTCCTGGAAGTAATGGTTCTCAATTTTTTATCACTCACGTTCCAACTCCTTGGTTAGACGGAAAACACAGTGTTTTTGGATATGTTGTTGAGGGACAAGATATTGTTGATGCTGTTGCTCAAGGTGATAATTTAGAGTCTGTAGAAATTATCAGAGTTGGTGATGAAGCTCAAAAATGGAATGCTATTGAAGCTTTTATTGGTTTAAAAGGTGCTCGTCTAAAAAGAGAAGCAGCTTTAAAAGCAGAATCTGAAGCAAAAATGGAACAATTAGCTGCTGGTTTTGATAAAACAGAAAGTGGTTTACGTTATAAAATGATTCAAAAAGGTGAAGGAAAAAGAGCTGAAGCGGGAAAAACAGTTTCTGTTCACTACGAAGGTTCTTTAGAAAACGGAAAAGTTTTTGATTCTTCTTACCCACGTAAAAAACCAATCGAATTCAAATTAGGAATTGGACAAGTTATTGAAGGATGGGACGAAGGTATTGCTTTATTGCAAGTTGGTGACAAAGCTCGTTTTGTAATTCCATCTGATTTAGCTTACGGACCATCTGGAGCAGGAGGAGTTATTCCACCAAACGCTACTTTAATTTTCGATGTTGAATTAATGGACGTAAAATAAGACTTCATTAGCAATTTAGTATTGTTATAAATAGAAATCCCATATGTTACTGCATATGGGATTTTTTTATATTTACTAAAAAAACAAAGCCAATGAAAAATATATTAATCCTTGCAGGACTTGCATTATTTATGGTTTCTTGCGGAAGTAAGAAAGCAGCTCCAGTAGCATCAGCTAACGAAACCACAAAAGCGGTAGCTTTAACACCTGAATTAGAAGCAGGTAAAAGTTTGTATGAAAACAATTGTGCAAAATGCCATAAATTGTTTGAACCGAAAAAGTTTACAAAAGAAGAATGGACACCGATTTTGGTAAAAATGGGTAAGAAAGCGAAGTTAGATGATACTCAGATGGCTTCGATTACGAATTATATTGATTCGCAATTGTAATTTGAATTTTAAAAAGAGGTATAAAAAAACTGTTCATTTGAACAGTTTTTTTATTTTCAAATAGATATAAAAAAACACCGTCACAGAATGAGGTGTTTTAAAATTTAAGAATGATGTACAGCCGAATTGTCTACAGCTATTACTTTTAAAGTTTTGATGCCAGCAGGTAATTCCCAATCCACTTCGTCATTTTCTTTAAAACCAATAATAGCAACACTTAAAGGTGCTAGAATTGATATTTTAGATTGTTTTACGTCTGCTGCAGAAGGTAAAACGATTTGAATTTTCATTTGTTTCTTGGCCTTTACATCTTCTATCGTTACAAGTGAATTAATTCGAATTACCGAACTATCCAATTCGCTTTCTTTACTAATTACAGCGCGATCTAATTCTTGCGAAAGCTGATTGGCTTCTTTAGTATTTGTTGAGTTTTTACTTTTTAAAATCAATTCTCTTAAAAATTGATAATCTGATTTACAGAAAGTGGGTGTTGGTTTCATATCTATATTGAATTTATTGTTATAAAATTTTAAATGATTTTTTCTTCTTAGAACAATTTACAAACGAAAAATTTCAGAGTCTTAAAAAAGACAGAATCGAAATGTTTAATCTGAAAAACAAAAAAATATCTGATCAAAAAATGATTTTTGTCAAATAAGTGAATGCTTAAGCTGATGTAAATCCTCCGTCAAAAAGAAGAAAAAGTGAAGTAGACGGAGGCCTAAAAAATAAAGGCCTTATTATGCGAAATAATTACAGCAGGAAGCGGTTTTGCAATGCAAAACGACTTTATAGAGGCTGTAAGTAGTGTTGTATTTCCCATAAGGATGTTAAATTGAACGGCAAAGATACGTAATCTTTTTGGATTTAGTGCGTATTTACTTCCATTTTATGCCACAACCAAGACTTGGCTTCTGTGGTTCTTTCAAACTTCGGTTGTATATTAAGGCATCTATGGCACCTCTAAGATCGCTTCCGCTAAGAGGAATTCCGTTGCCAGGTCTTGAATCGTCCAATTGTCCGCGATAGAATAATTTGTCTTGATTGTCAAATAAATAAAAGTCCGGAGTGCAAGCCGCCTGATATGCTTTTGCTGTTTCTTGGCTCTCATCATACAGATAAGGAAAATCAATTTTGTTTTCCATTGCAAAGTCAGCCATTAATTCTGGTCCGTCTTGCGGATATTTTACAGCATCATTACTCGAAATAGCGATTACTCCAAGTCCCTGCACGCGGTAATCGTTGGCAATCATTACCACTTCTTTAATAACATGATGCACAAACGGACAATGGTTGCAGATAAACATCACCAAAGTTCCTTTTGAACCTTTTAAGTCTTTAAAAGAAAAAGTATCATTAGAATTGGTGTCTTTTAAATAAAAATCAGGAGCAATTGTTCCTAATGGAAGCATTGTTGATTCTGTTCGTGCCATTTTATTTGAAATTTGAATTTCAAAAATAGCTTTAAAATTCTGTAAATAAAAGAGCACAAGAATAAAAATATCCAAAGAAAGCAGTTAGCTGCAACAGCTTGCTTCTTTGGATACTTTTTTAAGTTTTTATGAATTCAAAAAATCCAATAAATCTTCATTTAGCTTTTCTCTATCCGTATAAAAAAGTCCGTGTGGCGCACCTTCATATTCGATATAAGTATTGTTTGCTATAGATTTTGCCGCTTTTCTTGAAGTAAGATCAATTGGTACAATTTTATCGTCGTCTCCGTGAATAATTAAAGTTGGAACTTTAATGAAATCTATTTCATCTCTAAAATCAGTATAAGAGAAAGATTCAGCACATTTTAAAGTAGCTCTTGGAGAAGCTACAGAACATAAATTTCTGTAATATTCTAGTAAAGGTGTACTTAAAGGTTTGTTGATAATATTAACGCCAAAAAACGTTTTTCCAAAATTATCAATAAATCCGATTCGATCTTCTTTGATTGCCATTGCCGTATTATCGCTTTTTTCTTTTGGATGACCGTCAGGATTATCATGGGTTTTTAGAAGAAAAGGAATAATTGAAGAAATCAAAGCAGCTTTGGTTACGCCTTTTCCGCCATGACGGCTAAAATAACGAACTACTTCGCCACCGCCCATTGAGAAACCAACAAGTGTTACATTTTCTAACTCTAATTGTTCGATAATTTCCTTAAGATCATCTGTTAAAGTGTCGTAATCGTAGCCGTCCCAAGGCTGAGAAGATTTTCCGAATCCGCGACGATCATATGCAATAACACGATAATTATTTTGTACTAAATGGTCTATTTGATATTCCCACATTTCATTAGAAAGAGGCCAGCCGTGAATCAGGATAACAGGTTTTCCTTGACCATAATCCTTAACGTACAGCCTTACGTTTTGTGCAGTTTCTATATATTTATCAGTATGAACCTGTTTTAAATTAGATTCAAAATCTTTGATTGACATGCATGCATTTGGTTCAGTATGTTCCATGTTATATCTTTTTACGTGAGTATTTTCATTTTTTCTTCTCGTAAAATTAGATTTAAAGAAAAAGAAATGGGTTATAGAATTAGGCTCATTAATTACAAAATTTATAGGTTTGTAATTAAAAGAAATTAAAATGGATTTAACTTGGAATGAATTTGAAAGAACCGACATGCGTGTTGGAACTATTATAGAAGTAAATGATTTTCCTGGAGCCAGAAAACCGGCTTTTCAGCTAACAATAGATTTTGGCTCGGAAATAGGAATTAGAAAGTCATCTGCACAAATTACTAAAAGATATCAGAAAGAAGATTTAGTAAATCGTCAAATTGTTGCGGTTGTAAATTTTCCAAGAAAACAAATCGGAAAGTTTATGAGTGAATGTTTGGTGCTTGGTGCTGTAGGCGAGGAGGGAGACGTGATTTTATTGGCTCCCGATTTCAAGATTCCTAATGGACTACGTATTGGATAGTTCTAACCGCAAAGTTCGCAAAGCTTTACGCAAGGTTCGCAAAGTTAATAGCGCAAAGCTTTGCGAACTTTAATTGATAAAAACTTCGCATAAAGCTTGCGTTCTTTGCGTAGATCTTTGCGCTCTTTGCGGTTAAATTAAAGGTTTGTCTTTTTAATTAACTTCTGTAGTATCTCCTGTCCTTCCTCCCAATATTTTAAATCAGAATCAGAATTGATGTGACCTTGCTGTCCGATGTTTACAAAATCACTTCCCCATTTTTCAGCGAAGAGTTTTTTTCTTTCAAAAGAAGCGTAAGGATCATTTTCGCTAGCAACGACTACAGACGGAAAAGGTAATTTATAAAGCGGAATAGGCGAGAAGTTTCTCGTGCATTCTGGTGTGTGTTGAGGTGAATCTACATCAGCAGGTGCAACCAGAAAAGCGCCAATTATATTTGAATTATTATATTTTTCTGCCCAATGCAGAACCAACGAAACTGCCAAACTATGCGCTACTAAAATAGTTGGTTTGTTAAGTTTTGAAATATTCTCATTTAATCTTTCAAGCCATTCTTCGCGAATAGGTTCGTCCCAGTTGTCTTGTACAACGCGAATGGAATTTCCGAATTTTTTATGCCAAAAAGTTTGCCAGTGTTTTTCTCCAGAATCTCCAAGTCCTGGTATGATTAATAGTTGTGTCTCCATTGCCGTGGAATTTTATTTAGTGATTATTTTTTGCGTTCTTTTAAAATTCGGTTTACTTCATTTACTAAAAGAGGGAAACCAGGTTCTGTCATTCCGTGACCATAACCGTCTAATTCATATAATTTAGTTTGTGTGTGACCAACCAACTTCATCATTCTAGCCATGTATGCGTTTTCTTCATAACGTCCCAACATTTCAAGTTCGCGATCTCCAGTAATTAATAATAATGGTGGAGCATCGGCGCGAACGTGATATAAAGGAGCAAATTCGTCAATTGTTGGCTGTTTTTCTGGAATTCCGTTTTCTCTTCTGATTTCGAAATGTGTAATACATTGTCCGCTAAAAGGAATTAATCCAGCAATTTGATTTGCATCAATATTTTCTTTTTGAAGGTATTTTTTATTAAGCCCTATCATTAAAGCTAAATATCCACCAGCAGAATGCCCAGAAACAAAAATTTGAGATTTATCTCCTCCGTAATTTGAAATATTATTAAATGCCCAAGCTACTGCCGCAGCTGCATCTTCAATAGCTTTTTCAGCTTTTGCTTTTGGCGATAATCTGTAGTTTACACCAATAATAGCAAAGCCTTTATTTTTTAAAGCTTCTGGGATTTCTTTATTTCCGCCAGTTAATCCGCCACCATGAAACCAAACGATTGTTGCAAAACCAGTTTTGTTTTTTGGGTAATAAATATCTAAAACACATCTTTCGCTGATATATTTATCCGATTTATTTGTAGCAGCGTTATAATATTGAATGTTGTTTTTCGTTTCATATTCTGTATTCTGTGCGGAAATGGAAATTCCAAAGAAAACGAAACTTAAAAGAAGAATTAGTTTTTTCATTTTTTGTGAGTTAATAGTAAAGTGTAATTTGTGAAAAAGTTAGAAGTTTAAGATGCTTGAATCGTACGTCTCACATTTTACAATTCACATCTCAAATATAAATATATAAAAAAAGTCCAAAATGCAGAACAAATTGGACTCCTACTTTATATAGATGATTTTGATTAAATATCGTCAAAATCGATATCTGTGAAGCTAGATCTTTGGCTTTCAGTTTTTTCAGAACTGTATTCTTTCTTAAAATCTTTTTGATGTCTTTCAGAAATTACTTCTTCGCCTTTGTGGTTCAAAACATAAGAAGTCATTTCCTCTAATATTTCGGCGAAAGCACTAAAATCTTCTTTGTATAAGTAAATTTTGTGTTTTTTGAAGTGAAAAGAACCATCTTCCTCAGTAAACTTTTTGCTTTCGGTAATAGTAATGTAATAATCATCAGCTTTGGTAGCTCTCACATCAAAGAAATAAGTTCTTCTTCCTGCTCGTAATACTTTAGAAAAAATCTCTTCTTTTTCTAACATGTCATTTTCTCTCATAATACGTTCTATCATTTTTGGAATTAATAGTACTCAAAAATCATAAAAAATTATCTATTACGCAACAATTAAAGTAATTCTTTTTCCGAAAGTTGTTTTAAATATAACGATGCATAATAACCTTCCTGATTTATTAATTGATTATGAGAGCCTTGTTGAATTATCTTACCGTCTTCGAGTATAATAATTTTATCTGCATTCTTGGCAGATGATACTCGATGACTTACAATTATGGTTGTTTTATCTTTAGAAATCTCAAATAAATTATTCAAAATCAACTCTTCTGTTTCAGTATCAACCGCAGATAAACAATCGTCAAAAAGTAAGATTGCTGGATTTTTGATAATGGCTCTTGCAATAGAAACACGCTGTTTTTGTCCGCCCGAAAGTGTGATTCCTCTTTCTCCTAAAACGGTGTCGTACTGTTTGTTAAATGCTATAATATTGTCGTGAACAACAGCATTTTTAGCAGCTTCGATTACCTCTTCATCCGTTGCGTTTTGATTTCCGAATTTGATATTGTTTTTAATAGTATCCGAAAACAAGAAAGCATCTTGAGGAACGATTCCTATATTATTTCGAAGATCATTTAAGTTTAAAGTACTGATTTCGTTTTCATCAATTTTAATCTCACCTTGTGTAGTGTCATAAAGTCTTGAAATCAAAGAAAGGATGGTTGATTTTCCAGAACCCGTTTTTCCTAAAATGGCTAAAGTCTCTCCTTTTTTTACTGTAAATGAAACATTTTTTAATGCTTCAATATTGGTGTCTTGATAGGTAAAAGAAACATTATTGAAAGTAATATTTCCTTCGATATCAGATGGGTTTTCGTTGTTGTTTTTAATTTCTGGTTCAATTTTCAAAAATTCGTTCAAACGTTTTTGAGAAGCTTCTGCTTCCTGAACCATCGAAGAAACCCAGCCCAAAGAAGCAACTGGCCAAGTTAGCATGTTTACATATAATATAAACTCGGCAATGGTTCCGATATTTGGAATGCTGCCATTAATATACATTACACCTCCAAAATAAATTACAACCAAGTTACTGATTCCGATAAGGGCAATCATCAACGGACCGAATAAAGACTGGACTCTTGCCAGACTTAAGCTTTTGCGTTTGCTTTCTTCAGCCAAATCAACCATGTTATTTTGGTGCTGATTCTCTAAAGAATACGCTTTTATAACTCGAATTCCCGAAAAAATTTCCTGAGTAAAACTCGAGACTTTAGAAAGATATTGCTGAAAAGTGGTGCTTCGTTTATTGATTTCAGAACTTAGCTTAAAAATACAATACGAAAGAATTGGCAATGGTAATATCGTATATAAAGTAAGCAACGGCGATACATTATACATATATATTATAACGATCGCAAAACGAATAGCTGTATTAATAGTATACATTACAGCTGGCCCAACATACATGCGAACTTTAGAAACGTCTTCGCTAATGCGATTCATTAAGTCGCCAGTTCTATTTTGTTTATAAAAGTTCTGAGAAAGATTCTCATATTGTCTGAAAACTTCATTTTTTAAATCAAACTCAATATGGCGCGACATAACAATTAAAGTCTGGCGCATTAAAAATGTCAAAAATCCAGCAACAATCGTAGTTCCTATGATTAGCAGTACATTATGAATGAGGTCCTGACGAAAAGTTGCGATTACTATCTCCGATTTTTGTTCAGCAACAGAAAGTTTGTCAAAGTTTTCAATAGCATTCAAAGATTTACTGATGAGCTTTGGAGTAAATAAAGAAAATATTTGTGCGATTATGGTTATTAAAATACCTGCTGAAAAACTATATTTATATTTGATGAAATATTTATTTAAATAGCTTAATTCTTTCATTTTTTTAAGAAATCTAATATTGAATTGATTTGTATTTAAGAATTATTATTAAATAAAATTATAATAATCTGCGATTTAATCAAAACAATTATATTGTAAAATTGTTATTTTAAAGATAAAAAATTAGCACATATGTATTTTTTAATTATGTTTGAGAAGTCTTTTTGACGAATTCATAATTTTAACCTAATTAATACTAGCGCTATGGATGCAACTTTCGCAACTGGAAAGGAACTTCAAAAAATGGATCCTGTTTTTGGACAGTTATCTTTTGACGATCACGAACAAATTGTATTTTGCAATGACAAAGATACAGGTTTAAAAGCAATTATTGGTATTCATAATTCGGTTATGGGACCAGCTTTGGGAGGAACCAGAATGTGGAATTATAACACAGAATGGGAAGCTTTAAATGATGTTTTACGTCTTTCGAGAGGTATGACGTTTAAATCTGCCATTACTGGACTTAA
Organism: Flavobacterium sp. IB48; assembly: GCF_016405855.1. GTDB lineage: Bacteria > Bacteroidota > Bacteroidia > Flavobacteriales > Flavobacteriaceae > Flavobacterium > Flavobacterium ginsengisoli. Next base: position 187,966 of record NZ_JAEFCA010000004.1, read on the forward strand.
TATTGGTGGAGGTAAAGCAGTAATTATTGGTGATGCTAAAACACAAAAAACTCCTGAGTTAATGCGTAAGTTTGGTGAATTCGTTCACTCTTTAAGCGGAAGATATATCACTGCAGAAGATGTCGGAATGGAAACTAAAGACATGGACACTGTAAGAGATGTAACGCCTTATGTTACGGGTATTTCTGAAGAAAGAGGTGGTTCTGGAAATCCTTCGCCTGTAACTGCTTACGGAGTTTATCTTGGTATGAAAGCGGCTGCTAAAAGTCAGTTTGGAACTGATGTTTTGGATGGTAAAAAAGTTTTGGTACAAGGAATTGGACACGTCGGTGAAACTTTGGTTGATTATTTGACTAAAGAAGGAGCACAGGTGACTATTACTGATATTAATGAAGAAAAATTATATCAAGTAGCTTCAAAATATAATGCTGCAATTTATACTGGTGAAGATTTGTATACTGCAGATGTTGATATCTATGCGCCATGTGCGATGGGAGCAACAATTAATGATAATACAGTAGATAAAATTAAAGCTAAAGTTATTGCAGGTGCTGCAAATAATCAATTAGCAGATGAGAATGTTCATGGTGCGAGATTACAAGAAAGAGGAATTTTATATGCTCCAGATTTCTTAATCAACGCTGGTGGAATTATCAATGTTTATGCTGAATTAGCTAACTATGGTAAAGCTGAAATCATGACTAAAACAGAAAATATCTACAATACAACTTTAGAAATTATAGATTTCGCTGCTAAAAATAATATTACAACTCATAAAGCGGCGCTTACAATTGCTCAAAATCGTATCGATCAAAGAAGAATCGAGAACGCTTCTAAGTAATTTTTAAGTTTACAGTCTCAGTCTCAGTTTTCAGATCTACTGGAAACTGAGACTTTTTGTTTTTGCTTAATGCTGAAAACTGTGATTGGAACTGAGAACTAAATAAAAATGAGACCAAAAACTGTCACTTTTTTGCGAATTAATTTTAAAATACGCATCAAAAGTTTTACTTTTGCAGACTAATTTTTAAATGTTCTTACACGGTGGTAAATAGAAGACACATACGCGTTAAAGTAATGCAATCCATTTATGCAATGCATCAAAGCGGTTCTGATAACATGGAAAAAGAGGAGAAATTCCTTTTTTATAGCATTGATAATATTCAGGACTTATACCTTATAATGCTTTCTTCATTGATAGAAATTTGTAAAAAAGAAGCTGTCTATTTACATCTTTCTAGTAAAAAACACCTTGCTACTGCAGCAGAACGTAATCCAAATGAAAAATTTATTAAAAACAAAATTTTTCAACTTCTTGCCGAAAGCAATTCTCTTAGTATCGCTTTAGAAAATCGTAAAATCAATAACTGGTCTTTAAACGACGATTATATCATTTTGCTTTTAAATGATGTTAAAGCAAGCGATATTTACAAAAAATACATGAGTAATAACGTAAATACGTTTGAAGAAGACAGACAATTTATTATTGATTTGTTTGAAAATGTTATTGTTCCTAATGAAAAATTATACGAGTATTTAGAGGATGATAAATTAACGTGGGTTGATGATATTCCGGTTGTAAATACTCATATTGTAAAACAATTGAAAGCAATTAAAACGGAAGATCCGGATGATTTTAGAGTGCCAAAATTGTATAAAGATGTTGAAGACAAAGATTTTGCAAAAGATTTATTTAGAAGAACAATTCTAAACGAAACAGCTTTTGCAAAAGAATACGAAGATAAAACGCCAAATTGGGACAGTGATCGTATTGCCGAAATTGATACTATTATCTTAAAAATGGCAATTTGCGAGTTTGTTAAATTCCCTTCAATTCCAGTAAAAGTAACTCTTAACGAATATTTAGAAATTGCAAAAGAGTATTCTACACCAAAAAGTAGTATTTTTATCAACGGAATTTTAGATAATCTTGTTAAGGAACTTACTGCCAATAAAAAAATGGTAAAAGTTGGAAGAGGATTAATGTAAGATTTAAAATAATCAATTTTTAAATTCCAAATTCCAACTGCTTTGTCTCTCTGAGCGAAGTCGAAGAGCTAAAAAAAGAATATTAAATATAAATCAAAAACAAATTTAAATTATGGGACAATTATCTCAATTTGCGCCATTCCTTTTAATGTTCGTGGTAATCTATTTCTTCATGATTAGACCACAACAAAAAAGAGCTAAAAACGAAAAAGAATTTGAAAGCAGCCTAAAAGTAGGCGACAAAATAGTTACAAAAAGTGGTTTCCACGGTAAAATCGCTGAATTAGCAGAAACTACTGTTGTAATCGAAACTATGTCTGGAAAATTAAAATTAGAGCGTTCTGCTATTTCTTTAGAATTGAGCGCTGCTTTGAATAAGAAAGCTTAATTTTCTAAATTACAATATTCAAAATCCCAAATTCCAAATAGGAGTTTGGGATTTTTTTTTGGCTTGTATTGTCATTTCGAGGAACGAGAAATCTTCGCAAATAGCTCCTAAAAGCATGGAGGAAAATCTTTGTAGAGTCTCTTGCGGAGATTTGCTTCGCCTATTCGCTATCGCTCGGGTCTCGTTCCTCGAAATGACAAACTTTGTGAAGGAATCTTTTGATCCTTCCTTCGTCAGGATGACAAAAAAAGAAAACCTTTATCAAAGTTTTAAACTTTGACAAAGGTTTCTTTGTATGGATTGGAATTTGGAATTTAAATATTGAAAATTAAATTACCTGTATTTATCATTCAGTCCAACATTTGCTAAAATCATCGGAATCACTTTTTCGATTCTAGAAATCTTAGTTTTTTCCTGTTTAGCTGTTTCAATATATTCTAAAAACTCATATTGTTTGTAAGGAGAAAACTTTTCAAAAGCTTCTTTTAAAGCTGGATTTTGAGTCATTTCTTTTTCTAAAAGTTCAGATACAATAGCTTCTTTTTTAGAAGGTTTAATAACTTTTCCTTGCTTTTCGTTTTCAATCGCTTCGTATATGTATTCTAAAACTTCCTTTTCGTCTACTTCCTCTTTAGAAGTAAAACGCCATTGACGCATCGATTTTGTTTTGTCTTCTTGAGCGTTAATTAGTCTCTTTTTTTCATCTTTCAAGAAAACACCATTTAAAAACCAAATGGCAAAATAATTTTTGAAGCCTCCAATTCCGATAACATTTTTTTTGTTGTAAACATAAATAGGTCCTCCCCATTTTATGGTTTCGACCAGTTCTGTTTTGTCAATAATTGATTTAAGAAAAAGGAGTTCTTCTTCCCATTGATTGACTTTGTCCCAAACGTGTTTTTTATCAGAATTCGGTTCCACTTTATCTTTTTCTTTTAGATTTTTCGGGTGCATCAAAAATTCCAGGAATTGCTGTTAATTCAGCAATTTTCACAATAACATCAGTAGCTTTTTGAATGCTTTCTGCTGGAACATATTCGTATTTTCCGTGGAAATTATGTCCGCCTGCAAAAATGTTCGGACAAGGTAATCCCATAAATGATAATTGAGAACCATCAGTTCCGCCACGAATTGGTTTAATGATCGGTTTGATGTTCAATTCTCTCATCGCTTTTTCAGCAATATCTACAATGTATTTTACAGGAAGAACTTTTTCTTTCATATTATAGTATTGATCTTTTACTTCGGCAATTACAATATCTTCGCCAAATTTCTTTGCGAATTTTTTATTGAATTGTTTCGCTAATTTATGAATCAATTCTTTTCTTTTTTCGAATTTCTTTCTGTTATGATCGCGAATAATTAATTCTAAAACGGTTTCTTCGATATTCCCTTTTATGTGGTGAACGTGAAAGAAGCCTTCATAACCTCTAGTTTCCTGTGGAGTTTCGCCTTTCGGAAGTTCATTGATAAAATCATTTGCCAAAAGCATAGAATTGATCATTTTTCCTTTAGCATAACCTGGGTGAACGCTTTTTCCTTTAAAAATGATTTTAGCTCCAGCGGCATTAAAATTTTCATATTCTAATTCACCAATTTGACTTCCGTCCATAGTATAAGCCCATTGTGCTCCGAATTTTTCAACATCAAAATGATGTGCGCCACGTCCGATTTCTTCATCTGGAGTAAAGCCGATTCTGATTTTTCCGTGTTTGATTTCAGGATGCTGAATCAGATATTCCATTGCCGAAACGATTTCTGTAATTCCAGCTTTGTCATCAGCTCCTAATAAAGTCGTTCCGTCAGTTGTAATGATGGTTTGACCTTTATATAATAATAAATCTTTAAAGTAGTCTGGAGATAAAATGATGTTTTTCTCAGCATTCAAAATAATATCTTTTCCATCGTAGTTTTCAACGATTTGCGGTTTTACATTCGCTCCGCTAAAATCTGGAGAAGTGTCAAAATGAGAAACAAAACCAATTGTTGGCACTTCATGATCAACATTGCTAGGAAGCGTTGCCATGATATAAGCTTTGTCATCTATAGTTACATCTTCTAGGCCAATTGCTTTTAGTTCGTCAACTAATTTATTGGCAAGATTCCATTGTTTCTGCGTACTTGGCGTTGTTTGTGAATTTGGATCCGATTCGGTATCAATTGTTACATAACTGATAAAGCGATCTATGATATGTTGCATTTTTTTGAATTTTTAGCAAATATAGAAAATTTTTTCTGCTAAGAAATTTAGCTTTCAATATCTGAATTAATAAAAAAAGGGATTCTAAATTGAATCCCTTTCTGGTATTTTAGGTTTGTTATTTGCTTTTTACACATCTAAAACCAACGTGATTTGCAGCTGATCTAATTTCGCCTTTTCCTCTTGTTCCAACCATGTATCTAGTGCAATATTGATCGGTGCATAAAAATGAACCACCACGATGCACACGTTTTATTTCAGATGGATCGCTTGGATCATAATAAGCATCTGGTCCTTGAGGATTTCTGGTTACTTTTCCGCTTTCTGCTAATGATTTGTAGTAATCTACACTGTACCAATCATGTACCCATTCCCATACATTTCCTGCAATATCATACAAGCCGTATGCATTTGGAGCGTATTGTTTTGTTGGAGCAATTCCTTTAAAACCATCTTCTCCAGTATCTCCATCTTTAATTGGAAAGTGTCCTTGGTATATATTTGCTTGAAATTTTCCTTTTGGTTTTAAATCATTTCCCCAAGCATAAAGATTTCCAGTTTTACCACCTCGTGCAGCAAACTCCCATTCTGCTTCTGTTGGAAGTCTTTTTCCTGCCCATTTTGCATAAGCTTCAGCGTCTTCGTAAACAACGTGAACAACAGGATATTTTTCTTTTCCTATAATGGTACTTTGCGGGCCTTCAGGGTGTCTCCAATCAGCACCTGGTTCGTAACGCCACCACTGTAAGAAATTGTTTAGATTTACTGCAGAAGGAGTTGGAGTAAAGACAACAGAACCAGTGACTAAATCTTCTTCATTTGCGGTTGGAAATTCTTCTTTTGTTGGTTTCTGTTCAGCAACAGTAACATAACCAGTTGCTTTTACAAACTTTTCAAATTCTTCGTTGGTTACTTCAGTTTCATCCATATAATAACCATCTACATACACTCTGTGTATAGGTGCGGCATCTTTGGTCACGCCTTTAATACTGCATAAACTTTCATCTTCAACATTGGTTCCCATTGAGAACTCGCCACCAGGAATCCAGACCATGCCTTTTGGTGTTTTTTCAGAAGGTTTAAATTTATTTTCTACAGTTGGTTTAAATTCAGATTCTAGATTAGTGGGAGTTTCGTGACATTCGGCAACTGTTTTTTCTATTTTATCATTTGTGAATTTAGTGTAACTGTAAGCAATTGAAATAATGGACAATGTGAGTAACGCAAAGATCCAAATGGTTTTGTTTTTCATGGTTTATTATTTTTTGAGCTTATAATGGTTGTCAATAGTGGGCATAAAATTAGGCAAAATAACTTTTAAAGTTATAGTAATTTTATAGAATTAATAAAATTTAATTATTCTTTTTCAACCTGAACCACTTCATACCTGTCTTTTCCATCAACTTGTACAGGTTGATAGTACGTTTCCCCAAATTTCACGTATTTAGCGTCACCAATAGTAACTTCTTCACCACCTTCAGGTAAATTCTCAACTATTGTTCCGGCTGTAGGAGCTACAACAGTGTATTTGCCTCCATCTTTCTCGTAATAGGTACCTCCATAATAGTAATTATTTACGGTTCCAGTATTTACGGTTTCTGCTCCGCTTGGAATATTGTTTACAGTCCCGCCGACAGGTGCAGGAACTGCCGTATAGCCGCCGTTGGATGAGGTATACCAAACTCCCTGATCGTAATGGTACTGTGTGCTTTCTACACTAACAACAATTGCTGTAACAGCTAAAGTAGCTACAAAAAATCCCCACGGATGCCAAACTGGCCCCCAATAAAATGGTCGGTAAGGACGTGGATAATATGGATGGTAGCAATTGTATCTATAACCACCATATACATAAGGAGGACGCACGTAAGGTCGTGGACCAGGTCTTACAACTGTATTACGATTGTTACGAACATGCACGCTGTTATTAACATTAATATTTACATTATTTCTGTTTCTATTAACGGTATTGCCACTAATATTTGTGTTTCTATTGCCAACATTGTTTTTATTTACAGTATTATTTCTATTTACTGTGTTGTTTCTGTTTGCAGTATTATTTCTGTTGGAATTATTTGATGGCCTTGTAATTTGAGTCCCAGATTTGTTGGCTCCAGGTCTAGTTGTTGAAGGTCTAGTCGTCGCTGCAGGTCTAGTTGTACTTGGCCTTGTTACATTTGGTCTAGATTGAGTTGCAGGTCTTGCTTGTCTAGTATGGGTTGCTCCACCGCCTCCGCGTGCTCCTCCTCCTCCGCGAACTCCGCCTCCATGACGTTGCGCTAAACTATCAATTGAAATAAAGAAAAGGGTTCCGATTACGAAAGCTAAAAGAGCTGGTCTTTTTACTGTTTTGGATATGTTTTTCATATTCAATAATTTATGTGATTTAAAGTTATGAAAAAAAATGTTTGATTTGTGTTAATGAGCTAAAAGTTTAAATTACAATGAAATATCCCATTGTATTCTAAAGCGCCACCCTTCTTGTAAAGGAAGTGTTTTATCTTGAAAACTAAAATAACTTACCTCTGAAGTTAGTTTGTTTTTATGTCCTTTGAAAAACCAATTAAATGCCAATGTAGACTCGTCTTGTCTATTTTCTCTAATAGAATTATCAGGTCTATAGGCGGCATGCCGTCCAGCCATTTCTAAATGTTTTGGCCACCAGTCAAAAACATTATGGAAGAAATATCCAGCTTGAACATAATAGCCTTTCATTACAGTCATATCATTATTATTGTATTTGTCTATAATTTCTTTGGTATGCCATTCGCTCTGCCAAGAAAAACCTCGATACATAAAAGCACTTTCTAAATTCCATTGATTGACTCTGTATTGTCCTGGCAAACCATCTTCAAATCCGTCTAGAGAGCCTCCACCGGCTTGAGAGAAACGAGTGTAAGGGCTTCGGTTTGTAATGGCAGAAAAGGCAATAATTGGAGTTGGTTTTTCATGAAATTCTAAATCACAACCTTCAAAATCAAGAAATCTACCTAGGAAATTCCATTGTGCTCTTCCAAAATACATTAAATGATTATCGTCATTAGCAGTGCTTCCTCGTCCTGTACCTGTCAAAGCTGCGGCCCAATAGTTAAAGTCTGCAATTCCAGCGCCTTTTAAATGCCCATAAACTTCAACTCCTAATTGTCGGTCTACAGTAAAGGGACGGTTAATTAGTGAACGATCTACCATTTGCTGTTCACCGCTGCTAATAAAGCGTTCTCGCGTAAATTCCGTTTTCCATTGTCCAACTTTAAAGCTCAGAAAATCCCATTTCTCGATCATAATTCTAAAATCCAATAAATTGGACTGACTTAATTCATACTCCCAGTAATATTTAAGCCAAGGTTCAAAAGCATGACCGCCAATTTTTAATCTGGCACGATTTATTTTAAAAGTCGTTTTAGCATCTTGACTATAATCATCATAAGTTAAAGGGTCTGTGTCATTTGGTGTTGAAAAACGAAATTGAAGTCGGCTTGCCAATTGGAATAGAAATTTTTTGTCTCGAGTTTCTAATTCAATTCCTTTACTGCCATAACGAACATTCATTAGTTTGGTAGTGTCCTTTTCTTGCTGCGAAAATCCTTTGAAACCAATTAGTAAAAGAAAAACTAAGAGGGAATATTTAGAAATGCGATTTGGTTTATTTGTGCTGTACATAAGATCAATAGGTTGGTATAAATTATTTTCCTCCAAAGTTTTTTGCGATTCCTAAACCAATTCCCCAGCTGTCATAAGCATTCCATTTGAAATCGTAGCTTGTAGTGCCAAAAATTTCCCATCCTTTAGGGAGTTCGTATCCATATTCAACTCTGGCACGTGTTAGGAAAAAATCTTCTTCTTTGGCAAATTCACCTCCAAATCCTAAAAGAAAACTCCAATGCTCATTAGGTTTATAAATTCCCATTAGAGCAGGAGCAATAGGATAACTTCTTTCTACGGTTTCTTTGTCATTTCCGCTTTCATACACTTTTTCTACTTTGAATTTCTCAACAATAAAATCGGTATGTAGGCCAATTGCCCATTTTTCATGAAATTGATAAGTGTAATCAATTCCCCATGCAGGAAGAGTCAATGTTTCACGATTTCCTTCTTCGTCCCGGCCTTCAAAAACGTGAACATGATTAATGGAAATTCCGATTTGATGATGCGGATTAAAAGTTTTTTCCTCATGTTCCTGTGCAGAAATTTTCTTAGAAAAAAGACTGATTAAGCAAAAAAAGAAAAGAAAAAAAGGTTTTAAAGAAGTGCTTTTATAGAACATTTGGCTTTTCTATTAATGAAACATTTACTTAAAATGAAAAAAAGAGGTGCGTTCAATCCTTTGATTCTAATTGAACGTACCTCTCTTTTGTATTTTTTAGTCTCTTCCTAGAGCTCTTTTTGCGTCGTTGTTTAAGTCAGTATATTCAATTTTTCCAACACTAACGCCTACGCCTACAATTTCACCGCCTTTAAAAGTTCCAGGAGTTTTATATTCCTTACTAACAGAATCACCGCTGTCAAATCCAACACAAAGTCCATCTCCAGCAAGTGTAAATTTACCAGATTGTGTTCTCATTGGCCCAGATGCTACTTCTTTTCCGTCTATATATAATTTCATTGTTCCAAGAGATTCGCCATTTGGTCCTGCTTTTTCACGTGTGAATTCCATTCCAAAAACATGTTTTCCTGTTGTAATAGGCACATTTGAAGTGAATTTTTGCTCAGGAGCAATTCCTAAGAAATTGTAGACATAATTTAATTTTTTGTCTTTAACAAATAGTGTGTGACCTCCAAAACGAGAACCATGTGCAAAAAGTACTCCTGAAGCATTTGCGTCTTTTATGTCAACGTCTGCTAAAATTTTATAAGAACGTCCACGAACATTCACAGCAACTCCTTCTGGGACAGGTGATGTTTTAGGATAATATTTATAAAGATCGCGAGGTGGTTCAGAAGAAGGTCTTTCAATTCCTAAAACTTCGATTGCGGAACGGTCATCAAGAGGCAATACTAAATTTTTAGCTGCTTCATCATTCCAGTCTTTAATTAGTTCTTTTAATTTATCCGGATATTTTTTAGCTAAGTTATTTACTTCTGCTCGGTCAATATCCGTATTGTATAATTCCCATTCGTCCTTGTCAAAGTTGCCTTTTCCTACCAATGGAGTATGCAAAGCAACAGCTTTCCAGCCATCTTTCCATAAAGCGCGGCTTCCTAACATGGCAAAGTACTGAATATGTTTTTGTGTTTTTGTATTCGGAGCGGCATCAAATGTGTAGCGCATAGAAACTCCTGATATTGGATATTGTGGAACGCCTCTATATGTTTTTGGCATTTCTAGACCGCAAATGTCCAATATTGTAGGTACTATATCAGTTGAATGATGAAATTGGTCACGAACAACTCCTTTCGCTTTTATTCCTTTTGGCCATGAAATCACTAAAGGATCACAAGTTCCTCCAGCATATTCACTGTATCTTTTGAACATTTTAAAAGGGGTAGAAAATGCAGCAGCCCAACCAGTAGGATAATGTTCGTAAGTGTCTGGACTTCCTAATTTGTCAATATATTTTAAGTTCTCTTTTAATTCATCAGGATAGCCGTTAAAGAATTTATTCTCGTTTACAGATCCTGTTGGAGAACCTTCGCCAGAAGCGCCATTATCGGCAGCATAAATAACAACAGTATTTTCTAATTGGCCAGTTTGCTCTAAATAATCAATTATACGGCCAACCTGAGCATCTGTATATTCAGAGAAACCAGCATATACTTCAGCTAATCTAGAGAATAATTTTTTCTCATCAGCGCTTAATTTATTCCAATCTAATACTTCGTCACCTGGATTTGCAACGCCAGGAGGAAGCGGATTGAAATTTGCGTAAGTAGTTCCTTTCGGGATTACTCCTTTTGCAATCATTCTTGGCAATGCCCATTTGCGGTAAGCATCATAACCTTCATCAAATTTACCTTTGTATTTTGCAATATATTCCTCAGGAGCTTGATGCGGAGCATGATTGGCACCTGGACAATACCACATGTACCAAGGTTTAGAAGGGTTTGTCGCTTTTTGGTCTTTAAGGAACTCTAATGCATGATCAGCTAAGTCCTGAGATAAATGATAGCCTTCTTCTGGAGTTTTCGGAGGTTCAACAAAATGGTTGTCTTCTACTAAGTCTGGATACCATTGATTGGTTTCTCCGCCAAGGAAACCATAAAAACGATCAAATCCCATTTGCAAAGGCCAAGTGCTTCGATCTCCCCCTGAAGCTACATCCTGCTCAGGAACATTATGATCTTTTCCTATCCAGAAAGTACTCCAGCCGTTATCTTGTAGAATTTGCCCAATTGTAGCAACTTGTTTAGGCAGTCGTCCGCTTCCGCCAGGAAAACCAGCAGCAGCTTCTGTAATCGCTGCCATACCATTAAGATGATGATTTCTTCCTGTTAGCAATGTCGATCTTGTTGGAGAACACAAGGCTGTAGTATGCCATTGTGAATAAGTGATTCCGTTATCGGCTAGTCTTTGCATGGTAGGCATATTGATAGCTCCACCATAAGGCGACCAAGCAGCAAGTCCGGTATCATCATATAAAATAAATAAGATGTTTGGAGATCCTGCAGGAGCTTTTTTAGGAGAATATGGTGCCCAGTCTTCTTTTGAATCACGTACATCTAATGCTATTTTACCTTTAAAGGTTTCTTTGGTTACCTGCTGAGGATCTGCTTGAGCAAGTGTTTTATAGGAAATACCTAGCGAAAAGCAAAATAGAAGAGTGAAAATACTTTTCAGAATTAATTGTTTACTGACTTTCATGATTGAAGTTGTTAATTAATAATCTTTATGAGGGTATTTTTTTAACTTTTGGATAAGAAAGAGCAATCGGAAAAAATAAGGCTATTATTTATTTCAGAATTAAAATGTTTTAGAGGCGTTTAGTTTCTTAAGATTTGGAGTAGATATCTCAAAATTAGATATTCTTAAAACAAAAGGGCATTTTAAAAGGAAGCAACTTGTTTCATTTTATAATTTGCAACATAAAAAACAAGTTTTAGAACAATGGACGCTGTATGTTTTAAGAATAGTTTTATTTATGAGCGGAAAAATCAAACAAAAAGAAAATGATTTGTTTTCGTAAAAAGACACCTTTTTAAACTATAATATTTAAATTTGCAGCCAAAATAATAACAACACAACTCTTATGTATAAATTGATAATTCGCCCGATACTTTTTTGTTTTGATCCCGAAAAAGTGCATTATTTTACTTTTTCTTTTGTAAAATTCATTTCAAAAATCCCAGGAGTTTCGGCAATTATAAGATCAATTTATGAAGTAAAAGATGCTCGATTAGAAAGAGAAGTTTTCGGAATTAAATTTAAAAATCCGGTTGGACTTGCAGCTGGTTTTGATAAAGATGCAAAACTATACAAAGAACTTGGCGATTTTGGTTTTGGTTTTATCGAAATCGGAACGGTAACGCCAGTTGGACAAGAAGGAAACCCAAAAAAACGTTTATTTAGATTAAAAGAAGACCAAGCGATTATTAACCGAATGGGGTTTAATAATGGAGGTGTTCTAGAAGCTGTAGAGCGTTTGAAAAAGAATTCGGGTGTTTTAATTGGAGGAAATATCGGAAAAAATAAAGTGACAGATAATGAAGATGCTGTAAAAGATTATATCATTTGTTTTGATGCGCTTTACAATCATGTAGACTATTTTGTTGTGAATGTAAGTTCACCAAATACACCAAATTTGAGAGCTCTACAAGATAAAGAACCATTAACGGCTTTGCTGCAAACTTTGCAAAACAGAAATGTTGAAAAGCAAAAAATAAGCACTCAAAAAGTAAAACCAATTCTTTTAAAAATTGCACCAGACTTAACAGACGAGCAATTATTGGATATTATTGATATTGTAAAAACAACTCAGATTGCAGGTGTAATTGCAACTAATACAACTATTTCAAGAGAAGGATTACAATCTGCCAATCAAACGGAAACTGGAGGTTTGTCTGGAAAACCTTTAACAAAACGTTCAACAGAAGTAATTCGTTTTCTTTCAGAAAAAAGCAATAAAGCATTCCCAATTATTGGGGTAGGCGGAATTCATTCTGCAGATGATGCGATTGAAAAACTAAATGCTGGAGCAAGCTTAGTGCAATTGTATACAGGTTTTATTTACGAAGGCCCAGCTTTGATAAAAGCAATTAACAAAAAGGTTTTAGGGCAGTTGTAAAAGAAGTGTTTGAACTAAAAGGCCTGCAAGTATTGCAATACCAAAACTAATTAAAGTTCCGATCATTACATATTCTGTCAATTTTCGGTCTTTGGCTTCTTTTAAATCTCCAAACCTAAAAATAGATTTGGCGGCTAGTAGAAAACCAATCGCTTCAAAATGTCCGGTTATGATAAAACCGAAAACAAATAAGCGTTCTAAAATACCAATATAATTTCCGGCAGCTATCAGAGAATTATCCTGATGGCTGTTTTTGCTTTCAGGAGCCCATATCGAAATTATGGTTTTGATAAAAATAGAAGTTGGTTTAGTTATCAGTAAAATTCCGGTAAGTAAAATCCAGAACGCATTATCTTGCCAGAAATTGATTATCGTTTTGTTTTCATATATAAGAACGACACCAATTAAAACAAGAATATGCGCAGCTTGGTCGACAACAAACCAAGTGCGTTTGGTTTTCTTTTTTTGGAAATTTAATTTGATTAAATCGATGATGCCATGAGTAACGGCAATTAAAACAGCATATGGTATAAAACTGATTTCTCCTGCTAGAATTGCGGCTAAAACTCCATGAAGTAAAATATGGATATATAAGTAAATGCTTTTATGTTTTTTAGCTTCTTTATCGGTGACCCAAGAATTAGGTTGCCAAATAAAATCTCCTAATAAATGGGCGAGAAACAATTTTATAAATAAGATCATGAGGCTGTAAATTGTTTTATTTGTTTTCTAAAATATCGATCTAAATTAAGAACCAGATCAAACTGAGCGCGCTTTTGTCTTCGGCTAACGGCAGCCTGATTTATACCTAGTTTTTGGCCCAATTCGTCTTGAGACAATTTTGGATTTTCAATAGCAACGGCAACAAATTCTGCTGATTGCACGAGCCAGTTGTCCATAAAAGTTAAAGCCAATTGCAGCATTAAATTCAGTTTTTCATCAAAATCTAAATCTCCTGTTCGCATGGCTAAAGTTACTTTTTGCTTCTTTAAAGTTTCAAAAAGTTCTCCCGAATTAATAAACGCAGAACCATTGCTTTCAGATATCCTTTCGGCAGTATGAGTTTTATCTCCAAATCCGATGCTCATACGGGCATCAGACTTTATAGTTCTTAAATGTGCTTTTATCAAAATAGCGGCCAACAGTGCATCTTCGGGATTACTAACTTCAATTTGAAATTCGTCTCCTCGATAGACTTCCCATTGGTTTGGCGCTTTGCCAAACGGAACCAAGATTTTCTTTAAATCTTCAACCCAATGTTCTGATTTCTGTTGTCTTGAACCAATTATATCACCTGTAATTACACTAGTCATAAATCAAATATAATTAAAAAATTATAAACTTTATATTACAAATATACGTAATAAAATTATCTATTACGTTTTTTGGTAATATTTTATATTATTACGTTTTTCGGTAATTTTTTGATGTATGCTTGTTTTGTGTAATAATAGACTTCACATAAAATTCTCTTTTATTTCATTAAAAAAGAAACTAACTTAGCCTTTAGAAAAGAATACGCTTTGAACAAAGAAATCAAAATCATCGAATGCCCTCGAGATGCCATGCAAGGCATTAAGGATTTTATTCCAACAAAAAATAAAGTTACTTACATACAAGCTTTGTTGCGAGTTGGCTTTGATACCATCGATTTTGGAAGTTTTGTTTCTCCAAAAGCTATTCCGCAAATGCAGGATACTGCCGCCGTTTTAGAACAGCTTGATTTATCTCAAACAACAAGCAAATTGTTATCTATTATTGCCAATACGCAAGGTGCAATCACGGCTTCAGAATATGAGCAGATTCAATATTTAGGTTTTCCTTTTTCCATTTCAGAGAACTTTCAGATGCGTAACACGCACAAAACTATCGCAGAATCTTTGGTCACTTTAGAAGAAATTCTAGAAGTTGCCAATAAGAAAAACAAAGAAGTAGTAACGTATCTTTCAATGGGATTCGGAAATCCGTATGGAGATCCATGGAATGTTGAAATAGTAGCCGAATGGACTGAGAAATTGGCCGGAATGGGAGTAAAAATTCTATCACTTTCAGATACAGTCGGAACTTCTACGCCGGAAGTAATAACCTATTTGTTTTCAGATTTAATTCCGAAATATCCTCAAATTGAGTTTGGTGCTCATCTTCATACAACACCAGAAAGCTGGTTCGAAAAAATTGATGCTGCCGCAAAAGCAGGCTGTATTCGTTTTGATGGAGCTATTCAAGGTTTTGGCGGCTGCCCAATGGCGACCGATAAGCTAACAGGAAATATGCCAACAGAAAAATTGGTTTCTTATTTTACTGCCAATAAAAAAATAACAGGACTTAATTCTCTTAGTTTTGAAAGTGCGTATAATGAAGCTTCGAAATTGTTTGGAAAGTTTCATTAAAAAATAGTTATATTTTCTTACTTTAGATAATGATTGCAGAAATAATGCGTTACATTTATTATTGATATAATTATTATCATGAGATCAAGATTATTAAGTAAAATTTTAAGCTTACTATTTTCAGTTTTTTTATTATTTTCCTGCTCTAGCGATTTAAATTTCGATCAGGTGAACGATTTTAAGATTGAGCCTGTTTTTGTTGCCAACTTAGCATATTTTAATGTTCCTGCAAATAGACTTATAGATGATGGCGGAACCAATATTATATATGACGTAAGAGATTTTGATGTTTTTAAAAATAAATTTTTTACAGAACGCCTTAAGAAAGCTGAATTTGATTTTGAAGTCGAAAATAATATCGAGCGTACTTTTGTCTTAAATATGCTTTTGCTTGACAAAGACAATCAAGTCTTAGAAACAATATCTTTTAATGTTCCATCCTATAAAGGAACGCCAAATGTTATAAAATATCCCACAGAAGTTTTTGAAAACACACGATTAGACCTTTTAAAACAAACCCAAAAAATTGGTTTTGTTGTATTAATTGCTGCTGGACCTCCTTTAAATGCTAACAGTGAAGGAAATTTAAGATTGAGATCCAGTGCAACGGCTTATTTAGTAATCGAATGAGAAAAACGCTAATCCTTTGTTTGTTTTTTCATCTTTCTTGTTTTGCTCAAAACAGAGAGCTGTTGTATAATTTCACTTCAATTCCACAGTCTTCGCTTGTAAATCCGGGAGCCGATGTTTCGTATAAATATTATTTTGGATTTCCGGTCTTATCTGGAATTTCAGCCAATGTGGGTTCTAGCAGTTTTTCGGCCTATGATTTATTTTCAAATGATGGAGTCGATTTTAATCAAAAAGTTAGAGATGTTATCAATAAATCATCCAGTAAAGACAAGGTAGTGACCAACCAACAGTTAGAGATATTTTCTGGCGGATTTAGAATTGGAGGTAGAGAAAGTCGTTCTTACATTTCGTTTGGATTGTATCAGGAATTTGATTTCTTCATGTTTGTTCCAAAAGATCTGGCTTTACTGGCCTTAAACGGAAATCGAGATTATATCGGAAAATCGTTTAATCTAGGCGATTTGAATATGAAAGCCGAAGTGCTTTCTGTTTTTCATGTTGGTTTTCATAAAAAAGTAAATGATAAATTTGTTTATGGAGGACGTGCCAAAATTTATTCAAGCGGTGCAAATGCAACTTCTACCAAAAACTCAGGTTACATTTATACAGGTGAGCAGCCAGGAACTCCAAATCTTTATAACCAGATCATTTCTTCCAATTTAGAATTAAAAACTTCTGGACTAGCCCGTTTTACAAAAGATGAATACGAAGGAAATGTAATTCGTGACATTGCCCATAATACCTTTTTTAATGGAAGTCTTGGTTTTGGTGTAGATGCAGGAATTACCTATTATATAAAAGACAATTTGCAGTTTACAGCAAGCGTTGTCGATTTAGGTTTTGTGAGACAGACCAAAGACATTGAAACGCTTACCTATAAAGGAACTTACCAATACAATGGGGCAAATCCTGACTTTTTAGGTTCAGATGATCCAGAAAATGTCTTTGACGAATTTGATCGTGCAATACCAAGAGATACACTTCATAATAAATATACTACTTGGCGTCCAACAAAAATTTATTCTTCTATTCAATACTCTTTCGGAGAGAAACGTTCAGATGAGTGTAATTGTCATGGCAATGTCGAAAAATTTTATAAAAATGCCGCTGGACTTCAGGTTTTCGGAATGTCTGCTCCCCGCGAACCTTTGGTTGCTTTGACTGCTTTTTACAGAAGAAATATATTTAGAAAATTAGATCTTAAAGCAACTTATACCTTAGATACTTTTTCGAATAAAAATATTGGTCTAGGCCTTTCAGGGGCAATTGGCCCAGTAAATATTTATGCTTTAGTCAATAATGTTTTAGAATATAAAGACATTTCCAAAGCCAGTAGTGCCGCTTTCCAACTCGGAATCAATTTCGTTTTTCAAGACAGAGAAGATTAATTTTATTTATATTATTAGTAGTCGCTTTTTTAAATCAGAAAAAAAGCTTTTTGGCTTTTCGGGGCTCTCCATTTCCATCTGGGCTTGGGTGTATTGTTTTGTAAGATAATTCGTGTAAATGCAAATTTATGAATAACTTAGTATTCAAGTTAGCAATTTATTCACTATATTTGCACGCAATTCAACTAGAAATTGCACCATGATAGCACACAACTCCAAGATTATCGGCGAAGGTTTAACTTACGACGATGTATTATTAGTACCTAACTACTCGAATGTGCTTCCTCGCGAAGTGAGCATTAAATCAAAATTTTCAAGAAACATTACATTAAACGTTCCAATTGTATCTGCTGCTATGGATACAGTTACAGAAAGTGCAATGGCAATCGCTATGGCACAAGAAGGAGGTATTGGTGTTTTACATAAAAATATGACTATCGAACAACAAGCAGGAAAAGTTCGAAAAGTAAAACGCGCAGAAGCAGGTATGATTATCGATCCGGTAACATTACCAATGAACTCTACTATTGCAGATGCAAAAAACGCTATGAAAGAATTCGGAATCGGTGGTATTCCAATCGTAGACGAAAATAAAATCCTAAAAGGTATCGTTACAAACCGTGATTTGCGTTTTGAGAAAAACGGTGCAAGACCAATTGCTGAGGTTATGACAAGTCAAAACTTAGTAACAGTTGCAGAAGGAACTTCTTTAGAACAAGCAGAAGTAGTTTTGCAAGGTCATAAAATCGAAAAATTACCAGTTGTAAATGCTCAAAATGAATTAGTTGGTTTAATTACGTTTAGAGATATTACAAAACTGACTCAAAAACCAATCGCTAATAAAGATTCTTTTGGTCGTTTAAGAGTTGCTGCTGCAATTGGAGTTACAGGGGATGCAGTTCTAAGAGCTGAAGCTTTAGTTGCTGCTGGTGTAGATGCAATCATTATCGATACTGCTCACGGACATACAGAAGGTGTTGTGAATACTTTAAAAGAAGTAAAATCAAAATTCCCTCAAATAGATGTAATTGTTGGAAACATTGCAACTCCAGAAGCTGCTAAATATTTAGTAGAAAATGGTGCGGATGGAGTAAAAGTTGGAATCGGACCTGGTTCTATCTGTACAACTCGTATCGTTGCAGGTGTTGGTTTTCCTCAATTTTCGGCAGTTTTAGAAGTTGCCGCAGCTATCAAAGGAACTGGAGTTCCTGTTATCGCCGATGGTGGAATTCGTTATACAGGAGATATTCCTAAAGCTATCGCTGCAGGTGCTGACTGTGTAATGTTAGGTTCATTATTAGCAGGAACAAAAGAGTCTCCAGGAGAAACAATCATTTTTGAAGGAAGAAAATTCAAATCTTACCGCGGAATGGGATCTGTTGAAGCAATGCAAACTGGTTCTAAAGATCGTTATTTCCAAGATGTTGAAGACGACGTTAAAAAATTAGTTCCAGAAGGAATTGTTGGACGTGTTCCTTACAAAGGAGAATTAAACGAAAGTATGCTTCAGTTTATTGGAGGTCTTCGTGCAGGTATGGGATACTGTGGTTCAAAAGATATTCCTACTTTACAGGAGACAGGACGTTTCGTGAGAATTACTTCAAGCGGAATCACTGAAAGCCACCCGCATAACGTAACAATTACAAAAGAAGCTCCAAATTATTCTAGATAATTTTTAGTTTTCATTATAAAAATAAAAGGCGTAAGATTTAATTCTTACGCCTTTTTTATTTGTTCAGATTTTAAAAAAAAACTTTGTCAAAGTTCTCCACAATTTTGTCATTTCGAGGAACGAGAAATCTTCGTAAGAAACTCCGTAAAGCATATCATCAATCTTTGGCGAGCCACTAGTGAAGATTTCTCTCTTCGTTCGAAATGACAAGATTGTGTTATGTCTTTGTCGAATCCTGCGTGTGATTCTTCGTTCCTCAGAATGACAAACGTTATATAAAAGAACTTATATCACTTACATGGTGAAAAAAAATCACATGCCACGACTACTCAAAATATCCTCAGCAACAATATCGGAATGCAATAAATCTTCCATTTTCTTTGTCATGCGTTGTGCTTCTAATGCGTAGCCAAACATTTTTTTCTCATAATCAGCAATTGCTTCGTCAATGGTTTCAAATTTTCCGTTGGTTAAATTCTCGGTTAAATGAAAAGCATCAAATAATCCCATATTTACACCTTCTCCTGCAAATGGAGGCATTAAATGCGCCGCATCTCCAACAAGTGTAATATTTGAATGTTCTTTCCAAGATTCTTCTAAAGAAAATAAACGCAAAGGCAAACCAGAAAATTCGGTTGAAACAGTAAAGAATTTTTTATAATCGTCATTCCAATTTTTGAAAGTTTCATTCAAAAAAGAAATAACAGATTGATCGTCTTCAAAGTTAATTCCGTGATTTGAAATCCAGTCTTCATCTGCTTTAAAAGAAACTCCAAAGTGAACAGAACCATCACGCATAGTGTGCGTGTAAAACATTTTATGTTCGCCCATTGCCATCACGTTTCCGTTTCCGTATTTTGGTTTAAATTCAGGATAATCTTGATCTGGATTTGCAATTTCGCCTTGAATAATATAAGTTCCAGAAAGTTGAGGTTCTTGATCGCTTACAAATTTTCGTGCATTTGATCTTCCTCCATTTGCGACAATTACAAAATCGGCGGTTGTTGTAGTACCGTTTTTGAATTCTAAAATATATTGATTTTCAGATTTATCAATATTGATTAATTGACTATCCCAAACAACAGTGTTTTCTTTAAGATTCTCTAACATAATTTTTCTTAAATCATTGCGATCAATTTCTGGGCGAGAAAAAGCATTGGTTTCATCAGGCATTTCGTCAGAAGTAATATTTCCGTCTATATCAGCCATTTTTTCGCCAGTTGGGCGTGCGTATTTATAGAATTCATCCATTAATCCAGCTTTCTGAATTGCATATTGCCCTGAGTCGGAATGAATGTCTAAAGTTCCGCCAGATGTTCTTGCTTGTGAGTTAAGATCTCTTTCGTAAACCGTAACATTGGCGCCATTAATTTGTAAGATTCTTGCAGTTGTTAATCCAACTGGTCCACCGCCAATAATGGCGATCTTTTTATTTTCTATAATCGAAGTTTTCATTTTATTGAAATTATATTGTATTTAAATTTTGTTGTTGATATGGTTTTAAAATTGAATTTATCCTCAAGGAGTAAGTGCTTTTAGAACGAGATTAAAAGCGCTGTCTTTTATTTCATCTGTAAGAGCAAAGGGTTTTCCAGACATCGATTTTCCTTCTCTATGAAACTCTAGAAGAGAATAAAGCGGACCATAAACAATACTCCAGAAAATTTCGTAAGGAATAGAAATAAGTTCATTTCTTTCAATTGCAGCAAGCATAAATTCTGTCATCATTTGTTTATAATCGCCTGTTATTTCTGCGATAATCGCATCTCCATAAGTAGAATGTTTTAAAAGCTCTAGACAAGTTGCTTGCTGTGTAAAGTTTATATTGAAATAGATACGATTCTCCCATTGATTACGCAATCCATCTTTGAAAGACATATCTGCAGAAAATCCATCAAACATCTTTTCGAAGAAGTTTTTACCAATTTCAATTCCGATTTTTTTAATTAAGTCTTCTTTGTCTGAATAATAGATATAAAGTGTCGCAACAGAAATACCGCATTCTTTAGCAAGACGATTCATTCCAAAACCTTCTATGCCTTGTGTAACGATCATTTCAATTGCTTTTTGTTTTACAATTTCTTCTTTATTGGTATCTCTAGTTCTCATAATTGTACTTGATTATGGTACAAAGATATAAAAAATAATAAATGAACGATCGCTTATTTATGTTTTTTTAAAGGTTCTAAGATTCTAAGGTTCTAAGATTCTAAGATTCTAAGATTCTAAGGTTCTGAGGTTCTAAGGTTCTGAGGTTCTAAGGTTCTGAGGTTCTGAGGTTCTGAGGTTCTGAGGTTTTTAGGTTCTGAGGTTTTTAGGTTCAAAGAGACAAAGGTTTTTAAGGTTTGGAAAAGGATTGTCTCCAGCTTTAGCTGGAGGTTGAAAAAAGGACAAAGAGAAGGGCTTTAACCAAATTTTATGTTTAAAATCAAACAAAAAAAAGCTGAAACGATATTGTATCATTTCAGCTGATTATGTATTTAGAATATATTTTTAAAGAGTTTTTGTTGGCTCGGCTTCTCTTAGGTTCTGATTTTCTAAGATTTCTTTTAAGTAGGGGGTTACTGTGTTTTCAATATCGCCTTCAGAAATATTTAAAGCTTCTGGATCTGAGGCTAGTTTAAGCCACGGTTTTGGGCCATCAAAATTGTAACTTCCAAAAACAACCACAGGAGTTCCTTTTACTTTTACGTTTTCTTTATCCTTCAAAATCCATTCATCAGCAAATTTATAAAGATATTTAGCGTCTTTTTCTAATAGTCGTAAGCAAGAATGTGACGCAGGATACCCAGGCAATGCATATTCGTGAAAACCAACTCCTAATTTATTTTCAATGTTAAAATTCCATTTTAAATCCCATTCGTCATTAAATGTACTTGTAGTTTGTTCAGCTTTCCAATTGGTGAAAAACAATCCAGTAGGAGTAGGGTCTTTTTTTCTTCCCATATTGGTTGGGCCTGTGCGAACCAATTCACCGTTTTCGTAAGCAGCAAAAGCTTGCGTTGGATATGAAAAAAGGATAATTTTTGAAACTTCTTCTAAAGCCGAAACATGCAATGGAAAAGGGAGATAATAAACCAAATCTCCGCTAAAATCTGCGGGAATTACAACTGAATCCAGTTTTTTAAAATTGGCTTTATCGGTTCTATTCAAAGCATAAACAATATCCATTTTAGAACTGTCAGCTTCATTAAGTTTGAGCCAATCTTTGGTTTTCTCGATTTGATAAGAAACCGTTTCAGGTTTTTTATATTCAATTACCTTCTTTTTCTCTTTTTTATTTTCAGTCAGCGTGATGGTATCGGTTTTTTTGCAAGAACCTAATAAAACCAACATCAGGATTAGTAGTACGTTTGCTGTGTAATATAACTTTTTCATACGTCGAATTTTTATGAATATAAAGTTATACATCTGATAGCTGAAAAGGGTTACATAATTTTTGAAATAGGTTTCGGGATTTTCATTTTGTAAATGTTAGTAAACAGTAACTTTATTCTTGATTGATTAATTTTATTGTATGCATATATTGTGTGTCTCTATTTTGTATAAAATCCTCAAATGTCTGTGAAATTTCATAATCAGGAATTACTCCTCTTCCAAAAATTTGATTTGATTTTTTAGGAACATCCTGTTCCAGATTTACAATAGAAAACTGTGTTTTAATTTTTGTGTTCGGTAACTCGTATTCGATAGGAGTGTGGCCGTTGTGTCCAAAATAGCCACCCATAGTTTCTTCGCCAATTACAATGGCATTTGTATTTCCTGCAACTAATGAAGCAAATAGTGATCCGGCAGAAGCAATTCTAGAGCTTATCAATAAATAAATCTGACCTTTAAAACTGTTTTTTTCTGGCTCTAATAATGAATTGAATCTCTCGTCTTGAATGTATTTTCCGTTTTCCAACTTTGGAAATTCTTCTTTTAATTCATCTTCAAAATCCTTTTTCTCTTCTTGTTTTTTCTGCAGTTCTGTTTCTTCGTAAACTAAATATTCAGCAAATGGAATTTCCTGAAAATTGACATATGCAGATTTATTTTCACGAAAAGCTTTTTGTGTCAAATAAGAGAAAGTTACAATATCATTAGGATCGGTGCCGCCGCCATTGTTTCTAACATCGACAATTAAGTTTTTGATTTCAGAATGATTAGAAAGATATTGAAAACAGCTGTCCAAGTATTTCTTGTAAGCAATATGCTGTTTGTCTTTGGCATTTCGTCCAATTACAAAGGTATGAACAGAAAGTAGTGCTGTATTTTGAGAAATTACTTTAAAAGAATATTTGTCCTTTGCGCGATTGTATTGCAAACTATCAATAGGAAGAGAATGTCGTTTTTTAAAATTCTCTTTTCGAATTTCGTTTGAGACAGCAGAAATAGTTTTTTTATTTTTTTTGGTTTGATTTGGAAGTGAATATTCTACCGTAAATTTCTTTTGCGGACCGTATTCCATTTCAAAATATTTAGCAAATGAACCGTTAATTCCGATTGATTTTCCTGTAATATTATAGCCGTCGGTTGTATAATATTTGTAGAGAGAAGAAAGCAGTTTTTTGGTCTCAATATCATTAATGCTAAATATTTGAGAGCCCAATGGAATTTCTGAGTTTTCAAAATTAAGAACCAATCGATTCTCTATGAGTTTTACAGGATACGGAAAGAAAATATTTCCTGATGAATATTTCTTTTCAAAATCATTGGGAAGTGTTGTGTCATTGTGCAGACTTCCTTCAAAATCGGTTATTTGAAGAATTATTTTGTAGAAGTCTATGAGTTCTTTGGGTTTGCTAATTTGCGAAAACGCCCAAGAATAAATACTGTCGATCTGCTGTTTTGTTCGGTATTTATAAAGGCCTGAATTGGCTTTTTCTCTTATTTCTCTAAAAATAACAAGGTCTTGCTTTAGTTTTTCGACTGATAATTTTTCTTTTTGAGAGAATAGTAAAATCGGAAAGCAGAAAAAAAATACGATTTTTAGTTTGAGCATTTTAGATTTTTTTAGGGAATCTAAAATACTCAAAAACTTTTAAATCAAACCTTTTATTCTAGCATGCTGCAATAACATAATAGTTTTAGCGTCTGAAATTTCTCCAGATTCGATCATAGCGTAAGCTTGATCAAAAGTAAATTCTAAAACCTCAATATTTTCTTGTTCAGCATCAAGTCCGCCGCCTTCGCTTACTTTCATATTTTCGTCGTATTCGCCAACAAAAAGATATAGAATTTCTGTTACAGAACCTGGCGACATATAAGTTTCGATTACTTTTTGAACTTTGCTTAAACGATAACCAGTTTCTTCTTCTGTTTCGCGAATTATAGCTTGCTCTGCATTGTCTTTGTCTAAAAGTCCAGCGCAAACTTCAATCATCATTCCAGATTTATTTCCGTTAAGATAAGTCGGCAAACGAAATTGTCTTGTTAGTACAACTGTTTTCTTAGCAGTATTGTATAATAATATTCCAGCGCCATTTCCGCGATCGTATACTTCACGAATGTGCGATTCAACAGGCTGATCTTCTTTTTTATAATTAAAAGTTACTTTGTTTAACAGATACCAATTATCAGATAATAATTTGGTTTCTGTTATTTCAATTTCAGGATTTTTTCTCATAAAACTATTTTTCAAAAAAAAACGCTCTGATTATCAGAGCGTTTAAATGTATTATTTTGTTATTGTTTGTTTTCTATCTGGTCCAACCGATACGATTTTGATTGGCACTTCGATTTCTTTTTCAATAAACTCAATATATTCTTTTAGCTCAATTGGCAACTGATCGTAAGTTGTTAATCCAGTTAAATCTTGTTTCCATCCTTTAAACTCTTTGTAAACAGGAGTAACGTTTTCTGGTTCAATGTTGTAAGGGAAATGAGAAATGTTTTGTCCTTTGTAGTTGTACTCTGTACAAACTTTTAAAGTTTCGAAACCAGAAAGAACATCACCTTTCATCATCATTAACTGAGTAACTCCATTAACTTGAACTGCATATTTTAAAGCAACAAGGTCTAACCATCCGCAACGTCTTTGTCTTCCAGTTACAGAACCAAATTCGTTACCTACTTTTGCCATTGTAGCACCAACTTCGTCAAAAAGTTCAGTTGGGAAAGGTCCGCTACCTACACGTGTAACGTAAGCTTTAAAAATTCCGTAAACTTCTTTGATTTTGTTAGGAGCAATTCCTAAACCTGTACAAGCTCCAGCAGCAGTAGTATTTGATGAAGTTACGAACGGATAAGTTCCGAAATCAACATCTAATAAAGATCCTTGAGCACCTTCGCAAAGAATAGATTTTCCAGCTTTTTGAGCTTGGTGCATGTATTCTTCACTGTCAATAAAATCTAATTTCTTTAATTCTTCAATAGCTTCAAAGAATTCTTTTTCTAATTCAGCTAAATTGTATTGAATAGCAACATCATAAAAAGCAATCATTGCTTCATGTTTGTCTGCTAAAGCTCTGTAACGTTCTTTGAAATCTTCTAATTCGATATCTCCAACACGTAAACCATTTCTACCTGTTTTATCCATGTAAGTTGGTCCAATTCCTTTAAGAGTAGAACCAATTTTTGCTTTTCCTTTAGAAGCTTCAGAAGCTGCGTCAAGCAAACGGTGTGTTGGTAAAATTAAGTGCGCTTTTCTTGAAATGATTAATTTGCTTTTAATATCAAGGTTAAATTTCTCTAAACCTTCAATTTCTTTTTGAAAAACTACAGGATCAATTACAACTCCATTTCCGATGATATTTACTGAGTTTTTATGAAAAATTCCAGAAGGAATCGTTCTTAGTACGTGCTTAATTCCGTCAAATTCTAATGTATGTCCTGCATTTGGTCCTCCTTGAAAACGTGCAATAATATCGTAATTTGAGGTAAGTACGTCTACAATTTTTCCTTTACCTTCATCTCCCCATTGTAATCCTAGTAATAAATCTACGGTCATTCTGTTTTAATTTGCGTTGAGACAATCTAAGTTGCCCTACTGATTATGTAGTTAATTTTCTTTTTTTAATTTTTTTTGAAAAGTCTAATCTAAAAGACTATGAATTTGAATTTTGCTTTTTGTTTCCGTAGAAATAAAGCGAGTGATTTGTAATTTCGATATCAAAAATTTCTTCGATAGTCTTTTTGATGGTTTGAATTCTTGGATCACAAAATTCGATTACCTCACCAGAATCTGTCATAATGATGTGATCGTGCTGTTTATCAAAATATGATTTTTCGTAGTAAGCCTGATTTTGTCCAAATTGATGTTTTCTAACCAAAGCGCAGTCCAACAATAACTCGATCGTGTTGTATAAAGTAGCTCTACTTACACGATAGTTTTTGTTTTTCATTTTGATGTAAAGGTTCTCTATATCAAAATGCTCCTCGCTATCGTAAATTTCCTGAAGTATAGCATAACGCTCAGGAGTTTTGCGATGCCCTTTTTGTTCAAGATATAGTGTAAAAACATTTTTTACAATTTCTTGATTCTTAGTGTTGTCAGTTGAAATAAGTGTCATATCCGGCAAAGATAATTTTTTATTTTTAATGAATAAAAGTTTCGGGTTTAAAGTTTAACGTTTAAACTTGATTTTCATTAGTGATAATACACTAAACACAGGCTTTTACGTCAAAAATATTTTGAAAGCTTAATTTAGCTTAATTAACATAATTTTTTTAATTTATGAAAAAACTAACAATGGTTAACTTGATTTCGACATATACATGTACCAGTTCCATTCCCAAGTTTTTCCTTTGTCATCAGACATTGCCTGGCTCCAAACAGGATTCTTTTCGTCTCGGGCATCCCATCGGAATACTTGAATAACTGGTTTTTCATCAAAAACATCTTTAGAAAAAAAATGCCCAACTTTGTTTTCAAAAGAACCAACCACAGGTTTGTCTAATGTTCCTGTGTTAGAATCAGACCAGTAAATGCTCCACAATTTTGTTATCGGATTAAATAATCTTACTGTCATGCCTTCAAAAGGTTCTCCATCGAAAGTGGCTAGAAAATTATCAATATTTCCAATTCCGTTTAGAATCTTGTACATTTCCTGTGTCGAAGGAAATTCAATCCACTCATCGCAATTCGTTAATCTGGATTTTAATTTTCTGTTACGAATAACAGATTTTCCTTGAAAAAAATCAAAATCGTCTTTTGATGAAGATTCAGATGCAGTAATTAAAAGTTCTCCATTTTCATCAAATATTACTTTGGGAATTTCTAAGGATTGGTTTTCCATGATTAAATTTATGAATTAGTTTAAGTTCTATACTCTCTAGTAACCTTATCAACTCCGTCTATTTTCTTGATGGCGCTAATCATTTTTTTCAAAATCGTATTGTTTTTAACAATTACGGCAACTTGTCCATGGAAAATTCCAGCATCGGTGCTAAGCGAAATACTTTGAATATTAACGCTCATATTGTTTGAAATTACCTTTGTCAATTGGTTGGTAAGTCCTAAAACGTCCATTCCGGTGATATTGATAATGGCTTTGAATTCTTCTTGAGAAGAGTCAATCCATTTTGCACTCATAATTCGATATGCATAATTCGATTGCATTCCGATCGCGTTCGGACAATCTTTTTTATGCACTTTAATTCCTTCGTTAATGGTAACAAAACCAAAAACATCGTCACCAGGAATTGGATTGCAACATTGCGAAAGCTTATAATCTAACTTGTCATGTTCGGTTCCAAAAACCAGCATGTCATAGTTGCTGCTAATGACTGGTTTATGAATGTCTTCATCAGCAGTATCTTTAGTTCGTTTGATTTTATTTTTGAAGAAATTGATAAACGAATTGCTTTTCTGGGCAGCAAAATCTTTTAGTTGCTGATTCTCAATTGCACCAATTCCAACTCTGTAAAATAAATCTAAACTTGTTTTTAGTTTAAAGAAATTAACTAACTCATTTGTAACCTGTTCGTTAAAAGTAACTTTTAGGTGTTTTAATTTTCTAACAAGTAATTCTTTTCCTTCTTCTGCAATTTTTTTAGTGTTCTCGTTAAGAACGTTTTTAATTTTATTTTTTGCTCTTGAAGTCGTTACATATTCTAACCAGTTTACAGTTGGTTTCTGGTTTGGAGAAGTAATAACTTCAACTTGGTCACCGCTTTTTAATTCATAATTTAAAGGAACTAATCGTCCATTTACACGAGTACCACGTGTTTTAATTCCGATTTCAGAGTGAATGCTGAAAGCAAAATCAAGAGAAGTGGCGCCTTTAGGCAGCGATTTGATTTCTCCTTTTGGTGTAAAGATGAAGATTTCTTTAGAGTACAAATTCATTTTGAAATCTTCCACAAAATCAACTGCATTAGTTTCTGGGTTTTCTAATGCTTCACGAAGTAAATTCAACCAAACATCTAAACCACTTTCTTCGCTTGCTCCATTTTTGTATTTGTAATGTGCAGCATAACCTTTTTCTGCAATTTCGTCCATACGTTCGCTTCGAACCTGAACTTCGACCCAACGACCTTTTGGTCCCATAACGGTAATATGCAAGGCTTCATAACCAGTCGATTTTGGCGATGAAATCCAGTCACGCAGACGGCTTGGACTTGGGCGATAATGATCGGTTACGATAGAATATATTTTCCACGCAATGAATTTTTCTTCATGCGGATCGGCTTTGTATACAATTCGAAGAGCGAACTTGTCATAAACTTCATCAAAAGTTACGTTTTGCGCACGCATTTTTCGACGAATAGAATAAATAGATTTTGGACGTCCTTTGATGATATAATCGATTCCTTCGCTGTCTAAAGATTTCTTTAAAACATCTGAAATATCTTTGATGTAAGCATCTTGCTGTTCTTTAGTTTCGCGAATTTTACTTACAATGTCATTGTAAACAGCAGGTTCAGTATATTTTAATCCTAAATCTTCGAGTTTGGTTTTAATGTTGTAAAGTCCTAAACGGTGGGCTAGAGGAGCATAAATGTACAGAGTTTCAGACGCGATTTTGGTTTGTTTGTATTCGGCCATCGAATCCATGGTTTGCATATTATGCAAACGGTCGGCCAATTTGATCAAAATTACGCGAACGTCATCATTCAGGGTTAGAATCATTTTTCTGAAATTCTCCGCCTGCATTGAAGCATTTAAATCTTTTTGAACTAGAGAAATCTTGGTAAGACCTTCGACTAATTGTGCCACTTTTGGATTAAACAAGCGTTCAATATCTTCTACTGTAATCGGAGTGTCTTCAACAACATCGTGTAATAAGGCCGCGGCGATAGAGGTCGCTCCCAGGCCAATCTCTGAGGCAACAATTTTTGCAACTGCAATAGGATGAAAGATATACGCTTCGCCCGATTTACGTCTCTGCTCTTTATGAGCATCAACTGCAACATCAAATGCTTTTCGAATTAATTTTTTGTCAGTTGGGCTTAAAGTTTGGTAACTTATTCGTAGTAATTCTTTGTATTCCTGCGCAATAGCTTTATTTTCTTTTTCAATATCTATTTCTGTCATAACGGCATAGTTCAAGTACTAAAAATAAGAATTAGTTTGAACATACGCAAGGCTATATGATTGTAGATTTTGGAGTGCAGATTTTAGATTTTTGAAGGTGTAATTTTGAGATTCTTGCTTGTAAAAAAGGGCTTCGACTTCGCTCAGCCTGACAAGCGAAAAGGAGATTAAAAATAAATTACAATTTTTAAATCCCAAATTCCAAAAAGGAGCAAAGCGACTTTAGAAAATCTAAAATCTAAAATCTAAAATCAGAAACCTCTTTGTCTTTTTGCTTCAAAAATTAAAATCGCAGCAGCGACAGAAACATTCATGCTGTCAATTTCTCCCTGCATTGGGATAATGATGTTTTGAGTTGCTTCGTCACGCCATTGTTGAGTTAGGCCAGTTGCTTCTGTGCCTACGACCAAAGCAGTTGGAGTAGTAAAGTTTTGTGTATGATATGAAGTTGAATTCTGTAAAGTGGCGCTGTAGAAATTGATTTTTTTCTCTTTCAAAAAAGCAATAATTTCTTCTGATGTTCCAGTTGCGATTTGGTTGGTAAAAAGGCATCCAACGCTAGATCGCACAATATTCGGATTGTATAAATCGCTTTTTGGATTGGCAATTAAAACAGCGTCTAAATTGGCAGCATCTGCTGTACGTAAAACGGCGCCAATATTTCCAGGTTTTTCTAGAGATTCTACAACTAGAATTAATGGGTTTTCAGATAATTTTAAATCAGATAATTTTAGAGATTTGCTTTTGGCAACGGCTAGAATTCCTTCTGTAGTATCGCGATACGCCAATTTTTGGTAAACCTCTTTATTGATTTCAATGATTTGAAAAGGATTTTGAATCAGTTTATTAATTTCTGATTCTGAAACTAATTCTGGTAGAAACAAAACCGTTTCGATTTCGTAGCCGCCCTTTATGGCTAATGAAATCTCTCTTAAACCTTCAATCAAAAATGTTCCGGTTTGTTTTCTGGCTTTGGATTTTTCTTGAAGTAAAACCAAAGATTTGATAAACGGATTTTGAATTGAAGTGATTTGTTTCATTTTTTTAAGCGACTAAGATTCTAAGGCGCTAAGGTACTGAGTTTTTTTCTTCCTGCAAGGGTTTTAAAACCTTTACTAAAAAAGGTTTGCCACGAATTTTACCAATTTTCAAGAATTTTTCCACACAGTAAAAAAGAAAAACAATTCGTGAAAATTGGTGAAATTCGTGGCAAATAAAAACCTTTATTCTTCAGTAGAATTGTTTTCTTCTAAAAGCGCTGTTTCTTCGGCAGGTTTGGTCACTATTTGGTTTTTGTCTCCAAATAGAAATTTCTTTACGGCTGCAAAAGCGGCTATAATTCCTATTACGATAAACTTTCCAAATTTTGCTAAAATAGCAAAGAAACCAACTTTTGCCAATACTTTTCCAGCAACTAATCCGCCAATTGTCCATGCGGCAACGGTATCGGTATCAGCATCAAAATCTAAGTATTTGTGGCCTTCGTTAAATTCTACGCTTTTAATGATTCCTGGAATACTCGCTTTAACTTCTTCTAACTGATCTATGCCAGCAACAGCAGAAATATTGTACATTCCTTTTCTTCCTAAAACTCTTAAATCGTAATTTAATGTGTGTTCTTTATCTTGACCAAACTGCAACTCTTTTGCCCAATGCAGTACTTTTAAATTATTGTCATAGAATGGAGTAGAAGCCCATCCAATTAGTTGAACTTCAGAATATCCTGCTTTTTTTCTTTCTGCGTTTTCAGCTTTGACATCTTCTTTCATGGTTTTAAGAAGATCATCATAATCAATATCGCCAGCATCATTATCTTTTACATAACCATCTCCTTGATAGCTTATAACAAACATCCAGCTGTCTGAATGTGTAACACCTTTTCCGTCTGGAACAAGCGAACCCAGAATCGATTTGTCTTCAGGATTTCCCCATAAATTACTTAAGACATTTTGGGTTTGTTCTCCATTTAAAAATTTAAATCCTTTTGGAACATTTAAAGTTCCTTCACCTTGGGTAAGTTTAATTTTTCCAGATTCGTAGTTAAAAGACTTTTCAATTTTGTCGTAATAAGCGTTGAGAGTATCAGGTTCGTGGGCGATCATTTTGGTAATTGAAATCGTCCACAATAAAAGAAATAAAACAGTTTTTTTCATTTGGGTTGGTTTTGGTTTAATGTTAATATTTATGGTTTTTGGTTACTTTGAAATAATTCTGAAATTTCTTTTTCAACAGGATGCGACGTTTTAAAATCGTAACCCATAATTTTTGCTAAAGTTTGAGCAAACTGTTTTTGATAAAGTTGAGAATTTGTCGTGATTTCACCTTTTGGAGCAATTTCTGGTCCCATTGCGGCGAACCAAATTTCAGATGCTCCAGGAACATCGGCGCCATGATCTGTCCATTGTGCTTTTACTTTATCGCCGCGTCCGTGATCGACTGTTATGAATAAAGTTGTTTTGTTTTTGTATTGCGGATCATTTTGAACAAAATTCCAAATTTCCTGAATCCATTTGTCAACTTGATTTGCAGCATCTAAATACGAACGATATTGTGCATGATGTGCCCATTCGTCGGTTTCTCCGTAAGCAATGTAAAGTACTTTTGGCTTTTTAGTTTTCAACTTATCCATGGCTTGGTAATGTGTAAAAACATCAAGACATTCATCTTCATGAAAAGGTTTAAATGAATTATCACGCATTTCATTAAGCAATTTTTGAGATGCTGTTGGTTTGTTTCCTCCAACTTTATCAAAAGCAGAAATGACAGGAAAACCGCTTCTTTCTTCGTTTAAAATTCTGTCAAAAGCATCCCAAGCGCCAAAAGCGGCAACTTTTCCTTTTAGTTTAGACTGCTGATTTAGGAATTCCAAAACATTTACATTCGGATTGGCTTTATAGCCATTTGAATTGACTTTTAGATCAACATTTCCAGTCATGATTTCGCTATAACCTGGATAGCTAAACCAATACGGATTGGCAACATCAACTTTGTTTCCTAAATCTCTATTGCCATAAATTTGACCTTTAGTAGCAATTTCAGACCAGAAAAAAGGCATTAGTTTTTTGCGTGCTTCTTTGGTGTCAGAATCTGCATACTTCTTATAAATATAAGCGCTGTCTCCTTGATTGAATTTTTTGTCATTGGCAATCGCAGGATCGATTCCTTTAAAAACTTCCTGCCACCTAAAACCATCTGTAGTAATTATGATGATATTTTCTGTTTTTTGAGCTTGAGTTTGAATGCTTAATAAAATGAACAGAATTAAGATCGCTTTTTTCATTTTCTATTAATTTGAAATTACATTAATTGCTTCAAAACTAATTAATTTAATTAATCAATTTTTACGGAATGACGTAACGTAACTATAAATTAATAGAAGAAAAAAAAACGAGCTGATTAAAATGAGCGGTAATTAATCGGTTTAAATTTTACAACTTTTATAAAATCCCTCTAGACTTAATTTCTAGGTATTTGTTAATGGCATCTAAAGTCAGATTTTCGGGCTGTGTTAAGACAGAATGTATTCCGTATTTCTTTAATTCGTTTACAATTAGTCGTTTTTCGAACATGAATTTCTCAGCAATAACTTTGTCGTAAACTTCTTGAATGGTAGTTGTTTTTTTGTTGATAATGCTGTTTAATTCGGTATTGCTAAAGAAAACAACGACCAACAAATGGCTTTTTGCAATTCCTTTTAAATAAGGTAATTGACGATTTAAACCATCCATAGTTTCAAAATTGGTATACATAATAATCAAACTTCTCTGATTGATGTTCTTTTTAATATCAACATACAATCTGCTGTAATCGCTTTCAAAAAAATCTGTCTTTACATTGTATAAAGCTTCTAAGATTTTTTGCATCTGCGAACCTCTTCTTTCTGCAAAAACTCTGTTTTCTACTTTTTTAGAAAAAGAAAAAAGACCTGCTTTATCTTGTTTTTTCAAAATCACATTAGATAGGACCAAAGCCGAATTAATGGCGTAATCCAGCAAACTTAATCCATCAAAAGGCATTTGCATTACGCGCCCTTTGTCGATTGCCATATAAACCGACTGTGATTTTTCGTCCTGAAACTGATTGACCATCAAAGAGTTTCTTTTTGCAGTCGCTTTCCAATTCAGCGTTCTCAAATCATCGCCTTGAACATACTCTTTTATCTGCTCAAATTCCATTGTGTGACCAATTCGGCGTATTTTTTTGATTCCGTATTGAAATAAATTGTTTGAAAAAGCAATCAAATCATATTTTCTTAACTGAATAAAAGAAGGATATGTTGGAACCATTTGATCATTATCAAAAGAAAATCTTCTCGAAATAAGTCGTAACGGAGAAGAAACATAAATGTTTAGAGATCCAAAATGGTATTCTCCGCGTTCTGTTGGACGAAGATCGTAGCCAATTTCTTTTTGTGAAGCTGCTTTTACTGTTTTTACGATTTTAAAATCGCGAACCTGAAATTGAAACGGAATCTCATCAATAATCTTAACCGAAATAGGAAAAGTATAATGATTTTTGAGATGTAGTTTTATTGGATTTAAATCTCCGTTTGACAACTTTTCTGGTGTAATTCTTTCTGCTTCTAGACCTGTTCGAGCAAAATACAAAAGCAAAATGTCAAGCACTAAAAAAGTAACTAAACCTAAAACAAGCAGCCAAACTGCATTGTACATATTCGGAAAAATAAAGGCACAGATAAACAATCCTATAATGCCTATAAGCACATAGAAAAAGAAATTGTTGAGGTATAGACTTTTTATGAATTTCATGTTTTTTTAGTTTTCAGTCTCGGTTTACAGTCTCAGTCTCAGTTTTCAGTCTCAGTTTTCAGTCTCAAAGTAACTGCGACTGTAAGCTTATCTAGGAATTTCCACGGTTTCGATAATCTGTTTAATGATTTCTGAACTTGTAATTCCTTCCATTTCGCGTTCTGGTGCTACAATAACACGGTGTTGTAAAACAGGAATTGCAGCTTCTTTAATATCTTCTGGAGTAACAAAATCGCGTCCGCGTATTGCAGCAAAACCCTTCGAAGCATTCAAAATGGCGATTGAAGCACGAGGAGAAGCGCCTAAATATAAAAAAGCATTTTCGCGCGTGTTTACTACGATTCTGGCAATGTATTCTAATAAGTTTTGTTCTACTCTAATTTGTTTTACCAGACCTTGATATTCTTTGATTTCTTCAGCAGAAAGAATCGTTTGAATAGCATCTAATTTTCCATGATCTTGTAATGTATGTTCTCTTTGGATGATTAAAATCTCTTCGTTCAATTTTGGATAATCAATTGTGATTTTAAAAAGAAAACGATCCAATTGTGCTTCAGGCAATCGATATGTTCCTTCTTGCTCCACTGGATTTTGTGTTGCAATAACCAAAAATGGAGCCTCTAATTGATAAGCAGTTCCATCTATTGTAATTTGACGTTCTTCCATTACTTCAAAAAGTGCGGCTTGTGTTTTTGCTGGAGCACGGTTGATCTCATCAATCAAAATCAAATTGGAGAAAATGGGACCTTTTTTAAACTCAAATTCTGAGTTCTTCAAATTAAAAATTGAGGTTCCTAAAATATCTGAAGGCATTAAATCTGGTGTAAACTGAATTCTGCTGAAACCAATATTTAAAGTTTTGGCCAATAATTTAGCTGAAATTGTTTTGGCAACTCCAGGAACACCTTCTAAAAGAACGTGACCGTTTGATAAAATAGCTACCAAAAGCTGATCAACCATTTTGTGTTGCCCTACAATTACCGTTTCAATCTCTTTCTTAATCGTATTTACATGATCTAAAAGAGGCGTTAAATTAATTCGTGTCTCAAAATTCACATTTTCATTTGTGATTTCTCCTGATGTTGTATTGATATCGTCCATAATTTGGTATGTTTTTTTTGCCACAGATTAAAAGGATTAACACAGATTATTTTTTATAAAATCATTTTAATCCTTTTAATCTGTGCAAATATTTAGTTAATGTAAAATCTTTTCTATTGCTGTATTTATTTTGATGAGGTCTTCTTCTAGACTTCCGTGATAACTTTTGCGGTGATCATTAATTAATTGAACTAAGTCGCTAATATCTTTTTTGTCTTTTCCTGTTTTATAGTGCAATTTGTTTATAAAATCGTCATCTAGTTTGCTGGTATCCAATAAATAATCTGTTCTTATTTTTTCTAAAAAGTAAATGATCTTTTTATCGATAATATTGGTGTGATCTCCTTCCTGATAATATAAATTTCCAACTGTTTTGGTAAATTCAACCGTTAAATTCTGCAAGGGTTTTATGATTGGTACAATGCGCTGTTTTCTTTTTGCATTGAAGATCATAAAAATCAAAATTCCCAATAAACCTAAATACCAAGCCGATTTTAAAGCAGGCTGACTAAAGATATATCGCATTGGAGAACTTGAAATACGTTGGTCGTTAAAAATTTTATTGTACCAAAAAATGTTTCCTTTTGGTATATAAGAAACCAAGTTTTCGGCGTACTGATAATGATCTTTTTTAAGCAAATTATAATTGGTAAAAGCTACTGGCTGCGTGTGCAGATAGAGATGACCGTTTTTATAAGGAACTTCAATAAAATTGATTTGTCTTTTATTTTTACGACTGGTTTGATATCCTAGAACTTTTGTATTTAAAGTGTCTATTTTTGAAAAATAATCACTTAATCCAGTGCCTAAAGTATATTTTTTTAAACTTACTTTTTTATTTGCCATCCAAGCTGTAATGCTGTCATTTGGCAAAAAATCGGTGTTTAATTCAATTTTTAAAGAATCCAGCAATACTTTAGGGAATACCTTCATACTTAAAAAAGCATTATTGCCGTGAGAGACAAAATATAAAATCTCTTTCATCGATGAATCATCAATATTGTTTACCTCAGAAATATTGATAAAAGTTCCTTTAATTTTATAGGTTTCTATATTCTCTCTTGAATCATATTGAGAATCCAGATATTCGTAAGGAGTCTGCGTTGAAATTCGTTCTACTTTCTGATTAAAGAGACGATCTGCTTCGTGATCAAAAATGTATAATCCAAATGGTATTTTATCATCAACAGAATACGTAGGAGTCCAGTCAATAGGTTTTGGCTGTCCTTTGTCTACTAATAATGTTATTCCGAAAATTAAAACCAGAACAGCAATGTATATTTTTACTTTATTATCCATTACCAAAAGTTTTTAATGCTTTTTTAAATCTGTTTTCAGTCTTTCTGAATGTTGCATCATCAATTTCAAATTCGCCGTACCAAATATAATTGTACAGGTATGAAAGATAGGTAAACTCTTCTTTATGAATAGGATTGTGCAATTCGTACAAATAATCGGAGTTTGTTTTTTCGATGTCCCATTCAATATAATGATGTTGTGCCATTACTTTTAAAAGCCATAAATAATAATATCGAACAGCGATTCTTCTTTCGCCGGTTTCGATACTTTCTTTAATAAGTTTTTCAAAATCTAAAAGGTGAATATTTTTCTCGGCATCAGAATAAAATAAGGTGCCTTTATTGGCATTTTTTCCAAAAATCCATCTTCCTTCTTTTTTGATTAAAGCTTTTGCAATAAAATAAATTAAAATAACAACGACCAAAACCGCAATTATTCTAAATAAAAAAGAAATAAAGTCGAAAGACGTTTTTACACTGCTGAAATTGAATAAATTAAAAATCTGCCTAGCCAGCCAATTCTTAAAATTATCCCACCAGTTTTTTTCGGGAGCTTTGTATTCATAGACAAATTCTTTGTCGGTATATTTTGTCTTGAAATCCTTTTCAAAATGTTTAGCTTCTACCGTTCCAGAATCTACTTGAATGTCTTTTTCAGTATATTTAACGGTAGTAATTTTTGGAGGATCTTCTTTAACCAAAGTATCTTGAGCATTTGCTATGCTCAAGCAGGAAATAAAATATAAAATAATTAAAAATCTATTCATTGGTATGATCTCCGATTAAATCAATTGATTTGGATTCCTGTCTATTTCCTGACTCTAAACTATAATAAATCATTCCTTGATTAATTACAATTACATTATTAAAAATATTGCCTAATATAATAAGCGAAAGTACAATAACCGTAATAAAACCTATTAAAAGAGGCGAAGGTTCTAGTGATTTTGGACCATTTGAATCAGAGTTTCCTATAAAGTAAGCAATCGAGATAAATATGCCCACAAAATAAAAAAACATTGTTATGGCAGCCTGAATAAACTGCATGATGATCATCATAATAAATGTTGTTCCAATTGTATTCCAAAAATCTTCTTTTGTTAGGTAATAGGCATGTTGTAATGATTCAAAAAAACGTTTTCCATCTGTTAGATAACTATAAAACCAAAGATTGAAAAAAGTAAAAAAGGTTGGAATTGCAACCAGAATTAATGGAATTCCGATAATTATAAAGCATAGAAAAAACATGATTATTAATGCAATTAATAGAACCGGAAAAACAATAATCAAGGCTCCTATGCTAAATTTTACTAGTTTAAAGAAAACCTTAAAAAAACTAGACAATACAGCATTTAGATCAAAGTCCTTTTTGCCATTTTCTAGCATTTTTAAATACAGAACAGGGTAAGCATAGTTGAACAAAGAGAAAATCAAAAATAGAACAACGCAGATTAATACTAAAGTTAATGTAAGTCCTTCGTTATTATCGAAATAACCTATAAGGTCGCTTTTTAGCTGATTGTTTTCTAAACCAGAATTTTTTATAGCATCAAAATTAACTTTAATTAAAGTGTAAATTATAATTGCCAATAGAAGTAAAAAAGCTCCATTTACGATAAAAAAGATCTTAAAAAAGTTTTTTCCGAAGTCTTTGAAAAAAGTAAAAGTGTCACCTAGATTATCGCCTAATTGTCTTTTTTTATAAAGCTCAAACATTATAAATTAATTGATTTTGAAGTTAATTTTTTATGTACAATAAAAGGATATACCAAGTAATAAAACGAAATTATTGCAAGCGTAAATAAGATTATAAAACTGCTTAACCAATTGGGCATATCGATAGAATATCGTGTAATAAAACCTTCTAAAAATCCTGCACTAATTGTGAAGGGAAAAGTGCTTAAGAATATCTTGAAGCTGTTCTTGAAGCCAATTTTAAAAGAATTTAATCTTGAGAACGTTTTAGGAAATAGGATAGAAGCGCCAAGAATGAATCCAGCAGTTGTTTCGATTACAATTGCAAAAATTTCCATAGAACCATGAATCCAGATTCCTCGCACGCTTTTCCAGAAAACACCTTGTTCGTAGAAGAAATATTGGAAAGAGCCCAACATAATGCAGTTTTGAAGAAAAACATTGAAAGTTCCGATTCCGGCAAAAATACCGTAGAAATAACATTTGGCGCCCACAAAGAGGTTATTTACAGTAATGCCTATAAAACTTCCCCAGTTGCTTCCCGAACCATATACGGCCATCGGATTGCCTTTTTTAATATTTTCTAAAGTCATATTTACGTATTCGTCGCCTAAAATTAGCCGAACAAAATCACGATCGTAACGAGCAGAAAGAACGCCAATTGAAACAGTAACAAAAAATAAAATAAATGCGTAAGCCAAATATCTTCTGTACTCGTAAACCAATAACGGAACTTCAATTTTAAAGAAATCTACAACTCGATTCTGGTCTGTGCGTTTTGTTTTGTAAATCTTTTGATAAATCTGAGAAGCAAGATGATTAAGGTAAACAACCGTTTTACTTTTAGGATAATACGTTTGAGCATACGACAAATCATTCATCATTTGAATGTACAAATTAGCTAATTCATCAGGATTTTTTTTAGCTTTACCAAAAATTGCCAGCTCAAACTCGAGCCATTTTTCTCTGTTTTGTTTTATAAAGGCGATTTCTCTCATTGTAGGCTAAAATATGAAATATGTCAGAATTATCTATTAATACGACACAAAATGTCAAAATAAATTTTATCGCAGCTTCTGTAGGCGAAAGACTAGGTGCTTTTTTTA
The DNA here is from genome assembly GCF_016405855.1 of Flavobacterium sp. IB48. Classification (GTDB taxonomy): domain Bacteria; phylum Bacteroidota; class Bacteroidia; order Flavobacteriales; family Flavobacteriaceae; genus Flavobacterium; species Flavobacterium ginsengisoli. The sequence goes on from NZ_JAEFCA010000004.1 coordinate 227,273, forward strand.
TTGATTTGTTTATTGTAATCTGCTATATAACAGTTCTTTCTATAGTTCTTTTTGATTGGCTGCAGCTAGATCGATTGATGGTAAATTTGGATGGCTGGTCACGCGGCGCTATTTTTTTAATGTTATATTCTCCGGTCATAATTTACTCATTGGTTTTAGAAAGTGTTTTTGAAGGACAGTCACTTGGCAAAAAAATACTGAAAATTAAAGTCGTAAAAATTGATGGCTATCAAGCAGGTTTTGGAGATTATTTAATTCGATGGTTTTTTAGAGTAATTGACTTTTTTACTTTTTTCGGACTTCCTGGACTCATTTCGGTTATTACCAGTCAGAAATCTCAAAGATTGGGAGACATGGCAGCAGGAACAGCAGTAATTACTTTGAAGAATAAAATTAATATTAGCCATACCATTTTAGAAGAAATCGGTGAAGCTTATGTACCTACATATCCTTTGGTGATTAAGCTTTCAGACAATGATATGCGTATTATTAAAGAAACTTATCAAAAAGCTGCAGCTAAAAACGATCATGAGGTTATTTACAAATTGGTATCTAAAATCGAAAGCGTGACTGGAATTAAAAATCAATCTGGAAATAATAGTGATTTTATTCGTGTGATTTTAAAAGATTATAATTTTTACACACAAAATATGTAGCTTTTTTTCTTTGAATAATTAATGGGGTTTTCTGAGTTTTAATGATAATTTTTTAAAATTTCTTCGTAAATTTATATATAGATAATTAATTCATAAATTTCCAAACAAATGAAAATTACAAAGCCTTTTCTCGTATTGTTAATGCTATTATCTGCTTGTGTAAGTTTTGCCCAAAGCGGAAAAAAATTAGATAAAATTATAAAAAGAGATTATCAGATAATAGAATGCACGATTTCTAAAATGTCTGATAAAACCGTAGAATATTCGCTTCCAGGCGAGACAATCCAGATTTCATTAGACGTTTCGCAAATTGCCAAAATCGATTTTGCAAGCGGAAGATCTCAAACTTTTGACGTTTCTTCAAACGCAAATAATAACGCTCAAAGTGCATCATCTCAAAACATAGCAATTGCAGATAAACAGCACAATACAATTGCCGTATTGCCAATTCCTTACATAAATGCAGACAATCAGCAAGGTTCTGAAGATATGGCAAAATTTGCACAAAACGATTTGTACAACAAGCTGTTAGATAAATCATCAAATATTTTTCCGTTAACAGTTCAAGATTTAAGAACAACAAACAGTTTATTGCACAAAGCTGGTATTGACCACAATAATATTGATGAAACACCAATAGAAGATCTTGAAAAAATACTTGGAGTTGATAATATTGTTGCTGCAAAAGTTTCTTATACAATTGGAACAGGAACTACCGCTACGACTTACAACAGCGGAAATGCAAAAGTGAGCAATAACAATAAAAAAGTAACAACAAACGATATTTCTACAACAACAGCAAATGACCAAAAGTATTATTACTATACGGTTTATTTTGACATGTATAGAAATACAGATAAAATCTATTCTCAAACCCGTAAACCTTTGTTGGCGGTAAAAGACGGATGGATGGATTCTATTTCCTATTTATTGAAAAGAAGTCCGATTTACGTAAAAAAATGATAAATGTTTTTAGGAGTTACATTTGCTAAGATTATTCCTTACAACTTTGTAACTTTGACGCTTTGCATCTTTGTAACTCAAAAAAAATGTTTCACTTACTTGATATTATTGGGACAATGGCATTTGCCATGTCTGGCGCCCTAACTGCAATGCATAAAAAATTAGATCCGTTTGGAGTTTTTATTATTGCATTTGTAACCGCGGTTGGAGGCGGAACGCTTCGTGATGTCTTAATTGGAAGAACTCCTGTTGGCTGGATGCGTGATATGCAATACGTATATGTGATCATTTTAGGATTTTTTCTAGCAATTCTTTTCAGAAAAAGCTTCGATAAACTTCGTACCTCATTGTTTCTTTTTGATACAATCGGGCTCGGAGTTTTTACTTTAATAGGACTTGAAAGAGGCCTTATAACAGGACTTCATCCTGCAATTTGTATTGCGTTAGGAACAATGACTGCCTGCTTTGGTGGTGTAATTCGTGATATTTTGTGTAACGAAATTCCAAACGTTTTTAGAGAAGAAATCTATGCAACGATCTGTATTTTTGGTGGACTTGTATTTTTTGGATTACGAAAACTAAATCTCAATGACGATATCTTATATCTGGTTACCTCTCTGGTTATTATTGTGATTAGATTGTTGGCAGTAAAATACAAATGGCATTTAAAGGCATTTGATCATATGTAATTAAGTATGACGAAATTTACCATTAAAAAATACGATCAGAATGATTATTTAGTTTGGAACGATTTTGTCGCTCAGGCCAAAAATGCCACGTTTTTATTTCATCGCGATTTTATGGAATACCATAAAGATCGATTCGAAGATTTTTCGCTTTTAGTATTTGAAGATGAAAAATTGTATGCTATTCTTCCAGCCAATAAAAAAGGAAAAGCGCTATATTCTCATCAAGGTTTAACTTATGGTGGACTTGTTTATAATGAGCAAACCAAACAAAAAGCAGTTATTGAAATACTGAGAGATATATTGTTTTTTCTGAATGAAAATAATTTTGATACATTACATCTTAAAACCCTCCCTTCAATTTATCAGCTAAAACCGGCTGAGGAAATTTTATATGGTTTGTTTTTGGCAGAAGCAAAGCTGGTTAGAAGAGACTCTCTTTCTGTAATTGATTTACAGCAGGAGAAAACAATGTCGAAAATTAGAAAAAGAGGACTTAAAAAAGCAATTTCCAATAAATTGATTATTAAAGAAGATAATGATTTTGAATTGTTTTGGAGCAAAATTCTCATTCCGAATTTAGAAAAAACACATGATGCCATACCAGTTCATTCAATTGAGGAAATAAATAAACTGAAATCGCTTTTTCCTGAAAATATTCATCAATTTAATGTTTACAAAAATGATGAGATTGTAGGCGGAACAACGATTTTTGAAACAAAAAATGTGGCACATTGCCAGTATATTTCAAAAAAACCAGACCAAGAAGATTTAGGAAGTTTAGATTATCTTTTTCATTATCTGATTCATGAACGTTTTTCTGAAAAACGCTTTTTTGATTTTGGAATTTCAAATGAAAATCAAGGAAAAAAACTAAACGAAGGACTAGCTTATTGGAAGGAAAGTTTTGGCGCAAGTACTATTGTACAAGATTTTTATGAAGTTAACACCGCCAATTATACTAAACTAGAGGACATTCTTATTTAAAAATAGAACATCGATGATATCTTTTCTTGATCTTAAAAAAATAAATGAACCTTATGAAACTGCTTTTCAAGAAAAACTGAAATCGGTTTTAGAAAATGGCTGGTATATTTTAGGGAAAGAAGTAGAAACATTTGAAAAGGCTTTTGCCCAATATTGCCAATCTAAATATTGTGTTGGAGTAGGAAACGGATTTGATGCTTTGGTTCTTATTTTTAAAGGTTATATCGAACTCAAGAAACTCAAAAAAGGAGACGAAGTTATTGTTCCTGCAAATACCTATATTGCAAGTATTTTAGCCATTTTGCAAGCAGATTTAGTTCCTGTTTTGGTTGAACCAAGATTGGATACTTATAATATAAATCCAGATTTGATCGAGGAGAACATAACTCCCAAAACTAGAGCTATTTTGGCTGTTCATTTATACGGACAAATAGCTGAAATGGAAAGAATAACGAAAATTGCAGAAAAGCATAATTTGGTTATTGTAGAAGATTGTGCACAATCGCACGGATCAATTGACAACCAATACTTAACAAATAATAATCTAAATTCGGCTTGCGCTTACAGCTTTTATCCAGGAAAAAACTTAGGATGTTTAGGCGATGGTGGAGCTATTACTACAAATAATGCAGCGCTGGCAAAAGTGCTTTTTTCGCTTCGAAATTATGGTTCGGAGACAAAATATTATAATGATTATGTAGGTTTGAATTCACGATTAGATGAAATACAGGCTGGTTTTTTAAATCTGAAATTACCCAATTTAAATTCGGATAACGAGAAAAGAAGAATCATTGCAAAACGATATCTTTCAGAAATTAAAAACGATAAGATAGTGCTTCCGTTCTGGGATTTTTCAGCCAATCATGTTTTTCACTTATTTGTCATTCGAACAGAAAATAGAGCACATTTGCAAGAATATCTAGCTCAACATACTATTCAAACCGTCATTCATTATCCAATTCCGCCACATAAGCAAAAAGCTTTTTCTGAGTTGAATAATCTTTCGTTTCCAATTACCGAGAAAATTCATAATGAAGTTCTGAGTCTGCCGATGAGTCCAGTTTTAACGCACGCTGAGGTTGATTTTATTGTAGAAACTCTAAATCGATACTAATTTGAATTTTTATAAAAAAATAGTTCAAACGGGTTTGTTTAAGGTTACTTCTTTGAACAGTTTAAGCGTTGCGCTGAAAATAGGAATCGGATTGATTACGTCAAAAATATTGGCTGTTTTTGTAGGTCCAAACGGAATGGCGTTGGTTGGAAATCTTCGTAATTTTTTAACTTCTCTGGAGACCATTTCTGTTTTAGGTTTTCAAAACGGAATTGTAAAATATACAGCCGAAAACGAAAAGAGTAGGATAGAACTTCAAAAGATAATCACAACCGTTTTTATCACTCTATTGCTTATTGCGGGGCTTTTAAGCATTTTCTTATTTCTAACAGCTTCTTATTGGAATAACAAAATTTTTGGAGACAATCTAGAATATCTTATTGTTTTTAAAGTTTTGGCATTGGTTTTACCCGGATATGGACTTTCTGTTTTTTTTATAGCAATAATTAATGGCTTGGGTAAATTCAAAAAAGTAATCTCAATTAATATTGTCGGAAATATTATGGGTTTAATGGCCTCTCTTTTTCTGATTACGCAGTTTAAAACTATTGGAGCTTTAATGTCAATTGTAATTACTCCTGCATTATTATTTTTTGTCACTTTTTATCTGATTCAGAAAGAGATTCAGTTTTTTCAAATCATAAGATTTCATTTGTTCGATTTCCGAATTCTAAAAAACCTTTCGTCTTATTCCTTAATGGCTGTGGTTTCATCTGTTTTTGGACCTTTTGTATTTCTATCTATTCGAAATCATATTATTCATGATTTAGGAATAGAACAAGCAGGATATTGGGAAACTATGACAAGAATTTCTACTTATTATTTGATGTTTGCCAGTACAATTTTAAGTGTTTATTTTTTGCCGAAATTATCTAAAGCTCAAAATGGTTTAGAAACCAAAAACATTTTCTTGCAGTATTATAAATACATTTTACCTGTTTTTGTTTGTGGATTAACGGTGATTTATCTAATGAGATTTTTTATTATTCGACTGCTTTTTACAAAAGAATTTTTGCCCGTTACCGATTTGTTTTTCTGGCAGCTGTTAGGAGATATTTTTAAAATTGCTTCGCTTATTTTAGGTTATCAATTGTTTGCCAAAAAAAAGACTTCTGCATTCATTTTAAGTGAGTTGTTTTCGCTTGTAATATTGTACTTTTTTAGTTTGTACTTTATTCGAATTTATGGAATTGAAGGAGTTGTTATAGGGTATGCATTAGATAATTTTATTTACTTTCTTGTATTGTTTTTCTACTTTAGATCTGTTTTTAAACAATGATTTTTAGGCTGCTCAAATTTGTCTAAGGTTAAAATAGAGTTAGAAATTTTTCCAGACATCAAGATATTGCTGTGCAACTTTGATATAATCATGTTCCTTTTCAATAAACGCTCTTGCGCGTTTTCCTATTGCCGTAATCTCAGTCGGATTTTCTATAAGAAAAGATAGTTCGTCAACAAGATAATCAACATCAGGAAGTGCATTAATACACACTCTTTCGGATATTTTGTAATACTCCATAAATTCAGATTCAGCACCTGTAAACACTACTTTGCCTTTTGCCATTGCTTCGAGTGCATTATATCCTTGATCACAGGAATAAGCTTGATCTAATAAGATATGTGCTTTGTTATACAGTTCAATATAAACAGGATAAGGAATTGTATTTGCGATTATTATTTCGACTTTGTCAGAGTACTTTTTTTGAATTATATCTAAAGCTTTTTCAAAAAACAGAATACCTTTTTGATGGTAACTCCATTTGCTTATGCCGAGAAAAATAATAATCTTTTCGGCTATAACAAGTTCTTCAGAAATTAGTTTTTTGGTATTGACAGGACAGGGAATAAATCCTGAGTATTTTGGATTTTTACTATTTGCCTCAACATAATCAAAATCAGTTGCAATGATTCCATTAAATTTTGCTTTAATAAAATCGTGTATTTTAGAATGGCTTTTGCTAAGATAAGCATAGAAAGCTTTAAATTCTTTGTCTTCTTTAGGATTCGTAAAATAAGGCTGAAGAATTGATTTTTTAGATGGATTTTCAATGTAATATGTGAGTGTAGAATAATCAATTCCAGTAGATAGCATGAAAGCTTTTTTGTTTGCAGAACAAAGCTTTTTCATAAGATAAAGCTCAAAACCCGAAGTCGTCTTTACAGAAGCTTCATTTATAAACTGAACTACATCAAAGTTTTGTAATTTGGGTAGAAATAGAAAAAAACGAAATCCAGTTTCTAATCCAGCAAAATCAAATTTAAATAAGCGATAAATTATTTTTCGAGGAATAGTAAGAACCTTAAAATTAAGATACTTAGGTTCGTAATTATAATCAAGAGGATATTTTCTAAAGCCGTCTTTATTTCCAATTAAAACAACTTCATGACCGAGTTCAAGCAATCCTTCTTTTAAAGAATTATGCAAAAGACTGTATTCGCCAACAAGTAAAACCCTCATTAATGTTATATTTGATACGAAATTAAGAAATCAATAATTAATATTTGCGATCTAAAGGCATATATCATTAACAAGCATTTTGAGGAATGTTTTAAAATAGTAATATGGAAACGACAATTAATGATATTCAATACATAAAATTTCCGGTAGTAGAGGATGTTAGAGGTAATTTGGCTTTTATACAAAATGATATTTTACCTTTTGAGTTTAAGCGAATTTATTACCTTTTTGATATCCCGAGCAATGCTTTTCGAGGAGGCCATTCGCATATAGAACAGCATGAAATTTTAGTGGCGCTTAGTGGCAGTTTTTATGTTACATTGGATGATGGTTTTCAAAAAACTAAAATTTTACTAAATAAGCCAGATGTGGGATTGCATTTAGTCAATGGATTGTGGCGTGAACTTGAAGATTTTTCTTCTGGAGCTGTATGTCTTGTTTTAGCATCAGATGTTTTTGATGAAGATGATTACATAAGAGATTATGACAAATTTTTGATGTTTAAAAAATGAGGTTATTATACATCACCCAAAGAATTAATGAAGAAGGAGGGGTTCAGCGCGTACTTTCTGTAAAAACAGATTATTTAATAAAAAAATGGAATTATCAAATTTCTATCATCACGCAGAATGATGGGGATTCAGATGTGTTTTTCGAATTTAATAAAGCAATAAGTTTTTACGATATTTCATTAAAAAAAGGTAAACTTTTGAATTTGATTGAATATAAAAAACAACTTCAAAAATACATTAGTCTATTACAACCTGATTGCATAATCATCTCTGACTTTGCATTAAAATCATTTTCAATTCCATTATTTTTAAAAACAGACGTTCCTATTATATTTGAAGCTCATGGCTCAAGATTTAATGAATATAGAAAAACATTTTTTGGGAGATTTACGGGTAAATTAAAATATGAATATCGGAACTACTGTGCTTCTAAATTTTTATTTTTCGTTGCATTATCAAAAGAAAGTTTAGAAGAATGGTCTATTAAAAACGGAAGAGTAATTTCTAATCCGTTATGGTTTAAAATGATCCAAACTGCAGAATTGGAAGAAAAGAAAATTATAATGGTTGCCAGACATTCTTATGAAAAAGGAATTGACAGAATATTGAAAATGTGGCCATTGATAGTACAGAAATATCCAGAATGGAAATTGGAAATTTTTGGAAAATCAAATAAAACACTTCAGCTTGAAAAACAGCAGAATGATAAAAATATTACATTCTCTAATCCAGTGCATAATATTCAGGAAATCTATAAATCGGCTTCAATATTGGTAATGACTTCTCGAAATGAAGCGTTACCAATGGTATTAATTGAAGCTATGGCTATTGGTCTTCCTTGTGTGGCTTATGATTGTCCTGTAGGTCCAAAAGCCATTATTAGAAACAATGAGAATGGTTTTCTTATTGACGAAGATGATGAAACGTCTTTCATTGAAAAATTAAGTTTATTAATCGAAGACGAAATGTTACGAAAAAAAATGGGAGTAAAAGCCCAAGAAAGTGTTCAAAAGTATGATATGGATATTATAATGCAACAATGGAAAAATTTCTTTGAAGAAATTGTAAAAACTAATTTAAAGTAGAATAGTATCCAAGACGATAAATATCAAAAATAAAAAGCGAAGGCTTTTTACTTAATAATTGTTTTTCCAATAAAGGTCTAAAAATCTTAAAACCGACAGCGATTAAAGCTGTAAGATGATATTTTTTAATGATTTGAAAATAATGAGACAGTTTAACGTAATCTGGAGAAATTAAATTCGAATCGACTAAATTTTTTAAACCTAAGATAGCTTCTTCAGATTTTCTCAAAAATGTTTTGCTGTCTTCTAATCCAAGATGAAAAACCGGATTATCAATATGAATAACCTTAATTTGATTTTGTTTTAGATCAAAAGAGAACAAAGTGTCTTCGTGTCTCAGATTTGGAATTTCTTCGTTAAATCTTACTTTAGAAAAAATGCTTTTTTTAATGAGAAAGTTTAAAGTCAAGAAAGAAAGATACGGATTTTTTATGCGTTCAGAAACTGGTAGAGCTTCTCTTTCTTTTCCGTAAAACCATCTTAAAAGTTCACTTTTTAAAGGTTTAGAACTTTCATATAAAATTCCTCCGTAGACTATTTTTTCTTCATTATCGATATAAGAAATGTAGTTTGAAATAAAATCTTTTCCTATTGGCATCGTATCGGCATCCAGAAAAAGTAAATTTTCGTAAAAGGCTTTTTTGGCTAATAAATTTCGAATAGCACTTCTTCCAATATTTTTCTCTAAAACAACAAAAGAGCAATTTTGAAATTGATCAATTTTTTGATTTTCAATTGTAAAAAGACTTGAGGCATCGTCAAAGCAAAGAATTTCAAAAATAATCCCACAAGAAGTGCATTGCTTTACGAGCTCGCTTACAAGCGGTAAAACATTACAATTGTAAATTGGAATTAAAATGGAAAGCATTACACGCTTCTTTGCACCACTTCGAAGATTCTTTCATCTTCGCATTTTAAGGTTTTAGATGGAAATTTCATCAATAAAGCATAATCATGAGTCGCCATAATCACAGTTTTACCTGCGGCATTGATCGCTTTTAAAACTTCTAAAACTTCAGAACTAGTTTGAGGATCAAGATTTCCTGTTGGCTCATCGGCTAAAATAAATTCTGGATCATTAAGAAGCGCTCTTGCAATTGCAACACGCTGCTGTTCTCCTCCAGAAAGTTGATGAGGCATTTTGTTCATAAAATCTTTCATTCCTACTTTGTCCAAAACTTCATCAATTTTGTGTTGCATAGCTTCTTTTTCAGTCCATCCTGTAGCTCTCAAAACAAAAAGCATGTTGTCTTTAATAGAACGGTCTGGAAGCAGTTTGAAGTCTTGGAATACAATACCAATTTTACGTCTTAAATAAGGAATGTCGTTTTCTTTTAAAGTTGCCAAATCAAATTCAACAATATGCCCTTCGCCTTCAATTAACGGTAGATCAGCATATAAAGTTTTAAGAAAACTACTTTTTCCAGAACCGGTTTTCCCGATAATGTAGATGAACTCACCATGATTAACATCTAAGTTAATGTGAGATATAATTTTTCTTCCTTCTTGATATATAGTGACTTCTTTAAGAGATAGTACGGTTTGTGACATAATAAAATTGGTTTGAATGGTAAAAGTAATAAGATAACGCTTGTATTCAAAATAATTTTGAATCATTTCTTAGGAAAAAGTTTAAAAACCAAACTGTATAATCAATATAAGTTCATTTGATAAATAGCAGGAAAGTTTTCTTACGCTTAAAATATCCAATGGCATTTAGTGGGTTTTTATTATTTGTTTTAGAAAGTTTGAGAACCAATAATTTGAAGTTTTTTAAAGCGTAAAATAGCAGCAGTTTCGTAATTTGTTCATAATAAAACCTCAAAACGTTTCGTTATAACCCGTATAAAATGATACATTTGAATACTAAATATTACTAAAATGCGTAAACTTTCCAGGTTCTTTTTATTCCAAATTTTCCTTGCCTCGTCTATAGCTTCGGCACAAAAATCGGCTATTTATACGTACGAATTAAAGGATTTTGACAAAGCACTGGCTTTATATAACGACAAACAATATGATTCGGCACAATTGATTTTTGAAAAAGTAAAAAACAATACTACAAATGAAGAAGTACAGTCTGACTGTGCTTTCTATATTGCTAATTCTGCCATTAGAACCAATAAAGCAAATGCCGATGCTTTGGTAGAGAAATTTGTAAATGATTATCCGACTAGTACCAAACAGAATCAGGCTTATATTGAGGCTGCACAATATTTCTTCGAACAAGGAAATTATCCAAAAGCTTTGCAGTGGTTTGATAAAGTTGACGAAAGCTACATGAGTAAAACAGAATCGGATAAGTTTAACTTCATGAAAGGCTATAGCTATTTTAATGCTAAAAAGAAAAAAGAAGCAACTAACTATTTTAATAAAGTAGTAAACTCTAAAGAATATGGTTCTCAAGCCAAATATTATTTAGGATTTATGGCTTATGAAGGTGACGATTACAAAGAAGCAACGAAGTATTTTGATGAGGTTTCGGGTGAAGAAAAATACAAAGAAAAGCTTTCTTATTATCAGGCTGATATGAATTTCAAGTTAGGAAATTTCCAAAAAGCGATTGATTTAGGATTGGTAGCCATGAACAAATCGAATGATATTGAGAAATCGGAACTGAATAAAATTATTGGAGAAAGTTATTTCAACTTAAAACAATATGGAAAAGCAATTCCGTATTTAGAACAATATGCAGGAAAAAAAGGTAAGTGGAATAATACCGATTTCTATCAGTTAGGTTATGCGTATTATGAACAAAAAGAATACGAAAAAGCAATTTCTCAATTCAATAAAATTATTGAAGGAAAAGATTTTGTGGCTCAAAATGCTTACTATCATTTAGGATTAAGTTATTTAAATACAGGTAAAAAGCAAGAAGCTTTAAACGCTTTTAAAAATGCATCTGAAATGGATTTTAATGCTCAAATTCAAGAAGATGCGGCTTTAAATTATGCTAAATTGAGTTATGATATTGGAAACGCTTATCAGGCTGTTCCTGGTATTTTATTAGATTTCCTTAAAAAATATCCAAACAATTCAAGTCGTTCAGAAGTAGAAAAACTATTGGTTGATTCTTATATTTCTTCTAAAAACTATAAAGAGGCTTTAGTTTTATTAGAAAAAAATAGAAGTGCAGAAAATAAAGCAGCATACCAAAAAGTGCTTTTTTACCGCGGATTGGAATTGTACAACGAAAATAATTACCAAGAATCGGGTAAAATGTTCAAAAGTGCTATCAGTGAACAAAAAACTCCTGAGTTTACAGCGCGTGCCACTTTCTGGAAAGCAGAAACAGAATATCTAAATGATGATATGCAAAATGCTCTTCTAACGTATAAACAGTTTGCTGGAATGGCTGCCGCAAAATCTACAGACGAATATAAGAACATTAATTATAATATTGGCTACACATATTTTAAACTGAAAGATTACGATCAGGCAGCAAATTCTTTTCAAGCTCAAATTGATAATTCACCATCAGACAAAGTTCGTTTAAACGATTCTTATTTACGTTTGGGAGATTGCCGTTTTGTAACTTCAAAATATAGCGCAGCAAACGAAGCTTACGCAAAAGCAATTGCTGCAAAAGGCGTAGACGCAGATTATGCTCAATTCCAAAAAGCACTTTCTTACGGATTTATGTCTAAAAATGATAAGAAAGTCGATGAGTTAAATAATTTCCTTCAGATGTACAAAAAGTCATCTTACCGTGACGATGCTTTATTTGAATTAGGAAATACTTATGTTGCTGAAAAGAAAAACGATCAAGCAATTAAAACTTATGATCAATTGATTTCTGAATTTAATAACGGATCTTTTACTTCAAAAGCAATTTTGAAACAAGGTTTGATTTATTATAATTCAGATCGTGATCAACAGGCTTTAACAAAATTTAAAAAAGTGGCTGCCGAATTCCCGAAAACTCCAGAAGCTTTAGAAGCAGTAGCTACAGCACGATTAATTTATGTAGACTCTGGAAAAGTAGACGAATATGCAACTTGGGTTCGTACATTAGATTTCGTTGCCGTTACAGATGCAGAATTGGATAATGATACTTACGATGCAGCTTTTAAACAATACAGTCAAAATAATTCGAAACAAGCAATTACTGGTTTCGCGGGTTACGTTTCTAAATTCCCGAACGGAATGCATGCGCTGGAAGCAAATTTCTATCTGGCTCAGCTTACTTATGCAGAAGGTTCTGAAACTAAATCAATCGCTAATTATCAATTTGTAATTGATCAGCCTAGAAACGAGTTTACAGAGCAAGCTTTAAACAGATTGGCTCAGATTTATTTGAAAACAAAAGATTGTGATAAAGCAATTCCGGTTCTAACAAGGTTAGAAAGTGAAGCCGATTACCCTCAGAATAAAACTTTTGCACAAGCCAACTTAATGAAATGTTATTACGACAAAAAAGATTATGACCGTTCTGTAGTTGCTGCTGAAAAAGTATTAGAAAATCCGAAATCGGATGCAGGCGTAAAAGCAGATGCACAAATTATTGTAGCGCGTGCAGCAATGCAAACAGGAAATGAAGATAAAGCAAAAGCGGCTTATGCAAAACTTTCAGCTACTTCAAAAGGAGAATTAGCGGCAGAAGCTTTGTATTATGATGCGTATTTCAAAACAAAAGAAGGGAAATATGAAGCTTCAAATACGGCAGTTCAAAAACTGGCAAAAAGCTATTCTGCTTATAAATATTATGGAGCGAAAGGTTTGGTGTTAATGGCGAAAAACTTCTACGGATTGAAAGACAGCTATCAAGCAACTTATATTTTGGATAACGTAATTAACAACTTTACAGATTATCCAGATGTTGTCGAAGAAGCGAAAAAAGAATTAGCAGCAATTAAATCGGAAGAATCAAAAACAAATTCGTCGATTAATAGATAGTTTAAGTAGTGAAAAGTGAAATGTTTTTTGTGAAATAGAAAATAACGAAAAACATTTTACATCTCATAAATCACATTTTACAAGAAAAAATAATGAGTTTACCTTTTTATATAGTTGATGTTTTTGCTGATAAAAAATATGCTGGAAATCAGTTGGCAGTTTTTATGGATGCAGAAAATCTAAGTACAGCACAAATGCAGCAGATGGCACGCGAGATTAATTTTGCAGAAAGCACATTTGTAACCAAACTGGATAAAACCAATAATAAAGCAGAAATTAGAATTTTTACGCCAGCGCACGAAATGCAGTTTGCGGGACATCCGATTATTGGAACTTCTTGGGTTTTGATGAATAAGATTTTTGAAAATGCTCCTAATGAAATAAAATTAGAAGTGCCAATTGGACCAATTTCAATCAATAAATCAGATGATTTGATTTGGTTAAAAGCGGCTCAGCCAAAGTTTTGGGATACTTTTTCAAAAATAGATTTTACTTTTTTCAGCAACTTGAAAGTAAGTGATTTCGAAAATCAGTTTCCAATTCAGGAAGTCACAACTGGAAGTGCTTTTGTAATGGTTGGATTAAGCAGTAAAAGAGCATTAGAAAACTTGGTTTTGGATAAAGATAAAGCTGATGAATGGATGAAACAGCACTGTAAAACAGACCACAGAGGTTTATACTTTTATTATTTAGAAGGAGAAAAATTGTTCAGCAGAATGTTGTGTATTGAGCATAATCAATTGGTAGAAGATGCTGCAACAGGAAGCGCAAGTACCTGTTTACAGGCTTTTTTATTAAAATATCATAAACCTGAATTTGAATTGACAAATCATCAAGGAGATTACATCGGACGTCCGTCTGAGATCTATTTTAATGGAAAACTAAACGGAGAACAATTCGATATTAAAATAGGAGGAAAAGCTCAGTTTGTGGCTAAAGGAGAGTGGGAAGCTTAGAAATTAGATAATTGAGATAATTAGAAAATTAGATAATGTAAAAAGTGAAATGTGAAAAGAAAGATGTAAATGTGAAAAGAGAATATCGGTTGAAAACACATTTTACATTTTGCAAACAACATTTTACACAATAATATAAATATGAAATTAAACTGCCGACATAAAATAATCATTTTGTTAGTATTATTTGCTGCTCAGTTTTCGATTGCGCAAAAGAAAAATGAAACGATCGGAACCGAAACTGTAAACGTAGTAAAACCTTATTCGCCGACTATTTCAGATGCTTTTAAAGTGAAAGAAACGCCTTCGCTTGACGATAGCGGTAATCAGCCAAAAGAAGTTATTAAATACAGTATTTTGTCTGTTCCTGTGGCATCGACTTTTACACCTTCTAAAGGAAAAGCGGAGGGCGTAGAAAAAGCAAAAAAAGAAAGATTGTTTAATAATTATGCGACTGTAGGTGTTGGTAATTATAGCACTTTAAACGCTGAGTTATTTGTAAATCAAGATTTAGGAAACAATGATTATGTGGCGGGAATGTTTCGCCATCACTCTTCTCAAGGTGGAATCAAAGATGTAGAATTGAATGATGAATTTTATGATACAGCAATAAATATTGGTTACGGTCAAAATAACAGAGATAATAACTGGAACATTGATTTAGGTTACCAAAACCAGATTTATAATTGGTACGGACTTCCGTCAGATTTTGGTTCGACAATTCCAGATCAGCGTTACGATTTGGTAAACAGCATTAATCCAGATCATTCGTACAACACAATTTCACTTGGTGGAAATGCAGAATTTACAGAAAGTATTTTTAGTAAGCTTTCTGCAAAATTTACTCATTTTTCAGATAGTTATTCTTCTTCTGAAAACAGATTTTATGTAAAGCCAACTTTTACTGTTGATGTAATGGATCAGGCAATTAAAACCAATGTAATTGTAGATCACGTAAGCGGTTCTTTCAAAAACAATTATTTTCAAGACAATACAGAAGCTTTAAAATATAGTTTTACAAATGTTGGAATTGAACCAAGTTTTGTGATTAATGAAAACGAATGGACATTAGAATTAGGAGCTGGAATCTATTACAGTGCAGATTCTGAAAACAGCGGCAATAAATTCTATTTCTATCCAAAAGTAAATGCTTCTTATAAACTAGTTGGCGATCTAATGATTTTCTATACTGGAGTAAATGGAGGTTTAAATCAGAATTCTTATGCAGATTTTGTGACAGATAATCCGTTTTTATCTCCAACTTTAAACATGCGTCCATCAAGCACGCAATACAATGTTTTTGCTGGTTTGAAAGGAAAATTGGCTAACAATGTAAATTATAACTTGACAGGTTCTTATTTGAATGAGAAAAATAAAGCATTGTTTAAAGCGAATGATTACACAGAAGTTGTTACAAACGAAGATTATGCTTTCGGGAACTCATTTGGAGTAGTTTATGAAGATATTAGAACGTTCCGTTTGTATGCAGAACTAAAAGCCGATTTCTCTCAAAATGTAACTTTCGGAATCAATGGAACTTTTAATAGTTATAACACAGATAATGCAGTTGAAGCGTGGAATTTGCCAACAATGAAATTAAGTTCGACTTTAGACGTTAATATTACTAAGCAGTGGTACGCAGGTTTGAATGTATTTTATGTTGGAGAAAGAAAAGATATGCAAACCAATACTTCTTTAGGAATCGATGCTACGCCAATTACTTTAAAAAGCTATTTTGACGCCAATGCTCATTTAGGATATAAATTTAGCGAACGTTTGACGTTTTTCTTGAAATTGAATAACATTGGAAACCAAGCTTACGAAAAATGGTTAAATTATCCTGTACAAGGATTCCAAGTTTTAGGAGGTGCAAATTATAAATTTGATTTTTAAGAGATCTTTGCCATAAAGATACTTAGGCACAAAAACATTTTAAATGAATGTGCCTTTTTTTTTCAGCCATGAACTCATGAATTTTTTGGAGTAGATTCGTGAATTCGTGGCTGTTTTTTTTAATTTTATAAAATGGAAATTAAACTACGTCAAGAAAATAAAAACGATTTTGAAAGTGTTTTTCATTTGATTGAAAAAGCTTTTGAAAAAGAAGAACACAGCGATCATAAAGAACAGTTTTTAGTAGAAAGACTAAGGAATTCTGAAGCTTTTATTCCAGAACTGTCTATTGTTGCCGAAATTGATAATAAAATTGTCGGTCATATTTTATTTACTAAACTGCAGATAAAAAATGAATCGGAAACCTTTCCTTCACTAGCACTTGCTCCAGTTTCAGTTTTACCTGAATTTCAAGGAAAAGGAGTAGGTTCTAAACTCATTTTGCACGGACACGAAATTGCAAAAAGTTTAGGTTACAAATCGGTTATTTTATTAGGGCATCAAGATTATTATCCAAGATTCGGATATGAACTTTGCGAAAAATACAATATCAAAATGCCGTTTGATGTTCCAGCTGAAAACTGTATGGTTATCGCATTAACGGAAGATGCTTTAAAAGGGATAAGCGGAGAAGTAGTATACCCAAAAGCTTTTTTCGAATAAAAATTTAAATAAAGAAAAAACCTTAGCATCTTTGCATCTCAGAACCTTAGTACCTTAAAAAAAAATGACTTTTAAAGAAAAAATATATTCTCACTACACTCAAATGGTTCAAGATCGAATAGATGTTTTTAAAGACATGATTTCAGGCTTGACCGAAGATTCAAAAAATGATGCCAAAGGTTCTGCAGGCGATAAGCATGAAACAGCTTTGTCAATGATGCATATTGAGCAAGAAAAATTGACAAATAAATTAAAAGAAGCTTTAGAGCAAAAAGCAATTTTAGACAAGATAGATCCGCTAAAAACGACAGAAAATATTGTTTTAGGAAGTTTGGTAAAAGCAAACGGAATCTATCTCTATGTAAGTGTTGCACTTCCTAAAATTACAATTGACGGAATCAATGTCATTGCACTTTCTCCACAATCTCCTTTGGGAAATCATTTAATGGGTAATAAAGCTGGATTTCAATTTGAGATTAATAAGACACATTATACGATTCAAAGCGTTGAATAATGTATTCGTCTATGAACAACTTTGTCAAAGTTTCAAACTTTGACAAAGTTTTCTAAAGATCAGACATAAAGTAATTCCATACAGTTTGTCATTTCGAGGAACGAGAAATCTTCGCAAGTAACTCCGCAACGTGTGTCGCCAATCTTTGTAGAGCTTCTTGATAATGTCTTGTATTATTGTGTAAACAATAATACAAGAACAACTTTCTAACTCTTCTTTACGAATCTTTCATTAGTAATGAAATAACTCAAAAATTAATTCAAAAAACTGGTTTAAAGTTTCAATTTTCAACCAGTTTTATAGTCCAAATTAAAATTTTCAAGTTTTGAGCTTATTTTTACTTCTAAATTTTACATTTTATATGTAAAAATAAAATTATGGTTTTAAATTGTAATTGAAATACATAATTGTGTTTTTCAATTTTAACTAATATCACATCTTTGCCCTATCAAATTAAAATTTAAAGAATTAAAATATAAAATTATGTGTGGAATTGTATGTGCCTTTGATCTTAAACAAAAAGCCGAAGCGTTAAGACCTCAAGTATTAGAAATGTCAAAAATCATTCGTCACCGCGGACCAGACTGGAGCGGAATTTACAGCAATGATAAAGCGATTCTTTCTCATGAGCGTTTGGCAATTGTAGATCCAGCTTCAGGAAAACAGCCTTTATTTACAGAAGATAAAAAACTAGTTTTAGCTGCAAATGGTGAGATTTACAACCACAGAGATTTGCGTAAACAATTTGAAGGAAAATATAACTTTCAAACTGAAAGTGACTGTGAAGTTATTTTAGCACTTTACAGAGAAAAAGGAGTAAGCTTTGTTGATGAATTAAACGGAATCTTCGGTTTCGCAATTTACGATGTTGATAAAGATGAGTATTTCGTAGCTCGTGACCACATGGGAATTATTCCATTATATATTGGATGGGATCAGCACGGAACTTTCTATGTGGCTTCTGAGTTAAAAGCTCTGGAAGGATATTGTACAAAAATCGAATTATTCCCTCCAGGACATTATTTATCAAGTAAAGACGGTGAATTTGTACAATGGTACAAAAGAGACTGGACAGAATATGATGCAGTAAAAGACAACGAAACTAGCATTCCAGAAATCAGAAAAGCATTAGAAGCTGCGGTTCACAGACAATTAATGAGTGACGTTCCTTACGGAGTTTTACTTTCTGGAGGTTTAGATTCTTCTATTACTTCAGCTGTAGCTAAGAAATTTGCTCAAAAAAGAATCGAGTCAGATGATACTACAGATGCTTGGTATCCGCAATTGCACTCTTTCTCTGTTGGATTGGAAGGTTCTCCAGATTTAGCAGCAGCAAGAAAAGTAGCAGATCATATTGGAACTATTCACCACGAAATTAAATTTACAATCCAAGAAGGTTTAGATGCAGTTCGTGATGTAATTTACAACTTAGAAACGTATGATGTGACTACAGTTAGAGCTTCGACTCCAATGTGGTTAATGGCGAGAGTGATCAAATCTATGGGAATTAAAATGGTTCTTTCAGGAGAAGGAGCAGATGAGTTGTTTGGAGGATATTTATACTTCCACAAAGCGCCAAACGCTAAAGAATTCCACGAAGAAAACGTTCGTAAATTAGGAAAACTTCACATGTACGATTGTTTACGTGCAAACAAAAGTTTAGCAGCTTGGGGAATCGAAGGTCGTGTGCCATTCTTAGATAAAGAATTTATGGATGTTGCAATGCGCATTAACCCGCAAGATAAAATGATTAACAAAGAACATCCGATGGAAAAATGGGTTGTTCGTAAAGCTTTTGAAGATATGCTTCCAGAAAGTGTTGCTTGGAGACAAAAAGAGCAATTTTCTGATGGAGTAGGATATAGCTGGATTGATACTTTGAAAGAAGTGGTAGCTAGAGAAGTTTCAGATGAGCAATTGGCAAATGCAAGATTTAAATTCCCATTGCAAACTCCAACTTCAAAAGAAGAGTATTACTATCGTTCAATTTTTACAGAACATTTCCCAAGTGATGCTGCAGCATTATGCGTTCCTCAGGAGGCAAGTGTAGCTTGTAGTACTAAAATTGCTTTGGAGTGGGATGAGGCATTCAAAAACTTAAACGATCCATCAGGAAGAGCAGTAGCAAATGTTCACGATGATGCTTATGTTAAATAATTAAGAGTTTAATTTTTAGAATTAGTATATATATTGCCGAAAGACGTTCTTTTATGAGAGCGTCTTTCTTGTCTAAAAAAGTTTCTGTTTTTCAATAGATTAAAATTAAAAGTTTTGGTAATCGATTAAAATTTATTTCCAATTTGACTTTCGTTGAAATAAAAGTTAAACACTGAAATTTTAGGATGCAAAATGTAGGAAAGCAGAAAATAATATTTAGTTTTGCTTTTAAGCGGAAATTTTAATGATTTTTTAATGTATAGCTTATTTGAGGCTGGTACATCAGAATAAAAATAAAAAATAAAATAGTATGTCTGGATTGTTAGCCGTTATTGGCAAAGGAAAAGACCCCAAGCTTGTAAAAGAACTTTCTGAGAGAATGTCACATCGCGGACCTGATGAGAGCGATATTCATATTATGGAAAATGGCAGTATACTTTGTCATGAAAGCCTTTCTATAATTGATCTTAATTCGGGAAAACAGCCTATTCAAGGAACTGATAAAGCATGGATGGTACATGATGGTGAAATTTATAATTATCAAGAACTTAAAGACACGGTTTTAAAGAATCATACTTTTAGAACAGAATCTGATTCTGAAGTAATTGTACATCTTTATGAAGAATTCGGATATGATTTTTGCAATAAATTGGATGGAGATTTTGCTTTTGTGGTTGTAGATGGCGATAAATATATTGCAGGTCGTGACCCGATTGGAGTAAAACCTTTGTATTATGGTTTGGATGAAAGAGGACGAATTTATTTTTCGTCAGAAATGAAATCTATTGCAGACCAGTGCAAGTCGTTTTCTACTTTTCCTCCAGGACATTATTATACGGCAAAAACAGGTTTTGTAAAATACTATCGTCCAGAATACGAAGATCATAAAAACGCAACTCATGCATTAGATTTAGGTTTGATTCGTGAAAGTTTGATTCAAGCTACAAATAAGCGATTATTAGGCAATGTGCCTTTAGGGACTGTTTTGTCAGGAGGTTTAGATACTTCGTTGATTTCTTCTATTGCTTCTCGATTGCTGAAAGAAAAAGGACAAAAACTCCATTCGTTTTCTATCGGATTAGATGCCGAAGCGCCAGATAATATAGCAGCAAGAAAAGCCGCAGAATTTTTAGGAACAGAACATCACGAGATTCATTTTTCTGTAGAAGAAGGAGTGAAAGTTTTAGAAAAAGTAATTTATCATATCGAAACTTATGATATTATTTCTGTACGTTCTGGTGTTCCAATGTTTTTGCTTTCTAAAGCAATTGCAAGTCAAGGAATAAAAGTAATCTTGTCGGGCGAAGGAGCCGATGAGGTTTTTGGAGGGCATTTGTATTTTAGAAATGCGCCATCAGAAGAAGAATTTCAAGATGAAACGATAGAAAGAGTTCAAAAGTTATTTACAGCTGATTTACTTCGTGCAGATAAAACGACAATGGCAAATGGTTTAGAAGTTCGTATTCCATTTTTGGATACAGAATTTTTAGATGTTGCCATTCGAATAAAAACAGAAGAAAAACAGCCAAAAACTTATGATGGCGTTGAGAAATACATTCTAAGAAAAGCTTTTGACACTGAAGACGCTTATTTGCCTTCAGAAGTTTTATGGCGACAAAAAGAGCAATTTTCTGATGGAGTAGGATATAAATGGGTAGATGAATTAATCGAATATTGTGCTTCGCAAGTTACAGATGAGCAATTAGCTGGAGCAAGTGCAGAATTTCCATACAACTCGCCAACGACGAAAGAAGCGTACTTGTACAGGTCGATTTTTCATAAATTCTATCCACAGGTCAGCGCGGCGCAAACGGTTCGTAAATGGATTCCGAAATGGCAAGAAAACCTCGATCCGAGCGGACGAGCAAATGCAGCCCATTTAAATGGAAATTTTGAACCTGTAAAAACTACTGTTATCGCTTAAAAGATGAAATTCCAAAATTTTTAAATTCCAAATTCCAAGTTGGATTCCGTTATAGAAAACCGAAATGCATTAAATGTATTTCGGTTTTTTAATTTTAATGTCTTAGGGAAATTTTAAAATTTTGATTCGGTATTTCAGATTTGGGATTTGGAGTTTGAGATTTTCAAAATTGGAATTTGGTATTTAAAATTTTGGAATTTTCAAAAAAAATTGAATTTAAATTCATTTTTGGGTTTATTTTTTAGTTTTTCAGACAATTGTGTTGATAACTTAAGTGCTTTAAGTCGTAATTTACTGGGTATATAGCTCGCGTTTTTATATATTTGCGTGTTAGACATTAATTACATTTTTTAGAATAAATTATATGAGCGAAGAAATCAAGAAGAACAATTATTCAGCAGATAGTATTCAGGCATTAGAAGGGATGGAGCACGTAAGAATGCGTCCGTCGATGTATATTGGTGATGTAGGGGTTCGAGGACTACACCATTTGGTTTACGAGGTTGTTGATAACTCTATTGATGAGGCGATGGGAGGACATTGTGATACTATTAGTGTCGCAATAAACGAAGATGGTTCGGTAACAGTTGAAGATAACGGTCGTGGTATTCCTGTTGATTTACATAAAAAAGAAGGAGTTTCTGCACTTGAGGTTGTAATGACTAAAATTGGTGCCGGAGGTAAATTTGATAAAGACTCTTATAAAGTTTCTGGAGGACTTCACGGGGTTGGGGTTTCTGTAGTAAATGCACTTTCGGTTCATATGAAATCGACTGTTTTTAGAGAAGGGAAAATCTATGAGCAAGAGTATGAAAGAGGAAAATCATTATATCCAGTAAAACAAATTGGAGAAACAGATAAAAGAGGTACGCGCCAGACTTTTTATCCAGATGATACAATCTTTACTCAGACTACTGAGTTTTCATACGATACACTTTCAGCACGTATGCGTGAGCTTTCTTTCTTAAACAAAGGAATTACAATCACGTTTACAGATAAGAGAGAAGTAGATGAAAAAGGAGAATTCAGAAGTGAAGTTTTCCATTCTCAGGAAGGTCTTAAAGAATACATTCGTTACTTAGATGGTAACCGTGAGCCAATTGTTTCTCACGTTATCAGTATGGATAATGATAAAGGTGAAATCCCAGTTGAGGTTGCCTTAATTTACAATACAAGTTATACAGAGAACATTTTCTCTTACGTAAATAATATCAATACGCACGAAGGAGGAACGCACTTGCAAGGTTTTAGAAGTGGTTTGACAAGAACGCTTAAAAAATATGCTGACGCTTCTGGTTTATTAGATAAATTAAAATTCGAAATTGCTGGAGATGACTTCCGTGAAGGATTAACAGCGATTATTTCGGTAAAAGTAGCTGAACCTCAGTTCGAAGGTCAGACAAAAACTAAACTTGGAAATAGAGAGGTAGTTTCTCCAGTTTCTCAAGCTGTTGGAGAAATGCTAGAAAATTATTTGGAAGAAAATCCAAATGATGCGAAATTAATTATCCAAAAAGTAATCCTAGCGGCTCAGGCACGTCACGCAGCGAAAAAAGCGCGTGAAATGGTACAGCGTAAAACCGTTATGGGCGGTGGAGGATTGCCAGGTAAGTTATCTGATTGCTCTGAACAAGATCCAGCAAGATGTGAGGTTTACCTTGTCGAGGGAGATTCGGCTGGTGGAACAGCAAAACAAGGACGTGATCGTAACTTTCAAGCGATTCTACCATTACGTGGTAAAATCTTGAACGTTGAAAAAGCGATGCACCATAAAGTATTCGAAAACGAAGAGATTAGAAATATCTTTACTGCATTAGGAGTTACAGTAGGAACTGCAGAAGATAGTAAAGCATTAAATCTTGAAAAATTAAGATATCACAAGGTAATCATCATGTGTGATGCCGATGTCGATGGTAGCCACATTTCTACCTTAATATTAACGTTCTTCTTCCGTTTCATGAAAGAGCTTATTGAAGAAGGTCACGTTTACATTGCAGCGCCACCTTTATATTTAGTTAAAAAAGGAAACAAGAAAGAATATGCTTGGAATGATGTTCAGCGTGATCAAGCTAACGAAAGAATGGGAGGAAGTGCCAATATTCAGCGTTATAAAGGTCTTGGAGAGATGAACGCGGAGCAATTATGGGAAACTACAATGGATCCGAATTTCAGAACTTTACGCCAAGTAAATATTGATAGTCTTGCTGAAGCTGATCAAGTTTTCTCTATGTTAATGGGTGATGAAGTGCCACCTCGTAGAGAGTTTATCGAGAAAAATGCAGTTTATGCAAATATTGATGCATAAAATGAAAAATTAATAATTTCAATTCGTTTAATTGTTTAAATTTACTAGACAATTAAACGAATTGTCTTTTTAAAGAATAGACAAAATTAATAACCGATAAAGTAAAAAATATGAAAGTTACCATTGTAGGAGCAGGAAATGTTGGAGCTACATGTGCAGATGTTATTTCTTATAGAGGAATTGCTAGCGAAGTAGTATTGTTGGATATTAAAGAAGGTTTTGCCGAAGGTAAAGCATTGGATATTACACAATGTGCGACAAATACTGGTTTTAATACTAAAGTATCTGGCGTTACCAACGATTATTCTAAAACTGCAGGAAGCGATGTAGTAGTAATTACATCAGGAATTCCGAGAAAACCGGGAATGACGAGAGAAGAATTAATTGGTATCAATGCAGGAATTGTGAAAACAGTTGCTGAGAATGTGCTAAAGTATTCTCCTGATACAATTATTGTTGTAGTTTCCAACCCAATGGATACTATGACCTATTTAGCTTTAAAAGCTACAGGTCTTCCAAAAAACAGAATTATAGGTATGGGTGGAGCTTTAGATAGTTCTCGTTTTAGAACGTACCTTTCATTAGCTTTAGACAAACCAGCAAATGATATTTCGGCAATGGTAATTGGAGGTCATGGAGATACTACTATGATTCCGTTAACGCGTTTGGCTTCTTATAACGGAATTCCTGTATCACAGTTTCTTTCAGAAGGAGTATTGCAAAAAGTTGCCGCAGATACAATGGTAGGAGGAGCGACGCTTACAGGTCTTCTAGGGACTTCTGCTTGGTACGCGCCAGGAGCTTCTGTGGCATATTTAGTTGATAGTATTTTGAACGATCAGAAAAAAATGATTGCATGTTCTGTTTTTGTAGAAGGAGAATATGGTCAAAATGATATCTGTATAGGAGTGCCTTGTATAATTGGTAAAAACGGTGTAGAAGAAATTCTAGATATAAACTTAAACGATCAGGAAAAGGCTTTATTTGCGAAAAGTGCAGATGCAGTTCGTAGTATGAATGATGCCCTAAAAACGATTTTAGTATAATAAAAACGGCAAAAAAGAAAAGAAGCTGCACTTTTGCAGCTTTTTTTTTGAGATTAATTAATAAATAAATTGGTTAATATTTTCGTTAATTATATATTTGCTCGGTTTAAAAAAAAATTGGTAATTCGTGATCTCGTATTTTTGTTTTAAAAAATCATGTCAGGGCTTATTTTATGGGACTTTAAAACAAAAACAAAAATAAAACATAATTAATTTTTAGTAATAATGCAGAATAAAGGACTTATTAAATTTTTCGCAATTCTATTTGCATTGGTAAGTATTTACCAACTATCATTCACTTTTGTGGCAAATGGTGTCAAAAGTGAAGCCAAAGCTTTTGCAGGAGATAATCCTGATAAGGAGCTGAAATATTTAGATTCTATTGGTAAAGAAAAAGTATTAAATCTTGGTTTTACTGATTTCACTTACAATGAAGTGAAAAACAAACAACTTAATAAAGGTCTTGACTTAGAAGGAGGAATCAACGTAATTCTTCAAATTTCTATTAAAGATGTATTAAAAGGTTTGGCTAATAATTCTAAAAATCCAGTTTTTAATAAATCATTAGCTGATGCATCTGCAAATTTAGAAGGAAACAAAACGTATTTAAATAAGTTTTTTGAAGCTTTTGAAGCAAATTCAAAAGGATCTGTGAAATTAGCGTCTCCAGATATTTTCGCTAACAGAAGCCTTCAAGGTGATGGTGGTGTAGATTTTCAAATGTCTGACGCGCAGGTTCAAAAAGTTATCAAAAGAAAAGTTGATGAGTCTGTAGAAAGTGCTTTTAAAGTATTAAGAGAGCGTATCGACAAATTCGGTGTTACACAGCCAAACATCCAGAAATTAGGAGAAACAGGAAGAATCTTAGTAGAGCTTCCAGGTGCTAAGGATGTTGATAGAATTAAAAAATTATTAGGTGGAAAAGCTCAATTAGAGTTTTGGGAAACTTATAAAATTGAAGAAATTGGTAATTTCTTAGTATCAGCAAACGAAGCTTTAAAGAAAACTGAAGTTAAGAAAACTGAAACTAAAACAGTTGCTAAAGATTCATTAAATGCATTATTAACAGATGCTAAAGATTCTTCAGATGTTAAAAAAGGAAACAATCCTTTATTTGATAAAATAGTTAGTAATGGTGGTGGGCCAGTTTTAGGTTATTTTGCTCCTAAAGATACAGCTGCTATCAATGATTATTTCAAAAGACCAGAAATTAGAGTATTATTGGCTGCTGACCAACACTATGCAAAATTTGTATGGAGTAAGCCAACAACTATAAAAGATCCAAAAGCTAAAGATGTAAAAAGCGCAGCTGATGTTGAAGTTGTAGAATTATACGCTTTAAAAGGAAACAGAGACAATACTCCAGCAATGAGCGGTGGTGTTGTAACTGATGCAAAAGATACTTTTGACCAAATGGGTAAACCAGCAGTTTCTATGCAAATGAACAGCCAAGGTGCTAAAGTTTGGGAAGAATTGACAGGAAGAGCATTTGCTCAAAAAAGTTACATTGCTATTGTATTAGATGATATCGTATATTCTGCTCCAGGTGTAACAAGCGGTCCTATTGCTGGAGGAAGATCTGAGATTACAGGTTCATTTGATGTAGCTGAAACTAAAGATTTAGCTAACGTATTAAATGCAGGTAAATTACCAGCTTCTGCAGATATTATTCAGTCAACGGTTGTAGGTCCATCTTTAGGACAAGCAGCTATCGATGCAGGTACAATTTCTTCTGTATTAGGTTTCTTATTAGTTTGTGTTTGGATGGTATTCTATTATGGTAAAGCAGGTTGGTATGCAAACCTTGCATTATTATTAAACTTACTATTCTTATTCGGAATTATGGCAAGTTTTGGTTTTGTATTAACATTACCAGGTATTGCAGGTATCGTATTAACATTAGGTACTGCGGTAGATGCTAACATTATTATTTACGAAAGAGCGAAAGAAGAATTACGTGAAGGAAAATCTCTTTCTGAAGCTGTTCAAGCTTCTTACGGATGGCATGGTGCAATGCGTTCTATTATTGATGCTAACGTTACTCACGTTTTAACTGGAGCGATCTTATTTATTTTCGGAACAGGTCCTATTAAAGGTTTCGCTTTAACATTATTAATTGGTATCGTAACTTCATTGTTTACATCAATCTTTATTGCTAGAATCTTTATTGACAGAAATATTGCTGGAAAAGCTGATTTAACTTTCTGTACAAATATTACTAAAAACTGGTTTACAAACTTCCATTTTGACTTTATTAAAGTTAAGAAATTCACTTATATCTTCTCTTCTATTGTAACAGTAGTAAGTTTAGTTTCTATCTTCTTCGTTAACGGATTAGATGAAGGTGTTGATTTTGTTGGAGGAAGAACTTTCCAAGTTAAATTCGAAAAACCAGTTGATGCAACTGCAGTTTCAGATGAATTATCTGCTGCTTTCGGTACTCCAGTTGAAGCTAAAATTTTAGGTGATGATGATCAATTGAAAATCACAACTAAATACAAAATTAAAGAAGATGGAGTAGCTATTGATGAAGAAGTAAATCAGAAATTATATGCTGGATTACAGAAATACTTCCCAAATACAACTTACGATAAATTCATCAACTCATTTGATGGTAAGAAAGTTGGTGTTTTACAAGCTTCTAAAGTTGGTGCTTCTATCTCTGAGGATATCAAAACTAACTCTTACTGGGCGGTTCTTGGTGCAATGGCAGTTATTTTCTTATACTTAATGGTATCTTTCCGTAAATGGCAATATTCTTTAGGTGCGATTGCAGCTGTTGCTCACGACGTAATCTTTGTATTAGGAATTTATTCATTATGTTACAAATTCATGCCATTCCACATGGAAATGGATCAACACTTTATCGCTGCGATCTTAACTGTAATTGGTTACTCTATGAACGATACTGTAATCGTATTTGACAGGGTGAGAGAGTTTATCATCGGAAACCGTAAAGGAAGTTTCGAAGATATCGTAAACGCTTCTATTAATACTACATTATCTAGAACATTGAATACTTCATTAATGATGATTATCGTACTATTAACGATGTTTATCTTCGGTGGAGAGTCTATCAGAGGATTTATCTTCGCAATGTTAATCGGTATTATTGTGGGTACTTACTCTTCATTATTTATCGCTACGCCAGTATTGGTTGATACGATTTCTAGTGATGAGAAACACACAATCGAAGACAAACACAATAAAGCATAATTATTGCTCTAGTTATATGAAAAGATCCAGTGAAAGCTGGATCTTTTTTTTGTGCTATATTTAAAAGAATTTTAGAATGATTTATGACAAGAAAATTACTTTTAGTCTTATTGTTTCTTATGGCTGTAGAAATGAACGCACAGAAAGGTGAATCAAATTTTTCCTTAGGTTTTAATTATGGTTTTGGAAGTGAATTCAGTAATAGAAACTACATGTTTACCAATCAATTTTACAAAGTTCAGCTATATTATAGATTAAAAGAAACAAAGCACTTTCAATATCAGATTTTAGTTCAGCCTGAGATTAATTTTGCTGAACATCAACTATTGAACTTTTATTTTGTTAAACCTGATACGCCCAATTATCAGCAAAAAAGAGACGAATTTACACGATTAAAAGATATTCGCGAATATGTGCTTAATTGTGGTTTTCTAGTGCGTAAACCTATTGGTAAAACATGTTCGTTTTATGTTTTGGGAAGTATTGGTCCGATGATTACAGATACAGAAACCGAGCGAATGTCTAAAGGTTTTGCTTTTGCTGATGTTTTAGCAGTTGGTTTTGCCGCAAGCTATGATAAATTTAAGTTTGATATTCGTCCTAGTGTAAGACATGTTTCTAATGCTGGATTAGGAAGCAGTAATGCAGGATATAATACAAAGAATATCGAATTTGGTATTTCCTGTCAGCTATAAAAAGAAAATGCCCAATACGTGATATTAGGCATTCTTTATTTATATTGAAAATTTATGACTCTGCTAAAGGATTTCTTTGCGCTCTAATGATAAAGAAAAGCCCTATAATGATAAAAGGTATACTTAACCATTGTCCTGTTGAGAATAAGCCTAATTCGCTTTCGAAACCGCCTTGGCTTTCTTTTACAAATTCGACAACGAAACGAACAACAAATAAAAGCACTAAAAATAATCCGAATAAAAGACCAGATTTAAGTCTTGCATTTGTTCTCCAGTATAAAAAGAATAAAATAGCAAATACAAAAACATAACAGAATGCTTCATATAATTGTGTAGGATGTCTTGAAGGAACTTCTGCTAATAATGTTGCAAATTTTGGATCTGTTGCAATTGCATTGTAAGCTTCTTTAGGGTCTGCAATTCCGGTTTTTTGTACTGCTTCGGCTTTGCTAAATGTATCGTGAAGAAAACGGATTCCAAAAGCAGATGAAGTTTCGTGACCTATAATTTCAGAATTAAAGAAATTTCCTAAACGTACAAAAATAGCGCCACTTGCAACAGGTATTACAACGCGGTCTAAGATCCATAGTAAAGAACGTTTTAGTATTTTTTTGCTGTAGTAATACATTGCAATAATAATCGCAATTGCAGCCCCATGACTTGCTAATCCTTGGAAACCTGTAAATTGAAATTCAGGTTCGAATTTAAACGGAAGGAAAATTTCTAAAATGTGATTTCTAAAATATTCCCAATCGTAAAAGAAGACATGACCTAAACGCGCTCCAATTAAAGTTGCAAGAACTGTCCAAACAAATAAAGAATCTAGTTTTTCAATCGATTCGTTTTCTCTTTCGAAAATCTTTTTCATTAGGAACCATCCTAAACCAAAAGCAATTACAAACATTAAGCTGTAATAGCGAATCATAAAAAATCCTAAGTTGATTCCCTCAGAAGGATTCCAAACTAAATTTAAGGCGTGTGTCATGTATAAATGTTTTATATAGCTGTAAAAATAAATATTTAATGTAAAGTGCCGCTTTCTAAAAGGTTAATGTTTGTGATTGCATTTTTTTTCAGGAACAGGATCGTAACCGCTTCTTCCCCAAGGGTGACAGCTTAAGATGCGTTTAATGCCTAAAAAACCGCCATAGAACAATCCGTGAATTTGCAGCGCTTGAATCATGTAAGTCGAACAAGTCGGCTCAAATCTGCAGGCAGCTGGCGTAAACGGCGAAATAGCAGTCTGATAAAAACGGACTAACAATACAAACGGATATATTAAAATTTTTGAAAACATATTTTTTTGTATCAGTTAGTTTAGTATTCAGTGTTCAGTCAGTATAAAGTTTGAAACTGAATACTAAAAAACTGAACACTGATCACTTTTTTTATTGTATGCTAAACGTAGTTCCTTCTTTTCCGTCTTTAAGCTGAATTCCTAAAGCGATTAACTGATCGCGAATCTGGTCAGAAAGTGCAAAGTTTTTATCTGCTCTTGCCTGATTTCTCATTTCGATAAGCATGTTTACTACGCCATCTAGTTTGTCGCTATCGCCATCTGCAGCCTTGTCGTCGTTAAGACCTAAAACATCATATACAAAAGCATTTACTGCTGTTTTAAAATCAGCTAAATCATTCGCAGAAATAGTTTCTTTGCCATCTTTTAATAAGTTGATATAGCGAACCGCTTCAAACAATTGTGCAATTAGAATTGGCGTATTGAAATCGTCGTTCATGGCATCGTAGCAAAGCTGTTTCCAAGCTGCAAAATCTATAGAGCTAGAATTTCCTGCCGTAATATTTGGTAAAGCGTCTAGTGCTTCCATTAATCTTTTGTATCCTTTTTCAGCAGCAACAATAGCATCATCAGAGAAATCTAAAATACTCCTATAGTGTGCTTGAAGCATGAAAAAACGAGTTACTGAAGCCGAAAATGGTTTGCTCAAGATATTATTATCTCCGCTAAGAATCTCACCTGGAAGAATATTATTTCCAGTCGATTTTGCCATTTTCTTTCCGTTTAGGGTAAGCATGTTGGCGTGCATCCAGTAATTTACTGGTGCCTGACCTGTGCAAGCTTCATTTTGGGCAATTTCACATTCGTGGTGCGGGAATTTTAAATCCATTCCACCTCCGTGAATGTCAAAATGATTTCCAAGATATTTGGTGCTCATTGCAGTACATTCCAAATGCCATCCTGGGAAACCATCGCTCCAAGGAGAAGGCCATCTCATGATATGTTCTGGTTCTGCTTTTTTCCATAAGGCAAAATCCTGAGGATTTCTCTTGTCTGACTGTCCATCAAGATCACGGGTGTTAGCTAACATATCATCGATATTTCTACCGCTTAAGATACCGTAATTATTGGTTTCGTTATATTTTACAACATCAAAATATACTGAACCATTAGCAACATATGCAATGCCTTTATCGATTATTTTTTTAATAATTTCAATTTGCTCAATAATGTGTCCTGTTGCTGTAGGCTCGATGCTTGGAGGTAAAAAATTGAAAGCTTTTAGAATGTTGTGAAAGTCAACAGTGTAGCGTTGTACTACTTCCATTGGTTCTAATTGTTCTAAACGCGCTTTTTTGGCAATTTTATCTTCACCTTCATCCACATCGTCTACGATATGTCCAACATCGGTGATATTTCGAACATAACGAACTTTATAATCCAAATGAAGAAAATATCTAAAAATTACATCAAAAGACATAAAAGTTCTCACGTTTCCTAAATGGACATTACTATATACGGTAGGTCCACAAACATACATTCCAACGTTTCCTTCATGGATTGGTTTGAAATCTTCTTTTTCACCCGAAAGTGAATTGTATATTTTTAGTGGTTGTGTTGTATATAATGGCATAAAATTTATGTTTAACCGTTTAATCTTTTAGTAAGGATTTATTCTTGTGAAAGATAATATTTTTTGTGTAATTGTTAATTTGTTTAATCGGCTAAACAAATTAACAATTTACCGATTAAACTAGAACTGAGTGTCTAGTTTGATATAATCTAAGAATTCTCTCTTCGTTTGAGCATCTTTGAATTTTCCTCCAAACTCAGAAGTTACCGTGCTGCTTTCGATATCTTTAATTCCGCGAGAGTTTACGCAAAGGTGTTTTGCGTCGATTACGCAAGCAACATCTTCTGTCCCTAAAGCTTTTTGAAGTTCTTGAACAATCTGCATAGTTAGACGCTCTTGTACTTGAGGTCTTTTTGCATAATACTCAACAATACGATTCATTTTTGATAAACCGATCACGCGTCCGCTTGAGATATAAGCAACGTGAGCGCGCCCGATAATTGGCAGTAAATGGTGTTCGCAAGTAGAATAAACTGTGATGTTTTTTTCTACAAGCATTTCGCCATATTTATAATTATTGTCAAAAGTAGAAGCTTTTGGCTGTTTTGCAGGGTTAAGACCTCCAAAAATTTCTTTTACAAACATTTTCGCAACTCGGTTTGGAGTTCCTTTAATGCTGTCATCTGTCAAATCCATTCCTAATGTTTGTAGAATGCTTTCGACATCTTTTTTAATTTTTTCTATTTTTTCTTCATCAGTGATGTCAAAAGCATCCTCTCTTAAAGGGTTTTTTGCATTACTGCTGAAGTGACTGTCACCTATTTCGTCTAAAAAATCTTCGTTATTTATCATTAAGAACTACTATTATAATGTGGTATATCTTTTTAAGGCGGTAAAGATAATTAATAAATAGGAAACCTATTCTATGGTTTTTAGGATTTAATTGCTGCTTTTTGGATATAATTTAAAATTTGAAGATAAATACTATTATTAAAAATAAAAAAGACAACAACGAAAAACGTTATTGTCTTTTTAAATTGTATTATAATGAATTGATTATCTGTTGTTGTAAACTAGTAAAGCCTCCTTTAAAATGTTTACGGCTGTAATCAAATCTTTTTTGTTTAAAACATAGGCAATACGAACTTGATTTAGTCCCATTCCAGGTGTAGAATAAAAACCTTTAGCAGGAGCAATCATTACCGTTTCGCCGTTTAAGTTATAACTTTCAAGCAACCATTGTGCAAAATCGTCTGAATCTTTTATAGGAAGCTCTGCAATGCAATAAAAGGCACCTTTTGGTTTAGTTACAATAACACCATCAATTTTATTTAATTCAGCGATTAAAGTGTTACGGCGTTCTTTGTATTCGCCGATTACTTCGTCAAAATAACTTTGAGGTGTGTCAATTGCAGCTTCACACGCAATCTGTTCAATAGTTGGCGGACTTAAACGTGCTTGAGCAAACTTCATTACTGTTGCCAAAACATCTTTGTTTTTAGTTACCAAGCATCCAATTCTTGCTCCGCACATACTGTAACGTTTAGAAACAGAATCGACCATGATTACGTTTTGCTGTACATCTTCAAGATTCATTACAGAAAAGTGCACATCGTCGCCATCATATAAAAATTCACGATATACTTCATCAGCGATTAAGTATAAATCATGTTTTTTAATTAAGCTGGCAAGCTGTTTAATTTCTGTTTCAGAATATAAATATCCAGTCGGATTTCCAGGGTTGCAAATCAGAATGGCTTTTGTTTTTGGTGTTATTAATTTTTCTACTTCATCAATACTTGGCAAAGCAAATCCAGTTTCGATAGTAGAAACTAGAGGCACTACAGTTGCACTTGTAGAAGAAGCAAAGGCATGATAATTAGCATAAAAAGGTTCCGGGATAATGATTTCATCTCCTGGATCTGTAATTGTGGCCAGTGCAAAAAGTAAGGCTTCAGAGCCACCAGTTGTTACAATGATGTCTTCTGTGTTAACGTTTACATTTTGGCGCTGGTAAAAATGAGCTAATTTTTTTCTATAGCTTTCATATCCGGCAGACGGACTGTATTCTATAATACTCAAATCAATATTTTTTACCGCCTCGATGGCCACTTCCGGTGTCTTGATATCCGGTTGACCAATGTTTAAGTGATACACCTTGTGTCCCTTTTTCTTTGCTAAATCAGCAAAAGGAGCCAGCTTGCGTATCGGAGATTCGGGCATGTTTCTTCCCTTGAGTGAAATTGTCGGCATGAGTATAAATTATTGAAGTGCAAATTTGCATATTTTTTTCGAATTTAACGTAAACAATAAGGGTACTTCCAAAAATGTAACAATAATAAATATATTTACTAATTTTATAATAAAATATTGTCAATGAAAAAATATATAGTATTGTTTTTTGGGTTATTCTTACCTTTTTTGCTTTTTGGACAAGGCGATTTCATATTGGAAAACAATGCAACAAAGGCTACGATCCCTTTTAAATTGATTAATAACCTCGTTTTTATTCCTATAAAAGTGAATGGAGTAGAGTTGAATTTTCTTCTTGATTCTGGTGTTGAAGAAACACTTTTGTTTAGTATGGAAGATAAACAAGAAGTTAGTTTTAACAATGTTGAGAAAATCAAACTCCGCGGATTAGGAAGCGAAGAAGAGATAGAAGGCTTGAAATCGACAAAGAATATTCTAGAAACGCATGGTCTGAAATCAAGTGACCATATGGTTTTTATTATCCTAGATCAAAGTTTTAATTTGTCTTCTCATATTGGAATTCCTGTTAATGGAATTATCGGTCATAAATTCTTTAGAAACAATCTTGTCGAAATTAATTACCAGAAAAAGAAAATAATAGTTCATGCTAAGAGCGATAGATATCAGGGAAAGCTTGATAAACAGTTTAAAATGGTTCCGATAACGGTTGAAAAGTCAAAACCTTATATAATTACAAAAGCTACAGTTAATGATCAAGAAATTCCGGCAAAGCTTTTAATTGATATTGGAAATAGTGATGCTTTCTGGATTTTTGAAAATGATAAAATAAAACTCCCGAACAAAAACTTTCCTGATTTTTTAGGAAAAGGTTTTAGCGGTGACATTGAAGGACATCGCGCTAAAATTGATAAATTCTCTATAGACGAATTTGATTTTAAAAAACCTATTGTCTCTTTTCCTGATTCTGCATCAATTCGTAACGTTAAGATGGTTCCAGGACGTATCGGTTCTGTTGGTGGAGAAGTTTTGAAACGATTTACCTTAGTTTTAGATTATAAAGAAAAAAAACTGTACTTAAAAAGAAACAGCAAATTTGGAGAACCTTTTACTTATAATAAGAGCGGAATTACGATTCAGCACAACGGACTTCAATGGGTGCAAGAAACAGTACATTTAGAGACTGTAAGAGTTGCTTCTACAATGGATGAATTGCAAGAAAAAGACAAAAACGAAAATAACTTCAAGTATAAATTTGCTCTTAAGCCAGTTTACGAAATAGTAAATGTGCGTGAGAATTCTGCTGCTGAAAAATGTGGATTACGAAAAGGTGATATTATAGTTAGTATAAATAAAAATCAGCCATATAAATACACTCTTCAACAAATAAATAATCTTTTGAAATCTGAAGATGATGTATGGATTAATCTTGAGGTAGAACGAAATAGTTTGGTGCTTAAATTTAGGTTTAAATTAGAAGATGAGTTGTAAAAAAGTAGAATTTTAATTTTGGGTTGATTTCTTTAAAAACCCCATTTTAAGCTATTGTAATGTAGGTGTGCCTTTTTTTTGTGAAAATAAGTTTACTAAAAATTAGCTTTTTAGTTAGATAATTTCTTATGTTTAACAAAAAATTAATCTATGGCAAAAAACTACATTAACTACCTACATTTTGTATTGTTTTTTATTTTTTTTTCCTTAATTCCTTCAAAACTAACGGCACAATGTGCTGGTACTGACAATGTAAATGAATTAATTTGCGATGTCACTAATCCCATTTATCAATCAGTAAATTTATTTTCTTTGTTAGGAGGTTCTCCAATTCCAGGTGGAACATGGACAGATGATAATAATCTACAAGGTTTAGATCCTTCTACTGGTATTTTAAATGCTCAATTTATCCTTAGCGGAGGAGAATATCACTATACCTATACAGCTCCAGCGACTTCGGGGTGTACAAATAACAAAGCTGTAGTCACGATTACCATAGGCGCATACGTGGGCGTGGGATCTGAAGCAACAGTTTGTAACGAAAATAATTTTTTTAATCTTTTTACAGCTTTTGACAGTAAGGTTATGGGGCCACATGTAAACGGAAGTTTTACTACCGATAAAGGGCAGCCTGTACCGCGTACAATACCAATTGGACAATATACAACCAAAACTACGCTTAACTTTATATATACTGTACCGGCAGTGCCGGCGTGTTCTCCTGATACAAAGTCAACCAATGTGCAGGTGACTATTTTTATAGCTCCTAAAATTGGAGAACCACAAGATTTGGAATTATGCGGGACTACAGATTTGGCGGCCTACACCGATTTAGATTTATTTGACCGGATAGGTAAAGGGGATAAAGGAGGTACTTGGACAGGTATGGGATTGACTTCTGCTACAGATCATAACATTAACCTTCAAGAATTGTTTGATGCAAATGGACCTGGCGTATACCCTTATACCTACACTGTTTTGGCGCTTCCTAATAGTAATATATGTGCTAATAAAAGTGCTACTGTAAATATAACTCTCGAAAAAAGACTTGATTTTACAGGATCTAAAATTGAAGTAAGCAAAGATATTTGCGAATCTGAAATTGCGACAGCGACTTATTCGGCAAAAATTACCCAAGGACAAGATAATATTCCTAATG
Source organism: Flavobacterium sp. IB48 (assembly GCF_016405855.1). GTDB lineage: Bacteria > Bacteroidota > Bacteroidia > Flavobacteriales > Flavobacteriaceae > Flavobacterium > Flavobacterium ginsengisoli. Next base: position 263,670 of record NZ_JAEFCA010000004.1, read on the forward strand.
GGAAATATGATTTAAGCTTTGCTATTGTTGGGCCAGGAGTATCAGCATCTGATAATGTAAGAGGGGATTTTGTGAATGGAGAATTTAATTTTCCAATACAATCATCTTATTTTAAAGAAGTAGGTGAGTATACGATAACGGTTACAGGTATAGTGTCTACAACAAGTAGAAGAAAATGCGTAGACATTTTCAATCCGTTTTCGAGTGTTTTAACAATTTATCCGTTACCGCTTTTAACTAATGCTACGCTAACAGCGCTTCCTGTTTGCCAAAATGATATAGCAACAATTGATATTATTGCACCTCAATTGCTTGATGGTACTTATCGTATTTCTTACAATATAAATGGAGATAATCTAGCTATGGGCGAAACAGCAGAAATACAATCTGTTGGCGGAAAAGCATCTTTTACAATTCCGGGAAACCTGAGTAAAAGAAGCGGATTGTCGGTAATTACAATTTATAATATAACCAATATTACAAATCCTTCACCACAATGTACCAATATAGCAAATGTTGCAGGAAATCTATATGTAAATCCGTTGCCAAATGCATTAACTGTAATTGCGGCAGTTAAAGATTATTGCTTGAATGCACCTGTTACTGTTGAAATTTCTGGGTTGGAAACTTTAACCAATGTTAGTATTTCTTATCAATTGTCAGAAAGTAATATTTCGGGAATACAGACTATTAGTAATACAGTGCAAAATGGTAAGTTAGATTTTGTAATTCCTGCCGAATTGCTTTTAAATACAGGTTCAACAAAAATTACATTATTGAATTTAACTAATACGGTTACAAATTGTGATGTCGATTTAATCAACATTACAGACGATTTCATTATAAATCCGATTCCGCCTGCACCGACTGTTTTAGATCAGAACTTTTGTAAAGTAGACGAGGCAGTAATTGCCAATTTAGAACCAAAAGGAACTCAGTACAAATGGTATAATTCTGCAACAGCAACAACGCCACTCGCCGTTGATTATGTTTTAAAAACAGAAGATTATTACGTTACAGAAACCTCTGCTGAAGGTTGTATTTCAGAACCCGCAAAAGTTTCGGTAGTGATAAATGATACGCCAGCACCAGAAATGAACGAAACGGCAGATTTTTGCGGTTTAGCAAATCCGAAGATAAGCGATTTGTCCAGTAAGACAAATGTTCCGTCAACGGTAGCTTGGTATGATTCTGTAGACGGAAATTTATTGCCTTCAACCACATTATTGGTACACAATGCAATTTATTACGGGTACGATTTAAATGAAACAACAAGATGTCTGTCTGAAAATTATAAAGAAGTGAAAGTCTCTTTACGAGATTGTGAAGTTGCTCAGTACGATTTCTTTGTTCCTGACGGATTTTCTCCAAACGGAGACGGTGTAAACGATTCATTTGTGATAAAAGATATTGAATTTTTATATCCAAACTATACACTTGAAATTTATAACAGGTACGGCAACGGAATGTATAAAGGAGATAATAGTAAACCAGCTTGGGATGGCAAGAATTACGAGAAAAGCGGTATCGCTGGAGGCGTTGCGCCCAATGGAGTTTATTTTTATGTACTGCATTTTAATAAAGACAATAAACCGCCACAACAAGGCCGTCTTTACTTAAATCGATAATCTCTTTTATATTTTTAATATAATTTTCAAATGAAAAAAATAATACTCCTTATAAATTTCCTTTTCTGTTTATCCATTTCTGCCCAGCAAGATCCTGAGTATACGCATTATATGTATAATATGAGCGTTGTAAATCCTGCTTATGCAACTGGAGTTCCCGCCATGATGAATTTTGGCGGATTATACAGAACGCAGTGGGTTGGCGCTTACGGTGCCCCTAAAACATTTACATTTTTTGGACATACGGCAATTAATGACAAAATAGAAGCAGGAATCTCATTTATTTCTGATGATATTGGTGACGGTGCAAAAAAGGAAAACAACGTTTATGCTGACTTTGCCTATGTTTTAAAATTAGGTGGAAAAAATAAATTATCGTTAGGTTTAAAAGCTGGATTTTCGTCTATGCAAACTAATTTTAACGGATTCAGATTTACAGATCCTCAAACAGATTTAGCTTTTTCAGAAAACATAAATGCAACAAAACCTAATATTGGAGTTGGAGCTTATTATTTTAGAGATAATCTATACGTTGGATTGTCTGCACCGAATTTACTAAAGTCAAAATATATCGAAGAAAAGTCAGGAGTTAATGCTTTTGGTTCTGAAGAAATACATACTTTTTTGACAGCGGGTTATGTTTTTCAGGTTAACGATAAAGTGAAATTGAAACCAGCATTTATGTCAAAATTTGTAAAAGGTGCACCAATTAGTTTAGATGTTACTGCTAATGTTTTGTATAATGAAAAATTCGAATTTGGAGCAGCATACAGAATTGATGATTCGGTAAGTGCACTATTTAATATAAATGTTACGCCAACGCTGAGAGTAGGTTATGCCTATGATTACACACTTACAAACTTCGGACAATTTAATTCAGGAACACACGAAATTATGCTTTTGTTTGATTTGGACTTGTTAGGAAAAGGATTTGATAAATCTCCAAGATTCTTCTAAAATGAAAAATATGAAAAAATTACTCGTTATTGTATTCGTATTTTCAATACAGTTTATAAAGGCACAAGATCAGGAATTAGCAAGAGCAAAACGTTTTTTTGATAAAACGTATTACAGCGAAGCCATTATTTTATATCAAAAATTAGCAGACGAAAGACCTTCTCAAGAAGTCATTAAAAATCTTGCCGATTCTTATTTCTATACCAATGAATTGATTAAAGCGCAACGCTATTATCGTCTCTTGATTGGCAATTACAGCAATAATTTAGACCGAGAATATTATTTTAGATATGCACAAACTCTAAAAGCAACAAATAGTAACGATGATGCAAATGCCAATTTAAAGGAATATTATTCTAAATCTGCAAATGCAGAAGATATGGTCAATTTTGAAAAAGAATTGAAAACTTTAGAAAATGTCACCGCAATTGGTAAACGTTTTGAAATTAAAAATCTTGCGATAAATACGCCAAATTCTGAATTTGGAGCTGTAAAATACAAAGACAATCTAGTTTTTGCAGGAGTAAAATTGAAACCAGGTTTGTTTGACAAAAGATACAAATGGGATAATGAAACCTATTTAAATTTGGTTACGATTCCACTTAAAAACATTAATTCTGCAGATTCTATTATCCATTATTTTGCTAAAGAATTAAAAACCGGAATGCACGAATCGAATGCTGTTTTTACAAAAGATGGCAAAACCATGTATTTCACGAGAAACAATTCTAAAAACGGAAAGAAGAAAAAAGACGATAAGAAAATTTCTAATCTTCAAATTTTTAAAGCAGAATTGGTAGAAGGAAAATGGACAAATGTTACGTCGCTTCCATTTAATAGTCCAAATTATTCTGTTGAACATCCCGCTTTAAGTCCAGATGAAAAAGTCTTGTATTTTGCTTCTGATATGCCAGGATCTATCGGCTCTTTTGACATTTATTCGGTTAACATCAATAAAGGGGCATTTGATACGCCGAAAAATTTAGGTTCAGAAATTAATACAGACAAAAGAGAACAGTTTCCTTTTGCTTCTGCAGATAATAAGCTTTATTTTTCATCAGACGGACATTTAGGTTATGGATCTTTAGATGTTTTTGTCTCTGAAATAAATGGAAATGAATATTCAAAACCTGTGAATGTTGGACTTCCATTAAACTCTAATTTAGATGATTTTGCATTTAATATTGATTCGAATACCAAAGAAGGATTTTTTGCTTCGAATAGAGAAGGAGGAAAAGGAAGTGATGATATTTATCAATTTAAAGAAATAAAAGATTTGATTGTTGAAGATTGTAAACAATTTATCGCCGGAATTATAACAGATCTTGATACACAATTGGCTTTAGAAAATGCAACGGTATTATTGCAAGATTCAGAAAATAAGACTTTAAATACTATTACAACTTCGGCTGACGGAAAATTCAGTTTTACTGTTGCTTGCGAGGCTTCGTATAAAATTAGTGCTTTCAAAGAAAATTATACTAATGCTTCTAAAATATTGACATTAGACAAAACAAGAGATAAAGTTAATGATGGTTCTTTGGCACTAAGATCTTTAGAAGCAATTCAAAAAGAAGAAAAACAAATTGCTGAAAACAAGAGAAAACAGGAGATTATTATTGAAGAAGAAAACAAGAAAAAAGAAGCCTTGGCAGCAATTGAATTAAAAGAGAAAGACAAAAAAGCCAAAGAAGCGGCAATTGTAGCTGCTGAAAATCGAAAGAATGAAAAAGTAAAAGAAATTTTAGAAAAAGAAAAAGATATTGTCAAGGATAAAGAACGTTTAATCATAAAAACAGATCCTATTTATTTTGATTACGATTTGTGGTATATCCGTAAAGAATCGAAAGTGATTTTAGGACGAGTTGTAGAATTGATGAAGAAATACCCAGATATGAAAATCGAAATCGGATCGCATACCGATTCACGAGGGAATGAAAAATACAATGCTGATTTATCTCAAAAAAGAGCCAATTCAACGCGAGAGTTTATCATACAATCTGGTATAGATTCTAAGCGAGTTGTAGCAAAAGGTTATGGCGAATCGGTTCCAATTATAAAATGCAAAACAGATGAATCTTGCTCAGAGGAAGAACACGAATTGAATAGAAGATCTGAATTTGTAATTAAAAATTTATAGAATTATTGAAAGAAGAAAGCCTTTTTTTCTTTAATTTTATAGTAGTATCAACAAAATAGAAAAAATATGAGAAATCTAACCTTATCTTGTTTGCTTCTATCCTTTATTGGATTGCAAAGCTGTAAAAATGAAGAAAAACAAAAAGCCGCTGAAGCTGTAAAAGCAGAAGGTGAAGCAGTCGTAAGTACTGCATGCTATAAAGCAATTTACGAAAAGGATACAATAGATTTAAAACTGAATACGTTAAAGAACGGAAAATTAACGGGAGATATGGTTATGAATGTAGCACCTTCAACTGTTAGAAAAGGAGAAGTTGCAGGTGAATTCCACGGAGATACTTTATTTGTAGACTACACTTTTAAAGTTAATGAGGACGCTAAAACCTTCAAAAATCCTATGGCATTTTTAAAACGTAACAATCAGCTTATTTTGGGTAACGGAACTATGCAGACAACAATGGGAGTAACTTATTTGGTAAAAGATAAACCGATTGATTTTGACAGCGTAAAATATAAATTCGACTCAGTAGAATGTGCTGCGAAGTAAAAAAAGAAAGATTCAAGCAACAAGATGTTTCTTATTTATAAAAAAACAAAGCCGTTTCTAGATTTAGAAACGGCTTTTTATTATTTAGAAGTTTTTTAATTCTTATTGAACTTCACCCTTAATTTTAAGAGCTACTCTTCCGTCAGGATAGTTTACTGCGTTTGTTTCAACAGTAATTGTTTTACGAATAGGTCCTGCTACCATATTATATTTTACATCAATTTTTCCTTTTTTGCCTGGCAAAATTGCTGCCGCAGGTTTTGTTACAATGATAGAACTTACTGTAGATTCTGCACCTGTAATTAATAATGGAGCATCACCAGTATTTGTAAATTCAAAGGAACGAAGCCCATTGTCGCCTTTAGAAATTTTTCCATAATCAATTGTATTGTCTGAGGCTGCAAATTCAATTTTTGGGCCGTTTTGTGCAAAACTTATTGCGCTAAACAATAAGACTGCAATAAAAGAGGCTGTATTTTTCATATGAAATCTTTTTTTTATTGTAAGTAAATATACATTCTTTTAATTAACACACAAATTATTATTTCTCTTTTTATAGTCTACTTAATTATTTACTTTTGCTGTCAGTTATAAATACAAAAATTGAACCAGTTTTTTTGTTTAACTGTTTAATCGTTTATTTGTTTAATCGTTGAGATTGATTTATAAATGATTTTTTAAAACAGAAATAAGAAAACAAATCAATTTGAAATTCGATGATCAAAACCGATTAAGCGGTTAAACAAATTAACGATTAAACAACCCTAGTAAATGACAATTCCAGCACAATTTGACGCTAAGACGATTGAGAGTAAATGGTATGATTACTGGATGAAAAACAATTATTTTCATTCAGAACCAGATCATAGAACACCGTACACCATTGTAATTCCGCCGCCAAACGTCACTGGAGTCCTTCACATGGGACATATGTTGAATAATACGATTCAGGATGTTTTAATTCGCCGTGCACGTCTTAAAGGATTCAACGCTTGTTGGGTTCCGGGAACAGATCACGCTTCTATTGCAACTGAAGCAAAAGTGGTAGCGAAATTAAAAGCAGAAGGAATCAATAAAAACGATTTGACCCGTGAAGAATTCCTAAAACATGCTTGGGAATGGACAGATAAATATGGTGGAACAATCTTAGAACAACTTAAGAAATTAGGTGCTTCTTGCGATTGGGAACGCACTAAATTTACTATGGATCCAGATATGTCTGCATCTGTAATTAAATCGTTTGTAGATTTATACAACAAAGGATTAATCTACAGAGGATACCGTATGGTAAACTGGGATCCGGAAGCTAAAACGACTTTATCTGATGAAGAAGTAATTTACGAAGAACAACAAGGAAAATTATTTTTCTTAAAATATAAAATTGAAGGTTCAGAAGATTTCTTAACGATTGCTACAACTCGTCCAGAAACTATTTTTGGAGATACAGCAATTTGTATCAATCCAAATGATGAGCGTTTTACACATTTGAAAGGTAAAAAAGCGATCGTTCCTATTTGTGGAAGAGTAATTCCAATTATTGAAGACGAATATGTTGATGTTGAATTCGGTACAGGATGTTTGAAAGTAACGCCTGCTCACGATATGAACGATAAAACTTTAGGAGAAAAACACAACCTAGAAATCGTTGATATTTTTAATGAAGATGCAACTTTAAATAGTTTCGGATTACATTATCAAGGAAAAGATCGTTTTGTAGTTCGTACAGAAATTGCAAAAGAACTGGAAGAAATTGGAGCTTTAGCAAAAACAGAAACTCACTTAAATAAAGTTGGAACTTCTGAAAGAACAAAAGCAGTAATAGAACCAAGATTATCAGATCAATGGTTCTTGAAAATGGAAGAATTAGTAAAACCTGCAATTAAGTCGGTTTTAGAAACAGGAGAAATTAAATTGCATCCAAAACGTTTCGAAAATACTTATGCACATTGGTTAAACAACATTCGCGATTGGAATATTTCTCGTCAATTATGGTGGGGACAACAAATTCCAGCGTATTATTATGGAGACGGAAAAGAAGATTTCGTAGTTGCTGAAAACATCGAAGACGCTTTAGCTTTAGCAAAAGAAAAAACATCTAACAACTCACTTACAACATCTGACTTAAAACAAGATGTTGACGCGTTAGACACATGGTTTTCTTCTTGGTTATGGCCAATGTCAGTTTTTGGAGGAATCATGGATCCAGAAAGTCCAGATTTTAAATACTATTACCCAACAAATGACTTGGTAACTGGTCCGGATATTTTATTTTTCTGGGTGGCGAGAATGATCATTGCAGGTTACGAATATGCAGGTGAAAAACCATTTACAAATGTATATTTGACTGGTTTGGTTCGTGACAAACAACGTCGTAAGATGTCTAAATCATTAGGAAATTCTCCTGATCCTTTAGATTTGATCGATGCTTTTGGAGCTGATGGAGTTCGTGTGGGATTACTTTTAAGTGCTTCTGCAGGAAACGATATCATGTTTGATGAAGAATTGTGCAGTCAAGGAAAAGCGTTTTCAAATAAAATCTGGAATGCCTTTAAATTGATTAAAGGGTGGGAAGTTTCTGAAACTATCGCACAGCCAGAATCATCAAAAGTGGCAATCGAATGGTATGAAGCGAAATTACAGCAGACTTTAGTTGACATCGAAGATAATTTTGAGAAATACAGAATTTCAGATTCTCTTATGGCAATTTATAAATTGGTTTGGGATGATTTCTGTTCTTGGTTCTTAGAAATGATCAAACCAGCATACCAACAGCCAATTGACAGCGTAACTTTCGCGAAAGCGATCGAAATGTTAGAAAACAACTTGAAGTTATTACACCCATTTATGCCTTTCTTGACAGAGGAAATTTGGCAGTTAATTGCTGAAAGAACTCCGGAAGAGGCTTTAATTGTTTCTACTTGGCCAGAAGTAAAACCATTTGATGCTAAATTAATTGCTGATTTTGAAAACTCAATTGAAGTAATTTCTGGAATTAGAACAATCAGAAAAGATAAAAATATTCCGTTTAAAGATGCAATTGAATTAAAAGGAATCAATAGCGAAAATGTTTCTACTTATTTTGATTCAATCATAACGAAATTAGGAAACGTTTCTGCTTTCGAATATGTTTCTGAAAAAGTAGACGGCGCACTGTCTTTCCGTGTAAAATCGAATGAATACTTCATCCCGATTACAGGAAATATCGATATTGAAGCTGAGATTGCAAAACTGACAGAAGAATTAAATTATACAAAAGGATTCTTGAAATCTGTAGAAGCGAAACTTTCAAACGAGAAATTCGTAAACGGAGCTCCAGAGAAAGTCCTTAATCTAGAAAAACAAAAACAAGCTGACGCTTTAGCAAAAATTGCTACAATTGAGCAGAGTTTGGCTGGTTTGAAATAAGAATCAGATTGATTTAAAATAAAAAAGCTGTCCAAAGTGGACAGCTTTTTTTATCTTGTATCATTCCGAGGCACTTTGAATCGCAAAATTTTAATTTTCGTAGAAATTATCTTTAATATAGAAAACAGTGTCTATAAATTGAAGTATGCCATTTTCTGTTAATACATTTTCGTCGTGAAGATCTTCAAGAATAATTCCTAAGTCAGGATTATAGTAATCGTTGTTTTTGGTATTTAGAAAACCGTTTACAAGCATAAACTTCTTTACAACTTCTAAGTCTGTTGGTTCAGTTGCTTTTACGAAAGGCTGTTCAACAACTGCATATATAATATCTTCGTTTTTGAAAAAGCCTAATAAATTGTATGCTGTATCTGGAAAAAAGAAGTTATTTAATAATAAATTGTTGAAGTAATCTATCCAAGAATTGTAATAAATAGAATCATTAAGTTTGATTACATGTTTTCCGTCTTTTAAATAGACTTTTTGCTCTGCTCCTTCAGAAAGATAATCTTCAAGATTAATATCTAAAATCCAAAGACTATTTAATTCTATAAACCTTTCTAAGGTCTCTTTTTCTTGTTTTTTGAAATGCTTGAACCCTTCAGCCATTTTACTTGAGCTTTGGCTTCTTCTAAGGTAACTGGCTGCTGCTTGGATAATTGTTCCATGCTTAACTTTGCTCTTTCCTGAAATGATAAGTTGTAATTCATGTTTCATATTGTTAAATGCAAAAATAGTGCATTTTATTAAAAAATAAAATAAAAGTAAGTTTTGTATTACTTTTGTAATAAAACTAAAAATCCCAAGATTTTTAGTTTTACTTAAAAATCTTGGGATAAAATCAAAACTCTAATTCAATATTTTAGAACTTGTAACGCAAGCTTGTCATAACTTGACGAGGAGCGATTGGGTTTACACTATAGTTCTCGTGAACAGTATAATTTAATTCGTTTGTGATGTTTGATAATTTGCAAAGAATCGAGAATTTTCTCCAAGCATATCCAACAGATGCATCAATAGTAACATAACCTTCCAAAGGAATTTCTCTATGGTAGATTCCGTCAGGATATTTAACTGTATCTGTGTTGTATTGATCATTCCAACCTCCTAAACGATCACCAATGTAATTTCCAATTGCTCCAACAGATAAATTTTTTAATAGACCTTCTTGTACAGTGTAATAGAAACTTAAGTTTGCTGTGTTTGCTGGAGTTCTAACAAGACGATCACCTTCAATAAAACTTCCGTTTAAACCAGATGTTTTAGTATAACGCATATCATTGTAGCTGTATCCTGCAATAATGCTAAGTCCGTCAATTGGTCTTGCCGTAACATCAACTTCAACACCTTTACTTTTAGTTTCACCACTTAAAACTTTTACGTTTGCATCCGTGTTTAAACTTCCATCAGCTTTAAATTCGGCAGTTTGAGCTAAGTTGCTGTTGGTAATTTGATAAACCGTAACATTTGTGCTTAATAATCCTTTTAAGAAATCAGTTTTAATACCAGCTTCGTATTGATCAATAATAGAAGGTTCAATTGGTTTTAAATCTGCTGTAGTTCCTGTGTTTGGTGTAAATGAAGTAGAATAGCTGGCAAATAATGAAACTTCCTTTCTTGGTTGATATATTAATCCAAATTTTGGAGAAAATGCATTATCAAGTTTTTTGTCACCAACTGTTGGTATTGCATTTTCTGGGTTTCCTGCACCAGTTGCTGTTTCTTTATAAGTTGTAACTTCAGCTTCTTGCCATGACCAACGTACACCTGCCAATACTTTGAATTTCTCTGTAATTGAGATTAAATCTTGAAAATAGACACCAAAACGATTGGTTTCTGTTTTTGCAATTTGAGTTGCTCTCGCATCTGGAATATCATTTCTTTGTGTTGACGGATCAAAGTTGAAAAGATTGATTGTATCATAATTTGCAGGATTAAATGCAAAAGTATAAGCCGTTGCAAATGAGTTTTCCCAGTCTGCACCAGTAAATATTTGGTGTTTTATTGATCCTGTATTAAAGTTTCCTTGAAGACTTAATTGATCTCCTAAAATTTGTTCTGAGTTATCGTTTTGAACTAAAGGTCTTGTCCAGTCTCCGTTTTCTTTAACAGAAGATAATTGTGCTGTAGATTTTGAAGCTCTGTCATAAGTTTGGTAAGAGCTATTGAAATTAAGCTTCCAATTTTTATTGAAATCATGATTTAACAATACAGACGCACTAGCAGATTTTGTATTACCATTAGACCAAAGAGATCCATAAAAAGCATTTCTAGGCAAATCAAGAATTTGTGTGCCAATAATTCCCGTTCCAAAATCTGGTGTCCAATCTGCGCTTAAATAATCTCCTTGAATTGTAATTTGAGTTTTAGGATTAATGATAAAAAGCAACGATGGGTTTACATATACACGTTTATTTTTTACGACATCTCTAAAGCTTTCTGAGTTTTCGTAAGAACCGTTTATTCTAAAGGCAATTGATTTAGTAAGACCTCCATACAAATCAAATGCTGGCTTGTAATAAGAGTAACTTCCAATTTGCATTGAAACTTCTCCACCGCTTTTAAATTGAGGTGTTTTAGTTACTAAATTTAGAATTCCTCCAGGTGCTACGTTTCCAAATAATAAAGCTGAACCTCCTTTAAGAAATTCTACTTTATCTAGTCCAGAAACATCAGGAATTGACCCTGCATTATAACGGAATCCGTTTTTAAACATATTGTTTGTAGACATGTCATAACCTCTAGAGAAAAAAGATTCTTGAGCACCACCACGAGCAGAACCAACGTAAACACCGTTAGCATTTTTAAGAACCTCGCTTAATCTAATAGCTTGCTGCTGTTCGATAACTTCAGAACCAATAACTTGTATGCTTTGTGGATTATCCATTGGTTTTAATCCAGAGCGAACTGCTGTTACTGGTTTTGGTTCTTTGGTTTTAGTAACAACTACTTCATTTAAAATTTCCCCTTTTTTATTCTTAACTGTATCGTTTACAGATGAAGTAGATTCAGTGCTTGAATAGTCTTGAGCGTAAGAGGCAAAACTTAATAAGCCTAATGCAAATAGTAAATTATATTTCATGTTGTTTATTTAGATTCAATAAAAATAGATCGCCGCAAATATACAATGGCATGATTGTGTTAATGAAATTTATGGGGCGTTTTCTTACTTAAACCTTTCTTATTGTTTTCTTAAGATTGTCTTAAGAATTTTCTAATATTATTTTAATTTAGTATAAATAGCAACAAAAAAACCTTGCCGTTAAACAAGGTTTTTTTAAATTGAAATTAAACTCTAAGAATGAAATTTTCTTAAATTATTTTACTGCAATTTGGTATGTAGCCATTTTCCAGATTTCGTCGTATTTTTTACCGTTATGTTCACCTGCAGATTTTTCAGTATAAGCAAACTCAACCATATAATTTCCAGACCAGATAGGAGTAAAAGTGATTTCTCCTTTATCATTTGTCCATAATTCTTTTTCCCATCCGTTTGGAGCGATTACTTTAATTTTTTGAGATTTTGCAATAGCTCCTTCATATAAAGCAGAGACGTTGATTACTGTATTTTTTTTCGCGATATCAGCATTTTCAGAGAATACGCTAATTTTATTATTGTTAGCTGTAGCGACATTTCCTGCAGATTTATTTCCAACAACTACAGTTGCACTAGAGTTATAATCTAATTTCATTGTCCCGTAGACGTCTCCAACTGTATGATGCATTACAATGGTATAAACTCCGTCTTCTTCTGGTGTAAAGAATGCTTGGTATTTATTATCTAAAGCTTTTGCAGTCAGTTTTGTTTCTTTTTTTGAAGGAGAAATTACTACCAATGAAAAATCTTTTAAATCAGAAAACCATTTATCAGCTTTTGTAATATCGTTATCAGAGAATTCTCCAAAATAAACAGAAATTTCTTGAGCTTTTCCTTTTGTTCCTGTTGCTTTAGTTTCGATCCAAAGAGCATGGGCAAAAAGCTGTGGTGCGGCAAAAAGCATTAGAAATAAAAAGCTTAATGTTTTTAAAGTATTTGATTTCATAAGATCAAGTTTAAATTATTAGAATGATATTTTTTACAAACATAAGTCTTATTTAGAATAATTAAAAATAAAAATCATAAAAAAGACCAATAAATTAGGGAGAAAGTACTAGCTGCTCGTTTTTTTCTTTTTTTTATTTCGTCCCCACCAAATTAAGAAGCCGGTTAGAGGTAAACTTGCAGCAACTAGACTGGCAAAAAAAGCAAGAACTTTTCCTGGAAATCCGAGAATACTTCCAACATGCAGATCGTAATTTATAAATCTGAATTTCTCGCCATTATTTTTGTCTTTATAAGTGGTAACTTTAAGATTCTTTCCGCTGTATTGGTCAAATAACATTGATGTATCATCAAAACGATTTTCGTATCGAATAAATGTTTGAACAGTCGCCAAAGAATCATTTTCTGCAGGTGTAAATAAAAAGTAGCTTATGGCTTTAGGATGTGCTTTTAGAGTAGCATTATATATCTTATCAGTAGCACTGATTGGAGTATATTTTGTAGTATCAGAAACGATTCTTTCTTCTTTGGCAAATGTTTTTCCGCCATTAAATAACCATTGAATTCCTTTATCGTAGCATTCAAAAGCCCATACTAATCCGGTTAAGGCAATGATCAAAGTGAAAATCATCATGTAAAATCCTAGAATATTATGCAAATCGTAGTTTTTACGTTTCCATTTTGTAGTGTTTTTCCATTGAAACCAAAAGCGTTGTTTTGCCGCACTTTTATTTTTAGGCCACCATAGAATTAAACCTGTAATTAAGGAAATTATGAATATAATGGTTGCTGTACCTGTAATAGGATCGCCAATTTTACTGTTTAAGCAAAGTGTTTGATGCAGCATTCGTACAAAAACAAAAAACTCAAAATTATAGTCTTCTATTTTTGTAACATTTCCTGTGTAGGGATCTAAGTAAACATAGTTTGTCTGATACTGATTCCAATACCAGATCGCATCTTTGTCCAATTCTTCATAAAACCAAGCAACAACAGTACGTCGATCATCACTAAATGTCCTGCATCCAGAAAATGTCTGCTTCGGATGGATCTTTTTGTTTGCTTCTTGCGCAATCGTTATTAAATGGCTAATAGGCAGTTTTTTATCTTTAACCTGATCGACATAATAATAGTCATGAATTATAGGACGCAGTTCTTCTTCAAAAACGTATAAACAGCCTGTAATTCCTAGTATAACTACGATAAGACCTGATGATAAACCTAGCCATAAATGTATTTTTAATAGTAGCTTTTTAAAAGTCATTGTAAAAGGTTAAATAAGATAGGTGTTAAAATAGAAAACACCTCTGCAGATAGTACAGAGGTGTTTTTTGAAAATAAATGACCTTAGAATTTCAATGTTAGATTCACTAAGAAGTTTGACAATGCTTGAGAATTTCCGTAAAAATCCCAATATCTTTCACTAGAAATGTTGTTGAATTTTAAACCAATTCTCCAAGTCGGTTGATCGTAAAAAACTGTTGCATTTGCTGTTGTATAAGATGGCATGTAGAAAATATTGTCTTCAAATAGATAGCTTTTTCCAACATAATTTAACCCAAAACCAGCACCTAAACCTTTAACCGTATTTTGCAAAGCATAAGTTGCCCAAAAGTTAGCTACATTTTTTGGAGCTCCAGGTGCTATTGCTCCTGACTCTTCGATGCGATTTTCATTGTATGCATATCCTCCAATAATATTTAATCCGTTTATTGGATTGGCTATTAACTCAAAATCTAAACCTTTGCTTTTTTGAACTCCATCTTGAAATGCAAAACCATTTGAGTCGTATCGAATCGCATTATCAATAGTAATATTATAATAGCTTAAAGTGGCACTTAATTTTTTATTAAATGCTTCTGCTTTTATACCTGCTTCATATTGTATAGCATAAACAGGATCTAAAATCAATTTTGTTGCATCTGGTTGTGTTGCGGGAGGTGAATTTTGGAATCCGTTCATATAATTTGCAAAAAGAGAAACTTGATCTTTTACAACCTGATAAACCAAACCTAATTTTGGAGACCATGCAGTCTGGTTATAAGCTTCAGTACCTTCAACTTCTTTACGTTTATAATTGTCCATACGTAAACTTAACATTGCAGATAATCTATCCGTAAAATTAACTACATCAGAAGCATAAATGCTAAAAGTCTGGTCGCCATCAGTAGGATAAGCAGTTTGTTTTAATGTTGCATCAACCGTTTTTCTTCTCATAGGATCAAAAGGCATTCTAACATCAACCGTATCAATATAAGCTGTAATTCCAGAAGAGAAGCTGTTTTTATTAAAACTGTAATTTGCACCTACCAAAAGTTTATGTTTGATGCTTCCTGTTTTAAATTGACCGTTTATATTTTCCTGAATATTAGTGTAGTTATTGTAAATAGGTCCCCAGTTACCAACTCTTCTCGCCGCTAAGTATGGAGTTAGCCAAAGAGTATAAGTTTGGTAGCTGCGTTCTACATTTTCTCCCATAAAAGAGAATAGAGTAGTCGATTTCCAGTTTTCAGATATTTGATATTCTGCTTGAGCAAAAACTTTATTTGCCGAAGTTTTAGCGTCATTGTCATCATAAAATAGTGATTTTCTGTAACCTACCATCAAATCTCCAGGATTTGTAATTCCTGATTTAGGATCGTATCTATGATAAGTACGTCTTGTGTTGTTTGAGCTAATATATTCTGCGTCAATATTGAAAGTAAGTTTATCACTTGCCTTGTAAGTCAAACTTGGCGTGAAGGCAAAAGTATTATTGAAACCAAAATCTAAGAAACTTTTTTCTCTGTTAACCGCTGCATTTAGTCGAAATAAAACACTTTTATCTTTCTTTAAAGGCGTATTGATATCTGCAGTAAAACGATTTAAGTTATAGCTTCCCATAGTATAAGAAACTTCTGTGGCTGCGGTTTCAAAAGGTTTTTTAGTTACCAAGTTCACTACACCTCCAAAAGATGAAATAGTTGATCCAAATAAAGTTCCTGATGGACCTTTTAGAACTTCAATTCTTTCGACATTGGCAAGGTCTGTAGAAGAACGATTTGTAGCAGTTTCCATTCCGTTTCTAGCATTAATTCCTGTAGTAAAACCTCTAAAAGTTACGCCAACTCCACCAGAAGGATAAGTAACAGGAACTGCGCCAGGAGAGTTTTGTACTGCACTTCTAACATCTACAGCAACTTGATCTAACAAAAGTTCTTTATGGATTACACTATATACTTGCGGATTTTCAAGATTTTTAAGAGGCATTCTGGCAACGTAGTCTGTTTTTTTAGACATAATGCTTTTCGGACTGCTAATAACAACTTCTTTTAATTCTTTATTAGAAACTTTTAGTTGTAAATTGACTGTTGAGGTTTCGTTTTCAGTAACTGTAATTTCAGTTTCTAGAGTTTCATAACCAGTTAAAGATACTTGTAATGTATAAGAATTGGCTTTTACTTTATTAAAATCAAAAGTACCATCATCATTAGAAACGGTGCCATATTTTGTGTTTTTAAGAATAATATTTACTCCCGCCGCAGCGTCGCCGTCTGAGGTAGTTATGGTTCCTTTAATTTTTCCGTGATTTTGTTGAGCAAAAATTGATAAGAACGAAAATAAAAAACTGATAGAAAATAGAAAACGCGAAGTTTTCAAACTGAGGTAATTCATTGCTAATTTTTAATTGGTTTATAATTAAATTTTATTTAGAATAAATAAAAACAATGCAAATGTAAAAATTAAAATAACTTTAACAATTTTTATTTCTGCCATTTGCAGGTTAAATTGTTAAATGTTTATTCTAGAGCGATTAATCAAAATTCTTATTCGAAATTGTGGTGGGATAAACTTTAAAAAGCCTTAATTTTGCTGTCTGAAAAATGACTTCATGATTTTACCATTCTTTAAAAAGATTCAAAATACGCCTAGAGGATATCGTATTGCTAACACTGTTTTTTTCTTTCTATCAGGTTTCGGCTACTCTTCTTGGGTTTCAAGAATTCCACATATACAAGCCCAATTGCATTTGTCTGAAGCCGAATTTGGAGCGGTTCTATTTGCTTTTCCGATCGGTTTAATGTTAACAATGCCTTTTACAGGAAAACTATTGAATAAATACAGCAGCCGTTATATAATGCTTCTTGGAGCAGTTATGTTCAATGTTGCCCTTTCTTTGCCTGGTTTGGCAGCATTTGTCTGGCAATTGGTAATTATACTTTTATTTTTTGGAGCTTCTCGTAATATTTTCAATTTATCAATAAATGCACAATCTCTTGAAGTTCAAAAATTGTATCCAAAGTCTATTATAACACGTTTTCATGCGGTTTGGAGTATTGCAGTTTTCTCTGGAGCTGGTTTAGGATATGTAATGGTAACACAGCACATTGCACCGTCGCATCATTTATTGGGAGTGAGTATTTTTATGCTTGCGCTTACGGCTTGTTTTTATCCAATGAGTATTCATAATGAGCCTGTTCCGGTTAAGAAGAAGTTTTTCTCGATGCCAGAAAAAAATCTAGTAAAATTTTCACTGATTTGCTTTGTTTCTATGGCTTGCGAAAACACCATGTACGATTGGAGTGGAATTTATTTCGAAAACATATTAAAAGCTTCTCCAAAATTAACCAGTGCCGCATTTGTATTTTTTGCTTCTGCAGTTACGTTAGGACGTATTTTTGGCGATTATGGTGTAATGAAATTTGGGACTAAAAAAATCCTGCTTTACAGCGGAATCTTAATAACAGCTGGTTTCGGACTTTGTTTTATCCTCCCATATGCTTACCCAACTATTTTCGGTTACGTTTTAATCGGATTTGGGGTTTCTTGTGTAGTTCCGCTAGTGTTTAGCATTGCTGGAAGATCTTCAAATTTAAGTAGTGGTTCTGCCTTAACTTCAATATCAACAATTGGTTATTTAGGATTTTTGCTGGTTCCGCCAATGGTTGGTTTTATTTCCGAATATCTAAGTATGAAATGGGCATTTCTTATTATGGCGCTTCTTGGAATTCTAATGATTTTTATGGTGAATAAGATCGGGGAGAATGAATAATTTTTTTTAGGTACTAATATTCTAAGGTTTTTATATTTAGTTCTTTTTCCTTGAAAATTAAGGGTATATATATCGTACAATTTCTAGCTTTTTGGCATCGTAAAAATAACCATCATTAGCAAATTCATTTACCAAATCAATTTTATAGTTTTCATTAATATGATTCAGGATTTGCAAGAAAGAAAGCAAAGTCTTTCTGGTAGAGCTGCAATTAACATAGAATAGTTCTTTTTCGACTTGATTTTCTATGCAATAAAGCCTAAAATCAAACGTGGTGTACATTGATTTTTCTATTCGATTGTATTTAAAAATAAAAGAAGTAATTCCGCTTTCAATTAAGTGGATTAAAAAAGCTCTAGTTTCATTGTGCTTGCTGTAGCCATTCCATAATTCACTCCCAATAGTATTTAATTTTATGTCTGACATCAGATGGTTTTTTGGGATTGATGTATAATGCTATTTTGCGATTGAAATTATAAGTTGCAAACGTTATCGGAAGCTTACCCTCATAAATATATTTTTTATCATTAAAAGTATATTCTATAATTGGCACAAAGTAAGTAGGTGATACTTCTGGATTGCTTGGACTTCCTGTAGCATCGCGCCATTTTATCCTTTCTTCAAAGCGAACTATTTTGCTTTCAAGAGGTATAAATGATTTTGGAATAATTGAATACTTTATATACAAAAAGAGATTCACTACGATAATAATACCGAAAAAAGAAAGGACGATTGTAAACATTCAAAAAACAATTATTTCTTTGCCATAACAAATCTTTCAGTATTGGGTTTGCCATTTTTCAGTCCTGAAATTTCTGCGATTAAGGAGTCTTTTTCTACCAGATTGTAAATGATTTTATTCGGATAATCGTGTTTTGGGTTTTCAAAAGTTATTTGATTATCTGTCGTTGAGGTCATTTTAAAGCTAACAGGCAATTCTTTATTCTGACCAGGAACTGTTACTATGTAAGACAATTTTCCATTGGTTTCTTCAAGACGAACATGTTCTGAAAAAACGGTGTCGTTTTGTCCCACCACAAAATAAGATTCTCCTAAATAAACCGAATCATTTTCTTTTTTCCAGCGTTCGGTAAGTTCGCCTTCAGCCGATTTATTTCCCCATTCTCCAATAAACCATTCTGCTTTTGCAAGTTTAGGGTAGGTTTTTACAGGAGTTTCGGTTTTGACTTCTTTTTTGCAAGAAGAGAAAATTACTAAAGTTATAAGTGTCGGAAATAAAATGCTGTTTAATTTCATGATTCATTGTGTTTTATAATTTTAGTAAGAGGAAAACTATCGGTAGGTTTTAGCCCAAATTCATTTTATTTCTTCGTCATAACAAACTTCTCAGAACTCGGTTTTCCATTCAAATTTCCAGAAATCTCTGCCGTCAAAGTATTGTTCGTGCCTTTTGTATAAGTAATTTTTTGAGGATAATCGTGTTTCGGATTTTCGAAAACAAATTGTTTATCCGATTCAGAAGTAGAAGGGAAGAAAACAGGCTGATCTTCGTTTTGACCTTTTACTGTTGCTTTGTAAGTCAGTGTTTCGCCAATTTGCGCCAAAACAATAGTTTCAAAATGAAGCGTGTCTTTTCCTTTAATAAAGTAAGAAGAAGCGCTAAAAGTACTGTCGTTTAACTTTTGCCAGTTTTCGGACAAAACACCTTCTGGAGAAGTATTTTCCCAATTCCCGATTAACCAGTCGGCTTTTTTGATTTTGTCTTTTTCAATGGTTTCTTTTTTTTGGCAAGAAACCGAAGCTATTACAAGAGCTAAAAGAGTAATTTTCTGAAACATATTTATAAGGTTTTTGATAGCACTAATGTATGAAAAAAATGTTTGCCACAAATTTCACGAATTCTGGCGAATTTCTTTTTTTATATCTGCCACAGATTAAAAGGATTAAAATGATTTTGTCTCACGTAGATTTAGCAGATTCAGCAGATTTATTTTATACTCTACATTATAAAAATCTGTAAAATCTGCTAAATCTGCGGGAAAAAATTTGTGCAATTATTGGTAAAATACACAGAGTAAAGAATCATTTTAATCATTTTAATCTGTGGCAAATAATATAAACACAGTAATTTTCAAAAAATAATTCGTGGAAATTCGTGGAAATTCGTGGAAATTCGTGGCAAAAAAAATCAAACGCTAGCGCTCAAGATAGAATAAACCAATTCCTTAGTAGGTTTTTGGTTTTCTAGTTTTGCACGCACTTCATCAAAAGTAACTTTAAAATCGCAACCTGATTTATATTCGGCACAGCCATAAGCTGTTTTGCCTTTTAGAATAGTTCCCTTTTTGCATTTAGGACACATTAAAGCATCGGAACTTTCTTTCGGTTCTGCTTTTTTATCTGTTTTCTTTGGTTCTAATTTCAGTTTGTAGTTTTCTTCAAAACGAATTAAACCTTCAACAGTTCCAGATTCGGTTTTGAAACCTTTAATGTTTACTGTTGAACCTTTTTGAACCAATCGTAAATATTGGCTTTCGGTGATTTTTTTATCTTGAAAAACAAAAGGCAATACAAAGTCACAACCTGCTTTGTATTCGCTGCATCCAAAAGCAGATTTTCCTTTAATCAGGTTTCCTTTTTGGCATTTCGGACAAGTTTCTGCTGAAATTCCAGAGGATTTTTTCTTCTCTTTTTCGGCTTTTACAACAGGTTTTTGAATCATTGCAGCATGCGAAATATTAGCATGTTTGGTCTCGCTTCGCACTTCGTAGACTAAAGCTTCAACCATGCGTTTCATGTTTCTAATGAATGCAGCAGCGGTAAAAGTTCCTTTTTCAATATCTTTCAATTGCTTTTCCCAAGTTCCGGTAAGCTCGGCTGATTTTACCAATTCGTTCTGAATAGTATCGATCAACTGAATTCCAGTTAAAGTTGGTAAAACTTGCTTTTTGTTTCTAACGATATATTGACGTTTGAAAAGCGTTTCGATAATATTCGCTCGAGTTGACGGGCGACCGATTCCGTTTTCTTTCATCAATTCACGTAAATCTTCATCATCAACCTGTTTTCCTGCAGTTTCCATAGCGCGCAGTAAAGTCGCTTCAGTAAATTGATTAGGTGGTTTGGTTTCTTTTTGAAGAAACGAAGGTTCATGAGGACCTTTTTCGCCCACAGTAAAACTCGGCAATAAATCGGGTTCTTTTTCCTTCGCATTCGGGTCTTCAAAAACAACACGGAAACCTTTTTTCAAGATTTCTTTTCCAGTTGCTTTAAAAGTCACATCGGCAGCTTTTCCAATTACTGTCGTATTTGCAACCAAACAATCATCATAAAAAACAGCAATAAAACGTCGCGTAATAATATCGTAAACCTGCTGTTGATTATGCGGTAAATTGTTCTGAATTCCAGTTGGAATAATCGCATGGTGATCGGTTACTTTTTTATCATTGAAAACCTTTGGCGATTTTTTGATTTTTTTCTCCAAAATAGGCTGAGTCAATTCAGCATAATTGGTTAATTTCTGGAGAATTCCAGGTACTTTCGGATAAATGTCTCCTGGTAAAAAAGTCGTATCAACTCTGGGATACGTAATTACTTTTTGTTCATATAAAGTCTGTGCAATTTTCAATGTTTCTTCGGCCGAAAAGCCAAATTTTTGATTGCAATATACCTGCAAACCTGTTAAATCGAAAAGTTTTGGAGCATATTCGTTTCCGTTCTTTTTCTCAACAGAAACAATTTCGAAATCACTTTCCTTGACTTTTGCTGCTATAATTTGTCCATCTTCTTGGTTTAGAAAACGGCCTTCTTCATAACTAAAAAGTGTTTCTCTATACAAAGTCTGCAATTCCCAATACGGCTGAGGTTTAAAGTTTTCGATTTCTCTAAAACGCTCTACAACCATTGCCAATGTTGGTGTCTGTACGCGTCCGATAGACAAAACTTGTTTGTAGCCACCATGTTTTACGGTGTACAAACGTGTAGCATTCATTCCTAAAAGCCAATCTCCAATAGCTCTAGAAAATCCAGCATAAAATAAATTATCGTAATTCGAAGAGGGTTTTAAGTTTTCAAAACCTTCTTTAATCGCTTCTGTAGTAAGAGATGAAATCCATAATCGCTGAATTTCACCTTTGTAATGTGCTTCGTTCATTACCCAACGCTGAATCAATTCTCCTTCTTGTCCAGCATCCCCGCAGTTTATAACCACGTCGGCTTTCTCAAAAAGACTTTTAATGATCTTAAACTGTTTTTGAATTCCAGAATTTTGAACGACTTTGGTTTCAAACTTTTCAGGAAGCATCGGCAGATTGTTTAAATCCCAGCTTTTCCAGTGGGGTTTATAATCGTTGGGTTCTTTTAAGGTGCATAAATGCCCAAAAGTGTAAGTCACGGCGTAGCCATTGCCTTCATAATATCCGTCATGTTTGGTATTAGCGCCCAAAACAGATGCGATTTCACGTGCTACACTTGGTTTCTCAGCAATACAGACCTTCATTTTTTCCTTTTCTTATTGAAGAGCGAAAATAACGATTTTTTTTGGAGGGCTAGTTATTCGGGAAGATAAGAAAACAAAGTTTGATTTTTCAGTTAGAAAAATTCCTACTTGACACCTCCAAAAGTTTTTAATTTATAAAATAATTAAAGCAGCTAATTTTCTTGTTAATATATTGGTTTTGATTGTTTTTATGTGTTATTTTGTAGGAATTTAATTATAATAAATGAATTTTATGAAGACCTATTTTATCATTGAATTTTTGGAGTTAAAAAAAGCAAAGAAAATTTTATTCTTATTTTTTGCTTTAACCTTTTTATTTTCGTCATGCAGTAAAGATGATGATACTTCTACTGCGCCAACATTACCAGATAAGGCTATTGGTACAGTTACAGGAACGGTAAAAGATGATAATGCGATTCTTGCTGGCGCTACAATAATTTTAAAACAAACAGAGAGGGAAGATATAAATACAGTTGTTGGAACTGATGGAACTTTTGTCTTTGAAAATATTCCTCCTGGCAATGTTGTTCTTGTTGCTTCTTTTCCGTTACATGCAAGTAAAACTACTCAGATTGTTGTTGAAGCTGGTAAAACAATTCATATACCAATTATTTTGACTGGTGATGATACGACTTTGACATTTATACCAGATGCTAAATTTGAAGAGATACTTATAAAATTAGGATATGATGCTGGTCCTGTTAACGGAAGTGTCCCAACGTATAAAATTGTATCAGTTAAGAATTTAAATTTAAATGATTCTGGTGTAGCGGATTTAACAGGACTTCAGGATTTCAAAGCTTTGGAACGTTTCTCATGTTCTAATATATATGGTACTTCGGTTATAAAACTAACCTCAATAGATGTGTCGAAAAACACAGCATTAAAATTCCTTGATGTTTCATTTAATAAGATAGCTGTTTTAGATATCTCTAAAAATACTGCTTTAGAAAGCTGCGAGTTTAGTTCTAATTTAATAACTAATATAGATGTTTCTAATAATAAAGCTTTGAAGGTATTATATTGTGACAGAAATCCTCTCAGTACCTTAGACGTTACCAAAAATATAGCATTAACACAGCTATCATTTGGAGTTAGTATAACTTCTATAGACCTTTATAAAAACACAGCATTGACAAATTTATATGCTAATGATGGTAAATTAAGAAGCTTAGATATCTCTAGAAATACAGCTTTAGAAGTTTTATGGGTTAATAACAACCAGTTAACTACTTTGGATCTTACTAAAAATACAGCTTTAAAAGATTTAATGTGTCATGAAAATGCTTTAACATCTTTAGATCTGACCACGAATACTGCTTTAACTGGTATTTCGTGTTCGTATAATAAATTAACTTCAATCAATATCAGTAAATGTAGTGAGTTAGTGAGAATAACTTGTGGAAATAATATGCTAACAAGTTTAGATGTGAGCAAAAATTCAAAATTAATAGGCTTAAGCATTTCTTATAATAAGATTGCTACTTTAGATCTTTCTAATAATCCTCTAATTGCAACTATAGGTAGTGATTATTTGTTTTGTGACAATAATCTCTTAAGTACATTAAATTTGAAAAATGGAAGTAATGTAAAATTTACTTATGGAACTTTTAAATCTAATAGTCCTACTCTTCAAATAGCCGTAGATGATGTAGATTACGCAAATGAGAAATGGAAGAATTTAAAAGATGCTTCTGCGACTTTTGTAAGTTCATTCTAAAAACGAGATAGTATAAAACAAAAAGCTGTAAGAAATCATTCTTGCAGCTTTTTTTATAAAATCTATATTTTTAATACTCAAACATTTTATAATATTCTTCCATTTCTCGCGCTCTCGTTTTTACAATATCTTTCTTTCTGTTTTCGGCAACGGCATACCACATGGTTCCTTGTTGTACTTCGTAAAAGTATTTTGAAATAAAAGCATATTCTTTATCGCGATAAGCGAGCCATTGTTTTTGAGACTCCTTTAAAGTTTCAAAAGCTTCTTTTGGAAGTTTCGTTTTTAGTAAATTATAATATTTATTCAATTCTTTGTCCCAAGATTCGCGAGCTTGAATAGTACAATTGCACATGTCTGAATTAGAAATATTTTCTTTATTAAGACATTTTGATTCTAAGGCATCTATTGGGTTTTCTTTTTTGTTTTGTGAAAACACTACGATTGATAGAAACAGAAAACTTAAGATAAGTACTTTTTTCATTCATTTACAATTTAAAAACGTCTATGATCTTCATCCAGAAAATTTCTGATTTTAAAAACTGAAGTTTTGTTTTAACAACTTTATCACTTTTATCTCTCGAATTTTTGGTAATAAATCGAGCTGTCGAATTATTAAAATCTAGAGTATATTTTGAGTCTAAATCTTCTTTTTTGTTTGCCGAAAAAGTAATCAGATTGTCTTTTGCACTCCATTTTCCTTTTCCATATTTATTGTCTTCCGTTGGATTTCCGTCTTGTAATTTTGAATACGAATGAAATACAAAAGTTCCGTCGGGATTTAAAGTTAATTTATATTCGATTGTATGTTTCTCTTTCTCAGAAAGTGAACGAGAATATTCGCCAGCAAATTGATTGGATTGTGCAAATAAAGTTAGATTAAAAACTAAGAGGAAAAATGTAATTAGTACTTTCATAGCGCTTAATTATTAATCATTGGATTCAAATTGCTGTCCTTATTTCTCAAATCCAATCCACCTTCGTAAACCGATTTAAGATTTGTGAGATAAAAATGCCAGCCGTTTGAACAGCCTAATCTAATGTATTGTTTAGAATAATCATCTGTTGGAATATTATGATGGCGAAGTTCTACAATCGTATAATCTTCTTTTTCGCTTAAATTGATGTCTACAAGACAATTTCCTTCAAACGTAAATTGCAATTGATCTTTTCCGTTGGCGGATACGATTTTTCCTTTCATAGAATCATCGTACAAATACCAAAGCCATTCATACATATTATCTTTTTCTGCATTTTTGCCTTTGCTTAAAGGTTCTTGATTACCATCAAAAAAAGATACCTTTTCAAGAAACCATTTTTCAAGTTCTTCAGCTTTTGTCCAAGCATTGTAAATGTCAGACAGTTCGGCTCTTACGGCTATTTTCTTTGTAAAAGAAGTCCAATCGAAATTTTCCATAGTAAACTGTTTTTAGTTCTTTTTTGTACTAAATATTTGAAAATTAAGCTCAAATTTTAAGATTCAAAATATTCAAGACGTTCCTCTAATTCTTTTTCCGTATAAAGTATTTTATGATCAGGATTTTTTGGATAATTATTTTGTGTGCTTTCAAAAACATCATTTTTATGCATAGCCCAGTTCAATTGCTTGTAATGATAGTGAGAAAGCTTTTTTTCTTCTATTTCTTCGTTCTTTACTCGCCAAGTTTTTATGTAGCTGTTCCAGGTTTCATTTTCACAACATTCACATTCGTCAAAATAAACTGCCTGATAGCCACATATTTCACAATTTTCTAAACTTTTAAAATTTTCTATGTAGCTATAATCTAGGTTATTAATAGATTTTGGTAAATGATTTAAAAAATTGCCAAATCCCATAACATATTTTGAAACGTATAATTTTCGATCTTCCCAACCAGCATGTCTAACTGTTGCATTGTTGAATTCGATATTCAGAAAATTATATTTATCAGTTCCCATTAAATCTTCAAAATTTGCATTTTTAATTTCTTTCCAAGGAAAGAAATTGTCATTCAAATTAAAACCAGATTCTACAATCGTTATTTTGCCGCGATTCTCTAAATAGTGTTTTCTGCACGCGACATAATCCCAACCAGAATTAGATCTAATTTCTCCTGGTTCGCCACAAGTTTCGCAAACATTTTGAGATTTGTTTTCGTACTTTTCAACAATATTTGAAATAGCATCACCATAAACACATTCGGCATGAAATCTAAGGCCTGCATATTTTTCTTTTATGCAAGTCACTTTTTTATTCCAACCGTAAGCATTTAATTTTTTAATAAGTTCAATAACTAAAGGAAACCATCCTGATCGAATCTGTAAGTCAATTCCATTTAAATCAGCAAGCTTCAACAAATCAAATTCGTTAATTTCGTCATTAATAATAAAGTCCTCTAGATTTGTACAATTTTTATTTACAAATTCGACTTCGGCATAAAAATCTTGTTTTTTTGTATTTTCAATGGACAAATTTTCAAGTGAGTATTGTTCTATCGAAGCTCCATTTGCTTTAGCAATTTTTGCATGAATACTATCAATAAGATCTTGATGTTCAGATCTTTTTTTAGGTTTAAATTTATCTATATTAATTGTAATGTATATAATTATAAAAGTAATACACAGACCTAGTATAATGGTAGTTGTTATTGACATGTTTTGGTTTTAATTATGGCTTTACTTTTTCAAGATAAGTGATTTTATTTCTAGCAAATATAAGATATTTCCTCTAGCTTTTATTTCAGAAAAAAAGCTGTAGAAAATGTTTCTATTCGATCCAAGGAAACGGATTTTTGACCATGTTTAGTTTGTTTTTGGTGATTGATGAATGATAAACAGATAGAGTAAATGTATTGAGAATCTATTTTTATAATATTAAAAAAACAGGAAAAAAGAAGATGCCACATTATTTTGTCTATTCTTTAGAACTGCACTAGAAGTTCAAAATCGAGTTCCGTAGACTCTTTATTTTTTTGTAAGATAAAAAAGGCGTATATTGCTAAAATAATTTGATATTATAATGATCACTGCAAATTTTTATTTAATAAACAGTTCTTTGATGTGCTTAATGTGCACATTGCTGTATTTGCATGACGATACTTTCTTAAAAAGTTCAAAAGAGTTTATTTCTTTTACCCTGTCACAACTCTAGGCAGGGGAATCTTTTACGATTTTAATCTATTTATTTAATCTTCAATTTTTCAGGATATGATAATACTGAATTATCACTTTATGTGGAATTTGGTAATAGAGTTGTATCATGCCTTTACTTAAATTGAAGTAAACAAGAAAGTCATGTCACAAAATATAATTTTAACAACAGGAACATACGATTTAATTAAAGACCATATTAGAAGAAAAAAAGTAACAATAGAGGAAGAAGAATTGTTATTGAATCAATTAAAAAACGCTTCTCAAGTATTGCGAAAAAACTTGCCCGAAGATATTGTTTCGATAAACCGAAGAGTTACATACAAAGACCACAATAAAAATGAAGAAAAAACAATTCTTTTAGTTGGTCCAGAAAATGTAAAAGTAAGCAAAAACAAAATTTCTGTTCTTTCAGACGAAGGAATTGCAATGGTAGGCTACAAAGAAGGCGATATTATCGAATGGCCTGCTAAAAAAGGGAATCTGAAACTAGAGATTCTTAAAGTACAAGAGGTGTAAACTAATTTTTGCTTTAAATAAAAAACATCCCAAAAAGAAGATCTCTTTGCGGGATGTTTTTTTATTATTTGAGTTTAAATTGCTTCCGAAGTTAAAAGCTCTTTTTTAGAATCGTTTGTTAATGCAATTACCAATGCAATGCCACAGAAAAGTAAAGCAATAATAGCGCGTACAATTTCATTTCCGCCACCAACAGTTGGGTTTGCAACAGCATCTTGAATATGGAAGAAAAGTACAAAAAGTAAAAGCATTAGAGCCAAAAGAAGCGAAATAGGTTTTATCCAAAGCTTGAAAATTATCGAAATGCCCGAACAAATAAGTGCAACACCTACAAAATAAGTCCAAAACATAGTTCCTGGAAGCCATTTCGGAACCATTGTAGACACAAACTCAGCAAAAAGAAAATGACTTAACCCAAACAAAAGCATTAAAAGCGAATAGAAAATTCGTCCAACAGGAATAAGTTTTTCTAGAAATTTGTCGAATTTGCTTTCGCTTTTATTAGCACTATAAGAACCCGCCAATACAAACGCTCCGCCGCTATACGTTAGTTCCTCAATAGCATTGATCCAGATTTGTGTGGCGTTGGTTTTATCGGTATTAAAAACGAAAATAAACGGAAGATGCGAAACAACAAAAGCAGCAAGAAAAGCAAAACCTAAATAAAGACAGACTTTTCTGGTGTCGATAAACTTAGTGGTAACGATTCCCGAAATAATAATTCCTGCTAATATTAAAACAATTCCGGTAAGGATAGAAAAAACAGAATATTGATGCGCCCAAGCGGGAAAAGGAGACAGAATTTCAGATCGAAAATCTTTAATAATAAGCTGATGCACTCCCAAAGCAATAATGCCGATACCGTAAAATAAACGGCCGAGTTTAATAAGTCCTTTCATTAATAGTGGTTTTAGATAGTAAATTGGTTTTTGGTGTAACCAAATATATAAATTTCTTACTAAAATACTGATTTAATGAGGATTGGTTTTTCGTTTAGTTTGTCTCTCGCCAGTTTCTCTGCACAATATTGTCATTTCGACGTAAGGAGAAATCTTCGCAAGTAGCTCTACAAAGATTTTCCATATTGTAACCACAAAGTTTTGTCATTTCGAGGAACGAGACTCGAGCGATAGCAAACTGGCGAAGCAAATCACATTAGAAATTCCGCAAAGCATACTTGCCAATCTTTGTAGAGTTACTCGCGAAGATTTCTCGTTCCTCGAAATGACAAAACTAGAAGAGAATAGAATGAGAAAATAGACTTCCTACGTAGATTGCGTTCACGAGCGAGACGCTCGCGCTAGCAAGGAGAAATCTCCGCAAGTAGTTCTATGAAGATTGTGTTCTAATTTGTTGTAAATTAGATTGTTATTTTTTTATATAAATGAAATTAATAATAAAACTTCTTAATATGAATGAAAATGTTAGACATTACGACCCAATCTTCAAAGAGAATGCAGTTCTATTAAGCTATATAAGAAAGACCGTTTCAGAAACTGCAGAAGAATTAGGCATTAATCCTAAAATGCTTTCTAAATGGCGTAGCGCTTACCTAAAGTTTGGTAAAGGGAGTTTTCTAGGAGTAGGTATTAAAAGAGTATATTACGAAAACAAGCAAATCTATGAATTAGAAAAAAAGCTTGCAGATTCTCAACTGCGGTTAGAAATACTGGAGAAAGGTCTTAAATATATGAATCAAGGCAAACATGTAATTTGTAATTTCATACATCAGAATAGAGATAAATATCCTTTATATACAATGTTTGAGGTCTTAGGAGCTTCACATTCAACCTATTATTTATGGACAAAACAACCTTTTTCAAAAAGAGAAATCCGCGTTAATCTGCTTAAAAAAGAAATAGATTCTATATTTTTTGAATTCAAGCAGTATAAAGGAGTTATATTAATTACAAGAGAACTTAATAATCGAGGATTTAAAATTTCTGAAGCACAGGTATCGTTTTGGATGAAAGAGCTTGGTTTGAGGAGTAAAGTAAAAAAGAAATTCAAAGTTACAACTGATTCAAAGCATAATTTATGTATTGCTTCCAACTTATTAAAAAGACAGTTTAAAGTAGATGAACCTTGTAAAGTTTGGGTTTCAGATATTACTTATATTCAAATAAAGAGAAGGTTTTCATATCTCACTGTTGTTATGGATTTGTATGATAGAAAAATAGTAGGATGGCATTTGAGTTGTGAACTTTCTACTAAGGTTACAACTTTACCTGCTTTTGAAAAAGCAATAATTAATCGTCCTATTTCAGACGGATTAATATTCCATTCTGATAAAGGATCTCAGTATGCGAGTAAATTGTTTACTAATAAATTAGCTGAATATAATTGCAAGCCTAGTATGAACAGAACAGCAGACAGTTTAGATAATGCTGTTATGGAAAGTTTTTTTAATACTTTAAAGAGAGAAGTAATTTATAAACAGAAGAGATTACTAACAACAGGTGAATTGAAAATCGTCATACTTGAATATATAGAAAACTGGTATAATAAAAAAAGAATACATTCCAGTCTTAATTACAAGACAATCGAGGAATTTAATAATTATAATTTATGAAAAAGACCAGAGCAAATTATGACCGCGATTTCAAATTAAAGGCAGTCTTCTTAAGTTATGAAAATCGAAATTCGGCTCAAACGGCAAGAGATTTGCAAATAGATAAAAATCTTCTTTCTCTTTGGCGAAAAGAGTATAAAAAATATGGAACAGGATGTTTTCCTGGATATGGCAATCTAACTTTAACTTCTGAAGAGAAGAAAATTTACGATCTTGAAAAACAAATTAAAGATGTGGATTTAAAGTTTGAAATCATTAGAAATGCCAGTAAATATATTTTCCTCGGAAAACCTTTCATTTTTCATTTTATGGCAGAAAATGAAAAAAAATATTCAATAAAATTAATGTGCAGAACATTAGATGTAAATAGAGGTACCTACCGCACATGGAAACGAGGTTTGCTTACAGAAACTCAAAAATGGCGTATAAACTTAAAAAATGAAATTAATTCTATTTTTTCTGCTTCTAAAGAAACTTATGGTTGCCATCGTATTGTTATAGAACTACAAAAATCAGGATATTTTTTATCACATACAACTGTGCTAAGATGTATGAGAGAATTAGGCATATACGTCTCAATACGAAAAAATAATTTAGCAATAAAGCAACAACAAAATATTACAAATCCTTAATTAATTCGCTTGGGTGAATTTTTAAAGCTTGAGCAATTTTAAACAAAGTGCTTACTTTCATTTCTTGTGAACCTTTAAGGTATTTTCTTAAATTTTCCACATCCATCTCAGCGTCATGTGCAACTTCTCTTGTCTTTAATTTATTATCCTCAATCACATCTTTTATCTTAATTCCCAGTTCTTTTACAACTTCAGGAATTTCACTTTTTCTTTCTCTTTTCATAGAAATGAAATTACAAGTAATAGATTGTTTTGATATGATTGTTAAAAATCGATTGTTTTCAACTGATATTTTATATATTTGTTTAAAATTGTAAATTAAATCTTATATAAAATGGAGATACAAAATAAAGAAAGAGCAGAAGAATTGCTAGAATTAATAAATAAAGGAAGGTATTTCAGCAAACTAAAACCAGTGCCAAAAGAAACCAACTCGTTTACAATACCGCTAAAAGTATCTTCTTATAACGAATTAAATCTAATGGTTTCAGATTTGCTAAAAGCAAGTATTATTTTGCTTAATCCTGATGCAAACGGTTTGTCGAGTTTTACAAAAGACAATAATGTCAATGTAATGACTTTGCTTGAAATTGCCTTGCAGTTATTGCCAGAAGATGAAATGGAGTTGTTGGATGATTTGTGTAAGGTTCATTTATAAACAAGTACGATAGCGCGGATTTGCAATTCGTGCCTACAAAGATTGGCTTTTTAATTTATTTGTATTGTGTCTTACTGTTGTGGGCATGGATTGCAAATCTGTGCTAACGGGTATCAATAATTATAATGTATATCTCTTGCTTAATTCAATTACCCAAGGATGGTCTGGAGCGATTTTTTTTAAAGCTTTAGCATAATTTATCATTTTATCAATTGCTGAATTTTCTTCACAGATTTTTATGATAGTAGTTAAACCAGGCATATCATAGTCGCTAGTAGCAATTTTTTGTTCAAACTTTTCATATAGTCTTATTGCATCTGAATGCCTGTTGCAGGCCCTTAATGATGAGCAGGTTATTATAATGTCTTCAGCTCCTTTGTATTCGTAATTATCAATTTCGTCACCTGATTTGCGAAATAAATTTTTAAAAAAATCTTTCATTTGTTTTTATATATTTTATAATTATTCATGTTGTTCTATTTATTTATAATTCATGTTCATAAAAAATGTCGTTTAAAAATCATTCCAAATTTGGTTTTTTGTTAAAATTTTTGTCGCTAGAATTTTCAGCTTTTTTGCTGTTGCTATATCTTCGTATGCATCATGAATATCATTTAAAATTTCTGGAATTTCATTCTCATTGTCAACAATGATATAAGATATGTCATCATACGAAAATTTAACATAGCAATCCTTTATTTTTGCGTTGTGAGAATCTTTGTCTTTTAAATAATCCTCGCCATTAATAATAGCGAGTTGTCCATTAATATCATTTTCATCTGCTATGAATCTCCATTCGCGTTCATCATAGAATCTATATGAGTCAGTATTAATTTTTCCCCTAACTAGACGACCTTCATAATTTTTACAATAACTTAAAAAACCTGCAAATTCATTTAATAACGCCATATCCATCGGATCATTATCCACTAAGCGTTGACCTTGGTTTCTTAAGTTAGTACTGATTTTAGATTTTCTTTCTAGATATAATACTGGATTTACTCCGTTTTCTTTAGCCCAATTTTTTGTTAATCCAATGCCGTATGAGCCATAAGCATCAATATGATTTTTTATACCTGATAAAGGAATATCACAAAATGATATCATTGGTAATGCAACATTAAAAGGCGAATTAGATAATATATCTACTTCTTCTAAACAATATTTTAATCTAAAACCACTTTGTGAAATTATTCCTTTTAAATTATCAATTCTATTTGTATAATGTATTACAGAATTTGTGCTAATTGCCATTTATTTATCGAATTTATTTGTACATGTTTTTTGCTAACTCAGTTAATTCATAAGAAAATGGGTTTACATCTTTATTTCTTTTAATTAAACCTTTTTTTAAATCTAACATTTTGTTTTTTTGACCTATTGATTGTGAGGATAGATCAAGTTCTTCTGCGATTTCTCTTGCTATTAATGGTTTGTTTTGACTCGCAAGTTCCATGATTATATTTATATCGGTTTGTGGTAATAAATCTTTATCTTCAATCTGTTTTAGTTCGTTTTGAATATTTTCATCGATACTTTCAGAAATAACATCACTATGACATTTATTACATTTATAATTTGTAAATTCTAATAATGGAATTTGATCTTGTGTAAAAGTTTGATTACATTCTGTATTAATGCAATGCGTTCTTTTAGAAGATGCTAAAAATTCTTTTATCAAAGGATTAAAATTAAATGGTCTTTCGATAAAATATTTTCGATGCTTTGAACCTTTAGGCTTTCCCCACATTAAATTATTTTTAACACCTAGACCATAGTTGATGCAGTAAATTGAAACGAGTTTTCCATCTTTATCACTCATTTCTGTATACTTACTTATAAAATAGTTAAGTTCTAACGTATTTAGAAATTTTTCTAACTCAGGAATAAAATGAAAATGACTTGCATAAGGTAGACCAATGATATATGATTCACCAGAATATTCAGAGCTTGTTATTTTTCGTTTAATTTCAGTAAGTTTTTCAGTGCATTTTAGGAGTAATTCTCTTAATTGCAGAATATCAATTTTTTCATTTATTGACATTAATGAAAATGTGGTCTTGTGGAAAAATGGTTCGATCTTATCTTCATAATATTTTTGTGCAGCGGATTCTATATCGCTTTTATTTATTTTTTTATCATAGATAATTTTACTTTGATAACAATATGAGAGGATATAGCCTATAATTCGCGGTACGTTCATTGAAGATTGAAAAATTAACTCATAAAATTCTTCAATTGTATTCCTACTGGTGTCAAAATATTCACTAGAGGACTTACCTGTAAAAAAATGAATTCTCTTTTCTATTAATCTTTTTGTAAAATCGATAGCTCCTTCTTCCATTTTATTTCTTTCAAATTCTGAATATAAATTGTAGAAGTCAAGATTTATAATATCGATTTTTCCTGGATCAATCTTTCCGTAATGAATTCTATTAGGATATGCGGCAATTTTAAATTTAATAAATTCTTCGGACCAGTTATTTAATGGAGCTAACAAAACATCTACAAAAGTTTCAATAGCTGTGTCATCTATTTCTGAGAAGTCATCTAATAGAATTACAATATGTTTAATATTAAGATCTTTTAAAACATCTTTAACTTCTTCGATAAATGTTTTTATTTGGAAGATCTGCATGTAAACTGAAGAGAAATTTGTTTCTATCTCAGATTTATTGTTGAGACCTTCTTTTTTTGAGAAATTATTATTAATTTCGGTAATTCCCTCTATGACTTTTTCAGATAGACCAGTTTTAACTTCTACACCTGCTTGAGTTTGGTGCTCTTTTGATGTTGAATTTGAGTTTTTTTTGTTAAAAGCGATATTTTTTATGATTGGAATTTCTATTTCTTTTAAAACCTCATTATCTTCAATTTTACTTTTAAGTGCTTCAATTTTTTCTTTTACTTTTGTAGATTTAGATGTAGAAATAACATCTAAAAGATTGTTAAAAAAAGTATCATATCGCAAATTAATTTCAACTAACAGTCTAGATAAAACACTTTGAAGGAAACTTCGTTCTATTAAATATTTTTGTAATGATTTAGGATCTAAGTATTCTGTAAGATAATCTAAATTGATATATTCTGTTTGAGCAGATTCGTAGACAGTTTTAACATCAATATAGCATGGTAAGTAAAAATCTTTTTTTCGTAATTCTTGTTCGATTCTTAAAAAGATTGTAGACTTTCCAGTTCCTTTTCTTCCAACTAAATAAGTAGTATTGTCTTTTAAACTTTTCTTTAAAATATGCTCGCTTGGAAGTAAATCTGTGTAAAGTTTTTCTAAAAGATTTTTTCCCCTTTCATCAACAAGGTCTGCTCGTCTATATTTTTTTAAAGATTCAACGGCATTAAAAAAATTATCTTTATCTACTGTATTCATGTATTTTTGACTTAAATAAATTGAAAATTATGTAATTTATTGGGTGTATTTAGGATTTATTATTATTATTATTATTCAAACATAACTTATTTTGTTTCTAAAAACTTACGGAAAACCGTAAATTTCGCAAAGAAATTTAAAATGTTTAGTACTAAGAGAAAGGGTATTCTAAAAGAATTTATATTACAGACAAACGTCGTATTAAATTTAAATCCAACACCAAGTAAAAACACCTGATTTTCAAAAAGCAAAACCATCAAAATTTCCCTCGAAAAACACAAAAAATCAATTCTAGAATTTTTCACAAAAATTTTGTAATTTTGCGGTCCAAATAAAGGAAAAAGAAAATGTTAGATAGACTTCAATATGTAAAGCAGCGTTTCGATGAGATTTCGGATTTGATTATTCAGCCGGATGTTATTTCTGATCAAAAACGTTATAAGCAGCTTAACCAAGAATATAAAGGGATAAAAGCGCTTGTTGAAAAGAGAGAAGAGTACATCATAGTTTTAGCAAACATCGACGAAGCAAACGAAATTATTGCTGACGGAAGCGATGCTGAAATGGTGGAAATGGCCAAAATGCAATTGGATGAAGCAAAAGAACGTCTGCCAGAATTGGAGGAGGAAATCAAATTTATGCTTATTCCTAAAGATCCTGAAGACGCGAAAAACGTTATGGTGGAGATCCGCGCCGGAACGGGTGGAGACGAAGCGAGTATTTTTGCTGGTGACTTGTTTAGAATGTACACGAAATATTGCGAATCTATGGGATGGAGATCATCTGTTGTAGATATGAACGAGGGTACTTCTGGAGGTTTCAAAGAGGTTATTTTTGAAGTTACTGGAGAAGATGTATACGGAACTTTGAAGTTTGAAGCGGGTGTTCACCGTGTACAACGTGTTCCGCAGACAGAAACTCAGGGTCGTGTGCATACATCGGCTGCAACGGTTATGGTTTTGCCAGAAGCTGAGGAGTTTGATGTTCAGGTAGATATGAACGATGTTCGTGTAGATTTCTTCTGTTCGTCTGGACCTGGAGGACAATCGGTAAATACTACGAAATCGGCTGTACGTTTAACGCACATTCCAACAGGATTGGTGGCGCAATGTCAGGATGAGAAATCGCAACATAAGAATAAAGATAAAGCTTTGATGGTATTACGTTCTCGTTTGTACGAAATGGAATTAGCTAAAAAGCAGGAAGAAGATGCTAAAAAACGTAGTTCTCAGGTAAGTTCTGGAGACCGTTCGGCAAAAATCCGTACGTACAACTATGCGCAAGGTCGTGTAACCGATCACCGTATTGGTTTAACGCTTTACGATTTAGGAAACATCATGAATGGTGATATTCAGAAAATCGTTTCTGAGCTTCAGTTGGTTAACAACATGGAGAAATTGAAAGAAGCTTCGGAAGTTTACTAAATTTCTGAGATGCTAAGATTCTAAGATGCTGAGATTCTAAGTTTTCTTTTAGGACTTTGTAATAATATTAAGCCGAACATTTGTTCGGCTTTTTTTTTGTGAAAAACCTTAGAATTAGAAGGTTGTAATATTTGAGAAAAAACTTAATATTTTGTTTCGAGGTATCTTAGTGTTTTTAAGAAAAAAAATGTATTTTCGGCGCGTTTATAAGAAAAATATTAAGTTAAATTTAAAACATGCTATTACCCGACATGATAAACGGGATTTATTAACAAAATATATGAAGAAAATAATTTTACTTTTTGTTCTTGCTTTAGGACTAACATCGTGTTCTAATGATTCGCAGGATGATAATTCGCAGCCAGAAGTTGTTTATGCTGACGTAAAACCAACGCAGTCAAAATATAAGGCTTATTATGGAGCTAAAATCACAAAATCTACAGGACAGACATCAAAAACTGCTGAAGTAGGCTCTGGCACTGAAACTATAAAACCTGTTTCAGTTATTTTCTATCCAAGAACTCAAACTATCGGGTTCTCCAATATTTTTGATAATAGTACGGTGGAATACAAAGTAACTAATATTGTTAAAGAGGTATTAAAGACTATTTATAGTTTTCAAATCAACAATGTGGCGTATACTTGTACAATTTCAGCAAAAACAGATTCAACTGCTGCAAATGTTGTAATTAGTTTTTCGGGTGGTTCTTATAAGTTTGATATATCTGAATCTTCTCAAAACAAAATTGCAAAACTGGTTTCGAAAGTAATCTATACATCAAAGAATGTGAGCGATTTAGATTATGTTGTTGAATACACTTATGCAGATACTCTTTTAATAAAGTCAATTCGCAATTATAAAGATCAAGTTACTTTAAAGCCTTCGGTTTTAACTACTGATTATAAATATGATGGTTCGAGATTAATAGAAAAAACTGTTACGAATGATAATGGAAATTATACTAAAATAAGTTATGAATATGAGAACAATTTTATAACTAAAGCTACAAGTGTTTCGAGTACTAATCAAGTTAGGATATATATCTATGAGTACGATAATCAGGGAAGACTTAGTAAAGCGTCTGGCAAAACAGGTACAGGTACAAGTTTTTTTGACATAACAACTTATACATATGAAAAAAATAAATTGACAAGTGTTGTTACAGATTCAGCACAATCATTCCGTGATACAGAAGTAAGTATTTACGAGAGTGATCGTAAACCTTTTTTGATCTCGCAAGAGTTGATTTTAAATCCTTTTTTGTACATGAATTTTACACATAGCGGTTACACAGATATGAATGGAGAGTATTCTGTTTATTGGGATAGAACGTTTGAATATACACCGGACGGTTATCTAACGAAGATGTTAAGTGAAGATGATTCAATGACATACGAATACATAGAGGAATAAAAAAAAAGCCGAACAAATGTTCGGCTTTTTTATGGATAAAAATTAGCATCGCTTTTTTAATGAAAATTTAATGTTCGGAATTTTAGATTTTTAAGGCTTTATTTCTTTAAAAAGAGTGTCATAAATTAAGACCAATACTACAGAAGAATATTGCGAAGTAAGATTTATAAGACTAGTGCGTAAAACTTAGTTTCTTAGAATCTTAGCATCTTAGAACCTAAAGAAAACTAGCTTTTTTTGCTGAATTTTTTATCTCATATTTGTCATGCTTTTATACCCAAAAAGAATACTAAACCAACCAAAACCAATCTAATTTATGAAGAGAACTTTACTTCTATTTTGCTTCTTTGGAAGCTTTTTTTATGCGCGATCGCAATCGTATTTCGGATTTAGAGATGATAATTTTGCTGGAATTCAGTCGGCATTGTTTAATCCTTCTAATATTGTGGATTCGAAGTATAAAGCCGACGTTACGTTTGTATCTGTAAGCGGAACTGGGCAAAATGATTTATACGGAGTTAATTTTGCCAATATATTAGACGGCGGTTACGATCTGGATACTCAAGCGAGCAGGAATTTCAAATCGAATAATAGGGGGAATTTTAATGCTGATATTATGGGGCCGTCTGTTATGTTTAATATTACGCCTTTGCATAGCGTTGCACTTTTTACGCGTGTGCGTAGTGTTACAAATCTAGTTGGCATAAACGGACAGCTTATTGATGAGGTTAATAAAGATGTAAATGCTTCTGATAATTTTTTAATTGCAGGCGGAAATCCGAATGGTGTTTCGAATTCTTGGGCTGAAATTGGAGCGAGTTATGCGACGGTTTTGTTCGATCGTGATGATCATTTTGTAAAAGGCGGAATTACTTTAAAATACTTAATGGCGGGCGTAAACGGTTATATTAACGGAAATGATTTGAACGTAGCTTTTACTAAAAATGAAGCAAATCCTTCGTTGAGCGAATATTATTCGACAGGAACAATAAAAACAGCGGCGAGTTATGATTATGCCAACGGAAATGATCCAAAGTTTGATATGGGATCGGCAGGAGTAGGAGTAGATTTAGGTTTTACTTATGAATATCGTACAAATTGTCATTCTTGCGCAGGAAACCGATATAAGTTTAAAGCAGCAGCTTCTATAACCGATATTGGAAAACTAAACTATAAAAATATTGTAGAGAATACTTATAATATAACAGGAAGAGTAACGCAGCAAGATATTGAGGATGCAGATGATATTTTTGAATTTTTTGACGCTAACTATACTAAAATATCTTCTAGAAAAGGAGTGAAAGCAAATTTACCAACGGCTTTGCACACCAATTTTGATTGGAATATCAATCAAAGATTTTATTTGAATTTAAGTGGGGATTTCAGTTTAGTAGATGCCAAAAAAGTAAACGGAACTGCAATTGCCAATTCGGTAACTTTTTCGCCAAGATACGAAACAAGACAATTTAGCTTTTATGTTCCTGTAACGTATATGCAATACAGCGGAACGCAAATAGGAGCTGGTTTTAGAGCAGGTCCATTATTTATTGGTTCTGGAACTCTATTTACCAATCTGTTTTCAAACACTTCAAAAGGCTGTAACATTTACGCAGGTTTGAAATTACCGATTTATCAGGATTATAGGTAGAGTTTGTGAGATGCTAAGATTCTAAGATTCTGAGTTTCTAAGTTTCTAAGTTTCTGAAATTAAAGACATAAAAAAAACCGCAACTACTTTGTAGTTGCGGTTTTTTTATTTTTAAGATTAGTAAGCAAGATTAAAAAAATCGAAGTATAAAACTTAGAACCTTAGAATCTTAGCAACTTAGCACCTTAAATATATAATTAAGGTCCTTTTCCATCACTTGTTTCCCCAAAAACGTATGATGGAATTAGACACCTAGAAATATCCTTGTGTATTCAAAACATTTATATAGATTCGAGTAAACGTATACACCGTTTTTTATCATTATTTCGCTAAACTTTTCCATAATAATTAAAATTAAGTTAAACAAATTACTCTCTAGACGGTTCGTATTGTGATGATTCTTCTTCTTCGGAAGATTCATGATGAGGTTTCGAAACCAGATTTGTTACGATAAGCTGAACGATTGAGCCCAAAACACCTTTGAACATCGAATCGCCTTTGCCGACAATAAATCTTTTTGCCAGATAACCAATTCCGATACTAATTGCCGACTGAGCAATATGACTTTTAAAACCAACAGTTTCGTTAATTTCCTCCACTGTATTTCTAATTAGATTAATAGGTTTTAAATTGTTCTTAATCTCGTCGATTTCGTCTTTTATATCGCACCATTCTTTATCTTGGCGAATTTCTAATTCCTCAATTTTTTGATTTAACTGATCAATATTGTAAATAGCCTCCATAGTCTTTTTATGTTTATTAATAATTAAATCATTTATTGGTTTCTTTCAGTATACTTGAAATGATCGTATTACCAATAGGAGTTTTTATCAATTTATGATGCGATTTCACAACCACAATCACTACAATAAGATAAAATAATGCCATGATAAAAAAGCCATAGTAGTACTCTCCAAGTTCTTTTCCAATCCATAAACTAATGCCAATATTTAGAAACAAAGTAAAAAATGCAACAACAATACCAATCGCTATCTTTGAAGCCAATGATGAAGCACCGTCAGCAACTGAACATACTGTTTTCAGTTTTAGTAATTCTAAACTTGTTTTAGCATAGTTTTCAGCTTTTTCATAAAGATTTAAGTCCTCGTTTGTTGTTGCATTTGGTTCCATGATATAGGGTTTTATGGTTTGAAAATTTCACTAATTAATATCTCGATTAATAGTTTGATTTTACTGTTTTAACGTCGTCTTTCAGCGTATTGTAATCTTCTTTAACTTGGTTAAGTTTAGATTTTCCTTCTTCGATAATTTCTTTACCGTTTGAAGTGATTGTGTTTACAATACCATCAAATTTTGTTTTTAGATTATCACCGTAATCTTTTGATTTATCTTTGATTTTTTTTCTTGTGTTTGACCCTTTGTCTGGTGCAAATAAAACACCTATGAATGCTCCCGCCGCTGCGGCTCCTAAAATTCCTAAAATTGTGCTACTAGTTTTCATAATAAATTAATTTTAATGGATTAATATTTAATAATTTGTTGATTTAATAAAAAGTGTGATTTTATACTTCTCGACCTTTAATTAGTCGAAGCAATACGGCAATAATGGCAATTACAAGAAGAATATGAATAATGCTTCCGAAACTGTAAACAAAGAACCCAAGAGCCCAAAGTATCACCAGAATCACTGCGATTGTATATAATAAATTTGACATGGTTTTTTATTTTAATGGTTAATAATCAATTCTTTTAATTTAACTTATAAGAAAGATATAAAGTCAAGTTGCTGTTTTTTGCGTCAGGAAATGTATATGTTGTTCCTGCAACCGTTCTTTCTTTACCTACAGTGGTTAAACCGTAATTGTAACGTAATCCTACGCTAATTGGGTTAAAATCTACTCCAACACCAGCAGAAATACCTGCGTCAAATTTGGCAAGATCATCTGTGTCAATATCTTGGTCAAAATCAATACTTCCGTTTCCGCTTACTTTAGAGCTTACTAGATAAGAAGCGTAACCACCGGCGTGAATGTTAAAGTTTTTTGTCACATTAACTCGCACTAAAAGCGGAAGCTCGATATAATTAAGTCTAAATTTTGCATCCCCACTTGCAAGAGCGTTGTTGTATTCTAATTTTGCCCCTTTTGTGGTAAACAAAAGTTCTGGCTGAATTGCTACAAAATCTGAAATAGGAAGTGTAGCATAAACTCCGGCATTAAATCCGTATAAAACATTGTTGTCATCTACATCATCTCCGCTGCCGTAAAGATTAGACATGTTGAATCCTCCTTTTACACCAAATTCGGTATTTACATTATTGTCCTGAGCGTGCAGCATTCCAAACGAAGCTGATAAAAAAAGTGTTAAGGCGCATAAAAAATTGGCTTGTAATTTCATAGTAAAAAATTTAGTTAATAGATAGATAATAGGCGTTTATTCATTTTGTTTTTTTATTCTTTCAGTCTCTCGTAAGAGTTTGTATTGTTCGGGCAAAAAACGGAGAACCAGTTCCAAAATTTGTTTATCATTTGTTTCCTTAGAAATCTTTTCAAGTAATTCAATTTGATCACATAAAGCTTCTGTTGTGGCGTCGAGATAGATGCTGTTAAAATCTTTGTTGCTAGCATCAATGAGGTTGTACAGGTCTCGTTTGTGCATGGCGTTTATTTCAGTAATGACAATGAGCTTAGATGTGGCCATTTTGGTTACTTCTTGTAGCAACTGATTCTCTTCAATTTCTATTCTTTTGCTTAATTCCTGAACAATTACATCTGAACTTTTTTGTTGTGCAATTTGACTTTTTGAAATAATAGATTTGCTAATATTCGCCGCTGAAATAAAAAAGAAGACTTCCGTTTCTTCTCTGTCATTTTTTGCAAAAGCTTGATTTTTCAAAGTATTTTCAATCGGATTAATTTTTCTGCATGACGTGATGCAGACCACTAATACAAATAAGAAAAAGACTTTAAGATAAGTAGCTTTTAATGGGGAAATTGCTTTCATTATTAGTTCCTAAAGTATTACATTACAAAGATGCTAACGAATGAAAGATTTTCCTTTACAGCATAAAAATGAATCGTTATATAATTCCCATAACAGAATTATTTTTGGGTTTTATCCTTTTAAAATCAAAGGTTTGTGAAGTTTAAGTTTGGTGTAAAAAAAAAGAAATTATAGAAAAATCTATAATTTCTTTTTTTGCTCTTAGTATAATGTAGCGATTTTTTTTCTTACAAATTAAAATAAAATTTTAATCGGGCAGGAATACGGTAAATACAGAGCCTTTGCCTAAAGTGCTATCGGCTGTAATATGGCCTTTGTGATTTTCTACAATCTTCTTGCAGATTGCCAATCCGATTCCGGTTCCTGGATAGTCTGTTTTAGAATGAAGACGCTGAAAAAGAATAAAAATAGTTTCTTTAAACTGAGGATCAAATCCCATTCCGTTATCTGTAAAAGTAATTTTATGAAATTTCTTTATAGACTGTTCTAATATTTCTGGATACTCGGAAGAATTTACTTTTTCGCTAGAAATTGATATCTCTGGTTCAATATCAGGCTTACTGTATTTTAATGAATTTCCAATTAAGTTAATAAATAGCTGCTCGATCTGATATGGAATTACAGAAAGTTTTGGAAGTTTTGAAACCTTAATCACTGCT
The DNA here is from genome assembly GCF_016405855.1 of Flavobacterium sp. IB48. Lineage (GTDB taxonomy): Bacteria > Bacteroidota > Bacteroidia > Flavobacteriales > Flavobacteriaceae > Flavobacterium > Flavobacterium ginsengisoli. Next base: position 306,603 of record NZ_JAEFCA010000004.1, read on the forward strand.
TTCTTTTCTTCGATTATTTCTGCCAATTCAGATTCTGCATTGCTTAAAAGGTCATTAAGGCTTGTTTTGATGAACTCTTTTTTCGTGGTATTCGTTCTCGAAAACAAAAGAAGATCGTCTATTAAAACACGCATTCTTTTTGCTGAACTTTCAATTTTAGTGATGTAATTTTTGCCGCTTTCAGACATGACTTTTTTATCGGCATCAGAAACTCTCGAAATAAAAGTTTGTATTTTTCTCAGTGGTTCCTGCAAATCGTGACTTGCCACATGATTAAATGAAGCCAACTCTTTGTTACTTTTCTCCAACTCTTTATTTCTTTCCTGAAGTTCAATATTAAGAAGATGTTCGTCTGTAATATCAAAATTAATTCCAAGTAAAATTTTGCTTCCTTGTTGGTCGGTTACGAGTTTGCCCGTAGTTTTAAAATAACGAACTTCAAAATCGGGACGTACAATTTTGTAGTATACAAACGGAAGATGTTTCTTTTCTATAATTCCGTCAATTGCCTTTGCAACAGATTCTTTATCATCTGGATGCACGTATTTTAAAAGTGTTGCTTTATTGGGAGCAAAAGATTTTGGCTCAAGGCCTAATAATCGAAACTGATTGTCTGAGAAATCTATTTTATCAGAATCCAAATCCCATTGCCAAGTGCTGAATTTACCGATATTTTCAGATTCAGAAATTAATCCGCTTGAGATTAAAAGCTTTTTATTGAATACTTTCAAGCGCTCAAAATCGCGGCTAATTTGTCTGTAAGATAATAAAATGAAGCTTAAAGCAACCAAGAACAGTGAAATAGAAAAAAGCGGACTTAATGAGATTTCGGCATCGTAAATTTTAAGCCTTTTTTTGAGATATGTTTTTTCAATATCGTTCATTTCGTCGACCTTAAAGCGAATGTTTTCCATTAAGATCCTTCCGCCAAACATGTGATTGTCGAGTTTTCTTTTGTCGTATGTTTTTGGATCGCTGTATTTTAAACAGTTCTCAAAAGAAACAAAGCGTTGGGTAATGAGTTTGAAAAGCTTTTGAAGATTTTCCTGTTGCGGCTCATTATCAGCAGTTAGTTTTTTTAAGGTAATAAAAGAAGTATTTACCTTATCTCTCGAGTAAATGTAAGGAGTTAGAAAACGGGCATTGCGAGTGATAATATATCCTCGCTGGCCCGTTTCTGCATCTTTTATAGCCGACATTAAGCGTTCGAGCTGTATGTTGATTTCGTAGGTATGCATAACCAATTTACTCGATTCGTTCAAGTCTTGATTATGTTTGTAAGCAATTGAAGAAAGAAATAACAGAATGAAAACTGCGATTACAAAAATAACTCTCAAAGAGTTTGAAGAATTAAAATTTGGTATCCATTTCATTGGTATGCTCTATTTTAGTCGCAGCAAGAAATTATCACGGTTTAACCCAGAGGTATGATAGTGCCAGTTTACAGTTACGACTTCATTAATTATTTTTTTCAGCGTATTGAAATCGCTAGGCTTTTTGATGTAAATATTAGCGCCTTGAATAAATGTGTCTTCAATATCTTCTTCAGACGAAGAAGTAGAGTAAATGGCAATAATTATATCTTTTAAGTGGTCCGTTTTTTTAATTTCAATTAAACACTCTTTACCTGTTTTTTTAGGCATGTTTAAATCTAGAAACAAAATATCAGGAAGTTTATTGTCTGTATTCATTAAATGATCCATTAACTGCATTCCGTCGTGGACAAAATTTACATTTGTCTGTATTTTTATTTCTTCAAATGCATCTTTAAAGAAAAGACGGTCATCTTCATCATCATCGGCCAATAAAATGTGTAATGCGTTTTTTTGCATTTTGATTGTGGTATTTGGGTTTTATTTTAAATTTTCTCTTCGTTTCTTAATAATTCTCTGAAAAGCAGATGGAGTAATACCAGTTGTATTTTTAAACTGTGTACTCAAATGCGCAACACTAGAATAATTTAGTAAAAAAGCAATTTCAGTCAAACTCATTTCATTGATAATGATTAGCTGTTTTGCTCTTTCAATTTTCTGTAAAATAATAAAATTTTCTATAGAAGAGTATGTTACTTCTGAGAAAACATTAGATAAATATCCGTAGCTGTGGTTTAGCTTCTCTGCCAAAAACACAGAACTTTTGTAATTATTGCTATCATCCATAAATACAAGCTCAATAATCGCATCTTTTATTTTTTGGACAAGTACACTTTTTTGATTTTCAACTACTTCAAAACCGCAAGGAGCCAATTTAGTTTTTAATTTCTCCAATGCTTCGGCATCAAGATTGTCTTCAATCTCAATTTCTCCAAATCCTAGAGTTGTAAAATTTATATTGTTTTCTTCTAAGTTTTGTTTTAAATAAAGAGAGCAAATGGTATTGATATCGAACTTTATAAATAGTTTCATTTTATAGAAATTTGGTTAAAGATACTTATTTTATTTGGTGTTTTTGCTTTTAAATAGCATAGAATTACATGAAAATGTGATTTTAAAATAAATTTTTCAAAAAAATACCGCCTAATATTTTTACTAGACGGTATTTCCCTGATTGAGTTGTAAGGATTTACAATTCTGACAGGATTTGATGAAATTCCTCTTTTGTTTTTCCCAGTTTTTTCTGAAGTCTTCCGTACATTTCGTCTTCTTTTCCTTCAGCAAACATCAAATCATCATCTGTTAGAGTTGCAAACTTTTGTTTCAGTTTACCTTTCAGCTCATTCCAGTTTCCTTTTATTTCTGTAGTATTCATGGTATCTCTTTTTTGTCATTTATTGTATTGTAAAATTGCAACTTCTCAAACAACATTTTGTTACATTTATTTTTTGGACTGTTGCATAATTTTCATTTTTTATGCCTGTTATTCCTGATATCGTCTCAGAATCCAAGCCATTTTTTCGTGTTCTTGCAGTAATCCTGTCACAAAATCGGCAGAACCTATATCATTATTTTCACTCTCAAAAATCGGAATATAGCCTCTAAATTCTGTAACCAATTGTTCATGGTTTTCTAAAAGTTCAGACAGCATATTTTTTTGCGAAGCATATTCTTTTGGAGATTCTTTTAAGGTAGAGTTATCTATAAACTCTTTCATTGTTCCAATCGTTTTTTCTCCCAACTGATTAATGCGTTCTGCAACTTCATCAATATTAGCCTCAAGCACGCGATATTGCTCTTCAAACAATTTATGCAGTTCCATAAAACTATTTCCAGAAATATTCCAGTGAAATTTTCTTGTTTTTACGTACAATGTCATTTCATTAGACAAAATCGTAGCCAGTATAGAGGCACTCTTTTTTAGGTTCTTTGGTGTAATTCCGATATTTGGGTTCATAACTGTCTTTTTAAAGGGTTTATTTCAAAGTTACTTTCAAATTCAACCTTTTTATTACACAATTTTGTATAGATATTGCAGAAATTCAATGCATTAGTTAAATAGTTAGGAAACCGAACAATTAAATAATTTACTCTTTGACGCCATTTCGGCCATTTGCAATTAACCATTTACAATTCACAATTATAATTTGTAATTTTGCCGCACTAGCAAAATACAATATGACAACACAACAACTACACGAACAAATTCTTCAAAAAAAATCATTTTTATGCGTTGGCTTAGATCCTGATTTGACAAAAATACCGCAGCATTTATTAGAAACAGAAGATCCTATTTTTGAGTTTAATAAAGCTATAATCGATGCAACTCACGATTTAACCGTGGGATACAAACCAAATACAGCTTTTTTTGAAGCATATGGAATAAAAGGCTGGATGTCTTTGCAAAAAACAATCAATTATATCAACGAAAATTATCCTGATATTTTTACGATTGCAGATGCAAAACGCGGAGATATAGGAAATACTTCTAGCATGTATGCAAAAGCTTTTTTTGAAGATCTAAATTTTGATAGTGTAACGGTTGCTCCATATATGGGCAAGGATTCTGTTGAGCCTTTTCTAGCATTCGAAAATAAACATACTATTATGTTGGCTTTAACTTCTAACGAGGGCGCTTTCGATTTTCAGACTTTAGATACTGGTGGAAAAGAATTGTACAAAAAAGTTCTAGAGACTTCTAAAACTTGGAAAAACAGCGAAAATTTAATGTATGTTGTTGGTGCAACAAAAGCAGAATATTTTGCAGAAATTAGAAAAATTGTTCCAGACAGTTTCTTATTGGTTCCCGGAATTGGCGCTCAAGGCGGAAGTTTATCTGAAGTATGCAAATATGGAATGAATGATAAAGTGGGACTTTTGGTAAATTCGGCAAGAGCTATCATCTACGCTTCAAAAGGAACCGATTTTGCAGAGAAGGCTAGAGAAGAAGCTTTGAAAGTACAGCAGGAAATGGCTGAGATTATTGATTCTAAGTCTTAGGTTTAAAGTTAGCTTTGAACATAGTTTTAACGCAAAGTGCACAAAGGTTTTCGCAAAGTTTTATCTTTTTGAATTAAAGTTTTTTTAAGTTCTCAAAGCATAGATAAAGCAATACTTAAATTTTTCTTTGAGAACTTAAAAGACTTTTTACAAGATTACAGATAATTTCTTTGTGCACTTTGCGAAAAAACTTAGCGCACTTTGCGTTAAAACACACACACACACACACATCAACAATTATGAAGCAAATAAAAGACCAGCTAGGTACTTTACATTCTTTTGAAACTGCTCCAAAACGTATTATTTCGCTTGTACCTTCTCAAACCGAATTATTATATGATTTAGGTTTGGAAGAAAAAATTATCGGAATAACTAAGTTCTGCGTTCATCCGTTTCATTTTAAATCTACCAAAAAGACTGTTGGCGGTACTAAGAAAATTCATTTCGAGAAAATCAAGATTCTTGAGCCAGATATTATTATTTGCAATAAAGAAGAAAACACGCAAGAAATTGTAGAGCAGTTAAGGGCAATCTGCCCAGTTTGGGTAACAAATATCGTTTCTATTGAAGATAATTTCCAGATGATTTCAGATTTCGGACAATTATTCAACTGTAGAACCGAAGCGCAAAAATGGAACGATAAGTTGGCTTTCGCCTTGAGCGATTTCAAAAATTATATTCAGAATATAAAAGAAAAGAAAGCGGCTTATTTTATTTGGAAAAATCCATATATGGTTGCAGGAAAGGATACCTATATAAATGAACTGCTTAAACTGAATCATTTTAAAAATATTTACGAAGACAAAGGACGTTATCCCGAAATTGAATTAAAGAAAATGCGTATTGAAGGCGATCCTGATATTGTTTTTCTTTCTTCAGAACCTTATCCTTTTAAAGAAGAAGATGCTTTTGAAATTGGAAGATTTACGCATCATGCCAAAACCATTTTTGTCGATGGCGAAATGTTTTCCTGGCATGGCAGTAGATTGTTAAAAGCATTTCAATATTTTAAATTACTTCACGAAAGATTAAAGAATTAGTTTTTGTTTGTTTCAGGTTTTTAGAAACTTAAACGCAAACTATGCTAAGTTATACGCAAAGTTCGCAAAGCTTTTTTTATTGCTTTGCGAACTTTGCGTTTTATTTAAAAACCTTGCAAAAGACCTTGCGCTCTTTGCGGTTAAAATAAGTTCAAAGTAAAGCAGTAAGCAACAAAAAGCTTGAAATAAAAAATGCCGGTATCTCGAAGACGCCGGCATTATTTAACTAACCAAAACCAAAATAATAAATAACCAGTTTATTACACTACAAATGTCCGAAATAAATAAACCTTATGCTGTTAAGGTCTTGTTATTACTTTGTTGAAAATAAGTTAATGTATATTTTGAAAAAGTTTGCAATACAGAAAATGTACGCTTTTGGTAAGTAAACCAAGAAGAAAATAAGGTAAACTTGAAATTAAGAAAACCCAAAACATGAAACCAAATGATGATAAAAAAAGAATGCCGGCATCTCGAAGAAGCCGGCATCATTTAACTAACCAAAACCAAAATAATAAATAACCAGTTTATTACACTACAAATGTCCGACATATATCAATCTTATGCTGTTAAGGTTTTGTTATTACTTTGTTGAGCATACGTTAAGATTTTTTAGATCGTCGTTTTGAGCTTTCTGCAGTGCTAAATAATCTCAATTTATCAAAATTTACTAATTCTCAGTTTTATTTAGAAATTTGACAAAGGCCATTTTGCTATCCTGATAACGTTTTTAAGTGTTTAGATGCTGAAACTCCTAATATGGAAAGATTGTGAAAAAAAAATAACCCGACAGGATTTAAAACCTATCGGGTTAAATTATATTCAAAGATTAGAAAATCTTAGAGTTCTTAGTAATTTTGAACCTTAAGAAAAAACAACAGTTTTATTGCTATAAACCATAGTTTTTCTTTCGGCATGCAATTTAATAGCTCTTGCTAAAACAATGCGTTCCAAATCACGACCTTTCATGATAAAATCTTCTACAGAGTGAATATGAGAAACTCTTGCGATATCTTGCTCGATAATCGGACCTTCATCCAATTCTTCTGTTACGTAGTGGCTTGTTGCACCAATAATTTTTACACCGCGTTTAAAAGCCGAGTGATAAGGTTTTGCACCTGGAAAAGCAGGTAAGAACGAATGGTGGATATTAATAATTTTATTTTCGTAAAGCGAAATCACTTTTGGAGTAACAATCTGCATGTAACGCGCCAAAACGATAAAATTGATTTGATATCTTTTTAAAAGTTCTATCTGTCTAGCTTCACCTTCTTCTTTATTGTCTTTTGTAAAAGGAACATAGTGAAACGGAATATCAAAACGTTCTGCAATTGAACGTAAATCATTATGATTGCTTATTATCATAGGAATTTCGACTCCTAATTCATCTGCGCTGTAACGGCCTAAAATGTCAAATAAACAATGATCATATTTAGAAACAAACAAAGCCATTTTAGGTTTTTGTTCCTGATTGTACAAATCCCAAGACATATTGAAATCGGCAGCAATAGTCTTGCTGAATTTTTCTTTTATGTGGTCAATATTACTGCTCTGATTGGTAAATTCACATTCTAAACGCATGAAAAATACATTTTGCTCTACATCGACATGCTGGTCAATGTAAGTAATGTTTCCTTCTACCTTAGCAATAAAAGTAGTCACTGCAGCAATAATTCCTTTTTGGTCTTTGCAGTGAATAAGTATCGTTATTTTTTGCATTTTGGTCGTTTTGTTTTTGATTTTTCAGTTAATTATACAAGATTCATTAGTAAAAAACTTTGAACCTTTAGCTCTATTTCTTTGAGCCTTAAAAAAATTATTTTCCGTCCTGAAGAGCAAAAACACTTTTTAATAAAGGCGTTGTTCTTGCAGAGATATTATTTCTAATTTCCTTTTCTTCTACGGCAATCATTTTAAAAACACCAGATAAAGCTTGATTGGTTGTATAATCAGTTAAATCTGGATTTACTTTTTTTACTAGCGGAATAGTGTTGTATTTCGTTATGATGTTTTTCCAAACGGCATCTGCGCCTACTTTTTCGAAAGAGCTTTTAATTACGGGATTAAATTTGGCATATAATGCAGTTGTTGTACTGCCTTGCAAATAAGTTGTTGCTGCACTATCATTTCCTAAAAGAATGTTCTTAGCATCAGTAAATGACATGTTTTTTACAGCAGAAACAAAGATCGGGGTTGCTTCTTTTACAGCATCTTCTGCAGCGCGATTCATCATTTTGATTCCTTCATCTGCAAGAGAGCTTAATCCAACTTTACGAAGGGTTGCATCTACTTTTTGAAGCTCTTCTGGCATTAAAATTTTTACAGCTTCATTCTTGTAAAATCCATCTACTGCGGTTAATTTGCTTACTTGTTCTGTAATTCCTTTGTTTAACGCTTCTTTTAAACCAGAAGCAATATCAACTCCTCCAACTCCCGGAAGCTGAGAAGATATTTGAGGCAATTGATTTAAAGTCTGTTGTACCTGTGCGCAAGAAGTAAGCGAAAACGTAACGGCTAATAGTAAAATCTTTTTCATTATGGGGTTTTATTTAAGTTTCAAAAGTACTACTTATTCAAAAACAACGCCACAATTTTATTAAGAGAGAAGAAAGATTTTGTTTGATAACTAACACAAATTACAATTGTTTAAAAACGAGAGAAAAATTACAAGCAGAAATAGATTTTAAATATTTTTTGAGTTCTTTTTCCATTGGAAAAGCAAATCTTCAAAAAAAGATTTTACTTCTGTTTTTTTTCCATCAACACTAACTTTAAATGTACTTTTGTCCTTTTTTGTAATAAGCGCATAAGGACAATAAGTTACACCTGCATAATTTACTGTGTCAATTTTTATAATATCATTATAAAATGCAAAAACTACTTCATTTCTTTCCATTTTTCGTTTATCAATCCAGTAAGAGGCAACTCTTTTATTAGTGAAAAAGTTACCAGCTGTTTCTTTGGTGTTTTCACTATAAAATTTGTAGATAGTTTCGTCTTTGTCAAGTAGATTCAAACTTTTTATAAAATTTAGATCTTTTTTATTTAAGCTTGATTGAGTTTCAATTTTATTGCATGAAATAAAACAGACTAAAAACAAAAGGAAAAAATATTTCTCCATAAAATTACTTTTTCAAAAGATCAATTTTCTCATTTGTTTTCTCAATGTAGACCGACATTTCGCTGTATTTCCATGTACCTCTTTTTTCGCCTACAACAAATAAAGTTCCTTTGCCTTTTGGACCTTTAAGTGGAACTTGTACATCGCAAGTTCGTATGTTATTATGCGAAGTCACAGTTCCAGAAACCATTCCGTCTGTTTCTACAGGAGATCCGAGTTTTTCAACTACAAGTTTGTTATTTTCTACGGCTATCATAGATTCTTTATAAGCTTCAGAATCTTTAAGTACTGAAGTTACTTCATAGAAAACTCCTCCAATAAATAAAGCGACTAATACTAAAAGAGTTAAACATCCGCTAGGAATAAGCCATTTCCAGTTTCGGTTTAGCCAGCTTTGTTTTTGTACTAACTCGTTTGAATCTTCCATAAAGTTGAGTTTTTAGGTGAAAATAACAGAAGCTAAAATAAGGATAAAATCTTATGTATTTCATGTTTTTAAATTAAAACTATTGATTTTTAGATCTTTATTAGAATTGGTTTTTGTATGAATTTGAAAAAAAAATCATCTCATAAAAAAATGAGATGATTTTAAGTTTTTTTTTGAGACTTTATTAGTATGATAATTTAGATTGAGGCTTGTAAATTGGGCTATTGGTGTTTAAATCTTCTAACATAGTTTCTGTATAATCTTTTCCGCCTTTCATTAAATAAAAAAATGACATTATAATATAAATTGGAGCCAAAGGAAAAATGCGCAAGCTTAGCGATAAATTCAAAAAAAAGTGTTTAATAGCATATTTGAATGTACTTTCATTTGGTCGAATAAAATAGATATTAGTTTCTTTAATCCTTTTTACCATTTTAGAAATAATAAATGGAAAAATGATAAACTTTCCTCCTTGCTGAATTAAAAGATTTATTTCAAATGGCGTAAGACCTTCTATATTATTTGTTTTCATAATGGTTTAATTTTTAAACGGTTATAAAAAAAATGTGGCTAAACAATAAAGCAAAAGAAGAAAAAAAGTTAAAATAATATTACCCTTAAAAGATTTAAGAATAACATTTTACGTTATTTCTAATATACTAATAGTAAATTTTTATGTTTTCTGTTGAGTAAAAAAGGCATCTTGCAAAGTGAATAAAATGATTTCAGATTGTAATTTTTTCAAGAGCAAAAAGCAATTCGTTTGTTTCAATCGTGCTTTTAAATTGCTTTTTTGCCTTGAAAAATTATAATTTGTTTGGGACAAAAAAGGGCTTTAAACGTATTGCAAGCAATATAAATTTGGATTGTAAATTGGATTGACTCGATTTAAATCGGCCAATACTTTACTTGTATAATCTTTACCGCCTATTGCCAGATAAAATAAAGATTTTGAAATATAAAATGGTCTTAAAGGAAAGTCTCGCCATCTATTCGAGATATTTTAAAAAAAATGCTTTAAGGTATATTTGAATATTTTTTCTTTAGGGCGAACAAAATAAATGCTTTTAAGTTTAGACATTATATTAGGAAACATTACAAATCTTCCGCCTTGTTGTATCAACAAATTAATTTCAAAAAGTGTTAATCCCTCAATGTTTTCAGTTTTCATGATCAATAAAAATTAGTGGTATTAATATGAGACAAAGGTATAGAGCGATTAAATATATTTTTAGACCTAAAAGATTCAAAAACAGCACATTAAGGTTTTTTTATTGACGAAAAAAAAATCGGAAGCCCACATTGTGAGCTTCCGATTTTATGTTAATTCTAAATAGAATTAATTTACAGTAATAGATGTTTCCGTATTTTTAGAGTTGCCATCTTTTTCATAAACATCTTGAAAGAAACCAACTTCACCTTTTTCATTTACCAATGAAGTAAAATAAGTAATATAAATAGGTACTTTTTTTGTCAGTTTAAAACTGTTTTCTACTTTACCTGCCATAGCTTTATCTATTTTTTCTTGAGTCCATTCAGGATAATCTTTCAGCATTGCAACAGCTAATTCTTTAGCCATTTTCACATTAATGCATCCGTGGCTGAAAGTTCTTTTTTCAAAATCGAATAAAGTTTTAGATGGCGTATCGTGCATATAAATATCATCTGGATTTGGAAACATAAATTTTACTAATCCTAAAGAATTGTCTGGTCCTGGTTTTTGTCTTACTTGTCCGTTAATCATTTCCATGTTTTTCTCTGCAAGATAATTTGGATCTGAAGCAATTTTAGATCTTAATTCATTTTGTACAATGCTTTGCGGAACTGTCCAATAAGGGCTAAAAACAATTCTGTCAATTTCACCATTAAAAATGGTTGTTTTAGTTAAAGGCGCTCCCACAAATACGGGCGAAGTCAATTGAACTTTTCCGTTTTTCACATAAATCAATTCATAAGAAGGCACGTTTACCAATACATACTCATCGCTAGCAGCAATTAAAGCCGAAATTTCACGACATCTTTCCATATTAAGTTTTAAAGTCGCAACTTTATCTTCAAGCGGAACATTCATTTCTTTAATATGTTCTTCTGCTAAAATATAATTGGGTTTAAAACCATTACGAACTTTGTATTTCATTACGGCATCCATCAATTCACGATCATAAACATCACTTTTAGAATCATTTTTTAAATCTCCTAATAAGTACAAACGAGTTCTAACCTGTGCAATAGTATTTGAAACCGCATCTGGACGTAAATCTTTGTATGGAGTTTCAGCAGGAACAATTGGTTTCCATTTGCTAGAATTTTCTAATCTTTTGTATTTTTTTAGAATATCTTGCAATTTGTAATATTGATCATACTCCACTTTTGCATTAGCATCAACTGTAGCTGTTTCTTCGATTGTGCTATAGTTCAAGAAATCTTTCAGCATTTCATTGTAAGCTAGTTTTTTCTTATCTGCGTTATTTTTTTTGGTGTATAAAACATACAAAGAACTTAATAACATGTCTGCATCAGTTTGAGAAAGAGTGCTTTTGTCTGATGAAGAGCTAAACAATTGATCAATTTCTTTTTGATAAGGAATCACCAAATCATTTGTTTTTTTTGCTTTTTCATACAAAACAGTTCCAAATTCGCTGATTTCGTCTTCATCAAACCAAATCGTTCCAAGAGTTCTGTTTTTGTACAACGACATCACATCAGATTTATATTTTTTCAAATCAGAATATCTTTTAAAGAAGTCGTTCGAAATTTCGTCTACATCATGATTGTTATGGTAAACGATTGTGTTGTTTGAAGTTTTTGTATATGTAGTATTAGTGCTTTCAAGTTTACTAAAAGAAAATACAAAAAAACTCAAACCTAAAATTACGGTGAATGAATAAAATGTTCTCATTTTTTTAATTTTTACGTTATTACTTTTCTATGTAAGTCATAGGTAAAAATTTGGGGCTTTTCTACACTGCTAAATTACTATTGGAGTACTCAAAACATGTTTCCTGATTTTATTTAAATGTTGCGAAATTGCCATGTCTTTAAGCTTTCTTTAACTATATCAATTAATTACGTAAATTGTTACCTTATCGGTTTACGAAATCGATTTATTTTTGTTAACATAAAGCTATTGTCTTAATCAAATATTAAAATATTTTGTACATTGGTCGCATAAAATTATCATATTCATAAAATGGAACAACAAATACCATATATTCCTAAAAATAAAGTAAGAATTGTTACTGCTGCTTCGCTTTTTGACGGACATGATGCTGCCATCAATATCATGCGTCGTATAATACAGTCTACGGGCGTTGAGGTAATTCACTTAGGTCACGACAGAAGTGTTGAAGAAGTGGTAAATACCGCAATTCAAGAAGATGCCAATGCTATTGCAATGACTTCGTACCAAGGCGGACACAACGAATACTTTAAATATATGTATGATTTGCTCCGCGAAAAAGGAGCAGGACATATTAAGATTTTTGGCGGCGGCGGCGGAGTAATCCTTCCTAGCGAAATTGAAGAATTACACGAATATGGTATTACAAGAATTTATTCTCCAGATGACGGCCGTTCTTTAGGACTTCAAGGAATGATTAATGATTTGGTTCAGCGAGCTGATTTTCCTATTGGAGATAAACTGAACGGAGAAATCGATCATATCGAAAATAAAATTCCAACGGCAATTGCACGTTTAATTTCTGCAGCCGAAAACTTCCCAGAAATTGCAAAACCAGTTTTTGATAAAATTCACGAAAGCAATGCCACTTCAAAAATTCCAGTTTTAGGAATTACAGGAACGGGTGGTGCAGGAAAATCTTCTTTGGTTGACGAATTGGTTCGCCGATTTTTAATTGATTTTCCAGAAAAAACAATCGGATTAATTTCTGTCGATCCTTCTAAGAGAAAAACGGGAGGAGCGCTTTTAGGAGACAGAATCCGTATGAATGCGATTAATAATCCTCGTGTTTACATGCGTTCGCTGGCAACACGTCAGTCAAATTTGGCTTTATCTAAATATGTAGCCGAAGCGATTCAGGTTTTGAAAGCTGCAAAATATGATTTGATTATTCTGGAAACTTCAGGAATTGGTCAGTCTGATACTGAGATTATGGATCATTCAGACGTTTCTTTATATGTAATGACACCAGAGTTTGGAGCGGCAACACAATTGGAAAAAATCGATATGCTTGATTTTGCCGATTTAGTGGCTTTAAATAAATTTGATAAACGTGGCGCGTTGGATGCTTTGCGCGATGTAAAAAAACAATATCAAAGAAACCATAATCTTTGGGACAAAAGCCCAGACGAAATGCCAGTTTTCGGAACGATTGCTTCGCAGTTTAACGATCCGGGAATGAACACGCTTTACAAAGCGATTATGGATAAAGTGGTTGAAAAAACGGCTTCAGATTTGAAATCGACTTTTGAAATCACGAAAGAAATGAGTGAGAAAATCTTCGTAATTCCGCCACACAGAACGCGTTATTTATCTGAAATTGCAGAGAATAACAGAAGTTATGACGAAACAGCCATTTCACAGCAAAAAGTAGCACAGAAATTATACGGAATTTTCAAAACCATAGAATCGGTTTCTGGAAAAGTTCCGCAGATTACCAAAGCAGGAATCGACGATTCAACTGTTTTGCCAAGCGGAATTGCTGAGCACGACGAAAACAGAATCTTTTTAAATCTTTTGCTAAATCAATTCGATAAAGTAAAAATGGACTTAGATCCGTACAATTGGGAAATTATCCTAAATTGGGATGAAAAAGTAGCGAAATACAAAAATCCAGTTTACTCGTTTAAAGTTCGTGATAAAGAAATCAAGATTGCAACGCATTCTGAAAGTTTATCACATTTGCAGATTCCGAAAATTGCTTTGCCTAAATATGAAGGCTGGGGCGATATTTTGCGTTGGAATTTACAGGAAAATGTTCCTGGAGAATTTCCTTTTGCTTCTGGATTATATCCGTTTAAACGTGAAGGCGAAGATCCGTCAAGAATGTTTGCGGGCGAGGGTGGACCAGAAAGAACCAACAAACGTTTCCATTATGTAAGCGCGGGAATGCCTGCAAAACGTCTTTCGACAGCTTTTGACAGTGTTACTTTATACGGAAACGATCCAGATTTACGTCCAGATATTTATGGAAAAATTGGAAATGCAGGAGTTTCAATCTGCTGTTTAGATGATGCTAAAAAACTATACTCAGGTTTCGATTTGGTTCATGCTTTAACTTCGGTAAGTATGACAATTAATGGGCCTGCGCCAATGTTGTTAGGTTTCTTTATGAATGCGGCAATCGATCAGCAATGTGAGATTTACATCAAGGCAAATGAATTAGAAAAAGAAGTTGAAGCTAAAATCAACAAATTATATAAAGACAAAGGAATCGAAAGACCGAAATATCAAGGCGAACTTCCTGCCGGAAACAACGGTTTAGGATTAATGCTTTTGGGGGTTACGGGAGATCAGGTTTTACCTTTGGAAGTGTATAACGAAATAAAAGTAAAAACGTTAGCTCAAGTTCGTGGAACGGTTCAGGCCGATATTTTAAAAGAAGATCAGGCGCAGAATACTTGTATTTTCTCAACCGAATTTGCTTTGCGTTTAATGGGTGACGTTCAGGAATATTTTATTACTAAAAACGTTCGTAATTTCTATTCGGTTTCAATTTCTGGATATCATATTGCAGAGGCAGGAGCAAATCCAATTACGCAATTGGCATTTACACTTTCAAATGGTTTCACTTACGTGGAATATTATTTGAGCCGAGGCATGAATATCAACGATTTTGGACCAAACTTATCGTTCTTTTTCTCAAACGGAGTAGATCCTGAATATTCAGTAATTGGACGTGTGGCACGTAAAATTTGGGCAAAAGCCATGAAAAACAAATACGGAGCCAACGAAAGAGCGCAAATGCTGAAATATCATATTCAGACATCTGGACGTTCGTTACACGCACAGGAAATTGATTTTAATGATATTAGAACGACTTTACAGGCTCTGTATGCGATTTATGACAACTGTAATTCATTGCACACAAATGCTTACGACGAAGCGATTACAACACCAACAGAAGAATCTGTACGTCGTGCAATGGCGATTCAGTTGATTATTAATAAAGAATTAGGTTTAGCAAAAAACGAAAACCCAATTCAAGGTTCGTTCATCATCGAAGAATTAACCGATTTAGTGGAAGCTGCAGTTCTTCAAGAATTCGACAGAATCACAGAACGTGGCGGAGTTCTAGGCGCAATGGAAACGATGTACCAAAGATCTAAAATTCAGGAAGAAAGTTTGTATTACGAAACTTTAAAGCACAACGGCGATTTCCCAATTGTGGGTGTAAATACTTTCTTGAGTTCTAAAGGTTCACCAACGGTAATTCCGGCAGAAGTTATTCGTGCTACAGAAGAAGAAAAACAATATCAAATTACAATGTTGGATAACTTGCATAATTTCCACGAAGCAAAAGTAAACGAGCATTTAAATACGTTACAGCAAGCGGCTATTAAAAACGAAAATTTATTCGACCATTTAATGGAAGCTACAAAGGTTTGTTCTTTAGGTCAGATTACTTCGGCGTTGTTTGAGGTTGGTGGGCAATATAGAAGGAATATGTAAGGATTTTTTTTTATGATATGGAAAACCTCTCAAGATTATTGGGAGGTTTTTTGTTTTTATTTTATTGTTTACGGTTTACCGTAATTTTTTTAGGAAGGTTTTTTATATGTTTGCTAAATATCAGTTTCTTAATATTTAGGCAAAACAAAGATTATGCTTTAAATGAACAAAGAATATTTTTAAAATGAAATCAAATATGGGCCAGAAGGTCAGAATGTTACGTTTTACTCGGTAATACCTTCTAAGATATACGTTAGTCGGGAAAGAAAATACCAATTTCCAAATTTCCCTTTAAATAAATAGAGAGAAGTAAAGAAATGGTTGCTAACAGTGTTAAAGCTGTTTGCTTCTTGAGGTTGAATCTGAAGAATCTATTTCTAAGCATTTTAATGATGTTTAAGTGATTTATTACAAAGATAACAATTTCGATACCTGAAGAGAGTAGTGTTGAAATAGCATTTTATGTGAAAGCTTCGAAAGGCATGTGCATTCTAAACCTGCTACTATTAATCTGGCCCTCCTTTTTTATATGGAAATAGAAGAATGGTTTAAATTAAAACGTTATCCTCATATTGGAGAACCAATAACACAAAAAGATTATAAATGGATTAAGAGGTATGTACAAGATGAAAACTGTATTAAAAAACATAGTTTTTTACCCTTAGTACATAAATGTATTGTTCAAAGAAAATATCGTGCTGATTTATCTACAAATACCAGAAATCCTAGTGGAAAAAGAAGACGAATTATAGGAACTCCTAAAATCAGAAACATTTATTATTCATCTCATTTAGATTCTTTGATATTTTCATATTACAATTATCTACTAAGTGAAAATTATAAAGAATTGATGAAACTAAAAAATTTCAATAATTCAATCGTTGCTTATCGCAAAATTCCACTATTTGAGGGTTCAGAGAAAAACAAATGTAATATTGATTTTGCTAAAGATACTTTTGAATATATTGAAAAGAATAAAGAAAAAAAACTCAGTGTAATTGTTGCAGATGTAACATCTTTTTTTGATAATTTAAACCATAAAATATTAAAAAAACAGTGGAGTAGACTACTAAATGAGAAAACCTTACCAGACTGCCATTTTAATGTATTTAAAGCACTTACAAATCTACGATACGTAGAATCAGATCAATTATTTAATAGTTATTTGGGAACTATGATTGTGGAAAAAGGTATTCCTAATTCAGATAAAAAAGAATACAAAAGAATAAAAATTAATTCTAATAAATATTTCAAAGAAAAAAATGCTGTTGCTTATTGTAGTAAAAGTGATTTTTTAAAGAATAATTTAAATCTTATTATCTCTGCCAATAGCACTAAAGGAATACCTCAAGGTAGTCCGATAAGCGCAACATTAGCGAATGTTTATATGATGGATTTTGATCAGGAGGTGTATGATAAGATTGTATCGAACAAAGGTTTTTATCAAAGATATAGTGATGATTTAATTATTATTTGCGAGCAAGAATTTGAAGATGATATAATTAAGTTTGTTAGAGACAGAATTCAGAATTTAGTAAAATTAGAAATTAGTGAAAGTAAGACTAAAGTTTACAGATTTGAAGAATTAAATGGAAAATTTTTAGGTTTTGAAATAGACGAAAAAACAAAAGAACCTAATTTTAATAAAACTTTAGAGTATTTAGGTTTTGAATATAATGGGCAAAAAATTTTAGTTAAAACTTCGGGTTTCTCTAAGTTTTATAGATCAATGAAAAGATCTTTTAAAAAATCTACATCTTTGGCAATTAACAGCAAAAATCCAGATAGGGACATTTTTAAATCTAGATTATATAAAAGATTTACATATAAAGGGGCAAGTAGAAAATTAATTTTTCGCCCATCAAAAGATAATCCAAGAGTATACTTGAAAACAAAAGAATATTATTGGGGAAATTATTTGAGTTATCTTTATAAAGCAAATGATAGCATGAAATCAATAAATAGATCTGATGCCATAAAAAGACAAAGTAGAAAAATTTGGAAAAGTTTTCACAGATTAATGAGATATCATGAAAGTCGATTATGATATTTTCTTTGTCTCCTGCTAGCGCGAGCGTCTCGCTCGTGAACGCAAAGTAATGCACGAGCGAGACGCTCGCGCCAGCAAAAACAACAAAATTCCATAAAGTTTGTCGTTTCGACGTAAGGAGAAATCTCCACAAGTAGCTCCATATAGAATGTCGCCAATCTTTGTCGAGTTTCTCGTGAAGATTTCTCCTTATGTCGAAATGACAAGATTGTATGTTAATTGGGGTTAATATAACTATTCAACCATCTCCCTCCTGCTAGCGCGAGCGTCTCGCTCGTGAACGCAAAGTAATGCACGAGCGAGACACTCGCGCCAGCAAAACAACAAAATTCCATAAAGTTTGTCATTTCGACCGAAGGGAGAAATCTCCACAAGTAGCTCCATATAGAATGTCGCCAATCTTTGTCGAGTTTTTCGTGAAGATTTCTCCTTACGTCGAAATGACAAGATTGTGTGCTAATTGGGTTGAAATATAACTATTCAACAATCTCCCCAACAAACCCCAAAAACTCCATTTCATCCATAGGAAACAAATGTAGAATCGTTTCCAAAATCAGGCTTACATTAATAGTTGTACTTTTATCCTTTTTAGAAAAATTATGCATGTCATTATCAAGTGCTAGAATGCATAATTTCAGCAAATCGGTAATGAGGCAGCCGAGTTCTAAATAATTGATCACTTTAAATTGTGCGGTATAAGAATTGGCTTCGTTGGTTGGTTTTAGCGTTGTAAAATACTGAGCGGTTAATTTTTGCAGTTTTTGTAGCTTTTCTGTTTCGTTCGTTTCCATAAGGGGTATATTTTAAATGATTTACAATTTGACTTTTATGAAATTATTATAAGAAAAATTGTACTTTTGTTTGATTCGGCGAAGGAAGAAATAGATTGTATTTTACCAAACCGATTCTGCGGGTATCGTACTGTAGTAAATAAGTTTGTTACTCGTGGAAGTTTTCACACTTAATTATTATCTTTGAATTATGAGCACACTAACAAAACCAAATCACATAGGGCGAAAAATAAGCCGTATTCGTGAACTTCGTGATATGAAACAGGAAGCTTTAGCGCAGGCTTTGGGAATAAGTCAGCAAACAATATCTACTATTGAAAACAGCGAAACTATAGAAGAAGATAGACTTTCTGAAATAGCAAAAGCTCTTGGTGTTACAGTTGATGCAATTAAGAATTTTTCAGATGAAGCAGCAATTAATTATTTTAATACTTTTAATGAAGCGGTATCAGATAGTAGTTTCGGAAGTATTCATAATAACAAATGTACTTTCAATCCATTAGATAAATTAGTAGAATCTTTTGAGGAAAATAAAAAGCTTTACGAACGTTTGCTTCAAGCAGAAAAAGATAAAATTGAGTATTTAGAAAAATTGCTAAATCAGAAATAGTAAATTTTATATAAAAGAAAACCTCTCAGAAATGAGAGGTTTTTTTGTTTATAGATTTTTACTTCTATATTTACATTTAATAAGAAACTTACTAAATAAACTGAATGAAAACAAAACTACTTTTATTTTTTATACTTTGTATTCTTCCTCAATCTAATGCACAGCAAAAGATATATGATTTTACAAGCTATCCGTGGAGTTTAAGAAAAATCAACGATAAGCTTATATTTGAAGCTAGTGAAGCTGATACTGGTCGAGAAATATGGAAAAGTGACGGAACTACTTCTGGCACAAAACTAATAAAAGACATCTATACAGGTACAGAGTCTTCTGTATCAGGTACATTGGAAACTGGTGCAGTAATTAATGATGTTTTTTATTTTATAGCAAAAGATAAAAGTTCTCTTGGAGAGATTTGGAAAACTGATGGAACTGACACTGGCACTGTAAAAGTAACAAGTTTTATTAATGGAAGAACTTCAAGTCTTACAGCTGTTGGCAATTCGATTTATTTTTTAATTCAAGAAGAATATAACTTACAAGTCTGGAAAACAGATGCAACATCAGGAGCTACAGTATTGGTTAAAGATAATATGTCAATCTGGAACACACCATCTTTTCAAGGCAAATGCAATAACACCTTTATATTTACATTTCAGCCTTATGGTACAAACGATTCTAGAGTTTGGAGAAGTAATGGTACTTCAGAAGGCACTTTTCCGATAACATCAGAAATAGATGGAAATGGATCTTATCCTCAAGGTACATCCGGATTGACACAATATATAGAACACAATAATAAATTGTATTTTGTCAGCAGAAATTATTTACATGAAACTGATGGAACGCTTGAAAACACAAAAGTGATAGGTAACGTTTGGGTAGCCCAACAATATTTAGTACATCATAGTAGTGTTATCGAAGCAAACAATAATTTGTATTTTATGTTTTTTTCTGCCGATTTGAACAAATTGTCGATATGGAAATTTGATTCAGTTAATAGCAATGTAGCCGAAGTATATAGTAAAGTAAGTGATCACTATTTTTCTCCTTCAAATTTTACTAAAACAGATAATTCTTTGCTTTTTTCTACAGAAAATGAAACAGGAGGGGCATCTTTAGTGTCATTAAATCTTGTAGACAATACAGTGAAAAATTTTGGAGAAATATCAAACGGTATAAAAAAACCTTTTATTTTTATAGACAGGATAGACGCCTCTACGCTTTTGAAAATTAATGATAATGAATATTATATAGCATCAGTAGTTGAAAATAATTTTACAAAAGGGTTTATTTTAAATTTAAGTTCAAATTCACTTCAGCAAATTGGTGCATTAGACAATGTGTTAAGTATTGTTTCTTTTAAGGATTACCTGTACTATGCAAAAGATAATAAATTATGGAAATATGCTAATAATTTAAATGTTCCAGTAATAGAAAATAAATCATCTTTAGTGGTTTATCCAAACCCTTCAAGAGACTTTATAAGTATAAAAGCCGAAAATGATACTCAGATTGAAGGCTTGCAAATTTTTGATTGGAATGGCAGATTGGTAAGCACTCCGATATTGGATTTAAATAATAAAATTGATATTTCTAAATTGAATCAAGGTCCATATCTATTGAAAGCAAAAGTGAATGGAGCTTTGATTTCGAAGAAAATATTAAAAAACTAAAGGGAACATAAAGTAATGCACGAGACATCTATGGCATGAGAATAATAAAATTAGAAAATAAAAAACCTCTCAGAAATGAGAGGTTTTTTTATATCAGCTTCAAGAAATTAGACTTTCTTTTTTATCGAAGTTTTTGGTTTATGTTTTAATTTTTCAATAAGTGCGTCTGCTTTTTCATTTTCAGAAATCGAACGTAACGATTCTGCGTATCGGTAATAATAAACAGGATCTAAATCTGTGGTTAGAGCAAAGAGTTCGCTGTACCATTCGGCAGCTTTTTCTAGTTCGCAATTCGAATAAGAAGAATTTCCTAGTTTCTGAAATAAATCTACAGACTTGTAGCCCTTTGCAGCAACCTTTTCGTAGGTTCTGATAACATCGACATAAGCATATTTTTCGCCGATTTTGTCTGTTTTATAAAAAGTTTCAGTTTGTGCGGCTGCACGAAACGAAAATACGATTAACAATACTAAAATAACAAGTTTTTTTTGCATAGGTTTTAGTTTGGTTCAGGCATTCGTATTTTAAATTGTTTTTGAAAATAGTTTTGCTGTCAAAAAAACAGCATTAATCAATAATCAAACGTCAATTTTGGCTTCTTATTTTATGCGTAATGTTATTTATGTTGTACAAATATATGTAAATCAGTAATATAAGTTGTTTTTTAACGATGTTTTTTTGATTTTATCGATTATATTTCGTTCTTTAAAATAATTGATTTCTATGTGTTTTACATTTTATTTATAAAAAAAATAATTTTATATCAATTAAGATTTTCAAGATGATAGTACAGCTATATTTAAATAAAATAGAGGTTTTGCAAGATGAAGAATCAAAGACTACATTTTCAGATTTTGACGATCTAGAGCTTTGTACTCAAAAAATAAAAGGACGTAATAGCGATCTGTCTTTTACTCTTGATTTTTTATTGAATAAACAAACTCAAGAATGTACAACTGTAAATACTGAAGTAATAAAAATGCTTTCAGATCATTTAGGATTATTTTTTATAGGAGATCAAGAATCTGAGAATGTTTGTTTTGCCAACAGCATAGAAGTGAGGCCAGAATACAGGAAAAGTTTCAGATTGATCGATTTACTGGACTATATTTATGCTTTTGCACATTCTTATGTTTTTAAAGAATCTCAAAAAATAATATTGACATCAGAAACTGATTTTTTTTGGAAACTCGTAAAAATAGGTTCAAACTTAAGAAAACAATTGCCTGATATTTAAATAGTATTGTATTGCTTGTTGCTTTAAAAACAGGTATTTATACTTTAAACGAAGTGTTTTTAATGATGTATTTTGGATGGGACTTAAAAACATAAAACTATGGAACCAGATTCTAATCAACTATTAAATGATTTAACCCTTAAATGTACGGCAGGGGACACTAAAATTGCTACTCCTTCAGGAGAAAGAGCTATCAGTAATTTGCAAAGAGGAGACTCAGTTTTGGCATTTTCTGCAAAAGTGGAATCGGGCAAACTTGAACTATCTTCATCAGAAACGAAAGTTACTTTTAGTCAAGGCACTCCTGAATGGTATATTACTGCACTTTATATTACTTTAGGATATGACAAAGAAATTATCTGCACTTCAGACCAACCTTTTTTACTTGCAAATGGCAAATACACTATAGGTTCAAAATTAGGACCAGGACAAGAGCTTGTTGATTGGCAAGGCAAACCTGTGTTTATTCACATGATTTCAATTGGAACTTATAAAGGAGTGATTCATAACATTTCTGTTGGAGATTCTGAATTTGCCAGCCCTAATGGCCATTTGTTGTTGGCGCAAGGAGTCATAATAGGAGACTTTGCTTTTCAGACGTCTTTTGATTCTCTTCCAGATAATTTAAAAGCATAAAATGCTATGATAAAAAAAAAGCAGCTCCTGGTACGAGCTGCTTTCTAATTCTTAGGGGGCAAAAAATTAACGACGAAAAGATGGACTCTGGTTAACAGATTCGTCTAACTTTACAGTCTTTACTTTTTTAGCAGCAACTTTAATTTCGTGTTTCGCAACTTTGTCGTTTGCTTTCACTTCAAGAACATAAGTTCCAGCAGGAAAACTTTCTAAACTAATTGTTTTTGAAACCTCTAATTTGTCTGCTGCAGATTCTCCCGCATAAAGTAAGTTGTGATTCTCGTCATAAATAGAGAAAGATGCATTTTCTACAGTGTCTAAAGTAAAGCTAACTACTTTTCCGTTTCCTGTTTTGATATTTAAAATGTAATCACCTTTTCCATCAATGGCATAGGTAAACACAGTCGCTAAAAAAAAGGCAGCAACTAAACCAGCTTTGGTAAATTTTGTCATGTTTTTTTTAAATTGTTAATTACTAAATGTGGAACGCGTAAAACTACAAATACAAATTTAATTTTTAGCAATAAATTGGCATTTTTTAACTGTTAACTTGCTGAATTGAAACTATTTCTGTATTTTGTTTGAACTATGTACGTAATTACTGGGCTCGCGGTTTTTGAAATTTTAATATTTTTTTAAGTGTTTTAAAGCCACTTATTTTATTAATAAGAATACTTTTCTTAAATCAGACTGAAATTTATTTTTCATCAATTTTAGAAATAAAAAAAACAGCTCTGTAAGTAAAAATGATATATTAATTAACGTAAAGTGCGCTAAGATTTTCGCAAAGCACGCTAAGTTTTTTTTTGAGTAATTTTATAAAATAAAAAAGTTCGCAAAGCTATAAGGATAAAACTTTGTGACAAAAAATCTTTGTGTGCTTTGCGAAAATCTTTGCGAACTTTGCGAAAATCTTTGCGAACTTTGCGATAGAAAAAAATACAGTAAGTATAAAGCAAAAAAAAAACAGCTCTGTAACCAACCAAGAGCTGTTTCTTAAACAATAAAAATGTAATTTTTAATTTTTTCTAACCTTATTTTATACCTTTTTGGAGTATAAAAATTAGCGTGCAGCAACACTCGAATTTTTAGCGAAACCAGCTTTGTAAGCATAAGAAACTGCATTTCTAGATAGAGAGGCAGTATCACCAATTGTGATCTCGTATTTCGCTTTTTTTACGCTGTCTTCAACTTCTAAGAAGTAAGTTCCTTCTGGAAATTCTTCTAGACTAAAAGTTCTCAAAATTCCTTCTTTACCTGAAGCAGTTTCAGAGTAAATAAGTGTTCCGTCCTTGTCATAAATTGCTAAGTTGGCTTTCTGTACTTTGTTAAGTGCGAAAGTAATCAGTTTTCCATTAGCTTTCATTACGTGAAGATTAAACTCCGACGTTCCATCAATTGCGTAAGTGCTAATTCCTGTGAAAAGCAACGCAGCTACTAAACTCATTTTTGCAATCTTTTTCATGGTACTTAGTTTTTAAATTATTAGTTCTAATTCTCTGATGCTAAATTACTTATGTAATACATGAAAATGCGCAACTGTATTTTCCGATTTCTATGCTATATTCTCATTTACGAAACCGTTATAGGTTAAAACATGAATTATTTTTAACGTTTTTGTTAATTAGGTTATTATTTTTCAATGTTTTGCTTGATTTTGAATTTACAATGAGCTAAGAATTTATTTACATATAGAATGGTATGTTTAACCGCAAAGTGCGCAAAGATTTATTCAAAAAGACGCTAAGAATTATTATGCAAGAGGTTTATAAAAACGCAAAGTTCGCAGAGCTTTGTGAAAAAAGCTTTGCGAACTTTGCGTAATTCTTTGTGCCTTCGCGGTAAAAAAACTTAGAGCAAAAAAAAAACAGCCCAATAACCACAAAGAGCTGTTTTTAAAACTTTTGAAAGTTTTTAAACTTACTAACTATCTAACCTCACTTTTATACTTTATGAAAGCATAAACTTTTTTAGCGTGCTGCCACACTTGTATTTTTAGCAAAACCTGGTTTGTAAACCGAAGAAACTGCGTTTTTAGATAAAACAGTAGAATCATCAGTTATTGTGATTTCGTATTTTGCTTTTTTTGTATTGTCTTCTACTTCTAAGAAATAAGTTCCTTCTGGAAATTCTTCTAGACTGAAAGTTCTTAAAATTCCATCTTTACCTGAAGCACTTTCAGAATAAATTAGATTTCCTTCTTTGTCGTAAATTGCTAAGTTGGCTTTTTGCGTTTGGTTAAGACCAAAAGTGATCGATTTGCCATTAGCTTTAAGTACATGCAGATTAAAATCTGCTACTCCATCAATTGCATATGTGCTAATTCCTGTGAAAAGCAATGCTGCTACTAAACTCAATCTAACAATCTTTTTCATGGTATTTAGTTTTAAATTAATAGTTCTAATTCTCTGATGCTAAATTACTTCAGTTGTAAGTAAAAAAACAATACTATATTCTCCGATTTCGATGCTATATTCTCATTTACGAAACCGTTATAGGTTAAAATTTGAATTATATTTATCATTTTTGCTAAAAAACTTATTATTTTTCAACGTTTTTGATGATTTTAAATTTACATTGCGATAAAGATTTCTTTAAAAAATGTAGGAAGAAGAAAGGGGCTGAGGTGCTAAGATGCTGAGGTTCTAAGTTTTTATTTAGATTGTGTAATGTAACGCAAAGGGCGCAGAGGTTACGCAAAGTTCACAAAGGTTTTTTTGAGTAAATTTTATAAAATAAAAAAGTTTGCAAAGCTTTATCCTAATATAGCTTTGAGAACTTTGCATTTATATGCAAGATTTTTGATGAAAAAACTTTGTGAACTTTGCGTAAAACTTTGTGAACTTTGCGTTTAAAAAAATTTTGCGGTAGAATTTTTATAACTCAAAAAGTAAAGAGCAAAAAAAACAGCCTAGTAACCACAAGATTTACGCAAAGTTTATAAAGATTTTTTTGAGTAAATTTTATAAAATAAAAAAGTTCGCAAAGCTTTATCCTAATATAGCTTTGCGAACTTTGCATTTATATGCAAGATCTTTGATAAAAAACCTTTGCGAACTTTGCGTAAATCTTTGTGGCCTTTGCGGTAAAAAAAAATGCAGTAAAATTTTATAACTCAAAAAAGTAAAGAGCAAAAAAAAAACAGCTCAGTAACCACAAAGAGCTGTTTTTAAAACTTTTGAAAGTTTTTAACTTACTAACTATCTAACCTCACTTTTTATACTGTATTAGAGTATAAAATTTTAAGTGCCGTGAAGAATTGCACTTAACCTTAATATTTTCTTAGTTCAATGAAGTAGTTCCTTTTGAAGACAAAGTAGAACTATTTGCATCTACAGTAATATCGTATTTTACTTTTTTGAAGCTATCAGCAACTTCTAAAATATATTTTCCTTGTGGAAATTCTTCTAAACTGAAAGTTCTTAAGATTCCAGTTTTACCAGAAGCGTTTTCAGTATAGATTAAGTTACCATTTGTATCATATATACTAATAACAGCTTTTTGTAATTGATTAATTCCAAAAGCAATTACCTTGCCATTTCCTTTTAATACATGAAGATTTAATGCTTCATTACCATCAATTGCATAAGTACTCATTCCTGTTAGAAGTACTGCACATACTAAACTTAATTTCATAATCTTTTTCATATTCTATAGTATTAAATTTTTTTCGTTCATTTCTCTGATGCAAAGTTATAGCAGCATGTGTGGTATTTTAACATCTATATTTTCCGATTTCTATGCTATATTCTCATTTACGAAACCGTTATATGTTAAAATTTGACTTTAATGTTGTGTTTTTGTTAATTTGATTGTTTTTCTTCAAAGTTTTTCAAAAACTAAATACTTCATAAAATTTCCGTTTTTCTTACAATTTTTAGCATATCTATATAAAATCAAGTTTTAAATAGGATAAATAAAAAAAAAGTCAGGAAAAAAAATAAGACTCTAAAAAAAAGCCGATTTCGATGTGAAATTTGCAGTGTTAAGAACGTTATTTTAATGTAAAATTCGCATTTACGAAACCGTTGTAGGTTAAAATTTAAATTATTTTAGGTGTTTTTGTTAAATTTGCTATTATTTTTTAAAGAAATTATCATGAAGACTATTGCCCCAGCTCTTGAAGTGATAACTAACTCATACGGAAGTTCTTTTACCTACACTAAACACGCCGAAAAGACCAATAGTAAAGCTCATTTATGGCACTATCATCCAGAAATTGAGTTGGTTTATATAAATGGCGGGGCTGGAAAAAGACAAATAGGAAGCCATGTTTCTTATTATACCAATGGTAGTTTACTTTTAATAGGAGCTAATTTGCCACATTGCGGTTTTACAAATGAACAAACAGGAAATACAACGGAAACCGTAATTCATATAAAACCTGAATTTTTAGGAAGCGATTTTTTTGTTGCTCCTGAAATGAAAAGGGTGCAAAATATTTTGAAACAGGCTAAGGGCGGAATCGCTTTTGGTGGTGAAACAAAAAAACGTATCGGAAGTAAAATTGAAATGATGGAAAATGAACCGCCATTTCAAAGACTTATAACGCTTTTGAGTGTTTTAGACGAATTGGAATCGGCTGAAGAATATACCATCTTAAATGCTGATGGGTTTTCGATGGAACTGCAAACACAAGACAACGATCGTATGAATGTGGTTTTCAATTTTGTGAAAGATCATTTTCAGGAATCTATTTCTATAGATGAGGTTTCGAGTCTGGTAAGTATGACTACGCCTTCGTTTTGCCGTTATTTCAAAAAGATTTCGAATAAAACATTTACCGAGTTTGTAAATGAATATCGTTTAGTTCATGCTTCTAAGCTTTTGGCAGAACAGCCTATGAGTATTAACGAAGTTTGTTACGAAAGCGGTTTTAATAATTTCAGTCACTTTAGTAAATCATTTAAACAATACACTGGTAAAAGCGCTTCGCAATACCGACATGAGCATAAGATTATTATTAGTTGATTTTTTCCCACGAATTACACGAATTGCCACGAATTAAATTTTAGAATTTGTAAAAGAAATACAAAAACCGATTAGTCAAAAGCTGATCGGTTTTTTTATTTTTTAGGTTTACGTACTATTTTGCATTTTGCCAAGAGAGTATTTAAATTAATTAGTGAAAATTCGTGTAATTCGTGGCATCCAAAACCAGTCGGATTTTTCATATATTTTATTCTAAAAAAGTTATATTTACAAACCCTAATCAGAAAAAAATATCAAAATGAAGAAACTTAAAATGCTATTGTCTGCATTTTTGCTTTGTCTTACCACCATGACATATGCTGCAAAAGTAGACACACTTCAAGTTGCAAGTACCGCAATGGGTAAAACTTATAAGGCTGCTGTGGTTTTGCCAAATTCTTATGCTAAAAGCAAAACAACTTATCCTGTAATGTATCTTTTGCATGGTGCATACGGACATTTTAGCGATTGGCTTAAAAATACTCCAAACAAAAAATTGGTTCACAATCTGGCTGACCAATACAATATGATTATTGTAATGCCAGAAGGAGAGACGTTTAGTTTTTATATTGATAGTCCTGTAAATAAAGAAAGCCAATTTGAAACTTTTATTACGCAAGAAGTAATTCAGAAAGTAGATAAAACGTATCGTACAATTAGTAATAGAAGCGGAAGAGTAATTACAGGACTTTCTATGGGCGGACATGGCGCTTTATATTTATCTGCTAGACATCCTGATTTGTTTTGTGCGGCAGGAAGTATGAGCGGTGCGGTAGATATGAGTACAATGTTGAATAGAGATTCATCGGCTCAGATTGTAAAATTAATGCAGCCAGTTTTTGGAGACAAAAGCGGAAATACAGAATTGTATGAGCAGAATTCTGTTTTGAGAATGGCTGATAAATTAAAAGCAAATAAACTACCGTTAATAATAGATTGCGGAGTAGACGATTTTCTAATTGAACCAAACCGAGAATTACACAGAAGATTGGTTTATAATAAAGTTGACCACGATTATACCGAAAGGCCAGGAGCTCATACTTGGGATTATTGGGAAAATTCGCTTCCGTATCATGTGTTATTTTTCAATAAAATACTATCTAAGAATCAGGTTACTGCAAAAAAATAAAGGAATTTTAATTTTAAAATAAGCCAAATCATTTTTTTTGGTTTAATTTTTGGAATACCTTTATAGTATAATCCTTAAAAAAAATAATTATGAAAAAGATACTTACCTTATTTGCAGTTATCGGTTTAATTGCATTTTCTAGCTGTGAAGGACCAGAAGGGCCTCCAGGACCTCCGGGACCTAGTACTCCATTACCTTTTGTTTTTGAAGTTACAACAGATTTTGTTGGACCAAATTATGAGAAAAATGTTTCGATTCAAGGAATGTTAGCTAGTGATAATGTTTTGGTTTACGAGTTAGTTGGAACAAGTGGTGGAGATAGATGGGCATTATTGCCTCAAATATATTATTTTAATGATGGCTTAGAAACGGCTCAATACAATTTTGACTTTTCAAGAACTAATGTTAGGATTTTTATTGATGGTAGTATAAGTGACTTTTCTCAATTACCTAATAATTTCAGATTAGGCAAAACATTTAGAATTGTACTTGTTCCTGGTGAAGGTGAAAATGGTACTGCTAAATCTGTCAATAAGGCCGATTATTCAGATTATAATGCTGTTATTGCAAAATACAATATTGATGACAGTAACGTTAAGAAGTTAAACTAAGTTTTAGTTCAATTATAATATAAATAAAAAAAGGAAATCGTAAGATTTCCTTTTTTTATTTATATTATATTTTCTAAGCTAATTATTCTTCGCTTGACGAATCATTTAAAACCTTTTCTGGTCCAAATTTTAGAGAAACCAAAATTCCAACTAAAAGTGATAAAGCAATAAATCCTAAAGAAGCCCATTCTGGAACTTCAATATAATCGTGTAGTAACATTTTTAATCCAACAAAAGCTAAAATAGCTACTAAGCTGTATTCTAAATAACTGAATTTTGCCAACATATTTGCTAAGAAGAAATACATAGAACGCAATCCTAAAATGGCAAAAATGTTAGAGCTAAATACTAGAAAAGGATCTTTTGTAATGGCTAAAATTGCAGGAACACTATCTACAGCAAATAGCACATCCATAACCTCAATTACAATCAAGGCAACAAATAATGGAGTTGCAGCTTTTTTTGCAGTTTTGGTTGAGATAAAGAATTTCTCGCCATCCATCTCTGATGTAATCGGAATGATTTTTCCTAATGTTTTGTATACAAACGAATCTTTTGGATGAAAATCTTCATCTTCACCAGAAAATAACATTTTTATAGCAGTAAAAATCAAGAAAATACCAAAGACATAGGTTGTCCAAGTAAATTTGCTAATTAACATTACACCAAAGAAAATCATCAAACCACGGAAAACAATTGCTCCTAGAATTCCCCAGAACAAAACGCGGTGCTGGTATTTTTGCGGAATTTTGAATGAAGCAAAAATAATAGCAATAACAAAGATGTTGTCAACACTTAGCGAAAGCTCAATTAAATATCCGGTAATGAATTTCATTGAAGCAACTGCAGGTTTTAACTTATCTGGGTTCGCGATATAATCTGTGGTATACAGCCAGTAAATTACTCCCGAAAACAGGAAGGATAAAGTAACCCAAATAAGAGTCCATTTGCTGGCTTCTTTAGTACTAATAATATGTGGTGTTTTGTTAAAGACACCAAGGTCTAAAGCAAGAATAAAAATTACAGCAAGTAAAAAGAGAGACCAGACTATCATAAATTATTTTTTTTAATGATATACAAAGATAAGTTTTGAACTTTAACTTAAAAATTAAATTTAATCTTAAAATTAAGTAATATTTGTTACTTGTAAAATGTTAAGTATTATAAAGTTATGAGGTTTTTTTTCTTGTTTAACCCGACAGATTTTTAAAACCTGTCGGGTTAATGCATAAAAAAAGTGCCAACAATTACGATGGCACTTTGTAGAATATATTGTAAGCTTTAAATTATATTGCTGAGTTAACAGTTTTGATAATTCTAGCAGCAATTTTGTAAGGGTCTCCGTTTGAAGCTGGTCTTCTGTCTTCCAACCATCCTTTCCAACCTTTTTGAACAGTCATTAAAGGAATTCTGATAGAACATCCTCTGTCTGAAACTCCATAAGAGAAATCGTGGATAGAAGCAGTTTCGTGCTTACCAGTTAAACGCTGATCGTTGTAAGCTCCGTAAACTGCAATGTGCTCAGCAGTAACAGGACGGAAAGCTTCACAGATTTTCTCGTAAACTTCTTGAGAACCACATGTTCTAAGAACTGTGTTAGAGAAGTTAGCGTGCATACCAGAACCATTCCAGTCAGTATCTCCTAGAGGTTTTGGGTGATATTCGATATAGTAACCATATTTCTCAGTCAAACGGTCTAATAGGTAACGAGCAACCCAGATTTCGTCTCCAGCTTTTTTAGCTCCTTTAGCGAATAATTGGAATTCCCATTGTCCGCAAGCAACCTCTTGGTTGATTCCTTCAAAGTTGATTCCAGCAGCGATACATAAATCAGCATGCTCTTCAACTAATTTTCTACCGTGTGTGTTTTTTCCACCTACAGAACAGTAGTACATCCCTTGTGGAGCAGGGTATCCTCCAACTGGGAAACCAAGTGGAAGTTGAGTTTTAGTATCCATAATGAAATACTCTTGTTCGAATCCAAACCAAAAATCATCATTATCATCATCAATTGTAGCTCTACCGTTAGAAGGGTGTGGTGTTCCGTCAGCATACATAACTTCGCACATTACTAACCATCCGTTGATACGAGTTGGATCTGGATAGATTGCAACTGGAACTAATAAACAGTCAGAAGAACCTCCTTCGGCTTGTCTTGTAGATGATCCATCAAATGACCAGTTTCCAAGCTCCTCTAATGTTCCTTTGAAGTTTTCGTGTTCTTCAACTTTAGTTTTACTTCTAAGATTTTGAGTTGGTTCATATCCATCTAACCAAATGTACTCTAACTTAATTTTAGCCATAATAATATAAATTAATTTTTTTGTTTTTTTTCGTTGGGTCAAATATAGATTTATTTTTTCAGTCCCAAAAATTAGGGGGCTGTTTTGTTTTATGAACTATAATTTTTTGGATAAGCGCAATTTTGATAGGGGTATATTTTAAAAAAAGCAATTTTAATAACCTTAAAAAAACAAATTCGTAATAATTAAGGAACATTTTTGAATTTCTGAGTTAAGGAATTATGAAAAAATGTTTATTTAATCAATATTACCGTACAGTTTTGTTATATTTCTGTGATTTGAATTCATTATTCTTTGAAAAAAGCGTTTTATGTTGAGAAATTCTATTTCAAAAATCTAAAATTTATATTTTAAATAGGTTCTTTATTTGTTTATATTTGCTGATCATTTTTTAATGAAAATTAGTACGAATTTAAAACATACATAACCATGTCAACATTACGTTTCCAAGCTTTACAACAAGCTTCTAACAGAAAGCCGGTGCATTTTGAAGAAATTGGCCGAAAATCAAATCTTTTTGGGGCAAATGTGTTTAATGAAAAGGCAATGAAGCAATATTTAACTTCAGATGCATTTAAAGGAGTAAGAGATGCTATCCAACACGGAACTAAAATCGACAGAAAACTAGCTGATTATATTGCTATGGGAATGAAAGAATGGGCTCTTTCTAAAGGTGTAACACATTATACACATTGGTTTCAGCCACTTACAGGAACAACAGCAGAAAAACACGATGCTTTTTTTGAAACTTCTTATGATGGAAATGAATCTGTAGAAAAATTTGGAGGTGCACAATTGGTACAGCAAGAGCCAGATGCATCTAGTTTCCCGAATGGCGGAATCAGAAATACATTTGAAGCAAGAGGATATACAGCCTGGGATCCGACTTCACCAGCTTTTATATATGGTACAACTTTATGTATACCAACAGTATTTATTGCTTATACAGGTGAGGCTTTAGACAATAAGATACCTTTATTAAGAGCATTATCTGCAATTGACGAAGCGGCTACAGAAGTTTGTAAATATTTTGACAAAAACGTAAAAAAGGTAACAGCAACTTTAGGCTGGGAGCAAGAATATTTCTTGATTGACAAAGCTTTGGCAAATTCTCGTCCAGACTTAATGATGACAGGAAGAACCTTATTAGGGCACACGTCTGCAAAAGGGCAGCAATTAGACGATCATTATTTCGGATCTATTCCAACTCGAGCTCTTACTTATATGAGAGATTTAGAGCAGGAATGTATGCTATTAGGTATTCCGGTAAAAACGCGTCATAATGAGGTCGCGCCAAATCAGTTTGAGTTGGCTCCAATTTTTGAGGAAACAAATCTTGCAGTAGATCATAACTCTTTATTAATGGATGTTATGCAGAAAGTTGCAGAACGTCATGATTTTAAAGTATTATTTCACGAAAAGCCTTTTAAAGGAGTAAATGGTTCTGGAAAACACAATAACTGGTCATTGGCTACAGATACAGGAGTTAATTTATTAAGTCCGAGCAAAACGCCAATGAGCAATTTACAGTTTTTGACTTTCTTTATTAATACAATCAAAGCGGTAAACGATAACGAAACTTTATTAAGAGCTTCTATCGCAACAGCAAGTAACGACCATAGGTTAGGAGCAAATGAAGCCCCGCCAGCAATTATGTCTGTATTTATCGGAGCACAATTGACAAAAGTGTTATCTGAATTAGAAAGCGTAACTACAGGAAAACTTTCGCCAGAAGAAAAAACAGATCTTAAATTGAATGTTGTTGGTAAAATTCCAGATGTATTATTAGACAATACAGACAGAAATAGAACTTCGCCTTTTGCTTTTACAGGAAATAAATTTGAGTTTAGAGCTGTGGGTTCAAACTCGAACTGCTCAAATGCAATGACAACTTTGAATGCAATTGTGGCAAAACAGTTAATTGACTTTAAAAATGAAGTAGAAAACCTAATCGAGTCGAAAGACATGAAAAAGGACGATGCTATTTTTAATGTTCTAAGAGAATACATCAAACAATCTAAAAAGATTCTTTTTGAAGGTGACGGTTATAGCGAAGCTTGGGAAAAAGAAGCTGCAAAAAGAGGATTGAGTAATTTTAAAACAACTCCAGAAGCGATAAAAGCAAAAGTTTCGAAACAAGCTTTGGAATTGTTTGAAGAATTAGGAATCTTTAATCATGTAGAAGCCGAAGCACGTTACGAAATTGAATTGGAAGAATACACTAAAAAAATCCAGATTGAAGGTCGTGTTTTAGGAGATATTGCAAGAAACCATGTTATTCCGACTGCAATTCGTTATCAGAATACATTAATTGAAAATGTAAAAGGATTAAAAGAAATTTTTGCAAAAGAATTTGATGCATTAGCAAAAGAGCAGATTGTTTTGATTAAAGAAATTTCAGGCCATATCGAAGGAATCAATTCTAAGGTATTGGCAATGACTAATGAAAGAAAGAAAGCAAATCAATTAACTGATGCTCAAAAAATGGCAGAGGCGTATTGCAATAACGTAAAACCATATTTTGACGAGATTCGTAATCACTGCGATAAATTGGAATTATTGGTAGATGACGAAAGTTGGACATTAACCAAATACAGAGAATTATTGTTTACTAAATAATTAAGAAACAATTTGTTAAAGCCTGTCTTCTAAGACAGGCTTTTTTTGCTTAAATAGTAATAAAGCCCCTATTTAATTGATATTTTCTTTGTTACAGATGCTTTAAATGTAAACAAATTGTAATAAGTACCTTTTTTCCTATGAAAATTTATAAGCTTTTTGGCAGTTCATCGAGATAGTTTTACAGTTTGTCGAAAAGAGGTTAATATCTTGTAAAATAGGTATTTATACTGAATCTTGTTTTGGAGAAGTTTTATAATTTTGGTCATGAAGTTGAGAAAATAAATTAAAATTTGTTTTCAAATGGAGTTGTAAAGTCCCCGTCTTTTCCCCAAAATTTCGAATCTGCAAATTACCTACATAATAAGTTGTATTAATAACCAATTAAATATATTTATTATGAAAAAAGTAATTTTAAGCATCTCAGCGATGCTGTTTGTAGGAGTAGCGGCAATCGCTCAAGGAAACACTTCATCAGTAAACCAAGTTGGAGATTCTGATCAAGGTATTGTTAATCAAAATGGTCAAACGAATGATTCAAAGATTGATCAATTAGGAAACACAAACAAATCAGAAGTTTATCAAGGAATTCAACCAGCAACTTACAATGCCAAAAGTAACATGGCAGATGTAAAACAAAAAGGAGACAACAACGGGGCTTTTATTTCTCAAAGTAACCATGACAACAAAGCAACACAAAGTCAGACAGGAAACTGGAATAAAGCAACTATTTGGCAAGACCAAATTGTAGAATCTACAATCCCATCAGCACTTGGAGGTAAAGATGTTGCAACTCAAACTCAAAAAGGAAATAATAATACCGCTACTATTGATCAAGGTACAACTGGTAATGAAAAACCGACAGGACTTCCTTTTAATCCTACTCAATTAAGTCAAGTAGCATTAGTTGCTGTGCCATTTGGACCACACAGCCAAAACGAAGCTACTCAAACACAAAATGGAGATAATAATCTTGCTTATGCAAGCCAAGGTGGTGTTCAAAACAAATCTTCTCAAACACAAACTTCTCCAGGTGGTACTTCAGCATCAGACGGCAACAAGTCATATCACTATCAATATGGAGATAAAAACGAAGCTACATCTGTTCAAAATGGTACTAAGTTGAGAGAAGATACATTGCAAATTGGTAACTTAAACAAAGCTACAGTTACTCAAACAGGTGCAGCGCACAGTAGCATTAATTTCTCTCTAGGAAACTCAAACATAATTAGTGTTACTCAAAGTAACTAATTGAAAAGATAAAAATGTGATAGTCGTAAAACGACTATCGCATTTTTTTTAATTTAAAACAGAATCAAGATGAAATCTTTCATTTTATATATACTATTAATATTCTTTTACAGTCCTGTATTTTATGCTCAGGAAAAAGAAGAAGGTTCAGAATTTAAAAATTACAGTTCATCGCTTTTTAATTCAAAAGAGAAAGCTTTTAGCATTGTTTCCAATTTGAGTAAAAAAGAACAAAGCGATTTAAATTCAAGAATCCAATCTGGAGTGCAAATTCAGCAGGTTGGCGATTTTAATAAAATTTATGCTTCTTTAAAATCGAATGATACAAAAGTTGCAATAGATCAAAATGGTGATAATAATGCGTTAGCATTAGATAAAAGTGCAAAAACAATTACTCAAAGTGTTATTCAGCAAGGCGATAACAACAAAATTTCCGATTTTACATTGCATACCAATTACAATGTTAATATGGAAATGATTCAAAAGGGAGATAATCAAAGCATTCAAAATATAGGAACCAATTCGTTGTCAAAAAACATGAAAATTACACAGACAGGAAATGGCGCTTCTATTATTCTTATAAACAAATAAAATAAAGATGTATTTTATAAACAGACATATCATAATCTTTCTATTGTTTTTTTCTTTTCTTGTTTATGGGCAAGTTCCACAGGATAAGATAAAAGCCAAAATCGAAATTGAAAGAGTAGAAAACAGTGTAAAAATTACTGGTACTGCCGAAAACTTAACAGAAGTAATTCGAAGTGCAGCTTATCGCTTGTCTGTTATAAAAAATAATAATAAAAGTAATAATCAGTCTAATAATGACCAAGTTGGTGTTTTTACTTTGCAACCCAACGAAATTCAGAAATTGTCTACATCGCAAATTAATTTGACAGCAGATGATGAGGTAATCATTTTGCTTTTGTTTTACGATGAAGACAAGCAAATTATAGCGAAAGATCGTGTCGTTTTGGGCGAAGAAAAAAAAAAGACGATGTAATAGTTCTTCCTGTTGACGGATTTGTTTTGAGAGGTATCATTACCGATGATACCAAAACAAAAATGGGAAAAGATTTTTACGACAGATATTATTACAAATACAATGATATTGGGATAAATGCCGAAAAAATAGTTACAATAAGTGAAGAATACAGTTTTGCCAGAAATACAGCAATATCTATAACTATAGATAATGAGGTTATCTATGATTTTTTAGTAAGGCCTGATGATGAGTTTTTAGATGCAGTTGCAGAGGAAGCTGTAAATACCACTTTTACTTATTTGAAAGAAAAAGAAAAACAACGCAAATATTTCACTCAGTATTAATTTTATTATTAGCGACATGAAATTTATTTTAATCCTTGCAGTTTTTCTGCTTATTTCTCCATTTATAAATGCTCAAGCTTTAGTTTACAAACCTGTAAATCCAGCTTTTGGAGGAGATACTTTTAACTATCAGTGGCTTCTAAGTAGTGCAGAAGCGCAAAATAAACAAAAGGACAAAACAGCAGAAACCAAACCCCAAACTGATTTAGAACGATTTAAAGCCAATTTAAACTCACAATTGCTAAGTCAGATTTCTAGTTCTCTTTATAAACAGCAATTTGGTACAGATGGTATCAAAGAAGGCTCTTATACATTCGGAAGTTATTCAGTAGATGTCTATCCATCTTCTGACGGATTAACTTTAAATATCCTAGATACCAATACAGGAGAACAAACCCAAGTAATCATCCCAAATCAATAATATGCGATTCCATTACTATTTATTTATTGTATTTGGATTTCTTTTTACTGGTTGCGGCGCTTATTATAATCAACCCACAGGAGTACAAAAAGCTGTTTTGGGAGAAGGAACGCCTGCGACTTCATTATTAAAAGATTTACCAAAACCTAAAGAGCAAGTTGTAGTTGGTGTCTATAAATTTAGAGACCAGACTGGACAATATAAACCTCAGGAAAACGGAAGCAGTTTTAGTACTGCTGTAACTCAGGGCGCAACGTCTATTCTAATAAAAGCGCTAGAAGACTCAAAATGGTTTGTGCCAATTGAGCGCGAAAATATTGGAAACTTATTGCAGGAGCGAAATCTTATTCGAGCCACGAGACAGGAATATGTAAAAAATGCAAATCCGAACGAACCCCAGTTAACTCCATTATTGTATGCAGGAGTTTTGTTAGAAGGAGGTATAGTTTCCTATGATTCCAATATTATTACAGGCGGATTTGGTGCTCGATATTTTGGAGCTGGAGCTTCTGTGAAATATCGCCAGGATCGTGTTACAATATACTTAAGAATGATTTCTACTTCAAACGGAAAAATTCTAAAATCTGTTTATATCTCAAAAACTATTTTGTCTCAGGCTATCGACGAGAGTCTTTTTAGATATGTAAATTTTAAAAGGCTTTTGGAAGTAGAAACCGGATATACAACTAATGAACCCGTACACATGGCTGTAACAGAAGCGATAGAAAAAGCGGTAGAATCATTGGTTTTAGAAGGAATAAAAGACAATATCTGGGAAGCCGATGCACCAAAATGGCAGGTTGACAATTTATTAAAAGCATACGCAGAAGAAACCAAAACGGCAGATGTTACAGGACTTTATGATAGGGTCTTAGAAAATAGAAGAAGCCAGTTTGCTATAGAACTTTCTGGTGGAGCTACTTTAATGGA
Organism: Flavobacterium sp. IB48; assembly: GCF_016405855.1. Taxonomy (GTDB): domain Bacteria; phylum Bacteroidota; class Bacteroidia; order Flavobacteriales; family Flavobacteriaceae; genus Flavobacterium; species Flavobacterium ginsengisoli. The sequence goes on from NZ_JAEFCA010000004.1 coordinate 344,759, forward strand.
TGGAGATTATCAAGATCCGCTTTTAAGACCTTTTGGACGCGGAGCTTTAAAATTCTTTATTACTCCAAGTTTTAATATCAGCGCTTCTACAAATGTGGTAAATCTTGCCAATAAAAATTTAGTCGATGTCGGATACATTACATACGATCTTAATATGGAATGGGTCATACTTCCTAAAGACCGTCTTACGCCTTATTTATATGTAGGTGGCGGATATGGAATGAATAGGAAATTTGAAAATACATATGGCAAAGTCCAATATGGAGGAGGTCTTGAATATTTGGCTTCAGATAGAATAGGAATAAAATTATTTGCGGAGCAAAATATCAATTTCAGTGATAATATCGATTATATAGTTGCTGGAACCCGAGATGATTACTATTATAAATTTGGATTAGGACTGACTTATTATTTTGTGAAGAAAAAGAAAAAGTAAATCGGTCATTTCGAAGATGTAAGAAAGAAGTTTAAATTTTAAAAGTAAGGTAATAATGAAGTATTTATATAAAATAGCAAGTGTACTTTTTTTATTAGGTCTGGTTTCCTGCAGCGAAGAGAAAATTGGAGAATCTCAGTTTGGAACTGTAACCGGAAAAGTAGTCAATAGTGATACTTTTGAACCAATGGAAAATGTAAAAATATTATCAAGTCCAACAACTAGCACTGTTTTTACAGATGCTGAAGGAAAATTTACGGTTTCGAATGTAAAAGTGGGCGAATATTCTTTTCAAGCCCAAAAGGATGGTTTTACAGCAAAGTTCGAAGCGGTTACTGTAACAGCCAATAACACTTCTGAAATTGTATTCGAATTAAGCAAATCGACAGCAAATAACAAACCTCCAACAGTTCCGGTTTTGGCTGCTCCAACAGATAATAGCACAAGTCAGCCTATAAATTTAGAACTCAGTTGGACTGTTGCCGATCCTGATAATGATACGATGACATACACGATAAATCTGAGAAATGATAAAAATAGCGATATCGCGGTTTTTACAGATATAAAAGACAAAAAACTGGCACTGACAAATTTAATGTATGGCACAAAATATTATTGGCAAGTTTCTGTAAGTGATGGAGTAAATGCACCAGTTTTAAGCACAATAAGCGCATTTTCTACAATTGCATTTCCAGCAACAAGGCATTTATTTGTGAAAACCATAAATGGAAACAACGTAATTTTTACAGCAGATGATACGGGAAAACAATACCAATTAACAAGTTCTGATAAAAATTATTGGCGACCAAGACGAAATAATCAGGCTCAAAAAATAGCATTTATAGGAACAACAGGTTCGCAAAATGATATTTATACGATGAATTTTGACGGAACAAACATAAAAAAAGTAACAAGTTCTATTCCTATTGCTGGGTTTAATGCAAATTATATAGGGTATTCGTGGAATGCTTCTGGAAGCGAATTTATTTATCCGAACTTTGATAAATTATATAGGATAAAAAGCGATGGAAGTGGAGTCGCCAAAATATTCCAGACCCCAAACGGTAAATTTATTTCAGAATGTGATTGGAGTGCAGATGGAAGTAAAATAGCTTTAAAAGTAAATGATATAAATGGCTATGGCGTAGAAATTTATGTTATAAATCCGTCGGGAGTAGTTGTAACTCCAATATTGGCTAGCTTACCAGGTGCTGTTAGCGGTTTGAGTTTTTCAGTTTCTGGCTTGAAATTAGTTTATACTAGAGATGTTTCAGGATTTGAAAACAATAATTATCGTCAATTAGATTCTAAAATTTTTGAATATAGTTTTCTTTTAGGTAATTCATATGAAATTACTACAGAAAAGCCTTCAGGATCAAATGACTTGGATGTTAGGTATTCACCAAATGAAGCCGAGCTAATCTTTATGAACACTTCAAATGATGGAATTTCAGTAAAAAATATCGTTAAATGCGGAATAGGAGTTGCAAATTCTAGAGTAATCTTATTTACAGGAGCTTCAATGCCCGACTGGGAATAAAAGCATCAAGCCAAAGTTTCATAACCAATTTTATTTCGGGAGATCGGCAGAATATAAACTTCTGCCGATTTTTTTATCAATCAAATAATCGAATAAGGCAAAGAATTAAAAAAAGGGATTATCTTTGCAGCACATCAACACAAACTAATTTTCATGAGTTCAGATTCTAGCAAAAGATATGCACAAAGAGGTGTTTCGGCATCAAAAGAAGACGTACATAACGCTATAAAAAATATTGACAAAGGTTTATTTCCGCAGGCATTCTGTAAAATTGTTCCTGATTATTTAACTCAGGACAATGATCACTGCCTAATTATGCATGCTGACGGAGCGGGTACAAAGTCGTCTTTAGCATACATGTATTGGAAAGAAACTGGAGATCTTTCTGTTTGGAAAGGAATTGCTCAAGATGCCTTAATCATGAATATTGACGATTTATTGTGTGTTGGCGCAACAGATAATATCTTACTTTCTTCGACAATTGGAAGAAACAAAAACCTAATTCCAGCTGAGGTAATTTCTGCAATTATCAACGGAACAGAGGAACTAATCAACGAATTAAAATCATTTGGAGTTACCATTCATTCAACAGGAGGAGAAACAGCAGATGTTGGCGATGTAGTTCGTACCATTATTGTAGATTCTACTGTAACAGCTCGTATGAAACGTAGTGATGTTGTAGACAATGCAAATATTAAAGCTGGAGATGTAATTGTTGGTTTGGCTTCTTTCGGACAAGCAACTTACGAAAAAGGATATAATGGAGGGATGGGAAGTAACGGACTTACTTCTGCACGTCATGATGTTTTCGGAAAATATTTGGCTAAGAAATATCCAGAAAGTTACGATGCTGCCGTTCCAGAAGAATTAATTTATTCAGGACAAGTAAACTTGACAGATGAAGTAGAAAACAGTCCAATCAATGCCGGACAATTAGTGCTTTCTCCAACAAGAACTTACGCACCAATTATAAAGAAAATTTTAGATAAATATACTCCAGAAGATATTCACGGAATGGTACATTGCAGTGGTGGTGCACAAACTAAAATTTTACATTTTGTAAAAGACTTACATGTTATAAAAGACAATTTGTTTCCGGTGCCGCCATTGTTCAAATTAATTCAAGAACAATCAAAAACAGATTGGAAAGAAATGTATCAGGTTTTCAACTGCGGTCACAGAATGGAGCTTTACGTTCCAGAAAATATTGCACAAGATATTATCGAAATTTCGAAATCATTTAATGTTGATGCGCAGATTGTAGGTAGAGTAGAAGCTTCAGATTCTAAAAAGCTTACAATTACTAGCGAATACGGAACATTTAATTATTAAAAAAAATAACCATATAAGTGATATAAGTTCATTTTAAGTTAGATTGTCAGGCTGAGCAAAGTCGAAGCCTTATTAATGACAGCTTTCGATTTCACTCAGAAAAAATTTATATTTTCTTATATCACTCATATGGTTTAAAAATATTTAACTATGTACGAATTACTTTTTTGGAGATACCTAGACGAAATTTACCTGAACAATCAGGAAGTTTATGAAGCTCTTGTAGAAAAACAAGAAGTTGAAGGTCTGGCTGCACTTCAAATTGAAGTAATCGTAAACAGAATCAATTCAGTCTTTTCTGAATGGGAAAGAGTGGATGAAGACAGCTGGAAAAATCCAAAAGGAAAAGGTGCATTTCAAGTTATTACAACACCTCAAAGCATAAAAATTGACTGCTACGGAACAGAAGGAAAAACCATGAATAAATTAGTAGATATCATGGAAGAATTCAAATGTCCGCTTTACGACCCGCAAGTTCCAGAACGTTATGATGAAATGAATGAATAGATAATTGTTAATGGTGAATTGTGAATTATTAATTAAGAATCAACATCAATCATTCACAATTCGCCATTAAAATTACCCATTTTTTAAAAGCACATCCTGTTCTTTTCTTATTTTTTCAGTCAATTGATTAACGTATAATTTTATTTTCTGCGGAAGCGTATTCCAATTTTGATCTTTTTCAAAACTTCTGCAATTATCAAAATCACATTCAACTGCACGAATAACATATTTTTTCTTTTTATAAACCGTAATAATTTTTACGCGTCTTATATAGCCATCTTCGTTGCGAGTTCCATAAACAATAATAGGTTCAATATAACCGTCTCCATCAATATCTTTTGTACTGCAATATTTTGTCCAAAACCAAATGTTTGTTTCTTTTGGCAGAGTATCTTCAAGCAAATCATTAATTTTCCATTGATCTAAAAGTCCGCCGTGGTCATTAATTACACAAACAGCTTGTATTTTTGTGTTTAAAGTATCCTTTTTAGAAATTACTTTTTGATTTTCGCCTAGAACCAATTCGTAAACTCCGCTTTTATCGCTAAATTCAAATGCTCTATAAATAGGGAAATTGGTTGTGTTTTCAAGTTCACGTTCCGAAATTTCTTGTTTAGTTAATCTGCGGCTTTCTGCTTTTTGAGAAAAAATAAAAGAGGAATAAAAAGAAAGTAGAATTAAAATATATTTTTTCATGTTTTCGCTAGACTTTTTGTATATCAAAGATATTTAAACCTTTCGAGTTCTGCTAAATTTATGTTTTTTAAAAATAGATTTTGTTGTACTTTTCTACATTAAAACAACAACAAAGATTTCAAAGAAAAACAATAAAAAATGATTAAAACAAAATGCTGTAATTTTCTTTTCGGAGTATTGGCTTTAATGCTTTCGAGTAATCATATAAAAGGACAAAAGAAGGCGACCGAAAAGTTAAATCTTATTCAATATGTAGACCCAATGATTGGAACAGCTAAAATGGGACATACTTACCCAGGTGCAACAGTTCCTTTTGGAAGCGTGCAATTGAGCCCAGAAACCGATACAATTGCTTATAGCTTAAACGGAAAATATAATGGAGAGGTTTATAAATACTGCGCTGGTTATCAATATGAAGATAAAACAATTGTAGGTTTCAGTCACACGCATTTTAGCGGAACTGGACATTCAGATTTAGGCGATTTCTTAATTATGCCAACAACGGGAAAACTGCAATTAAATCCTGGTGTGGCGTCTAAACCATTATCCGGTTATAGATCGGCATTTTCGCATGCAACAGAAAAAGCAGAGCCAGCTTATTACAGCGTTTTTCTAGAAGATCATAAAATTAAAGCAGAATTGACAGCCACAACTCGTATTGGAATGCATCAGTATACTTTTCCAAAATCTAATGATGCACATATTATTTTAGATTTAACTTCAGGAATTTACAATTACGATAAAAAGAATGTTTGGACATTTGTTCGTGTAGAAAACGATACTTTAATAACAGGATATCGTCAGACAAACGGATGGGCGAGAACCAGAACAGTTTATTTTGCCATGTCTTTCAATAAACCTATTAAAAGCTACGGACAAGCTGTTCAAGAAAAAAGTGTTTACAGAGGTTTTTGGGGAAAATTCGATCAAACGAAAAACTTCCCAGAAATGGCAGGTCAAAACTTAAAACTATTTTTTGATTTTGATACGAATGAAGGTGAAAAAATTAAAATCAAAATGGCTCTTTCGCCTGTAAGTTCTGCTGGAGCATTAGAAAACATGAAAAAAGAAACTCCAGATTGGGATTTCGAAAAAGTAAAAAAACAAAGTCAGGAAGTTTGGAATAAAGAATTGAATAAAGTTCAGGTGGAAACCATTCAAAAAGAAGATTTGGTTAATTTTTATACCGCAATGTATCACGCATTTTTAGGTCCCACAGAATACATGGATTTAGATCGAAACTATAAAGGTCTTGATATGAATGTGCATAAAGCCGAAAACTTTACCAATTATACCAGTTATTCGCTTTGGGATACTTATCGTGCTTTACATCCTTTATTTAATATTGTCCAGCCAAAAAGAAACGCCGATATGGTGAGTTCGATGCTGGCGCATTCAGATCAGAGTGTTCATAAAATGCTTCCAATATGGTCGCATTATGCCAACGAAAACTGGTGCATGATTGGGTACCATTCTGTTTCGGTTGTGGCAGATGCCATTGTAAAAGGCAATATTAGTTTTGATGCCGAGAAAGCGCTTCAAGCTTGTGTGAATACTGCAAAAGTACCTTATTATGATGGATTAGAATTTTACATGAATAAAGGGTATGTTCCAGAAGATAAAAACGGTGCTTCGGTTTCTAAAACTTTAGAATATGCTTATGATGACTGGGCAATCGCGCAAGCGGCTAAAAAACTTGGAAAAACAGATGTTTATAATGAATTCATTGGAAGATCGAAAAATTATAAAAATGTGTATGACGAAAAAACAGGTTTCATGCGTCCAAAATTGAATGATGGGACTTTCAAGAAAGAATTTGACCCATTAGATACGCACGGACAAGGTTTTATTGAAGGAAATTCTTGGAATTATAGTTTGTACGTTCCGCAAGATCCAGCTGATATGATTCAATTGATGGGAGGAAATGAGAAATTTAAAGTTCGTTTAGATTCATTGTTCAATATGCATCTTCCTGATAAATATTTTGAAAATACAGAAGATATTACAAGAGACGGAATCATAGGGAATTATGTTCACGGAAATGAGCCTTCGCATCATGTTGTCTACTTATACAATTGGACAGATTCGCCTTGGAAAGCGCAAGATAAAATTAGAATGATTTTGAAAAAAATGTACAGAAATGGCGCTGATGGTTTAGGCGGAAATGACGATTTTGGTCAAATGAGTGCTTGGTATATTTTTAGCAGTTTAGGATTTTATCCAGTTGCTCCAGGTTCTGATGAATATGCGCTAGGAAGTCCCTTGCTGAAAAATGCCATTTTAAATTTGGAAAATGGAAAAACTTTTGAAGTAAAAACCGTAAATCAATCTGATAAAAATGTATTTGTGAATAAAGTTTTACTGAACGGTAAACAATTAGAAAGGCCGTTTTTAAAACATGCAGATGTTATAAATGGTGGAAAGATTACGTTTTATATGAGCAGTAAACCTAATAAGAAGCAATATCAAAATTAGTTTTACGTCTGTCACCCTGAGCGGAGTCGAAGGGCTTTCTAGCTTAAAATGGCTTCAACTCCGCTCAGCCTGACAAATGATAATATTTTAATTCGCGAAAATTTGTGCAATTCGTGGCGAAACAACAAAAAACTTCACGAAATTTGCACTTCAAATAAAGAAAACTAGATATGAAAATAAATCTAAAATCAGGAATTGATAAATTGCTTTTTGGAATGAAGCAGAATGACGTAACAGCTGTTTTAGGAAAACCTGATAAAAACTATAAAGACGAAGACGATAATGTGATTTTTGTGTATAATGCGCACAAAATCAGATTGACATTTTATGAGGAGGAAGATTTGAAATTAGGTTATTTGGTAGCTTCAAGTAATGATTTAGAAGTTTTCGGATTCAAATTAATAGGAAGAAAAATTGCTGATGTAAAGAAAGATTTTGCAGCAAAAGGAATTACAAAATACAATCAAGAAACTTTTGATACTTTCGAAAATTACTTCAACGAAGATAATTGGTTTATTCTTCAAACAGAATATGATGAGGTTGTAAAGTTCGAAATTGGAGCAATCATTAATAGTAAAGACGAATTTGACTGGAAATTTCCTGTGAAGAAATAGCACATCGAAAACTTTGTCAAAGTTTTAAACTTTGACAAAGTTCTTAGAAGACAATAAAAAAACCGACAATCACTTGTCGGTTTTTTTTATATAGTAAAATGAAATTATCCTTTTAACCATGCATTTTTAAGTTTTTCTTTTGAAGCATCAGTTGCTTTAAAAGTTTCAGATTCTTCAAAAGGTAGTTTTACAGTTCCTTTGATAGTTTCTTCTTTTGTACCGCGTTTTACTTTAAGAGTAATTGGATCATTTTCTTTCCAGTTTTCACTTTCAGTAATTAAATCATAAATGTTATCTAAGTTGTATGATTTATTGTTTACAGCTAAAATTTTATCTCCACCTTTTAAATTCAAATTTTTAAAGAATGCAATTGATTCTGAATCAGGACGAACAGCAATTTCTTTTGTTGCTTTGTCAATTGTGATGTATGGAGTTTGACCTTTAATAAACGGATTTCCAGCTTTTTTCTCAGTTGATTTTGTAACGCCAACTTTAGCTAAATAAAAATCGTAAGGAATTGGAGTTGTTCCAGCAACATATTTATTCAAAAAGTCACCAACTTCAGGATAAGTTAAAGAAGTGATTTTTGCGAATAATTCATCGTCATTAAAAGGTTTTTCAATACCATATTCATCAGATAATTTGTGCATCAAATCTAAAATTCCTCTTTCGCCATTACTTTTTTCTCTAATGATAATGTCAATACACATACCAATTAAAGCTCCTTTTTGGTATACATTTAAGTATTGGTCTTTGTATGGTTGTTCTAAAACATTTTTACTCATTACAGTAAATGACATTGTATCGTCTAAACTTTTAGACTGTTCAATTTTATCAGCAATACGAGAATAGAATTCAGCTTCGTCAATTAAACCTTGGTTAATTTGGAAAAGATTAGCAAAATATTCTGTTACACCTTCGTACATCCATAAGTGCTCAGACATTTGTGGCGCATTGTAATCAAAATACTGAATTTCTTTTGAGTGAATGGTTAAAGGAGTAACGATATGAAAGAATTCGTGAGAAACTACATCTTTCATAGATTCTACCAATTTTTCTTTTGGCATAGACTCAGGCAAAACTACAGTTGTAGCCGTTGGGTGCTCTAATGCTCCAAAACCGTGAGCATCATCCTTTGCCATGCTAGATAAATACAATAACACAGTATACTTTTTAGTAGAATTGACTTTTCCTAAAAAGTTTTTCTGAGCTGTCATCATAGTTTTCATTTCTGGAGTAATGCTTTCAGCAGTGTATTTTCCAGTAGGAGAGTAAACTGCAATTAAGATATCCATTCCGTTTACATTAAAAGTAGTGTAATCAGGTTTAGAATACATAATTGGGTTTTCTACCAAAACAGCATAACGAGAAGTTGTAAAAACATCAGAAGTATTGCTTGCATCTTGATCTGTCATAGAAGTAGCTCCCCAAAGCGTTTCAGGATGTGTAATAGTGACTTTGTACGGAATATCTAATTTATCTTTAAAATACCCTACAAAACCATGAGTGTTAACCATGAAATTTTTTCCAGCATCGATGTTTGTTCCAGCTGGAGAAAAAACGTCATCATTCCCAAATCCGGTTCCTTTTTCTGTATCAAAAGTATCGTTTACTAGATAAGTGATTTTCTTTAATGTTTTTGCGTTTGAAATAGACCAAGAATTATCGTCTAATCTTTTTACAGTAAGTGGATTTCCTTTAGCATCAAATGCTTTGAAATCTTCTGAATATTTTCCGTAATTATCTGTTGAATATGTACCAGGAACTGTTTTCGGAATACTATAAACAATTTCATCGGTTTTAATGGCTGGTGGTGTAACTGTTACTAAAACTTTATCGTCCTTAACATCAGTTAGATTGATATTAACTTCAACTATATTGCTTTTCGCGGCTCCTGTGCTCCCTGTTTTACAGCTCCAAAAAGTGACCGCTAGAGCTAAGGTGTAAAGTATTTTTTTCATTTGTATATGTTTAGTTAATTATATTTGACACAAAAAGTCTAGAAAAGTTACTAAAAAATCACATTAATTTAAAAAATAAAAAAAAACTCCTGAAAAACAGGAGCTTTATGTTAGTCTAATTTATTCTTGATATAATACTTTCCATCCAAATCTTCATCAAAATCATCTATTTTTACTGGTTTTGGTTTTGGTTTATTTGCAATTGCCTTCTTTTTCCACATCTCAAATTTTTCAAGAGGCATTTTCTTTTTCATGATGTCTAGGACTTCTTTTTCTGCCAATCCAAATTCTTTCTTTATAATTTCAAATGGATTTCTTTCTTCTAAAGCTAGCGAAACAAGTCTTTCAATTTGTTCCGGAGTTAATTCTTTGCGGCTACTCTTTTTCATCTCGTGAAAATTAATTCAAAATAGGGTGTTAATTATTAATAGATTGATTTTCAATTTCTGTATCAATATTAAAAAAAAAAATAATAAGTTGGTTCAGTAGAGTTCAATTTTTTTAATGATTTTAACTGTTTTTGAAGGATCTTGATTTTTGAAATGGAATTTTTAACAGATTCTTTAATTCATTGTTTTCTTCGGGTAGCATGTGAGTATCTACGCCATAAATGAGCTGATCTTTGGGTAAATAGGTAAAGGTTCCAAAAAGGCGATCCCAAACAGAAAAAATATTTCCATAATTACTATCTGTATAGGGCAAAACATAATGATGATGCACTTTATGCATATTTGGAGAAACAATAAAATAACTCAAGAAAATATCCAATTTGTCTGGAAGCAAAATATTGGCGTGGTTAAATTGTGAAGCAATAACAGACAATGACTGATAAAGAAAAACCATCCACATTGGAGCGCCTACAATCAAAACACCCAAAGTAGTAAAAACAAAACGAACTACACTCTCTCCCGGATGGTGTCTGTTTGCTGTTGTAGTATCGATCCAAGTGTCTGTATGATGTATTAAATGAAATTGCCACAGAATTTTTACCTTGTGTTCAACCAAATGCGCTAAATAAGCACCAATTAAATCCAAGAGCAATAATCCAATTATGGTATAAAGCCAAATTGGCATTTGAGGTAACCACTGCAGAATTCCAAAATTATGGTCGATGGTCCATGCGGCGGTTCTTATCAAAATAAAAGCCAGAATAAAATTGACGACAATTGTGGTAAACGTGAAGAAGAAATTAATTCCTGCATGAGGCCATTTTTTGTACTGCATTTTAAACAAAGGAAAACTGTTTTCGATGAGCCAGAAAATGGTAATTCCACCAACCAAAATCAAACTTCTATGCAAAGAAGGAATTGTAGAAAAATAATTAATAATGTCATTCATGGTACACAAATATTTGAATTAATTAAAACTTTCTTTCGGTTTTATTCAAAAAAAAAGAGAAAACCAAATATAAATATATCCGATTTTCTCTTTAGAAATTATTATTTATGGTATTATTTTTTGATGAGGCTTATTATAAATAATAAAACCCAAGCACCTCCTACAGCAATTATAATCTGCCAAAGAAGCCCGCCGCCGCCAATACCGAGTTTGCCTGCAATCCATCCGCCAATGAATCCGCCAATGATTCCAACAATAATATTACCAATTAATCCGAAACCTGCACCTTTCCATATTTGACCAGCTAGCCAGCCAGAAATTGCACCAATAAGTAAGAAATATAAAAACGCCATATTTAATTTTTAAATTTAAGGTTATGATTATTTAAAGCAATATTAAGCTTCGTTATGATTTTGTAGTAATGTTTTATAAAGGAAACCAGCTGCTAATGCACCAAGAATAGGAGCGACCCAAAATAGCCAAACTTGAGATAATGGTTCTCCGCCCACAAAAATTGCTTGAGACAAAGATCTAGCTGGATTTACAGAAGTGTTGGTAATTGGAATACTGATTAAATGGATTAAGGTTAAAGCCAGACCGATTGCGATTCCTGCAAATCTTCCGTTTGCAAATTTATCAGTTGCTCCTAAAATCACTAATAAGAAGAATAAGGTAAGCACAAATTCGGCGATGAAACAAGCTTGTAACGAATAACCATCAGGAGAAAAAGCCCCAAAACCATTAGAAGCAAAGGCTCCCGCTTTTGTACTATCAATTGCAAAACCAGCTTTTCCAGAGGCTATAGTGTATAAAGTTCCTGCAGCAGCAGCAGCTCCAACACATTGTGCAATGATGTACGGAATAAGATCTTTAGCAGAGAATCTCCCGCCTGCCCATAAACCAAAAGAAACAGCAGGATTAAAATGACCGCCAGAAATATGGCCAACAGCATATGCCATTGTAAGTACAGTTAAACCAAAAGCTAGTGCAACACCTGCAAATCCGATTCCTAAATTTGGAATTCCTGCTGCAAAAAGAGCGCTTCCGCATCCGCCAAAAACAAGCCAATAAGTTCCAAAAAACTCTGCAAATAATTTTTTCATAATAAAATAATTTAAATGGTTAATGTTAGAATGTATATTGGTAAGCCCAATAAATTAAAATAACTTGTAAGGGCAAACGTACAAATAAAATCCATTTTGGTAAACCAGAGCCTGCTTTTTTATTTTGAAGCATGTACAAATTGGCAGGAAAAACAGCAATTAATAGCATTATAATTCCCCAGGCGGCAAAATTTGTAGTAAAAGGCAGGATTAGAAAGATGCCTAGAATAATCTCAGCGGCACCACTTAAAATATTTATTAATTTGGGGTTTTTAAATGCGGGCGGAATGATTTTTATATACATTCCAGGTTTTCTAAAATGATTTATCCCAGCAAGAATATATAAGGAAGCCATTAAATATAAATGCCAAGGTAAGTTCATGATATTTAGTTGTTTATCACGAATTTATGAAAAAAATTAACAATTATTGCATTACAGATATGATTTTTTTAACAATGCATATTTTGAGTTATTTTTTTGACTTAAAATTTACATTCATAATAATTATGGCAAGTATAATCAAGACAATACCAACCCATTGAGAGAAGATCACTTTCTCATCTAATAATACATAAGCCATTGTTACAGAAACAGGAAGTTCAAGTGCAGAAACAATACTTCCTAATCCAATTCCTGTTAGAGGAAAACCTGCAGTCATTAAAAGTGGCGGAATAATGGTTCCAAACAAAGACAAGACAATTCCCCATTTTAAGAAAATGTCAAGATTGAAAGCTGTTACTTGTGTTGCAAAAGCAAACGAAAAAACAATAATAGCACCACCAAGAAGCATATAAAGGCTTCTTTGAGCTGAAGAAATTTCGGTAGCAACACGATTAGCAGTAAACATAGTTGTTGTAAAAGAAGCAGCAGCCAGCATTCCCCAACCTAAACCTCTCCAGTCTAGTTCGATATCATTATGTATAAGATTTGTAGCTAAAACAGTTCCGAAAAGAACTATGAAAACAGCAATTACTTTTTGTTTGGAAGGTAACTTCTTTTCTAAAAACATTTCGAGCAAAACCCCCATCCAAACGGTTTGCATCAATAAAACAATTCCAATAGAAACAGGAATGTATTTTACAGCCAAGTAATAAAATAAGCTGGTCATTCCTAATGAAGTTCCTGCAAGCATTAAATTGAAAATATTTTTTGGAGATGCTTTTACAGCCGAATTCTTGTTTTTAACGCGCTGAAACAGATTGATTATAAGAATACCTAAAATTCCGTATATAAACTGTGATGTCGTTACTTCTGCAGTTGTGTATCCTTCAGAATAGGCCATTTTTACAAAAGTAGCCAACATTCCGTAAGTAGTTGCTCCTAGAGCAACAAGAAAAACACCTTTTAATACATTATTTTGCGACGTCATAAATTATCTGTTTAAAAAAATTAAGCCGGCAAAGGTAAGTTATTTTGTTTAGGATTTTATCGTACTATGTTGAAAATAGTAATTTAATGACAAAATAAATCGGTTTTGAAGTCTTGAATTAAGAATTATTCAAAAAAAGAAAATAATAATAAAAGAGAAAAGCCATCAAGAATAATCCTGATGGCTTTTTATTTGTAAAGAATAAATGTACTCTCTAATAATTAGTTAGGCTGGTTTTGATAAGTTTCGATTTCGAAAATTAAGGTTGCATTTGGTGGAATTACGCCTCCAGCACCTTTTTCTCCGTAAGCTAAGTTTGAAGGCAAGAAGAAAATTGCTTTTTCTCCGTCTGTCATCATATCAAGAGCTTCAAGAAATCCAGGAATCATTCCGTCTTTTTTACCAACTGTAAAAGGAAAAGCTTTATAACCGCCTTGGGCATCTCTATTTGCATCGTATTTTCCGTATGCTTTTGCTACCTGAGCCATACTGCTGTCAAACAAATTACCGTCTTCAAAATATCCTGCGTAGTGAAAGTAGATTGTAGAACCTTCAGCACCTTTAACGCCAGTACCTTTTTGAGTAATTACATATTTTAAACCAGAAGCAGTCGCTGTTGCTTTTGCTTTTGCATCTTTAAAATAAGCCGCTTTAGCTGTAACTACTTTTTTAGCTTCCTCTTTTTTAGCAGCTTCTTTTTTAACATCATCGCTTAAAACCTTTAGAGCATCAAATTTCTTTGCTGCTGCACCTTTGCGTGTAATAACAATTTTTGTCATTACATCGTCTTGAACAATTTTATTTACGTTATCCATTCCAGAAACTACGTGACCAAAAATCGTATGTTTTCCGTTTAACCAAGGAGTGTCTTTATGTGTAATAAAAAACTGGCTTCCGTTTGTTGCAGGACCAGAATTTGCCATTGCAAGAACACCGCCTTTTTCAAATTTTAAATCGTCAACAAATTCATCTTTGAATGAATATCCTGGACCTCCAGAACCATTTCCGTCAGGATCACCACCTTGAATCATGAAATCATTAATAACTCTATGAAATTTTAATCCGTTATAAAATGGTTTTCCTTTAAGAGATGCTTTAACGTTCGGGTTTGTGCCTTCTGCCAAAGTAATAAAGTTGGCAACAGTTACAGGAGCTTTTACATATTCTAAAGAAAGGACAATGTCTCCTTTTGTAGTAGAAATTGTTGCAAAAATTCCTTCATCAGAGTTTGTTGATGCAACTGCTGTACTTGTAGGTTTTGCTGCTGGTTTTGCCGCAGGCTTTTTAGTTTGAGCTTGTATATTTACTATTGCTAGGCAAAATAAAAATAGAAATTTAAATTTCATTGCTTTTAAATTTTAAGTCTATAATTTAATTATGGTTTTTCTGAAATCTGGATTTCGAAAATAATGTTAGCGTTTGGCGGAATTACACCTCCTGCACCAGTAGCTCCATATGCCAAGTGAGATGGAATGAAAAGAACAGCTTTGTCTCCATAAGATAATTGTTCAACTCCTTCGATAAAACCAGGGATTAAACCGTCTTTTTTACCAGCTTGAAATTGAATTGGTTGATATCCGTTCTGTTGTGCTCTTGCTGGATCAAATTTTCCAAATTCTTTTGCAACTTCCTCAATGCTAGTATCAAAAAGAGTTCCGTTCTCAAGGAAACCAGCATATTTAATATAGATTTGATTTCCTGCAACAGGTTTTTTACCGCTTCCTTTTTCTGTAATTACATATTCTAAACCACTTGTAGTTTTAGTAGCTTTTGCTTTTAAGACAGCATAAGAATCTACTTTTTCTTTTTGAGCTCCAGCATATTTCTGCTGTTCTTTTGCGATGTCAGCAAAATAGTCGTGGAATACTTTTACAGCATCGAATTTTTTTGCTGCCTCACCATTTCTGATAATAGTTACAGAAACGATATTGTCGCCTTGAACAACTTTATTTACTACTTCTTGATCTTTTGCACTTACAACATGACCAAAAATAGTGTGTAAGTTATCTAACCAAGGAGTTTCAACGTGAGTGATAAAAAACTGGCTGCTATTTGTTCCAGGACCGTTGTTTGCCATTGCCAAAATACCAGCTTTGTCAAATTTTAAATCTGAGAATTCATCTTTAAATTTATATCCAGTATCTCCAGAACCAGTTCCTAATGGATCACCGCTTTGAATCATGAAATTTTCAATAACTCTATGGAATTTTAAACCATCAAAAAAAGGTTTCTTTTTTAATTCTTCGTGCGTTACAAACTCGTTTTTACCTTCGGCTAAAGTCACAAAATTAGCCACTGTTATAGGAGCTTTTTTGTAATCAAGTTCTACAATAATATGCCCTTTGTTTGTTTCGATATCAGCGTATAAACCATCAGGAAGATTATTGTGATCGTCTTTACAAGAATAAAATGAGCTTACGGCTATTAATAATAATAAGATACTCTTTTTCATTTTGAGATATTGTTTTTATTGAGTTAATGTGTCTTTTTTTGCTGATGGAGCAGGTTTTGCAACTGCTGCTTTTGGCGTTGCGGCTGAAGGTTGGGTAGCAGGTTTTGCTATTTGTGCCGCAGGATCTGGAACAAAATTTCTAAGCGTAATAGTAACAATTAGAGATTCGTTTGTACCAATTTTTTTATTGTCTCCGTGATATCCGTACGCCATGTGAGATGGAAATAGAAACGTAACAGTTTCATTTTTATGCATTCTTTTGATTCCGTCGCGAAGTCCCATCATGATGTCTTGTTTGTCTACATAATAAGTCTGTGGCCCAAGATCTGACTCAGAATAGATAGTATTACCTTTAATGTCTTTTACTTCCATATTAAAGTAAGCGATATCACCTTTTCTTGGAGCTGTGGTTTCGTTTGTATTTCTTTCGTCATAATAAAACCAATAGCCTTTTGGAGTAGCGTAATATTTTACTTTCGGATTGCTTTTAATTATTTTCTTAATGACCTCTTCTTCATTTGCCACTAATTTTTTGTTTCGGTCAGCCGATTTTTTCATGAATGTTCCCGACGCTCTAGAAATAGGTCTTCTGGCTTCTTCATGATGTTTACAGCTGCTTAATAAAACTGTAAAAAGCAAAGTGTAAATGCTAAGTTTTAGGTAGTTCATGATTTGGACTATAATTTTAATTTCTTTACTAAATCTTCAAATTTATTAACTGTTTCTTCCATTGAAACTTCAGATCTTCCGCCAGCTGCATTGCTATGTCCGCCACCATTGAAATGATCTCGTGCAAATTGATTTACATCAAAGCCTCCTTGTGAACGGAATGAAATCTTGATAATGCCTTCGTCTTTATTTTCGATAAAAATAGCAGTAAAAACAATATCTTTTATACTTAAACCATAATTAACAATTCCTTCTGTATCACCTTTAACATAATTAAAAGAATCTAGCTCTTCTTGTGTTAACGTTGTATATGAAGTTTTATGATCTTCAAGTATCTTCATATTTTGCAGAGCGCGTCCTAATAATTGCAATCTGCTGAAAGAGCTATTGTCGAAAAGCAATACCGGAATCTGAGTATTTTCAACTCCCAAATCAATTAATTCGGCAATAATTCTGTGTGTGTTTCCTGTTGTTCCTGGAAAACGGAATGAACCAGAATCGGTTAAAATTCCGGTATAAATACAAGTTGCAATGGTTTTATCGATATCTTCTTTTTTATTTAAGAAAGAGATAAAGTTATAAACCATTTCGCAAGTAGATCCGTATGAAGTATCTGAATAAGTATAAGCAGCATAATCATCAGGTTTTTGATGATGATCGATCATAATGAAAGTTGCTTTCAATTTTTCTAAAGCTTGCCCCATCATTTCGCCAGTACGGTGAAAAGCATTAAAATCAAGCGTAAAAATAATTTCAGCTTCTTCTAAAAGCTGTGTGCAGATTTCAGTTTCTTTTTCGAATATTTTTACTGTTTCAGATCCTGGAAGCCAAGCTAAAAAATTAGGAAAATCGTTCGGAGCAATTACTGTTGCCTGATGATTGTTTTTTATTAAAAAATGGTACAAACCCAATGTTGATCCCATTGCGTCGCCATCTGGTCCTCTGTGCGGAATTATGACGATTTTTTTTGGGGTGGCGAGTAATAATTGAATCGCTTGAATATCTTGTATTTTCATAGTGTGCGAATTTACATTTTTTAATGTAATGCTGAAAATAATTTAGTGTTCAGTCTTGGTTGAAAATATTCGGTCTTAATTTAATTCTCATTTTTAAGATTCTTTCAAGTTTCCTATATCAAAAGGTAATAAATCTTTATAGTTTATCTTCTTGAAAAAGTGTCTTATTTTGATACTAAAATGACTTTTTTATCCCTTCAATAAAATAATCAAAGGTTAATTTAACAAAATATTGACCAGAAAATTATTTTATTATGAAAAGAATGAAAAAGATGCTAATTGTTTTTTTAGTTTTAGGCACTTCTATGTTAACGACTAATTGTGCTAATGAAGAAATTGGCAATGGGCAATTAGTAAGGGAAGACCCTAAAATAACTCAGGCTAAAGAATGGTTTGAAAGCTATAAATCAGATTCAGCAACTGGCAAATCTGAGGAAGGAGAATTTAGTAAAGCTTTTGGAAATCTTGATTATTATTGGGAAAATGCAAAAGTGACTAAATTGGAAGATAGCTCTACGGGAATTGCTGTGCCAGTTAAAGACAATCCAGAAGCCTCTGACTACAAAGGGCAGAAAATGTTATATTTGCGCGAATCTGATTCAAAGTATCAAGCGATATTACAGGAGATTTTTCCGGAGTCAAAAGAGAAAATTACTGATGAACAGAAAAAACTAGGGTTTGGTGATTTATCTTTGTTTAGCGGTTATATCATTAATTGGGATCTAAAAGATGGCTTTCTAAAAGGAGCTAGATTAAAAGATGGTCTTGTTATTGCAGATGTAACAGCTGTTATGACGTTTCTTGATGAAAATGTCGCAACAGCTAAGATGATAGAAATGTTTGACGACAGTTCTAATTATGGTTCAGAGCGTGACGACACACTGCAGAAAGGCGGAACCGCCGCAATTCCATTAAATAATGTCATTGTTACACAAAAATCTCCCGCCCCTGCTCCGAGAGATTTTACCATTGCGGGGGCATTTGGTGATGGAGGCTCAAATGGCAATCCGAATACTCCTACAGGCGGTGGTTCTAATGGAAATAGTGATACAGCCAGTGTGGAAATTGCACCACCTAGTTGTCAAAGTTTTAATTTTAAAAAAACAACATCACTTTGGCAAGTAGCGTTGGTGAAAAATGTTAGTTTTAAGATAATATTGCTTAGTGATAAAGGTATCCATTTTATACATTCCGCTAAGTTTACTCAGGCAATATCTTTTGGAATGCCAACAAATCATTTGGTAGGAGGAGCAAATATCAGTCAAGGATTAGCTGCAGAATTATCAGCAAAAGCTCTTCAAATCACGATAAGAGAAGTGGTTCAAATGTACGGTAGAGTAAAAGTGTCTCCAATGGTTGTTGAGCAATATTTTAAAGAAAGATTAATATATAATTATCCTTTGATTACATCAGGAGGGAGGGTAAATTGGACTGCATCAGAAAAATTACCGATAACTGATTACGAGACAACTTTTATGTTGCCAGATAATTGTCAATAAAAAATATATTATGATTGAAAAAGTTTTAAAAAATTTAATTTACATTTTTTATCCTAGAAATATCTCATTTGAAAGGGAACAAGAAAAGTATTTTGTAAGTGATCAGTATCGTAGATTGAATCAGACTTTAAAAACTTTTGAGTCAGATTTCAAAGAAGTTTGTTCAAAAAATATCCTTGAACAATTTGAAGATGATTATACATTGAAAAATTTTCAAGACCATACATTATTCGAATTCGGCGATAAATGCCTGACTTTTAATTTTGGTATTATAGAAGATGGAGAGTTATATACAGTATCACTACTGATTAGTGTCTTAGCTCCTTATTATATTATTAAATGTCAAAAGAATATTATTGAGCTGGTTTTTTCTAAAGATAGAATAGCTGAGTTAGAGGCAGCTAATTTTGAGCAAAGAAAGCTAAAAGAAATTATCTTAAAACTTGAAAACATTGTTGAAGAAAAATTATATTACAATAAATTTCCTGATAAAATGCTTAACTATGTTATGGAAGATATAAGTTTTCAAGAAGCAGACTTTGGCTATTTCAATATGTTTAACGCTTTTTTTAATAATTTAATAATGCGAGAAAATGAAAAATAAAATTTTAATGTTTTTTGCGGTTTGTGTCTTGTTGTTGATCTTCTTCTACTTCGTAGAATATAGTTTCATTTTTTGCATTTCAGATACATATTTCATTGTGAGTTATTTTTATATTCCATTACTTGTATTGCTAATAGGCAGTTTAGTTTTTTTAATCTTGAATTTCTTAAAACGAAGAAATTGAAAATTTCCATCTATAAATTTACTTATCGAAGATTATGATTACTTGGTTAATGGATTAGCAATTTTTTTTGTATTGGTTTTTGATAGTATTATCTTATTTATTATATAAAATTTATAAAAAAGTCAAATAAATAATTAATAACAGATAGAAATCCCTAGAAATAATCTAGGGATTTTTGTTTCTCTTGAGAATGTTTGGTACTTCGTCTCTTTTTTTATTTTATTATTCAAAGATTCTCAAGTTCTTTTTTCTGAAACTTTTGATACAGTTTATATTTCGCGCCTTTTACAATTTGCGATTTGTAGATTCCGACAGAACCAGAAGAAAAATACGCAATTGTACAGGCAATTGCAATGAAAATTCCAGGAGCAATTCCGAATAATTCCATTCCCATAATTGTGCAGGCGATAGGAGTGTGGGTTGCGCCAGAGAAAACAGCAACAAATCCTAGTCCTGCTAAAAGAGCAATTGGCATCGGAATTACAGTTGATAAAGCACTTCCTAAAGTAGCTCCAACAAAGAATAATGGCGTTACTTCGCCACCTTTAAATCCTGCTCCTAAAGTAAATCCAGTAAATAAAATTTTAAGCAGAAAATCATACCATTGATTTGGATTTGAAAATGAATCGACAATTACAGGAACTCCCAATCCAGAGAATTTGGTAAATCCTAAGCCTGCAATTGCAATAGCCAAAACAACTCCGCCAATTACGGGACGAAGCGGTGGATATTTTATGTTTTTTGAAAAAAGCGAACCCCAAAAATGGGTGCTTCTCGAAAATAATAAAGCAGCAAATCCAGATAAAACTCCAACGATTATTGTATATAAAACGTTATTTAAACTAAGTTCTGGAATTGTTGGAATGCTATAATGAGTATGTTTTATTTCCCAAAATTCTACTGTGAAATAAGCTGCGTATGCAACAAGGAAAGAGAGTAGAATACTTTTGAAATTGATTTTACTGAAATATAAAACCTCTAAAGCGAAAATTGCACCAGCCAAAGGAGTTCCGAAAACAGAAGCAAAACCCGCGCTGATTCCTAGAATGATTAAAATTTTACGTTCTGAATTGTCTAGTTTAAAAAATTTTGTAAACTGATCTGCAATTGCGCCTCCCATTTGCACTGCGGTTCCTTCTCGTCCTGCAGATCCTCCAAATAAATGAGTGAGCAAGGTTCCTAAAAGTACTAGAGGAGCCATTTTAAACGGAATGACTTTTTTAGGATTTTCGTATTCTTCCAATAAAAGATTATTTCCTTTTGCAACAGATTCTCCCCAATAATAGTAACTCAATCCAACCAGAAATCCGCCGAAAGGCAAAAGCCATACAATCCAGTCATGCTGAATTCGAAACTGCGTAACCCATTCTAAAGAAACTAAGAAAAATGCTGAAGCCGATCCGGAAAGTATTCCGATTAAAGCACAGATAAGAATCCATTTTGGAAGAGAAAGCAGGAATTGTTTTAGATTTAAGGAAGTCATTAATGAATTCTAAAAGTTTGCCACGAATTTCGCCAATTTTCACGAATTAAAAGGAAAAAAATCATTTTAATCCATTTAATCTGCGGCATAAGAAAAATAACAAATGCAATTGGTGTAATTCGTGGCAGAAAAAATTACTGAACAACAGCAGTAAATTCTATTTCAACCAAATATTCTGGAGCAACCAGTTTACTGATTTCATAAAATCCTGTTGTTGGTTTTATATCTTTAAAGAAAGAAGCATGTGCTCTCGCCACTTCTTCGAAAGTAGAAACATTAGTAGTGAAAATTCTAGTTCTAATAACATCTTTCATTCCTACATTTAAATCTTCTAAAACTTTTTCAACTCGCTCTAAAATATTATAGGTTTGAGCATAAGCGTCATCAGCTTTTACTTTTTCGCCGTCAACAATGGCTACAGTTCCAGAAACTTCAACGATGTTGCCAATTCTTACTGCTCGGCAATATCCCATTTTGTCTTCCCACGGAGATCCAGTTAAGATGTTTTCTCTTTTCATTTTTTATAATTTTTGCGAATTTGTCTGTATGGTTTTAAAAGCAAATTCAGGTTAATTAAAGTTGCTGCAATTTAGGAATTATGCTTTTTACAGCTATTAAAAAAAGCTTGAAATCAATTCAGAAATCAAGCTTTTTTGTGATATTTAATCGTTATTCGGTTTGCTTTTCTTCGTAAAGGCGAAGCTTATTTTGGACCGTTTTTAAATTTTGCTGTAAGGTTTCAATTTTATTCAGAAGGTTGGCAATGGCATCAATTCCTTCTAGATTAATTTTGAGATCATAATGCATTCGAATCATTTTTTCTACTGTTGGAAGTTGCTCAGGTTCCAAAAATTCATCGTTTTCTTGGGTAATAATATGAATCAGTCCGTAATTATGAAGTTCGGTTATAAACGTATTTTCAATTTCGTGATAAATACAAAACTGTTTGATCTGGATTAAGTTTTTATTTTTCATGACTTTCTTAGTTTTGCTAATTCTTCAAATAATTCTTTTTCTTTATCCGACAGTTTTGTTGGAATTTTTATGGTGTATGTGATGTATAAATCACCAAATTGATTCTCTTTTTTATAAACGGGAAAACCTTTTCCTTTCAGTTTTACTTTTGTTCCTGGTTGTGTTTCTGCGGGAACTTTAATTTTTACCTTTCCATCAAAAGTATTAATGTATGTTTCTCCTCCTAAAACTGCTGTATACAAATCAATCGGCGCTTCAGCATACA
This sequence comes from Flavobacterium sp. IB48, assembly GCF_016405855.1. Classification (GTDB taxonomy): domain Bacteria; phylum Bacteroidota; class Bacteroidia; order Flavobacteriales; family Flavobacteriaceae; genus Flavobacterium; species Flavobacterium ginsengisoli. The sequence goes on from NZ_JAEFCA010000004.1 coordinate 367,278, forward strand.
GATTATTTCCTTCACGTTTAAAATCTGAATTGTTAGAAATTACAAAAGTGATATACAAATCGCCATTTGGACCGCCATTTACACCAGGTCCGCCATGGTTTGGAATTTTTATTATTTGCCCGTTTTCAACACCGGCAGGAATTGTAATTCGAATGTTTTTTCCGTTTACAGACAAGTTTCGTTTATGCGTTGTGTAAGCTTCTGCAAGATCTAATTCTAGTTCTGCATTAAAATCTTGGCCTCTGTATTTAGATTGCGATCTGCTTCTTCCGCCACTGCCGTACATAGAATTGAAGAATTCCGAAAAATCACTTCCAGAAAAGTCTCCACCTCCAAAACCAGAGAAATCGCCCTCAGAATATTGATAACCACCTTGTTGTCTGCTTTGCTGTTGATTAGGATCGTAACCTGCTTTTTCAAATTCGTCGGCATGTTTCCAGTCTTTTCCGTACTTATCGTATTTTTTTCTGTTTTCTGGATTGCTTAAAACTTCGTTGGCTTCATTAATTTCTTTGAATTTTTTTTCGGCTTCTTTATCATTCGGATTCAAATCTGGATGATATTTTCGTGCCAGTTTTCTATATGCTTTTTTGATGTCTGCCTCTGTAGCCGATTTGGTAACATCTAGTACTTTGTAATAATCTATATAATCCATTTTGTTATGATTTTATAAATGGTAAATAAAGACTTGAAGGTAAGAATAAGTTGTTAATAATCAAAATGCTGAGTTTGGTTTGAGAGAAAAAAGAAGTGTTCTTAAAAAGGGTTTTTGAGAATTTGGAATTTGAGAGGTGGAATTTATTTTTACAAATTAAAAAATCAGTTTGGCAGGTTTTTTGATTCCAAAAATTAGCTTAATTTAATGTTATAAAACTCCTAAAGTTGTAGCAACTAACGAAATTATACTATTTTTGTGATGCTAGACTTTTGGTTTATATTAATTATAAAAGCCGATTCGATAATACTTTTTTCAATGAAGCACATTTTATTTTTCATATTATTTTTTACTGCAATGTCAGTATCTGCCCAAGTCGAATTTAATACTAAATTCAAAGCAATTCCTGGGGGAAAGTTTACGGCAAAGCCTAAAAAGACTCCGATTCCTGATGTGAAAGATCCGCAGGCAAATGAACTTGATATACCAAGTATTAAAACGCCAAATGTTTTTGAAAATACAACTATAACTCCAAAATCAAAATTTCAGATTGGAGAAGAAAAAAGCAAATTTACCATGTCTACAGAAACCGATTTTGCTAATCCTGGCGATCGTTATGTAGCAAAAATGGAAAAGGATTTGGATAAAAGTCTAAAAGATGCTGGTTTAAGAGAAGGAAGAGGCGTCTTAGTAAAGAAAAACATTTCGTTGGGAGACTTTAAAACGAAATCAGAATATTTTATAGTGAAGTTTCGAGATTTTGGAGCAATTGATGGCGATTTAGTGAAGGTATCTTGCAATGGAGCAGTTATAAGAGACCGAATTTTATTAGATGCTAGTTTCCAACAAGTAAAAATTAATCTTGGGCAAGGTTTTAACAAATTAGATTTTGAAGCTCTAAATATTGGTACGCTAGGAGGTAATACTGCAGAAATACAAGTATACGACGATAAGGGTAATTTGGTAACAAATGATTATTGGGATAATCTCGCCGCAGGTTTTAAAGCGTCGATTGTTGTTACAAAAGAGGAATAAAAAAGAATATAAAAAAATAAGATAAGACCATTTTTGATCTTATCTTATTTTTTTTAGATAACTACCTTAGTAGAATTTGCGTGTTTTCCTTCACCTGTTTCTTTCAAAAGAAAACTTATCAAAATAGCTATCGTAATGCCAATAATCCAAAACAAACCAGCTTGCTGAAAATGTAGCGCTTTATTGAGAGTATTATTTAAAGTTTGACCAAATAGGCGACTAAATAATGGGCTTAAAAGTGTTGTTACGCCAAAAGTTATAAAATTAATGGCTCCTGTGGCACTTCCTTTTACATTATCTGGATTTGCTTCTTTTATTATTGAATAAGGAATCATGGCTGCTCCAGAAGCTACACCCAATAAGAACATACTGTATTTAGTGGTCAGAATATCTGGAAAATACAGTAACTGGATTAAGGTTATAATCATCAATAAGGCGCCAGCTACTAAAACTGGTTTTCGCCTTTTTAGCTTGTCTGTAATATATCCTAAGAGCGGACATCCAAATACCCAGCCAAAAGCTACCATTGCACTTGATATGGTTGCGGTATGAAAATCTAAAGCACGATCTTTCTGAAAAAAATCTACAGCCCAAGTCATTGCAAATATTGTAGTTGGAGCAAATAATAATCCCGATATTATGCCGCAGAACCAAGATTGCGGATTGCTAAAAACGATTTTGTATGGTTCTAAAATGCCTTGTTTTTTTACTACACTTTCTGTTTTTTTCTCTGTTATATCGGCTGGAGTTATAAACCAAAGGCCGAAAGCAACAATTATGGTAAAAATTCCGATTGAAAGCCAGAAAATGTCTATGTGCATTCCTTCTTCTATCCAAGGCCCAACCACAAATTGCCCAGCAGAACCTCCGAGCATTCCGAGACATTGTGTAAATCCAATTGCTGTTGCCAACGATTTTGCCGAAAATCCTTTACTGGCAAGATATACACAGCCCGGAAAAGCAAAAGCACATCCGGCACCTTGAAGCAATCGGCCAGCAACACCCGAAAACTGACTCGAAATCATAAATAATAAACAGCCAATTCCCAAAATGAAAGCTCCTGCAAAGAGAGAATATTTGGCTCCAAATCTATCGAGTGCGATTCCGGCAATTAAACTGCAGGTAGAATACGTGTAATAATAAGTGCCAATTATGGTAACTAATCTAATTTCATTTACCGAGAAAGTCTGCGAAAGTTCTGGAAGCATTACCGCTGGAGCAGAACGTATTACATAATCTAAAAAATAAAAAATAAGACCAAATACCCAAGCAATGACATAATATTTGGTGTACGATTTTGTACTGTTTGTATCCATAAGAGGGCTCTTTTTAAATTGGTACAATTTTACAAACCTTCTTTAAGGTGTTTGTAATTAGATTTTATGGTATCAAAAACTTCTTCCATTTTCCCTCCAAGCATTAATTTTGTCATTGATTTTGCCATACCTACAACTTGTTCCCATTCTATTTTTGGAGGCATTGCCAAAGCATTCGGATTTGTAAATACATTCAATAATACAGGCCCATTATGGGTAAAAGCATTTTGAATTGCCATCTCAACTTCTTCGGGTTTATGAACATTTATGCCTTGAAAACCCATTGCTTGAGCAATTAAGCCAAAATCTGGATTAACCATATTAGTTTCGTTATCAGGTAGACCATTAACTTCCATTTCTAGTTTGACCATTCCTAAAGCGCGATTGTTGAATACAATAATTTTAACGGGAATATCGTATTGATGTATCGTAGCCAAATCACCTAATAGCATTGATAAACCTCCGTCACCACACATGGCAATAACTTGTTTTTCGGGATGAGCAAGAGCTGCGCCAATTGCCATTGGCATTGCATTAGCCATTGATCCATGATTAAAAGAACCTAGCATTTTTCGTTCGCCAGTTCCTTTAATAAAACGAGCACCCCAAACACACGACATTCCGGTATCAACAGTAAAAATCGCATCTTTAGAAGCTAATTTGTCAATAATGTGCGCTACATATTCGGGTTGAATTGTGTCTTCTCCGCCATTATCATTGACATAAGTATTCATGTTTTCTTTTACGGTGTTGTAGAATTTTAACTGAGCATTTAAAAAACTATCATCGGTTTTGGTTTCTAGGAGCGGAAGTAAAGCTTCTATAGTATCGGCAACGTCGCCGCATAATCCCATATAAAGGTTGGCTCTTCGGCCTAAACGCTCAGAACTTGTATCAATTTGAATAATTTTATTATCAGAAGGCATGAATTTATCATAAGGAAAATCTGTTCCTAACAATAAAACCAAATGGGATTCGTGCATGCTATGGTAAGCAGACGGAAGCCCTAATAAACCTGTCATCCCTATTTCGTTTGGGTTGTTGGGTTGAATGCTCATTTTTCCGCGGAAAGAATATCCTACGGGAGCTTTAATATGCTGTGATAATTGTACGACTTGATCATGAGCTTTTTCGGCTCCAATACCGCAGAATAAAGTTATTTTTGTGCTTTCGTTAATGGCTTTTGCCAATTGCTGTAATTCAGTATCAGAAGGTCGGATTATAGGATTGCAATGAAAAAACTGAGTTGAGATGTTGCTTTCTACGGCTTTTAATTGAGAAACATCACCTGGTAAACCAATAACTGCAACACCTTTTTTTCCTAAAGCATGTTGTATAGCAGTTTGAATAATGCGAGGTGCTTGCTCAGCTGTCATAATCATTTGATTGTAATAGCTGCAATCATCAAAAAGTTTGATAGTATTGGTTTCCTGAAAATAATCCATACCCATTTCGCCAGTATTAATTGTAGAAGCAATGGCAAGCAAAGGCACGTGAGAACGATGTGCATCGTACAGGCCATTAATTAGATGAACATGTCCTGGACCACAGCTTCCGGCGCAAACAGCAAATCCGTCGAGTTCGGCTTCAGCGGCAGCGGCATACGCTCCAACTTCTTCATGGCGTACATGAATCCACTTTATTTTTCCATTTCTGCGTATGGCATCATTAAAATGATTTAAACTGTCTCCGGTAACTGCATAAACACGTTTTACTCCGGCTTCTACTAACATGTCGACTAATTGTTCGGCAACTATTTTACTCATGTGTTATATTTTTAAAATTAATATTCAGAAGTATACATTGGTTATGATTAACTTTCTTAATACTTATATTTTAATATAAATCAAGCAATGATGTAAAGGGCCTTATAAAATTAAGGAAAAGAATTGGTTTTCTTTTAAAGGTGTTAAGAAACTAAGCTGCTAAGGTGTTAAGTTTTTCATTTTGTGAAAATATAAAAAGAGAGATCCTAATATTTTTAGAACCTCTCTTTTTATATTTAAAATTTTATGCACTTAGTCACTCATAAACTTAGCGTCTTAGATTAAAATGGATCTGCAGTAACTTTAAATTTCATATCTGCTTTTACCGTTACATCTTTTGTTAAAGTCTCTTTTAATGTTACCTGTGTTCTTATTTTGTAGCTATCTGCTTTTATGTATTCATCCAATCTCTTATCTGTACAAATCAAATCGATTGTATTGCTTGAGACGTTGATATTGTCTTGGTAAGCTAATTCTATTTCATCTGAATTGGCTGTTGAAATATACAGATGAATTGATTTTAAAAACGTAAAAGTTTTGTCTGAAGGATCTGTAATTGTTAGTTTTAATGATTTGATTTTAACATCTTTTACTAAACTTGCTTTTGTTTTATTATTTTGAAATTCAGCTGAAGAATTGGTTGTGACTTCTGGCGTAATAATTTCTAAAGGAAGATTAATTGGAGTGGTGCTTTGAATTTTAATTGAAGCATTATTCGAAATAGTAAAAGTCAATAAGTCATCTACAGTATTACAAGAAGAAAATAAAATTGACAGAAAAACGGTCAAGGCAATAAATTTTGATTTCATAGTTAAATTTATACGGTTTTGTGTAGATACGATTTTTTGGAACGCTTGGATTTTTTGCAAAGGTATTAATTCACTAAGTTTTTCTCTAAGATCAAAAAAAACTTAGTAGCTTAGAATCTTAGCAACTTAGCATCTTAAAAAAAAGCTATTCATAATGCAATGCTTCTATTGGGTCTAATTTTGATGCTTTTAATGCAGGATAATAACCAAAGAAAATACCTGTGATAGCACAAACTAAAAATGAAAGTATTACAGAAGATTCGGAAATTAGAGTAGGCCAGTGTAGAAAGTATTGTATTAATTCTGACGCTATAATTCCTAAAACTATTCCAATTAATCCTCCAGTTAAGCTGATTAAAATTGCTTCCACTAAAAATTGTAATAAAATATCTCTTCCGTTTGCACCAATAGACATACGTAAACCGATTTCTTTGGTTCGTTCTGTAACCGAAACATACATAATATTCATAATGCCTATTCCTCCAATCAAGAGCGAAATTCCCGATATTGCGGTTAACAATACTGTTAGTAGTTGGCTTGTTGAACTAAAAGTGTTGATTAATTCTGCCTGTGTTCGTACAGAGAAATCGTCATCGTCATTGGCTTTTAATCGATGTGCTGTGCGCATAATCTGCTCGATTTCATCTGTTGCCAATTGTGTTTGACTTTCGTCTGTTGTTGATGCATAAATATTTTGGAGATAAATAGAGTTTGTTATTCTTTTTTGTACTGTGGTATAAGGCGCAATAATAATATCGTCTTGATCCTGCCCAAATGCATTTTCTCCTTTTGATTGTAAAACTCCAATAATTCGAAACGGAATTTTATTAAACCGAATGATTTGCCCAATAGGATTTACTCCATACGGAAATATATTGTCTACAACGGTTTGTCCAATTAAGCAGACTTTGTTTGCGGTATGAATATCAGATTCTCTAAAAATAATTCCTTCCTTAAGTGGCCAATCTCTAATTTTGAGATAATCAACACTCACGCCTTGCATACTCGTTGGCCAGTTTAGCGCACCATTAATTGCCTGACCTTTGCTGGAAACTGCAGGAGAAATTGCATTTAAATGTTTTGACTCTTTTTTAAGTGCTTCAACATCACTAAGTGTTAAGGTCTGAACGCTCGAAATATCCAAACGCGCTCCTGCCGATACATTGCTATTTGGTCTAATGGTAATCATATTAGATCCCATACTAGACAACTGATCCTGAATGCTTTTTTTGGATCCCTGACCAATTGCAACCATTGCGATTACAGAGCCAACACCAATAATAATTCCGAGCATGGTTAATAATGCACGAAGTTTATTGCGTCGAAGCGCTTTTAAGGCGATTAGAAAAAGATTAGCTATTTTCATATTTATAATCTTCGTCTACATGAAAATCGGCTAGCATTTGTACGGCCGATTTTATGTTTTGGTTATTAAAGTCTTTCGTTACTCTTCCGTCGCGAAGTGTGACAGTTCTACTGCTAAAGGCAGCGATATCGGGTTCATGAGTTACAAAAATTATCGTTTTTCCTTTCGAATTCAATTCTTGAATTAGCGCCATGATTTCGTATGAAGTTCTGGTGTCGAGATTTCCTGTAGCTTCATCTGCAAGTATCATCACAGGGTCATTTACTAGAGCTCTCGCAATGGCTACACGCTGCTGTTGCCCGCCCGAAAGCTGATTTGGAAAATGATCTAATCGATCAGCTAGTTTTACAGCTTCTAAAGCATTTATAGCTCTTTCTCGTCTTTCTTTTGCAGAAACTTTAGAATTGTATAATAATGGCAATTCAACATTCTCAATTGCCGAAGTGCGCGCTAAAAGATTATAGGACTGAAAAATAAAAACAATTTTAGTGTTTCGTAAAGCCGCCAGTTCAGTTTTGGATAATGATTTGACATTGACTCCATCGAGTATATAATTCCCGTCTGATGGTTTGTCCAAACATCCCAAAATATTAAGCATAGTTGTTTTTCCAGAACCACTGCTTCCCATAATGGTAATAAATTCACCTTCCATGACATCAAAAGAAACGCCTTTTAAAGCTCTTACGGTTTCAGATCCCATGGTGAATTCTCTTTTAAGGTCTTGTATTTCAAGAATCTTTTTTTTCATTACAATTGCTTTTGTGTGGTTTGTTGCTATTGTCTTCTTCCTCCGCCGCCGCCGCCTCGTTTTGGCATAAACGGACTTGATTCTGTCGCTTTAGCGCTTTTAGTTTGTTTTAATGCATTTACTCCCGTAATGATTTCATCTTGAGCTGTTAGGCCTCTAATGACTTGAACATTAATATCATCATCTAATCCTATTCGTATGTGTTTTGGAATTATCGAATCGCCTACTTTTTTCCATACAATTGCTTTTTTATGGTCAATGGTGTCGAGAGTTTTATTATTTAATCCTGAATTTCCACCATATTTATTTCCGTTTTTGCCTTTGTGTTCGCCTTTGTGATTTCGTAAAGACAGTTTCCTTATTTTAAACTGTTTTTCTAATGTAGAATCAGGCTGGAAAGCAATGGCTTTTGCTGGAATAAGCAAGGTGTTTTTTACTTCATTGGTATAAATAATAATATTAGCTGTCATTCCAGGTTTTAATTTTAAATCATCATTTGGAGCATTGATAATGGTAGTATACGTAACAACATTTGACGAAATAGTGGGTTCCAAACGTATTTCGATTACAGTTCCTTTAAAGACATCATCGGGAAAAGCATCTACGGTAAAAGTGGCATTTTCTCCCACTTTTACATTGCCGACATCCGCTTCATCGACAGATGCCCGAACCTGCATTTTGCTTAGATCTTTAGCAATGCTAAATAAGGTAGGCGTATTAAGACTCGCCGCAACGGTTTGCCCTTCGCTTACTTTTCTAGATAAAACAGTTCCATCAATAGGTGAATAAATATTGGTGTACGAAAGGTTCTTTTCTGCAGATCGCAATTGTGCTGCAACACTGTTTACATTGTCTTTCGCAACATCATAAAGGTTTTTTGCCGTTTCATAATCAGCCCTACTAATTCCGCCTGCTTTATACAATTCATTTTGTCTGTTGAAATTGGATTGCTGGTAACCAAGGTTGTTTTTTGATAATTGCAAATTGGCAGCGATCTGCTGTACCTGAGCTAGAAAAAGAGACTGGTCTATTTGCGCCAGCAGTTGTCCTTTTTTTACAACTGAGTTAAAATCAACAAATACTTTTTGGATGGTTCCCGAAACTTGTGTTCCTACTGCAACGGTATCTACAGGCTGTATTTTTCCAGTTGCGGTTACACTCGTTGCAATATCTCCGTAATGTGGTTTTTCTGTAATCAGTTCTACTTTATTACTATCTTTATGAAAAATAAAATATGCTATAGATCCTACGAGTAAAACTCCAATGATGATGAGAATTGCTAATTTACTTTTTTTCATTTTGCTCTTTTTATAGTTTGATTGGATCACCTTTATAGAAATCGTATATTTTTAAGCTTACAACAGAATTGTATTTTGCCTGAATGAAATTTTGAAATGCCTGAACATATAAATTTTTCTCGAGCAAATAATCTACAGTGCTAATGCCTCCTAATCGCAATTGTTCGTTTGCAATTCGATAATTTTCGGTATTGGCATCAAGTTGTTCCTGTGCTGCTGTATATTGAGATTGTGCATTGAGTACATTAATATAAGCCTGTTCTACTTTTTGCGATAATACTGTTTCTGTATTGGTAACATTAAGTTTGGACTGATCAATAGCAATTTTTGATTTTTCGACTCCAGTTTTAGCTATTCGGTTATTGAATATTGGAACTGTTAAAGAAAGCCCCAAACGCTGATAAAAGTTGTTGTCTATTTGAGTTGGATATGGTGTTTTTTGATTGTCTGAATACCCCGAAGCCAAAGTTCCGCTTGCACTAAGTGTAGGCAGAAAACTAGCTTTAGATTTTTGTAATTGCAGATCGGCAGCTTCTTTTTCTATCAAACTGCTTTTTACTTCTGGTCTTTGTTCTAAGGCTGTTTTTTGAGCTTCTTCAAGGTTAACTATAGGTAGGGTAGCGTCCAGAATTTCTGGTTTTCTGATATTTAACTCATATCCTGACGGAAGCTGCAGCAATTGTTTTAAGGTTAAAACATTTTGACGTTCGGTATTTTGCGAGGTAATTAGATTAAAATTATCTGTTGCCAATTGTGCTTTTAGTAAAACATAATCTTTCTTAGCAATACTTCCTGCATTGTATTTTAATTCTCCTAGTTTCAGTTGTGCTTTCGAAGTTTCGAGAATCTCGTTTAGGTACACACTATTTTCCTTTGCTAACAAAATGGTTAGATAAGCTTGTGTAATTTGAATGGTAATATCATTTTCGGCAGCTTCGGCATTAAATTGCGCAGATTTGATATAGAGATCTTTCTGTTTTATGTCATTATTTAGATAACCACCATTATACAACACCATAGATGATCCTAATGAATAATTGCCCGCAAAACTTGATTGGGACTGAAAACCTCCTACTACTAAATCAGCATTTTTTGCATTATTAAAAGTTTGCGAAGCATTTCCTAAAAGATTAGGAAACTTTGCAGCTTTCGACAATAGTAAATCCTGTTCTGTCGATTTAGTAGTGAGCCGTAAGGTATTAATTTGAATGTTTTGCTGCTTTGCATAAGCAATACATTGTTCAAGATTCCATACTTCAGGCAATTGGTTTTGTTCAGTAGTTTGTGCTGTAATCTGCATGCACTGAAAAATCAAAATTACCTTTAAAGTATTTATCATAAATGACCTCATACCTGAATTTAATTTAAATTAAAAAAAATAAATTATAACCTGAGACTTAAGATAATAAAATGCTTTAAGCGTATTAAGAATTTGATTTAAAGGTGGGATTAGGTTTGTTATCCATAATATTGGTAGCTAAAACGAATAACTATATCAAATATAGCAATTATTTTAACACTTTAAACGAGCTATATCCCATTTTAATCTTAAATAAATTGAAAAGAAAACTTAATGTTTTTATCGAATGAGGAACGCAATTTTCGATATTTTTTTAGATGTTTTAGAAGCTGAAGATCTTTCAGAAAAAAAATCAAAAATCAATTTTTCAATTTCAAATATAAAAAGTACTTTTGCGCATGCAACACAACGTACTTATTTTAGATTTCGGGTCGCAATATACTCAGCTTATTGCGCGTAGAGTTCGCGAATTAAATATATTCTGCGAAATTTTTCCTTACAATCACATTCCAAGTGATTTATCAAGTTATAAAGCCGTAATTTTAGGAGGAAGTCCTTTCTCTGTTAGAGGAGAAGATGCACCGCATCCTGATTTATCGCAAATTAGAGGTAAAATGCCTTTACTTGCTGTTTGTTACGGAGCACAATATTTAGCACACTTTAGTGGTGGAGAAGTTGCTGCTTCAAACACAAGAGAATACGGAAGAGCAAACTTGTCTTACATTAAAGAAGGCGAAACTTTCTTTGAAGGAGTTTCAGAAAATAGCCAAGTTTGGATGAGCCACAGCGATAGTATCAAAGCACTTCCAACAAATGCTGTAAAGCTTGCAAGCACACATGATGTAGAATTTGCAGCTTACAAAATTGAAGGCGAAACTACTTATGCAATTCAATACCATCCAGAGGTTTACCATTCAACAGATGGAAAGAAAATGCTGGAAAACTTCTTAGTTAAAATTGCTGAAGTTCCTCAAAACTTTACTCCAAATGCTTTCGTTGATGAAATGGTAGCAGAATTAAAAGAAAAACTAGGAAACGATAAAGTAGTTCTTGGTTTATCTGGAGGAGTAGATTCTACTGTAGCAGCAGTTTTATTAAACAAAGCAATTGGACAAAATTTATATTGCATCTTCGTAAATAACGGTTTACTTCGTAAAAACGAATTCCAAAATGTATTAGATCAATACAAAGGAATGGGATTGAATGTAAAAGGTGTAGATGCTGGAGATCGTTTCCTTGGCGAATTAGCTGGAATTAGTGATCCAGAAACGAAACGTAAAACAATCGGTCGTGTTTTTATCGAAGTTTTTGATGATGAATCACACTTATTAGAAGACGTAAAATGGTTAGCGCAAGGAACTATTTACCCAGACGTTATCGAGTCTGTTTCGGTAAAAGGACCATCTGCGACAATTAAATCGCACCATAATGTTGGTGGATTGCCAGATTATATGAAATTAAAAATTGTAGAACCACTTAGAATGTTGTTTAAAGACGAAGTTCGTAGAGTTGGCGCTACATTAGGAATAGATCCTGAATTGCTAGGAAGACACCCTTTCCCAGGACCAGGATTATCAATTAGAATTTTAGGAGATATTACTCCAGAGAAAGTGCAGATTTTACAAGATGTAGATTCTGTATTTATCGAAGGATTAAAATCTTGGGGATTATACGATAAAGTTTGGCAGGCTGGAGCAATTTTGCTTCCGGTAAACAGTGTTGGTGTTATGGGGGATGAGCGTACTTACGAAAAAGTAGTAGCGCTTAGAGCTGTAGAATCGACAGACGGTATGACTGCTGACTGGGTTCATTTACCTTACGATTTCTTGATGAAAGTGTCAAATGATATCATCAATAAAGTAAAAGGCGTGAATCGTGTAGTTTACGATATTAGTTCAAAACCACCTGCAACAATTGAGTGGGAATAGTAGCATAATTTAAAATTAAGGTCTTACATTTGTAAGGCCTTAATTTTTTATAACCTACTATTTATGAGAGAACTTTTAATAATTTCTCTTGTGTTTATTTTGTCTTTTAACAAAATAACTGCGCAAGATTCAATTATCGAGCACAAGATTCAAAAAGGTGAAACCGCTTATTTTATTGCCCAAAAGTATAAGGTTTCTATCGAGGAGATTTACAAACTCAACCCCGAATCACAAAACGGAATCAAAGACAATCAGGTTTTAAAGATTCCAATTCACCACTCAGAAAACACAACTTCAAAGCAGCAAACCCATATTGTTGCACCGAAAGAAACATTGTTTGGTTTGTCAAAACAATATCATGTTTCAGTTGAAGCACTTCAGAATGCTAATCAGGAAATTTTGGCAGGCGGACTTCAAATCGGTCAAGAGTTAATAATTCCTCAAAATTCAGATAGTGCAGCCAAATCTGAAGTTGCGGTTTCTTCAAAAAGTACACATCAAGTTGTAGCCAAAGAATCTTTATTTAGCATTGCAAGACAATACAATGTTTCGGTTGAGGATTTAGAAAACCTAAATAAGGATATTTTAATTAACGGATTGCAAATTGGACAGACCATTTCAATTCCAAACAAAAGAAAAACGTTAGACGGAAGAGTTCGTGTCATCAATCAGGAAACGGTTTTCCATGTCGTTGAACCAAAAGAAACCAAATTTTCGATTGCAAAGAAATACGGAATTTCAATTGATCAATTAGAATCTCAAAATCCAGAAATTGTAAACGGATTAATTGTCGGGAACAAATTAGCCATTAATACCGCAGCAATTAAACCAGTAAATGAAAGCGAAGAGTTAATGCTCGCTTTGGCTGAAAAACAGGTTGTGGTTGAAAAAACAAAAGCGAAAACAGTAGAAATTGAAGATTTGAAAGACCGTTTGGTTGTTCAGAAAGAAATGAATCAGAAAATTATAAAAATTAATGATTTGAAAGTAAATCTGAATGATATGAATGGTTCGAAAGAAAACTCGGTTGAAAAATTGCGTCTGGTTTTAGAAGCCAATAAAAATGTTCAGGATGTTTTAATGGCAAAATTAGATTCGCTTGTCAGTTCAATGAACGACGATTTGAAGGAATTGAAGCGAATGGATATTTTAAATGTTGAAGAATCAAAAAGGTTAGAAAAACAATCTTCAGAAGGAATCAATAAAACCAATGAATTATCATCTCAGCTGAAAAAAGAATTGGCTGAAAACAGAAAAGTTTATGCCGGATTGATGAACAAAGTAGAGAAAATTGCTGTTGAGGAAAATCAGGAATATAAGAAGAAAATCCGCGAAAGCGAAAAAAACAATAATACAACATCTCTACAGCAGCGTTTATCTTTAGAAGAAATAAAAAAATACAAAATAGAGCAGGAGCAGGGAGATAAGCAAAATCAGCTTTTGATTGCAAAAATAGATTCTTTGGATACTCAGAAAAAAATTGAAGTAAAAAGACATATCAGCAAAGCCTCTTATTATAGTATGGAAGCGAGAAAATTTGATGATAAACTGGCTTTGGTGAAATTAAAGAAATACCAAGACGAAGCGGTTAAAAAACAGAAGAAAAATAATACCGCTGAAAATTCAAAAATAATTTCATTAGAAGAAATGAAACAGGAATTGAAAGACAATCCTTTAAGAACTGACAAAACTGTAAAAGTAGAAGTTTATGATAATCTTAGAGAAGTTTCAAACGGGTATTACTTAGTTTTAGGTATATTTACAGACGCAGTTGACCGCGATAAGTTTATTATGAAACTCATTGATTCTGGCGAATTTAATGCTAGTTTCTTTTTCAATATTAACAGTCTTTCGTACTATGTTTATGCCGATAAGTATGAAAACATGGAAGAAGTGCTTTATAAATGCAAGAAAAAAGAAGAAGATGAGTTATATAAAGAAATCATTATTGCTAAAGTAGAAATCGATTTGAGGTAATTTTTACAGCAATAAACAAACGGCGTGAATTTTGCTTTTAGTAAAATTGTAACTTATTTTAGAATTAGAAATTAAATTGTTTTAAGCCTTATTATGAAATATTATTTAACAGTATTGTCTCTTGTATTTTTTATAACTTCAAGCGCATTTTCGCAAGAAAAAGTGGTTAAGTATAAAGTGTCAAGCGGTGAGACAATTAATCAGATTGCACAAAAATTTAAGGTAACACCTTACGATATTTACCAGCTCAATCCAGATGCTAGAACAGGATTGGTGCCAAACTCTGTGCTGTTGATTCCAACAAAAACAGGGGAAGCAAAAAAAGAAGTTTCTGAAACTAAAACTCCTACAGCTTCAGGAAAAGAAATAATCCATGAAGTGCAGCCTAAAGAAACCTTTTACAGCATTGAGCATAAGTACGGAATTTCAGATGAAGCTTTAAAAGCGGCAAATCCATTTTTAGAAAAAACGGGTGTTCAAATCGGACAAAAATTGGTTATTCCTGCAAAAGGCTCTACGCCAAAAACAGCAGAAAAACCAGTTAAAGAAAAAGGTGCTGAAAAATATGTATATCACGATGTACAGCCAAAAGAAACAAAATTTGGTATTGCAAAACAGTACAATATAACTGTTGATGAATTGGAAAAAAGAAATCCAGATATTGTTAATAGCTTGCCAGTTGGTTACAGATTAACCATAAAAGGAACAGCTCCTAAAACAGAATCTACTCCTGCAAAAGCTGTAGAAAGTAAAAAGTCTGCTGAGACTTCTAAAAAAGCAGTTACTTACATGGAATATCAAGTAAAGCCAAAAGAAACTTTTTATAGTTTAGGAAGGGTTTTTCATTTAACACAAGATGAATTAGTGGCATTAAATCCGTCGCTTTCTGAAGGTGTAAAAGAAGGAATGGTTTTGAAAGTTCCTGCTGGATATATTGCTCCAGCTCCAATTGTTGCGGCTCAAGTACCGGATAAACCAGCTGATTCTTCAGTGTACAAACCGGTTGAAAATACGGGAGGAGGAATTAAAATTGTTGATAAAGTAAAATCGACTGAAAATGAAAACGTAGAAATTGTAGAATTGACCAAAAAGAAAGGGCTTAATGAGCGTAAAAAAGTAGTTCTATTGCTTCCGTTTAATTTGGCTAAAGTTCAAAGTGATACTTCTGGAACAGCGAACAGAATTAAAAACGATAAGTTCTTAAACATGACTCTAGATTTTTATGCCGGAGCTATGATGGCGATTGATTCTGCAAAAACATTGAAACTTCCAATTGATGTTGCTATTTACGATTCGCAAGAAACTAAAACAACTTCTAATGTTGTAGGCTTAACTCCGAAATTGCAAGATGCAGATGCTGTAATTGGGCCATTTTACCAAAGTAATGCAGAAACGACAGCAAACATGTTGCGTTCATACGATGTTCCGGTAATTTCGCCTTTATCAAAAGATAGCGCCAATCCGATTGACAATTTGTATCAAACAATACCTTCAAATGACGTGATCAGAAATTCTATTTTTGATTATATGCGTTCTAAAAACGGTAATATTGTTGCGGTAGTAGATAAGAAAAAAGAATCGGTTATTAATTACATCAAACAAAACCAAAAAGGAGTTGCATTTGCTTCTTTAACAGAAACTGGTGGTTTGGATGTAGCTAATTTAAAAAGCTTATTGATTCCTAATCGATTGAATTATGTGGTAATGGAAACAGGTAATACTGCAATGGTTAAAGCCACTATAAAAGCTTTACTTGATTCTCAGAAAACATGCCAAGTTCAATTGGTAATTTTGGAACCAAACAGCACATTAGATACAGACGAAATTAGTTTTGATAATTTGGTAAAATTGAAATTAATGTATCCTTCTGTAACTCGTGAAAGTGATGAACAACCCGTTTTAATTTATGAAAAGCAGTATCGTCTAAAAAACAAAGCAAATCCGACAACTTATGCAACAAGAGGATTTGACGTTACATTTGACACGATGATGCGTTTGTCTCAAGGAAAAACATTCCAAGAAACTGCTGATATGATGACGACTCAGCAAGTAGATAATAAATTTCAATATTATAGAAAAGAAGATGGCGGACACGCTAATAAAGGCGTTTACATCTTATATTATGATAGTGACTTAACTTTAAAAGTAGCAAATTAATGACATCAAAAGTAACCTATTTAGGAGATTTAAGAACAAGTTCAATTCACGTGCAATCAGGAAGCGAAATCATTTCTGACGCACCATTAGATAATAACGGAAAAGGAGAAGCATTTTCTCCAACAGATACTGTAGCGAACGCATTAGCAAGTTGCATGATGACAATTATGGGAATCAAAGCTCGTGATTTAGAAGTTGATTTTGTTGGATCTACAGCAGAAGTAACTAAAATTATGAATGCAGAACCTAGAAGAATTGGAGCAATCGAAATTGTATTTCAAATGAAAAGCAACGCTGACGAAAAAAGTAAAACTATTTTAGAACGTGCTGCAATGACTTGCCCAGTATTTTTAAGTTTAAGCAGTGAAATCGAAAAGAAAATTACCTTCAACTGGAAGTAAAAAAGAGCCATTAGGCTCGATCCATATTGTAGGGCTGGATTTTAATCCAGTTTAAAAGAAATAGAAAGGAAAAAGAACCATCTGTTCGATCCATTTTATAAAATTATAATATGAATCGTTCCTACGGAACTCCTGAATTGTGATATATCATTTTTTCAACGGATTGAAATCCGTTGCTACAACATAAATAGTTCCTAAGGAATTTTATAAATTAATAGAAAAGGGTGCTCTTAACAAAGAGCACCCTTTTCTGCAATAACTAACCACCAAAATATTTATTACTCTGAAAACTCTAATTTTTTCAATTTATTCCAGCCTCCGCGGGTAAAATCCGGGATTTCTACAGGAGCAGAACCGTTATCAAGCGAGATTTCTGTTAAAGGACCTAAACAAGACCATTCGGCTAAATCGTAAACGTCCATGTCAAGTGGAAGTCCTTTTTGGAGACAATGAATTAAACGATAATCCATAATAAAATCCATTCCGCCGTGACCGCCTACTTTTTTGGCTTGTTCTTCAATTCCTTTAGCAATTGGGTGTTTGTATTTTTCCATTAATGCTTTTTTTACTTCTTCAGGAACAAAAGAATGAGCACTTAATTTTTCGTGATTTGGTTTTACATCATCACCTAATTCTTTTCCATCCAAAGCATAACCTTCTAATGGATATTTGTTAGCAAAACCTTTTGTACCACTCAACTGATACATTCTGCTGTAGGGACGAGGAGAAGTCACATCGTGCTGAATTTGGATTGTTTTTCCGTTTTCAGTACGAATCATTGTCATCGTGTGATCTCCATTTCTAAAATCTTTAATTTCCTGTCCTGATTTTTCTTTAATGTAAGCAGGATTTCCTACGGCTTTTGTATCCATAGAAACCAAAAAATTCATTTTGTCACCACGGTGAATATTTAGTGCCTGACACGCAGGTCCCATACCGTGTGTCGCATAAACATCACCGCGGTGTTTGATGTTGTAATCCATTCTCCAGTTGTTCCAGTATTCTCCCCAGAAAGGTTGTAAACCATGAATATAAGAACCTTCAGCATGAAGAATTTCTCCAAAAACACCTTGTTGTGCCATGTTTAATGTTGTCAATTCGAAGAAATCATAAACGCAATTTTCCAATTGCATACAGTGTTTTCTCGTTTTTTCTGAAGTATCAATAAGTTCCCAGATTTCTTTCATAGTTAAAGCGCCAGGAACTTCTATTGCAACGTGTTTTCCATCTTTCATGGCCTGAACTCCAATTACGGCATGATGTTTCCAATCTGTGGCAACATATACTAAATCTACGTTTGGCAAGGCCGTTACTTTTCTCCAAGCATTTTCGTCACCGTAGAATTCTTGTGCTTTTGGAAAACCTGCTTTGGTTAAAATTTCATTTGATTTTGCAGTATTTTCTTGAGTCATGTCGCACAAGGCTACAATCTCAACACCCGGAATATGTGTCATACGTTCTACAGCTCCAGGACCGCGCATTCCAAGTCCGATGAAAGCAACACGAACGGTCGGAATCGGATCTGCAGCCATTCTCAATACGTCTTGCTGTCCTTTTGGACGAGAAGGTGTTTTGGTCTTAATCATTTGTGCGGATGCAATTGTCCATCCGAACAAAAGAAAAAGGATTGTTATAGGTTTTAAGAAGCTAATTTTCATGAGTGATTATTGTTAGATAATTTTTTAAAACAACCTCTCTAATGAACCAAATTAGAGAGGTTTTCAAAAACAAAAACAGACCTAAAGGACTTTTAATAATTATTTTTGACTACTAAATCTTTTCATTAATGGCGTTACATGTTTTTTGGTATCGTCATCTAATGAACCTAATGCTTTATCTGATTCGGCTGGTGCGTATTTTGTTAATCCTGATAATCCAGCTGCAATTACGTTGTATGATTGTTCTTTTATGCTTTTGTCCATCAATGCTTTATAAGAAGCATCGCCTGTAGAAGCTAATTTTACAATAGCATTTGCTCTTGCAATAGTTTTTTTGTCGTTTTTAGCAATATCAAGAAGCGTTTTTAAAACCTGATCTTTGTTTTGTTTCTCATTTAAATCAATTGCTTTGATACTCAATACTCTTAAGTCTTCTTGAGGATCTTTTAAGCCTTCTAGTAAAATAAGCTGTGACTCCTGACTTCTGTCTTTTGAAGCAAATTTTATAGCTTCAATTCGATTATAATACGATGGCGCATTTTTATACTGAAAAAGATAATCAGCAGCCGTTTTTTTATCGACATTCACTTCGCCAACTAAGATTTTATCTGGATCTAAGTCGATGAATTCAGGTTTTGAAGGAAGATCAAAACTGAAACTTTGTTGTCTTTTATCAATTAAAATATCCTTTCTTATTTTAGTTCCGTTTACGTAAAAATCAACTTTTAAAGGCAGTGTAAAGGTTTGCACCGAACTATCTTGAGATTGACTTATTGTAATGGTAACTTTTCCATTAGCATATTTGTAAGTTACATCAAGAATCGGACTTCCAGCATTATAATACCATTGATCAAAATAAGGCAGCCAGTCTTTTCCAGTCACTTCTTCCATCGATAAACGCAACTGATGTGGCTCACCAGATTTATATGCATTTGTAGTCAAATAATGATTTAGTCCTTTAAAAAAGGCTTCGTCACCCATTTGATTTTTCATGGCATATAAAATAATCGAACCTTTAGAATAGCTGATATTATCAAACATATCGTCTGCGTTTCTGTAATGAAAACGAGCTAAAATAGGGCTGTCACCATTTTTTTGAGAACGTAAATAATTCTGCAATTTTTCATAACGAGATCTGTCTTCACCATCTTGTCCAGCATCATGTCCGTGCCAAAGCACTTCTCCAAAAGTGGCAAATGATTCGTTCATTGTTAAGTTTGACCACGACTCAGCTGTTACATAATCTCCAAACCATTGGTGAAAAAGCTCGTGAGCAATGGTGCTTTCTTGATTATCATCCAATAATTCTCGTTCTGTTTTCTGAACATATTCGCCATGAACGGTTGCCGAAGTATTTTCCATCGCACCTCCAAAATAGTCTTTCACCACAATTTGCGAATATTTTGCCCAAGGATATTCTACACCAAGCATTTTGCTGTAAAAATTCATCATATCTGGCGTTTTATAAAAAATCTGTTTGGCATAAGGCGCATATTTCGGTTCTAAATAATAGCTGACTTCTTTGCCATTATAAGAATCTTTATAGATTTTAAAATCACCAACGGCCATCATAAACAAATAAGGCGCATTTGGCTGTTCCATTTTCCAGATATCAGTTCTTGTTCCGTCTTTATTTACTTTTTGTGAGGCTAATTTACCGTTTGAAAGCGTCGTATATTTTGCCTCAACAGTCATCGCAATTTCAGAAGTTGTTTTCTGATTTGGTTTGTCAATTGTCGGGAACCAGCAAGAAGATGCTTCTGTTTCGCCTTGTGTCCATATTTGTGTTGGTTTGTCACCTTTTCCATCAGGATTAATAAAATACAATCCGTTTGAATTGGTAATCGATTCGCCAGCTTTGCTTTTCAGTTCTGCTGGTTTTGCAGTATAATTAATGAAAATCGTATACTTTTCTGTGCTTTTGTATTTTCTGTTTAAAGCGATTGAAAGTTCTTCGTTATCATATTTATATTGCAACGGAATGCTTTTTTTACCATCAATAATAGCAATTTCTTTAAAATCCATTCCTTTTGCGTCCAGCTTAAGCGAATCAGTTTCGTAGAAATGAGGTTTTAAAGTAATCCATTCCTTTCCATACAAATAGCGTTTTCCATAATCGAAAGAAACTTCCAATTTGGTATGAATTAAATCGTGTGTTTTTAAAGGAGTAGTGCGGTAAATGGATAATTCATCAACCTTTTCTGCTTTGTTTTGTGCCTCAATTTTTGGACTCATCAAAACGACAAGACCCAAAAAAGTATATTTTAAAAAATGGTTTTTCATTTTTATTGTTTTTGAAAGTTCTTTACAATTTTTCGATAATTCTAACTTCACCGTCTTTTTCATCTTCACTCAAAATATTCGAAGGTTTTTTGGTGTAAGACAATAAAGTCCACTGCACTATTTTATTTGTCGGATATAAATCTGCCTGAGTTTTAATCCATTTTTCTGCCTCTTGTGAAGAAGACGTTTTCTCAATCGCCCAAGCCGAAACAAGGTTGTTCGCCGGAAGGAAATTCATGACCGTATTATCCACTACAGGACGGAAAGCGACGATTTTATCTAAAGATTTAGAAGCCATTTCTTTATTTCCTAAATTGGTATAACATTGATAATCCAGCCAGTTTTCTAATCTTTCGTCTATGTTTTCGTCATACGGTTTTCCAACGCCTAAATTCTCTGGAAACAGTTTGGCATCAGCAATAAATTGTAATGCTTTTTTGTATTGCTTGTTTTTGATTTCTGCTAAAGCCTGCATCAATTTTGCTTCATGATACAATTGTCTTCCAGCTGTTGCGCCTTCAAACGGAAGGATTTGCAATTTGGTTAAGAACGAATCGGCTTCGCGGTATTTTTTATTTAGCAATAAAGTTTTAGCGTAAAGCATTCCAATCAAATAATTGTCTTGATGTTTTTTATAGAAAGATTCAGCCGTTGTAAGCGCTTTGTCAAATTGTTTTTGAGCGATGTAATGTTCTGCCAGCATTTTATGGTATCTCCAGCCTTGCGGATCTAATTTTATTGCCTGCTGAAGACTTGCCAATACTATTGAGGCATCGTCTTTGAATAAAGAAGCTTTTGCGCCATAAAAAGCAGGATCGATTGGTTTTGAACCGCATTCTGAAAACAATCTTTTAGCTTCTGAGATGCTGTTACGATTCCATTCAATTAAACCTAAATGATATTTTAATTGGTATTGATCATTTGTTTTAATTAATGATTTCAAAATTTCAGCCGTCTCATTTCTAAAAGGGAAGCTTGTTCCAGGTTTGATTTTGCTTACATCAACAGGTTTGTTTTCTAAAAAGGCTTTCCAATAGATAATTTCAGCACTTGGTTCTGCAATAGAAAATACTTTTAAAGCTTCTTCTTTTCGGCTTATATTATTATACCAGATTCCTAATTCAAGAAAAGTCTGTTCTGGCATTTCGTTTTGAATGGCAGTAACAAAAGCATTTTTTGAATCGTTTGAATTATTCGAAAGGTATTTTTCAAAATCAGCAAAATGATTCAGCGGATCCAATTTTGTAATGGTTTTTAAAACCGAATTTGCTTTATCGGAATTATTTTGAAGACGATATAAAACCGCTAAAACCTGTAGACCTTCTATGTTATATTGATTGTATACCAAGCTTTTCTCAGCATATTCAATCGCTTTTGAAAGATCGTTTTCGGCCAAATAAATTTTGCTTAAAGCGGTATAAGCTGGACTGCGGAATTCGACACTTGCGGCAGCAATATCAAAACCATCTTTTGCATCGGTATTATTTCCTAAATGAAAATTAGCCAAAGCATAAAAATAATTACCCGCAGGATCATAAGTGTCTATTGATAAAGCTTTACTTGCCGAATTTATAGCTGCTTTGTAATCTAATTTTCTGATTTGCAAAGAAGCCAATGCAGAAAGAGCAGGAGCGTAGTTAGCATCTAATTTCAAACAGGCATTTAATTTTTCTTCGGCAAGTACATAATCTTTAAAACTGATGTAATTTTTCCCCTGCAAATACAATCCATAAACCGAATTATGATCAAAATCTTTAGGTATTTCTACAGGGCGATTGATGTTTCCGTCTTCTGGAGCAGAATTCCAAACCAATTTATTGCCACCCAAAACAAATTTCAATTTATTAGAATCGACTTTACCCTGAATAGAATCTTTGAAAGTTTGGAGTGTATTTAAAGCAATATCTTTAGAATATACTTTTTTGTCATTTTCAAAAACTTCAATTTTTTCATTTAGTTTTTGAAGCGGAGAAAAATAGATTTTCAGCCAGCCGTTTTCGTTTTTAATATTGACAGAACCGTAATTATTAGCTTTTACAAAACCTTTCGTCTGCTTTACAGGAAACCAATATTCAGTCCAAGTATCGGTTTGATAAGGCGCAAATGAGCGCTGTTTGAAAGGCGTAAGATTACTGCCTTCGCTCGCCTGATTAAATAATCTTCCGCTTTGTACTTCTACATATTGTCCGTCGGTATCGGTTAATAATTTTTCCCAAATCATTCCTTGCTGCGACAATCCCCAAATCCAGATTTTTTTGCCCGGTTTATCATCGTGATTGCCGTATCTTCCCATTCCGAAATCTTCGTCATGATAATATCC
The DNA here is from genome assembly GCF_016405855.1 of Flavobacterium sp. IB48. Lineage (GTDB taxonomy): Bacteria > Bacteroidota > Bacteroidia > Flavobacteriales > Flavobacteriaceae > Flavobacterium > Flavobacterium ginsengisoli. The sequence continues at coordinate 390,295 of NZ_JAEFCA010000004.1, forward strand.
TCCAAAGAAATCATCGTATTTCCCGAATACGTGATACGATTTGTAGCCTCCAAAATTATTGTTTTTGTAGAAAGATAAATTTTTACCGTTTTCTTTGTCAATTGGCCACGAATTGTATTCTCCGTTATGACCAATATAGGTTTGTCCTGGATAAATAAACTGCAGATTTTCGGCCGCTTTAATTCCCGTATTTATCCAAGTATAGTAAGGCTGTTCGAATTCGGTTGTGTTTGACCAAAATGAATTTGTGGTAAAATACGCTTTGTCTTTAGGAAGATTGATGTCTAATTTCCAAGAAGTTCTTGTCAATAAATCTAAAACCCCAATCACACAGCTAATGCTTCCGTCTTCTCTGTTTATGATTTTGTAATCGACAGGAGTAGCGCAATTTGGCGTGTGTCCGATAATTCCATAATTGCCTTCAACACCACCGCTTGTCCAAGGTCCGCGCATGGCAATGTCTCTAAATTTTACCACATGATTATTGTAAACAATATCTTTTCCTGTAGATTTTTCTATAGCTGACCAGACTTTTCCGCCAATTTCTGGCAGAATCATCAGTTTGATATAACCGTTTTCAATTTCGATTACTTTCCATTCTTTCTGAACGGGTTTATCAGTAAAACCGTCAAAACGGAAATACGGATAAAACTTGGTATCTGGTTTCGGAATCGGATCAGGATCTGAGAACGGATATGTCGTAAATACTTTTTTGTATTCTTTTATAGTGGGTTTGTTTTGTGCGGTGACAAAAAGGCTTCCAAGGAGTAAAAAGGATAGTAATGGTCTAAATTTCATGATGGAGAGCTTGGTTATTTGTGGTTGTTTTTTTTTGCCACAGATTACACAGATTAAAATGATTTTTTTTAATCTGTGTGGACAAACTAATCTGTGTTAATCTGTGAAATCTGTGGCTTAGTTTTTTGAGCTTTTTTGTCATTTCGACGAAGGAGAAATCTTCGTAAGTAGCTCCGCAACGAAAAACCAATCTTTGTAGAGTTTCTTGTGGAGATTTCTCCTTCGTCGAAATGACAAGCAAGACGAGGTAATTGATGTTGCGTTTAATTACTTAACAATCAATAACCATCCTTTTCCTTTAGGAACAGTTATTTCGTCTTTTGTTGTGAACGTTTTTGCCGGTTGGAAATTGGTAACTTCTGGAGCAGCAATCGTTGCTTTTGCAGGATTGATTCCTAGTTTTTTCCAGTCAATATTTAGTTTCACATTTACATCAGCATCTGCCCAGCTTGCGATTGAAATTAAAGCCGTTCCATTCTTTTTATAAACCGTTGCTAGAACTTTGTCGTTGTTTGTTTTTACAGGACAGTTTTCGCTCCAATATCCGATCATTTCAGAACCTTTAATTCCGAAAGAATCCCAAACTTTCCAGATGTTTCTTGGGTCTGCACCGTCGCTCCAAGGCAATCTGTTCGTCATTCCGTAAACCATTCCTCTCCACGGATTTCCACCATCTTGAAGCATTTCTCCCATTAATCCAAACGGAATTCCGCTTACTTCAGTTAAGAAAAAGTCAGGTTGATTTTTCTCATAATCAAAATATTCTCCAAACCATAATTTATTGATGTACGGGAAGTGCTCCATGTATAAGTTGGCACTGTTATTAAATCCGTCGCTTTTGTTGTATTGGTTCGCACTATGCAAATCGATAATTCCAGGATGACCGTCTTTAGTCAATACTCTTTTGATACGTTTCATTGTAATTCTGTCAAAAGCAACGTCATCTAGATAAATTCCGTCAATACCAACATTTTGAGTCAGCCAATTCATTCCTTCCACATAGTAATTGTGCCAACGATTCATGCCACTATTTACTATCGCAGCATCTTTAATTTCAGGTACAAACCACGCTGCGATATAATCGTCACCAACATGTTCTTGAAGCCAAGAGAATCCGCCACCTTTTCCTGGAGAATAAATTTCGTGGCCTAAACTTCTAAGAGCGAAAGTTTCATAAGCTTTGTTTGAAACCTCTCTAACTGTGTTGTAGATTTTTACTTTTAATCCTTTTTCGTGCGCTTCATCGATATATGATTTCATCTTTTTAAATTCGATAAAAGGATAATTGATATATGGATTGATTGCATTTGCGTGGTGAATATTAATTACTGTTGCACCAGTTTTAGCGATTGAATCAATTGGGCTGTATTTGTGGTAAAATTTTGTATCCCATTGAAAATCTGTATTGATCGTATGGAAAGGCGTAATCAATAAGTTGAAGTTGTAATACAAAACATCGCCTTTTTTCATTGTTCTAGCACCGCTGTACGCATTTACTAGAACCGATTTTTGGTTTGGCGTGATGGTAATACCGCCCTTATTTTCGTTACCCCATGAAGTAGGCAGCAATAAAGGTTTTTGTAAATAGAAATTAGTATTTAAAGGGCGGCTATATTTTTCATCTCTCAAAGAAAACTGCAATCCAGAATTTACAGCACCAATCCAAGCTCCGTCTTGATTTTTATGCGCTACATCCCATTTCCAATCAAAAGTTGCAGGACGATCTCCACCTTTTTGACCTAATCCCATCATGTATTTTGCAGATGTTGGCTGCATTGGCATTTGGAAATTAATGTCATTAAAGGCAACATCTTCAAGAGCTGTAACTTTCACGATATAATGTACGAAACCATCAAATTCAACAGAAGCATTTACATCCATTTGAACCGATTTTGAAGTAGAAGTACTTTCCCAAGAAACCGTTCCAGCTTCTTTTTTAGTGAATTTTACACCGCTGTTTTTCCATTGCACTTCTTTTCCTGATGCGTCAACAAAATGAAAATCGATTGGTGAGCTTAAAACATCATTTGCTTTTGCTGTTACAGAAGTCATTTCTGGAGTAAAGAAAGTCTGAATTTGCGCAGGGAATCCGTTTGGAGCTAAAATTAATTTTCTTCCTAATAAAGCAATTTCAGAATTGTTTACGGTTAATGGAGTATAAGGCGCAATAACCGTATTTTCTTGAGCTAAAGTTGAGTTTAACCATTTTAGTCGAGTCATTTTTTCTGGACTGTCAATACCTCCGTTTTTTGTTACTTGGTTAGAAACCGTAATTTGAAGATTGATTTCTTTTGATTTTCCGTCAGCAATAACAGTTGCTTTTCCGTTGTAAGTTCCTGCTGCAGCTGTTTGCGGAACATCGATACCGCACCACATTGCCTGAATTTTTCCTTTTGAAACAGAAACAGTATTGGTGAAAGGATTACCGTCATATTTCGTTCCGTCAGTATTGATACAGCTGATATCTTTCGCTTCGATTGTTGCGCCAGTTGTACTTACTAAATTCGTAAAAGTTACTTTTATGTTTTTTAAATCTTCAAGAGCATAAACGCCTAATTGAAAAGCTAAATATTCACCTTTCATTGCCGTATCAGAAAAGCTGTTTTGAACGCCTTTTTGAATCCATCTTTGTGGCAAATCTGATTTTAATTTGATAGAATGTTCTCTGTCTTCTGGGAAAACTAAGAAAGAATTTCCGCTGTTTTTTGCCACAAGAGCTGAAGTTTCGGCAGCTGTCGCAATTACTTCCATTGGATAAAAACTATTGAAAGCATTCACGCTCTGAATTTCTGTTACAGCCGCATTGTCTTTTAAGTTTGCTTTTACATTAGAAAGCCATTTTGCATCGGCTTTGTCTTCAGGTTTCTGATAAATTCCTTTTGGGTAATTTGCCGTTCCTTCGTCAACATAAGGCATATAATACACGTAATATGTTCCTTTTCCCGAAATTGGTTCGAAGTAAATAGTACCGTTTTCTCTATTGATATTTTCGGTTTTTATGTTCTGAATATCTTTTCCAGATGCATCCTGAACGATAATTTTTTTAAGTTCTGGATTCGTGTCTCTTCTTCGCCATTCGATCGTTGTTTTAGCAACATTTCCTGAACCAGAAAAAGCAACTACAGCACGGTGATTCCCTAATTTATTCGGATTCCAGCTGTCATTTCCGTCTGAATATTTAATTTGTGCAGTTAGAGGAATACTGATCGTGATAAAACACATTATCAATATTCTGCTTAAAAGCGTTGTGTTGTTTAGGTTTAGTTTCATTGTATTGTATAATCAGGTTAAATAGTATATTTTGAGTTTAGTAAACGGCTTTCCATCCTTGTTTTTTCCAATAAGCAATAATAGGTTTATAAGGGCCGTATTTATGCTGTTCTTCAGTAAAACTATCATTAAACGGACTGTGTGCATAATCAATCGGTTTGCCCATTTTGTCTGGATAATCCAATGTTTTTGGGTTTGGTCTTGTATGTACAGAATCGTCGTTTACATAAGCCGCAATGTCAAGTGCTTCTTTGTCTGTAAGATACGGTTTTCCTAGTTGAACTTTATCATAAGGCATATTGCTTTTTAGCCATTGTGCTTGTTTGATTACGCGATGCATGCTTGAACCAGGCTGATAACCGTATTGTCCCCAAAGTGGAGGGTAGGTGTAACCCGATTTGTCGGCATTGTAAACTCCCTCGCCATTATTTCCGTGACATCTTGCGCAGTTTTCAGCAAATAAAACTTTTCCTCTTTCTGGACTTGCGGCAACATCTGGAAATTCGATTTCTAAATTTTTGGCTCCTTTAAAATTACCATCTTTTGGAACAAATTTACTGATCCATTTAAAGTACGATAAAAACGCCACCATTTCTTTGCTGTCCAACGGAAGCGGTTTTCCAGAATGCGGACGCATAATGCAGTTATTAACTCTTTCTGCTAAAGTAAGTACTTTGTTTTCGCGTCCGCGATATTGTGGATAATTGTCATGCGAAGACATTAAATTGAATGCATGAGGTTTTGTTCCTGCATCTTGATGACAGTTCGTGCAGTTCATTTTATTGCCTAAATATTGTCCTTTTTTTCCGTTTGGGCCAATGTAATAAGCGGTTTTCATCATTAATTCTTTTCCATAACGAACCGATTCTCCAAATTGATCGTCTGGAATTTGGGAAGTATCAATTGTGATGTAACCTTCATCTTCTTCTCCTTCTTCGATTGTATTTGAAGCTAAAGTCTGTGAATTGGTTTTGGTGCAGGAATTGAAAACAGCGATTGACAATGCTGAAAAAAGTCCGATAAGAATTGTTTTTTTCATGGGTACTATTTTTTTAATTTAGAAGAAAAGGTTTTAGTTTTTCTTCAGGAATAAAGATCGTTCTGTATGGAGGAATTTCAGATTCTAATGCCCAAATAAGTATTCCTTTTTTATTTGTCAAAACTGTAATATGTCTTTTAGAACAACAAACCAAAAAGAGGTCTTTATTGATCATGTAAGCGCTTCCCATTCGGTCATTGTAAATATCTTTTGGTAATTTGATATGAAAATCAAGTTTTACATCATTGTTTTTTTCGTCTACTTTTAAGGCAAAAACAGAAGATTGTTTGATGTCGACTCCATTATCAAAAAATAATAAACTGCCTTCTTGATCGATATGTGCGGCATGAGCCTGGGAGAAATTAGCATCTGGAGCCATTTTCATAGTTCCGCCTTTCCCTAATTTCCAGATTACTTTTCCAGTTTTAGAATTGATTTTCCAAATCTGGCCATTGTTGTAGAAAGAAATTAAAAAGTTTCCATCTTTATCGTAACTCAAACTGTTGGCATGCGTCCAATCCTTTTTGGTTTTTAGTAAATCTTTATCTTTAAACGGATCTAAATCATCAAAAACACTCCATTTCCAAAGCTGTTTTCCTTTTTTATTTAAAATTATAATTCCGTCTCCGTTGATGGTATCTTGTTTTTTCCCTCCAATAGAAGTCAAATCGATTATTTTTTGCTCAACAGTTAAAGCGACAATTTCGTCAGCCGATTTTTTTATGATTTCATGATGAAGAACCTGCTTCAAATCGCCCTGTCCTTTTTTGATGTGGGTTAAAGTATCGCCTTGAAAATTTATTTCAAGGATTTCGCTTCCATAACTTGTTGGTTCGTCATTTGTACCCAAAATAGAAAGAATCGTTTGGTCTTTTGTAAAGTGAGTAACTTTAAATCCAGTTCCTTCAATAGTATGATACCATCTTAAGTTTCCTTTGTAATCAACAATATAAGCTGTTCCTGGAGTTTCTCTTTTCGCTAAAAGCATAAAGCCTTTTTTGAAATTTTCAGGCAATAATTCTGGTTTCGGACAATTGGCTTTGAATTGTTTCTGTAGCCATTCTGGAAGTTTTCTTGATTTGAAAGCATAAACTTTACTAGTTTGTTTATTTCCGTCTTGAACTGTAATTAATTGAAAACTATAATCGGTTTCTGGAATTATGTTGCAAAGTACCAAGGAATGTTTTAAACCAGTATTTGAAATAGGAGAGGTTATTTTATTTTCAATTCCTTTTTTGTCAGACCAATATTCTGCATATACCTGAGCTTGGTCATTCGTAGTAACATCGATTTGAATTTTCAATTCGTTGTTGCTATGAGTGCCAATATTGATATTGGAGATAATTTGGCTTTTAGAACAGCTTGCCAGTGCAAGGAGAACTAAAATAAAACTTCCTTTTAATATTAATTTTTTGATCATTTGAAAAGCTTCTTTTGTGAAACAGAAAAATACTTTTTTATATAAAAAAACAAGAACAGACAGACTGTTTTACTGTCTGTTCCTGATTATTTTTTTATTGTCTGTCGGCGTTGCTTAAATTTGGATTAAGGTCAACCTGACTTTGCGGATAAGTGTAATATTTGTTTTGCGGCATTTTGATTAAAGCTGCTTCACCAACTCTAAGATGGTATGCATTTACCAGAACATCATATTTGTTCATTCTGATCAAATCGGCGCGACGTTTTCCTTCGTAGAAAAGTTCCCATCCTCTCTCTTGTAAAATAGCATCTCTCAAACTAGTTTGCGTAAGAGCCGATAAAACCAAAAGTTTTGCATGCGACCTTCCTTTTACTTGATTGATTAGATCTATCGCTTCTTGAGTTGGACCACTTATTTCGTTTAAGGCTTCAGCTCGGCTTAATAAAACATCAGCATAACGAAGGATATTTACACTATGCCCATCGTAATATGTTGTAGTTTCATCATCGGCATATTTTCTAGTAGAAACGTCTGGCATATAAAATTCACCAGCTGGTGGCTGAGCTCCTAATGAAGGCGCTTGTTTGTGAAGTAACCCGTCTGTCCCTTCAAATTCTGGGAAGAAACATTGTTTTCTTTCATCTTCATCACCAAAAGTGTTATAGAAATCCCAGTTTACAGTATAATACTGCCATCTGTTTTGAACTACAGGGTGATCAACAGGACCAAAGTGGTTTAATAATTCTGTTCCGTTTGTATTAGCATCACTTAAAGAAGAGAAGATATTTTCGCTGCACCATTTGTTACTTTCTTTAAACAAACCTAAGTAAGAAGGATAAAGACGATATTCGTTTAGATCTATTACCTGCTGAGTAAGTGTAACTACTTTTTGCCAATCGTGATTGCGTAAGTATAATTTTGCTAGTAAAGTAAGGGCAGCGCCTTTTGTAGCGCGGCCAACATCATTACTGCCATAAATTGCATTTTCTTTATAGTTTACAGGCAAAATAGCAGCAATTTCTGTAAGGTCTTTAATAATGAAAGCGTCAATTTCTTCTACAGATGATGGAGGTGTCTGCGCTAAGTAACTTGGATTTGCTATGTTTTCTTCGGTCATTAAAACAACAGGTCCCCAAGAGTCAGTCAAATCCATATAAGCAGATGCTCTTAAAAATTTTGCCTCAGAAATAAACTGTGCTTTTTCAATATCTGATACAGAAGACATCTTTCCGATGTAATAAATAGCATTGTTAGCATTGGAAATTAATTTATACATTGCATTCCAATCTTCTAAAAGTAAGCCATTTGCAGAATTCCATGTTCCTAAAGACAATTGGCCAGGATCTCCTCCAAATTGACAATGTCCTAAATCTGTCGCAATATCAGTTAATGCGAAGTGTCTTGTAGCCCAATACGAAAAGTTATCACCCACAGATGGTCCTTTTAGTCTGCCGTAAATAGAATTAACTGCGGCAATAGCATCTGATTTGGTTTGATATCCATTAGTAGTCGTCAAACTGCTATATACTGTAGGATCAAGATCCTCATTGCAGGAATATTGAAGTCCAGCAGCAAGTAAAAGCAATAAAATTGTATATTTTTTCATTTTGATAAGTTTAATGTTATTGAAAAAGCTATTAATGAATTGCTATTTTGATCCCTAATATAAACGTTCTAGAAGCTGGGAATGAGTTAAAATCAATTCCTCCACCAAGATTTTGCGCTGTAGCAGTAGTAGTGTGTCCATTTATTTCAGGATCGTTTCCAGAATACTTTGTAATTGTCAATAAATTTTGCCCTATTGCATATAGTCTTATATTATCAATAAATTTGGTTGGTTTTAAAAGGCTTTCTGGGATAGAATATCCGATAGATAGATTTTTAAGACGTATGTAAGAAGCATCTTCAACAAACCTTGAGTTTACATAACTACCATAAGCACTTTTGTAATAACCATCTCTTGGAATATCAGTATTTTCATTTGTACCAGCAACCCAACGATTCAAAGCATCAGTACTTGTGCTTGATTCTCCAACCATTCTGGTCATGTTATAAACAGAGTAATCAAGAGCACCTTGGAAAAATAGATTCACATCAAAATCTCCGAATCTAAAATCATTATTAAAACCAACAATGTAGTGAGGAGTAGAATTTCCTAAATAAGTTCTGTCTTTAGCCGTAATCAATCCATCGCCATCTAAATCTTCGTATTTAGGATCTCCAGGTTTAGAACCAGGTTGCGCAGCATAAGTTTCACCTGTTTTTATTACTCCAGCATATTTAAATCCATATAATACACCCATTTCTTTTCCAGGTTCTAATCTTGTAAATTCACGACCAGAAACCGTACCGCTTGGATTAGAAGTGTTGTAACTAATTATTTTAACATTCTCTGCCAATGAAACAACCTCTTGTTTATTATAGGCAAGATTTAGTGAAGTTCTCCAGTAAAATTTATCATTTTTGAAATTCTCACTGCTAATACCAAGTTCAATTCCCTTATTTTCGATAGTACCTGAGTTAAGTGTTTGAGTATTAAAACCCCACCATCCTCCAACAGGAACATTCAAAAGAGCATCTGTTGTTTTCTTTTTGTAAACATCAATTGTAGCAGTCAATCGATCATTAAAGAATCCCATATCCAGACCAATATTAGCTTGAGCTTGCTGTTCCCATTTTAGATCAGGATTTGATAAATTTTTTGGTTCAGTACCGCCTACAAAAGAACCATCAGAAATGGTGACATTCCAAGGAGCAAGATTAGCTAGATATAAATAATCAGGAATTCCATCATTACCTGTAATACCGTAACTAACTCTTAATTTTAGTTCAGAAACGGTTTCCAAATTTTGCATAAATGCCTCTTTTGAAATTCTCCATGCAACTGCTCCCGAAGGGAATTTACCATATTGGTTATTTGGACCAAAACGAGAAGAACCATCTAGTCTATATGTAAATGAAGCTAAATATTTATCGTCAAAAGCATAAGTTAGCCTACCAAAATAAGAAGTCAATTTTGTTTCTGTTTTTTGAGTTTCAGGTTTTAGATAAACAGAAGCACTTTCTAGATTGTAATACGTTAATACATCATTTGCAAAACCAGAACCAGAAGCTTTCATTCTTTCGTAAGTATCTTTTTGGTTTGATGTTCCAATCATTGCAGTAAATGCATGCTGCTCTTTGATATTAAATTTATAGGTTAAATATTGTTCTGTACTCCATCTGAAATAGGTTTTGTTTTCTTCAGATCCAGAACCATTTAAGGCAGCTCCTGCAACAAGTGTTCGTGGAGTATATTTACCTTGAATATTTTCCTGCCACTCTGCACCAGCTCCAAAATGATATGTTAAGCCTTTTATGATTTCATAATCCATAAACATGTTTCCATTAACCAATCTGTTAATAGTATGATCAGTTGGTTCTAATAAAAGCGCTAAAGCATTATCTTTTCCTTGATATTTGTAGTATGAACCATCTGCATTATAAATTGGAATTGCCGGAGGAGCAGTTTGAATAGAAAACATAGGAGATAAGATATTATCGCCAAAATCACTATTATGTCCTTCACTTGCAGCCCCATAAACATTGGCTCCTACAGTTAATTTGTCTGTAAATTTTTTCTCTGTTCCAATACGAACACTATATCTTGTGAAATCAGTGTTTTGTATTGCTCCAGTTTGTTTTAAGTAATTTCCAGATAAGAAAAATTTAGATGTTTTATCGCTTCCGCTAAAAGTCAACGTTCTATTAAGAACTTCGCCTGGCCGAGTTGCCGCTTCAAACCAATTTGTGTTGGCAATTGGAAAACTTGAAGGGAAAACTGCAGGTCTGCCATTTTCAGCAGCAATAGCATTCTGAATAGAAGCATATTGTTGACCTGTTAAAAGAGATGGTTCCTGAATAATGTTTTGGAAACCATCAGAAATTTCACCTTCAATCTGCATTTTTCCAGATTTTCCTTTTTTAGTAGTAATCATGATAACACCATTTCCTCCTCTTGAACCATAAATGGCAGTAGAAGCGGCATCTTTAAGAATCTGAATGCTTTCTATGTCATTTGGACTAATAGATGCACCAGTACTTGTAATAAAACCATCAACTACATATAATGGAGCATTTGATGTTGTAATAGAGTTTCCTCCTCTAACAACTATAGTAGGCGATGTTCCAGGAGCATAACTGTTCTGTTGAACTTGAACTCCAGAAGCACGTCCTTGTAATGCCTGTCCAACGTTTGAAACAGTACCACCTAAGTTTAAGTTGTCTTTTCCAACAGAAGCAACAGAACCAGTAATGTCTTTTTTCTTTGCTTTTCCGTATCCAATTACTACTTCTTCTAGTTTTTGCCCTGCTTCTTTCATGGCAATTTTTAGAGGAGTAGTTCCAATAGCTACTTCTTGATCTTCCATACCAATGTAAGTAATCACAAGTTTTGTAGCATTATCAGGAACTGTAATAACAAAGCTTCCATCTACATCCGTTTGAACACCTTTAGACGAGCCTTTAACCGTAACATTCGCACCAGGAAGAGGCATGCCATTTTGATCTGTTACAGTACCTTTTACTGTTTTTTCAAAAAACAACGCCGTTTTGTTCTTATCCGAAATATTTATAGAAGAAGCTGCAGAGGCTTGACATGTAAAAACTAATAACGAGAGAACCGTTATTCCGATTTCTTTGCTGGATAAATTTTTAATCCGAAAATCTCTTGGCTTTTTTTGGGTTAATAATTTCATACTTTAAATTGGTTTTGGTTAATGTTTAATTGTTTTTTTCTTGTTTGTAGGTTTTAGATTTCTTTTTTGATCGTGGAATTCATTTTACTTTTTTTAGTTATGTGTTGATTAAGTCGTTTTCTATACAAATAAGAGGTTTTGTTTTTGCTCTAAACACGGCTTGTTTAGTTCTGTTTTCTTGTTTTTTAAAGATTAAAAATCACCCTAATTTTTACATAATTAACTTAGTTTTAAGATTAATCTCTGACGAAACTAGAGATTATATTTTTATAAAACAAGAAAAAACACAAAAAATGTGCTCGAACACACAAAATTTATGTTCTCGAGCACATAAAATTATACAATACATTTTTTTACACTTAAAAAGATGTGATATTTTTAAAATATTTTAGAAAAAGCAGCACCTGTGAAATGTGTTGTTTTTTAAATTTTAAATAAGGATTTATTAAAAACTTATGAATTTCGCAATCACTAAATGAAAAACGTAAAAATTAAGCAGTCTTTTCTTATGCAGAAATGAAGAGAATTTTTGGTTTTTATTATGAATTCGGTTTGTTTTTTAATTCAATTTTTGAACTATATTGGTCATGGAGGAAAAAGCCGAAATCGCGAAATGAATTAATGGTCATTTTGACTTTTTTTAAAAATGAAAAATTAACAGATTTTAAGAAGAAGAATTTTGAAAGAATACCACGTAGAAATAATCGATAAAAATGAAAAGAATGTAACTCAGATTTTAGATTCTTTTTTTTGGGAAAAAGCAAATTGTTTAACTGATTTTACTTCGCCATGGAATAATGATCCAGTTCTGAAAATTGAATTTCGTGCGCTTTGGGATTTAGATTATCTGTATTTTAATTTTCAAGTTTTTGATTCAGAGGTTTATATTGATCGAAAAGACAATTCTACAGATAGTATTTGTAATTCAGATAGAGTAGAGCTGTTTTTTAGAAAAGATGAAAAACTAAGTCCCTATTATTGTTTGGAAATGGATGTAGATGCACGTATTTTGGATTTTGAAGCTTATCCGAACTGGAATTTTGATTACAATTGGAAATGGCCAGAAAAACAGTTGGAAATACAATCGGTAAAAGAACAAAATTCTTTTACTGTTGTGGGGAGAATTAGTATTGCTTCACTAGAAGAATTAGATTTGATCCATGATAATATTATGGAAGTTGGAGTTTACCGAGCTAAATTCTCTAAAGCTGAAGACGGAAATTATGAACCAACATGGATTTCTTGGATAAATCCAAATACAGCAGAACCGAATTTTCATATCGCTTCTTCTTTTGGGAAATTTGTTTTGATGAAGTAATTTGCCACAAAGGCACGAAGGCTCAAAGTTTTTTTAAGGAAAAAGAAATTTCAATTGCTTCCAGCTAAAGCTAGAGGCAATTAAGGTTATAATTTGAAAGTGAAAAAACTTTGCGTCTTAGTGCCTTTGCGAGATTTAAATTGGTAAAAGTTTAAAAAAACTTGGTGCCTTAGCGTCTTAGCGGCAAAACTCCTTAACTAACGTAAAAAGAAGCATTTTCTACATTTATAATATCAATAGGAAGCAAAATGGTTTCCGGAATGTCTTTTCTAAAGATAAAATGATCTGCCAAAGTGCTTACGCCTAAATAAGCCTGTCTTTTTTGATTTTGATGAATTAAGAAATGAACCAAGCCTTGGTTTAAAAAGCTAACATTTTTATCAATTAAATCGTAGCCAATCAAAGCAATCTTTTTGTCTGTAATTGATGATAAAATAGAGGCGATTTGGTATGCTTTGGAAGTTGTAATAAAAATTCCGCTTAAATCTGGATTTTCATCTAAAAAAGCAGTGAGCTTATTTTCTATGTTGGAATATTTCAGTTTTAATGTGGTTAAAGAGTAATCAGGAAGATTTTTTTCGTCAAAATAACTTCTAAAACCTCGTTCCTTTTCCTGCATGTGAACGGCATTTTTCAGACTTTCATCAATATGAATAATCGCAATTTGGCCTTTCTGAAGAATCAAATTCATTAGACTCGCGGCGACACGACCGCTTTTGTACAAATCTTGTCCCACAAAACTTTTGATAGAAGAAGATTCGACCTGGTTGTTAAAAGTATTAACCATAATTCCCAGTTCATCATATTGATTTATAATTTCGATGGTTTCTTTATGGAAAAGCGGAGTCAATAAAACGGCATCAGGCGATTGAGAAATAATCGCTTCGTTGGTCTTTAAAAAAGATTTGGTGCTTTCTGGATTAAAATAATGTATTTCTATAACAACATTGTAAGCTTTAAACTCTGTAATCGCATCTTGGATTCCGTTAACGCAAGGAAGCCAGTAAGGATCAAATACAGGATCTGGAAGCAAAACGCAAATGCGGTACACTTTTGTGCTTTTTAAATTTCGCGCAATTAAGTTGGGTTCATAATCAATAACATTCAAAACCTCATTGATCTTTTCGAGTGCAGCAGGAGAGACTTTTCCTCTGTTGTGCAGAACACGGTCTACAGTTCCTTTAGAAACTCCAGCCATTTGCGCAATATCCTTAATTGTGTACTTTTTATCCATATAGACAAATATAAAAACTTTGATTTAATAAACGCATTTTTTCTGTAAGAATTAATAAATGTGCTCGAGAACATAAAAATAGTGTGTTCGAGCACATTTTTATATTTTTTCTTGTTTTATAAAAATATAATCTCTAGTTTCGTGAAATCAAAACCAAAAAACTAAAATAAATCTATAACCAAACAGCACTTTAATTTATTGAAATAAAGTGTTTTAACACAAAGTGTTTAAGTGAAAAAAATTACGTCATTAGCTCCCGGCCGAACCTGTCTTTTTGGAGATCATCAAGATTATTTAGGGTTGCCTGTTATAGCCTGTGCGATAGATCGAAATATTAAATTGATTGCAACAGAAAATCAGACCGAGACATTTGTTCTGAATATGGTTGATATTAATGAAATTAGAGTTATTGATATACACGAGGCTTTCGAAAAATTAGAATCAAGAGATTATTTTGCTTCCTCATTGCGCGTATTGCGCAGACACGGCTGTAAGCCTACATCTGGTTATGATATTACAATTACCGGAGACATTCCGATTAATTCGGGAACATCGAGTTCGTCGGCTTTGCTGATGGCTTGGATTCGTTTTCTGATAGAAGCTTTTGGAATAGATCATGAAGTTACGCCCGAATTTCTTTCTAAATTAGGTTATGAATCTGAAGTTTTGGAACACGGAGAACCTGGCGGAATGATGGATCATTTTAGCATTGGCGTTGGAAATATCGTTTATATCAATACAAAAAAACCGTTTTCTTTTGATGTAATAGGAACAGAATTAAAAGGATTGATTACAGGAGTTTCAGGTGTTCCAAAGGAAACTATTGGTTTGCTTGGCGAATTAAAAGGCAATGCTTTAATGGCAATTGATCTTGTAAAACAGAATTATCCACAGTTTGATTTAAATGCTGCTGAAATAGAGGATTTGGATAAATACAGAAATTGCCTTCCAGATCGTATGATTCCGTTTTTTGAAGCAGCAATCAAGAATTACCATTATACCAAAGAAGCGTTAAAGGAATTCGAAAAACCAGTTTTAGATCTTAAAAAAATTGGAGCATTAATGAATGGACATCATGAAGTTTTGCGCGATTTACTAAAAATTACCGTCCCAAGAATTGATGCAATGGTTAACGCTGCATTAAAAGCAGGAGCATATGGAGCAAAAATTGTGGGCTCTGGCGGTGGCGGAAGTATTGTTGTAATTGCCGATCCTAAAAACGAAGATGCGGTTATAAAAGCGATTTTAGATGCTGGAGCCCAAGAAGCTTACGCGGTAAATGTTGATCCAGGAGTACGAATTATTGATAATATTGAAATTTAAAATAAAATGCACGACAGTTTAGTAATTCTAGCCGGCGGAGCTTCTTCTCGTATGAAAAAAGAAGCGGTTACAGATAGTTTATCTCCAGAAGAAATTGCGCAGGCCAACGAAAGAAGTAAAGGCTTAATAGGTGTTGGTTCAAGCGGAAGACCTCTTTTGGATTATCTTTTATGGAATGCGAAAAAAGCAGGCTATAAAAATATCTATATTATAATAGGAGAACAAGGAGAATTATTTAAAGAGTTTTATGGAAGTAAAATGAAGGATAACGATTTTCACGGACTCAATATTTCATTTGCTGTTCAGTATATTCCTGAAGGAAGAGTAAAGCCTTTTGGAACTGCAGATGCTCTGTTTCAAGCTGTAGAGCAATATCCAGAATTAAATTCGCAGTTTTATTCGGTTTGTAATAGCGATAATTTGTATTCGGCTGAAGCATTGCGTGCTTTGAGAGAAACTAAAAGTCCGAATGCTTTTATTAGTTATGATCGCGATGCAATGGATTTTCCGCTAGAGCGTATTTCCCGTTTTGCAATTGCAAAATTGGACCAGAATAATCAGTTGTTGGATATTTTAGAAAAGCCTACAGAAGAAGATTTGGAGCAATATAAAGATGCAGAAGGAAAAATACGTGTTAGTATGAATGCTTTTAAGTTTAACGGCAAGACCTTATATATACATCTTAAAAATTGTCCTGTTCATCCGGAGCGTGATGAAAAGGAGCTTCCGACGGTTCTTTTGAACTCCGTTAAGGAAAATCCGAATACAACGATCGGAATTCCGTTTTCTGAGCACGTTCCTGACCTGACTGCTAAAGAAGATATTGCCGAAGTAAAAACATATTTGGCAAAATATTATCCAGATTTAAATTGGAATAATAAAAATTAACAAAACTTTCATATCTAAATTAGAGAATAAGGAAATTTAATGTAGTACTTTTGTTTTGCAAAAAAAATGCAGATATTTGCATAAATTACGCAATCAATAATGTGAGAGTTGATTCTAATTTAGATTTTGAATTAAATAAATCTATAACTAAATCAACCAAAAATTATGACAAACATTCAAAGTACATTACAGCTGGAGAAAAAAAGTACCATTGTTCCGATGGTAATTTTAACTTTATTGTTTTTTATTCTAGGATTTGTAACCTGGCTTAACGGACCACTAATTCCGTTTTTTGAATTAGCTTGCGAACTAACTTCTTCGCAAGCCTATTTTGTGACTTTCGCATTTTATATTGCCTACTTTGTAATGGCAGTTCCTTCTTCTTACATTATTGAAAAAGTGGGATATAAAAACGGAATTTCTTTAGGATTATTGATTATCGCCGCGGGAGCATTTATGTTTTATCCAGCGGCTTCAAGTCGTACATTTCTCTTGTTTTTATTAGCTTTATTTATCATGGGAACTGGTTTGGCAGTTTTACAAACAGCTTCAAATCCGTATGTTGTTGTAATTGGCCCAAGAGAAAGTGCCGCTGCAAGAATCAGCGTTTTAGGAATTGCAAATAAATTGGCAGGTTTTGTTGCACCAATTGTGCTTACTATTTTGGTTTTGTCTAATATGCAGGATTTTACCGCAGACAAAATTGCCTTGATGGATCAAGCTGCAAAAACTAGCGCATTAAATTCTCTTGCTTTACAATTGCAAACACCGTATCTTTATATGGGGCTGATTATTACAGTTTTAGCTTTAATGGTGAAATTTTCTCCTCTTCCAGAAATTGATTTAGGCGAAGATGGAAATGTGTCAGAATTAAGTGTTTTTAAACAAATTAAAAATGCTTTTCAGCACCCACAGTTGGTTTTAGGAGTAATAACTCTAATGTTGTATTTATCTGCCGAAGTTTTGGCGGGAGATTCAATCGGAGCTTTCGGAAAACAGCTGGGAGTTTATGGTGAAGAAGGGAACTTTTATCTTAAATTAACCTCATTTACCATGTCAGCAATGGTGATCGGCTATATTCTTGGTATAGTTTTGATTCCTAAATATGTTTCGCAAGTCACTGCTTTAAAAGTGTCTGGATTACTTGGTTTGGTGTTAGTTACGGCAATTGTTTTGATTTCTCCAAAGATAATGATTGCATTGCCTGGAACTCCAAATATACCATTGGTGATACTTTTAGTAGCGCTTTTGGGACTAGCAAATGCATTGTGCTGGCCAGCAATATGGCCAATGGCTCTGCAGGATTTAGGAGGTTATACAAAGATTGGAAGTGCTATTTTGATTATGGGAATTATCGGTGGAGCAGTTTTTCCACTTTTTTATGGAATGATCACCGAAAGTATCAATTCTGCAAATGTTGCAAAAAATATGCAAAATGTTTCAAAAAGTGGAAATCAATTGGCGTACTTAATGTTGTTGCCTTCTTATGCAATGATTTTGTTTTATGCTGTGAAAGGGCATAAATATAGGAAATGGAATAGTTGAACAAAAAATAAAAATTAATATATCATGTTAAAAAGTAAAATCGACAAAGCAACAGGTTTCGAAAAACGATTCGAAAACATTAACACAGTTGTTTTTGAAAACTCAACGGATGCTTCAAAAGAAGTAGCGCAGGAAATTGCGTCTTTAATCAAAGAAAAACAAAAAGAAGGAAAACCTTGTATTTTAGGATTAGCTACCGGTTCTTCTCCAAAAGGTTTGTATGCTGAATTAGTGCGTCTTCATAAAGAAGAAGGCTTGAGTTTCAAAAACGTAATCAGTTTTAACTTGGATGAGTATTATCCAATGGAACCAAATTCAATCAACAGTTATGTTCGTTTCATGAAAGAACTTTTGTTTGATCATGTCGATATTTTACCTGAAAACGCTCACGTTCCAGACGGACTTTTAACTAAAGAACAAATTGCAGATTACTGCCACGAATATGAAGCTAAAATTGAAGCTTTAGGCGGAATCGATCTTCAGATTCTTGGAATTGGAGGAAACGGGCACATCGGATTTAATGAGTCTGGTTCACTTCAAAACTCTAAAACTCGTTTGGTGGCTTTAGATCATATTACAAGAGTTGCAGCAAGTAAAGATTTCTTTGGTTTAAATAATACGCCAAGAACTGCGATTACGCTTGGTGTTAAAAAAATCATGGAAGCAAAAAGAGTGATTTTGTTAGCTTGGGGTGAAGGAAAAGCAAACATTGTAAAAAAATCTGTTGAAGATGAAGTTACAAACCGAGTTCCTGCTTCGTTCTTGCAAGAGCACAACAACGCAGTTTTTGTTTTAGACAAAGAAGCTTCTTCAAAATTAACGAGAATCAACAAGCCTTGGTTGGTTGAGAAAATTGTTTGGACAGACAAATTAACTCGTAAAGCAGTTTTAGGATTGGCACTAGATCTTAAAAAACCAATTTTAATGCTTACTGATGCAGATTATATAGAAAACGGTATGAGCGATTTGTTGGCAGATTCAGGTCCAGCTTATGACACTAATATTAAGATATTTAATAAATTACAAAATACAATTACGGGTTGGCCAGGTGGAAAACCAAATGCAGACGATACAAATCGTCCTGAAAGAGCAGAGCCGGCAAAAAAACGTGTATTGATTTTTAGTCCGCATCCTGATGATGATATTATCAGTATGGGAGGAACTTTTATGCGTCTTCAAGAGCAAGGACACGAAGTGCATGTAGCGTACCAAACGTCTGGAAACATTGCGGTGGCAGATGATGAAGCTTTACGTTTCGCAAGATTCGTAATTGATTACAATGAAAAATTCGGAATCAAAAGCGAAGAGGCAGATAATATCTACAAAAAAGCAGAAGCATTCTTGCAGAACAAAAAGAATAGTGAAATTGATATTCCAGAAGTTCGCTATATTAAAGGTTTAATCAGAAAAGGAGAGGCGAGAGCTACAAGTCATTTTGTTGGTCTTCCGGATTCTCAAATTCACTTTATGGAATTGCCTTTCTATGAAACAGGAACAATCGAGAAAAAACCAATTGGACCAGAGGATATTCAGTTGACAGTAGATTTAATTGAAAAAATTAAACCGCACCAAATTTATGCAGCAGGAGATTTAGCAGATCCACACGGAACACATAAAGTTTGTTTAGATGCTATTTTTGAGGCAGTTAAAGTTTTAAAACCTAAAGAATTCATGAACGACTGCTGGTTATGGTTATACCGTGGAGCTTGGCAAGAGTGGGGAATTGATGAAGTTGAAATGGCAGTTCCAATGAGTCCTGATCAGGTTTTGGCAAAACGTCACGGAATTTTCAAACACCAATCTCAAAAAGACGGTGTTGTTTTTCAAGGAACAGACGCAAGAGAGTTCTGGCAGAGAGCAGAAGACAGAAACCGTGAAACAGCAGAATTGTACCACCAATTAGGTCTTGCGACTTATGCTGCAATGGAGGCTTTTGTGAGATGGCACTATTAAGATTTTAAGTTGCTAAGGTTTTGAGATTCTAAGTTTTTTTTAGTCTTTTAGAAAATTAGTAATAAAGCTTAAATAATATTTTTGAAGCAGGAAGAGGGAACGAAAATAGGTTCTTTTTTCTTGCTTCTTTTTTTGTTTAGATTCTAAGTTGCTGAGTTGCTGAGAAGCTAAGTTATAATCTGTGAGAATCCTTTTAATCTGTGGCAAAAGAAAAAATAAATGGTAGTTTTGTATAAAATGAAATAAGCAGAAAATCTATAAAATCTTTCTTCTTGCTTCTTTCTTCTTAAAAACTATGGATCAAGACAAAAAACAACTCATAAAATTAGCCCACACCAAAATGCCTTTCGGAAAATACGAGGGAAAATATTTGATAGATTTACCTGAATATTACGTAGTTTGGTATCATAACAAAGGATTTCCAAAAGGAGAATTAGGACAACAATTACAATTAATTTATGAGTTGAAATTGAACGGATTGGAAGAATTGATTCGAAATATCAAAAAACAATATCCAAAACCTTAATTCAGAAAAAGAAGGTTAATTTAATTGTTAATAACTTAGATTCTATAGTTATAGTTTGTGTTAGTCGTTTTCTATTTTTGTCTGAACTAACAAAACAATTTTTTATGGAAAACAATTTACCTTCTTCAAATGCTGGTCAGTCGCTAGGTATTATCGCTTTAATTTTTGGTATTATAGGTGTATTGGCAGCATTTATCCCTTGCTTTGGTTTTATAGCTGTAATATTTGGCGTCCTTGCGATTGTGTTTGGAGCTATTGCTTTAAATCAAGCAAAAAAAGAAAATGCATCGACTTCTTTGCCGAAAGCGGGTCTTTATTTAGGAATCGCAGCAACAGTTTTTGTTATTATCTGGGTTGCTATTTTTGTAGGCTCAGTAGGTTCTATGGCTTTAGAACACAAAGATGAAATTAAGAGAGCTTTAGATTCTGTCAAAATAGAAAAAATAGAAACAGATGATTCTTTAAATGTAAAAGTACAGGTAGATTCTACTACAATAGAAACTACTGTAAAATAATTTCTTGAATAAATGTTTCTTTCCCAAGAAATTGATTCTTATAAAAAGATAAACGTAATTCTGGCTTTCCTAATTATGTTTGTCTTTTTTTATTGCTTTTTTCTTCCCTATTTAAATTTTGGTTTGCAATCATCCTGTGAAGGATTGCCTTTGGCATACTGTAAAAGCCGCGGACTTACAAGAGCTTTTTCTCAAATCCTTCGATTTCATTTTCAGGAGGCGATTATTTACAATCCATTTTCTATAAAAATTTTTTGTTTCTTTTTCTTTCAGCTTATTGCTAGATTTTTGATTAATTGGATCATTTCTTTTTCCATATTCAAAAAAGTATTAATTTTTGATGTATCTATAAGCGCACTTTCTTTCCTTTTTTGTTTTTATAATTTAATACTCCCTTATTAGAAATTAATTACATTGTGTTTTTTAGTTTTAGTTATGAATTTTTAGCTAATAATGATAAAAAGCATTCATTTTGATAATATAATTGATAGGGAAGTATATAAAATAAAATGTGCTTAAAATTTTAAAAATTATCTCATTCTGGAATTGATAAATTGTCTAATTAAATTTGTACTTTTGCCAAGTTTTTTACACAACTACTTACAAACAAACAACAGAATGAATCAAACAAAATATATTTTTGTTACAGGAGGTGTGACCTCTTCATTAGGAAAAGGGATTATCGCGGCATCTTTGGCAAAATTGTTACAAGGAAGAGGATACCGCACTACAATTCAGAAATTTGATCCATATATTAACGTAGATCCGGGGACACTAAACCCGTACGAGCACGGAGAATGTTATGTGACAGATGATGGAGCTGAAACGGACTTAGACTTAGGGCACTACGAGCGTTTCTTGAACGTTCCTACTTCTCAGGCTAATAATGTTACTACAGGAAGAGTTTATCTTTCGGTTATTGAAAAAGAAAGAAGAGGAGAATTTTTAGGAAAAACAGTTCAGGTTGTTCCTCATATCACAAACGAGATCAAAGACAGAATGCAATTGCTAGGTAAATCTGGCGATTATGATATTGTAATTACTGAAATTGGTGGAACGGTTGGTGATATCGAATCTCTACCTTATATAGAATCTGTTCGTCAATTAGTTTGGGAGTTAGGTGAAAATAACGGAATTGTTATTCACTTGACATTAGTTCCTTACTTGGCTGCTGCAGGTGAGTTGAAAACAAAACCAACACAGCACTCTGTTAAAACTTTAATGGAGAGCGGTATTAAAGCAGATATTTTGGTTTGTAGAACAGAGCACGAATTGTCTCAGGAATTACGCCAGAAATTAGCTTTATTCTGTAATGTGAAGAAAGAAGCGGTTATTCAGTCAATTGATGCTTCTACTATATATGAAGTTCCAAACTTAATGCTTGAAGAAGGATTAGACGTTGTAGCTTTAAAGAAATTAGATTTACCTAAAAAAGCATCTCCAGATCTTAAAAACTGGAATACTTTCTTAAAAAGATTAAAAAGCCCAAAACAAACAGTAAACATTGGTTTGGTTGGGAAATATGTAGAAATGCAGGATTGCTACAAATCTATTTTAGAGGCGTTCATTCATGCAGGAGCTGCAAACGAAACAAAAGTAAACGTAATTTCTATTCACTCAGAGCATATCAATGCTGATAACGTAGAAGAGAAATTAGGCTCTCTAGACGGAGTTTTAGTTGCTCCAGGTTTTGGAGAAAGAGGTATTGAAGGAAAAATTGAAGCAGTTCGTTTTGTACGTGAAAACAACATTCCTTTCTTCGGAATCTGTTTAGGAATGCAGATGTCTGTTATCGAATATTCTAGAAATATTTTAGGATATGCAGAAGCAAACTCTACAGAGATGAACGATAAAACGTCTCATCCGGTTGTGAGTTTAATGGAAGAACAGAAAAATGTAACCGATAAAGGAGGAACAATGCGTTTAGGTGCTTGGAAATGCGATATTAAACCAGACACTTTAGCGTATAGAATTTACGGAGAAAAAACTATTTCGGAGCGTCACCGCCACCGTTATGAGTACAACAATAAATATGCTGATGAATTGCAAAAAGCTGGTTTAAAAGCTTCGGGAGTTAACCCTGATACAGGTTTAGTAGAAATCGTAGAGCTTGAAAACCACCCATTTTTCATTGGTGTACAATACCACCCAGAATACAAGAGTACAGTTGCAAATCCGCACCCAATCTTTGTAAACTTTGTGGCAGCTGCAGTAAATGCGCATAAAAAACAGTAATTAATATTTTGAGAAACTTGTAACTTTTGAGACAAACTCATTACTAATAAGCTTCAATGAATAACTTTTTTAAATTATAATGGAAGAAAAAAAATTAGACCTCAATTCAATCATTGGTTTTGTATTGATCTTTGGAATTTTGATTTGGATTATGTATCAAAATCAGCCTTCTGAAAAAGAAATCGCTGCTGAAAAAGCCAAGAAAGAATTAGTTGCTAAACAAGAAGCACAAGCAAAAGCAGATAAAGCAAAAACGGCATCATTACCAGCTGCAGCTGTAACTCCTGGAGATACAGTTCAATTGGCGCAATTGCAAAAAACTTTAGGAGGATTTGCTTATTCTGCAACACTTCCTTCTGCAAAAGAAGCTTTTACTACAATCGAAAACGAAAAATTAAGATTGAAGATTGCTAATAAAGGTGGATATATTGTTGAAGCTACTTTAAAAGAATTCGAAAGATTAAAAAAAGGTTCTGGTGAGTTAGTTGAGTTAATTAAAAATAATAACTCAAACTTAAATTTACAGCTTCTTACTACAGATAATAGAACATTAAATTCTAAAGATTTATATTTTGAGCCAACATTAGAAAAAATTGGTGCAGACCAAGTTCTTTCTATGCGTTTGAAAGCTGGAGCTAATGAATTTTTAGAATATAAATACATTCTTAAACCAAACGATTATTTAGTTGGTTTTGATATTCGTTCTCAAGGTTTAAACAGAGTTTTAAATTCTGCTAAACTAGTTGATTTGCAATGGGATTTAAAAACATACAGAAACGAAAAAAGCGTTGCGTATGAAAACCGTTATGCACAAATTGATTACAAATACGAAGAATCAAAATACAACAACGTAAGTTCGCACGGACAAGGTAAAGAAGAAACCCCTACAAAAGTTAGTTATGTAGCGTTCAAACAGCATTTCTTTACTACAATTTTATCTACAGATAAACCTTTTGAAACTTCAAAATTACAATCTGACGATTTAGTTAAAGATGATAAAATTGATACTGTTTTCACAAAACAGTTTAGAGCTAATTTGCCTTTAGCGTTTTCAAATGGAGAGATCGATTACAAAATGAATTTGTACATGGGTCCTGCAGATTACAAAACTTTAAAAGCATACGATAAAAACTTCGAAAAGATTATTCCATTAGGATGGGGAATCTTTGGATGGATCAACAAATGGATTTTCATTCCGTTATTCGGATTCTTAAGTTCAACAATCGGTTTATCATTAGGTATTGCGATTATTATCTTTACAATTATCATCAAATTGGCCATGTCGCCAATTACTTATAAGTCATTCTTGTCTCAGGCTAAAATGAAAGTTTTAAGACCTGATATTGCAGAGTTGGGAGAAAAATTCAAAAAAGACCCAATGAAGAAACAACAGGAAACAATGAAACTGTACAACAAAGCGGGTGTAAACCCAATGGCAGGATGTATTCCTGCATTGATTCAGTTGCCTTTCATGTATGCATCGTTCCAGTTTTTCCCTGCAGCATTTGAATTAAGACAAAAAAGCTTCCTTTGGGCAGACGATTTATCTTCTTTTGACTCGGTGGTAAAATTACCATTCAATATTCCAATGTACGGAGATCACATCAGTTTGTTCCCAATCTTGGCGGCAATTGCGATTTTCTTCTACATGAAAATGACTTCAGGAGACCAACAAATGGCAGCTCCTCAGCAAGAAGGTATGCCAGATATGGCAAAAATGATGAAAATCATGATTTATGTTTCGCCATTAATGATGTTGATTTTCTTCAATAATTACGGATCAGGATTGAGTTTGTATAACTTTATTTCAAACTTAATTACAATCGGAATTATGTTTGTTATCAAGAATTATATTGTAGACAGTGATAAAATTCACGCTCAAATTCAAGAAAACAAACAAAGAGAGCCTAAAAAGCCAAGTAAGTTCCAACAGCGTCTTCAAGATGTAATGGAACAGCAAGAAGCAGCAAAAGCTCAAGCACAGAATAAAAAGAAGAAATAATTCTAAATAAAAAAAATCTCGATTTATCGGGATTTTTTTATACCATTATACTTTATAATTAAGATTTTCGTTAAGCTTAAAAAATAGAATTTATTATGATCTCAAAAAAAATCATATCTGGGATATTATTCCTAATAACATTAATTTCGAATGCGCAGTCAGAAAGTAATAAACTAGATGCAGCTGGAAAAAAAGATGGACTTTGGAAAGGAACTTACGCCGAATCTAAACGCCCACGTTACGAAGGAACTTTTGATCACGGAAAAGAAACAGGTATTTTTAAATTTTTTGATGATACAAAAAAAGGAGACGTTATCGCTACAAGAGATTTTAGTGCAAATGATGGAAGTTCGTACACTATTTTTTTTGATCAAAATAAAAATAAGGTAAGCGAAGGAAAAGAAGTGGGAAAAGTACGTGATGGAGAATGGAAATATTATCACAAAGCTTCTAAAGTTTTAATGACAGTTGAGAATTATAAAAATGGAAAATTAGAAGGCTTAAAAACTATTTATTATCCAAATGCTCAAATTGCTGAAGAGATGATGTACAAAAATGGTTTAAAAGAAGGAGCATATAAGAAAATGGGAGTAGACGGAACACTCTTGGAAGAATCTAATTTTAAAGATAACGAATATAATGGAGATGCCGTTTTTTATGATTCAGACAAATCGGTTGCTTCTAAAGGTAAATTTGTGAATGGTAAAAAAGCTGGAATGTGGCAGTTTTATCAGAAAGGAAAATTAGTGAAAGAAGTGAATATGAGCGATCCTAAAAACACGAATAAAGCTTCTGAAAAAGTAGGAACTTCAAAGAAATAATTTTGATTTCAATTTTATAAATTTAATTAATAGACGAATCAATGGACTTAAATGAATTTTTGAGTCCATTTTTTTTGCAATTGTTTTCTTGTAAAAATTGTTTTTATATAAGTAAAATATAGTAAGTTTATAACTTAAATTTTAACGTTTATGAAAGTGAAAACTTTACTATTTCTCTTGTTGTTTACAGGTGTTTATGCACAAAATCAAGCTGATGCAGATAAATTAGTTGAAGAAGGAATTGTTCTTCATGATAAGGGCGATTATGAAGGTGCTATCAAAATTTATGATAACGCATTAAGTCTTGATAAAGATAATTTGTTTGCATTAATTGAGAAATCATTAACCTTAAACTCAATAAAGAAGTTTGATGAAGTTATTACTATTTCAAAACATGCTATTGCAACGCATCCCAATAGCGGACTAGAAAATATTTATGTAAATTATGGAAATGCACTAGATCATTTAAATAAAACGGAAGAAGCATTAAAAATCTACGAAGAAGGAATACGAAAGTTTCCAGATTATTATCAATTGTATTTTAATAAAGGAATTTGTTATGCAAATCTCAATAATAGTTCTGAAGCTATTTCATGTTTTCAAAGGTCTCTGGCTATAAATCCAAAACATCCTGGTTCATTAAACGCTATTGGTATATTAGAATCAAATTCTAATAGGATTCCCGCTGTTCTGGCTTTTTCAAGATTTTTAATTGTAGAGCCGCAAACCAATAGATCGAAGAAGAATTTTGAAAACCTAAAAGGTCTCTTGATGAAAGGGGTAACACAAACCGGCGAAAAAGCAATAACCATTAATATCGATTCATCAACGCTTCCAGATTCTACAGGAGTAAAAAAAGAAAATGATTTTTCTAGCACAGATTTAATACTTTCTATAACCGCTAGTTTAGATTTTGATAAAAAGAATATCAAAAAAACTGAAGTAGAGAATTTTATTCGAAAAA
This sequence comes from Flavobacterium sp. IB48, assembly GCF_016405855.1. GTDB lineage: Bacteria > Bacteroidota > Bacteroidia > Flavobacteriales > Flavobacteriaceae > Flavobacterium > Flavobacterium ginsengisoli. The sequence goes on from NZ_JAEFCA010000004.1 coordinate 416,882, forward strand.
TTGAAGTGATTTGTGCTTCATTAGATGAAGGGAAAAAAGAAAATCAAGGTTTTTATTGGAATTTTTTGGCGCCTTATTTTATAGAAATGAAAAATAAAAAGCTAATAGAGCCTTTTGCTTATATTGCATATGTCGATGCTGAAACAGATGATGTTGTAAAATGGCATAAAAAAAATCAGAATAAACTGGATGATTTTTATGAATGGTCTAAAAATTATAAATGGGGTTTTAAGTGATAAAAAGATCTAATCTTAATTTGCTAATATTTTTATAAAATGGATTTAAAAGAGCTTCTAGGAAGATTTTTGTTGTTGTTTTTTTCGATTTTGATCTTGTATTTTTTCTCCAACAGAAAAGATAATGCTACTATAAATCCACTAATGGTTATTGTAGGACTTTGCACTTTTTCGCTTTGTTATCTTTTTACAAAAATCGAAATTGGCGTTGGAATTGGTTTTGGTCTTTTTGCCATTTTTTCAATACTCCGTTTTAGGACACAATCCTTTACAGTAAATGCAATCATCTTTCTGTTTGCAACAATCACATTGTCTATTTTAGACATTATGTATCCGTTTGAAAAGATTGAATTGTTGCTCTTTTTTCAAATTATTATCATCGGATTTTACATCGCGGCTTCAATTATTGTCAATAAGAAAGCGTCAAAATATCTAAATTCCGTTGATATGAAAAATTTCTCTTGACGATAATTTTTCTTTAAACACAGAGATAATTAGAAAATCAATTCAAGAGAAAATTAAGATTGAAGATTTTGATTTTAGAATTGTACTAATCAATACTGCAAACAACGAAATAGATTTATTAGTATTCTATTAATCGTTGAAAGGGCGAACTTGTTTGATGTATAAATCTCTTTTTTCGCCGACAATTTTAAACTCAATATCTACAGGATGAAATTGGTTTTTACGCCAATATCGATACATTTTGGTTTCAATTTTTTTGCTGACATCATACAGATTACTCATTTCTTTTCTGGTCAATAAAGGCTCATTATTGTTTAAATTGGAATTGGAAGTATAATCGATATCAAAATCGGTTTCGTCTTTTCCGTCATTAAAATGATAAGCGACAAATTGTTCGCAGATTTCTCCTTTTTCGGGTTTAACAACCGAATTTTCTCCTTTTTGAACATTAACTGTAATTCCAGGAAAGTTTTGTCTAAAAATGTTTTTTGTGATGATAACACCATTTGCCAATTCGTCAGGAAAAGAGCGATGTACTAAAACGCCCATTGCAATATTTTGCTGATCAATTCCAAAAAGTTCTCTTTCGTTATACGAAGCTTCATTCCATACGCTTGCCCAAACTTGTTTTATGGCTTTTTCGAAAGTTTTGATAGAATCACCTATAATTCCAGTTTTTGAATCGTACAATCCAGCGCCATTAAAATCATCCAAATCTTCTGCGTTTGTAGAAGAGCGAAATCTGAAATTTTTGAATTTTGCATCTTTAAAAGCGGTGTTCAATTTTGAAATTAATTGAGGATCAATAGGTTCTTTTTTAATAGCGTCTCTAATTTTTTTAAGCTGTTTATTGATCCAAATTGTAGAATCTTTTTTGGGAAAAGTTAAAAGTTCAGCAATTAATGGAGAAATAGCAGGATTCTGAATATGCTTTGTATAATAGTAAAACGGAATAGCATGCGCATTTTCAGGTACTTTAAATGGAATTTCTTTTGAAATAGCAATTAAATACGCCATGTTTTGTGCTTTTGAACCAATATAATTAACCCCCTTTTTAGGAATTTCAGCCAAGTTTACTAATTCGGTAATGCTATTATCAATAATGAGTTTTTTCTTTTTTCCAGAGGTTTTTACTGGAATCTTTTTGGTTGTTTCTTTGATGAAAAAAGTATCGACTTCTATCTTTAATTCTACTTTTTTAGAAAGCAGTTTTTTGATATTGTTATCTTTTTCAATATTGGTATAAGCCATAATCGGAATCTTTCTGTTTTTTCCTAGAAGAACCAAATGGCTTAAAGGCGTCTGGAGTTCATTTACAATGATTCCTCGCACATTTGGAAGAACATCAGGTGTTCCATCCAAAATAATGATTTCGTCAGAATTAGGCTTTGTGGATTCCAATTCCTTGATTTTGTATTTTTTTAGAATTCCAATATTAGTTCCTCGAACAACTTCTTGATATTTGATTTCGCCAAAAATATAATCTGATTTAACACACGGAATTTTGAATTTCTGTTCTTGATACCATTGCATCATATCGGGATTGTTCAAATAGAATTTTAGTTTTTCGCCAATAAATGTGGAATTTTTAACCATACCAAAAAAACGTTCAATTAATGGAACTGGCATATGATCGGATGCAGCAAGTTCGAAAATCCACTTATCTGTTCCTTTTATGTGGTTTAAATTTCCGAGAAGAAAGTCTCTGTTTTTTTCTGTATCGCTGTAATTTTCATTGTTGAATACTTCAAGATCTTGGCTGTAGCCTAAATAATTAACAACGAAATCATAGTGAAGCAAAATAAGGTTACTGTTGAAATAATACATTTTCTGTTTTCGCATATCATAAATTACCTTCACTGATTCAATATTCGAAAATTTATCAGACAAAGGTTTTCCTCTAAATGCCTTGTAAGCTTCATAATTTGGCAGGGACGCGCTAAATCACTGTGCACTTAGAGAGGTTAAGATGAAAAGGAAAAATAAGCTGTAAATGAATTTTTTCATATAATACAAATAGATGATTAAATGTAATTAAAAAAAGAACTCATTGGGTGAAATTGTTTTTGTCAATTTTACATTATCGAATTAAATTTAAATCTTTGCAAATCTGCTTTAATCTGTATAAATCTGCGTGAAAGTTATCGATTGAAAAAAGTATTTCACGCAGATTTTAAAAGATTTTAGCAGATCAAATTTGATTTTTATTCTATTAATTATTCGATTTCGTTCAACGAGCAAAAACAGAATAAGTTTTATCTACTGCGGGATTGCTTAAACTAATGAAAACCATGGTGAAATTTTCTATTATTTGGTGTACCTTTGCAACCTTAAAAAATTAAACATTTCAAAATGAAACGAGTAGTTGTTGGACTTTCAGGTGGGGTAGATTCTAGTGTTGCAGCATATTTATTGCAGCAGCAGGGATACGAAGTTATAGGCCTTTTCATGAAGAACTGGCACGATGATTCGGTTACTATTTCTAACGAATGTCCGTGGCTTGAGGACAGCAACGATGCTTTGCTTGTTGCTGAAAAACTTGGAATCCCGTTTCAAACTGTTGATTTAAGCGAAGAATACAAAGAAAAAATCGTTGACTACATGTTCAACGAATACGAAAAAGGTAGAACTCCAAATCCTGATGTGCTTTGTAATCGCGAAATCAAATTTGATGTGTTTATGAAAATCGCTTTAAGTCTTGGAGCAGATTACGTAGCAACAGGACACTATTGCCAAAAAAGCGAAATTGAAGTAGACGGAAAAACCGTTTATCAATTAATTGCTGGAAATGACGTTAACAAAGATCAATCTTATTTCTTATGCCAATTGTCTCAAGAACAATTGTCTAAAGCTTTGTTTCCTATTGGAGCTTTAACAAAACCAGAAGTGCGTGAAATCGCTGCCGAAATGGAATTGGTTACAGCTGAAAAGAAAGATTCTCAAGGTTTATGTTTTATTGGGAAAGTTCGTCTTCCAGAATTTTTACAGCAAAAACTACAGCCAAAAGATGGCAAAATTGTTCAGATTGATAAAAATGATCCGATTTATACTGTTGAGAAATCGACTGAACTTTCTTTGGAAGAAAGGTTAAAATTAGAATCTCAAAAATTAGAATATCTTCCAACAATGGGTAAAGTGGTTGGAAAACACCAAGGCGCACATTATTTTACAGTTGGACAAAGAAAAGGTCTGAATGTAGGAGGTACTACTGATCCTCTATTTGTAATTGCTACAGATGTTGAAACCAATACCATTTATACTGGTATGTCGAGCCATCATCCAGGTTTGTTTAAAAAAGCGCTTTTTGTTGGAGAATCTGAAGTACACTGGATTAGAGAAGACATGACGCTGAAAGCTGGCGATAAAATGGAAGTAATGGCTAGAATTCGTTACCGTCAGCCTTTGCAAAAAGCTGTTTTATATCAATTTGAAGACGGAATGTATGTGGAGTTTGAAGAACCGCAGTCTGCTATTACAGAAGGACAATTTGTTGCTTGGTATTTAGAAAATGAATTAGTTGGTTCGGGAGTAATTTCTTAGCTTTATACTTTATTTGGGAGTAAATCCCTTTAAGGTATAAATTGATGAGATGTAGCTTTACTTTTCTTTTATTACTTCTTTCGTTTACAGTATTTTCACAAGAAGATGCATGGGTTTATTTTAATGAAAAGCCTAATGCGCAATCTTTTTATGACAATCCATTAAGCGAGCTTTCACAAAGAGCCTTAGATCGAAGAACGAACCAGAATATTGCTTTAGATATTACTGATGCTCCTTTGGAAACTTCGTATGTAAATCAAATTACATCAAGCGCAGGGATTACGGTAAAAGCGCAATCAAAATGGCTGAATGCACTTCATATTCAGGGAACTCAATCGAATATTAACGCCTTAAAATCACTGTCTTTTGTTTCTAGGGTAGAGTTTGCAGATAGAACTTTAAATACTACAGGGAAAAGAGTTTCTGAAGCTTCGGTAAACCAAGTTCACGAACAGTTAAAAACTACAATTGATTATTCTTACGGAAATTCTGCGAATCAAATTCAGATGTTGAACGGGCAAGTTCTGCATCAGCAGAATTTTACTGGAGAAGGAAAAATTATAGCCGTTATGGACGGCGGTTTTCCTGGCGTTAATACTGCGCAACCATTTGAAAATCTTAGAAATAATAATAAAATTCTAGGCGGTTATGATTATACTACCAGAAATAGCAATTTCTATACGGGCGATTCTCATGGAACTTCGGTGCTTTCAACAATGGGAGGTTTTAAAGCAAATTCTTTAGTTGGAACTGCTCCAAATGCCTCATATTATCTTTTTATTACAGAAATTCAAGCTCAAGAGATTCCGTTAGAAGAGTCGCTGTGGGTAGAAGCCGCAGAACAGGCAGATGCTTTAGGAGTCGATATAATTACTACTTCATTAGGATATTTTCTGGATAGAGACGAAATTAGATACAATCACACCTACAGCGAGATGAATGGAACTACGACTTTTATTTCTCGTGGTGCCGAAATTGCTTTTAGCAAAGGAATTTTGGTTTTGGCATCTGCTGGAAATGAAGGAACTCAAGTAGAAAAACATATTGGTTCGCCTGCAGATGCGGTTTCAGTATTGACAGTTGGTTCTGTTAATGCCTCTAAAGTAAGAGCTAGTTCCAGTTCTATCGGACCAACTTATGATGGAAGAATAAAACCAGATGTTATGGCACAAGGAGCATCGGCGGTAGTTTCTGATGCAAATGGCAATATTGGCACAGCAAGCGGAACGTCATTTTCATGTCCGATAATGGCAGGAATGGCGGCTTCTTTATGGCAGGCTTTTCCAACTAAAACCAATAAAGAAATCAGGCAAATGATTGTAAAATCTGCTGATAGATATGCCAATCCAGATAATAATTATGGATATGGAATACCAAATTTTGGAGCAACTTTGAGTGTTGATGATTTTATTGCCGAAACTGCTTTTTCGGTTTATCCAAACCCAACTCAAACATCGATTACTTTTTCTTTTTTAAACGAAGACAATACAGCATCAGTAACTATTTATTCTGTCTTAGGACAGAAACTAATTGAAGAAAAAATTAGTAATTTAAATCCCGTTCTGTCTTTGCAATCTTTACAAAGCGGACTTTATTTTTATAGTTTTGACGCCAATAAACTGCATAAGACAGGAAAGATAATCAAGCAATAATTTTCTTAATGAATAAAATCACCCAACTTTTCAATATAAAATATCCAATCATTCAAGGCGGAATGATCTGGAACAGTGGTTATAAATTGGCTTCGGCAGTAAGTAATGCTGGAGGTTTAGGGCTTATTGGTGCAGGTTCGATGTATCCAGAAGTTTTAAGAGAACACATCCAAAAATGTAAAAAAGCAACTGACAAACCTTTTGGGGTCAATATTCCGATGTTATATCCTAATATCGAAGAAATCATGAATATTGTGGTTGAAGAAGGCGTTAAAATTGTTTTTACTTCCGCAGGAAATCCTAAAACTTGGACTTCTTTTTTGAAAGAAAGAGGTATTACAGTTGTTCATGTGGTTAGCAGTAGCGTTTTTGCTTTGAAAGCGCAAGATGCTGGAGTAGATGCAGTTGTTGCTGAGGGTTTTGAAGCTGGCGGTCATAACGGACGTGAAGAAACCACGACATTGACTTTGATTCCGATGGTAAAAGAAAAAATCCAGATTCCGTTGATCGCAGCTGGAGGAATTGCTACAGGAAGAGGAATGCTTGCTGCAATGGTTCTTGGAGCAGATGGTGTTCAAGTTGGAAGCCGTTTTGCGGCATCTATAGAATCTTCTTCGCACAATAATTTTAAACAAACTATAGTTAGTACTTTAGAAGGGGGTACACAGTTGACATTGAAAGAATTAGCTCCTGTTCGATTGATTAAAAATAAATTTTATCAAGATGTTCAGGAATTGTACCAAAAATGCCCTTCTAAGGAAGAATTAATACAGCTTTTAGGAAGAGCAAGAGCAAAAAAAGGAATGTTTGAAGGAGATTTGGACGAGGGAGAATTGGAAATTGGACAAGTTGCAGGTCTGATTCATGAAATTTTGCCGGTTGAAGAAATTATTCGACAAATGATTGCCGAATTTGAAGTCGCATCCAAAGAAAAGAGTACTTTTGAGTTTTAATTACCTGCAAGAAATATTTTATGAATTCCCTACGCCCTTACATATTGTTACTGTTTTTAGCTTTTGGATTGCAACAGGTTCAGAGTCAGTCTTATCATTTTAAAACATCAGGATTTAGTGTTCTAGAGAAAAATGAACGAGGTAAGTGGGGAGAATGGTCTAATCTTGATCTGGTAAATCTTTCGGTGGTTTTAGATACCAATAAACACAGGATTGTAGTATATTCTCAGGAAATTCAGTTATACAATATCTTAGATTATATCGAAAGAGAAGAAAATGATACCGATATTGTTTATTCTTTTATGTGTAAAGATAATGACGGAAAAGAATGCAAACTGTCAATTATCACCCGAAAAAAGCAAGATTACAGAAAACAATTATACATTAATTATGACAATCGTATTATTGTCTATAATATTATTACAGTTTAAAAATAAGCTTCTAAGATGCTAAGGTTCTGAGGGACTAAGTTTTTTTAGATTATAAGTATTTCAGATTTAATTAAAAATAATAAACCCGACAGGTTTTAAAATCTGTCGGGTTTGCTATATAAACTTAGTATCTCGAAAACTTAGAAACTTAGCGTCTTAGACTACAAAGAATCAACATCCTTGATAAACTCATCATATTCTAAATAAAACATTTCTAGAGCATGCATATTTTCGTTGAAAAAATCAAAAATAGTATCCCAAGTATTTTTATTGCTGAAACCAACGCCAAGTTTTTCAACCCAGATTCTGCTGATGGTTTTACCGCTTTCTAAAGTATGGTTTTTCTCAAAGACTAAATCTTTAATAAATTCTTCTTCTAGAATATTTTTTAAAGCTTCCAGTTTTTCAAAATAAGCAATACGTTTTTCATCGCTTCGCTGTTCAATGTCAATTAAAACCTGAGCCTTTTTGTTGTCAACATAAAACTTAAAAGAAAAGTCTTTGATCTTTGTATCATAAAGTACCCATTTACGAGGATATTTTTCGGCAAAAGCTACCCAAAATTCTCTTTTTATTCTTTGCGATTCTTCTTTGCTGTACATTTTTTTAGGCTTTAATAATAGAAAACTTGTGGTACTGCGTTTTCTGGAGTATATTTATGTTTTATTTGAAAGTACAAAAATAAGCTTTGATTATGAATTTTCAAGACTTTTTGAAATATGTTCCCAATATAATTCCCGTAGAGCTTCCAGCAGTAACCTCACATTTAAAAATGGCTCCCAAAGAACGTATAGAAGGATTAAAGAATCTTGATATAGAAGCGTTAAATGCCAGAATGGCTGGAGTAATGATGCTGTTTTATCCAAAACAAGAAAAAACACATCTCGTTTTGATTGTTAGAAACGCTTATGTTGGTGTTCATTCGGCTCAGATTGCATTTCCGGGAGGCAAGTATGAAAAGGAAGATTTAAATTTTGAAACTACAGCGCTTAGAGAAACACACGAAGAAGTTGGAGTTACAAGTGACAAAATAAATGTAATTAAGCATTTTTCTCCAATGTATATTCCGCCGAGCAATTTTTTGGTGCATCCGTTTTTAGGAATTGCCAGAGAAGAACTTTCTTTTTATCCCGATATTAGAGAAGTTGCTGGAATTATTGAACTGCCCTTATCTGTTTTTTTAAATGATGATATTATTATCGAAGCCAGATTATCAACTTCTTATGGGGCAAATATTTTAGTTCCTGCTTTTAATATTCAGAATCATGTTGTTTGGGGAGCCACGGCAATGATTTTGAGCGAATTGCGAGATGTCTTAAAAGAAGCGATGAAGAAATAAATTTGATAAAGTTTATTTAATGATTTGATATTCATTTGGATAACTCTTAATTGGAGAAATTGTTTTATACTGTTGCTAAAAGAATAATTTTTGTATGTTTGCGACCTAACAAAAAAATAAGATAAATTAGTTATGGGATTGTTTAAACGAAATCCTTTTGGGCATATATTATTCATCAAGAAATGGTTAATCCGAATTCTAGGTGCCATGACTCACAAGAGATATAGAGGTTTTAATGAATTGCAGATTGAAGGATCTGAAATTATTAAAACGCTCCCAGGTACTAATGTTTTATTTATATCCAATCACCAGACTTATTTTGCAGATGTTGTGGCAATGTTTCATGTTTTTAACGCCAGTTTATCTGGACGTCAAGACACGATTAAAAATATCGGTTATTTGTGGCAACCTAAAATGAATATTTATTACGTTGCTGCAAAAGAAACCATGCAAGCAGGATTGTTACCAAGAATATTGGCCTATGTGGGTGCAATTACAGTTGAAAGAACCTGGAGAGCAAAAGGAGTTGATGTAACAGAAAAACGTGATGTTAACCCAAATGATACTGAAAATATTAGAATTGCGCTTGAAGACGGTTGGGTAATTACTTTTCCTCAAGGAACAACAAAATCTTTTAAGCCAGTTCGTAAAGGAACAGCACATATTATCAAACAGCACAAACCAATTGTTATTCCAATTGTAATTGACGGTTTCCGCAGATCATTCGATAAAAAAGGACTTCGAATGAAGAAAAAAGGAATACTGCAATCTTTCATTATCAAAGAACCTCTAGATATTGATTATGAAAATGATACAATCGAACAAATTGTAGAAAAAGTAGAATACGCAATTGAACAACATCCATCATTTTTAAAAGTTATTCCTGCTGAAGAAATCAAAGTGCAAGAAGAACTAAACAAATTAAGACGTTGGGATTATTAAAAGTTGGTTTTATTTTGTTTCAAGTTTAAGGTTTCAAATTTGCTTTTTCTGGCTGAGCAAAGTCGAAGCCTAACTTTGTGCCCTTCAACTTCGCTCAGGGTGACAAATTGTTTTTGTATCAGGCTTTTGTGTTTATGGTTTTAGGTTTCAAATAGGGAAACTTTGTCCCTTTGCAACTCAGAATCTTTGTGCCTTAAAGAAAAACTTAGAGCCTTAGCATCTCAGAACCTTAGAGCCTTAGAACCTTTTTCAGAAATCTATTTTCTTCAACTCTTTATAATTAGCATACAATCTTCTTAAAAGTGTTCCATAGATAATTCTGTAGAAACACCAGAACAATCCAAAGAAACCTAAGATTACTAAGAATAGAATTCCGATTGTTACAAACATTGCTTTTCCGTTCATGGCAAGTTTGTTTCTTAAAAACTCCATATCTGGATTATATACGAAAGCAATAAAGAAACTTAAAATAGCTGTAATTACAATCATTCCTAGATTGTACCAAACGTAATATTGAACTGTTTTACGGGTTTTTAAAATAGCACTCATCAATGATTTTGTGGCTATTGTGGTCGAAATTGTTTTGTAGTTTTTATAAAAAATGTAAACGAAAATTAAAACGACAACATAATTGAAATACGTTAGAAACTCTAAAGCTGTTACAATTTCAGGATGATTCATCTTTCGCAGTACATCATCTGTATTGATGAATAAGTTCGAAAAAGTCCAAAAGGAAATCTCTAAAATACTGATAATTAAAATCCACTTTACAATAGAAGATGACTTTCTATGAATCATCTTGTAGATTTCGTTTTCAGAAATTTGTTGAAAAGAACCTGAGTTCTTTTGCCAGTCTTTTTTTAGTAAATCCAGTTCTTTCATAATAATTTTTAAGGATTTAGTATTTTTTTAAGTTTCCCCTTAATTCTGTTCATTTTCACGCGCGCATTCACTTCGCTGATTCCTAAGGTTTCAGCTATTTCTTGATAATCTTTGTCTTCTAAATACATAAAAACTAATGCCTTTTCGATGTCATTTAATTGATAAACTGCTTTGTACATCAGTTTAATCTGTTCTTCTTCTTCATAATTGTAGTCAACATCTTTTACAAAATGTTGGTGGTTTTCATAATCTACGGTCGATATAGTTCTTTTGGTTTTGCGGTATAAGGTAATCGCTGTGTTTAAGGCAACACGATATGTCCAAGTCGAAAATTTACTGTCGCCTCTAAATTTTGGATAAGCTTTCCAAAGCTGAATGGTAATCTCTTGAAACAGATCTTTATGAGCATCTTCACCAGCAGTATATAATCTACAAATCTTGTGGATTATATTCTGATTTGCCTGCAGCTGCGCAACAAATGACTGTTCTAGATTTTCGCTCATAATGTATTAGTAGTTATGAAATCATTTTTGTTACAGTTGGTGTTTTATTTTTGCCACGAATTACACAAATTTCTCGAATTACTTCTAAAACAGAATAGATTAAAGTTGAGTTTTTTAAAATTTGTGCTAATTTGTGTAATTCGTGGCAAACTTTATAGTTCTCTTGTTTTATAGTAATTAATCGTCAAATCGATAAACTTACTATAGCTTTTCATTCCATCTTTTTGGTTATTTGTTTTTAAAAAACTATCCCATAGAAAATGAAAACCTTTGTCTATAAATGTGTCATATTTTTTCCAGAAATCTTGGTCTTCTTGATAGTTTTTTAAAATTCCCGTATTTACTTGTTTCTTTAATATTTCAAAAATTTTCTCGTTTTTAAACTGCCAGATTCCGAGACAATAGCGTAATGCAAAACTATATCCTGCATATTGATAATATAAATTGTCATTTTTGACAGAAGCCAAAAGGCCAATAAAATTGCATTCGCTTTCACTTGCAAAACCAATCTGATGTGCCATTTCATGAGATGTAGTTAACGGAAAAGTGTACATTGGCAATAAGTCGTTAATTTGCGCTTCGTTTGTAAATGGATTTAAATAACCGCCAAATCCCATATAAGTTAAAGGAAGGCTGAACAATGATTTTTTTACGCTTAAGGTTTTGTATTCAAAATAAGGATGTTCTTTTTCTAAATTATCATAACCATTTAAAATCATGTTAAATGACTCTTTCTGTGAATATGGAAAGACAATTTTGGAGCTTTTATTTTTTGTGATTTGAAACTGAACTTCATTCGTCTTTGCAATTAATCTTTTGGTGAAAGCCAAAAGATCAGCATCGGTATATTCTCTTTTGATTTCCATTTTTTCAAAAAGAGGTTTGCGATAATAATTGAAAGCCCAAAGCAAATGGAAGAAAAAGTAAAAAACAGAAATTTTGCCTATTATTTTTAAAAGATGATCTTTCCAATTAGTCTTCCATGTTCCTCTTATTTTCCAAAACCAGCTAATTATAGAAATCATCAAAATAGCATAAATTATGTCGCCAACAGAAAACGGAATATTGCCTAAAACTGTTCTAGAAAAATGTGAAATCCTGGCGAATAAATTTTTACTGTAAAAACCTTCAACAAAATCTGGGAAGTATGGAAGGATTTTATAAAAAATGATTTGAACTATTAGAAATAAAGGTAAAACGTATTTTGATTTCACAAGGTAAATTTTAGATACGTAAATATAAACACAATTATTTGTAACTAAAAAAGAATAGTATTTGTGAAATTTGATTTTAAAGTGGATAATTAGTGCTAATTCGTGAAATTTGTGGCGAAAAAAAATATAAACTTTGTAACTTTGAAGCTCTTAATTGTTAAACATCAAACAAAATATAATGAGTCAAGAAATAAGAAATCTGGAACCAAAAGCACTTTGGAACAAATTTGCAGATTTAAATGCTGTTCCTCGTCCATCGAAGAAAGAAGAGCGTGTAATTGAGTTTATGAAAAACTTTGGAAACAGCTTAGGTTTAGAAACTTTCGAAGATGAAATCAGAAACGTAATCATCAGGAAACCGGAAACTCCAGGAATGGAAAACCGTAAACCAATCGTAATGCAAGGACATTTAGATATGGTGCATCAAAAAAATGCAGATACCGTTTTTGATTTTGATACACAAGGAATCGATATGTATGTTGATGGTGACTGGGTTCGCGCGCGCGGTACAACACTTGGAGCTGATAATGGGTTAGGAGTGGCGACTATTATGGCAATTCTAGAAAGTAAAGATATTCCGCATCCTGCAATCGAAGCTTTATTTACAATTGATGAAGAAACAGGAATGACTGGAGCTTTAAATCTAAAAGGCGGAATTTTGCAAGGTCAGATTTTATTGAATTTGGATACTGAAGAGGATGATGAAATTGATATTGGATGTGCTGGTGGAATTGATGTAACGGCTACAAGAACGTATCATGAAGAAGAAGTTCCAGAAGGTTCTGTTGGTTATACTATTACAGTAAAAGGCTTAAATGGTGGGCATTCAGGAATGGATATTCATAAAGGTTTAGGAAATGCCAATAAAATTATGAATCGTTTGTTATTTGATGCATTTGAAAACTTTGGTTTGCAGATTGTTGAAATTAATGGAGGAAGTCTTAGAAATGCAATTCCAAGAGAAAGTGTTGCCAAAGTGATTATTTCTCAGATGTTTGATGAGGCTTACGTTTATGATATGCAGGAAATCATTTCTGATATCAAAGCAGAATATAAAACAACTGAACCAAACTTATCAATTGAAATCGTAAAAGGAGATTTACCTGAAAAAGTAATGGAACTTGGTGTTCAAGAAGGAATCATCAGAGCGATTTATGCGGCGCAGAATGGAGTTTATAAAATGAGTGCTGATATGGCCGATTTAGTTGAAACTTCAAATAATATTGCTCGTGTAGTAATTAAAGATGGTGAAATTTTAGTTGGATGTTTAACGCGTTCTTCTGTAGAATCTTCAAAATTTGATTTAGCTAATTCGTTACGTTCTGCGTTTGAATTAGTTGGATGCGAAGTAGAACTTTCTGGTTCTTATCCAGGTTGGACACCAAATGTAAACTCTGAAATCTTAGAAGTTTTAAAAGATATTTACGAAAAACAAAATGGAGAACAACCAAAAGTAGTGGCTTGTCACGCTGGTTTAGAGTGCGGAATTTTAGGAACAAATTATCCAGATATGGATATGATTTCTTTTGGTCCAACAATTCACGGAGCGCATTCTCCAGACGAAAGAGCAAGTATTTCTTCTGCACAGAAATATTGGAAATTTGTACTAGAGATTTTAGAGAATATTCCAGTTAAATAAAAATAGTTTTCAGTCGCAGTCACAGTTCTCAGTTCTATTGTACTGCAAACTGAGACGGAAAACTGCGACTATAAAAAAAATCCCCAATTGAAAAATTGGGGATTTTTTTATGGTAAAATATTAATTTCTTTTCAAAACTTTATACTGTTCGTAACAAGCACTGATTGCATCCATAATTTGCAGATCGTTTGCAGATTGAATGAAGGAGTCGGAATAATTGCAACGGTGCATAATTTCAGGAATTTCGTCTTTGCTGATGCCTAATAATACTGCAACCGTTTCGCGATCGTATTTGGACTCTAAAAGCGTTCGTACAGTATCGTCTTTTTTCATTTCCTTTAGCTTCTTGAGCTCTTTTCCGTTCTTTCCAAAGAAATTGTAGAGCATGTCGGCAGGGTTAAAAATCGAACCGAGAACTTTTCCGAAAGCATTTGGAGCGTATTCTCCGGCTTCATAACCTTGTGTTAAACCTGAAATGCTATAACGGTAGTTTTCTTTTGTTGGAATTAATTTAGAGTCAATTTCAAGATAACCTGTTAGGGAAAAAGGTGCAATAACCACTTCTTCCAAAGCAATCGCTTTTTCTGTAAGCTGAATTCTAGTTACTTTATTCTTAATCCAGTCATTTGTAACTCTGATTCTTAGCGATTGAAATCCTAGAATAGAAAAATGAAGCGTGTCATTGACTTGCACATCAATTTCAAAATACCCTTTTTCGTCAGATTTTGCACCACGTACCTTGTTGGTGTTAATGATATTTACGCCAGCAAGCGGTTGTTTGCTGTCGTCGTTAATAACATAACCTGAAACTCTTTGTGGAACTGTTGGCTGTGCATCTTGCGTATCTTGCGCGAAACCAAGGTTGGCGATAAGTGTAAAAAAGAAAACTGCGAAATATTTCATATCCTGATTTAAAGCTCTAAAAGTAGTAAATCGGGATTAAATATCTCATAGTCTTGGAATTTAATTATAAGAAAATTAACAAAGACATTGATAAGATTATTAGATATAAGAAAAAATCCCAAATTCCATATAAAATAGGAATTTGGGATTTATATTTTAAGATCTTAAATGATTAATCTCTTCTAGATCTTCTTGGTCTTGAGCTATCGCCGAAGTTTTCTGAACGTCTTGGAGCTCTATCTGAACCACCTTCGCTTCTTGGAGCAGAGCTTCTAAAACCACCATCTCTTCTAGGAGCTGAGTTTCTATCACCTCTAAAACCTCCGTCACGAGATCCGCCTTCGCGTGATCCACCTTCTCTTGAAGAATTTCTATCACCTCTAAATCCGCCTTCACGTCTTGGAGCGAAGTTTCCTTCTCTTCTTCCAGAATCACGTCTTCCACCGCCACGGTTGTTGTGGTCACGTCTTCCGCCACCGTCATTTTTAGAAATCTCAACATTGATACGACGACCTTCTAATTGTACGTTATTTAAAACGTCCATCACTTTGTCTGTATGCTGTGGATCTGTGTTGAAGAAAGAGAATCCTTCTTTAACATCTACTTTAAAGATATCATCACGACCTAAATCTAATGTTTCTTTCAAGTAATCTTTTAATGACATCCAATCGAAGTTGTCTCTAGAACCGATGTTTACAAAATAACGAACTGCTCCGTTGTTACTGAATTCTCTTGGTTCAGAATCACCTCTTTCACGTCTTTCACCAGATTGAACAGAAATATCTCTGTTTTTCTTGTAATAAGTAATGAAACGATTAAATTCTACTGAAACCATTTTCTTAATCAATTCTTCTTTAGATAAATCTTCAAGAACATTGTTGATTGCTGGCAAATAGTTGTCAATTTCGTGATCAACCTCAGTGTCTTTAATTTTGTTAGCTAAGTGCAATAACTGAATTTCGCAGATTTCAATTCCAGATGGAATAGTTTTTTCTTCGAATTTTTGTTTGATGATTCTCTCGATAGAAGAAATTTTACGTAACTCACTTTTTGTAACAATTACAATAGAAGTACCTAATTTTCCAGCTCTACCTGTACGGCCAGAACGGTGGTTGTAAGTTTCGATTTCGTCAGGTAATTGGTAGTTCACAACGTGAGTTACGTTATCAACGTCAATACCACGTGCAGCAACATCAGTAGCAACAAGCATCTGAATTTGTCTTCCACGGAACGATTTCATTACACCATCACGTTGCGCTTGAGATAAATCTCCGTGTAACGCAGCGGCGCTATATCCATCTTCAATTAATTTCTCAGCAATAGCTTGCGTGTCTCTTTTTGTACGACAGAAAACTACTGAGAAAATGTCTGGATTAGCATCGGCTAAACGTTTTAATGCTTCGTAACGGTCACGAGCATTAACTAAATAAAATTCGTGAGAAACTGTAGATGAACCTGAGTTTTTAGCACCAACAGTAATCTCAACTGGTTCGCTCATAAATTGTTTTGCAATTCTAGCAACCTCTTGCGGCATAGTCGCAGAGAACAACCATGTACTTTTTTCGTCTGGAGTATCTGATAAAATAGATACGATATCCTCATAGAATCCCATGTTTAACATTTCGTCAGCCTCATCCAAAATACAGTAATCTATATTTTTAATGTTTACTAGACCTCTGTTAATCATGTCTTGCATTCTTCCTGGAGTTGCCACAATAATTTGTGCACCTCTCTTTATTTCTCTTGCTTGCTCTGTTATACTAGCTCCTCCGTAAACTGCTACCACATTAATACCTTTTTCGTATTTTGAGTAGTTTTTAAGTTCGTTAGTAATCTGTAAACATAACTCGCGTGTTGGCGATAAAACTAATGCTTGTGTATTTCTGTTGTCGGCATCAATTTTTTGAATTAGCGGAAAACCGAAAGCTGCCGTTTTCCCTGTCCCTGTTTGAGCCAACGCAACCATATCCGTGTCTTTTTCCAATAATAGGGGAATCGCCTTTTCCTGTACCTCTGACGGATTTTCAAATCCTAGATCTAAAATCGCCTTCAGTAACGATTCATTCAATCCTAATTGTTCAAATTTATTCATATGTGTTTTAAAATAGGGTGCAAAATTACTGCTAATTATTCAGATAAACTAATGCAATTTTAAGAATTATGTATTTGTTAAGAATTGATTATCAAAAAGTTACGTTTTTGTTGAAATAAATTTTCGTGTTAAATGAAGAAATATGCCAAAAAACACGTCTTAAAATCTAAAATTTAGCATCTAAAATGTTGTATTTTAAACAATTATTTTGTGGTGTTCAGAAAATCAATCAGTTGCTTAACAGCTTTTCCGCGGTGACCTATAGTGTTTTTGGTCTCTAAGGGTAATTCTGCAAAGGTTTTGTCAAAATTTTCGGGCTTAAAAATAGGATCATAACCAAATCCGTTTGTTCCGGTTTTTGTATTTGTAATTTCTCCTTTCGCAATTCCGGTAAATAGATATTGTTTTCCTTCTAAGTTTAAAGTAATAACGGTTTTGAACTGTGCATCTCGATTTTTTTCATTTTTTAGAGCCTCCAAAAGCTTATTCATGTTATCATCTGCATTTTTTTGTTCTCCGGCGTATCGAGCTGAATATACTCCTGGTTCGCCATTTAAAGCAAGAACTTCTAAACCTGTATCATCTGCAAAACAATCATAACCGTATTTTTGAGTTACGTAATCAGCTTTTAAAATTGCATTTCCTTCAATTGTATCAGCGGTTTCTGGAATATCTTCCAAACAATTAATATCCTCTAAGCTTAATATTTTGATACTCTCTGGAAGCATACTCTGAATTTCTGCGATTTTATTTTTGTTATTGGAAGCGAAAACAAGTTTCATAGAATTAAAGTTTTAAATGATTTTCAACACAAATTTAGAATTCTTATATTTGATATGTGGCTTAAAAATGAAATAAATGCAATTATCTGTATTATATAAAAAAATCCTACCTTTTGTTAAGCCATACAGAAAAATGGTAGCTGCAACTTTACTTCTAACTTTTTTAGGTTCGTTTGCAGCACAAGTAAATGCCGTTATTCTAAAATATACTGTAGATACTATAAACAACCTGATGGTTGCCCATGAACCATTATCTAAAGGATTCCATTTGTTAGGCATTATTAGTGTGGTGTTGTTGACTAAAGAATTGGTAAATTCTGTTGTGCAGTTTGGACAAAAATTTTATGGAGAAAAACTCCGCATTTTCATTACTCGAGATATTTCGCAAACTATTGTCGAAAAAATTCTGAGTTATAGAATGGAATTTTACACTTCTGATGAAAATGAAAGCGGAAAACTTCAAACTAGAATTGATGCCGGAATTAGCAGTTTGACGAGATTAGTTCAGAACTTTTTTATTGATATTCTGCCTTTATTTGCCAATGCTTTTGTGGCTTTGGTAATTATGTTTTATGCCAATGTTTATGTGGGTTTGGTAAGTTTGTGTATTATCCCGATTTACTTTTATATTAGTCAGTTACAAGCAACTAAATTGAGCGGATTCAGACGAAGAATGCGAAATTACCGTGAGACTAAAAATAACGGAATCATTAGTTTAATTGAATCCATAACAGTAATTAAATCCTTTGTGCGTGAGTCGACAGAAGCAGATCGGCATGAAAAGATTCAGTTTGAGATGACCGAAAATCAGCTCCAAACGAGAAAGACTAGCTTTATTTTTGAAAGCATTAAAAGCTTTGTCGAACAGATAGGAGTGGTAATTATTATCATTTTGACTGCTTATTTTGTTTTGAATAATCAAATGACAATTGGAGCGATTATGTTTCATATTATGCTTTTTAATAACGTTTCGTCGCCAATTAGGCAATTGCATCGTATTTATGACGAGGTAAATGATGCGCTGATTTATTCAGAAGGCTTTTTTGATATTTTAGAATCAGAACAGGAAGTAGAAACCAGTGGCAATTATATTCCAGAAAAAATTGTTGGATTAATTGAGGTTAAAAATGTCGATTTTGTTTATCCAAACGGAACACAGGCGCTTTACGATATTAATTTTACAGTTAAACCAAATGAGACATCGGCTCTGGTAGGATTAAGTGGTGCGGGAAAAAGTACTATTATTAATTTATTAGATAAGTTTTATCTGCCATCATCAGGACAAATCTTTTTAGATGGAGTAGATTTAATAGATTACAATACCGATTTTCTGCGTAAAAACATTGGATTGGTGCTTCAGAAGAATCATATTTTTAAAGGAACAATTGCCGAAAACATTTTATACGGAAATCCTGAAGCTTCTCAAGAAGAAGTAATCGAAGCAGCAAAACAGGCGTATATTCATGAACAAGTGATCCAATTGCCAAAAAGCTACGATTCTGATGCACATTTGCTTTCTGGTGGTCAGCAGCAACGAATTGCAATTGCAAGGTTGTTTTTGAAAAATCCTCCTATAATTTTTCTTGACGAACCAACAGCAAGTTTAGATGCAATTGCAACAGAGCAAATTAAGAAATCTTTGGATGCAATTAAAAAAGATAGAACTGTTATTATAATATCGCATAGTATTTCTCAGATTATTGATGCTTCCAATATCATTGTTTTAGAAAAAGGAAGATGTGTAGAAAAAGGAACTCACGACGAACTATACGATAATAAAGGAACTTATTACCAAATATTTATGGCAATGGCTAACAGCTTGAATATTGATAAAATTACTCAGACTTTTGAGTGAAAAATTTTAGAATGATTTTTTCTGAGATAAAAGCTGAAAAAATTCCAAAAGTGTAAGCCAGAATATCCGACCATAAAAAACCTTGACCTAGAACGTATCTTCCAAAAAGAGTTTTTCTTAATTCAATGATCCATTCCGCTTGATACAATTGAAGAAATTCAATGCAATAACAAATTAGCAGCGAAAGAAAGAATATCAAAAATGCGTTTTTGAACGGGAAAAAGATTCTAACTAAAAAGTAAATCATTACTGCATAAAGAAAATCGCCAATCCATAAAGGGATAAAAGGGATTTTTCTAGAAAGGATTCCGAGGAAAATTATACTTAGAAAAATTGCGAAATAGTATATTCTGGTTTTGTTCAAGTTGAGATTACTTTAGGTGCAGCAAATTTATATGAAATTTTTAAAAGAGATTAAGTCTCGTTATTCTGGAATGACAAACTAGATCAAAGGTTTGTAGAATGAGGTAATCAATAATACATTTTTAGGTGTCAAAAAATACAAAACTCTATTAGAAATTTTTTATTTCATAAATTTATCGATTAAACAAACTATCTACCACATGAATGCAAAAATTTACACTCTGATTGCCGCATTGTTTATTCTAGGAAATCAAGGTTATTCTCAAAAAGACAAAACATTTAATATTAAAAAACAGTTAGATTACTGTGCAGAACAAGCTTCAAAAACGTTACAAGTAATTCCGAATGACGGAACTTCGCCAAGAACAGTTCCAAACGGAAGTAAAGAATGGAAATTTGTTGACTATAAAGATTGGACAAGCGGATTTTGGCCGGGAGAATTATGGTTTTTATATGAAGCGACAAAAGATAAAAAATGGGAAAAAGAAGCCGATAAATTTACTCGTTTCTTAACGCCTTTATCGATTACAAAAGCTGCAGATCATGATTTAGGTTTTCAGGTTTTCAATAGTTTCGGAAACGGATATCGTTTGACTAAAAATAAGGAATACAAAGAAATCATTTTAAAAACTGCCGATACGCTTGCCACACTTTTTAATCCGAAAGTGGGAACAATACAATCTTGGCCTCATAATAAAATGGGTGGGCATAATACGATTATAGACAATATGATGAATTTAGAGCTTTTGTTTTGGGCTTCAAAAAATGGCGGAAGTAAAAAATTATACGACATAGCTGTAAAGCATGCCGAAACCACAATGGCAAATCATTTTAGACCAGATAATACTTCTTATCACGTAATTATTTACGATTTCGAAACGGGAAAAAAGATAAAAGGAAGAACAGCCCAAGGATATAGTGATGATAGTATGTGGGCGCGTGGCCAAGCATGGGCTATTTATGGTTTTACAATGACCTATAGAGAAACAAAAGATACTAAGTTTTTAGATTTTGCTCATAAATTAGCGCGTGTTTATTTAGATAAATTAACAACAGAAGATTTAATTCCGTATTGGGATTTTAATGCGCCAAACATTCCAAATGAGCCTCGAGATGCTTCGGCGGCGGCTATTGTTTCGTCTGCACTTTTAGAATTAAGTTCGTACACAAAAGACAAGAATTTAAAAGCTGAATATTTGACAAAAGCTAAAAAGATGATCGTTTCGCTTTCAGATCATTATCAGAGTCATGATGTTAATTCAGCATTTTTATTGCATTCAACAGGACATAAACCAGCAAACAGTGAGATCGATTGTTCTATAAATTACGCAGATTATTATTATCTTGAAGCACTTTTAAGACTTCAGAAACTAAAATAGTTTATTGGTTTAAAAACATTTGCGAAAGCGGTAATATTAATTATTTTTGCAGTAAAATATTTACAATTTAAACCTAAAAAAATAAGCTATGATTAGAAAAATTACCCAAATCTTATTTGTTTTAACTCTTTTGCTGTCTTTTTCAGGCTGTAGAGATACTAAACAAAATATTCAAGCATTTGTAAATTCTTATAATAAATCGGCGGCTAATTTTAGTAATGACATCATTACTTCAACTGAAGCAAAGGCATTTCTAGATCAAAAAAGAATAGAAATTACGATGGAAACTATAATAGAATCAAATGCTGAAAATAAATCTATGTACACACAGCTGTTTCCTAACTTCTTAAAAGAAATGTTTTCGACAGATAGAGAAATAAAAGGTCTAATTGAAGATGGAGTTGTTATCAAAGTTGATTTTCTTGGTAGCGATAATACATCAATTGCTGAATTTGAAATAGATAAGAAAGAACTTGATGAACTTATTAAAAAGAATGCTGGTAAGCCAGTAGTTTCTGTTGAATCAGTAACACCTAATGGAGGTTCTGAGCTTGGAGAGATGTTAGTAATGATGAACAGGAATATGCCATTAAAAAATAGTGATGGCAGCAAGGTTTTGAAAATTTATCATAATGATAAAAACCAACTTGTTTATCAGGTAGAGATGCCAGATGATATAATTGAAATACTAAAAAATAATACAGCTAATTCTTTAGTTAAAGAAAGCATATTAAGACAAGGTCAGATTCAAAAAGTAGCTTCTATGATACAGCGCTATGGCATTAAAGATATTAAATATGAATATTTTAATGCTAAAGGTAAAATGATTAATACTTTAGTTTTAACAGAAAAAGATCTTCAACTATAATGAGCAGCGAATCAACAAGCTGGAGAACAGTTTTAGGTGTCATTTTTATTATAATAAGCTTACTTAGGCTTATCTCTACCTGTTCAAATAGTAACAGGAATAGTAATAATTTGGTTAACAGCGATCTCAGCCCTTATGTTATCACCCAAGAGAAGGCTGAAGAACTAATGAAGCAAAGAGAAGTCAACAATCAAATTGCACATTTTGAAAAGAATAGACGCTCAAATAATTTGTTTTACAAAAATTATGGTGCTTTAGACAGTCTTTCAATTATGGAACAGAATGATTACGGATTTAGCAAACTTAAAAGAGACTCTGTAGTTTTTATTGATATAAAGACTCAGTTAAATGTACCGAAAGAATACTATTTGCAAAACAATCATGATGATTCATTACGAATGGCAATTAAATCTCCTCGAAATCTGACTATTTTTATTCACGATTTTGAAACTAAAGAAAGTATAGAAAACGGCTTTAAAAGTTTGAAAAAGTATAGTAATCTTAAGAAGTTTAAAGTTGAAAATACTATAGGTATGACAAAGGCTATTTCATATCAGATTTCTAAAGAAAATAAAACTTTCAACGGTTATGCATTGGCTTTTCAAGGCAAAGGAAGAGATTATCAGACATTTTTTGAATTTGAGAGCAGTACACTTTCTAGAGATCTAGTAAAAACGAAAGCTTTAGACTTTTTACTTCAAAATATGAAGCAGAAAAAATAAGGATTTATAGAAAGTAAAAGTCTATCTTAATTGAAATTGACAAATAATATCAAATATAATGACTAAATTGTATTTAGTTTAAAAACTAAAGTCATGATAAAAAAAATAAGCCAAATTGCCTTTGCAATAATGATGGTATTAATGCTTGCGAGCTGTAAAAATACCAAACAAAAACTTCAAGAGTATGTTGTAACCTACAACAAAACTATTGCGCCAAGTTTTAGAGCTGAAAATGTAACACTTACTACAGCAAGAGGTTATATTAATGATGATAAAATAGAGTTGCGTTTTGAAACCGATTTGGAACAAAATGAAGCAAATAAGTCAGCAGCTGTTATTTCTTTTCCAAAATTAATAAAATTGATGATCGATAAAGACGAGATTCCAAGACAATTAATAGAAGAAGGGGTTCAATTTGATGTTTATTTTCTAGCAGATGATAATACTGTTTTAGATAAAGAAACACTAACGGGCGAATCGCTTAAAGATTTTTTGAAATAATAAATGGAGTTTTGTAGAAATACAAATTATTTTAATTCTTACATATTGAAAGTCTCTTTAAATAAATTTTAAAGAGACTTTTTTATGTTTACGACTAAAAGTTAAGCGTAGAATAAACGTTTTATTCTTACAAATATCCCTCTTTTTAAGCAGGTAATTGGTTTGTATTCAAAGAATTGTGTATGTGATTTTTGTAATTGAATATTGTTTTTGTGTTATGAATTAATTATGTTTGAGTTAAAAAATAACTATTAAACCAAAAAATTATGAAAAAAATTACCCAAATCGCATTCGCATTCGCTTTTGCATTATTCTTGGTAAGCTGTAAAAATACCAAGCAAAAAATACAGGAACATGTAAGTAATTACAATAATTCTGTTTCTATAAAAGGAAGCGGAATTACGAGTACATCAGCAAAAGCGTTTCTAAATGACAATAAAATCGAAATTAGAATTGAAACCAATTTAGAAGAAAACGATGCAAATAAACTAGCCTACAAAGAATCATTTCCAGACTTATTAAAAGAGATGATTAAGAATGATCAGATTTCTTCCTCTCTTATTGCTGAAGGAGTAAAATTTGACGTCTATTTTTTAGCTTATAATAATGCTATTTTAGCCCAAGAAGTAGTAGATCAAGATGAGTTAGCGGTTTTGGAAGGAACAGCAAAAGCAGGAAAAGAAACGGCAAAATTATAATTGAAAATTATGCATAAAAAAAATCCTCTTCATTTGAAGAGGATTTTTTTTATGAGAACTGAGTAACGTTTTTCAAATTATCAGGGAAATAAAGTTCTGACAAGTTGGTAAACTCATCTCCTCTCATGAAAATATTAATGTCAACATCTGCAAATGATGTTTTTCCTGCTGCTGCTAAAAGCTCATTTGCAGCATGAAGCGTATTTTTATGGAAGTGATACACTCTTTCAGATTTGTCTGTGACTACCAAACCTTTCATTAGCATTTTGTTTTGTGTTGCGACTCCCGTTGGACATTCGTTATTATGACAACGTAAAGCTTGAATGCAACCTAAAGAAAACATAAATCCTCTTGCGCTGTTGCACATATCTGCTCCAAGTGCAATGGCATGTAAAATAGAATAACCCGAAATGATTTTTCCGCTTCCAATAATGCGCATTTTATCACGAATACCTAAGCGCACTAAAGTTTTATTTACAAAGATCAATGCAGGTTCAAAAGGCATTCCGACACCATCTGCAAATTCAAGCGGAGCAGCTCCAGTTCCGCCTTCTGCGCCATCAACGGTAATGAAATCGGGATAAGTGTCTTCATTGATCATCTCTTGGCAGATTGCTTCAAACTCCTCAGTATTGCCAATACATAATTTAAATCCGATTGGTTTTCCGTTAGATAACTCGCGTAATTGTTTAATAAACTGAATTAGTCCATTGGCATCAGAAAAAGCATGATGGCCTGGAGGAGAAAGAATCATAGTGTGTGGGACAACGCCTCTAATTTTAGCAATCTGTTCTGTGTTTTTAGCTGCAGGCAACACACCTCCATGACCTGGTTTTGCACCTTGAGAAATTTTAATCTCGATCATCTTTACATTTGGAAGATTTGCTTTTTCTGAGAAATTTTCTGGACTAAAATTTCCTTCGGCATCACGACAGCCAAAATATCCTGTACCAATCTGCCAAGTAATATCTCCGCCTCCGGCAAGGTGAAATTCAGTTAATCCACCTTCTCCTGTGTTTTGGTAGAAATTTCCTTTTTTTGCTCCAATATTAATGGCGCGAACTGCATGTTCGCTCAGTGAACCGAAACTCATTGCCGAAACGTTAAATAAAGAAGCAGAATAAGGTTGTTTGCAATCTTTTCCTCCAACTAATACACGAGGTAATTCTTCGTTTACTTTTGCAGGAAAAATAGAATGCTTGATTCCTTCGTAGTTTTCAGTATTTAAGTTTAATTGTGTTCCAAATGGAGTGCTCGAATCAATATTTTTAGCTCTTTGATACACTAAAGAACGCTGGTTTCTTGAAAAAGGTTTTCCGTCTGTAGATCTTTCAATAAAATATTGCTGAATCTCAGGCGCGATCATTTCAAATAAATATCTGAAATAACCTAGAACAGGAAAGTTTCTTAAAATAGCGTGTTTTTCTTGAGATGCATTATAAACTCCTACAATTAGTAAGATTGGAATAATAAATACGAGCAAATAACCTCGTCCAGTATAGTAATGAATTGCAGCAACAATTAGAAACAATAAGAATCCGTAAATAAAGAATTTTTTTCTCATGTTTTTAAAAAATTAAATAGGTAATAAATGTGATAATTAGTTGAATCTTAGACGTACATAAACGTGTTTGATTCCTTTTTTGTCTGACTCTCTTTCGTCGATTTCCAGAATATCAGTCAATGATTTAAGCATCGGAGTCAATTTAGAGAAACCATAGTTTCGAGGGTCAAATTCGGGTTTTTTCTTGACGATCAGATTCCCGACATCACCAAGAAATGCCCAACCATCGTCATCTTCAATATCTTCGATTGTAGCCTCAATAAGTTCAATGGTTTGTTTGTCAATTTTATGAAGTGCTTTCTCGGCAGGTTTTTCAATTGGCTTTTTGGTATCGGTAGTGGTTGTTTTAGGTTTTTTCTTTTGAATAGCTCCATCCAAAACCTCAATATAAATAAATCGGTCGCAGGCCACAATAAACGAGTTTGGCGTTTTCTTTTCTCCAATGCCAATTACTTTCATACCCGATTCACGAAGCCGAATGGCAAGACGTGTAAAATCGCTGTCGCTGGAAACAATGCAAAAACCATCTAATTTTCCAGAATAAAGCAAATCCATTGCATCAATAATTAGAGCAGAATCTGATGAGTTTTTTCCCACCGTGTAACTATATTGTTGAATAGGAGTAATAGCATGTTCTAATAAAACACCTTTCCAGCCATTTGCGTTTGGTTTTGTCCAATCGGCATAAATCCTTTTTGTAGTTGGCGTTCCAAGTTTTGCAATTTCTTCCATCATTCCTTTTACATTGCTATATGGCACATTGTCTGCATCAATAAGGACTGCCAGTTTTAAATCTTTTGAATTGCTTAAAGGCATTTGTTAAATATTTAAAATTTAATACTCTCAAAGTTAAAATTAAAATTGGGTTTTATAAGAATTGAATGATGAATATGTGTAATTATTGGCACTAATTAGTTTCATTATAAATAATATTTGATCATTAGAAAAATAATTAAAGATAAATTTGTCTTTTATTTAAAACCTGTATATCTTTGTGTGGAATTAATTAGGGATGTATGTTTTCAAAAGCGTGTGAGTACGGAATAAGAGCTTCAATATTTATTGCAACCAAATCGTCTAAAGGGATTAGGGTTGGAATAAAAGATGTTGCGAAAGAAATTGATTCGCCAGAACCATTTACAGCCAAGATTATGCAGGTTTTAACCAAAAGCGGCATAATTCATTCAACAAAAGGAGTTGGGGGCGGATTTGAAGTTTCGCCCGAAGCATCGAAAAAAATAAAGTTAATTCAGATTGTTGATGCTATTGATGGAAACAAAATTTACAGCGGTTGTGGAATCGGATTAAAAGAATGCTCAGAAGAACATCCTTGCCCAGTTCATCACGAGTTTAAGAAAATAAGAGGACTGCTGTTAGAAATGCTTAAAAATACAACTTTAGAACAGTTAGCTTCTGATGTGAAATCGGGAGATTTCTTTCTTAAAGCGACAAATGCGAACAATTAATATTATTAAATATCTTAAAAATGAATACAAAAACCAAAATTTCAGTACTAATCCTAATGGGATTTTTAGCAGTTACTTCTTGCGGTAAAAAAGAAACTACTCCAGCTGAACCGACAGAAACAACCGAAACTTCTACTGAAGGCGAACAAGCTCCAGCGGCTGCAGCCACAGAAGAAAATGTTTTAGTTATTGAAGGAAATGACCAAATGCAATTTAATGTAAATGAATTGAAAGCTGTTGCCGGAAAACCAATCAAATTGACTTTGAAACACGTTGGTAAAATCCCGAAAGAAGCAATGGGACATAATTTAGTGATTTTGCAAGAAGGAACAGACCAAGCAGCTTTTGCTTTAAAAGCGAATGATGCCAAAGCAACTGATTATATTCCTGAATCTGAAAAAGCTTCAATCATTGCACATACTAAATTAATTGGTGGTGGAGAAGAAGATACAATCGAGTTTACAATTGATAAAAAAGGATCATATCCATTTATTTGTTCTTTCCCTGGTCACGTAGCCATGATGAAAGGTATGCTAATTGTAGAGTAAATAATCAAAAGCTCCAAATGCTGTAACTGGCTTTGGAGTTTTTTTAAAAACTAATAAAGGATAAAAATGTCTTTTATTGAATGGGAAAAGAATGAAAAGAGAAAAAAAATTATGGCTGGTTTTTGCATTGGTAATGAGTATATCATTTGCAGTGCTGGGTTATTATGGTTACGAAATCTATCAGCAGGCACCACCAGTTCCGAAAGAAATTGTAACCGATTCTGGTAAAGCCGTTTTTAGCGGAAGCGAAATTAAAGACGGACAAAATATCTGGCAAAGTATAGGTGGCCAGGAAGTGGGATCTATCTGGGGACACGGCGCTTATGTGGCCCCAGACTGGACCGCAGATTGGTTGCATAGAGAAGCCGTTTTTATATTGGATATTTATGCTAAGAAAGATTTTAATCAAAAATATGATGAATTAGACGCCGAAAAACAATCGGCTCTTAAGGTTCGTTTGCAGAAAGATTTAAGAACCAATCGATACGATGCTGAGACAGGAGTGCTCACCATTTCGGAAAATCGTTTGGCCGCAATTGAGTATTTAAGCGAATATTATAAAGGACTTTTTACAAATGATCCTCAATTTGATAAGTTGAGAGAAGAATATGCGATTCCGAAAAACTCGATTAAAGATGTGGAGAGAATGCATAAAATGAATGCCTTTTTCTTTTGGGCAACTTGGGCAACAGTTACCAATCGTCCTAATGGAGATATTTCGTATACACACAACTGGCCGTCAGATGAATTGGTTGGGAATAAAGCAACAACAGAACTTTTGGCTTGGTCTGGAGTAAGCATAATTTTATTGATTTTAAGCGTTGGAATCTTAGTTTTCTATCATGCAAAATCGGGTGAAGAAGAAGAATTTCCGCTTCCAAAAGAAGATCCATTGATTAAGCAAGGCAAAACCAAATCTATGGGCTTGGTGACCAAATATTTCTGGATTGTAAGTTTGCTGATGGTTCTGCAAATGGTTTTCGGAATTATAACAGCGCATTATGGAGTGGAAGGAAATGGTTTATACGGAATCCCGATTGATAAAATCCTGCCTTATGCTGTAACGCGTACATGGCACACACAATTGGCGATTTTCTGGATTGCTACAGCTTGGTTGGCAACAGGATTGTATATTGCTCCAGCTGTTTCGGGGAAAGATCCTAAATTTCAATGTTTTGGTGTCAATTTCTTGTTTGTTGCACTGTTGATTATTGTTTTAGGTTCTATGGCTGGACAATGGTTTGGAGTAATGCAGAAATTAAATTTAGTTCAAAATTTCTGGTTCGGACATCAAGGTTATGAATATGTTGATTTAGGTCGTTTCTGGCAGATTTTCCTTTTAGTTGGACTGTTTTTATGGTTGGCTTTAATGATTCGTCCGTTACTTCCAGTTTTAAAGAAAAAAACAGAAGAGAAAAACTTAATCATTTTGTTTTTAGTTTCTTGTACTGCAATCGCCATGTTTTACGGAGCTGGATTAATGTGGGGAAGACAGACTAATTTAGCAATTGCCGAATATTGGAGATGGTGGGTAGTTCATCTTTGGGTTGAAGGTTTCTTCGAAGTTTTTGCAACAGTTGTAATTGCGTTCTTGTTTGTTCGTTTGGGATTATTGAAAACGAAAACAGCGACTTTAAATGTACTTTTTGCAACCATTATTTTCATGTCTGGAGGTATTTTAGGAACATTTCATCACCTGTATTTTTCAGGAACACCAACGGCGATTATGGCTTTAGGAGCAACATTTAGCGCTTTAGAAGTGGTTCCGTTAACATTAATAGGTTTTGAAGCGTATCAAAACTATAAAATCTCGAAATCAACGCAATGGATTGCAGATTACAAATGGCCAATTTACTTTATGATTTCTGTAGCGTTTTGGAATTTCCTTGGTGCTGGAATTTTCGGATTCATTATTAATCCACCAATTGCCTTGTATTATGTTCAAGGATTAAACACAACGCCTTTACATGGACACACTGCATTGTTCGGAGTTTACGGAATGCTTGGAATTGGTTTAGTATTATTCGTGTTGAGAAGTTTATATAGAAATGTAAGCTGGAATACAAAACTGCTTAAAATTACTTTCTGGTCTTTAAATATTGGTTTATTTCTAATGGCAATCTTGAGTTTATTACCAATTGGAGTTTGGCAGGCAATTGAAAGTATTAGTCACGGAATGTGGTATGCTCGTTCATCAGAATTAATGCAGCAGCCAGCAATGATTACTTTAAAATGGCTTCGCGCCATTGGAGATTCAATTTTCGGAATCGGGTTTATAACGATGGCCTGGTTTGTATTTGAACTGACATTAAAAAACAAAAAATAAAACACAAAAATATAAATTGATTATCATGGAAAATTTAAAAAACAAAACAATAGGATCTTTTGTGGCTGAGGATTTTAGAACGGCTGCAGTTTTTTCAAAATATAGAATAGATTTTTGCTGCAAAGGAAACCGAACAGTAACCGAAGTATGCGAAAAGCAAAATATCGACGCAGATGCTTTATTGGAAAATGTGCTGCAAGTTGTACAATCAGAAAATAGTGGAAGCATTGATTTCAATTCATGGCCATTAGATTTATTGGCAGATTATATTGAGAAAACACATCACCGATATGTAGAAGAAAAAATAAACGTTTTATTGCCGTTTTTAGATAAATTATGCAAGGTGCATGGAGCAAATCATCCTGAGTTATTTAAAATCAATGAATTGTTTATTGGCTGTGCAGGAGAATTATCTCAGCACATGAAAAAAGAAGAATTGATTTTATTTCCATTTGTAAAAAGAATGGTTAAAACCAAAGAATCAGACGGGATTTTATCTCAGCCATCTTTTGTAACCGTTTCAAATCCGATTGCAATGATGATGCACGAACATGACAATGAGGGTGAACGTTTTAGAGAAATTGCAGAATTGACCAATAATTACACTCCGCCAGCAGATGCTTGTACGACTTACAGAGTGACTTTTGCTATGCTGAAAGAGTTTGAAGCTGATTTACACAAGCATATTCATTTGGAAAATAATATCTTATTTCCAAAAGCTGTGACGCTAGAAAAAGACTTTATTGAAGTAGAATAAAGGTTAATTTTAATAGTTTGAAAACATCGGTAATAATCCTCTAAAATGATAATTATCGGTGTTTTATTTTTCAAGAAATGTTATTTTTAATTGAAATTAAACATATAGAAACATAGATTTTGATTTTGAAAAAGGGTTTAAAAAGAAGTTAGTTTCCTCTTTATTTAACTTTTCGACAACGCTTGTCATTTCGAGGAACGAGAAATCTTCGCAAGTAACTCCGTCGCTAAAAGTCAATCTTTGTAGAGTTTCTCACGAAGATTTCTCGTTCCTCGAAATGACAAGATTGCGCAGAAAAAATAAAATCTACTTTTCTATGTGTTTAAAAAAATATTTTTAAAATGAATTCTCAAAAAAGCTGGATACTTTGCTGTTTTTTTAATTTTCTGATTGCCTGTGTTTTCGGATTGTTAATGCGGTTTATGTATCTGTTTCCTTTAGATTTTTTAAATTATAGTTTTCTGCTTCATGCGCATTCGCATGTTGCCATGTTAGGCTGGGTTTATATGATCGTTTATGTTTTGGTGGTTCATTTTTTTATTCCAAAAGAAAAAAGCCAGAGACCAATTTATAACCGTCTTTTTTGGCTGACGGAGTTTTCAGTTATCGGAATGATGATTGCTTTTCCAATTCAAGGATATGCTTTGTTTTCGATTGTATTTTCAACCATGCATATTTTGCTGAGTTATGTTTTTTGCCGTTTGGTTTGGAAAGATTGTTTAAGAGATAAATCTCCATCGCAAAGACTTTTGTCGGTTTCGATTTTATTTATGGTTTTATCGACTTTAGGCGTTTGGTGTCTTGGCCCAGCTGTAAGCACATTAGGAAAACAAAGTGCTTTTTATCAGATAGCGATTCAGTTTTTTCTTCATTTTCAATTTAATGGCTGGTTTATATTGGCAATTTTAGCTTTGTTTTTAAAACAATTTCAAAATAAAATTGATGAGGTAAAGTTTAAGAAGTTTTACTTTCTAATGGTTGTTTCTACGTTACTGACGGTTTGTTTTCCAGTTCGCTGGTTTATAGAAAATGATGTTTTAAGTTATATTAATGTTTTGGGAGTTTTGATTCAGCTAGGAGCTTTTATTTATTTCTATAAAATGCTCCAACCTCAAATTAGTCATTTTAAAAGCACTTTAGATAAAACGACTAAAATGGTTTATGGTTTGGCATTATGTTCTTTGTTTTTGAAAGTAGGAATTCAATTGCTGACTCTTTTTCCTAATCTGGCAGAAGTTTCACATCAAATCAGAAATTTTGTAATTGGATTTATTCATTTAACGACTTTAGGAATTATAACAGGATTTTTGTTTGGAATTTTATTGCAGAATAAAATGCTTTCTGCTGATTCTTCAATATTAAAAATAGGAGTGAAGTGTTTTATTTCAGGATATATTTTTACAGAAGTTTTATTGTTTCTTCAAGGCTGGTTTTTCTTTTTTGGAGAAGGAGCAATTCCAGGATATTTTCAAAGTATTTTGATATTGAGTATTCTTTTGGTTTTGGGATTGGTTTTAATAATGGCATCACTAGTAAATTTTCATTCCAATAATTTCAATAAATAAGTTCCGGAGAAATGATATATTTATAGAAGAGGGATGATAATATTATAAAGCTTCGGAGAAGCGAAATATGTATAGAAAACGTTTGGCGAAGATAAAAAGCTCCAGCGGAGCGACATATTTATAGAATCATATATTAGGATTGTAATTTGTTAACCTGATAAATATTTCGCTCCGCTGGAGCTTTCTATGTGGGTGATTTAGATTTTTCTATAAATATTTCGCTTCTCCGAAGCTTAACTTAGCTTTTTAGATAAATAAAAAACAAGAGTCAACTTTATTTCTAAACTTGCTCTTGTTCCTTACTAATTAACCTATTTAAATATCTATATTTTTGCCGCTTCTAAATTTATGGTTTCGATTGTTTTTTCATTATTAACTCCTAAACCTTCCTGCTGAAATACCAATTCTCCTTCTGGATTAAAAACGCTAATAATATTAGAATGCGAAAAATCTATTGGAGAGATTTTTTTATAATTGACAGCCAAAACTGCCGCAAATTCTCTAGTGTTTTCTTCAGATGAACGAAGAAAAATCCAAGGATCTTGATTCATTTTATTTTCAATTGCAAACGATTTTAATCTTTCAGGCGTATCTGTTTTCGGATCTATACTGACCAAAATCAATTTGACATGCTGTTTTGTTTTTTTCTCTAGTTTAGATTCAATATCGCGCATATCGGCCACTAATCTTGGGCAGGCAGCTTTACAGCTTGTATAAATCATTACCATTACGAGAACATTTCCTCTTAGCGATTTTAATTCAATATCTTTTCCATTTTGTGTCGTCCATTTTGAAGGAAGATTATAAATCGATAAATCGCTTATTTCTTTATTTGTTTCTGTCTTAACCTCTTTTTTATCAGATTCTTTACAGCTGTAAAAAGAAAATAAGAGAAGAAAAGCAATTGCTATTTTTTTCATTGTAAACTAATTTTAAATTAGATTTTTGGTTTTGTTGTGCTAGCACATCTAAACCCAAGATTTCGTGTTGAATATTGCGCTTTTAAGCTTCCTCTGAATGCGTAACGCATAAAAGCGGCATAATCCATTAAATCAGAAGCATTAACTGATCCGCTTCCGCAGAAAAGATTTTTGTCAGTGCTTTTGTCTTTTCTAGATTCTCCTGATAAAAAAATGCTGTTGAAATCAGATGTCCATTCCCAAACTAAACCGTGCATGTCGTAAACTCCCCAGTAATTTTTGAAAGTTTTTCCAATTTCATTTTCATACGTTCTTGATTTCTCGTACCAAGACAAAATGTATTCGTTGAATTCTTTTTTGGTTCTAGCATCTATTTTTTTAGTGTCTGCCATTGCCACATATTCCCATTCATCCATTGTTGCCAAACGTTTTCCTTGGCACTCGCAGTATTTTTTTGCAGCAAACCAAGAAACGCTTGTTACTGGCGATTTAGGTTTTGCATTTCCAAAATCAAAATCATTTGTCCAGTATGAGAGATAACTTTTATCAGCAAAAATTCCTTTAATCTTTGATTTTTGATACGATGGATTCTTTTTGACAAATTCTAAAAACTCACTATTTGTTACAGGATAAATGTCTATGTAAAAAGAATTTACCGTTACAGGGTTTTTAGAAACGGCTCCATAAAGAGGGACAAAAGATCCCTCTTTTATGAAAACCATTCCTTTTTCCTGAGCTTTCATGACACTAACTGCAGAGAAAAAGAGAATTGTAAGTATGAAAAGGGTTTTTTTCATGCTAGAAGTTTTGCTGTTATCTTAAAGCTTTTACCATTTCTGGCGTAACTTCAGTTTTGTTATTCCCCCAACTGTTATAAATGTAGGTTAGAACATTTGCGATTTCATCGTCAGATAAATTCTGAGCAGGCATTACGTTATTGTATTTTTTACCGTTAACGGTTACTTCTCCAGTTAAACCGTGTAAGATCGTTTTAATAGCGCGTTTAGAATCGGCATTTAAATAATCTGATTTTGCCAAAGGAGGGAAAGTGCTCGGTATTCCTTGCCCTTCAGATTGGTGACACGCAAAACAAGTTGTTCCAAAGATTTCTTTACCAATTTTAACTTTCTCTTCGACTGTGCGTTTCGGAACAGTAACTTTTGTTGCTGCCGTTCCAGGCATTTTCTGTATTGTTCCTCCTTCTGGTAAATAAATACCTTCTTGGATTGTTCCAGAATAAATGTTTTTATCTTCTTTCCCTTCCACTTTCAACATTCCCAACGCACCTTTATTAAATGCTCTAAAAATAGAGTGGTCAACCAAGATAAAAGTTCCTGGAGTTTCTACTTTAAAATCGACGATAGCAGCTCCACCGGCAGGAATTAAAGTTGTCTGCACATTTTTATTTACAACACTTCCGCCTTCTATATGCACACTGTCAAAAATTTCTCCAATAACGTGGAAAGAAGAAACTAAGTTTGG
This sequence comes from Flavobacterium sp. IB48, assembly GCF_016405855.1. GTDB lineage: Bacteria > Bacteroidota > Bacteroidia > Flavobacteriales > Flavobacteriaceae > Flavobacterium > Flavobacterium ginsengisoli. The sequence continues at coordinate 451,469 of NZ_JAEFCA010000004.1, forward strand.
TCCTCCGTTTCCAACAAACAGACGAACAGTTTCTCCAACTTTTGCTGTTAATTCATTTCCATTGGTTAAAGAACCTACTTTTCCGTTAAAAACAACATAATCAGGAGTTTCTTTTACGGCTTTGTTCATATCAAACGGCTGAAGACCTTTTGCGCCATATTCGCCTTGCGTATAGAAATCACCCTGCATTACGTAGTATTCTTTATCAACTGGAGGAAGTCCGCCTTCTGGTTCAACCAAAATCAATCCGTACATACCATTTGCAATGTGCATTCCTACGGGAGCTGTCGCACAATGATACACATACAATCCAGGATTTATCACTTTAAAACTAAAAACTTTTTCATGTCCTGGCGCTACAAGAGATGAGGTTGCTCCACCACCTGGTCCAGTTACGGCATGCAAATCGATATTGTGAGGTAATTTATTATCAGGATGATTTTTTAAGTGAAATTCAACTTCATCACCAACACGGGTTCTAATAAAACTTCCTGGAACAGAACCTCCAAATGTCCAATAGGTATATTTTACACCATCAGTCATTGTACCTTCTTGTTCCTTAATTTCCATGTTTAGTTTCAGTTTCATCGCTGTTCTGTTTCCGACTGGTTTTGGAACGTGAGGAGGCGATGTAAGTTCAGCATCCATTTCACCTTCAGTCATAATGTTTGCATAATTTTTAGCTTCTTCTTTTTTACAACTTGCTAAAATTAACAGCATAAATAACGAGCAGATAAGAACGCTTGTTTTAATCCAGGTTTTGTTAGTTCTTTTCATGATATGTTTAGATTTATTTTGGGTTAAATTTCTAAACAAAAATAAAAGACTTATTTGTCCTTTATTATGATATTAATCATGTTTTTACATCATTACAGAGCTAAAGACTTTTTGGGTATTAATTTAATATATGTAAAATCTTACTATTTTATGATAGCATAATATTTTTCAATAAAAATAATTGAGGCTCTTCATTTTAAATTAATATTGATTATTTTTGCTCGCTGATAAAGTAAAAAAAATTACTACATATATTATGGTAAAAGATTTATTCGAAAGAATTCAGGACAATAAAGGACCTTTAGGAAAATGGGCTTCTCAAGCAGAAGGTTATTATGTTTTCCCAAAGTTAGAAGGAGAGTTGGGTCCTAGAATGCAATTTCACGGAAAAAATATTTTAAACTGGAGTTTAAATGATTATTTAGGTTTAGCTAATCATCCAGAAGTTCGTCAGGCAGATACAGATGCAGCAATTCAGTTTGGTGCAGCTTATCCGATGGGAGCTCGTATGATGTCTGGACACACTACGTATCACGAACAATTAGAAAATGAATTGGCTGAATTCGTAATGAAAGAATCTGCTTATTTATTGAATTTTGGTTACCAAGGAATGGTGTCTATTATTGATGCTTTGGTTACTAAAAATGATATTATTGTTTATGATGTAGATTCACATGCTTGTATCATTGATGGTGTTCGTTTACACATGGGTAAACGTTTTACATACAAACACAATGATTTGGAAAGTATGGAGAAAAACTTGCAGCGTGCTACTAAAATGGCAGAAGAAACAGGCGGAGGTATTTTATTTATTACTGAAGGTGTTTTTGGAATGCGCGGACAGCAAGGAAAATTAAAAGAAATAGTTGCTTTAAAAGAAAAATACAATTTCAGACTTTTAGTAGATGATGCTCACGGATTTGGTACATTAGGTAAAACTGGTGCTGGAGCAGGTGAGGAGCAAGGAGTTCAAGATGAAATCGATGTTTATTTCTCTACTTTTGCAAAATCTATGGCTAATATTGGAGCTTTCGTAGCGGCAGATAAAACGGTTATCGATTATTTGAAATACAACTTACGTTCTCAAATGTTTGCTAAAGCATTGCCAATGATTCAGACAATTGGTTCTTTGAAACGTTTAGAATTGTTGCGTAAATCTTCTGCAATTAAAGATAAACTTTGGGAAAACGTAAATGCATTGCAAAACGGTCTTAAAGAAAAAGGATTTAATATTGGAGATACAAATACTTGTATTACGCCAGTTTACTTAGAAGGAAGTATTCCTGAGGCAATGGTGATGGTAAACGATTTAAGAGAAAATTATGGTATTTTCCTTTCTATCGTGGTTTATCCAGTTATTCCAAAAGGAATTATCTTATTGAGAATGATCCCAACAGCTTCTCACACATTAGAAGATATCGAAGAGACTTTAACAGCTTTCGAGGCAATTCGTGAGAAATTGACTAACGGAACTTATAAAGAAATTGCTGAACGTACAACTGTTGATGTTTCGTAAATTTCACTAAAAATAGATTCTCTTAAATGGGAATTATGTAAAAAAATCCATTTGTTCTACGAATGGATTTTTTTTTATTTGAGGTAACTTTATATCATAATCACAAAATAAAAATGAGGAATTATGAAAAAAGTACTAACACTAACAGCAGTACTTGTCTTGTCAATTTTTGCTTCTTGTAAAAAAGAAACAACAAAAACAGAACCGGTACAAATTACACCAAGTCCGCCAAAAGAAGCTGAAATTTTAGAACCAGCTGGAGATCAATGCTACGCTTGGAAATCTAACGGAAGCGTAATAGAAATGAGTTTTAATGTTAATTCCCATCAGGAAGTAAACGGAAAACTAAGTTATAATTTGGTTGGAAAAGATAAAAACGAAGGAACTTTAATAGGAAATATGAAAGGTGATACTTTAGTTGCCGATTATACTTTTAATTCAGAAGGAGTTTCTTCTGTAAGAGAAGTTGTTTTTCTACAAAAAGACGGAACTTTTATTGAAGGATACGGAGATGTTGTAGAAGCAAATAATAAAGTTTCTTTTAAAGATAAATCAAAACTAAAATTTGATGCTAAAAATACTTTGGTTAAAGTAGATTGCAAAGTAGAGTAATGATGTGTTTTATAAATTGAAAAATCCATTCGTTTGGGGGCGAATGGATTTTTTTATTTTTGAAATTATGATTTATCTGTAGACTTAAGTCTATTTATATAATCGCTAGAATTTCCGTTCCAGTAACATTTTGAGCAACGATCATTGTTAAATTCGTGTTTGCAATTTTCATATCCATAAATATAATGCGCACATTCTGGACATAGGTTTTTCATGACAGATGAATCTACGTAAAATTCGCTACGACATTCGTCGCAAACTATTATTGAAGATTTATTTAAGTCCATAATAACTGAAAACTGAGACTGCGACTGAAAACTAAATTTAAAGGTTCTTCAAATAAGTCTTTCTCTGACAGTGAATAATTGGGTCAAAGTTTTTCCAAAGTAAATGGATGGCATTATTTTCTAATAACTCTGGAGTTCTAATGCAAGTCTGAATTCCTTTGGCAGAAAAAGTCTTGTAATATTCATCAAAAATAATAGCGGTTACACCTTTATTCTGATATTCAGGATGAACTCCGATGAGGTAAAAAACAACATCTTTACTATGTTTTTTAGCCTTTAGTAATTGCAGAAAACCAAACGGAAATAATTTACCTCTTATTTTTTGCAACGCTTCTACAAAACTCGGCATTACAATACTAAAAGCTACTAGCTTATCGTCTTTGTCTAAAACGAATTTAATGTATTCTGGATTGATAAAGCTAATGTATTTCTTTTTAAAATATTCTTTTTGAACATCTGAAATTGCTACAAATGAAGCCAGTTTTTCGTAAGATTCATTGAACAAATCAAACATTTCGTCTACATAAGGCATAATGTCTTTTGTTTTGGTAAACGTAAGAGATTTTAATCCGTAGCGTTTTTTGATTAGTTCTTGAGCTTTTTGAAAAAACTCTGGTTTTACATTTGAGAAAGGAAATATACTTTCGATAAATTGTTTTTCAATCTGAAATCCTAATTGTTCTAAATGCGTTACATAATAAGCGTGGTTGTACCATGTAATCATAGTTCCAATTTGATCATATCCTTCTGTCAGAACTCCTACTTTATCTAAATTAGAGAAGCCCATTGGTCCTTCAGCATGCTCTAAATTATGTTTTCTTCCTAATTCAAAAACTTTTTCAAGCAATGCTTTTGTAACCTCAATATCATCAATTACATCAAACCATCCAAAACGCACTTTTCTCTTATGCTGATTGTTAACTTCAGCCCAATTGATGATAGCAGTAATACGTCCAACAATTTTATTGTCCATATAAGCTAAATAAAAATAAGCTTCAGCATTATCAAATGCTGGATTTTTGGTTTTATCAAAAGATTCCAATTCGTCTGAAATAATGGGTGGCACCCAATACGGATTGTCCTTGTATAATGAAAAAGGAAATTTGATGTATTCGGTTAATTCTTTCTTGCTTTTGGCTTCTTTAATTGTAATCATTAAGGTGGTATTGAGAGTTTTTAATAAAAAGACTCTGGGTTATTTTACGCTTTATTCGTATTTTGCTTTACGTTTTCTTTCTTTTTCCTGATAATCAACTTTTTTGTCGTTATCAGGATTCTTTTTAGCTCTGTCTGCAGCTTTATTTTCAATTTGTTTTTCTTTGTACCATCCGTCATAACGCCATGATACACCTACACCTCCATATAAAATAGATGGCGTATTTTTAAAATTAGTACTTATCGACGCATCAACTTGCATGTTGGAAGAAAGAAGGAAAGCAGCTCCTCCGCGAAGAATTGAATCGCTATAGAAATCGCTTTTATATCCTTGATTTTCAACAAAACCAGACCATCTGTCGTTAAATCCGTGCGTCAAAGTTAATACATATCCGTAACTTGGATAGTCTGTTCCAATATAATCTGCAATAATATTGGTTACAAAAACCCAAGCGCCGCCTCCCAATAAATTTTGAGTAATCAACGAAACCTTTGGAGAAATAGCACCATCAGGAGAAAAGTAATAAGGATTATTTGCTCCAACAAAATTAGCACCTGCGAAAACAGAAACAGCTGGAATTAACTCGCGCCATTGAAAATTACGATTGGCTTTATAGCTGTAAATGTTTACTTCTCTTTTATAATTTTTATAAGGATCATAAATAAGGTATTTAGCTCCTAAAACCGTTTGTCTAAAGTTATTTTTTTTGTAGCTAATGTACGGAGTGTCAAAGCTTTCTGTTTGGTATTGTAAGTCAGCAATAAATTCTAATTGTTCGAGAAAAGCTCCATAACGAATGGTAAGATCTGTGCCGAATCCGCTTGCATCATATCCTAATAAATCGTGTTTTTCTTTAATGCCATAAACGCCAAGTTCGGCCTGAATTACAGATTTTCCAACAGCATATGCCGACATGGTTTCTCCTGGGCGATTGGAATTAATAACGTCAGTATATTGCGCAAAAAACAGTTGTGGAATAAAAAAAAGTACCGGGGCAAGTAAGTTTTTAATTTTGAACATATAAATTTTTTTGGGTTAAAAAATAATAACGCATTTCAAATGTACATATTTTATTATTTATTTAAGATTCATATTTTATTTTTAAGAAATGGATTTATTAATTTTGGAAAAAAATATATAGTTATGCAAGAAGCATCATTTTCAGGTTTGTTTAAGACCATCATGTGGGTTATAGCTTTTTATTACATTTTTAAATTTTTAGCTAGAATCTTTTTGCCAGTATTGGTTAAAAAGGCAGTAGAAAATGCTAGTGAAAATTTTCAAAGACAACAACAGCAGTATAATCAAGGCAATACATATCAGAACAATCGCAATACAAATAATAATGATGAAATAATCATTAATACTGCTAATGCTAAAAATCCGCGCGAAACCAAAAAAGTGGGAGAGTATGTCGATTACGAAGAAATAGATTAGATTTGTGTCCTGAAAATTTAGGATTCATTTTAACCCAAACTAGCCAAAATTGAAAATAGTAAATAAGTTCTATCCGCATGCCCTTGTTATCTTGGGCTTTATTTTTGTTTCGTTAATTTATTTTTATCCAGTTCTACAAGGAAAACAGATATTCCAGTCTGATATTGCTCAATACACCGGAATGGCAAAAGAGCAAAATGACTTTAGAGCAATGGAAAATGCTGAACCTTATTGGACAAACTCCGCTTTTGGAGGTATGCCGACATATCAGCTGGGAGCAAATTATCCGAACGATTTTATTGGTAAAGTCGATGACGTTTTACGTTTTCTTCCGCGTCCTGCAGATTATTTGTTTTTATATTTCCTAGGTTTTTACGGTTTGCTATTGGTTTTAAAAACAGATCCGTTGAAAGCTTTCATTGGCTCTATTGCTTTTGGTTTTTCAACTTACATGATCATCATTTTAGGAGTTGGTCATAACGCCAAGGCACATGCTATTGCCTATATGCCTTTGGTAATTGCTGGGTTTATACTCGTCTTTCAGAAGAAGTATATTAAGGGCGGTCTGCTCACCATGTTTGCAGTGGCATTAGAAATTAGTGCCAATCACTTCCAAATGACCTATTATTTATTGATTTTCTTATTGATTCTTTCAGGTTATTATGCTTATAATTTTATCAAAGAAAAAGATTTTAAAGGACTTTTAATTTCTTGTGGCGTTTTGCTAGTTGCTGGAATTTTTGCTTTAGGAGCAAATGCAGGTAATTTAATGGCAACAAATGAATATGCTAAATACAGTATCAGAGATAAAAGCGAGTTGACTTTTAATCCAGATGGATCTAAAAATGAAACCACTGCTTCTATGACCACAGATTATATTACTGAATATAGTTATGGTATTGCAGAAAGTTTAAATTTAATTGCTCCAAGAATTTTTGGAGGTTCAAGCCATGAAAACGTTGGTACAGACAGCCGTATGTATGCGTTTATGGTTGAGCAAGGAGTTCCCGCTTCTCAAGCTCAGGATTTTGTTTCAGGAATGCCAACGTATTGGGGAGATCAGCCAATTGTTTCTGCGCCAGCTTATATTGGAGCAGTAGTTTTCTTTTTGGCCGTTTTAGCGCTATTTATAGACGAAAGAAAAATCAAATATGTTTTCCTTGCTGGAGCGCTTTTCACTTTAGTGCTTTCTTGGGGTAAAAACTTCTCTTTGCTGACAAACTTTTTTATTGAATATGTTCCTTTATACGATAAATTTAGAGCAGTATCTTCGATTCAAGTTATTTTAGAATTATGTTTCCCTGTTTTAGCTGTTATGGGATTACAATCATTCTTTAAAGCTAAAGACGAACCAAAATTGCAGCAAAAAGCATTATTGCAAACAGGAGTTTTTGGCTTAGGAATTCTTGTTATTTTATTAATTGCTAAAAGTTTCTTCCATTTTACAGGAATGAACGATAATGCTTATTTGGAAAGCTACGGGCCAGGTTTTGTCGATGCTTTGAGAGAAGATAGAATGACAATGTATTATGCAGATTTATTACGATCTGGGTTCTTAATCGTAGTTACATTTGTCGTGTTATGGATGTTTATTAAAAACAGATTTTCTCAAACTACAACTTTAATCGTTATTGGAATTGTAATGATTTTTGATTTGTTTTTTGTGGATAAAAAATACGTTTCTGCTAAAGATTTTGTTAGTCCAGTTCAAATTGCAGCGCCTTTTCAAGAAACACCAGCAGATGCTCAAATATTAAAAGATACTTCTGTTTACCGTGTATTTGATCTTCAAGGACAATTGCAAGGTAGATCTTCATACTTCCATAAAACTATTGGAGGTTATAGCGCTGTAAGACCGAGAAGAATGCAGCAATTGTACGATTATCAAATTGCTAAAAACAATTTAGAAGTGCTTAATATGCTTAATGTTAAGTATGTAATTCAAGTGGATAAAGACGGAAACCAAATTCCTGCTGTTAATCCAGATGCAAACGGAAATGCTTGGTTCGTAGGTGCAGTAAAACTGGTAAATAAACCAGATGATGTAATGAAAGCTTTGAATACTTTAGATACTAAGAAAGTTGCAGTTTTCAATGTTCATGAGCATGAAAGCAAATTTCAAAATGCAAGATTAAAGAAAGCTTTTGACACAACAGGAACTATTAAAGTTGTTACTTACAAGCCAAATTATATCAAATATAAATCAGAAAATAATGGAGACGGTTTAGCTGTTTTCTCTGAAATGTATTATAAAAATGGTTGGAACGCTTATATAGATGGTAAACTAACAGATCATTTCCCTGTTGATTATGTTCTAAGAGCAATGGAAATTCCTGCTGGTAAACATAAAATTGAATTTAAATTTGAACCTCAAATTATTAAAACAGGAGGAACAATTACTTTAATAAGTTCAATAGGAATGTTGTTGCTTTTAGCTGGGGGAATTTATTTTGAGAGTAAAAATTCTAGCAAGAAAAAAGAGGCCTAGAACTTCTAAACTCTAAATTTGCACTTTAAAATAGAAAACTGATTTCCATTGGAACAAAAAAAACTTTTAATAATTACCTATTATTTTCCACCTGCGGGAGGACCTGGTGTACAGCGTTGGCTGAAATTTGTAAAATATTTGCCAGAATTTGATGTGCAGCCAATAGTTTATGTTCCAGAAAACCCAACTTATCCAATTGTTGATGAGGGGTTAGTAAATGAAATATCAGATAAAGTAATTGTTTTAAAAAATAAGATTTGGGAGCCTTACCAATTGGCTTCCATTTTTTCGAAAAATAAAACCAAGAAAATTAGTTCAGGTATTTTTCCGCAAAAGAAAAAACAAACTTTTTTGGATAAAACATTTCTTTGGGTTCGAGGAAATCTTTTTATTCCAGATGCACGTGTTTTTTGGGTTAAACCATCTGTTTCTTATTTAGAAAAATACATTCAAGATAATAATATTGATACGATTGTAACTTCTGGACCACCACATAGTTTGCACTTAATTGGTCTAGAATTACAGCAGAAATTAAACGTAAAATGGTTTGCCGATTTTCGCGATCCTTGGACAACAATAGGCTATCATAAAGCGCTTCGTTTGTCTTCTTATGCTGAAAAAAAACATAAAAGTTTAGAGCATAAAGTGCTTAATGCTGCAGATGAAATTATTGTAACAAGTAAAACTACTAAAACTGAATTTGAGGCTATTACCAATAAGCCAATTACGGTAATTACAAATGGTTACGACGTAGAAACAGTCGAAAAACAAACTTTAGACACGAAATTTACTTTGGCTCATATTGGATCTTTCTTGTCTGATAGAAATCCGCCATTTTTATGGGAGGTTTTGGTTGAATTGCTGAAAGAAGTTCCAGAATTTAAATCTCATTTAGAAATTAAATTAATTGGAGCGGTAAGTCAGGAAGTTTTAGATGCGATAGAAGAAAATCAGCTGAAAGAATATTTAAATTTAGTAGGTTACGTTTCTCACAAAGAAGCTGTTGCGCATCAAAGAAAATCTCAAGTTTTACTTTTAATAGAGATTAATTCTGAAGATACGAAAAGTATTATTCCAGGAAAATTGTTCGAATATATGGTTTCAAACCGTCCAATTGTTGCAATTGGGCCTCAAGGTTCTGACTTTGCCGATATCGTAACGCAGACCAATACTGGAGTATTTTTTGATTATTCTGAGAAAGCGAAGTTAAAAAGTGTAATTTTGGACTTTTTTAATCAGTTTTTGGAAGGGAAGCTGCAATCGCATGGAATTGGTTTACAGCAATATTCAAGAAAAAACCTAACCAAACAATTGGCACAGCTGATTAAAGGATAATCATTAAACATCAAATACAATCTAAACTCAAGAAATGGGTATTGTCTTAAATCAGTCTTTTAAAAATACTATAATTACATACATTGGTTTTGGTATCGGAGCCATTAATACATTATATCTTTATCCCGTTTTTCTTGGGGCAACATATTATGCTTTAACCAATTATATTACATCTGCGGCAAATGTAATCATGCCTTTGTTTGCAATTGGAATGCAGAATACGCTTGTAAAGTTTTATTCGCAATATAAAACAGAAGAAGAAAGAGAGCAGTTTTTGTCTTTTACAGCGTTATTTCCTGTTTTAATGTGTATTCCGTTAGGACTTATCGGAATCTTCTTTTATGATGATATAACCGATTTTGTTTCTAAAGAAAATCCTGTAGTTCGCGAATTTATGCTTCTAATTCCGTTTATCGGAATCTGCATGGCTTATTTTGAGATTTTTTACGCGTGGGCGAGAGTGCATATGCATTCTGTTTTTGGAAACTTTATTAAAGAAGTTGGCTTGCGATTGCTTTCTACAATTGCCTTAGTCGGATTATATTTCAATTGGATTTCGCTGGTTGAATTCGTTTATATAACGGCAGGAATCTATTTTTTTGCATTTTTGATTACGATGTTTTATGCCTTTTATATCAAAAAACCGAATTTCCAAATTAGTATTCCAGAGAATGTAAAAGCGGTAATGGAATATACTTTTTACATTATTCTTTCAGGAAGTGTTGCCAATTTGCTTTTAGATGGAGATAAACTGATTTTGAATCAGTACATGAAAATTGAAAATATTGCATATTATTCGGTTGCTACTTATATCGCTTTAGTAATTTCAGTTCCGAGCCGCGCAATGCACCAAATTGTGTATCCAATTACGGCTAAATTAATGCATGAAAACAAGCATGATGAGTTAAATAGACTTTACAAAAAGACGTCTATTAACTTGCAGATAGTGGGCGGATTTGTAATGCTTTGCATCTTTGTAAATATTCATCAGCTGTATGAATTAGTTCCTGCAGAATATAGTGGCGGAATCCCAGTAGTTTTTATGATTGGTCTTTCGAAGTATTTCGATTTGATTTTAGGAAATAATAATGCTATTATTTTCAATACAAAATATTACCGAATGGTACTTTATTTAGGATTAATGTTGGTTGTTCTAACGGTAATTTTAAATGTTATTTTTATCCCTATTTTAGGAATTTTTGGTTCTGCTTTTGCAACACTTCTTTCAATTACCTTATATAGTTTGGCGAAATTGCTTTTTGTGGTTAAAAAGCTGGATTTGTATCCTTTTACAAAACAAACTATTCATTCGATACTTTTAACTTTTGTATTGTTTTTGGTTTTTGTTTTCTGGGAGTTTCCATTTTTCCAATTGATTAGTATTGCTCTAAAATCTATTTTAGTGACGATAGCGTATGTGTATTTGAATTATAAATTCAAAATTTCATCTGATATCAATAATGTTATAGATTCTATTTTTAAGAAATTAGGTTTTAAAATTTGATCTGATTTTTCTGTAAAAAAGAAAGTAATTTAAAAATCATAGCTTTTTTGTTTTATATTTGTTAGAAAGGATAACTGACTTATTTCTAATTGAATATGAAAATAAAAGTACTTAGGTTATTAGCTTTCTTTTTTGTCTTGTTTTCTTTTTCGGTAATTGCTCAGAAAAATAATCTGAAAAGCCTTGAAAAAGAACCTGTAACAGTAAAATTAAAAGGTTATCCAGTAAAACCTTTTAACGACACACTTTTTTTTGTTTATCATAATGTTGGTTCCTTTTCTGCAAAAGAGAGGGCGCAATACATAACGAATAAGATTAAAAGGCTGTACAATGAATCGTTTTTCGAGAAAGATTCTATAAAAATTATTCCTTCAGATGTTTCTATGGATATTGTGTACCAAAGCGATTTGGTAATAATGTCTGTTTTGGAAGCCGATGCAAAAGCGGAAAATACTACGATAAAGGCTATTGCTAATCGCAATCTGGCTAAAATTAAAAGTGCTATAATATATCAGAATGAAAATTATTCGCAACTTCCTAAACGAATTGGTTATACAGCATTACTAACCCTTATAATTGGGTTGGTTTTATTTTTAACAGCCAGAATTTTCAATTATATCAGAAAATATATTGTAAAGAATAGAGCAAAATATTTTAAAGGAGTAAGTTATAATTCCATAAAAATATTATCTCCAGAGAAACAACAGTTTTTGGCGCTCCGTTTTTTTGGAATCATAAAAATAATCACGCTTATTTTAATTGTATATCTTTCGCTTCCTGTTTTATTTAGTATTTTCCCTGCTACAAAAGACTATACTACTACATTGCTCAAATGGATCTTGACACCAGCAAAATCTGCGGTTATGGGATTCGTAAGCTTTCTTCCAAGTTTGTTTACTATAATTGTAATTATCATTATTTTTAAATATTCGCTTAAGGTTATTAAATTTTTCTTTGATGAAATAAAATCAGAAAACATTAAAATTGATGGCTTTTACAGCGACTGGGCTTTGCCGACATTTAATGTGATTAGATTGCTGATGTATGCTTTCATGCTGGTAATCATTTTTCCGTATTTGCCTGGGTCAGATTCGCCTATTTTTAAAGGAGTTTCGGTTTTTGTTGGAGTTTTATTTTCACTAGGTTCCTCTAATGCTATTGCTAATATGGTAGCGGGTTTGGTAATTACCTATATGCGTCCGTTTAAAATTGGAGATTATATAAAAATTGGAGATGTAAGTGGAGAAGTAATTGAAAAAACGGCTTTAGTTACCAGAATCAGAACGCCAAAATTTGAAGATATTACGATTCCAAATGCTACTGTTTTATCAAGCACTTCTACTAATTATTCGGCAAACACAAATCAGTCCACAAACGGATTATTAATTCATACCACAGTTACAATTGGATATGATGTGCCTTGGAAAGATATACATGCCGCTTTGATACACGCTGCTTTAAATACTGATATGATAGAAAAAGAACCTAAACCGTTTGTGCTTCAAACCAGTTTAGACGATTTTTATGTTTCCTATCAGATTAACGTTTATACCAAAGAGCCAACAAAGCAACCACGAATTTATTCGTCGCTTCACCAGAATATTCAGGATTCTTTTAATGCTGCAGGAATTGAGATCATGTCGCCACATTACGGTGCTTTGCGTGATGGAAATACCACAACGATTCCGCCAAATTATTTAAAAGAAGATTATGAATCTCCTGTTTTTAATATTAAAAATAAAGGTTAAATTATTGATAACGTGTGATTAAATTTAAAAATTTAACACTTGAATATTTTGTAATTAATCGAATTAAAATTAACTTTAACATGAAAGTTTAGCATTACTTTGAAGAAATTGCAAAAATATTTCTAACAAAATACCTAATTACAGGTATTGTTTTATTTTTTCAGGTTAAATAATTTTGCAAGAAATTGTGGACGAATAAAAAGTTATTGGATTAATTGTAGATTAAAGTTAATTATGAAAAACAATCATCTCAGCCAGGAACAAAGCATGCAAGTATTTTCTAATATGATTTCAAACAAGGTTCATAATGGATTTACTTTAGAAGAGAGAAATGATGAGTTGCTTTTCGCGGTCTTATCTAAAGGAGGAAAAGTAGTTAATCACAGTTTAAATTTTCTGATTTTTTGTTTAACTCTAGGTTTATGGTCATTTGCGTGGCTTTATCTCACCCTTGAGGCTTCAAAACAGAAAAAGATTTTAGTAGCTATAGACGAAGATGGATTTCCTTTTGAGGAAAGATGTTTGGTAGCCTAGTAACATTTAAAAAAAAGAGAAATAAAATATAAAGCCATAAATACAAACTAATCAATTGTATTTATGGCTTTATTATTTCAAATCGGGTAACTTTTATAACTTGTCTTTTAAGTAAACTCCGGTAACAGATTCTTTTACTTTTACAATGTCTTCTGGAGTTCCAGAAGCAAGTAAATAGCCTCCATTTTCTCCACCTTCAGGACCTAAATCAAGTATCCAGTCAGCACATTTTATTAAATCAAGATTATGTTCGATTACAATTATGGAATGTCCTTTTTCTATTAAAGCATCAAACGAAGCTAAAAGCTTTTTAATATCATGAAAATGAAGACCAGTTGTAGGTTCGTCAAAAACAAACAAAGCTTTATCTTTTGTTGCTCCTTTAACCAGAAAGGAAGCTAGTTTAATACGCTGTGCCTCTCCACCAGAAAGCGTAGAAGAAGATTGTCCTAATTGAACATAGCCTAAACCGACATCTTGAAGAGGCTGTAATTTTTGAGTGATTTTTGACTGCTTATTTTTTTCGAAAAAAGCAATCGCATCATCAATTGTCATGGTTAGAATGTCATTGATGTTCTGGTTGTCAAAAGTAACTTCTAGGATCTCTTTTTTAAATCGTTTTCCACCACAAGTTTCACAAGGAAGCGAAACATCGGCCATAAAAACCATTTCAACATTTATAGAGCCTTCTCCTTTACAAGTTTCGCATCGGCCTCCATCGACATTAAAAGAGAAATGTTTAGCTTGATAGCCTCTTATTTTTGATAATTTTTCTTTCGCATATAAATCACGAATATCGTCATAAGCCTTGATATAGGTAACAGGATTTGATCTTGAACTTCTTCCAATCGGATTTTGGTCTACATATTCAATATGTTTAATCTGAGAAAAAGAACCTGAAATTTCAGTGAACTGTCCAGCTTTTTCGGCAGCACTTTCCAACTTTTTTTGTACCGCAGGAAATAAGATTTTCTTAATTAAAGTACTTTTTCCACTTCCAGAAACACCTGTAACTACGGTTAAAACGTCTAAAGGAAAAGTAACGTTAATATTTTTTAAGTTGTTTTCGCGCGCGCCAATTATGTCGATATGATTCTTGAATTTTCTTCTCTTCTTAGGTACAGAAATCTCTAAATCTCCATTTAAATATTTTGCAGTTAAAGAATCCGATTTTAGGATTTCGTCATAAGTTCCTTGTGCAACCAACTTTCCTCCAAAAGTTCCAGCTTCTGGACCAATGTCAATAATCATATCGGCAGCTTTCATGATATCTTCATCGTGTTCAACCACAATTACAGTGTTACCTAGATCGCGTAGAGAAAGCAAAACTTTAATTAATCTTTCAGAATCTTTTGGGTGAAGACCAATACTTGGCTCATCAAGAATATACATTGATCCAACCAAGCTGCTTCCAAGAGAAGTTGCTAGATTGATACGTTGTGATTCTCCTCCAGAAAGAGTGGCAGAATTTCTATTTAAAGTAAGATAATCTAAACCAACTTCTGTTAAAAATGACAAACGATTATTGATTTCGACCATTAAACGTTTAGCAATCTGCTGTTCGTATTGATTTAATTCGATGTTTTTAAAGAAAGTAACCAAATGTTTAATTGGTAAATCAACCAGATCAGAAACTGTTTTTCCGTTTATTTTTACATAAGATGCTTCTTCTCGTAAGCGTTTTCCTTTACAAGTATGGCATTTTGTTTTACCACGATAGCGCGAGAGCATTACTCGGTTTTGTATCTTATAGTTTTTCTCTTCTAGTTCTCTAAAGAAATCATTAAGTCCTTGAAAATACTGATTTCCAGTCCAAATTAAATCTTTTTGTTCATCAGTTAATTGGAAATAAGGTTTGTGAATTGGAAAATCAAATTTGTAAGCGTGTTTTACCAATTCGTCTTTATACCAGCTCATGCTATCGCCACGCCAAGGATATACAGCACTTTCGTAAATCGATAATGAAGTATTTGGAACAACTAAATCAGCATCAATGCCGATTATGTTTCCATAACCTTCACAGACTGGACAAGCTCCATACGGATTATTAAAACTGAACAAGTGAACATTTGGCTCTAGAAAAGTCATTCCGTCAAGCTCAAAATTATTAGAATAAGAAAATCTCTTTTCAGCATTTAATTCTTGCAAATAGCAAATTCCTTTTCCTTCAAAAAAAGCAGTTTGAACAGCATCAGCAAGACGATTGAAGAATTCTTCTTCTTCTTTTACAACGATACGATCAATAATCAGTAAAATGTCTTTATTGTCAAGTTGATGTAAGTCTGAAGCAGAAAATTCATCTAAACGAACCATTTCGTTATCCACTAAAATACGAGCAAAACCTTGTTGCAAAAGCACTTTCAGTTTGTCTTCTAAAAGTCTGCCTTCTTCAAGATGAATAGGAGCAAGTAATAGCCACCTGCTGTCAAGAGGAAGACTCTTAACATCAGAGATTACATCTGTAACGGTATTTTTTTTGACTTCTTGTCCAGAAATAGGAGAATAGGTACGCCCAATTCTAGCAAACAGAAGTTTGATATAGTCGTAAATTTCAGTAGAAGTTCCAACGGTTGAACGAGCATTGGTTGTGTTAACTTTTTGCTCTATGGCAATTGCTGGAGCAATACCTTTAATGTATTCTACTTTTGGTTTGTCTAAACGGCCCAAAAACTGACGTGCATAAGAAGATAGACTTTCTACATAACGTCTTTGTCCTTCTGCATATAAAGTGTCAAAAGCTAAACTCGATTTTCCTGATCCTGAAAGACCTGTAATAACAACCAGTTTATTTCTCGGAATAACCACATCTACATTTTTTAAATTATGTACTTGTGCTCCTTTAATTATAATATTTGATTTTGGATCTATTTTAGAAAGGTCAATTTGCATAAAAAAGTCAATTTTTACAAAAGTAATCAATTTTGAGTAGAGTTTTGTTAAGGATATTGTTCCAAATCTTAACAGAATTACGACATATGTTTTTGATTTTATGGGGATTTTTTTTCGGCAAAATTTGTTATTTCATATTAAAATACCCTACTTTAGAATTGTTTTAGTATTATTTTAATATCCTGACCAAATTTTGAAAACTACACTAACTACCTTACTTTTTTTAATAAATTCCCTGTTGTTTTCTCAGGAATTTCCGCCAATCATTAAATATTCTCCTTCTGTTTATGGAGCTGGAAATCAAAGCTGGATGATTTCGCAGGATCATAATAATTATTTGTATTTCGCCAATAACGACGGATTATTAGAATATAACGGAACTAGTTGGCAATTATATCCGGGGCCAAACGAAACTATTATTCGTTCTGTAAAAGTAATTGGCAATAAAATTTATACAGGAAGTTATATGAATTTTGGTTTTTGGACCAGAAAAGAAGATGGAAAACTTAAATATACTTCGCTAAGCGACGGTATAAAAAATAAGATCCTAGATGATGAACAGTTTTGGAATATTCTTAAATATGATCATTGGATTTTATTTCAGTCTTTAAACCGAATTTATATTTACGATACCAAAACGGGAAAGTTTAAAATAATTGCGCCCAAAAATGGTGTTGTAAAATCGTTTGCCTCGACAAATGCAATTTATTTTCAAACTTCTAAAGAAGGGCTTTTTGAAATTGAAAGCGGTAGAGCAAAATTAATTTCAGATGATCCGATTTTAAAAAAGTTTACAGTTGCCAATATTTTTACGATAGATGATGGTTTATTGCTTCAAACGCAATTAGATGGTATTTACAAACTTTCGGGAAATTCTTTAACCCATGTTGTTACTGATGTTGATGCTGAATTAAAATCGAGTTTTGTATACAGCAGCCAGCGCTTGCAGGACGGAAGTTTTGCTTTAGGAACTGTATCAAACGGAATTTTTATTTTATCTGATAAAGGAAAGCTCAAATACCATCTTACGCAGAGTAAAGGTTTAAGTAATAACACTGCTTTATCGCTTTTTGAAGATAAAGACCAAAATTTATGGACGGGACTTGATAACGGAATCAACTGCATCAATATGCAGTCGCCAGTGCATAGTTTTACAGATGATACGGGAGTTTTAGGAACGGTTTATGCATCTGCCATTCATAACGGAATGCTATATATAGGAACCAATCAGGGATTGTTTTGCAAGCCTAATCAAAGTAATTCAGAATTTAAGTTTATAAATGGAACAAAAGGGCAGGTATGGTCTTTATTTGTTTATGATAATACGCTTTTCTGCGGACATGATTCGGGAACTTTTATTGTGGTAAATGAAACCGCCAAGAGTATATTTTCGGCTTCTGGAACCTGGAAATTCGAGCATATTCCAGGAAATAAAAATCAGTTGCTTCAAGGAAATTATTATGGCATTTCGGTTTTAGAAAAAAGAAACAATCAATGGGTTTTTAGAAATAAAATTCAAGGTTTTGATTATTCTTCTCGATATTTTGAAATAGGAAACGATTTTGATGTTTATGTAAGCCATGAATACAAAGGAATTTTTAGATTAAAACTTGATAAATCATTATTAAAAACACAAGGCTTTTTTGCTTACAAAAGTCCAGATAAAGGTAAATATGCTAGTTTAACAAAATTCAACAATTCGATTTACTATGCTTATAAAGGCGGTATTTTTAAATTGAATGCTAAGACAAGACAATTTGTAAAAGACAGCGTATTAAGTTCCATTTTTGAAAAAGACGAATATACATCTGGTAAATTAATAGTTGATAATTCTAATAAAATCTGGCTTTTCTCCAAAAACTACATTCATTATTTCTCGGCAAGTAAACTAAGTAATCAATTAAAAGAAAATTTAATTCCGATACCTTCTTCTTTGACCAACTCGATGTTAGGTTATGAGAATATCACGCAGATTTCTAAATCTACTTATTTAATAGGAACTACAGACGGGTATTATACATTAAATATTGACGACTTAAGTTTTAAAAACTACAATGTTTTTATTACAGATATTACCATCAATAAGCAAAATGAAACTTTTAAAAATGTGGGTATTTTAAGTGAAGGAAGCTTCAAATTTGATGAAAATAATATAACGCTCAATTATACAGTTCCAGAATATAATAAGTACATTAATTCTGAATACCAATATTTATTGGAAGGTTTTCAGAATGAATGGAGCGAATGGAGTACAAAAGCAACTGTAAATTTTAAAAATCTACCTCCAGGAAAATATACCTTTAGAGTAAGAGCTAAATATGCGAATACCATTTTGCAGAATACTGCTTCGTATACATTTGTAGTTTTAAAACCTTGGTATTTAACAAATCTGGCTTACTTTATTTATTTCCTCTTACTGCTAACAATGGCTTATTTTATTAATAAGGCATATCGAAATTATTATCAAAAGCAAAAAGAAAAACTAATAGAAGAAAATAATCTTTTGTTAGAAATTAAAGAGCTTGAAAACGAACAGCAGTTAATGAAACTTCGCAACGAACAGCTTTCGCAGGATGTTGATAATAAAAACCGCGAATTGGCAGTTTCGACCATGAGTTTGAATAGTAAAAACGAATTATTGGCTTTTATTAAGGAAGATTTGAAAAAAACTGCTCAAAACGATAGTTCAAATATCAAATCTGTAATTAGCACCATAAATAAAAATATTACCGAAGAAGATTCTTGGAATGTATTTAAGGAAGCATTTGATAACGCCGACAAAGATTTCTTGAAAAGGATTAAACAAATGCATCCCGCCTTAACGCCTAACGACCTGCGTTTATGTGCCTATTTGAGACTAAATCTTTCATCAAAAGAAATAGCTCCAATGTTTAATATTTCAGTGAGAAGCGTTGAAATAAAAAGATACCGTTTGAGAAAGAAAATGGATTTGCAGCACGAAAACGGTTTAGTTGAATATATTTTGGCTGTATAGTATTTTAAAAAACGGCTCTAAATAACTATACATTACCTCAACATTAAGCTTTTGTTGGGAAATTGCGCGCTAAATGTTAAGAAAATTAACATTGATAAATTATAGTTATACAACGGTATTTTTTATTATATCCTGATTTTGCAGTATATTTTTTTGTGATGTATGTTTTTTGTTGAGGTTAATTTTATCGTTTTCATAAATGGAACAAATAAATTTAGCTTTCAATAAAAACTAACTAATTATGAAATCTAAATTATTACTGCCAGTATTATTACTGTTTACATCTTTTGCATTTTCGCAAAACTTAGATGTATCAGGAACGGTACTTGATGCTTCTGGATTATCATTGCCAGGCGTAAACGTAAAGGTTAAAAATTCGTCTAAAAGTACAACCACAGACTTTGACGGATCTTTTAAACTGACTGATGTTCCAAAAGGAACCACAATTGTTGTAAGTTATATTGGTTACAGAACGCAAGAAGTTGCTGTTTCTGGAACTAAAATGACGATTAGAATGAACGACGATACCAAGTCACTTGACGAAGTCGTTGTTATTGGTTACGGTACTCAAAAGAAAAGAGAGGTTACTGGAGCTGTAGCTGTTGTAGACAGTAAAACACTAGATGTCTTGAAACCAGCAAGAATCGAACAAGCTCTACAAGGAACAATTTCGGGTGTGAATGTCACGACGCAGTCAGGAGCGCCAGGAGCACCGCTTGATATCCGTATTCGTGGTATAGCCACAAATGGTGAAAACAAACCTGCCACTATTATTGATGGATATGTTGGTGATTTAGGACTTTTGAATCCTAACGACATTGAAACAATTACGGTTTTAAAAGATTCGCAGGCAGCTATTTATGGAGTTCTTGGAGCAAACGGAATCATTTTGGTTACTACTAAAATGGGGAAAAAGAATTCTAAAACTAGAGTTTCTTTTAATAGTTATGCCGGTTTTCAGCAGACTTCAAGAAAAATGCCAACTTTAAATGCTACAGAATATGCTTTGCTTTTAAATGAAAGTTATGCAAACGGTGGAAAACCAATCCCTTATCCTAATGTAAGTGGGTTAGGAAAAGGAACAGATTGGCAGGATGAAGTTTTTCAAAATGCTCCAATTATTAATAACGATTTGACAATTTCTGGAGGATCAGATAAAATTACTTATTCTATCAGTGGTTCTCATTTAGATCAGGAAGGTATTGTTGGCGGAGATAAATCTGGCTTTTTAAGAAATACAGCCAGAATTGCTCTTGGTGCTGATTTAAGTGATAAAATCAAATTAAAGACTAACGTTATTTATACGTATTTTACGAGAAATACATTAAATGAAAATGGTCTGGGTTCTGTACTATTTAATGCTTTAAACGTTCCGGCAACCTTAAGTCCGTACGATGCAAATGGTGATTTTAGTCTAGTACCTAGTACAACAGGTTTAGGAACAGAAATTATTAACCCGTTAGCACAAATTGCAAATACGTACAATGATTATAACTACAAAAAATTAAACGGAAATTTTGGTTTAGATTATAAAATCTTTAAAGGATTTACCTTATCAAGTTCTATAGGTTTTAATACGTCAAACAGCGAATCAAAAACGTTTAATAAACAAATTAGTTATGGCGGAAAAGTTTTTGATGTACAGAGAAGTTCTGTTACTCAAGGAGCTGTAAATGATAACAATTATTCATTTGACCTTTTTGGAACATACAATACAAAAATTGCAGAAGCACATAATATTACCGGAACTTTAGGAACAACAATTTTTAAAGAATGGGGTAACGGATTATATGCAACTGGTTTTGATGTACCAAATAATGCATGGGAAAATGCAGATATCTCTTTAACAAAAGGAATTTCAAATACACTTACAAACAGTGCTTATGTGTATGATCAAAGAAGACTTTCTTATTTTGGAAGATTACAATACGATTTCAAAGGAAAATATTTACTTTCTGCTATAATTAGACGTGATTCTTCTACAAAATTTGGCCCTGGCAATAAAGTAGGTTATTTTCCTTCTGTAACGGCAGGATGGGTAGTTTCTGATGAGAGTTTCTTTGGAGAGTCAAAATTTGTAAACTTCTTGAAATTTAGAGCAAGTTATGGAACTTTAGGAAATGATCAGATTCCTAATCTTGGCTATTTAGGACTTTTAAATGGAGAAGCAACCTACGTATTTGATGGTACTTTAGTAAACGGAACAGCAAACGGGCAAGTGCCAAATCCAAATTTAAAATGGGAACAAGCTCAAAAGTTTGATGTTGGTTTAGATTTAAAAATATTAAATGATAAAATATTTATCGCAGCAGATTATTTTTCAGATATCAGAAAAGATTTATTGATTCCTAATATTCCAGTTTCAGGTATTAACGGTACCGGAGCGCCGGGTGCCAGCGCGCCAACTTTGAACGCAGGAACAGTTAAAAATTCTGGTTTTGAATTTGCGATCGATTATAAAGATAAATTTTCTGATGATTTTACTTTCAGTATAGGTTACAATGTTACTTTCCTGAAAAACAAAGTTACTGAAGTAAATAACGGAACAGGATTTATTGAAGGCGGTGCTTTTGGTGTCGGACAGCCAGCTCCTTCAAGAATGGAAGTAGGTAGACCAATGGGATATTTTTATGGATATAAAACCGATGGAATTTTTCAAAGCCAAGCCGAAGTTGATGCACATCCATCACAGTTAGCTTTAGGAGCAAATGCTGCGCCTGGAGACATTCGTTATGTTGATTTAAACGGAGACGGTGTAATTGATACAAAAGATAAAACCAATATTGGAGATCCAATTCCAGATGCTACAATGGGTTTCAATTTGCAATTAAATTACAAAGCTCTTGATTTTGCTGTATTTACATTTGCATCAATAGGAAACGATATGGTTCGTAACTACGAAAGAACACTTTCTGATGCTAATCGTATTAATTATGTTTTAGACAGATGGACAGGACCAGGCACAAGTAATTCTACGCCAAGAGTAACAACAGGAGCAACATCTAATAATGTATTCTCTGATTATTTTGTAGAAGATGCTTCTTATTTAAGAATTCAAAATGTACAACTTGGTTATACACTTAATCCGGAAATATCAAAAAGAGCAGGAGTTTCTAAATTAAGACTTTATGCAGGAGTAAATAATCTTTACACCTTTACAAAATACAAAGGTTTTGATCCAGGTGCTTCTTTTGGTCCTACTAATAGAGACAATACTTCACAGTCTCCTATTGGAGCTGGAATCGATTATGGTTTCTATCCAATTCCAAGAACATATTTAATGGGCTTAAACATTAATTTTTAATTTCAGTTAAAATGAAAAAGTATTTATTTATATCCACTATAACACTGGTTTTTTTCTCGACCGTACTAACATCATGTTCGGATGAGTTTGTAGATCCAAAACCAGAATATTCTATCGACTCAGAGAATTATTTTAATTCTAAAGAAGAATATGACAATGCATTAATTGCAGCTTACGATTTACTGCAGTCTTCTTATGTAAATGTTTTATTAGGAGAAATTGCTTCAGATAATACACTTTGTGGAGGAGAAAGTCCAACCGATGTAATTGGTTTTCAGCAGATCGATGATATGATTCATACACCTGTAAATAGCAATTTAAGAGACATCTGGAATTGGATGTTTGCTGGTGTTCAAAGAGCCAATTATATTCTTGAATTTCAAAACAAAACAGATTTTCCGGGAAAAGCCCAAGTTATTGCAGAAGCACGTTTTTTAAGAGCGTACTATCAGTTTGAGTTAGTTAAATGGTTTGGAGGTATCCCAATGAAAGGCGATGCGAGATTTAAAATTGGCGATGAAAAGACAATTCCCCGATCGTCTGTTGAAGAAGTTTACGCTTCTATAGAAGCCGATTTAATTTTCGCATCTGCTAATCTATCTCCAAACGCAGCACAGCAAGGACGTATAACAAAAGGTGCAGCTCAGGCATTATTAGGAAAAGCATATTTGTACCAAAATAAATTTGCACAGGCAGCAGCTTCGTTTGACGCTGTTATTACTTCTGGAAAATACAAATTGGTAACAGATTACAACTCAATGTTTGAAGCAGAAGGAGAAAACGGAACAGAATCTATTTTTGAAGTTCAGTATACAGATGTTGAAGGAGCAGGATTTGGATGTTTGCAGTGTAGTGAAGGAAACGTAGCAGTTGGTTTTAACGGTATTCGTAACTATTCAGGTCCTTTATTTTCTTCTGGGTACAGTTTTAATATTCCAACTCAAGATTCGTTTGATGCCTTTAAAACTGGAGATAAACGTAAAGACGTTGCCATCTTAGATATCAACGCATGGGCTTTGGCTAATGCTTCTTACGACAATGGAAACGGTATTACATTCGGAAAAGGAAATGAAGATACAGGTTTCTTCAATAGAAAATATCTGCCAAGAAAAAGAAGTAAAGATGCAGCAGGAGATTTGAATTTAACAAATCCAAACAACTACAGAGCGATTCGTTATGCAGATGTATTGTTAATGGCTGCAGAGGCTTATAATAGAGGCGGAATTGATGATGGAAAAGCAAGAACGTATTTAAATGAGGTGAGAAGACGTGCATTTGGAGATACAAATCATGACATTGCAACTTCTGGCGCAGCTCTTACAGATAATATTTTAGACGAAAGAAGACTTGAGCTTTTTGGAGAAGGACATCGTTTCTTTGACTTAGTAAGAACTGGTAAAGCTGCAGGAACTATTCCTGGCTTTAAAGCAAATAAAAACGAATTATTTCCAATTCCAATTGAAGAAATTCAGTTTGCAAACGGAAACTGGGCACAAAATCCTGGATACTAAAAAACATCAATTATGAAAAAAATACATTTTATTATAAATTTTTTCGTTTTGGCAGTACTCATAGGCTGTGCAAACGATGACTTAGATATTGATTTAGACGGAATAGCTGCACCAACAAATATTTCGGTTTTAACAACAGTTACGCAGGATAATACTGGAAAAGTTACTTTCCTGCCAAAAGGTGAAGGTGCATCACAGTACAAAATTAGTTTTGGCGACGGAACACCTGACTCTGATTATGCAGGAGTTGGATCGACTATTTCTCATATTTATAAAGAAGGTGTTTATAAGTCTAAAATTATTGCATCTGGACTTAACGGAAAAACAGCCGAAATAGAAAAAGAAGTAGTGGTTTCTTTTAGAGCTCCAGAAAATTTAAAAGTTGTAGTAACAAATGATAAATTAGTTTCTAATAAAGTAACCGTTACAGCAACTGCAGATTTTGCTTTGTTTTACGATGTGTATTTTGGAGAAGCAGGACATCCTGATCCAATTTCGGCTAATAATGGAGAGCCAGCTTCATATACTTATCAGGCACCAGGAGTTTATACGATTAGAGTAGTTTCTAAAAGTGCAGCTATTAAAACAACTGAACATACAGAAGAAGTTACCGCAAAATTGGTGTTAAACCCAACAACATCTGCACCTGCGCAGCCAGGTAGACAAGCGGGAGATGTTATTTCTATTTTCAGTTCTAAATATACAGACCTTGCAGGAACTAATTTTAATCCAGGATGGGGACAATCAACAACGTTTGCTGAATTTGATTTAGACGGAGATAAAATGTTGAACTATAATAACCTAAACTATCAAGGAATTGGTTTGGCAGACGGTGTAACTATAGATGTTTCAGAAATGGAATACATTCACATGGACGTATGGACAGCAGATTTAGATAAATTGGCCATATTCCTTATTAGTCAAAATAAACCAAATGGAGAAAGAAAGGTTGTAAAAGATCTTACGGCAAAACAATGGACAAGTATTGATATTCCAATTTCGGACTTTACAAGTCAGACTGGTTTTACAGTTACAGATATTTACCAATTAAAATTAGACTCAGATCCAACACCAGGTAAGAATATTTATATCGATAATATTTATTTCTATAAAACAGCTTCTCAATCAATAGGGTTGCCAATTGATTTCGAATCTACGAGTTTAACTTACGCTTGGGGCGGATTTGGAAGTGTAGATGCTTCTGTCGTTGCAAATCCTAATAAAACCGGACTAAATGTTTCTGATAAAGTAGTCAAATTAGACAAAAAGATAGGAGCAGAAACTTGGGGAGGAGCAAGTTTAAATCTTGAAAATTCATTTGACGCTTCAAAAGGAACTAAAGTAAAAGTAACAGTTTGGTCGCCAAAAGCAGGAGCAAAAATATTATACAAAATGGAGCTTTCTACGTCACCAAAAGACGGTAATGGAAATCCAACTGTTTTTGTGCAGGTAGAGGTGCCGACAACGGTTGCTAATGGCTGGGAAGTATTGACATTTGATCTTACAACTGAAGCTTCTTTCAATAGCACTATAAAATACGACAGAGTAATTTTGTTTCCAGATTTTGGAACAACAGGAACAGGAGAAACGTATTACTTTGATGATATAAAACAATCCAATTAAAACAAGAAATCATGAGCAAAAAATTAATTATAAAGATAGTATCCTTATTTACGATTCTCTTGATGACGGGTTGTCAGAAAGACGATTATACATTCGGATCAATAACTACGCCATCTAATTTAAAGGTAACAGCCGAAATTGTGGGTAAAACAGCCGATGCTCCTTATGGAGACGGATCTGGAATAGTAAAGTTTGTAGCAACAGCAGATAATGCCATTTCGTATAAATATGTTTATCCAGATGGATCTTCAGATAATGCTCCAAGTGGGAAAATCACTAAAAGATTTACCAAAACTGGAGTTAATACCTATACAGTAACTGTTCTAGCAACAGGAGCAGGAGGAGTGGCTACAAATACCACAATCGATGTTGAGGTGCAAAGTGATTTCAGCGACGATGAAGCAGTTCAATTGCTTACAGGCGGTTCTTCTAAAAAATGGTATTGGGCAGCAGCAGAACCAGCACATCTTGGTGTAGGACAGAACGATGGTGATGCAGCGAATAACTTCTTCCCTAATTATTATAAAGCAGGACCATTTGAAAAAGCAGGTTCTCCAAACAGCAGCTGTTTGTATGATAATGTATTAACATTCTCTCTTGATGGTGAAGTGCTTAAATTCCAATTGGATAACGGTGGTGCAACATTCTTCAATAAAGATTTTGGAAGCGTTGCTGGAGCATCAGGTCTATCAGAAGATATGTGTTTAAGCTATAATACTGGTGCTGCAAAAATAGTTTCATTAAGTCCTTCAGAATCTGTTGTAATGAATAATCCAGACCATGCAGAACAAACAAGAGGAACAACAATGAACTTCTCTGATAACGGATTTATGGGCTATTATATTGGTCAAAGTTCTTATGAAATTTTATCGCTTACAGCCAATAGAATGGTAGTTAGAGCTGTAATGGGAGGAAACCCTTCATTAGCTTGGTATCATACTTTTACAACTACACCACCAAATCCAAATCCAGAACCATCTATTGATTATACAAAACTGGTTTTCGAAGATAATTTTGATAAAGATGGAGCACCAGATCCAACAAAATGGACCTACGATTTAGGACGTGGAAATAATGGCTGGGGAAATAATGAAAAACAAAACTATACCAACTCAGCTTCAAATATTGTAGTTGAAGGTGGGTTTTTGAAAATCACGGCTAAAAAAGAAAATTCTGGCGGTGCAGAATATTCATCTGCAAGATTAAAATCAGATGGGAAATATGCTTTTAAATATGGTAAAGTTGAGGTTCGAGCTAAATTGCCATCAGGTGGAGGAACTTGGCCTGCAATCTGGATGCTTGGACAAAACTATGCAACTAAAGAATGGCCAGAATGTGGTGAAATTGATATTATGGAGCACGTTGGAAACAGCCAGAATTTAGTTCATGGAACTTTTCATTATCCTGGTCGTTCAGGCGGAAATGCCAATACGGCTTCTAAAACTATTCCAAATGTTTCAACAGAGTTTCATGTTTACAAAGCAGTTTGGAGTGCAGAAACTATCCAGCTTTACGCAGACGATGTGTTGATCCATACATTAGCAAATACAAGTTCTTTACCTTTTAACAGCGAATTTTTCTTGATTTTAAATTTTGCTATGGGAGGTAATATGGGAGGCAATATTGATCCTGCTTTCACTCAATCTACAATGGAGATTGATTATGTTAGAGTTTATCAATAGGTTGATTAATTAGTAATTTTGAAGGCCAGTTGGTTACTGGCCTTCTTTTTTTAATACAAGAATACGATGAAGAAAATAATTTTAGTATTACTCATTACTAGTTTTGGCTTTGCCCAAGAGGCGAAAAGAAAACTTGTTTGGGAAGAAAATTTTAATAAAAAAAGCTTAAACGAATCGGTTTGGAATTTTGAATTGGGAGACGGTTGTCCAAATTTATGTGGTTATGGAAATAATGAAAGACAGATTTATACAAAAACAAACCACGAATTTAAAGACGGAAATCTAATTATTGAAGCCAGAAAAGAAGGAGATAAATATACTTCGACTAAAATTACAACGAAAGGCAAAAAAGAGTTTAAATACGGCCGAATCGAAGCTAGGGCAAAACTCCCTATCGGACATGGTTTATGGCCTGCGTTTTGGATGCTTGGCGCCAATATTGATGAGGTAAAATGGCCAAAAACGGGTGAAATTGATATTCTAGAATATATCGGAAGAGATCCTCATATGGTATACACAACGCTTCATACGCAGGACAGTCATGGAAATACGATCAATACAAAACGAACTGAATTTCCAAATATTGAAGAAGGTTATCATGTTTACGCTATCGAATGGAACAAAGACAAAATTGATTTTTTTGTTGATACAAAACTAGTTTATACTTTTAATCCCGAAGTTAAAAACGAAGATACATGGCCATTTGACAAACCATTTTATATCATTGTAAATTTGGCAATTGGAGGTAATTTTGGAGGACCAGAGGTAGACGATTCTGTTTTACCGCAAAAATATTACGTTGATTATGTACGCGTTTATCAGTAATATATTGACAGTATAAACTAAAAAATAAGACAGATGAAAATGATTTAAAATGTTAATTGTGAGTTATTTACATCTGTTTTTTATTTAAGTAAAAAAAATCATCAGAATTCATTTTTTTTAGCTATTTTTATTAAAATCAAACTTTGCAGTAAAAAACTTAACGATTTATTATTAATTATTATTGCTTTTGTTTGCTTTTTAAAATAAATATTTGTTAAATTTGGTCAAAATATTAACATAACCCAATAAAAAAGAAACGCCTATATAAAAAAACTACTTTTTAGAAAATACTCCAAATTTTAAATTTTAAAACTAAAAAAAAGTAGTTATTATGGCTGATCTGCATACTCCAGACGCTCTATTAGTAAAAAATTATGTTGACGGTAGTGAAGCTGCACTTGCAACATTAATAAAGAGGCACGAGTCTAAAATATATGGATTCATATATTCTAAGATTGCTGATAGAGATATTTCAAATGATATTTTTCAAGACACATTTATTAAAGTAATTAAAACTTTAAAAAGTAATTCTTATAACGAAGAAGGTAAATTTCTGCCTTGGGTAATGCGTATTTCTCATAACCTAATTGTAGATCATTTTAGAAAAACAAAGAAAATGCCAATGTACAGAGAAACAGAAGAGTTTTCTATTTTCTCTATCATGTCTGACGACGCATTGACAATTGAAGGCAAAATGATCGTAGATCAAGTCGAACTTGATTTAAAAAAATTAATAGGAGAGCTTCCAGATGATCAAAAAGAAGTATTGGTTATGCGTATGTATCAAGACATGAGTTTCAAAGAAATCTCTGAAGTTACTGGCGTAAGCATCAACACAGCATTAGGAAGAATGCGCTATGCATTAATGAATTTGAGAAAAATTATAGAAAAACATCAAATTATTTTAACCAACTAATACTATTTTGATAATTAGTCCGTTATACTACTATAAAACATTTTTGATAGTATGGGGAAAATTTACTCAAAAAAAGCATTAGCTTCTAAAAATCTTAAACCTAAAAAAGAAGTCGTTTCTTTTTTATTGAATTATTCTAAAGCCTTGACAGTAGTTAAGATTGAAGATAAAAATTTTGAGATTATAGCTAACTAAACAGCCCACTGCTCCTGTCGGATGTTTATAAAAAAGAAACCAAATGGTCGTTTTGGTTTAAGAGCTCACTATTTGTATATTTTATGTACAAGTAGTGAGTTTTTTTATTTCTTCTTTTTTCCGAATTAAAAATATAAGTTTTTTACAGCATTTTTCTCTTGTTTTGTTAAAATTTAATATTTTGATCGGAATTTATGTGTTTATTTGGTTTTTAATTCTATTTTAGTTAAAAAACTACTTTTTTATTTGATAAATATGCTTTTATTAAGTGTTATTCGTATTAGAAAGTTTGTTTGATTAAAAAATAGAAACATAATATTTTAAAAATTAAATATTTAACCAAAACCCAAATTATTTATGAAGAAAAACTACCCAACTTTATTGCGTTAAGTTTATTGCTTATTTGATTTTGAAAAAATATTTGAACCAGCAAATGTTTATTCGATAAAATAGTGAGTAAGATAATTTTTAGACCAGTTTAATTATCCTCTTACTATGTTTCAAAAGAAACTTAGAAAATTATTTAACCACCAAAACTTAACCGCAAAATGAAAGAGAACATTAAGATGTTGTCATGCTTATTGATGATAAGTATTGGCGCATTTGCCCAAAAAGACAAAATTAAAGAAGCACAATCTTTATTTGACAAAGGAAATAGCCAGGAAGCTTTGGCAATTTTAACTAAAACAGAATATCTTATTCTTAATGCATCTGATGAAGACAAATCTGATTATTACTTCTTAAAAGGAAATGTTTTAAAAGATTTGGCCGTAAAAAATATAGATGCAGCCAATAATTTCACATTGGCATCGCAATCGTATCAAGATGTATTTTTATACGAAAATGAATCAGGAAAATTTAAATGGACAGTTAAAGCTAACATAGCTTTAAAAGACATGAAAGCCAGCCTTGTAAATGGTGCAATGGCAGATTTTAAAGAAGGAAAATTCAAAGAAAGCGCAGAAAAGAGTTATAAGGTATATTTGTTCGATAAAAAAGATACTATAAACTTGTGTAATGCTGCAGCTTCGTCTATAAACGGAAAAGATTACAACGCTGCTGTGACCTATTACGAACTTTTGAAAAAGATTAATTTTTCTGGAAAAGGAGTTCGATATTTTGCTACCAACAAAAAAACAAAAGAAGAAGATGCTTTTATTTCTCCAAAAGCAAGAGAGTCGGCAATACAGCAAGGTCTTTACGAAAAGCCAAGAACAGAATCTGTGCCTTCTAAAAAGATAGAAATAAACAATAATTTGGCTTATGCTTATCTTGAAAAGAAAGATTATGCAAGAGCAGAATCAGTTTATAACTATGTTTTAGAATTAGATCCGAATTATATTGATGCTTATATTAACTTGGCCTATTTGAAACTACAAATGAAAAAGGATTTGGCAGAAGAAATATCATCATTAGGAACTACGCCATCAGAGATGAAGAAATACGATAAACTAAATGCACAAAAAGATGATATTGCCAGAAGCGCAATTCCATATCTTAAGAAAGTGCTTGTTCTTGAACCAAAAAATCCAGATGCAACCAAAACATTATTGGGTGTTTACAGGTCTCTTGATATGAATTCAGAATACAATGCTTTAAAAGCAGGAATGTAGTTTTTTTAAAGGGGCAAAGGTGCAAAGTAACAAAGGTGTAAAGGTTTTTATCTCTGCACCTTTATTTTTTTGAAACTGTCTTTTCAAGCTCTTCAATAAGAGATTTCTTTCCAACGGTTTTCGTTATAATATCTTTTTCAAGACTCCAGCCTCTTGCAGGCGAATATTCACGTCCGTACCAAATAATCTGCAAATGTAAATCATTCCATAAATCTCTAGGAAACAATCGTTTTGCATCTTTTTCAGTTTGAGCGACATTTTTTCCATTAGACAAATTCCATCTGTACATCAATCGGTGAATATGCGTGTCTACAGGAAAAGCTGGAACGCCAAAAGCCTGAGACATTACCACACTTGCCGTTTTGTGTCCAACAGCAGGCAAAGCTTCAAGCGCTTCAAAACTCTGTGGAACTTCGCCATTATGTTTCTCAATCAAAATTTCAGATAAACCATGAATTCCTTTAGATTTCATAGGAGATAAACCACACGGACGAATAATTTCCTTAATTTCTTCTATCGACATTTTAACCATATCATACGGATTATCAGCTTTTGCAAACAAAAGTGGCGTAATTTGGTTCACACGAACGTCGGTACATTGTGCTGATAATAAAACAGCAATTAAAAGTGTATAAGGATCTTTGTGGTCAAGCGGAACTGGTATAGTAGGGTAGAGTTCTTTTAATTTATCAATAACAAATTGTACGCGAGCTTCTTTATTCATTTCGGTGATTTTAATGCCTGTAAAAATAAAGAATTATTAGTTATAAGTTATCTTTGCTTTTAATCTAAAATCTGAAATCAACAATCTAAAATAAAAGACACATGACAACACTAAAAGCAGGAGATAAAGCGCCAAATTTTTCAGGTACAGATCAAGACGGAAAAACACATAAACTGGCAGATTACGCTGGGAAAAAATTAGTTGTTTTCTTTTATCCGAAAGCAAGTACGCCTGGCTGTACAGCTGAGGCTTGCGATTTGAGAGATAATTATCACCGTTTTCAAGCCAATAATTACGAACTTCTTGGAGTAAGTGCTGATAGCCAAAAAGCACAAGTAAAATTCAAAGAAAAATACGAATTGCCATTTCCTTTAATTGCAGACGAAGACAAATCGGTTATCAACGCATTTGGAGTTTGGGGACCAAAGAAATTTATGGGTAAAGAATACGATGGAATTCACAGAACAACTTTCGTAATCGACGAAAAAGGAATTATAGAAGAAGTAATCGAAAAAGTAAAAACAAAAGAACACGCTTCGCAGATTTTGAAATAGAGATTTTTGTTTCAGGTTTTCTTTGTTTCAGGTTTCAAGTTGCTTTACTTAATGTTTAGTTTAACGCAAAGCACGCTAAGTTTTTTTATATGCAAAACCTAATAAACCCGCAAAGTTGGCAAAGCTGAATTTACATAAAGCTTTGCGAACTTTGCGTTTTTTAGCACAAGCTTAAGTAAAAAAAACTTAGCGTGCTTTGCGTTAAAAAAATATCGTTCCGAGAATAACTTGAAACTTGAATAAAAAAAGTCCCTGAAAAAGGGACTTTTTTTATTATGTATTTTGTTCTAATTCTTTCTGCGGATGATATCCAAAAAGATGATGTTCTTTTATAATTTCAGGAATTCCTGGAGGAAGCATTGGTTCCCATCCGGTTTTACCTTGATTGATCATTTTTAAGATTTCTCTAGAGAAAACATCCAAGATATTCGGATCGTAATCTTCAATATCAACCACTTTTCCGTTGAATTTAAAGAATTTATACAATTCTTTCATTCTAGGATGAACTTTTAAGTTATTCGAGTTCATTAATGAGCCATCTTCATCTAACATTGGATATAAGAATACTTTCATATCACGGTAGAATAATTTTCCGAAAGCTTCAAGAATTCCACCACTTAAATGGCGGTAGTATTTCTCATCAAAAATATCAACAAGGTTATTTACGCCCATTGCCAATCCCATACGGGCTTTGGTATAATTTGCAAAGTATTCTACAACTTTATAATATTCTTGGAAATTAGAAATCATAACCGTTTGACCAAGAGAACATAGCAATTCTGCTCTGTCCATAAAGTCTCTTTCGTCAATTTCTCCATCAGAGCGTAAATTCGAAAGCGTAATTTCAAAAATTACAAGAGTATTCTTTTCTTCAACCTTGTTTTCTTTGAGGAACATTTCTAACGACTTTTCATACATGTCCATATTTACTTTTGTAACAGGACGGAAGCTTCCTCTTAAAGCTAAAAGGTTCTTTTTGTATAAAATAGCTGCAGGAAGAATGTTTTTACCTTCTGGGTTAAACATTACAGCATCTGTCATTCCGTTTTTAACCAATTGTAAACTCATCAAACGATTGTCTACATCAGCAAAACGAGGTCCAGAAAAGTTGATAGTATCGATCTCTAATTGATCTTTATCTAAGTGATCATATAAGTAACGAAGTAATCGTTTTGGATCGTTGTATTTGTAAAAAGCACCGTAAATTAAGTTTACTCCTAAAATACCAAGTGTTTCTTGTTGTAGTCTAGCATCAGTCTCTTTAAAACGAATATGCAGGATAATTTCGTTATAAGCTTCATCGGGTTCAATTTGATATCTAATTCCGACCCAGCCGTGACCTTTAAATTGTTTAGCAAAATCTATTGTGGCAACAGTGTTGGCGTAGCTAAAAAAAAGTTTTGTAGGGTGTTTTTCACGACTTAAACGCTCTTCAATGATTTGTCCTTCATGAGTAAGCATTTTTTTTAATCGTTCTTCAGTAACATATCTTCCGTCACTTTCAGTTCCATAAATGGCATCACTAAAATCTTTATCATAGGCAGACATCGCTTTTGCAATAGTTCCCGACGAACCTCCTGATCTGAAAAAGTGTCTAACTGTCTCTTGTCCAGCGCCTATCTCAGCAAATGTTCCGTAAATATTTTCGTTTAAATTAATGCGTAACGCTTTGTCTTTTATAGAAGGAATCTGTTCGATGACCTTGTCACCCTTGAGTTTTATTTCTGTACCCATTTTGTTTTAAATAGATTTGTTACAAAGTTAGTAAATTAGGCTTCTAATGAAAGAGAAATAATCCTATTTTTGTAAAAAAATTAAGTTCAATTGAAGGTTTATTTTTTAGGTACAGGTACTTCTCAAGGCATTCCAATTATAGGAATCGATCATCCTGTTTGCAAAAGCACTGATGCTAAGGATAAAAGGCTTCGTGTATCCATTTGGATAACATGGGACGATCATTCGTATGTTGTAGATTGTGGCCCCGATTTTAGACAGCAAATGCTTTCTTGCGGATGCCAGAAACTGGATGCAATTCTCTTTACTCATGAGCATGCAGATCACACTGCTGGTTTAGACGATATACGCCCATTTAATTTTAGACAGGGTGAAATTCCGATTTATGGACATAAACGCGTCCTAGATAATTTAAGACGCCGCTTTGATTATGTTTTTGAAACGGTAAACAAATATCCAGGAGCTCCAAGCGTAAAAACAATAGAAGTGCAAAATAATGCACCTTTTGCTGTTGGAGATAAAACAGCAATTCCGATAAATGTAATGCACGGAGATCTTCAGGTTTTTGGATACCGAATAGATGATTTTGCCTATCTAACAGATGTAAAAACAGTCGAACAAGTTGAGGTTGAAAAGCTAAAAGGTTTGAAAGTTTTAGTAGTCAATGCTCTGCGTGTCGAACCTCACAATACGCATTTTAATCTACAAGAAGCACTTGATTTTATTAATCTTGTTAAACCTGAAAGAGCTTATTTAACTCATATTAGCCATGTTTTAGGGTTTCACGAAGAAGTGCAGAAAACACTTCCAGATAATGTTTTCTTGGCTTATGACAATTTAGAAATTACAATTTAATTATATACCACACAATGAAAAAATCCTTAATGCTTTATCTTTTTATTCTTGCCATTTTAATGAATGTCTTTACGTATGCATTTTACAGCGGAGAAGTGAAATTTGGACAAGACCGATATGATAAAACAACTAAGAAATTAAGAGACAGCATTAGCCTCATGAAAAACAAATTGGCTGAAGCTGATTATTTTTCTTTAGAGCATAACGAAAATGCTCAAAATTACTTTGATAATAGCGCCTCTGGAGGAAAAGTGATTTTGTATGAAAAACTAATTCCGGTTGTAACAGAAAAGCTATTAGATTTCAATTCAAATCCAAAAGGGAATCCATATACAGGGCAAGACCAGATTGGGCCAACTAAATTTATCATTAATAAAGTGAAAATTTTAAACCACAGATGGATTATTGCAGATTATAGCAATGGAGAATTATGGGGAGAAGTCTTGTTAAAATATTTTGTTGATAACGATGATAATATTACCTTTGAAGTAAATCAAACTTGGTTATATCAAAAATAGGATTTTATAATCCTATTTTTTTTGGCCTTTAAATAAATAGGATTATGAAAAAGATGTTTTTGTTTTTGATTATTGCTAGTACAATTTCGTGTGGGAAAAAAGTTTCTCAAGAAAATGTAAGTACAACTCCAAAAGAACCGAAAAAAGAAACTGTCGTTGGCGGAGATTCTGATTCTCATGGCTGTAAAGCTTCAGCTGGTTATACTTGGTCGGTTTTGAAAAAAGAGTGTATCAGAGTTTTTGAAAATAGCACAAGACTGAATCATGCAGAAGATGGAAAAACGTATTCTACAGTTTCCTATGTAATTTTTGACGGAAATAAAGCTGAGCTTTTTCTTGATACTCAAAAAGAATCTATCATTTTAGAAAGAAAATCTGAAGGTGATTCTTGGGTTAATGGTGATTGGCAATTAATTCCGTGGAAAGGATATGTTTTGAAGAAAGGAGTAAAGATTCTTTATACAGGGGAATAAAGATGTTTATTGCTAATTATTAAGAGCATGGAAGAAATTGAAAGACTTATTTTGGGCTCAAAAGAGCAAAAATATTATCGTCATGCCATCAAAGGATTTAGTAAATCAGAATTAAATGATTTTGAAAGATTGGCATTACAACTTGAAGAAGCAGGAGCATTGGATCCTTTGGGTTGGGCCTTTAGTGAAATTAAAGAAGGTATTCCGCAAGCTGGACGCTTTTTGGTTTTAAAAGGTCTTTTTGATATTATAAAATCACCTGAGGAAAACATTTCTTTGGCATATGATTTTGATGAAGAGGTAGAAGAGAAATATTTAGATATTCAAAAATTAGTTGGGGAAGAAAAATTATCAGATTTTTTAAAGACTTTTTCAAAGGGAATAATAAGCAATGTCATTGATTTGTTGGATTATGGCAATTGCAATTCTGACGGCGAAATAGGCTGGGTACTGGTAAAAACAGATAAAGAAGGTAACTTAACCGAAAAAATTATATCTGGACTTCATGAAGATTTTCTCGATTTTGAAGATGAACTAAAAACTTATAAATAAGTAGTTTACTCAAAAGACATCTTTTTTATGAGAAGGAAAATTTTAGTTTTCTGTTATGTTTTTAATTTTTACTCTGTAGAAACTGAAAACATGACAGATAAAACAAAGACTAAATATTCGTTTTAATAAATTTAGAAGTTACTACTTGAGCAAATTCATCGTTTAAACTTGCTAAAGCGGTTTGATGTATTAATTCGGCAGAGAAATTTTCTCCGTTTACGCCTTTTTTATTGAAAGTAGCTGTTGCGTTAGAAACTACGTAAACATTGTAACCAAAATTTCCTGCCATTCTTGTTGTGGTAGAAACGCAATGATCTGTAGTTAAACCTACAATTACAAGATTTGTGATTTTGGCAGTGTCAATTAGCTCTTTTAAATTCGTTCCAATAAAAGCACTATTGACATTCTTTTTGATGATTGTTTCTCCTTCAAGAGGTTTTACAATATCTTGAAATTCATTACCTAGATTTGTTTCGTTTAAAATCGAATTTGGATTTGAAGAACAATGCTGAACATGAAAAATAGGCAATTTTTTGCTTCTCCAAATTTTCAGAAGTTCGCCCGCTTTTTGCTCTGCATCAACATTATTTCGATCTCCTCCCCAATACGCAACATCGTGAAAACCTTTTTGGATATCAATTAAAATTAATGCTGGATTATCAAGTTTTGTATTCATTTTAATTAAGATTTTAAAAATGATTTAGTTACTTTGTCTAGTAGGCTATCTCGTTTTAAGACGATTCCCAAGTATTTATGATAACTCAAGCCAGAGGTTTCTGCGTTTGCATTTTCATTTGCCATTTCAGCATATTTTTTGCCAATCTCTGTTTTAGAATTGTAAAAGTTTATTATTGCAAGTAAAGAGAAAGCAATATATTTTTCATTAGGAAATAACAATCCTGAAATTTTATTTTCCAGCATTTCTTCAGCTACTGGATATAAATCTTTGAATTGATTTTTAACTACAATTTCAGCATAATCTAAATACGATTGAGTAATTACATTTGGAAATATTTTTTCAAAATCAACAGCTTTTTTAAAATATTCAAGTGCTTTCTCTGTATTGTTTTCAAGTTGAAAAATATTTCCAAAAGTATGATAAACAGAACCTTTGTTGAAGTTGTCGTCTGGATATTCATTTAGAACTTTGCTTAATAACTCCTTCGCAACTTGTAAAAGCTTGGGTTTTTTAGTGTCAACTAATTCTATTGCTTGAACTTTAAGATATTGAGCTCTTCCATCTTTTCTGGCACGAGAAAGTTTCGCAAAGAATTCTTCTTCATCTGTTTTTGACCAAGATTTTCTTCGATACCAATCTGTTGCCATAAAATAAATTATTTAGTAAAAAACTGCGACCTTAAACTATGACTGAATACTAACTAAGCAGCCAGTTCCTAAAATCAAAGAAATTCTGAGGAGCAACTCCATGTCCAACAGGATATTCTTTATAAGTAAGCGGAATATTTAATTTTTCTAAAGCAGCAGGTGTTTTTCTCGCCCATTCAATCGGAATAACTTGATCTACAGTTCCGTGTGAAGCGAAAAACTTTAAATTTTTGAAATCATTGTTTTCAAAACCTTCTTTGATAATTTCTTCATTAAAATAACCACTCATTGCGACAACTCTCTGAATTTTTTCTGGATAAGAAAGCGCGGTTGCATAACTTAAAATAGATCCTTGGCTGAATCCGATTAAAGTTACATTATTGGCATCAATTGGATAATTTGCTGTTAGTTCATCAATAAACTTTGCAATTAAATCTCTTGAAGTTTTGGCTTGTTCATTATCTGAAAATTTATTCTGATCTGCATCAAAGTTGATCGCGTACCAAGCGTAAGCGCCATACTGTAAATCGTAAGGAGCTCTTGCAGAAATGATATAATAGTTATCTGGAAGCTCAGAAGCAAAAGAGAATAAATCGGCCTCATTACTTCCATATCCGTGCAATAAAAGCAATAACGGATTTTTATCTAAAATTGCTTTTGGTTCTCTTATTTTATATTCTAAAGATAGATTCATTTTTTAATTGTGAGTTGTAAGTTGTGAATTGTGAATTTTCCAACTTTGGAATTTCGAATTTTTTAATTGAATTTTGAAAAATTTATCCGATTTTCTTAAACCATTTTTGAAACAATTCTCCAACTAAAGGAATCGGTCTCATTTGCCCTTGAATAGCATTAAAAATACCGAAAGTCCACAGAATTGAAATACAAATCCACATTGGGAAAGTGATAAAAAAACTATCAAAATTACTGATTATTGCTCCGAAGGAGATAAAAGTTAAAGACAAGCCTAAAGACTGACGGATATGAAAAGAAGCAAAACTATTTTTGTTTTCAGAATTCATACTCATGGCAATCAAAACGCCAATGATTAGAATATAACTCGTGATAGCGATCGGTTTTCCTTCTTCGACTGAATTATTCATTTGTATTATTTTGTAACTAATTGATTTTGATTTAAAATTCCGTAAACAGAACCTTTAATTTCGGTTCCTAAAAAAGCAGAATTTTTAGATTTTGAAAGAATGTTTTCTTTCGCAAAAGTTGATTTTTCTTCTGTTGAAAATAAAGTGATGTTTGCTTTTGCGCCTTCTTCAATTATATGACTTTCCAAACCAAAAACCTTTCTGGCAGCAGTTAGTTTTGCTACAATTGTTTCTACAGGTAAAACGGTCAATAAAGCTCCAAAAGCACTTTCTAAACCAATAGTTCCGTTTTTAGCAGTATCAAATTCCATTTTTTTGAATTCGATATCAATCGGATTATGGTCTGAAGTAATCATATCGATTGTTCCATCAGCAATTCCGTTCAATAAAGCTTGTCTGTCAACTTCGGTTCTTAACGGAGGTGTTACTTTAAAACGAGTATCAAATCCGTCTAGTTTTTCATCAGTTAAAACCAAATGATGAACAGATGCGCTACAAGTTACGTTTAAACCTTTAGCTTTAGCTTCTCGAATTAATTCTACCGATTTTGCAGTAGAAATAGTCGGAATATGAAGTTTTCCCCCAGTATATTCTAATAAAAATAAGTTTCTTGAAATTTGAAGTTCTTCCGCCAAATTCGGAATTCCCTTTAAACCTAATCTTGTAGAAACAATACCCTCGTTTACAACTCCGTTTCCTTTAATGTTCGGATCTTGCGAATATGCGATAACTAATCCGTCGAAATCTTGCACGTATTGTAAAGCGATTTTCAAGATATTGGCATTGTCGATACTTTTATTGTAATCTCCAAAAGCGATTGCTCCCGAGTTTTTCATATCAAAAAGTTCGGCCATGTCTTTTCCTTCACTAGCTTTAGTTAAAGCGCCTATTGGGAAAATTTCTGTTGCAAAACCATTTGCTTTATTTTTTACAAAATTTACCTGAGATTGGTTGTCAATAATAGGTAATGAATTTGGCTGTAAGGCAATTGCTGTAAAACCGCTTTTTGCGGCAACATTCAATCCGTTTGAGATAGTTTCTCTGTCTTCGTAACCAGGTTCTCCAAGAGAAACGCTACTGTCAAACCATCCTTGAGAAACATGAAGATCGTCAAATCGTACCACTTCTGCATCGTCATTAGGAAGAGAAACTCCTATTTTTTCTATTACACCATCTGCAATTAAAAGATCAACGGTCTGATTGTGAAACGGACTTTTGGAGTCGATAATTTTGGCGCTTTTGATGATTAGTTTCATATGTAGATAATTTTTTGTCGTAAAATGATTTTTGTAAAAGTAAAAGGCCTTTCAAACAAAGGCGAATTCTATTTTACAAATTTTATAATTGCCATTTCTAATGCTAAAAATAACAGTGCAAAGATAACAAACCATTTCCAAATTTGGCTGTCAGTTCGTTCTGTTTGTAACGTATTAAAAATAGTCGAAATTGTATCAGCAGTTTTAAAATCAGAGACCACGTTCGTGTTTACCTGACTCAAATCGCTTTCGGTTCTTTTGTAATTAAAACTGATATTCTCAACCCATTCTTTTTTGTCAAAAATACTGTAGTTTCCTGCGGTTTCAGGGAAATCATTAAAGGTTAATTTGACTTTATTGTTTAGAATCTGCTGAATTGGGATAAACGAATCGTCGGTTCCTTTTACTTCCAAAATAGCATCTTTAGTCAATAAAACATCAACAAAATAAGGCTGATTGTTTCCAATTGTCAAAGCATTTACGCCAGTTTTCTGATTGTTTTGCGCGATTTTATAAAATAACGGAACAATTAAAGGCGATTGCTGAAAATTTGAATTGGCGCTATTTATTGGTGCTGTAAAAACGGTTATTCCAGAAACTGGGTTTTGAAGAGAAGTAACAAAAGCAGTCTGGTCTTCAAATGAAAGAGCAGCTGGATAAGGACTAGAAACAGCAAATGAACTGTTTACTTTTGGATATTGGAAATTCGTTATTTTATTTTCAAAAACACCTGAAAATAAAGGATGGTCAAAATTAATTTTAGTGATTAATTTACTGTTGGTCTCTAAATTCCCAAATTGAATTTTTCCAAAATTCCCCAGCAATGCATTTAAGCTTGAAAGAGAAGTTTTGTCAGAAGGAATGATAACCAAATTTCCGCCTTTAGAAACAAAAGCTTTTAAAGTGGTTTGCAAGGCTTGCGGAATGTCAATCAACTCGTTTAAAATAATAGTATTTTGTTTTTCTAAACTATTGTAATCTAAAGCGCTGATAGAATAATTATTATAGTTAAATTCGCCAGAAGTATATATTCTCGATAAGAAATTGCTTTTTTCTGGTTCACCAATACTAATAACATTTGTTTTTTTGTTTTTAGAAATGCTAAAAAACAATTTGTTGTCATAAGTCAGACCATTATCTTCAATTGCAACGTAACCATGAAAAGCTTCTTTTGGAATCGTGAAATTGATTTTCTTTTTCTTTGCATCAAAAGTTACAATCGTTTTGGCAATCAATTTGTTTTGATTGTAAAGTGCCGTTGAAACAGGTTTAAAATCTTCGCCATAAGCGGATAAATTAATTCCGATTTCATAAAAATTTTCTAAAGTCTGATTGATGTAAACGCTGTCAATTGATACATTGTTTTTTTGTTCTGCTTTTGGAACTATGAAATACGGCTTTTCTTCAAAATCTAGATTCTTAATAGCTGCTTCTTTTAAACCAACAGCATCTGTAATAATGACAATATCTTTTTTATGAGCCGATTTGTGAGCTTTTATTTTGGCTGTAATTGTTGCAAGATCAAAAGAGGTTGCGCTATATTTTAGATTTTGTAAAGCATTTTTTGATGATTTAATATCAGTATTCAAAAAATTTTCGGTGTTTGTTAAAAGCGAAAATTGA
Organism: Flavobacterium sp. IB48; assembly: GCF_016405855.1. Lineage (GTDB taxonomy): Bacteria > Bacteroidota > Bacteroidia > Flavobacteriales > Flavobacteriaceae > Flavobacterium > Flavobacterium ginsengisoli. The sequence goes on from NZ_JAEFCA010000004.1 coordinate 493,134, forward strand.
GTGTTTTCTGGAGTATTTTCAAGTAATTCTTGAACGGCCCTTTTTAGTAATTCGCCTTTTTTTCCTTTTGCCTGCATGCTAAAAGAATTGTCTAGAACAATATACATTTCATTTGAAGCGTTTTTGCTATCAGCAGCTGCAAAAAAAGGCTGTGCAAATGCAATAATTGCGCAAGCAAGCAATAATAATCGTGTAGCTAATAAAAGACGTTTTTTGATTTTAGAACTCTTGCGAGTCTGAATAGCAAGTTCTTTTAAGAATCGAACGTTGGTGAAATAGGAAGTTTTAAATCGTCTTAATTGAAATAAGTGAACCAAAATTGGAACGATCAATAAAAACAGAAAGTATAGAATTTCGGGATGTTTAAAATGCATTCTGGCTTCGATTTACTTCACTACGTTTTGTTTTTCGCGAAGATGCTGGTCAAAAATACAAATTAAAAATTTATTAAACCATATAAGTTCGTGTAAGAGATTGTAAGTAAACTTAAAAGTAGAATGTAAGACTTATAACTGTGATGAACTTACGAGGCAAAAAAAAATGTAACTTTTGTAATTTCTTGCAATAAAGGGACTGTTTCAAATGGATATATTGCTTATTTTAGCTAATCAAAAAAAACAAATTATGAAAAAAATATATCTAGTCTTATTTTCAGCTTTATCAATTACAGCTGTTAAAGCTCAAAATAAATTCAATTTATTGGTTGGAACTTACACGAATACTTGCCAAAGCAATGGTGTTTATGTGTATGAATTTGATGCTTCTAATGGCGAATATAAGCTAAAAAGTTCTTCTGAAAATGTTGTAAGTCCGAGTTATTTATCTGTATCAGCAGATAATAAGTTTATTTATGCCGTAAACGAAAATGGAACTCAAAGTACTGTAAGCTCTTTTTCTTATGATTCGCAGTCTGGAAAAATTAATCTTTTGAATAAAAATGATGCTTTAGGAGCAGATCCTTGCCATTTGATAAATGATGATAAACATGTCATCGCGGCTAATTATTCTGGCGGAAGCATTGCAGTTTTTAAAAAGAATGCTGATGGGAGCATTACAGAAGCACAACAATTGATTCAGCACGAAGGGAAAGGGCCAAATGCGGCGCGTCAGGAAAAAGCTCACGTACACATGGTGGTTTTTTCTCCAGACAAAAAGTTCGTGATTTCTAATGATTTGGGGTTAGATAAAGTGTTTATTTATAAATACAATCCAACGGCTAAAAACGAAATTTTGACATTGAAAGGAAGTGTTGACGTAAAACCAGGAAGTGGGCCAAGACATTTGACTTTTAGTAAAGATGGAAAATTTGTGTATTTAGTTCAAGAGCTAGATGGAACTTTGACGACTTTAAGCTGGGATAAAACTGGAGTTTTAAAAGTTGTAGCAGAAACAAGTATTCTTCCAAAAGACTTTAAAGGAGGAACAGGAGCGGCTGCAATTAAACTTTCGCCAGACGGAAACTTTTTATATGTTACCGATCGTGTAGATGCAAATGCAATTTCGGTTTACAAAATTCTTAAAACAGGAGCTTTAGAATTGGTAGAACAACAAAGCACATTAGGAAAAGGTCCAAGAGATTTTGCTATCGATCCTACAGGAAATTACCTTTTAGTAGGTCATCAATATACTAATGATATAGTTATTTTTAAAAGAGATATAGCAACAGGAAAACTTACAGATACTGGCAGAAGAATCCAGTTGTGTTCGCCAGTTGGATTGGTTTTTACGAAGATTTAGTAAAAAAGATTCTAAGGTGCTGAGATGCTGCTAAGCTTCTAAGGTTAAAAAAGGGTAAAGATTCAAAGAATCTTTACCCTTTTTTAGTGTTATATAAAAAACTTAGAACCTTAGCAACTTAGTACCTTAGCATCTAAAAAAAAGTTATTTTTTTTTCTTCTTCTCATTTCTTGTCTTCAACATATTTCTGTTAACAGAACCATGCGTTTTCTTTTTGGTTTTTGAAGGACCACCAAGATTGACTTTTTGGTTCTTTTTAGATTTTTCATGGAAAGCACCGTCACCTTCTAGTTTTGGTTTTTTCAGTAGAAACTTTCTAGGTAATTTATCTTTTTCAGCTTCAATTAACTTTTCTGAAATTTCAACTTCTTCAGGAAAATCGGCAATTTCAAGCTCTTGATCCATTAAAAGTTCCGTTTCTATTTTAAATTCTTCTTCTCTTGGAGTAACAAAACTAATTGCTGTTCCCGTTGCGTCTGCACGACCCGTACGACCAATTCTGTGCATATACAATTCTGGTTCTTCTGGAAGTTCGAAGTTAATTATGTGGGTAATATTCGAAATATCCAAACCTCTTGCCATAACGTCGGTTGTAATTAAACCGCGAAGATTTCCTTCTTGAAATTCGGCCATTGTACTCAAACGGTAATTTTGAGATTTGTTGGAGTGAATTACACCAAATTGTCCATCAAAAAGCTCGTCGATACGATTGAAAAGCATATCCGAAATCTTTTTGTTATTTACGAAAACTAGAATACGGCTCATGCTTTCGTCAGTTTCCAGTAAATATTTTAAAAGGTTTACTTTGGTATTAAAATTCGGAACGTTATAAGTAAGCTGTGTAATTTTTTCTAGTGGAGTTCCTGATGGAGCTAATGTCACCTCTTCAGGAAAATCAAAATAATCATTTAACAAATCATCAACTTCATCTGTCATTGTTGCAGAGAACAGAATATTTTGACGTTTAGTTTTCATCATTGCAAAAAGCGAAGTAAGCTGTGGTCTGAAACCTAAATTCAGCATTTCGTCAAACTCGTCAATTACTAATTTTTGTGTTTCGTCAAAACGAACTACCGCGTCAAGTGCTAAATCCATAGTACGTCCTGGTGTTCCAACTAAAATGTCGACACCTTCATAAACGGCTTTTTTTTGAGTATTGATGTTTACACCACCGTAAATACCTAAAGTTTTAACCGACATGTATGTAGTCAGTTTCTCTACTTCTTCTACAACCTGAACTACTAATTCACGAGTTGGAACAAGGATTACAATCTTTGGTGTATTGGTATGAGTAAATTTGTACAGCTTTAAAAGAGGCAGTAAATAAGCAAATGTTTTACCAGTTCCGGTTTGTGCAATTCCCATCATATCACGTCCAGACATGATTACAGAAAAAGATTTTTCTTGAATAGGAGTAGGCGTAACAAATCCTAATTCGTCAACTGCTTTTTGTAATGATTTTGGAAGATTAAATTTTTCGAAAGTGCTCATTTGCTTTAAATTTTGTGCAAATGTACGTTAAATTCATGGTTTTTTGTTGAATTTGTAATTTTTGATGTCGTATTATCACTTTGAATGTCACTCTGAGCGAAGTCGAAGAGCGTAACAATTGGAACGTGGGCTTCGACTTCGCTCAGCCTGACAGTTGTATATTTTTAGATTTTAAAAAGTTTAAAAACCTTCAAAAACACCCAATCCAAATAAAGCAAAATCATATTTTACAGGATCTTTTGCATCCATTTCTCTCAATTTGGTGTCTAATTCCAATAGAGCTTTGGCATCATTTTGCTTTCGCGAAAGAATACCAAGTTTGCGGGCAACATTTCCAGAATGAACATCTAATGGGCAAGATAAAACTGAAGGAGAAATGCTTTTCCAAATTCCTAAATCGACTCCTTTAGCATCTTGTCGCACCATCCATCGCAGATACATGTTGATTCTCTTAGCCGCTGAATTGTTCAACGGATCTGAAATATGTTTCTGAGTTCTTGCTAAATGATCTGTTTCAAAAAATATCTTTTTGAATTCGCTGATGCTTTTCTGTAAACTGTCTTTTTCTTGATTTTTAGCAAAAACAGATTCTAATCCGTTGTGATTTTTGTAAATGTTATTTAAACCTTTTATGAAACCCGCAAAATCATGTCCGTTAAAAGTTCTATGGACGAATGTTTCCAATCTTGCCAAGTCCTCATCTGAATGTGACATAACAAAATCGTATGGCGTATTGCCCATTAATTCCATCATTTTATGCGAATTCTTGATAATCATTTTACGATTTCCCCAAGCAATAGAAGCGCTTAAGAAACCTGCGATTTCAATATCTTCTTTTTGAGTGAAGAGATGCGGAATTTGAACAGGGTCACTTTCGATGAAATCCTGATTGTTATATTGAATGACTTTTTCGTCTAGAAATTCTTTGAGTTCTTTTTGGTTCATATTGAAATGAAATCTTCTTATGTGTTCGAGTGCCCTAGCCCTGATGGGAGGGAAAATCCTTTTATGCCGGGGTTCGGCATAAAAGATTGGAAGGACAGCAGGAAATAGCTCCTGATTATTCTAATTACTGATTTGGCCGTCAACCATAACTAATTTTCTATCAGCCATGTTGGCTAATTCTTCGTTATGTGTTACAATAACAAAAGTTTGTCCGAACTCATCACGAAGCTGGAAAAATAGCTGATGCAGGTTTTCTGCAGAATGAGTATCTAGATTTCCAGAAGGTTCATCGGCAAAAATGACATCTGGTTTATTGATTAAAGCTCTCGCAACGGCAACACGCTGTTGTTCTCCGCCAGAGAGTTCGCTTGGTTTATGATTAATTCTGTGCGAAAGCCCAAGATAATTCAATAATTTTTTTGCTTCTTCTTCTGTTTCGGCTGTTTTTTTGCCTGCAATATGAGCTGGAATGCAGACATTTTCTAAGGCTGTAAACTCAGGCAAAAGCTGATGGAATTGAAAAATGAATCCTAAATTTAAATTTCTAAAATCGGATAAAACTTTGTCTTGTTTGCTTTTCTTTTTGAAATATCGGCTGTAATAAAAAAACAATAATAGAGTAGGTGCAAGTATCACTGCCCATGTGCCATAACCGAAAATATCATTTTCTATTTTACTTCTAAAAAATAATACAAAAACTGCTAATAAAACAAAGTAAAAAGCTCCTAACCAAGTAATGATTTTGAATGCTTTTTCTTGGTTTGAGTTGTCATTTTTGATGTTTTGCAGTTCCAAAACATTTTTTCCGTTAATAGTTAGAGATGAATCTGGATTATGATCGGGTTTATCTAAAGTTCCTAGAATTTGTAACAAAGTTGTTTTTCCAGCACCCGAAGCACCAACGATAGAAACAATTTCGCCTTTTTTAATATGTAAATCGACACCTTTTAATACTTCAAGTTTGTCGTAGAATTTATGAATGTTTTTTGCGTGTATCATTTGATGAAACTGTTTTTACAAAGAAACGAAGATTATGCTCAAAATCAAATTACAATATGTAAAATCCCAAATTCCAAAAAGAGCGAGTTGATTTTATAAAATCTAAAATTTAAAATCGGTACGTAAATTGATATGGGAATATTGAAAATTAAATTTAGAAAAGAAATAATAGTATTTCGAGAATAATTTTTAATTTCGATTAACTTAAAAATGAATGTGTTATGCAAGATTTAGAAGTTGCAGAAGATGACAGAATGTCGAAACTACTCATTGGATTGGTTTTGGACGGAATTGGTATGATTTCTTTTTCGATTCCGTTTCTAGGGGAGTTTTCAGATGTAATTTGGGCGCCGATTGCTGCTCTAATTATGTCAAGAATGTATAAAGGAAGAGTAGGGAAAGTGGCAGGAGTCTTGACTTTTCTGGAGGAAATACTGCCTTTTACTGATGTTATTCCGTCTTTTACTCTTACTTGGATTTATACTTATTTCTTCCAGAAAAAATAAAAAAGTTAAGAGCTATAGAAAGGAACTAATCCTTAAATAAAAAACCAAGTCCCATGTTTTTAAGCATTTTCTTTTCGAAGTTCCAAAAGAATTTAAATTGCCCAAAAATAGTTCCGATCGCAACTAATAAAACTTGGTAAATTGGAAAGATAATTATAAGGCGAATGAGTGTAAACCAGCCTCCAAAATCTTCTTTAGTAATTCCCAGCCAAACGCAGAATGGTTTAGACAGCCACGCAGATGCCGATCCTGTGATGGCAAAAACGATAAATATAATTATGGCTTGTAAATTGGAGGTGATTCCCCAGCGTTTTTTTAATCTGTTCATTGCTATTTGTAATGATTACAAATATAGTATATTATCTTGAGGGAACATAACCCCAAAGCTTTTGTTTGTAAGTATTTTGAAAATAAATCATGTAATTGTAAATTAAGTAATTTACTTCGTAGCCATAATGAATATCTGGGCGATAATCAATAGACATTTCGTATAAATTTGGATTGTAACGCTGTGGTTGTAAAACACGATTGTTCCATTCGGTTACGTACAGATTGTTTTTGTTTTCAAGATATTGCAATGAATAATAGTTTCGTGGATAGGCTCTAGAAGCGAGCCAAGTAGAGAATCCATTATCAATGATGATAACTTCGTATTCTAATGAATCATTTGCAATTCTAACGGTATCATTTACTTTTTTGTTTGGTGTAGCAGTATCTGTACTGGCGATATTCTTAGAAGCCGATGAACACGCAATAATGGTAAATAAAACAATTAATATGGAAATGCACTTTTTCATGTCTTAAATTTACGAATATCTGATGAAAAGAGAATGGGGTTTAACATTCTTTTGAAGGTTCAAAGGTGTAAATAAAAAGCTGTTTGCAAGAATTGCAAACAGCTTTTTAATATTTTGAAGGCTTTGTTGCTTTGCAACTCCGACTCTTTGTTTATTATTTACTTCCAAATAGTTTTCCAATAAAACCTGCGATTCCTCCTTTACTTTTGGTCACTACAAGAACATCTGCAACGTCAACTTTTCCGTCGTTATTTTGGTCAAGGCCAAATTGCATTCCGTATTTAGAAATGGTGTCCATTATTCCCGAAGCTTGTCCGCTGTTTCCTGAAATTGAATTTATAATATCTGAAATTTGAAAACTGCTATCGTTCGGATCTTTTGCTTTATTCACTAGAGAACCTAAAATCTGTGGAATTAAATTGGAAGCAACTCCATTTGAATCGGCACTGCTTAAACCGAATTTTTCGCCAAGATTTCCACTTAGTTGTTGCTGAATTTGTTGCACTACCGGATTTGAGCTGTCAATGGCTGAACTTCCATTGAATAATCCAGCAATTTGATCAGTTCCGCCTTCAGAAACAATCTTTTTTAATCCTTCAAAAATAGAATTGCTGGTTTCGCTAATAACAGCTTCGTTATGTTCATTTGGGATGGCGTTATTGTTTACAACTGCATCACCTCCATATTGTTGCACTAATTGAGTTAATTGTTCAAACATGATTTTTAGGATTTAGATTAGAACTCAAATTTAAACAAAAAAAGAAAGGGATTTATTAAACAATGTTAATAAATCCCTTTGCAAGTAATTTAATTATAAGTGATTAGCTTAACAAAGTAATAATTTGTGATGCTAATTCAGTACCAATTCTGTCTTGTGCTTCTCCAGTCGCAGCTCCAATGTGTGGAGTTAATGAAATTTTAGAGTGCATTAAGATTGCCATTTCTGGTTTTGGTTCGTTTTCGAAAACATCTAAACCAGCAAAAGCAACTTTTCCTGAATCTAAAGCTTTTACCAAAGCTACTTCATCAATAACACCACCACGAGCACAATTCACGATTCCAACACCATCTTTCATGATTTCAAGTTCTTTTTCTCCAATGATATAACCATTTTGAGCAGGAACGTGCAATGTAATGAAATCAGCTTCTTTAAATAAAGACTCTAAAGATTGAGAAACGATTGTAGTTGTAATTGATTGTCCGTCGAAAAATTCAACTTTTACATCAACTTGAGGAATAAAACTATCAGCTGCAATAACTTTCATTCCTAAACCAAGAGCCATTTTTGCAGTAGCTTGTCCGATACGACCAATACCAACAATACCTAAAGTTTTTCCTCTTAATTCAGTTCCGTTAGCATATGCTTTTTTCAAACCGTCAAAGTTTGAATCTCCTTCTAGAGGCATATTTCTGTTAGAATCATGTAAAAAACGTACACCATTGAATAAGTGACCGAAAACTAATTCAGCAACAGATTCTGAAGATGAAGCAGGAGTATTAATTACATGAATTCCTTTGCTTTTAGCATAATCCACATCGATATTATCCATACCAACACCACCACGACCGATGATTTTGATACCAGGACAAGCGTCGATTATATCTTTACGAACTTTAGTTGCACTACGAACTAAAATTACGTCAACATTATTTTCATTGATATAGTTAGCTACTTGTTCTTGAGCTACTTTTGTAGTTATAACTTCAAATCCACCTTTTTCTAAGGCTAGAATTCCGCTTTTAGAAATTCCGTCATTTGCTAATACTTTCATTGTGTGTTTATTGTTTATTTGGTGAACCGTTAATTTGTTTAATCGATAAACCAATTTTTAATTTTTTCTTTTTTGATATTTTTCTAAAGGAAATGTTTTTACGATTAAACAGTTAAACAAATTAACGATTAACCGAAAAAAAATTAAACTTTAGCTTCCAAAGCTTTCATTACATCAACTAAAACCTGAACGCTTTCAATTGGCATAGCGTTGTAGATAGAAGCTCTGTAACCACCTACAGAACGGTGTCCTGGCAATCCAGAAATGTTTGCAGCTTTCCATAAAGCATCAAAAGTTTCCGTGTGTTCAGGATTGTTCAATAAGAAAGTTACGTTCATATTTGAACGATCTTCTACTGCAGCAGCACCTTTGAATAACGGGTTTCTGTCGATTTCAGCGTAAAGTAATTCTGCTTTAGCGTTGTTTAATTTTTCTACAGCAGCGATTCCGCCTTTTTCTTTAATCCACTGTAATGTTAATAAAGAAACGTAAACAGCAAATACAGGTGGAGTATTGTACATACTTTCTCCTTTAATGTGTTTAGCGTAATCTAGCATACTAGGAATTGTTCTTCCGTTTTTGCCTAAGATTTCTTCTTTAACTACTACCAATGTAGTTCCAGCAGGTCCCATATTTTTTTGAGCTCCAGCATAGATTAAGTCGAATTTAGAAAAATCTAATTCACGTGAAAAAATATCAGAACTCATATCGCAAACAACAGGTACGTTTGTTGCTGGAAAATCTTTCATTTGAGTTCCAAAGATAGTATTGTTGCTTGTGCAGTGGAAATAATCAGCATCAGCTGGAATTTCGTAACCTTTTGGAACATAAGTATAATTGTCTTCTTTTGAAGAAGCTACGACAACAGTATCACCGAAAAGTTTTGCTTCTTTGATTGCTGCAGTTGCCCACGTTCCCGAATCTAAATAAGCTGCTTTTCCGTTTTCTTTCATTAAGTTGTATGGAGCCATTAAGAATGCTGTGCTGGCACCACCTTGTAAAAATAAAGCCTGATAACCTTTTCCTTGAAGTCCTAATAATTCTAAAGCAAGGGAACGAGCCTCCTCCATAACTGCAACGAAATCTTTGCTTCGGTGCGAGATTTCAAGAATAGATAACCCTGAATCATTAAAATTTAAAATTGCTTTTGATGCCTTCTCAAAAACTTCCTGAGGTAAAATACTTGGTCCTGCGCTGTAGTTGTGTTTTTTCATGGTTGTTGTTAATAGTCGAAAATTTTAAAGACGCAAATTTCGGTAATAAGAGCCGAAAAAGCGTTAAAATATTCGAAATAATTAAACAATTTATTACTTTGTTGTTAACAAAAACGTTATAGTATCGACATTATCTGCGTAATCCCACAATTGCGGTTTTTGCGTTTCGCCAAATGCAATACTATTTGTAGTTAAATTACTGCTAACAATGCATTGAATTTGATCTGTGTCTTCCTGAAGGCGTTTTTCTAGATCTTCAAGGTTTTCGTAGTATTCATAAAAAACACTAGAAATAGGCGAAGCGTAGCTTGAATCTTCTTTTAAAGTCAAGAATCCGTTGTCTAGTAATTTGAAATTACTCATTAAAAATACAGCTTTGTTATAATCATAATTATTAGCGTATTTTTCATAGTGAATAACATCTTGATATTTGAACATAGCTTGGAAAAAAGCATCAAAAGTATAGCCTTTTGGAATAAAAAGCTTGGATACATTTCGACATCCTAAACCAAAATATCTAAAAATATCTTCGCCCAATGCTTCTAAATCTTCGTTAGTTTCTTTTCCAGTTAAAATCGCTGCCGAATTTCTGTTTTTACGAATGATTGAAGGTTTGTCTTTAAAATAATATTCAAAATAACGAGAAGTATTGTTGCTTCCTGTAGCGATTACAGCGTCGAAGTTTTCTAGTTTTCCTTCTACGAAAGTGATTTTGTTTTTGAAATTTTCATCAACAGCAATTAAATATTTAGCTAAAAATGGTAATAAATGCTGGTCGTTTGAAGAAGTTTTGATTAAAGCTGTGTTGCCTGTAATTAAAACCGATAAGAAATCATGAAAACCTACTAAGGGAATATTTCCTGCTAAAATCAAAGCAATAGTTTTTGGATTCTCATTATTTTCTTCAATTTTATAAACAGAAAGCCATTTGTCAATATTTTCTTTTGTCAAAGCTTCAGCCCAAGATTGTATAGAGAAATAAACCTGTTCAGGAGTATACCATCCATTATGAGATTGCGATAAATGAATCAGGTTATTGAAATCATCAAAAAAGAGATCATTATATAAGACGTCAGATTTTTGCGCAGAAGCGCCTTCAGAAAACTGACTTAAAAATTTTCCTAATTCAACAAAAACACTTTTTTTTGTTTCTAATGTCATAATGTTTGTTTATGAATTGTTTTGATTGTAATTTTGCACAAAAATAAGCATAATTAAGTCGAAAGTCAAAAGTCATCAAGTCAAAAGCAAAGAATGTCTTTTGTGTACTTTTTTCGGACGATGAGACTATACGACTTTTAACTTTAAGAAAAATAAAAAGATGGCAATTATTATAACTGACGAATGCATCAATTGCGGGGCTTGCGAACCAGAGTGCCCAAATACAGCAATATATGAAGGAGCAGATGATTGGAGATATAAAGACGGAACTAGTCTTTCTGGAAAAATTGTTTTACCTGACGGAACTGAAGTAGACGCTGATGATGCGCAAACTCCAATTTCTGATGAAATCTATTATATTGTACCTGGAAAATGTACAGAATGTAAAGGTTTTCATGATGAACCGCAGTGTGCTGCTGTTTGTCCTGTTGACTGTTGTGTACCTGATGACAATCACGTTGAGGACGAAGAAACTCTATTAGAAAGACAAGCTTTCTTACATAACGAGTAAGAATAATTGTTTGATAAATTATAGAATCCTGAGTTGAAAAACTCAGGATTTTTTTTATCCTGATTTCAGGTATTTTTAAAAGTTAGTTTTTTGATAGTTAATGTTTTAAATTTTTGAGTGTTGATTTATTGTTAAAAAATTAATACTTTAGTTGAAAAAATAACAATGCCTATGAAGAAAATGCTACTTTTATTTGTTGTTTTATTTAACTATGTAAGTGTTTTGGCGCAAAACGAAGAGTATTCTATTATTGTTAAGGATATAGAGACTATTGAGCCAATACAAAATGCTACAGTTAAAATAATGAAAACCCAGCAGATTTTATTGAGCAATGAAGAAGGAAAAGTTACTTTTATGCTGACTGGTGGATCTAATGTTCAGGTTTCTGAAACTAATTACGAAGATTTGACCGTACGCTGGACTTCTTTAAATGGAGATCAAAAATTTGTTGTTTATTTAAAGAGTAAAAACAATAAATTAGATGAAGTAGTTTTATCTAAAGAATCTCCAGAAAAAATACTGCAGAAATTGGTTGACAATTCTACAAAGAAAATTAGTATATCCCATAGACAGAAAGTATATGTAAGAGAGTTTTTTATGCTCGACAATCAGTATACGTATTATAATGATGGATTGGTAAATTTTCAATTTGATAAAAATAATAATGCAACTACTTTATTGGTTGAACAAAATCGTTCGTACGGATTACTAGAAGAAGATGTAAGTGCTGATTTGAAAGGGTATAATTTGAATAATATAATGGAGAATTACTCAAATTTCAAATACTTAGAGCCATTATTAGATCCAAAAGCCAAAAAGGAATATGATTTTACAACCAAAGGACATTCAAAAAACAAAGATTACTACGTAATGTCAGTTGTTCCTTTGGATAAAGCCAAAGAAGCGATTGATAATTTTGAAATTATTTACGATCCTGAGAAAAAAATTATAGTAGAATTTACCATTTCGGTTACGCCTACAAGTCTCGATAAAGTGGTTGAAAAGACAAAAGAGGGTGATAAGAACATTACAAAATCGTTTGTTAAAGTAAACTACAGATGGGACGGAAATGATTATTATTTATTGAGTTCTAATGAAGAAATTGGCTATAATGTTGTTCTAAAAGATAAAACTAAAAATGTGCAAGTAAGAAATAGTTTTATCACAACAGGTTTCAATAAACAAAATTTCACCTATAATGAAAGTGATGTTTTCAAGGAAAAATCGCTCTTTAATAAGAAAAATAAAATCTTGACTAATTATTGGGATATTTCGGGATTTACGGCAACAGATCAAGAAAAGGCAATTATTGCATCGTTAGAGTTTAAATTGTAATTAATAAATAGAAAGAAGAAATCCTGGGCTTTATTGTTCAGGATTTTTTTATTGAAAAAAGAAAAATTTTAAAAGAAAAGTAGAATAATAAACCTGAGAAGTAAAAAGAACTGTTTCTTAAATTTTATTAATACAAATATTTAATTCGCGAAAGAGTTATTAAATCTTATATTTGCAAAATTTTAATGCCCAAAAAGAGCATTTTATCAATTTTTTAAAAAGCATAACAGGTCTAAGAAATTAAAGACCGATTAAAATAATATAGAAACAAACAGATGAAAGCAGGAATTGTAGGATTGCCAAATGTTGGAAAATCAACATTATTTAATTGTTTATCTAATGCAAAAGCGCAAAGTGCTAACTTTCCGTTTTGTACAATCGAACCTAATATTGGTGTTGTAAACGTTCCAGATCCAAGAATTAATAAATTGGAAGAATTGGTTAAACCAGAGCGCGTTCAAATGGCAACGGTAGATATCGTAGATATTGCAGGTTTGGTAAAAGGAGCAAGTAAAGGTGAAGGTCTTGGAAACCAGTTTTTAGGAAACATTAGAGAGTGTAATGCTATTATTCACGTTTTACGTTGTTTTGATAATGATAATATTGTGCACGTTGACGGAAACGTAAATCCAATTCGTGACAAAGAAACTATCGACATCGAATTGCAGTTAAAAGACTTAGAAACTGTTGAAAAACGTTTAGAAAAAGTAAAACGTGCTGCAAAAACCGGAAATAAAGAAGCTCAGGCAGAAGAAGCTTTATTAAACAGAATTAGAGAAGCTCTTTTACAGGCAAAATCTGCAAGAACAATTATTCCTCAAAACAATGATGAAGAAGTTTTGATGGAAGCTTTTCAATTAATTACAGCAAAACCAGTTTTATATGTTTGTAACGTTGACGAAAGTTCAGCAGTAAACGGAAACAAATATGTTGATCAAGTTCGTGAATTAGTAAAAGACGAAGAAGCTGAAGTTATTGTACTTTCTGTAGGTGCAGAGGCAGATATCACAGAATTAGAAAGCTACGAAGAGCGTCAGGTTTTCTTAGAAGATATGGGATTAGAAGAGCCAGGAGCATCAGTTTTAATTCGTGCGGCTTACAAATTGTTAAAACAGCAAACTTATTTTACAGCTGGTGTGAAAGAAGTTCGCGCTTGGACAATCAACATTGGAGCAACTGCGCCACAAGCAGCAGGAGTTATTCATACAGATTTTGAAAAAGGATTTATTCGTGCAGAAGTAATTTCATATGACGATTACGTTCATTATGGTTCTGAGGCAAAAGCAAAAGAAGCTGGAAAATTCAGAGTTGAAGGAAAAGAATATATCGTGAAAGATGGTGATGTAATGCATTTCCGTTTTAACGTTTAGTCTTTTTTAGAGGAAAAAAGAAAGAACAAAGAACAAAGAGAATAGACTAAACTGCTGGAGAAATTCAGCAGTTTTTTTATGTTTAAAATGAAAATTAAATCCGTTTAAATCCGCGCTTTCGCGAAAGCGAATCTGTAAAATCCGCGTCCCATTTTAGCAACTGAAAAATTTTTGGCTCAAAAATTGGTTACAGAAAAAATAACCAATTACTAATCTAAAATCAACCAATCAAAATGCTAAAAAAAACATTCAAAATTCTAGGCTGGACACTTTTCGGAATCTTTAGTTTTCTTGCTTTGTACATTTCTTCTGTTTTAATTATTTCAAAAATTACAGTCAATTCAGATATTGCAAAAGTCGAAGAGCAAGATGCCGTTCCCATTTACATTCTTTCTAATGGAGTTCATACTGATATTGTTGTTCCTATAAAAAATGAAATCAAAGACTGGCGAAACGAAATTCAATTCAATCAAACCCAATCAAAAGATTCGTTAATGAATTATATTGCTTTTGGTTGGGGAGACAAAGGATTTTATCTTGAAACACCAGAATGGTCAGATTTAAAAGCAAGCACAGCCTTTAAAGCCGCTTTCGGGATTAGTTCATCTGCTGTACATGCTACATTTTTCAAGCAATTAAGAGAAGGAGATGACTGCAAACGCATTTTGATTTCAAAAGAAAATTATCAAAAATTAGTCAATTATATTTCAAACAGTTTTAGTGATTCAGTTCATCCACAATGGATTGAAGGGCATAGTTACGGAAGAAAAGATGCTTTCTATGAAGCCAAAGGAAGTTACAGCCTTTTTTATACTTGCAATACTTGGGCCAATAATGCCCTAAAAGCAGCCAATCAAAAAGCGAGTTTATGGACTGTTTATGATAAAGGGATTTTTTGTCATTATAAATAATAGATAAAAAAATATTCCGTTATGAATATTTCGTAGGTAGTGGGAAAAATGTAAAACTCAACGAAAATCCAAGAAGTAAGGAATTTTCATTATTGCTTAAATTTGAGTGAATATCAAAAAATCAGCAAATGAAAAATCATAATATCTTTTCGAAAACTTGGTATTTATTAAAAACAACATTTTTAGAATTTAACGATGACAATGCGATAAAGTTAAGCGCAGCGTTATCTTATTATACCATTTTTGCTTTGCCTCCTTTGTTGATTATTATAATTACCATTTGTGGCTTCTTTTTTGGGGAAGAGGCAGTCACAGGACAATTATATGGTCAGATAAATCGATTGGTCGGGAATAATGCTGCTGTACAGATTCAGGAGGCAATCAAAAATGTTCAATTATCAGACAGTAATGTCTTTGTAACCGTATTTGGAGTTGTGATGCTATTAGTTGGTGCATCAGGAGTCTTTGCTGAAATTCAGAGTTCGATCAACTACATTTGGGGGCTTCGTGCAAAACCAAATAAAGGCTTGAAAAAATTTATACAAAACAGATTGATGTCATTTTCGATGATCGTTTCTGTTGGATTTTTAATGTTGGTCAGTTTAATGCTCAATGCTACACTCGACGTTTTAAATGCCCGTTTAAAACTTTATTTTCCAGACACAACAATATATCTTTTTTATGTTGTGAATCTAGTGATTGTTTTTGCCAGTATTACATTGCTTTTTGCAATTATATTCCGAACTTTACCAGATGGAGTGATTAAGTGGAAAGATGCTTTTATAGGGGCCTCTTGCACTGCAATTTTGTTCATGATAGGTAAATTTGCCATAGGAGTTTACTTAGGAAACTCAACAGTTGCAAGTGTTTACGGCGCAGCGGGTTCTGTAATTATAATTTTGGTTTGGGTATATTATTCGGCTATTATTTTATATTTTGGAGCAGAATTTACAAAAGTTTATGCCAAAGCTTTCGGTGGAAGTATTTCGCCAAATGATTATTCTGTAGAAATACAAAAAGAGATTTTTGAAATAGAAAATTAATATTAGACCATATAAGTAATATAAGAAAATTTAAGTTTGGCTTCTTTAAATTAAAAGACAAAGTTTTTTAAATGAACTTATATTACTTATGTGGTTGAAAAAAACAAATACCACAAATATGAAAATAATAGCCTTTGGAGGAAGTAACAGTAAGCACTCAATCAATAAACGTTTAGCTACTTATGCATCAAGTTTATTTGAAAATGCAGACGTTGAAGTTTTAGATTTGAATGATTTTGCAATGCCAGTTTTTAGTGTTGATCTTGAAAAAGAAGTTGGTCAGCATAAAGTTGCACAAGCATTCTTAAACAAATTGAAAGAAGCTGATATTTTAGTAGTTTCAATGGCAGAAAATAACGGAAATTATTCTGTTGCTTTCAAAAATGTTTTCGATTGGAGTTCAAGAATCGAAAAAGATGTTTTTCAGCATAAACCAATGTTATTATTGGCAACTTCTCCAGGCGGTAGAGGAGGCGCATCTGTTTTAGGAATTGCACAGAATCTCTTTCCTCGTTATGGAGCAGAAATTAAAGGAAGTTTCTCATTGCCAGCATTTGGCTCGAATTTTGATTTACAAGAAAATAAAATCTCTAATCCAGAATTGGATCAGGAATTGAAAGATATTATTAAATCAAATTTTTAAATGCCACAAAAAAAGATTGCCCTTATTTTCCTTTTATTAAATAGTATTTTTATCAATTTTGCTTTTTCTCAGAAGATTAGCGAAGTTGATAAAATAGTTGCAAAATACCCAAAAAGCTTTGATAGCACAGAGAAATTAGCTGACAAAATCGAAAAAGATTTTGATTCGGATTATGATCGTGCGCGTGCTATTTACAGCTGGATTGCTTTCAATATAAGATATGATTACAATGCGTATTTGAATCCTCCAAGAGTGCAAGGTTTCAGTTATTCTTCAGAAGCCGAAAAACAGCGAAAAATAAAACAACTGAATGATAATCTAATTCAGAAAGCTTTTAAATCTAAAAAAGCAGTTTGTGAAGGTTTTACAGCTTTGTATCAGCATTTAGCAGAGCTTGTAAACTTGAAATGCGAAATAATTCGAGGCGATTCAAAAACAAATTTGAGAGATATTGGCCGTAAAGCGACTTCATCAAACCACGCCTGGAATGTTGTTTTAATTGATAAAAAATGGCGTCTTGTAGATGTTACTTGGGGACAAGGATATTATGATACCAGTAAAGGAAGGATGGTTAACGATTTTAATCCCGTATATTTTGATACTAATCCCGAGTATTTCTTTGCAAAGCATTATCCAGATTCGGGAACTTTTCTTGGAGACAGAATCAGTAAAAGTGATTTCTTAGATGGACCTTTAATTTATAATAAAACCATAGAAAACGATTATAAAATAAAAACTCCAAATTTGGGAATAATCGAAGCTAAGAATGGCGATAAAATCACGGTCGAGATTAAAAATGTTTCCAAATCAAGCCAGGTTTTTTATTTAAACAGAAAGAATCAGCCAGTTAAAGTTCTTAATCCGAAAGAAAAGCGCGGAAGTTTAGAATTTCAAATTCTAATTGATAAAAATATCGGAGATTACATCACGATTTTTATAGACACAGAAAGCATTGTTTCTTTTAAAATTGTTTAGTAGAAATTAAGAAATCTACAATTTTTGTGTTTTCTGAAATTAGCGTATCTTAGCAAGGAATGAAAAGAACTTGAGTGCTATGGAAAATACTTTTTTGAAATCAATTTTAGACAATGATTTCTATAAATTTACAATGCAGCATGCTGTAATTAAACTTTTTCCAAAAGCAAAAGTTCGTTATGGATTTATAAATCGAGGTAAACATGTCTTCCCAGAAGGATTTGCAGATTTACTTCGAAAATCTGTTGATGCATTATCTGAGCTTCGTTTAACAAAAGAAGAGAAGAACTATTTAGCTCATTATTGTCCTTATCTAGATCCAACTTATTTAGATTTTCTGCAAGGATATAGTTTTGATCCGTCTGAGGTTCAGATTAGTCAAGAAGGTTCAGAAATTGCAGTAACAGTAGAAGGTTATTGGTATAGAACTATTTTGTGGGAAGTTCCGTTAATGGCACTTATTTCAGAGCTTTTTTATAAATCAAATCATTTAATTCGTTTAAATGATGAAGCCATAAAAGAACTGACGAAAGAAAAAATTGACAATTATAATAAATTAGGAGTTTCAATTTTAGAATTTGGAACAAGAAGACGCCACTCTTACGAAGTTCATGATTTGGTAAACGAAACTTTAAGAACCTACGGAGGAAACAGCTTTATTGGAACCAGTAATGTGCATTTTGCAATGGTTAACAACAGAAGACCTTTGGGAACGCATGCTCACGAGTGGTTTATGTTTCATGCGGCGCAATATGGTTTTCAGG
Source organism: Flavobacterium sp. IB48 (assembly GCF_016405855.1). Taxonomy (GTDB): domain Bacteria; phylum Bacteroidota; class Bacteroidia; order Flavobacteriales; family Flavobacteriaceae; genus Flavobacterium; species Flavobacterium ginsengisoli. The sequence continues at coordinate 511,308 of NZ_JAEFCA010000004.1, forward strand.
TGGCAAATTTTATAAGTCTCGAAAACTGGACAAAAGTTTATGGCGGTGATCTCGGAATCGCTTTAACAGATACTTATACGACAGAAATATTCTTCAATCAATTTGATAAAAAATATTCTAAACTTTTTGACGGTGTTAGACATGACAGTGGCGATCCAATTGAGTTTGCTCAAAAAGTGATTGCCCACTATAATAAAATGGGAATCGACCCAAAATCAAAAGTTATTGTTTTTTCAGATTCTTTAAATTACGATAAGGTAAAAAAGATTGTCGATTTCTGTCAGGACAAAATAAAAATGTCTTTCGGAATCGGAACAAATTTCACTAACGATGTTGGACTTCCGGCTATGAATATGGTTATAAAACTAACCGATACAAAGCCCGATAATGTACATTGGCAAGGAGTGGTCAAACTTTCAGACGAAAAGAACAAAAATACAGGAACGCCCGAAATGATTACATTGGCAAAAGAAGTACTCGGAATCAAATAGTATTTTTTTTGCTGAAAAAGCAGTTTTTTATAATTTTAATGTCCATTTTATTTTAAAATCAATTTAAATAGATTTTGAACTGTTATTATTCATAACAAAAAAGAAATACGCTTTCATTTTTTGTTGATAAATGGTAAATTAGCCAAAAATCCTAAATTCATTTATGCTAGAGCAAAATCAATACAACGAAGATAATATTCGTTCACTCGATTGGAAGGAACATATTCGTATGCGTCCGGGTATGTACATCGGGAAATTAGGGGACGGATCATCACCAGATGATGGTATTTATATTCTTTTAAAAGAAGTTTTAGACAACTGTATCGATGAGTTCGTTATGGGTGCCGGAAAAACTATCGAGGTAAGTATTAAAGACAAAACAGTTTCTGTTCGTGATTATGGACGTGGAATTCCGTTGGGTAAAGTGGTCGATGTAGTTTCGAAAATGAATACCGGAGGAAAATACGATTCTAAAGCTTTCCAGAAATCAGTTGGTTTGAATGGTGTCGGAACGAAAGCGGTTAATGCTTTATCTAATTATTTCCGTGTAGAATCTGTTCGTGATGATAAACAAAAATCTGCAGAATTTTCAGCTGGAAATCTGGTTCAGGAAGAAGATGTAATCGATACGACGAAACGTAAGGGAACAAAAGTAATTTTTACCCCAGACGAAACAATCTTTAAAAACTATAAGTTTCGTTTAGAATATGTAATTAAAATGGTCAAAAACTATTGTTATTTGAACAATGGCTTGACTATTATTTTCAATGGGGAAAAATATTATTCAGAGAATGGACTTCGCGATTTATTAGAAGAAACAATTAATGAAGAAGATTTAGAATACCCGATTATTCACTTAAAAGAGCATGATATAGAGGTTGCGCTGACACATAGTAAAACGCAATATAGTGAAGAATATCACTCTTTCGTAAATGGTCAGAACACAACTCAGGGAGGAACGCACTTAGCGGCTTATCGTGAGGCAGTTGTAAAAACCATTCGTGAATTTTATAATAAAAATTTCGAAGCATCAGATGTTCGTAAATCGATTGTAAGTGCTATTAGTATTAAAGTAATGGAACCGGTTTTTGAGTCTCAGACCAAAACAAAATTAGGTTCTACCGATATGGGCTCTGATGATGGAACACCAGCAGTTTCTGTTCGTACTTTCGTTAACGATTTCATCAAAACGAAATTAGATAACTACCTGCATAAAAATCCAACAACTGCAGATGCTTTATTGCGTAAAATTCTTCAGGCAGAACGTGAGCGTAAAGAATTATCAGGAATTAGAAAATTAGCGACAGATCGTGCTAAAAAAGCCAATCTACATAATAAAAAATTAAGAGATTGCCGTGCGCATCTTCCTGATACCAAAAACCCAAGAAACTTAGAAAGCACGCTTTTTATTACCGAGGGAGATTCGGCTTCTGGATCGATTACAAAATCGCGTGATGTAAACACACAAGCCGTTTTCAGTTTACGTGGTAAGCCTTTGAATTCATACGGGATGACTAAGAAAATCGTGTATGAAAATGAGGAATTCAATTTATTGCAAGCAGCACTTGATATTGAAGACGGATTAGAAAAATTACGTTACAACAATATCGTAATCGCAACCGATGCCGATGTCGACGGAATGCACATTCGTTTGCTTTTGATTACGTTCTTTTTACAGTTTTTCCCAGAATTAATAAAAGAAGGGCATTTGTATATTTTACAAACACCACTTTTCAGAGTTCGTAATAAAAAAGAAACGATTTATTGTTATTCTGAAGAAGAAAGAAAAGACGCGATTGAAAAACTAAAACCAAAACCAGAAATCACCCGATTTAAAGGTTTAGGAGAGATTTCTCCAGACGAGTTTAAAAACTTTATTGGAGATACCATCCGTCTTGATCCCGTTATGATGGACAAACATACTTCAATTGAGCAATTGTTGTCTTTCTATATGGGAAAAAACACCCCAGATAGGCAAGAGTTTATTATCAAGAATCTGAAGGTTGAAATTGATGAGCTTGAGGAAGCTTAAAATTAAAGTAGAAGAATTTTTTAGTAGTTATACTGAACAAAATATATGAAAGACGAAGAAGACGATAACATAATTCCAAACGACGACGAGAATAATCAAGATGAAAACCAGTTTGATGACAATCAAAATGGAGATGACGATGAGATTATCGACGTAGATGCTAGACAATTTGAAGGACAGCATTTTTACGAAAACCAGGAAGAAGAAGGCGAAGACGTTATTACGAAAGTAACCGGAATGTACAAAGATTGGTTCTTGGATTACGCTTCGTATGTAATTCTGGAACGTGCAGTTCCCGCTATCGAAGACGGATTTAAACCTGTTCAACGTCGTATTATGCACTCTTTAAAAGAGCTAGATGACGGCCGTTATAATAAAGTTGCCAATGTAGTAGGGCACACCATGCAGTATCACCCACACGGAGATGCAAGTATTGGTGATGCAATGGTGCAAATTGGACAAAAAGATTTATTGATAGACTGCCAAGGAAACTGGGGAAATATCTTAACAGGTGACGGAGCAGCAGCTTCGCGTTATATTGAAGCACGTTTATCTAAATTTGCTTTGGAGGTTTTATATTCTCCAAAAATTACAGACTGGGGATTATCATATGATGGTAGAAAAGCCGAACCAATTAATCTTCCTGTAAAATTTCCATTGCTTTTAGCGCAAGGAGCAGAAGGTATTGCAGTAGGTTTGTCAACAAAGGTTTTACCTCATAATTTTAATGAATTAATTGATGCTTCGATTAAAATCTTAAAAGGAAAACCGTTTACGCTTTATCCTGATTTTATGACGCAGGGTATTGCCGACGTTTCGAATTATAACGACGGAATGCGTGGCGGACGTGTACGCGTACGTGCTAAAATTTCGCAGTTAGACAAAAATACATTGGTGATTACTCAGATTCCGTTTTCTACCAATACCTCGAGTTTAATTGACAGTATTTTGAAAGCCAATGAAAAAGGCAAAATCAAAATCAAGAAAATTGAAGACAATACTGCAGCCGATGTTGAGATTTTAATTCATCTTTTCCCAGGAGTTTCACCAGATAAAACTATTGATGCATTATTTGCATTTACAGCTTGTGAAACCTCTGTAGCGCCTTTAGGATGCGTTATTGAAGATAATAAGCCTCTGTTTATTGGTGTTTCCCAAATGTTGAGGATTTCGACAGAAAGAACGGTTGAGCTGCTTAAGCAAGAGCTTGAAATACAATTAGAAGAATTAAAGAATAAATGGCATTTCTCTACTTTGGAGAAAATCTTCATTCGCGAAGAAATGTACATTGACTTCAAGTTATATGGAGACAGAGAATCATTATATAAATACTTGTATGATAGATTTGAGCCTTTCAAGAAATCATTCGTAAGAGAAATCAATGATGAAGATTTACAACGTTTGACTCAAATTCCAATGATTCGTATTACGCGTTTCGATTCTGATAAAGCAGACGAATTGATTTCGAGATTGGAAGAAGAAATGAAAGAGGTAGAATACAATCTAGAGCATCTTACAGATTTTGCGATTGGGTATTTTACCAAATTGAAAGAGAAATATGGAAAAGGACGTGAACGTAAAACCGAGCTTCGAGTTTTTGATAATGTAGAGGCTACAAAAGTAGTTTTACGTAACACAAAATTATACGTAAACCGCGAAGAAGGTTTTGTGGGAACAAGTTTAAAGAAAGATGAATACGTAGGTGATTGTTCTGATATTGATGATGTTATCGTGTTTTTACGCGATGGAACATTGATGATTACAAAAGTAGATTCTAAGACTTTTATAGGAAAAGATATTATTCACGCGGCCGTTTTTGATAAAAATGATAAACGAACTATTTATAACATGATGTATCGTGATGGTAAATCAGGTCCATCATACATAAAGCGTTTTAATGTTACTGGAGTAACACGTGATAAAGCCTACGATTTAACAAATGGAACAAATGGTTCTCAGGTAGTTTATTTTTCGCATAATCCAAACGGAGAAGCTGAAGTTGTGACTATCTTATTGCGTCAGGTTGGAACGATTAAGAAGCTGAAATTCGATATTGATTTTGCTAATTTAGCGATTAAAGGACGTGGTTCGAAAGGAAATTTGGTTACAAAATATCCAATCAAGAAAATCGAATTAAAAGAAAAAGGAATTTCGACTTTATTACCAAGAAAAGTTTGGTTTGATGATACCGTAAAACGTTTAAATGTTGATGCGAGAGGAGAGTTGTTGGGCGAATTTAAACCAAGCGATAAAATTTTAGTTATCAGTCAGTCAGGTAAATTAAAAGTTATTATTCCGGAATTATCAACTCACTTTGAGGAAGATATGATTGTTTTGGAAAAATGGAAACCTAAAAAACCAATTTCTGCTATTTATTACGATGGAGAAAAAGAACGTTATTTCTTGAAACGTTTCCTTGTAGAAAATGAAGGAAAAGAAGAAAGCTTTATTACCGATCATCCAAATTCACAGTTAGAAATCGTTTCTACAGATTATCGTCCTGTAGCACAATTGGTTTTTGCAAAAGTAAAAGGAGTTCAAAAAGAAGATCTTCATATAGATGTTGAAGACTTTATAGCCGTAAAAGGTTTCAAAGCTTTAGGAAATCAATTAACAACAGATAAATTAAAACAAGTGAATTTATTAGACCCGCTTCCTTACGAAGAACCAGTCGAAGAAATTCCTGAAAAACCTGAAATTTCAGAAGATGATCCTGTAGAAACAGAATTAGATGATGACGGCCAAATAGGTTTGGTTTTAGAATAAAAAACAAAACGCTAAGAATTTAATTTCTTAGCGTTTTTTTGTGTTTTAATAATTGATTTAATTCTCAGAAATGACTACCTCTTGTTTAATCCATTTTACTTCATTGTTTTCGATATAGACAGAAATAGTATCTCCGTTTTGTACTTCCCCAGATATTATTTTTTTGGCTAAAGGTCTTCTTAAATGAGTTGTTATAATATTTTTAATTGGCCTTGCACCTAATTTGGTATTATAGCCATTTTCGGCAAGATAAAGTTTAGCTTCTATAGGAATATTGACCGAAATATTGATGTTTTTCAATAAATCGGTAAATTCTTTTTTAAGATGAATCTCGAAGATTTTCAATGCATTTTCTTTACTGATAGGAGCAAAAGGTACAATTTCAGTTAGGCGACCTAAAAATTCTGGTCTGAAATATTGCCCCATAATTTCCATTAAAGTACTTGATGCTGGAATTTTACCTTCATTAAAAGTGCTTGCAATATGATCTGCTCCAATGTTTGATGTAAACAAAATAATTGCATTAGAGAAATCTCCTTCTTTTCCTAAACGGTCATGTAGTTTGCCTTCATCCATGATTTGAAGAAATATATCAAAAACAGAAGGGTGTGCTTTTTCAATTTCATCGAATAAAACAATCGAGTAAGGTTTTTGTCTAATCTTGTTTATTAATACTCCTCCCGCCTCGTATCCCACGTATCCTGGAGGTGACCCACGATATCGAATCGGTAATAGACCCTCTTAATAATCATTACGAAATAAAAGAATTTAAAGGAGGAGTTGTAGAAGAAGGAAATGCTGTTTTGAGAATAGGTGGCGTTTCTAGATTTGATTCGAGAACTGCGTCGGAACTGCTTCAAAATTTGCTTGATCTGCTTAAAGATGAAACATCTTCATTTTCAGGCTTAGGAAAAGATTTCATGACCAGCTCCTTGTCACAAATCAGCCAGCTTTTAGCATCTGTTGAACAACAGGCTAAAGAAAGTAGCTTTTTGAAGAATAATGATCCCTATTTAATGATCAAGCCTAAGATTGAAAAAAACATGGAAAATTCGTTCCAAATTAACTATTGGTCAACCTGTGCAGAAGAAGGAAATGATGTTAAAACAGGGACAGTCTTAGAATCTTCAGATTTAACTTTTGTAAGCAATAGTATAACTTTAATGACAAATACAGCCGGAGGCTTAAACAAACAAAGCAACAAAGACAGAATTCTGGCTTATAGAAATGCGCTGCTCACACGCGGTAGAATTGTAACTTTTGCAGATATTAAAGCCTTTGGATTTAATCATTTTAAAAATTCAATTCTAGAGATTAAAATAGAAAAAGGCACACGAAAAGAAATCTCTGTAAAAGCTGGTTTTAGCCGAACCGTAGATATATATATCAAGACAAATCTTGAAGAGAAACAGCATTTGTCTGATTCGGAGTGGGAGTATTTATGCGATAGCTTTATGAAGAATCTGAAAAGCAGGTCTTCAAATGTGTTTCCGTATCGAATTTTTATTGATGAATAAAATTTTAAAAGGCTTGAATTTCAATTCAAGCCTTTTCTATTTAAATAATTGGTTTAAATTAATTGCTTTTTTCTCTTTTAATTTCTTTACAATCTTAAGAAATGCTATGGCTGTAATATAGGCATCGCCCAAAGCAGTATGGCGATCTTTTTTTGAAATATCAAACTTATCGGCCAAATCGTCCAGAGTATAATGATCTTTTCTTTCAAACAGATGCGACTGAATTAAAGTCTTTTTATACAAATAAGCGGTGTCTAAGGTTTTATTTGTTAACGGAGGAAGATCGTTTCTTTCTAAAGCTTTATTGATCATTGTGATATCAAAAATAGTATGATGTGCAATGATTATCGAATCGCCTAGAAATTCTAAAAACTGTTGTAAAGCTTCAAGCTCACTCGGACGTTTAACAAGCAGATCTTTTAAAATACCATGAATTTGTGCCGTAGTTTTATCATAATGATCTTGTTCCAGATAAACTTCAAAACTTTCCTGAACATTAATAATTCCGTTTTGAAGAACCAATGCGCCGATACATAAAATACGGTCATTTTCATAATCAAATCCAGTAGTTTCGGTATCTAAAACCACAAAACGAGTTTCTTCGATCGTAATATTTTCATCGAATAAATTAATTTCTTCCTTTTTCCAAAAATTGAATAAACTCATTATTATACCAGATTTGAGATATTAAAACGAACCGAAATAAGTTCCTGAAGTTCTTTAATAGTTTTAAAAGTACGTTTCAGCTTAATTTTTTCCATTTTGGTTAGAGATTCCAATTCGATAAACTGACCAGAATCATGATGTAGAAGACCTTGTTTAGTTCTAAATTTTAATAAAGCTTTAAATGAATAAGAGCACGATAAATACAATTCTCTATTATTAGGTTCTAATTCAGCTAATTTTTCAAAACGTTCTGCCGTATTGCTGATTCCTTTAACCGAATGAGATAAAATTAAAACACGAGCGGCATCTGTTAAAGGCATTAAAGCTCTTCGTTTGATATCAAAATTATCTTTGTTTGCACCATCTTGTTCAACCAAAAATTGTCTAAAGAAACCAGTAGGAGATGGGCTTTGCAGAGCACCACTCACCAAGTGCATGTAAAAAATAGGATTTGCTTTTAAATCTTCGAAAATATAATCAGACAATTGGTTTGCTACTTCGGTATCACCATAAGTTAAACTGTAATCAAAGAAAATAAACGACAATAAAACCTCATTTTTACCTGGATTTGTAATCCAATGATGTACATGGCTTTTCCATTCGTCTAAACTCATACACCATTTTGGGTTTGAAGCCATCATTTCGGCAGGACAGTAATCGTAGCCAATTTCAAAAAGACCTTTGTTTACAAGTCCCGCAAATTTGTGAAAATATACTTTAGTTTCATCTCTAAAAACTTCATTTACATTTTCATATACAATTGCATTATCTTGATCAGTATGCAACATTTGTTCTCCGCGTCCTTGGCTTCCAAGCGCAAGCCACGAAAATTTTACCGGTGGCGGACTGCTCATTTTTTCTAGACAAATCTCAATAATGCGATTTGTGCAAGCTTCATTAAGTTCTGTGATGATTTTCGTAATCAAAGTCATCGGAATATTTTGGTCTAGATAACCTTGAAGTAATTGCATAATTCGGTTGCGAATTGGCTTTATTTCTTTGATTTTTTTAGTGCGTTTCAAAGCCTTTATCAAAACCGCAGGATTATTCCCGAGTGCAACCATTACGTCATGTTTGGATAAAATTCCAACTGCTTTGGTGTTTACAGTTCCATCTTTCGTCAAACACAAATGGCTGATATTACTTTTCATCATTGCCATTTGCGCCTCAGTAACTGTCATTTTTTTTGGATATGTAATAACAGGTTTTGTCATTATCGTTTCGGCGGTTGTTGTAATAGGAAAATCTCCAGTAACGATTTTGTTTCGAAGATCTTTATCAGTCAAAATACCAATTGGCAGCATTTCATCAACAATTAAAATCGCACCGACTTTCTTTTTATTCATGATTTTTGCAACATCTTTTACTGTAGTTGATGGACTGCAGGTCACAATTTTTTTAGAATATTTTATAGGCGCTAAGTCAAAAGAATGATTGCTGGAATGAAGATTTTCGTGAAGCTGATCATCATCACCATATAATTTATCTTTATGAATGTCAGAATATGGATTTCGTGTGTTCGAGGCATAACTTTCGATCAAGAAATTACCAACATTTCTATTTTCTAGAGCATAAGGTTTAAAAACCGCAATCGGAATGGCATATAAAATGCTTTCTTCATGTGCGACAGCCTCCATAATATAGTTTTCTTGTGCTAAGAGCGGACGTAATCCAAAAATATCACCTTCGTCACACATGTCTAAAACTGTATTTTTAGTACTTTTTTTAAGAGCAACGGCACCTTTATGAACCACATAAAAAGAATCATGCGTTTTGTCATTTTCAGCAAAAAGCACAGCATCTTTTTCTTTATAAATAATAGAAATTTGTTCAGATAGCTTTTCTAAGTCTTTCTGATGAAGAAAATTAAACGGCGGATAATTCTTTAAAAAATCAGCAACCCTTTGCGAAATGGTATTTTTCATTTGGTTAGATTAAAGTTCTAATGTACTATTTAAAATAGAAATGTAAAAGAAACACATTATAATAATTTGCCACAAAGGCACAAAGTCGCAAAGAAATAAGTCCTTGGCGTCTTTGTGCCTTTGTAGCAAAAAAAGCTTAATTATTTAATCAACTTTGTAAACGGTGCCTCGCTGTTTTTCTTCAGAACCAACCAAGCCAAATTCAAAAGTATAAGAATCTTTAGAAGTCGTTAAAATTTTCATGCTGATTGCTTTTTCCTCAGCCATATTTTTTGGATGTTTTTTCTGGAGAACATATTCGCAATCGCTTACCCAACGAATGGTTGCGGTATCAGTTTTTCCTTCAAAAGTTTCAATTTCGATGTCGTCTTTACGTTCAAAAAAAGTAGTTTTTTTTTCGCCATTGACTTCCGTTTCAAATTTGAATTTTCCAGTTTTAAAATCTTTGCAATTATGCTCTGCATTATAGCAAGATACTAAAGCAAGAAAAGGAAATAAGAATATAATTTTTTTCATTTTGAATAAGTTGTTTTTTAGGAGCTAATCCTGCTGTACGCTGTATCTTTTGTGGTGAACCCCACCACAAAAGGATGTCGCTTCCATCAGGGCTATGGCTTAGGTTTTTAGAAGTTCTTTTTTAATTAAAGAATAAAAAGAAAATTACAAGAGTTATAAAAGTCAAAAAAAGTAAATTCCGTTTTTTATTTTTAGAACTCTGCTCTTCGGTTAAGTTTGTTTTACAGAATTTAATTAAGATCCACCAACATGTCCCGCCAAAATTTGCATAATATTCTATCATTTCAATCTTTTTAATTCTTCGTCTGTAAAGTTCTTGATTTCTTTTTCCTTGGCAAACTTTTCAGCGTTATAATTTCCTGATTTATTTTTCGGAATCGACAAACTATTCCATGAACTGTTTTTCAATTGTTTGGCATAAAAAACAATCTGTCCAACATGATAAGGATAATGTGCCAATTGACGATTTATGGCTTCTATAACTGTATGACCCTCATTTCGGATGTAAATAATGTCTGAAAGTTGTTCTGGTTTTAAACTTTGTAAAGCATTTTCTAAACAATTCCAGCCTTTATTCCAAAGTTCAAGAACTTCTTCTTTCGATTGTAAATCATTTTCAAATTCGGCATCACGTTTTCGCCATTCTTTTTCTCCGTCAGAAGTTAGAAAATCTGTCCAGCGTGAAAGCATATTTCCTGAAATATGTTTTACAATAGTAGCAATGCTATTGGTGTCGTCGTTAAACGAAACAAAAAGCTGTGTTGGTTCGAGTTGATCGATTGCTTTTTCGCCAAGTATTTTATAATACAAAAATTGTTTTTTAACGCTTTCTAAATAAGATTCATCAGCTTTCATGGTTCGCTATTTTAAGATTGAAGTTCAATTTTGTTTTCCCGAATAAGTATTTTCCCCCAATCATTTAATTTCCAGAGAATTTCTACTAGTTGTTTTCCCGTTTCGGTCAAAGAATATTCAACTCGGGGAGGAAGTTCATTAAAAGATTGTTTTACCAATATCCCGTCTTCGACCATTTCATTCAATTGCTGATTTAAAACACGCCGATCTACTTTTGCAATGCCACGTAAAAATTCACTAGGTCTTTTTTTGCCATCATTAATCTGCCATACAATTGGGATTTTCCATTTTCCGCTGATGGTATTTACAGCAATTTCTAATGGACAAATTTTATTTTCAGTACTTCGTTCCTTTGTTTGCATAAAATTGACTTTTATATCTCTATGGGATAAAAATATGCGGTATTGCCAGTGTTATCAAGCTTTCCGATATTTACAAAAATAATCAAATTTTTAAAGCATGATAGAACATTGCGCTAGTCAAATTAAAAACTATGAATGAAGTAAAACGTAAAGGAGCAAGATCGATAAAAGATATTCCTGTTTTAGTTTTAGAACAGCTTAATAAAGGTGAAATTGAAACTGCTAATCTTGTAGAATGGCTAGCAGTAAATCAAACTAAGCTTTTAGAAAATGTTTTAAGAGAGTCTAATCGGATGGAATATCTGGAACCTATTTTAATGGATATTAGAAATTTGAAAAAGCAAACTGTCAATACTATAAATGAGACAATTGGCACAGGAATATTGACAGAATCAATTCTTAATAATGATTCTAATATAATTTCAACTATTTCGAGCCATAAATCTGATTTGGTGCGATGTTGGTCTGCTTATACAATTGGAAAAAAATCTGAATTAACCATAGAAGAAGTGTTAGAACAAATTCAGTTTTTGGCGGCAGACAAACATTTTGGTGTAAGGGAAATTTCTTGGTTGGCAATTCGTTCCAATATTCTGAATAATTTAGAAAAAAGCCTTGAAATCTTATCTGAATGGACTTCTAGTGAAGACGAAAATATTCGACGCTTTGCAACCGAAGCAACAAGACCAAGAGGCGTTTGGTGCGAACATATTGAAGAACTTAAGAAAAGACCAGAATTAGCTTTGAAAATTTTAGATTCCCTAAAATCTGATTCTTCAAAATATGTGCAGAATAGTGTTGGAAACTGGTTGAATGATGCCAGTAAAACAAGACCAGATTTTGTAAAGAATTTATGTGAAAGATGGAAACGCGAAAGCCCTGTAAAAGAAACGCTGTACATTATAAAAAAAGCGCTCCGAACAATAGAAAAATAATTTGCTACACAATTTTAATATCGTATTTATCTAATAACCCGACAATTCCTTCGGTAGAAAATTGTGCTTTTTTCATCGGATTAAATTCAGGATCAATTTTGTAATTGTATGCCGTTTTAAAATTGACCGATGCTAATTGTGTTTCGTTGAATATTGCACCGTCAAGGTTGCAGTTGTCAAAAACAGAGCTTGTTAAATTAGTTCCGATGAAAGTAACTTCACGAACAGAAGAATTAATGAATTTGGTTTTCGGCATTTTTTTATTAGAAAATAACGCGTAATCCAAAACGCATTCATCAAAATAAACTTGAAATAAAAAATCATCGCATTCATTAAATGCAATTCCTAAAAGTTTGCAGTTTTTAAAAGTGACGTTTTTTAAACTTGTTCCAGCCAAACTAGTCATTGAGAGATTACAATCAATAAATTCGCAGTCTAGGAAAGTGTTAGAATTGAAATTACTGTTAGAAAAGTCACAGTTTTTAAAGACACAATCTTCAAACTCACGATTGTTTATTTTTTTATCGATATAAACAATTTTCTCAAATGTTTTCTGAATGTGAATTATGCCTTCCATTTTTTTATAAATATTAAATCTAATAGGTTTTTAAAACCTGTTAGGTTTGAATTAGTTTTATTATTTAGTCATTAAAAATCCCTTTCATTATGATTTTCAATCCCAAAAAGATCAAAACCATAGAACCCAAACAGGCTGCAATTCCAATTCCTAAAACCAGATAATGCCAATTGTTGCCTTGATTTTGAAAAGCATTGTAAATCAACGATGGCCCAAGAAACATCAAAGGCAATGCACCTGTCAAATATTTAATTCCTTTTCCTAATAATTGTTTGTTTGTTGCCATGTTTTTTGTTTCAAGTTTCAGGTTTCAAGTTGTTGGCTTGTATTTTACCGCAAAGTACGCCAAGTTTTTTATATGCGAGGCTTTTATAACGGCAAAGTTCGCAAAGTTTTGGACAAAAACCTTGCGAACCTTGCATAAATCTTAGTGTACTGTTCGGTTAAATGACCACACAGAAAACCTTTTATTTTTTATAATTATCAACAGCATTTCTTACGCTGCCATATTTTTTCAATAATTCAGAAGCTTCGTCGTACGAAACTGGAATTTCGTCCATAATCATTTTTACGCCTCGGTCAACCAATTTCACATTGCTTAACTGCATGTCGACCATTTTATTGCCTCTTACTTTTCCTAGCTGAATCATTGCTGCAGTCGAAATCATATTTAAAACCAATTTTTGTGCAGTACCAGCTTTCATTCTTGAACTTCCAGTTACAAATTCTGGTCCAACTACAACTTCAATAGGAAATTGAGCTGTCAAAGCCAACGGACTTCCAGCATTACAAGTAATACATCCTGTAACAATATTATTCTCATTACAAGTTTCTAAACCGCTAATAACATATGGAGTTGTACCAGAAGCAGCAATTCCGATAACCACATCGTTTGAATTGATATTATGATTTTGAAGATCGATCCAAGCATTTGTTGTACTGTCTTCAGCGTTTTCTACTGCACGTCTAATGGCTGTGTCGCCACCTGCAATAATGCCATTTACTAAATCAAAAGGAACGCCAAAAGTTGGCGGACATTCTGAAGCATCAACAACACCAAGTCGGCCAGAAGTTCCTGCTCCAATATAAAACAATCTGCCGCCTAGCTTTAATTTTGCTACTATTTGCGGAATCAAAGCTTCTATTTGGGGCAAAGCTTTTTCGACTGCATAAGGCACAGTTTTGTCTTCTTGATTTATATTAGATAACAATTCATGAACAGACATCTTCTCTAAATGTTCATATTTTGAGGCTTGTTCAGTGGTTTTCGTAAATGTCATTTTATCGTTATTTAGACTCGTCAAAATTAATATAATTTATCTCAATCTTGCAAAGTCTCAGAGATTTAAAATCATTTTTTTTCTTCTATTTTTTCCCTTTAAAGACGGTTTTAATTAGGCTTTGTTACAAAAACGAAAATATTATATTTGTTTAATATTAAAAGATGGATGGATAAATTAGTTTTGCTAGAGGGAATTGCCCGAATTTGTGTTTTTGTTTCTTTGCTGATGGCATTTTTTTTGCTGACGGTAAAAACTGAAAATAAATTAGCCAATCGTTTATTTGCTTTCTTTTTTATTTTTTCAGCCATTGATCTCAGCGGATTTTTTATGTATTTGTATACAGAAGATCATCGAAATCTGGAGATTTTCAGATCGACATTCTGTTTATTAGGAATGCCATCGTTCTACTTGTATGTATTGGCGGTTTGTTATTCTGATTTTCGCCTAAAATGGAAACATTTGGTTCATGTGCTTCCTTTTGTAATTGTTAATTTAATTTTTATACCCAGAATATATTCAAGTATAAACGAAGGAAGTTTTATTGGGCCACTAAATTCAATGTCTGAGATTTATTTTATTCAGATTTTAATCGAATTTCAATATGTCTTTTATATTGTAAGTGTATTTTTAATTCTAAAAAAATATAAAGAAATCTATCTGGAAAATTACGCCAATCCAAGTATTTCGGCTTATAAATTTCTTTTTCAAATGACGTGCGTATTTCTAATCGCACATTCTATTGTAGCTTTAAAAAATGTACTGCGATACAGCGGTTTTAGAGAAATTTTTCTATGGGCAAACGTATTGGTTGGAACAATAGCGCTATTTATAACTTGCTGGTTTATAATGAAAGCATTGAAACATCCAGAACTTTTTAGAGGTGTAAATTCTAAATTAGTATTAACGAAAGATATTCTTCCAGAAATTGAAGAAAAGCCAGAAACAGTCAATAAACAAAATGATTTGATCGGCACTCAAATAGCTACATTAAAACAATATATGACAGAGAAAGAACCCTTTCTTGATCCGTCGCTTACCATTCAAGAATTGGCTAATCAAATAAATATTCCAGTTCGCGATTTATCTATTTTAATTAATCATCATATCGATCAGCATTTTTTTGATTTTGTGAATGAATATCGCATTCAAAAAGCGATGCATATTTTAAAAGATCAAACCAAAAGTCAGCTTACGGTTCTAGAAATATTGTACGAAGTTGGTTTTAACTCCAAATCTTCTTTTAATACTTCATTTAAAAAATATACCAATTTAACTCCGACAGCGTACAGGAAAGGTTGAAAATAAAGGCTTTGTAAAAAGTCGAACGCCTTATCGCATAAAGTCGAACCAATTTCTACGGGAGAAAATGGTTCGACTTTTTTTTGTCGGTCGCGTAAGGAGATTTTCTAAGGCAACTTTGCTTCAAATTAATCGAACAAGTTAAAATTAGAAATCATGAAAAAATTAAATCTCCTAATCTTATTACTATTGCCTTTATTTTGTTTAGCGCAATCAACATTAAAAGGAAAAGTAGCTAGCGAAACCAAATCTTTAGAATGGGCCGAAATTTCGATAGTAAATATGGAAGGAAAAATTATTGATGGAACTACAACTAAAGAAGATGGCTCTTTTGAAGTAAATCTTAAAAATGGATTTTATAAAATTGAAATTAGCCTTTTAGGTTTTACTGCTTATGAAAAAGAAATTTCTTTAGAAAAAAATACAGATTTAGGAACTATTGTTCTCAAAGAGAACGAAACCAAATTGGTCGAAGTTGTGGTTCAGTCTAAAAAGAAGACTATTGAACAGAAAACAGATCGTTTGGTTTACAACCTAGAAAATAATGTAACAACAACTGGCGGAGATGCGTTAAGTGCCATTAATACAGCGCCTGGAGTTGTAGTTAAAAATGATGTAATAACCATTTTAGGAAAAGGAACTTCGCGTGTTATGATCGACGGACGTTTGATTGAATTGACTGGTGAAGAATTGAATAATTTCTTGAAATCTATTTCGGCTGCTGACATTAAAAATATTGAAGTGATAAGCAATCCGCCTGCAAAATATGAAGCCGATGGAACAGGAGGTTTGATTAATATTATTATGAAAAAAGGAGTTCGCGATTCATGGAAAAATTCGACTACAGTTTCTTACGACCAGAATAAATACGGAATTTATACTTTGAGAGATAATTTCTTCTACAGCAAAAATAAGTTTAGATTTTCAGCAAGTGTGAATGGCAGAACAGGATATAAAAATTCTATAGAAAACCTAGATATGTATTTTCCTGACGGTCTTTCAAAAATGGATGCCGATACAAAAGTTAAAAACGAGAGTTTTTCAGGAAAATTAGCTTTAGATTACGATTTGTCTAAACGCACAACAATTGGTTTTCAGTTTATGAATGACAGAAATAATCCTGATTTTGGATCGGATATTAGAATCGAAAAATATAATATAGAAAACGAATTGCAGAATGTAACATTAAATAAAAGTTTTACAGATAAAGGTTCTAAAAATCAAACGTATAATGCGCATTTGATTACCAAATTAGATTCTTTAAATAGAAAATTATCTTTTGATGTGGATTATTTCAATTATAATTCAAAATTCGATAGAGATTTTATAGCGAACAATTATAATTCAGATATGGAATTTATCGATATCAATCAGGCAGGACGAAATATTTCGAATCAAGATATTGATAACTGGAGTTTTAAGGCAGATATGGAACATCCGTTTCAAGCTTTTAATTTGTCTTATGGAGCAAAAATGAGCTTTACAAATAGTATAAGCGATGTGGTTTTTTATAATACAATTACAGGAATACCAGAATTAGATCTTAGTCAGTCAAATCGATTTAAATACACTGAGAATAATCAGGCTGTTTATATTAACGGAGATAAAAAAATAAATGAAAAGTGGAGTTTGCAAATGGGTTTAAGACTTGAAAATACGCAGACTAACGGATTTTCTGAAACGATGAATCAGGAAAATGTAAATGATTATTTAAAGCTATTTCCAACTTTTTATGCTTCGTACAAAAAGAATGACAACAATACTTTTAGTTTGAATTATGGAAAGAGAATCAATAGACCGCGTTTTGATTTGCTGAATCCGTTTAGAGTTTATATTAATAGCAATAGTTATTCTGAAGGAAATCCGTTTTTAAAGCCTTCATTTAGTGATAATTTTGAATTGGCTCATTCTTATAAAGAGGTTTTAAGAACAAGTATTTTTGTAAACGCTATTACAAACGGATATGGGGTTGTTTTTACTTCAAATCCAGAAACGAATACGCAGATTGTAACTCGCGAAAACTATTATAAAGGCTTAAATTATGGTTTAGGCGAAACTTATTCGGCAACTTTGGCAGATTGGTGGCAAAGTGAAAATACCTTATACTTTTTAGGTTCAGAAACAAAGTTTATAAAAGATATTAATGCAACGCCATCAAACAGTTTACAAATTGATTTTACAACGAATAATACTTTCGTTTTAGGAAAAAACACGAAACTCCAAGTTGATTTTAATTATAGTTCGCCTTTTAAAAGTGGTTTGTATGAGGTTGGTTATGTTTCAAGTTTTGATATTGGTTTCAAACAAGATTTGTTGAATAAAACACTTCAAATTGCATTCTTGGCTAATGATATTTTTAATACTTCTTATTTAAAAGATTTCACTTCGGTTGTAAATGGCGTGAAACAGGTTTATAGTCAAAATGAAAGCAATCGTTTTGTGCGTTTGTCTGTGATTTACAATTTCGGAAATAAAAAAATTAACGTGAAGGAGCGTAATTTTGGAAATCAAGAGGAGAGAAAGAGAGCTAACTAAATTAGATAATGAGTCAATTAGAAAATTATTCTAGTATCTAATTGACTCATTGCCTAATCAATTTATTTTAAAAAGAATGCCAATAAAATTCCTAGAACAATCATAGAAACTTTTGCAACATTGAATTTATGTCCTTCGCTACTTTCAAAAATGATTGTTGATGAAATATGGAATAAAATTCCGATTACGATTGCTGTTATTTCGGTGTAATATTTACTTAAAAAAGGCAAATATTCTGAAGCTACAGTTCCTAATGGTGTCATGAGTGCAAAAGTCAGCATGAAGACAAAAATGGCTTTTTTATTTAAATCGGCATTAATGAAAAATGTCGTTAAAATAACCGCAATTGGCAAATGATGAATGGCAATTCCGACTGCTAAACCATGATGGTGACTAACCGGAAAACCTTCTAAAAAGGCATGAATGCAAAGACTGATAAACAAAAGCCACGGAATTTGAGACATTTTTGCATGTCCGTGAACGTGTCCGTGTTCGGCACCTTTTGAGAAAAATTCGAGTACGATCTGAAATAAAATCCCGACCATTATAAAGATTCCGATATTATGATTGTGCGATTCGTAAACATCTGGTAGAAGATGCATTACGGTTAACGACAATAAAAAAGAACCGCTAAATGCGAGTAGTAATTTTAAATTATTTTTGTTTTCTGGTTTTATGAATAAAGCTATGCCATATCCTAAAAGTACAGAAAATAAGGGTAATAAATAGTTCATTTTTATTTTGTTTAATCGTTGATTCGTTTAATCGGTTAATTGTTTTTTTGTTTAGCGATTAAACGGTTAAACAATTAAACGATTAACCAATTTACTTAAAAATCATGATTAATCTTTCGCTTTCGGTTTTATGGAATTTTTTGAGTTTATAGTCTCCAAAAATGTCTAGAAGGAAAATTCCAGCTTCGTCCATTAAATCTTGAAAGTCTTTCAAAGTTAGTGCTTTTACTTTTTCTGTAAAATGATATTTTCTGCCTTGGTCTTCAAAATCAATTTCTTTAAAAATATGGCCATCTTCAAGATATCTTTTGATGTGAAAATCTATTTCATCAACCGTTTTTACTTCTTCAGGAACAAGATTTTCAATAACGTTTGGCACGTTCATAAAGTCAATGACTGCAAAGCCGTATTCAGATAAACTTTCTTTAATTGCTTTTAAAGTTGTTAGGTTGTCGTCGTCGCTTTCGAAGTAACCGAAACTGGTGAAAAGATTAAAAATAGCATCAAATTTTTCTTCAAAAGGTTGGCGCATATCGTGCACTTTAAAATGAAGTGTTTCGTTGCTGTTTTTGCTAGCTTCGGCAATGCTGTTTTCAGACAAATCTGCTCCCAAAACATCGTAGCCCAATTGATTTAAATAAATAGAATGACGGCCTTTTCCGCATGCTAAATCCAATACTTTTGCTTTCTCAGGCAAATTAAGATAATGCGTTAAATTGTCCATGAAAACCTGAGCTTCACGATAATTACGATCCTTATAAAGAATGTGATAATATGGCGTGTCAAACCACGAAGAATACCAGTTTTGATTGTCGTCTTCTTGATTCTGGATTGGTGCGTTATGTTTTTCAGACATTTATTCTATTTCAATTAATTCAAAAGTCCGGCAAATTTAGTGTATTTTTGCCGAAAAATAACTATTTCGCTTCGATACGTGTTTATACCAGTATAATAAAATGTTATAGCGATTGGCTTTTTTTAATTAAAAAAGAAATGGAAGAAAATTTTAAAATGATTGCCAAATGTTTTTTTGGCTTTGAAGAAATATTAGAAAAAGAATTACGCACACTTGGCGCTCAGGATGTTGAAAAAGGTGTGAGAATGGTGAGCTTTAAAGGTGATAAAGGTTTTATGTATAAAGCCAATTTGTCTTTGCGTACAGCTCTTAAAGTTTTAAAGCCAATTTATTTTTTTAGAGCTAATAATGAGCAGGCTTTGTACAAAGGAATTTCTGGCTTAAACTGGTCTAAATATTTAAATGCGAATCAAACTTTTGTGATCGATACTACAGTGCATTCTACTTATTTCAATCATTCTGAATTTGTTTCTCAGAAATGTAAAGATGCGATTGTAGATCAGTTTAGAGAGAGAACTGGGCAACGTCCAAGTATTGATAAACAGCATCCAGATTTGCGTATTAATATTCATATTGATAGAGATCAGGTTTCTGTAGCTTTAGATACTTCTGGAGCATCGCTTCATCAACGTGGCTATAGAACTGCTACCAATATTGCGCCTATTAATGAGGTGTTAGCCGCTGGAATTCTTTTATTATCGGGTTGGGATGGACAAAGTCATTTCCTTGATCCAATGTGTGGTTCTGGAACTTTTTTGGCAGAGGCAGCTATGATTGCTTGTAATATTCCAGCAAACATCAACAGAAAAGAATTTGCTTTTGAAAAATGGAAAGATTGGGATAATGATCTATTTGATACAATTGTCGATAGTTTAATGAAAAAAACAAGAGAGTTTCATTATACAATTAAAGGTTTTGATAAAGCGCCAAGTGCGGTTAGCAAAGCCAAAGACAATATCAGAAATGCCAATTTAGAGGATTATGTAACTGTTTTTGAAGAGAACTTCTTTGACACGGAAAAAGAAACAGAAGGTAAACTTCATATCGTTTTTAATCCGCCTTATGATGAGCGTTTAGATATTCACATGGAAAGATTCTATGCTAGTATTGGAGACACTTTAAAGAAAAATTATCCAGGTACAGACGCTTGGTTTATTACAGCCAATCTAGAAGCGTTAAAATTTGTCGGATTAAAACCTTCAAGAAAAATCAAACTTTTTAACGCAAGTCTTGAAGCTCGTTTGGTAAAATACGAAATGTACGAAGGAAGTAAAAGAACAAAATTTCAGGTCTAAGTCTCTAAGATACTAAGATGCTAAGAATTTTAGTAAAATGGGAAAAGAATAATTTAAAATAAATATTAAGTTTAGTAGAATATAAGTTGCAAGGAGAAAAACTTAGCATCTTAGCATCTCAGAACCTTAGCAACTATAAAAAAAATGTCAAAACTACAACTACGAGCTTTTTTATATCAATTAGCAGCTTTTGCAATCCTTTTTCTTGCATTTAGATATTTGATTGCAGCTTACACAGGATTAACTGGAATTTGGATTCCGATGACTGCGTTTGTAATTGGAACTATTATTGGACCTAAATTTCAAGCTGTGAGAACCAAAGATGGTGAAAAGCTTTTTATGAAATGGCTTTTTGTAAAAGGAATCAAAGAAATTCAATAATATAAAAAAACTTATATGAGGAAAATTGGGCTTATTGGTGGAATCAGCTGGGTTTCTACTTCTGATTATTATACTTTAATTAATAAAGGTATTAATGAAAGACTCGGCGGACTGAATTTCTCTGAATGTCTAATTTACTCTTTTAATTATGCCGATATTAAAAAGAATAACGATGCCAACGACTGGGATTCAACTTTTAATATGCTTTTAAAAGCTGCAGAAGTTTTAATATCGGGTGGGGCAGAAGCGATTCTTTTATGTGCTAATACGATGCATTTAATTGCAGATAGATTACAGCAAGCTATTGATATTCCTCTTATTCATATTGCAGAAGAAACAGCAATTGAAATTCAAAAGAAAGAAATAAAAAAGGTAGGTTTGTTAGGGACAAAGTTCACTATGGAATTAGATTTCTTTAAAGACAAACTTGCTAAAAAAGGAATTGAAACTATAATTCCAAATTCAGAAGCTGATAAAGATTTTATTCATTATACCATTTTTGAAGAACTTGGAAGAGGAATTGCAACCGAAGAAACGAAAAAGCGTTATCTAGAAATTGCAAATGAATTGATTAAAAATGGAGCCGAAGGAATTATTCTAGGCTGTACTGAAATTCCGTTGGTAATAAAAGAAGGCGACTTAAACGTTCCAATTTTTGATACCACTTTAATACATACACAAGCCGCAATTAATTTTCAGGTAATTTAGTTTAGGTGCTGAGGTTCTAAGATACTAAGGTTCTAAGTTAACTTAAAAGCATAAAAAAAAGCGGTAAATTCAAGTTGAATTTACCGCTTTTTTAAAACTTAGTATCTTAGAGTCTTAGCATCTTAGAACTTTTGAAAAAAACTATTTCTTCTTCTTAGGCTCTACTTTTTTTGCAACTTCAGAAGCCATTGTTTTTTTCTTGTAAATCGGAATAAAATAAGAAACGGTATAATTGAAACCAATTCCGAAACTTCCGTCATAAGTTCGGTTAAATCCTGGAATATAAAGGTTTTCGAAATTATTCGGTTCTTTATTAGTAGTAAGAAGTTTAAGCTGAACACCAAATCCAACAAAAACGTTTTTAACAACTTGCGCTTTTAATCCTAAAGCAACTTCAATCCAAGTGGCTGTAAGTCCGCTATATTTTTCGTTAGTCGATATTGCAGGTAACTCTCCCCAATATGGATTTGGATTATAGATTTTGTAACTATATAATTCTTGGTTAAAACTACTAAAACCGCCACGTAATCCTATCGTGATAAGGTTTTCCATGTCAAGCCAGTTTTGGTAAAAGTTATAGTCAAAACCTGCCTTTATATACGTTCCAGTAGCCGACGAAGTTAAACGGTCGTCTTCGGTAGTTTTATCTTCGTAACCTAATTCTGCGGCTAAGTAATATTTTTTTGTTAATCGCCAGTCTCCAACAAATTCTACTCCTTTATAATTTTTGTCATAAATCCCGCGAGTAAGCTTGTATAAATCAACACCAACGCGAAGTCCGTAGCGATCTGTTTTTACAACGCTATCTATTGGAGCTTGAGTTTCCTGAATTTGTGGTTTTGTCGCTTTTACAGTTTCTGTTTTTGGCTTTTTAGTCACTATTGTGTCCATATTTTTAGAAATCTCAGGAACGTCCTGAGCATAACCTAAAAACACTGAAAATAATAATGAAATACTAGAAATAAACGTTAATGTGTGTTTCATTTTCAGATTCAATGTTAGGGTTTACTAGATCAACTTCGGTCATCCATAGAACAGAGTCTGGATCGGTTTGTATAAATGGTGGTCTGCTCTTTAATTCAAAAATGGTTTTAAAACCACAAGCTCTTGAAACATACACATTTTTTGTAGTGTATCTAAATTTAATAATATCTGTATTAATAGCTGTTGTGCTTAATGAACTATAAATAAATTTGAAAGTTGATGTCGTATCATTAACCTTCAAAGGAATTGATACTGAACTTCCACTGGTCACATATCTCAATGAATCATCTTCCGCAAGACTTTCATTAAAAACAATTCCCTCTTTCATATTTTCACCAATAACTTTTAGATTGGTAACATTTTTCGTTTTTGTCGGATTAGATATATCATAAAATGTCATAACCAATCTTGGTGTAGTTGGTGTGTTAGAATCACAGATATCATCTTTCTCGCAGCTAGATAAGCCGAAAGTAAAGAGCAGTAAAAGAGAGATTAATTTTTTCATGTATTTTTTATCGAAGTTCTAAAAGTACAACATTTTCAACGTGATGTGTCTGCGGAAACATGTCTACAGGTCGCACACGTGTTACTTTGTATTTTTCGTCCATTAAAGCCAAATCACGTGCTTGTGTCGCAGAATTACAGCTTACGTAAACTACTCTTTTTGGAGCAATTTTTAAGATTTGTTCTACTACATCCTTATGCATTCCGTCGCGAGGCGGATCTGTAATAATAACATCTGGTTTTCCGTGTTGTGCAATAAAAGCTTCATTAAATACTACTTTCATGTCACCAACAAAAAACTCGCAATTTGTAATATTATTGCGTTCAGCATTGGCTTTCGCATCAATAATCGCTTCAGGAACACTTTCTACTCCAATTACTTTTTTTGCTTTTTTAGAAACGAATTGTGCAATTGTTCCAGTTCCTGTATATAAGTCATAAACTACTTCATTTCCTGTAAGGCCAGCAAAATCACGTGTTATCTTATATAATTCATATGCTTGATCAGAATTGGTTTGGTAGAAAGATTTAGCATTAATACTGAATTTTAAACCTTCCATTTCTTCCAAAATGTAATTTCTTCCTTTATAAAGAATAACGTCCTGATCGTAAATTGTATCGTTTGGTTTTCCATTTACTACATACTGAAGTGAAGTGATTTCTGGAAATTTCTCGTATAAATGGTCAAGAATTAATTCTCGATTTTCTTTGTCTTCTTCAAAAAACTGAATTAAAACCATGATTTCGCCAGTTGAAACCGTACGAATCATAACTGTTCTTAATAATCCAGAATGTTCTCTCGGATTGAAAAAAGCTAAATTATGCTCATTTGCAAAAGCTCGGATTTCGTTACGAATGGCATTTGAAGGATCTTCTTGTAAATGACATTTGTTGATGTCAAGAATTTTATCCCACATTTTAGGAATATGGAATCCTAAAGCATTTCGGTTGCCTAAATCTTCAGTGCTTCCAATTTCTTTCTCTGTAAGCCATCTGCTGTTAGAAAAAGAAAATTCCATTTTATTTCTATAGAAAAACTGTTTCTCAGAACCTAAGATATCTTCAAATTCTGGAAGTTCGATTTTTCCTATTCTTTGTAAGTGATTTTTAACTTCATTTTGTTTAAATGCAAGCTGCTGGCTGTATTTCATATTCTGCCATTTACAACCTCCACATACTCCAAAATGTTCGCAGATTGGCTCTACTCTATATTCAGATAATTCGTGAAATTTTACAGCTTTACCTTCGTAATAAGCCTTTCTTTTTTTTAATGTCTGCACGTCTACAACATCTCCAGGCACGACATTCGGAATAAAGATTACTTTTCCGTCAGGTGCTTTAGCTACTGAAACTCCTTTTGCACCAGCATCAAGAACTTGAATTTGATGAAAGACAATTTTGTCTGTATTTTTTCTTCCCATAGCGCAAAAATAAGCCTTTGAAAACTTTTACAAATTTAATTTTAGAAAAAATTTAGAAATTCTTCAAAATATTAGTTTAATTGGGTATAAAAGTTAATTTTGTTTTTGTAATAAGCCCAATAAAATTACATATTAACCTACTATCTATATCTTTTTATGAAGTTGTATCGCAAACTCTCACAAATCAGCTTTCTTAAAAAAAGTTATGCTTTCAAATTTTTGTTCGTTGCTTTTATCGGTATTCATATTCCTCTAATCGGAATCTTGTTTTTTATTTTATTTTTCGAACATAAGGTGTCGCCAACTTCGGTTCTCATTTTTTCTTTAATTATGACGTTACTCGCAACAGCAGCAACACTTTGGGTTCTAAATAAGCTGATAAAACCAATTGCAACAGCCTCAAAAGCATTAGATGATTATAGAGGTTCAAGAAAAATGCCTGCTTTACCAACAGAATATACAGACGAAGCAGGACTGCTTTTGTGTAATATACAGGAATCTATTAATGAAGCGGAAACTTTTATAAACGAAAAGCAGGATTTGGTCTACATGCTTTCTCATGATTTGAAGAATTTTGCAGGAAATCCGCAAGGTTTAGCCAAGCTAATTATTAGTGAAAATCCATCGGAATCGGTTAAAAATTTGGCTGAGTTGATTTGTGAATCGACTGAATTACAATTTCGATACATCGAAAATTTTATCAAATTGCTAAAAGAACAAGACGAAATTGTAAAAGTAAGCCAAGAAGCTAAAACGGTTTTGTTCTCTAATATCGTTCCTTTTATTAACGAACAAGTAGAGCAACGTTTGTTGGATAAAAATGTAAGGTTAGATTTAGTCTTAGATTGCGAGAAAGCAAATTTGAAAATAGACGAGGGGCTTTTAATTCAAGTTTTAGTAAATCTAATTAGCAACGCGGTTAAGTTTTCTTACTTTGACAGCGAAATTAAAGTTAGAATCTTTTCTGAAAATGCCAAACTGATTGTTACTGTAAAAGACAACGGGATGGGCTTTGATAAATACCAGATAGAAGAATTGTTTAAAAAGTTCACAAAAATGAGCCGACTAGGAACTGCAAACGAAGGTTCTACAGGGATCGGATTGTATTTGTGCAAAAAAATAATTGAAAGAAACAAAGGGCGATTAACTGCTTCGAGTGAAGGAAAAAATAAAGGCGCAGAATTTAGAATTGAATTTGATGCCTAAATTTAAAAAAAAGGCTGCTAAGATTTTAATTCTTGGCAGCCTTTTATATTTTTAATGTAAAACATTCTCAAAAGATAATTGTGGTTTGTTATCAACACATTTTACTCCTGACGGGATGTTGTGCTGTGTGCAAGGTGGCGTATCTGCAAGGAATCCCCATTTTTTATTGATATATGCTTTGTGTGCATTATACTGTTCAATTTTCTTTTCTAGAACAGATAAAGTTGCTTTTTTCGAATATAAAATATATCCTCCAGTTGCTGAACAGGGACTGTCGGTCATTTTTACAAAACCCCATTCTGCAGGATTAGAACAAGATTCAGTATTGACTTTTGAGTATGTGATGACGTCGTTATACAAACTTTCAAGCTTTGCAGTGTCTTCTTCTTGTGTTGTACTGTCATCATTACTGCAGGAAAAGCATATAAGCGAAGCTGCAAATAATATAAAACTTAGTTTTTTCATAGTATGGTTTTATGATTAGTTTTATTATTAGATGCGCTAATAAAGAAAAGGTTGCGTGAGAGTTGTAGGGAATTTTCTCTCAGAAGTTTTTGTGGTTTTTTAAGATGCTGAAATCTTTTATAATTTCAGCATCTTAATTTGTTTTATATATGATTTACCAAAGCTGATGAACAGAAGGTTTGATAAGATTATTGTAAATTTTATTCATTGCAGCAATCTGCTCTGAAGTTAATTTTGGAGTATCATAAACAGATAAATTCGATAAAACGTGTTCTGTTTTTGATGCTCCAGGAATAATACAGCTTATTTCATCGAAACTTAAAATCCATTGAAGGGCAATTGCAGCGAGATTTTTTGACTCTGGAAATAAGTCTTTTAATTGTTCAACTGCTTTTAAACCTAATTCATAGTCAATTCCAGAAAAAGTTTCGCCTTTATCAAATGCTTCTCCGTTACGATTAAAATTTCGGTGATCCTGAGGTTTAAAAGTTGTTTTCGAATCAAATTTACCTGTTAAAAGTCCACTTGCTAAAGGAACTCGAGCAATAATTCCGATATCTTTCCTTTTGGCTTCTGAGAAAAATAACTCAGAAGGACGCTGACGAAACAAATTGAAAATAATCTGAACCGTTGTTACATTAGAATATTCGATTGCTTTTAGAGCTTCTTCTACTTTTTCAACACTTACGCCAAGATTAAGAATTTTTCCTTGTTCTTTTAGTCTGTCAAAAAGTTCAAATATTTCTGGGCGATAGTAAACTTCAGTTGGCGGACAATGCAACTGAATCAAATCAAGTGTTTCTAATCCCGTTCTTTTTAAACTGTCTTCAACAAATTTCTGAAGCACTTTTGGCGTATATCCTTCATTTACATGCGGATTTATTTGGCGTCCGCATTTTGTAGCAACAAAAATACGTTCAGAACGAGAGCGAACCACTCTTCCAACGGCAGTTTCGCTTAATCCGTTTTCATAAACATCGGCAGTATCGATAAAGTTTACGCCATTATCAATAGCAGTATTCAAAAGTTCATCGGCTATTTTGTCATCAAAACCCGATCCCCATTTTCCGCCAACTTGCCAAGTGCCAAGTGAAATTTCAGATATATTAAAGTTTGTTTTTCCTAGTTTTCTGTAGTTCATTTTTTTTGAGATTCTAAGGTTGTGAGTTGCTAAGATTCTAAGTTTTTTTAAAGTTGCTGATATTCTAAGATATAAAGTTTTTTTGCTATTGAAAACTTAGCAACTTAGTATCTTTTTTAATCAAATAAATCCGAAGATAAATAACGATCTCCTCTATCGCAGATAACGGCAACCACAACTCCAGATTCTAATTGTTCGGCAATTTTTAAGGCAACAGCAACAGAACCCCCGCTGCTCATTCCTGCAAAAACGCCTTCTTCTAGAGCTAGTCTTTTGGTCATTGCGCGTGCTTCTTCTTCGCTCACATCGATAACCGTATCAACTTTAGAAGCATCAAATATTTTAGGAAGATATTCTTGTGGCCATTTACGGATACCAGGAATCTGAGATCCATCGCTTGGTTGTGCGCCAACAATCTGAACGTTCGGATTTTTTTCTTTCAAATAAGTTGAAGTTCCTATAATCGTTCCTGTTGTTCCCATAGCCGATACGAAATGAGTAACCGTTCCGTCAGTATCGTTCCAAATTTCAGGCCCAGTTGTTTTATAGTGTGCTTTCCAGTTATCGTCATTGGCAAACTGGTTTAGCATCAAATAACCGCCTTGTGCTACTTTTTTATCAGCATAATCTCTAGAACCAATAATTCCTTCGCTCGCAGGAGTAAGAATAACTGTCGCACCATAAGCACGCATAGTCTGAGTGCGTTCTTTTGTAGAATCTTCTGGTAAAACCAATTCAATTTCGATACCAAATAATTGAGCAATCATAGCAAGGGCAATTCCAGTGTTTCCGCTGGTTGCCTCAATTAATTTATCTCCTTTTTTGATATCGCCTCTTTCCAACGCTGCAGCGATCATGTTGTATGCTGCTCTATCTTTTACACTTCCTCCTGGATTATTTCCTTCCAGTTTCAGTAAAAGTTTTACATTTTTATTTTTAACTAGATTGACAGTCTCCATAAGTGGAGTGTTGCCAATTAGGTTTAATAATTTATGTGAATTCATGTTATTTTTTTTCTTTTATTTTAACTTCAGTAGTAGTGGTGTTTAAAACGATAGAATCTTCAGGAATTGATTTCGTAACCCACGCATTTCCTCCAACAACACTGTTTTTTCCAATTATAGTTTCTCCGCCAAGAATTGTAGCATTGGCGTAAATGCAAACATTTGCCTCGACAGTTGGGTGTCTTTTTGCATTTTTCATCTCTTTGCTTACACTTAATGCACCAAGCGTAACGCCCTGATAAATTTTTACATGTTTCTTGATTACAGTAGTTTCACCAATTACGATACCTGTTGCGTGATCGATGAAAAATGGCGATGCAATATCGGCCCCTGCATGAATATCTGTACCCGTAATTCTATGTGCGTATTCGCTCATCAATCGAGAAAAAAGCAATAAATCAAGATGATATAACTCGTGGCTTAGTCTGTAAATTGCAATGGCATAAAATCCAGGATAGCCTAAGTATACTTCGTCGATGCTGTTTGAAGCGGGATCATTTTCAAGGATATATTCGGCATCCTGATTTAGTTTTTCTAAAACTCCCGGAAGTTTTTCTAAAAAGCGATCCCAAATAGATTCACATAAATTTTGGGGCTTTTTGCAGGCCAAAACAGCAATTTCTTTAAAACGAAATTCCAATTCGTCAATGCTTTCGTCTAGCGCTGCATTAGAATCAAAAAGAGTATAAAAAAGCTTTTCTGTAAAGTCTTCTGTTTTGGTTTTAATGCCGTAATTTATGTGTGAATGGCTTTTTAAAGCTCTTATATTTTGTATGATATTTTCTTTTGTCACAATGGTAAAAATGAATGAATAATTTTGGAACGTTAAAAGTAAGGCGTTTTTTGGAAATAAAATCACGATTTAACTAAAGAAATTTACTTCACAAAGTTAGATTTGTGATAAAAGGCAGATTGCAAGCTGTTCTTTTTTATGCAATTCTTAAGAAGTTAATTACGTAAATTAGCTTTCAAAATATATTAAAATGGAAAACAAACAAACATTTAAAAGTGCAGTTTCGGGGCTTTCTTTTGAGGAGAAAGAGAAAATTTGGGGTAAAGATATACACGATCCTATTTTGGGGTTAATAAAAAAGGAATACCCAGATTTCAGTACAGAAGACTGCATTTCTGTAAATGAACTAAATCTTTACCGTCAAAAATATATTTCAAATTACCTTTCTACTGAAATCGGAGCGCTTTCTGCGATGGAGAAAAATGTTATTTCTTCATTAAAAGAAGATAAATCGATTGTTAGTATTGTTGAAGACGAAGAAGAAATTAGAAGTTTAGGACAAAAAGTAGCCGATAAAGTAGCCGATTTTGGAGGAAGCTGGACTTTTATCATTTCTTTTGTGGTTTTTATTACGCTATGGATTGGCGCAAATGTTTATATTTTCTTGAATAAAGGCTTTGATCCGTATCCGTTTATTCTCTTAAACTTAATTCTTTCCTGTGTTGCCGCTTTGCAGGCACCTGTTATTATGATGAGTCAAAATCGTCAAGAAGAGAAAGATCGCAATCGTGCTAAAAAAGATTATATGATCAATCTGAAATCGGAATTGGAGATTAGATTAATTCATGATAAAATTGATCATTTGATTATGCATCAGCAGCAAGAATTAATCGAAATTCAGAAAGTTCAAATCGAGATGATGAATGATATTTTGAATCAGATTAAGAAATAAGAAAGCAAAAAGCTCAGAAATAAAAGTGTTTGAAATAATATCCGCCGAGCATAAAAATGAAATTTACGATAGCAACGTTCCAAATGATTTTTTTGTAATTTCTGGATTTATCCAAGAAATGAAATGCTGCAAAAACGAATAATAAAAGGCAGGTAAAAATGGCTGGATACATTTTAAAAGCGGCCAAAAATTCGCCTTGAAAAAGTAAGAATAAAGAGCGCTGAAATCCACATCCTAAACAGTCATAACCAAAGACAGTTTTGAACAGGCAAGGGATCATATATTTCTCTAAACTCATGGCAGATCTTTTTGCAATTTTACTAAAAAAATATGACAAACGTTTCGAGCAGTATAGGAGTAGTACTTGAAAGTTTCCTATTTTTGAAATCTTAAAATGTAGAAAGGATGAAAACTTTTAAAATTATAATAATGATTCTTGCTATTTCGGTTGCGTTTTACGAGCAGGTTTCAGAAGAAAAAAACATCTATATCATGATTGCTGCAATTGTGGTTTTTATGTTTGGAATGATGCAATTGAGCGCAAAAACGCCAAGTAAAAATAACGATAAAGAGGAGTAGGATGCTTGCAAAAGGAGATAAGGTTTCTGTACTGGACGAAGCCATAAACGGAACGGTAGTTTCGGTTAAAAATAACGAAGTTTTGATTGAAACTGACGATGGATTTGTGATGACATTTTTAGTCAACGAATTGCTTAAGATTCAAGATACCAGTAATTTAATGAATTCTATTAAAAGAATAGATTTAGATGAAGTTTCAAAAGAAAAAACAGAGCCAAAACCACGAAGTTTTGTCAAAGAAAAGAAAGATAAACGTGATGTGGGCGTTCCAGAATTTGATTTGCACATCGAAAAATTGGTTCCAAATAAACGCGGAATGTCGAACTATGATATTTTAACTTTACAAACGGAAACTGCAAAAAGACATATCGAATTTGCGATTAGAAATCGCATTCCGAAAATTGTTTTTATTCATGGTGTGGGTGAAGGAATTTTGAAAGCTGAGCTTGACTTTTTACTTGGCCGTTATGACGGAATTGACTTTCAGGATGCCAATTATCAAAAATATGGTCTAGGAGCTACTGAAGTTTATATAAGACAAAACAATAAATAAGAAAGCTTTTTTTGAAGTAAAAAAGCATAATTGTAAAGCATAAAAAAACGTCTGTTTTTTGTCCTGATTTAGTTTTAAAATCATTTCAAAAAACAGACGTTTTTTTTGTAAGAATTATTCGAGCGACATTCTATCTAGAAATCTATGTCTTTAGTTGGTTTCAGCTCGTTCAATTTTTCCAAGAAGGAAACTGCTTCCAAGTTTAAAGTGGCTATTTCCTTTTTGTAGAATTACATTTTTAAGTACAATTGTGTGCTCATAAACTTGTCCGGTTAAAGTAGTGGTTACTTCAATAATTCCGCTCTGATTTGCTACACCAAGTTTACCTGTCCATGTTTCGTCGATTACAGGAGAAGCTGGCTGTACTTTAGCGCAAACAAAAGCTGGAGTGATAGATCCCGTTTCTGCTTTTGCAGTTCTGTAAAAGATTTTATTTTGAGTAGCAGTTATCAAACTTGTTCTTGGCTTCCCGCTAGGCGTAGGGTCATTAACAAGCAATGTTGGATCGATATCATCAATTGACAAATAGAACGAATTGTTATAATTATAGACTCTGCTAGCTTCATCACACTCATAAGCTAAACCATTTGGATTTGTTTTAAAAGTTAAATTGGCTGGTGTTACAGTTGTTGTATATAATCCAAACTCAAACGTAGGTTCTGTTTGCTTTCCTGCAGGTTTTTGAAATGATATATTTTTAAAAATAATGCTGTGGGTATATCCTGTAACTCTTGAACCATCGTCAGTGGTATTTGGTTTTTCGTTTTGAGTAGTTGAAATTTCAATTGTACCGTCTACACCAAGCCATTCTTCAGTTACTTTTGGTGTGCTTGGCGGTATTAAACCGCAAATATTATCTTTTGTTACTGCTCCATCATAAGCTCTATAGACAACACGATAAGTACTGCTATTGATAGTATAAGTGTAAGTTGAAGAATCATTAACAATTGCTCCATTTGGCATTTGCAATAAAAGCGCTTCCTGATTTTTTAGCTTGTAAATCAAGGTATTAGTAGTAGGGTCGCAGGCTTGAGATTCCTCAATATCCGAAAAGTCTATTTTGTCTACAGTTAAATCTCCATCATCACATCCATTCAAGAAAAGTGCAAATAATAGGAGGGCAGCATATTTTTTCATCGTAAAATTTATTTGTGTCAAAAATAGTGAAAAAATTGCCAAATGATATTTAAGATTTGACAATTGATATTTCTTAACTTTGCAGTAATGAAAAAAGTATACCTAGATAATGCCTCAACAACTGCAATGCGTCCTGAAGTAATTCAGGAAATGACTAAAATAATGCTTGAAGATTACGGAAATCCGTCGTCTACACACAGTTTTGGGCGAAATGCTAAAACAATATTAGAGCTTTCGAGAAAGAGTATTGCAAAACATTTAAACTGTACTGCTCAAGAAATAATTTTTACATCTGGAGGTACTGAAGCCAACAACTGGATTCTGCGCTCTTCTGTTGAAGATTTGAAGGTAGAGAGAATTATTACTTCAAAAATTGAACACCATGCTGTTTTGCATACTGTTTGGGCGCTTCAAGAAGAATATAATATTCAGGTTGACTACGTTAATGTAAATGCAGACGGAAGTTTGGATTTAACGCATTTATCCAATTTATTGGCCGAAGAAAAAAAGACTTTGGTGAGTTTAATGCATGTAAATAACGAAACTGGAACTATTTTAGATCTAGATCGCGTAAGTTTGATTTGCAAACAATATAATGCTCTGTTTCATTCAGACACAGTTCAGTCGATAGGGAAAACTGAAATCGATTTGCAAAAGACTCCTATTGATTTTATTTTGGCTAGTGCGCATAAGTTTCATGGGCCAAAAGGTATCGGATTTGCTTTTATTCGAAAAAATTCTGGTCTACAACCGTTGTTTTTTGGTGGAGAACAAGAAAAAGGTCTTCGCGCAGGAACTGAGGCCGTGCATCAAATTGCTGGTATGGCAAAAGCTTTATCTATTTCGTATGCAAAACTAGAAGAAGAGAGAGCTTATATTTTAGGTTTGAAAAATTATCTGATAGAGCAATTTGAAATTCATTTTCCTAATTTTAGAATCAACGGAAAAAAAGACGATTTCTATAATCTCATCAATGTCATTTTACCTTTTTCATCAGATAAAACTTCGATGTTGCTTTTTAGTTTGGATATGAAAGGGATTGCAGTTTCTAGAGGAAGCGCTTGCCAGTCTGGAAGTATAAAACCTTCTCATGTATTAAACGAAATGCTTTCGGAGACTGATTTAAAATTGCCAAATCTCCGAATTTCATTTAGTCATTATAATACAAAAGAAGATATCGATTGGCTGGTTGAGAGTTTGAAAACGGTCTAAGCTACTAAGGTTCTGAGATTCTAAGTTTTTAAACGCGGAGTGCGCTAAGTAATTGCGCAAAATCCGTTAAGATTCTTTTAAAACCATTAAAATGAAAAAGTTCGCAAAGTTTATTTTGATAAAGCTTTGCGAACTTTTTTATACTCTATTTAGATTCTCAATAAAAGCTATTTGCGGATAACTTTTACTTGAGAATCGTTTGTTAATTTGATTATTGTAGAAGATTTTCCGTTTATTTTGTCTTGATTTAATTTTACTACGTAATCAACGCCATTAATAATCTCTGGGCTAATATCCTTAAAAGCAATTGGCGTAGGTTGTCCTGAAATATTTGCAGAGGTCGAAACCAATGGTTTTTTCATTCTTTCCATCAATTTATAGCAAAAAGGCTCTTTTACCAGTCTTACCCCAAGAGATTTGTCGGCAGCAATAATATTTGAAGCAACGTTTCTGGCGTCATCAAGAATTAAAGTAGTTGGTTTGTCTGATAGCTCCCAGATTTGCCAAGCAACTTCGGGAATGTTTTTAAATACGTTATACATCATCTTTTCGCCATTCATTAAAACAATCATGCTTTGTGTTTCTGCGCGCTGTTTTAATTTATATATTTTAGCAACAGCTTCAGCATTTGTAGCATCACAGCCAATTCCCCAAACAGTATCTGTCGGATATAAGATTATGCCACCGTTTTTAATTACTTCGTATGCGTTGATGATTTCCTCGTTCATTTTACAAATTATATTTTAAGATTACAAAGTTATAAATTTTACTTGTAATTGTTTTTTATAGTATTTGTAAATAGAAAATCTATTGTGTTTTGAAGTCGTTTTGTAAAAGCTAGATGTTTATGATTTTACAGAAGAAGATTTTAATTTTACTTTCGCTAATTCCATCAATGGATGTTCGATGTACTTAAATGTCAATTGGCTAATAAAAATTAACGGAAAAACGGATAAGGCAATAACAGACCAAAATTCATTATCAGTCATTTTTTTTGCTTCTTCAAATCCGATAACAAAATAGAAAATGACAAATAACAAAATGCCATGCAATAAGTAAATGCTATAGGTTATTTGTCCAAATTTTCTTGAAAAGGCACTTGATAAAATTCCAAAAAAGCTATTTCCGGAAGCAATTATTATAAATACAATTGAAGTGATAATGATTGGGATTGGTCTTCTTCCGCTATCGAAAAAATAAACCGAGCACACAAGTAAAGAAATAGCAAGAAAAGTATATTTTTTTTGCTTTAAAACAGTTCCAAAAATATTTTTTTTGATTACCAAAGCCGCAATAATACCTCCAAGAAATGGAAAGAAATGTCTTAAAGAAGAACCATTAATAATCATTATTAGAGCCGCTACTACAGTAAAAGATAAAATGATTTTATAGTTTACTTTAATCTTGAAAAATAATGCAATAAGAGGCAATAAAAAGTAGAAAACCCATTCGTACGGCAGCGTCCAAGTGATGCCGGCATTTAACAAAAAACTATCTTCTAGTCCGTTGATATTTAATCCTTTTTTTACATTGAAAAATATCCATGACAGTATGGTCACAATATTTTCTGAGAATGGAACTTTTGACTTAAAATTCGTTAGATAACCAGCAATAAAAAATATAATGCCAACAGAAAAAAGATACATCGGGAAAAGTCTGTATAAACGAGCACTGATATATGCGGACCAGTTAATTTCTTTGTTTTTGCTATTTATTAATTTTAGAGTAAAAAGAAAAGCAGTAATTACAAAGAAAAAAGCAACTGTTGTTTGTCCAAAATGGTTAAATAGATTTGAAATAGGTTCATTCCATTCGCCACTTTGAAGAAAAAATCTCCAGATATAACTATGATGCAGGAAAACAAAAAATGCTAGATAACCTCTTAAGCCATCTATTTCTGGATAGCGAACATCAAGTACCTCTATTTTTACTAATTTATTTGTTAGCAGTACAGAAAAAATTAAAGCAAACGTTATGAGGATTGAATAAATACTAAAAGTTAATATCATTTTTTGAGGAAACAATTTTTTGTTGTGGTGTTTTTAATTAATTTTTTAAACTTTTGCAAACATACTAAACGAGTTTTGAATGCAAAAATTTTACGGTTAAAATTATCTTAAATAAATTGAATCCTACACGTTTGACTTTTAAAATCAAAAAGTTATAATGTGTTGTCTTTTAGAATTACATGATTTGTCCAACCTTTTAGAGTGTACTTTTCTAGAATTGAATCTGGTATTTTTTCATACTCATTTTCGAAAAATTCCATTGGTATAATTGGATTCTTTTCGTCAATTATTAAAATATTGTTAGGATTATAAAAATCGTAATTTTTAATATCGACATTTGTGGTTATAAGTTTTTTTTCTAGACCCAAACTTTCAAAAACTCTAAAAGTAAGTCCGCTTTGGCCAATTCGATTAATGTCCAAAAGTACTTTCGAACGATTAATATAATCATTTACTTCACTTAAAGGCATGTGACTTTTTATATAAGTAATATTTTCGTCATTGTCTTTTTGTTTTTTATCGTAAATGATAAATTTAAATTTTGAATTCTGAGAAGCTAAATTGGCAGCAATTCTTTTTAATATTGGAAGCCTTTTGTCAATTGAGCTGATATTGAAAACGTCATATTCAAATTGATTTTCATTTGTTGCGTTTTCTGAATTGTAAATCCAATTTGAGGCAAATTTTAAATTGAAATTTGCACAATCTTCTTTTTCAAAAGAAAAAACATCATCAAAGCAATGAAGAACTCGTTTGATTTTGGGACAGCGATATGTATTGTCATTAAAGAATCCGATAGATTTTTTCGTGTATTTTTTAAATTCTAAAATACTTTCAGGAGTTATAAAGTCACCTTTTATGGTCAAAATAACATCTTGAGTTTGGCTATTCTTTTTTAATTCATTGATAATTTCTTTTCCGTAATGCTGATGCTTCAAATTCGTTTTGAAAAATGCTTTTAATATAACATTGTACACTTTATGAAATACAGAAGGGTATTTGTATTTAAAAGCATTGAAGTCGATATGGCGAACTGTGTGTCCTTGTTTTTCTAAGTCTACGGCTATATGTTTGTTAAGTCCCCAGTTGTCTAAACTTATAAGAGTGATATACATTATCTTCGAAATAGTTTTTATTAGTTGGTAAAACTAGCTAAATTTGCGGAAACAATTTTTATGATTTTAAGATTAAATCGCGGATATGAAAAATTTGAAAATATTCTTCTTGAATATATTCGTTTTTTTAATACAAAAGGAGAAGACTTTGTAATTGGCCAGCGCAATCAGATAAAGCTTTTTGATTTAGACGATAAAAAAATAAACATAAAATCGTTTAAAGTTCCGCACTTTATTAATAAAATCGCCTACAAATACTTCAGAAAATCAAAAGCTAAACGTTCTTTTGAGTTTGCAAATAAATTGTTGGAATTGGGTGTTGGAACTCCAAAACCTATTGCGTTTGCTGAATTTTCTTCAATAATAGGTTTAGAAAAAAGCTTTTATGTAAGCGAACAGCTTGAATGTGATCTTACCTATAGAGAATTGGTAGAAATTCCTGATTTTCCAGACCGCGACAATATTTTGAGACAGTTTACTAAATTTAGCTTCGATCTTCACGAAAAAGGCATTGAATTTTTAGATCATTCGCCAGGAAATACTTTAATAAAAAAGAACGCAAGCGGAAATTATGATTTCTTTCTGGTGGATTTGAACAGAATGGAATTTCATAATGAAATGACTTTTGAAATGCGTATGAAAAACTTATGCCGCTTAACTCCGTTAAAAGAAATGGTGGCGACGATGAGTAACGAATATGCTAAATTTTATCTTAAACAGCCTGAAGAGAAGATTTTCGAAACTCTATGGAAAGATACTTCAGATTTTCAAGAGAAGTTCTATAGAAAAAAACGCCTGAAAAAGAAGCTTAAATTCTGGAAGAAATAAGCTTTCTTAATTCTTTGTAGCGAATATAAACGCTGTAAGCATTCAAATAACATATTGTAAAGCCTTTTTGTCCGTCCAGAAAACCAAAACGGATAATAAGTTGGTATAAAAAAGTGTATAAAGGATGGAACAACTGCATTAATAAATATGGTTTTATCCCTTTTACAAATTTTTCGTTGGCTTTAAGAATTCCGTAATTGTACATTTTCGATTTGTAATCTTCATAAGAAGAGTACGAAAAATGTATGAGTTTGTGTTTTAAAGTAGAAATTGATCCGTTTACAATTAACTTTTCGTGAACAGTTCTTTCTGAATCGTATCGACATTTCGATTTATCAAAAAGCCTGAAAATCTTATCAGTCTGCCAGCCACTGAAATTTAATCTATTGTTTTTAAACATAAAAATGCGATAGATAAAATAAGCGCTTGCAGCATTTTGGGAATTAATTTCAGTAACGATTTCAGATTTTAATTCGGGTGTTAATCTTTCGTCGGCATCAATAAATAAAACCCATGAGTTTCGAGCTTGATCCAACGCAAAATTTCGCTGAGAAGTATAATCAATAAATGCATTCTGAATTAATTTTACATTGTTAAAAGACTCAACAATGCTTACTGTTTTATCAGTGCTAAAAGAATCAACAACAATTATTTCATCAGCAAAATCAATATCTTCAAGAAGCGATTTTATGTGCTGTTCTTCATTAAGCGTAATAATCAATACTGATAATTTTTGCCCTTCACTATTCATGCTGATCCTTTACTTTTCAATTTTTATATTCTTGAAAATAAGTCTCTAATTTTTTCAGCATAAGTTCTAATGGATACTCAGCATAATATTCAAAAGTATGTTCTTTTATATATTGCTCTGTATGTTTCTCGTAGATTTCAGGTTTTAAGTCTTTTAAATGAACAGATACATTTTTTGCTTCATTCTCAAACAGCTGCCAAGTTTCTTTTCTAACAGAAGGAGTAAAGATCGAGAAAGTTGGAATTTCAAGTGCTTTTGCCATATTTACAGCGCCGCCTTCGTTTCCAATAAGCATTTCGCATTGAGAAAGTATTGCCAAAAACTGACGTAAATCTGTAGCGTACAAATCGAAGATAATATGCTTTTTTGTTTCGTCAGAACAATGATTATAAACCTCCAAAGCTTGCTCTTTCTGGTTCGGAATATAATTAAAAAGAATAGTAGCGTTTGTTTTGGCTACTGTAAAATCGATAATTTTTGCCATTCCGTCTAGCGGATATGTTTTGTAGTGCTCGCTTCCTAAAATTCCAAACATAATTAGCGGTTTTTCAGGATCTATATTGTAGCTGTTTAAAATATTTTTTGCTTCTGCAATTTCAGATTCTTTTAAATAAATCTTTGGTTTTACATTGGTTATCTTTTCTGTGAAAAAAGGCTTAAGAAGCAATAATCTGTTTTCGATTGCTAAACCATATTCTGATTTTATGGCATCAAAACGCTCATAACTGTAGTTGTAAAAAATGTTAGAATACCATTTATGATAGGAAACTTTAAATTTTGCTCCAGAAAAAAACGTAATCAAATTCGTTCCCAATTTGCTGTATACATCGATTACCGCATCATATTTTTTTCTTCGAATTTCAAAAATGAATTTAATGAAGCCAAAAGTAGATTTTCTGATTTTATTAGTTACTGGAATAATGTTATCAATATTCGGATTTTCTGTAAGAACATCAATCGAATTAGGATAACACATATAGGCAATTGTAGAATCTGGGAACTTGGCTTTTAAGTTGTTGCAGATAATTGTGCTTGTTAAGACGTCTCCGATTCTTTTTTGCTGAATAACTAATATTCTCATTTGGTTTTTATGTTCAATTTGAAAGCTAAAGTACAAACTATTTTGTGAAGTGAACAAGTGATGGCGGTAATAAGATTAAACTAAATTAAAAAGTCATATTTTTGTGCTCAACAAATTAAAATTGACAATGGGAATTAGCGGTTTGGTTATTACTTTCAATGAAGAGAAAAACATTGGAAAATGTATAGATGCCTTATTTAAAGTTTGTGATGAAGTTATTATTGTAGACTCTTTTAGTAAAGATCGTACAGTAGAAATAGCTAAAGAAAAAGGAGCACAGGTTATTCAGCAAGTATTTTTAGGAGATGGACCGCAGCGTACGCACGGATTGCCTTTTTGTAAAAATGACTGGATTTTAAATCTGGATGCAGACGAATTTTTAGATAAGGATGCAGAGGAATTTATTCTGGAGAAAAAATATCTAGAAGGAAACTATGATGCTTTAAGTTTTAGAGTAAAAAACTTTCTGGCAGATAAATTAATAGATTTTTCTGGATGGTATCCAGATCATAAAGTTCGTTTCTTTAATAAACAAACAGCTCATCCTTCAGATTCTAAAGTACATCAGAAAATTGTTGCTCAAAATGAGAAAAAGGTTGCAGTGCATATTTTACATTATGGATGGGATTCTTTTGATCAGATTATTGCAAAAAAGAACCAATATTCAGGATGGCATGCCCAACAATTATTTGATCAAGGAAAAAGAATAAATGCGTTTAAGCCTGTTTTGAACGGAACAGTAGCCTTTATCCGTTGCTATTTCTTTAAAAAAGGAATTTTTAACGGTCTTGATGGATTGACAATTGCAATGATTCAGGCCTTTTTTTCTTATATGAAATATGCTAAGCTTATAAAACTTCAAAAAAGGAAGTGACAAAAAAAATCCAAATTCCAATAATAAAATGGAATTTGGATTTTTAATATTAAGATCTTTTAAAACCTATACCGCAACATCGTATTCGCGAAGTGCATTGTTTAAAGAAGTTTTTAAATCTGTAGATGGTTTACGAGTTCCGATAATTAAGGCACAAGGAACTTGAAATTCGCCAGCAGCAAATTTCTTAGTGTAGCTTCCAGGAATAACCACAGAACGAGCTGGTACATAACCTTTCATTTCAACTGGCTCATCACCTGTAACATCGATAATTTTTGTAGATGCTGTTAAGCATACGTTAGCTCCAAGAACTGCTTCTTTTCCAACATGAACACCTTCAACAACGATACAACGAGAACCAATAAAAGCGCCATCTTCGATAATAACTGGAGCAGCTTGCAATGGCTCAAGAACACCACCAATACCAACACCACCACTTAAGTGTACGTTTTTACCAATTTGAGCACAGCTTCCTACAGTTGCCCAAGTATCAACCATTGTTCCTTCGTCTACATAAGCTCCAATGTTTACGTAACTTGGCATTAAGATTACACCGCTTGAAATGTAAGCACCGTAACGAGCTACAGCGTTTGGTACTACACGAATTCCTTTTTCAGCATAATTTCTCTTTAGCAACATTTTATCGTGGTATTCAAAAATACCAGATTCCCATGTTTCCATTTTTTGAATCGGGAAATACATTACAACTGCTTTTTTAACCCATTCGTTTACCTGCCATTTGTCACCAACTGGTTCAGCAACACGTAATTTCCCTGCGTCTACCAATTCGATTACTTCTCTAATGGCGTCAGTAGTTGTAGTTTCTTGCAATAAAGCTCTGTTTTCCCAAGCTTGTTCAATTATAGTCTGTAAAGAATTCATACGTTTAATTTTTTGGCAAAGATACAGTATTTGTAGAAATGCAAAAAAGCAAAACGGTTTGAAAATGTTACATATTTAACTTTTTGTTTCTTATTTGTAAAATCAGAAAAGCTGTATATGTTTTTAATTAATACCGTTACCGCTAAAAGTTTTTTTTATATCAAAATATGACAAAAGTCAGGATTTGTACTTTTTCTTCGCTTTAATTTCGCAGTGTTGATCAACATTCCATTCCATAAATAATCATATAAGCAGTAAAATATGAATCAAGAAAATCACCTTCAAAACAGAGTAATCATTGACAAAGAAGTAAGCTGGGATAAAACTCAGGTTATTATGAGTAAAACAAACGCATACGGAATTATAGAATACGCCAACGAAGTATTTGTAGACGTTTGTGGTTACGAAGATTATGAATTAATGGGCCAGCCTCATAATATCATACGCCACCCGGATATGCCAAAAGTTATTTTTAAAGTGCTTTGGGAGAATCTTAAAAACGGGAAAAACTTTCATGCTATTGTAAAAAACCTTGCAAAGTCTGGAAGATACTATTGGGTAATTACAGATTTTGAAATTGCCCGCGACGAAAACGATGTTATTGTAAATTATTTCGGAAGAAGACAGGCTGTACCGCAAGAAGTAATTGCGATGCATATTGAGCCTTTGTACAAAAAGTTGTTGCAGATTGAAGCAGCAAGTGGAGTAGAATTTAGCGAAAAGTACTTAATTGGTTTCTTAGAAGAGAAAAAGAGAACTTACGTTGAATATATTAAGGAGTTGATTTACGAACATGAAAAATCGCAATCTAAGTTTGCTAATTACTCAGAAGAAGAGGATGCAGGAGAAGAGGAAGAACACAGAGGTTTTTTCGGCCGATTGTTCGGAAGATAAATTGAGTTATTTTTTAGGTTTGAATATTTGGATAAAAATCCGTCTTGAAATATTTTCAAGGCGGATTTTTTATTTATCAATTATTAATTATTAATCAAAACTTAGTTGATTGTCTATTACTCGATTGTTGAAAGATTGAATGTAACCTTTTAAAAAACGTTCAAGCTCGTTTGCTTTTGGTTTATTCGTTTCAATTAAATTATGTTTCAATAAAGTATCTTTTTTCCAATTGTATAAACCGATAGTACGATTGTTTGCAAAAGCAAGATAATAGTCATCGACAATGCAGTGGTAAGTGTCTTGAAGGTAATAAACCGCAAAATTTTGTTGAGATTTGAAGCTTTTTCCAAAAGATATTATTTCTGCTTTTATATTTAAGTAATCAAGTATGCTAGGCATAATATCGATTTGTTGAAAGTTCTTCTCATCAGCAACATTGAAACTTGGATTTGAAGGATCAAAGAACAATATTGGAATTCTAAATTTACCAACATTTGTCTTATCTGCTTCTGAAGTTCCGCTAGAAGATGTATGGTCGGCTGTTATTACAAAAAGAGTATTGTTGTACCACTTTTCTTTTTTGGCACTTTTGAAAAATTTTCGAAGCGCAAAATCTGTATAGGCAATACTTTCTTGGATTTCTGTATTTCCTTTTGGGAATTTACCTTTATACTTTTCAGGAATTATGTAAGGATTGTGTGATGAAATCGTGAATATAGAACTAAAGAAAGGCTGTTTGAAAGAAGTAAGTTTTGCAGCGAAAAATTGTAAAAACTCTTCATCAAAAATCCCCCATTTTCCATCAAATGCTGGACTTCCTACATATTGGTCTTTACCATAATATTCATCAAAACCTGCCACTTTACAATATTGATCAAAATTTTGACTTCCGTTAAAAGCGCCGTGAAAAAAAGAAGTATTATAACCTTCCTTTTTCAAGATTTGCGGAAGACTTTTTGTTTTGTTTAAAGCATAACCTGAGGTTATAAAAGAATTATTCATTAAACTAGGAATGCTTGATATAGTTGATGGAACCGCATCGATAGACACTTTTCCGTTAGCAAATCCGTTTTTAAAATAATGAGCTTTTGTAATTAACGAATCTAAAAAAGGAGTTTGACCACAATGAATGTTTTCGTTTCCAAAACTTTCTAGAATAATTACAACTACATTTTTTTTATCAGCAGGAAGTTTAGGGTTTATAGAAAGAACAGGATTATAGATTGATTTTAATTCAGAATCGCTATAATAATGAACTTTTTCAAGTTCTTTTTTCTTAAAAGCGGTTTTTAGAATAGTGAAAGGAGTATTTAAAACCAAAGCAGAGGTATTTAAATTTCCATATCGCATTCCGTCAACAATCTTAATAGGTTTTTTTTGTACACCTCCGCGTATCATTAATAGAACTACAAAAATTGAAATAACAGTATAAATGGCTTTTTGTACATAATCTCGTCTATTCAATTCTTTAGGCGTAATAGGGCTTTTTGCTTTAGGAAGTAGTTTCCATAAAACAAAACCTGTAATTATAAAGAGAATCGCGATATACCAAAACTCTTTTAAAAAAGAAGGAATTAATCGGATTACATCATGCTCCATTCCGTCTGCGGTAATCATTGCGTAGGTGCTTCTTCGGCCAGTAAAACGATAGTAAATAATATCAATAAAATTGGTTGCAATAAAAGCAAGATTAACTGCGTAAAATGATACAAGCAAAATCTTTTGGTATTTCGGACTGTATTTAAAATTACCAGGAAAAAGATGTGCAATTAAAAAAGGTATGTTGATATAAGCAACCGCAGCTAGATCAAAAAGCAAACCGCCAGAAAAAACTCTTATGCTTAAGTTATTAAATAATTCGAGATTGACGCAGTAAAAAAGAATTCTGCAGATTTGATAAACTGCAACAATTAGGATAAATCTATTTATAAATAAAATTAAATTCGTTTTGTAATTACTCATTTGTACTGATAGAATAAAAGCCTTGTTTTTTAGTAAAATTTTTTTTGCGCAAAAGTATTTTTTTTTAATGAAAATAAAAGTTTTTTTCTGACAAAAAAAAATATAAATTGCATTTTCTGGTTATTGTGGGAAAGGATAGGAAAAATATTTACCTTTGCTGAAAAAATAAAACATGCCAAGAATTCTTTCAATAGATTACGGACAAAAGCGTACAGGGATTGCTGTTACAGACGAAATGCAAATTATTGCTTCGGGTTTAACAACGATTCCAACACATACTTTGATCGACTTTCTGAAAGATTATTTTGCGAAAGAAAAAGTCGAAGCGGTTTTAATTGGCGAACCAAAACAAATGAACGGAATGCCTTCTGAGAGTGCTTCTGTGATTAATGGTTTTGCAACCCATTTTTCGAATATTTTTCCAGAGATGAAAGTGATTCGTGTCGATGAACGTTTTACTTCAAAAATGGCATTTCAAACCATGATCGACAGTGGTTTAAGTAAAAAGCAACGTCAGAATAAAGGAT
Source organism: Flavobacterium sp. IB48 (assembly GCF_016405855.1). Lineage (GTDB taxonomy): Bacteria > Bacteroidota > Bacteroidia > Flavobacteriales > Flavobacteriaceae > Flavobacterium > Flavobacterium ginsengisoli. The sequence goes on from NZ_JAEFCA010000004.1 coordinate 555,855, forward strand.
TAATAGACGAAATTTCTGCTACAATTATGCTTCAAGATTATCTTTCCGCAAAAAAATAACGCTGTTCGTCGTATTTTTTATTTATAATTTAAAGGTTTTTAGAAAATCCTAACTTTTATCATCTAAAAATTAGTTTTTTTTTGCAATTAAAAAAGTACCTTTGCACTTTAAATAAAAATACTGTTATGCCTGACGAAACCATACGTTCAAATAGTGATGTAGTACTCATTGGCGCTGGAATAATGAGTGCCACTCTTGGGGTAATTTTGAAAGAATTACAACCAGATATAAAAATTGAAATTTACGAAAGATTAGATGTTGCTGCTGCTGAAAGCTCTGATGCTTGGAATAATGCTGGAACAGGACACTCTGCCTTTTGCGAATTAAATTATACTCCAGAAAAGGCAGACGGAAGCATAGATCCTAAAAAAGCAATAAGCATTGCAGAATCGTTTGAGATTTCTCGCCAGTTTTGGTCTTACCTAGTGCAGCAAAATAAAGTGCCGTCTCCGGATAATTTTATTAAAAGCGTACCTCATATGAGTTTTGTGTGGGGAGATAAAAACGTAGATTATTTAAAAAAGAGATTCGAAGCGCTTCAAAGCAACCCAATCTTTGCCGATATGACTTTTAGCACCGATTTTGAACAACTTCAAAAATGGATGCCATTGGTAATGGAAGGCAGAAATGCTGATGAAAAATTGGCAGCAACACATATGGAAATTGGTACCGATGTTAACTTTGGTGCTTTAACAAGAAGTATGTTCAATTACTTAGAAAAATTAGACGGTGTTTCTTTGTATTTCAATCATGAAGTTAAAAAACTAAGACAGCGTGAAGATAAATCTTGGAGAATTAAAATTAAAGATTTGTCTACCGGAAACACTCGTAAAGCTTATACTAAATTTGTATTTATCGGTGCAGGAGGAGGTTCTCTTCCTTTATTAGAAAAAGCAAATGTGCCAGAAGGAAACGGATATGGGGGTTTTCCTGTAAGCGGACAATGGTTAAAATGTACAAATCCTGAGGTAATTGCTAAACATCAAGCAAAAGTTTATGGAAAAGCAAGTGTTGGAGCTCCTCCAATGTCTGTTCCTCATATCGATACTCGTGTAATTGACGGAGAGAAAGCACTTCTTTTTGGACCATTTGCAGGATTCTCGACTCGTTTCTTGAAAAATGGTTCTTATTTAGATTTGCCGTTATCTATTAAGTCTAACAATTTAATCCCGATGTTGGCCGCGGGATATCATAATATTCCATTAACGAAATATTTGATTGAGCAAGTTCGTCAGTCTCCAAAAGACAGAATGAAAGCTTTACGCGAATATCTGCCAACAGCACGTTCTAAAGATTGGAAATTGGAAAAAGCGGGACAACGTGTTCAGGTTATCAAAAAAGATGAAAAAGAAGGTGGGGTTTTAGAATTTGGTACTGAAGTAATTAATACGCACGACGGAAGTTTGGCAGTTTTATTAGGTGCTTCTCCAGGAGCTTCTACTGCTGTAGCAATTATGGTTGATTTGGTTAGCAGATGTTTTACGCATCAAATTAAAACACCAGAATGGCAAGCAAAATTAAAAACAATGATTCCTTCTTACGGTCAGACTTTAAATGATAAGCCAGAACTTTTAGAACAGCTTAGAAAACAAACTGCAGAAGTTTTAAAATTAAATTAAAGCTTCTCATTATTGAAATATAAAAAACAAATCCAGATGAATTAATCTGGATTTGTTGCTTTTAGGTCGGTTGTGTTTTTTAGAATTTTTTCTGCTAGATTGCTCATCCAAATCAGTTGCTCGATTACCATTTGGGCTTCTTGCATTTTTGCTTGACGCGTTTCTTTATCCAAATCATCATCTTCAGCTAAGCGTGTAAAATGTTTTCGTTTTAATTCCTCAAACTGTAATGTCACATCTTCTTTTTCAAAAAAAGTATCTTGTATTATAACTTCATTTCGTAAAATAGAAATCGAGTGATCTAAATTGGCTAGAATAGTCTTGATGATATAATTAAAAGAGTCAGAAGCAGAAGTCGTTTGATGCGATTGAATATAAGTTGACAATGACGCTAAAGCAGATAATAAAGAATGATTTAAAACCACCAGTTTATTTACCAAAGGCATTGTTTTTTGTTTTGATTTAGGTTCCTGCATCATACGTTGAAAAGAAGTCATTAAATTTCCTATTTCAACAAAGGCATTTTTTCGTGCTAAACGATACGAAGTTGGAACTTCTCCTTTTTTATTGTAAAAATCAGCAATTTCTTTTAGATAATTTCTATTCGCCCGAATTGTGTTTTCAATATGAATTGGCGTATTGATGAATTCCCAAGCTGGCCATAAAAACTGATTGGCAATGAAAGCTAAAATTGCTCCCGCAAGTGAATCTAATATTCTGTATTGAATTACTTCGTTAATGTCAGGTGTTAAAATTCCGTAGATGAAAACTACATACATTGTAACAAATGTTGCGCTTATTTTATAGTTGATTTGCGTAAATGAAATTCCGAGAAGCATACATACAATTGAAAAAATGCTCAGTGCAACGTGATTCTGAATAACAGATACAATTCCGAAAGCTAAAATTCCTCCTAAAACAGTTCCGAATATTCTGTTGTACGATCGCTCTTTTGTTAAACCATAGCCAGGGCGCATGATTACTACAATGGTCAGCAGAATCCAATAGACGTTTTGAAAAGGCAAAACTTGTCCGAGGAAAAAACCAATCAAAATAGTGATCGTTAATCTTATTGAATGCCTGAAAATCGAAGAAGAATAACTTAAATTCTCAATTAAAGTTCGTAACGGATAATATTGCGGAGTTAAGAATTTTTCTAGCTCTTTGTCTTGATCTTTCAGTTTATAAGATTGCATTGCCAAAGAAAGCGCACGCTGAATAGTTTTAATTTTTCCAACCTGATTTTTAGCATATTTCAGCATATTGGTTAGCATTAAAACACCCTCTGCAGCTTCTTCTTTTCCTAATGTTTTTTCATAGTCAAAAATGGCAAATTCAAGTGCATCCAATTCATTTTTCAAATCATGCTTATCGACATAAACACTGATATGATTGACATTTTTGGAGAGTTTTTTGAGGGTTGAAGCCAGTTTATAAGCGACATTTTGATAGGTTCTTAAAACATCAGGATGTTTGGCAAATTTCTGATGAAGTTTACTATGGTCAAAAGAAGTGTAAAGCGCCAATTCTTGAATTTCGACTAAAGTAATAAAAACCAAAAGCATTTTTCGGTTCTGGCTCGTTATTCCAGATGCATTCTGGTTTCCGATTAGCATTTTTCTTAAATCTTCATGAATTAGATTTAGTTCTACTTGAACTGCCAACTGTTTTTCAATAATTGCTTGCCTGTTAGCTTCTGGGCTCCATAAATCACCTCTTAATTTTAGATATTTAGCAGTAAGTTTTATTCCTTCTGCAATTTGTAATTCGACATATTTATATGGCTGTACAAAATGAAAAACAAGAGAAACTATAAGGTATAAAATTCCTCCAATAAAAATAAAACCAGAATATTCAAAAGCAGCCCAACCTTCATGCAAATGCCCAAAAGAAAGAGAAATAGATAATAAGGCAGAGAAAGAAATTAACGTTGCTCGCTGTCCATAAACCGAAATCATAGAACATAAAAACAACAGGAAGCCTAAAAATATATAAAAAAGAAGCGGATACGGATAAACGAGATTTACCAGTAGATTAACGCCCGAAACAATAAAAGAAGCAGCAATTAACCCTTTTATTTTATGACCAAGTGAACTCGGAATATCGCTGGGATAAGTATAGAAAGCACCTAATGCAATCGTGAAACCAATTTCAAAATGACCTAGAAAATTTAAAACCAAAACAGGAACAACAGAAGCGATAGTTACTTTAGAGGCATTGAGAAAGGAAGTGCTGTTTGTAAATTTCGAAATCTTATCAATCATAAAGAGAGGTTTACTAGCAAAGGTAAGAATTGTAGTAGTGATTTTGGCATAATTATGGATGAGATTTTTAACAGCTTGTAAAAAATACGATATAATAGATTATTAGAATCATTCTTGACTATTTTTTACTATTTTTGCCAGCTGAAATATCAGAACTTTAATTCTGTTTTTGCAGCACATAAAAACATAAATAAAAACAAATGATTTTACCAATTGTAGGATACGGTGATCCTGTTTTAAGAAAAGTAGGGCAGGATATTACACCAGAATATCCAAATCTAAAAGAAACGATCGCAAATATGTACGAGACCATGTACAATGCGTATGGGGTTGGACTTGCAGCACCGCAAGTTGGACTGCCAATTCGTTTGTTTGTCATTGACACAACGCCTTTTAGTGATGATGAGGATCTTCCTTCAGAGGAACAAAAAGATTTGAAAGGTTTTAAAAAGACTTTTATCAACGCTAAAATCGTTAAAGAAGAAGGAGAAGAGTGGGGATTTAATGAAGGTTGTTTGAGTATTCCTGATGTGCGTGAAGACGTTTACAGAAAACCAACTGTTACAATCGAATATTGTGAGGAAGATTTCGTTATGAAAACGGAAGTATTCGACGGATTAATCGCAAGAGTTATTCAACACGAATACGACCATATTGAAGGAATATTGTTTACAGATAAAATCTCATCTCTAAAGAAACGTTTAATCCAAAAGAAATTGAAAAATATTACTGAGGGAAAAACGTCTCAGGAATATAGAATGAAATTTTTTGCAGCTAAAAAAGCAAGATAAGTTTTCTAAATAATTGGAAACAAAAAAATAAATCAAATTCTTAATACTAATTTTAATAAAAATGAATTTAACGAAAATTTTAGCCATTTCAGGAAAACCAGGTTTATACGAATTAAAAGTACAAACTCGTACAGGTTTTGTGGCGGAATCATTAATTGATGGGAAGAAGATTACTGTAAATCTAAAAAGCAATGTAAGTTTATTGTCTGAAATTTCGATTTATACTTATGAAGGCGAAAAACCGTTAACTGAAGTAATGCAGCAGATTGCCGTTAAAGAAAATAAAGGACAAGCGATTTCTCATAAAGAAGACAATGCTACTTTGTCTGCTTATTTCAAACAAATTCTTCCAGATTATGACGAAGAGAGAGTTTATCCATCAGATATCAAAAAAGTATTAAACTGGTACAACACGCTTCAAGCTAAAGGTTTGGTTACAGATTTGGCTCCTGCAGCTGAAGAACCAAAAGAAGAAGCTCCAGTTGCTGAAGAAAAACCAAAAAAAGCTCCAGCAGCAAAAAAAGCAAAAGCTAAAAAAGAAGAATAGTAGTTTTTCTTTAATCATAAAATAATCCTGTTAAGATGTTTTCTTGACAGGATTTTTTAATTTTACAGAAATCGAGTTTAAATCAATAGAAAACTTCAAAATGAGCAGAGAAAATCAGTTAAAAGCATTTGAAAGATTATTAAATATCATGGATGAACTTCGTGAACAATGTCCGTGGGATAAAAAACAAACCCTGCAAACATTAAGACATCTAACAATCGAAGAAACGTATGAGTTGGGAGATGCTATTTTGGACAACGATTTAAATGAAGTCAAAAAGGAATTGGGAGATTTGATGCTTCATATTGTTTTTTACGCTAAAATAGGTAGTGAAACCAATGATTTTGATATTGCTGATGTCTGTAATGAAATCTGCGAGAAACTAATTCATCGTCATCCGCATATTTATGGAGATGTGAAAGTAGAAAATGAAGAAGAAGTAAAACAGAATTGGGAAAAACTGAAACTGAAAGAAGGAAAAAAATCAGTTTTAGAGGGCGTGCCAAGAAGCCTTCCTGCACTGGTTAAAGCAAGCAGAATTCAAGATAAAGTAAAAGGTGTAGGTTTTGACTGGGAAGAACCGCATCAAGTTTGGGATAAAGTGCAAGAGGAATTACAAGAATTACAAGACGAAGTAAAAACTGGAAATCAAGATAAAATTGAAGACGAGTTTGGCGACGTTTTGTTTTCTATGATTAATTATGCAAGATTCTTAAATGTAAATCCAGAAGATGCTTTAGAAAGAACCAATAAAAAGTTTATAAAGCGTTTTCAATACTTAGAAAGTAAAGCAAACGAATTAGGCAAACCATTAATGGATATGACGCTTACAGAAATGGATGTTTTCTGGAATGAAGCTAAAAAACTTTAGTTATCGGCTAATTTTTTTAAAGCGCGAACGTCTTTAAGCATAATTTTTTTGCCGACTAATTCTATTAATCCTAATTTATTAAAATCAGATAATAAACGAATGCAGCTTTCTGTTGCAGTACCAATGATGCCCGCAAGTTCTTCTCTTGTTAGTTGAACTTTAAGGGTTTTGTCGGTATCTTCTCCAAATTCATCATGCAGTTGCAATAAAGTTTCAGCAAGTCTCTGCTTAACTGTTTTTTGAACTAAAGCAATTTTTTCATTCTCAGATTCTTTCAAATCTTCACATACAGATTGCATCAGATTTAAAGAAAACTGATTGTTATTATTAAAAAAATTGATGATTTCGGTTTTAGGAATAAAACAAACTTCCATGTCGGCAATTGCTTTTGCAGTCAAGTTTGCCGGCTCATTACTAATCATAGAGCGTTGTCCAAGAAGTTCTCCAGATTTTACCAATTTTACAATTTGATCTTTTCCGTTTGCACTCAATTTTGAAAGTTTACCAACACCATCTTTTATACAAAAAACACCATTGGTTACTTCGCCTTCTTCAAAAATGGCTTCACCTTTTTTAATCTTGTAAGAGGTTTTACTGCTGGCTAATTTTATAACTTCTTCTTTGTTAAGGGCTTTTAATGAGCTTAGCTGGCGTACAATGCATTGATCACATTTATTCATGACAATATTTGTTTGCAGCAAAAATAAGGATATTTAAGGGTATAATTGACTATTATATGGTAAAAATATAATAAATTACGGTAGAGCTTAATTTAGACTGTTTTATTTTATTAAATTAGAATTCAATTTCAAGATTACATGACAATTATCATCTTAATAATTGTGCTTTAATTGGAAATTTGTGGCATATAAAAACAAGTTTATGAGGGAGCAAAGTTGTTTTCATTGTGGTTTAACTATTGAACAAAATGAAGAAATTGATTTTGATGATAAGAAGTTTTGTTGCACAGGCTGTAAAACAGTTTACGAAATTTTCAGCATCAATGACCTAACATCTTATTATGATTTTGAAAAGTCTCCGGGAGCCACACCGCAAGACATCAAAGGAAAATATGATTTTTTAGAAAATGAAACCATACTCGCAAAGGTTTTAGAATTTCAGGAAGGGAACACGTCAATTGTTTCGCTGAATATTCCACATATTCACTGCAGTTCTTGTATCTGGATTCTAGAAAATCTAAATCGTCTTCAGCCTGGAATAAGTATATCTCAAGTTAATTTCCACGAAAAAAAGGTTAGAATTACCTTCAATTCTGATGTGGTTTCTTTAAAAGAAATTGCATATCTTTTAAACTCAATAGGTTATGAGCCTTATATTAGTTTAGAAAATTATGGAACAGCAGAAGTAAAAGTAGACCGAAGTTTAACCTATAAATTAGGCGTTGCATTCTTTTGTTTCGGAAATATTATGTTGCTTTCATTTCCAGAATATTTCGAAATGAAAGAATTCTGGTTGGATAGTTACAAACCGTTTTTCAGATTACTGATTTTTCTTTTAGCATTGCCAAGTTTCTTATATTCAGCAAGCGGATATTATATTTCTGCTTACCACAGTATTAGAACCAGAATGCTTAACATTGATATTCCGATTGCATTAGGTATTATCGTGATGTTTATTCGCAGTACTTATGATATGCTAATGGATCACGGTCCCGGTTTTTTTGACAGTTTAGCGAGTTTAGTATTTTTTATGCTTCTTGGTAAAATGTTTCAAACTAAAACCTATAGTTTCCTAAGCTTTGAAAGAGATTTTAAATCCTATTTCCCGATTGCCGTTACTAAAATTAATAAAGATGCATCTGAAGATAATGTTGCTATTTATGATGTTTTAAAAGGAGATCGATTGTTGATTAGAAATCAAGAACTTATTCCTGTAGATGGAATTTTAATTAGTGAAAGTGCAGAAATAGATTATAGTTTCGTTACAGGAGAAGCTGTTCCAATTACTAAAAAATCTGGTGATAAAGTATTTGCGGGAGGAAAACAGATTGGGAAAGTAATAGAAATGGAAGTATTACATTCAGTTTCACAGAGTTATTTGACGCAGTTATGGAGTAACGAAATTTTTCAGAAAAAAGTAGATCAGAAACACAAAACCATAACAGATGCAATAAGCCGATATTTTACCCCCATATTATTGCTCATTGCATTTGCTGGTTTTGGTTATTGGATTTTTATAGATGCTAATACAGCTTTTAATGTTTTTACAGCGGTGCTAATCGTAGCTTGTCCTTGCGCGTTGGCGCTTACTGCTCCGTTTACTTTTGGAAACATATTACGAATTTTAGGTAAAAAGAAATTTTATTTAAAAAACGCCATTGTGATCGAGCAGCTCGCAAAAGTTGATACGATTGTTTTTGATAAAACAGGAACAATTACTACCAACAAAAAATCGAATATAGTATATGAAGGAAAGCCTATTTTAGATTCAGATGTTGTATTGATTAAGAGCGTATTGCGCGGTTCAAACCACCCATTAAGCCGAATGCTTTACGATTTTCTGCCAGATGCCAAGCGTATCGCTTTAGAAGAATTTCAGGAAATTACAGGTAAAGGGATTTTAGCAACTATTGAAGGAAAAGAAATTAAAATTGGTTCTGGACAATTTGTAAATGATATAGTTGCAGATGGTTCAGAAATTGAAAAAACGGCATTACATATTAAAATAGGAGAGATCTATTTTGGAAAATATACTTTCCAGAATCAATATCGCGAAGGCCTAGAAAAACTTTTTGCAAACTTGAGTAAAGAGTATCAAATTAAAGTACTTTCTGGTGACAATGATGGCGAAAGAGGAAACTTAGAAGCTATTCTGCCAAAAGGTACTGAGTTAATATTCAATCAAAAACCAGAGCAAAAACTTGAATACATAAAGAAACTTCAAGAAAAAGGACAAAATGTAATGATGGTTGGTGATGGACTCAATGATGCTGGAGCATTGGCGCAAAGTAACATCGGGATTTCTATTTCTGAAAATGTGAACGTTTTTTCTCCTGCATGTGATGCAATTCTTGATGCATCGGAGTTTTCACGTCTCAATTACTTTTTGAAGCTTTCACATAAAGCAATTTCTATTATAAAGATGAGTTTTGGCCTGTCATTGCTGTACAACGTTGTTGGACTTGCATTTGCGGTCACAGGAAACCTACTTCCGTTAGTTGCTGCTATCATCATGCCATTGAGCACGATTACGATTGTAAGTTTTGTTACTTTTATGTCTAACTATTTCAGTAACAGAAATTTAGAATGATTATAAATTATTAAAGAATATATTTTATTAAATTTAACATATTCTTTTTCTCTATGATAATTATCATATTTTATGCGCCCTTAACGAAGTAATTTTGTTAATATAAATCTAAGGTATGAGTGTTATTTATCTATTAATTTCAGTAAGTATTTTTGTGGCAATCTGTTTCTTTATTGCCTTTATCGTGGCTGTCAAAACTGGGCAATACGATGATGATTATACCCCCTCAGTCAGAATTCTTTTTGATGACGAAACCAAAATTAATTCCCAAAATAATAATTCACCAATCGAAGAAAAACAAGTATAATTATGGAAATGGAACAGTTTTATTACGACAACAAAATTGTAAAAAAATTCATTTACGCCACAATACTTTTTGGAGTTGTGGGTATGTTAGTGGGACTTACCTTAGCGGTAATGTACCTTTTTCCCAACATGACAGATGGGATTTCGTGGCTGAGTTACGGCCGATTAAGACCATTGCACACTAATGCAGTTATTTTTGCCTTTGTGGGTAATGCATTCTTTGCCGGTATGTACTACTCGCTGCAAAGATTGCTAAAAGCCAGAATGTTTAGTGATTTTTTAAGTAACCTTCATTTCTGGGGATGGCAGTTAATTATTGTAGCAGCCGCAATTACACTTCCGTTAGGTTATACTTCTTCTAAAGAATATGCAGAGCTAGAGTGGCCAATTGATATTGCAATTGCTTTAATTTGGGTTGTAATGGGTATCAATATGATTGGTACAATGCTGCGTCGCAGAGAACGTCACTTATATGTTGCAATCTGGTTTTATTTAGCAACATTTGTAACGGTAGCGGTATTGCATATCTTTAACAACATCGAAATTCCGGTTTCTGCTTTAAAAAGCTACTCTGTGTATGCAGGTGTTCAGGATGCGCTTGTGCAATGGTGGTACGGACACAATGCGGTAGCATTCTTCCTTACAACTCCATTCTTAGGATTAATGTACTATTTCGTTCCAAAAATTGCAAACAGACCTGTTTACTCATATAGATTATCTATTATTCACTTTTGGTCTTTAATCTTTATCTATATCTGGGCAGGACCACACCACTTATTATATTCTGCATTGCCAAACTGGGCTCAGAATCTTGGGGTTGCATTCTCAGTAATGTTAATTGCTCCATCTTGGGGAGGTATGATCAATGGTCTTTTAACATTAAGAGGAGCTTGGGATAAAGTTCGTGAAGAACCAGTTTTAAAATTCTTTGTTGTAGCGATTACAGGTTACGGTATGGCGACTTTTGAAGGTCCGATGTTATCTTTAAAAAATGTAAACGCTATTGCGCACTATACCGACTGGATCGTAGCACACGTACACGTAGGAGCTTTAGCTTGGAATGGTTTCATGTCATTTGGTATTATTTATTGGTTAATTCCAAGAATGACAAAATCAGAATTATTCTCTAAGAAATTGGCAAACTTCCATTTCTGGATTGGAACTTTAGGTATTATCGTTTATACAATTCCATTATATGTGGCTGGTTTCCAACAAGCGTCTATGTGGAAACAATTTAACCCAGACGGAACTTTAACTTATGGTAACTTCCTAGAAACAGTTACAGCGATTATGCCAATGTATTGGATGAGAGCTATCGGAGGGTCTCTTTACTTAATAGGTATGTTGACATTAGTTTACAACATTATCATGACAGTAAAAGCGGGTAATGCAATTGAAGATGAATTGGCTCAGGCTCCAGCTTTACAAACAATAAAAAGCAGTAGATTAAGTGGAGAGAAATTCCACTCATGGTTAGAAAGAAAACCAATTCAGTTAACCATTTTAGCAACTATTGCAATTTTAATTGGAGGTATTATTCAGATTGTGCCAACAATAATGGTAAAATCAAATATACCAACTATTTCAAGTGTAAAACCATACACACCTTTAGAGCTTGAAGGACGTGATTTATATATCAGAGAAGGTTGTGTTGGATGTCATTCACAGTCAGTTCGTCCATTTAGAAGTGAGGTTGAACGTTACGGAGTTCAATCAAAAGCAGGAGAGTTTGTTTACGACCATCCATTCTTATGGGGATCAAAACGTACAGGTCCAGATTTATTAAGAGTAGGTGGTAAGTATAATGACAATTGGCACTTTAACCACATGTGGAACCCGCAAAGTACATCTGCAGGATCAATTATGCCAGGATATAAGTGGTTATTTGATAATAAACCAATGGACATTTCATTGACGCAAAAGAAAATGCAGGCAATGATTTCATTAGGTGTGCCATATTCTCCAGAAGAAGTTGCTAATGCACAAAAAACTTTAAGAGAGCAGGCAGTTAAGATAGAAAAAAGCTTAGAAAGCGATCCTGATTTTGTTAAGAGTTATGAAGACAGCCGCAAAAAAGCTGCTGCAAAAGGTGAGAAATTCATTCCGATGAATGAAAGAGAAATCGTTGCTTTGATTGCTTATATTCAAAGACTTGGTACTGATATTAAAGTAAAAGAAACTAAATAACAGCATTATGTTTGAACAAATAAAACACAATATGGAAACAATATCGGGTGTAGAATTATACCCGATTATTTCCCTCTTGATTTTCTTCTTCTTTTTTGTAGGATTAGGTATTTGGGTATTCTCTTATAGAAAAGAAAAAATTCAAGAAATGAGTAATATACCTTTAGATGAAGGACTTAGTGTAATCACAAAAGATAGATAAAAATGAAAAAGTTTTTCCCAGTATATGTTAGAGTACCGTTGATTTTCTTCATCGTATTTGCTTTGATGGAATATTTTATAGACTCAGGCGATAAGCCAGCTTTTGTAAAATTCCCTATGGTTTCGCTCTTTTTATTTGTCTTTTTGTTTATTCTGATTGCCATCGAAATTACACTTAGTGCTGTAAATAGAGTGATGTATCAATTGCTATCGCCAGAAGAAAAAGCGCAAAAAGAACTTGAAGAAAGTTTAAGTTTCAAAGAAAGCACTTGGTTTAAAAACCTAATGCACAAATTGACTAAAACAGAACCAATTGAAAAAGAAGCCGACTTATTGATGGATCATGATTATGACGGAATCAAAGAGTTGGATAATAATTTACCGCCATGGTGGGTGTATTTATTCTACATCTGCATCATTTTCGGAGTTATTTATGTAGTTCGTTACGATGTTTTAGGAGCGGATGATCAGGAAATGGAGTTGAAAAAAGAAATGGCGCAGGCAAAAATTGATGTTGAAGAATATATGAAAACTGCTCCAGATTTGATGGACGAAAAAACAGTTGTTTTATTAACTGACGAACCAAGTTTAGCAGCAGGAAAAGAAATCTTTACAACAAACTGTGCCGCTTGTCACCGTGCCGATGCAGGAGGTCAGATTGGACCAAACCTTACAGATGATAAATGGATTTTAGGAGGAGGAATTAAAAACTTATTCCATACCATTACAAATGGAGGTAGAGATGGTAAAGGGATGATTGCCTGGAAAGGAACCCTTAAACCAAAAGAAATACAAAAAGTTGCAAGTTATATCTTGTCTTTGCAAGGAAGCAATCCTAAAGATCCAAAAGAACCAGAAGGAGAAGTTTGGGTAGACGATAGCGCTCCTAAAACCGATGCAGCTGCAACTACAAAAGATACCACAGAAGTTAAAAAATAATTAGAATATCATGTCAAATTTACCAGACGAAGCTTTTAGAGATACCATTGGAACAATAGATGAAGGTGGCAAACGAAAATTTATATTTCCTAAAAAACCGTCTGGTAAATTTTATGATTATAGAAAAATTGTCAGCTACGTTTTATTGGCAATTTTATTCATAAATCCGTTTATCAAAATAAATGGAAACCAGTTTATGATGTTCAATATCTTGGAACGTCGTTTTAATATTTTTGGATTTCCTTTTTGGCCACAGGATTTTTATCTCTTCGTAATCTCAATGCTTGTCGGCGTTGTATTTATAATTTTATTTACCGTTGTTTTCGGAAGAATATTTTGTGGCTGGATCTGCCCGCAAACTATTTTTCTTGAAATGGTTTTCCGTCGAATTGAATATTGGATTGATGGAGATCGTGGTGCACAATCTCGTTTAGCAAAGCAAGAATGGAATAGTGAGAAAATTAGAAAAAGACTAATCAAATGGACTATTTTCTTTTTAATCTCTTTCCTTATAGCAAATATATTCTTGGCTTATCTAGTAGGTAGTGATACTTTATTCTTAATGATTGAGCAAGGACCAGTTGTACAAGCTAGCAATTTTATCGCGTTGCTTATATTTACGGGTATTTTCTATTTCGTTTTTGTATGGTTTCGTGAACAGGTTTGTATCATTGCTTGCCCTTATGGAAGATTGCAAGGTGTACTTTTAGACAATAAATCTATTAATGTTGCCTACGATTTTGTTAGAGGTGAAAAAGAAGAAGGACGCGCAAAATTCAAAAAAAATGAAGATAGAGCATTAACGGGAAAAGGAGATTGTATAGATTGTCTTCAATGTGTTCACGTTTGTCCTATGGGAATTGACATCCGAAACGGTACACAGTTAGAATGTACCAACTGTACAGCTTGTATCGATGAATGTGACCATATTATGGAATCAGTAGGATTGCCAAAAGGTCTTATTCGTTATGCTTCTGAAGATGAAATTGCCAAAAAAGAACCTTTTAAATTTACTTCAAGAATGAAAGGATACACAGCTGTCCTCTTTATTTTATTGAGTATTTTTGTTGGAATGCTGTTTTTAAGAACAGATGTACAAGCGGTAGTTTTACGTTTACCAGGTCAGTTATTCCAGCATAATGGAGAAAAAATCAGTAATGTTTACACGTATAAAATTGTAAACAAAACAATGAAAGATTACAATGATATTCATTTCGAATTAATCGATCAAAAAGGAGAAATTAAGAATGTTGGAAAAAGACATTTTAAAGTTGCAAAAGAAGGAATTTCTCAAGGAACATTGTTTATTGAAATTGATGAGGTTTTATTAGAAAGTGATAAAACAAAAGTAAAAATAGGGGTTTACAATGGTTCTGAACTCCTAGAAACAACAACTACAAATTTCTTAGGACCACGAAGTTTTAATTAAAAATATACTATTATGAAATTGAATTGGGGAACTGGAATCGTCATTGCATTCGCATTGTTTATGACCTTTATTTTATATTTTGTGTTTGAAGTGCAGTCAAATTCTAAATACGATAATGATTTGGTTGTCGAAGAATATTACAAACATGATACACACTTTCAGGAAGAAATGGCGAGAATTCAAAATGCGCATGATTTGCAGCATAAGCCATCAATAAAATATACTGGAGACGGTGTTGCTGTTGTTTTTCCAGTAGGATTTGAAAGCAGTAAAGTGAAAGGAAATATTCAATTATATAGACCTTCAAACAAAAAATTCGACTTTAATACTCAAATTGCCTTAACTAATTCAGAAATCATTATTCCGCAGAAAAAATTAATAAAAGGACGCTGGGATGTGAATATGGAATGGCAGTATGAAGGCAAAAAATATCTCACTAAAGAAGTTATTTACGTAAACTAAATCAAAAATGTTATTCTCAGCTTTCTTTTTAGGTTTGATCAGTAGCCTGCATTGTGTTGGAATGTGTGGGCCAATTGCCATGATGCTTCCTGTAGATAGGCAAAATGAAGCCAAAAAGGTAACGCAGATTATGACCTATCATTTTGGTCGATTAACAGCTTACGCCACAATCGGATTGATTTTTGGATTACTGGGAAGAGGCTTTTTCTTAGCAGGATTGCAGCAGAAAATGTCAATTATTATTGGTGTAATAATGATTATTGTAGTTTGTATTCCTGAGAAAAAATTTGCTCAATACAACTTTTCTAAACCAGTTTATAAAATCATTTCAAAAGTTAAAGCCAATCTTGGAAGTCAGTTTAAAAATAAGAGCTACAAATCTCTTTTTACAATTGGTCTTCTAAATGGATTTTTACCATGCGGAATGGTTTATGTTGCTTTATTTGGGGCAATTGCTATGCAAAGTGCCACTTATGGCGTTCTTTACATGCTTTTGTTTGGAATAGGAACAATTCCGTTAATGACTATTGTGGTTTATGTCAATACATTATTGAAATTGCCATTTCGAAATAAAATTCAAAAGGCAATTCCTTATGTTGCAGTTATCATTGGAGTTTTATTTATCCTTAGAGGACTAGGATTAGGAATTCCGTATATTTCTCCTTCAAACATGAGTTTATTTGTGCAGCAGACTCCAAACTGCCACTAAGAAAAATATATTTAAAAGATTTTATACAGTCATCGAAAAGAGATTTGTTTCCGGTGACTTTCTTTTTAGATGCAAATCGAAAGCCATACAAATATTACGTACAAAAGGTCTTCCTTCTTCTGTAATTTTGATTTTGTTGTTTTCAATAACAATTAAATTATCATTTTCGATTTCTTTTAAAGCAATTAAAACCTCAGGAATTTCAGCAAAGTTTAGAGATTCTGCAGTCCAGGATGTTTCCAATTCGCAGGTTAAGTTCAGAATATGTTTTCTAATGATAAGGTCTTCATTGTTCAAAATATGACCTTTTACAACAGGAAGTCTATCAGATTCTATAATCTCATAATATTCTTCAAGGCTTTTAGTATTTTGTGCAAAACTATACCAGCTATCGCTTATAGAAGATACGCCAAGTCCAATCATAACTTGTGTTTTAGAAGCGCTATAGCCCATAAAGTTTCGATGAAGTTTTCTATTATGAGCAGCTTTGTACAAACTATCGTCTTCTAATGCAAAATGATCCATGCCAATTTCATGATAACCATTTTGAATTAGAAGTTTTTTTCCTATTTCATATAATTTTCTCTTTTCAGAATCTTTTGGAAGATTTTCATCATTAAAACCACGTTGTCCGTTTCCTTTTATCCAAGGCACATGTGCATAGCTGTAAAATGCTAGTCTATCAGGTTTTAATGAATTTGTTTTTTCTACTGTATCAATCACATCTTCGATGGTTTGAAACGGAAGTCCAAAGATAATATCATGTCCGATTGAAGTATAACCAATTTCTTTTGCCCAAAAAGTCACTTTAGCAACATTGTGAAATGGCTGAATTCTATTTATAGCTTTTTGAACAGTGGCAGAGTAATCTTGAACTCCAAAACTTACTCGGCGGAAGCCTAAATCATATAATTTTTTAAGCTGTTCGTATGTTGTGTTATTTGGATGCCCTTCAAAACTAAATTCATGATTTGCTGCTTTTACAGCATTCTTAAAAATCCCATTTATAAGGCTCTCCAGGTTTTCTTTTGAGAAGAATGTTGGCGTTCCTCCGCCTAAATGTATTTCTTTAATTACAGGTTTTTCAGGAAGTAAATCACAATACATTTTCCATTCTTTAAGAACTGCCTGAATGTATTTTTCTTCTACTGAATGATTTTTGGTAATACGTTTGTTGCATCCGCAGAAAGTGCACATGCTTTCGCAAAATGGTAGGTGGATATATAAACTGATTCCGTTCTTTGAATTGCTTTCTATGAATGATTTTTGTAAAGTAGTAATCCATTTTTCTGAAGTAAAATCAGATTCATTCCAATATGGAACCGTTGGATAACTAGTATATCTTGGACCTGGGACGTTGTACTTTTGAGTCAAAGAAATTTTCATAATAACGGATTTAGTTTATATCAAAATTAAAGCTTAAGGCGAAGACATAAAATGACAAATATCATAAAAACTGTAAAAAAAAAGAGACTCAAAATTGAGCCTCTTTATTGAATTAAATAATTAAAGTGATATAGAATCTTGGATGATTTTAAGCCATTTTTTCGCAAACTGATGATCTTGATAGACGCTAATTTGTTTGATGCGGTCATCATCAAAATCATAGAATGGAATTAATATTTTTTTGGATGTTTCTTTTTCTTGAAATTCAAAATCAATTTTGATAATTGTATCTGAACCAGCGTCTGTTGTCGGAATTAATTTGCTTGATGCAATTGTATTTAAGTCGACATATGTTGATTCTTGCTGATTTGGATTGAAATTCATTAAAATGAACTTATTGTTTTTTTGATCAATTGTCAAAGTCTTATTGTTGATTGATTCTGTCAAATCAAAATCTTCTGGATGATTTGGGTTGAATCGTTTCTTGATATTTAAAATTCTTGATTTACTTGCCGCAGATGAACGTGCAGAAAAATATACAGGGATTGCAACAATAATTAAAATTACAATACCCATTATTGTGGTAGTAGTTTCCATAATGTTTTTAATGAAATAAATAAATGATATTCAAAGCAGTTTTCGGTTTGAAAACAGTTACTTAAGTGCTTGAAGAATAAATTCTCTAAGGGGAAATCAAATATTTATTTACCAGAAAAAATGGAAAGCATAGAGTATGACTGAAACCTTTTTACATTGAGTAGTAAAGAGTTTAGTGTATGCTGTAGTATGAGTAACGGTTTGATGTTGCGGTATTAGCGGTAAAAGCGTATCAAAACATTTAATTATTCCGGTAGGATTTGTTTTGATATTTGCCGCAAACTGGTAACTTCCCTGAGGTTGAATAAATGCTGACGAATCGGGAATGTCTTTACAGAAGTTGGTATCGGATTTTTCTGTTTCAATTATACGCGTAGAAGCTTGGTCTGCTTGATAGGCAAACAATCCTGCTAACAAAAGCGTAATTAAAACAATGGTTTTACGAATCCAATTCATGTCGGCGAATTTAAGTCATAAAACGCAATTAAAGAAATTTTATAGAATTAATTAACACTCAAAAAAAAGTCCTCAATAAAATGAGGACTTAAGGCGTTATTGTTGCATTTTAAAATAGTAATCTGCCGAGTGTTTACCGCTTCCGTAGAATAGGAAAAAGATGCAGACAAATAAAACGATTAATGCTAAAACTAAACTTTCAGAGTGCATTTTTCCCATAAAGTTAATGAGAACTGCACCAAATAAGATTGGTAATTGTGCTGCAATAGCCCATCTGGTTAAAAGTCCAAAAATAATCATTATACCACCAATCATATGGGCTGGAGCAATGTAATGTAGCATAAACATACCTCCGCCATACTTATCAATAGGGGAAATCAAATCATGCAGGTATTGAATATTGGTGACGAAAGAGACACCTTTCATAAATAAGAATCCACCCAAAACAATACGTACTAAATCAACTGGTAAATAAGTGTGCGAATTTGCCCATTTATTCAAACTTTTTACATTTTCCATGATGTTGTGTGATTAAAAATTATATACTAAGTTACTAATTTTTAATCAGATATTTATTTTTAACTCCTTGAAAATAAGTTTTTTGCTTTTTATTTAACGTATTGTTGAGAATTCTTAAATCGTTAGACCTGAATGACTCCTAGATTAAATGGTTTTTGAATAGGAGCGTGGTTTGCAGCTTCGATTCCCATCGAAATCCAATTACGAGTTTCTAATGGATCAATGATTGCATCTGTCCATAATCTTGAAGCAGCATAATAAGGAGAAGTCTGCTCATCATAACGCGCTTTTATTTTATTGAATAATTCTGTTTCTTTTGCTTCATCAACTTTTTCTCCTTTCGCTTTAAGCGAAGAAGCTTCAATTTGAGCTAAGACTTTTGCGGCTTGAGTTCCGCCCATTACAGCGAGTTCTGCACTTGGCCAAGCAAATATTAATCGAGGATCATAAGCTTTTCCACACATAGCATAATTTCCTGCTCCGTATGAATTTCCGACTATAACAGTAAATTTAGGAACAACTGAATTACTTACCGCATTTACCATTTTAGCTCCGTCTTTAATAATTCCGCCATGTTCAGATTTTGAACCTACCATAAAACCAGTAACATCCTGCAAAAATACCAACGGAATTTTTTTCTGGTTGCAATTGGCAATAAAACGAGTTGCCTTATCTGCACTATCAGAATAAATAACACCGCCAAACTGCATTTCACCCTTTTTGGTTTTAACAACTTTCCTTTGGTTGGCAATAATTCCGACAGCCCAACCATCAATTCTGGCATAACCTGTAATTAGAGATTGTCCGTAACCTTCTTTATAAGCTTCAAATTCTGAATTATCAACCAAACGTTTGATGATTTCCATCATATCGTATTGTTCGCTTCTCGCTTTTGGAAGGATTCCGTAAATATCATTTGGTTCTAAAGCAGGTTTTTCTGCTTTGATTCGGCTGTAACCAGCTTTATCAAAATCACCAATTTTATCTACAATATTTTTTATTTTATCTAAAGCGTCTTTGTCATCTTTGGCTTTATAATCGGTTACGCCCGAAATTTCGCAATGTGTTGTTGCACCACCTAAAGTTTCATTGTCTATAGTTTCGCCAATTGCCGCCTTTACCAGATAACTTCCTGCAAGGAAAATACTTCCTGTTTTATCAACGATTAAGGCTTCGTCACTCATAATGGGAAGATAAGCGCCGCCGGCAACACAGCTTCCCATAACGGCCGCGATTTGGGTAATTCCCATACTGCTCATTTGAGCATTATTTCTAAAGATACGTCCGAAATGCTCTTTATCAGGAAAAATTTCATCTTGCATTGGCAGATAAACTCCTGCGCTGTCTACAAGATAAATAATTGGAAGCCTGTTTTCCATTGCAATTTCTTGCGCACGAAGATTTTTCTTTCCTGTTATAGGAAACCATGCTCCAGCTTTTACTGTTGCATCATTAGCAACAACAATGCATTGTTTTCCTTTGATGTAACCAATTTTTACCACAACACCTCCCGAAGGGCATCCGCCGTGTTCTGGATACATTCCTTCGCCAGCAAAACCTCCAATTTCAATACTTTTTGAATTTTCATCCAATAAATAAGCAATTCTTTCGCGAGCTGTCATTTTTCCTTCAGCATGCAGTTTTTCGATTCTCTTTTCGCCTCCACCTAATTTTACTTTGGCAAATTTTTGTTTTAGTTCTGAAAGAAGTAATTTATTGTGATCTTCGTTTTTATTGAAGTTTAAATCCATGATATAGTATTGATTTTATAAAATAGTGTTGGCTAATTTACAAAATCAATTGAAATAAACCGATTGCTTTGTGAATTAAGAAAAAGTTTATAATTCTGATTTTTTATTTAAATAAATAGAAATATGGGATATGATATACAATAAAAAATAGTAAAAAGGAACTCCTTTCTCACACATGACCTAACTATTTTTGTTTTAAACAATTAAACGCCTTTTTTAATCTTGCCACCCTATGTTTCTATGTTGTAAAATTAATTTACACCAATTATTTTTCTTTAATTTGCTATTTCATACTAATTAGTATTTTTATGTCAAAAGCGACAAATACACGACTTACAATTCTACATAAAGCATTTGAATTGATTTATACCAAAGGGTATCAGACCACTAGTATTGATGAAATTATTGCGACAACTCAAGTAACAAAAGGGGCTTTCTACTACCATTTTAAAACCAAGGACGAAATGGGAGTTGCAATTATTGAAGAAATTCTGAAGCCAACTATGCAGGAGTACTTTATAAAACCAACTGAAGTTTCGCAAAATCCAATTGAAGATTTTTATAATATCATTTCGTATTTGTTGCTCGAAGATCCTTTTCTGCAAGTAAAGTATGGCTGTCCTGTCGGAAATCTTACCCAGGAAATGACACCATGGAATACTAAATTCAGTGAGGCTTTAGCTGAATTGGTTGATTTGTGGAAGGCAACCATCATCAATTCAATTGAAAAAGGAAAAGAATCAGGTTTGATTCGTAAAGATGTTGTTGGCGAACAAGTAGCATTTTTTATCTTATCTGGTTACTGGGGAATACGAAATTTCGGAAAACTTCAGAACGATAGTTCTCCATATATGGTTTATTTAAAAGGACTTAAAGGTTATTTAAATGGGTTGAAAGAAAATTAATTCTTAAAAACATACTAGTTAGTATGTTTTTAAATATATTTGCATTGTCTAAATCAAAAAACAATGTATCAAACACTTTTAGAAGGCCATTCATTTGTGAGATGGCTTGTATTAGTAAGCTTGTTGTATTCTATTTTTACTGCTTACAAAGGCTATTCTCAGAAACTTCCTTTTACAAAAAAGGATAATCTCCTCAGGCACTGGACGGCCACAATTGCTCATATCCAGCTTCTTTTCGGCATATTGGTATATGTGCAAAGTCCGATTGTGAAATATTTCTGGAGAAATTATAAAGAGGCTGTTCAAAATATGGATGCTTCTTTCTTCGGGATTATTCATATTACATTAATGCTTATAGCGATCATTTTTATAACAATTGGATCTGCTCTAGCCAAAAGAAAACTTTCTGACAAAGAGAAGTTTAAAACCATGCTTATTTGGTTTTCTATCGCTTTAATAATCATTTTTATTGCCATTCCGTGGCCATTTTCACCTCTTGCTAACCGACCTTATTTTAGATAATTATGAAAAATTTATTTCAGACCAATACTGGACGTTTACGAATTATTGGATTTCTCGAAGGAACTTCACTTTTGATTTTGCTTTTTATAGCAATGCCCATGAAATATATTTTTGAAATGCCATTTCTGACTAGGCCAATAGGAACCATTCATGGAGCATTATTTCTACTTTTTATATTTAATACAATAAGCGTTGGAGTAGAGCAGAATTGGAAGTTTGCAACTACAACATGGAAAGTGCTTTTAGCTTGTATAATTCCCTTTGGTACTTTTTATATTGATTCTAAAATTTTAAGTAAGATTAAAAACTAGTAAAATCATGATTTTTGTATTCAAAACAAATGTTAACAGCATTTCGAAAGTGAAGAAAGTTACGCCAAAACTGAATCGCTTGTTTCCAGATTCAAAATGGAATTTTGATCTTGAAGATTGCGATAATATTCTCAGATTTGAATGTAAAGATGGTATTATCGAAAAAGTAATTTTCCTGATGAAAGTTATTGGCTTTGAATGTGAAGCTTTATAAAACAAAAAACATCCGCAAAAGCGGATGTTTTTTTATAAATAGAATTGAATTATTTTTTAGGAATACAAACCATTTGTTTAAGCAAAGCCCATTGTTTTAAAGCATCACGAGCTTCAACGGCAGGGTACCCAAGCATTGTTTTTCCTGCAGGAACATCTCCAGTAACGCCAGATCCGGCACCAATTATTGCACCATCTCCAATTGTAGTGTGGTCTTTTATAGAAGCGCTTCCGCCAATAATAACTCCGTTTCCTAGGGTTACAGAACCTGCTAAACCACTGTTTCCGGCCATAATACAGAATTTACCTAATTTGCTATTATGTCCAATCTGGACCAAATTGTCAATTTTACAACCATCTCCCAGAATTGTAGAGCTGAATTTTCCTCGGTCAACACAAGAATTTGCGCCAATTTCAACTCCATTTCCTATGATAACATTTCCAATTTGCGGAATCTTTACCAATCCTTTTTCTGTACAAGGACGAAATCCAAAACCATCTGCACCAATTGTGGCGTTTGGATGAATGATGCATTCACTTCCAATATGACAACGTTCGCGAATAACAGTTCCAGACCAGATAATCGTGTTTCTTCCAATTGTGCATTCGTCTAAAATGGTTACGTTAGGATAAACTACGGTATTAGCGCCAATTTCTACTTTTGGGCCAATGTAGCAGCCAGCACCAATTTTAGCACCTTCACCAATTATAGCGGTTTCGTCTATAGTGGCTGTTTTATGAATATTGTTATGAAAGATTGGGGCAGGGGGAGCAAAAAGGGCAAGGATTTGTGACATTGCCAAATCGGCATTTTTTACTTTTATAAAAGCGCGATTCTCTCCAGGCTCTATTGAAATATCTTCGTTTACAACTGCAATGGAAGCATTAGATGTCGACCAGTATTTTTCGTATTTTTTATTTCCGATAAATGAGATTTCCGAAGTTGTTGCTTTTTCTAATTGTTCTGTAGCAGTTACGCTTTGTGAAGTACTGCCGTAAATTACGCCATTAATAACTTCACTAATTTCTTGAATTGAATAGGATCTCATTGACAAATTTTAATCGACTAAAAGGTTATTTTTTGCCAAATAAAATGAATTAGATTTTAATTACCTAATTATTTTTTTACATTTCTTAATAAATATTTAAAATAAGGTGTTAATTTTTACAAAATTAACACTCACTGTATTAATTTAATGATAGTTTTTTAATAAATTGAGTAATAATGGCTTGGGTATTTTGTCTGTAATAATTGAAAATTAAGTAGAGAAAACAAATAATTTAATTGTTAGGTTATAGCTTACATTTGTTTTGTTAAATCATTTATAGTGAGGGTTTAAAAAAAAAGCGATTCATTTTAATGAACCGCTTTTTTATGTTTTATTCTTTAATTTTTGATAAAGAAACTGCGTTAATGCAGTAACGTAACCCACTAGGAGGTGGGCCATCAGGAAAAATGTGACCTAAATGCGAATCGCAGACATTGCAGGTTACTTCAACACGGATCATTCCGTGAGATCTATCCGCGTGGTATCCGACTGCATTTTCTTTTACAGGTTGTGTAAAAGATGGCCATCCTGTTCCAGATTCGAACTTTTCGCTGGCATCAAATAACAAAGTGCCACAACATTTACATTCGTAAATTCCTGGTTCAAATAAACTGCACATTTCTGAGCTAAAAGACCTTTCAGTTCCTTTTAAACGTGTTACCTGAAATTCTTCCGGAGTTAGAGTTTGTTTCCATTCTTCTTCCGTTTTTTCCACTCTTTTATCTGGAGTTGGATTTCCTTTATTTGTAAAATGAATTACATCTGCCCATTTTATCATAACTTTTTTGTTTTAAAGTTTAAAGTATCAGGTTTCAAGTTTATTGTGACTGAGAAAGAAAACTGGACACTAAAAAAAAACTGGAGACTTGATATTATTCTTCCTCTTTCTGTCCCATCATCATTAGATAGGCTTTAAGGAAAGGATCGATATTTCCGTTCATTACACCATCAACATCGCTGGTTTCGTAACCTGTACGAACGTCTTTTACTAATTTATAAGGTTGCATTACATAATTACGAATTTGCGAACCCCATTCGATTTTCATTTTTCCAGCCTCAATATCAGCACGCTGCGCTTGCTGTTTCTTTAATTCGATTTCGTACAATTGAGAACGAAGCATTTGCATGGCACGCTGTCTGTTGTCTTGTTGAGAACGAGTTTCAGAACATTGAATCTGAATGCCAGTAGGTTTGTGAACTAACTGAACTTTCGTCTCCACTTTATTTACGTTTTGTCCACCCGCCCCACTAGAACGAGAGGTTGTGATTTCGATATCGGCAGGATTAATGTCGATTTCGATACTATCATCAACTAATGGATAAACGTAAACTGACACGAAAGAAGTATGACGTTTAGCGTTACTGTCGAAAGGTGAAATACGAACCAAGCGGTGAACTCCGTTTTCTCCTTTTAAATATCCGAACGAATAATCTCCTTCGAACTCTAAAGTTACGGTTTTAATTCCGGCAACGTCACCTTCTTGAAAGTTAAGTTCTTTGATTTTGTAACCATAACTTTCTCCCCACATCATGTACATACGCATTAACATTCCTGCCCAGTCACAGCTTTCTGTTCCTCCAGCACCTGCTGTAATCTGAACCACAGCACTTAAACTGTCACCTTCGTCAGAAAGCATGTTTTTGAATTCGATATTTTCAATATGTGCTTGTGCGGCTTCATATTGTTCATCTAATTCATCTACAGAAAGTTCGCCTTCTTTGTAAAAATCATAAGCAAGCTGTAATTCTTCTGTAAGTGCTACTGCTTTATCATAATCTTCAATCCATTTTTTCTTATTTCGAAGATTTTTTACAATGTTTTCTGCTTCTTTTGGATTGTTCCAAAAGTCTGGAGCGAATGTTTTTTCTTCTTCGTTTGCAATCTCGATTAGTTTAGCATCGACGTCAAAGATACCTCCTCAACGCACCAAGGCGCTCCACAATACCTTTTACTTGTTCGGCTGTTGTCATAAATTAATTAATAGGTTTTTATATGTTTTTTAGAATTATTACGTTAATTTGGTCTAGAGAAACCAGCGAGTTAAATTTTACCAAAACTTGCTGAGAATAACTATAAGTAATACGTAATTTTGCATACAAAAATAAGATATAGTTTTTAGAATATGGAAATAAATTTAATCAGCGATACCATAACAAAGCCTACTTATGAAATGCTGCAGTATATGTTTAACGCCCATGTTGGCGATGATGTATACAAACAGGACCCAACGGTGATTGAATTGGAAAACAGGACAGCAGAGTTTTTTGGTATGGAAGCTGGTCTTTTCTTTCCGTCTGGAACTATGGCAAATCAGACTGCAATTAAACTGCACACGCAACCTGGAGAACAGTTAATTGCTGATAAATATGCACACGTTTATCATTATGAAGGAGGAGGAGTTTCTTTTAATAGTGGCGTTTCTTGCTGTTTAGTAGACGGAAACCGCGGAATGATAACTGCTGCGCAAGTAAAAGGTGCAATAAATGATCCAGAGTTTTATCATAGCCCCTTAACGAGTTTAGTTTGTGTTGAAAATACAACCAATAAAGGTGGCGGAGCCTGTTATGAATTGGACGATTTAAGAGAAATAAAAAAAGTTTGCGATGCTCATAATTTAAAGTTCCATTTAGATGGCGCTCGAATTTGGAATGCATTAGTCGCTAAAAGACAGAATCCCAGAGAATTTGGGGCTATTTTCGATACTATTTCGGTTTGTTTGTCTAAAGGATTAGGCGCACCAATTGGTTCTGTACTGCTTGGAAGTAAAGCTGATATTCGCAGAGCGTTGAGAATCAGGAAGATATTAGGCGGAGGAATGCGTCAAGTTGGCTATTTGGCTGCTGCAGGATTGTATGCTTTGGCTCATAATATCGAAAGATTAGCAGAAGATCATCGCCGCGCAAAGGAAATAGCAAAAATCTTAAGCACAAAACCTTGGATTGCGGCTATTGAACCTGTAGAAACTAATATTTTAATTTTTTCGCTGGCAGAAGGTTATAGCGATCAATTATTGATTGAGAAATTAAAACAGAAAAATATACTAATAAGCTCTTTAGGGCATAATAAGCTCAGAATTGTAACGCATCTAG
This sequence comes from Flavobacterium sp. IB48, assembly GCF_016405855.1. Taxonomy (GTDB): domain Bacteria; phylum Bacteroidota; class Bacteroidia; order Flavobacteriales; family Flavobacteriaceae; genus Flavobacterium; species Flavobacterium ginsengisoli. The sequence continues at coordinate 582,309 of NZ_JAEFCA010000004.1, forward strand.
ATTATAAAGAAGTGATGCATACTTATGTGTTGGAGACGCTTTCGAAGTTTTAGAGAAAGTTGCTAAGGAACTAAGATTCTAAGCCTTCACAATAGAAGAAAACTCAGAAACTTAGAACCTTAGTATCTTAGAATCTTATTTAAACAAATTATCCATTCCAGGAATAGAAGGCATATCCATTCTAGCTACGGCATCTAATTCTCTTTCGTTTACACTTGTGGCTTTTTCTATTGCTTTATTTAATGTTACAATTAAGTAATCTTCTAATTGTTCTTTGTCTTCTAATAGAGAATCATCAATAGAAAGTGATTTTATTTTTCTGCTTGCAGTAATCGTAACTTTTAATAATCCGTCAGCGCTTTGTTCATCAATCAAAACAGTATCTAAACGCTTTTTTGTATCTTCAATTTTTTGCTGGGTTTCTTTAAGTTTGCCCATCATTCCCATTAAATCCATTTTTGTTGATTTTTTAAATTATTTCAGACAAAATTAGTATATTGCTGTGTTAATTCAATAGAATAATTTAAGAAAAAATTAATTCTCTTCTGTTGGGTTTGTGCTATTTTTGCGTCTTCATATTTAAAAATTAATGCTTAATAAATGCAAAATGATATATCGGCCCCAAAGGCTAAAATAATACCAAAGACATTAAAAAAACATAAAGAAACCAGAATTGACAACTATTTCTGGCTTAACAACAGAGAAGATTCTGAGGTTATCGATTACTTAAATAAGGAGAATGCTTATTACGAAAGCATGACTTCTCATACACAAAATTTAAAAGATAGTCTATTTGAAGAAATGAAAGGGAGAATTAAGGAAGATGACTCTTCTGTTCCTTATTTCTACAATGGCTATTTTTATATTACACGTTTTGAAACGGGTCAGGATTATCCAATTTTTGCAAGAAAAAAAGGAAGTCTTTCTGCTGAAGAAGAAATCCTTTTTAACTGTAATGAAATGGCAAAAGGACATGCTTATTTTAAATTAGGAGGTTTAAGCATTAGTCCAGATAATAAATTTGCCAGTTTTGGAGTAGATATTGTAGGAAGAAGAATTTACACTATTCAGGTTAAAAACTTAGAAACAGGAGAAATTTTAGCTGATAAAATAGAAAATGTTACGGGAGCTTCTGTTTGGGCAAACGATAACAATACTATTTTTTATGTGAGACAGGATGAAGTGACATTAAGAGCAGATAAAGTTTTTAGACATAAATTAAATACCAGTTCAGAAAATGATGTTTTGGTTTATGATGAAACAGATGACACTTTTAATGTATCGATCAGTAAAGAAAAATCAAGAAAATATATTGTTATTGGTTCTGGAAGTACATTAACTACCGAATATAGAATTCTGAATTCTAATAATCCAGATGGAGAATTTGCTGTTTTTCAGCCACGTGTTCGCGGATTAGAATATAGTATTTCTCATTATGAAGATTCATTTTATATTTTAACCAATAAAGACAAGGCGACGAATTTTAAGTTAATGAAAACGCCAGAAGACAAGACAGGAAAGAAAAATTGGGTAGATCTTATTCCGCACAGAGAAGATGTTTTGTTGGAAGATATTGAGATTTTTAAAAACTATTTAGTTGTTGAAGAACGCTCAAACGGATTAAATCATATTAGAATTATGCCTTGGAATGATGAGCCAGATTATTATCTTCCTTTTGGCAGTGAAACGTATAATGCGTACACAACAACAAATGTTGATTTTGATACCGATATTTTACGTTACAGTTACCAATCATTGGCAACACCTTCTTCTGTAATTGATTTTAATATGAAGACTAAAACCAAAGAAATATTAAAAGAGCAAGAGGTTTTGGGCGGAAAGTTTGATAAAAACAATTATGTAGAAGAACGAGTTTGGGCAACAGCAAGAGATGGCGTTAAAGTGCCTATTTCTATGGTTTATAAAAAGGGATTAGAGAAAAATGGTAAAAATCCTTTGTTATTATACGCATATGGTTCGTACGGAATTACAATGGACACTTATTTTTCTTCGACAAGATTATCGCTCTTAGATCGCGGATTTGTTTACGCAATCGCCCATATTAGAGGAGGAGAGGATCTAGGAAGACAATGGTATGAAGATGGAAAACTGTTAAAAAAGAAAAATACCTTTACAGATTTCATCGATTGCTCTAAATTTGTAATTGACCAAAAGTATACTTCTCCAGAGCATCTTTATGCGGAGGGAGGATCTGCTGGAGGACTTTTAATGGGAGTGATTGTAAATGAAGCTCCTGAATTGTATAATGGCGTTATCGCTCAGGTGCCTTTTGTAGACGTAATTACCACGATGTTGGATGACAGCATTCCGCTTACAACTGGAGAGTATGACGAATGGGGGAACCCAAACAATAAAAAATATTACGATTATATGTTATCGTATTCGCCTTACGATAACGTAAAAGCACAGGAATATCCAAACATGTATGTATCTACTGGTCTGCACGATTCGCAGGTACAATATTGGGAGCCAGCTAAATGGGTAGCAAAATTGCGAGATTTAAAAACAAATAATAAACTTTTGTTTTTAGATACAAACATGGATGCAGGTCATGGCGGGGCTTCAGGACGTTTTGAAGCTTTAAAAGACTTAGCAAAAGAATTTAGTTTTTTATTAGATTTAGAAAAAATTAAAAGCTAATTAGAAATTTTTTGTTAAATTTGCAACCTATCAAGGTTAATTTAAAAAAGACCTTTGATTAACTATTTTTTTATGAAAGAAGAAATAACTGCTTATAATAATGTTTTAGAATTAATAGGAAACACCCCTCTTATTAAGCTAAATAAAATTACCGAAGAGTTAGAAGGAAATTTCTACGCAAAGGTAGAAGCTTTCAACCCAGGTCATTCCTCAAAAGATAGAATAGCACTATATATTATTGAAGAAGCCGAAAGAAAAGGAATTCTATCTCCAGGAGATACCATTATCGAAACAACATCTGGTAATACAGGATTTAGTTTAGCAATGGTAAGCATTATTAAAGGTTACAATTGTATTTTGGCTGTGAGCTCAAAATCATCTAAAGATAAAATTGACATGTTGAGAAGTTTAGGCGCCAAAGTGTATGTGTGTCCGGCTCACGTTTCAGCAGATGATGAAAGATCTTATTATAATGTAGCAAAACGTTTGCATGAAGAAACAAAAGGCTCAGTCTACATTAATCAATATTTCAACCAGTTAAATATTGATGCTCACTACAACACTACAGGTCCAGAGATTTGGGAACAAACAAAAGGACAAATTACGCACTTAGTTGCTTGCAGCGGAACAGGAGGAACTATCTCTGGAACTGCAAAATTCTTAAAAGAAAAAAATCCAAATATTAGAATCTTAGGAGTTGATGCTTTTGGATCTGTATTGAAAAAATACCATGAGACAAAAGAATTCGATAGCAAAGAAATTTATCCTTATCGTATAGAAGGTCTTGGTAAAAACTTAATCCCTTCTGCTACAGATTTTGATATTATTGATAAATTCATGAAAGTAACCGACGAAGAAAGTGCTCACTCAGCGAGAGAAATCACTAGAAAAGAAGGTTTATTTGTTGGATATACTTCTGGAGCAGTAATGCAAGCTATTAAACAATATGCAGAAGAAGGCGAATTTACAAAAGACAGTAATATTATTGCTATTTTCCCAGATCATGGTTCTCGTTACATGAGTAAAGTATTCAGCGATGACTGGATGAACGAGCAAGGTTTCTTTGATAGTGTTAATGAAGAAGAAGCACAAAAAATTGAATTCGTAAAGTAATATAATACTTTTCAAAATATAGAAACTCCATTCGAAATTTACGAATGGAGTTTTTTTTATATCCATTTTTTTTCATTGTATTTAAGAGCTTTGTTTTAAAAGTTAAATTTTTTAATTTTATTAAAAATACCGTATTTATACGTAAGAAATTAGTGGTTGTAATGATTTTATTTTATTTTTTTAGGAGTATTTATGAATTTTAAAAAATGCTTTTCGTCTACAAAATGCATAAAAAACGTTATTTTAACGAGTATTTAGGTAAGTTGTCGGAAATATTTTAGCTCCATATGGTAATAATATAGTTTAGCGGTATTAAAATAACCTAGTTGTTTAATCCCTAAAATCTACTATTATGAAAAAATTACTACTAACAGTGTTGTTTGTAAGTTATTTGAATGTGAATGCTCAAACACCGATTCAGGAATTTAACTTTAATGGCACTTTAAACAATACCGCAAATACAACTTCATTTATTGGTTCAGATAATTTTGTGACTGATAGAGCAGGAGTTATAAAAGGAGCTCAACGATTAAATAATAAAGCTTTGGAAGCTGTAATTGATAATCTTCCTCAAGGAAAAAGTGCTAGAACAATTAGTATTTGGGTAAAATTCAATGATATTTCAAACGCAAATTATATTTGGGGTTACGGAAATGCTTTTAATGCACAATATTGTGGCTTATTACAGCAAGGTACAACAACTTCTAACTCAGATTTGAGTTTGGCGGCTTGGGGCGCTTCTAATGATATTATAGTATCTACACCTCTTGAAAAGAGCGTTTGGTACAATTACACTATTACTTATGAAGGAGCTACTTCTAAGATGTATCGCGATGGTAAATTATTGAAGTATCTAGAGGGCATGACAAGATCTACTAATGGTAATATTTTCAGATTAGGTGAAATTAATACTATGATAGGCATCAATGCAGATATAGACGATTTAAAGATTTATAATGTAGCATTATCTCCAGATCAAGTAAAAGAATTGTATGAGAATGAAAAAGCGGTTAATTTATTGGTTGTAAAACCTACAGAAGTTAAAACGATAAAACCTGCCGTAAAAACAAAAGCTGGTAATGAAACGATTATTACTTCAAGCGATATTAATGGGGCAATCAAGACAGTTGAAGTATACTCGCAAGGACAAAAAATTGCAGGAAGTAATGCAGCTAATATTAGCGATCTTCCAGAAGGAACTTATTTATTAAAAATTACCAGTACTCCGTCAAAAAAAATTACTTCAAAATAGTAAATAGTTTTTTACTTTATTTTTAAATGTTAGTTAGTTTTTTATTGCGCAAGCAATTGGGTTTTTGGAATAGTAAGAAAGGCTTTCTGTGTTCAGAAGGCTTTTTTTAATGGAAAACATACTCATCTTTAAAAGCTACTTTTTTTTGCTTATTATCATAATTTTAAACAAATGACAGTTCAATGAAAAAAGTTCAATGACAAGTCATATTTGGTATCTACAGAAAAATTTGAACTGGCTTAAACATGAAATATTCTAAAAACATATCCTGTTTGAAATTTAAAAGTGTTTTTGTGAGAATTATATATTTGTATGTAGGAATTGTTTGGATATGCTGAATTTTAATTATAGTTTTAACAAAATTTGTAAAAATAATAAACTAAAGTTTCAAACTAGTGAAATCAAAACATTTAGATTTTACAAGTATTTACTATTTGCCTTAAAAACTATTCTGATAAAAGCTACCACTATGAAAAAAATATTACTCACTTTAATGTTTGTAAATTTTTTAACTGCGAATGCACAAAATCCGGTGCAAGAGTTTAATTTTAATGGAAATTTATACAGTACCGATAATACTATTTCATTCTTAGGAGCACCGCTTTTTGTAAACGATAGAATGGGAAGTCCTAAAAGCGCTTTACGACTTACAAATAAAGCCTATCAAACAGTAGTAGGAGATCTTCCTCAGGATAATAAACCAAAAACAATGTCGGTTTGGGTAAAATTTAATGCAGTAAATATTCCTAATTATATTTTTGGGTATGGTACAGCGGCAAATGGACAATATTTTGGGTTAATACAGCAACCTGTAGTTTCTGGTAATTCAGATGTGAGTCTGGTTGGTTGGGGAGATACAAATAATGTTGTCGTTTCGGTGCCATTAGCAAAAGAAACTTGGTATTTTTATAGTATTACATATGACGGAAATGTTTCGAAAATTTACCGAAATGGTGAGCTATTAAAATCTGTTGAAGGAATTCAACGCTCGGCAAAAGGATATATTTTGAATCTTGGGAGATTAAATACCTCAACAAGCATTAATGCAGATATTGATGATTTAAGATTGTATAGTGTAGCCATGACAGACGAACAGGTTTTGGAAGCCTATAATAGTTCTAAAGCTTCTGCAGCGACGGCTCCTGTAACTGAAACAATGCCAGTTTCGAGTGCTGTGAAAAAGACTGGTAGTGCTTCTGCAAAAACTACGTCTCCTGTTGCTGTTTCATCTATAGACACTAGAGGAGGGAAGAATATTGAGGTTTTTTCTCAGGGAAGAAAAATAATGGATTCAAACGGCTCAAATATCACTGATTTACCCGAAGGAACGTATTTGATTAAAGTTACAAATGGTTCTAAAAAATAATCATCACGTTTGCATAAATATCTTGTTATAGTTAATGAAGTACCTTCATTTTCGTTTTGAGAATTTCGCTATTGAAAAAACAGAAGCAAGAGTGAAAAAATTAATTTTTACTTTTTTTTTAGCACAGAGATCATACATGGAATTATAAGTAAAATCAGTATGTAAATAATTATGCCATTAACATAAATTGTAGGTTGTAGTTTATTTGTATCTCGTAATATAGTTTTGTTTGCATTTTTACAATACCACACTTTTAAATATTGTCCCTTTTTATCTAATAAGGTATTTTCCATTAAATAAGAAGTAGAATAGTATATGTTTTCATTTATTTTTTGCTTTTCTAAAACACCATAATACCAAGAATTAGATCCGCTAGAATTGGAAGAATTATTATTCTCTATCTTATAAATGTATAATTTATCTTTTTCATAATATTTGGCTGGATCCAAATTGTAATATATTAATTTGAGATCGCTGAAATTATGTGTTAATTCAGAAATTAATCCACCAATAGCAAAGACTAATGTAATGTAGGCTAACAGTTTTCTCATTAATGCTAAGTTAAAATTATTTTCATATAAAAAAAACCTTCTGAAATTCAGAAGGTCTGTTTTTATCTCTTTTTCTGCTGTCCTGGAGCATAAGCTTTAGCACTTTTATCTCCATTCATTTTTTTGGCTTGTCCTGGTGGTATTTTTTTTCCAGATGGTGCAGGCGTAGTTTGAGTATGTGTATGCGTACTGCAGCTAATTACACTCAATACCAAGAACAAAAGAACGAGTGCTACGACAGCAATTCGGGTAATTTTTGATGTTTGCATTTTTAGTTTTAATTTAAATTTGAGGTGTTGCAAATATAATCGAAATGTGATTTTTTAAGCTATTTAAGTTTAGTTTAAAATGAGTTCAAATAAAATGCATAAGATGTTTTCTATTTTTCGTAAACACCATAAATAAAAATGCTTTCAGGGCCATAACTTCCATGAGTGCAGTAAATAACAATTAGATCATCGTTTTCTGAAATTTCAAATTGCCTCAAATTTTGAGTTTCTGTGAAAGCATAATAAACACCATCTTTTTCTTTTATTTGAAAATTGTATTTTGAAGATAATAATTCGAGCTCTTCCTTAGTATAGAATCTTAAGCTAGATAATACCTTCACATTTTCCTGAATAAGATAAATTCTTTTATTATTTAATTCGACATACGAATTACTCCAAATAGCATAATCATCAGAACTTAACCAATCATTATATTGATCGTTTACTTTATGCAATTTTAAACCGTCAAAAAAAAGATACTTGAAGTTTTCTAATTCGTTTTTAAAATTCATTGTGCTATGATGAGGTATTTTATAATTTTTTCGAACGTAAACGACTCTTCTTCCCATTCAAAGGTCTTTACTAGAAATCCGATTTTTTCTAATTTATCAAGATCATCAATTCCAAAGCCGTCCCAGGCAGTTGGAATATCATATTTTTCAGGAAGAGATACCTCGTTCATTTTAAGCGTGTGACTTGGAAGAAAATAAGCCCATTCAGAAAAATATACTATTTCTTTTGTTCCCAACTCCTCACTTGCTTTTTTCAGAGTTTGTTTAAATTGTTCAAATTCAATATTATTTAGTGCCATTATAATTCTGTGTTTGTTAAGATACAATTTAAATCAAAGAGTATTAGGATTTATAAAGCACCAATTTTTATTGAAAGGAAGTTTTTTAAGCTTTATCATATCGTTCCAACTAAAAGCATAATCCCATTCGAACCAAAAATATTCGTCTTGATTTAATTTTAGATATTCATAAGCAAAACGGAAAATCAATTCTGTATTACTGTCTCTTACTTTTTCAATATAAGCAAGACTGCATAATCTTTTATTAGGCACTAAATAATCGAGATCTTTGTCTAATCCAAGTTCGATATCTTCATCATTAACACCTTGAATATTAAATATAAATTGATTTTCATTGGCCTTCGAGCTTGAAACTTTATCATCAATTATGCCTACAGAGGTGTGTTTTAGTTTTCCATCAGGAAAAAACATCTTTACATTGCCAAAATTGAACATTGCATTTATAGTGTAACACACTTTTGCTGCGTCCATAAAAACTTTTTCAGGATCATGTTTCTGCCAATCTTTAATTATATGCGCATATATTCCCATTATTTGATTTTTTAGCCAACAATACCAAACTCAATATCTTCTATTAATGACGTCCACAATCCGTCCTTTTTTAATAATTCTTCATCTATTTTCAGTAATGAAATGTTATTTTGTCTAATATATTATTCATTTTTGAAATAAGTACTAATAGATTTATCCTCTTTTTTTTGAATCAGTTCCATTTGTAATTGATTGGATTGGTATTCTTGTCCTCTGTAAATCCATCTAAAGATATTAGGATAAAGAGATCCATTCACAATATTTCTTTTCATAATAATTTTCTCTTCTTTTAAATCATAAACAAAACAGTTGTTTGAAAAAGCCTCAATGATTTGAATTTGAGTAGCATTAATCAAAAAAGCCCATTCGATACTTATATCTTCTTTAAACTTTATTTTTTTACTTTCTAAAGTGCTAAGATCAGTCAAAACCAAACTTCTTTTATTGATTAATAAATGATTTTCTGGGTAAAAGAAACTTCCGACCAAACTGTCCTGAAATGTGTTTCTGTTTTCTCTAAAATATACTTTTAAGTTAGTTTTAGTAAGGTCCAAAGTATTCAATAAAAGAAAATCGTTGTTTGGAATAAATGCAAAATTTTTTGTAGGATGTTCTGTTTCAATTTTTTTATTGAAGACACATCGAATTGTATCTGATGAAAACAACTCTTTGGTTTTATCTATTCCATCAATCAGTAAAGCATAATAGACAAGTTCCTGACCTCTATTAGGTTCTTCCCAGCCTTTATAAACAAATTCAATTTTTTTGTTTTCTATTTTGAAGTCGTTTAAACTAGTAATCTTTTTGAGCTGTATCATGATTTAATTCTAAAAAAGGTCAATTGAAATTCTAATGAAAAATTATTGATCATTTTCTGCTTCCCATCTGCCCAATCGTTTTCTCTTTTCAATTTGATGCAATGCTAATGCTTTTATTTCTTCGTCTTCAGATTGCGAAATAGTTTCTAATGCTTCAATATTGTATGGCTCAGGTTGTGCACCAATAGCGTATATGATTTTACGGATGTAGGGATATTTAAGAGCCTCGTCATATTTATAAAACTCAGGAAGCGAAGAAAAGGCTTGCATTAAAATTTTGATGTTCTCTTTATCGTCATAAAAAGTATCCTGAAAAGAACTAATTATGAATTCATGATCATGATGCCAATTCTCTAATAAAAAGAATTGCAATAATTTCATAAATTCATTATCAGACATAGAAATTGGAAATCTCCATAATATTGCATTAAATCGATTATTGAATACAGAATCTGTTTTTGATTCCAGAAGTAACTGTTTCATCTCTTCAAAATTTGCTCTGTAAGGAAAAATGAGAAACAATTCTTCTCTCCTTATTCTGAAGTTTTTATGTAAAATTTCCCAATCTTTTTCTAATACTTTTATCATTTTTAGTTACTTGCTTTAATTTTAGAAACTATTTCATCTGTCAGTAATGGCGATTCCCAAATGCCAAGAATGTAGGTGATATCTTCTCCCAGCATATCTTCTCCCGCGCCTCTAGGTTGACAGTCAAATTGCCAACGAAGGAATTCAATCTTTAAATATTCTTTTCCGTCTAGTTCCATTAAAGTGATATAGCCAGGGCAGTCATATAGTTTATGAATTTTTAAAACGCTTTTATAATATCCTTTTAAATTATCGTCTTCTTCAATTTCGAATCCGTATGTTTTTGATAAAAACAATAATTCATCTAAAGTAAAATCTTCATCAGAAGCTCCACATGATTTAGCAACTAAATTTTTTGTAGAGGTCTTTTTTTCAGAATATTCTACATCTAATAATTTTATAGAAGGTCTTACTAACTCTGTTTTGATTGAACTTATTCCTTCAGTATCGTCGGCGAAATTTACAGATTGTATGCAATAGAAGTTTTCTATTAGTTTCATTTAGAGAATTTGTTTAAATAAAAAAGTCTTTTGAAAACCAAAAGACTTATATTTTTTTAGCTAATAACACTAATGACAATAAATAAGATTACAAGCGCTATTACAGCAAATTTCATAAATTTTGATGATTGCATAATGAAGATTTAAATGGTTTTACATCTGATATTAGCAAATATAATTTTTTATTTGAAACTAAAACCAAAATAAATTGAAACAAAAAAGTTTTAAAAACTCCAATTTTTATATTTTCCAGTACCTGCAATTTTCAGGAATCATTTCTAAAAATTGATTCTGATTTTCTATAAAAATACCTTTCCAGCCTTCAATAATTCTATTTTCTAAAGCTTGGTCAAAAAAGTTATTATAAAGTTCCTTATGATCAAAGTCGATATACAAACTAGGAAGATAAGTGCATTTGTCTAAATCGGAATATTCAGTTTTAAATGCATTATGTATAGTTTCAAATTCAATTTTTAAAGATTCTATTTCTTGAAAATAATTATCATTAAGAATGTCATTTTCCCAATCGTCTAAAAGCCACCATGAGTTTTCTCCAAAATAAAGAGATAGTTTGCCATCTAATTTTACGACAGCGAATATTCCATTCTGAAATTTGCTAAAATAAGAATTCATTATTTCTTAGAATTTGTGTTTATGGTAAAAAAAAAGCTCCGAAAAATCCAGAGCTTTAAAATATATTTTATAGAAAGACTATTCTTCTTTCATTGTATGATAAACGTTCATTACGTCATCATCTTCTTCTATTTTTTCGATTAATTTCTCAACGTCAGCGATTTGAGCTTCAGTTAATTCTTTAGTGATTTGCGGAATACGCTCAAAACCAGAAGATAAAATTTCAAGACCTCTGTTTTCTAATTCTTTTTGTAAAGCACCAAAACTTCCAAAAGGAGCATAGATTAAGATTCCGTCTTCGTCTTCAAAAACTTCCTCAGCACCAAAATCAATTAATTCTAATTCTAACTCTTCAGCATCGATACCTTCTTTTGCAATTCTGAAGTTGCAAGTGTGGTCAAACATAAACTCAACAGAACCTTGAGTTCCCATAGTACCGTTGCATTTGTTGAAATAACTACGAATGTTAGCAACAGTTCTGTTATTGTTATCAGAAGCAGTTTCAATTAAGATTGCAATTCCGTGAGGAGCGTATCCTTCAAACAAAATTTCTTTATAGTTAGCAGTGTCTTTATTACTTGCATTTTTAATAGCGCGCTCAACATTGTCTTTAGGCATGTTTGCAGCTTTCGCATTTTGTATAACGGCTCTTAATCTAGAATTGGCATCTGGGTTTGGTCCACCTTCTTTAACAGCCATTACGATATCTTTACCAATTCTGGTAAATGTTTTGGCCATTGCAGACCAACGTTTCATTTTTCTTCCTTTTCTAAATTCGAACGCTCTTCCCATTTCTAATTTTTAGTTTTGTGATGCAAAAATAAGGTTTTCCAAATTTTTACAAAAACAAAACAATTCTTTTTTATAGAATGTTTTTGAGATTTTTTAAGATTCAAGTTTCAGATTTCAAGTTGAATGGCTTAAGTAGAATGTAACCGCAAAATGCGCAAAGACATTATTTTTAAAGTGAGGTTTGCAAAACGCAAAGCTTTATATAAAAAACTTTGTGAATCCCGCATAAACAATAGCAATCGGGATTGCAGTAAAAAAACTTAGAACCTTAGCAGCTTAGTATCTTAGAATCTAAAAAAAAAACTATTTCATGCCTCCGTTAAATTCGTTAATGATATTTACAGCTTCGTTAAGGTATGGATTTATTTTAAGGTTATCCATTTGATCTTGATTAATCGTTTTATCATTTGGATAAGCGCCTAAAAGAAACTGATTAACACTAGAATTGTAAACATCAAGCGGATTATTTTCGTCATTAAAAGTATTGATCTCTGTCCAAAGTGCACCTAATGTCTTTTTTTGTGTAAAAACCGCATCCAATGTCAACGGAATTTCAGATTTTGGAGCATTTACAAGCTGATCTATTTTAATATTGATCTTTTTGATATTGTTAAAAAAGTAATTATCAGATAATCTCTGCGCGCTGTTTTTTGCAATTTTATCTATTAGATTTCGCTTTACGTAAGTTTTGTATTTTAAGAAAGGCTCGATACTATCGTTTTTCATAGCGGTCGGAAAATCACTTTCTTTTTGGTAGATGTCTTCGTAAAATTCAGGAAGCACAACATCTGGTTTTACGCCTATGTATTGGTGGCTTTTACCTGTAATTCTGTAAAACTTATTAATAGTAATTTTTAAGAAATCGGTATTTTTTTCCTCGTCAAGCGGAAGAATAGTCTGCATTGTAGCCTTTCCGAGCGTAGAGCTTCCTAACAAAAGAGCTCGATTATAATCTTGCATAATAGAAGAAAAGAATTCGCTTGCTGAAGCCGTGTTACTATTAACCAGCACTACAATTGGTCCTCTGTAAATAACACCTTTAAAAGGATCATTAATTACAGATTTCTCTTTTTTGTTGTCAACGACTATCGAAAGCGGACCATAATCTACAAACATTCCAGCAAGTTTTATGGCTTCCTCCATAGAACCGCCGCCATTATCGATAAGATCAATAACGAGTCCTTTTATGTCGTCTCTTTGCAGTTTTATAACTTCGCGAGCAACATCATCTGCACATCCTTTTCTGCTAGTGCCATCAAGGTCAGCATAAAAGCTTGGAATTTTAACATATCCAATTTTGCTGTCTTTGCCAATGATGAAACTAAAAACAGAATTTTCTTCATCTTTCATCATTTTCTTTTCAATATAAACATCAAAACTTTTACCAGAATTGCGTTTTAAAGTAAGCGTAATCTGTTTGTTGTTTTCTGATAAAATCATTGAAGAAATAGATTCTAATGAAGCACAAGAAACCTGAAGCGTTTCTTTTTGGTTGGAAATAGAAATAATCTGATCGCCTTTTTTTATCTGCCCAGTTTGATACGCAGGACCGTTTGGATCTACCTCATCAATAATGATTTCGTTTTTCTCGTTGAGGTTTACTGTCATTCCAAGCGACAAATGTTCTTTTGATAAGGAAGCAACAAAACTTGTTTTAGAATCATCGCTAAAATAAGCCGTATGCGGATCAAAGTATGTGCAGAAGAAATTATATAGTTTTTCTTCCTGTTTGGTATTAGATTCTATTAGGGTGCTAAAACGGCAAATTTCATTTGTAAGAATTTGATTTTTAGAAATTTGTTCAATCGATTTGAAATTGGTTCTTAAAGAATCCAGATTATCACTTGTTTCAGCAATATCGTCTAAGATTTGATAACGCAGTTTTTTTATCCAAACCTTTTCTAAGTCTTCTTTCTTTAAATAAAAAGCAAAAGATTTTTTATAAAAACGTATCGTATCTTTTTTAGAATAATCAATTGGCATGGTCTGAATTTTTTCTAAAACTTTCTTAGTGCGTATAAGACCATTTATGTAAGTAGCTTTTATATCAGTAAGAAAACTGCAATCGTTTTTTAAGATTAAATCGTCAAGATTGTAGCGATATTTTTGAGCCAATTCGTCGTATTCACTCTTATAAAAAATATTGCGAGAAGGATCCAGTTCGTTAATAAGATTGTCAAAAACAAACACAGAGAGGCTGTCATCAACAGGTTTAGGTCTTAAATGTTCCGCTTGAATGAGCGCATTTATTTTGTTTAATATTTCACAAGTTTCTGCGCTGTTCTGACCAATGGATATAGTTGATGTTAGCAAAAAAAGGAGTAGTGAAATTTTTTTCATAAATGAAATTCATGGTTCATCATTAAAGTTACACTAATTTTTTTACAAATTGTAGTATTTTTTTCGAAATATCGACAACTAAAAGTATTTAACCGTTAAACGAACAAACAGTAGAAGAACATTGGCTAAAACAGTCTTTTATACAAACAAAAAATGCGTTACATTGGTAACGCATTTTTTAATTTATTTCGATAAAAATTATTTCTTATAGAATGGCAATTTTACCACTTTAGCAGGAACATCATTTTTTCTAATTCTAATAAAAATATCGCTGTCAACTGCGCTATTAGCAGTTGTAACGTAGCCTAAACCAATTCCTTTATTCATAGAAGGAGACATTGTTCCAGAAGTTACAATTCCGATTACCGCTCCAGAACCATCAACAATTTCATAATCGTGTCTTGGTACCGCACGCTCCTGCATTTCAAAAGCAACTAATTTTCTTGCAACACCAGCTTCTTTTTGCTTTTTAAGCGCTTCAGAATTCGTAAAATCTTTAGTAAATTTTGTAATCCATCCTAAACCAGCTTCAAGAGGAGAAGTAGTATCGTTGATATCATTTCCGTAAAGGCAGAATCCCATTTCTAAACGTAAAGTATCGCGCGCAGCAAGACCAATCGGCTTAATGCCAAAAGAAGCTCCTGCTTCAAAAACTTTATTCCAGATTGCTTCAGCATCTGCATTTTTGCAGTAGATTTCAAATCCGCCAGAACCAGTATAACCAGTAGCAGAAATAATTACGTCACTAAATCCAGCAAAATCAGCTACTTCAAAATGATAATATGTAATCGCTGACAAATCAACAGAAGTCAAAGACTGCATAGCTTCAACTGCTTTTGGTCCTTGAATCGCTAGTAAAGAATATTCATCAGAAAGATTCTTCATGTCAACTCCTAAATCATTGTGAGATGAAATCCAGTTCCAGTCTTTTTCAATATTCGAAGCATTTACAACTAGTAAATACTCTTCTTCTTTCATTTTATAAATAATCAAATCGTCAACAATTCCGCCTTCGTTATTTGGAAGACAAGAATATTGCGCTCTTCCAATTGTCAAAGTAGAAGCATCATTTGAAGTCACTTTTTGAATCAGAGCCAAAGCATTTGGACCCGTTAACAAAAATTCACCCATGTGCGAAACGTCAAAAACTCCCACGCCGTTACGAACTGTTTCGTGTTCAGCATTAACCCCTTCATAAGTAATAGGCATATTATAACCAGCAAAAGGAAGCATTTTCGCTCCTAAACCTTCATGTATGTGCGTAAGCGCAGTATTTTTCATTGTGTTGTTTTATAAAATTGTTTTGCAAATCTATTCAAAAAATATCGATTTCGAATACCTTAAATTATAAATTTCGCAATAATTTGGAGCTATTTCCTGCTATCCGCTATATCTTTTTGTTTTTAAAGAAAAAACAAAAAGGATGCCGCTACTATCAGGGCTAGGACTATCAGTTTCAAAAGACGAGTTTTGATTTCAATTTTTTATGTAATTTTATTGTATAAAATCGTCTAGATGAAATCATCGTATTTAATTACAAAAGAAGAAATTCTAAAATTATACAAACCTATAAATCCTAAAACTCATAAAGGAACACAAGGTCATGCGGTGATTATTGCCGGAAGTTATGGCAAAATAGGAGCAGGAGTTTTAGCTTCAAAATCTTGTCTAAAATCTGGCTGCGGACTCGTAACGACTTTTATACCAAAGTGCGGTTATCAAATCCTTCAAATCTCTATTCCAGAAGTCATGACCGTAACCGACGAAAATACCAATTTTATTACCAACATTCATTTACTGCTAATTCCGCAAGCCGTTGGAATAGGTCCAGGAATAGGAAAGGAGCTGGGAACACAAAAAGCTTTATTTGAATTTCTGCGAATAAATAAAGCGCCTTTAGTTATCGATGCAGATGCATTAAATATTATCTCAGAAAACTTATCATGGCTAGAATTGGTTCCAGAAGACACAATTCTAACACCTCATCCAAAAGAATTAGAACGTTTGATAGGAAAGTGGAATTCAGAAGCCGAGAAATTCCAGAAAACAATCGCTTTTTCAGAAAAATATAAAGTCATTGTGGTCATGAAAGGCGCACCAACATACATTATCAATAGAACTTCAGTATACGAAAACACAAGCGGAAACGCCGCACTCGCAACCGCAGGAAGCGGAGATGTCTTAACCGGAATTCTCACAAGTCTTTTAGCACAAGGTTACGAACCCAAATATGCTTCCAAAATGGGTGTTTACCTCCACGGATTAACAGCCGATTTAGCTTTGCCAAAAACAGGTTATGAGTCTTTTACAGCTTCTACAATTATTAAGTATTTAGGGAAAGCTTTTTTGAGTTTAGAAAAGTAATTTTAACGCAGAGAGCGCAAAGTTTTTTCGCAAAGTTCGCTGAGTTTCTAAAGAATGCTTTGCTTTTTTTGAGCTCGAAAAGATTTTATTGTAGAATAAATAACATCCAGTTAAGAGTGCAAAAAAAATGAGAATAATGCTTTGTGAACTTAAAAAAAGCAAAGCAAACTCAAAAAAAAACTTTCGTGAACTTTGCGAAAAAACTTTGTGTTCTCTGCGTTAAAAATCTCACCACAATAAAAAATCTAAAATCCACCCTCTACAATCTAAAATCAAAAATTGTAAGTTTGTAACATGAAAAACTTCGATCTTAGAACAGTAAACGTCATGCGTTATATCACGCCACTGCGCGAAGGCGGTTCTTTACCCGCATTAGCAGAAGCCGATGACGATTTTAAATACGTATTAAAATTTAGAGGAGCCGGACACGGCGTAAAAGCTCTAATCGCTGAATTAGTTGGCGGACAAATCGCAAAAGCTTTAAAATTGCAATTGCCAGAATTAGTATTCGCAAATCTCGACGAAGCTTTCGGAAGAACAGAAGGCGACGAAGAAATCCAAGATTTACTGCAAGGAAGTCAGGGCTTAAACTTAGCACTTCACTTTTTATCTGGCGCAATTACTTTTGATCCAGTTGTAACAACTGTCGATGCTAAATTAGCATCACAAATTGTTTGGCTAGATGCTTATATAACCAATGTCGACAGAACTTTCAGAAACACCAATATGTTGATTTGGCATAAAGAATTATGGCTGATTGATCATGGTGCGTGTTTGTACTTTCATCATTCTTGGAGCAATTGGGAACAACATGCTAAAAGTCCGTTTGCGTTAATTAAAGATCACGTTTTACTGCCTCAGGCTTCAATGTTAAAAGAAGTTGATACTGAGTTTAAAGCGATTCTTACGCCAGAAATTTTAGAAGAAATTGTCAATACGATTCCGCTAGACTGGTTGCAGTGGGAAGATGCAGACGAAACTCCAGAAGGATTGCGAAATGTTTATTTGCAGTTTTTAAAGACAAGATTAGAGAATTCAGAAATATTTGTAAATCAGGCGCAAAATGCAAGATAATCACTTATACGAATATGCTGTGATTCGTGTTGTGCCAAGGGTAGAGCGCGAAGAATTCCTGAATATCGGAATCATTTTGTTTTGCAAAAAAGCCAAATTTATAAAGGTTCTTTTTCATTTAAATAAAGAAAAAATACAAACCCTTTCTGCCGATTTCGACATCGAACAGTTAGAATGTAATTTAACTTCATTAGAAAAAATCGCCAAAGGAGCCAAAGACGGCGGTCCAATCGCCGAATTTGAAATTCCGGAACGTTTTAGATGGTTAACAGCCATTAGAAGTTCAGCAATTCAAACCTCGAGACCTCATCCAGGTTTTAGCCAGGATTTGGAGAAAACGATTCAGAGATTGTTTGAAGAGTTGGTGCTTTAAAAAGTAGCTAAGGTTCTAAGATGCTAAGATTCTAAGTTTTTTTGTTGAGGCACATAGCAGTGCGTCTGATATTCCGTAAAAAAATCTCGCAACCCCGATAGCTATCGGGAGCAGAGGCGCAAAGTTTTTTGATAAAGTTTCCATACACTTTGTCATTTCGACGAAGGAGAAATCTTCACAAGTAACTCCACAAAGTATATCGCCAATCTTTGTCGAGCTTCTCAAGAAGATTTCTCCTTCGTCGAAATGACAATTTTGGGTATACTATATGAAATGAAAAACTTTGCGCCTTTGCGTCTTCGTGGCAAAATAAAAAATAAAAAACCACGAACTGCATTTACTGCAATCCGTGGTTCTAACTAAAAACTAACTTACTATTTATTCTAATTCAATTAAAAAGAACCGCAAACATTACCTCCTAAAGTAGGTCCTGCATTAGCAGAAATATCAGCTTTAACCGCAGTTTTAGCCAATTTTACGATAGAGTATGGCGGAGTAAAAGCAGTACCGCTTCCAGCCTGAGTTCCCGTTACACTTGTAAATACGTTATCAGTAGCTGTAACAGCAGTATAACCCGTCATTAAATCGATTGGATTTTTTACCCCTTCAAAAACATTGCTTTCTACGCGAATATTTGCTTCAAATCCTGCTGCAATACATTTATTGCTTACAGTGCTATTAAAGAAACTGTTTACAATATGCACTTGTCCAAAACGAACTCTAGGCATTCTTTCTTTACATCCAGGAGCCCACCAGCATCTTGCAAAAGTGATTCTTAATTTACCGCGGTCGGCAGTTGCACCATCGCTAGAACCAATTAAGTTAGAGAAACGGTGATCATCAGTTCCGCCAGAACCTCCGGCTTTTGGCGCTTTTAGATAGTGGAATTTAGTGTATGTAACAGAAATATAATCTGATTTGTTTTTGATGTCGAAGTTTCCGTCAACACCGTCTCTAAATTCGCAATGGTCTACCCAAACGTTTTGGCAGTCATCTAAAATTGCATTATCCCAACCATCTGTATCGTAAGCACCTGGACCTTCAAAAATCAAGTTTCTAATAATGATGTTTTTACATCTTTTAATGTTAATGATTCCAGAACCGTCTTTAGTTTGATTCGTTGAAACCAATTTTGCACCACTAGCACCATAAATTGTTTTCCCGGTTTGATCTTGAAAAGACAATCTAGTAGTAATGGTAATTGTTCCAGAAACTTTAATCACTTTTACAGAAGTGTTTTCAATCGCCGATTTCAGCTGAGCGTAAGTGGTAACTGTAGTTTCGGCAGAAGACCCGCCACCAGTTGTTCCACCATTTTGTGAAGCCCATCCTGGAACCTCAGCGCAATTTCCAACTTTAGCCGTAGTATTGGTTGCTGAAGCATCAATCGCTGTTTCGTTTGTTGGTTGAATACTTGCTTCTGTGTTTGAAGCGATTTCTTCAGAATTACATGCCGTAAATCCGAGAATCAATGCTGCTGCGAACATTGAAAGTTTTGATTTTAAGTTCATAATTAAGTTTGGTTATTTATAAAAGTTTGACAACGCAAAACTCAATATTATTTGTAGGAAAAAAGTTGAACAAGTTCAAACTTTTACAAAAAAATCTACGAAATGTATTTTTTTAACACTTGTAAATTTACAAAAATGCATAAATAGCTTATTTTTACGTAATCGATTACATTGGTTAAGCCCCTAATTAATGATGAATCGATAAACAAACTTATTCCTTAAACAAAAACCACAAAAATGTACAACCTACTAAGAAAAAACATTGAAAGGAAAATTCCGCTCACAGATGAAGAATGGGACATAATTGTTTCGAAAGCAGAGATTATCAAACTCAAAAAGAATCAATTTCTGCAAATCCAGAATTCAAACAGCAGTTACGAAGGATTTATTTTAAAAGGATCATTCAAAACCTACATTGTAAATGAAAATGGAACAGAAACCGTAATTTTCTTCTCTTTCGAAAACGAATGGATTTGCGATCTGGAAAGTTTTTACCATCAAAAGCCGACCACGTACAACATTAAAGCCATTGAAGACAGCGAAGTAGTGGTCATCAATAAAATGCAAAAAGCGTATTTGTTTGCCGTTATTCCAAAACTCATTAAGTTTCACGTCCTCATGATTGAGCGTGCCAATGTTGCCATTCAGCAAAGACTTCTGGATGTTCTTCATAAAACATCAAAACAACGTTATTTGGATTTTAAAGAACGTTATCCACAAAAAGTGAGTTCGATAAACAATAAGAATTTATCTTCGTATTTGGGTGTTTCGCACGAGTTTTTATCGAAGATAAAAAGGAGATGCTAAGGTGCTAAGATTCTGAGATTCTAAGTTTTTATTTCACGCAGATTTTATAGAGATTAATGCACTAATCTCATTTTTGTCATTTCGACGAAGGAGAAATCTTCGCGAGAAGCTCTACAAAGATTGGCGAAATACTTTGCGGAGCCACTTGCGAAGATTTCTCCTTCGTCGAAATGACAAACTGCATGGGAACTTTATATAAAAACTTCGAGTCTTCGCGCTTTCGTGGCAAAAAACTTGATTAAAAATTCAACATCCCAAACAGGCATTCGTTAGAAAAATGAAGTATCACATTTTCCTTTTCGTGATTCTCAATGACCAATAAATCATTGGTTTCTAAATAATATGGCTTTTCATTAATTGTAATAGCTGTCATCTCTAAAGAAAACAAAATAATTATTTCAGCATTACAATTCTGATTGCGATTTGCTATTTCCAGTTTATGGCGGGATATTTTCTCAGAAACCATCCAATTAAAATCAGAGCCTTTGGTGAAAGAAGTTACCTTATCATTCGAATTAAATTCCATGATTTCATACTTCCCATATTCCTTTTTTTCTTTGTTTACCTCAACATCTAAGTCGTTATCAAGCATAACTAAGTATCGATGATAGCCTTTAAATTTGGTAAACTCTGAAGGTACTTCTTCAATTGTAGCACTGCTTATTCTAAATGCGAAATCTCTATGGGCATAAATTGCGGTTTTTGGATAGATCATATATTCATATGTCAATCCGCCATTCCAAATAGAGGGTTTCGTGTTTTTTTTAGAGAAAAGCTGTATGTGCATTTATTGAATATTTTAATAATTTTATTCTCTTTTTTTGTCCTCCTGAGCGAAGTCGAAGGATCATAAGTAGCTCGACAAAGAAGAAAAACTTTGCTGAATAGCTTGGCGGTCCTTCGACTCCGCTCAGGAAGACAAACTGTATGGAGAGCTTTATCGAAAAAACTTTGCGGCTCTGCGAGATTAAAAAACTTCGTGTCTTCGCGCCTTCGCGGCAAAAAAACTTAAATACTTTTCTCCAAATAAATAAACTCCAAAGGTTCAGCAGAAACTGTCGTATGAATTTCGCTTTCAGGAAAAGCTTCACGTTTTCCTGTATCTACATAACCATGACGTTTGTACCACGCGACAAGCTCTTCACGAACCGAAATAACCGTCATAATAATACTCGATAATCCCAAAGATTTTGCATGATTTTCGGCTTCTGCCAAAAGTTTTTTCCCGATTCCGCTGTTTTGAAGTTCTGGCGAAACGGTTAGCATTCCTAAATACAATTGATGTCCTTTTTCAACCAATAAAACCGAACCGATAATTTTGTTATTCTCTGTAAATTTCAGAATCGTATTTTTTGGATCCAGAAAGATTTCTGTCATTTCCTGTTCGTCGGTTCTTTTTCCTTCTAGTAAATGTGCTTCGGTTGTCCAGCCTTTTTTAGAAGTTTCGCCTCTGTATGCTGAGTTGATTAAGGTTGTTAATGCTGGAATGTCTTCTATTGTTGCTTTTGTAATCATGTTAAGCTAATCGTATTATGAATATAAATGGTTTCCAGTTTTAAATGGAAAAATATTTGAATTGCCTCCAGCTTTAGCTGGAGAAGCAAAATTACATTAGAAAATGGCTTTAGCCTAATCTTTTGAGTTTTTTGGCTAAAGCCGAAGCTTGTTCAAAAAGTAAACCTCCAGCTAAAGCTAGAGGCAATTGAAAATTTAGTTTTTTTGTAATATTTTAAAGTTTATTAGTCATAAACATGTTCAATTATTCATTGGGCTTCTAAAATTGATAATTTAAAAAGGAAATACAGCCTTTTATTATTGTTTTATTTAAGCGAATATGCTGCTATGGTTTTCTTGAAAAGAGAAGGGACATAGACTATTTTTTTCTCCTTGTCGAGTCCTATATCGGCTGTGTAATATTCTTCTTTTCTGGTATCTGAAAGGATTTCTTTTGAGCCATCTTTATTTACATAATAAATAACTCCAGTCCAGCAGCTCACAATAAACGAATTGTCTGTTATTGGCTCAATTCCATCTGTATTTTCATCCATGCCTTCTGCCAAAAGCTGTTTATTCTTTTTAGAATCCGTTTTGTATAATGATCCACTGTCTAAAAAATACAAATCGGTATCGATAGCTTTTAGGCCATTTGGTTTGTTTAGGTTTTCTAAGTAAACAGTTGCAATCTCATTTTCTAATTTGAAAATCTTACCCACTTTTGGGTCAGACACATAAACAACTCCTTTTTTATCTACAGTTACATCGTTTAATATTTTGGAACCATCAACGGTTATTTTTTTGAGTATTTTTTGTTGTTTGATATCTATAATTACAATTTCTGTTAGGTCGGCTACAAATAACTTATTCTTGAACTTTGCCATTCCTTTTGGAGCATTTAAACCTGATATCCAATTTAGATTAATGATTTTTCCATCGACAGTTAATTTTCCTATGCTTCCTTTTCCGTCACGCTCAGCTGGTGAACCATCCATTAAAGAGGTATATAAAATCTGATCTGTTTTATCTAATAATACCGATTCAGGAACGGGCAAAATACTATCGGTTATCCAAATTCTATTTAAAGAATGTTGAGCAATACTCGAAAAACTTATTGTAAATAGCACTAAAACATAATAAACATTTTTTTTCATTTTGATTGGCTTTTGAATTTCTTTGTGTTAATAAGTTGGATGCTCGCGCTAGCGAGAGGAAAATTTGAATTGGCTCTAGCTTTACCTAGAGAAACAAAATTAAATAAGAAAAATGGCTTTAGCCTAATCTCTTTAATAGAGCGCAGATTTAATGGATTCGTTATCACGAAGACGCGGATTAATACGGATTTTAAAATTGCAAACCGTGTAAATCCGCGTTTTTGAAAAAGCAAATCTGTTTAATCTGTGTTCAAATATATAATTGAAAAGCGTATCTTACAAAAACAACTTTGTTTTTTACACGAATTTATTTTTGTTTAAGAATTTTAAATATCTTTGAATTATGAGTACAGCAACAAAACCAAAACATATCGGCAGAAATATAAGCCGTATAAGAGAGCTTAAAGATATGAAGCAGGATGCACTGGCATTGGCTTTAGGCATAAGTCAGCAAATGGTTTCGAATATTGAAAACAGCGAAACGGTTGACGAGCAAAGATTAATTGAGGTTGCAAAAGCTCTTGACGTTTCTGTTGAAGCAATTAAAAACTTTTCGGAAGAAGCAGTTTTTAATATTATTGGAAATACTTTTCAGGATCAAAGTGCAGTTTACAATTGCAATTGTACTTTTAATCCTTTAGATAAAGTTGTTGAACTTTACGAACGTTTGGTGCAAGCTGAAAAAGATAAAGTGGAGTATTTGGAGAAATTATTGAACGGGAAATAAATGTTTTTTGAAGATATATTAAATTGA
The DNA here is from genome assembly GCF_016405855.1 of Flavobacterium sp. IB48. GTDB lineage: Bacteria > Bacteroidota > Bacteroidia > Flavobacteriales > Flavobacteriaceae > Flavobacterium > Flavobacterium ginsengisoli. Next base: position 606,065 of record NZ_JAEFCA010000004.1, read on the forward strand.
AAAGAGACCTTTGAATGAGGTCTCTTTTTTATTCTTGCCTTACTTGTCTAGTTGGGAAGTTAATCGTCTATTAATTTTTTATTTATTGTAGAGTTATAATTATCAAGTTCTCTAACAAACTCTAAGAATTCAAACATGTTATCTGCATAAACACTGAAGTCTGTATTGTTTGATTGGTAAAGAAATGTCGGAGCAACTAAAAAAAATGTGGAGCTGTGAAGTTTATTTATGAGTTTAACAAACTCTGTGTCTAAAAAAGGCATATAATTAAAAATTTTTTTAGTCAGCGCATCAACATTAGAAACTGAATTATTATAAATTAATTGGCCATAAGTTGCTGGTTGGGGATTTATATGTGTTCCTAAAAAAATATTCTCAGCAATTGCATTGGGATTTCCTAAATTGCAAAGTGCTGTAAATTGCTCTTTAGTTATTAATTTCTTGTCATAATCTGCTTGGTTTACGCCAGATGGTATAATTACATAATGATATACACTATAGGCTCTTCCAATAAGTTGGTTTGTCCATTCGTAAACAGTGAAGTAGATATTTTTTTTATCCCTTTTCTCTTTTAAGACAACAACAACACAATAAAAAATAAAACTTGAAATATATGCGAGACTCAAATTAGATAAAACAGAACCTAATTCATCACCAAATGGTACAATTTCAGAGGTTTCACTTAAAAAAAAATCATTTAATAGTATAATTACGAATGATACTGCTAATAATAAATTTAGTAATTGTTTTTGGTTTATTTTTTTTGTTTTCTTTTTACTCATTTTCCTATGCTAGATATTATTATATTAGAAATTACTGATTTTTCTTTTTTTATTATAACCCCTTGCTAGCGCGAGCGTCCCGCTCGTGTCCGTTCCAATTGGTTTTTGAATTTCTTTGTGTTCACGAGGGAGACGCTCACGCTAGCGGGGGCTTTTATTCTATTTCTTTTGTTTCAATAATTTTTGCATTTGCACCAATTCCTTTTATTTTACTTAAGTATTTGTTATCAAGTTTGTCTTGATAAATTACATCTACTTCATATTCACAATCCTTAATATGTTTGCCTCCTTTCTGTCTGCCAAAGATATATCGTCTTTTTCCCTTTTCTAAGTCCCAAGGTAATGATAAACTATGTAATATAATATCATCAGAAGTAAGATTGAATTCTAAAAGTTTTGCATCTTCTCCTTTATTATTTAAGTCGATTTTAAGCTCACCATCATGACCCGAATAGCCTGCGCCGTTTAACCATAAATTTGGTTTTACGCTTAATTTCAATTTCTTTTCTTCAATTTCTCTTAGTTGTGCTATTGCTTCCTCGTCATTTCCTTTTAATATACCAGTATTTCTGAAAATGTCGACTTGTTGAGCAATTAAGTCATTTTGAATTTTCATGGTTTCGTTTTGAGCTTCCAAAATAGTTGCTATACCAGCCAATTTATCTATTTGTACTTGTTTGTCCTTGTCCCTACGAAATAGAAAAACAAATGCTCCAAAAGTTGCTAGTGAGCCAATAGCACTTATTATTTGAAAAATTATATTTACAGTAGTGCATTCCATTGTTTTTCTATTAATTGTTGATGAATCTCGTCGTTTAGCCTTGTACTAAATGATCCACTACTAAAGCGAATTTGAAACTAAATTAAGCTCTTTTTTGGATTTGCAAATCACCCCACACAAAAAGCTAATTGCTCAAACCCGTTGTAGTAACTTTTAGCGGTAGTTCCTGTTTTTACCTTACACTTTGTAACAATTCATTAAACTTAATAATAGTATTTCTTATTGCATTTCTAGCGGCTTCATCTCTGATAAAAGTCACTTCCTCAATAAAAGCTCCCGTATCAATAAGTTCCTTAAAAACTTTTGGTCTTTCATCTTCAGGGATGTTTATACTATTACAAATATCATCAAATGGACTTGAGATTCCACTTAATATACATATCTCACTTCCACGTAATGGCACTTCTAAAATTACTTCTCCTTGAATGTCTTTAAAATTATAAATTGCGTTACAATTTTCGGGGCTATGTACTTTATATTCTTCTAATTGAGAAACAAAATCATTACATTGCCATAGTTCATTAATATTTAAAATGACTTCATTTTGTTCTGGAAAGTGTTCGAAAATTGCGGCAGTGACTGCATTAATTCTATATTTACCTTTGAAAAATTCAGCATATCGTATATCTGTGGTCCAACTTGTAACTCCTTCTTCTTTTGAATTATTATAAATGATGTCTATTAATTCTCCTTTATGTAGAAATCTCTTTCTATAACAATTGGTTTTAACTATTTTATATTTTTTGTCTAAAATATTGCATTCTGCTTTTAGAGAAATTGCAAGTTGCTCCCTTGTTTCTTGGTTTTCTCCCCAACCATTTTGCCAATTATTTAACGCTATAAAAAATTCATTTCTAAATATCATTTTTTTGATTTGATTATAAAATTGCTTTAGTTTCTTTACTTTACTAGGAAATTAAGATAACGTTTTGTACTATATTGTGTTTTGGATAAGACCAAAACATGTTTTTAGGTTTTTCAGATTATCCCAAATACAAAACGAACTTTTCATTAAGTCTATTTTTTTAATTCATTGTTTAGCTATTTGTTATGGTTTTATTGACCCCATATTGCTTTTTTAACAGTTTCGCTTACAACGTCAACTAAAATATCTTTAATTCCTTTACCAATTTCAATACCTGCTTTGCCAATGTATTTTTTATACTTTGCTTGGGCTACAACTGTTTTGGGACCATCTTTAATCAAATCGTCAATACTTGATTTCAATTCAATTTTTTCATCAAAATTTAAATTTTCAGTCAGATCAATAAGTTCTTTGGCGGATTCTAATTGTAGAGAAGTCCAAGGAAAAGGATGCCCACACTTTTCACAATACTTAGGCTTGTGGTAGTCAAAAAAACCAATTACGCCAGGTATATTATGATAACCTCTAATATTTGTATTGCAGTTCTGACAACTCATTATAGTTTTTTCACCGCAATCGATACAAAATTCTTTTCTGTATTCTGGATGACCACCAGCCATCTCTGTAATTACGTGTCCGTTTAGACAAATTTGAGCAATATCAAATGTTCCCATTTATAATAAATTATTTTGTTGAGTTTTTGATTTAAAAATAGTTAAAATTTCCCATAAAAAAACCACAAATCTCACTAATAAAATGAGTGTAATCTGTGGTCTATAATTTTGTGAAATATATTTTTTTTACCCCAAGAACCCCTTCAACTCCTCATAGCTCTTAATCTTCACGCTAACTTTCTCCTCATTAATAACACTCTCAATTTGAGCAGGAATAGGAAGTGTAATTCCTAAAGCAGGTTCAACAACATCTAAGAATTTAATAGGATGTGCTGTTTCTAAGAAAATACCAATAGCGTTAGGGTGTTTTTCAAGCTCTTTTTTCAAACCTAAATAACCAACAGCGCCGTGCGGTTCTGCGATATAACCATCTGTTTTGTAGATTTTCTTTAGCGCTTCTAGCGTTTCTTCGTCAGTATAACTATAAGAAGAAAAGTCTTTTTCGAAAGCTTTCAAGTCATTGTTGTACAATTCCTGAATTCTAATAAAGTTGCTTGGGTTTCCAACGTCCATTGCGTTAGAAATTGTTGCTTTAGAAGGTTTTGGGTCGTATTTTCCGTTTTCTAAGAATCTTGGCACCGTGTCGTTTACGTTTGTCGAAGCAACGAAATGTTCAATTGGCAAACCTAATTTCTTCGCCATAATTCCCGCGCAGATATTCCCGAAGTTTCCGCTTGGGCAAGAGAAAACCAAAGGTTTGTTTTGGCTTTTCAATGCTTTGTAAGCAAAGAAGAAATAAAACATTTGCGGTAACCAGCGCGCAATATTAATCGAGTTTGCAGAAGTCAGGTTTTTATGCGCTAGAGTTTCATCTAAAAACGCTTTTTTCACCATATCCTGACAATCGTCAAAAACGCCGTCAACTTCCAGAGCTTTTATGTTTTGCCCTAAAGTAGTCAATTGTTTTTCCTGAATATCGCTCACTTTTCCTGACGGATATAAAATGACAACATCAACGCCGTCAACGCCAAGAAATCCGCTTGCAACGGCTCCACCTGTATCTCCAGAAGTAGCTACTAAAACCGTGTTTTTAGCGTCTTTTTTGTCTTTATTGAAATAGCCCAAACAACGTGACATAAAACGCGCTCCAACGTCTTTAAAAGCCATTGTTGGCCCATGAAATAATTCTAACGAATAGATTCCGTTTTCGACTTTCACAACTGGGAAATCAAAAACTAAAGTTTCGGCAATGATTTCTTTTAGTGTTGAAGCTGGGATTTCGTCGCCAACAAATTGTTTAATTGCTTCATACGCAATTTCTTCGTGACTTAAACTTTCGATTTTATCAAAAAATGAAGGATCAAGCGGTGTGATGCTTTCTGGGAAATATAATCCTTTGTCAGTTGCTAATCCTTGTATAACAGCTTCTTGAAAAGAAACTTTTGGGGCATTATGGTTTAAACTGTAGTATTTCATTGGTTGTTTTTTATTTAACCGCAAAGCACGCAAGGAATTGGTTTCTTTTGTAAACGCAGAGTTCGCAAAGCTTTGTGGTTATATTTTTTATTCAATAGTTATTTTTAAGCATTTTTGTCATTTCGACGTAAGGAGAAATCTTCGCAAGTAACTCCGCAACGTTATTCCAATCTTTGTCGAGCTTCTCTTGAAGATTTGCTTCGCCTGTTCGCTAACGCTCGGGTCTCCTCCGTCGAAATGACAAACTGTGCGGTTATACTTTGCGTGCCATACTTTGTGTGGGCTTCGACTCCGCTCAGCCTGACAAACGTTATGTATAACTTTTAATATTTAATTCTTCTTACTTAATACATCTCACATTTTACAAAATGCGGACACCATCAGGATTTATCTTTGAAACGTGAATTTCATACGGTAAATTCATTTTTTCGTAAACGTCACTCATGGCTTTTGCGATTTGGTCAGCGGTTTCTTTTCCTCTGCTTAAAGCGAAAATTGATGGGCCAGAACCTGAAATTCCAGAACCTAAAGCGCCGTTTTCATAAGCCGTTTGTTTGATTTGATCGAAACCTGGAATTAAAACACTTCTTAAAGGCTCAACGATTTCGTCATGAAGCGAACGTCCGATTAATTCGTAATCTTTGGTGTAAAGACCTGCAACCAGTCCGCCAACATTTCCCCATTGCATAATGGCGCTTTTTAAGGAAACGTTTTGTTTTAAAACCGAACGCGCATCAGAAGTTTTCAACTCAATTTGCGGGTGAACCACAGTTGCGTATAATTCTTCTGGACTATCAATTCTGATAATATCAAGCGGCGCGTAGCTTCTTACCAAAGTAAATCCGCCTAAAAGAGCAGGAGCAACGTTGTCGGCATGCGCGTTTCCGCTGGCTAATTTCTCGCCCTGCATCGCAAACTGAACTAAATCTTTACGAGAATACGGTCTTCCCAATAATTCATTAATTCCGAAAACCGCTCCGGCAGAACTTGCAGCACTGCTTCCGATTCCGCTTCCAGCTTTTATGTTTTTATAAATTTCGATTTCAAATCCAAAATCTAGTTCGTCCAAAGTTTCTAACATTGCCAAAGCCGCAACTCCAGAAACGTTTTTCTCGGTTTCCAAAGGCAAATCGGCACCGACAATTTTAGTGATTCGAACTCCTTTTTGATCGACTTTTCGAACAATCATTTCATCGCCCGCATTGTCTAAGCAAAGTCCAAGTACGTCAAATCCGCATGAGAGGTTGGCAATAGTTGCTGGGCAAAATAGTTTAATTTCCATTTTTAAGGTTCTGAGGTTCTAAGATGCTAAGATTCTAAGGTTTCTGTAGCAACTTTTTATTTTTAGTTTCTAAGGTTTCGAGATTCTAAGAGGCTAAGATTAGTTTAAAAAAAAAACTCAGAACCTTAGCATCTTAGAACCTTAGCACCTTTAAATATTTCCTATACGAATAACGTCTGCAAAAATTCCTGATGCTGTTACTGCTGCTCCAGCTCCAGCTCCTTTGATCAATAAAGGCTGATCTACGTAACGATCTGTGTAGAAAAGCACGATATTGTCTTTTCCTTCTAAATTGTAGAAAGGATGATCTTTTGGAATGAATTGTAGACCTACGCTTGCTTTTCCATTTTCGAATTGCGCCACGTATTTCAATCTTGAATCTTTGGCTAAAGCTTCTTTATAAATATCTTCAAAATGAGCAGCGTGTTTGATTAACGATGCGAAGAAATCTTCGTTGTTCGTTGTTGCTAAACATTCTGCTGGCAGGAACGATTCGTTTGCAATGGCGTCTATATCCATTTCATAACCGCTTTCGCGAATTAGGATTAGGATTTTACGCGCTACGTCGATTCCGCTTAAGTCAATTTTTGGATCTGGTTCTGTGAATCCTTGAACTCCAGCTTCTTTTACCACATCGTGGAAAGAATTGTTTTCGTCAAAATTGTTGAAAATAAAGTTCAAACTTCCAGATAAAACCGCTTGTATTTTGTGCACTTTATCGCCAGATGCAATCAGATTTTTTACTGTATCGATAATTGGCAATCCCGCGCCAACATTCGTTTCAAACAAGAAAGGAGCATTGTATTGGCGAGATAAGCTTTTTAGTTTTTTATAGTTGTCGTAAGCAGAAGAACAAGCAATTTTATTACAAGTTACAACCGCAATACTTTCTTTTAAGAATTTCTCGTAAGCTTCAGAAACTGTCGCGTTTGCAGTGATGTCTACAAAAATACTATTGCGTAAATTCAGCTCTTTTGCCTTTTTGATAAATTCTTCAATGCTTGCTGGTTCGCCTTCGTTTAAAGTGGCATCCCAGTTTTTTAAAGAAATTCCGTCTTCGTCAAATACCATTTTTCTTGAGTTTGACAAAGCAATTACGCGAACGTTGATCTTTAAATTATCTTTTAAGAACTTTCTTTGGTTGTGAATTTGCTCGATGAATTTCTCGCCCACATTTCCAACTCCCATTACAAATAAGTTCAGCTGTTTTGTGTTTTCTTCAAAGAAGTTTTCGTGTAAAGTATTCAGTGCTTTTTTAACATCTCTTTCGTTAATTACAGTCGAGATATTTCTTTCAGAAGCACCTTGCGCAATGGCACGAATGTTTACGTTGTTTTTTCCTAAAGTGCTGAACATTCTACCGCTTAAACCTTGGTGGTTTTTCATGTTTTCACCCACAAGAGCAATAATGCAAAGATCTTTTTCTACATAACAAGGATCGATTTTGTTCTGAGAAATTTCGATTTCAAAAGCGCTGTTAATCGCTGCTTCGGCATTATCAGCATCAGAATTTAAGATTCCGATACAAATTGAATGCTCAGAAGAAGCCTGTGTAATAAAAATAACGTTGATTTTTTCTTGAGATAATACTTCAAACAAACGTCTAGAAGAACCCGCAACTCCAATCATTCCTGGGCCTTCAAGCGTTAAAAGCGAAATATGATCGATATGGCTGATTCCTTTTACAACTGTATCTTTTGATGAAATCTGATTTGAAATTAAAGTTCCTTCAGCTTCAGGCTCAAAAGTATTTTTGATTAAAATTGGAATGTTTTTTCTTAAAACTGGCTGAATTGTTGGCGGATACAACACTTTTGCACCAAAGTGCGACAATTCCATTGCTTCTTGATAAGAGATAGTGGCAATTGGCTGTGCTTGTTTTACAATTTTCGGGTTTGCAGTAAACATTCCGTTTACGTCAGTCCAGATTTCCAATTGTTCCGCATTGATTGCTCCAGCGATAATGGCTGCAGTATAATCAGATCCACCACGTCCTAAAGTCGAAGTGATTCCGTCAAGAGTCTGTGCAATAAATCCAGGTAGGATATTGATTCTCGCTTCATTCGAACCAAAATATTCCTGAATCAATTTATTTGAAACTTCGAAGTTAACGGCTGCTTTTCCGAAGTTATTATCTGTTTTAATTAATTCTCGGCTGTCTTTGTAAACCGCATCTTTACTGATTTGCTCATAGGCTTTAGCGATGATAAATGAAGAAAGCAATTCACCGAAACTTAAAATAGTATCGGCAGTTCTAGGAGATAATTCGCCAAGTAAGAAACATCCGTCTAGTAAAGTTTCTAAATGATTGATGATTCTTTTTACATGGCTTAAAAGACTACTTTGTTCGCTTACCGGAATCAGTTCTTTTAGTGTGTCAAGGTGCTTTTTCTCAATTTCAGCAACAACTTCTCTAAAGCTTTCATCGTTTGCCGCTGCTTTTGCCGCCGCCAATTGCAGTAAATCAGTTACTTTACTAAGAGCAGAAACTACTACAACGAGTTGATCCTGTTTTGCTTTTTGGTTTACAATGTCGAGAACGAGTTTTATATTTTGAGCATTGGCAACCGAAGTTCCGCCAAATTTTAATACTTTCATTTTAGTGATATTTTTTAATAAGGTGCAAAGATTTTGAGTGACAAAGGTTCAAAGATTATCGACTGTGAACTGAAACTGAAAACTGCGACTATTTTTTTTGTAAATGTTTTTTATGTATCCAATAACTCTCTTCTTTCAAGAAAAAAGTATAGGTAACCTAGGATTATATGTAAAAATGTATACCCCTAAGGGGTAGTAGTTGTTGTAGTAGTAATAATGGTAGCAGCAATTGCAACTCCTGTTTGAGCTGTAATAATTGTAGATTGATATTTTATGCTGTTACTTTTCATTTTTGATTTTTCAAAAGTACAGCTTTTTATATGAGTTAAAAACTTAAAAGGCTTTTTTACGAATATTTTAATAATTCAAATCTCTATAAATCAATATTGAGTATTTGTTAAAATTGAATATGCTAAATTGATGTTTTGATATATTTTGGATAGCTTTTTTTTGGGATTTAGTCCATGCAAATGATTGGTGTTTAACTCAAAAAGACCTTAAAAATGGGAGGTAGCTGTATATTTTGATCTGAAAAGCAATTTGGAATAGTTAAACCGCTTTTAAAGAAATCTTAATTATTGTGATAAAATGTTGCTTTTTAATATTGATTTGTTGAATTTTGGCGTTTAAAATTTACAATCATCATGAGAGAGATCCATTATATAAGTTCAGAAACGATTACTTTAGAAACATTACAAGAAATTTTAAGTCAGAATAAAATTCTTGAATTATCTGAGGAAGCTAAAGTAAATGTTCAGAAATGCCGCGATTATTTAGATAAGAAAATGGCATCGCATACTGCTCCAATTTACGGTATCAATACAGGTTTTGGGTCTTTATATAGTGTGAAAATATCTAATGAAAACTTATCTAAGCTTCAAGAAAACTTAGTAAAATCTCATGCCTGCGGAACAGGAGAGGAAGTTCCTGCCGAAATTGTGAAGATGATGCTTCTGTTGAAAATCCAATCTTTGAGTTATGGACATTCTGGGATTCAGTTAATCACATTACAGCGTTTGGTTGATTTTTACAATAATGATATTCTTCCAATAATATATACTCAAGGTTCACTTGGAGCTTCTGGAGATTTAGCTCCTTTGGCACATTTGTCTTTGCCTTTGATTGGAGAAGGAATTGTGTTATTTGAAGGAAAAAAGGTAGCTTCTGCCGAAGTTTTAAAACATTTTAACTGGGAACCAATTGTTTTACAGTCAAAAGAAGGTTTGGCTTTATTAAACGGAACTCAATTTATGAGCGCTTATGGAGCCCATATTTTAATTAAAGCTTACAAATATTCGTATTTGGCAGATTTAATCGGAACTATTTCTTTGGAAGGTTTTGATGGAAGAATTGAGCCATTTAATGAATTGATACATTATATACGTCCGCACAAAGGGCAAATCGTAACCGCACAAAGAATTACTGAATTCTTAGACGGAAGTGAAATTATCACTCAAGAAAAGAAACACGTTCAAGATCCGTATTCTTTCCGTTGTATGCCGCAGGTTCACGGAGCTTCAAAAGATGCAATTGATTATGTTAGAAAAGTATTCAAAACAGAAATCAACTCAGTTACAGATAATCCTAATATATTTATAGAAGCCGATCAGATTATTTCTGGAGGAAATTTCCACGGACAGCCTTTAGCATTAGCATTAGACTTTATGGCAATTGCATTAGCCGAATTAGGAAGTATTTCAGAAAGAAGAACCTATCAGTTAATTTCGGGACTGCGAAATCTTCCAGCATTTTTGGTTGATAATCCAGGATTAAATTCAGGTTTCATGATTCCGCAATATACTGCAGCAAGTATTGCAAGTCAAAACAAGCAATTGGCGACACCTGCAAGTATCGATAGTATTGTTTCTAGTAACGGTCAGGAAGATCACGTAAGCATGGGAGCAAACGGCGCTACAAAAGCCTTACGTATTTTAGATAATTTGGAACGTATTTTGGCAATCGAATTATTAAATGCATCTCAGGCAATTGCCTACAGAGAGCCTTTAAAATCAAGTGATTTTATCGAAATGTTCTTAAACAGCTACAGAGAAGTGGTGCCTTTGGTAAAAGAAGACAGAATCTTACATAATGACATAGAAAACACGGTGTTATTCCTTGAGAGTTTTCAAATTGAAAACGATTTGTTAACAATGGCTTAACACTGAAACGTGTTATTGAAGGTAATTTTGCGCTATCAAAAATAAAACAATGTCAATAAACAGTATTTTCCAATTTTTAGTGCCGAAAGACAAAAAATTCTTTCCACTTTTTGAAGAGGCTTCTAGCAATTTAATTGAATTAGCTTCTAACTTACACGAAGCTGTAAATTTACCATTAAAAGAAAGAGAAATTCTTTTTCAAAAGATTGACGAATTAGAACAAAAAGGAGAAGACATTACACGTCAGACTAACCTTGAGTTAAGCAGAAACTTTATTACTCCATTTGATAGAGAAGACATTCACACGTTAATTACTTCAATTGACAACGTTGCAGATTACCTTCACGGTGCATCTAGCCGTATGAGATTGTATCAAGTTGATAAGATTACAAAATCTATCAGAAAGATGACAGAAATCAACCTTGAAGCTTGTCAAAACATTGACAGTGCTGTAAAAGAGTTGAGAAACTTACAAAACTTTAAAGTTATTAAAGATGCTTGTGCTAGAATCAACAAACTAGAAAACAAGTCTGATAACGTATATAACAAAGCAGTTTTTGAAATTTTTGAAAACGAAACAGACGCTAAAAATATTATTAAATATAAAGAAGTGTTATCTGTTTTAGAATCAGCAACAGACAAATGTAAGAGTGTTGCGAACATACTAGAATCTATTTCTGTAAAACATTCTTAATTCAATTTTTCAATCTGAAGTTATAATTTTATGACGCTACTTATATTAATTATAGTATTAGCCTTAATTTTTGATTACATCAATGGTTTTCATGATGCGGCAAATGCTATAGCGACTGTTGTTGCAACAAAGGTTTTGACACCTTTTCAGGCGGTTGTCTGGGCAGCATTTTTTAACTTTCTGGCTTATTGGGTTTTTGGATTTGGTGTTGCAGATACTGTTGCCAAAACAGCGCACACAATGGAAATTAACCTTGTTGTTATCCTAGCCGGAGTAATTGCAGCAATCTGTTGGAATTTATTGACTTGGTGGTTAGGAATCCCTTCAAGTTCTTCACATACCTTAATTGGAGGTTTCGCAGGAGCAGCTGTAGCGCACGCTATTGCAGTTCACGGTTTCTCTGGTTATGTTGGAGAAGACGGAGCAACTCACTACTGGTATGAAATTGTAAGCTGGTATAAGGCCGGTAAAGATGGTGGAATGCCCTCGGGAGTCATCATTATTATTGCATTTATCGTTTTAGCTCCATTAATAGGTGCTATAGCATCTTATTTGATTTCTATTTGGCTATTAAATGCTTCACGTAAAAGTATCGGACCAAAAATATTTACTTTAGCTTTAATGCTTGCAACGATTTGGTTTGTTTACGTTCAGATGGTTTCTTATGAAGAAATTGTAGAACATGGAAAACCTCGTTTCGAATCCCATTTTTGGAGTGTAGTTTTTGATTCTCACAACATTAAATGGTTTTTAGTTGCTTTTATTATCCTGACAGTAAGTGCATTCTGTTTAATATTCAGCAGTTTAAATCTTCATCAAGCTGATGCAGCCTTAAAGAAAATGCAATTATTATCTTCTGCGGCATTTAGTTTGGGTCACGGAGGAAACGATTCTCAAAAAGTAATGGGTATTATTGCTGCTGCTGTAGCGGTATATATTAATACAAACCCTGGAGTTCACATGGATGCTTGGTTAGATGTTGTGCTTCCAAATGATGACGCAGGAATTAAAGGTATAATGCCAAGCTGGATTCCTCTAGCGTGTTATTCTGCAATTGCAGCAGGAACTTTGAGTGGTGGATGGAAAATTGTGAAAACAATGGGTTCTAAAATCACTAAAGTAAGCTCGTTTGAAGGTGTTGCAGCAGAAACTGCAGGAGCTTTGACACTTTACTTTACAGAGCACTTAAAAATTCCTGTAAGTACAACACACACTATTACAGGTTCTATTATTGGAGTTGGATTAACAAAACGTGTTTCTGCTGTTAGATGGGGAGTTACAGTAAGTTTAATCTGGGCTTGGATCTTAACTATTCCAATTTCGGCTTTATTGGCAGGTTTGGTTTATTTTATTCTAAGCGTCTTTATGTAATCTGAGAAAATGAATTTTGTAAAATGTGAAAAGTAAATCACATTTTGTTAATATAGAAAACCGATTTCAAATCTGAAATCGGTTTTTTTTGTTTTAATTTGTTTTAAAGTGAAACAATAAAAACTTTTGAAGGTTATAGATAAAACCGATTTTGCTGAGTTTTGTAAATACATTAATATTTAAAATAATGAAGAGAATAATTTTGTTGGTTTTGATGCTGATTGTAAAAACTGGTTTTGCTCAGGCAAATGACAAAACTTTTAAATATGGTTTTGTTGATCAGACAGGAAAAGAAATAGTTCCTTGCAAATACGACGGTATTGCTGCTTTTGAAAATGGGTTTGCTGTTGTTCAATTAAAAGGCAAAAGCGGGGTGGTTGATAAAACCGGGAAAGAAGTAATTCGCTGTATTTATGATGAAATAATTAATAAGCAGAATTGGGTAATTGTAAGCAATAAAAATGCTAAAACTCAATATTTAATCAAGTCTTCAGATGTTTTGCTAACTAAAAAATACGATGATGCAAAAACTTTATCTCCAGAAATTACAGCTATAAAACTAAATAATAAATGGGGTTTTATAGATGTGGTTGGAGAAGAAATAACTCCGAAATATGACGAAATAATTGACTTTGCAGATAGGTTTGCTGTCGTGAAATTAAATGGCAAATTTGGTATTGTGGATCAGATTGGGAAAGAGGTTGTTCCTCTAATTTATGATCATGTCCAAAATTTTAAAGAAGGTTTTGCAGTAGTAGAATCTAATAATAAGTTTGGAGTAATTAGTGAAGAAGGGAAGATTGTAGTTGCTGTTAAGTACGATATGAATTTTTATTTTAAGGATAACGTATCAATCGTAAAACAGGAAAATAAATATGGCATTTTGGATAACGACGGAGAAGAAATCGTTTCATTAAAATACGATTTTATGGTTTTAAATGATGACTTAATTCAAGTGAAAATAGGCAATAAATACGGATTGATTGATAAAACAGGAAAAGAAATTGCTCCAATTAAATATGATGCAATTGAATCGTTTAAAGACGGAATAGCTGTGATAAAGTTAGACGGGAAATATGGTTTTATTGATAAAGAGGGAAAAGAAATCGTGGTGCCAAAATATGAAAAAGCAGATGATTTTAAAGAGGGTTTAGGTGTTGTTAGAATTCAAGTCGGAAAATAAAAATCAAAACTTTTGAAGGTTTTTATGATTGTGTTTTCGCTTGTAATGCGTCTGTTTAAGCTGTTTCTGATCTTTCGAAATGATGCTTATAGTTCCGTCAATCTCAAGCATAGCAAGTTTAATGTCTGTTAGATGTTCTAAACCGTGTTCGCGAGCGGCTTCTTTTAGTTCTTCGTGCGAAACATCTAATCTGCTCAAAGTTTTAAAATCTAATATGCCATCGTGAATTAAGATTTCAGGTTTGTCCAATAGCAAATCGCCAAGAGTTTTGAATCTCTTTGTTAATTTCTTAATAGCAAAGTTGATCGAAAACAAAACCAGTGCAGCAACCAATCCTCCTATTAAACTTGTATCTGGACCAACCATCGCATTTTGAACGGAGTTGCTTATTAATAAGATAAGGATAATATCGGCAGTGTTTAATTGCGAAAGTTCTTTTTTGCCAAAAACGCGAAGCGCAATTGTCATAAAGAAATAAACAGCAACACTTCTGATAATAATATCTAAATAAGGAAAAGTCATGTTTTTTATTTTAAAGTTAAATAAAAAAGCTTTGCCAAAGGTTTAAACTTTGACAAAGCTGCTAAATTATTTATGAAGAATTAAGTTTAAATGAACTTAATTATAGTTTGAAATTTTTCTCAATAGCTCTAATCATCTCTCCAGCTACATCTTTGTTGGTTGCACCTTCAATTCCTTCAAGACCTGGAGAAGAGTTTACTTCAAGTAATAATGGTCCTTTAGAAGATCGGATAATATCAACACCAGCAACTTTTAAATCCATTGCTTTTGCCGCTTTAATTGCAATCTTTTTTTCTTCGGCAGTTACTTTTATGACAGATGCAGTTCCGCCCAAATGAATGTTTGCTCTAAATTCACCTGGCATTGCTTCACGCTGAATTGCGGCAACCACTTTTCCGTCGATTACAAAACAACGAATATCTTTTCCGTTAGCTTCCTTAATGAATTCTTGAACTAAGATATTAGCATTTAAACTTTTAAAAGCGTTGATAACACTTTCTGCGGCTTTTTTGGTTTCGGCCAAAACAACCCCTTTTCCTTGTGTTCCTTCCAATAATTTTACAATTAAAGGTGATCCGCCAACCATTTTGATTAAGTTGTCTGTATCAAGTGGAGAATTGGCAAAACCAGTAGTTGGAATATCGATTCCGCTATTTAAAAGCAATTGTAAAGAATATAATTTATCTCTGGATTGTGTGATCGCTGTTGATGAATTTAAAACAAAGACTTTCAAAGCCTCAAACTGACGTGTTAAAGCGCAGCCGTAAAAGGTGATACTCGGACGAATTCTTGGAATAATAGCATCAAATTCATTTAAGATTGTTCCGCCTCTGTAGTGGATTTCAGGTTTTTTGGCATCCAATTTCATGTAACATTCCTTGATGTTTAGGAAATGCATTTCGTGACCGCGCATTTCGCCGGCTTCCATAATTCTTTTATTGCTGTATAATTCAGGATTGCTGGCTAAAAGACCAATTCGCAAGCCGGTTTTTGCTTTTTCAGAATTTTGATATAATTCTTTTAAAGATTCTGCCGTAGGCTGTCCTAAAAGGTATTTTTGTTCTGGATCGACTAAAACTCTTCCGCTCATAGCTTCACGGCCCAAAAGCATTCTAAAGCCCATAGAATCACGATTAGTCAAGGTCATTTCAATTGGCCATTTTGTATCGCCAATTTTTAGACTAGTTTGAATAACATAACGGTGTTCTCTAAAACCACTTGAGCTTTTAACGATCCTTTTGTCTACCAGTGGCGCTTCGCAGTGAATAACGGTTTTAATATTATTCTGAATTGGATTAATATCAAATTTAACCCAATTGGCATCATTTTTTATAAAAGGAGCTATGTTTAAAGCGTGCATTGCCGAAGTTTTGGCGCCAGAATCTACACGAGCCTTAATTGTCGGGATTCCTAATTCTGGAAATGCGCACCATTCTTCGCTACCTAAAATGACTTTGTTTTGAAGCATATTTTGTTTTTTTATTATAGAATTTAAATTCAAAAATAGCTATTTGCTTTTACTAAAGATAGTGATTTTTAATAAAAAAAATACCCGTTAAGTTATGAAAACGTAACGGGCATGTTATAGGTGTTATAATTTTTGACTAATTTATTGATTAGTCGGTTCTTCTGCTTTGTGAATTTCGACTGATAATTCTTGAGAATCATCTTTTAAATCCATCATGATTTCATCGCCAGAATGAATTTTAGAGGTGATGATTTCTTCTGCTAACAAATCTTCGACATATTTCTGAATTGCTCTTTTTAAAGGACGCGCTCCAAATTGTTTGTCGAAACCTTTTTCGGCAATAAATGCTTTTGCTTTGTCGGTTAAGCTTAATTTGTAACCTAACTCTGCAATACGAGAATAAAGTTTTTTCAATTCGATTTCGATAATCAAATCAATATCAGCTTTTTCTAATGCATTAAATACAATTACGTCATCAATTCTGTTTAAGAACTCAGGAGCAAAAGTTTTTTTCAAAGCATTTTCGATAATGCTTTTCGAATTTTCGTCGGCTTGTGCTGTTCTTGCAGCAGTACCGAATCCAACACCTTGTCCGAAATCTTTTAGCTGACGTGCACCAACGTTAGATGTCATGATAATGATAGTGTTTTTAAAGTCAATTTTACGACCTAAACTATCTGTCAAATATCCGTCATCTAAAACTTGAAGCATCATATTGAATACATCTGGATGCGCTTTTTCGATCTCATCTAAAAGAACAACACAATATGGTTTTCTACGAACTTTTTCAGTCAATTGACCTCCTTCTTCGTATCCAACATATCCTGGAGGCGCTCCAACTAAACGAGATATTGCAAATTTCTCCATGTATTCGCTCATATCGATACGAACTAAAGCATCTTCAGAATCAAATAATTCTTTAGCTAAAACTTTAGCCAATTGCGTTTTACCAACCCCAGTTTGACCTAAGAAAATGAACGAACCAATTGGTTTGTTTGGATCTTTAAGTCCAGCTCTGTTACGTTGAATAGAACGTGCAATTTTAAGAACGGCTTCATTTTGACCAATTACTTTATTCTGAATCAATTCAGGCAATTGAGCCAATTTGTTACTTTCTGTTTGTGCAATTCTGTTTACAGGAATTCCAGTCATCATAGAAACAACATCGGCTACATTATCTTCTGTAACTTCAATTCTGTTGTTTTTAGAATCTTCTTCCCATTGTTCTTGTGCTAAAGCAAGATCTTTTTCGATACGTTTTTCGTCATCGCGAAGTTTGGCAGCCTCTTCGTATTTTTGTTTTTTAACTACCATATTTTTCATTTCGCGAACTTCTTCCAGTTGACGCTCTAAATCCAAAATTTGTTTCGGAACATCAATGTTGGTAATGTGTACGCGAGATCCAGCTTCGTCAAGAGCATCAATAGCTTTGTCTGGTAAGAAACGCTCAGACATATAGCGATCTGTAAGTTTAACACAAGCTTCAATAGCTTCTGGTGTATATGTTACATTGTGGTGATCTTCGTATTTGTCTTTTACGTTATTCAAAATAGCGATTGTTTCTTCAACAGAAGTTGGCTCAACAATTACTTTTTGAAAACGTCTTTCTAATGCGCCATCTTTCTCAATATATTGTCTGTATTCGTCTAGAGTAGTAGCACCAATACATTGAATTTCGCCTCTTGCTAAAGCAGGTTTGAACATATTTGAAGCGTCAAGCGAACCTGTTGCTCCACCAGCACCTACGATAGTATGGATTTCATCAATAAAAAGAATAATGTCGTCATTTTTCTCAAGTTCGTTCATCACGGCTTTCATTCTTTCCTCAAATTGTCCTCTGTATTTTGTTCCAGCAACTAAACTTGCTAAATCAAGAGTTACAACACGTTTATTGAAAAGAATACGAGATACTTTCTTTTGAATAATACGTAAAGCAAGTCCTTCTGCAATAGCAGATTTACCAACTCCAGGTTCTCCAATAAGAAGCGGATTGTTCTTTTTTCTACGGCTTAAAATTTGCGATACACGCTCAATTTCTTTTTCTCGTCCTACAACAGGGTCTAATTTTCCTTCCTCAGCCATTTCTGTTAAATCTCTCCCAAAATTGTCTAGAACTGGGGTTTTAGATTTTTTGTTTGACTTATTGGCGGGATTATTAAAACTGCTTTCTTTTAGACTGTCATCTTGTCCTGAATCATCATTATATGATTCGTTTCTTGGCAAGTTTTCTAAGAATTCTTCTTCGTTTGGAGTCATATTTAAGTACTGTTCTTTAGCTACGTCATAATCTATTTTTAGTTTATTCAATAGCTTGGTTGTTGGATCGTTTTCGTTTCTCAAGATACATAACAGCAAATGTGCCGTGCTAATCGATGAACTTTGAAATACTTTTGCTTCAAGAAAAGTGGTCTTCAGGGCTCTTTCGGCCTGTCGGGTAAGATGAAGGTTTTTCTTTTCTGCATTTACTTCAACGCTCAGGTTGGCAGGGCTAAGTACTTCTACTTTTCTGCGTAAATGATCTAAATCGACAGCTAGGTTATTAAGTATATGAATAGCTTTTCCGTTACCATCTCTTAAAATACCTAGCATAAGATGTTCAGTACCAATAAAGTCGTGCCCTAGACGAAGAGCTTCTTCCTTACTGTACGTAATTACATCTTTTACTCTTGGTGAAAAATTATCATCCATAATATATAATTGGTATTGTAAATTTAGTGAATTACTGTTTTAAAAACAAAAACCGTACCTTCTAGAACTACTGTCAGCTAATAGACGAAAAAAAAGATAATAAAAGAGTTAAAAAACGCTTAATTTATTAACTAAAAGCCAAAATAAAGTTGTTAATAAATCGTTCAAATAAGTGTAAGGAAATAGCTGAAAAAATTTTAAAAAAACGTATCTTGGCACGCTTTGATAACTAATATAATTATTTAATATAACAACTTATGTCTGAAGGAGAAAAGTTAATTCCTATTAACATAGAGGATGAAATGAAGTCAGCTTACATCGATTATTCGATGTCAGTAATTGTATCGAGAGCACTTCCTGATGTTAGAGATGGCTTGAAACCAGTGCACCGAAGAGTTCTTTACGGAATGTATGATTTAGGTGTAACATCAAGATCTGCCCACAAAAAGTCTGCGAGAATTGTAGGGGAGGTTCTGGGTAAGTATCACCCACACGGTGATACCTCTGTTTATGATGCAATGGTGCGTATGGCGCAGGAATGGAGTATGCGTTATTTATTAGTTGATGGACAGGGTAATTTTGGATCTGTCGATGGAGACAGTCCTGCAGCAATGCGTTATACTGAGGCCAGAATGCGTAAAATCTCTGAAGAGATTATGGCCGATATCGAAAAAGAAACAGTTGATTTTCAATTAAACTTTGACGATACATTATATGAACCAAAAGTAATGCCTACCAAAGTTCCTACTTTATTAGTAAATGGAGCAACAGGTATTGCAGTTGGTATGGCGACAAATATGCCGCCACACAATTTAACTGAAGTTATCAATGGTACTTTAGCATACTTAGATAATAATGATATTGAAGTTGACGAATTGATGACACATATTAAAGCACCAGATTTTCCAACTGGTGGTGTAATATATGGTTACGAAGGTGTTCGCGAAGCTTTTAAAACAGGTAGAGGACGTATTGTAATGCGTGCGAAAGTTGGTTTTGAAGAAGTTGATGGAAGAGAATGTATCATCGTTACTGAGATTCCATACCAGGTTAACAAAGCTGAAATGATCAAACGTACAGCTGATTTGGTTAACGAGAAAAAAATTGAAGGTATTGCCAATATTCGTGACGAGTCGGATAGAAATGGTATGCGTATCGTTTATATCTTGAAACGTGATGCTACACCAAACGTGGTTTTAAATACTTTGTATAAATATACTTCATTACAGTCTTCTTTTAGTGTAAATAACATTGCATTAGTAAAAGGCCGTCCTCAAATGCTGAATCTGAAAGATATGATTCATTATTTTATTGAGCACCGCCATGAAGTAGTAGTAAGAAGAACGCAGTTTGAATTGCGTAAAGCTGAAGAAAGAGCGCATATTTTAGAAGGATTAATTATTGCTTCTGACAATATCGATGAAGTAATTGCGTTAATCAGAGGATCTAAAAATACAGATGAAGCTAGAGAAAAATTAATCGAAAGATTTAAACTATCAGATATTCAAGCTCGTGCTATTGTTGAGATGCGTTTGCGTCAGTTAACAGGTCTGGAGCAAGATAAATTAAGAGCTGAGTTTGAAGAATTAATGAAGTTAATTGAGCATTTGAAAGCTTTACTAGCAGATATTAATTTGAGAACAGATTTGATTAAAGAAGAGTTAACTGAAATTCGTGATAAATATGGTGACGAAAGACGTTCTCAAATTGAATATTCTGGAGGAGATGTAAGTATTGAAGATTTAATTGCTGACGAAAATGTAGTTATTACCATTTCTCATGCAGGTTACATCAAACGTACAAACCTTACAGAATATAAAACGCAAAATAGAGGAGGAGTTGGACAGAAGAGTGCAGGAACAAGAGATCAAGATTTCTTAGAGCACATGTTCGTGGCAACAAACCACCAATATATGATGTTCTTTACCCAAAAAGGAAAATGTTTCTGGATGCGTGTTTATGAAATTCCAGAAGGAAGTAAAACCGCAAAAGGTAGAGCAATTCAGAACTTGGTAAACATTGAAAGCGATGATAAAGTTAAAGCTTTCATTTGTACACAAGACTTAAAAGACAAAGATTATATCAATACGCATAATCTTGTAATGGTAACAAAACAAGGTCAGGTGAAGAAAACTTCTTTAGAGAAATATTCTAAACCAAGAGCAAATGGAGTTGCGGCTATTACAATTAAAGAAGGTGATGAGTTACTTGGTGCTCAGTTAACAAACGGAGAGAGCCAAATTATCTTAGCGGTTAAGTCTGGTAAATTAGTTCGTTTTGAAGAAACTAAAACACGTCCGATGGGAAGAACAGCTTCTGGAGTTCGTGGTATTACTTTGAAAGATGAAACGGATGAAGTAATTGGAATGGTTACTGTTGATAAAAATGATATTACAGAATCTCAGATTTTAGTTGTAACCGAAAATGGATACGGAAAACGTACTAAATTGGTTGATGAAGACGGAGAAGATGTGTACAGAATTACAAACCGTGGAGGTAAAGGAGTTAAAACGCTTAACATTACAGAAAAAACAGGTAAACTGATTTCTATTAACGCTGTTACAGATGCTGACGATTTAATGATCATCAATAAATCGGGATTAACCATTAGAATGGCAATTGAAGATTTACGTGTTATGGGACGTGCTACTCAAGGTGTTAGATTGATTAACCTTAAAGGGAAAGATTCTATCGCTGCTGTAACAACTGTAATGAAAGACGACGCCGAAGAAGTTATTGTCGATGAAGATGGTAATGTTATCGAAACTGTAATTGAAAGAGTGAAGCCAGATCTAGAGGTTCTTGAAGATGACGGAGCTGCAGAAGATGACGATGACTCTGATGATGAAGAAGTAGAAGATGAGGACGATGCTGACGCAGAGGACGAAGAATCTGAAGAATAAGTACAAACAAAAAATTAAATACAAACAAATACCATTATGAAAAGTAAATATGTAATACTTGCATCAGCATTACTGATCTCTGTAGCTACGTTTGCTCAAAAAGATCAAATTAAGAATGCTGAAAAAGCATTAAAAGGAGGAGATGCACAAGGAGCTCTTACGCAATTGAAAGATGCAGAAAGCTTAATTGCAAATGCTAAAGATACAGAGCAGGCACAATATTATTTCGTTCAAGGAAATGCTTTTCTTGACCTAGCAAATAAAAAGGTTGACGAAGGTAAAAACCTATTGGCAGCTGCAGACAGCTACAAAAAATTAATTGATGTAGAAAAAGCTTCTGGAAAACAAAAATATTCTACACAAGCAGCAGCGTCAATTACTAACATTAAAGGATTATTGATTAATTCTGCAATTGCTGATACTCAAGCTAACAAGCATGCTGATGGTGCTAAAAAATTGTACGAAGCATACGAATTAGATAAAAAAGATACTGTTAACTTGTATTATGCAGCTTCTACAGCTGTGAATTCACAAGATTTTGATCTTGCTTTACCAATGTATGAAGAGTTGAAAAAATTAAACTTTTCTGGAAAAGGAACTTTATACTTAGCTATGAATAAAGCTAATGGTAATGAAGATAACTTTGCTAATGCTAAAGAAAGAGATTTGGCTGTTAAATTAGGAACTCACGAAAAACCTAAAACTGAAGCTATTCCTTCTAAAAGAGGTGAGATCTACAAAAACTTAGCATTAATCTTGGTTCAAAAAGGACGTACAGAAGATGCTAAAAAAGCAATCGCTGATGCTAGAAAAGCAAATCCAGATGATAGTTCTTTAATCTTAACAGAAGCTAATTTATACTTAGAGTCTAAAGACTACGATATGTATAAAAAATTAGTTAACGAAGCTTTAGAGAAAGATCCTAAAAATGCTGACTTAGTGTTTAATTTAGGAGTTATTAGCGCTGGAGCTAAGAATAATGCTGATGCAGAGAAATATTACTTAAAAGCAATTGAAATCAATCCTGAATATACAAATGCTTACTTAAACCTTGCTGCTTTAAAATTAGAAGCTGAAAAACCAATCATTGATGAAATGAATAAATTGGGAACTTCGGCTAAAGACATGAAACGTTACGATGTTTTAAAAGCTCAAAGAGAAACTATTTTCAAAGGAGTTATTCCTTACCTTAAAAAAGCAAACGAATTAGATCCTAAAAACGAGGATGTTTCTAAAACATTATTGGGAGTTTATAACGCTCTTGAAATGACTGCAGAAGCTAAAGCTTTGAAAGCAAAAATGTAATTGCTGCTTTTTAAAAATAAAAAAAAACCATTCACCGCGGTGAATGGTTTTTTTTATGCTTTTAGCTGATTAACTCAGCTGATAAAGTGATTGTAGTATTCAATAGTTTTGAAATTGGACAGATTTCTTTTGCTTTTGCTGCAGTAGAAGCAAATTCTTCTGCAGAAATTGAAGGAACTTTCCCCTTTAAATCTAAATGAATTAAAGTGATTGATCCATCTTCAAAAGTTACTGTGGCTTCTGTGGTTAAGTCATCTGCTGTAAAGCCAGCCTCATTAAGTAAAAAGCTTAATTGCATTGTAAAACAGCCCGAATGCGCTGCTGCAACCAATTCTTCTGGATTCGTTCCTACGCCATCAGCAAATCTTGTCTTAAAAGACAGTTGTGCGTTATCTAGAGTTGTGCTTTGCGTGCTTATTGTTCCTTTTCCTTCCATACCGGTTCCTTTCCAGTTGGCGTGTGCTTTTCTTGTAAATTTCATATTCTTAATTATTTAAAAATTAGTATTAAATGTTATTCGTTTGATGTTAATGAATAGTGGTAACTCAAATATAATCAATATTTTGCAGAATAGTTTTATGAAATTTAATGAGATTGTTAAGTTTTAGGTTTTGGAATGACGATTTAACTGCAAAGCGCACAAAGATTTACGTAAAGTTCGCAAAGTTTTTAAATAAAGCTTTGCGAACTTCGTGCTTTTATAAAACCTTATATATTTAAAAAATTTTGCGGATTTGCGCTAAAAAATAAGTACAAAAAAAGTGTAACAATTGCTTGTTACACTTTATTATTTTTAGAATTCGACTAGAATTACTCTTGTCCTAAGTTTCGAAGTTGTTTCAATTTGTCTTTCCAAACTTCAAGGCTTTCTTTGTGAATTGCAATGTTTTTGCGAACCTCTGTAACAATTGAATTCTCCTTTTTAGCATTTTTGGTATTAGTAAAGAACTGAATGTTGTTTTCTAATTGGAAAATTTCATTTTGTACTTCTTCAATTTTACGCATAATAAAGATTTTTTCATTGTCTAGTTTACGCGTATCGTTGCTGTCGGTTAGTGAGTCAATGCGGTTTGCAAAACGCATCATTTCAGATTCTTTTTTGCTTAAGCTTAGTTTTTCAAAAAGAGCATCTAATATTTTATTGAACTTTCCTTCAATATGTCTTCTTGAAAAAGGAACTTTTCCAAAGCCTTTCCAAGTCTCAATATGTGCTTTTATGGCATCTAAATCTGTTTTGTGTTCTCCTGTTAATTGAAAAGCGCGTAAAGTATCTAGATATGCTTTTTTATTGTCAAAAGCAGCGACTTCATCACTATTTTCTTCAGACTTGTGCTCTTTTAATTTATCAAAATAATGGTTGCAGGCATCTTTAAATTCTTTCCAGATTTTGTCTGAATACTTTTTAGGAACATGGCCAATTTGCTTCCATTCTTCCTGGATTTGTTTCATTACAGGTGTAGTAGCTTGAAAATCGGTGCTTTCCTGTAATTCTTTGGCTTTAGCAACAAGAGCCAGTTTTTTATTAAGATTATCGTTCTGATCTTTTTTGATATCCTTATAGAAAGAGTTTTTGAAAGCGTTAAAATTTCTAACTGCAGTTTTAAAAGCTGCCCAAGTTTCCTCATTTACTTCAGAAGGTACTTTTCCTGCAGCAAAAAACTCATTTCTTAAATCTTCTACTTTCTGAATTTGAACAAGCCACTGTGAGTGAGAATTTACTTTTTCGCTGCCAAGCGCTTCAATTTTAGCAATAATCTCTTTTTTTACTTCCAGATTTTTCTGCTCATTTGCTCTTTGGCTTTCAAATAAAAGTTCTCTTTTATCGTGTATTTTTTTAGTCAATTCGCTAAATTGATTCCAGATTACATCACGATGTTCTTTAGAAACTGGTCCAATTTCTTCTTTCCAGATTCTGTGTAAATCTTGTAATTCACGGAAAGATTTGCTCACATCGGTATCATTAACCAATTCTTCAACGCGAGCTATGATTTTTTGCTTTAATTCTAAGTTATGTTTAAAATCTAAATCTCTAGCCTCACGATCTAAGTGAAGATAATCATAGAAGTTTTCAACGTGAAAATGGTAATTATTCCAAACGTGATTGTACTTGTCTTTCGGAATTGCTCCTGCATTTTTCCATCTTTCTCTTAATTCATTAAAATGTTTAAGAGTGTCTTTAATGTTTTCCTGCGGATTAATTAATTCTTTTAATTCTTCAACAATAGCCAAACGAGTATCTAAATTGGTTTTTAGATTAGTTTGTAAATGTTTAAAGTGAGCATTTCTTTTCTCTCTAAAAACATTATAATATTCGTCAAATTTTGATTTTAAAGGAAGATGATATTCAAATTCTTCATTAGGATCTGGATTAGAAGCTAAAAATTCTTCTTTTTTCTCCTCAATAAGGTGATTGTATTGTAATAAGAAAGCCTTTTTGATTTCTTCAATATGATCTTTTACAGACATTACTTTATCTGTATTAACCAGTTTTTTTAATTCATCAACAAGGGCATCTAGAGAAAACGTGTTGTAATCTTGCATAGGAATGTCATGACGTTCCTTCAAAGTTTCGTCTTCGCCTTCAGCAGCATTTGAATTTGTAATAACATCCAATGCTTCTTGATGAGCATTTTCCTGTTGTTCCAATTCAGTTTCTGAGACCAAATCTTCGGTCAAAGTTTCAGAATCTGATATTTCGATTGCTTCATTTGTTACAGAATCATTTATTTCGATTCCAGATTTTCCGTCTGCTTCATGCAGGTTATCATTCTTTTCTTCTAACATCTTTAAAAATGTATAAGGTTTTTATTTTAAACAGTGCGAAAGATAGTAAAGGTGTTTCTAACTACAAAATAAATCCTTTGTTTATACGCTAATTTGCGATAAAATTCTTATTGTTTAATTCAATTGAGCAGTATGATATATTAATTTTTGGTGTTTTAATTGATAAGATTGAAATAATACTTTTTGAGATTTTTAAATAAAAAAATAAATGAATCATAAAAAGTAAAGCTTAATTAGCAGTTTGTTCCTAATTAAAACAAAATTAGCATACCGACTTCCATACCAAAATTATACGATTTTTCTCCACCAAAAGCTATGCTTGGGTGTACATAAACTAAGTTTGTTGGAGTTATTTTTCGGCCAAATTCCATAAAAGCATTATTTTGAAATCCTTCTAGAATGTAATTGTATCTAAAAGCTACATCTGTAGCAATCCAATTTTTGCCAAAGAACCATAACAAGTTATTCTCTAGTAAGGTTACGCTTATGTCGCTTCGATTACTGGATCCTGCAAAACTTTGAGAATGCTCCAAAGTTGCAAACCATAAAAATCTTTTGTGATTGAAGTATTTTGCAAAAATACCGGCAGGGATAACAACCCATTTTCCGGTACCAAAACTTGGATCTGCGGCAGAATTTGAGATGACACGGGTTCTAAGTCCAATTCCGTTATTTTTTTTAAAATAAGGAATAAAACTTACTCCAGCACCTACGTCGCCAAGTCCAGTTTGATTGATAGAATTGGAGTTGGTCGAAATTAAAGGTAAATCAAATCTCAGATTCCAAGCTTTGTTGCCTATTGGCTGTAAAACACGTAAATTTGTGGTATTATACGAACCGTTCTTAGTGTCTAAGTATTCGTTGTACAGTAAAATGGTTTGCAGAAAGTAATGATAACGAGGTTCGGCAAATGGACTATTGCTTCTGTCGATGTCCTCGTCTTGAGCCACTGCAAGAAATGTAATAAGAAAAAAAATGCTAAAGTAAAGTAGTTGTTTTTTCATAACTGTCTGCAAATGAGTAGACTAATTTACGAAAATTACTTTAACATTTTGTTTTTTATTTGTTCCAGATTTTCCAAGCTTTTTCGGCTTGAAAAATAAGCATATCATGTCCATTTTTTATTACAGCTCCCATTTCTTTTGCTTTTCTCAAGAAAGTAGTTTCTGCTGGATTGTAGATTAAATCGTATGCAATATGTTTTTCTGTAAAAAACTCGTAAGGTAAATTTGGACAAGCATCAATATTTGGACTCGTTCCAACTGGCGTGCAATTGATTACGATTTGAAAATTATCAAAAGTAGTAGCATTGATTAAATCATAATCAATAATGTTTTCTTTTGCTTCTCTAGAGACAAAAGTGTACGGAATATTCAATTCATCCAAAGCAAAAGCGACACCTTTAGAAGCACCGCCTGTTCCTAAAATAAGTGCTTTTTTATGATGTGGCTCTAGTAATGGTTTTAGAGATTTCTTAAATCCGTAATAATCGGTGTTGTAGCCTTTTAATTTACCATTTTTGGTAAACTTAATGGTGTTTACAGCGCCAATTAAAGCGGCTTTTTTTGATAATTTATCTAAGAATGGAATAACTTGTTCTTTGTACGGAATGGTAACATTTAAACCCTTTAAATCAGGATTGTTCTTAATTAATTCTGTAAAGTAATTAATCTCCGAAATGTCAAAATTCTCATAGCTGTTACCAGCAAAAACTTCATTATTAAATTTTTCTGTAAAATAACCTTTTGAAAAAGAGTAGCTTATGTTGCGTCCTAATAATCCAAAACGTCTTCTTAATAAAATATCAACCATTCTTATTTACGATGTTTTTCTATATAATTTTTTACTGTTTTTTTTGTCCAAACCACAGGAAACAAATCTTCGATCAAGATATAATTGTCAAAGTTTAGGCGTAAGCCATTACTTAAATGGAATTTAGCTTTTGTATTGTCTTGAATCATAAAATACAATCCAGCCAAACGATATTCGATTTCATTTTCTTCAGGGAAATATTCGGAAGCTTGCAATAAAGTTTGAATTGCAGTTTCAAATTCTCCTAAAAACTGAAGAATATCAACCCAGTACAACCAAGTGTCTAATGCATAATCGCCAAACTCTACTGCTTTTCTAAAGCCAAATTCGGCTTCTTCAAAGAAATTCATTTGTTTGTTGATTGTTGCGTATCTTTTCCAATACAAACGATTCTGATTGTCAATTGCCAAAGCTTTATTTACAAAAAACAATGCTTTTTGATAGTTTTTTTGGCGAAGATGAAAATCTGTAATCGCAATCCAACCTTTATCCAAAAGCGGATCTTCATGTACAGTTTGGTTGTAATATTGGATCGCTTTCGCTAAATTTCCAAGTTTTTCATAACATTTACCAATTCGAAGAAGAGCATACGAAGTCGCATCGTCCAATTCGATAGTTCTGTTATAACTTTCGATTGCTTCGTTGTATTTTTTTAGGCGCTCATAAGCTTTTGCTTTTTCCATAAAAGCACCCAAAAATTCGTCATCAATTAACGTTGCGTAATCAAACGCACGAATTGCTTCTTCGTATTCTTTTACGCCATAATGAAGACGCCCAAGCTGATGCCAAGCAATTTCGCTGTAAGGGTTTCTGTTGATGTATTCGTTTAGATAAACAATAGCTTCTTGATTTTGATCTAAAAATTCAAAACAATACACTACGTTATAGAGAGCAGATTGATCTTCTAAGTCTTCTTCAAGACATTTGATGAAACTGTCTTTTGCCATTTCGAGATTATCCATAAAAAGATATTCCATTCCAATCAAATTATACACATCTGCATAATCATCAGTGTATTGAAGCGCAATTTTTAAAAGCTCTACTGCTTTTTCGTGTTGGTCTCTTTTGGAACAGATATTGGCTTTCTGGATATAGATTTCCTCGTTGTTAGGTTCAATTGCGTATAACTCATTCAAAAGCTTTTCAGCGATCTCAAGTTTATCATCATAGACTAGCATTTCTACTTGTACTAATTTTAAGCCTGTAGATTTTGGATGCTGGTCTAAAGCAAGTTTTAAGGCCTTCTTTGCTAAATTAGCCTTACCTATGTCTAAATAATGAAGAATTATTTCTTCGAATTCTTCAGAATCAAAAAAGAGTACTTTGTTGGTTTTTAACATCGACTCAAATTTGGATAGGGATAGGTTATAATCTTCTTCTTCGTTGCTTAATTGCATACTTCGTATATTTGAAATTAGCCTGATATAAATTTAGGCAACCATATAGTTGTTGTAAGGATAAGAAATTAATTGTTTTGAACAATTTAATTAACAATATATAGCGTTTTTTATTCTATTTTGGGAAGAAATCTCCTTTATTATTAGGGGATTAACTTCGGTTTTGTCATTTTTTTATTTGTACTAAAAGATTTAACCGAAATACAAATTGAGTATTAAGTTCTGCCATTTTTATTAAAAGCAGCACTCAAATAATTTTGTTTTTTAATTGTTATTCTTTTTTATTATTCCGTCCATAACGTCTAAAATAATAGCACAACCTTCTCTAATTTCGTCTTCAGAAATAGTCAAAGGAGGTGTAATTCGTAT
Organism: Flavobacterium sp. IB48; assembly: GCF_016405855.1. Taxonomy (GTDB): domain Bacteria; phylum Bacteroidota; class Bacteroidia; order Flavobacteriales; family Flavobacteriaceae; genus Flavobacterium; species Flavobacterium ginsengisoli. The sequence continues at coordinate 635,118 of NZ_JAEFCA010000004.1, forward strand.
TGCGCATCCTTCAAATAAAAGCCAGAATAAAATAAGTCCTCTGTCTTGACAGGTTAAAATGACTTCGTTTGTAATGTCTGCCGATTCTGTCATTGCAGCAAGCATTAATCCTTTTCCTCTAACTTCTGTAATCAAAGGATGTACCAAAAGCGATCTGAAGAGTTTTTCCTTCTCCAGCGTTTCTGCCATTAAATTTGTTTCAGTTAATTCTTGCAAAGTAGCCAAACAAGCTGACGCAATGACAGGGTGACCTCCAAAAGTGGTGATATGTCCTAATTTTGGATTTTCAGTTAAAAGATCCATTTTTTCGGCAGAAGCGGTGAATGCGCCAACTGGCATTCCGCCACCCATTCCTTTACCCATAACCACGATATCTGGAACAACATCATAATTTTGAAAGCCAAAAAGTTTTCCTGTTCTTCCAAAACCTGGCTGAATTTCGTCAACAATCATCAAAGCTCCAACCTCATCACAGCGTTTACGAACTTTTTCAAGAAAGTTGTTTTCTGGCTGAATAAAACCAGCTCCACCTTGAATGGTTTCTAAAAGAATAGCGGCTGTTCGGGTTGTTATTTTTTGTAAATCTTCTTCGTTATTGAAAGTAATAAAATCAACATCTGGAAGCAAAGGTCTAAAAGCTTGTTTTCGTTCCTCGAATCCCATAACACTCATGGAGCCCATTGTGTTTCCGTGATAAGCGTTGTGGCAAGAAATAAGCTGGCTGCGGCCTGTAACTCGTTTTGCGAGTTTTAAAGAGCCTTCAATTGCTTCTGTACCCGAATTTACCAAATAGGTTTTGTTTAAAGATTCTGGAAGGAGAGAAGCCATTAATTTGCAATATTGAACCGCAGGACTTTGAGAATATTCTCCGTAAACCATTACATGAGAATATTTGTCCAACTGATCTTTTATAGCTTGATTTACTCTAGGATGCTGATGTCCTAAAGTACAAGCCGAAACTCCGGCAACAAAATCTAAATATTTTTTATCGTTTGTGTCGTATATGTAAGATCCAATGGCATGTGAAACTTCCATTCCGAGTGGATAAGGAGAAGTCTGCGCTTGGTATTTTATAAAATCTGGATTCATTTTTTTGAGGTTCAAAGTAGCAAAGGTACTGAGGTTCTAAGGTTTTTTAGCTTTACACTTAGGTTAACTTTTTAGGTTAATTTTTGCGAAATAATAATTCGCAAAGAAGCTGTAAACGTCACTGAGACTGTCCTAGATAAAATTACTTGTCTTTATCTTTAGCCTGAGGTTCTGTTTTGATCAGAGGTTTCGGATTCTTCTTGTCATAATCCAAAGTTTCTTTTCTAACTTTCATTGGAACGTTTTTACCTTTTTCTTCCTGTTCTTTCCCTTCTTTAATCAGTTTTTCATTCATTTCATTTTCTTCTGCGGTAAAAATATCATCTTTCGATTTTATTCTTTCATCGCCTCGCCAATTCATTCCTCGAAGTTTTCTAGCATTTTCAGGAAGTTCGTCTTCGGGGTATATATCTCCATCAACTTTATTGAAGAATGTAATCGTTTCAACAGCATTATTTTCTAAGATCATATTGATCTTACTGCTCACATTTTTATTGATTCCAATTAGTTCATTGGCATCGTTTCGCATATAATAAACGACTTCAGTGTTTTTTATAACATCAACATCATGCAGTTTCCCATCCCGAAATTTCCCAAACAAATTAATTCCCTTGACCTGATTGTAACCGGTTCCGAGAGTATCCTTGGAGAGGACAAAGGTGTTATTTAATACTTTTAGAGAATCAATTTTTCTTGTTTTATTGTCGCCAATCAAGTGCATTATATCTCCTGTAATTTGGTTGTCGCCATTCCAAAGAATCGGATTTCCAATAAGCTTAGTTAAAGCTGTTTTAGAATTCGAGTGTATAGAATCACATTTGCCACTCATATCTGTTTTATAAAAACGAACATTATTAAAAGCACGCAAAATTCTTTCTCCCTCTTTTCCCGTTACCAGTAATTTCTTTCCATGAATGTAAACGGAATCATTTTCAACCAAATTAATAGCAACCGCTCGTTTGGTTACAAACATTGAGTCTTTAAGTTTATAAAGCTCTGCATAATGACCTTTTACAATTCCTTTATTAATAGAGTCGGTAATTTTTACATTCCGTGTTGCCGATGCAAATTCAATATTTCGATTATAATACAAACTATCGCCCTCTATAAGCCTGTCGTCATATTTTATATAAGATCTTCGAAGAAAATGAGCTAAGTTTTTTTTCGTATCGTAAAAGCCTTTTTCAGTATAAATATAGTTGGCTTTACTTGTAATAGTTGAAGGGCCAAGAAGATAAGTATGTCCAGAATTACTGTAATAATCCAAATGATTCGATTTAATCACATATTTCGGATTTGTAATCGTAACTTCAGTCAAAAACTGGAACTTCTTTTCCTTTACAAAATATCTTCCCGATTTACTTACCAGAGTATTATCTTTATTTACGATAGTACCCTTTGTATTGTAAAATGCTTCCTGAACATTTCTATCAAAATTAATCGTATCAGTCTGCAAAGTAGCATCTGGAGAAGTTAAAACAGCATTTCCTGTAGCAAAAGCTTTTTTTTCATTTCCGCTATATTCGGCATATTTACTATTTAAGAATAAAGTATCTCCCTGTACTAATTGTACATTTCCAAATGCTTTTAGATAGTTTTCTTTTTGAAAAAAATAAGCTTTATTGCAAGTCAATACAACACCGTCATGATTAACTTTTACATTTCCAGTAAGTAAAAGCGCATCTGGTACATTAACTTGATCCACGTCAGAAAAATCGGCATTCTCAATGACGATAGTTTTAGGAGCTTGTGTGGTTTTTTTGGCCTGCGCAGAAATAAATTGTACACCAAGTAACAGATAACAAAATATGAAAAAGAGTGATTTCTTCAACTGATTAAATTTTTGTCAAATTTATAAAAAAGGTTAGAACCAATGGTTCATATTAGGATTAATTTATCAATACTGGTCAACATTCGACCCAGAAGTTCTATGTTAATTATTTTTTCAACAAAACATCCAACTCTCACGTTGTAGTTGCCGTATTTTAGATTTTAAAGATACCATTTTAAACAGATGTTATCCTAAATTTTAAAAAATGAGCTACATTTAGAAACTAGTTTTAATGCTTTTAGCCAGATTAAAATTAAAAACGAAGTTAAGTATAGCCCAAAAAATATATGATAAGTAAAAAAATAATTGCAGCCGGAATTACATTAACGATACTATTTTCAGCTTGTAAAACAAAAGATTTAAAAATGAATACAGTAAAAGAGCAAACTCCAGCAGAAAAGAAAGTGGTAGTTTATCAAGTTTTTACGCGCCTATTTGGAAATAAAAACACAACCAATAAACCATGGGGAACTATTGAAGAAAATGGTGTCGGTAAGTTTAATGATTTTACAGATAAGGCGCTTCATGAAATAAAAGATCTTGGTGTTACTTATATTTGGTATACTGGAGTTCCTCATCACGCTTTGGTAAATGATTATACGGCTTACGGAATTTCTAATGATGATCCAGAAGTGGTAAAAGGCCGCGCAGGTTCTCCTTATGCAGTCAAAGATTACTACAACGTAAATCCAGATTTGGCTGTAAATCCTGCAAAGCGTCTAGAAGAGTTTGAAGCTTTAATAAAACGTACTCATAACGCAGGTTTGAAAGTGATTATCGATATTGTTCCGAATCATATTGCGAGAAAGTATGAAGGGAAATCGAATCCTGCAGACGTAAGGGATTTTGGTGCAGATGATGATGTTTCTGTTGAGTACAAACGAGATAATAATTTCTATTATATTCCGAAAGAGCATTTTGAAATTCCGGACGGAGATATTCCTTTAAATGGAGAAAAAAATCCATTAATTGATGGAAAATTTGATGAAAATCCAGCAAAATGGACTGGAAATGGTTCTAGAAAGTTTAAACCAGACCAGAACGATTGGTACGAAACGGTAAAAGTGAATTACGGAGTGCGTCCAGACGGAATTAAAGATTTCTCTGAACTTCCTAGTGGTTTTGACCAAAAAAACTATCAAGAACATTTTGCTTTTTGGCAAGATAAAGACGTTCCAGATTCTTGGAAAAAGTTTAGAGACATTGCATTATACTGGACAGCAAAAGGTGTAGATGGATTTCGTTACGATATGGCAGAAATGGTTCCGTATGAATTTTGGAGTTATATGAACTCATCAATTAAAATGAAAAATCCGAATGCTTTTTTATTGGCCGAAGTTTATAATCCGAATGAATATCGAAACTATATTCGTTTAGGAAAAATGGACTATTTGTACGATAAAGTTGAAACGTATGATAAACTGAAAGATGTTATTCGAGGTAAATCTTCACCTGATGAATTAACAAAAATCCAAAACGGAATGGCAGATATTGAACATCATATGCTTCATTTTCTTGATAATCATGATGAACAGCGTTTAGCAAGTCCAGAATTTGCAGGAACGCCAGAAAGAGGTAAACCTCTGATGGTTGTTTCGGCGACAATTAGCACTTCTCCAACAATGATTTATTTCGGACAAGAAGTAGGAGAGGCCGGAAATGAAGATGCAGGTTTTGGAAAACGTTCAAGAACATCCATTTTTGATTATATCGGAGTTCCAAATCATCAGCGTTGGATGAATGATGGTAAATTTGATGGTGGACAACTTTCTGCTTCAGAAAAAGAATTGCGTGATTTTTACAAACGGTTATTGAATTTTACAATCAAAAGCAGTGCTTTGATGGGAAGTTTTGAAGAAATTCAATCAGCAAACAGACAAAGTAATGAAGGTTACGATGTGTTATTGTACTCTTATACACGTTGGTCAGAAAATCAAAAACTGATTGTTATTGCTAATTTCTCTTCTGAGAAAGGAAGCGAATTTGGTTTAAAAGTTCCTTCATCGGTTATTTCAAAATGGAATTTAAAAGATGGAGAATATCAATTGAAAGAACAATTATATCAAAATAAAACATTTGTATTAAAAGTTCAGAATGGAGAAGGAGAGGCAAAAATTGCAATCCAACCTTCAGAATCTTTAATTTTAGAGTTAAAATAAAAGTTTTAGATTATAAAAAGAGAAAACTTGTTTAGAGAAACATCTAAGCAAGTTTTTTTTGTTTTTAAAGCTTTTTAAGTAAAGAAAGAATCTCTCTAATTGAAAATTGAGCACCACAAACAAATTCGTCTGAAGCGCCGTAATATAATGTTAATGTATCGCCATCTGGTTCGATAATATGACCATTGGTGAAAACGACATTTCCAAAGAAACCACTTAGCTCATAATTTGTTTTAGGAAACATAATTGGAGTTTCGGTTCTTGAAATCACTCTTGTCGGATCTTTTAAGTCCAATAAAAAAGCGCCTAAACAATATTGATGAAATTCGTTGGCTCCATGATAGATTTCGAGCCAGCCTAAATCTGTTTTTATTGGTGCGGCACCAGCACCAACTCTTTTGCTGTCCCAGCTTTCTTTCCTAGTTTTTATAATGCATTTATGATTTCCCCAATGAATTCCATCAGGAGAAGAAGCGATCCAGATATAATTTCCGCCAATATCTACACTGCTTGGACGATGTAAGGCATAAAATAAGCCATTAATTTTTTCTTCAAAAATAGCACAGTCTTTATTGTGCGGAGGAAATATCAGTCCATGTTTCTTAAAATTTTTCCAATCAGTAGTAGTTCTTAAACCAACGCCCACACCACTTGGCGAAACAGAAGTAAAAGTGAGGTAATATTTTCCTTCAATTAAAGAGACGCGACAGTCTTCAATTCCAAAAGTTTCTAGTATTCCTTCGCCAACCAAATGCGGATAGTTTTCTGGTTCGTAAAAGTGTTTTCCATCTTCGCTGCATAATAAGCGAATATGTGACAAAGTGGTTAAATAATCAACGCCTTGATAGTTAATTACACGTGCATCTGTTGCTATAAGTTCAGGGTGATCTTTTAAAATTTCAATAATTTGAATTGTTCCTGCTTCAGTAAGAATCGGAAACGAAATGATATTCTCAATTTGTTTTGGTCTTTCAGCTACTCGTACAGCCAACCAGATTTTGTTTTGAAATTGAAATACACCAGGATTTAATAAGCAAGTGATTTCAAGACCTTCTCTGCTTGGTGGTAAATCTGATGGAGATAGTAAAGGGTTTTCTACGAAACGATTGGCAATGTCTTTCATGATTTTCGTTTAAGTACCTAAAAGGTATAAAAAAAAGCTGATACTTAATTGCATCAGCTTTTTTTCTATACTTTTTTAACCTTTTTGAGGGCTTCAACGTAATATTCATTTACTTTTTCCCAATTGATATGACTGTAAAAAGCATCAATATAACTGCCTTTTCGGTTTTGATAATCCAAGTAATAAGCATGTTCCCAAAGATCAATTCCCATAATTGGAGTTCCTGGAATTAAAGCATTTTTCATTAATGGATTGTCTTGATTGTCAGTTGTAGTAATTTGTAATTTACCATACCTGTCAACAACAAGCCAAACCCATCCAGAACCAAACTGCTTTTCAGATTGCGCTTTAAATTGGTTCGTTAAATTGGTAAAAGAGCCAAATTCTTTATTGATTGAACCCGAAAGCGTATCTTTAGGAGTCTGCTCTTTTGGAGTTAAAATATTAAAATAAAGCGTATGATTGTAATATCCGCCTGCATTCTGACGAAGTTTGGCATTATTTAAATCTAACTTTTTTAAAATATCCTCGATTGGCATATTTTCATATTCAGTGGAAACAATCTCTTTGTTGAAATTGTTTGTGTATGATAAATAATGCTTAGAATAATGAGTTTCTAAAGTCAAAGTTCTAATATCAGGTGAAAGTGCATCATAATTAAATGGCAATTTCATCATTTCAAAAGATCCAGGATCGGCTTTAACATCATTTGGTGAACCAATAGTTATTTTCTCTTCATTTGTTGGAAGAGGAACTTCGACTACTTCAACCAGTTTATCTTCTTTACAGGAAAATAATAGTAAAAATGAAGCTAAAGTGCTGAAAAAAACAACGTTTTTCTTCATAATATTTTATTTTGATGTTAATGAATTGATGATCTCGATATAGTTTTCCTTTGCTTCATTAACAGACATATGACTAATCTGCATCCATGCATTCGTTTTAAAAGCGTCTCTTAAATCAAAATTTTCAGATTGATTGTAAACAGCTGTTCCAAAAGTAGCTTGTTTGTAAAAAGCGTAAAGCCTTAACTGCACATCTTGTGGAAGTGAGGCTTGAGTCATTGTCATTGCAACTTCTACAGCTTTAGCAAAGCGAATATCTAAATCTTTATCAGTCATTTATGCTTTTGTAGCAATAATTGTTTTACCTCCAATTGCTTTTTGATTTAACTCAACATTAATAGGCGTACCTAAAGGTAAAAATAAATCTACTCTCGATCCAAATTTAATGAAACCAGCATCAGTTCCTTGAACAACTTGCATTCCTTCTTTAGCATAATTTACAATTCTACGAGCCAATGCACCAGCAATTTGTCTGTATAAAATAGCGCCAAAAGTTTCATTTTCGATTACAACTGTAGTTCTTTCGTTTTCTTCACTTGCTTTTGGGTGCCAAGCAACAAGGAATTTTCCAGGGTGGTATTTGCTAAATTTAATGATACCATCCATTGCGTAACGTGTTACGTGAACATTGATTGGCGACATAAAAATAGAAACCTGTAAACGTTTGTCTTTGAAATATTCTCCTTCATAAACTTCTTCAATAACCACCACTTTTCCATCAACTGGAGCTAGGATGTGATCACTGTTTCTAACTGCAATTCTCTTCGGATTTCTGAAGAATTGTAAAATAATGATCAAAATTACAAGCGCTGCAATTTGAACAAGCATTCTAAGCCAATTGATATCAATAAATCTTTCAGCAATTAAAAGTACAGCTACAGTAAATACAGTACCTAATAAAATGGACGGGCCTCCTTCTTTATGAAACATAATATAAAATTTGATAAAATAAAAATATAATTGGTGCTACAAATATAACACTATCTAATCGATCTAAAATACCTCCATGACCAGGCATTATTGAACCACTGTCTTTTATGCCAGCAATTCGTTTAAATTTGGATTCTATCAAGTCTCCAATAGTTCCAAAAATGCTTACGATTAATGCAATAATAGTCCAGATTAAAATAGATGTGTTGCTAAATTCAGGTTTAGGCTGGATGTAGAGTTTAGAAATTAAGAAACCAGCAAATGCGGCAAAAACGACACCGCCAATAAAGCCTTCAATTGTTTTTTTTGGAGAAACACGTTCAAACAACTTGTTTTTTCCCATTGATTTCCCGACTAAATAAGCAAAAGTGTCATTAGTCCAGATTAATACAAATAATCCTAAAATGATTTTCGGATTATAATCGTTTGTTCCAAAAGATATTTTCACAATAAATACAAAAGGAAGTGTAATGTATCCAAGCAGATACAAATATTTTGAAGAAGTGCTTATTTTTTGAACCGAATCGTAAAATAAGAATATGATGCATTTTATAGAAACTACAATTGTAATAGCTAGAAGAATTAAATCCAACTGTTTGATATTGGTTTCTAAATTAATATTAGTATTAAATGAATCGTTTAAAAATTTAGTTGTTTGCTTGTTATAATGGCTTACAAGAATAATTGCAGAATAAACTAAAGTTCCAAAAAGAATAGAAAATACTTTGTTTAAGTTTACAATATTAGAAAATTCATATATCGTGATAATCAAGAAAACGCCAAAAAGGGTAATGAAGCTTTCTGTAGAAAACAATATAGAAGTTAATAATAAAGCGATATAAACAGCACCAGAAATGGCCCTCTTCAGTGTTTCGTTCATCTTAAAGATCTTCTAGAAGCAATAAATAAAGGTTTTTAGCAACACTTCCGTATTGTGTAAAATCTTCGTCTTTCGCTTTTTCGAAATATTTTATTGTAGTGATATTAGTAGGATAGTCTCGTTCGTATTTACGTTTTATAGCGCTCAATCCGTCACTTTTCATGGGAAGGATTTGGCTTGTGGTTGCTATAATAACAATGTTTGCGGGCAATTCGTTTGGTTTATTCTGTCTGATTTGTCTTGATGAAAATAAAACTGATCCTTCATCAGCTATAAGGTTTTCACAACTAGCCAATAAGAATCTTGGTTTTGTTGGCGCGATATAAAATAATTTATTTTCTTCTAGTAAGCTAAAAAGGGCAGGTTCATAACATAAAACTTCATTTTCAAACCAATCGTTTTCTTCTAAAATGTTTTCAAACTGCTCGTTAACTTCTTCCATGTTTTCGCAGTACAAAAATTTACCTCCATTTTTTTTGAAATTGAAAATAAATTGCTCGTCTAAAGATAAATGACTGTTCTGCGCAGAAGTTCCCGCATATTCGCTTTCGTTCTCTTCGTCAGAAGCGGCTTCACTAGAGCCAAATATTTTTTTGAAAAAATTCATTTTTTATATGAAATGCTTTACATGTTAATTGAAAACGTTCAAAGATAAAAAAATCTTAATTCAAAAGGGTATTTTGAATTAAGATTTTAAAAAATTATTACGTATTTCGTAATTACTTATGAAACTACTTCTTCTAAATTTTTGTCAAAAGTACGTTTTCCGAATATGTTTTCTAAGTCATCTTTAAAGATTACTTCTTTTTCAATCAGAATATCAGCAAGTTGGTTTAACTTATCTTTGTTTTCCTCTAAAATTTGAATTGCTCTCTGATATTGACCTTCGATTAACTCTGAAATTTCTTTGTCAATAATTTTTGCAGTTTCATCAGAATACGGTTTAGAGAAGTTGTATTCGCTTTGTCCGCTTGAATCGTAATACGTAACATTACCGATTTTATCATTCAATCCGTAAATAGTTACCATAGCACGAGCTTGACGAGTTACTTTTTCTAAGTCGCTTAATGCGCCAGTCGAAATTCTGTCGAAAGTTACTTTTTCAGCAGCTCTACCTCCCATAGTAGCACACATTTCGTCTAACATTTGGTCTGTTCTCACGATTTGTCTCTCTTCTGGCAAGTACCAAGCAGCTCCTAAACTTTGTCCACGAGGAACAATTGTTACTTTGATAAGTGGGGCAGCATGCTCTAACATCCAGCTTACAGTAGCGTGACCAGCTTCGTGAATTGCAATTGCTCTTTTTTCGTCTGGAGTAATGATTTTGTTTTTCTTTTCAAGACCACCAATAATTCTATCAACGGCATCAAGGAAATCTTGTCTGTCAACTGCAGCTTTGTTGTTACGAGCAGCAATAAGAGCAGCTTCGTTACAAACATTGGCAATATCAGCACCAGAGAATCCTGGAGTTTGTTTTGCTAAGAAATCTAAATCTAGACCTTCAACTTTTTTAATAGGAGCTAAGTGTACTTTGAAGATTTCAGCTCTTTCGCGAATGTCTGGTAAGTCAACAAAAATTTGTCTGTCAAAACGTCCTGCACGCATTAAAGCTTTGTCTAAAACGTCAGCTCTATTTGTTGCAGCTAGAACAATTACGTTAGAGTTTGTACCAAAACCGTCCATTTCTGTTAGTAATTGGTTCAAAGTGTTTTCTCTTTCGTCGTTTCCGCCAGACATATTGCTTTTTCCTCTCGCTCTACCAACAGCATCGATCTCATCAATGAAAATGATAGCAGGAGATTTTTCTTTAGCTTGTTTGAATAAGTCACGTACACGTGAAGCACCAACTCCTACGAACATTTCTACGAAATCTGAACCAGATAAAGAAAAGAAAGGTACTTGAGCCTCACCAGCAACTGCTTTTGCTAATAATGTTTTACCAGTTCCCGGAGGCCCTACCAATAAGGCTCCTTTTGGAATTTTACCTCCAAGATTCGTGTATTTTTCAGGGTTTTTAAGGAATTCAACAATTTCTTGAATTTCTTCTTTAGCACCTTCTAAACCTGCAACATCTTTAAATGTAGTTTTGATATCTGTTTTTTCATCAAACAATTTAGCTTTAGATTTTCCGATATTGAAAATCTGTCCGCCTCCGCCAGCGCCTCCGCCAGACATTTTACGCATAATGAAAATCCATACACCAACAATAATGATGATAGGAAGTAAGCTAATTAAAATATCGCTCCAGTTATTTTTTTGAAGAAAGTTGAAGTCTTTCAATTTCCCCTCGCTAACTGCTTTTTCTAATTTAGTCTGAAAGATTTGATCATTACCAATTTCCAACGTATAATGTGGACCTTTGTTTGGCTGTTTGAAAATATCTTCAGCAACTTTTTTGTTTGCTGGGTCTTTAAGAGCCGCAGCATTCAAATATACCTCAGCTTCTGCTTTGTTGTAAACAATTACTTTTTCAATTTGTCCTTTTTCTAGAAGGGTGTTGAATTTAGAAGAAGTTAATTGGGCAGGTTCGCTTAAGCTTGATCCTCCTGTGGCAAAACTTATGAATAAAAAAACTAAAAGTATTGCGGTGTATATTAACCAAGGACTTATTTTAAATTTATTCGGATTTGGATTATTATCTTTAGCCATTTAATGAAAGTTTCTTTAGTATTTGTTCTCGATTGAAGTTATTTTGGCATCGCCCCAAAGGCTTTCGATGTTGTAATATTCGCGAATGTGTTTCTGGAAAACGTGTACTACAATATGTACATAGTCCATTAAAACCCATTCTGCATTATCGGTTCCTTCTACATGCCAAGGTTTATCTTTTAAGTCTTTTGATACAATTTTTTGAATTGAGTTTACGATGGCGTTTACTTGGGTGTTTGAGCTACCGTTGCAAATAACAAAATAGTCGCATACAGCTGTATCTATTTCTCTTAAGTCAAGAATATCGATATCATTTCCTTTTACTTCCTCAATCCCTTTGATTATGTTCGCCAGTAGAACATCATTATTAACAGTCTTTTTCGCCATGAATTATTTTATATGAATTTGTAAAGTTACCAAATTTTGTGATTATTTTTGAACCTTAACAAAATATTAAACTAAGATATTTAAATTATTTAATGAAACTAATCAAACTCGATGCCATAGATTCTACAAACGACTTTCTAAAATCATTAGCAAGTCAGGATGAACTGGAGAATTTCACTGTGGTAACAGCTGAAAATCAGACAAAAGGAAAAGGTCAAGTAGGTGGTGTATGGAAGACTCAAGCGGGTAAAAATCTAACTATGAGCGTTTTGGTGAAGGATTTTCTCTTTAGTAATGAAGAAGTTTTCAATTTAAGTGTCTTGGTCGCTTTGTCAATTGCAGAGGTTTTAAAATCGTTAAATATTCCTGATATCTGTATTAAATGGCCAAACGACATTCTGTCATACAATAAGAAACTTGTTGGCATATTAATCGAAAATACCTTAAAAAGTGATGGCAGAATTGTGTCAGTTGTCGGAATTGGAATCAATGTCAATCAAACCGATTTTGACGAATTGCCTAACGCTTCTTCACTGGCAGTAATTTCGGGAGAACCTTTTGACAAAGAAGAAATAGCAATTTTAATTGTTGAAAAACTAAAAGAAAAGATTCAGTTTTGGAAAACTGAATCTCAAAATTTCTGGAACGAGTACTTTAATTTTTTATTCAAAAAAGGCGTTCCAACAGCGTTTAGAGACAATAATGAACAAGATTTTATGGGAATCATTCAAGGCGTTTCTCCTTTTGGAAAACTACAGGTTTTGCTAGAAGACGATTCTATTGCAGAGTTTGAGATCAAAGAAGTTAAAATGCTTTATTAAAGCTACTAAGGTTCTAAGATGCTAAGATTCTAAGTTTTTTTTCTTCCAAGTGAATAAACCGTACTATTTGTCATTTCGAGGAACGAGAAATCACACGCGGGATTCCGCATAGATAAGGGAATACTTTGTCGAGCTACTAGTGTGATTTCTCGTTCCTCGAAATGACAAAAACAAAAAAGTCCAATCGTTAGATTGGACTTTTAATTTATAATTTACCATTATTAAAGCTTGTTCATATTGTTTGCTAAAGTTTCAATAAACTTACTAATTGGACCTTTAACCATCATTGCCATCATAGCGTTGAATTCGCCTTCAAAAAATAATTGAACAGTGCTTTCTGAATCAGAAATAGTGTCAATGTTTGAAGTTAGTGTAAACGGAAGTTTATCACTTGCAGCACCCAAAACAATTTTGTTTGGAGCTACTTTATCTTTCATTTTTAATTTGATTTCAGGCATCCCTTTCAATCCAAAAATAAAAGCGTCTTCGCCAGTTACTTCAAATTTAGCAATGTTGTCTGGCATTAATTTTTCGAAATTCTTCACGTCAGTCAATTGATCGAATAAATCTTGAGCTGATTTCTGAACTGTAACTTTTGGACTTTCTAAGTTCATATTGTTTTTTGTTTTTTTGTTTTACCGCAAATGTTTTTTACCGCAAAGACGCAGGATTTTTTATGTTACTTTGGCTTTATTTAAGTTCGCAAAGCTAGAATTAGTAGAAATTCTAAAATCTAAAATCTTACTCTTGTCCCCAAGTTGATGGACTTGCGTTCCATTCCAACAGAGTCGATTGTTGATCTTCTGTGATGTATTGTTTTTGAACTGCTAAATCTAAAAGATTTTCATAGTTGCTTAAAGTGAATAAATCAATGTTAGCTTCTTTAAAATTCTCTTCTGCAACTCCAAAACCATATGTGAAAATAGCGGCCATACCTTTAATATTAGCGCCTTCGCTTCTTAAAGCTTCTACAGCCATTAAACTGCTTTTTCCGGTACTAATTAAATCCTCAACAACCACAACATTTTGTCCTTTTTGTAAAAAACCTTCCACTTGGTTTTGTCTACCGTGTTTTTTAGGTTCTGGACGCACATATACGAACGGAAGTCCTAAACTTTCGGCAACCAAAATTCCAACCCCAATGGCTCCAGTAGCAACACCAGCAATCACATCAGGTTTTCCAAATTGTTTTTCGATGTTTTTAGCAAACTCATCACGAACATAGTTTCTGATGCTCGGAAATGAAAGAATTAACCTATTATCGCAGTAAATAGGAGATTTCCAACCAGAAGCCCATGTAAAAGGATTTTCGGGATTCAATTTAATTGCATTTATTTGCAAAAGCAATTCGGCTGTTTTTTCGGCAGTATCTTTATTAAAAATCATAGTACAAATGTATAAAGTTTTTGTAAACGACAAACCACTTTTTTTGACAAATGAAATCTCGCGTGAAACAGATTTCCAATTGTTCTTGTTGGAGAGTATTGATATCGAACAGCTTATTATAAAAATTTTTCAAAATAAAATTCAAAAAGCCATTCTATATCATCCCGACGAAAGTGAGATAATGAAAACCCTTAAAGCCAAGATTCCCGTGAATAAAGCAGGCGGAGGCTTTGTCTACAATAAGAAAGGCGAAGTCTTGTTTATCTTTAGAAACGGAAAATGGGACCTGCCAAAAGGCGGAATCGAGAAAGGGGAAGACATTGAAGCGACGGCTATGCGTGAGGTAGAGGAGGAGACAGGGGTAAACCAGCTTCGTATTACGAATAAACTTCAAAAAACCTATCACATCTTTAAACGCAACGGAAAATACAAACTTAAAATCACGCATTGGTTCGAAATGTTTTCCGATTTTGAAGGAACACCACACGGACAAATCGAAGAAGGAATCGAAAAAGTAGCGTGGTTAAACCCCGAACAAATTAAAGAAGCACTTAAAAATTCTTACGAGAATATTAAATTATTGTTTGAAGAAGAAAAGAAACCAATAGAAAAAATGGCCGCGCCAATTGCTTATCGATCTGGACCAGATTCCAAAATAAAAGATATTTAAAGTTTTTAAATTAGAAATCAATTATTTGGGCGTGCCACCAATAAAAAAAAGACCCAATCAACTTTGTGTTCATTGGGTCTTTTTTTTATTGCTGTCTGGCTTTCGCCTTCGCCGCGGCGGATTGGCTCTATCTCTCACGCGAATATATGCTTTGTTGTTATTTCAAGTTTCAAGTTTTTGATTTAAATAATCTTAAGAATTACCATTTAAATTAATCAAAAGATTGTTTTCATTAAAGGTCGCAGTAATTACTTTATCATTCTTTTGCGCTTTAACTTCATTACCATTTACAGTTAATTCATAACCTTTTTGAGAAAGATAATTTGAAAAAGCATTTTTGTGGTTTTGAATTTCAAAAGTCGAAATCAATTCTGGAAAAACAGTGATAATTCTAGAGAATTCTTCACTTTCAATATTATCAATCGAATCGTCTTTAATGGTAACAACCATTGTTCCTTGACCATAATTTCCGAGATAATAACCACTTAAATTAAACATTGTTGTGGCAACCATTCCAATAAGATGTAAATCGTTCTGAACAGCATCAAATTTTCCAATACTTAATAATTCGATGTTATTTTCTTCGCCATATTTCTTTAATGAAAGCGCTTGTTTCATTACAGACTCAGCGTAGCCGCCTGCTTTATTATCCCAAAGCCAAAGCCAAGTTTCTGAAGAATGAGAAAATGAACCCAAAACCTGCATTGGAAAAGTTAGATGGTCTCCAAAAGTAATTTCTTCATTATCCATATTAACATTCCAAGAAAGTCCGCCTGTAACTTCATATAGATTTCTTTGTTTTTCTAAAGCAAGAGCTCCAAATTTTTCTAAAAAATCATTTTCAGAAGTAAAACTGATCTTTTGATTAGTTTGAGTATTTGTTGAAGCTGTTTCTTTTTCTTTCTTCTTAAATAGATTATTGAATATTCCCATTTCTTTTGGCTTTTAGTGTTGCAAATAGTATTGTTTCAAATATATGATTTTTATAAAATAAGTAAGAAAATAATTTATAGCGTCTTTTTAGTGAGAGGTAAAAACTGATTTGAAAAAAATAAATGTAAAAACCAGCGTGAAATGAGGAAAGCCGTAAGTATAATACAAACCAATTAAATAATTTTGGCAATATTTTAACAACATATCGATTAATTATAATAAACCAAAAACAGAAATATTTCTATAAATCTAACTTAATTTAAAATGCTAAAAAAAAGAAAATCGACTGTATCGTTTTGTAAATATGTGAGTATGCTTGCATTATTTATTGCCGTTGGGTATTCATGTTCTAGTGATGAACCAATAGGTGAAGGACCAGCGACTAGCAGTTCTAAAGAAATTACTGCATTCTCTTTTGTTAATCCTGCAATAACAGGTACAATTAATGAAAAAGAACATACAATAACTATCGTATTTCCTGCTGATGTTGACTTAACTAGTTTAGCGGCTACTTTTACTACAACGGGAGCAAAAGTTACCGTAGGTTCTGTTACACAAGTTAGCGGAACTACCAAAAACGATTTTAGTAAGGCTATAACATATACAGTTACTGCAGAGGATGGAAGTACTCAAAATTATACAATTGCACCTCCTAATTCGGCTGATGTACTTGGCTTTGCTTTTGAAGGAGGTTTCTCTGATGTATATTGGGAATTACCTGCACTTAAAGAAGGAGAAAATATTTTTAATAATGCTCCTGCTAATCTTGATTTTGTTAGCGGATTTCCGATCTTACCAGCTGGAGCAGAAATGACACAATCTGGAGATAACCAAGAAAGCGATTATAACTCTACAGGTTTTACTTTTACTATTACAGCTGCAGATGGTAAAACAAAAAAGACCTATACCATTAAAATACCTGCTTATGACAAGAATACAAATCCTTATGGTATTTACACTCCAGAGCAGCTTGCAACGCCAGCCTTAAAACTTACTGAAAGTTTTAAATTGATGAATGATATTACAATGCCAGAAGTAAATGGTACCGATTACCCAATTGGTGAAAACTATGCAACTCGAGGTTGGACTCCTATTGGAGATTTTTATACTTTCGAAGGAATTATAGATGGCGATGGTCATGTTGTTAAAAATTTGACCATTAAAGGTGGCAGCACAGATTATGTTGGATTTATTTCTATAATGGGGGCAAAAGCAGTTGTTAAGAATATTGGATTTACCTCAGTAAATATTACTACTGGAGGCACTGTTGGTGCTTTGGTTGGAAATAATCAAGGAGGAACAATTTCTCATTGTTACACTACAGGTTCTGTTAGTTCTACAGGATTTTCGGCAGAAATTGGCGGTTTGGTAGGAATTAATAATGATGCTAACGGTAAGCCAGGTAAACTTTTAAATAGCTATAGTAAAGTTAATGTTACAGGAGTATCTAACTCGGTAATTGGAGGGTTAGTAGGATATAATTACGAGTGCGATGTGCAAAATTGTTATGCGACAGGTTCAATATCTGGTACATATAAATATGCTGGAGCTCTTATGGGGAAAAACGCATATGAAATCGTTAATTGTTATGCTACAGGAAATCTTAAAACTGGAGGCGGACTAGTTGGCTACAACTTTAACTGGAGTTCAGCGCCAGATTGTTTTTGGGATATCGAGACAACAGGACAAACAACTTCTGATGATGGTGGTAAAGCAGTTGGAAAAACAACGGCCGAAATGAAAACAGCAACTCCTTACAGTAGCACTTGGACTTCTGCTAATTGGAAATTTACAAGCGGAAAATATCCTACTTTAGTGGGACTTGGCGGTCAATAAAAATTATTAGCTATAAATAAAAAACCTCGTAAGACATTTGCTTACGAGGTTTTTTTGTTACGACATATCTTTGGCAACGAAAGTTGCGTTCATTGGGTCTTTTTTTAATTGCAGTCGGGCTTTCGCCGCTACTTCGGTAGCTTGGCTCTATCCCTCACACAGAGCAAAACATTGTTATGAATTTGTTTCAAATTTCGAGTTTTTGCTCGTGGAAGCATTTTATTTTACTTTTTATAAATTTTGTACAGCAAATAAAATATTGTGATCAAAAAAAATAAACCGAAAAGTAAGCAAAAAATTTGCCAAGCCATTAACGAATAATTGTAGTCTTTTACAATCATGTCCATAATTATCTGAATTTTATTGTCGTTAAAAAAGCATTATATTACTTCTTAAGTTTTCGAGATACTTTCCAGTAATAAATACTACCAGTTGCAAATAAAGGCAATACAAAATAGTAGTAATTAATAATTTGAAAAGAACCATTAAAATTTGCTAAATAAAAACATTCGGTCGCATATAAATAAATACACGAGCAAAAACAGACTATAAAAAAAGCTAAATAGTTTCTAGTTAATGTGTTTAGTTTAAAGTATGAATTCGGTGACAAAATATATAGTAGCCATTTTAAACGACGACTATCTGAGGATTTCTTTATCTTTTTTCCAATTTCTTAACAAGTATCTGTTGAATATAAATAAGAGAGCCAATAATTAATATTAATGGTATCAAATAAAAATAACTTACAACGTAATAAGTATCGTAAATATTAATTGTAAAAAAGTATTGAACAAAGTAAAAATAGACAAGCATTACAATACAGATTGCAAAAAAGAACAAATAATTTCTAGTTAGTTTTTTCATATATTTTGATTATTAAAAAAACATTAAACATTTATAATAATTCTATAATCAATGACATGGTTATCTTATTGGCAACTAATTTTTCGAACAATGTGGTCAACAGAATAGTATTTATTTTTGTCTTTTAAATAAACAAAAAAATGATACGTTTGATTTGCATTGTCATTTTGCAAAATAGTATTTAACTGTTCTCTGCTAGTATTTATCTCTAATTTAGAATTGTTGCCAATTGAGTTTGAACTAAAAAACATTTTCCTTTTGTTTGTCAAAATCTTAAAACCTGATATTTCTTTCTTTTCAATGTTTTTTCTAAAAACGATTTCATCTGTTTTTTTATCAAATTCAAAAACAAAATTTTGATGATTTTGAGAAAAGGCCTGAAAACTAACTAGGAATATTATAATACAAAACTTCTTCATTTTATTTTTTCAGGAAGATCTGATATTAAGCGACTACTTTTTTTTGCTAATGTTATAGTATAAACGGAAGATATCAGGAATAAAATTGCTGGAATTGTAAATGCATCATTTATTCTCTTATAATTGTATACTAGCCCTGTAATGTAAAACATTATAAACAATAAAATTACAAAACAGCTCAGCAAAATTTTATAATTTCTGCTTCTTAAAAATAAAACAAGCAGACCAGATATAGGAATGGCTATTAATCCTTGCCAAAGTATTGACGACGTGTTATTAAAGAGGTCGTGCAAAAACTGACTGAAATATATAATTAAAAGAATAAAATTTGGTACTCCATTCTCTTGAACGCCATAAGTTAATAAAAAAGATAGTACTGCAATAAACTTTGAAACTCGTAAATTTATGAACATGATTTATTTGTTTTAAGTGTTATTTGATCTGTCTTTGGATTAAACCAAATCAAGCACGAATACAAGGTAGAGCAGTGAGCACAATGACTCTCAAATTGCTAATTACTATCTCTGCTTTCTACCTAGTATTTCTATCTGAACTTGCCGTCATTTTGAACATTATCACTATCTTTTTTTAATCTATCAATTTCATAATTAATATCTCCTATTATTGTGATTGATTTATCGTAAGAAGAAAATTTTTGAAAAAATGCTCCAGCAATTGTTACTTGTTCGCTATTTGACTTGTAAGGGACATCTAAATTGGTTATTCTATACAAATCAAAAACATAAGGGAGAAATTTTACTCCCTTATATTTTGTGGTAATTGATTGATATACTTTAAGGAAAACTTCTTCATATTCTCCAACAGGTGAAACAATTATATTTTCAATAGCCCAAGATTTTCGTTTGCCAAAAACAGGATGTGAAATTTCCTTAAGATGAATATTTTCTAAAATCTCAATTGTAAAATAATTACCAATTAAGCTTTTATAAAAGTGTAACTCTGTTCGACTCTCTATCGTATTTTTTAGTCTTATAACTCCCGAAAAATTTGGCACTAATCCAGCTGTGCTCCCAGATATGTCATGAAAATCTAATTTCAATTTTTCTAAAAGACCAATATTCCATTCTTTTTCATAATAATCTTTTTTACTATTTTTCTTTATTATTTCATTTAATGCCGCAATTCCTGGGTAAGAAAAGTAATTTTTATCTTCTCTTGTTATTCCTATTGGATAGTACTTCTTTAAACAATCACTTATTTCTGAAAAGTTCTCAGAAAGATCGTCAATAGTAATATTTACAAATTTGTTATGGATAATTGGAAGTTTTAAAGTGTTGGATTATGTTTTATATTGAAATTGAGCTAGATAGTTCTAGAAAGTATTAATCATAGAACACAAGAATTGGATTTACTTCAATGTATTCGTTTTCAGTATCCTTTTTTTTAACCAAATAGACTTTTATAGAACTAAAAAAGTTTACCAATTCGGAATTGTTTAATTTTTGCTTCTTGCTTTTATTATAATATTTTGGAGTTCTTATAAAGTCTTTAAGACAAAGTATTTTTTTCGGTTTTAAATTATTCAAGGTTCCAACCCCTTTAAAGTAAAACTCTTCGTCACTATTTTTGTCTTTAAGTAAAAACTTATTGGCAATAGATTTTGACTCATAAATATATGAGTTGTCCAATTTAAAAAAGAATGTGTCTTTCAGCTTTTCTTGAGCTTGTAAATTAACAACCAAGAAAAATATTAATAACAAATTTATTTTCATAATTAAGATTTAAGGATAGTATGGTTTTTATAAGCAATAAATTATTATTAAAGAAATAATCAATTTAGGAACAAGAAATAGTTTTGTTTGGAGTTTCTTATAAATTTGAATGCGCCCATTCTACCTCATACTTAATTAATTTATTATTGCCTATCTTTTCTAATATATAAACCTTAAAGCAATACTGGCAACCCGCTGGAGGATAAATTAATGTAATATTTTTTTTCTTTTCTACTTCTTCTTTTTTCTTTTTGAAAAATTTGCAAGCCTCATTTTTTAAATTAGTTGTGTTTTCAAGTGTAAGTTTTTTTAAAATATCAATAGAGCAAGTATCTTTTTTGTGTTTTTTTATATCAAAAATGAAACTTTCTCCTTCTGTGTTAAAGTAAATTTTATTTTTATTTTCTTTTTTTTCAAATTCACTATTTCTTACTTCATCAAATAAGATATATTTTAAAGGCTTTAAATATTTTTCTCCTCCTTTGTATATAGTAAAATAATCACTTTCTTTTGTTTGCGCATTTATAAAACTAATTGTTAGAAATGCTAAGAGATAAATAGTTTTTTTCATAATCAGTTACAATTTGAAGGACCTTTATAAATATATTCATTGATTAATTTTGTAGTCATTGCTTTTTGTTCTGAAGATAAATTATCCCAAGCAATTGTGGTAATATTTGTATCTAGTTTTCCTAAACCAAGCCACGCTATCGATTCATATGTAGATAGGGGCAATCGATTGTTGTCAAATTGCTTAATAATACTTGCAATAGTACTTCTGTAATGATTAGCCATCATTTCGTGATTCCATGTTGGCTTCCATCTTTTGTAATAATAGTCGTATAATCCTGGAAAGCTGTTTTTTAGAGAGTTAACATAGTTTACCTGTTGTTGAGGATTCATATTGCTACTGTCTGGCATTAAAGTTCCTATTTGAGCAGCAGACAACATTTTTCGATATATCTCAGCATGAATAATTTCATGAGCAAATACTGTAGCACTTCCTAAATCCGATAAATTGCTCAAACGATTATTATTTATCTGAACTTCTATTACAAAATTATTAGGTAAAAGAGTTTGACCATATACATTTGCTGGTAATGCATTATTAATACTTAATTTCATGTGGCTTACTGTAAATTCTCCGTCAAATTTTTTAATTGCATTTTCAAATCCAGAGCTTGAGTTTTTTAATTTTTCGAAAATACATTTTGCCCTACCAGTAAGTTCATCAATAATTTTTTCAGGTGTTGGTGCTGTTATTCCACTTCCTCCACCTCCCGTAGGAGTTCCCGAATTCCCACTAGAACTTCTATCTCCAAAAGCACCAGCAATACTAAAATCTCTAGGAGCAGGAGCAGGAGATTTTTGTACAACAATAACATTATTTAACGGAATTGCTGCAGTTCCACCTCTTTGTAATGTATCATCACGTTCTCCGCCATAATTGGAACTATCATCAAACATTTCTATCATCTTTGATGTCATGTCACTTTTTACATCTTGGTCATATAGCGTTATTATATTTCGTACATCGCCAATAACTATTCCATCTTTTAATTTGGCTCCTTTTAAAAAGCCTTTTTTTAAATCCCAAGTGATGATATAACCGCTAAATAAAGTTAAGTCCTCAAAACCTAGCTTTTTTTGGTCGTCATCAATTTTATCTTCTGATTCTGGAAAAATCTCCTGAATTAATGCTTGATATTTTGAATCTGATTCATACAAATATAACATTTTCTGCCCTTTGTACTCAGGATCTTCGGGATTGTCCTTAATGGGTACAGTTATCCCTGTAGCGTTATTGCTCAATTTGATTACTTGAGCATTTTCCCAATAATAATCAAGATTTCTAAAAGCCTCAGTAAATTCTCCCTGTTCTGATTTATTGGTTGTAGAATTTGATTTGTAGCTTTCGAACCAATCTTTGGCTTGATTAATTTTAGGATCTTGACTTCTTAATTGACCTGTGTCAACTTCTTCATTGTTGCAACTGTTGGTTAAAATGACAGTGCCAAACGCTAGAAAAAGTACTAGCGATTTTTTCAATCTTTTCATAATTAAATGGCTATAAGGTTAGTATGTTTAAAACTAATCCTTATGTTTTCCATTAAACTCCCTAAAAAGACATTTAAATAATAAAATAAGACATTTCTTTCATTTTGAAATATGGTTTAACTTTGTCAAAACTTAGCATTTTAGAATTTCAGAAACCTAAAAACTTAAAACTTATTTAATTTCATGTCTCAAAAATCGTACTTTTGTTTAATAAGCAATATTTGAATTATGAGCACATTTACAAAACCAAGCCATATTGGGCGAAAAATTAGCCGAATTCGTGAACTTCGTGATATGAAGCAAGAAGCTTTGGCTCAGGCTTTAGGAACAAACCAACAGGCGATATCTATTTTAGAAAACAGCGAAACGATTGATGAAGAAAAGCTAAAACAGATTGCAAAAGCTTTGGGAGTAAGTGTTGACGCTATTAAAAATTTTTCTGACGAAGCAGCAATTAATT
>NZ_JAEFCA010000005.1 GCF_016405855.1 Flavobacterium sp. IB48
GTCTACGAACGTGTCTTTATTTCTTCATCGCTTGTGTTTCAAAGCGGGTGCAAAAGT
The DNA here is from genome assembly GCF_016405855.1 of Flavobacterium sp. IB48. Lineage (GTDB taxonomy): Bacteria > Bacteroidota > Bacteroidia > Flavobacteriales > Flavobacteriaceae > Flavobacterium > Flavobacterium ginsengisoli. Next base: position 58 of record NZ_JAEFCA010000005.1, read on the forward strand.
AGGACCTTTTTCCGCTTATGCAAGCTTTTTTTCAAAGTATTTTCAATATTTTTTAAAACTTTTTCTTAACTAACTGATAACATATAATTTAAATTCCAAAAAAAAATACAGATAATAAGGATTTTTCTTACTTTTATAAATTTAAGGCTAAATACCATCTATAAGAAATTATCTTTTGTTGAAGCAAAATCTGGATAGAACACCTTAATAAGTCAATTAACCATGAAACTATCAAGCTTTTTTAACAAAATTTAAAGTTCTTGCAAAACAATCGAATTAGCTAAGGCTTTACAACTTTAAAAATAAAGCTTAATGTTGCTGCCCCCAATGCTTCTTAATATATTTAAAACCTAAATTTCATTGTATCTATTACTATAACCGTGTAAATTCATTATATCAATTTATAAAATAAAATAACCCAAAATATATTTTATCATATCTTAATAATATATAAGTACATATAATTTTTAAATGAAAACACTTTATCAAACCCAAAAAGCAGATGAAGTCTTTAAGAAGACACTATATATAATTAAAGAGAGTATCATAATTATAGATAAATATAACTTAACTTAGTACTTAATTTTGAGTCCTATTATTTCAGTTTTAAAAATCAACCTCTCATCTCAGATTACAATCAAATATATAATGCTTTTACATCTGTGTTACAAAATCAAGTTTGAATGAAAAACAATCCCAAACTAATTAGCAATTATGAATACAAGAAGTTCTTTCTTCCCGATATAACCACTCACAATCTTTTTAATAATTCTAACGTACAGTTATACCGCATTGAAAACTATTTAAGGAAAATTGTAATACCAGTTAATCCGTATCAAACCACTTTCAACTTTCTAATTTTTGTTACAAAAGGATTTGTAAAACAGCAACTCGAAACATCTGTTTTTGAAATTAATGCTAACCAAGCGCTTAGTATTAAACAGGGAAATTTTACGGCAACCTTAGAATTATCAGATGATGTTGAAGGATTTTTTGTTATCTATGAAAACGAGGTCATCACTGAAATTGCGTTGACTACAAGTGATCTAAACTTTTTTTACACTTCACCTTTCTCTATTTTAAACCCTAACCAAATCAATTGGCTTATCCGTTTATTTGAATTACTGGAAGAGGAATTGAATCAAACCGAACATATTAATGCAATCACTACAGCTCTTCTTCAATCTGCATTATTAAAAATTATACGAACAGAAAACACAGACAATAAATCACTTAGCCGTGCAAGTTTTATCTCTTTTCAATTTAGGGAACTGGTTCAGAAAAACCATATTCAACATAAAAACATCGATTATTACTCCAATCTATTAAAAATATCAGATAATTATTTGAACAAATGCGTTAAAGAAACTACTGGAAAGGCACCAAAACAATGGATAAACGAAATTACAATTCAACACAGCCAAATTCTTTTGCAAGATAATTCTAAAGAAATAGCAGAAATAGCATTTGAGCTGCATTTTCAATCGCCTTCTTATTTTTCACGTATGTTTAAAAAAGTGACAGGAGAGTCTCCTTCTGATTATCGAACACAGTTTCTAAAACATTAAAATTCAAAATTCATTCATAAAAAAAAGAAAACGCTTAAACAGGATGTTTAAAAATCCTGTTATAAGCGTTTTTTGTCTAAAAAAGACTCTACTTAAAAAATATAAATTTTAGCTTATAAATTAAGCTGGTGTACCTTCACTATTAGAAACAACAGCATCAACTTGGATCAAAGCATCCACAGGAATTGCCGAAACTCCAATTATCGTTCTTGCAGGCAAATCTCCGCTGAAAAATGAAGTATAAATTTCGTTGACAGCATCAAGGTCTTCAATATTTTTTAATTGAATATTTATTTTAACAATGTCATCCATTTTATGGTCGATACTTTCTACAATTGCTTTGATATTGTTTAAACATTGTGTAGCCTGTTCTTTAATTCCGCTTCCAACTATTTGATTGTTTTCTGGAACCAAAGGCAATTGACCTGAAATATGATTGTAATGTGAATAAGCAACTGTGTGCGAATACGGAACTTTTGGTGCGTTTTCTGTGTTATTTGCTTCAATAACTAAAAAACGTGCATCTTCTGGAAGTTGCGGAGGAGTTCCGTCACCATGTGATACAGCAGTATCAATCTGCACCAAAGCATCCATTGGCAAAGCAGAAGCACTAACAATTGTTCTAGCTGGAACATAGTTTGGGAAAAATTTTGCTAAAACTTCGTTTACAACTTCAGCATCTGAAATGTCTTTAAGAAAAACGGTCGTTTTAACCACATCATTCATAACGTGTCCAATGCTTTCTAAAATAGCTTTAATATTTTCTAAACATTGTTCAGTCTGTTCTTTTACACCGCCAGCTACAATTTTACCAGATTGTGGATCGATAGGCAATTGTGCTGAAATATTGCTATAGTGAGAAAACGCTACGTTATGCGCATGTATGCTCTTAGGTGCATTTTCTGCATTTCTGGTCACTTTAACAAGATCTAAAGCTTTTTGCGGAGTTGTCCCCTCACCGTTTGAAATAAGAGTATCTATCTGAATTAAAGCGCCATCTAATGGCAGAGCTTCTACAGCAACCGTTGTACGAGTTGGAAGATTGCTTTTGAAGAATGTTTTATACACTTCGTCTACTGCTTCTATATCAGAAATATTCTTTAAGAAAACAGTTAGTTTTACTGCATCATCCATAACATGGCCAATGCTTTCTACAATTGCTTGGATATTTGTCAAGCATTGTTTTGCCTGCTCTTTAATACCGCCACTAACAATTTCTCCCGTTTTAGGATCGATAGGCAATTGCGCCGAAAAATTGTTGTAATGAGAAAACGCTACTGTTTGCGTTGAAAATGGGCTTTTTGGCGCATTTTCTGTGTTTCTCGAGTTCTTTTTAATTTCGCTCATAATTTATTTGTTTTTCTGTTTTAATTATTTCTCTTTTATGGACTAGTCTTGCTAATAACTTATCATGCCCCAAAAGGATTTTTCCAAATTATATCTAAGGCCAGATAATTCACGTCTGAAATATCAGATCCTTTACCAATGAGGTTATACATATAGCCTACATCGAAAATAAATGGAATTTCATGTGGAGTAAGTGAGTAGTAGAGAGTGAGTCTACTTTCTTTATAATCAAATTTTGACCATTCCTTCTCGGGTTCATTTTCTTTGCTTATTGCAAAAAGAACTTCGGCACCTCCTATAATATGATGTGTTTTAGTGCTTCCTAAATCTAGGCTTAACTGTGTTTTAAGACGAGTACGCAACTGAAAATTCTCTTCGGTATTACTAAAATCAGGATTGAAAAATTTCCTAAACTCTTGTCTTATCGTATTTTTCCATTTCAGCCCGTTGCCTTCTGTGATATAAGAATAACGGCCGTATACTCTAAATTCCTGTTCAATTGCAGGATTTAATTCTTCATAAGGCGCTTCAGAGTTATAATTATTAGATCTTCTGTAGCTAAGTGCATACGAGTATTCCCAATTTTTACTGTAACGGTTGGAAATTTCCTCGTTGATTACCAAAATTGCCATTTTAGAAAATGGATTATTCTCATCTGGACTGCTCTTTAATCCATAGCCTACATAAGTTGTCGATTCTTTTTGTTTAAGTGAATCTAAAGACTGCCTAACGCCAAAGGCAAACCAAGCTGCGTTTTTTCCTTCTCCTAAACCTGGTGGACTTAACTGTGCGTATGATTTATTACTAAATGTGACCACAAAAATGACCACTGCCAATAGCAATTTGCTTTTTGCAGACACGTTTTTCATATTTTCTAAATTTTAAAATTTGTAGCTTATTCCTGCTTTTACAGCGAACGGAGTTCCGGGAGTAAAACATAATTCTGATACTGAACTAGCCTCGTCTCTAAGTCTGGTTTCTGTTTCAAATTGCGCTTCATTCCATTTGGTATTAAAGATGTTTTGAAACTGCATATTTACTTCCCAGTTTCTTTTTCCATAAGCCAAGACAAGATCATTAACAAAATAGCCTCGCGTTCTTACCGAATTGTCTTCTATGGCAGGTCGCGAATCCATATAACGGTATCTTAAATTTGCCGAGAAACCCGAAGGTAGTTTTACCGCTACACCTCCAGTGCTTGTAAATGTTGGAACCAACGGAATATAATCTTCTCCTTTTGGCTCATCAATAAAACGGGCATGTGCATAATTAAGATCTCCGTCTAAATAAAGCCAAGAAATCGGTTGGTATCTCAAACTCAAATCAAAACCTAAACGACGTGTTTTTCCTGACGGTTCTACCACAGCTTCGTCTCCAACATATACAAATTCTTGCTGCAAATACATGTGCCAGATCGCTGGCTGAATAATCATATTGGCTGTTGGACGCAGAATAACACCAAAATCACTTCCAAAAGAATAAGGAAGAATGTCTTTTCCATCTTGTGCTACTACAACCCTTACGTCGTTTGAGTGAAATCCAAAACCAGACTTAATATACCATTGCACATTTTGGTTCTGTGTATACGAAATATTCAATTTTGGACTTACTCTAGCAGCCGAAGCTTCTTTCGCCGCAGGTAAACTAGCAAGACGATCATGAAGACTAAAGGTAAAATAGTCTAACCTAGCTGATGGATTGATTAGCCATTTCCCAACTCTATAATCGATTGAGGTATAGCCGTGAACATTGACTTCTGTAGCAGATCCATCAGATAATCTATTTAATAATAAATCGCGCTGATAGACATGATTTAATTGTAAGTCCTTGATATCATCAAAACGAAATCCTGCTCCCGATGTCCAAGTCATGTTGCTATTTTCAAATGCAAATCTTCGGACATACTTATTTTCAAGACCATAAATAGAACGATTGTCCGTTTGCTGAATCTCATCTCCGTAAACAGGATCGTTTAGAAAAAAAGTAAAATTCGAAAACAGATTAAAATTATATTTAGAATAGAATAAATTGCTCGAAAACTCTTCATTCTCATTGGCTAAGTATTTATAATTTACAGCAAGGTTTGTTCTCGAAGTCCTTCCGCCTTCAGTTGGATCTATAGATCCCCATCTGCTTATAATTCCTTCTTCTACAGCTCTTTCAGGAATTTGTCCCGAAGCATTCCAGTTTGAAGAAAAGGTAGATCCTAAAATAGAGATATATTGTTTTTCATCAATCCATTGGCTGTACTTCGCTAAAAAATTAACGCGTGTAAAATCCTGTTTGACATCAAACGGTCCATCGGTATAATTGAATTCGCCTGCTACATAGAAACTTTTGTCTTTGTCATTTTTATTTAAAAGATTAAGCATTGTAACGGCGCGCATCGTATTAAACGAACCACCTTCAATTTTAAAAAGGTTGTTTTCTAATTTGTCATACGTACTAAAATTTACATAGCCCGAGGTATTAAAATCTCCTTTGTCGGCATAATAAGATCCTTTACCAAAATCGATATCTTTGATTGTTTCCGGAATCAGAAAATGCAAATCGGCATATCCCTGTCCATGTGCATGTGAGACTATGTTTACTGGCATTCCGTCAGCCATAACACTGATATCGGTTCCATGATCATTATCAAAACCTCGCAAAAATATTTGTTCTGCTTTACCGCCTCCAGCATGCTGGGCAATAAAAAGTCCAGGAACTTTTCGCAATAGATCCTGTGCAGAATTTACCGGAGCCATTTTTAAATCGACTTTCATTATTTGTTTTCTGAAGTCGATATTACTAATTACTATTTTACTCAGATGCACTGTATCTGCTTCTGATTTGTTTACTTCTATTTTTTTTGCTTCTGGCTTATTTACTTCTTGAGCAAATCCATTCTGCACCGCTAACAATACTATTACAATTGCTGTAAAAAGTTTGTTTCTCATTATTATTAATTTTCTTCTACAATTGCCGTTTTATTTTCAAAACGGCCTACTATTTTTTTTAGGAATACAATTACCCACATCGATAAAACAAATGGAAACGTAAGTGTAATCCATCCGTTATGCATCATAAAAATGTCAAAGTATGTTGCTATGATTACTGATAGCAATACATATAATCCATCTCTTGGTTTTGTTCCGCTGCATGCAATTCCGCATAAAACAGCGTTGAAACTAAACATTCCATCTTCTATTAATTTTACAGAATCCTGATCAAAATGTGCAATTGCCGCTGCAATTACCGCCGCTAGGAATCCGTATAAAGCTGCTGTGGGATTATTGAGAAAAACCCCTATAAAGAAGAGCAAACCTGCAGCAATAGTTCCCTGAAAAATCACTTCACTATAAGCATGCGCTGCTACTGCGAAATCTTCAAGTTCCTTCATTTCTACATTAACTACAGGAATTCTTGCAACCGCTAGTCCAAAATGCTGGATACTCAAAACAGCAATTACCGTAATAACAATAAAAGGAAAGGTGAAAAAGGGAATCTTTTTACGAATGGAAAACTCCATTAGCAATGTGCTTAATACAGATCCTAAAACAAGTAAAAACCATATTAACGGACTGGTTTCAAAGAAGAAAACTAATCCTACTCCAACTAACGTTGCGTTAAATCCGTATAAACCTGCCTTTATATTTTCATCACTGAAGTTGCAAATTTTTGCTGTCGCAGTACCGATTATAGAACTCAGCAAAGCTGCAACTCCCATCAGGATCGAGTCATAAGATATCGCAATTAAAAATAATAATCCTGTCCAAGCACTTTCTTGAAGCATGATTTGTCCAATGCCTTTAAGCACTGTTTCTACTATTGATTTTATTTTTTTCATTTGTGTATACTTCTAGAAATAAAAATTATTTGAATTACCAGCCTAAAAAGACCATCCCGACACCACATGCTAAAACTACTGCACCGCTAATTGCTGGGGTATAACGTTCAAGTTTTTCTGTTTTGAAAAAAGAATATCCATATACTCCTAAAAGCACCATACCAAGCATCGTCAAAACAGTACTGAGAGTAAAAACACCAATAATTGTAGAAATTTCACCAACAGAACGTTTCAATCCAGAATAGAATAATAAAGGAATTAGCGGTTCACTTGGCCCCATTACGAAAATGGCAAACAAAACTAAAGGCGTTACTTTAACTCTATTCGTGGGCATAACCACTTCTCCATGTTTATGCGAAAACACAAATACATCTTCTCCCATTACGTCAAAATGTTTGTGCGCTTTGTTCTTGTATGCAGCCCAAAGCCCGTAAATAAGATAAATTGCACCAAATAACAGCAGTGCCCAGCTTGCAACATTGCCTCTAAAATCTTGGAAAAATGTTATTTTATTGATTTGCCATCCTAAAAAAACTCCAATAAATCCTAAAACTACCGAACTCAGAATATGTCCGAAACCGCAAACTATTGTAAGCATAATTGTCTTGGACATACTCCATTTGCGAGATCTTGACAAAACAATAAATGGCAAATAATGATCAGGTCCCGAAGCCGTATGAAAAAAGCTGATGCTGATCGCTGTAATTGATAATGCTATTAAATTTGAATCCATAATCTGCTTAAATTTGTATTACTGCTTTTTCTTCCCAAAGCACATCCTGCACTTTTCTAAAAAAATCAAACATTTGCTCTCCTCCATTTCCTAGAATTCTAATCACAAAACCATTTGCTTCTAGTTTACTAATTCCGAATGATACATTTTCTAGTCCTTCTAGTTCTTTAAAAAAGTATTCTATACGATCTTCTAAGTCGTCATTTTTTGTATTGAGATATACAAAAGTTCCTTGATGGGTAAAGCCTTCCAGCAAACCCATCGCGGCTAAGGGCATAATATCTGGTCTTAAGAGAACATTGTCTTTTAAGACCAGTCTATCGTGATGAAAAACCTCTAGAAGATTTTGAAAATGAGCATACTTAAAAGTTTCTCCGTGATGTTTACGTCCACAAGTAATGATTTCGCTTATCGTCAAATCACAATCATCTTCGATGTAAATCTTATTATGACTTTTAAATGTTGAATCTTCATGAGGCACCACAGGGTGAGGAACATACGAGAAAGATGTTCCTTTTTCCATTTTGACATTCATGATTTGCGAAGCACTCCCATCCATATTAAACAATCGCTGATAGGATTGTGACTGCAATTGCAAACGAGCATTTTCTTTTACATTCACCTGTATATCGTAAACGTCACCGCTTAAAATTCCAGGTGATGAACTCATGATCATCAAATACGAAGCTCCATCAGATTTGTACTGCCCAACAGGCATAATCCTGAAGGGCTGTGTCACGTATGCATCTCTTAAAAATGATTCGCCATCCCTTTCTTCTACTTCTATTTTTAGAGTACTTAGCATTTGATTAACGAACTAAATTTGGTTCTTCAATATCTTCTAGCAATGCATATTTCTTGATCCAACCAATAACTTCATCAATTCCTTCAGTAGATCTAAGGTTTGAGAATACAAATGGCGCGCCTTTTCTCATTCTACGCGCATCGTTCTCCATCACTTCTAAACTTGCTCCAACGTAAGGCGCTAAGTCAATTTTATTTATCAAAAGCAAATCTGATCTTGTAATACCAGGTCCACCTTTACGAGGGATTTTCTCTCCTTCTGCCACATCAATTACGAAAATCGTCACATCGGCTAAATCTGGTGAAAAAGTTGCTGAAAGGTTATCTCCACCACTTTCAATTAAAATTAATTCGATATCAGGAAAGCGCGAAACCAATTCATCTACAGCTTCCAAATTCATACTAGCATCTTCACGAATCGCTGTGTGAGGACATCCTCCAGTTTCTACTCCAATGATTTTTTCTTTTGGCAGCAAACTGTTTTTTACCATAAATTCGGCATCTTCTTTTGTATAGATGTCATTGGTGATTACGCCTAAATTATAATCGTTTAGCATTTTTCGGCTTAAACGTTCTAATAATGCAGTTTTTCCTGATCCTACAGGCCCTGCAACTCCTACTTTTACATATTTTCTAGTTTCCATTTCTTTATTTTTTTATTTTTTTACGACATGTACAATCTTGAATAAAGTCTCTCATGTTGCATACATCGAATATCAAACGCAATGCTGCAAAGACCAACAAGTTCTCTGTCGATTGTTAAGGTTTCTTTTGCTAATTTTTTAATCAGCGGTTGCAATTCGAATAAAACATCTTGTCCATCTAGTTGCCCTAACGGAACTAGCTTAACCGAATTGGTAATCATTCCGATTGTGGCATTGTAGTAGAATGCAAATAAGGCTTCATCTAGTGGAATTTCTAATAGCTGTGCATAGATTCCAAAAGCGATGCAATAATGTGCTGTTGCTTCTTTATTGGCAATTGCTTGTTCATAATCGCTAATAAGATCAAAAGCTTTTTGTCTTCTAAAAATCTTAATTAATCGAATTCCTAATTTCTGACTTGCCTCTCGTATCTCTCGCGGACTCTTTAAAGCACTGCATTCTTGATCTAATTTTATTATCGTCTCTAAATCATTTTCTGCAGCAGCTACGTAAGCTAATTTTAAGAAAGAGGCATCATTGTATTTTATGTTATACATTAACATGTTTGTTACAAACTCTTTTGCCGAAGCCACCGAATTTACCACTTCATCCTGAACGTAAGTCTCCAATCCGTTAGAGTGCGTATATCCACCAATTGGCAAAGTTGGGTCTGCCAAATGAAGAAGACTTCCTAAATAAGTGTTTTCTATATTAGTCATTTGAAGAAGCCATGTTTAGGATTTTTGTAAAAAGAGACGAATTTCCGTGACCATGAGGTGCTACATTCGATTTTAGCAAATGCAAGAGCTTTATCTCCTGTTTTTCTGGTTTGTATCCACTCGCTTCAAGCCATCTAAACATTGGCATTTCAAAAGGCATCATAATCTGATCATTCTGAATGAATAATGGAAGATGTTTATTTCCAATTTCATAGCAAATGGTTCCCATTTCTAATAAAGATGAAGGTGTCATTACAATCGCTTCACAAGGTTTAATATTTACAACAATCGCTTTTTTATCATCTTGAAAAAGAATGTCATCTTGATTCAATCGCTGTCCTTCCTGAATAAACTTAATCGCTATTTCAACTCCTGAATTTGTTCGCTTGCGCTGAATTCTCTTAGTAGTTTCAAACCATTCAATTTCAAGAAGATCGATCTCAAGACCTTCAATTGAATGTGTTTTTGTATTACCTATTATCTGTTGTATAATCATTATTTCGATTTTTTAAGGGAAATGTTTTTTGAAACTCCTAATCCGAATGTTGATCCATTTATTCCGGCAACAAATGTTCGATTACTCGTTTTATTTGCATCATTTCCTGTAGTATTTTCATATGATAATTCACAGAACTTCGCTTTTAGCGCCCATCCATGACCAAGAAGTACGGCAACAATTGGGTATATTCTTCCCAGATAACCGTTGTAGCTATAAGATCCTGGAGTATTCATAAGCGTATTTCCCCATACATAATACGCGTCAGCCTGAGCGATGATGGCAAAATGATCTCCAATATTCCAAGAGTCACTGTAAAAAGGACCGATTTCGTGTTTAGAGTCGGTAAGATTTCCTGCTGCGTTTTTCTCTTGATCAAAAGCAAAATTCATCCCTGCAACAACATGATCATTAAAAAAATATCCTACTCCAATTGGGTTTGCACCAAAACTACTTCCTGTATTATTATTGTCTTTATAAGTTAAAGAACCATAAAGCATTAAAGATCCTTTCTGTGCATGAACCGTTGTTAAAGATGTGCATACTAAGAGAAGAATTAGACCCAAATTAATTTTCCAACTATTCATAAATTCTTTTTTGTGTTTTTATCTAATCTTACTGCAACAAGATAAATTGCCGCAGTAAGAAGTAGAATAACAGTTATTAATTAAAACAAGTAGTATAATTGTGCTAATGGAAGTTTATCCACAGGTTCGCAAGTGATTTTTTCTCCATCGATTGTCACGGTATAGTTTTCAGCATTTACCATGATTTCTGGAGTTGCGTTATTATGAATCATATCAGCCTTGCCAATGTTTCTGCAATTTGAAACAGCTAGTAATTTCTTTTCCAAACCATATTCTTCGGCAATATTATTGTCGATACCAGCTTGAGAAACAAAGGTGAAAACTGTTTTGGTCAATGCTTTTCCATACGTTCCAAACATATTACGCATAATGATAGGCTGCGGTGTTGGAATAGAAGCATTAGCATCCCCCATTTTGCTTGCGGCAATAAAACCTCCTTTTACGATAATTTCTGGTTTAACTCCAAATAATGAAGGTTTCCAAATTACCAAGTCAGCAATTTTGCCTGCTTCTATTGACCCAACATAATTAGAAATTCCATGCGCGATTGCAGGATTGATTGTATATTTAGACACATATCTTTTTGCACGATAGTTATCGTTTTTGTTTGCTGCATCTTCAGCCAAATATCCTTTCTGTTTCTTCATCTTATCCGCTGTTTGCCATGTACGAGTAATTACCTCTCCTACACGTCCCATAGCCTGAGAATCAGAACTCATGATACTGAAAACTCCCATATCTTGAAGTACATCTTCTGCAGCAATAGTTTCTGGACGAATACGTGAATCTGCAAAAGCTACATCTTCTGGGATTTTTGGACTTAAGTGATGGCAAACCATCAACATATCTAGGTGCTCATCGATAGTATTTGTTGTATAAGGTCTTGTTGGATTTGTAGACGCTGGCAATACATTTGGATACATTGCCGCCTTGATAATATCTGGCGCGTGACCACCTCCTGCTCCTTCTGTATGGAAGGTGTGAATAACACGTCCTGCAATAGCGTTCATAGTATCTTCAAGGAACCCTCCCTCATTAAGTGTATCAGTGTGAATGGCTACTTGCACATCATACTTGTCAGCCACTTTTAAAGAAGCGTCGATTACAGCTGGAGTTGCTCCCCAATCTTCATGGATTTTTACTCCTAATGCACCTGCTTCAATTTGCTCTTCAATTGGAGCTTCTGTAGCTACATTTCCTTTTCCAAAAAAACCAACATTTACAGGAAATGCTTCTGCAGCCTGCAACATTCTCTTAATGTTGTGTTGCCCTGGAGTAACAGTTGTTGCATTTGTCCCATCAGCAGGACCAGTTCCACCACCAATCATAGTAGTAACTCCACTATACAAAGCTGTTTCTATTTGAGTAGGACTGATAAAATGTATGTGTGTATCAATTCCCCCAGCTGTAACAATATATCCGTGACCGCCATGAACTTCTGTCGAAGCTCCGATAATCATGCCAGGTGTAATATTGTCCATGGTATCTGGATTTCCAGCTCTACCAACTCCAACAATTTTTCCATCTTTAATACCAATATCTCCTTTTACAATTCCCCAGTGATCAATAATTGTAGCTCCTGTAATTACAAAATCTAGAACACCTCCATCACGTAAAGCTGTCGAAGATTGGCACATACCATCTCTAACCGTTTTTCCTCCACCAAATTTTGCTTCATCACCATAAGAGCAGAAATCCTTTTCAATTTCAATAATAATCTCTGTATCTCCTAAACGTATTTGATCTCCTACTGTTGGACCAAAAATACTTGTATAATTTTTTCTAGTTACTTCTAAACTCATGATTTCACATTTTTAAATTTCCCTTCTTCTAAGCGTTCTAATGCAAGAGCTTTATTATGCGGTGATAAATCTCCATCCACTAAATTGTTGTGACCATAGATTTTTTGATTTCCTCCAAATTGGGTCAGCTCAACTTCTTTCTCTTCTCCTGGCTCAAACCTCACTGCTGTACTGGCAATAATGTTTAATCGCATTCCGAATGCTTTTTCTCTGTCAAATGACATCATTCTATTCACTTCAAAAAAGTGAAAATGTGAACCTACCTGGATTGGTCTGTCTCCGGTATTGGTAACTTTTATAGTTAACGTTTCACGGCTATCATTACAGATAATATTATTATCTTTTAATATAATTTCTCCTGGAATCATTGTTAGTATTTTTTAGATTTATCGCACAGGATTGTGCACTGTTACAAGTTTGGTACCATCTGGAAATGTGGCTTCAATCTGTATGTCATGAATCATTTCCGCAACACCATCCATTACATCTTCTTTTCGAAGCAAGGTCGCTCCATATTGCATTAATTCGGCTACGGTCTTGCCGTCTCGTGCACGTTCCATTAGTTCACTGCTAATAAGAGCAATGGTTTCAGGATAATTTAGTTTTAAGCCTCGGGCTTTTCTCTTTTGAGCTAGTTCGCCTGCTGTATGCAGCATTAGCTTTTCGATTTCTCTAGGTGTTAAATGCATAATAAAAATATTTTAGTTAAAAAATAACATGTGGCATTGAAAGCTGCATAACTGATTTCTTTAAATCAATTATGGCTTTTCATTTGTAATAAAAATGGAAGGAGGTGAAATCAAGGCAATAATTGCCCAATCCAAATAGAATACTAGTTGGACAACTCTAACGGTGCATTTTATATAAAGGCGTACACCAGCCTTATTTACTGCAAAATATACTATGCACTTAATAGAAAACGTTTATCTTTTTTCTATTAAAATATTGGCATGCTTTTTCACTCCTGATAAAAAAATACATTTTATCAGGAACGCAATGCGCTAAATTTGAATTAAGCAGTAAGGAGAATTAAATGTGGATTTTTAAACTATGAAATAGGATATTTCTTGACATGTTTCGAAAAGGAGTTATGTTTCGCTCCAATAATCCTTGGGTGTTTAATTTTACACTTTCTATGTAAACAAAACAATTGTCTCTTAAACTTTTGCCATTTAAATGTAGTGGAGATGCAAGTACAGTACTAGTACATTTTTCCGTTTCAGAAGTATTCTCTAATAAGACAAATTTTAATGGGTTGGACTCTGAAAGTGCCTTTTCAAAAATTGCTTTACTAGGGGTTGGAATCTCAAAAACCGACTCTGTTGTGATATAACTATTTGCCTTAGTTACAATAGCATTGCTATAACTATTTGGGATAGTTAAAAGACAAATTTGTAAAAAAAGAATATAAGCTAACTTCATCGGAAGACTTCAAGTATTAAAGGATTGTTCCTTTTATACTTGCAAATTTAATGGAGGCGAAATACAATTGAGTAGCACAAATCTTGACTTTTCTTTTCCAAAATTGCAGATAAGAGAATTTTAACACGATTTTCACATGTTTGATCTAACTTATGAAACTCTTCATAACATTGCGTCATTCCTAGTTCCAAATGTTTACTATTTAGAATATCGCATGGATAACTAGATATTTTGTATTCTAATTCTAAATCTTGTGTTTATTTTTTAAGAAATTTCCGTAAATTTAGCTTTTAGAAGCGACACTTAATTAGTCAAATACTTAAACCAAACGCATGTCTTCATTTTTTAGTGTTCACTTTTATTCAAACTGAACACATTGAAAATGAGAAAATTAAGAAAAAAAAAAAAAAAAAAAAAAAAAAAAAAATTTTTAAGTGTTCACTTTTATTAAAACTGAAAAAATTTAAAATTAAAAAATAAAAAAAAAAAAAAAAAAAAAACAGATCTGAAAGGTTAGGCATATTAATGGGGATTTAAAACAATCCTGATGATTCATCAATTCAGTTGGCTAAAAAAACAGATAATGCAAGACAAAATCTAAAAACAGGTAGAAATACCTTACTGTAAATCAGAATCTTACCATATCTTTAATCTAACCTTCTGAATTGGCAACAATACAGAAAAAATCAAAAAAGTATGAAAATAGGAATCATTGGCATTGGAAGCCTGACGTTAGAACTGGCTCAAAGAGCAACATCTACTGGCTATGAAGTACTCATAAATCATCCTCGTGGCAATTCATTAATTCAAGAAACAGTAAATCAAACCATAAAAGGTGCAAAACTTGTTTCATTGGAGGAAGCTGCTTCAACTGATATCACTATACTTTTTGTACCGAGAGAAAGTCTAGAACATACTATTAGCAGGTTGCCAGATATGTCTGGAAAAATCATACTGCATACGAGCGGACTTATTTTTAATCCAAAACTTCTGGTGTCTAGTGTTACCAGTTCTCTTACTTACCAAATCACCGCTTCACTCCTTCCTGAGGCTAATGTGGTAAAACTATTTAATCCTGTCGTGCTAAATCAAAGAAAAACGGCTCTTTTGACCGAAAAGAAAGATGATATTTATTTCGCTGGCGAAAATGAGCTATCAAAAAACAAAATCAAAACTTTTTTAAATAATTTAGAATTTCAGCCTATCGATCTTTCTGTAAAGCTGAAACTTCAATCTGCTCTAATCAAAGAAAACAATACTTTAATAAATCACTGGCATAAGCTCTCATAGTGCATTATATAATCATCACAATAAAAAAGCCTGAGAATGCTCAGGCTTTTTTATTAGCAATTTTATCGTGACAATTACTATTTACTGAAATCGTAGCTAAGTACAGCACCAAGTCCAAATTGAAACGTCGAAGCATAATCGGTAACTGCTACTGGCCCCCAATAATAGTCCCAATAGTAATCATATCCAACAGCTGCCGACATTGATTGCAGATATGCATGAAGATTAACAGATAATGGTGAACTCGTTTTTACTTTTACACCTGCTTTAATTTCCCACGCAAAATATGTTCCGCTGCCGCTCCTTGGTGTTTCAAGAATTGCGACCCCTGCGCCTGCGCCAAGAAATGGAAGAGCTTTTTGTGAACTTGAGCCAAAATAATACGTGTAATCTGCTAGAATGTAATTAATAGCTCCCTTATCGTCGCCAGCATTAAGTTGAGTTCCTGCAGGAATAGTGTTACCGCCATTAGCTAAAGTAACTTTTGTATATAAAGGCATTCTTGAATCTAGTCTATTATATTTTAATTCTATTGAGGCATTATCCATTATAAAATATTCTAAACCTATACCATATTCAAAACCATCTTCTACTCGCGCATAAGAGGAATCAAAATCTACCTTATCCGAAAAGGTATAACCTCCATATAAATTAAGCAAAAATGACTGAGCGCTTTGTGCTGACATCGCCAGTGACAAGAAAAAAACAACAATTAATAAATGATACTTTTTCATAATTTTTAATTTAGATTCATAATAAGTGATTTATTTTTTCCGAGCCCTTATCTTAATTAAAATATTTCTGTTTTTTATGGCTTCGGTTGTACAGAGGAAAAAAACGCATTATAAAATTTATGATTAATTTGACTGGGCCAAAGTTATCTCACAAAAACATTTTACCATAAATAAATGCAGGTAATCATGTTGCAAATTATAAAATGAAACCATTTTCTTATTCTCTATATATCAACTGGTTAACTAAAAAAATAAAAAAGTTTATCTGTTTTTTGCTAAATTAAATTTCACTCTATACACATAAAAAAAGCCACAAATGAATTTGTGGCTTTTTTTATGTGTGACTTGGTGCTTAATTTGGTTTACTAAAAAATATATTATTTGTTATTAAAGTTCAGCCTTTAAGTTAATTTTTCCTGTTTGTAGTCCATTTCCTTTTACTTCTAACTGAATCTTGCCTGCTGTTTTGATTGATTTAACAAGTACAACAAGTTTACCACTGAAAAGCTTCATATGATTCTCATGAAATATTTCCAATGATGTTGCATCACCGTTACATGCAGCTCGATAAGTTGCAGCACCAGTTACTTTAAATTGCAATTCATTATCTGCTGTAGGACATGGAATTCCGTTTTTATCTACTACCGAAACCGTTACAAAAGATATATCCTCGCCATCCGCTTTAATCGTTTTTCGATCTGCATCAAGAACAATTTTATAAGGATCTCCCGCAGTTTTAACGGTGTTTTCTGCAGCTATTTTACCATTTGAATCGAATGTAACAACTTTTACAGTTCCAGGCTCATATTTAACATCATTCCACATCAAACGGTAACGGTTTTGAGGAGTTGCATTATTCTTTTTCTGAATTCCCATACTTTTTCCGTTTACAAAAAGTTCTGCACTGTCATAATTTGTATAAACGAAAACTGGAGTAATTTCTCCTTCTCTGCCTTTCCAATTCCAATGTGGCAATATGTGGAGCGTGTTATCTTTAGTATTCCATCTGCTTCTATAAAGATAAAAACGATCTTTTGGCAATCCTGCCAAATCAGAAATTCCGAAATAAGAACTTCTTGAGGGCCATTTTTCATCGTAAGGCGTAGGTTCTCCTAAATAATCGAATCCTGTCCAAACAAACTCTCCAATAACCCATGGTTTGTCGTCTTGAAGCACAAAATCATCATCAGGCACATTTGACCAACTGCAAGCTTCTAAATCATAAGACGAACATTGCAAATCATCATATTGTTTGTTTTTTTCTTGTACAACAGGAAATTTATAAATTCCTCTTGAGCTTACTGTAGAAGCTGTTTCTGAACCTAAAATGAATCCTTGCGGAAATGCTTTATAAGCTTCTTCGTAAAGATGAACTCTATAATTTAATCCCGGAATATCCAAAAGAGATCCAAAACCAGAAGCCATAGTTTGCTTTACTTGATCCATTCCAACTGTAACAGGACGTGTTGGATCTTCTCTATGAAAAACATCTTGTAAAAATTTAGCTCTGGTTAGACCTTCTGCCCCGTATTGATCTGGAACTTCGTTTCCTGAACTCCACATTACGATACTAGGATGATTTCGTGTAGCTCTAACTAAATTTACAATATCTTTTTCTGCATATTCTTCAAAAAAACGATGATATCCGTTTTCTACTTTTGGCTTTGCCCATTCGTCAAAACTTTCTGCAAGAAACATAAAACCCATTTCGTCAGCCAATTCTAATTGCTCAAAAGAGGGCATATTATGAGAACTTCTTATTGCATTACATCCTAAATCTTTAAGAATCGTTAACTGTCTTTTAAGTGCTGCTTTATTAACAGCCGCACCAAGCGGCCCTAAATCATGATGTAGACAAACTCCTTTAAATTTCGTCACTTTACCATTAAGACTAAATCCTTTGTTAGGCTCGTATTTAATATAGCGAATACCAAACTTTATATTTTGCTCATCTTTTAAGCTACCATCAGCTGCAAATAATTTGGTTACTGCGGTATATAAATAAGGCGTTTCGGGACTCCATAAATGAGGATTTCCAACTGAAATTGTTTGGTGAAATTTTCCATCTTCCGTTTCTGTGCTCTTTTGTGTTGCTACAATCTTATTCTTTGCATCCTTTATTTCAGTTACCATTGAAACATTGCTGCCATGAAACTCTGCTTTAATATCAACAATAGCATTATTATCTTTCGTGTCTGGAGTCGTTATAAAAGTTCCCCACTGCGCAAAACTCTCGTCCTCTTTTACAACAATACTAACTTTTCTGTAAAGGCCAGCCCCAGGATACCATCTTGAAGAAAAAGGTTCGTTAGTTAATTTTACAGCCAATACATTTTCTGAACCTGCAATAAGATCATTAGTAATATCAATAAAAAAGTAACTATATCCATACCCCCAGTTTCCTATTTTTTTTCCATTTAAAAAAACTTGAGGCTCGCTCATTGCTCCTTCAAAAACAAGAAGCGCTTTTTTTCCTTTTCTGAATTCTGGAATAGAAAATATATTACGATACCAACCCGTTCCTATATGTGGCAATGATCCTGTTCTTCCTGTTTTTTCAGTTGCTTCCTTTTCTCCATTTTGTTCAATAATTCCCGTCTGAATGTCCCATTTTTTATCAAAAGGTCCATAAATAGCCCAATCATGAGGCACACTAACTTTTTCCCATTTAGACGCGTCATAATCTGTCGAAAAAGCTTCCCCTTTTACTTCTTTAGAAAAACGCCAGTTGTCCTTTAAAATAACAGTAGTTGATTGTGACATCATTTTTTCTTGCGAAAAAACGAGTAGAAATAAGAATAATGTTGATTTAAAAATTAGTTTCATTTTTCTATCTATTCTCTTACCATTAAGCAATTAAACCTAAAAGGCTAAATTGCTTAATCGTAAAATTTTAATTATTTATTTAATTTTTGAAAGCATCCAATGCAGGTGATGGTTTTCCGTCTGGCAACCAAGCGTTTAGTTGATATCCGCTCCAGCTTTTTTCTCCTTGTGGTTCCCAATAAATAACGCCTAGACCTTTATTATTAGGTACACTTTTTACAGCTTTTATAGTAGCTTCAAGCATTTCTTTGGTATTTTCTTCTAATATATAATCTCCTCCAACTTCAACTACCATAACTTCTTTGTTGTAACGTGAAGCCATGTCTTTTAGGTTATTTTCTAAATCTGAAATATTTTCTTTATAATCGGTTTTTAGCCAAAACGGATAATACGATAGACCAATTACATCATATTTTACATTATTCTCGGTTGCTTTATCAAAAAACCATCTAAATTTTTCGTTTTTATTTCCTTCGTCCAAATGAACAATGACCTTCATTTTTGGATCGACAGCTTTTGTCGCTTCGTATCCTTTATTAAGCAATTGTGCCAACTGACTAAAGTTATCTGTGCTTCCTTCTGGCCAAAGCATACCTCCTGGTATTTCATTTCCAACCTGAACCCATTCTGGAGTTACGCCAGCTTTTTTAAGCATTTTTAAAACATCATAAGTATGCTGATACACATCTGTCAACAATTCTGGAAAAGAGTGTTTTGCCCATGCAGCAGGTTTATTTTGTTTTCCAGGATCTGCCCATGAATCGCTGTAATGAAAATCGATCATGATACGCATTCCCATTTTCTTTGCGCGCACAGCCATAACAACCGTTTCTTCTGGACTACAGTGTCCACTAGCTTTATCATCATTTGGATTAACCCAAACGCGCAGCCTGATTGTGTTTATTCCGCGGTCTTTTAGTAACTGCAGACAGTCTTTTTGAGAACCGTCTGCATCATAAAATTTATAGCCTGTTGCTTCCATTTGCGGAAGCCAGCCTACATCTGCTCCTTTCGAAAAAGAATCTTTTTCACTTGCCATCTTAGATTTACATGAAGTAAATAAAATGGCAGTGGTAATTAAAAAAGAAATAATTTTAAGTGATTTTTTCATGTGTTAGTCTTTACTGAAGGCTTGCATTACTGATAAAGCATTATTATCAAAACTATACAAGGCTTGATTTTCGAATGTAGAACCTGTTGTTGATTGTGGTCCTTTAAAAGCAACCCATTCGCCGCCCCAATAGGCAAATCCTTGTCCAAATTCTGATGTTTTTACAATATTTTTAATATCTGTGACAAAAGTTCTTTGTCCCGCAGGAGTTGCTGGATAACCTGGCACCAACTGATCGCTTGTTCCAACAATATTATTTGTCTGATCATTATGTAGTAAAGTAAAAGGATAAGCTGTTTCTGCTATCAGAACTTTTTTGCTGAATTTTTTTCCTAAACCATCAATGGTATTTTTTACTACATTCAAATCTTTTCCGTGCCAAACAGGATAATATGATAACCCAATATAATCGTAATCAATGCTTTTCATTTTATTGAAGAACCAATCTGTCGCACCGCCATCAACACCTGCATAATGAATCATTATTTTTGTGTTTGGAGCTTTACTTCGAATCGTTGCACTTGCAGCGCTTAATAAAGCTAAACATTGTTCTTCGTTATTAATTAAATGTCCTTGTGGCCATAATAATCCGCTATTGATTTCATTTCCAATTTGAATAATATCTGGATTTATTTCTGAAACTATAGTTGCTGTATAATCGGAAACAACCTTTTTTAAATCGGTAAAGGATAAATTTTTCCATTCTTCAGGAGTTGTCTGCATACCTGGATCTGCCCAGTCATCAGAATAATGAACGGTAAGCCAAACTCTTAAACCAGCTTGTCTTGCTTTTTGAGCCAATTGTTTTACTTCGCTTAAGCCAGAACGCCCATTTACAGGATTTTTCCATAAACGAATTCTAACGGTATTACAACCGGCATTTTTTAATGTTGTAAGCATTTCTTCTGCTTTGCCATTGCTGTAGAATTTAGTCCCTAAAGATTCCATTTGAGGAAGAAAAGAAACGTCTGATGCTCTAATAAAAGTGTCACTTGCATCTGGCGGATTAACAATTTCTGTGTCTGCAGAATCATTATTTGAGCACGAGATTTGAAATGCAAGTACCGCAAGTAATCCAAAAATCTTTATATATTTTTTCATGATATGAATTGTAATTAGTGAAGTTTTGATTTTAAAGTAAGAAGAAGCCTCGAAGCATGCTTATTGAGGCTTCTCTTATTTTTCAATTCAACTTATGGAATTGTTATGAACATATAACGACCATCTAAGTCATTGAACCAGATTTCATATTTTCCTGCTTCAACAAAAATGTCTCCACCGTTATCTCCCCAGCTAACATCCCAGCTATTGTTTGCTTTGAACTTCATTTTTCCTGCTTTCAACGTTTGAGTAACTTTCCAGATATGTCCATCAAAATCAGATTTCACTAAAGGAACTTCAGTATCCCAACCAGTATCATCACCTGTTAAAACAGATCCTGTCAAACCAATTGTAGCATACGTTGTCATTGGTCCTGTATATGGAGTAATTTTATATGTCAATTCTTCTAGATTAATTTCAAAACTATAATAACCTGCAGCTGCCGTTGGAAATACACCTGGATCAGCATCACTTTCTGTTGCTCTGTATTGTACTGCAGCACCATTTGTTCCATACATTGGAGCCCAGAAGCCAATTTGCTCAATTAGTTTAAAGCCATCTGCATTAAAATATCCTGTATAATATTGTTTTGCGTTTTCTTTAGGATCTCTAAAAATTGGCATATTGTTGTTATCTACACTCCATCCTGCGGCGGTACCAGGTCCTACTAAGAACAAATTAACTTTAGGAAATTCACCTCTATAAGGAGTCACTGCAATGGTAATTGGAGTAGAAAGTTTTGGTTCTGAAAGAGTTGTTCCAACAGTCGATTTAATTCTAATATCTATTGTTCCTTCAGTATCAGCAGTAAGTCCAAGTGCTAAAGCTTTTGCATTAAGTTCTGCTACTGTAATAGTTGCGTGAGTAGTTGTAGAAGTTGTAATATCTACCGGTGCAGCAAATTCAGTATTGCTCGCCGCGAATTGTACTGTATAAGTAACAATTGTTGGAGTTCCGTAACTTACTTTTTCCCAAGTTAAAGTAAGCGCAGTATTATTTGGCGTTTCTTTATTTAGAATAATAGAAGAACCGTTTTCTGGAGTTATAAGCCCAAAAGCTGCTTCTTGAGGTTCTAAAATCATTAAATTTTCTTCGTTTTCACAAGACCAAAATCCTGTAAGCAATACTACAGCTATAAATATTTTATATATAAGTTTCATTTTGTATATCGTTTAAGTTAAAAAAATTAGTAACCCGTGTTTTGAGTTAAATTTCTATTTGCTCCCAATGATCCTTCTGGAATTGGAAAAACACTCATGTAAGTAGGAATAGCAATTCCTTTTGAAGAATTTCCTTTCCAAGCCCAGTTATAAGACCCTCCAGTATATTTTCCAAAACGGATTAAATCTTGTCTTCGGTGAGCTTCCCAATGTAATTCACGGGCTCTTTCATCAATAAGAAAATCAAGCGTTAATTCGCTTAAAGTAATGTTTCCAACGGTCGAATTCGAATTGGCTCTCTGTCTTAAAGCGTTTACATAATTTAAAGCCTGAGTCGTTGTTCCGTTTCCTCCCCTTAAAGTAGCTTCTGCGTACATTAAATAAACATCGGCTAATCTAAATAATGGGAAATCAGTATCTGCATAAGTCGAACTGCTGCCGTTAACTCCTGTTGACGTTTTATTAGAAAATTTAGATAATATATAACCTTGCGTTTTTACTCCAATATCATCAATATCAATAGATCTTTGTTTTGATGGATCGCCCTGAACACCTTTTCCTATTGTATTTCTGGTATCTTGACTAAATTTTGAACCATCAAATTTTTGAACAAACTCTTTTCTAATTCTAAGCGCTCCTGTCCAGCCGCCAATTCCAAAATCGGCACCATTATTTTCCCAAGCACCAATTTGTCCGTTTGTTAAAACAGTTGTAGCGCCCCAGTTTTGAGAAACTGCTCCGTCTGACTGAATTCCGAAAATAATTTCCTGAGAAGTATTATTGTCTGCCTTGAAATTGTCAAGATATTTTGGTTTTAAAGTATAACCACTCTCTATAATTGCGTTACACATTGCAATACAGTCATCAAAACGATTGGCCTGAATATAAACTTGTGCATTCAAATATATTTTAGCCAAAATCATTCGTGCCATAGATTGATCTACTCTACCATATTCATTTGTTCTTGCCGCTTTTAAATCGGGCAAAACTGCTTTTAATTCAGATTCTATATACTCAAACAATTGCTTTCTGTTAAACTCTGGTCCAGCAAAATTTACAGGATCATTTTCAGTATACATAGGTGCTTTTCCAAATAAATCCATCATGTTATAATAAGCATATGCTCTTAACACACGAACTTCTTGGCGGTAAAGCGCAATATCAGTCAAAGTTGCAGCATCTGTAATACCTCTTGAACTTAATTTTTCTGGTGTACTCTGACGCAAAAATTCATTTGCATAGGCAACAGAAACCATCGTTCTACTAAACATTCCTAAAATAATAGGATTTGCAGCTGTCCAGATATTGCGTTGTAACTCTGCTGTTCCAGCGTCATTTTCGTAACTCCAAACCAATTCGTCGGTAGTTAATTCCTGCATGTACAATAAACATCTTGTAAACTGACTTGTTCCTGCATCTACACCTTCAAGCGAAGAATTATCTGGTCCAAGCACTCCTGTTAAAGTTAGATTTCCATACACTCCTGCAAATGCTTTTTTGTATCCGTCAGGTGTAGAAAACAATACATCAGAAGAAAGAACGTCGTCGTCTTTTGAAACTACATTCAAATCATCTGTACATGACTGAAAAATCAAAGTCAATGCAACGATTGCTGTTACTATATATTTTTTCATGATTTCGTTATTAAAATTTAAGATTAAGACCAAACAAAATTGATCGCTGTCTTGGATAAATCGTTTTATCTACACCATTATTTGTAATTTCAGGATCTAAACCGCTGTATTTTGTTAGTACAAAAACATTCTGCATTCCTGTAGAAACTCTTAATGTAGCTTTACTGTTTAGCCAGTTACTTAATGTATATCCTAACGTAATGTTGTCTAATTTTAAAAATGAAGCGTTCTCAATATAAAGATCTGATAACACAACATTTGACGTTGTGTGAAAATTAGTTTCTAAAACTTGAGATGGAATATTACTCAAAACTCCACCGTTTTCCATCGCATCATATTGCGCTCTACTTGCATCTACCGCGTTAAAAATTCGGTTACCAATACTTGCTCTTAAATTGAATGAAAAGTCAAACTTTTTGTAATTCATGTTAGAAGCAAATCCTAATGTAAAATCTGGATCTGGGTTGTTATAGATGTATTTATCTGAATCATTTTTAATATTATCTCCATTCAAATCAGCAAAAGCTCCTTCGATTGGTTTTCCTTCGTTGTTGTATAATTGTTTGTATACATAAAAAGAATATGGAGTATAGCCTTCTCTAAAAATTTGTCCTGGAGTTCCAGTTCCTGCAATATTATCCCCTAAAAAGATATCAGTTCCGTTAACCAGATTTTTAATTCTTCTTTCAAATTTTGAAATATTGAAGTTCATATTCCAATTAAAATCTTCTGTTTTAATGGCATTCGCATTAACCGTAAACTCAACACCTTTTGTTGTAAAACTTCCAACGTTTTGATACACACGGTTAGAAAAATTACTACCGTCAGATATTGCTGCATTTACTAATAAATCTTTAGATTCTTTGTAATAAACATCAAGACCAGCAGAAATGCGATTATTTAAAAACCCGAAATCAAGACCAGCATTGTAAGAAGAAGTTTCTTCCCATTTCAAATTGTTTGTTCTTTTTGAAGGAAGTGCAACCGGCACAGGACTATCACCAAAATAGTATTCAGAGTTTCCGCTTCCCACTTGGTATTTTTGCAAATATCCATTTGGCTCAGGAATATCCTGTTGACCTGTAATTCCGTAACTTAATCTTAATTTCAAGTCTGATAAGGTTGTACTGTCTTTAAAGAAATCTTCTTTGATCTTCCATGCAAAGGCTGCTGAAGGGAAATTACCCCAACGATTAGCTTCTTCAAATCTTGACGAACCATCTCTTCTGTATGACAGTGTCAATAAATATTTATCTCTAAAGTTTAAATTTGTTCTAGCAAAAAATCCTATTAAGACAACATCTGTATCAAGAGTAGTTTCAGGAAATGTTGACGGTAAATCTGGATTTAAAATATTACCCGTTTCAAATTTTGAACTTTGAAATTTTTGATACGAATAACCACCAGTCAATTCAAAATTTAAGGCACTAAAAGTTTTATTATAAACTAAATAACCGTCTAATAATTTGTTTTTTCTGGTTGCTTCTGTATATTCATCTGTTCCGTATGGAATGTTGTTATTTGAAGGAGCAGAACCAGCATCAGCGCCAACCAATCTTCTTCTTTCTCCATTCGATTCATCATATCCAACATTTACAACGGCTCTTAAAGCAGGGAAAAAGTGGAATTTATAATCAATTTCAAAATTTCCAAAAATTCTGTCGTTTGTTCCTCTATCATTTGTGTTCAGCAATTGCGAAACAGGATTTCTTGCTGCTGTCGAAACTAACGGATAATTTCCATTAGAATCAACTCCTGTAGTATATTCAAAATAGCCTCCATAAGGCGCACCTTCAACTTTTATAGGCTGTGTTGGATCAAAACCAATAGCTGCTCCTTCAACAGCATCTGTAAATCTGTTTTTTTCGTCTGTATAATTAGCCGAAAGTCTCATTTTTAAATGATTGTCAAGAAACGTTGGGTTCATCACTAAACCAACCGTATTTCTTTTAAAATTATTAGTTAAACGCAATCCCTGCTGATCGGTATTTCCTAAAGTTAAACTTGTCGGAATAATATTGAACAAATTTCCTCTAACAGCCAAACTTTGATCGATTGTCCCTGTGTTTCTATAAATTGCTTTTTGCCAATCTGTATTTGCAGTTCCTAATTTATTTAAATCATCGCTTCTTCTATCTGCAATAACACTTCTAAATTCGTCTGCGCTAAAAACATCAACAGTTTTAGTCAATGTACCTGCTGCATATTGCACATTATAGTCTACAGATAATGTTTTGCTTCCTTTCTTAGTTGTTATGATGATAACACCATTAGAAGCTCTTGAACCATAGATCGCAGATGCTGATGCATCTTTTAAAACCGTAATAGATTCTACCGTTGCAGGGTTTAATGATGCTAAAAAAGAAGAGGATCCTGTATTTGTCGTATTATCAAGAGGCAATCCGTCGATAACAATAAGCGGATCATTACTCGCAAAAAGCGAACTTCCTCCACGAATTCTAATTTGAGAACTAGAACCTGGTGCTCCAGTTGAATTTACTGTTAAACCAGCAACTCTTCCGCTGAATAGATTTTCTGTTGTAATATTATTTCCTTTATTAAAGTCTTTTGTAGAAAGCGCAGTTACGGTTCCTGTTGCATCTTTCTTTTTTACGCTTCCGTAACCTACTTGAACAACTACTTCTTTTAGTTGATTAGTATCTTCTTCAAGATATACACTTATGTTTTTTTGCGTGCCAACTGCAATGGTTTGAGTGACATAACCCGTAAATGAAAACACCAATTTACTATCTGATTTTACACCAGACAATTGAAATTTTCCGTCAAAGTCTGTAGAGGCACTGATATTGGCCCCAGCTACTTTTATGTTTACTCCTGGTATGGGCTGCTTGGACCCGTTTTCCAGAACTACACCGCTTATTGTGCTTTGAGCAAACACACAAAAAGGAAGCAAGAGTAATAAAAGTAAAAGTTTGGATTTAATTCTTTTCATGCTTTTTAATTGGTTTGGTTTTAAGTTAGTTTTATTAATTAATGTCCCAACAAAAATATTGTAGGGATAAAAACTCATAAAAAAGCAAAGCTTATTCTTTTAATATCTGTTTTGGGGGATATCGTCTATTAAAATTACAAACTGCTTTTAAATAAGTTTTTCTTAATAGAATGAGAAAAGGTTTCTCCGATAAATCTTAATTGGAATGTTGGTCATGTTTAAGTTTTTTTTGGTTAAGATAATTTAGTTAAGTTTTTTTACTGACTCACTTTGAACAAAAATTAAAAAGTCTTATTCAAACGTTATAGCTTATCAGCTCACATTGCAAATTAAGGATACAGGGAGTTTTTAAGACGGGGAAAAATTCATTTATAAAAGGGGACAATTTCGTAAAAGCTCATCTAGAACATAGAATAAAAACATATTTTCTAATTTTTAGCGCCAAAAAAAACGATTAAAAAAATAATTAGCCTTATAAACTCATTTTCAATAATCGTATAAATTGTAATTTTTTAAACCACTATTCTTAAAACAATACCGCCTATTTTAATCTATAAAATAGAAGAAAAAGGCAAAAAAAGCGATTGGTACATTTCAATTAAAAAACAAATGTTACTTCTACACATTATACAATAAATTATTACTTTCGCAAAGCATACAGATTTAACATTTATTGAAACAAAAAAACAATTCAGCTTTCAGGTCACAACGTTCTATTTTTCATATATAAAAGAGCCATCAGCTTTTTAAACCACAATCTATGAATAAGCTAAAGTCTTTTCTAGTTATTAGTCTTCTTTCTCTAATTTCATTTGGACAGAATTACCCAATAAAGCATCTTGATATTTCATCAGGGCTTTCTAATAATTCAGTTGCAACAATATATCAAGATCAAAATGGATATATGTGGTTTGGAACTTTTGACGGACTAAACAGATATGATGGAAATGATTTTAAAATTTACCGTCATGTTCATACTGATCCAAATTCTATTCAAGGAAATGCAATTAGCTGTATTGAAGGTGACTATGAAAATAATTTATGGATAGGAACAACTGCTGGCCCTGTTGTTTTTAATGCCGAACGATCTTCTTTTAGTCCGTTGAAATATTATGATACAAACAAAAAGATCAAGCCTTTAAAAATTACTGCTTACGAAATAATTGCCGTACATTCTTTACATATTATTCTTGTTGCCACAAAAGAAGGAATTGTTGTTTATAAAGAAGGCGAACAAATTGGAACTGCAATACCATTTAATGGTAAATTAGATTACATTGCAAGATCTATTTCTTATAATGCAAAAAAACAAATCTTCTATGTTTTTATAACAGGAACTGGTCTTTGCCAATACGATATCAAATCAAAAAAAATAACAGTCTTAAACGATACCATTACTGGCGCAAATTGTATCAAACTAACAAATGAAGGACTCTGGATTGGATCTGACGAAGGAGCTTATCTATATAATCACAGTCTAAATACCTATTCTAAAAATTACTTCGAAGAAAAAACAGTTGTCCGTGATTTTTTTCAGCAAGAAAACAGGCTTTGGATTGCCACTGATGGTGCAGGTCTTTTTACACTTTCAAAAAATCAAACCACTCCTGTTTTATATCGTGCTAGCGGTCCTGTTTCATTGCTTAACAGTAAATCGCTTTATGATATATTCCAGAGCAAAACTGGAGAAATGTGGTTTGGAACTCTTCGCGGAGGCGTAAGTATGATGGGAAAAAAACCGCTTTATTTTAATCATTTTAAAAGCAAAAATCCGCTAAC
The DNA here is from genome assembly GCF_016405855.1 of Flavobacterium sp. IB48. GTDB lineage: Bacteria > Bacteroidota > Bacteroidia > Flavobacteriales > Flavobacteriaceae > Flavobacterium > Flavobacterium ginsengisoli. The sequence goes on from NZ_JAEFCA010000005.1 coordinate 28,597, forward strand.
CCATAAAGAAGACGAAGATCCTGCTGCAAATTTTATGCTTTCTTTCTGCGAAGATGAAAAGAAAAATATCTGGATAGGCACAGATGGCGCTGGAATGCGATACTGGAACAGAAAACAAAACACCTATGATGTTTACTCGACAACATCATCTGCTGGACGAAAAATTCAGAGCAATTTTGTTACAAGCATCGTCAAGGATTTTGATAATGCCATTTGGGTTGCCATGTGGAAAGGCGGAGTCTGTCGTATCGATCCCAAATCAAAAGCCATTCAAAATTTTTCAATTTATAATCAGTACACTAAAAAAGCGGAGCAAGAATCATGGCTGCTTTTTTTAGATTCAAGAAATACGTTATGGCTTGCTATAACCAATTCAGGCGCATTATATCAATTTGACCGAAAACAAAAAAAATTCATTTGCTACAGTAATACATTACGCGATGTTACTTGCTTATACGAAACCAAAGACGGAAAAATCTGGGGAGGAACATTCAACTCTTTTTTTGAGATCGATCCAAGAACCAAAAAAGTAAAAAATTACCATTCTGATTATACCGTTAGATGCATAACCGAAGATCAAAACAAAAATCTTTGGGTTGGTACTGTAGAAGGCGGTCTGCTTTTGTTTAATAGAAAAACAGGAACTTATAAAAAGTATACTACTCAAAACGGCCTTTCGAGCAATACAATACTTCGTCTCTTAGAAGATAAAGATGGTAATTTATGGATGAGCACCTATCACGGAATCTCTAGATATAACCCAAAAAACAATACTTTTAGAAATTTTGGTGTAACAGATGGACTGCAGGGCAATCAGTTTAGCTGGAATGCCGGCACAAAACTTTCTACAGGAGAATTTATTTTTGGAGGTCTAAACGGTTTCAACGTTTTTTATCCTGAAAGTATAAAAGACAAAAAAAATACAGGTAAATTTTTATTGAATGATTTGTTTGTAAATAACCAATCTTTGCCTTTAAGCAGTCCTTATGTAACAGGGAAAAAATTAGAAATGATAACTGCTGCTGAGCTTCCTTATGAAAAGTCGGCGCTAAGTTTTGATTTTGTTTATCTTGATTATGTTAATTCCGAAAAAATCAGTACCGCTTATTTTCTTGAAGGCTGGGATAAAAACTGGAATTATACCACAAAAGACAATAGAGCAAACTATTCCAGATTAACGGAAGGAACTTATTTCTTTAAAGTTAAAACAACAGATGTTTTTGGAAATTGGACTAATGAAGTGACATTGGCAACAATAAAAATTCTTCCACCTTGGTACAGAACGTGGTGGGCTTATACATTCTATTTAATTTGTGCAATAGCAGCGATTTATGTTTATGTAAATTACCATAAAAATAAAGAAAGACTTCGCTATGAAATAAAACTTGCCCGAATGGAACATAAAAAAGATAAGGAACATGCTGAAAAGCAGTTTTCTATGTTCACTTATATGGCTCATGAATTGCGTACTCCATTATCTTTAATTATAAATCCGCTTAAAAGCGCAATTGAAAGAAAAAAACAGTCTGAAGATGATCTAGATCTAAATCTCGCTTATAAAAATGCTAAACGATTATTAAGTCTTACAGATCAATTATTACTATTCAGAAAAGCAGAGACTGATCTTGATGAACTTAAAATTTCGAGAATTAATCTGAATGCACTTTGCCGTGAAATCTACGAAAGCTTTACACAAATGGCGGCGGCAAAAAGCTTAAATTATAATTTTATCGAAGAAAAAGCACCTACCGAAATATATGGCGATTACGAAAAAATAGAAATTACTCTTTTTAATCTAATCTCGAACGCTTTTAAATTTACTCCTAATAAAGGATCGATAACTATTGAAATAACAGAAAACGTTAATGACGTTTCCATAATTATATCAGATACAGGAAGCGGTATTAATGAAAATGATATTGATACTATTTTTGAAAAATTCAAACAAATACAGTCTAAAAGCAGCAATGGTTTTGGAATAGGGCTTTATGTTGCAAAATATTTTGTAAATAAGCATCATGGACAATTAACTTGTAAAAGTAAAGTTGGAGAAGGCACTTCTTTTATCATTACTCTTCCTAAAGGAAATAGCCATTTTGCAGAAATGAACATAAACGAAAATTATCCGCATATGTCACCTCTTGTAGGAGAACTTCTAGAAGGATTACCAGCTCAAAATACGTATGATAAAGAAAACAAACCGCTACAGCCAGAAAATATTCAAGAAGAACTAATTAGTACAAAAAAAGTACTTCTAATCGTTGAAGATAATCCTGAAATGAATCACTATCTTGTGCAGCTTTTTTCTAAAAATTATATAGTTTATTCTGCTTTTAATGGTCTTGAAGGATTAAAACTTGTAGAAAAACATATGCCAGATATTGTACTAAGCGATATTTCTATGGAAGGCATGAATGGTTTAGATTTATGCAAAAAAATCAAGCAAAATGACGATTTGAGCCATATTACCGTAATACTTCTTACCGCTACAACCAGTAACGACATTCATTTGCAAAGTATTACAGAAGGTGCAGATGATTATGTTACCAAACCTTTTGATAGCGATATTCTTCTGGCAAGAGTTGATTCTGTTCTTCGAAACAGAGGTCAGCTTCGCAAGTATTTTCTTGACAGCATAACGCTTCGCGAAAACATAAATAAAGTTCCGCTTGAGTACAAAGAATTCCTTGATAAATGTATCGAAATCGTCGAAGCCAATCTTGAAAATAGTGAGTTTAATCTAAAGAGTTTTTCTGCTGCAATGGGTATGAGCCATTCAAGCCTTTACAAAAAGATTAAAGCCATTTCTGGACAAACCGTAAATGTTTTTATCAGATCGATAAGAATTCGCAGAGCTGCAGTAATTATGCTTACCGAAAATATAAATATCGCTCAGGTTGGACCTCAAGTTGGCATAGAAGATCAGCGCTATTTCCGTCAGCAGTTTGTAAAGCTGTTTGGAATGAAACCTTCAGAATACATTAAAAAATATAGAAATTCTTTTAATAAAGAATTGAATGTCATTCAAAAAGGAGACGCATAATTCCTAATTTATTCCTTCGCAAAACGAATAATTAAATTTGAAACTTCATGAACAGAACGCGCAGGTCTATTTTCATCAGGTACAACCAAACGAAATGGTCCTATCCCATCTTCTAGTGGTTTTCCGTCTTTTTTATCTGCTAGAATAATTACTCTGTTTGTAAAAGCTGGATCTAATTCTGCTAACGAAAAAATAACTTCGTAGCCGTCACTTGCTCGTACTAGCATATATTTCGTCAAGTTTTCTCCTTTGAGTTCTTTTCCAAGTGTTACTCCAGCTTCTTTTAACAATTCAATGACAGGAACTCCCGAATAATGCTGTATTTTTCCATCGCGATCTTTCATGTTTTGTTCTACATGTGGCATTTTTCCGAAGTCAGAAATACTAATCGAAAGTGTTTTTAAAACTTCTCCTTCAATTTTTACGACAGGTTCTTTAGAAGAATTTTGTGCATACAAACTGTCTGAAATGTTAGCAAAAAATAGTGTTGCTAAAAAAATAATAGCTAAAAAACGTTCTCTCATTTTTAGTTGTTTTTAATTTATTTAATTCTCTTTAAATGCGGATTAGAAAATTTTGGATCATTAATAAAAGTAGAATCTGTCAGCATTTCGAGAAAAGCGATAACATCTGATTTTTCATTTGCCGTTAGTCCCAGATTTTTTCCATTCAAATTGTTAGAACTACCTTTCAAAGATATGCTTAACGATTTACTTGGCTTAATATGTTCATTATAATGATCTAATACTTCCTCAAGGCTTTTAAACCTGCCATCATGCATATAAGGTGCAGTAAGTGCAATATTGCGGAGCGTTGCCACCCTAAATCTTCCTCTATCATTTGCCATTCCTGTCTGCTCCTCACGTCCTATGTCTTTTGGCTCTTCATCAAGGCCGTTGTTATGAAACAATTCCATGTACATTTTGGGTGTTCCGTGACATTGCGCACAATTGGCTCCTCGACTATTTTTTTCTGGCTGTGGCGAATTCATAAAGAGTTCCATGCCATTTAATTCTTGTTTAGTAGGTTTATATTCACCTCTAAGATATTTATCATAATTTGAATTCGCAGATATTAAAGTGCGTTCAAATTGTGCAATTGCCTTGGTTATTTTATCTGATGTAATTTCTGCTGTGCCAAACGCATCTCTAAAAAGTGGCGGATATTCTTTTGTTTTCTGAAGCTCCTTAGCTGCTTTATCCAAATAAGCACCCATTTCGTGCGGATCATTAAGCGGAAATTTGGCTTGTTCCTCCAGACCTTTCGCTCTTCCGTCCCAGAAAAAATTTCGAACCCAAAGCAAATTGGCTAATGACATTGAACTACGCTTAGTTGGCACATTATTCACGCCTAGACTAAAAGCTTTTCCGTCTGTAAAAGCAAGTTTCTGCTGATGGCAGCTTGCACAGGAAATTGTTTTATTTGAAGATAATTTCGTTTCATAAAACAACATTCTGCCTAGAAAAACACCTTGTTTTGTGGTCAAATTATCTTCTGGAATACTAATTCTGTTTCCAAAATAATCTGGATATTCCAACTTGTAAGGATCTGTATATGGAGGTTCTATATCGGTAACAGCCATAAACAATACAGCTGTTGCCAACACAAAAAATAATGTAATTTTTTTATGATGCGATTTAATTTGCATTATCTTTTTTTAAAAGAACCCATTTAGTAATTCACAATATCCTCATTATGTTTTTAAATGAATACTGCTGATTAGAAAAACCCTAAGTACTTAGTTTTTTCATATTGCTAAAATAAGTATTAATACTTAAAAAAGATGTTTTTAATCGATCTTTTTAAGATCACTTCAAAATCTGAATTACAGGATTGAATGCTTTAGAAGCGATCAGTACCTTTTGCCCAATCTTATATTCCCTTCCCTCTTCTTCTGTAGCAACAACTTTTACAATAGTGTTACCGGAAGAAACCTGAACTATATAAATAATATCACTTTTAGTAATGCTGATAATTTCTCCCGTTAATTGAAATTTACTGCTAATTTTCTGTTCAGAAAATACATTTTCTGGAGTTCCTTCTTTTACGATTTTACCTTTATCAACAACAATTACTTTGTCTGAAAGTTTAAAAATCTCAGAAATAGAATGACTGACCATCAGAGTAGTCAATTTATATTTTTGATGAATTTTTAAAATATAATCTTGAAGTTTAAATCGCATTTCATCGTCTAATGCAGATAAAGGTTCGTCTAATAAAAGAATCTCAGGCATACGTACAATTGCTCTTGCCAGTGCTGCACGTTGTTTTTGTCCTCCCGATAAATTCTGCGGTTTACTATTCTGGAGTGATTGCAATTCCATAAGTTCTATCAACTCTGGAATAATTTCTTTGGAATCATTTTTAGATAAAGCAAACTCAAGATTCTCTTTTACAGTTAAATTTGGAAACAAAGCAAAATCTTGAAATACAAAGCCAATAGAACGATTTTGAACAGGGAAATGGATTTTTTTTATAGAATCATCCCAAACTGATTCCCCTACTTTTATAACTGCTTTCTCTGCTCGAGTAAGTCCTGCCAAAATTCTCAAAATGGTTGTCTTACCGGCTCCCGAATTTCCGTAAACAGAAACAAACTCTCCTTTTTTTATCGTCAGAGAGATATCTAATGGCAATTCGCCATCTGCTGTCTGTAGCATTTTATAAGCATCTAACTGTATCATTAATAAAGAGTTGTTTTTCTAGATTTATTATTGATTAAATGAACTGCTAACAAAATTGAAAAAGAAAACGCAAACAATATTCCAGCATATATATTGGCATTATGATAATTCATGGATTCTACTTCTTCATAAATCGCTATAGAAACTACTTTTGTTTCTTCTGGAATACTCCCGCCAACCATTAAAACAACTCCAAATTCTCCCAAAGTATGGGCAAATGTCATTATAATTCCAGTAAACAATGAAGCGCTAATATTTGGAAGTAAAATTTTGGTAATCGTAGTAAATCTTGATTTTCCTAAAGTAAAAGAAGCCTCTTGCAAAGTTGGAGAAAGATTTTTTAATCCTGATAAAATCGGGTTCACCATAAAAGGCAAACTGTATAAGACTGAAGCCAGAATTAATCCTTCGAAAGTAAAAACCAATCTCACATCAAAATAATCTGAGAGAAACTTGCCAAAAGCGTTTTCTGGACTAAAAGCTATTAAAAGATAAAAACCTAAAACAGATGGCGGTAAAACCAACGGCAAACTAATTAGTGCCTCAATAATGGCTTTTAATCGAAATCGACTGTAGCACAACCAATAACATAGCGGAATTGAGACTATAAAAAGAATCAATGTGGTAATCAAAGCCAATTTTGCAGTAAGCCATAAAGGGTCTAGATTAATCATAGGCAGATAAGCTTACTTCGTTCGTTTTTATTAAAGCCAATATGTTTTGGTTTTCTTTTAGATCTAATTGTTCGCAGGCATTCGTAGTAATAATAGATTGTATTTTATCTTCTCCAATCGATAACGTAATTTGACTCAGAATTACTCCTTTTTTTATAGATTCTATACGGCCGTATAGCTGATTCTGAACACTAATAGAAGGATTTAAATCTTTAGATATTATTACTTCTGTTTCCTTAAAAATGATTTTAACTGTATTATTTTCTTTTAAATAATCCGGCACGTCTAGAATGATCGAAGTAAAGATATTTTCATTCGATTTCAGCTTAACTAATGAAATGCCTTCATGCGATTGAATTTTAGTTATAATTCCTTTTAGTACATTCATTTTGCCTTTGTATCGTATCCGTAATATTTTAAAATAGCAATTGCTTTTTTTGAAGATATAAAATTATAAAACTTTACAGCATTCACATTGTCTTTTCCATGTTTCAATACTACGCATCCTTGTTCTAACGAAGAATGGCTTTTTTCTGGAATAATATAATACTTTCCTCCTTCTTTTTGCATATTAGGAGTTAGCACAAGAGACAAGGCTGTAATTCCAATATCAGCATTTCCGGTAGTTACAAACTGAGTGGCTTGTGTAATATTATCGCCAAAGACCAATTTGTTTTTTACTTTATCATATATTTTGTAGAATTTTAAGCACTCCACCGCTTTTTCTCCATATGGCGCAGTTGACGGATTTCCGATAGCTATTTTTCTAATAGAAGCATCTAAAAGGCTATTCATTTTCGCTTTATTCGGATCCATTTTTTTGCTCCAAATAACCAATTTACCCACAGCATACATTTTTACTTTTGAGGCTGTCATTTTTTTATTTTCCAGTTTATTAGCATAATCCATATCTGCTGAAAAGAATAAATCAAATGGCGCTCCACTAGAAATCTGCTCATAAAATTTTCCAGAAGCACCATAAGTAATCTGAGGATTTATATCTGGGTTTTGAATTTTAAAAACATTATTTATAGAATCTAAAGCGACTTTTAAATTCGCCGCCGCCACAATTGTAAATTTCTGTTGCGCCTGCATATTCCCGAAAGATAATACGGAAAACAGCAACAGATAAAACAAAAATCTCTTTCTGATTTTATACCGTAGTGACTTGTTTCTCTTTCTCATAACAAACGAAATAAATAATATTATAATTGTAAAAATAAGCATTCTCGCGTAGATTGAAAAAACTAATCTTTTAAAAGAAAAATAGCATGTAAATATATTCCATAAATAAAAAAAGCCCAAGAAGTATATTCTCAGGCTTTAATACTATAATAGACTTTAGTACGATACAATCTAGATTTCTAATTCAACCATTTGTTCAAAGTATTCATAATTAAAATTCTGTCATTTTCAGAAAAATCTCTTACTCTGGTGGAGTGACTTCCATTAGGAAGCACCATTTTAAGAGCATCAACATTTGGTTTAGGAGTTGGAGAACAACAGAACCAAGTATCATAACCTCCGTAGATATATAAAATTTTGTCTCCTTTGTTTTCAACATATTTACGAACTTTTTTAATGTATTTTGGGTTGTATTTAATTGCAACATCTTTAGGTGCGAATCTTGCATTCGAACTGCTTTTTACAATAGTCAGTAAATCAGCAACAGGCTCTAGATCAAATCCGTAGTAACCCAATTCACTTAAATGCTGATAATAAGACGGTAAATAAACAAAAGACATTTTATCACTGTAAGTTCCCACTCCAACAATTTTATTCAAATAATCAAATAATTCTTTTGCAGAAGCATTTGCTGACGGAATCTCATCGCATTTTCCTCCCCATTGCCAAAAAGAAAAAGGGAATTCTAAAACGGCATATTCCAAAGATTCAGCAAAAGGAACTTCTGTAAATTGCATTTTTTTTGTAGTTGCATAATCCTGAAAAACGGCTAAAACGGCTTCTTTATCTTTTAAAACAGTTCTCTGAAAAGCGGTTATTTTTGCTCTACATTCTGCTGTTCCAACTGTTCTTGTATGATTTATCGTTCTAGGATCTTCGCAAGAATTAATTAACGGAGCCACATAAGGCATTGCAACATCAACATCATTCGGATAAATAGATTTATAAATCAGAGCTGTTTCTCCTCCTTTACTAATTCCTGTAGAAATCCATTTGCCAGAATATATTTTTTTCAACTTAGTTACAATATCATGATAATCTGCAATAGCTTGATCATTGGTTAAATATTCCCATTGAATCGGATTTGGTCTTGATTTTCCATAAAAACGATATTCAACCGCAACTTGATTTGCTTGCAAAAGACTGCTTACTTCACTCTTTATATTTTCAGTATTATAACCATGAGTTTCAATTACCGTTGGCCTGTCAAAACCAAGATGAGAAAGATAAATATAATGCTGAAAAGTTCCCTTTTCAGGATGTTTATGATCTAAAGGTTCATCTAAAATGATCTGATACGATTCGGTATAATTTTCCAAATTTTCAATTCGAGTTATAATCGCTTTTGGAAATAATTCATTCAATCTTTGCTGTAAATTCTCTGATGATTCTTCTATCTTTTGCGCAGCTATTGTAAAATAGTTCAACAAAAGAAAAAACAATGAGGTAATAAAGGTTTTTGAATTCATTTTAATCTTAATTATTTAAGTTTTTAAAAGTAAGCGCAATGTTAAGCTGAAACTGATATTATATTACCCTTAAAATGTAATATTTTATCTAGTTTGCATCAACATAAGACAAAATCGAAATAATGCCTTAATTTTATTGAAAAATTGAAGCATACAGCGATTTAATATTAACTAAAAAAATAAAAAATGACAATTGGAGTTGGCGGATCAACTATAGATATCGAATTGGGAAAAATACAAAACATGACACTTGGTGTTGTGCCAATTGCTTTATCAGAATACAAACAGCGTATCAAAAATGCGGTCGAATTAATGAAAGAGCATAACTGTAAAGCGCTTTATGTAAATGCGGGAACGAATCTGTATTATTTTACAGGGACAAAATGGAATGCTTCTGAACGTATGGTTGGAGCGCTCCTTTTTGACGATGAAACGGTTGAATATATTGTTCCGAAATTTGAAGAAGGAACTTTTAAGACTTTTATGAAAGTTGAAGGAAACTTAAATTTCTGGGAAGAACATGAAAGTCCATACGAGCTATTTGGAAGCATTTTGCAAAACAAAAATGTCATTGATGGAAATATTGCGCTAGACGAATCGGCTTCTTTTTTCCTGATTGATGGAGTTGCAAAAGCGAATCCAAAATTTAGTTTTGTAAATGCACAGCCTATTACAGCAGGATGCAGAATGCATAAATCGGCTAACGAAATTGCTATAATTCAGCAGGCTAAAAATATAACCATGACGGTTCAAAAAGCGGCGGCAAGCATTTTATATCCAGGCATTGAAGTAAGCACTGTTGTCGACTTTATTCATAGAGCGCATATTAAGGCTGGTGTTTCATCGGGTTCTTATTTCTGCATTGTTCTTTTTGGAGAAGATTCTCAATATCCGCATGGTGTTACATCTCCACAAAATTTAGTGGATAATGATATTGTATTAATTGATACAGGATGTCGCTTAGAAGGCTATTTGTCTGATATTACAAGAACTTATGTTTACGGAACTCCAAATGAAGAGCACCGAAGAATATGGAATCTTGAAAAGGCAACTCAAAAAGCTGCTTTTGATGCTGCGCAAATTGGAGCAACATGTGGTTCTGTTGATGATGCAGCTCGAAAAGTTCTGGCACAAGCCGGACTAAGCGGTGATTATGAAATTCCGGGTCTACCTCATCGTGTTGGACACGGAACAGGACTTGATATTCATGAATATCCTTATTTGGTAAGAGGCAATCAAACTGTTCTAAAAGAAGGAATGGTTGTTAGCAACGAACCAATGATATGCATGCCAGGACAATTCGGTATTCGTCATGAAGATCATTTTTACATGACTGCAAATGGCCCTAAATGGTTTACTGAACCTATGCAGAGTATTGAAAATCCTTTTGGCCTATAGGTTTTTAAACACTTTATCTTTTTAATAAAAAAGGGATGCTAAAACAAGCATCCCTTTCTTTTTGAGCAAATTAACTCTTATTCAACCAATAATTTTTTCTTTTCCACAAACTTACCATCTGTAGCTACAACAATATAAACTCCTTTATTTAAATATTTAAGAGAATAAACTGTTGTATTATGCATTGTAGCAATTAAATGTCCTGTACTATCGTAAATTGATACTTTAACTTTATTTATATCAATATTTTCAAAAGTAAAGTTTACCACATCAGAAGCTGGATTTGGATACATGGTGAATGTTTTTGCTGTATTGATATCTGAGCCTGGCAAACCTAAACTTCCAGATTGTAAATCAATAGTATGCGATGCGCTCCAATCGCTAAAAGCATTGCCATTTTTTGCTTTCACTCTAAATTCATATACCGTTTGAGTTCCTTGTTTTGGAATCCATAGATAATATGTTGTCGAAGTTCCAGCTAATGACCAACCTGAAGAAGTATTCAATTGCACTTCATAAGATGTCGCATCTGCTGATGTTGCCCACGAAGCATAAAATCCTGATGTGTATACACCTGCATTACCAAGATTAGCAGGAATTGTTAAAGTTGCTGGATTTGGTGGTACAGAAGTTCCTGCACTAACAGTATAATCTTCGATTTCACCATCTCCTAGATTTCCACAAGTTGAAGATGGATTGGCATTATACTTCATTACAACTCTCATTCTAGTTGTTCCTGTAAATGATGCAGGTGTAAAACTTGCTGTTACAGCACCATTTGACGAAATATTATTAACTACTTTTTCAGATTCTTCAAACTGATTGTTTTTATTGTAATCAATCCAAACTCCCCAATATTCGGTGTAAGCAGATCCTGTAAAACCTGGTGTCAAAGTAATACTCGTATTTGCATTTGGAGTCAGTGTAATTACTTTTGAAGTATAATCGGCATAACCATTTGTTTCTTTTCCTGATGTGTTTACAAAGCTTCCTACCGCAATCGAGCTTATATACTCGTAACTATTTGCTCCTTGCGCACTGCATAGCGAAGCTGCAGGAATCGTAACCGTAGCCACATTCGAATAAGCCGAATAATCTGTTCCTGATTTTGCTCTAACTCTATATTTATAAGTGCTGCCTGCTGTTAAAGCTGTATTGGTATAAGTAGATGCTGTATTGGCTAAAGTAACAATTTCGGCATATACATCATCTGAACCTGCTCTTTCTATTATTACATTTGTGGCATTAGTAGCATTATTTGTCCAAGTAAGAGAAGCTTCTAAATTAGTAACTGTTGCTGTCAAGCTTGTTGGAGCCAATACTACATTTGCAGTTTGTATTCCTGCCAAAATCGGCTCGTTTGGTTTAGTATTATAAGCATAGTCCAAAACGGTATAGCCTACTCCTCCAGCCTCTACTTTAATATGCATCCATCCGTAACAAATACGACCTCTGCTAGTATATTCAAAACCAACATAACCTGTTTTATTGTCCCAAGTAGTATAAGTAGCTGTTCGCAAATCCAACTGATTCGGATAATTTCCTGGAGTAGCAAAATTACTCGAAGCGCCAATAGAAGTTCCTTGTGCTAAGAATGAAATATTTCTTGTTCCAGATTCAGCAACTAGCCTTTTTCCGTACGTCTCTATTTTTAAAGCCGCAGCGGCATATTGCCATGCACCATATTCTGTATTATCTCCAATGCCCAAATCAAAATATTGCCAAGTCGATGCTGCGTTGGCAGTATAATCTGGATTATTTACGTAAAATACACCATAAGGAGCATCAAACTTCAAGTTGATTGTTTTGGTTGCAGTATCTAAAGTCGCTATACCACCTGTAATTGCTGCATCTTTAAAAGTAAGCGTAACAGCAGCATCATTTGTTGTATTATGTGCAGTTGCTTTTCCTGTAAAAGAAAGTACTGTTTTGGTATTGCTTTCTAAAGTTAAAACTGCTGTTAATCCAGCTGGAACGCCTGTAATGGTATAATCTGTTCCTGCAGTAAAAGTTCCACTGCTTTTCGTGAATGTTCCATTATTGGTCGTCAATGCAATTGTTGCAGTAGATGTAATGCTTCCGTCATTAGTTACAGCTTCGTATAAGGTATCTGCTGATAAAGTTGTAGCAGTCTTATCGGTCATTCCTGTATAAATTGGAGTATTTGGCTTGGTATTATAAGCATATTCCAAGATAGTATATCCGTCACCATCAGCGTTTACTTTTACTTTGAACCATCCATAACAAGTAAGACCATCCATTAAATAATCAAATCCAACATACCCTGTTTTTCCATCCCAAGCTGTGTAACTTGCCGTTCTTAAATCTAACTGGTTTGGATATGCGCCTGGAGCAGTCATATTACTCGTTGGACCAACAGCTGTGTTTGAATTTAATAATGAGATATTTCTAGTGCCTGTTTCACAAACTAGTTTCTTTGCATAAGTTTCTATTTTTAAAGCATTGGCCGCATAACGCCAACCTCCAAATGCTTTATAGTCTCCTTTTGCAATTTCAAAATATTTCCATGTCAGTGCAGATGATACAGTAACATCAGGCATATCTACAAAAAAGATTCCGTAAGGATCTGAAAATTTAAAGTTAAAATAGAGAGAACTACATGATAAATTGGCTGTTCCGCCTGTAAAAGCCGCAGGTAAAAAACTAATTCCTCCTGAAGCATTATTACTTGCTGCATGATTAGTGGCTTTTCCAGTTAATGTAACCGTAATTTGATTGTTTGAATTTACAGTAAGTACAGGAGTTATTCCTGCTGGAAAAGTATGTGTAAAATGAGTACCAGCTGTTAAAGTTCCTGAAGATACCGTAAAAGTTTTTGTTCCGTTTAAGTTTATGATAGAAGAAGTATCAAAAGAACCATCATTTATAATAGCTTCTTTAAAAGTTACTGCCGAAGCAACTAGTGTACTTCCTGTTGCATTAACGCCAGTATCAATTAAATTTTGCGGTTGCCATAAAGATTTTCGAGCAGGATGTTCTAAAGCCGCCAGCATTCTGTCGATCTGACCTTGTGTATACATTTTATAACAACCTTGAGCGCCGTTATATCCCATATAGTTTTCAAAGTTTACTTTGTCACCGCTGCAGTTTGTTCCTGGAGTACAGCCTAAGGTATGATTTCCGTCTTCAGCTGGAGTATCTGCAACCTCATCTGTGCCAGAGCATCCTCCTTCAAAAGTATGAATCAGGTTAAGAAAGTGACCAAACTCATGCGTTAAAGTTGCCGAGAATTCTTTACTATAGGAGTTATCATATAAGTAAGCTCCGTTAAAAACAACACGAGCGGTATTGCTTGCTGTCATATCTGAACTTGGATACCAAGCAACACCCGAATTATTTGTAGCTCCATCATTATACAAATCATTCTGAATATAAACATTCATGTATTTAGTATTATCCCAAGCGTCAGCAGCAATTTGATCATCGTAACCGCCGCCATTTCCATATCCGTTTTTTGTTGGATGGAATACAACTCCTGTTGTACAACCGCCATTAGGATCTTTTTTAGCTAACTTAAATTCGATATTCAAAGTTCCACGTCGTGACTGAAAGAATGGTTCTACGGTTTGATAATCGGCATTGCGTCCATTAAAATCATCATTAAGTTGGGCAAGGTGATTTACAATTTTTTCATAGGTTACGGTTTTACCTCCTTGCACATCTCCATAAATATGGAAAACTACCGGGATTGTATAAGTAACGGCAGCCGTTTTTGAGGTTTGAGATTTGCGTTGTGCAGCAAAGTTTTTACTAAAAACATCAAAGTTCTTTTTTTCTTCAAGTGCATGTGGATTATTCCGATACACTTTGGCATTTTCTTCGCTTGTTCTGCAGGGCAAAACTTGCGAACTAACTTTCAATACACTGAAAATCAGTAAGCAGATTAGTAATTTTAATTTCATCTATTTAGGTTTTATAATTAGTAACAATCAAAATTACCTTACATGTTTATATGTTTCTGATATTATTTTAATCAGAATTAATACATAATTATCATGTTTTTAACCTTAAAAAAACATATCCTTAAAAATTCCAATTTTAAAATACAGATAACAACACACATTTAACTTTATAAGAATATTAATCTAAAAACTTTGAGCAAAAAAAAACCAGCACTTAAAAGTGCTGGTCTCAAAAAACAAATTAAACTAACTCAAAATTAAAATTTGTCCCAAAAAATTCTTGTTGTCATTAAATCTCCTCCAATAGCCGATGAAGCAGCTTCGTAATTTGCTGTATTAAGCGTTTTATCAGATGTAGAATAAATATTTCTAACAGGAACTTTCCCTTCAGCTTCTTGAACTGCTGTAACAGGCGCTGTAAGTATAGGATAATCTAATCTTCTATATTCTGTCCAAGCTTCAAAACCACGATTGTAATATGCAATCCAAAGCTGATAAGCGATTTTTTGTTTGTCTGTTCCTGCAGCTGTTGCAAAAGCGACATCTGGTCTATTCAAATACGTTTGGATATCAGTGTCTGAAACTCCCCAAAATTTCATACTAGCTTCAATTCCTTTTGTATAATACGTTGCTGCATTTGCTCCTACGTTAAAGCCTCGGTTTGCCGCGTCGGCCAATAAAAAACAAGTTTCTGTGTAATCGAATATAACACCTGGATTTGTTTTCTGTCTAAGTCTTAAACCTGTATTGCTATAATCAGCATAATTAACTTGCTGCGCATATGGAGCGCCTTTGTATTCTCCATTTATTTTTGAATTTGGATTGAAGAAAAAATCACGTCTTGGATCTTCTTTTCCGTTTAATTCATTCACAAAAAATGCGGCAATATTAATCTGGCTTGAGTTAACCAAATCATCATATAATGGATTCATGTCTGTTATTGAAGAGAAATACTGAAACAAAGCAGTATCAGTTTCTTTACTCATAACTCCTGAATTGAAAGCGCTTTCTACCATTGTTTTTGCTTTTGCAGCGTCAACATCTGCTAAATGCAATCCCATTTTTAGTTTTACACTATTTGCTAAAGTTTTCCATTTAGCCACATCGCCATGAAAAATTAAATCAGCATTTCCGAAACTATCATATTGATCATTTAAATCTAAAATGGCTGCATCTAAACGGGTAGCCAAATCAAAATAGATTGTTTTTGCATCATCGTATTTAGGAAGCGGAAATTTTTTGATATCTAAAGCTTCAGAATAAGCTACATTTCCAAACAAATCAACCAGCGTTTGGTACGCCATTACAATTTGCACTTCTAAAATAGCAAGTCGGTTTTTCTTGATTCCCTCTTCAATAGGTCCTAATGCTTTGCTATCTTTAATCTGCTTTTTTGAATTGATCAAATCCTGCAATACATCTCTGTACAATAACACCGAATGCGAACTTCCTAAATTTCTTTTTGCCTGATTATAATTGGCTTCATCTGTATAAGTAGATGTAGACCAATGCTGTGCATAGGCTCTAAAGTTGTTTGAATTTACAGAAGCATTCGTTAAAAAATAAGCATAATTTACTTGTGCACTAGTCATTAATGCGCTTGGCAAAGCGGTTTCATAACCTTTTTCATTCTTATTCATGTTATCTAGATTGTCACATGAAGCAATTGCACACAAAACTGCGCCTGCAAAAAATATTGTTTTTATAATTCTCATGTCTTTAATTTTTTAGAATTGAACTTTCAGGGTAAAACTATACTCCTTTGTTGTTGGCAGCACTCCTGTTTGAAAACCTTGCAAATTACCTGAAGAAGCTCCTGCCTCAGGATCTGCATAAGGCAAGTTTTTGTGGATTATCCAAAGATTGCTTCCGTTTATAGCAAAAACCATATTGCTAATAAATGTATTCTCTAAAAATCTTTTTGGAAGCCTATAGCTCAATCCTACTTCACGAAGTTTTACATAAGAAGCATCATAAACATATTCTTGCTGTGGCATAGAATTATAAAAATAATAACCATCTGTTCCTGTCACGCTTGCTACAACATCGTTACGTGAACCGTCTTGTTTTACACCATCTAACAACACTCCACCACCTTGAGAAACTGGCTCACGCTGAGGAACTCCATTATGGTTTTTTGAAACAGTACTTTCATAAATTCCAGTCGCATGACCAAATTGCTGATCTAGAGAATAGACATCTCCGCCTTTTTTAACATCTATTAAAAAATTGAAAGCGATATTTTTGTACGTCAAAACGTTATTAAAACCACCAATCCAATCTGGAGCAACATTGCCTATTACAGCTCCCGCAGTTTGTAGATATCTTCCGTTTGAACGAATTACTTTTTCTCCGTTTAAATAGGTATAACCAGAACCAACTAACTGTCCAACTGGTTTGCCAACTTCTGCTACATAATTAACTCCCTGAAAAGATCCTAACGAAATTTGATTGGCTCCTCCTAAAGAAATTACTTCGTTTTTATTCGTTGACCAGTTTACAGTTGCCTGCCAAGAAAAATCAGTTGTTTTTATTGGTGTTGCATTCAAGGTTAACTCATAACCTTTATTCTGAACATTTCCTGCGTTAATCCAAGCTCTTGTATATCCTGTCTGAGTTGGTGTTTCGATAGAAAGGATTTGATTTGTGGTATTGGTTTTATAATAAGAAAAATCAAGTCCTAATCTGTTTTTAAAGAATTTAAGTTCAACACCTGCTTCAACTCCTTTTGTCAACTCACTCTTCAAGTCAGAATTACTTCTGCTGTTTTCTGTAGAAAAACGAATTCCGCCAGGTCCAAAATTGCTGTTTTTAGGATAAAGTGCCGAAGTTACCGCAAATGGCGCATCGTTTCCGGTTTCAGCATAATTCAAACGTAATTTTCCGAATGACAGCCATTCTTTTTTAATATGATTGCTAAAAATATAAGTAGCTGTAACTGATGGATAAGAATAGGTATTATTGTCTTTTGGTAAAGTAGACGACTGATCTATTCTATAAGTTCCTTCAAGAAAATAAGTGTCAAGGAAATTGAAACTTGCCATACCATAAACACTATTTGTACCTAAAGTCTGCTGTATCTCGTCTGGACTATTAATTTGATCAATTGAGTTGGTTAAGGCATAAATTCCAGGCACAACCAATCCTCCATTTGTTACTGCGTAAATAGAATTGTTAACAGAACGTCTTGTATTACCTCCTAACATACCATTAAAACTAATTCCTTCTGCAATACCAGTTTTAAAGTTCAGCACTAAATCCAAGTTGATCTCTCTAAAATTTTTATCAAATCTAGAATATTGTCCAAGAGCATTTGGAGTTCTTTTAGATCCAACAGCAATACGCTCTTCTTGCAATTGGTGGTAAAAATCGACTGCACCTCTTCCCATAATATCAAACCAGTTCGTAACATCGGTTTTTACAACTACATTACCAAAGAAACGATCTCTTTTTAGAGAGTTATAATTGTTGTAACGCTGAAAATAAGGGTTGTCATGAAATTGAGCTTTTAAATCATCTGGAGAACCAACATTCCATGTTGTATTATTACCAGTCAATTCATAAGCCTCTTTAAGATCTTTAAAATCGGCATTAGTTGTATACCATTGTCTCACACTACTCAAATAGTTATTTCCGCCATCTCCATATCCTGTTTCGTTCATTCCGATAGCATCTGATGTTAGATAATTAGCTGTAGTCGAAATTCTAGTTTTTGGCGTGACCTTAAAACTTCCAGAAAAGTTAAAATTGTCTTTTCTGTTATTACTGTTTGGCAAAATTCCTTGTTGCTGATTGTAATTGGTGTAACCAAATCTAAAATCTCCCTGATCATTTCCTCCCGAAAAAGCGATATTATTTATATAAGTAAGACTGTTTTGGTAAAAACTGTTCGGATTGTTTCTTACCGCTTTATATGGAGTTGCTTTTCCATAAGTTGGTAATTCTGGATAAAATGAGTTCCAGTTGTAAACCAGTAATGAAGGATCAAATTTTGGTCCCCACGCTGCGTCATCTGTCGCTACGTAAGGATGAACTCCGCTTCCTAGATCAACTGTTCCATAAAAATCACCATAACCTCCACCATATTGATTTTGATATTCTGGCAATGTTTTTTTATCTACTACCCCAACATTAACTCCCGAACTAAAACTAAATCCTAATCCGCCTTTAGATTTACTTCCTTTTTTAAGCGTAACAATAATAACTCCATTTGATGCTCTAGAACCATACAATGCCGTAGCCGCCGCCCCTTTTAAAACGTTCATGGTTTCGATATCATCAGGATTAATATCAGACGCTGCATTTCCGTAATCATAACCGCCTACATTTCCACCAGATTTTTGATCTTCTTTATTCGTGTTGTCATTGTTCAATACAATTCCGTCAACAACCCATAAAGCTTGATTATTTCCTGTTAATGAAGTGGTACCACGAATCACAACATTGGTTGAACCGCCTATATTATTATTTCTTCTAACCTCTACACCTGCAATTTTTCCTGAAATATTATTAGAGACGTTCCCAGTATTTATCTTTGTAAGCTGGTCGCCACTTATTTCTTGGGTAGCGTAACCCAGCGATTTTTTCTCTCTTTTAAGACCTAATGCGGTAACAACAATTTCTTGCAATTGTGTAGAACCAGCAGTCATTTTTATATTAATGCTTTTATCTCGCGCTTGAACTTCTCTCGTTTGCATTCCAATAAAAGTAAACACTAACACAGCGTTTGCATCAGCTTTTATTGAATATTTCCCGTCAAAATCAGTCTGAGAGCCAGTTTGAGTTCCTTTAACTAGAACACCCACACCTGGTAGAGGTATTCCATTCTCATCTGATACAATTCCTGACACTATCCGTTCTTGCGCAAATGTCAGTTTGGTCAACAGTACAAAAAAGAGTACTGCAATTTTTCTAAAATTAATCTTCAATTTCATAAAATGGTTTTATAATTAATGAGGCAAATATTTTGCTTTTTAGATAATTTTTCTGATAATATATTACCGAAAAACCTGCTTATATTACCCTATAATTATCAAATTCACATTTTAAAAAACATCTTTACAAAAACAAATAATCATTTAAAAATCAATAAACTAAGCATAATGTCTTAAACTTTAAATTCAAGTGCACTTAAATTCTAATTTTATAAAACAAAAAAGGAGGATTTCAAATTAATGAAACCCTCCTTTTTCTATAAATATTTTTTTTTCTATTTCGCGCCAGGCGGACAATTTTTTTCTATGTAATGAACAAAAGTATCTACTAAATGTTTGGTTGTTCCTTCGCCTTCATAAATACTATGCGAACGATTTGGATAAATCATTAAATCAAACATTTTATCGTATTTAATTAATTCATTAATTAAAACCTCAGCGTTTTTATAATGTACATTATCATCGCCTGTTCCGTGAATGTACAGTAAATTTCCTTTTAAGTTCTTGGCATGAGTTACTGGAGAAGCTTTAATATAAGTTGCTTCATTTTCGTCTGGTAACCCCATATAGCGTTCGGTATAGATATTGTCATAAAAATGCTGATCTGTCACCGCTGCAATGGCAATTCCTGTTTTGTATATGTCTGGATATTGGAACATTAAATTTAAAGTTACAGCACCTCCGCCACTCCATCCGTGAATTGCTACTCGATCAGAATCAATAAAATTCCATTTTAAAACTTCTTTGGCAGCCATTGCCTGATCTCGTGTATTGATAATTCCGATGTTTTTATAAATCGATTTTCTCCATTGCGTTCCTTTCATTGCTGGAGTTCCTCTATTGTCCATTGCAATTCCGATATATCCTTTTGGAATCAATTCACTAATAAATTCATTAAAATAAGGTTGGTCATTAGCCACTGTAGCCATTGGCTCACCGTACACGTAAAAGAAAACTGGATATTTTTTTGAAGGATCAAAATCTAACGGTTTTGCCATTATTCCGTCAATATCAATACCATCAACTGTTTTTACTTTAAATTTTTCTAAAGTATAATTTCTATCAGGAGCAGTAAAAACATCTGCTTCTTTTGGATAAACTTTTTGATGTCCAGACAAAGCGATTAATCTCTGGTTGTAATCTCTCGAAATACTTGCGTTGGCATGTTGTGCGTAAGCTGCATCTGTAGAAAAAATATATCTGTTTGAACCATCAAAAATATTTGGAGTTACTCTTTTTGTTTTTTTAGAACCTAAATTCGTTTCATACAAATAACGCTGTGTAGCATCAGTTGGACTAGCAATGAAATAAATTGTTTTTGTTTTTTCATTATAAGCTTTATAATAAGCATCAAAATTAGTTTTGGTTACTAATTCTTTTGATTTTCCGTCTAAACTTATTTTATAAATATGCATCCATCCATCAGCATCAGAACTCCATAAAAAGGCTTTTCCGTTGTCTACAAATTGGCAAGGAAAAGTATCGTATTCTCCCGAAGAAATGTCAAAAACATCTATCCAAGCACTAGATTCTTCTTTGTAAATAACTCTAGCTGCTCCAGATTTTGTATTGCAATCGTACATTGTAACCTGATTCTGATTTCGGTTTAACTGAATCACCATCACAGATTCGTTATTTAGCCATTTCATTCGAACCAAATAATTATTATCTGGTTCTCCTGGAATATTCAACCAATTGGTTTGAAGTGAATCAATATTTACAATTCCAATTTTAACCGACGATGGTTTTTCGCCAGCTTTTGGGTATTCTACAGGAATAATAACCGGATACAAGGAATCGGTATTATTGATCATGAAATGAAATTTAGTCAAAGTTGCGTCTACTCTCCAAAAAGCAATACTTTTTCCGTCTGGACTCCATCTAAATCCATCACGTGCCGCTAGCTCTTCTTCATAAACCCAATCAAAAGTTCCGTTAATGATTTTATCTGTACCGTCTGTAGTTAAAAGCGTAATTTTACCTGAATTTACATTCTCCACATAAATGTTATGGTTGGAAACATAAGCTACATTTTCATTATCGCTTGAAAATTTTGCAAACATTAACGACGATGCGTCTAAGTTCTTCCCTAGTTGCTTTCCTTTACCTGTAGCCAAGTCAAAAAACCAATAGTCACCTTTGGTATTGTCTCTCCATACTTTTTTAGAATTGGTGTAAACCAAAACTTTTGTTTTTAAGTCATTCCAGACTAAGTTCTCAATTTCTCCTGTAAATCCGGCAGCATCCAATTGTGCCTTAGACAAAATCGCGGTTTGTTTATCAAGCTTATCAACATCGTAAACCACCACATTATTATCTTTGTTTACCCAAAAGGAATGAGAATTAGGCAACCAATTTAGATTGTTAATGTCAATATCCTTCTGTGCAAAAACAGATGTGCATATCAACAGAAGAAACAATAAATGTTTTTTCATCTTATTATTTTTTATTTTTAATTAAACTTTCAATATCAGCAATTTCAATTGGCATGGCTTCACTCAAATTTACGTTTCCATCTTCCGTTATCAAATAATCATTCTCTAAACGGCAGCCAATTCCTTCTTCTCTAATATAAATTCCAGGCTCACAAGTTAGAACCATTCCTTTTTCAAAAGGTCTAGAATAAAGACCAACGTCATGAACATCCAGACCTAAATGATGCGCGGTTCCGTGCATGAAATATTTCTTGTAAGCAGGTTTTTCTGGATCTTGAGCTTTAATTTCGTCCTCTGTGATCAATCCTAATTTGACTAATTCGGTTTCAATTAATTTTGCCATTTGAAGTTCATAATCTTTAGATAAAACTCCTGGCTTCAATAATTTTGAACCTTCTTTCAAACAATGTAAAACAGATTCATAAACCTGTTTCTGCCTTGGACTAAAAGTTCCGTTAACCGGAATACATCTTGTTGTATCTGAATTATAATTGGCATAACAGCTTCCAAAATCCAGCAGAACCATTTCATTTTCTTCACAAACATCATCATTGGAATTGTAATGCAGCGAACAGGCATTTCCGCCAGATGCTACAATAGATTTAAATGCTTGTCTTGTCCCTCCGTTTTTTGCGGTCGCGTATAACAATTCAGCTTCTAATTCGTATTCTTTTACATTCGGACGGATTGCAGCTAAAACTCTATGGAAACCTTCGACACTCAACGCAGTCGCTTTTTTGATTAAGTCAATTTCTTCGTTTGATTTAATAGGTCGCAATGCTCGAGTTATTTTTGCCACACGATCATATTGATGCAACGGATATTTTTCTTTGCACCATTTAATCATTCTATCCTGTCTGGTTTCCATTTCAGAAGTTACTCTTTTGATGTGCTCATTATGGCCTAAATAAAAAGTATCGGCTTCAAAAGCAAAAAGCTGCAAGGTCTTTTCAAATTCATGAATCCATTTGATATTCTGTATTCCAGAAATAGCAGTTGCTTGCTCTTTGGTTAAAAAATTACCATCCCAAATTAGTGTATGTTCGTTGGCTTCTTTTACAAAAAGTATGGCTTTGTTTTCTTCTTTAAAAGCATCTGGGAAAAGTACCAAAATAGTTTCGTCTTGATCAATTCCAGACAAATAAAACAAATCATTGTTTTGTGCAAAGCCCATAACATCATCTGCATTATTTGGCATTACATCATTTGAAGTCAAAATAGCTACACTATTTGGCTTCATTTTTTCGGTAAATCTTTTTCGGTTTTCAATAAACAAAGAAACCGGAATTGCATTGTATTTCATAATTTATATTTGGAATCTGTCAATAGCTACAGAAACAGGTTTGCCAGAAATAATCTCTGTTACGATTTTTCCTGTTGCTGGCGCGAGACTTAATCCCATCATGGCATGTCCTGTTGCTAATGTCAAATTTACGATTTTTTTGTCTTTAGCAATAATCGGCATTCCAGTTGGCGTACAAGGTCTAAAACCAAACCAAGTATCTTCTTGCTTTGGCATTTCGACTTTCATATCAGGATAAAAATCGTTAATGCTGTTTATGATTCCCTGAAGCCTGTTTGCGTTTATTTTATTGTCTTTGGTATGTGTAATTTCCATCGTTCCTCCAAATCTTATGTCATTTGCCATTGGAGTCACGGCCACTTTTCCTTCACACAAAATAGACGGAATACTTGGTTTCTGGGTTTTGTCTTTTAATGTAAAACTGTATCCTTTTCCTGGAAGAATGGAAATCGAAATATTTAGCTTTTTGGCCAAGAAAGGGCTCCAAGATCCTGATGCCAAGACCACTTCATCGGCTCTAAAGAGTCCCTTATTGGTTACTATTTTTTCTATTTTATTTCTTTCTAAAACAAAATCTTTAACGCTCGTTTGAGAATGAATTTCGACTTTTAAACGAGCCAATTCTTCTTTGATGAAAGTCATAAATTTTTGAGGATACAAATGTGCATCGCTTTTATAATGAACTCCTCCAATTATATTCGTATTGGTTCCTTTTTCTAAAAGCGCAACTTCAGATTTTGACAGATAATCTACTTCCAACCCTAAACGTTCTGCTTCTTTTCCTTCGTGATGCATTTCTTCTCCTACTTTATCGCTTTTATAAAGCATTAAAAGTCCTTTTTCTTCGTAAAAAAAAGAATTATTCTCTTTAGCAAAATCCTGATAAAGCTCTTTACTCAAAAGAGAAAGATCTCGTAAAGCTGGCATTGCATTTTCTAAATGACGTAAATTGGCATGTTTATAAAACTGCATTCCCCAGTTTATTAAATCTTTGTTCAAACGTGGTTTTACATAAAACGGACTGCGGCTATCGAACATCCATTTTATTCCTTGTGCTATCATGCCAGGCTGCGCGAGCGGTATAATATGTGAAGGCACAATCATACCTGCATTTCCGTACGAACAGCCATTGTTCATATCAGATTCGTCAAATACGCTCACCTCATAACCTTCTTTTGCAAGATAATAAGCAGAACATAAACCAATAATTCCGCCGCCTATAACAGCTACTTTTTTCATAAATTTTAATTCGTTAAGAGTTTTTAAACTTCTAGTTATACTATAAATTAATTCATTAAATAACCTGAAATCCAAATGCATATGGATCGTCATTTTCATCAATTATAATATTATTATATCCGTATACTTTTGCCCAACCTTGAATACTTGGAACAATAGCTGGAATATCTCCAATAGAAGTTTCTTCTACGACTTTACCAATAAACTTACTTCCAATATAACTTTCGTGAATAAACTCTTCCTCTTTTTTTAATTTTCCTTTTGCGTGCAATTGTGCCATTCGGGCCGATGTTCCTGTTCCGCACGGCGAACGGTCGATTGCTTTATCTCCATAAAAAACAGCATTTCTGCCTGAAGATGTAGGATCTATTGGCGTTCCTGTCCATAACATATGCGACACATCTCGAATGGTATCATTCTGTGGATGAATGAAGTAATCAGGATATTTTTCATTAATCTTTTTGCGCACTTCCTGACTGTATTGAATAATTTTACTCGCTGTATAATCCTGAACACCAGAAAAATTCTTCTGCGGATCGACAATCGCGTAATAATTTCCTCCATAAGCCACATCAAAAACAATCTCACCCAATTCTTCACAATCAATAGTAAGACCTTCGGCTGCTAGATACGATTTTACGTTGGTCAGACGTACCCAATCTACCTTTTTGCCAGTTTGCTGATATTCTATATGCACTAAACCTGCAGGAGCTTCCATTTTTATAATACCTGGAGTTTTTGGCGTTACCAATCCTTCCTCAACAGCAATTGTGATGGTTCCAATTGTTCCGTGTCCGCACATTGGCAGACAGCCAGAAGTTTCTATAAACAAAATTCCAACATCGTTGGCAGGATCGCTTGGCGGATACAAAATGCTTCCGCTCATCATATCATGTCCTCTTGGTTCAAACATTAATCCTTTACGAATCCAGTCATATTCTTTTAAAAAATGCTGCCGTTTTTCGCTCATCGAATTACCTTGTAGATTTGGTCCTCCACCGGCAACAACCCGAACTGGATTTCCGCACGTATGAGCATCTACGCAAAAAAAAGTTTTCTTTACCATTTTATATTTGAGATAGTGTTAGTTTATTATTTATTGTACGAACAATTTGTAATGGATTCTCATTTTGCAATTCAGCAGGCAGCAATTCGTTTGGCCAATTCTGATAACTTAATGGTCTAACCCATCTGTAAACCGCGTGTATTCCTACGGCAGTATAACGTGAATCTGACGATGCAGGATAAGGTCCGCCGTGAAGCATAGAAGCGCAAACCTCAACTCCTGTTGGCACGCCATTGTATATTAAGCGACCTACGCGATTCTGTAAAGCGGCAATTATTCCTTTGTGCTTGTCAATTTCGTTCTCTTCACTTATAATTGTTCCTGTCAGCTGTCCTTCCAGTTTAGAAATAACTTCTATTAATTCCGTCTCATTTTCACATTCAATTAAAATAGAAAATGGACCAAAAACTTCGTTATGCAATATTTTATTCTCTAAAAACTTTTTCCCATTAACCTTTAAAACTGTTGGAATGCCATGATTTGGAATTGTTTCTCCTTTAAACTGAGCAATTTTCGAAATCCCATTCTGTTCTTCTATTTTTGAAATTCCGTTATTAAAATCAGCATAAATAGAAGGATGCAACATACAGCCCGGCTGAGTTTTTTCAATGGCTTGATTTAGGTTCTCTTCAAATTCTTTTAATTCTTCACCTCTTAAAGCTAATAATAATCCTGGATTGGTACAAAATTGTCCCGCTCCTAAAGTGATCGAATTTGCATAGGCTGTTGCCCATTTTTGACTGTTTTTTTTCAATGCATTAGGCAAAAGCACTACCGGATTTATACTTCCCATTTCGGCAAATACCGGAATTGGCTCTGGACGCTGTGCGGCCAAATCGCATAAAGCACGGCCACCTTTTATACTTCCTGTAAAACCAACACCTTTTATTAATGGATGTTTCACCAAACTCGTTCCGAGCGTTCTTCCGTCTCCTATAAGATTAGAAAAAACTCCTTCAGGCATATTGGTTTTCTGAGCCGCTTTTATAATAGCCGAAGCGACCATTTCGCCTGTTCCTATATGCATGGAATGGCTTTTTACAATAACCGGACAACCCGCAGCCAAAGCCGAAGCTGTGTCTCCTCCGCTTGTAGAGAATGCAAAAGGAAAGTTACTCGACCCGAAAACCACAATTGGTCCTAGAGGAACTAACATTTTGCGCAAATCTTCTTTTGGTGCAGGTTGTCTGTCAATTATTGCAGTATCTATTGTTGCTTGAACCCAATTTCCTTCTGTAAGCATTTCGGCAAAGGCTCTTAATTGACCGATCATTCGACCGCGTTCACCTTCCGCCCTGCCTCTCGGATAACCCGATTCGGTACAGTATTGTTCTAAAAGAGTATCTCCCAAAGCTAAAATTTCATCAGCAATTGCGTTTAAGAATTTAGCTTTTTCAATTCCTGAATATTTTTTATAACTCGAAAATGCTTGATTAGCTAAAGTAACTGCTTCCTCAATTTCATCCTGAGTTGCTTCTGTAAAAACCCAAGGATTTTCTTTGTTCAATAACGGATTAAACGTTTTTAATATTTTTGAACCGCTCGCTTTTAGCTGGCTTCCTATATAATTTTTTCCTGTAATCATGTTTTTGTCTAATAAATGAAATGTATTGAAGTCACAGTCCTTAGTTATAGCCTCAGTAAAGAATTCCCTAACAATTCTCACTGAGACTGATAACCAAAAGAGCCAATCTTGGCAATAAGATGCTATAAATTTTTGTAATCTGGCAAAGTTGGTCTTGTTCTTAGTCCTTCGGCAATAATGGCAAGAACTCTTTCTCTTTCTGCCCCTTGCAATGGCAATCTTGGAGCACGGACATTTTCAGTTCCAATTCCTGTTGCTACTTCTGCTAATTTTATATTTTGAACTAAAAATGAATTAATATCCAATTCTAACAAAGGCAAAAACCATCTGTAAATTTTTAGAGCTTCATCGATTCTTCCGGCTTTAGCCAATTTATAAATGGCTACTGTTTCTGCAGGAAAAGCACAAACTAATCCAGAAACCCATCCATCAGAACCCATTAATAAACTTTCTAATGCTAATGTGTCCACTCCAGATAATATTTTTAAACGATCCCCAAATCGGTTAATCATTCTTGTAACATTAGAAATATCTCTTGTAGATTCTTTTACTGCTTGAATATTATCGAATTTTAATAACTCTTCAAACATATCCAAAGAAACTTCGATTTTATAATCAACTGGATTGTTGTAAACCATAATAGGAAGTGTTGTACTTTTTGCCACTTCACTATAAAAAGCAACCGTTTCAAAATCAGATGCTTTGTAACGCATTGGAGGAAGCATCATTAATCCTTTTGCTCCATCTTGTTCCGCTTTATTAGCCGCTAAAATGGCTCCCTTTGTAGTTTGCTCTGCAATATTCATTATTACAGGCACTTTATTTTCTGTAAGTGAAACGGTATGTTGTACTAATTCTCTTTTTTCTTCTTCCAAAAGTGTACTGGCTTCACCCAAAGTGCCTCCTAAAATAATCCCTGACACCCCAGCATCTAATTGTGCCTTCATATTAACTTCAAACATTTTGAAGTCTAATTTATCATCTGCAGTAAATTTTGTAGTTACCGCCGGCATCACGCCATTCCATTCAATGCTCATAATTTTAATTTTTTATTTAAGCCAAAATTATCTAGAAACGACAGAGCTAAGCCTTCAAAAATTACCACAAAATGATACTATATTACCCTATATAAAGACAAATGTCAAAAAACAGAACATTATAACATCATTTTTTTAATCAAATACAATATATTTGATAGTAACTAACTAACCACTATATGAAAGTTTTTCCATTCAAAATTCCAAAATCTGGAGAAGATCCCCTTATTTATCAAGAAGATATAGAAGTATCATTTTATGATAAACTGCACCAGCATGAAGAAATTCAAATTAGTTTTATAGAAAAAGGAGAAGGAGCCGTTTTTGCCGGCGATACTATTTCGCAATATCGCGAGGGCGATATATTGGTAATTGGAAGCAATCTGCCCCATGTATTTAGAAGTGATGTTCAAGAAAATGTAATTTCTGTAATGCGAACTTTATTCTTTACTTTCAATTCGTTTGGGAAAGATTTTTTTGAGTTATCTACTTTCCGAAACATTCATCCTATTTTAGAAAGCAGCAAAAATGGATTTATCATTCATAACGCACCAAAAAAAGTAGTCAAATATTTTAAGAAGTTACGAAAAGCCGACAGTTATACACGATTTATATTATTTCTTGATATTCTAAAATGGCTCTCAACATCTGAAACTACTCCGCTTTCTAATTATTTATATCAAAAGAAAATAACTGATAATGAAGGGAAAAGAATGCAGATTGTATTTGAATATGTTATGACTAACTTTCATAAAAACATAACGCTTGATGAAATTGCTTCGATAGCCAGTATGACCAAAAATGCTTTTTGTCGGTATTTTAAAGTCCGGACAAACAAATCTTTTTTTCAGTTTCTAATTGAAGTACGCATTGAGAGAGCCGCAAAATTATTATCTAATAATGAAGAACTCTCTGTTTTGGAAATTGCCGAATTATGCGGGTTCAATAATATTTCCAATTTTAATCGAAAGTTTAAAGAATTAAAACAGCTTTCTCCTTTGCAATATAGAAAGCTGAATTTGTAATTATTCATTAATCAATATTTACAGCTATACGATTCGTAGACAAACTGTTGTTCTAAAGACATTCTTTGGGCTAAAAAAAGCTGTTTAATCTCATTATTTATAAATGAGATCAAACATGCTTATTCCTAATACAATAGCGTAAAAAGTAAACTGGTATGGTCAAAAAATAGGGTGAAGAAAAAAAAAGTAAAAGTTTTACCATTTTTTTTTGTGATACTATATTATCCATTTCTTGATTAAATAATGCTTACAAGCATCAAAATTCTAAATCATTTATTTGAAATTACTTTCAATAAATTACTATTAGAAGAAAATAAAATTAAGTTACCTATTCTCCAATTAGACAATTTACATTCTGTGTATATATTATCCTCTTTGCTTTTCAGATTGTTTAAAATCATCTCTCTTTTTTACCTCCAATTAAAAAAACTAGTAGGCACTGGTATGTAAAACTTAAGAACATTTATACTTTTGGATCTCGCATTTATCTATTTATCCAAACAATTTGCACAAGCTCAAAACATTTTTTTAGGTTACAAAATAGAATAAAAGACAAAAAAACTAACGAAAAACTCAATTATTAACCTTGAAAACCAAACGAAGAAGCATGAATTATTAACTCAACAAGCATAAGAACCGAGCCGAATGTCTCGCAAAAAACAGCACTAACATTCTAAGAAGAAAAAAGAGCATTTCTGAGGTCAACAATTTACCTGTGCTACTTACAGCATTATTCTGTAAAGCATAAAAAACTACACAACACACAACACAACAAATACAAAAAACAAACGCAATGAAGCTATCTTCTGGAAAAAAACGCAAACCTTTTTTACTTACTCTTACTGCATTATTTTTTATTAGCAATATTGCATTTTCTCAAGACGATCAGCGATGGCAAATTAATAACGATGGCACAATTTCTTGGCAAATAAACAATGCTATTCCGCATGATGACCATATCGAAATGAGCGGAAAAAAAATCTCATGCGTTTTAAGATACGGCGTAGCGGCAGATGGTTCTTTTCATGCTACTCGAAGTTTGATCTGGCCAATGCTCAGAACTGTTCCTAACAATACACATGCAAGTTTTACACGTCAATTTGCTCAAGATGCTTTTGATCTTGTAACTGTAAATTACAAACCAATTACAGGAGAGAAAACAGTCTCGATAACTCTTAACGGAACATTATTAATTAAAAGTAAAACCAATGCTCTTGAACTTACTAGACAATTTTTTCCTTCTACAGCATTGGCAGGTTACAATGAAATTTACACTATTAAAAACACTTCTGAAAAAAACTCTATCGTAGAAATTCCAAAATCAAATACGGTTTATACTTCAGATCCTACAAAAGGAACAGAAGGCAGTTACAAAATTCAGGTGCAATTATTTAATGACGGAACTTTTAACCTAAAGCCCAACGAAAGTGTTACTTTTTCTGTTTTTTATTCTGGCGTTAAAACAAGCGAATCTGTTCCTGCTGTAAATGCCGAAGAAGAAAAAAACAAACGCATTGACTTAATCCGTGAAATTTGGAGCAAATTAATTTTGGAAACACCAGATCAAGTTTTAAATACTGAATTTGCTTTCGCGAAAATCAGAGCGGCTGAAAGTATTTTTGAAACCAAAAACGGTCCAATGCACGGTCCTGGAGGAGAATCGTATTATGCTGCAATCTGGGCAAACGATCAGGCCGAGTATGTTGGTCCGTTCTTTCCTTATTTGGGGTATGAGTATGGAAATCAAGCTTCATTGAATGCTTATCTCCAATTTGCAAAATTCATGAACAAAGACTACAAACCGATTCCGAGTTCTATTGTTGCAGAAGGAACGGATATTTGGGCGGGCGCAGGAGATCGTGGTGATGGCGCAATGATTGCTTATGGAGCAGCTCGTTACGCACTTTCAAGAGGAAATGTAGATGAAGCAAAACAATTATGGCCATTAATAGAATGGTGTTTGGAATATTGTCACAGAAAAATAAATGCTGAGGGCGTTGTCGCTTCAGATTCTGATGAATTAGAAGGACGTCTACCCGCTGGAAAAGCCAACCTTAATACTTCTTCTCTGTATTGTGATGCATTAAACTCAGCAATTTATTTAGGTAAGGTTTTAGGAAAAAATGAAAGTCTGCTTAAAACGTATAAAACCGAAGCTGAGAAATTAAAGACTGCAATTGAGAACTATTTTGGCGCTAAAGTCGAAGGTTTTGAAACCTACAAATATTATAAAGAAAATGATGTTTTAAGAGCTTGGATTTGCACACCGCTTACTATGGGAATTTATGATCGAAAAGATGGAACTATAGATGCTTTATTTTCTCCTAGATTATGGACTAAAGATGGTTTGGCAAGTATAGCGGGAGATAAAATATTTTGGGATCGATCTACTTTATATGCTTTAAGAGGAGTTCTTGCTGCTGGCGAAACAGATAAAGCACTTGATTTTTTACATTATTATTCTAACCGACGTTTATTGGGCGATCACGTTCCATACCCTGTAGAAGCGTATCCAGAAGGCGATCAGCGTCATCTTTCGGCCGAAAGCGGTTTATATTGCCGAATATTTACAGAAGGATTATTTGGTATTCGTCCGACAGGCTTACACAGTTTCGATTTTACGCCACGTCTTCCTAAAAATTGGTCTATTATGAAACTGAAGAGCATTCATGCTTTTGAACGCGATTTTGATATTACAGTTGAAAGAGCTGGCAAAAACCTAAGGTTAAAAATAACTGATGGGAAAAAGCTAGCAATCAATAAAATTATTAAAGATGGCACGACGATAAATATTAAGTTATAATTTTTTTTGAATTATTGTTTTTTAATACAAGCCTCCAAAATACATTTTTGGAGGTTTGTTTTTTTTTAAATAGTCTTTTACTCAGATATAGCACATTTCATTCGTAAAGTATAGCTGAAAAGACGTACGGCAGTGTGTGTCTTTAGAATATTGGGACAATAATAGCAAATCTCTATTTCAAAGCCTTAAATAATATTTCCACAGGATGTTGTGCCTTTCGTCCTGTTCCATCTGCAATTTGATGTCTGCAACTTGTTCCTGGAGCAGCAATTAAAGTAACACTTTCTTCTGCCCTAATTGCGGGAAACAAAACCAATTCACCAATTTTCATCGAAATATCATAATGCTCTTTTTCATAACCAAACGAACCTGCCATTCCGCAGCAGCCGCTTGGGATATTTAAAACAGTATAGTTCTTTGGCAATGAAAGTATCTTTTTAAGTGGCACTAAAGACGATAAACTTTTCTGAAAACAATGTCCATGCATACGCACTCTTTCTGTCTTTTCTGTAAAACTAGTAGGCAAAATACGTTTAGCTTCCAATTCTTTAGCTAAAAACTCTTCAATTAAAAAAGTTTTCGTTGCAAATTGTTTTGCTTTTTCTTTGAGATCGCCACGACACAAATCAGGATATTCATCACGAAATGAAAGTATTGCAGAAGGTTCAATTCCAATTAAAATTCCATCAGTTGGAATTGCTGCTTCAAAGTCTTTTGTGTTTTGTTCTGCAATTTCTCGTGCTTCTTTTAGCATTCCTTTTGATAAATAAGTTCTTCCGCTTATTCCAATTTTAGGAATCTCAACCTTATAACCTAATCTGTTTAAAAGTTTTACAGCGGTTTGTCCTATTTCGACATCAAAATAATTCAGAAATTCATCATTATACAAATACACAATTCCATTATTAAAATCACCAATTTGGCTATAGCTTTTCATCCATTTGCCAAAAGTAATTTTATGCATTAAAGGCAATTGTCTTTCTAGGGTAAAACCAGTTCCTCTTTTAATCCAATTTCCTAGAATTCCTTTCGCAGATAAATTATATAGCCACGGAGCTGAAGCGAATAATTGATTTATTTTTGGCGTATTTCCAATTAGTTTAGATCTAAATTTTACTCCGTTTTTATCCTGATACTGCTGTAAAGTTTCGGCTTTCAATTTTGCCATATCCACATTTGAAGGACATTCTGATTTGCATCCTTTACAGCTTAAACATAAATCCAAAACGTCAAGCAAATTTTCATCATCAAACCGATTTGCTTTCGTTGAGTTTGTAATAGTCTCTCTAAGCATATTGGCGCGCGCTCGAGTCGTATGTTTTTCGTCTCGAGTTGCCATATAACTTGGACACATTGTTCCGCCACTTTTTTCTGTTTTTCTGCAATCTCCAGATCCGTTGCACATTTCGGTGGCACGAAGAATTCCGTTATGATCTGAAAAATCAAAATACGTATCAGGCATTGGCGTATCTTGGCCTGCTTTATATCGCAGACTTGTGTCCATTGGTGGCGTATTCACAATTTTTCCAGGATTGAAAACACCCCAAGGATCCCAAACATTTTTTATCTGAATAAACAGCTGATAAATTTCATCTCCAAGCATCAACGGAATAAACTCTCCACGAAGTCTTCCATCACCATGTTC
This sequence comes from Flavobacterium sp. IB48, assembly GCF_016405855.1. Taxonomy (GTDB): domain Bacteria; phylum Bacteroidota; class Bacteroidia; order Flavobacteriales; family Flavobacteriaceae; genus Flavobacterium; species Flavobacterium ginsengisoli. Next base: position 62,045 of record NZ_JAEFCA010000005.1, read on the forward strand.
ACCACTTAAAGAACCTTTATATTTTTTAACCAAATGCGCTATATCTGTTGCAATAGTTCTAAAAAGAGCCGTTCCTTCTTTGGTTTTTAAATCTATAATCGGACGCAAATGCAATTCGCCAGTAGCAGCATGCGCATAATGCACACAGTTTAAATTTCTTTCTTTTAAAATCGCATTAAAATCTGCTATAAAATCAGGCAAATCATTTACGTCTACGGCTGTATCTTCAATCACCGCAACTGCTTTTGCATCTCCTGGAATATTCGATAATAAGCCTAATCCAGCTTTTCTTAATGCCCAAACTTTATTGGTGTCTTCACCATAAACAATTGGGAAATGATAACCTAGATTTTTAGATCGCATTAAAGCTTCCATCTCTTCTGCAATCTTCTCGATTTCTTCTTGCGAATCTCTCAAAAATTCGACAGCCAAAATAGCCTGAGGATCGCCCTTCACAAAAAAGCGATTCTTGCTTTGTTCTATATTTTCTTTGGTGCATTCTAAAATATAGTGGTCAATTAATTCTACACTATCAGGATTAAACTTCAATGCTTCAATATTCGCTTTTAAAGATTCATGAATGCTTTCGAAATGAACGCAAATCAATGCTGAAAAAGGTTTTAAAGCATCAACCAGATTTAATTTTATCGCTGTCGAAAAAAACAAAGTTCCTTCAGATCCTGCAATCAATTTACAGAAATTAAACTTTTCTGAGGAATCTATAAAAGGCGAACTATCGGCCAATAAATCTAAAGCGTAACCTGTATTTCTTCTTGGAATTGTTTTTTTAGGAAAATTGGCTTCAAATAAATTTCTATTATTTTCAGATGAAAGTATTTCTTTCGCTTGAACGTAAATTGCTTGTTCTAATGTACTAACAACATTAATTCCGTTGCATTTATCTTCAAATTCAGCATTTGTTAAAGCGCCAAAAACGACTTCATTTCCATCTGCCAGAAAACCTTTTATTTCAAGAACATGCTCACGTGTTGATCCATATACAACAGAACGTGCTCCACAAGCATTATTTCCAACCATTCCGCCAATCATGCAGCGATTACTGGTAGAAGTTTCTGGTCCGAAAAAAAGTCCGTAAGATTTCAAATAAAGATTCAGTTCATCGCGAATTACACCTGGTTCAACCCAAGCCGATTTCTCGCTTTGATTTACCGAAATAATCTTAGTAAATTCTTGTGAAATATCTACAACAATGCCATTTCCAACTACTTGCCCTGCAAGCGAAGTTCCGGCTGCACGCGGAATAATACTGCTTTTGTTTTCTTTAGCAAAAAGAATAATTTTTTGAATGTCTTCTTTCGTTTTCGGAACTGCCACAGCCAAAGGCATTTCTTTGTAAGCGCTTGCATCAGTGGCATAAAGTAGACGCATCGTATGATCGTAAAATAATTTGCCCTCTAATTCCTTTTCTAAACCTTCGAGTTTAGAAGAAATCTTTGGAAGGATATTATTATTCATTTTTATCTCTTGTTAACTATTGTTTTAACACACAGAAACATAGATTCTTATTCCTAAAAACGGCAACAAAAATAGACTCATTTCTTCACATAGTCCCGATAGCTATCGGGATGCTTTCATGTTAAGCGAAACACATCTTCTTGTAAAATAAAAATCTATGTTTCTGTGTATTAAAAAAAAACTATAATTCGCTTAATGCGACATCTAATAATTCAACCAATTCATCAGCATTTTGTTTGTTGAATGGCATTGGCGGTTTTATCTTTAAAACATTATGCAAAGGTCCGTCTGTACTCAACAAATAGCCTTTTGCTTTTAGTTTTTCAACAACAATATCAATTTCAGGAATAGCCGGTTCCATCGTAATTCTGTCTTTTACCATTTCTGCACCAATAAACAAACCATGCCCTCGAACATCACTTATAATTGGGTATTTGGCCATTAGGCCTTTTAATCCATCCATCAAGTAATTTCCAGTTTCTAGAGCATGCTTTTGCATTTCTTCTTCTTGAATTACATCTAAAACTGCCAATCCTGTTGTCATTGAAACAGGATTTCCTCCGAAGGTATTGAAATATTCTAATCCGTTGTTAAAGGCTTCTGCAATTTCCTCAGTAACAATCACAGCTGCAAGCGGATGTCCGTTTCCTATTGGTTTTCCTAAAACAACAATATCAGGAACGACATTTTGCAATTCGAATCCCCAGAAATGATCTCCAATTCTTCCAAATCCAACTTGAACTTCATCTGCAATACAAACACCTCCTGCGGCACGAACATATTGATAAACTGTTTTAAGATAATTTTCTGGCAACGGAATTTGTCCTCCAACTCCCAACAAAGTTTCGCAAATAAATACTGCTGGCGCTTTGTCTTCGTTTTTTAAATCTTCAATAATTCTTTGCACATCGGCAGCATATTTTTCTCCGGCTTCAGTATCTCCATATTTATACGGTCCACGATACAAATCTGGATTAATTGCTTTATGAATCCAAGGCATTTGCCCTGAACCGCCTTTGCTGTCAAATTTATACGGACTCATTTCCATTGCAACTGTCGAAGTTCCATGGTAGGCATGATCTAAAACAATAATATCCTTTTGTTTGGTAAAATGACGGCTCATGCGAATAGCCAAATCATTGGCTTCACTTCCTGAATTAACAAAATAACAAACGCTAAGTTTTTCTGGTAAAGTTGCAGTTAGTTTTTCTGCATATTCTGTAATCGCATCATTCAAATATCTCGTATTGGTATTTAAAGTTGCAATTTGCTTTTGCGTTTTTCTAACAACAACGGGATGACAATGACCAACATGTGAAGGATTATTTACGCAATCAACAAAAGTTCTTCCTTTATCATCATATAAATATTGCAAAGCTCCTTTTACAATTTTTAGTTTGTCTTTGTAACCAATACTCAGGTTTCTGCCTATTTTCTTTTTTCTGATTTCAAGCAATTCTGAGTAATCATCATTTGTAATTAACCCTTCAAAACCACAAGCTTTTCTAAACGCATCTTGCGCCTTGATCGGGTTAATTTTTATTAGTTTATATAATAAATCCCAAGCTGGTTTTTCAGTAATAAAATGATGTTCGTTGTTACTGTCTAATGAAGCATTATAAGCCGATTGCGTTACGCTAATACAAAGTCTTCCTGCGATTAAATAATACAATAAATCTAATTCCTGCTCAGTAAGTGCATATGAATGATGATATCCTTCAACAATTTTTACCGCTACAGCCAATGGATCTTCTTCGTCTAACATTGCATAAGTACAGGCAATTGCCAAATTATTGACTAAAGCTGTATAAACCATATCGCCAAAATCAATAAGTCCGCTAACACGATTTCCTTGCACTAAAACATTATAATCATTAGCATCGTTGTGAATATAAGCATGTCTCAATCGATGAATTTGCGGTGCTACTTCTGTATCAAACTGCAATAAAAAATAACCTGCAATACGCCTTCTTTCGTGATTTAGAATGTGTTTCAAATTATCGCTTGCTTCGCTAGCTTTACTAATATCCCAAGTATAATTTCGATGCATTGCAGGATGCGAAAAATCAGCCAAAGCACGATCCATGTTACCCAAAAATGAACCTAAATTATAATGCAATTCAGTTGTTTTGTTTTTTTCATCTACCCAGAAAACGCCTTCTAAAAAGTTTAAAATTCGGATATAATAGGTTTGAGAATCTGTTACTATTTTTGTAAGCTCCTCTCCTTTTTTGTTGATGCAAAAATGCTGAAAACAATCTGAAATAGTGCTTTTTGTAAGATGTCTTATAATAGCCGCTTGCGCTTCTAAAAAAGGAAACGGATGACTTTCATTGGATACTTTTAGAATGTATTTTTCATTTTTCTCATTTGATAAAAGGAAATTCAATTCATCATACCCGTTTAATGCTTTTACAGTTACGCTAAAACCGTAATGTTCTTTTACTAAATCTTGAATAATTGCTTCTGAAAAATTCATTGGTATTCTTTTAAAGTTGTTTTTTATTTTTTTTAGCCACGAATTACACGAATTGGCACTATTTTTTTTGCTGTCCTGCAAGGTCTTTTTCAGTCCTTGTAGGTATTAAAGATATCTATAAAACAGGATTTTTTCATTTTCATAACTATTCCTACAAGGTTTTGAAAACCTTGCAGGAATACGGTATGATTATTTCCAGATAACAGCCTGAGCTGGTTCTAATGGATTTTGTCCAACTAAAATTTTACTTCCTGCGGGAATAGGCATATTAATTGTTTCATTGGTATAATTTACCCCAACAAAAAAGCCGTCTCTCCATTCTACATAAACACCTTTTGGAAAGTTTTCGATGGCTACTTTTGCATTCTCATAAACTTTTCGAACAACTTCTCTTTCCAAATTTCCATCTTTACTTTCTGCTCCAATATAAGTAACGGTTCCTTTTCCTAGTTTTCTTGTAATTGCAGCTGCTTTTCCTTTGTAAAACTGATCGGCATAAGTGGCTAAAACTTCTGTACCTTGTTTCGGATTTAAAACGTCTGCCCAAGCATTCCATTTGTAGGTATTGCTTCCAGCATTTACTGTTCCGTTTACATCTTCAACTAACATATCAAAAAATTCGACGTCAGCTCCGATTAAAGGTACAATTGGTGCATTCCAATTCGCTTCAAAAAAATGTCCGTTTTTATCCTTCTGACCTGTTCGGCAAGAAAGAATTAAATTTCCTCCATTTTCAACATATTTTGTCCATTTGTCAACCAACTTTTGATCAACTAATTGATACGCTGGCGCCACAATAAATGGATAAGCCGAAAAATCGCTTTCTTCTGTTATAAAATCCATTGGCGCACCTGTCGATTTTATTGCCGAGGTATACGTATTTCTATGTCTCCATGTATTCCAGAATTCAGTTTGTTTTTGGTTTTCCAAATCCCAAAGATTTTCATGGCTCCATAAAAATCCTGTTTTCCTTTTTGCAATTTCCTGCGGAATCGTCGCTTTTGAATTGTATTCTTTACGAAGCAATTTCATGTCTTCGATTGACTGTACAAACTCTTTTCCTCCTGTTGATAAAGTTACTCCATCAGTTCCAACAATTCCGTCATGATACATTTCGCTGCTTCCTAGAGGATGTCTGTATCTATACGTACAAGTAAATGAACAACCTCCGCCAAAAGCCTGAGAAATCCACATGTGAACGGTTCCAGGAAGCAATTGCGGATTAATACTTGCCCAGTTTACTTGTCCTGGCTGCATTTCCATAACTCCAGTAACGCCATTTATAGATCGATAATAATCATTGGCTTCCATGATTTTGTTTGGAGATCCCATTCTGAAATTCTGTCCTCCTAATGTATTTCTTCCGCTAACTGGATACATTGTATAAGTGGCAAAATCCATTTTATCTGTTCTTCTTGGATCTGCACCATACACTACATTGGTATAATTTGTTGTTACCCATTGTTTTGGATCGATATATTTTCGAAGTGTTTCGGCTTGCAGATTTAAATATTCTGCTTGCGAATCTGCCGTATATCTTTTGAAATCCAAAACAGCGTGCGGACTTAGTTTGTCTTCAGAATAAATCTCCGCATTTGGAATTGCAATCTGCTCAAAATTATTATATCTGATACTCCAGAAACTAGCTACCCATTCGGTATTCAATTTTTCGATTGTTCCGTATTTTGCTTTAAGCCATTTCTGAAATCCTTTTTGTGCCGAAGGACTAAAATCGTCTGGTGCGCCAGGTTCATTATCTACTTGCCAGCCTATGATATTTTTATTCTTGCCGTATCTTTTTCCTAATTCAGAAACAATTTTTTCTACAAATTCTCTGTATTTTTCATTAGATACAGATTGATTCGCTCTATTTCCATGTTCTCTTCTGCGTCCACTTGCATCGACTAGATAAATCTCAGGATATTTTTCTCCCATCCAAGCTGGAGGTGTTGGCGTAGGTGTGCAAAGAATTACTTTTAGACCTGCTTTTTCTGCAATTGCCAAAGCATCATCTAACCATTTGAAATCGTATTTTCCTTCTTCAGGCTCCATAAAAGTCCACGCAAATTCGGCAAAATGCGTAAACTCAAATCCTAGTTTTTTAATATTTTTTAAATCGCGTTCCCATTGTTCTCTCGGCCATTGTTCCGGATAATAATAAACCCCTATTTGCATTAAATCTGCCTTTGAGAAAAAACGCTGCGGATCTTTATTTTCTGAAACTGTATTTTTTTTATTTTGGGCAAAAAGAGGAATTGAATGACAGCTCGCAACAAGCAATCCTGCCATTATTAATTTTGTGAAAGATATATTGTAGTTAAACATATTTTATAGTTTTGGTATTAATGAAATGTTGGATGTTTATTTATCCTCCAAAAGCAGCATTAAATAATGCGACGCAGACCAGCTAAAATTAAAAGCTTCTAATCCTTTTCCTGTAACGGGCTGATAATTTTCTCTAATAGAAGTTCCTTTATCCACAACTCCTTCTGCATTATGAATCAGTTTATGCGCTAACTCATTTGCTTCTTTTGTATAGCCATATTTTTCTAGTCCGTTAATTCCAAAGTAACTTTGATCCAACCAAACAGGTCCTCTCCAATAGCCATTGTCTGGCTTAAATTTAGGATGATTTGCTGCTAATGTTGGTAAAGGGACAAAAGTGTTCAAACTTGCCGAATCCAGCATATTAATTTTTGCCACTTTCACTTGCTCTTCAGAAGCGACTTCTGCCCAAATTGGACAATATCCTTCGCATCCCATTGCTTTTATCAATGTTTTTCCGTCAATGGTTGTATCATAAAACCAGCCTGTTGCAGCATCCCAAAACTGATTTTGAATTTTCATTTTTAGTGCAGCACTTTCTTCATTCCATTTTTTTGCTTCGACACTCAGTTTTAAAGCTGCTGCCATTTTACTTAAAAAGTTTTTCTCTGCAAATAAAAATGAATTCAGATCAACACTTTCCTGATCTAATGAATATGCTTTTTCTCCATTTTTCAGAATTTTACTATCATCAAAACGAACTGCATTATCCATTCCGCTTTCCCATTTTGCCGCAATCACAGTTCCATCTGTAGAACCAAATTCGCATAAACCATCCTGATCATGATCTCGTTCTTTGTACCACCAATTATGGTATAATTTTAACTTCGGATAAAACTCTTTTATAAAATTAATATCCTTTGTTTTTTCATAAATTTTCCAAATTGCCCAAGCCGCAAGAGGTGCTTTTGTGTTTCGGTAATTATTTTCTTCTAGATCATTGTTTCTGTAAATGCAATCTGGAATAAAACCATTTGGCTCTTGATAATCAAATAAAGCACGCATTTGATTTTTGGCTAACTCCGAATCATAATTTGAAACTGCAACAGCGTGTTTCCAGCTGTCCCAGGCCCAAAAACCATGAAACCATTCGTAATTGTAACTCGGAAAAAGACCGCCATGCTTTAATCCTTCTGCTGCAATTCTAGTGTTGGTTTGTAATGTTAATGCTAATTTTGCTATCAAATCAGAATAAATCTGATCTTTATAAATGGTTTTCTTTTTGGCAATTAATTGCGATAATTGCTTTTCTTTTTCTTTTTGCGTGTTGTTAAGCAGTGTATTAAAAACCGTTTTTTGTATTGTCTCATTTTCGGTTTTCCACGAATATTGTGGAAAAATAAAACTTTGAGAAACAATTATTTCTTTTGTTTCATTTGGTTTTAAAACCAATCTTTCTGTCTGCGCTTGGTATCCTTGTTTCGAAATTTCAATTTCTGATTTTGTTTTCAAGAATTGAATGTAACCTACAGCAATACTTTTAGCAGAAGTGATTTTTAAAACATTCTTTTCATTTGATAGTTGTAAATCATCTAAAAACAAAGTTGCATTATAAGAAGGAAAAATAGTTAGTGGTTTAGCTGTTTTATTGGTAATCGCTGTTTTCTGTAAAGCCGAATGCCCTGATAAAAACACTAATTGCTGTTTTACTTCTAGTTTTTCATTTTTAAATTGCTGTTCTAAATGGCTGTTGTAGCTATTTTGTGCGACCAATGAATTTTTCCAGTTGATGATTTCTTGTTTGTTTTCGTCTTTTAGCTGTAATGAAACAAAAGAAGAACTTAACCAAACGCCATTCTGTTCAGTCATTAAGAAAGGTCCTGAAAATCCTGCTTGAATTTCTGATGGTTCTAAAAACCCAAATCCGAACCAAGCGCCTTTATCTGAAAATGCCAATGATTTTCTATCTGTAGCATTTTTTGGATCTCCTTTAAAATTGATACTGTTTTTGCCTGACTCTAAATTCGGAAAGTTCTTTTGAGACCAACCTGTCTGTATTATAAAAAAGGAAGCAAGAATAAAAAGTATGTTCTTTTTGTTCATGTTTTTACGTTTATTTTTGTTATTATTTTAGATAAAGTCCTGCTCTTTTTATTGGCAAGATCGATAATCTTTAGACAAAAAGAATAGCCCAAGAAATATAGGCTATTCTTTTTTGAAATTTAAATCATTTCGAGAATTAATTCGTTTGTAATTCTGTCAATGGAATTGGATAGAAATTATTTTTTGCAGCATCAAAACCTGTTCTTCCAACAGCATCAAGCGCTTCTTTTGTTTTTCCCCAACGACGCAAATCATAAAAGCGATAATTTTCAAGAGGGAATTCTAAAATTCTTTCGTGCTCTATTTGTGCTTTTACTTCTGCTGTGGTTGTTCCTGTCATTGCTGGCATGTCTGCTCTTTCGCGAACTTTATTAATATACGGAATAGCTTCTCCTGGACGTCCTAATTCATTTAAAGCTTCGGCCTGCATTAGCAATACATTCGAATATCGCATTAAAGGAATATTGATCGCTGTAAATTCTTGATCCATTTTTTCCTGTGTACTCGGAATATATTTACGATATACTGGTTTGTCTGTATCTCCAAATTTATCATCATATGTTGTTCCTAATACCAATGGATTGCTAGGGTTATTAAAATAGGGATCTTTAAAGAAAATGGTACTGTAAAAACGTGAATCGTAGTTTCCTGTAGTCGCAATTTTTCCTTCTTTTTTGAATTCATTTACCAACATTGGACTCGGAAGAATTTCATCCCATCCGCCAAGTTCAGAAGCTGCCATCCAATAATGAAGTGCATTACGATAGAATGCTCCGTTTGCTGTAGTTTCTGAAAATTGAAGTTCAAAGATCGATTCTTTTGTGTTTTTGGTTGTTCCGTCAAACATAGAGACATAATCTTTAACTAACTCGTAACCTTGTACTTTGCTAAATGCTGTAAGTGCATCATTCAAGAAAGTTTGTTTTTGAGCTGTTTCTTCATAGGCTCTTGTTAAATATGCAAATCCTAAATAACTGTTTGCTGCACCGCTTGTTGCGCGTCCTGTTTTATCTGCTGATTGTTTTGCTGGTAAAACATCGGCTACAGCTTTAAACTCGTTTATAATAAAATCCCAAGCTTCTGCACGTGTTGACAAAGGAATGTTCAAATCGCTTTCTTTAGTAACATATTTGTTTCTAATATAGATTTGATTCCAGTTAAGAATAAGTTTCATATGATAGTAGGCACGTAAAAAACGAGCTTCGGCTTCAATTTGTTTGCGGTCTGTATCAGTTATTTTATCTGAAGGAACCTGTGGTAACTTATCAATAACCTGATTGGCATTACTGATTCCTCTATAATTAATTTTCCAATAACTAGTAAACTGACTGTTTCCGTTGGTGTACGTAAAAGTCGAAAGTTCTACCCAGTTTTGGTAGTTCAATGCATCGCTTCCTAATTCGTTTATGTCTTCACGATAAGCCTCAACTGGCCATTTTACTTCGGCGAAAGCCCACTCATCAACCGCACATTCTAACTGAGAATAAGTGGCTGCTAAAGCTGATTCGGCGTCAGCTTTATTTCTCCAGAAATTATCTGATGTAAGCTGATCAGGCGATTGCTGATCCAGATAATCATCACAACTTGCAAAAGTGAATAAACCTATAGTGGATAATATTAAAAATATCTTTTTCATGATAGTGTCTTATTAAATAGAATTAAAATATATACTGAATACCAGAAACAAATGATCTTGTAAATGGATAAACAAAACGGTCTACACCAGTATCAATTACTGAAGCTCGTGAGAATTCAGGATCGATACCTGAGTAATTGGTGATAGTAAACAAGTTCTCGGCGCTTATATAAATTCTAAGTTTATCAATTTTTGCTTTGCCTAACATTTTGCTTGGAATAGTATACCCAAGTTGCAATTGGCGCATTCTGATGAAGTCTCCGCTTTCAAGAAAACGATCTGATTCACGACTGTTTCCGTTAGGATCTTGCAATACGGCACGTGGTATATTACTGTGATTTTCTGGTGTCCATGAATTAAGTGTAGAAGCCAGCATATTTGTTCCTGAATTCATAGACTCATAGAAATATCTGTTTCCGTTGTATAATTTATTGCCCCAACCGCTTCCTATCAAAGCAGAAAAATCAAATCCTTTGTAACTTGCACCTAAGCTAAGGTTTACTTCTAGTTTTGGCAATCCTGTTCCTGCATAAGCTTTATCTTTTTCATCGATAACACCATCTCCGTTCAAATCTTTGAAACGAATGTCTCCAGGTTTAGCGTTTGGCTGTAATAAAACTCCATTTTTGTTATGAGCTGCAACTTCGTCAGCAGATTGGAAAATACCATCTGTTTTGTATAAATAGAATCCGCTAATTGGACTTCCTACGCGAGCCTGAGTTGGAAAGTGTTCGTCTCCGTATTTTAATCCTTCTCCGTAAATAGTTTGTCCGTCGTTTGCCAATTCTTCTACCCTATTTTTAAGCGTAGTAAGGTTTAATCCTGCATTATATTTAAATTCATTAACTTGATCACGGTAATTTACTTCAAATTCAAATCCGCTGTTGCTAATTTTACCTACGTTAAGAACTGGATCATCGATTCCTGCAGATGGAGCAAGTTTTTTCGTAATCAATAAGTTGTCTGTAACATTATGGTAATAGTTCATCGAACCGCTAATTTTTCCTTTCAAAAGCGTATAATCGATACCGATGTTTTTAGAATCTGTGGTTTCCCATTGCAAATTTCTATTTTCTAATGCTGTTGCAATACTTCCTGGCCAAGGATTGCTTCCTATACCTTGAACGTAACCGTTTCCTAAAGTATTACCTGTTTTAATTAGTGTATTTGCTGAATAATAACCTAAAGCCGCTTCGTTACCCAATTGTCCCCAGCTTGCTCTTAATTTTAAAGTAGAAAGAATCATGTCTTTTGGAAAGAAATCTTCTTGCTCGATTTTCCATCCTAAAGCAATAGATGGGAAAGTTCCCCAACGGCTGTCTTCTCCAAATTTAGAAGAACCATCTTTTCTAACTGTTACTTGAAGTAAATAACGATCATTGTAAGAGTAATTTAACCTGCTAAAGAAAGATACTCTGTTGTATTGAAATTTTGAACCGTCGGCAGAATACGTTCCTCCTTTTCCGGCACCAATTGTTTCAAAACTAGGATCAAGAAATCCTGACGGACGATCGATAGAAACTAGTTGTCCGTTTTCTACTGTATAATCTGTTGTCTTACCTTCAACACTAACCTGATTCCAGTTTGATGCCTGACTATTAAAAGTATTACCAAGCATTAAACCAAAAACATGTTTCCCGAAGGTTTTATCAATCGTGATAATATTGTCTAATATTTGTTCATTCCAAGTAGTTCTTAATTCTGTTTGCATCGGATAAAGATGCACTTCCTTAGGATTTGCAATATAAGGTGGGAAATGAGCCGTTTGCTGGTTGTTTTTCACACGATAAGAATAAGCCAGTTTGTATTTTAACCAAGGCGCGATGTTTGCTGTTGCTGCAATATTTGCCGTTATATCCTGTCCTATATCATTGCTTTTTCTAAAATGCTCTTCAGCAACTGGATTTGTACCTGCTGGCAAACCATTTTTATTTGACAATCCATAGCCATATTCCTCTGATGAGTCATAAACTGGAACCAAAGGAGACATTGTATATACTTCTTTTAACTGGAAATTAGGCAATGCATTTTGCGTTCCCATATAAGCCATTTTTCCATCAATGTCAAAAATCGATTTTTTGAAACTCACTCTCGCACTACCTGTTTGCTGACCAAATTCGTTATCTATTACAATACCTTTTTGCTTTACGTAATTACCATAAAGTGCAAATTTGAAATCGCCTTGTCTTCCTTGAATTCCTAAACCATAATTTTGTGTAAGTCCAGAACGGAAAACTTCGTCCTGCCAATCTGTATTTGTATCAGACGGTGCAGTAATATAGGCTGGAAGCGGTTTTGGAGAAGTTGCATATTTATTGTATTCGTCATACATTCTTTTATTAACCGTTTTGTAGCCATCAGCATCTAATAAATCTAATGTTTTAGATGGGTTTGTGATACTTAAAAAAGAACTAAAATCTACTTTTACTCCTTCTTTCTGTCCATTTTTTGTGGTTACGATAATTACACCATTGGCAGCGACAGATCCGTAAATTGCAGCCGCAGCACCATCTTTAAGAACCTCCATCGATTCTATATTTGTTGGGTTAATAGTATTGATAGATCCCTGAAATCCGTCAATAATATAAAGCGGTTCTGTTGCTCCAAATGTATTTACTCCACGAATTTTCACGCTCACAGAGGCACCTGCAACACCACCGCTTTTTTGCACATTCACCCCTGCAACTAAGCCTTGAAGTGCTTCTGCTGGACTTGTTGTCGCACGCGTTTCTAGGCTTTCTTTTTTAACGGTAGAAATGGCTCCTGTAACATTACTTTTCTTTTGCGAACCATAACCAATAATGACAACTTCATTCAGTTTATTGGTTTCTTCCTGCATAACCACATTAAGTTCTTTGCGATTATTTACCTCTTCGCTTATTCCTGTAAATCCTACATAAGAAAAAACGATAACTGGATTTTCTAAAGTCGATGAATACACCAACGTATAATTTCCATCAATATCCGTTGCTGCATTAAATTTAGAATCTTTGATAGAAATACTTACGCCAGGCAACGTATTATTTTTATCGTCTGTAACTTTTCCTGAAATAGTCTTTTGCGCTTGCGCAAAATTGATGTTTGGTAACCACAAACATAGCAGTAAAGGAATAAAATAAAGTCTCCTAATTAGTTTTCTGTTCATTTCGGTAATGGTTTTAGTTAGTAAATTTTTAGTTGTTTTTTTTTACATTTTTAGTTTTTTTTGCATGCAGATACACCTCGCCTGATAATGTTCAAAAAACATTATCAAACAAAATGTGGTATTCTCTTTGGGGTGATTTTTTTGTTAAGCTTTAATCTCTTGGGCTACAAATCGAATTTTATTCCTTGCGCTAATGGCAAGCTCGTAGTATAATTGATTGTATTGGTTTGCCTTCTCATGTAAATTTTCCATGCATCAGATCCAGATTCACGTCCTCCACCGGTTTCCTTTTCTCCACCAAAAGCTCCACCAATTTCGGCACCAGATGTCCCGATGTTCACGTTTGCAATTCCACAATCAGAACCAGTAACAGATAAAAACAATTCTGCTTCTCTTAAATTATTTGTCATAATTGCAGAAGACAATCCTTGCACTACACCATTCTGGATTTCTATAGCATTTTCAACTGTTCCTGAATATTTTAATAGGTATAAAACAGGAGCGAACGTTTCATGCTGTACAATTTCAAAAGTATTCTCTGCCTCTGCAATTGCAGGTTTTACATAACAGCCACTTTCATATCCTTCACCAGAAAGCACTCCGCCTTCAACAAGAATTTTACCTCCTTGTGTAACGACTTGTTTCAAAGCTTTCTCATACATTTCTACTGCTTGCGTATCAATCAGAGGACCCACATGATTTTTTTCATCTAAAGGATTTCCGATTCGCAATTGTTTGTATGCCGAGATAAGAGCATCTTTTACCTTATCGTAAATACTTTCGTGAATAATTAAACGACGTGTAGAAGTACATCTTTGTCCAGCTGTTCCAACTGCACCAAAAACGGCACCTATAATTGTCATTTTTAAATCGGCATCGGGCGTTACAATGATTGCGTTGTTTCCACCTAATTCAAGCAATGATTTTCCTAAACGTCCTGCGACTACCTGCGCAACAGTTTTACCCATTCGTGTAGATCCTGTAGCAGAAATTAACGGAATACGTTTGTCATTGGTTAACAGTTCTCCTATGCTATAATTTCCGTTAACCAAACAAGAAATACCTTCTGGAAGATTGTTTTCTTTAATAACTTCAGCCATTATATTTTGACATGCAATTGCACAAAGCGGTGTTTTTTCAGATGGTTTCCAAACGCAAACATCACCGCAAACCCATGCCAAAGCTGCATTCCATGCCCAAACAGCCACTGGAAAATTAAATGCAGAAATAATTCCGACAACTCCTAAAGAATGATATTGTTCGTACATTCTATGTCCAGGTCTCTCTGAATGCATTGTCAATCCATGCAATTGACGCGAAAGTCCAACAGCAAAATCGCAGATGTCGATCATTTCCTGAACTTCTCCGTAACCTTCCTGCAATGATTTGCCCATCTCGTACGAAACCAATTTGCCCAACGCTTCTTTGTTTTTACGCAATTTTTCGCCAAACTGACGAACAATCTCACCTCGCTGTGGCGCTGGCATTAATCTGAATTCCTTAAAAGCAACATTCGCCACTTCCATTACTTTTTCGTAATCAGCGGGAGATGATGTTTTAATTTTTCCTATTAATTGACCATCAACAGGAGAATAGCTTTCTAAAATTTCTCCATCTGAAAAATTATTAAGCCCTGTTGAAGTTCCTTCGTTAACGTCTTTTATTTTTAATTCCTTTAAAGCTTCTTGTATTGTAGCTTTTAATTCTTCGATTTTCATTATGAACTTTTTGTTATGTTTATCTCAAAGTCTTTTTTCTTCTAAAAAACGATTATTTAAATCGATTTTTGAAGTTTTACATCAGTACTTTCAAAAATCTTATCTGCTGATGATGCTACAAAACCTTGATATAATTCTCCATTTGCCATAGGATAACGAAGGGCAAATTCATAATAACATGATGGCACTTTTAGTGTACCTTCTTTAAAATCTATATCGTATAAATCTGCTAATGTGCTAGATTGTTCTAATAATTGTTCTGGAGTTCCTTTAATTTTTCCGCCAGAAGCGTTAAGTTTCCAACCATTATCTTCTAAAAAGTTATTTAATTCTTCTAATGTTTGAAATCCTTTTAATGCATTTGTGTTTATAGTGAAATGATTTGCTCTAAAACCATAAACATACATCCATGCCGCATATTCAGATTCTTCTAACAGCGATTTGTAAACCACTTGTGAATTTCCATTCCAAACTGCTCCACTTAAAATCAGATTCGGATCGTTAAATGCATTTTGATCACAGCTGTCTAACAGTTGCTGCACTGTTTCCTGCAATTCTGCAGAACATTTTTCTAATTCCAATTCCGAAATAAAAATTCTAGGAGCGTCTTTATCCAAAGCATTTTCATAATGTTTAGCATACAGCTTTTTGGTTTCAAAATAATATTCGCCTTTTGCCTCATATCCTACATTTAGAAAAGCTTTTTCTAATACTTCGATGTTGATACGTTTATCGTTAAAAGTTCGAATTGCAATATGGTCATTTTTTATTTCTTCACCTTTCTCTTCTAACAACTCATGTATTTTCAGTGCCGATGGAGTTATATCGATATATTGCTCCCATAGCTTTGTAAGTAGTTGATTGTTCTTCATTTGTTGGTTTGTTAAATAGTGTTATAATGACACAAACATATCAATAATACTGTTATTATAACAGTCAATGAAGTCGATTATTTACAATTAGACATTTTTAACATTTTTTTATGTATTTTTGACACTTTAAAAACCAGTTTGACAATTAGAATTGTCAAAATTATAGAAAACACAAATTGACATAACTTATGGCAAAGCTCAATAAGAACGAAAATACTGATTATTTAGATCGAGAAATTATTCAAAAGCTCAGCGAGAACAGTAGAATTGCTTTTTCAGATTTAGCAAAAGAATTAAACATTTCTAATTCATTAGTCCATTTAAGAGTTAAAAAATTGCAAGAAAGTGGAGTAATAACAGGTTTTTCTGTGAAATTAGATCCTAAAATGATGGGGTTTGAAACCACAACTTATACCGGAATAGTGACCAAAGAAGCACATTTTTCGTATTCGATTGCGAACAAACTCAAAGAAATTCCTGAAGTGGTAGAATGCCATTGGGTTTCTGGAAATTATGCTTTGTTCATTAAGATTGTAGCGGCAAATAATGAGGAGCTCCGCAAAATCTTATATGAACAAATTCATCAAATTGAAGGCGTAGGAAGCACTGATTCTTTTTTCTCTTTTGGTTCTGCATTTGAAAAAAACCTGCCAATCTAACCGATAAAATTTTATATAAATAAAAAGAGCAGTAAAAATACTGCTCTTTTAAAGTATTGAGTTCTTTGCTAATAAAATAATCTAGTTTCTTTAACTTCTATCAAAGAGACTAACCTTTAACTGTTGCCATTAAATCATTAATTCTTGAAGTAGAAATTTCGGGATTTGCACCAGGCGCCTCAGCAACAAGCGCTCCTACTGCACAGGCAAAATCAATTGAACTTTGAGGATCTCTACTATTTAATAGTGAAGTGATTAAGGCCGCTAAGAAAGAATCTCCTGCACCAACAGTATCTGCAACTTCAATTGGGTAACCTCCATTTTCATAGATTTTCCCTTTCCATAGCAGTAAAGCTCCATGTTTTCCTTTGGTAACACACATCGCTGTGGCTTTCGTTTTTTCTTCAATAAAAGCCATGTTTTCTTCCAAAGTTTTAAAAGGAGAATTCATCTTTTTTGCGATCTCAAGTAATTCTTCATCATTAAATTTAATAAAGTCGGCTGATTGCATAAGCTCTTCTAAGATTTGATAAGTATAATGCGGTTTTCTTAAATTCACATCAAATACTTTATAAACATCACTTTGAAGCAATTCTTCCAGAGCATTTCTCGAAACGGTGTCACGGCAAACCAAACTTCCGTAAATCAGCACATCTGCTTCTGCAACGGTAGTTTTTGCTAAATCATTCAAAACAATTTTATCCCAAGCTGCCGGATAATTTATTTCATACGTTGCCGATCCACGTTCATTTAATGTAACGTTGACCAAACCCGTTGGAAAATCTTGTGACACTACAATCGTATCTGTTTCAAGCCCAAGCTCTTTTATTTGACTTTTTATTGCCTTTCCATCTTCGTCATTTCCTACACAGCTTATCATGGCTACTTCGCAACCTAACGTTTTCATGCGTAAGGCCACATTCAATGGAGCTCCGCCAATCTTTTTTTCATTGGCAAAGACATCCCAAAGAACCTCTCCGTATGCCATCGCCTTAAGGTTTTTTCCCTTATTCATTCTAGAATTATTTTAATATTAGTTTTTATTCGGGCTGCGTTACCAGAAGGTTTGAAATTGTACTTGTTTGCCCTTCTGCAATTAAGCCCCATTTATTTTTGTCTCTTCCATAAATGCGATTGGTGAGCGCCGCTTTTCCGTTGATATAAAAGACTACAACACTTCCTTCAGCAATTACTTCAACATCATATTTTGTATTTATCTGAAAAGCAAAAGGCAAGCTTGTTACTTCCTGTGAAGCCGAATTATATCCACTTATTTTTCCATTAGCAATATCCAAAACCACTTTATAATAACTTCCTGTATCATTCGTATGAAAAACAAATCCGGCTGTTCCGTTAGCTTTCGCTAAAGTGATTTCGGCTTTTATTTTAACTTTCTTTCCAATGCTTTTAAAAGTAACCATTGCTTTTTCTGTTTCTCCAGATAAAGAATAAGTTCCATTATTAGCTGTTGCATTTGCTGAAATGGCATCTACTTCTGCAGTAGCATTCTTTTTCGAAAATAAATCCTTAACCGATTTCGGTGATTGCGTTCCTAAAGTTCCATCTGAATTTTGAATCAATTCATGAATAACCATATTTCCAGCCCAATCCTTGTTTCCTAAATCATTTTCAGGTGTTTTTCTGGCATTCCATCCAAAAACATATCTTTTATTTCCGTCAGAAGCTGTTTTTCCTGCATAAAAATATTCTCCGTCAATTCTGTCATTTTCCGGTTTTATCCATGGCCCATTGATTGATGATGAAATTCTGTAATGCGTTCCTTTGTTTCCGCTCCAATTCTCAGAAAAAATTAAATACCAATTGCTTCCCATTTTGAAAATATCCGCACATTCCATCATCAGATAATTATCTTCAGGAGTTGTGGTATAAATTGGAGCTTCAACATCCCATTTTCCCGATGCAGGATCTGCGATTGTAAAATGTAACAAAACAGCTTTTCTTCCTGGTTCTGTCTGTGTGCTTACTAACATTGAATATTTTTTCAATTCATCATTATAAAACACGTGCGGATCTCTGAAATCATAGTTGTAATATCCTGCAGGAGCTGTAATTTTAAAAGACGGAACTTTTGTCCATTTTTTCAAGTCACTACTTGTTGCGCATAAAACACTTTCTCTGGCATTAGACTGAACAAAAGCCGGATTTTCGTTGTGCCCTGTATAATAAAAATAATAGAGATTACCCACTTTGACAACTGATCCTGTGCCAATAGCAAAATCAGGTTCAAGCGTTGTACCATACGGAATGGTTTGACCTTCATAAGTAAAATGTGCCAAATCTGTGCTTTGGTATTCATGAATATCATGAAATCCTTTTCCGGCAGGTTTATTCTGTGCGTCATGCAAAAAATAAATATGAAATTTTCCGTTATCGAAAAAAGGCATAATATCCCCGGTATAACCTGCACTGTAATAAGGATCGGTTGTACCCATCCATTGCGCTGGCGGAACAGGGAAAACACTTGTAATTTCAGAATTCCCTCCTGAAATAGAACCTCCAATATAATTTTCATCCTGACTACATGAAGCAAGTGAAAAGAAAATAAAGGCAATTGTGATTATATTTCTATATTTCATTTTAATTAAATTCAAAGTGGATTATTTTGCTGCTAAATAATTGATACTGTTTTGTGTCAGCAGTTTGATGTTTGTGATAAACTCATTTGCCTGACTTGGCACTCCGCTACTATTCGTTTCATTGTACCAATCGTAAGCTCCCATAGAAATAACAATTACATTTTTATTTGTGCTTGTATTTGGAAATTCTGCAATTGTAACCCTTCCGTTAAGTTCATTATCCCAAGCTTCACTTGCGAGATTTGTTCCTCCGGTTTGGTTTCTCCAACCTTCTCCATTATTGTATCCGCCCCATTCTGGTAAAAACCACCATGCTGTATGATTTAATCTGAAAGTTCCACTTTGCAGCAAATTAGCTTTTCCAGCTTCAAAAGTGGTTAAACCTTGAAATATTGGATGACCTTCATGACCAACGAATGACATTCCCCATGAATTTCCGTCTACAAATCCGTTTGGAGGGAAATCACCAAAAACATTGTTTGGTCCCTTTCCTGACGGAACAATTCCTAAAGCATCGACATATTGTGAAGCAAATGAAGTCAACAATAGATTTCCGCCATTTGTTCTAAAATTTTTCAATGCGTTGGTAACTGTAGGATTGTAAGCTACAGAAGGTAAATTTGCAGCCGAATCAAAATGCCACCAAATCACATCGATATCACTTAAATCGGCACCGTTTTGTATACTTTCGAAAGAAATATATTTAGCTCCCGGGAAGTTATCAAACAACCAGTTTGAAGCCGTAACTTCATCCATATTTGTAATTCCTGATCTTGTAGCCGCAGTTCCTAAAAACGCCACAGTTAATCCTGTTACCGGAACTCCAACATTTGCGGTATAATTAACGCTTTTTCCGTTTGATGTTATTACAAAAGTAACTGCATTTGTAAAATCAACTGTTGCTCCTGAAGCTGGTGAAATGGTAACACCAGCAGTTGTTTCAATTACTGGTTTTAGTGCTGTCAAATCGGTATTTTCAGGAAGCGTCATATTAATGGTTTTGCTAATGTCGTTTACCGTTGCGGCAACGCCATTAATTGTAAAACTCTTAATTGGACTTAAAACGGTTGCTGTTACAGTATAATCTTTATATAAATTACCATTAACCACTCTGAATTTTACCTGATTTGTAAAATTCATCGCCGAATTTAATTCTGGATTTGATGTTGCACCTTCTACAAAAACAACTTCCGGTTTTATGGCTGTTATATCAGACCCGTAAGGCATTACAACAGTAATTTTTCCTGTTGTCTGATCAATGCTTCCTGAAACTCCATTCAATTTGAATGAAAGTACATTTGAAGGCGAACTCACATCAAATCCGCCAGTTTCAAAACTATTTTCGCAGGCAGTAATCATAAAAATCATTGCGAATACTATAGACACTTTGGTCCAATATTTATTTAAAGCTTTTTTCATATTGCTGATTTTTTAAAGATTAATAACCTGGATTTTGTTTGTACAATCCCTGACTGAAATTAATTTGCTTCAACGGAATTGGGCAATACTCCTCTTTGTGCGCATCAAAAAAAGCATCTTGATAATAGGTACGTTTTGTTTTTTCTTTTGCATAAAAATCATTCATAACCTGATCTGTGATTCCCCAGCGAACAAGATCGAAGAATCGGCTTCCTTCCATTGCCAATTCTAAACGACGTTCCCAACGCAAAGCTTTACGGGCAAAATCCTGTGTCCAGTTGCAATTGCTTCCGTCCACATAAGTATTGATTTTGAAGTTACTCACATATGGCAGTCTTCCTGTACTTTGCGCTGCTCTTTCTCTGATTTCATTAATCAACGGCAAAGCTTCAGATTGTCTTCCTAATTCAATCAAAGCTTCGGCACGCATCAAAATCACATCGGCATAACGAATCTGAATTCTGTTTTTAGAATTTCCGTAAAATGGATCAATATTTACAACACAACTGCAATTTGGGGCAACGTTTTCTTTTAAAGAAGCATAATAACCATACGTTCCTGGAGAACGTACCCAAGCTTCAACATATAAAAATTCTGGATCATACTTGTAAGGCAGACCCGGCATTGCAACCGTATGATATAATCTTGGATCAACCGTATTTGCATCTATATTTTTGTAATCAAAATCTTCGTTGTTGTACGTATCAAATTCAGGCAGACCATTTGCTCCTGTTTTAAAAGCATTCACTAAATTTTGGCTTGGTTTATGAAAATCACAACAGCCTAAACCTTGTGGCGTAGAAAGAACATCCGAGAAATTTAATCTTCCGTATAAAGTTCCGTCATTATCAGAAAACTGAATTGAGAAAATAGATTCAGGTCCGTTTTCGTAAGTTCCCGGTAAGAAGTTGTTGGCAAAATCAGGTTCTAAAGAAGCTTTTCCAATTACTTTATCCGTAGCTGCAATTACTTCCTGCAAATGCTGCTGACTGATTCCTGTAACTTTAAATGTTTCATCCTGCGTATAAGCCTGATACAATCTAGTTTTTGCCAAATAAGCATACGCTGCTTTTTTATTGGCACGTCCAACTTCTGGTTGTGTGTCAGGCAAATTATCAGCCGCAGCTTGAAAATCTTCTGCAATTTTTTCCCAAAGTTCTTCGTTTGAAAGTGCTTTGTTTGAAATCGTTTTATAATCTTCTACTGGAACATCTTCGGTAATATAAGGCACATTTCTGAACATGATTTTCAGCATAAAATAAAAATGTCCTCTTAAAAAACGCATTTCAGCCATACGTGTTTTCTTCAATGGATAATCGGCTTCTGAGATTTGTTCCAAAGCTTTCAATGCTTTATTGGCTCTTGAAACACCAACATAACTGATGTACCAGAAACTATCCAATTCTCCAAAATCTGGACGAATATTATTTGAAACTTCAAAAAAGTGGAAATCCTGAATATCATTTGTACCGCTTCCACCTTTGTAGGCATCATCAGAACGAACATTTCCAAATGGCCACAAACTGTACGGAGAATCGTAATGATCATTTCCTAATTGAGCATAAGCAGCATTCATAAATCCTTCAACATTCTCAGGCGTTACAATATCTTTTTCTGACAAAACGCCACGCGGATCATTTTCTAAAAAATCGGAACAGGAAGCGAAGAAACCTATCGCTAAAAATCCTGCCATATATATTATTTTTTTCATTTTTTAATCTTTTATTATAAAGTAAAATTAAGACCTGCCGTAAAAGTTGTTGGCTGTGGATATCCAAAACCTGCATTTTCAGGATCAACTCCTGTGAAGCTTTTTGCATCAAGAATCAATAAATTTTGACCGCTGATGTACAGTCTGAAGCTTTCCATACTTAGCTTTTTCAATAGTTCTTTTGGCAAACTATATCCAAGTTGCAAAACTCTTAGTTTAAGGTAACTGCCATTTTCTACATAATAAGTCGAAAATCTAGATTCTGCATTTCTGTCAACCGTCGTCAAAGCCGGAATAGTTGAATTTGGATTATCCAAAGACCAGGCATTCAACAAACGTGTTCCTTTATTTGATCCAACATCATCAACACTCCAGAAATCAGTTTGGTATTTTGTGTTGTTAATCACATCGACGTCAGTTGCACCTTCCCAAAAAGTGGTAAAATCAAAGTTTTTATAAGACAAGTTTAAATTAATTCCGTACAGCAATCCTGGATTTGGGTTTCCAATCCATGTACGATCTTTGTCTGTAATTACGCCATCGCCATTTAAATCTTTGTAACGAATTCTTCCAAGGCCTTTTCCTTCTTGAATAGCCGAATTATCAACCTGATCCTGACTTGTAAACAAGCCATCAGTAACGTAACCATACATTGAATTTATTGGACGTCCCAAGATATTATCGTTTAGACCATCGCCTCCATAATTGTTTTTAACTTCATCTGGCAATTTGGTCATTTTGTTTCTGTTAGCCGAAATATTGCCAGAAATATCATATTTCAATCCAAATGAAGTTTCGTCATGATATCCTAAAGAAAATTCCCAACCTCTGTTTTCCATAGAAGCTCCATTTACCCAACGATTTCCTCCTTCTCCTATAACTCCTAAGTACGGTGGCAATACCAAAATATCATCTGTTTTCTTGATATAATAATCTACAGAACCGCTTAATTTTTGTTTGAATAAACCAAAGTCCAAACCAATATTGGTCTGTGTCGTAGTTTCCCATTTCAAATCATCATTTCCTGATTGTGTTGCGATAAAACCAGACGGAAGCAATCCGTTTCCATTTCCTGCAATATCGTAAGCGGTTCCGTAAGATGTTGCCCAAGTTGGGCTTCCGCCGGCGTAACTTGCCAGATAAAGCGAATAAACTGCTGTATTGCTAATTTCTTGATTACCAGTTTGTCCCCAGCCTGCTCTTAATTTTAAGTCAGAAAAAACAGGAGCATTGTTTTTAATGAAGTTTTCATTGCTAATTCTCCATCCCGCTGAAACTGCCGGAAATGTTCCGAATTGATTGTTTTTTCCAAAACGAGAAGAACCATCACGACGAATAGTACCCGAAACCAAATAACGATTATCAAACTCGTAATCTGCTTTTCCAAAATAAGAAAGCAAAGAATATACAGTCGAAGTTCCGCTTGTAAAAGATTCTCCCGTTCCTGCATCTGGATACATATAATCTGGCGTTTCGATCAAAAAGTCATTTTTACGTAATGTATTTGTATCATAAGTATCTTTATACATCTCCGTTCCCGCCATCAAATTCAGATTGCTTTTTCCAAAATTCAGGCTGTAAATTGCTGTATTCGTCCAAGTCCATTTATCACTAATTGACTGATCGATAGTTACAGAAGTCTGATCGTTTTGCAAATAACCCGATTTGTAGCTTCTTTGCAGCGTACGTTTTTTATAAAAACCATAATCCATTCCGAAACTGGTTTTGATGTGCAGGTTTTTAATGATTTCCAAATCCGCATAAACGTTACCAAAAAGACGCAAATAATCGTATTTGTTATCTTTATTATATTCTAAAAGACGAACAGGATTTTGTCTGTCGTTCATTCCTCCAACAGGACCTCCCCAACCTATTCCATCTACAGTGTGAACCGGAATAATTGGCAAAGCTCTAAGTGCAGGATCTAAAACGCCAGGATCTGTCACTTCGTTTGTGCGGTTTAAACTGAAATTTTCTCCGATAACTAATTTGCCGTCAAAATATTTATACGAACTGTTCATTCTAGCCGAAATTCTTTCGAAATCTGTTGTTTTTACAACACCTTCATTTCCATAATAACCTAACGAGAAAACATAATTTCCTTTATCAGAAGCATTCGAAACTGACAAATCATAAGAATTGGCAACTCCGGTTTGAGAGATCGCATCGTACCAATCTGTATTTGAAGCTTTAAGAGTTTGCTGTGCATCTAAATATTCTGGAACCAAAACTTTATTCAATTGCGGTTTATTGTTATTTACCGACCAGTCAAACTGATAGCGCAAATTGTTATTATTCGGATTCAATCCGTCGTTAATATTTGCCTGCCAAAGTGCTTGTCCAAATTGGTTTGCATTTAGAACATCTAACTTTCTTGAATAATCAGAAAAGGAAGCATAGGTACTGAAATTGATTCTCATTTTGCCTTCTTTTCCTTTTTTGGTTGTAATGATAATTACACCGTTCGACGCTCGGGAACCGTAAATACTTGCTGAAGAAGCATCTTTCAGAACCTGAATGGTTTCAATATCATTCGGATTTAGTTCATGCATTCCAGATTTTGTCGGCATTCCGTCAATAACATAAAGCGGATCTGTGTTGTTTAAAGTTCCAACACCACGAATCACTACTTTGGTATTTCCGCCGCTTGGCGAACCATCCGACGATACCTTTACTCCAGCAATTCTTCCTTGTAAAGCTTTTATAGGGTTTGGTTCTGGCTGTTTCATGACTTCCTTCATGTTTACAACAGCAACCGCTCCTGTAATATCCGTTTTCTTTTGTTTTGAATATCCCGTTACAACAACTTCATTCAATTGATTGTTGTCAACTTTTAGCGTTACATTGATTGTTTTTTGCCCTTTAACTGAAATCGATTGCGGGGCATATCCTATAAAAGAAACTACAAGTACAGCATCTGGAGCAACATTCGGCAAGGAAAAATTCCCGTCAAAGTCAGTTACTGAACTGGTATTGGTTCCTGAAATAATTACTGTCGCTCCAGGAAGCGGCATTCCGTCATCAGACGAAAAGACCGTTCCTTTTATTCCGTTTTCCTGAGCCGTCATCATCAGCATCGGAAAGAAGAAAAATAGAAAATAAATAATCTTACTTTTCATAAATTAATGGTTTTGGTTATATTTAATTGGTTAATTACGTAGTTAGTATTTCGAATGCCAATTTTAAGTGGCCGATCTATTTCAGAATAAAGCATAAAAGGTCAGAAAGGAATAATCTTTCGAATGTTTTCAAGCTTTAGCAGTCATTTCTTCACTAAAGAAAAAGTGCTTTTGCTATTCTTTTTTAATGACTTTTAGAAAAATTTAGTTCTTGAATTTTAAAATTGTTTATCTCTATTTTTTCTTTCGAAGAAATAGATAAAGCTGAGAATGGTTTATTTAGAAAAAAGATTTCCGTCATCACTTTTTCGCCATTGTTATAAAAAATTTCAATTGAAGTTTTATCCAAAATAATTTTAAAAGCGGCACTTTTTTGGCTTCCTTCCAAAAACGCCTTACTTATGGTTGAAGCAAACTTATCAGAGAAATCAACTTTACCGGCTTTAGAACGATCTATGAATAGAAAATTCTCTTTGTTATTGAGTCCAAAACTTAAAGATTCGCCATCTAAATTAGAAAGTGTAAAAGTGTAATCGCACTGTTTTAATTTTTTTAAATCTAAGCTAATAATGCTTTTAGTCAAATCATTAAAACCATCTTTAACCAATGTTAAATTTCCATTTCCGTTTAAACTCTTTGCACTAATAGTTTCAGCAACATAATTATTTAGTTCTCGTACTGGCATACTAACCAAATTATAATTGCCCTCTTTTTTAACCAGTTTCAATTCGCGCGGAATTGTGGTGCTACTTCTCCAAGTTGTTGTTGGAACTTGCTGTGCATATTCCCAATTTGACATCCATCCGATAAATAAACGTCTTCCGTCTGAAGTTGGAACATTATTCCACGTTACTCCGGCATAATTATCTTTTCCATAATCTGCCCAAACTGCTTTTTCGTTATTTACTCTTTCGGCAAAACTTTGATCCATCGTAAATGTTTTTCCGTCAAAATCTCCAACAAAATATTGAACTCCAGAACCTCCGTTTGGCCCGCCTGGATTAAGATTTACGATTAAAACCCATTTGGTTTCTTTTGTCCCTTCTACTTTTATTTCGAAGAAATCGGGACATTCCCAAACACCGCCATGAGCACCAATATTTTTTCCAAATTCAGATGCAAATTCCCAGTTTTTTAGATTCGCTGATTTGTAAAAATGAATTCGATCTTGTGCTGCCAAAGCCATAATCCATTGCTTGTGGGTTTCATCCCAAGATACTTTTGGATCTCTAAAATCTCTAATTCCAGGATTTTTCACGACAGGATTTCCTTCCTCAAATTTCTGCCATGTAAAACCATTATCATTAGAAAAAGCAATATCCTGCTGTTCCACATCAATTTTGCCTTCTTTCTCCTTTGTCATATCATGCAAAGTATAAATGGCAACAATTGGTGCTGTATTTCCAGTTCCTAATCCAGATGTATTGTGCGTGTCGACAACAGCACTTCCTGAAAATATATATTTGTCTTTATCTGGGTAAAGCGCAATTGGCTGTTCTTCCCATTTAATTAAATCTTTAGAAATGGCATGTCCCCAATGCATTGGTCCCCATGTGTTTCCATCAGGATAATGCTGGTAGAATAAATGATAATATCCATTGGAGAAGAACATTCCGTTAGGATCATTCATCCAGCCTTTTTTTGGCGTAAAATGAAAATTTGGTCGATACATTTGTTCTTCCGCTGTGTTCGATACAGTTACGGCAGCAGTTTGTGCAGTTGCAGAAGACGGTTTTAATCCTACTATCGACAGTAAGGCAGCACTATAAAGAGCTAACGGCAGATGTTTCTTTGATTTCATTTTTGTGGTTATTTTTTTTAGTTAGTGTTTCGCTTAAAGCTTCTAAAGAGATTCCTTTTGTTTCCGGCATCAGAAAAATTACAAATAACAATTGTAAAACCATCATTAAAGTAAAAATAAGGAATACAACTTCTGGTCCGATTTCTGAAAATAACATTGGAATTAAAGACGGAATAATCGCAGCCAAAACCCAATGTACTGAACTTCCAAATGCTTGTCCAGATGCTCGAATATGATTTGGAAATATTTCTGAAATAAAAACCCAAATTACCGCGCCCTGACCAATTGCATGTGAAGCAATAAAAAGGAAAAGAAAAATAGGAACTGATAAGCCTCCCCAATTATAATAGAAAGAAGCCGATACTAGTCCGAGTGAAATAATATATCCAACAGAACCAATGTACATTAACAACTTTCTTCCTAATTTGTCAATTAATGCCACACCAATTAAGGTGAAAATAAGATTTGTAACTCCAATTCCGATACTACTTAACAACGCTGTATTTTGTCCTAAGCCGGCTTCTTCAAAAATTCTTGGCGCGTAATATAGAAATGCATTAATTCCAGAAAACTGATTGAAAAAGGCAATTAAAAAAGCGAGAATCAAAGGGAAACGGTATTTCTTCATGAAAATATTTTCGTGTTTGGTAACACCGTTTTCACGGGAATCATCTATTAAGTCGGCAATATTTGCAAACGGATCAATGGTATATAAAACTTTACGAGCTTCTTCGTCACGGTTTTTAGACAAAAGCCATCTTGGACTTTCTGGAATTGTCAAAATAAAAAGAATATAGATAAGAGAAGGAATTGCCTGAACACCAATCATCCATCTCCATGCATTTTCTCCAATATCTTTCAGAAAATAATTGGAGATGAAAGCAATTAAAATACCTAATACAATATTAAACTGATATAAAGCAACCAATCTTCCTCGTTTGTCTGCCGGAGCAATTTCTGACACATAAGCCGGAGCAGCAATAGTAGAAGCACCAACTCCTAAACCGCCAATAAATCTAAAAGCAGCAAATACAAATGGATTATTTGCAAAGGCAGCACCAATTGCTGAAGCGAAATATAAAATACCAATCCAGAACAGCGTTTTTTTACGTCCTATTTTATTAGTTGGGATTCCTCCAAAAATAGCACCAACTACAGTTCCCCATAATGCCATTGCCATAACAACTGAACCATGAAAGGCATCTGACGAGTGCCACAGAAGCTGTAATTGTTTATCAGCTCCAGAAATAACTACGGTATCAAAACCGAAAAGAAAACCTGCCAGTGCAGCAGTAACAGACCAAATCAATATCTTATTCATTGTACATGTATTAAAAACTTGTTGCTAAGATATCTGCAAAAAAATCAACTTATTTTTAATGATGTTACAATTTATTTCTATAAATATTGATGGTTTAGTATTTTAAACTCAAAACCTTTATTTACAAGACTTTACGTAAATTAAAAATCTTTTACGAAAACCTTGTAGTTTCGATTTTGTTACATCACCTTCAAAATTGATACTTTAAAAGAAACAATTTTAAAGACAAATTAGCTGGACGTTTTATATTCTTTAGGAGAAATTCCAAATTTATTCTTAAAAGCTGTAGAAAAATAGTTTGGAGAAGAGAAACCTAATGAGTACGCAATTTCAGAAATATTCATTTCATTTGACTTTAAAAGCTCTGCAGCTTTCTCTAATTTGACATTATTAATATGATCGCTAATATTAATTCCGATAATTGCTTTTACTTTTCTATACAACTGTACTCTAGAAACGCCTAATTTGTCTGCCAATTCTTCAACAGAAAATTTAGGATTCTCAACATTTGCCATAATAATGCTATTCATTTTGGTAATGAAAGTCTGTTCCTGGTTTCCAAATTTAGATTCAGGTTCTATACGATATATATTATTGGTATAATAATAACGTAATTTTTCTCGGTTGAAAAGCAGACTCAAAATAGACTGCTTCAAAATTGAAAGACTAAATGGTTTAGTCAAATAGAGATCGACACCGCTTTGTAATCCTTTTAAAACAGCTTCTTTATTGCTTTGCGCCGTTAAAATAATAATAGGAATATGTGAGGAACGAAGATCTTTTTTTAATTCTTTGCTAATTTCGTAACCATCTTTATCCACTAGATTAATATCACAAATAATGATATCGGGAATAATTTCTAAAGCTTTTTCTATAGCATCACTCCCATCAGAAATATTTACAATATATTCATTAGATAATTTAGCTTTTAAGAAAGTTACCAAATCGGCATTATCTTCTATAATTAAAAGTGAATGTTTCTCAGAATCTGCAATTGTATTTAAATCTTTTAATTCTGATTCTAGTTCCAAATTATCAGTAATCAGACTTGGAATACTACTTAAATTTTCTACTTTTTGAATAATTTCTGAAGGCTGCAAATGCTCATTTCCTTTCAATAGCGTTATTATAAATTCGCTGCCTTGTTTTGATTTCAATTCAATATTTCCTTTATGCAAAAGCACAAATTCTTTCGATAAATGCAAACCAATTCCCGAACTGTTTTTATTATTATTTGATGCTCTAAAAAAAGGATTAAAAACATTTGACAATTCATTTTCGGGAATTCCAATTCCAGAATCTTTAAAATGAATTTTGACTGAATTATCAGGCGATTCAATAATTGAAATCGTAATTTTTCCGTTATCTGGCGTAAATTTAAAAGCGTTTGACAATAGATTGAAATACACTTTATCCATCAAATTTCGATCAATAAAAAGATCAAGACTTTTGTTTTTGCAAATCAATTGAAAATCAATATTTCTGCGCGCAGCTTCACCTTTGAAATTAAGCATGACTTCATTAGTAAAATCATAAATCTTAGTATTGGAAGCTCTTAAAGTAAATTTTTGCTCTTCGATTTTTCTGAAATCTAACAATTGATTAATTAATCGCAATAAACGGTTAGAATTTTTATGGATTAATTTAACTTCGTCGATCAATGCAGTTCCTTTAATTTTATCATTTTCTATTAAAGATTCCACATAACTCATTATTAAAGTGATAGGAGTTTTAAACTCGTGTGAAAGTCCTGTAAAAAAACTCAATTTTGCAGCATTACTTTTAGCCGCAAGTTTTGCCATTTCCTGAATTTCACTATTCTGATGAATAACCGTTTGGTTAATTTTCTCTAGCTGTTTCTTTTTTTTAGAAATCGAAATCGTAGAATAAATGCTATAAATGGTTAAGCTTAAAATAATTACAAGAAAGAAACTCAGCAAACGAACCAAATTGTTTTGTGAAGCATATTCTTTTTCCTGTACTTTAATGGCCTCTTGCTGCGATTCTATTACAACTTGCTGCTGGTCGACTTTATCCATTTGGTTTTCGATAATTTCTGCATTATTTTTATCGATAACAATAGTGTTTAATATGTTGTTTTTGGAAATAGATTCTTTGTTGTAAATTTTCAATGCTAATTTTAGAGCCTCATTTCCTCCAGTAGGATATAAAATTGTTCCATCTAGAACACCATTTTTTACCAATTCAATTCCGCCATTTACACTGTTTAATGCATCAACACCAATAAACTTAATTTTATTTTCTAATCCTAAAGTTTTGGCAGTTTCCCAGGCGCTCAAAGCCATTCGGTCATTATGCGCAAAAATATATTCAACGTCGGGATTTTGCTGAAGAGCAATCTTTAATGGCTCTTTCACAGACTCTTTTTCCCAATCTCCTTGAATGGTTTTAACAATGCTAAAACGTTTATTTTCATTGATAATCTGATTAAAACCAAGCGATCTTTCATAGGCTGGCGACGATCCATTTGCTCCTGTAATTTCGATAATTTTACCAGTACCTTTACTGTGCGAAATAATATAACGAGCGCCAATTCGACCAATTTCTATATTATCGGCACCTAAATAAGCTGTATAATTTTCTCCCTCAATTTTTCGGTCGACAACCAAAACGGGAATTCCAGCTTTGATTGATTTTTCTACAACAGCTGTTAATGGTTTAGATTGAATAGGAGAAACAATTATAACATCAACTTTATTAGAAATAAATTTTTCTATGTCTTCTATCTGTTTATTGACATTGTTATTGGCGTCTTTAATTGTCAAATCGACTTCTGGTCTCAGCGACGCTTCAATTTTAATAGAACTATTCATTTGTTTTCGCCAATCATCGGTTGTCATGGCCTGCGAAAAACCAACTTTAATCTTATTTCCTTGTTTTTCTTTACAAGAAATTAAACTTAATGATACTGCAAAAGCCAGTACAATATATTTTATAAATTGATACATGTGGTAATGAGGTTTTGTAAATAGTGTAAGTTTTGAAAATAGCCTTCTGAACCAACAGCTTGCCAATATAGTTAGGAAGGAAATATATTAGGCGGCAAACAAGAAGGATATTATAAAAAAGTAAAATTAAACTTTTATTTCATCTTGACAAATTACACTAATTATTTATAATCAAAAACCCGTAAACAACTAAACATCAAAACATTTAACAATAAAACTCGCATGTTAAAAATTATGTTTATCAAAACAAAACAATTATTTAACGCATCAAAGTTGCATTAAATAAAGAAATACTTTTAAT
Organism: Flavobacterium sp. IB48; assembly: GCF_016405855.1. Taxonomy (GTDB): domain Bacteria; phylum Bacteroidota; class Bacteroidia; order Flavobacteriales; family Flavobacteriaceae; genus Flavobacterium; species Flavobacterium ginsengisoli. Next base: position 93,636 of record NZ_JAEFCA010000005.1, read on the forward strand.
TTACTTCTTCTAATTAAAGCACAATGAACAGACGCAAATTTTTAAAAGGCTCATCAGTTTTGGCAGGACTATTTACTCTTAGTCCTTCCGTTATCTTATCAAATGATTTAGGAGCGATAAATAAAAAAGGAAAAAAAGCAAAAAACATTATTTTTCTTATAAGTGACGGAATGAGCACCGGAACGTTACAAATGGCCAATCTTTACTCTCAAAATATTTTTGGGAAAAATGGAAATTGGATGAACCTTTATAAAGAGAATAAAGTTTCGAGAGCTTTAATGGATACCGCATCTGCAAGTTCTGCAGTAACTGATTCTGCTGCAGCAAGTTCATCTTTTGGAGGTGGGCATCGCGTTAAAAACGGTGTGCTGAATATTGGTCCGAATGGAGAGAAGTATCTTCCAATCTGGCAGAAATTTAAGAATGCTGGAAAAAAAGCAGGCTGCGTTACTACAGTTACCATAACTCACGCAACTCCTGCTGGTTTTTGTGTGAATTCTGATAGCAGAAATGCTGAAAATGAAATTGCAGAAATGTATGCCAATCTTGGACTGGATGTAATGATGGGTGGCGGCGATGAGTTTTTTAATCCTTCTAAAAGAGCTGATAAAAAAGATGTTTATAAAATTTATGAACAAAAAGGATATCAGGTATTAAAACAAAAATCAGATTTAGAGAATATTAAAAAAGGTGAAAAAACATTAGGCGTTTTTAATTCTGGTGCACTTCCGTACACGATTGACAGAAATAATATCGAGGCTCTACAACAAACGCCTACTCTTGCCGAAATGAGTGCGGCAGCTATTGACCAAATGAAAGATCATAAAAATGGTTTTGTATTGATGATTGAAGGCGGAAAAGTAGATTGGGCTGCACATGCAAATGATATTGCAGCTTTAATTCATGATCAACTTGCTTTTGATGAAGCGGTTAAAACTGCAATTGATTTTGCTGAAAAAGATAAAGAAACGCTTGTAATTATAACAACCGATCACGGAAATGCAAATCCAGGTCTTATATATGGTGCTGATGCAACCAAAAATTTCAATAGTATTGCAGATTATAAATACACCAACGAATATATTTTAAACGCTATTCATGCCGATTTTAATTTGCAGCAAGTTAAAGATTGGATAAAAGAAACTAATAAAATCAGTCTTACAGATGATGAGGCTAAACATTTATTGAATTTCTATTCTGGATTAGAAAAGCAGGAAGATGGGTTATATAATTACAAAAAACTGCCTTTTAAAGCTTACTCTGAAATTCAGAAAAAGCATAATAATGTAGGATGGATTAGTATGGACCATTCAGGAGATTATGTCGAATTGGCAATGTTTGGTCCAGGTAGTGAATTATTAAAACCATTTGTACAAAACATAGATCTTCATTATTTGATGCTACAAGCATCCATTGAAAAAGAAGATTAAACTTTTTTTTTGAAAACAATCTAATCTTCAAACAATAAACAGACCTTCAATTAAATTGAAGGTCTGTTCTATTTTAAGACAAAGGTTTCACGAATTAAAATCCTGCTTTTCATTGATTAGCTTTTGCTTTTTAAACTGATAAATTGAACCTGCAACAAATAGCACTAATAAAACAAGAAGCGTATTGCTTATTATTGGGTCTTTTATATCCTTAGCCAATGGATGACTTAATGGAATTCTTGTAAAAGTTTCATTAACTGTAGGAACTAGAGACAGAAAAAAACTAAAAGACAACCAAAAGTTTTCAAAATAGCGAGCTATTCTACTATTTTTTCTCTTAGAATTCAGAAAATAAGCTGCTAAAACAAGAATAATTATAAAAATAGAAAAGACATGCCCAGGATTAAATCCACCATGTTTTGATATGCCTAATGATGTCAGTGAGGTAACAATTGTCCCGTAAAAATATATTTTACCAGATGATTTGTTTAAATTGATTTTACCATATTTGATAAAATTTGCTATTGCTGCAATGATCGCTGCAACACCTATAATTGTATGAAAAATTCCTAAGCTTGATAATCCCATTTTTTATTGATTTAGATTGTTTGAAAATACACAGCAAACTTCGGATAAAACAAAGAAAATGGTTTTGTCGATTTGTTCAATTATTTGTCAATTTAGTCCACAAAAAAGCATCCAAAAGAATGTATCTTAAGGATGCTTAAAAGAATATGTAAAACCATTTTTTAATTATTCATTGTCCTTTTTCTGGCGGAAATTTGTTGGACTTATATTGTATTTGCTTGTAAAGCTTTTGGTAAAATTGGCCAGATCATTAAAACCGCAATCAAACGCTATTTCTGTAATACGCTGATCTGAAACTTGCAGTAACTGAGCTGCTTTCTCGAGCTTTTTAACCTTAATGTAATTGGCCGGCGTATCGTTGTATATTTTTGCAAATTCACGTTTGAATGATGAAACGCTCAAATTGTTCAATTGTGCTAATTCCTCAATAGTTAGCTGCGAAAACAAATTTGCTTCTATAATTTGTTTGAAAGTATAAGTTGTAGGAGAAAAAAGTTGCGACAATATCACTTGTATTGATTCTGAATTTTGTGTTTGTGATAACAGCAGAATAATCTCTTTTAATTTTAGAATCAGAATATCTTCATTGATAAGAGAAGGATTTTCAAAATAAAATAGTAATCCTTCTATGTATTTCTGGATTAGAAAATCGTTGTTTATTTTTTCACTAGATTTATTCGAGATTACGTTTAGAGGCCTCTGTAAAAGCTGCGGAAGATCTCTGTCGTAAATCTTTTTTAATATCTCTGGATAAAAAGTGACAATTACAATTTCACAATTATTTTTTGACTTTGAATTATGAATCTGCTTTCCAGAATTTATACAGTTCAGTAATAATGAATAATTGGCGGTAATGTTTATTTGTTGGTCATCAATTTGATATTCAATATCTCCGCCTTTTACATATAAAAAACAGGCCTGTTCTGTAACAGGAAAATCAAAATGAAACGGTGGTGCTAATTCAATTTTCTGAATCAATGTCTTGCCGTACAAATCGTGTTTTTTATAGTCGTTTACCATAATTTTTATTTATTTGACCGCTATTTTGATTTAAGCGTATCTTTTACTCTACCCCCTTCACGACGAGGTAATCTTGTACTATCTCTTTCTCTTGATCGTCTTGTTTCTGGCTGTAAATTGTTTAATTCGCTTTCTTCTGCAAAAGTTGTATCTTCTTTAAATTTACCTGTAGAAATTTCAAAATCATCTGCAGTTCCCGTAATTTTCATCGGAATATTAATAAGTCCCATTGGCGGAAGACCTAAACGGAATCCAACATTAATTTTACCATCCATTGTAACTTGTCCTTCGAGTTTTCCTCTAAAACCTGCCATTTTCATGGTTGTAGGTGTAATCGTCATTACATTATTTTTTATTGCCGAATGAATGGCAATTTTATTAAATGACGCTTTTTCTAAATCTGCCGCATCAGCTTTTTTAGCTACATGATTTAAAAGTTTAAAATTTTTGAATTTAATGTCTTCCAGAGTCAAAGTTCCTTCACCTTCAATAGATTTAAAATCAATATCCATGTTCTGATCTATACTTCCTCCAAGCTGATAATCGACTGATACTAATCCGTAGGCATCTTTAGCCATACTGACCAATTCGGCAAAGATTGGAATTTCTGCATAAGCACGCTGAATATCAAAATTACTGGCTTTAAAATTTGCATTGTATTTTGCTAAACGTCTATGTTGCGCTTTATAATCTCCTGTCATTGCGATTTTGGTTCCAGCCATATTAAAAGCGGCTTCTGTTACCTGAACTTTTCGATCATTAACCACAAGTGTTCCAACAAAATCTTTAATTTTATACGTATCAAATTGCAGATTATTAACTTTTGCGGAGATTTTCAAATCGGCAGTGCTTGGAATTCTAATTACGTAGTTTTTGTTTTTATCAGTACTGGTTTTACTATTTGCATTTACAGCTGTAGAATCTGTTTTCTGCATTGTTTCTTCTTCCGCTTTCTGGTCTGTATATTTAGCAATCATATCAAAAAACTCGTTCGCATTAATCTGATCGCTGGATAAATTAATATCTGCTTTTAGCTTTTCGTTAGCTTGACGTAAATATTTTCTATTAAAAAGATATCGCAATACGTTGTGGATATAACCATTTAATACCACATCAGATTTACCATACGTAAGATTGAATTCTTCAAAACGCATTTTATCCTTAAAGAACTTAAATGTTCCTTTAGATATCTCAAAAGGTTCTGGAAACAGGGTGCTTTTAATTACCAAATTTTTAGCTTCTAGCTTGCCTCCATTTTTAATATTGTCGTAATTTTTGGCATCTATATCTTTTTTAGAACCTTTGGCAATAAGATTGGTCTGGATAATTCCTGAAATGTTCATGTCTTTTACAGGGAATATCTGCGTTAATTTACCAACATCTAATGTTCCTTGAGTTTTGATGTTATAAACTAAATCATAAAGATTAGTTACTTCGCCCTGAACTTTAAAAGGTGATCCTGCTAATACAAATTCGGCAGGCTGTAATTTGACATTTAAATCTTCTCCAGTTCCTTTTTCACTTGTTACAGCTGCGCTTATGTTTATATTTTCGACAGGTATTTTTGGGAATTTAAGTGATTTTAAATATCCATTTTTAATATTTATCACTGTTTTTGATGATGGATATTTTTTCTGCTTACGGTTTAAAACTCCGTGCATACTCACTTTTAAATTTAAATCTCCTTTAACTTCTAAACTGTCTAAAGGATAGAATTTATGTATTTGTGCTAAATCAATTTTAGATTCTAATTCTGTATCTACTGTAAAAGGATATAATTTATGAAGTTCAAAACGTCCTCGGACAAAATTATCGAGAGCTTCTGCATTCAAATTGGTTATTTTACCCGAAACATTACGCAAAATACTGTCTTTGGCAGTTAAACTAAGATTTAGATTTATGTTTTTGATTGCATCTGGTTTCTTTATATTTTTAATATATCCGTTTTTTAAGCTTGCATTAAATTCAAACTTTGGAATACTTTTAATTATAGTATCTATCTTGTTTAAACGCGGGCTAAAACCTAAATCTCTTAAAAACACGCCATCGGCTTTTAAATCCAAAGCAATATCGCCGCGAATATCTTTATCATTCAGATTTAGGGCATCTTTTAATTTTGCCAAATCTAAATCGGCTTTTATAAGGGTTTTAATTTTCAGCTTTTTGAAACCTTCCGAATGAAAATTAACTGTCGTTTTCTTTTTATCCAAATTAAAGGATAGGTTATCTAAATCGAATTTTAATTTATTAATGTCTAAATCCTTAACCTCAGCTTTTGCTGCTATATTGATATCTTTTAATGGCTCTTTAATTTTTTTATATGCTATGGCGCCATTATTAATTTGCAAATCAGCTGAAACGATTGGTTTTTCTGATTGATCCTGCATGTATTTTCCTTTGGCAAATATTCTAAAATCTATATTACCTGTAATTGTCATTTGTTCGCGCCACTTATCATAAACTGGAGGCACGAGCGATAGCATTTCTTCTAATGTAGAATTTTTAGACTGCATGCGCAGATCAAAATCATATCCTCCTTTTATAAATGCAAAATAGCCATTAAATGAAAATGGAAAATTTTTAATGCGAATAACATTTCGCTCAAACTTAAATTTAAGTGCTTTAGCATCAATGTAAGTCGTAATTTCAGCATTAACTGGTTTGCTGCGCACATAATCAACGCCATTTAAGCTAAAATCGAATGATTTTATTTTTACGTTAGAATCAAGATCAAATAATTCTGCACTTAAATCTCCTGTTCCTTTATAACTAAGATCCTGAACCTTAAATCTTAATAATGCACTTTTATCATTGTAGGATATGTTGGTTTGTTTTATTACAACCCGTTTGATATTAAATTCTGTCTGGGTAGTATCTGTAGAATTAGAGGGTTTTACAATATTAAAATTGGCATTTCCTTTAGAATCTATTTCAAGGTTAAGATCGGCCTCGTCGAGATACACGGCATCCAAAACGATCTTTCCTTTTAATAAGCTGTAAAAATTCAATCCAGCTGACACTCTTCCTGCTTTTACAATTCTTGCGGTATCAAAGTGTTTCTTTTTGCTGTCTATACTGACATTTTTAGCATAAATGGTTAATGCCGGAAAATGTTTAAAAACTGACAATCCAATCTGGTCAAAACGTACTGTTGCATCCAGTTTTTCATTGGCTAAATTTTCTAATTTATTTGTTATTTCATCTTTGAAGACATACGGAACAATTGTTAGTACAATTATGAAAAGTAGAAATAGGGTTGTAATGGTAATTGCAGTTTTCTTTAAGAACTTCCTTGTCATTTTTTTCTAAAGATATCGTTTTAAGGTTTTAAAAATATAGATTTAAAGGCCAAGAAAAAATCTTGATTACGATATTAACTCAAAAATAACAATTATAAATTTTATTGGTATTTGAAATCGCTATTTAATAGAAAATTTAAACTAGATGCAGACCAACTAAAACCTCAACAAAAAATAAACACAAAAAAAAGAGCTAAGATAATTTCATGAACATCTTAACTCTTTTTGTTATTTCTTGTTTTGTTTTCTTTGGCACTTTATAATTTCCTTATGCAACAATTGATTTCTTCTTATTAAAAAGAAGCAAATACAAATAATTGGCAAAACATAAAGTCTAAAGCATCATTCTTTTTAAAGAATAAAATTATTTAAAATTCCATCCTAATGTCAAACCAAATGCCACTGGTTTTATTTCAGCATTTTTCTCAGTACTGTATAAACCGTTCGCTTTTCTGTCGGTGCTTGATTTTGGATTAAACCCTACATAAGACTGATTATTTTTTTGGTCAAGTATCGTTCCGTATCCGTTCTCGAAAAACATTGCCACATATAAAGCATTCTTTTTATTGATGTCGAATGTAAATCCTAACTCGAAAGAACTCATAAAAATTCCTTTGGTGTCATATTCCCCTTCTGCTGAATAGCTGCTTTGCTGTCCTATTCCGTATTCAGGCAGATTATCAATCGTCAAATTTACATCAGGATAATAAGCCGTACCATTTACATTATCTGCGGTCGCTTTTATTTTATAGCTAACAGGCAAAAAATACTTTACTCCTGCTCTAAAATTAAAATCAATTCCTGTATTGATGTTCGTTTTAAATTGCACAAAAAGCGGGATTTGAATAGATTGCAATGTTTGTTTTTCTTTATAATTGCTTGTAGTGACCGTATAAATAAATGCAGAACCTGAAGCATCTACTTCATAATTAGTTAGTGTGCTTGAAGGGGAAACCAAAGATATGTTTTGCTTGTATTGCGAAAATTCCAATCCTGATCCAATTCCGATGTTTTTTGTAAAGGAATAGATGTATCCTGCTTTTATAGCTCCTCCCATTTTTGTTTCGGCTACTATTCCTTGTACGTTACTTTCTAGATTGGCCACTCCTGTTTGCAAGCCTACATAAAATTGGGCATTGGCAACTGTAGAGAATAGAATTAATATTATTCCTAGTATATGTTTACTATTAAATTTCATGTCTGTTATTTTTTTTCAGAACAATCCATCCCCATTTATAAATAATGGGGATTTCATATTCTTCGGTTATTTAGTTTTTCACTAAAAGGTTTTTTGTAAACGTCTTGCCATTTGATAAAGTCATTCTCACGATATAAACAGCTTCAACATTTGGAGCCTGCAAAGTAGTCTCGTTATCATTAGTTGTTCTCTGGTCTATCAGCGATCCATTTACAGCAAACACCTCAATGCGAGCGTTTAGCATTTTAGCGGGGTCTATATTGGTAATCAATTGATAGCTCTCATTTTTTCTGACAGGGTTAGGATAAATTCTAACCGTTTCAACTGTTTTGGTTGAAGACAGCGTTAATGGGCAAGAAGTAATTAATGTTCCGTCTAATTTTGTTGCAACGGCATAATATGTTCCGTTTAAACCTCCTGTTTCTTTATAATATTGCAAAGTTTGGTCTGCAACTAAAATTCCGTCTTTGTACCAGGCATAAGATTTAAATTCTTTTGAACTATTGTCAAAGAAAATAACATTTTCAAACTGTTGTCTGATTAAATTCGGCTGGCTATTTATAACTGGCAATGACACCGTTTCAGCTGCATTGTAATTATTATTGCCCGCTTGAGATGCTGTAATAGTCGCCGAACCGGAATTGTTATAAACTAGTTCGTCATTTGAAATCGTTACCACATCTGTATTCGAAGAAGTATACATTACAGGCAAACCGCTATTTGAACTGGCAGTTAAAACACTTTCACTTACTCCATCACAATTTGAAACTAAAGTTTGGTTCCAAATAATTACCTGATCTGCTTTGGTAATTTCAAAATCGTTTCCAGTATATGTAATGACGTAATTGCCACCTGCTGTCAGCGTTCCTTGTGAAATTGCATAAGTTCCGACATTCTCTCCTGTTAGTCTTTCTAAAGTACCAGAGAAAGCATCATTTCCGACTAAACTTGGTGAAACCGCATAAGTGAAAACTGGATCTGCTGTTCCGTACACTTTTGTTTGAGAAGCGTCTGCCGTTACAGTGATTGGTTTTGCTGCAATAGCAAAAGCGTCTGAGGCAACTAAAGTTAGAACATAGTTTGATCCTGCTGATAGACTTCCAATAGTATAATCGTAAGTTCCAGCATTCTCTCCATTTGTTCTGCTTAAGCTTCCGCTAAAAGCATTTCCAGATACCAAAGCTTCGCTTGCAGTATAAGTAAAAATCGGATCGGCTTCTCCATAATATTTGCTTTGGGAAGCATTAACGCTTACTGAGATTTCTTTTGGTGTAATTTCAAACCCTTTTCCAACATACGTAATGGCATAATTGCCACCTGCTGTAAGCGTTCCTTGTCCTATTGCATAAGTTCCGACATTCTCTCCCGATATTCTTTCTAAAGTGCCAGAGAAAGCATCATTTCCGACTAAACTTGGTGAAACCGCATAAGTGAAAACTGGATCTGCTGTTCCGTATACTTTTGTTTGAGAAGCATCAACAGTTACCGTGATAGGTTTTGCTGTGATCGTATAATCTTTGCTTACGTAATCAATGCTGTAATTAGATCCTGCACTCAACGTTCCTTGGTTAATAGCATAATTTCCAATATTTTCTCCCATAGCTCTAGATAGCTCTCCTGTGAATGAATCTCCGCTTTCTAAACTTGGTGCGAATGAATAGGTTAATGCTGAATCTGTCTCTCCATATACTTTTGTTTTCGAATCGGCAGTGACTTCAATTGTTTTAGCCGTAATTTCAAAGTCTTTTCCAACATACGTAACGGCATAATTTCCGCCTGCTGTCAATGTTCCCTGTCCTATTACATAATTTCCGACATTTTCTCCCGATATTCTTTCTAAAGTACCAGAGAAAGCATCATTTCCAACTAAACTTGGTGAGACAGCATAAGTGAAAACTGGATCTGCTGTTCCGTATACTTTTGTTTGAGAAGCATCTGCCGTTACAGTGATTGGTTTTGCTGCAATAGTAAAGGCGTCTGAGGTAACTAAAGTTAGAACATAGTTTGATCCTGCTGATAGACTTCCAATAGTATAATCATAAGTTCCAGCATTCTCTCCATTTGCTCTGCTTAAGCTTCCGCTAAAACTATTTCCTGATACCAAAGCTTCGCTTGCAGTATAAGTGAAAATCGGATCGGCTTCTCCATAATATTTGCTTTGAGAAGCATTAACGCTTACTGAGATTTCTTTTGGCGTAATTTCAAAATCTTTACTTTCAAAAGTAATGGTGTAGTTTGAGCCTGCACTCAAATCTCCCTGCTCAATTGCATAAGAGCCAACATTCTCTCCAATTATTCTAGATAAAGCTCCTGTAAAAGCATCGGTTCCTACCAAACTTGGCGAAACAGTCGATGTCAGAATTGGCTCTGCTGAACCATAGATTTTCTTTTGAGATGCATCAACAGTTACCGTGATAGGTTTTGCTGTGATTGTATAATCTTTGCTTACGTAATCAATGCTGTAATTAGATCCTGCACTCAAAGTTCCTTGGTTAATAGCATAATCTCCAATATTTTCTCCCGCAACTCTAGATAGCTCTCCTGTGAATGAATCTCCGCTTTCTAAACTTGGTGCGAACGAATAGGTTAATGCTGAATCTGTCTCTCCATATACTTTTGTTTGCGAATTGGCAGTGACTTCAATTGTTTTTGCTGTAATTTCAAAGTCTTTTCCAACATACGTAACGGCATAATTTCCGCCTGCTGTCAGTGTTCCTTGTCCTATTGCATAATTCCCGACATTCTCTCCCGATATTCTTTCTAAAGTACCAGAGAAAGCATCATTTCCAACTAAACTTGGTGAAACCGCATAAGTGAAAACTGGATCTGCTGTTCCGTATACTTTTCTTTGAGAAGCATCTGCCGTTACAGTAATTGGTTTTGCTGTAATTTCAAAATCATCAGCAACGTAGGTAAGATTGTAATTGGTTCCTGCACTCAACGTTCCTTGTGCAATTGCATAAGTTCCTATGTTCTCTCCTACTGCTCTTTCTAAAGTTCCTGTAAATGAATCACCACTTACTAAATCAGGAGTAATAGTGTAGCTCAAAGATGGTTCAACATCTCCATATACTTTTGCCTGAGAAGCATCAGCCGTTACAGTGATTTCTTTTGGTGTAATCTCACCTATTTGTCCCGACTTCGTTTCAGCACTTAACACATAATTTGAAGCATTGGCTCCGCTAATTGTTAAGCTGCTAATTGTTACAGTTTTATTGTCTCCAATGTTCTTTGTATCATATGTTCCTGATAACGCATTGTTTAACGTTACTGTTTCATTTTCTAAAATTCCGATAAGCTCAAAATTATTACTTGATAAAACTGCTTGAGTTGTTCCATCAAAAACTTTGGATACATTTCCTTTTAATGAAACCTCTACTTCTTTAGGTGCAACTTTTGCTATATTAGCCACTAAAGAAGTTGGGCTTAAAACGTAGTTTTTAGAAGCTGTTCCAGATAATTTTAAATTGTTAACAGTAACTTGCTTATTTTCTCCTACATTTTTATCATCTAAATCACCAGCTGCAGGATTATCCAATTGTACATCATCGCCATCAACAACACCTTCTAAAGCAAAGTTATCAGCATTTAATGCTATGACAGCAGTCGCATTATAAACTTTTGATACTTTACCCTGTGCTATAGCATTTATAGTTTTTGGTTCTATAATTAAATCGGCTTCAACTACTTTATCATTATAATTTGGTTTGCTTAATACTGCATAAACCCTATAAGTACCAACCTCTATTTTGTCGTTATTAGTATAACTGACAGAAACTTGATTAGGAAGACCGCCTTGAATCGTTAATGATTTTTCGCTTCCATCATAAGTAAAGGTATTGGATGCTAGAACGAAATTATCTGTTAGATTGCCTTTTACAATTGTTAATTTGGCAATAAGCTGTTTGTCATTGTAATTTATTCCTCCATTGATATTAACTGTAACATTATAAGAGCCCACATTTATATTATCATTATTTATATAAGTTACTGTAGCTCCATCAGGAAGCATTCCATCAAGTGATAAGCTTTTAGGAGTGCCATCATAAACTTCTTCTTTTTCTAATAAAAATATTCCACTCGGAAGATCTGCTTTATTAATTGTCATAGAAGTAGTTAACTCAAACGTGTTGTAATTTGAACCTGAAATCGTTGCTTTTACGTTGTTATAGGCTCCCGCATTCTTTTGTGTATTTGAGTAAACCACACTTACTCCTTCAGGTAAAGTTCCTGATATTTCAGGGTGCTTATCAAAACCATCATAAGTAAATGTATTTGATGGAAATAAAATACCTGAAAGATCTTTTTTATCAATTTTAAGTGTATTAGATAATGTAATATCATTATAATATTCACCTCCGTTAATAATTGCTTTAACAATATAGTCTCCTGCATTTATTTGTCCATTACCTTCATAAGATACACTAACTCCTGCTGGTAAAGCTGTAACATTCAGATATTTTGCAGCACCATCATAAGTGTATGTTTCCGGCTGTAAAGTGGCAGAAAAGTCTCCTTTTCCAACTGTAAGCTTAAAGGTTTTAGTTGCTGGAGCATAAATCTCATCTCCACTTTGAACAACTGTTATTATAGCTTGTCCAACTCCTACAATATGAATTTTGTTATCTTTTGTAATGTAAGCTATATTTTTGTTATCACTACTATAAGTAAGTGGTAACAGCCCGCTTGATGCAGTTCCTATTACAAAATCAGCATCTGTATATTTTTTAGTAATATCATCGACATCAATAGTTTGTAATATTTTGGACTCATAACATCCCATGTCAATTGTCGTACTTTGAAAACGACTGTTATTCGCAATATCTTTATTACCCGCAATTGATACATTATACAGTGCATTATCTCCTTTGTTAATTGCTGGAGATGTGGTTTTTAAAGCAAAGTTAAATGCATTGGCATCAACAAAATCAGCAGGTTGCTCATAGAAATTATTGGCTAATGCCATTGGAGCGTATAAAGATTGAGCTTTAGACAGCAAAGAGTTCTTAACCGTAACTGTTCCTGTTACTCTATATATATCATTATTGCCTGGATTATCTCTAAAAACAGTATTAAACACTTCTAAATTTGAAGTACCATTAGTAAAAATATGAGCTGAATTACTAATATTATCTCCAAAAGTAGTATTCACAATTTTTACAGTGGCATCATTTAGTGCTACTGAAGTTCCTTGTGCTCCAGTGTTAGAAACTAAATTACCGTAAAACAGTGTATTATATATTGAAACATTAGAATTATCTGTAATATACATACCGCCGCCTCGATGGCCTGAAGAGTTTTCTGAAAAAATACAGTTTTTTACAGTAAGGTTGGAACTGTGTACACGTATTCCTCCTCCATACTCTCTGGTAATAGCTTTTCCGTTTATTATTACAGTTCCTTCTGTTCCAAGTGTTGCGCTTGCTGCTTTACCTTTTACAATACTGAAACCATCTATTTCATTATTACCTGCTGAATTAGAAACTGTAATAATATGGTTAATTGTAGATTGTCCATCTAGAATCGTTTTATTCTCCTTAATATTTCTGTCGGTTAAACTCTCATTAGCAATATTTCCATCAAAACCTCCATATAGTTTTACACCATCTGGTAATAAAAAGCTGTTATCTTTTCCTTCATTAATAAAGTTAGAGTTATCTCTTGAGCTGTATTTTGGTGTATACGTACCTTGAGCTACATAGATTTTATTTACAGTATTTGATGCATTACTATTAAGAATAGTAGCATAGCGTAAAGCTAATGACAAATCACTTAGTGCTAATTGCCATGTAGAACCATCCCCACCAACTGCACCTTGTTTTACATATAGCGTATTATTTGTTAATGCAGCATTAGGTAGTATTTTTAAAGTTCCTGCATTATAAATAAAATTATAATTATTGGAAGATAAACCACCTGGCAATATCCCATCTGTATAAATGCCAACTTCGGTTTTACCTATAGCATTACCTGAATATACTAATGATCCAGTTAGCTTAGAACGATCATCACCGTTAACAAAACCTGTATAACTTACATCATAATCTGCATTTGACATTGCTAAATTATTGGCAAGTTTGGTCTTATCATTTGCTTTTACAGTTAAGTTTGCTTTTGCTATAGTTAAAACAAAGGTTTTTTCTGTTGGAGCATAAGTTTCATTACCTGCTACAGCAACAGTAATTGTAGTTGTACCAGCATTTTGTGTATGAATTTTACCATCTACAATAGCAGCAACAGTAGTGTTACTACTTTTGGTATAAGTTAACGCTAAGCCAGTATTTACTGTTACAGCTTCATTAACAAAATCTGAATCTCCATAATTTTTGGTCAAATCAGATGTTGTAATAGTTTGAGGTAGCTTAGATTCAAAGCATCCCATATCTATTGTATTATTCTGAACACGTTTATCATCTGCAATATCTTTGTCATGATAAATAGCAGTGTTATAAAACGAATTGTCTCCTTTATCGACAACTACAGAGCTTGTTTTTAAAGCAAAGTTATTAGCGTTAACATCAATAAAACCAGGGTCTACATTATAGATGTTATTTGCTAACACAAAGCCTTTACTACTATAAAAAGTTTCTGCATTAGGCAGAAAAGAGTTCTTAACGGTAATTGTTCCTCTCGATTTATTTATATCATTATGAGTAGGATCAGCGAAATATCTAAATATTGAGTTATATACTTCCAAATTAGCATTTACATGATCAGTAACAATTTGAAATGAATTCTGCGAATCTCCAAAAGTAGAATTATAAATTTTCACATTAGCTTCTGATATCACCATAGAGGTACCTGATGCCCCATAATGATCTGCGCTATTATTATAAAAAAGCGTATTAAAAACAGATACATTTGACACATCCGTTATATACATAGCACCAGCTTGGTTACCAGAGGAATTTCCAGTAATAGTACAGTTTTTTATATTAAGGTTAGAACTGTGTACACGAATACCTGAACCAAATGCTTGGGTAATTGGCTTACCCTTTATGGTCATTGTCGCACCAGCCCCCATCCATGATCCAAAGCCTCCTGCACCATTCATAATGGTAAATCCATCTATTTCGTTGTCTCCTGTAGAGTTAGAAACAATAACAATGTGATGTACTTTTTGTCCTGTTACTGGATTATAACTATCTAAAATAGTTTTATTCTTTTGAATTTGTCTGTTGGATATGCTTTCATTAGCAATAGATCCATCAAAACCTCCATAAATTTTTACACCATCAACTAATAAAAAACTATTGTCTGTATCTTCATCCGCAAAGTTAGAACTGTCTTTTGGACTGTATTGTGGAGCATAAGTCCCTTTAGCCACATATATTTTATTAGCCTTAGTAACATCTGGTCTAGTACTAGTATTAAGTGAGTATGCTAATTTTAATCCCTCAGCAACTTCTCCTAGTGCATCATCCCAAGAGGTTCCTTTTCCTGCACTTCCTTTTTTAACGTATATTGTACCATCTGTTAATTGAACATCAGACTCAATTGTTAGCTTACCATTATTGTAAGTAATATTATAATTTAAAGATGTTAATCCAGAAGGAGTTATAACGTAGTTACCTATAGTGGTTGCAGTTACAGCTGTACCGCCATAAGCTATTGCACCCCCAAAAGCTGTACTTGGAGTATCTCCTAGGACAAACCCAGTATAACTCACAGAAAAGTCTTTAAAGACAGAACCATTTTCAAAAAATAATTTATTATCTGCTGTTACAGTTAATGCTGCTTTATTTACAGTTAATAAGAAATCTGTTTGAGGTGCAGCATCATATTCGCTGTCATTTCCTGATTGTTTTAGGGTTATAGTTGCTGTTCCGGCACCTACGGGCTTAATTTTTCCGTTTTCTATTATAGCAATAGAAGTATTACTAGACGTATATTCTAATGGTAATCCGCTTGTTGCAGTACCATGTGTAAATGGCTCATCTCCGTATTTTTTTGTAAGAGCAGCCACTGTTATGGTTTGGGTTTTATTTCTCTCAAAAGCCCCTATATCTACATTAGTATCAATAATACGCGATTTGCCTTTTAAATCTTTAGCTGGAAAAGCAATACTAGCAGGATTGTTTTTACCAGCATTTAGAGCAGGACTGGTAGTTAATAACGAATAATTTGCATCAAAAACTGTAGTTGTGCTTGTAACACCACCTATACCTTGTATTAAACTGTTTTCATAACTAGGAGTACTGGCATTATTAACAATGTCTGAATTATTTTTTACACTAACTGTATTTACAATTCTTGCAGAAGAACCACTTGCATTATACAATGCTGCTCCTTGCGCACCTGTGTTATCTGCTATAGTAAGATTAAGAAGTGTAGGCAACGACGCATTGTTATAAATAGATGCCCCATTTGGTGCTGTATTGCTAACAATTAAGCAGTTAACCCATGTTGTATTGGCGTTTTCATTATATATAGCACCACCGTTTGTAGTAGCATTATTGGCTCTGATGATACAGTTTTCAAATCTTGCTGTGACTTTTTTATTGTATATACCACCTCCATTAGTTGCACTACCGCTTGTTATTGTAAAACCGTTTAAAAGAGCACTGCTAGTTAAACTATTATCATCATTTTTAATAACCGATGCATTATTTCCTTTTAAAATACTTCCATCGTTTAAATTACCTGTGATACGTTGATGTGTTAGGTTTGTAATAGCATTATCAGGATCAAATCCGCCATATATTTCTATATTTTTAGGCATTATATATGACTTTCCTGAAGTCACTTGATAAGTTCCTTTTGCTACAAATATTTTTTTAACTTTTTTAGGATCAGTATCATCTGTATGTACGGAGTTAATATTAGAAGCTCTTGTTAAAGCAAGTTCTAAATTACTTAAAGGACTATTCCATGAAGAACCGTCGCCACTTCCGTTTTGTTTTACATATAAGATGTTGTCTGTTAGAATTAAATTTGATTTTATTTCTAAAGTTCCTTCTTCATACAAAACAGTGTATTTAGTAGAAGTAATACCCTGAGGAATAATTTTATAAATACCTGGTTCAGTTGCAGTAGCAGCGTCACCTGAAAAAGCAAGAGTTCCAGAGATACTATTTGATTGACTATCACCAGATTCAAAACCAGAATAAGTTACAGTATAATTACTATTTCCATAAACACTTCCATCAAATACTTTTACCTTATTGACAGCTTTAATTGTAAGAGGTATTTTAGTTACATTAACAACTATTTTAGTCCTGATACTTTCGCAATTGTTGGCGTTAGTTTGACTTACCCAATAAGTAGCAGAATTTTCAGATGACATATTTAAAGAAGGCGTTGCTGTTAATGCTGTACCATCTTTTTCTTGTGTATACCATTTTAAATTGCTTCCATTTACTACGATTTTAGCTCCTGCTTGACCAATAATAAAATTTTGTGGAGATTGTGCAGTTGGTGCCTGAGTAGAACTTATCGACACACTAACACTTGTTCTATCACTTTCGCAACCATTAACCGTTTGACTTGCATAATACGTATTACCAGAAACTAAAGCTGTATTACTGGCTAACGAACTTCCTCCTGAAGCCTGACTGTACCATTTTACATTTGTGCCAGTTGCTTTTAAATCATTAACAATCGCTTCATTACAAAAAGATTGTGCTGCAACAGCAGTTGGTGCTGTTTTACCAGAAGCACCTAATTCATTTTCATAAGCACCAATATCAATCGTATTTACTTTTCTGTTCTTACCTAAAAAATCAGTGTTTGGATACTCACTTGAATATAAAGAATTGTTTCCTTTATTTATTATGGAACTACAACCTGTTAGATTAAAATTATAATTAGCAGCATCAGCAAAATATGGGTTGGTTTCTCGAATATTATTGTTTTTATTTACAAAATTATTCTGACTATCATACCTAAAAGAATTACTTTGAACATCAGCCGAAGTACTTGAAACAGTAAGTTCTTCAAGAATATTATTATACAGCTTAACCTTTTTACTGAAGGTATAAATACCATAACCCGGACTTTCATTCCAAACAGTATTATTTACAAAATCGACTGTAGAATTAGGTTGAAAAATAGTCGTAAAACTTTCATTTCCTGTAAAAACATTATTATACAGTTTATTTACACCTTCAAAGACAGCAATTATACAACCAGAATACCCTGCGCTGTCTGCGACACCAACATTATTCTTTACAGTATTATTGAAAAACTGGTTTTTTGTATAACTTTCAATATCTAAAACAGCTCCAAAATAAGATTTGTTTCCTACGAATGAATTATCACGAATGTCAGTTGTACTATAATTAGCTAAAAATATTCCTCCTCCTCTTTTTACAGAGTTGTTACTTTCAAAATTATTATTGTTTATTGTTAGCTTGGTAGTAATATTATTGCTAACTACATTGGCATAGATTGCTCCTCCAAATTCAGAAGCACTATTGGTCTTGAAAATATTATTATTAATGACAGAATTAACTGTGATTGTTTCGAAATTAATGGCTCCTCCAAATTTAGTAGCCGTATTTCCTGTAAATATATTATCAGAGATTTTAATGTTATTATCATTTGCAGATACTATAGCACCTCCAAATCCAGAAACAGAATAACTACTTGTATCCGTAACACTATTTCCGGTAAAAGTATTTCCGGTTAAGGTCGTTGTATTTTTATTTTCAATGAAACATGCAGCACCTCCTAACAAAGAAGCATTTCCAGAAAATGTATTTCCAGAAAATGTAATACCATTTGTTTCAACTGCAAAGGTTCCTCCTCCTATACTTTTTAAAGCTTTATTATTGCTAAAATTATTTGATGTTATTTCTGCATTAATAACTCTGCGAAGCAAAATAGCTCCTCCACCTCCAGCAATTGTAGTAGAAGCCTCCATCAAAGCATTGTTACCGGTAAATGCACTATTCGTAATTTTAAGATTACGTATATTTTCGTCAGCATAAATAGCACCTGCAACATCTGCACTATTGTTATCAAAAGTACAATTATTGACAATCCTTGATGATGAATTATCCTGACTCACTTTTTCAATATAAATAGCCCCGCCATAACCGGTACCAGTCTTAATTTTATTCGCCAGGTTATTACTAAATGTTACATTACTTAGATTTAAAAGTTTTCCATCTAAATCAGAAATAACTCCTCCCAGAGGCGCACTGTTAGCATTAAAATTTCCTCCTGTAATAGTCAAATAACTGTCGCTGTTGCTAATTGCACCTCCATTATCTGTGGCCGTATTATTAGAAAAGATACAGTTAGTAAAATTGGCGCGAGCACCTTCCTGTAAACATATTGCCCCACCAATTATACCTTGATTATTTTTAAAGGTTACGTTTTCTAATGTTAAAACCCCTTTTATGTTGTATATAGCCCCACCATTACTTTTAGGATAGGATGTATTAAGTATTTCCGTTGTTACCATGTCACCTCCCGGAATTGAAGCTATACTTGGCAAGCCACTAAATCCTGCAAGTTGCAAACCTAATGAAGCATAACTATAATAAGGGCTTTCCGTCATCGAAACAAACCAATCCGGATATTTATCTTTGATATTATCGTTAATAGAATTCTTCTTAGTTTCTGTAGATATTTTATAATACTCTAATGAATCAGCCTTACCATCACTAATGGTTAGTCCGTTTAAGTAGTAATTCTCATTTTCTTCAAGAGCATAAATAAGTATCACATGGTGTGCAAAATTTCCACCACCCAAATTTCCGCTAAGAATAGTTTCATTTGCTGTAATATTTCTCTGTGAAAGACTGTTTTCATTACCAATAAAACCACCATATAATTGTACACCTTTTTTTAGTCCAAAAGTGTTATTCCTGTCCTGTGCACTGCCGTTAGGCGCCAAAGCTACTTTAGGAGTATATGTTCCTCTGGCAATCCATATTTGAGTACCACTGTCAGATGAACTAATCATTTTCTGTAAGTTCTCAGAAGCATTACTCCAAGAACTTCCGTCTTTACTTCCTGAACCATTTACAGTAACATATTTTATTGTTTGAGATTGCAATAAAACAGTAAATAAAAAGAAACAAGTTACAAACGAGTATCTTAACAAATTGGGTTGTTTTTTTAAAAGCTTAAAAGTTTTAATCTTCTGTAAATAGAGATGCCATACAAAGACTAGAAACTTCAAAATTAATAAGTAGTTTTTTTCCATAAAAAAGTAAGTAGTAAAATTGATTGATATAATTCTGGGTTAGTTTAACTGTATATTTTGGAGACATTTAATAAAAAAGTCATTTCTTTCATAAGATTGACATTTTTTGTCCGTTAATTAATAGGGGGGAAAATTCAAAAAATAACGTTACCGTTGCAATTTTAGATGTTGAGATTTTTGCAAATGCACCAATCTTTTCAAGACATGAAATATTTGGGTTTCTAAAAATGATAGATGAACAAGAGAACATCATAAATAACTGTAAGTAGATTTTTTTCAAGCAGCGTAATTATTTTAAGTGTTTACAGAAATGAGATCAAAAATAAAGTCTCAATTAAGCTTCAAAATTAAAAACATCTTCCCTACTAAGCCTATTTATTGGGGTGGACAAAAAAAAGACATTTTAAAATGATGTTATATTTTGCCCCACAAACTTCATTTTCAGAAAAATAAGTACGTGTGTAGTAATTTTTTGTTTTTGTAGCTCACTCAACTAGCTCCATTACATGTAAAGAAATAACTTACCTTAAAAAAAGACAGATTGAAAAAAAATATAAAAAAAACAAGCCGAAGCTTGTTTCCATTTTTTGTTCTAAATACTGTTTTTATGTGGTGCTAACTTTTTATGTTTTATATTCTACCATTTCAAACAAAAGATCATATTTATCGCCTAATTTTTTCTTCAGTCGTTGTTTGCTTTTTTTGACTGCATCAATTGTTACACCAAGTAAATTTGACATCTCATAATTGTTAAGATTTAATTTTTGAAGCATTATTATTTTAAGATTTGACTCTTTTACTTCAGGAAAATTCTCTATTATCGCATAATAAAAATCACTGTACTGATTTATAAATTCTCTTTTGAAAGCACTCCAATTTTCATCAGTCATAATGTGAGAACTTAACATTTGCTGCAATTTGTTTTTTTCTTGTTCTGAATGCTTTGAAGTAAAACTTTTAATTTCCTCGAGTTCTTCTTCTAAAAATGATATTTGTTTGTCTTTATTTTGAAGATTTTCAGCATAGCTATCTATATTAGAACTTACATCTTTAAGTTTTTCTTCATACATTAAAAGATCATTTTCATATTCTTCCTCTTTTAATCTTTTATTTTCCAGTCGTTTAGTAAAAAAACCATAAGCAATTGCACTCGAAAGTATCGTTGAAATTAAGATTAAGAGACCAATGTTTCTTATTCTTTCGCTTTTTTCTAATTCCAATAAGATTTTTTGGGTTTCATCTTCATACTTTTTTTTCTGAATAAGCCAATTAGTTCTTTTCAATACAGTATTGCCATTGGTTTGAAGCAAATATTCTTCAACCTGTTTGAGCTGTCGTCTTAATATCAGTTCTTTTTGAGAATCTTCACCGTTTAAAAGCAGTAGTTTTAATTCGATTACTTCTTTTAAAGAACTTCTGTAATAAGATTTAGTTCCTGCAATTTTACCAGCTCTTTCTAGAATTTTTTCAGCCTCTATTTTATTGTTTAATTTCAGCAGAATTTTTGCCAATAGTATCGAAGCATACATCTCATTTTTTTCAATTTTGAACTTTTGAGAATAAGCTATATCCTGCCTTAAAAGATTCACAGCTGTATCTACGTCTCCTTTTTTGTTGTAAATAAGCGCTTTATCACCTAAAACTTTTGCATATCTTACACTATCATTAGTTTTTAATGCAACAGCTTCAGATTTATCAAAATAATGCATTGCATTTACGAGATCTTTCTTTCTGAAATAACAGTTACCAATTGCATTTAAAACATCTGCAGATTCTGAAGAAGTCCCTTTCATGTAAAGCATTGATTTTTTTAAAAAATCTACAGCAGAATCATCCTCTATAGTAAACATTATCCATCCAAAAAATTTAAAAGTTTCTCCTGGCAAAATCATCTCCGAAATATCAATCTGATTGCTTTCTTCCATTGCTTTAAGAACAATCGGAGTAAGTCTATCAATCTGACAGTAAAAATATAGGTACTTTGAATAATTTAGCTGTGTCCAAATAATAAGACTTAAGTCTTTACTTTTTTGAGCCTCTTGAATAGATTTTAAATAATGATACTCGCTTTGGGGATTTGTTTTGTCAAAGAAGACTGAATAGCCGTTTGCTAATAAAGCATCATAAAGAATATGGTATTTTTTATTGGATGATTCCTTCAAAAAAGACAGTCTTTTTTTTAGTTCTAAAGTGTCTTTCTTTTGATTATTTTCTTTGATTATAATAGACTCAATATGAGTTGTTAAATCTTTGGATGAAGAGAATAGCTTTTGAGATTGTAATTTGGTAAAAAAAACAAAAGCATATAACACAAAAAAGAATCTAATTTTTTTTGTACAGAACATCATTTTGGAAAAGGGGGCTAATTGAGTTCGCTAAAATAAAAAAATATAAATCTTATTCTTAAAAAAAATTAACATATAAATTTAATTTAACAATTGTCCCGTATAATCAAAAAAAAAATCTGTATTTTATTCTTTCCGATTTAGAAACATTCCTACTAAATCTTCTATAGAATCCCTGCTTGGAGAAGCAAAATCCTTTATTCCTTCAATAGCTTCTTTTCCTAAAACTGAAGCTCTTGCCCTCATTTTTGTTTCATAAACCGCAACAGCAGATTTTAGATCGCTGAATTCTCCATTAGTTAAGCATTCGCTCAAATCTAAAGCATCTAGCATAGCAGTGTTAACTCCTTCTCCAGAAGGTGGCATCAGATGTGCAGCATCACCAAGAAGCGTTACATTTTCTTTTGCTTCCCAGTGCTGGTCCGTTGGAAAATAATTTAGCGGTCGAACTAGAAATTTCTTGCACGATTTAAATAAAGTGAAAAACTTTGGGTTCCAGTCGGCGTAAAATCCAACCAAATAAGCATAAACTTCATCAGCATTATTAAAATCGATACCACTTGTTTCAATCCAATCTTCAGCATACAGAGAAGCCGCGTAAAATGTCAAACCGCCATTTCCCATTGGCTGTACCGCAATAGTTTTTCCTATATCCATTGCGCTAAGATTTGCGTTATTGACTAGCTCATACATATCAGGGCAGTCAATTTTCGGATTTTCAATTTCCCCTTGAATAATTGTTGCACCAGAATACAATGCTTTAATATCTGTCACGTAGGAACGAACTTTTGAGCGATAGCCATCGGCGCCGATTACAATATCTGCATTAGCCGTCATACCATTTTTGAATTTCAATTCCCACGCGTCATTAACCTGTTCCATACTCAGAAATTGGCTATCCCATACTACAGTGTTAGGCAAAAGGCCTTCAATTATCATATTTCTTAATACTCCTCTATCAATTTCAGGCCTAAAATGCTCATCGTCAAAATTATCTTGATTGCCCTCATTAATTTCATCAAGAAGTATATTTAAATCTTTGTCAACCAAACGATACCTATCGGCATCTTTCATATAATTAGCTTTAAAAGCTTCCAATAAGTTCGCTGCTTGCATTACTTTTAAACCAGAATCAAAATGCAGATCCACAATTGCACCTTGAACGCGAGAATCCTGATTAAAATCTCTTTCATAAACTTTAACCTCTGCTCCTTTCAATTGCAACAGACGAGCCAATGTTAATCCACCTGGTCCAGCGCCTAGAATAGCTATTTTTTTATTTTCTAACAGACTGCTTGCTTTTCTTTCCATCTTATCATACTTTTTATTGGTGCAAAGAAATCGCGTTTCGTAGGAACGGGCAATGTCAGAAAGAAGCAAATATAGGACTAATCGCGGTTTTGATTTCGAAATGCCAATGGAGTCATTTTGGTTATTTTAGAAAACAAACGGGTAAAATAAGAATAATCATCATAGCCTAATTCTGTTGCAATTTCTTTAATAGACTGATCAGAATGATGAAGCAAGCGCTTTGCTTCTAGCACAATACGCTGTTGTATATGATGTGAAACCGAGTAGCCTGTTTTAGCTTTAACACATTCATTTAAATAAGGCGTTGAGATATTTAATTTCTCAGCATAGGAACTTGGACTTTTTTCGATTGTAAAATTCAATTCTAAGGCGGTCATAAATGCTTTAGTGATAATTTCAAACCTTGAATAGTTCTCATTTCTTTTTGATTCGGCTAAATATTGTGATACGACTAATGCGACCAATGCATTGCCAAATTCGTTTACAATTGAACCATATAGTTTTTCCCCTTTTCTGTCAGACATTTTAACACAGAGTAAAGCCGTTTCAGTTACTATCGATAGAACATCTACTTCGACAGGAAGTACATTTACAGGAACAAGATCTTCTAAAATCTTTAAATAATCAGGACGAAGATTTTCTACTGTCATTATCCAACTCGTAATTATAGCTTCTTCAAATAAGATTAAACGATGCACTTGGTTTGGATGGATAAAAATAACCGAAGGTGCTTTGATTTCCATCTTCTGAAAATCAATTTCCATATGAGTACTCCCTTTTTCTTGCACAATAAAGGTAAATCCAGAATCTCGATGAGATCTTTCCGTTTCTTTAGAATCCGGTGCGCCATTCAAGAACCTTCTTCCAATTATGATGCCCTCATTAAAATCAGGTGGTAATGTATTTACTGGGATCGGCTTTATCTTCATATGCATTTGTCTCTATTGCAGTAAAACAAAGTTAACTATTATTGCGTTACACAAAAAAGCAAAGGATAACCAAAGCAAGGCCAGACAATTTTTAGGTTGCTTTTCTTAATATATTTTTCACTATGTGTAAAACTGCATAAAACTATTGCAACAGAATCGAGGCATATTGTTGTCGGTAAAATAAAACCTCATCAAAATCTCGACTTAAGAAACATCAAGGGCATTAATCTGGATAAATATAAAATCCGTTTCTTCGCATCTCCCGTTTTATTCTTCTTTTTTCTTTGCGACTTACAAAAGGCTTAAAAGCTTCTAAATTTACTTCATAATAATCTTTAGCAGTAATGGTGACTTCTTTTGATTCTAAACCTATAAAGCCCACAATTAATACATCATTTTCATTTAAGCTAATTTCAAATTTTCCATCCAAGTCTGCATATGTTCCCTTTCTCTGGTTTTTCACAGTGATAGTAGCTCCAGGCAACGGACCATTTTTATCCATTACAATTCCGCTAACTGTTTTAGCAATTTTAATATCTGATTTTAAATCTTTTTGAATTGAACAAGATGCAAAAATGCATATAAGGCAATACAACAGGCAAAATCTAAGTTTCATTAGAAATATATTTTTTGATTAAAGAAAGACAGAATTTTCACAAAAAAGAATATTTTTTTGTTTCCCTTACTATAATAGATTGTTACTTGGCCTAAAAGGTTGGAACAGAAATGAAAATAATATGATAAAAGTTTTTAAACGCTAGCAAGAAAGCTAAAATTCAATGAAAACTAATAAATTATCCTAACTACCTATCCTTCAGCGCTAAAATCATGATTTAAAAAATTTAAAAGAAAGAAAGATGTCACTCATTGTTAAACTTAGCTTCAACAAATGTTAAATATAAGTAAAGCCCTGTAAAGTCTCATGATTTTACGTATTTTTGTTAGAGGTTCTTCAGAAAAAAGATTTAAATTTTCTTGTAGTTGTTAGTCAGACATTTTCTTCCCAGCGACCACAAAAGCTAAAAACTTTATAATCTGTTTAAAAAGAGCCAAAAAAAATACCACTACAAATAGCCCCAAGACTATGAAAAAAATTACTTTAATGATGTGCCTGCTGATTGCCGTAGGCGTGAACGCGCAGCAGGAAAAAGGAATTATCGGATATGCGAACTGGCTGGACAACTGGACAGAATTCAAACCGCAAAAGACGGAGTCTAAAGATGCCAACCAGATACTGGCTGGAAATATCACTCAGAACACTAAGCTGATGAAAAAAAATGTATACATCCTTCAAGGAAATGTATATGTTACTAATAACGCAATTCTAACAATTGATCCTGGTACTGTAATTATTGGAGATGCAGCAAGCAAAGGAACTCTTATCATAACAAAAGGAGCAAAAATCATAGCAGAAGGACAGGAAACTGATCCTATTATTTTCACTTCAAACGCAAGCATGAAAAAAGCGGGCGACTGGGGTGGCGTAGTAATCCTTGGTGATGCCCCTATCAATAAATTTGGTGGAGCTGGCTCATACACTATGGATCTTGATCCTTCACTTACCGCATACGGAGGAGACAATGCAGCTGGCAACTCTGGAATATTCAAATTTGTTCGAATTGAATTTGCGGGCCGAAAAGTAAAAGGAGCAGATAGCTTTAATGGATTAACTGTTGCTGGAGCTGGAAACAAAACTGTTTTAGAAAACATTATGGTGAGCTTCTCAGGAGGCGATTCATTTGCTTTTTATGGTGGAGATGTAAATGCTTCACAACTGGTTTCATATAAATCTATAAACGACGATTTTAAAATCACACAAGGTGCTCAATGCCGTTTGTTTAATTCTCTAGCGGTTAGATCTTCTTATCTTTCAAGTAACAGAGACGGTTCAAGATGTCTTGAGGTAAAAGCATACGAAAAGAAGAGCGAAACTGATTTTACTAGAAAGTCAACTTTCGTTTCTGCTTCAAACCTTACACTTTTAAATGACAGTGATAATATCAAAGCTGATATTCAGGCTGGTCTTATAAAAGAAGCTGTTTATGTAGCTGATAATGCTTCTCTTGAGCTTAAAAGAAGTGTGATTTCAGGTTTTAATCCAGCTGTATTATTAGATAGCCAAATGGCAGTAAATGCAGATAACTTAAAGAAGATCAAATTTGAAGAAATGTTTTTCAACCAATGTACGGGTAACATCTTTACAGAAAATAAAACAGACAATTCTGATCTAGAAAACTGGTATGGCAACAACCTATTCCAAAATGTATATTCGCAAACCGACAATAAAGAAACTTTTGTTGACATAAGCAATGCAAAGAGACCAGACTTCAGATTGCAGTTAGGAAAAATTACAGCATCTAGCGGTAGATAAATTCAAATATCTTCCATTAAACAATAAAAAAAGGAAATATCCCTGCGGATGTTTCCTTTTTTGTTTCCCTCTAAATAAGTAGATTGCTCAGCAAAATTCCTTTCTTCTTAGTAAAACCACGAAAACTTCTAATATGCTATTATCAAACAAACGCATTATGAGAGCGGAAGTAAAAAGAAGATCATACACAACAAAATCAAGACATATGCTGCAAATAAAATACAGAGTTCTTTATTGTGGCGGCGCCTAATCTCTGAGAGCTTTAGTTTTAAAGCCGCTTTCTCTCCTGCTATAATCTCATGATATCTATCTGTCATAAAACCTTAAAAAATTAAAACCTAAATATTTGTATATTCTGTATCTGTAAATTCTCTTTCAAAAGCCAAATGTAAAATTTTACATCGGGTTAATTTCACGTATTTACACCTATTTTCTTACAAATATACAATTGTTTTAAAACCATAATAGTGTTACTAACATATGTAAAAACTGCCCTTAAAGGCTCATTAATAAAAGACAGTTAGATGTTGATTAACATGAGTACTTGTTAATATTCGAGGTGCTTTAAACAGTGTATATTTATATTTTTAGATACCTGCCTTATTACTACAATACTAGAAATTTATCGTATTTTTATAAACTGTATGTTTTTTTAACAGTACATACAAAATAGCTGCCATAGAAAAGGCAATAAAAAGAACTTAAATTAATCTTATAAAAATGCAGAACATAGAAAACAAAGTTGCCTACATAACCGGCGCGACAAAAGGCATTGGTTTTGGCATTGCAGAAGCTTTAGTTCAGAACGGGCTAAAAGTAGCGATCTCAGGAAGAGATATAAAGACGCTTGAAAAGGCGCAGCAAGCATTAGGAAGCCAGAATGTCCTTATTCTAGAATCTGATGTCAGAAATTATAATGACCAGCTCAAAGCTGTTGAACAGATTACATCTGAATTTGGAAAACTCGATATTGTTATTGCTAATGCTGGAATAGGTAAATTTGCTCCCGTAGACGAAATGTCCTTAGAGGACTGGAACGCAATGATTGATACTAATCTGACAGGAGCTTTCTATACCTTAAAAGCAACTAGCGGACAACTAAAAACAAACAAAGGCTATTACATATCAATAGCATCACTTGCAGGCACCAATTTCTTTGCAAAAGGTGCTGCCTACAATGCTTCAAAATTCGGACTGGTGGGTTTTACCCAAGCTGCGATGTTAGATCTGCGTGATTATGATGTAAAGTGTACCACCATTATGCCAGGATCGGTTACTTCAAATTTTAACGGCCATACGCCAAATGAAGATGACAATTGGAAAATCCAACCCTCAGATATCGGACAGATGGTAGTAGATCTCCTAAAAATGAACCCTAATGTTCTACCGAGCAAAATAGAGATTCGTCCGACGAAAACCAAATAGATAAAATTCTCTTTCAATTAAAAAACAGCTCAAAAGGCTGTTTTTTTTAAAACAATATTGAATAAATGCAGATACCAACTGTAATGATTTCAGAACCAAAACCTTTGATAAACCAATCAAACTTAAAAAGTCTTTAAAAAGAAAAAAATATGGCAACATAAAAATGATACCTTTTTCTACAGAAGATTATCTGCCAAAATAAAAAAAAACTCCTTAAATATTTAAGGAGTTATTCGGCAGCCGGCGGGTGCCTGAAATGGTATGCGGTAACTAACTAAATCATTGTACAGAACCTTCAGACGAACCCGCCGGTCCCCTGTTACTTTTTCTGAATGATAATAAAGTATCATTACCAGTATAGAAACAAATTTATTGCAATATCAATATAAAAGCTTACAGAATCTGCTAATAATATTACATCATTCTAAGCTTAGCATTGCAAACAGCCAAAAATTAAGTTTAATAAAAAATAAACTGAAAAAATCTTGTTCCCAATAATCTGGGTTTCAAAACAGTGAACTAAAAAACAGCACAGCCCCATAGCTAATAAAGCATAAACCCAATCGCATACCTTGCCTTATGCATAGTTTTTATCTAATTTTGCGGCATGAATTACGAAGAGATAAAACGCCATTTTGAGAATAATCCACCGCCTGAAATTGTGGAATGGACAGGATGGGCAAAGATTACCGATACTCGGTTATTCCTAAAAAGCTGTTACATTGGTATTCGAAACTTTAACGGTCCTATCGATCGTTGTCCAGCATGGTGGCACCTAAGGGATTTTTATATTCTTATGAAAAAAAATGTTCAGCAGACTCCTACTGAAGAAATCCAAGCAGAAGAGGCTTCTTTGAAAACTCCTATTGAAGAATCTGCCCATTTAGCTTCCGCTGAAAAAGAAGTTGCAGTATAAATTAATTTGAGTCAGATAGTCTTGCATAAAAAAAATAGCTTCAAAGAATCACTAAGCGCAGCTAAGTTTTCATTTGTTTTTTACTTTTTGCTATCCAAAACGAATTCTGTTCTATTTCTTGAGGCTTTGCTCCAGTCTATTGCTATAATTTCTTGAAGCAAATCCTTAAGTTCGTTAAATGAGCCTGGCTTAATAGCATAGCCATCAGCTCCTAGTTTATAGGAAAGTTCAATATGTAATGTACTGCTGCTGGTAGAAAACATAATAATTTTTACCCCACTCAAACATCCTACTCTACATTTTATCTCCTTTAGACATTCAAAACCATTTTTGCAGGGCATATTTATATCTAGGAATAGGATTTTAGGCTTGTCATTTTCTGCCTCATGAAGACTGTCTAAAAGTCGCTGGCCGTCTTCAAATACCTTTACGCCAATCTCAGGATGGATTTCCTTAAGGACTTCCAAAAATAAAATTCTGTCATCCTCATCATCCTCTGCTAAATAAATAAGTTTATGTAAAGGTTCGTGCAACATATCAGTATAATCCATAAGGTGTTGAATATCCTTGAAATACATATAGTAAATATAAATGTAAGAATTTTTTTTCACTTTAAAGTAAAAAGAACAAAACAACAAAAAAGTACATGTAAGTTTTCTTAATGCCTAAATAATTTTAAAACCCAAAATCCTATTCAAAACCTAC
Source organism: Flavobacterium sp. IB48 (assembly GCF_016405855.1). Lineage (GTDB taxonomy): Bacteria > Bacteroidota > Bacteroidia > Flavobacteriales > Flavobacteriaceae > Flavobacterium > Flavobacterium ginsengisoli. Next base: position 123,330 of record NZ_JAEFCA010000005.1, read on the forward strand.
TCCTTCAAGGAATATCTCCAAGCATAACCGCTCTTTCAAGAAAAGCTGAAAACGCTAATTTTAAAAAAAATCCAGATCAGATGAGTTACATTTATTTCAAAGATTCCTCATATTCCATCAAATTGGACTGTCTGCACTTAAAGTTAATTAAAACATAATTAAAAACTATTTCCTAAGTTGCTATCATTTAATAGAGTACATTTGTCCTAATTAAATATTTAATATGCAAGAAGGTACAGTAAAATTTTTCAATGAGGAAAAAGGATTCGGATTTATAACTCCTAATGATGGAGGAAGCGAAATTTTTGTCCATGCCTCAGGTCTATCGGAAAACATCCGTGAAAACGATTCAGTTCGATATGACATCCAAGAAGGCCGAAAAGGTCCGAACGCAGTAAACGTAATCGTAGCATAATATATACTATAGTACTAGTTTGTAAAGCACCTGTCCAAAAAACAGGTGCTTTTTTATTTAATAAGAGCAGTTTAGCAGGAAAATTACGGCTACTAAAAAAAAGAATCAGGCAAGCCCTTAGACAAAAAAGCAGGCTGCATTCAAAAAAGCTTTTTGCTGCCGCGAAAAAAAATGCATGGCGTTACAAAGAAAGAAAGAAAGAAAGAAAGAAAGAATATCTTTAAGCATATAATGGATGCCAGTATTTTAAAACCAAGTCCATTAACTTAAAAAGAATATCCGAAGGGGTTTTAAGGTTAGAAAAAAACTGTGGGATGGTCATTCATTTTTTTGCATGGCACAGAATAGCATTTGTCAGTCAGCATAAGCTGATATGACTCTAAGGTTGCTCAAAAACATCCCTGAATTGATATAAAATCCGCTCAAGCAAACGCAAATCTTCCGTTATAATTTCTGCTCTTCCTTTCATTTCTTGCCGAAACAAAATTTCTTTCTTGTAAGAGCTGCGCAATCCATCAGGTAAAGCCACATCCAATAGCAAATTGCCATCCTTATCTGGAATCAGAGAAATATTCTTAACCTTGCCGTGCAATACGCCAAACTCTCTGTCTGGATAATTTGCCAGTCTGACATTTACTTTCTGTCCCACTTTTATTTTTCCTGAATTCAAAACAGGCGCTTTTACTTTTCCTATATAACCATTTTTTAAAGCAGGAATTACTGAAAACACATTATCCCCAGCATTTATCGTTTGGCTTTCTGTCCATACCTGCAGGAATGTAACAACTCCTCCTACAGATGCTTTTACCGTATAATTCAGCTCCCAGTCTTTTATTGCTTTTTTTAGCCGATAAAAAGACTGCATTGTACCACGCCGCAGGTTGGCATTCTCTTTTGCATTGCTTATAGAGGAGCTTTGGCTATATTTTCTGTTATCTATCAAAGACGATTCGAGATTAGAAATAGATGTCAAAATGCCTTTATAGTCTTTTCGGGCCTGAAGATATCCTAAATTCTTGGTCTCCATCTCTTGAACTGAAATGATTCCTTTATTGAAAAGGGTTTCAAAACGGGCAATTTCATTTTTTTTGAGTTGCAGTTCCCCCTCGCTTAAAGCTTTTTGCTGCTGCAGAATTTTCAGCCGCTCCTGTATCTGATTTTTTTCAGATAACTGCGCTCTGCTTTCAACTTCAAAAGGATGCAGATTTTCATTTAATTTCTGTGCCTGATAGTCTTCTTGAAAAGCGGCATACGCATTTTCAATTTCTCCAAATTGTGCATTTTCAAGCAGCTTAAACGGAAAATCTATCTTTGTGCCGCTAATGCTATAATCATTGATTATTTTTTTTAATAAAAAAACATTTTTATAGCTGGCTGCATTTTCAATAACTGCCAAAATTGCATCTTTCTCCACGATTGATTTATCTTTAACCAAAATTGCTTCAATACGCCCTGATGTTTTTGAAACTATTCTTTCTGGCGGAATATTGGTTGTAATTACGATTTCGGCATTGACAACATCCGGATATCTAATAAACCAAGACACAAAAAAAAGCATAAAAAGTATTGCAAATATTAAAACGGCTCCCCAACGTATCATCCAGTGCGGCATTTTGGTAAGGATGTCCTGAACTTCTTCGCTTCTTAATTCAATTTGTTTATTTTCGGGCATATCGTGTCAAGTCTTTTAAATTAGTTTGGATGCGGATTAAGAGCCTAAATTTAACTGGTTCCTAACCAATTCATAATAAGCCCCCTGAAATCCCACCAATTCCTGATGGGTTCCAACCTCAATAATCTGCCCCTTGTCCAGAACCACTATCTTATCCGCATTGATCACTGTGCTTAATCTATGGGCTATGATTACCACTGTCCTATTTTCGAAAAAAATTGATAAATTCTTCATTATAACTTTTTCATTGTTGGTATCCAAAGCTGAAGTTGCCTCATCAAAAAATAAAATTTCAGGATCTTTATATACGGCTCTCGCAATAAGCAATCTTTGTTTTTGTCCTGTGCTCATACCTGTGCCTTCACTTCCAATTTTAGTATTATAGCCTAACGGAAGCCCTAAAATATAGCCAGATATATTGGCCACTTCTGCCGCATATTTTAATTTATCCTTATCAATCTTATCAGCTCCAACTGCAATATTATTAGCGATGGTGTCATTAAAGATAAAACCTTCCTGCATTACTGTTCCAATATTATTGCGCCATACTTTTTGAGCAATGTTTTTTAAATCAATGGCATTGTTCTGTTCATCCAGCGATTTAGGCATCAGTGTAATTGCGCCATTTTCCAATTCATAAAACTTTAACAATAATTTCATCAGGGTGGATTTTCCGCTTCCGCTTGTACCGACAATAGCCGTTATTTTGTTAGCCGGTATCAGCAGATTTAAATTATCTAAAACGGTATTATTGGAACCTGCATACCGAAACGACAGATTATTAATTAAAATATCGAATTGAGAAGGCAGTTCATGGGTCTGATATTCTTCCTGCTGGCTTTCATCTTCTTTTTCGTGAATTTCAGATAGTCTCGCCAGAGATATTTTTGCGTCCTGAATTTCTCTCACAAAAGTGATGATTTGCACTATAGGTCCGTTTAAACCTCCAACTATACTGCTTATGGCGAGCATCATACCAAGAGTAATTTGTCCGTCAATAACAAATTTAGCAGATAAAAAAATTATAATTATATTCTTTATTTCATTAATAAAATTCGATCCCGCAATTTGGGCCTGTTCTAAAGCCAGCCTTTTAACTGATACTTTAAACAGTCTGGCCTGAATAAATTCCCAACCCCATCTTTTTTGCTTTTCAGCATTGTGAAGCTTGATTTCCTGCATTCCGCTTATTAATTCTATCACCTTGCTTTGCTCCTGACTTACTTCTGCAAACCTTTTGTAATCTAAAACCGATCTTCTTTTTAAAAACAATATGATCCATAAAAAATAAAAGGCGCTTCCTAAGAAAAAAACAACAAATATTTTGGCGCTGTAATAAGCTAGCACACCGCCCATAATAATCATGTTGACTATCGAAAATAAAACGGTTAGCGATGAAGAAGTTAAAACATTTTCAATTCTCTGATGATCGTTAATGCGCTGCATAATATCGCCAGTCATCCTGACATCAAAAAACGAAATAGGCAGATTCATTAATTTTATGAAAAAATCCGAAATCAAAGATATATTGATTCTTGCCGACATATGAAGCATAATCCAGCTTCGTATAAGATCCAGCGCAGTTTTACCAATAAATAAAAAAAGCTGGGCAAAGAGAATGAGATAAATAAAGTTGATATTCTGGTTCTGTATTCCAACGTCAACAATGCTCTGCGTCAAAAATGGAAAAATTAACTGCAGCATTGTTGTTGCCAGCAATCCTACCGCTAACTGAACCAGAAATCTTTTATAAGGAATGATGTATCTAAATAATAATGAAAATCCAAATCTATTTTCTTCATGCCCCTTTTCTTCATTTTCGCTAAAAAGTGGAGTTGGTTCTAATAACAGCGTTATTCCTTCTTCGGTTTCACGATTTGAGTTGCTTCCTATCCATAATTTTATGAATTCTTCTTCATCGTATTCCAGTAAGCCAAATCCCGGATCTGATATAAAATATTTCCTATTCTTAACTTTATACAATACGACAAAATGGATTTTATTCCAGTGCAGGATGCATGGCAGGGGAATCTCGTCTAGTTTTTCGCAGCTAAGTTTTGCGCCTAATGTTCTAAAACCGATCTTTTCGCAAGCGTCACTCAATAGCAGTAAATTGCTGCCTTCTCGATTGGTTTCACTGTAAGTTCTTAAATCCTGAATATGAATAATTTTGCCATAATGTTTGGCAATAATTTTTATGCAGGTCGCTCCGCAATCTTTAGAGTCAGCCTGAATATAATTGGTGAATTTTTTCAAAATTAATTGTGTATGCTGATTATTTTCAACTTAATATAATTTTTAAGTTTCGTTTTTAATAGTTCCGAAATTTCATTGACAGATTCCTGGTCATCATCTTCCAAATATTCTTTTACAGTTTCTGCGAGATGAAAATAGGAAACCGGAATTTTTAGTTCCTCTAATAAAATTTCATCCAATTCATCCAATTCATATTCTCTAAAAGGCGCATTAAGCTCTTCAATTATTATGCAGTCTTGATCTGAAGCAGATTCCTTTAGTTCAAAACCATTTAATTTTACAATCTTAAAATCCCTATTGTCGTTAAAAAAAACATCTATTTTTTTATACAGATCTACACTGTAGAGATCTCTTTTTAGCAAAAAGCGAGTCGAATCAAAGCTATCGTTTTGCAATTCAAGGTGAAATTCATCCAACAATTCCTGAACAATTTCTGAATTTAGAATTTCAATTTCTGAATCCCTTCCATTAAACTCATTGATTAATGCTCCAAGATTTGCGTAAGATTCCGGATAAATTCTCATGATGTAGCTTTCCATAAATTTGCATATTACAGGCTCTTTTTTATAGTTCCCCAGCAAATGCAGATATGTTTTGTCAGGAACTTCATGAAAGTCAGCAAAACCGAAATATTCATTGTCAACCGGCATTTCAGGAAATAAAAATTCAACTTCCTGCTTCATTGATTCTGCGTGCTTGCAAAACAGAAGCTGCTCAAAAAACACATTAAAATGCAAACCGTTTATCTGGTCCCAGGAAACCTTATTGGCATCGACAAAATCAATGCTTTTTTCACAGTAGTCTTTAAAAAAACTCATATTATTTCCTCCTACAATACCCATATTGTATGAAATATTGCTTTGGTCGTTATGAAATTTATGCAATTCTTCTGGCAGATAAACCAATTCTGGATAAATGTCTTTCCAGATGTTGCGGTAATACATATCCGTAACTTCCATGCTTTGAACAGCTAAATTTGAATTCTTAAATTGGTCTGTTAAGGAACTCCACACAAAAACATCGCCATCGACATGCAGAAAAGGTTCGTTTTGTTTTTGAAAAGTTTTGACTTTTGCAATTGCCCAAAAATCCTTTGGATAGCCATTGGCTTCGTCTAAAGTGACATGGACTTTGGTATAGGGCAGCTTTAATTTTTCAATTAAAATTTTATAGCCGAAGCTGTCCGTATACAATTCTACATGATCATGATATCTAATGAGCTGATGACAGCTCAAAATCCAGCTCATCCAATGGTATCGGTAAGAATACCATCCTCCGGAATTATCAAAATTATTTTGATTTCCGCTCCAGAAACTTTGTATAATTTTCATTTTTTATTCAATTAAAGCTGTGAATGCCAATGATTTTTAAAGTGATGTATATTTCAATTTTACCCTTTATGACAGCCTCCATTTCCTGTACGGCCTCCTGATGGTCCTCATCTTCCAAATACAGATTCATTTGGCTAATAAGATTGAAATAAGATATCGGAGCCAGCAGCTCCTCCATGAGAATTTCATCTATCTGATCTAACTCAAAAATTCTTAAATCTGAATTGCATTCTTCTATTTCAAGTGTTTTTATTTCATCTTTTTCCACAATTTTAAAGCCAGGCAAACGAACTATTATAAAATCATTTTCTTCTTCTAAAAAATTTTTATAGTCGCTATTCAAACTAACATTATTAAGGTCTCTTTTTAAAAGAAAATCAGATTCCGAAAATTTATTCTCTCGAACATCCGACTCAAACTCCTCTAATAATTGAGCTACAATATTATCATTCAAAGTATGAACCTTCCCTATTGCAGCATCATCTTCTAAGAGATATAGTTTCATTAGCCGGGAGTAATATTTCGGGTAAAATTTCATTACATATCCTTCCATTGCTTTGCACACAGAGATGTTTCTTTTAAAATCTCCCAATAAATGCAGATACGTTTTTGGGTGGGGAACATGATGGAAATCTCCAAAACCTTTATATAAATTATCTTCCCAAATTTCAGAGAATAAATATGCTATCGGCAAACTATCGATCTCGGCCATTTTATAAAAAAGAACCTGTTCAAAAAAAATATTAAAATTAAATAGATTTATATCAGTCCAGATCCGTTTGTTCTTTTCAACAAACTCAAAAGCTTTTTTTGCATATCGTTTGTAAAATGAAATGTCTGTGCCTCCGGCAATTCCCATATTAGCGCTAAAATTTGAAGCATTCTTGCCAAAATCCTCAATCTCAACGGGAATATAAGATAAAAAAGGAACTATACTATTCCACATAAAATGATAGTAATTTGTGGTTATTTCCTTATTTTGGGCAATTAATGCAGCTGTTTTTAAATTATTTGAAAATTCGCTCCATACAAAAACATCGCCATCAACATGAATAAACGGTTCTTCCTGTAGTGAATAAACTTTAATCTTTGCCAGAGCCCAAAGCTCCGCCGGATATTCATTAAGACCATTTAAAACCACATGGACTTTCGTATAGGGCAATTGCAGCTTGCCAATGAGAATCTCATATCCAAAATCATCCGTATAAAGCTCTACCCTATCATAATACTTCACTAATTGATTTACACTGAGTATCCATCCCATCCAATGATACTGAGACTTGGACCAGCCGTACCCGGCATCTATCTTCTTCTGATTTCCGGACCAAAAGCTTTGTATGATTTTCATTCGATTAGGGAGTTAATTCGCTAAGTTTTTAAATTTCAATTGATTCAGATAGCATTTAGTCAGATAATAGGATTTGAATTCATTGAATCTTTGTTTTTCATTAAAATGCCTGTTCATGCTCATGTGAATTACAAGCCATATATAAGAAGCCGCCGGAATTGTATTTTGCTTTAATTCTTCTGACAATCTGCTTTTTAGTTCTGCATCATTTACAAAACTGGTATAATTATAGGTCTCAGCGCTAAATCTTATTTTAGCATACTCTTCATTAAATTTCTTTCTTAAATCTGCAGTCAGCTTAAATTCTTTGGAGAAATTTTCAATACAGTTTTCGCAATAATGAATCATCTGATCATTTGTGAAGCCAGCTAGGTCTAGATAATTTATAATTTTATGCATAGCGACAATAGAATGCTCCGCAGAGTCGAGATCTTTCAGAATTACATTTTCTATCAGGTCCTTACTGTCTAAATTGAAAATAAACTCGGCAAAACGCATTAATGTTGAACCTCCATATCTGAAAATTTCCGGTTCATAAGGTAAGATCTGATACTTTTTAATCATATTCCTCAACTTTAGATTATCCACAAAATTTATAATATCTCTCTTATTATCAACCGAATCAGTTTTAAAGCGCAATCGTAATTGACGGCCATTGCTGTCATAATGGACAAAGAAAAATTCTGTAAATTTATTTGCGGTGCAGAGTTCGCTGTATATGCTTTTTAAAATATCATTGTCTGCATAAGAATTACAGTACGCCTCAAAATAGATCCAATCGGAAACCAGCGGGATATTCGCATTGCCAGCGCTGTTTATAACAATATCTCTAGTAAATTCTTCCGATTTATAATGGCTGTTTTTTACGCTCACAATCAGCTCATGCGCATAATTGCCAGAATCATTCTCTACTGCAGGATGAAATTGTTCGTAAATATTCTCTGAGACATAACAATAATCCCTAGTTTTAAGACTGTCATAAATAATTTTTAGTTCTTCATCTTTGGATGCATCAATAATTGAATTTCCTTTCAGGTAGTAAAAATTAACCGTTCTGCTAAAATCGAACTTCCGTATTTTTTCAAGAAAATAGCTTTTAAATTCTTCAAAACTATAATTATTGTCTACTAAAAGAATCTGAGCCGGCGCCAAAAGTATGTTGCTTTCTAAATATATTCTAGGAACAAAATCTCTGAAGCATGAATAGGCATTAAAATCGAAATTGATGCCATATATCTCTTCATTATAAACTTCAAAATCACACAAAAACTTGTATAGCTCAGACTCCGACATCTTAGGATTGATAGCTGATACTTTTTTGGGTTTAATCTCTTTTTGATGTTCTTTTGACACCAGACGCATTTTTCCGCTTTCCAAATAGGCATATATATCTGATGCAAATATTGGATTTTTACTTTCTGCATAAGAGGTATTGATCGGGATGCAGTAATCGTACAATTGCTCTTTGGGCGAAATATTAATGCTTCTAAAGTTTCCAACACAATTTACATCTGCAAGGATTATGTTCTTATTGGCATTCTTCTCATAATCAATTATTTCTCTGCATAATTCGGAATTGACTTCACTGAATCGCGAAATGATATCGACTGCAGAGCCACCGCCCAAACCGCGCATAAATACAATCTCTTCACCTGTGTCTTTGCTTTTTAAAATCTCTATTAAAACATTAAAAGTAAGCGGGAGCTGTTTTTTCTTTTCATCAAGATTGGCTTCTCCCGGCAGATTTAGAAATAATTCTTTTTCTGTTGAGGCTATAATTTTACAGAAAATATCCTGATGGAGTTTCAGAATAAAATCTGAATTATCATCCTGATAACGGATTCCCGAGTAAGGGTTAAATATTGAATTCAAGGGAATGAAACCATCATTATAGTTTTCTGCCACTTTAGCTATAAATTCGTTAATTTTTCCCGTAACAGGCTTTGTATTAAAGTTGTAGCTTAAAATAAAATCTATATACTTTTCTATTAGCGGCTGAATATTTGAATTGACGGAACCAATCTGCAGATCAAAAGAATTAATAGAATGGGAAAAGCGTTTATTTTCAGTTTCTTTGAAAAATAAATCCTGTTCCAGAATATATTGATCATTAAATAGCTTCGCGTCTTTACTGCCATGCAAGTAGTAACTTTTTTTATTTATCAGATCAGAGAAATAAACTGGGAAACTGGCCTCTAGTTTTTTTCCATAGGGATTAAACAGAAAATTTTCAATCAATAATCCAACATCAATTAACTGCAGCAGATAAACCTCAACTTCATCTGCATCAAACCCTTCCAACAGTAAATCATTTATTACTCGACCGATATCTGCACTCTCTCTGAATTTTTCCAACAGCCATTCTAGATTGTCATCATAATCAAGCTCAACAAAATTTATCTCAATTCTATCATTTTTTTTCGCCTCAGAATTATAAAAGCCAATTTTATCGCTACCTAAAAAATGCAGCGAAGGATTTATTGAATACTTAAGTCCCTTCCAGTCTGCCTTAAGTTTGCTATTCTGGTGCAAAGACAAAAAAAGATTATCATGGGTAATGGATAGCTTAATGCTTTTTGATTTGGGCAACTTTGTAGAAGTTCCCCAATTTGCAAGGCCTACGCTACTAAATAGTCCAAATGGCGTTGGATTAAAATGCGCTCTGGTATAATATTTTGATAGTGAACTTTCAATCTTATCTCTTTTATTCTTTTTTACATCATGATAAAGGCTGTTTGAAGAAATTAATACTGAAAGCTGAAATAAATCGTTTGCATCAAAAAAATCTACTACATCATTTCGATGGATGCTATATGATTGAACCGAAAAGTTTGTAGCCCTCTTGATAATTGCGTCAAAAAAAATCATTCTTATACTGTTTATTGATTGTAATTCAGGATTGGTAAAATGCTTTATTAATGTAAATTCACCAGTTCAAGCCACCTGTGGTCAATCTTGTTTTCCAACGTTAGCAAGATTAAGCCTAGACCAACTGAGCCTTCTAAAAGGTTTGTTTCTGCATGATAGCTGCCTTTTTCATAAGCTACAAACTGCTGATAATCGGAAGTTTGCATCTTCACTATATTCATCCATTTTTGAATGTCTTCCGTAAAAGCAGTTTTATGTTTTTTGGAAGCCAAATGATATTGAATCGCTATTCCGGCTGATCCATGACATAATCCAAAATCATTTACGAAGGATTCTTGAAGTGATATTTTTTGGCACGATGCTATTAGCTCTTCCGATTCTTTTATTAGATGATCATCATTTAAATAAATTCCACAATTATACAAGGAGTTGGCAATTCCAAAATCACCCTGACACCAAGACAATCTTGAATTGACAATTGTATTTGAATGTATTAAAAGTAAATTTGGATAAAACTGCTTCGAGTTTTCATCAAATTTTTTATAGGATTTTAAATAAGAAATGCATTTTTGCAAAGAGGACGTGATATCTGTTTTCAATTCTGAAAAATTGCTTTGCAGATAAAGCAAAAAATTTAAATAACCGGCAATGCCATGAGCAATGCCAAAATAAATGCAGAATCGATCATCATTATCTAGCGCCACTTCTGAAATTAGAATCTCCTCTAAGCTATTATTTATTTTATAAATTAAATTTTCAGAAAAATGGTTTAATGCCGCTATATTCTTTTCATTCTTATCAGATTTGCATCTTTCAATGAAATACATTGCAATTCCCATTGAACCATGCAGGAAATCATAATGATTCGCTTCACAGCAAATCTTCAAATCTTCTAATAAAACGGAATCGATGCTTTCAAAATATTCTGCATCGATATCAATTATATCATCTTCCAAACTCAGCAGCACGAGACCAAATCCGGCCAATCCAGAACACAGTGTGGTTATAGACGACTCATTTTCAAGCATATCATTTACTTTCTCTACAATTGTTGTTAATTTTATCAGATATTCATCCCGTTTGTAAACTGAATGCATTTTACTGTAAAAAAAAGCCATTCCGGATAGACCTGTCAATAGTCCAATCCTATTTTCATCTTCAAGAGATTCCCAAATATTTTTTTCAACCTTTAGTATTGCATCTTCCATATAGCAAAAAAATTAACACAGTTAAATGTAGAAACTAAGATTTCTAATCTTTTTTTATGCAAAAGCCCCTTTGAAAAGTTTTCTCAGCAGTGTTCTCTTTGTTTTTATACAATACAGATACCGTAAAACAATCATCTTCAGTATTAATTATTGTGTATATGAGCCTGTCGCCGGGATATATAGGTTCCGAACCCGTATTTTTTGTACACACAACTTCATATTTGCATTCCGACAGCCAATTTAAGCTCCAGGTAATTTCTAATTTACCATCAGTGTAATTTTCCTGAATTGAATCTTTCATAATAGCATATTGTCCGGGATGAGCCGGAGAATAATACTTTACATTTTTAAATCTTGCACAATTTAAACTTTGGGAATACCCTGCAAATCCAATTAAGAAGGCAGCAAGAAGCATGATTTTTTTCATTATGTAATTTTTGTTTTTTAAGCGCTGCCATGATTTCTCACGACAGTAATTTTATTTATTGGTTTCAGTCAAAGGATATTTTCATATCTGAAAATACCCTTTGCAGAAATTTAAATTCAGGTTTTAGACTTTATTTAATTTCAAAATCTTCGCTTTAGCAGCTAAAGACCATTGTAGTGTAGCAATTAATTGGCCATACGGACGTCTGGTTGCATGAATTTGCTCCAGAGTTTCCGCAAGTTCCGCTTCCGCCAGTGATTGTAGATTTTTCCTGATCTGATAATTTAACAACTTTTAAACTTTTTAAACTTAGTTTCTTTTTCATCTTTAATTTTGTTTGATGTTTAACATTATTTTATAGTTCCATCTTAACTAAAAACCTATTCTAAACCACGTCGACTTATGATAAAGACAGGTCAATTTTTCAATCAAGACTGGATTCAAAAATAGGCTAGTTACAATTTAAGTCTTATGCATTTTTTATGCAATTTTAATATGTTATTGTTTTTATTTCACACATTATATTGCTTTACAAATAAAAAATATCACAAAAAAGAAACAAAAAAACAAAAATCATTCTAAACAAATCTGTTGGTATATTCTTATAAATTGTTTATCATTGCTTAAAAAAAACTGAGAAGTGATTAAAATAAAATTGCAGAAAATGCGATTGCAGAAACAATTGTCGCAGGAAGAAATTGCCGATCTCATTGGTATGACGCAGTCAACCTATAGCCGAAAAGAGAAGGGGATTACAAATATAACGATGTCGGAATGGATAAAAATCGCTAAAGTTTTGGGTGTCGAAAAAGACGAAATATACCAAGCAGGCATTTCCAAAAAGGGTATGTTTAAGGTGTTGGAAAATCTAGATATTCACCCTGATTTTTTGGATAAAATCAAGTTTTTGCAAAAAGAAAATTTTGAACTCCAAGAAAAATTGAGGAAACTTCAAAAATAGCACTCCCGAAATTGCACTTTCTTTTTTAATGGAGCTGGAAAAAAGATAAAGTTGGCGCATTGCTTTTTCAATTTCCCCTCTTAGCAAACAATAAGGCCCTTTCAAGGAATTCGTCTCTTTTCTGCTGAATCCCTAAAATTGTCTGTTTCACTTTAATATCAGGCACTATTCCAATTCGCTGGGTTTCTTTTTTATTGGGATAGAAAACACCGTAGCTGCTAAATTGCGTCCAAAATCCATTTATGATTTCAAACCGTACAACTCCTCCGTCTGCTCCTGAGGTTTGGGAGCCAATTACTGTTGCGTCTGGTGCCGTCTGAAAATTCATTGCGGTATATTCGCCATGGCTTTGGGTAACTTCATTTACTAATATAATGACCTTTCCCTTATAATAGTCAGGATTAATCTTTCCGCATTTCTCGATTTCTTTTCTCCAGACAAATCTGCCGGGCGCGCTTAAATCGCTGTCGATAAATTTCACAAATTCACGTGGTTCCGGATTCAGATATTCTGATATTATATAATTGGTGCCATTTGAATTATTTCTCAAATCAAAAATAATTGCCTTACTATTCAGACATTCTTTCATAATTGCGGGAACATCACCTTCCGCAATTGCACTCATATCGATATAGGCCACATTATTATCCAGAAATTTCCATTTCTCTTTTTCAGCCGCCTTCATTCTTATATTCTGGTAGGGATATCGCTTTATATACTTTACAGCTTTTTCTCCTGCCCTATTATATTCAATTTGCAGAGAATCTGACTTTCCATTAAAAATCGCCCAGTAAATATTACGCAGGATAGCCGCTTCGTTAGACCCCTCCACATACTTTCTGTTTTCCTTGATTAAAAAATCAATGGTTTTTCCATCCACTTTTGTAATAACATCCCCTATTCTTATATCGGAAACAGTTGCCAAGGAGTCATTTTTCAAACCTATAACTACTGCTTTTCTATCAATAATTTTAAAATCAGCCGGTACAAACTTATCTCCAAATTTTTCAAACATTTTACCTGTTCCAATAGATGCATGGCTGTCATTTAATTTAATCGATAATTCCCGCATTGCTAAATGAAATTCAAGCTCACTTTTTGCATTTACAAATTCTGGCAAAATGTCGACAAGGACTTTATCCCAATTTTCATCCATTTGATATTTATAGGGAAAAAAATAAGCAACATAATTCCAATATCTGAACAAGGCTAAAAGCCTCATTTTTTTGTCAGACCAATCAAATTTTGAATATTTAACTTCATTGGTAAACTGCAGGGGGGATGCATTTGGGTCGGATGCTTGAAAGGACACATAAAAGTTGAGACCTTGAAATCTATTTGCTTCAATGGCTTCTAATTTTTCCGACAGTTCTTTCGAAAAAAAAATTCTATTCTTAAACCAGGCAAAATCTAAATTTTTGTCAAAATAATTGTTTTTAGGCGATATTTCCGGCAGGCTTCCTCTTTTAACTTCCCCCAAAGAGCCAATCCACCTGCAAATAGCATCTGAAAATTCTTCTTGTGTTTGTATTTTATCTACTTCTTGCAAAATCATAAATAACTGATTATCCCAATTTTGGCTGCCATTGGCAACATTTGGATGGTAATATTTCAAAAAACCCCAAACTTTAGCTATTGCATGCAGCTTTTCAATTTCAGTTAATGCATTGTTACGAGAATCACTACCAGTTCTCAATGTTGCCGAATGGGCATATACCCCGGCTAAAAACATAAAAAGCAAAATAATTTTTTTCATAGATTGAGTTTAATAGCCTGCAAAGCCAATTAATGTTTTTTTGAAGAAGCATATTGTAAAGAAAATAATTTGCTTGACAGATCGATGTGCAGAAAAACATTCATACAGTACCTCAAATCAAAAATACTATATAAACGGTATGGATATTATGCAATTTATATGCGTTTTTAAACCCTTATGCAATTCAGCTTTTTCAGCAGCCTGCAAGATCAAATAAGGTCGAATATGAGTGGATTTGCACATGGATTGATTCCCTACATTTAATAGAATTTTGCATAAAAGCACAAAAGCATTTATAGAGCTTGCCAAATGGCGTAAACTCCAAAGCTATATCTATAGCTAAAAGTCCGAAAGGAAATGACAGTGTGAGGTTCGACATCGACTTTCAAACGGGCTCCTTATCAATTCATTGCAAATTACAGCGCTCTTTTTGAAGTATTCTTATTTTTTCCTTAAGCTCATAATTTTTCCTCTGCAAAAAATCGATTTGCTCCAAAACGTAAGTAACAATATGGTGATTCTGATTCTCTGGCACATCTAGCATATCTTTTCTGGAAATGCCCTCCTGATAGATTTCATCTTTTTCGACACCCAAAACTTTAGCGATTTTTATCCATTCCGACATCGTTATATTTGTAATTCCCTTCTCTTTTCTGCTATAGGTTGACTGCGTCATACCAATCAGATCGGCAATTTCTTCCTGCGACAATTGTTTCTGCAATCGCATAATCTGCAATTTTACCTTAATCACTTCCGAATGAGTTTATTAAAAAAAATAATGCCTATCCTGTTTCATTCTGCCTGTTTCTATTTTACAAGATAAAAAGGACTGAAAGGTAAACGTCAAGAACATAAAAAAGCAATAAACGCTAAGGTATGCCCCCTTATTAAAAAGCGGTGAAAAATGATTTTTCATAAATTTAGTTTTTAGCTATTAAAATGTCTTGCAAGGAAAAATCTAAACTATATGAAAAATAATAATGATAAAAAATGTCCGACAAAAATCAAGATTTAAAAAACTATCTACTACATTTATAGAATTAATTATCAGCAAAATACACTTATATCGCCGTAAAAAAAATCAAGAAAAAATATAGAAGATTCAACAGATAAATCATCGCAGCAGCATGGTAAAGAAGCATAAAAGGTTCTTAAGGAAGGAAGGACATAACGCTTAAGACGCCAAAAGAAATTTGGCTTATATTGATGAAGACAAATGGCCCTTAATGAAATTTGACGCATGCACGTTAAGATATTTTCTCTATAGTTTTTTTATTCCTGATAATTCCAGCCAAACGGGAATTTTCCGGAGGTGTGCTTCCTAATGTTATGCTTTTTAATTAAAAAGTATAGACCTGTCCGGCTTATGGTACAGCACTCGTTTAAATCCAATATTTGGGGTTCAGCAGCAGGTTTTGCTTCAGCTGCTTCATTTACAGCAAACAGAGCTTCTATGCTCTTAGTGCTGACAAGCCTGCGTCTGCCCAGTTTTACAGTTTCCAAATCCTTTCTTTCAATCATTCTGTACAATGTTCTTCTGCTTATCCCGAAAAACTGAACGCAGTTATTTATGCTTAAATACTGCCTCTTTTTTACTACCTCAAAATCTATCGTTCGGATCCTTTCCGTTTCCTTATTCCTAACATCAACTATGTTGTGCCTGGTAATTAATTTGTAGTTTCTACTGCTGCATTTTAGCGAGCAGTACTTAGTTTTCGTGGTTTTTGCCGTAAATTCCTGATTGCAGAATTGGCAGATTCTTGTAATTCGCATGTTTGAACTCACAATTTTTTATTTTTTTTAGTTATGTGCCCTATATTGTCCATTAAGTTCTCTTCTGATGTGTCATTTTGTGCCATAAGGTGCCAAAGTGTGCCAAAATTTGACCAAACCATTAATTTTTGCCTGCACCGTTGAACCCGAGGTACAAATATTAACAAAACATCACCTAAATATTCCAAAAAACAATTGAATAAAAAAATAGCTAAAATGTTAACTATTAACATTTTAGCTATTTTATTTGTTTTTATTTTGTGTTTCTTTGCGCCTTCTATTTGCCGATGCAGAAATTAGCAAAAATATTCCCCAATAATTCGTCATTAGAAACCTGACCAGTAATAAGTCCAAATTGGTATAAAGCTTCTCGAATATCAAGTGCCATTAGGTCGCTTGAAAGACCAGATTCTAAACCAAATTTTACTTTCTGAATTTCATCCAATGCTTTTAACAAAGAATCATAATGTCTCGTATTGGTAACAATTGTTTCATTGTTTCGCAGTGCGCCAGTATTTACAAAGGATAATAATTCATTTTTTAAATCCTCTACTCCTATTTTTTCTTTTGCTGAAATTAATAGCAATTTTGCATTTAAATTTTCTAACTGATTAGTTATATTAGCTACTTCATCAGCAGATAAAATATCTTTTTTATTAACCACAATAATTAGCGGTTTTAGCGGATATTTATTCTTAATCTGTTCAATTTCATTTACAAATTCAGAACTTGATGTTTGGAACTTTAATCCGTCAAACAAATAAATTACAACCTGAGCTTGTTCTATTTTTTCGAAAGTTTTCTTGATTCCGATACTTTCTACAACATCTTTAGTATCACGAATTCCTGCAGTATCAATAAATCTAAATCCGATGCCACCAATTACCAATTCGTCTTCAATGGTATCACGAGTTGTTCCGGCAATGTCAGAAACAATGGCACGCTCTTCGTTTAATAAAGCATTTAACAAAGTTGATTTTCCAACGTTTGGTTCACCTACAATCGCAACTGGAATTCCATTTTTAATTACATTTCCAACAGCAAACGAATCAATTAAACGTTTTAAAACAAATTCAATTCTATTTAATAATTCATGAAATTGTGTTCGGTCTGCAAATTCTACATCTTCTTCTGCAAAATCCAATTCCAATTCAATTAAAGAAGCAAAATTTAAAAGCTCTTCTCTTAGTTTCGCAATTTCATTACTGAATCCGCCACGCATTTGCTGCATGGCAATTTGGTGAGAAGCTTCATTATCTGACGAAATCAAATCTGCCACTGCTTCTGCCTGTGATAAATCCAGTTTTCCATTTAAAAAAGCTCTCAATGTAAATTCACCAGCATCAGCCATTCTACAGCCATTTCGAAGCAATAACTGAATAATCTGCTGCTGAATATACGTTGATCCGTGACAAGAAATTTCAATCGTATCTTCTCCCGTATAAGAATTCGGACCTTTAAATACCGAAACCAAAACTTCGTCTAATGTTTTACTTCCGTCTACAATATGCCCTAAGTGAAGCGTATGTGTTTTCTGTTTCGTTAAATCTTTGTTTTTAATAGATTTAAACACCGAATTGCCAATTGTGATGGCCTCGGCTCCAGAAATACGAATTATGGCAATGGCTCCAGCTCCCGAAGGCGTAGCCAAAGCAACTATAGAATCTTGATTTATCATGCTGCAAAGGTATAAAAAAACGCTCAAATTCTTTTCTGTGCCAATACAACTCGATTCAAACAAGAAATCTACAAATTAATTGAGATTAATAAATCATTAAGTGTTAAAATACTGATAAATATCAGGTTGTTTTCTTTGCAGAATGAGTAAATTTGAGAGACAAACCTTAATCTTAAATACTATGAAAAAGATATTATTTCCAACCGATTTCTCTGACGCTGCCACCAATGCATTTGTTCATGCTTTAGAATTTGCTAAAGTTGTAAACGCCGAATTAATCTTACTTCATACATTCGAGATTCCTGTTTACGACAGCCAGTTCTTTCCAGAGAATTATGCTTCTATATACAGTTCAATTGAATTAGCAAAATTCGAAATGTTTAAAGATGAAATTCCAAAACTGCGCCAAATTGCAGCCGAACGTAAATTAGAAGATATTGTAATCAAACACCGTTTAATGGATGGTGATCTTATCTACAATTTAAAAAACGCTGTAGAAGAAGATCAAGTCGATTTTGTGATTATGGGAACCAACAGTGCTTCTGACTGGACTAAATTCTTTACAGGTTCTAATACCGAATCTGTCATTTCTGGAGTCGAAGTTCCTGTTCTGTGTATTCCTATCGATGCCAAATACAAAAAAGTAAAAACGATTGGTTTTACAACACGCTACCGTGAAAAAGATAAAAAAGAACTGAAAAAAATTCTGAAAATTGCTAAAAAAACCGGTGCTAAAGTAAAAAGCTTATACGTTAAAACTTCTAATTCTGATGTTTCAGAAGAAGTTCGAAAAGAATGGGAAAAAGAATTCTCTGAAGAAAATGTGGAGTTTCTAGTTTTGCCAAGTGACGATGTAAAAGAAACTATTCTTGATTTTATACTTTACAAAGACATTGATATTTTGACCACAATAACACATAAACGTTCTTTCTTTGAAAGTCTTTTTGATTCTAGTTTTTCAAAAAAAATAGCCAAAGAAGTTACCATTCCGATTTTGGTTATGCATGAAGATTAAATAACAATAGTGATGATTTTGTGACTTAAAAGCTATATTTGTATTTCAACCAAAATAATAGAATGAAAGCATATCCAGACAACGTTACAAAATACTCAGAACTCTATAATAAAACCAACAAAAAATACAACAGCATAAGTCTTTTGAGACTATTAAGTATTTTCCTTTTCTTGTTTTTTATGTTTTATTACATCAAAACAGATCAAATACTTTATGTCATTCTAGCTGTTCTATCTTTTGCTGGTTTTATTTTTTTTATGAGAATACATTCGAGAGTGTCATTTCAAAGATTGCTTGCAGAAACACTTTTAAAAATTAATCAGAATGAAATTGCCTTTCTGAGAAGAGAAAAAACGCCTTTTGAAAATGGAGCTGAATTTATCGATTTCCATCATCCGTATGCTTACGATTTGGATATTTTTGGAGATCATTCTTTATTTCAAAATCTAAATAGAACAGCATCTTTTATCGGAAAAAAAACACTCGCAGAATTATTGCTTCACACTCTTCCTGAGGCTGAAATTTTAGAAAATCAGGAAGCTATAAATGAATTAAAAAACAAAATTGATTGGAGGCAAGAATTTCAGGCTTTAGCAATCATAAGTCAAGATTCTAAACAATCTTACGAAGCAATAAAACATTGGACTTCTTTTACAAATAACTCCTTACCTAAAGTTTTAGTTGCATTATCATTTATTCTTCCAGTAACGTTTTTTGGATTTCTGGCAGCGTATTTTATTACATCAAAAACTATTATACTTTCTTATTTAACGTATGTTTTTATTGCCAATTTAATTGTTTTAGGAAGAGCAGTAAAGAGAATTCAATCGGAAATAGCAAAAGCTGATAATGTCGCTAATATCATAAAGCAATACAGTTTATTGATTGAAAAAATTGAACGTGAATCTTTCCAATCTAATAAACTAATTCGCTTACAAGAACAGCTTAACTTTAAGAATGCAAAAGCAAGCCAGCATTTAAAACAGCTTTCTGAGTTATTTTCAAGAATGGATACGATAAATAACTTTGTAACAGCCACTTTATTCAACGGAACATTCTTATTCAATCTGCATGTTTTAAAAGCACTTTTAAAATGGAAAGAAGATTATGCGTCAGAAATGAATCATTGGGTTTCTATTATTGGCGAAATTGAAGCACTAAACAGTCTGGCAAATTTGGCGTATAACAATGAAGATTTCGTTTTTCCTGAAATCAATTCTGATTATAAAATCGAGTTTAAAAATCTAAGCCATCCGTTATTGAACCCCTCGACAAGAGTTGGAAATGATACTCAATTTCATCCACAATCTTTTGTGATTTTGACTGGATCTAATATGTCCGGTAAAAGTACCTTTTTAAGAAGTTTAGGAATCAATATGGTATTGAGCGGAATTGGTTCAGTTATTTGTGCATCAGAAGCTAAAGTACATCCACTTCCAGTATTAGTTTCAATGCGATTGTCAGATTCTTTATCTGATTCTGAGTCTTACTTTTTTGCTGAAATTAAACGTTTAAAACAGATCATGGATGAACTTGAAAATCAGCCTGCTTTTGTTTTATTGGATGAAATTTTAAGAGGTACAAATTCCGATGATAAAAGAAATGGGACTATTGAAGTAGTGAAAAAGATAATTTCTAAAAAAGCTATTGGCGCCATCGCAACACATGACATTGAAGTATGCCTAACAACAAACGAATTTCCTAATATTTTAACCAATCAATGTTTCGAAGTTGAGATCCAAAACAACGATTTACATTTTGATTACAAACTCCGAAACGGAATCTGCAAAAATAAAAGTGCTACCTTTTTAATGCAGAAAATGGGGGTTATTTAATTGTGAATTGTAAATGGTGAATTATTAATTATTTTCTGTATGCAAAGAAGACATTCACAATTCACCATTTACAATTAATTTTCCTCGTACATTTCCATCCATAAACGGGTTTCTTCCAGATCTAGTTCTTTTTCGATTTTGCGAAAGATTTCTTCGTTGACAGAACCAAATTTATGCATCGATTCTAATTTTCCTCTTTCTACATTTAGCAAATCAATTTGAATTTTAGTGAAATCATTAAAAATTTCACCTCCAAGAAGTTTTCCATTTCCAAAGAAATTTGCAGGAAGTTCAGTCTTTTGCAGACGATTAAATTTTACTTCGTATTTACTTTTTATGTTATGAAGCAATTCATCATTCAATAAAGAGAAATTATCTTCTATATGCGCAATGGTTTCTGAGACAATCACATTTCGAATATTATATTCTTCTGCAAGTATTGAATAACGTTCGATTTTTAATTTCTTTATAAGCCAAGGAAGTGTCAAACCTTGAATTACTAAAGTCGAAAGTATAACACAGAAAACTAAATATATAATCAAATTTCGAAGCGGAAATTCTTCTGTTTTATTCAACATTAACGGAAGTGCCAACGCTGCCGCCATAGAAACGACACCTCTCATTCCCGACCATCCAAAAATGATCATATTTCGATAATCAAATTGTTCTTTTTCTCGAATCTTTTTACTAATTATTCTTGGTAGAATTGTAGCAGGAATAACCCACAAAAAACGAACTAGAATCACCACGATACTTATAACTGCTCCCCAGATAAATAATGAATTTCCAGAGTAATTGCTAATTCCAGCAATAATTTGTCTTAACTGAAGTCCGATTAAAATAAAAATCAAACCGTTCAGAATATTATTAAGCACATCCCAAATGGTATTGGTCATTATTCGACTTTCATGCGAAAAAATCGTACCTGATCTTGCTGCCAAAAAAAGTCCTGTTGTTACCACAGCCAAAACTCCCGATCCTTCAAAATGCTCGGCAAGAAGATAGGAAGCAAATGGTGTCAATAATGTAAGCGTTACTTCGATAATATCGTCGCAAACAAATCTTTTATGGATATAATACATGATAAAGCCAACAGCCAAACCAATTCCTATGCCCAAAGCTGACATTAAGACGAAATTTAATCCGGCTTGCCACAAAACAAAATTTCCCGCTGTAATTGCCGTAAGCGCATATTTGTATGCAACAAGACCACTAGCATCATTTACTAAACTTTCTCCTTCTAGAATAGCAATCAATCTAGGATTAAGACCTAACCCTTTTGTAATCGCTGTTGCCGAAACTGCATCGGGAGGCGAAACAATTGCACCAAGTAAAAAAGCTAACGGCCAAGACATATCATCTATAAGCCAATGTGCAAAAACAGCAACTAATCCTGTTGTAAAGAAAACCAAACCAACAGCAGCAAAAGTTATTGGACGTATAGATTGCTTAAAGTCTGACCAGCTGGTATGCCACGCCGCATGATACAAAAGCGGTGGTAAAAATATAATAAATACAATTTCAGGACTTAAAGCAATCACAGGAAGTCCAGGAACAATACTAATAACAACGCCACATAAAACCAAAACAATCGGAATGGGAAAGTTATATCTTTTGCTAACAAGACTAAGAAAAGCAACGCCGAAAAGCAGCATTATAATAACGGTGATATTCTCCATTTAAGATGGTATTTATTAAACTTTCGATTATGGAATTTGGGTACTAAATTAAGATTTTATGACAACTTAATTAGATTAACATTAAAAAAATAGAATGTCGATTTATTGACTTATATCAAACTTTTTAGTTTCAAACAATTTTAGATTTGTCACTTATTATTTCTAAAAAAACTTTTATGATAAGTACAGAATTAAGTCCGTTAACCCAATTTGGAATTTCGAGTAAAGAACGTGTTGAAAATGCCTTGGAGCAACTTAAAAGCGGAAAAGGTGTTCTCGTAACCGATGATGAAAATCGAGAAAATGAAGGCGATCTTATATTTTCTGCACATCATATGAGTGCTCAAGATATGGCTTTAATGATTCGTGAATGCAGCGGAATTGTTTGTCTTTGCTTGACTAACAATAAAGCAGACGAATTGGAACTTCCTTACATGGTAAAAGAAAACACAAGCAGTTTTCAAACTCCATTTACCATTACGATTGAAGCTAAAAATGGAGTAACAACAGGAGTTTCTGCAAAAGATAGAATTACAACCATAAAGACTGCAATTGCAATGAATGCGAGACCAGAAGACTTAGCGAAACCTGGGCATGTTTTTCCGCTTAGAGCGAATGAAAATGGTGTTTTAGGTCGAAATGGTCATACAGAAGGAAGCGTAGATTTAATGAAATTGGCTGGCTTACAACCCGAAGCCGTTCTTTGCGAATTGATGAACGAAGACGGAAGCATGGCGAAACTAGACAAAATTGTTAGCTTTGCACAAGAACACGATTTGATGGTTTTATCTATTGAAGATATTATTTATTACCGCAAATTTGTGAGAGATTATAATTAAATGATATACGAACAACTTGGTAATTCCATTCGAAAAAGCATTAACGTTTCTGATGAAGATTTAGAAACCATTCTTTCCTATTTTAAACTTATCAAAAAAGGAAAAAATGAAATTTTGCTGGCTCAGGGACAAATAAGTCAAGAAACATTTTTTGTTGCAAAAGGTTGTTTGAGAATCTTTTTTATTAATGAAGAAGGAAAAGATGTTACAAGATATATTGCTTTCGAAAATCAATTTGCAACAGCTTTAGTTAGTTTTATTACCAAAATGCCAGCAGCAGAAAATATTCAAGTTGTAGAGAAATCCGAATTGCTAAGCATCTCACACGAAGATTTTAATCATTTAATGAAAATTATTCCTCAATGGCGTGAGTTCTACAGCAATTATTTAGAAAAAGCTTATGTGAATAATGCCAATCGGTTAATGTCTTTTACCACAATGGATGCTTTGGAAAGATACAATCAGCTTTTGAAAATTAATCCTGCGATTGTAAAAAGATTACCGAATAAAATTGTGGCTTCTTATATTAATATTTCTCAGGAAACTTTGAGTAGGTTGAAGTCTAAGGTTTAATTTGATTGCGGAGCTACTTGTGAAGATGTCTCCTTCGTCGACATGACAAACAGTATGAAAAAACTTTGACAAAAAATCTGCGTGAAATCTTTCGACAACATTCTAAATAAAAAAGCCGAATCTAAATTAAGATTCGGCTTTTTTATTTTTATGATTCACAACTGCTGCAAGAAACAAGACTTGTTACTAATTCTTTAGAAACGCTCTGGCTTCTTTGATAGTATAAACTTTTTACTCCTTGTTGCCAAGCTTCAATCATCAGACGGTTTACATCTTTAATTGCCAATTCTGCTGGGATATTAAGATTTAAACTTTGTCCTTGATCAACAAATTTCTGACGAATTCCTGCTTGTTGTACAATTTCTAATTGGCTGATTTCTTTAAACGTCTTGAAAACGTCTTTTTCCTGCTGAGTCAATTGTTCCATGTGCTGAACACTTCCTCCATTTAGCATAATTCCTCTCCAAACCTCTTCATTATCCAAACCTTTTTCTTCAAGCAGTTTTTTAAGATATTTATTTTTACGCATAAAATTACCTTTGCTTAATCCTGCTTTATAATAATTACTGCTGAAAGGTTCAATTCCTGGCGAAGTTTGTCCTAAAATTGCAGAAGAAGATGTTGTTGGAGCAATTGCCATTGTTGTAGTATTGCGTCTTCCGTAACCTTTTAACAGTTCTGGTTCTCCGTAAATTCTAGCCAACTCTTGACTTGCTTTATCAGCTTTGTCACTAATATGTTTGAAAATCTCTGTTGTTTTCATTTTAGCTTCCATTCCTTCAAACGGAATCATATTTTTCTGTAAATAAGAATGCCATCCTAAAACACCTAAACCAAGTGCACGGTGTCTTTTAGCAAATTTATTTGCTGCAGAAAGATAATAGTTTCCTTCTGTTTTTTCAATAAATTCTTGTAAAACAGCATCTAAGAAAAAGATCGCTAATTTTACTGCTTCAGTATCTTTCCATTCTTCATATAATTCTAAGTTCATAGAAGATAAACAGCAGATAAATGATTCGTCATGCGTAGACGGAAGCATAATCTCGCTGCATAAATTACTAGCGTTGATTCTTAGATTCTGATCTTTATAAACTTGCGGTTTATTTTTATTTACATTGTCGCTAAAGAAAATATAAGGCAATCCTTTTTGCTGACGGCTTTCTAATACTTTTGCCCAAACTTGTCTTTTTTCAGCATCTCCATCAATCATTTCTTGCATCCAGTAATCTGGCACACAGATTCCGGTAAACAAGTTCTGAATTGGGTTTCCAATACTTTTAATTTTCAAGAACTCTTCAATATCTGGATGATCTACATCTAAATAAGCGGCAAAAGCACCACGACGAACTCCTCCTTGAGAAATGGTATCCATAGCCGTGTCAAAAAGCTTCATAAAACTCACTGCTCCACTACTCTTTCCGTTATCGGTTACAGCACTTCCGCGTTCGCGTAATTCACCAAAATAACCAGAAGTTCCACCTCCAATTTTGGTTTGCATAATTACTTCTCCAAGTTTATGTGTAATTCCCTCAATTTTATCTGGAACGTGCACATTAAAACAAGAAATTGGCAATCCTCTTTCTGTTCCCATATTTGCCCAAACTGGCGAACTGATACTCATCCAACCTCTTTCGATCATTTCCATGAAAGACTCTTTCAATTCTGGTTTGTAAAGCCTTTTTGCTGCAGCCGTACAAATTCTATCAATTGCTCCTTCTACAGTTTCTCCTTTTAAAAGATAACCGCGGTTTAAAATCTGTTCACTTTCAGAATTTTTCCACCACATTTTACTATCATTTTGTGGCTCAAAATTATTATTTGCTGGGTTTGTGTCTATCGTATTCATAATGTATTATGGGCTTGTATTAGAAAAGATCGTTTGCTGTGATACTCTTATCGTGTTTTGTATATTCTACTGGACGTTTCGCAAAGAAATCATCTAAACTATTTGCAAAAACTTCTTCTTCAAACCAAGTCATTTTTGAATACTCTTCTGGAGAAACATTAAAAATCGTTTCGATATTGATTTGCTTTAAACTTTCATCAATTCTAAATTTCATGAAGTTTACCAAGTCTTCTTTGTTTATCGTTTCAATCGCTCCATTTTCAAAAATCCAATCTAAAATATCGGCTTCCACAGTGATTGATTCTCTAACAGTTTCTCTAATTAATTCGAGAGTTTCTGCGTCGAAATATTCTGGAAACTCTTCACGGAT
This sequence comes from Flavobacterium sp. IB48, assembly GCF_016405855.1. Classification (GTDB taxonomy): domain Bacteria; phylum Bacteroidota; class Bacteroidia; order Flavobacteriales; family Flavobacteriaceae; genus Flavobacterium; species Flavobacterium ginsengisoli. Next base: position 149,180 of record NZ_JAEFCA010000005.1, read on the forward strand.
TTTATTAATGATATAAATTCCGCCATTAGCATGAATCTGCTCATCGATTGAAGTCCAAGCAATAATATTACTCACATTCTTCATATATCCTTTGAATCTTGTGAATGACAATAAAATAGCAAACTGGCTGAAAAGAGAAACGTTTTCAATTAAAATACTAAACAAAATCAAGGAAACCATGTATTTTCTGTTGTCCTGAGATTTTGTGTCTTTTAATACATTCGAAAGATAATCTACACGTCTGCGAATTACAGGAACATCCAATAATCTTTCAAATTCATCATTATATCCTAAAACTTCCAACAAACGAGAATACGCTTCAGAATGTCTAAATTCACATTCTGCAAAAGTAGTTCCCAATCCGTTGAATTCTGGTTTTGGAAAATGCTCATATATATTGCCCCAAAAACTTTTTACAGCTACCTCAATCTGCGCAATTGCCAATAAACTATTTTTAATAGCTGTCTTTTCTGCCAAATCCAAATGCGCATGAAAATCTTGCGTATCGGCAGTAAAATCTACTTCAGTGTGTACCCAGTAAGCTTTATTAATAGCTTCAGTAAATTGCAGAACCTCAGGATATTCAAAAGGTTTATAATTGATTCTTTTATCAAAAATTGACATATATATAGAGTTTTAAGTGACTATTTTGAAATAGAAATCCGAGCGCTTATTTTGGGGAGGTATTAGCGTGATTTCTATAATTACAAATTTAACCCACAGTTATTCTATTGTCCAATTTTTGATGTTAAAAATCTGCCCAATTATCAACAGTTTTAAAACTTCAAAAAATCACGATTTTGCAAATTTTATCAACATGAAAATAATACGCTGTAATTTACAATGAGCTAGCAGTTTCCCTAAAAATAACACTAAGTTATCAACATGAAAAAAAGTACTTTCTGAGGTCAAAACGAAAACAGTTATCAACATTCGTTTTGATGAAAGAGAAATTTGAAAGTAAATTTTTCAGCAAAAAAACGTCAGTTATTTATAATAATTCCAAATAATTACTACATACAAAAAAATTATAACATACTTTATTACAAAAACTTACACTCAAACCCATAGTAAAAAAGCAAAAGATATTATTAAAATCAACGCCTTACAAAAGAACTATTGCAACAATTCTTGCCATTTAATCTTATTAGAGCTATAAAAGAGAAAAAACATTCAAAAATCATTTTGCCACTTCCAAAAAGAGATCGAATTAAAACAAAATTAAAATTTACTTAAGAGATTCTTAATTTTTGAAAAAATACCTTCAAATTCCCTTTTTACAGTAAATTATTCTTGGTTTAAGAATATTAATTTTTACATTTGCTTTTATTTTTATTTATTCTAAATAGAATAAAATATTCCCAAAAAATAAATTAATCTTGTACAATTCAATAACCATAAATTATCGAAATATGAAAAAGAATCTTTTTGTTTCTTTTGCATTTGCTGCTACTCTATTTGTAAGTGCTCAGCAAAAAAATGCGTTGCTAGATGCGGCTTTCTGGAAAACTTCTCCAACTGTTGAAACGGTTCAGGCAGAAATCTCTAAAGGAAATAATCCAGCTGAAGCCAATGCAAACGCATTTGATGTTACCACCTTAGCCATTAATAATGACGCGCCTTTTGCAACGATCAAATTTTTGGTTGAGCAACCTGGAAATTCAATCACAAAATTAACTCACGATAATCGTATCTATCTCCATTGGGCAGCATATAGAGGAAATACTGAATTGGTTCAATATTTAATTGCTAAAGGTTCTGACGTAAATTTTGAAGACAGCCACGGAACCGCTCCTGCTGATTTCGCTGCTTCAAACGGCCAGTCAGATGCTGCGATGTATGATGCTTTCTTTAAAGCTGGACTTAATCCGACAAAAAAATATGCGAATGGAGCAAACCTTTTGCTTTTGGCCATTGCATCTGATAAAGATTTAAAAGCTGCTGACTATTTTTCTACTAAAGGAATGTCTTTAAAAGATGTAGATAATGACGGAAACACAGCTTTTACTTATGCTGCAAGATCTGGAAATATTGCTCTTTTGAAAAAACTTGTAGAAAAAGGCATTAAACCAACTAGCGATGCGCTTTTATTTGCTGCACAAGGAAGTCGAAGAGAAAGTAATACTTTAGAAACTTATAAATATTTGGTTGAAGAAGTAAAAATTAAAGCAACTGCTCAAAATAAAGCAGGACAAAATGTATTGCACTTCTTGGCTGGAAAACCAAATCAGGCTGAAATTATTAAATATTTCTTAGGAAAAGGTGTTGATGTAAACAAAGCTGATAAAGAAGGAAATACGCCAGTTATGGTTGCTGCTGCGGCTAGAGAAACTGCTGTCTTAGAATTGTTTCTTCCTTCTGTTAAAAACATAAATGCTCAAAATCTTAAAGGAGAATCTGCTTTGACTTTTGCTGTTAGAAATGGAACTTCAGAAGCTGTAAATTTACTTTTGACCAAAGGTGCAGATGTAAATGTGAAAGATAAAGACGGAAATAATTTAGGTGTTTACTTAGTACAATCATATCGCCCTGCAGGAAGAGAAAAAGCTGCTACTGATCCTTTTGATGCTAAAGCAAAATTACTTCAAGACAAAGGTTTAAACCTTGCAGCTCCACAAAAAGACGGAAACACTTTATATCATTTAGCTATTACTAAAAATGATGTTTCTCTTCTTAAAAAAATCACTGACTTAAAAGTTGACATCAACGCTAAAAATAAAGATGGTTTAACGGCTTTACACAGAGCGGCAATGACTTCTAAGGATGATGCTATTTTAAAATATTTAGTTTCTGCTGGAGCTAAAAAAGACATCAGTACAGAATTTGACGAAACGGCTTACGCTTTAGCGAAAGAGAATGAGCTTTTAACCAAAAACAATGTTTCTGTTGAATTCTTAAAATAAACAATTAATTAATAATCAATATTTGAAATTCCAAATTCCAAACTTTACATTTGGGATTTGGGATTTCACATTACAAATCCACACAAATACATAATTTCAGATGAAATCAATATTAAAAATTGCTCTTACAAGCGCTTTTATCTTTTTAGTTTCTTTCCAATCTCAAGCGCAATCAAGCAAATACAAGATTATGCTACAAATGAATAACTATATGGGAGAAGGTGCTTATATCGTTGTTTCGCTAGTGAATTCGGCAGGAGAATACGAAAAAACTCTTTACGTAATGGGCGATGATAAAAAATGGTACAAGTCTTTAAAAGAATGGAATAAATTTCACACTGCTCAAAAATCAGATGATATCAGCGCTAAAACTGGAGCTTCTGTAACGGGAGGTGATCGTAGTGTTACTACAATCGAAATTGAGAATTCTAAAATTAATAAAGGTTACAAATTACGTTTTGAATCTGCTGTAGAAGATCAGAAATATTATGTAAGCGATCTTGAAGTTCCGCTTACAACTGAAGGTCTTGCAGAAAAAACAGATGGTAAAGGTTACATCAAATACGTAAGATTAAGTAAAATATAATACCATTACATTTCTAGAATACACTCAATGACTCTTTCTTTTTGGCGTTACGCACACTTGGCTTTGGCCCTATTTTCTTCTATTTTTTTGCTTTTGGCTTCGGTAACAGGAATCATTCTGGCGGTCGATGCGGTTCAGGAAAAAACACTTCCGTACAAAGCAGAAGATTTTAATAAAATAACCTTAGGCGAAACGCTTCCAATTTTAAAGAAAAAGTATTCTGAAATTACAGAATTGAGTGTAGATTACAATCAATTTGTAACGCTTCAAGCTATTGATGGAGATGGAAATGACGTTAAAGCATACATTGATCCAAAAACTGGAAAAGTATTAGGAACTCCTGCAAAGAAAAGCGAATTCATAAATTGGATTACGAGTTTGCACCGTTCACTGTTTCTTCATGAAACAGGACGTTTTTTTGTGGGCGTAATTTCTTTTTGCTTGCTATTAATATCAATTTCGGGTTTCGTACTGGTTTTAAAAAGACAGCGCGGCATCCGAAATTTCTTTTCTAAAATAATCAAAGAATATTTTGCACAATATTACCATGTCCTTTTAGGAAGATTGGCTTTAATTCCGATTTTAATTATATCGCTTACAGGAACTTATTTATCCCTAGAAAGATTTAACTTTTTTATGGGGGAAGAAAAAGTAAAACCTGTAAAAACAGAACTCTCAGAGAAAGCACAAACAAGTTCAATTTTTAATACCGCTTTATTATCCGATGTAAAGAAAATCGAATTTCCTTTTACAGATGATCCTGAAGAATTTTATATTATCGAATTGAAAGACAGAGAAATTGAAGTCAATCAGGTTACAGGAGCTGTAATTTCTGAAAAGCTTTCGGCAATGAGAACTCAATTTGCGGCATTAAGCTTAGATCTTCACACAGGAAGAATTAACGGAATCTGGGCGATTATTTTGGCTATAGCCTGCATTAACATTCTGTTCTTTATTTATTCTGGTTTTGCAATTACGTTAAAAAGAAGATCTAGTCGAATTAAGAATAAATTTAAAGCTAGCGAAAGCACTTTTATTCTTTTGGTTGGTTCAGAAAACGGAAGCACTTTCCGATTTGCCAATTCAATTCAGAAACAATTAATTGATCACGGGCAGAAAGTTTTTGTCAGTGAATTGAATAAATTTTCCGCATATCCGAAAGCAGAACACATTATTGTTTTTACTTCAACTCATGGTTTAGGAGACGCTCCTTCTAACGGAACGCAATTCAAAACTTTATTAGAGAAACAAAATCAAGATCAAAATATTAATTTCTCTGTAGTTGGTTTTGGCTCGAAATCGTATCCAGATTTTTGCCAGTTTGCTATTGAAATTGATCAGCTTTTAGAAAAACAAAAATGGGCAGATCGTTATTTGAATTTACAAACTGTTAATGATAAATCGGCGGTTGAGTTTGTAGAATGGATAAAATTATGGAGCGAGAAAACAGGAATTCCGTTGGCTACAACTCCATCATTATACAACCATATTCCGAAAGGTCTGCAAAAATTAATGGTTTTGGATAAAACACCAATTTCTGAAACCGAACATACTTTTATTCTGACTTTAAGAGCTAGTTCTAGAGTTAAATTTAGTTCGGGCGATTTATTGGCAATTTATCCTGCTAACGATTCTAGAGAACGCCTCTACTCGATTGGAAATCATTCTGGAAATATTCAATTGGTTGTAAAATTGCATCCAAACGGATTGGGGTCTGGCTTTTTGAATGCTTTAGAACCAGGAAATGTTATAAAAGCTCAGATTGTAAAAAATCCTGCTTTTCATCTTCCTAAAAAAGTTCAAAAAGTGGCTTTTATTTCTAACGGAACAGGAATTGCTCCTTTCTTAGGAATGATTGAACAAAATAAAGCAAAACAAGAACTTCATTTGTATAGCGGATTTAGAATGGAGACACCAACTTTAATGGCTTACAAAAAGTTTGCTGACATTATGATTCAGAAAGAACATCTAGATAATTTTCATGTCGCTTTATCGCGTGAAGCAGAACATATTTATGTAATGGATTTGATTAAAAGAGATTCCTCTTTCTTTACGAATCTATTTAAAAAAGGTGGTGTCGTTATGATTTGTGGTTCACTTGCCATGCAGAAAGATGTCGAATCAATCTTAAATGAATTGTGTCTTTCAAAAGGACTAAAAACACTTGAAGAATATAAAGCGAATAAACAATTTTTAACGGATTGTTATTAGAGTAATTTTAGATTGTTGATTTTCAACTTTCGCCTTTTGACTTTGGACTTTCGACTTTGGACTTTCGACTTTGGACTTTCGACTTTGGACTTTTTAATACATTTTCATGCATAAATTATTATCATATAAAATTTCATTGTTTTTTGTAATTATTTGCTGTGTATCTGCACATTCGCAAGTATTACGAAAAAGAACTACGCTTTTGATGGGCGGACGTTTTGATATTTCTATTGTCGACAAAGATTCTCTTTCTGCAGAAAAAAATATAGATGAAGTTATCGCTGAAATTACGCGAATTGAAAATTTAATCTCCGATTGGAAACCCACTTCTCAAGTTTCTGAAGTGAATCAGAATGCGGGAATAAAACCCATTCAAGTAGATCGCGAAGTTTTTGAACTGGCACAAAGAGCGATTAAACTTTCTGAAATTACAAATGGCGGATTTGATGTTAGTTTTGCTGCTTTAGACCGTATTTGGAAATTTGACGGTTCGATGACTGAAATGCCTTCGGTGGAAGCCATAAAAAAATCTGTTGAGAAAGTTGGCTATAAAAACATCATTTTAGACAGCACAGCATCGACTATTTTCTTAAAGTTAAAAGGAATGAAAATTGGTTTTGGTGCTTTAGGAGAAGGTTATGCAACTGATAAATGCCGCGCCATGATGATTGCAAAAGGTGTTCAAGCTGGCATTGTAAACGGTTCTGGTGACATGAGCACTTGGGGAAAACAACCCAATGGAAAAGATTGGAAAATCGGAATTACAAATCCGTTTAAACCGGAGAAGATTTTAGCTGCCGTTCCGTTAAAAGAGGGCGCTGTAACAACTTCTGGCAGTTATGAAAAGTTCGTTGTTTTTAACGGAAAACGTTACTCGCACATTATAAATCCTGCAACTGGTTATCCTGCAACTGGTTTATGCAGTGTTACGGTTTTTGGTCCGAACGCAGAAACCGCTAACGGATTAAGCACTTCTATGATGGTTTTGGGACAGAAAGAAGGTTTGCTTTTACTTCAAAAATTTCCTAATTATAGTTGTGTAATGATTACTGATAAAGGGAAAGTTGTTAAGTCTAAGAACTTCGCTTATAAGTTATGAGTTATGAAGTATGAGTTATGAATTGCCTCCAACTTTAGCTGGGGGATAAATAAATTCTACATAAAAGGCTTTAGCCAAACTTATTTTGGCTAAAGCCTTTTTCATTTCTTTTAAAAATGACCTCCAGCTAAAGCCGAAGGCAACTCATAAATGAACTCTGCGTCTTCGCGACTTAGCGAGATTAAAAAATTCTCTTTGCACATATCCTTCGACTTCGCTCAGGAAGACAATCAAATTATCAACTCATAACTCAAAAAAACAATATTAAAATAACATTAGAACCTTCATTGTAATTCTAATAATCTTCTAATTACTTTATTTAGATTAAATTTAAATTATCATATAAGTTTGCAGCACTTTTACACGCAGACTCAATATGAGAACAATTTTACTACTATTTTTATTTACCATTTCAGCGTGGTCACAAACTGGAAATCTTAAAGGAAAAGTGACTTTTGGAACCGATGAATTAGCTTATGGTTCATCAATTATTATTAAAGGAACTCAAAAATATGCTATTGTTAATGATTTTGGTCGTTACGATTTTAAGGGTTTAAAATACGGAGAGTATATCTTGGAAACCTCTTCTATGGAAGGTCAAACAAGAACTACAAAAATTACTATCAACAAACCGAATACAGAACTTAATATTTCTTTAGACCGAAATGGCCCTAAAGATTTACAAGAAGTTGTAATCAAAAAATCTTCTATTAGAAAAGAAATGATGGAGAAAGGTTTTGCTGTAAATGTTATTGAAACACAGGAAGCGGCAAAAAGAAATCTTCAAACCAACGATTTATTGGATCGTTCTGGAGGTGTTAGAATTAGGCAAAATGGAGGTTTAGGTTCTGCTGTAACTTACAACATTAACGGGATGTCTGGAAATGCTATTCGTATTTTTATTGATGGAATTCCTATTCAAACTTATGGTGCTTCATTTAGCTTAAATAGTATCCCGCCAGCTTTAATTGAAAGAATTGAAGTTTACAAAGGTGTTGTTCCTGCAAATTTAGCAGATGATTCTCTTGGTGGCGCCATTAATGTGATTCTTAAAAAAGGATCTAAAAACATGATTGCGGCTTCGGTTTCTTATGGTTCTTTTAATACTATCCAATCGAACTTTAGTACCACTTATAGAGACAAATCTGGTTTTACTGTTAAAGCCAATGGATTTCAGAATTATTCTGACAATGACTATGAAGTTTGGGGAAGATTTGTATATAATATTGCTCCTAACGGACGCTATGAATATATTAGGGCGAAACGTTTTGAAAGCATGTACAGATCGTATGGAGGAAGACTTGAAGCGGGTTTTACTGATGTAAAATGGGCAGATAATTTTTCTATCAGTTATAATGGTTCTGAAGATTATAATCAGATTCAGCACGGTCAGTACATGACTAAACCTTATAAAGGACGTTTTAGTGAATCTGCTGCAAATGTTTTTAGTCTTAATTATAATAAAAAAGATTTCTTAATCAAGAATTTAGATTTCTCGATAATTTCTGTTTATAGCCATAGAAATGATATGGTTAACGATACGGTAAAGTGGAATTACAACTGGAATGGTGAAAAAGCTATAGGATTATATGGCGAGCCTATTTTATCTGTATTTGGCGCACAGCAGGGAGCACCTACAATGAACCATCAAAAATTGAATATTTTTAATACAAGAGCCGGTTTAACTTATAACATTTCTAAAAACCATAAGATTCTTGCAAACGGAATGTTTTATACTGTTGACAGAAATGATAAAGATGAGATGCTGCCAGAATTGATTCGTAATTTTTTGGCTACGCGAGATTTGGATAAATCTGTTACTTCTTTTGCTTATGAAATGCAGGCTTTTCAAGCACGTCTAAAAGCTAACTTTTTTGTCAAAAATTATTATTTAAAAACAGAACAAGTTACCCCAACAATATTAGTCGGCCAAGATGGTCAGAGGTCTGTGATTATGGATACTGACATTAGAAATACGAACTTTACAGGATATGGTTTTGCATCTTCATATGCTGTTTTTCCAAAGGCATTGATTATGTTTTCTGCAGAAAAAGCAATTCGATTGCCAAATGAGAATGAAATATTTGGACTTCCGGGCCAAAACATTTTAAGCAATCCTAATTTAGGTCCCGAACAAAGTAATAATTTCAATATTGGTTTACGATTAGGGCCTTATTTAATTAATAATCATAAGTTTTCATTCTATGGAAATGCTTTTTGGAGAAATATTCAAGATAAAATTGTACAGCAAATAAGTAATCGAGTTAATGAAGCCGTTCAAGCTACCCCATTCGTAAATTTAGGAAAAACACAATCTGTAGGTTTTGAAACATCTATTCAATACTCATTTAAAGAAAGATTATTCGCAGGAGTAAACCTTTCTAAATTCAATTCTATTTATAAAGATAGGTACGATGAAAATGGAAATACCATTATTCATTATAATAAACAGCTCCCAAACGAGCCTTATTTTACTGTAAATGGAAATCTTCAATATAATTTTAAAAATGTAATTCAAAGTAAATCAGAATTAAACCTTTATTACTACTGCGGTTATGTAGCTCCTTTTTACACTTCTTGGCTTGAAATTGACAGAACAACAGCTCAGTTTCCTCAGGATTTAGGTCTAAGTTATGCCTTTCCAAACAAACAATTTGTAGTGAGTTTTGATGCTAAAAATATTTTCGATGAGCAAGTCTATGACAATTTCGCCGCTCAAAAACCAGGTCGAGCTTTTTACATTAAGCTCAATTATACGATCAGTAAATTTTAATCACATTATAAATAACTAATTTTTTAAATCCATAAATATGAAAAAAAACACATTAAAAGTATTAAGCTCTGGTTTATTACTAGGTGCGTTAGCGCTAACCATTTCTTGCAGCAGTGATGACAATAATAAAAATACAGAACCAGTAAATCCAGTAACAGACGGAAGATGGATTACTGTAGCAGGAGCTTTAATGCAAACTGATCCAGGAGATGGAAATGGTGGAACAAGAGTTTATTCTATCAGTAAAGAAAACGCAATCGATCCTAATTTTTCTGTAAATGTTTACGATAATGGTATGGCTGTTCAATCTAGCAGAACGGCTCGTTTACAGTCTTCTGTAGACGGAAATACTCTTTTCAACATCACTTACACAGGTGCAAATGGCGGAGAGTTTATGACTTACAAAGTAAACGGAGGAAAAAGTTTTACCGAATCTACAGCAAAAGTTAACATCTCTCAATATGCAGGAACATCTCCAAGATGGAATAAAATTTTTGATGGAGATAAAACTGGTATTGCAGTAAATGTAACTGCTCCAGTGGTAAACACGAATCCAGATAAAACATACAAGTACACTAGAGGAACTGCTACTGTATTATCTTTAGATATGCAGCAAACTTTAATTTCTGCTTTCAAACAATATGAACTTCCATTAACCGCTGAAGAAGAAGCGCAAGGACACCACATTTTCCGCTTAGATGCTCCAACATTAAACAAAGCTGGAGATAAATTAATCATTGGAACATGGATGCGTAAAACAGATCCTGCAACAGGGCAAAATCAGGCAACTTTTACACGTTTAGGATCTAAATCTCTTATAGTTGATTATCCTGCTTTAACAAATCCTCAAATTATTACTTCGACAGTTGCTTTTGGTGATACAAGTGGTTTTAGAAGCTTTAATAGTTTTGTTGGAACTGACGGAAATATTTATCAAGCAACACAAAGAGATACTGAAAAAGGTTCTTATATTTTAAAAATCAATCAAAACAATCAATATGACAATTCTTATGTGTTTAGCTTAGATACAGCTTTAGGAGTAAAAGGAACTTATATTGATGCTTGGAGATATGCTGGAAACGGAATTGCTTATGCGGTTTATACTCAAAATGGGACTGATCAAGGTTTCTTAGCAAGACTTGATTTAAACGCAAGAACAGCTACAAAAGTAGAAGGTATTGAGTATGATGCTAATTTAGATTTTGGTCAATACCAAGGTTTTGTAGTTGATGGAAATAATTTCTACATCGCTGTTACGCCAGTTGGAAAGGATGGTAACATTTATGTAATTGATATTCCTTCTGGAAAAGTTACTAAGGGTGCAAAATTGGTTAACAAACCAGGAAACCACTACATTGGTGTGTTCTAAAAATATACAACTGTGAAAACAGTCTGTGAAAAATTCATCACTTGAGTTTTTTTTTAATCGAACATTCCGCTTCTATTTATAGTAAGCGGAATGTTTTTTTATGATAGTTTCATTTCATTATTAACAGCATTTCTTGTTTTCTTGAATCGGAGGACATTTTACAGAACCGAAACTGCAATAAACGCAACAATCACCTTCTAAAGGTTTTAGAATTGTCTTGCACTTTTCGCATTCGTAAAAATACTGGCAAGCATTTGTTGGCATTGTCTCTTCTTTTTTGTGTCCGCAGTTAGGACAAGTTAGTATGGATTGTAATTCGATTTTCATCCTATTATAGTTTTATTTTCTAATGCTGTGTAACCTGTAGCGTTGATTGCTTTTTCTATCTCTTCAATGCTGACTTTTGTATTGTCAAATCTAACAATCGCTTTTCCTTTCTCATAAGAAACCAACACTTCGATAATGCCTTCGAGTTTGTTTATTTCCGTTTTAATATGATGCTCGCAACCCGAACAAGTCATTCCTTTAATCGTAAACTCAACTTTCTGAATTTTGGACGCATCCACAGCAATTATTTTGTTTTCAGAATCTGGAAAGAAGATATGAGCATACGATGGAAATGCTAAAAGCAAAACTGCTACTACAGTGATAATTGCTAAAAATGATTTGGTCTGCGTAAAATTTGTTTTCTCATCGGTTTCGCAATTGCAATCTATTTTCTTTTGTGGTTTTAGTTTTTGATACCAAGCAAAAGCGAGCACTAAAATTGTTAAGCCAATAAAATACGGACGAAAAGGTTCAAGCCAAGAAAAAGTTGAAGCAAGTCCGCTAGTTCCTGCTATAAGAGCTAGTATTGGTGTAATGCAACATAATGAAGCTGCAAACGCGGTCAAAAGTCCAGTGCCGATTAGTTTCTTATTCATTTTCATTTGTTTCGAAAATTTTGTTATCGTTAAGTATTTTAAAAAATGGATTCAACATTTTTTCATACTCTTCTGTCAATGAATAAAAAATAGTTTGTGCTTCTCTTTCAGTTATGATAAGCTTTCGATCTTTGAGTTTTCGAAGATGTTGAGAAACAGCAGAAATTGTCATATTTAGAATATCGCTTAAATCACAAACACAAAGCCGTTTTTCTTCATAAAGCAGAAATAAAATTCTCAATCTTACATTATTTCCTGCCAATTCAAGTCCATTCGATAAATAATCAAAAGAATTATGCAGCTCCGAAATTCGTTCCTTACAACGATTAATTTGTTTAATGTCTGCCTTTTGCCTAATACAAGAATTATTGTCCATAAGACAAAAATAACTAATTTGTTTATTTAAGCAAATACTAAAATAATACCAATGCTTTTAATTCTACATCTACATCAATTTTTTAAAACAAAAAACGGCATCTATTACATTTAATAGACACCGACTTTTTTCAAATAACAAAAACTATGTTTCTATGTATTAAATCATTTTAACCAACAGCTTATAATTAAAATTTTGAAGCAAATTCTTTTGCAAAATCCTCTAATTTGATTTTACCAGTTGCAATTCCATCATTATTTAAGAAATCGGCAGCAATGGTTTCGTTTCTTAATCCAGATCCCATTTCCGTATATAAACCAGCCATTTCTTCTGGAACTCCAGCTTGAGTCATTCCACCAAAATATTGCTCATCTGTAAATTCAATCCAAGGAAGTTCTGGTTTACCAATTGCGGTTCCAAATGCTTTTACAATTTCTGAAGGTGTTTTTACATCACTAATGATGTAACGAATATTTTTACCTTCTTGATTTTTCTGTAATTCTTCTGCAGCAGCATTTGCAATGTCTTCTGGATGTACTAACGGAATACGATTTGATGCTGGGAAATTTGCTCCCATAATCCCTGCTCCTTTTATCATCGGGATGTCATTATAGAAATTAATGTAGAAATATCCTGCTCTTAAAAATGTGACAGAAACGTCTAATTTCTCGTAAATCTTCTCAATATTATACAAACCTGCAATTGGTCCGTTTCCTGTTGGCAAATCAGCCCCAATGCTGCTTAACATTACTACTCTTTTAATGTTTGCTGTTTGGATTGCTTTCGCGAAAGCCTTACCAGCATCTGTAGTATTTTTAATAATATTTACTCCACCCATATTTGGAGGAGTCATAGCAAAAAGAGCGTCAGCACCAGTAAAAGTTTTAGAAAGAAAATCAGCATCGCTAAGTGATCCTATTGCGGCTTTTGCGCCTAAATCTTCAATAGCAGATTTTCTATCTGCATTACTGCTTATAACGGTTACATCGTGACCTGATTGTACTAATTGTGCCGTTAGTGGCTTTCCTATGTTTCCTAATGAACCTGAGATTATAATTTTCATCTTAAAATGTTTTTTTATTTAACAAGACAAAGGTATCTTTGTACTTACTTTTATACAAGTACTTACCCTAAAGTATGTATCATGACAGCAATTAAAGAATCGTCTACTATTCAGGAAAACAAGCAGTATGCGTTGGAAAAATGTCCTGTAACTTTTGTTATGGAGAAAATTGGAGGCTACTGGAAACCTATTATTTTATATCATTTATCGACTGGAGATAAACGTTACAGCGAATTGAAAAGAGCAATTCCCGCTGTAACAGAAAAAATGCTTATTCAGCATTTAAAACAGCTAGAAGCAGATGGATTGGTCATTCGTGAAGCAAAACCCGTTGTACCTCCATTTGTAACTTATAGATTAAGTAATGCAGGAACTGGCCTGCTGCCCGTTATTGATGCTATGGCTTCATGGGCTTTCAAAATGAAAGACGGTGTCTATAACATTTAATAGACACCGTCTTTTCTAACAAACAAAAACTAATTAACTTAACTTTTTATGTGAAACTGAACAGGCATTAATTTCACTAGTCGACTTAATTTATTGTATTGAATAATGCTTTATTTAATTCTGTTTGATAAAAACCAAAGCTTCTTCATAATTGGCAATTTGTATGAGCACATTATAAATATATTTAGCAACTAACGCTCCTCCATTTGAATTAATCAGCTCAATATCATCATCTGGCGTATGGTATTGCGGATGTCCGCCTGTATGAAAACCAACTGCTGAAATGGATTCTTTGTAAAAAGAAACATGATCTGAACCGCCGACATCTCCCGCATGAATAACAGGGTTTAATCCTGAGTTTTCTTGCAGTTTTTTCATTAATTCTACACCGTTCGGAAAAGTTCCTGCTCCACCCATATAAAGCTCTTTTTTATCGTTCAATCTTCCGACCATATCCATATTGAGCATTACTTTTATGGCTTCTTTTGAAACTGGAGGGTGATTAATAAAATACTTTGAACCGAGTAATCCTTCTTCTTCTCCACTAAACGAAATAAAAATGATGCTTCTTTTTGGTTTTACTTTTTGTTTCGAAATTTCTTCTAAAATGCACAACAAAGCTGAAACTCCCGACGCATTATCATCTGCTCCGTTATGAATGGCAAAAGCCTCTTTCTTTTTACTTCCAGAACCTTGTCCGCCCCAGCCCCAGTGATCGTAATGCGCTCCGATTACTATGTATTCGTTTTTTAAATTAGGATCTGAACCTTCAATATAACCCACAACATTTTGCGTTGCCACTGTATCCGATTTCATTTTATTGATTCCTTCTTTAACAAATACTTTGAAAGGCTGATAGTAACTATCTTTGAATTGCTGTAAACCATATTTCTCAAAATATTTTTTGATATATGCAGCTGCATCATTATTTCCTTTAGTTCCCACAAAACGACCTTCTAATTTATCTGATGAAAGATATTTGTCATGTTTATAAAAGGTCTTAGCCATTTGTGCATTCACAAAAGTGCAGCAAAGAAATGCGGTCGTAAAAAGAAGTTTTAATTTCATAATTGTTTTTCTATAGATTGGACGCGGATGAAACGGATTTGCTTTGCAAAGACGCGGATAAACACAGATATTATATAAAAAATAGAATAAAAAAATCCGTAAAAATCAGCGTTTTCACGAAGTGAATCCGTTTTATCAGCGTACTATTATCTTATAAATCAAAAGAAGTATGTTTAATATATTTTCGATCATAAGTATACAAAATGTGTATTTTCTTGTCTGTGGTTTGAATTATGGCTGGATAACTGAATTCTCCTTTTTCCTGTTTTTCGAGATCGAATAATTTCGTCCATTTTAAACCATCTTTAGAATATTCTACGTCTAAAATATTACGTCCGTTAAACCAGTCTTTTCCAATTGGAAGTGGATTATTTACCAGCAAAAACAAATTTTTATTGATTGTTAAAGCATCTATACCCGAATTTGAATTAATGACATTTATCGTATTGGTTCTAATCCAGCTTTTACCATTGTCTCCTGACCAGCTCGAAACTACTTTATTGTGTTTGCTTCGAGACAGCATCTGAATATCGCTCTTACTATGAATTAAAAATGTGGGCTGAATGATATCGAAATTCTGATTGTTTTCTACCGCTATTTTCTTCCAAGAATCTGTTGCTTCTGTATATTCTTCAACATGCACGCGCCATTCGTCTGTACTCACACTTTCTGTGCTGCTTCCGCATAAAATTACGCCAGGAGTAGTTTCGATTGGTTTGTTCCGAATTGGACCTAAAAATCCTTCTGGAAGATATTTTGGTTCTCCCCATGTTGTTCCGTTATCTTTCGAAATCATCATAGCACCAAACCATTCTCTTGGATTTTTTCCAATTTTATAAAACAAATATAAATTCTGACTTTTGCTTTTAAACAAAACCGGATTCCAACAAGGAAGTGTATCTCCGTTTTTAATCAATGGCTGAATTAATTCTTTTGGTGCAGACCATTTCTTGTCTTTATAAGCCGAAATATAAATTCCGACATCTTTTGCACCTTCATATTTTCCGCCAAACCAAGCTGCTAAAATCTCATTTGGTTTATGCTCAACCAAAGTTGAGGCATGACTATTTGTTGTCACAGGCGGATCGGCAATATAACTGCTTTTGATATTAACAGCCTTAATTTGTGCTTTTATTCCACTAGAAAAAAGAAATAAAGCCAATAGCGCTGCAACAGTATATTTTGTCTTTAAAATCATTTTATTTTGATGAAAATTAATAATTGTATGTTATGAATTAAAGTTGGGGCAAAAATTCATTGTTCTTCATAAAAAACAAAAGGAGAGTTACCTCTCCTTCTGCTCAAGTAACAAATCGATTGATCTTTTACTTTACCAAATTAATTATTTTGTGTCCCACCAAAGTCTTGTTCCACCAGAATCTGGACCTCCTAATTTAGAGATTCCTTCATCTACGCCTGCTTTGTTTGATGAGTACTCATTTGTCGTGTAAATAATTCTTTTCATCAAAGATTTACCCACTCCAGCATCAGGATTATCTGTATTTAAAACTGGATAGATAACTTTAGCATCGCTTCTACGTAAATCTGCCCAAGATTCCCAAGATTCAGGGAAAATTGCTAAGTACTTTTGAACTGCAATTTGTGTTCTTTGATTTGATTCTGTTGAAGACCAAGCAACTGGCAATTTTACTGGAATATCTTGTAAATCTAATGTTGGATATACTGTTAAAACGTTTGGTAAAGTTGGTAAAGTTGATCCTGAAATATAAGCATTAATTGCTGTTGCATCAGTAATTCCCCATTGTAACATAGATAATCTAATACCAGTCTCATACAACGTTTTAGCATCTCCGCCCATATTCCATCCATTTAAAGCTCCTTCTGCTCTACTTAAGTAGTTTTCAGAAGCCATAAAGATTTCGATGTTTTTAGTTTCGCTAAGTGTGTTAGCTGCCCCATTTCCTAAAACATCATTATTAAAAGTAGAGAATTTAGTAGCTCCAAACTGATCTTGTAATCCTCCAACTGGTTTTCCTCTATAAACGCCTGTATCAATTGGAGAGAACCATTTTGCTAAACGCGGATCGTTGTATCCTACTAAAATACTTTCCATAGAAGAAGTCATTACATAGCCCCAGCTGTTTACAATCATGTTTAAATTGTTTGGAGTAATGTTACTAACTTTAAAATATGCACTTTGATCGTTTGTTTGCATAACTCCTGCTGCTACTGCAGCTTCAGCTTGAGTTTTTGCTCTTGCAGGATCTTTGTCAGAAATTCTTAAAGCTAAACGTAATCTCAAACTATTTCCAAAAACTCTCCATTTGTCAACACTTCCTGCATAAACTCTATCATTTGGTGCAAGAGAGGCAACAGAGGTCATAGAAGCAGAAGCTAATGTTGCATTTGCCTCGTTTAATAATTTAAAGAAATCATCGTAAATAAAATCTACACTATCATAAGATACACTTTCTTTACCATTACCAGCCTGAGTGTAAGGAAGTGGTCCATAAGCATCAACCATTTGGTTGTACATAAAAACTTTCCAAATTTTTAATACTGCTAGAGCTTCTGCATTTCCTTCAGATGCTTTAATTGCATTGTTTAAAGCTGGAACTGCAACAGTATAAAATTTTGACCATGCACGTCCTTCATACCCATTAACAAAAGCATTTCTTTCTGTACCATAAGGAACACTATTATATTGCACAAAAGTGGATGGCAAAATACCAGTTGCAATACCCCATGTTCCATGATCATCAACTCCTGGAGACGAATAAGAGCCGTTGTGAATTCCCGCATATAATGCAGATGCAAATGCTGGACCGGCTAATGTTGCATCCAACTGATCTTCAGTTAATGAATTAGGATCTTTGTTTATTTCATCAAAATCGCCAGTACAGCTTGATAAAATCGAAACTGCCATTAATGCAACTCCTAATGTTTTTATTTTAAAACTATATTTCATGATATCTCTTTTTTAATTAAAATCCGAATTTAACATTCACTCCATAATCTCTCGTTGATGGAATGTTGAAAGATTCTATTCCTTGTAAGTTACCTGTACCTGCACCAGCTTCTGGATCAAAGTACTTAGCTTTGTTTAAGAAGAAGAACAAGTTTCTACCTACTAATGAGAAATCGATGCTTGTAAATCCTGAGTTACCTAATAAACGTTTTGGCATTGAGTAACCAAAAACAAGTTCTCTTAATCTGATGTTTGTTGCATCATAAATAAATGGTTCTGCAATTGGAGTTCTTTGTCCGATAGCTGTCCAATATTGTTCAGCGTTAATGCTTGTTGTGTTTTTAGTGTAAGTTCCGTTTCCGTTATCTACAACACCATCAACAATGATTCCGCCATTTCTTCCTGCTAAAGTGATATCGCTTACCCCTAAACCAGCTTGTCTAGCTTGAGTGTATGAAATAACTTCACCACCAATTCTGAAATCAACTAAGAAGCTTAAAGAGAAATCTTTGTATTTGAAGTTGTTCTTGAAACCTGCAGTCCAATCTGGATTAAAGTTACCAGCACGAACATCAAAACCATTTGTTGCTAATGGAATACCAGCACTATTTACAAGGATTTCTCCAGCATCATTTCTTTGGAAACCTTTAATGTATAAATCACCATACTCACCACCTTGAACAACTTTACTTCTAACTAAACGTCCTTCACCAATTACTAACTCATCTCTTCCTTCAAAGATAGATTTTACTTTTGACTTGTAAGAAGCGTAGTTTGCTGTAATATCCCAAGTAAAGTTTTCTGTTTGAATTGGAGTTGCAGTAAGTGTGAACTCGACACCTTTATTCTCAATATCTCCACCATTTACGATTGCTCTAGAATATCCAGAAGATTCAGGAGTATTGATGTAGAAAATTTGATTATTAGTTAATGTCTTAAAGTATGTAAAATCTAAACCTAAACGATTATTGAAAAATCTAACATCAGCACCAAACTCTGTAGAAGAAGAAATCTCAGGTTTTAAGTTTGGATTTGCTTTTGTGTTTTGTCCGTATAACATACCACCATTTCCTCCAATGTAAGAGAATCTTTGTTGTGTTTGATACGGATCTGTATCGTTACCAACTTCTGCGTAAGAAGCTCTTAATTTAGCAAAACTAATTACTTCTGGCAATGTAAACATATCAGAAAGAACAGCAGAAAGTCCGAAAGATGGATAGAAATAATCTGTTGGTAGTGTAGAAGACCAGTCATTTCTAGCTGTTAAATCTAAGAATAAATAGTTTCTGAAACCAATTTGACCAAATCCGTAAACAGAGTTAATTCTTTTTTCTGAAGCTGTAGAAGTAGATTGAACTGTTTGCACGTTTGATAATGCGAAGTAATTTCTTTTACTTAATACCCCACCAGAATTTAAAGCTGAACTATTTTGTTGCAATGAACTCGCACCAGCGTTAAGACCAATAGAGAAATCTCCGAATTTTTCGTTGTAAGAAAGTAAAGCATCAATGTTTAATTCGCTTACTGTTTCATAAGATTCGCTATAAGAACCTAAGTTGCTGTTGAAAGCAGCTGTTGCATATCTGTTTCTTACGTTTTTGTTTGTCATTTGGTCTAAACCTGCTCTACCTTGTAAACTTAAAGTTTTTGTAAACTCATATTTAAGAGAAGCTAAACCAATAAATCTATTTCTTTTATCTGTACGAGCATCATCTCTTAAAGCAGACCAAAATGGGTTTCCACCTGGAGCTCCTGTTTCGTCAAGGAAATAGTTTACTTGTCTTTGTCCTGCAGCATCAATATATTCGAAGTCTTTGTAATCTCTATAAGCGATACTACGAGGCAATAAATAAGCAGATGTTCCGATAGATTCTTCACCAGTTCTCAATAAGTTATCAATATCTTGAACGATGTAGTTTGTTTTTACATCTAAAGATAATTTATCAGAAATTTTGCTTGTCAATCTTAAGTTAAGATTGTGTCTGTCCATTTGGTTTCCTCCAACAATACCTTCAGCACGTGTGTTAGTATAAGAGAAATAACCTTGTGCTTTTTCGTTACCAGCAGTAACTGTTAACGTGTTTGCCAAGTTATAACCTGTTTTGTAGAAATCAATAACGTTATTTGGCTGTGGAGAATAGCTTTGTGTAGCTGGTCCAGCATAATTTGGATTACGAACTAACTGCCAAGCAGAAACCTGACGTCCGTCTAGAGGTGCTCCCCAGCTTGAACTTGAGTTAGAAACATAGTTTCCGTTTGTACCTTGACCGTACTCATTTTGTAAATTCATCAAGTTGTAAGCAGAAGATGCCATAAAGTTTGATGATAACGAAACTGAAGTTTTTCCAGATTTACCAGATTTAGTTGTAATTACAATTACACCATTTGATGCTCTAGAACCGTAAAGAGCTGCCGCAGATGGTCCTTTAAGAACTGTCATCGAAGCAATGTCTTCTGGATTAATGTTAGAAATACCATCTGGTTGAGTAGTTCCTCCTGTATCAATATCAGGATTTGTGTTTGTTGTTCCGTTACTAATTGGCACACCATCTACTACATAAAGAGGCTGGTTGTTTCCGTTAAGAGATCTGTTACCTCTTAATGTAATTCTAGAAGAAGAACCAACACCGTTTGATGTTGTAGAGAAGTTAAGACCTGCAACTTTACCAGAAAGCGAGTTAGCAACATTTAATGATCTTGCTTCTGATAACTCATCTACAGAAACGTTTTGTGCAGAATAAGTAATTGCTTTTTTCTCTCTTTTAATACCAAGAGCGGTAACAACTACCTCTCCTAATTGCTGCGTATCTGGACCTAAAGATACGTTAATTGTAGATTGTGATCCAACAGCAACTTCTTTTGTAGAAGATCCTACATAAGTAAAAACTAAAACTGCTGATTGATTAGGAACATTAATGCTGTATTTACCATCAAAATCTGATGAAGCACTTGTTTTAGTTCCTTTAACAATAATATTTGCTCCAGGAATCGGAATTCCGCTTTGAGCATCTGTTATCGTTCCTTTTACTGTTGTCTGCGCTTGTAGGCTTTGGAACCCAAAAAGGCATATGACAAACAGTAATTTTAGTACGCTTTTAATCATATTAGTTGTTTTTTTAGAGTTAATAACATGTTAAACTTAAGAATACATTCTGTTAACAAAATATAATTTCGACAAATGACAATTTTTCAAAGGTGTTGGTAAATCTTTCGTCATATATTGAAAGAAAACGTTTTCATTTGTAATCCTACTCTGCCTTATAAAAAAGGCCAAAATCTATTAATCGAATAGAAATTGGCCTTTTTTGATTGTATTCATTTTTTTAACTAAAAATCGTTTAAAATTATTCGGTGTTTAACACTTTTTAGTTAGAAACCTTGAATTTGGTTTTTAGAAGATCTATTGAGTTTCCGCCAACCATTACTTCGAAGTCTCCTGGCTCTACAACAAACTTCATTTGCCTGTTATACAGGCCTAATTCGTCCTTTGTAAGTGTAAATTCAACATTTTTTGTTTCTCCTTTTTTAATGTTTAATCGTTTAAAACCTCTTAAAGTTTTCTCTGGAGTCGTTACAGAACTGTAAACATCATTTACATATAATTGTACAACTTCATCTCCATCTAAATTTCCGGTGTTTTTCACATCAACAGAAACTTTTACGTCTCCGTCTGGTTTGATTTCGTTTGCACTGATTTTTAAATTAGAATATTCAAACTTCGTGTAACTCAATCCGTAACCGAATGAATATAGAGGGTGTTCGCTTTCTGCAACGTATTTATGTATCGCAGACGGCTTTTGATTATAATATATAGGTAACTGTCCAACCGATTTTGGAACCGTAATCGGTAATCTACCACCTGGATTGTAATCTCCAAATAAAACATCTGCTACAGCTCTTCCTCCTAATTCTCCTGGAAACCATCCTTCTAAAACTGCTGGAATATTTTCAGCAATCCAGTTTGTCGAAAGCGGACGACCGTTTAATAACACACAAACTACTGGAGTTCCTGTTTTTTGAATCGCTTCAATCAATTCTTGTTGCATTCCGTGCAAATCCAAGCTTGCAACGTCTCTATTTTCCTCAACCAATTCGTTTGATTCTCCTAAAACTACAATTGCAACATCTGCTTTTTTAGCGGCATCGATTGCTGGCTGCATGTCTACTTTTTCTAAGTTCCAACGTAAGTGAGCTCTAGCTCCCCAGCCGCCTTCCCACATTTCAATGCGGACTTTGTATTTCTTTCCTGCTTCAATATTTTTAGGAGTGGTAACAATGCTTGTTGCTCCTTTTGTCCAGTTGTCGATAACCAATTGATCATCAACCCACATTCTGATTCCGTCATCTGAACTTAAACCTAACCAACCATCAAACGATTTGTCTGATTGAATATAGCCCGTCCAACGAATAGAAAAATCATCCACATTTACACCATCGCCAGGAGCCCAAGGCCAGTCAAATTCTAATTGGCTGTCAATACGAGTTAAAGCTGGAGTTCCTTGTAGCTCTCTGTTATTGAAATATTCTCCCTTTAATCCGTTTTGAGATCCGTCTGAAGTGAATAAATATTTAGATGGAATAGCCTGACCCTTTACGATCAAAGGAACACCTTCTTGGTAAACAACATTTGCTGTTTTTCCCATTATTTGTTGCACACCTTCGTAAACCGTCATTCCAACGCTGTTTTTAGGAGCATAACCTCCAAGTCTTGAAGCGTTTGCATTTGGCCCGATAACAGCAATGTTTTTAAGATTTTTACTTAATGGTAAAATATTATTGTCATTTTTTAATAAAACCATTGATTTTTGAGCTGCTTCTAAAGCAACAGCTTGGTTTTCTTTAGTATGAAAACGCTCTTTAATCAAGTTTTTATCTGTGTACGGATTTTCAAATAGACCCAATAAAAATTTCAAACGTAAAACTGCTCCCGCTGCACGGTCGATGTTCTCCATTGTCAATTTCTTTTCATTTACTAATTCAATAATTGTATTTTGCCAGAATTCATTAGAAAAATCGTAAAACTGCATATCAACTCCTGCAGAAACAGCTTCTCTAATCGCATCTTTTGGAGAATCAGCCACTTTGTGAGTTGTCTGAATGTATTTAATTGCTCCCAAATCTGAAACTACAAGTCCTTTAAAACCCCATTCGTTTCTCAAAACATCAGTCAATAACCAGTGATTTGCTGCACAAGGAATTCCGTCTAACTCAGAATATGCACACATTGTTCCTAACGCGCCGCCTTTTGTAAATGCTTTTTGGAAAGATGGCAAATGATCTTCTCTAGCCGAACGTTCTCCAACTAAAATTGGAGAAGAATTTCCTCCTGCCTGTGGAATACCGTGAACCGCGAAGTGTTTAGGCTCAGCAATAATAGAACGATCCGATTTTAAATCGTCTCCTTGCAATCCTTTGATGAATGCCAAACCAATTTCACTGTTTAAAAATGCATCTTCACCAAAAGTTTCTGCAACTCTTCCCCATCTTGGCTCGCGTCCTAAATCTAAGTTTGGTCCAAAACCAAAATGAACTCCATGAGCTCTGGCTTCCATACCAATAACTTTACCCACTTTGTCTAAAACAGAAGTATCCCAAGTTGCTCCAAGTCCAATGTTCATTGGAAAAGCAGTACTTCCTTCGTCTAAATATCCGTGAAGCATTTCACACATAATCAGTGCCGGAATTCCCCAACGGTTTCCTTTGATTACATTAGTCTGCAAATCATTGATCATTTTCGCTGAACGCGGATAAAGATCATGAATTGCTCCAATCCCCAATTTCCCTATTTTTTCAGCCGACTTACCTTTAGCAAAATCTTCCTTCTCCTTAAAAAAATCTCCTCTATACATATCCATCTGACGCACTTTTTCTTCAAGTGTCATATGGCTTAACAAGTCTTTTACTCTATCTTCAACAGGAGCTTTTGCATCTTGATAAAGATACTTTTTCTGGGCATGGGTATGGTTTAAAAAACCAACAGCCATTACAAAAATAATGGCCGTTTTCCTCATTCTTAATTGTAACATAGTTGTGTGTGTTTAGTTTTGAATCACTTTAAGCTTTGTTCCATTCACAAAATCGTCGTGCGAAATAAAAAAGCTGTTAAGTGTTTTTCCGTTTATCTCAATCGAATTGATTTTTCCACCATTATTTTCTTGTCTTTCAATTATGATGTTTTCTTTTTTATAATATCTTGGATCTAATTTAATAGTCACTCTATGAAACATTGGCGTGGTAATGGTATAAATTGGATCTCCTGGAGAAATTGGATAAATTCCCATCATCGAATACACTAACCAAGCCGACATTGTTCCGGTATCATCATTTCCTGGCAATCCTTTTGGTTCATTTTTGAAATATTCCTGAACCAATTTCTTTACCATATCCTGAGCTTTATATTCTTCGCCTTTTACATAATTGAATAAATACGGATTGGCAATGTCTGGTTCGTTTGCCATATCAAACTGTTTGATATCAAAAATTTTCTGCAATTGTGCCGAAAAAGCTTGATCACCACCCATTAATTTCTTTAATCCGATAATGTCGTGCGGAACCATAAAAGCGTACTGCCAAGCATTTCCTTCGATAAAACCAACATTTTCTTCAAAATTAGCTCCAGAAGCAGGATCAAAAGGTTCGTACCATTTTCCGTCAGGCGTTCTTGGACGAAGCAGATTTAAGTTTTTATCGAATAATTTTCTGTAGGATAAAGAACGTTCTTTAAAACGTTTTACATTGTCTTTATCACCGAATTCGTTGGCCATAAGCGAAATGGAATAATCTGAAATATTGTATTCCTGAGTCGTCGAAACTGGACCTTTATGATCCGTTGTCAAATATCCTTTTTTGATATAATCTCTCAATCCCGGACGAAGCGGATTATTTTCAATATTATCTGCGCCTTTCAACATCGCGTAATATGCTTTACTAACATCAAAATCATGAATCCCTCTCATATAAGTATCTGTAATTACTATACTTGCAGGATCTCCAACCATGGTAAAAGTTTCAGTCGAATTCAATTCCCATTTTGGTAACCAGCCGTTTTCATCGAACATACTCAACATACTTTTTACCATATCCGATTGCTGTTTTGGATAAACCAAAGACATTAACGGGTGGACATTTCTATACGTGTCCCACAAAGAAAATACGGTATAACGAGTATCTTTGGTTTTACGAATTTCACTTCTTTTGATTACTGGATATTCTCCGTTAATATCATTTAAAGTATTTGGGTGAATTAGAGTATGATACAAAGCCGTGTAGAAAATCGTATTGTCATCTTTTGAACCGCCTTCAACCAAAATTTTAGAAAGTTCTTCATTCCATTCGTTATAGGTTTCTTTGTAAATTGCGTCAAAAGATCTGTTACCCACTTCTTTTGCTAAGTTTTCACGAGCATTTTCGATACTTACGTACGAAATTCCGATCTTCACTTCAACCGTTTCTTGTTTATCGAATTTATAGGTAAAATAGCTTCCAATACTATCCCCCACAACGGTTTTTATCGTATTTTCCATCATTCTGGTTTTTCCGTTGTAGCCCATCCATTGTGCTTCGACACCGTTGTATTTCGCAGTTTTTTTCCAAACTCCGAATTTATCGGCAGGTTTAGAAAATTGAGCCACAAAATAAACCGGATAAGCATCTTCTGGACTATTGTAACAGAATGATCCAACAGAACGCATTCCTTCAATTTCTGTTGAAGAAACCACTTTTATCATGGCACCTTCTTCATTCGTTAATCCTAAACCAAGATTTAGCAAAATATTAGATTGCCCTTTCGGGAAAGTGAATCTGCTAATCCCAACTCGTTTTGAAGCTGTAAATTCTCCTTTTACTTTATACTTGTCGATGTTTACGCTGTAATATGCAGCTTTAGCAACTTCATTCGAATAAGTAGAACCATATTTTAAATGATCGACTTCTACTGCTCCAGTCGTTGGCATCAATAAAATAACGCCCAATTCTGGACAGCCGACTCCACTTAAATTAACTTGACTAAAACCTGTCAAAAAAGTATTCTCATTCACATACGGATTCGAAAGCCACTGACTGTCTTTTTCCATAGGTGTATTTTTTACTCCAGCCACATTAAACGGACTAATACTTGCCATTCCGCGTGGTGCAATTGGTCCCGGATAAGCCGCGCCATAATTGGAAGTCCCAATAAACGGATTAACAAAATCGGCAGGTTCTTGCGCAAAAATAGTAATGCTAAAAAACAGCATGCAAAAAATACATGCTGTTTGAAATTTGTTTGTATTTAAAACCATAGGTTTCATTCTTATCTGTTAATCGCTTCGATTTTTAAAGTCCAAGCTTCTTTTGCAGGAAGATTGTTTCTTAAGCTTTCTGGAATTACTACTTTAAATCCGTTTCCTTCTTTTGTCCATTTTAAAGAAGTTTTAGAACCTAACATCGTAATCTTTGTTCCTTTTTTAGGACTGATATCTTTTACAGTAACTTCAGCAGGAATTTTGTCTTCTCCTTCTTTAGCTAAATAAAATGCAAATACATTACCTGCTTTATTTTGTGTAAAACAAATGTTTTCTTCTTTATAAGGTTCGATTGGTTTTGTGTTATAAATCGCTGTGCTGTTTACTTTCATCCAATCTCCGTAAGCTTGCAATAAATCATAAGCGCCTTTATCCCATTCTCCTTCTGGACTTGGAGCAACGTTTAATAATAAGTTTCCGCCTTTAGCTACAATATCAATTAACAAATGGATTCCTTGTCTTCCTGTCATGTATTGAGCACCTGGAGAATAAGACCATCCACCACCAGCTGGAATACAAGATTCCCAAGGATAAGGCAATGTTTTATCAGGAACGCGTCCTTCTGGAGTTAAATAGTTTTGGTTTTTACCGTGAACGGCTCTATCAACCACAATTAAACCTGGTTGTTTTTGACGTGCTTTTACAACCAATTCATCCATTTTTGGATCTTGGTCTACCACTCTGTGTTTAATGAAACCGTTTTTAGATTCGTTTTCTGTAAACTTCTCGTCGTAGTTTTCTTTGATGTTAACCTGGTCTCTTTTTCTAACCCAGCCACCATCTAACCATAAAATATCTACTTTACCGTAGTTAGAAAGAATTTCTAAGATTTGGTTGTGAGTGAAATCAACATATTTTTGCCATTTTTCTGGATATAAAGAAGGATCGTAGTTTACGTTTCTGTCGAATGGAGGAAAATAAGGATCCCAGTAGTTTTCGTTATGCCAGTCTGGTTTAGAGAAATAAGCTCCAGTTGAAATGCCTTCTCCTCTAAAAGAGTTGAAAATTTCTTTTAAAACATCTGCTTTCGGGTTCGTATGAAAAGGAACATCTTTACTAGTAATCTTGTAATCAGAATATTTAGTATCATACATATTGAAACCATCATGGTGTTTGGTGGTAAAAACCATGTATTTCATTCCCGCATATTTAGCCGCTTTTGCCCATTTTGCAGGGTCGAATTTTACTGGATTAAAAGTCTTTCTTAAACCTTCGTAATCTTTGATATAATCATTATAATTAGATGGATTGCTTCCTTTTTTACGTTCACACCATCCATAATCTTCTGGACAAATAGACCAAGATTCTACAATACCCCACTGGCTGTAAGTTCCCCAGTGCATTAGCAAACCAAATTTTTTGCCTTGCCATTCGTCTAAGTTCTTTAAAACTAACGGATCTGTTTCTGGTACGTATCTTTCATCTTCATAAATCGCCTGCGCGAATATCTGAGCTGAAAATAAAAGGGCGATTATGAATATTCCTTTTTTCATCTTTAATCTAATTTATAATTTATTATTCTTTGTTTTTTTAGTTTAGTTTATCAAGTATCGGTTGATCTGTAAAAGTTAATTCTTTTGGAGTGTTTTCGTTAAGTTGCTCCAATACAACAAACTTATTTTCACCTTTGTTCAACCAACAACCTGGTACGTATAGCGTTTGCTGCGGGCCTACTTTCCAGTAGCGTCCAAGATTGTGTCCGTTAACAAATACAATTCCTTTTCCCCAAGCAGACATATCAAGAAAAGTATCAGCTGGTTTATCGATGTTTACTGTAGCTTCATATAAAACTGGACGTCCTGGTTTTATCGTTTCGTTTTTAATAGCTGGCACTTCACTCATTGGCATTTTATACATTTCCCAACCACCACTAATTTCATATTCATTAATGAATACTGGAGAAATAATTCCTTTCGTATTATGTACAATTTCGGCACCGTAATTAATGCGTCCCATATTTTCAACCAGAATTTCTAAAATACCATTAAAAGGAATAGAAACTGTCAGTTCGTAATTTTTGAAAACTCTATTCAATTCACCCACCTTAACTCCATTTACATAAACGGTAGCAAAGTCTCTCAATCCCTCAATTTTCAATTTGCCAGAAGAAATTGGCTGCGTAAATCTTTTTCTATACAAAACATATCCATTTCCCTGACCTAACTTTTCAAATGTTAAAGGCTGATCATTTACAACCGCTTTTTCTTTTTTGATCCAACTTAAAACATCCATACTGGCTTGGACAGGCTGATTTGGATATTTTGTAACCGGTATTTTCTCTGGAATCGGTGCTAATTTTGTTTTAGAATACTTTTGCATTACTTCACGAATGGCCATAAATTTTGGTGTTGCCCAACCTGCTTCGCTAATTGGGGCATCATAATCGTAGCTTGTAATATCCGGCTGAATATCACTTTCTTCATTATAATTTGCTCCAGAAGTAAATCCGAAATTAGTACCGCCATGCACCATATAATAATTAAAAGAAACGCCTGCATCAAGGTACTTTTTAGTTTGGCTTGCAATCTCCTCAGATCCAACTTTAATAAATGGCTCTGCCCAATGATCCAACCAACCAGAATAAAACTCTGCTACCATATAAGGCCCTTGCCCTTTGTGGTATTTATCAACCTGCTTCTTTAAATTTTCTATATTTGATTCCCCATTTGCAGTTGGCAATACGCCTTCAACCATGCCGCCTTCAAATAACCAAGAACCATCAGAAGTAAAAAATGGTTCTGGGAATCCCGTTTCTTTAAGTATATTGTAAATTGCAGTTTTGTATGCTTTATGATCTTCAGCACTAATATCAGTTCTTTGAGAAACATAAGAACCAAATTCATTTTCAGCCTGAACCATAATGATTGGGCCTCCCTGATTAGCAAAATTTCCCTTTACGACTGCGTATAAATGTTCCAGATACGTTTTACAAGCTTCTAAAAATGCTTTGTTATTGGTACGAATTACTAAATCTGGATTGTTTTGCAACCACCAAGGATATCCTCCAAATTCCCATTCACCACATGCATACGGGCCTGGTCTTAGAATCACATATAATCCTTCACTTTTAGCAATGCGTAAAAACTCTGCCAAATCTCTATTTCCCGTCTTAAAATCCCATACACCTGGTTCTATTTCGTGATAATTCCAAAACACATAAGTTGCCACGGTATTCAATCCCATAGCTTTAATCATTTGCAATCGATGTCTCCAATACTCTTTAGGAATACGCTCATAGTGCATTTCTCCCGAATGTATTTTTATAATTTTCCCATCTTTTTGAAATTCTCCATTAGATATAGAAAATCCTTTGGTTTGCGCCTTTGTAAAAAACGGCATCACGCAAATCAATAATACACCGAGCTTAAATAATATCTTATTCATTTTTTAAAATATTTAATTCACCAAAATCTCATCTACAAACAACCAAGAGCTTTCTCCTTTTGGACTTTTCTTTAAGTTGCCACCGATTACTTTTACAAAACGTGCATTTTGTTTTTGGAAATTGATTTTGAAATCTTTCAACTCCGGAACTGGATTTGCTGCATACGGACGTGTTATTTTTCCAACTTGCGTATATTTAATTCCATCAGTAGAAATTAAAACTTTCACTTGAATTGGGAAATTAACTCCTGCGCCTTGACTTTCTAAAGCTCCAACTGATACTTGCTCAATACTTTCTACTTTTTCAAGATCAATTACCAATTCCATATCATTAACTAGCCAAGCTTGCCATTGCCCATCGTGAAAATTCTTGCTTCCGCGAATGGCATTTACCATAGTATTAGCATCTCCCTTATAATTCTCATTAAAAGGTGTTAAGTATTTCACTTTTTTCGCAAATCCTTTATGGAAAACAATAGTATCTGTAAATGTTTTTCCAACTGGTTTTTCGTCTTGAAATAAAGAAGCTTTTAAAACTGTAGTTTCTTTAATTTCAATTGGCGTAGTATATTTTATAGCATGGTGATCGATGCTTTGGTTTCCTAAAACATAGCGGATATCTGGATTTGGGAATTCATTTTTCAACTCTACTTTGATTTGTTTATTCCCTAAATCAGCTGTTGAAGAAGCGGTTACCAAATAAGCGCTTTTCGCATAATTTAATCCCTGATAATCGTAACGCTTGAACATTGAAAACAATCTTGACGTAAAATCGTTCCAATTACGTTTCTCTTTCGGACTCCATAATGTTTCTGATAAAGCGGCTAATCTTGGGAAAATCATATATTCAGAATCTTTTGGACCAGCGATATGTTCTGCCCATAAATTGGCTTGTCCGCCTAAAATATGCGAAGCTTCTTCAGGAGTCATTCCTTGTACAACTGGATCAAACTGATATACTTTATTTAACGGATTATAAGCATCAAAAGCTAAAGGTTCTTCATTTTGAGGTCCTTGATAGAAGTTAAAATAACAAGGAGATTCTGGAGACATAATTACATCGTGGCCTTGTTTAGCAGCCTCTGCACCAATTTTTTCACCTCTCCAGCACATAATTGTTGCGCTTGGATTTAATCCACCTTCCAATACTTCGTCCCAGCCAATTAGCTTTTTACCTTTAGAATTAACATATTTTTCAATACGTTTTACAAAATAACTTTGTAATTCTGCTACACTTTTTAAGTGCTCGTCTTTAATTCTTTTTTGACAGTGCGGACATTTTGCCCAATTGGTTTTAGTCGCTTCATCACCTCCAATATGAACATATTTTGAAGGGAAAATGGCCATTACTTCGTCTAAAACATTCTGTAAAAACTCAAACGTAGTTTCTTTTCCTGCACAGTAAATATCTGTTAAAGGCCAAACTCCTCCAGAAGGAACTCCAATTCTCTGATCGAAACAAGCCAATTCCGGATAAGATGCAATGGCACTGCTTACGTGAGCTGGCATTTCGATTTCTGGAATTACTTCAATTCCTTTTGTGGCTGCATATTTTACAATTTCTTTTAATTCTTCTTGTGTGAAGAATCCACCATAAGTTCCTTTTTCGTCAGGATTTGTGGTTAATCTGGCATTCCAGCTTCTGTTTTCCTGATCTACTCTCCATGCGCCAACTTCTGTTAGTTTTGGATATTTTTTGATTTCAATTCTCCAACCCTGATCGTCTACTAAATGCATGTGAAGAACATTCATTTTATGTGCTGCCAAACGGTCTATTGTAGCTAAAACATAATTTTTATCAAAGAAATGACGTGAAAAATCCAGCATTAAACCTCTCCATTTAAAACGAGGTTCATCATTAATAGTCAAACTTGGAATCTGCCATTTTGCAGAAGTAATCGCAAACTGACTTTCAATTGCTTCAGGAAGTAATTGTCTGATGCTTTCTAAAGCATATAAAAAACCATTATTCCCTTTTGCAGAAATAACAATATTAGTCGGATTTACATCTAAAACGTAAGCTTCATTTTTTAAATTCGGGTCTGTTTTCAATAAAACATAATTACTCGCAGGAGCTTTTGTAGTCACTTCTGGTTTCCATCCTGCAGCAGTCCCAAATTTAGAAGCCAAAGCATTTGCAACATCTTTTTGAAAATCACCGTTTACTACAAACTTTGTATCTTTTGTAAATTCAAAAACACCTGTTTTAATCAGAGTTTGAGTCGGTTTCGGAATGATACGTATATCACTTTCCGTGTAAACTTTCTGCGCGTTAGCCGAGAAAATTGAAGTGATTACGGTTAATAGGAATAGTAATTTTTTCATTCTTTGTTTTTTGGTTTCTCTAATTGTTTGTTCAAACATTTAAAGATGTAGTTTTTAGGTTTAGTTTGTCATTTCGTTAGTAGCTCCTCAAAGTAACTCGCCAATCTTTGTAGAGTTTCTTGCGAAGATTTCTCCTTCGTCGAAATGACAAATATTGCATTTCATATCTTCAACGGATTAAAATCCGTTGCTACAAAATAATCCGTTCTTTCGGAACTTTTTATGAAAGAGCCATTGGCTCGAAATATATTGTAGGGATGGATTTTAATCCATCTAACGTAATCATATTTATTTATCCCAAGACATTTTAAATTTCGCATCTTCCATTCTATGTCCTTTTGCATCATCAGAAACAGCGAAATTAAATCCTGATCTTAAGCTGTAACCTGCGTATTCACCGTTTTTATTCAAAGCAATAAAACCAACTTGCAGGTATTCCATGTCTTTGTGGTTTTTATGTTTGTTGTAAATACGTTCTGTAATTTCTTTACAAGCATCATAAGGAGATTTTCCTTGACGCATTAATTCGACAACCATTGCGCTTCCAGCAGTTCTAATAACGGCTTCGCCCAAACCTGTTGCCGCTGCAGCTCCTACTTCGTTGTCCAAGAAAAGACCTGCGCCGATTATTGGGGAGTCACCGACGCGTCCGTGCATTTTCCAAGCTGCACCGCTCGTGGTACATCCGCCAGAAAGGTTGCCATCTTGGTCTAACATTAGCATGCTTATGGTATCGTGATTTTCTATATTAATAACTGGTTTGTATTTGGAATCTTCCAGCCATTTTTTCCAGTCTTTTTCAGATTCTGGAGTCAGTAAATTTTCCTCTTTAAAACCTTCAGATAAGGCGAATTGCAATGCGCCTTGTCCCGCTAACATTACGTGAGGCGTATTTTGCAATACTCTTTTCGCAACAGAAATTGGGTGCATTATTCCTTGTAAAAAACAAACAGAACCGCAATTGCTGTTATGATCCATAATACAAGCATCTAAGGTAACTTTTCCTTCGCGATCCGGATATCCTCCATAACCAACACTACGTACAGTTGGATCTGCTTCAGGTATTTTCATTCCAGCTTCGATTGCATCTAAAGCTGATTTTCCTTCTTTTAGGTTTTTCCAAGATTCTTTATTTGCAGGCAAACCGTGATTCCATGTCGAAATAATAATTGGTTTGGTCTGCTTTTTTTCTTTTGGTTCTGCTGTTTCTTCATTTTCATGATTAGCAGCAAATCCGCTTACGCCCAAAACAGAACTTATGGCTAAAGTGCCTAAAGTGGTTTTCTTAATAAAATCTCTTCTATTTGACATGTCTTTTGGTTTTAATTCAACTTTCAGAAACAAAACGTTCTTAATGTTGCTAAATTAATCAGTAATAATTTTTAATCCCAGTAAAATCGACTACAAGGCCGATTTTACGGCTGCAATTGTTTTTAAATTACTATCCGATAAGGCATTTCCGTCAAAAAATGAAACTCCTGTTGCACCATTTTTCTTAGCCAGCAAAATCGCTTCTTTCAATTCTGCATCCGATTTTAATCCCGGAATATAAATTCCTGTATTTACTTTCGTTTGTTTTCCTTCTAAATCGGCTACACCTTGTTTGGTTGCGTAACCTACCCAGTCAATTTCTTCATCATAAAAACTATGATAAATCATTGGATATACTTCGTCAATATTCCATTTGTCCCAACGCTGGCGCACCATGTGATCTGCCATTTCCGGATAAGGAAATACTGCTGCCGTTAATTTTTTATTGTATTTGTGTGCGATTTTATACGCATCATCAACTACCGCTTTTACTGCATTTAATCTGAAGTTTTTCCACTCCATATCAATTGAAGTGTTGTGGCTATTTTTCGGATTTTTATGATGTTCTTTTTCGAATTTGCTTACGCAGGCATCACAATAACAGAAATCAAATTGTGGTAGTTCTACATCCTGAACCAAGTTGTATTTTGGCAGCAAACTAATTGGCAGAAAAATATCTGGGAAACGAATGTAATCTAAGTGCACACTTTCAATTCCTTCTACTTTTGCTAAACCTTCAACCAAACCTAAAACGTGATTTCTAGATGCTTCTTTAGTTGGGCAAAGCCATTGGTAATAATCTACATACGGACGGTTATCAAAACAAGATTTTCCTTCTTTGCTTACTTGATACCAATCTGGATGTTGTAGAGCAACTGAATCATTTGGACGGTTCATTGCCATAATCCAAGCATGCACTTTTAGTCCTTCTTTTTTTGCAAGCGGAACTAATCTTGCTAATAGTTTCGGATCGGTTTGTGTGTTAATTAAAACTTCATCGATTCCGCCATCTTTGTATTTTTTGAATTCTTTTGAATAATCTGCATCCGATTTTTTAGCATCAGCAGTTGTCCAGACTCCAAAAGTGAATTTACCGTTTTGCTGATCTTTATTTTCTTTTTGTCCGCATGAGAATAAACTCAGCGAAAGCGCTAATACTAAAACTTTTGATAGTTTATGCAGCTTATTCGTTCGTAATAATTTTACCATCTTCTTTAATTATTAAGGTTTTGTTTGAAAAAGGACTCTTTACCAAGATATTAAATCCTGATGAATGATTTTCTAAAACTGGTTTTAAAACTTTTCCATCAACAACTATATTTTTTTTACTGATACTTTGCAGTGATTTTGCCCAAGATTTATTTTTATCAAAATATCTCTTTTGAGCACGGTACAACGTATACAGTTCCCATTTTACTTTTTCTTCCTGTGGAATTGTAAAAGTATCCTGTCCTTCTATTTCTTTTGAAGAGAAGTATACATAAGCCCATTTTTCGGGCTCATGCATATTAATGACTCCCATAGGCGACCAAACCCAATTGTATTCTGGGAGAAACTTTCCTTCTGAATCTTTTTTTCTTTCGTATTTTCCGTCAACGATAGAATGCTGCCAATTCACCCTAGAGAAATTGACTCTCCAAAATTTATCCTTCGGAACAATGTCATCAAAATAAGATGTTTTATAAACCGACCACGGAATGGCAATTTCTAACGTCCAGCCTTTATCTGTGTCTGAAGCATTATTTAAAGTTCCATCAACCTTTACAGCCGATTTTAATCCGTCGATATTCCAATCGTTTAAAACCGTGTTTTTTTCGCGGTAAGGTTTATTAATAAATAAATCCCAAGCCGTGTTTAACGCATTAATTTCTAATTCATAATAATTGTGCGTATCATTATCCGGATCGATAAAAACCTCAAAATCATTATTATAAAAAATAATCGTATCGCGTTGTTTTAGATTTGCCCAAACGTGAGGTTCTTCTATTTTAGCGAGAATATAGTAGTAATTATCGTCCCATAGCATTTTTACCTGAGTCTTGTATTTTGGAGTTTCAACACCTTCTATGTCGACAAAAGGAGTTGTCCAAGATGCTTTTTCCCAGTCTTTATCTGCGCCGTCTCCGTCAATAACAATTTCTTTTGAAGTTTTATAGGCAATATAACTTTTTGGTGTAACCTCTTTTTCAGATTGCGCATAACCCATCAATCCAACAAAAAAAACGGCAAGGGACAATAAATTACTTCTACTATGCATCTTTATATTATAAACTATTTTCTTTTGTAAACTGAATTACTTCACTTAATTTTCCGAAAGCGATTGCTACATGCGTATCTGCTGCACCATAATAAACTGCTAATTTATCTTCTTCAATATCGTGTAAGGCAGCACAAGGGAAAACTACATTCGGAACGTCTCCAACCATTTCATAAGTCTCTGCTGGTCCTAATAAATAAGGTTGTGTTCTGTATTTTACTTGGTCTGGCGAATCAACATCTAAAAGTGCTGAACCCATTGCATAACGGAAACCGTTGCAAGTATTGATTACTCCGTGGTAAATCATTAACCAACCTTCGTCTGTTAAAATCGGAATTGGTCCTGCACCAACTTTTGTACATTGCCAAGCACTTTGTTCAAACGGACTCGGTTTCATAACCAATCTATGTTCTCCCCAATATTTCATATCTGGGCTGTAACTGATCCAGATATCTCCAAATGGCGTGTGTCCGTTATCACTTGGACGGCTTAACATCGCGTATTTCCCGTTAATTTTTTGTGGGAATAAAACACCGTTTCTGTTGAATGGCAAGAAGGCATTTTCGCATTGGAAAAATTCCTTAAAATCGAAAGTATAACCAATACCAATTGTTGGTCCGTTGTAACCGTTGCACCAAGTAATCCAGTAACGGTCTTCGATCCAAACCACACGAGGATCATATTTATAAGCAGATTCGATCATTTCTGTATTTCCAGATTTCATCTCAATTGGTTCGTGGTTGATGTCCCAATTGATACCATCTTTACTGAAACCAGCAAAAATGTTCATTTGAACCGCTTTATTATCACATCTGAAAACCCCAGCATATCCGTCTCCAAAAGGTACAACTGCACTATTGAATATACTGTTTGATGAAGGAATCGAATATCTGTCGATAATTGGATTCTCAGAATATTTCCACATTACATCTTTACTGTTTTCGGGTCTGTCTTGCCAAGGAATAGTACTCATTTTTTGTTTTTTTATTTATTAGTTTTTTATTCTTTATATTCTTTTGTTTGTGACTGTTGTTTTGAACTGTCACAAACAGTTTTGTCATTTCGACGAAGGAGAAATCTCCACGAGTAACTCTACAAAGATTGGCAACTTACGAGATGGAGCTTCTTGCGAAGATTTCTCCTTCGTCGAAATGACAAACTGTATGGTAAAACTTTGTCAAAGTTCGAAACTTTGACAAAGTTGCTACACGTATTACTCTTCTATCTTTCTAACTCTATCCAACCAAGTAAACTTCAACACAGTAGTCGTCACTAAGAAAACCACCAAAGCAACTCCAGCTTTCGGATAATCTCTGATAATGAAATAAATTGGAAGCAGAATCATACTTGACTGCCATACAATTCCAATTACACAATTCATCATATCTAGATAGAAATCATTATTTTTTTGAAAAGATTGGTCTTCCGCTTTTAATTGCTTGTAAACTGGATTCCAGAATCCCCATGGTCTAACATTACTGTAGAACGATTTTAGAACCTCCATATCTGTTGGTTTGCTTAAGTAAGTTCCTAAAAGACAACCTAATATTGACATTCCGAAAATTAATGGGAATAAGTAGATTGATGGTACTTGCGAAAGGTCATGCAAGAATGTTCCAGCTGCTAAATTTCCTTTGTTTTGATCTAAAACGAATTGAAGAGAAGCTGCAATTAATCCGCCGACCATTCCCCAGAAATACCCCCATCCGTTGAAACGCCACCAAATCCATTTTAGGAAGTTTGCTGCAACGTAACCTCCGTATAAAGCACTTGTAATCCAAAGTGTTAATGAGTTGATAGAATCTGCAAAGAATCCCATGAAAACTCCAAGACCAACAACCAAGAAAGAAGAAATCTGACTTACTTTAATATAGTGTTTGTTTGAAGCAACAGGTTTGAAATACTTTTTATAAATATCATTTACAATATACGCTGGACCTGCATTTACGAAGGCTGAGAATCCAGACATGAAAGCGGCTAATAATCCTGCTAAAAGAATTCCTTTAATTCCAACTGGGATATAAAGATTTACAACTTTTGGCATCAATAATTCTAAATCTGCTCCTGTTAGATTAACGTTTGCGTTTAATTCTGGAGCTAAATTTACTAAGGCAATAACTACAATTCCTGTGATTAATAAATACCTCGGAATGAATAAAATCAAGTTGGTAAAACCACTCATGTAAGCCGCTTCTTTTACCGATTTCGTAGAAAGAACTCTTTGTAAATCGTAACTTGGAGTTGGTCCTGCAACACTCGCAAAAAATCCTTTGAATAAAGTCATTCCAATAAAAGCGCCGAACATTTTGTAACCTTCAGTATCAATTAATCTGTTGAAAGTTTCGAATTTATCGCTCCATTGCGTTTCAAATTCCCATCCGAAGAAAACATTTTTCCATTCTGGTGTAATAACCGAATTGATTTGAATATCTGTATAATTAATGAATGCATAACCCGCAATTAAAACTCCCGCAACAATCATAATAATATATTGCACTACTTCTGTCGCTACAACAGAAAACATTCCGCCTTTAACCGTATAAATGGTTGTTAAGAAAATGATTAACAAAGCATAAGCTTGTTCAGATGTTAAGAAAACACCGCCATTCATATGAATCGTTAAATCCCAAGGAAGAATAATGGTTACAAATTTTCCGATTCCAACGAAGAAATACGCGATGAAACCAATTGTCGAAATAATAGCAAAAATAGCTACAATAATATGCGATGCTTTTCCTGCTTTGTCGCTTCCAAAACGAGTTAAAATCCATTCAGATCCCGTCATTACTTTTGATCTTCTAATCCAGACTGCGAGAAACATCATGACAAAAATCTGATTCCAGATTGGCCAAAGCCACATAAACATGAAACTTTTTACGCCATATAAAAATAAAACTCCAATCATCCAGGAAGTTCCTGAAACATCAAACATTCCTGAGCCATTGCTCAATCCTAAGAAATACCATTTGATTGATTTCCCTCCAAGGAAATAATCATCAAGTCCTTTTGATGCTTTTCTTGAAATCCAGATTCCGATACCGACCGAGAGTACGATATAGATTAAAATGATTGATACGTCAATAATGTTCATTAAATTATTTATTTTGAATTAGTTAGTTTAGACCCCAATTTTGGTTTGGCTGTGCTCCCATTACAAAATGAAGTACACCGCCTTTTTGCATTTCTTGGTGAGAAATGGCTGTTTTATTAAATGTTTTTCCGTTTAAAGTAGCCGATTGGATGTAGAAGTTTTTGTCTGAAACATTTTCTGCTTCAATCACAAAAGTTTTTCCATTTGGAAGATTTAAAGTTGATTTCTCAAAAATCGGACTTCCAATTTCGTATTCACCAGAAGCTGGATTCATAGGATATAATCCCATTGAGCTAAATACATACCAAGCCGACATTTGTCCACAATCTTCGTTTCCGCTTAGACCATTTGCAGTCGTATTATATTGCGTATCCAAAATATGACGCACCCAATATTGCGTTCTCCAAGGCTGACCTGCATGGTTGAACATATAAGCAATGTGGTGGCTTGGCTCGTTTCCGTGCGCATATTGTCCGATCAAACCAGAAATATCTGCTGAAACATTGTTTCCTGTAATTTCAGAACTCTCTGTAAATAACTGTTCTAAACGTTTTGTAAATGTGTCATTTCCGCCATGAAGTTTAATAAAATTGTCAACATTATGAGGAACAAACCAGCTGTGTTGCCAAGCATTTCCTTCAGTATAATCTGTGTGTTCTCTATGATTAGAGTGTTTTGGGTCGAAAGGCTCATTCCAAGATTTTCCATCTTCCGATTTTCCTCTCATGAAACCAGATTTGACATCAAATAAATATTCGTAAGCTTTTGAACGTTTCGAGAAAAACTCATAATCTGCTGTTTTTCCTAAAGCTTTTGCCATTTGAGCAACGCACCAATCATCATAAGCATATTCTAAAGTAATCGTAACTGATTCGTCTAATAAGTTGTATGGAATATATCCGTATTTTTTGTAGAAATTCAATCCGCGTTCGTCCTGCATCATCGTTGCTTTCATCGCTTCAAAAGCTTTTTCAGCATCAAAACCTTTAATGCCTTTTAAATAAGCATCTACAATAACTGGAATCGAGTGATATCCTGTCATTGTATTGGTTTCATTTGCATATAAAGTCCAAACCGGAAGTATCTTTTTGGTTTCGTAGTACGCTAACATCGAATTCACCATATCTGAAACCCTACTCGGATCCAAAATAGTTAGCAATGGATTTTCAGCTCTAAACGTGTCCCAAAGCGATAAAGTAGAATAAGCGGTATAATTTTTTGAAGTTACAATTTTATCATCCTCCGTTCTAAATTGTCCGTTTTTATCACTGTACGTTACTGGAGCAACTTGAGCATGGTATAAAGCCGTATAGAAAATAGTTTTTAGAGAATCGACTGGAGTTTCAACTGTAATTTTGCTTAAAGCTTTGTTCCAAACTGCAGAAGCGTCTGTTTTTACTTTCTCAAATTCTTTGTTCTCTTCTAGATTATCTTTCGCATTAGCGATACTTACAGAAGAAAGCGCCACTTTTACGCCTAATTCTTTAGAGTTTTTAGGATCGAAAAATAATTGAAGAGCAGTATTTTCGCCTTCAGCGCTTTTCCCTGAGACTACTTTTTTATCTGCCGTAATAATAGATTCAATAATTGGCTTAGAAAATTTTGCTACAAAAAATACTTTCTGATTTTTTGCCCAACCTGTACTATAACGGTAACCGCTAATAGTATTTGCATCTTCAACTGTAATAGCTGTTTTTGTTGCTTTGTCCCAATTAATAGCAAAACCTAAGTCGACAACAACAGATTGTGTGTCGTTATTATTATAGGTATACTTATGGTATGCGGTTCTTTGTGTAGAAGTTAATTCTACATTGATTTTAGGATCTTCAAGAAAAACTTTGTAATAACCCGGTATTGCTTTTTCGTTAACATGATTGTATTTTGATTTATACGGTAAGAAATCGCGTGAAGCGGCTTTGGCGGTTAAGTCTAACTTTTTGTCTGTCGGCATAAATAAAATATCTGCCAAATCACCGATTCCTGTCCCGCTTAAATGTAAATGACTAAATCCAGAAACTATGGAGTCAGAATAATGATAGCCCGAACACCAGTCCCAACTAGAAATTCCATTATCTGGACTCACTTGAAGCATCCCAAACGGAACTGTTGCGCCAGGATATGTATGTCCGTGGCCTCCAGTACCTATAAAAGGATCAACATAATTTGTTGCAAAACTTTGCGGATGTTTATTTTTATCTACATTTATTTTGCAACTTGCAGTAAAAATTACCGTCAGAGAAAGCAGCGTAATTTTCCTCATATCAAAACAATATTAATTTAACTTTAAATTTATACAAATTCAACTTTTACCAAAATATTTTTAGACGGACGACATTTAAACAGCTCTAAACATCAAAAAATAGTAACAAACGACATTCTTTTCTACGATTATGATTTTCAACTCCAGCAAACCTTATAGTTTACCTATACGTTATCATGTTTACTTTTGGCTGACGTATTTTGTGTTTAATACATTCCGATGGGGAAGCTATTTTAACGATTACGTTTACTCTTTAAAAACTACTTTACTCGGATTTCCTATTCACATGGCATTATGTTATCTGAATATTTTGGTTTTAATGCCCTATTTGGTTTACCGTAAAAAATACTTCCTATATATAGTAACCGTATTGTCCGCTATTTTTATAATGGTGGTTTTAAAATTTAACCTCACTTATTTGCTAATTACACACAATGTCTGGCCAGAAGGTCCACAGACCATCAACACGCTTACACTCAATTACACGATAGACATGATGATGGGAGAATTGTATGTAATGACATTTGTTACAGCAATTAAAATTACTTTGGATTTCTTAAAAGAGCAAAGACGTGTTACCGATTTAGAAAAATCTCAACTAGAAACCGAATTATTGTTTTTAAAATCGCAGATTTCTCCGCATTTCTTCTTTAATACCTTAAATAATATTTATTCGCTTTCGGTAGAAAAATCAAACAAAACACCAAAGATCGTTTTAAAACTTTCTGAATTGATGCGATACATGCTTTATGAAACAAAAGGCAAAAAGCAGACTTTAGAAAATGAAATTATGTGCATTCAGAATTATCTGGATTTGGAAAGAATTAGAAATGGAGAACGCCTTGAAGTTAACATGTATATCTCTGGAGATATTCATGATAAAGAAATCTCACCGGTATTGCTTTTGACTTTTGTAGAAAACGCTTTTAAACACGGAGTAAACAAAAACACTGGTAATGTTGTAATTGACATTAACTTTAAAGTAAAAGGAGATTATTTATATTTCACAATTTCAAACCCAATGCCCGAATTTACCGTACATAAAGATAATTTTAACAAGTCAAGTGGTATAGGTATTGAAAACGTAAAGAAAAGACTCGAATTAGGATATAATAAAAGTGACTATAAGCTTTCATTTAAAAATAAAAAGAATATTTTTGTCGTTAAACTAGTTATAAAAGTTACTTGACCCCGCCTTTTATAAGTTTAGAAAACTATACCTACAAAAAATCACATACCGGCCAAAAATAACAGTACAAATGAAAATAAAGTGTTTAATTATCGATGATGAGCCATTGGCAATAAACGTTATTAAAAATTATATTGAACAGATTGAAGATTTAGAATTAGTAAATACTTTTAGTAATTCTATTGAAGGATTAAATTTCTTAAAAAACAATACTATAGATGTAATTTTTCTAGACATTAACATGCCTGTTTTGGATGGTATTAATTTTATTAAAAGTTTAGAAAACCCTCCTTTACTTATTATCACAAGTGCTTACGATCAGTTCGCAATTGAAACGTATGAGCTTGATGTTTTAGATTATTTGGTAAAACCAATTGAGTTTCCGAGACTAATGAAAGCGGTAAACAAGATCAACAAACGCCTTAATAATACCACTAAAACACCACAGGAAAATAGTAAAGAGAATCCTTTTATTTTCGTGAAAATCGACAAGAAAAAAATGAAAAAGATTTTCTTGAACGAAATTCTAGTTATCGAAAGTTTAAAAGATTATTTAAAAATCAGTACAACTTCTGGTAAATTCATAATTCACAGTACTTTATCAGATTTTACAGGATTACTGCCAGAAAGAGATTTTATTAGAATACATCGATCCTACACAATTGCAATTGATAAAATTGATGCTGTAGAAGGAAATAGCATCGAAATCGAAGGACTTCGTTACGTTATCGGAAGATCTTATATTGATGAAGTAAAACAGAAAATCCTTAATTCATCTATATAAAGGTTTAACCGTAAAGCACGCAAGGATTTACGCAAAGTTCGCTAAGTTTTTTTAAGTTAGTTGATAAAGAAAAGAGAATCAAAAAGTTCGCAAAGCTATTCGTTAAGCTTTGCGAACTTTTTGATGCTCAATTTTCAAACAACGTAAAAATAAAATCTTGGCGAACTTTGCGTAAATCTTAGCGCTCTTTGCGGTAAAAAAACTTTTCGGTTAAAAAAACAAAACTATAAAAAACGAAAATGCGGCCAACCACGACCGCATTTTCTCTCAATTATAGGTAACTAACCAAAATAAACCATGAAATAGTCTATTATCTTTATTGCTGCAAAAGCACTTAGAAATGATAACGCTTAAACGCCTCGATAGCCGAGTAATCTGCTAATCCTAAGCTGTGATATTTTTCTGCAGTCAATCTGTTTCTGTCTTCAACTCGCACCCAAAACTCCCTGCTGTCATCACCTTGAAACATAACGCCGTCTTTTTGAGACTGATGATAAAAAATAGCATGTCGTTTCTTTAAAACCTGATCAGGACTCATTGGTACTGCCATGTCAATTTGGTACGATTCCCATTCATGCCAAGCGCCTCTGTAAAGCCAAACCCAACAATCGTCCATAAAGCTGTTATGTTTTAGTCTTTTTAAAGCTTCAAACAAACTGTCTAAACACACTTTATGAGTTCCGTGCGGATCTGCCAAATCTCCGGCAGCATAAATTTGATGCGGTTTTATTCTTTCTATAATATCACACATAATGTTGATATCTGCATCCGAAAGATTATTCTTTTTAACCGTTCCTGTTTCGTAAAACGGAAGATCTAAAAAGTTTACGTTAGAATCTGGCAAACCAATGTAACGTGTTGCTCCAAAAGATTCGCTTCTTCTTATTAATCCTTTTAACTTTCTAACTTCTAGTGAATCGATTTCATTTCCTGTTCTATTCTGAAGAAAGTCAATTATTTTGTCCGACATTCTAGAATCTGGATGTAATGCTTTTGAAATTTCAGC
This sequence comes from Flavobacterium sp. IB48, assembly GCF_016405855.1. Classification (GTDB taxonomy): domain Bacteria; phylum Bacteroidota; class Bacteroidia; order Flavobacteriales; family Flavobacteriaceae; genus Flavobacterium; species Flavobacterium ginsengisoli. The sequence continues at coordinate 192,816 of NZ_JAEFCA010000005.1, forward strand.
AAACTTCAAAGCTTCAACATCTGAAACTGCAATATTTCCAGAAGTCTGATAGGCTACATGAACTTCATGACCTTGCTCTACCAAACGGTCAAAAGTTCCTCCCATAGAAATCACATCATCGTCTGGGTGCGGGCTGAAAATGATAATTCTTTTTCTCTCCGGCGTGGAACGCTCCGGTCTATAAGTATCATCTGCATTGGGTTTTCCGCCCGGCCATCCAGTGATGGTTTGCTGCATTTTATTAAACATTTTAATGTTCAAATCGTATGCAGTTCCTTCTTCCGTCAAAAGACTCGACATACCGTTGTCGTTATAATCTTTATCCGTCAGTTTCAGGAAAGGTTTCTTCGTTAACTCACTTAACCAAGCCACCGCTTTTAATTTTAATTCATCTGTCCAAACACAAGACTTAACCAGCCAAGGCGTTTTAACTCTTGTCAATTCAGACGAAGCTTCTGTATCTAGAACAAATGTTGTGTTGTTATGCTCTTGCAAATACGTAGCTGGAACGTGCGAAGAAACTTCTCCTTCGATTGTGTTTTTTATAATTCCTGCTTTACTGATTCCCCAGCCAAGCAAAACGATTCTTTTTGCGTTTCTAACGGTTCCAATTCCCATTGTAATGGCTTTTCTAGGAACATTATCAATTCCTAAAAAAGAAGAAGCCGCATCAACTCTCGTGATATGATCCAGAGTAATGCTTCTAGTTCCCGAATTCACGTGCGAACCAGGTTCATTAAACCCAATATGTCCCGTTCTACCGATTCCTAAAAGCTGAAAATCTAAACCTCCATAAGAGATAATTTTCATCTCGTAATCAATGCAATATTGCTGTAATTCCTCGGCGCTTACCTGCCCATCAGGAATATTGATATTTTCAGAAGGAATGTTTACGTGATTGAACAAATGTTCGTGCATAAAATGATAATAGCTCTGAATATCATTTTTATCCATCGGATAATATTCATCTAAATTGAAAGTCACAACGTTCTCAAAACTCAGACCTTCTTCTTTATGCATTCTAACTAATTCTTCATAAACCTTAATTGGCGAAGAACCCGTAGCCAAACCTAAAACACAAGGCTCGTTTAGCTCATTTTTTCTCTGAATTAAATTGGCAATTTCCTGCGCTACCAATAAAGAAGCTTCTTGCGACGATTCGAAAATAACATTGTGAATTTTCTCAAAACGTGTTTCTTCAAATTTTCCTGCTTCTCTAAAACCAATATCTTCTTTAATCATTTGCCTTGCCATTTAATTATTAAGATAAAAGTAGAATTATATTATCCGCTTGTACTAAAAATTCGACTAATAACGGCTAAGCTTCGGCAAAAGACAAAATAGGACAGTTTCAAAAAGCAACTCCTTTTTTAAAAAGCTTCGGAGAAGCTTAATATTTATAGAAATAATCTACGATTACAAAATCAAAGCTCCAGCGGAGTGACATATTTTTATACAATCGTATTATATGTCGCTCCGCTGGAGCTTTCCTCATTTCCTTTATGGTAATCTATAAATATTTCACCCCTCCGGGGTTTTAATGTAGAACATAATCTTATAAATATTCCAATATCGGCTCTTTTTAAAACAACTTTGTTTTCCCAAAAAAGGACTTTTATTCCACAACACCTATTTCGGCTATCGAAACTGTTTGTGTTTTCCCAACAGCTGATGTGGCAACAAATCTTAAAAATCTAGCTTTTACCGCAGTAAAACTCTTAAGCTGTTCAATTGGATTATGTTTGATATTTGAGAATTCTCCCTCAGATTGTTTCGTCCAAGTAATATTATCTTCGCTCGTATAGAATTCGTAATTCGAAATCAAATTCAAATTATTTCCAACTTGCTGTGGCGTATAAGTAAAGCCATTTATCGTATGCAATTCGCCCATATCAATAATGACTACCTGCGGCAATTTATTTTCATTGTTTCCAAAAGCCCAATCGGTATTCGCATCGCCATCAATAATTCGTTCAACCGATTTATTGTCTCCGCTTGAAATAGAAATCACTCTCCATTTCTCTTTAGAAACACCATATTTAGCTGTTTTTACCGCGCTATTAATTTTCTCTTTTGTATTTCTCGAAATAGCTTTTATTTCTACTGCTTTATTATATACGAATGGAGTTTTGTATAAAGTACTTTTTTCTGAAGGATTTTTTCCGTCAAGCGAATAATAAACTGCATTTCCTTCTTCCGATTTAATCGTAACCAAGCCATTTTTATCACGAAGAATTTGAGGTTCTTTTACAAAAGTTGGCGCATTATATGCCTCAATTGCACTAATTACAAATCCTGCTTTTGCATCCAGAATATTTATTCTAAGTGCAGAAGCCGTAACGCGATCTAAACGTAAAATCCTTTTGTAGCCAATTGTCGTTTCGTTGGCAATTGTTTTCCATTGTCCGTCAACTTTTGCTTCGACCGAAAATGCTTTTACACGCTGTCCAAGTTTAATATATTCTTGAAGTAAAACTCTATTGATTGCAGTTGGCTTTTTAAACGTAAATTCAACTGTAGCTTGTTTCACTTTATCGTCAGTTGCCCAATACGTATTTTTATTTCCGTCAATAACATTCTGCGGACCAAAATTAGAATCGTTTGCACGAATATTTGAAGCTTGAACCTGAGTTCCTGCCAATAGTTCTTTTTTGAAATCGGCTTTAATTGTGGCAACCAATTCTTTCAATCTTGCTTCGTCATTTTCATGAACCAAACCACGAGTATCAACTGGAAGATTTAATAATAAAGTAGCATTTCGTCCAATCGACTCGTAATAAATATCTACCATTTCGTCAAGCGAACGAACTTTATCGTCTTCAACTGAATGATAAAACCATCCTGGTCTGATCGAAACATCGGCTTCGCCAGGAACCCATTTTTCACCGTCTTCATGTCCAGACATAAACTCAGAGTAATGTACTTTTCCAGCCAATTCATCTTTCTGGCGTAGTAACGACCAATTGGTTTTTCCGGCACGTCCTTCCTCATTTCCTATCCATCTTGCTTCAGAAGGGCCAACTCCCCAAACTAAAGTTTTTGGCGCAATATCATAAATCAATTTATACGTTTCATCCCAATTATAATAAGTCAAAGAATTGATTTTTCTAGTTTCGTTTGCACCACCATAATAACCGTCTCCGCCATTTGCTCCGTCAAACCACATTTCGAAAACGTCTCCATAATTGGTCAGTAATTCTTTTAACTGATTTCTGAAATAGTTAATATATTCAGGTTTCCCGTATTGCGGATGATTTCTATCCCAAGGCGAAAGGTATAATCCCAATTTTAAATCGTATTCTTTACAAGCTGCGGCCAATTCTTTAACCAAATCTCCTTTTCCGTTTTCCCAAGGTGAATTCTTAACTGAACGTTCTGTATAAGCCGATGGCCATAAACAGAAACCGTCATGATGTTTGGCAACCAAAATAATTCCTTTCATTCCAGCCTCTTTTACCACGCGCGCCCATTGGCGAACATCTAACTGCGACGGATTAAAAAGTTCTGGTGATTCGTCTCCATAACCCCATTCTTTATTCGTGAAAGTATTTAATGAAAAGTGCACAAAAGCATAAAATTCCATTTCCTGCCAATCAATTTGTTTCTGGGTCGGAACTGGTCCAAAAGGCTTTGGTGCATTTGCCAATTCCTGACTTGAAACACTAGAAATTACACCAAAAAGACATAAGGAAAGAAATATTTTTTTCATTGCTGATTTACTTTAGAATAGTCTATAAAGCATAAATGTAGTATAAATTGAAATCTTTCGAATAGAATTTCGACCAACAACATTTTTTACAGCGTTTTGGTATGAAATGATTTTATTTAAATAATTCGTGCTGAGTATACTATTGTTTTTTGAAGTTGTCTAAAAAATGAAGCCCAAATCTGTAGATTTGGGCTTCATTAATATATTTTGATTGTAGTCTTACAGCTTGAAATATTTTATTTACAGAGAAAATGTATTGCTTTAACTATCAAAAGCAATATTAGCTTAGTTGCCAACAACTGCTTTTAAAGCTATATATTTTCCCAGATCTTTAAAGTTATGTCCTTTTTCTCTCATAGCTTTAATGAAAGTTGGCGTTGCACCAACCGCTTTTGCACCCACAATATCATTTAAATCTAGATCTGAAAAACCCAAATCCATATATTCCTTAATTAAATCTGCCGTGATATTTTGCGATTTTAAAGCTGCGAGATTTTCAGACGAAATGTTTTTATAGCCTACTTTTTCGAATTGAGTAACATATTCTGGAGTTACATTTAAAGCTTTTAAAGCAATTAAGTCGTCATTTGAAAGATCATTATAACCCATTTTCTTAAAAGAATCAATATAAGCTTTATCTATGTTTAAAGTTTTGAAAGCAACAATATTGTCCTCATCTCCTTCTCCATTTTCATTCTTTTTTGTTTTTGCCGAAGAACGGTAATCATTAATATACTTTCCGTCAATATTTTGAGATTTTAAAGTGATCAGATTTTCTGGCGAAACATTTTTATAACCCGATTTAATAATATCTTCAATAAAAGCTTTATCAATGTTTAAGGATTTAAAAGGAATCAGCGTTTCAATATCTATATTTCCAATTCCAGCATCTTTAATAGAATCGATGTAATCTTCACTTACGTTTAAAGCCGCCAACGGAATTACTTGTTCTTTGTCTACATTTTTATACCCTTTTTTATGCAACATTTTTACATACGATGTTTTTATATTTACAGCAAAGAAAACCATAAGATCTGTATCATCTGCCAATGTAATCCCTTGTGCAGCCATTTCTTTGGCGAAATTTTTATTGCCAACAAATTTATACGTTCCCATTCCGGTATTTCCTTCAAATTTTCCGGTAAAGTTCATTGTTCCCGCTTCACGCGTTAGAGAAAATGTTCCTTGTTTATCTTTTGATAATCCGCTAAACTCGCTAATATCATAAGTATGAGTAGAATGGCTATTCTCGTCGTTTTTAAATTCCATTTCTACTTTATTGCCTTTGATTGTGGCAAACCAGTTTCCTTCGGTTCGATCACCTTTTTGAGTGTTTGGATTCGCTTTAGTTTCTTCGTTTTTAAGATTCGAACTTAGCGTCTGACTTTGCGCTGCCGGTTGATTAAAAAGGCAGGCAAACAATACCAATAATGGTAACAGGAAAAAATATTTCCATGTTGTGTTTACGTTTGATTTTTTTGAATTCATCATAATGATTCGTTTTTTGAGTAATGATTGATTATAGTTAGTTGTAAGACTCAAAGGAAATTGTGGCGCCGCTACCTTAAGCAGGCTAAATTGATAACTTTCTTTTTCTACACTACCTTGTTGTAGCATTTCGTTATCAGTCAAAAATTCAAGATTGCTTTCTAATGCTTTTCGCCATTGCCAAGCAAAAGGATTAAACCACTGAAATATAAGTACGATTTCTGCAAGCAAAAGATCAATAGTATGTTTTTGCTCAATGTGAATTTTTTCATGCAGCAAAATCTGATTGTACGTTTCCCATTCGTATTTTTCAGGATTTATAAAAATATTATTAGCAAAAGAACAAGGTGCTTTATCGCCTGTTATTTCGACAATTCTAAATTTTCCATCCCTAATAATCTCTGATGTGTACGCTCTGTAAAATAATATAACAGCTTGCATTAAAAAATTAAGCGCAAAAACAATGACACCAAACCAGTACAAATACACTATCCACTGCAGGACCAAAGCCATATTAAATTGTTGCTTTGTTTCATTTACTAAAACTTCATTTACAGGAAGTGGTTTTAGCTCAGCAGTTGGTTCTTTTGCAACTGTTTTTTTTATGGAAGGAATAGCTGCAGTTACTTTCTGTTTTTGAAGGGAGAATTGCTGCGGAATCGGAAGCAACGGCAAAGTAAAAGCTATTAGCATGCACGCAAGCAAAACAAATCTATTCAAGTTATAAAAAGTTTCTTTCTGCAAAAGCAGCTTATAAAACATAAGGCAAGCAAAAAGAATAAGTGCTGTGTATAGAATATAAGGTATCATTTAGAATCTTTTTTTATCATGTTTACGATTTCGTCCAATTCATTTTCGGTTAATTTTTGCTCTTTAGCAAAAAAAGCAAGCATTCGTGGATACGAATTATCAAAATACTGACTCACAACATCTTTTAGTGCAAATTGTTGATATTCTTCTCTTTGAATTACTGGAAAAAAGCAATGCATATTCCCTATTGTTTCCCGATTTAGAAACCCTTTTTCTTCTAATATTTTGACAATCGTTGCAACACTATTATAATGTGGTTTCGGATCTGGCAACAATGGAATAATATCTCTGATGAAGGCTTTGTTTAAATCCCAAAAAACCTGCATAATCTGTTCTTCTCGTTTGGCTAATTTTATCATAATGGAAATTCTTTTGACAAATATAACTACTAATTAATTAGTAGCAAAACTAATTGATTAATATTTATACTAATTAATTAGTCAGACCAGTAATTACGGAATATTCAGGCAATGAACTTTCACCTTTAACAACTTAAACAACAATTAGTTACAACCTTAAAGTAAAGTTTAGATACAAAAATCAATATATTTTTGATCTATTAAATTAATGCCATCGGAAGTTTGTAGAAAAATTTCAGAAGAAAGAAGTAAAGAAGAAAGTTCCTTTTTTTGTCAATTCCTGACTAGAAGATTGACTATTTTATTTTAGTTTTCCAAGCTAATCAATCCTCGTAGTTCTAATTTTTGAAATCGAAATCAAAATCACAGACAAAACGACAAAAGAGATTAAAACGAAAACTCCGTTGATGAGTGCTGTTTGCAATCCGAGCTTAGTAACATCAATAAAAGGATAAGGATAAAAGCTAGAAATAAAACCGTGGATTATGGTATAAATCATGTAAATAATCGGGTAAACCAACCAAAACCAAATGGTTTTAAAAGAGATCTTTTCTGGACTTACAAAAAACAGCCAGAAAAAGAAAAATAAAACTGGTACAACAGTATGGAAAATTTCGCTTACAATGCGATGGTGTCCTTGCAAATCTAAAATTGGGCGAAGGAGCACATTAAAAACAATTCCGACAATCAAAATGTAAACCGTAATTGCGGTGATTGTGGTGCATTTTTTGAAAAAAGCATTTGCTTTACTATTACCACCAAATAGCAACAAAGCACTGCAAAGAAAAACGATCGTATTTGTTGTAATGGTAAAAAAACTAAAAAAACGAACTGCTGCACTGAAAAAAGTGAATTCAGGATTTTTCAACAGTAAATAAAACTGTACAGGCAAGGCGTATAATTCTAGGGCAAAAATAATACCTAGCAAAATCTCTCCTTTTATTTTTGTGGTATTTTCTTTTTCCATATTTCACTAAAAGTCAGATTACTAAAGTAAAACATTTTATTCAAAATAGCTACAAGACTCTTTTCTGTTTTTCGCTCTCAGCAATAGTTTTTTCAAGCCTTGACAATTGTGTTTTTTCCTGCTTGGCACTCATAATCCAATGAATCATAACTTTCTTGTATGAAGGTGCTTGCTTCTCAAAAAACTCCCACGCGATTTTGTTGCTTTTAAACTCTTTTTCGTAGGATTCCAAAAGCGGAACTGGTTCTTTTTCGTGCGAATAAATCTTAGACTTGTTTTCGGTTCTAAAACTAAACGCTTTTAAACCAGCATCAGTCATTAATCCCGCTTTTGTCAAATCTTCTATCTTCTGAATATTAATTGCGCTCCAAATACTAGAAGGCTTTCTTGGAGTAAAACGAATCGTATAGCTTTCCGCATCAATAGATTTTCTAACACCATCAATCCAGCCAAAACAAAGCGCTTGATCAACCGATTCTGGCCAGCTCATAGAAGGCTTTTTACTCGTGACTTTATAAAAACCAACCAAAAGTTCTTTTTCTGTCTGATGATTTTTCTCAAGCCATTTTCTAAAGTCTAATTGATTTACGAAGAAAGTTGGTGTCATCTATATCTATTTTATTTTTAATAAATTCTTATAATAATTTTTCTGTTTTAGCTAAGAAATCTTCTGTAACGGTTTCAATATTGATATTCATTCTTTCAGCTAAAACTGTAAGCCACCAAATTGATTCTCCAATTTTATGCTTCAATTCTTCTTCTGTATTTGCTTTTGGCCATCTGCCTTCATGCGACATAACATGGCGACCAACCAAACCAGCATCGGTTAGAAAAGCCAACGCATCTTCTTCTATTGTCCATTCACTTCCATGATGCGCTACTTCTAGTTCATGATAACGCTTTCTTATCTGTGCAGAACGTTGTTTTAATTCTTCAAAATTTAATGATGCCATAATTTAGTTTTTAGTAAATAATTCTTTAAATGCAATTGGACTTACATTTGTCTTCTTTTTAAAAAGTTTATTGAACGACTGTGGATGCTCAAAACCTAATTTATAGGCAATTTCAGAGACTGAAAGAGTTCCTTTTGCAATATATTCTTTAGCCTTTTCAATTAATTTGTCATGAATAAACTGCTGAGTATTTTGTCCCGAAATACTGCGTAATAAATCGCTCAAATATCGGGGTGACAACTGCATTTCATTGGCTACAAATTGTACGGTTGGCAAACCGTTTTCTTCTGGTTTTTCGCTATTAAAATAACCTTCTAATAGTTCTTCCAGTTTAGAAAGCACATCATTATTAACCGCTTTTCTGGTTATAAACTGACGGTTGTAAAAACGATTGCTGTAATTAAGCAAAAGTTCTATCTGCGAAATAATAACATCCTGACTAAAATGGTCTATTCGTTCGTTAAGTTCATTCTGAATATTTGTAAAAACGCCTAAAATTGTCTCTTTTTCTTTTTCAGAAAGATATAAAGCTTCGGCAGCAGAATAAGAGAAAAACCCATATTTTTTGATATTCGTATTTAAGGAATAAGGACGAAAAAAATCAGGATGAATATTTAATGACATTCCGCTGTAATCCGCTTCTTCGTCCTGCATTTTCAGAACTTGTCCCGGAGACACAAACGACATTCCACCTTCTTCAAAATCATAGAAACCGTGTCCGTATCTCAGTTTTCCTGAAAAATTTGTTTTGAAAGATATTTTATAAAAATCCAAAACAATTCCGTTTTCAAAATCTTTGGGATCAAATACAGCTTCTCCATAATTCAGAATACTTATCAGCGGATGCATTGGTTTAGGCTGTCCCATAGCTTTATGCAACTCTGAAACAGACTGGAATATTCTGGGTTGATTTTTCATTTTAATTTTCTGAGGTTTTTACAAATTTACAAAATGTTCGACTGGCGCAATATTCCAACTCACGGTGCTTTGATCAATCATATCGTGTACAAGAGAATCACTAAGTTCTGTCATTAATTTATGCATGGCATTAGTACCTTCTTCTACACTATCCCAAACAAGCATGTCATACACAAAATCTTTTTTTAATTCAAAAATTGTTCGGGAACGAAATCCTTTTTGGCGTTTCAAAAAAGCATCAATTTCAGTATTTGCTTCAATAAATTGTTTGGCTGTAAAACCTTTGAGTTTAAAGGTAGTCAATTCTATAGCTTGATTTTTCATCTGATCTGTAAATTAAAAAGTAAACATAGATTTGATGTTCTGAATCTGAGTTTCAGCTCCCAAACTTAATCGTTCGTTATATAATGCATTTGCATCTTTTCCTGCTACATAACGCAATTGGCTTTTATTATCCGTTGCTGCTTCATAAATAATTTGAGCAACATCTTCAGCATTTGTATAATTGTCAATTTGTTCAGCGCTATAACCTTTGCTAACTTCTAAAGTTAATTTTTCATACGCTTCATGCTGAGCAACTTCCATAGATCTTATGGCAAAATCTGTTTTCATTCCGCCTGGCGCAACCACTTTTACCTGTATCCCAAACTGAACTAATTCTGATGCGAGACTTTCCGAAAATCCATCAACAGCAAATTTTGTAGCGCTGTAAATAGAACAAGTTGGAAAACCCATTAATCCAAAAGTAGACGTTATATTAATGAAAGCACCGCTTTTTTTCTCACGGAAATGAGACACAAATGCCTTTGAAACCCTAATAACGCCAAATAAATTAGTCACGATCTGACGTTCAATTTGATGATTTTCCAGAGATTCCAAAACGCCAATTAAACCATAACCTGCATTATTCAGAACCACATCGATAGAATATTTCTCCAAAACACTTTTAATCGTTGAATCGATCTGTTCTGGATTTGTTACATCTAACGGAAGTACAATGACGTTTTCCAGCTGGTTTAATTCTGTTTCTTTTTCCGGATTTCGCATCGTGGCAATGACTTGCCATCCTTTACTTTGAAATAATTTTGCTGTAGATTTCCCTAATCCTGTTGAAGCTCCTGTAATAAAAATTGTCTTTTGCATTTTTAATTGTTTTAAAATTATAATGCAAAGATCATCCGAAGCCTAAAGTTGTTTGTAGCCGTTTTGGAAGATGTCGTAGCCAAAATGACGAATAATATTAAAAACAAAAAAATCCGATTCTAGTTAGAAACGGATTTTTTTGTTTCGCTCCTCCGGAGCTTTTTCTCCATATTGAATTAATCTTTTCTATAAATATTTCGCTCTTCCAGAGCTAATATTGAAAACGACTAATTACCTAAAACAAAGCTTCGGAGAAGCGCAATATTTATAGAAAATAATCAACGGTTACAGAAGCAAAGCTCCAAAGGAGCGGCATATAAAATTAATTAACGTTTATTTTAATCAATGAAACCGGAATTCTATTCCCAACCTTCGCCTTCAACTGAATATTCTCTTTCTTCCCATTTGACTGAATAATAACAACACATTTTCCATTAAACAACTTACAAGAATTCGCTTTAAAAGATTCTAAATTGGCCTGATAACCATTATCAACACCAACTAATTTTCCACCGCCAGAAACTTCAAAATTAATTAAATCCATTGCGGTTGGCAATAAGTTTCCGTCTTTGTCAACCATTGAAACGGTTACATAAACCAAATCATAAGTGTCGTTTTTAATTGATGTTTTTTCAGCTTTTAAATCGATTTTAGAAGCTTCTCCTGCTGTGCGGATTTCTTTTTCTAAAACTATTTTTCCGTTCTTTCTTGAAACCGCTTTTAAAGTTCCAGGTTCAAATTTCACAAGCCAAGAGATATGAAGATCATCATTTTGTTTTGCTTTCTTTCCTAGCGACTTTCCATTTAAAAATAATTCTACTTCATCGGCATTGTTGTAATACGCCCAAACTTCTACTTCTTGATCTTTTTTCCAGTTCCAATGCGGTAAAATATGCAGAACCGTTTTATTCGACCATTCGCTTTGGTACATATAATACACATCTTTTGGAAGACCAGCTAAATCTACAATTCCGAAATAAGAACTTCTTGCAGGATACGGATACGGATCAGGTTCTCCAATATAATCAAAACCTGTCCAGATAAAAGTTCCCGCCATGAAATCCTGACTTTTTATTGTTTTCCAGTTTTCTTCATGCGTTGCTCCCCAATACGATTTCACCTGATCGTAAGCCGAAACCGTCCAATCAGCATTTCCGTCAAAAGGAGCGCCGTGTTTTGTTGGCCAAGCTTTAATTCCGTCAGGAAAATCATAATGACCACGTGTTTCTAAAGCCGAAACACTTTCAGAGGCTAATATTTTCTGTCCTTTAAATTTAGTTGGGAAATCTTTATACTCTTCGTGTTTGTAATTGAATCCCAAAAGATCTAAAGCTCCTGACTGATAAATAAAGTTTTTCTCAATTACATTTTCTGTCAAAGCCGAAGTTACAGGACGAGTAACATCTAATGATTTTACGATTTTAGCTAATTCTCTCGTAATCGCAATTCCTGTCGAATCAAACTGTTCTCTAATTTCATTACCAATACTCCACATCATAACCGATGGATGATTTCGGTCTCTTTTGATAAAATCTTCCAAATCCTGTTTGTGCCAAGCATCCCAATCTTTATGATAATCGTTGGTAACTTTTTTCTTTTTCCAAACGTCAAAAGCTTCGTCTTGAACGATAAATCCCATTTCATCGCACAATTGCATCATTTCTAAAGAATGTGGATTATGAGACATTCTGATAGCATTTGCTCCCATTTCTTTCATTAAAGTCAGTTTTCTTCTAACCGCATGAATGTTTTCAACCGCACCCAAAGCACCATTATCGTGATGCAAGCAAACGCCATAAATTTTGGTTGGAACACCATTTAGAGAAAATCCTTTTTCTGAATCAAAATTAAAATATCTAAATCCAAGTGGAGTTTCATAATTATCAACCAATTTCGATTTCTCGTAAACCTTTGTAATGACTTTATACAAATACGGATTTTCTGTACTCCACAATTTCGGCTGTTTTACTTTTAAATCATGAATCTTTTTTTCTGAGGTTTTAGCACCAATTTTTTCTGTTGATGTAAAATTGGCAACTTCTTTATTTTCTGAATTTACAATCGAAGTAACCAGTTTAAATTCTTTTGCAACAGCATTATCATTATCAATCGTAACTTCTAGATGTATTTTTGATTTTTCTGCTGAAACTTCTGGCGTTGTTACAAAAGTTCCCCACTTCCCTACATGCAGTTTTTCACTGGCAACCAAACGTACATTTCTGTAAATCCCAGAACCCGTATACCATCTTGAATTGGGTTGTGCATCGTTATCGACTTTTAAGGCAATTGTATTTGATTTTCCAAAGTTTAAATATTGCGTCAAGTCATATCCCAAAGAAATATATCCATTCGGACGCATTCCTAATGATTTCCCATTTATAAAAACTTCACTGTTCTTAAAAACACCGTCAAATTCAATTGAAACCGTTTTGTTTTTCCAGTTTGCAGGAATTGTAAATACTTTACGATACCAGCCTTTTCCTGCAGGTAAAAATCCTTGTGCTTGTTTCGTTTTACTGTCTTTGTCAAAAGCACCTTCAATACTCCAATCGTGCGGCAATTGAAGTGTTCTCCAATCTGATGTATTGAAATTGGCATTTATTGCTTCTGGATAATCTCCTAATTTGAAGTTCCAGTTTTTATTGAAATCTTCTACAATTCTGGCTTGTTTTTGTGCAAAAATTGATACTGAAAATAATATTATTATTGCAACTACTATCTTTTTTAAAATCATAATATATAAATAATCTCTTTTTTAAAATTCCAAATTTCTACAATCTTGTCATTTCGACGAAGGAGAAATCTTCGCGAGTAACTCCGCAACGTAATTCGCCAATCTTTGTCGAGCTTCTTGTGGAGATTTCTCCTTCGTCGAAATGACAAACTAGACTTGGTATAAACTTTACGTGGGCTTCGACTTCGCTCAGCCTGACAAACAACATAAATCTTTGCACCTTTGCTCCTTTGCCTCTTTGAACCTCAAAAAAACTATTGAAATTCGAAATTATCCAACATTAATCCCTTCAAATCATCACCTTCAAGTGTTATTTTATACGTTCCTGCATTAATATAACCCCCAGAAGTCGTATTCAAAATTTTCCATTTTTCAGGCGAAGGGAAAAACTCAATCGTATCATTTCGCATTAAAATTCCGTAGGCATCTTCCATTTTGAATTTGACTTTTAATGGTGTTTCATTTCTATTCATAAAACGAAAACGCATTAAATAAATTCCGGCAACTCCTGGCTTAACTTCAAACTCGATGCTATTGTTTGTCTTTTTAATGAATTCAATATAATCGGCTTTTTTGAAATTTCCTTTTTCGATTCCTGTTCCCGTTGTTTTTGTCTTTTCAGCTTCAATGATTACAACTGGTCTCGAATCATCTTTTTCGCCCATATCGTAAGTTGGAACTACTGCAATTGTGTTTATAGTTTCTGAATTATCAAAAAGAACTTTCTCGTCTTTCTTTACTTTTTTAGTGAAAACATCAAATGAAATCCCATTGCTGTTTCTCGCATTTTCTTCTAATTTTTTATACTCCGAAAAACTTGCTGACGTTTTGAATTTAGCATCAGCAAAAACATAAATATCTGAATCTTCTTTAGCTGTAAACGAACCTTTATTTTTAGAATTAACTGAAAACTGTAAATAATCTGCTCCAAAAATCTCAGAAGGCAATTCGGTAAAAATAACATCAGAATCTGAATATTGTTTTGAATTAATATCTAGCCATGAAGCTACTTTGTTAGTTTTATCATAAGTATCTAAAACCAAATTCTGGATATTTTTTGAAGATTCTGACGCAGGTCTTGCATGAATGTCTTTTGTTGCAATCGCAATCGCAGAAATGATCGCCTGCGAAGCTTTTACATTTGGAAACGAAATCACAATTTTTCCGTTTGTGCTTTTTACTTTGAATGTTTTCTTCAAAGCGTTATCATGTCCAGCTTCTGCCCAAATATCGAAATCTTTTAAAACTACATTTTCATTGATAGCAACATCAAACAAACGCCAGCCTTTGCAGTCTAAGCCTCCGCCAGTTCCGTACCAAGGTTCTGTAAAATATAATTCAACTAAATATTCTCCGTCTGATGCTGGAAATTCGTAACGCAGTTTATCAACTCCGTATCTAAAACTTTGAAACAACTCAGGATCTTTTGTTCCGTTTATTGGGTCGAAAGTTGTTCTTTGACTGGCAAAAAAGTCGGGCAATTTTTCAAAATTATCTGTCCACGATAACGAACCCCAACTGTTTTGTCCGTTTTTATGTGTATCGGTAAACCAAGTATTTCCAGCAGAATCTGTCAATTCAAAACCTCCACAATTTACTCTGTAAATATAATTATAACCGCTTTTGGCTTTTGTAATATCTGCTTTATTGGTGGTTAAAGCATCAAAACTTGGTGCTTTTGGAAAGTTATTTAAAACGATATAATCTTTAGCAACCGCTTTTTTGTTTACATACCCAACAGCATATAAAACATTGTACTGAATATTGATATTATTAAACTGAAAATGCTGTCCAATTCCTGGATTTTTTAGTTTTCCAAGTGAAGCTTTATTGACATCATTAAATAATTCTACTTCGTCACAATTCGAATAAATATCGATTCCGTTTTTGATTCCTGGTTTTTCCCAACGGCTTGGCCAAGTATGCGAAACGATATACACCATTGGATTGGTTTTGTTTGAAACATAATTGGCTCGATACATATAAAACGCATCCAGAGGTTCGCCCCAAATCGTAAAAAGTCCTTTGTAGTTTACTGGTCCAACTTTGTCAATATCTCTAAATCCTTCTCCGTTTTGTACTCGTCCCGGATTTTCATGCGAAGCAAAAAGCCAGTTGAATTGTCCCGCAATTTTATCTTTTACCGATTCGGCTTCTCTAACTTTAATTTCCATTAATTGAGAAAAACGGTTTTCGCTTAAAGCTCCTTTTTGGTCAAACTCACCTTCTGTATGTAAATCGGCAGAACGCCATGCGCCGTATTCTCCGTTTAATAACTGAGTAGTCATTTCCAGATGGTATTTTAACGGATCTCCGCCATACGTTCCCGACCAGTTTTGAACGACATTCCAATCTGTTCCTTCTCCTCCATTACAAGTTGTTACGATTCTTTGCGATGCTGATAACGGATCCATTTCGCGGATAATCTGAGTGCATTCTTCTGCAAATTCTTTCGGAATCGTGCTTTCATTCTGCAATCCCCACATTACTACAGATGGACTATTTCTGCGTTCTTTAATCCATTCTCGTAATAAGGTTTTGAAGTTTTCTTTAAATTCTGGCGTATCGTACCAAATATGTGCTGAAAACTGACTCCAAAACAGGATTCCGTTTTCGTCTAATTCTTTTTGATATAATAAATTATGAGGCTGATGCGCTTCTCTAAAAGCGTTAAATCCGCCTGCTTTGATTTGTTCGATTCTGGAATGAATCATTTCATCTGAAAACGAATGACTTTTTCCAATCAAATGTTCGTATTCGCAAACGCCGTTTATAAAAACAGGTTCATCATTTATGAAAAAACGATTGTCTTTCCCGTCACGACTAACCGGCCAGCTTACCCAACGGATTCCGTACGAAGTTGTTAACTGATCGATTATTTTTCCATTTTCATAAACCGAAGTCACCAATTTATACAAATACGGATTGGATGGCGACCATAATTTCGGATTCTGAATCTCTGGAAGTGTCATTGCTATTTCCTTTATTTCTCCCGAATTGATTTTGTTATCGCTTTTATTGATAGCAACTTTCTTTCCTGAAGCATCCAAAAGGATATTTTCGACAGTTAAGTTTCGTTGTGAAGTGCTGTAATTCTTGATTTCTGTAGTGGTATGAAGAATCGCTTTTTGTTTAGAAACCGATTTATCGTTCCAGATATGAACACCAAACGGCTGAACTCTAACATTGTTTGTAACTACCAAAGAAACTGGCCTGAAAATCCCCATTGGCTGAGAACCTTCAGAAAATCCCCATTCTCCTGAACAACCTCCGCAAACCCAAGGAAGATCTGCAATAAAAGAGGGATGCGCTGCTTTTACTAAAATGATATTTTCTTTGTTGAAAGAAACTGCTTTTGTAATGTCTAAGGTGAAAGTAGTTCTTCCGCCTTTGTGTTCGCCCACTTTTTTACCATTTATCCAAACGGTTGCATAAGAACTTACACCTTCAAAATAGAGAAAATGCTGTTTTGAACTGTCTTTCTTATCGAGTTTTAGTGTTTTTTTGTACCAGGCGGTACCATGTAAATTCCCATGTTTTGTTCTTCTGAAACCATAATACTGATCCCAATTGTGAGGCACACTAACCTTTTGCCAATTGGAATCAGTTTTTGGATTTTCTACAAAATCTTCTTCTTTCAGCGGAAGATTATCCAGTATTATGGTTTCCCAAGACGAATTCAGTGAAATTTCTTTACGAAACTTCCCCGAATCTTTGCTCTGACTCCAAACAAAGCAAAGACTTGAAAAAAAACAAAAAATAAAAAAAACTATTCTATTCATATTTTCTAAACCATATAAGTGATTATAAGGTTGTTTAAGTTTTTATTTTACTCACCTTTTTGTCATTTCGACGTAAGGAGAAATCTTCACAAGTAACTCCGCATAGAAATGTCGCCAATCTTTTTAGAGTTTCTTGCGAAGATCCCTCGTTCCTCGGGATGACAAGATTGTGTTTTTACTTTGCAAGCAAACCTGACGGTTTTTTAAAACCCGTCAGGTTTAACTTTGCCTATAATTTTAATAAAACAACCAGTCAATAGCTGCTTTTTCTCCTGCGTCGATATATCCAACATCGCGTGGTGTTATGGTTTGATCTGCGTCGATGAAACCTAAAATCAATACTTTCCCTTTTCCTAAATCTAATTTATTCTCGCCCGGCTGAAACGTATAGGTATGAATGTTTACACGAGGCAAATCTTTTAAATTTATTGCACTTGCCAGAATCACTTCGGCTTGACCGTGTGCATTTCCTGCTGCATCTGTCTCTAAACTTGGTGGCAATAAAAATCGCTTCTGATCTGAATTGAAATAACCCACCGCTAATTTAACGGCTTTTGTATTTCTAAACTTCAAATGTGTTCCTTTTTCGTTTTGATCGTTTTCTACGAATGAGAATCCTCTTAGGTTTTGAAGTTCAGGAGCAATTTTAGTTAATTCAGAAATGTCTGTTCCGTAAACTTTTGTTCCAGTTTTTACTAAATAAGTTCCTGGTTTTTCGTCGATAAAAGTTACTTCGGCTGGTTTCCAAGGTTTTCCTTCTTTGGTTTCTATTTTACCGTCTTTTGAAGATTTTAGCTTCTCTAGATTTCTTTTGAAATTAGCCAATTCACGCTCATAATGCGGTAACAATTCAGCCCAAGTTTTGTTGTTCCCGTCGTCTCCTCCAATCGGAATTCTACGTTGAGCAGTCTGCATACTGTTGGCATAATAGTACGTATCTTTTGTTAATTTTACCAATAACTCATAATACTCAATACTTTTTTCCAAATGAGGCAAAGCTTTGTCTAAGTCGGTAATATCATTTGAATAACTGTATCTTAAAACCAATAAAGCTGCTTTTACTTTTTCTGAGAAAAAATCAGCGAAAGCCTTATAAGCATGCATATCATTTTTAAGACGTTCAAATTCTTCTTTATCTTTCGTTACGCTTGCTTCTGCTTTATCTATTGCTTCAACAGCTAATCTTCCGTGTTCTGTAATTTCAGCAATAATCTGAGTTGGAAGTTCGCCCGAATGCGGTTCTTTGTTCCACTCTTTTTTAGCATATTCTAAAAGCAATTCGCCCGCTGGTCCGCATGATTCGTGGAATCCTGGATAAACTCTCCATTTTGACGGATTGACCAACTGACTTTCAAACATTCCCAACAATAAAGTCTGACGGTTACCTTCTGTAATTCCGAAACGTCTTAATGTTTTTGGAGCAATTTCTCCTGTTTCTTCGTAAGCTTTTAAAATGTTATTTGCAGCTTCCTGACTCGTTCCGAATTTTGCAGCTAAATCATTATCCCAAAATTTAACTTCTTCATTTCTATCTCTTTTGCTGTCCCAAGCATATCTTGCCCAAGCTTTGTACCAAATCCAGTCACGATCCATTTCTAATAAACGTTCTCCTGATTTCGTTTTATCTGCCGAATATGGCCAATCCCAATACGAAGCTTGCGGATATAAATGCAGTGCATTTGCTCCGTGAACGCTATGCATTGCTTTTACCGTTTTCTGAATAAAGTCTGGTGAACCGTATCTGAAAGGTTCTAAATTAGCCAAAATATGAACGTTCTCAATGTGAATTGATTTTAAAGCGCTTAATTGTTTGTGCGTTTCTCCCCAAGGACCTCCCGGCGTATAAGTCGTTAAAGATTCTCCTGTATATTTACTTTCTGTATATAAGTTTTTGTATAACGGAAGTGATTTTTCCATTACTAAAGGCCCATCTGTATCATGAGAACGAAGAATAATTGGTGGTTCTTCTGTTTTTCCTAATGCTTGTAAACCGTCACGAACACCCGGAATAATAGTTTTGGTAAACCATTCTACATCATCATCAACGGTATTGATTGCTTCTCCCAAACAAACCATTAATCCAACATTTGGATATTTTTCGATAAAAGCTGCAATAGATTTTCTAGTATAATCAGACAATAATGGCGTGATTGGTCTTGAACGATCTTGTGTTTTAATGTTGTAATGCTCTGCAAAAGGCTTAGAAACAATAATGTTATAAAACATCTGAATTACCCAGATTCCACGTTTGTTGGCTTCAACTGTTAAGAATTTATAGATTTCTTCGTTCTTTTTGAAATCTTCATCACTCACTTCAACTGCAAACGGATATTCTTTTAGTTTCACCAAAGAAGCAAATGGATGTCCGTTCCATAAATACAAAGAGTTCATGCGGTTTTCTACTAGCATATCTAAGTATTTCACCCATAAAGCTTTATCATAAAACCAAGGGAAAGTTTCTGGCGTATATGGATATTCGTAAACATCTCGACCTGGGAGATAAACCGGTTTCTGCATTCCGATGCAAGCTCCTCTCAAAACCATTTCTGGACTATCATCAATATTGATTTCTGAAGGAAGCTGACCTGAAGTTTTAATTCTATCTGTTAATTCTAAAGCACCATACAAAGCTCCGCTTGCATCTGTTCCTTCAATATAAATTACATTATTTTGAGTTCGAATCTGAAAACCTTCTTTTTTCGATAATTTGCTGTCATCGATTTTAGCACTTTTAACATTTTTCTTCCAAAAATCGGTTCCTTTTTCTCCAATTACAATTATTTTATCTTTTGATTTTTTGAATTTATCAGAAGAAGTTACACTAAATCCTTTTGCTGAAAGGGTTTCAGATAATTTCTCTGCTCCAAATTTTGCTCTTGGCGAGCTCGGATCACTCACAACTGTGATGTTCTGCGCTGTCGCGAAAGAGACGTAAAGACATAAAAAAAGTAATTGTAAATATTTCATAGTATGCTGTTTTTGGGTATTCATTCTAAAAATAATCTGCTAAATCTGCCTGATCTGCGTGAAAAATATCTCTCGCAGATTTAGCAAATTCGGCAGATTTATAGTGAAAAATTGTGTTGTTTAACGATTACATATTGATCACTGTTTATTGTTTAATTCTGGAAAATCTTCTTCAAATAAGCTACGTTTGCTCCGTAATTGGCTTTTACATTATGTACTTGCGTTACGTCGCGAGAACGTTCTACAATCAACCATCCACTCCATTTCATTTCATCCAAAGTTTGTTTGATTTTTGGCATGTCGATCGCTTTGTCATTTTCTAACCAAAACTGATCAGTATTCGAAGCGTGAATCTGCGCTACATATTTCTTTCCCAATATTTTTAGTTCTGATGAAATATCTCTTTTATTATCTAAAGCATTCGCAAAATTGAAAGAGCTTTTAATATATTTTGAACCTACTTCATCTAAAAGTTTTTTCTCTTCTGTCGCGTCCAAAGAAGTTTCAATCGCAATTATTCCACCTATTTTACCGACTTTTTTTCCTGCCCATTGTAATCTTTTAATCACTTCTGGACGTAATTCTGGATTTTTAACCAAATCAGTTTGTGTTCCTAACGGAAGATAAGCCACTTTTACTTTCATGTCTTTCATAGCCTGAATACAATCCGTAATCATTGGTGTGATTTCTCTTGTAGCAAAAGACTGTGCATAAAATCCAGACATCGCAATTGAGCTAATTCCAACGCCAGTTTCTTTTGATTTATCTAAGAATTTTTGTCTTTCGACAGGGTCTCCCAGTTTACTATCAAAAGTTGGTCTATTTCCTAAACCTCCCATATCTAGTTCGATTCCATCCGCTTTTATTTCAGCTGCCAAACCAAAAGCACCTAATTTTTGTCTTTTTAAAATCATCCAGTCACAAACAGCCACTTTATATTTTTGCTTTTTATTGGAAGACTGCGCTGTTGCACAGCTATTGAATTTCGTTGACATAACAACTAGCATTGCAATTAATAAATTTCTTTTAGATTTCATGGTTATATTTTTTTTTGCCACGAATTGCACGAATTTTCACGAATTAGTATTAAAAAAATTCGTGAAAATTCGTGGAATTAGTGGCGAACTTTTTCTTTACTCTTCTTCCGCTTTTACCGCTGTAACTACTTTTCCTTCTTCACCCGGCCAGATTCCGTTTTTAATTGGAAGCGCCACTAATTTACTTGGATCAACTTTTACATATTTCAGTTTTTCTCTTCTCCAAGTATATACAATATGCACCATTCCGTCTGAACTTTGAATAATTGAAGGATAAGAATATTGGCTAATTTTTGAATCTTCTAAAACTAAAGCAGCATTCCAATGAATTCCGTCTTTAGAAACAGAAACGTTCAAAGGTGTTCTTGGCCCTTTCGCTTCTTTTCCTGGAGGAAGAACATGATTATAAACTAATAAATGTCTGCCGTCTTTAAGTGTAACCGCATCAGTTCCTGAGTTGTTATTTGGAAGTCCGATTAACTCAACATCCGACCAAGTTTTTCCGTTATCTTTTGAGAATGTGCTGAAAATAGCTCTGTTTCTAGTTCTTCCGATGGCCTGAATACTTCCGTCTTTATGGAATAAAATACTTGGTTGAATCGCATTGATTTTTTGTTTTCCTCTTGGAAGCGTATCGCCCATTACCCAAGTCTTTCCGAAATCTGGAGTAGATTCCATACGAAGTCTCCAGCCGTCGCCTTCAATGCTTGACGGACATAATAAAGTTCCGTTGCTTAATAAAACTGGTTTATTTTTGATTGGGCCTAAGAAACCGTCTGGCATTTTCTGAGCCTCGGACCAAGTTTTTCCGCCATCAGATGAAGTTCTGATAACACCCCACCATTCCGATGGTTTTGGACCTATTTTGTAGAATAACATTAAATCGCCTCCCGGAATTTGATATAAAACTGGGTTCCAAGTTGGTAATCTCGGCCCTTCTTTCATCACACCATCGGCAACTTTTACACCTTCTCCCCATTTATCACTTCCTTTTGGTTTAATGGCCACATAAATGCAAACATCTGGATGTCTCTCGTGAGTTCCACCAAACCATGAGGCAACTAAATCACCATTTGTAGCTTCGACAATTGTAACGGCGTGGCAAGACGGATAAGGTGCTTTATCATAAATAAATTCATCTACTAAAATTCCTTCTTTCCAAGTCTTTTTCTCTAAAGCCGATTTACAACTTCCTAAAAGGAAAAGTCCAAACAAGACAAATGCTAATTTTGTTACCTTCATTCTTAATTAAATTATGAATTATTTTTTTTGACTATAAATACATACCTAACATTTTTTTAGGTAAAAATATTTAATAAGTGTAAAAATAACACCAAAAAATTAACAATGTATCCTGTACTGTCCCGAATTATTAAAAAAGCAGATTATTTAACGCTAATAGCAAAACTTCCTGACGAAAGTGCGACCTTTATTTGATTTTTTTCTACAGAATAAGTATAAGAAGTCTTATTCAGCTTCTGTTTATTGATTGAAATAGCTGAAACATCAGTCGTAGGAAGATACACAATTGCAGATGTATTAGCTGGAATCGTAATATTCCAAACCAAAGCTTTTTTATCTTTTTTCCAGTCACTTTTTATTGTCCCGTAAATCGATTCGTATGATGCATTTACATATGTCAATCCAGCATTAAAATCTGGTTTCATAATAATTTGTTTGAAACCCGGAGTTTCAGGATTACTCTTTATTCCCGCCATATTTTCGTAATACCAAATCAATAAATCGCCTAAAAGCATGACGTGATTTTGCGAATTCATTGCCGGATCGGCAGTATTTCCGTTCCAAAGCTCCCAAATGGTTGTGGCGCCATTTTCAACCATATATCCCCAGCTTGGATAGGTTTTGTTTGAGGCCAGTTTGAAAGCCAAATCGCCACGTCCAAAATTTGTTAATGTTCGCATTAAAAACTGTGTTCCAATAACCCCAGTGCTTACATGACCGTTTTTAGTCACTTCCACTTCGTGTACCAGATTTTCGAAAACTTTTTGCTCTAATTCCTTCGGAACCATTCCGAAAGTTAAAGGCAGTAAATTGGCTGTTATCGTATTATTGGCGTAATTATTTTTGGCTGCATTAAAATATTTAGCGTTGAATGCTTTTTTAATTCTTGAAGCTAATTCATCATAATGTTTAATATCATTTTGAGCATTTGCAATCACAGCAAACTTTTTCATGATATTTAAAAGCTGATAATAAAACGCACTAGAAATCAATTCGCCATCGGTTAAACGTGAAGGATCTTTCGAACGAATTAATTCTAACGATTCTGGCGGAACGCACCAATCGCCATATTTGTCTTTGGTCATAATATCATCAACCAAATAGTTTTCTTCCATATAATCCATCCATTTTTTCATCGATGGATATTGTTTTTCTATCACTTTTGTATCACCAAATTGCTGATACAGCATATCTGCAACCGTGATATAAGTTCCCGGCCAAGTTACATTATCGCCGTAATAACGCCAGAAAGCAGGCGCTACATCTGGAATTCCCCCATCAATAGTTTGTGAATTTTTTATATCATCTAACCATTTCGCATACAACGTCTGATTATCAAATAAGAAACTTTCTCCGTAAGCTCCCGTTGTTCTGTCTCCCAACCAAGGCTGACGTTCGTTTCTCTGCGGACAATCAATTGGCATTCCTTTATAATTTCCACTAATTCCCCACCAAGCATTCTTAAAAATCTGATTCATAATTGGGTTTGACGAATCAAAAGTTCCTGTTGTTGCAATGTCATCATAAACGACTTTTCCAACGAAATTGTCTAATGTCGGTTTGGTTTTGAAACCCGAAATTTCCACAAATCGAAATCCGTGAAAAATAAAACGCGGTTCCCAAACTTCTTCGCCTTCACCTTTTAAAGTATAAATATCAGTTGTTTTGGCATCACGAAGATTCGCAATGTACAACGAACCATCTGGCTGTAAAGATTCAGCAAATTTCATGGTGATTTTATCGCCCGCATTTCCTTTTACTTTCAATTGCAACCAGCCCACCATATTTTGCCCCATATCTAATATATAAGTTCCTTTTGATGTCTGTTTGATCGAAATAGGTTTTACTTCGCGTTTTATCTTCATATTCGCCGACATCTGTCCTTCGTAGAATCCGCCTGGTTCCTGAACATATTCTGCCGAAATCCATTTTTTATCATTGAAATTAATGGTATTCCAGCCTTTCATTTCTTTACGTGCATCATATTCTTCGCCGTCGTATTCGTTGTTGGATAAGATTGGTCCATCGGTTGTAATTTTCCAAGTATCATCAGTGCGAATAACTTCTTTGCTTCCGTCCGTATATTCTACAAACAACTGCAAAGCCATTTTCGGATAACCAAAAGTCTTGATTTTATAAGGTTTGTAATCTTGACGCATCGTAAAAAAACGTCCGTTTCCTAAAATCGTTCCCAACGCATTTTTACCTTCCTGCAATTGCGAAGTCACATCAAAAACATTGTATTTCACGTTCTTGGTATAATCCGTAGGAACGGGAGCTAAAACCTGATCACCAATTTTATTTCCGTTAATGTATAGCTCATACAAGCCCATTCCCATGATATAAACCTTGGCACTTTTGATTTTCTTTTTTAAGTCGATTTCTTTTCTTAAATATCTCGCTGATAATCTAGAATACTGCGAAATACTATCTCCGGGAGAAGTTTTTTCATACCCAATCCATCGTGTCGATTTCCAGTCGGCATAAGTCAAAATTCCGATGCTGAAATGTGCTGTTTCTTTTGATTGAATTTCTCCTTTATTGCTAAAAATCGTTACTTTCCAATAAATATCTTGTCTATCTTTTAGCTTTTTTCCGTTATAAATTACATTTACAGATTCGTCGCTTTGTACTTTTCCGCTATCCCATAAATCTGCGTTTCCTGCATTTAATTTTTCTAAAGATGACGATGCTAAAACTTGATAATGAGTTTGTTTTACATCATTAATATCTGCTTTAATTTTCCAGCTTAATCTTGGCTGTAAAACGTCAATTCCTTCTGGATTCGTCAGCATTTCGCATTTTAAATCACTCACAATGATTTTGGTTTGGGCTTTCGCCGAAATTGTGAAAAGTGAAATGATTAAGGTAAGATGTAAAAAAAACTTTTTCATTATTTTATTTTTAAGCTTTTGGCTTTATTTTTTTCTCGCAGATTTTGCAGATTTAGCAGATTATTTTACTCTATTTTTAAAATCTCCCAAATCTGCTAAATCTGCGGGAGTAAATTATGCTCATTTTTGTCATTTCGACGTAAGGAGAAATCTTCGTAAGTAACTCCGTAACAATAATCCAATCTTTGTCGAGCTTCTTGCGAAGATTTCTCCTTACGTCGAAATGACAAAAATTAGAACAATTCTACGAATAATTAGGGATTAATAAATCGTCTTAGTTTATCCAATGTACTTAAGCTTTCAAAAGCAATTTTATATTGTTCTAACAATTTACTTGCTTTCCAGCGCATTTTCCACTCTGGGTCTTTCAGCTTTTGTCTCAGCTTTGAAACTATAGTCAAATTACTTTTTAAAACTTCTTCATCAATCCAATCTTGAAGAAATTCTAAAGCCTTTAAACGAGTTTCTAAATCTTTGTGATCTAAACCTTTTAACAATGTCTGTCTAACTTGTCCCGCATTATACGAAGTTATATCTTCAACTAAAATCTCATATAAAACTGGTGTTAGTTCTTTAATTTTATTTTGATTTAGTGCAATATGAAAAACTCTGTCAAATTCATCAGAAAGAAAATCCGCCCATTTATCAATATCTTCGTCTTCACTCAAAGAATAATAAACAAAACTGACTTTATCAGACTGCGTAAAAAGTTGATTTTCACAAAAACGTTTTACTCCATTTATATCTTTAACAGCTAATTTTTGAACGTCTTTAATCGCTTCTTCTGAATCCTCATATTCAAGATCATAATATTCATCTAAAGTTATGATCTGGTCAAAATCACGTATAGGCTGGTAAACTATTTTATTTTCGCTCATAGTGCTTGGTGTAAACTTTAGAGTATATTTTTTTAGAAGTTCTTTAATTTCATTTTCAGATACATCGTAATCATCTATTTTTATTTCGATCGTTTTCTGTTTATAAACAAAAGTGAGATAAAACTCCTTGTATGACAAATTGTACTTTGCCGTGTGTTCTGTTTTGACGATAACTCTTGGAAATACAATATCTTTCCATTCATAAAAAATCTCATTAAGTTCTAATCCTTCTTGTAAGAATATTATTTTTTTATGAAAATTAAAGAGAGTCATTACCGCTTTTTTCCCATAAACGATGATAAACAAAACAGCAACAATTGGTAATATTAAATTGCTAAATTTAAATGTAAATTTTTCAACATTTATAAGTGATAAAAAGTAAATCCCTAAAACCACAAATACCATATTCCATATAATATGAAATACACCACCTTTGATTGAATAATTTAATACTGTTTTCTCCAAATTTTATTCTAAACTAAATCAACTTTATCTGCTAAACCCGACAGGTTTTAAAACCGGTCGGGTTTAAAATTATTCAGAAACTAACTTCTCTAATTTCTCAGAAACTGCAATTTCTTTTCCGTTTTTAAAGATTCTAAAACCTTTTCCTTTTTTATATTTTTCTCCTGTTTTATCCCAAAGAATGGTAATAATATTGCCGTGATACAGGACATTGTCTAAACAAAACCAATCCCATTTTTCTGGCGGAATCAACGGGTTTACTTCAATCTTTTCATCAGCTCTTGGACGTAAACCAACCAAACCCGTAATCACTAAATCATTGAAAGTGGAGTGATTATAATAACGGCTTCTTTCTCTGTCGCCCATTAACCAATAGCCCGTTGTTTCATCCAAATACTCGCCAAGATAAGGTTTTCCTCTATAATATTGTGACTGAACATACAATTCCATTTGCTTGAAATAATTAGGTTTGGCTACAAAATTCTGATTGTAATTATTTAAAACATTAGCTAAAGCCGTTAACGTCTGCGAACTTGCAAATGGCCAAATCGCACCATCCCATTCACAGGTTCCGGTTCCATGAGTTCTAAAACGTGGACTTCTTCTTTCAGCCGTTGTCAAACCAAACGGAGCCGAAAATCCTTTTTCATCCTTAATCTGTTCCCAGGCTTTTTCAAATCCTTTGTTTTGCTCTGGAAGATTAAAATACCACGGAATAAATCCGATTGCTTCTCGAACTTGTGCTAAAGTATCTTTTTCTGTTAAAGTTTCAAAAAATTCGCTTTTCTGATTCCATAATTTGGTTTCGACTAATTGTTGTAAAACGTCAGCTTTCGCTTTGAATTTGGTTTCTGTTTCCTTATCGCCTTTCAACTCAGCCATTTTAGAAATTGCTATAGCATTCCCGTACATATAACTGTTAATCGTTGGTCTCGCATTTTGCACTTTTCTTCCTCCGCTTAAAGATTCTTCCATTCCATCTTTCACATCATGCTGCCAAAACAAACCATCTTTTCTCTGACGGTCTTTTTCCCAAACGACATAATCTGTAACCATGTCTGGGTACAAATCCAATAAGAATTTTTCATCTTTATTCACCAAATAACGATTGTATAAAGCATCGGCTGTCCAACTGCTAAATTTATACAATTTGTTCATTGGTTTTCCATCATTTCCTCGGTACCAGATTTTCACATCCTGCTCAATGTATTTCTGATCGTGAACCCATCTGAATTCGTTGATATGATGCCCCAAAGCACAACTAATCATATTGTATTTATCGGCATACGAACGATCTACCAAAAACTCTGTAATTGCAAATCCCTGTGGTGTATTTTTAATATGTTTACGAACACTCCACCATCTGAAATAATAAATCTCCTCAAAATTCTGCTGTGGACATTCAAACAACGGAATATTCTTTTCCATCCAAGCCCAAGCGCTGTCATTCGGAATCGCAAATTTTAAGTTTTCATCTTCCATTGTGTTGAAATAATCCACATAATGTTTGAAGTTTTTTTCTTTTAAAATAACCGATTTTCCTTTTTGTGAATGTTCCGCAGTCGATTTGCAACTGCTGTTTATACAAGCGATTACTATTGAAAGTGCTATTATTTTATGTTTGAAATGTTGTAACATATTCTGTTTTTATTTTATTCTTTACTCAATCTTGTCATTTCGACGAAGGAGACCCGAGCGATAGCGAACGGATGAAATAAATCTTCGCAAGTAACTCCGCAAAGCAAGTCACCAATCTTTGTCGAGCTTCTATCGAAGATTTCTCCTTCGTCGAAATGACAAATATGACGTGCTATTATATTTTCTTATATAACTTATATGGTTCAAAAAATTAATTCCCCGAAAAAGTATAAGTCTGCCCTGCTTTCATATTCACATCGTAAGTATTATAATTTGGCAATTGTACTTTAGGCAGTTTAGCTTCATTAGAAATAATAGGTTTCTTGACTTCTACATCATAAAACAATGGATTCGGATTCTTTCCTTTTGCTTTTTTAAGCGAAGAACCTTTCAGCGTATTCTCAACTTTTAATCGGCAGTTTCCTCCAATTTTCGAATAGATTTTTAACTCCGAAACTTTATTGTTTTTCCATGTCATATCGATTATAAATCCACCTCTTGCCACTAACCCTTTTATGCTTCCATCTTTCCAAACGCTTGGCAAAGCTGGCAGCAAATGAATCGCATCTTCCTGACTCTGCATTAGCATTTCGGCAAAACCGGCTGTGCATCCAAAATTTCCATCGATTTGAAAAGGCTGATGCGCATCTAACATATTCGGATACGTTCCTCCACCTTTTCTTTGATCTGCTGTTACCAAATGCAATTGATCCTGAATCAATTTATAAGCATGATTTCCATCTAATAATCTCGCCCATAAATTCACTTTCCAGCCCATCGACCAGCCTGTAGATTCGTCTGTTCTGTAAATTAAAGATTGTTTAGCGGCTTCAAATAATTCAGGTGTTTTAATTGCCGAAATCTGATTACTCGGATACAATCCGTACAAATGGGAAACGTGTCTATGATTGTCTTTTGGATTGTCCCAATCGTCTTGCCATTCCTGTAATTGATTGTGTTTACCTACTTTCATTGGAGGCATTTTTGCCAAAGCATCACTTATTTTTTTCACATAAGATGCATCTGGAGAAACTAAAGCCGAAGCTTCGATAACATGTGTAAACAAATCAAAAATCAGCTGGTTGTCCATTGTCGTTCCCGATGCAATTGTAGCTTTTCCGGTTCCGCCTGCGTGTGTGTTTTCAGGCGAACTTGACGGAACAACAACTAAATATTTTGTGTTTGGATCTATCACCATAAAATCCAAAAAGAAATCAGCAGCGCCTTTCATGATTGGGTAAATTTCTGCTAAATATTTTTTATCTCCTGTATATAAATATCTTTCCCATAAATCCTGACAAACCCAAGCACCACCTGTAGGCCACATTCCCGAAGCAGCTGAATCTACCGGAGCAGTAACACGCCAAATATCGGTGTTATGATGCAAAACCCATCCGCTGGCATTGTACATTGTTTTGGCAGTTTCTGCACCAGTTACAGCCAACTCTTTTGCCATTTGTACAAAAGGTTCGTGCATTTCCTGCAAATTGGTTACTTGTGCTGGCCAGTAATTCATTTCGGCATTAATGTTTGTTGTGTATTTACTATCCCAAGGTGGTGTGACCATATCGTTCCAGATTCCTTGTAGATTTGCCGGCTGTCCACCTGGCTGTGAACTTGAAATTAAAAGATAACGTCCGAATTGGAAATACAATGAGGCCAACTGCGGATCAAACTGTTTAGAGAAATCTCTGATTCTTTCGTTTGTTGGTTTCTTCACTAAATCATTAGAACCTAAGTTTAAAGAAACTCTATTGAAAAATTTTTGGTAATAATCAATATGAGCTTTCTTTATGGTTTCAAAATCTTTTGTTTCGGCTTTTGCTAAATAGTCTTTACTTTTCGCAATTTCATCACCAGAGATATCCTGATAGTTTTTGAAATTGGTCGCAATCGAAATGTATAAAGTCACTTCATCGGCTTTATTGATGCTTAGAACACCATTGCTGGCATCTATTTCGCCACCTTTATTCTTAGCTGTTAATCGGCCTTGAAATTTTACTTTTCCTTTTACACCTTCAAAGTTAGTTCCAACTCCCGAAAGGATAATCTGGTTTCCTTCTGTCGAAGCAACCGTTTTATCTATCGGACTGTTCATGAAAACGTTACAAGTTATTTGTCCATGCTGACTCGCAGTAAGTTTTACTACAATAACCTGATCTGAAAATGCGGTTAAAATTTCTCTTGTAAATTCAACACCATTTACTTTGTATTTTACTTTCGCTGTAGCGTTGCTGATGTCTAAATCACGATAATAATCTGTATATTTTTGATGTCCGTTGAATGAAATATAAACGCTTCCGAAAGTCTGATACGGCATTCCGTCATTGGTTTGCGACATAATATCCTGTGTCGCTAAATCCTGTGCTTCATCAAATTTTCCATCAAAAATTAACTGGCGAACAATTGGAAGTGCTTTAATAGATTTATTATGTGCATTACTGTTTGGAGAACCTGCCCAAATCGTTTCTTCGTTCAATTGCAAACGTTCTACAGCTGGATCGCCAAAGACCATGGCGCCCAAACGTCCGTTACCTAAAGGTAGAGCTTCGTTCCAGATTGATGCGGGTTTATCGTACCATAATTTTAGGTCACTTTGTGCTGTTGCTGTCAAGGAAAAAATTCCGATACAGATTGCCGTTATTTTAAATTTTAACTTCATAGTATATTTTTTTTCAGCCACGAATTGCACTAATTTCTTTTTTAATTTTTATTTCTTTTTTTTTCTGCCACAGATTAAAAGGATTTCCACTGATTAAAAATCTGCTAAATCTGCGTGAAAAAATTTTACTCCCGCAGATTTTGCAGATTAAGGAGATAAAAAAATCCTTTTAATCTTTTTAATCTGTGGCAAAAAAATAATTCGTGCCAATTCGTGAAATTAGTGGCAAACTCTATTACTTCTTAACCTCGTAAACTTTCAGATTTTTTTCTCCGAACATTTCATATAATTTGTTGATGTCTTTTAAAGCATTCTTCGGTAGTTTTTCTCCTTTATCTCCAAAAACCAACAACTTCTCTTTCGGCTCAATTACACAAGTCGATTCGTCGATTTCGCCTTTGTCGTTCTTCACTTTATTCAAATCTAGATTTAAATATTTCGCCATAAACGGATACAAAGCCATACGTTTCGAGATTCCGAAATCATGCCCTTCTTTTGCAAAATGAGCATTTTCGACTAAATCTTTCTTTCCGTACAATTCATACGTTCTTTGGATAAAAGGAAATTCCAATTCCGGAACTGCCAATGTCCAGTCTTTTCCATCAGAGACAATCAATTGCGGTTTTGGCGCCATCATCGCTGAGATTTCGGCATTGTTTGTTCCATTTCCACACAAGTGAATTCCGCGTCCGCTTTCGCATGGACAACCGCCTGAGAAATGAGACGAAACCATTACAACTGGAGCTGAAACTTTAACTCTATCATCAATTGCTGCTAAAAACATCGTGTGAGATCCTCCTCCAGAACCACCTGTAACGCCAACTCTTGTCATATCAGCATTCTTAACCGTTGCTAAATAATCCAAAAAACGAATTCCAGTTAAAATCTGAACCGTCGATGCAATGCTGTTTCTGTGTGTTTCTTCTGGAAATTGTAGTAACGATTCTCCCCAAGCAAATAAATCGTAACCTACCACAATTGCACCCATTTTTGCCATCATGGCACATCTGTACTGCTCGTCTTTTCTATATCTTCCATCACCAAAATGTCCGTCAGGAGTTAAAATAACTGCTGCTTTTTTATTTAACGGATATGGTTTGTAAATCGATCCTGTCGCATAAACACCAGGCAAAATTTCCAATGCAATATTTTCGACACTGTAATCTTTGTAAATTCTTTTTGGAGTTAAAAGTGGTTTAGACTTCGGTGTAGGGGGCGCCTTATCCAAACCAAATGATTCAATCATACAAGCTTTTAACTCCATTTTGCGTTTCTCCCATTGTTCTTTCGTCGAATAAAGGCTTTCTAAGTAAAACAAGCGTTCTTTTCCTTTATCTACCGAAACTTTATGATTTTCATACTTGCGTATGATGTAGGTTCCATCGGGTTGTTTAAAATACATCAATTCAAACGGCGCTAGAATATTCGTCAGCGAAAGTGGTAGATTTCCAGGTTCAATTCTCCAATCGGCATAATCCAGTTCTTTTCCTTTTAATAAACCTCTGTCGTCGTTGATTGTGACGTTAAAAAGAGTTTCTATTTTCTTTAAAGTTTCTGAAACTGGCTTTCTAAAATTAGTGTCAGAAGTGCTTTGCGCATTGGCAAATGTCAAAGCAAAAATGGAAACTAAGAAGATGTATTTTATTCTTTTCATTATTACATTTTTTTTGATTTGCCTCCTGCTTTAGCTGGAGGAAAACAAATTGATTTTTTCTACTTTTTCGAGTTTATTTACAATTCATAACTCATAACTCATAACTCATAATTCATAATTACAATTGACATTCTATTGTATAAATTCCAGATCCTAATTCCAAAACAGGCTTTTGAGCTTTTTCATCAAAACCTACCCTAACCTTTTTATTGTCAATTTTTATTTCCGAATTTTTAGCAACCGGCAATTTTATTGTCGCAGTTGTATTCACCGGAATCTGAACTGTCAAAATAAATTTGCCGTCTTTCTTTTCCCAAGAAGAAGCGATTTTTCCGTAAACTGATTGATAGTCCGCTTTCACGAAAGTCATATCGCCAACTACTTCTGGCTGAATAAAGAAATGTTTGAATCCTGGTTTTTCAGGATCAGACATGATTCCAGCTAAACTTTGATAAAACCATTCTTCAATTTGTCCTAACATAAAATGATTCCACGAATTTCCCTTTCTCGGATCCCATTGTTCCGTTAAAGTAGTCAAGCCAAATTTAATCTGAAAACCATAACCCGGCGCATCGTAATGATTGTGCATTCTGTACATGGTTTCGTTTTCGCCATTTCTTGCCAAAGTCTGAAATAAGTAACGATTTCCAACATCTCCTGTTGTCAAGCGATCTCCTTTTTCTTTGATATCTGCTAATAAATTCTGCATTACAGCTTCTTTATACTGAGGCTCCACAATATCCATAAAAATCGGAACAGCATTGCTAAACTGACTGTTTGTTCCGTAC
Source organism: Flavobacterium sp. IB48 (assembly GCF_016405855.1). Classification (GTDB taxonomy): domain Bacteria; phylum Bacteroidota; class Bacteroidia; order Flavobacteriales; family Flavobacteriaceae; genus Flavobacterium; species Flavobacterium ginsengisoli. The sequence continues at coordinate 225,904 of NZ_JAEFCA010000005.1, forward strand.
TGTTTGGTTTCTTCGTTAAAAAATGCCGCATTGAAAGCCGTTTTAATCTCAGAAGCCAATGTATTGTATTTCTCAAAATCTTCGGTTTTACCTAGTAATTTTGATGCTTTTGCTACTAAATAAGCTCCATAATAATAGTGCGAAGTCGCAGAAAGCGCAATCGGACTATTTTTAGAATATCCAGCAGGATGTGTTCCGTAATCATACCAATCACCTAATCCGTGTGAAACGATATGATTTGTTGCTTTTGTTCCTAAATAATCCACATAGTTTTTCATTACAGGAAAATATTTCTCTAATAATGAAGCATCTCCGTAATATTCGTAATACATCCAAGGCAGAATTACGCCTGTTACGCCCCATTCTGGAGAATCGGTAAAATCACCTCCAAAAATTACATATTCTGGAACTATTGTCGGAATTAAACCATTTTCTCTTTGCGAATCAGAAATATTCTGCATCGTTGCAGGAAGGAAAGTCTGAAGATTATAATTGAACATTAAACCCGGACCATTCAGCTGAATTTCTTCCAACCAGCCTAATTTTTCACGTTGCGGACAATCGGTAAAAACGCTTTGGAAATTACTTTTAATCGAATTATTGATCAATTCGTGTGTTTTATTGAAAATCTCATTCGAACAAGCAAAATTTCCTGCTTCTCCAGCCGAATTGTAAATGAAATTCGATTTTAAATCGACCAAAGTTGGAAACTCTTTATTCTTATCTTCTTTATAATTAATATTTTCAATCTGAACATATTGATAACCGTAGAAACTAAATTTTGGCGTCCATTCTTCCACTCCATCGCCCTTTAAAGTATAATCGTAATAGTATGGTTTTCCTGATCTTCCCTGAGCAATTGTGCCTTCTTCATTTAAACCTTCGGCAACCCAAACACGAATCGATTGCCCTCTTTTTCCTTTTACTTTGATGGTTGGAAATCCCGAAAGATTCTGTCCCATATCAAAAACATAGAAATTTGGTTTCAGCTCTTTTACGGTTTGCACTTCGTATTGTTTCTGAATGGTAACCGGCGGTGCTGTCTGTGGTCTTAAAACTCCTTTTGGTGCTTCCTGAATGACTACTTTTTTCCAATCTCTATCTTTGAAACCTTTACGATTCCAGCCTTTTTGTTCTAAATTGGCATTGTAATCTTCTCCACCAAAAATACTGTTATAGGTAATCGGACTTTTGCTGTATTTCCAAGTTCTATCTGATTTTATAATTTCTTCTGAACCATCATTATACTTGATTTTCATTTTAAAGAATAAAGTCGGCGGACCAAAACTCACGAAGAATTTAGTATATCTTTCGGCAAGCGTATTGTACATTCCGTTTCCTAACAAAACACCAATTACGTTATCGCCTTTTTGAAATTCTTTTGCATTTAATTCATAAACATTGTAATTGACTGTTTTGTCATAATCGGTCCACAAAGGCGCAAATTGACTGTTACCCACTTTTTTCCCGTTGATAGTCAATTCGTAATGTCCTAGACCCGAAATGTAAACTACAGCTTCTTTGACTGCTTTTTCTATTTCGAAAGGTTTACGTAAAATGATACTTCTTCTTGCCAAAGAATCGGAAGCATTGATAAAGGACATCTTTTTTTCTCTGTTGAAAGTGGCAGTGTGGTAGTTTCTTCCTTCTGGCAAATGACTATCAGCCTTTGTGATTGCACCAATCCAAATTGGATTTAAATCTGATTCTAACGAAGCGGTTCTGAAAATAGCTGTTTTACTCCATTTAGAAACTTTACCTGACTGATTCCAAACTTTTACTTTCCAGAAATATTTGGTTTCGCTTTTTAATGGTTTTCCATTATAAACGATATGCAAGTTTTTGTCGGTATTTACTCTTCCGCTGTTCCAAATATCTCCGTCGTCATTATTTAATTTTTCTTCTGATGAAGCTACTAAAATCAAATAAGCGACTTGCGATGCATCAGATTCTTTTGAAACCAATTGCCAGCTTAATTTTGGCTGATTCTCGACAACTGCTAATGGATTTTCAGCCATTTCTGTTGTTAAACGTACAGGCAGAATTTGTCCATTTGAAATGAAAAAGAAAAAAAGAAAAATAAAGGATAATATGGATTTTGAAATATTCACTTTGTAAATTTTTAATTCAACCATTAAGATATTAAGTCAATTAAGCCCACTAGACGGAAACTTTCTTTTAAGTTCATTAAGCATTCAGTTACGTTGATTTTTCGTTCTCAAAACTTTATGCCCTCAAGATAAGTCTAATTAAACATCCTGCTTAATTTTCTTAATCTCTTAATGGTAAAAATCATTATAATTTTTTAGTTACCAAAGATTCGATATTGAATACTGCTTCTGGGATTAATTTTCCGGTTTGAGGCAGGTCATCGTAATCGTCTGTGTCTGGCGCTGTGTCTGGATCTGGTGAATGTCTCTGCTCTCCCGTGCGGAACATGATTCGCTCGAAACCGTCTGTTGGCGCGTAAAATATCTTTGTTGATTCTTTTCCATCGTTAACTTTTATAGTATACTGACGGTTTTTAGCATCTAATTTAACTGTGATTGTATATGCTTTGTTTGCTTCGTATTTTGTAACCGAACTCAAACGCGCACCATTTTTTACCTTTAATTCTCCATCCGAATCAAAAATCAATCTTACAGAAGGCAAACCTTGTTTGTTTTGGAATTCAATCTGTAATAAACCATGATTATTTTGCTCTGGTTTTACCGTAAAAATAGCTTCCATTTTTGATGCAAAAGGAATTACTCTTTCAGCACGCGAATAGTCAAAATAATCCTGATCTCTTAAAGTCAGCCATTTTTTACCATCGGCTTTCTTTTCGATTTTGGTTGATGCCCATGAAAGGTCATACGTATTCCACAATTTTAACTCTTGTCCGTCAGGAAGATTATTGAAAACGTCATTTACATTTTCTGTTACTACCGAAGTTACAGGAACAGGGATCGAAGCCACCCAAATATCTTCTTTGTTCATACTGTAACCCACCCAGATTTTTCCATCTGGCGGAGTTCCATTTTTCTCTGTAATTCCACGAACGTATTGAGGACCTGCTGATTTATAATTTCCACCGTAACGCATCGGACTTACTTCTCCATGAACCAATAATAAATCTTTATAATTTAATCCGTCATCGCTTGTTGAAATTGCCAAAGGCCAGCGATATTCCGACGGATTATAAAGCGTTGCATAACGATTGTCTGACGTTTTTTGTCCCCAGATTTTAGCATTGCTGTTTACAAATCCAGGAGCACGCAATGGCATATAATCCCAAGATTTTCCACCATTTCTACTTATTGAAGTTAAAGCGTGTTTCCATAATCCTACTACATTTCCGTTTGGCAAATGGTAATAACTAAAGGCTTTATAAGGTTTCTGTAACGGAATTAATTCATCATCACGATCGGCTTCTTCTACCCATTGCTGTAAAACCAAAGGTTCTGATAAGATTTCTTCGCAGGCTTTTTTCAAACCTTTGTCTTTTGATGCGGTATAAAATGGAAATTTTGATTTCGATTTGTCCCAAGTTTTATTGTATCTAATGAAATAGATTTCGCCGAAACTACCGTCTTTCTTAATTTCACGAATCACACGTCCGATTCCTTTTCCGTCATTTGGGTCGTCTTTTTCATCCATTGCGATTCCATAATACGCTAAAGCAAAAAGTCTATTGTCTTTTGACGTATAAAAGCCCATTCTTTGATGCATAATCGCATCCAGATTTTTGGCAACGCCTTCAACTCCTTCTTTCTTCCATCCGTCAGGAATTCTATAAATTGGGAAAATTACTTCTGGTTTTGTCCAAGTTACACCGTCTTTAGAAGTCATTAATAAAGTTTGGCTTGGCGGAATATGTTCGCCCGAAGGATCGCTTAAATAATGCAGATAAAAAGTATTATTCCAATATGCCATCATCGGCTGGTGATTGTATGTCCAGCCAAAACCATCCGATTTTTCGGGATGTTCACGGCTTGCACGCATAATTTGGGTAGCGTGAACTCCAACCACTGGACTTAATTGTCCGTGATGGTAATCGATGTTTGAAAGTGTTTTGCCAACATAACGCACTGTGTCGTTTTGTGCATTTACAGCGGTGCAAGCCAAAAGGATTGTGGCTGTAATGATGTTGGTTTTTATGTTTTGGAAAGCAATCATTTTATATTTTTTTTGTTTCACGCAGATTTTGCAGATTTTAGCCGATTTAATTTTAATCTTTTTGATTTATACAGATTTAAAAATCTGCTTGATCTGCTTAAATCATTTTAAATCTGCGTGAGATTTTTCTAAACTTTTTTATCTGCTTGATCTGCGGGAGAAAAAAAATTACTCTCGCAGATTTGGCAGATTTAGCTGATTTTTATTTTCTGTCAATTAATCCCTTTAAAACGTCTGCAGAGATTGTTGTAATCGTTCCGTGTTTGTGTCCTTCTGGAAGGCTAATTTTGGATGATACATCTTCAAAATGAACAAAATCTGTTGTGCTTAACGCTTTATAATTCTTTGAGCCATAATTATCATAATACAATAACCAGTTTTTACCGACTTTCACAACTGTTGGACCTTCAGATAAATATTCGGTTAGAGGTTTTGAAGGTTTTTCAAACGGCCCTAAAGGCGATTTTCCGAAAGCTACTTTTATGTTTCGCATAGGTCTTGTATTGTCTTTCAAAACCAAAACATAATCTTTTTTGCTTTTTTTGACAATCACACAATCAATTACACTGAAACCGGGATCGTAATATAATTTTGTATCCGAAAACGTTTTGAAATCCTTAGTCGTTACATAATACATTCTGTGGTTGTTTTTCTCTTCTTCCACTCCTTTTGGATATCTAAATGGAATTGTTGATGCCCAAATAATGATGTATTCCTTTTTTACATCATCATAAAAAATTTCTGGTGCCCAAACATTTACAACTTCTGGTTCGTTTTTCATCACTGGAATATACTGTTGCTCCGACCAATGAATCAAGTCTTTTGAACTTGCGTAACCAAAACCATTTCCGCCTTTCCAGTCGGTTGTCCAAACCATGTGATACGTTCCGTCTGCCCCTTTTGTGATTGACGGGTCACGCATGATTTTACTGGCTCCAATTTCGGGTTTTAAAAACGATCCTTCTAATCCTTTCCAGTTGTAACCGTCTTCGCTGTACGCCAAATATAAACCTTCTGTTGCGGGTTCTCTAAACGACGTAAAAAGATATAAATCTTTCTTTTTCTGCGAATAACTAATCGCAAAAAGTGAAAGGGTTACTATGATGAATATTTTTTTCATGTTTCATTCTGTTTAAACTTTGTCAAAGTTGGCTCACCAGTTTTTATTCTGTAATTGCTTTTTTATCTAAAGAAGTGCCTTTTTTGATTTTCGTTGTTACGTTGTTTAAAACATTGTTTTTCAAGAAAATGTTTTTAGTGTCTTTCCCATCCGCCTCGATAAAAATATCAGTTGGATTGAATGGAAAATTATTGTTGATCAACGCATTCGAAACATTATCTAATTTGATAACCGGAATTCCTTTTATCGCTGTTGAAGATCCAACGTTATCTAAAATAATATTTTTTGAATCTGATATTTTGAAAGAGGAACCAACAGTTGCATTCACTTTTACATCATGAAATTCAACATCGGTCGCCGTACTTACTGTAAAACCTTCTTTTCCGTCCATATTGATGTTAGAGAACGTGATGTTTTGAATTGGCATTTCGGTAATTCCTAGAATTTGCCCAGCTTTGTTTACGTTTGAAGCCGTGATATTACTCATGTGGATATTTCTGAAAATCGGAGTTTTCTCGGTTACAGGCTCAACTGTAGTTCCTTTATCGTAGAAAAGACTCAAAACGATGGCTTCTTCTTTGATGTTTTTCATTACGATATTATCAACACGAATATCTTCAACCACTCCACCTCTTCCGCGAGCCGATTTGATACGAATTCCGCGATCTGTTCCATCAAAAACACAATTGGATATCGTTATTTTTTTGATTCCTCCCGACATTTCGCTTCCAATAACTACTCCGCCGTGACCGCTAAGCATGGTGCAATTTGTGATAGTTACATTTTCTGTTGCTTTTCCATATTTACGTCCGTCACCGTCTCTTCCAGATTTAATTGTAATACAATCGTCTCCAACACTAATATGACAATTTGAAATGTGAACATTGGTACAAGAAGAAGGATTAATTCCATCCGTATTTGGCGAATGCGGATTAAAAATCGAAATTCCGGTAACGGTTACATTATCACAGAATTCAGGGTTGATTGTCCAGAAAGGTGAGTTTTTAAAGGTTACGCCTTCAATTAAAATATTTTTGCAGTTGTAAGCTTGGAAAAAAGATGGTCTGAAAAACTTTTTATCAACTGTTCTTTTGTAATACGGTTCTGTGTAAAGGCCTTTGTTTTGCTCTTCCCACATGGTTTGGTATTTGGTTGGAGGAAGCGGTTCTTTAGCTGTTTCGATTCGGTACACTTCATTCCACCATGCTTTTCCTTGTCCGTCGATTACGCCTCTTCCTGTGATTGTGATGTTTTCAACGTCTTTTGCATAAAATAATGGTTGGAAGCTTTTCATTACAATTCCTTCGTAACGCATCTCTACATAAGGTAAAAAATCATCAAAATTCTCTGAAAATTTCAAAAGTGCTCCCGAATCTAAATGAATCGTAATGTTGCTTCTTAATGTTAAAGCTCCTGTTAAATATTCTCCTGCAGGGAAAAAGATCGTTCCTCCACCGTTTTTAGATGCTTTTTCAATGGCATTCTGAATGGCTTGAGTGCATTTTATTCCTTTGTTGTTTCCGCATTCGTTTAGGATGTTTAGCCAGCCGTCGTTTGCGAAAGTGGTGTTCAATCCAGTTATGAAGCAGAGTATTATTAGTATGTTTTTCATAGTTGTGTTTTTTTGTTCTCTCGCAGATTTGGCAGATTGTGCAGATCTTTTTTTTCTGCCACTCCTGATAGCTATCGGGATCACAGATTAAAATGTCTTTTTTATCTGCTTGATCTGCAAAATCTGCGAGAGTTTTATTATTCGGCTTTTGTGTCACCCTGAGCGAAGTCGAAGGGCGCTTACTATATCAAACAATATGTCCAATCGTTGCGGTCCTTCGACTTCGCTCAGGAGGACATACTAGACTTTTTTTACTTTGACTTCAAAATCAAAACCCAGTCATTACCATCTTCTTTCTTACCTTCTGGCTGAAAATTTTGAGTTCCTTTGTTATCAAATACTCCAATCTTAGTTTTCTTCCCATTTCTCGGATTGTACCAAGTCGCTTCGAATTTATCACCTGAAATTTTTCCTAGTTTTACTTCTATTATTCTTCCATTGTAAGTGTATAGTAAAGCATATTTTTCGCCTCTTATCGCTGGAATATAATCGTATTTTTCTCCTTGATTTACCACTAAAGAAACATCTGGAACTCCTTCTAAAAATGGCACTTCTTCCATTAATTTCTTAATATAAATCATCTGTTTTGCTCCAGGCGCATTGATGGCTGATGCCCATAATTCTTTGTTTCCGTAAGCTGGTTTATCGCCTTTTCTGAACAGTTGCATTACAGCGTTATGTCCGTACGTATAACCTGCTCCACCTGAAAGTACTGACCAATATCCGTAACGGCGAACATCGTTTGCTGTCCATTTTGGCTGTAAAGTATCGTGTAAACCGTGTGGAATTCCTTCATAAGATGGTTCTCCATCAAGTGTAGGTTTTGTAGGTTTTAATTCGAAATCTCTTAGTACAAATTTGTAATTGTCTTCTTTGAAATTCGTTTTTATAGAATCCTGATCGTATCTTCTGTGTCCAGATTGAAACATATTGAAATCCAGCCATTTTTCGTTGTGGAAATTCTCTGAAGAATCGGTTCTTCCAAAAGGGTGGAAAGTTACTAACTGGTTTGGATTGTTGGTTTTTAAAGTATTTCCGATAGCATTCCAGATATCCTGAAATTCGTTTCCATGTGTATCTCCTCCGTTTAACCAAATTATATTGGTTCTGTTTTTATATCGGTTAGCCAAGAACTGAGCGTATTCTGTCGCCTGTTCTTTGCTTACTTTATTTCCTTTTGAAACATTTGTTCCCCAAACCGGAACCATTGCAACGTAAATTCCGTTTTTCTGAGCTACATCTAAAGTGTAATCTACATGATCCCAGTAATCGTATTGCTTTGCATCTTTGAAATCATTTCCTGCCGTAATTAAGGGTTTTGAAACGTCCTCGTTGATTAAAGCTGCATCGCCATAAACGTTAATAGCATTTATATTGTGCAAAACCATTACCTGAACGACATTAAATCCTTTGTCTTTTCTGTCTTTGAAATATTTCTCAACTCCCACTCTATCCAGTTTCCCGAATGCTAACCAGCCCGTGTCGCCTAACCAGAAAAATGGTTTTTCGTTTTCAGTAACAAAATAATGCTGATTTTTAGATACTTTGATTTCAGGCAGAGATGCTTTTGTTTTGGCAGATTGCGAAAATCCGCTTTGTGCTGTCAACATAAAGCTTATACAAAGAGCGTATAAAGATTTAATTTTCAGATTCATTTTGGTTTGTTTTTGAATTTATGTTTCTTGGTTTGTTTGCCACGAATTACACGAATTTTCACTAATTTTTATTCTGCTTGTGTTTATGGTTTCACGCAGATTTCGCAGATTTTCGCAGATCAAAATTTAAAAATCTGTTGAATCTGCTTTTATCTGCGTGAAAAATTTACTCTCGCAGATCTTTCAGATTGAGCAGATTTAATTCAAAATTAAATTCGTGCTAATTCGTGTAATTCGTGGCAAACCCTTCTTTTATTTTTTCACTACAAAAAGCACTTTTTCTTTTATTCCGGCTTGTGGAATTGTGACTTGTTTTCCTCCGCTGATGTTGGCTTTTTTGGTTATATTTCCTGTTGTTGCATTAATCGCAAATACTTCAAATGTTCCTTTTTCGTTTGCTAAATCGATGGTGATATCCTGATCGTTTTTCAAATAAAAAAGATAGCTTTTTCCTTTATTTTCTAACTTCCAAAGATTGTCTGAAAACGTATTTCCGTCAACTAATTTCATTTGGCTTAAAGCGGCATAAAACTGAGGCAGTTCAATTTTCGGAATATTTGGCAATGAAGCTCCAGCCATTAAAGCCGACCATCCAAATCTTGAAGAACCGTCTGTTGAATATAAAATGACTTTTTCAGGATATTTTTCTCTGTATTCACGAACGGCGCGATATACTTGATTGTCGGTTTCTTTTCCTGTTTTTAGTTTTCTCGCATGCTGTCTTGGCGCTAAATTAACGCCTCCTTGCGGTGCATAAACTGAGCCGTCTTCTTTGTAATACCAATAACGAATATCGATTATATCAACGGTTTTATTTCTTTTAGCATCGTTTAAAATAGCATCTTGAACATCTTTTGTTGCACTTAAACCAATTAATCCTTTTTTGCCTGTTTCATCTTTCCACTTTTGGGCTTGGTCTAACCAAAATTCCATAAAATGTAACGGACCTGTATATTCGGCGCTCGTTAACTGAATTACGTTGCTGTTTTCCTGAAAGTTCTCGAATGATTTTCTAATGAAACCTTCGTGTAATTTTCTTCTTTGCGCATTCGTAATATCATAAAACTGCTCCGCCATAAAAATGCGTTTGTCTCCTGCGTATGGTGGTGGCTCCGGAAATCCCGTGCTGTTGATATTGTTAGCAGAACGCCATGGTGAACTTGCCCAATGCGCTCCAGCCTCTAAAATATTGTGCTGAAAATATTGCTGATTGATTAACATTTGTCCGTTTGGTTCTGCCAGAGTTGCAAACTGCGCTAAACGGCTCCAGTACCAATCGTTGAATTTTGTCAAATCGTATTTACTTAAATGATCCCAAGCTAGATCTTGCCCGCTTCTGGCGAAAGGCTGTTCGTAAAATGGAGGCCAAACATCGTCATCGACTCTGCGAACGCGTTCGTGATCGTCCATTCTTCTGTCGTACCATAAACCGTAATTGTGTTCTAAGACAACGATATTGTTTTTTGTTAAATAATCTACTGTTTCTTGTACTTTATCCGTTAATCCGTTTCCTGTTCGTCCTGGAACAAAACGCGTGATGTGTGGTGTAGATTTGTTTACAAAATCATCGGTTAAATCACCTCTCCACCATGCAACGTTGGTTTGTTTTCCTGCAATTACTTTTCCTTCAAAAGTTAACCAGCCATTTTCTGTAGTTACTTTAGACGTTGATTTTTCAGTTTTATTTGGAGCAATTTTTAAATCGTTTGCATTTTTTAAACCTTTACTGTCTGTATTAATCGGATTTGCTTTTGAAGCTTCTACAATCAATTCTTGTAAACTTTTTGCCGTTGTAACAGAGTTTTTAGTCAATTCTGCAGCGACTTCTACACTCGGACTTGAAGAAGCTTCAGAACCTAAATCATAGATAAAAGGCTGAACTGAAAGTTTTCCTAATCTGGCTTCTAGTTGTGTGTAGAATAAACTTCTTGGACTGATATGTTCGTTTACGTTTTTCCAATGTCCATTTCCACCAAATTGTCCCCAAACTCCAAAAGCCCAGTTTTGCGCTGTTGGCGGACTGTAACATTCTACTTTTGATGCTGACGATTCCCAAATTACAGAATTTGCTGCTGTCCATCCAGCTCCTCTTCCTCCTTGTTCTCTGTTGTTATAGCTTAATGCTTTTCCGTCGATATTGGCAATGTCAAATAAAACTCCAGTTGCCCAGCTTCCAATTGCACCGCTGTTTTCGAATGGAAAATGTGATTCGCATTGTACGAAAACATTTGGTCCAGTTGTACCGAATCCGCCAACGGCAAAATCATGATATCCAAATTCGGAGTAACAACGCTGGAATAAAGTCTGCTGACCTTCGGTATAAAAAGTATGTCTTCTAAATGAAGCGATTTCTGAAATTGGTTCAGTTGCAATACAATCTTCAACCGTAATTTGCTGACTTGTTTTTAAAACCGTAACGGCACCTCCTGCAAAGTGTTTGAAATTAACTTGTTTTACCCAAGCATTTCTGGTGTTTTCAATGCTAATGGCCTGCCAACGATGTTCTTCGTCTTTTAAATTTGAAGGATTGTAAGTTGATTTTATTAAGATATTTTCAATTCCGTTATTTTCAGTTCTTCCTTGCCAAGAATAAACAGTTACTTTAGAAGTTCCGAAAACATCATCTAAAGACATTGTGATTGGAGCATTTACCGTTACTTCGTTTCCGTTGATTTTGGTTACAACACGATTCCAAGTTGTCGCCCAATCCCCTTTTTTCCAGCCAATCCAAGAAGTTTCTCCGCCGAAATCCTGCATTTTAACCTCTTTAATGAAATTATCCGTTAAAGGTTTGCTGATTTCGATTTCCTCGCCAACTTTTAATTTTGATGTATTTTTTAATTGGATTTTCTGTGTTCCAAGTGGCGTGTAAGCGTTTGCGAATTCAAATGAATCTTTGTACACTTTATCATTTTCACCCAAAATTCTAATTAGAGCTTCTCTTTCTAATCCGGTTCCTAAAAGTACAGTTCCGTTTTCGGTATTACCGCTTCCTCTTAAAACAACTCCCGATTTTCTAATGTATAATGTTCCACTGATTTTAAAAATTCCTTTGTCTAACAAAACTGCTCCACGAAATCCTGATTTATCAGGTTTTAATGCACTTACATAATCAATTGCATTTTGGATTTTCTGCGTTGCATCTTCTTCTTGCTGCGAAACAAGAATTTTGTTATCCAAATTCGGAATGGCAACTTCTGAGTTTCTATATCCTGCAAAAGAAAAATCTGGAATTTGATTTCCTTGATTATCAGCTGTGAAAGAAAGTTTGCCTTCTTTTGTTTTTATAATGTCTGGAAAATTGTTTTGGGCTGTGATGTTTCCGCTAATAAACAAAGTAATACACATTAAAGAAAATGTGTTTTTAAAAGAAGAAACTATATTTTTTAATTGATCGAAATTCACTTTTTTTCTTAATTTAAATTTCAGAGTTTAGATTCTTAAAATTAACCTTTTAAGGAACAATAAATTTATAAAATCCTATTTTCTCCAATCTTGTCATTTCGACGAAGGAGAAATCTTCGTTGCTACATCGCCAAAGATTGATATTCTTTGTGGAGCTTCTTGCGAAGATTTCTCCTTCGTCGAAATGACAAACTAAGCGGATATTACATTTAAGAGACCTAACAGGTTTTAAAAACCTGTTAGGTCTTCATAATTTTTCTATTGTAATAAAGACTTTAATTTTGACAATGTATCTGTATTGTTTTCCGTTTTCGTCCAATCAACTTTAGTGTTTGGATCGATTCCGTTAAAATATTTTTCGATATTAGTGTAACCATCTCCGTTTGCATCTTTATTGGCATCTGAAGCATCGTTAGGATTTAAGCCATATTTCTTCTCCCAAGCATCTGGAATTCCATCATTATCTGAATCTTTATAAGCTTTTCCTTTGTAAGTTGGATATCCGCCAACTTGATCAGGATGCGTTATAATTCCTTTTTTATATGAGTCAGCTGGTAATCTTCTTTTGATATATTCTTTTCCGATATTATTTTCTAAACCATCTTTTACTTCGATTTTTCCTGTACGAACTTGTTTGATGACTCTTTCGTCAACAGCATCTCTTTTCGGAATTGTTGCTCCAACATTCGTCAAAACAAAATCATAAGCTTCTTCTGCCGACATGATATTGAATTTTGGCATTGAAAAAGGTTTTGGCTGTTTAATTGCTGCTAAAAATTCTTTTGTTTCCGCTTCTGGAAGGTTTTCCAATTGTACTCCTCCATTCCAGTTGTCTGCTGTAACTTCTGGAGAACCTACAATAAAGTTTCCTGAAACGTAAGCTCTTCCGTATTGTTTTGGTTCAATATATCCAGATTCAGGTTTTACGATTCTATGTGCAATAGGTTCGTTTTGTGGCGTTATTGGCCCTGGTTTAAAATAGTTGTTGATGATGTTCAACATCGAACGATAATCACCGCCATCAAGAGTACGATTCCACCAATTAAATACTACGTTATTCACAAAATTAAAGTCGCCATACATTCCGATAGAAGCATTTCTTGAAATGTTGTCGGCCCATAAGTTGCGCATAAAAGTACTATTTAATCCGCCGATTGTACTTCCAAAAGCATGATTATAAGTATCTAAACCTTCTGATGAAATAGTGTTTTGAATCGTGATATTACAAGCTGGTAATTTCTCCAGTTTTGATTTTGCATTAGCTGCAAATTGATGTCTGTATAAAGAAATATTTTCGTCCAATCCCCAGCTTACAGAACAGTGATCGACAATGATATTTCCCATTGGATTTCCTCCAAGCGCATCGTCTCTTCTAGTAACTTCGGTTGCTCCACGACGGAAACGCATATGGCGAATAATAACATCGTGTGTATCAATTTCTAAAGTTTCTCCTGCAATACAGATTCCGTCACCTGGAGCGGTTTGTCCAGCAATAGTTACGTAAGGCGCACGCATGCTGATTCTTTTTTTCAGTTGAATGATTCCTGAAACGTTGAAAACAATTGTTCTTGCTCCAACGGCTTCACAGGCTTCACGAAAAGTTCCTTTTCCGCTGTCTTCTAAACTCGTAACCACAAATATTTTTCCGCCTCGTCCACCTTGTGTATATGCTCCACCGCCTTCTGCACCCGGGAAAGCAGGAATGTCAGCAAAAACAAAATCTTTTGGATAGGATGCCCAAGGTAAATAGGGTTTTCCTTGTTTTGCTTCTTCTTTGATTATATGAAGATTAGCATTCCAGATTTCGCTCAGCCTTTTTTCTTCGTCAGCTAAAATAGCATCGGCTTTTTCTTGAACGGGTTTTGGAATTACGGGATATTGAGCATACGCCGATGATACAAGAGAACAAAATGACAATGCCATAAATGTTCTTTTTAAAGTATGGTTTGGAAAAATATTTTGCATTGAATTGTGTGTGGTTGTAGTTAATAGTTGTAATAGAAAGTTTTAAAAGAGAAAATTATTCTTTTGCAGTCGAATCTTTTACTTTATTCTTTTCTCTTTGTTCGACACGTTCGTGCCAATCTTTACTTTCTTTATTTAAATCGTAACCTTGTTTTGATAAATAGTTGTTGATTCTTCCTTTGTATTTACCAAACCAGCCGTGTTTTTCTTTAGAAGAACCTGCGTCCATTGCGTGCTCTCTCGCTTCAACTAAAGCTTTGTAGATGTAATCTTTTTGTTCTGCTGTTAAGTTTGGAAGCATATCGTTGTAACCTGCAACTGTAATTGGAAGCACTCCATAAGTCATTCCGTCTTTAACTTCAGTAATTTTATCTTCTGACAATTCTTTACTTAGTTTTTTGATATAAGATTTATGCAGTTTTGCAATTGACTCGTCTGCTTTTGCTTTTAGTTTATCAATTTTCTCGTTTTGCTTTTCTTTTGCTAAAGAAGTGTCTTCTTTTACTTTTTTGATTTCAGCATCTCTTCCATCTTGGATTTCAGTTAGATCTCTGAACTGCTGTGCAATGATGTTTGAAACAGCTTTTTCTTTTGCTTCGTTTTTCAAATCTAATTTGGTAACGATTTTCGCAGCTCTTTCGTTAGTAACTTTTACATATTCAGGATCTAAATGTTGTTGTGCAATATTACTCCCAAACACTAAAAACATCATTAAAACACCTATATTTTTTATTAATTTCATCTTAATAAATTTTATGAATTACAATATTTAATCTGCCTAATCTGCTAAATCTGCGGGCTAATTTTTTTATCTCGCAGATTTAGCAGATTTACAGATTTTTATTCTGCTGTTTCTAATCTCGCCGATTCTTATTTTAAATCTAATAAAGCTCTAACTAATGTTTCTTTGTTATTAGCCAAATCTTTCCAGTCTACTTTTATCGCAGGATTTACACCGTTGATGTAATCCTCAATATTTGAATATCCGTCTCCGTTTAAATCTCCTTGCGCATCAGATGGATCGTTCGGGTTTAAACCGTATTTTTTCTCCCATGCATCCGGCATTCCGTCTTTGTCTGTATCTACGTAAGGTTTTCCTTTGTATTCAGGATATCCTCCAACTTGAGAAATATCTGTAATTATTCCTTTTTTATAAGAATCCATTGGAAGTCTTCTGTGCTCGAATTGATAGAAAGTCTTTTTCTCTAATCCTTTTGCATATTCTGGAACTCCAGTTTTTACCGTTCTTACGATTCTTTCGTCAACTTTATCTCTAAGTGGTAAGGTTGCTCCAACATTTTTAAGTACGAACTCATAAGATTCTTCAGCAGTCATGAATTTATTGAACCAAGGCATTGGGAAAGGTTTCTCTACTTTCATCTTTGCGAAATAGTCTTTCGATTCATCATAAGTCATTAACTCACCTTTTTTATTTTCGATTTGAATACCTCCATCCCAATTGTCTTTAGTAACTTTTTCGTTTCCGTTAATTACGTTTCCGTTTACATAAGCTCTACCGAAAACCATATAAGGCAATTTGCTTCTTCCAGATTCTGGTTTTAAGATTCTGTAGCTTATTGGTTGTGTTAAATCGGTTACAGGACCTGGTTTGTAGAAATTGTTGATGATATTGTAATTAGCAGTGTAATCTCCACCATCTGTAGATCTGTTGTACCAGTTGAAAACTACGTTATTCACAAAATTGAAAATTCCGTTCCAACCGATAGAAGGGTTTCTTCCTGCATTATTAGCCCACATATTTCTCATGAAAGAGCAATTTTCACCACCTAAAGTACTTCCGAAAGCATGGTTGTAAGTATCTAAAGCTTCTCCAAACAAACTGTTTTGGATTGTAATATTTACCGTTCCCACTTTAATGTCTGGATAACCTGGTCCAGGATTGTACATATGTCTGTAAATTGACATATTTTCATCTAATCCCCAAGTTGCAGAAACGTGGTCGATCATAATGTTTCCTACAGGATTTCCTCCGATAGCATCATCACGACGGCCTACAAAAGTTTCTCCGCGACGGAAACGCATATGTCTAATCACTACATCGTGAGTATCAATCCAAGTTGATTCTCCCGCCACGCAAATTCCATCTCCAGGAGCTGTTTGTCCAGCAATTGTGATATAAGGTGCACGAATGATTAATGGGCTTTTAAGTCTGATAATTCCAGCAACATTAAATACCACTATTCTCGCTCCTCCTTGTTCGCATGCTTCACGTAATGTTCCTGGTCCGCGGTCTTCTAGACTTGTTACCGTGTAAACTTTTCCGCCACGACCACCGAATGTGTACATTCCTCCACCCTCAGCACCTGGAAAAGCAGGAATTTCTGCCTGAGGTAAATCTGTTGGTCTTGCTGCCCATGGAATGTATGGTTTTCCATGTCTAGCTTCTTCTTCAATAACGACTAAAGCTTTTTCCCAAGCTTCATCAGAAAGTCTTTGAGCTTCTTCTTTGATAGCTTTTTCCTGAGCCTGAACTTCTGGACTAATCTTCGGATATTGAGCAAAACATTTTGCACTTCCTAAAAAAAGCAGAGATGATGCGATAAATAATGCGGAATTTTTCATGTTAATTTCTAGTTGTGGTAATTCTTTTTAAACAAATCACCTGTATCTTTTAACGAATACAGGTGAAAAGCTTTATATAATAATCATTGTTTTGATATTAAATCTATTCTTGATAATTGAAGGTTCCAGCGGTTCCGCCGTTCCATCCAACCGTTTGCTGCAACCAGTTATTCTGAGTTAGAATACTTGTTTGTAACCCCATTATATAATAGTTTGGGTTAAATTTAATTTGCGCAGCAACGTTGTTTACGTTATCCATTGGAGTCAATAAGTTTGTGAATACAAAATTATCAGTGTAAAAAGTTGCTAAAGCGTCAATTTGACTGCTAAAATTAGCTGAATCAGGATCTACGCTGATTGCTGCACGTGCACTAGACAATGGATCTGTTTTAGTAGCAGCATTTTTATATTGTAAATAATATCCTGTACGTTGTGTACCGTTAATTGGCGTTAAACCTAATTTAGAAACTGTCCCACCATTAATACCTGGAAGAGCTTCATCACTGTAAAGCATCCAACGCTGCACATCCCAAAAACGTTTTCCTTCGTAAGCTAATTCTACTCTACGCTCATATAAACAAGCAGCAATAGCAGCATATTTATCAGCCAAAATACCAATTCCGTAGTTATCAGCAGAAGGAATTCCTACACGAGCTCTAATTTTTCCTAGGTAATTAATTGTATTACCAATATCGCCTTTTGCAGCGTAACATTCAGCAATATTTAGTAACAATTCTGCATAACGATACTCAAGAATATTAGTTACAGAATATTGGAAACTACTAGCATTTGATGCAGTAACATTTGACATTTTTCTTACGTATGCAGGGCTATTTTCTTGATTATTGTCACTAAAGTATGGTTTATCTTTATCTGATCCATCTAACCAACGATAAGACCAAGCTACACTGCTTGTACTTTCTGCATATCCCCATTTCATTCCAGAAAAAGCAAATGTTCTGTAAAATCTAGGATCACGTTTTTTAAAGAATAAGAAAGGATCGTAACCATTGGCTGCTGTAGGTTTTTTTCCGTTATCCATTGGAAACAAGTCGATCATTTCTTTTGGCGCTTCAAATGCTCCTGTACCGCCTTGGCTAACTAAACGCATTGCTTTTTCCCATGAATTGTTATTACTAACAGAAAGAGTTGCTCCGTTTCCTAACAATTGAACCACAATAGCTTCTTTATTAAATCCTTCTAATGTAAACATATCATTCCATTGTTTTGCTGAACTTCCGTATAAGCCATATCCATCAGCTGTCAATTGAGTTTCTGCTGCTAAACCAGCTTGTAGTGCAGCATCCCATCTTTCTGTAGAACCATCCCAGTTTTTATTGAACAATGGACTTGCATAGGTTA
Organism: Flavobacterium sp. IB48; assembly: GCF_016405855.1. GTDB lineage: Bacteria > Bacteroidota > Bacteroidia > Flavobacteriales > Flavobacteriaceae > Flavobacterium > Flavobacterium ginsengisoli. Next base: position 243,764 of record NZ_JAEFCA010000005.1, read on the forward strand.
ATAGTACTCTTGCTTTTTGTGCCAAAGCTGCTCCTTTTGTAAAGCGTCCATAATCTGCGCCTGCGTCTGGCCAGTTTCCTGGTAATAACGAAGCTGCCATATCTAAATCTGCAACAATTTGATTTACTACTTCAGTAACTGAAGCTCTTGGCAATTTAATTGCATCATTTGTAGAAGTTGCTGCTTGTGTTGAAGTAACAAGAGGCACACCTCCATACATTCGCATTAAATCAAAATATTGAAGCGCTCTTAAATAATACACTTGGCCTTTTGCACGATCACGGAATGTTTTATCTAAACTAGATCCTTTTACATCTACTTCTTCTAAGAAGCTATTACAGTCTCTGATACGGTTGTAAGGCTCATTTTTAATTTTATCTTCTAGTTTTGTTCCAAAATAATTTGTTGCATCATCAGAATTTACTAATGTTTTTGTTGGATTTACAAGGTCTGTAATTCCTCCTATTTCTTCTGTTAATCTAGAATATGCATCGGTGTACTGACCTACAAAAGTAGCTTGTGGAGACTTAAATGCATAGAAAAAGTCATAATATAGGTTGTTTATATACCAATTTGTACGCTCTTGACTTTCATAAAATGAATCATCAATCTGTCCAAAATTTTTCTTATCTTCAAGAAAATTGTCACTACATGAAGCACTAACTATAAGTAATACTGCAAGAGTTAATATTGAGTTTATTCTTAGTTTCATAATTACTTATTTTTTTTAGAATGATACACTTAAGTTAACAGACCAAGTTCTCAATGTTGGATAAGTGTCATAAGATGAATCATACATATTACGATAATGGTCAGGATATGGATTGTAGAAATCCCAAAGATTATTTCCAGTTACACCCAATGACAAACTACTAATATTTAATTTATTTAAAACATCTTTTGGCAAACCGTAACCAATTGTTAAGTTTCTAACAAAACAACGGAAATTATTTAATTGCCAGAAGTTTGAAGGAGCACCAACCAATTCATCGTCATATAATGCTAAGTTAGGATACTTACCATTGACATTATCTGGTCCGTACATATCTGTCCAATAGCTTTCGTGAGCCCACATATTGTGTGCTGTAGCAGTTCCTTGTTTTACTACATCAAGTTCGCGGAATCCACCCCAAGATGTAGAGATTTGAGTTCTCATATAAAAACTTTTGTATTTCATACCTAAATTGGTAGTAAAACCATAGGTTCTATTTGTATTTACTAATTTCTGATAATCCAAATTTTTATCAATTCTTCCGTCAGGTCCTGCTTGTTTACCAGTTGCAGGATCAAATGCTCCACCGACATCTTCATAAGCCAACATACCTTTAATCATACCAGATATACTTGTAATTTTATTAAAACTAGGTGTTGTTCCGGCTGCAGCAGCTCTTTCTGATAAGTAAGCCCAGTAGTTTGCAATATCTTCATCTGTACGTAAAATTCCGTCTCCAGTAGATGTTCCGTTCCAAGTTTTGAATCCCCAGTATGGGAAGAAAGAAGAAGATCCAGTTTGAGTTACATTAAATGATGGATGTTGCAAAGCTTGCTCTGGATATTTTTTCACTTTATTATCTGAGTAACCAAAGTTCACTCCAACATTATAACTAAAATCATCTTTGATTTTATCACTCCAGTTCAAACTTACCTCAAGTCCCCAAGCATCAACAGCTGCATAGTTTTGTTCAGCAAAACCACCACCAACTGAAATTGGCACACCAACAGCACCAGCCATGTTAGTTAACATATCTGTTGTTCTATCATAATAGAAGTCAGTACTAATTTGCAATCTATTTTTCAATACATTTACATCAAGCCCAACGTTGTTTTTGATTGTTGTATCCCAACCAACATTCCTATTTGGGTTAACTTTTGGAGTAACTCCTCCTCCTAAAGATCCACCAGTAGCACCAGTTCCAAACACAGCACCTTTATCAACAATAACATCATAATACTGCATCCATCTCCAAGCTTGTACGTTATCTTTTCCTGTTTTACCAATAGAATAACGAAGTTTAAGAAAATCTACACCTGGCAATGCTTTAGTAAACCAATCTTCTTTAGACACAATCCAACCTGCTTGAAGTGATGGGAAGAATCCCCAATAGTTTTCAGGAGCAAATTTTGTTGAAGCATCGCTACGGAAAAGGAACTCTAATAAGTATCTAGATTTAAAACTGTAATTAAATCTACCTAAGTAAGAAAGTGTTCCTGATTCTCCTTTTGTATTAATTGAGTTTGAAGAAATTGTTCCTGCTGTCTGATAAGTTCCAGCATAATCTTTTCCTGTACCTTCATATGCTAAACGTGTTGTTCTGTATTCAGCTTCTGTACGCTCCATACCAACCATACCACTAACATCATGATTACCAAATACTCTTGCGTAGTTTGCAAAAAAGTTAGCTTGATTATTTCTGCTAAGAGAAGTATTATAGTATACGCGTGAGTTACGAACGTTAGTATCAATTTGATAATAAGGGTCAACACCATTATTTACAGTAGTTGGAACTGCAGAACTTGCTAAGTGCATATCTGCTTTTTCGTATCCAACAATTCTTGCCAAGTCAAATGGTAACTGAACTTGTTCTGTATATCCTGTGCTTTCTGTTCTTGCAAACGTACCTTTAAGAGATAATCCTTTTACGAAAGGAACTTTATAGTTCAAAGACATATTCACGTTATATGAAAAATCATCTGAAATTTGTTTCGAACCATTGTTTAATGTTGCAAAATAGTTCCACCCTGCAATTGTAGTATTAGCATTAGCACTTCCTAAAGTTCTAGTTGTTTTAGGAAATGGAGACATGTAATATTCTTTATCATTAACTACCGTTTCCCAAGGAATATATTTAGGCATATGTAGCAAATAACCATAATCAGCTTGCTCACCACCACCTGCAATACTACCATAACTACTGTCATTGATATTAGCAGATGCTTTAGTAAACGATTTTTCTATGTCTCCAGAATTGGTAGCAATTGCAGCAGAAAAATCCATTGAATTAGAAATTTTAGCATTAATACCAGTTCTAAAATTCCATTTTTGATAATCTTGCTTACCTAAATTAGCTCCTTGAGTAAAATAGTTTAAACCTGCAAAATATGTCATTTTTTCGTTACCACCAGTAACTGTCAAAGTATGTTTGTCTTGAATTGCTGGTTTCCAAGCTTCTTTTAACCAATCATAATTCAAGCCTTTCATTTCTTCTAATTCTCGATCAGAAAAATAACCAACCCCATTATTGCTTAAATTTTTTACAGACAGATATCTATTAGACCAAACTCCATAATCATAAGCGCTCATGGTTTTACTATGGCTTACCGCATCATTTACTGCAAACTGACTGTAGTATGAAAATTTGGTAACACCAGCTTTACCTCTTTTTGTTTTAACCACAATTGCTCCTTGTGAAGCACGAGAACCATAAATAGCTGCAGAAGCATCTTTTAATACAGTAATACTTTCTATCTCTGAAGGATCCAAACGGTTAAAAGCATCTAAAGTTGGAAAACCAGATACTGGATCTACCTGAACCATATCATCAATTACAATTAATGGTGTATTAAATCCTCCATCTTTAGAAAAACTAAATGTTTGACGAATTTGTAATGAAGCAGCATCACCAGGACGTCCGCCTCCATCTATAACAGCCAATCCAGGAACCAATCCTTTCAATGCATCAGATAAGTTAGAAACAGGTAAATCTTGTACATCTGCTGCATTAATTGTTGCAATCGCACCCGTAAGTTTTTCCTTTTTCTGTGTACCGTAACCTACTACAACTATATTTTGAAGTTCATTTGAATCTTCAGCTAATTTTGCATCTACTACAGTACGTCCATTAATAGGAATTTCTAATTTTTTCATTCCTATAAATGAAAACACTAAAGTAGCGCCTTGTCTTACTTTTATTTGATACTTACCATTAAAATCTGTTGTAACTGTATTCTTTGTAGATTTCTCAGTTACATTTACGCCAGGAAGAAGGCCTGATGTATTATCAGTAACAGCTCCTGTTACCGTAACTTGATTACTAGAGCCTTGAGCATAACTCAATACACTCATCAGTGCAAACAAAAGAAAACTACATCTTCTTATAAGTGCTTGTTTCATAAATGTTTTTTTTGGTTAGGTTATTAATGTTAGTTAGTCATGTTTTAAACATGTCTTAATTTTAATAAAACTTTATTTAAAGAAATCTTAACTAAAGATTATTAAATGTTTAAAACACATTTATTTTAATATTCCAAAAATAGGACGATGATACATGAGAACCGTCCTGCTCTATCCTGTTTTAATCGCAGAATGTCAAAAAAAATGTGACTAAAAAAACAATATTAATAAAAAACGAATGGAAAAAATAGATGAACCTAAATATTTCGGGCAAATGTTTGCTTAAAAGAAAATTTATAAACTCATTTTGACGAAAAAACAATAAGATTTATATCAAAAATAAACATATAGTATATATTCTGCAAAATTAAACTGTATCCCTACTGATAAATAAGTGCTTATGAAATACCCTTTTCTTACGAAAACGATAGAGAAAAATACTAAAAGTATATTTATTTTACGATAAAAAACTTACAAAACAATAAACAGGATAGTTACAGGATAGCATAAAAAAAGGTTGAATAATTTTTACTAAAAAATATATTTTTTAAAAGTAAATTCTGACCAACGAAATTTAAACGATAATCTATCCATTTTTTGTTAACCCAAAAACAACAAAAAACCCACTAAACATTGATGTCAGCGGGTTTTTGTTAAATTAAAATTTTGTTCTGTTTAAGGTTCCCTATTTTGGGTAAAATTAAAGCACTATTTATTCGGATCCCATCCGTTTAAAACTAAATCTCGATTGTATTTTTTAAGATCTTCCTTCTTCAATTGATGCGACCACGATACGCGTTGCGAAATATACTTTGCGCTCAAACCTTTACTTCCAAATTCTGCATAATAAGCAGTTTTGTCCTTATTAGGAAATCGAGTATCAATCCATTCATTCCAACCTTCTGGAATAATATGCGAACCTAAATCTGTATTAATGAAAACGGTTTGTGCATAAGGTCTCCACGGCCTTCCCAGAAATACTTTATCTACCGATTTGTCTTTTGCGGTAAGCTTGCAATCCACAAAAACAAAACCATAAGCTTGCCCTTGCGGAGTCGAAGCTGCTGTAATATAAGAATTCACTAAACTTTCAATAGTGCACTTATAAAAATAAGCCGTTGCAGCGCCAAAGATAAAATCGGTTGTACCGTTGATGAAACAGTTTTCAAAATAAGTTCGAGTATTTCCTTCTGATAAATAAAGCGTATCCTGATTGGCTAAAAGATTGCAATTCTTTACAATTACTCTATCGCCTTTAATGTGAAGTGCAACTGCTTGCCCTACTCGTCCCGCCGTATTTTCAACAGTAAGATTTTCAAGCGTACAATCATTTCCTTTAATCATGAAAGAATACGAAGTTCCCGTTCCAAATTCTTTTTTACCAGATGGATCTGGTTCCCGAAGCGGTTTCCCTGAATAATCATCAAATGAAATAATCGTTTTATTTCGATCTAGACCTTTTAAAGTAATAAAGGGTTTTGAAGCAGGAATTTCTAACTTTTCAACATACTTTCCTGGTTTTATAGTAATTACTACTCGTTTTTCTGAATTGTCTTTTACATTATTCACCGCTTCCTGAATCGTTTTGAAATCTCCTGAACCGTCTTGAGCAACGGTTACAGCGAGTTTATTATCGAGCGTTTGGGCTGATAATGAAAGTGTTATTAAAAATAAAGCCAGAATATATTTCATAGTTTTTAATATTTAAAATTTTTACACAATGTATATCTGTAGAGACGCACCGCAGTGCGTCTAACGCAACGTAACCACAATCTTTGATATACATGGCGTAGACGCACTGCAGTGCGCCTCTACAAAAAAATAGGAATCTATATATAATTTTAATGAGACATCCAAACCGTCATTTCTCCTTTTCCTTTATTTCCCCACGCAAAATACGGAATCAGCTTTACTTGTACAGCATCTGCATTTTTAGAAGAAAGCGGTTTGTACAACGTTTTATTCCATGAATTATTCGAATTTATAACAGCTTCTGCATCAATGCTTACTAAGTTTCTATTATTCAAGGTAAAATTGTTTGTTGCAAAATTCGATTTCAAATTTAAAGCCACATCATTTACACTTACTTTCGAAGGAAGCTGATCTGATTCTAAACAATAAACTAAAGGTCCTCTTTTTACAGCAACCTGATTTTTAACCTCTTCAACCAACGGATTCGCTTCCATTAACTCAACTGGCATTGGAAGATTCAATTCGATCACATCTCCTTTTTTCCATTTTTGGTTTAATTTCAAATAAGTTCCTGAAACGATTTTATCAGTAATTTTCGAATTATTAACCGAAACTTCCGCATTCTGACTCCAGCCCGGAATTCTTAAAAAGAAATTTTGTAAATCTTTTGGTGCTTTTACAATTTTCAAAATTATTTTACCGTCCCAAGGATAATTCGTCTGCTGTTCAATTTCAATTTCTTCCCCCTTTAAAGATTTTGTTTTCAATTGATTACTTCCATATAAATTCACATACAAACCTTCTTTCGAAATATTGTAAGCATAATTTCCAACTTCAGCAATTGTTCTAGTTACGTTTGGTGCACAACAGTTGGATAAGGCAATATAACCTTCGCGTTCATTTCCCCATCTTTGGTGAAATGGCAAATCGTTAGAAACATTCAGCGGATTATTGTAAAGAAATTTTTCTCCTTCTAAATCCATTCCCGAAAGCACACTATTGTACAATGCCAATTCTACAATATCAGCATATTTGGCATCTCCTGTAATTTGAAGCATTCTCCAGTTCCATAACACATTTCCAATATTAGCGCAGGTTTCGGTATGAGCGGTTGCATTTGGCAACTGAAAAGGTCTTCCGTACGCTTGGTGAATTTTTTGCACTACAGTTGGATCATAAGAAGTTCCATCGGGCGAAACACCATCATACAAAGAACCGCAACCTCCTGTAATGTACATTTTACGATACGTTACATCATCCCAAATGGATTCTAAATTGTCTAACAACTTCTTTTCTCCCGTTTCGGCATACAAATCGGCTACTCCCGCATAAAGATAATTTGCTCTAACAGCGTGACCCATTGCGGTAGTCTGCTGTCTAAACGGCACTCTGTCCTGATTGTCATCTGTTCCATCATTTGTTGTTCCGCGAATATCGATTAGATTATTGGCTAATTCCAGATATTTCGGATTTTTAGTCGTTCTATACATTTCGACAATTCCCATGTAATGAGACGGACAAATTGCATTTCGAGCCAATTCTGGTGATGCTTTTTTATAAAAATCATATAAGAAATCGGCAACACCTTTGGCAATATTAAGGAAATTTGTTTTTCCTGTCGCGCGATAATGAATACAAGCTGCAGTCATTAAATGTCCCATATTGTATTTCTCAAAACCCAATTGTTTTTTTACTTCTTCTGGTCCTAAAGTTCCCCAGCGTTCGTCGATTAAAACTGGTGTATGAATATAACCGTCTTTGCGCTGTACTTTCGCGAAAAGCGCAATGGCTTTATCCATTTCGGCATCGAGCTTTTTATCTTTTGTAACGGCATAAGTTGCTGCCATTCCTTCAAAAATTTTATAGAAATCACCATCATGAAAAGAAGGGCCTTTGAAAGTTCCTTTGCTTAAACCTGCTGCAATTTCGAAGTTTTTGTAAGCATGCGAAATCTCATCATTATGATACAAATCCCACATATACGGCAAAGTGTTTTTGGTTTCTACATCAAACTGTTCTTTCCAAAAACCGTTTGTCCATTTTACGTCTTGCAAACCAACACTCTGTAATTTCGAATAAGGACTTTCTGAATTGGCAACCAAACCTTTGTTCTGTGCAAAGATTACGGTTGAAAGAAATAAAGAGGATATGATGATGTTCTTTTTCATTTTGATATAAATTTAATCTGCTGGATCTGCTAAATCTGCGAGAGTTTAAATTTTCCTCGCAGATTTAGCAGATTGCGCTGATTTATTTTTTTCTTTTAATCTATTATAATCTCCTAATCTGATTTTTTTTCACGCAGATTTTGCAGATTTTAGCAGATATTTGTTGATTTTTATTCTTTAAGAAAATCTGCGCAGATCTGCCTAAATCAGCCAAAATCTGCGTGAAACCTTTTTTTATTTAATAAAGAAATTAATGGTTCTGCTCATTGAATCTCCCTCTGCATCTTTTACGGTTAAGACGAAAGAAGCAAATCCTTTTTCAACAGCTGTAAACTGAATTTCTTTTCCTTTTAAAACCACTTTTCCATTTTTAAGATCAGAAAAAGTATAAACTGGTTTGTTTTCGTATCCTTTGAAATAATCTGCAGCACTTAAAGCCTTTTTCTCTCCTAAATTCACAAAATAATGAGGCTGAGCCAACCAATCTAAATAATTATCTAATTGAGTAAATCCGTCTTTGTCATTATCTTGATTTGCATCTGAGAAATCTCCAACTTTTGAATTTTCGTTTAAGCCGAAAGCTTTTTCCCACCAGTTTGGCAAACCGTCATGATCTGTATCCCAATCTGCTGGACGAGTTTCTGATGCAAAATTTGGCCATCCGCCTGCATCTTGTTCATTATCGATCATTCCGCCTAAACCGCTTTTACTGCCTTTATAAGTGAAAGTTCCTTTTAAAGTTTCGTCTACAATTCTATTATCGTGTTTATCAAAAAACGGCTGATTGGCACCAACATCTGAAAGCACATTTTTGTAAGCTGCTTTCGCTGATTGCGTTTCTACATATGAAGGAAAAAATGGTTTATCAACGAAAGTTTCATAATCTACTTTCTCATTATGGCTTATAGTAGATTTTCTGCCTTTATCCTGAGATTTCTCATCAAAGTAGCCTGGCATAATGTTTCCGTTAAAATAGTAACGTTGCATTCCTTTTCCAACACCCTCATGTTGTGCATTTAACGCCACAAATATGGTAGTTGAAGCGCCTGGCTTGTAAAAGTTGTTTACAAAATTCACTTCGTTTGCTCCTCCGTCAGTTGTTCTTCCTCCCCAGTTGTAAACCACATTGTTTGTGATATCCAATCTTCCTGTGTAATAACCGTCACCGTTTAAACCACCGCCAATACTCCAGTTACGACCTTGATTATGTGCCAGTAAATTATGATGAAAACTACCAATATCACCACCAATTGTCGCTGCAAAACCATGCATTTTTCCAGCAGGATATTTATCATGTCCCGCAATGTTTAAAGCTTCAGAAATTAAAGTTCGTTGTAAAGTAATATGATGCGCACCACGTGAGCTAAACGATTCATCTATTGTCCAGCTAATCGAACAGTGATCAATAATACTATAATCAGCGCCCGTTAATCCCATTCCGTCAAAAGTAGTTCCTCCGCCAATTCTCACTTTCAAAAATCGAATAACGCCATCATTTCCTGTCAATCCAATTGGTGCTCTGCTGATTGTGATTCCTTCACCCGGAGCGGTTTGTCCCGCAATAGTAATATAAGGCTGATTTGCCACTAATCTCGAAGCCAGTTTTATATTTCCCGAAACATTAAAAACAATCGTTCTTGGGCCAATTTCCTGATTAATAGCATCACGTAAACTTCCCGGTCCATCATCATTTAAATTGGTTACTTCAATCACTTTTCCTCCACGGCCTCCTACTGCATAACGTCCGTAGCCTTCTGCACCTGGAAACGCCAATTGAGCAGGTTTAAATGACCATACGTTTCCTAAAGTTACTTCGCCATTATTATCCACTTCATCTACTCTCCAGTAATACGTTGTTCCGCTGTATAAATCAGAAACTGCAAAAGATTTCTCCGTTAATTTTCCTTTAAATTCTTTTGAAGATTCAGTTGCGTTTTCTACCGCATTTTTATCTTCACCAAAATACAATTTATGAGAGGCCACATTTTTTACAGCATCCCATTTTAAGGTTAAAGTTTTACCTACTTCAACGTGCTCGTCTCTGTTTTTTGGTTCTGGAGTTCTCGCCTGATTCATTAAATTTGGCGTATCAATTTCAAAACCGTTGATTACAATCTGTTTTATAATATCTGGGTTTGAAGTTGGATCAATTTCAAAACGAACAATTACATCTTTTCCTTTTTCAGCATTAAAAGTAATATACGCCATAGAAGCATCAATTTTAGCATTGGCTCTCTGACTTGCATTTACGGTTTCCTGAAGTTTTCCGTTTACGTAGATTTTTATCGGAGAAAAAGTTTTTCCTGTAATGACATCAAAAGCGTTATGAAAAGTCAAAAGCGTATGTTTTCCAGCTTTCAGTCCACTGATTTTCAATTCTAAATTTTCAGACGTAACCAAACCATCACTTCCTAATCTATTATAAAACGGAGCACTCATTCCGACTTTGTACCATTTTGAAGTAAAGTTTCCTTTTAACTTAAAAGATACATTATTAAATGATTTTTCAGCTTCTTTTCCTTCATTAATTACCCACGAATCATAACTTGGATCATGAACTTCTTCTAGTCTTCTTTGAAAAAAATCAAAGTCAACTTTTACAATTTGTTTATCAGTATTTGCGACTGATTGTGCTTGTCCGTTTGTGGTTAAAAGCATGGACAAAACTGCAGCACTTATTAATTTCTTTATCATTTTAATTAGCAATAGTTAGTTTAATTTTGTTTTCTCTACTTCAGATTTTCCAAGCAGATTTATAATATCTTTTTTTCTTTCTTCTGGAATTACTTTTAAAACCTTCAATTCTCCATTCACGAGTTCGGCTTCAATTGTTGTATTTTGTTTGGCGTGTAATTTAAAATGAACGTTCCAATCTTTTGGCCACGCTGGGAAAAGATAGATTTTCCCGTCTGCTTCCTGCAAAAGCATTTCCTGCATGCCAATCATTCCCGATCCGCCCCAATTATGATCTGGAACCCAGTCAAATCCTGGTCCCCAAAAAGCTGGAAAACGTCTTTCTGAATTGGCCATTTTAAGTGTATTGTATTTCATCGCTTCTTCGGTTAAACCCAAACGAGCCGAGAAAATATTATCTTGTTTCCAACCTACATGACTTCTAAATTTTAAAGCATCTGGATCGTATTTCCATGTATTTAAAGCCGTTTCTAAATCTGGTTTTCCTATGCCGTAAATTCCCCACGGATAAACAGGATATAATTGTGGAACTTCTGAATTATTGACTCTTTCCCAAGATTTGGCAGGAACCAAAACTTTATGATTTTCAATCTGTCCAAAATTCAAAGGAGGAATTCTCGTTTGAAATCCTTTTAAATATTCTGAGTCTTCTTTTGACAATTGATTCCCTGAAAGGTTTAAAAGACTTTCTGTAATAACTTGCAAAGCCGAAATTGTGCTATTGGCATTATTTGCCATTTTATAAGTTTCTGCTCCCGAACCTGGAAAAAGAATTAATTTTCCGTTTCCATCTAAAGCTTTTCTGCCTCTTTGTTTGGCTAAATATTGATAATGTTCATCAAAAAATCGAAGACAGCTTATACTAAATTGATTGTATTTTTGAATGTCCTCTCCTGCATATTCTTTCTGCTGCAACATCATTTGGCAGAACTCTAAAACGGTATCCCATTCGTATTCTAGCCATGCATTATATTCCATTCCAGGATCGTAATCTGCAGGACGTTTCCATTCGTATTCAGCTGGGTTTGGAAGTCCGAAGTTTTCTAATTGTTCTGTGAATAAAGCGCCGTTATGTTTCCAGTAAACTTCGCTTCTTAATTCAGCATTTTTTTGAAGACTTACGTAATAATCCAATTGTGATTTCATCATATCAAAATCACCACTTTTTACCATCGGAAAATAAACCAATCGCTGGTTTTGTGCTGTCATCGTTCCTCCTCCCCAATTTCTAAAATCAGGCGTAAAATTCAGGTCTTTATTCGTATAAACAGGATCAACCGTAAAAAGTCCACCGTTGAATTTCGTTGGATATTTTCCGTACGCATTGCATCCCAACATATATCGGAACAACTGATAATTCTGTCCGATTTGATATACCGAATCTTTAGCAGTTGACTGATTTTTTTGAGTAAAAATAAAACTGCGATTCCAGAAGTTATTCCACCATTTTTGAGTGTTTTTTTCTGCTTGTTTAGCTGTATTTTTATTTGCGGAAATCAAACTTTTCAATCCATTATCCCAAGTAGAAAAATCAGATTGATTGGTGTTTAAATAAATTTCTAAAGAATGTTTTTTGGATGGTTTAATGCTTGTTAAATTAAAACCTTTAAAATCGGTATCCTGATATTTTCCAAGATATGTTCCGTCTGGTTTTAAGTTATCGCCTTTCATGAATCCGCCAAAAGTCAAATTCGCAATCGGGTTTAGCATTTGGTCTTTAACCGATTCCATTTTCTGCTGTTTTACCGCAACGTCAAAAACCGTATTTTCTCGATTTCTGTGGTAAAATTTAACTCCGTTATTTTCAAAAGAAATAGAATCTTTATACGTAATAAGTTCTCCCTGAGGCGCCCATTTATAAGAATTAGCGTTGTTTTCTTTTCCTTTTGGATAACGATTTTGATAACGCCAGCTTTCGTAAGAAGCAGTCATTTTCATTGGATTTTTATTTTCTAAATCAACGTGAATAATAGGTTTAAAAACATCAACCCAAAGTTTGATTTTAACATCATTCTGTCCGACTAAAACATATCCATCTTTGAGTTTCAATTCCTGATGAAAACCATCTTTTCCTGCGAAAGGATTCGGACTCAAACTCACTTTTATTCGTCCTAATTTCAGTAAAGTATTATGTTCGTCGAAGGTTCCGCTTCGCGAAAAATAAAAATACAAATCACCTTTTTCTACCCAAACATTCATACCAATATCACCACCACCCAAAGGCATCGATTCTGATGAATTGTTGCTTTGCGTTGTCCAAACCTGATTGTAATTATCAAGCACAGGGATTTGCGCTTTGAGGCAAAGCGTTGTAAAGAGAAGTATAAATAGTATATTATTTTTCATTTTTTACGTTTTCCTGCAAGGTTTTCAAAACCTTGTAGGTATATTTTTTTATTTTCTCTCGCAGATTTATTCTCATTTCTTGTCATTTCGACGAAGGAGAAATCTTCGCAAATAACTCCGCAACGATAGTCGCCAATCTTTGTCGAGCTTCTCGTGAAGATTTCTCCTTCGTCGAAATGACAAACTAGACATTAAACTCATAATTCAAACACCTACAAGGTTTTGAAAACCTTGCAGGAGCGTCCGTATATTACCATTCGTCTGTTCTAAACGAAGAAACCGGTAAACCTCCAGCACTAAACAATTCCGCTTTAGCGAAATCCTTCCATAAATATCTTACTGCAACAGGATTCTTTACTTTATCAGAAGTCAGAACCACAGATTTTCTTCTTACCACAGTTTTCGATGGATAAAAAACTTTGTCTGCTCCTGCAATTTCAAAACCTAAAACTTCTTTATCGTACGATGTAATTCCGTTAGCAACATCATCAAAAGAAATTGTTACAGCACCATCTTTTATTTCCATTGATTTGTATTTCGGACTTTCGAATTCGAAACCTTCAATACCGTACGTTCTTGCTAAAGCCTGAAAAGCCAATCGATTTCCACCTTTTTCCTTGTCCATTGGGTGAATGTTGTTTTCTTCCCCAACATCCATTAAAACCGCCATTGCTGAATTCGGAATTTCCTTTGAAGCCTTAAACTGCGCTTCTCTCAAATAAGCTGAATTGTATTTTTCCAAATAATCTTTTGGATGAAATGAAGCATAATTAAATGGTGCGATCTGGGCGAAATAAAAAGGGAAATCGCCTTGATTCCACATCGTTCTCCAACTGCTGACCATTCTCTTCATTAAAGCGGTATATTCAGAAGCTCTTTCGTAATTCGACTCGCCCTGATACCAAATACAGCCTTTGATTCCGTAACCAATTACAGGCGAAAGCATTCCGTTAAATAAAGTCGTCGGAACACGGTTTGGATCTTTTGCCAATTCTTCTTTTTTGGTCGGAATTTTAGCACTCGCAAAATCTTTCAGCATTTCCTGATTCATCCACGCTTCCATACTCGAACCGCCGTAAGAAACATGAATCAATCCCACAGGAACATTTAAAACTTCCTGCAAAAGCGATCCAAAATACCAAGCCGTTGCACTAAAATTGGATGTTAATTTTGGAGAAGCTTCTTCCCATTTTCCTTCAAAATCCTGCAAAGGTTCTAAAACCGTAGCACGAGGAATGGTGATTAATCGGATGTTTTTATTGGTTGATCTTACGATAATTTCGTTTCCGTTTTTAACAGGCTGTCCTTGAAATCCTTTCAACGGCATTTCCATATTCGATTGTCCTGAACAAAGCCAAACTTCTCCCAACAAAACATTTTTGATGGTTACTTTTTCGTTTCCTTCTGAAACTTCGATTGTGTAAGGTCCTCCAAAAGAAACCGTTTTTAATTCTGTTTTCCATTTACCAGAATTGTCTGCTTTTACCTTATAAGTTTTAGAATCCCATGAAGTTTTGATTACGATGTTGGCGTTCTTTTCTGCCCAACCCCAAATTGGTGCGTTAGATTTTTGCTGTAGCATCATGTTATCAGAGAACAATGCTGGCAATTTGATTTTGGCATTGATTTGAAGAGTTGCTAAAATCGTTAATAATGCAATAATTGATTTTTTCATTTTTTATTTATTTTTTGCCACAGATTAAAAGGATTAGAAGGATTTTTTTCGCCACGAATTCACGAATTATTTTTCTCAATTCTATCCCCTTTTAATATGTTATTATTCTCTTTTTTAATTGCCTCCAGCTTTAGCTGGAGGGGTATCAAATGTTTATTTTCAATGGGCTTTAGCCAAACTAACTTTTTGGCTAAAGCCCTATTGTGTATTCTTCTTAACATCCAGCTAAAGCTGGAGGCAACCAACTTCTTTCCTTGTTAAAAAAATAATCCTTTTTAATCCTTTTAATCTGTGGCTAACTTTTATTTTTCTTTTACAATACTTACTGGCCCAAGTAATCCCGCTTTTAACAACGGTTCTCCTTCTAATCTAAATGGCGCTGTTGTCCACGTTAATCTTTCTTCTTTTGGCAATTTTTGATCGCCAATTAATCTATTTGCCCAAGTATTTGTAATTTTTATTTCTATCGTGTTTTTTCCTTTTTGCAAAGCTTTTGAAATATCTGTTTTGAAAGGAAAAGTCCAAAGCGTTCCGCAATCTTTTCCATTGATTTTGATTTCGGCAATATTTGAGATTTCACCTAAATCTAACCAGGTTTTATTGGTGTCTTTTCCCTTCCAAATAAATTCTTTTTTATAAACTACAGTCCCTGAATAATACTTAATTTGATCATTTTCAGAAGTACTCCAGTCGAAAAGTTTATTCGTTTTTATAGCTTCTCTCGGCCCTTTAAAAGCTGAATCAAATTGCAATTCCCAGTTTTCATCTAAAGTCTGAACTTTTTCAAATTCAGATGATTTTCCTTGCGCTAAAACTTCTTTTGTTTCATCCTTAAAAATCACAAAGCCAGATTCGTTCGCATCTAAACTTATCGAAACAATTGTTCTTCCGTTTTCTATTTTCCAATTGGCTAAAGCTGAAGTTTGATCTGTTACGGGATTGTACCAAACAGGAATTTTTCCAGCTATTCTGAAAGAAGCATCGAATGTTCTTCTTTCTCCTTTTTGATTGGAAATGAAATAAATATCTTCGGTATCTGATTTACGATGCGCCCAAGCTAATGTTTCTGAATCAGCTCTGTTTAAATTGGGAAAATAAACGTCTTGTGTGATTCCGATGGAAGCAAAATCATTTCCTAAATACGGTAATTTAATAACTGTACCTTTTCCTATTTTCCATGTTGATGAATTGGAATTATTCCAGATTTCATCAATTATATTTTCCCATTTCTTTTGATCTATTTCTGATTGAATTCCTGGCTGAAGGTTTGGTTTTTTATTCACAAAAATCGTTGCTCCATCTTTTAGTAATTCGAGGATTTTTTCGGCGGAAGCCAAAGAAAGCATCTTATTTGGTGCCATTTTATGACTTCCTGGGAAGAATAAAGCTCCATATTCAATTCCGCCTTCAAATGAAATTTTTCCGTTTACCACTTTCGCACGATTAATTAAAACATCGGCATTAAATGAATCATATTGGTAACCATTTAGCGGGTTAATCCATTGTGATAAATCAGTTATGTTTTTAGAATAGGTCACTTCTTTGGGCATTTTTGCCGTTGGCTGACTTTCATTTTCTAAACGGATTTTCTCGCTTTCTAACCTTTCTTTTCCAAACACATTGGGCATAAAAGGCACTAAACGATCTGGAACAAAAGAACGAGAAGGAAAATCTTCTCCAATAAAAACAGCCAAATCAATTACAGGTTTTCCTTTTTGTAACTGAAACTGCACTCTTTGACAATAATCAAACCACGCTTTTCCGGGTTTCCACCATGTTTGATCTCTTTGGAAAAAAGTTCCAATATCATCTAAAGTCATTCCGGGTTTTCTGTCCGTCCACGGATTATGTACAAAAACATGATAGAACAAACGGTTAATTCCTAAAGCATAATTTCTGTCAGCCGTTGTTTTTAGATTTCCAGGATGTTCGTCCCAATCCATTCGCAGAGCCGTAAAAGATTCCGCCTGAATAATGTCTTTTCCGTAAATATGTCCACCCGAAATGGCATCGACCATATCAAAAGGTTTATCGTGTGTGGGGCTTTTAAGCCAAAATTCTCCACTTGGATAATCGACATATTTATAATGAAGCAAGGCATCGCTTGTTACAACCGGCGCTACATTCTCGGCGCTTAATTTTATGTTGTTTTCTTTGGCGATTTGTGCTACAGTTCCGTAGAAATTATCGGCAACTAAATCGGCAATTGTTTTTCTAATATCGTATAAAACTTTCTCTGAGAAATTGGCATTTTCTACTGGAATTCCAGCCATAACTGGCAGATATTCTACAACATCATAACCACGTCTCTTTTTAAATTCAACCTGAAAAACCGAAGACCAGTTTTGGCTTCCACATTCCCAGCTGTCAAAATGTAGAATTTCCAGCACTTTTGAAGCCAATTCAGGACCAGCCGAACGAACGGCTTCTCCAAACCAATGGTCTAACTGAAAACGAATTAATTCGGGATTAAATTTGTCTACTTCCAGTCCTTTTCCTGCTCCGCCAGTTGCATTTTCATGTCCTGTAGAAGTATGTCCCATTCGGAGAATTTTCCATTTTCCTTTTGGCGCTTTCCAATTGAGATTTCCATCAGCATCAACAAAATTGGAGATATTAATGATTTCTAATTTTTTGAATGCATCAGAATTCGGAATTTCTTTTTCTGTAGTTTGCGGAGTCAAGCGCCAAATTGCTCCTGATTTTCCTTCGTAATTATTAATCAGCGATTGATTCGAAAGTGTAATTTTACTCACTTTTAAATTCTGTTTCCATTTTGCAAAATCCAAATCTTCTGCTCCGGGTTCTGTTCCTTTTGGATCATAAACAAATCGGAAATATTTTGCTGTAACTGGCGTAATAGTATGTGTATTCGGGAAATCCATATCCTGCCAGCCGTGACGTGGCGCAATCATTCTTTCGTGGAATCTAAAATTGACTCCGTCATCACTCACTTCTACAATTAGACGTTGTGCCTGAAAATCTCTTCCTTTGGTTTCTATTACAATAGATTTGCAGGTAAAAGGTTGTGCAAATTCGTATTGAATCCATCCTGCATCGGCAAACTTGAAGTTTTCGTCTTTTTTAGGATCAGCCAAAAACGACGCGTCAGTATTGTTTGATGTGGTTACTTTTGGCAGTTGCATCTGCGAAGTAATTTGGTATTCTTTTATAGGAATCGCAAAAGTGGCAATGTCTTTATAATAATCTTTGTAATGTACTGGAACGGGTAATTTTAGCGCCACTTTTTTTCCACCCGAAATTTCAGTTGTTGACCAGACTACTTTTTGCATAGACATTTCTGGTGTAATCCAAGGCCCACCTGCAACGGCAAATCCGTCAGCTCCGTGAAAAGCAAGTTTTAACCCCAAACGATCTGCTTCTTTAAAAGCCCAATGAATCATATCCCAAAATTCAGGCGTCAACTGTAAAACTGGTGGATCTAGCAACGGCGGATTTGCTGGCCCTTTAATAGTCATTAAATAAGCTCCCGCAATTCCGGCTTGTTTCATCGCTTCTAAATCGGCTGTGATTCCGGGTTTAGAATACGCCGATTTCATCCAATACCAATACACCCAAGATCTTGAGGATTCTAGTGTTGGCTGAAAGTTGGTTTCTTTTTTATGGACTTCCTGCGCAGAGACAAAGCTTGCTAAAAGAAGGACAAAAAAGAGGTGTTTTTTTTGAAGCATTATTCTTTATTTTATTTCGTTTGTAAACCGACAGGTTTTTGAAACCTGTCGGGTTTGATATATCGCATTTTTTGTCATTTCGACGAAGGAGACCCGAGCGATAGCGAACAGGCGAAGCAAATCTCCACAAGTAGCCCCGTAACGAAAGTCCAATCTTTGTGGAGTTTCTTACGAAGATTTCTCCTTCGTCGAAATGACAAACTGTACTTTTTAATTCTTAATTTTTAATTATCAATTAATACTTAAACTTCTTCAAACTACTTTCCAATTCATTTTTTGAACCGCTGAAAGGCGTCAAATAAAAACTGTATTCATAATTTCCAGATTTAATCTGATATTGTTCTAATGGCTGTGCTACAATCGTCCAGCTATCATTTCCTCCAACTCCCATTTGGATTAAATCGATGTTTACAGTCAAGAATCCTGGATCTTTCAAATCGTATGTATGACCAGATGAACTTAAATTTTCTTGTGTATATGGCCAAGCGCTCATGCTTAAAACTTTTGAATCGTTTACTACCAAAAATCCGTTGTTTTTCTGCGGAGTGCTTAATGCCATCCATCTTACATCACATCTGTTTCCGTTTTCTTGCGGTTTTGGATAATGTTCGATAAAATCATTTATTGGAAGCGAATATTTCCCAACAAACGAACCAAAACTTCTGTCACTGTAATTTTCCAGTTCTCCTTTTCCGTACCATGAAATCTGGTCGAATTTTCTCTGAACGCCCATCTGCATTCCGATTTTTGGAATGTTTGGCAATTTGTTTGAAGCTTTTAAGCTGTAATCTACTTTTATTAGTCCGTTTGGTAAAATGTTGTAAACTACTTTTACGTTCGCACTGTCTTTTATGACTTCGTAATTGCTTGTAATTTTGATTTCTGAAGCTGATTTGTCAATTGAAATATTAACCAATTTTGGTTTTGCTTTATACCATTGTTTCAACAACTTTTGCGATTTCCATCCACGTTTATCGTTGTCTGTAAGCGGTCTTACGAAGTTTGGTAAAAGCGGTGCAAAAACTTGTTCTTCTCCGTTAAAAATATAAGAACTTAAAGCTCCGTTTGTTTTTCCAATTGTAATATCAAAAGTTTTTCCTTTGATTTTAAAATCTGAATCTGATTCAGAAACGTTCAGCGTTTCTTTTTTAGATTCTGGCGAAACAGCCTCTTTCTTTTTCAATATGAACTGATCTTCCGCTACAGCATAACCTTTTGAAGCCCATAATTCATCTTTTGAAAGCTGGAATTCTATATTTAAAATATATTCGGCATCGGCTTTCATTTTTGGAAGATAAGAACTGATATCTAAAGTTGTTGATTGTCCTGCTTCTACTTTTAACGGTTTTAAAATATGAGTTTTGATTACGTTTCCATTTTCCAACACTTTTAAAACTGGAATATATCCCTCTAAAGATTTAACAGTTTGACGATTTTTAATTTCTAATTGATTTCCGTTTAAAGTCGAAATCGCTGGCTGATATACCCATTTATTTTCAAAAATAGATCCTTTTGGTTTTCCGTTAGAATCTACAATTCCTTTGGTGTTGAAGTTTCCATCATGGTATTTTTCGCCAAAATCTCCTCCGTGAGCAAAATAATTCTGACCAGATCTTGAATCAAATTTCAAGATTCCCTGATCTTTAAATTCCCAAATACAGCCACCGATAACTCTTGGAAGCGAACGGAATTCATCCCATAATTCTTTTAAATTTCCAACTGAATTTCCCATCGCATGAGAATATTCAACGAAAATAATCGGACGTGTATCTTTCTTTTGATCTACCAAAAATTTAGGAGTAAAAACGCCCGGATAAAAACGGCTAACCATATCGACATATGAATCATCCTGCGGATTTTCGAATCGATAAGCGTGATCAATTGTTTTTGGATACCCTGGATCAAGCGGATCAATATATCCGTCTAATTTGGCATTTCCTTGTGCCGGTTCGTAATGTACTGGACGTGTAATATCGAAATCATGAACCCAACCCGACATTGCAGCATGATTTGGCCCTTTTCCTCCTTCGTTTCCTAAACTCCACATCACGACCGATGGATGGTTTTTATCTCTTTCGACCATTCGGATCATTCTTTCCATATAAGCATTTGTCCAAAGTGGGTCGTTGCTTAATTTACCGCCAATTCCGTGTGTTTCCTGATTGGCTTCGTCCATGACCATAATTCCGTATTGATCGCATAATTCGTAGAAATAAGGATCATTTGGATAATGGCTCGTACGTATAAAGTTGAAATTAAATTTCTTAATTGTGGTAATATCTTGTTTGATATCTTCTCTGGTAACGGCTTTTCCTCTTGTGGGATGATGATCGTGACGGTTTACACCATAAACATATGTTTCTTTTCCGTTGATGAGCATTTTGCCATTCTCTTTCGAAAATTCAATGGAACGGAAACCAACTTTACAGCTTTTGGCTTCGGTAACGTTTCCGTTTTTATCTTTTATGGAGATGACCATCGTGTATAAATTCGGCTCTTCTGAACTCCATTTTTTTGGATTTTTGATGGTTTCCTGAAAGAATCCGAAACGAACATTGTCCAAACGAGGATAACTTTCGTTGATTAAATCAATCACAGGTCTTTGAAGTGGTTCTTTGAACATAGCCGTATTATTGGCATCATACAACTGAACATTCATCGTATAATCTTTGATTTTTGCTCCAGTTAGATTCTCAACTCTTGGACGAAGTTTAAAAATCGCGTCTGTATATTGTTTGTCTAATTTGGTTTGAACAAAGAAATCCTGAATTCGTAATTTTGGTTCGGCCATAATGAAAACTTCACGCTGGATTCCGCTCATACGCCAATGATCCTGATCTTCTAAATAAGAACCATCAGTCCAACGAATTACACGAACTGAAACTACATTTTCTCCTGCTTTTAAATATGGTGTAATATCAAATTCTGATGGCAGAAAACTGTCTTCTCCATAACCTAAAAATTCTCCGTTAAGCCAAACTTCAAAACCTGAACTTACGGCTCCAAAATGTAAAGTCACGGTCATATCTTTCCAATTTTCAGGAACCGTAAAACTGCGTTGGTAAGAACCAACTCCGTTATAATCTTTAGGAATATAAGGCGGATTTATTGGTCGAAATGGATAAACGGCACTCTTGTAAATTGGATTATCATAACCTTTCATTTCCCAGTTTGAAGGCACTTCGATTTTATCCCAGCCTGAAACAGTATTTTTATAGAAATCTTTTGAAGCTTCTTTTAGATTTACAGCATATTTAAAATTCCAATCGCCGTTTAGCATTTGGATTCGGCTTTTGGTTCTGTCGCCTTTTAGAGCGTCTTCTACACTTGTATACGAATAAGCAGTTGCTCTTGATGGCTGTCTATTGATACTCGTTATCGTTGGATCTTCCCACGGAGCAAATTCGTATTTTTTATGCAATTCTGGGATTCCCGCTGGTTCTCCTGTTACGGATTGTGCCTGCGTGTAAGTTGTGAATAGTAAAATTACAGTCAAAAAGTCAAACGCCGAAAGTCGAAAGTTGAAAAATTGCTGAATATGATTTGGTTTAAACATTATTTTATTTTTAGTTTTTTTGTCATTTCGACGAAGGAGAAATCTTCGCGCGATATTCTACAAAGATTGGTAATCATCCTGTGCGGAGCTACTTGTGGAGATTTCTCCTTCGTCGAAATGACAAACTAGGTCTTAATACTTAATTCTCTATACTTAATTCTTCTTTGCCTTTTTCTCCGGCGGTGCCACAAAATTCATTTTGCTTTTTCCTAAATCTTTAGACGTTGCAATGGCTATTCCTCTTTGTTCTGCTTTGTTTACAGCACAATAAAAATGATAGACAACACCATCATGTTTTACCACAAATGACTTATGAGCAAACAAATCGTCATATGGTTCTGATGATTTAACTAAATCATCTCCTTTCCAGTCGGTCCAGTTTACTAAATCATTCGAAACTGCAAAACGGTTAAATGCACCTTGATTCCAACCCGTCCAGAAAGCTCCAAAATAGAACATTACCCAAGTATCATTAATACGCTGAATATAAGCGTCTCCTGAGATTCCTTTATGATGGTTTATTAAAGGTTTATCGCCATAACGTTTCCATGTTTTCATGTCGTTTGATACTGCCATAGCAATACGCTCAGCACCTTTTGCAGGATTGATACTATCGCCACGAGCATTGTAATACATGATAAAATTGTGTCCTGTAACTTTGTCTTTATCACGAATTACACTGTTTTTATACATCGTACTATTATCCCACCATTTGACGTCTTTATCTTTTGGAGTCAAAACCGGATTTTCTAATCTTTGGAATTCGTGTGGTTTTGTCGGCGCTTCTTTTGTGTAAGCCATTCCTATTGATAAAACACCCGCTTCGTAACCTTTGCTGTCTCCTCCAAAATAACTCATCCAGTATTTGTCATCATATTTTTCCCATTCGTAGCTTCCGCCCCAAGTTAGATCTTGCAACGAAATATAGCCTGCTTTTTGGTTAACGTCCCAATGTTTTTCATTTTCTGAGAATGACATTACTTTTCCTAGATGTTTCCAATCTAAAAGATTGTCGCTTTCTGCTAACCAAGTTTCGTAACCCCTTCCGTCATAAATTAAATACGTCATATACCATTTGCCATCTTTTCTAAATACACTCGGGCAATCCATTTTATACGAGTTGTCGGTAGGAACCATTACCAAACCATATTTATAAGGCGTTTTGATTTCTTCGTAAATCTCCTGCATTACACTATCAGTAATTTCTCTTTTCTTGTATTTGGTAGCACAGCTTGTTATGACAAGCGCTGAAATGGCAATTAGTAGATATTTAATTTTCATTTTTTGGTTATATTTTGGTCCGTGGATTATGCGGATTTTATTTTGTTTCTCTCGCAGATTTTGCAGATTTAGCTGATTTTTTTTATCTACCTGATCTGCAAAATCTGCGGGAAACTTTAATTTATTTTTTCAATTCCTTTAATTTAGACTCCATAACGTCTTTGTTTAATTTTACTTTTACCATTCCTGTTGGATGAAATCTCCTTTTTAGATCAATGGCGTTATAGACTATTGTGTAAACGTCATTTCCTTCTGGTATTAAACATAATGGCGTTCGCATAATATCCCACCATTTATCGACTTTGGTTTCGATTGGTAAATAATGAGCTTCAGCCCAATTAACACCGTCTGCTGATAAAGAATACGCAATCATATTTGGTAAATGATGTCCCCAACCGTCTGGACCTCCGTCGAAAATGGCGATGTACATTCCATTTGGTAATTGACTTACTATTGGATTTTCTACAAATAACGGATGCATGGTTTTAATGGGTTCCAAACCTTTATTCATTCTTAACCAAGGGCCTTCTAAACTTTTGGATTCTGCTAAAGCCACAAACCAGCCTTTACCAGATTTCTTCGGATAATCTGCCCATGAATTGAACGGATAAGCACCACTGTAAAATCCGAAGTATTTATCGCCTACTTGGTATGGAAAAAACGAAGCAACACCCTGACGTCCTTCCCAAGGTTGAGAATCTAGTCCAGGTTCCATAATGATTCCCATATCTTTGTAAGGTCCGCCAATTCCGTTGATTCCATCAACCGTTGATTCACAACGCCAAATTCTTCCGAATGAATGATTTGGTTCTATTTCTTTACTAACAGTATAAGCCAAATAATAGCCGTACCATTTGTTTTCTTTTTCGTTGAAAATTGGCATATAAGACCAAATAGCTGCTCGACGATCATTCATCGGATTATCGTCTTCTGTAACGGCATAAGTTCCGCTTGCTTGATAAATAGTTGATTCTCTTTTCCAATGGATTGCATCTTTACTTGTCCAATGTCCGATTTTGGTTTTTACACGATCGTAATAGTAATCTACTCCTTTTTCTCCAGCTCTTTCAGTTGGAAACATGTGATACGTATCGCCAACTTTTACAACGCGTCCGCCTTCAAAACCTCCCTGAATTCCTTCAGTTCCAGACATTCCTTCGTCAATAACAGGTTTATTTTCTCCACCAATAATTTCGAAAAGTGGTTTTTCATCTGAAAATCCTTCAACGATAAAAGTTGGGTTCCAAAGTTTTCCATCTGGAAAATTGGCATTTCTTGGTTCTAGTTTTTCAGAAGCTTTTACAACTCCTAAAACTGCAAATAATCCTTTTTCAAAATTTAATGTTTGAGTTCCTTTTGAGAAAGAAATCGCATATACATTAACCGAAGGCAATCCTGTTATAGTAACCCCACTTTCTAAAATTAATTTAGCATTTTGAAGCTTATCAGCTTGAAGATAATCTGAATTATTTTCTTGAAAAACTCCAATCAAAACCTGAACTTGTTCTTTAAATTTTAATTGTAATGGAGCATTAGTTCCATTTTTATATTTCTCTAAAGGAAGTTCAATTCCTGTTAAACCTTGCAATTCTGGAGCTAAACGAACAATATTGTGTTTGCTTCCTGAAAAAACGTGTGCGTATTGCGTGGTTTTGAAAGTTTTGTAATTTGATTTTACGATTTCAAATGAAGCTGGTTTCCATGCTGTGGTTTGTGCTGTGGCTTGGATGCAGACGGTTAATAACATTAAGAATGCTGTTTTTAATTTGAAGTTGTATTTTGTGTTTTTTGAAAACATTGGTTTTTTATTTTTTTATTGGCTTTTATTCTTTCTTATGCATTTCTTCAATCTTGTCATTTCGACGAAGGAGAAATCTTCGTTTGCTGAGCACGCTTTGCAGATCAATCTTTGTGGAGCTACTTGCGAAGATTTCTCCTTCGTCGAAATGACAAATTGAACGTGACAATCTTTATGGTTACGAGCGTGATTCCTCCTTTCAGTCGGAATGACAAAATGGGCGTTATAAACTATCGGTTAATCACTAATTACTAATCACTCATAACTCATAACTTACAAAGCCTTATAACTCACTTTATACTCCACATTCGGTTTTACAATCAATTGATATTTATTTTTTGCTAATTCTGTAATTGTTCCAGAGTTTGTTTTAGGTCTGCTCACACTTTCAAAAATCAATTTTCCTTGTCCTTCGCCTGCTTTCACTTTGATTTCTTTGGTACTGCAATACACTGCAACTTCTCCGTTTGGTGTTGGAACTTTTCCTTCCATCCATTTTAAACCGCCAAGATTTGGTTTGATTTCGTATTCTGAATATCCCGGCGCAGTTGGTTTTACACCTAAATAATATTTCCCTAATAAGTAAATCGGACTTGCGCCCCAAGCATGGCAAAGGCTTTTTCCGTAAGGGCGACCGTACATCGTTAAATGCTCCGTTCCTTTTTTGTTCGGATTATATTCTTCCCAAAAAGATGTTGCGCCTTCATTCAGCATTCCGCCCCAATAGTCTTTCATTTCTTTTAAAACGTAATTCTGTTCGCCCATTGCGCACAAAGCTTCCAATTCGTAAAAACGCATGTATGGAGTTGTGATTTGAAGAACATCTTTATTCAGCAGCACTTTATTTTTTACGCTTTGTTTTTGTTCTTCAGTAAAATAATTGAAGAAAATACCGAACATATTAGCGTATCTGGTTACAATATTTTGAATTTTTCCATCGATACGCTGGTGTTTCATTACGTTTTCTTTTTTATCCCAAAACACATCAAATAATTTGTTTTTTAAGTCATCACCCAATTTTTGATATTGCTTTTTGTCTTCGGTTTTACCAGCAATTTCTGCACTTACCGCCATAGCTTCTAAACTTCTTGCTAAAAGCATCTGCTCAAAACTCACTTCTCCCGTTTTTGGAAGTCCGTCTGCCCAATCAATAAAAACCCAGTCGCCTTCTAAAGGTTCCAAAAATCCGTTTTTGTTTCTTCTTTCTAAACAGAAATCCATAAGCGATTTCATTCTTGGATAAAAAGTTTTGATGAATTTTGTATCGCCTGTATGTAAGTAATAATCGTAAACACCTACAAACCAATACAGCGAATAATCCATTATAATGTTTACATGAGCCGTTACAGGATCTTTTCCGCGAAGCGCTAACAAAGTTCTTTCTACCGAAGCCGAATCAAAGAATAAATAATAATTCATTAAATAACTTTGATAAGCATCGCCAGACCAAACCCAACGGTCGCGTTTAATTCCGTCAATAAAAAATTCGCGAGAAGTTAAATGCATCGTATAAGCCGACACATCCCAAATTTTATTCAATTGCTCGTCAGAAGATTTGAATGCTCCACGATAGTCTAATGGCAGATATTCATAAAGCATCGAAATAGAATCGTACTTCACCCCTGCATCTGCTTGCACCTGAACATAACGGAATGCTTTCGATCCATCATGTGTGTAGATTTCAGGCTGTTTTCCATCAAAAGATAAATGATCTAAAGTTTCGCATTTGGCAGAATCCAAAGCTTCTTCACGAGATTCTCCATAATACAATGCTAGTTTACCTTTTCCTTTTAAACCATGAATTTTAATGTAACCGAAAGTTTCTTTGCCAAAATCTACTAATTGACCCGCTCCTATTTTCTCTGTTTTCTTAGCACTTAAAGGTTTGGTTGTTAGTTTAAACTCAGAAGGTTTATTTTCTGGCGAATTAAAATTCCAAGAACCAACAGGAACCCACGGCGTGCCAGATTGCTGTGCTTTTCCGGTTTCATCAATCCAAAGTTTATCTTCGTTGGTAACTTTCCATGAAGCATCAGATTTAATGTATTTTCCATTAATATAAATAGCCGGTAATACTTCCTGATTGTAAACTTTAAAAGAAATTTTGTGTTTTCCGGCAGGAACTGCGATTGATTTTGGCTGTCCGTAAATCTGAACGCCATCTAAAAGTAATTGAAAAGGTCCTTCTGAAAAGATTTTTACCTCGTCTGGTTGTGGAATATCTACTTCTGTCTGAAAAGTAACCAAAGCATAAGGACTGTAATATTGCCAAAGCGGTGGAAAAACGGCT
Organism: Flavobacterium sp. IB48; assembly: GCF_016405855.1. Taxonomy (GTDB): domain Bacteria; phylum Bacteroidota; class Bacteroidia; order Flavobacteriales; family Flavobacteriaceae; genus Flavobacterium; species Flavobacterium ginsengisoli. Next base: position 271,067 of record NZ_JAEFCA010000005.1, read on the forward strand.
TCGCGTTCTGTACGTCTAACCTGCATTTTATTGCTTAACCAAACTTCAAAATCTCCTGGATACCAGATCCATGTCGCTTCTTTTTGTTTTTCTTGTGCTGAAGATAGCGAACAACAAAAAAGGGCAACAAAAAGAAGTAAAGTCTTAAAAATGGGAAAGCGGTTTAGCATAGTTAGTGTATTTTGGGACTAAAGATAAGTGTTATCTTTACATTTCACAACCTGCACTATCCTGCTATTTCATAAAAAACAGTACTTTTTGATAATTTTTTAAGGGAAAAATTATGGCTTATCACTTTTTTAGTACTAAAAAAAATGATGTTAGAATTTTATGGGCCGCGGATGAGATGGATTCGCTATCGCGAAGACTCGGATGAAACGGATTTATTTTTTTCTCTTTATTGTCATTTCGACGAAGGAGAAATCTCCACGAGAAGCTCTACAAAGATTGGACTTTCGTTGCGGAGTTACTTGCGAAGATTTCTCCTTCGTCGAAATGACAAAGATTGTGGTTATCTTAGATAAAAACAAAAAAAATCCGTGTAAATCCGCGTCTTTACGAAGTAAATCCGTTTAATCAGCGTTCAATTTACATTCAAAACCTAAGCAATCATTTTATCGTTCCCATTTTCATCTTCTAAAATATAGTTAGAAGGCGTTTTGCCCAAATGCTTTTTGAACATATAAATAAAAGCACTTGCTGTTTCGTAACCTAAATCTAAAGCGATTTCTTTGATAGATTGTTTTTCGCCCAATCTTTTAATGGCTTCCAGTAGTTTCATTCGGGTGCGCCAATCGCTGAAATTCATTCCCAATTCTTTTATGAATAATCGCGATAAAGTTCGGCTGCTCATAAAAGAAAGTTCGGCATAATAATCAATTGTTTGTTTACTCGAAACATCACTCATTAAAAGTTCTACCACTTTCTGCAGCCTTTCATCATTTGTAGTGGGCAAAAAAGTGGCGCTTGGCACTATTAAAGCCAGTTCATCTAAAAAGACATAAATGATTCTTAATTGTGATTCTGTTAAGTTACCACTTGTTCCAAAAGAAATGATTTTGAAAACCAACTGCTTTAAAAACATCGGAATATCAAACGAAAAACTCTTTTCTGGCAATCCTCCAATTGCAGAAGGATCAATAAAAACACTGTAATAGTTAACGTCTTTCTGAAAAGTAACCTGATGCTCTACTCCGCTTGGAATCCAAAGGCCTTGCAACGGATTTACAACCCAAATGTTATTGCCCACCACAACATTCATTACGCCACGAGTTGCGTAGATCAATTGAGCTCTTGGATGCGAGTGAGAGATACACATTTCGTTGTTAACTGTTTCAGTATAACCTATAACTGGGATTGAGGAATCTACTTGATATCCAAAATCCGTTGCTACTCTATATGTCCGATATTGACTATTCATTGTCCAAATATAGCAATTCTGACATTACTATTCTTTTAATCTTTGCAAAAAATAATACAGCTGTTGTTTTTTAACCTAATTTAAAAATCAAAAAATATCTCATGGACACTATTAAAGCAAATCCTGACATAGTTAAAAAAACCACTTATTCGATCTTATTTATCATTAGTTTTTCTCATTTAATTAATGATCTTTTACAAGCTGTTGTTCCTTCAATTTATCCGCTTTTAAAAGATAATTTTAGTCTAAGTTTTACTCAAATTGGTATTATTACTTTGACTTACCAAATGGTAGCCTCTATTTTACAGCCTTTTGTGGGAATGTATACCGATAAAAACTCAAAACCATACTCGCTAATTGTTGGAATGTGTTTTACAATGGTTGGACTTTTCTTTGTTTCGATCGCTTCGAGTTTTATCAACTTATTATTATCCGTAAGTTTAATCGGAATTGGATCTTCGATTTTCCATCCTGAATCTTCGCGTGTAGCGCATTTGGCTTCGGGCGGAAAAAGAGGTTTGGCGCAGTCTATTTTTCAATTGGGAGGAAATGCAGGAAGTGCAATTGGGCCTTTGTTAGCCGCATTTATTGTTATTCCGCACGGACAATCTTATATCGCTTGGTTTTGTATTATTGCGTTAGTTGGTGTTTTTGCTTTGTATAAAATTGCGATTTGGTACACGGCACATTTATCGGAAAGAAATGCGAATAAAGCTTCTCACCAAATTGAAACACATCATTTATCTAAAAACCGAGTAATTGCTTCGTTGATTATTTTATTGGTTCTGATTTTTTCTAAGTATTTCTACATGAGCAGTATTACAAGTTATTATACTTTCTTCCTTATAGATAAATTCCACATTACGATTCAGCAATCACAAGTATATTTATTCTTGTTCTCTGGCGCTGTTGCAGCAGGAACTTTAATTGGAGGACCAATTGGAGATCGATACGGCAGAAAATATGTAATCTGGGTTTCAATTCTTGGAGTTGCTCCGTTTACTTTAATGTTACCTTACGTTTCTTTATTTTGGGTTGGAACTTTGTCTGTAATCATTGGGTTGATTCTTTCTTCGGCTTTCTCTGCAATTCTGGTTTATGCAACTGAATTAATGCCCGGAAAAGTAGGACTTGTAGCGGGTCTTTTCTTTGGATTTGCTTTCGGAATGGGCGGTTTAGGTTCTGCTATTTTAGGAAAAATTGCCGATGCTACAAGTATTGAATATGTATTTAAGATTTGTGCGTTTCTGCCTTTGATTGGAGTAATTACTGGGTTCTTGCCTAATTTGGAGAAGAAAAAAACTCAGAAATAATTTTTAATGCCACAAAGTCTCAAAGACTCAAAGATTTATTAAAAAAATAAGTTTTTAATTGCGTCCAGCTTTAGCTGGATGAAACCGAAATACAAAGCTCAAAAGGCTTTAGCCAAATATCGACAATTTGGCTAAAGCCTTTTTCTATTCTTTTTACATAGACCTCCAGTTAAAAATGGAGGCAACTCATAAAATAACCTTGCTTTATTTACAATCTTTTTCAAAACATAGCGCGTGGTTTCAACCACGGGAAACGTATTTTGGCAAACGTAATGTTATACATTGCATTCCCGTGGTTAAAACCAAGGGCTATATTTGAAATCCTTTGAATTTATTAATTCCCATTAAAAACCAAATACAAAACCAAAATCGCCAATCCCAACAAACCAAATAAAAGCTTCACCTTTTTACTAGTTTTAGGAATATCAGTTTCATCTGAAACATTCACTTCAGGATTTTTATCGGTTAAAGAAATAATAACAGCTGTAATTAAAAGCACAGCAAAAATGTAAAAGGAAATCAATAAAAAGTGAGGCCAAACTGGATATTTATCGGCAGGGAAAATCCATAGATATAAAACCCCAACAAATAAACTAAAAGCAGAACCCCACGAAAGTGTTGCATTTACAGCTTTTTTAGTCGTACGTTTCCAGAAAACACTCAAAAGGAAAACAACAGATAATGAAGGTGCCAAGAAACCTAAAACCGCTTGAAAAATATTGAATAGATTCTGTCCCTTGATATTGTCAATTGCAACGGCAATCAGAATTGCAAAAACACATCCTATAGCAATTGTCAAACGGCCAATTTTAATCTGATCCTGAATCGTCGCCGTCGGGTTGATTTTCTTTACATAAATGTCATTCGTAAAAACGGTGCTTAAAGCATTTAACGAAGAACCAATTGTTCCCACCAAAACCGCAATCATCACACAAATAACCAAACCATTCATTCCGCTTGGAAAAAGATTCGTAACCATTGTCATATAAGCCAAATCAGAATTGCTTCCTAATTCGGGATACAATGCATAACACAGAATTCCAGGCAAAATAAACAACGGCAATGCCATCACTTTTAACCATCCGATAAAGTTTACTCCTAATTGTCCCTGTTCTAGGTTTTTCGCGCCCAAAACACTCTGCACCATAGATTGATCGGTACAGAAAAAAGCAACTGCAGCTACAGGATATCCTAACAAAATTGCCGGCCACGGATAATGCGCATCATCTGAAGGACGAACTAAATTCCAAAAGTTTGAAGGTGTTTTAGCAATTAAAACATCGATTCCGCCTAGTTTTTGTAATCCTAAAAAAGAAAGTGTAAGCGAAACAACAATTAACAGAATCATCTGAAAAACATTCACTTTTGCAATCGCTTTTAATCCTCCAGCAAACGTAAATATTCCAGAGAAAATCACTAAAACGGTAACGCTCTGCCACATCGGAATTCCCAAAATCTGACGTACTAAAACGCCTCCGCTGAATAATCCCAAAGACAGCCAACTTACTAATATTTTTACCAAAGCGTACCAAGCCAAAATATTCTGTGTACTGTCGCCGTAGCGTTTTCCCATATATTCGGGCATTGTGCTTACTTTACTCGCAATATATCTTGGCGCAAAAACCATCGCCAAAAGCAGTAAAAACACAAAAGCGTACCATTCGAAATTTCCTGCTACAATTCCTGTAGCGTAACCAATACTCGCAAAAGCCAATAATGACGAAGGCCCAACATTGGTTCCCCACATATTAAACCCGATGCTGTACCAGTTTAAGGAGTTTCCAGCCAGAAAAAGCGTTTCGTTTTTCTTTCTCTGTTTCATACTTACCACATATCCAATGACCAATAAAGCCACTAAATAACCCGCAACAATCACAAAATCGAGCGTGGTTAATTTGTCGTAGATACTCTTCATAGTCCATATTCGTTAAGAATATCGGCAATTTTAACCGGCATTCCAGTTTGCAAAGATTTGTCCATTGCTTGTAATAAAGCTACCGTTCCAATTCCTTCTTCCATGTTTGGATAAGCTTCAAAACCTTGCTCGATACTGTCCACAAAATATTCTAAGTAATTCTGATATTCTCCACCGTGATGACTTTGCCCTTCAAAACGGAAATAATATTTTATCGTACTGTCTCCCCAAGTAATTACTTTTTCTTCGCCTGTTTTGTCTGTAACGGCATAACGCAATTCATGATAATCAGCCTGACTTGCTCCTTCTGTTGCTCTTAAAATTGTGCTCATTCCGCTGTCACGTTGTGCTGGCTGAGTCGGCGAAGTATAAACACCGCTTACACGAGCAATTCTTCCATCGGTGGCTTTAAAGATAAAATGCATTGTATCTTCATTCTTCAATCCTGCATTTTGTCCATTACTGCTGATCATTCCGTAACCCATCACTTCCTGAATATTTGGCAAATACCATCTTATAAAATCTACAGGATGGCTCAAACCTCCGTACAACCACTTAAACGATTGCAAAAGCGACCATTCTTTCTTTAAAAACCATCTGTGATCGGCGTGATATTGCGCTTCAATTGTAATTAAATCTCCAATTAAACCTGCTTCGTAATCGGCTCTTTGCCTTTTGGCTGGTTCGAAAAAACGAGAACTTTGCCCAATGAAAACTTTCTTTCCAGTTGATTTGCTTAATTCTAGTAATTCTTTGGCATCCGAAAGATCATCGATAAATGGTTTTGTACAAACGACATGTTTTCCGTGCAATAGAGCTTGTTTTACATGTTGTGCATGCAAATGATCTGGCGTATAAATCGCGATAATATCAATTGATGCATCATTTAATAAATCGTCGTAATTAGTTGTGTACGAATGAAAATCGAATTCTTTTGCTCTTTGTTTACACAATTCTTCATTTCGGTCGCATATTTTAACGAGTTCTAGTTTTGAACTTTCGATTGCAGCCGACATTGTGCTTCGTCCTTCTCCAAGTCCCAGAATGGCTATTTTTAACATGAGGTGTGGTTATTTTAGATTGTTGATTTTGTTTTTTTGCCACAGATTAAAAGGATTAACTGGATTTTTTAATCTGTGGAAATCCTTTAATCTGTGGCTAAATATTTTTTTTCGCGTTTAAACCCGACAGGTTTTAAAAACCTGTCGGGTTTATTATGCGTATTATTTTTTTGCTTCTACTTCTACTTTATTTAAGAAAATCCATGTTTCATCTGGTTTTGCGCCTTCAATTCCAGATTGGTATTTTTTCATTAAGGCATTCCATTGATCTACTTTCGGATTATTTTCTGTTGTTTTCGGATTTAGTTTATCCAAACTTTCACCTTTCGGAATACTGATTACCAAGATTAATTGTCTGTCTTTTTTGAAAACCTGCAATTGCTGAAAATCGGCATTACAGAAACCTTTTGCAACTTCTGGCCATTTTTCGAATTGCGTTTTGTGATATTCTACATATTCCTTTTGGAGTTTTTCATCAGCAGGAAGATTTGCTGTTAAAACAATATTTTCCCAATCCGATGCTGGTTTTGAATCTTTACATCTTTCGAAATTTTGGAAATCATAAACCAAATCTTCATAGATTTTAATTTCTAAAGAAGGAAAAGCACCCGCCAGTTTTCGTTTTGTTCTTTCCGGCTGATTCATTTTTCCGTAAATCACCAAATGATTTTTCCATTGGTACAATTCCTGACCAACGATTCTAAATCCTGTCAATGTCGATTTGATTTTTTCGATATCAAAATCAGAACCTATCAATTCAATTGCATACGGTTTTGGCATTTCCTGCAATCCCCATTTTTCGTCGATTACAACTTCTTTTTCTAAATCTTTGTAAGGCGCTCTAATTCCGGCATTGTCTTTAATTTTAGAACTTACATACGGATCATTGTGTTCCCAAATATTTCCTTTTGGACCATTATGGTTTTTAAGGATTTTCTTTTCGGCAATCCAGTTGTTTTTGATCGTAAAACCTTCGCTTCCTTCATCAGTATACAAATACAGCCATAAAAACGGATCGTGCGCATAAGGACTGTTGTAAACCTTGTCGATATAATTTTCTTCAATTCGGCTACCAGGCTGAGCCGAAAGCGTATAAATTCCTGCTACATCATGTAAATGTTTGGCATAATGATGAATTTTATTTCCCAGAATTTTATTGTTCTGCATTACGTTTGGCGTGTGCGTCCAACCCCAGCCCATTGCCATTCCGGAATACGAAACATCCGAAATTTCGTTGTGTTCAATCGTAATATTTCGAACAAAACCTGCACTGATTCCCAGAGTTCCCCAATCTTCATTGGTCACGTTGGTGATTAAATTATCCGAAATCACTTCATCAGAACACATTTCTCTTTCATCTTTTATGATTAAAGGCAAATGCGCTTCAAAAGCTTCTTCAGAGAAAATTCCAACATTTATGGCGCTTCCGCCAATATCTTTAAATAAATTACCTTTTATGGTATTATGATTCGTTCCTTTATTTAAATCTAAACCAGTCGAAGCCAAATGCTCAAAACGACAAGATTCAAACTGAATATTATTAGCATAATTCACTTCAACCGCTGCACGAGGTCTTCCTACCCAAGCCTGATTTTCTAAACTTGCTTGATTTGGTGTTCCTGGAACTTTCAGTTTATAAGCATCCAACAAATACAAACCCGACTGCAACGGCACATGACCTTGCTGTGAAGGACGAAGCCAGTTGCTGTATTGAAACGAAATTCCTTTAAATTGAAAATGATGAACAGGAGAATCGATTGTTCCTTTTACTTCAACCAGATTTTCTAAAACTGGAGCTGTAACGGTAACCGAATTAATTTCTTCTCCAGCTCTTGGAACATAATAGATTTTAGCATTTTTCTTATCCAAATACCATTCTCCAGGTTCATTTAAAAGCGAAAAAGCATTGTTTAAGAAATAAGCCGAATTCCCGTTGTTTTTAGAAATCCACGGTGCAGGCCACGGGTGTTCACTTTGAATACGACTTTCTGGTTCTTCAAACGAAAGTTTAGCGCTGTCTTTTTGAACTTCAATATTTTTGATGCGCAAGTTGGCATTCGACCACCATTGCACAATAAACATTTCCATTCCGGGCTCAAACTTAACCGACTTATCTTTAAACGGAATCCAACAAGTTTGTTCCTCGTGGTTCCAAGATAAAATACGTTCCATTGCGGTTCCGGCAGTATTTTTAGCTCTTACGGCTTTTTTTCCGTTTACCCATAATTGTCTGTAATCAATCAGACTTCCTGCTTTTTTAGGAGCATCTGCCACCCAAACAGAGCCTTTTTTAAGTCCGTTGATAATGGTTGTCGATTTTGTCCAGTTTTTAATTTCGATTCCACCGCTTATAATGGGTCTTGCATTTACATCGGCTTCAATCGTTGTTGGGCTGTCTGCAGTTCCAGAATCTTCTGGTCGCACAAATAAAGGTTCGTTTAAATAATACGTTCCGTTCATTACTATGATTCGGATTCCGTCTTTTATAGATGGATCTTTTAAGCGACGAAGTTCTCTGGCTTTTCGCATTGCCATGTGAACCGTTGCCACCGGACTCTCTTTGGTTCCAGAATTGATATCTTTTCCATTTGGAGAAACCCAGATTTCAGCAGCATTTGCCGAAACTGTAAATACCATTAAAAAAATGATCAGTAATTTGTTGAAAGGAATTGAACGCATTATTTTCTTTTTTTCTTCTCTAAAATTATCAGGATATAAATTTTAAGTACTAAAAATTTTACATCATGATTAATTTTAACAGATAAATTAAATATTTGGCACAATTTAATCGAACATAAAAAACTATGCATCCTGTACCCTCCTGTAACTTTGATAAACATCATGTTTTATAGACTTTCTCTATAAAAACAGTCATTTCATTTTCTATTGATTTCGCATTCAAAAAAAATTAAATTCATAAAAAAGATGTGATAAATAGGCTAAAATTTCTATTTCATAATATTTTTTTAATAGATTTGTGTAATCGATTACATTAAACATTTCAAATTAAAAAAGTATAATTTTATTTATTGAATAAAAATTCACCGAATAAAAAATTGAATTGTCAGTAAATCGGTTTCCAAAAAAAGACTTTTAACTATAATAGAATAAGAATGAAAACTAACCGAATTAACCTTTTATGTGTCGCTCTCGCCTCTTTTGCTTTGAGTTTCAACACCGCTTCGGCACAAAAATCTGCTGACACTTACAAAAATATTGAGTTTAAAATGGCTGAAGTTCAAGAGCCTGTAATTCCGCAGTACAGTGTGAATCTAAAAGACTTTGGTGCAGTAAATGGCGGTTATGTTTTAAATACAAAAGCTTTTGCAGATGCTATTGATGCATTGTCTAAAAAAGGCGGTGGAAAATTAATTATTCCGCCAGGGATTTGGCTGACTGGTCCAATCATTTTAAAAAGTAATATTGAACTTCATGCAGAAAGAGGTGCATTAATCAAATTCAGTACCGATAAATCTTTATATCCAATAATCGAAACCAGCTTTGAAGGCTTAAACACTTGGCGCTGTATCTCTCCTATTTATGGAAAAAACTTAGAGAATATCGCTTTTACTGGAAATGGTGTTTGGGACGGTTCTGGCGAAGCTTGGAGACAAGTTAAAAAGAGCAAATTGACAGATGAACAATGGAAGAAATTTGTAGCTTCTGGCGGGGTTCTTAACGAAAAAAAGGACAGCTGGTATCCTTCTGAACAATATTTAAAAGGCGCTAAAGGTGCCGATCAGAACATTCGTCTTGACTTGAAAACGAAAGAAGATTTTGAAGCTATTCATGATTTCCTGCGTCCAGTTTTGGTCAGCATTCAAAATAGTAAAAGAGTGATGTTTGACGGACCAGTTTTTCAAAATTCTCCTGCATGGAATATTCACCCTTTATTAATTGAAGATTTAATTGTTCGAAATATAACAGTTCGTAATCCGTGGTTTTCTCAAAACGGCGACGGACTTGATGTAGAATCTTGTAAAAATGCAGTAATCGAAAATTCAAGTTTTGATGTGGGTGACGATGCGATCTGCATTAAATCTGGAAAAGACAAAGACGGACGTGACAGAGGCGTTCCATGCGAAAATATCATTGTAAAAAACAATATTGTGTATCATGGTCATGGCGGAGTTACAGTTGGAAGCGAGATGTCTGGTGGTGTAAAAAATCTGCACGTTTCCAATTGTACTTTTATGGGAACTGATGTTGGTCTTCGTTTTAAAAGTACTCGCGGACGTGGCGGTGTTGTTGAAAACATTTACATTTCAGATGTTTTTATGACTGATATTCCATCTCAGGCAATTTCTTTTGATTTGTATTATGGAGGAAAATCAATCGCTGAGACTTTAGCAGAAGGTGGAAATACTGTTAGCACAAAAGCAATTCCGGTAAACGAAGAAACGCCTCAGTTTAAAAATATCGTGATCAAAAACATTACAATCAAAGGCGCTCAGCAAGCTGTGTTTTTACAAGGTCTTCCGGAAATGAACTTAGAAAATATTGAAATCACAAATCTAATTGCGAAAGCACAAAAAGGTTTTTCTATAATTGACGCTAACGGAATTAAAATCAATAACGCTCAATTGGATATTGAGGCGAAGAATGCTTTCGAAATTTATAATACCAAAAACCTTTCGCTGAAAAATATCGAATTTAATCCTTCTTCATCAAATGCAATTACGATTAATGGTGAAGCGAGTAAAAATATTGATTTAAGTGGTTCTTCTGCTAATTTTTCTAAGACGACTACTATTGACAAAAACGTGCCTAAGAAAGCTGTTAAATTCTAAAAACGAGATTCTATGTTCAATTCCATAAACAGCTCGAAATTACTGGCATCTGCTTTTTGTGTTTTTTCATTTTTATGCTCGCATGCGCAGTCAAATAGTGAAATCAGCACAAAACCTTTTACTGATGGCACTAATCATTGGTACTTTATAAAAGACAAAACCAATATCATAAATCCGATTCCGAATCAGCCCAAATATGCTGAAACAGATTACACTAAAATCGCCGATAATATTCTGTATTTCCAACGCGACAATGGCGGTTGGCCAAAAAATTATGATATGAAAGCTATTTTGACGCCACAACAAATTGATAGCGTAGTTAAAACAAAATACATCGAGCATACTACTTTCGATAATGAAACGACTTATACGCATATTCATTATCTGGCGCAGGTTTATACGCTCACAAAAGATCCGAAATATAAAGATGGGTGCTTGCGTGGTATTAATTTCACCATAAAAGCGCAATATTCAAATGGAGGCTGGCCACAATATTTTCCTTTAGAAAAAGGTTATAGCCGACACATTACTTTTAATGATGGAGCGTATATGGGCATCATGAATCTTTTAAAAAAGATTGTAAATAATGATCCTGATTACGCTTTTATTGATGCTAAAACCCGAAAAAAAGTAGCCAATGCTTACCAAAAAGGATTGGATTGTATTTTGAAAATGCAAATTAAAGACAATGGAAAATTGACTGCTTGGTGCCAGCAACACGACGAAATAACACTTGAACCGGCATGGGCACGTAAATTTGAACCGCCAAGCATCTGTAATGCCGAAAGTGTTGATGTTGTTTTGTTTTTAATGGATATTGATAATCCAAATGAAAAAATTATTAATGCGGTACAAGGTGCCATAAAATGGTTTCAGGATTCTAAAATCTATAATACCAGAGTTGAAAGTTTTGCTGCAGAAGAAATGGAATCTAAATATAAGAAAATCAAAAATGACGTAAGAGTCGTGCACGATACAACTGCTCCACCTATTTGGACTCGTTATTACGAATTAAAAACACATCGTCCTTTATTCTCTGATCGTGACAGTGAGTTTTTATATTCTTTAGCCGAAGTAAGCCGTGAAAGAAGAACGGGTTATGCCTGGTATACGGATAAACCTGAAAAGGCTTTGAAGAAATATCTAGCTTGGCAGAAAAAATGGGTGCCAAATGATGATGTTTTAAAGAAGTAAAAATAATATTGATCTAAAATTTTTAGCCACAGATTACAGGATTAAAATGATTAAAAAAAATCTATGAAATCCTTTAATCCGTGGCTATTTTTTTCTCAATTTTGTCATTTCGACGAAGGAGAAATCTCCGCAAGTAGCTCGACAATCAAAGTAAATCTTTGCGGAGTTTCTTGCGGAGATTTCTCCTTCGTCGAAATGACATCCTAAACGGATAATCTTATGACTAGTTTATAACTTATAAAAAGAATTAGCATTCTCAAACCAAATCTTATTCTGATCTTCAATTGAAAACTTAGCAATATAATCCTCTAAAGTTTTCACCACTTCATTATAATCTGAAGCAACATTGAGAACTGGCCAATCTGAGCCGTACATCAATTTATCAACTGAAAAGTTTTCAAAAATTACATCTAAATACGGTTTTAAATCTTCTGGTTTCCAATTTTTCCAGTCGGCTTCTGTGACCATTCCAGAGATTTTACACCAAACATTATCATGTTTTGCAATTTCTTCAATGCCACTTTTCCAAGAATAAATAGTTTCTGATTTAATGTCTGGTTTCGCAATATGATCGATTACAAATTTTTGGTTTGGAAAATCTTTTACCAAACTTATTGCAGCTGGTAATTGACGTTCAAAAATCAATATATCGTAAGTATAATTGAAGGATTTTAACGCTGTAATTCCTCTTCTGAATTCAGTTCCGAACATAAAATCATCTGGTTCTCCTTGAACAACATGTCTAAAACCTTTCAGTTTTTTTTGATCTGAAAAGAATTGCAAACGTTCCGCAATATTCTCATTTCGTAAATCTATCCAGCCGACAACTCCTTTTATGAAATCATTTTTAGAAGCTAAATCCAATAAAAAATGAGTCTCCTCTTCTGACTGACTTGCCTGAACTGCAACACAACCTTCAAACTGATTTTCTTTTAATAACGGCTGTAAATCTTCAGGAAGAAAATCTCTTTTAATATTTTGCATAGTTTCATCGATCCAGCTGTCTCTAACGGGATCAAACTTCCAAAAATGCTGATGGGAATCAATTCTTTTACTCATACCTTTTTAATTAACATCGCTGATTAATGCGCGGTCTAAATGTACGTAACCTCCATCCACAAAAACAAATTGTCCTGTAGTATGTGATGATTTTTCAGAAATGATAAAAAGTGCTGTATCTGCAATTTCTTCTGTTTTGGTCATACGACTTTCTAGCGGAATACTTTTGTTGATTTTATTCAAAACCGTTTCGCCGTCTGGCAAAGTTTTAATCCAATCTTCGTAAGCTGGCGTATAACTTTCGGCAATAATAATCGCATTCGAACGAATTCCGTATTGAATTAAATCTACAGCCCATTCTCTTGTTAGTCCTAAAACGCCACCTTTCGCAGCAGCGTAACCAGAAGTCCCGCCCTGCCCTGTTAAAGCTACTTTTGAGCCAATATTTAAGATATTTCCTTTTGATTCTTTTAAATATGGAAGTGAATATTTAGCTAAAAGAAAATAACTTACCACATTCAGTTTCAAAGAATTCATAAAATCCTCGTAGCTTGAATCTAATCCTGCACCGTCATTTACACCAACATTATTAATTATGGCATCAATCCTCCCATATTTAGCTCCGATTACTTTTACAGCATTTTCTATTGCAACAGGGTCGGTTACATCTGTCTGCACAAATAAGGAATTAACACCTCTTTTTTGAAGTCTTTCCACATATTCGAAACCTCTTGCATTTCTGTCAACCAAAACCGGAATTGCACCTTCATCAGCTAATCTGTTTACGATCGTTTCTCCAATACTGCCTTCTTTTCCAGCCGAACCAGAAACGACAACTATTTTATTTTTTAAGTTTAAATCCATTTTTGTGGGTATTTAAAGTTAAACCCGACAGGTTTTTAAAACCTGTCGGGTTTATTCGTAAAATTTATTCTATTTCAATTAACGCCTTAATCACATTATTCTTCGGATCAATCAAATTCCCAAAATCAGTAATCATTTCATCAAAACTAGTTCTGTGCGTAATGTATTTCTTTGGATCGATTTTTCCTTCTTTCAAACATTTCATTACATATTCGAAATCTTCGATTGTGGCATTTCTACTGCTCATTAAAGTCGATTCTCTTTTGTGAAAATCGGGATGACTAAAACTTAATTCTCCTTTTTGAAGTCCGACCAAAACAAATCTTCCGCCATGCGAAATATAATTAAAAGCACTGTTCATTACTTTCTGATTTCCTGTTGCATCAATTACCACATTTGCCATGTCGCCATTTGTCAATTCTGCTAATTTTTGAGCAACATCATCGTTTAACGGATTAATCGTTTCATCTGCATTTAGTTCCGTTTTACAGAAATTTAATCTGTAATCGTTAATGTCCATTACGATTACTTTTGCTCCGGCAATTTTAGCAAACTGAATCAAACCAATTCCGATTGGTCCTGCTCCCATTACCAAAACGGTATCAGTTAGTTTTACGGCCGCTCTTCTAACGCCGTGCGCCGCAATTGCCAAAGGTTCAACCAAAGCCAATTCATCATAATCTAAACCTTGACCATGCAATAAATATTGTTCCGGAATCGATACATATTCGGCCATTCCACCATCAATATGAACTCCGAAAACTTTAATATTTACACAGCAATTTGTCAATCCGTTTCTGCAAGCCACACATTTTCCGCAGTTGAAATACGGAATAAAAGTTACTTTATCTCCCGGTTTAAATCCTTCTGCACTTCCCTTTACATATTCAGCAGCCAATTCGTGACCTAAAATTCTTGGATATTCAAAATACGGTTGAGTTCCGCCAAAAGCATGAATGTCAGTTCCGCAGATTCCGATTCTTTTAATTTTTAATAAAACTTCACCCTCTTTTGGTTCTGGAATATTGGTTTCTTTTAATAGAAATTCCTGCGGTTTTTCGCAAACAATATATTTCATTTTATACTTTCTTAAATTTTATTTTTGATATGCTACAGCTTTCTGTTTGCTTGTTCCTAAACCTTCAATTCCCAATTCAACAACATCGCCTGCTTTAATGTAAATCGGATCTGGTTTGATTCCTAAACCAACTCCAGGAGGCGTTCCTGTACTTATAATATCGCCTGGAAGCAAAGTCATAAACTGACTTAAATAATGAACCAGATAAGGAATTTTGAAAACTAGATTTAGTGTATTACTGTCTTGGTATTTTTTACCGTTTACCGTCAGCCACATCTTTAAATTGTCCACATCTATGATTTCATCTTTTGTAGCCAAAAATGGGCCAAGAGGCGCAAAAGTGTCGCTTCCTTTTCCTTTTGCCCATTGTCCGCCGCGCTCTAGTTGAAACGCTCTTTCGCTATAATCGTTCAATAAAGCATAGCCAGCAACATAATCTAAAGCTTCTGCTTCTTCAACATAACTTGCTTTTTTGCCAACAACTAAAGCCAATTCTACTTCCCAGTCTGTTTTTTCGCTATTCTTTGGAATAATCAAATCATCATCTGGACCGCACAAAGAAGTTGTTGATTTGAAAAAAATAATAGGTTCTGTCGGAATCGGTGCATTGGTTTCTTTACAATGATCAATATAATTTAAGCCAATGCAGATAATTTTTGAAGGGCGAGCCACAGGAGAACCCAATCGTACAGAAGCATCAACTTCTGGTAAAGTTGGGTTGTTTTCTAATGCTTTTTGCAATTTTTCTAATCCGTTTTCTTCAAAGAAACTTTCGTTAAAATCGGTTACAATCGAAGAAACATCATATCTCTTTTCTCCAATCAAAACTCCAGGTTTCTCTTTTCCGATTTCTCCAAAACGTATTAATTTCATAATCGTATATTTTTAATTGTTATTTTATTTTTTCTGATGAAAAGTCTTCATCAATCGTATAATCATCTTAGAAATTCTACTCCTTATCCATTCGAAATCATGTAAAAAAGTAAATCAAAATTAATAAATGTAAAAAACACAATTACAAAAGTACTTTTTAAAAATTAATATCCGAGATATATTTCATTTTCTACCTTTAAAAATGATCAAACTTCAATAAATTATAACATTTTTTAAACGGTTTGTAAAAATTATATCACTATTTATCACTTTATGTAAAAAAGATTTCTTAAAAATAAATGATTTCTTGTTCATATCAATCTTATTCCTACTTTTGTAATTGTATTTTTTACATTTATTAATACAATCGATTACATTGTCAAAAAATCCCATACAAAATGATAAAATTAAAAGGCATAACATGGAATCATACAAGAGGTTTGCTTCCTATGGTTGCTACATCGCAGCGTTTTACAGAATTACATCCTGAAGTTGAAATTTCTTGGGAGAAAAGAAGTTTGCAAGAATTTGCCGATGCTTCTATCGAAGACTTAGCCAAAAGGTTTGACTTATTAGTAATCGATCATCCTTGGACAGGTTTTGGAGCGCAAACCAAAGCAATTCTTCCGTTATCTGATTATTTATCAAACGAATATATTAAAGATCAAGAAAGTAATACTGTTGGAAAATCGTACGGAAGTTATGTTTTTCATAATAAATTATGGGCGTTGCCAATTGATGCTGCAACTCCGGTTGCTTCTGCCCGCTTGGATATTTTAGAAAAAAACAATTTAGAAGTTCCTAAAACTTATGACGATTTATTGGCTTTAGCCAAAAAAGGCTTAGTCGCTTTTGCTGGAATTCCGGTAGATGTTTTAATGAGTTTTTATATGTTTTGCTGCAGTTTGGGTGAAGCTCCTTTTCTTTCTGAAGAAAAAGTGATTTCTGAAACGACAGGAATCAAAGCGCTTCAAATGTTTAGAGAATTGGCGCAGTTGATTGATCCCGCAAACTTTAACCGTAATCCTATTCAGGTTTACGAAGCAATGGTCAATTCAGACGAAATTGCCTATTGTCCTTTTGCTTATGGTTATTCCAATTATTCTCGCATTGGCTACAGCCAAAACCTTTTGCATTTTTATGATTTAGTAAAATTGAATGACAATCCGATGATTTCTTCTTTGGGAGGAACTGGATTGGCTGTTTCTTCATTCAGCGAACATATTGAAACTGCCATAAAATATGCCGAATTTACATGTTCATCAAAAGTTCAGCAGAATATTTATACTGACAATGGTGGTCAGCCGGGTCATTTGCAAGCTTGGAAAAGCGAAAGAATTAATGGCGTGACGCACGATTATTTCAAAAATACACTTCCCGCTTTAGAGCGCGCTTTCCTTCGTCCGAGATATTATGGTCACATGTATTTCCAAGATCATGCTGGAGATGTGGTTCGTAATTATTTGATGAATGGCGGAGACGAATTAAAAGTGTTAGAAGAAATGAATTCACTTTACGCGGAATCTCTAAAAATTCAGACCGTATGAGACCTTTAGAAGGATTAGTTGTTCTGGAATTCTGCCAGTTTTTAGCAGGACCTTCGGCAGGATTAAAACTAGCCGACTTGGGTGCACGCGTTATCAAAATTGAGCGTCCTATAAAAGGTGAAGCCTGCAGACAATTGAGCATCAAAGATTTATTTGTTGATGATAGCAGTTTGCTTTTTCATACGATTAACAGAAATAAAGAATCTTTTGCAGCCGATTTAAAAAATCCTGACGATTTGGTTTTGATTAAAAAACTAATCGAAAAGGCTGATATTATGACGCATAATTTCAGACCTGGAGTGATGGAAAAAATCGGTTTAGATTTTGAAAATACCCTTTCTATAAATCCACAAATTATTTACGGAACCATTACAGGTTACGGAAATGAAGGACCGTGGGCAAAAAAACCGGGACAAGATTTATTGTTACAATCGCTTTCAGGTTTAAGCTGGTTAAGCGGACGCAAAAGCCAAGGCCCAGTCCCTTTTGGTTTGGCTGTAGCCGATTTAATGTGCGGAAATCATTTTGTACAAGGAATTTTAGCGGCGCTTCTAAAAAGAGCTAAAACCAAAAAAGGCGTTTTGGTAGAAGTGAGTTTATTAGAATCTATTTTGGATGTGCAATTTGAAGCGATTACTTCTTTCTTAAATGATGGCGGTCAATTGCCTGAACGTGGCGATATTAAAGGAAGTGCACATGCTTTTTTAAGTGCTCCGTACGGAGTTTACCAAACACAAGACGGCTTTTTGTCCCTTGCTATGGGCGATTTACTTTTTATTGGAAAAACGCTAGGTTTAGATTTAAGTGCTTTTGCAGATAAACATCTTTGGTTTGAAAAACGCGACGAAATCAGAACGATTTTGAGTGAAAGAATTCAAACCCAAACTTCTGATTATTGGATTGAAATCTTGCAGAAAGAAGGCATTTGGTGTGGAAAAGTTTTCAATTACGAAGAACTCGATAATCAGCCTTTTGTAAATGAATTGCAGCTGAAACAAACGGTAAAAAATACCGAAGGCGAAACTTTGGTTACCACCAGAAGTCCGATTCAGTTAGATGGTGAAATTTTATTAAGTGAAAAAGCAGCTCCAAAAGTAGGTCAAGATAATTTAGCGATACATAAAGAGTTTATTCAAAAATAAGCTAAAATTTATTATTCATCGGCTTAGATTAAAATCTGCCTAATCTGCTTTAATCTAAATAAATCTGCGTGAAAAAATCTATACACAAAAAAGTATTTCACGCAGATTTAAAAAGATTTCAGCAGATCAAATTAGATTTTAATTGTTGAATGAAAACGATTAAACAAATAACCGATTAAACGGTTAAACGAATAAAAAAATGAAACCATTAGAAGATTATTTAATTGTAGATTTCAGTCAGTTTCTTTCGGGTCCGTCGGCGAGTTTGCGCTTGGCAGATTTGGGTGCTCGTGTAATCAAAATTGAAAAACCGGGAACGGGAGATATCTGCCGTACTTTATATACTTCTGATTTGATTATGAACGGCGAATCGTCTGTTTTTCATACCATCAACAGAAACAAAGAATCTTTTGCAATTGATTTTAAACAGCCAGAGGAACTTCAAAAACTAAAAAAATTATTAGCCAAAGCTGATGTTGTCATGCATAATTTCAGACCCGGAGTTATGGAACGCATTGGTTTGAGTTATGACGACGTAAAAAACATCAATCCAAATGTGATTTATGGATCGATTTCAGGTTTTGGAGAACATCCCAATTTGAAAGATTTACCAGGTCAGGATTTGCTTTTACAATCTCTAACCGCTTTAACTTGGTTGAGCGGTAATCAAGAAGATGGACCAGTACCAATGGGATTGTCGATTGTAGATATGCTTGCCGGAGCACATTTGGCGCAAGGAATTTTAGCCGCTTTATACCGAAAAGCAACGCATAATATTGGCGCACAAATTCAAGTCAGTATGTTGGAATCGGCGTTTGATTTTCAATTTGAAACCATTACTACTTATTTTAATGACGGCAGCGAATTGCCTGTTCGAACTAAAACCAATAACGCACACGCTTATTTGGGCGCTCCATACGGAATTTACAAAACCAAAAACGGTTATCTCGCACTAGCAATGGGATCGATTCCTGTTTTGGCTTCATTACTACAATGTGATGCTTTATTGGCTTTTCCTGAAAATAAATTTACACTTAGAGACGAAATCAAAAATATACTTGCCGATCATCTGCAAACGCAGGAAACACAGTTTTGGTTGGATATTTTAGAACCTGCAGACATTTGGTGTGCAGGAGTTTTAAATTATCAACAGTTATTTGCTGAAGACGGATTTAAGGTTTTGAATTTTACCCAGCAAGTCGAAATGCTTGACGGCTATACTTATAAAACAACGCGCTGTCCGATAAAAATCGACGGCGAATATCTGACTTCTGGAAAAGGTTCGCCAAAACTGGGTCAAGACAACGAGAAAATTATTAAAGAATTTATTGACTGCTGATGGAAAAAATTAGAATCGCCGTTCGTAAATTCGATCCTTTCGAAAGTACACTTCGAAAATTATGGGATGCATTTTCACTTCAAAATAATATAAAAATTGAAGCTGAAATCGTTGCCTTAGAACTTCATGATTTGTATGAAACCACGATTTCAGATAAAGGTTTAAAAGAAGGAAAATGGGACATCGCCCATATTAACACCGATTGGATTTATGACGCTGCAAACGAAAATGCGGTTCTTAATTTATTTCCATTAATTGGAGAAAATCCGCCAGAAAATTATCCTTTTGGATGGCATAAATCACTTTTGCATTTGCAGAAACTAAGTAACGGCATTTTCGGACTTCCATTTCACGATGGTCCAGAATGTCTGATTTACCGAAAAGATTTATTCGAAAACGAAACAGAGAAAGAGAATTTTAAAAAACAGTTTGGTTACGAACTTGCTACTCCAAAAACCTGGCAGGAATTCGCAGAAATAGCAACATTTTTTAATCGTCCCGAACAAAATTTGTACGGTGCTGTTTTTGCCAATTATCCAGACGGACATAATATGGTTTTTGACTTCTGTCTGCAATTATGGACGCGCGGTGGTTCTTTATTAAACAATAAAAATCAGATTGACATTCATAACGAAGCAGCAATAAAAGCATTGGATTTTTACAGGAAAATGGTTAATGATGCAACTGCAGTCCATCCAAAATCTAGAGAATTTGGTTCGGTTGAAGCAGGTTTGGCTTTCGCCGAAGGACAAGCGGCAATGGCTATCAACTGGTTCGGATTTGCTTCTATGGCAGAAGTGATTGAAGAATCGAAAGTAAAAGGGAAAATTGATATCACTTCCCTCCCATCCGATCCTGGTCATAAAACGGCTTCTTTAAATGTATATTGGTTGTATACTATTGGATCTGGAAGCAAACACCAAAAGCTGGCTTACGATTTTTTACGTTTTGCCACTACTCCCGAAAGCGATAAACTATTAACTACTGAAGGCGGTATTGGATGCAGAAAATCGACTTGGAAAGATGAGGAAATCAATACTTTAATTCCATTTTATCATAAACTAGAAATGCTTCATGAAAACGCATTAACACTACCTCAAACACCAATTTGGCCAAAAGTAGCCGAACTGATTGACGGCACTGTTTTAAAAGCCATTGAAACAGATATTTCATCAGATATACTTTTAGAGGAAACTCAGAAAAAAATTAGAGAATTAAGTCAAGGAACAACATTACACAGCTCTGTCAAGAATTAAAATTGGCAGGCTTAATTTCAAAATATAGAACAAATGAATATTCCCTATAAACCTTTACTTCCCCAAACAGAACAGCCCATTGTGATTATTGGAGCGAGCGGTATTGTAAAAGATGCGCATCTTCCTGCATACGAAATGGCTGGTTTTAAAGTTTTTGGTATTACAAATAGAACGATTTCAAAAGCATACGATTTACAGAAACAATTCAAAATCGATCATGTTTTTGAAAGTGTTGCCGATGCGGTTAAAAATGCGCCGTCAAACGCTGTTTACGATATTACGGTTTTACCTGATCAGTACATCGAAATTTTAGAACAATTGCCAGACGGAGCTGCAGTTTTGATTCAGAAACCAATGGGAAATGATTTGGCTCAGGCTCGTGAAATTGTCGAAGTCTGCGAAAGAAAAAATCTGGTTGCTGCAATCAATTTCCAATTACGTTTTGCTTCTTTTGTAAGTGCAGCCAGATATTTAATCGATCAGGGAATTATTGGCGAATTATACGATTTAGAATTTAAAGTTACCGTAAATACGCCTTGGGAATTGTTTCCTTTAATTAAAGAACATCCAAGATTGGAAATTCTTTTCCATAGCGTGCATTATATTGACTGTATTCGATCTTTTCTGGGAAATCCGAAAAGTGTATTGGCAAAAACGGCCAAACATCCGCTTAAAAAATTATCATCAAGCCGATCTACGATTATTTTGGATTATGGCGAAGATAAACATGTTGTGATCAATACAAATCACGATCATCATTTTGGTCCAAAACACGAAGAAAGCTACATTAAATGGGAAGGAACAAAGGGAGCAGTTAAAGCAAAAATGGGCTTGTTAATGAACTATCCTGACGGTCTTCCTGATGTTTTTGAGTATGCATTGCCCAAAAAAGATAATGAAAATGAATACGAATGGACAGAAGTAAAATTGGAAGGTTCGTGGTTCCCAGAAGCTTTTATTGGTGCAATGTCTAATCTGATGCGTTACAAAGAAGGTTCTGACTCAACATTGTCTGCAAGTGTCCAAGATGTTTTGGGGACGATGAAAGTTGTAGAAGCTTGTTATGAAAGTAACAAAAACGGCGGAATTTCTTTTGATGAAGTGTAATTAAAACACTATATTTCAAAACCAAAAAACAAAATTTAAGTCCTCTTCAAAACAAACCTGATTTTGAAATCTATTTGAAAGAGCTGGCGAATAAAAAGAATAAATTATGTATTTTAAATCAACTTTTTTCGAAGATTATCAAATCGACGACAAACGAATAACTTTAGGCAGAACCATTACAGAAACCGATTTTGTGGTTCATGCCGGACACACGGGAGATTTCTTTCCTCATCACATGGACGAAGAATGGTGCAAAACTCAGCCATTCGGACAAAGAATTGCGCACGGAACCATGGTTTTTGCGATCGGAATTGGATTAACAGCATCTGAAATAAACCCCGAAGCTTTTTCTAGAGGTTACGACAAAATGCGTTTTGTAAAACCAGTTCATATCGGCGATACTATTCACTCTGAAGTAACTATTTCTGAAAAAGGTGAAGCCAAAAATCCAGAAATGGGAGCTGTTACAGAACACGTGGAAATTATTAACCAAAGAGGTGAAGTAGTTCTTGTTTGTGATCACCTTTTATTTGTAAAAAGAAAATCTTAAATAATAGCTTTATAACAATCTCGCAAAGTCGCAAAGACGCAGAGTTAAAAGTAAAGCAATTTGAAATACTTTGCGATTCTGCGACTTTGCGAGAACCACTAAAAAACAACTTAAAACTATCACACGAATGCAAATTACAAACCAAGCCGGCGATCTACATGAAGTGCCAACAGAAGGAGGAAATCAAAAGCAATATCTTTTGCCTTTTATCCTCGTTACATGCCTATTTTTTCTGTGGGGAATGGCCCACAACTTAGATTCAGTTTTAATTCCGCACTTGAAAAAAGCTTGCGAATTAAATAATCGCCAGTCTACTCTAATTGATACCTCTGTATTCTTTGCTTACTTCATTATGGCGATTCCTGCAGGAATGCTGATTAAAAGATTTGGTTATAAAAACAGTATCATAACTGGATTATTAGTTTTTGCTGTTGGAGCCTTTTTGTTCGTTCCAGCAGCTAATACCAGAACTTACGAATTGTTTCTATTTGCTCTTTTTGTAATTGGATGCGGTTTAACTATCTTAGAAACTAGTGCAAACCCATACGCAGCGATTTTAGGGCCAGCAGAATCTTCTTCAAAAAGATTGAATTTAGCGGCTTCTTTCAACGGATTAGCAGCAATGGTAGCTCCTATTGTAGGTTCGCTATTTATCTTATCTGGAACAAATCATACAAAAGAACAAATGGCGGCAATGCCTGAAGCTGAAAAAGCGGCTTATTTATTGGGCGAAGCTGCTTCTGTAAAAATGCCTTATATTGTTTTGGGGAGCATCTTAGTTTTGGTTGCTGTTATATTTTATTTCGTACAATTACCTTCAATGAAAGCGACTCATGCTGAAGCTGAAATTAAACCAGGATTTTTCTCTGTTTTAAAATTCAGACATTTAAGCTGGGGTGTTGTAGCTCAATTTTTCTATGTTGGTGCGCAGGTTTGTATCACAAGTTTCTTTATCAGAATTGCACAGCAAGGAGCTGGATTAGATGAAAAAACGGCTGGATATTATTTAGGAATCTATGGTTTCCTTTTTATGGCAGGACGTTTTATTGGAACTTTCTTTTTACGTTTCGTAAAAGATTATGTTTTATTGTCAATCTACTGCGTAATGAGTGTTTTATTATGTTTAGTTGCAATTTACGGTTCTGGAATTGCGGTTATTTATGCTCTTGGAGGAATTGGGTTCTTTATGTCAATTATGTTCCCAACAATTTTCTCTTTAGGAATTAAAGGCTTAAAATCGAATACAGAAACGGGTTCTTCTTGGTTAGTAATGTCAATCGTTGGAGGTGCAATTATTCCTTACGGAATGGGAACTTTAATCGATATGAATCACGATGATATTCAGTCAGGATATATTATTCCGCTAGTTTGTTTCTTGATTATTCTTTCTTTTGGGGCTTTTGGCCATAAGGTGAAAGCGGTTTCTGAATAGTTTTTTTGCCACAGATTATTTGGATTAAAAAGGATTTTTTTTAGCCACTAATTTCACGAATTAACACAAATTTATTTTAATAAAAAATTTAAATATCAATTGCCTCCAGCTTTAGCTGGAGGTTTTTTGTTTATCCAAATAAAAGGCTTTAGCCAAACTTTTGCGCCTAGTTTGGCTAAAGCCAATAAATGTAGAATCTAGTAACCTCCAGCTAAAGCTGGAGGCAATTCATTTTAGCTACGAATTAGCATAAATTACACCCTTTTATAAAAATAAAAATTCGTGCTAATTCGTGAAATTAGTGGCTATATAATAATCAAAAACGCCTCCAATTGGAGGCGTTTTCTTTTAGTCATGTTTATTAATGGTGTTTGCCATTACCGTGATCGTGGTTCTTGTCTGACTTATTTTCTTTGTTTTTTCCTTTATCATTTCCGTAATGATTTCCGTTGTTGCCTTTTGGTTTTTCTCCTCTATTTTTTTGAGGTTTTCCGTGGTAACCTTTCGGATATTCAGTTCTGTGTTTTGTGTGATAATAGTACGGAGCATCTCCTCTATAATCTGTCAAAACTACTTTATAACCAGAATACAAATCATAATTTCTATATCTTGACGGAAGTCTTCTTTCACGAACCCATTTTCCGCTGTTGTCGTAAATAAATACGCTTTGATTTACATCATAATATACATCGATGTCTGGCAAATAATAGTATCTGCTGTTGTCGTAACCTAACGGTCCCCAATTTGGAGGTGTACCAATATTTACATTTACTGATACCTGAGCTTGAGCAAAAAATGCACTCATAAAAAGCACTGAGGCGAATATAAACTTTTTCATTTCTTTAGAATTTAAATGTTAATCTTAGTAGATATTAATCGAAAGTAATGCCAAAGATTTACGATTCAAGCATTCATTATACAAAATCATCAAACTAATCGACGGAGAGCGTTTTTTAAACGACGTACTTTTCAAAAAACCGTCTCAGGTTTTGAGACGGTTTTTATCATTATAAACAATTATTTCCAACCACCACCCAACGCTCTGTACAAATTAATAACAGCTTGTAATTTTTGCAGGTTATCATTAACTCCGTTCAATTGTGCTGCTAAAAGATTTTGTTGAGATGTTAATACATCTGTATAGTTAGTTGCCGAACTGTATTCTAAAAGTTCTTGTGTAAAGTCGACTGCTTTTTCTAAAGCTGCAATTTGTTTCGCTCTAGAATCTTCTTTTTCAACAGCCATTTGGTACGCATACAAAGCATTTGAAACTTCCTGACCAGCCACTAAAAGACTTTGTTGGAAATTGTTGTATGCTTGCAATTGTTGTGACTGCGCTGTAGTCAATCTCATTTTATTTAAACCATGATTAAATAAAGGCTGTGTCAATCCTCCAATAATCGAATAAAAAATAGAGTGGCTGAAGAAATCATTCAACTCTAAATTTGAAAATCCTGTACTTGCTGTAAGCGTCAAACTAGGGTAAAAATAAGTTTTAGCCAAATTAGTCGACTCAAAAGCGACTCTGAAATTAAATTCCGCTTGACGGACATCAGGACGATTATTCAATAACTGTGCTGGCATTCCGATTGCGATTTGTTCAGGAATAATTTGTGTTCCCAAAACACCTCTATCAATTGGCCCAGGCCCTTGTCCAAGTAAAATATTTAAAGCATTTTCGGTTTCACGAATGCTTTGTTTCAAATCTGGAATCAAAACTTCAGCAGCGTGCTGATTGGCCTCACTCTGAACAACAGCGGCACCAGTTACAATTGCTCCTTCTTTTAAAGCTTTAATGGTTGCAACGTTTTCGATACGGCTTTTTAAGGTTTCTTCCGTAATTTTTAACGATTCATCATACGATAATAACAAGAAGTAATTATTAGCAATATCTGCAATTAATTGCGTCTGAACGGCTTGTTTTGCAGCATCTGAAGCTAAATAAGTTGCTAAAGCTGCTCTTTTAGAACTGCTTAATTTTCCCCAAACATCAATTTCCCAAGAACTGCTTACGCCTAATTTGTAAGTAGTTGTTAAAGTATTAATATTGATTCCTGCCGGAAAGTTTAATCCTGCCTGAGATTGCTTGTTATGCGTTACGTTTGCATCCAATTGTAAGCTTGGGTAATAAGCCAATTTACTCTGACGCAAAGAAGCTCTTGCCTGAACAATATTCTCAATTGCATTTTTCAGATTCAAGTTTTGTTCTAAACCTTTCTGGATTAATGCATTTAATTTTTCATCTTTAAAAACAGTATTCCAAGGCATGTCTGCAATTGTAGTCGAATCGGTTGTACTCTGATCGCGATACAATTGATCTGTTTTTAAAGTTGTGGGACGTTCGTATTTCTTGGTAACAGAGCACGCACTAATGAGTGCGGCTGTTATTACCAGTAAAATATATTTATTAGAACTATTCGTCATTTTTGTTGTAATTAAATTTTACTCTTTGTGAGCTTCTATTAAATGAATTTCGTCTTCATCATCATCGTCATCATCATAACCATCTTTCGCTGGACCACTTATTCTTTCTTGCAAATTTTGGAAAATGATAAACAGAACTGGAATAACAAATACTCCTAAAATGGTTCCGATTAACATACCTCCAACGGCACCAGTCCCAATAGATTTATTACCAACAGCACCTGCACCTTTGGCAAACATCAACGGAACTAATCCTAAAATAAAGGCAAACGAAGTCATCAGAATTGGACGTAAACGCGCTACTGCTCCTTCAATAGCAGCTTGTACAATTGGAAGTCCTTTTCTTCTTCTATCCAAAGCAAATTCGACAATCAAGATACCGTTCTTCGCTAAAAGTCCGATAAGCATGATTAAGGAAATCTGCAGGTAAATATTACTATTTAATTTAAAAATAATCGAGAATAAATACGCTCCTGCTAATCCAAACGGAATTGATAATAATACTGCAAATGGCAAAATGTAACTTTCGTATTGTGCACTCAGTAAGAAATAAACGAAAACCAAACATAAAAGGAAAATGAATATCGTTTCACTTCCTGAAGCTAATTCCTCACGCGTTAAACCTGAAAACTCATATCCATAACCTGCAGGAAGATTTTCCGCTGCCACTTCCTGAATTGCTTTAATAGCATCTCCAGAACTATAACCTGGTTTTGGTGCTCCTGTAATCGAAATTGAGGTAAATAAGTTAAATCTCGAAATAGATTCTGGTCCAAAAACTCTGGTCATTTTTACAAACTCGGTAATTGGCGCCATGTTTCCTGCGCTGTTTCGAACGAAAATTTTATTCAATCCCTCTGTATTAGCTCTAAATTCAGGAGCTGCTTGAACCATTACACGGTATTGTTTTCCGAATTTATTGAAATTCGAAGCATACAATCCTCCGTAATATCCTTGCATGGTCGACAGAATAGTATTTACAGAAACTCCTGCATCTTTCGCTTTCGCTAAATTAATATCCATCATATACTGAGGGAAACCAGGGTTGAACGGCGTTGTCGCATATTGAATTTCCGGACGTTCCGATAATTTCGCTAAGAATTCATTATTCACTTTATAGAATTCAGAAGTCGTATGTCCTCCTTTATCCTGCAATTGGAATTCGAATCCACCACTTTGTCCAAAACCTTGGATAGTTGGAGGCGAAATGAAGAAAATACTTGCTTCACGAATACCGCTTGTTTTAGCAAAAAGCTGTCCAATAACATCATCAACACTTAAATCACGCTGATCCCAAGGATATAATTTTACAATTACCATACTGTAGGCACTACCTGCTCCAGCCGTAAAGTTCTGTCCGACAATACGAAGTGTATTTTTAACTCCAGGAATGGTTTTCGCAATACTATCTACCCTTTTAGCAATAATATCCGATCGTTCCATAGAAGCTGATGGCGGCAAACTAATATTAGCGAAAACAGTTCCTTGATCTTCCGAAGGTACGAAAGCAGAAGGCGTAGTTTTCATCATATAAACCAACGCAGCACCAGCAATTACAATTGAGGCCAATGCAATCCATTTTTTCGCAGAAAGGAAACTTACAGAACGTTTGTATCGTGCTGTAACATTATCGAATGCCACGTTAAATGAAGTATAAAAACGCTGTAAATAACTTTTATGTTTGTGATCATCTGCATGCGGTTTCAATAAAAGCGCACATAAAGCCGGACTCAAAGTCAAGGCATTTACTGCCGAAAGAATAATCGCAACCGCCAGTGTAATACCAAACTGTTTGTAGAATACCCCAGTTGATCCGTTAATAAAGGTTACTGGAATAAATACCGCAGCCATTACCAAAGTAATCGAAATAATCGCTCCCGAAATTTCGTCCATCGCGTGAATAGTCGCTTTTTTAGCCGACTTATATCCGTGGTCGAGTTTGGCGTGAACAGCCTCGACGACGACAATCGCATCATCGACCACAATACCAATGGCGAGTACCATTGCAAAAAGCGTCAATAAGTTGATCGTAAATCCGAATAAATTCAGGAAGAAGAATGTACCCACAATCGCAACCGGAACCGCAATTGCCGGAATTAAAGTCGATCTAAAATCCTGAAGGAAAATAAATACTACGATGAAAACCAATATAAAGGCTTCAACCAAAGTGTGAATTACTTTTTCAATAGAAGCATCCAAGTTCTCGTTAACATCCACCATAATAGTGTACTTCATTCCTTTTGGGAAACTTTTTGCAGCTTCTTCAATCAGTTTTTTAGAATTGATAATTACATCACGAGCATTAGATCCAGGAGTCTGGCTAATCGCCATTGCTGCCGATTCTACTCCGTTTGTTTTAATCGTTGACGAATAACTTAAAGATCCTAATTCTACTTTAGCTACATCTTTAAGTCTAAGCATCTGTCCATTTCCAACAGATTTTATAACAATGTCTCCAAATTCCTGAGCACTTGTTAAACGTCCTTTGTATTTAATTACATATTGAAATGCCTGATTTCCGTTTTCACCAAATTTACCTGGTGCTGCTTCGATATTTTGTTCTGCTAAAGCTGCCGAAATATCACTTGGAATCAGTTTGTATTGTTGCATTATGTCTGGTTTCAGCCAGATTCTCATCGAGTAATCTTTGGCACCAAAAACCGTTACATCTCCTACCCCAACTACACGCTGAATTTGCGGTACAAGGTTAATCTTTGCATAGTTTTGAAGAAACGTCTGATCGTAAGCTTTATCATCACTATATAAAGAGAAAATCAATAAGTTACTACTCTGACTTTTGGTTACTGTAACCCCAGCCTGAGTTACCTCCACTGGCAATAAACTTGTTGCTCTAGAAACCCTGTTCTGAACGTTTACCGCAGCTAAATCAGGATTTGTTCCTACTTTAAAGAAAACTTTGATCGAAGCATTTCCGTCATTTGTAGCTGTAGAAGTCATGTAAGTCATGTTTTCTACACCATTAATCTGCTCCTCAAGCGGAATCACGATACTTTTAAGTACCACATCTGCATTGGCTCCAGTATAACTTGCCGCAACGTTTACAGTTGGTGGCGCGATATCCGGATATTGGGAAATCGGTAACTCAATTAGGCCTAAAACACCTAAGATGACGATAATAACAGATATTACCGTCGAGAGTACGGGTCTTTGTATAAATTTTTTAAACATTTTTTTTATTTTAAATCGGCGTAAACTGCTTCTTGGCTTTGATTATTAGGTTTAATTTCAGTTCCTTCTTTCAATGAAGCTACTCCTTCTAATACAATTTCATCTCCAGCTTTTAAACCGCTTGTTACCACATAATAGTTTCCTGCAGAGTTGTCCAACACTGTGATATTAGCATTTGTCGTCTTTTTGTCCTTTCCTACAACAACTGCAAACATTTTATCTTGTAATTCGAAAGTGGCACTTTGAGGAATTATAATGGCGTCTTTAACGTAGTTCGGAATTTGCACTGTAGTACTGCTTCCGCTTCTGATAATTCCTTTTGGATTTGGGAAACGAGCTCTAAAATTTACAGTACCTGTTTCTGTATTAATTAATCCGTTTACGGTTTCTATTTTTCCTTTTTGATCATAAGTCGAACCATCAGAAAGTACCAAAGAAACATCTGGCATGCTTTTAATCTTTTGGTTTAATGAACCTCCTGCGTCTTTAGTAAAATTTAGCAGTACTTTTTCATTCATTGCAAAATAAGCGTATACATTACCAATACTTGAAACTGTTGTTAAAGGTTCGGCTGTATTAGAACTTACCAAACTTCCTAATCGGAAAGGAATTGAACCTACAACTCCATTTACCGGACTTGTAACGGTCGTATAACCTAAATTAACTTTAGCATTTACTAAAGCTGCATTTGCTTGTGCTAGAGATGCCAAAGCTGACTCATAAGTATATTGAGCCGACTCTAAATCATATTTGCTAATAATTCCTTTTTCAACCAATGGTTTTACTTTATTCACAGCCAATTTAGCCGAACTAACTTCTGCTTGAGCACTTTTAATGCTTGCTGTCGCAGTACGAACTTGCTGCTCATATTCTGGAGCGCTAATCTTAAATAAAGGCTGTCCTGCTTTAACTACAGCACCTTCATCAACAAAAATTTTATCAATATAGCCTTCAACTCTTGGGCGAATTTCTATATTTTGCTGTCCTTGGATACTAGCAGGAAAATCGCTGTTTAGTGTCGCTGATTTTAGCTGTAATGTCACAGTCTTATATTCTTTAATCTGCGGCGCACCTCCGGCTTGAGCCGATTTATCATTTTTACCGCAAGAAGCGATAATAAGTGATGCTGCGAGGATGCTTAAAAATGATTGCTTAGTCATTGTGAAAAATGTGTAATTATCGATTATATGTGAACAAAAGAAATAAAATATAAGATACGAAATTTTTCAAATAGACGAACAGCAAGAGACAATCGATAAAGGCAAGATGAGAACCGATGGTTTTATTTAAAATATTAAACAAGCGTTTAATTTTCATCTTATCGGCTCTAAAATGCTTTTTAGAGACTCTAAATCCCGTTTTGGCGATTACCCCAAAATTGTATTTGAATAAAATGTAATATTGTCCATAAATATCAAGAATTACAATGGGACCAAGCTTTTTCAGACCTTACTTATTTACCGGATTACACATACTGAGCTGGGTATTATTAGGCTTTATAATGCTATTTTACATACCTTTAACTTGGAATGTAACACTACCTGGTGTCTTCTGGCTCTGGCAAATGGTCTTATTGATTTTATTGATCATCATTTTTTATTCGAATGCAAGAATTATAGTTCCAAGAACCATTTTTAAAGACAATACTTCTCCTTTTCTAGTTTGGGCTTTTATTACGATTTTTGTTATGCAGGTTATTGCATATTTTTATACTTCACAAACTGATCTTCACACCAAAATAAGTTTGATTCTAGGATTCAAAAAATATAAAAATCCTTATTTTGACAATTACGTTTTAATGCTTAGTTTACTTGTTTTAGGAATAAGCACAAGCTGGGCCATGTTGCAATATTGGCAAAAAGCGGCTCAGCATAAGCAAAAATTAGAACAGGATAAAACGGCCGCAGAACTTGCTATGCTTAAGGCACAAATCAATCCGCATTTTTTCTTTAACTCGCTTAATAGCATTTATTCACTTACTTATACTGATATTGAAGATTCTAGGAATGCGCTTCACACTTTGAGCCGTATGATGCGTTATTTGCTTTACAGCACAGAAGAAAAAACAACGTTGCTGAAAGAAGCTGAATTTATGAGAGATTTCATTGCATTAATGAAACTTCGTGCCAACAGCAAATTGACTATTATAACAGATATTCCTGAAAAAATACACGATTACCCAATTGTTCCGATGTTATTACTACCTTTAGTAGAAAATGCTTTTAAACATGGTGTTCATGCCACCGATAAAAGTGAAATTTACATTAAGCTTACGCAAAATGGAAGCGAGCTCGAATTTGAAGTTGAAAACACTTATTTCGAAAAAACAGCAGTTTCTGATGTAGGCGGAATTGGTTTGACCAACACCAAACGAAGACTGCAATTGATTTATCCGAATCAGCATTTTATTTCTTTTGGAGTTACGGATCACGGAACATATAAAATTAAATTGAAGATAAATTTAGAGCAATGACAGTATTAAAATGTATAGCAGTAGATGACGAACCATTGGCTTTAAGACTGGTAGAAACCTTTATAGAGCAGACTCCGTTTTTAGAATTAATTACGACCTGCGACAATGCTGTCGATGCCATGGGACTTATCAGGGAAACAAAACCAGATCTTGTTTTTTTAGACATTAATATGCCTAATTTAAGCGGAATGGAATTGGCAAGATTAATACAAGATCAGCCTGGACCTTTACCAAAAATTATTTTTACTACGGCTTACAATCATTATGCAATTGAAGGTTATAAAGTTAATGCGGTAGATTATCTTTTGAAGCCTTTTAGTTACGAAGAATTTTTGCGTGCTTCAAGCAAAGTTTTACAATTATCTGAAGAAGCCAATAATAACTTTAATACTATTGCTGCCGATGATGAATTTATCTTCTTGAAGGTAGAATATCAATGGGTTAGAATTTCGCTAAAAGATATTACGTACATAGAAAGTTTAAAAGATTATGTAAAAGTACATCTTGAAGATTCGCAGAAAGCCTTAATGTCTCTTATTTCGCTTAAAGCTCTAGAAGAAAAACTTCCTTCTTCAAAATTCATGCGTGTACATCGTTCTTTCATTGTCTCATTAGATAAAATAAGTGCCATCAGTAAAAACTCCATTTTTATTGATAAAATAGAAATAACGGTTGGCGAACAATATAAAGAAGCCTTTAAGACATTAGTCGATAAATGGCTGAAATAAATTTAGAATAAGAATTACAAAATCATGGAAAAAAGATCAAACAAATATTACTTAACATTAAGCCTTAAGGAATATGCAAATGGTGAAACCGAACCAGCAAAAGAACTCGGAATAGAATTTGATAATCACGATGAAATCTTTGGAATTATTGAAAGAATAAAGTCTAAAAACATTTTCGCAAACGAATCTGAAGCTGTTCAGTTTGCTTTAGGATTAAAATTATTCAGCGAAATCAAAATAAAAAATCGCAAAAATCCTCTTTTTGACGAACTAAATGAAGTTTTTCCAGTCTTCATGAAAAAACTAAAAAGCCTTTAAAAATACCTTTAAAGGCAAGACCTCAG
Organism: Flavobacterium sp. IB48; assembly: GCF_016405855.1. Lineage (GTDB taxonomy): Bacteria > Bacteroidota > Bacteroidia > Flavobacteriales > Flavobacteriaceae > Flavobacterium > Flavobacterium ginsengisoli. Next base: position 304,105 of record NZ_JAEFCA010000005.1, read on the forward strand.
CTTAATACTTCTTGAATTTTAGAACGTTAAATTTCTGCTAAGAAAAGAACAAACCCTTGTTTTGTGGCAATATTTTGTAACAATTTTCCGTTCCAATAAGGCATGTCCCACTAAATGCTTTCCAAAAGAAGTTTAATTTCTGTTTTTTGAAATTCATCTGCTTCATAAAAAATGGCGTCAGCATTTAGGCATTCTTAATTGAAAATAAAACGGAGTATTCGCTCGAAATTAACCATTTCGATTTTTAATGAATCTCTATTCTTTCTAGAAATGTTCGGTAATGCAAAAATTTATTTTTAACCACCAAAATGAAAGCATTATGATAATTCGAAAAAGTATATTTCTTCTTGCTGGAGTTCTAGCGTTGAACAGCTGTTCTAATAACGACAATACTGAAGGAGGCACAGATCCAGGACCAACAGGACCTCCAGTAGAAACTGGAACCGCAAACACTACTTATAAACCAGCATTTTCTGGACAAACACGAGCAGGAAGCATTCAAACAACCACCGAGGTTGAATCTAAAGTAATCACCAACGGTTTAAGCGCTCCTTGGGGAGTTGCCTATCTTCCTGACGGACGTCTTTTGGTAACCGAAAAGGCAGGAAAAATAAAAATCGTAACTCAAGCAGGCGTTATCAGCAATGCCTTAACTGGCGTTCCTGCTGTTAATCCAGATAGTCAAGGTGGTTTATTAGGAATATGCCTTGATCCTGCATATACTACTAACCGAATGATTTATTGGGCTTTTTCTGAAGTTGTTGCAGGCGGAAATATTACCGCTGTAGCGAAAGGTAGAATTTCAGACAACGAAACAGCTATCGAAAATGTAACGGTTATTTATCGTTCAAATACACCAAACGCTAGCACATTACACTACGGAGGCCGAGTTTTATTTGACAAAACAGGAAATCTCTTTGTAAGCATTGGCGAAAGATCTGTATTAGAAACACGTCCTTTAGCACAATCTGTTACCAGCAGTTTGGGAAAAGTTGTTCGCATTACAACAAGCGGACAAGCAGCGCCAGGAAATCCTTCTTTTACACAAACGGGAGCTTTACCAGAACTTTATAGCATTGGACACAGAAATCCGCAGGGATTGGCAATTCATCCAACTACGGGCGAATTATGGCAAAGCGAACATGGTCCGAGAGGTGGTGACGAAATTAATAGAATTACAGGCGGAGCAAATTACGGCTGGCCAACAATTACTTACGGAATCGAATATAGTGGTACGAAAATTGGAGAAGGAATTACGCAACAAACTGGAATGGAACAACCTGTCTATTACTGGGATCCTGTAGTGTCACCAAGCGGAATGACTTTCTACGCTGGAAACCGTGTTCCCGAATGGCAAAACAATCTTTTTATTGGTGCTTTGAGCGGTATGCATATTGTGCGTTTAGCTTTTAAAGACAATAAAGTAGCCGGAGAAGAAAGATTATTGGCTGGAGAAGGGCAAAGATTTAGAGATATTACTCAAGGAAAAGATGAAGCATTATACGCCGTTACCGATCAAGGAAGACTTTATAGAATAGATAAAAAGTAAACTTGTTCATTATACATGCCAAAAGAAACGCCCCAAATATGGGGCGTTTGTATTTTATTATTTTTTTGTTTCAGGTTTCAGGTTTCAGGTTTCAGGTTCCAAGTTAAACGCAACGGAATAAAACATGAAACTTGAAACTTGAAACTTGAAACCTGAAACAAAACAATTAAGCTTTAGCTTTTCTTTTTACTGTACAGCCAATTTCTTTAGTTTGTGTAATTGCTGGTTTTTGTCCGCTTTTTAATGATGCAATAACCTCTTCTGCATATTTTGTTTTTTGCGGATTATTTCCTTCTGGATCATTATCAATTGCTCCTACATATTCTACAACATTTCCTTTTGCCGTTTTAGAAACGATAAAGATGTGAGGCGTACGTTTTGCTCCATATTCATCGGTAATTTTTTGCCCTGGATCAAATAAGTATGGGAACGGATATTTCTTGTCTTTTGCCAAATCTTGCATTTTAGCAAAAGTATCTGCTGTAGATGCCTCAGGATCATTTGGATTAATTGCAATTACAGGATACCCTTGCGGTTTGAATTTTTTATCCAAATCGATAATTCTTTGCTCGTATCCTACTGCGTAAGGACAAGTATTGCAAGTAAAAACAACAATATATCCTTTTGCATCTTTAAAAGTTCCAAAAGAAACGTCTTTGTTGTCCACGTTTTTCAGTTTGAAATCTGGTGCTGCGTCGCCCGCTTTTAGTGTTACGCCACTTTGTGCATGCGAAAGAAAAGCAGAAAATGCTAATGCTAGTAATAAGATTATTTTTTTCATAATGGTTTACAGTTTTTTATATTCAGTTAATAATTGTTCGTAGGTAAATTCACTTTCGACAAATTTTCGTTTATCATTTTTAATAAAAAGCGTTGCCGGAATACTTCCAGACCAACTTGGATCTATTCTGTCAATAAATTCTTGAGGATTACTTTCGTTTAAAAGAAAAACTTCATTTTTTAGATTTTTCCTTTTTACAAACGGAATCACATTTGAAGTTAGTTTCGATTTAAAATCTAGGCTAACTAACAAAACAGCCAATTTTTCTGATTTATACTCTGCTCCTAATTTCTCAAAATGTGGCAGTTCTTTTATACAAGGCGCACACCAAGTCGCCCAAAAGTTAACGACGTAAGTACTGTCTTTCCCATTTTTGATTCTCTCATTAAGCTGATTGATATTTATCAGTTTCACATTCTGACTATAAGCCGAAACGGAAATAATACCGAATAAAAATAGATAGAAAAAAGGCTTTATTTTCATGAGAAGAATGCTTTAGAATTAATTTGTTTCCTACAAATATAAAATAATGATAAATTAGTTTTTGTTAATGAAAGTTTAATGAGTGTTCTAAGCTGCTGAGTGACTAAGATTCTAAGATCCTAAGTTCTCTTCAAAATCTTATTCAATTTCGTCACATCCTCTTTATAGCGCGGGTAATCAGTTATATTTCTTACGCTGTGATTTTCGGTATTTGTCAATCCGATATCTTTTATTTCTACAAAAGGAGACTGTATTACTAATCCATTTAAAATACAGTTTGAGATATATTCTGAATGTGCTTCAAACTTTGGAATTGCGTTTAAATGTTTTACAATTATGGGTTTTAAAACAGCTTTTTCATTTTCTTGTATTCCTGTCATTGGAAGAAAAAGAAGAAACAGATTAGGATATTTTTCAAAAGCCAATAATTCATCCAAAGTAAAAAACCAAGCTTCAAAATGTCCTCCTAAATTGCCGATGTAAATATCATTAAGAAAAAAATTGATTTCATATTCGGCAAATTCAATTGCGTAATTTAAATTATCATTTATTTTGCCCGCAACATATCTGGGATTTTCTTCAATATCATTCTGATTAAAAAACTTCCATTCCCATTCATAAGCTTCAGTTTCATTAGTTTCCACAACTTCCAAAACCTCATCAATATTTATTTCTTCTTTTTCATCATAGCCTCTTGACCAACAGAAATAATACTTCCAGAAAAAAGTGTTATTGTTGAGTTCATCGATTTGTATTTGTCTATTCATAATTGCAAATTATCCTGAGGAGTCCACATTCTAAAAAATTTAAACATTTTGGAGTATTCTTCCCGTGGTACAAATGCGATACAAATTTCTCGGTTATCTAATGCAGACTCGGTTAAAATAATATTATCCGGTTCTTTTCCTGCATTTACAAATTCCTTCTCAGAAACTACGCACACCACTTTTTTAAATATTCCGTTTATCCACATCTGCATATTTTCGTTTTGTTCAAATTTTCTAAAACAGGCCAAAGAAGCATGCGCAGTTATTACCGGAACCAATTTGTCCGGAACGTCCTGTTTTACTAAAATGTACATTTTCATACTAAATCTTATTTTCTTTTTGAGTATTATATCAATTCAATGATGTTTCCAACGGCTTCTTTATCTGATAACAGATCATAAACTATTGAATTTATCAGAACAACTTTTCGAATATTATTTTTTGTCTGTCTGATAATTGTTTGGCGATTTTACCATAATCTTTACTTTGTCCAAACGTAGTATACATCACACCTTCCCAGCAATAATCTGCCATTTCCTGAACATTAGTCCCACTTTCTGAATATTCTTTTAAATCTTCTTCTGTAAAATAATACGAAACAAAATTCTCTTTACTATCCAATAATAACTTCAAGCTATTTTCATTTGTAAAATAAGAAATGAAAGCTTTATTATGCGGATGTTCTTGCATGGATAAAACAGCATTGATATAAACTTTTATTGATTTTTCGTTTATTCCGAATTTCTCCAGAAACACTGGTGTAAATTTCTGTTGAATAGACTGATGTTCCCCATCTATTGTTTGATAATAATCGATCAGCGTATCAAAATATTTTTCATCTTGTAATCCTAAAGCAAAAACAGCAAAAGTTGAGGGCATAGCACAATTTTCAGCTTCAAGATTGGTGTACCATTCGTATTTCTTTTTTGTAAGAGCAATATATTCTAAAATGCTTTTATGCAGATTTGGATATTCTACCGCTCCAGCAAAAAAATAATTCTGTCCGCATTTTGGAAGTCCTTTTACAGGAAGTAATTCTTTTGTTTTGGACGAAAAACTAATTTCAAAGCTTTTAGGAAAATCAGATTTTAGAAGATTGTTAACGAAGTTTAATGCTTTTTCGTAACTTTCTTCTGTTTCGGTAATCAGTTTAAGACTTATTTTAGCAAAAACATCATTTGCTTTACCCACAAAATCTTTGTCTTTGTATTCTGTCAGCTCTTTTGAAAGTTTTCCTGTTCCGTACTTTTTAAGTTGTTCTACTTCGTCAGAACCTAATTCCGTTACGACATCAAAATACTCATTTGCTGTAACTGTGGCGTAACTTGGTCCATATTTTATATGAGAAACAGCAATATAACATATAAAGCTCAGAAGTTCTTTTTGTTCTTCTGTCAATATAGGTTTCGGAAGTTCTTCTTTTGTTTTGGGTATAAAAATCTTGTATTTACCTTTTTTTACTCTTTCAAAACTATTAAAAACCAATTCTTCAGCTTGCAACCCTAATGTATAACGGTAGCTATCGAATCCGTTAAGTTTTCTAAGTTTTTCAACAAACGAAATGTAAAACTCTTTTGAAAAAGGTCTCGTCTGGAAAAAATATTCAATTATGGGAGATAACAGAAATTTTTCACCCGAATCTAATACATACGGATTTGGATATGCTTTATCAATTTTAACGGTATTATTATCAATCGCTTCAATGAATTTTTCTAAAAGCGCTTCGTTACCTTCTATTTTTACTAAATAATTTAATTCTCTCATTCTCTATTTTATTGTCACATTTTTAATTTGATTATTCTTCATCCTCCTCATCATATTCTTCATCATCATAAGAAAGATAGGACCAATCTATGCACATATTATCCAAAACAGCATCAAATCGTTCCTGATCGCTTGATCCGATAAAAGCTCCTGTACAATTGTTTTCCTGATCGAATGACAAACTGATCACCTCATAAAAATCATCCGTATATACTTTTTGATTTTCTCTGCTGATGTTAGGAACAAGCGTATAATTCTCTTCTATAAACTTTACAATTTGCAGGTCAATTTCTCCCAAGTAATTTCCATTAAATTGAAGTCCGCCCAAAGTACCGTTGAAAACAGCCATTAGCAAAAAAAAGTCTTCTATTGTCTCCGTTTCAATCTCCCAATCCGATTTTTCTATTGTGTCGTAATTACCATATACTGGTGAATTATCCTGTGATAGATCTTCCTTTTTAATTCCCCAAAAAGCTACGTTTTGATTTTCTTCATAAAAAACCAAAAAATCATCATCAGAAAATCCAATTTCATTTTCAGGTTTCAAAAGTCTGTTAAAGGAGTAATTAAGGTTTTCCTCATTTCCTAGTTCTAAGTAATATTCTTTGAGTTTTGAAGGAAGATTTACATTTAATGTTTTCTCTAAGTTGAGAATTTGATCTTCTGAAAATCCGTAGTTTTCATTTTCAGACAGGTTATAAAGGCGTTTAATTTTTTGAATATAATTCATGTTAGGCTTCTATTTTTAGGAAGTCAAAAATAAACAATTAATTACAAGCCTGCAATTACTTTATAGTGATAATCCTACTTTTCCGAAAAAGCAATTTCCGAAAATTAAGGTGTATTTTCTAGTCATGTTTTTTTGACTAATTGACTCGCTATGATTTTCGGCTCAACTTTGCAACATATTCATAAATCCGAGAGTACCTTTTAAAACTATTATGAAAATACTGTCGATACTATTAATCTCGATTTTCAGTGTAAGCTGTCAATCACAAACCAGCACTAAAATGAGTGAAGAAAAAACAAATCCGTTATTATGTGATCCTGTAAGCGGAATGTGTGAAATGCCTCTTGGCGAAAGTTCAAATGCCAAAACAGCTATTCCGACAGAAAATAAACCTATAAAGATAATTTACTATACCGATCCAATTTGTTCTTCTTGCTGGGGAATTGAACCTCAGCTTAGAAAACTAAAACTAGAATACGGCGATTATTTCGAAATTGATTATCGAATGGGCGGTTTATTGCCAGATTGGAGTTATAATAGCGGCGGAATAAGCAAACCTTCTGATGTGGCGCATCATTGGGATGAAGCCAGTTTGTATTACGAAATGCCAATTGATGGAAATGTTTGGCTTGAAGATCCGTTAGATTCTTCCTATCCTTCCTGTATTGCTGTGAAAGCAGCACAAATGCAGAGTAAAGAAAAAGCGGTTAATTTTATGCGTATTCTTCGCGAAAAACTTTATCTAGATAAAAAGAACATTGCCAAATGGGAAAACATAGCAGAAGCTGCAAAAATCGCAGGTCTAGATGTTCCGAAACTAAAAGCAGATTATGATGATGCCGAAGAACTTTTTCAAGATGACTTAAATTTAGGAAAAACTCTTGGCGTACGAGGTTTTCCAACTTTATTTTTAGCCAATGATGATAATAATCAACTAACTGTTTACGGCTCTAAACCTTATGATGCTTATGAAAATGCTTTAGTGGCTTTATTTCCAGATGCTAAAGCGAAAAAGTTTGAGAATAAAAATTCATTGTCAATTTTTGAAATTTATCCAACATTGGCGCCAAAGGAATATGCTGTTATTTTAGATATTTCAGTTAATGAAGCTACTTCTATTTTAGAGAAATTATATCAGCAAGGTTTATTGAATAAAAAGACGATTAAAAATGGTTCTTTATATATTAAAAAGTAATTAAATGAATGAAAGAATATTCCATTGAAACATCTGATTGCAAGAAATGTGTCGTTTTTTAAAATGATCTTTAGAATTACTGAAGGAGTTCCTTAAAGATATACTCTTTATCATATTCTATTTCAAAAGCATTCAGTTGTTTCTGGTATTCTTCTAAAAAAGTTTCTTTTTTATGATGATGTTCTTGATTTTGAATATATCGAATGACATTCGGAACGTGACTTCTTGAATATGAAAAAGCTCCATAACCTTCTTGCCATGAAAAATCGGATGACAGTTTTTGTTCTTTAATCCATTTACTAGTTTCTGTCTTTACATTTTGAACTAGCGCAGAAATAGATTGTGTTGGACGCATTCCTATAAAAATATGTATATGATCTGGCATGCTATTAACACATAACATTTTGTGATTGTTGGATTGTATTATACCCGTAATATATTGATGCAATTTGTCTTTCCAATCCTGTGCAATTAATGCTTTTCTATATTTGACTGCAAATACAAATTGTATATGCAATTGTGTGTATGTATTTGCCATTACCAACCAAACGTTCCTCTGGAACGAAAAAACATTAATCATTTAAAGTTCTACCGATGAGATGTTCCTAACGGAACATTTTCCTTTTGCTGATACAAATTTTAAAAATGCATATGTTTAGCTTGACTCCCAAAAGTCTAAAGAGTACTAGTTTAGGACAAAAAAAATGTTCCGCTAGGAACATCTCATCGGTAGAAAAAAAATGTTTGTGTGATCATCGTCCCGTAGGGACGTTTGATTGGTTTATTAAATTTCTCTCAAAATCAAATCGGCAACAACACCTAGAAAATATCAATTCAAAACAAAAATGTTCCGCTAGGAACATCTCATCGGTAGACAAAAAAAATGTTTTGTCGAGTTTCGTCGCGTAGGGGCGTTTGATTGGTTTATTAAATTTCTCTCAAAATCAAGTCTGCCACAACATCTATTGCTTGGTTGATAATATTTTCTGGCGTTCCTTTAAATTCATAACGTTTGGCAATTTGTTTTTCTCCAAAAATAATGTGTATAAAAATAGTTCCTACTGGTTTTGAATCACTTTCGCTTCCTCCTGGCGTTGTAAGTCCTGTTAATCCAACACAAATATCAGAATTAACATAACGGTAAAAATTCTGCGCCATTAACTTGGTGACTTCTGCAGATTCGGCACTATGCTGTTCAATTGTCCCCCACGGAATCTGTAATAAATCTTCTTTCATAGACGAATGATAACAAACAATTCCCCCTATTAGAACTCTTCCAGAATTAAAAACCGTAGAAAACTCATAACACATTTTGCCTGCAGACGCGCTTTCTGCAAATGCTATCGTTAAGTTCTTTTCTATTAAAGCCTCACAGCATGCCATTATCTTTTCTGATGCCATATTGATTCAAATTTAATTGCACATTGATTTCATATCAAATGTAAATTGTTCTCTTATAGTAAACTTACATAATTTCTTACAATATTTACATTATAAGTAACTGTTAATTATGCAACTATAATACTTTTTTCTATAAAACCTCCCTTCTATTTACGTGTTAAATTTGTAATTACAGCATTTTAAAAAATGCTATGAAGTACAAGCCTATAATTAAAGTTAAAGCCGAAAAAAATTACATCAACAGAAATGTTGTAGAACGTGAATACAGTAAAACTGTAAAGAATTAGCAAGTCTTCTATGCGAAGATTCAATATTGGAAAAATAACAAATCAAAAAAACACTATTATGGAAAAGCAACACAACCATGATTATGGTCAATTTGATCCTGATTATATCGAACAAAACACGCTTGTTGACGGTTCTTATTCTAATGAGGATGAGTTTAAGCAAGTTCTGAAAAAACACGATAATCGAGAATTCGGCGAAAGCGATCCTGATTATTACGAACAAAACACTCTTATTGATAATGACGATTATGCTCGTGATGAAGATCCGTATCAATATCAAGAAGAGTTTATTCAAGATCCTTCTCATTTACAAGGAGACTTTGAAACCAATATTAAAGCAGAAAATATTCCGAATCAAGAAAGAATTGTCAATGAAGATGATGACATTACGAATGACGGAACTCAAGACGATTTAAATGATGAATATGATGCTGATTTAGATTACGAAAATGACGTAGAAAAAGATAGTGATTTTGATAAAGATGAAAATTTAGATGACTTTGACGCAGAACATTATCCAGAAAATCATCCGAGAGAATAACGAAAAAATATCGTAAATTGTAATGCATTAATCATGACTTTAGCTGATCAAATTGTCTGGCTTTTTATTCTAGCAATTCCAATTGCCTGTATTAGCTGGACTGTAACACACGAGGAGATTTTTAGAGAGCCTCATGAATGGTGTGTCAGGCATTCTAAAAATGACAGACACATTTTATCCAGAAAGTTCTTTTATCTCTTTACCTGTGAATATTGCTTTAGCCATTATGTTACAATTGCCTTTCTGATCATCTGCGATTATAAACTTTTGTTAAATGATTGGAGAGGGTATATTTTGGCAGGGTTTTCTCTGGTTTTTATGGCAAATGCTTATATGAGCCTTTTTGCACTTTTACGCCAAGCTATAAAGAAAGAAAAGGTTGAAATTGAAAAAATTGAAAGCGAAACTGACAGCGACGACAGTAAAAAATAAAAAATAGTAATTAAATAAGTAAGTATAATTAAAATAAGTTGACATCATGGAGAATTTAAATTTTATAGACCCATTATTACACGGAATTAAACCTGAAAGTAAACCGTTAAATCTGTCAGTAAAACAAATGGTATGCGCTGGTGTTGGTTTTCTTTTGGCATCGGCAGTTTTGAAAAAAACGGGGCACAAAAAAGCAAGTGCTGTTGTAGGAAGTCTTGCATTGCCAATTTTAGCATCAGCTTGCTATAAAAAATACAATCAAGTTAGTAAAGATAAAATAGATGCTAAATCGAGCAGTGGTATTGAATACAACCACTAATCGTTTATAAATAAACTATCATAAAAAAAAGAGCGCTTATCTAAGATAAGCGCTCTTTTTTGATTCAATTGAATTAAGAAATATTTCCCTCGACCCAATTTAATGCTTTATTGAAATCTATTTTTTTATAACCACGAAACTCACCTGGAACTATATAACTAAATCCGTTTGTAAAAGAGATAATTTCTTCTGTATCTGTAACAATTGCAGCCCTATTCCACTTTCCTAAATGCTTAAGTCCCATAAGTCCGTCTTGCAACCAAGCTCCCGGCGTAAAATTTTTAATATCGGTATCTAAAACCAGCAAAAAATTAATTTCATTGATTTGTTTTACCAAATGTTCAACAGCTGGAGTTACAGCAGTTACAAAATCTTCTTTTGTCACTTCTGCCAATGCTCTAAAAGCAACAATATTATCTGTGGTGTCAATTTGATGTATCATGATTTTTTACACTTTTTGAGTTATTTAATAGCGTTTTATTCTTAAACATTTTCAGCGTGTTTTTCACTAACTCAAATATACTCATTATCAATCAGATAACACTTACATTTAACTATTCGTTTATTATATTTTTTTAAGGTTCTAAGGTTCTGAGATGCTAAGGTTCTAAGTTTTTTATGCAGAAATGTAATGCTGTGCATCTACTGCAAAATGCATACAGCACATAAAATCTTAGAAGCTCAGAACCTTAAAAGCTTAGCATGTAAATTTTTTAAGCAGAGATGCACTCCAGTGCATCTAACACAAAATGCATACAGTGCATAAAACCTTAGCATCTCAGAACCTTAGAAACTTAGCATCTTTAAAAAAAAAAGCCTGTCTCTACTCGAAACAGGCCTTTTTGAAAAAAAATAAAAAATAAACACACAAGCTTAATTGTATCCTTGGTTTTGTTTGAATTCTTTAGTCACATCTATTGTTGACTGCGGAATTGGGAATACTCTTCTGTATGGCTCTGAAGCTGATTTTGCTGTTCCTGGAAGATCAAATTTCCCGAAACGGATCATTTGTGGTCTTCTGTACAATTCCCAGTATAATTCGAAGCCAATTTCATTATATAAAACCGTTTGATCGATTGAAGTCAAAGCTTTTCCTGCTACGCCTCCGTACAGAGATTCTCTTTTTCTGCTTGTACGCAATTTATTCAAATCTTCCATAGCTTGACCTGTATTCCCTTTTCTGAAATAAGCTTCAGCTCTCATTGTATAAATTCCTCCTAAACGGAATAATGGAATATCAACATTACTGTTTCCGTTTCCTCCTTCTGGATCAAATTCATATTTAAAAATACGCGCTCCTTGATTGATTTCGTTTTGAGCAAAAACAGCTTGAGCTGGATTTTTGAAAGTTAAAGAAGGCGTAAAATCCATTCTTGTTGTTGTGCTTTTTTCCATAACTAACGGAGAAACTTTAATACGTCCGTTTATCATTTCTAATGAACCAGAAGACAATAAGATTGGACCGTATTGAAGTCCGTATTGAATTCCTCTATTAAAGTGAAACCAAGGTAAATTGGCACTTTTTGGTACAATGTCTGTTGCCGGAACACTAATATCTGTTCCATCATTCATAAACCAAGTTCCGTCTCCATATTGGTATTTTTGTTGGAATCTTGGGTCATCGTGATTTCCATCCCAAGTTGCAAAAAACTCAGGAGTTGTACACGCTGCATTTGTTCCTCTATTTGCTGCAGAAGTTCTTTGGTTACGCTCCATACACACATAAGCAAAACTGTTTGAACCGTTTCTGATGTAATCTATCTTTTGAGAAATCGCAAAAATCAATTCTTTTCCTTTCTCATTGTCTCTTGCGAAGTTTTTGAAGTAATCGCTTTCTAAAGAATATTTCCCAGAATTAATTAGCAATGAAGTATAATAGATAACACGATCCATATCTGTTCCTGTACCAGTTACAGCAGCTTCAGTAAAATTAAAGCTTGAAGATGCATTTAAACGATCTTTAAAAACAGCGCGATTCAGATACATCTGCGCTAAGAATCCATACGCGGCTTCTTTTGTAAATCTACCGTGATGCGTTTGCTGTGTTCCCATTTCTGCCAAATCTGGCACTAGAGCTTCAACATCTTTTATCAATTGATCAATTTGTGTATCAGCTTTTAAAATCTGCAAAGGCGCGTTCGGATTCATCGGATCTCTGTATGGAGCTTGTCCGTACAAATCTAAAGTAGTATATAAATAATACGCTAAAAGTCCTTTCGCTTCCGCTAAAAACAATTTTTTCTCTGGAATTGAACTTTCTTCAACTGATTGAATTGCGGTTAATGAACGTGTAATTCCGTTTGTCAATTTATTCCAGTTATCCACTACAATCGCGTTATCCGATTTCCATGTAAACTCGTGCATGTCTCTCCATTTTCCACCGTCTCCCCAGTCACTTCCGCGCGTTGGCAATATTGCTTCATCTGTAGTGTATTCTTGCAAAGAGAAAACACCTCCGTGATCTACAAAAGTTCCGTCTCCTAAACGGTCGTAAGCAGCTGCAAGAGCCCCAGCCGGATTTGAAGTATCTTCTCCTAAAACCTCATCCAAAACAACTTCGTCAAGGTTTGTACAGCTTGCAAAAAGCCATATAAAAGAAAATATCGCTAATGTTTTTATATTAAAAATTGTATTTGTCTTCATAATAATTATAGTTTTAAAGTTGCTCCAAAACTGAATGTTCTAGAAGTTGGATAACTTGCATAATCGATACCGATAGATTGGTTTCCTCCGTTTGATTTCGGACTGTTGATTAACGGATCGTAACCTGTATAATTTGTAATCGTAACTAAGTTCTGACCTGTTATGTAAAGTGTTAATCCGTTGATCCAGTTTAATCCTTTTAAATCAAAATTGTAACCAATACGAGCTGTATTTAATCTAATGAAATCTGATTTTTCTAAGAATAAAGTAGACAAGATTGGTGAGTTTGTTGCATTTGCTCCAGACTCATAATAACCTGTAGCTACGTTACGGTCTGATGCTAAGTTGTTAATGTTTAATGCATTCAAACCTGTATTATTCAATAAATAACCACCTGTTTGTCCGATGATAGAGAACGAGAACGAAAAGTTTTTGTATCTCATGTCACTGTTGAATCCGTAGTAGAAAGTTGGCAATGCTCCTTCAATAATAATTCTGTCGCTATTATCAATTTTACCGTCTCCGTTTTGATCTTTAAAGATATTTGCTCCGTTTGCATCAAAACCAATGTGCTCTAATAAGTAGAATGAACCAGCAGCATATCCACTTTTGTAAATATTAGCATTTACACCAGATTGTCCAGGACCTGAAATTGTTCCTGTTAAGATTTCTGAAACCGGAAGATCTTGAATTTTATTATTCAAAGTCGCACCATTCATATCGATATTCCAAGTAAAGTTTTTAGTATCTACTATTTTAGAACCTAACATAAACTCGATACCTTTATTGATAATCTTACCGTCAATATTAGTCCAAATCGTAGTTGTTGGACTCAACGCTTGAGAAGGAACATTTAAAATTGCATCGGTTGTTGTTTTATTGAAATAATCTAATGTTCCATACAATTTATCGTTCCATAAATTAAAATCTAAACCAACGTTATACTGCGTTACAACTTCCCATTTCAAATTAGGATTTGGCGTTCTATTTACAGAAACTCCGTTTACTAAATTTAAATCATCGTATAAATAATATCCGTCAGCTCCAGCTAAAGAGTAACTTGCCTGAGTAATTTTATTTTCAACTTCTTGATTTCCTGTTTGACCCCAGCTTGCTCTTAGTTTTAAATTATTTAAAGTAGAAGATTCTTTTAAGAAACTTTCGTTAGCAATATTCCATCCTAAAGCAAAAGATGGGAAATAACCATATTTATTGTTTTTACCAAAACGAGTCGATCCGTCGCCTCTCATAGAAGCCGTAACCAAATATCTGTTGTCAAAACTATAATTCAGCCTTCCGAAATAAGACTGTAATTCATTCTCCTGCGCATAACCTGTTGTACCAGATTGTGTTCCTTTAAATCCAGGATTAATTGATGGAGGAACTCCTTCTCCTTGATCAGAGATTCCGTCAATGCTAAAACTTGTTCCTGATCTTTCAAATTTTTGATAAGAGAAACCAGCCAAAGCTTCGATTTTATGCTTGTCTAAATTTAAATTGTAAGTCAAATAATGCTCTACCAAAGAGTTTTTAGAATCTAAATTATTCTGAACATATTTTCCTTTCGGATTCAAATCTGTTAAGTTTGGAAAAATAGTTGTGTTTCTTTCTGCCATCGAACGGTCAATACCAATATTTAATTTGTATTCTAATCCGTCAATAATTCTTAAAGAAGCTTCTAAGTTTCCTAAAACTCTTAATGTTCTCGTTTGATCTTGGTAAATGCTCAACAAATATGCAGGATTGTAATGTGCATTCATGTTGAAATTGGTGTAGTTTCCATTCGCATCAAAAACAGAACGTGTTGGATTTGCCATCAAAGTATGAACGATCAATTGTCCGTTAGAACCACCATCATCACTCGTAGGAACTCCGTCATCTTTAGTTTCACTTGCAGTAAGATTCATTTTTACTTTCAAACGTTTGTTATCTAAAAATGATTCTGCGGCGTTAATTCTTCCAGAAAGACGTTTGAAATTACTGTTACGAACCACACCTTCCTGATCCATTTGTGCAATCGAAGCATAATAATTTCCAGTTTCTGTTTGTTTAGAAAAAGAAAGCGAATTGTTTTTAGTTATAGCACTTCTATAAATTACATCTTGCCAATCTGTATTTCCGCCGTGATCAAATGCTTTGTCTGTAATTGCATTTCTATATTCGCTTGCACTTAAAACATCTAGTTTGTTAGCCACAGTCGAAACTCCCATATAAGAATCAAAAGTTAGTGTTCCTTCACCTTTAGAACCTTTTTTAGTTGTTACCAAAACAACTCCATTAGAACCTCTTGCTCCATAAATTGCAGAAGCCGACGCATCTTTCAAAACCGTAATCGATTCGATATCACTCGTATTCAAAAAGTTCAACGGATTCTTAGCAGAAGAAGTTCCAAAACCTACATTACTTCCAGAAGGGCTTACATCATCATTTGACAAAGGCACACCATCTACAACGAACAAAGGCGTACTTCCGCTTCTGATAGATCCAACTCCACGAATTGTTACATTTACTCCAGCTCCTGGCTCACCGCTTGTATTTACAACACGTACACCAGCCACTTTTCCTTGCATTAAATTATCTACCGAAACGTTTACACCTTGTTTGAAACTTCCTGCTTCTAATTGTGTAACTGCACCAGTAACATCTTTCTTAGATTGTTTACCATAACCTACAACCAAAACCTCGTTTAGTTCAGCTGTATTTGGCTCTAATTGAATATTCATAAAACCAGTCTGTACAGCAACTGTTTTGGTTTTATAACCCATATAAGAAATGTCCAATGTTTTTCCTTCTCCAACCGTAATTTCAAATTCTCCATCAAAATTTGTAACTGTTGAATTTGAAGAACTTGTTTCTGATACTGTTGCACCAGGAATTGGCACTTTAAATTCGTCAACAACTTTTCCTTTTACTTTAATTCTATCAACTGCTTTTGCATTTATTGCTTTTGGCGCAGCTGTTTTTTGAATTAAAATCAGTTTTCCACTAATGTTATAATTGAAATTTGCCTTTTGCGAAAGATCATTCAAAATTGCAGTAATAGACTCATTACTATAATTTACCGTATAAGCTGTATTATCAGCAATTACAGCTTGTCCGTAACTAAATTTGTAGTCGGTTTGTTGCGTTAATTTTGAAAAAATAGAAACCAGAGTAGCTTTTTCTATTTTATTTGCTACTTTTGACTCTTTTAATAAATTAGTTTTACTGTAGCCACTCTGAAAGGCAAGTAAAGCCAGGACTAAAAAGACAAAACTCTTTAGATTTAAATAAGAAGGTTTAAAATACATGATTTAAGTAATTGTTTTTACGATGCTTAGTTATTAATAGCAGTTGTTCCAGCAACTGCTTTTTTTGTTTTTAATCCACTTTTACTACTTCGCCATAGACTTTGAATTTTAGGTTTGTGATATAATTTATTTCTTCCAAAACATTTTCTAATGTCGCGTCCTTCTTAATGAATACCGTTAACGGCGTTGCTAATACGTGTTCGTTGTTATACTGAAATGAAACTCCGTATTTATATTGTAAAATGGCAATAACCTGTTTTAAAGTAGTTTGGTCAAGTGTTACATCTTGATTGTACCAATTCACCAAAAAAGCTTTATCGGCAACTTGTTTGGTTAATTTTTGGCCTTCAAACAAAGCTTCTTGATTTGGCACTAAATCTACACTCTGCCCTTTTCCAGAAACATTTACTTTTCCGGTTACGACAATTACCTTACAGTTTAATTTTGATAATTGAATGTGAAATGAAGTTCCGACAACTCTGGTTTGTATTTCGCCAGAATGAATAATAAATGGGTGTTTTTTGTCTTTGGCCACTTCAAAAAACGCGTTTCCTTTTAGTAAAGAAACCGTTCTTTGATCGCCTTCAAATTTTTCAGGATACTGAAATGATGAGTTTGCTGCCAGATAAATTTTCGAACCGTCACTTAATTGGATAGATTGGGGAATCGATGACGTTTTAAATGTGATTTGTTTTTGGTTTAAAACATTTGGTCTCAAGAAAAATCCTAAACCAAGCAGAAAAAGAATGCTGGCAGCAGCCATATATTTTAAATAAGGATTGAAAGATCTTTTCTTTCCAATTCTTATCTGAATTTCGTCGTAGATGTTTTGAGATTCGATTTCTGGGTTTCCCATAAGATCATTATCCCATTTTGAATTTTGATATTCGTCGAAAGCAAAATCATGCAATAAATTTTCTTCTGCCGATGAAGTTTTTCCTCGCGAACTTTTATCCAGCAGATATTCTAAACTATGTTTAATTCTTTTTATCATAATACTTATTGTTATAGATAAGTACCAGAAACCAGAAATCGTACTATTGCCGAATATTATGAAAACATCAAGCGAAAGTTATTTTAAAATTTTTGATTGAAAATAATGAATGGAGCCAGCCAAACCAAGTCTTTTAAGCCTTCTCGAAGTTGTTTTACAGCTGATGAAATTTGATTTTTTACAGTTTGTTTTGAAATTCCAAGTTCGTCTGCAATTTGATCAATTGTCATGTCTTGAAATTTATACATCAACAAAACCTCTTTTCTTTTTTCTGGAAGTTTGTCTAATAAAGAATAAAGCAAATCCATCACTTCTGGATCAATAGTCGAAAAATTGTCAATAATGTAGTCTTCGAATTTTTCTTCTAAAATCGTCTTATCAAAACGATTGTTCTGATAATGTTTGAAAACCTGATTTTTTACTGCACGAAATAAAAAAGGTTCAATAGCATTAATATTCAGTTCTTCTTTTCTTTCCCATAAATCCACAAAAACATCCTGAACAATGTTCTGCGCCAAGTCTTTATCCTGAGTCATCGTATAAGAAAATGCATTAAGCTTTTTCCAATATTGGTTATACGTTTTTTCAAAAATTTCAGGATTATTCATATACTAATTACAGGCTTTTTAATATCGTAAAATAATAAAATGAAAACCCAATGTTTTTTGCGTCAAGGTTATCTTTAAATTAATAAATAAACACGTTTGTTGTAGAAATACTACTTTTTTAAAGCAAAAGAAAGAATCACTTTGCGATTTCTTTTTTTTAATCTAACACACAAATCGGCTTCAGATTTTAACTTAGTGCCTTTCAAAAAATGCAATTTTCTTTTGATGCGTCCCAGTCAACAGTATCAATTACATTTTAGAATTATGAAACCATTTTTTTTTACTTTATTATTTGCAGGAGCTTTAAGCGCTCAGGCTCAGAACGACAATCTGAAAATTAACCAGATTCAGGTTATCGGATCGCACAACAGTTATCGTCATGCGATTGAAACCGATTTATACAATCTTATCCAAGCTAGAGATACCACTCGTTCTCTTAAAGGCTTGCAATACACTCATATTAGCATTACCGATCAATTAAACAAAGGTTTACGCAATCTAGAAATTGACATTTTTGCAGATGCGAAAGGCGGAAAATATGCACACCCAAAAGGTTTGGATATAGCTAAATCTGAAGAAGTTTACGACCCAAACGGATTAATGAAAAAACCAGGTTTTAAGGTTTTCCATATGCCAGATATCGATTTTAGAACTTCTGCTTATACTTTCGAAATCTGTCTTCAGGAATTAAAAAAATGGTCAGATGCTAATCCGGGACACGTTCCTGTTTTTATTACTTTGGAACCAAAAGACGGAGATGCGAATTTCTTCGGTACAAAACCAGAAGATTTCACAGCCTCAGTTTTTGACGAAATGGACAAAGTAATCCGCAAAGAATTAGGAAAAGACAAACTGATTACGCCAGACATGGTTCGCGGAAAATATAAAACTCTCGAAGAAGCAGTTTTAAATAACAATTGGCCGACTTTAAAAGAAGCCAAAGGACGATTTTTATTCTTATTAGATAACAACGGCGCAAAAAGAGATTTGTACGCATTGAATCATCCGTCCCTTAAGGGACGCGCCGTTTTTATTAACGCAGAACCAGGAAAACCAGAAGCTGCAGCTTTATTCAGAAATAATGCTGAAGATCCGACAATTGAAGATTTAGTGAAAAAAGGTTACATTATAAGAACCAGAGCCGATTCTGATACCAAAGAAGCCCGTGCCAACGATTACTCGCATTTTGAAGCCGCAAAAAATTCTGGAGCACAAATCATTACAACCGATTATTATCTGCCAAGTACTTTCTTTAATTCTCCATACCAAATTAAGTATGATGACGGAAGTTATGTTCGAAATAATCCCGTAATGACACCTTAATTTTTTTTGAGCCGTTTTATTTAACCGCAAAGAGCGCAAAGGTTTACGCAAAGTACGCTAAGATTTTTTCTCTAAGGTTACGCTCATAAACGCAAAGTTCGCAAAGCTAGATTAAAGCTTTGCGAACTTTTTTATTTTATAAAATCTAACTCAAAAATTAAACTTTGCGTAAACCTTTGCGCTCTTTGCGGTTAAAAAAAAAATTACTTCAAACTTTTAACAGCACCACTTTTCAAATCAACAGAAAAATGATCTGCTGGAACTTCGTGTATGAATTTATTGAAGATAATTAAGAACAGCTTCATTTGTTTTTGAAGTGGTGTGTCACTTGAAAGATCAGCTTTACCACCTTCTAAAAACAAATCAGATAATACTTTATATTGTTTTGCTCTTTCAACTCCAACATCGGCAAGAGCCAATTCGTCTGCACTTCTAAAGCGATAAAAATCAATTAAAAGATCATTTCCTGTCCAATTGAAATCTGTTTTTTTAAGTTTATTTTTAATTAAAATCTGTTCCGATTTCGTCTCCGCTTCTTTCCATTCTTTTTGAAACTGCTCTTTATTTTTCAAAATAAAATCAAAATCTTTTGCTGATTTAATGTTCGCTAAAACCAATAAATCTTTCGCTGAAACATTCAAAATAAAATCTTTAAAAGCAGAAGGCCAATCGTCTTTTAAGAAACGAAGACGCACTAATTCCTTCAAATGAAAATCGGTAAAATCATGATAATTTTTAGTCTTTAAAATAGCAGCATTCCAAATATCTTTTGTATTCTGACTTTCTAAAAACTGATATTCCATTTTATACAAATCGAAAAGTTCATCATATCTCGGAACATTATCGATTGTAATAGTCTGAATATCGACCACATTATCTTTCTTTAAAGTCAATAATTTGTAAGCCGGAATGTAGGCCGCAAGCGAAGGAGTTTGAATATTAACTAAGGTATTTCCTTTTGGAGAAGTTCTCACTCCTGTATCGTTAATATGCATATGGCCTCCAAAATGAATCTTCAATCCAGCATCTGCAAAAACCTGTGCCACTTCTTCAACTGGAACTCGGTTTAACTGCCATTTGTTTGGGCCAAGCAATTCTTTTATTTCCGCAGAAGCGTCATCATTAAAATCGATCATCGGAAAGTGGCTAAAAGCAACTAAAGTTTTTCCCTGTTTTTTAGCTTGATCAGAAATAGCAGAAACCCAATTAATTAAATGTTTTTTGTTTGAAAGTACATTATTGTATCCTGTACTAGCCTCAGCATAACTTTTTGAATCTTTAGGGTCGCCATCGGTTTTCTTCGGAATGTAAACGTTTCCATCAATTGCCATTAACCAAAGTCCATCAATAGGTTCAACGACATAACTAACATCTGGAACTTCATAACCTGGTGCAACTTCATATACACGATTGGCTAATTTTGCACTTTCTAAAGCTTTATCGAATGAATAATTTTCGCTTGAATAATTTGAAAAAGGTGTTGCCCAAAATTTATTTTTTTTATTCGGATGAAAACCAAAATCTTTCAGATTATCGGTAATTCCTAAATAACCCATTTTAGCAATATCGGTGGTAACAACTACAGGCTGTTCGATGGTGAGATTTGGCGCATACATACCGTCTTTGCTATAAATGGGTTGACTTTTACCTTCTTTACCTAAAAAATCTTCTTTCCCAGATTCCTGTGCAAAAGGTCCAACTGGGTCATGGTTTCCTGTGGTAATGAAGAATTCTATTCCGTATTTATTTGAATATTGTTCTAAAATTTTAGCTAATCCGCGAATGTGAATTGGCTGTCCGTCGTCGGTATAATCACCTGGAAGTGCGACATATTTGATCTTTCGCTTTGCGATATCATCTAAAGCTGCTAAAAAAGCAAAATAGTTTTCATTAAAAATTCGAGTTGAATGCAATTGCGATGACATGGTTCGCACCAAAGCATATTGATTTGTTCTTGGATTTAGAACGCCTTTGTAATCTGAATCTGAAAATCTGCCAAATAAATCCTGCAAATGAACATCAGATAAAAATGCGATTTGTGTTCCGTTTAAATTCTTTGTTTTTTGTGCCGAAACAGAACTATTAAAAACAACAAAAACAGACACTATAAAAAGTGAAGTAAATTTTAATTTCATAGGTTTTAACTTTAATAAATTGGGGACACTTTATTAGAAGTTTTGGAGCTTTTAATCGAATGCAATTTTATCAATTTAAACCTAGAATCAGTTTATGTTAGTGTTATGGAAATGATAATGTTTTTTTTAACTGCAGTTCTTATAGCTATCAAGGTTGCAGATAAAAAAAGGCTGTCCAAAAAGACAGCCTTCTTAACACATTAAAACCTAAAAAATTTAATGTATCTAAAACCATTATGGCAAATGGGTTATGATTATTTCTTAATAAAACGTCTTACGGTTTTGATTCCGTTTTTCTCAACCGAAATCAAGTAAATACCGGTTTTCAAAGTCGAAACATCTATACTATTGTTATTTACCGTTTGAGATGAAACTGTCGCTCCACCTTCAGTATTAATAATATTTACATTTCCACCTGAAACTTCTGCCGTAAAAAAGATTTCACTTTCTGTTGGGTTTGGATAAATTTCTAAACTTGCAATAGACTGTTCGGTAGCTGGCGCAGCTGTTCTTGCCGTTGAACCTGATTTTGTAATTCTAAACCAATTGATATTAAAACCAGTATTTTGAACATAGATTCCAAAATTATAGGTTCCTGCATTTACGTTTACAGTTTGCGTAATCGTCTGCCAGTTTTGCCATCCTCCTGTATTGGGCACATTTATAGCTCCAAGCTGAATAGTTCCTGCATTTAAATCAGACGATAGTCTTCCGCCTGTTACAGCACTTGCCACACGATATTCTATTTGATACGAACCAGAAGTTGGAAAGTTAATATTATAATACGCCATCCAATCGCCCGTATCACAATATCCAACATTTAATCCACCGCCTGTATCTGTGGTTGCTTCTGTTTGAACACCACTCATCGCGTTATAATTTTCTGCCTGAATTAAAGTTCCTGTTGCTGGCGGATTACTTCCTGTAATAACCTGATTAATGGCAGTAAGCAAAGATTTAGAACCTGTAGCATCTTGAGACAACTCCCAAATCATAACTCCCGCCGCATTTTGAATCGCAAAAGTTGTTTTTTGTTTGATAGTCGGAATTCCGTTGTAATAAATTGTGTTTCCAACTTGATCTAAATTTTCAGCACCCGGATATTGCGCTACGATATTGGCATAAGAAATTCCCTGATTGGCAGAAGCTCCAAAACCATATCCGTAAAAAGGAAGTCCAATTACAGCCTTGCTTGCAGGCAATCCCCTTCCTGTCCAATAATTAAATTGATTAACCGCCATGCTGTAAGGAGAATGCTGTCCTGGGCTGTTTGGTGCCCAAGGCCCCGTTGCATCATAAGCCATAATATTGATCCAGTCGTATGCAGCAAAAGTAGATGAAGGTACATTTGCACCACCATATCCTTCTGAAAGCGCTGCTGAAATCAATTTGCCATTGGCATGCAATTTATTCGCTAAAGCAATCACAAACCCTCCATAATCGCCATTAATAGCTGGCCCTTCTAAATCGACATCGACTCCATCAAAATTGTGAGCAACAACATAATCGTATATTTTTTGAATGAAAGCTGTTCTGTTTGCTGGTGTTATCAGATTAAAATAATTGTCTCTAATTGCTCCTCCTTCAGAAACGGCACCACCTCCAAGAGAAACAAAAACTTTTATATTTTGTGCATGCGCGGCATTTATAATTGTATTGCTTCCTGAATTAAAACTTAAATATCCGTTTGCATCAGGATTTTCAAAAGCAATATTAATATGCGTTAATTTACTGTATTGAATGGTACTTGAAAAAGCATTTAAATCAATCCAATTGGGAATATATGCAATTACTTTTTTTTGGGCTACAGAAAAATTAAAAACACCCAATACTAAAATAAGAATCCATTTTGCCGACATTCTTGTGTAGTTGTCTTTCATAGTGATTTGTTTTAATTTGTAAATTATGGGGATATTGAAAAATTGCAGGTTTCAGATTTTGATCTAAAACCTGCATTCTTAAATTATTTTTTAATAAAACGCTTAACCGTTTTTGTACCATCTTTATGGAAAATAACAAAATAGATTCCAGTTCTAAGACGCGAAACATCAATGCTGTTATTATTGATTTTTTGCTCAGAAACTAGCGTTCCTGTCTGATCTATAATACTTATTTTTTCTCCGCTTACAGATGTGGTCACAAAAAGAGTATTTTCTGCTGGACTTGGATATACATTCAATTCTGTTGCAGTAGGCTCTTCTTCTGCTATCGTTTCAGTTGCAGCCATTTTTGCTGTTCCTGCTACTTTTGTAATTTTAATCCAGTTGATATTCATTCCTGTATTCTGAATGTAGATTCCGAAATTATATGTTCCTGCATTTACGTTTACAGTCTGAGAAACAGTTTGCCAATTTTGCCATCCGCCAGTGTTTGGAATATCAACATTTCCTAAAACTACTGCGCCAGCATTTAAATCAGAAGATAATCTTCCGCCAGTCACAGCGCTTGCTACACGGTATTCAATCAAATAAGAACCAGTTGTTGGGAAATTGATATTATTATACGCTAACCAATCGCCTGTTTCTGTATAACCCACATTTGAACCTCCGCCAGTATCTGTAGTTGCTTCAACTTGAATACCGCTCATTGCTGAATAATCTTCTGCTTGAATTAAAACTGAAGTTTGAGAACTTGTAGCAGGAACTAATTTCCACTGGCCGCAAGTCTGATTGTTATTGTCCCATTGCTGCACAATTGCTCCAGAAGCTGTACTTGCTCCTGCCACTTCAACAATTCTTCCGCTGTGACGGGCAACAATTTTATAATAACCATCACCTGTAGAAACCAAAATAAATTGCTGATTTGTGGTCGCATTATATGGATATTGTTCTACTCTTGCACCATTAGCTTTATTGAAGTTATTAATGTCCATTGACATGCCGCTGTGGTTTGCAATGATTTTATACATTCCGTCTCCTAAATGCGTAAAAGTAAATTTCTGATTGTTTCCAGAATTTAGAGCACCTTGATTAATTCCTGCTCCGTTTGACATACTAGAATTCCAAACATCCATATACAAACCGCTGTTTCTGTTTTGAAGAAAGAAAGTCTGGTTTCCTAAAGTTGTTGTTCCATTAGCAATTACTCTGATCGAACTCACTTTATCATTCCAAGTAGCATTCAAACATGAATTATCAGAATTGATTACGGTTGAAGCTCCGCCGAAATTATCATCTTGATATAAAATCGCTTGATAACCTTGTGTAATTTTTAGCGAAGAAATATCATCATTTAAAACTCCTAAAGAATTTAAACGAGCTAGATTGTAATCTCCAATTGTTAATCCGCCAGAAAATCCAGTGTAATTGCAATCTTTGTAAACTGTGATTACATCTGTTGTAGCTGGAACTGAAGGCGTCGTAAGTCCGTAATAACCTCCAAATGTAGCAATGACTTTTGTTGGCTGTGGCGAATGAAGTGATGGCGATTGATCTGCAACATCATCATACGCAAATCCGTAAGCTAAATTGTCAATATTGATTCCTGGCAAATGCCAGAATTTAGAATAATGATTTGTTGGATTTACTTGATAATATTTCGATGCATCGTACCAATTTTGCTGTCCTGGATTTGTGGTCGTTGTATTGACAACATGACGATTAATCGCAGCTGTTAATTGCGATTGAATTACAAGATCTAAATCTCCGTCGACCAATCTTCTGTCCAAAACGCCTTTGCCTTCAAGAGCTTCTTGCGTTGTTGGCCTATTTTGAACACGTCCTGTTCTTCCAACAAAAGCACCAGATTGTCCAACCATTTCTAGTTGTTCTCCAATAACTCTTCCTTTAAAAACACCAGCATCTCCAGCATAAAAAATCAAGTCTTCATTTTTGTATTTGTTCCAAATCGCATCGATGTACGATTTTAAGTAATTTGCATATGGTCCAGATCCTTCCGCGTAAGCTGCCGTTTTAGAAGGTGCAGTAATTTCGCCAGTTGCATCGTTCACACAACCTTGAAACTCTGCAGGAACATTCGCTTTAAAAGCAGCAACAATATCTGCGTGTTTTTTTAAATCACCCACTTTCTTTTGGTAGCCGTTTGCACCAAATAATTCCAATCCCATTGGATATTTGTATGAATCGACTCTTGTTGGATTTCCGAAGAAACCATACTGATTATTTGTCAATTCGATCATTTCATACAAAATTCCCTGATTGGGATCTGTAGCATTTTGCGGATTTGGCGATGCATATCCTGAAGGAGCTCCGCTTGCGCCAAAAAAGTAAAAATACAATTGTGAACCTTTAGATATAAAAACTCTACATCCTGCAATTAAAGGAAGTGTAAAGGTCTTATTTGGAATTTCGCTCAACTTAGTAAAACAAGCTGCATATTTAGAATTTTGCCCCGGTCCTGTATTTCCTCCATAAGTTGGCCCAGTAACTGTATTGTAAGAAGCGTTCATTGGCAATATCTGACTCGTTTTGGCATTTACCCAAACGTGGTTTCCCGTTGTATAATCGATGCCGACAATTGCAACATATAATTCGCTGTCAGCAAACGTCGAATTATTACTAATCGTAAAAGGTACAGGCCCTTGAGCGTGTATCAGGTTTGAAAACACTAGAAATAGTGTCATCAGAAAAGAAAATCTTTGAAGTCTAATTTTATTCATATCTAAATAATTTTGGGGTTACGCAAATAAGTTTTAAACCAAAGCCATTTTCAAATGAATGACTAAATAAATCCGCCAGGTGCAATTGGTATGCCCTCCTTAAATTGCACCCAACAGATTTAAAATTATTTCTTAATAAGCTTTTTAGTCCAGCTTTTTTGATCTGATTTGAAGTTTAGAATGTAGATTCCTCTACGAAGCTTACTTATGTCAATTACGCTTTCGTTTCCTTGAGGTTTGTTTTCTAAAATCAAAGTTCCAGAATCGTCGTAAATCGTAATGATTTTATTATCTAAGTTCTCAGGAGATGAAACTTGAATATAATTAGTTGTCGGATTTGGGTACATGGCAAAAACAACTTCTTCTGCCTGCGGTTCTTCAACAACATTCATAGCCATTCTAGCTGTAGAAGATGATCCATATGCTTCGATTTCATACAATGAATATCCGTACGGAGGCAAAGCTTTAGCGTTACATAAAATTCGAATGTATCTTCCTGTTCCGCTTACCGCTAAATCATCTGTTCCTCCATCACCGGCAGTTTGATTGCTTACTGTTTCGTTTTCTGTAAAAACATTATCAGTTGAAATCTGCACTTTGTATTGTGTTGCATAAGCCGCTTCCCATTTTAAAACTACTCTGTTAATGTTGTAATTGCTTCCCAAATCAACATAAATCCATTCAGTCGCATTAGCAAAAGAACTCGCCCATCTTGTCGTTGTGCTATCGCCATCTGTTGCTTTATTTGCAGAAAGCGTAGGATTTTCTTCTGTAGAAGCTGTCGCTGTTTTAGCTAAAGCTAAATTCACATTCGGATTTGCAGTTATATTTCGAACTGTTACATTGCTGAAAACTCCTGTTGTTAGAGTTCCGTTTGCGTGAGACGTAACTGCCATTCCTACATAAATAGTGCTAGCCATTGCAATTGTTCTTGGCGTTCCTACTTGTGTCCATGTTGTTCCGTTATCTGAAGAATAAGATGTAAACACATTTCCAGATCTTACCAAACGAACCCATTTTGGAGTCGCTCCTGTTGTAACCTCTGCTGTAGTTACTCCCGAAGCAGTATCACGAGTCAAAAACTCAATTCCTGCTGCTGCGCTTGCATCTGTCATGGCGTGTTTTGATGTTGGCGTAAGCGTTTCACGGAACATTACTCCCGCTTTTGCATAAGTATTTGTATTAGTTAACGAATTTACTTTAGCAATAATTTCTGCATCTCCAGTAATAGATTGATTTACAAATTGAAATTGATCGCTTGTATCCCAAATATCATTTCCTGCTCCTTTGATGGTAAAAGTACCGTTAGAATGTGTCGCTTCACCCGCTGGAGTAACTGCTCCTAAATCGGTGCTAATCCAAGGCGAAGGCAATCCCGCTGGAGTTTCTGTAGAGACTAAATTTAAAGCTCTTAAATTATCAAAATAATACGTGTTTCCAGAATTTGTTCCCGGTTCAAATAAGAAAACAAAACGATTTACTTCACTGTCTGCTGTTGAAGCATCTGGTGAACTTGCATAAGTAAAAGTTACTGTATGCCAAGCGTTGGTTTGTTTTACAACTCCTTGATAAATACTATGTCTTCCAACAGGATAATTTGCTGGAACTGAAGCGCTGCTTTCTGCTTGCCAAGAAATAATAGATCCGACTGGTGCAGAAGTGTAAACGTCCATCGCGAACTTTTTAACTCCACCTTTAAAATCTCCAATATTGGTTATTGTAGTATTAAATGAGAAATTATCATACAGTTCTGTCGATTTGCGAACGTATTTTCCAACATTCGAAGAAGTATTAATTCCGCTTGCATTTGGGTTTGCTGTGTTTGCCGTATACGTTCCAATTGCATCTCTAAATGTAATATTGTGAATCGTCTGGTAATCTTCATAAATTACACCTTGCGTAAATGTATCTGGAAGTTTAGTAGAGCCAATTCGAATATTATCGAAATAGTAGGTATCAGCTGTGTAAGAACCCGAATTAAATAACAAAACCATTTGGTTTACTGCCAAATTTGAAGTTCCTCCATCTGGACTAGAATTGTAATAGAAAGTCAATGTTTCCCATTGATTTTGTTTGGTTGTAATCGCTACGTAGGTACTATTTCTTCCTGTAGGATAATTGGCTGGAAGTGATGTTGCACTGTTTTCTAAATTCAAACTTACCACTGTCCCAATTGGTGCGGAAGTGTACACATCAATCATAATTTTGTTCGTCTGATTTTTCAACAAACCGGCATCCTCAATCGTACTTTGTGTATTGAAGAAAAGCACATCATATTGCTCAGATACATTTCGAACATACTTCGCGACATTTGCAGAAGAATTAACCGAATTTGTCGCTGGATTTGCCACAACAGAATACGTTCCAGTTGTTGTTCCTTTTATGATTTTATTTACTCCGTCGTAATTTTGCAGCACGTCTGTTGCAATAATTGGCTTTTCTGGCGCTGCTTTTGTCAGCAGATTATCGAAATAATAAGTCGCACCAGAATTCGAATTCGATTCAAAAAGAAGTACCACATTATTAATTGATAAAGCACTCGTATTTGGATCAATTATTTTTTCAAATTCAAACTCGATTGTTTCCCATTTGTTCTGAACTGTGGTCGTAGCTTTAAAACCACTATGTCTACCTGACGGATAATTCGTCGCAGTTGTAACATTGCTGTTTTCTAACTGCATCGAAATTTTTGTTCCAACCGGAGCCGAAGTATAAATATCAAACGAAAGTCTTTTTCTTCCGTAAACATAATCATTCGCATTAGTTATGGTTACATTTCTGATGTTCAACACATCATACAATTCGCTTGAATTTCGAACATATTTTCCAACCAAAGCCGAAGTATTAATTCCGGTAGCAGAAGGATTCGCTACAGCTTCGGTCAAAACTCCAGTTTTTACAGGATACAATACATTTCGATTGCTTTGGAAATCATCATGTATTTTTTCAACAGGCAATGCTGGTTCGGTTGTTACTGCCAATTTGTAGTTATTTACATTACAGCCTGAAACTGTCGCCGTTACCGAAACATCTCCTCCAGAAGTTCCCCAATTTACAGTAATAGAATTTGTTCCCTGCCCTGATGTAATTGTTGCTCCTGCTGGAACAGTCCAATTATAAGCTGCACCCGCAATTGCATTTACAGAATACGTTTTACTAGTTTCGTTTTGGTAAACTTTGTTATCGCCAGTTACTGCATATTTAAAACTGCCATCGTAAACACGAACATAATCGACCTGTAATTTTGCTGGAAAATCGGCAGGAATTGGCTCTACTCCTGCACCGTTAACTCTCGTATAAGGTGTTCCGTAGCTTCCAACTGCGAGATTCAAAATAATATAAAAATTGTTGTCATTAAAAGGCCATCCGCCGTTTACAGTTGTGTTTGGTGTTGCCGTATGAAATAGAACATCATCCACAAACCATTTAATAAAATTTGGTCCCCATTCTACAGCATAAACATGAAAATCTGAGGACAAATCTATTGGAGAACTGTAGCTTCTTCCTGTAAACTGATATCCTCCACCATCATAATGAATCGTTCCATCTACCGATTTTGGATTTCTGTGTTTGGCTTCCATAATGTCAATTTCTCCAGTAAAAGGCCAATTGCCATTAACTGGAAGCATCCAGAAAGCCGGCCAAGCACCTTGTGCGTTAGAAAGTTTCATACGAGCTTCTACTCTTCCGTATTTTAAAGAATATTTTCCTTCCGTTGTCAATTTTGAAGAAGCATACGGCTGATCTGGAAATTGTGCGTTAGGCGCATATTTTGCCTCAATGTTTAAGTAACTATTTGTTCCTTCTTTTACAATTGTCGCCTGATTGGGATCGTAACGTTGCGCTTCAGCATTTCCGAATCCGCAGAGCGACGGACATCCGTTTCCAGAAATGCTTTGCCATTTGGTTAAATCTACCGTTGTGCCATTAAATTCATCAGACCAAACGAGCGTATTGCATTGCGCTTGAGTTTTGAGAAATGGCAACAGTAAGAACAAAACTGCTACACAAAATTGTTTTAATAAATAAGAATTGCTTTTCGGTGGTCGGCCGAAAAAAAAGTCATTTTGCTTCATTTTTAAATAGGTTTTTAGTTAGTATTTGTTATTTCTTCAATAAATCTTATTTATAAAAACAGATTGTATTTTCCGACAATAACAGCGCAATATTAACTAAAAAATCAGGCAAGACTTACATTTCTGAGTACGGTTTGACTACGGTACTATCGAAGAAATGTAACAAATCATCGATGAAAAGCATAAAATCACTTCAGATTCTACTTATACGAGAAAAATTAAAAATTAAGAATGAATTCAGTGATATTCGTATCAGACGGAAGCTGTAATTTTTTACGAATTCTATAACGGGTATCTTCCACACCACGAACAGAAATTCCTAAAAGCGGTGCAATTTCTTTTGTATTGAAATTCATTCGCAAATAAGCACACAATCGCATATCGCGTGGAGTCAATTCTGGATAACTCGATTTTAATCGCTGCATAAAATTATCATGCAACTGATTGAAAATTTCTTCAAATTCGTTCCAATGTTTGTCTCCCTGCAATTCGTGATCTATTAATTTATTGATTTTCGTCAGAAGACTAAAGTTTACATTCGGTTCATTTTTCTTGTCAATCTGCGCGATCAATTCTTTTATTGAAAGCAAAATTTCATTTAAATGAATTAAATTGACTGTATTTGAAGCCACTTTAGCATTTTTAAGATTAATTGTCGTTTGAAGATTTTCACGAACAATTGCCATATTTTCTTGTTCTAATGTCAGTTTCTGTTCGTTAAGTTCTGCACGGCTTCGAAGCAATTCTCTTTCCTGATTCTCTATTAATTGAAGACGTTGACGCTCAGCAACAAATTTCTGATATCTAACAATTAAATAAATTACAATACTATAGAGCGCAAAATAAAATAAGTAAGCCCAAAAAGTTCTGTACCAAGGCGGTAAAACTTCAAACTTAAAAACAGCTTCTTCACTAACCACATCGTACATATTTTTTGCGCGTACATGAAAAACATATTCATTTTCTGGCAAGTTGGTATATTCTTTCTCTGTTTGAAGGCTGTAATCTGACCAAGTTGGCTCAAAACCTTCTAGCCAATACTCGTATTTTGTTGCATCTGCATCATCAAAACAAAGCGATGCAAAAGAAAAATGAAGCGCATTATTGGCATAAGATAATACAGTCGAAAACTTATCATTTACTGATCCTGTTTTATTTGGGAGCACATCGTAACGGCTGGAAAACAACAAACTATCTTTCGGAAAAATACATTTTACTTCTGAAATAACTGCTTTGTATTTCGTTTCGTATTTCTTGTTTTTAATTGCACTGTAATGTATCAAACCCTCTTGTGTTCCAAAGAAAACGTCACCACTGTTTGTGGTTTGAATATTTTCGAAACCAGGAACATATATATATCGGAGTTTTCGAAATGGAAGTTCTTCAATCTTAAAACTCCCATTCTTCTGTTTGCTCATTTTTCCGGTATTTTCGCCAGAAACGTACCAAATATTATCCTGATTGTCTGGTTTTAATAATCGAATATGATTTTCTAATCCGAGATATTTCTTGAAAACAGGATCTGGAATCATTTTTTTTGAAGAAACATCTTGCCTGTAAACGCCTTTTGTTGTTCCAAATAATATCTGATCATCTACTTTAAAAGTATTCAAAAACAAACTCGACGGAAATCCACTCTTATCATTATAAAACTGAATATCGGTAACGGAATCAAATGTTGAATTGAATTTAAGTTTATAAATTCCTTTATAACCGTGCGCAATCCAAATGTTTCCTTGTTTATCGGTTTCCATAATTCTACTACTTTCCTCAAAACCTTTTATTCGATGCTGAAAAACCCAAGATCCATTTACTTTTTTCAGCAAATATAATCCTGTGTATCCACCAACTACCAATAAATCTGACCGATTCGGAATTAGAATTCCTTGCCAAGCACCATCTATTTGGGCCAGCGATTTCGCAGAATTTCCATTGATTTCGAATATTCCGTTTTTTTCAAAAGCCAACAAAGAATTACCAAAAACACCAAGATTCCAGACATTTTCAGACATTCCAGAAACATGCTGAAAAGTTACATTTTCTCTTTTTCCGCTTTTATAAGCTTCCCAATTCAGCCAAAACAAACCGTTATCTGTTCCGATATACAATTTATTCTGATAAATCTGACTGCAATAAATTTTGGTTTCAGAATTTGTGCCATCTATGATTTTTGACAAAGGAGACGAAATCTGAATCAGCGAAATTCCACCTTTGAGCGTCACCCATAAATTGCCTTCTTTATCAATTTTAAAATTGGTTACATATTCATTCTGAAGTCCCATTTGCTTATCAATATGTTGAACCAAATGTCCATCACTATCTATAACTATCAATCCTGATTGGCGGGTTCCAATTCCGAAATATCCATCAGAAAGTTCAATTCCTGCTGAAATTTGATTCTGTTTTAGCAAATGATCTACTTCGGTTACAAATGGTTTTATTTGATTTTCATTGAATGTAAAAAGACCATTTTTTTGCGTGAACAACAAAAGTCCTTCTTTCGTTTGGAAAATCTTTCTAACCTGCATTCCAACAAACTTCTCACCATTTTCAACAGAAATTAATGCACCGTCTTTTAGCTTTAATAATCCTTTTCCATTATCCGAGACATAAATTTCTCCTCCAACTTCAAAGAAATCATCAAAAGCAGTTTTAGCGTCTATTACCTTGATTTCTTTGTTTTTATAAATAAAAATCCTTTCATAAGAGAAAAAAATCACTTCGTTATTTCGAATCACCGTATGCAGTACATCACCAAAATTTCGAGCCGATTTTGGAAGCAATTTTACCAAAGAAGTATATTGATATTGTCCATTTGGAAGCTGAATGACAAAGCCAAAATCGCCTTGAGCGCCAACGTACATTTTATCGTTTTTATCTATCGCCATCGAACGCACCATACTTCTGTTTTCCGGCTGTGTGACAATTGCCCAGCGAACACCATCAAATTGCATAATACCAAAATGATTGGCAAAAAACATCATGCCTTTAGAATCCTGCAAAACATCCCAATTTTCTGATGCCGCTTTATATGCTTTCGGACTATAATTGACTATAAAAGGAACTCCAATCTTTTTGATTTGGGAATTGATAATTGGAGAAAATAATAGGAATAGAAGTAAAATTCTAATTTTAAATTTCATCATTCTCTTTGGGTCTGTAGGTTAGTTTTGTGATTTTAAAAATCACAATCTTGAAAAATACTTCTTTGGGAAAAGTCATTTTCTAGATAAAAACATTCTTTTTTTTAAATGTGCCAATAACAATTATTCATTATTATCAAAACAAAAAAGAGAATGTCGAAACTCAAATATATAAAATTTTATTTTAATGCAATAAATTACATTTTAGGAAGAGAATTTGATAATTAGAGAATTGAATACGTTCCGTAAGAACGTTTGATTACGCACATACCATTATTCCGCAAAACAGATGTCCTTACTGGACACTTTGCAAATTCATAAATGTTTTTTTTCTACTGACTAAATATTTCTAACGGAATAATTTATTTGTAAAAATAAATCGAATTAAAAATCTAAATTTTGTTTTCTGATTTTCAGCATTATGTACAGAATTACACCTATTCTGTATTTTCAATTATAATTAGATTTGTACTTTTATATTCTTATCAACTCTAATTTCGAAAATATTAAAACCAAGAATTTTGAAAAAACATCTTTTTATCATAGCCATTCTGACAGCCAATTTTACTGCTTTTTCTCAGAATAAAATCATAACTGTTACCAACAATTTAAAAGTTGACAGAGAGTTTGAAACCATCGAATTAACTAAAAAATCTCTTGGATTACCTGCAAATGTCAAACTCGAAGATTATGCAATAAAAAATGGCAATACCTTTTTAGAAACACAAACCGTAGATAATGATGGAGACGGAAATGCAGATTTGCTTTTATTTCAGCCCAAAATTAAAGCTTCTTCAAAACAGGATTTTGAGGTTTTGATTGGAACAAATCCTTCGGCTTCAAAAGTAATGAGCTGTTATTCTCGATTTGTTCCAGAACGCACCGACGATTATGCATGGGAAAACAATAAAGTAGCGTTTAGAACTTACGGACCTGTAGCGCAAAAAATGGTTGAAGATAATATTCCTGGCGGAACGTTAACCAGCGGAATTGATGCTTGGCTAAAAAGAGTCGATTATCCTATCATTAATAAATGGTACGAAAAAACAACAACCGGAACTGGAACATACCATAAAGATACTGGCGAAGGTCTGGATAATTTTCAAGTTGGAGACAGTCGCGGCGTGGGCGGAATTGCAGTTAATGTTGATGGAAAATATTATTTCTCCAAGAATTTCATTAGCTGGAAAACGATTACAACTGGTCCAATTAGAACAAGTTTTATTTTAACTTATGCCGATTGGGATGCCAAAGGAAATAAAATAACCGAATCGAAATTAATTAGTTTAGATTATGGAAGTCAGCTTTCTCGTTTTGAAATCAATATTACTGGAACAAAAACTATTGCAGCCGGTTTAACGCTTCATGACAAAAAAGGAACAATTGGCACCAATTTAAAAGAAGGCTGGTTAAGTTATTGGGAACCTATTGATGATTCTGAAATTGGTATGGGTTTAGTTGCGCCAAAAGGTTCGTTAATTAGTTTTGATAATCATGTTACTGACGAAAAAGAATTAAGCAACTTATACGGAAATATTTCAGTAAAAAACAACAAAGCTATTTATTATGTTGGTTTTGGATGGAAAAAAGGAAGTCCGTTTCAAACCAAACAAGAATGGGAAAAGTATTTGAGTTCTTTTGCTGAGAAGGTAAATAATCCTTTGATTGTGAAGGTTAAAAAGTGATTTTTTTTGCCGCTAAGGCTCAACGTTTTTTTTAACATAGCCCCTGGTTTTAACCACGGGAACACAATGTATAATATCAATTCGTTTCCCGTGGTTAAAACCACGGGCTATGTTTAAATTGCGTTTTGTCATTTCGAGGAACGAGAAATCGCACTAGAAACTCTACAAAGATTGGCTTTACTAGATGGAATTCTTTGTGTGATTTATTTCATCAGTTCACTAACGTCCGAGTCTCGTTCCTCGAAATCACAAAACTATATTCAAAATTTATTTACATCTGCTTAATCTGCGAAAAAATATATTTATCTTCTAACAGGAAAATAATTTTCCTTCAAAATAATCTCCAACGGAATATAATGTGTCTTTTCTGTTTCTTCCTGTAGAACCAGCTTTTTATACAAATAATTTATTCCCATATAACCTTGATCTTCGGGTCTTTGGTTGATTAAAAAATCTATTACGCCTTTATTTAAATATTCGATGTTTTCTTTTAGTAAATCAAAACCAATAATTCGAACACCTTTTATATTATTTTTTTCTAAAAACTCAGCAACAATATAAGCTCTAGAATTTGGTACAAAAACACTGTTTACGCCAGAAAACATTTCCAAATTCAACTGATCGATTCCTGAATCTTTTAAGGCAAATTCGGAAAACTTGAAATTGGTTAATTCGTCATGATCTTCAAAATATGAATAAAAACCTTTTATGCGTTGCTGATACACAGAAGTGCTTTCGATTTCTCTAGTAATCTTAAAAATTAGAACTTGTCTTTCATTTTTTACAGCAAAACTGATTAATCTTCCAGCTAAATATCCACTCTGAAAAGCATCTTGACCGACATATGCATGTTCGTTTTCTTCAGAAATATTCGAATCGATCATTACAATCGGAATATTTTTCTTTTCATATTCCTTTAAAAACTCAACAGAATCTTTGTAGAAAATCGGTGCAAATAAAAGTCCATCACAATCAAATTCTAGTACTCTCTGAGCAGATTCTTTGAACGATACTAGATTATAATCATAAAAAAAATAATCCAAAACAATTCCGAATTTGCTAAATTCCAAAGCAGCTTTTTCTATTCCATCGACCTGACTTTTCCAATACTCCAAAGTTTCTGATTTTGGAAGGAAAACAGCAAAATGAAACTTTTTGTTTAAAGCCAGATTACTCGCCAAAATATTTCGGGTATATCCAAATTCTTCAATTATTGCATTTACCTTATCAACGGTTTCCTGCGCCACTTGCCCGCGTTTATGTATAATTCTGTCGACAGTTCCGGCAGAAACATTAGCTAGTTCGGCAATTTTTTTTATTGTTATGATATTGATTCTTTTTAAGTTAAAAAAATAAAAGCAGTTCGGTAAAATTAATTTATTTTATCAAAAATAAGTTGTTTTACATCACATTTTGCATACATTTGTAAAATACCGTGTACGCACACGCAAATATACACATAACATCAAAAAACAAAAATAAAACGACTAAAAATGATACTAGATTCATTACATAATGCTCAGAAATACTATGGTTTACATCCAAATTTCAAGAAAGCATTTGATTATGTAAATCAAAATGACATTGCCAATCTTGAAGAAGGTGCTTTTGAAATTGGCGAAGGTTTAAAACTAATTGTAATTGTCGGACAAGGAAATACAAAAGAAGAAGCAGTTAAAGGTTTTGAATGTCATGATAAAAACATAGATATCCAGATTTCGATTAAAGGACCAGAAACTTTTGCATGGAAACCAAGAGAAAAATGTGTGAATCCGAATGGTGAATATAGTGACGAAAGAGATGTTCGATTTTTTCATGATGCACCAGATACCTTTTTTGAAATGCAGGAAAAACAATTTGCAATCTTGTTTCCAGAAGATGTCCATACTGCAATGATTGGTGAAGGAACGTTGAAAAAGATTGTTATTAAAGTAAAAATATAACTTATGAGTACAATTCAGAATTCTATTGACGTCATTATCAAACAAGGAATGCTTCCGTTGTATTTCAATGCCGACGAAAATAAAAGCATTTCTGTTTTAAGAACGTTATATAATATCGGTATTAGAGCAGTTGAATATACAAGCCGTGGCCCAGAAGCGCTTTCAAACTTCAAAAAAATGGTTGAAGTAAGAAATGCTGAAATGCCAGAAATGCTTCTTGGAATTGGTACGATCAAAAATTTAGTGCAAGCAGAAACTTATTATTTAACTGGTGCTGATTTTTTTATAAGTCCAGGATTTGTTCCTGAAGTCGCTTCATTTTTAATTCCTAAAGATGTTCTCTATGCTCCAGGCTGTATGACTCCAACTGAAATTATTGCTGCTGAAAATGCTGGTGTAAAATTCATTAAACTTTTTCCTGGAAATATCTTAGGACCAGATTTTATGAGCGGTATTAAGGACATTTTCCCAGATTTAATTTTCATGTCTACAGGTGGTGTTGACACCACAAGACAAAGTATTGAAACTTGGTTTAATGCTGGAGTTTCTGCGGTTGGAATGGGAAGCAAATTAATCAGTAAAGAAGTAATGCAATTTGATGCTTACGAAACAATCGAAAAAGAAACGAAAAGGGTTTTAGATTTGATTGCAACGATTAGAAGTTAAGAAGTCAAAAAAATAATCAATTATAAAAATTACATGAATTCAATATTCAACTTAGAAGGAAAAATTGCACTGATTACGGGAGGTGCCGGAGTTTTAGGAAGCAATTTTGCAAATGTATTGGCAAAACAAGGCGTTATTGTCGGAATCGTTTCTCAGTCACTTGAAAAAGCTGAAAGCACTGTAAAAGCTATCGAAGCAAATGGCGGAAAAGGTTTTGCGGTTCAGGCCAATGTTTTAAATAAAGAAGAATTAGAAAAAATTAAAGATTTTATCGTTGAAAAATACGGACGTCTTGATATCTTGATTAACGCCGCTGGCGGAAATATGCCAGGTGCAACGATTCAGCCAGATCAAGCGATTTATGATATGAAAAGCGATGATTTGCAAAAGGTTATTGATTTGAATATTATTGGGACAATGCTTCCTTCTCAGGTCTTTGCTGAACTTTTTGCGAAACAGAAATCAGGAAATATTATCAATATTTCTTCTGCATCGGCACAAAGACCTTTAACGAGAGTTGTGGGTTATTCTGCTTCAAAAGCGGCAATCGACAACTTTACACAATGGATGGCTGTTGAATTAGCTCAAAAATACGGCGAAGGAATTCGTGTAAATGCAATTTCTCCAGGCTTTTTCATTGGAGAACAAAATCGCGCTTTACTGCTTACTCCAGAAGGAAAACTAACGCCAAGAGGCGAAAAAATCATCGATCATACCCCAATGGGAAGATTTGGAACTCCTGAAGATATTGACGGTGCGCTTTTATTTTTATGCAGCGACATGTCGAAATTCGTAACAGGAATTACATTAAAAGTAGACGGCGGATTTGCTGCAACGAGTATTTAAAACATCAATCTCTCTCCTGCAAGGTTTTTAAAACCTTGTAGGTTTAAATTGTAGATTATTATAAATTAAAAATACCTACAAGGTTTTAAAAACCTTGTAGGAAATAAAAAATATAAAACATGGAACAAACATTAAGATGGTTCGGACCAAATGATCCTGTTTCTTTACAAGACATCAAACAAACTGGAGCAACTGGAATTGTAACGGCTTTACACCATATTCCGAACGGGCAAGTTTGGAGCATTGATGAAATCATTAAACGAAAAGTTGAAATTGAGCACGAAAACGGAGATCCTAAAAAAGGCGCTTCTGGATTAACTTGGTCGGTTGTAGAAAGTATTCCTGTTCACGAAGACATTAAAAAACAAACTGGAAATTACCTGCAATACATTGAAAATTATAAAGAAAGCATTCGCAATTTAGCTTTATGCGGTATTAAATGTGTTTGTTATAATTTCATGCCTGTTTTAGACTGGTCAAGAACAGATTTGTCTTATACGGTTGAAGACGGTTCAAAAGCTTTGCGTTTTGACATCAACGCTTTTGCTGCTTTTGAATTGCATATTTTAAAAAGACCAGGAGCAGAAAATGAATATTCTGAAGAACAAAAACAAAAAGCAAAAAGCTATTTTGAAGCCATGACTTCAGAAGACAAAGTTAAATTGCAGCAGAACATTTTGGCTGGACTTCCTGGTGCTGAAGAAGCTTATTCTGTTGAAGATTTCTTGGTTACTTTAAGTGCTTATAATCATATTGACAGACAAGCTTTAAAGAATAATCTTTTTCACTTTTTAAAAGAAATTATTCCAGTTGCAGAAAGCAAAGGTGTTGTAATGGCAATTCACCCAGACGATCCTCCTTATCCAATTTTAGGTTTACCGAGAGTCGTAAGTACAGAAGAAGATTTGATCGAATTAATGAACGCTGCTCCTTCTCCATCAAACGGATTTACCATGTGTACAGGTTCTTATGGGGTTCGTGCTGATAATGATTTACCGGGAATTGTAAGACGTCATGGCGATAAAATGAATTTCATTCATTTAAGAAGCACGCAACGCGACGAAGAAGGAAGTTTCTACGAAGCAAATCATCTAGAAGGCGACGTTGACATGTACGAAGTTGTAAAAGCAATTCTGGAAGTTGAAAAAAGAAATAATAGCCAATTACCAATGCGTCCAGATCACGGACATCAAATGTTGGATGATTTAAAGAAAAAAACAAATCCGGGATATTCTGCAATTGGCCGTTTAAGAGGCTTGGCAGAATTGCGAGGACTTGAATTAGGGATCAAACGATCTTTATAATTTGTTTGCTGCGAAGGCACTAAGACGCGAGGTTTTTTTTATGTTTCACGCAGATTTAAAAAAATTTAGGCAGATGAACGCAGATAATTTATACATAATAAAATCTGCTATAATCTGCCAAATCTGTGTAAAAAAAAATCTTTTTAATCCTTTTAATCTGTGGCTAAAAAAACTTAGAGCCTTAGTGCCTTAGCGGCAAAACAAAAAAAAAACTAACTAACCACAAACAACCACAAAACCATGATCCGCCAAACCATTCTTATATCCTGCGGTCTTTTCATGAATACTTTACTGGCGCAGGAATTACCTAAAATCATTACATCAAAAACCAACTATCTTCCTGATTTTAGTTATGCAGGATATCATTTCGGCGAAAGCCAAATTCCTGAAACTAATGGAAAAGTAATTAATGCTACTGATTTTGGTGTAAAAGCAAATGATAATCTAGACGATTCAAAAGCACTCTTAAAAGCTTTTAAAGCGGCAAATGCCGTTGAAGGAAATGTAATTCTGCAATTGCCTGCCGGACGAATTATTCTAAGCGATATTTTGTATATCGAAAGAAGCAATTTTGTACTTCGAGGTGCAGGTTCAAACGAAAACGGAACTGAGATTTACTGCCCAAGACCGATGATGTATCTTAAAGATTCTGAAGTTTTGGCTGAACTTCGCGAATACTTAACCACTTTTGATAAAAGACAACGTGAACCAGAAAATAATATTGATTTACCTTTTTCTCAATACGCTTGGTCCGGAGGATTTATTTGGACACAGGTTCCGGGCGAACGTGTAAAGTCCTATTTGGATAAATACGAACCTGAGTCTAATCCGTTGGCGAAAGTCAATTCGGGGAAAATGGGCGAACATGTTATTACGGTCTCTGACGCAAAAGGTTTAAAAGTTGGTGATGTTGTCGAATTGCAATTGTTTAATAAAGATGGCGAAAACGGCGAAATCATCAAAGATTTATATCAAGGCGCCAAAGTAAAACCTGGTTCGCATCATTGGAAATTTCCAAAACTTCCCATTGTAAGACAGCAGGTTGAAATTGCTAAAATTTCTGGTTCTAAAATCACTTTAAAAACGCCTTTAACTATTTCAATAAAAACAAGTTATCAGGCGCAATTAGTAGAATGGAAACATTTAAATGAAGTTGGAATCGAACATCTTCGTTTTACTTTTCCTGATATTCCGAGAGTCGCACATCACGTAGAACCTGGTAATAACGGGATTTTCTTAACTCGTCTTTTTAATAGTTGGGTTAAAGATATCAAAATCACCAATGCAGACAGCGGTATTTTAGCCGAAGAAGTTTCTAATGTAACCATTCAAGATGTTACAACCGACGGACCGCATTTGGCTCATTATACGGTAACTTTAGGCGGCGTTCATAATGTTTTGGTTAAAGATCTAAAAATCTATAATTCTGCTGTTCATCCTTTAAGTTTCAACACATTTGCAACAAAAAACGTATATCAGAACTGTGAAATTTTTACAGATCCTGTTTTAGATCAGCATTCTGGGGCAAATCATCAAAATCTATTTGACAATATTACGGTTCATTTAAAAGCCGATAAAAACAATAGTTACGCTTTATTTGGCGGCGGTGGAGCCGATTACTGGAAACCTTCACACGGGCCTTTCAGTACGTTTTGGAATCTAAATGTTCAAGTTGAAAATCCAGATCCATCGAAAACTGTTTTATTGTACGGGATGAAAGATGGTGCTTTAGCCAGAATTATTGGTGTTCACGGCAATACGAAATTTGAAATCAAATACGACATTGATCCTTATATTGAATTTTTAAATACGCCAATTGAAAAAATTCCGTCTATTTACGATTATCAATTAAAAAAGAGATTGAAGTAAAGTTCTTTTTTTTAATCTCGCAAAGTCGCTAAAAAGCAAAGCTTTATGAGTTCATTTTTAATAATATTAAGTATAGTTTG
The DNA here is from genome assembly GCF_016405855.1 of Flavobacterium sp. IB48. GTDB lineage: Bacteria > Bacteroidota > Bacteroidia > Flavobacteriales > Flavobacteriaceae > Flavobacterium > Flavobacterium ginsengisoli. The sequence goes on from NZ_JAEFCA010000005.1 coordinate 345,577, forward strand.
TCATTTCGACGAAGGAGAAATCTTCGTAAGTAGCTCCGTATAGAACTTCGTCAATCTTTGTAGAGTTACTCGTGGAGATTTCTCCTTCGTCGAAATGACAAAAATGAGAAAAACCTTGAACCTCTGCTCCTTTGCAACTTTGAACCTAAAAAATTAACCGCTATGAAATACAAAATAGTCTTTCTGGTTTTGCTTTTTATTTCAGGAAACCTGTTTTCCCAAAATAAATACCGCCTTAAAAATTTCTCTACCACCGATGGACTTTCGCAGAGTTCTGTCATTGCCATTCATCAGGATAAATTTGGGCAGATGTGGTTCGGAACACGCGATGGTTTAAACAAATATGATGGAAGCCGATTTACCATTTTCAGAAATGATACTGCTGATAAATATTCGATTAGCAACAATGATATATTAGCAATTGAAGAAGACAATTCAGGAAAAATCTGGGTCGGAACTTACAATGGATTAAATTGTTATGATCCTATTTCAAATCGTTTCACGAGATATCTTCATACCAAAGCCAATCATACCATTAGCAATAATGCCGTTTGGAGCATGAGAGAAATTGGCGGAGAAATGTGGTTTGGAACTTCAAAAGGATTAACGATTTACAATAAAAAAACAGGATTATTTTCTTCTGTTTTCCATTCAGATGATGATGCTTCTACCCTTCCGAGCAATAATATTTTGAGCATTTTAAAAACCAAAAAAGGCGAAATTTGGATTGGAACAACGAAAGGGTTGTGTCAATTGACAAGTAGAAAAAATGGCAAATTAACTTTCAAAAATTATCCTTTAAATTCGACTGATTTGTTAAATGTACAATCGGTAATTGAAGACAAAGATGGCAGTTTATGGATTGGAACAAAAAACAAAGGTCTTCTAAAATTCGATCAAAAAGAAAAAGCTTTTGTTTCGTTTTTACCAACAGAAAAATATCGAGAAATTAATAGCGACATTCGCTCTTTACTAATTGACAATCAAGGTTCTTTATGGATTGGAGCTTATGACGGAATTTATATCTTAGGTCAAGATAAGAGTCTTCAAAAAATCAACAATACCAATAACAGCAACGGAATCGACAAAGTAAAGTCGGTTTTTATGGATAAAAAAGGTTCTATTTGGATTGGCTGTTATTATAAAGGAGTAAATCTTTGGGATGTTTCAAATGTCAATTTCTCTAATTACAATCAGAATTCAAAAAAGATTCCGATGAGTTTTGATGTGGTGAGTTCGATTATTGCAGACAAAAACGGGAACATTTATTTTGGAACTGAAGGTGGCGGAATCACGATTTATAATAAAAATACCGAAACTGTAAGTTACATTAATAGCAAAACTGGACAAACTCATAAAAATGATATCAAAGCCATGTGTTTGGCAGACGATAATATTTTATGGATTGGAACTTTTTCTAAAGGATTATCAGCTTACAATACTATTTCTAAAAAAATTGAAGACAACAGAATCGCAACAGATCTAACCGATTTATTAAAAGAAAGCGGCGTTTATTCGCTTAAAGCTGAAAACAAAATCTTATGGATTGGAACTTTTGGCAAAGGTTTAATTCGTTATAATACATTAGATAAAACCTTTCAAATTATTGGAAATGATACTTCTAAACCCGTTTTTCTAACCAATAACATGGTTCGCAGTATTTTAATCGACAAACAAAATTCAATCTGGCTTGGAACACAAAATGGTTTAAATCGCATTTCGCTTCGAAATTTTGATCCGAAGAAATACCAAATACAGCATTTTTTTTATGATCATTCGGCTTTGTCGGGCGACGATATTTTGACTTTGTTTGAAGATTCTCAAAACAAAATTTGGGTGGGAACAAAAGCCAAAGGTCTTCATGTTTTTGATGGAAAAAAATTCACTAGAATCAATCTTAGAATTGGAAATACGGTCATTACTTCTATTCATTCGATTTTAGAAGATGACGATAAAAACTTATGGATCAGTACCAATCAAGGAATTATAAAGTACAATACAATTAAAAAAGCAATTGTCATTTATGATCAGAAAGATGGTTTGGCGAGTAATGAATTCAACGATAATTCGGCATTAAAATTAGGATCTAATCAGTTTTATTTTGGAAGTCCTTCGGGTGCAACCTTTTTCGATGCCACAAAAATTTCCTTAAATAATTATGCGCCACAGGTTTTAATTACCGATTTGAAAATTAAAAACGAAACGGTAAATGCGCATGACAAAGACGGAATTTTAGACCAAAGCATTGGTTTTACCAAAAACATTACTTTGGATTATGACAAGGCTAATTTTTCTATCAGTTTTGCGATTCCAAATTACATTCGATCCAAAAACAATCAATACAGTTATCGTTTGGTTGGTTTGGAAAACAACTGGACAACAACCAAAAACAGCGAGGCCAATTTTGCGATTCAGAATCCAGGAACTTATACTTTTGAAGTTCGTGGCGCTAACAATGACGGAGTCTGGAATCAAACTCCAACGACTTTAACTGTTATTGTAAATCCAGCACCGTGGCGCAGTATTTGGGCATTTTTATTGTACGGAATCGTAATTGGTTTAGGTTTGTACGGTTTGATTTGGATTATGAAATCGAAAGCCAGACTGAAACAAAAATTGGAACTGGAATATCTAGAAACACAGCGAATTGAAGAAAACAATAAATTAAAGCTGGATTTCTTTACCAATATTTCGCATGAATTTAGAACACCTTTAACTTTGATTTTAGGTCCTTTACAACAAATTCTAGCCGATTATAATGGTACTAATGAAATGTACAAAAAGCTTCTGGTTATTGAAGGAAGTGCAAATCATCTGTTGAGTTTGATTAATCGTTTAATGGATTTTAGAAAACTGGAAAATCATCAAGTTACATTAGAATCTGCAAACGGAAACATTGTAAAATTTACCAAAGAAATCTTTTTATCGTTTATTGAATACGCCAAAGACGGCGGCTACGATTACACGTTTGAAACTGAAAATGAAGAAATTCTAGTGTATTTTGACCGTTACAAACTCGAACGCGTATTTTATAATTTAATTTCGAATGCTTTTAGATATACTCCAAAAGGCGGTTCGATCAAAGTTACAATCAATCACGATCAGCAGAATCTGTTTATTGCGGTCGAAGATTCGGGCGTAGGAATTGCTGAAGAACATATTGATAAGATTTTCGACTTGTTTTTTGAAATTCCAATGCACAATCAAGTTCAGAAAAACTACAATAAAGGAACTGGAATTGGACTTTCGATTGTAAAAAATATTGTCGAATTGCATAAAGGAAAAATCGATGTTATGAACAAAACCACAGGTGGCGTTATTTTTAAAGTGACTTTACCGCTTGGTCGCGAACATCTTTTAGACAGCGAAATTATTTCTGATTTTAAAATCAGTGACGATATTGAACAATATTCGGCTCAATTAGAAACTTCAGAAATTATTGAAAATGAAGATATTGAAGATTTAATTGTAAACGAAGAAAAACAAACAATTTTAATTGTTGAAGATCATAAGGTTTTGAGAAAGTTCATGAAAAATCTTCTCAAAAAAGACTACAACATTATTGAAGCCGAAAATGGTAAAATCGCTTTTGAAAAAGCTTTAAAATTTGTTCCGAATTTGATTATCAGCGATGTCATTATGCCTGAAATGGTTGGAACTGAGCTTTGTTCAAAAATCAAAGAAAACATAAAAACGAGCCACATTCCAGTTATTCTGCTGACTTCTAGGTCTTCATTGGTTTACAAATTTGAAGGATTAGAAAGTGGCGCAGATGATTACATTAGTAAACCTTTCAACTTAATGGAGTTCAGGCTTCGCGTTAAAAATCTTTTGAATACAACAGAACGTTTACGAATCAAATTTTCAAGCGAAGACAGTTTTATTCCGTCAGAAATAACGGTTTCTTCTCTGGATGAAGAATTATTGAAAAAAGCATTCAAAATTGTGGAAGAAAACATTTCAAACGAACAATTTGATATTCCGCTTTTCTGTTCAGAATTGGGTGTCAGCCGAACGATGCTATTTTTAAAAATCAAAGCTTGGACCAATTGTACGCCAAATGAATTCATTCACGAAATCAGATTAAAACGTGCATCTCAATTATTAGAACAAAACAAATTAACCGTTTCAGAAATCAGTTATAAAGTAGGTTTCAACAATCCGAAATACTTTAGCAAATGCTTTCAGAAAAAGTATGGCGAGACTCCATCTCAATACGCCGACAAATTTTACAAATCTTATACGATTAAATTGTAAAATGTGAGATGTAAAATGTGAGATGTGAGATGTGAATTGTTTAAGGTAACCAATCCTTTCACTTTTCACTTTTCACTTTTCGCTTTTCACTTTTCGCTTTTCACTTTTCACAACTCACATTTCGCATCTTATTTAAATAATCCGCGTTTTTAAAGGCTTCAAAAAGGGTATCTGTATTTTTAGATACCCTTTTTTGTATTTCTATTTCTTTTTTGGCTTCTACATTTGCGATATGAAAATCAAAAAAACAAGCTTCCTTTTACTCCAAATTTTGTTTGTCATTATCATAATCGGAATGAGTTTATTGCTTTTCTACTTTATCTAACTTATTAACCTTAAAACCAAAAAATGAATGTTTACAAACCACAAAAACAAATCGTTTAAATGGTGTTTACTGGTATCTTTTTTACTGGTAAATATCGTGATGCACGCACAGGAACGAAAAGTAACTGGAAAAATTACTTCCAGCGAAGATTTGCTCGGGCTTCCTGGTGCCAATGTCTATATTAAAAATTCCTCTGTTGGCGCTTCTGCCGATATGGACGGAAATTATACTGTAATTGTAGGAGAGAAAAATGCTGTTTTAGTTTTTAATTTCGTCGGATTTCAAACTGTTGAAGTTCCGGTTGGAACCAAAAATGTTATCAATGTAAGTTTAAAACCAGATACAAAAGCCCTTGACGAGGTTATTGTTGTTGGTTATGGTACACGTAAAAAGAGTGATATTACAGGATCTGTATCTTCTGTAACAGCAAAAGAGTTGACGGCTTATCCTGTTTTAAATGCAGAACAAGCTTTACAAGGCCGTGCTGCGGGTGTTTCGGTAATGTCTAATAATGGTGGCGAACCTGGAGCTCCAACAAAAATCAGAGTTCGTGGAGGAACTTCAATCAATGCAAGTGGAGACGCTTTAATTGTTGTTGATGGTTTTGCAGGTGTTTCTATGCCAGCACCTCAAGATATTGCCTCTATCGAAGTTTTAAAAGATGCTTCGGCAACAGCAATTTATGGATCTCGAGGATCAAATGGAGTTATCATGGTAACAACCAAAAAAGGAAAAGCAGGAAAACCTGTAATTGAGTTTAGCAACTCGACTTCTATTCAATCTGTAAACAACAAATTGCATTTATTGAACGCTGATCAGTTTGCAGCTTACAGGAAAAGTTTTACTACGCATACGCAAGGTCCTGCAAATACAGATTGGCAAGATGTTATTTATCGCGAAGGAATGATTTCGAACACGCAATTATCTTTCTCAGGCGGATCTGATAATGTGAGATATTATGTTTCGGGAACTTATTTTAACCAAAATGGAGTTGTAATTAATTCTGGAATTGATAAATATACTATTGTGGCTAATCTTGAAGCCGATTTATCTCCTAAATTTAAAGTGGGGTTAAACACGTTTACAAGCAAACAGAACAAAGAAGGAATTGTAAGCCAGACAGGTGCTGGAGGAACGGGTGCTGCGGGTGTAATTGCGTCTGCTTACCGTTTTATGCCAGATAAAGGAATTTACAATGCAGACGGAACTTACACGACTACTGCTCCAATTGGAGACGATATCGACAATCCGTACGCAACTGCAATGGAAAATATTTTAGAAACTGTTTCTATCGTAAACCGAAGCAATTTCTTCGCTCAATATCAAATTACTAAAGATCTTGATTTTAAAACGACTTTAGGTTTAACCGATAATAATTCGCAAACAGGAAGATTTATTCCTTCTACTTTAATTGCTGGAAAAAATATCAAGGGAGAAGCTTCTGTCAATAACACTAGATTTTCTTCTTTCTTGACAGAGAATTATCTGACTTTCAAACGTGAAATTATCGACAAAGGAATACTAACGGTTCTTGGAGGATATTCATACCAAAAAAATAAAAACGAAAATTCGTATGCCGCTTCAAGAGGCTTTTTGACAAATACGAATTCGTATAGAAACTTAGGCGCTGGAACTGTTTTCTTAAAACCTGATTCTGGTTTATCTGAAACAGAATTGATTTCTGCTTTCGGAAGGTTGAATTTTGATTATGCAGACAAATATTTACTAACCTTTACCGCAAGACGAGATGGCTCTTCTAGCTTTAGTAAAAACTACAAGTACGGAACTTTTCCTTCTGGAGCAATTGGATGGAACATTAGTAAAGAAAACTTTCTGAAAGACAATAAAACGGTTTCAAATTTAAAATTAAGAGCAAGTTACGGAGCAACAGGAAACCCTTCAATTGGTGCTTACTCTACTCTTTCTAGATTCTCTGAAATTTATTATGTGAGCGGCGATGTAATTACAAATGCAGTTCAGTTAACTTCTTTGGATAATCCGAACTTGAAATGGGAAACTTCATATCAGCAGGATTACGGAATTGATTTAGGTTTATTTGATAACCGAATCAGCATTACAGCAGATTATTATAAAACAATCACTAAAGATTTGTTATTCAACAGACCGCTTCCAGGAGTTTCAGGAATTGCTTCTCAGCTTCAAAACGTAGGAGAATTAGAAAATAAAGGATGGGAATTAGGAATTAATACCAGAAACTTTATTGGTGCAGATTTTACTTGGTCTACAAATTTTAATATTTCTTCGAATAAAAATAAAGTGTTGAAATTAGCAGACAACAAAGATCTTTTAATCAATTCTGCTCCAGGACACTTCTTAGCAACTGAATCTCAAATTTTAAGAGTTGGACAACCTGTTGGTTCTTTCTTCGGATTTGTTTATGATGGTGTAATTCAACAAGGAGAAGCAGTTCTGCCAGGAAACTTTGAAACTGTTGCAGGTGGTGAAAAATTTAGAGATGTAAATGGCGACGGAAAGTTAGATTCTCAGGATAAAACAATTATCGGAAATCCAAATCCAGATTTCATCTTCGGATTCAACAACGATTTTACATACAAAAATCTTGATTTAAATATCTTCTTTCAAGGCTCGCAAGGAGGTCAAATCTTAAACTATACTTTAATGGAGTTGGCTTCTGGAAACAATAATGCTACAACTGAAGTTTTAGATGCTTGGACACCAACTCATACGGATACAAATGTTCCTGCAAATGCCGCTAGAACAAAAAGAATTACTTCAAGATTTGTTTATGATGGAAGTTATATCCGTTTGAAAAACATTTCTATTGGATATAGTTTAGATGAAAAAGTAGTTTCAAAAATGGGATTAAGCAAAGTTCGTTTTTACATCAGTGCGCAAAACATTTGGACAATTACCAATTATCCAGGAACAGATCCTGAAACAAATTACTTAAACGACTCTAACTCTAGAAGTAATACTTATTTAGGATTGGATTACGGAGGATATCCAAACGTAAGAACGTTTACAGCAGGATTCAATTTAAAATTTTAATCTAATACAACTATGAAAAAATATATAGCTCTTCTTTGCTTTGGAACACTTGCTTTTTTTAGCTGTTCTGATCTAGAAGAAAAACCAGTAGGAATTATTCGTCCAGAAAACTTTTTCAATAATACAGACGATTTACAGGCTGCTGTAAATGGAGCTTTCGCTAATATTGCCCACAACAATTATTGGGGAAGAGAATTTACAATTGCCCTTATGCTTCGTGATGATATGGCCGATATTGGCGATAGAACAACTCAAGCAGCACGTATCGATGTGAATGACATGTCTATGAACGATACAAACGCCCTTGTTGCAAATTTTTGGCCACAATCTTATGTGATTATTACAGCTGCCAATCAGGCTATTGCAGGTGCTAAAAAAACACCTGGAGATCCTGCAAAAGTTAATGCTATTGTGGCTCAGGCTTATTTTGCAAGAGCTTTTGCTTATTATCATTTGGTTCGACTTTTTGGAGATATCCCGTACGTAGATTTTGTTGTCAATGATGTATCGCAAGTAAATTCTTTAAGTAAAACAAAAGAAGCAGATGTTTATCCAAAAATCATTGCCGATTTAGAGTTTGCAAAACAGTGGCTAGATGATAAACCAAAAGTAAAAGCCGTTCCCGGAAAAGGTACTGCTGCAGGATATTTAGCTTCTGTTTACTTGACTTTAGGAAATTTCCAAAAAGCGTATGACGAAGCGAAATATGTAATTACAAACGAAGCTAAATTTGGTTTAGGTTTAGATGCCGATTTTCAGGATTTATTCAACGCTACAAAAACAGCTTCATTAAAAGAGCCACTTTTTACAATTGATTTTAATAACTTAACATCAGGAAATTACGGTCAAGATTATACGGCGTTTTTTACAGGATCTTTAAAAGATGACAGTTACAGCTACGGACAAGGTTTTTCGGTTGCAGTTCCATCTTTAAAAGTGTTCAATACTTGGGATCAGAGAGATTATAGAAGAGCCGTAAGTTTTGATACGATTATCAGAAAGAAAACCGGTCCAGGCGGATCATTGCAAGTTTATCCTTCAAGTGATAACGAAAAAGCGCCTCGTCCGCATATTGCAAAGTATTTCCGTTTTCCTGGAAAAGCTGGTGCAAACGGAAGAACTTCACAACACAATTACATCACAATGCGTTTTGCTGAAGTTTTATTGACTGCTGCTGAAGCCTTAAACGAAATTAATCCAGGAACAACAGAAGCTGATGGTTATGTAAACCGAGTTCGTGCCAGAGCAAGAAACAAAGCAGGGAAATTGGTTTCTTTTCCAGCAAATGTAACTCCAGGACTTTCTCAAACCGATTTTAGAAAAATGGTTATTGACGAAAGAAGATTAGAATTGGCTTTTGAATATATAAGATGGTATGATATAAAAAGATTAAAAATCGGACCAGAAGTATTTGGACCAAATGGTTTAGAACCACATGCTAATTTTGATCCAAACCGAGATTATTTATGGCCATTGCCTGGAACAGAATTGGCTATTAATCCGAATTTAAAACCAAATAATCCTGGTTATTAATAGTATGGAACGCGGATGAAACTGGTTTGCTATCGCAAAAACACGAATAAAACGGATTTTTTTATTGCTTAACTTATAATTGGTTTCCCGCAGATCTTACAGATTTAGCAGATTAAATTAAAAAATCTGTGTGAAGTAAAAAATCAGCCAAATCTGCTAAATCTGCGAGAGAAAAAAATCCGTGCAAACCAATGTCTTCGCGATAGCGAATCCGTACAATCCGAGTCTAAAAATCAAGATTACAAAATATTTACTATGAAGAATGTCAGTTTCATTTCTTTAATTCTTGGGTTTGCATCGCTGGTAACAGCATGCAAATCTGGGATTAATTCTCAAACAAAAACTACTTCAGCAACGACTGAAAAACTGGAAACGCGTTATAAAATGCTATTAGATTATCCGGTCGATTCAATGTCAATGCCAAGAAGTATGAATACCAAAACGCTTGAAATTCGTAAAGTCCCGTCTAGAGATTGGACAAGTGGTTTTTTTGCTGGAAATCTCTGGCAATTGTACCGATTAACAGGCGATTCAAAATACAAAGAACAAGCTCAAAAATGGACTCCTTTCAGCAAAAAGGAAAGTGTCAATAGTAATTCGCATGATGTAGGTTTTAAAGTGTTTTGCAGTTTTGGAGAAGCGCTGAAAGTGGAAAACAAAAAAGAATACAAAGCGGTAATTGTAAAAGGCGCAGAAACTTTATGCACAAGATTTAATCCAAAAGTGGGATCGATTCGTTCGTGGGATTTCAACAAAGAAATCTGGGATTATCCTGTAATCATCGATAATATGATGAATTTAGAATTGCTTTTTGAAGCGTCTAAAATATCAGGAAATCCAAAATACCGAGATGTTGCCATTCAACATGCCAATACAACTTTAAAAAATCAGTTTAGAGAAGATAACAGCTGTTATCACGTTATCGATTATAACCCAACAACAGGCGAAGTTAGAAAGAAAACAACGCTTCAAGGTTACAACGACGATTCGGTTTGGGCACGCGGTCAAGCTTGGGCAGTTTACGGATTTACTATGTCTTACCGCTACACAAAAGATCCTGCTTATTTAAAACAGGCCGAAGCGACTGCAAAGTTTTTTATGACGAATAAAAACCTTCCAGAAGACGGAATTCCGTATTGGGATTTTAAAGATCCAAGTATTCCTAATGCTCCCCGTGACGTTTCTGCAGCAATGGTTATGGCATCAGGGTTATACGAATTGTATACTTATACCAAAAATAAAAGTTATTTGGCTTTCGCCGATAAAGTAATGGCTTCAGTACAAACGGATAAATATATTTTGGATACTCAAATTAAAGCGCCTTTCTTATTTGATCACAGCACCGGAAACTGGCCAAAACACGACGAAATTGATGAACCAATAATTTACGCCGATTATTATTTCTTGGAAGCATTAATAAAGAGGCAAAGTCTCAAAGGTTCAAAGTAACAAAGGTTTTGAATCTTTGAACCCTTGAGCCAGAAAAACCTTTGAACCTTTGTAACTATGAACCTTTGTAACTATGAATAAACCGAATAAAACTTTTTCAATTTTTGCGCTTTTTGTTTTGTTTCAAATTTGTCTGAGCAGTTTTGCTCAGACAATGAGAAACATCAATGACAATTGGCTTTATTTAGAAAATCATACTCCAAATCTCAACGAAGCACAAAAAGCTTCCAATTGGGTTTCTCTAAATTTACCTCATACTTGGAATGCTGAAGATGCAACCGATTTAATGCCTGGTTACCGCCGCGATGCAAGTTGGTATCAAAAGAAACTCAACATCTCTAAAATCGATCAAAATCAGGTTTATTCCTTGTATTTTGAAGGATCAAACGTAACGACTAAAGTCTATGTAAACGGCAAAGAAGCGGGTTCTCATATTGGCGGTTATATTGGTTTTTCTATCGATGTTACGAAATTAATTAAAGAAGGAAACAACGATATTTTTGTTCGCGTAGATAATAGTTACGATATCGAGGTTATTCCGTCTCAAAAAAGCGATTTTTTTATTTATGGAGGCATCACGCGCGATGTTTGGCTGGTTTCAAAATATAAAAATCATATAGAAAATATAAAAATTACCACTCCTGAAGTTTCTGCTAAAAAAGCTTCAGTGCAAATTGTTTCTTCTTTTGTAAATCCTGATAATTCAAAAGATTTATCATTGACAGTAACTTTAAAAAATCCGAAAGGAAAAAAAGTAGCTAGTAAAACAGTTTTGGTTTCAGATAAAACTTCGACTATCACTTTCGAAAACATCAAAAATCCAGAACTTTGGGATACTGAAAAACCTAATTTATACAGACTTTCTGCTGTTTTATCAGAAAAAAATCAAATTAAAGACAGTGTTTCAGAGAAAGTAGGCTTTAGATGGTTTGAGTTTAAAGATCATGGGCCTTTTTACCTTAACGGAAAACGTCTGTTAATTCGCGGAACGCATCGTCATGAAGAACAAGCTGGAGTTGGTGCTGCAATGACAAACGAACAACATTGGGCAGATATGAAATCGATAAAAGAAATGGGAGCCAATTTTGTACGTTTAGCACATTATCCGCAAGATCCAGAAGTTTATAAAGCTTGCGACGAATTAGGTTTATTGGTTTGGGATGAATTGCCTTGGTGCCGTGGCGGAATTGGAAATGATGCTTGGAAAACTAACACCAAAAATATGTTGTCGGAAATCATCAATCAGAATTATAATCACCCAAGTATTATTATCTGGTCTTTAGGAAATGAAATTAACTGGCTTCCTGATTTTCCTGACGGAGATAATGCAGAAAAAACAAATGCATTTTTAACCGAATTAAATGATATTGCACACCATCTAGATCCAACAAGAAAAACGGCTATTAGAAAATATTATGAAGGTTCGCATATTGTAGATGTATTCTCTCCTTCGATTTGGTCAGGCTGGTATTCTGGAAGCTACAAAAGCTATCAGAAAGCAATTGATGTTTACAAAAAAGAATACAAGCATTTTATTCATGCCGAATATGGCGGAGACAGCCATGTTGGCCGTCACAGCGAAAATCCTGTAACAGGAGAAAATATCATAAAAGCTGAAGGTTGGGAAGAAGCCATTGTTCAGACCAAAGTGGCAAACATTGCTCAAATTGGCGATTGGAGCGAAAATTATATAGTTGATTTGTTTGACTGGCATTTGCATATATCCGAGAATGATCCAACGTTTGTGGGAAATGTTCAATGGGCATTTAAGGATTTTGCAACGCCGTTACGTCCGGAAGATGATATTCCATATATGAATCAAAAAGGACTTACAGATAGAAACGGAATTCCAAAAGATGCGTATTACGTTTTTAAAAGTTATTGGGCAAAAGAACCTTTTGCTTACATAGAATCGCATACTTGGACAGAACGTCAAGGTCCTGAAAATACACCACGAACAATTAGCATTTTCAGCAACTGCGATAAGGTAACTTTGTCTCATAATGGAAAATCATTAGGAGAAAAACAGCGAAATCTTGCTCTTTATCCTGCAAATGGTTTAACTTGGGATGTCAATTTTACAAAAGGCGAAAATGTTTTAATTGCTATTGGAAAAACAAAAGATGGAAAAACAGTTTCTGATACGCTAAAAGTGAATTATCGTTTCAATAAAAATGATACGGCAGTTTCTTTGCAATTGTCATCAGAAAAACTAAAAAACGGAAATTATTTGGTAACTGCAATCGCTATTGATAATAATAATTTACGTTGTTTGGATTATGAAGCAAGTGTTTATTTTCAATGTTTAAAAGGAGGAAAAACATTAAAAAATCAAGGAACGCCAACTGGAAGCGAATCCATCAGAATGGCAAATGGAAAAGCGTCTATCGAAGTTATTCCAGATGGTTCTGGCAATCCGATCGAAATGACGGCTTTGAACCAAAGTTTTAAAGGCGAATATTTGAAGATTCCGGTTGAATAAAAGTTGCTAAGATGCTAAGATGCTAAGCTACTAAGATTCTAAGTTTTTTTGTTTCACGCAGATTTTACAGATTTAGCAGATTTAATTTTGATCTGCTTAAATCTTTTTACATCTGCGTGAAACAAAATCATTTTAATCCTTATAATCTGTGGCTATAAATAAAGCATTCATTCCAAAAAAATACAATTACAAAACAAATTAATACAAAAAATGAAAAAACTATTAACCGCACTACTCCTAACCTCTTCCGTTTTGGCGTCTGCGCAAAATCTAATCTCGAATGTACCAAACCGAAATACCACCTCTTTAAACGGAGTTTGGAATTATATTATAGATCCATACCAAACAGGTTTTTACAGTTTTCACCTTGACCAATATGACAAAAGTGAAAAGCCAGCAAAAGGAGCTTTTTTTACAAATTATCATGCTCAAAACAAACAGGAATTAGTAGAATATGATTTTGATAAATCGCCTACAATCAATATTCCAGGCGATTGGAATTCGCAGGTTACAGAACTTAAATATTATGAAGGAAATGTTTGGTTTAAAAAGTCTTTCGATTATAATCTAGCAGCTAAAAAGCGTTTGTTTTTGTATTTGGGAGCTATCAATTATAAAGCTGATGTATATTTAAATGGAAAAAAACTAGGAACGCACGAAGGCGGTTTTACTCCATTTAATTACGAAGTCACTTCTATTGTACAGCCAAAAGACAATTATCTCGTTATAAAAGTGGACAATACGCGTCATAAAGAAGATGTTCCAACGGTGAATACTGATTGGTGGAATTATGGCGGAATAACGCGCGATGTAACTTTAATTGAAGAAGAAGCTTCTTTTGTAGAAGATTATACTATTCAACTGAAAAAAGGCAATGCAAATGTTATTTCTGGTTTTATCAAAATCAATAATTTACAGGCTTCACAAAACAGTGTTTCGATTTCGATTCCAGAATTGAAAATCAATTTTAAAGAAAAAGCAAATGCTCAGGGAATTTTAAACTTCGAAATTCCTGCTAAAAAAATCTCGTACTGGTCTCCTGAAAATCCGAAATTGTACGACGTAACAATTGATTTTAACGGACAAAAATTAAAAGATCAAATTGGTTTTAGAACTATCGAAACCAAAGAAGATAAAATTTTGCTAAACGGAAAACCAATCTTTTTGCGCGGTATTTCTATTCATGAAGAAAATGCAAAAGGCGGACGTGCTAATTCTCCCGAAGATGCCTTGCGTTTGTTAAATTGGGCAAAAGAATTAGGTTGCAATTATGTTCGTTTGGCGCATTATCCGCACAACGAAAATATTATTCGCGAAGCCGATAAAATGGGAATAATGGTTTGGGAAGAAATTCCGGTGTATTGGACAGTAGAATTTACAAATAAAAATACCTATCAAAATGCCGAAGATCAATTAACGGCTTCTATCATTAGAGATAAAAATAGAGCTAGCATTATTATTTGGTCAATGGCAAATGAAACGCCAATTTCGGATGCCAGAAATACATTCATTAAAAATTTAGCTTCACACACTAGATCATTAGACAACACAAGATTAATCAGTGCGGCTTTATTGACCAAAAAAGAAACGATTGACGATCCAATTGGTGAAGTTTTAGATGTTGTGGCTTTCAACCAGTATTTGGGCTGGTACGGCGGAAATCTCGAAGATGCTGAAAAAATAGTTTGGAAATCTAAATACAATAAACCTATTGTTGTTTCTGAATTTGGAGGCGATGCTAAAGCTGGTTTACACGGAGAAAAAAATGAACGCTGGACAGAAGAATATCAGGAATATTTATACATTCAGAATTTAAAAATGATTGAAAAGATTCCACACCTCAGCGGAACAAGCCCTTGGATTCTGGTTGATTTCAGATCTCCAAAAAGATTGCTTCCAGGAATTCAGGACGGTTACAATCGAAAAGGTTTAATTTCGAATGACGGCGAAAAGAAGAAAGCATTTTATATTATGCAGAATTGGTACGATAAGAAGAAAAAAGAATAATAAGTTATATGGTCTATTACCAATTCATTAACAAAAAACAGACTGTAAATTATATGATTTTTCTTCATTATTAACTTACTTTGTAGTTATTCTAAAAAATTGTAATCCTATGAAAAAATTTTATTTACTGGCAGTTACGCTATTTGCTGCCTTTACAGTTCAGGCTCAAGATGTGGTGAAATTTGCTCCATTAGACAATAGTCCTGTTGATATTTCTTATTTCCCAAACAAAGCAGTTAAGTTCAAAAAAACAGATAATCCAAATCCGGTTATCAAAGTTCTTTATGCAAGACCTACTGCAAAAGGAAGAACTATTTTTGGCGATGTTGTAAAATTTGGTGAAGTTTGGAGAGTTGGTGCTAACGAAAATACAGAAATCAAATTCTACAAAGAGGTAACTATTGGCGGTAAAAAAGTTCCTGCAGGATACTATAGTTTATTTGCTATTCCTGAAAAAGACAAATGGACTATCATTATCAATAAAGAATTAGATTTATGGGGTAGTTATGCTTATGACGAAAGCAAAGATGTAGTGAGAGTTTCTGTTCCTGTTAAATCTGTAAGCGAAACTATTGAAGCTTTATCTATTGCATTTACAGCTCAAGGTAATATTGCTAATTTAGTTATTGGCTGGGATAAAACAACGGTTGAATTACCTATTACGATTAAATAACAAATCGAATATTTTAAATACAAGAGAGACATTGCAAGATGTCTCTTTTTTTGTTTATAGCTTCTTAAATAAAATTTTTACAGCGAAATAATTCCCATTACAAAAGCAGTCTGAACTGCTTCTGCTGTATTGGTTACTTTCAATTTTTCGATAATATTCTGTCTGTGTCGTCTTACAGTATAAACCGAAATGTGCATTTCGGCTGCAATTTGTTCGCTTTTGTTTCCTTTTGCAACGCTGGTCAAAACTTCTATTTCTCTCTTTGAAAGTATATTTTCAGTATTGTTTTTATACTTTTCAGATTCAATTACTTGGCCTGTTCTAATATTAAAAATCTTTCCTTCAATTCCTGTACGAGGCTGCAAATCTGTTGATGGCAGATACAAGCATAATGCAAGCGAAATACTTCCGTTATTAAACGTGTTTAAATAAATCGTTCGATGATTTATATAGGTAATTTTATCGATAGAATCTTTCATTCTAAGACGGCTCAAAGTGCTGTAATTGCTATATTCTTCTCTCGGAATCTCTTTTAAAAACTGATAAAAATTGAGTTCCAAAACATGACGTTCCACCAAATCTTCTGAATTGATTTTAGTGAAAATACATTCTTCAAAAGCAGAATCGATTTCAGAATTTTCGTCTGGAAGTCCAAAAATCGAACCGAAACTACCTGCATAGATATAACTTTTGTCGGATTGATAATCGGATAAAACAGCTACACATTGTTCTATTTTGACATAATTGATGACGAATTGTTTATACATTTCGATATCATTAGATTCTCCAATTTCAAATTTTTGTTCTAAAAATGTAGTCATTAATTGGTTTTCGATCGAAGAATTCTGTGGCATTTAGAAAGTATAATTGGTTAATTTTACGTATTGCCCCTTTTGTGAAGCAATTCTATTTTTGGAAAATTAAAAATATTACTTTCTATCCCAAAAAAATAATCTATGAAAACATTTTTTTACAATGCTATTATTATCCTTAGCCTTTCGGCTTTAACGAGCTGCAATACTAAAAACGAAACTGCAAAAACAACAATGAAAGAAGAAACAAAAACAGATTCTGCATTTGTAAATGGTTCGCCTTGTGATATCAAATTATCTTCTATCCATTTTACAAAAGCAGTAAATGGTGCTGACTCGCTAATTAAGACTGAAGCAAATGAAAAAGTAATTTTTAAAGCTGGTGAAAAATCAGATTACTTTTCTGATCCAGACGGAAAATTGTCTAATACTAGCGCGCCAATGCTTTTATCTAAAGTAGACAATACAAAACCTTTTACGCTTACCGCAAAAGTTACGCCTGAGTTTACAGAAAAAGGTTTGTATAATGCTGGTGTTTTATATATTTATGTCAATGACAGTTTCTATCAAAAATTTTGTTTTGAGCAAGACGAAAGAGGCAATCACAGAATTGTAACGGTTCGCACTATGACAACTTCTGATGATAACAATCATGATGTGGTAAAACAGCCTTCTGTTTACATGAAAATCTCTTCTGACACTAAAACGGTTGCAAGTTATTATTCGTTAGATAAAAAGAACTGGCAGATGGTTCGTTTGTATAAAAACAACTACCCAAAAGAAATCTGGATGGGAATTAGCACTCAATGTCCTGTAGATAAAGGAACTCAAAGTATTTTTGAGGAAATTAATCTGGAAGAAAAAAGTGTTTCTGATTTTCGTTTAGGAATCTAAGTTTGCTATTTTAAGTTCTTCAATAAAAACAAATTGTTATCATTAAAGTAATTATTTTTTCAAATTGACGTATGATTTATATTACTAAGTTTTGTATTTTTATCTAAAGCAAAATTAATATTACCTAACTTTAAAAATAAACTACATGGGAAAATTTGTAATCACTACTAGAACCAACGGTGAGTTTCAATTCAATTTAAAAGCTGGTAATGGCCAGACTATTTTAACAAGCGAAGGCTACACAACAAAAGCGGCATGCAATAATGGAATTGAATCTGTAAAAAATAACGCAGCTGACGATAATCGTTACGACAGAAAAGAAGCTAAAAACGGAAAACCTTATTTCAATTTAAAAGCTGGAAACGGTCAGATTATTGGTTCTAGCGAAATGTACGAAAGTGTAGCTGCTAGAGAAAACGGAATTGAATCTGTAAAGAAAAATGCTCCTGAAGCTACTATTGATGATCAAACGGCTTAAGACATATTTATAAAAGATAAAAGCTGTTTCTATTAATTTAGAAACAGCTTTTTTATTGAAAATTAAATTTTGAAATTACTTCTTCAAAGCCTCAATTCCAGCATGAGTTGGAACAACTTCTTTGATGGTTCCATCTGCATTAAATTCTAATTTATCGATGCAGACTTCGCGATGAAAACCTCCTGCGTCTCCCATTTTTATTCCGGTTGGATAAGAGAATCTATGATACGTAATATACCATTCGTCTCTATTTGGAATTTGTAAAACTGAATTGTGTCCGGTTGCATAAATGCCTTCTTCCGGTTTTCCTTGAATTACGATATTGTTTTCTGGAATTTCAAGCGGTCCAGTCGGAGAATTTGAAATTCCGTATCTCACTTTGTATTTCGGACTTCTCGTATCGTCTTCGCTCCAAAAGAAATAGTATTTTCCGTTTCTGTAAATTACATAAGTTCCCTCACGAAATGAAGGATTTACAGCAATCACTTTCTGCGTTCCGGGTTTTAAAGAAACCATATCAGGATTTAACTCAGCCACTCCCATATACATATTTCCCCAATACAAATAGCTTTTTCCTGTTTTAGGATCGGTGAAAACATCTGGATCAATTTCTTGTCCGTCGTGTATTCCTTCTGGTCTTGTAGCAACGATGGCTTTTCCGCTGTCTTTAAAAGGTCCTGTTGGATTGTCAGAAACGGCAACTCCAACTTTTTGCGCAGCTGTGAAATAGTAGAAATATTTATACTTTCCTTTTATCTTTTTCTCAACAATACAAGGCGC
Organism: Flavobacterium sp. IB48; assembly: GCF_016405855.1. Taxonomy (GTDB): domain Bacteria; phylum Bacteroidota; class Bacteroidia; order Flavobacteriales; family Flavobacteriaceae; genus Flavobacterium; species Flavobacterium ginsengisoli. Next base: position 364,297 of record NZ_JAEFCA010000005.1, read on the forward strand.
CCAAGCATTTCTATTTCCCCACGGAACATCTTTTTTTAGATCTAAAATAATCCCCTCATCTTTCCAATCCACTAAATTATCTGAAGAAAAGGTTTTGAAATAATATCCAGACCAGCCATCAAATCCGTCACTTGTTGGATAGATGTAATATTTTTTTGTTTTGTTAGAATACAAAATTTCAGGATCTGCATAATAGCCTTCCAAAACTGGGTTATGATTTACTTTTGCAAGTTTTGCAGGTGTTCCCCATTTATCAGTAATTCTTTTTAATTCAGAACGAGTTATCGGTAAAATAGTTCCATGACGCGGATTAAAATCCATTGAAATATCATTATCAATTACACTGAAATTCTCTAGGTCTTTCGTTTTTGTGAATTGATATCTTCCTTTAGTGTACACATCGTACATCAAAATATACTCATCTGAATTATTCAGTTTAAAAACGCTCGAACCTTCTACTCCATCTTTTGTCTGTTGCAGATAATTATCATTTTCAACCCATTTTCCAGAAGTCAAATCTTTTGTAACTGCCACTTTGATTCCAGGCGTATTGGTTTCTGTTTTATAAAAAAGGTGATATTCTCCATCTTTTTCAATGATATCACCATCAATACAAGCGTTTCCTGACTTTGGAACAAACAATAATTTTGGCTCACTTTCTAAGGCAGTAAAATCTTTATTCGCGTAAGCGTAATAAATTTTATCTGGACCTCCAGCATGTTGCATACTAAAGTAAATCATGTATTTTCCAGCCTTTGCATCGTAAATAGTTTGCGGCGCCCAAACACGTTTTAAGTTTTCATTTCCTGGAAATGTAGTTTGGATATTGACAATACTGCTTTTCCAATTTACTAAATCAGTACTTTTTAATAAAACCATTGCACGGTTGCTGTCCCAACCTTTTGAAGAAGTCATATCGGTTAGAACCATGTAAAATGTTTTGCCATCGTCTCCGCGTAAGATATGCGGATCGCGAACTCCTCCTGTCGAACTGATCGCTTTACTGTCTAAAATTGGTTTATTATTGTTAAGCGCGTAATAATGATATCCGTCACTGCTTACAGCATAATTAACTGCTTCTTCTTCGACTTTATTCCCTATAAAATAAACAAATAAATAAGCTGTTAAATCTTTTTCGGCAATAACGGGCGGAACTCCTTTTGCTGAATTCTGGGCTTGTATAGAAGTCGAAAGGCTTAGTAATGATATCAGACAAAAAAATATTCTTTTCATTTATTTTTTACTTTTTAATTGATATAAAATAGAACTATGAGGTTTTAAGTCAGTTCCAATTTCATTTGATGTAGTTTTTGATTTTTCGCCTGTCCACATATTCAAAACTTCAGCCGAACCAGAAATTCCTAAATCAGAAAGGTTTACTGCAACTTTTTGCGAACCGTTATCAGAAATATTAAATAAAGCCAGATAAACACTGCCATCTTTTGGATTTTTTGAAGTGACAGCAATTTTTCCGTCTTTTTGAAAAAGCTGTTTTACATCAGTACTTTGATTGTGCATTTTTACGACTTCTTTATTCGTCAATAATGACAATGTAAAAGCGTCATTACTTGGCAAATCTCCTCCAAAAAACAATGGCGATTTGAAAATATTAAAAAATGTAATCAAAGTATATTGTTCGTCTTTTGTCAAACGCGTCATACGGTCTTCACCTCTTTCTCCTCTAATTGAAATACGCCCTAGCGGAATCATATCGCAATCTGGCCATGTTCCCGGCGCAATGTGCGGATACCATTTTTGAGCTACATCCATTAAATGCGTAATATGAGGCCATGTATCCCAAACATCATCAACCATACGCCACATATTAGCATGTGTAGTTACGTGAGGTGCTGCTTTGATTGGTGTTTCTCCAGGCGATGTACTTAAAACAATTTTACGTCCGCATTTGTCGATTGCGTTTCTTATTAAGTTGATTTCGCCTTCGTGATACGGTCTTGATAGATCATCTATTTTTATAAAATCTACTCCCCATTGCGCGTACAATTCGAAAATAGAATCATAATATTCTTGTGCTCCTGGTTTGTCTGCTACAACAGTATAATTGTCTCTCAGCCATTCGCATTGTAATGCTGTAGAATAAACTTGGTCTGCAGTGATTCCGTTTGCTCCTTTAATTGGCAGTTTATCTTCGACTGCTTTTTTAGGAATGCCACGCATAATATGGATTCCGAATTTTAATCCTTTTTTATGAATATAATCTGCCAAAGGCTTAAAACCTTGTCCATCTTTTGCTGAAGGAAAACGGTTAACAGCTGGCAAATATCTTCCGTACTGATCCATTACGTAACGTGGATCTGTTTGGTTGTATCCTCCTGCTTTATCATTTTCAACAAACCATCTGATATCGACTACGATGTATTCCCAACCGAATTTCTTCAACTCTTTTGCCATATAATCGGCGTTGGCTTTTACCTCATGCTCTTCAACTGTTGGTCCGTAACAATCCCAGCTATTCCAGCCCATTGGCGGAGTTTGAGCCCATTGTTTGAATTCTTCTTTTTGAAACGTTTTGTTTTGAGCGTTAGTTGTAACAGATAGAAAAAAAGCTCCTATTGTTACTGTAAGTAAGTTTGTAATTTTCATTGTGTTTGGTTATGTGTGGTTTTTACACTTTAAATATAATGAAATTTTATTGTTACCAACGTAAAGAAAACCTAACAGGTTTTTAAAAACTTGTTAGGTTTTTAGATTGATACTTTATTTCACATTAATAGTAACCTCAACAGGCTTTAACCACTGGCTTGTAAATTTAACTTTTATAGGCGCTGTAGAATCTCCATTTGCCTGAATATATGCTGCAATATGTCCGTGAAATACACGCTGTACATTATCTGTGTAATCAGTCATGTCGCTGTTATTTCCTGCTTCTAATCCTAACAAAGTTGCCGCACCGTTAATTGTACAAGTAACTTCATTGTCTGAAAGCATTACCGGAAGGCCGTTTTGGTCTTTTACCTGAACCATAATTTTCGCTACGCCTTTGTCTTTGCTAATTGTAATGTCTTTATCAGCAATTGTTAATTCAACTGGCTGTTGTGTTGAATTAATGGCGAAACGGCTTACTTCTTTATCGTTTTTATCTAAACCAACTGCTTCTAATTTTCCTGAAGCAAACGGAATATCCCAATAGATAATTCCGGTTTTTTCGTCATACAATTTAGTTTCTCCCACTACTTTTCCGTTTAATTCTAAACGCGCTTTTGCAGCATTGGTATAACAAACCACACGAATTTTTTGTCCGTTTTCATAATTCCAAATTGCCCAAGCATCTTTAGAAATGTCTTTTTCGTTTGTCAAAGGATAAGTTCCTAAATATGCCATTGGTTGATCTGACCATAATGATTGACGGAAATAACCACGGGGTTTGATAACTCCAGCAAAATCAACTAAACCAGAATAAAATCCTCTTGAAGGCCATCTTCCTGATTCTCCCAAATAATCGATTCCTGTCCAAAGAAATTGACCGAAAATAAACTTATTGTTTTTTACTGCCAACCAAGGTTCCATATCATGAACATTTTCACTTCCATAAATCACTCTTTTTGGATACTTTTCGTGATCTGATTTGTACTTGCTTTCGGTATAATTATATCCTGTAATATCTAAAGCTCCTGGATATTCTGTTTCGTTAGACATGGCAACTCCAGCCAAACCAGCAGTTGTCGGTCTTGATTTGTCGTATTTTTTTACTGCAGCGACCAAACGTTTTGCAATTGCTCCAAGTCTCATGGCATCTGGCGCATCTGGTTTATAACCACCGTAAGCTGCTTGCCCAAAACCGTCTTTTCCTTTATCTAAAACTGGGTGAGAATACGGATCGTTTGGATAATCTACTTCGTTACCAATACTCCATGCAAATACAGAAAGATGATTTCTGTCACGACGTACAAAATCTTCAAGATCTTTTTCGGCATAATCTGCAAAAATATCAAATGAGCCTTCAAATCCTGGTGTTCCGTAGTTCCAGCCTTCTAACCATTTACGTTTTGGAAATTCCCATTCGTCATACGCTTCGTTTAAAACCAACAATCCTAGTTCGTCACAAAGTTCATAGAAATCTGGCGCTTGCGGATTGTGGCTTGTGCGAATGGCATTTACACCAATTTCTTTCAGCGTTTTTAATCTCGTTTTCCAAACTTCTCTTGGAACTGCAGATCCTAAAACTCCAGCATCGTGGTGCAAACAGACTCCTTTCATTTTCATCCATTTTCCGTTAAGGGCAAAACCATTGTTTGGATCGAATGTGAAGTTTCTGAAACCTGTTTGTGTTACTGTTTTATCAATTTCTTTTCCGTCTTTTAAAACTGTTGTTCTCAGTTCATATAAATTAGGATTGTCTAAGTCCCATAATTGCGGATTTTTGACATTTAATTTTGTTGAAATTTTCCCGTTTTGTTTTGCAGCGAGATCAACTTTTGAAGATGATTTTGCGACCGATTTTCCGTCTTTTGAAAATAATTCATTTACAACAGTTAAAGCAGATTTTGATGAAGATCCGTTCTCTACATCAACCTCAACATTCAAAGTTCCTGCTCCTTTTTTAACCTCTGGATAAGCGTAAACGCCCCATTGTGTAATATGAACCGGATTGGCATAAACCAACCACACATTTCTATAAATTCCAGATCCAGTGTACCATCTTGAGTCGGCGCTTTGGCTGTGGTCTACACGAACCGAAATTGTATTTTCTCCACCAAATTTCACAAACTCTGTTGCATCATAAGCAAAAGAAATATATCCGTTTGGACGTTTTCCTAAAGAATGTCCGTTGATGAAAACTTCGCTTCTATTATAAACTCCTTCAAAATACAAATAAACTTTTTCTCCAGATTTGGTTTGCGGAATATTAATTGATTTTCTATACCAAGCAATTCCACCAGGCAAATAACCTGTGCAACTTGCTAATGTTGGACTCAACTGGCCTTTTACGCTCCAGTCGTGCGGTACATTTACTTGTTGCCATTTACTATCATCAAATACATTATTTTTTGCTTCTGGAGTTTCCTGAAGATTGAATTTCCAGTTGTCATTTATTTTCTTAGAATCTCCAAACGATATTTGACTGCTTGCAGATAGACACGAAAAGAGTAATACGGGGATTAAGGTTTTCTTTGTAATCATTTTTTTTTTAAGGTTCTAAGATGCTAAGATTCTGAGAGTCTAAGCTTCTTTTGTTTATTTAATTATTTTTTTTGTTTCAAGTTTATTGCAACTCTCCAACAAACGTCACTACAGATCTTGCAGGAATTTCTAGATTTCCATTTTTCTGAACTTCGGCTCTTTTTAGATTTGATGTATCAGAAGTTACGTAAGGTGTGAACTCGTTATTTTTTAAAGTTCCTTTTGATAAATCAAATTTGTATTCTTGCGCCGATTTTCCGCAGTTTACTGCCACTACAATCAGCTTTTTGCTTTGAATATCTTTGTAAGCCGTTAGCATTACATCATTTGCTTTGTCTAATTCGTTTTGGTTTGGAATATCAACTCTCAACATCCCTGGACGAACAAAAAGCGAATAATTTCCTAAAGCCCAAAGCAGTTTTGAATCGTGAAATTCTCCATCATTTCTTACATAATCTGGAGCAGTTCCGCCGTTACTTTTTCCATCGTCTAAATAAATTAAACCATCCTTGTAATCTACTCTTGTTATTGATGTCCACCATTGCCAAGAAGCTGCGTTGGCAACCGCAATATCATTATGAATTAAACGAGCAACGAACAAAGCGGTCTGCATTCCTAAATCTCTTCCGCCACCAGAACCGCCAGGGATTTCAGCTTCTCCTGGGTTTTCTAAAATACAGTATTCCGATTGCCAGTATTTTAATCCCGGTTTTTGCTTGACTTCTTTAGCAATTAATTTTCGGCTTAAAACCTGTCTTTCAACTGGCCATGTTGTAAAATAACTGTGCCCGAGAATTACATTTTTTACGTTTGAAAACTTAGTCACGTTCGTTTTGGTATTTCCAAAGAAATAATCGATTTGATTGTCACGGTTTTCTGAATTTACATTTTCATACAAATAATCGATTTGAGCGGCCTCTGCAATTACAATCTCAGTACTCATTTTTTTAGCTTTCAATTTTTCTGAAAGTGATTTGGTCAAATCATATATTTCCTGATTGGTTGCTGGTGTTCCTTCCTGACTATTTGTATCTCCGTGTTTTGGCATCCATTCCCATTGCGGTTCATTAATCGGACTAACATAATCGAATTTGATTCCTTCTTTTTTCTCCAATCCTTGAATACTTTGAACTAAGAAATCGGCAAATTTTGGAATTGCACCATCTTTTAGATTCAGTTTATTCTTTTGAGATGCAAAAGATAATCCGTTGTTAGTCATATAAACTGGAGGACTATTAGTAAAAATAAGAAACTTTTCTACTCCACGTTTTTTAGCCGCCTGCAAAAACCATCTTTGTCCTTCTTGTTTTGAGAAATCATAAGTCCCGTCAGCATTCAGAAAACATTCGCTTCTTCTCCATTCGTCAGAAACTTTACTGTTTTCTCCTTGTTCTGTACTCCCTGCGCCAAGATTAAATCGCCAGATCGAAAGTCCGATTCCTTTTGGATTTCCTTGTGCATCTATTTCTTTACTAAAAAGCAAATCTGCAATGGCATTTTTTTTCTGTTCAGGCCAATTTTTACCCACAAACTGTGTTCTCCAAGCATCAGAGCCTCCAAAACCATCCATGGTTTGCACTACATTATCTGTGCTAATAGTAACCGTTCTCTGTGCAAATGACATTGAAGTTGTTACCAATAAAAGCGAGATATATATTTTTCTCATTTAATTATTATTTTTCGTGTTGACGTAATTTTTGTTATCGTCTTTTGCCATTTCGCCGAAAGAGAAGTCTTCGTAAATAAATCAACCAAGCCCTCATTAGTTTGTCGAGTTACTTGTGGAGATCCCTCCTCCGTCGGGATGACAAGTTTGTGGTTAATAACTTTGTCAAAGTTTAAAACTTTGTCAAAGTTTGCACACAATACTACTTATCTTTCAAAACTTAGAATCTTAGCATCTTAGCCCCTTAGCAACTTATTTATATGTTCCAACATAAGTTACTACTGATCTGGCAGGAATTTCAAGACCAGAAACATCAACCGCTGTTCCTTTTTTCAAACTCATTGTTTCAGAAGTAATGTAAGGGTTTAATTTGTTGTCTGTTACTGTTCCGCCTGCAAGATTCAATTTATAAGCTTTTGCTGATTTACTTATGTTTACCGCAACAATTACCAATTTTTTATTTGTAGCATCTTTATAAGCTGTAAGCATTACATCATTTAATGCTGTCGAATTATCGATGCTTGGAATCTGAACTCTCACCATTCCTGGTTTTACGAAAAAAGAAAAGTTTCCTAAAGCCCAAAGTGTTTTTGAATCTCTAATGTAACCGTCATTTTTACAGTAATCTGCATTTCCTGCTCCGTTACTTGCTCCATCATCAACGTGAATTAAACCATCTTTGTAGTCGCCACGGCTAATTGCCGTCCACCATTGCCAAGACGTTACACCTCCAACGGCAATATCAGTACTAATAATACGAGCTGTCCAAAGTGCCAAAGACATTCCTAAATCTCTTCCTGAACCAGCTCCACCTGGAAGTTCTGCAGTTCCCGGACTTTCTAAAACGCAATATTCAGATGACCAAAGACTAACTCCGCCAACAGACTGAATTTTCGCAGCGGCGGCTTGTCTTGATGAAATCATTTCACTTAATGGCCATGCTTGCCAATAACTGTGTCCAGAAATTGTCTTTTTTACATTGCTTAAACTGCCGATGTTTTTAGTAGAATTGGTTGCAAAAAAGTAATCAATCTGATTGGATCTGCTTTCTTTTCCTGAAACAGTCTTGTATAATGGTTCGTAAGCTCCTGCTTCTCCAACTACAATCTTGGCTTCTAGTCCTTTCGCTTGTAATTTTGGAGAAAGAATATTGACAAAACTGTAAATATTGGCATTTGTCGCCGGAGAACCTTCCTGCCCGCTTCCATCCCATTCGTATTGCGGTTCATTAAACGGACTCACATAGTCTATTGTTAAACCGTGTTCTGTTTTTAGCTTATCTAAAGATGTTGTCCAAAAATCGGCCAAGTCGGGCATTTTACCATCTTTTAAATTGTAAAATTCTTTGATTGTAGCATGTGCTTTTCCGTTTTGAGTTAAATAAACTGGAGCACTGTTGGCAAAAGCTAAAAGTTTATCTACGCCACGTTCTCTTGCGGCTTTCATAAACCAAACCTGACCCGCTTGTTTTGTCATATTATACGAAACTCCATCTGTAGTAAAACATTCCGATCTTCTCCATTCGTCGGTAATATCACTTGCTACGCCTTGTTCTGCACTTCCTGCTCCAAGATTGAAACGCCATAATGATAAACCGATTCCTTTTGGATTTCCGTCTGCATCTACACCTTGACTGAATAATAAATCTGCTATTTTATTCTTTTTATCAGTAGGCCAATTTTTTCCAATGAAATTACATTGCCAAGCATCCGAAGCTCCAAAACTTTCCATTGTTTGAAGATTCATATCTAAACTAATATTCAATGCTGCTGTGCCACTTTCTGAACTCGAGCTATCAGATTTATCAGAATCGCAGCTCATAAAAAGCGAACTTGCAGAAAGCAAGCCTGCACACAGCAGACTTACTTTATTTCCTTTAAAGATGCTCATCTTAATAACCAGGATTTTGTTTGATTAAATTACCGCTTAAGTCAATTTCTAATTGTGGAATTGGCCATAATAAGTGCTTAGAAGGGTCAAAGTTGATTCCTTTGTCTTGCGGTTCTCTCAAATTGGTTGTTTCATAAGGGTCAGTAGAACTCAAATTATACTTTACAAAGGTTCCGTTTGGTCCCATTAAAGATTCGATAACTGGTCTTCCTGTTGTTGGATCTTTTTCGCGACGGATATCAAATAAACGAAGTCCTTCAAAAGCCAATTCTAAACGACGCTCTTTGTAGATTTGTTTCAATAAAGTTGGTCCAGAAATTCCTGTTTTTGGATCTAATTTTACACGAGCTCTAATTACATTGATATCTGTTAAAGCATCTCCTCCTAAGTGATAATTTGCTTCTGCTCTTGTCAAATACATTTCTGCTAAACGAATCAACGGAATATTTAATGGCAAGTGACCGTCTTTTTTATCTAATGAACGACGTGTTGCAATTGGAATGTAATATTTACGGCAAATACGTCCTGATTTGTTATCGTTTAAACTGAATTTATGAGTTGGATTTAAAACCTCATCTCCGTAAGCAGCTTCTCCCCATTTTGTAATGGTGCTTCTACGACGAATTACATCATTTTCAGAAAGATAAGCATTTTCTAAATCGCTCGTTGGCATACACCATCCCCATCCGTCTAAAACATCAGCGGCATCATTACTTGGAAAATTCTTTTTGTCTTCTCCTCTTGCTCCCGCTAAAGTTGGTAATGCAGAACCTAAATCTCTATTTTGAACTGATGAAGATTGTGCTTCTAAAATCGATTCAATTCCGTTATGGTTGTTTACATTCCAGATATTTAAGAAATCAGCCTCAAGCGCAAAAGGTCCTTCAGTGATTACTTTGTTTGAATATGTTTTAGCTTCAGCCCATTTTTCTTGAAACAATGAAACACGAGCTAATAAAGCATAAGCCGCCCATTTGTTTATTCTACCATCTTTATTGACAGGAGTGTTTTCTAATTTTGCAGCCGAATCTTTAAGATCTGTTTCAATTTGCGCATATACGTCTGCCGCAGAGCTTCTCTCTAAAGTTAAATCTCCTGTTCCTAAAGATTTTGTATACAAGGGAACTCCTCCAAAAAGATTTACCAATTCGTAGTAGCAATAAGCACGTACGAATAAGGATTCTCCCATATATTGGTTTTTCTGCGCATCTGTAAGTGGCGATGAAGCCATTCTCTCTAAACCAATATTAGCCGATTGAATGGTGTAGTAATGTGCAGTGTAGATACTGTTCATATCTCCCATATTATCGGGAGTAATTAGATACTGTGAAGCAGGTCTGTGCGCACCACTGTCCTGTCCGGTATTTCCCATCCAAGCGTCATCGGTTGACATCTCGTTCGTTACTCTTGGTGCTACTAATGTCCACCAGTCGTTAGGAAGCAATAACCTTTTTGTTAATTCGTTGGTATAATTTTCACACTCTTGTACTGTTTGAAAATAGTTCTCTAAAGTCTGGGTTCCTCTTTGTTCTTTTTCGATGAAATCACTGCAAGAAGCTGAAAACAAAGAGAAAGCTATGATTGATACTATAATTTTTTTCATGATCGTTTTGATTAAAATGCAACATTAAGCCCCATCAAGATTGTTGGCTGTACTGGATAGTTCCATCCTCCAAAACCTGATCCTTTTACTCTGTCTCCTTTATCAGGATCTCCTCCGGCTACTTCAGGATCAACTCCTGTGTATTTTGTCCATGTCCATAAATTCTGCCCAGACAATGAAATTCTTAATTTATCTAAACCAAATTTGTTGTAGAAAGAATATCCTAACTGTAAATTTTTCATACGAACGAAAGAACCGTCTTCAACATAAAGAGAAGAGAATTTGGTAAAGTTTTCGTTGTTATCATCTTTTGATAAACGCGGAATGTAATTTGAAGTTCCTTCACCATGCCAAGCCATTTGCTCTAATCCGCTAACTTTGTTTGTTAGACTTGCTCCATTATATAAATCTGAAATGTTTTGGTTTACAATTTCGTTTCCAATGCTAGAATAGAAATTAGCAACTAAATCAAAGTTTTTATAACCAAAGTTTAAATTCAGACCTACGTTGTAATCTGCCCAAGGAGAACCAATTTTTGTTCTGTCTTTTTCATCAATTTTTCCATCACCGTTTACATCTTTAAAACGAACATCTCCTACTTGTGCATACGGCTGTAATTTGGTTCCGTGTTGATCTGTATGTGAGTTTAATTCGGTTTGGTTTTGGAATAATCCATCTGCAACATATCCGTAGAAATATCCTGGCACATCGCCTTTTACAGTCAAAGTTCTGTTTCCAGATCCATATAGTTTCTCGCCATCAGCAGAAAGCGTCAGCATTTCAACATTTACGGTTGTAAAAGTCAAGTCTACACCATACGAGAAATCGCCTTTTTTATCTTTATAAGAAAGCAATAAATCGATACCGCTTGATCTCATAGAACCAACATTTGTCCACATAGTTGAATATCCTGGAAATCCGCTGTAAGTTGGAAACTGTTTTAAGAACAACATATCGTGGGTTTCTTTTTGATAATATTCCAATGAACCTGAAACTTTATTTTTCCAAAATCCGAAATCAAGTCCGAAACTCATATCTTCTACCGTTTCCCATTTAATGTCTTTGTTTGCCATTGAAGACGGATAAGAAGTATCTACTACTTCGCCACCAATTGTATAATAATTTTGCCCGATATTAGATTGGTAAACCGCATCTGGCAAACCTTGATTACCTACTTTACCCCATCCTGCTCTTAATCTAAGATCACTAACTACATCTTTTGCAGATTCCATAAAACCTTCGTTTAAAATTCTCCAAGAAACCGATGCCGAAGGGAAATTTGCCCATTTGTTATTGGTCATGAATTTAGAAGAACCATCACGTCTAAATGTTCCTGTGAAATAGTATTTACCATCGTAATTATAAGAAAAACGAGAAATATAAGACATCAACGAACTAGACCAGCTGTTACCTTTACTGTCTTTGTTTTTAGTAGCTGCATTTAGCTCTCTCATTGAATCTGAATTGTTTGGAACACCTTCACCATAACCCCAAAGATTATTTCCATTGTATTCTTCCATTGTGTTACCAATCATCAAAGAAGCATTGTGTTTTTCTGCAAATTTTTTAGAATAGGTAATCGTATTTTGCCAAGTCCAATCAACATTTGTAGTATTCCATTTTTCAACACTATTGATTTCTTGTTTTTCGTGTGCTGCATCAATTACAAAATCGGGCGTAAATTTATTTCTTGTTTCATCTCCAACTTCAATAGACGCTTGTGTACGAAATACTAAACCTTTGATTGGCTCGTATTGCAAATATCCGTTCGTATTTAAGTTGTACTTATTGGTATAATCATCATAACGTTTTACGGCAGCAACTGGATTCCATACGTAAGAAGGAGATCTTGCATAAATGCTGTATTCATTTTCAGTTCCGCTTAACTGGTCTGCTGGTTTGTAAATTGGCGTAATTGGATCAATTTTATCAAAATCTGCCCAATTGTTTGGCGCTCCCCAAGTTTCATAACGAGGGTTTAAAGTGATTCCTGCTGAGAATTTATCTGTGAATTTAAAATCATTTGCGATTCTCATTGTAACTCTTTCCCAACCTCCAACACCATACATTGAATCAGAATCGTAATAGTTTAAACTTATAGCGTAAGTGTGTTTATCAGATCCTCCAGTTACACCTAATGAAGCATTTGTAACAGGGGTTCCAGTTCTAATTCCCGCTTTCCACCAATCTGTTGTTTTTCCTCTGTATTGAGAAGGATTCGGAAGATAATCTGAATAACCTGAATTGTTATAAGCCGTGTTCATTATTCTCGCATAACCTTCGGCATCTGCCATATTGTAAGGATTATTCATTATCTGCATACCAGAGCTCAAATCAAAGTTGAATCTAGTTTTTCCAACTTTTCCTTTTTTAGTTGTAATCAGAATAACTCCATTCGAAGCACGAGAACCATAAATTGCGCTTGCAGAAGCATCTTTTAAAACCTCCAAAGATTCAATTTCGTTATTGCTTAAGAAATTAATGCTCGTTCCCATCGGAATTCCGTCAACTACGTAAAGCGGATCTGTGTTTAAGTTTAAAGTCGAAATACCACGAATTAAAACTCTTGGTTGTGCACCTGGACCACCTTGTCCTGTAACTTGCACCCCAGAAACTTTTCCTTGAAGTGATTCGGCAACGTTACCAACAGTCATAGTTTGCAATTCTTTTCCTTTTACAGAAGATATCGAACTCGTTACATCGCTCTTTTTAACCGCCGCATAACCTACCACAACTATCTCATCTAATGCTTGGCTAGCTTCTTGCATTACTACACTAATCTCTGTTTTATCGCCAACTGGTACAACTTGAGAAGTAAAACCAACGAATGAAAATTCGATTTGCGCATTTTTATTTGGAACATTGATTACATAATTTCCGTCAAAATCAGTTGCTGCAGATGTTGAAGTTCCCTTCACCATTACATTCACTCCCGGAATCGGCACATTGGCTTTATCCTTAACAGTACCTTTTATTTTTATTTGTCCAAAAGATACAGCAGTACACAAAAGGGCAATAAAAAATCCTATATATTTAAATTTCATATTAAGCTGTTTTATTTATTAAATGTTACAACAAGGTTATAACCAACTATTTTTTTGTTATAAATACTCTTTCCAACTCAGTATCTAAAACTACTTTGTAAACTCCAGGTGCTGCAGGATATTTAGCATTTCCGTTTTCTCCTGGCGACATTGTTGCAATACCATTTTTGATTAACCTCCAAGATGGATCCCACCATTGTCCTGTAAAAGTTGCTTCTAGAGTTCCTGTTAAAGTATATTCTCCAACTAATTGATATGGATTGCTTGCATTATTTGCTAGATGAAGTTTTGTAACTACCCAAGCATTCCATGTATCCCAGTTTGCACCGTCGATTCCGCCACCACAAACACTTACGAATGGTTTTCTTTGTGCAGCATCATCATGCCATAAACCGTTTGCAACATCTGCCCAAACTTTGCTTGTTGGTGTATATTTCTCTACAGTATATTTTAGTGTATTTGGATTTACTTTAATCTTATAATATCCTTTTGTAGGTAAAATAATTGCTGTTGAAGTCACATCATCTACTAATTCTCCAGCTGCATTTAAACCAAAACAATGCGGTGCAAAATCTGATTCTTGACCTAAGAAATAAACTTCTTTGTTGTCTTTGTCAGCATAATATTTAAATTCGAAATCTTGTCCGTCTTTCTCATGGAAATACATTGGAACTCCCACTGCATCTGTCGTTAGGTTTGTTCCCTTTGGCTGATCGCATAAATAAATTGCAGGATATTCGTTTGTTGCTACAATATTTACGTTTAATGATCCTGTATTCGGAATTGCAAATTTGTCTTTTGCAGTAATCGTTAATACATAATCTGCAGCAGTTACAGGCAAAGTGTAGGTTTTGTTGAAAGTATAAGATTGAGGAGAATCTGTTAACTGTATCATTTCGTCAATGCCAAGAGCCTCACATTTTACTTGTATATAATCAATTCCTGAATCGTCGTTTACGACAAAATTTACTGGCATTTCATTACTTGTAGACAACAAGATAACTGCACCTTCTTTTGGTGTTATCATTGTAATGCTTGGCGGTGCAAATTCACCATCAAGGCGTAAATTGATTTCTTCGTTTACAACATTTCCAGAAACGTCTGTAATTACCAATTTTATTTTAAAAGATTCAGAAGTTCCTCTATTTGCAGGAACTTCAAAAAAGTAACTTAAATCGTAAGTTTTTAAAAGCGGATCTGTTTTAAAGCTAATTACTTTATCTAGTGATAATTCTGGAATTTGAATTTCTACACTTTTTAATCCTAAATCGTCTGCAAGTGCAGCTTTGATTTCAAATTTTCTACTCGGAGCTCCATAAATCTCTTTTGTAGAAACTACCACCGTAGGATTATCAGAACTTGGAAATCCTGATTCATTATTTTGACATCCGGTTACAAGAAAGCCAAAAAGGGCAAGAAAAAATAAAAATACATTTTTTTTCATTTCTTTAGTTTTAAGGTTAGGTTAGTTAGTTTTCTTTCTAAAATGAAAGCTTGTTTTAATTTTGTAGGTTATTCAAGGTTTTACTATTTTTTGTCTGAGGCAGAAAAAAACAGCATTACATAATTAAGTGGTCATTTTCATATTCTATTGAGTTTGGTTAATTGTTAGATATTTCCTTTTTTTAATTTCCTTTCAAATTGTATAAGTGTCTTTTTTAATTAACCCGCAGTTTATCTTTTTTAAACTGCGGGCTGATAAGTAACGCAAACCAATCATTACTGATCTAAAATTTAAAGAGTGCTCACCTCTTTAAACAGATAACAAACTATCTTGATATTAACACTTATAACTAACAGCAATAATCTAATTCGTGATTGCTATTACCGCAAAGAAATGTTTAAATAACACTTTTAAGGAGGGGTAAATTGGAAAAAAAAGGAGGTCAAAATTGCAATTAACTATTATTTTGAAATAAATTTTAAAGACTATTAAAAAATAAGACAGTATTTTTGAGAAATTTATAATTATTGAAAAAACAGCATTTTTTCAGCTAAAACGTTTAAGTTGAATAGAAGATTTTAATTGATTTTTTAAAAAACAAGAAAATAATGCAGTAACAAAATAATGTTAGCTGCATTATTTGATGATATTCAAGTCAGAATTAAATGACGTTTTATACTTTTTAATATATTCTGAAGGAGTCATCCCAAAAAGTTTTACGAATTGCTGTCTGAAATATTTTGGATCTTCAAATCCAACTTCTGTACTTGCTTGTGTGATGTTCATATCTTCAGTCAACATCAACATCGCTGCTCTTCTAATTCGCAATGAACGGATAAAAGCATTTAAAGTTTGCCCAGAAATAATTTTGATTTTGGTATAAAGCGTTCTATGACTCATTCCCATTTCTAGGGCGAAAGTTCGAATTGTAAAATCTTTTTTATGAATATTAGCTTCAACAATTTCGATACATTTTTTAAGCATCTGCTGATATTCGACCGGAACTTTCTGCGTGTTTTCTTTTAATGTAATACTGTCTAAGAAATAAGTGCGTAGATTATGACGATTTCTTAGTAAAGATTCAACACGAGCCGTAAGAATATCATCGTCAAAAGGTTTGGTGATATAATCATCTGCACCTTCATTAATTCCTTGCAAATGCGTTTCTGGGTTTTTAGATGCTGTCAATAAAATAACTGGAATATGCGATAAGGTGTTGTCTTCTTTTATTCTTCGACATAATTCTAAACCATCCATTTCTTCCATAGTAATATCACTAATGACAAGATCTGGCATATGTTTTTTAGTCATTTTTAAACCTTCTTCGCCATTTTCTACGCTATAAACAATGTAACTATCAGCAAAAAGCTTAATTAGATAAGCTCGAATTTCTGCATTATCATCAATGATTAAAACAGTGCGTTTATCGGTTAACATGGTCTTTTTGAAATCGCTATCTGCAATTGAAGTTGTTGCTGTCGAAATCGGTTCTTCTATTTCATCAGGAATTAATTCGTCAAACAATTGGCTTCTTTGCGGTTTTTCATTGGTAATTTCTACATCTTCAAAATGACTGTTTCCTTTTAAAAATGCCAATTTAAAAGTGCTTCCTTTTCCAGCTTCACTGCTACAAGTTACAGATCCTTTATGTTTGTCAACAAAATATTTAACAATATAAAGTCCAATACCAAAACCGGTTCCAACAGAAACTTTTGAATTAATCTGTTTGAATTTTTCAAAAATAACATCAATGTCTTTCTTATCAATTCCGTCTCCGTTATCCGATATTTCTAGAAAAACCTTTTCATCGTTTTCTGTCAAAGTCAGATTGATTTCACCTCCAATTGGTGTGTATTTAAAAGCATTTGACATTAAATTGAATAATGAAATTTCTATCTTTTCATAATCGCCAATTATAGTAATTTCATGATTTGGAATTGTAAAATTATAATTGATGTTTTTATCTTTTGCCTGATTCACAAAACATTGATAAACTTCATTAGAAAGATTATTTACATTAATTGGAGATAAACGCAAAGCATCGGCATCATTTTCGGCTTTTCTTAATAAAAGCAGTTGATCTACCAAACTCAATAATCTTCTGGCATTTCGATGCGCAATAGCCAAATCGCTTCCAGAAGAACCGTTCTCGACATTTTCTTTCTGTACTGCTTTTTTTAACGGATTTATGATTAGCGAAAGCGGTGTTCTAAATTCATGCGAAATATAAGTAAACATAGACGACTGCTTTTCTGCAATCTCTTTTTCTTTCTTGCTTTCAAGCTCAGCGATTTTGACCTTATATTTTAATTTTTCTTTGTTTTTATTGTAATCGAGATATAAAAACAATAATCCGCCAATTGCTAAAAGATATAAAGTATAGGCCCACCAGGTTCTGTACCAAGGCGGCAAAACTTCTATTGAAATGAGACTGACCTCTTTATTCCAACCTCCTTTAAAATTGGTTGTTTTAACTTTAAAAGTATATTTTCCTTCAGGAAGTCTTGAATAATTTGCTTTTCGGGTCTGTCCCACATAATTCCATTGCTCATCCCAACCATCTAAAAAGTAAGCGTAATTTATCTTGTCTGCATTGTTGTAATCTAAAGCAACAAATTCTAATGATAAAGTCGTTTGATCGTATTCTAAACTAACCTCTTTAATTTTATCAGAATCGGTAGCAACTTCTGCATTCGTTTCTTCAATCAACTGATTGTTGACATAAAAATCAGTCAGTAAAATAGTATTCTTTTGATTGAAGCCTTTTATCGATTTAGGGTAAAAAATATTAAATCCGTTAATCCCTCCAAAAAGAAATTCGCCAGATGAAAGTTTGATTCCGGCATTAAAACTAAACTGATTGCTTTGAAGTCCATCATTCACAGAGAAATTACGGAAGGTTTTACTTCTTTTATCGTATCTGCATATTCCATTATAAGTACTCATCCACAAGTTGCCTTCATTATCTTCTAGTAATCTTAAAATAGTATTAGAAGGCAAACCATCGTCAATAGTCTGTCTTTTAAAAGTATTTGTTTTTCTATCAAATAATAGTAAACCTCCTTCTTGAGTTCCTATCCAGAGATTTTTATTTTTATCTTCATAAATACATCTAATAGGATTTCCAATCGCTTTTTTAGTGATTTTTTTAGTCTCTTTATCAATTGACAAAAGTGAAGTGTAATTTCCTGCCCATAACTTTCCATCTGAAGTTTCGGTTATGCATTGCAGGTTATCAATCCTTTTATCAAAAAGTTCAAAAGCATCTTTATTTCTATTTAAAAGGTACAACGAACCTTCATTTGTAGCACTTGCCCAAATATTTGATTTTGAATCTTTAAATACAAACCAGATATTTTTCTCGGTTTGCTTTGTATGAGAATTATAACAAGAATAGTGTTTTACATTATTCGTATTCTTGCTTATTTTATTGATTCCTCCCGCCCAAGTAGAAACCCAAATGTCGTTATTATTATCGCGAACAATTCCGGTAATAAAAGGACTGGAAAGCGAATTTCCATAATTGGTGTACGAATTGTTTTTTCTATCCCAATATTTTAAACCTGCGCCGTCTGTACCTACCCAAACATTCTTTTTTTCGTCTTCACAAAAAGATAAAATAAAATTGTCGGCAGGATCTTTAGCATTATATCGAATACTTTTAAAATACTTTGGAGTATCGCTCAACATACTTATTCCGCCACGAAGCGAGCCAAACCATTTGTTACCCGATTTATCTTCATATAGACTCCAAACCGAATTGCTTTTGGCTAATTGTTCATTATAAGGCAGAAGTTTTTTAGTATTTGGATTAATGTAAAATATTCCGCATCCGTCTGTCGTCACCCAAGTTATTCCTTTTTTATCCACCAAAACATCAGTAACGCTACACTTATTCGAAAAATAATTTTCTGAAATCGAACCCGATTTTGTGTTTAATAAAAAAAGTCCTTCGTCGGTTCCTAATAAAAGATTTCCATCAGAAGAAAGTTTCATCGCTTTTACTCCTATCGAAAGCGGGAAAACAATTTTTAAGTCTTTTGCTTTATAATCATAAGTACAAACTCCAACATTGCGAACGTATATCCAACATCCCGATTTCTCTTTATTTTCTTGAATTGCAATGGCATCGTAATTAGAAATCGTAATTCTATTTCCTAATGCATTTAAAGGAATATGTTTCCCTATAAAAGAACCATTTTCAAAAGCCAATAAACCTAATTTCTGCGAAGCGACTAAAACTAAATTATCTGAAACCGAACGCATTTGATGTATAATATCTTGAAGCACTTTTGGTTTATCATCCCACAACGTATACTTAACGGTATGAAAAGACGCTTTTGTTTTATCGTAAATACAGATTCCGCTTGTTCCTCCTACCCAAATATTATTTCTAGAATCACCTTCAATATTGTAGATTGTATTGAACAAAAGTGATTTTTTATCGTTTATTCTGTTTCTAAAAACTTTAAAATTATAACCGTCATATCGGTTTAAACCATCGTAGGTTCCAAACCACATATACCCTTCTTTATCTTGGTAAATTGTAATTATGGAATTGTTAGACAAACCATCTGATATGTCAAGGAATTTGATGGGGTAATCTTGTGAATGTAGGGAAGAAGAAAACCCTAATAAAAATAGAAAATATAGAACAAAAGGCTTCAAAATGAGTTTGGTTTTCTGGTTTGTGTAATAAGCACAATTATAAGATAATTTTGCTTAGATTCCTTAAATTTTAGACCAAAAGCATATTTCTGCACCGAAGTTGCAGGATTTTATTCTGATATGTTGTTTTTGATAAATTAATTCTTACCTCTTTTCTATGCTTATAAAGTCCAAAGATTCAATCATTTGAATTTTGCATTAGGTCTTATATTACATTCCAATGATTGAAACCATTGGCTATGGTCCTTAAAAAATCATAGAATGATGCATAAAAAAAGAGCCCGTCTCAAAAAATGAGACAGGCTCCCCTTCTATTATTTTTTATTAATCCAATATAAACACAATCAAACCTCTTGCTCCATGAGCTCCGAGAACCAAAGACTGCTCAATATCAGCCGTTTTTGACGGACCAGCGATGAAAGTTCCAAAACCGTATTCCATGTTTCCGATTCTTTGATACGCTTGCTGCATGGTTGGCACAAGATCTTTTTTATGAACTATAATCGCTAAATATTGTGCTATGAAAGGCGCAACACGCTGTCCTAAAATATCATCTGTAACCCAAAGTCCGCTGTTTTCTGCCACGCCAAAATGTGCTTTTACAACCGTTAATTCAACATCTTGAAGCGAATGCGGATCTACTGCTTTCCAATCTAAAGAAGCAATTTCAGAAAGCTCTGGAAGCGTTGTAATTAATCGTTTTTCGAGATTATAATTGGATTTGATGTAATTGATGATTTCGTTATAATCGGCAACTTCTACAGGATCACCACCAATTCCTTTTAAAACCGTTTTGTAGGTTTCTAATACATCAAATTGTTCTGAACCTAAAAGATTTAAATCTGGTAGTTCTGAAACCAATTCTGGTTGATTTGCTTTTATTCTTTTTAAAATTTCGCCTTTACTACTCATTTCCTTTTTCTTTAGATTCTCGCGAATTTTTCTTGTACCATTCTCTAAAAGATTCTTCTGGAACATCTGGCATTTCGCGCTGATCGTACCATTTATTCATCTTATTATTGACCATTCCTGGAATGTTCTTCATTACAAATCTACCTGATTTTCCAGCAATATTAAAAACCGTTGGATTTGCTAATACCGTTGCCATCGTTTTCATCGCTACAGTTTTGGCCGTCGGAGTATGTCCTTCTTTTACCAAAACCTGACGCCATTTGTACAATTGATCGTGAATGTCAATTTTTACAGGACAAACATTAGTACAAGAACCACAAAGCGTACTGGCAAAAGGCAGATCGGCATTTTTGCTCATATCTAAATTTGGTGCTAAAATAGAACCAATTGGTCCTGCAACAGCATTATGATAACTGTGTCCACCACTTCGTCTATAAACTGGGCAAGTGTTCATACACGCACCACAACGAATACATTTCAAGGAATTTCTAAAATCTTCTCTTCCTAATTGTGTACTTCTTCCGTTGTCTACAATTACGATATGCATTTCTTTTCCGTCTCTTGGCTTTTTAAAATGACTTGAAAAAGTAGTAATTGGCTGTCCAGTTGCGCTTCTTGCCAATAATCTCAAGAAAACACCTAAATGTTCTCTTTTCGGAATCAATTTCTCAAATCCCATACAAGCGATATGAACGTCTGCTAAATGCGCACCCATATCGGCATTTCCTTCATTGGTGCAAACCACAAATTCTCCTGTTTCTGCAACAGCAAAATTGACTCCTGTTAAAGCCACTTTTCTAGTCAAGAAAGTATTTCTCAAACTATGACGCGCTGACTCTGTCAAATATTGCGGGTTGAAATTTCCTTTCTCTGTACCTAAATGTTCGTGAAAAGTTTCGCTTACATCTTCTTTCTTTAAGTGAATCGCCGGAAGTACAATATGGCTTGGCGGTTCTTTTCGAAGCTGAACAATATATTCTCCCAAATCAGAATCGATTACTTCAATTCCTTTTTCGGCTAAATAATCATTTAAATGGCATTCTTCTGTAAGCATCGATTTGGATTTCACCATTTGCTTTACATCATGTTTAGCCATGATAGAATGTACAATTTCATTGTGTTCTTTGGCATCGGCTGCCCAATGTACAATTATCCCATTTCGTTGCGCATTCGCTTCAAATTCAACTAAATAATCGTGAATATTAGAAAGCACATTTAATTTGATTTGAGAAGCTGTTTCTCTGAGCAGTTCCCAATCTTCAATTTGATGTGCTGATTTATCTCTTTTTGCACGCACAAACCAAAGTGTTTCATCATGCCAATTGACACGCTCTACGTCTTTATTGAACTTTGCCGCGGCTTCGCTGTGCTGTATTATTTTTTCTGATGACATTTTTAATTATTTAAAAGTCAATTTTGAAATGTTTATAATGATTTATTTAACCGCAAAGTTCGCAAAGGAAAAAGCGCAAAGTTCGCAAAGATTAAAATTAACTTTGCGAACCTTGCGTAAAACTTTGCGCACTTTGCGGTTAAATTTTATACTCAACATCTATATTAGTTTTCGAGTGAATTTAATATTTCGGCAATATGAATGGTTTTAATTCTGCTTTTTTGTCTTTTCAGAATTCCGTCCAAATGCATCAAGCAAGACATGTCTCCGCCTGTAATATAATCCACATCATGACTTTCGTGATCTTTAATACGATCTTGTCCCATTTTTACAGAAACTGCTTCTTCGGTCACACAAAACGTACCTCCAAAACCACAACATTCGTCTTTTCTCGTTAAAGCAACCAAATCAAGATCTTTTATACCATGTAATAATTGTTCTGGCTTAGAAAAAAATGGTGCATTTAATTCTGACATCTGCGAAAGCTTTAAACCGCGCTGACCGTGACAGCTTACGTGCATTCCGACTTTATACGGAAATCTTCCATCTATATGGTCAATTTTTAAAACATCGGTTATAAACTCAGTAAGTTCATATACTGTATTTCTAATTGCCGTTGCCTTCTCTTCTTGTTTTTCGTCATGCAAATGGTCTTTTACATGCAAAACACAACTTCCAGAAGGACAGACTATGTAATCAAATCCAGAAAAATTGGCAATAAAATTGGCATCGCATCCTTTCGTTAAATGTGCATAACCGCTATTTGCCATTGGTTGTCCGCAGCAGGTCTGTCCCATCGGAAATTCGACGTCACAACCTAATTTTTGTAACAATTCGTAGGTTGCAATTCCTACTTTTGGATAAAATTGGTCGACATAACAAGGTATAAAAAGTCCAATTTTCATGTTGTAGTATTTAGTGTGTTGTTCATTTAGGCGTGTACTGTAAAAATGTAAAAAATACGTTTCTCAGCAAATTTACAACATACAGACCGTTTTTACCTAATGTTTATAGAATTTCAAGTCAATTAAATCGTTCTGAATTGGTTTTGGATTCCAATTATCATGAATTGCCAACGCAGCTCCCAAAGCACTTGCCTGCGCCATCGAGGCCGCATAAACTTCTACATCTGGAAAAGCTTCTGCCAATAAATTCATGTAAATCGAATTTTTACTGAAACCTCCATCCACAAAAATCTTTTTTACTGGACTGTTATGAATGACCAAATTGGTAGAAAAAACCTGCTGTTCTACCAAATCTAACATTAATTGATGATAAGCGGTTTCGTAATTTTTATAGTGTGAAAGGTCTCTTTTTTGAAAAGGGCATTCTTTCAGGATATCAAAATTGTATTTTTTTGGATAGAAAATCTGATAGTTAAGTGCGCGTAAATTGGCTACTATTTTTTTATCAAAATAAACTTCTTTGTACGTATCAACAGGAACCCTAAAATGTTCTGCCAAGCGTTTGGTCTGCACTTCGTGTTCGTTTCCTGCAAATAAACGAGCCGCTTTTACAGGTTTCTCAGTATATTGCATATAGCACAAACAGTCGTTTTGCGATTCGTCAAACGTTAGAGGTTTGTTGTTGAACGGATTTAAAGAAATACTCCAAGTTCCTGTAGACAATAAAACAAAAGGTTCTGTAAAATTGATTGTATAAGGAATAATTGCCGATGAACTATCGTGAAGACCAACTCCAATTGCAATATTTTCGCGGGTCATAATGACATCTTTACCAAAATGAATTGGCGGTATTTTATCTGAAATACCTTCTTCTTTCAGCCATTTATGGTATTTCATTTTTTTGAAATTCCACAAATTGGTGTGGCAGCCAATACTTGTAATATCAGCGTATGCTTCATTCGTTAAAAGAAAACTTAAAAACTGAGGCAAATGCAGACAGTATTTTACTTTTTCAAATATTTCGGGCTTTTGTTCTTTTATGCGGTAAATCTGCATTCCCGAATTTAAACTGCCCAAAACTGGAGAAGCTGTTTTTACAGCAAACTTTTTTTCTCCTTTATATTTTTCATAGAAATCAGCTTTTAAATCCTCTGGATAATCTTTTAAATAATTATACAGAGGAGTTAAAACTTTTCCATTTTCGTCTATATAAACAAAACTTGCTCCGTAAGTGCTAAAATTGATGGCTTTTAAAACATAATCTTTAAGCTCTTTTATTTCAGATAATCGATCTAAAATCCAATTTTTAAGCACTTCGATATCTTCGCACGGAAATCCGTCTTCGTCTGTGGTTTCCTCCAGATTTACCGATTTTTCCCAGACAATTTTATAATTTTCGTTAAATAAAAAAACCTTTTTGTTTGTTTTACCAATATCAAAAATCGCAACTACATTCATTTATTCTAATTATGAGTTATGAGTTATAAGTTATGAGTTCTTGAATTATGCTTTTTTATGTTTAAGCTAAGTCTTTTTATGTTTTTAGTACAAAACACAAAAAGACTCAACTTATAACTCATAATTCATAACTTATAACTACAACCCAGTGGCCATTGTTTTTAAACCTCTCTCGCCAACTAGGTTTTCTCTAACCTGAAGTGAACGATATAATCCTACCGGATTTAATGCCGCTCCAGAACGAAGACGAGCTTCTGCAACTAATGCGCGAACATCTGTACGGAATGCGTTTTGAAGAATTTCTTGCGCTTTTACCACATCATTTTCTTCTTGTGCTTGTTCCAATGCTTTTCTGTCTACAGAAAGTGCTTGCGCATAAGCAATCATAATCGCTTCAACAGACTGCAATAAATCTTCTAACGGATCTTTGATGTTGTGAGAAGCATCGATCATCCAGCCTAAATCTTTGGCGTGATTCATTCCTCTTGCATCCATTCCTTCAACCAATTCATTAAAAATTAAGAATAATTGATATGGTTTTAAAGCTCCCGCTGTTAAATCATCGTCGCCGTATTTTGAATCGTTAAAGTGGAAACCTCCTAGTTTGTTTTCCATCAATAATAAAGAAACGATTTGCTCAATATTAGCGTTTGGAAGGTGGTGACCTAAATCAACTAAAGTCTGCGCTTTGTCGCCTAACTTTTTAACATACGAATAAGACTGCCCCCAATCTGCTACAGTCGTAGAATAAAAGTTAGGCTCAGCACATTTATATTCTAAAAATAATTTCCAGTTTGAAGGCAATGCATCGTAGATTTCCTCTAAACTTTCTAATGTATTTTGATACGCTTTTCTGAAATTTAACTGCCCTGGAAAGTTAGAACCATCTGCCAGCCAAATTGTTAAAGACTCAGAACCTAATTCGATCCCGTGTTTAATAACTTCAATATTATGGGCAATTGCTTGTTTGCGAACTGCTTTGTTTACGTTTTGTAAAGAACCGTATTTATAAGTGTGCTCAGAACTTGCTTGATCTTGAAACGTATTCGAATTCATCGCATCAAACTTCAATCCGTGCTGATTTGCTAGTGTTTTGATTGCTTTGTAATCTGTCGGGATATCCCACGGAATATGAAGTGAAATCGCACCAGAAGCATTATTTAATTTGTGAAGCAAACCAACATCTTCAATTTTTTCTTCTAATGAACGAGGTTCTCCTCCACCAGCGAAACGTCCGAATCTTGTTCCTCCTGTACCTAAAGCCCAAGATGGAATTGCAATTTGAAAGTCGATTAATTTTTGAATAATCGCTTCTGTATCATTTATTTCTGATGCTGTAAAAACTAATTTATTTTGGTGTTTTTTTAATAAATCTTCGTTATGAGATTCGATGTGGTTTGATCCGATTAACATAGTTATTGATATTTTAATAGAGTTTACAATATATAACTTTATACGCTGTGAACTCCCGTTTTACTTCACTTTTTTGTTAAGTTTTCTTTGTTAAAGCGAATTGTTATATGCTAAAAAAATCTAACGTTCGAAAGACTTCGAACGCTAGACCACAAAAAACCACTTTTGCTTAAACAAACTTATATAAAAAACCTAAACAATCTTTATCTATAAAAGCCCATGGCTACGCCACCGTCTACGTTTAAGGCATTTCCTGTAGATTTACCTAGTAAACCTCCAACAAAAGCATAACAAGCATTGGCAATATCATCTGGCAATATGATTTCATTTAATAACGTACGTTTTGCATAGTAAGCCGGAAGTTCTTCAACTGTAATTCCGTATGCTTTTGCACGACCTTCTGCCCATCCTCCAGACCAAATGTTTGAATCTGAAATTACAGCATCAGGATTTACTGTATTTACACGAATTTTATCTGCTCCAAGTTCTGCAGCCATTAAACGTGTTAAGTGCGCTTGAGCAGCTTTAGCCGAACCATAACCTGGGTTATTTGGACCAGCAACAACAGCATTTTTAGAAACGATATTTACAATATCTCCTCCAAAACCTTGTTTGCGCATTACTTCGATTCCGGCTTTAGAAACAATAAATTGTCCTTTAACCAAAATATCGTATAATCTATCCCACTCTTCTAAAGTGTGTTCTGCGATAGATTTTGAGATACTGATTCCTGCATTATTTACCACAATGTCAACACCTCCAAAAGCTAAACAAGCTTCGTCTAATGCTTTTTCTGTGCTTACTTCATCAGTAACATTCAACAAAGTGCTTGAAACTGCATCTTTACCAAAAGCCTTAATAAACTCTGCTGTTGCACCTTCTAAACGCTCCTCATTAATATCATTAATTACTACACAAGCACCTTCTTGAGCGAATTTTTTAGCGATAGCTTTACCAATTCCGCCTGCAGAACCTGTAATTAAAGCTACTCTTCCAGATAATGCTTTTGGTTTTGGCATACGCTGTAATTTTGCTTCTTCTAGTAACCAATATTCGATATCAAAAGCTTCTTGGTGTGGTAAAGAAGTATATTCTGAAACTGCTTCAGCGCCTTTCATCACGTTTACTGCATTGATATAATATTCAGATGCCAAACGCGCCATTGTTTTATCTTTAGCAAAAGTAAACATACCAACTCCAGGATATAAAATAACCACTGGATTTGGGTCACGCATTGCTGGCGAATTTGATTTTTTACATGCATTGTAATAGTCTTTGTACATTGCACGATATGCTTCGAATGCTGGAGCTAATTTTGCTTTTACAGCTGCAACATCTGATAAGTCTTCGTTTGGATCTAATTCTAAAACCAAAGGACTGATTTTAGTTCTCAAGAAGTGGTCTGGACAAGATGTTCCTAATGGAGCTAATTTTGCTAAATCATTAGAATTAATGAATTCTAAAACTCTTGCATCGTCTGTATAATGACCAATCATCTGACGTTCTGATGAACAGAAACCTCTTAAAATTGGAGCTACTTTTGCTGCTTTTAATTTACGATCTGCTTCTGGAAGGCTGTCGATTTTTTTACCTCCAAAAACTGGACGTGTTTTTCCGTAATTATCTTCTAAGTAAGAAGCACATTTCTCTATTACTTCCAGCGTATTGATATAACTATCAAACGCAGTATCTCCCCAAGTAAATAAACCATGAGAACCTAACATGATTCCGCGTAGTTTTTTACCGTTTTTTTCTGCTTCCTCTAGACAAGCTCTCAACTGAAGACCAAGATCAAATCCTGGACGTTGCCAGCCTACCCAACCGATTTCTCCGTTGAATAATTCTTCTGTGATTTTCTTTCCATCTTTCGCAGCAGCGATTGCAATTGCCGCATCTGGATGTAAGTGATCAATATGTTTGAATGGAAGAAATCCGTGTAAAGGTGTATCAATAGAAGGTGCTTTTGAAGCTAAATCGAAAATACAGTGGTTGAATAATTCTACCATTTCGTCTTCAAACTCAATACCTCTGTAAACGTTTTCAAGATTACGAAGTCTATCTAAATACAAAGCCGCACAACCAGATTTTGTCAACGTTCCGATATCACCGCCAGAACCTTTAATCCACATTACTTCAGAAGATTCTCCAGTAAGAGGATCTTTGTCTGTAATTTTAACAGAAGTGTTTCCACCGCCGTAGTTGGTTAATCTTAAATCAGCTCCTAACAAGTTAGAACGATAAATAAAAAGCGCTACTTCATCACCTGCTAATTCTGCTGCCTTAGCTTCATCCCAAAGGTAGCTTACATGCTTAAAATTCATATTATTAATTGTGTTTGTATTCGACATATAGTATTTAAAATTATTTCTTGAATTATTTTTATAATGAGTTACCAATTCCTACCAAAACGATTGCAAGCATAATAAGCCCAATTCCCCAGAAAAAAGTTCTCATTGTTTTTTTAGAAACCCCTGTCCATTCTTTCAAGTAAAATCCCCAAAAGTTTGCTGTTAGAATAATGGTCGCCATATGTAAAATCCATGAACTAGCACCATTTCCAAGTTTGCTTTCCCCCATTCCGTAAAAGAAAAACTGTAAAAACCACATGGTTCCAGCAAGAGCAGAAAACAAAACGTTTTTTGTTATTGGAGTAGATTTATCAGTATAATTTTTGATTGATTTATTTTTAAAATTCAAATAAAGGCACCAGATAAAATTGGTCGTTAATCCTCCCCAAAGCAAGACAACATAAGTCACATTGTTTTGGAACAACGGATTTGCTCCATTTATTAAAGCCTGTTCTGCCATTGGTTTTCCAGCTTCGATTCCGTAATTAAAAAATGAACTTAAAATTCCAGAAATCACTGCTACAATCAAACCTTTTACCAGATTGAAGTCTTTATCCTTATCTTCATGGCCTGTTGCAAAATCTTTTTCTTTCAGCATTCCTGCTTTTCCAGAAATAGCAATTCCAACTAGATATACTACAACACCTAATAAAACCAACTGTCCGCCAGAATGAGAAAGCATGTGAGAAAATGAAATTTTTCCTTCTGTTGGAACAAAATCATAATAAATTGAAGGAACTAAAGCTCCAAATGCAGAACAAAATCCTAATGTGATTGAGTTTCCTAAAGACATTCCTAAATAGCGAACGCCTAAACCATAAGTTAAACCGCCAATTCCCCAAACAAGTCCCATTGAAAATGTAAACGTTTTTATTGATGGAGAAGCTGCAGCTATAATTTCACCAAAATGCGGAATCGTTAAATAGGCAGCAATTGGCGGAACAATTAGCCAAGAGAAAAATCCTCCTACTAGCCAATAGCTTTCCCAAGCCCAGTCCTTTACTTTTTTAAAAGGCATATAAAAACTACCTGAAGAAAATCCTCCGATAGAATGAAAAATGATTCCTAATAATGATTCCATTTAATAAATTTTAGTTTTTGGTTTGTTAGATAGTGATTTGGTTTTGTAAAATAAGAGAATGTCAAAAACAAAACTGTCCTGTACTATCCTTTACGTATTTTATATTTTTTGTTAAAACTAAAGAATATTAGAAATAACAATCTGTAATTATTGGGTAAATAAATTTAAAATGGCTACTTTAGCAATCGATTTCGTAATTATTGATTCCTCATTCGGTTTAAAATTTATAAATTATAAAAAAAAGATTACAAGCCTTGTCAAATTCTCTTTTTCTTGCCTAAAACGATTCTACGCAACAGATTTTTTAAAAAAAGTGATTTTTTAAAAATTATTTAGAATTTAAAAAGAGTTTTGCTGAAATGCCAAACAAATTTCCTAACAATGAACATGATTAAGCTTATTAAAATAGACGAAGATTCACGAGTTCCTAAATACAAACAAATTGTTGACTCTATTCTTCAGAACATCGCCAACGGAAATTTAAAAATCAATCAAAAAATTCCATCTATAAATAGTTTCAGCGAAGAATTTTATATGTCTCGTGATACTGTTGAGAAAGCTTACAATATTTTAAAAGAGCGGAAAATCATTTCTTCCATTAGAGGAAAAGGTTATTACATTACCCGAACAAAGCTTGAATCTAAGGTTAATGTTCTGTTCCTGACTAATAAATTGAGTTCATATAAAATGAAAACATACAGTTCGTTTATTGATACTCTAGGAGCAAATGCACATGTTGACCTTCAAATTTACCACTGCGACGAAACCTTATTTTTAAACATCTTAGATAAGTTTGAAGGCGCTTACGATTATTATGTCATTACAACGCATTTTAAAACAGAAGAATTAAAACATTCCAGTTTTACAGACAATGTTGTTAATGCTATTAAAAACATTCCGCAAGAAAAGCTGGTTATTTTAGATAATATAAAACTTGGGGCTGGAGATGAAGTAATCAAAATTTATCAGGATTTTGAAAATGACATATATAATGCTCTAATCGAAGGGCTTTCTAAAATATCGAAATACAAACGTTTAATTCTAGTTTATCCAGACAAAGCCGTTTATCCTTACCCGAGACGAATTTTACATGGATTTAGAAAATTCTGCGTAGAACACGAAATCAATTTTGAAATTCTAAGTGAAGTTTATGATGATATGATCCTTAAAAAAGGAGATTTATTTATCACGATTGAAGAATCTGACTTAGTGAATTTAGTAAAACAAATTCGCGATGAAGAATTTGTTTTAGGAAAAGATATTGGCGTTATCTCTTATAACGACACTCCTTTAAAAGACCTGCTTGGCATTACTGTAATGTCAACCGATTTTAATGTAATGGGAGAAACTGCAGCCAGAATGATCTTGAATAAAGAAAAAGGTCAAGTAAAAGTTCCTTTTAATTTTATTGATAGAAATTCGATCTAATCTAAGATGCTAAGCTTCTAAGATACTAAGATACTAAGATACTGAGATACTAAGATACTGAGTTTTTTTCTTAGCATCTCAGAAACTTAGAAACTCATTTTTTATCATAAGGAATGTATTGATCCCATTCCCATGGCGTGTAGGTATCTTTTATTCCTGTTTCCAGTAAATACTTCATTATTGCTCCTGTTTTGTAGCTGTTAGACATAATCAGCATGCCAATGCCCTTGTCTGAAAAAACAATGCTATAATTCTGAAAACCTGAACCCTGACCTTCTTTAAATGCACCATAACCATAAGGCGTTTTTACCAATCCCCATCCTAAACCATAGGAAAGTTCTGTTTTATCATTCCAATTTCCGTCTTCTAATGCACCTGGACCAAACTGGTTTTTAGAACGAATTCGAATCTGTGGGCCAAACATTTCTTTATACGATTTAGCATTTAGTATTTTTTTATTCAAAATTGCTGTTATAAACTTACTGTAATCTTCTATTGTAGTTTCTAGTGTTCCTGCTCCTCTTGGTGCATTGTCTTTGTCTTTTTCCTGCATTTTTCCGTTTTCATCATACCCGTATGCATAATCTTTTTCGAATTTTTCTTGCCAGCGATAACTCGAATTTGTCATTTTCAACGGTTTGAATATTTTTTCCTGAGCCATTTCTTCTAAAGTTTTCCCCGTGATTTTTTCTAGAATAACCTGAAGATACGTGAGTCCTTCACCAGAATAACTGTATCGAGTTCCTGGCTCAAACTTAATTTTCAGTTTTTCGTCAGATTCAAACCAGCGCCAGTTAGGCAATCCAGATGTATGATCTAGACACATTCTTGCTGTTATCTTTTTATATTCTGGATATGATTTTAATTCTCTAAAATCTTCATGCCATACTTTAAAATCATATTCATAGATAGGTTTGGGCAGATAATCCTGAAGTGGCTTATCTAAACTTATCAAGCCCTCTTCTACCAATTTCATAACCAAAACAGCAAATACGGCTTTACTTAAAGAAGCACCATAAAGATTGGTCTGCAACTCTAACTTCTTTTTGGTTTCAACATTACTAAAGCCAAAAGTTTTCATATAAACAGGCTTTTTAGCGTTAAAGATAGCTACAGCCAGCCCTTTTACATCGGCTTTACCCATTAAGTTTTCAATTGTTGCTGTTAAACTATCTGTTGAAATTGTACTCCCATCAAGCCTTTTTATGGCAGAATTTTGTGCTTGAAGAGAATTTATACTTATAAAAAAAACAATTAAAAGAAGGTTTTTCATGATTTTAATTTATTAAGCATTGACAATCATTATACTTTCATCAAGTATTTTTAGCAATAAATTTAGCCAAAACAACTTGATAATAAGTCAAGTAAAATGATTAAGAATTTTATAATTATTTTAAATCCCATTTTTTATTATATTTCAGGTCATATAATCATACAAATATATTCGGCTTAAAACCATAAGACAATACTTATAAATAACCATTTTATGAAAAGCATAAAAGATGATTTGAGCAAGCAGCTTTTAGAGCAAAAAAACTCAGGAAACTTAAATAATAAAAAGGTTTTAAAAACCTGTAAAGAAATTGCTCAGAATTTCGCTGATTTAGAAAATGGTATTGCCGTTCTAAGCGATTTGTACAAAAACAAAAGCTATATCTACTCAGGCAAAATTTCAGAAGAACTTAAGATTTTTAAAAAAGATCAAATCCAAGAAATTGAGAGCATCTGGGAAGAAGAGCTTTTTGGCAAGTTAAATTCTGATGATGTATTGCAAAAATACCTTTTAGAGCTTCACTTTTTTCAGTTTATAAAAACGGTTCCTGTAGAAGAAAGAAAAGATTTTTGTGTGATTAGCAAACTGAGAATGAACGATAAAACAGCTGAAAAATCTTTATTACATAAAATGTTTTACTTTTCAAATGAATACGAAGATGTAGAACTGGCACTATGTCTCTATAATTTTGATTTTTCTTTGACTCCACAATATGAAGGCGCCATTATTAATACAGCGACTGGAAATATCATTAAGCAAAATGAAAAAGAGAGTAATTTTTTTCTTTCTACAAGAGAGAAAGAAATCCTTAAAATGCTTCAAGAAGGAAAACAAAGTAAAGAAATTGCGCAACTATTATTTATTAGCATCAATACCGTAAGCCGACACCGACAAAATATTCTAGAGAAAATGAAAGTCAACAATACTGCCGAAGCTTGTTCTATTGCAACAAAACTAAAGTGGATATGATTTTTTTTTAAGATGCTAAGGTTCTGAGATTCTGAGATACTAAGTTTTTTCTTTGCGTTTTGTATCCCGGAAGTTGCTAATGATTTTCTCAGAGTTATTAAGTTTTTTTATAGACACTTCTACAAGTCCGCAAAGCACTAAATCCAAAAAGTAAGCACAAAGCATTGCGAACTTTAAACTCTCGCAAAAAATACAATAAAAATCTTTGCGAGCTTTGCGTTAAAATCACACACATTTAATAAGAAACCAAAGGCATAAAAAAACCTCGCCGATTGACGAGGTTTTAGTTGTATTATTTTTTTGATTCTTCGATAGAAACTTTTCTAAACTCTTTTAAAAGTTTTTCAATTTCTAAAGTTGATTTACGTGCTCTTGGTCCAGCAGCTTTAATTCCTTTTTCAGTCAAAGATTCAGCTTCAGCTTTGAATGTTTCAATTTCGGCGTTGATTTTTACTAATAAATCTTTCATGCTTATATATTGTTAAATTAAGCCACAAAAATAAAAGTTTGTGTGATAGTTACAACAATTTTGCTGTTAAATTTAATGCAGTTTTTCATTCATTTTCTTTACAATAAATTGACTTCTATTTTTTGACAACACCCAACAAACACAACCAGCTTAAAGTCAAATACTTATTTGTAAAAGTGTTTTTACCACACCTGTTTTAATGCTTTGTAGAAAGTATCATAGACAAGGGGTTTTAATTTAAAACAAGCATTTAAAACGCTCCTATTTGTTAATTTTTGCATGGAAAAATTCCCCAAACAAGGAAAAAAATACTCAATTGGTAGTTCTGCTCAGATGAGTTTTTATTAAAAAGGAAAAGTTTACAGATCATTAATAACAACAAAGAATCGATTTTTCTATTACAATTATTTGATCTCAATTTTTATTTTAACAGAAAGCTGTTCGGCTAAATTGATTATATAGTAAGTAGGAATTTGTTCCTTTTTAAAAGTTGTTTGTTCGACATTATTCACGGTATTATTTCCTAAAATTCCAAGTCGTTTTATATTATTATCAATCAGCAAAGCATAACCACGAAAGCATTTCTAAGTGGAAAAATTTTCTCTTTTAAAGAGTTTACATATTGTTTAAAAAAAATGCAGGATAATGAACAACAATTATCCTGCATATAAAAGGCACAATTTCACTCAAATTTTGTGCTGCAAAAACATAAAAAATAAAATAAATTACATTAAATAATACATAGCCTTGTAATAGTCAGGAAACGGAATATTAGATTGCGAAGAAACTTTCTCAGTTGTTGATTCTAATTTCTTTTTAAAAAAAGCCTTTATTTCTTTAAAAATTTCTCTTCTAGTTTTATACTCATCAAACAGCACCAAATTGTTCATTATTTCTAAAAATGACAAACTTGCATAAAACTGCTTGTCAAATAAACAAACCAATACATTTCTATTTCTATTCTCCTGCAAAAAGCCAAGCAGTTCATTTCTATCGTAGACTACATAAATAATACGATCATATTCTTTTATCTTGTCTTCACTATTATCAAAAAATGATTTTTCAAAAAAATCAAAATCAGTTTTCAATTTTCTCTTAAACATTTTCAAAAAGATTCCTTTATTATCTCGGACTAAAATTTTCTCCTTTTTCATTCTCATCTTTTTATATCTATAATAAAAATTCATCTCCTAACAATTATCAATTAAGAGTATACCCAAATTTATATTTAAACTTTGTTCTTTACCTCCCCCAATAAGCCATAAAATGATTATAATAAGGCATTTTTTTAATAAGTTTTATAGATTGTAGCCTTCCGGGAAAAACAAATAATAGGCCTTAAACTTTGACAACATGAATAACATTTTTTTCTACAAAAGACAGTAATTCCTCAATTTTCTTAGAATTGCTTTCTTTCTTGGAAATTGATATTATGTAACTATTTTGTTCTTTTATATATAGAAACAAGAAGTTTTTAGTTTGAATAACTTTTTCAATTTTTGACCATTTATGGGTTAATTCTCCCAATGGTGATTTGACACAGATATTAGAATGAGTAAAAGAGAGTTTATATTTATTGGAAGATTTATTTAACCCAATAATTTTTTTTGTCAATTTAAAAATCGCTTTAGAAATCACATCTATAAGAGAAAATTGAATCATTACAAAAAAAACAACCAAAAGTAGACTTCTTATTAACCAATCAAGATAGTCTATTTCTAGACTAAAATCAATTAGTATCATTAAAGACAAAACAATAAGGAGACCAAATACGATTCGATCTTTAAATAAATGCTTAAAATACATATCATTAAGCATTTTTATTTCCGAAACATTCAATTGAAATTCTAATGAAAAGTTTGCGGTATTCATGTTATTTGTTTTTGTTCAATATTGTTGAAACAAAGGTATCACGAAGTAAACTCTTAAAATGGACGGAAAAGCTTTAAAACTATTAAAATAGGACTTAATTCATAATTCTACATTTTCCAAAAAGAGTCAACTAAAAGTCAAAATAATCAATAAAAAATTCTGACATTTTTTTTTACAAAAAACCTTATTCAGAACTTACCTCTAAAAGCTATAAAAACATCAAAATAAGACATAATACAACCAACTATTTATTTCGTTTTCAAATAGTTAAGATTAAATACTATTTTATACAATAATAGTATTTTTTTATTTACTTTTGGTGCTTTTTAAAATTAATTATATATTTTTTTCTTACAATGAATTTACCGTCTACTGAAGAAAATTTAAGAGAAAAAGTGAGAGAACTTACTTCTCTTTATGAAATTCTAAAAACAATTTCTAACGCAGACTCTATTAATATTCAGACCTTACATGATATTATTATTAGTACAAAAAATGCTTGGCGTTTTTCTAGCGATGCTGTAGTAGAAATTCATACGACTAATTACCATCTTTCAACATCTGAACAGATAGAAAAAAGTATTTTTCAATATAGCATTATATCTATAAACAAGATTGATTGCGGAAATATAAAAGTGCACTACCCATCATCTAAATATACTCTTGAGGATTTTAGCTCAGATGAACAAAAACTATTAGATACAATCGCACTAGAAATTGGAAATTACATTGAAAAACATCAAATATTAGAAAGAAAAGCTCTTTTGAGAAAAACTCTTGAGCGCATGGAACGTCTTACTCTTCTCGGAGAAATGACAGCAGGAATCGCACATGAATTAAATACTCCTCTAGGCAACATTTTAGGTTTTGCAGAACTTATTAAAGATCATAATTCAGATCCAAATATTGCTTCAGATATTTCGATTGTTATTAATTCCGTAATCTATTCTCGTGAGATAGTAAAAAAATTAATGTTTTTCTCGTGCGAAATGCCACAAAAACTAGAAGTACAGCAAATTAAACCAATTATCGTTTTTGCCTTGTCATTTTTAAAATCAAACTTTCAAAAAAAAAATATCAAATATGAGCTCATTTTTAAAGATGAAAATATAACTGCAAAGATAGATTCTGTTCAAATAACACAAGTTTTTTTTAATCTATTAATCAATGCTATTTATGCATCGCCTGAAAAAAGCACTGTTAAGATTATTATAGAAAATGATGAAACCAATTTATATATTAAAATTAAAGACCAAGGAAGTGGTATTCCAGACACAATAAAAGATAAAATATTCGAACCTTTTTTTTCTACCAAACCTACCAGTTATGGTAGCGGATTAGGCCTTAGCGTCGTACATGGCATAATCAAAAATCATAAAGGAGAAATTATTCTCCAAAACAATTTTCCAAATGGATCAATTTTTATAATTAAGATCCCCCTATCTTAAAAACAAAATGACTTTTAAAAAAGAAAACATATTGATTGTTGATGATAATGACGATATGCTCGATTTAGTTCAAAGACAATTAAAAGCTTTTAATTATCGTACATATAAAGCCTCATCTGTTAATGAAGCCATAGAAATTTTAAAATATGCCGATATCAGTGTTTTAATCAGCGACTTAAATATGCCAGACATTAATGGCATCGAATTGCTTAAATATGCAGAAGAGCATTATCCCGATATACCAAAACTAGTTATTTCAGGTATTCCAACCGTACATATAGTTGTCAATGCCATGAAATCTGGTGCATTAGATTATTTAACTAAACCATTTACATCTGATGAACTCCATAAAGCAATTTTAAGCTTACTTGAAAAACATAAATTTATTGCAAGACCTTCTAAACATTTATCAAATTCAAAAACCGAAAATTTTTACGGTGAGATAATTGGGAATTCAAATCAATTAAAAGATCTAATAGAAATCATTGAACGTGTCAAAGACACTAGAGCAAATGTACTTATTGAAGGCGAAAGCGGTACAGGAAAAGAATTAATTGCAAGAGCTATTCATTACACAAGCAAACTTGCCGATAAACCTTTCATTGCTATAAACTGCGGAGGGATACCTGAAAACTTAATTGAATCTGAATTATTTGGACATGTTAAAGGCTCATTTACTGGCGCAACTGAAACACGTATAGGTTTATTTCAGGCAGCAAATGGCGGAACAATTTTTTTGGACGAAATTGGTGACGCTCCCTTAATGGTACAAACTAAACTTTTACGTGTACTTCAAGAAAAAGAAATTTTAAGAGTTGGTGCTACAAAACCAGAAAAAATTGATGTTAGAATTCTCTCTGCTACAAACAGCAATCTAGAGGACATGGTTGCAAAACGTTTGTTTAGAGAAGACCTGTATTACAGAATTAATGTGATCAATATTAAAACTACACCTTTACGGGATCGCAAAGATGATTTGCTTTTATTGATAAATGCCTTTATAGCAAAATATACCTTAGAATATAAAAAGTCCAATATAGAAGTTAATGAAAAAGTTATTGACATTTTAATGCGGTATAACTGGCCTGGAAACATAAGGGAGCTTGACAATATGATTCAGAGAATAGTTATTATGAGCGATGACCAAATTACATTGAATCAGGTTCCTGAGCATTTAAAATATCACATTTCAACTTCAAACGATACTTTTAAATCTTTAAAAGAATACGAAAAAGAACAAATTCTTAAAGTATTGTCCTATGTCAATAATAATAAAACCAAAGCAGCTCAAATACTTCAAATTGATCGCAAAACTTTGAATCAAAAAATATTATAAAAAGAGGAATTTCTCCACAACATAACATAATCTACCTAAACTTTTTTTGTCCTAAAAACAAACCTACATCACAATGTATTGATTTACAGCAATATAAAAAATAAGGCATATTCTTTGCCTGTAGAAGTCTAAATTATATTAAAATAAATCAAAATAAGACAAAAAACAGATTATGACTTACTCCTCTTTAACTGATACTCCAATAGAATCTACAGCCAACCAGACTACTTTAAAACCTTATACAATTGCCTTGTCCGATTTTTTTCTCGCAACACAAGTAACTGATTTTTTATCAAAAGTCACAACACAAACCACACCTTGCTAAAAATCAACAACTTACAATTAAAAAAAATATTTATTTAGTAAAAATAACTTAACTTTATAATATAAAATTCAATTACATATGAAAATAATTGAACATCATTACAGTGCTGACTTGAATTGGGTTAAGCACTATGCTGCACAAATTGGCGGAAAAATTGAAGGAAATTTTATTATTCTTCCACAAGACTCCCAAACTGGCACAAGATACGTTTTAGATTGTGGTGATGGTATAATTGCTTACTATATCAATGTTGAATATCATAGAAACTTCCAACTTATACAAAAAAATCTGA
Organism: Flavobacterium sp. IB48; assembly: GCF_016405855.1. Lineage (GTDB taxonomy): Bacteria > Bacteroidota > Bacteroidia > Flavobacteriales > Flavobacteriaceae > Flavobacterium > Flavobacterium ginsengisoli. The sequence goes on from NZ_JAEFCA010000005.1 coordinate 402,676, forward strand.
ATCAAGATTTTGTCGGATTTTATTATAATCTCACAGAAGGCGAAGCATCTGTAAGTAATATTCATTTTATGTACAATGTTGGTCGATGGCAATACAATCTAGCAGTAATCGACGGATCTCTTGATTCAAAATATAATGTTGTAAAAGGAAGTAAAACTTTTGCCTTATGCATTTTTATCAAAAAGAGTACAATCAGAGCTTTTGCAAAAAAAAATAATATAGTTATTCAAAACATAGATAGTGTTGTTAACTCAAAAGTAAATACGATCGTACGTTTTGATAGAATGAGCAACGAAAGTTTCCATCTTTTAAATGATCTACGAAAGCTGGAAGTTGGAGGTGCTGTTTTTGACTTAAATTTAAGAGGTACCGTTCATTTACTAATTTCTAATTATTTAAAAAAAATCGCTACAAAAAGATTAATTATCCAAACTGTAAATGAAAATGACTTAAATCATATCATTAACATGCAAATGTATCTAGTTAGTCATCTCGAAGATCATTTTCCAAGTATAACAGACATGGCAAAAATGTCAAACATGTCTGAATCAAAATTTAAAACATTATTCAAAAAAATAACTGGCAATACTCCCAATGCTTTTTTCATGGACAATAAACTATTATTAGCTAAGGAACTCCTAGAAAAAAAGCAACTTACTATTTCTCAAATTTCAGATCAGCTTCATTTCACCAATAATTCATATTTCGCTTCAAAATTTAGAGAACATTTCGGACTCTCACCAAAAGCATTTAATACCCAATTATAATAATTGCAGTAAATAAAATTAAATAAGCCGCTTATGAGAAAAATTACTCATTACTATAGTTTAACACCAGAATGGCAAGTGAATGTAGCAGAGCAGTTAAATACCGAATTAATAGATAACAAATTGATGATGATTCCTAAAGAAATTGGAAAAGGTTTTTTTTACTTTTCCCAAATTATGGATGGAATTTCTGTAGTTTATGCTGATCTGGTTGCCAATGAACCTTTAAAAATTACACGTCTAAAATCTGACAATCAATTGTATATTTTTCACTTTGATTTAAGTGAGCATATCAATCTTATTAAAATCAATAACATTGATTATGAAATTGGCTCCTTTAATCAGTTGGATTTAGCAATTCTTGATAACCAAATCGAAAGTTCATTTAAACCCGCTGTAAATGAAAGAACCATCGCGTTAAGAATTTTAATAGATAAAAAACTACTTCACGATTTTATTCAAAAAATCACATTAGAAGAAAATGCTTTTACAGAAACACAAAACAATAAAAAGGCATTTTATCATTACGGAAATATTGATAGTAATAGCATACTATTAATTCAGTCTTTAAAAACAAAATCTGTTAAAGATTTATCTTATGACTCTTTTATTAAAGGCATCTCTTTAAAAATTTTAGGGAACTTTTTCAATAAATTTTACAATACCAACCAACAAAATAAGCCGCTAACTGAAATTGAAAACGAAGCATTGGAGAAAACAAAAAACTACTTAATAAATAATCTTTACGGACCATTTCCTTCTCTTGTTTTTCTATCTGGAATGGCTGGAATGTCTTCTTCTAAATATAAAAATTATTTCAAAAGACGTTATAATAACACACCTAAAAATTTATTTATTGAAGAAAAAATGATTTTAGCGCAAAAGCTTTTAAAAAGTGGCCAATACTCAACTTTAACTTCTGTAATGTATGAACTCAACTATACCAAACTAAATTATTTTTCTACCAAGTATTTTAAACTTTTAAAAACTAGACCGATTGATGATTTCATAAAAAAAAATTCATAAAAAAGATTCCAACAAGTCTATTATCAAAACTTTTTGTTTCAAATAATTCAAAAAAAAAAGCTGCTGAAAATATTTTCATTGAACAGCAGCTTAAAAAATAAACTATTATTTAATGCTAATTATAAACTCTGAGCGTCTATTAACTTCATGCTCACTCTCTGAACATACAACGCCATTTGAACAATGATTTAATAGGTGTGTTTCTCCAAAACCTTCGCCAGTAATTCTATTTCTGTCAATTCCAGCATTTACTATATACTCAACTGTGGATTTTGCTCGATTTTTAGATAATGCCATATTAAACTCATCACGTCCACGGCTATCTGTATAAGAATTGACCTTAATAATAACATTTGGTCTGTCTTTCATTATACTAACAACTTTATCCAATTCTTTTTTAGAGGATGTACGGATATTATAACCATTAAAATCAAAGTATATTGGCTTAAGATTTAATATCTCAGCTAAATTATCCCCTTCCTTAATTTTTCTTTTTTCTCCATCAACAATAACCTCCAATTCCTTTACAAGTTCAATAGAAATTTCCTTTTTCTCTAAAGGCTTTAATTGTGCTATATCAATTGTTTTATTCGATAATCCAACTTTATGATAAAAAGCTTTAAATGCTAAAAATGGAGCTAAAGGGACAAAATATTTACCATCTTCATCTGTTTTAATAGAAGCAACGATCTCATTATCGGAATTAAGAATATCAACGTCTAAATCTTTTACAGGTGTGCCATTTTCTGTAATTGTACCGAAGATGGAAGCATGTATGTCAAAATCAAAATTTGCAGGTTTGGTTTCCTTAAAACCAAAAATATCATCGTTGCCATATCTATTTGATGAAAAGAAACCGTTACCGTCTTTCTTAATTACATAAGCAAAATCATCAAAAGTCGAATTTACGCCATCTCCTACATTTATTACATGATACTTTCCTTTTTCATCTTTAATTGCAGCAAATACATCTAATCCACCTAATCCAGGGTGGCCATCTGAAGCAAAATACAAAATTCCGTTATCATCCATAAAAGGAAAAGTTTCACGTCCAGGAGTATTAATTTCTTCTGGAAGTTTAGTTACGTCATTACCTATAATACCACCTTTTTTTAAACTAACAACATATAAATCTGAATTACCAAATTTATTATTACGATCTGAAGCAAAAAATAACTGAGTTTCATCTGGACTTAATGCTGGATGCCCCGACGAAAATCCATCGCTATTTATTGGATAAGGAAGTTCTTTTACTTTTTTCCATTCCCCATTTACATTTTCTGCAACATAAATTTTTAGAAAATTTGTTCCATTTTTATCACCACTTAATTTCCCGTCGTAATAATTGTTTCTGGTAAAAAACATATACTTCCCATCTTTAGTAACAGCAGGACTACTTTGATGGTATCTTGTATTGACATCTCCTTTTAATGTTTCTGAATTTGTTAACCCTCCATCTACAGTAATATTAGCAGTGTAAAGTTTTAAAAAAGATTTTTCATTCCAACTATGCTTACGTTTAATTACAATACCTGTATCTTTTGCCGAAGCATAAATAACCATGTCTTTCCCATAAAATCCTGTTCCAAAATCAGAAAAAGAACTATTAATTTCAACATTTTTCAAAATATATCGGCCTGATTCTCTCTTAATTTCTTCCAAAAGTTTCTTATCATCCCAGTTATCACTTTCTTTTATTTTCCCAATAACATTAAAATACTTTCTCATGATCTCATAAGATTCTTTGTATTTCTGAAGATTATTTAAAGATTGAGCATATCTAAAATAGTACTCTGGATCGACGGTAATTCCTGAATTTAGAACCTTTGAATAAGCCATTGATGCCTCTGCATAACTAGCATTAAAATAATAGCAATCTCCAAGTTTAATAAAGACCTTTACAGATGTATTTCCTTTATCTACAATATCTTGATATAACTTACCTGCTTCCAAAAAAGCAAGTTTGTTATAAAAGTCATCTGCTTTTTCAATTTTTTTATTTTGAGCCTGTGCACTAACTATGTGAACAAAGCTGATAAAAAATAAAAAATAAAGTGAATTTAATTTCCTAGTTATCATCTTATTATATTGTTTTTTAATTAAAAGAACCTTGGTGTTACTAATCTGTATTTTGTATTGGTAAACAAATCAAAACGAAGGAAAATTTCATGAGATCCTGAATTATAGTTTCTTAATCTTGTCGTTTCAAGATCATAAGCATATCCAATATTAATTTGTGGTGTTACCTGAAATCCCGCCATTCCGCTTAATGCTGCATCCCATCTGTAAGCTGCGCCAAGAGTAAACTTATCATTAAAAAGAAAATTAGCCGAAACATCAACTGCTAATGGCGCTCCTTCAACCATTTTTATCATTGCAGCTGGTTTAAATTTCAAATCACTATTCAAATCAAATACATACCCTCCCATAGCATAAAAATGCATTCTTTTTGAGACCATTGAGGATTGGATATCATCAAAAAACTTCGTTTCCAGAATCATAGGTACAGATAAACCTGCATACCATTTTGGTGTGTGAAAATATACTCCCGCTCCCACATTTGGAGAAATTTTCGATAATTGCCCCGTAAGAAATGGATCATTTGGATCAAAAACTTTTAGTTTTGTATAATCAACATTAAGAAAATTGCCAGTTCCGCTAATTCCCAAAGACATATGTAAATCTGCTGAAAGTTGAATAGGATAAGAATAGCTTATGGTAACATTCGTTTCACTAGAAGGCCCTATTTTATCATTCATTATAGAAAAACCTAAACCTTGTCCGCTTTTTGTAATAGGTAGTTCAACAGAAAAGTTGGCTGTTTTTGGTCCTCCTTCAAATCCAATCCATTGCGCTCTGTATAGTCCAAATATACTAGGTACTGCACGCGTACCAGTATAAGCCGGATTTATTGTCATTGTATTGTACATGTATTGGGTGTATTGAGATTCTTGCTGAGCTGAAACTTTCAGAATCCCTATCAACAATATTATCATTGTACACAGATAATTTTTCATTACTTATAAATTAAATTTGTTTTTAAATTTTATTGACTATTTATATACAAATAGCCTGTTTTTTCTCTGGCTTTTTTCCCGTCATTATAATTCAATATGTAGAAATAAGTTCCTGCAGGAAGTTTTTCATTTCTACTAATTGTAGCACGTCCATCAGAATAACCTTCAAACATATTATCTGTTTCATTATAGCCTTTAGTCTCGTATACTTTAACTCCCCATCTATTATAAATTTCCACTTTATTGTCAGGGTATTTGCTAATTCCTTTAATGTAAAACTTGTCATTCAGACCATCTCCATTTGGAGAGATTGAATTATATACTACTAATTCATCTTTTTCTTTTTCTACTATTGCAGTAGTAAACAAGCCATATCCTTTTACCTTGGTCGTCAATAAATTTGAATATCCCTCACTTGAAACTGCGTCACTAAGAGCCCCATTTTCATTTACCCATTTCTTCAATTGTTCATCCCAGCGAACTATGACTACTTTAGTATCTCCTTTCTCAGAAAGAAATTCTTCTGGGGTAGTATCTTGGTCGAGAGTTAGAGTTAACACTATATTTTCTCCTGCTAGAGTTTGCTCCACTTCCCAATATTCTTTGTTATTAATTTTAAGAATAGATTCTTCTTTTTGTAGATGAGAATGAGTCGCATCATCTGAATTTTTAAAAAAATATTGAGTTGTATAGCTATTGTTTTCAGAAATTGACTCTTGAAAAGCAGGTCTTAAATAGTTTACTGCCCCAACAGGAAACAGAAAATCTTTTTTACCATTTTTTTGAACCCTGCCATCGACAAAACTTCCATCATGCACTTTTTGATGGGTCGCATTTTCATTGAAAATTATCAAACCATTTAAATCAACTGCATTTATAATCCCTTTGTCAAACTCTGCTATGTTATTTACAGAAATAGTAGCTCCTAAATAAAAAGGGGCACTTTCGCTGTTATTAGAAAATATAATATTTTCAAAATCCGAAATTCCATCCCCTTCTATAAACTGTCCGGAAGTCCCCATAAAAAAGGTTTTTCCATTACTAAAAGTTTTATTAAAACTTGCATTACCATCGTTTTTCCAATCTTTAAAAACGTAGACATCTCCATCATTTATAAAACTTCCTGAAGATTTATTCATGTAATCCTCGTAAATCGAAAGTATTCCTCCGTCCTTAACCGAAAGTTCACCTGCATTTGTAAATTGAGCACGTCCCTTTTGAAAATTGAGGAGACTTAGTCCTATTAATAAATAATATTTCACTATTGAATTAATTGTTATTACCTTATTTATATATGAAGCAATGTTTATCATATCGATCTTTATTTAACATTAACACGATTATCAACTCGAAACGCAAAAATACTTTCAGAATAAAATTCGAATAACCTCCTAAAGTCATAAGTGTATTAAAATAGGATTAAATATTACAATCATTTAATATCTCAAGAATCATCTCATAACTAATATTGGTTTAAATTTTTCTTTATCAACACATAAAAAAAACGAAACAGCTGTTTCAACTGTTTCGTTCCTTTTCTTACAAATCTTAAAAATTTATATTTACATCTTTTTTCTTTATTTAGGTGCAAAGACTATATTTATGTAAGAGTCAAAATTTGCTGGCTTAAGTATTTTATAAGACATAACTCCATTTGCATCTATCCCACTAATTTCAATTAGAGATGGATCGTAATAAGTAACATAATAATTTAGTTCCTGCGCATTTGCAATAACTGGAATAATTGATGGGGCACCAGCACTTACCATTTTAGGAGCTGTAAATTCATCTGCATATTCTCTATAAAGATCTTTTGTCTGTGGAATACCTATAAGCCCAATTTTTGTAGAAATATTTATAGATGGCATATAAAAAAATTTTCTGTTCAACAATGTTGTACAATTCCATTCTGGAACAGAAGGAGTTCCTATATTTACTGAAATACAATTTGTAGTAATATCATATACCATCAAACCTGTTGCTGGACTCAAAATAGCATTTTTTTGAGCTTGAGTAAGTCTTGGTATTAAAAGCCCCTTATTTGTGCTTTTTATTTCTAATGCAGAACTAGCATCAGGAGTAATTGTATTTATTCCAGTTTGAGCTGATGTTTTTGATAGCGTAATAAAAATCAATAGCAAAGAGACAATTGCTTTATAGCCATTTTTAAATAATGTTTTCATAAGTAATTAAATTATTCCGAATACTACTCCATTATGTTATTGTCCATTTTGGAGATCAACCCTAATCATTCTATTGGTCTTAATTTCACAATCTAAAGTAGATGCCGAAACTTTTCTTGACGTCAAAGCACTACCATTTGACTTTACAGGAGTAATTGTTACTCTATAAGTTCCCTGAACAGTATACGTATGATTCATGTCGTAGCTGGTTTTTCCTGTTGTTATAGGCTGATCAATGATAGTCCCATCACCAAAATCCCATTTTAAAGAAGTTGCAAGCTTTCCTTCTAAATCACTAACTGTAACGGTAAATTTACTATCATAACCTGAACACACGGTTCTCTTAACTTCTGAATTTCCCTGAAACCAGTTTGCGGCAAACGAGGGCAATCCTTGAAATGAAAAATTATTTGCTATAAAAAGATTACTCACACTGTATATCATTGGGTTATCAAAATCATTAGGATTGTCAATAATACGAAGTCCTCTTGTATTATAATTCGCCCAATATATCCTTTCGTCAGGTCCTATTTGTAAAGCACCAGGAGAGCCAATACCATCGTTAACCAAACTGTATATTTTTTGAGTTACATCATTAATATTAGGTTTTGAAAATAATTCATCTGCCTTGTAGACCATAATTCCTGTATTACTTGATATGTATACCAAACTTTGGTCACGAGAAAATTCAACCCCATATGGAGAATTTTGTAAAGCTGTAACAACTTTAATATTTGAAAATATTCCAGTACTGTTATCAAAATCACCATAAACAATTTTCTTATCAAGGAAAGTAGTCATCACAAAATGTTTACCATCTGGTGTTATTTTTAAGTAACCGCAAGCTCCGTTCCCAAGAGTATAATTTCCAATCAAACTGACGACTGGTGTAGCAACTAGACCTGTAGAAGTAAATTTCCAAGCATTCAAATAGGAATTTGTACCTCTTCCTAAAGCAATAATCCAGTAGCTTGAATTATCTGCATGGCGAATAGACGTAACTGTTTCTCCCGTACTACCTGATGCACCATTTAATCTAATATTTTTAGATGTCACAACATTATTATCTATTATATTATAGGAAACGTTATCTGCTAAATTTAAACCAACAGAAACAGCTACATATTTAGTAGTACTTATAGGATAAGGAAAAATAATCCCTGATTGCGCTGAAGATTTATCTCCATTTAATCCTGTCCCATTGGTCATAAGGCTATTATCATTTTTCCAAATATTCATACCGTCTGAATAAAACTGCATAGTACCTGTGCTATTAGATAAAGTAAAACATCCTTCTTGTGTACTTATCGAGCTTATTAATTCAACAGGTAATGATTTGAGAGTTGTACTTGAACCAACTGTTACTCCTCCTCCTAAACCTGTGGCATTTACATCTCGAAGCGAATTCCAGGTTAATCCGGTAGCTTGACCAAATACCCAATTATAAGTCTCTTTTTGCGCATATACCGACTGCATAATAAAAATGGAACATACAAATAATATTATTTTTTTCATGAAATCTCTCAATTTTACTTAACAACAAAAACAACATTCATAAATGATCCATAATCGGCCGCTTTTATGATATCATAAGTTAAAACTCCATTCGCGTCGATACTGGTTAATCTGATAACACTTGTATCACATGCGGTAATATAATAATATAAATCTGTAGGGTTTAAAAAATAAGAGATCGAAGAAGGTGCACCTGTACTGGCTTTTTTAGGATTTGAAAACTGATCCTTATATGTCTGATATAAGTTCAATGTCTTTCCATTTCCAACAACAGACGCATCTACTGCTATAGAGGGCATATAAAAAAAGGACGTATTTACGTCTTTAGCCAAACATACCCAATTTGGAGAAGTTGTGGTACCAGCATTTTGAGAAACACAACGTTGTGTTAAATCATATACCATTAATCCTGTCGCTGGGTTTGAAATGGCTTCTTTTTGCACTTTAGTCATACGAGGCATTAATAAACCTGTATTATTACTAAGCGACTTTATTTCAAGTGCCGCACTGGCATCTGGAGTTTTGGTATTTATTCCTGTCTGTGCATGAGAGAAAGTATTCCAACACAAACTAAATAGGACAATAAATACAACAGCACTTATATTTAATTTATTTTTCATTTTAATTATTTTTATCAACCTAAGTTCAAACGATATTTTCTTTGGCTTTACAGTACTCAGAATCATGAAAAGGTTAAAAAACAATTCATTAATTAACTATTCAAATTTATTAACGTCTAGTTTTTTAGCTTTTTTACTATACCTTTTTTAGTTATACTCTATTTCTTGCTTTCGATACTACATTTTACTGTTTTATAGCCGATACTATTTCTTCCAGTTTTTTAAGCCTTTCATTCAAATCACTTATTTCCTGATTTTTATTAATTAATTCTTTTTCCTGTTCTATCACATGTAAATACAATTCTTCTGTTTTCTCTAACAATTGAATAGATAACTCTGAAACATTAAATGAATAGCCTTCATCAGTTCTTTCTAATTCGTTAATTGATGTAATTCCTGGTAAGTGTTTATTTTTTTTAATGAATTCATCCACATCCGCAAGAGATTTAAATTTGTAATCTTTTTTAATTTCTGAGAATCCTTTAAAATAGTCTTCAAAAACATAATCCGCATAATAGGAGTTTACTGTTGTAATTGCACCGTTTACTCTTAATTTTTCACTTGGAGCAGTTGATGGTCTGTTTACACCAATTCCTACCCATCCATTTATGTAAATATTATCCGTATTTGAAGTAGCTCCAGCATCTGTAGCAGTACTAAACCAAGGTTCAGGGCTGGCTGCAATAGTTGTCCATTTTATATTTCCAGCACTATCTGCTGCTGTAGCGACCATTCCTGCTGTTGGTGTAGAACCATCTGTGCCTTTTGTAATTGCTGCAGTCTGAGTAGTTGTTTTACCCGTTGCAGTAATATTATTTGCTGCTGTAATATTTTTAGAACTCATGTTTAAATCCTGAGTAGCTATATGGTTTCCTAAATTATCTGCTGTAGAT
>NZ_JAEFCA010000006.1 GCF_016405855.1 Flavobacterium sp. IB48
AAATGCCTTCCAGAAAAGCTCCTCCATGGCTCCGATGGAAGCGGAAATCCTTTTTGGGCAGGGGTTCGGGTGCAATCTTTTGCAGCCCATAGCCACAAACGGCTCCCATTTATCATCAAAACTTCAGCTTGGCTGCACTTAATATATAATATCCGTATAAAAACAAACCCGACAGGTTTTCAAAAAACTGCCGGGTTTGAAATAAAAATTACTCTTATATATAATAGGAAACAAAAGCTATACTATATAAGTAGGTGTTACTGATTCAAAGTGTCTATTACTTCTTTGGTAATTTGAATGCTTTTTAGTTTTGCTTGATGATCGAAGATCGGACTTGTTACCATTAGTTCGTCGATTCTTGCATAATCAATAAACTTTTTCAAATCGGTTACTAATTGTTCTTTGTTTCCTGTAAAGGTTCCTGCTGTCATTTGGTTTACATGAAAACGTTCTGCTTCGTTCATGATATCATCTAATGAAGGAACTGGTGGTTGCAATCCTTTGCGGTCATTCCTAATTAGGTTTAGGAACATTTGATACAAACTAGTAGACAATAATTCTGCTTCTTCATTTGTGTCTGCTGCTATAATATTGACACATGCCATTGTTTTTGGTTTATCCAAATACTGTGATGGCTGGAAATTTTCTCTATAAAACTCAAATGCCTGAATCATCAATTTTGGTGCAAAATGACCAGCGAAAGCATAAGGCAAACCATAAGCTGCCGCCAAAGCTGCACTGTCCATACTTGACCCTAAAATCCAGATTGGCACATTAAGACCTTCTGCAGGAAATGCACGAACTTTTCCTGTTGCATTTTCTGCTGAAAAATATTCCTGAAGTTTGCTCACGTTTTGCGGGAATCGTTGTGCTTGCTCAAAAAAGTCTTTTCGAATTGCTTCGGCAGTTGGCTGATCTGTTCCAGGAGCCCTTCCTAAACCTAAATCGATTCTATTTGGATAAAGCGTTTCTAGAGTTCCGAATTGTTCTGCTACTACTAAAGGAGAATGATTTGGAAGCATGATTCCTCCAGAACCTACACGGATCTTTTCAGTTTGACTTGCCACATAACCAATTAAAACAACCGTTGCTGTACTTGCAACGTGTGCCATATTATGGTGCTCTGCCAACCAGATTCTTTTGTATCCAATTTTATCGGCTAATTGTGCAATGTCTTTTGTTTTTTGAAATGTTTCTGTTGCGTTACTATCTTGAGTGATAATTGCAAGCTCTAATATTGAGACTGAAATTGGGTTTTTCATATTAATTAAGGCTAAAATGCAAAATTAAGTCATTTATACGAATGCCTTTGTTTTCTAATGTTAATAGAATTATAATATTTGTAGCTACAAATATTATTTCTCCAACTGAATAAAAATCTGCTTGTGAGTTGTTTTTCCGTCGTCTTTTATTTTCAAATCTTTATTTGGCTCGACTTCAAATTTTGATGCAGTTTCTACATTCAATGAAATTTCACGATTTCTGAAAGTTTCTGGAATTTCAGGAAGCTGAATTGTAACGGTCACTTCTTTATTTTTCTGCTGAAAATCTGCTTTTATTCTATCTCTTAACCAAATATATTCGTAAACTTCCTGCCATGGCGCCATCCAAATCGAATCATTTCCTTTTAATCCATATTTATTGGCTAGCGTAGTCATATAATATTTAAATTCTGGAAAACGCATGCTTAGATTCCATAGATTTGTATTTCCTGTTCCGTGTGTGAATTCGTTAAACCAAACTGTATTTGGCTGTTTCACGATCGAATCTAACATTTGTAAATAATGGTCCATAGTTTTAAAAGTGATAGTATCTTTTGAGCTTTGAACAAAAGTTCTAGCAGAAATCATTTTATCTAAATCTACTTTTGAGTCAACTTTAAAAACTGGACCAACACCATAATAAGAAGCTACTGAAAAATGTCCATTATTAAGCGCTTCTTTTTCATATTCTAAATAATATTTTTCATCACCTTCTCCGCCAGGAACTACAAAATGAGACATTGTAAAATCTAGATTCTGCTTTATTGAAGTTTTATTTTCGGTCACTTCTGCAAAATAATTCGTTCCATGTTTTGTGGCGTGATGAAAACCGTGATTCAAAATGTCCCAGCCTGCATTGTACATTTCCTTTACCTCAGCCCAAGAAAGATGTCCGCGATTTTCTGGTAATTCACGAATCGAACCTCCATTAATCGCTAATGCCAATTTAAACGGAATTTTATTTCCCATTCCGTCTGAATAGAAAAGTCCTTCCGAAGTTGTTCCGTCTCCGCCTTGATCGATTTTCCATTCGTTAATCAAAGAATTACTGATTTTTCCTCCATTCAATAATGGAAAAGCTGTTAAGTAAGCAGATCTATAACCATCGTCGAGCGTAAAACTATAGGCTAAATGTTTATTGTATTTTAAAGGCGAAACGGTAATTTTTACTTTATCAGCCGATTTTAGTTTTATTTTGAATGAAATGGTTTTCGGTTTTAAAGAATCCTTTTCGATAATTCCGTTTGAAAAACAATTGAAATTGCTAAAAAATAAAGCAGTTACTATTAAAAGAATTTGTTTTGACATAAAATTTTAGTGGTTCATTTTCGAATTAAAATTACATTTCTTTTTCAAAAAAATATTTTAAAACTGATTCTAGCACTAAAATAATTTCTGTCGATTCAAAAAAGCGAACAAATTTAAAACCTAAATTTGTAGATCAAATACCAAAATTTGATTTAGCATCTCTGCAAATGACACACAAAATTTTAATTATAGACGACGAAGAAAAACTGAGAAGTCTGTTGGTTCGTATTATTAAATCGGAAGGATTTGAAGTTTTTGAAGCGAAAGATTTAAAAACTGGTTTTAAAAAACTGGAACAAACCGATATTGATGTTGTTTTGTGTGATGTAAAATTACCTGACGGAAACGGCGTTGATTTTGTTCAAAACATAAAAAGCAGTTTTTCTTTAACAGAAGTTATTCTGCTGACGGCTTTCGGAAATATTCCCGACGGTGTTCAGGCGATGAAAAATGGTGCTTTCGATTATATTGTAAAAGGTGATGATAACGACAAGATCATTCCGCTTCTTTATAAAGCAGTCGAAAAAGTACATTTGCAGAAAAAAGTAAAACAGCTTGAAAAACGCATTGGCGATAAATACTCTTTCAATACCATAATCGGAAAATCAAAAGGAATTGAGCAAGTTATTGATTTAGCTCAAAAAGTAGCCAAAACCGATTCGACTGTTTTATTGACTGGTGAAACGGGAACAGGAAAAGAAATTTTTGCACAGGCGATTCATGAAAACAGTAATCGTGCAGGAAAATCTTTTGTGGCTTTAAACTGCAGTACCTTCAGCAAGGAAATTTTAGAGAGTGAACTTTTTGGTCATAAACAAGGTGCATTTACAGGAGCTTTGAAAGATAAAAAAGGTTTTATTGAAGAATCAACGGAGGAACTTTATTTTTGGATGAAATTGGTGAAATGCCAATTGATCTTCAAGCGAAATTATTACGTGTTTTAGAAACTTCTGAATATATTCCTGTTGGCGATACCACTCCAAAAAAATCAAATTTTAGATTAATTGCGGCAACAAATCGAGACTTAAAAACAGAAAGTGATGAACATCGTTTTCGTTCCGATCTTTATTTCCGTTTGAATATCTTCGAAATTAAATTGCCTTCGCTTCGTGAAAGAGCAAAAGATATTCCGTTGCTAGCGAATTTTTATGTGAAACAGTTTTCAGAAAAAACAAATAAAAAGACTTTACAAACCTCAGCCGATTTTATAGAGAAATTAGAAAATTATTCTTGGCCAGGAAATATCCGTGAACTCAAAAATGTCATCGAAAGATCGGTTATTTTGAGCAATGGAGATATTTTAACTTCGGATGTTCTTCCTTATGAAATGCAACATCAAACGGAAAATAATTCGAAACCAATGTCGGCTTTTTCAATGCAAAGTGTTGAGAAATTGCATATTCAAAAGGTTTTAAATTATACGAAAGGAAATAAGGCTGAAACGGCAAGATTACTTGAAATTGGAATTGCGACCTTATATAGAAAGCTGGAAGAATACCAAATTCAATAACAATTACAAAAATCAATTTTTAAAAGCTTCGGAGAAGCGACATATTTATAGCATAATTTAACCGCAATTTATTAAAAGCTCTAGCGGAGCGACACCGCCACAATCTAAAAAACATGTCACCCCGCTGGGGCTCTTGTAAATGTGAATACATCATTTTCTATAAATATGTCGCTTCTCCAAAGCTTCAAAATAACATATCAAAACGAGAAAAGCTTATCAAAATGATAGGCTTTTTTTATGCCTGATTTTTTGCACAAAAATACATTCCTTTTATTTACAACACTTTATACTCAACCTGACTTTTTCGGAACATCTTTTGGCATAAGAAGGAAGAACATAAAAATTCCTTCTCATGAAAAATCAAGTTAATTCTATTTACAAACAGGCTGAACGCTTTGCTGAGATAACTAAAAAAAACATTATCTGCGGCAATATCGTTCGGGCTAAAAAATGTCTAGCACTTGCTGAACGATTATTTATTACTGGAAGCATCGAAACTAAAAATGCTATTTCGAACGTGTATATTTTCTCAGTTTCGTCTTTTATGGAAATGCGTCATTGCAATATCTCTCATCTTTTCCCTCAAACCCTTAAAGCGGAATATATCAAGCAGGTTAATGCTTCGGGAGTCTAAAAAGTTTAATCGGTTAACTGTTTAATCGTTTAATCGCTTCAATACAATCTAAAATCTGAATTCTAAAAAAATTTCCTATGATCACTTTTCTTTTACTCGCATTAGCCGTTGTGCTGTTTGCCATTTGTTTTCTGTCAGTTGAATTCTTTGAAAAAATCTAAATCATGACCGCACTATTTATTATTTCAATCGCCGTTTTCGTGTATTTGATTTATGTACTAATCAAACCCGAAAAATTTTAAAAAAAAGAATTTTAGAATTTCAGATTCTTTCAAAGAAATCTAAAATCTAAAATCAACAATCTAAAATTAAATAATATGAACACAGAGTTACTTGGCGTCATTAGTATTTTTATCCTAACTATTGTTTTAGCGATTCCTTTAGGAAAATATATTGCTAAAGTTTATTTGGGAGATAAAACACTTCTTGACCCAATTTTCAATCCAATTGAAAAATTTATTTTTAAAATCAGCGGTATAAATCCTGCCGAAGAAATGAACTGGAAACAGCACTTAAAAGCACTTTTAAGTATCAACATGGTTTGGTTCTTTCTTTGCTTTTTCGTTTTATTGTTTCAGGGATCTTTACCTCTTAATCCAGATAATAATCCCTCAATGTCACCAGATTTGGCATTTAACACTGCTATTTCATTTTTAGTCAATTGTAATTTACAGCATTATTCAGGCGAAAGTGGGGTTTCTTACCTTTCGCAAATCGTCTTGATGTTCCTTCAATTTGTTTCTGCTGGTATCGGAATGGCTGCTGCCGCTATGATTTTTACAGCAATGAAAGAAAGAACAACAGAAAAACTGGGTAATTTTTATAATTATTTCATCAAAAGCTGTACTCGTATTTTATTACCGCTTTCAGCAATTGTAGCTGCAGCACTAGTATTTAGCGGTACTCCAATGACTTTTGAAGGTAAAGATGCTATTACAACGCTGCAAGGGGATCATGTAGAAGTTTCTCGCGGACCAGCTGCAGCGTTTATTGCGATTAAACATATTGGTACAAATGGTGGCGGATTTTTTGGAGCCAACTCAGCGCATCCATTAGAAAATCCAACTTATTTTACGAATGGAGTTGAACTTTGGGCGCAGATGATTATTCCGTTTGCAATGATTTTTGCTCTTGGATTTTACCTCAACAAAAGAAAACTTTCAAATATTATTTTTGGTGTAATGACGGTTGGATTTTTACTTCTGGTTGTTCCAACAGTTACGAGTGAAATCAACGGAAATCCCGCTATCGAAAAAATGGGCATCGCACAGACAACTGGAGCGATGGAAGGAAAAGAAGTTCGGTTTGGTCCAGCAATTTCAGGTTTCTGGAGTATTGCCACAACGGTAATTTCTACAGGTTCTGTAAACAGTATGCATGATAGTTCTATGCCTATTTCTGGGGCTATGCAATTATTATCGATGATGGTAAATGCCTTTTACGGCGGATGTGGCGTTGGTATTTTGAACTACTATATTTTTATTATTCTGGCTGTATTTATCTCTGGATTAATGGTCGGCCGAACACCTGAGTTTTTAGGAAAGAAAATTGAAGCACGAGAAGTAAAAATTGCTGCTTTTATTGCGATTCTTCACCCATTATTGATTTTAGCAGGAACAGCTTTGGCTTCTTATTTTGCTGCACATGATACTGCAATGGGTTATTGGTTCAGCGGAAATGCAACAGGTTGGTTAAACAATCCTAGCAATCACGGATTCTCTGAAATGTTATATGAATATACTTCAAGTGCTGCCAATAATGGTTCTGGTTTTGAAGGTTTGGGAGATAATAATCCGTTCTGGAATATCACTACAGGAATTGTATTACTTCTAAGCCGTTTTATTCCAATCATTGGCCCACTAGCAATTGCAGGTTTATTGGCCGGAAAAAAATACATTCCAGAAAGTGCTGGAACTTTAAAAACTGATACCTCAATTTTCGGAATCATGACTTTTGCCGTAATCGCAATTATCGCTGCTTTATCATTCTTCCCAGCGTTGGCTTTAGGTCCATTGGCAGAATTCTTTACTTTAAAATAATATAAAAAATGACAACTAATAAATCCACATCATTGTTTGAAAGTAAACAGGTAAAAGAAGCCTTAGTGCAGTCTTTTGTCAAGCTGAACCCAAAAATGATGATCAAAAATCCGGTAATGTTTACTGTAGAAATTGGAACTGCAATTATGTTTGCCGTTTGCATTTCTATCTTAATGGGCGCAAGCGATCAGGGAAGTTTTATTTACAATTTGATTGTTTTTCTAATATTACTGGCAACACTTTTATTTGCCAATTTCGCTGAAGCCATTGCTGAAGCACGCGGAAAAGCACAAGCCGACAGTTTAAGAAAAACAAGAGAAGAAACTCCTGCAAGACAAATTATGCCTAATGGAGAAATCAGAAATATCAGCTCTTCAGCATTAAAAAAAGATGATTTTTTCATTTGCGAAGCCGGTGATTTAATCGCTGCTGATGGAGAAATTATTGAAGGTCTGGCAACAATCGATGAAAGTGCTATTACTGGAGAAAGTGCTCCCGTAATTAGAGAAGCTGGCGGGGATAAATCTTCAGTTACTGGAGGGACAAAAGTACTATCTGATAAAATCAAAGTAAAAGTAACTTCAGAACCTGGGGAAAGCTTTTTGGATAAAATGATTGCTTTGGTTGAAGGCGCAAGTCGTCAGAAAACACCAAACGAAATTGCCTTAACCATTTTATTAGCCGCATTTACTTTAATCTTCGTGATTGTGTGTGTTACGCTAAAACCGTTTGCCGACTATGCCAACGCACCCATCACGATTGCGGCTTTCATTGCTTTGTTTGTATGTTTAATTCCAACTACAATTGGAGGTTTACTTTCTGCGATTGGTATTGCAGGAATGGATAGAGCTTTACGAGCTAACGTAATTACAAAATCGGGTAAAGCGGTTGAAACTGCTGGAGATATTGATGTTTTACTTTTGGATAAAACCGGAACCATTACAATTGGAAACCGAAAAGCAACCAATTTTTATCCAACAAAAGGAATTTCTTTTGATGATTTCGTGAAATCGGCTGTTTTGAGTTCGCTTGCTGATGATACCCCTGAAGGTAAAAGTATCTTGGAGTTAAGTGAAATGATAGATGTAAAAAATGAAACGAAAGCAAGTTTCTTAAAAACTACTTCTGATATTTCACACACAATAAAATTTACTGCAGAAACCAGAACTTCTGGAGTCGTATTAAAAGACGGAACTAATATTAGAAAAGGAGCACAAGACGCTGCAAAAAACATTGCGCAACAAGCCGGAAATTCTTTCCCTGAAGATACTGCACAACAAGTATTTTCAATTTCTTCTAATGGAGGAACACCTTTAGTAGTTATTAAAAACAATGAAATTCAAGGTGTTATTGAACTTCAGGATATTATTAAAACCGGAATGAAAGAACGTTTTGAGCGCTTACGCCGAATGGGAATCAAAACGGTTATGGTTACTGGTGATAATCCGCTTACAGCCAAATTTATTGCCGAAGCTGCCGGTGTTGATGATTTTATTGCCGAAGCTAAACCTGAGGATAAAATGAACTACATCAGAAAAGAACAAGCCGATGGACGTTTAGTAGCCATGATGGGTGACGGAACAAATGATGCTCCTGCCCTTGCTCAGGCGAATGTTGGAGTTGCGATGAACAGCGGAACTCAAGCAGCTAAAGAAGCTGGAAATATGGTCGATCTTGACAACGATCCAACGAAACTAATCGAGATTGTTGAAATTGGAAAACAGCTTTTAATGACTCGAGGCACTTTAACTACTTTTTCTATTGCAAATGACGTTGCTAAATATTTTGCTATTGTTCCTGCTCTTTTTATTACTGCGATTCCTGCGCTTCAAGGTTTGAATATTATGCATTTGCATAGTCCCGAAAGTGCGATTTTATCGGCTGTAATTTTCAACGCGGTAATTATTCCAATTTTGATTCCGCTTGCGCTGAAAGGTGTTGATTATCGACCAATTGGAGCAAGTGCCATCCTTAAAAGAAACCTTTTAATTTATGGTCTTGGCGGATTGATTGTCCCTTTTATTGGAATTAAAGTTATTGATTTGTTAGTAGCACTTTTTATGTAAGATACTGAGATGCTAAGATTCTAAGGAACTAAGGTTTTCTCTTAGAATCACAAATACAGGAATCTTTAAAAACTCTAATTAAAAACGTGACTTCGATTTGCTAAGCTTCTGAAAAAAAACTTAGAACCTTAGCAACTTAGTCCCTTAGAATCTTCAAAAAAATGAAAAATCTATTTTCTATAATAAAACTTACTGTGGCTACTTTAATCTTATTCGCAGTTATTTATCCTCTTTCGATTTACGGAATCGCGCAAATTGCTCCCAATCAAGGAAAAGGAGAAACGCTTTCGGTTAACGGAAAAGTAGTGGGTTATCTAAAAATTGGACAAAAGTTCGATAAATCGAATTATTTCTGGGGAAGACCTTCGGCCATTGATTATAATGCTGCAGGAAGCGCCGGAAGCAACAAAGGTCCAAGCAACCCTGATTATTTGGCTTTGGTTCAAAAAAGAATTGATACACTTTTATTGGTTCATCCGTATTTGAAAAAATCTGATATTCCGTCAGATATGGTTACGGCTTCCGGAAGTGGTTTAGATCCGAATATTTCTCCGCAAGGGGCTTTGATTCAGGTGAAACGAATTGCTAAAGAAAGAAATTTAGCTGAAGCTAAAGTAAAAGCTTTGGTGGAATCTAAAATTAATACTGCTGTTGTTGGTCCTGAAACAGTGAATGTTTTGGAGTTGAATGTGGCTTTAGATGCGCTTCGCTAAGACTCTAAGATGCTAAGATTCTAAGATACTAAGTTTTTCTGTGCACATTCTTGTCATTTCGACGAAGGAGAAATCTTCGCAAGAAGCTCCGCAAAGAATGTCTAATCTGTGGCGATCTAGCAACGAAGATTTCTCCTTCGTCGAAATGACAAAGATTGGCGATTCACTAGGTGGAATTTCTAGTGTGATTTCTCCTTCGTCGAAATGACAAAACGAGCCGTTGAATCAAAAACGTAAAAAATTAAATACCCACAAGGTTTTGAAAACCTTGCAGGAAAAGAAAACTCCTTTTTACCCCCAATACCCTAGCCCCGATAGTAGTGGAAATCCTTTTGTGTCTCGTTAAAGAAACGAGACACAAAAGATTGAAACGGATAGCGGGATTAGCTTCTAAAAAATCTACTAATAAATAATCGAATACCACAAAAATGAAAAAAATAATACTTACTGCTTTAATCGCTTTTGGTTATAGCAATTTACATGCACAAGAAGAACCCAAAAGTCCGCTAAAATTTTCAGGATATGTAGAAACCTATTATAGCTATGATTTTGGAAAACCTGAAAATCATACTCAGCCAAGCTTTTTTTATAACTTTAATAAAAGTAATGAAGTAAACATCAATTTAGGTTTGGCAAAAGTAAATTATACGAAAGAAAATGTTCGTGGAAACTTTGCTTTAATGGCTGGAACGTACGCTGAATATAACATGTCGGCAGAACAAGGTTTGCTGAAAAATATATACGAGGCAAATGTTGGTGTGAAGATCTCACAAAAACATAATTTGTGGATCGATGCTGGAATTATGCCTTCGCATATTGGTTTTGAAAGTGCAATTGGAAAAGACTGCCAGACTTTAACCCGAAGTATTCTGGCTGAAAATTCACCTTATTATGAAACGGGTGTAAAAATTGGCTATACTTCTGATTCTGGAGAATGGTATTTGGCTGGTATGTACTTGAATGGCTGGCAGAGAATTGAGAAAGTTGAAGGCAATCAAACGCCAGCTTTTGGAACTCAGGTTACTTACAAACCGTCTGATCGGATTGCTTTGAACTGGAGTACTTATGTTGGAAATGAACAGCCAGATATTGATAAAAAATGGCGTTACTTCAATAATTTTTACGGGCAGTTTAAAGTAGCTGAAAAAGTAAATTTAACGACTGGCTTTGATATTGGTTCTCAGCAATCGGCTAAAGGAAGCAATAAATATGATGTTTGGTTCTCTCCTGTTTTAATTCTACAATACAAACCAACTGATAAAATCCAGCTTGCAGCACGTGGAGAATATTACAGCGATGAAAAAGGTATAATTATCGCAACTGAAACACCTAATGGTTTTAAAACTTACGGATTTTCGGCTAACTTTGATTACTTAGTTACTGATAATGTAATGTTTAGAATTGAAGCCAGAAATCTTTCCAGTAAAGACGAAATCTTCACAAACAAAAACAATCTTCCAACGGATACAAATACGTTTGTAACGACTTCCTTGGCGATTAGTTTTTAGGGGAATATTTCTTGCCACAGATTACACAGATTAAAGGGATTTTTAAATGTCTTTGTGTAGATTTATTTGCCACGAATTACACAAATTTTCACGAATTATATTAAATAAAAATTTGTGCAAATTTGTGTAATTCGTGGCGGAAAAAAAAACTTTGTGACTTAGCGCCTTCGTGGCAAAAAATATGGAAAACGAAAATAATAACGCACAGCATTTTCTCGATTTAATTCAGAAATCACGAAAGGGGAAGTTTAAAATCTACATTGGGATGAGCGCCGGCGTGGGCAAAACTTTTCGTATGCTTCAGGAAGCGCATTCGTTATTGAAAAACGGAATCGATGTGAAAATTGGCTACATCGAAACGCACATGCGAAAGGAAACGCATGGATTATTAGCGGGTTTGCCGATTATTCCAAGGCGGACTATTTTTTATAAAGGAAAAGAACTCGAAGAACTCGATGTTCAGGCGATCATCAACCTTAGACCGGAAGTGGTTATTGTTGATGAATTGGCGCATACGAACGTTGAAGGAAGCAAAAACGAAAAACGCTGGCAAGATGTCCTGGAGATTTTGGAAGCAGGAATTAATGTGATTTCGGCCGTAAACATTCAGCATATTGAAAGTTTAAACGAAGATGTAAAACGTATTACAAACATTGATGTTCAAGAAAGAATTCCAGATAATGTTCTTCGTTTGGCGGATGAAGTGGTAAATATCGATTTGACTTCAGAAGATTTGATTGCGCGTTTAAAAGAAGGAAAAATTTATACGGCAGATAAAATTCCAACTGCTTTAGCTAATTTTTTTAAATCGGAACAAATTCTACAATTGCGGGAATTGGCTTTGAAAGAAGTGGCGAGTCAAGTGGTTCGAAAAGTTGAAAATGAAGTTCCTAATCTTCATGCTTTAAGGCATGAGAAATTGTTGGCTTGCATTAGCAGTAATGAAAAAACAGCCAAAATTATAATTAGAAAAGCAGCTCGATTGGCGAGTTATTATAATGGTTCATGGTATGTTTTATATGTAGAAACGCCACACGAAAGCAGTAATAAGATTGCACTTGATAAACAAAGACATTTAATTAATAACTTTAAACTCGCTGTGCAATTAGGCGCAGAAGTTATTAAACTGGAAAATTCAAACATTACAGATGCTATTTTGACAACAGTAGAAGAAAAACAAATTACAACTGTCTGCATTGGGAAACCACATTTTAATTTGTTTAAAGTAATTTTGTCTACCACAATTTTCAGACGTTTGCTAAACAAACTGTCTTTGTCAAATGTTGATCTTGTTATACTGTCTTGAAAAAAATTTTAAACCATATAAGTTATATAAGTTCATTTAATCGGGACGTTGAATTTTAACCGCAAAGAGCGCAATAATTTACGCAAAGTTCGCTAGAGTTTTTTGCTCGCAAAGTCACAAGGACACAAAGCTTTTACTTTAATCTTTGTGTGCTTTGCTAAACCTTAGCGCTCTTTGCGGTTAAAAAAAAAACTAATATTTCTTATATCACTTATATGGTTCAAAAAAAATTAAATGTTTTATAAAATGAGAATTAAAACCAAATTGAATCTGGGTGTTGGATTGTTATTTTTGATGATCATCATTCTCTCTTTAGTGAGTGCTTATTCTGTTTTTTTGATTAAGCAGGACACCGAGAATATTCTGAAATCTAATTATAATACGCTAGAATATTCTCGAAATATGATTTTTGCTTTGGACGAAATGAAATCGGATTCAAAAGAAACGATTCAGGATTTTGAGGAAAATCTCGAAAAACAAACCCAAAACATAACAGAACCAGGTGAAAAACAAGCAACCGAAAAACTGAAAGAAAGTTTTGCTCTTTTAGAGAAAAATAACGCTGATGAAAATATAAAAGCACAAATTCGTCAGGATATTTTTGCTATTATGAAGTTGAATCTCGACGCTATAAAACAGAAAAGCGACATTGCCAAACATTCTGCTGAAACAGCTAATCTGTCGATTGCGATTGTTGGAACTTTATGTTTTTTAATTGCTTTTAACTTATTGGTTAATCTGCCCAATAATATTGCCAATCCAATTAAAGAGTTAACGCTGAGTATTAAAGAAATTGCCAATAAAAATTATTCAGAACGTGTTCATTTTACAAGTCACAGCGAATTTGGAGATCTTGCCAAATCGTTTAATACCATGGCTCAAAAACTGGAAGAATATCATGACAGCAATGTCTATAAACTTCTTTTTGAGAAAAAACGATTAGAAACGCTTATCAATAATATGAACGATCCAATTATTGGTTTGGATAATGAGGGAATTGTATTGTTTGTGAATGATGAAGCACTGAAAATTATTGGTCTGAAATCGGAAGATATAATAGGAAAACCTACATCTCAATTAGCTATTTCTAATGACTTAATTCGTTCTTTAATTTTAAAAGAAAACGAAACTCCCAAAAAACAGCCTCTCAAAATTTTTGCTCACGGAAAAGAAAGTTATTTCGAAAAAGAAATACATAATATTACCATAACACCAACAGGTGAAGAAAAAGAAATCAATATTGGCGATGTAATTATTCTGCGAAATATTACCCTTTTTAAAGAATTGGATTTTGCCAAAACCAATTTTATTGCCACCGTTTCGCACGAATTAAAAACTCCGATTGCTTCCATAAAATTGAGTCTTCAATTGCTTGAAAATGCTAAAACGGGTGATATGAACGATGACCAAAAACAATTAGTAGAAAGCATTAAAGATGACAGTCAACGTTTGTTGAAAATTACGGGCGAATTGCTCAATTTGTCACAATTGGAAACAGGAAATATTCAGTTGAATATTGGCAAAAGCAATCCGCATGAAATTGTGAAATATGCTGTTGAAGCTGTAAAAATTCAAGCCGACCAAAAACAGATTCAATTGATTATTGATGCCAATGAAAATCTCAAAAACGTAAAAGCAGATGCAGAAAAAACAGGCTGGGTTTTAATTAATTATTTATCGAATGCCATTAGATATTCGTCTGAAAAAAGTACAATTCTCATTAAATTAAAAGAAGAAAATAATCAGATGGTTTTTCAGGTTATTGATACTGGAAAAGGAATTGAACCTCGATACAAAGACAAAGTTTTCGATAAATATTTCCAAATTCCAGGAAGTCAGAAATCTGGAACTGGATTAGGTTTAGCAATTAGCAAAGAATTCATTGAAGCTCAAAATGGAAATGTTGGCGTTGAAAGCAATTTGGGGCTAGGAAGCACTTTTTGGTTTACATTGAAGGTTTAAAGTTGTTTTTTCTTCTTGAAATTGTCATTGATTTCATAATTTCTATTCCCTTGATTAATATTCGCTTAAGGTTCAATTAAGCCCAAAATACCAAGGTATAACATTCGTTAATATTGCAAAACATAACGACTACAACAATGTTCCACAAAACGATTTTCCTAGTGTCTCTATTCGGATTATTTTCTGCAAATGCACAGCAAAACGATTCGATTACAAAAATTGACAGTACTTCACATCAGCTAAAATTCAATTATAAACAATTGATTATTCCGGGTGTATTAATTGGCTATGGTGTTATTGGGCTAGAAAGTGATCAGTTGCTGAGTTTCAATTCACAAATCAAAAATGAGGTCACCGAAGATATTGATAACAAAATTACCATTGATGACTTTTCGCAATATGCGCCTGCAGCATCTGTTTACGCTTTGAATGCTTTTGGCGTAAAGGGCAAGAACAATATGCGTGACCGTTCTGTAATACTTGTAACTTCGTATGCAATTATGGCTACAACGGTTTTGAGTTTAAAATCGATTGTACATGAAGAAAGACCAGACGGAAGTTCGAATAACTCCTTCCCTTCCGGACATACTGCAACTGCATTTATGGGTGCCGAATTTTTATATCAAGAATATAAAGATAAATCGATCTGGTACGGAATTGCTGGTTATGCCGTTGCAACAGGAACGGGATTATTTAGAATTTACAACAATCGCCATTGGCTAACCGATGTCGCTGCCGGAGCTGGAATCGGGATTTTGAGTACTAAAATCGCTTATTGGATTAATCCGTATATCACTAAAAAATTGTTTAAATCATCAGCCGAAAATAAATCGACTTCTATGATAATGCCTTTTTATAATGGACAACAATATGGATTGGGATTTGCGAAGGTTTTTTAAGTTTTTTTTGCCACAAAGGCGCTAAGACACAATGTTTTTTAAGCCACAGATTGCATAGATTAAAAGGATTTTTTTACTACTCTGTATAGTTTGTTTGCCACGAATTGCACAAATTTTCACGAATTATGTTGATTATATTTTGAATAAAAAATTTGTGAAAATTTGTGCAATTGCTTCGCCTATTCGCTATCGCTCGGGTCGTGGCGAAAAACAATCTTTTTAATCTGTGAATCCCGATAGCTATCGGGAGTGGCAAAACTCTTTTTATGTATTCGATGTATTATTTTTAATCTCCCTAACTTCCCTTTTCAATTCTAAAAGCAAATCTTTCATTGCTCCAGTTTCTGTCATTTCTTGTTTTTTATCCGAACGGCCGATATTACATTCGTATTCCCAAATCTCCAAAATATCAGAAGCTTTCACTTCATAATTGGGGTAAAAACTGTTATCAGATTCTAAAACCAAAGAGTTCTTTTTGTTTTTATTAAGACGCTTATAGACCATTCCTTCATTTTTAGTGATAAGAATATAGGTTTTGCCGTCCATCACCTCTCCTAGTTTTTCTACATAACGGCCAATAATAATAGAACCATCTTCGTGTGGTGGCATTGAATCGCCTTCAACTGGAAATCCGCGGTGTTTTCCTGGACCTAAAAACGGAAGTGTAATTTGCTGTAAACTTTCAATATATTCTGGGTCGGCATATCCGTTTAGATAACCTGCTTTTGCTTTTTGAGATACAATTTCGATATAATTTTCTCCAAAACTATCCACTTGAATGGGTAAAATAAGTCGATTGCCTTCTAGTTTTATCAAATTTTGCACATCAATTTTGCGTATATCGACAGATAATATCAAGTCGATACTCATATGAAAATATAATGCAATCTTCTTTAAAATGTCATACGGTGCTTCCGAAGTTCCGTCTTCGTATTTCACGTACCTTCCTCTTGTAATACTTAGGTTTTCAGCTAATTTTTCTTGTGATATTTTATGCTTAACCCTTAGTGCTCTGATATTGTCTGAAAATAAGGACATAATTAATTTGTTATAATTTGGAACAGCAAATATACAAAAAATTGTTACCACCTGTACTAATTTTGTTTCATACAAAAACAAAAGGAAAAAATGGCACGGGCAATTGTACATATGGATTTGGATACCTTTTTTGTATCCTGCGAACGACTCACCAATTCTGAACTTAACGGAATTCCGCTTATTATTGGCGGAGGCGATCGTGGCGTTGTGGCTTCTTGTTCGTATGAAGCCCGCAAATTTGGTGTACGTTCTGCAATGCCCATTGCAATGGCAATAAAACTTTGCCCACAGGCAAAAATCATGAAAGGAGATATGGAATTGTATTCGCGATTATCTCACGATGTCACTGAAATTCTTCAAGAAAAAGCACCTGTTTTAGAAAAAGCAAGTGTCGACGAATTTTATCTGGATATTACGGGAATGGACCGTTTTCATGGAAGTTATAAATGGACAGATGAATTGGCGCAAAAAGTGATTAAAGAAACCGGATTGCCTATTAGCTTTTCGTTATCGATCAATAAAACGGTTTCTAAAATTGCTACAGGCGAAGGCAAACCAGTAGGAAATCTCGAAATTCCAGAACACAAAGTACAGACTTTTTTAAATCCGCTTTCGATTCAGAAAATACCAATGGTCGGAACAGTGACCTTTCAGCTTTTGTCCCGAATTGGCGTTCGTAAAATTCAGACTTTGGCCGAAATGCCTGCTGAGATTTTACAGCAAATGATCGGTAAAAATGGTTTAGATATTTGGAAAAAAGCTAACGGAATCGATCATACGCCCGTTGAACCTTATAGCGAAAGAAAATCTATTTCGACAGAAAACACTTTTTCTCAAGACACCATTGACATTGCAAAACTCAAAAGAGTGCTTTTGGGAATGGTCGAAAAACTGGCTTTCCAATTACGTTCAGAACAATGGCTAACTTCTACGGTTACAGTTAAAATTCGTTATGCCAATTTTGATACCGAAACCAAACAATGCCGCGTTGCTTATACTTCAGCCGATCATATTTTAACTAAAACTGTAATGGAGCTTTTTGAAAAAGTATATCAGCGACGTATGCGTCTCCGCTTGATTGGTGTTCGCTTTAGCGGATTGGTGCGTGGAACATATCAAATTGATCTTTTTGAAGATACTCAGGAAATGTTGGCGCTTTATGCTGCTATGGATAAAATGAAAAGCCGTTACGGTTTTGATGCCGTTATGCGCTGTGCCGGAGCTCATTTTAAACCTAATACTAAAGACGAAATTTTAAAACGCACTAAATAAACCATGTATCTTAATTGTCATTCTTATCATTCTCTGCGTTATGGCACGATTCCGTTGAAAGATCTTGTTGGTCTAGCGGTTTCTTGTGGCGTAAAAGCAATGGCATTGACTGATATTAATACGGTAACTGGAATTTATGATTTTATAAGAGATTGTAAAAAAAACGAAATTAAGCCTTTGGTTGGAATGGAATTTCGTTGTAATCATCAATTCAAATATATTGGTTTGGCTAAAAACGCAAAAGGTTTGGCTGAAATGAATCGTTTTTTAACGGAACATAATTTCAGCGGAGAAACTCTGCCTTTACGAGCTCCAAAATTTGAATCGGCTTTTGTGATTTATACTTTAGAGAATGCTCCCGAAACACTTTATGAAAATGAATTTATCGGAGTTCGTCCTGAGGAAGTTTCAAGTCTTCTGACTTCAAAACATAAAAATAAAATTGCCAAAATGGTGGTTTTACAGCCTGTGACTTTTAGCAATAAAAAAGAATATAATCTCCATAAAGTACTTCGCGCTATTGACACGAATATTATTCTGTCAAAACTTACCGAAGCGGATTATTGCAAAGTTTCTGATATGATGAAACCTTTAGAATCGATTCTACCATTTTATGAAAAATATCCTGAAATCATTTTGAACACACAACGTATCATTGACGATTGTAATTTTCAATATGATTTTTCAGCTAAAAGAAATAAAAAGTTCTATACTGAAAACCGTCAAAAAGATTTAGAAAAACTGACCGAATTAGCTTGGGAAGGATTTGAAAAACGTTATGGAGACGAAAATATTGAAGCAAAAGCTCGCGTAGAAAAAGAATTAAAAGTTATTGACGAATTAGAATTCAGCGGTTATTTTTTAATTACTTGGGATATTATTCAATATAGCAACAGTCAAGGTTTTATGCACATTGGAAGAGGAAGCGGTGCCAACAGCATTATTGCTTATTGCCTTGGAATTACTGATATCTGTCCAATAGAACTTGATTTGTATTTTGAACGTTTTTTAAATCTGAACCGTAAAACGCCGCCCGATTTTGACATTGATTGGAGCTGGCAGGAACGTAATGTGATTTTAGAATATATATTCGAAAAATATGGCAGTGATCATGTTGCTTTCTGCGGAACTAATGTCGAATTTAAATACCGTTCTATTTTCAGGGAAGTTGGAAAAGTTTTTGGTCTTCCGAAAGAAGAATTAGATGTATTGGCAAAAAATCCGGAAGAACTTCATCCTACAAATAAGATTGTGAAATTGGTTCAAGAATATGGTTTTATGATGCAGAAATACCCAAACCAGCGCAGTATGCATGCATGCGGAATCATTATTTCTGAAGAACCAATTACCAATTATACACCACTAGAAATGCCACCAAAAGGATTTCCGATCGTGCTTTTTGATATGCATATTGCCGAAGAAATTGGTTTTGACAAATTTGATATTCTAAGCCAACGCGGTATCGGACATATTGATGACAGCGTAAAACTAATTGAAAAAAACCGAGGTATAAAAGTTGACATTCGCAATACTTCGATTTCTAAAGATGAAGCTACGTGCAATGTTTATCTAGCGCAAGGAAACACGATTGGCTGTTTTTATATTGAAAGTCCAGCAATGCGTGGATTATTACGCCGATTGAATTGTGATAATTATAAAATTCTTGTTGCCGCTTCGTCTATTATTCGTCCTGGAGTTGCACAATCTGGAATGATGAAGGAGTATATTTTTCGTCATAATAACCCAAATCAGTTTGAGTATTTCCATGAAGTTTTTAGAGAACATCTTGGCGAAACATATGGAATTATGGTGTATCAGGAAGACGTTATTAAAATCGCCCAACATTACGGCGGACTTCCCGCTCCTGATGGCGATATTCTGCGTCGCGCCATGTCGGGAAAAGGAAGATCTTTAGAAGCGTTGCAAAAAGTAAAAGATAATTTCTTTGCGAGCTGTGCTCAAAAAGGGCATCCTGAAACTTTAAGTCAGGAAATTTACCGCCAGATTGAGTCTTTTGCGGGTTATTCTTTTTGCAAAGCACACTCGGCCTCTTATGCGGTTGAAAGTTATCAGAGCTTGTATTTGAAAGTCAATTATCCTGTAGAATTTATGACAGCGGTAATCAACAATCAAGGCGGATTTTACAGAACTGAAGTGTATGTACACGAAGCAAGAATGTCTGGCGGAACGGTTCATAATCCGTGTGTGAATAAAAGCGAATATCAAACTACTTTATATGGTACCGATATTTATTTAGGTTTTATGCACATTCAAAGTCTGGAATCTAAAATCGCTCATTTGATTGAAGAAGATCGAAATAAAAAAGGAGATTTTACTTCTCTGGAAGATTTTATCAACCGAATTCCAATTGGGATTGAAGGCGCTAAAACTCTGATTTTTATTGATGCTTTTCGTTTTACAGGAAAAACCAAAAATCAGCTTTTGGTAACAGCCAGTCTGTTGTTGAATAATTTTAAACCTGAAAATAGAGATTTAAAATTACTGCAAGAACCCGTTAAAGAATACAAGCTTCCAAAATTGGAACGCTCCATTTTTGAAGATGCTTTTGATGAAATTGAGCTTTTAAGTTTTCCTGTTTCGTGCACTGTTTTCGATCTTTTACAAACCAAACACCGTGGAGATGTCATGGCGAAAGATTTGGTTCAATATCATAAAAAACAAGTCAGAATGCTGGCGTATCTCATTTCCAGAAAACACGTACCAACAAAAAAAGGCACCATGTATTTTGGAACCTGGATCGATCATGAAGGCACTTATTTTGATACAGCACATTTTCCAGATAGTCTTGCTAAACATCCATTTCAGGGAGGTGGCTGTTATCTTTTGTTAGGAAATGTTGAGGTCGATTATCATTTCCCGACCATTACAATTCTCAAAATGGCAAAAATGCCTTTTATTCCAGATCCGCGTTATATGGATTCAAAAGATCAATATAAAACACAAAATCAGATAAAAGAAGATGTGAGTTTGACGCATCGAGCGCCTTATCCGCAAGGACATGAAATTAATCTGCCGAGACATCGAATGAAATTTTAAATGAGTACAATGATTTAACACATAGAAAAATAGTTTTTAGCTTGTAGAGACGCCATTTTAACTTTAACCTATGTGTTAAATTTTAAATAACTAAAGAACAACTTACGTTATATAAAGATGAAAAATACGGAATATGCTATAGTCGATATTGAAACCACAGGCGGAAATGCCAGTGGCAGCCGCATTACAGAAATTGCGATCATTATTCATGATGGTAAAAATGTGCTGGATCGTTATGAAACACTTGTAAATCCTCAACAGGACATTCCTCCTTCTATTTTTGGATTAACAGGAATTAACAACGAAATGGTAGCCAATGCGCCAATCTTTGATGATATTTCAGAGAAGGTATTAGATATGCTGACAGATAGAATTTTCGTTGCACATAACGTCAATTTTGATTATTCGTTCGTTCATCACCAACTGGAACAAGCGGGTTTTAAATGGTCGGCAAATAAGCTTTGTACGGTTCGTGCTGCTCGAAAAATCAAGCCTGGATTGGGTTCTTATAGTTTAGGAAATCTTTGTAATTCTTTAAATATATCTTTAGAAAACAGACATCGCGCTGGTGGAGATGCCGATGCCACAGCTTTATTATTTTCACTTTTATTGGAATGGGATGATGCTGGAGAAATTGATAAAATGATCAAAAAAACAGCAGAAGATCAACGATTACCTCCAAATCTTCCTGCAGACGATTTTAATAATTTACCTGATAAACCTGGTGTCTACTATTTTTATAATCAGGCTAAAAAAGTAATTTATGTTGGAAAAGCAATTAACTTAAAAAAACGTGTCACTTCACATTTTACAGGAAATAACATTAAACCGCAAAGGCAACATTTTTTAAGAGATATTCACGGAATTTCCTTTGAAGTATGTGCAACCGAATTAATGGCGCTTCTTTTAGAATGTACTGAAATCAAAAAACTTTGGCCAACTTACAACAGAGCTTTAAAACGTTTTGAAGCCAAATTTGGCATTTATCAATACGAAGCCAGAAATGGCTATAAATATCTGGCAATCGGGAAAATGAGCAAATTTCAGACTTGTATTCATGAATTCAACAACCAACATACTGGTATTCATTTCTTGCGAAGTCTTGCAGAACAATTTGAAATTGACCATCGCTTCTGTAAATATTCAAGACCTGAAGAGGGTGATTTTTTCTATAACAATGAAATAAAAGAATTGCCAGATGTTTCGCTTCACAATGAACAAGTCGATAATGCCATTACTTTTTTATTGAATAACAGACCAAGTTTTGCCATTATAGACAAGGGACGATCTGCAGACGAAAGAAGTTGTATCTGGATAGAAAACGGTCATTTTTACGGAATGGGATATATTTCAAGAGATGTAGCCATCAACGATTCTGATGAAGTTAAAAATTACGTTACACCATATAAAAGCAATCAATATATTGATCAGTTAATTTTTGCTTACGCCGAAAAATATCCTCGTAAAGTATTCTTTAATAAACAACTTTTCGTTTCCTAAACCGAATACAAATAAAATAGAGCTGTAAAACTAAGATCTAAATTATGACACTATTTAGCGACACCGAATTATTTACTACAGGTTTGGGAGGAAAAAAAATATTTGACATTCCAGATTCTGAATTAATTTTAATCGATAACTTCTTCACCAAAGAAGAATCTGATTCTTTTTATGAGAGAATACTTCGCAAGACCAAATGGAGAGAACATGAAATGGAAGTTTACGATAAAACTTATACAGTTCCTAGAATGATTGCATGGTACGAAGACAAAGATAATGAAGGCGCAGATCCAAAAGGTCCAGATTGGACTTATGAATTATTAAAAATTAGAGGACGTGTGGAAAAAGAAACACAACTTGATTTTAATGCCGTCCTGCTCAATTTATATCGAAACGGAAATGATGGTGTAGGCTGGCATAGCGACCGAGAACATAATACGGGACCAAATCCTGTTATTGCTTCTGTTACTTTTGGGGAAACAAGAATGTTTAAACTTCGCCATAAATTCAGGAAAGAAATTCCGCCAATTGAGATTCCGCTCCATCATGGATCTTTCTTACTGATGGCTGGAACTACTAATAGTTTTTGGCAGCATCAAGTTCCGAAAACAGCTCGCGATGTTTTGCCAAGGATCAATCTTACCTTTAGAAGAACCAATCGAAATCTTTGATTTTTATTGCATTGAATCTTTAAAAAGAAGTATTTTTTCTTCAAAACAACGTAAGATATTCCTTCTTTAAAAAGTTAAAACATGCACTATATGAACCTTTTACTAGGCAAAACCTATCTTTTTTACTATTTTTGCAACCTTTTTTAAAATACAACACCGTAATGGCTTATTCGAACAATGATTTAGCGCGTTTCTTAGACGCACAGAACAAACTTTATCTTACCGCTCTTTCTGAAATCAGTAAAGGGAAAAAAGAAACACACTGGATGTGGTTCATTTTCCCGCAAATAAAAGGCTTAGGAAAAAGCGATACTGCAAATCTTTATGCCATTAATGACTTAAAAGAAGCTACAGATTATTTGGAACATCCAATTTTAGGAAAACATTTAATCGAGATTTCAGAATTATTATTAACTTTTAAAATGAAATCAGCTGATGGGATTTTTGGAGATTTAGATGCTCGAAAATTACGTTCATGCATGACTTTGTTTTCTTTAGTTGAGAATGCAAATCCTATATTTCAGGAAATTTTGGACGCTTTCTTCTCTGGAGAAACTGATCCAATTACTTTGTCTATTATTAATTCAACTATAAAATCTGTTGATGAACCAGTTACAATATAACTAAGTTTTCAACGATTATTTACATTCAAAAGACACTAATTATAGTGTCTTTTTTTGTTTACAGATTATTCTATTCGACAAAATGCAATCATAATTTATTTATTTAAAAAGAATTAGCCTTAACTTGCATAATCAACCTCAAATCTAACCACATCATGACCGAAAAAATTAGAGCTCTACAGATTATTCATTTTGGTATTTGCGCAGGAACAATTATTGCTTATTTCATTATTGGAGATCTTTCGTTAGAAAAATTACACTTCCCTATTATTGATTCTGCTTCCATAATTTATCTTGCAATACCAGTTCTAGCCTTTGTTTTGAGCAGTATATTATTTAAGGCTCAATTAAAACAAATTGATCCGAAACTAAAAATCGAAAATAAACTGCCAATTTATCAAATAGCCTCAATTATGCGCTGGGCAGTTTTAGAAGGCGCTGCTTTTATCATTTTATTTCTTAACCCCGATTTTATAATATTCGGAATTCTTCTAATTGTATACCTTCTTTTCCTAAGACCAACAGAAGAAAGAATTACTAATGATCTTTCTGATAATTAAGCCATGCTTAAAATAAAAAAGCATCTTGAAAAATCAAGATGCTTTTTTATTAAGTAGTTTTTTCAACTTAAAAATATTATTCGTTTGGCTTTGTCAAATAGTAAACTGGAATTCCAGTTAGCATAATTAATACTCCCCATCCGCAAGTTGAGAATTTTGTAATTAATAGCGATACGCAAATTGCTGTCGCTACAATGATATATAGCATTGGTAAAAACGGATACCCAAATGCTTTATAAGGCCTTTCTAAATCTGGCATCTTTTTTCTAAGAATAAAAATTCCGTAAATCGTCAAGATATAGAAAATCAATACAATGATAATTACAAAATCTAACAGATCACCATATTTTCCTGTAAGACACAAGGCAGATGCCCAAAAACATTGTGCCCAAAGTGCCCATGCCGGAACACTAGAACTATTTAAAGTAGCAGCTTTTTTGAAAAACAAACCATCTTTTGCCATAGTATAATATACTCTCGCACCTGCCATAATTAATCCGTTGTTACAGGCAAAAGTAGAAATCATAATCATAATTGCGATAATCAACGCTCCGACATTTCCAAAAATATAATCTGAAGCTACAACTGCAACACGATCGAATTTTGCTGTTGCAATCTCATCAAACGGAACTACAGCCAAATACATAAGATTTGTCACAACATACAGAGATGTCACAATAAAAGTCCCTAGAAACAGACTAAGACCTACATTTCGTTTCGGATTTTTAATTTCACCAGCGATAAAAGTTACACCATTCCAAGCATCACTAGAGAATAATGATCCTACCATTGCTGCTGAAATTCCAGAAATTAAAGCCGTTCCGCTAATTGGAAGCCATGAACCGCTTTCCTTATCAAATGTTCTTGTGCTCCATCCATCTGCCCAGTTAGCATCCCAAACAGAAGATTTCGCAGCAAGCGTTAATCCAAAAATGACTAATCCAACAAGAGATAAAATTTTAATTATTGTTAAAACGGTTTGCAGAATTTTTCCGTTTTTAACACCACGGCTATTAATAAAAGTTAGCACAATAATTGTAAAAATCGAAACCAGCTGAGCCGCATTCAGTTTAAAAGCTCCCAATTCGTAAAGAATATTTTCGTCACTTAAGGGCTCATACAAATAAGCAGCAAATTTAGAAAAAGCTACTCCGACAGCTGCAATAGTACCTGTCTGAATAACAGCAAAAAAACTCCAGCCGTATAAAAAGGCTATTAGTTTGTTGTAGGCTTCTTTCAGGTAAACATATTGGCCACCAGCTTTAGGAAACATCGCACTTAATTCGCCGTAACTAACTGCTGCTACAACAGTAATAAATCCAGACAAAAGCCAGATTAATGTAAGCCATCCTGCCGATCCTACTTGTCGGGCAATATCTGCGCTTACGATAAATATCCCGGATCCGATCATAGAGCCAACCACAAGCATGGTTCCGTCTAAGAGGCCGAGTTCTCTTTTAAAATGTTCTTGGTCGTTTTCTTGCATTTTTATTGGTTTAGGTTGGCTAAAGATATACTTTTTTCTGAAATCTTAATCTTCACTGCTAATTTTTTAAAAAAGATAAAAAAACCATATAAAAACTTACTCTTTACGGCTTTACGTAATGTTGTAATATTTAATTTACATAAATTTGAGACATACAGAGGTATATTTTTACAAAATATTCAGCTATCACAAACAAAATATAAGCTTTAATCAATTAATAAATTCAGAAATTTAACCTAACGTTTCAATAGTAATTTCAGGTACTTTGATATGGCTGCAAATAAATTATTGAGCGGATTGTAAAATCTAAAGTTAAAAATTTGGAAGGCGGAACAACTTAACCCAAATCTAGTACCTAAAGTTTTCGTCGTTAAAGGCAATTATGTCACAAAAGGGAAATAATAAATTATGAAAAATTTAAAAATTTATCTAAGTATTGCTTTCATTTCACTGCTAACAAGCGCAACTTTTCTTGCTTGCTCAAATGATGAGAACGAGAAACAAACTGCGAAAACTTCCAAAGAAGAGTCCAAAACTAATTCACTAACAAGTAAAGCAGCACAAACTACCTGTGATATTACAAGTCCATCAATATCAGTTGCAGGAACTTCTGAAGTTTTTGCAGGTTCGCAAGTAACATACACTTATACAAATACTACTGGAGTTCCAAGTGATATCCAATGGAGTACAAACGACCCAGTAAACATTCAATTACTTTCAAATACCGGATCAACAATAACGGTCAAATTTGGAAATAATTTTACAGGAGGGCAGATTACCGCTGGAGGAACTGGACCTGGAGCTTCATTTTGCCAGTCAACTGTAAATGTGACAAAATTGGCTTGCTGTACCCCAATTCTTTCTGCATCATATATTTGTAGAGGAAGCGGCACGGGAAGCGCTGGAGGAAGCCTTGAAATAGCACTTCCTACTGCTAATAATTGCAAAATTACTTGGGAACATATTACTAAAATAGACCTAAGCCTGTCAGACGGAACTAAATTTACGGTTACCAATCCAAGTAGCTTATACAACCAAAGTCAAGGTACATTAACATACCCATATATTTTAACTAACAACAAAATAAATTTACCATTTCGTAATCAACAATGTTCACCAGACATAGCGTGTTCAGCGACATTTTATTTCAATAACGGATGTCCTACTACAACAGCAACTGTAGTTACACTAGGACCACTTGAAACATCTGAATAATTTTAATTTATAGAATTTGAAAAACTGCAAAATATTTTTGCAGTTTTTTTTTATATAATTGAGCGCTTGAATTCGTAAGCAAAATACTTACTTGAAAAGATAAAAACTTTCCAGAAACTACATTTATCATTTGTTTTGAAGCATTAGAATTTTTACTTAATTTTAAATAAAAACAACATCATGACTTGGGATCCTAAAAAATACAACGAATTTAAAGAAGAACGTTCTAAACCTTTTGATGATCTTACAAGTCATATTATTGACAAACCCAATCTTAAAGTTATTGACTTAGGCTGTGGAACAGGCGAGCTTACCAAAAAATTGTTCCAAAAACTCACCAATCCAACTGTTCTTGGCATTGATAATTCTGCAGAAATGTTGGCAAAGGCACCCACCCATGAAAATCTTAAATTTGAAGAAAACACAATTCTGGAACAAATTAAAGACGAAACCAAATGGGATTTAATTTTCTCGAATGCAGCATTGCAATGGATTGATAATCATAATGACCTTTTTCCGAAAATTATTTCGCGGATCAATCCAGGCGGGCAACTAGCAGTCCAAATGCCACAGCAAAATGAAAACATTCTTAATAAAA
This sequence comes from Flavobacterium sp. IB48, assembly GCF_016405855.1. Taxonomy (GTDB): domain Bacteria; phylum Bacteroidota; class Bacteroidia; order Flavobacteriales; family Flavobacteriaceae; genus Flavobacterium; species Flavobacterium ginsengisoli. The sequence continues at coordinate 27,228 of NZ_JAEFCA010000006.1, forward strand.
TACTTTTTCAACTGGTGCAAGAAGAGCCTTTTGCATCGTACCTTAAAAACTGGACACGTCCTTCTCCCGTACTTACTTTAGATGAATATGCTAAAATCCTTTTCGAAAATGGTGGCAAAGATTTGACTCTTTATGAGAAAGTTTACCCATTAATTTCCAATAAAAAAGATGACTTTTTCGATTTTATTTCAGGCTCAGCATTAACTGTTTATCAAGAAAGATTAAAAGAACAAGAGTTTGCATTATTAACAGCAGAATTTAAGAATAGAATAGACACATATTTCCCAACTGTCCCATCGATATATGCTTTTAGAAGATTGATTATTTATGCTAAATTCTAACAAAAAAACGATAAAATCAATCCGTAATCTTTAAACAAAATAAAGCATTATTATTTTCTGTCCTAAGTCTTCTCTGATTCTCCTTTTCTACTCAAAATTGATTGCACAATCTCTTATTTTAATTTTTTAAATTGTTAAAAATTCCATCAAAATAAGACAAGTTTCTAAAAACCAATACGTTAAACAAAATAAAGAATAAATAGAAAATATTTTTTCTTCATGATTATTTTTTACAAAAATTATAGGATAATTTTTATTATATTTGAGATAATGATTTCAATAGCATTTATAAAAACAAAATATTTTAACAAGTGTTTAATTTTTAGCAATAGATCAATTTAGCCCATAATTATTTATTCTCGCTAAAAAAAACACGCATAAGGCACTTTTTTATTAACCTACTAATTTTAAGATTATGTCTAAATTGCAAGCTTTAAAAAACTTTCGTTTTCCAAATGTTTTCATTCTTATTTTAATAGTTTTTATATCATGTGCCCTATTAATATGTATCAATTTTTTTACTATTAAAATCTTATCTGCCAATAGAGCTTATGTAAACGGTGAATCGCATTATTCAAAAGGACAAAAAGATGCCTCAAGACATTTAATTACGTATTTATTTACCAAGAATCCCACTCAATGGAAATTATATCTAGAGGAATTAAAAGTACCTCAAGGAGATGGCATTGCAAGAATTACTCTTTTGAAAGCTGGAGACAATAAAGTTGCTAGAGAAGGTTTTTTAATTGGACGAAATAAAGAAGATGACTTAGACGATATTATTTGGCTATTTGAAAATTTCAAAAATGTAAGCTTTTTATCTAAAGCTATACACGAATGGGGACAAGGAGATAAGTTAATTTTCAATTTGTTTGTCATTGGACAACAGATTAACGCAAAAATCAAGCATAATTTATTAACTCCTGAAGATCAAAAAAAATACTTAAAAGAAATTAGTGCAATAAGCGATCAACTAACTATTAATGAACGCAATTTTTCAAACACATTAGGAGAAGGAACTCGAAAAATAAAAGACTTTTTAATTATTACAAACATCGTTTTCATTTTGATTATCATTTGTAGCGTTTGCATGTATTATTCGATTATGGTCAAAAGATTATTGGTTTCAAAGAAAGAAACTGACGTGAAAAATGAAAATCTTATTATTGTAAATCGCGAATTGGACCGATTTGTTTACAGTGCTTCGCACGATTTGAGATCACCGATAACTTCACTAAAGGGACTTATTGAAATTACAGCATTGGAGGATGATGTGCAGCAAGTTCGAACTTATCTCCAAATGATGCATCAAAGTCTTGCCAGACAAGATCAGTTTATTAGCGATATTATTGATTACTCTAAAAACAAAAGAAAAGAAGTGATCATGGAACCAGTAAGTTTAAAAGAGCTATGCAATGAAGCTATTCTACAGTTAATGCATATTGAAAATGCAAACAGAATTAAATTTACCCAAGAACTTATGGTCGATCAGATCGAAAGTGATGGTCTCCGCTTAAAAATCATTATCAACAATCTGCTTTCCAATGCTATAAAATATGCAGATTGCAACAAACAAGAAATGTTTATCACAATAAAAACTTATTTTAGTGAAGGTTTAAATAAAATTGAAGTAACAGATAACGGAATAGGCATTCATGACGATCATAAAGCTAATATTTTCGACATGTATTTTGGAACAAATAAAAACAAAGGTTCTGGACTTGGCTTATATATTGTAAAAGAAGCCGTTGAAAATATTAGAGGAGACATTTTTGTTTTTTCAGAAAGCAGTGTTGGAAGTAAATTTATAGTAACAATACCAAATTCATATGCCATATAGATCTCAATTTGTAATCATAGAAGACAATTTGATTGACCAATTTGTCACTAAAAAACTGCTTAAAAAAGGGCTCGATATTAATCCTGTCTGTATTGCCAATAATGGAAAAGAAGGAATTGACTGGCTTATAAAGAATCAGACCACAAATCCGCTGATTATTCTTTTAGACATTCAAATGCCTATAATGAATGGCTTTGAATTTTTGGAAGAATTTGACAAATTACCAGAAGATGTAAAAGCAAGAACTGAAATTTTCGTGCTTTCTTCAACTTTGGATACTGATGAAATTAAAAAAGTTAAAGCAAACAAATATGTGTCTGACTTCTGGAATAAACCCTTTAGATTAGAAATATTGACGAATGCTTTTCTTCAGGTTTAATTTAAAACACGATTTACTTGAGAAAAAGCTCTTGTGTAGTATGGTTCCTTTGTAGAAGAAATAATTACTCCGCCGTGTGTTGATGAGTGAACAAATTTAATTTCGCCTCCTTCTGCTACTTCTACTATCATTCCCACATGGTTTATGTGGCGTCGACCATTAGTTCTAAAGAAAATCAAATCTCCTTTTTGAGCTTCTTCCGCACTTACTTTTGTTCCTATACGTGATTGTTCTATAGAACTTCTTGGCAATTTAATATCAAAGTTATTAAATGTGCAAATCATTAAACCTGAACAATCAAAACCAGCTTTAGTTGTACCACCCGACCTGTATCTTGTTCCGATATTTCCAGTAGCATTAGCAATAAGCTGTTCTATTAACTCAGAATGATTTCCTATTGTTCTAACAAAAGAAGAATCCTTTTTTATCTCTGGAAGAGTTTCTGCTACTTGATTAGAAGCAACATCTGTTTGAACGTTTGGTTCTTGTGGCGTCTGCGTTGCCTGAATTGCATCTGCTTTTTCTTTTGGAACACGAATTTTTAATAGATATCCAACTGGCATTTTTCTTTTGACCGAAGGATTCTGGCGTTCTAACTCAGCAACCGTAATACCATATTCCTTCGAAATACCATATTTTGTTTCTTTAGCCTTAACTTCCCTCACAAGTTCCACATCTGTTGAAATGACTTCAGTAGAAGTTTCAGGTTGCTTTTCATTTGCCAAAGCCACATCATTATTAGAAGGAATGGCAATTTGTTGTCCAATTTTTAAGCCTTCTTTTTCTAAAAGCGGATTTGCTTTCTTTAGATCATCAACAGAAAGATTATATTTTTTAGCAATTCCCCAAAGCGTTTCTTTAGATGCCACTTCATGAATTCCTGAAGTATTAGATGGAGCATTATAATTATCAGCTACAGCAACTTCAACATTTTTAGGTTTTGCCTTTGCAGTATTTTTGTTTTTATTTGGAATTAAGAGTGTCGAATTTAATTTTAATATTTTAGGTGCATTTGGATTTGCATCTGCAATATCTTTTACTTTCACCCCGTATTTTTTAGCAATAACTGAAAGATTTTCTCCTTTTGAAATTTTGTGCTTAATAAAATTATCCTGCGCAAAAGCTCCAACACTGAAAAAAAACAATACTATTATTAACCGATAAACCATACTCTATTATTAAAGTTTTTACACTTTCTTTAAATTTCACATTAATCTCAACTCAAAAAAGACAAATATATTGCCTAAAAGGCGAATTTAACTTATTAAAGCAAAAAAATCGATATTTTTAACAATTATTTTACTTCAAATTAACAGCCTCGGCATAGAAATTGAGCCAACTTTTTGAAAAGCAGCTTTTTATAAAAAAGACATGTTTTTTGATTAAATTTAACCTTACCAAAAACTTATTATCGTGAAAAAACTACTCTATATTATCATTTTACTGCCTTTTATTGTAAATGCGCAAACTGTAAGCGGAATTGTTAAATCTCAAAACACCAATTTACCAATAGAAGACACCAATATATATGCATTGCGCACTCAAATTGGAACTTTAACGAACGAGAATGGGGAGTTTTCATTAAATAATAAGATAAAAGCAAACGATACGCTTCAGGTTTCTCATATTGGCTACATCACAATAAAAATTGCGGTTAAAGATTTAAAGAAATCAAACAATACTATTTCGCTTGAAGAAGATATTGAAACCTTAAGTAATGTAGACATTACAAGTCGAAAAGTGAAATTAAAATCGAAACTTGATTTTACCCAACTTGCATCTTTAGAAACAGGAATATATTCTTTTGGCTCTACAGTAATAAATGATAAGATTTATGTGACCGGAGGTGATAGCAGTGAAGAATCAAACGCGTTACACACTTTAAAAGAAAAAGGCATAGATAGTGAAGATCCTAAATTTGAACAAAAGTACTTGCAATTAGTAGGCTTTCAAGGCAGTAAAAACTTTTACAATGGCGATTTATTAATATACGATCCAAAAACAGATTCATGGGAAAAATCGGCTGAAAAATTTAAAAAAAGAGCTTATCATAATATAAATTATTACGATAACACACTTTATATCTTAGGAGGTAAAAGACTATCTACAAACAAAAAAATTGAATATTTAGATAATGAAATTGAAGTGTTTGATATTAACAAAAAAACCATTGCAATTGACAAAACCAATCCTCATAAGGCTGCAGATTTTGCTTCTTTCGTTTACAAAGACAACATTATTGTGATGGGTGGCTCAATAAAATCAAATGAAAAAAATCAAAAAATATTCACTGACCAAGTCCACATGTATAATATCACTTCTGGCTTATGGTATGAACTAGCAAAAATGCCTGAGGCTAAAGAGGTAAAAGGAGTTTTGATTGGAGATAAAATCTTCACAATTGGCAATACTGACAGCAAAAGTTTCTCTGAAATTCAGAGTTTTGATTTAACAAGCGAAACTTGGAAAAACGAAACAACTTTGTTCTCACGTTTAGAAAATCCAGCAATCGCTTCTGACAATAACACAATTTATCTATTTGAGGATGGAAAATTATTGGCTTACAATGTAAAATCGAGGCAAATTAAAGAGTATCTCGTTCAGCTTGAGCTAAAATCAGCCACAATGCATTTTTTAAATAACAAATTATACATTATTGGAGGCCACACATTTACAACATATATAAAAACTCCATCAGAAAAAGTATACAGCATTTCTATAGATGAGCTTGAAACCACAAGACCTAGCCGCGTTAGAATCTTATCACAAAATAATGTCGCACAAAGAAACTAGTTTTAGCAACAAGTTCAAATGTAAAATATCAAAATAAAAAATGCCTTGTAAATACAAGGCATTTTTTATTGAATATCAAAGAATCTTAATCTTTATGCCTTTTAAGACATAATTAAAACTTAAAAACAAGAAACATTTACAAAACGTATGAAGTAAAAAATTCTGCACCTATTATATTTACTCAAATATTTTAACACTAAAATTACCTCTATTAAGTATTCTTACCTGAAAAATTGGATCCATTTTTTTTGTATTTTTAAAAGAATTTTCAAACAAAATAAATTTATATTCGATTGTGAAAAAACTACTATACCTTATCTTCTTATTGCCTTTTATTACAAATGCGCAAACAATAAGCGGAATTGTTCTATCCAAAATCACTAATTTACCAATAGAAGACACCAATATATATGCATTGGGCACTCAAATTGGAACTTTAACAAACAACAAAGGAGAATTTGCATTGAATAAAAAAATAAATGCAAACGATACTCTTCAAATTTCCCATATCGGATACATTGCAACAAAAATTTCAGTTATAGATTTAAAAAAATCAAATTATACTATTTTGCTTGAAGAAGATATTGAAACCTTAAAGAATGTAAATATCAACAATACCAAATGGTCAAAATTAAAATCCAAACTTGACTTTACCGAACGATCATCTTTAGAGTATGGCATTTATTCTTTTGGTTCTGTATTAGCAAATGGCAAGATCTATGTTGTTGGAGGTGATAATAGCGAACAATGGAATATTTTAACTACTATTAAAGGAAAAAACATCGGTGGTGATCCTACCAGATTTAGCGACCCTGGTTTTGGAAATAGATATCTTCTAGAACTTGGAGGCGATCCTGCTGAAAGAATTTTCTTCAAGGGAAATCTATTTGTTTATGATCCAAAAACAGATTTGTGGGAGAAATCGAATCAAAACTTAAAAAAAAGGGCTTATCATAATGTAAATTTTTATAACAATACACTTTATATTTTAGGAGGAAAAAAAACGCCGCTCATTAAAAAACGCGAATATTTAGATAACGAAATTGAAGTTTTTGATCTAAACACAAATACCCTTGCAATTGATAAAACAAATCCACATCAAGCTATAAACTTTGCTTCTTTCACCTATAAGGATAACATCATTGTTATGGGTGGCTCAATAAGATCGACTGAAAGTGGTATAAAAACTTTTACTGATAAAGTACATTTGTACAATTTAACTTCTGGTCTATGGTATGAGCTAGAAAAAATGCCCGTAGCCCAAGAAGTAAAGGGAGTTTTGATTGGTGATAAAATATTTACAATTGGTAATACCAACAATAGAAGCTTTTCTGAAATTCAAAGTTTTGATTTAACAAATGAAAGCTGGAAAAGTGAAGCAACTTTGCTTTGTCGATTCGAAAATCCATCAGTTACATTCAATGATGAAACTATTTATATGTTTGAAGATGGAAAACTGCTCGTTTACAATATAAAATCGAAGCTAATCAAAGAGTACTATATTAAGCTTGAGCTAAAATCTGCCGCAATGCATTTTACTAATGACAAATTATACATTATTGGAGGATATGATTTCACCAATTACTATACCTCTCCTTCATCAAAAGTGTATAGCATCTCTATTGATGAGTTTGACACTACACGACCTTACCGAGTTAGGGTTTTATCAGAAAATAATTTAGCAAACAGGAATTAATTTTATCTATAAATTTTGCACCAAAACAAAAAAAGCTCTGTTTTTACAGAGCTTTTTCAATATATAAAATCTAAATATTAAGCCTTTCCAGCAGCAATTAAATTTAATGCAGAACCTGCAACAAACCAGCCTATTTGACCTTCGTTGTATGTATGATTTGCTAAGATAATATCTTTTGTGCCATCTGCATGAACAAACTCAATAGTTAATGGTTTTCCTGGAGCAAATTCTGTTAAATCTAAGAAGTTAATTGTGTCATCTTCTTGGATTTTATCATAATCTGCTTCATTTGCAAAAGTCAACCCCAAAAGACCTTGTTTTTTAAGGTTGGTTTCATGGATACGAGCAAAAGATTTTACCAATACCGCTTTAACTCCTAAGAAACGAGGTTCCATAGCAGCGTGCTCACGAGAAGAGCCTTCTCCATAGTTATGATCTCCAACTACAATAGACGGAACTCCTGCTGCTTTGTACGCACGAGCTACTGCAGGAACAGCATCATATTCACCAGTTAATTGGTTTTTAACTGAGTTCGTTTTTTGATTGTAAGCATTTACAGCTCCGATCAACATATTGTTTGAAATATTATCTAAGTGTCCACGGAAACGCAACCAAGGTCCGGCCATAGAAATATGATCTGTGGTACATTTCCCAAAGGCTTTGATTAATAATTTAGCACCTGTAATATTTTTACCATCCCAAGCATCAAATGGAGCTAATAACTGCAAGCGCTCTGAAGCTGGATTAACCACTACCTGAACGTTTGAACCATCCTCTGCTGGAGCTTGAAAACCTGGATCTTCAGCATAGAAACCTTTAGCAGGAAGTTCATCTCCTGTTGGTTCATCAAGCATTACCTCTTCTCCATCTTCATTGATTAATTTATCTGTCAATGGATTAAAACTTAAATCGCCCGCGATAGCCAAAGCTGTAACCAACTCTGGAGACCCTACAAAGGCTAACGTATTTGGATTGCCATCTGCGCGTTTTGAGAAGTTACGGTTGAAAGAGTGAACAATTGTATTTCTTTCTTCTTTTTCCGCTCCTTCTCTATCCCACATACCAATACATGGTCCGCAGGCATTAGCAAAAACTGTTGCTCCAATTTTATGGAAAGTATCAATAAAACCATCTCTTTCGATTGTAGAACGGACAACTTCAGAACCCGGAGTGATTGTAAACTGTGATTTTGTTTTTAAATTTTTATCAGCAACTTGTCTTGCCAATGAAGCAGCACGAGAAATATCTTCATAAGAAGAGTTTGTACAAGAACCAATTAGACCCACTTGAATTTGTAAAGGCCAATTATTTTTAACCGCTTCATCTTTCATTTTAGAAATAGGAGTAGCCAAATCTGGAGTAAAAGGACCATTTAAGTGCGGTTCTAATGTAGATAAATTAATCTCAATAACTTGATCGAAGTACTTTTCTGGATTAGCGTACACTTCTGGATCTCCAGTTAAGTAAGGAGCAATTTTATCCGCAGCATCAGCCACTTCTGCTCTATTTGTCGAACGAAGGTAACGACTCATTGAATCATCGTAACCAAAAGTTGAAGTTGTCGCTCCAATTTCAGCTCCCATATTACAGATAGTTCCTTTACCAGTACAAGACATAGCAGTAGCGCCTTCTCCAAAATATTCAACGATTGCCCCAGTACCTCCTTTTACAGTAAGAATACCTGCAACTTTAAGAATAACATCTTTAGGAGCAGTCCAACCAGATAATTTACCTGTTAACTTAACCCCAATAAGCTTAGGGAATTTGAGCTCCCAAGCCATTCCAGACATAACATCTACAGCATCTGCTCCACCAACACCAATTGCCACCATTCCTAATCCACCTGCATTTACAGTATGAGAATCGGTACCAATCATCATTCCGCCAGGAAATGCATAATTTTCAAGTACAACTTGATGAATAATTCCAGCTCCTGGTTTCCAGAAACCTATTCCGTATTTATTAGACACAGAAGACAAGAAGTCGAAAACCTCATTACTTTGTGTTTTTGCTCTAGCCAAATCAGTCACAGCATCTACTTTTGCCTGAATCAAGTGATCACAGTGAACCGTTGTAGGAACTGCCACTTTAGATTTTCCAGCATGCATAAACTGCAATAATGCCATCTGAGCAGTTGCATCTTGACAAGCTACGCGATCTGGTGCAAAATCAACATAATCAACTCCTCTTCCAAACGCCTTTGTCGGACTTCCGTCCCAAAGGTGGTTGTATAAAATTTTCTCTGTCAACGTAAGTGGACGTCCAACAATCTCTCGTGCTTTATCAACACGATTTGGCATGTTTTCGTACACTTTTTTAATCATTTCGATATCAAAAGCCATAAGTTCTATATTATTTTTTGTTTTTTTATTTTATTTTGAACATGACAAGTTACAAAAAATAGGAGAGTTAAAAAAGAAAAAGCCCGAGTTTATCGCTCGGGCTTTTGATATATTAATAATCGTAAGATTACATTACTAACGATTTATTAGAAGGTGCAAACTTAGTCAAGTTAATACCTTCAACCGCAGTTGTATATTCCGCTAATGTTGGAGTTCTTCCTAAAATTGTAGACAAAACTACAACTGGTGTAGAAGAAAGCAATGATTCTCCTTTTTTACCTTCTTTATCTTCTACAACTCTACCTTGGAAAAGACGAGTTGAAGTTGCCATTACAGTATCTCCTTTTGCCGCTTTTTCTTGGTTACCCATACAAAGGTTACATCCTGGGCGCTCTAAGTATAGCATGTTTTCGTATTCTGTACGTGCAGCACCTTTTGGAGCATTATCGTCGAATTCGAAACCAGAGTATCTTTGTAAAACTTCCCAGTCACCTTCTGCTTTCAACTCATCAACAATGTTATAAGTTGGAGGAGCAACTACAAGAGGAGCATTAAATTCTACTTTTCCTGTTTGTGCCTCTACGTTTTTCAACATTTGAGCGAGGATTTTCATATCTCCTTTGTGAACCATACAAGAACCAATAAATCCAAGATCTACTTTTTTCTCTCCACCATAGAAAGATAATGGTCTAATTGTATCGTGAGTATAACGTTTAGAAACATCAGCATTGTTTACGTCTGGATCGGCGATCATTGGCTCAGCAATTTGATCCAAATCAACTACAACTTCAGCATAATACTTAGCATTTGCATCTGGAGTTAAAGCTGGTTTCTCTGCCGATTTAATTTCAGCAATTCTCTTATCAGCTTTATTGATCAATCCTTGAAGAACGTGTTTCTCGTTATCCATTCCTTTATCGATCATAATCTGGATTCTGCCTTTAGCAATTTCCAATGATTCGATCAAAGTATCATCTTCAGAAATACAGATAGAAGCTTTAGCTTTCATCTCTGCAGTCCAGTCAGTAAATGTAAACGCTTGATCGGCAGTTAATGTTCCAATATGAACCTCAATAATTCTTCCTTGGAAAACATTTTCTCCTCCAAATTGGTGAAGCATTTGAGCTTGAGTAGCATGAACCACATCACGGAAGTCCATATACCCTTTCATATCTCCTTTGAAAGTAACTTTTACAGATTCTGGAATTGGCATTGAAGCTTCTCCAGTAGCCAATGCAAGAGCAACAGTTCCTGAGTCAGCACCAAAAGCAACACCTTTTGACATTCTTGTATGTGAGTCACCACCAATGATGATCGCCCACTCATCAATAGTGATATCGTTAAGTACTTTGTGGATAACGTCTGTCATTGCATGATAAACACCTTTTGGGTCACGAGCTGTGATCAAACCAAAATCGTTCATGAATTTCATCAATTTAGGAATATTAGCCTGCGCTTTTTTATCCCAAACTGAAGCAGTGTGACAGCCAGATTGGTAAGCACCATCAACAATTGGTGAAATTACTGTTGCAGCCATAGATTCTAATTCTTGAGCAGTCATTAAACCTGTAGTATCTTGAGAACCTACAATGTTAACTTCTACACGAACGTCAGAACCAGCATGCAATACTTTTCCTGGAGCGATTCCAACTGCATTTTTGTTGAAGATTTTCTCAACAGCAGTAAGACCTTGTCCTTCGTGAGAAACCTCTTTTGAAGGCGCATACACTAAAGGAGCTTCAACATCTAAAACTTTCGCTGCTAATGTTTGAAGTTTTTTACCAAATACAATAGCATAAGAACCACCAGCTTTGATAAATTCCATTTTTTGAGGAGTAAATGCTTTAGAAATGTCGATCAATTCCTGATCTCCGTTATAAAGTTTTTTCTCTTTAATATTGATAGTTAAAACAGTTCCTGTAGCAACAGAATAAGTTTGCTCAAGAATTGGTTCATCGTTTTCGTTACGAATAACATTTCCTTCCGCATCAACTTTTTTAACCCAGTTTTTAAGGTCTAAACCTATACCACCAGTAACGTCAACAGTTGTTAGGAAAATTGGAGAAATTCCGTTTGTTCCACCAACAATTGGAGCAATATTTACGAATGGAATATAAGGGCTTGCTTGTTTTCCTGTCCAAAGCGCCACGTTATTTACACCTGACATTCTAGAAGAACCAACTCCCATTGTTCCTTTTTCAGCGATTAACATTACGCTTTTATCTGGATGCTGTGCTTGTAACGCTTTAATTTCTTGTTGCGCTTGAGGAGTGATCATGCACTGACCATGAAGTTCACGATCTGAACGAGAGTGAGCTTGATTTCCTGGAGAAAGTAAATCTGTTGAAATATCACCTTCACCAGCAATAAAAGTAACCACTTTAATTTCGTCTGCTACTTCTGGAAGTTTTGTAAAAAACTCAGCTTGAGCATAACTCTCAAGGATTTCTTTTGCAATTGCATTATCATTTTTGAATGCCTCTACCAAACGATCTGTATCTGCTTCGTAAAGGAAAACTTGTGTTTTTAGTACTTTCGCCGCTTCTTTTGCAATTACAGCGTCATTACCTAAAGCCAAATCTAATAATACTTCGATAGATGGTCCACCTTTCATGTGTGAAAGCAACTCAAAAGCAAAAGCTGGAGTGATTTCTTTTACTACTGATTGACCAAGAATAATTTCTTTTAAAAACTTTGCTTTTTCACCTGCAGCACTTGTAGTACCAGGTAATGTATTGTAAATAAAAAACTTAAGAGAGTCTTCGCGATGTGCGTTATCTGCATCTTTAATTTGGGAAATGATTTCGCTTAATAATTCAGCTCCATCGATTGGTTTAGGGTGCAACCCTTGATTTTTTCTTTCTTCAATTTCTTGAATGTAATCCTGATAAATATTCATAATAAAAGCGGATTTATTTTTTTGAGGCAAATTTAAGCATTAAAGACGATAATTAAAAAAAATTTAATAGAACAAGCCTTTTCAAAAATTATTATTGTTAAAAAACGATTTTCAGTGCTTGTTTTTGCCAAAAAATCAATTTAATATTAAAATAATGAATTATTAATATTTAAAAATCTTTTCTTTAACAAAGTCGAAATTCAATGTTATAAAGCAAGTAAGTTTTTACATCTATTTTCGCAAAGAATCTTTCTAAATAAGCAATTATAACGTTATAGTTGGGATTTAAAACGTCATCTTGAAGAGCTTTTTCGGGTCTCTGAAAACAAAAAATCCTGACAATAAATTGTCAGGATTTCTATAAATGCAAATTTTAGATTTTTACATTAGTTTTTTAATAATTACCTCTTCTGTTATACCTTCAGCATCAGCTTTATAATTTTTAATAATTCTATGCCTCAAAATACCCGTTGCCACAGCTTGAACGTCTTCAATATCTGGCGAAAACTTTCCATTAAAAGCTGCGTGTGCTTTTGCAGCAAGAATTAAATTTTGTGAAGCCCTTGGTCCTGCTCCCCAATCTAAATAGTTTTTTACAAAATCATTAGTCAAACTATTATCTGGACGAGTTTTACTTACCAAAGTTACTGCATATTCAATAACATTGTCTGCAACTGGAATTCTACGAATTAAATGCTGAAAATCGATAATTTCCTGAGCATTAAATAACGGATTAATTTCTGTTTTAACATCAGAAGTTGTTCGTTTAACTACCTGAACTTCTTCTTCAAAAGTTGGATATTCTAATTTGATAGCAAACATAAAGCGATCTAACTGCGCTTCAGGCAAAGGATAAGTTCCTTCCTGCTCAATAGGATTTTGAGTTGCTAAAACAAAATAAGGTAAATCTAATTTATGATGTTGCCCTGCAATCGTAACCGATCTTTCCTGCATGGCTTCAAGTAGAGCGGCTTGTGTTTTTGGAGGTGTTCTGTTTATCTCATCCGCCAAAATAATATTAGAAAAAATTGGTCCTTTAATAAATTTGAAGTTTCTATTCTCATCCAAAATTTCGCTTCCTAAAATATCAGAAGGCATTAAATCTGGTGTAAATTGAATTCTTTTAAAATCTAGCCCTAAAGCCTGAGATAAAGTATTTATCATTAAGGTTTTTGCCAAACCTGGAACTCCAATTAAAAGTGCGTGTCCCCCAGAAAATATACAAAGTAAAATTTGATCTACAACGGCGTCTTGCCCTACAATAATTTTCGCTATTTCTTTTTTTAATTCGTTTCTTTTTTGAACTAAATTGTGAATTGCTGCTACGTCAGACATTTATAAATGTATTTAAAATTAAAAAGAGTTAATTCTATGAATTCATAAAACTAACTCTTTTTATTTATTTATTAAAACTTATTTTTTCAACCAATTGTTTGCAAACGTACAGTCTTTATATTCTCCAATAATTTTGATATACGTGTCTTTAATTTTAGCATCAAACCATTTTGCTATTGCATTGATTTGTTTTTCTTTTAATGCCAATTCTTTAATTTTAGTATAATCCTTCGCGTAATCAGCTGTATGCTCGTCAATTCTATTTGTAACCGTAATTAACTTATACGTCTTTTTACCTTTATCATCTGTATTTAAAAGTGGTTGAGAAACTTCGTCTCCTTTCAAATTTGAAACTTGGCTATATAAAGTTGGATCCATTTTTGTCAACTCAAAACGAGTATCTTGTGTTGTTGGATTTACCAATGTTCCTCCGTTTGCTCTAGTTTCTTTTTCATCAGATTCTGTTCTTGCAGCTTCGGCAAAAGTCACCTCTTTATTGACAATTTTATTTCTAATATTTGTAATTCTTTCTTTAGCTTCTTTTAAAGCTGCTTCTGAAACAGTTGGAGAAATCAATATATGACGAAGCTCTACTTCTTGCCCTTTAATTTTTTCTACCATAATAATATGAAATCCGTAAATTGTTTCAAATGGCTGCGAAATTTCTCCTGCCTGTAAACTAAAAGCAACATCTTTAAATTCTTTCACAAAAGGAGTTTTTCTTGTCATTTTGTAATATCCTCCATTTGGAGCAGATCCAGGATCTTGAGAATATAAAACTGCTTTTGTAGCAAAACTAGAACCTTCAAGAACATCTTGTCTTATGGCATTTAATCTATCTATTACTTTTTGCTTATCTTCTTTAGAAACTTTTGGCTCAACAACGATCTGAGCAACTTCCATTTCTGCTCCAAAAGTTGGCAATTCATCTTTTGGGATTTTCTTAAAGAAATTACGAACTTCCTCTGGAGTAATCTCAACATCTTTTACAATCTTATCCCTCATCTCACTAGCCAATTTCTGCTCTTTTAAGATATCTGCAAAATAGGTTTTAAATTCTTCAACAGAACCTTTTTTATAGTATTCTACTACTTTATTGATATCTCCAACTTGCTGCGTCATATAATTAAGACGTTCCTCCATCATACTTCTAACTTCAGCATCGCTTACAATAATACTATCCTGAATTGCTTGGTGAGCATATAATTTATCCTCCAAAAGTTTACCAAGCATCTGGCATCTTGTAATATCCTTTATAGATCCACCTTGTGCAGTAATTTCTAAAAAGCCTTTGTCGATATCAGAATCTAAAACGATATAATCTCCTACTGTAGCGATAATTCCGTCAATTTTCATTTTTCCGCCAGAAGGAGTTTCAACTGGCTTTTGAGCAACAACATCAGGAATAACTTCTTGGGCTGTGATGATTGAAGTAAAAAAAAGGAAAAAACAAATTGTTAGTGCAAACCTGTAATCAATTGTTTTTAGCTGTAATTTTTTTAATAGCATTATTTTAAATTTTATTTGAATGTAAGCCTGTTTTAGATAATCCCCCAGAAACTATATATGTTCGTCAAACATAAATAATTAAAGTATAGTTCTTTCGTAACTTATAACGAACAAAAATAACAATTCAATTACATAATCCAACTATCGGATATACTATTAACAAAAAATTATAGGATAGTTCGATTTCAATCTGCAAAATCATCTATTTCAGCTTTTTCAATTCACTTATAGGGATTTTTCTAATTGACTTTAAATCTTGATTTTAAACAACCAATAAACTGCTTATTATAAGCATTATAAAAAAGTTCTTAACACTACAACGTTTTCGTAAAGAACTATTTTCTTACAAATTAAAATTAAATCAAAAAACATTTACTTTAGATGCGTAATTATCAATTTAGAGCATCTAAAAATAGTAATATCTACTTTTTTTAGAGCTTTAAGTTAAAGAATTACAAAGCTTACTATTTAACTTAACCACATCTATTATGAAAAAACCTATTTTAAAATTATGCCTTATTATGGCATTTAGCGGACTATTGTATTCGTGTTCTCAAAATGAAATCAATGAGTCGGATGCAAAAGCTGAAAGTCAAAAATTTAAAGTAATTGATGTTACACATCATGACGGAAAACCTTTTAGCACGGGAGTTTCGAGTACTTCTGCAACAGGAAAATATGTTGACAATCCTGGCGGTGGCGTTATGATGCAGGCTTTCTACTGGGATGTTCCATCTGGAGGAAATTGGTGGAATACCGTAAGCAGCAAAGTAACTGCATGGGGAAATGCTGGAATTGGCTCAATTTGGCTTCCACCCGCTTCTAAAGCCCAAAACGGAGCTTTTTCTATGGGGTATGACCCAACAGATTATTTTGATTTTGGAGATTACAACCAAAATGGAAGCACTGAAACAAGATTTGGATCTAAAGCTGAGTTAGTAAGCTTAATTACAGCAGCTCATAATGAGAATATAAAAGTGTATGCCGATATCGTAATCAATCATAATAGTGGAGGGCAATCTGAAGCTAATCCTTTTACTGGAACAAATACTTGGACCAATTTTACAGGAGTAGCATCGGGTAAATTTCCTCGTAACTATAATGATTTTTACAAAAATAGTTATGGAAACAATGACGAAGGATCTTTTGGAGGTTTTCCAGATTTGTGCCACGCTGCACCAAATGTTCAAAACTGGCTTTGGCTTAGAGCTGATGGTGTTGGTAAGTATTATAAAAACACTATGAAATTTGATGGATGGCGATTTGACTACGTAAAAGGTTTTGGCCCTTGGGTTGTAAATGCTTGGAATGCAAACGTAGGTGGATTTTCTGTTGGAGAATATTGGGATTCTAACGTAAATACGCTTGAATGGTGGGCTAATAATGCAAACAGTTCTGTGTTTGATTTTGCTTGTTACTATAAAATGAATGATGCCTTTGACGGAAACAATTTGGCTTTATTGAATGATGATATGATGTGGAAACGTAATCCGTATAAAGCAGTAACTTTTGTAACCAACCATGATACTGATGAAATTTGGAACAAATTACTAGCCTATTCTTACATCTTAACTCATGAAGGTTATCCAACTATCTTCTACAGAGATTATGAAGAATGGCTAGACAAAAACAAACTAAACAACTTAATTTGGATTCATAACAATAAAGCAACTGGAACAACCTCTATTTTATATTCTGATAATGACGAATATGTTGCAAGAAGAAATGGATACAACGGAAATCCGGGATTGGTAGTTTACATTAACAACTCTGATGTTTGGCAAGAAAGATGGATTCAGACTAACTGGGCAAACACTCAAATTAAAGATTTCACAGGAAACTCAACTTGGTATCCAACTACTCAGGCAGATAAATGGGTAAAAATACAATGTCCTCCAAAAGGATATTCAATTTGGTCAATTAATCAGTAATTTTAAAAATGACTATTTAAGGCTGTTGCAAAACAGCCTTATTTTTTTGTTTCAAAATCCAGTTAGAAGAAAGACTTCCAAATTTAAGAACTGAATATTTTTATAAAGCCGTAATTTAATAGTACTTTTGCAACCTATTTATACGAAATATGAGCTTTTTAAAAGAAATACAACGCAGAAGAACATTTGGAATTATATCGCATCCCGATGCCGGTAAAACGACATTAACAGAGAAATTACTTTTATTTGGAGGTGCAATTCAAGAAGCAGGAGCTGTAAAAAATAACAAAATTAAAAAAGGCGCAACTAGTGACTTTATGGAAATCGAACGCCAAAGAGGTATCTCGGTTTCAACTTCTGTGCTTGCTTTTAATTATAAAGATAAAAAAATCAACATCCTTGATACTCCTGGACACAAGGATTTTGCTGAAGATACATTTAGAACTTTAACTGCTGTTGATAGCGTAATCGTTGTGATTGACGTTGCAAAAGGGGTTGAGGAGCAGACAGAAAAATTAGTTGCTGTTTGTAGAATGCGTAACATTCCAATGATTGTTTTTATCAATAAATTAGACCGTGAAGGTAAAGATGCTTTCGATCTAATGGATGAAGTAGAACAAAAATTAGGCTTAAAAGTAACTCCTTTAAGTTTCCCAATTGGAATGGGTTATGATTTCCAAGGAATTTATAACTTATGGGAAGAAAACATTAACCTTTTCAGCGGAGACAGCCGTAAAAATATCGAAGAAACAATTGCTTTTTCTGATGTGCAAAACAATCCAGAATTAGATAAAATTGTTGGTGAAAAAGCGGCAAATAAACTTCGTGAAGAATTGGAATTGATTGATGAGGTTTATCCAAAATTTGAACGTCAAGATTATTTAGATGGAAAAATTCAGCCCGTATTCTTTGGTTCTGCTTTAAATAATTTTGGAGTTCGCGAGTTGTTAGATTGTTTCATTACAATTGCCCCATCTCCGAGAGCAAAAGATTCTGAAACTCGTACGGTTGAACCTACAGAAGAAAAAATGTCTGGATTTGTTTTCAAAATCCACGCAAATATGGATCCGAAGCACCGTGACCGTTTAGCATTTATTAAAATCGTTTCTGGAACTTTTGAAAGAAATAAACCGTATTACCATGTTCGTCAGAAGAAAAATTTAAAATTCTCAAGTCCGAATGCTTTTTTCGCTGAGAAAAAAGAAATTGTAGATATTTCTTATCCAGGTGACATTGTTGGTTTACACGATACTGGAAACTTTAAAATTGGAGATACTTTAACTGAAGGCGAAATCATGAGTTTTAAAGGAATTCCGAGTTTCTCTCCAGAACACTTTAGATACATCAATAATGCTGACCCTATGAAAGCCAAGCAATTAGAAAAAGGGGTTGATCAGTTAATGGATGAAGGTGTTGCTCAGTTGTTTACTTTAGAAATGAACAACCGTAAAGTTATCGGAACTGTTGGTGCACTTCAGTATGAGGTAATTCAATACCGTTTGGAGCACGAATACGGAGCAAAATGTACTTACGAGAACTTCCCTGTACACAAAGCATGCTGGGTAAAACCTGACGATGCTAAAAATGAAGAATTTAAAGAGTTTAAACGTATCAAACAAAAATTCCTTGCTCACGATAAGTATGGTCAATTGGTATTCTTAGCAGACTCTGATTTTACAATTCAAATGACGCAAAGCAAATATCCATCTGTAAAATTATACTTTACATCGGAGTTTGATTAAATCTAAACTTTAAAGAAATATAAAAAGGCTGTTTAAAATTTTAAACAGCCTTTTTATTTAGCTTCTCTTTCATACCAGCAAAAAAGTTTACATAAAAAAAGCGCTAATTCTAAAATCAGCGCTTTTTTATAATTTGAATTAAATCAACCTTACTAAGTCATTATATTTCAAAATTTAATCTTTTTTAGGCTATCCCAAATTAAGATAAAACACGGTTAAAACGAAATTTAGTCGACCAAAGTAAATTAAATCAGACAAACTGCATTTTCATTTCTGTATTCCAATAAAAAAGCCCCTTAAAAAAGGGGCTTAAAAATTTATGCTTGTCCAGCAGGACCAAAATTAAGCGGAATTGGTGCTTGTTCCGTTTCTTTGATTTCGCCATGAGCAGCTTCAAATCTGTGGATGTTTTCACCTATTGCTCTCAATAATCTTTTAGCATGTTGTGGTGTCAAAACAATTCTTGACTTTACCTTGGCTTTAGGAATACCTGGCATAATGCTCACAAAATCTAAAACAAATTCTGATGATGAGTGATTGATAATCGCAAGATTAGAATAAATTCCTTCTGCAATTGTTTCGTCTAACTCAATGTTAATTTGCTCTTGTTGTTGTTTCGGATTACTCATAGTTTCCCTAATTAATAAATGTATTCTTCTTTATTAGCCATCATTTCGTTGTAATCGTCTTTAGATCCTACGATAGTGTTATCGTATTCTCTCATACCAGTTCCCGCAGGAATTCTATGTCCAACAATTACATTTTCTTTTAATCCTTCTAGATCATCTACTTTACCAGCTACAGCAGCTTCGTTAAGTACTTTCGTTGTCTCCTGGAATGAAGCCGCAGAAATGAATGATTTAGTTTGTAACGAAGCTCTTGTAATACCTTGAAGAACTGGCGTTGCAGTTGCAGTAATTACGTCTCTTGCTACAACAAGATTTTTATCATTTCGTTTCAATAATGAATTTTCATCACGTAATTCACGAGGTGTAATAATCTGACCTGGTTTCAATACTGAAGAATCTCCAGCATCTTCAACTACTTTCATACCGTATAATTTATCGTTTTGAACGATGAAATCTTTAGTGTGAATTAATTGATCCTCTAAGAATAAAGTATCACCTGGATCCTGAACTCTTACTTTACGCATCATTTGACGAATAACTACCTCAAAGTGCTTATCATTAATTTTTACCCCTTGTAAACGGTAAACCTCTTGAATTTCATTTACCAAGTACTGTTGAACAGCAGCTGGACCTTGAATTCTTAAGATATCATCTGGTGTAATTGCACCGTCAGACAATGGAACTCCCGCTCTTACGAAGTCATTTTCTTGTACTAAGATTTGACTAGAAAGTTTAACTAAATACTTTTTAATCTCACCAAATTTAGATTCGATAACGATCTCACGGTTACCTCTTTTGATTTTTCCAAAAGATACAACACCATCAATTTCAGATACAACCGCTGGGTTTGAAGGGTTACGAGCTTCTAAAAGCTCAGTAATTCTTGGTAAACCTCCCGTGATATCGCCCGCTTTAGAAGAACGACGTGGGATTTTTACTAATACTTTACCTGCTTTAATTTTCTCACCGTTTTCAACCATTAAGTGTGCACCTACTGGTAAGTTGTAAGAACGAATCAATTCACCTTCTTTACCGTAAACCAATAAAGTTGGGATTAATTTTTTGTTTCTAGCCTCAGAAATTACTTTTTCTTGGAAACCAGTCTGCTCATCGATCTCAACCATGAACGATTGTCCTTGCTCTAAAT
Source organism: Flavobacterium sp. IB48 (assembly GCF_016405855.1). Taxonomy (GTDB): domain Bacteria; phylum Bacteroidota; class Bacteroidia; order Flavobacteriales; family Flavobacteriaceae; genus Flavobacterium; species Flavobacterium ginsengisoli. The sequence continues at coordinate 47,811 of NZ_JAEFCA010000006.1, forward strand.
CTTCGTAAGCAATCTTACCAGTAAATTCAGAAACAATTACACCGTTATATGGATCCCATTTACAGATTACAGTTCCTTTAGCGACAGTATCTCCATCATTAACAAAAATACTAGATCCGTAAGGAATGTTATGTGTATTTAAAACAATTCCAGTTTTCTCGTCAACTAATTTCAACTCAGTTGAACGTGAAACTACGATATCAACAGAGTTACCTTCTCCGTCTTCACCTTTAACTGTTTTTAAATCTTCAATTTCAAGTCTACCTGCGAATCTTGTAACAATACTAGACTCTTCAGAGATACCTCCAGCAACCCCTCCAACGTGGAACGTACGAAGTGTCAACTGTGTACCTGGCTCTCCAATAGACTGAGCTGCAATAACTCCGACAGCTTCACCTCTTTGTGTCATCTTACCAGTAGCTAAGTTTCTACCGTAACATTTAGCACAAATACCTTTTAAAGCTTCACAAGTTAATGGAGATCTAACTTCTACTTTTTCAATTGGAGAAGCTTCTATAGTTCTCATGATTGATTCTGTAATTTGCTCTCCAGATTTAACCATTACTTCGTTAGTAAGAGGATTAATAACGTCTTGTAATGCAACACGTCCTAAAATTCTCTCTCCTAAAGATTCAACGATTTCCTCATTTTTCTTCAATGCCGCAACTTCAACACCTCTTAAAGTTCCACAATCTTCGATGTTAACAATAACATCTTGAGAAACGTCATGAAGCCTTCTAGTCAAGTAACCAGCATCGGCCGTTTTAAGAGCCGTATCCGCAAGACCTTTACGAGCACCGTGAGTAGAAATGAAGTACTCAAGGATCGAAAGACCTTCCTTAAAGTTAGAAAGAATCGGGTTTTCAATAATCTCACCACCACCAGCAGTAGATTTTTTAGGCTTAGCCATCAAACCACGCATACCAGTTAACTGACGAATCTGTTCCTTAGAACCCCTCGCCCCAGAGTCAAGCATCATATATACAGAGTTGAAACCTTGTTGGTCTTCTCTAATATTCTTCATTGCTAACTCTGTCAACTGAGCATTTGCTGAAGTCCATACGTCAATAACTTGGTTGTAACGCTCGTTATTTGTGATAAGACCCATGTTATAGTTAGTTGAGATACCCTCAACTTGCTCTCTAGCATCTGCAATTAACTTCGTTTTTTGTTCTGGAATTCTAATATCACCTAAAGAGAATGATAAACCTCCTCTAAATGCGAATTTATAACCCATATCTTTCATATTATCCAAGAAAGCTGCCGTTGTAGGTACATCAGTCACACTTAAAATGTGTCCGATAATATCTCTAAGGTTTTTCTTAGTCAATACGTCATTGATATATCCAGCTGCTTCAGGTACTACTTCGTTAAATAATACACGTCCTGCAGTTGTTTGAATGATTTTGTACACTAATTCTCCAGCATCATTAAAATCTTTAGCTCTAATTTTCACACGAGCATTCAATTCTAATCTTCCTTCGTTTAATGCAATGTTTACTTCTTCAGCAGAATAGAAAGTCAAATCCTGACCTAAAATAATGTGATCTTCTGTAGAAATACGCTCTTTGGTCATATAGTATAGACCCAAGACCATGTCCTGAGAAGGTACAGTAATTGGAGCACCATTTGCAGGGTTCAAGATATTGTGAGAAGCCAACATTAATAATTGTGCTTCTAAAATAGCTTCTGGTCCTAATGGTAAGTGAACCGCCATCTGGTCACCATCGAAATCGGCGTTGAAAGCCGTACATACTAGTGGGTGTAACTGGATCGCTTTTCCTTCAATTAATTTTGGCTGGAAAGCCTGAATACCAAGTCTGTGCAAAGTAGGAGCACGGTTCAGTAATACTGGGTGTCCTTTAATTACGTTTTCTAAGATATCCCAAACTACCGGCTCTTTTTTGTCAATGATTTTCTTAGCAGATTTTACTGTTTTTACAATACCTCTTTCTATCAATTTACGGATAACGAAAGGTTTGTATAACTCAGATGCCATATCTTTTGGCAATCCGCACTCATATAATTTCAACTCTGGACCAACAACAATTACCGAACGAGCAGAATAATCCACACGTTTACCAAGTAAGTTTTGACGGAAACGTCCTTGCTTACCTTTTAACGAGTCAGATAATGATTTTAATGGTCTGTTAGATTCTGTTTTAACAGCAGAAGCTTTACGAGTGTTATCAAATAATGAATCTACAGATTCTTGTAACATACGTTTCTCGTTTCTTAAGATAACTTCTGGAGCTTTAATCTCCATTAATCTTTTCAAACGATTGTTACGGATGATTACACGACGATATAAATCGTTCAAATCTGAAGTTGCAAAACGACCTCCATCAAGTGGCACAAGCGGACGTAATTCTGGTGGAATAACTGGAACCACTTTCATAATCATCCATTCTGGACGGTTTTCGCGGTTTTCGTTAGACTCACGGAAAGACTCAACAACTTGTAATCTTTTTAGAGCTTCAGTTTTTCTTTGTTTAGAAGTCTCATTGTTAGCACTGTGTCTTAATTCATAAGATAAAGCATCTAAGTCAATACGAGCTAATAAATCCATAATACACTCTGCTCCCATTTTGGCAACAAATTTATTTGGATCTAAATCATCTAAATATTGGTTTTCTTGTGGAAGAGTATCTAAAATATTCAAATATTCTTCTTCAGTTAAGAAATCTAATCTTTGTAATGATTCTCCATCTGCATTTTTAGCGATACCTGCTTGGATTACTACGTATCTTTCGTAGTAAATGATCATATCTAATTTCTTAGATGGAAGACCAAGGATATAACCAATTTTGTTTGGAAGAGAACGGAAGTACCAGATATGAGCAATTGGCACAACAAGGTTGATGTGACCTACTCTATCACGACGTACTTTTTTCTCAGTAACTTCAACACCACAACGGTCACAGATGATACCTTTGTAACGAATTCTTTTATACTTACCACAAGCACATTCGAAATCTTTTACTGGTCCGAAGATTCTTTCGCAGAAAAGTCCGTCACGCTCTGGTTTGTGCGTTCTATAGTTAATTGTTTCTGGCTTTAAAACCTCTCCTCTTGATTCTTTCAAGATAGATTCTGGTGAAGCCAATCCAATAGAAATTTTGTTAAATCTTTTTACTGGATTCTTATCTTTATTGTTTCTGTTATTCATCATAGTTTTTACTATTGATTTATTTGCAATTAAAAAATTGATTCTTAGCCTAGTCTAAAGTCAAATGTCATAAAGTTTTTAAAGTCATTGCTGACTTTAGACTTTGGACTTTTAAACTTTTGACTTAAAACACTACCTCGGGTTACTTCTCTAAACCTCAAATTCTTATTTGAAGTGCTAGTTATAAAATGCCTTGCATTGTTATAAAAAATCGGAACGGTTTACGGGTATAAATCTTTAAAAACTTCTAACATTTAGTAAACAGTCTCAGTCCCAATGTTCAGCGCTAAACTGAATACTGAGACTGTGACTGGAAACTTTTTATTTATTCTTCCAAACGAAGATCTAAACCTAGACCTTTCAATTCGTGCATTAATACATTGAATGATTCTGGTAAACCTGGTTCTGGCATAGTTTCACCCTTAACGATAGCTTCGTAAGTTTTAGCTCTACCAATAACGTCATCAGACTTAACAGTTAAGATTTCACGTAGTGTACTAGAAGCTCCATAAGCCTCAAGTGCCCAAACCTCCATCTCTCCAAAACGCTGACCTCCAAATTGAGCTTTACCTCCAAGTGGCTGTTGCGTAATCAATGAGTATGGTCCGATAGAACGTGCGTGCATCTTATCATCAACCATGTGTCCTAATTTAAGCATGTAAATTACACCCACAGTCGCTTTTTGTGCAAAACGCTCTCCAGTTCCACCATCAAATAGATAAGTATGTCCAAAACGTGGTACGTTAGCTTCATCAGTCAAAGCATTGATCTCGTCAAGAGAAGCACCGTCGAAAATTGGAGTAGCAAATTTTCTACCCAAGTTCATACCAGCCCATCCTAATACAGTCTCATAAATCTGACCAATGTTCATACGTGAAGGTACCCCAAGTGGATTCAATACGATATCTACCGGTGTTCCGTCTTCAAGGAAAGGCATATCTTCATGACGAACGATTCTAGCAACAATACCTTTGTTACCGTGACGACCCGCCATTTTATCACCCACTTTTAACTTACGTTTTTTAGCGATATAGATTTTAGCCAATTTCAAGATTCCAGATGGTAATTCATCTCCAACTGTAATAGTGAATTTCTCTCTTCTTAAAGCTCCTTGTAAGTCGTTCAGCTTAATTTTATAGTTATGAATTAAATCATTAACCATTTTATTAGTAGCGTCATCAGCAACCCACTGACCTTTGCTTAAGTGAGCAAAATCTTCTACTGCGTAAAGCATTTTTTGAGTATATTTTTTACCTTTTGGTAAAACTTCTTCACCCAAATCATTCATTACACCTTGAGATGTTTTTCCGTTAACGATCAAGAATAATTTTTCAACCAATCTGTCTTTTAATTCAACAAATTTAGTTTCGAATTCCATTTCTAAAGCGCCTAAAGCATCTTTATCCTGAGTACGTTTACGTTTATCTTTTACGGCTCTTGCAAATAATTTTTTGTCAAGAACTACACCATGTAAAGATGGAGAAGCTTTTAATGAAGCATCTTTTACATCACCTGCTTTATCTCCGAAGATTGCACGAAGCAATTTCTCCTCTGGAGTAGGATCTGATTCTCCTTTTGGTGTAATTTTTCCGATCAAAATGTCGCCAGGCTTAACCTCTGCTCCAATTCTGATCATACCGTTTTCATCTAAATCTTTAGTAGCTTCTTCAGAAACGTTAGGAATATCGTTTGTTAACTCTTCGTTTCCTAACTTAGTATCTCTAACCTCTAATGAATAATCATCAACGTGGATAGAAGTAAAAATATCATCACGAACTACTTTCTCAGAAATTACAATCGCATCCTCGAAGTTGTACCCTTTCCATGGCATGAACGCAACTTTTAAGTTTCTACCTAAAGCTAATTCTCCATTTTGAGTAGCATATCCTTCAGACAATACTTGACCAGGAACAACTCTATCACCTCTTCTTACGATTGGTTTCAAGTTGATACTTGTACCTTGATTGGTTTTTCTAAATTTAATTAAGTTGTACGTTTTCTCATCAGCATCAAAACTTACCATTCTTTCGTCTTCTGTACGATCGTATTTAATAGTAATGATGTTAGCATCTACGTATTCAACAGTACCATGCCCTTCAGCATTGATTAATACTCTTGAATCAGAAGCTACCTGACGCTCTAAACCTGTACCAACAATCGGTGCTTCAGGACGGATCAAAGGAACTGCCTGACGCATCATGTTAGATCCCATCAACGCACGGTTCGCATCATCATGCTCCAAGAAAGGAATCAATGATGCAGAAATCGAAGCAATCTGGTTTGGTGCAACGTCTGTATAATGAACTACTGATGGCTCAACAACCGGGAAGTCACCTTCCTCACGAGCAATTACATTGCTAGCTGTAATTTTACCAGTTTCGTCCATCTCAATGTTTGCCTGAGCAATCATTTTACCTTCTTCTTCTTCAGCACTTAAGTAAACTGGAGTACTTTCTAAATCAACTACACCATTTGTTACTTTACGGTATGGAGTTTCGATGAATCCCATTCCATTAACTTTTGCATAAACACCAAGAGATGAAATCAAACCAATGTTTGGTCCCTCAGGAGTTTCAATCGGACATAAACGACCATAGTGCGTATAGTGAACGTCACGAACCTCGAAACCAGCTCTTTCTCTCGAAAGTCCACCTGGTCCAAGTGCAGAAAGTCTTCTTTTGTGTGTAATCTCAGCTAATGGATTCGTTTGGTCCATAAATTGAGATAACTGGTTAGTTCCAAAGAAAGAGTTGATAACTGATGATAATGTTTTAGCATTGATCAAATCAATTGGTGTAAACACCTCGTTATCTCTAACGTTCATTCTCTCACGAATAGTTCTAGCCATACGCGCTAAACCAACACCGAATTGTTGAGACAATTGTTCTCCAACTGTTCTAACACGACGGTTTGATAAGTGATCGATATCATCAATCTCTGCTTTAGAGTTGATCAATTCGATCAAATATTTAACGATAGTAATGATATCCTCTTTAGTAAGCACTTGCTTATCCATAGGGATATCTAAATCTAATTTTTTGTTCATTCTGTAACGACCAACTTCACCTAAGTTATAACGTTGATCAGAGAAGAATAATTTATCTATAATACCACGAGCAGTTTCCTCATCAGGCGGTTCAGCGTTACGCAACTGACGGTAAATGTGCTCTACAGCTTCTTTTTCAGAGTTTGTTGGATCTTTTTGTAACGTGTTGTGGATAATAGCATAATCTGCTTGGTTGTTATCCTCTTTGTGTAACAAAATAGATTTAACGTTAGAATCAATGATCTCTTCAACATTATCTTTGTCGATAATAGTATCACGATCAAGGATGATTTCGTTACGCTCGATAGAAACTACTTCTCCAGTATCCTCATCTACGAAATCCTCATGCCATGTATTCAATACACGCGCAGCAAGTCTTCTTCCAATATATTTCTTAATACCAGTTTTAGAAACTTTAATTTCTTCAGCTAAGTCGAAAATTTCAAGGATATCCTTATCTCTTTCGAAACCGATAGCACGGAATAAAGTCGTTACAGGTAATTTTTTCTTTCTGTCGATATACGCGTACATTACGCTGTTGATATCTGTAGAGAATTCTATCCAAGAACCTTTAAAAGGAATTACTCTCGCAGAATAAAGTTTAGTTCCATTTGCGTGGAATGACTGTCCAAAGAAAACCCCTGGAGAACGGTGTAATTGAGATACTACAACACGCTCGGCACCATTAATAACAAAAGTACCACTAGGAGTCATGTAAGGAATTGTTCCAAGATAAACATCTTGTACAATAGTTTCAAAATCTTCGTGTTCTGGATCTGTACAGTATAGTTTTAACCTAGCTTTTAAAGGCACACTATAAGTAAGACCTCTCTCTATACATTCTTGAATTGTATAACGTGGAGGATCAACAAAATAATCTAGGAATTCCAATACAAAGTTGTTTCTTGTATCTGTAATTGGGAAGTTTTCCATGAAGGTATTGTATAACCCTTCGTTGCCTCTTTCGTCAGATTTCGTTTCTAATTGAAAGAAATCTTTAAAAGATTTAACCTGAACATCTAAGAAATCTGGATAATCAGGGATATTTTTTGTAGAGGCAAAATTCAATCTTTCAGTCTGATTTGTTATCATCAATGGACAAAATTTTGATTAAAAAAAAGTAATTTTTGTTTGTGTAAACACACTGTTTAATCTATACTTTCTTATTATAATCAATACATCTTTAAAAATTAATTCTATAAACTAAGCCTAATTTTCTTTCTTCGTATTGATCAAAAACTTTTTCGTATTTTAAACTATGGGATAATAAAACTTAATATATTTTATTATACGAAAAATGGTTTAGGCCTTTGAGTGTTAACTCAAGACCTAAACCTAGTTCTTAAACTGAGTTTAATTATTTAAGCTCAACAGTAGCTCCAGCCTCTTCTAAAGATTTTTTAAGACCTTCAGCCTCTTCTTTAGAAACACCTTCTTTAACGTTGCTTGGTGCACCGTCAACTACATCTTTAGCTTCTTTAAGACCTAAACCAGTTAATTCTTTAACTAATTTTACAACAGCTAATTTAGAAGCTCCTGCATCTTTCAATACAACTGTAAATTCAGTTTGTGCTTCTTCAGCAGCACCGTCTCCTCCACCAGCAGCAACTACTACAGCAGCAGCAGCAGGCTCGATTCCGTACTCATCTTTTAATATTGTTGCTAATTCGTTAACTTCTTTAACTGTTAAGTTAACTAATTGTTCTGCGAATTGTTTCAAATCTGCCATTTTTTCTATCGTTTAAAATGATTTGTGTAAAAAATATAATTTAATTATTGTGCGCTAATTAAGCAGTAAGGAAATAAACTCCCTTACGATAATTACTCTGCTCCTTCTTCTTCGCTTCCAGCGAATTTGTTTTGTAAAGCAGAAATAATTCTTTGAGCTGGAGATTGTAATAATCCAATGATTTCTCCGATAAGCTCTTCTTTAGATTTAATTGTAGCTAATGCATCTAATTGGTTATCCCCAATATATACTTCAGAATTGATGTAAGCTCCTTTTAAAACTGGTTTGTCAGATTTCTTACGGAAATCTTTGATAATTTTTCCAGGTGCGTTAGCAACATCAGAAATAAAGATAGCACTGTTACCTGATAAAACTGTAGGTAAATCACCATAATCATTATCAGAAGCTTCCATTGCTTTTGCAAGCAAAGTGTTCTTTACAACTTCTAATTTGATACCTGCTTTGAAACAAGCTCTACGTAAGTTTGAAGTTGTCTCTGCGTTTAAACCAGAAATATCAGAAATGTAAATGATATTTGTACCAGCTAACTGCGCAGTTAAATTTTCAATCGCGATTGATTTTTCTTCTCTAGTCATACTAAAAATTTTTAACTACCAATTATACTGCTTTTGGGTCTAATGCGATAGCAGGACTCATTGTGCTTGTAAGGTGAATACCTTTAATGTATGTACCTTTAGCAGCAGTTGGTTTAAGTTTTATTAATGTTTGAATAATTTCGTGTGCGTTGTCAACAATCTGCTCAGCTCCAAAAGAAACTTTACCGATTCCTGCGTGTACGATACCAGTTTTATCAACTTTAAAGTCGATTTTACCAGCTTTAACTTCTTGAACAGCTTTAGCAACATCCATAGTTACTGTACCTGTTTTAGGGTTTGGCATTAAACCTCTAGGTCCTAAAATACGACCTAATGGACCTAATTTCCCCATAACAGCAGGCATAGTAATGATCACATCAACATCTGTCCAACCGTCTTTAATTTTTTGTAAGTAATCGTCAAGACCAACGTGATCTGCTCCAGCTTCTCTAGCTTCCGCTTCTTTATCTGGAGTAACCAATGCTAATACTTTAACGTCTTTTCCTGTTCCGTGAGGTAAAGTAACTACACCTCTAACCATTTGATTCGCTTTTCTTGGATCAACACCCAAACGAACTGCGATATCAACAGACTCATCAAATTTTGCAGAAGCAACAACTTTAATTAATGCAGCAGCATCTTTTAAAGAGTATAATTTGTTCTTTTCAATTTTTGAAGCAGCCTCTTTTTGCTTTTTTGTTAATTTTGCCATTTCTTTTTCTTAATTAAAAAGGAGCATCTCCTGATACAGTTATACCCATAGATCTAGCTGTTCCAGCAACCATACTCATAGCTTTCTCAATTGTGAAAGCGTTTAAGTCTGGCATTTTGTCTTCAGCAATAGTTCTAATTTGTTCCCAAGTAACGCTTGCTACTTTTTTACGATTAGGCTCACCAGAACCAGATTTTAGCTTTGCAGCTTCCATTAACTGAACTGCTGCTGGAGGAGTCTTAACAACAAAATCAAATGATTTGTCTTTGTACACAGTGATTTGCACTGGACAAATTTTGCCAGGTTTATCCTGAGTTCTAGCATTAAATTGCTTACAGAACTCCATGATGTTTACCCCAGCAGCTCCTAAAGCAGGTCCAACCGGTGGCGACGGGTTCGCAGCACCTCCCTTAACTTGTAGTTTAACTACCTTACTAATTTCTTTAGCCATTTTTAAAAAATTTTACACTGTAATCAATGGAAGCGATTACAATGGTTTATTATAGTGTAACAAAAAATTATACTTTTTCAACTTGCATAAAACTCAATTCTAATGGAGTCTTTCTTCCGAAAATCTTAACCATTACCTCAAGCTTACGCTTTTCTTCATTGATTTTCTCAACAGATCCATTAAATCCATTGAAAGGTCCATCAATAACCTTAACAGTTTCACCAACACTAAATGGAATAGAGCGAGTATCTGTATTTACAGCTAACTCATCTACCTTACCTAACATACGGTTTACTTCAGAAAGTCTTAAAGGAACCGGCTCTCCACCTTTAGTTTCCCCTAAAAATCCAATAACACTAGTAATTGACTTAATAATATGAGGAATCTCACCAACTAAGTTAGCTTCGATCATAACATATCCAGGAAAATACACTTTATCCTTAGATGATTTTTTCCCATCTTTTACAGTAACCACTTTTTCAGTAGGAACCAAAACTTGAGAAACATAATCCTCCATACCTAATCTCGCAATCTCAGTCTCGATATAAGCTTTCACTTTATTTTCTTGACCACTAACCGCTCTAACTACGTACCATTTTTTCACATTATTATCTGCCATCACAAAAAAATTATCCTTTTAACCAGTTAAAAAATCCAGCCAAAGCTTTTGCAAAAAATTCGTCTACTCCCCAAGTTGCCAAAGCGAATAAGATCGAAAATACAGCCACAACAATTGTCAATTTTTGTACTTCAGCCCAAGCTGGCCAAGTAACATTTGACTTTAACTCTTCGAAAGCCTCTGATAAATAATTAGTAACTTTTGTCATTTGATATATTTTTTATTGCACGGGCGGAGGGATTCGAACCCCCATCAACGGTTTTGGAGACCGCTATTCTACCCTTGAACTACGCCCGTAATTAAAGCCAGTGATTAAAAAATAATCACTGGCTTCTTTTTTATTTTAATAGAATTACTCTACGATTTCAGTAACCTGACCAGCACCAACTGTTCTACCACCTTCACGGATAGCGAAACGTAAACCTACGTTCATAGCGATTGGGCTTAATAAAGCAACCTCAATAGTTAAGTTATCACCTGGCATTACCATCTCTACACCTGCTGGTAAAGAAATAACTCCTGTTACGTCAGTTGTACGTACGTAGAACTGTGGACGGTAGTTATTGTGGAATGGAGTGTGACGTCCACCTTCTTCTTTTTTCAAGATATAAACCTCAGCTTTGAATTTAGCGTGTGGTTTTACTGAACCTGGCTTAATAATAACCATACCTCTTTTGATATCAGCTTTATCAATACCTCTTAACAATAAACCTACGTTATCTCCAGCTTCACCTCTATCAAGGATTTTACGGAACATCTCAACTCCTGTAATAGTAGAAGTTAATTTTTCAGCTCCCATACCAATGATTTCAACAGGATCTCCAGTGTTAGCAACTCCAGTTTCGATACGACCTGTAGCAACAGTTCCACGACCTGTAATTGTAAATACGTCCTCAACTGGCATCAAGAATGGTTTAGCAACGTCACGTACTGGCTCTTCGATCCAGTTGTCAACAGCTTCCATTAATTCGATAATTTTAGGTACCCAGTTTGGATCATTGTTTAATCCTCCTAAAGCAGAACCTTGAACTACAGGACCATTATCTCCATCATATTCGTAGAAAGATAATAAATCTCTAATTTCCATTTCAACAAGCTCTAACAACTCAGCATCATCAACCATATCCACTTTGTTCATGAAAACAACGATTCTTGGAATACCTACCTGACGTCCTAAAAGGATGTGCTCACGAGTTTGTGGCATTGGACCATCTGTAGCAGCAACTACTAAGATAGCTCCGTCCATTTGAGCTGCACCAGTAACCATGTTCTTTACGTAATCCGCGTGACCTGGACAGTCAACGTGAGCGTAGTGACGGTTAGCTGTTTCGTACTCTACGTGTGATGTATTAATAGTAATACCTCTTTCTTTCTCCTCTGGAGCGTTATCGATTTGATCAAACGATTTTGCTTGACAGTAACCAGCATCTGACAATACTTTTGTAATTGCAGCAGTTAATGTAGTTTTTCCGTGATCTACGTGTCCAATTGTACCTATGTTTAAGTGCGGTTTGGAACGATTAAAATTCTCCTTTGCCATTTTACTTAATTTTTAATCTTAGTTATATATTAATTTTCAATTTCCTACTTACTTGAGCCAATGTCGGGATTTGAACCCGAGACCTCTTCCTTACCAAGGAAGCACTCTACCCCTGAGCTACACCGGCAGAGCTTCCATTTTTCAGATCAAAAGACTTTAAAATACAGATTTAACAATCTATAACTTACAATCTAAAACCTAAATTTTTATTTGTGGGGAGAGCAGGATTCGAACCTGCGAAGTTCACACAGCAGATTTACAGTCTGCCCTCGTTGGCCGCTTGAGTATCTCCCCTAGTTTTAAAAGTCCATTATTTTAAAGAACTAATTTCAAATCGCATTTGAAATTTATTGAGCCGATAGAGGGACTCGAACCCACGACCTGCTGATTACAAATCAGCTGCTCTAGCCAGCTGAGCTACATCGGCGAATGCATTAAAAAAGTCCGCTATTTCTAACGGACTGCAAATGTAGCTATTTTATCTTTTAATCAAAACATTTTTTCAAAAAAATTTCAATTAAATGTGCGCTCTAATTTTTTCTTTCCTTTTTACAAGCAAACGTTCTAATGATTCTGCCGAAAGCTCAACGGCCTCTTCAAATGTTTTACACTGTTTTTTTACCAAAAAATCATCACCAGGAACATTAATCTTTATCTCCACCACCTTATTCTCTTTATCACTCGTTCTTTCAACTTTCAAAAAAACATCTGATGAAACCACTCGATCGTAGTATTTCTCTAGCTTACCCATTCTTTCTTGGATAAAATCGACCAATTTTCTGTCGACAGTAAAATTAACTGCATGAACATCTACCTTCATAATAAAAATTTTAGGATTAACATTTAGAACTACTATTTACTTCTAGGATGCGCACCTCTATACACTTTCTTAAGCTCCGCTAAACTATTATGAGTATAAACTTGCGTAGACGCCAAACTAGAATGCCCTAGTAATTCTTTAACTGAATTCAAATCTGCCCCATTATTCAAAAGGTGTGCTGCAAAAGTATGACGAAGCACATGCGGACTTTTTTTTACCTTTTCTGAGACCCTACTAAAGTATGAATTTATTAAACGATAAACAAAAGATTCGCTCAATTTTAACCCTTTTTTCGAAACAAAAAAACACTCATAATTTACCAAACTATCCAAATCATCCCTTTCCTTTACATACAAATCAATCTGATCTGCAATAATCGGCAAAATCGGAATAATGCGCTCTTTATTTCTTTTTCCCAAAACCTTAATCAAACCATTTGAACGATCCACATTTTTAATCATCAAATTAATCAATTCCGCTCGACGCATCCCTGTCACATAAAACATCTCCACAATAAGCCTATCTCTTATTTCCTCAAAACCAACAGGAGCACCTATCACTGTAAACAAATCAGCCAGTTCTTTTTCCGAAAAAGGAATCTGAACCACTTTGGGCGTTTTTAGAGATTTATGCTTCAGCATAGGATTAACCTCTATTTGTTTTGTTTTCAAAAGAAATTTATAAAATGCTTTTAAAGAAGCCATTTTTCTATTGATGGAAACATTCGAAATACCCTGATCAACCAAAAAAACGATCCAACTTCTTACCTGGCTATAATTAACCAAATCAATACTCTCTTGATCAAAAGATTCTTTCACAAAAGATCCAAAAGACACAATATCATTCAAGTAAGCTCCAACTGTATGTACAGAATATTTTTTTTCCAATAAAAGATAATCCGAAAAAGCTTCTTTATTTGTTTTCATAATTTAAATATTAAGCACAAAAAAACCGTTAGTATCAAAATTAAAACATTTTGACCACTAACGGTAATTATTTTTAAAAAGCTAAATACTAACTTTCTAAACTGTCTTTCAAGCCTTGAATGTAAGCTGCTTTTTGAATTTGAGCTCTTTTGATAACAGATGGTTTAATAAAAGCAGTACGTGCTCTTAATTGACGAACAGTTCCTGTTTTATCAAATTTTCTTTTATAGCGCTTTAATGCTCTATCGATATTTTCTCCGTCTTTAATTGGTATAATTAACATAATATAGACACCTCCTCTCGTTAAGGCTGCAAATGTATATATTAATTATGAATTATGAATTATAAATTTTAAATTATTTTCACTTAAAACCTATAATCAGGAAGAAAACTACTATTTACCAACTTCATTTCGTCTTCCAAATGCTTTATTTCAATAAGTTTCTAGAAATGACAACCTTTTGGATTTCGGTTGTTCCCTCTCCTATAGTACATAATTTAGAATCTCTATAGAATTTTTCCACTGGAAAATCTTTAGTGTAACCATAACCTCCATGAATCTGAACAGCATCATTTGCAATTTTGACACATGCTTCTGAAGCATACATTTTTGCCATAGCACCCGATGTGGTTACTGGTTTATGCTTTTGCTTTAAAAAAGCTGCTTTATGGAGCAATAATTCTGAAGCCTCAATTTCTGTTGCCATATCTGCTAATTTAAAAGAGATTCCTTGAAAATTACTAATTGGCTGTCCAAATTGATGTCTTTCTTTTGAATATTTCAATGCAGCTTCATACGCTCCTTTTGAAATTCCTAAAGATAGAGCCCCTATCGAGATTCTCCCGCCATCAAGAATTTTCATTGCCTGAACAAAACCTTCTCCAACTTCTCCTAATCTATTTTCATCGGGAACTCGACAATTATCAAAAACCAATTCGGCAGTTTCGCTTGCTCTCATTCCTAATTTATTCTCTTTTTTGCCTGATGAAAAGCCTTTCATTCCCTTTTCAAAAACAAAAGCAGTCATTCCTTTAGAATCTCCTTTTTCTCCAGTTCGCACTACTACAACTGCAACATCTCCAGAAATACCATGCGTAATAAAGTTTTTAGCACCGTTTACAATCCAATGGTCTCCGTCTTTAACTGCAGTAGTATTCATACCGCCAGCATCTGAACCTGTATTGTGTTCTGTTAATCCCCACGCACCTATGAATTCAGCGGTAGCAAGTTTAGGAAGCCATTTTTTCTTTTGCTCTTCGTTTCCGAACGTTAAGATATGATTGGTGCATAAAGAATTGTGCGCAGCAACAGACAACCCGATTGATGGATCTACTTTTGAAATTTCTTCTACAACTGTAATATATTCGTGATACCCCAAACCTGAACCTCCATACTCTTCTGGAACTAAAACTCCCATGAAGCCCATCTCGCCAAGTTGCTTAAACAATTGGATTGGGAAAATTTGCGCTTCGTCCCATTCCATTATATAAGGTCTAATATTTTTTTCTGCAAAGTCTTTTATAGACTGTGCAATCATTAGTTGTGTTTCGTTGTAATCAAAGTTCATGAGTTAGTTTCTTTTTAGAACTCCAAATATAAACTAATTATTTTTGCTTTTTCAACAGGAAAATCTTTAATTTTTGCTAAATCCTCAATATTATTAAAATTTCCGTTCATACTTCTATAAGTGACTATTTGTTTTGCGAGTGTGTATTTGAAGTATGAAAATTGAGCTAATTCTTTTAATGAAGCCTCATTTACATTTATTTTCTTCAAGTTTGAAGGAATTACAACTTTAAAATGAGCATTTAATTCATTGACAACTTCTGGAGAAAGCCCCCAAATATCTTTCATTTGTTCCATTGAAACGAATGAACCCAAAATTTCTTTTTGTTTTAAGATTCTAGAAGACAGCCCTTCTCCTATTCCGTAGATTTTAATCAGATCTTCTTGAGTTGCTTCATTAATATCTAATATTGGAAACTTTTCTTTTTTTGGAAAACTATTTATACTAAAATCTTTTTTCTCAGTACTATAATTATTTTTATTCTGTTTCCAATCTGGAAATTTAAACAAAGGAGAAATTTTATCTAATAGTGAATCTGAAACTCCTGTGACTTTCTGAAATTCTTCTGCTGAGTTTACATATTTATTCTCTTTCCGAAATGCCATTAGTCGATCAATTTCCTCTACCGACATTCCGAGCTTGTATCCTTTATAATCAGAAATAAAATTAGGGTTGAAAAGATAATTAATTGGGCTTACCTTTTTATCGTCTAACTTTTCCTGATCGATTTCTGACTGTAGAGCAAGCCATTGCTCTTTTTCAGAACTTTTACTTTCTGAAATATTAAAATCGGATAAATAATAAAACAGTTGCAACCCTATCATAATAATGAAGAGCATAAAAAGGCCTATTCGCTGCTGTTTTGTAAAATGAAAATACTTGTTGAAAAACTTAAAATTCATAACTAAAATATTTTTGCCTGTATAAGAAAGAAAAATCCTTCAAATTTATAATAGAAATTAGTAAGAAAAGTAGTTTTTAAAAAATTATCGAATCTTTTATAAAAGTCCAATTAGTTTAATGAATGTCAATACTTAGAGAAAGTTTCTTACGAGTACTGTAAAAAAAACAAAGATTTTATAACTTAAAACATGATAATTGTTTTTATTTTTTACAAAAAACAATACATTTGGCACTTAATAACAAATAAACCAATAAAATAATATGTCAATTTGGAGAGTTAAACCTATATCAGCCTTTGAGGCCGATATGAAAAAAAGTGATTTAAAGAGAGTCCTAGGAAAATGGAGTCTTACTGCCATTGGTGTTGGTGCCATTATCGGTGGGGGAATTTTTGTACTTACAGGTACTGGGGCTTATTATCATGCAGGTCCAGCATTAGCAATTTCGTTTATCATCGCAGGTATTGCGTGTGTTTTTGCGGCTCTTTGCTATTCTGAATTTGCTTCTATTTTACCTGTTGAAGGATCTGCTTACGCATATGCTTACGGTACAATTGGAGAAGTTTTTGCTTGGATTATTGGATGGGGGCTAATTCTCGAGTATGCAATGGGATCTATGACTGTAGCGGTTTCCTGGTCCGGATACTTTAACAAATTGCTAAAAATATTTCACATTCACCTTCCTGATTGGTTAACTACAGATCCTGCAAGCTACACAGGAGAAGGTTTTTCTATGAATCTTCCAGCTTTCTTGATTGTTCTTTTAGTTATTTCATTGCTAATTAAAGGAACAAAAAGCGCTGCTAAAGCAAATAACGCAATTGTTATTCTTAAAGTATCTGCTGTAATCTTTGTAATTATTGCTGGTCTTTTCTTTATTAATACAGCAAACTGGAGTCCTTTTATTCCTGAAGCAACTCAGATTATTGAAAAAGAAACTACGCACAATGCTTACGGAATTGGAGGAATCGTTTCTGGAGCTGCTGCGATCTTCTTTGCTTATGTTGGTTTTGATGCCGTTTCTACACAAGCTGGAGAAGCTATCAATCCTAAAAAAGATGTTCCTTTTGCAATTATTGCTTCTTTATTAATCTGTACAACTTTATACATTCTTGTTTCTTTAGTATTAACAGGAATGATGAACTACCAAGACTTTAATCCACTAGGAAAATATCCTGAGGCTATTAAAGCTCCTGTTGCTTATGCATTTGATATTGCAGGACAGGGCTGGGCTGGCTCTATTATTACTGTTGCTGCGACTATTGGTTTAATTTCAGTATTGATGGTTATGATCATGGGACAATCTAGAATTTTTCTTGGAATGTCTAAAGATGGTTTAATTCCTTCTGTTTTCTCTAAAGTAAACCCTATTTCTGGAACTCCAAAAACGAACTTAATGATTCTTGGAGCTATTATCGCAACTGTTGCTGCTTTTACACCAATCAACAAATTGGCTGATATGACAAGTTTTGGTACTTTGTTTGCCTTTACAATGGTTTGTATCGCTGTTTGGATTTTAAGAGTAAAACAACCAGGATTAACAAGAACATTTAAAGTTCCCGCTTTACCAATTATTGCGGTACTAGGAATTGCAATCAATTCTTATTTAATTTTTAATTTAAGTAAAGATGCACAGTTACTATCTTTTGGATGGCTTATTTTGGGTATAATTGTATACTTTGGATATAGTAAGAAAAGATCTAGACTTAACAATACAACAGAAGAATAATAAATACAACTTCATAAAAAAAGCTCCAATTTAAAATTGGAGCTTTTTTTTATAAATCAAATACTGATGTTCTTTTTGAGCGAATTAAATCCTTTAGTCTGATCCAGAAAGCAAGAGTTAAATAAACTCCAAACCCTAAACCAGCTGTAACAAAAGAAATGTAAATAAAAAACAAGCGCACACTTGTTACGCGCATTCCAAGTTTATCTGCTAGTCTTGAAGAAACATGGAAACCATATTTTTCAAAAAAGAATTTTAGTTTTAAAATTGCTGACATTTCTTTTTAGATTTTAGATTTACAAAAATAGGAATTATCTAATTATGAAATTTTCTAATTCGTTAATTATTTTTAAGCAACTCCAATCCGATAGCACATTTTAAGCAAGCCTTGCGTTCGCAATATTCATTTTTGAGTTCTAATAATGTCTGACTATCAAATGCCGTTTTTGACTTAATGCCAAACGAATTGAATTTATCGATAATAGCATTTTTCTCTGAAGTGACTTCATTCATAAAATCAATTAAATCTTCGGCAATTGATTCACCCATGATGTTTGAATACGCAAATTGGAGCGGAACAATCGTATTTAGAATCAGTAGATCTATAAATGACTTAGAAAGTGTTTTTGATTTCTTTGGACTTTCTTTATCAAACTTATAGTGATTTTGCCAATAAAGGCTCGCAGATACCGTTAACAAACCATGTACAGTATCGACTGATTTTAAATCAATAATTTTTGAAAACAGATTTTGATGTTTATGATATAATGCCGCCAATTGAGAAAGTCTAATTGTTGGGAAATTATCTGGCCGAAGTTTAAAAAACTGAAGTGGTTCTGTATATGTTTTTTCTATTTGATATTTATGCAGCAAATAGAAATAACGAAATTTTAAATCTTTATAGTAAACATCTTCTTTTTCTGCATTTAATAAATTTGAAGTTCCAAATAGTAGCGCTTCTAAATTTTCAACCTCAAAACTCTCTTTTCTGATTATAGCAAAAGGAATTGCTTTTGAAATCTGCAGAAAGGAATTTCCATTTGTATTCAAACCAAAATTCTTTGCTAGAAGGCAAAATAAGACGGCTTCCCAATCTTGATTGGTTTCTTCTAATAATTGATAAATAAACTTAGATTTTCGCTCTAAACGCTCAAAAAACAATCTTTCTTGCCAGTTTTTAAAAACAAAACCATCAATATCTTTTAATTGTCTTTCACAAAAAATCCAAGTTTTTGGAGCAACCAATGTGCTATAATTTTCGATTATTGCTTTTGAAACATAATCTTTAAGAACCAAAACAGGAATTTCTGTATTGTTTTCTCTAAAAACAGCAGTATCGTTTTCCCACACTACATGAAGAATGACATTTTTGTAGGCAGGATCTTTCTCATGATTGTGCAAATACCAATCTGAAGATTTTAAATGAATCTCGACATTGCCTGCCCATTTCTGATTTCCAATTTCTATATAAGCATTGAAAAAATCAGGTCCAGCAAGTTCTAGATAATCGCCCGATTTTAAAATTGTTATTACTTCGCCTTGGGCAGTTTTTAAATTCAAGCTATCAAATTTCTTGAATTTCCAGAGATAATGAAGAAAGTCTTCTTTCATTTTTAGATTTTATGATGCTGTTACAAAATCTAAAAGTAAATTATTTTTTAATATTATTCTTACAAATATAAAAAATTAACGAAGCATATATAACTTAGCACAAGCCCTTGCATCTGATAAAGCTTCGTGGTGATTGAGCTGAATATCCATTTCGCGACAGCAATCACTTAGTTTTGTTGGCTTTATGCCTTTTGCTTTATATATTTTAACCGTGCATTCCCATTTTGTAGCAATATTCAAATCTTCATAATTTAAGCCATGAAGCAACATTGTTTTCATTAAAACATTCCGGTCAAAACTTTCATTATGCGCTACCACAACTCTATTTTTTAGTCTCTTTTCAATCTCAGGGTAAATTTGAAAAAAAGATTTTGCGTTGATAGTATCTTTTGGGTAAATTCCATGAACACGAATCGTAAACGGATTATACTCATTATTTGGTGGCTTAATTAAAGTTACATACTCGTCAACTATAATTCCGTTTTCGACTGTTACAATACCCACCGACCATGGATGATATCCTGTTGCGGTTTCAAAATCTATAGCTGTAAAATTCATTTTATATATTTAAAAGACAAATCCATAAACCTAATTGTTTTACAACAAGATTTATGGATTATTTGTATTTATAAAGGCTTATTTTATTGCGCCAATAATATCATATTTAGTAATAATGTGATGATGTCCGTTTCCTAAATCAACCAAAACAGCGTCATTTTCTTTGCTGAAAAGTTTCGAAACTTCCTCAATTGGTGTTCCTAATTTTACAATTGGAAAAGGTTTACCCATTACCTCTTTAATTGGTTTTTCGGCAACATTTTTATCTTCAACATAACTTCTAAACAAATCTGTTTCGTCTACAGAACCAACAAAACCATTGATATCTACAACTGGAATTTGCGAAATCTTATATTTACGCATACGCTCAATTGCATGCGAGACCAATTCCTCTGTACGAACAACGATTAATTCTTTGTCAATATGATCTTTAATAACGTCTTCTGCTTTTGTAATGTTTTCTTCCAAAAATCCGCGTTCGCGCATCCAATCATCATTAAACATTTTTCCAACATAACGGCTTCCAGAATCGTGAAATAATACCACAACTACATCATCTGGTTTAAAATGTTCTTTTAACTGTAACAAACCTTTTATACAAGCTCCAGCAGAATTTCCAACAAAAATTCCTTCTTCAAGAGCAATCTTTCTAGTATAAACCGCAGCATCTTTATCGGTTACTTTTGTAAAACCGTCAATTAGAGAAAAATCAACATTCTTAGGCAGAATATCTTCTCCAATACCTTCTGTTATATACGAATAGATTTCGTTTTCGTCGAAGATTCCTGTTTCATGGTATTTCTTAAAAACAGAACCATAAGTATCAATACCCCAGATTTTAATATTTGGATTTTGTTCCTTCAAATATTTTCCAACTCCAGAAATAGTTCCTCCTGTTCCAACACCAACAACAAAATGAGTGATTTTTCCATCAGTCTGTTTCCAAATTTCTGGTCCAGTTTGCTCATAGTGCGCCAATGAATTTGACATATTATCGTACTGATTTACGTACCAAGAATTTGGAGTTTCTTCTGCTAAACGCTTTGAAACCGAATAATATGAACGTGGATCTGTAGGCTCAACATCTGTAGGACAAACAACAACTTTTGCACCAACAGCACGAAGAATATCCATTTTTTCTTTAGACTGTTTGTCTGAAATAACACAAATTAATTTGTAGCCTTTTACGATTGCCACAAGTGCAAGTCCCATTCCCGTATTTCCAGAAGTTCCTTCAATAATAGTCCCTCCAGGTTTTAATCGGCCATCTGCCTCAGCATCTTCAATCATTTTTACAGCCATTCTGTCTTTTACAGAATTACCAGGATTAAAGGTTTCGACTTTTGCCAATACTAATGCATCAATTTCAGCAACAATTTTGTTCAGTTTTACCAATGGTGTGTTACCAATTGTTTCTAAAATATTATTTGAAAAGTCCATTTTTATTTAAGTTTTATTAAGTGGTTCTAAATAAAAAATAGTCCGTTTTTTATTGGAAGAAATTCCAAACCAGACCAAAACGCAACACAAAATCACGATACGGATTATGTGGCGCTGAATAATAGTTGCTCTGCGAAAACAAAGCATTAAAATGCTCTGCTTTTAAATAAAAACGCGTTTGGCGTATTCTGGCATTCACAAAGAAATCGAATGTTGCAAAACCACCCGTTTTTTTCTCCTGCTGTACAAAAAATTCAGCAATAACAGGGTTATAATCATCTCCGTAATACTTCGTAAGGTAATTAAACACAATTCCTGTTTGCATAAATAAAGCTTTTTTAAAGAAATGATTTGAATAATAGAATGTGTTTCTAGTTACAAAATCAGGTACATTTAAAATTAAATCTGATTGATCTACTTTTTGGTATAAAAGCGTATTATCTAATGCAAAAGGTCCAAATTTAAACTCTCTGCTTGCTTTTATTTCTAAATAGTTAATTACATTTCCATACTGCATTGGCTTAACGATCTGCTCTTGAGCTGCTTGCTCCGCATCTGTAGCCATATCGGTAAAATACAAATGATCTTTTAATACCGTATACTGAACTTGTCCTGTTAACCAAGGAGTTGTAATTTCTGCACTTAACGAATTGATTTTTTCGTTTTTAAAATTATTTGCCCAATTGTATGAAATCCAACTACTTTGATACAAATTATAATTATTATTAGGCAGTTTATTGATGTTGCGATATCTAAAATCAAACTTGATTTTTTCGTTCATATTATATCGCAACTTTGCATCTAAATCTGAAAGCGATTGGTTGGTAATTGATCTAGAATACAAAAATCTACCGTTCCATTTGTTTTTCTGATATTCATACTGAGCACCGAAATTATTAAACTGCAAAAACAAATTATCTGGAATCGCATTTCCATCAGAACCAATAATAACTCGGTTGTATTTGTAATTAGATCTGTAATCGTCTATAAAAAATATAAATTTACCTAACAGCGAATTCTCATAAGCTGCACCTACTTTGTTATAAAGTCTCTCATATTTGGTCTGATCGTTAATATTGCCTGACGAATAGGAATCTCCAAATCGTTGTATGCGGCTAGTTGTTCCGTCATTAGAAGTTATAGTCGAAATTACCGTTGGTTGCTTATATTCGTAATCTTTATATTCATAATTAAATTGATGCGTTATATAAAGGTTATTGCTTCCATCTTTTGGATTTACTCTAAAAGCATGGTCAAAAAACAATCTTCGCCCTTTTAAAAATGATTCTGCATCGGTTAAATAAACCTGCAATCTCTGTCGGTTTTTATAATCATTACTATTGCTTTCAAAATCAGAATCACTCGTTATACCTCCATTTTCTTCATTTAAAATATCTTGATTTGTAAAATGTGCATTTATCGCATAACGCTTGTCTGTTGTAGCATAACTGGTTGTAATTCTTAAATTTCCTGCACTAACCAATTGGTTATTATAATCTCCTTCAGATCTTAATCCTTTATAAGCAATTGAAAAATTAAGATTTTTAGAAACGTTTAATGTGATAAATGAATCTACATTTTGCCCTTTTTTAATTGTAGTATTAAAAAACAACTCCGTAAAAGGTGTTGCAACAGAATAATATCTAATTTGATCTGCCTGCATGTAAATAGAATGCTTGCCACTAAAACCGATTTCAGGATACGGAGAAAAACTTGTCAAACTATATTGTAATGTATTTAAAGGCTGTCCAATATTAGAGAACTCCATAAGACCAAAAAGATCTTTTCTTAGATGATTTTGTTTGTAAGCACTTTTAAGAGTCAACGAAGTATCGGCATAAATTGTATCGTGTTCTAGAGTAACAATTTTATACTGGTCTATTTTCGCTATTTTTTGTTTTTTCTTTTTTACTGTATCCGTAATACTTGAATATTTCGTATTCATATCTAAATTATTTTTAGAAGCAGGATTTTTTTCTTGAGAAAACAATAAAGTTGGTACAACTAATAGATATAGAAAAATGAATATTCTCATTTGATGGCTTTGTATAAATTTATTTTGACAAAATTTGCTAAGCAAAGGTAAATTATAAAAACAAATAAATAAAAAAACACTTCATTTTATACAATTGCCTTGGCTGACAGTACGAAAACGAATATTTTTGCCAAAAATTTCATCTAATTTGTTATTTAAAACCTAAAAAATGCTCGAAAAAAATTTCTCAGGATTTGTTTTGGAAACCGGAACCGATGAGGCTGGCAGAGGATGTCTAGCTGGTCCAGTTACTGCCGCAGCTATAATTTTACCCGAACATTTTGAAAATAAAATCTTGAATGATAGTAAGCAATTGTCTGAAAAAACAAGAGCGCTTTTAAGACCAATTATAGAAAAAGAAGCTTTATGTTTTGCCGTAACGCATTTGTTTCCAGACGAAATTGATGAAATAAATATTTTAAATGCTTCTATGAAAGGAATGCAAGAATGCATTTTAAAGTTAAAGCATGTTCCCGAATATATTATTGTTGATGGAAATTGTTCCTTAAATGCTAAACTCGGACTTAAAAATACTTTTGGAAAACAGTTTTCTCAGGAAGAAATTGCACTTTTAAAATCGATTCCGAATCAAAGTATTATCAAAGGCGATGGAAAATACTTGAGTATTGCTGCTGCATCTGTTTTAGCAAAAACATATCGCGACGAATATATGGATCAAATTCACGAAGAATTTCCGATGTACAATTGGAAACAAAACAAAGGATATCCGACCAAAGAGCATCGTGAAGCCATTAAAGAATTTGGAACCACAAAATACCATAGAATGAGTTTTAGACTTTTGCCAGAGCAACTAGAACTTGATCTCTTCTAATAAAAAACGACCTATTTTGTATAGGTCGTTTTTTATTATTTTTTACTTTTTAAGAATTCTGCAAATGTTTTTGTGTCATAGTAAAAAGGTCTGACAGCCGTAATTTTTCCGTCCTTCAAATCAAAATGTTCTGAAATTGGAACTGACATTGTTTTACCTGATTTTTTAGATTTACAGCTTATTGTAAAATAAATGATTACTTCATTTTTAGAAGCATCACTAAAATAAACCGGTTCTTTTTCTATCTGTAAATCAAAAAACTCTGTTGATTTTGTAAACATTTTTGTCCATTCGCTAAAACCAATATAAGTTCCTCCGTAAGGCAATCCTGTAGCCTGATTATAAACTGCTCCGTCTGCAATTAAAGCACTCAAAGCATCAAAGTCTCTTGTTTTAAAAAGACTTTCATAATATTTCGCCACTACTTTCAAATTATCAGCTTCTAGATTCTTTAAAATATCTGCCTCAGACAAAGTTGCTCCTTTATCCCAGAAACTAATAATTTTACTTACCTGACCTTTTCCGTTTAAACGTGCAAAATCACGTCCAGCCATTACAAGATTATTTTTAGAATCAAGAATTTTCCATTCCCAAGTTACATAATTGTCCTTTACAATTTTGGCTCCCGAAGTTAAAACTGCATCTGGGTTTTTCTTGTAAAATTCGTTAATAACATTATTAAACGCAACAGTTCCTTTTATAGAAGCTGAAGGATCTTCAAAAGTACTGTCTTCTAACCAGATTGATTTTATCATCTTTAATCTAGTATCGCTATTTTTTTCCTGCCACACTTTTTCATAAACTGTAACTGGATATAATTTATCTTTCTTTTGGGCAAAAAGACCATTTAGCACAAAAAGAAAACAGAATAAGTAGATTTTTCTCATAAGCAATCAGGAATTAAAAATTTAATAGTAAGTACTCAAATTTAGCATAAATACCTTAGAGAACGATGAATAATCTATAATTTGTCTTTCTTTCAAAATCTTAACTTTTGCGAAATGGTTTTTCTCTTTTTTCAATATTTTTTTAGAAAAAAACCGATTTCTCTCTAAAAATTGACACGAAATAAAAAACCGTTTCAAATGAATATCTGAAACGGTTTACTTTCTTAGAGATGTTTTTAAACAAATTCAGCTTCGAAGAGCTCTGCGAAATGTTTTATGATTTTAGCTTTTATTTCTTCTTCATTTACTTTTTCTACCCCGAGTTCTACGTTTAAAGAAGTAACGCCTTTTCCGCGAATACCGCATGGAATAATATTATCAAAATATCCTAAATCAATATTTACATTTAAAGCAAATCCGTGCATGGTAACCCATCTTGAAGCACGAACGCCCATTGCGCATATTTTACGTGCAAACGGAGTTCCTACGCCAAGCCAGACTCCAGTTTCTCCTTCGCTTCTTCCCGATTCTAAACCGTATTCTGCCAAAGTTAGAATGATTGATTCTTCTAACAGACGAAGGTATTTATGAATATCAGTAAAGAAATTTTCTAAATCTAAAATCGGATAACCTACAATTTGTCCAGGTCCGTGATACGTAATATCTCCGCCACGATTGATTTTATAAAAAGTCGCTCCTTTGGCTTCGAGTTGTTTTTCGTTTAATAATAAGTTCTCTAGATCGCCACTTTTCCCCAAAGTATAAACATGAGGATGCTCTACAAACAGCAAATAATTTGGTGTTGGCAACTCTAGTTCTTCTCTTCTATTCTTGATTTTTAAATCGACTATGTCTTTAAAGATTTCTTCTTGATATTCCCAAGTAGATTTATAATCTTTTTTACCCAGATCCTGAAGTTGGATTTTTTTGTTCATTTTAATTATTTTTCAAACTCAACATCACAGTCAAGTTTGTCGGGATTCTCCATATAATCCGTAAAAGAGTATTGAATTGTAATTGATTTTCTGTCGTCGCTAAACAAAGCGCTTGGATTAGAGACTTTCTTTATCTTTTTTGGAAAGTGATATTTTACAATGTAGCTAGACGAAGCAAACATCATTTTTGACATATCTCCTTCTGAATCTTGCGCCTTTGCTGCCTTTTTTTGTTGATCGACTACTGCTTTTCTTGTAAATTTCTTTCCGTCATAAGTATAACTTAATTTACTGCCATTATCTCCGAAACCGCTTCCCATAGGATTTTTGCCTCCTTCTAATTTTTGAAGCGTGCCCAATGTCTGTAAAATATCTTGCAATTCGTTTACGTTTTTAAAATCAGTTGACATGTTCATTAGAAATTCTTTCTTCTCTGAACTTATTTTTGTCGATACAACATAACTTTCCAGTTTTTTAAGTTCTTTTTGTGTTTCTGGCGACAATTTGGCAATACTGTCTTTTTTCTCTTGAAATACTTCTTTGAAAGTAAAAGTAGTATCTATATCTTTTTTATTGTCTCCCATTTGACCTGCAATTTGATCACCAGCCATTTCCATTATAGGAGAACCGTCCATGTCTACAGAGAATTTTCCGGTTCCGTTATCGTTTATGTAAATATTTTCAGTGAAAGTACAGCTAGTTAAAGTCGCTATTAAAAAAGAAAAACAAAGTAATTTGTATAATTTCATCGATGTACAATTTTTCATCAAAGATACGAACTTTTTTAAGGCGCTAACTTTATTTAAAAACCCGCTAAAACCTTTTTATTCTAAAACAACTTCTAGATTTGTACTTTCTGGATTTTTTAAACAATCTGAAAGCTGAAATTTTAAGCTTAAAGATTTTTGGTCTGAACCAATAATTGCGTTTGAATTTGAAACCGATTTTATTTTTTGAGGAAAATAATATTTGAGCATATAGGATTGCATTACCTTATACTTAGAATATATTTTTTCGTATTCATCCATTTCTTTTTTATCTTTTTCAAACTTTTCTGGATTGGTTATGGCTAAAGTTCTTTTAAAAACTTTACCATCAAAAGTGTATTTTATTTTATAGCTTTTTCTGTATATGGGATAGTTTTCTTTAAGAGAATTTGCCAATCCGAGGCTTTCATAAAGATTCGGTATTTCTTCTATGTTCTTAAATTCGAAAGCTACTTTGTTGAAATTTTCCATTTGAATTGGGTCCAATTTGATCTGCATTTTTACATTTGCATGCTCTGTAAATAAAGCTTGGTCGGCTTTATTAAATTTCACAAAAGTATCTTGGTACTTGACGATGTAATCTCGAAAAGTAAAAGTTGTGTCTATAAATTTTTCATCTCCAAAATCTTGTCTTCCTAACTGTGCGAAACTATTCTCATCTCGAAGACTGTATACTTCGATACTTCCGCTTCTGTCTGAATTTATGGTAAGCGTTTCTGTAATTTGACAGCTTATAAAAGAAAATAACAGTAAAAAAACGGATAAATATTTCATTTTTTGTTAAAAATCTAAAGTTACAAAAAGCTAATATAGTAAGTTTTTTCAGTCATTGCGTTCCAACTAAAAACTCTTTTGAAAACGAAAATTTCTAATCTAGCCCCGATAGAAGCGGTATCCTTTTTCTTGCTTCTTTAGCAAGGAAAAGATACAAGCGTATAGCGGGACAAAACGTTCATGAAAAGACGAAAATTTCTGCTGCAAAAAACCTTAACACTTTGAGTTGAAACTTGAAACAAAAATTTTATCTTTGCACACTTAAAAAAATAGCACAAAATGGCATTATCAGAACAAGAAATCATTAGAAGAGAAAAACTTCAGAACTTACGCAACTTAGGAATCAATCCTTATCCAGCTAATCTTTTTCCTGTAAATCATACATCTAAGCAGATAAAGGAAACGTTTGAAGAGGGTAAGAAGGTTATCGTTGCGGGACGTTTGATGAGTGTTCGTGATCAAGGTAAAGCTTGTTTTGCTGAGTTACAAGATAGCGAAGGACGTATTCAATTGTACGTAAATCGCGATGTTTTGTGTGAAGGTGACGATAAAACGCTATACAACCAAGTGTTCAAAAAATTAACCGATCTAGGTGATTTTATTGGTATTGAAGGTGAATTGTTTACAACTCAAGTTGGTGCAAAATGTATTCGCGTGACTGGTTTTACTTTCTTAAGCAAAACTTTACGTCCGTTACCGTTACCAAAAGTTGACGAAGAAGGAAACGTTCACGATGCATTTAATGATGCTGAGTTACGTTACAGAATGCGTTATGTAGATTTAACAGTAAACCCACAAGTTAAAGAAACTTTCATCAAACGTACTAAATTGTTCAGTGCGATGCGTGGTTATTTTAACGATGCAGGATATTTAGAGGTTGACACTCCTGTTTTACAATCTATTCCTGGTGGAGCTTCGGCAAGACCATTTATTACGCATCACAACTCGCTTGATATTCCGCTTTACATGCGTATTGCAAATGAGTTATACTTAAAAAGATTAATTGTTGGTGGATTTGAAGGTGTTTATGAGTTTTCTAGAAACTTCCGTAACGAAGGTATGGACAGAACGCATAATCCTGAGTTTACGGCAATGGAAATATATGTAGCCTACAAAGACTACAACTGGATGATGGAATTTGCTGAAGGCTTATTGGAGCATTGTGCAATTGCAGTTAACGGAACTAGCGAAGTTACTTTTGGCGAGCACAAAATTAACTTTAAAGCGCCTTATGCTCGTGTTACAATGACAGATTCTATCAAACATTTTACTGGTTTTGATATTTCTGGAAAAACAGAACAAGAATTGTTTGAAGCTGCTCGCGGAATGGGAATCGAGGTTGACGAAACAATGGGTAAAGGAAAATTGATTGATGAAATTTTTGGAGCTAAATGTGAAGGAAATTATATTCAGCCAACTTTCATTACAGATTATCCTAAAGAAATGTCACCGCTTTGTAAAGAGCACCGCGATAATCCAGATTTGACTGAGCGTTTTGAATTAATGGTTTGCGGTAAAGAAATTGCAAATGCATATTCTGAATTAAATGATCCAATTGATCAAAGAGAGCGTTTTGAAGATCAAATGCGTTTGGCAGCAAAAGGTGATGATGAAGCAAACGGAATTATCGACGAAGATTTCTTAAGAGCTCTTGAGTACGGTATGCCTCCTACTTCTGGAATGGGAATTGGAATGGATCGTTTGATTATGTATTTGACAAACAATGCTTCGATTCAGGAAGTTTTATTGTTTCCTCAAATGCGTCCTGAGAAAAAACAAGCTCAGATCGAACTTTCTGATGAAGAAAAATTCATTATTGACTTGCTTACCAAAAATGAAAATAGAATGGATTTAACGCAACTAAAAATTACAGCTAACTTAAGCGGTAAAAAATGGGATGCTTCTATGAAAAACTTATCTAAACACGGTTTGACTAAAGTTGTTGTTGACGGCGAGTTTAAATTTGTGGAATTGATGGGGTAAATTCCTTTAAAATCATATAAAAATTAAAAGGAGCTTTTATTAAGCTCCTTTTTCATATATAAATATTTTCCTTAATTTTGGAAACATGGAAAGAGCAAAACTTATTGTTAAAAATTTTGGACCTCTAAAAGATATTGATATCGAAGTTAGAGAAATGGTAACCTTTATTGGTGCTCAAGCTTCTGGTAAAAGCACTTTGGCTAAATTACTTTCAATATTTGAAGATGAAAATTTTAGAAGAGACGATTTAATCACTTTTGAAGATGAATTAAAAAAATATAATATTTTTTCTTATTTAAAACCAGATACATTTATTCTTTACGATAATGTAACAAAAAATGTGTGTCTCAATCATTTTAAACATGAAAACGGCATTTCAAATAAATCAGGAAGTACAAATTGGCTAAATTACACTAAAGAACAAAAAATCGATCATGATATTATATCTATATTAAAAGACTATATAAATTATGATTTAACCTTCACAATTATAAAAGCTGAGTATTTTAGAAAAGTCTTAGCTCTTTTTTCAACTAATGAAAAAAACAAGGATCTAGTCGATTATTTGGTATCGTCTCGAAATAAGTTGGCTGACATAAGTATTGATAAAATATTTGAATTAGGCAACATTGAAAAAAAAGCAGAAAACTATATTTCATTCTATGAAATCATAATCAATATATTGCCAGAAGTATACACTTTCGATTCTATTTATATCCCAGCTGAAAGAACATTTCTTCATCTAATAGAAAGAAATGTTATGGGTTTATTAAAAAGTGGAGTTAATATTCCAGGACACATATTAAATATTGGAAACGAATATGAAAAAGCAATTCATACCATAAAGGAATTACCTATAAAAATTATTGATAAAAAAACAAAGTACAAAAGAGAAGGTCAAAAATCATATATTTATCATAATGAAAATGAAAAAGTTGATTTATTAGAATCTGCATCTGGCCTACAATCGGTAATACCTATTTTATTATTAATTGAATATTCCAAATCATTAAAAGAAGAATATAATTTCAATTTTGTTGTTGAAGAGCCTGAATTAAATTTATACCCTAAAGCCCAACATGAATTAATTAAATATTTAATTAAAAATTGTTTAATAGAAAGAAAAAATCTAATAATAACTACTCATAGTCCATTTATTTTAGCTTCCATAAATAATTTATTATTAGCTCATGATAAAGGTCAAAACAATCCTAAAGAAGTAAACAAAATTATAAAGAAAGAGTCTTGGCTTAATCCTAAAAATTTTATTGCTTATGAATTGAAAAATGGAAAAGCAAAAAAAATCATGAATGATAAATTAGGGCAAATTTCGGAGAATATGATTGATGGTGTTTCGGATGCTTTTGCTAATGAATTTGATAAATTACTTGATTTATGATTCATCGTCTTAGACAAGCGTTCCCTGAAATTGAAGCAAATTGTTTACAAACTATTACAGATAAACATGCATTTGTTTTTGAAGCTGAAACAGTTTTATTTGTCAAAGTAAAAGATCCTTGGCATTTACACATAGAGAACAAATCAAATAATGAATTCTACTTTATTCAAAATGATGATTGTGTTATGAAAAAAGCTAAAGGAGGTCAATGTGATTATGTTGTTTGCAATAATAAAGATGTCTTTTTCACAGAAGTTAAAGTTGCAAAAGGAAATCAGGCAAACCACAGAAAAGATGCCTATTTGCAGTTAGAAAACACATTCAAACATTATTCAAATTTGATTGATTTTAATCCCTACATCCTTAATGCTGTAGTTTGTTTTCCAAGTAAAAGAAGAATTATAAAGGCAAGTGCTTCTACAAAAAGAAAAGAATTTAAAGATTTATATAAATTAAATCTTATTGAAAGTAATTATATTTCATTTGATTAATAACCAAAACTTAAAGATTTATAATCAAGAAATTTATCAATTCGATGAAGACGAAATAGAAATCATCAAAAAAAGCGAAGACGATATAAAAAAAGGAAGAGTTATTTCACAAGAAGATTTAGATAAAGAAGATCTTGAATGGCTTTCTTAATTTAAGTAGCAAACCCGACAGGTTTTAAAACCTGTCGGGTTTCTTTTTTTAAAACAAATACTTCTTCTCATCAATATTTAAAACTAAAATCAAAAATTACGATTAAAAAACTGTAAAACAACACTTTACTTTTACCAAATTGTTTTACAAGAAAATACTTTCACAAGCCTTGTTACAACATTCAAAAACAAGACAAAACTCCGCTAATAAAGAACATACAATTGATTTTGTTTTTGCTTTTTTTTAGCAAACAAATTACTACATTTGAAAAAAAATAGACTTTATATAAAGTCTATTTTTTTTTGAACCCAAACCCATTCAATTAACATTTTTCAACCAATACTTTAAATGAAAATTAGAAAGATCGCCCCAAACGAAGACTTGGAAACAACAGTCAAGAAAAAAAGAAATCGTTTCAAATTTGTTCTCATTGCTATTATCGTTCTCTCTGCTGCAGGCTTTTTAGGTTTTAAATATTTTACGCCTAAAAAAGAAGCTATTTGTTTAGGCACAGATACCAAAATCTATGATGCTTACAAAGACGCAGTTGTGCTTATAAAGCATAGATATGGCTATTTTGCTAAAATTAATGGAAAAGAAATTCAGCTTAATGTTGAGGATGCTAAGGAAGAAACTATTTACGGAACTGGCTTTTTTGTTGATACAGAAGGTGACATGATTACCAATAGACATGTTTTACAACCATGGGATTCATCAGATGAAGAAAGCGCCAAAGTAAATACTACTATACGAAATCTACGAATGAAGGTTGCTTCTATTCTTACTACCGATGTTTCTGAAAATGACTATGAAAGTTTTATTGACAACAACTGGTCACATGCTTCAGTCTCGTATGATGAAGGTGAAGGAGACGGAGAATATGAAGAATCAGGCGAAGAAACTACTGAGTCTGCGGGTGAAGAATTTGTTAGTTCTAATGAAGCAGAAACAGATACAGCGCAAGTATCTACTGATATTGCAGCATCTATTCCGGTAAAAGAGTATGTTCCTATAGAAAACATTGAAGTATATGTAAAAACTGTCGACATTGAAGTAGCTCTTCATAATTCTGATAGTGAATGGAATAGTTGTGAGGTTAAAAAAGTTTCAGATGACACTAATGTTGATTTAGGTCTTTTACAGTTAGTTACTCATAAAACTCCACAAACTGTTACCAACATCATTAGTCTTGATAATATTATTGATAATGATGCTTCTTTAGCTCCTGGCCAAAAAGCAATAATGGTAGGTTATCCGATGGGAATGGATTTGGCACAAACAAACTCCGGCATAAAAGTACAGCTTTACAATGGTCAAATTAGTAAAGAATCTGATGGTAATAAAATTCAATACAGTATAACTTCTACACATGGCGCGAGCGGCGCACCAGTTTTTAATGAATGTGGCCAACTGATTGCTGTTAATTTCAGTGGAGTAGATCAAGTTCAAGGTATAAATTTTGGAATTGTGGCTAAACATATTAATTCTCTCTAATTTGAAAAGTTCAGAAAAATTTTTAAATTTAAAAGAATTTTCCTACGTTTATAACCGAATAAAAAATCGCATTTAATTAATTATGAATAAATTTTTTAGTATTTGCGCACTACTATTCTGTGGTGTCGCTTTTTCACAGATTCCAACTCTGGATGTCGAAAATCAGAAAAAAAATTCGGTCATCTTAAAGGAGGTAAAAATTGAAACCAAAATTTTAGGAAATCTTGCTTCAACTACCGCAACTTATACATTTTACAATCCTGGAGACAGAATTTTAGAAGGAAATTTTACACTTCCGTTGCCAGAAGGAGTTAGCGTAAGCGGTTATGCTTTGGATATTAACGGAAGCTTAAGAGATGCAGTTCCTGTTCCGAAAGAGCGAGCTAAAGAAGTTTTTGAAAGTATAGAAAAAAGAAATATAGATCCAGGTATTATTGAAAAAGTAGCTGGAAACAATTTCAGAACCAGAATTTATCCTATTACTGCGAGAGGCAGCAGAATGATTAAGATTACTTACAATCAGGAATTAAAAAATTCTGCGACCGATTATGAATATTTTTTAAGTTTTGCCAATGCAGTTAGCATTCCGAAATTTAATCTAAAAGTATTGGTTAACGAAAGTCTGACAACTCCTAAAATTACAGAAAATCCAGATGGAAGTTTTACTTTTCAGAAGAAAGGAAATCAATGGATTGCTGAAATTAGTAAAACGAATTTCACTCCAAATGAGAGTCTTAAAATAGCTATTCCAAAAGTAAATGAGTCGTCTAATGTAATGCTTCAAAAAGCTTCTGACGATAAATCTTATTTTGCGGCAAGCGTTTCAATGAATTTCCCTGTAAAAGAAAAAGCAAAATCTCAAAAAATTGCCATTATTTGGGACAATTCATTTAGCGGATCTAAAAGAAATCACCAAAAAGAATTGGACTTTCTTACTGCTTATTTTTCAGACAACAAAGACGTTGCGGTCTCTTTTGTTCTTTTAAATAACGTTCTTGAAAAAACAGAAGAATTTACGGTTTCTGGTGGAAATTGGAATGCATTAAAAGACAGAATTCTTAATCTGAAATACGATGGCGGAACTGATTTTGGCGCTTTAAAAGAGATTTCATCAATAGACGAATATCTTATGTTTTCTGACGGAATTTCAAATTTTGG
The DNA here is from genome assembly GCF_016405855.1 of Flavobacterium sp. IB48. GTDB lineage: Bacteria > Bacteroidota > Bacteroidia > Flavobacteriales > Flavobacteriaceae > Flavobacterium > Flavobacterium ginsengisoli. The sequence goes on from NZ_JAEFCA010000006.1 coordinate 82,133, forward strand.
TGATTTAACTCTAAAATTCAAAAAACCGGTTAATAGTATAACAAGCACACCCACTTCTGATTTTAATCTGCTTAAACTTTTAGCATCACAATCTGGAGGGAATTTTATCAATCTTAATGAATTAGACACTCAATCTGCTCTAAAAACGTATAAAAGACTTCCTATTGTATTTTTAGGTTTTAAAGAAACCAATACACTTCAGGAGTTATTTCCAAATGTTGGAACTGCCGTAAACGAACCAGTCAACATATTCGGAATTTCATCTTCAAACTTGAGCAAACTTACTGCTGTTTTTTCAGTAGGAAATAAAAAATTTGAAGTGCCTGTAGATTTTAGTAACGCTGTACAAGTAGACAATTGGCCGCTTGCACAATTTTGGGCGCAACGAAAAATTAATGATCTTGAACTTAATTCAACTCAAAACAGTGAAGAAATCAGAAATCTGAGTGAGCAGTTTGGTGTAGTAAGCAAGAACACCAGTCTTATCGTATTGGATGATGTTAATGATTATGTGCGTTTTGGCATTACTCCTCCAGAGGAATTAATATCAGAATACAACAGAATCGTTTCTCAAAACAAAAAACAAATTTTAGAGAAAAGAAGAAATCTTCTATCTAAAGCTTTTGATAAAACACGTGAACTGACAACTTGGTGGAACAGTGAATTTAAGCCTACAGAAAAAAAACAATATCCTACAATTTCTAAACAGTCACAAAAATTGTCTTCGGCAGAAGAAAGTGTTGTTAGCGATAATGATGTATATTCTGCAGAAACTAGAGCAGGCGATAAAAAAACTTCTACAGGTAAAATAACTTTGATAGATGTAGAAAGTACTCAAGAGTATATGAAAGATTTTCAGTCTTTACAGTCTCCTGAATTGATTTACCAGAAATATCTTGAAAATCGTCCGAAATATGAGAAACAGGTAACCTATTATTTTGATGTTTCTAAACTCCTATTCAAAAAAGGTGACAAAGCACTTTCCCTAAAGGTTTTAAGTACATTAGCAGAACTTGATTTGGAAAACGAAGAGTTATATAAGACGATATCTTATCTGTTGAAACAAAGAGGCAATTATGAAAAAGAATTGTGGATTACTCAAAAGATTCTAGAATGGAGACCATTTGATCCTCAAAGTCATAGAGATTATGCATTAGCTTTGGTAGATAATAAAAAACCTCAAGAAGCTCTTAACATCTATAAAGGCATGCTTTATCAGGAATATACCGATGAGATTTCTATTAGAGATAATGGTATTGAAGAGATTTTGATTATGGAAATCAATAACATTTTGAGCCAAAACAAAAATGTTGATGCAAGCAAAGTTGATGATCGTCTAAAAGCAAATCTTCCAGTCGACATTCGTATTGTTATTAACTGGAATAAAGACAATACAGATATCGATCTTTGGGTTACAGATCCAAGAGGAGAAGATTGTTCGTACTCGCATAGATCTACAGAAATTGGAGGAAGATTAAGCAATGATTTTACTCAAGGTTTTGGTCCTGAACAATTTTTACTTAAAAAAGCGATCAAAGGAAAATATAAAATCAAGACTAATTTCTTCGGTGAGAGACAGAATATTCTTTCTGGACCAACGACTGTAATGGCAGAAGTTTACTTGTATTATTCTGACGGTAGACAAGAACGCAAAATTGCTGTTTTCCAAAGCCAAAAAGAAAACAAACGTGAAAGCGATAGTAAAATTCTAATTGGAGAATTTGATTTTTAGGAATTACAAAGCTTACTAATATTCAAATCCGACAGATTTAAAAATCTGTCGGATTTTTTATTTTTAAAATGAATACTTCTCCAATTTCTTTCCTTGAATATCTAAAACCTTTGTACTCTCTTTTGGAACATTACCTTTTATAACTTCTTGAACAGATGGATTGGATGGATATTTTCCACCTTTCATTTTTAGAAGATGAAATTTTCCTCCGCTTTCAAATATCAAATCATAAAATTTTTCTGTTACCGAAGAGGTTACATAAATTGGGAAATCGGTAACAGTGAAACGATTTATTACAGTACCATCATTTTTTAAAATATAACCCGAGCAGCCTCCGCTTCCGCAGAAATAAGGATTTGAAAAACCAACAAAATATTCGTTTTTCTTATCGTTGTTTAAATCGAAAGCTTCATAATAAAAATAACGGTCGTCTTTGGTCAGCGCAGGAATATCTTTCTCTAATAAAACGAGCAATTGCTTGCGAATTAATTCGACTGTCTTGTCTTCTTTTGAAGTGACTTCACTCAAATCTGCTGTTCCTCCAAGTGTTTTAGACAATGTATCTTGAACAATTGTTTTTACAATATTTTTCGAATTGTCTTTATTCTGACAAGAACTTAATGCCAAAATTGCGATTAGAATTAAAATCTTATTTTTCATAATCCAAAACTTTAAATTCATAATAATTTAAACCAACAACGCGGCTTTATTTTCAATATCGTTTTGCGCTAACAATGATTTTATATTATTGAAAGTCACCAAAGCAATCTGTGTCAAAGCTTCATTGGTAAAAAATGCCTGATGCGCCGTTACCAAAACATTTGGAAAACTCATTAAACGCTGAATCGCATCATCTTGAATAATGTCTGCAGAAAGATCTCTGAAGAATAATTTTTCTTCTTGTTCGTAAACGTCAATTCCTAAATAACCTATTTTTCCTTCTTTTAAACCTTCAATAACCGACGAAGTTTCTATTAAACCGCCACGGCTTGTGTTTATAATCATGACACTTTCTTTCATAAAAGAAATAGAGGTGGTATTAATAACATGTTTCGTTTGATCGTTCAGCGGACAATGAAGCGAGATAATATCACTCGATTTAAAAATTTCTTCTAAACCAACAAAAGAAACCCCGTCTTTTTTCATTTCGTCACTTTCAACAATATCATACGCCAAGACTTTGCAGCCAAAACCTAGTGCAATTTTAGAAAATGCTTTTCCTATATTTCCAGTTCCAATAATTCCGATTGTTTTCCCGAATAAATCGAAACCTAATAATCCGTTTAAAGAAAAGTTCTGTTCGCGAACTCTATTATAAGCTTTGTGCGTTTTTCTGTTTAAAGTTAAAATCATAGCCATAGCATGTTCTGCAACCGCCTGAGGAGAATATGCGGGAACTCGGCAAACTTTTATATTATATTTTTTTGCAACTTCTAAATCGACATTGTTAAATCCAGCGCAGCGTAAAGCAATTATTTTTACTTTTTTTTCAGCTAATTGTTTAATGACCGTTTCGTTTACAATGTCATTTACAAAAACACAAACAATCTCGCATTCTTCAATTAAAGCGACAGTCTGAGGATTTAATTGGGTTTCAAAAAAATCCAATCGAAAACCAAAATCTTCATTGTATTTATTGAAAAACGTTTTATCGTAAGGCTGAGTCGAGAAAAAAGCTATTTTATTTGCAACAAGATTTGAGCTCATAATATTAAATTATTTATGTTTTGTTATTTCGAAAATTCCCTTTTGGCAGATAATACAACCATCCAAAACCAATTAAAAATAAAATAAGCGAACCTATAAATGCCGGAATTAAAATTTCTTTATTGTTGTCTAATGCATTGTTTAAAGCAGCATACAATAACCAAATCTGGATACTTACATTTAAGATTAAAACAAATATTAAAGTAGACAAAATAACATTCAACTTATTTGGATTTGCCTGATTTTGGCTTTTTCTAAATGTACTCATAATATATTTCTTAAACAATTAACTCGCTTTGTTTTCAAAAGCTTTTACAAAAATCTTTTCTCCTTTTAAAACCACTTCCAACTGAGGCAAAGCTCTTGGCGGAGGTCCCGCGATAACATCTCCAGTTAAAGCGTCAAAAGAACCTTCGTGGCACGGACAATGAATAATTCCTGTTCCAGGTTTGTAATAAACGGCACAAGAAAGATGCGTACATTTTTGTTCGTAAGCTCGAAACATTCCACTTTCTAAATGCACCAAAATATACGGAATGGTACTACCTTCAATCACAAAACCTCTTGTCCCGCCCAACGGAATATCTTTTATTTCGCACACAAAATGTTCTCCAACAACTTCTTCGCCAGGCAATAAATACGCTTTTGCTGCAACCAAACCACTTCCTACCATTAAACCTCCTGAAACCAGCGTAAGGAATTTAGCAAAATCACGTCGGCTTACTTGTGTCGATTCTTGCTTTTTATATGGAAAATCTTTCTTCCAGTTTTCACTTAAATTATCTTCTTTAGACATGGATTTTAGATTTAAAATATTCGTAATTCGCTGCTTCCTTTTGGCATCATGATATTCACTTTTGTGTTTACACGCTCTTTCCCGAAAACAAAGGAATTTACCGGAGTGCTGTTTGGACGCATTTCTTCGATTTGTTCACGAGTCCCATAAAACAAGGCGCCACTCGGGCAAACTGTTGCACACATTGGCTTTTTGCCAACACTGGTTCTGTCGTAGCACATTGTACATTTCATCATCAAATCGTATTCTTCCATTTTCTTTGGAACTCCAAACGGACAAGCCATTACGCAATTAGAGCAACCAATGCAGCGTTCTGTATTTGCGGTATGAACTACTCCAAATTCATCCTGCGAAATAGCATCAGCCGGACAGACATTGGCACAAACAGGATCTTCGCAATGCATGCAAACCTGAACCGTGGTCTGAATGGTAACTTCACGTTCTACATAATTAACGTGAATCATAGATTCTTGGCCATTTGTTTCACATTCTGCACAAGCCATTTCACAGGCTTTACAGCCTATGCATCTTTGTAAGTCTACAAAAAACTCTTCGTTTTTATTATAATTGGTTAAATTCATAATTGTTGCTTTTTATAGATTAAACACTTGCATAAGCATTTGATTTGTCTGATGAATTTTCTATTTCTCCCAAAGGTTCCAGCTTACAGGCACAAACTTTAAATTCTGGAATTTTAGAAATCGGATCTAATGTACCAGGCGTTAACTGGTTGGCCGATTTTTTCCCCGGCCAGTGATACGGAATAAAAACGGTATCTTTCCTGATGGTTTCTACAATATTAGCAGGGAAAATTCCTTCTCCTCTTCGGGTTGAAACTTTTACTAATTCCCTTTGCTGAATATTATATTTCTGAGCCATTTCAGGATGAATCTCTAGCAAAGGTTCTGGAAATTGATCTACTAGTTTTCCAATTCTTCTAGTTTGCGTGCCGCTTAAATATTGAGAAACGACACGGCCAGTTGTTAATGTTATTGGATATTCTTCATCTGTAACCTCACCGGGCAGTTTATAAGGAGCCGGATTAAAATGCGCTTTTCCGTCTGGTGTGGCAAATTTTTTATCTTCCCATAATCTTGGCGTTCCAGGATGATCTTCTGTCGGACATGGCCAAAAAACGCCCATATTGTCTTCTACTTTTTTATAGGTGATTCCATTGTAGTCGGCAGTTCCTCCTTTTGATGCAACTCTAAGTTCATTAAAAATAGCTTCACTGTCAGCGTAGGTAAATCTTTCTTCTTCGCCTAATCTCTTTGCTAATTCTAATAATATTGAAGTGTCTGTTCTCGCATCGCCTGGAGGCGTAACCGCTTGTCTGATTCTAATTACACGTCCTTCAGCTGAGGTTGTTGTTCCCTCCTCTTCTTCCTGCAATGAACCTGCTAAAACAATATCGGCATGACGGGCAGTTTCATTTAAAAAGAAATCTATTGCCACATAAAACTCTAATTTTTCAAGAGCAGAACGCACATAATTATTATTCGGCAACGAAACTAACGGATTAAAGCAAATCGAAATCAATCCCTTTATTTCACCGCTATGAATGGCTTCTATAATTTCATAAGCTGTAATGCCTTTATGAGGCATATCTTCTTCTTTTATTTTCCAGACATCGGCAATGTATTTTCGATGTTCCATATTTTCGATATCACGATTTCCAGGCAATTGATCACATTTATGACCGTGCTCTCTTCCGCCTTGACCGTTTCCTTGTCCGGTAATGGTTCCGTAACCGCAATAGGGTCTCCCAATTCTTCCTGTTGCCAAAACCAAATTGATGCATCCTAATACATTATCAACACCTTTTGAGTGATGTTCGATTCCTCTTGCGTGCAGTAAAAAGCTTGTTTTTGCTTTTCCCCATAACTCGGCTGCTTCTTTAATTTTTTCTTTAGAAATTCCTGTAATTTCTTCTGCCCATTCTAACGTATAATCTTTTACAGCATCAATTGTGTCTTGAAATCCTGATGTATAATTATCAATAAAATCATGATCTAACATATCGTGATCTACGAGATATTTCAGCATTGCTCCGTACAAAGCAGAATCAGTTCCTGGTCGCACATCCAAATGAACATCAGCAGTTCTTGCCAATGGAATAACTCGTGGGTCGACCACAATTAATTTAGCACCGCGATCTCGGGCTTTCCAAATCCAATGGGTTAAAGTTGGAAACGTCTCACTAATATTCGCTCCCGCAACAATAATAACTTCAGCATATTCTAAATCCGAATAATTGTTCGAAGCACGATCTAAACCAAATGCTTTTTTATTTCCAGCACCAGCACTTACCATACAAAGGCGACCGTTATAATCTAAATTTCTAGTTTTTAAAGCTACTCGGGCAAACTTTCCGACCAAATAACTTTTTTCATTGGTCAACGAAACTCCTGAAAGCATAGAAAAAGCATGTTTACCGTATTTCTCCTGAATTCTTTTGATTTCAGAAACGGTTTTATCCATTGCTTCATCCCAAGTAGTTTGTTCAAAACCTTTGCCCTCTACTCTTTTTATCGGATGCAATAAACGATCTGGATGATTGTTCTGCATATAACGTTGCACTCCTTTTGGACACAAACGACCTTCGTTGAACGGAAATTCCATCCAAGGTTCAAAACCAACCACTTTATTGTCTTTTACAGATAATTGAATTCCGCATTGCATGCCGCAGAAACAGCAATGTGTTTTGACCATTTTATCTGGTTCATCACGTCCTGCATACCCTTCTTTTGGTGTATAATTCAGATGTGGACCAAATGCTTCAATTATTTTTTCAGTTGATACAGGTAGTTTTGCCATGCTTTTTTTGTTATTTTTTGGTTTCATGTTTCATGTTTCACGTTCTGCAACGAAACTTGAAACCTTAAACTTGAAACTATAATTTTATCCAAATAAATTTCCGCCTTCGATTCTTGCTTTTAAATGCGCTTTCGCCAAACGATCTCGTTTTCCTTCGGGACTTAAATCCAAGTGTGAATTTCCTTCATCATCACTAAAGTCAAAACCTAATTGTTTAGTTACAATTTTTAAATCATCGATATGAAGCTGGGTTGTAAAAGGTTTTCCTGTTTCTTTACAAATTGCCATTCCTTTTTTCATTCCTTCTTTTTTGTAAATGTGCGCACCAATCTGCGCAGGGCGCTGAATGATATGGAAAAACTTTCCAAATGGAATCCATATTAAAAACATAATAACTGTTACAGCATGAACTACTGCGAGAAAGTCATAAGCAAATCCTTTCATAAATTGATAAGAATAAGTCAGACACAAACCCGTAACAGAAATGGCAATTAATAAAAGAAGTGGCAGTAAATCGCCTTCAAAAGTCTGTGTGGCAATTAATCCCGGATTGGTTAAACGTCTCCTTAAATAATAAAGAGAACCGAAAATAACCAAATAAGAAGACCAGTTTAAGGCATGGAAAGTCAAAAATGCCATGATCGAATCCAATCTGAAATCCATTACTTTAAAACCAAAAAAATGAGCTTCGTAAACTGAAATAGAATTTGGTGCCAAAGTAAAATGAATCCATCCAAATGTCAACGGAAAAGTAATTGCAAAAGCAGAAAAACAGCCAATTGCAATACAGAAATGAGCTAACCATCTGTATTTCCCTCTTGGATAAATGAATTTCTGAAAAGCGATATTTTGAACTGATTCTTTTCCTAAAAACCACAAATGCGAAAATACTTTTCCCGTAAATAGAAAATGAATTCCGCGCTTGAAATACATCCAAGTTGGCGGTCGTTGCAGCCAAACCGTGTAGCGATACACAACTCCGAAAAATGCAAACAGAGTTCCGAACAGATAGGTAACTAAGGCCGCATCAAAATTTTGAAGTTTTCTTGACCCATAGAAAACCAATACGACCATAAAAACCGACGCTGCCGTTGCAATTAATAAAGCTTTGGTATTAAATGTTTTTTCTTTCATGACAGATTATTTTCGATCAATATCTTTAGCCATTTCAGGCAATCTTTCTTTTGTCATTTTTACAATTACACGGTGCATCCAAATCAGACAGGTTAATGATAATGCCAGAATAAAAAGCCAAGAGCTCGTCCAAAATCCGGTAAATGATAATAAATACCCGAAAATAATTGGTCCGAAGAATCCGCCTAAACCGCCTAAGAGTCCGACCATTCCGCCAATTACACCTACTTCATTGGGGAAATAATCTGGTATATGTTTGTAAACAGCTGCAGAACCAATTCCCCACGAAATTCCTATGAGAATAACCAAAACTAAATACACCCACATATTGGCTTCAAAATGAATTTGAGTAATTCCTTCTGCCAATAAATCTTTTTTCTGAATTTTTTGATTTTCTGCTACCACAACTTCCTGCCATGTTTTTTTGGATGGAAAAAACTTAGAATGCGGCTGACTTTCATCTTTCTGACTTATAGCATATTCTTTACCATCGACCACTATTTTATCTGGCGAAACCGCTGTAACAGTTCCTGCTTTACTCGCTAAAAGACCGCTTCCTGAAGTCGTTATATCCATTTTTGGAAACAATAATAAAAAGCTTAATATGACCGAAGAACTCAAAACCCAGTACATTACTTTTCTGGCTCCGAATTTATCCGACAAAAAACCTCCAAAAGCACGTACAACACCCGCAGGTAAACTAAAACAAGAAGTAAAGATTCCGCCTAAAACTAAAGTTGTGTGATAGACATTCATAAAATTTGGCAGAAGCCATTGCGAGAAAGTAACAAACGATCCAAACACCAAGAAATAATAAGTCCCGAAGCGCCAAACACGTACTCTCTTTAAGGGTTGCAATAATTGTTTTACCGTTTTAGATTGTGCTTCGCTTTTTTTATTTTTAGCGAAAATCAGAAACACAATTCCCATCAATAACAAGGCAGAACCATAAAGTACAGGAAGCCATTTCCATCCATTTTCGGGATCGTTTTCTGAAAATGTACTCAAAAGTGAAGGTGCTAAAAATGGCGTAATTGAAGCACCGGCTGTTCCCATTCCGAAAATTCCTAAGGCTCTTCCCTGCCATTCTTTAGGATACCATACAGAGGTTGAAGCTACACCAACAGCAAAACTGGTTCCTACCATTCCGAATAAAAAACTTAAAATGGCAAAGACAGTAAAAGAAGTCGCAAATGGTAAAAGAAATAACGGAATTGAAGCCAGAATCAATAAAGCAGAATGTACAATCTTGCCACCAAACTTATCGGTTAAAATTCCCATTGGCAATCTCATAATTGATCCCGTAAGAACAGGAATTCCTAAAAGCCATCCTATTTGTACGACGCTCCAATTAAAAATTTCTTTATCAACTAAAAAAGTAACCAATACTCCATTGAGTGTCCAGCATGCAAAACAGATTGCAAATGCCAAAGTATTTAAAAAAAGGATGCGGTGGGCTTGGGAAAGATCTGCCATAGAATAAAGTATTAAATTATGTTTTTGGAAATCTATTACTGAAATATGGGAATCATGAAAACTGCTTTTTCAGAAAACACCTGAAAAGCAATACTTTACTAAAGTTAAAAAAAATATTCAAAGCAAGACACTTACAATCAAACATTTAGCGTTATTATAATCTTATTTAAATTCATTCTTATAGTTAAGTCTATTTTTTACTACTTATCAGCTGAAAACTCTGTTTTTCAATTTGTTAAATAAAATATAATTTTTCAAACTTAGATTAAACCTGTTTTATTCAAAAAAGTCTAATTTCTTATAAACAATTAAAAAACTTAAAACATGAAAAAATTAATTATCGCTGCTATGTTATTTGTTGGAATAGCAAGTTTTGCACAAGAAAAGAAAGAAAGATTAACACCTGAACAGCGCAATGAAAAACAATTGCAAAAATTAACAACAGAACTAAATCTGGATGCCAGTCAACAAGCTCAAGTAAAACAACTTTTAGCAGACAGAAGCGCAAAAGCTGAAAAACTAAGAGATGCGCGTCAAGAACAAAAAGAAAGTGGCACTAAACCCACTGCTGCAGAAAGAGAAGCTTTTAAAAAAGAAATGATGGCTGAGAGAGACGCAAACGATGCTAAAATGAAATCGATTTTAAATGCTGACCAATACACAAAATGGAAAACCATTCAGGAAGAAAACAAAGACAAAGCAAGAGAAAAAATGAAAGAATATAAAAAGGATAAAAACTAAATAAAAGAGGCTTAATTGCCTCTTTTTTATTTCTCAATATTCTTTAAACTTTCCTTAATAGTTTCTGTTAAATAAAAGATAAACCTCAAAATGCCATTAAACTTAATAATTCTGATGAAGTCTAATTGCTATAAACCTTTTTTAAAAAACGAATTATGAAAAAATTATTTATTGCAGCTTTATTATTTGTTGGAATAGTAAGTTTTGCACAAGACATCAATCAGAAGCCGACACGCGATCAACGAGAAAAATTAACTCCAGAACAGCGTAACGAAAAATATTTGCAAAAATTGACTTCTGATTTAAATTTAGATAATAAACAGCAAGAGCAGGTAAAACAGCTTATCGCAGAAAGAAGTGCTAAAGCCGAAAAGTTTAAACAATCTCGAAAAGACACTAAAACACCTCCTACAGCTGAAGAAAAAGCAGCTTTCAAAAAACAAATGGATGCAGACAAAGCAGCTAATGATGCTAAAATGAAATCGATTTTAAATGCGGATCAGTACACAAAATGGACAGCTCTAAAAAAAGAGCATAAAGGTCATCATAGAGGAAAAGATCATAAATCGCCACAAGAACGCGATCAAGCTCATTTGCAAAAGCTGACAACTGATTTGAACTTAAATGCGGATCAGCAAAAACAAGTCGGTGAACTTTTATCCGATAGAAGCACAAAAATGGAAATGCTTAAAAAAAGCAGAAAAGATTCTGGTGTTGAGCCAACTGAAGCTGACAAGAAAGCTATGAAAAAACAGATGGAAACAGATCATAAAGCTTATGATGCCAAAATGAAATCTATTCTGACAGCTGACCAATATAAAAAATGGACTGCAATTCAGAAAGAGCATAAAGATAAAATGAAAGAATATAGAAAAGACAAAAAATAATCTTGGTTCTAAAAAAGAAAAGGAGGCTTAAAGCCTCCTTTTTTATTAAAATGATTTTGATACTTTATCAATCGCATTGATTGTAAAATCTAAATCTTCATAAGTCAATGCATCTGTAATAAACCACGTTTCGTATGCAGATGGCGCAATGTAAACACCTTCTCTCAATAATCCGTGGAAGAATTTTTTGAATGTTTCGTTATCTCCTTTTGCTGCAGTTTGGAAATCTGTAACTGGATTTGCATCAAAATGAACCGAAATCATAGAACCTACTCTATTAATCGTAAATACAACATTGTTAGCTTTTAAAACTCTGTCGATTCCAGCTTCTAAATAAGCTGTTTTTTCTTCTAATCGTGTAAAAATTTCTCTATCTGAATCAAGAGCTTTTAACATTGCTAATCCCGCTGCCATAGCTAAAGGATTTCCAGACAATGTTCCTGCTTGGTAAACTGGTCCAAGAGGCGCTAAATAATTCATAATTTCTTCACGTGCAGCAAAAGCTCCAACTGGCAATCCTCCACCGATAACTTTTCCGAAAGTTACAATATCAGCATCAATTCCATATAATTCCTGAACTCCTCCACGAGCCAAACGGAAACCAGTCATTACCTCATCAAAAATCAATAAGATTCCGTTTGCTGTACATAAGTCTCTTAAACCTTGCAAGAAACCTTTTGCTGGCGGAATACATCCCATATTTCCAGCAACTGCTTCAATAATAATTGCTGCAATTTCTCCTTTATTTGCTTCAACCAATGTTTTTACATTTTCTAAATCATTGTATTTGGCCAATAAAGTATCTTTTGCTGTTCCTTCTGTAACACCTGGACTATTTGGAGATCCAAAAGTTACGGCTCCACTTCCCGCTTGAATCAAAAATGAATCTGAATGTCCGTGGTAGCAACCTGCAAATTTGATGATTTTATCTCTTTTTGTAAATCCGCGAGCTAGACGAATTGCGCTCATACAAGCTTCTGTACCCGAATTTACAAAACGTATTTTATCAATATTTGGAACCATAGAAACTGCCAAAGCTGCAATTTCTGTTTCCAATTCTGTTGGCATTCCGAATGAAGTTCCTAGTTTTGCTTTTTCAATAACAGCATCAACAACTGGCTGATAAGCATGACCTAAAACCATTGGTCCCCAAGAGTTGATGTAATCTATTAATTTGTTTCCGTCTTCATCATATAAATATGCGCCTTTAGCACTTTTTACAAAAATCGGAGTTCCGCCAACTGCTTTAAACGCTCTTACTGGTGAATTTACTCCTCCCGGAATTACTTTTTCTGCTTCAGCAAAAAGCTGACTACTTCTTTTATATAACATTTTTTATTTTAGATTTTAGAATTCAGATTTTAGATTGTAAACTGAAAACTTATTTTGGATTTTAAAATTAAATCAAAACGCGACTGAAAACTTACTTAACCTTCAACCTCTGCCCGATCGAAATCGCATTATCGGTTAGATTATTCTTCTTTTTTAAATCTTCAACTAACAAATTGAATTTCTTCGAAATAGAATATAGCGTATCTCCTTTTTGAACTTCATATAAATTCGGATCGTATTGATTCATATTGATCTTTGGATCAGAAGCTACATCATAAGATGATTTTTTTGGTGGAGCCGAAGTATTAATCGGAATATAGTTTCTTCCTGTAACCTGACAATCATATTGATGCAGATTGTAACGTTCAATATAACTGATTAACTTATCTGGATATTTTGGATCTGTTGCATAACCTGCTGCTCTCAACCCTTTTGCCCAAGATTTATAATCGTCTTTTTCGTAAGTGAATAAGGTAGCATATCGTTTTTTTCCAACCAAAAATAAAGCGTGATCTCTATATGATTCTGATGCTTGAGGATATTTTCTAAAACATTCCTGAGCCGAGTCATCGTCGTGGCGAACACTTTCTCCCAACCAATCATTATGGCACTTTATTCCAAAATGATTATTAGCATCTACAGCTAAATCTCCTCTACCTGCACCAGATTCTAAAATTCCCTGCGCCAAAATAATACTCGCAGGAATTCCATAAGTTTTCATGTTTCCCATTGCAATATCTTTGTACTGCAAGACATAGTTATTAATTAAATCACTGGTAACAACTGTTTTAGATGTAGATTGAATAACCTCAGTTGTATTATTTGTAGAAGGGTAATTTTTACCGATTGGTTTAACAGGAGTACTTCTTTTTGTCGCCGCCGTTCGAGATTGAACTGCTGCCGCTTTTTTAGTCGTCGCGATGGCAGGCTTACTAGAAGAGCAGCTTGCTAAAGCTAATATTATGAGAAGTAATACAATTTTTTTAATCATTGGTTTTGAGTATTGGTAATTTCTTCTGCTTCAACTTTATATTCATTCCGTCAATTCCCTGCAATCCGCCTGTGTGAATGAGTAAAATTTTTGAATGCGCAGGAAAATAATTTTTGTTTATTAAATCTATAACGCCAAAAACCATCTTTCCTGTATAAATTGGATCTAAGGGCACTTTTGTTTTTTCAAAAAAAGCATTAATAAATTCAATTAATTCTAAATTTATCTTGCCATAACCTCCAAAATGATAGTCAGAAATTAAATTCCAGTTATCTTTATTTGCAAAAATACGAATTTCATCGGTTAAAAAGTCACCTTTTAACGCTGGAAAGCCCAAAATTTTCTGATTTTGCAGCGAACTATTAATTAATCCCGAAATCGTACCGCCTGTTCCAATAGCACAGCAAACGTAATTAAAAACCGAATCTTCATCTGTTAAAATCTCTTCACAACCTTTTACTGCAAGTTCATTTGTACCGCCTTCTGGAACGAGATAAAAATCACCAAACTTGTCTTTCAGCTTTTGTATAAAAGATTCTTCGTTTTTTAAACGATAATCTTCTCTTGAAACAAATTCAAACTGCATTCCATTTTCTTGAGCAAATTTCAAGGTTGGATTTTCTTCAATTTTATCCCAAAGTTCATCTCCGCGAATGATTCCGATAGTTTTAAATCCTTGTTCTTTTCCCGCATAAGCCACAGCCGCAATATGGTTCGAAAAAGCTCCTCCAAAAGTGAGTAAAGTGCCCTTATTTTCGGCTTTCGCCTGAAGCAAATTGTATTTTAATTTTCGGAATTTATTTCCTGAAACAAACGGATGAATTAAATCTTCTCGTTTAATTGTCAACGAAATATCATTCGGAAACTGAATATTTATATTTTGATTGAAAACTCGATTCATTATTTAAAGTTGAAAGTCAAAAGTCGAAAGTCAAAAGTGACAATTCATACCTGTTTTTTTTAAGTTTAAAGCTATCGCTTATTACTTTTTATGTAATCTAGAAACTGGAAAAAAGATCTATTTTTCAAATAGTTCAAATCGGCTTCTTTTTTATAAGCTTCTCTTTCAAAACTGATATTTCGATACGCTAAAGCTCCATTTTTATATTGAATCAGACGAATTAGATATTCTAAAAAATACCATACAAAAAACGGAATTATTAAAAGTTCTAACTGCTGCCTTAAATGTATTTTTTCATGATTAACAAAAACTCCATTTGCTTTATCAAAATCATATTTTACCAAAACAAACGGAAATACAGCCATTCCTCGATAACCTTTCGGAATTAAATATTTAGCAACAATCAGAAACATTGGCTGTAAAATTTATAAATTTGTAGCTATAAAATTGTTCGATTTCAATAAAATCATAATCAAATATTTATATTTTTGATTTTAATTATTCGAAAAAGAACACGAAGCAGATTTATGAAAGAGCAAAGTAATGAAAATAAATTAATCGAAGGCGAAGATTTTTATTATACGCCCGAAGGTTACAAATGCTTTACTGAAAAACATCATTTAAAACGTGGTTATTGCTGCAAAAGCGGTTGTCGCCACTGTCCTTACGGATATGATAAAAAAACAGGAAGAATAAATAAAAATTAGAATACCACAAGATGAAGGTTTTTATAAATAAAAATATACCCGAAGCTGGCATTAAATTGCTTCAAGATAAAGGCATTAGCTTTACAATAAATCCAACAGAGAATCTATTGTCAAGAGAAGAGTTTATAAAAATCTGCCAAGAACATGACGCACTTTTGAATGTTGGAACAAATAAATTAGATGAAGATTTTTTTCAGCGATGTCCGAATTTAAAAGGAATCGCTTTATTTTCTGTCGGATTTGATTCTGTCAATATTCCATCAGCTAACAGCAGAAAAATTCCTGTTGGAAATACGCCAGATGTTTTAAGCCGAGCTACATCTGATGTCGCTTTTTTACTGATGCAGAGTGTTGCCAGAAAATCATTTTTTAATCATAAAAGAATTCTGGGTAATGATTGGGGAAGTTTTGATCCGTTAGCCAATTTAGGTCAAGAACTTTACGGCAAAACTTTAGGGGTTTTCGGTTTGGGAAGAATTGGTATTGAAATGGCAAAAAAATGCAAAGCCGCATTCGGAATGAAGATCATTTATCACAATCGTTCTCATAATGAAGCTGCCGAAAAAGAATTGGATGCAAAATATGTAGATTTTGAAACCTTACTTGCTAAAAGTGATGTTTTAAGTGTTCACTCTAATTACAGTGAAGAAAACAATGAACTTTTCAATAAAAATGCTTTTGCGAAAATGAAATCGAGTGCAATTTTTATCAACACAGCAAGAGGAAAATTTCAAAATGAAAATGATTTATATGATGCTTTAACGAACAATATAATTTGGGGCGCCGGATTGGATGTGACAAATCCAGAACCAATGAAATCTGATAATCCGTTATTATCGCTTGCAAATTGTTGTGTTTTACCACACATTGGTTCTGCGACATACGAAGCCAGAAACGGAATGGCAGTTTGCGCAGCGCAAAATGTAATTGCCGTTGTTGAGGGTAAAAAAATGCCGTTTTGTGTTAATGAGGAAGTGTATTTTTAAATTCCAATTTTAAAATTACAAATTCCAATCTGAAATCTGAAATCAACAATCTAAAATTTAAATATGGATATTCGTTCAAGAAAATTTAGGATTACGATACACAAATCGTATCATAGGTCGGATATCCGTTATCCCTAGTTTTTTAATTAGAAAATGTGGTAAAGTGGATAATTAGATATTTTGCCTGAACGAATATTTCGCTCCGCTGGAGCTTTTGTATTGGGTAATTATTATTTTCTATAAATATTTCGCCTTACCAAGGCTTTTCTTGATTTATTTAAATTTCATAATACTCCAGAGGAGCGAAATATTTATAGAAATCATTAATAGTTTGTCACATTTAAGCTCCAGAGGAGCGACATAATTAAAAAAACAAAAAATTAATCTGCTGTTAATCTAAGCACAATATCTTAGCATCTTAGATCCTCAGTACCTTAGCATCTCTAAAAAAAATGACTTTCAAAGAACAAATACAACAAGGAATTCCGTCTGTCTTACCTTCAAAAAAAGAGTACGATCCAGCAATTAATCATGCTCCGAAAAGAAAAGAAATTCTTTCGGCAGAAGAGAAAAAACTGGCGCTTAAAAATGCCTTGCGTTATTTTGATCCAAAACATCACGCCGAATTAATTCCTGAATTTTCAGAAGAATTAGAAAAATACGGGCGTATTTATATGTATCGCCTTCGTCCAGATTACAGAATGTACGCAAGACCGATTGAAGAATATCCTGGAAAATCATTACAAGCAAAAGCAATTATGCACATGATTCAGAACAATCTGGATTATGCTGTGGCGCAACATCCTCATGAATTAATTACATATGGCGGAAACGGTGCTGTTTTCCAAAACTGGGCACAATATTTATTGACGATGCAATATTTGTCTGAAATGACAGATGAGCAGACTTTAACAATGTATTCTGGTCACCCAATGGGATTATTCCCTTCGCATAAAGAAGCGCCAAGAGTTGTGGTTACAAACGGAATGGTAATCCCGAATTATTCGAAACCTGACGATTGGGAAAAAATGAATGCTTTAGGAGTTTCGCAATACGGGCAAATGACAGCAGGAAGTTATATGTATATTGGCCCGCAAGGAATTGTACACGGAACTACGATTACGGTTTTGAACGGTTTCAGAAAAATAAAACAAGATCCAGAAGGAAGTTTGTTTGTAACTTCTGGTCTTGGCGGAATGTCAGGCGCACAACCAAAAGCTGGAAATATTGCCGGTTGTATTACCGTTTGTGCTGAGGTAAATCCGAAAATTACTAAAATTCGTCATGAACAAGGTTGGATTAATGAAGTAGTAACTTCTACAGACGAATTGGTTGCCAGAGTAGCTTTGGCGAAAGCCAATAAAGAAACCGTTTCTATTGCTTATTTAGGAAATGTAGTTGATGTCTGGGAACGTTTCGATCAGGAAAATATCAAAATTGATTTAGGTTCAGATCAGACTTCACTTCATAATCCATGGGCTGGAGGTTATTATCCAGTTGGAATTTCATTTGAAGAAGCAAATGATTTGATGGCAAATAATCCAGAATTATTCAAAGAAAAAGTTCAGGAAACGTTACGTCGTCATGCAGATGCAATCAACAAACACACTGCAAAAGGAACTTACTTTTTCGATTACGGAAATGCCTTTTTACTAGAAGCTTCTCGTGCAGGAGCCGATGTAATGGCCGAAAATAATATCGATTTTAAATATCCTAGCTACGTTCAGGATATCATGGGACCAATGTGTTTCGATTACGGATTTGGTCCTTTCCGTTGGGTTTGTACTTCTGGAAAACCAGAAGATTTATTAAAAACAGATGCGATTGCCTGCGAAGTTTTAGAAAAAATGGCAGAAACAGCTCCAAATGAAATTCAGCAGCAAATGCAGGATAATATCAAATGGATTAAAGGCGCGCAAGAAAACAAATTGGTTGTAGGTTCTCAAGCTCGAATTTTATATGCCGATGCTGAAGGAAGAATCAAAATTGCAGAAGCATTCAATCAAGCAATTGCAAAAGGCGAAATTGGCGCAGTCGTTTTAGGACGTGATCACCACGACGTTTCTGGAACTGATTCGCCATATAGAGAAACGTCAAATATCTACGATGGATCCCGTTTTACTGCCGATATGGCCATTCATAATGTGATTGGAGACAGCTTTAGAGGAGCAACTTGGGTTTCTATTCATAACGGCGGCGGAGTTGGCTGGGGAGAGGTTATAAATGGCGGATTTGGTATGGTTCTTGATGGTTCTACAGAGGCTTCAAAGCGTTTAGCTTCAATGCTTTTCTGGGATGTTAACAACGGAATTTCAAGAAGAAGCTGGGCTCGAAATGAAGGAGCTGTTTTTGCTATAAAAAGAGCAATGGAAGTCGAGCCATTATTGAAAGTAACTTTACCTAATCTAGTCGATGAAAGTTTGCTTTAATTAAAATTGAGAACATTAATTCTTAGATATATGAAAACACTTAAGTTAATTCCGTTTTTGCTACTGCTAATACTTACTTCTTGCAGTACCGTGACTGTTTATTCTGATTATGACAAAACTGTCGATTTTACGCCTTATAAAACGTATGCCTACTTTAAGCCAGGAATTGACAAGGTTGAAATATCAGATTTAGACAAAAGAAGAATTTTACATGCTATTGACGATCAAATGCAAGCTAAAGGTTTTACCAAAAGCGACAATCCTGATTTGTTAATAAACATTTTTACTAAATCAAGAGAGCAAGTAGATGTAAACCAATTTACCGCTGGCTGGGGTTATGGCTGGGGCTGGGGTTGGAATCCTTATATGATGTACGGAGGACAGACTACTGTTTCTACTTCTACTGAAGGCACTTTATACATTGATTTAATCGATGCTAAAAGAAAAGAAATGGTATGGCAAGGTGAAGGAATTGGAACTTTGACAAGAAACATTGATAAAAAGGACGAAAAAATTGCTGAGTTTGTAGGCAAAATTTTAGCTCAATATCCGCCAGTAAAAAAATAATTATTTACATTTGCCTTTCAATCAGTAAAGAAAATGACAAACTTTAACAACATTATTATCGCTATTATTAGCATTATTGCAATTCAGCAATAATGGCGAGGTGCTATATAAGTTTGTAAAATATAATTTATAGAAACCTCCCAATTGGGAGGTTTTTTATTTTAAAAAAGATTTTAAATCGCCACGATTTACACAAATTAAAACGAATTATTTTTTTTCTAAAACAATAAAATTTGTGTCAATTCGTGTAATTCGTGGCAAAACAAAAAACATCATGAGTTTATTTAATGAAGTACTTAACGCAAAAAAGCAGCTTGAAAATGTAGTTGCTGCGACGCCTCTTACACAGAATTTAAATCTTTCAGACGAATTTGAATCGACTATTTTATTAAAAAGAGAAGATTTACAAATTGTTCGTTCATACAAAATTCGGGGCGCGTATAATAAGATTTCTTCGTTAAACGAAAAAGAAAAAGCAAACGGAATTGTATGCGCCAGTGCTGGAAATCATGCGCAAGGTGTTGCTTATTCGTGTAATTTGCTTCATATAAAAGGCAAAATTTACATGCCGAAAACTACTCCGAAACAAAAAGTAAAACAAGTACAATTATTTGGAAAATCGTTTGTTGAAATTGTTCTTACTGGAGATACTTTTGATGACGCTTATGCTTCTGCAACCGCAGACGCGATCAAAAATCATAAAACATTTATTCATCCTTTTGATGATGAAAAAGTAATCGCTGGACAAGGAACTGTGGGATTAGAAATTCTGGAAAGCTTTAAAGAACCTATCGATTACGTTTTTGTTCCAATCGGCGGCGGCGGATTGGCATCGGGATTGTCTGAAGTTTTTAAACACTTAAGTCCGCATACAAAAATCATTGGTGTTGAACCAAAAGGTGCTCCTTCGATGAAAACTTCCATCGAAGAAAACAAAAACACACCTCTAAAATCAATTGACAAATTTGTAGATGGTGCTGCCGTAAAACAAGTTGGCGACAAAACTTTTGAAATCTGCCGTTATAACTTGGAAGATATTATTCTAGTTCCAGAAGGAAAAGTATGCACCACAATTTTAAGATTGTATAATGAAGAAGCGATGGTTGTAGAACCAGCAGGCGCTTTGACGATAGCGGCTTTGGATTTTTATAAAGATAAAATTAAAGGCAAAAACGTAGTTTGTATTGTGAGCGGAAGTAACAATGACATCGAAAGGACTGCCGAAATAAAAGAACGCTCTTTGCTTTACGAAGGTTTAATGCATTATTTTATGATTCAGTTTCCACAGCGTCCCGGAGCTTTAAAAGAATTTGTCAATAATATTTTAGGCCCAGATGATGACATTACTTATTTTCAGTTTGCTAAGAAAAATAGCCGTGAAGTTGGTTCTGTTGTAGTTGGTTTAGAATTAAAAAACAAAAATGACATTATGCCAATTAAATTGAAAATGACCGAAAATGGCTTTGAGTTTCAATACCTGAATGACAATCAAGATTTGTTTACTCAACTAATTGGATAAAATAAAAACAAAGGCTGTCAGAGATTTGACAGCCTTTTCAGATTCAATACAAATTACTAATTAAATTATGAATGCAATTATTGCTTCAAGATTTTTTTCGAATACGAGCCTTTGCTATCACTAACTTTTACAACGTAAACACCTTTTGGTAATCGAGAAATTTCTACTGCAGCTTGATTTCCTTTTACAAAACTTACATTTTTCTTTAAAACCGGTTCTCCTGTTATATTAAAGATCTGTACTTCGCCACTTCCCTCATGATTGGTATCTATTTTTAAAGATTTATCTACTTCATCCACAAAAATCATCATATCGTTTGAGCTTGTATCCTCAACCGCAACAGTTTCTGCTACTAAAGCACTTTTTGCCGTTGCAGAAGTTTCAACTTGAACAAATTGCCATTGCTGATTTAAACCACCTGTATATGCCCAAACTTGAATGTTTGCTCCATTTGCTGTAGAAACATTTTCAACATCTAGAGATTTGCCGCTGTTTACGTTTATAATTTTGTAATATCCGGTTCCGAGACTTGTTACTGTCCATTTAAATTCATTTGAAGCTGAAAAACTTCTCTGCTGCACTTTTAACCCGTCTCCTGTTCCGTTATTTTCAACAGCCAAGTACATTCCTGTAGATTTTACGATAATATAATAATTGCCGCTTCCATCAGAAACAAATTTCCATCTTTGGTTGCTTCCTCCTCCATTCGTAATGTCATACTGCTGAATTCTGCTTCCGCTTGTTGTCGCATTATCTGCAACATCTAAACCTTTATTACTGTTTCTCGAAATAATATTGTAATATCCAGGAAATCCTGTTGAACCAGCCGTTACAGTAATTGCGCTTGTTGCTGTTTTAGCACCATCAACAGTCGTCGCAGTGATTGTTGCATTTCCTGCAGAAATTGCAGAAACCAATCCATTTGAATTTACAGTTGCAACAGATGTATTGCTTGAACTCCAGTTTACTGCAGTATTTGTAGCATTGCTAGGAGAAACTGTCGCTGTTAATTGTTGTGTTTGTCCTGTGGTTATTGTAGCTGAAGTTGGACTTATGCTAACTCCCGTAACCGCAACCGGATTTGATGTTCCCCAAGTAAAAGTAACCGCAGAAGATGCTGGAACTGCATAATTAAATGCTGATGATCCCGAAACTACTTTTATCGTATTTGATGATCCGCCTGAATTATAAATTACAAGTGCAGTTGAGCCGTCAGGGTTTTTAAATGCTACAGAAGAAATACTTCCGCTTGTGCTTGAAGAACCAATTCTAACTGCACCTGGTTTTACATATTTAGAAATCTGACCAATAATATAATACGCTACATTTTTAGTATAACTTGTACTATTATTAACCGTGATAGCGCCTAAACAAGTACTGCATCCTCCAGGAGTGCGAGGGCCTAAACTTGAATTATTTGCTGCATTCCATTCTAAAACTGTTTTAGACCAGTTATTTGTACTACCGATAACAACGTTTTGCATGTGCCAGCCAAAATCTCCGCTAAAGCTTCCGCCCGAACCAGTGTATTGTTCTGTAAAATAGACGTTTTTGTTGGTTTGAGTTTTTACTGTTGACATAGCAGAGATATTACCTAAATACAAGTGGAACGCCGCTCCATCAACATAAGAACTATTATTTAAAACATCGATTGGATATGCTGTATTATCGCAATTGTGATCAAAAGCAATAATTTTTATGTTTCCATAGCCCGCTGCCGCCATCTGTGGTCCAAGCTGTTGGTTGATAAAATTCTTTTGTTCTGTAGAATTCATCAGCATACTTGGTTCGTTGTTCGGATTTTCTGGTTCGTTTTGCGGTGTAATTGCCCAAATATTAATACCTTGGGCTTTCATAGCATCAAAGTATTTTACGAAATATTTCGCATAAGCTGCATAATATTGCGTTTGCAGAGAACCTCCAACCCAAGATCCATTGGTTTTCATCCAACGTGGCGCAGACCAAGGTGTTGCCAAGATTTTGATGTTGGGATTAATCAGTAAGATTTTTTTAATGATTGGAACCAAATAAGTCAAATCAGGTCCGTTCAAACTAAAATTGTTCATATTGGTATCTCCGGAAGTTTCGTTATAACTGTAAGAAGAACTGCTCAAATCTGAAGCTCCAATACTAATACGAACTACGCTTGCATTTAATCCTGTTGTTGGATTGTACAAATCATTCAACAATTGATTTTGCTGAGTTGCTGCCATTCCAGAAATAACTTCGCAACTTCCTTCAGTCAGAGTATAACCGAATCCGTCCATAGTTTGATAAGTTGTTCCCGCATTTACTGTTACGGTTGAAGGGTTTGTTCCTGAATTGGTTCCGAAACTTACAGTTGCCTGTTGCTGTAATAATTTAGTTTGATCTCCTGTAGTCATCCAAGGAGTTACCGTCTGAGCATTTAAGCTGTTCATGAATAAAAGCGACCCGCAACATAATAGTCTCAGCGCTTTACTTACCCGATCTGTAGGTGTTTGAGTAGTTTTGTGCATTCTTTTGTGGTTTTGGTTTGATAATTAGTTTTTTTCTTATTTATTCAGTTTTATTTTACTAAAACAGCACAATATTATGAGTATTTTTGCAATATTATCATTTTCAGTACTTTACAAATACACATCAAATAAAAAAAAATGATACAACAAAAACCAATCTATCACGTTTTTAAATTACTGAAAAACAATAATTTAAAACGTAAAAAATCATAAAAAACTTACTTATTAAAATCAAAATAACTCATCATAAAATATAAAATCTATACAATTCCTTACAAAATGTCGTTTTGCCAGTAAATAAAGAGCATATGACAATTATCAGGGAAGTAAAAGAAAGATATATTGTATTTTTGCAGTTTACTTAAAATACAATAAAATGACAGCTTTAAAGGATATTTCGACAATAGAAGACATTCAGCAAATGGTAAACAGCTTTTATGCTAATGTTCGAAAAGACGATTTAATTGGTCCAATCTTTAATGATAAACTGCAAGATCGTTGGGAACCACATTTACAGAAAATGTACAACTTTTGGCAGACAATTTTATTTGATGTTCGTGCTTATTCTGGAACGCCATTTCCTCCGCATAAACAATTACCTGTAGACAAAACACACTTTGACCGCTGGATTGCCATTTTTAACTCAACAATCGATTCGCAATTTGCTGGACCAATAACCGAAGAAGCTAAAATGCGCGCTACCAATATGGCTTTTATGTTTAGTCATAAAATTGAGTATTTCAGAAATGCTGAAAATGAAATGAAAAATGCGATAAAAAAATCTTAAAAAATTTCTTTCAAATAAAAAGCAGAACTTTATATTTGGATAAAATGAATTAAACCCAAATCTATATTCTTTTATTTATGAAAAAAGTAATTTTCTTTATCGCAATCTGCTTATCTCTTTTTAATCAAATTACAGCGCAAACAACAGCTTCTAATTTATACAAAGGAACTGTCGATGGAAAAACCCCGATTACGCTTTACATTCAGATATCAGAAAATCAATGTAATGCCGATTTAAGCTATGCGGCAATGTATCGCTACAATAAATCAAAAAATTGGATTCAAATTTACCCTACTCAAAACAAAAAGAAAGAAAATGAATTTGTTATGGTTGAACACAATTTCAGTGGTGTTTTAATTTTACAGAAAAGCGGAAATACTTTCACTGGTTTATGGATTAGTCCTGATGCTAAAAAACAATTGAAAGTAGATGTGAAAGAAACTCCAATGACCAAAAAAGAGATTGAAAACTATGAACAAACAATGGAAAGAGTAAGTTTCGACAATAACGATTGCTAAAATTCGATTTATTTCAGCTCTTTAAAAATCTACAAAAATGCAATAAAATTCAATTTCGAATAAAAATTTTATGATAGATGATAAAAAAACGAGTCGCAAATTCGTAATTTTACATTTTAATCTACATCGTTTTCGAAATGAATCCAAATATTGAAACTAATCCGTTATTAGAGCGATTGCCTAAACATTTACAGCAATTCATCAAACCTCAAGATTATAGTGATTATACTCCTATTAATCAGGCAGTTTGGCGATATGTTATGCGTAAAAATGTAGATTATCTTTCTAAAGTAGCGCATCATTCTTATTTGGAAGGCTTACGTAAAACAGGAATCGAAATTGATTCTATTCCGAGCATGTACGGCATGAACCGAATTCTAAGCGAAATTGGCTGGGCAGCAGTTGCTGTTGATGGATTTATTCCGCCAAATGCTTTTATGGAATTTCAGGCGTACAATGTTTTGGTTATTGCGTCAGACATTAGACAATTGGAACATATTGAATATACTCCTGCTCCAGATATTATTCACGAAGGTGCCGGCCACGCTCCTATTATTGCAAATCCCGAATATGCTGAATATTTGAGACGTTTTGGCGAAATTGGCTGTAAAGCAATTTCGTCTCACAAAGATTATCAAATGTATGAAGCGATTCGTCTGCTTTCTATTTTAAAAGAAGCCGAAGATACGCCTCAAGAAAAAATCGACGAAGCTGAAAAAGCGGTAGCCGATTTGCAAAACGATATGGGCGAATTATCTGAAATGGCTCAAATTAGAAACTTACACTGGTGGACTGTTGAATATGGTTTGATTGGAACGGTTGAAAACCCAAAAATATACGGTGCTGGATTGCTTTCTTCAATTGGTGAAAGCGCACATTGTATGACCGACAATGTGAAGAAAATACCTTATGATATTTCTGCTGCCAATCAGAACTTTGATATTACGCAATTACAACCACAACTTTATGTAACGCCAACTTTCTCTCATTTGAGTTTGATTTTGGAGGAATTTGCCAATAAAATGGCTCTACGAACTGGAGGTCTTTCTGGAATTCAAAAACTGATACAATCGAATGCTTTAGGAACAATCGAATTAAGTACAGGCTTACAAATCTCTGGAGTTTTCACAAATGTAATTGAAGAGGAAGGAAAACCCGTTTACATTCAGACTACAGGAAAAACGGCTCTTTCTTATCGCGAAAAAGAATTAGTCGGACATGGAACTTTAACACATCCTCACGGATTTGGAAGTCCGATTGGAAAACTAAAAGGTTTTAATCTGGCAATTGAAGATATGAGTCCGAAGGATTTGCAAGCTTACCGAATTGTAGAAAACGAAACGGTAAAATTGGAATTTGAAGGTAATATTATTGTTGAAGGTGAAATTATTACAGGTTCTAGAAATCTTCATGGAGAAATCATTTTAATCAGTTTTAGAAATTGCACCGTTACGCATGGAGAAACAGTTTTGTTTCAGCCTGAATGGGGTAATTATGATATGGCAATTGGTAAAAAAGTGATTTCGGCATTTTCAGGACCAGCCGATGTAAATAGTTTTGACTTAATTAATATTGTTCCGTCAACGAAAACCATAAAAGCAAAACATACTGATGAGCGTGATGAATTGGAGAATTTATACGCAACAGTTAGAGAAATCAGAACAAATAAAAGTTCTAAAAACGAATTAAAATCTGTTTTTGAAAAGCTTAAAAATAATCATTCAAACGACTGGTTATTGTCTGTTGAAATTGCTGAACTTTTAAATAATTCTGATGAAAAACAGCTTTTGCAGGAAGTTTTGGTTTATCTAGATCAATTGAAAGAAAAACGTCCTGAAATTGCACATTTAATTTCTGGAGGATTGGATTTAATTTTTGATAATTCTTTGCCACAAAGGCACTAAGACGCGAAGTTTTTTTTACTAAGTAAAAGTACCGTTTGTCATTTTGAGGAGAAATCTCCGCAAGTAACTCCACAACGAGAATCCAATCTTTGTCGAGCTTCTTGTGGAGATTTCTCCTTCGTCGAAATGACAAGATTGTGAAAGACAACCTCTGAACCTTTGCCTCTTTGAACCTTTACCTAAAGCTTCAAATCCTGAGTCAGCTCCGTTTCAGATTCAATAGTTTTCCCGTTATATTGCAGTTTCCAGCCCATTGAATTGGTCATGATTAAAATCTTAGATAATTCGCTTATCAATCGATTTTGAGCATTGGTTTTTAGGGTCGAGTTTTCAATTTTCTTAGCCAGATTGGCTTTTACCGATTTATTGATTTTATTGTAATCATCGCCTGTAAACGGATTCAGTTTGCTTTGCTCAACATCATAAAACTGAATATCTGGATTTATAGTAATTTCTTCTTTTGGAATATTTAAAATCGTAATGGTTTTGTTTTTTTCATCAATATCATATTTCATTTGATGTAAATCGTAAGCAACCGTTACGTTTGCATTGACTACAATGAGTGCTTTTTTCTCAAAAGAAATCATATCCATCAAATATTTCTGCTGATTTTTATAGGTAATCACTTCAGAGAAATGTCCTTCGGTTACAACCAATTTTCCAACGTTAAGAATCTGCTGCTGAATTAAATTGGTATTGTACTGAATATCTGAATCGTCTTCTTTTTTGAACTGGCAATATTTAAATCCCAGAACAATTATTAAAACGATAACTCCAACACCTATAATTCTTTTGATCAAGTTTTGCATTCCTCTAAAATATTTTAGACCAATTTACTCCTTTTTTTAGTTTTTTTTGCCACGAATTTCACTAATTACACTAATTTTTTGAAACGTTTAAATCTTAATTTCTTCAAATTTTAATTTGTAAAATTGAAAAACACAGAAGTGAAATTTGTGCTAATTCTTGATCCCGATAGCTATCGGGAGTGGCAAAAAAACTTTAGAAAGGATATCCAATTGCAATATTCAAAATCAGATTATCTTTTCTCCAAGAACTGTTTCCTAAATTAATATTATCTATCACCCATCTTTGTCCGTCTGGCAAAGCAGGATTTCGAAGCGGAATGGCTAAATCGGTTCTTAAAACCAAAAATGACAAATCGAAACGTAAACCAACTCCTGCTCCAACTGCAATTTCTTTCATAAAATCTTTTGAAATTTCTGCTCCAGGTTTATCAGGATCGGCATGTAAAAGCCAAATATTTCCGGCATCTACAAATACAGCGCCTCTTACAATGCTAAATAATTTAGCGCGATATTCTGTATTGAATTCCAGTTTTAAATCGGCTGATTGATCTGGCGTATAATTATCATTTGTGGTTGGCGGAATAACATAACTTCCTGGTCCTAAAGTTCTCGCTCTAAAAGCTCTAATACTATTCGTACCTCCTACTACAAACTGTTTGGATGCTGGGAGAGTTATCGAATTTCCGTACGCAAATCCAGCTCCAACAATCAATCTGCTGGCTAATTCGCTTTCTTTTCCAAGCTTTAGATAATGTCTAAAATCAGATCTGATTTTTACATATTGGCTAAACGGTACATCAAATATTGTCTTTACTTTGTTTGGATAGTCTGCTCCTATAACCAAACCCGTAATGTTTCCTGCCAAATCCAATTCACCATTAAAATAGATCGTATTCTTTTTACGTTTTTGCATCGTGTTGGTGTACGTATAGTTATAGGTCGGACCAAAAATTAATTGTTTCTCAATCACCTTTCCTAATGCGGGATCATCTTCTATATCAGCCAAATATTCTGGTGTAACATGATTCGGACTTACATATGTAACATCAATCACATTCAGTTGATGTTCTTTACGAATGTTCTCTTTCCACATATATCCAAAAGAAGTGTTGAAAGAGTTTAAAGCATAAAGTTGTGTTCTTTTTTGGTATTCGTAACGTAGCGTTGCCTTAGTTCTAGGTACATATTCGCTATTTCCTTCAATATTAAAAGGCGTTATAAATCTTGGCCAAGTTAAACTTACTTCACCTCCGAGTTTATAAATATTCTTTCCTTTGTTTGTTCCACCAAGCTGAAAATCGGCTCCTCCAAAAACAGAAGCGGTAAACAATTCTGCTCCTCTCAAAAAATTTCGATTATTCCAATTTAAGTTTAATTCTGTACCAGTGTAACTCGCAGAATTGGTTTTACCGATAACTTCTACACGAATAAATTTTTTAGGCAAAAGCGTTAGAAAGTAATAGGAATCTAATGCATTCGGAATAGAATCCGACGGCTTAAATTCGTTCTTTACAAAACTAAATGTTCCCAGATTAACAAATCGGTTTAAAGTCAAATTATGATCTTTTCGATTGTAAACATCTCCTTTTTTGAAATAAATCGTACGATCGTAAATTCTTGGTTTGAAAGTTTCTGTCGTATCAATTATCGTAAGATCTTTATATTGTGTCATGTTTCTTTTTCGATAAACCGCACTATCATTCGTTAGAGAATAATTTGGATACACAAAAATCTTATCAATTTTATAAGTGGTTAAAGCTTTTACTGGCGTATCGTCTTTTATAACCAATCTAATTCTTACTTCGTGATCTCCTTTGCTGCTGTCTACTTTGGCCAAAATATAATCTGGATTAAAATAGAAATAGCCTTTCTCTTTCAGTCTTGCATCGATTCTTTCTCTTTCTGCTTTAATAACATCCAAATCATAAGGCGCACCTACTTTAAGCAAACTTCTTCTGCTGCTTTTTGCAATAATCTTTGACATTTTTAAAGAATCGTCTGGAAATATCACGCTTTTTATAATGTATTGCTGTCTTGGCGTAACGATATACTCTGCCGTAACTCTTTTGTTTCGAACAGTCGAATCGGCACTTACACGGGTTTTAAAATAACCTCTGTTTTCAGTAAAATTTCTAAGGACAGAAGCATTATAATCTAAATCTACCTGACTGAAAAGTACTGGCGGTTCTCCGACTTTATTTCTTAACCAATATCTTGTTCCTTTATCTTTTTTAGGTTCGCCAGCAAGATTATATATTAATAATTTTGGACGCAAGCCAAAGATTTGCTTGTTTGGTTTTGGGCGCAACAAACCTTCGAGTTCCTTTTCTAATGCTTTTCGATTTTTCTTTTTCATAATCGAATCTTTTATCGTCACGGAACCTCCTGTATAAAGCAAATCGCCCTCTGGAAGGTATTTTGTATTACTGCATCCTACAACAAAAAATAAGGAAAGCAGTGCAATACACTTTATATAAAATGGGTTTATATGATTATGTTTTCTGCTCATTTCCTTCAATTATTTTTTCGTCTTCGTTCTCCTGCAATTTTTCTTTTTCCTTCTGTTCTTTCTTTTTCTGTTTTTCTCTTTCCTTACGGACTTTATCTTCTTTTATCAATTCCTTTTCTTTTTCTGTACGATGGAAAAGTTCTCTAAATTTATTGTAACTCATCGTGATAACAAACGCAACACCAGTTTCAATTACCTGACCTTCTACAGCAACCTGATATTGGTTTTTACGATAGGCACGAATCATATAACGGCCATCTTTTGTCAATTGATAATCTAATGCAACATCGCCAGCAATGTTGGTTGTTTCTTCGTTGGCGCGTTCCTGTCCTTCTACTCCAAAACTGCTTCCAACAGTAACTTTCAAACGATCGTCTAGTAATTTTTTAGAAACTTCGACATTCAAATCGGTTCTGTTTTGCATGGTTCCTGTTGTGTAATCTTCTGTCGATTCTAAGTCAAAATTCACTTCAAAACCTGTGATAAGATCTCCTGCCAGATTATTTAATTGCTGCGAAAGAATTTTACTTACACTTTGTCTAGCAAAAGATTCTGCATTTGTACCGCCACTTTCGCTAGAAAACGGATTTTCGCCCACAAATCGGTTTAATAATAAAAGAGCAAAAACCTGTTTATTCAATTCCGCTGGATCTTGCTCTAATTGTTTCAGTTTTGTTTGTGTCATTTCTACAACATCTGTAGAAACATTATAATTCCCTTCTGGAAGCACAATTCCGAATGAGATTTCTGGTTTCAGCAATTCTCCATTCATTTTCAATAAAGTTTGAAATGGAAGTTTTTGTTTATAGGTATTTTGTACCGCTTGCGATTCTCCTTTTAATTGATTTCCTAATAAATCAATTGGCGCTGTATTTACTTTATAAATGGCTGTAATATTTAAAGTTGCCATTGTTGGCTCACCATTCCAAGTGATAAAACTTCCTTGCTGAATATCGAACTTTCTTTTTATTCCGTTGAAATTCATCTGATAAGAACCGTCTGAGAATTCATATTTTCCAGTCAAAGTTGTTTTTCCAGATTGATCAATTCCTCCCACTAATTCTGCTTCACCTTTCAAATTCAAATAATCTCCATTCGACTTATCAATCAGCAGCGTCAATTCTGCTTCTTTATCAATCGAAATAGCAACATTCACGTCCATTCCTTTCAATTCCGATTGATTCAGTTTATTCTGCATATCAACCGTTTGTTTGAGATAGGCATTATCTTCATCAACAAATTCTACAATTCCTTCTCGATCTGCAATTGACGGATCAGACTGAGGCATTACCACTGTAAATTTGGTTTCTTTGTTAATTTTAAGCGTTCCATCTACAATTGGACTATCCAAATTTCCTTTAATGTTTAGTTTTGTATCTAAAAACAAATCGCCATAAAACAGATCGTTGTCTTTTGCTTTTGAATGAATTGCTCTAAAATCATCTGCTTCTACAACCAAATTAAAATTGTATTTAACGAAATCTGGAGACTGAATGGTTCCGTTTACGTATAATTCATTGTCATTTTCGTCGAAAAGAGAGAATTTATCAAATGAAATCGTTTCATTGCTGAAAGTGATTTTTTCGTTTTTAGTTTTAAAATAAGAATTCAATTGCGTTACTCTAAAACCAGCATCATTAAAGTTCAATTCGCCATTAATTTTGGGAGCCGAAGTATTTCCAGTCAAATTAAAATTTCCAGATAAAAAGCCTTGTCCTTCGGTAATATTTCCCATACTGAAACCTTGAATGCTTTTAATGTACAGTTTGTTAATTATAACATCAAAATCAAAACTTCCAGCATCTAATTGATAATCTCCTGTTAGTTTGAGATCATTTCCTTCATCGCTTAGCGTTACATTTGCGGCAAGCGTATTGGCAGTTTTATTGTCAACTTTTATTTCTAAATCACCAACTTTTGATCCTTTAAAAGTAAAATCATCAATTTTTAAATCTGATGTAAAAGTTGGATTGGTCATTACATTTTCAACCAAAGCATTTCCGTTTATCAAACCTTGCATTAACAGTTCGTCTTTTTTGACCATATTCATAATGGTCTCAATTTTGAAGTTTACAAAATCGACTTGTAGCGGCGCATTATCCTGATTTCCTTGCGATTGTACTTTTAATTCATTTCCATTATTATTCAAATTGAATTTATTGACATATAATCTTTTTTCTCCAATTTCAATTGCATTTTCTGGATCGACATTCCATTTATCATAATTCAAAATGAAGTTTTCAGCATCCAGTTTTACTATATTTTTAGAATCTTCTGCTTTAAATTCGCCCGCAATAAAATACTGCTGTTTTTGTTTTGCATCTTGAACTTCGAGCGCATAAGTCAAAATATTATTTTGAACTTGTCCGCTTAGACTTGTAAACGGAATTTTTAAAGAACCGCTTTCAATTGTAGCAACAGAAACCGAATATTCTAAAGCATTTTCTTTTGCTTCAATATTGATTTTCCCGTCAGAAATGGTGTTGTTTGCGTAAACAATTCTCGGAATCGTTCCTTTTACTTCCAACGAATCAGTCTGATTATTGTATTTTCCATTAATCGTAAAAGGCTCTAAACCTGTCAGTTTTGGCAATAATTTAAAAAGCACCGGATCATTATCTACCTTCAGCATAAATGCCAATCTTTGCTCATCTGATTCTGCATTGACTTTCGGATTTTTAAGATCTATATATTTCGATAATGATTTTTGAACTGAATTTGCTAAAGTTGTCAGTTTGTATTTTCCAGTTACTTCTGCTTTTAGAAATTGAGATGAAATTTTAATTGAATTGCTGTCTTTGTCTGCGAAAGCAAAAACGCGAATCGAATCTAATACGATTGGCTCAACATCTTGCAAAATCTGAATATTGGATAAAAACACTTTTCCGTTAAGAAAATCAGGATTACTATTGGTAATATCGGCATCGACATTTCCACGAAGTTTCATTGGTCCTGCATGGAGATTCAATTTTTCTAAATCGGCAATATCTAAATTCAGTTTTAATTTTACAGTTGGATATTTGTCTTTTGTATCTCCACTTGCGGTCAAATTAAAATTCAGATTCGGATCTTTCATTCCAGATTTTACGGCAAAAGACCCATTTTCTATATTTCCTTTTAAAGCTAAATCTCTATAAGTGTATCGATTAAAAACCGCTTTCTGTACTAAACCATCAATCGCTGCATTTGCGGTTTTAGGATCTAAACCATTTCCTTTAACTTTCGCTTTAAGCGTAATTTTTCCGATCGAATCATTTTTAATTAATCGGCCTAAATCAAATTCCTGCAGAGAAACATCTGCATCGTATTTTTCTTTATTCTTAATTCGCTGATCAAAAAGAGCGTCTACTTTTGCATTTCCAAAACTGCTGTTTAAAGCCAAATTGGTTTTGAAATTCTGCACCGAACCTTTAAATTTTCCTTGTAAACTTAGTTGCGAAGGCAATTGAATGTTTTTCGGAATTGTTCCCGCAGGCACAAACATATTGATGTCTTTTGAAGTACTCGAAATCTTTTTGATATTGAGATCGTAATAGGCTTTTTGAGCATCAGGAAGTCCGGCAATTTTCCCCGAAAGAGAAACTTTTGTAGAACCTATTCCACTCATTTCAAATTTCGAAATAGTCAAATCTTTTACTTTTCCACTCACACGGCTGTCTACGTACAAAATCGCATTTGGATTACTTTTAAACGGATTTGTTTGCTGCAAATCTGGAACGAACAGTAAAATGTCTTTAAAACCAATTTTTGATTGTTTTAAATTGGCATCAATAGCAAGATTTCCTAAATCTTTTTGAAGCGATTCTAACGATTTATATTGTGCTATAACTTTATCTTGAACGAGTGTTTGTGGCGTTTTTAAATATAGATTTTCTAAAGAAGCATTTTTTGGACCGTAAAAGAAGTCTGTTTTTAAAGCTTGAATTTGCAAACCGCTTTTTTCGTTGACAGTCAATGTTTGTATATTTCCAGAAATAGTATCATTTCCGTAATACAATTTCTCGGCTTTAAAATTGAATTTACTCAAATCTAAATGTGCGTAATTTAAACCTTTTGTTTTCGGTTTTGACTGCATATCATCAAACTTGAAAGCTATATTTTCTAAATTGGTCTCGTTTAGTTTTACTTTCCAACCTGCTTGTTTTATTGCCGTCGTATCTAAATTGGGAGTTTGAATTTGTTTATCTTTTGTACCTAATCTTAGATTTCCGCTAAGATTTTTTACTTCGAAAGTATCAAAATCTAAAAGCTGTTTGTTCAGATCGATTTCGTTTACGGCAAGATTTAAATTTCCTAAACGAATACCTGAATTTAATTTGGAATCTTTATTATCGTATAAAATATCGATCTTAGACAAAGTTATTTTATCCAATTTCAATTTAAAATCTGGACGTTTTGAAACGGTATCAACAGTTTTAACAGAAACCTCTGCAATTTTCTCCACAACATCTTGATCTAAAACTACTTTAAGTCCGTTTAAATTAATATTCGGAATATTAAAATCCATTTGATCTAAATCGAATTTCTTGAATTTAGTGTCAAAATGAGTCAGATTTACTCGAATGTCATTTTTAGAAAAATCATCTTTAAAATTAAATTTAACTTGATCGAGATTTACTTTTACAACAGAGACTTTGAAAGGTTTTGCATTTGGATCTTCAACTTTTGGTTCTTTAGACTCGAATGCTTTTATAATGTAGTCGAAATTAAAAACACCTTCTTTATTTCTTGAAATATTAGCTTTTACATTTTCTAATGAAACCGAATTGATTTCCAGTTCGCTGCTTACCAATTTAAAAAGATCAACATCAACTTCTAATCGTTTACCTGCCAGTAAAGTGTCTTTTTTTTGATCTTCAAAATAGAAACCTTCTAGCACTACATCTTTCGGGAATTTGATTAAGATTTTATCTAATGAAACTTTGGTTTTTATCTTGCCCTGAAGATATGTTATTGCTTTATCCTTAACGAAATTTTGAACTGATGGAACTTGAATTAAAATAATGAGAAGCAATAAAAGTGCAACTATAGAAACCACGCACCATAATAGTACACGAAGTATTTTTTTTAGAAAATGTTTCGGTTTCTTATTCATACGTCAATAAAATCTTTTAGATTAAAATTGCTTCTGAAAAAAGCAGAGTTAGACATCTTACAAAAATGTAAAATTTAAACCTTAACAATTTACACAATTATGAGGAATTATTCTAAAATTTTACTGCTAAATAAGTTTTTTTCTTGCCATAAAGGCGGTAAGGCGCGAAGTCTTTTTTTTAAATTCTGTGAATTTCTTAAAACAAAATTAAAATTTAATGTGCGGTTGTTTTTTTCCTAAAGCTTCAATTTTCTGTTGCAATTTTGCCAGGAATTTTTGATGCTGTTCTGATTCTGGATTAAAACTTCTGTGACGTAGACTTTTCTGGATTTCGTCTACTTCTTTCATTGTAGAAAAACTGTCTTCTGAAATATTGCTTTCGCTAAAAAGCTTCCAAATATAATCTATCGCTATTTGGTTAGGATGAAGCATGTCTTCGGCATAAAAACGATAATCGCGAAGTTCGTCCATTATGATTTCGTACGATGGAAAATAATTGTCAATTGTGAAGTGTGAAGTGTGATTTTTTAAAAAGCCATGCAATGCTGTAAATAAATGCGATTTGCTTAATTGGTTTTCTACAAAACCGTCTTTGATATGACGAACTGGAGAAATGGTAAATATGAAATTGATATTTGAATTTAAAGATTGAATAGCATCAATTGTATTTTGAATGCTTTTCTGAATTACTTCTGAAGGCAATAATTCTTTTGAGAATTGCCTTTGAGGCACTTTATGGCAATTGGCTACAATTTCATCTTTTTCAAGATTTCTATAAATCCACGAAGTCCCAAAAGTGATGATAATATGCGTAGCTTCTTTAATTTGTTTATGCGTTTCTGTAATTGCTTTATTTAAGGATTCCAGCAACTCTTGACGATCAGAATTACTTAGATCAGAATGCACTTCGTAACTATGCCAACGTTCATTATGAAAGAAAACATCTTTTTCTCCAAACATTTCTTGTTTAGAAATTCTATCGAATAATTTCTCAATTGAAACTGGATTAAAAATTATTCCAAATGGATTGGTTTCATTTTGAAATTTAAAATAATCAAATTTCTCCGCCATATTTTCTGCAAAACAAGATCCAATAGAAAGTACTTTTGAATTATATTCGATAGGATTTTTGCTTTTTGAAATTGGTATTTGAGTTCTAAATTGCATGATTTCTAATTTACACACGAATTTCATCAATTTTAACCAATAAAAAAACCAAATACAAAAGTATTTGGTTTCTATAATTAAAGTATGCTTTTACTTAGTAAAAAAACTCTTTTGATTCGGCAGCTGTTGTTCCGTCATCTTTGTAATTCGTGATTTTTGTCGGAAAATTATTTGCATCATATACAAGTTCGCTTTTGTATACTCTTGCCCCTTCTTCGTTTGAATAAGATGCTGTATACTTAACAACATTGTTCACAGAGCTATAAACAGAACCTTCACCTTCACTATGATCTATTAACAAATTGAATCCTGTAATGTTTTTAAATGGATTGTTTTTATTATCATATTCATATTGAGCTGTAAATACACTACCTGTTTCTGACTCTGTTTGAACACTTTTAACTAGATTTCCGTTCGCAAAAGTTAACACCTCAGAATAAACACTTTTTGTTTCTGCTCCTGTAGTACCATTTACGTTATAACGTTCTCTTTTTACTGTTCCATCTGCGTTATGTGTAAATACGATTCTACTTTTGTATTCACCATTAGGAAATGCTGTCGAAAAGCCTTCTGCATAAGTAGACTCTGTAAGTTTTCCGTTTGTATATTTATAAGTTGTGATGTCACTAATAATATCTGAACCACTTTCAGTATCATAGTTAATTTCTTTTACCACAAGATTACCATCATAAGTATAGTCAGTTCTTCCTGCTTCATCTTTCATGCTTACAATTTTGGTACCATTGTAAGTTGCTACATAAGTAGAATTTTCTGAAGGATATGCTACGCTAGAATATTTAATTGTTTTTGGCAAAATTGCACCTCCATCTTGATTGTCATCACTTGAACAAGATGTTAAAACTAGTGCTAAAGCACCAAATAAGCATAAAATTTTTTTCATTTCGATTTGGTTAAATTGATTATGAGCGCGAACTTACTAAAATTCATAACCAAAACTTTACGGGATTCCACATTCAAAAAAACACAACACAGCAATAAACACATAACCCAATGATAACCAACAACATAAAACTTAAAAATTAACGAGAAAATTTATCAAAAAAGAATGATTATATATTAATCATTCTGCTATTCAAAAAAAAAATATCTAAAGCATCTAGTTTAGATCAGGTTCTTTTTTATAATTGATAAATTGAGTTTTTTCTAAATAAAAAAAGCCAGAAACATTTGCATCTGGCTTTTTCTTATTTTAATTTACTAATTCAAATATTAATAAAAATATTCAGAAGTACCTAAACTATCAGATCCAGCATCTACTTCTTTAACTGGATAACCACTTTCATTATAAGTAAAAGTACTGTTTGTCCATAAATCACCGTCTGATGTATCAGTCAAAATGTTGAATTTAACTCCACTTCCTTCTCCATCAACGAATGCAATTTTATCCATACCTAAAATATTTTTCATCGGGTTGTTCTTATTGTCATAAGTGTATTTATGACTTTCTGAGCTTGATTCACTTATGATCTCACTTACTTCACCATTTACAAATTTAATTGTACTAGTTGACCCT
This sequence comes from Flavobacterium sp. IB48, assembly GCF_016405855.1. Taxonomy (GTDB): domain Bacteria; phylum Bacteroidota; class Bacteroidia; order Flavobacteriales; family Flavobacteriaceae; genus Flavobacterium; species Flavobacterium ginsengisoli. The sequence goes on from NZ_JAEFCA010000006.1 coordinate 119,676, forward strand.
TCACTTGTTTGACTTTCACTATCTCCTGAATACGATTTAACTGTAATCGTTCCATCAGTATTATAAGTATAAACTTCTTTGTGTCCCCAATCCATATTTGGCTCTACTCTAAGAAAAGTTGTCAATTTACCATCAGCATTATAAGAATAAGTATTTACTTGATCTATTGTTCCGTCAGGGTATTTAAACTCTATTTTCGTAATTAAATTCCCTGTATAAGTATAATACATGTTTGAATCACCCGTATCATCTATGGCACTTACTATTTTATTACCATCATATTTATAGTTAATAGTGTATGTATCTCCCTCTGTATTTTTAATAACGGTTTTTTTAAGCAATACGCCATCCGAAGAATCTGAAGAAGAATCATCACTTGAACAAGAGGTTAAAACTAGTGCTAAAGCACCAAATAGACATAAAATTTTTTTCATTTTGATTTGGTTAATTTGTTAATTGGCACAAACGTAATACAACAAAAAATTAAATCCTTACGGGTTTCCACATTTTAAAAAATAACACTTTTTCAAACACTTTTCAATAACCTATTAACAAACAAAATAGCCCAATAATTGCCTTATTAAAAAAAAACTAAAGACCAAAAATGCGTATAAATACTCAGGTTTTTTCTTTTATTTTATATCATTCGAAGGACTTTTAAAAAATTACATTTTTAATAACAAAAACTGACTACACAAACTAAAACAATTCCTTATTTTTGCATCTTCCATTTTTTTAAAATTCTTATATGAAATTATTATATACCTACATTATCAAGCATAAAATGCTTTTGTTTTTTGCTTTGATTATGGCTACTATCAACATTTGTTTCAGTTTATCAGATTCAGTAATTACCGGAAAACTTATGCAGGATTGCGGGGTTGGTTTGGCAAAATACAAAGGAAACGAAATCGGATTTATTAAATCATTGGCTTTCTGGCTAGGTCTTTCGCTTGGTGCTGCAATGATTTCTAGAATCACCAAAAACTTTCAGGATTATTTTACCAACGTTGTCATTCAGCGTACTGGTGCTCAAATGTATACTGACGGAATTAAGAAATCTCTTGATCTTCCGTATGCTGAATTTGAAGATCAGCGAAGCGGAGAAACGTTGAGCAAACTGACAAAAGTTAGAATTGATTCTGAAAAACTTATCACACTTTCTATTTCGCTAATCTTTCAAACTATTATAGGTTTCATTTTCGTTATTGTTTATGTTGCCCGAATAGATTTTAGAATCTCTATTATCTTTTTAATTACAGCTCCAATTATTGCTTTGGTTAGTTTGTATTTGGGTAAAAAGATCAAAATTGTTTCGAGAAAGATTGTGAATCAAACCAATGCTCTTGCAGGTTCTACAACTGAAAGTTTACGAAACATTGAGTTAGTAAAAAGTCTTGGTTTAACGTATCAAGAAGAAAAGCGTCTGAACTTAAACACTTTCAAAATTCTTCAATTAGAATTAGAGAAAATTCGTTTCATCAGAAGTTTGAGCTTTATTCAAGGAACAACCGTTCACTTTTTAAGAACTTGCGTTGTTTTTGCTCTTTATTATTTCTTGTTCGGAGGAAAAATCATTGTTGGTGATTTATTGACAATGGTATTTTTTACTTTTTTCATTTTTGGTCCTTTACAAGAATTAGGAAACTTTATTATTGCTTTGAATGAAACAAAAGTTTCTATGGAAAATTTCAGAAACTTACTGAATGCTCCAAAAGAGTTTCGCCCAAAAAGTCCTAAACATATTGGTGCAATTCAAAAACTACTTTTCCAAAATGTTAGTTTTCAGCACAAAACTGCCAAATTTAAAGCGGTTGAAAATATTAATTTCGAAATCAAACAAGGACAAACCGTTGCTTTTGTTGGTCCGTCTGGATCTGGAAAAACAACTTTAGTAAAATTATTAGTCGGATTATATACTCCTGCTGAAGGCCAAGTTTTGTATAACGACATTGATTCTACAGATGTTGATTTATTAGATTTAAGAAAACAGCTCGGTTTTGTTACTCAAGATGCTCAATTATTCTCAGGAACAATTCGCGAAAACTTATTATTTGTTAAGCCAAACGCAACCGACGAAGATTTATATGATGCCTTAAAACGCGCAAGCTGCGATAAGCTTTTAAGACGTGCCGAAGATGGTTTAAATACTACAATTGGTGAAGGCGGAATCAAAGTTTCGGGTGGAGAAAAACAACGTTTATCTATCGCGAGAGCAATTTTAAGAAATCCGAATTTATTGATTTTTGATGAAGCTACTTCTGCTTTAGATTCTATTACCGAAGAAGAAATCAACGATACAATCAGAAATATCTCAGACAAAAATAGAATCACCGTCTTAATTGCTCATAGATTGTCTACTGTAATGCACGCTGATAAGATATTTGTTTTAGAACAAGGTAAAATTATCGAACAAGGTAAACACGAAGATTTGATTGTAGAAAAAGGATTGTATTACGCTATGTGGCGTCAGCAGATTGGAGAGCGAAAATAGTTTTCTAAGCTTCTGAGGTGCTAAGTTGCTAAGGTTCTAAGTTTTTTTTATCCTTATTTGTCATTTCGACGAAGGAGACCCGAGCGATAGCGAACAGGCGAAGCAAATCTTCGCAAGCAACTCCGCAACGAAAATTCAATCTTTGTCGAGCTTCTCGTGAAGATTTCTCCTTCGTTGAAATGACAGAAAATGAGAGAAAAATCTTTTTTAATCATTTTAATCTGTGGCAAAAAATAAAACCCGATAAGTTTTAAAACTTATCGGGTTTACTTTTTAAAAACTTAGCCTCTTAGAGGCTTAGTATCTTAGAATCTACTTAACAAAATCTACAGCTTTATTAAGTGCTTCAGCAATTCCGTCAACATTTTTACCTCCTGCTGTTGCAAAGAAAGGCTGGCCTCCGCCACCACCTTGAATGTATTTCCCTAATTCGCGAACAACCTGTCCTGCGTTTAAGTTTTTGGCTGCTACAATTTCTTTAGAAATATAGCATGTTAACATTGGTTTTCCTTCGTGCGCTGTAGCCAAAACAATAAATAAATTGTTATACGAACCACCTAACTCGTAAGCTAAATCTTTTGCTCCTTCTGGATTTAAATCTACCTGTTTTGCTAAAAATTGAACTCCGTTGATTTCTTGTAATTCTTTAGCTAAATCAGCTTTCATATTTTTAGCTTTATCTTTCAATAGAGCTTCTAATTGTTTTTTCAATTGAGCATTTTCGTCTTGCAATGCCTGAATCGCTTTTACAGGATCTGGAGCATTTTTAAGCACTTCTTTAATTTCTCCAAAAGAAATTGCTTGAGACTCAAAATACTCTTTTGCAGCTTCACTTGTAATTGCTTCAATTCTTCTAATTCCTGCTGCAACAGCTCCTTCAGAAATAATTTTAAAGTGCCAGATGTCAGATGTGTTAGCAACGTGCGTTCCTCCACATAATTCAACAGAATCTCCGAATTTAATTGTACGAACTAAATCCCCATACTTCTCACCAAATAATGCAATTGCACCATCTTCAAGGGCTTGATCTTTTGGAATCGCTCTTTTTTCGATTAATGGCAAACTCTCACGAATCCTTGCATTTACAAAGTTTTCAACTTCTAATAATTCTTCATCTGTAACTTTAGCAAAATGAGAAAAGTCAAAACGTAATGAAGCATTTCTTACCATCGAACCTTTTTGCTCTATATGAGTTCCTAAAATCTTACGCAAACCTTGGTGCAACAAGTGTGTAGCCGAGTGATTTGAAGAAGTTTTAGCTCTTTGAATTGCATCAACAACAGCATTAAAAGTTCCTGTAAGGTTCTCTGGCAATGATTTCGCCAAATGTACCGTTTGGTTGTTTTCTTTTTTAGTGTCAATGATATAAATAATATCTCCGTTTTGCGCTTCTAAATATCCTTTATCTCCAGTTTGTCCTCCGCTTTCTCCGTAAAATGGAGTTGCATTAAAAACCAATTGGAAAATTTCTCCATCTTTTGCGCTCTCAACTCTACGATATTTTGTAATCTTAACTTGCTGCGCTAATCTATCATAACCAACAAATTCCTGAACATCATCTTCAATAATTACATGCCAATCTCCAGCTGTTACTTTAGAAGCTGCACGAGATCTTTCTTTCTGTAATTGCAATTGCTCTTTAAATCCTTCCTCGTCCAATTTCAATCCTTTTTCTGAAAGAATCAAAGCCGTTAAATCGATTGGAAAACCATATGTATCATACAATTCGAAAGCTTTTTTACCATCGATTGTATCACCAGTATTATTTAAAATTACAGCATCTAAAAGAATCAATCCTTGATCTAATGTTTTTAGGAAAGAGTTTTCTTCTTCACGAATTACATTCGAACAAAGTGCTTTTTGCGTTCTGATTTCTGGGAAAGAATCTCCCATTTGCTCGCTTAAAGTCTCAACCAATTTATAAATAAATGGCTCTTTAGTACCTAAGAAAGTAAATCCGTAACGAATAGCACGACGTAAAATTCTACGAATAACATATCCTGCCCCCGTGTTAGATGGCAACTGACCGTCAGCAATAGCAAAAGCTACCGCGCGAACGTGATCTGCTACTACGCGAATAGCAATATTCATTTTATTTTGTTCTTCACTAATGCCTATTACATCATTAGTTGTATATTTTGCACCTGTAATCGTTTCGATTTCTCTAATCAAAGGCATAAAAACATCAGTATCATAGTTTGATGTTTTTCCTTGTAAAGCCATACACAAACGCTCAAATCCCATTCCGGTATCTACGTGTTGTGCTGGAAGTTTTTCTAGAGAACCATCTGCTTTACGGTTGAATTCCATGAATACGTTATTCCAGATTTCAACAACCTGAGCGTTATCTCCATTAACTTCTCCTTTTCCTGGTTTTAGCGCTTTTTCTTCTTCAGAACGTAAATCAACATGAATTTCAGAACAAGGTCCACAAGGCCCCTGATCTCCCATTTCCCAGAAATTATCTTTTTTATTTCCTAAAACAATTCGATCTTCATCAATTAAAGTTTTCCAGATATCCCAAGCTTCTTGGTCAAAAGGAACATTATCTTCCTTACTTCCTTCAAAAACAGAAACGTAAAGATTTTCTTTTGGAATCTTATAAACCTCAGTCAATAATTCCCAAGCCCAGTTGATCGCTTCTTTTTTGAAGTAATCACCAAAAGACCAGTTTCCTAACATTTCAAACATTGTGTGGTGGTAAGTATCGATACCAACCTCCTCAAGGTCATTATGTTTTCCTGAAACACGAAGACATTTTTGTGTATCGGCTATTCTTGGACTTTTTGGAGTTCCGTTCCCTAAGAAAAATTCTTTAAACTGGGCCATTCCCGAGTTATTGAACATTAAGGTTGGGTCGTCTTTAAGAACAATAGGAGCTGATGGAACAATAGTATGTCCTTTACTCTCAAAAAAATCTAAAAATTGTTTACGTACGTCTTGTGATTTCATATTTTAATTAGAAAATGTGTCTGTTTAATGTGTCAATTTGATAACGTGCTGATTACGTTTTATTTTCAATCAATAATGCGTTAATTTTTAAAAACGAAAAGTAAAAACTTACGTTTTACAACAATAAAATTGCTAATTTGCGCATTATATAATTTAAGTAATTCTCCCCAAATTATCAAATTATTTTGTTCTTGTAAAAAAGCCCAAACAACTGAAACATTTTGTCAAATTGTTCGTCTAAGTTATTTTACAAGCTGCAAAAATAGCGTATTTTAAAATATGGCGAAAGTAAAATATTATTACGACTCAGAAAATCTGGCTTATACGAAAATAAAAACCAGAAAAAGAATAAAAATTGGTTACGCATTACTATTTTTATTGGCATCAGCACTATTTGGATTTTTAGTTTTTGTACTTCTAATTAATACTCCTTATTTCGAAACCCCAAAAGATCGTTTACAAGCCCGAGAAATCGAAAATTTAAAACTGCAATATGCTATTTTGAATAAAAAATTGGATGAAATTGATGAAGCCGCAGATGCATTAGAAGAACGTGACAATAATATTTACCGCGTCTATTTTAATAAAGCTGAAATTCCAGATTCTATAAGAAAAGCTGGTTTTAAAAATTCTGACCGATATAAAATTCTTGAAGGATATAATAATTCGCAATTGGTTTTAAATACCACCAAAAGAATTGATAAACTTTCAAAGCAATTAGCAATTCAGTCCAAATCTCTAGATGAAATTTTAAAATTAGCTGGAGCTAAAGAAAATTTATTATTGGCAATTCCTGCCATTCAGCCAGTACGAAATGAAAATTTAAAACGTGTCGCGTCAGGTTTTGGATACCGTATTGATCCTTTCACGAAAGTCAGAAAAATGCATAACGGAATGGATTTCACTGCCAATACAGGCGCTCCAATATACGCAACAGGAGACGGAGTCGTTGACAGAGCTGACAATACTGCTTCTGGATACGGAAATCATATTGTGATCAGGCATGGTTTTGGATATGAAAGTTTGTATGCGCATTTAAGCAAATACAACTGTCATCCTGGACAGCGAGTAAAACGTGGCGATATTATTGGTTACGTTGGAAGCACAGGAAGATCTGAAGGCCCGCATTGTCATTATGAAGTACATAAAGACGGAAAAGTAGTTAATCCGTTGAATTTTTATTACGGAAATATTTCAGCTGTAGAATATGTGGCAATTTCACAAATGGCAAACCAAGAAAACCAATCATTAGATTAATAGTACAAAAAATACTATTTTTGATGTAAAATAGAAAAAAACAAACCATGCATATTGAACTTTCTAAAGACAAAAGATATTACAGTATTGGCGAAGTAGCCAAAGCTTTTAATGTCAATGCTTCTTTGATACGATTTTGGGACAGCGAATTTGACATTCTAAAACCTAAAAAAAATGCCAAAGGAAACAGAATGTTCACACCAGAAGATATTACCAACCTTCAATTGATTTATCACTTAGTAAAAGAAAGAGGATTTACTTTAGAAGGTGCCAAAACACACTTAAAAGAAGGTCAGAAGAAGACGTTAGATAAATTCGAAATAATACGTAAATTAGAATTGATAAAAACGCAACTAAACGACATCAAAAACGAATTGTAATTAAAAATTGAAATAAACTTAAATCAAAACAAATATGAAAAAGTGGTTGATCCCTGTTGGAATTATTGTAGCTTTTATTGCTATTATCGCATTTTGGTCGATTGGAATTAAAAATACTGCTTTACAAAAAAGTCAAGCTGTTAACAAAGAGTGGGGAAATGTTCAAACCGCTTACCAAAGACGTAATGATCTTATCGGAAATTTAGTAAATACTGTTAAAGGTGCTGCAGACTTTGAAAAAGGAACTTTAACTGCTGTAATCGAAGCTCGTGCAAAAGCTACATCTGTAACAATTGATCCAAGCAACGTAACTCCAGAACAATTGGCACAATTTAACCAAGCGCAAAGCGGTGTATCTTCTTCTTTATCAAGATTATTAGTTTCTGTTGAGCAATATCCAACATTAAAAGCAAACGAAAACTTCTTAAAATTACAAGACGAATTGGCTAGCACTGAAAATCAGATTTTAACAGCTAGAACTCGTTTCAATGAATCTGTACAAGATTACAACGGTTACGTTTTAAAGATTCCAAACAACTGGTTCTTGAGCGAATACAAAGAGAAACCATACTTTGAAGCTTCTACTGGAGCAGACAAACCTGTTGAAGTAAAATTCTAAAAAAAAATTAAACTCTAAAATCATTTTTATGTCAAAAGTAGAAGATTTTTTAACCAAAGAAGAAGAGCAAGAAATTGTTGAAGCTATTCGTATGGCCGAAAATAATACTTCTGGCGAAATTAGAGTTCATATAGAAAAAACAACTTCTAAAGCTCATTACGATAGAGCTTTAGAAGTTTTTCATCAATTAAGAATGAATGAAACTAAATTGCAGAATGGTGTTCTACTCTATTTTGCAGTTGAAGATAAAAACTTTGTTATCTGTGGAGATAAAGGAATTAACGATGTGGTCGCAAATGATTTTTGGGATTGTACTAAAGATGTTATGACTAATCATTTTAAATCTGGCAATTTTAAACAAGGAATTGTTGATGGCATTTTGAATGCTGGAGAACAGCTTAAAAAATATTTCCCTTCTCAGGAAGACGATACAAACGAATTATCTAACGAAATCTCAAAAGGATAAATAATGAAAAATTCCCAAATTAAAATCTCAAATTCTAATAGAATTTTTCAGATTACTCTTTTGTTTATCACATTATTTATCAGCAATGCTATTTTTGCTCAATTTGATATTCCCAAAAAGCCTGATTTCCAAACTTCTGTTTACGATTATGCAAATGTTTTAAGCGCTTCTGAAAAAACACAATTAGAAGAAAAATTAGTTCGTTACTCCGATTCTACCTCTACTCAAATTGTTGTTATTACTATCGAAAGCCTAAAAGGTGAAGATATTGGCATTCTTACTCCTAAATGGGCTCAAGAATGGGGAATCGGACAAGCTAAAGAAGATAATGGGGTTTTAATTTTATTGGCTAAAGCCGAAAGAAGAATCTGGATTTCTCCTGGTTATGGACTTGAAGACCGACTTACGGCCGGTATTGGTGGAGAAATCACAAGAAATATTATCATTCCAGAATTTAAAAAAGGAAGTTATTACAACGGTCTTGACAAAGGAGCCGATGCGCTTTTTGATGTTTTTAAAGGAAAATACAAAGGCGAACGCAAACAGAACAAAGGACAAGACTTTCCTTTTCTGCCTTTTATTGTAATTGTTGTTATTGTTTTAATTCTGCTTTCTCGAAATAAAAGAGGTGGTGGCGGAAATTCAGGCAACAACGGTGGCGGTGGCCCTAGTTTACTTGATGCTATTATTCTAAGTAATCTTGGAAGAAGCGGAGGTGGATTTGGAGGATTCGGAGGCGGATCATCTGGAGGCGGTTTTGGCGGAGGCGGTGGCTTCGGCGGAGGCTTTGGAGGCGGAGGATTCTCTGGAGGTGGTTCTGGAGGAAGCTGGTAATTTATTCTGGTTCTAATTTTCATTGTTTGAGGTTTCAGGTTTAGGTTTCAATCTTAAAAAATCATACATTTACATTTTACAATTTATTAATAGATGTTATCACATAAAGCAAAATACGCCCTTAAGGCCTTACTTTATTTAGCAGAACAAGACGAAAATCACATTTCTAGAACTGTAGAAATTGCTGATGGAGCGAATATTCCTAAAAAGTTCCTAGAACAGATTTTACTGGATCTAAAACGCGGTCGTTTTGTAAGCAGTAAGCAAGGAAAATTTGGTGGATATTATCTGATAAAATCTAAAAACGACATTACTTTGGCAGAAATTCACCGATTATTTGACGGTGCAATTGCACTTTTGCCATGTGCTTCTTTAAATTTTTACGAACCTTGTTCTGATTGTAAAACCGAGTCTGAATGCAGTCTGCGTCACGGTCTAATGCTTATTAGAGACAAAACTTTGAAGGCCATGGAAGGCATTACAATCGCTTCTCTTGTAAAAAAATAAAAAAATATTTTCTAAAGTCTAGTAAATCGATAGAATTAATTATATATTTGCCAAAAATAATTAACTAATCATTTACAAAATTTTAACTCATGAAAGTACATTCTAGTAAATCAGGTGGACAAAATCTTTTGCAAAAAAACTATAATTATAAATTCACAACTGTGAATACTGGTTCATTTATGATGTGTATGTGTTGGTAAAAAAAATTTAATTTTAAATTCTACTAATCACATATACTTAATATAAAAATGAAAACATCTATAAAAAATATACTTACAATACTTGCAGTTTTAACGTTCTCAATCTCATTCGCACAAAAAATAGACGGGGTTGTAACAACAGATCAAAATATTCCTTTAGAAGCAGCGAACGTGGTTATTAAAGGAACAACTTTTAGTGCAATTACAGACTCTGAAGGAAGATTTTCGATAGAATCACAAGGAAAATTACCGCTTACCCTTTTGGTTCAATACATTGGCTACAACACTGCCGAACTTGAAATCACGGCTATTCCAGCTTCACCTCTATTGGTTACTTTACGTGAAGAAAACAAACTTGTAGAAGTTGTAGTTTCTTCAAGAAGAAGAATAGAAAAAGTACAAGATGTGCCAATTGCTGTTTCGGTAGTTACAGGAAAACAAGCGGAAGCGGCTGGAGCATTTAACGTAAACCGTATTAAAGAATTGGTTCCTTCTGTTCAGTTGTATTCTTCTAACCCAAGAAATACAGGAATCAATATTAGAAGCTTAGGTTCTCCTTTCGGATTAACAAATGACGGTATCGATCCTGGAGTTGGTTTTTATGTTGATGGTGTTTATTATGCACGTCCAGCAGCGACTACTTTAGATTTTATTGACGTAGAACAAATCGAGGTTTTACGTGGTCCACAAGGTTCTTTATTCGGAAAAAATACAACTTCTGGAGCTTTTAACATTACTTCTCGCAAACCAAGTTTTACTACTGGTGCCGATTTTGAACTTAGCTACGGAAATTATGCCTTTTTACAAGCTAAAGCTTCTGTTACAGGAGCATTAGGAAAAAAAGTGGCAGGTCGTTTATCTTTTTCTGGAACACAAAGAGATGGTTTAATCGATAACATTGCTACAGGAAGACCTACAAATACTTTAAACAATCAAGGTTTTAGAGGACAATTATTATGGACTCCTACTGAAAATACAAACGTTACTTTTGCAGGTGACCTTACCACACAGCGTCCTGACGGATATGCGCAGGTTGTTGCTGGTGTTGCCCCTACTAAAAGGGCTGCATACCGTCAGTTTGATGCTATTATCGCCGATTTAAATTATCAATTGCCAAGTTTAAATGCTTTTGATCGTAAAATTGATCATGATACTCCTTGGCGTTCTGGACAAGATTTAGGAGGAGTTTCATTAAATGTCGATACAAAAATTGGAGGTGGAACACTTACTTCTACAACAGCATGGCGCTTCTGGAATTGGGATCCATCAAATGATAGAGATTTTACAGGATTACAGGTTTTAGCTAAATCTCAAAACCCAACAAGACAAACACAAATTACACAAGAGGTTCGTTATGCTGGACAAATAACTTCAAAAATAAGCGGTGTTGGTGGAGTATTCTTTATTGATCAAACTTCTCAAACAGATGGTACAGAAGAATCTGGAAATGCACAATGGAGATTCTCTCAAAGCTCAACTAGCCCACTATGGAAAACACCAGGTCTTTTTGAAGGTTACGGTATCCATACTGATGCAAGAATTAGAGCTTCGAGCGCAGCAGTATTTGGTCAGCTTGATTGGTCAGTTACAGAAAGATTCCACATTTTACCAGGTTTGAGATATAATTTTGATAAAAAAGACGCAAGTTATTCTCGTAAAACTTACGGAGGTCTTCAAACAACAGATCCTGCCTTATTGGCTTTGAAAAAATCAGTTTACTCAGATCAAGCATTTGACTCAGATACAGACAATACAGATTTTTCTGGAAACTTAACGCTTACTTACAAAGCATCAGACAAAATCAATGCTTATGCAACATTTGCTAAAAGTTACAAACCAGTTGGAGTTAACGTAGCTGGGCTTCCAACAAACTCAGCAGGACAGCCAATGACTGAACTTGCTGTAGTTAAACCAGAAAAAGTATATCATTACGAAGTTGGAGTAAAAACATCTCCGTTTAAGAACTCTATTTTAAACTTAACACTATTTAATACTGACATCAAAGATTTCCAAACTAACGTTCAGGCAGCCGAATTAGGTGTAAACCGCGGTTATCTTGCAAATGCTGATAAAGTACGTGTAAGAGGTGCAGAATTGGATGCGAGCTTTGTTATCAATTCACACATAACGATAAATGGTGCTGCTACTTATACAGATGGTAAATATGTGAAATTTACAAATGCACCGCTTCCGTTAGAAGAAACAGGACTTACTGTTGATGGAGTTCAGGTAGCTTATAAAGATGTTTCTGGAACTGATTTACCAGGTGCTTCAAGATGGGCTGGTTCTCTTGGAGGTGAGCTTTCTGATCATGCAAAATTCTTTGGTAATGCTGGAAAAATTTTCTTTGCTGCTGATAGTTACGCTCGTTCTGAATTTTCTTCAAGCCCTTCGGCTTCAAAATATTTAGTAGTTCAAGGTTATGCAATCTTTAATGCTCGTTTAGGTTTCCGTGCTTCGCAAGGTTTATCTATTCAAATTTGGGGAAGAAACCTTTTCAATAAAGATTACTATGAGCAATTATTGCCTGCAAGTGGTAACACTGGACAATATGCTGGAGTTCTTGGTGATCAAAGAACTTACGGAGTTACTTTTAAGTATTCACTGTAAGCGGTTAGGTTAGTTAGTTTTAGTATTAAAAACGAGATGCATTTTAGAATGTGTCTCGTTTTTATTTTCACAAAAAATTACATAAAACAGATTTTAAAATAATTAGGAATGAGATCATTTGTATAAATTCGCAGCCTGAATTTATCGCAATTGAAAGGATCTTTTAAACTATTTTTCACTTTACTCTTTATTAGCCAACTAATTACAGGGCAAAACCAAAGAAATATCGACCAGCAAACTCTAACCTGGATTCGTTATTATAATATTTTTCCCTTGTCCGAAAAGTGGGCGCTTCATTCTGAGTTTGATAATAGAAGTTTTGTAAATCCTGTTCATGAAAGCCTTTTTGTCATTAGATCTCAAGCTAGATATCGGGCCAATAAAATGATTGAAGTTGGAGCTGGATTTGCTTTTTTCAATGTAAATACCCAAAATCCGTATGTTGATCCTGATTATTCTGTTCCTGAATATAGAGGGCAACAAGATGTAACTCTGATTAATGATCTTGCTAAAATCACTTTTCACAACCGTTTTCAGTTAGAAGAACGCTTCATTCAAAAAGCAGACAAAAACGGACTCTTGGACGAATTTTCATATGCTTTCCGATTTAGATATCGTTTACAATCCATGTTTACCCTTTGGGAAAAAGAAGGCAGAAGCATAAAAGGAACTATTTCAGACGAAGTTCTTTTTAATTTCGGAAAAGACAATCGCAAAAATACATTCGATCAAAACCGTTTTTATGTTGCTTTGCGTTATCACTTCAATCCAAATCTTGGTGTAGAATTGGGTTATTTAAAGAACTTTCAAAGACGCGCAAGTGGTGTAGATTTCTATGATCGTGATATTTTCAGACTTACGGTTTATCATCGAATTAATCGAAAAAAGTTATGAGTTATGAGTTATACAAAAAATGCCTGTCAAATTGAATTTGACAGGCATTTTTTGTAACCTTTGAGCCTTTGTCCCTCAAGAATTACGCCCCTCTCTGCTTTCTTCCTTTTTTGCTTTCTGCAAAATTCCCGATTTTATAGGCAAGAGAAAACATTACATATCTTTTTAAAACCGTATTTTCTTCATCGCGAATAGACGTTGGCGAAATGGTTCTTGTTGCGCTTTGATTTTGGTTTAAAACGTCGTAAACTTTCACTTTTGCATATAATTTTTTATCCAAAAATCCGTAAGACAAACTGGTGTTCCATAAAAAGAAATCCTTTTTGAAATCGTCTGAAATATTTGAATTATAAGTATATCCAAAATCATTTCCGAAAATTAAATTTGCTGGCCAGTAAGAAGTTGTTTGCATATTAATTCTATGAATTACGTTTGAAGTCGCATCTCTCGAATAATTTTCATATCTCGTTTCGTTATACGATAAACTGTAAGACGGCGAAATCGAAAGTACTTCTCCATAATCGTAAGAAGCATAAACGCTAGGTGTAATTACAACCGATTTTGCATTGTACATAACTGCATTTGTAAATCCTTTATCAAAATTATAATTACCGCTTAAACGCAAACCGTATCTAATGGTGTGTGCATCTTTTTTAATCTGCTGATTCCAGTTTCCTCCAACCGAAGCCGAATAAGTTCCTGAAATATTTACATAAGTTGTATTTCTTTTTCCGCTGTCGTCATAAATAGAGGTCGAAACTATATCATTATTATAGTAATCTCCTTTAAGAAATAAGCTATAGCCAGAACGCGTTCTAAAATCAAAATTTTTAAAATCGATACCAGCAGTATTTTTCTCAATCGGATTTAAATTTGGATTACCAATTACACTATTTAACGGATTATTTAAATCTGCAACCGGCATTAATTGTGTTGCCGATGGAAGCGCATTAGAATAATCATACTTAAACGTTAAGTTTTTAGAACGATTAAATTTATATCGAAACTGTGCTGTTCCATACGGAAGCATATATCTTTTATTCAAATCAGTCGCTTGATTTAAATAGAAAGAATGATTATCAAACTCAACAATTGATGTTCTAGAATTTACATTAAGTGTAAATTTTCTTTTCTGCCAACTAATACCCACTTTTGGCGTAATCGAATTTTGTTTTGATGTTGTATAATTCGTTAGCGATGAGTTTAAATCTGAATATTCTTGTGAAGCATCATCAAAATTATATGTTTTCTGATCGTTCATTGAACTCTGCCAGTCAAAATCGGTTCCAAAACGCAATCGAAGCGAATCTGTGATAGGTTCTGTATATTCTAAATCAAGCGAGTACGAATCACTTTTTGAAGTATTTTTTGCATTCTGATTTCTTTCATCATTTGGTTTTGCATCTTGATAAAAAATGGTTTCAGAAATATTAATTCCGTTCGAATCATTTTTAGTGTTGCTATTGCTAAAAACCACACTTAAATTTCTCGATTCCTTTTTAAAAGTTTTGTTGAAGTTAATGCTATTCGCAAAACTAGTATTCGAACTTTCTGTATGAGATGTTGCCGTACTTTCGTTCAACGCCTCTCCATTTTGGTTTTCTGAAGAAGTAGAAGAACTAGAATTACTATTTGATTGAGACACATTCAGTTTAGGTGCAACAACAATCTGCATAGTAGGATTAATTTTGTATTCTAACTCAAAATTAGCCTTGTTTCCAGTATTTTCATTTCTTGTTTTAGAATCTGCTTCAGTTAAAATATTTCCTGTAGGCAATAAACTAAGCTGATTGGATTTGCTATCGTTTTTAGTCACCGCATTTGTAAAGTTATAACTGCTCATAAACTCCAAATCTTTTGACCAATCGTCAGAATAATTAATTCCAGCCAAAGTCGACTGCGTAATTCCTTTTCCTCCACTGCTTGCGCCCTGACCTCCTTTTGCATTTCTTCCGCCTCCCATATTATCAAAAACTTCATCCATAGAAAATCCAGTCGAATTGATATTATTTGAAGAGGCTAAAACGCTAATTTTTTGTTTGTTTTTAAAGAAGTTCATCATCAAACTGCTTTCGTAGCGTTCGTCTGAGCCGTATCCGCCAAGTACTTTACCAAAATATCCCTTGTTTTTCTTTTCGTCAATGGTAATATTTATACTCGAATAATCTGAAGTCGATTCTTGTTTGGCCAATTCTTCTTTTTTGGTTTTAAAATCAGAAACTTGAACTTTTTTAATAATATCGGCAGGAAGATTTTTAATGGCAATGGCACCATCTTTATCAAAAAATGCTTTTCCGTTGACTAAAACCTGATTGACTTCTCGCCCATTTACCGTAATTTTTCCAGTATTATCTACGTCAAATCCGGGCAATTGTTTCAGTAAGGTTTCCACATTTGCATCTGGACGCACTTTATAAGAGCCGGCATTAAATTCTAAAGTATCTTTTTTAATCGTAATTGGTGGGGCTTCGCTCTTAATTATTACTTCGTTTAAAACATTTGCATTTTCAAGCATGTACAATTTACCAAAGTCTTTACTTTCTGTAAGTCCTTTTTGTTCTTCAAAATACGTTTGGTATCCAGTATAATTTACCTTTAAAAAAACCGGTTTATCATACTTTTTCGTATTGATAATAAAATTTCCGTTTTTATCTGTTGTAGCATATTCTATAATTGTAGAATCTTTTACAGTTGTAAAATAAACGGTTGCAAGTTCAAGCGGAAGTTGCGAGTTAATATCAACTACAGTTCCTTTGATAACAATATTGTTTTGGGCATTTGCCGAATAAACAAAAGCTAAAAACAATAGAAATGAATAAATCTTGGTCATAAAATTGGGTTAGTTAGATTTGTAAGACTTACAAAAACGCAAAAGGTTTAATTGTATTTTTTACATTTATTCAAATATAATGCCAATAAAAAATTGATCTTTTAAGTAAATAGAAATAAATCATAAAAAAATCCCCTATTTTCAAGGGGATTTTTTTTATTTTTCTCTAATGTAGATATCGATTGGAACTCCTGCGAAATCCCATTTTTCACGAATTTTATTCTCTAGGTATCGCTTATAAGGCTCTTTTACATATTGAGGTAAATTAGCAAAAAACACAAATTGCGGTGTTTGAGTTGGCAATTGCATGCAGTATTTAATTTTTACATATTTACCTTTTGTTGCTGGCGGCGGATATGCTTCAATTACTTTCAACATATATTCGTTGAATTTTGAAGTTGGAATTCTTTGTTTTCTATTTTCGAAAACTTGAACCGTAGCTTCCAATGCTTTTAATAAACGCTGTTTTGTTAAAGCAGAAACGAATAAAATTGGCACATCTGTAAAAGGCATCAATTCTTTTTTGATTTTCTCCTCGTAGTCACGAGTCGACATCGTATCTTTTTCTACTAAGTCCCACTTGTTTACTAAGATTACAACTCCTTTACGGTTTTTCTCAGCCAACCAGAAAATACTTTGATCTTGACCTTCAAATCCGCGGGTTGCATCGATAACCAAGATACAAATATCTGCATGTTCGATCGCACGTACCGAACGCATTACAGAATAAAACTCTAAATCTTCTTTTACTTTTGCTTTACGGCGAATTCCCGCAGTATCAACCAAATTAAATTCGAAACCAAAACGGTCAAATTTAGTATCAATAGCATCACGAGTTGTTCCTGCAATATCTGTAACAATATAACGGTCTTTACCAATTAAGGCATTGATAAAACTAGATTTTCCAGCATTCGGACGTCCTACAACTGCAAAACGAGGCAATTCTACTTCTGGCGTAACTGGCTCTGGTTTTTCTGGAAAAGCTTCAATTAAAGCATCTAATAAATCTCCAGTTCCACTTCCTGAAATACTTGCAAATGTGAAATAATCACCTAAACCAAGATTATAAAACTCAATTGCATCTTTCTCACGCATTGCGTTATCAACCTTATTTACAGCCAATAAAACTGGTTTTGTTACTTTACGAAGTAATTTTGCAACAGTTTCATCCATTGGCGTAATTCCTTCTTCAACATCAACCACAAAGATAATAACATCGGCTTCGTCGATAGCAAGTTCTACCTGTTTACGAATTTCTCCTTCGAAAACGTCATCAGACCCTCGAACATATCCACCTGTATCAATGACAGAAAACTCTTTTCCGTTCCACTCGCTTTTACCATAGTTTCTATCACGGGTAACCCCAGATACTGAATCTACAATAGCTTCTCTTCTTTGTATCAGCCTATTAAACAGGGTCGATTTCCCTACGTTAGGTCTTCCTACTATCGCAACAATGTTATTATTCATTTTTTTTGAATTTTAGGCTTTAGACTTAGATTTCAGATTTTTAGCTTCCTAAAAACCCAATCACTAAAAACCGTAAATGCCTTATTTAAATTTTTTGCAAAGGTAGTTAAAAAAAGTTGCTGAGACGCTAAGTTTGTAAGTACCTAAGTTTTTATTGTTTTTTGTTTCAAGTTTCAGGTTTCAAGTGCCAAGTTTTATACCTGACATTTAACTTGAAACAATTATAAACTATTGATTATATCCGAAACGTTTCAGCATATTAGCATTGCTTCTCCAGTTTTTGTTCACTTTTACATAAAGCTCAATATGAATTTGTTTTCCGAAGAATTTCTCTAAATCAGCACGGGCATCTGTTCCTACTTTTTTCAAAGCTGCACCTTTATGTCCGATAATGATTCCTTTTTGTGTGTCACGTTCCACCATAATTACCGAACGGATTCTGATAATATTGTCGGTTTCATGAAATTCTTCTGTTACAATTTCTACTGCGTATGGAATTTCTTTAGCGTAATTCAATAAGATTTTCTCACGGATTGTTTCGTTAACAAAGAAACGTTCTGGCTTGTCTGTTAATTGGTCTTTTGGATAATAAGGTGGTGATTCTGGCAACAATTCGATAATTCTTCCGAAAACTTCCGGAACGTTGAAATTCTGCAAAGCCGAAATCGGGAAAATTTCTGCATTTGGCACTTTCTCTTTCCAGAAAGAAACTTGCTGTTCTAATTGTTCTTGGTTTGAATTATCAATTTTATTTAAAAGCAATAAAACCGGAATCTTAGCATGAATGATTTTCTTAAAGAAGTCTTCATCTTTAAGATCTTGCTCGCCTATTTCGACCATGTAGATTAAAATGTCAGCATCTTCAAAAGCCGATTTTACAAAGTTCATCATCGATTCCTGCATTTCGTACGCTGGTTTGATGATTCCAGGAGTATCAGACAAAACTAACTGAAAGTCTTCTCCGTTTACAATTCCTAAAATTCTATGACGTGTAGTTTGTGCTTTTGATGTAATGATCGACAATCGTTCTCCAACGAAAGCGTTCATCAATGTTGATTTTCCAACATTTGGATTTCCGATAATATTTACGAAACCTGCTTTATGTGACATTTTTTGCTTTATTTATTTTGCAAAGGTAGTCATATCAACTCAATACAGAAAATAAAACATTTTTTAAAGTTTTCGTTGGATTTCTCAAAAATCGCCTTATCTTTGCACCCGAAACATCGCGGGATAGAGCAGTAGGCAGCTCGTCGGGCTCATAACCCGAAGGTCACAGGTTCGAGTCCTGTTCCCGCTACTAAGTAAAAAAGCTTCAGAGAAATCTGGAGCTTTTTTGTTTTAGTAGTTTTGCAAATATTTTGATTTTATTTAGCTCGCGAACAGGATGGTGCTAACAAGAGTATAATATTTATATTTGTTTAAACAATTCTATTAAGGCATTTTTTGTCGCAAGATGATGCGCAGTGTTTTCTGATGTTTTCCAGTCCCCATCGACAACTGAAAATTTTAAAACAACATTATTGTTATTGCTAATTGTCGATAAAACTTCGATAAATCCTAATATCACTGGTTTAATATATTCTTCATGGTATTTCGGAAGCTTTTCTTCTTTAGCTTCCCATCCATATGTATAACAATTAATAGGATTATTAGTCTTACCATATAGATCTCGAATATATTCTATTTTTTCATTATCTCTCTCAACATCTAATTTTATTTTGACTTTACCATATCTACCTGCATTCATTCTGTAAATCTCATTTTCTCCGTATAAGGGAAGTTTAGACAAATCTATTTCTCTCAAAAGATTATCTAAAATTTGATGATATTCACTTCCAAAAATTATTTCGCTCATTTTAAAAAAATCTAAATTTTCTTAAACAATAAAAAATATGGTTTTTAATAACTTAACTAAAAAGATAAAATGACATCCTTTTATATCATAGTTTACCTTTTTGTAAGCGAATATAAGGAATGTTTCTAATACAATTTATGCAGATAAAATTTCATTAACATCATAAACAAATTGGTTAGATAATTGAATGCTTCCCGCTACTAAGTAAAAAAGCTTCAGAGAAATCTGGAGCTTTTTTGTTTTCTATGCTTGTCTTTTATAAGAAAGTTTTTTTTTTGTGAATTTACACTTGGGATACGATCTACATCCAAAAAATATCCCAAATTCTCCTTTTCTTTCAACCAAACTATTACCGCATCTTGGACATTTCTTTTCTTGAATTGCTTTCTCACGATCACTAATCCTTTTTTTAATGGAATTATTATGTTCCTTTTTCTTAAACGAATCAACTAAATTAGAAGCATTAATTTTTTCAAAGATACTTTTCTTAGCTTCTTCTGAGAGATTTACGTTTGAGTATTTTTTAATTGTTTTTAAAAGACGATGCATATTAACAACATCTACACTAGTATCTATTTTTATTTTGGCATTTATTGAGAAAACAACAATAGATATATATTCTAGATTTCTGTATTCATTTAGACAGGTTTTCAAAGTCCTAATATGTCCTGCATTTTGAAAAATAGGATTATAAAACTTGGATCTGTATTTATATATTACTTGGGTCCAGTATTCCGATTTTTCATAGCCAACAATCCATCCTTTATAATTTTTAGTTTCGATAACAAATATTCCAAAACTAGAAATGACTATATGATCAATTTGAGTAGTTACTTCGCCTCTTTGTAAAACGACATTATGGATCACTTTATACTCTGACTTATCTAAGAAATCTAATATTGAAGAGACAGTTTTCTCTCCAATTATCCCTTTAATTTGCGCCTTATAAAAACCATAAATAAGAATCAGCAAAAAGATTACTATTAGTAAAATTAGCTCCATAAATTCTTAGTCACTTAAATTTCAACTAAATATAAGAAATATTTTCAACTAATAATTTTACAATAATCCTCAAAAAATCGGTTAGACAATTAAAATGCTTCCTTCTATACAGACAAAAAGCTTCAGAGAAATCTGAAGCTTTTTTTGTTCAAACATTTCTGCAAAATCAAGGAGACTTACATAGCTTTTACAACGAGTATATCTCAGCGTTAAATAAACCAACAAACTCTGTAAAAAACACTAATTAAGTGGAAATCATATTCTACAATGATTAATTATATAAACTCAAGCCGAAATTCTGTAAATAAAAACATTGTTGCAGCATGTATTTTTGAATTAAGAAAATATGTTTTTATAAAGCCAATAAATAATAAAAATCATGAAATCATCTATAACTACCTCTACAAATTTTAACTCGATTACTATTCAATCTAATGTAAATCTGATAGATGCTGAATTTTATTCTGAAAAACAAACTTCAGCTTCGTTAGACTTGTACAATAAGCATGATGACGAACCAGATTTTGACTGCGAATTTCTGCAAGGCATTAGCTATAACGAAGAAAATGAAAATACTATTGATGCAGAAGCCGATGAAGATTTTGCAGATCTATATAATGATAATCAATGGGATGTAGACATCTACGATCCGTATTCGGAGTCAACCTATTTTTAATCCCAAAAGTTATCAGTTTGAGGATATTTCTGTTCTCACTATTAAAACAAAAGCTTTAGATTTCTCTGAAGCTTTTTTGTTCTTATATTCTTATTATTTTGAAATAATGTAAGTTTACAAACATAAAGAAAAGTTCCTCAATGAATATAGTTTCCAAAATCTAAGATCAATGATTTATTGTCGGAATGCATAAAAAGAACTCTAACCAAACTTCCATCTTTAGTATCAACCAAGTATTCATAACTAATTATGTCCCATAAGTCCGTTAGATCAAAAATATGCATTTTTACTTTTTCTACTAATTGACTTAGATTTTCAATATGATAGCTACTTGCGAATATATCAGGCGCATTGTTAAATGTGGCTAAATGATTAAGACACCAAGAAAAGTTCTCATTTACTCTCTCTTTAATATTGGCAATATCTTTTTTCGTTGGTTGAATCTTGTCTAGAAAAAAAGATTCTGTACCCAAATTGTTTGGAGAGGAAAATATAAATCGATCTTGATCCTTTAATTTTTTGTCGATACTAACTTTCACATCAAGGATTGTCGGATTATAGCCATCTGACAATACACTCATGAAATCGGAAAGCAAGCGAATTGAATTTTCCAACAACTTTATCCGAATCAATTCAGTTTCATTGTCTACCATATACTTTATTTAAATTAAAACTAACTTTGATATTTGCATCGTAAGTTCCATGCTTAATTAACCAAATATAGATAATTCGTAACTCGTCGATTGATAAATTTAGAGAAATCTCAAGTCTTGTCTTATAAATATACTTAATCGAAATAAAGTCCGTTATTCCTTTACAATAATTTAATATTATGTTTTCCAATAACTGATTTTATATTATTAAATGTTTTCTTAAATTCGCAATTCCGTAATGAAACCATTTGTTTTCATTCTAAAATTGTGATTTTCATATCAATACCACAAAAAGAAATTTAATAATCTTTTAAAAACAAATATATTATAACTACAATTCAACGCAATGCTTAAAAAACACAACCCCAAATTTTTATTTTTTACTCTTTTAACTTTATTTTTTTCTATCACTTCATTTTCTCAAAAAAGTGTCTACGCTGGAATCGAAATCGGACGTAGAGCTATAAAAGTTTCTGTTATTGATGTAAATAACATTAGAAAAGCCGATTATAAAATACTTTCTTTCTGGACTGAAAGAATCCCTTTTGCTGATCATATTACTGCTAATGGCGAGCTTACTGCAGAAGATATTAGTAAAACTAGCGTTACGGTTACCACGCAATTGCAAAAGATTAAAGCTGAAAACAAAATTCTTGAAGAAAACATCTTTGTTGTAGCAGCTCCTGTTTTTGCTTCTGCACGTAACTTAGACGTTCTAAAAAACAAAATTGCTCTTTTAACCGGTAAACAATTAGAAGTATTAGATGTAAACGAAGAAGCAAAAACGCTTGTTAAAGGTGCTATACCGCCTGTTGATTTTGCTAATGCTTTCCTTCTTGATATTGGTGCTCAAACTACTAAAGGCGGTTACATTGACGAACTTAAAGACGGTAAATTAGAATTTGTTCCATTAGAACTTAGTTTTGGAACAATGACACTTACTGATGCCGTAGAAAAAACAGTGGTAAACAAAAGTCAAGTAAACGATATGTCTACCTACCAAGAAAAATCTTTTGATTATAATGTTATTCTACGTAAAAAAACAAAAGAATTATTTGATGCAAATCCTCCTTTAGCTAAAAAAGATAAATTATATTTATCTGGTGGTGCTGTTTGGGCGTTTTCAACTCTTTTTTATGACGAAACCGTTAATAAAGATCATTATGTTGCTTTAACACTTCAAGATGTTATCGATTATGATGCTATTCTTAAAAACAATTTCGGTAAGTTTACTAACCTTGCCAAAACAAACAAAGAAGCTGCGAGAGTTTTAAGCACTTATGACCAAAAATACTTGATTTCGGCAAACAACATTCTTGTGACTTGTCTTGAAAGTATTCCAGACTATGCAACAAAGAAAATTTACTTTGTAAAAGAAGGACAAGTGATTTGGTTGATCTCTTACATTGCAGATCGTTCAAAAAAGATAAATACTAATTTCTAAGTATTTTTTTTTCAAAATATCATAAAGCTTCAGAGAAATCTGGAGCTTTTTTTATTCCTTTTCATTTCAGTCTAAAAACAAGTTGATCTTTTTAATTTCTAGCCTTTTAAAATGGTTGCAACTTATAATTTGCAACCATCTTTACTATTCAAAAAAGCTAAGTTTTTCTTTTAAATTCTAATTTTAAAATCAGGAAAAAATCATATATGAAATAAAACCTCCCGATTATGAAAAATTTAACCGCTTTTTTTATCGTAACCCTTTTGGCAGTAACTGCTTGCAAAAAAGAACAATCAAAAGATAATTCAGAAAATGCAAATGCAACGTCTACTGATTCTATAACTGCTATTGCAAAAGAAGCCTGGATATACGGATATCCAATATTTTATAATTACAAAGCGATTTACTCCAGTGCAATCAACAAAGAAGCTAAAGAATATTCCGGATTTAACAAATTCAAAAGCGTAGCTGCAAGCGCAACTCCCGCAGATACTTTAATCATAACCATAAATAATGATACTCCGTACTCAATGGCACCAATTAATGTTTCAGACGAACCTGTTATTCTTGAAGTGCCAAAAATAGAAAGCGATCGATATTATGTAATGCAGTTGGTAGACCTCTACACCTTCAATTTTGAATATGTAGGATCGCGAGCAACTGGCAATAATGCAGGTAAATATCTTATTGCAGGACCAGATTGGAAAGGAGAAACTCCTAAAGGCATTGATAAGGTTTTACATTCTGAAACCAATTTAATATATCTTGTAGGTCGCACTCAATTACATGATCCAGCCGATGTATCAAATCTTAAAAAAATACAGGCACAATATAAATTAATTCCGTTGCATGAATATACAAAACAGCCTGCTCCTCCTGTAAAAAAATACAATCTACCTTTGCCAGTCTGGAAAGAAAGCGATTATGGTTCGCTTCAATTTATCAGTGCACTAAATGCTTTATTACAATATGCAAACGAAGACAGCAGCGAAAAAGAACTGAGAAAGCGTTTTGCCAAAATTGGAATTGTGCCAGGACAACCTTTTGACAGTTCAAAATACTCGCCAGAAACGATAAAAGCAATTGAAAAAGGAATTGCCGAAGCCAAAGAAGAACTGAACTCTAAAATAGATAATGTCAAAGATGCTGGAAGTCTTTTTGGTACACGTGCAGAACTTAAAAATAACTTTCTAAACCGTGCAATTGCTGCAGCTGCCGGAATTTACGGAAACACCAAAGAGGAAGCTGTTTATACTGGAAGTAACGTTGACAAAAACAATCAGCAGCTTTTAGGAAACAATAAATATGTATTGAAATTTACTAAAGATCAATTGCCAGAAGCCAAATACTTTTGGAGCATCACGATGTACAATCTTCCTAAACGTTTTCTAATTCCAAACCCAATTAACAGATATTCTATCGGTAATAAAACCAAAGGTTTAAAATATGAGCCAAACGGAGATTTAGTTATTTATCTGCAAAACACTTCACCAGGAAAAGATAAAGAAAGCAACTGGCTTCCGACACCTAAAGATGAAAAATTTATGTTTGTGATGAGAATTTACGGTCCGCAGCCAGACGTTATTAATAACATTTGGAAAATGCCTCTTCCAGAAATTGTAAAATGAAAAACATTGCTCCAGAAATAAAATCATAACCATTTTTCTAATTTTAATTTCAAATAATATGAAAAATTACAAATTATTATCAGGTCTATTTTTAGTTGCTATATCGTTACTGACTTCTTCCTGCAAACAGAATAACGGCAAATCAGAAACAGATTCCTCTACATTAAAAGATTCTACTGCTGTGACTTCTGATTCGGTCGCACAAAAAAATAGTGTTCCAGTTACTGCTGCAAATTTTAACCGCGCAGAAACAGATCTTTACTTTACGACTTCGGTTAAAGATGCTGGTGGTATTGGTAATATACATCATTATAGAACTTTAATGCCAATTGACAAACAAGCTGTAATTCGTGCTAACCGAGATGTACTGTATTCTTCTGGAGTTTATGATCTCGATGCTGGACCAATAACTGTTACACTGCCAGATCCTGGAAAACGTTTTATGTCTATGCAGACTATCGACGAAGATCAATATTCTGAAACGTATTACGCTCCCGGAACTTTTACCTTCACAAAGGAAAAAATCGGGACACGTTATTTGATGTTAGGAATAAGAACTTTTATTGATCCTAACGATCCGAATGATTTACCGAAAGTTACAGCATTGCAAGATGCAATTAAAATTAGCCAAAAAGATAAAGGAACTTTTTCGGTTCCAAATTGGGACCTTGTGAGTCAAAAGAAAGTTAGAGATTCTTTAATTGGCGTTTCTAAAAAATTAACTGATACAAAAGGAATGTTTGGCTTAAAAGGTAAAATTGATGAAACACGCCATTTATTAGGAAGCGCAACAGGATGGGGCGGAAATCCAGAAAAAGATGCACTTTATCTTTCTGTTTATCCTAAAAAAAATGATGGAAAAACGGTCTATAAACTTAAAGTTAAAAATGTTCCTGTTGATGGATTTTGGTCTATAAGCGTATACAATAAAGAAGGTTATTTTGAGAAAAACGATCTCAATATGTATACCTTAAATAATATTACAGCAAAAAAAGATGCTGACGGATCGATCTCTATTCAGTTTGGAGGTTGTGACGGAAAAACACCAAATTGTATTCCGGTTACTGCGGGTTGGAATTATTGGGTTAGACTTTATCGTCCGCACAAAGAAATACTTAATGGCACATGGAAATTTCCTGAAGCTGTTGAAGTTAAATAAATAGTATTATCAATAAAATTAAAGCTTCAGAGAAATCTGGAGCTTTTTTATTTAAATTAATTTGTTAAAAATTTCATCATTTAAAAATTATATCGTAATATTGCAATATTAATATAATTGATATGGGAGCAACTAAGACTGAACATTTTACAGACGCACAAAATCAAATTGCTACAATTGCCAAAGCACTAGGGCATCCTGCAAGAATTGCTATAATAGAATATTTACTAAAAGTGAATGAATGTATTTGTGGCGATATTGTAAACGAATTGCCTCTTGCGCAGCCTACGGTTTCTCAGCATTTAAAAGAATTAAAAAATGCTGGCATTATAAAAGGAAATATTTCTGGAAATGCTATTTGCTATTGTATTGACGAAAAAACAATCGACATTTTAAACTCCTATTTTTTAAACATCACACAAACTATCTCAAAATCAAAATGTTGCTAAAACATTTTTTTTGACCAAGTATATCGCAATATTGCAATTAACAAATAAATAAAAACAAGATGAAATTATCAGAAGTAAAACAGATTTTGCCAACATTAGATAATGTGGAATTTCAATTAGAAAACGGAACTTTTGTACCAGAACATTTTCATGTAACAGAAGTTGGAGTAGTTACCAAAAATTTTATTGATTGCGGCGGAGTAATCAGAAATGAAAAAGCAGTAAACTTTCAGCTTTGGGATGCCAACGATTTTGAACATCGTTTAAAACCTAATAAACTATTGAACATCATTCAGCTGTCTGAAGATAAACTAAACATCGAAGACTTAGAAATTGAAGTGGAATACCAAAGCAATACAATTGGCAAATATGATTTAGAGTTTAACGGAAAAACGTTTATTCTAAAAAATAAAACAACAGCTTGTTTAGCACAAGATGCTTGCGGAATTCCAGTAGAAAAACAGAAGATCAATCTTACTCAATTAACTAATGACTCTGCTTCTTGCTGTACTCCAAATTCGGGATGCTGCTAAAAAATGAAAGAACCAATCTTTAAATACAAAAAACCAATTGTAATAACCTCATCTGTTATTTTACTACAGCTTATTTTTGGTTTTGAACCCAAATTCTGCATTATAAATATCATTTGGCTATTTGTTTAATATGAAAAAGAAAATACTAATACTTTGTACGGGAAATAGCTGTAGAAGTCAAATCGCTGAAGGCTACATGAAATTTTTTGCTGGAAATAAAGCTGAGGTTTACAGCGCTGGTGTAGAAACTCATGGCGTTAATCCAAAAGCTATTTCGATAATGAAAGAAGATGGAATAGATATTTCAAATCATACATCAAATCATATTGATGAATATGTTCATATCGATTTTGATTTTGTGATTACGGTCTGTGATAATGCTAAAGAGCGATGTCCGTTTTTCCCAACAAAGGCAATCAAATTTCATTATAATTTTCCAGATCCAGCAAAAGCGACTGGAACGGATTCTGAAATCATGGAACAGTTTAGAACTGTGCGAGAACAGATAAAAGAGTATTGCAGAAATTTTGTTGCAGAAAATTTAAATTAACATTATTTTATATTCCGTTAGGAATATCTCGTCGGTAGAAAAAAAATATATCGTTTTGCATTGTGTCCTGTAGGGACACCTGATTTGTGAAAATTTTACCAACGAGACGTTCCTACGGAACGTGTAATCGTGATCTAAATTTCGTTTCTACCGATGAGACATTCCTACGGAATGAGTTGCTCCAGATTTCTTTGTTTTTTTATTCAACCTCAGCATAAGATTGTTTAATCTGCATTTCATTAATTATATCTAACAATTCCATTTCATCAGTTGGAAATAATTGAAGCGCTTGTTCTAAAACCAATCCAACATCTATAGACAGCTTTTGTCCATTATCTTGTTCTAATGCCAAAATACACAGTTTTAGCATATTTGTTATTACACAGCCTAATTCGGAGTAATTTAAAACCTTGAGTTCTGCATAGTAACCTTTATTAGCTGATTTTAAAATATTTAAATATTGAGCCGATTGTTTTTTTAGGTACTCTATTTCTGCCACTTTCATTCTTTGAATTTTATATCATTTTCAATAATTCAAATGTCATAATATATTTTCACTAATCGGTTATCTTATATGATAACAATGCTTAATATTCCGTTAGGAATATCTCGTCGGTAGAAAAAAAATAATATCGTTTTACATTGTGTCCTGTAGGGACACCTGATTTGCGAAAATTTTACCAATCAAACGTTCCTACGGAACGTGTAATCGTGATTTAAATTTCGTTTCTACTACCGATGAGACGTTCCTACGGAACGTATATTTCTAATTCAAATTTCGTTTCTACTGATGAAACATTCCTACGGAACGTATATTCCTGATTCAAATCTCGTTTCTACCGATGAAACATTCCTACGGAATGAATTGCTTCAAAAATCTTGTGTGTATTTTTAAACATGACTTCATTAGATATAAAAACCAAAAATGCGCAAACCCAAAAAGGACTTACGCATTTTTTCTGATGAAACATTATAAAAAACGCCGTTTATCTTCTTCTTCCGCCGCCTCCGCCACCGAAGCCACCGCCTCCCATGCTGCGAGAACCGCCTCCCATTTGTCCGGCGCTTGGTCTTGAAGACGCTCCTCCTCCTCTATTAAAATTGGAGTTCGAAGAACTTCCTCTATTTAGATTTGAAGTCCCTGCACTTGGCGATGAACTCTGACGGGTTCTTCCAGATGCATTAGTATTCCCTGCACGATTGGAGTTTCCTGCTGATGGTCGTGTACTTGCCGAAGGACGCGAATTACCCCGATTTGTATTGTATCTATTATTGGTCGAATTGTCTCGCACTGTATTAGATCTCGATCTATTATTATTGTAATTATTAAAACTGTTTCTGTTATTAATATATACATTGTTATGTCCGCCATGATAATGCCCGCCGTGATAGCCATGATGATGGTAATAATGGTTATGACGATAAATTCCGACCGCCAATACAGTAAAAGCAGCGAAATAAGGCGGATAAAATCCGTAATAATAAGGTGGATAATACGGCACGTAAGCTGGTGAATATACATATTGTACAATTGGCACCGTTTCTACCACAACGGCTGTTACGGCTGGCGCGCTTTGTACGGGATCGTCTCCTGTATAAGCAGGGTTTGATGTTTTTGCTGCCGAGGATTTGCTTACTGGCTCGATAATATAATCTTTTCCATACAGCAGTTCATCGCCTACAATCTGCATTTTTACTTTTCCGTTTTTGTCTTTATCGACAAAAATAACAGCGACGTCTTGATTCTCTGTTTTGCTAACGGCAACTTGAAGAACAAACGTAAACGAGTTACCATCTTTCTTGGTAATTACTTTTATGAAGTCTACTTTTTTGTCTAGATTCAAATCGAGATTATTGATTCCTGTTTTCTCTAAATTCAGATTTTTTTCAAACTCCTCAATGGTTTTTGATTTCTGAAAGAGTGTCATTACAGCATACAAATCTAGATTATCGCCTGGAAGTCCTAGTTCTTTACCATCGTTATCAGACTGACTAAAAATTAGCTGGGCAGACATGATTAATGCAACTGTCAAATATTTTGTAAATTTCTTTATCATATTAAGAGTATAAAATATTAGTAAGCGGAGTAGAAAATGATCTTTCTATACTTTCTACTCTGTACCCAGAAATCGTCTAGTGTTTTTTGGTTTTATCCAGTTCGCCAATAAAAGGAATAGCATTCTGAATTTCAGCGCGTATAGTCACTTGCAGATACAACTCAAGCTGTACAAATTTTGCTGCATTGATTCCGCCAATAGCTTTTGCCAGTTTAGAATGCGTTTTGGCAAGTAATTTTTCTGAATCTTGATTGTATTTTAAGTTTGCCGCTGTTAGCTCTGTAGCTTTAGCATCGCTTAAAGTCGAATAATTGTTTGCATAGTCTTCGAGAATTTTAATCTTTTGCTGACTTAAGGCTTTGCGCTCTGCTTCGTATTTATCATAAATAGGCTGAAATGCTGCTGCTTGTGTGTCAGACAAATCCAAATATTCTTTGACTACATCTGCCTTTGATTTTCCATAAAGATCTTGGATCAAATTAATTTCATCTACAGAAGATTGTGCAAAAGCACTTAATCCGAAAACCAACGAAAGTATAAATAGTAATTTTTTCATAATCTTAATTTTAAAGTTTAAATAATTTGCTAAAGTGATAGTTACATATTACTCCTAAATCAAATTTAAAAGTTTTAAAAATGCATTTTATTCTGTCAATCCATCAGAAGCACTCATATCTCTTAAACAAACATATTTGCCATCTCTTTTTTCAAAAAGACTCATATAATTTCCAGTATTTATAGGCGTTTTTGTCGAGTCGGTTACTTTATAATATCCTACTTCTACCACCATGTTACCATCGTGAGAAACAAAAACTTCTTTGGTTTCAAATGAGATTACATTCGTATTATTTTCTAAATCTGATTTTAAAAATTCATATCTAGCATCTTTACCAATAATTGGCGGTCTGTTTTGATAAAAAGTAATGGCGTCATCTGCATAATATCCAATCTCTTTTAATTGACCAGCATTGTATGTTGTAGCATATTCATTTTCTTTTGCCTGAATTTCTTTCTTGACTTGCTTTAAGTCAATCACAACATTTTCGTCCTTTTTTGTATTGCAGGAAACCAATAAAACACAAAAACCAGAGAGAACCGCTCTTATAATTATTTTATTTTTCATAGACATTAAATTTTCAAGTTGATATAAAACTATTTCGTTTTACAAACAGATTCAAAAATTTGTTCGTAAACACAGTTCTTTTTAATATTCTTCGAATATCTTTTGAAGTTCGGCCAAGCTTCTTTTTTTCAACAATGCTACCGACAATAAGATTCTAGATTTCTGCGGATTTAAAGCATATGAAGCAATTAATCCAAGTTCATCATCGTTGCATTCTACATTACGGCTTACAAGTCCAGTTGCTACACGTGTGCTTCGAACTACTATAATTCCTTTTTTGCTAGCTCTTGCACAAGCATCTAGAGAGGCTTTGTTCATATTTCCGTTTCCTACTCCAGCAATTACAATTCCTTTGGCACCGCGTTCTATCGAAGCATCAATTAAATCTGGTTTCATATCTGCATCGGCATAAATAATGTCCACGCGAGGAAAAGAGCTAACGCCTTTTACATCAAACTCTGAGTTTTTTCCAAATTTTTGACTAGGATAATTAAAGAAATCGTTTGTTCCGTAAGAAGTAATACCGATAAGTCCTCTAAGCGGAGACATAAAAGTCTGAACGGCCGTTGTACTCACTTTTGTTAAAGATTGTGCCGAGTGAATCCAATCGTTCATTACCAAAAGTACACCGCGTCCTTTTGCTTTAGGATCGCCAGCTACTGCAATCGCATTATAAAGATTTAAAGGCCCATCTGCACTAATTGCTGTCGATGGACGCATGGATCCTACAAGCACTACTGGTTTATCTGTTTTTGTAGTTAGATTTAAAAAAAAGGCCGTTTCTTCCATTGTATCGGTTCCGTGCGTAATTACAAAACCGTCTACATCATTGCTATCGGCTAACTCATTAATTCTATTGGCTACTTTCAGCATAATTTCAAATGACATGTCCTGAGATCCGACATTCGCAATTTGCTCACCTTTTATATCGGCTACTTTCAAAGCATCTGGAATTGCATTTACCATTGCATCAATGGTAACTTGACCAGAAGTATATCCTGACTGTACTCCTGTTTGAGCAGAACCGGCAATTGTTCCGCCTGTTGCTAATATTAGAACTTTAGGCTTAGCCTGTCCGAACATGCTGATATTGAGTGACAATAACAGCAGTAAAAGTATTTTTTTGTAAAAGTTGATATTTAATTTCATCATTTTGTCGTTTAAGGTTGAGAATTATTTTTGGCCTGTTAAAGTTGCTGGATCAAGCAGTTTTTTAATTTGGTCTTCTGTCAGCAATTTCTTTTCGCGTATAAGTTCTAAAATACCTTTATTGGTTGCCAATGCTTCTTTGGCCAATTCAGTTGTTTTTTCGTAACCCAAAATCGGATTTAGAGCCGTTACAACACCAACACTTCGATCCATATAATGCGCCAAAACGTCTTTGTTTACTGTAATGCCATCAATACAGTTTTTTCTAAATAATGGCATTGCTTTAAAAAACAATCCTTGAGATTCCATCATGGCAATGGCCTGAACAGGTTCAAAAGCATTTAATTGCAATAAACCAGATTGTGCGGCAATCGTTACGGTCAAGTCATTTCCCATTACTTTAAAACACAATTGGTTCATAAGTTCTGGCATAACCGGATTTACTTTTCCTGGCATAATTGAAGATCCTGGCTGAAGTGCAGGCAAATTGATTTCGAAAAAACCAGTACGAGGACCAGAAGCCAAAATGATCAAATCGCTGCTTATTTTTGCCAAAGCTACTGCCATGCTTTTAAGTGTAGAAGAATACATTACAAACCCTTGTTGACTAGTCGTAGCAGCAATAAGATCTTTACTCATTACAATTGGTTTTCCTGTAATTTTTGCCAAATGCGCTGCTACTTTTTCAGCATAACCTGGAGAAGCAGTAATTCCTGTCCCGATTGCTGTAGCACCCATATTTTGTTCGCATAAATAAACCTCCGCCTTTTTTAAAGCGCTAATTTCTGCGTCAAGCTGATTCCCGAAAGCATGAAATTCCTGACCTACAGTCATTGGTACAGCATCTTGCCCTTCGGTTCTTCCCATTTTTAGAATGTCTTTAAATTCATCGCCTTTTTTATGGAAAGCTTTAGCCAAAAGATCTGCCTCTTGAAGCAGTTTATCGTTATGAAGAAGTAATGCCACTTTTATGGCTGTTGGGTACACATCGTTTGTTGATTGTCCCATATTAAGATCATCATGAGGTTCAATGTATTGATATTCTCCTTTTTTATGACCGCTTAATTCCAATGCAATATTGGCTAAAACTTCGTTTACATTCATATTCGCAGAAGTACCAGCACCGCCTTGATACAAATCGACCAAAAATTGATCATGATATTTGCCATCAATTACAGCTTGGCAAGCTTTTTCTATAGCAGCAAGTCTATCTTTTTTAAGTCGGCCTACATCTGCATTGGCACGTGCTGCAGCTAATTTAACCATTGCAAAAGCTTTTACATAGTCAGGATAAGATTGCGTAGTCAAGCTACTTATCTGAAAATTTTCTAATGCACGGGCTGTTTGTACTCCGTAGTACGCGTTTGCAGGAATCTGTTTTTCTCCCAGAAGATCCTTTTCAGTTCGAGTCTGCGCATTAAGAGCAATTACAGACAATCCGAACAATAGCAGATATTGTACAGTTTTACACATATTTTTCTTTTTTAAGTGATTAATAAACACAAAGCTTTCTATTGATTTTTTCTATAAAATGCTTCAGAGAAATTATATTTAAAAGAAAACTGTATTTTGTTTATGGAAGTGCTCCATCCGTCGTTGTAATTTTCGCGGTTACCCCACTGAAATTCAGCTCCAACCATACAGTTTTTTACAGGAGTATACAAGATATTTGCGAGAGCGTATTGTCCCTTTTTAAAGGCGCTGTCTGTTTGTCCGTCTGAGTTGTCAATATCAATCATCGAATATCCTATTGCAGTACTAAACTTATCACTCCAATTATGATCTAAAAAAGCGACAACACCAACCACAGGAAGCGCAACACCTTTTACAGGAGTTACAGGATTACTCAGATTATTTTTAATACCTATATCGACAGGAGCATCATTCATGTAGTTCTGTACTCCTTCTCCATACATAACTTGCCCTCTAAAAACATCATTTTTACTAAAGTTAATGTTGGTACTTAAGTTAAGTCCCCACCCTACTGCATCTCCTGATAAATTATACTGATCGTTGTTTTGATCTTTCCATTCAATTTTTCTTACGATACCTGCTAGCTCAATATACCCCCATTTAGTTCCAAGATGGTATTCTGCTGAAAGGTCTGGCAACGGAAATCTTGCTTTTACGCCTTGCAATTCTACACGATTGGCATAATCTCCCTGATCGGCACTTGCTCCAGGTCTTTCTAATGCAATGGTTAAACGAGTATCGCCTTGAATTGGCATATATCGAATCTGAATGTTTCTAAAAAACACCATTCCAGTTGGCCCCCAATATTCTAGTGAATTCGGAAATACGCCAATATCCATAAAAGGGCTCCAAGTTTGTCCAGCTCCAAATTTTCCTAATTCGGCATAAGCATGACGCAAACGAAAAGTAGTCTGTCCAGCATCTACACCAGTACCAAACAACTCGAATTCAAAATGTGTTTTCAATTCTCCAAGTCCAGTATTAAAATAATTTTTAAAGCCAAGTCTAGTCTGGCGTACAGAAGCATAGTAATTGCCGTCTGGACCATATTCATTTTTATATGAAGGCAGTTTAGTTGGCCTTACCACATCATACCAATCTGATTGAATTTGATTAAAATTATAACCAACATCGGTCATAATGAAACCATAGATTTCCATGCTTTTAGATCCTTCTTCTTGAGCTTGAGCTTGAGCTAAAGCGGAAATGAGAAAACAAATTATAATGGCTCGATGCCTGATCGTGACCATTTGTAAAAACCTTTTTTTCATAATGATTATAGTTTGTTTATTGTGGGATGCTTTACTACTATTCATTTGTTTTTTACAATCTGGGCTTAAAAATAAAAGTGACTTTATTTCAAAAATCTGTATTTCTCAGAACTGGCTTTTAGCTTAAAAAATCTTTTCAAAATTCTTTAAATTTTGTTTTTTGGGCAGACAAAAAAATCAAGAACTTGATAATGTCGTCTTCTTTTTTGTTAAAAAAGCAAAAAAAAGACGCTACACTAACTGATTATCAAACAAATATAATCAATGCTAGTGCACGATTAGGGTTATTAACGGTTACATTTAACGGTTAAAAAATCAGATTAATAATATTAATATGTTAAATATTCACATATTTTTATAAATTTGTAACTACATCATATTTAACACTTTACTCGCCCAGTGACTTTTTTTTCGACGTTAATAATTTCAAATAATTTATTATGGAGTCAATAAAAAAAATCCCCCCGGATACCATTTACAATGAACTGGAAAATGTTTTAAAGTTTAATTCTTTCAAGAATTCAATACTGTTAAGCAATTTTCTGCGATATATAGTCACAGAAACCATAGACCAAAGACAGAAGTTTATTAAAGAATATTCGATAGCTGTAAATGCTTTAAGCAGACCTTCTCATTTCAATCCTCACGACGACGCAATGGTTCGTATTCATGCAGGGCGATTAAGAAAACTTCTCAATGAATATTATTCTTCTGACGGAAAAGATAATTCGGTGATTATTCATGTCCCCAAAGGCGGTTACGTTCCCGAATTTATTCATAATAACAAAATGAGGCACATTGATTTCCCTATTAACACAAGTAAATCAAATCTGGTCATCACAGTATTTCCATTTAAATCGACTTCTCAAAGGCCCGATTTAGAAGCTTTCTCTCAAATTCTTTCCGAAGAAGTAAGTGCAGAACTTTCACGTTTTCAAGACATTTCTGTAATAGGCCATTTTGCATCTAGTGTAATTTCAAAAATTAATGAAAATATTCTAGAAGCCGCCAGTTTAGTAGGAGCCGATTTCATTATAACAGGACATATTCAAATTATTGATAATAAAATGCAGATCAGAGTCAATCTTGTAAACTCCTCATCTGGTAAATTTATATTGACTAAATTGTTTACGCCTGCCACAATCGATGACGGTATTAGAATACAAAATGAAATCGTGAAAGATATTGTTTCCAGCATGGGCGGTTATTATGGCATTATCTTTAAAGAAATGGTAAAAACAGCACCTTCTAAAATATCAAACAATTCGGGTATTTTAAAAGCAATCTGCAGTTATCACGAATATCAATGCTCCTATTCTATAGAAAATTATGCAAATGCATTATCCAATTTAAATGATGCCGTAGAATTAGATCCAAACCATGCTATAGCTTGGGCAATGTTGGGCGAAATGCAATTGGCTGCTATTGCTCTCGGAATAGACAACTGCAAGAAAACAATCGAAAAAAGCAGTCACTGCATTACAAAAGCATTGAAAATAGATCCCAACTGCCAACAGGCTTGGTATTCGCTAGCACTTTTAAGCTGTTTTAAAAAAGATCAAGATAACTGTCTTTCTGCCGCAGAGCAATGCATAAAAATAAACCCTAATTCTTCTGGCATTATCTCAGGAATAGGCTGCATGTTAATTTTTGCAGGCTATTTTGAGAAAGGCTTTAATTTGGTAGAAAATGCAATTCGAATAAATACTTCGCATCCGTGGTGGATTAATATTGGATATTGCTACTATTACATTCATAAAAAAGAATATCAAAAGTCCTTATACTGGGCAGACAATATGGACTTTAACGAAACCATTTGGGATTCTTTGCTAAAAGCGGTTTCCTTATCCCTGCTAAATGAAGATGCAAAAGCTAAAATACAGCTAAACAACCTTCTAAAACTACAACCCCAAACTCCAACAGAAATCAAAGAAATATTTTGCAGTTTTATGTTTTCTGATGAGGTTGTTTTTAGAATGGTAAACAGCTTAAAAAGAATTGGATTAAAAGAAGATATTTGATTATTTATAAAATATAGAAAACTACGCAAGTCCTAATAAAAAGGCTTTGCGTAGTTTTTTGTTTTTAACTCTAAGTTAAAAATGTAATTTAGTTGATTGCTTAATGTAGCTCATAACAAAAGAACTCTGGACTTTACTGATATTTGGAATATCTGAAAGCTTTCTAATAAAATCATTAAACGATTCTGGATCTTTTACCACAACTTTCAAAACATAATCAAAAATTCCGCCTGTAACATATCCTTCTACAACCTCATCGAGTGCTGCGACTTGCCTCGAAAATTCTTCTACAAGATCTAAACGTTGGCTGTTTAGAGAAAGATTTATAATAACAGTAAAATTTAATCCAACTTTTTTAGGATCAATTATCGCGACATAATCTTTAATATACCCCTCGTTTTCAAGTTTTTTAATTCGGTCGTAAACAGAAGTTCTAGACATATTGAGTCTTTCTGTCAAATCAGTTATATCAAATCTTGCGTTCTCTTGAAGAATTCGAAGTAACTCTATCTCTTGTTTGCTTAATTCTTGCATCGGATTTTTTCCAGTTAAAGTATAAAAAATAATTAATTTTAGGACAAAACACATAAATATATGCATTCTGAAATATTAAATACATATTTAGATCAAAAATAACGGCTATTATTCTTCATTTTATACTTTTGACTGTACAAAACATATTTTCAACAATAAAAATGAACAAATATATTATCATCGTCGCTTTGGGCGCATTAAGTTTCGGAATGCTGTCTTCTTTTGCCAAAATCGCTTACGGAGAAGGTTATTCTCCTGCCGAAATCACTTTGACACAAGCACTTGCGGGAACTTTAATTTTATGGTCTATCGTCATTTTCAGAAAATTAAAATACGGCACTAAACTAACATTAAATTGGAAATTGCTTTTAGCAGGAACCACAATGGGCTCTTCGGCTTATACTTACTATTTATCTGTGGCTTATATTCCTGCATCATTAGCAATTGTTTTATTAATGCAAATTACCTGGCTAAGTATCTTAGTCGATTGGATATTTTTCAAGAAAAAACCAAATACGGTAGAAGTCGGTTCGGCACTTTTTATCATTTTAGGAACTATTCTGGCAGGAAACCTTTTAGACTTAAGCAATGCCAATATATCATTTACAGGAATAGCTTTGAGTTTATTATCGGCTTTGCTTTATACACTTTATATCGTTTTTACGAGCAAAATAGGCAAAGAAACTCCCATGTTCGAAAAAAGTGCTTTAATGACCAGTGGTTCAGCCATGATTATATTTTTAATTAACTGTGAAGCCATTACTACAAGCACACATTTAGATTTTGGATTGCTGCAATGGGGAACATTTTTAGCCATTTTTGGAACTGTAATTCCGCCTATCTGTTTTACAGTCGGGATGCCTAAAATTGGCGCCGGCTTAAGTTCTGTTTTACTAACTTTAGAATTACCTGCAGCTGTTTTTTGCGCTCATATTATTTTGGGAGAAAAAGTCACTTTTCTGCAAATTATCGGAATTACTATAATGCTTGGCTCAATCGTGTATCTTAACATATCGAAAGCTAAAAAAGAAAAAGTGATTCAAAACGAAACCGCAATATGTTAATCCATATAAACGAAAATAATCTTTACGCCGAATATCACAATAATTTTGCAAATCGTCCGACTATTGTTTTTCTTCATGATTCTTTAGGTTGTGTAGAATTATGGAGAGATTTTCCAAGAAGAATTGCGACCCTTTGCCAATGCAACATTTTAATTTATGACAGATTAGGCTACGGAAAATCAGATCCTATGCAGACTTATCTTCGTCCTGTAAATTATCTGGAACAAGAAGCTGACGTTTTAAACTTATTACTCGAAAATCTAAATATTGAAAATGCCATTTTATTTGGCCACAGCGATGGAGGGTCGATCGCATTAATTGCCGTAAGTAAATATCCAAATCGAATTAAAATGGTTATTTGTGAAGCGGCTCATATTTTTGTTGAAGAAATTACCCTAAACGGTATTCGCGAAGCTGCTCAAGCGTACCAAAATACAAGCTTGCCTCAAAGGCTCCAAAAATATCACGGAAACAAAACCGAAACCATTTTTAAAGCTTGGACTGAAACTTGGCTGCGAAATGATTTTAGAAACTGGAATATTGAACATTTCCTTCCCAAAATCAAATCTCCGCTACTATTTATCCAAGGTGAAAAAGATGAATATGGAACTTTAGATCAAGTCGAAAAAACAATAAATGCTACATCTGGAAAAGCTGAAAAGTATATAATACCAAATACAGGACATACACCGCACAAAGAAACTCCAGAAATTGCAATAGAAAAAGTAGTCGCGTTTATTACAGCTTATAACTAAGCTACTTTCTTTGCTACACGTTTTTTCTTCTCCAGTAATTTAAGATGATTTTCGGCACACAGAATTTTCTCGGTCGTGCCGTTTTTTTGTATTTCGATGAGGTAATGAAAATCTCTTTCTTTTGAAGTCGATTTTATAATCAGTCCCTTTTTAAAATCCATTTTCCTTTCGATAATGGTTCCCTTATAAGATATCCCACTCAATGCTGTGTAGGAAACATCTTGTCCTTTTACAAATTTCATTGTTTTAGCCGTTTGTTCCTAATAATTGCTAATACTTCTAAATCTGAAAAACTAATATTAAGGGGGGAAATCAGTTTTTCTACTTTGGGCGAATGTAAAAAGTTTTGACAACTTACAACCCCGTATTTATACCTGTTTTGAAGTTTAAAGATAGTTAAAATTTGAATGTAAAAATAACCTTTCAAAAAAAAGTTGATACAATTTAGAACAGTTTCTTTCGCCTCTTTTTTAGCATGAATTCCTAGTTTTGAAAGAATGAATTTTCGTTTCAAAAAACAACTAAAAAAAGAGCAAAATGGTACAGGAAAGAGTAATGGAGAAATTGGCGATTTTAGCAGATGCAGCCAAATATGATGTTTCTTGCTCATCAGGACAAAGTACACGAAAAAACAAAAACAAAGGATTGGGCGACACAGGAGGCGGAATCTGCCATGCCTTTACAGAAGACGGACGCTGTGTTTCGCTTTTAAAAATCCTACTTACCAACCATTGCATTTTTGATTGCGCCTATTGTGTGAGCCGTAAAAGCAATGATATTAAACGAGCTGCTTTTACCGTTCAGGAAGTTGTTGATTTGACAATTGGTTTTTATCGAAGAAATTACATTGAAGGGTTGTTTTTGAGTTCTGGTATCTTCGACAATGCAGATTATACTATGGAGCGTCTGGTTAGAATTGTCAAAAAACTTAGATTGGAGGAAAATTTTAATGGTTATATCCATTTAAAAGCAATTCCTGGTGCCAGCGAAGAATTGCTAAAAGAAGCTGGATTATATGCCGACCGTTTGAGCGTAAATGTTGAAATGCCAACAGAACAGAGCCTTAAACTATTGGCTCCAGATAAAAATCATAAAGACGTGATTAAGCCAATGGAATATCTTAAAAACGAAATTATCGATTATCAAGAAGAGAAAAAATCCAATTACAAAACACCGCTTTTTGCTCCAGCTGGACAAAGCACGCAAATGGTAATTGGCGCAACAAAAGAAAATGACATGGAAATTCTCGGAATGGCCAATTATTTTTACGAACAAATGAAAATGCGCCGTGTCTATTATTCTGGTTATGTGCCAATAAGCCACGATAATAGACTTCCTGCCATTGGAACTCCAGTGCCTATGATTCGCGAAAACCGATTGTATCAAGCAGATTGGCTAATTCGCTACTACGGATTTAATGTCAATGAAATTGTTGGTTTTGACCAGCCAAATCTTGACTTAGATATTGATCCTAAATTGGGTTGGGCATTGCGAAATCTGCATCAATTTCCAGTAGATATCAATACGGCAGATTTAGAATTAATTCAGCGTATTCCGGGCATAGGATTTTTGAGCGCGAAAAAGATTGTTGCTGCAAGAAATTTCAAAAAATTACAGCCAGAAGATTTAAAAAAATTAGGAATTGCTTACAGCCGATCGAAGTTTTTCTTGGCTTTTTCTTCGCCTTTTTATATGCAAAAAGACCTCACTTCTGTTCAAATAAAAAGTCAGATTTTGAATTTGCAAAACAGTAAATACAAGAATAATTTTTCGAACCAGCTTTCTTTATTTTAATTCAAATGACACAAATAGTTTATGATGGAAGTTATGAAGGCTGGCTCACCGCGGTTTTTGAAATTTACGAGTACAAACTTAAAGACATTGTTTTTGCCAAAGAAGAAATTTCAAATACCCTTCTTTTTTCCAATACCCATTTTGTAACAACAAATGGAGAAAAAGCAAATCGAGTTTTAAATGGCTTGCAGCAGCGTCTTTCGCATCATGGTTTCAACAATATTTATTTTGCCTTTTTATCTGAATTGGAAAAGATAGAAGAAATCTTGTTTCGATTTGTCGAATATGCTTTTGCAAGTCCAATTAATATAGAAGGAGATTTAAGCCGAAGCGAAGTTTTGAACGTAAAAAAAGCAGCCCATTTAACGGGAAAAGAAAGTCATAGAATGAAAGCTTTTGTTCGGTTTAAACTAACAAAAGACAATTTATACTATGCCATTGTAGATCCAGATTGCGATGTTTTACCACTTATTGAACAGCATTTTAAAAATCGATATTCAGATCAACGTTGGCTAATTTACGACTCCAAACGCAAATACGGAATTTACTACGATCTAGAGAATGTCTCTACTGTCGAAATGCAGTTTGAATCGAATGCATCTTCGAGTTTTTTAGCCGAAATAAATGATGAAAACGAGGAGTTTTTTCAAAATTTATGGCGTAACTATTTCAGCAGTGTCAATATAGAATCGCGTAAAAACACGAAACTTCATATCAAACACATGCCAAAACGATATTGGAAAAATTTGACAGAGAAAATTCCAAACCTCAACAAAAGGTAATTTTACTTGCTTTTCTTAAGTGCGTCCAGCAACTCTACCATATCTACCACAGCATAAGTAGAACAATAGTCAGATACGGCATAAGGCAAGATTAAACTATTGTTATGAATAATTGCCCCGCAAGAATACACTACATTTGGCACATAACCTTCTCGTTCATCTTCTAAAGGAGAAAGCAACGGTTCTGTAAGTCTTCCTATTTCTTTTGAAGGATCATCAAGATCAAATAGCGAAGCTCCAATACAATAACGTCGCATTGTACCAACTCCATGTGTAATAACAAGCCAACCTTCTTCGGTCCATAATGGCGAACCGCAATTTCCTATTTGAGTAAGTTCCCAAGTAAATTTAGGCTTTTGCAAGAGAACAGGTGTATTCCATTGTGTTACTCGATCAGAATACATAATATAATTGTTCACACCATCAATTCTCGCCAGCATGGCATACTTGCCTTTTATTTTTCGAGGAAATAGAGCTAGATTTTTGTTTTGTGCACCTTCTCCATGAAGCGGCATAACTCTAAAACTATAAAAATCTTCAGTAGAAATTAACTTCGGCAAAATTGTATGTCCGTTATAAGCTGTATATGTTGCCATAACTCTAACAGAGCCATTATCATCAGTAAAACGAACAAAACGCGCATCCTCTATTCCGCGACTTTCAGAATCAGAAATTGGAAAAATGACGCGCTCTGTAATATCAGAATCGTGTTTGAACTGCAAATCGTAGAAAGAATTTGCCAACCACAAAATTTCTTCCAGTGCAACTTTTCTTTCTTCACGAATTAAAGGATCTTTTAAAGCCTCAATCAACATATTTTTAAGAACAGCAAATTCAAATTCTTCAGGAAGATCCTGCATAATCTGAGCAATATATTTATCAGTTGTATGCATCTCATACAGCTTGGTCAAAAATCGTTCTTTATTAAACAATGTTTTATGCTCAATTTCTGCTTGATCAATATGATTTCCTATTTTCATGATATGCAGATTATTGTCACGATCTAAAATTGCTCTTCTAAAAACAATCGACGAAATATGACCTTCACCAGTTGCCCGAAATGAAATAATAACACGTTTTTCTCCAACTTCAAGTCCTGTCTGGTCAAAATCTTCAACAATAGAAGGATTAAAAATTGCAGCTGATTCTATTGCATATTCCATCGTGCAATAAGAACCAATCAGCATTTTTCGGTCTAGAGACATCGCTTCATAATCAATTTGCATTGCTTCGATTATTGGTCGTATTCTTTCGCAATGTCTAAAAAATACTGCCGAAATATTTCGGTGTCTTCTAGCAAATTCACGAAGCGTCTGCTCCAAAGTCTGCAAAACTTGTTTTTCGTCTAGCATCATTATCCGAAGTACCATTTGCTGGGTTCTTTCTTGCCCATTCATAAAATATCGGGCAACAACTCTTTTGGAATCTGGTAATAATTTTATATTTTTTCGAACAACGGATACTCGCATAATTAGTTTTTTTAAGGCAACAACTCTTAGGAATTATTTATTACACAACAAGTTACTAAAATTTGTTAAAGAAAAAAACTTAATTTTTTATTAAAACTTCGAATTAGCCTATAATTTCAGGTTTGTTCACACGGCTTTGATCAAAAGTTTTTTTCATAATTTCGTCTCAGACCACTAACACAAAACAATGAAGAATAAAGTTAAATTTTTGAGGGAAGAAAAAAACATGACTCAAAATGAACTTGCCGAAAAATCTGGCCTTTCTCTACGAACGATTCAGAGAATTGAAGCTGGAAGTATTCTTAAAGGTTTTACATTAAAAACTATTGCCGAAGCTTTAGAAACCGATCTTGAAAACCTCATTTTTAAAAAGGAAAATATTCAAATCGAAAGAGCAAAACTTATTAATCTTTCTGTTTTATCTGGACTTATAATTCCGTTTGGAAGCGTTATTTTTCCTTTAATATTATCTTATAAAACCAAAGATGCTACAAACAAAGAATTAGGAAAACAAATTGTAAGCCTTCAAATTATTTTAAGCCTTTTACTTTCCGTTTTAATGATTGCAAGTCCGTTTATTCAAAAGTCTTTTGTTCTAAAATTTC
Organism: Flavobacterium sp. IB48; assembly: GCF_016405855.1. Lineage (GTDB taxonomy): Bacteria > Bacteroidota > Bacteroidia > Flavobacteriales > Flavobacteriaceae > Flavobacterium > Flavobacterium ginsengisoli. The sequence continues at coordinate 163,238 of NZ_JAEFCA010000006.1, forward strand.
CGCTTTTCATTATTCCTTTAATTGCAATTCTTAGTCTAAAACTTCTTATTGTTATTCTAAACGGAATTAGTTTAAACCAAAAACAAGATTTAGCTATAAAACTGAAAAACAACTTCTTATAATTAAAGTCATAAAAATGACGTAAAACTGTCGTATTGTTTTTGCACGAAAATCGGAATCTAAACCCGAATCTTGCAGGAAAAAATGACCATGAAATTATTTAAGAAAATTGCCGTTGTATTTCTCGCCATTATCGTTTTATTCTTATTTGGAGGATATTTATATTTCCGACACAAATTCAATCCGCCTGAGAATTATTTGAAGGTTTCTGGAATTGCCGAAAACATTCCAGTTAAATGGATTTCTAGCAATGAAAACCCCCATTCTGCTTTGCTTTTGCCAATAAAAATTGACGGAATTAATCAAACCTTTTTTATGCAGTTTGATTCGGGTTCAGCGACAACAGTTTTCTACAAAAAATCATTAGAGTCGATTGCTAAAAAGTTTCAAAATCAGCTAAAAATTGATACTAAAAACAATGAAATTTCAAGTTCTTTTTCAATCGGAAACATGAAAATTGTTTCCAATACTTTTGAAGTTTTGAATTATGGAGAAGAAATCAGTTTTGATAATCCAAATGCTAAAAATAGTATTGGAACAATTGGAACCGATTTATTAGAAAAACGAATTACGGTTTTAGATTTCAAAAACAATAAATGTTCATTTATAGAGAAAATTCAGGAAAATGATTTTTCTGATTTTGAATTCAAAAAACGCAAAATTTTAATTCCTTCAATTATAGAAAATGAAAATCTGAAACTATTATACGATTCTGGAACAAGCGGTTACGAACTGATAACTACAAAAGGAATTTGGCAGCAATACAGACTTAAAAACAGTGCAGTAAAAACCGAAAAAGGAAATTCTTGGGGAAATACATTGTATGTTTATTCTGCCTCCGCGAAAAAGAAAATACAATTTGATAAATTGATTTTGAACCTTTCTGAAGTTACGTATATAGAAGGCACTTCAGACCTTCAAAAATTCTTAATGAAGCGTTCTGGAATGCAGGGAATGATTGGCAACAAACTTTTCCTCAATCACAAACTTATTTTGGATTGTAAAAACGAAAAATTTAGATTAGAATAAAAGTAAAATTTTGCAATACTAAACTGTTTTAAGAATTGATTTTAATGATGTTTTTAACATTCTCAATAAAACTTTCGGTGTCTTTAATTTCTTGTTTTATCAATTGGTGATGTTCAGCCAAATTGTGCTGTTCCATCATATCCTTTTTCAGATATTTAATCATCGATTCTAGACTTCTCACATCGTTTTGATCTTGTCTTTTTAATTCGCGTTGTTTGCTTTCTAGATATTTTAAAGTCTCTTTTAACTTTTGAACGTTTAATTTCCCCAACCTATTATTTTTAATAATTTATAAAAAAACAATAGCCAAAAATGCGGTAAGATTCAATATGCTCCAAAAACCAATACCATTCGAATTTACCTCATTCTTAGCCATTGTTACCGATATCTACGTGCAAATTGATTTTTTGGATTTCAGTTTTTTCAGTTTTTTTAAATAATTCTTTTCTAACAAAATAAATATCTGTTTTTCAATACTTTAATCAAGAAAATAGAAGAAAGAAAAATTTTATTTTTTGTAATGAAGACAAATTGTTTATCAAAAACACAACTTTCAGAGCATCAAAAAGTTACCTAAAATCAGCTAAAATTGTGAATATCTATTTAAAGTTTTAACTGTTTATTTTGCAGTATAATCTATCTTTGACATCCTTAAAAATTAAATAAAGAGATGAGCGCAATTTGGTACGAATGCAAAGTAAAATATAGAAAAACAGATGAAACTGGAGGACAAAAAGTTTTAACCGAGCCTTATTTGGTTGATGCTTTGTCTTATACGGAAGCTGAAAAAAGAATGACTGAAGAAATGGCTGCGTACACTAGCGAAGAATTTAAAATCACAGCTATTAAAGTGGCAAATTATGCCGAAATTCATCCTTTTGAAAATGCAGACAGATGGTTTAAATCTAAAATCACTTTAATTGCTTACGATGAAGAAAGTGGAAAAGAAAGAAAAACAAGCATGTATATGCTGGTTCAAGCAAATGATGTTCGCGAAGCTTATGACAACACACTTCATATAATGAAAAATACAATGGGAGAATATTCTATTCCTGCTATTTCAGAAACGGCAATTATGGATGTTTTTCCTTATTTCAGCGGTGAAGAGGGCGAAACAGAAATGTTGGAAAGATTTAATACTTTAAAAGCTTCTAAACCAGAAAAACCAGAAGCAGAAATGATTGACCATATGGAATTTGAAACTGCTGTCGAGGAATAATATCCTAAAAAACATAAAAACGAAAAGCTTCAGAATAATCTGAAGCTTTTTTTATTTTGGCCAATTTTAATAAAGCATTTTTGCCAATGGTGTTACTGCCGAAGCTGATTTGGGCAATAAAGCTGTTAAGGCATCAAATTGTGTCGGACTAATATTTTTTTTCATTTTGGATATAAAAGACTCTCTAGTGGTGGTCATTTTAGAAGTATAACTTGCTTTGTCTGTAGCCATTGCAGGCAAAATATTCTTCTTTTTATTTAGAGTTTCATTTACCAATGAATTTACAACCGGTTTTTGAGCATCGGTTAATTTCAATTTTGGAGAAAGTACTCCCATAACCTGATTCGCGATACTAGCAACATCAAAAGCGGGTACTGCCGTTGTCGATGCTTTACTGGCCGCTTTTGTAACGTCTCCTATGCTTTGTGCATTTGCAAGTGAAATTGTCCCTAAAAAGACAACTAAAATCAATAATTTCTTTTTCATGGTATTTGCTTTTAAAGTTATTTGCTTGATACTAAAGGTAATAAAAATGTTAGTCCAATTCACATTTTAAAACCTTAAACACTTAAATATCTGAACTTTAAACCATTTAATCCCGAAATATTTCAGATGTTCAAAAATCAAAATAAGTCCTATCTTAGCTACAGAATCATGCGTTGATTTAAAACCAATTGCAACCTAAAAGTCAAACAAACCTAAAAGCCAAAATCTACATGACCAAAAAAAACCTGATTTTATTCGGATTTATAATTCTAAAATTCATTCTGCAATATGTCTTAATCAGTCCCGAATATGATTTGCAGCGCGACGAATATCTACATCTGGATCAAGCAAATCATCTGGCTTGGGGTTATTTATCTGTTCCTCCGGTTACGTCTTGGTTTTCGTATACTATTCTTTTGCTTGGAAATTCGGTTTTCTGGGTAAAGTTCTTCCCTGCTCTATTTGGTGCTTTAACGCTTTTAATTGTCTGGAAAACTATTGAACTTCTCAAAGGCAATCTTTACGCTTTAATACTCGGAGCTTTGTGTGTTTTGCTTTCATGTCTACTGCGTTTAAACATGCTCTATCAGCCAAACTCGCTCGATATTTTATGTTGGACCGCACTTTATTATGCTTTAATTCAATATCTGACTTCAGAAAATACAAAATGGCTTTATTTTGGCAGCGTAATTTTCGCTTTTGGTTTCTTGAATAAGTACAATATCGTGTTTTTATTACTCGGATTAGTTCCTGCTATTTTGCTTTCTAAACAAAGAAAAATACTAGCAAAAAAAGAATTCTATTTTGCTCTAATTTTAGGATTGGTTTTAATTCTACCCAATTTGTATTGGCAATACAGCAATCATTTTCCAATTGTGCATCACATGAAAGAATTGGCGAAAACGCAATTGGTAAATGTAGATTTAGGTGATTTTCTAAAAGAACAAATTCTATTTTTTGTTGGCGGATTATTTGTGATTCTAGCTGGACTTTATGCGGTTTTATTCTATCAGCCTTTCAGAAAATATCAGCTCTTTTTTGCATCATTTGTTTTCACACTTTTAATTTTTATTTACTTCAAAGCAAAAGCCTATTACGTGATTGGATTATATCCTATTTATCTTGCTTTTGGAGCCGCTTATATTTCAGAAATGATAAATAACGGATGGAAACGTTTTTTAAAACCTATTTTCATTCTGATTCCGCTATTGCTTTTTATTCCCATTTATCATGTTGCTTTTCCAAATAAAAGTCCAGAATATATGGTTGCACATTCAGAACCGTACAAAAAACTGGGACTGCTTCGTTGGGAAGACGGAAAAGATCATCATCTTCCTCAGGATTTTGCCGATATGCTAGGTTGGAAAGAATTGGCTAGAAAAACAGATTCGCTTTATGCCTTGCTCCCAAATCAAAAAGAAACTATTGTACTTTGCGATAATTACGGACAAGCCGGAGCGATTAATTATTATTCTAAAAAAGGAATTAAAGCTGTTTCTTTCAATGCCGATTATCTAAATTGGTTTGATCTTAGCATTAAGTATAAAAATCTCATTCGTGTTAAAGATTTTGAAGAAAACGAGAAAGAAATGAAAGAAACAAGTCCGTATTTTGAGTCTGCTGTTATTGGCGGTCAAGTCACAAATCAATACGCTAGAGGATATGGCGCTACAATTTTTGTTTTCACGAATGCAAAAGTCGATATCAATAAGAGATTAGAGCAAGAAATCAACGAAGAGAAAAACAAGATTATAAATGATTAATTTCAAGGATTTATCTTATTTGCAAACCGGAAATACTAAACAGCAAGCTGCATTTACTGTTTTAGCGCAATATAAAGTTCTGGAAAATCTTGCTGCATTTGATCCTATTTTGGTTGGTACGATTCCGATAAATATTGATATCGAAAACAGTGATTTGGATATTATCTGTTACTGGAAAAACAAATCTAATTTTATTGATAAGGTAAAAAAACTGTTTGAAAAAGAAGATCGTTTTACCATTCGAGAAGACCTCATTAATGATCAAGAATCTGTTATTGCAAATTTCTTTATTGATGCTTTTGAAATCGAAATCTTTGGACAAAATATACCAACCGAACATCAAAATGGCTATAAACATATGGTAATCGAACACCAAATTCTAAGCTCAAAAGACGAAAACTTCAGATTGGAGATCATAAAACTAAAAGAAAGTGGCATAAAAACCGAACCTGCATTTGACTTGCTATTAGGCTTAGAAGGAAACGTTTACAAAGAATTATTGAAATATAAAGTATAAGAAAAAACATTGTTTTTAAAAATTATAAAAAATAAAGTACTAAAATTATTTGCATAACCGTATTTAGTGTGTATCTTTGCACCCGAAACATCGCGGGATAGAGCAGTAGGCAGCTCGTCGGGCTCATAACCCGAAGGTCACAGGTTCGAGTCCTGTTCCCGCTACAAGACCGGACAAATGAGAAAACGACTCATTTGTTCGGTTTTTTTTATCTTCTAAAGCCTTATTTACCAAAGAAATACACTCTGCAATAACATTCAATCTCGGGGTTCGATATGCACTTCCATCAAAAAACAGTTTTTCAGGATATATTGAACCTATTATATATCGTTTGGTTTCTATATCGCCATCTTTATAAAGGGATGACAGGCTGGAAAGGGTATTTAATGCATCATCAAGATTTTTCTTAATATTGTGATTTTTTTGTTCGGACATGTATGCTGAGAGTTCTTCCTCTAAGTTTTCAATGTTACTTTTACACTCCTCTTTTATTTCCCTGTAATCATCTGCATCCAATTTTTCAGCCAAAAGTAACTCTCTTGCCTTTGAAAGCTTTGTATTAAATTTCTCAATTTCCAACGCGATAGCCCTGCGTCTATTTTCAAAAACAGATGCAAAACTTTTATAATTAACCATCATTATATCATGCAAAATTCCTTGAATGACAATCGGAAATTCATATTTCTTTAAATCAACCTGAAATATTTCATTTGCTTTAACGGCACTTTTTCTAAAACCGCACTTTGGAATACAATGGTAGTAATAGTAATACCCCCCTTTTGAGCCCTTTGAAGCACTGCCGGTCAGATTCCTTCCACAATCAGGGCAAATCAAAAAACCTCTTAAAGGTAAATTATCGTCAGAAAAGATTTTGGTCTGCGGACGCACCTGACGTATATTCCCATCTAGAATATCCTGAACCTTATAAAACAACGCTTCAGAAATTAAGGGTTCGTGCTGTCCTTGTACAGAATGTGCCTCCTCATCTTTATGTTTTTGAATGAAGACCTTTCCACAGTACACAACATTACGCAGCGCCACATGAAAAGCACTCCTGCTAATATTCTTACCCCTTTTAACCATTGTCTGACGCACTTGATCTGCTGCCAGCACACCTTTAGCAATTTCATTAAATGCCCATTGTAAATTAGTTGCTTCCGGTTCTTTTATCGCAATATACTTTTTACCATCCTCTTTGGTTCGATTAATATAACCATATGGAGCCATACCTAAAACCCTGCCTTCTTTTTTAGCACGGCGCATACCATAAAATGTATTTAAGGCACGTCTGTCATTTTCAACTTCCGGGGCAGCCAAATATATTGCCAGCATCATTTTATTTTCGGGAACAGAAAGATCAAGCGGCTGCTCTACAGCCTGTGGTTCTACACCCAGGCCATTAAGCATATTAATCATTTGATAAGCATCTCCTGCATTCCTGCTAAAACGGTCCCACTTTGTAAAAAGTACGAAGTCCGGTCTTGCTTTACGTTTCTTTACCCCATCAAGAAGCCTAATCCATTCTGGCCGATTAAAGCTTTTTGCAGAATGGTCTTCAAAAATAACATTATCGACACGAATATTGTGATTATTACAATACCTGCGCAGACGCTCATCCTGATCACGTTGTGAGTACCCTTTGTCTGCCTGCTCATCAGTTGAAACTCGGATATATAAAATTGCACTTTTCATAGTATAAGATATTTTATTAACACACTGAAAACATAAGCTTTAAGCATCATAAAAGTAAACAAACTACGGAAGTTTAAAGTGTTTTCTAATAACAAGATATGTTAAATTATGCAAGAAATCCATTATTAAAACTGCGTCTTCATATGACACTTCCATTCCCGCATCTCTCATTCTCTTAAATGCTTCCTCTATAGCTATCTTTTTTAACTCAAAGTCATTCATCTCTTTCATATCAATAAAGTAATGGTGAATGGCGCCAAATTATTAAAGTGACAATGAAAAATCGTTATGAGGCTGTGAAAGGATGTTTTTGGCGGAAAAAGGCAGATTTAATCTTCGAATCTGTATTCTTGTCGATTTTCAATCTGGACGTAATAATCGTTCTACTCTATGATTTTCTCACTGTAATGCAAAAAAAGTCTTTTCAATAATGAAAAGACTTTGATCAAGGTGGCAGGATTACATGCCTATTCCTTAATTCGTTGATTTTATTGGTGTTTCAAATACTTCTTCAAAAAGGGTAGCCGAATAGATCTAATAGATCTAATAGATCTTATTTATAATGACTTACCTTATAGCCCTTTGTAGCCTCGATCAATTTAATGCCAATCAATCAATGTACTTTTGTATATGTAAATTTATTAAAATGTTTCTGAGATACAACTTTATGAAAGCTTTGTATTGAGTTTTTTCATTGTTGGAGTTTCCTGTAAACTAGCACTTCCAAACTAATCTCGAACTTTTTTTGGAAGATTTGGAACGTTTACTTAATATTCCTAAGCTAAAATTATGAAAGAGCGTGTTCTAATTTTTCTTTCCATTTTTCCCAATCGGGAGATAATGTATTTTGTAAATCATAGAATTCCTTATTATGATTGTGATGCACTAAATGACATAATTCGTGAATTACAACATATTCAATACTTCCTTTTGGGGCTTTTATTAATTCTGTGTTTAGAATTATTTTGCCTGATTTAGCGCAACTACCCCAACGTTTTTGCATTAATCTTATATCTAAAATAGGTTTTTCGATTTTGTACTTATTGAATTTTTCTAAAGAACTTTCGAGCAATTCTTCAAAATGGACAATTGCTTTTTCCTTGTACCATTCATTTAATTTTTTCTCTAAATATTCCGGATTGTTTTTTTTAGTTTTCATAATCATTGCGCCTCTATAAAGTTTAATTTCATTTATAGCATCTTCAATAATTTGCAATTTATATTGTCTTCCGAGATACAAATGAGTTTCCCCATTAACATATTTTCGTTCTGGAGTATTTGGTTTGTAACTACAAAAAAAGGCTTGCTGTTTTAATATCCAATTGGCTTTTAATTTTACTTTTTTATTGATTTCTATTAAATCCGCATCAAATGGAGCAATAACCGATACCAAACCATCAGGCAATACTTTTATGCCTAATGATTTCCTTACAGCAAAAGACAGATTATATTCAATGCTTTTACTGCCGTAATTCACTTTTTGGATTGAATGTAGCATTAAATGTATTTTAGTTTAGCAATTTTAATTACTTCGTCTATTAATTCATCAATTTTATCAAATGAGAATTGCGTATCGTATTGTTGCTGTTTTTCAAAAAGTAAATCATCAAGATTGTTTTTTAATTCTTTCTCAATTTCCGTATTGGTTTGCCAATCAATAATAAGTGTGTTATTTTCAAACACTATATTCTTAATACAATCTTCTATTTCTAATGCTGTACTGGCTTGTACTTCTTTAGGCTCAGGTGCGTTGCTAAAACTATTCTCTAAAACTGCATTTATCAGATTGTAGAAAGCAATTACATTTGGTTTGTTTTGGATAGTATTTGGTACATTATTTTGTTTTCCGGTCAGGAATTGATTTTCATATTCTTTAGCTTTTTGTAAATAAAGTGCTTCATCAATTCGATGCTGATGATAATCATTTATAGCTTCTCTTATTAATGCCGACAAACTTTTATAGAAGATGGGATCTTCATTCATTTTGACATTAATTGCCTTGACGGTACGAGTTGCAATGTGATCCGCTTTTGCTGCTTTTCCAATTACTTTTTCTACTTCAGCTTCTCTTTTTTCTCTATCAAAAATATTTACGAGTTCGGTTATTTTTAATACTTCACCTTCCGTAGTTATATGTTTATCTATTAACTTTTGAACTTGTGGTTCATAAGCTGAATAATCTAAATCGTCAAAATATCTTCGCTTAACATCCACTCTTAATTGCAAGAAAAACTTACTGTCACTTTTATATTTGTCAATGGTTTTCTCGTTTTTAATATCATTAAACTCTATTGATGCCATTGCTAATTTAAACAAACGAACAAAAGCTGAAAGTTTTTCATAAAAAGGATGTCTTATGCTTTCATCATTTAATAATTCGGAATATGCTTCTGCATCGTATTTGTTTTTTATCGTTTTGAAAATATCCCATAACTCGCTGTGTGCCTGTGGCAATTTTCCTATTTCCTTATTGATGTTTATTATTGTTCCTGATAATTCTTCTAATTCAAAGTCATTTAGTCCGCTGTATGTATTTAGAGCATTGTCTAGATTTTCTAAATTTCCAAAATAATCAATTATAAAACCATATTCTTTTCCTGATGCAACTCTGTTTACCCTTGCAATAGCTTGAAGTAAAGTATGCTCTTTTAAACTTCTAGTAATGTATAATACTTGATTATTTGGTGCATCGAAACCAGTTAATAATTTATCTACTACAATAATTATTTCAGGTTCTTCTTGCTTTTTGAAAGCACTAATTACTGATTTTTCGTAATCTAATTGTTTTCCATATTTACCCATCATTGCTTTGTAAAACTTCAAAACTACATCTTCGTTTTCCTCAAAAGCATCTTCGTGGTTTTCTCTTGTATCGGGTGCAGAAATTAACACCTCACAACTTACTTTTCCTATTTCTTTTAAGTATTCTCGGTATTTTATTGCGCTGGTTTTGTTGGGTGCTACTAATTGTCCTTTGAAACCAGTCCCTTGAATGTTTGCTTCAAAATGCTCGCTAATATCCCAAGCTCTTGCATAAATCACTTGGTCGGCTTTATTAATTTGATTGGTTGAACTGAATTTTCTTTTTAATGCAACCTTTCCATAAGTTGTAGCAGGTTCCGAAATTTTATCGAAATAAGTGTCTAATGGTTTATCATTTACCTCAATTAGATTGTGTCTTCCCTCATAAAGCAACGGTACTACAGCCTTGTCTTCAACAGCATCCGTTATAGAATAAACATCAATTAGACCTCCAAATTTATTGGCAGTACTTTTTTCTTTTTTCATTAATGGAGTTCCTGTAAATGCGACAAAACAGGCATTAGGGAAAACCTTTTGCATTTTTACATTAAATGTACCATACTGGCTTCGATGTCCTTCGTCAATCAATACAAAAATATTAGGCGAAGTAAAACCTTCTTTTGATTGGTTTATAGCGGCTTCAAATTTGTGTATCAATGTTGTAATTACTGCATCGGTTGGGCTATTGATTAGTTCTACTAAATGTTTTCCGGTTTGTGCTTCTTCTACATCAACGTGACATTTTTGAAATGTTTCTGTAATTTGGGTATTTAAATCTATTCTATCGGTAACGAGAATTATTTTTGGATTTTTTAGCTTTTTTTGGGTTGCAATTAATTGCGCCAACATTACCATTGTCAACGATTTTCCACTTCCTTGTGTATGCCAAATCACACCACCAGTTCGCTTTCCATTAGCATCTGCAATACTGATTTTTTTTAGTGTTTCTTTGATTGCAAAATATTGCTGGTATCGGGTTATTTTCTTAATGCCATCATCATAAATTATGTAATTAAAAATCAAATCCAATATTCTTGATTTCTGACATAAACTGAATATTAATTTATCTTGTTCGGTTACAATTACTTCTTCTTTTTCCAGTTGATTGAAATAATGTAATACACTACTAAATCGCTGTTTGAAAATGGCTGTTCGTTCCGTATTAGGTAATTCGCTGTTTTTTAGTTGTCTAATTGCATCACCATACTGTATTCCTTCTTCCTTGGTACGGAATACTTCTTTCCATACACTCCAAAACTCTTTTTGTGTAGCTGTTGTAGCATATCTTGCCTCGTTTACGGCTAATGACAACACCATATTAGTGTATTGGTATAATCCTCTTATTCCGTCATCTAATTGGTTTCTTAAATGTTGCGATATACCTTGTGTTACGGGGTCTTTTATCACATTGCTTTTGCATTCAATTACTATCATTGGAATTCCATTTATGAACAAAACAATATCTGGGCGATAAGTGTCGTTTCTTTCGCTGCGTAATACTGCATATTCTTCGGTAACGTGGAATACATTATTCTCTATGTTTTTCCAATCGATATATTGAAAAGAGAAACTTTTTTTATCGTTTAGAATAGTTTGTTCCAAACTTTTTCCCAAAGTTATTAAGTCGTAAAATGCTTGATTTGCCTTTATAAAGCCATCTTGTATTGGTAATTCTCGCAAAGCGATAATTGCTGCATTGATATTACTCTCTGAAAAAGAAAACTCTTTGTCTTTGTATTGAATACTATTTATTTTTTCGAGTTGTTTTTTCAAAATTGGTTCCAGCAATACATTACTGGTTCTACCGCCACGTAATTCCATTGCTTCGTCTGGCGACACATATTGATATCCCATTTTTATGAGTAACTGCAATGCTGGAATTTGACTAATATGGTCTTCTATATATGATGGTAGCTGCATTAAATAACTGTTTTTATAAGTTCATAAATTGGATACAATAATTCATATTCTTTAATTACAGTATCCACTATATTGATTTCCGATAGAAATTCAGAATTGGGTAAGTATTCCTTTCCAATAATAAAATAGTGTTTACTTATGTTGTCTTTCTTTACAAAATCTGAAAGTTCTTCACTATCATTAAATGTTGTTACACCTCTTCTTTCATTATTTATAGAGATAAAATAATCATCTGATAATTTATTGATTAGTGTGTAAAACTTATTTTGATAATTTTTTTCTTTTATTCTACTTTTAAAATTTTCTCTATCAACAACACTTCCATTGTTTTTTCCGACACGCAACCAAATTGAAACATCGTAAAGATGCACCAGAACCTGTAAACGCATTTGATACATACTTGTTTGATTATCACCGTACAGCTGCTTAAATCTTAATAAATCTTTTTCGCTTCTACCATAATGTAGCCACAAGGCTCCTAAATCAGTACTAGTAAACTCCCCATGTTGGTGTGAAGATACAATGTGATTGTTCATGTGGTGCGGATGAATATCCCAGCCCTTATTTATAATTAAGGGATATACTAATTCATGTAAATCCTCTAGTCTTTTTTTAACTTTTAATCGTTCTTTATCATATTGAGGAAAACTTTTTTTAACTTTATTATCCTCAAAAGCTATGTGATGATACAGTTTGAAAAATTGATTTGTAAAATCAATTTGGTTTATATCTATAACTGTTTTATTTACTGTTAACTGTTTTTTAAATTCTTTTATTTTTACTCTTTCTGTTGCATCTTGTACTTCTCTTTCCGAAAAAAATGTGGCATATTGAGTTAACCATTCTTCTCTGATTTCAGTGCCTAACTTGAAATAAGTATCAAACCACGATTTGTATTCACTATACATTTCATCTTCTGAAATTTTATGAAATAATTCTATATGATTTTCTAAACCACCTATAGTACAGTTGCCAGAACCAATGAATCCTACCTTCTTTTTACCATTTGTCAAATAGAGCTTTGGATGAAAAAAAGATGCCTTTAAAAACACTTTTGCTTCAATATTTTCATTATTTAATTCAAAAAGTCTTTGAAATACAGATATTGGTGTTGGTAAATCAATGCCTATAAGTAATTTTAATTTACAGCTTGGCGGGATATTATCTAACAGTATTTGTAATCCGCTATCAGAAACTATTGCGGAAGCAACATAAACTTCATTTGCTTTGTTGAGTTCATTTATTAAATGTGATTGAAGTTTTAGTATTTTCATCTTTCTTTATTCTTCAGTTTGATTACCCTCTCTTTGATTGTATAACTCTCCTAATTCGTGCAATTTGGCTTGGAGTAGTTTTTTATCAATTAATTTTGTGGTTATTCATTGTCTTAATCTTCTTCTTGATTTAAGTTTTTTCTATCAACATTATCCAAAATATAATATACTGAAACTGGTATATTCATTGTTTTTAGCTCGTTTACAGTCCTCAACAAACTTATACGAGAGAAAATAGGTAAGCTTTTAGATTTCTTTGCTTTGTCGTTTTTGGTAATAATTCCATAAGTTACACTATATTTTCCCTCGTCAATGAAAGGTAATATTATTGCTTCATCTGCTATCAACTCTTTTAACTTATCTTTTGCCTGATCATTACTTCTTAATAGCTGTACTGAATTTACACCTTGATTAAAGAGATGACTCAAAGTAGAAGAACGTGTTGATATTTTAATGTGGGCAAGTTCTAGATAATTGTTATTTAAATAAATTAAATCACAAGGTTCTACCTGATATTGACCGTTAGGTGATATACTTTTTTTATCTAAACAAATAATATTGGCATTTGAATTTTTAACGGAAACATTGTAATCATCTTCTCTTTTATCCTCACATTGATGTAAAAAGGAATGATTGTCAATGAAAATTGGATCTAATTCCGTGGATAAATTTATAATAAAATCTGTTTCTATTAAATACCATTCACCTTCACATAAATGATATGTTTTTCCTTGTATTTCACAATCGAACAAAAAACTTTTATAGATAGAATATTCTTTGATGAGGATTTCATTATCATCTAATATTCTTAATTTATGAGTATTAAATTCTTCAACATCTTCTACTTCTTCAATACCTTTATCTAATAAATATTCTCTATATCCTTTAATATAGACATCAGTAAATTCTAAATTTGATCTGCCCTCTCCAGAAAACTTTATTTTATAATCAGTAGAATAATCAAATAAATCAGGAATAGCTAACACTAATTCTACAGGAGCAGGATTACGATTAAAAGCTTCTTTAAGATTATTTTTCAATAAGTCTAAAAGTGCAGGATCCTTAACAGGTACGATATTTTGCAACTCAGGAAAAGTGGTTTTGTAATCATCTTTTTCATAAATCTCAACTAAATTTATACAAAGATCTGATATTTCATCAGCTTGCAGGTTTGAAGAAACTTTTAAGCTATTTCCTCCTGTGATATTTTTAAATAAATCTGCATATTCATCTTTTACCGCACCTGTCATTTTTTTTAATATTGTTTCATCACTTCTAAGATCGAAGAAATTTAACTCTGATGCTGTCGGACTTTGAACTCTTTGTCTTTTAGCATTTTCTGGTTGCAGAATATCTGTAGATTTTATTTTTTTAGGATCTAGGGCGTTTAATGTAGTTCTCAATCCAAAATCATATTCATAACAATTATCATTTAATTGATGATAAGTCATTCCAAAAGTCAACACAACCCAGCGGTTATTTATTGGCAAAAATACTAAAGCTCCTTTTTGCATTTGATACAAATCTTTTTGTACTCCCCAATAATTTTTCCACCAAGGAACACTACTGGGCCTATCTGCTATATACATAAAAGCTCCATCAGGCAAATTGATTACTCCTTCAGATAACAATTCTAAACTATGATCTTCCTTAAGTGCATTTTCATTTGAAAATGTACTCTTCAATAAATAGATTGAAAACCCTCTGCTTTTTGCCATAATCGTCTAAATTAGTTATTTGTTTTAACTCTAGTTTTCAGGCTAATAACTATTGCATTATCCATTTTTCTGTAGCTCTGTTTTTTATTTATCAACTAATCAACATCTTAGTCTTAATTTTACTTATCAAAGTATCTGTTAGCGAATATTATTGTCTAACAATCACCTCTATATTATCTTTTGCAACACAAACATTACCTTTAATTGAATAACATTCAACAAAGTGTTTTCCTACGTAAGCAGTGCTCTCTGGACGGCAGTATGTATGATAATCTGTAATTTCACCTCTAAGGTCTTTCGAAAGATTATCATTTTTAACTTTCCATTTTAGAATATCGTGATTTGTTGTGTTTGTAATTACTTTAAAATCAATTTTGTTTTTTGTATCAACAACTCCTCTAACAAGTTTTAAATTTGCCTTGTAATCTCTAAATCCACTTAAATCTTTTACAAAACCATCAATTTTCAATTGTACCGTATCATCAATTAAAACAGGTATTTTCTGGTCGAATAAGAATTTTTCAGATACTGAAACTCTTTTGTAAAAACCGCTTTTAACAATTAGATTTACATTATTTGTTGCATCAATATTTTCAAATGAGATTAAAATAGCATCTACAGCTTCGTGAATTGAATTCCTTTCTTCATCAGTTAATTCAGAAACATAACTGTCGATAAATTTACTATTATCACCTCTGTCTCTCAAAATAGGCATTTCAATTTTTTCTTTCAACTCGGATAGACATTTAAAAATACTATCAAAAACATCTAAATGAATATTTTGATTATAGTTTTCTGTTATCAATTGTTCTAAATGAAAAGATTTAAGTTTAAAATTTTCATTTTTCTCTTTGCAGTCATGCTTCCATCCTTTGATAAATTTAACACTTCTTCTAAAGTCTTTATTTTGCTTATTAATACCAGACGCGACTTCTATATAACCTAATGGATCCGTTTTTATCCATATTATATTTTCTTTACTTTGGCTTTTTCTTTCATAATACTCAGTTCTTTTCTTTCCTCTATGTATTTTTATAATTTCGGGTACACGAAATGTATTTCTTCCAAATTCATTCTTCCCATCAGTTAAAGAAGGAACTAAATCAACAGCAAATACTTCGTTATCCTTATCTAAATATCTAAATGAAATAGAGTGTGTTTGGACAACGATCTCTATCTTGAAGCGGGTTGGGTTTTTATATTCTTTTGAAAATTTTTCAGCGATAGTTTTCAAATCAAATTTTGGATCATTATAATTTGGATTCCAATCACCCATAATATATAAAATATCTAAATCGTGAAATGGCTTTATAGCTGTATATCTAGGATAAGAGCCTATTTGAACACAATTATTTATACCTAGTAAATCATTAAAAGATTGATAAATATTAGATACAAACTGAATATCCTCCATAGTTGGAGTAAGATTTTCCTTTATATAACTTCTAAGAAGTGAATTTATATTACTTTTTTTCATATGCAGTTGTAATTAGTGATGTAACAATATCATTCAATAATCGTCCTCTAAAGGTTACTACAATAGAATTTCTATGATTATTTATACCATCCATGGTATTTTGAGGTACTCTAACACCATTTGAAACATAAACAATCAAAGCATCACTATCTTTTTTAAACCTGAGTATGTCTTCAATTCTATCAGCAAACTCATTAAAATTAACTAACATCATAGTGTGTGTTTCACCTTTACTGAGAGATGACTTTGTTATTTTTTCAATATTTTTTTCTTTGAAAAGTCCTGAATCAATTAATAAATTTTTAAAATCATCAAATTCACTTTCTGCGTAAACTGCAATTTTTTTATTTGACAATCCTTTTCCTAGTCTTATCCATACTGGAAGAACACCTCTTATGATTGTAAGTATACCATATCCAAAACCTACTATCGCTACAACAGTACTAATACCTCCCACAATAACGAAAAAGGGATGGTTAAAAAAATTAATTAATTCATTCATATTTTCATTTAGTTTAAATTTTTTACTCTAATTTTTCCAGTTAATAACTGTTGCATCAATCCTTTTTTCTGCAACTGTAAGGTTTGTAGTTTTTGTTGATATTGATTTAGTTCTTCAGTGGCTGTATCTAATATTTTAACGATTTCATTTTGCTTATCAATAGTAGATGGTATTTTTATATAAATTTTATAAAGCTCTCGAGGTTGTATTCTTTTTGAACCAGTACCAGTAGAGATACTTTCAAGTTTTTCAAAAAAATGCACTCTTGAAAAATAATAAAAAATATAGTTTATATTGAAATTTTCATTTACATCAAAAGCAGGTATATCTGAACTACTTTCAAATCCATCCAACTCATTTGGAACAATTCCAAATGCTCCTTTATGCAAATTTTGTTTACCATAAATAAATTGCCCAGCTTTTCTTAAATAATATGCAGTTGCTTCATCCATTTCACTTCCTCTTACACCTCTTTTCTCAATTCCTTTTAGATTCAACTTTACTGTAATTCTTTTATTTACATTTGGATTTATGGCAGGAATTTTACTTTCAATAAATATGTTTCCTAGTTTTACTTTTAATTCTTCATTTTCTATTATCAATTTATTTAAAAGTCCTTTATTTCTAACTTTTAAATTATGAATAATCGCTTTGCAATTATCAATAGCATTATCCCAAGTGGAAAGAATTTCTACTATTTTTTGTTGTTCTTTAATTGGAGGTAATAAACAAGGGATTTTACTCAAAGAATCCTTTGTAAGTTTATACCTACCTACACCTTGTCTAGTTAAGTGAGGCGTTAATTCTTTATGATTGAAATAATAGAAAAACCATTCTGTTAAATTATCAACACCTTGTATTATATGAGCATGGTTATTTACATTAAATTTACCTTCAACTAATAAAGTCATTTGGAGGTCTTTCCATTTTAAAAAGTGATCCCCATCTTCTCCAATAAGTGCATATTTTCCGTTAATTCTGTAATTATCTATGTACCCTTGAATCTTTGTAGGTCCATAATATGGATACTCACCTTTTATTTTATTTCTTTCATCCTGACTAATGGGTAATCTAAGATTATTACAAATCCTAAATGCTTCTCCTACAGGTTTTATATCCCAAGAACTTGGAATTAAGCCAATAGAAGTATTCTTATATTTAGTAATATCCATATTATATAAGATTTAACTCTTTCAAGTAGTTTTCCATTTGATTTTCCACTTCGGTCAGTTGTTTTTTAAGTTCAATGATGTTGGAATGCGTGGCTTTAATATCTACTTCTTCCTCTTCTTCAAATGTATCTACATAGCGAGGAATATTAAGGTTGTAATCGTTTTCTATAATGTCAGCAATAGTAGCACGGTAACTGTATTTGTCTTCTACAATAGCCCCTTTTTCGGTTGTTAGTGGTGTAGCAGTTTTAAATGTCTTAAATGCCGTTACTATATGGGCGATATCAATTTCTCTTAACTTATTTTGGTTTTTACCATTTTCGAATTCACGGCTGGCATCAATAAATAAAATATCTTTGTTGCTTCCTTTTCCTCTATTAAAAATTAATATTGCTGCTGGAATTCCTGTGCCAAAAAATAAGTTAGCAGGTAAACCAATTACAGCTTCTAATAAATTTTCGTCAATTAGTTTTTTACGAATTTGTCCTTCGCTACTGCTACGAAACAATACACCGTGTGGGACAATTACACCCACTTTACCAACATCTTCGTATGTAGTTTCTATCATGTGACTGATAAAAGCATAATCTCCTTTGCTCTTTGGAGGAACACCTCTGTGAAAACGGTTGAACTGGTCGGAAGCTGCTGTGTCGGCTCCCCATTTGTCAAGTGAAAATGGTGGATTAGCTCCCACAATATGGAATTTCATCAATTTGTCATTTTCCAACAATTTTGGATTATTGATAGTATCTCCCCATTCTATGGTAGCACTGTCTTGTTCGTGCAAAAACATATTCATACGACATAATGCCCAAGTACTACCGTTGTTTTCTTGTCCGTATAAGGAATAATTTTTACCCTCAATTTCATCGGCCATTTTAATCAACAGTGAGCCCGACCCTGCGGTGGGATCACACATTCTGTTACCGGGTTGTGGATCTAGTAGTTTCGCTAATAGTGTACTGACTTCACTAGGAGTATAAAATTCTCCCGATTTTTTTCCACTTTCTCCAGCAAATTTTGATATTAGAAATTCATAACTATCTCCAATGACATCGTTGTCTTTTAAATGTGATGGTTGTAAATCTAATTCTGAAAAATCAACCAATAAGTTTTTCATAATAGCATTACGCTGTTTGGTTTGACCAAAAACCGTTTCAGAATTGAAAGAAATACTACGGAAAACCATCGCTAATTTGGAACGGTTGGCATCCTCTAACGCGGTTAGTCCTATATCAATAATTTCGCCAATGTTTGGTTCGTTTCGATTTTGGAATAGGTAATCAAAATTGCTTGTTTCGGGTAATATAAAACGTTCTCTTTGTAATTGACGTTTTACCATTTCTTCATTATCTGGATACTTAATACGATATTGTTCTACCTTATCTTTCCAAACATCAGATAGATATTTTATAAACAATAGTGTAAGTATATAATCTTTGTATTGTTCACTTCCCATTACTGGACGTAAAGTATCACAAGCTTTCCAAACAATATTATTGATTTCCTTTTGAGTGATTTTATTCTCTGCCATAGTGGTTATTTTTTGGAGCAATTATTTTTTATTGTTATTTACTAAATCATTTAAAGAAGCAATATCGTTTTTTTCTAAATATGCACCTAAATGCATATCGCTTCTTACATTCAGATCAATGTTATACTTTTGTTCGATAGTTCCTATGTGTGTGTCACTTCTTTTTTGTCTTAATTCTCCGTTATCATTTCTGCTTCTGTCGCCTCTCATTCCTGGAGCATCATTTTTTATTTTTGCCATCTTGTGATTATTTTATAATTGTTGAAATTGTTGTTTGAAATAATTTTTGTTTCTCTTTGATTAAGGAATTTGTTAGCTCAATATCTTTTAGATACAGTTCTTGTAATGCTACAATTTTTTGTTGTTCTTCTAATGGTATTAAATTAAAGGTAAAATCTGCCAACTCGTTTTTACGAATAGAAGGAATAGTACTTCCTGCACCTGACTGCTGAAAGTGCAGTAAATTTTTTGGAAGATTGAGTACTGAAACCAAATAAGCCGGAATAATTCTAGTTTTATCAGTGCGTAAAATAAAGAATATTGAAGAGGCCACGGCTTTGCCATGTTCTTCTTTATATAATGTTGCGAAAAATCGAAATCCTTTTGCTACAAAAAGAATATCCTCATTTTGTAATAGATTTTCTATTGATTTTAAGTCTTCTTCTAAAAAAGTATCATTCTCTCCAATATATAGACCAAATTCATTGAAATGTTTGGCTTGTAAATAGGAAAGAGTACCTTTTACGCTAGGCTTCCCATAATATCCAAACTGAATATTTGCTATATCTTTTACTTTAACTTCCATACATTTTTTTTGTAATGTTATTCGTTTACAGTACAAAGATACAAAAATAAACGAAATAAGCAAATTTATTTTATTGTACAAATATTCAAAAACAACATGATTACTGTTTTTTATCACTATGACGGTTATGTTGTATTGATTTATAAAACCTTTTCTCTATCATTTAGCTCATTCTTCCCATTACTTTTTTACCCAATAACCAGCATGCTTTTGTCTCATTTCAGCAGCAAAGGTATTTCCGTGTCCTTAACGCAAAAGCAAGGCCAAGCCTTTCAGATTTTACAAAAAATCTCCACCCATTCGGGTCGTATTTTTTGTAAAAGCCTTGCTATTGCTAAACACTAACCTTTTTATGCTCCTGAAACGAAACATAGCATACTCCGGCTCTTTAGACGAATAAAAAAAATGTCAGCAATGAGAAATAAAATATTAAAAATGGATTTGATGAAACAAAACAGCACCTCCTCTCATTGCCAAATAAAATTTCAAAAAAAATAAATCAAAAAAATCGTAGGAATTATGAACATCACAGGAAGACTGACAGCGGATGCGCAGGTACGCAACGTGTCAAACAGTAAAACAGTAGTAAACTTTTCGGTAGCCATCAACGACAGCTACAGAAACAAAGCGGGTGAACGCATAGAGCAGACAACGTATTTCGACTGCGCCTACTGGCTTAGTCCTAAAGTAGCGCAGATACTCACAAAAGGTACGGTGGTAGAACTGACAGGTAAAGTGAGCGCAAGAGCGTGGACAGGCAGTGACGGACAAGCACATGCAGGACTGAACTTCAATACATCGCAAATCAAACTGCACGGGGGCGGTAAAAAATCGGAAACGGTACAAGCTCCTACAGTAAACAATAATGACAAAACAGGAGATGACCTCCCATTTTAACAACGAACATCTAAACAATTTTTAACAATTTAAAATTTCAAAATCATGGCACATAATATCAATTTTAACAGCGAAACAGGACGTTATTCATTCTTTAGCGTAAAGGAAAAAGCATGGCACGGCTTAGGACAAATCGTGGAGCAATATCCAACTAGTGAAGAAGCTATAAAGCATGCAGGATTAGACTACGAAGTCTCTAAAAGTCCATTATACACAAGAGGATCAGGCATTATCCAAACTTCTAACAGTATTGAAATAGGCAGTAGCGAATTGGAAGTACCTAACTATTACGCCAATATCCGTACAGATAACAATGTAGTATTGGGCGTTGTGGGCAAAGACTATCACATTGTACAAAATCGTGAAGCGTTCAATTTCTTTGATGAGATTGTAGGCGGTGACCAGGGAATTTTGTACGAAACCGCAGGAGCACTTGGACAGGGAGAACGCATCTTTATCACAGCTAAACTGCCCGATTATATACGAGTAGGTAATGGCGACGATGTTACGGAAAAGTACATTTTCCTAACCACTTCGCACGATGGCAGTGGAAGTATTACAGCTGCTTTCACACCTATCCGCATCGTTTGCCAAAATACCCTTAACGCTTCACTCCGCTCTATGAGCAACGTGGTACGTATCAAACATACTTCGGGAGCAAAACAGCGTTTAGATGATGCTCACAAGGTTATGGGATTGGCGAATACATTAAGCAGTCAGTTAGAGGACATATTTAACCATTGGGCTAAAGTAAAGGTAACTGACCGAGAAGTAAAAAAACTAATTCAATTGGCACTCTGCCCGAATAAAGAAACATTGGATTTAATCAAAAAAGGTGCAGAAGATGAAGTGTCGACCCTATTCAAAAACACCGTGGACGATGCTTTTGCCTATGCTATGGCAAGCGACTCGCAACAGATGAATACTACAAAAGGCACATTATTCGGAGCCTACAATGCTGTGACAGGCTACTATCAGAATGTACGCAGTTACAAAGATAATGAAGCCAAGCTACAGAGTATTGTAATGGGCGGTACAGCACAGCTAAAGTCCCAAAAGGCTTTTGAACTGTGTACCTCTTTTGCAACAGATGGGGCGGAAATCTTAAACCTAAATTAAACAATCAAAGGCTACTGCCTTAAATGGTGGTAGCCTTTAAAAACAACAGCCATGAATATCGGAATTATAACATACAGGGAATACGAAGTAAAAAACATAGGGCTTAATTGGAATTTCAATTTATCAGAACTGCTCAACATTATGTTGAATAACAAAGATTTTGTCCGCTTTGAAATCTTTGACCCAAATAATAACCTCTTACTGTCAACATACTATCCGAATGTTGAACAAAAGGGTATATATATCGAAGTTGTCAAGATTAAAAAAGAGACTGAAATTACAGGAATTACCTATGATGCACTTAGAACACCATCCACTATTCGCAGGATGAAGGTGCGTTGGAACGTAAACGGCAGAAAATTCCGAACAAAGAAAAGAGCACTTGAGTATGTCTATTGGGAAAACAGAAGAGTAAGCTTAAAAATTGAGAGCTTCGTTGACCGTAGATAGCCTGAAAAAAGAACAATTAAACAACACTTTAAAATCTTAGAACGATGAATACAAATTTTTTCAATCAGATAGCACAATTGGGAGTTGCAGGTGATTTACATCTTACCATAGCAAAAGGAGCAGAAAACAACCTTATTGTTTCGATTATGCTTCAAAACGAACAATGCGGAGATAATGCAAAAAATATCATACCGCCCCTTAATCTTCGAGGAACAGCCGAAGAACTCGACAACGGTTTTTTCGAGAAGATAACCACTCCTATTCAAACCGCTTCGGGCTTAATGGTGGATATGGAAGTCTTTATGAAGCAGTTGGAAGAAACCAAAAAGCAGTCCGCTATGGAAAAAGATAAAGCCGACAGTCAGAAAAAAGAACAGGAAGCCAAAGACAAGAAGTTTAAGGATAGCATGACAAAAGCAGAGGAATTGGAAAAAGAAGGCAAATTCCGTGAAGCGTGGATAAAAGTCCCCGAAATAGCAGAGTTCCCCGAAAAGGCTGACGAGATACGCAAACGCAAAACGGAACTTTCAGACAAATTTTCTGCTCCAAGTCTTTTTGGAACAGAACAATAATGTATAACATCAAATTTCAGAAATTATGTTATTAGCAACACAATTAAAGCGAGTATTTGTACTTAAAGACAAGGGACAGGTCATTATGCTGACCGATCCGGAACCACATTGGAGCGTTGAAGCAGTACTTAATTTTTATGCCAACACCTACCCTATTTTAACTACCGCCAAAATCTCTGCGCCCGCCATCAAAGATGATGCAGTCGAATATCGATTTGAAAGTGTTATGGGCACTAAAGGTTAACCTAATTTTTAAAGCTATGAACTATGCGAACAACTATTATATCGGGAACAATCAAACCACCCAAAGAAAAACAACAAAAGCAGTTACACAAACAACTCAGCGAGTTCGCCCATTGGATGCAAAGCCCCAAAGATGCAAACGAAGTTCAGAAAGACAAACGCAAATCAGTACCTGCGGAGATGTTGCCAATGGTTTTCTAAAAACTTCTTTCTTACCTAGATTGCAAGAAACCAAAACGGTACTGGCTTGTCAGAAAACAGCAAAAATGGAAAAGGATTTTTATTGTTCCCTTTCCAGACTTGCCAAGCATTACGACATAGTGCCAATGCAAACAAGCCACTATGACTATCCCTACAATATGGCATTGGCTCTATGGGATGTCGAAGAAAAGCTAAAGGAACGTGTTTTGAATTGGCAGGAAATACGTTTGGTACAGGACAGAAAGAAAACTTACTTAATCAGCGAGGAGAAATACGACACAGGGACAACCCTGTATTATATTCCTATTGAACCGCTATATCAGATGTTGCACGACCGCAAGCGCAAAAAAAATGCTCAACTGCTTTTATCGGTGTGCTCTTACCTGTACCATATTGCAAACATTCCATATTTCAGACAGGAAGAAAGCTATCTGTATTGGATGTACCAAATGCACGAGGACTGGCTTGAGCAGGATGACGTAACAGACGAAACCGAGGTGTACAAACGTGAATTTGAAAAAGCAGAATTAATTGGAGACTGCATAGAACAAAAGATTTTTAATAACATTAATTTACAGGTATTTGAACAGCGTTTAAATTCTTTTAAAAACCGTGATGTATTTGATAACGATTGTTGGTACATAGCTTGTTCTGCTTTTTCCTTATATACAGAATACCCACATGCAACCATTTTCCGAAATGCGCCTGTAAAGGATGACCCCGAAAACGAGCAGGACGAAAACGAGACCATTGGTATGGAAAAGTATATTTCCTTTATATCGCACACCAAAGGATGTTTATATGAAAGTATTTCCGAGAGTATCAACAATGAGTTTAACGAGTACGGTTCAATGGAAGAACCAACCATTTATAAATGCTTTGACGGAAATGATATAATACAATCCAATCTCGATTTTGAAAGCAGGTTATTTCTCCTTTTAGACAATATATGCAGTCTATTGTATAACTATAAAACAACAAGGAAATGAATATTACAAACGATATGACGACAAGTTTTGGAACATTGTATCATCCAAAATCCGCCTTGGTTTTCTATAAAACCAAAGGAGTGGATACCGATATATATGTGGAACATTTTGATATGGATAAAAATGGGAACCCTATAAATGCTCATCCACTCACAGTAAGGGAAGCCGATGCACTGGCAAAGGCATTACAAATTGAAAAGAACAAGGATACAGCGTTTTTAAAATCCAATGGGATTCTACCGCCCAACATCCTGCATATTAATCCGAGTACTGATAAAGGAGGGGTATTATGGTACACTAAAGCGCAAAAACGACAGCTGTATTTTGTAAATAGTTTAGACATTCCAAGCGGTACGGCTTATGTACCTTCAATGATTTGGTATGCGAGCAAAAATAGCCTTACGGTATTTGCACTTTCAAGCGACAGAAGACCGACAGAGAAAACGTCTTTGTATTTCACTCCCTTTTTTAATATTTATAAAGACGGTAAAGTATGTATGGGTTCTGTTAGTATTGACATCAAAAATTCCGCTTCGGTAGAAGAATTTACAAGTGCATGGGAAGACTATTTTTTTAACAGTTATTTCAGTCATTTACTCGGAAGTAACAGCCCCGTAAAAGTGAATTGTGCAAATCTTTGGAAAGACCTTATCCAAACAGGAAAACCCTTTCCTAAAGAAGTATTAAAAAAAAATAATACAACAATTAAAAATCTACTGCGATGAACAACGAGAAAACAAAAATACATTTTACGGATAACTATTTAATGAATCCGACTAATCCTATTAGCGTAAACCTAATCGGTGCAGGCGGTACAGGTTCCAAAGTATTTACTGCCCTTATGGAAATGAACCACAGTTTAATTGAACTCGGACACGCAGGGCTGTCCGTACGTCTTTGGGACGATGATATTATAACGAGCGCTAATTTGGGCAGACAGCGTTTTGCAGAGTGTGAGGTCGGGTTGCACAAATCCATTGCACTAATAAATCGGGCAAATCGTTTTTCGGGAACAAATTGGAAAGCGGAAACTAGAAAATTTGAAAAAAAACCTTTGGGTGGATTGCCCGATAATGCACAGGCAACTATTTATATTTCCTGCGTAGATAGTGTAAAAGCCCGTTTTAATATTGCGGATATTCTAAACCTGCAAAAAAACCGAAGACACCATCGGGATGACCCAAAATATTGGTTCGACTTCGGCAACAGTCAACACACGGGACAGGTTATATTGTCCACCATCGGAGAGATCAAACAGCCTAATTCTGAAAAGTACAAAACAGTGGCAAGCCTGCCATTTGTTACTGAAGAATTTGGAGATTTATTAAAACAGTCCGAAGAGCATGACAACACACCAAGTTGTTCCTTAGCAGAAGCACTGGAAAAACAGGAATTATTTATCAATTCTACACTTGCTCAAATGGGATGTTCGCTTTTATGGAGCTTGTTCCGCTATGGGATGACGGAAAACAGAGGTTTTTTTCTTAATCTGAAAGATTTCCGTACCCATCCTCTAAAAGTTGCCTGACCCGAAAACCGGGCGGCAAAAAGACACTCCCTTCCGATGGTCGGGACAGTCTTTTTGCATTTAAGCGGTACAGCCAGTTTAATAAAGAGGCACAACTGCGCCACTTTATTAAACTGGCTGTGAAAATTTTGTGAGGGATATTCATCATCCCTTTCTTTATTTCACGCAACTTCTTTTCTTTCCGGTTAAGCGGTCAAAGAAAAGAAGCAAAAGAAGACCGCAATATTACAAGTGAATTTTCTGCAATTACTCTATTGGCTCTGTTTTCCAAACAGAAAAGCCTTCAAAAAGGTATTCAATGTTTTCAAACTCTATAAATGTGATCAATTCTTTTTTGCACTGGTTTCCAAATCCCCTGTAACGATGAAAATCTTTCAAAGGTATCTCACAGAGCTGGCCTATGGTATGAACATCCAAAATCTCGAACATGCTGTACATTCTTTTGCTAAACGGAAAATGGCTTTCATACAATGTTTTCTGAAGACAGGAATCAGGGGCAAATTCAGGTTCAGGTTTCTTTTTTCTTTTTTTGATTTGCCGGGTCTCAAATTTACAGTCGGACTTTAACTGTTTCAATTTATGCTTATAGTTATCAATTTCACCAAGCAGATCTGTTACGCTCTTTACTTTCTTATAAGTTCTTTCGTAAATTTGGCGAACACTTTCACTTGTGACCCCATAAATAACTGCCGCTTCCCGCAATGTCATTTTTTCTATCAGCAGTTTCTGCAATACATCATATTCTTTTTCAGAGAGTACTTTTCGGGACATTTCGATATAAAATCTATTGGTACGTGCGATAACATCTTTCATAAGAATGCAGTTAAAGTTTCATTACTAAAATATTTTTGGGTACAGTTAATTTGAACATTTAAAGAGTTCTATATTTTATTTAAAGATAGTAAGGTTTAGGAAGTTATCCAATGTTTCTATCGAAGATCAGTATTTTAAACACAAAACAACCCGAATCTTCGGGTTGTCATAAAATGCGAATTTTCTAACGGAAACTTAAACTAATTAATTGCTTATTAATCGCTGCTGTTAAACTCAAAGCTTAATTTTTTTTCATTTCCTAAATTATCCGAAATCCATACGTCAAAAGTTTGGGAAACCGTAGAATGTGAAGTATAATACAACCGGAATTGTTCTGCTGGCAATGAGTACAAGTCATTGGGCTGATAAGGCAGCTGATCATAATACTGCAAGGTTCCAAAGCCGTCAAATTGAAAATATCGAATGAAATATCTAGTACCTTTATAATGGCCCTCCGGTAGTATTGTCAACCTTATTTCTACGGTTTTGCCACTGGCAACTTCTTTTGGCACAGGCATTACTTTTACCTCAAAAGGAAAATCATTCTGTATTTCCAGTTCATCTTTACTACAAGATACCAAAGTAATGGAAAATAACAGGACTGCCACGAGTACCGGCAGTACTCCTATTCTGAATTTATTTAAAATTGCTGTCATTATTTTACGTTTTAAAAATTAAACCTTAATCCTACACCTGCCGATGGTCGGAACTGTTCCAGATCTGTACCCCACAAAGCTTTTATGCGCCCTTGAAGGAGCAGCACAAAACGGTCGGACAGATATGTTTCGATAGACAGCCATGCACCCCCGCCATAGATAAAGTTATCTTCACTTACTATTTTTGCCCCGTCATACAGCAAAACTTCTCCGCGGTCGATGCTTTCATATCCGACCACTCCTGTTATAACTGTATTCAGCGTAATGTTCTTACGGGCATCACCCAGGAGAAAAAAACTGTACCCGCCTTCGGCTGTATAGGTTTCCTGCGGAATGCGCAGATCCTTATACTGGGAATACTGGCGAGAGTATTCCAAAGCCCAAAGCTGGTAATTGCCCTTTTTACCGTTTACAGTCATACCGATATTAAGGTAATAGTTTCTGCCTGGGTTTTCATCTGACAAGGTTCCTGTGCTTATTTGCAGTCCTTTTTGTTTAGGCAGCATGCGTTGTGCCTGTGCCATTGCGATGCCCACCAAAATAAGCATCGCGGTATAGATATACTTTTTCATTTCTGTATTGCTATTTTTAAAAGGTTACTAGAATTTTAGGTTCATATCGGTGATCAGGCGGGCTTTTATCAAATCCGAATTTTCTACCTGAAGCGTTTGATGCCTGCCGCCATTCTTCTCGAAAATCTCAATCAGCAGTACCTTGTCATCGGCAATGGTAAACTGATCTAACAGGAAAACATTCTGGTCTGCTGTTGTCCCGCCAATCTCATCCAGCGGCTTGTAAGTTCGCAGCGGTATCATTGGTCTTTCTTGTACTACAGTACGCTTGGCCAGCTTTTTGTCCACAACCTTGAAACTCATAAAATCAATCCCGAAAGGAACATTGGTGCGGTTTGTAAGCTGTGTATGAAAATAGTATTTGCCATTATGGATGTAAATGCCTTTCAGGGTAAACTCTATGCCGAAACTTTTAGCCCCGATATGCTTTACAATGCGTTTGTCCGTTTTGTAAATGGTTTCCAGCAGTAGGCCCGCCAGTGATGGCAGGGTGTTTCCCAACTCTTCAAAAAGCACATCGTTTCCTTTTTCTTTATCTACCGATTTCTGCATTGTCTGAAGATCGTAGCTAAGTGCCTCTGGAAAAGGACTATATAATACATTGAAGCTGTAAAAGCGGCCGTCATCGGTAATCACCGAAAAATTGGTTTCCAGTTCAAACTCCTTTACCGATGCTTTTACTCGCAGTACATTTTCCGCATCTTCTGCCTTTGCGGCAATCAGGTACGAACTTCCCAGATCTACATAACGTATAGCGGTCGGGAAAATAAGGTGGGAAGTTTTGTCGTAAGTAACTTCCATTTCGTACGGTTCTATCTTACCCAAAGCTAGGCGTGTTTTTACACTATCCTGTGCAAAAGATGCAGTGGCAGAGCCGATCATAATGGCAATTGTCCAAAAGGTTTTTATATGATTTTTCATTGTTAATTTATTTTTAGTTTACTATAATTTGTTAGAGACAAGAAGTACCTGAAGCCCTGCTTTTAGGGTAACTTTCGGTGTCCTTACTTTTTTGGAGAAATAGCCTGAAATGCCCTGAACTACTCCTTTACTCAAATCTGCTGCAACCTGCTGTCCTGCTGATTGGGTTAACATCAAGCTCGTTCCTGAAGTCTGGCTCATATTACCGGCCATCTCCGTAAGGGCATTCATTTCAGGAGAATACGGGACG
This sequence comes from Flavobacterium sp. IB48, assembly GCF_016405855.1. GTDB lineage: Bacteria > Bacteroidota > Bacteroidia > Flavobacteriales > Flavobacteriaceae > Flavobacterium > Flavobacterium ginsengisoli. Next base: position 192,479 of record NZ_JAEFCA010000006.1, read on the forward strand.
TACAAACCCTGTTGCCCATCAAGGTCATAAATGGTTATGTCCACCTGGATAATATTGCCATCGAGTTCTATGGAAGTAACTTTCAACTGCAGGCGACCACCCTGAAATTTAGCAATTGCCGTTAAGAGCGTCCCCTGCGGGATGGTACCGTTAGGTGTTTGGGCAGATTCCAATAAACGCAAGCGTATTTCGCTTTCACCAATAATGGTCTGGGTTTCCTGTATGCAGGCTTTTACACTGTTTTTGGGCTGTGCAATATTCTGTACAGATCCCGCAGTATAAAAGCTCCTGTTCCTCTTTGCGTTCCAATCCGCTAAAAAAGCACTATCCAAAGGTTCTCTGTACAAAGCCGAAACGGCGCTCTTTGCTGCAGGGGCGAATGCCACAAAATATTCCTTTTGTGTACTGGCAGAAGCTGTACTAACTTTGTTGCTGGACGGATCACCGGTATTTGTGGCTGTCGGAAGATATTTTGCCACCATCTGATAGGACTTTTCCATAAGTGCCAGCTGATCATCAACTGTCACGATTTTGGGAACATCTTTATCAGCCAGCTTTTCTTTCAGCTCGTCAAGCTGTCTGCGGAGCTCGCGAGTTTCACTATTGTCATCCTTATAAAAGGAACCAATCGCACTTTGAGAATTGCGGTAACTGTTTAGTGCCGGATTACCTGATCTTCCCGGATTATTGGCGTAGCCCATGCTTTGCTCTTCGTGGTCAGCGAGTGTATCCTGTTTGTCACTGAACGATTTGTCCTCATTCCAGTAATCGGACAGCGTGGTCAGGGCATTGCTCTTTTCCTGGTCTTTCTGCTCCTGCATTTCCTGCTCATACGCCTTCTGCTTATCCGATTGCATCGCAGCTTCGCTGGCCTGTGGAACAGTATCGTTCAGCCCGATATTTTCGATTCCTTTTTTACCCGAAGAAGGTTTAAATATCAAGCACATACATCCGAGAAACACGATTCCCATAAGTATGAATATTACCGGTTTTTTAAGCCGTTCTTTACTGCTCTTTTTATCATCAAGCAGATTGGATGCTCTGGACCCGTCAGCTTCTTCAACCCGAACGCTGACCCTTTTTTCATTTTCTTTCATAAATCTTTTCTTTTAATATTGTTCATAATGTGTCCAATTAGGAGGCAGGACTTTCTTATTTACTGACAGGATTGTCAATATGCTCGATGACCATCCTGTTATCGGATTTTGCCATGTCGTACCACATTTTAAAAATTACCCCAGCGGTCAACAACAGATACCCCACAAAAAAATACAGCATGAACTTGTGTTGTTTATGTACTGGTAAAGACCGCCAGCGCTTGTCCATCTTATCAAACCACTTGTCTATATTTGTTCTTAATTTTTTCATACTTTAATGAATATGGGTTATCACATTCTAAACCCTCTTTTTCGGGGAGCAATCTCAACATTGGGTTTTTCTGACACTTGGGCAATAGCCTGCATTATTGACGGAACCGAACTTGCTGTAAGGTTTGTCAGTTTAGATTGCTTCATTAATTGCCCGTAGCGGTCTGTTCTTGTTATATGCATTTCTATATCCCTTAAATCGAATTTCCCGTTCTCATATCTTACCCACATATCGCACTCAACCTTTGGTTTGTCTTGGTCATTCCATTCGAGGTAGGTAGATAAATGGAGATAATTTGCTACTAATGGAGCATCATTACCATTTTCCCAAGTCTGTAAAAATTCACTAATGCTGTCCTTTAGTTTGCCTGCACAACAGCTCTCCGTATGGAAATAACCGTCATATCCCTTATCTGTTAGGGTTTTTACCAGTGCGTCTAAATCAAGTAAAAGTTTCATAGCCTTTAATTTTTAGCGTTCAATGACTTCTATATCCTTATTCTCCACTACGGAGAACTTTTCGATATTGAAACCCTGCGGGTTATTGTCCGAACGGACGGAGTTAACAAGGAAACAGGAGGTAACAAGGTTACGTTTTGTAACATTGCTCGAACGGATGATAAACTGCTTAGCATAGGTGCGCACGGCATACGGATAATTCTCGAAATTGCAGGTCACACTGTCTATTTCAATGCGCTGCTGTACATTACCGGATATGATTCGGTTGTAATATCCTTTTTCCGAAAGATCTTTGTAATAATCAAAGGCACTTTTATCGGCAAGATTAAATGCCCTTTTCATGTTGCTTTCAATAGCGTTCTTGTCGGGGGCGAGCGTAAAGAAGAGTTCGTGGAACCGTCTTACGTGTTCCCTTGCTTCCACAGGACGGTTAATCGACGCATCCTGAGCGAGTGCCAGCATCAGTGATTTGCCATTGTCCAGTACATAAATTTTCTCTCGTTGTTGCTGCACAAAACTGTATGATTTCCATACAGCATATCCTGCAACACCTGTACAGAGTACAGCAAACACAATTGCGTAAAGTCTTATCTGGCGGAAACTATTTTCGATATTTCTTAGTGTTTTAAATTCCATTTTCTTAAATGATTAATTATTTTTTACTTGTTCATTAGCCTGCCACCAATATTTCCTACTGTAGAACCTGCTCCAGCTCCGGCTATATTTCCTGATTTCATTGCTGTTTGGTTGATATTTCGGGTAAAATTTCCTGCCCCGCCAGCCTGAATAATCCACCCTGTTACCGTTGGAATGGTAAAATACCCTACAATGCCTATAATCATAAAAATGATATACACGGTATTTGAGGTATCAGGAATAAAAGTCGGGTCAGCCAGCATCTGAATATCCCTTTCCAATATCAGGGATTGTATCCTTGCCAGCATGGAACTAAACAGATCTGAAACAGGAAGCCAGAGATAAACACTTACATACCTTGTAAACCACTGAGTGAGCGTGGACTGAAAACCGTCCCATACGGAAATGGCAAAGGCTATTGGCCCGAGTATGGACAAGACTATCAGAAAAAATGTCCGTATGGTATCTATGACCAGCGCCGCCGCCTGAAAAAGTATTTCCAGCAGATTGCGAAACCACTCCTTCATTGCTTTCTCTATCTTGTATTCCTGCCTGTCCATATACATCCCCGCCATCGTTCCAACATCAGAAGGGGACCAACCCAATTCATCGAGTTTCTTGTCGAATTCCTCGTCAGATGCCATAAAGGCCGTTTCGGGATTTCTAACCATTGCTTCATATTCCAATTGGTCTTTCTGCTGCTGTAATTTGTTCAGGTCAAGCACCTGGTCATCAAGTATGGCATGGGTTCCTGTAACCAAAGGACTGAGTACCGCATTGACTGTTCCAAGCACGATGGTCGGGAAGAACATAATACAAAGCCCCAAAGCAAATGGGCGCAGCAGCGGAAACACATCAATAGGCTCGGCGCGGCTGAGCGCCTCCCAAACCTTGAATGCCACATAAAATAAGGCGCCCAATCCCGCCAGTCCTTTGGCCACTGCCGCCATATCGCCGGCAAGTGGCATCATATCATCATATAATGAGCGCAGGACTTCATGAAGATTATTCCATTCCATAACTTACCAGTATTTTTGGTTGGGGGTTCCATAAAGCTCAAACACACGTTTGGCATCATTTTTCTTTTTCGCCCTCAAATAACTAACTGAAATGTTTTTATTGGTATAATAGCGGACAAGGCTATGATACTCCTTAACCTCTTTGTACACACGGTCAATTATATCCATACGCTCTTTGTCATTCAGGGAAAGATTGGTGGAACTTACTATCTGCTTGAGTTCTTTCAGAAGTTCGGTACTCTCACCCAGCAGTGCAGAATAACCGTTAGCAATAGCTGCCAATTCCTGCGGGGAAAAGTTGGGGTCATTCAGCATCTTGCCGAAATTCTGCACGTACATCTGCGAAACATCTCCAACCAATAAGACTGTCTGCTGTACTTTACGCGCATCTTTCACGAGATTATTTACAGCCTGCAGCTTGTCATAATATTCCTTGCCCTGTTTATATACCTTTTCCACTTCCTTGAAATTTTTAACAACATTGGATACCGTGGATGAAGTCTGCACAATTTCATTGGCACTGTTAAGAATACCTGAAGCCAGGTTGGCGGGATCTGTTACTACAAATTGTGCTTTCGCTGAAGGTGCAGCTGTAAGTATTACAGCACACACCAGATACATGATCTTTTTCATTTTTTTTCTGATTTTTAAATTGTTACTAATTATTTATTTTCGTCCTCTCGCCGCTCCATCGCGATGTGTTTAATGGCGAGTTCTACATTGCCGCCGAGTTCTTCGGCAAGCCGCATCACTTCCATCTTCTCGGTTTCTTCGGTGGTATATGCCATATATTCCTCTGCCGACACTTCTGTGGCATATACCGCAGAGTGCGTACCGCCCAGACCTATCCATACTTCCTTATAAAGGCGCGCAGGATCATTGTTCATGTTGATGGAAAGTACCTGTGCTTTTTCTTTGTCGGTAAGTCCCAGCATTGCCTGTATATCATCAAACTTGTTCATGTACTTGCGCTGGTCGAGCAGAATTTTACAATCGGAATTGTTGATAATGCTTTCCTTTACAATGGGCGACTGAATGATATCATCCACTTCCTGGGTTACCACAATTGCTTCACCAAAAAATTTCCTGACAGTCTTGAATAAATAGCGTAGATATTCTGCCATTCCTTCTTTAGCAATGGCTTTCCATGCCTCTTCAATTAATATGAGTTTACGGATCCCTTTTAGCCTGCGCATCTTGTTGATGAACACCTCCATAATGATAATGGTCACAATGGGAAAGAGGATTTTGTGGTCTTTGATTGCATCGATTTCAAAGACGATAAAGCGTTTGGACAGCAGGTCTAATTGCTTATCGGAATTGAGCAGGTAATCGTACTCACCACCTTTATAGTAAGGCTCCAGTACATTCAGAAAATTGGCAATGTCAAAGTCTTTTTCCCTGACCTGTTTTTCTTCCAATACCTTTCGGTAATCACCCTGCACATATTCATAAAAACCATTGAAAGAGGGATAGGCACCATCTTGTTGTATACGCTGGATATAACCACTCACAGCATTGGAAAGTGCCACTTCTTCCGAACGGGTTGGCGGCTCGTCATCACGTTTCCACAAAGTCAGGATCAAGGTTTTGATACTTTCTCGCTTTTCAATATCAAATACGCCATCATCGGTATAGAAAGGATTGAAAGCAATGGGATTATCTTCGGTGTAAGTGAAATACACGCCATCTTCACCTTTGGTTTTGCCTTTGATGAGCTCACACAACCCCTGATAAGAATTACCGGTGTCCACCAGCAATACGTGGGCACCTTGCTCATAGTACTGTCTTACCATATGGTTGGTAAAAAAAGATTTACCACTTCCCGAAGGGCCAAGTATAAACTTGTTCCTGTTGGTGATGATTCCACGTTTCATAGGTAGGTCGGAAATATCCAGATGAATTGGCTTGCCCGTGAGCCTGTCCGCCATCTTAATACCGAAAGGTGATGGTGAATTATGATAGTTGGTCTCTTCAGTGAAAAAACATAAAGCCGGTTCAATAAACGTGTAAAAACTTTCCTCGCTTGGGAAATCACCTGCATTGCCAGGCATCCCTGCCCAATACAGTGTAGCAGTATCCGTAGTGTTATGACGTGGTTTGCATTCCATTAGTGCCAGTGCACTCCCACTGTCATTCTTTAGCTGCTTAAGTTCACCGGGATCATCCGACCATGCCATGATGTTGAAATGTGCCCTGATAGAAGATAACCCAAAAGAATGTGCTTCGTTCAGGTAGCGCTCGATCCATTCTTTGTTGATCTGATTGGCACGACTGTAACGTGCCAGTGAGTGCATGTTTCTTGCGGACTTCTCAAACTTTTGCAGGTTTTCTTCACTGTTATCCAAAAATAGATATTGGTTATAGATATGGTTGCAATTTAGGAGCAATCCCACAGGCGCGGCAAATGACAAACGGCAATCGCTGCGATCGGTTGATAATTTTTCATAACGGGTATCTGCCGATACCGCTGAAGGCAGGTCATCTGTATCAGATAAGGTGTGCAGGCACAACCTTTTGTTTCCGATACGTACCTCTTCCCCACCCAGAACTATATCCTGCATTGGGGTCCCGGCCTCTTTTGACAATGTCAGGTACTGTTCCAATAATCCCTGTTTTCCTTCCGCTCCAATAATATCTTCTTCATTGAGGCGAACAAGACTTACAAATCCGCTGTCATTTACAATACGTTCAAATTGCGCAACGGATTCCATAAAACGGTGAATCGTTTCCTTGTCCCTGATTTCTTTTGGTATTAGTGTACCTTTGCATAATGAAGAGAAATTGCTCTGGGAGCGCATGCGTTCTTTGGCGGTCTTGGTCAGGAACAGGTAACAGTAATGGTTCAAAAATGGACGCTCGTTAAAATGGCGCTGATAAGACTTTGCTAAAAAACTTTGGTCTTCCTTTGTCATATCAGGGTTATAATTCTCCCTGATATACCAATCCTGTTTGTGGATCACCGTAAAATCAGGCAAAGTCTTGATAGCCTTGTGCCATGCTGAATGAATCGCTTCATATTCCGCAGAAGCCACTGTAAAAAGTTCCGGCAAATGCACTTCAAAACAGGCAGTAATGTCAGCCTCTTTTGACAGGATACAATTGTTCTCTACTGCCAGCAGTGGAAATTTACTCTCCAGTGTTGCGACCTTTGCTGCATTTCTCATACGGCACTGGCTTTAGGTGTGAACTTTAGATAGCGGTGGATCGCTTTGCGACAGATGATATAGCGGGGATGCCTTTTATTGGCTGCTATCTTCATTAGTCCATGTTCCCCATACTTTTTATTCAGGGAAAAGGTTTGCCAGACAATAAGTGAAGCACCACCTGCTCCGAGAAACAGGCAGATATAAGAATTAATTCCAGCCATGTAAAGGATCATGACCAGGATAAGCGTTCCTAGCAATCCACCAGCGAAGATGAAGAGATATTGTGCTTTCAACCCCTTAAATTCTACGGTTCTCCCAATTCCTTTGTTGATATTGTAATTCATAACACCTCGTATTAAAGGAAGAATGAGCGCAGGATGGTAGCCGCTACGATTAGGAAGATACACGCACCAAACCAGCTTGCAGCGGTTTTCGAGGTGTCGGGATCTCCGCTGCTAAATTTGTTATACACCTTTACTCCACCGATTAATCCAACTACCGCTCCAATGGCGTAAATTAGTTGGGTTGCCGGGTCGAAATAGGAAGTTACCATTTGAGTGGCTTCATTGATACCTGCCGTGCCGTTTCCTTGTGCCAGCGCACTGAAACCTGTCAGCATTGTTACTGTTGCCAACAGGATTTTTTTTCTTTGTTTTTCCATTATTAAACACTTTAAATTATTGCTATTTCCCGCACTTTTCGGGCTTTAGCAACAAAGGTGTTATGGAAACCGAGTGGTTATATAAATGTGGCAGTCAGTGGAATTATTTGGTTCAGAGTGGCATTCCAAATATTAAAAAACACTATATTAGCAAGTCAATACTTACCGATTCTTTAAAATCATTTCTGGTTTAGGCAGATCTTGTATTGGAAGAAATTTATTACAGAATAATTTAACTGGTTTAACGACGTAAGAGTTGGATTTATTAAAAATTATGATAGAAAATTTACAACTTGATTATGATGCTTTATTGAGATCCTTCAAAAGGAATGTTGATGTTCCTCATTCGTTTTTGCTTGGAGCTGGAAGTTCAATAAGTTCTGGAATTCAATCAGCATATGATTGTATTTGGGAATGGAAAAAAGACATATATCTTTCCAAAAATATCAATTCAGCAGAATTTTATAAAAATTATAAAAATGAATCAGTACGTATAAGTATACAAAATTGGCTAGATAATCAAGGCGAATATCCCATTCTTGATTCTGCAGAAGAATATACTTTCTATGCTGAGAAAGCATACCCAATTGCTGATGACAGAAGAAAATATTTTTTCAGCCTTATCGAAAACAAAGAACCCTATATAGGTTATAAATTACTTTGCCTTTTAGCAGAACATAACATTGTAAAGTCAGTTTGGACAACCAATTTTGATGGATTGATTGTTCGTTCTGCGCATCAAAACAGATTGACTCCAATAGAAATCACATTAGATAATTCCGATAGGATTTACAGAAATCAAAGCAGCAAAGAATTACTAACTATAGCGTTACATGGAGATTACAAATTCTCAACTTTAAAGAATACAGAGAAAGAATTAGACAGCCAAAACGACAATTTTAAAGAACAATTTTCTCGCTATCACAATGATAAAAATCTTGTGGTTATAGGGTACAGTGGCAGGGACAAGTCTTTAATGGATACTATTCTATCGGCATTTTCAAATAAAGGATCTGGGCGCTTGTACTGGTGCGGATATGGAGATAACATTATTAAGGAAGTCTATGATTTGATTTTGAAAGTTAGAGAAGCAGGAAGGGAGGCTTACTATATTTCAACTGACGGCTTCGATAAAACGATAATTCATTTATGTAAATCTGCATTTGAAGGAAATATAAATATTGAGAAACAAATTCAGGAAGCCCTAGAAATTTCTAAAGATGAAGATTATTTAAAAACAGATTTTAGTCTTCCTTTTAATAAGACAGATAAATACATAAAAAGCAACTTACATCCTGTTACATTTCCTAAAGAAATATTTCAATTTGAAATAGACTATGGTAATGAAAGACCTTGGAGGTTCATAAAAGAAAAAATAAAGGACACAAATATATGTGCAGTACCTTTTAAAGGTAAGGTGTTTGCTATAGGCACATTAACCGAAATTGATAAAGTTTTCAAACATCAACTAAAATCTGATATTAAAAGAGAGCCTATTTCAAAATATGACATTGAAAACGTCTCTGTTTTTAAATCATTAATGCTGACAGTGATTCTTAAATATTTTGCATCCAAGTATGAAATAGATACAAATTTTAAAGATAAAATTTGGCTTAAAAAATTTGACAGCAGTTTCAATAATATTAATATTCATAAAGCTTTAAACCTTTCTTTCTATTTTGATAGCAACCAACAGTTTGCTTATTTGTCATTTATTCCTGCAATACATCTCACATCAATCGATGAAATTTCAAAGCAGCAAAAGCAATTGATTAGTAAAAGCAGATTAGAAAAGCTATATAATGATAAATACGATGAATTATTAATTTTTTGGAATGGTATTCTATTTAAAAGTCCAAAAATAAAATTTGAATATCCTGAATATACTGGAACCGGATTTGAGTTTCAAATATCTGGCAATACAGCTTTTGGCGAAATAAATGTCCTTGATCCAAGCTTTAAATCATATAATGCAAATAACTATAACAAAAAACAAACACAGTTTAAAGGAGTTCAATTTTTAGAACCTCAATTAATATTCAAAAACATCGCATCAAATGTTGAGTTCAAAGACTATCATCCGATGCGTGGCTTGGTAAACAATAGACCTTTTGATGTCAATCTCAATGGAGTTATTCATTCAAACGAAGTTAATCTTTCTGCAATTTGTGGAAGCAGATATTCGTCCGCATTTTATGACTTTCTTTCAAAACTTCACCTAAAGCATTCTTCTGATAACATTAATCCAGACTATCTAATTGACTATCCTGGTTTTTCAGCTGCTTTCAATTTACCTATAAACATACCAGCATATGAAAATAATGATAAATGGTTAGATGTAGATTTTAAGGGGGAGAATGATTTATATAATCACGAAAACGCCTTAAAATTAGCAAGACTTCTAACGTCCAAAATCGAAAAAATTGCAAATACTCAAAGCCAAAGCACCGTAGTAATTTTTATTCCTAACGAATGGCAGCCTTTTGAAAGCTATATTAACGAAAATGAAAGTTTTGATCTCCATGATTATATAAAGGCATTTTCTGCTTCTAGAGGTGTTTCAACACAATTAATTAGAGAAGATACATTAAATGATAAATTGAAGTGCCAGATTTATTGGTGGCTTTCCTTATCATTTTACGTCAAGTCATTACGAACACCTTGGATTTTGAATAGTCAGGAAAAAAACACTGCCTATGCTGGAATTGGTTACAGTCTCTCCCGTATAAAAGATAAATCGGAAGTAGTTATAGGTTGCAGTCATATTTACGACTCGAATGGTCAGGGATTAAAATACAGGCTTTCAAAAATAGACAACTATATATTAGATAATAAGAATAATCCATATCTTTCTTTTAAGGATGCTTTTCAATTTGGAGTTTCTATTAGAGAACTTTTTTACCAATCTCTTGATAAATTGCCAGAAAGAGTTGTAATCCATAAAAGGACAAAGTTTACAGAAGATGAAATTAATGGAATAAAAGCAAGCCTTAACAAAGCAGGGATAAAGAAAATAGATTTGATAGAAATTAATTATGAGGCTGATGCTCGTTTTGTAGCAATGAGTATATACCAAAATAATTTGCAGGTTGATAAATTTCCTATTTCTAGAGGTACTTGTATAGTTACAAATAAGCATACTGCGCTTTTGTGGACACATGGTATAGTTCCCTCTGTTAGACAACCTAACTATAAATTTTATCACGGAGGCAGAAGTATTCCATCTCCGATCAAAATCATTAAGCATTATGGTGATTCAAACATTAATACGATTGCAACAGAAATTTTAGGCCTAACAAAAATGAATTGGAATTCTCTAGACTTATATTCTAAACTTCCTTCAACTATCGATTCTTCAAATCAAATTGCACGTATAGGTAAGTTATTATCAAGATTTGAAGGTAAATCTTATGATTATAGACTATTTATATAACCATATTTAAAAATGAGATTAGGGAGTTTCCTTAAACAAACTCCCCAATATCAAAATCACTCAAATCATTTTTTCTCATAGTGGAAGAGCTAGCTCCTACTTCGATACTGTAATATGAACTCTGTCAAAAGAATAATCGTTTAAATATTTATATTCAATTATTAAAAAGACAGGGTCATGAATTAAAAGACCCAATTTGATTTTGGACGTTTCAAAGGAGAAACGATGCAAGATCTTTAGAAAGGTAAAAATTTATCTCCCACCGAAAGTATAATTGTAGACTTCCTAAAGTTTGAGTTACACTTCCTTCAAATTACTTATTAATCTTCTGAAATTCATTTTAATATTATTTTGAACTTCATGAATAGGCATATTCCAGATTTTTGATAGATACTCAAATACTTCTTCAACTTCACCAGGAAATAAAGGCTGATCACCTTTATTAATAAAGGGTCCGTCAGTTTCCGTCAATATATTTTCCTTTGGTATTTTAGATACTATTTTTTGACCAGATATAGACTTTACCATGGCAGGATTAATAGAGAAATAATAACCTGCATCTGATATATTTCTAATTAAATTAAGCCCTCCTGAATACCAATGAAAAATTGCATTTTGAATTTTGTATTTAATTAATAATTCTAAAACTTCCTTTTCAGCCTTTCTCGAATGTATACTAAGTATTTTCTTTTTATCAAAAACCAACTTTAAAATTCGATTAAATGAAACTAGTTGAATATCTTTTGTTTCAATACCTTCTTTAGAAAAGTCTAATCCAATTTCACCTATATAAGAAGTTTTAGACAGGTATAATTCAAATTTTGAAAATTCATTTTTATGAAGAGTAGCATATAGAGGGTGCATCCCTAACGCTATTCTTACATGTTTTTTTGATTGAAAAAAAGGTAACCCCATCTCAAAGTGACTAGGTAAATTTGTCATCGAAAAAACAGTAATACCTTTATTTTCGCATATATCTAAAATGAGTTTAGGATTTTTATATAAATCAATATGACAATGAGTATCTAACATTTATAAACCGGATTTTGTTTTTATCAATGGGTTACCATTTTTGCTAATCCATTTAGATAATTCGATTCTTGTTTGCGTTACTACATCAACATATTTATTTAATTTATTGATATTCTTTATCCCATTAACTATTAATTCTGTTTTAATATCATCTTTGGTAATATTTTTTTTAAGAAAATCTAGACATATACCTACATCCTGTGATTTTTTTGTATTAAAAGGAATTAGAGAATTAATAGTATTTCCATAGTTAGTAAAGTCTTTTTGGTTAATTAATGATGCTTGTCTGTAAATACAGGGCATACAAACACCACAATGACTTGCAGTCAAATCTTGCCAGTGAGCTCTATGTCCTCTTTTTCCACATGAATTTGAAAATCCAATTATCTGTTTTAAAAATTTTAAGTCTTTGCAATTATCTACCATTTCACCTTTTGTCATAAATTCATAAGGGTTAGAAATGTTACTTATAATATTTAGTTTCTTTAAAACCAAATTGGTTTTGTCTAATACAAATGAATGGGTGGTTCTAGTACTACAAGAAGTTCGCCTTGAAGGACTCAAAGGATAATTTAGAGATACCGAACCATTTTCAGGTACAATAATTTCATTAACTTCCTTGCCTTGGGAAACTAAAAGAGCAATACCAATAAATAAAATTGAACGGCTTCTGAAGGTCGTTTCCCGTTTTGTGGTTGTTTGAGATAAAGTTACTTTAATAGAAGGCACGTGTTCAAAGAGCCCTGTGTATTTATCTTTTAATTTTTCTAACAAAACATTTTGATCACTTAAAGGACCTTTCATTTGAGGGTCATAGTGGGATGCTAAGAGGATTTTATCTTTAGGGTGTGTGCTTAAAAAATCAACTGCTCCTATCAAAGAATCTAAGCCTCCAGAAAAAAGATTTAATTGCTTATATTTTTCATCAAAATTAAGCGATAATGGAAACGCCGTATTTGTAAAATCAGATTTATAAAAATCAATATTCCAATAATCCCCTGTCAAAAAAGAAAAAAGTTCTTCCAAATCATTCTTGACATTATTCCAAACCTTAATTTCTGAAACAGGAAATGAGATATTTAGCTCTCTTGACCAACCATCAACCGAATGTTGTTTTCGATTTACAAACCGATCAATGCCATAAACTGAGCATGTTATAAAGAAGAAATCTCTAATTTCTGAATTCACAGAAATGGCGAATGGCAATAATGTTTTATAATCAACACTAACAGTAGAAGAGTCTCCTTTATCTTCTGTAAGTTTTATATTTAGAATTCCACTTTTCAAATCATACTTAGGAATTTCAACATTAATTTTTTTCATTGCAGATGACTTTAATTATGGAATCAAATATTTTCTCAATTTCTTTTTTCCCTTCAGCTTTATTCCAATCTATTTTTGATACAGCTCTTTGCATATTTAAAACTTTTACACGACCTAATATGTCATCTTTTATAATTTTAAAAGTTTCTTTGCTGACTTCCTCTCCTTTTTGCTGTTGTATTTTTTCTTCAAAACGTTGTGATAAATGTTCGAAAATGTAAAGTCCCCAAAATCTGCATAACGTATCCGCTAACCCCTGACCATCAACCAATTCCTTTATTAAATCCTGGTATTTTTTAACATCGTTATCCGATTGAGCTGCAATTTCTTTCATGATTTCACATGAAGCTTTATTAGCTGCAGTCTCATCCATTCCTTGGTTGGAGTCTGAACAATAAATTAATAAATAGTCAATTACATCATTAAACGATTTCCCTTGAAGTGAACCAAAACCAATTTCGGTTAAGGCTTTATCAAGACCATTATTTGCTACACTTGTAAAAAATCCAGTAAGTTTGCCCGCAGATTTTAATCCCGCCTTACCGATAGAAGATGATTTACCAGATGCAATAGCTTTGCGACCACCACCTGTTTTTACCAAATTTTTAAATACCGATCTAACATGTTCAGTTCTCCTTTCTAATATTTTTTTATACTGTTTAGAGTTATCACTTACTACGGGGTTTTTACTATCATCCTTTTCATCCTCGTTTTTATCCTTTTCATTATCTTTAGCTCCTTCATCATCAAGTTTTTTTTCCTGTTCTAAAGTTTTAGCTATTTGAGTAATTGAATTTGACAAATCCCCCCAATTGGGTTGATTAGTCACTCCTGGATTAATTCTTTGTGTAGTACCCATTACTTATCATTATTTATTGCTTTATAAATCTGACTTTCTTTTGTGAAAATCTTATATAATGTTTTAATCTCTGGATTTCTTGATTCGACTAGCTTATAATCATTGTGTAAATTAAACGGAATCTTATTATTATCAACCTTTTTGATAGTTCTTTTGTAAGCTTCAATAATGTTAGGACAATTTCCAGCAATCAACTCAATAAAGGCTTGATGTATTTCTGTTTTTTCAGGTGCTTTGGTAAGTTCTTTTTCGAGTAACGAAATCAGTGTCTCATAATCTCCTTCACTTAATTTGTCTTTAATTTCATTAGTAACAGTTCTTGTTAAAGCGGTACCAGAAACTGGTTCCATTAGTTTTTTGATTAACGACCTAATATGTGGGGATATTAATGAGCTGCCACTAATCGAGGTTGTTAATTGATCTCTGGTTATCCAATAGTAATCACGTAAATCTACATTTGTTAGTTTCGGTTCTGAATTTAACCATCTTAAAACTTTATCCGTACCCCATGCAGAAGTATATTCATCTTTAATTTCTTTTACTTTATTTTCACTTACTAAAACTTCTAAATCAATAATTTCTGCTGGTTCTCCTTTTTGAGATGACTGCCATTCATAAATTTGCCGAAATAAACTTTGTGATGAATATTCGAGTACCATTAACTTAGCTAAAATATCCATTTTAAAATCTGATATTTTAGCAACTCTGACAAGCCTATCCCTTAATGAATAGGTGTTTAAAAATCTTTTAATTTGTCGAGGATTTCCCTTTAAGCCTTCAGTTATAATAGGTGCTAAGGACGCTATAATTGATACACTCTTTGTCAGTTTATCCTTTTCATTAGGTTCTAAAATTGATTCCATATCTCCTAAACCAAATACGCCGTATCTATTATTCTCTCTTGATAGATAAAAAGCATCTAAGACTTTATTGAAATCGCTACCAAGCTCTTTTTGACAGAACAATAATGATAAATAGGTTTCCACTTCATTATCAGTTAATTTAGGCAGATAGTAAGGAACCTGTATTAGTTTCTCTAAATAATCACTAACAATCCTCTCATTTCGGCTTTCTATATCGGGAGAGTTTTCAATACCATCTGTTTTGTAACGTAGCTCTATTGCGTGTCTTACAATTCTTGGGTCTGCTCCAATAACGAAAGCAGTCTTATCAACATTTAAAAAGAGTTTAATAGCTTCTAGGTTTTCTATTAATCTATCAGGAGTACAACGATCTAAATCATCAATAATCACAACAAGCTTTTCTATCTTGGATTTATCAAGCATTTTTTTAAAATCGTCTCTGAATTCACGAACCATGGTAATTTCATCATCTTCATTTTTCTTGATGATACTGCTCAAAAAATTTTCTGCTTCATCGCCTTTTAACTTATTAGCTAATTCTGTAGGCTCTATTTGTGAAAACTCATTTAATAAATATGGTATTAATGAAACTCCTCCTGTAAGATATGCTGTTGCAGCAGGGATCGCAATTTTTTTAAAACCTAAACCCATTAAACGCATCCATTTAACAGACTTTAAAAGTTTTATGGTTTCATCCTTAACTTTTGAGCCTATGTTTTTATGCTTAGCAAATTTTTCAATAATTGATTCTAATAAAGCAGCTTTCGCATCATCATAACCTTCGAAAACCCAGCCATTAAAATACAAAACTAGAGTACCGTCATTAAATCCATCTTCACCATCTCCTATGAGCTCTTTTTCTACTATTTTAAGTATGCTAGATTTTCCACTTCCCCAATCTCCGAAAACGCCAATCGTTACAGGTAGTACATCATTGTCATTGATTACATCTACAATTAAATCTGCATGAATTTTAAAACCGAGTAAATCATCAGAGGTTTCATTATCTGCCCACATATATTAAAGAATATTAGTTGTTAAAAAATTATTCTAATCGTTTTTTTTTGTTTTGTAACAAATTCTGTCAGCTTAAAAAAAACAATTAAAAGTTTATAGAATAGTAAATATATAAATTTAACGGTTCTTATATTCTTTTGATTTAAGATAATTTAGTAAGTTTTTTCAGGATTTTGGAAAATAAAGTAAATATATTTTAAAAGTTGTTTTTGTAATTTACCGAGAAGTCAAAATTATTTTAAAACGAAGAAAAGAGCCAAAAGAGCTTGCCCCAAAAGCAGACAATCACTTTTTTACACAAAATCCCCAATGTCAAAATCATTCAAATCATTTTTCCGCAAAATGGAAGAACCGGAATTAGTTTCAAAAGAAAGGCTCCCGTCCAATAGCTCGGCTATCTTACGGGAAGCACTCTCCATGGAATTTTCCAGCAGGCTGAATAATTCGGTTCCTTGTATTTTCTGAACTATGCCAACTGCTGTTTCTTTTTGAGATGGCTCCAATTTTTCTTTTTGCAGCAACATCCCCACAGAGCTTAGTTCTTCAAAGGTCACTCCTTGGGCAAAACCGTCATTCGCACTGGATATTCCATAATTATTCCATTCTTCTTCCTCTTCCTCAAAATTAGGTATGTTACTGAAAACTTCGTCCAGCTCTTCTTTGCGGATTTGGATACTGACGTTTTCATTTTCGTCGTATTTAATGTCTAAATTATCAGGATTAATCTCTGTTTCTTGTATGTGGCTTTTAGTGGTGTTGATTGGCACGTAAAGACTTCTCATAGGGTTGGGTTGGCCCATAATATCAGGAAATGTTGGATTATTTTTTTTCTGTGGAGGCTTTCGCGCCATCCTTTTCTTGATAACAATTTTATCCTGTAATAACAGCGCAATAATTATTAGCAGGCATATCACAATTATTGTTTCCATAACTAAAGAATTGGTTTGTTGTGTTCATTGTAATAATCTATGATGTCTTCGCCAAATTCCCGGAAGTGATGTTCCATTATGTTGTCAATATAAGAATATAGCGTAATTTTTCCTTCTCTTGATAATTGGACAATGCGGAGCAGACGCTCGTGATACTCAGGACGCAGGTATACTACTTTTCCAGTTCGTCCTGCCGGAAATCGATTGACCATAAACAATCTTTGAAATTGTTCTTTACGGTTCTCATGGATTTTAATTTTTATCTTCATGGTTAGTTTATAAAATAGGTTTATATTTCTCATTAAAACTTTTGGTGATCTGTTCTCCAAATTCCTGAAAATGATGCTCCAGTACATTGTTTAGATAGGCATAAATCGCTATCTTATCCCCACCGATAACCTGAACGATCCGAGATAATTTTTCATGAAAATCTGGCTGGATATACACGGTTTTACCATCTCGGGCATTGGTATCAGTTTTCTTAAAAAAAATGGCCTCATAATCTGTGTCAGTTCCTCTTTTAATTTTTATACGTTCCTTTATAATCTTCTCGTGTACCGACTCTGGTAAAGGTTTATGTTCTTCAACCGGGGGCGTTAGTCCCTCTTTTTTAACGCCATCCGCCATTATATCCATCATTAGCGCTTCGTCAATATCAGGAGTGATTTTTTTCTTGTTATCTTTTTCCATAACTTTATAATTGAACAATGTTTAGAAATTCTGTCATAAACTGATCTAACCGGCAAGCCTTCATCAAGTGTTTGTCAGGAGGCATCAAAGTGGAGCGGAAAACAGACTTTGTATCGAGTTCGTTTTCTTTTCGGAAGCGCGTGCTGTTCATGATGCTGCACTGCATAAGACTAAATCCTAAATCATCGATAAGTTTGTTATAGATGTCATATAAAGATGAACGTTCCCTGCCATCTACCTCGTTCCAGAATAGATTAATGCTTTTAATGGACGTTTCTCCTTTTTTCATAATAACATCCCGCATTAACTGTGTAAAAATCAGGGTGCTTTCCATCACAAAACGATCAGCAGTAATAGGGGTAAAAATGTGATGCATCCCTGCCAAGGCTTTTAAAATTCCAGGTGTATTTACCGTTCCGGGAAGGTCAAAAAAGATAAAGTCTATTGGAACTTTTGAAGATTCTAAAAAATCATTTGCTGCCTCCAAAACGCCATCTGCTTTATGCTGGATGATTGGATAGGCTCTTTTGTTGATCGTGGTAAACTGTGCATATGCCATCCTTTTTAAAACCTCATTTTCCATGACCATTGCCAGGTCCCGGGTTTTCATTTTCATTAAGCTAAGTTGCGGAAAATCGGCATCGAATACTGCAACATTAAAACCCAAACGATAATGAAGTGTACTGGCAGCAAGTGTCGTGAACGTGCTTTTGCCAACACCTCCTTTTTGTGAAGAAAAGGCAATGAATACGGGTTTGTTTTCTGTTTTCATTTTTTACTGTTTTTAATTATTTATACTTATTTAACTATCTAGGTAATCAGACAGGTAATTTTCTATCTATTCCAGTACACGGGTAGTTTTGTGTCGACCTTAATACCTGATTACATTTATATTATTCTAATCAACTAACTTGATATAATAATACTGCTTCAGATAACGAGACGCCTAGTGAGATACTAATTCAATTACATCTGAGTATATATAGCCCAATCTGTAAGTGTGCAATTAGCGGGCTACTTTTCCTTATACTCATAGACACAGTTAGCAGCTTATATATATTTAAATCTCGGTATCTGTGTTGCTCTGTAACTAAATAGAGAAGTAATTCTGAAACTACTTGGCTATATTACTACCTACCTACATCTGCTTACTTGTACAAAGGAATATAGATATTTATGTGTTTTTATTACTGCGGTAGTCCTTGGCATTCAAAGTCAGTTTTTGGCACTGTAACATATTGCATTACTCTACTAAAGAGCACTTTACTTTGCAAAATGATTTTTATTAACTGACTTATGCAAAAGCAATATGACATAACTGGTAAAAAAGTGAACAGCCTGAAGCTGTTTTTCTCTGCTTCATTTAATCCATCCCGAAGGGTGGATTTTTGTGTTCACCAGAACACGGCAAGTTGTGTTTTGAGCATCTCGAAACGATTTCCGATGCTCAAAACAACTTGCCCTGCCGGGGGCTGGAAAACGCTCTCCGAAGTCGAGGTTTTTGCGTAGATTAAAATGGATTTATGATGAACGAGAATAACAGAAAACAGTCTAGAAAGATAGGACGCCGGCCTAAGAAAGACCCAGCGAAAATCCGATATACGATTTCTTTTAATGAACAGGACAATGCCCGTTTTCTTGCCCTATTTGATAATTCGGGCATGAAAGTAAAGGCCCATTTTATAACATCCTGCATCTTTGAAAAGACAATCAGAACTATGCAAATTGATAAAGGAACGGTTGATTTCTATATGCGACTGACTTCATTTCACAGCCAATTTCGCTCCGTAGGCGTAAACTATAATCAGATTGTAAAGATGCTGTACAAGAATTTTTCCGAGAAAAAAGCTGCGACGTTCCTGTACAAACTTGAAAAACAAACAGCTGAAATGGCCGTACTATGCCAAAAAATCATTCAGATAACCGAAGAGTTTGAAGCAAAATACCTGAAAAAGCACCTTTGAAATGATAGCAAAAATCGGAAGAAGTGGAAATTTATATGGAGCATTGGCATACAATCAGCTCAAAGTGGAGAATGAAAACGGGCAGATTTTATTTGGTAATAAGATGATTGAAACCGCGAGCGGTCATTATTCCGTTGCACAATTAGCGCAATCTTTTGCTCCTTATCTCATTGCTAACCGCAATACAGAGAAACATACCTTGCATATCTCACTCAATCCCGATCCGAAAGATAAGGTAAGTGATGACAGGTACAGGGAAATGGCAGAAGCATATATGCAGGAGATGGGTTACGGACAGCAACCCTTTGTGGTGTTCAAACATACTGATATTGACCGTAGCCATATTCATATTGTATCGGTTTGTGTTAATGAAGACGGCAAAAAGATTTCGGATAGTTTTGAGAAAATGCGCTCTATGAATGTGTGCCGTGAACTGGAAAGAAAACATGGATTGATACCCGCAACGGATAAAGAGCATAAACACGTCGAAAAGGTTCTCCGTCCAGTAGATTATCGGGCAGGCGATGTTAAAACTCAGATAGCTTCAGTAGTGCGTCACCTGCCAAACTATTATCAATACCAAACTCTTGGAGAATATAACGCTTTGCTTTCTCTTTTTAACATTACCACCGAAAAAGTGCAAGGAGAGCTGAAGGGAAAAATGCAACAGGGTTTATTATATATTCCTTTAAATGCAAAAGGCGAAAGAGCCGGACATCCGTTCAAGGCTTCTTTATTCGGAAAGAATGCCGGACTGCCTACTTTGGGATTTCATTATGCGAAATGCAAAGAAACTTTAAAAGACCACCCTGCAAAGCCAAACATTAAAGCTGCCGTTAACATTGCCCTAAAATCAACAAGGGATGAGCAGTCTTTTAAAAAACAGCTAGGCGAACAAGGAATTAATGTCGTAGTACTTAGAAACGATACAGGGCGTATTTACGGAATCACCTTTATAGATCATAATTCTAAAACCGTGTGGAATGGTTCACGATTGGGGAAAGAGCTTTCTGCCAATACTTTTAATGATTACTGGAACAATAATATAGCTCCTGAAATTAAAGAGCCAATTAAACTACAATCGAAAATATCCGCACCAAATGATGCAGATCTTCCTGCGGAAGAACCTCATCATTTGTTCGACTTTCTGCATACTTCTGATAAACACCAAGGCGGTTTAATTGAAGCTTTAGGCGGATTATTGCCCGAAACCAACGGCGAAGATTACCAGGAACAGGATTTCGCCAACAGAATGAAGAAGAAAAGAAACCGCCAAAGAGGTCAGAAATAGAAATCAGCCAAACACTACCTTGCGCAGCCATTGACCTTAAGATTCTTATAGCCAAGCTGCACAGCCTTTAAATTCACGCCCGAACATTAAAAATTAAAATAATGCAGGGAGAAGATGATTTAAGAGGACTTGCCAAAATTATGGCTTTTATGCGGGCAGTAAGTATTCTTTTGGTACTGATGCACCTTTATTGGTTTTGCTACGGTTACTTTATAGATCATGGCTGGACTTTAGAGGTAATCAACAAAATATTAGACAATTTTCAGCGTACCGCAGGATTGTTTTCGCGTACTTTTTATACAAAAGCATTTGCCTTGGTATTATTGGCGTTAAGCTGCTTGGGTTCAAAGGGAGTTAAACACCAGAAGATTACCTGGACTAAAATTTATATTGCTTTGGCGATTGGGTTTGTCCTTTTTTTCCTGAACACACCTTTATTAAAGCTATCAGTAACTACCGCAACAATTCTTTATATCCTCACCACTGGTTTAGGATATATTGCTTTAATGGTTGCCGGAGTCTGGATGAGCCGATTGCTTTGTAACAATCTCATGGACGATGTTTTCAACAACGAGAACGAAAGTTTTATGCAGGAAACTACATTGATGGAAAACGAATATTCTGTCAATCTTCCCACGAAGTTTTATTACAAGGGAAAATGGAACAAAGGCTGGATTAATATAGTCAATCCTTTTCGGGCAACGATTGTCTTAGGTACACCCGGTTCGGGAAAATCGTATGCAATCGTAAACAATTACATCAAACAGCAGATTGAGAAAGGTTTTAGTATGTACATCTACGATTTCAAATTTGATGATCTTTCTACAATTGCCTACAATCATTTATTGAAGCATCGGGACAAGTACAAAGTACAGCCCAAATTCTACGTGATAAACTTTGACGACCCACGCAGGAGCCATCGTTGCAATCCTCTTAATCCCGATTTCATGACAGATATCTCGGATGCTTATGAAGCGGCATATACGATAATGCTGAACCTCAACAGGTCGTGGATACAGAAGCAAGGCGATTTCTTCGTCGAAAGCCCGATTATCCTTTTGGCAGCCATAATATGGTATCTGAAAATCTATGATGACGGTAAGTACTGTACATTCCCACACGCTATAGAACTCTTGAATAAAAAATATTCAGACGTATTTACCATTTTAACCTCATATCCCGATTTGGAAAACTATTTGTCGCCTTTTATGGATGCATGGCAGGGAGGCGCACAAGACCAATTACAGGGGCAGATTGCATCTGCAAAAATTCCTCTTTCAAGAATGATTTCACCACAGCTTTATTGGGTGATGACCGGAGATGATTTTTCATTGGACATCAATAATCCAAAAGAACCAAAGATACTCTGTGTAGGTAATAATCCTGACCGACAGAACATTTATTCTGCTGCATTGGGTTTATATAATTCGCGTATTGTGAAACTCATCAATAAAAAAGGGCAATTAAAAAGTTCAGTTATCATAGATGAGCTACCTACAATATACTTTAGAGGATTGGATAATCTCATTGCCACTGCCCGAAGCAATAAGGTTGCGGTATGTTTGGGATTTCAGGATTTTTCACAATTGAACCGAGATTATGGGGACAAGGAAAGCAAGGTCATCCAAAATACGGTGGGTAATATTTTCAGCGGTCAGGTTGTTGGTGAAACGGCCAAAAATCTTTCGGAACGTTTTGGAAAAATACTGCAGAAAAGACAGAGTTTATCGATCAACCGTAATGATACTTCTACCTCAATTTCCACGCAATTGGACAGTCTCATTCCTGCATCTAAAATCTCTACATTGACCCAAGGTATTTTTGTGGGTGCAGTATCTGATAATTTTGATGAACGCATCCAGCAGAAAATCTTTCATGCTGAAATTGTTGTAGACAATGATAAGGTTGTATCTGAAACTAAATCTTATCAAAAGATACCTGATATTTTATCCTTTACAGATGCAAAAGGCGAAAACACAATGAAGCAGGAAATTGAAGCCAATTACAAACAGATAAAGCAGGACATTGTTTTGGTTATCGAATCCGAATTGGAACGAATCAAAAATGACCCCGACCTACAACATTTAGTACAAAAAGATAATCGCAAAAAAGATGCATAAATTTTAAATATTGCAATTTTTCATTTGAATAAACTTAGCTAATTATGGTTTTCCGTAATAACATGACAATTTTATTGACTTAATTTGATTATAAACTAATATTAAATTTAATAAAAATGGGATTAATTACAAAAAATGAACTTGTTTACACTGACTATTCGTGGACTGTCCTGAACGGAGACAACCCTAAAATTACAGGAGCGCCCGACAGTACTTTATTAAACAGAAGCGAAGGATACGAAATGTTATATTTCGTAAATGCTTTTTCTGAGATTCACAACTTTAAAAATAAGGTTTCGGCATTAAAAGCTGAAAGATTAATCAAAGAAAAAGTACCGGCAAATATTCATAGTCAAGAAAACATTAAACTTTGGCTTGAACAAAACTGGAGTGAAAATTAATTTTAAAAGCCATAAAAGCAAAACGCATTTTGTGAATAGTACAAAATGCGTTTTTAAATTACATGATTTTCTGTCTTTTCTTAATCCTGCTAGAGAAGATGTTTTTTCATGATATTGTTTTCAAGAAATTACTATTTTAATATTTTAGCCATTGTACTAAAATAATTACAGGAAGACCAAAGTTTTTTATTTCCGATGACATAAAATCTTTTTTTAGCCCTTGTGAGCGCCACATTCAGCATATTCGGTTTTTGTGACGCCCAATTTCTTGCACCCAATGATTTTGGGTCACTGCCTAAAATAAGAAACACAATGTCAGCTTCTTTTCCTTGGAAAGTGTGGATAGTTCCACAGGATACTTTCAGTTGTTTTCTAAATAGGTCACTACAATATGAAGCTACTGATTTAAAAGGTGAAATCACATAAATTTCTCCTTCATATCCTGTATTTCTTAATTCTGCAATCTTTAGATTTAAAAGCTCAACTTCTTCTATTATGACATGCTTATTGATTAATGTAGGGGCTGTGCTGACATCAAACCACCCAGATGGGCCAATGTATGTTCCTGCAGAGTTTCCAGCAACCGCTTTTACCATTTGATTGCTGTACGCTATTTCGTTTGCAATAGAAAACATAGGATCATCGCAACGCCTATGGGTTCTTAAAGGAAATCCTGTCCAAATTTTTTGATCAGTATCACCTATGTTCATATAAGTTCCGGAAAGAGAAATCCTATCGGCTAATTGCTGTACTGATGTTCTGTAGGGAGACCAATCAACCGAAACAGAATGTTCTTTTCTTAATTTTGTTACTAATTTTTCAGGCATTGTTACTACAGGCTCAACCTGTAAAGGATCCCCGACAATAACACAGCGTTTGGCACGATAAATTAATCCTGCTGCCGATTGTGGCGTGGCTTGTCCTGCTTCATCTATAAGTAGCCATCCTACTTGCTGAGGACTGGTATTTGGGAAAAGTCGGCTAGCTGATGCTAAGGTGGTGGAAGCTACGGGCACGCATAGAAAGAAGGTATCCCATAAATTCTGTGCAATTGACACGTCTACTTTGACACGTCCAGATGTCATATCAAAATAGGCTTTTAAGTTGTTTTTAATATTCTTGGCATTGGCTAAAATAGCATCATGATGCAAACGTAAAGCGGCTATAAATATATCGCTTCTGAGTTTGGCTATTTTAGGAGAATGATAAGGATTTAAAAGGTGGACACTTGTCAATCCTTTTTGATAAAACACAGTATCAAGGAGATTTTCTGGATCAATTTCGTACTTATCTGTTAATTTATCTTGAAGTTTTTTATATTGCGCAAAAAATTTAATCAATAATAATATAGCATCCTGAGATTCAAGCTGTTCAGTCACAAGAAGCTGAGTCTCTTTTTTATTTTTATCTATTTGTCTCCTTATTTCTTCTAATTCAGCATTAATAGATTTAAGATCAGTCATAATCTTTTCTGCTTCGATTTTCCATTTTTTAAAATCATTAGTTCTAAATAATTTTTGAAAGAAGAAAAAAGAAGGTTTGCATTGGGTATGCAAATGCAATATTGATGAAACCCTTTCTGCATCCTTTTTGATTTCATTTTCTTTTTCAGCAAAAGTTTGTTTTTCTTCAGATAATAGAGATAATTTTTTTTCTATTTTTTTTAATTGGACTCTTAAAAGTGTATCTTTTTTTTCGTTTTGAATAAAGGTCGGAAACTGGTTATGAAATGTGCTGGCCATTTTTTTGAATTCTTCAAAATCATGGAGCAGGGATTTAAATTTTTCATTTTGATGCTCAAATGATATGCGATGAATATCCGTTTGATCGTTTTTATCATCTTTATAAACTTCATAGAGCAAGTCTTCAAATCCTATAATGCCCTTGTCTTTTTCCGACAGCCAGAAAGCATTTCTAAAAGTGTTTCTGTTCTTTGAATTTCCCAAAGCGGCACCAAGTACTCCCCAACTCTCATTGTCAATAAGTGTTGTGGCACACTGAGAAAAATAATCTGCATCAGGAAAAGAAACAGTGTCTATTTTGCCTTTCAAGGGTAATTCTTTACTGATATTTTCAACCGCTGCATTATTATTGCTCGCTACTACGATACCGAAATTTTTCTGGAGCGAAGGCACGAGATTGTAAGTATGGTATGTGAATTTTTCTTCTTCAATCCTTACATACCTTTCCCTTCCTTTTAGAAATAAATTGTCACAGCCTAACTCAGAGATTATCTTAGCCCTATCTACAATAATTTCTGCAATTACATCCAACAACAGGGTTGTTTTTCCAGTACCAGGCGGGCCATTTACCCCTTGGAGTCCATCGGCATTTCGTAAATTGGAAAATATAGTGTTTACCGCTCCTGTTTGTGCAGCATACAATCCATATTCTATATTAGACGGCCATCTTCCCGCTGTTAAGTGAGTTGGATTAAATGTATCGAAAAAATAATCTTTGTTTTGAATTAAATCCTTGCGTTTAGTTAGCACCGGTTCTAATGTGAGATATTGCTGCAGTGTGGTACTAATTTCTTTTTCTTTAATATCAGATAAATAATTTAAGTCATCCAAATAAAAACTATTTAAAAAACTGGAATTTGGTTCACTGTCTTTTGGAACTTCTTCTTTTAATACATAAATTTTAATATCCTCTTTCCACCATTTGCTGAGTTGCTTCAGATAACTGATTTCGCTATTCAAATAGTTCCAATACACTACATCTCCTTTGACTGGCAGATCGTTCTCAGGAATATCATCAGGTATATTATATCGCTCTAAAAAATCTGTTCTTGCCTGTTCTAGATATTGAGTAACCAGAGAAAGATTCTTTTTGTTTTCTAAAGCCTTAATGCCAAATGTATAGCTTGCTGTAACATAACTGTCTTGATAAGGACGACCTTCTTCATCTAAAATCAATGCAGAAAGACAGGTAAACCCTTGTATTGGTTCTTCCCAATCATTTGCATTTTCAATTTTGAGTAAAGTATTAAGATGGTTAAGAATTAACTTCTTCTCGATTTTTCCAAAAATCAATGTGTAACGCCATTTGTAATTTTTCTTAAATGGACTTGCTTTATGCTGCCAAGGCAGTATATCTCCATCGTTTATCAGTGCGGCATCCTTATTAAAATCAGGAAGGTTAAATATTTCGACATCCCTCCAGAATTGCAGTATATCTTGTTTTTTCAATTTTATTTCTGTTATTTAATCTTTATTTCCAATATTACTTGCCATATTTAATTTTGCATTAGTAATAAGGCTTAATCATTTCTTGGTCCTATTCAATTTAGAACTGAATATGAATTTGACTAATATACATTTTTTATAATAAAAAAACTACAAGCACAAATAATTCATTTCTACCCTTAAGCTAATCAACTTAAGTTCTTGAAATTATAAAAATAAATTTAAAATAGATGATGGGCAATGGTTGGGAAAATGCTAAATAAAAAAACCGTAAACATTAACTGGTAATATTGTTACGGTTTTTTAAAGTACACGGAGCCGGATCATTATTGATTTGGATAGCTTCTTTTTGCTTATCAGTAATATGCTCTTTATTCTCGGGAGTAATAGATAATTGTATTTTCCTGTCTATAGCAGCCAGTTCCGTTTTGAGTTCGCTCAGCCTGTTTTCTTTTGTCCACGTACTGTTGACCAATTCTTCAAGAACAGGCAGGTCTTTTTTTAGTTCTGAAATTTTCTTGTGTTCCTGGTCGATATAGCCCGGCAGCTTTTCCAATGCATTCAGGAAATTGACAGCCGCTGTTTGCGGATCTTTAGCTATTATACCGTTATTATAAGTGTACTTAATATTGCCTTCTCCCTGCACCAAAAAACGATTGACTTTTAAATCCACACCCTCTTTTTCAGATATTTCGGTTTTAACTAGTAATATAAAACCATACAGGTTACCAATCTCTTCATACTGACCACCGGTTCTTGCTTTATCTGCAATTTGATTTAGTTTGGTTCCAATCTGTTTTACATCTGCATTGGGTGATAAACCGTCAAGATGTACAGGATTGACAATAGTACCGTCTGAGTGTTTCTGTAAACGTTGTTGTAAATTTTTCCAATCAAGAGTCATACGTTCCAGACGGGACCCGGCAGCTTCCAGTGTAGCGGTAATATCTTCCAGCTTGTATTTAGAACTGAACTTGGAGCGGTTAAAAGCCTGCTTTTCACTTTCCAGTCCGGCAACCTGTTTTTCCAGTTTTGCCTTTTCCAAAAGATCTGTATTCCCGGATAATATGGCTACATATTCAGAGAAATTCATGCCTGATTTTTCATCCATACTGCCTTCATCTATGATACGCTTACCCAGGCTGTTGTTTTTCAATTGGTCTATGAAAAGCTGTTTATTGTACAGCAAGTTGAATTTATAGCTGTCAAGCGATTTCTCTACGGCGTAAATAATTACATCTACTTTGTTATCGGCAAAGAATTTAGCAATTTCATTGCCTTTTCGAACGGCCCTTCCATCTCGTTGGGCAAGATCACTCGGTCGCCATGGCGTATCAAGATGATGAACGGTAACAGCTCTTTTTTGTGCATTTACTCCCGTTCCCAGCATATCGGTAGAACCGAACAGTACACGTATTTTACCTTCATTCATGCCACTGATAAGCTCCTTACGTTGCTTGTCATTTTTTGCTTCCTGTATAAAACGGATTTCATGAGCAGGGATACCGTGGTCCTCTACAAGCTTGCGTTTGATTTCTGAGCACACATTCCATTCTCCAGGCTTGTAAGTACCTAAGTCAGAAAAAACAAACTGTGTTCCTTTCTGCGCATTAAATTTTTGATAGTATTTAGCTATATTAGCTGCGCAATGGGAAGCCTTGTTATCGGGATGGTCTGCATATTTACCGCTTATCATACGCATATCAAGTGACATTTTACGGGCATAGTCCGTTGCAATGAGCATCTTGGCTTTTTCCTCACTTTGCGATAATGGAGCTCTTCCAAGTAATGTGGCATTACCCGATTTGGCAAATTCCATCAGCTTTTTGATAAAAACTTCCTGCTCTGGTGTGGGTGGTATGTTGTATAGTACCTCATTTTTTTCAGGGCGATCGATGCCAATATCCTTGGCTGTCCTGTAATCTGTGATTTCAGAATAGAATTGTGCCAGTTCCGGCACTTTGATAAAATATCGGAAACGTTCTTTCTGAACAATATTATTGGCTACTGAAAACTCATAATCGGTTGTTTTTCTTGCATAAATTGCTGCCCAGGCATCAAAACAATTAATACCTTGTTTTTCCAAAGCTAGGGGGCGCAAATATTTAAACAAAAGATACAGTTCCGTCAAAGAGTTGCTAATGGTGGTACCTGAAAGAAAAGTTGCTCCTAAATCTTTCCCAGTACGCTGCTGTATGGTACGAATAGCAAAAAGCAGGTTCATTGCTTTTTGGCTTCCCTGCATATTGCCCAATCCGGCAACCCGCTCATGACGGGTATTGAACATGAGGTTTTTAAAGCGATGACTCTCGTCCACCAGCAAATGGTCAATGCCCATCATTTTGAAATCAACCGTATCGTCTTTTCGGTTTTCGATATCATGTTCCAATGTTTTGAGTTTGACTTCAAGATTTTGTTTCCTGATGATTACCCCTTTGAGCATTCCCCTGGAAATCTCATTGCCCTGTGCTTTCAAAGCGGCAAGATTATCTTCCACGCTATTCAGTTCAGTTTGCAATATTTCCTTTTGCATTTCGGGTGATTGTGGAATCATTCCAAACTGGTCATGCGTGAGTATCACACAATCCCAATCGTTGTTCTTGATGTCACCAAAAATTCGTTGTCGTTTCGCTGGAGTAAAATCTTCTTTGCCAGGATACAGAATCTTGGCGTATGGATAAGCAGTTCTGTAAGTTTCAGCAATCTCATGAACGTTGGCTTTCAATCCCACTATCATCGGTTTGTGTACCATTGCCAAACGTTTCATTTCCTGGGCAGCTATGCACATGATGAGTGTTTTACCTGCACCAACTTCATGATCGCAAATTGCCCCTCCATTTAGTTTTATCATCCAGACTGCATCTTTTTGACTTGAATAGAGGTCTTCAATACCCAATGCTTTTCGGTCCAATCCGGGAAACTCCTGATGGCTTCCATCGTATTGAGGACGCAAAAAACAGTTAAAAGTGTCATTGTATTGATTGGTCAACCTGTTTTTAAACTCATCGTTTTGAGCGTGAAGCCAATCGGTAAAAGCTGTACGTATCTCATCAATCTTGGTATTGGCCATCTGTATGGCTTCCATATCACGAACCTTTACTTCCTTATCATCTATCCAGATTTTTTTGGTAATATCAGGTGTAGTATTGACAAGGGCGTGTTTGAGCAGGGCAATTCCGTCATAGGTACGGCTCTGCGATTTTACCGCATATTTATCCCATATATGTACGTTTTTCTGGTCGCATTTTATATTGAAATCATCACTACTTTCGGAATAATGAACACGTACATCTGTATCGAAAATATGCGAGGCGAAACGGGCATAAATCCCCGTGGGTATCCAGCGCTCACCAAGGTTGAAATCCAATTCTTCAAATTCAATACGTCTTGGACGTGATTCTTCAAGAGCTACCAGGCTTTTTTTGGCATCGGAATCATTAGGGTTTCTTTCGAGATAGCTACTTACCTCATGGGCTTTCTCAACTACATTTCCTGCTATCCATCTCTCTGATATTTCATATTCCTTTTGGAGTGGATTATAAAAAATTCTTCGCTGTAATGCTTCTTTTAGAGCATCTGAGGTTATATTACTAATCTGTGACATATAATCCAGATCAACATTACCGTATTTGTTAAGTGATGCCGCTAACGCTTCATTAGGATTATCTGTTGCCAGTATGGTGATAGAAAAACTTACCGGACGCTGAAATATATCCGCTTTGTGAACCACACTGCCAACAATACGTTCCAAGTATGGGATCTCCTTTCCGGCACTGTCAGTTTTGATGAGTTTAATATTTTCTGCACCATTCAGATTACCATATCTTTTTACAAAAACATCGTAAAGCCGATTGAGGTTTTCCCTCTCTTCTGTATGTTCTGTTTGCAGTTGGGATTCTTTTTTATAGAGATCGAGGTAGCTATCCCGCAGAGAAATATAAACCTCAGCTCTTGCTTTCTGCAATAAAGGCAACTGTAATGGATGGAAGATTGCCCGCTCCCTATCACTTTCAACATCTTTGAGATATCCCACCCATCCCCTATCCATTACAAGGCAGTCAGTACGGTGAAAAGATTGTATTTTCTGGGTATAAATTGCAGGTTCGGGAATAATATCACTGAGAAAAGTCATCCCTTTCTGATCATTTTCATTTATACCGGAAAAGAGGTCACCGACAGCTTCCTCTTTATCAATTGGTGTAGTACTTTGATTGTTAGGTATGGAAGAAACTGAAGGCGTATAAGTTTGTTGTATCAGACCACTGAACAGGTCTGGCGGATTTCCCCTAACCTTTGTATTTTTTCCAGCAGGTGTTTTTTTAGTTTTAACAGGAGCATTAACGGTTACCGTTTCTCCCATTTCTTCAAACAAATCGAAAATACTTAACTGCCTATCTTTTTTTTCTGCATTATTGTTCTTTGTTGCAAAAAGCGCCTGAGTTTCTGGTTGGATCCTTACTGTTTCTATAAGTGAAGATATTAACGTTATAGGAGTTTGCTTTATAGGTTTATCCTTGCTTTCACCTTTGTATAATCCTATATCAAAATGCAGGGAAAAATCTTCACTCAGCATTTGTTTCAGGTCTTTGGCTATGCCTTCAACACCCGCGCGATGGGTATATATAAGTGTAGGCTGTCCATACGGATCAGTACCCAACATACTATCAGTATGAATAATTCTTGTGTTATCTTGAAACAAAGCATTGCATGGAGTATTGTACTGCGTCAAACTGCTTTGACAAAATAATTCTTCCGCTTCGGTCAGGCTTTGCTTATTTATTCCCTTTTGTAAAATAATCAGGTCACTGCCAGCTTCCGTACCGGCATAGTCGGTAAATAAATTATTGGGAAGCCGAACGGCTGAAACCAGATTATTATTCTGCATTAATGCCCTGCGAATAATTTCATTTTTCGGACTGTTGAGCACGCCCTGCGAAGTGATGAAGGCCAGTATGCCGCCATCGCGGAGCATATCGGTTCCCTTTAGAAAAAAATAATTGTGTAGGCTTCGGGCAGCCTGCAATCTTGCCGGATCTTTGCCTCTGGAATAAGAAAGATCAAATACGGAGGTATCACCGAAAGGAATATTGCTCGCTACTATATCATAGCTATTTTGTTCTCTTTCGGGTATTTCTTCAAAACCTTTTATTCTAATAGTACTCTCTGGATAAAGCTGCTTTAAGATTTTACCGGTAAGCAGGTCTTTTTCGTAAGCGGTAACTTGTGCTGCGTTTTTATCGGCAAAGGATTGGATAAAAGAACCGATACCGGCAGAGGGTTCCAGAAATTTTTGAATGTTTACACCGCTGTCTTTGAGTGAAGTCGAAATAGCATCAATGACCAAAGGCGGTGTATAAAATGCAGTAAGTACGGAACTACGCATACTATCCACGTAACTGCGATATTGTTTTTCATCGGCACTGTTTTCTTTTAAAAGCCGATGGAGTTCTTTTGTGAGCGGAAAAAGTTCATGTTCCGTTTTTCTCCAATTGTTGATGTCTGTCGGGTTTTGCGTGGGATTCAAAACAAATTTAAGACCGCCAAATCCGCTGTATTGCATCATTAGCAGTCTTTCACTTGCAGAAGCTTTTCGGTTTTCCTGTTCTAATTTAAAAGCAATTCGCAGCGCATCAATATTCTTTTGCAGATGCTGGCGTTTACTGAAGCCCATTTTCTTCTACCCAAATGGCGATGATTCCTGTTAGTTCTGTATAAAGCAGATCAAACTCCCTAGTAGAACCAAAGTCCTCCGTTAATTTGTAATGTGCAAAAACAGGCTCACAAACCGGAAGCATTCTCAGTGCGAACGGTCGTAATTCTTCGTCAGCCATTCTCGTATCAAACTCATTACATACTACCTGAAATACAGTATCGAATTTGGAGAAATACAACCCTTCAAAAAGAATGTATTCTGCAATATGGTCACATTGGCTGATGGGATTTCCTAAGCGGAAAGCACCTTCATAGGCATTGGCAGCCCAATTTGAACGCTGGTCTATAAATTTAGCGTCATGCATTTTTTCAGGAAAGCTGGCATTCAATAACTCTTTTAGGCGTAACCTGAAATACGACAGGTCTTTTTGTGGTGTATCCATACTATATCTTGTTTATTTTTTTTTTAAATGATTAATATTTGGAGTATCCTTCGTAAGATTACCGTCCATCAATATCTGGTTTCCCTTTACATTGTAAATCTGGTTTTCTATTTCCTTTGGGTAATGATAGAATTGCCTATTATTTCTTTGAAGGTTTATTTTTTTTCAAATTCAAAGGAAGTTTCCGCCTTATCTTTAAGTACGATATAGGCATCGAATTTCTTCCCTGCTTTACTTTTCATTCCTTTAATAAGGGAAGTTTTGCCTATATTCACAAGACTTTCAATATCGGCTATACCTAACTGTACGCCACAAACATTTCGGAACTGTAACCAGTTACAGACGGCATCAGGACATTTGACAATTTTATCCCTTATAATCAGTTGTTGGCTTTTACATTTCGGGCAAAGAAGCTCAGGAAGATTTTCTTTTGCAATAGACGTTTGCAGTAATTCGTTGGTGATAGTTGTTGCATATATTTCCATCTCCTTTTGGAAAGTTTCGGCATCAGCCTTATTATTTTCAATTTTCTGTAAGGCCACCTCCCACTCGGCCGTCATAGCAACATCGGCAATCTTCTTGTCTTTGACCAGTTCGGATACCTGCAAACCTTTTGCGGTAGGTATCAGGGATTTTAATTCCCTTTGAATATAATTGCGATCTAACAAGGTTTCAATGATAGCTGCCCTTGTGGCGGGAGTGCCGATACCTATACCTTGCAATGCCTTGCGTTCTTCCTTATTCTCTATTTCCTTTCCGGCAGTTTCCATAGCCGATAAAAGTCCTGCTTCGGTGTAAAGCACAGGCGGTTTGGTTTTCTTTTCCAAAACCAAAGCTTCTTTTATTTTAAGCTGGTCACCTGTTTTCATCGGGGGCAATTCCTGCAAAGGCTCAGTATTATCATCAAAAAAACTGCCTTTAATTAAGCGCCAACCTGATTCCACTATCCTGCATCCTTTTATCTCAAAATCATGATGCAAAACCTGTAAAGTAATATTGGTTATCTCTCGGGTACAGGATTGTGAAATTGCCTCTAATAACCGCAAAGCAATCATGTTGTAAACAGCATTTTCCTTTGCCGGTAATGCCGAAGGGATTTTGCCTGTGACGAGTAAACCATGATGATCGGTAACACGAAGGTCATTCACAATTCGTTTGTTTAAATATCCCCATTTCACATTAGTTACAGCCTGCTTCCAGATTTCCCTCTCCTGCAGGCCCCTGATAAGGCTGGGAATTTCTTCCCACATATCTTCAGGGATATATTTGCTTCCGGTACGCGGATAAGTAATAAATTTCTTTTCATACAAGTTTTGGGCAATATTCAAAGTTTCCTCTGCTGACAAATTCAATTTCTTGTTGGCTTCTTTTTGCAAACCTGTCAGATCAAACAGCAAAGGCGGTTGTTCGGTCACATTTTTAGTTTCAACCAATGTAACGGCAGCAATATTGCCATTTCTTTCAATAGATTTTAATGCATCTTCTGCCCCCTTTTTATCTTCCCACTTATTTTGAGAAAGGCTTTTAAAACCTGTAAACTCCTTTGTATGTGAGAATTGTAATTGCCAGTATTGCTGTGCTGTAAAGTTTTTATTTTCCAGATAGCGCCTGCATATTAGTGCCAGTGTAGGTGTCTGCACTCTTCCCAAGGAATAAATACCATTACCTGCAGCAATGGAGAGTGCCTGTGAAGCATTTATACCTACCAGCCAGTCGGCTCGGCTTCTGCCCTTAGCTGCCTTATATAATCCCTCAAAATCACTCCCAGGTTTTAGATTATCAAAACCCTGCCTGATTACTTTTTCAGTAAGAGAACTGATCCAAAGGCGTTCAAAAGGCTTATTGCATTTCAGGTATTCATAGATGTAACGGAATATCAGCTCACCCTCGCGTCCGGCATCCGTTGCAACAATAATACTTTCGCTGCTGTCAATAATTTGTTTAATTATTTTCAATTGCTTTAATGCACCTGTATCAGGTATATAAGCCTTATCTTTTTTTACTTTCCGTAGGATCAGTACAAAAGGATTGGGCAATATTGGTAATGAATTTTTCTGAAAACCGTAAACTCCATAATCTTCCGGCATGCCAAGTCCGATTAAATGTCCAAAAGCCCATGTAACACAATAGCCGTTACCTGTCAAATAACCATCCTTCTTTTCAGTGACTCCCAGCACACCGGCTATTTCCCTTGCTACACTTGGTTTTTCTGCAATAACTACTTTCATAACACCTTACATTTTACGTCCTTTGGATTTGGCTGGTGTTTCGATTCCCTCCTGTTGCTCCTGCTGTTTCTCACTGTCAGGATTTTTTTGCCCTGATTTTAAAGGCTCTTTGATGTTCTTGGTAGCTTCATTGGTTTTACCTTCCGAATTGACCGCAGTCTGCGTTTTATGAGCCTCAGTTGGTTTTGCCTGTTCTTTGATTTTATTCGGATTTTGAAAAGAAAAATCTATTTTATGGGTTTCTTTATTGAAAGTGATGTAACCATTGTATTCCTTGCCTTTCTTATCTATAAGTCCGCTAACATAAACAGTCTGTCCATCCTTGAATTTTTGGTACTGCTCATTATCGAGTTCCTTATCCCTAAAGATTTTCGGAGCCTCCTGTGATTGATTTTGCTCACTACCCTGCATTTGTTTATTGCTATTTCCTCTGTCAAAGAGAAATTCCACAAAGCGCTTGTCGGCATTATATTGTACTGTAGCGTCAAACGCAGCTCCTTTCTTGGAAATCATCCCCTCTATATAAAGCGGCTTACCTTCCGTTAAAGTTTGTTTTTGTTCTTCGCTTAGTTTTACACCTTTGATTTGCTCAGGCATTTTTATAAAATCGGTTCGCAGTGCCACCAGCTCATTGGTCAGCCTGTCTACACTAATAATGGACGGTAGGGTTTCGTTTGTTTTGGGGTTGGTCAGATTCACCACACGACCCATATTACCTGTCTGCAACAAGTTGTCTTTATCTTCTTTACTGAACTCATGTCCAAAAAAAGCATAATTCAGGTTCGGTTCTTTTCGAATACCATGAATGGCTACCACAACCTGTCCCTCATCCCCTTGCTGCAGAGACAATCGGGCATCCATACGGGTAACGGCTGTTCCCAGGTTAAGGCTCACCGGTACAAGTTCATTGGTCTTGTAACCTCTGAGTAACGGATCAAGCAGGTTCAATTTTTCGAGCTTTTCTTTGCTCAAACCAAGGTTATTCATGGTTTCCCAATCGATCTGTTCAGGTTTGTAACGGTACTCACCTGTTTCCGGTGTTGTTTGTGTTGTTTCCATACTGTTTTTATTTTCTTGTTTATTATTATTTTCGTTAGGTTCCGCTTTCACTTCGTGTTGCGCCATTTGTTTCTCTCCTTCAGGTGTCGGATTATCTACCTGTTTTTGCATTTCTTTTGCCATGTTGATAGCCAATGGTGCTGGAACTTTAAAGAATGAGAAATTGGTAGGGTTCTTCAACTGGCTAAAAAAATTGGAAAAGAAGTTGGAAAAAAAATCACCCTGTTTATCCACGCGCATAAACTGATTCTGATTTTTCTTTGTAGGATCTATGGTTTTCAAATTGCCATTTTCATCAATACCCGTTACAGCCTGAATTTTCTTTTTCGCTTTATCCATTACCAGTAATATCTCGGATAATTGTTCGGGAGATTGTGGTTTATCTAAAATTTGTTCGCTCATGATTTGAAATTTAAAGTTCGACATCGAAAGTAAAAGAGACTTTTACCCTTTTATATAAATTGGCATCTGTTGGCAATATTTGTCAACTGTTGGCTTTTGTTCTGGGCACCGAAGCGGTAAAACTTTCCCTGACGAACTGATGTATGTCTGACTGTTTGTAATAAATTTTTCCGCTGATGGTATAATAAGGCAACCGTCCGGAGGAGCGGTAACGCTGCAGGGAGCGCGTACTTATCTTAAGCATCTGCAAAATATCCTGATTGTCCAGCAGCTCTTCCCCATCAATACTGGTATGCCCGTTTTTAGCTTTGCTAACTAATTCCATCACGATGTCGAACCTCTCCATGATTCGCTCCATCCAGGCCATAAATTCCATTCTGTCAACATTCATAATCCAGTCTTTTTAAGTTCAACAGCACAAAATTGAAACATAAAAAAAGTTTTTTCTGCCAAGTCCTGCCCATGGGCAGAAAGGTTTTATTTTACAAAATCACAACTAAACAATTGAAATAATGAAACTTACAATAAATCAAATATTGAAATTTATATAGTTTCAACTTTTGCCAATTGGCAAGTATGGGTAAAAAAAAGCAGTGCTGACAGCACTGCTCAAAACCGACGCATATGTAAATAAATCTTACAGTCCCTTGTCCATATATTGCTCCAATGACAATTTAAGATGGTCCAAAAAGGAAGTCCTGCTTCCAGCCCTGTCTTTCATACGGTGGAACGAATGATGTATATCACCAAGCGGTATGCGAAAAAGTATTTGAAAAACCAGTGTAATTTTACGAATGCCAATCTTACCATGTGATATTACTCCCGCAGCATACAGCGCATAGATTAATTCAATAAGCGCATTTTTAGAATCTGTCCAGAAAATATCTTTTGTCGACTCCCCACTATGTAATAAAGTGCTCGACGGCTCCTCTGGATTTATTTTGGTTATCAGATAAGCGTAAATCAGCTCATTAGCCATTATCCGTGCTACTTTAGAATCATAATAGGTAGAAAACTGATGATCTATTTCAAAGACATAACTATTTAGCCCATCCCTATAGTTAATCTTTCCACGTGTAAAATATTCCTGGTCGCGGTCACTTCTTCCTGACCTGTAGTAGCGATAAAAATGAGGAACACAAATATGTTCTTTAAATTCCTGCTTAAGCTCCTGAAGCTGGCTCATAAAAAATTTCTGATACATCTTGCCTTCCTTTACAGGGCATACGGTTTCTATTTTGAATACCTTATTATAATAGATCAGTTGTCCCAAAATCTGAGGCTTAATATCACGGAAAAATTCTATTTCCTCTGTCTCATTTTTAAATCCTTCCTTTAGAACATATTCCCTTGTAGTATGGAGCAGTTCTTTTAGGTATAGTGTCATTTGGTAAGCCTCATCAATAAGATGTGAAGTTTCCCGGGATACTTTATCTTCTTTAATACGGATTTCGGAAATAATTGAATTCAGTGATTTCATAGCGCATGGGTTTAATGCAATATCTTTTGACATGGCTTCCTGTGCATTAGCTGCAATACCTTCGCATTATAGATGAGCTTCAGGAAAAAACGGGTCGATTGTACCAACATAAACAGCCATAAAAAGATACTAAAATTCTATATAGTCGTATTATATGATTTATTCCAGGAAAAACTAAGGTTTAAGGTTCTGGCGATATTGGGTTGGTGAGACTTTAGTGTACTTTTTAAAAAAACCGCTAAATGACGATAGAGCACTAAAGTTCAACTGCTCACTTATCTCTGTAATAGAAAGATTACTGTCCGCAAGCAACAGATACGCTTCCGAAACAACAGCCATTTCTATGAAATATTTGGCAGGCATTCCTGTAACCCAATACACAGCTTTACGCAGATGGCCCTTGCTGACAAATAAGGAATCAGCATAAAATTTCACATCGTGATGCCCTTTGCTATGTTCTTGTATCAGCTCAATGAAACCTATAACAATTTTTTCCTTGCGGTTATGGACTGCTGATACATTTTCGCCTTTTTTATAACATAAAGAGCTATACTCGTATAGCAGCAGATTAAGGCAAAGTAAAATCATTTCATGCTGAAATATAGTATGATTTTGATTCGATATCTTTTTCTTTAATAATTCTGCCAGCTGGATCATATGCTTTAATTCAACTTTTGAAAGTGAAAGCACAACATAAGATTGGGTAGTTATCACCTCGATATATCCATTTCCATATTTTGCAATCCTGTTATTGATTGCAAATGCGATTGTACATGATAAAAGATAGAATTTTATCGGTGACACAACAGTACCTGATTTAGCTCCACTGGGAACAGCATAAAGCTGTCCTGCTCGTAATCGAACAATAGTTGAGCCTACAATAAAATCGATACTGCCTGAGACTATAATAATCATAGAAAACCAGCCAGGTTTCAAGAGTGCATTGCATGTCTTTACGGATGTACACTCCGAAAGGTACAGCACATGTAAATCCCTGAACCAAGGATTATAAGTTTGAATTTTCAATATATTGATTTTTTGATTTAACGATAGAAGTCATTGAAACTGCCCGCAATTTGTAAATCTGCTGTCAGTAATTGTTCGTAAATCTGGCGAATAGCGATGCAAACACAAAAAGCAGATTTAATACAGCAGGGAGCAGCAGCATATACAAAAAATTGTATGGATCGAAATGTTTAACCCCCTGATCCGTGAGATAAACCATTATTCCATCATAGCTCAGAAGATCTATGATGAAATATAGGCTGGCTGAGTTAATCACTAGGAGCAGAATACTGCAAATAATAGCAGTTTCCCGCTCATAGTAGATCAACATTTTATCAATCAGGTTCACTGTGAGAGATTATTATCCTGACATAACCCAACGGTCAAAGCCATTTTAAGCGCCAAAACAAGGTTGTTTTCTGCTCCTGCAACTGTTGTTGCGGCAATTCTTGAAATACCTGTTTCCCAATCTTTATCCTTTCTCTTTTCTTCATAAACAGAATATCGAACAACGGAAGTAGTAGTTAGGATGATTCGTTTATCATTACTGGTAAGTACACTACTATTGAGAATACCTGCCTCATAGGAAACAATCATTGAATGGATATCCCCATAGGAATCATCAGTAGCCAAGAGCAGGGAATCGACAAATGAGATGAGGCTTATCTTGGCATTGACTCCTAGAGTTGATGCTCCGAGTACATCATTCATCAGATCATCGTGATTTACTATCCAGATAATTTCTGGCAGTCTGGAAGACAAAGCAGAATCACTTGATAAAGACACTAACTCAGGATGTATCGCTGAAATTGAATCAATTAAAATAGTAATATCTTCAATGGACTGCGAATTAAAATCGGTCTGGTCCAGAGTTTCCAGGATTTCATTGTGAATGCTTCCTGCGATATCAAATGGATTTGCAGAATTACCAGGTCCGATAACTAATTTCTTTGCACTTTGTTCTACATGTGCAGTTTTCGTCATTTCTCCTGTATATTCAGCTATATATTCATCTGAACAGGCAATGGTGAACAATGGCAAAATTGCCAGACATACTTTTAAATTTTTCATGTGTACGTTTGTGTTAAATGTGACTGATTACTTTTTTTTCGTCAGTTCATTTTTCACCCGGGGAAAGCTGAACAGAATCTGGGATTTAATCCAGATTTTTTGCTTTGAATTCAGAGCCAAAACTAAAAGCGATAACTGAATCCCGCAAATGGTTGCCTGTACATTTCCAGTATTTTGACTACCCTTTTTCTGAAAATCGACATACTATTTTGTCTATAACTTTTGTAGGTTTATCCTGTTTTTATTTTTATATTTGACTTATCTAAATTGCACTTAAACCACTCATTACCAACAACATGAAATAAATTAAAATTAAATAGCACCCAATAAAAAAACGCCCCAAAACCTAATCAAAACCAAACCTAGCCTATGAATTCAAAGTATTTACTTGTAGTATCTTTATGTGCTGTACTTTTTACAAACGCCCAGTCTTTTAAGATTCCTGATTCTCTTAGAAATAGAAATTTTGACTATCTGTTTGATCGTATAGAAGACGATAATAACAGTAGTGAACAAAGGTCACTTTACCTCCAGTCATTTTTAATGAAAGCAAAAATGGAAGAACATTGGGAAGAGCTTTCCAATGCGTACAAGAACTATGTTCACTATTCACCTGATAGACTTAAGCTCATCTATGCCGATAGTATGGTCATAGCAGCTAAAAGATCAAACAGCAATGAAATCATTGGATCAGCGTACCTTTCGAAAGGCATTGCGTATTATAGCCAGAAACGGCTTGCAGAAGCAATGGATATTTACTTAATTGCAGACCTTTATATAAAAAAAACAAACGATAAATACTTAATCTACAAAACGAAATACCGGATTGGACAGATAAAATTATATCTAGGATACTATAATGAGGCAGTTTCAATATTTCAGCAGTGCATCAGCTATTTTAAGGACTCTAATGATAGAGCGTATTTAGACTCCCTGCATTCATTGGGGATATGTTATAGTAAGATCGGCAATTACGGGCTATGCACATCTATCAATGAAACAGGAATTGCCGAAGGGATAAGAATCGGAAATCGTGACATGGAACCATACTTCATACATTCTGAAGGAATAAACCAGTGTATGATCCACAATTATGCAATAGGTATCGAAAAAATACAATCTTCATTGTCTGGTATTCGCGCAAATAAAGATTTCTCTAATGTGATGATTGGGTATTTTTATATTGGAAAAAGTTACTGGGGTTTAGGCAATAAGGAAAAAGCGCTGGCTTACTTTGAAAAAGTTGACCAGAGCTATATGGAACGGGATTACATGCGTCCTGATTTAAGGGAAGCGTATGAGTTTATGATCTCCTATTACAAGGACAAAAATATGATTAAAGAACAGCTTAGGTATGTTGAAAAACTACTGGAGGTTGATAAGAAACTGCACCTGACATATACTTATCTTCAGGGAAAAATCCGTAAAGAATATGGTACTAAGGAGCTTGTTGACGAACAGCAAAAACTTAAAAACTCTCTTAATATCCGAAAATATAATGATCAGATATCCATTGCTATCATTGGGAGCATGTTCTTATTTATAGTGTATGGGATAGTGAGGCATTTTAAAAACAAAAAAGAATCAAGAAAGAGATACGAAGAGTTGGTACAAAAAATTGAAAATATGGAAAAAGCCAAAGCTTATAAAGCTGATGACTCAGATTTTTCAATCAGCAAGGGGGCGGAAGCAGCGGTTTTACATAGTTTGCAAAAATTTGAAAATAGTAAAAAGTTTCTTGAAAGAGATT
This sequence comes from Flavobacterium sp. IB48, assembly GCF_016405855.1. GTDB lineage: Bacteria > Bacteroidota > Bacteroidia > Flavobacteriales > Flavobacteriaceae > Flavobacterium > Flavobacterium ginsengisoli. The sequence continues at coordinate 233,970 of NZ_JAEFCA010000006.1, forward strand.
GGGACCTCACAAAGCTTGCAGGCTATTGTAATACCAATACCAAGTATTTGTCACTGATTATTTTGCGGCATAGAGGAAAAAAATTTAACGAATATATTAATGGCCTTAAGATTGATCATATTGCACAAAGGATCCGAAGTGAAAAAGTTTTGCAGAAATATAGTCACGAAGCACTTGCTGGGGAAGCAGGATTCAGCACTACCAGAAGGTTTGTTAAAGCCTTTGTTGGATGTACCGGGATAACTCCGAAATATTTTATTGAAGAAGCGAAAAAGGAAAATATACGAGGCTAAAACGCTTCTAATTGTACTATTATAACTTAATCAGATATTTTTGTAATAATATGCCAAGTAAAGTTTAAAAACAGGAAATAGTTTAACATTTTATTTTCTGCAGCTAAGAAGCAAACTTTTATTTTTGCCGACTAATTTAATAAAATATTATTATGAAAGATTTAGTAGCAAAAATTAATGCAGAAATCGAAACATTCAAAACAGAATCTGAATCTCTAACTGAGAAAGGCATTAAAGCAGCTGGAGCTAGAGCTCGTAAATCAAGTTTAGAACTTGAAAAATTATTTAAAGAATTTAGAAAAGTTTCTATTGCAGAATCGAAGTAATAATTTCTCTTGATTTTAATTAATCCTTTTAGAATTCTAAAAGGATTTTTTTGTCAATCTCTCAAGTAAATTATTCTCAAAATAATCTTATAGTTCACGTATTGTCACTTAATCTATCCAAAAAAAAATTATCTCTTAATCCTAAATTTATATCTGCTCTTTATTTGGATATGGTCTTTCTAAATATATTAATATCGATATCTCTAAGGGTATCATAAATTTTAGAAAAATCTGTAAGCGAGAAACCAATTGCTTCAATAATTAAAAATAATGTCAAAGAATTAGGAATTGATTTTGCATTAAAAGTATCGGAGACAGTAGCTTTTCTAATATTTGCGGCTAAAGCAATTTTATTGTAGCTCTGCGTACTTGGCAAGCTACCATTGCTTTCTAATAACCTTCGTAGGCTAATTGCAATCTTTAATTTAGTATAATCGTCTAACTCCTTTTTCACAATTGCAATTAACATTAACTAAAATTATTTATCGGTACGTTTTGGCGTACCGATAAATTTTAATATATTTGTCTCATTATTACAAGTTTGTAATTTATTATTGCGATTCTTCATGAAAACATTTGAAGCATTCGCTTAGAATCTCGCTTTTGAAAACTGGTAATTTTTAATTAGGAACGAGATAATAAGTATGATGCTCACGTCTGAGGCGTGGGCTCACTTATTGTTCCTGGGTATACCAGTACCTCAAAGGCAGTAAGTTGAGTTCCATGCTTTTTTTTATAACTCCATTTTACTATTCTATGCCGACGTACAATTATCAGTGAAGCATTTGCAAATCCTAAGTTTAACCTATTAAAACAAAATTTATTGAGATAAAAACTATTTATTATGCCTATTAAGCCGTTGCTTAATACATAAAAAATGATCCTCTACTTCGTCTGGAAAACTAGTATAGAGGATCATAGCTAATCGAACTAATGTATAAATTAACCAATCCAATATTATGAATAATTTTTCATTTTACAAGGATGGAAAAGCTTTTTATTGCCTATTTTTTCTTGGCTTCTTCCTGACTTTTTCATCACTATATGCTAAAAATTCTTTTCGGCATATCTCCAAAATTTTCCAACAATATAAAATACAGGGAACTATCACTGATGGCATCAATCCTCTGCCGGGTGTAACTATTGCCATAAAAAACAAATTGAACACTTCCATTGTATCGGATTATAGTGGACAATATGCTCTTTTAGCATCTCCTTATGATACTTTAGTTGTATCATTTATCGGATTTAAAACCGTCTTGGTCCCAATTAATAATCGAAAAACAGTAGATATTCAATTACAATTCGATACGACAACCTTACAAGAAGTAAAAGTTAATGCAGGCTATTATTCGGTTAAAGAAAGTGAGCGCACAGGAAGCATTGCCAAAATAACATCCAAAGATATTGAGAAGCAACCCGTGAGTAATGTACTGGCAACAATGCAGGGAAGAATGGCAGGGGTAAATATTGTTCAGACCACAGGTGTACCGGGAGGAGGATTTGACATTCAAATACGGGGACAGAATAGTTTACGCCTGAGTGGAAACAATCCACTTTATATTATCGATGGTGTTCCCTATTCTTCCGATCCTATCGGCACTGGAATTAATTCGGCAGTACTGCCCACACAGCCAAACCCACTGAATAGTATCAATCCCGATCAAATCGAAAGTATAGAAGTATTGAAAGATGCAGATGCCACGGCAATTTACGGATCTCGCGGAGCCAACGGAGTAGTACTGGTCACCACCAAAAAAGGCAAATCAGGAAAAACTAAATTTTCTGCCAAGCTTTCCACAGGAACAGGTACCGTAACACGCTTTATGGATCTTATGAACACACAGCAATATCTGGAAATGCGAAGAGAAGCTTTTGCCAATGATGGAATTTCTCCCCCTGATTATGCCTATGATGTAAACGGGACATGGGATCAAAGCCGATATACAGACTGGCAAAAAGAACTGCTTGGCGGTACCGCTCTTATTACCGATATCCAAACATCCCTTTCAGGAGGTTCAGAGCAGACACAATTTTTATTAAGCGGTAATTTTAATAAACAGACCACTGTTTTTCCGGGCGACTTTCATTATAAAAAAGCGAATCTGCACCTCAACGTCAATCATGAATCTGAAAACAAAAAATTCAGAACGAGCATCTCGGTTGGTTATACAATGCAAAACAATAACCAGCCCCGGATGGATTTAATGCGTGAAGCCGTGAATATGTCACCTAATGCTCCGGCGCTTTATAACCCGGACGGCACCCTGAATTGGGAAAATAATACGTTCAATAATCCGCTTAGAAATCTCGAAGGAAAATATAAAGCCGACACAAATGACTTGATTGCAAATGCAATGTTATCCTATAAATTAACAGATAAGTTAGAGCTGAAATCAAGTTTTGGATATACTGCACTTGGTAATTCCGAAACCACAGCCAACCCTTCTACAAGATACAATCCTGCCTTTGGGCTGGGTCCTGAATTTTCCACGCTTATTGTAAGCGGTGCTGATCGCAGCTCATGGATCATAGAACCCCAGCTGAATTGGTACAAAACCATTGGACAGGGAAAAATTGATATTTTGGTTGGAGGTACTTTCCAATCCCAGCAAAGCAATCAACTGGTACAATACGCTTCTGGATTTCCCAGCAACAGTCTGATTTATAATCTTGCCTCTGCATCAAATATTTTCACGATGGTCAGTGATGAAACCCAGTACAAGTACCAAGCATTTTTTGGACGGGTTAACTATAACTGGCAGGAAAAATACATAATCAATCTTACAGGACGAAGAGACGGATCAAGCCGTTTTGGCCCTGCGGATCAGTTTGCAACTTTCGGTGCAGTTGGGGCCGCATGGTTGTTCTCCAAAGAAAATATATTTAAAAACAGTACTGTTTTAAGTTTTGGAAAACTAAGAACAAGCTATGGACTTACCGGAAATGACCAAATTGGCGATTACCAATATATGGACACCTATGCTTCCACCGGAATTAATTACGGAGGTACAATTGGACTACAGCCAACAAGACTGTTCAACCCTAATTTTGGATGGGAAACCAACAGGAAATTTGAAGTAGCACTTGAAACCGGTTTTTTTAATGACCGCATATTTATAACCGCTGCCTGGTACAGTAATAAATCTTCCAATCAGCTCACAGGAATACCACTGCCGGGTATAACGGGCTTCCCGACTTTACAAGCCAATTTGGATGCTACAGTGCAGAACAGGGGAACAGAGCTGACCCTGCGTACAGTGAACATTCAAAGAAAAGATTTTAATTGGAGTACCAATTTTAATTTGACCATAGCCAAAAATAAACTCTTGGAATTTCCCAATTTAGAGAGTTCTACCTATGCAAATCAATATGTAATTGGTGAATCACTCAACATTCAGAAAGTCTATCATTTTACAGACGTGGACAAACAGACAGGCTTTTACACTTTTGAAGACGACAATGGCGATGGACAGCTAACGGCTACAGAAGATAAAAAAACGATAAAAGATTTTAGTCCCGAGTATTATGGCGGATTGCAAAACACGCTCAAATACAAACGCTGGCAATTAGATTTTTTATTCCAATTTGTAAAACAAATCAATTATAACCAGTCTATTTATTTTGGAGTACCGGGTTCGGGTAGCAATCAGCCTGTAGCTGCACTGGAGCGTTGGCAAAAGGCAGGTGACAGCAAACCTTATCCAATCTACACCGACGGTACCAACAGCGCCGCAGTGGATGCCTACTACAAATATTTTGAAAGTGATGGGGCAATCAGCGATGCTTCTTACATTAGGCTGAAAAACATTTCAATTTCATATGAATTACCTCTAAAAGACTTGCAATGCAGGGTGTTTTTTGAAGGGCAGAATGTACTGACTTTCACCAAATACAAAGGAGCCGATCCTGAATTTAAATCTTCAGGTTATCTGCCTCCGCTTCGAGTCCTTTCGGCGGGAATCCAGTTTAGTTTTTAATTTAAAATAGAAAACATGAAAAATTTAAACATAAATAATTTGCACACGGGGAATTCCAGCACTGGAATCTGGAATTCAGCTTTTTGGAAATTCCCCCTATTGCTGTTTGTTCTAATGATAAATGCCTGTGATGATTTTGTAGAAGTTGATCTGCCGAATTCACAGCTTACAGCCAATGCTGTCTTTGAAGAAAAAGCGACAGCCAATGCGGCCATGACCGATATCTATTCAAAAATCAGAGATGCGGGACTGCTCACAGGTTCAGCATCAGGATTATCCTTTTTACTGGGAAATTATACTGATGAGCTGAAATTTTACGGGGACCCGCAAAATGGCGCTGTTCCCTTTTACAACAATTCCCTGATTGCATCCAATGTCGATGTAAAAGGACTATGGGACAGCAGTTACAATCAGATTTATGCTGCCAATGCAGTTATAGAAGGCGTACAGGCATCCGCCTCTTTAGCCACTGCTGACAAAAATCAACTAAAAGGGGAAGCGCTTTTCATAAGAGCATTACTGCATTTTTATCTCACCAATTTATTTGGGGCTGTTCCTTATATCACTACCACAAATTATGAGCAAAACCGACATGCCCAGAAAGTGTCAGTCAATACTGTCTATGCAACTACTAAGATCGATTTAGAACTGGCAGTACAGCTTTTACCTGAAAATTACATTTCAGAAGACCGAATTCGTCCTAATAAATATACTGCTCATGCATTACTGGCAAGAGTGGATCTCTATGCCGGACTTTGGGATGAAGCTTCTAATGAAGCATCGGCAGTATTGAATAATACAGGAGTGTATATTGATGAAGAGGATCTTGATAAAATTTTCCTTAAAGAAAGTACAGGAACTATTTGGCAGTTAGCTCCCGGCTTTAGCGGTGGGAACACTTTAGAAAGTGTTACGTTTAATTTTACCAGCACGCCGCCTCCTTTATCGGCGCTTACCGATGATTTCGTCTCGGTCTTTACTGACAATGACCTGCGAAAAACACATTGGATAAAAGCCGTTTCGGATGGTTCTGGTATTTGGTATCATCCTTTTAAGTACAAATATTCCGATACTGACTCATCAAGGGAGTATTCGATCATCTTTCGTCTTGCCGAAATGTATCTTATCAGGGCTGAAGCGCGCGCGCATACAGGTGATTTAATTGGAGCTAAAGAAGACCTGAACAAAATAAGAAGTTCTGCCGGACTTCCGGATACAGAGGCCACTTCACAAACAGAAATTCTCGATGCCATTCTTCGGGAAAGACAATTGGAATTATTTACCGAATTTGGGCATCGTTTTTTCGATTTAAAACGCTTTAACAAAATTCAGTCTGTTTTAACAGCCGTAAAAACCGGCTGGGATACCCATGATGCTTTATTTCCGATTCCCGAAGTAGAACTGAATCTCAATGGGAATTTAAAACCTCAAAATGCAGGGTACTGATGCGCACAATTATTTACAACAGCAGAATAATTTGGATTAGTTTTATTTTGTTTTTGATGACCTGCCCGGTAATAGGGCAGGTTAAAAAAACAAGACAGCTTACCCAGGCAGACTATCATTTATGGAGTACACTTAAAGCTGAGAGTATTTCAGATCAGGGGACTTGGGTTAGTTATTCACTTATGTACGAATCGGGACTCGATACTCTTTTTATTAAAAATACGAATAATGAAAAGACTGTTGCTTTCGCAAAAGGGCGCGATGGAAAATTTATAGGTGATACATCATGGTTTGGATGTATAACAGCTGATAATCTGTTTCAAGTTATTAATTTAAAAACAGATAAAATTCAGTACACAGAGAATGTAGAAGCCTTTTCGTTTTCAAATAATGGTAAGTATATAATCCTGCATTGCAACGAAGCGGAAGGCAAAACGAAAATTGTAATTAGAAATCTTGATGGAAATATAATTGAGAACATTGACAATGTTACTTCCTACAGCATGAATCCCAAAGGAAACATACTAGGATATTGCACTTCGCAATCAAATAAAAACACAGTTGATCTTCTTAAATTTGAAAAAGAAATAACCAAAACTCCAGTAGTACAAAATAGGAAGAGACAATATGAGAATATAATCTGGCAGGCAGAAGGAAACTCGATTGCCTTTGTTAGTCGTTTAGTTATGGCAAAACCATTTACAGCCGATATCGTTTTGTTTTACAAAATTGAAGACAAACAGCTTTTTCAATATGATACAACAATTGAAAAAGTCTGGAAAAAAGACATGATACTGGATGCCAATTATACTTCCGCGCTGGGGATTTCAGATGATGGAGAGCGGGTATTTTTCAGGATTAAGAAAAAACCGAATCAAAATCAATTTAGGAATGATTTAGATGTACAGGTTTGGAATGCTACTGACAAAGAACTATTTGCATCACGAGACAATTATGGAAGCACCCAAGATAATCCTAGGCTTGTCTGCTGGAGACCCGAAAACAATAATTTTTCAGAAATTGAAAATGACGAGCATTCGGTCGCCATACTGGGTGGAACCCAACAATTTGCCCTTGTATATAATCCAGACACTAATAAGCCCACCTTTAAACAGGAAGCCGATAAAGATTACTATCTTTTAGATTTTAAAACGGGTGCAAAAACAGTGTTTTTACACCAACAGCCCGGCACCTTTGGAAAATTATATTTTTCTCCTTCCGGCAAATACATTCTTTATTTTAAGGAGGGTAATTGGTGGATATACTCTATTTCAACAGGTATCCATACCAATATGACCTTAGACACGCCTGTTTCTTTTTATGATGATTCCAATGATGAACCCGAAGAACCAAATCCGTACGGTTATATTGGATTCACTGCAAATGATGAATCCGTATTGCTTTATGACCAGTTTGATATCTGGCAATTTAAATCTAATGGGACTTTGGCTAAAAAACTAACTTTTGGCAGAGAAAAGAAACAGATTTTCAGGTTAGCCGATACTGATAAAGGAAATATAGATCATGTTATATTTAAAGGTAAAGTGATCGATATTTATTCTGATTTAATACTCAAAGCACAGGCAATAGACAATAGCAAATCTGGATATTTTAACTTAGATAACAAGCAACACTTACAATCCATAATATACGAGCCAAAATTAATCAGTTCTATATTTAAGGCAAAAATTTCGAATTCTTATATGTATGTGCAGGAAGATTATAATGAGTCTCCGGTGCTCATCATCAAAAAAAGGAATGCCCCGGCAAAAGTCGTTCATAAAAGCAATGCGCAACATGACTATTACAGCTGGGGCAAATCGGAGCTTATAGAGTATAAAAATTCTAAAGGAGCAATATTAAAAGGCGTATTGTTTTATCCTTTTGACTATGATCCTGGTCGGCAATATCCAATGATTGTAAACATATATCAAAAGCAGACAAAAGCACTTCATACTTATGTCAATCCAAGCTTACTTAATGGTTCTGCATTTAATGTGACATATTATACAAGCCATGATTATTTTGTCTTATTGCCCGATATTATATATGAAATAGGAAGTCCGGGACTTTCTGCTGCGGATTGCGTAATTTCCGCTACTCACAGTGTCATAGAAACGGCGTCAATTGATAAAGCTAAAATTGGATTGATTGGACATTCTTTTGGCGCATATGAAGCCTTTTTCATCATCACTCAAACAAATTTGTTTGCAGCTGCCGTAGCCGGTTCGGGCATATCGGATTTGACTAGCGGTTATTTGTCAGTAAATTGGGGATATAAAAACATGAACAGCTGGCGTTATGAATACCAACAGTTTCGCATGAAAAAAACACTATTTGAAGATTTTCAAGGGTATCGTAAAAACTCACCTATCTTTTTTGCATCAAATGTGAATACTCCATTATTATCCTATACAGGAGCGGAAGATACAACTGTAAATCCGGCTCAGACTATGGAGTTTTATCTCGCACTCAGACGGCTAAAAAAAGAGCATATTATGCTGCTTTATCCAAAAGAAAATCACACTATACAAGGACGCGCGAATCAAATTGATTTAACACACAAAATTTCAGAGTGGTTTGGATATTATTTGAAAGGAGAAAAAAAACCGGATTGGTTTGAAGCTCATTAAAAGCGAAATAAAGAACAATGCAGTTCGGGCATATAGCTGGAACTGCATTGCATTTTAAGGTTAATTTTTTAATAACTAACTTGATTTACTCAGGGGATTTTGTACAAAGGCACATCACAAACATTGACATTTGGATTCGCCTTACCGTACAATTGAGTACCGCCTGATGTACAAATGTTAGCATTAAAAACTGTACTACATTGCTGTTGAGCGTGACACGGATCAGCTTGTGAAACGTATCTGTAGCCTTGTACATTAGCGAGTGCTTTTGTACTGCTCATTGAGGTAGTGACAAAAGCACCACCCACACCTAGAACCACAATTGCCGCCGGCATCATGATTCCTTTTAAAAAATTTCTTCTCATAATAAAAAATATTAAATCATTATGACCTACTCTTTTTTACAGGTTTTCGATCTTACCCCTGGAATCGCGCGATACATTTTTAATCATTTTTGATTTTCGTTTATTTTTTTACAGGTTTACTTTGCATTAAGTATCCCCGGAGTTTGTAGCATACTATTTTTTCATCAATTAAAGCATACAGATAATTATTTGCCACATACATCGCTCTTAATTTTTTTTGACCAATATTATAAATTGGAAAACTCGAACGATAGGTATTGTTTGTCAGATCGTACACATCTATAATACTTGCTCTCTTCCAAATTTCTTCGGGTTCATACAAACCCGGTAAAGAGGAATTGACATACAATAAATTACCTTCCACAGCACTGAGTTTATTGACAACGAGCGGCGGTTTAGAAAAAGTTTTCATATTACTATTTTTAAGCTTTGCTAATTTAATCTGAGCACGGCTTACAGTATCAATAGTATTGCCTCTGTAATCTAAAGTAAGATCCGGTTCAGAAACAATGTATTGGTTCCGATAGAGATAGACATAAACTACTTTATTTAACTGGCTGTTAAAATGGAAACTTCCGTCTGTATCGAATATTCCGTCAAACTGTTTTTGCAAGAGCAATGGCGCATATTTTACTTTTGTGGTATCAGATAAATTTAAAGTTCCCATTAGGCTTTCCCCTCTTTTTGGTTTCATATAGCGAATAACCATGTTCACGGAGTCTATCGGTTCTAAGTGCGAAAAATAATAACCGCTATTTATTCGTAAAGAAGCCGTCCAGGTCTTAGTATTACCTTTGAATATATAAGGAACGATGCCTTCAAAAACATAGAAGTTCTGTTCTAGTATTCTTATTTGCGGTGAGCGAAATTCAAGGCGTTGCTGCTTTAATTTTATGTGATGAATTTTTCTACTCTTTAATGTGGAATCAAACTCCATTATCTGCAATGGTGCCGTGTAATTACCGAGATATATTTTACCATTATTGCTCCCTGCAAAATAGTAGGAATTAAACCTCAAGTCTGCCTGATGTATTTCCTGCGCAACATGCTGTGGAAATCTTCTTATAAACTTATTTTTATAATGAATCATATGCTCCGAGAGAGTAAAGAACAAAATCATAATCCCAACCCCCAGGACAGTGCAAATCAACAGCAGGATAATTTTTAATTTATATCTCATGATTTCCAGGTTTATTGATTATTTACATTGCCTTTTACGGGGATAAATAAAATACCTATTATAGCTAATATGATAAAGCAGATATTAAAAACCAGATGTTCTCCCCATGTCATTTTCTCCAGTATTCCACCACACGAACATGGCACAAAAGCACTATAATTCAGAATAATATAAATGTAGGCTGTAAACATTATCATGAGCAGATAACTAGCGTAAAGACCAACTAACCTAACATGTCTTAGAAGTAATGAAGCTGCTATAATAATTTCTAAAACAGGCACAGTTATGGAAGTCCAGTTGGCTACAGCGCTAAGTAATGGGGATTGACCTAATTGTATTTTAAAATTTTCAAAATCAAATAATTTACTGGTCGCGGCATATACAAATAGCAAAACAAAAAGCAGGCAAATTATATCAACTACAATGTTTTTAAAAGATACTGATGTTTTCATATTTTTCCTTTTTATCTTTTAGTGGTCCATAATTAAAAATCATACTTGAACAAATCAAACAGATTAATATTCAACAACTTAATCATTAACAACCATCACTCTACAAGCATTTTTAAAAGAGCCAAATTAGAACAATACGGCAAAAGGATTGTTCTAAAAAACGATCCAAAATTTATAAAAAACGATCCATTTTACTACTTTGTGAAAAGCAAAGGCAGAAAAATATTGACCTATTATAAATTAGAGAAACAGATAACCAAATTGCAGATTTGAAACACCTCAAAATGCATTTGCATACTGAAACAAAACATTATACTTTTGTGCAAGTTTAGAGAACTCTCTGGCAGCAATTTCAGATTGAAATGCCACAAAAAAAGCGATCATTATTGATCGCTTTTTTATTATTTATTATTTTTTATGTACCTGAATTATTTACAACTCGCTTTCAAAATAATCCAGAAAACTACTATCAAAAATATTGTTGTCATTTTCGAGAAGTTCATGCAAATCAATTTTAATATTTTTATAATCAATCAACTCATAAAACACATATAACTTCTCTGTACATTTAGGACAAATAGTTTTTCCAGCCCATCTATTGAGTTTAATTTTTATACTCGCCTTACACTTGGGACAAGTATGATATTCGCTCCTCATAAACTTATAAAATATATTAATGACAAAGCAACACAATATATTAGAAAATAATGCTTAATTTTTTTTATTTATTTTCGAATTCTCCAACATGACGAAGATTTTTTTTAGCCGTAAAATCAATATTAAGGAATAAAAAAATAGCACAAAATTTTATTCCAGATGAGAATAAAACTTTGTGCTTTCTAATAATTTTAAACAGGATTAATTTGCTCTAAATCTGATATAATCTGGAGTATAAGGAGTAGTTGTGTAATGACACGCTCCTAAAATCCCTCCGGTTAATTTTTCTAAATCCATTTGATCTTGTTCATTAACAGCGATACTTTTAAACTGTTCAAGTGACATTTTTTGATTGTCTTTTACAACATTCTTTAAATTTTTTAAATCTAACATAATTGTATTATTTTGATTATTAATTATTACAAATCTACAAATAAATTCGATTATTGCAAGTATTTTCTCTTAAAAAATAGACAAAAAGACAGATTATACTTATTCTAAATATTTAATTAGCTGGCATGCCAAATTAAAAATCTTAGAATCTAATAATACGATTCCCATCCAGGCTGAGTATGGCAAGCTCCCAATATTCCTCCTGTTAATTTTTCTAAGTCCATTTGATCTTGCTCATTAATAGCAATACTCTTAAATTGCTCCAAAGACATTTTTTGATTGTCTTTTATCACACTTCTTAAATTTTTTAAATTTAACATAAATTATTTATTTAAATTATTAACATTCTCAAAGCTATAAAAATAACTTAAATTTGCAAGTGTTTCCATTTAATTACTAAATACCTCATATAAGTTGGAATTCCTACTTTTGTTTCTCAGCTATAAATAACCAATTTCTATAAACCTGATATGAAATTGAACTATCATCTTTTAAGTGAGGAGTTTCAACTACTTTGTCTACTATTGTTTTATAATTATTTTTTTCAAAAAACATACGGAACTCTTCTGCAGTTAACATTTCAATTTCATCTGAGAAGAAGTAATCTAAAGGTCCGAAATGTATAAATAAGCCTTTAGATTTTAAAATACTATTAATTTTAGGAAACCACAGTTTAAGAGCAATCACATCGGTGAAATAAATAGAAAATATACTATCTAAAGAGTTATCTTTAAACGGCAGGTTCAAAACGTCAGATACAAAAAAATCAATTTTTTCAATAATTTTTATTCTATTTGTTTCATTAATGAATGCGCTATATTTCCTGGCAACATCTTCTATTCTAAAAACATTCTTGTGATTAGGATTATAAAACTCATAAGTTCCAGATGTCAGTAATTTATTAATATGCCAAAGCATTGAAAAAGATTTATCAGTTGCATAAATTTTATCAAACAAATCATAAAATTCTACAACCAATCTACCTGCACCACATCCTAAAAATAAAGAGTTCGTTAAACTATAATTTGTTAGCTCTTTTTTTATAGATTCCACAATTATTTTAATTTGTTGCTCTCCCTCTTGCAGATAACTCCAATCTCTTTTTAAATACCAAAAATCTTTTAATGTGATTTGAAAATTATCGTTTCTATTCAAATTTAATTTTAATATATCATCAACTGTAATATACTCTTTTATCCCCCCAAGTATTTCATTAATATTATTATAATTACACAAGTACGCTTCCAGAAGTTTATTTACATACTGCTGTCTTTCACCTTCATATTTACTAAAATGCAAAAGCTTATATTCATTACTTTTGTTACTATTATAAAGAAGTAAATACGACTCAGCTAAATACTTATTTACATCTTGGATATAAATTTTAACTCCATCAATCACTATAAAATCTGTACTAAATACCATAAAAAAATTACTTAATTGCTAAAAAACCTTCAAAACAAACATATTTCATTATACTGACAACATCTTTAAAACCAGCCCTTTGGAGTAAGTCTAAGTTTCCCTGAGTAGAGAATGGTTCTAATACTCCTTTCAAGCTCCTTGTTTTATCAAAAATATCCTCCTTAGAAAAACCTTGCTCTAATTTATAGTCATTATACAAGGCTGTAAAGATATCCTGAAAACGAGCATCTGTTCCGCGAACCTTTTCAAATAGTATAAAAGCACCGCCCCAATTAAGAGACTCATAAATTTTATCAAAAATTAATTGACGCTCTCTAGGTTTAATAAACTGGATTGTATAATAAGAGATTATCATGTCTGCTTTGTCAAGATTCATATTAAGAATATTATCACATACAATATCAATATTATCATATTCCACAACCTTTTTATTGGCATAGTCAACCATATCTTGTTCTATTTCTACTCCAATAAATTTTATCTTCTTTTTTTTGTTATGTTCGGCTAAATTTAATATTAGAGAACCAGTACTGCATCCTATTTCATAGCATATCGACTCATTTGAAAGAAAAAAATCAGATAAACGACAAACTAAATCATGTCCTTCTTTATACATTGGGACAGATTTCAAAATATGGCTATCGAATTTTTCTACAATTTCACCTGAGAAATTCCAATCAGAGTTAATCATTTTAAATAAATTTAATTTGTAAATAATTTGGAAAAAAAATAGGAAAGTTTGAATCAACTTCCCTATTAATTTAACTTAAGCTATCAGGGCAGAATACTACCAGCTATATTGATAACCTCCAGGGATTTTTTCCCAGTGACAAGCACCTAAAATTCCTCCAGTTAATTTCTCCAAGTCAACTTGATCTTGTTCTTGAAGTGCAATACTTTTAAATTGCTCTAAAGACAACTTTTGTCCTTCTTTTACTGCTGCTTGAAAATTTTTCAAATCTAACATACACTTTTTCGTATTAAATTAATAATTTGATAAAGTAAATACTTATTTTTTTAATTAACAAATATTTAATGCATTACTTCTTAGCGTATAATTAACTAATAAATCGATGGTAAAATCATTTATCTCATCTTCATTATCATGTGGAACAATCTCTTTTAAAGAATCTCTTAATTGATATCCATAAAAATTAGATTTGTTTTTCACAAGATCAACCAGTATTAAGTCATAATTACTTAAAATAAAATTAAAATAGCCCCAATCTTTGTTAAATGAAAAACTAATGTAAGACACTACTAATTTGTCCATATCATGAGTAGTTTGAAAAGTATCATAAATTACTTTCTTATCTACAGTATCTATATAAAAGAGTAAACCTTGATTGTTTATTCTGAATTCACAATTAAGTATTTGTGTCCTCTTTTCGTTATTATGCTCTTGGATAACCAAATAGTTTTTTACTCTATCTTTGTATAAATTATCGTAATCAATATTTAGGTGATAATTATAAATATAATCATCCATTTCAAATTTTGTAAATAACACCTCTGTGTTTATTTTAGTGATTTCTTCCAATAATTTTGTTCTATCAAAATTTTCTGCGTCAATCTTATAATCTCTCTCTAAAACTGCTTTCGTCTCTTTAAAATAATTCATATTGGTTATTTCTAAGTGTTTTTTTTACTTTTTCATAATATTCAGGATAATTTTCTTTAAAAGTCATATATATAAACTCGTTCATATTCAATGACTTTTTCCATGTGGAAACGGGATGAATATAACTAGTTCTTGGAATATCATGTATTTTAACAAGTTCACTAAAAGTTTTACTAATAGGCAGGTTAATATATGGTTCAATAGGCATATTTTTTTCAATAGACAAACTATAAAACAAAGCTTGTTCAAAAAACACATTAAATGGAGTTAAATGAGGAAGTAAATCTAATTTACTATAATTTTTATCAATAATTTCAAATGCTTTTCTTGTATACATTTTAAAAAAATCAATATCGCATCCTCCAATAATTCCTGCATTAATACCTTCAAAATTATTCAAGGTTGCCTTTGCTTCAACATAATTTTTCATTTCAACTGGCAATTCAAAATTATTCTTTTGAATTTCCTCAGTAACTAGCGCATAATACTCTACGTTATTTTCAAAATTCTGACAAATTAATGCTTTAGATAGTAATTCTTCTTCAAATTCTTTCCATATAAAAATATCATTATCGATATGTAAAAAAGGTTCGTCTTGAATCGCATATGCTTTTATTTTACCAACAGCCCACAATTCAGGTCTATAATTATTGATCTCATTTAAACTGGTATTGACTTTATCATACGGCAATCCTAAGTCATCTATCAAAATTTTCGCACCCAAATCATCAGTAACAAGTTCTACATTTGAATAAAATTCTTTAAGTTTCAATACACTAAGGCAGTTTGAAATTAAAAACATTTCGTTGTTTAACCAAGATCCTCCTTTTGCTTTCTTTTTTTCAATGGAGTGCAAAAAAGGTTTTGTCCAGAAGCTTTGTACTATTTTATAATCATTCATTGTAATAAACTATTTTAATAAATTTTCTATTTGTGGCAAGTAAATTTTATCAAGGGGATGAGTATAATTGTCTTTCATAACATATCCTTTCTTATAAAAATCTTGAGCTTTGAAAAGATTTTCTTTAAACAAACTTAAATTGTTTTCCTTTTTGTACGCGAGTGCTAAATAATAATAAGTTTCCGCTAAATAATCATCTATTGTAAGTTCCTTTTTTAAAGATTTAATAGCCTCTTTAACATCACCTGTTTCTAGATAAAGAACTCCTAAATGCAGAAAATCATAATTTTGGGGTGTATAATCCTTAATCGACAATTGTGTTTTAATTAGAGAAATAGCTTTTTTCCTATTTCCGAGTGATTTATAACATAACGCAATTACTATCTTTAAATGATAATCACCATTTTGCGAATATCCTATATTGTATTTATTAATTTTCTCAAGCGCTTCTAGATCTGTCAAGGCACCACGATAATCTCTTAGAAACTGATACTTGCACCAACCTCTATAACCCAAATTATCATTAGGGTTAATTTCAACAGCTTTATCGATTATTTTTTTCCATGTAATAAAATCTCCCCTTTTCAAGTATGGAACTGATTTTTCTCTATAAGCGTAATCAAAATTGGGGCACAATTTTATTGCTTTATCAAAGTCCATCTGCGAATATTTATGACCCTGATATTGTTCTGCATTGACTGCAATTTTACAAGCTTTTTCACAAAGGGAATCCTTATAAACGCTACAATTTGGTTGACAAAAAACTAAGGCAGGAAATAATACTAAAATAAATTTTAAAAGGCTCATGGTAAAATTTCAAGGAGTTTATAATTATTTAATTTAAAAGTCAGGTATTGATAGTAATCGTATTTTTTTCCATCATATTCCCCAATTAACCATCCATCAAGAGATTTGGTAATAGCTAATAATTGCTTAATATTATCTTCGTCAAACTTAGTTGGCATATAATTCATATCCATTTCCTGAACCCTAAACAAACCTGTTTTACCTTCGCAATTAATTAAAAAACGAATAGTAATGTATCCAGATCCACCTCCGGTTGTTACAATCTTTGGATTATAATTTTCTTTAAATTTTTTTAAGATCTCATATTTTTCACCTTTATATTGAAATCCCTTAGAAAAATTATAATATTGTGCAGTTTGCTTAACATCACATATTTTAAAATTTTGATCATCAAGTTTTTGATCAAATTCTATATCTCCAACTTGTTGAGGATATAATTCATCTGTAACTTGTGCGCTAAGAGTAAATGAAAACAGAAAAATTAGATAGGTTATTTTCATGAGTTTGTTTTATTAAATATTTCATAGGAAAAAACATAAGGCTGATTTGAGACATCTAATGAATAAATCGTTTCGCGATTTCTTTTTGTTAATTCAGCACATCTATTTTTAAAAAAAGTATACCATTTTACCCCTTCCTCTTTATACAAAAGTGGTAAATTAAATTTTTCGACCGAAGCGTTGAATCTTTTCATGTTACTTGAGAATCGCCCCATTAATTCATGATGCTGTCTCGTGTTAAAGATGTTGTTTTCGATACAAGTTTCAAAACAAATATTAATATTTGATTGTGTAAACATACCGTGAAATCGACCGTATACTTCTCCATGATCTTGCGGATTTTTTGTAAAATCCGAAATAGGGCTTTTAAATGGTATAGTGAATAGATCTATTTTAGTATCATAAGTTAATGTGTTAAAAACTACATGAGAACCCTCGTGTAAAATGTGATCTAAAAAGAATATCTCATCATCCTCATTACTAACATTTAAAAAAATCATATTATGACCTTGAATGGATGCAAAAGAATATGGCTCTCCATGATACATCAATACTTTTTTCACATTCTTTCTTAACAAAGTAAAGTAGTCAAAGTAGTGTTTTTTAATTACTGCAAGAGCATTATTAAAATGGTCAATATGCTTCTCCGCTATATTATTAATTTCAACATCTACAATTTCACCATCATTATTAACAAACATACATTCCAGAAGTGGGTGATGCGTTTTTATTAATTCAATTTGTTCTGCCAAATAAAAAATTGGTTCGAAATTAAAATTGACACTATTACCGCTGCTATCAAATAATATGAATCTACCATTTTTATTTTCTAATATTAACTCACAACTAATCAGATTCGTTATAAAATATCCAATTTTAGAAATATAAATAATACCCTTCTTATTTGTAAATACCTCTATTTTTTTCTTTGGATTTTTCTCATATCCGTAAATAAGGTAATCTAGCCACTTATCATCCTTTTGAGTTACGTACGCAAAAAGAAGTGGATCTTGGTAAATATCATCATCATCAAAATCTAGTCTTTCAAAGATATCACTATGCCTCTTGTAAAGTAATAATTTAAGAGAATCGATAGTTTTAGTTAAACATATATCAAAATCATTATAAAAAAAATCCATAATTATTGTTTTAAATCTTTAGTCAAAATGTATACAAATCGTTCAATTAATCTTAAATCTTCAGTAATAATTTCAGCTTGGCCTACTAAGTTGTTTGGTTTAATTTTTTTATGCTGATTAGTAATTAAGCCATCATTTAACGATATGTTTATAAAGTAATAATTAGCATTTGCAACAGTCGTAATTTTATCGATTTTCCCTTGCAAGTAACCATATTCTTCCGAGGGATAGTTTACCAACTTTATTATTACTTCTTGGCCTTTTTTCACTTTACCAGAACCAAGTGTCGGCATCTTCCCTCGAGCAAAATAAATTCCTTTTTCCGACTGTACTAAAGTAAAAAGGACTTGTTCATTTTTTACAAACTGATTTGTTTTCCATACTTCAAAGAAGTTTATATTTCCATCAGCTGGTGATTCAAATAAATATTTGTTTTTCCAATTTAGAATCTGAGACTTTAACTCTTGAATCGCCGTACTAATATTGGTTATATGATCGACATTTTGATTTTCTTTCTCTAAAATTAATTGTGCATTATCTTTTTTAATTAAGCTTTTATCACTTTCAAGATTGGATATATTTGTACCAAAGCTTTTATATCTGTTTTCTGCTTGTAATAATTCAATTTGCATTTTTTCAAAATCACTCTTGGAAATGACTCCCTTTTGGAATAATTCTGAATACCTTAAATAATCATTTTTCTTAAATTCATATTCCTTTTTCGCTATCTCTTTTTGATAATGATAATCTGATTGAATATTATTAACTTTATTAATTCGCTCTTTATTCGACTTAATACCAACCAATTGCGGATTATAAGTTTTGTAAAACTTATATTGGCTTATAAATTTTATCAAATTATTAAAATACAATTGATTTTCACCTAGTTCTAATTTTTGCGGAATCCGGACTATTAAATCTTCAAAAGGCAAATTAAGCAAGGAATCAATTTTTTTAACATCCTTAGTGTTTGCCGAATTTTCTATAACAGCAATCCATTGACCTTTTTTAACAAATTGACCATCTGTAAAATACAGTTCTTTCAGCTTTCCGCTACTTCTACTAACAATATTTATAGGAGGATTTTGAGAAGTAATTTCAACTTCAGAAACTACTATATCTGGGTATTTAATGATCCATGTTAATACTAGCAAAATAAAAATTATTATAAAAAAAACAGTATTACCCCAAGAAATAATCCAGGAAGGCGTTTTCTCTAGTATCTCTTTAGAATATTCGCTTTGCTCATTTAATAAATCAATTTTCTTTTTCATTTTCTTAATTTGATAATTCTAATTGATTTTTAACTAATCTAAAATAAGCTCCTTGTTTTTTTACTAAACTTTCGTGATTCCCTTCTTCTATTATCTTGCCTTTTTCCATAACAATGATATTATCTGCATTTTTAACAGTGCTTAGTCTATGAGCAATTACGATCGCAGTTTTTCCTTCAAAAAAGGTATTTAGATTGTTCATAATTATTTTTTCATTATTTGCATCTAATGAACTTGTAGCCTCATCGAAAAAAAGGAAATTAGGATTTTTGTATACTGCTCTAGCTATTAGCATCCTCTGCATTTGACCACCACTCAAATTTACACCACTTGTTCCTGAAGGACCAATTCTTGTATTATAACCAGAAGGTAATGACTCAATCATTTCTTCAAGATTTGCCATCTTCACAGATTTAATTAGGTCCTCCTTATTTATTATTCCTTCAGTATTTGATTCTGTAATATTTTTTGCTATTGTATCTGTAAAGATGTATCCATCTTGCATTACTACCCCACAAGAACTCCTCCACTTCTTAGTATCTATATTTTTAAGATTTATTTTCCCTACGCTTATATCTCCTTCAGTGGGAGTGTACAATTTTAACAACACTTTTAGTAAAGTAGTTTTACCGCTTCCACTTTCGCCAACGATAGCCGTTGTCTTACCTTTAGGAATGTGCAAATTTATATCCTCTAAGATCATTTTTGATTTCCTTCCTCCATACTGAAAATAGAGATTTTTCAAATATATATCATGATTCAAAGGGACTTCATTCTGAAATTCCGAATCTGAATACTCATCTTTTATATCGTTTATTTCATTCATTCTTTGAAGACTTATTTTTGCATCTTGAGCGTCGATAAAAAATTGAAATAATGTCATTAAAGGAGCATTTAGCTGTCCAATTATATACTGAACAGCAACCATCATACCCAAAGTCATATCTCCTTTAATTACTGAATATGCAGCCACAAAAGAAATTAATATATTTTTTATTTCATTAATTGAATTTGCTCCAATAGACTGAATCTGCGATAGTTTTAATGATTCAATTGATATTTTATACAATTTAATCCTCATTTCTTCCCAGCCCCATCTTCTTTTCTTCTCAGAGCCATTAATCTTAATTTCTCTTATACCATTTACTATTTGAATTAGACTACTAGAATTACCGGCTGATTCATCGAATCTTCTATAATCTAATTCAGCTCTTTTTTTCATGAAAAAATTAATCCACGCTACATAAAATAACGCCCCTCCTAAAAAAATCAGGAAAATTGTAAAGTTATATCCTAATAAAATTAACATAAAAATAATCATATTAAGCATGGAAAAAAATGTATTTGGAGAGGTTGTTAAAAATCTTTCCAATCTTTCTGAATCCTGAACTCTTTGAAGTATGTCTCCAGTAATTTTAGAATCAAAAAATGAAACTGGTAGTTTCATTAATTTTATTATAAATTCGGAAGCTATAGTTAAATTTATTCTAGCTCCAATATAAAGTAAAAGCCAACTTCTGATAATATTGATAACAGACTGTGAGAGAAAAAGTGTTAACTGCGCTATTAAAACTAAAACGACAAAATTTATATTTTTATAATTTACACCTTTATCTATAATAGCTTGAGTAAGGAATGGAAATATGATTTGAATTATACTACCAATAAATAAACCAATAAAAAGCTGAATAATATACTTTTTATACGGTTTAATATAAGGTATAAGAGATTTGAAACCTGCTTTTCTATTTAGATCCTCCCTTTCTTCGTAAAAGGAAGGTGTGGTTTCTAATAAAATTACTAACCCTTCATCAGAATTGTTTAAATATTTAGTATTTTGCCAACCTTCAATAAATTTTTCTTTTCCATAGATTAACAAGCCGTGATCAGGATCAGATACATATACCTTATTGTTCTTAATTTTATAAACAATTACAAAATGTCTTTGCCTCCAATGAACTATGCATGGTAAAGGTGCTTGTTTTTCAAGTGTTTCGTAATTAACAGTAGCAACTAATGTTTTGAATCCAAGAGTTTCAGCAGCATCTGTAATTCCCAAAACAGATACTCCTTCAGTAGTTATTCCACATATATCTCTCAGGTACTCAGAGGAATATATTTTACCATAATATTTTGCTAAAATTCGTAAGCAAGTTGGACCGCAATCTGTTCGGTCATATTGCTGATAAAAAGGGAATTTTCGTTCTTTAATTAGAAACATTTTAATATTTTTGGAAGTAAATATATACAAAATATGATTAATATAAAAAATTTATCAAAAATAGGAATTGGCACTTATAGAATGTCGATTGAAAACTCGGAGCATAAAAATGCTTTTAATTATGCCCTAGAAAAAGGAATCAATTTAATTGATACCGCCTCTAATTATCAAAATGGGAATTCAGAAAAATTAGTGGGTAATTGCATGGAAAACTCTCAAAGGGAAAATGTATTTATAGTAACGAAAGCTGGTTATATACAAGGTGATGATATTGACAAAATAAAAGACTTAAATGTTAAAAAATTAGTAAAAATTACAGATTCTTTTCTTTTCTCAATTGACAAAGAATTCATTAAATTTAAATTTCATGAATCATTAAAGAAATTAAACACAGATTACATAGATTGTTTTTTAATTCATAATCCCGAACATTATTTTGATGTTGATAACATATATCAGGAGAACATCAACGATGACATTATTGAGACATTCAGACTCTTAGAAGATTTAGTTACCGAAGGGAAATTAAGATATTACGGTATTAGTTCAAACAATATAACTAAAAACAACTCTAAAGGAATAAACCTTAACAAGATATTTGAATTTAAAAATAATTTTCCCTCTTTTAAATTTTTACAATTCCCTTACAATCTTGTAGAAAATGAAGCTTCCAATAATTTACTTAATGAAAAGTCGTTAATAGATTTATGCCAAGAGCAAGATATTACAATAATATCAAACAGACCAATTAATACAACTTTTGAAGGAAAAGTGTTGAGACTTGCTGAATACAATGATGATTTTAATATAATTAGTATTGAAAAAAAAGAAGAAGAACTTTTTGATTTATTTTTATTAAAGATTATAGAGAGATTAAATATTCTTGGAGAAAACTCATCTTTAGATGTATTTCTTCCAATAAAGTTCTTCATTGATAATAGAAAAGTTATCGCAAATACCGAAGCAATTGACAAAGCCATAAATTATTATTTAATACCATTTCTTTCTCAAATTGAATTAAATAATTATGAAATAATAACAATGATCAGGGAATTAAGAGAATATTGGGTTTTATTTTCTAAGCAATATAATAATGATCGACTTAAAAAATTTAAACAAGGGTTAGTTCATGAAAAAATATTGGACATTAATGATAAAAGAGAGTTCTCAGTTATAGCATGTGACCTTTATTTGAAAAATGGAATTAATCATGTTCTTATGGGATTAAGAGACAAAAAATATATTGATGGAATTTCAAGATTTTTGTAATATTCAAGTCCTTTCTTTTTTAAGTTTAACAATGATCACTTTATAAGTATTTTAAAAGAGCCAAATTAGAACAATACTGCCAAAGGATTGTTATTAAAAACGATCCGAAATTTATAAAAAACGATCATTTTACTTCTTTGTAAAAGTTAAGACTGTAAAAAGGAATTTCTTCCCGAGTTTAGAAATAACATTAATAAAAATCAATTATTCAAGTTCATTCTGAAAATGTAGAGAGAACCTCCCAGTGCCAGGTACAGGGGTATGTAAAAAAGGAAGATGATTTCGAGGTATAACGAAATGTGATCAAAAAAATGTTCATTTTGATCTTATTACCATAATCAAAAAGCGCCAGCTGGAGAGAGCTGGCGCGATTTAAAGTTATTGAATATATTGAGTTATACTGTTCAGATAATTCTATACGGCCCCGAATCGATCGTTTTTATTTGACAAGTTCCGGCTGAGGCGCCTTCCAAGCTCCCTTAAGTATTGATTCTTCGGGACCATAAATTCTGATCAGATAATAAAAGGCGCCTTTTGGGGCTGGAAGCCAATTGGATTCTTTTCCTTTTGGGGCTTCATGTTGAATATAAATTATAAGGTCACCATTCGGCTCATATTTTAAACCCGTTGTCCTATCCCCTATAGAATATCGATTTATTGTATTTTTTACCAAATAACGGCTTGGCAGTTCGTATAATGTGATACTCCAAAAATATTTATCCGGCGGTGTTTGTCCTTTTGGAAACCGAATAATATATTTATTTTTCCCGGACATAAAATTATTGTCTTTATCAGATCTGGTTCCAATGTAAACAGCTTCATCTTTTGTGTTTCCAAACAAACCTGCGGCCGCACCTAAAGCCCTTTTGTTATAATCATCATTTATCATTTCACGTGTTCCAAATAAATCAGTTGCATTTTCCAACTTATCGGTACCTTCCTTCAATTCTTTCTCCGCCTGCCCGACACCTTCATTTATGGCTTTCAATACTTCTGAAGAATAATTTTTAGGATCAAACTTTTTTCCGGGAACAATTCCAATTTTTGCAAATTTTGATCTTAATTCCGTTTCTTCCTTATTTACTGAAGTATACTGGAGCAAATTACTGGCTAATCCTATAAATGCTGCAGAACCCAGATCAGACTGTTTGAATAAAGGTAATGGCAGCGGATAATTTATATGTTCTGGTGCAGTTCTTTTTGTAAATTCATGAAAGGGAATCAGTTTATATTCGGTCTGTATTTTTTTTACATTTTCAATATCTCCCGCTGACATTTTCAATTCAGTTCTGCCCAATAAGGTTACCAGATTTGTTTCTGATTGAATTACTGTATCGATATTATTTGGCTTATCCCCCTTCCAATTAGGGCCTGTAATTAGATACATTCCGGCTTTGTCTCCAGTAGCGCGGCTTCCTACATATGCAAAATTAAATGTATATAAATCAATAAACTGAAAAGAATAATACCTGTTTTTTACTTCAGGCACTTCCAAAATTACAGGTTCATCTGTCAAATCAAGAATGGCCCATGAATAAGGAGTATCATTGTTTGGAGTCACAACCGCTGTATCTGCGGCTGTAAAAATTTTATCATAGTGTTTAAACTTGTTGAAACCTCCCGCATAATCAGGATAGGTTTTATCTAATGCATATAAATGCATCGTTCTATAATTCATAGCCATAGGAAAAGCATAAATCCATGCTTCTTTTGCAATTGCCCGTGCCGAATCAGCTGATTTTGTAATCGCAATATCCTTTATTGTTTCACTTTCAATTTTTTCTTGTTTTTTGCAGGAAAGTATGAAGCAAAAAACTATAACAGTAATAAAAATTTTTTTCATATTATCTCTTTAAAAATTTAGAATTATTATTTCACTTCTTTTATATCATCCATTTTCCAGCTTTTATCAAAATAAGATTCAGTCGGCCCATAAAACCGCATATAGGTAAACCAATGTTTTCCCGGCAGAGTCTGCACCCAGTTTTTCTCTTTGCCTGCCGGAGCTTTCGGTCCAAAATATAAATCGACAGAACCGTCAGCATTTTTGAGTAAGTCCTTGCGGGAGGATAAATCCGCATTTTTTTGAGCATTGTCTATGAGGCATCTCGTTGCAATATCATACACTGTTATCGACCAGAAGTTAATTGCAGGTGGGTTTGCCGGGATATTTAAAGTATAATTTTTTCCACCATCAAGCCAGTTTCCCGTGCTGTCAAAATAAGAACCCAGATAAGCCTGTCCAACATTTGGAATTTTGGTAATCATTGCTTTGGAATACGTAATAGCCTCATAAAAGTAAGAGGTGCGTTCAAAAAACTCATCATAGTTATCCGCTCGCTGTGAAGGGTCTTTCATAACCATTACGTAATCCCATTTTTTGTCCGGCCAGTGCTTTACATCTTTAAAACGTTTTGCAAATGAATTGGCCATAGCCATCTGCTGACCTTTTTGGGCAGCGGAAATTAAAATTTTCCTCTGACGTTCATCAGGATTAAACGGCTTTCCTTTTTCAATTCCCAAATTCTTGAGCCACGCCATAAAAAAACGATCTCGGTCCTCGACCGGCTCATTTTGCAAAACGGCATGCAGGCGCTGCCAGTATACAATTCCGGTCGGCTGGATTCCATACCATTTTTTGCCCGCAGGCGGCGAGATAACCCTAGTTGGTGTCGGATTGGTGCGCTCAGCATACGGATATATTTTTACCTGTTTGACCAAAGTTTCCGTTGTCTTTGGATCGGGATCCAAAGCCCTGAAACCAAAAAACATATTTACCGTTGTACATGGAACAATAAAATACCCCGCCGGCTTAAAATCTTTCATGGTTGGAGGCACTAAAATATATTTTCCGCCTTTTCCTTTATCTGGTCCCATTTCTCCTATTACAGCCTGTTCCCTCTGCCAGGCATCACCTAATCCCCCGGCAGTATGTCCGGCTGGCATCTCGATTACGGTGGGTCCATTTTTAGCAAGGTCGATAAATGATATTATGTAGGGCGTCGTTGCATTGCCAGTCAGAATGCCCAATCGGTCATTATAGGAATTATAAAAAATAAGATCGTTGCTTGTCGCCTTAAACGTATCGTATTGGATCTGCTGCCACTCGGCAGAAGATATCAGGGGAAGTCCCCATAGATAACATTGAGTCGCCTGCTGGAAATCCATTTCGTCAAACAGTAATGGAAGAGACTCTTTGGAGGGAAGTTCGCCATCCATTTTGACCTGAGATGCAGCTTGCGAAATTTTGGTTTCAGTTACCGTTTCATTTTTGTTTTTGGAATTAGTGCAGGCAGTTAAAAACGCAATAATTACAAGTGATAAAATTTTTGATTTCATACATTTATCTTATTATGATTAAAAATTAAACTATTATTATGAGCCAGGAAATACAAAAGATAAGACTGCTCGTAATCCCCAATTCGGTCTAATTTCTTGATGCCCAACAATTGGAATCAAAGCCAAGGAATTTGTCAGTCGCTGTTGGAACCAAAAAAGCGGGGCCCAATCCTAAAATAATTCCTTTGGTTTTAGGAGCAAAAAATGCGGTAACTGTCGCATCGCTTAAACCAAACTCATGGTTATTTTCTCCTGTGACTTCCTGCTGGTCTACCACAGGCAGAATGTAACGGGTAATTAAATTTAAATTATCATTTAATTTAAATGGAATTACAGGCTGAATATTTATTTGATATTTTGAACCATTATAGGGACCGATTCCATAGGTTAGGTTATTCTGAAGCGGAACACTGATAAGGCTGGCAACCGGATTTGCAAGTTTGTCTGCAAGTTCCTGCGCGCTGGGAGATACTTTAGGTTCCTCCTCTGCACGACAAAGCCCAGGAATCAAAAAAGTGACAAAAAATAATAACTTAATTCTGTAGTATCGGATAAAATCTCTCATATTATATATTTAAAATATTACATCTTTACCAATTAAAAAATACCGTTAAAGAGCAGATAAATAGACAAGTATAAGCAACCTGTTTTGATTATTTTATAAAAGTAATCATAAATTTCATACAAAAAATAGATTTTATTTATAAATAGATAGCTCCAAATCCAATTACATTCTTATGCATGCTATGATTCTTTACCTTCACCTTATTTCAAATCCATTTAGTAAATAAATGTACTTATTCTGATTGATAATTAGGGCTTCAAAGCTTACAAGGAATGTTGCATATTGTAATTTGCAACCACTTAAAGTCAGTAAAATGATAAATAATTTGTAATTTCCTTACGCTTTCTCCTTAAACTTTTAGTATGAGAAAGCATATAGTGTTTTTGTACTTGCGTCCTATAATCCATGCTGACATAAAGAAGGATTTTTTAATTTTTCAATACCAAGAAGAGCTATACCATAAGTGTAATATCTATGCTATAAATTCAGAAAAGAGTTTTGGCAATCAAGAACGAACTAAATTTGTAGATTCTTAAATTAAAAAATATAAGATGTTTTATAATTTAAATATTCAAATACCTCATTTTATTATTCAATAGCACAATATACAGATCTATTCAATCTCTATATAGAGACGCAGATTATAGAAAAGGAGCCTAAAAATCTATATGAGCCAATAACGTATATGATGACTCAGGGAGGAAAATGCATACGACCTGTTCTCACTTTACTACTGTAGATTTTTTTTGTACTGATTTCCAGTTAGCAATGCCAGCGGCTTATGCAATCGAGGTTTTTCATAATTCTACCCTTGTCCATGATGATATTATAGATGATGACCTAATAAGAAGAGGAAAACCAACTGTACACATCAAATGGGATTGCAACACCGCTATCCTTTGCGGTGATGCTCTGCTCATCCAATCATGAGTATTTGGAAAATTATGAACCAATTCTTGCTTTGTCTTTAATTAAAATAATCAATAAGATGTCCATTGAAGTTTGGAGTGGACACCTTTTTTGTAACAAAAAGTTAAGGCTTTTATGAATATTTCACCACTCTAAGTTTTGTGGCATTCCTTTGGAACTGAAAGTAAGTACGAACAGTAAAATTACAATACCAATATGGGTTGATTGACTATAGAAACAAATATGAGAGATCTACTCCGCATATATAATTGAACTATCTTATACCCTTGTTGCTTAAAAAAAAGGATTCCAGATATAGGTAAGATACAACGGAAAGAAGTACAATTCTAAACTGACTTTGATTTATTTTACTCAAAGAATCAATTTACCATTAAATTACATTTTATTTTCATGGCCTAATTTGAAACATTGCCGAATTCGAAGAAGGATTAAAAAAGTAAAGAATATTTTTATGTTATAAATTTTACTTTTCATTGTCAAAATCCGCCTTCATATTTTAATAGAATCAATTTCTCCAGATAAATATCTGGCTAAAAATATTCTTAATGTTTGTTTCTAGTAAAAAAACAATTATTACATTATGTATTAATTTTACTAACTTTTGATTAAAATTAAAGCATTTGTGAATTATAATAAAAACAATTACTAGGTATGAAAACTAAAATTGCACTGGTCTTTGGCGGAAAGTCTGCCGAACATCAAGTTTCCTTAAATTCGGCAACAAATATTTTTAATGCAATCAATAAAAATAAATTTGAAGTAATTCTTTTAGGAGTTGATAAAAAAGGTAGATGGAAATTTCAAACTAATTATCAGAATGCGGACGTAAATTTAACAAGAGAAGATTATTTCAAAAACTCCATTCCTGTTTTTATTGATAATGTTGATGATAAATTATTGATAGTAGATAAGAATAACATTGAAGTATTAGAAACCTTTGACGTTGTTTTTTCAATTATTCATGGAACATTTGGTGAGGACGGAACTCTACAAGGATTCTTTAAATCTTTAAATATACCATTTGTAGGTCCCGATATATTGGGTTCAGCAATTTGCATGGATAAAGATGTCACAAAACGATTACTACGAGATAACAATATTCCTATCGCTGATTTTGTAACACTTAATAAAGTTGAATCGGCTAAGATTGACTTTGAAGCAATAAAAGAAAAACTTGGATTACCAATGTTTGTTAAACCATCAAATGCTGGATCGTCTGTAGGCGTAAATAAAGTTATTGATAAAGTAACTTTTGAAGCTGCAGTTAAGGAGGCGTTTAAATTTGACAACAAAATATTAGTTGAAGAAGCAATTCTAGGCAAGGAAGTAGAGTGTGCAATTTTAGGAAACCAAGAGCCAAAATCCTCAGTAATTGGCGAAATAATTCCGACAAAGGATTTTTATTCCTATGATGCAAAATACCAGGATGTTGATGGCGCTAAAACGAAAATTCCAGCTGATATCAGTGTTCAAATTTCAGAAAAATTGCGCGAAACGGCATTGAAAGCATTCGCCACAGTTTGCTGTGAAGGTATAGCTAGAGTAGATTTTTTTTTAAGAGACGATAATACTTTTGTATTGAACGAAATTAATACATTACCAGGTTTTACAGAAATTAGTATGTATCCTAAATTATGGGCGCAAACAGGGATTTCATATCCAGATTTAATTTCAAAAATAATTGAATTTTCGCTGGAAAGACATGAAAGAGATAACAAATTGCAGACGATAAAATAATTTGGCGCAAGTAGCTGCATGAGCGAGATGCTCATATTAGATGGAGCTGACAATTATTTTAGTTGAAAATTTAATTCGATTAAAAAATAATTTGCATAATTTTATATACCAATAGACTCTTAGAAATACTCACTATTTACTTTCAGTAGTATTTGATTTGTGCTTTTGTTAGCAGTAAACACAAAAGAAAAAAAAATCTATCGTTATTTAATAATTATTTCATGGATAAAGTAAGAGCCTTATTAATAAATTCTGAGAAAAAAATAGTCGAAGAAAAGTTTATAAACAATGAATTTCATATATATGAATTCTTTAAAGAGGCATATCGTTTAATGAAATTAAAGGAGGACTATGATGTACCAGAATTAAATATTTGCAATAATATTTACAATGAGGATATTTTCGATGGAGATGTTTTATTTAATCCAGGTCATCATAATGTGTTTGGAAATCCATTTCATTGCTGGGGTTGTGGTTTTAAGGCACATAATCCTCAAATTTTCATAACTCCATCGGGGGCAAAAAAACTAAATTTTAGAGGTTTTGTATTATTAATTGGTGAGGTTACCTATATTGAGGACAAAAAAATTCAAATACTGCCTTTAAAGTTTACAATTGAAGAAGTTACTGAATCTTTAGAATGGAATTATAAAAAATATGCCCTTGACCTCGAAATGTCAAAAGAGGAGAAGCAGGCATGGGCAGCAGAAAAAATAAAAGAAATACAAGACAACGGATATTCATAATATTTATTAAATTCATAAGTCGCAAGTATATTTTTTGAATTATCAGAAATTCTATAATTAACTTTTTTCATTATACAAGTATATCATATAAATATTTACACCTTGAGATGTTTAAGTTGTAAGAAGTCACTTTTCTATGAAAACCTTTTACTTATCATCAAAGTCCGTTTTGATAATTTGTAACTATTAATTTATATTTTTGAAATAAAAAATAGGACTACCACTGCAATCTAATCCAAAATTACATGTAATAGTCACCATGTCATCATTACAAATAAGTTATCTAAAATTTATCAAGGCAATGGCACACCAAAATTATTACTATAAGTCACTCCTTCTATTTATCCTGACAATTCTCAGTGGATGTTCCAATTCAAAACTTTTATCAAATGAGGGTGTTTTAAAAAATGAAACTTATGTAATTAAAAATGTGAATATCATTCCGATGACTGCAGAGAACACAGTCATCAAAAATGCCACTTTGGTTATTAAAGAGAATAAAATTTTCTCAATTAATGGAACAATTCCTGACGATGTAAAAATCATAGACGCAAATAACAAATGGCTAATTCCCGGTCTGATTGATATGCATGTTCACAATTTAGCGGACATAAATTTCGCTTCAAATTATCCTACAAAAGGTGCTACTCTTTTTTCGGACACCCAAGATTTTATGCTGTTGTATATCGCAAACGGTGTTACAACGGTTTTCGAGTTAAGTGCCAGAGTGGAACATTTTGGACAAAGAAATGAGATTATCAAAAGAAAGGTTATTGGCCCTCGCATTGCACTGGCTTTTCTGATAGATGGCGGGAACGGTTCCGGTAATATTGCCAATACGCCAGAAGATGGCAGACAAACCGTTCGTATGGCTAAAGCGCAAGGTTATGAATTTATTAAGGTGTACTCAGGGCTAAACATCGAAACCTATAAAGCTGTTGTTGATGAAGCTTTGAAAAATCAAATGAAAGTTGTGGGTCATATCCCAAATGCCTTTCGAGGGAGATTAGAAGAAGCATTTGTTCCTAATTTTGATATGATAGCACATGCTGAAGAATTATCCAAACAAAGTACGAACCTGAGCAATGAGGATGCGCAGCGTTTTGCAAAACTTGCTAAAGAAAATGGAACATGGCTTACTCCAACCTTAACAACGATGGAAAAGATTGCTGAACAAACACATTCGCTGGACGGTATTAGAAATTTACCAAGTCTTAAATATGTACATCCACTTATGCAGAGTAAATGGCTTTATTATAATCATTATAATAATGAAACTGACCCAAAGCGTATTGCCCGTATTGATAGCATGGTTGACTTTCAATTTCGTTTAGTAAATGCTTTTAACGAAGCAAAAGTTCCAATTGTTGCTGGAACGGACTCTGGAGTGTCTGGAGTTATCTGGGGTTTTTCGCTTCATGATGAACTTGAGCTTTTAGTGAAATCCGGGCTTACAACCGAAGAAGCACTGGCTTCTGCCACCCGACTACCTGCCGTTTGGCTGGGAATCAACGATAAAATAGGTACAATCGAAGTTGGAAAATATGCCGATCTTATCTTACTTGATGCAAATCCTTTACACGACATAAGTAACACCAGGACGATCTCAGGTGTTTTTGTAAATGGACAATGGATTAATCGAAAGGTAATAGACAAAATGCTTTTGAGTTTGGAAAAGAAAAATTCGGGCAACCTTGGTAAGGAGCAGTACGATTGGAAAAAGAGAAAAGAGCACTAATAAAAAAACAATAGAAACTTGCAAAATCCAACAATTTTGGTGCTTTTTGAATTATCGTAACCGATAAGGATTTCGAACCTTAAATTAGAACAACACAATAACAATTTTTAAAAACATTTGACACTATAAGTTACGGCATGCCCAATTATAATGCCTATTGCCAGCGATAAAAACCCCGCTGTTTTCATTAAGAATCAAACAATCCTAATTAGCAATTTAGCGACCATCCAAACCAGAGAATATTGTTGAGAGAAATTAGCTGACACCGCAATCTGGCGATTTCACAGTAAAAAGCGGGAAATTTCCAATATTAAAATACTGAAAATCATTATTTTGCACTTTTTTTTGTAAATTGCTTCTTAATAAAGTAATAACATAAAGTATTAAATTTATGAAAGCAGTACGTTATTTTGGGCATAAAGAGGTAAGAGTAGTTAACGATTTAGAAAAACCAGTTCCTAAAGGGGACGAAGTTCTCTTAAAGATTGGAGGAGCGGGAGTCTGCCATTCCGATCTGCATATTATTGACGGGGGAATCGCCGGAGATGCTGTATTTACCCTTGGCCATGAAAATGCCGGATGGGTTGAAGCTGTTGGGGAAACGGTAAAAGGTTATAAAAAAGGAGATGCCGTGCTGGTCTACGGACCCTGGGGATGCGGGCATTGCAAGCCATGCCAGCAGTCAAAAGAGAATTACTGTGACCATCAAAGTGAAATCGGTTACGGTGGAGGGCTTGGTCTTAACGGAGGCATGGCCGAATATATGCTTGTACCATCTTCCAGATTATTAGTACCTATTTACGACCTGGATCCGGTAATCGCAGCACCATTAACTGATGCAGCACTAACACCTTATTCCGCTATTAAGAGGTCACTGCCTAAACTTATGCCTGATGAATATGTGGTTGTTATCGGAGTCGGCGGGCTTGGCCATGTGGCCATACAGATTTTAAGGGAAATATCGGGTTCGGAGATAATTGCATGCGATGTTACGGAAGATAAACTGGAATTTGCCAAAGAAATGGGTGCTGCCCATACCGTTAATTCTAAAGACCCGGACGCAGCTGAGCAAATTTTAAAAATAATTGGAATAAAAAAAGCTAAAGTGGTGTTGGATTTTGTGGGGATAACTTCTACAATAGAGCTGGGAAGTAAAGTTGTAGGTATGGACGGTGATTTGACAATAGTCGGCTTGGGTGGAGGTTATTATCAATACGGCAGCATGAATGGACTGCCTTTTGGTGTTACAATGACCAATCCGTACTGGGGGTCTCGTACAGAACTTATGGAAGTTATAGGATTAGCCAGGCAGGAAAAAAT
This sequence comes from Flavobacterium sp. IB48, assembly GCF_016405855.1. Classification (GTDB taxonomy): domain Bacteria; phylum Bacteroidota; class Bacteroidia; order Flavobacteriales; family Flavobacteriaceae; genus Flavobacterium; species Flavobacterium ginsengisoli. The sequence continues at coordinate 267,227 of NZ_JAEFCA010000006.1, forward strand.
CCATATTGAAATTGAAAAGTTTGATTTGGAGCAGGCTAACGAAGTTTATGATAAAATGCGTCAGGGAAAAATTAAAGGCCGTGCTGTACTTATTCCATAATTTAATACAAAAATCAGTACTTTGTGTAATTTTTAATTATCAATTTGACATTAAAGCAACTTTACAATATCAAATAGCGTCATTGGAATACAATGGCGTTTTTTTTAATTAGACATTTTAAGGTTGCTTCCACTTTTTCAAAAAATACTTATGGCTACTATCTTTCTCCATAATTAAAATAATTGATGTTCGGATCTTATTAAAAAACAGTACTTCTCTGGTTTAATTTATTAAATTTTCAATAAAACAAGTAATCCCGTAAATCCAATTTGTAGTCCCACACAGAAAACTAAAAAAGCGCAAATACGTTTTACCACATCTTCTCCGTGCGGTCCCAAAAAATCCAGAACTCTTCTAATGTTCAGGTAACAAACATAAATTAAACCACACAGAAATGTTATAGAAACTAAAATAGCAGCTA
>NZ_JAEFCA010000007.1 GCF_016405855.1 Flavobacterium sp. IB48
ACCCACGACCTGCTGATTACAAATCAGCTGCTCTAGCCAGCTGAGCTACATCGGCCTCATTACGGGTGCAAATATAAAGCGGTTTTTCAATTTCCCAAAATAAATTTGCACTTTTTTACACTTTTTTTTTCTTATAATGCGTTGATTTTTTCAATCAATTGATTAGCAGCTTGTTCTAATTCAACATTAATTTGTTTGAAATGTGCTTTTTTATTTTCAACGTTCTTTGCGTTCACTTTTGTAATCAAAGTATCGAATGCAGCGATAGCTTCATCGACCAAAGCATTCGTTTCTGGAGTAGGATTTCCTGTTGTTGACATCTCAAACAAGTAAACTGCCTCAATAATATCTCCTAATACGAAGTTGATGTCTTTCTTTAAATTCTTAACGTTTGCCATTTTCTTTTTATTTTAATTTGCGTCTGCAAAAGTACATATTATCTTTAAATTTAATGCTAAGAAATGTAAATTTCTAAAATTGAAGCTTTTCCGCTCAAATTAAATGCATTTATAGCAGCTGGAACCAAAACAGTATCTCCTTTTTTATAAGCTTGCTTGAATCCGTCATATTCAATTTCAAAATCACCTTCGATACACATATATACTGTAAATGTTTCTCCATTTTTGGCAACTTCTAATTTATTTTCTAACGGAAGAAAATTCGTTGTAAAATATGGACAGTCTACAACAGTATTTGAGGTATTAACTTTTGTCTCGTATTTTTTCTGTGTATCTACTTTATTATAGTTAATTGCATCTAGAGCAAGATCTACGTGCAATTCTCTTTTATTTCCTTGCGCATCTACACGATCAAAATCATATAATCTATATGTAATATCAGAAGTCTGTTGAATTTCGGCAACAACCAAACCAGCTCCAATTGCGTGAACTGTTCCAGTTTCTAAAAAGAAAACATCTCCAGCTTTTGCTTTTACATCATCTAAGATAGACACCAAAGTATTATCGTGTAAATGTTTCAAATATTCTTCTTTACTAGAATCTTCTTTAAAACCAACAATAATTCTAGCATCTGCATCGGCTTGCATTACATACCACATTTCGGTTTTACCAAATGAGTTGTGACGTTCTTTTGCCAACTTGTCGTTTGGATGCACTTGAATAGAAAGATCTTCTCTTGCATCTAGATATTTAAAAAGTAACGGAAATTGCTTTCCAAAACGCTCATAAACTTTAGTTCCTAAAATAGCATCTGGTGTTTCATCAATCAAATCCATTAAAGATTTTCCTTTTAAAACTCCATTTGCAACGACACTTATATCACCTTGTACAGTAGACAATTCCCAGCTTTCGCCAGTAATTTTAGAAACGATTGGTTTGTTTAGAATAGTTTTTAGTTTTTCTCCTCCCCAGATTCTTTCTTTCAAAATCGGTTCAAATTGCAAAGGGTATAAATTCTGACTCATGTTTTTTAGGCTAATATATTTGTTTAATTAATTCTAATTTGATACTATTTTGGTAATCTATGATACTAATTCTTGAACAATTTCTAAGGCTTTCGGTATATGTTTGGCAGCATTTGCACTATCAAATATCGAAATTAATAAACCATTCTTATCAATTATATAAGTAACGCGTCCTGGCAAAAGCCCGAACAAATTATTACGAACACCAAAAAGTTTTCTTAATCTTTTATCTTGATCTGAAAGCAAAATAAAAGGCAATTTATGTTTAGAAGCAAATTTATGATGTGACTTTACACTATCGCTGCTAATACCAATTACCTCAGCTCCTAAATCTTTAAAATCTTCGTATTGATCCCGAAAACTGCAAGCTTCGGTTGTACATCCTGGTGTATTATCTTTTGGGTAAAAATAAATCACCAGTGGCTTTCTTCCTAAAACACTTTGGCTTTCAAAAAGTTCACCATTGTTGTCTTTCGCAGTAAAATTCGGAACTATATCTCCTATTTTTAATGACATTTTTTATTCTCCTTTATAAGTTACAAAATTTCGGTCCGTTTCGTTCAGCACAACTTCAAGATCAAAGTCGGCATGAATTCGTTGTCTAATTTTATTCCATATCACAACAGCAATATTCTCTGCAGTCGGATTCAAATCTGCAAATTCTGGAACATCCAGATTAAGATTTTTGTGATCAAACGGAATTTCTACTTCTTCTCGTATAATGTCCGCTAATACTTTCACATCTAAAACAAAACCAGTTTCCGGGTCAATCTTTCCTGTAACACTTACTGTTAAACCATAATTATGACCATGAAAGTTCGGATTATTGCATTTTCCAAAAACAGCGTCGTTTTTTTCAAATGACCAATCCTTTCGATGCAGTCGATGTGCAGCATTAAAATGTGCTTTTCTTGATATGGTTACTCTCATTTATGTTTCTGGTTAGTTGGCTATAATTTATGGTCTTCAAGATAATGATCAAATTCATCAAAAATTATCTTAAACCAAACGGTATAAATTTCGGGCTGTTTTTCAATATCTGCTTTCACATCTTCAATACTCATCCATTTCCAATCTTCGACTTCGTCTGGATTTATATTTGGTTCCTCATTATAATAACCAATCATAACATGATCCAATTCATGCTCTGTCAAACCATTATCAAAAGGCGCTTTATAAATAAAATGAAACAGCTCTTTCAATTCAGCCTTAAAACCCATTTCTTCAAATAATCTTCGGCTTCCTGCCTCGATGTTTGATTCTCCTTCTCTCTGATGACTGCAACAAGTGTTTGTCCAAAGTAAAGGAGAATGATATTTATGATGAGCACGCTGCTGCAGCATAATTTCGTTTTTACTATTTAGAATAAAAACCGAAAAGGCACGGTGCAAAAGCGCTTTTTCATGTGCTTCTAATTTTGGCATTAAGCCAATCTGTTCATCGTTCTGATTAACTAGTATTACGTTTTCTTCTGTCATAAGGCTTCTTAAGCAAACAAAAATACGAAAAAAGAAATGGCTTAAAAATCCTAATTAAGTTTGTCAAAAGCTTTGCTTTCAAATAAATTTCTATTTCCTTGATTTACAACTCTATAATTCTGCTAAAAATTAAAAGCTGTTAAAATTAAGACATAAAAACTAGATTGTCTCATTTTACGTAACTAATAAAAAGTTAAAACACACTTAAAAAAATCTCAATAATAACCTTGTCTGTAATTTGAAGCTAAATCTCGGCGTATCTTTGAAATACAGATTATAGCACCCAAGAACTTATGAAATCTAAAAATCTAATTTTCAGCCTTTGTTTTCTACTTCCGCTCTTTATTCTGCAAGCTTGCGGACAAAACACTAAAAAACAAACTACACAAACTGCTGTTATGGAAAATAAAATCAGTAAACCCGGAAATCCTTATTATTCGAATACCGATACAACAAAATTAAATGTAAGCAACGCCGAATGGAAAAAGGTTTTGCCTGAGGATGTTTATGCTGTAATGCGCGAAGCCGACACTGAAAGACCTTTTACTGGAAAGTATTGGAATTCTGATGAAAAAGGAACTTATTACTGCGCTTCTTGCGGAAACTTACTTTTTAGATCTACAGCTAAGTTTTCAAGCAGTTGCGGATGGCCAAGCTTCTTTGAACAGGAAAACAAAAAAAGCATAGTTTTTAAAGAAGACAACTCGCTTGGAATGGAAAGAACCGAAGCGCTTTGCGGGCGTTGCGGTGGACATTTAGGCCACATTTTTGATGACGGTCCTGCTCCTACTGGAAAACGTTATTGCATGAATTCGATTGCTCTTGATTTTATTCCCGATAATAAATAAACTAAAAATGAAAAATATACTTTTAATATGTCTTTTTACGCTTTCGCTAAATGGCATTTCTCAAAATAAAAAATCCAATCTCGAAACTATTACGCTTGGCGGAGGTTGCTACTGGTGCGTTGAAGCCGTTTACGAAAATCTGGACGGAGTAAAATCTGTTGTTTCTGGATTTTCAGGAGGAAATGTTGCTAACCCTACTTACGAAGAAGTTTGCACAGGAGAAACGGGCCACGCCGAAGTGGTTCAGATTACTTATGACAAAACTGTAACTGATATTAACGAGATCTTCAAAGTTTTCTTTACCGTTCACGATCCAACTACTTTAAACCGCCAAGGTGCAGATGTTGGCACACAATACCGCTCCGTTATTTTCTATAGAAATGACGAACAGAAAAAAGCGGCTCAAAGTATTATTGCCGAACTAAACAAAGCAAAAGTCTACAATAGTCCGATTGTGACCAAGGTGGAACCTTTTAAAGTTTTTTATAAAGCCGAAGATTATCATCAAAACTATTATGCGAACAATAAAAACCAGCCGTATTGCAAAATGGTGATTCAGCCTAAAATAGAAAAGTTTGAAAAGGTTTTTAAAGATAAACTGAAAAAGAAACAAGGCTAATACAACTTATTATTATCAACCGTCCACAAAAATGGACGGTTTTTTTTATTTCACCAAACCTTGTAAACACTGGGTTTTTCTTTTAATTGAAAAAATATTTTAATTTTTTTTCTCTTTTTTGTCCAATCCTGAAAGTTCGATTGTTATTAGGGTATAAACAATTAAAAAATTATACATCATGGAAACTAGACTTAATTTATTCGAACAAGGTCAAAAAGCAGTTAGCACATTATTTGGAATTAGCGGTTATTTGAAAAAAGGAACAATTGAAGCATCTCTTATGGAATTAATAAATTTCAGAATCTCTCAAATCAACAACTGCGGTTATTGTTTAGACATGCATTCAAAAGAAGCTTTAGCCGCTGGAGAAACAACACAACGTTTATTTGGATTAAGTGTGTGGAGAGAAACTCCGTATTTTACACAAAGAGAAAGAGTCGCTCTTGCTTTAGCAGAAGCTGTAAATGCTTGTGATGTTCCAGACGAAATTTACGAAATCGCAAAAGCTGAATTTACAGAACAAGAATTAATAGATCTTACGCTTGCAGTTGCTGCCATCAACGCTTGGAACCGTCTTAACATCACTTTTTCCAATGTGCCTGGAACTTATAGAGTTGGACAGTTCGGATAAACAGTAATTGATTTTATTTTGTAAAAACAATTAACTTTATACAACTCAAAGCAAATTATTCAATTTAAAAACATAAAAAATGAATGAGTTTTTATTGATTTTCAGAAGAGATTTTAAAACAAAAGAAACACAGCCGTCTCCAGAAGAATTGCAGCAGCATTTACAGCAGTGGCAAAACTGGTTTGGAAGTCTTGCAGCTCAAGATAAACTGGCAAGACCTTTACAGAAATGGGACGGCGAGGGAAAACTTGTAAATTCAAATAAGGGAATTACCGACGGGCCTTTTGTTGAAATTAAAGAATCTATTGGCGGATTGATTATAATTAAAGCCAAAGATTATGACGAAGCAGCCGAAATTGCGCAAGGATGTCCAGTTTTAAATTTTGGCGGAAATGTCGAAATTAGAATGGCCGTTTAGATTTTAAATCAACTTAAACAAAATGCCTTTGTATCTTTACTAAGGCATTTTTCTCTTAAAACATGGAGCACAAAGAACTTTTACCAAACTTATTCAGAACCGAATATCAAAAAATAGTTTCAGTTCTCTGCAGCTTATTCGGAATTCAGCATATCGAAATTGCAGAAGATATTGTAAGTGATACTTTTTTGACCGCTTCAGAAACTTGGGCAATTAAAGGCATTCCAGAAAACCCTTCAGCTTGGCTTTATACCGTTGCCAAAAATAAAACCAAAAACTATCTGAAAAGAAACAACGTTTTTGAGACCAAAATCGTTTCCGAAATAAAACACAATACTCCATTAAACAATCCTGAAATCGACATTGATTTGTCTGATCAAAATATTGCCGATAGCCAACTGGCGATGATATTTACGGTTTGCAATCCGTGTAATTCCGAAGAAGCTCAAATAGCCCTTGCCTTAAATTTATTATGTGGTTTTGGAGTAAATGAAATTTCAGATGCTTTTTTATCTAACAGGGAAGTCATTTACAAAAGAATTAATCGCGCCAAAGAAAAGCTAAAAGAAGAAAACATAAAAATTCAGCATCCGAACAATACTGAAATAAAAGACAGGATACAAACGGTTCTCAAAACCATTTACCTGCTTTATTCTGAAGGCTACTACTCTATTTCGCAAAACACCACTTTACGAAAAGATCTTTGTTCCGAAGCCATGCGTCTGACTTATTTATTGATTGAAAATGAAAGCACAAATTTGCCACAGACAAATGCTCTAATGGCGTTAATGTGTTTTCATTCTTCAAGATTTGATGCTCGAACTGGCTTAAATGGTGAAATTATTTTATATGAAGATCAGGATCAATCGCTTTGGAATCAGGAATTAATTGATAGAGGAACTTATTTTCTTAGTCAGTCTTCGACCGGAAATACACTTTCAAAATATCACTTAGAAGCTGGAATAGCCTATTGGCACACCATAAAAACAGAAACTTTAGAAAAATGGAAAAATATTCTGGAACTCTATAACAATCTAATCATTTTAGAATATTCGCCAATTGTTGCCTTAAACAGAACTTATGCTCTATCTAAAGTAAAAGGCAAAGAAGAAGCAATCAAAGAAGCTGAAAAATTGAATTTAACCGATAATCATTTTTATTATTCTCTACTAGGAAATCTCTATTCTGGAATTGACACAAAAAAGGCACTACAGAATTTTGAAACAGCTCTTGGTTTAGCTAAAACAGCATCCGACAAAAATATCATCAGCAAAAACATTGAACACTTGAAATTAAAGACAAATTAGATTTAGCATAAAAAAAGTGAAATGATAAATTTCATTTCACCTTTCTTATATATTGATTTTGAGTACTATTGTTTAGCTACTTTTTTAAATCGCATCACTGGTACATTATCATGAATTAAATTTAGTTTTCCGTCTTTATCAACAGAATAACTCGTAACTAATTTAATTTGTTTTAAAAACTCCTGTTCTCCACCACCTTCACAAAACATCATTGTAGTTGGCCCTGCTTCTCCAAAAGTCAAAGATTTACCTTTTAAAATATAGGGTGCACTATAACCATTACATCCATTATTCCCGTATACTTTTGTTTCTTTTTGATCGAAAGTAAGTTGTGGCTTTTTATGCGGATACAATCCTTCAAAAGCAATTCTTGGTCCAGAAATATACTCAAGTTCCCAAGTTGTGTCAAATAGATCGCCTGCGCTTTTATCTGTTTTTGATGTCTTACATGAAGCAAATAATAGCGTTAAAACTGAAAGGACTGCAAATGTGTATTTTTTCATAAAAATGTTTTTTAAAGATTTATAATTTGTTTTCTTTTTTTGAACTAAAATAATTCTATAAAAATCCTATTCTCAATATTCATGCCCAGTTACAGCTTTTCTTAAGTTTAAATTTAACTCAACGCTGTTATTTTCTGTCTCTAAGTTACTACAAATTATTTAAAGTTTTATCGCCCAGATGTTTAAAATAAAACAAGTAACACTATTTTTTTTGTAATTTGCATCAATCAAAAAGCCAAATCATCAACAAAAAAACCAAAAAATGAAACAATTTCTATTTTTGTTTGTATTTGCATTGACAACTCCGTTTGTTCAATCGCAAGAAAACCTTCCAACAGATTACCTAACAAAAGAATTCCATCATGGACGACGTGAAGCTTTTAGAGCTTTAATGCCTGCTAATTCTGTCGCCGTTGTTTTTTCTTATCCAGAAAAAGTTTTTTCTAAAGACATTAACTACAATTATCATCCAAATCCTGATATGTATTACTTAACAGGATACAAAGAACCCGATGCTATTTTAGTGCTTTTTAAAGAACCTCAAGGAACAGAAAAATACAACGAAGTTCTTTTTGTAAGAGAAAGAAATGCGTCTCGCGAAACATGGACTGGAAGACGTTTAGGAATTGAAGGAGCTAAATCTAAATTAGGTTTCACAACTGTTTACAACGGAAAAGACTTTAATGCCTTTGCAATTGATTTTGCAAAATTTGACAAAGTTATTTATGACGAAATCCCAACAGATGTTGCAGAAAACAACAGTCCTGATAATTTATATGCATTACTAAAATCTTTTAAATCTAAAGCAGGAATTACAACAGCAAATGAAACTTCTACAGATTTGTTTGACAAAATCACCAATTCTCTTCGTGAAATCAAAACTCCTGAAGAGCTTGTTTTAATGCGCAAAACGGTAAAACTTTCTTGCGTTGCACATAATGAGGTTATGAAAGCAGTTGGCCCAGATATGAGCGAAAATGAAGCAGACGGAATTCATGCTTACATTCACAGACATTACGGTGCAGAAGGCGAAGGTTATCCTCCAATTGTTGGCGCTGGAGCAAACGGATGTATTTTGCATTATGGAGACAATAACGCTACAAAAATTGACAATCAATTATTATTAATGGATGTTGGTTCTGAATATCACGGTTATTCTGCAGACGTTACAAGAACAATTCCTGCAAACGGAAAATTTACTGAAGAGCAAAAAGCAATTTACCAAATTGTTTATGATGCACAGGAAGAAGTTTTTAAAATCTGTAAAGAAGGAACTCCTATTCAAGATTTAAATAAAAAAGCAAAAGAAGTTATAACTGCTGGGTTAATTAAATTAGGAATTATTACAGATCCTAAAGATGTCCGAATTTATTATCCGCACGGATGTTCGCACTTTCTTGGTTTAGATGTTCATGATAAAGGAAATTATATGGGAACTCTAAAAGAAAACATGATTCTTACTGTTGAACCAGGAATTTATATTCCTGCAAATAGCAAATGCGATAAAAAATGGTGGAATATTGGCGTTCGTATCGAAGATGATATTTTAATGCTTAAAGATTCTTATGAAAATCTTTCTGCAGATTCTCCTAGAAAATGGCAAGACATTGAAGCTTTAGCCAAACAAAAAAGTACTTTTAATGACATGAAATTCCCTAAGATCTAATTAGTTTTTTTGCCACAGATTAAATGGATTATTAAAATTTTTAAATTAAAAACTTAAAAAAATCTGTGAAAATCCTTTTAATCTGTGGCCAAGAAAAAATAAAAAAAGCCTCAAAATAATTTGAGGCTTTTTCTTTTGAATTTTCCCGAACTTTACATTCTTAAATCAATTAAAAATGAAAGCACTTACCTTTTCTTCTTTTGGAGAATCAGATGTTTTAGAATATATAGAAATCCCTAATCCGCAATTAAAAAAAGACGAAATTTTAGTCGAAATGAAAGCCATCGGATTAAATTTTGCAGATGTTTACCGACGCAAGGGAAATTATCACTTAAAAGGAAATCCGCCTTTTATTGCCGGTTATGAAGGAGCAGGAATTGTTGTTGATGCAAATAATCACTCAGAATTTAAAATTGGCGATCGTGTGGCTTTTGCCGATGCTCCGTTTGCCAATGCAGAATTGGTTGCCGTAAATGTAAATCACATTATTCCGTTATCTGAAAATATTTCTTTTGAAACCGCAGCTTCTGTTTTGCTTCAAGGTTTAACAGCTCATTATCTTGCAACAGATAGTCATAAAACTGTTAAAGGAGAAACTGTTTTGATACATGCCGTTGCAGGTGGAGTTGGTCAAATACTAACTCAGATCAGTAAACTTTTAGGCGCAACTGTCATTGGATTAACTTCATCGGCTGAAAAAGCAAAAACTGGATTTGAACAAGGTGCAGATCATGTTTTTCTTTATAATGACGATTGGAAATCACAAGTTCTTAAAGTTACTCCAAATGGTGTCGATGCTGTTTATGATAGTATAGGGAGTACTTTGATGGAAAGTTTTGAAGTCACCAAAGAATGTGGACAAGTAGTTTTCTTCGGAATGGCGGGCGGAGATCCAGCACCTGTAGACCCAAGAATGCTAATGGATGGTTCTAAAACTTTAACGGGAGGCGATTTGTGGAGTTATTTAAATTCTAAAGAAGAACGAATTAAACGCGCAACTCAATTATTTAGTTGGATTACCGAAGGAAAAATCAAACTTTCAGAACCAACATCTTTTAAATTATCAGAAGGAAAACTGGCGCACGATTTTCTAGAAAGCAGAAAAAGCACTGGGAAAATCATTTTGATTCCTTAATTTTTTTTGCCACGAATTACACCAATTTTTACTAATTTTTATTTTTGGTTTTAAATTTAATTCGTGAGAATTGGTGTAATTCGTGGCAAAACATCATAATTTAACGACTTCCATTTTTGTCACTTCAGACAATTCTAGAATCCTATTTACTTCATTTTTATTGGCTAGAAAAAACAAATAACTATCGCCATACGTTTCATACGTCATTAATTCCAAATTCCTTTTTTCTAATTCAGATTGAATGTATGGAAACAAATCATGACTATAGGTTTCTTCTGGATAATCAAACCTGAAATCTTCACCAAGCATTTCAGAAATAAAATATTCTGCATCTTCTGGATCAAATTTCCAGTCGCTATGCCATGAATTCATACCTTCAAAAAAGTCAAAATCATAATCAAATTCATCATCATTTTGATTTCTCTTATCAAAAATTTCTTGGGATTGACTTTGTAATAGTTCTTCGTCGATTTCTCCTCTAGAAACTAATTGTAGAAATTCTTTAAATGTTTCTACAGTCGCTTCTTCATTTTGCACTAAATTTTCTTGAGAAGAAAGTTCTACTGTTTTAGGAATTTCAATATTTAAATATTGGCAGATTCCCTGCAAAACCAATTTAAAATCTCTAATTCCAATTTCTTCACTTTCATTCTTCGGATTATTTACATCTAAAAGTTCGCTTTCCAGCAATCCTTTTGTATAATCGAAGAAATGTCTTCCTGAATACAATATTTTAAAATCGTTTATTTCTAAACTATTCGTGCAGCAGAAAAAGATCACGAAGTTTTTTATAGAACGCTTAAAGAACTTTTTTTCTTCTGGGGTTGGCTCCGAATAAAATTGAATGTGTATAAAATCGTACTCTAAACCTTCTTGAATCTGCTCATCAGAAAGAGTCGAAATATTCATTTTTTTATAAAGTTCATTCAAAACTTCATAAGCATTATTGAAACCTGCTTTTTTAATTTCTTCATTTCCTTCTTCATGATCAAATGAACTTGGAAAGAAAAATAAATTCACCATCACATCTTCCTGAATTCCCTTTACTTTAAATTCAAGACTTGACTGCTCATTATATAAATAGGAGTAAATAGGATCAATAACATCAAAAGAGATAATCGATTTTGGGTCGTTATTGCGTCCAAATATGTTTGAGAAAAAGCTCATTACAATTACTGGTATTAAAACTAATCGTTAGAATATTTAAAACTCTGATTCATTTTATCAAAAGGAATCACTTCATTAACAATCGATTCTAATTCATGATCTGTTAATAATCCTCTAGCAGATTCAACTATTTTTGGCGAAACATGTATTTCGTAATCAATTATATCTCGTTCTAAAATAGCTGATAGAATTGCGTTTTGCTGCTCAGTCAGATACTTTTTGTGCGATTTAAATACTGATTCTATATCGTCTCTAAATTCCTCATCAGTAAGTTCATTATAGACATCTTGTTTCGACATATCAATCAATAAAACTTTGAAAATAAAATCCTGAAGGTTTTTTGCCAAATAATTAACTTCATTAGAGTCGTGCCAAACAAAAACAATCGGCACATCTCCATTGTTTTCTTCGTTTAAAAAGAAACAATAATGATCGCCACCGCCACTTTTAGCAAACGGAATAAATTTAAATTCTGGATTTATATTTCGATAATCTTCTGGATCTTGAAGTTCTTCTATTTCTTCTGCAACAGATTTTAAATTCAGTGATTCAAAATCATAAGAATGTAAAAGCAAAGGTGGATTGTCTTTTAAAGTAGGATAGACATCTGTATACCAATTTGGACCATATTCTCCAACATCTAGCATGCCGTCAGCCTCTAACTGTTTGTATAAGAAAGGGTATTCAAATCTGTATTTTTTTTCGATTTCTTGTATTGTCATCTTTGGGGAATATTCTATTAAAATCAGAATACTAAGATAACAATCTTTACTGGACCAAAAAACCTGAAGTCAATTATTTCAAGGATTCCGCAATCATTAAGGCGCATTTTTCGCCATCAATTGCTGCTGAAATAATTCCGCCAGCATAACCCGCACCTTCTCCGCAAGGATATAAACCTTTAATTTGCAAATGCTCCAAAGTCATAGAATCTCTCGGAATTCTAACCGGTGATGAAGTTCTGCTTTCTGGTGCATGCAAAATTGCCTCGTTAGTTAAATAACCTCGCATTGATTTTCCAAAATCCTGAAATCCCTGACGCATAATTTGAGTTAAAAATCCAGGAAAAACCTGTCCTAACTCAACCGAAGTGGTTCCTGGAACATAAGATGTTTTCGGAATATCTGCTGAAACTTTACTTTTGGTAAAATCAATCATTCGCTGAGCCGGAACTTTTTGGGTTTCGCCAGCCAAATACCAAGCTTTTTGTTCGATGCTTTTTTGAAATTCCATTCCAGCCAAAGCTCCGAATTTTGCAAATGGTTTAAAATCTTCCAATTTCAACTCGACCACAATTCCAGAATTTGCCGTTGACTGATCACGTTTAGATGGTGACCAACCATTTGTAACTACTTCTCCCGGACTTGTCGCACATGGCGCAATTACTCCGCCCGGACACATACAGAATGAATACATTCCGCGGCCATTCACTTGTTTTACGATAGAATACGGCGCTGGAGGCAAATGTTCTCCACGGAAATCACAGCTGTACTGAATACTATCAATCAGTTCTTGCGAATGCTCTGCACGAACTCCCAAAGCAAAAGGTTTTGCTTCTATAAAAATTTTCTTTTTATCTAATAATTCAAAAATATCACGCGCTGAATGTCCTGTTGCTAAGATTAATTTATTGGCATGAATTTTATCTCCGTTTTGCGTTACGATTCCTTCAACTTCATTATTCTTTACCAAAATATCGCTTACACGGGTTTCAAACAAAACCTGACCGCCAAACTCCCTAATTTTATTTCTAATATCTTCAATAATTTTTGGAAGTTTATTAGTTCCAATATGCGGATGCGCTTCTACCAAAATATCTTCAGAAGCTCCAAAAGCAACTAAAAGTTCTAAAATTCTAGTTACATCGCCACGCTTTTTAGAACGAGTATATAATTTTCCATCAGAATATGTTCCTGCTCCGCCTTCTCCAAAACAATAATTCGAATCTTCGTTTACAATATGTTCACGATTTATCGCTTTTAAGTCACGGCGACGGCCACGAACGTCTTTTCCTCTTTCGAGTACAATTGGCTTTAAACCTAATTCAATTAATTGCAATGCCGCAAAAAGTCCAGCTGGACCAGCACCGACAACAATAACTTCTTGTGCATTCGAAACGTCCTTATATATAGGAAGCTCAATTTTAGTTTCCTGAAAAGGTTCGCCTTTTAAATAAATAAGAACTTTCAAATTAATTTTAATCGCTTTCTGACGTGCGTCAATAGAGCGTTTTAAAATTGAAACGTGCTGAATTTCTTGAGCAGAAACTTTAATCTGCTTAGACAAATGATCTTTTAGCAATGATTCGTTTGCAGCAATTTCGGGTGTAACTTGAAGTAAAAGTTCTTTAGGCATTTTGTTTTATTTATTCTATTAGCTTTTCTTTCTATGAAAAGAACATGCAAAAGTACTATTTTGAAATGAGATTTTATATTTACTCTAAATTTTCACGCAGATTTACGCAGATTTTATCCTTAATTTATTTTTCATAAAATCTTTGCAATTTATTTCTAGCCACAGATTATTTGGATTAAAAAGATTTCTCTTAAGAGCAGTTAGACACACTGCAGTATATCTCTACAGAAAAAAACTTAGAACCTTAGCACCTCAGAATCTTAGAACCTTTGAGAAAGACTTTGTACCTTTGCTACTCTGAACCTTTGCACCTTTAAATAAAATGTCACGAAAAATAAAACTAATCTGGGATTTCCGTGGGCCAGCTTCTGCTAAAACTGCAGAACATCACGAAATTCATCTTAAAGAATATATTACAATAGAAAAACTGCCTTTAAATATTACTGGATTTAAAATCATAGACGAAATGTACGCCATAGCATTTATGGTCGTAACCGATGAGAATATGATTCAGGTAAGAGATGCTTTGAAACCGCATCGTGGGGAATTATATACTGAATAAAATTCCAATATTTTAAATTCCAAATTCCAAAACTGAAATACTTAAAAAAATGAAATCCCAAATTCCAATGCTATAGAAAACTTGGAATTTGGAATTTTTATTTTGAATATTCCCAAAAAGGGTTGGAATTTGGAATTTAAAAACTTTGGAATTTATTTTTTAGTTCGCTACTTCACTAATAAACTTAATACGCATTAAACGAAGTTCATCAATATCATAGTCGCCATCAAACTCTTTCAGCGCATCTTCGATTTTATCAGATTCAGATTCCATGAAATAATCGTGAATTTCTTCCTGCTGATCGTCATCTAAAATATCATCTAACCAATATTTGATATTTAATTTTGTGCCAGAATAAACAATTTGTTCCATTTCTTTGATTAATGCATCCATCGTAAGTCCTTTCGCGGAAGCAATATCATTTAATGAAAGCTTTCTATCAATATTTTGGATAATATATAATTTGTTGGCAGAATTTACTCCTGTAGATTTAACCACTAAATCGTCTGGGCGAATAATATCGTTGTCTTCTACATAACGACTGATTAAAGCAACAAATTCACTACCATATTTTTTAGCTTTTCCTTCACCAACACCATGAATATTATATAATTCTTGAATTGTTATCGGATATTTTAAAGCCATATCTTCAATTGAAGGATCTTGGAAAACTACAAATGGAGGCACTCCAAGTTTTTTGGCTACTTTTTTACGAAGTTCACGAAGCATTCCTGTCAAAACCTCATCGGCAGTTCCAGAAGATTTTGATGATGTTACTATTGCTTCATCATCCGCTTCGCTGTATTCATGATCTTCAGACATCATGAATGAAACTGGTTTTTTAATGAAGTCTAAACCAGCTTTTGTGATTTTGATTACTCCATAAGTTTCAATGTCTTTAGACAAATAACCAGAAACTAGAACTTGCCTCAATAATGCCATCCAGTATTTTTCGTCGTGGTCTGAACCTACGCCAAAATAAGGCTGAGTATCTGTTTTATGTGCTTTAATTACGGCATTAATACGCCCTATTAAAGTAAACACAATTTCTTTTGATTTATAAATATGTTTGGTATCACGAACAATTTCAAGCAATTTAACCACTTGTTCTTTGGCTTCTACTTTATGTTTAGGATTACGAACATTGTCATCCATATCGGCACCTTCACCATTTTCGCTATCAAATTCTTCTCCGAAATAATGCAACAGGAATTTTCTGCGTGACATTGAGGTTTCGGCATAAGCCACAACTTCCTGTAAAAGTGCAAAACCAATTTCCTGTTCCGCAACTGGTTTTCCAGACATAAATTTCTCTAGCTTTTCTACATCTTTATAAGAGTAGTAAGCCAAACAATGTCCTTCTCCGCCGTCACGTCCTGCACGACCAGTTTCTTGGTAATAACTTTCAAGTGATTTTGGAATGTCGTGGTGAATTACAAAACGAACGTCTGGTTTATCAATTCCCATTCCAAATGCGATTGTTGCTACAACAACATCGACATCTTCCATCAAGAACATATCCTGATGTTTAGCCCGCGTTTTGGCATCTAGACCTGCATGGTAAGGAACAGCGCTGATTCCGTTAACTTGTAAAACTTCGGCAATCGACTCTACTTTTTTACGGCTTAAGCAGTAAATAATTCCAGATTTACCTTTATGTTGTTTGATAAATCGAATAATATCCGACTCAATGTTTTTCGTTTTTGTGCGAACTTCATAATACAAGTTCGGTCTGTTGAATGATGCTTTAAAAGTATTAGCATCAGCCATGTCAAGGTTTTTCAGGATATCTTCCTGAACTTTTGGGGTTGCCGTTGCGGTAAGACCAATAATTGGCACTTTACCCAATTGCTTGATTATATTTCTCAGATTTCTGTACTCTGGCCTAAAATCATGTCCCCATTCTGAGATACAGTGTGCCTCATCAATAGCAACAAAAGAAATTGGAACACTTTGTAAAAAAGCCACATATTCTTCTTTTGTTAATGATTCGGGGGCGACATACAAAAGTTTGGTCAATCCAGATGTAATATCTTTTTTAACCTGAGCAATTTCTGTTTTAGTTAGAGAGGAATTTAATACATGTGCAATTCCATTTTCAGACGAAAGACTTCGAATTGCGTCTACCTGATTTTTCATCAAAGCAATTAAAGGAGAAACAACAATTGCTGTTCCTTCTTGAATTAAAGCCGGTAATTGGTAGCAAAGAGACTTTCCTCCACCGGTCGGCATAATTACGAATGTATTTTTTCCGTCTAAAATGCTCGTAATGACTTGCTCCTGCAAGCCTTTAAATTGGCTAAAGCCGAAATACTTCTTTAATTCTTTATGTATTTCAATTTCATTTGAATTCATTCTCTATATTAATGGTATTTTGTATAAATTTGCAACACATAAAGATACAACTTTCTTTTATACATACAAATTTTAAATATTCTGTTTTGATCACAAAAGAAAATATATTGGCGATCGCCAAGAAAACAATACTCTCTGAAAGTGAAGCAATTACAAAACTAATTGATTTTTTGGACGAAAATTTTTACGAAGCCGTCCAACGCATATACGAAACCAAAGGTCGTCTGATCGTTACAGGAATTGGAAAAAGCGCGATCATTGCTCAAAAAATGGTAGCTACTTTTAACTCAACCGGAACTCCTTCTATGTTTTTACACGCAGCAGAAGCAATTCACGGTGATTTAGGAATGGTACAAAACGACGATATCATTATCTGCATTTCTAAAAGCGGAAATAGTCCAGAAATTAAAGTTCTTGTTCCTTTATTAAAAAGGTTTGGAAACACTTTAATTGCCATTACAGGAAATACAACTTCATTTTTGGCAAAAGGCTCCGATTTGGTTTTAAATACAACTGTTGATACAGAAGCCTGCCCTATCAATTTAGCTCCTACAAATAGTACAACAGCACAGCTTGTAATGGGAGATGCATTGGCTGTTTGCTTAATGGAAATGCGTGATTTTAAACCCGAAGATTTTGCAGTTTATCATCCAGGAGGAGCTTTAGGAAAAAAATTACTGCTTAGAGTAAAAGATATGATTGAGCATTCATTAAAACCTGCAGTTACACCAGAAACTTCTATTAAAAAAGCAATTTTTGAAATTTCTGAAAAAAGATTAGGAGTTACAGCAGTAATTGAAGACAATAAAATTGTTGGAATTATTACTGATGGAGACATCCGAAGAATGCTAAACGACGTAGATACTATAGCAGACTTAACAGCAAAAGATATTATGTCTAAAAATCCAAAAGTAGTTTCCTCGGAAACTATGGCGGTTGACGCTTTAAATATTTTAGAAGATTTCTCGATTACACAATTAATCGTAGCCGACAATGGCGAATATAAAGGAGTATTACATTTACATGACATTTTAAAAGAAGGAATCGTATAATGGCAAAGAAAAACCTTGGCGAGATGTCATTTTTGGACCATCTTGAAGAACTTAGATGGTTATTAGTTAGAAGTACAATTGCAATATGTATTATGGCATTTGTCACTTATTTTATCAGTGATTATTTATTTGATCAGATTATTTTAGGGCCGATTAGGCCAACATTTTTTACCTACGTTTGGTTCTGTGATTTATCGCATTCATTAGGATTTGCAGACAGCATTTGTATTACTGAATTGAATTTTATCATTCAGAATACAGAAATGGAAGGGCAAGTAAATATTTTTGTATGGATGTGCCTTCTGGCAGGTTTTATCTTGAGTTTTCCCTATATTTTATGGGAAATCTGGAAGTTTATCAGTCCTGCTTTATATGAGAAAGAACGCAAAAATGCAAAAGTATTCATCTTTGTTTCTTCAATGCTTTTCTTCTTAGGCGTATTATTTGGCTATTTTGTAGTTATTCCGATGTCGGTTAATTTCGTTGCTACTTTCTCTGTGAGTGATGTTGTAAAAAATCAGTTTACACTAGAATCTTACATGGGAATGGTAAAAACAAGTATTTTGGGAAGTGCGATCTTTTTTGAGCTTCCAATTGCAATTTACTTCTTAACAAAATTAGGCTTAGTAACTCCTTCTTTTTTAAGAAAATATTGGAAATACGCCGTTGTAATTATTTTAATTATTGCTGCAATTGTAACTCCGCCAGACGTTGTGAGTCAAACTATTGTTGCAATTCCGATGCTAATCATTTACGAATTAAGTATCTGGATTTCGAAGATTGTGTATAAAAATAAAATGAAAGAAAATGTCTGATATAATTCAAGAATTTAATGACTATCGTTCTAAAATGAACGAAAAACTGCTTGCTGACAATAACAAAATTGTAAAGCGAATTTTTAATCTTGACACCAATGCTTATGCTGAAGGCGCTCTTGATGTAAAAACAAAAGAACTTTTAGGTTTAGTTGCATCAACTGTTTTGAGATGTGACGACTGTGTAAAATACCATTTAGAAACAAGTTATAAAGAAGGTGTTTCTAAAGAAGAAATGATGGAAGCAATGGGAATCGCAACTCTTGTTGGAGGAACAATTGTAATTCCACATTTAAGAAGAGCTTACGAATTTTGGGAAGCACTTGAAGAAGCTGGAAAATAAATAATTGTTAATACGTTTAACTGTTGAATCGTTTATTTGTTAATTTGCAACGAATAAACGATTTATCGATTAAACGATTAAACTTAAAAAATGAAATTAAGAGCCGATAATTTAATCAAAACCTATAAAGGACGTAGTGTTGTAAAAGGAATTTCTGTTGAAGTAAATCAAGGAGAAATCGTAGGGCTTTTGGGGCCAAATGGAGCTGGAAAAACAACGTCTTTTTACATGATTGTGGGATTAGTAAAACCAAATCAAGGAAACATTTATCTTGATGATTTGAATATTACCGATTACCCAATGTACAAACGTGCACAACAAGGAATTGGTTATTTGGCACAAGAAGCTTCTGTATTTAGAAAACTTAGCATTGAGGATAATATTCTTAGTGTACTGCAATTGACTAAACTTTCTAAAGAAGAGCAAATTGCTAAAATGGAAAGCTTAATTGAAGAATTCAGCTTAGAGCACATTCGTACTAACCGAGGAGATTTACTTTCTGGAGGTGAGCGCCGCCGTACCGAAATTGCACGCGCATTGGCAACCGATCCAAAGTTTATTTTATTGGATGAGCCTTTTGCGGGAGTTGACCCTGTTGCGGTTGAGGATATTCAGCGAATTGTTGCGCAATTAAAAAACAAAAATATCGGAATTTTAATTACCGATCACAACGTTCAGGAAACATTAGCAATTACTGATAAAACATACTTAATGTTTGAAGGAGGAATTCTAAAAGCAGGAATTCCAGAAGAATTGGTAGAAGACGAAATGGTTCGTCGTGTTTATCTTGGACAAAACTTCGAGCTACGTAAAAAGAAACTTGAATTTTAAGACAGTTATATATCAATGGTAAAAAGTAAAATTCTTTTTACCATTTTTTTTTAATCTAAGATTCTTAAAAAGTTGCAAATGAAATCAGAAAAACCAACTCAGGAAGATTACGACAACTGGCACAAAGACCCAAAAAATTGGTATTTCTTCAATAGCTTTTATTATAACCCAAAAGACAAAAGATTACTTCCTCCGAAAAAGATTCAATGGATGGGCTATACCGTAAATTTTGCCAATCCATATTCTGTAATGCTTTTATTGCCTTTTGTAATAATTGTTATTTTGGTTTTATGGAAATAGTTCTCGACAGAAACTAAAACTACTCAACAGTAATAAAATGCAATTGCTCTAAATCTCCATTGTAAATATTAACATCAACACGATGTTTTATTCCTGGCAGAGAAGCTTTTTCTGTAAATTGCCAGAACAACCAATCATCTTCAATTTTTTCTCTGTAGAAATTATAATTCGCAATCCAGAAAAGATATTCACTAAATTCTTCTTTTAAAAAATCAGAATAATATCGTTCTCCTGAATAAATTATTGGGCGAACTTGATAATGTTTTTCGACTTTATTCAACCAACGTTTCAATCCTTTTTTTAAACTATCTAAAGGCTGATTTTTAGGCAATTTTTCAATATCTAAAACTGGCGGAAGATCTCCTTTTTGCAATTTTACTGTTTTGATAAAAAGATCTGCCTGTTCAATAGAATTTTCGTTTGGACGATAATAATGATAAGCGCCGCGGATGATTTTATTCTCTTTTGCACCTTCCCAATTTCTTTTAAACTGTCTGTCTACGCGGTCGTTTCCTGCTGTTGCACGAATAAACACGAATTGAACAGGATATTTTTCATCCAAGATTTCGACTTCTTCCCAATCGACTTTTCCTTGAAATTCAGAAACGTCAATTCCAATTACTTTTCCTTTATGGTTTTCGAGAACACGAATGTTTCGAACATCAGAAAGATGTTTGTCTACCTCATCTTCATCTAAAACTCTTTCTGTTTTAAAACCTAAATAATAAGCAAGTCCTTTGCGATAATGATAAATTATCCCAATGAATAAAAGTCCGAAAAGAATCAATAAAAATGAACGAAAAAGCCTGCTTAGAAATGATCTTCCAGCGGGCTTTCTTGCATATGTTTTACGATAAGTCGTTTTTCTTGCCATTAAACAGATTTACTTTTTCAAGAAAAGATTATTGATAACTGACAACAATACATAAAAAGCAATAATTAGTGGAATTGCGATGTAATGAAGTAAAATAATCATCAATACCGAAATAACAAGAAACACAATTTGAAGGGCATTTTCTTTCAAACTGAATTTTTTAATTTTTAAAGCAAACAACGGAATCTCAGCATTCAAAATATAAGCACTACATAATGTTATAATCAACAAAACCCATTGATTGGTTAACAATTCAAGAATAAACAGTGACGATTCTGCATACATATCTAGAACAATTTGCAAACTAATAATAAAAAGAGCATTTGCTGGAGTTGGCAATCCGATGAAAGAATCTGTCTGACGAGTATCAATATTAAAATTAGCCAAACGATAACAAGATCCTAAAGTGATAATAAATCCTAAAAACGGAATTGCAGGGTGAGTTCCTAATTCATGACCGCTATGTACAAACATACTGTACATCACATATCCTGGAGCAACTCCGCTTGTTACCATATCTGCAAGAGAATCTAATTGCAATCCAAGCGGACTTGAAACTTTAAATAATCTAGCAAAAAAGCCGTCGAAGAAATCAAAAAAGATTCCTAAGCAAACCATGAAAAAAGCCATTAAATAATTGTTTTCGGAAATAAAGACAATTGCGACACAACCGCAGAAAAGATTAATTAATGTAATTAGATTTGGAATGTGTTTTTTAATATTCATAGCTTTAAATTTTGATAATGGCAGAGAACAAATTTAGTATAATAACTCGATGCAAAACGAGTTTTTTAGAGAGTTTTTTAATTCGAAGTATGACTTTGGGAATATTTAACTAAAGGAACTTATTAGATGAGTAAAATATTATATTTTTGATAAAAATTTTAAAACAGGCCTCGATCTGCAAAAACATATACGTTGAAGAAATATTTAGTGTTTTTATTATTTTGCAGCTGTACTTTTCAGTATGCACAAACCGTTCGAAAATACTCGAATGAATTTATGAATATTGGGGTCGATGCCGCAGCTCTTGGAATGGCAAGTGCTGTGACTGCCGCAACAAATGATGTAACGGCAGGTTACTGGAATCCGGCAGGTTTAACTCATCTTGAAGATCATCAAATTGCTTTAATGCATGCCAGCTACTTCGCCAATATTGCACAGTACGACTACATAGGTTACGCAAGTCCAATTGATGACAGAAGTGCTTGGGGAATTTCGATGATTCGTTTTGGAGTAGACGATATTATGGACACCACGCAGTTAATCGATAATCAAGGAAATATTGATTATAACAGAATCAGCTTGTTCTCTACGGCAGATTATGGCTTTACTTTTTCTTATGCTCGAAAATTGCCTGTTGATGGATTTCAATATGGTGTAAATGCAAAAGTAATTCGAAGAATAATTGGGAAATTTGCCAATTCTTGGGGATTTGGATTTGATATCGGACTTCAGTTTGAAAGAAATGACTGGAAATTTGGTTTAATGCTTCGCGATATTACCACAACTTACAATGTTTGGAATATTGATGAAGAAGAATATGCTAAAATTGCAAATGCAATTCCGGGAGAAAACAACGAATTGCCGGAAAGTACAGAAATAACATTGCCAAAAGCTCAATTAGGAGTTTCAAAAAGATTTGATTTCCATAACGAATGTAGTCTTGTCACTTCTGCAAATTTAAATATGCGCTTTGAGCAGACAAATGATATTATTTCATCAAAAGCTGTAAGTATAGACCCAGCTCTAGGGTTTGAATTTGGTTATACCGATTTAGTTTTCGTAAGAGCTGGAGCAGGAAATTTTCAGAATGTAACACAATTAGATAATACCGAAAAAATAAACTTTCAGCCTAATATTGGCTTAGGGTTTAGATATAAAGGCATACAGATTGATTATGCTTTAACCGATTTAGGAAATCAAAGTACCGCTTTGTATTCTAATATTTTTTCGTTAAAAGTAGATTTGGGTATCTTTAGATAATTTCGAAACCACAAAACATTTAAAATTTTAAATCATGAAAACTCTCATGTCCAAAAAAGCACTTTTAATTTTATTATTCTTATCAAGTTTTATTGGTGTCAGCCAAAGTTTAGCTTTATCGAAAGATGCCAAAA
The DNA here is from genome assembly GCF_016405855.1 of Flavobacterium sp. IB48. Taxonomy (GTDB): domain Bacteria; phylum Bacteroidota; class Bacteroidia; order Flavobacteriales; family Flavobacteriaceae; genus Flavobacterium; species Flavobacterium ginsengisoli. The sequence continues at coordinate 22,803 of NZ_JAEFCA010000007.1, forward strand.
TAAGTATTTTGACCTGCGGACTTGGAAACGAAACTTATTCTTATTTCGGACATACGGGAATTAGAGTTTTAGATCCCGTAAACAATTTTGATGTTGTTTACAATTATGGAACTTTTGATTTTAGAACTCCAAATTTTGTTTTAAAGTTTGCTAAAGGAGATTTGCAATATTTTGCAACTGTACATTCATTTGCTGATTTTTTTAATGAATACACTTACGAAAAAAGAAGTATTTATGAGCAGGAATTACTGATCTCTCAAGATTTAAAACAAAAACTTTTTGACCAGTTAAATGCCGTTTTAGATTCTGAAGAACGTTATTATACTTATAAATTCATCGATAAAAACTGTACTTCGATGGTTGTAGATGTAGTGAATAAAACTTTAGGCAGAGATGTTATTGTAAAAACACAAGACACAGACAAAACATATCGTTCTATCCTATTTCCTTATTTTGATGGCCATTTCTACGATCAGTTGGGAACAAGTATTATTTTTGGAACGAAAGTCGATCAAATGGGAACAAGAATTTTTCTTCCTTTTGAATTGAAAAATAGTTTAGACAAAACAAGTTTTCAAAATAAACCCTTAGCGGCAAAAAGCAAAACACTATTAGAGTTTGCAAAAGAAACACCAAAATCTTGGTGGAATAACATTTACACTTATCTCTTTATCTTGCTTTTTGTAATCTTTGCAAGAAACAAAACGGTAGATAAAATCTACTTTGTGATTTTATCTCTTATTGGGATATTCTTCGTTATTATGGGATTTTATTCTTTTCACCAAGAATTGGCGATGAATTACAATGTTCTATTATTTAGTCCATTTTTATTGGTTTTGGTTTTGTTTTCTATTTTCAAAAACAAATTATGGACTTATAGATTTTCGCTAATCAATTTTGTGTTTTTAGTGATTTACTTTCTATTTTTGATTAACAAGGCGCATTTCTTTATCACTTTACCATTAATCATTACGAGCGGGGTGGTTTTAGTGCGAACAGCAATTCGTAACAAAAAACCTATTCCAATTATAATCTAAAAAAATTATTGCCCTCTGTAGAATAAAACCGTTGTAATGGTTTTGAAAGTGATGCTTAAATCAAGAAAAACACTTCTGTGCTTGATGTAGTATAGATCGTATTGAAGCTTAATCAAACTTTCGTCTATAGATTCTCCATAAGAATAATTTACCTGCGCCCAGCCCGTAAGTCCAGGTTTAATTACATGGCGTGTTTCATAAAAAGGCATTACTGCGGCGATTTCTTCGACAAAAAATGGTCGCTCAGGTCTTGGCCCTATTACTCCCATATCTCCTTTTAAAACATTAATAAATTGAGGCAATTCATCAATTCTTGACTTTCGCATGAATTTACCAAACGGAGTAATTCTTTTATCATTATGACTAGCGAAAACAGCTCCATTGGCTTCTGAATTCTCTGTCATGGTTCTAAACTTATAAATCTCAAAAATGATTCCATTCTTCCCTACTCTTTCTTGAGTATAAAAAAGACTCCCTTTATTTGCGAAGATGTTACAAAGAAAAATTATTGGGATAAAAAATAGGGAAATTAATAGCCCTAAAATAGAAAACATGATTTCTATAAGTCGAACAAAAGACAAATAAAGCTTATTACTATTGCTTCTGCTGAAAGGAAAAAATCTATAAAAATCTCTTTCTATATGATGAACGGGGATTCTTTGCGTTTTACTTTCGTAAACTTGAGTGTATTCTCGTATAATAATTCCTTTTTCTAATAAATGAAGCAATTGCTGATATAAATCTGGAGTAATACCATCTGTATTCTGAGAAGCAATAATAATTTCTGAAATATGGTTCGTTGATACAAAATGTTCTAAATCGTCCTTTTTTATTTCTTTTACGTAATGAAAATCTAAATTTTCATCTGCAATAGAATCGGAGTTTACAAAACCAATAATTTTATAATGCGGATCGACATTCTCCAATCCTAAAACCAGTTTTTCAACTTCATTTTGATCACAAATCAAAACGACATTTTGAGAAAATCTATGAGAAGCTAAAAAGTAGCAGTAAAACAAACGCCATAATAGTAATGTAATTAATATTGTGAAATAAAATATTAATATTACAACTCTTTGTTTCGGAAGTAAGGGAGAAAGAACTGGCGTAAATAAATAGGCCAAAACAGTAGCGGTAGCAGTAAAAATAACATTTTGAAGAATCTGAAGATGATTACTTGCTATCTGTAAATTATATATTTCGAATATTACGCCAAAAATGTAAAGATACACTATTAATAAAACAATACTTAAAGAACTATTTATTCCAAAATCAAAATAATGATACTCAAATATTGAACTTAATAGATATAAAGCGGATAAAACAAATACAGCATCAAAAGAAAGAAGTAATATTCTCCTTTCCGAAATTTCGAAATGCATTTTCTTTTTTGACAACATTATTTTTCAGTTTGTTAGGGGCTTAAACTTGAGGCAAATGTATTATAAAAATTGAATTTAGCTAATTTGCTTCTCCTGTTTTTTCAGGAATTTTTATTTGTACTGAAAGAAGACTTAATGCATATATAAATGCAGGAGCTGCGGTTCGCATAGCAGCGTGATTTATCGTAAGAAACCAAAAAACAAAAAATGAGAAAAAATATATATGTTGTTTATTATTAATATATAATGTGAAGGGTGTGATAAGAAGAATCAAGAATGCAAAAATTCCGAACAAACCATGTTCACTAAACATTCTGGTTATTTCATTGTGTGATGCAACTTCTTCATGTGTAATTAGAGCTCTCTCATACTTACTCATTCCAGCACCTACGCCAAAGATTGGATTATCAATAAAAATATCTGTCTCTTGATTCATAATCTCTTCTCTACCTCCTAAACGATCTTTTTTCTCACGTCCTCTCGCATCTTTATTAGCATAACGTTTTTCAATAAGACCGTGAGTTTGAAACGAACTATAAAACCATATTCCTGTGCCAATTAAAATCGTCAGAACAAATACGAAACTAAATTTTCTTTTTCCTTCAGCATTAGAAAAATAATATAAAACGGCAAAAAGACATGCAATCATAGCGGCTGCTGTAATAATTCCTCCTCTCGAAAAAGTAACAATTCCTCGATAACTGATAAAAATAAATAGCCCTCCGTTAATTAACAATTGTAATCTAGACTTAGAAAAAAGCACTAATTGTGTAAAAAAAACGAACATTCCAAGACCTAAAATTGTAGAAACCTGATTTGGACCAAAACCTCCTGAAGTTTCAAAATTTGATTGAGTCCCCGTTACAACATCCTTAATATTCGGTGTATATAAAAACAAATAAACTGTAGTAGTAACTATTGGCAATCCTAATGAAATTAAAATATTCTGAAGTTTATCAAATGTAATTCTTCTTTTAAACATATAAACAGCACAAATAGCCAAACACAAGGGACCAGACAAATTAAAAACTAAAACTTTTTTAACATCTACATTAAAAGTAGCTTCGCTAGTGGTTACAAAAATTGCCGGAATTAAAAAAATTATGTAAATAAAATATATAAATGCATTTTTAGAAAAATTGCTATAAATCATTCCATAAAGCATAAAAGCCATTACGGAAAACTTTACATATTCATTATTAAAATTACCTGCTGTCATACGAAGAAAAACCTCAGCACCTACTAGGTATGCACTAACAAACAGTGCTTCGTTATTTCTGTTTTCGTTTCTAGTGATTACAATAAACCCTATTAAAACAATCAATAAAGCATATATTTTTGATAAAAAAGGAATAACAAAAATAATTAATGCTATTAATGCATGAAAAACGATTATGGCTAAATAACTAAGTTTTTTATTTTTCATTATAAAATATTTACTTCGTAATGGTCGTTAAAGGTTTCAACCATGTCATGTATTCTTTTAAAATTGATTTTTCACCGAAATTTCTTTTTACATAAAAATTCAGCTGTTTTCCTAATGATTTACGAATATGTTGATTCTCAATCAATATTTGAACTGAATTTATAAATTGCCCTAAATTATTAGAATCAATTATCAAGCCCTCTTTAGATGAGGGAATGACTTTTGAAATTTCGCCAACATTGGTTGCCACAACTGGTAAATTAGCTAGTCCGTATTCTAAAACAGCCAAAGGTAGTCCTTCTGAAAGAGAAGTTAAAACTGCTATTTCGCTCTGCTTTAACAATTCCTGAACGTTATTCACTGCTCCGTAAAAAAATACCGTTTCAGAAAGCCCTTTTTTTCTAACCAATTCTAATAGATTAGCGCTGTAGGAATCATTAAAGTCTTTGCCTATTAAATGAAAAGTCCACTCTGGAAATTTTTCATTAATTTCCTTTGCACCATTAATCAATAATTCATGGTTTTTTTGGGGGCGCAAATTTGCAACACAAATTATTCTTTGGCCATCATTTCCTTTTAACTGAAAATCATCAAAAAAAACAGCTGATTTGATTATAAAGTTTGGAAAATAAATAAGGTTTTTACAATTCAAATAATTTCGAGCCCATTTTTGTAAAGAATCGTTTACAGAAATAATTCCTGAAAAAAGAAAAGATGAAAATTTTAATGTCAAGTTTTTTCGTAATGCAAGATTTTGTGAAATCCCATAGTGATCATGCCAGATTATTTTAATCCATGGCATTGTTATTTTTACTAAAACTGCAATAAAAAATGAAGAGCTGTGTGCATGAATAAAATCTACTTTATTTTTTTTCAGATAATTTCTTAATCTAAAGATTGCAATTAAATCTATAGTAGATTTTCTCTTCAAGAATAAATATGTGACTTTTTGATCTATATGATCTAAAAGTAAACCCTCATTTCTTGTAGAGACTAATCCTGAAAATTCAATTTTGTTAGCAAGTGAATTTGCATAATTTATAGCCATACGTTCTGCACCACCAACCTCTAAAGAATCTATAATTTGTACAATTCTCATTTTATCAGCAATTTTTCGATTTCTTTTTCAAAAACATCTGTAGTAAAATTGCGTGACCACTCCATCGCTATTTTACTTTTCTCTATATACGCCCTTTGGTTCATTATTAAATCTCCTATCTGCTCAGTATCTTTATCCAAATTCAGATCAAGGAGAGTTCCACGTTTACCAAAATCTAACATATAAGGAACACATGACACTTTTGTTGCTATTGGGATACATCCCCAAAACATCCCTTCTGCTATGGCTTTGGGCCACCCTTCGCTTTTTGAAGGCAGAATGACAAAATGACTTTTTTGATAAGCTGCTTTTAAAGCTTCTCTATTCTGATTTCCTTTTATAATGATATATTCATGTAATTTATACATTTTAATATAACCTTCTAGAGAATCTCTCTCTACACCATCTCCATACAAATCTAGAGTCACATTATACCCCGCTGTTACTAATCTCTCAATTAATTTGATAGCATATAAAGGATTTTTACCTGACACTAAACTTCCAACAAAAACAACTTTAGTTCCGTTCGTAAAATCAGCTTTTTCAACATTGGTCTTTTCTAATTCTGAGTAAGTTGCTGTAAAAAATGATTTTGTATTCTTTGATTGATTTTCCCAATATCCATATACTAAAACCTTCATGTTTCTTGTTAGAAATGTATTATTAAGAATCCATTTTTGCATCTGGTAGCTCCAAGGTTGTTTATTTTTAGAATCCCAATTTCCAGCATATTTTGCTGTCTTAATTTTATTTGGAAAAAGAATCTGAACAAAGCAGCCTATTAGCCCCATGTTTCCTGGGCATCTTAAATGAATATGATCTGCCTCTTTCATTGCCCAAAATATCTTCCAAAAAATAACAGGTAATTTAAAAATTGATGTGATAATATTTTTTAGATTAATAAAACTAAAATCAGGAACTACTTTAAAATTTATTCTATCGTGTTGATACGAAATGTCTATTGGAGTTATTTCCCGATTTCTTAATGGAGCTACAATAATAACCTCATCAACATATTTCAGCCAAATATTCATTTCTTGAACATACGGCGAGTATCCCAAATATTCATTGTTTTTGTATACATGAGATACATGAGTTATAATAACAAATTTAACTGAGTTCAATCTTGGTATTTTTTTCTACTATTGTTAGAATTCTTTTAATATAATTTTTAGGATGCAAATAACTCTCACTCCAAAGTAAATTATTTTGACCCATTTCTAGATATTTCTTTCCAGAAAGCAAATATTCTATCTTTTCTGGCAATTCTTGATAAGCGCTTCGGTTACTAAGCTTTTCGTAATTAACGTGCTCGTGAAAATCATCGACAGCAATGTTGAGAGGAGTTGAAATTACAGCCTTTCCAAACAATAAATATTCTCCAATTTTCCAGCCTGGAGTATCTTTAAGTCCATCATCTGCTACACAAACATTAAATTTACTCAACATGTTAAAATAATTATTTTTATTTGAATGTTTCGCGTCTAATAGTAAATCAGGTGCTAGTTCTGCTGCTAATTGATCTGCAAGCAGCCCAACCGAAGCATTTTTAAATTCTTTCTTTAACAAACGACAAGCGTTAATTCTAAATTCGTTTTGAAATTTTCTACGTTCTTTTTCATCAGTATCCGCATGATTGTTTGGGTTCCATAATCGCGTATGAAAAATTATATTACCTCCAAAATCTTCTACTTTCTTCGGATATCTTTTAAAATCTAAAATAGCATGGGAAGAGTTTGTGAATAATGAAAACAAATCCATCGCCCTAATTATTTCTGTTCTACTATTTTTATTAAATAGTATATCCAAACTTAAATTCATTACCAATAAATGGCTCTTATACGACAATGAAAGATTAAAATTTAAAGGATAAATATTCTTCTCATGATTTTCCTCTCGAAGTGATCTCTTAAAATAATAGTCGTACAAATTAGCCGAGTCTATAAACTCTGGGGCATCAGAATAATCGAAAAAAATACGTTTATTATCAATATTCAATATTGCGCCACTATGAGCTACTCGTTCATTTCTAACTATATTAACTGTTGTTCTTTCGTTTTTACAATAATAAAAATAGGAATATATCAGCTGATTTAAATGAGGTACCCAAGATGATATTTCTAATTTCATATGTATTTTTTCTTTAAATAAATTGCTTATTTTTTTTATAATGGTCTATCAAAAAACAAACTAAACCATCCAATTGTTCTGCCAATAGCTTCAGTAAAAGGAGTTTTTTTATTTTTTTCGGTCAAGGCATTTGTAAATCGAATCAAAGTCAATAAAATTGTAATTGCATTCCATTTCAATCGATCTTTAATTTTTGGATTTGGATTTTTTATTCTCCACACATACCAGCCATTTCGAACAACCATTTTGCCATATTTATATTGATTTGGTCTTCCGGCTACGTCATGAAAATGACTTAATTTTGCATTTGTATTAATTACATTTTTACCAAATTGCTGTGCTCTCAAACTAAAATCGGCATCTTCATATAAGCCATATCCCTCAAAGAATTTAGAGAATTTTATTTCATTAAAAACCTTTTTCCTAAAAGACATTGACATCCCAATCAATAAATCAACTTCATAAATTTTACCCGTCATAGGAAATCCACAAGTTCTTCCGTGTGAATATAGTGGCATTCGCCCAGGCTCTAAATTAGACGCAAGTCTAAAATAATTTCTAGCAATATTTCTCAGACCTTCTGGATAAAAATATCCTTCAAACAAATAATACTTTTTAGTGTTATAAACGCTACTTTCTTTTTGTACTTGCCATTTATTTTCATTAATAGCTACTCCACCAACACCAACAATTTCATTATTATCTTGAAATGTTTTTACAATTTCGGCAAAATAATCAGGTTCTAAAATGGTATCGTCATCAAGAAAACATACTATTTCAGATTCAAGATTTACTTTAGAAATTCCAAAATTGCGTTGTTTAGTTAATCCTCTGTCATCATCTTTAACTTTAAAATATTTTAGTTTTTCAAAAGTATTTTTTTGAAAAAAAGTATTAGTTTCATCATTTGTTGAACCATCGACAATTAAGATTTCATCAGGATATAAAGTCTGATGTTTTACTGACTGAAGCAATTTACAGAGTGCCTCTGCGCGCATGTATGTACATATTATTAATGAAAAACGCATCTTCGAATTATACTTTTAAGACAAGCAGAATATTTCCCGCAGTCAGTTCTTCATCAGAATATTTACTAAAATCTTCATGAAGTTTTACCTTTTTAAACAAATCATATTTTTCAGTTCCTTTCTGTAAACTTTCGTAATCCAGATACAAAATTTCATAATCATATTTCTTAAATATCTCTATAAATTGAGGTAATCTTAATCTGTTATGATAATCAAATTTAGTTCTAATTTTATCCCAATCTGTTTCACTATATTGCAAAAAATCTTGTAGTGCCAAAGAACTATCTCCATGCTGTCTTAAATCGCTTGGGGAAATAAAATGAACTATCAACGAATCTTTTTTAAGTTGCGTTTTCATTTTTTTATGTAAAATATCAACATCGTTTTCCTTCATATGTGACAATACATATCTTGAAAAAACAAAATCAACTTCTGGAAAATCTTGGTTTATAATATTATAATTCGGAAAATATTCTACATCAACAGGAAGTCCGTATTTATTATGCAATTCGGGAATTACAGTAACATCATAATTTTTCGAAAAAAGACCATTCAATTCTAAAACAGTTTCTTTTTTAAAATGTTTATTAATATCAATTGTTATTACTTTTTCGGCTTCAAATTTATATTTAAAAAAATATGGCATTGTAGGAAACCATCCTGAACCAATTTCAAAAACTGTTTTGTTTTTTAAATCAATATTTAAATCTTTTAAAACTTTAAAAAGTCTTAAATAAGTTGGCTCAACACTCTTGAAACGATTCTCTAAAGTAGATTTATCAAAAAAACTCTGAATTTTATGATAGCAATAATCGTCTATTTTATTGGGCAGTAAGGCTATTGTCTTAAACAAAAATGTCTTTATTTTATGATTCATTTATTCTTAGTTTAATTTTCTCATGTCTAAAATCGAATTCATTTCTGCAAATAGATCACCATTTTGATCAATATTTAAAACAATTGTTTCGAAGTTTTTCCAATATTCAATAAGTTCTGTTAATGTCGGATTCCAAATTTCTTTGTTTCTGATTTTTTCTCCTAAAAATTTAAAATTATCAGATACCTTAATATCAATGGTTTTAGGATCCGAAAATAATCGTCCTTTATGATATTCCATTGGTACAGAAAAATAAGTATGCGCTATAAAAATACCTTTTTCATTAATAAGCGTTTCAAGATTATTTTTAGATAAAGATTTTTGAAAATCAAGCATTTCTAAAGTTTGAAAAATATAAAACTCTTTTTCTGCAATTTTATGTTTAAAAACAATAGGCGAATATTTTGCCAACTTATAAGGTTTGTTTTTAGAGGTATTCCAAGATAAAAGTATTGAAAAAATAGACAATCCAAGATCAAAAGAATTTTTAAGAAAAGGTAAAACAAACTTTATCTTTTTTTGAAAAACAATCTTCTTAAAATTACCCGCAACACTTTTATATTTTATAATCATATCTTCATCATTGTAATAATGAAAGACAATGTTTTTAATCATCATCTGGATTTTTTTTACAAAATCCAAATTTTTATTTCCTTTTAAAAAACCTCCTAATGTAAAATGTCGAGAATTTAATTGATTAATAACTCCACTCGTGGAAGTTCCTGAATCTATATAATTCCAAAGCGTATTGATATTTTTATCGCTTAACGTTTTTTCAAACTCTTTATCGCTCAGCCTATTTTGCTTTAAAAGAGAAAAATTATACGGCTGATATCCATGATCAATCCATACTTTTATATCCTTTAAGGGTGGAACAAATGCCGCAAAATCTTCAAAACTCCCAGCTTCGTTTTTTATGGATTGCGAAAGGGAATGATAACACAATTCATGTCCATCGTTTTCCCATTTCAAAAGTTCTTCTTTATCATTTTGAAATGAAGCATTATCAGCACGTTTCGAAAAATGATTTAAGAAAAAACCTTTTGTAATTTTTATTCGATTTTCTTTGAAAAACATTCTTTGTAACGAAAGATTTTCTGCAGTATCAAAATCACAATGATCCGTAAAACAAGCTATAGCAGTAAACGGATATTTAGATCTGCTGAACTCCAAAGCGAGATATTTAGGAAATAAAAGAGCTGGATGTTCTGGGAAATCAAAATTCTTTTTAGACGATTCCAAAACTTTTCTATTAGAATTTCCTGAATAAACAGTGATCGGTTGCGAAAAATCAGGATTGAAACGCCAAAGTAAAACATTATTTCTTTTTTTACTTATTTCCCAAATTCCAAAATGAATATTACTTTGAACCAATTGTCCGTTTTGAAGTTTTATTATTTTAGGACAAAATTGGTTTGCAATTCTATCTTCGTCACATTTTACCCATTTATAATCATGATTTCTAAATTCGAGAATAGGCTGTTCAAATACAATTTCAATATCAAAAGAGTAATGTTCAGAAAGATTTATTTTGGTAAGGTCAATGCTCAATTTATGTTTTTGATTTTCATCAAAAGCATAAATCTGTTTTATTGCATTACTATTTATTGAAATCGATTTTATCAATTTATTTGAATAAAATTATTGTTTTAATTTCTTTGCCCAAAACAAACTTACCTTCCATTGTTTGCGAAAGTTTAAAAAGTACTTTATTGGATTTTTAATATTTTGCTCTTTATAAAATTTAAAAAACAAAACCGTTTGATAACCGTTAAGTTGTTGTTGTTTTAAATTTAGAATTTTGTAAAGCATTACTGTTGGTGAAGGTTTTGGCTGAATTTTATCTTGTTGCCAAGCTAAAATCGGTTTTGTCCTAAATCCTCCAATTGGTGCTTTAAGATGAATAATTTCTGGTTTAGGCGCATAAATAATATCAAACCCAGAATTTCTTAACTGAGCTCCAAAATCACTGTCTTCACCGTAACCAAATTCAAAACTGGTATTGTAAAAAATAGCTTTAATATTGTTTGCTTTTACCACACTGCAACCTGAACCGAAATTGTCCCATTGAATTTTTTGTTTTTCCTTTTTATACTCAGGATAATTAAGTTCATAACACCCAAAAGTTATCTGTTCTGCACCTTCGTTTTCAATTAAACCTAATGCTTTTTCTAAAAAATCATTTGCAATTCGAATATCATCGTCTGCCATAAAAATCCATTCACTTTCAACTTCTTTTAAAGCTAAATTTCGCGCATTACAGGCTCCAGTCTGCTTCGTAAACGTATGTTTTATATTGAAAAGCCAATTTTCATTTACTAAATAGTCTAACTCTGAACTACTATTTAAATCTGAATTTTGTTCCACTATAATAACATTTTCGGGCAAAAGAGTCTGATTCGATAAATCTTTCAAGATATCGTAAAGATATTTTTTTCTTCCAATTGTTGGAATAATGATATCGATTGTCTTCTTATCAATAGTTTTCTTGGTAGATTGTACTTTTATTTTGTCTAATAAATCTCCATCTAACTTTCGTTTTTTAAACCAAATACTGTACAAAAATGGTAGAAAAAATATTTTTTTTTCATAGAGTAATACGTTTAAAAATAATAAAAAAGTCCAACGTGTTTTGTAATGTTGTTTAACAAAACGAAATGTCAAAAAGTTATTCCTTTTATGTTTTCCTTTATTTTTGAGAACATCCTTAATTAACAATGGTTCCGAATAACAAAAAAGCCCTGCTAATGATGCTAATTTTGCCATTGAATGCAAAAAAAAGTCAAAATTTACATCAACTTTAATTTTATTATTTAATGTATTTAGAACTTCTGCATGAATTCCACCAACATCTCCGCTCATCATCCAAGTCGGATAATTAATGTCTTTTTTAATATTTAAAAATAGTGATTCGTCTACATATCCTATTATTTCTGACATTAACGAATCTACTGATACATTATAAGAGGCTGTAATTTTCTTATGATGAAAAATTTCATCAAATTTATTTGTATTTAAATTTGACTTTAAATCTAAGCGGCACCAAATAATAAGCTCTTGAGGATATTTCTCAGCTATCTGAAATAAATTACAAGCTATACTCTTTTCAGAAAACAAAATATTTTCTTCACAAAAGTCAACCTCAACAATTTTATTATTTTGATGATAAACTATTATCACACTCTTACTTCTTTTGATTTAAAATATTTCTGTAAAATTCGATGTTTTTAAGTACAAGCTTATCAATGTCAAATTTTTCTTCTACTTGCGCTCTCGCAATTTTACCTGTTTTTTGTGCTAAAAGAGTGTTCCCTAAAATCTGTTTAATTCTTTCTGCGTATAAATCATGATTTGAAGGATGAACCAAAAAACCACTTTCTCCATCTATAATTAATTCCTGAGACCAGCCAATATTACTATTTACAACTGCTTTTTGCATTGCCATAGATTCTATAGTTACCATTCCTAAAGTTTCTGCAAAAGTTGGAAAAACACACACATTTGCATTTTTTATATAGTTTTGAATTTCGTCATACGGGATTCTTCCTAAATAATTTACGCTTTTCAAGTCATCTTCGGTAAATAAATTCTTCATTAATTCCCAAGTTGATTTTGAATTTGTTTTCAAATCAGGAGCATCACCACCTATTAAAACTAATTTAGCATTCGGAAAAACCTTTCGTACTTTATTAAAAATTTCTGGAAGTTCTAAAACTCCTTTTTTTCTAATTAAAGTACCAGCATATAGAATCAGGTCTTTTTCAAATATTTCAGATGTTTCGTTTTCAAAATTCTTAAGATCCAAACCATAATGAATGGTCTTGATTTCTTTTCCTTTTATATTAAAAAGATTCTTGGAAACTTCTCCCGCAAATTTGGTCGGAGCTATGAATGCTTTTGCTCCATTAATGGCAAGCTTTTCGAACCAAAAATTTTTAAGCTTTTGTTTTCTATTATCTAAATGACAGAAATAAGCATCACTTCCATGAAAACGAATTATTAAAGGAATATTAAAAGACATCAAAGCTGTAATCCCGGTCCAATCTGGAGCCTCAATGATGTCAATTTTTTTTTCTAAAATAGTCTTATGCATAAATTTTTCTATTTTTTTTCTATTCCAGTAAAAATTAAAATATTTCCCCTTACTATTACTTAAACTATAAATTGTAACATTTTCTTCTTCAATAACAAATTCTTCTTGTTGGCCATACACAAATACAGAAACTTGCACATTGGATTTTCTTAGTCTTTCGACCAAAGTAAAAACACTAGTTCCAATTCCTCCATCATGTCCGAAAGCCTTATGAGGATAATGTGATACTATATAAGCAACGTGTAGGTTTGGTTTCATTTTTTTATTTTATACAATTTTTTCTTTATGCTACGCTTCAAATCATTTTCCTTTCTTTTCAAAAATCTCTTAAAACTGAATTTATAACCCGCGACATTAAGAAATCTACCTGCAGAAAAATCTATTAAAATTTCATTTTGATTTATGCTTTCTTGCTTTAAATCCTTTTTTAAATAAACCTCCCTATTATCATTTTTCTTTCCTTTATTTTTATTGGGGAATGAAAATATCTTAGAGAAAAAACCAAAGTCATTTTGCGGTGTAAATTCATTATAATTCAAATATTTAGAAACTTCAAATATTTGAATCACATTATTAATTATCAAATTAAAATTTGATTTTTCAAGTTTTAGCCAAGAAAAATATATTAAAACTGGAGGTATGAAGTAATCCTTATTAATGAAATAAACATTTTTTTGAGTTTCTGAATTATTTTCACTCAAAACAAAATCGGCTTTAAAATAATCAGATATATATGTTTTTATTTCTTCCTTGTTTTTTTGAGTATTTATAGCAAACGACACATCGGTCAGCTCAATTTTTTGATCTATATGGTTATATTCTGTCCATCTTTCAGGATAATAATCTTTGTCATCAAATTCTTTGCTTTTTTGTCCGTCAAAATTTTTTAATGGTCTTATAATCTTCGAATCCTTCTTTTCTCCCAACCAAGCGGTCCACCAAGAAAAAGTAGAATTACTTATTATAAAATCATTACACATTGCTCCTAAACAAAGTTGTTCTGGCTCATTTAAACCATCTCCAAAAAAGGCATTCTCTAAAAATGAAAAATGATACTTGCAATAGTTAATATCATCGCTCAAAATAACAAGATTGCAGGACTCCCAATTCGGAAAAAAAGTTGCTAAACTATTTAAATAATAATGTATTGGAAGCTGAAAATAGTCTTTATGGTTTACAAAATCTCCTCTTCTTATAGATATCAGTATGGTTCTTTTTTCAAATGTTTTCCTGTATAATTTACTTATTTTTTCTTTCAAAGAATCTGAAAAATCAAAATAGTGCTTGGTTAACTCTGTATCAAAATATTTTTCTGTTTGAAGCCAACCATTGACATCATAATTTTGAGTTTCAAAATTCCATTTATGAAAATGATACTCTTTTTCTTCGATGTTTACAAAATCTTCTAGATTTGCTGATAGAAAAGGCAATTTATTTTTAAACGCGTCTTGATATTTCCATAGTAAAAAAACGAATTCACGATCATTTTTGGTCGCCAATCCTATTGTAGAGGCTATTTGAAAAAGCTGATTTCCCAAATTTCCTTTTTTACCTATTTTACTGTATGTAATCATATGAAAAATACTCTCGAGAAAGTTTATTTAGGAAAAAAGTCTTCTAAAATTATTTCTGTAAATTTTTTAGCTCCTGCATCGTTCATGTGCGCACAAGAAGAAAAATTTTTATCATCATCAACTCTGTCTTCATAATTATAAATTTCTGGATATAATAAATTTACTTTTTGAAAATAATCTTTTCCTATTAATTTGCTACATATTGGTGTCATGACAGGAATTAATCTGATATTATTTAATTTACAAATCCTTTTAATTTCCTCATAATATTTATTCTTTTGGGGAGGAAAAGTAAAATCTTCAAAATGTAGTTCTTCATTTTCAAATTTTGGTTCGTATCCTCCATATTGAACATCTTTTGCTTTTTTATCCAATATGTAAAAAAACATCTGTCTAAACCCGATCTTTGCATCATATTTTAAATATCTATAAAATGGAATATAATATAGGCTATTAAAATTCTCTAAGCTTTCATAGTGTTTTTTTATTGCAGGCGAACGATGTAAAAATGGTAAAAATTTCAGAATTGTACCTTCTGATTTTTTTTCTTCTGATCTTAATGTAATATCAACATCAATTATAACATTTTTGATTTTGTTTTTTTTCTCTAATAATAATTTCAAAACCAAATCTGATTCGAATAATTTAGATCCCGGCATTCCAAAGTTATATGTTTTCAACCCCCTCTCTTCAAACATCTGAGTTACGAAATGATTATTTGCTCTAGAAGAACCTAATATTACGACGTCATATTCTTTTGGCTTGGAATTATATATCAACCCTATTTTATCCCTTTTGTTAGATTGAAGAAAAATAAACGAGTATGCTTGATCCAATATAAAGGCCAAAACGAAAACCAGAACTAAGATCTTTAATAAATAAAGCAGAAATTGTCGTTTTTTCATAAAATAATTTAGCCTTTAATTTTATTTATTAAAAAAATCATAAATAATTCTTGCTGTAAATAATTTTGCACCTTGATCTGTCATATGCCCGCAAGAAGAAAAATATTTATTTTCTATAACAACATTTTCATAATTATGAATTTCAGGATACGCCTTTTTTAACTTATCAAAGTAATTCATTCCAACAACATTCTCGCACATTGGCGTCATAACAGCAATAAAATTGATGTCGTTCTTTTTGCAAATATTTTTAATCTCTTCATAATATTTATTGTGTGGCAATGGCTTCAAATTGGCAATGTTATTTTTCATATTGCCGTTCTTATGCTTTTCCAAAGGGTAATATCCTAAATTATCTAGAGCATTAGTTTTTTCATTTTTAGCTATTTTATAAATCTCACGAAAACCAATTTTAGAATCAAATTTTATATATCTATAAAAAGGGATGTAATACAATTCATTAAAGTATTTTTCTGTCGAAAATTGATCTTTTATGACTTTTGAACAATGAATATATGGCAGAAATTTTGCAGCAACTCCTTCAGATTCCTGATCATTAGAAAGATTTAAATCGGCTTCGAGAATTAAATTTTTTATTTCATATTTTCTTTCTATCATTAATTTTAACATTAATGAAGCTTCAAATAAATGTCCGCCACTCATTCCGTAGTTAAACGTTTTTAATCCTTTATCTTCGAACATTTGAGAAACAAAATGGTTATTAGCTCTTGAAGAGCCTAAAATAACCACATCATACTTTTTTGCTGTAGAATTGAAAACGGTTTCTATTTTTCCACGATTTTTGGACTGTATAAAAGCATAAGTATACAATCCGTCCAAAAGAACTGCTATCACAGCTGTTAAAAGAAAAATTCCTAATATGTACAATAAAAACTTCTTCATTAAAACTGGAAATAAATAAATTCTTTATAATCCGAATAAGTTCCAAGAGCTAGTATTGCCAAAATAGCCAATGCCATTTTCAAAAAACTTCTTTTTCCAGAAATTGGTTCTACTTTAGTTTTATTATTCCATTCTACTAAAACAAACAGACCAATCATCAATAGTAATTCATAATTATATCGTTCGTTATCTAAATATTGAGGGCTAAACTCGCCGTTAGTAAATATTCTTTTTAGATACAAAACAGCATCTGTAATGGTTTTTGCTCTAAAAAACACCCAAGCAATACAAGTCAATAAAAATGTTGTTAGAATACTAAACAATACTTTGACAGAACCTAGATTCCATTTTAGAATTATAGAATCCATATTATTTCTATTACTATTTGAAATCAATAGTGGAAGGAAATAAACAGCATTTATAAATCCCCAAACAATATATGTCCAGTTGGCTCCATGCCAGAATCCACTAACAACAAAAATGATAAATGTATTTCGGATTTTCATCCAAAGTCCACCTTTGCTTCCACCTAGAGGAATATATAAATAATCTCTAAACCAAGAAGAAAGTGAGATATGCCAACGACGCCAAAACTCTGCTATATCTCTTGAAAAATATGGATAATTAAAGTTTCGTAATAAGTCTAAACCAAATAATTTAGAAACCCCTAGTGCGATATCTGAATATCCTGAGAAATCTCCGTAAATCTGAAACGCAAAATAAATTGCCCCCATAATTAATGAAAAAGAATTCATTGACTGATAATGATCAAAAATAGCATTAGCATAAACTGCACAAGTATCTGCAATAACCACTTTTTTAACAAGTCCCCAAACAATTTGGTAAATTCCTTCTTTTGCTTTTTCTAAATTAAACTCGCGCTTTTCTTTTAACTCTGGAAGTAAATGCGTTGCTCTTTCAATTGGTCCAGCAACTAAAAGAGGAAAGTAACTTACAAATAAAGAATAATCTATAAAATTATATTCTGCTTTAATTCTTTTATAATAAATATCAATTACATAAGATAATCCATGGAAAGTGTAAAATGAAATTCCAACAGGTAAAATTACATTCAATAACATTGGACTTACTTTAAAGCCTAAAGACGTAAACATTTCTGCAAATGAGCTTGCAAAGAAATTATAATATTTAAAAATTCCTAAAAATCCTAAATTGATTATAATACTCAACCAAAACCAAAATTTTCGACTTTTTCCCGAATTACTTTTCTCGATTTGAATTCCTGTGAAATAATCTAAAAATGTTGAAAAAACTAGCAGAAATAGAAATCTCCAATCCCAACAAGAATAGAAATAATAGCTTGCAACAATTAATAAAGCATTTTGGGTACTTTTGGTTTTATTGAAAATAAACCAATATAGAAAAAAAACAATTGGCAAAAAGATGGCAAATGCCAGCGAGTTAAAGAACATAAATATCTACTTTTTTAAAATGCAGTTTAAACTTTTCCAAATTTTTTCAGATGCTTGAGTAGGATTTGGTCCAACAATAATCTCAAACCACTTTTTACTGTCTTTAACACTTGAAATTTTTCCGTCAATAATATCTTTAACCATATTGGTTAGATCTTTTTTATCTCTTATCCATAAAGCAGCCTCCTCTGAGGGTTTTGATCTAAAATGAATGTATTTATAATTTTGCCCAATATCACGAATTCCCTTTCTAAGTTGTGGCTGTTCATAGTCAAAAAACAAGCAAGATTTATCGTGCGCAGAAAAATCAAATACCATTGATGAAGCTATATTACCAACAAATTCTGTGTATTCACAAATATTTGCCTGCAATGCAAAATCTTCTTTTGTCGGCATAATTTCATTCCAACTTTCCCCAACTGGACTCCATAACGGATCAATGCTTACAATAACATCTTGATATTTCTTCAAAACCTCATCATAACGATCTGTAAAGTCTACTGGGCATTTTCGGTAAATGACACCTAAAGAATATCCGTTTTGGTTTAATTCTCTAACTGATAATGCTAAATCTTCTAAATAGTATTGATCTAAAGGAGATGTAACTATATCATCACCAGAATAACAAATATATTTTTTGTTTAAGTCGAGATCATGTGAATTATAAAATTCTTCTTTTGATTGTAAAATTGTTTTATCAAAATGACTTTCGAATTGAGGCGTTCCTGTTACAAAAATCTGGTTTTCTTTCACATAAGGACAATACATTAAAACCTCTTTTTTCATGTGTTCGCTCCACACAAAATAATAATCAGTTTCGACTAGCGTCGTTGCTTTAGGAAGATTATCCCAAGAAAAGATAAAAGTTCCTGTTGGAATTCCTAAGTCTTGTGCTGCTAAAATAGAAGCAATTGCCTGCGTTGGACGCTGATTGGTGCAAAAAACAAAATCTGGTTTGTATTTTTCTAATTGTCTTTTACTTTCTTTGTATTTACTTGTAGTTCGCTCGCCTTTTTTTATTTGCTTTCTAACAAATTTGATTCCTTTTTCGTTAGATCCAAAAGTTGTCAAGGCATCAACCATTAAACTTTTAGCAAGGTTAGCAACTCCTTTATAAGATTGCGGAAAATTATAGGTATTGTAAACCACCTCTTTAAATTTCTTATCAAAGAAATTTAATTCCATTCTTTTACGCGCACGGCTATAAACTGTTGTTAACGGATGTAGTGATTTTTCTTGAATTTTTAATTCTTCAAAACCTAGTTTCTCCTTAATCGAAAATGGAGTGTTGTTCCAATATGTAATATCGAAATCATTTTGTTCTCCAATTTCTTTAAAAGAGGTTAAGGCAAAATTTCGAAGTCCAACACCATCAGGCAAAAAAATAAATATGTTTTTTTTCATTTTAATTTAAATAGAATCTAATAGGAAAATTTTACATCTTCATTTTTAGCCTCTGTTACAAGTTAAGATATTTAAATGGCTTTAATTGAATTCCTTTAAGCTTGTACTTTTTTGTTTTTTAGTTTGTCTCTTTGAATTTGTTCGATTGGCAAAATATCGGTAGACTTAAAATTCAACGCTTGATAAACCGCCTCAAGATCACGAGTAAGTTTGCGTAAACCCATTGGTTCTAATGAAGCAGCATGATCTGTACCTTTCCAAGTTCTGTCTAGGGTATAATGCCTTTCGATAATATTAGCTCCTAAAGTATAAGCCGCTATATCTACAGCAATTCCTAAATGATGACCAGAAAAACCTATATGCTTTACCAAATGCCCATACTTTTGCTGTAGGATAGTAATATCTAAAAGGCAAACATCCTCAAAAGGAACTGGATAACCTGATGTACAATTATATAAAACTAAATCTTGGTTTCTTTCTTTTTTAGTAAAAAATTCAACCAAAGTATCTGTCTCATCTTTAGTTGTCATTCCTGTAGAAATATGAATTTCTCCTGAATAATTTTCGCTAAGCCATTCCAACATTTCAAAATTGTTGTTGCAAGCAGATGGTATTTTAATAAAATCTGGATTTAATGATGCGATTTCTTTTGCTGAAGTTGTATCCCAAACCGAT
Source organism: Flavobacterium sp. IB48 (assembly GCF_016405855.1). Taxonomy (GTDB): domain Bacteria; phylum Bacteroidota; class Bacteroidia; order Flavobacteriales; family Flavobacteriaceae; genus Flavobacterium; species Flavobacterium ginsengisoli. Next base: position 42,769 of record NZ_JAEFCA010000007.1, read on the forward strand.
GTAGAATATATAATTCCGATTTCTTCGCAATATGATTTTAACTCTCTATGCTGTTCAACATCAAATTCTAAGAACTCCCTATGTGCACCATAAGTTTCTCCATAAGAATTAGAAGCATTTGGATGCGGAGCATAATATTGTTCCTCTGTTAGAAGTTCTTTATTATTACGCTTTTGGAATTTTACTGCATCTGCGTTTCCGAAGATTTTTGCAATTTTAATTAATTCCTTTGCTATTTCCATTTCGCCTTTATGATTACATCCAATTTCTGCAATCACATAAGGTTTTTTAAATTCCTTCATAACGTTTATTGTACTTTAATAAAATTTCACAAGTTTCTCGTATTGCTCCACCTCCAGATTGGTGTGTTAAAACATAATCTGCATTTGCTTTTACAATATCTGTTGCATCAGCTGGTGCGAAAGACCATCCAACACTGCAAATATTAGTCAAATCATTTACGTCATCACCCACGTAGGAAACGGCGCCAAAACTACTATTTCTCTCTGAAAGAAAATGTGTTAAAAAGGAAAATTTATCTTTTACTCCTAAAAATATATGTTTAATCTGCAATTTCTTCATTCTCTGCGCAACTAATTCAGAATTTTCTGAAGTCATAACTACAACTTCAACATTATTCTGTCTTAAAATTTCCAAGCCCATTCCGTCGCGCATGTCAAACTTTTTAGCCATTTCGCCATTGGCATCATAATAGACGCATCCATCTGTAAAAACGCCATCGACATCTAAAACTAAATAATCTATTCTTTGGTGCAATTTTTGTTTTTTCTGACGATCTCCTAAAAGTTTTTCAATAATATCCCAATCAGATAAACTATCAATTTCTACAAGAGATTCTTCTGCCATTTTTACCAAGCCAATAGAACCGCTTACTCTATTTTTCGAATTTAAGAAAGCGTCTTTTGTGGTAACATAAACAGCTCCATTTTCAATCAATAATCCATCAAAATCTTGGCGTCTTGGTCTTTTAAAAACATCATAATTACTTGGAGTTCCATTTGAATTCCAAATAAAACGGTGTGTATTGACAACAGTCAAAGCCGATTCTTTTTTATTGATAAGGATTTCGTTTAATGCAGTATTAATATCTTGGGCTTTTGTCATTGGAGAAGTTGCCTGCAATAAGCACAGCACATCAAAATCGTTTTTTACCAATGTTGCAAATTCCAGCATGGCGCTTTCTGTAGATGCGGTGTCAGAAGCATTTTCGTCATTCCTTAAGAGCGTCTTTACTTTTGGAGTCCAAAAATATTCTCTCTTGATATAATCAATAATATCTTGATCGTCTGTAAAAACATAAACCTCATCTAATTCTGAGAAAATAGCTTCTGTTAAAACCCATGAAAAAAGTGGTCTTCCAAGCATTTTCTTTTTATTTTTCCCAGGAATTCCTTTTGAATTTTTACGAAGTGGAATTATAGCGGTTTTTTTCATAAAATTTACCTTTTTAATTTGTCTCTTTAAATAAGATTATGAATTCATTTATTAACTATTCAGTTTTAGAATTTATTAGGCCTTTTCAATATAAATTTAATTTTAAACCAAAATCGTAAAAATGTATAATAGATATCAACTGCAAAATTTTTCAATAATATCAAAAGCGACTTAATGAGCCCTTTAAAGGCTGAAAAGAATGAGATGTCCTCATGCCAAAGTTGGTAGTTACCAATTATATCATTTTTGAATCTAAAAAAAACTTGCTTCTTTGTTCTTTTAATTTCATAATGAAAAATTGATTCTACAAACTCGATATCGTATCCCTCTTTCAATACTCTTTTTGTCCATTCTTTATCTTCAAAAGTCGCGACATCACTTCTAAAATTATGTTTCTTCCATACTTCTCTATTAAAAGCAGATCCCGAAAAAATTAATCCCGATTTATTCGGATCCTCTTTTGCCAAAACATTATTTATAAAATTCTTATAATCATTTGAACTATGAAGACACCTCAAACCTGCTAGATTTTCATTGTTTCGAAATTTCTCTTTTATTAGTTTAAAGAAATCATGACTTACCGGATATGAATGTGCACTAAAAATAACCACTATTTTTTGACTAGCCTGAGCTGCTGCAAGATTTGCACTTTCTCCGTAACTAAAATCTACAATAGACACAAATCTGGCTCCATATTTCTCAACAATTACTTCACTTTCATCTATAGACAAGTTATCAATTACAATAATTTCATGAATGTCATCATTATATCTTTGCCTAAGATTTCTTAGTAAAAACTCTAATGCTTTTGCTTGATTTTTATTTCTGATTACAACTGAAATCATTCTTAATTATTTATTACGTATTCAAAAGTATTTACTTCAAATATTTTAAAAAATTTATTTTTTGTAAAATTCTAAAAGGCTTCATTATTATTTTAGCTATTTTATATTCTAGTGAATTCTTAATTTTTTTTTCACTCTGACTATATCTTTTTAATAGAAAAATAAAATAGGATAAGGTCATGTCAAAATTTTCAACATAAATTTCCTTATGTTTCATATATATATATTCTACATTATTCTGCGCATGATTTTGTAAAGTGTCAATCAACATCGATTTTTTAGCTTTTCTATAATAAAACAATGATTCCTCTACAAATTTGAATTTCCAGGATCTTTTTGTTATGTTAATCCAAAACTCCCAATCCTCAAATCCATTTTTCATATTTTCATCATATCCTCCAACTTGCTCCCAACATTCCTTTCTATATAATGAAGATGCCATCATTATGTTTTCATACATGAGGTCACGATAATTAGAGCCAGAAACTTTAGTTTCAAAAATGATATTACTTTTTTTGTCTCTAAAAAAATAACTTTGACATGAAACAATCCCTAGACTTAGATCCTTATTAAGTTCCGGAATTAATCTTGACAAATAATTTTCGTGCAAAAAATCATCTGAATCTAAAGGAAGGATGAACTCTCCTTTAGAAATTTTAATTCCAGCATTTCTCGCACTTGAAAGCCCTCCATTTTCTTTAAAAAGATACTTGAATCTATCATCTTTAGCACACCATTTTGATGCTACAAGCTCTGTATCGTCTGGACTTCCATCATTAACAATTATACATTCCCAATTATTATAATTTTGATTTAAAACAGACTGCAATGTCTCATCTAAAAAATGTGCTTGTTTATAACAAGGGACAATTATAGATACTAAAATTTTAACCTCCATTTTATTTATTTATGACTTTTTTTAGATGAACTCGGAATTTATTCATTCCAACACCTTTAATACTGAAAAGTCTAGTATTTAATAATAACATTAAATTTAACAAACAAGTCTTTTGCTTAAATGAATACAAATCTGATCTTAAAAACCATTTGAAAAGTAAATTAACCTCTTTTTTATTTTTATCAAAATGCGGAATAGCAAATTCTAGAATAATTTTACAGCTAAATTTTCTAAAATCAGCAAGGTAATTCTGTTTCGTTAACAAATCTGAGTGTATATCGTAAAATATAACTAAGGATTCAAGTACATTAGAAATGAAATTATTATTTAAAACTTTAGATTCATCTACTCTATAATAAGTATCAATCTTAAAATCTCTATATAATTTTAATTGATTTGTTTGCGAAAGCACTTTTACATTGAAACTTACATCTTGAAATCGTTTTAGATTTTCATCAAACTTACAATTTCTAATGCAACTTTTTTTATACAAACCTGCGGTAGTCTGCCAAGGAATTGTATAACTTAAGAACATCCTTAAATAATTTGTACTTTCCTTTAATTCTGGATCTTTGTTAAAAGAAAATGATAGTTTTACATCATCAAGAAGAAAAGCTCCATCTCTAATTAATAAATCTATCGAAAGGTCACTAGTAACTATCTTTACCCTTTCTTCTAAGCAAAAAGACTCACAAATATCATCTGAATCTAAAAACATTATATATGCCCCACAACTATTTTCAATCCCATAATTTCTGCAAGCATTCGCTCCCTTTAAACGATCAGCTGGGCGACGGTAAAATTTGAAGCGATTATCATGCTTTAAATATTTGTTTATTATGTTTTCTGTTTCATCATTTGAACCATCATCTACAATAATACATTCCCAATTTTGATAGATTTGGTTTAGTATACTATCTAGCGTCTCACTAATAATGTGTGCACGATTATAGGTTGGAATTATTACAGAAACTTTAGGTGAATTCATGAAATTATATTTTCGAAACTGCTCAATTCTTTTGAGAATGCTCTTCTAATCACTTATTTTTTTATTTTGAATCTGATACTATTTAATTCGTCACTTACCTCGTACAAGTAAGGAAAAACATGATAAAAAGAAATAATATGAAGCAACAGTAAATCATTAATTTCTTTTAAAGTATAATATTTAGGTACTTTCTTGCCTAAAACTTTCTTTAGTTTATATTTCAGAGAATTCTGAAAAGGATCTTCCATAAAACTAATGTTTAAAATATCGCCTTCAAAATTCGGTAATTCACAAAACAGAAAGTGGCTGACAACCTCTTTTTTGTTAAGCATTATTTTTTCTTGCCTGTCCTTTTTTAAAATCTCAAAATCATTTTTACAAATACCAGTTCCCCAGTTTATACTATTAACTTGTACTCCCTTATTTTTGGTATTTGCTAACAGTTTTTGATTATTTATTTTTATAATATCTGTCAGTTGCAGATCTTTTGTAAGCACTTTTTTTTCTTCTTTTCTATAGCTAATATGCCATTGATGAAGCATTAAAATATCTTGTGAATAAAAAATACTTTCAACCCCATTTTTTTCTAATCGATTATGAATATCGATATCTTCTGCTCCCCAAAAATGCAAAAACTCATCATATCCTCTTACTTCTTTCAAACCATTAAGATGAAATAATGATAATCCTTGCGCGCCAACTCCACTGCTAAAATCAATTTCAAAATCTTGAAATTTCTTATCAGATTCTGATTCTTTTTCATTCAAGAAACCAACTTTAAAATAATAGCCTTTAAGTGGATTTTTTAATTCATGAAGTTTACAAACAAAATTTGGACTAAAAATCATATCAACATCAGCTGTAAATATGTACTCTGTGGTAGCATTTTTTAGTCCGATGTTAATTGCTTTAGCTCTTGACCAAGGCTGAAATTCTGAATAATTATAAATGTATTTTACAAATTTATAATTAGCCATCAAGTCTTTAATATTGGATGCTGAAACTGAATTTGAGCCATAGTCTACAAAAACAACTTCAAAATCAGAATTTGTCTGTTCTTTCAGCGAATCTAAAGAGCGTTTAACCCGGACGGATTCTCTATTGCGATAAGGAAAAATTATTGTTATCATTTTCCTATATATTTTTTTATACTTTTTTTAAGTCTTTTCTTAAAATTAAAAAATCTCCTTTTAAAAATTTGGACGTCTTTTAAATTGATTGATGCTTCTTCAATCTTAAATTCTTTTATATAATGATCAATTCTTTTGGTTTGTTTTTCATGGACTTTATAGGCTCGAGCATACCAACTGTGAAAAGCTATTTTATTTCCATTTACATCAAGAACTATATTTCCCGTTTTGTCATTATTAACTGGATTTATTGTATCGAGATATAAAATTTTAAAGCCTTTTAGAATAGCCCAAAAATAAAAACAGTAATATGGTTCATCAAGGCTTTTTATATCATAATCGTATTTTAAAAAAGAATAGTCTTTATTCTCAAAAATTTCTGGGATAAATATTTGGTGTTCTTTGACTAACTTAAAATCGTATATTTCTGATAATTTCTTGAAATTTATTACAGAGAAAAAAGTGTTAATTACTTCTGGATTATTAATTCTGTGTTTAATTAATCCACCATCTCTAACTCCGGATATTTGATAATCATTTTTGTCCATGTACGTAATCAAATCGAAAACAAGATTAGAATCATAGAAAAAAATGTCTTCATCTGCCATTATAATCCACTCATACTTTTTACTGTTGAGTTTCTTAAACATATAGTTTATACTCTCTAAACCATACATACCATTAGTTCCATCAATAACGATTTTATCAATCTCCTCTGGAAAAATTGTAGCTGTTCTTTTATACAACTCAAAATTTGCAACAGTGGTAAGAATGGCAATTTTAGATTTATCAATCGTATGCATATTTTTTAAGTATTTTTTGATTACAACCGTTCTATCATACTAACGATAACAATTAATCAATTTTAAAATTCCAATGTATCTTTTTAAATTGCGAAATAATTTTATATTAAAATTTAAATTCTGAAAACTCTTTAAATTTTCATCAAACCTACAATTCGCAATACTATTCTTTTTATATAGCATGCCATTATCATCCAAGAAATTTTAAAGCTCAAGAACATACTTAATTATTCTTCACTCTTTTGTTTCCAAATCTTTATTAATAGAAAATAATCGCTTAACATGATTAACAAGAAAAGCCGTGGAACTAATTTATAGATCTATTGATAGGTCATTCATAAATATACTCGCCCTTTCTTCTAAACAAAAAGGTTCGCAAATATCATCTGAATCTAAAACATTACATATTCGCTATTACTCTTCTCAAATCCAAAATTTCTACAAACATTTACTCTTTTTTTTGAGTATCTAAATGATGATAAATTTAAAGCAACATTTTTTTATAATTTTATCTGCTTTTCTTTACCGTCTCTTATGGGGCACTATTTATAATTATATAATCCTTATTTTTATAAGATTGTGCACAAATACCTTCTAAAGTTTCATGTATAATAATATACTCTATTATAAACTAGAATTATGATATAAATTAAAGGACTACATATGTGTTATGCCTGATAAATCTTTATTAATTTCTGAGTAAGCTTATTTTTATCATAATTAAGAATTATATTATCTTTCGCATTAGATCCATAAATATCCCACTTGTCTTTATTTCTAAACATTTTTTCTAAAGATTCAATAACAGCCTCTTCAGAAACATCAGATAAAAAGCCCGTTTTATTATCAATTACCAAATCTTTAATAGATCCCACATTGGTTGCAAGAACAGGAAGTTCACACGCTTGAGCTTCTAAAATGACTGTTGGAATTGCTTCTTGCAAACTAGTAAGAAAAAGAAAGTCAGAGTTTTGAATTTTTCTTCTTACAAATTCAGAATTTTGCGACAAATGAAAAGTAATCAAAGACTCAATATTTAAATCTTCAGATTTTTGTTTTAATATTTTTTCGAGATGTCCTGCTCCGACAATATCATAATGAAACTTTATTTCCGGATATTTTTTAGCAAAACCAGAAATTGCACTTAAAGCCAAATCATATCCTTTTTCTTCAACCAATCTTCCAACTGATATTATTCGTACTTCTCCATTTTTATTTTCTTTGTGTTTTGTTTTCGAAGAAACAGAAACACCGTTGTTGAGATCTTCAATTTTTTTTGGATTCAAACCAAAAGACAGTAATTTTTCTCTATTGTAATTTGATATTGAAAGTATTGAATCTGCGTAATGGAACAAATCACTGTAAAAAGTTTTTCCTTTTTTTATTCCTAAACGAATATCATATCCGTGAAATGTACAGATTAATTTTACGGGTACATCAATTTTTTTTACAAATACGGCATCTTTTCCTATTGGCCCAAAATGACAATGAATAACATTTATTTTTTGAGCTAAAATAAAATTGAGGATAAAAAAAGAACTAAAAGAATAACTCTTTCTTTCGATAAGTAAAAGCTTTGATAATTTAATAAAATACCAAAAATTACGAGTCAGAAAATGATTTAGCAGAACTTTTAAAAGGCTTTCTATTTTCTTACGGTTTGATTGAGGCAGAATATCTTTAAAATCTATCGTCTTGCTTAACAAATTGTATTTTTCAAATCCTTCTAATCCTTGTACATTTTCATTTTTGTTGTTGCAAAAAATCTGTACATCTATTCCACTATCAATCAAATCAACTATCTGATTTCTGATAAACGTTTCCGAAACGGTTGGAAAAGAACTTAGCCAAAACAAAACTTTCATTTATATTGTCCTCTATTTTTTTTCAAAAACGAAAATTACATTCTCTCCTATAATCTTTTTTTGATTGTATTTTTTATGAAGTCTCAATTTAGAAACTATAAAATCTGTCCATTTTTTAACTTTGTTTAGCCTATCAGGATCTATTACAATTTTATTCTGAGGATAAATGATATTTACAACCTTTTTTAACATAACAGCCTTAAGGTATTGGCTTGTTGTAATGTTCTCAGAAATTGGTATAACTTTATAATCTATTAATTTCAGGTCAAAGAGATCTATCAATTTTGTAAGCGAGCTAATTTTCCATCTTGTTATATGATGTGGAGGAAGATTAAGTATATGGTTATGATTACTTGTTAAGGCCGAATCGTTACAAGGAACTGCTATAATAAGTTTGCCTTTAGAATTTAGTTTACTCATGCAAGCCTCTAAAAATTCTCTCGGATTTTTCACATGTTCTAAAACATGGAAAGAACAAACTACATCAAATTTTTTTGTAGTACTCTTAGCATAATCTTCAATATTCTGTTTAATCAATTCTATTCCTTTTTCCCTCGCTTTTTTAATAGCTTCATCATTAAATTCTAAACCAACATAATTATTGTTTTTTATTTTTTGGGCAAAAAAACCTGACCCTGAACCAATTTCTAAAACCGATTCATTTTCTTTTATAAATTCTGATGCAGACTCAAATTCTTTTCTATCTGGACTATAATAAACTTTTCTTTTAAGCTGTAATTCTTCATAAAAAAAAGCATTTCCTGCAAATTTGGGTTCAAAAAAATCTAAACTGCAATTTTCACAATGATAAAATTTTATATCAGCATCACTTTCTAACCCTTTTGAGATATCGATATTCAGAGAATTTTCATAAATTTTTTTCAATAATTTGAAATTAACATTTTGATAAATGCTGATCTTTTTAGATTCGCATAAAATACAATTCTTCATTTAAAATATATTTTTAATAAATCCATTCTGTTTTTGCATAAGTTGAGCCCCATCCCTTTTTCGGACCGATTACATTTTCATCATCCCAAAAAACATTAAATAGTACTGCATCTTCGAGAATATCCAAGTCAAATGCTCCATTACTCAAATATAATGATAGCGAATAATTTCCTGGATTAAGTGGCAAATGATCAATTTGAACGCCAATTTTGTTCTGGCCTTGATTAATTGTTAAATTTTGTCCATACTGATGCATATTGGCTGCCATAACAGCCTGACCACTTTCATTTTTAATTAAATATCCTAACGAGGCACGAGTCAATTCACTATTGTTAAAATATATTGAAAAGCTAAATTGTCTACCTGAAAAAATTTGAGTTTTCTCTGGCATTTCAATATTAGTAATTACCTTACCTTCATTTTTTTTAATCACTAATTCTTCAGAAGCGCTAGAATCTAAATAACTATTTATCACGGTGTCTGTGTCAGAAATCATTTGAATTGTACCATTGTTAAGCAATATTGTTTTCAAACATAATGCTCGAATAGCAGCTAAATCATGGCTCACAAACAAAACCGTTCTTCCTTCGCCACTTGCAATATCTTTCATTTTTCCAATAGCTTTTTTTTGAAATTCTGCGTCTCCCACGGCAAGTACTTCGTCCACAATAAGAATCTCAGGCTCTAAAAATGCAGCGACTGCAAAAGCCAAACGAACAGTCATACCCGAGCTGTATCTTTTTACAGGAGTATCTATATAACGTTCGCAACCAGAAAACTCAATGATTTCATCAAGCTTTGAAGTAATTTCCTTTTTGGTCATTCCTAAAATAGCTCCATTAAGAAAAATATTTTCTCTTCCTGTCATCTCTCCGTTAAACCCTGTTCCAACTTCTAGCAAAGAAGCGATACGCCCTCGTGATTTTATATTACCTGTTGTTGGAGCCGTAACTTTTGAAAGTATTTTTAAAAGCGTAGATTTTCCTGCTCCATTTTTTCCAATAATTCCTAAAACTTCTCCTCTTTCAACCTCAAAGTTTATATCCTGTAAAGCCCAAACGTAATCTGAAGTTCCTTTTGTAGAGCGATCGTTGGTATCACCAATTTTTAGATATGGATTTTCTTTTCCTCTAATTTTATGCCACCATCGATTCAAATCATGGCTTAAAGTACCTGTACCGACTTGACCTAAGCGGTATTGTTTAGAAATATTTTCGGCCTTTAATATTATATCTTTCATTTATACGGTATCTATAAAGCTTTTTTCTGTTCTATTAAAAACTAATAATCCAGTAAAGAAAACAACAATTGTAACTACCATTGTATATATTAAACCTAAAATTGATATATTCCCAATATTTAATAACATATAACGTGAAGTTTCTATCACATAAGCTAATGGATTGTATTCTACAATCCATCCGAATTTTGGGAGTTTTTCTTTTATTAATTCCATCGGGTACATTACGGCAGATATATACATTAAAAGCTGTACGCCAAAACCAACTAAATTATTTAGATCCCTATATTTTGTAACCATTGAAGAAATCATCATTCCTAAACCTAGTCCTAAAATTCCCATAAACGAGATTAAGATTGGGAAAAATAATATAGATATATTAAGTTGTAAATCTACTCCTTGAAAATAAAAGAAAATGTAAAAGAAAATAAATATACCTAATTGAATCCCAAATTTAATTAAGTTCGAAATCACTATAGACAAAGGAGTAATAATTCTTGGGAAATATACTTTTCCAAATATATTGGCATTAGATTTAAATGTATCAGAAGTCCCATTTAAACAAGCAGTAAAATAATTCCAAACCATTATTCCTGCTAAATTGAATAAAAATGGAGGAATCGTTCCTGTCTTAATTCCTGCAACGTTATTAAAAATAATAGTAAAAGTAATAGAAGTAAACAAAGGCTGTATTAAATACCATAGAGGCCCCAAAACAGTTTGTTTATAAACTGTTATAATATCTCTCTTAACAAAAAGCATTAATAAATCTCTATATTGCCAAATTTCCTTAAAATTGAGCGTAAGAAATTTATTTTTTGGTGTTATCTCAAACAACCAATCGTTTGTATTTTTAGAATCCATTTAAGAGCGTAAAAACCTTATTGTGAAAAATTAACAAGATTTTTAATATTTTAGAATTTGTTTAAAAATGTCAAAAGGCGTTTAAAAAAACACCTCTTGATTATATTTGATTTTATTTTTGTTTAATATTATTTATCTAAAACTTCAAAAGTCGAATTCATACTTTTAAATTCTGGAACTATTTTTTTCATTTTAGCAACAATATCATCATTTTCGTAAAAATCAGCAATTCCAATTAACTCATCAACATCAATATGAAGATTCTCATACTCGTCTTGAATTTCTTGCGCAATCATAATTTTATTATGATATGTTGGAAGAGTCTTTGAAGTATCATTTAATAATTCTTCATAAAGCTTTTCTCCAGGTCTTAATCCGACAATTTTAATTTTGATTTCTTTATCTGGTATAAAACCAGCCAGCTTAATCATTTTCCGAGCTAAATCGATAATTCTAACTGGTTTACCCATATCAAAAATATAGATTTCTCCTCCATTCCCCATAGCTCCAGCTTCCAATACAAGTTGACAAGCTTCTGGAATTGTCATAAAATAACGTATAATGTCTTGATGTGTGATTGTTACAGGTCCACCTTCTGCAATTTGTTTAGTAAACAACGGAACGACTGACCCATTTGAACCCAGAACATTTCCAAAACGAGTCGTTATAAATTTTGTCCCTCCTTGAATGTTCTCTCTTTGATTTTTTAAGAATAAAGACTGTACATATTTTTCTGCGATTCGTTTACTGGCTCCCATTACATTGCTTGGGTTAACCGCTTTATCTGTAGAAACCATTACAAATTTCTTCACATGATATTTACAAGCCAAATCAGCAAGATTTTTAGTTCCTTTGATATTAGTTTGAATTGCCTGAGAAGGATTTTCTTCCATCAAAGGTACATGCTTATAGGCTGCAGCATGAAAAACTACATGTGGATTATAATTTTTAAAAACCTTATCTAAAGCTTTTTTACTTCTTACATCTGCAATTACCGCAACTATTTTAGTGCTTACATTCATTGCTTGAGTTTCCAAACACAAATTATGCAATGGTGTTTCTGCATGATCTAAGACAATAACATTTTTTGGATTAAAATTCAAAACTTGTCTTACAATCTCACTTCCTATTGATCCTGCTGCTCCTGTAATTAAAATTGTTTTATCTTTTAACTGCTTAGAAATAGATCTACTATCTAGAACTATAGGTTTTCTCTCTAACAAGTCTTCGATTTGGATATTCTTAACTTTTTGCGAAATTTCTTTTTGATTTTCCCAATCTGAAATAAGAGGTACTGTATATACTCTGTAATTAAACTCCAAACATTGATCAACTATAATAAGCTGTTCGTCTTTGCTTAAACTTTTATCTGCAATAATTACACCTTCTGCAGCTACAGAACGCATTAAAGCAGGCAACTTCTTTCTTAAAATAAGGATAGGAAGATCTAGCATACGTTTAGACGCATTCTGATTATTCTTATCAACAAAACCAACTATTTTAAAACGAGAAGGGCTTTCAAATTTCAATGCGTTTGCAACAGAAATTGCATTAGCATCTGTACCATAAATTACAGTTCGAATTAATTTAGTCGTAGCTTTTTCAGAAAAATACATTTCAAATGTCTGCTTTACTACAACACGATATAAGAAAAGTCCACAAAAAGACAATACTAAATTAATAAAAAGGGCAGTATTTAAAAATGCTTTATGGCCCGTATATAATTCAAATATTAAATTTATAAACAAGAAAAATACAAGAACAGACATTTGAGAAAACAACAATTTTATTGCATCTATATAGGAAGAATGCCTAATAATTCCTGAGTATGTTCTAAAAAGCCAGAAAAAAAACACATTGGCAATAATTAATCCTGCAACAAAGAAAAAATTATGAGACGTAATAAGATACCCTATTGCCGTACCTTCAAAAAGCAAATAGGTAAGACAAAAAGAAAAAACCAAAACCATAACATCTATAGCAACAATAATCCATCTAGGCAAATAACTTAGATTATTAATATTTGCCCGAAGATTTCTTGGCGAAAAGGTATTATATAACAAAGAGGTTATATTATTTGGTTTTTCTGTGTTCAATTGTTCTCTTTTTTAAGTGCCTTTAATCCGACATTTATACAAAAATACAAATTAAAGATTTTAAATAATTAGTTAAAGATACAAATTAAATTTTAACACTTTTTTTCTTTTGTTTTAGAAAATCTATTAAATATGATCCATATCCTGATTTTAACAGTGGTTGTGCTAACTTTTCAAGTTGTTGATCATCAATAAAACCTTGTCTCCAAGCAATTTCTTCAATGCAACCAATTTTTAGTCCTTGTCTTTCCTCAATTACTTGAACAAATTGTCCTGCTTGCATCAAACTATTAAATGTTCCTGTATCTAACCAAGCCGTTCCTCTACTTAATATTCCAACCTTCAATTTTCCTTTTTCTAGGTAAACTTTATTGACATCTGTAATCTCATATTCACCACGGGCACTTGGTTTTATATTTTTAGCAATTTCTACAACAGAATTATCATAGAAATATAGTCCTGGAACTGCATAATTTGACTTAGGTACGATAGGTTTTTCTTCTATAGAAATGGCCTTTTTATTTTCATCAAATTCAACGACGCCATATCTTTCGGGATCCGCAACGTGATAAGCAAAAACTACACCTCCATCTGGATTAGCATTATCCTTTAAAAGTTGCTGCATATTTGTTCCAAAAAAGATATTGTCTCCTAACACTAAAGCCACTTTGTCTTTGCCTATAAACTCTTCTCCAATAACAAAAGCCTGAGCCAAACCATTTGGATCTGGTTGTTCTGCGTAACTAAACTTACAACCAATCGCGCTTCCATCACCTAGAAGTTTTCTAAAATGAGGCAAATCATGAGGTGTGGAGATTATCAAAATTTCACTAATTCCTGCCATCATCAAAGTTGATAATGGGTAGTATATCATGGGTTTATCATATACGGGCATTAACTGCTTACTAACCGCTAAAGTTAATGGGTGTAATCTTGTGCCAGAACCTCCAGCTAATATAATCCCTTTCATAAATTTTAATTTTAGTATTTTAAACTTTGACTTTAATCAGAATATAAAAATCAAACTCAATATTTATATTATAGAAATATCTTTTTTAAACTTTCTTTATAATATGGAATTTCTAAATTATAGATTGATTTTATTTTATTTTTATCTAATAATGAAAAACTCGGTCTTTTTGCAGGTGTTGGATATGAAGAAGATGGAATACCGTTTACTTGGCAATTATAATTCCCTAACTCTTTAATGCTCAAAGCAAATTCATACCAGCTTATTTCTCCTTCGTTAGAATAATTATATGTTCCTGAAATCCAATTTGGTGAATTAACAATATTGATCATTGTCCGCGCTAGATCAGCTGCATAAGTTGGTGAACCAACTTGATCATTCACAACACTTATCTCTTCTTTCTCTTGCATTAAGCGTTGCATGGTTTTTACAAAGTTATTTCCAAATTTACTGTAAACCCAAGAAGTTCTAATAACAATTGAATCTGGATTTTGCTTCATGCATGCAATTTCTCCTGCTAATTTACTTTCCCCATAGGCATTAATAGGATTTGTAAATGCTTCTTCGTTTAAAGCAACTGATGAAGTACCATCGAAAACATAATCTGTGGACACATGAATTAACTTCACATTATTCTCTGAAGCATATTTGGCAATTATTTCTACTGCCGAAGAATTTACTGTAAAAGCGAGTTCTTTTTCTGTTTCAGCTTTATCAACCGCGGTATAAGCACCACAATTCAAAATCACATCTGCCTTAATTTCATTTAACTGAATAGGCAAAAGATCTAGATTGTCTAATGTAATTTTTGTTCTATCGGCAAAAACCCATTCATATTCTGGATATTTTGATGATAAAACTGAAAGTTCTGATCCTAATTGACCATTTGCACCCGTTACAAGAATTTTTTTCATTAAAATAAGCTATTACAGTTTTCAATAAACGGCAAAATCTGATCTTTATCAGAAACGATTGCATTGTTCAAATCCATTCCCCAATCAATATTTAAAGATGGATCATCATATTTGATTCCTCCTTCAGAAGCTTTATTATAAAATTGATCACATTTATACATTACTGATGCGGTTTCGCTAATAACCGAAAATCCATGGGCAAATCCTTGAGGAACTAACAATTGCTTTTTATTTTCAGATGAAAGTAAAATACTAAAAGATTTTCCGTAAGTAGGTGAATCTTTTCTTAAATCTACAGCAACATCAATAATTTCACCTTCTAAAACACGCACTAATTTCGTTTGTGCAAAAGGCGGATTTTGATAATGTAAGCCTCTTAATGTACCATATTTTGAAAATGACTGGTTATCTTGAACAAAATCAATATTAATACCTAAATCTTCAAATTTCGTTTTACTGTAAGATTCAAAAAAATAACCTCTTTCGTCTCCGAAAACAGTTGGTTCAATAATAACTAAATCTTTAATATAGGTTTCTTCAACTTTCATATAAATTGGGTAAATGTTTTTTTTAATTATGAAAAAAAGCGTTGATTACTTCTTTTATTCTTTGTTTATTTTTAATTGTTAAATCTGCTCCAGATGGAAGACATAATCCATTTTCAAATATCTTTTCTGATATTTTATTGCCGTAATAAGGATAGCTTTCAAAAATTGGTTGCAAATGCATTGGTTTCCAAATAGGACGTGTCTCAATGTTTGCTTCCTCAAAGGCTTGCAATAAATCATTCTTAACTTCGCTTGATTTTAGCAAAATCGTGTTCAGCCAATAATTTGAAAAATAATCTTCATTTTTTACCTCAAAAAGCTCTACCTCTTCAATACTTGAAAAAAGCTCTTGATAAAACATATGATTATTCCTTCTTGAATCTATTTTTTTCTGAAAAATTTTCATTTGTCCTAAACCAATCCCAGCGCAAATATTGCTCATTCTGTAATTATATCCAATTTCGCTATGTTGATAATGAATCGCATTATCTTTTGACTGAGTGGCATAAAAAATGGCTTTTTCCTTTACTTCTTTTGAATTAGATATTAGGGCACCGCCACTCGAGGTCGTAATTATTTTATTGCCATTAAATGATAATACTCCAAATTCACCAAAAGTACCGCATTTTTTTTCCTTATAACAACTTCCTAATGCTTCGGCGCTATCTTCGATAATAGGAATTCTATAGCGATCAGCTATAGCATGAATATCATCTACTTTATATGGCATACCATACAAATGAACTGCAATTATTGCTTTAGGTTTATTACCTCTTTTAATTCGGTCTTTTATCGCTATTTCAAGATTATCAGGGCATATATTCCAAGTTTCAGGTTCACTATCAACAAAAATAGGAGTAGCGCCTTGATATAAAATCGGATTCGCAGATGCTGAAAATGTCAAACTTTGACAAATAACCTCATCTCCTGGTTTTACTCCTAATAAAATTAATGACAAATGAATTGCAGATGTTCCTGAATTTAACGCTGCAACGAATGAATCTTCTCCGAAATAATTCTGAAGTTCAATTTCAAAATCATTTACATTTGGTCCTCCCGAGGTAATCCAGTTAGATTGTAATGCTTTCTCAATATATTCTATTTCAAAACCACTTTGTTGCGATAAGGATAAATAAATTCTACCCATTTAAATTCCAATAATCAGCAGGATATCGTGCATCATCTTCTTTTACATTTGATAATGGCAAAGTAGAAAATGATATTAATTTTGAATCTTTTTCTAAGGATTCTACTGCATTTGCATAACCTGCAGGAACATGAACAATTTTACTGTCAAACTCAGAAACTTCAACTGTTTCAATCGTCAAATCTTTAGAAGGATTCTCCCAATTATCAATTTTTACAAAATGAATTTTAAAAGATCCGCTTACGCAATAAAAATTCTTTGAATCTAATTTATGTCCCTGCCAAGCACGAATAGGGTTTTCTTCCGAATTAGTTATGATATAAAATCTTTCAATATCATTAAAACTAAAATCATTAACATATGAAATAGTACCTCGATGATCTGAAAAATTTCCTCCCTGAATTACTTCTGGACTCATACTTGTAATTTTAAGTTGCTTTTATTTATTAAATAAAATTTTAAAGAATATACTAAAAGCAATGGAACAATTATAATCGCAAATAATATATAATCGCTTATTTTTTGATAAAGTGATACTACTAAAATAGAAACTCCAATTTGTGCCAATGCATAATATAACGAAACTAATCTATGCTGTATTTTGTATTCATTGCTAAGAATTTGATACAAATGTAAACGATGTGCTTCGAATATATTTTGTTTTAAATAAAGCCTATGCAAAATGGTACAAACTGCATCAACACCATAAACAGCTAAAAACAAAAGCCAAATAACCGAGTTTGTACTTAAAATTAATTTTAAAACTAAATAAATAATCCAAAATGCAATTGCAATACTACCAACATCGCCTGCAAAACATTTTGCTTTTTTTCTATAATTAAAAAACAAAAAGACAAGACTTGCAATCATTCCATATTTTATGAAACTGCCATCTGTAAATAGTTGAATTTTGGCATTAACATATAATAAAGATCCAAGTACAGCCAAAGTATAGAGTCCTGTTATTCCGTTAATACCGTCCATGAAATTGTAAGCGTTTATTAATCCAATTGCAAGCACATAAGATATAACAACTCCCCAAATTGGCATAAGAGTAAACAAGTTGAGATCTAAGAAGATCAATGTGATAGCAAGAAAATGAATTGAAATTCTAATCTTATTTGAAAGACTTTGAATATCATCCCAAAAGCTTACTAAACTTACCAATGTAATTCCTGCAAAGAAAAAATAATTGCTTTCGATATGCTGAAAAAAATAAAGCAAAGCTGAAAACCAAAAAATTATACCACCTCCTCGAAGTGTTATTTCTGTATGTGAACTTCGCTGATTTGGTTTATCGATAATATTAAAACGATCCGCAACTTTGAAATAAAGAAGCATTAAGATCATTAAAATGAAACCTAATATTGTGTATTGCATTATTTTATAAAACTTTTTATTGTTTTTTCCAATCCTTCTTTTGTCGTATTTGGTAATTTTTCAATTCCAATTGCTTTTTTTATCTTCTCATTTGAAACTCTATAATTTTCCGTTAGTTTTTGAATTGTTTCAGAATTTAGTGGGAATTTAATAACATCCCCTACTCTAGCTATGCCGTTTATAACAGGCTTAGGAACAGAAATATTTAAATTAGTTTTATCTAAAACGGTAGATATAATCTTCACGAGTTCATTTGTAGAAAGTACATCATCGTCTGAAAAATTATACACTCCTGATTTTATCTTTTTATTTTGAAGAATTTCCTTAATCATAAAATTAAGATTATCAATTCCTAAAAAAGATCTTTCATTATGAAATGCTCCTAATGGATAAGGAACTCTTTTTTTTACGACATTATAAAGCAAATTTAAGTTTCCTTTATTCCCTGGACCATGAATCATACAAGGTCTAATAATAAACACTCGTTTTCCTTCAGGAATTTTCTTTGATAAAATATATTCTTCTGCTTTTAATTTTGATTGTCCATAAGGAGTCTTTGGATTCGCTATAACATCTTCATTTAAAATATCATCAACCATGTCTGCAACAGCCTTTACACTACTAAAATAGATAAAATCGTTAATCTCACTTTCTAAAAAAGCATCAAATAATTCTTTTGTTAAATCAGTATTAATTTTAAAATACTCAGATGCGTTGCTTATATTTTTTGTGTCATGAGCTTTTCCTGCAAGATGAATAATTGCATCTCCATTCAAATTTGTTTTCCAAGCTGAATTACGTAATGTTAAGCTAAAAGGATCAAAAGAATTAAATACCAAATAATCTAACAAATTTTTACCAACAAAACCTGAAGCACCAGTTATGAGAAGTTTCATAATTAATTATTATTTCTTAAAACTTTAAAATAAATTAATTTATATAAGCTAAATGGTAAAACTCGCAAAGGAATCTTAAAACAAACAACTTTAAAAAATTCAAAATAACTGAAAAATCCTAAATTTAGAAACTTCCTGTACAATTTCATTTCATTCTTGGCATAATCAAGCCCCCACCTTCTTCTAATTGCTTTTGAACGATCAGCACCTAATCTAAACCACAAAAGATTGTCATCCACATTTCCAAATTTAAACCCTTCTAAATATGCACGAACAAAAAAATCATAATCCTCTGGAAAAATTTGACTGTCATAACCATTTAAAACAGAATAAACCTCTTTACGGAATAAAATAGTAGGATGCGAGAATGGGCTTCTTACTTTCATAAACTTGACCATTTCATTATGCTCAAGAGGAACTTTTCGTACAGAAACTATATCGTTTATGTCATTTCCAAATTCAATTATTTGAGCTCCTATTATATCTAAATTTTCTTTTACAATAAATTCAATTTGTTTCTCAAACCTGTTTTTAAAACAGATATCATCAGAATCCATTCTTGCCACAAACTCATAAGAAGCTTTGGAAATACCAATATTTAAAGCATTTGCTAACCCCTTATTTTGTTCTAATCTAATAATCTTAAAAATTTCATTATTTTCATATTGACTCAATAAGTTTTCAATCTCTAAACTAACAACTCCATCAACAACGATTATAATTTCAGATGGAAGATAACTTTGTTGCAAAAGACTGTCGATCGCATCTTCAAAAAATGAAATACTATCATTTTTATAAACAGACATTACAACGCTAATTTTATGTTCTTTTATCACTATTTAGCTTTATTTATTAGTACAATTAATCTGTATAGACTAATAATACTCATTTTTTTATTTTCTTTGAAATTATTCTTTTTGATACTTGAAAAAAAAGTTCCATTCTATATTGAATTCTAAATAGCAATGAATTAGTACTCTTGCCTTCAGCAAAAGACGAGTTTTTAAGATGCCTACGATACTGAACTAATTTGTCGTCAATAAATTTAACATTCCCAAAGCTTTCTGCTAGTACACCTATCCAAGTATCATGAAGTATCATCTGAGTTGGAAAAGGCAAAGCGATATTTAATACATCTCTATTAAAAGCCATACAACAACCATGATAAACTGGTTTACTAATATTTTGAAATAATCCTCTAGGTAATTTTATTGGTTTAAAAAATGAATTTGAAACCATTTCGTCCATTTCATTTATAACACTGCAATTGCTCATAACAGCAGAATGTTTATTCATATATGGCATCATTATCTCAATTTTATTATTCTCCCATATATCATCCTGATCAGCTAAAAAAATAAACTGTCCTTTACTATGTTTTAATGCATTTTCATAATTTGCTGATACAAGATAGTGTGGATAGGTTTTTTTTCTTCTGCTTTCATTTTTTTGATGTCTTAGAAGAACAATTCTTACATCTTTAAAAGATTCTATTATTTCAATAGTATCATCAATTGAGCCATCGTCTGAAATAATTAGCTCATCATTTTCTCCCAATTGCTTCAAAATTGAAGAAATTTGTCTTTTTATATATTTACCTCCATTATAAGAAGCCATACATACAGAAATCATCCTACTATCGTTTAGTTTAATATTTACAATGACTATTTTCTCAAAATTTTTCGAGCTACGCTAATCAACTTTAATTTTTTTAATGACATTTTTATAAATTCACGCACTTTACGTTTCTTCATGAAAAATTCATATTGTTTTATCTCAGAATCGTATTTTACTGGGTTTTCATACAATATTTTCTTTAACACTCTATAAAATTCGTCACTATATGATAATGATTCTGTTTCATTATCAAGCAAACTCCTCCCGTGAACTCTAATAAGTCCGTAAGCCCTATCATCATCTAGATACTGAAATTTGGCATCTTCTAATATGCATCTCATCCAGAAATTCCAATCTTCTTTTTGTTTCAAATTTTCGTTAAAAAACCCAACTTTTTCAATTAAACTCGATCTCACAATCGGAGCCAAAACGGTAATCCTATTATCATTTAAAAAAATCGGAAACATTTTTTTAAGTCCCCCATTTAATGTAAATACCGTTCCGTTATTATTTAATTTCCGTGATAAATATCTTTTATTGGTATTTCCATCTAAAAAGAAAAAACATTTAGAATAAGAAATTTGAATATCTGGAGTATTAGTAAAATGCTCTAAATGCAGATTCATTTTTTCGGGA
The DNA here is from genome assembly GCF_016405855.1 of Flavobacterium sp. IB48. GTDB lineage: Bacteria > Bacteroidota > Bacteroidia > Flavobacteriales > Flavobacteriaceae > Flavobacterium > Flavobacterium ginsengisoli. The sequence continues at coordinate 64,012 of NZ_JAEFCA010000007.1, forward strand.
GAAATAATATCATCAGCATCAAGGAACAGTAGAAATTCACCTTTCGCTTTTTTTAAACCAGTGTTTCGAGTTGCAGGTAGTCCTTTATTAATATCATGTCTCTCGTAAATCAAACGAGATTCGTCTTTCATTAATGATTCTACAACAGTTTTTGTTTCATCAGATGAACAATCGTCTATTACAATTGCCTCCCATTTTTGATAAAAAGAAGATTGGAGACTTCTAATAGTTTCTGTTATAAACCTAGCGTAATTATAACTAGGAATTATGACTGATACTAATCCTTTTTCTTTATTCATTTTTACAATAATTTTCAGTTATCATCTATGATTACCGATTGTTTATTTAACACAACATTAAATTTTTGATTCAACCAAAATCCACCGAAAAGCACATTTAAAAAAATCAAATCGGTAAGACCTTTAAAATTCAAAATAAGAATGAATACAAATACAGACATTACAAACAAGAATTTTATTCTTTTATTGGTAAAAGAAATTGCACATTTATATAAAACCATAAATTGCAATAAAAAGAAAAGAAGGCTTCCAACTATTCCAAAATAATACAGCAAACGCAAAAAACCAATATCTGTTCCCATATAATATCCTTCTGCATCATTCATTTGGTTATTATAAAATTTTCCATCTCCTAATAAATATGTTATTGTAGACTCAGGAAGTTTATACATCTCTTTCATTTGTTCTGTTGAATCTGTAGTTATATTACCATCATCAAGGTAATTGTAAAACATTTCAAAACCAAATTCAGATGCTACTTTTAAAGTATCAATTACTTTTTGATCAATCACAAAAAAAAGTGGTACAATCAATATTGGTATAATAATAAAATAAGATAGAAATGATCTTATTTTTGCAGAACAATTTAAGCCAAATCTAGAAGGCAAAAATAATAAAATGAGTGCGACAGCTCCTCCTAACATTGTCGTCCTAGACATCATCATTCCTAAAAGGAGTATCAATAAAAAAGAGAATGAAAGTAATCTTAATTGAGCTTTATTTTTACAATAAGGAATTAAAAAAGGAATTAAAATTAATGTGTAGCCACAGATTATTCCTGCTCCAAAATAATAACTGGCAAACCCTACTAATCTGAATTCTCTAAAAGCTTCTCCCGTTGGAGGGTCGTTTAAATTTATACTCGTAAATAAGTCATGTACTGGTGGCGAAATAAACATTAAAAACGCAATTATGACTTGTAATACTACACTAGCAACAATATAAATTGATACATTTTGAAATTTAACTTCACCATAAATGCGTCGTTGCATTACAGTAATAACATACCCTCCTCCTAACCATTGAAATACAAAAAATGGATACTTTACAAATTCCAAATCCCTTGTATGTCTTACCAAAATTATGAAGAGAGAAAAGACAGCCATAAAAAAACAGAGCGAAATTACTTGTAAAAAATTTTTCGATAAAAAGACCCTTCTTTTCAAGAGTACTTCTGAAATAAAATTTAAAAGTAAAATACCAATCCCAATTCCGCTTATTAATACCCTCGTGCCTGCTGGCATTCCTGGAAATAAAACTGAATAAATATAGAAGAAGACAAGAAAAAATGTAGTCATTTTCTCTGCAAATCTATTTTTTAAAAAATGACGCATAAACAATCTATCCTTTCAAAAATTTCGAGCTAATAATTTAAAGTAGCAATATCAAAAATTAGCTTAATTTATTAAAAAAATGTTCAAGAGTACGAATTGGTTTAATTTTTAATAAGTTTAGAAAAGCTAAAAATTTAATTCTTTTTCTATTCTTATTTTTTATAACACAAAGCATTGTTAACGCATAATAAGAATCAAAAACTTTTCTAAAAACATTTAATTTTCCAATAAAATTATCTTCTAATGATTTTTTCCATAAAGAAAAGCTCTTTAATTCTTTTTCAGAATAATTCCACTCACTTAATATCATTTTAAGGTGTAATTCTTTATACTCCTGCACAAAACCACATTTAAGATTTTTTGAAATTGCAAGATTAACTGATCCTCTTTTAAGATCTTTACCCACAATACTTATATTTTCACCATGCCATCTATATTTCAACAAAGGTTCTGGTAAATTTACAATTTGCCCATTTAAAGATATTCTTAACCAAAGTTCATAATCTTCTATATTGATCATTTTTTCATCATATTTACCAAGATTCTGAATTTTCTCTTTTCTAAAGAGAACAGTAGGATGACCAATTGGACAGGTAAACAAAAGTGCTCGAGCAATTTCTTCAGAATTTAAAGGAATTATTACTTTTCTTTGAATTTCATTTCCTTCTCCGTCTATTATGGAGTAATTTGTACCGCATAAATCAACTTCAGGATGAGAAATCATATAATCAATTTGTTTTTCTATTCTCTCAGGCAAAGAAATGTCATCAGCATCCATTCTAGCTATAAAGCTTCCTTTTGCTTCATCTATTCCTTTATTTAAAGTTTTTATTAGCTTTAAATTTTCCTCATTTCGAATTATTCTTACACGTTTATCTTCTTCTGCAAGCATTGATAAAATTGAAGATGTACCATCAGTAGAACAATCGTCTAGCAACAAAATTTCTAAATTTGAATAGGTTTGATTTATTATTGAACGCACAGCTTCTTCCACATATAATTCAGCATTATAACATGGTAGTACTACTGTTACTAAAGGTTTTTCATCTAAACTTTTTCTTTCAAAAAATTCTGTTGGCATTTTTACTTTTCTTTTTTGTTCTTTATTAATATTATTTTATGTAATTAATGAATGGTATAGTTCTTCACTTGTTTGAATATAATCGAATCCGAATAGATTGTTCAAATAATTATTATTCTCATTGGTTAAAACATCTCCATTTAGAATTGCAAATAAAACATCCTGAATTAGATCATATTCATCCCAATGTTTTCCAATTTCAACCATGGCTAATTTATTCTCATTACTTTCTTCACCATTTTCATCACGTAAAATTGTTTTTTGACGAAATAATTCGACTCTTTTATTTAAATATAATCCATAAGCGATATAAGATCCAACACAGTTTGAAATTATATAATCTGACAACTCTATTATTGATTTTAATCTATTCAAAAAACATGCATCATTAATATGTCCCGCCGTAGTAACCTTATAACCTTTCGCAATATATTCATCAGCTCTCCCCAATTGAATATCTTTAAAGTAAAGACAGACAATTACAGAATCAAATCCTTTTCTTTTCTTTTCAATAATTTCGAGAAATTCTTTAGTGTCAAAATCACTCAAAACCCCATCAATTGAATGAAAGGGAAAAACTAACAAAGTTTTACCTAATTTTTCCTTTAAGTTCTTATGATCTTTTTCATTTAAGATGTTTTGAGCATAATGTATATAGGGTCCTATTTTTATAGCCTTCTTTAAGGGATATTGATTAGTAATAAATTTTTCTCGATAATCACTAAATGTTAAAATTTTTTCAGCACTAGTAAAATGTTTATGAACAAAACTTGAAAAAATAAAACCGTGTTCTTGGGCAATATTACTTGGCAAACGCCTTTTATTAATGTATTGTAGCAATATATGATAAAATCCATACAATTGAATATCCCCATTCGGATGAAAGTATCCATTTGGAATATTCTCGGACAATTTTTCAAATTCAAATATTGAGAGATTTTTACGACGAGTACTTTCCTTTAAAAGAAAATTATTCTTGTCTAAATTTTTGCGCTTGATTAAAGAATACAAAATTTCTCTTGTTCCTCTATAACTCAATAATTTACTCATTAAAATATCTTTCATGTGAATTTGAAATTAGTTCTTTTAAAAAAATAAAATGGTAAAGCTACTATATAACAGAAAGTAATTAAAATTTTATAGATAACGGACAAATCAACTACAAATAGTACAATTACAAATGACACTACTGTAAATATGAACCATATTTTTGGCCTAAATTCTGCTACTGCAACTTCTTTATAATCTTTTAGAAAAAATGTTCCGTATCCCATAATTAAATAGCAGAAAAACAGCACAAAAGCAGGGCTTTTAATTCCATAAATCGGTATTAACAAAATATTAAGTAAAACACATACCAAACCAGCGCCAAAAGTTACTTTCCACAAATTGCGTGTTCTTTCTCTATAAAATAAAATGGTTGCAACACCAAAATACATAGGTCTATAGTTATGGGCCATAATGAAAATGGCAGCTAAAAAATAAGTTGATTTAAGTTCCTCATTTTTTACCATAATTTCAAAAATTTCCTTTAGCCAAAAACATGCGAGAGAAGATAAAATCACCAAAACAAACTGTAATGCCCAAGTTAATTTTCTAAGTGAATCATAGTTTTTCAATTTTATTTGCTCAGAAAGAATGGGTGAAGCTGCTGTATTCATAGCCCCGACAGCCATTGCCATTAGACCTCCAAAAGATGCAGCAAATCCATAATATCCAATTTGAGATGTACTTATCAAAAAAAATTTTAATAATAAAGTATCTGACGAACTCAATAAGTAACTACCATAAAAATGAGGAAGCATTGGTAATGAAACCGAAAGTCCTCTTCTTATTACTACTTTTTTAAACTTGTAAATTGGTCTAATTTTTAAAATGAATCTCAGTGGATACCAATACGAAAAATGCAATAGTAACATTGAAATACAGTTTGCTATAAACCAACCCATGTAATGAAGATCTAAAATAACAATTGTATAGTAATTCAAAATAATTGTTATAAATGAAATTAAAATTGTTCTTGTTACTATCTGTTTTGGTTTTTGATTGAGTTGATAATATAATTGCCCAATAGTATCTGCAGGACCAAAACAAACAATAGGTACAATATTTAATAAAATAATCCAATATAGATTTTCACTTGCTTCTTTTGGAATAATAAAATAGATTATTATTGCCAGTAAAAAAGAATAGAAAATCATCCAAATATTTAAAAACCCATAAAATTGTCCCCACCTTTTTTTAAAGTGATTTGTATGCTGAAAAAAAACGTTTGTCAATGGTAATTGAAGTCCTAGCATTGATAAAACACTTATTAGTCCTAAACTGGAATTCATTATTGATTGTACCCCATAATCTTCTGGTGTTAATACTCTCGTAAAGATTGGTAACATCAAAAGAGCAATAATTTTAGGTACAAAAGGTCCTAGCCCATAAATTAGACTATGGGATATTAATTTTTTAAACATAAAGTTTTATAATTTAGGGCTTAGGCGGTACAATCTAATAGATATTAAAAACAACTACCACCTTATTTTTATATCCAATACTTATGTAAATCTTCTAAATTAATTTACTTATTTATTAAGTTTGGACTTACTCCAAAGCTGATAGAGTAACTTGGAAAATTGCAATCTCTAACATATTTATCGGCAGATATTATAACGTTATCATCTATTATCGAATCAACTATAGCTTTGCTATTTGACGACATAAAAACTTGGCTTTCAAATTTTGGAGAAAACACCTTTATTGTTTCCAACAGTACATGTTGACTAAAAAAGTGCTTTTTAAAATTTTCCACTTTCTATCATTGGAGAAAGTGGATGATCTAAACTAAATATCTCAGGTAATTCGACTTCATTAAAAAAAGCAAGAGTTAAAATCTTATTAAGGCAATAAATTTTTCGCAAACTATTCTTTTTTCATTTGCCGGTTTAAATATTGCATGGCATAAAATAATATAAAAAATACATCATTATTCTTAGTAATACGGATTAAAAAATCCCTGTTCATCTTTATGTAATACTTATTTTTATTACATATATTACTAAAACAATATTCTTTTCTTAATGCTCAATTATGTTCCTTCTTCTTGTTTAATCGATTTAAAGATTTTTGACTGTAAACGATAAATCTAAAATGTATTAATCAAAATCACATAATAACATAGATCATCGAGTTTCATAGATAATAATAGCTGTTTTTTTAATTGAGGTTCAGTTTCGCCAAATTAATCTTGGAAAGATAAATTGACGTCCCTATTTTATTCCCATGTGCAGAATAATAACTCATCCATAAATACCCGTCTTTAATAACCATTCCTGGATATGAACAATCACCACTACTCTTTATAGTCATTAGTTTTTTATAAGTATTTGTTTTAAAATTATAATAACTCAAAATTAGCTTAAAAGATTCCCTACCGCCAACAAGAATACCATCTTTATAAAATACAAATTCTGGTCCTCCAAAATCTACAACAGGAATCGTACCAAACCAGTCCCATGAATTTCCTGAATCTGTAGATTTACCAATCATTCCATTTGAAGAGTTTCTTCTTACAACTGCATAAAAAGTACCTGTACTATCTACTTTCATAGATGTTTCTGATGGGTCTCCATCAAGTTTCTGTGCTGAATTTGTGATATTAAAGTTCGATCCATCAGAACTTTTGTAGAAATCAAAAAGACCATCCAAACCATAAGCAAAAGTATAAGCTTTATTTTTATACCAAGTAATTTTCCAAGGCCAAGCCTCATTACCAGTTATTTTTGCCGTATAACCAATCTTTTTATCTAATACAACATCTTCTAAATTTTGCCATCCCCCCGTATTTCCATTAAAAACAGATTTATAGTCCGTGAAAGCTACTAAATTTTTATTAACATATTTAGAAGCATGAACATATGCCATCAATTTGTTTTTATTGATTGTAAAAGAAGCATTTCGCAAATCAAGTCCTTCGATACTAAATTCTTTAATAAGATCCCATTTTACACCATCAGTGCTATTTAAAATTTTTACAACTCCATCCTTTCCTAACCCGTGTCTATCTGATTCTCGATAAGATAAAAACCATTGATTTTCAAAAAAAATCAAATCGGTAAAAGCATTATTCAAACCTTCATTGAATGTAATCCTTTGAGTAATAATTTTATCTGTATCATCTTCATCTTGTGCTGTACAAGAAAAACAAAAAGTCAAAACAAGTAAAAAATTCAGTAGTTTTAATTTCATATAATTCAATTATTTAACAATATAATCCTCTTTTAATGCGTCACCTTTTTCTAAATTAACATTAATTTTTTTACCCAAAATAGCATTAAAATGTTTAGGGTGCATTCCAAAACCTGGTCGTATCGATCTTACGTTTTCTTCAGTAATTATCTCACCTGCTTTTATATCTTTTACTACGTACAAAGATCTTGAAAAATCTTTTCCCTTAGCTTGTTTATCTGTTAAGGAATAATCAACAATACCAATCGCACTTTCTGCTTCTCTAACGGCTTTTACCATAGCGCCGAATTCTTCTTCATTCATAGAAAAAGAGGCATCTGGTCCTCCTATTGCTCGATCAAGGATAAAATGTTTCTCGATTATTTTAGCACCAAAAGCTGTAGCAACTATAGGTACTGTTGCCCCCATAGTATGATCAGATAATCCACTAATAATATTGTATCTTTCTGCTAAATCTTTTACCATACTCATATTTGCTTCTTCTATAGGAGCAGGATAACTAGAAGTACATTTTAATAATGCTATATCATTATTTCCCATTCTTCGACAAGCATCTAATGCCAACTCTATATCTTCTTGTTCTGCAATACCAGTCGAAATGATAATGGGCTTACCTTTAGAAGCCGCATATTCAATTAATGGAATATCTGTTATTTCAAACGAAGCAATTTTATAAGCAGGCGTATTTAGACTTTCTAAAAATTCTATTGAAGATTTATCAAAAGGTGATGAAAAACAAATTAATCCTTCTTTTTCTGCTTCTTCAAAAATAGTTTTATGCCACTCCCAAGGTGTATAAGCTTCTTTATATAAATCATGCAAATTCTTTCCATCCCATATTGATCCTTTAATCATAAAATCATCTTTTTGGGAATCAAGAGTTATAGTATCTGCGGTATATGTTTGTAACTTTATACAATCTGCACCTGCTCTTTTCGCGGCTCTTACAGTTTCTAAAGCTACTTCTAAACTTCCATTATGATTTGCTGATAATTCAGCAATTATAAATACTGGCGAATTTGCATTTATAGAAATGTTCTTAATTTTCATTCTCTTAATTTTTAATTATTACATCATCAGCTGATAAACCAACTCCAAATCCTAGTAATAAAATTTTACAGTGTTCTCTTTATCTTACTATTTCCTATTAATTTACAAAGACACCTTTATATCAATTCACAAAACAGAAAAAATTATTATAAATCAGTTATTTACAATAAAATCGCAAGAATAATTATTGTGTTTTTAACAATACATAATCATACAGTTCTTGCACAGTTTTCTTTGCTCGGTAATCGCTTTCAGAAATATCAACACCGTACTCATCCTTAATCATAACCATTATAGTCATTCCTGTCAATGAATCGTAGCTATCTAATTGTCTAAATTCAGTAGACATTTCTAAAACAATATCATCAGCATCAACAAATTGTTGTTTAACATTTGAAACAAAAATTTCTTTTTCCATATTTTTATATTTTAAATTTAGCAAATTTCAATTACTACTCCTGCCATTGACAAACCCACTCCAAAACCACAGAGCAAGACTTGCTGATTTGTTTTAAATCTATTTTCTTTTATTACTCGACTAAGCGCAATAGGAATTGTTGAAGAAACGGTATTACCTATATCACTCATTGAAACATAGAATTTATCTGAATCAATACCGCATCTTTTTCTAATGAAATCAAGCATAAAAGCATTTGCTTGGTGAAAAATTACCATATCAATTTCTGACAAAGAAAGACAATTCGTTTCTAGTGTCTCAACAACTAATTTTGGAACTTCGAATGCTGTAAAATTAAAAATTTCTTTACCATTCATATAAAGATAATCATCGTTGGATACAAAATTTTCTTCTTCGTCATAGAAATCTTTTTGCTTTTCCCTATCTATCTTAATTCCACTATTTTTTACGATCAAATGGTCAAATCCACTACCATCGGTTCCGTATTTAAAGTTTTTGATTTTTGCCGAAAAAAAATCATTATTAGGCTCCGATGTAATCAATGTAGCCGTTGCGCCATCTCCAAAAATTGTTCGGTTAGACTTATCTTTTGGATGAATAATCTTTGAATACATTTCAGAAGTAAGCAAAATCACATTTTTAGCTTGCCCAGTAGAAACAAGACCTTTTGCAAGACCCAAACCGTATATATATCCAGAACAACCCAAATTGACATCTATTGCACCACATTTCTTTGATAATCCAGCTTTATCTTGAATGATACAAGCGGTTGTTGGAAGGAGGTAATCTGGTGTTTGAGTACAAAGAATAAGATAATCTATTCTTGATTTATCAAAATTATAATCATGTATAAAATTCTCTAGGGCCTTTATTGCCATATCGCTTGATGATTCATCTTCATCTGCTATATGCCTACTAACTATTCCCGTTTTTTGGGAAATTTTTTCAACTGACCACTCAGGAAACATAGAAGAAAGCTCTGAATTATCCAAAACTTTTTCTGGCAAATAATGCGAAATTCCATTTATAAATGCTTCCATATATTTATTTATTTTTTCTAAAGACAATAAAATAATGTACTCGTAAAAATCTTAAATTACTAAATACGTTAGTAAAAAAATCACAAACGCTTTAATTAACATTAAATTATTGAATTTACTGTTAATTCTAAAAGTCTTTCAATTTTTTTATTTTTTATAACTTTTTCCCTCCAAACATTTTCAGTTAGTTCTCTGAAAAAATATTCATCATCACTATTTTCCGAACTTTTGAACTCCGATATTACTTTTGAGAAACTAAAAAGATCACTAAATGAGTTTGCTGATTTATTAGCAGTTAGAGCATATCCTTTTAAAGTTTTCATTTTTAGATTCAGATAAATATATTCTAATACATAATAATAAAATTCAACACCAATATTCTTGTGATGATAATCTGGAGCTATATAATACCCCCACTCGGCTTCATCATCTTCTATTGCGGTTAATGAAAAAGTACCAACTGGCAGATTATTTCTTTTTACTAGGAAGTACAATTTAGATTTGTCTGTTTTTAATCTTTCAACAAAATTAAAATGATTATCTAACTCAACTAAATCAGTACTATACATCCATCTTCTTACTTCATAATTATTTCTCCAATTAAATACCAATAATAATTCTTCATTATTTAAATCGGTAAAATTTACATAAGTATATTTACATCCCATCACAATTTATTAAATTTACTATGTATAATAACATCTTTAAAATTTCCATAATAGAAACAATGATTCTTTAATACTGCCTCTTTAAAAAAATTAGATTGCTCAAGTATTGGATAAAGCTGTGGCCTCACGTCAAAAGCGTACGTGTAAATTTTAAATAAATCTAAATCACTAAATGCAACTTTTTCAATTAAACTTAGAAAATTCAACAGAAAAGAACTATAAAATTCCTTTTCTAAACTTGTGTTCATTAAAAATGATATCTCAGCATTTTTATCAATCCAATTAATATGGACCAACCCTCCATAACCAACAAACTCTTCATTTCTTAAAAAAGAAAATAAAATTTGGTTTGGTTTTTCTTGCTCAAAAAGCTTAGACACGATATTATTGAAATAATTTTCCTGACTTTCAACTGTTAATGGTTTATCTTGACGCAAATGATAAATTTGTTCATTACGCCATTTCATTATAAGCAAACGATCTTCATAACGAATTGGCACAATTGAAAAATCTTGGTTTGTAAAAACTTGCTGGTTTAATACTTTATAGTTTCCCATTTATCTTAGACTTAGAATTTAGATGATCTAAAATCACATTTTCTAATTTTACAAAAATTAACTGATGTCCTTTTTCATTTAAATGATGAAAATCTGAAATTATTCCATCTAAAGGGAAATCATCATTTTCTATAAATTTTGTATGTGATTTTAATATCTGATTGTATTCATGGGCATTTTTTTTAATGCCTGGGATTAACTTTTCATATTGTTCTGCTATTTGCAAAATTCCGAGTGAATACAACGGAATACTTTCAAAATCACTTTTAATTCTTAACAAAGAATCTAAAAATACTTCTTTTGGAGTATATGTACAGTTCCTAATCTTTCTTAATTTTTTCTCAAATAATTTTGTAACTTTTCGAAGCCGAAATTTATCAATTAATAGTTTTTCCATTAAACTAAAAGATCTCGGTGCACAATCTACAATCCCACATTGTAAAAAAACTAAATCAGGTTTAAATTGTTTATAATAAAAACATTGCCCCAATAGGTCAGAAATCTTGGCTCCTCCGATAGCTATATCAACAATCAATAATTCAGGAAATCTATTTCGAAGCATAAAAAGATAAGTATCTTCATACGTTACTTCGCCAGAATCGAATTTCCGTGGTAGAGACAGAGAATCTGTTAAAAATAAAATTCTCATTATAATTTGTATGATTTTTTTAGAGACATTCTTTACTAGATACCGACATTTTAACCACTACTTTCTTCACATCTGAATGCCCCTCATACAATGCCATATGTGCAAAATTATTAGGAATGATACAAAAATAGCCTTTTGGGATTGAAAACTTCTTTATATAATCTGATGTATAAAGCGCAAAATCATTCAACTCATCATAAGCCTGATACTCTTTTACTTCACTAAAAACATCTGCAAATGCAACTATATCTTCTCCTTCCAAAGAAATATGGATATCCATTAATTGTTTGTGAGCTTCTAGAATATTTCTATTAAAAGAAGGAGATATCTCTTTACTATATATTGGAATTAAAGTAATACTTTCAGAAGATATCTTTTCATTTAAAACATTTAAATCTTTATTTTTTAAGAGATTAAGCACCCTATCAATTTCAGGATATAACTTAGAATAATTTACTAAATTTTCAAATTTATCAATTATCATTTATTAACTAATTTTTGTTTTACTATTCAGAGTATCAATTAATACTTGATCTGTTTTATATTTTAATTGAATGTGATTATTTATTTCAGGAAGTTCAGGTTTTTTGTCTAGCAGATCAAAAATATCACTAATAGTATAATCTGGATTAGTTTTAAAATTATCTACAATTTTATTAAATAAAATTATATCTTCATTATAATCCAAAGTTAATCTATAATTTCTAACAAGATTTTTAGGTAAGTCTACCAAATTAACTCTAAAATATTCTAAATTATTCATAAAATACCATGTCATGTATTCTGAATATTCTGCAGATGGAAAATGTTTTTTTACTTTTTCTAATGCTTGAACATTTATAATTTCTAAGTTAGTACCTACTGCTACATCTCTTGCAGTTGTATAATCAGCCCCATACTCGAAATGAGATTTAAGTAAAATTTTTAAAATTTCATTATCAATGAAAGGACAATCTGCTGTAACTCTAATAACAATATCCACTTTAAGTTTTCTTGCTATGTCCAAATATCTCTGAATTACATCTTCCGGGTCACCTTGATGAAAAATGACTGATTCATTATAAGTAAAGTCCTTAAGTGGCAAATCAGATTCTAAATCTGAGGTAGCTAAAATTACATTATTGACATTTTCAAATTTACATGCATTTTTAATACATAACTCAACCGAAGTAAGATCTCCAATTTTTAATAGTGCTTTTTCTTTAAGTCTGGTTGATTTCAATCTACAAGCAATAATTGTTGCAATATTTGCTTTCTTAAAATCTTCTCTTTGTAGTGTTTCCCCTTTATTTTTAGAAACTGAAAGAATATGAAAATCGGAAATCAAATCTTTAATTTGTTTTGAGTTTAATCCATTTTTTCCTGATCTCTTAAATTCAAAATCTTCTTCTATTGATAAGTACTCACCCTTTTCTTTAGCTCCTTTCAATATAGGCTTCATAATAGATTTTTCTAAATATAAAAGCTCTCTATTATTAATAAATTCAGCATTTAAAAGTTCTTCATAATTATTAACAATTTCAATCATTTTTGTAAACTGAGTAACTCCTAGACTAGAGTACATATCATATTTAGTTTCAGCATTTTCAAGTAATACATGCTTCTCGACTATGTCTGCTCCTGATGCGATTGCCAAGGCAGGTAACCATACTGCATAATCCGACTCACGATCAATATGATCAGCAAAAACTATTCTTTTAGAAAATGCATTTTTAACTTTATTAATTTTTGAAATCCCTGAATCTTGCAATAATGTAGGATATCCTTGAAATCCAACTTCAATCAAGATTTCTTCAGGATTTAAACTTTCCTCATATTTCTTTAAAAAATACGCTATTTCGTCTAAATCAAGAGAGGCTACATTAATTATAAGTTTCTTATTTGAAAGATCAACTTTAGATAAGGCATTTAATACGGCATAATTAAATAGTACTGAAACCTGCAATTTAATGCCATAAACTTTAGAATGATTCTCTTCTAAGATCTGTACTCCATATTCATCAAATATATCTAGCCATACATCTTTGGTTTCTTTAGCCAGATTAATAATCTCATCCCATTCAAGTGAATCAAATAATAATTCTTGATAAACTGAATACCACTCAAAATCTTTTGTTGCTAATTTATCTGGATGTAATGGCTGAAATTTAATTCCAAAATTATCTTTAAAAGATGAAAATTGTGAAATTAACTCCTTAACATATTTTATATTTCCTCCATGAGTATTTGCTACTTCAATTATTGTATATGCCATAAAAATTTATACGTTTTTAGAATGAAATAAATTAACTTTTTCGATTACAAATTCTTGTTCTTCGATAGTTAATGTTGGGTACATAGGTAAACTAATACATTTTGAATAATACTCCTCAGCATTTGACAAATCGATATAATTGTCCCCTAATTCCTTATAATAAGGCAGTTGATGAACTGGGATGTAATGAATTTGAGCATAAATCTTATTTTGATGCAAATAATCATACAAGTCTTTTCTATCATCAACTTCAATTACGAAAAGATGGTGTGCATTTAAAAAGTTTTCTGGTAAAGTTTGATATTTTAACTTTCCTCTAAAAGCCTTTTTGTATCTTTCTGCTATTTCATTTCTTTTTTCAACTCCTTTTTCGTTTCTTGCTAATTGAGATATGCCTAAAGCTGCTTGAAAATCTGTTATTCGATAATTAAATCCTAAAGTTTGCATTTCATAAAACCAACCTCCATGATTTTCTGACATATTTTCTTTCGTTATTCCATGAGAACGCAATAACAACAGTTCTTTATAGATTTTTTCAGAATTGGTAGTAACCATCCCTCCTTCTCCACAAGCAATATGTTTTACAGGATGAAATGAAAAGACAGCTGCATCGGCATATATTCCATTTCCGCAAAACTGCTTTTCCTTTTTCGAATCAACAAAGTATCCGCCAGGTGCATGACAAGCATCCTCTAAAATCCAAAGATCATGCTCACTTGCTAGTTTTCTAAAATCTTCTAAATTCACAGGCAATCCGGCAAAATCTACAGGAATTATTCCTTTAAAAAAACCTTTAGGCTTACTTTCAATTAACTCTTTTGTTTTTTCAAGAGATAATATATAGGTATCTCGGTCAATATCTGCAAACCAGACTTCAGCACCTACAAATCTTGCGCAATTTGCAGACGCGGCAAAAGTAATTGGAGTAGTAATTACTCTATCTCCTTCTTTTAATCCAAGGGCCATAGCTGCGATATGAAGTCCCGCCGTTGCATTATTGACAGCTACAGCATACTTCGCGCCAACAGATTCAGAAAATTTTTCTTCAAATTCCTTTACTTTTGGGCCTTGAGTTAAAAAATCTGATTTTAAAGTTTCAATTACAGAATTAATATCTTCTTCTGTAATATCCTGTCTTCCATAAGGAATAATTTTATTTTCCATTATACTTCAAAATTTGCATCAACATGTTCTTTTATCAAACCTCTCAAACTATCAACAGTCTCCCAATCGTCATTTGTACCAGAATTATAATAGAACCCTTCCTTAACTTTTTTTGCTTCAAAATGATTTAAATAATCATCAAGTTTAAAATTAGGGATCGATGGTAAAATCGTATAGTACTTACCTAGGTCATATGTATAAAAAGAATCTGATGCAGTAATCATTTCCTCATGTATCTTTTCACCTGGTCTAATTCCTACTATTTCAATTGGACAGTTTGGAGCTACCGCTTCTGCTACATCTGTAATTTTATATGAAGGAATTTTAGGTATGAAAATTTCACCTCCCCACGCATGTTCCATCGCATGCATCACCATATCTACACCTCCTTGAAGCGAAATATTAAATCGTGTCATTGCAATATCTGTGATAGGTAATTTTCCTTCTTTCTTTTTATTAATAAAAAAAGGAATTACAGAACCATTAGACCCCATCACATTACCATATCTTACAACTGAAAATTTAATTGGGTTAAATCCTTTAATATTATTTGCCGCTACAAATAATTTATCTGAAGTTAGTTTTGTTGCTCCATAAAGATTAATTGGTGCACATGCTTTGTCGGTAGACAATGCAACAACATTTTGAACATTTGTTTGCATTGCAGCGTGAATAACATTTTGTGCACCTCCAATATTCGTTTTAATACATTCATCTGGATTATATTCAGCTAAATGCACATGTTTCATTGCCGCAGCATGTATTACATAATCAACCCCTTGAAAAGCTCTTATTAATCTTTGTTCATCCCTAACATCGCCCAAAAAAAATCTAATTTGAGGATATTTATCTAATGGATATTCTTGAGCCATTTGAAATTGCTTTTGCTCATCACGAGAAAAAATAATTAGCTTCTTAATTGTCGGATAAATTTCAAATATATGTTTAGTCAGTGCCTTTCCTAATGACCCCGTTCCTCCAGTAATTAATATTGTTTTATTATTTAACATAATTGTTATTATTGATGTTTACTATAAAATTTTTTAAACTAATTGTTTAATGATGCGTTTAACGATTAAGAAAGCAATGGCAAGAAAACCAAATAAAAAACCACCTAAAATAATTCCTTTTAACTTGCCAAATCTTTCTTTTTCTAATGGCAAAATTGGCTTATCTATAACTTGAATTAAAGGAGTTTCTCTTCTTAACGTAACTTTTGCAAGCTCAGTCTGTTTCACTAATTCAGTTAATATAGCAGTATTTGCCTGCACATCTACCTGTCTACGAACCGATGGAGCTCGTCGGACATTTAAAGCAGGATTCAAATTAAAAGTATTATCATTAGCAGCAGCGACACCAGTTATTGCACCATTAAGCTCATTTCGAATGGAATCTGTTTGATGTTCCAAAATATCCATATTCATTCTTGCCTTCTTGCTTTTTGTATCGACATAAAATTTTCCTACTTGTTTCGCTAAAGCTTCACAGAAATATTTAGAAAATAATTCATTCGTCGAAGAGACTTCCATTGTAATTATTGATACTTTTTTGTCTTTAACAGCTACAATTAAACCTGATTTTGAAAGCTTTGTATAAATAGATCCTAAAATGCTATCCTGCACCCTAGTAAATTTTTCTCGTTGTTGATTTGGCAAAAACTGTACGTTTTTCAAATTAGGTTTTTCATTCCACTTTTCTCTCCATTTATTATTTTGAATATACATCTCGGCCAAAGAAATTGTTTTACCATCTATTATAACAGGACTCAACAATGTTTTTTCAACCATAGATCTTGACTTAAAAAGTTCCGTTAAATTAGCTCCTGTAAATATTCCTCCTGCGTTCCCTCCTAAATCAATCCCTAATGTACTCGCAAGTCCTAATGCACCACCTAATCCTCCACCTTTTTCATCTTCTAAAGCAAAAGATAATGTGGCCTTGTATATAGGCTTTTTAGTTATAGAATACACTATCCCTAAAGAAGCACCAATAATTCCTGATACTAAAATAATTTTCCATTTAGAGAGCAAATAAGCATACCATTCTGAAGCGCTTGCTAGTAATTCTTTTAGCGAAATTTCGTCGTTGGCTATAGTTTTATTCATTATAAAATTATTTAAAAGCAGTTACAATCAATAATGCCAAACTAGTCAATACACTTCCTATACTAACCCATTCCCCTGTACTCATCTTTTTAGTTTCAGGTTTTTCAGGAACAACTATCTGCGAATCTGGTTCTACATTTGGATAAAATCTAAAAAATAAAAATGATTTAGTGACATCAGCTTTTCCATTTGGATAAATAATATATGCTTTTTTCTTCCAACCTTTACTATCAACTCCTCCAACAGAATTAATATAATATTTAAAGCCTTTTCCACTTCGATATGGAATTTCAGATGTTAACAATACGTTTCCTGTTACTTTTACCCCTTCATTATAAACTGCAACCTCAATTTCATCACCAGGGAATAGTGTCACGTTGGAATAATGATTTTTATTCTTTACTATTTTTTCCCAGTTAATTGGAATTGTCGAAAACTTTAATTCATTTTCAAGTTTATTTATTAATTTATTATTTAGGGTATCCGTTTTTAAATTCAAATCAACACTTTTTAATTTTTCAATTTGATCTTCCTTAATTGGTCTAAGAATTTTCATCCCCTCCAAATTGGCCACAGAGGTAAGTCCGCCAGCTCTCATTACAACATTATAAACAGTTTCTTTTTTATTTGCTAAAACATATTTCCCAGGATATGTAACAGCTCCTTTTATAACTACCATTTGCGGTTTTTCATAAACAGCTATTCTTCGAATATTAACTACATCAAAAGGTTTTAAAATAAAATTCTTGGCTTGTTCATTATTATCTGCGGTAATTTCAAATTGGACTAATTCAATACGTTTTGGATCTGAATCATCGATAAAGTCAGACTTTATCATTCTAGCAATTTCAACTCTTTTAGATGCTGACCCTGTCAAACCGCCAACTTGCACAATTAAATCGTTAAGAGTCAAATTTTCTAAATAATCATATTCTCCTGGATTTTTTACTTCTCCATCAATAGTAACTTTATATTCTTCTCTAAAATCTAAAATAGAATAAACAGTAACTATGTCTTCTCTTTTTAATTCAATATCTGCATTTAAATCGCCAGACAATGCAGAATCTAGATCTACATTAATAATCTCTGTCGTTAGGTCATTTTTTAGACGAACTATTCTTGCTCTTTTACTATAGGCATCTTCTTTCAGTCCCTCAGCTCTAGTAATAAGATCAGACACTCGCATCCCCTCAGTAAAAGAATAATAATCTGGTCTAAAAACAGCACCTTCTATTTTAATTCTATTTTCAAAACGATTTAAAATTTTTGTAATCCTGAAAACATCTCCTGATTGAGGAAGATATGAATTATATTCGCTTTCATTTATATCATGCACTTTAAATTCTTTGCCCGTTTTTTGTAATACATTTACTGAAGCTGTATAAGCAAATTCATTGAAACCTGAAGCAAAATTTAATAAATCGGAAAAAGTTTCTCCTTTCTTCATTTCAAAAATACCGGGACGCTTAACTTCTCCTTCTACAGTAACTCGCTGACTATATGCTGGAATTCTTATTACATCATTTTCTTTTAGAGTAACATTGTCAGATTGATCTCCTTTTACTAAAAATCTATAGATATCAATATTCTTATATACTTTATTATTTCTAATTAATTCAATATTTCTATAACTTCCATTTTTTCCTGGACCACCCGCTAAATGTAGAGCGTTATAAACTGTAGCTAGAGAAGAAATTGAGTAATTTCCAGGTTGTTTACCTCCTACTATAGTTATTTTGATTGTTCTTATTTGACTTAAGCTAACGCTTACCTGAGATTGCCCAGAACGAACAGTACTATATACTTTTGCAATAGCAGCTTTTATTTTTTGGGTAGCAGCTTCAATAGACATTCCAGATACTGAAATCTGTCCCACATATTGAATAGCAACTTTCCCTTCAAGAGAGACTGGTATTGACGCATTGTACTCTTGAACACCATAAACACTCACTTGCAATTCGTCGCCTGGTCCTAATACATAATTTACAGGAGTTGCCATTTTTAAATCAGGCTCAAAATTTAACGTAGGATTATCAAACAATTCGGAACCAAAAATTAAAACATTTGCAGAGTCTTTAACCTTTTCATTTTTAATTTTATCTTGTTTTCTTCCAAATTCAACCTTATCTTCTTGTTTTTTTGGTTTTTCGTCAGTACCCTTGTTTTGTTTTGCTAAATACTCGTTAAGTTTGGTTTTCAATTTATCGTATTCAGTCTGGCTCATTCCTCTTGATAGGGCCATTGGCTCAACTTGTTCTATTGTAGTATTGTTACTTTTAAGTTGTGCACTAATTTTAGACAAGTCATCATCAGATAAATAATCAACTTTAATTGTACTTAAGTCTTTACTTTTTAAAATATCTTGTGCTTTAACATTATATGAAAATAGAAAAGTAAAAAACAAAATAAGAACGTATATTATTTTTTTCATGTTGATTTTATTTAATCTTAAAAAATAAATTTAAGTAAGAATAATTTAATTTATGAGTATTGTTTTTTGTAGTATTCTTTATATGTGCCAGATGTAACATTCTGTAACCATTCTTCATTATTTAAGTACCAATTGATTGTTCTTTCTAAGCCTTCTTCAAAAGTTACAGATGGTTTCCATCCAAGTTCTTTATTTATTTTAGAAGCATCAATAGCATATCTCAAATCATGACCTGGTCTGTCTTTTACATAGGTAATCAATTCCCTAGAAGTACCTTTGGCTCTTCCTAATTTTTCATCCATAATTTGACAAAGTAATTTTACCAAATCTATATTTTTCCATTCGTTGAAACCGCCAATATTATATGTTTCATGATTTTTTCCCTTATGAAAAACTAAATCTATTGCAGCAGCATGATCTTCAACAAATAACCAATCTCTTGTATAATTACCATCGCCATAAACAGGTAAAGGCTTATTGTTTATAATGTTATTTATAAATAAGGGAATTAATTTTTCTGGAAAATGATAAGATCCATAATTATTTGAGCAGTTAGTTAAAACATATGGCAATCCATAAGTTTCACCATAAGCTCTAACAAAATGATCTGAACTTGCCTTTGAAGCAGAATAAGGAGAATTAGGATTGTAAGGTGTTGTTTCTGTAAATAATCCTTCTTCTCCTAAAGTTCCGTAAACTTCATCTGTACTAATATGATAGAATCTTTTATTTGCGAAGTTATTTTTCCATTGATTTTTAGCTGCATTTAACAAATTCATTGTGCCAATAACGTTTGTTTTTACAAATGCTAAGGGATCTTCTATTGAACGATCTACATGAGATTCTGCCGCTAAATGTAAAACGCCATCAAAATTATGTAGAGAAAATAGTTCGTTTATAAAAGCTTCATCTACAATATCTCCCTTAATAAAATTATAGTTAGGCTTATTTTCAATATCTTTAATGTTTTCCAGATTTCCAGCATATGTCAAGGCATCCAAATTATAAATTTGATATTCTGGATATTTATTTACAAAACGTCTCACTACATGTGATCCTATAAATCCTGCACCGCCAGTTATAAGAATTTTTTTCATTTTATATTTTTGATTTCTTTATTTTAATAATTCCGAATTTTGTCTTTCTAATTCGTTGTATATATCTTTTACATCTTGCGAATTTTCTTTTTGCAAAATTAAATTAGCAGATTCTGTATGCACAAAAATGGTATTTCTTAATCCTAAGAAAGTAGTATGGCTGTCACATCCAATAACCATATTTCCGTTTGAATCTATTGGATGACCTTTTGAAACAAGATATTCATATACTGACTCAAAAGAGCCCAAATCCGACCATGAAAAAGAAGCTGGCACTACTTTTATTTTTTTGCTTCGTTCCATTACAGCATAATCAATACTTATAGATGGAATTTGCAATGATAAATCTAAATCCAAAAATCCTTCTTTAGATGCCTCCCAAACTATTTTAGATTTTTCATAAACATCCGGCTGAAATTGTTTTAATTCATTCAACAAAACATCTGCTTTAAAACAAAACATTCCACTGTTCCAAAGGAAATTACCTCTTGAGATAAACTCCTTCGCCGTGGTTTCATTTGGTTTTTCACGAAATGATAATACTTCATCACCTTTGGATTCTATATAACCATAGCCTGTTTCTGGTTTTGTTGGAATGATTCCAAAAGTAACTATAAATCCGTCATTAGCTTTTGAAATTGCTTCTTGAATTGCTGCATTATAATCCTCCATTTTATCAATAATATGATCAGAAGGGGTAATAATTAGTATATCGTCTGGCTTTGAAGCAAAGGCAGCAAAGGCAATAGCTGCAGCAGTATTTCTTGGTGTTGCTTCTACAATATTAATGTACGAAGTTTTAGTTTTTTCCATTACTTTACCGCTTAAATGATGATTGTCAACGTTACCAACAACCATTACTTTATCTGCCAAGTGACTATTACGTTCAACAGTCATTTCAAATAAAGATTTACCTTCAAATATTTCTAGATATTGTTTAGGCTGGCTTTTACGTGAAAGTGGCCATAATCTGCTACCTACACCTCCTGTTAAAACCACATGTACTATTGAATTTTTTGTTTCCATTTTCTCTAAAATAAAAAAAGGTTAGACCTATAATCTATTATCAGCTATAGTCCCTAAAACTCCTTTAACATCATATAATAAACTATTCTTTTTTTGCAGTTTAGCAAAATCTAATTCTAAAAATTCAGAATGTGAAACTCCTAGAACTATAGCGTCAAATTTATTATCTGGAATAGAGTTAAATGTTACTAAATTGTATTCTTTTATTACATCATGTGCATTTGCAAGGGGATCAAATATACTCACCAATATTCCGTATTCTTTCAAAGCTCTTACCACGTCAACAATTTTAGTATTTCTTACATCTGGGCAATTCTCTTTAAAAGTAATGCCCAGCATTAATAATTCAGCGCCATTAACAGAAATACCTTTTTTTATCATCAACTTTACGATTTGCGAAGCGACATATTCCCCCATGCTATCGTTTAAACGTCTTCCTGCTAAAATTATTTCAGGATGATAACCAAATTCTTGCGCTCTCTGTGCTAAATAGTAAGGATCAACACCAATACAGTGTCCACCTACAAGTCCTGGCTTAAAAGGCAAAAAATTCCATTTTGTCGATGCCGCTGCAAGTACCTCTTGGGTATCAATATTCATTAAATTGAATATTTTAGCCAATTCATTAACAAAAGCAATATTAATATCACGCTGAGAGTTTTCAATAACTTTTGCTGCTTCTGCAACTTTTATTGTAGGTGCCAAATGTGTCCCTGCCGTAATTACAGACTTATATAGTTCATCGACTTTTAAACCTATTTCAGGAGTTGAGCCCGAAGTAACTTTTAATATCTTTTCGACTGTGTGTTCTTTGTCACCAGGATTTATCCTTTCTGGAGAATATCCTGCAAAAAAGTCTTCGTTAAATTTTAAGCCTGAAACTTTTTCTAAAACGGGAACACATTGCTCTTCTGTTACTCCCGGATAGACAGTCGATTCATAAATAACGACATCTCCTTTTTTCAAAACTTTTCCAACCGTTTCACTTGATTTATACAAGGGAGTCAAATCAGGTCTATTATTTTTATCGACAGGGGTTGGAACAGTGATTATATAATAATTACATTCTTTAATATCATCTATTGATGTAGTACAATACAATCCTTTTTCTCCATCTAAACTATCTACTAAAACTTCATTTAAGACATCATCTTCTACTTCTAAAGTACTATCTGTTCCAGATCTTAAAGACTCTACTCGTGATTCATTTATATCAAATCCCACTACTGGGTATTTTGTAGCAAATAATCGAGCTAATGGTAGTCCCACATAACCTAAACCTATAACTGCAATTTTTACTTTAGCTTTCAAATTCATATTTTTTAATTTATTTCTGGTCAATAAAACTCATGGCTTCGCCGTTCTCAGTCACAAAATTCTGACTCAGATACCTAAATTAATCATTTTCGGCAAATATAACATAATAAGTCTAGTTATTCAATACGGTTTCCCGTAATACTTACAAAACGAATTACTAAAAAAAAACTAATTTTTCCAACAATCTATTAATCAGACTGTAAATAAATACATAATAAAAAACAGAAGAAAAAAATCATAAAATGACTTTCTCTTCTGTTGCATCTTAATTTTTTAAATCATTTATACTTTATCTTCAAAACACATCCTAATGTTTCTAGCACTAGCACATAATAATTACTAGATACCTGCTGAACTATTGCATTCTGATTGCTAAATACGCCTGATTCTAATTTGATTTTATCTCCAACCTGAATACTAGAAATTGAAATATCACTTAGGTTTGGAGCCGTTAAACTCTTTTTAATAATTTCAATCTCTTGATCTTTTACAATTGCGGGTTTTCCCAACCAAAATAGGTACCTAACTACTCCCTGAACTTGAAAGACTAAATTACGATCTGAATCAGCTAATTGAACAAAAACATAGGAACTAAAAAGAGGTGTTTCAACTTTTTTCTTACGATCTGACCATTGCTTTACTTGTGTTACTAATGGACAATAACACTCTATTCCCTGTTGAATAAGTCTATCTGCAACTTTCTTTTCCCATTTAGGTTTTGTATAAACTACGTACCAATTCATTTTTTTTATTTATGATGACGCAGTTTTTACTACTTCATTTTACAATAATCACAAAACCAATTTATGATCCTATACCATTATAAACGAATCCAATTGATTCTAATTGTTTAGCATTTAAAATATTTCTTCCATCGAATATAAAAGCTGGTTTATGCATCGAATCATAAATCTTCTTCCAATCGTACATCGTAAATTCATCCCATTCAGTTAAAATTGCAATTGCATGCGCATCTTTACATGCTTCATAGGCATTATCAAACACATTTAATGCACTTCTATTTTCTTCACCTGTTCTTGTTTCTAAATAATCTAAATCACTTAACATCTTGTTTTTAGAAACTTTAGGATCGTAAACTGAAATTTTTGCTTGCTCGTTTATTAAATCGTCAGCAACATAAATTGCTGCAGATTCTCTTGTATCGTTTGTATCTTTTTTGAAGGCCCAACCCAAAAAGGCAATTTTCTTATCAGCTACTGTATTATATAATGTCTGAACAATTTTATTTGAAAATCTTCTTTTTTGATGATCGTTCATAATAATTACTTGTTCCCAATAATCTGCAACTTCATTTAATCCATATGATTTTGCGATATAAACTAAATTTAGAATGTCTTTTTGAAAACAAGAACCTCCAAATCCTACAGAAGCTTTTAAGAATTTTGGCCCTATTCTGCTATCCATACCAATTGCTTTCGCAACTTCATTTACGTCTGCACCTGTTTTCTCACAAAGCTCTGACATTGCATTGATTGAAGAAATTCGTTGTGCTAAAAATGCATTTGCTGTAAGTTTAGATAATTCTGAAGACCAAACATTTGTTGTCAAAATTCTATCTTTACTTACCCAATTTGCATAGACATCAACTAATGAATTAATTGCTTCTTCTCCTTCTTGATTTGTGTCTCCACCAATTAAAATTCGATCTGGATTTAACAAATCGGCGACCGCAGTTCCTTCTGCCAAAAATTCTGGATTAGATAAAATTTGAAATTGAACACCATTCCCTGTATTATCCAATATACTTTTAATTGCTTCAGCCGTTCTAACAGGCAAAGTCGATTTTTCAACTACAATTTTATTTTGTTTGGCAACTCTTGCAATTTGCCTTGCACACAATTCAATATACTTTAAATCAGCAGCCATCCCTTTTCCTTTTCCATAAGTCTTAGTTGGAGTATTTACTGAAATAAATATCATTTGAGCCTCATCTATTGCTTTATCAACATCAGTAGAGAAAAATAGATTTCTACCTCTTGCTTCAGATACAATTTCAGAAAGACCAGGTTCATATATTGGAATATTTTCAGGGTTCGGATCGTTCCAATCTGCTATCCTTTGTTCATTTAAATCAACAACTGTAACCTGAATATGTGGACATTTTTGAGCAATAACCGCCATTGTAGGTCCACCAACATATCCTGCACCAATGCAGCAAATTTTTGTAATTTTCATTTGATCTATTTTATCTTGATCTTAAGTTTATTTTAAATTATGCCAATACCATTCAACAGCTTCTTTTAATCCGTCTTGCAAAGAATATTTTGGATTATAACCCAGATTTCTTTTTGCTTTTTCGATGCTTGCTAAAGAATGAGGGATATCTCCCGCTCTATTTTCGCCGTAAATAACTGGCACATCCTTTATTTTTGGATCAAAGTCTGATAAAAACTTTTTTAAATAGCCAACTAAGTCATTTAATGTATTTCTATCTCCAAATGCTGTATTATAAACAGTATTAACAGCCTCTGGATTTTGACAAGTCATAGCCAACTCATTCATTTGTATAACATTATCGATATAAGTAAAATCGCGTGAATAATTTCCATCGCCGTTAATTACGGGACTTTCATGATTCATAAATTGTTTTACAAACTTTGGAATTACAGCTGCATATGCTCCGTTAGGATCTTGTTTTCTTCCAAAAACATTAAAATAACGAAGTCCGATTGTTTCTAACCCATATGTTTTACTAAAAATCTCTGCGTACAATTCGTTTACATATTTTGTAATTGCATAAGGAGACAATGGTTTTCCTATAACATTTTCTACCTTTGGCAATCCTTGAGAATCTCCGTAAGTCGACGAACTTGCTGCATATACAAATCGTTTTACTTTAGCATCTCGTGCAGCAGTAAGCATATTTAAAAACCCAGAAACATTTACATCATTTGTAGTAATCGGATCTTTGATTGATCGAGGCACAGAACCTAAAGCTGCCTGATGTAAAACGTAATCTACTCCTTGAACCGCCAAATTACAATCTGTTAAACTTCTAATATCAGCCTCAATTAATTTAAAATCAGGATTATCTAAAAAATCTTTTAAATTATGACGATGACCTGTAGAAAAATTGTCTAGACAAACAATCTTATAACCTAAGTCTAAAAAATACTCAGTCAAATTTGAGCCAATAAATCCAGCTCCTCCTGTAATCAAGATCGTACTTTTTATCTCATTTTTCATTTGTCAAAATTTAGCTTTTTCTAATTCGATTTACAAACGCTTTCCAAAATCCTTCTTTGATCTCTTCCTCATGATAACCATTCGAATATGCTCCATAACCGTAACCATATCCATAACCTGTACCATATTTTGCCTTATTTTCATAACCATTCAACACAATACTCACGTTACTTAACTCTCCGCGTTTAAGTCTTGTATTCAACAACGTTATCATATCTTTCTTAGTATAATTCTGTCTCACAATATACAATGTCACATCTGCAAATTGAACCAATTCTAATGAATCTGCGACCAAACCAACAGGTGGAGTATCCAAAACTATATAATCATATTTCTGCTTCAATTCGTCAATCAATTCCCTCATACCATCGCTTAAAATTAACTCTGAAGGATTTGGAGGTATTGGACCCGAGAGGATTACATCTAAATTTGGAATAGCTGTCGAATTGGTAATTTCTTCTAAACTATTTTGTTTTATTAGATAGTTGACAACTCCTAAAGGGTTTTTTAATTGAAATTCATCTGCCAACCTTGGTTTTCTTAAATCTAGACCTACAATTACTGTTTTCTTTTCACTTAAAGCAAAAACAGTCGCTATATTTATAGAACAGAAAGTTTTTCCTTCCCCACTAATTGAAGAAGTAATCATTAAAGTTTTTGATCCGGTAAGCTGTTGTTTTTTATATAAAAACTGAAGCGAAGAACGTATTCCTCTAAAAGATTCAGAAAGTGCTGATTTTGGTTTCTCAAAAACCGCCAAACTGCTCGAATTCACATTAAGACCAATTACTCCTAATAAAGGAATTTGAGTTAATTTAGTTATATCCTCAGTATTCTGAATCGAATTATTAATAAAAAAAATCACAAGGATAAAAAGCAAGGGAATTAAAATCCCAATAAACAATGCCAGTATATAATTCATTGAGGTTTTGGGCCCGATCAATCCTCCTCCAATATCTTTTGCGGGATCAATAAAATGAATATCAGATAAATTAGATGCCCTTACAATTTCTGCTTCATTTCTTTTTTGAAGAAATTCAGTATAGATATTGTCATTCAAATCATATTTTCTTTTAATCTTCAATAATTCTTGCTGTTCGGCTGGAAGTTTTTTAACAGTACTTTCGGCTTGACCAATTTTCGCGTTTAATAGCGATAAATCATATATTAAAGCTGCTTTTGCGGTAACAATATTCTCTTGAAGAACATTTTTTACTGCAGCCATTTGATTGTCAAAATCTTTAAATATTTTTTCACTTTTTACTGCATAAGCCATTTCAGATCTTTGTGTAGAAAGTGCAATAAGTTTTGACACATTTGCAACAACATTCGGATCTTCAATTCCTGCAACAGAAGGGGCTGGTAATCTAGAATAATCATCACTACTATTTAAATATGATCTTAATGAATTATAATAAGCTATTTTTCTTGTAACTTGATCTTTTTCAACATCAAAATTCATTATTTTCTCTGAAACTCTAGAACCTCCATCTTCTATTTCATAAATCTTTTTATCTTTTTGGAAAGATTTTAATTCGTTACCGGTTTGCTTAAGTTGTGATTCCATTGCTACTAGTGTACTATCAATAAATCTGATAGTATTCGTAGCAAATTGATTTTTTCCATCAAGTTGTATCTTAATAAGCATTCTAACAGTTGCGTTCAAATAATCAACCATTCTTGCCTTATTAGTACCCTGCATAGACAAAGTCAATAATGATCCACTACTTTTTCCTGAATCTACATTTACACCTCTATAACGAGAGACTGTTCCATCAAAATCATTAAATCTAATAAAGTATTCTTTTCCTTTATAAAAACCTGGATTATCTGTTATTTGAATTTTCCAATTTAAAAATGGAAGATTAACACGTTCTCCTACTTTATATTTTTTAACAAACATTATAGGTTGTACTGACGTATTATTATAAGAATTATTGCTGTAAGTTATTAACGAAACAGAATTAACCTCAAATGGAATCCTTATTTCATACTCGTTTTCATTTAAAAATTTTACACTAATTAATGTATTTACAAGCTGTCCTTTTGTTTTATCAATATCGACATAAAATGGCACAACTCCATAAGAATCTATTAAATTATACTTTCCTTGTTCTAAATAATCAATATAAAATTGAAGTTTATCAACAACCAACTCATTATGAGACCTTGATTGAAGAATTGTAGAAATACCATTTACTTGATCAGAAACCCCTCCCCAATTGAAAACCAAACTTGTATTTGAGGTAAAAAAAGGATTACTTTCTTCTTTAATAGAAATCATTGTCTGCATTCCGTAAATTTTTTCTTTACGAACGTTTATCTGATAAGCAATTGTAAATGTAATAATCAAACTTATAAGAAACCATTTCCAGTATCCCACAATTTTCAACAGAAACCCTTTAAAATCAAAATGAGAATGATTTTCAAAAATGGCGAAGTCTTTAATGTCTAACATTTTAAAAATCTATTTTTACTTTATAATTAGGTAAACTGTTGTTGCCAAAGATAATAATGTAATTATTGTTCCTATAGATTGTATCCCTGTTTGGCCCGTTCCCCAAGTTTTTTGTCTTAAGGGTTTTACATAGATGTAATCATTTGGCTGTAAATAATAATAAGGTGACTTCATTACATTCACATCAGTAAGATCAATATCATGCATTTGTACACCTGTTGGTGTCTGACGAATTATGGTTACTTCTTTTCTATTACCAACCGTAGTAATATCTCCTGCATTTGCAACAGCATCCAAAATAGTTACATTATCCTTAAATAGTGTTTTTGTTCCTGTCATTCCAACCTCTCCATTAATAGTATATCTAAAACCAGCTAATTTAACTGTAACAAAAATATTGGCTTCGCTCTTAAAATATTCTTCAAGTAATTTCTTTTCAATTTTCACACGAACCTCTTCAAGAGTATAGCCAATTACATTTATTTCTCCCAAAATTGGCATCCTAATATTACCATGATCATCAATTGTAAATCCATCAAAGTATAAACTGGATTCAGTTTTTCCTGCCTGACTACTTTCACCTTCTGTTGTATTAAAAATAGAAACCAATTTTGAATCAATAGCTTTTATATTGATTTTTAAAACATCGTTTACTTGCAATCTATAGGGTTTTGCTTCTACCGCTGCAATTGCTGTTTGTTCTCCTGAATTATTTTTATCTTGAAGGTAAACCAAATCTTTAATTGGAATACATGAGGTAAATAATGCTGAAATTAATAAGAATAGAAAAAAACTTTTTTTTGTCATTCGTTCAATTTTATCGCAAATATGGCTTTTCCTTTAATGTTCGGAAAAACCTAACTTTTATTTGGGGTTAAGTTAATTATTTTTAAATGTTTTTTCAAAAGGTACTCTATGCAAGATGCTTCGTCCTAGTGTTATTTCATCTGCATACTCTAATTCATCTCCTACTGATATCCCTCTAGCAATTGTCGAAATTATAATCTTAGTGTCTGCAATCTGTTTATATATATAAAAATTTGTCGTATCCCCTTCCATTGTTGAGCTTAATGCAAAAATAATCTCTGACACATTTCCAGATTTCACTTTTGTTACCAAACTAGAAATATTCAACTGATTAGGACCAACTCCTTCAATAGGCGAAATTTTCCCACCAAGCACATGATATATCCCTTTGAACTGGCCCGTATTTTCAATTGCCATAACATCTCGAATATCTTCTACAATACATATTGTTTCATGATTTCTAACTGGATTAGCGCAAATCTCGCAAATCTTAGTA
Source organism: Flavobacterium sp. IB48 (assembly GCF_016405855.1). GTDB lineage: Bacteria > Bacteroidota > Bacteroidia > Flavobacteriales > Flavobacteriaceae > Flavobacterium > Flavobacterium ginsengisoli. The sequence continues at coordinate 93,709 of NZ_JAEFCA010000007.1, forward strand.
TCAGAAATATTATGGCAACTTTCACAAAACTTAATATCCTCACGCATATTCATCAATGCTTGAGATAAAAAAGCAGTCTGTTCTTTCGGTTGTTTTAGCAAATGAAGAACTAGCCGAAGTGCTGTACGTTTACCTATACCAGGTAATTGCGACATTTCGCCTACTGCTTTTTCAATTAATTTTGATGAAAATTCCATGACGACAAAAGTAATACTTTTAATGGTTTAGCCTACATTACAGCCATTAAATTCAAAGCTTTATGCTATTGCTGTTTTATTACGAAACCCCTTTCTTTTCGAGACTAAAAGAAAAGTAACAAACAATAATTTAGTATTGATTTGTAGTCAACAAAACTAATGTACAAGCTACTTCAACTTGAATATCATTAAGCTCTAATAATTGATACAATTCAGGATTTTCTGTCCCAGGATTAAAGATTACTCTTTTAGGATGCGATTCAATAATGTAATTATAATAATCTCTCTGACGAACAGGATTTAAATATAGAGTAATAGTATCAATATTTTTAACTGGTATTGCTTTAGTTTGAATTTTTACTCCAGCAACTTCGCCAGCTTTTTGACCGATTGCTAATACAGAATGTCCTTTTCCTACCAACATATTTACCGCTTTATAAGAATAACGCTCTGGATTTGTCGACGCTCCTATAACCAATGTTTTTTTACTTTTCATAGTTTTAATTTAGATTGCAAAAGTAATCAAAAAGAACGATTTAACTTAATGCCTTATAAGCCAGAATTGACACCAATAAAAATATTATTATAACATAATTTCACCTAAAAGCATCAAAAAATAACTACATTTACTTCACGAACCAATACAACATGGAATTATTTATTTACTTATTTGCCGCTTTATTCTCGGTACTTAATCCAATCGGAACTGTACCAATTTTTGTTGGACTAACTCAACATGACTCTCAAAAAGAAAGATCCCGAATCTCACTTTGGACAGCCATCAATGTTTTTATCATACTATTGGTTTCTTATTTTATTGGCCAATATGTTCTAACTTTTTTCGGAATTAGCATTGACGCCTTAAGAATTGCTGGCGGAATTGTAATTGTAAACTCTGGCTTTTCTTTGCTTTCTGGTAAGTTCAACAAGAAAAGAGGAATCAACAAAAAAATTGAAAATGAAGCCCAGCATAGAAACGATATTGCCCTCACTCCGCTTGCAATTCCAATGCTTGCTGGACCTGGATCAATGTCTCTTTTAATTGCTTTTTACCAAGAGCACCACGAATTAAACGAAATCATAATTTCTTCGTTAGCTATTTTTGCAATTGCAGTAGCTATTTTTGCTATTCTAAAAAGTGCACATTATTTAGCTAGAATATTAGGTGCCTCAGGAATTGTTGCAATTTCTAGAATTGTTGGCTTTATAGTTATTTCGATTGGTATTCAGTATATTGTAAGTGCCATTATAAATATTATTAAAGGAAATTTTTAATTCTGATATTATTTTCTAAAAAGAAAGGGATGAAATTTAAATAATTTCATCCCTTTCTTTTCATCTATTCATTTTATTTAAGCCCTTGGCAAGAAAACTTCTGCCATCATACATCTGGCACTTCCTCCACCGCAAGCTTCAATTGTATCTAAACTCGAACTTAAAATTTCAGCGTGATTTTCTAATTGCGAAATTTGTTTCGGAGTTAAGCTTTGATGTGCCGATGCGCTCATTACAATGTATCTCTTATCATCTTTTCCTCTAACCTCCAGCATATTTCCCGCAAAATTATTCACTTGATCTTCTGTAATTAAAATAATTTCTTTTTTGTCATCTTTTAAGTTATCCAAAACCATTTTGCGTTCTTTTTTATCATCAATAGAATCTGCGCATATTACGGCAAAGGTTTCACCTAAACACATCATTACATTAGTGTGATAAATTAACTTACGTTCTCCATCTACTGTTTGAAAAGCTTCAAAAATTACAGGTGCATAGTCAAAATCTTCACAGAACTCTATAAACAATTCTTCATCTGCTCTTGGCGATAATGCACAATACGCTTTTCCGTTTGCTCTATCTAATAATAAACTTCCTGTTCCTTCTAAGAAAATGCCATCTTCTTCAGCAGAAGTATAATCCATGATATTTGCAATTTCGAATCCTTTTTCTTCCAAAGTATCCAAAATATCTTCACGACGTTCTTGACGGCGATTTTCAGCAAACATCGGATAAAGCGCAACGTCTCCATTTTCATGAAATGAAACCCAATTGTTCGGAAAAATACTATCCGGAGTATCAGTCTCTAAATTGTCGTCGACAACCGTTACATCTACTCCAACCGCTCTAAGTTTTTCTACAAAAGCATCAAATTCTTGTTGCGCTTTTGCATTTACGGTACTTGGTAAAAGTCCGTCCAATACTTTTTGATAATAATTATTTACAGCCGTCTGTTCATTCATTCTGAATGCAACTGGGCGAATCATCACGATAGCATTAGTAGTTTGTTTCATTTTTTATTTTTTTGTTTCAAGTTTCAGGTTTCAAGTTTTTCTAGAAGCCTGAAATTTAAAATTGTTTTTTTTAGTCTCTAATTAATGGAAGCGTCGAACATCTTAACAAACCTTCTTGCTTTGAAATTTCAGCATATGGAATTTCTTCAACGATAAAACCATTTTCACGAAGCCAGTTATTTAATCTCGTGAAATTCTTTTCAGAAACTACCACATTTTCATCAATTGAAAACACATTCGAAAACATATTATACATTTCGTTTCTTTCGATATGAAATAGATTTTCTTTCCCAAAAAGTTTCACTAAATAAAGATAATCTGCTTCTTCACGGAAACCTCTTTTATAGATAATTCCTTTGTCTTTTCCTACAGGCTGAAAACAGCAGTCTAGATGTAAAGCATTGTCTCTTGCTTCCAATTTAGATTTTACTAAATCAAATTCCTTTACAATCTTATTAGGGAATAATGATTTAATATAGTTTACACCATGCATATTTGTTCTTGCAGTAATATAATCTTTGTAATCGCTTCCTTTATAAGTTCCGATAAAAATATGATCATTCCAAAGCATCACATCTCCTCCTTCGATATGAACTTCTTCTGGAGGACGAACTACTTTTAATGGATCAATCTGATCAATTACATATTGAATAGCATCTAATTCACGTTCTCTATCTGGAAGAATATTCGATTTTACAAAGATATCATCAATTACAAACCCAATATCCCTAGCAAAAATCTGATTGTAATTTTCAATCATCTCTGGACGATAAACAGTTACATCATATTTCTGAAAAACAGAATTAAAAGCTTCCATTTCAGCAACCATATCTTTTTCTACAGGGTAAGTTCCTGCTTTAATATGTTCCAATGATTTAGGATCATAAGCCTCATCTATAGTTGGAGTCGGTCCATTATGAACAGCAGAACCCAGAACTACAGCACGAAGTCGAGACGTTTCGTTCTTTACATTTAATTGCAACATAACTCTATTGTATTTTGAGCAAATATAAAAAAAGCTTCACAGTTAAGTGAAGCTTTCGTTTTTTATTTATTAGACTTAAACTCTCGTAAAGGATGTCCTGTATAAATTTGTCGTGGTCTTCCAATTGGTTCTTTGTTTTCACGCATTTCTTTCCACTGTGCAATCCAACCTGGTAATCTTCCAATTGCAAACATAACAGTAAACATATCTGTTGGAATTCCTAAAGCTCTGTAAATAATTCCAGAATAGAAATCAACGTTTGGATATAAGTTTCTTGATTTGAAGTACTCATCTTCAAGAGCTGCTTTTTCTAATTTTCTTGCAATATCTAAAATCGGATCTTCAACACCTAAAGTCTCTAATACTTCTGTTGCAGCTTTTTTGATGATTTTAGCTCTTGGGTCAAAGTTTTTGTAAACTCTGTGTCCGAATCCCATTAAACGGAATGGATCATTTTTATCTTTCGCTTTCGCTAAGAACTTATCTGTATCACCACCGTCTTTATTGATTTCTTCAAGCATTTCAAGTACTGCTTGGTTAGCTCCACCATGAAGTGGTCCCCATAAAGCAGAAACTCCTGCAGAAACTGAAGCAAATAAACCTGCATGAGAAGAACCTACCATTCTTACAGTTGAAGTAGAACAGTTTTGCTCGTGATCTGCATGAAGAATGAATAATTTATCTAAGGCATTTACAATTACAGGATTTGCAGCGTAAGGTCCTGTAGGCAATTTAAACATTAATTGCATAAAGCTTTCTACATAACCCTTTGTATTATCGTAGTAATTTAAAGGATAACCCATAGATTTTCTGTAAGTCCATGTAGCAATCACTAAAAATTTCGCCATTGTTTTACAAATAGCTTCGTACATTTCTTTTTCGTTATCAACATTAACCGCTTTAGGATTAAAAGCTGTTAAAGCGCTCGTTAAAGCAGATAACACTCCCATTGGATGAGCCGTTTTAGGGAAACCGTCAATGATATTTTTCATTTCTTCGTTTACCAAAGAATGTTTTTTGATACCATTTTCAAAATCTTCTAATTGTTTAGCTGTAGGTAATTCACCGAAAATCAAAAGATATGATACTTCTAAGAAACTGGCTTTTTCAGCAAGGTCTTCAATAGAATATCCTCTGTAACGTAAAATTCCTTCTTCTCCGTCTAGGAAAGTGATTTCACTTGTACAAGATCCTGAATTTTTATAACCTGGATCAAGGGTAATATAACCTGTTAAATCACGTAATTTGTTGATATCGATAGCTGATTCGTTTTCACTCCCTGTGATTACCGGAAGTTCAACCTTTTTACCATCTATTTCTAATGTAGCTATTTTTGACATAATATACTGGAAATAATTCTTTAAATAATAATTTATCAAATCTAATGAATTTAAGACTAATTTAAAAAAGAATACTGCTATGAATTTGTTAAAAGTCCAAAAAAAAACCATCCGCCGCGGCGGATGGTTTTTTCCAATATATAATTTCAGAAATTATTTGATTTTAAAAGCATTTAAACCAGGAAAATAAGCAGTATTTCCAAGCTCTTCTTCAATTCTCAATAATTGGTTGTATTTAGCCATACGATCTGAACGAGAAGCAGAACCAGTTTTAATTTGACCACAGTTTAAAGCCACAGCTAAGTCTGCAATTGTATTATCTTCAGTTTCTCCAGAACGGTGAGACATTACAGATGTATAACCAGCATTTTTCGCCATGTTTACAGCAGCAATAGTTTCAGTTAAAGTACCAATTTGGTTTACTTTTACTAAGATTGAGTTAGCAATTCCTTTTTCGATACCAGTTGATAAACGAGCAACGTTAGTTACAAACAAATCATCTCCTACTAATTGTACTTTATCTCCGATTTTTTCAGTTAAAGCTTTCCATCCATCCCAATCATCTTCGTACATACCGTCTTCGATAGAGATAATTGGATATTTAGCAGCAAGTTCAGCTAAGTATTGAGCTTGTTCTTCAGAAGTTCTGATTTTTCCAGTTTCTCCTTCAAATTTAGTGTAATCGTATTTTCCGTTTACATAAAACTCAGAAGCAGCACAGTCAAGAGCGATCATAATTTCGTCTCCGAAAGAATATCCAGCTTTTTCAACAGCTAATTTTATAGTATCTAAAGCGTCCTCAGTTCCACCAGCTAAATTTGGAGCAAAACCTCCTTCATCACCAACAGCAGTACTTAAACCTCTATCATGTAATACTTTTTTCAAGTTGTGGAAAATTTCAGTTCCCATTTGCATTGCATGTGTAAAAGAAGTCGCTTTTACTGGGAAAATCATAAACTCTTGGAATGCGATCGGCGCATCAGAGTGAGAACCTCCATTGATGATGTTCATCATTGGAACCGGTAACGTATTAGCAGAAACACCACCTACGTATCTGTATAATGGCAAGCCAAGTTCATTAGCAGCAGCTTTAGCAGCAGCCAAAGAAACCCCTAAAATAGCATTAGCTCCTAATTTAGATTTATTTGGAGTACCATCTAAATCAATCATTAATTGGTCAATTGTGTTTTGTTCGAAAACAGAAGTCCCAACTAATTCTTCAGCAATAATAGTATTTACATTATTCACTGCATTCAAAACACCTTTACCTAGGTAAGCTTTACCTCCATCACGTAATTCAACAGCTTCGTGCTCTCCTGTAGATGCTCCAGATGGAACAGCAGCTCTACCTAAAACTCCATTTTCAGTTACTACATCAACTTCAATAGTTGGGTTACCTCTAGAATCAAGAATTTGTCTTGCGTGAACTTTAATTATAATACTCATTATTTTTGTTTTTTATTAATAAATTATATTTTTTTTTCGAAATTATAAAAATATTTAATACTATAAACGCATTTTAGACATTAAACACCTTTATTTATTAACTACATCGTTTTAGACCTTACTGCTTTTAATATTCTCTACGAATTGGTCAAACAAATATGACGAATCGTGTGGTCCTGGACTAGCCTCTGGGTGATATTGAACTGAAAAACAATTTTTATTCTTCATTCTCATTCCCGCAACAGTTCCATCATTTAAGTGAACATGAGTTATTTCAAGCTCTGGATGATTCTCTAATTGTTCTCTCTTAACAGCAAATCCGTGATTTTGAGAAGTTATTTCGCCTTTACCTGTGATGATATTTTTAACAGGGTGATTAATTCCACGGTGTCCATTAAACATCTTATAGGTTTCAACACCATTTGCCAAACCGATTACCTGATGTCCTAAACAGATTCCGAACAAAGGCTTGTTATCTGCTAATATCTCCTTTGCTACTTGAATCGCTCCAAACAATGGATCTGGATCCCCTGGCCCATTTGACAAGAAATATCCATCTGGATTAAATTCAGACATATCTTTGTAGGTTGAATCAAATGGATATACTTTAATATAACAATCTCTTTTAGCAAGGTTTCTTAAAATGTTCTTTTTAATTCCAAGATCTAAAGCTGAGATTTTGTAAGTAGCACTTTCATCTCCAAAGAAATATGGTTCTTTAGTAGAAACCTTAGAAGCTAATTCTAAACCTTCCATATTTGGAACATTCGCCAATTCTTTCTTTAAATCTTCAACTGGAGTTCCATCTGTGCAAATTACAGCATTCATCGCTCCATTGTCACGAATGTAACTTACAAGTGCACGAGTATCAACATCAGAAATACAGATTAAATTTTGTTTAGCAAAATAATCTTCCAAGCTTCCTGAAGCATTCTCTCTAGAATAATTAAAACTAAAGTTTTTACAAACTAAACCGGCAATTTTAATACTATCAGATTCAACTTCAGAATCATTAACACCATAGTTTCCGATATGTGTATTTGTAGCAACCATAATTTGACCGAAATAAGAAGGATCAGTAAAAATTTCCTGATACCCTGTCATTCCAGTATTAAAACAAACTTCACCGAAAGTTTTACCGCTAATTCCGATAGATTTTCCGTGAAAGATTGTTCCATCACTAAGTAATAAAATGGCGCTTTGTCGTGTTGTGTATTTCATTATTTAATTTGAATTGTTTTTTTAATCAAGATATAAAACCAATATAAAGGTTTTAAGTGTAATTAGATATTTTGCAAATTTACTTCTTTAAAATAGCCCTTCCAAGATTTTTTAAAACTTTCATTCGTAAAAATAAAACCTATCATTTTAAATAAGTTACATTTCTTCCGTTTCAAAAAAATCAAAAAAAAAGGATAAACTAAAAATTAGTTTATCCTTGATTTCTATAGAATGATTACTTTCATAATTATTCAGAAGCTTCAGTAGTCGTTTCTGTTTCAGCAGCAGGAGCTTCTGGAGCAGCAGTTTCAGCTTTTTTAGCTTTACCACCACGACGGCTTTTAGCTTTTTTAACTTCTTTTTTACCTCCGTTGTAAAGTTCATTGAAGTCAACAAGTTCGATCATCGCCATATCAGCGTTATCTCCCAAACGATTTCCAACTTTAATGATACGAGTGTATCCTCCTGGACGGTCACCTACTTTAGCAGCCACATCTCTGAACAAATCAGTTACAGCGTATTTGTTACGTAAGTAAGCAAAAACAATACGACGATTGTGAGTCGTATCTTCTTTTGATTTAGTGATTAAAGGCTCAACGAATTGTTTAAGCGCTTTAGCTTTAGCAACAGTAGTGTTAATACGTTTGTGCTCGATAAGAGAACAAGCCATATTAGCCAACATAGCTTTTCTATGTCCAGTCTGTCTGCTTAAGTGGTTGAATTTTTTTCCGTGTCTCATGACGTGTTTTTTTTATCTTCATCTTGCTACAATCCACTATGGAGAGCAAAATATGAAGTAAATTATTCTTTATCTAATTTGTATTTAGCTAAATCCATTCCGAAAGTCAAATTTTTAACTGCAACAAGTTCATCAAGTTCAGTTAAAGATTTTTTACCGAAATTACGGAATTTCATTAGGTCATTTTTATTGAACGATACTAAATCACCAAGTGTATCAACTTCAGCCGCTTTCAAGCAATTTAATGCTCTCACAGATAAATCCATATCAACAAGCTTAGTTTTAAGCAATTGTCTCATATGCAATGACTCTTCATCATACGATTCTGTTTGTGCAATTTCGTCAGCCTCAAGTGTAATTCTTTCGTCAGAAAACAACATGAAATGGTGAATTAAAACTTTAGCAGCTTCAGTAAGAGCATCTTTAGGATTAATAGATCCATCAGTTTTAATTTCAAAAACTAATTTTTCATAATCTGTTTTTTGCTCTACACGGAAATTTTCGATTGCATATTTTACATTTTTTACCGGAGTAAAAATAGAATCTGTAAAAATTGTTCCAATTGCAGCATTCTGTTTTTTGTTCTCTTCAGCAGGAACGTATCCTCTACCTTTCTCGATTGTTAAATCGAAGTTCAATTTGATTTTAGAATCTAAATTACAGATAACAAGGTCTGGATTCAAAACTTGAAAACCTGAGATAAATTTTTGAAAATCACCTGCTGTTAGTTGATCTTTACCAGAAACAGAAATAGTAACTGATTCATTATCTATATCTTCGATCTGACGTTTGAAACGTACTTGTTTTAGATTAAGGATAATTTCGGTAACATCCTCTACAACACCTGAAATAGTAGAAAACTCATGATCTACACCTTCGATACGAACAGATGTAATTGCATAACCTTCTAACGCTGAAAGCAAAACTCTTCTAAGTGCATTACCAACTGTCAATCCGTAACCAGGTTCTAAAGGTCTAAACTCAAATTTACCTTCAAAATCGGTTGAATCGATCATGATAACTTTATCGGGCTTTTGAAAATTAAATATTGCCATAAATTTCGACTAAGTCAATTATTATTTGTTGTACAACTCTACGATTAATTGTTCTTTAATGTTTTCTGGAATTTGAAGTCTTGCAGGAACAGAAACAAAAGTTCCTTCTTTAAGATCATTGTTCCAAGTAATCCATTCATAAACATGACTTGAATTTGATAAAGAACGTTCGATAGCTTCTAAAGATTTAGATTTTTCACGAACTGCAACTTTATCACCAGGCTTAAGGTGGTAAGAAGGAATATTAACAACCTCTCCATTTACAGTAATGTGTCTGTGAGAAACGATTTGACGCGCACCTCTTCTAGATGGAGCAATTCCCATTCTAAAAACAACATTATCTAATCTTGCTTCGCATAATTGTAATAAAACTTCACCAGTAACCCCTTTAGTTGCTGATGCTTTTTCGAATAAATTTCTGAATTGTTTTTCTAAAATTCCATAAGAATATTTAGCTTTTTGCTTTTCCATTAATTGAACAGCGTACTCAGATTTTTTTCCTCTTTTTTTAGCCATCCCGTGTTGTCCAGGTGGGTAATTTCTTTTTTCGAAAGATTTATCATCTCCGAAGATTGCCTCGCCAAATTTACGAGCGATTTTGGTTTTAGGACCAGTATATCTTGCCATTTTAAAAAAAATTTAAGGTAGAAATTATGAATTCAGGTCTAATCCTTCGATAATCTATGTTCTACCTTGGTTATACTATAAAAATAAAAAATTAAACTCTACGTCTTTTTGGAGGACGACATCCGTTGTGTGGCATTGGAGTAACATCAATAATTTCAGTAACTTCAATTCCACCGTTATGAATAGAACGGATAGCAGACTCACGTCCGTTACCTGGTCCTTTTACATAAACTTTCACTTTTTTAAGTCCTGCCTCAAGTGCTACTTTAGCGCAATCTTCCGCTGCCATTTGAGCTGCATAAGGAGTGTTCTTTTTAGAACCTCTGAAACCCATTTTACCAGCTGAAGACCAAGAGATAACTTCACCTTTCTTATTAGTCAAAGAAATAATAATGTTATTAAAAGTGGCAGAAATATGAGCCTCACCCGTTGATTCAACGATAACTTTACGTTTTTTTGCAGTTGCTTTAGCCATATTACTTATTATTTAGTTGCTTTTTTCTTGTTAGCAACAGTTTTTCTTTTACCTTTTCTTGTTCTTGAGTTGTTTTTAGTTCTTTGTCCTCTTAATGGAAGACCAGATCTATGACGAATACCTCTGTAACATCCAATATCCATTAAACGCTTAATGTTTAAAGAAATTTCAGAACGTAATTCTCCTTCAATTTTGTAAAATGAAACAGCTTCACGAATCGCTCCGATCTCATCATCATTCCAATCTTGAACTTTTTTATCTTGGCTAACTTGAGCTTTTTCTAAAATCTCAATAGCTCTACTTTTTCCTAATCCGAAAATATAGGTAAGTGCGATAACACCTCTTTTGTTTTTTGGGATATCTACCCCTGCTATTCTTGCCATAATTATCCTTGTCTTTGTTTAAATCTAGGATTCTTTTTGTTTATTACGTACAGTCTCCCTTTTCTACGCACGATAATGCACTCGGCACTTCTCTTTTTTACTGATGCTCTAACTTTCATAGTGAATATCCTTTAATATCGATAAGTAATTCTTGCTTTTGACAAATCATAAGGACTCATTTCTAGTTTCACTTTATCACCAGGTAATAACTTGATGTAATGCATTCGCATTTTTCCAGAAATATGAGCAATTACAATATGTCCATTTTCTAACTCTACACGGAACATCGCATTTGACAATGCTTCAATGATTGATCCGTCTTGTTCTATTGCTGATTGTTTTGCCATAAATATATTAAGCTACCGCTTTTCTATTTTTACCAGTCTTCATTAAACCATCATAATGTTTATTTAACAAGTATGAATTGATCTGCTGAATAGTATCTATTGCAACACCAACCATAATTATTAATGAGGTACCTCCAAAAAACATTGCCCAAGATTGTTGTACATCCATAATACTTACAACAATAGCTGGGAACACAGCAATCAAAGCAAGGAATAAAGATCCTGGGAAAGTTATTAAAGACATCACTTTATCAAGGAAATCAGAAGTTTCTGCTCCTGGACGTACGCCTGGAATAAAACCACCGCTTCTTTTTAAATCATCAGCCATTTTGTTAGTAGGAACGGTGATTGCAGTATAAAAGAATGTAAATACAATAATTAAAGTTGCAAAAACAAAATTATACCAGAAACCAAACATATTACTAAATGCACCAACAATAGATTGTGATGTATCTGATTTAGACAATCCAGCCACTGCTGCAGGGATAAACATAATTGCTTGCGCAAAAATAATTGGCATTACTCCAGAAGCATTAAGCTTTAGAGGAATCCATTGTCTATTACCTCCTGCCAAATCTTGTTCGTAATCTCCAGTTGTTGTACGACGAGCGTATTGTACTGGAATTTTACGTACTGCCATTGTAAGCAATACACAAGAAATGATAACTAATAGCCACACAATAATTTCAATAACTAATAACATTGGACCTCCATTGTTATTGGTAACACGTGTTGTAAACTCTTGAATAAAAGCTTGCGGTAAACGTGCTAAAATACCAACCATAATTAACAATGAAATACCATTTCCAATACCTTTATCTGTAATTTTCTCACCAAGCCACATAGCAAAAATTGTACCTGTAACTAAAATGATAACTGACGAGAACAAAAATTCAGGTGAATTAAAGCCTAGCAAAAATGCATTACTAGGCAATGTTCTGTATAAATTATAGATATAAGTTGGACCTTGAACCAATGTGATAGCGATTGTCAACCAACGAGTGATTTGATTAATCTTTTTTCTACCACTTTCCCCATCATTTTGAAGTTTTTGTAAATATGGAATCGCAATTCCCATTAACTGAACAACAATAGACGCAGAAATATAAGGCATGATACCTAAAGCAAATACTGAAGCCTTAGAGAAAGCACCCCCGGTGAACATGTCTAGAATAGATCCTAGACCATTTTTAGTTTGTCCCGCTAAACCAGTCAATTGCGTTGCGTCAATTCCAGGAAGCGTAACGTGTGCTCCAAAACGATATACTAAAAGTAATCCTAATGTAATTAAGATTCTATTCTTTAGTTCTTCGATTTTCCAAACATTACTTATTGATTCAATAAATTTCTTCATCTTAATAGATAAGTTATATAGTTACAGCTTCTCCACCAGCAGCTTCAATAGCAGCTTTTGCAGTAGCAGTAAATTTGTGGGCAGTTACTTTTAATTTTGCTTTCAATTCTCCTCTACCTAAAATCTTAACGATTTCATTTTTAGTAGCTAGACGATTTGCTACGAATTCTGCCATAGAAACAGAATCAGTAATTGCACCGTTATCAACTAATAATTGAAGAGTATCTAAATTAACACCTTCGTATTCTTTACGATTGATGTTTTTGAAACCAAACTTAGGTACACGTCTTTGAAGTGGCATCTGCCCTCCTTCAAAACCAATCTTTTTAGAATAACCAGAACGAGATTTTGCTCCTTTGTGTCCACGTGCAGCGGTACCACCTTTTCCAGAACCTTCTCCTCTACCTAATCTTTTATTTTGATTGTGTGTAGATCCCTCAGCAGGTTGTAAGTTACTTAAATTCATAACAGTATTTGTTATTTAGCTTCTTCAACAGAAACTAAGTGTTTAACTTTGTTTATCATCCCAAGGATAGCAGGATTTGACTCATGCTCCACAACTTGTCCAATTTTACGTAGACCTAAAGCTTCCAAACCTCTCTTTTGAGAAAGAGGGCAGTTGATTTTGCTTCTTACTTGTTTTACTAATAATTTAGCCATAATTTCCTAATTAACCTTTAAAAACTTTCTCTAAAGAAACACCTCTTTGTTTTGCAACAGTATGAGCGCTTCTCATTTGCAATAAAGCATCAAAAGTTGCTTTTACTACGTTATGTGGATTTGACGATCCTTGAGATTTAGACAATACATCGTGAATACCTACTGACTCAAGAACTGAACGAACAGCTCCACCAGCAATAACCCCAGTACCATGAGAGGCTGGAATTAAGAATACACGTGCACCACCAAATTTACCTTTTTGTTCGTGAGGAACAGATTGTCCATTCAAAGGAATTCTAACTAAATTTTTCTTAGCATCTTCTACTGCTTTCGCAATTGCTTCAGAAACGTCTTTAGATTTTCCTAATCCGTGACCAACTACTCCATTTTCATCACCTACAACTACAATAGCAGAAAAACCAAAAGCTCTACCTCCTTTTGTAACTTTAGTAACACGATTAACACTAACTAGACGATCTTTTAATTCAAGACCACTAGGTTTTACCAATTCTACATTTTTGTATTTAGACATAATATATTAGAATTTAAGTCCAGCGGCTCTTGCGCCTTCTGCTAATGATTTAATACGACCGTGATACAAATACCCACCTCTATCGAAAGTGATAGTATCAATCCCGGCTTTTAACGCTTTCTCCGCAACTAGTTTTCCAACAGCAGCAGCTACTTCAACGTTAGTACCTTTTCCTATTTCTTTTTCTCTAGAAGATGCAGCTAAGATAGTAACTCCATTTACATCATCAATGATTTGAGCGTAAATTTCTTTATTACTTCTAAATACAGAAAGTCTTGGTCTTGCAGCAGAACCACTAACCGATTTTCTAATTCTGAATTTAATTCTCTGTCTTCTTTCAGATTTTGTTAATGACATAATCTTATATTTTAAGCTGATTTACCTGCTTTTCTTCTTAATACTTCACCCACAAATTTAACACCTTTTCCTTTGTATGGCTCTGGCTTACGGAATCCTCTGATTTTCGCAGCAACTTGACCTAAAAGTTGTTTATCAAATGATGTTAATTTTACGATAGGGTTCTTACCTTTTTCAGATATTGTTTCTAAACTTACTTCAGGAGCAATTTCTAAAACAATATTGTGAGAATATCCAAGAGCTAAATCTAATTTTTGACCTTGGTTTGAAGCTCTATAACCAACTCCAACTAATTCTAGTTCTTTTGTGAAACCTTCAGAAACACCAACAATCATATTATTGATCAAAGATCTAAATAATCCGTGTTTTGCTCTATGGTCTTTATGATCAGACGATCTTTCAACTAAAACTTGATCGCCTTCAACTTTTACAGCTACGTCCGAAAACTCCTGAACTAGTTGACCTTTTTTTCCTTTTACTGTAATAATACCGTCTTTAACTTCAACAGTTACACCAGCAGGGATTACAATTGGGCTTTTACCTATTCTTGACATCTTATCTAGTGTTTAAAATTAGTATACGTAACAAATTACCTCACCACCTACATTTAATTGCTTAGCTTGTTTTCCAGTCATCAAACCTTTTGATGTAGAAACAATAGCAATTCCTAATCCGTTAAGGATTCTAGGTAATTTGGCAGCACCTGCGTACTTACGTAAACCAGGTTTACTAATTCTTTGGATATCTTTGATTACAGGCTCTTTAGTATCTTTATCATACTTCAAAGCAATTTTGATAGAACCTTGTACTGTGTTCTGCTCAAATTTGTAACTTAAGATGTAACCTTGATCAAATAAGATCTTAGTTATCTCTTTTTTTAGATTAGAAGCTGGAATTTCAACAACTTTGTGGTTTGCAGCCACAGCGTTACGAACTCTAGTCAAATAATCTGCAATAGGATCTGTATACATATGTATTTGATTGCGATTATGGTTTTCGGGAAACACTCGTTTCCCGAACCTTTAATCAATTAAAAATTATTTTTTGGTTTGCAAAAGTAATAACTTATTGCGAGATTACCAAGAAGCCTTTTTAACTCCTGGAATTAACCCATTGTTAGCCATTTCACGGAAAGTTACACGTGAAATACCGAATTGACGGATATAACCTCTAGGTCTACCTGTTAATTTACAACGGTTGTGTAAACGAACTGGTGAAGCATTTTTAGGCAATCTTTGTAAACCTTCGTAGTCTCCAGCTTCTAATAAAGCTTTTCTCTTCTCAGCATACTTAGCTACCGTTTTCTCTCTTTTCACCTCGCGGGCTTTCATTGATTCTTTAGCCATGTCTTAATTCTTTTTAAAAGGTAATCCTAATTCAGCCAATAATGACTTTGCTTCCTTATCAGTTTTTGCAGTAGTAACAAAAGTAATATCCATTCCTGAAATTTTGTTTACTTTATCAATATCAATTTCTGGGAAAATGATTTGCTCTAAAACTCCAAGATTGTAGTTACCTCTTCCGTCGAAACCAGTAGCTTTAATACCGCTGAAATCTCTAACACGTGGCAAAGCTGAAGTAATAAGTCTATCTAAAAACTCATACATTCTTTCTCCGCGTAAAGTAACTTTTGCTCCAATAGGCATTCCTTTTCTCAATTTAAAAGACGCAACGTCTTTCTTAGAGATTGTAGAAACTGCTTTTTGTCCAGTGATCTTTGTTAACTCATCAACCGCATAGTCAATAAGTTTTTTATCAGATACAGCTGCACCAACTCCACGGCTCAAAACGATTTTTTCAAGTTTTGGAACTTGCATTACGTTTGTATATCCGAACTCTTCTTTAAGAGCAGAGATTACTCTACTCTTATATTCTTCTTTTAGTCTAGGTGTATATGCCATTACTATAGTACTTGATTAGATTTTTTTGAAAATCTTACTTTCTTATCTCCTTCTACTCTAATACCTACTCTAGTTGTCTCCTTAGTTTTAGGATCAATTAAAGCAATGTTAGAAATTTGAATAGAAGCCTCTTTCTTAACGATACCACCTTGAGGGTTTTTAGCACTTGGTTTAGTGTGTTTTGAAACCAAGTTCACACCTTCAACTATCGCTTTGTTTTTTTCACGGTAAACACGTAAAACTTTACCTTCAGCACCTTTATGGTCTCCAGCAATAACTCTTACGATATCTCCTGATTTTATTTTTAGCTTTATCATCTTAAAACGAATTAAAGCACTTCTGGTGCTAATGATACAATTTTCATGAATTGTTTTTCACGAAGTTCTCTTGCTACCGGACCAAAAACACGAGTTCCTCTCATTTCCCCTGCAGCATTCAAAAGAACACATGCATTGTCATCGAAACGGATATAAGAACCATCGGCTCTTCTCACTTCTTTTTTAGTACGCACAACAACTGCAGTTGAAACAGCTCCTTTCTTAACGTTTCCGTTTGGAGTTGCATCTTTGATAGAAACTACAATTTTGTCACCAACAGAGGCATATCTTCTTTTAGTACCTCCTAAAACACGAATAGTTAAAACTTCTTTAGCTCCCGTGTTATCTGCTACTTTTAGTCTTGATTCTTGTTGTACCATAATTATTTAGCTCTTTCTAAGATTTCAACTAATCTCCAACATTTTGTTTTACTTAAAGGACGCGTCTCGCTAATTCTTACAGTATCACCAATGTTACAGTCGTTTTTTTCGTCGTGTGCAACATATTTTTTTGTTTTCAACACGAACTTACCGTATAATGGGTGTTTTACTTTTCTTACTTCAGAAATAACGATAGATTTATCCATCTTATTTGAAGTAACAACACCTATTCTTTCTTTTCTTAAATTTCTTTTTTCTTCCATCTTTCAGCAGAATACAATTATTGTAACTCTCTTTTAGTTAACTCTGTAGCTAATCTTGCAACTGTTCTTCTAACGCTTCTAATTTGAAGTGGGTTAGCAATTGGAGAGATAGCATGAGCCATTTTTAGGTCAGCATATACTTTCTTAGTTTGACTAAGCTTTTCTTGCAACTCCGCTGCAGAAAGATCTTTTATTTCTGATTGTTTCATAATAAATATAAATTATGCTTCGAAATCTCTAGCAACGACGAACTTAGTTTTTACTGGAAGCTTTTGAGCTGCAAGACGTAACGCCTCTTTTGCAACTGACAAAGGAACTCCTCCAACTTCAAACATAATTCTTCCTGGTTTAACAACAGCAGCCCAATACTCAACTGCTCCTTTACCTTTACCCATACGTACTTCAAGAGGTTTCTTAGTAATAGGTTTGTCTGGGAAAATTTTAATCCATAATTGTCCCTCTCTTTTCATGTAACGAGTTGCAGCGATACGTGCAGCTTCGATTTGACGAGAAGTTAAGAACATTCCATCTTCATGTACAGATTTAATACCAAACATTCCATTTGAAAGCTCATGCCCTCTTTGAGAGTTACCTTTCATTCTACCTTTTTGTACCTTACGGTATTTTGTTCTTTTAGGCTGTAACATTTTTCTTTAGTTTAAAAATTTACTTTCTTTTACGAGCGTCTGGTTTTCCACCTTTGTTAAAGTTAGATTTGCCTCTAGGAGCATCTCCACCTTTTCCACCACCTGTACCAGATTGTTTTTTATCCATTCCAGCAAGTGGAGAAAGTTCTCTCTTACCGTAAACTTCACCTTTCATGATCCATACTTTAATCCCCATTCTACCATAAGTAGTGTGAGCTTCAGCAAGAGCATAATCAATGTCAGCTCTGAAAGTTGATAGAGGAATTCTACCTTCTTTGAAACCTTCCGAACGCGCCATCTCAGCTCCATTCAAACGACCAGAAATCAAAACTTTGATACCTTCAGCGTTCATACGCATAGAAGCAGCAATAGCCATTTTGATTGCACGTCTGTAAGAAATACGGCTTTCGATTTGACGAGCGATGCTTGTCGCCACAAGATAAGCATCTAACTCAGGTCTTTTGATTTCAAAGATGTTGATTTGAACCTCTTTGTCTGTAACTTTCTTAAGTTCTTCTTTTAACTTGTCTACCTCTTGTCCACCTTTTCCGATAATGATACCAGGTCTAGCAGTAGTGATAGTAACGGTTACAAGTTTCAAAGTTCTCTCGATGATTACTTTTGATACACTAGCTTTTGATAAACGAGCATGGATATACTTTCTGATTTTGTGATCTTCGGCTAATTTATCACCGTAATCATTTCCACCATACCAGTTTGAGTCCCATCCTCTGATGATACCAAGTCTATTTCCAATTGGATTTGTCTTTTGTCCCATGCTGCTTAAGAATTGCTTTGTGTGTTATTGATAGCTCCAAGCACGATTGTTACGTGATTAGAACGTTTTCTGATTCTGTGTGCACGACCTTGTGGAGCTGGACGAAGTCTTTTTAACATCATTCCACCATCTACTCTGATCTCTTTAACAAATAATCCAGCTTCTTCTAAATTACCTTCACTATTTTTTTGCTCCCAGTTATTGATTGCAGATAATAATAGTTTTTCTAATTTTCTTGAAGCTTCTTTAGAACTGAATCTTAAAATGTTAAGTGCTCTTTCTACCTTCTGACCTCTTACCAAGTCCGCTACTAAGCGCATTTTTCTAGGTGAAGTAGGGCAGTTATTCAATTTTGCGAAAGCGATAGACTTATTAGCCTCTTTTCTCGCATCTGCTGTTTCTCTTTTACGAACTCCCATTGCTTCTTATTTTTTACCTTTATTTTTTGCTCCAGCATGACCTCTAAAAGATCTAGTTGGTGAAAACTCTCCTAATTTGTGACCTACCATGTTTTCTGTTACGTAAACTGGTACAAATTGACGGCCGTTATGAACTGCGATAGTTTGTCCAACGAAATCTGGAGTAATCATTGAAGCTCTAGACCAAGTCTTAACAACTGCATTTTTACCACTTTCTACGTTTTCTTGAACTTTCTTGTCTAATTTATAATGAACGAAAGGTCCTTTTTTTAATGAACGTGCCATATCTTATTATTTCTTTCTACGTTCTACGATATACTTGTTACTCGGGTTTTTCTTAGAACGAGTTCTGTAACCTTTAGCTGGCAATCCGTTTCTTGAACGTGGGTGCCCTCCAGAAGAACGTCCTTCACCACCTCCCATAGGGTGATCAACTGGGTTCATCGCTACTGGTCTAGTTCTAGGTCTTCTTCCTAACCATCTTGTTCTACCTGCTTTTCCAGATACAACTAATTGGTGGTCAGAATTAGAAACAGCTCCAATTGTAGCCGAACAAGTTAACAAGATTAATCTTGTCTCACCAGATGGCATTTTAATTGTTGCATATTTCCCGTCTCTTGCCATTAACTGAGCAAAAGTTCCAGCTGAACGAGCAATAACAGCTCCTTGTCCTGGACGTAACTCAATACAAGATATAACAGTTCCAAGAGGAATTCTGCTTAAAGGTAATGTATTACCAATCTCTGGTTGAGATTCTGGTCCAGAAACTAATTTCTGACCAACTTTCAATCCATTTTGAGCGATAATATAAGTTTTCTCTCCATCAGCATAAGCTAACAAAGCGATGAACGCAGTACGATTTGGATCGTATTCGATTGATTTCACTGTAGCTGGAATTCCATCTTTAGTTCTTTTGAAATCGATGATACGATATCTCTGCTTGTGACCACCACCCGTATAACGCATGGTCATCTTTCCTTGACTATTTCTACCTCCAGAGTTTTTTATCGGCGCTATCAAAGAGCGTTCCGGCTTATCAGTTGTAATGGCGTCATAACCATTCACAACTCTAAATCGCTGACCTGGGGTAATAGGTTTTAATTTTCTTACTGACATTTTTCTATCTTAGATATTGTTGTAAAAATCAATTGTTTCTCCTTCTTGTACTTGTACAATTGCTTTTTTATAAGCATTTGTCTTTCCACTGATTAAACCACTTTTAGTGTATTTAGTAGATCTATCTGGTCTCACATTCATTGTGTTAACAGAAACGATAGTTACTCCATAAGCAGCCTCAACAGCTTTCTTAATCTCAACTTTGTTTGCTTTTTTGTTAACAACGAATCCGAAGCGGTTTAGAACTTCACTTTCTTTGGTTACTTTTTCCGTTACTATAGGCTTAATAATGATGCTCATATTCCTATTATTTACTTAAATTTTCTTCAATTAACTCTAAAGAACCCTCTAAAAGCACCAAATTATTAGCGTTTAATATTGCGTAAGTGCTTAATTCTGAGCTAGTTACAACATTTGAAGCCTTTAAATTACGTGACGACAAATATACGTTTTTATTTGACTCACCCAACACAAATAGAGATTTTTTACTCTCTAACCCTAAAGCTTTCAAAACGTTAATGAAATTTTTAGTGTTTGGCGTTTCAAAATTAAAGTCTTCTAAAACTACAATATTTGACTCTTTTGCTTTGATTGAGAAAGCTGATTTTCTAGCCAATCTCTTCAATCCCTTATTCAATTTGAATGAATAACTTCTTGGTCTTGGTCCGAAAACTGTTCCACCACCTTTAAACAATGGATTCTTAACACTTCCTGCACGAGCAGTACCAGTTCCTTTTTGTTTTTTAATCTTACGCGTACTTCCAGTTACTTCAGCTCTTTCTTTAGCTTTATGAGTACCTTGTCTTTGATTAGCAAGATATTGCTTAACATCAAGATATACAGCGTGATTGTTTGGCTCAATTGCGAATACTGAATCAGAAAGTTGAACTTTTCTTCCAGTATCTTTTCCGTTGAAATCTAATACTTTTACTTCCATTACTTCTGAATGATTACATAAGAGTTTTTGTGCCCAGGAATACATCCTTTAACAACAAGTAGATTCTTTTCAGCAACTACTTTTAAAACTCTAAGGTTTTGAACTTTTACATTTTCTCCTCCCATTCTTCCAGCCATACGCATTCCTTTGAATACTCTAGATGGATAAGAAGAAGCTCCTACAGAACCTGGCGCTCTTAAACGGTTGTGCTGACCATGAGTAGCTTGTCCAACACCACCAAAACCGTGACGTTTAACAACACCTTGGAAACCTTTACCTTTAGACACACCTTGTACATCTACAAATTCTCCTTCTTCAAAAATAGTAACATCAATAAGATCTCCTAATTTTTGTTCAGTTGCAAAATCTTGGAATTCAACGACTTTTTTCTTAGCAACAGTTCCAGCTTTTTTAAAGTGACCTAAAGCCGCTTTAGTAGAATGTTTCTCGTTTTTGTCATCGAAACCAAGTTGCAACGCTTCATACCCGTCAACCTCGTTGGTTCTGACTTGGGTAACAACGCATGGCCCAGCTTCGATTACTGTACAAGGAATGTTTTTCCCGTTTTCGTCGAAAATACTAGTCATGCCGATTTTCTTACCAATTAACCCAGACATAAATATTAATTATTAATTACTAAAATTCCCTTCAATTTGAAAATAACAGAAATTTCCAAACAGGGAGTGCAAAAGTAGACATTAAAATTGAATATACCAAACAGTTACAAAAATTAAATCGCTCATAATCAAAATCCAAGCTCAAAAGCAACACTAAAAACAACTTAGATTATTCAAAATTTCAACCTATTTTTTCCAACACACAAACAAACTACACTTAACAATTAACCAACAAAATCATAACAAAAAAATCCTGCATCACTTTAAAACAAAGGCCTTTAAAGAAATTCATTAGAAAAATTCAAAACTAAAACTTCACAAAACCAACCAACTAAAGGCATTTTTAAAAACAAAAAAAAGCGAGACATTTCTGACTCGCTTTTTATATAAAAAAATATAAAAAAAATTATACTTTTATCTCTACTTCAACACCACTTGGCAATTCAAGTTTCATTAAAGCATCAATTGTTTTAGATGAAGATGAATAAATATCAATCAATCTCTTGTATGACATTACTTCAAATTGCTCTCTCGCTTTTTTGTTAACGTGCGGAGAACGCAATACAGTGAAAAGTTTTTTGTGAGTTGGCAACGGAATTGGACCTGTTACAACCGCTCCAGTAGTTTTTACTGTTTTTACGATCTTTTCAGCAGATTTATCTACTAACATGTGATCGTAAGATTTTAGTTTTATTCTGATTTTTTGACTCATTTTCTTAAAATTAAGCGTTACCTTTTGCTTTTTTGATTACCTCTTCTGAAATATTAGAAGGTGTTTCTGCATAGTGAGAGAACTCCATTGTTGAAGTAGCTCTACCAGAAGATAATGTTCTTAATGTAGTTACATAACCAAACATTTCTGATAAAGGCACATCAGCTTTGATAGTCTTAGCACCATTTCTATCACCCATGTCATTAACCTGACCTCTACGACGGTTCAAGTCACCTACGATATCACCCATGTTTTCTTCAGGAGTAATAACTTCGATTTTCATGATTGGCTCAAGAATAACAGCTCCAGCAGCACGTCCAGATTCTTTATAACCCATTCTAGCAGCTAATTCAAAAGAAAGAGCATCAGAATCCACAGGGTGGAATGATCCGTCTAATAAAGTTACTTTTAAACTATCAACAGCATATCCAGCTAACGGACCTGTTTTCATAGCCTCACGGAAACCTTTTTCAACAGCAGGGATATATTCTTTAGGAACGTTACCACCTTTTACTTCATTTACGAACTGTAATCCAACTGGAACTTTACCATCAACTTCATCAGCAGGCTCGATTCTAAATACGATATCACCGAATTTACCACGACCTCCAGATTGTTTTTTGTAAGTTTCTCTATGCTGAGCAGATTTAGTAAACGCCTCTTTGTATTCTACTTGTGGCTCACCTTGGTTAACCTCTACTTTAAACTCACGTTTCATACGATCAACTAAGATATCTAAGTGAAGCTCACCCATACCAGAAATAATAGTTTGACCTGAAGCCTCATCAGTTCTTACAGTAAACGTTGGATCCTCTTCAGCCAATTTAGCCAAAGCCATACCCATTTTATCAACGTCAGCTTTAGTTTTAGGCTCAATAGCAATACCAATTACTGGCTCTGGGAATTTCATAGATTCCAAGATAATTGGACTCTTTTCATCACACAAAGTATCTCCAGTTTTGATATCTTTAAATCCTACAGCAGCTCCAATATCTCCAGCCTCAATAAATTCGATTGGATTTTGTTTGTTAGCGTGCATTTGGTAAATACGAGAAATTCTCTCTTTGTTACCAGAACGAGTATTTAAAACATAAGAACCAGCATCTAAACGTCCAGAATAAGCACGGAAGAAAGCTAAACGACCTACGA
Source organism: Flavobacterium sp. IB48 (assembly GCF_016405855.1). Lineage (GTDB taxonomy): Bacteria > Bacteroidota > Bacteroidia > Flavobacteriales > Flavobacteriaceae > Flavobacterium > Flavobacterium ginsengisoli. Next base: position 116,951 of record NZ_JAEFCA010000007.1, read on the forward strand.
ATGGGTCAGTAGCAATTTTAAATGCTAAAGCAGCAAACGGCTCTTTTACATCTGGGCGACGTAAGATTTTAGTTTGATCCTCTTCTAATAATTCAGCATCGTCAGGGTGAATTCCTTCAATACCTTCTTTATCTAATGGAGATGGTAAATACTTACAAACAGCATCTAACATAAATTGAACTCCTTTGTTTTTGAAAGAAGAACCAGCAAGCATAGGAATGATTGCCATATCGATAGTTGCAGCTCTTAACGCATTGTTGATTTCTTCCTCTGTAATAGAGTTTTCATCTTCCATGTATTTATCCAAAAGATTCTCGTCGTAAGTTGCGATCTCTTCGATAAGGATAGAACGGTAGTGTTTTACATCATCAACCATATCAGCTGGGATATCAACGATATCAAAAGTAGCTCCCTGAGTTTCATCATGCCATACAATAGCTTGATTTTTCACTAAGTCAACAATACCTTTAAAATCTGCTTCATCACCAATAGGTAAAGTAATTGCAACCGCATTCGATTTCAACATATCTTTAACCTGTCCGCATACAGCTAAAAAGTTAGCACCTTGACGGTCCATTTTATTTACGAATCCCATACGAGGAACTCTATATTGATCAGCAAGTCTCCAGTTAGTTTCTGATTGAGGCTCAACACCATCAACAGCACTAAATAAGAAAACTAAACCATCAAGTACACGTAAAGAACGGTTCACCTCTACAGTAAAGTCAACGTGTCCAGGAGTATCAATAATATTAAAGTGGTATGGTAATGATTCTGGAATAACTTTACCTTGTACAGTTGGAAAGTTCCAAGTACAAGTTGTAGCAGCAGAAGTAATTGTAATACCTCTTTCTTGCTCTTGAGCCATCCAGTCCATTGTTGCAGCACCATCGTGCACCTCACCAATTTTGTGTGACTTTCCAGTATAAAAAAGAATACGCTCAGTTGTTGTTGTTTTACCAGCATCAATGTGAGCAGCGATTCCGATATTTCTTGTATATTTTAAATCTCTAGCCATTTCTTTACGAATTAAAATCTAAAGTGAGAGAATGCTTTATTAGCTTCTGCCATTTTGTGAGTATCCATTCTTTTCTTAACCGCAGCACCTTCTTCTTTAGCAGCAGCTAAACACTCAGAAGCTAAACGTTGTGCCATAGATTTTTCATTTCTTCTTCTAGAATAAAGTATTAACCACTTCATTGCCATAGAAATTTTTCTGTCTGGACGAATTTGCATTGGGATTTGGAATGTAGCTCCACCAACTCTACGGCTACGTACTTCTACGTGAGGCATAACGTTAGTTAAAGCATCTTTCCAGATCTCTAATGAAGTTTTCTCATCATTTTGCTTTTTAGTTTCGATGATATCAATTGCATCATAAAATACTTTAAAAGCTGTAGATTTCTTACCATCCCACATTAAGTTGTTCACAAAACGTGTAACTAATTGGTCATTAAACCTTGGATCCGGTAAAAGTGGTCTTTTCTTTGCCGCTCTTTTTCTCATGTCTTTTTCTTAAAAGTTTTTAAATTACTTTTTTGCTTCTTTTGGGCGTTTAGCACCGTACTTAGATCTTCTTTGCGTTCTTCCTGCAACTCCTGACGTGTCAAGCGCTCCACGAACGATATGATATCTAACACCTGGTAAATCTTTTACCCTTCCACCTCGCACTAATACTATCGAGTGCTCTTGTAGATTATGTCCTTCTCCTGGGATGTAAGCATTCACCTCATTACCATTTGTCAAACGTACACGCGCAACTTTACGCATTGCAGAGTTTGGTTTTTTTGGTGTAGTAGTGTAAACACGCGTACAAACCCCTCTTCTTTGAGGACAAGAATCTAAAGCAACCGATTTACTCTTCTTAGTGATCTGAGTTCTTCCTGTTCTTACTAATTGTTGAATTGTTGGCATAATTAATACTAAAAATTATTATGTTTATTAAATTCCCGCTTTTTACGGGGTTGCAAATGTATAAAATATTTTTCAGTATACAAACGTTAAATCATTAATTTTCAACAACATTATTTATATCTATGATTTAACAAAGAAACATTAGATATTTGCTTTACATTTAACTAACAAAACAATTGCTTTTTGAAACAATTTTATTACATACTCATTTTTCTCTTATCGGCTAATTGTTTTGCGCAATCTTTCTACCTTAATATAAACGGAATTAATAAAAAACAGAATCAAACCATTGACTCGATTTCTTACACAAAAAAACATCCAAATATTAAATCAATAAACAGCGAAATTACGACAGTAATAAACAGACTTGCAAAACAAGGCTATATTGACTCTAAAGTACTGGAAAACAAAAGAACAAACGACACCATATATAACGTTTTAATAGATCTAAAAAACAGAATAAAAGAAGTACATATATATATAGGTATAAATAATTTTTCTCATGAGTCAAAAAAAACAGAAAATGACAGCATAATTATACCTTATTCAGAACTTGAAAATTTCTTAAATCAAGAAATATCAGAGAATGAAAAAGCAGGTTTTGCATTTTCTAAAATCAAACTACAAAATATCAAAAAAAAGAATTCGATAATTTACGCTGACTTAAATTTTAATTCCGAAAAAAAACGAACCCTAAATTCCATTATTATAAATTATACCAATCCTGCTTTAAAAGATTATTTTCCGAAAGGAGCAGTAAAACAACTAAACAAAAAATACCTAAACAAAACTTTCAATCAAGAAACTGTCAAAAAACTTCATGATGACATCAATAGCTTTGAGTTTGTTTCTCAACCTAAATACCCAGAAATTTTATTTACACCAGACTCAACCAAAGTCTATACCTATCTTGACAAAAGGAAAGCAAACAATTTTGATGGCTATATTGGTTTTTCTAATGACGAAAACAAAAAGCTAATATTAAATGGCTACCTAGATATTTCATTAACCAATATACTTCGAGCTGGCGAAAAATTTTCCTTATACTGGAAAAGCGACGGAAATCAACAAAAAACTTTCAACACAAAGCTTGAGATTCCATATCTATTTCAATCACCACTTGGAATAAAGGCACAATTAAACATTTTTAAACAAGACAGTACTTTTCAGAATACAAAAACAGATATTAATCTCGGCTATTATTTAAACTACAATTCTAAAATCTATCTTGGTTATCAGTCAACCGAATCGAGCGATATTCAAAACGCCAACAATTCTACAATTAGCGATTTCAATAACTCCTATCTGACATCCACATATGAATACAAAAGAATAGATCCAAATAATAACTTAATGCCTGGAAAAGCTTTTTTAAGCACAATCGTAGGTTTTGGAAAACGAGAAACAAATAATGATCCTGAGACCGCAGATCCAAGCAAACAATTCTACCTAAATTTAAATGCAACATATAATTTTGAACTAAATAGCAAAAATTACATTAACATAAATTCTCAAAATTTTTACTTAGACAGTAAAAATTACATTTCGAACGAATTATTTCGATTTGGCGGAATGAACTCAATTAGAGGATTTTCAGAAAATAGTCTTCAAGCAAACTTTTATTCAGCAATTCTTACAGAATATCGATATATGTTTTCAAAAAGCGCATACATTCATTCAATTACGGATTACGCTATATATCAAGACTTAACCAATATTTCAAATCCTAAAAAAATTAAGAATTTAATAGGAATCGGGATAGGTGCAGGAATACAAACAAAAAACGGAATTTTACGAATTATTCTCACGAATGGTCAGGAAAATCAGCAAGAAATACAATTATATAACACTATCGTAAACATATGTTATAATGTTAAATTTTAAAGTTTACCAAAAAAAGATTTTTATTTATTAGGAAAGTTAACAAATTATTAAGAGTTTTGCGATACTAATTCAAAATATTTAAAAATGAAACTAAAGTTCAATGGATTCTTAGTGCTTTTATTAGTACTAGTTGCGCAACTTTCTTTTGCGCAAGAAAGAGCTGTTTCGGGAACAGTTTCTGACAATGCAGGGATGCCTCTACCAGGTGTTAGTGTATTAGTTAAAGGAACCAAAGCTGGAACGCAAACCGATTTTGATGGTAAATATACTATCAAAGCATCATCAAGCCAAGTATTGGTATTTAGCTACATTGGGATGAAAACTCAAGAAATAGCTGCAACTTCATCAACAGTTAACGTAAAATTGGCTGGAGATGCTCAAGAACTTGAAAGCGTTGTAGTAACAACAGCTTTAGGTGTTAAAAGAGAGAAAAAATCTCTTGGTTATGCAACACAAGAGGTAAAAGGAGGAGATTTAAGAAATGGTACTTCTAGTGGTAACTTCTTAAACGAACTTTCTGGTAAAGTTGCCGGTGTTAACATTACAAGAAACACTAACTTTGGAGGTTCTACAAGTGCAATTTCTAGAGGGGTTAAAGCTATTGGTCAAAGTAATGAGATGTTAATCGTTATTGATGGTATGCCAATCAACAACGCTAACAACACAAACGACGGAACAACAGCTCAATCATCAGGATCTAGAGGATTTGACTACGGTAATAACGCGATGGACATTAATCCAGAAGATATCGAAAGTGTGAACGTATTAAAAGGTGCTGCGGCTTCTGCATTATACGGATACTTAGCTGGTAACGGGGTTTTAATGATTACAACTAAAAAAGGTAAAGCTAGAAAAGGATTAGGAATCACTGTTTCTTCTGAAGTAGTAACTGGTAGTCCTGACAAAAGCACTTTCGTTAAATACCAAAAAAATTATGGAGCTGGATACGGTGCTTCTTTTGACACTACACAAGATATTAATGGTGACGGTGTAAATGATAGAGTAGTTCTTATGGGAGATGATGCTTCTGTAGGTAACCGTTTTGATCCTTCATTGAATGTTTACCAATGGGATGCATTCTCTGCATACCCAGGAAATGCTAACTACGGAAAAGCAACTCCATGGCAAGCTGCTGCAAACGATCCTTTCACTTTCTTCAAAAACTCACTTTCTTTAGTGAACAGTATCTCTTTTGAAGATGGAAATGAAAAAACAAATGTTGTATTTAACTATACAAATACTGACCAAACTGGTGTTTTAATTAATAGTGAATTAAGAAAAAATAACTTCAGTTTAAAATTAAACCACCAATTTACAGACAGATTGTCTTTAAGTACTTTTGCTAACTTTTCTGCACAACAAACAGTTGGTAGAAACATGACAGGATACAGCGACAACTTAGTTTCTGGTTTCCGTCAATGGTGGCAAACAAACGTTGATATTAAACAATTACAACAAGCATACAACAATTCAGGCGGACAAAACATCACTTGGAACAGAACTTCTGTTGACGATGGATCTCCTGCATACTGGAACAACCCTTACTTTGAGCGTTACCAAAACTACCAAAACGATAGTAGAAATCGTTTTATCGGTTATGCAAACTTAACGTACAAAATTACAGACTGGCTTTCTGCAACTGGAAAAATCTCTACAGATACTTATTCTGAGATTCGTGAAGAAAGAGTTGCTGTAGGATCTGTTGCAAAAACTTTTGGTATCAATGCTCTTGACGAGACTTCAGGATACCAACGTTACAATGGTAACTTCTCTGAACAAAACTATGACTTGATTCTTACTTACAACAAAAAATTCGGAGAAGATTTTAGTTTAAGTGGAGTAGCTGGGGGAACAATAAGAAACACTTATTTCAACCAAATTACAGCTTCTACTCAAGGAGGTTTAATTATCCCTGGTATTTACAGTTTATCAAACTCTAAAGCTGCAAGCCCATACCCATACGAAAGAGAAACTAAAGCTTCTGTTAACAGTTACTACATTTCAGCTTCTTTAGGATATTTAGATACATATTTCATCGATGCAACTGCTCGTAGAGATGCTTTCTCAAACTTGCCTGCAAGCGACAATAGCATCCCAAGTTATTCTGTTTCTGGTAGCTGGGTTTTCTCTAAAAACATTGATGCTAGCTGGTTAAGTTTTGGTAAATTAAGAGGAGGTTACTCTGAAAGCCCACTAGGAACACCTGCATTAGCATTGGTTGATACTTATACAAAATACGATCCGTTCAACAATAACCAAATGTATTCTGTAAACTCTATTAAAAACAATCCAGATCTTAAACCTATTAAAACTAATACACAAGAGATCGGTCTTGAGATGCAATTCTTAAACAGAAGAGTTGGATTTGACGTGAGTTTATACAAAAACGTGAATGACGGAGAAGCTGTAAGAGTACCTTACTCAACTGCTACAGGTTACACTTCTAAATATGTTAACGCTGCTACAGTAGAAAACAAAGGTATCGAGGTTCAATTCAACGTTACTCCTATTAAAACAAACAGTTTTTCTTGGGATGTTAATGTGAACTGGTCTAAAAACGAAAACATGGTTACAGCTTTGGCTGATGGTGTAAGTAACTTACAAGTATCTTCTTTCCCTGGTACAGTAACTTTAAATGCTGTTGTTGGACAACCATTTGGTGTATTGAAAGGAACAGATTACACTTATGATGCTAACGGACAAAGAATCGTTAACCCAGCAACTGGTAGATATGTAATCAATACTTCTACAAACAATATTATTGGAAACATCAATCCTGATTGGATTGGAGGTATCCGCAACAAATTCGCATACAAAAACCTATCTTTCAGCTTCTTAATCGATGTTAAACACGGAGGAGATGTTTTCTCTACTGACCAATGGTACGGAGTTGGAACTGGTTTAACTGATGAAACAGGTGGAAACAATGACCTTGGAAATCCAAAAAGAAACAGTTTAGTAAATGGTGGTGGTGTTATCCTTCCAGGTGTATACGCTGATGGAACTCCAAACACAACAAGAACTGCTTACTCTACAGGTGGAGCTATTACAAATGCTTACACTAACGGACCAAGAAGTCAATTTGTTTACGATGCTGGATTTATCAAATTAAGAGAGGTAAACATTACTTATACTTTACCATCTTCATTAGTTCAAAAAATGAAATTAGTTGATGCTAGAATTTCACTTATCGGATCTAACTTATGGATCATCCAAAAGAATCTTCCAGATGCAGACCCAGAAAGTGGATTAGGATCTAACGTAGGATCTCAAGGACTTTCTATCGGTTCTTTACCAACAACTAGAAATATTGGTTGTAACTTAACAATAAAATTCTAAGCTATGAAAAATAGACTAATAATATTAATATCGTTCATTGCCTTATTTTCATCTTGCTCTGATGATTTTGGGAACATGAACCAAGACACAAAAAACCCTACCACTACTTCTCCTGAATTTTTATTTACAAATGCAGAGAAATTCATGATGGATCAGGTTACTAGCACATCTGTTAACTTCAACGTATTCAGATTATATGCTCAGCAATGGACAGAAGTACAATACCCACAAGAAACTCAATATGACCTTACTGGACGTACAATTCCAGATCGTCACTGGGCTACTTACTACCGTGATGTACTAAGAGATTTTAAAGAAGCTAAAACACTTTTGCTAGAGCAAAAAGCAAGCTACACTGGAACTGCTGATGGTTTAGTGGTAATTGAAAATAAACTTGCAATTATCGACATTTTAACTTCTTACTGCTACGGTATCTTAGTTGATACTTTTGGAGATGTTCCTTATACAGAAGCTTTAGATATTGAAAATCATCCACAACCTAAATATGATGATGCTCAAACTATCTACAGAGATTTACTTACTGTATTAACTAATGCATCTCATAAATTAGATCAATCTGCTGACAGTTATGGTAGTGCTGACCTTATTTACGGTGGTAACACTGCAAAATGGGCTAAGTTTGCTAACTCTCTTCGTTTCAGAATGGCTATCATGATGGATGACGTTGATCACGCTTATGCTAGCACACAAGCTTTAGCAGCTAAAGAAGATGGATTAATCACATCTAGTGCTGATGGCGCTTACATGCCTTACGCTACAAATACAACAAATAACAACCCGTTATATCTTGACTTAGTAGCTAGTGGACGTAATGACTTCGTTCCTGCTGATACATTTGTTAACAAATTGAATGCTCTTTCTGACCCAAGAAGATCTAAATACTTCACTGAGTACCCAGAAGGATCAGGACAATACAAAGGTGGTGTATACGGAACAGTTAATATTTACGGAAACTTCTCTCACATTACTGAAACTATTAAAGATCCAGTTTATCCAGGTGTAATTTTTACATATTCTGAAGTTGAATTCTTATTAGCTGAAGCTGTAGAAAGAGGTATCGCTGTTGGAGGTACTGCTGAATCTCACTATAATGCTGCTGTAACTGCATCTTTACAAGATTGGGGTGTAGCTGCTGGTGATATCGCTGCTTACTTAACAAGATCTGACGTAGCTTATGCTACTGCAACAGGAACTTGGAAACAAAAAATTGGAGAACAATCTTGGATTGCTTACTATAATAGAGGTTTTGAAGCTTGGACTTCTTACAGAAGATTAGACTTCCCTGCTTTAGTTGCGCCACCTGTAACATTTGGTGACATCACTGAAGTTCCAAAACGCTACTCTTATCCAGGAATCGAGCAGACATTAAACGCTGCAAACTTAGAAGCTGCAGTTGCAAAATTGGGTAACAATGCTGTAACTACTAAACTTTTCTGGGACAAACACTAATATTATATTTAACAGTACAAATATGAAAAAATACATTAAACAGATAGCTGCATTTGCATTTATTGCAACTTTAGCTTCATGTTCTGCAGATGACAATATGGAATTTGCAACTACAGGAGGTAATGCAGTTCCAACAACGACTAGTATAAGTCGTTTGGATAACAACTACAACCTGCCACTTAACACATACACTAAAGAAGGTGTAACTGTGACTAAAGTTGAAATTTTCAAAAATGCTGCAAAAACACCTCCAACAGATCCTATCGTATTTGGAGACAAAGTAGCAGATGCAACTTTAAGTGAAGGAAAAGCTACTTTCAATACTTCTACATTAGGAAGTTTCGATAAATTCCCAGTAACTGAAGGTGGTGTAACAACTTTAACTGGAAAAACAGGAACGTTTGAATTAGCAATTCTTGCAACTTATTCTGATGGAACAACATCAAGAGCTCCTTTTTCTTTAGTAGTTGGAAAAGCAATTACTTGGCAAGTAGTAAACGCTGATGGAGATCTTGTAAACAGTACTTCAAGTGGTATCTCTTCAATCAAATTTAATGATCCAGCTGCTTATGAAGTGCATATCGCTCCACTTACTAAAGCTGCTACAACAATCACAAGTATTGTTGGACAATGGTCTAAAAATGATACTGGTACATTTACTAATTTACCTGGAACATTGCCTGCTACTAAACAGACTATAGATTTGAATAGTTATCCATATTCTACTTATGGTGGAATTGTTGCTGGAGATAAAATTACTTACAAATTTATTATAACTTCAGGTACTCAAACAGATGAGATTACTACAACAGTAACTTTTGCTGATCAAGTATTTGGTGCTTCTCACAATGGAAACATTTCTGATAGTGAGTCAACATTCAGTTTCAAAACTGGAGACCATGAAGCTTCTGAAATTGATTTCGTTAGCCCATTTGGTTTCGCTACATCAGAAGGAGTTAGTATCGATTTCGTAAAAGACAATACTGTAAACTACTCAACTGCTAACTTATTTGCTGCTGAGAATGCTTACAACGCAGGTACTAAAGTTACATCTTTAACTAATTTGGCAGTTGGTGATGTTATTGTTTACAAAATCACAAGATCAGTAAACTTTGGAACTGAATCAGATCCAGATTTCCAAGATGTTCTTTACACTGGAATCATCAAAATTACTGACAAAGTTCAAGGAACTACAAGTCAAGAATTGAAATTCTCATACAAAGAAGGAGTTTTAGCTGACTAATTCTTCTTTTAACAATGAAACTAAACCATCCCAAATTGGGATGGTTTTTTTTTATATAAACATTACCTATATTTGTCCAATGGAAAAAGAACATCAAATATTTGGCATTAGAGCCATCATAGAAGCGATTCAAGCAGGAAAAGAAGTGGATAAAGTTTTCATTCAGAAAGACATTTCTGGTGAACTTATGAAAGATTTAATGAAGGTAATGAAACGTGCAAACGTAAACTTCTCTTATGTTCCTGTAGAAAAATTAAATCGTCTTACACCAAATAATCACCAAGGTGCAGTAGCAACCATCTCTCCTATTGGTTTTATTGATTTAGAGCATTTAGTAGAATCTACAATTGAGTCTGGCAGCAAGCCTCTTTTTCTAATATTAGATCAAATATCAGATGCTAGAAATTTTGGCGCTATTATTAGAACAGCAGAATGTACTGGAGTTAATGGAATCATTATACAAAAAGCAGGTTCAGCTCCTGTAAACGGTGATACTGTTAAAACTTCAGCTGGAGCTGTATTCAATGTGCCTATCTGCAAAGTTGAACATATAAAAGATGCTATCTTCTATTTGCAAGGTTCTGGAATTAAAACAGTAGCAGCAACTGAAAAAACAGATCAAAACATATATGACATATCATTATCAGAACCATTAGCTATTATTATGGGATCTGAAGACCGAGGAATAAATCCTTCAGTTTTAAAAATAGTAGACGAAAAAGCTAAGCTACCAATGTTCGGCTCAATAGGATCCTTAAATGTATCTGTTGCCTGTGGTGCTTTTCTATACGAAGCTGTTAGACAAAGAATCTAAAAAATACATTGAGAGATTAAGATGCGAATGAAATAATTAAATACCTTTAATTAATGCTTTCAAAATCTAATTCAAAATCAAAAATTACAATATTCCGATGCCTGTTTGTAATTCTATTAATTACAAACAGCTACGGACAAAATACTACGTATAATCAGTTTTGGAATGAATTACAGTTCAATCAGACTTTAAGCAAAAAGTGGGCAACCGAAATTGATTTTGCTGCAGCTTATAGCAGTTCCGAATCATCTCCAAATTTATTCGAAAACACTATTCAAAGATCCATTAGAGGTTGGGGACATTATTACTTTTCTCCCAGATGGAAACTCTCCGCCTTTGTTGCCTATTTCAGCAATAGAGATGTTCCCGAAATTGGTCAGTTCGAATCTCCCGAATGGCGCTTTGCTCTTCAAGGCATTTATTATTTTCACAAAACAGGCTACACTTTAAGTACAAGAATGCGTACTGAATATCGTCATATTAAAAATGATGATGATCAATATGAAAACGTTTTTAGATATCGACAACAGATTAAATATATACAGCCCATTAACAGTAAATTTTTAAGAAGCGGAGTCGTATATGTGATTGCATCAGATGAACTCTATTTTAAATCTGGAGCAAATGTTACTGGAGAAAGTTTTTTTGATCGAAATCGATTCAATATTGGTGCCGGCTATTTATTTACAGATGATTTTCAGGTTGAATTAACGTATTGCAACGAATATCTTCCAAGAAATAATGGAAACCAAACAACCAACGCCGCTTCGCTTACTATAAGTTTCAATAATTTTTTTCGAAACCTTAAAAAGAAAATTGAAGCCAAAAAACATCCTGAAGTAAAAGACGAAGAATAAAATTAGTTTTCTTCTTTCTTCAAAAAGCATTTAAGCTGTTCAACAATAGCATTTTTATGAAGCTTAAAATTATAGCTTCGCACAAATTCAGTTCCCTGCATATTGATATCTGCACTTACAGCCTCGTAATTAGAAAACGCATCGAGATCTTTATCGTCAATCAAATAAAGTACCTGCATTATAGAATCGTTACGTCGATATTGAGTATCGTAATGTGCTAGCTTATATGTTTTGTTATCTGCTAGAAGAATTATTAAATCGTCCTTAATTTTTTTCCCTTCTTTCTTATCAGGAAAAGGCGTGGGCTGCAGTGCTACGAAATAATGTTCTTTGTCTGTAACAATATTAATTTTCAGCGATTTTGATTTTGTAGTGTAAAAAGCTGCTGGCTCAAAATAGTAGATCATACTGCCATCTGCCTGCACCCTATTCTTTATTTCACATTGAGCAACGCCTTTCGCATTAAAAACAAAAAACAAAAATAAAACGACAAACTTCATTTTCATAATGCTAAAAATAAATTGTTAGTCTAACAAATTTACTCTTTTTATTTCAAAGAAAATTACTGGTCGGTTTCTTCTTCTTGCTCAGCTTTTTTAATTACAATATAATTTACAGGATGGCTTGACGAAAAATACTGAATTTGTTCCTCTTCGTCTTCATGAGAAAAAGTAACGAAATTTCCGTTTTCATCAAAATGTTTCATAAAAGGATCAAGACTAGGATCAAAATCTGGACGTTGCCAATCGTAAACAATTGGTTTTGCATATTCGGGCGCTTTGTAAAATAAAGTCAAAACAAAACCTGTAATAAGTCCCGCTAAATGCCCTTCCCAAGAAATAGATTGATCAACATCGGGAAAAACATACCATATCATTCCGCCATAAAGCAAAATCACAGTTAAGGATAATGCAACCAATCTATAATATTTAGTCTGAATACCTTTAAAAAAAATAAAACTAACCAAAACATAAATTAATCCGCTTGCCCCAATATGAAAATTCTCTCTTCCTACTACCCAAGTAATCAATCCTGAAAATATTATTCCATAACTTATAACTCCAAAAGTTTGTTTTGGATAAAAAAACTGCATTGCCGCCAATAGTATTACAAGCGGAATACTATTATTGTATAAATGATCTAAATTTTCATGAATAAATGGACTGAAGAAAACACCTCGCAGTCCAATAAAATCGCGAGGGTAAATTCCGAATCGGTAAAAATCAAAATCAAAGCGAATCTGAAGCCAATATATTATCCATAAAAAAAGGACAAAAAACAATGGAAGTCCAATAACCGAATTTGAAAACTTAAAATTAGTGTCGCTCATATTTTTAGAAAATAACATCTAACAGAACTCAAAAAACTATCCAAAAATAATTTACTGATATTTTGTCATACCAAGATAAAGAATTGTCTCAAATCAGAACAATCGATCTCTCCATGAACTGTTTTAACTTTTGAATGAATGAAATTTAAATCTTAAAATAGTAATTTTGTAATATGGAAGCACCTTTAGCAGAGCGTATTCGTCCGCAAAAATTAGAAGATTATATAAGCCAACAACATTTGGTTGGTCCAACCGGTTCTTTAACACAGCAAATTTCAAAAGGGATAATTCCTTCATTGATTTTCTGGGGACCTCCAGGAACAGGAAAAACAACTTTGGCACAAATTATTGCGCAAGAATCAAAGAGACCGTTTTATATTCTAAGTGCCATAAATTCTGGTGTAAAAGATATTCGCGATGTTATTGAAAAAGCAAAACAAAGTGGCGGACTTTTTACGGCTAAAAATCCGATTCTATTTATAGACGAGATCCACAGGTTTAGTAAATCACAACAAGATTCACTTTTAGCTGCTGTCGAGAAAGGTTGGATAACATTGGTCGGTGCTACAACCGAAAACCCCAGTTTTGAAGTAATTCCTGCATTATTGTCACGTTGTCAAGTTTATATACTAAATGCTTTTACAAAAGCCGATTTAGAAGCTCTTTTGCAGCGTGCAATGAAAACTGATGCCTATTTATTGACAAAAAAAATAAATTTAAAAGAAACAGAAGCATTATTGCGTATTTCTGGTGGTGACGGAAGAAAACTCTTAAATGTATTTGAACTCGTCATTAATGCTTCTGCTGGTGATGAAATTACAATTACTAACGATCGCGTTTTTGAACTTGTACAACAAAACACGGTTCTTTATGATAAAACTGGCGAACAACATTACGATATAGTTTCTGCGTTTATTAAATCTATACGAGGCAGTGATCCTAATGGAGCCGTTTATTGGTTGGCCAGAATGATTGAAGGCGGCGAAGAAGTAAAATTTATTGCTAGAAGAATGCTAATTCTCGCAAGCGAAGATATTGGTAATGCTAATCCAACTGCACTGATAATGGCTAATAATACTTTTCAGGCTGTTACAACAATCGGATATCCAGAAAGCCGAATCATATTAAGTCAGTGTGCAATTTATTTGGCTACTTCGCCAAAAAGCAATGCTTCTTATATGGCAATTGGCAATGCTCAACAGTTAGTAAAGCAAACTGGCGATTTGCCTGTTCCTATTCATTTACGAAATGCTCCTACCAAATTAATGAAGGAATTAGGTTATGGAGACGAATATAAATATTCTCACGATTATGCCAATAATTTTGCAGAACAAGAATTTTTGCCAGATGCTATAAAAGAAACGGTTCTTTACAATCCTGGAAACAATTCTAGAGAGAATAGTACCCGCGAATTTCTAAAGAACCGTTGGAAAGATAAATACGGCTATTAAACCGTATTTTGTATTTAGAATTTAACTACAATTTTTTCTGAAACTAATTTGTCATTCTGATAAGACTCAAAATACCATTGTCCATCTTCTTTCAAAATCAAAGAACCTTGAACATTATCTTTTATCGCGATGTAAACATTTGGTTGAGAAGTCTTAAGAAGCTTCATAACTACTTTTGGAGTTTTATCTATTAATTGATAACCAGATTCTGTTGGTTGGGCATATAATAAATTAGGATCTTTTAAATCTGGTGAAACAGTCGCTGCTACTGGATTTGCTTGCGCTACTTTTACTGCAGCCGCTGCAGGAGCAACTGTCGCAGCCGCCAAAGTTTCGGCAGTATTTTTTTGTGTCACAACAGTTCTAGATGGCACTACAGACTTGCCACTATATTTATAGTGCAATCCATAAATCGATTTAAAAGCGTTATCTAGCGCTTCTTTATACGCAACTTCATATTCTTTCTCCTTACTTTTACCCACTTCAGATGTGTAAACTACTTGTCCGTAACAATCTTTTAATTCAATAAAAAGTTTAGTGACCAAAAAAGCATTGTCTTTTTTTACATCTATATATAAAACCTGACAACGATCTGTAAGTCCATCTGGTAATTGCTCGTTTGTATAATAAGCTTCAAAACCTCCTTTTAATAAATTTGATTTGGTTAATGTAGCCAAACGATATTGATTATCTGTTTTTATAAAATCATATCTTAGAGGTACAATTACAGCTCTGTAATCATTAACAGACTGCGCAAATCCAACAACTGAACATAAAAGAGCAGTAAGTAAAATTTTAATTTTCATAATTATAAATAGTTTTTTAGTTCTAATAAATGGTTAATTTGTTTATAATTTCCCGAAATATCTAATTTTTTCTCATTAAAAAAAATAGCATCCAAACCAGCATTCAACGCTCCATTTACATCTGCTTCAAAATCGTCTCCGATCATAATGCTGTTTTCTTTTGAAGTTTTTGCCAATTTTAATGCATAATCAAATATAATACTATTTGGTTTTTTAACCCCAGCTAATTCTGAATTTGTGATTGTACTGAAATAACCACCAAGCGAAGCATTATTAATTTTCTTTTCTTGAACTTGAGCAAATCCATTTGTAATGATGTGAAGTTTATATTTTGGCTTCAAATATTCCAAAACTTCAATCGCACCATCAAAAAGATAATTGTTATCAGTAAGAAACTCAATATAATCATTTGCAATTTCCAGAATATTCTCATCTGAAACTACATAATTCAAAGCATCAAAGGATAACTTCAAACGATTATAACGCAATTCCTGATGCGTAATTTTGTCATTCTGATACAATCTCCAACATTCTTGATTGATCGGAATATATTCTTTAATAAAATCTTGAGTTGCGATTTCTTGGTATTTATTTTTAAAAATACGATCAAAAGCCATTTCTGAGTTTTTATCAAAATCCCAAAGCGTATGATCTAAATCAAAAAAGATGTCGGTAATATTGGTGTTCATGTATTAAAAAATTCCTTCATCTACAAAACTATAATATTTTGATTCAGTAATAATAACATGATCTAAAACTTTAACATCTAATATATCTCCTGCTGTTTTAATTTTCTTAGTAATTTGTTTGTCGGCATCACTTGGAACTAAACTACCCGAAGGATGATTATGACACAAAATCAAGGCTGTAGCGCCATTCTCTAGTGCTAATTTAAAAACCAATCGTATATCTACAACTGTTCCAGCAATACCTCCTTTACTTAATTGGGATTTAGAAATCACTTTGTTTGAATTATTAAGAAAAAGTACCCAAAATTCTTCATGCGGAAGTTCTCCAATAATGGGTTGCATAATATCAAAAACAGCTTTACTTGAAGTTATTTTTTTTGGTTTCGCAACATCTTCTATACGTTGCCTCCTACCCAACTCTAAAGCAGAAACAATTGAAACAGCTTTTGCTTCGCCAATACCTTTAAATTGCATTAATTGAGAAATTGTCATTTTTCCTAAAGCAGTTAGATTTTTGGCTGTAGCTAAAATTCGCTTACTTAAAGCGACAGCAGATTCATTGCGGCTTCCAGAACCAATTAAGATAGCCATTAATTCAGCATCACTTAAAGCATCTTTTCCTTTGAGCATTAATTTTTCACGCGGTTTATCATCATCGGACCAATTTTTTATAGCGAAATGCCCTCCTTCCATAATAATAATTTTAAGAAGCGAAGATATTTAAAAAAAAGAAGAAAAATCTCTCAATTTTTATCAGTCCTTCTTAAATTTTAGTATCTTTAAAAACTAAATTACCTAAAAATGAAACCATTAATTTACTGCCTTCTTTTATTATTTTTTATATCATGTCACCAAAAAGAAAACAAAAGCGCAGCTGTTTCAAATTATACCGAACCTAAAACTTTTGCCGAAAAATTATCTCAAGCCGCAATTTCAATAATTGATCCCTCGATTGATTACGATCCTGCTTATTTCAAAATTGATTACCCAAATGGTGATGTTCCAAAAAACAAGGGAGTTTGCACAGATGTTATAATACGATCGTATCGAGTTCTAAATATCGATTTACAAAAAGAAGTTCATCAAGATATGGTTGAAAATTTTTCTCTTTATCCAAACTTAAAAAAATGGGGAATGACAAAAACCGATACCAATATTGATCATAGAAGAGTCCCGAACCTAGAGGTGTTTTTTGAAAGAAAAGGAACCAAATTACCTGTAACTCAAAACGCAAAAGATTACAAAACTGGAGAATTAGTAACTTGGATGATTAATGATAAACTTCCGCATATTGGAATTGTAACTAATAAAAAATCAGATGACGGAAAACGTAATTTAATTGTTCATAACGTCGGCAGCGGACAAGTTTTAGAAGATTGTTTATTTAAATACAAAATTGTTGGACATTTTAAATATGAAAATTCTAATTAGATAATTAGACTAAAAAAAAATGTGCCAACTACAAAAGCATTGGCACATTATCTAATTTTCAAATTGACTAATTTCTAATTAATCAAACCTTTTACATCATCAAAATTTAAACCTCCGTAATTTCCTGAACTCATTAATAAAAGTGCAGAATTTTCTAAATTTAAATTGAACAAATATTCTTTAAACTCAGTTGGATTGGTATAAATAATTAAATCTTTTCTATTGAATGACGTAGCAATTTGCTCATAAGTAACTTCTTCTAGTTGTTTAATTTTAACCGCATCTGGAGAATAGAAAACAACTGCAACATCAGCATATTCTAAAGCACCTTCATATTCTTTTAAAAACTCAGCATTTAAACTACTATAAGTATGCAATTCTAAACAAGCAACTAGAGTTCTATTAGGATATTGCTCTTTTACCGCTTTTGTTGTTGCGGCAACTTTACTTGGCGAATGCGCAAAATCTTTGTAAGCCACTTTTCCTTTTCCTTCTGCAATTTTCTCTAAACGTTTAGAAGCACCTTTAAAGCTAGCAATCGCTTCGTAGAAATCGGCCTCATCAACCCCCATATTTTGACAGATCCATTTTGCTCCTGCCAAATTATTTAAATTGTGTGCGCCAAAAACTTCAATTGGCATATCGCCTTCTGGAGTTTTTAATAAAGTTACTCCATCATTTACCGAATATTCTGGAGTCGAATAAGCAATTTTTCGAATCGGATTTGTTGCTGCTTCGGCAACACGTTTTACTTCTGGATCATTTTCGTTATAAACTAAAATTCCGCCATTTGTAATTTTTTCAATGAAAATTTCAAATTGCTCCACATAGTTTTCATACGTTGGAAAAACATTAATATGATCCCAAGCAATTCCAGAAATTAAGGCAATGTTTGGTTGATATAAATGAAATTTCGGACGTCTGTCAATTGGAGAAGATAAATATTCGTCGCCTTCTAAAACCATAAAATCATTTTCTTCAGTCAAATGAACCATTGTATCAAAACCTTCCAACTGTGCTCCTACCATATAATCGACTGCAATGTTGTGATAATGCATTACATGAAGAATCATAGAAGTTATCGTAGTCTTTCCATGAGAACCACCTATTACAACACGAGTTTTATTTTTAGATTGTTCGTATAAAAACTCAGGATACGAATAAATTTTTAAACCCAATTCCTGTGCTTTTAATAATTCAGGATTATCCGCTTTAGCATGCATTCCAAGAATAATAGCATCAATATCTGAAGTGATTTTTTCTGGAAACCAACCTAATTCAGCAGGAAGAATTCCTTTCTTTTCTAATCTTGATTTTGAAGGTTCAAAAATAGCATCGTCACTTCCTGTAACCTGATATCCTTTGTTATGCAATGCTAATGCTAAATTGTGCATTGCGCTTCCGCCAATGGCAATGAAATGTGTTTTCATTTAGAATCTTTATTTTATGCTTCGAATTTTCGTTTTAAATCCTGCGCTTTTTTTGTGTCTTTTAGTTTGTTCAAATATAAATTATATAATTTTTGAAATGTGACTTTTGAATTGCCAATTTCATGTGCTTTCTTATAATTTTTTTCGGCAAGATCATATCTTTTAAAATACTCTTCAATTCTTCCTCTTGACAGATAGCCATCAATTGGAGAAAACTGTGCTAATTCGTTAGAATATATAATTGCTTTTGATTCGCTTCCGCCTAAAATTCCAGGCAATTGCAAATAAATTTCAATCAATGCCCAACGCGCCTGAACATGTTTTGGATTAAGCTCGATGGCTTTCTCAAAAGCTTCTTTCATATCGCCCACCATAGAAAATGCTTTAATTTTATTCACTTCTACAGCATGCATCGCCAAACATCCTCCGTATTTAAAAAAATAATCTGCCACTGTGGGTTTCAATTCTTTTAGTTTTTTAAAATATTCCGCACCTTTTACCCAAGATTTTTGATGTGCTTCTATTTCTCCAAGATATTCCAGTGACTTTATATCTGACGGATTTGTTTTAAGGACAAATTCAAATATGAGTTTAGCTTCATCGTAATTTTTTGCGCGGAATAATTTCTCTGCTTTCTCAAAATTAGATTGTGACCAACAGTACATTGGAACAATCAAAAAGAAAATTAGCAGCTTTTTCATATTTCAAAAATAAGGAAATATAAAATGCTATTTGCTTTTGAATATAAATTAGTAATTTGTACGAAAAACACATTCAATCTTATTCCAACTTTTTTACATAAATCCCCATTCAGCTTCAAAAATACAATTACAACAATGAAAAACACTCGTGCTTTCATTCAGTATAAAATGTAAAACAATTTAAAATTTCTTACTTGAGAAAATCCAAATTTTGAAATCATCAAATGTATCTTTTGTCAGTCTAAGTAAAGTCGAACACACGGATTCAAAAGGCTTCGACTCCTATCAGCCTTGTATACTTTACACAAACTAAAAAAATAAAAAACCCGACAGCTTAAAAAACTGTCGGGTTTTATTTTATAAAAGAATTTGAGATTATTTAGCAATCGTCAATTCATCAATAATGTTTTTAGCTCCTGCATATTTGTCGATAATCCAAAGTACATAACGAATATCTACGTTGATTGTTCTTTGCAATTTAGAATCGAAAATTACGTCTCCAGCCATAGCCTCAATGTTACCGTCAAAAGCGATACCGATTAATTCTCCTTTTCCGTTAAGAACTGGCGAACCAGAGTTTCCTCCTGTAATATCATTATCTGTCAAGAAATTGATTGGCATATAACCTGCTTTGTCAGCATATTGCCCGTAATCTTTTTTCTTGTTTAACTCTAACAAACGAGCTGGCAAGTCAAATTCCTGATCTCCTGCTTTATACTTTTTAACCATACTTTCCATTGTAGTATAGTTGTTAATCTTAGCATCGTTACGAGGATCAGCAGGTAAAGCGCGAACTTTTCCGTAAGTCAACCTCAACGTAGAGTTTGCATCAGGATATTTAATTGCGTTCAATTTAGATTCTCTTAAACCTTCTACCAATTTACGGTATGCAGTTGCGAAACCATCATCAGCTTTTGCTTGATCGTCTGTTTTAGAACGGTATTTTGTCAATAAATCATTAGAAATAATATACAACGGATCGTGTGTAATGGCTACTGGTTTAGGATCTGCTAAAAATCCTAATACTTTTTCTTTAGTTGAAAAATAACTCTGTTCTGTAGCTTTTGCCACATCTGCAGTAAAGTCACCATTGTTAGCTGTTTTCATTTTTGCAATTTCTGGAGCAAGTCCATACTCAGCAGCTTTCTCAGCATATAAGTTTAATTGAGCTGTTAAAATGTCTTTTTCTAAAGGAGCATAAAACTCACCATAAATCTTCTCAATCATTTCATTGATTTTAGGAAGCATTTCTGCTTTCTTAGCATCATTCTCTTTGTAGTAAGCAATTAATGCATTTCCTAAATTAGCAGGTCCTGTTGCGTAGCTAGAAGTACGTAAAAGTTGAGTCAAATAATTATCGTGACGCGCTTTTAAGTTTGTTTCTCTGTAATAATCGTTAATAGTCGGAATTACATTCTCGTACTTTTCTTTGTTTGCAGGTTTACTTGCCCACTCGTAGAATTTATCTTCTTGTTCTGCTTTAGCATCTAAAGTTCCAGCTTTTGTTAAAGCGTCGATCATACCTTGACGGTTTTTCCAGTAGTTAGCAGTCGAAGCATATTTAGAAGCATACTGTAAACGAACAGTTGCATCTTTATCCATATACTTTTTCATTACATCCATTCCAGTTTTTGCACCTTCAACCCAAGCAGGATAAGCATATTTAATGTTTTGCTCGATTCCTCCAGCTGGCATCCAACGGTTTGTTCTACCTGGATATCCTAAGATCATTGCAAAGTCATTTTCTTTAACTCCTTTTAAACTTACAGGTAAATAGTGTTTTGGTTTTAATGGCACATTATCTTTAGAATATGCTGCAGGATTTCCGTCTTTGTCAGCATAAACTCTAAACATAGAGAAATCTCCAGTTTGACGAGGCCACTCCCAGTTGTCTGTATCTCCACCAAATTTACCAACACTTTCAGGAGGAGTTCCAACTAAACGAACGTCTGTGTAATCTTGGTAAACAAAATAGTAATATTCATTTCCTTGAAAGAAAGGACGAACAGAAACTGTGTATTTTCCATTTTCGCTATTTTCCTTTTCAATCAAAGCGATTTCTTGCTGAATGATTGTGTTTCTTTCAGTTTCTGTCATTGTATCGTTTACTTTAGACAGGATTCTTTTTGAAACATCATCCATACGAACAAAGAAACGAACGTATAAAGATTTTGGTTTTAGTTCTTCTGAACGATTTTTTGCCCAAAAACCATTTTTCAAATGATTTTGTTCTGCAGTTGAAAGTTCTGCAATTGAACTATAGCCACAGTGGTGATTAGTAAGAACCAAACCGCTGTTTGAAACGATTTCAGCTGTACATCCTCCATTGAATTGTACAATTGCATCTTTTAAGCTATGATTATTGATACTGTAAATTTCTTCGGCTGTCAATTGCAAGCCCATTTTTTCCATATCTCTATGGTTCAATCTTTCGATAAACATCAAAAACCACATTCCTTCATCGGCTCTCATTGGGAAAGCCACAAGGCACATGGTCAAGAATAAAATTACTTTTTTCATGTTATTTTGTTTAAGTGATGCGAATATAAGCCATTTTAGCAATTATCTCAACCCAAACAATCTTAAAATTAAAAATGATATTAGATTTTTAGCAGTTTATTACGAATTTAACATTATAAAACAAAAAAGGTGCCCTGAGAACAGAACACCTTTTTGATATCTAAGTAAGCTTTACTATTCGTTAAGCATTTTCCAAAGTCTGTCTTTTAAATCTGTCAAACCTTGTTGTGCTACAGATGAAATAAACATATAAGGAACGCCTTTAAAAGAAAGATCTAATTCTGTTTTCAGTTCAGCTTTCAATTCATCATCCAACATATCACATTTTGAAATTACCACAAGACGTTCTTTGTCTAGCATTTCAGGATTATACTTTGTTAATTCGTTAACCAAAATATCATATTCTCCTTTAATGTCTGCTGTATCAACAGGAATTAAAAACAATAAAGTGGAGTTACGTTCAATATGACGCAAGAAGTAATGACCAAGACCTTTTCCTTCTGCCGCGCCTTCAATAATTCCAGGAATATCAGCAATTACAAAAGATTGAAAATCTCTGTAAGCCACGATTCCTAGATTCGGTTTTAAAGTCGTAAACGGATAATCGGCAATTTTTGGTTTTGCCGAAGTCAATACAGACAATAAAGTAGATTTTCCTGCGTTAGGAAAACCAACCAAACCAACATCAGCCAAAACTTTAAGTTCCAAAATCACATCCATTTCAATACCAAGCAAACCTGGCTGTGCATAACGAGGCGTTTGGTTTGTAGAGCTTCTAAAATGCCAGTTTCCTAAACCTCCTTTTCCTCCTCTTGCAAGAATTTGTTTTTCTCCGTGTTCTGTAATTTCAAAAAGCGTTTCTCCAGTTTCTTTGTCTTTTACAACAGTTCCTAATGGCACTTCAATGATTTTATCTTCTCCGTCTGCACCTGTACTTCTGTCAGAACCTCCGTCTCCACCGTGACCTGCTTTAATATGACGCGCAAACTTCAAATGAAATAATGTCCAAAGTCCTTTATTCCCAACTAAATATACATGTCCACCACGGCCTCCATCGCCACCATCTGGACCTCCTTTTTCAATAAATTTCTCTCTATGTAAATGCGTAGAACCTTTTCCTCCCTTTCCGGAAGAAACATATATCTTAACGTAATCTACAAAATTTCCTTCTGTCATTTTCTTTATTTATGTAAAGTTTCAAGTTTCAGGTTTCAAGTTTCAAGTTGTTTAATATATAACCTGAAACTTGAAACCTGAAACCTGAAACAAATTTTCTCTCTACTCTTTTAATGCTTTCACAAGCACTTTATCAATCTTAACACCGTCCATGTCGATTACTTCTAGAACGAATTTTTGCCAAACTAATTTTTCTCCTTCTTTTGGAATATGAGAAAGCTCGGTCATAATCATTCCGCTTACGGTATTTACTTCATAATCGTTTGTTAACTCATCCAATTCGAAGTAAGTCAAGAAGTCGTGCAATGAATAATGTCCATCAACTAACCACGAACCATCTTCTCTTTCTATAAGCTGGAATTCGTCTTTATAAAATTCTGCAGCATCACCAACTAAAGCTTCCAAAATATCATTAAGAGTAATCAGTCCCTGAAAAACTCCATATTCGTCTGAAACTAAAGCATAGTGGACACCCGTTTTTTTGAAATTTTCTAAAGCTTTGTATGCCGTTGTTTGCTCCATTAAATAGGGCGCGTCAGACATAATTGCCGCTAAATCAAAATTATCGCTTTCGATGTTAGCAAAAATATTTTTAAGTGTTACGACTCCAACAATATCATCGTAATTATCATTGTAAACAGGATAGACTGCGTGAAGGTCTTGAACAACCAATTCTTTGATTTTTTCTTTATCGGCTTTTAATGGTAACATATCAACCGACTTGCGATGTGTCATTAAAGAGTTTACTTTTCTGTCTCCAATATGAAAAACACGCTCCACAATATCTTGTTCAATTTCTTGAACCTCTCCTACTTCTGTTCCTTCTTTAATGATGGCTTTAATTTCTTCCTCCGTAACTTTTCCGTCAGCGGTTGGTTTTATTTGGAAAACATTCAATAAGAAATCTGTCGATGTAGTAAGCAACCAAATAAATGGAGCTGTAATAATCGAAATCACTTTCATTGGCATTGCAACCATTTTTGCAATTGCTTCTGGATAATTTAATCCGATTCGTTTAGGAAGTAATTCTCCCAAAACCAATGAGAAGAAAGTTAAAACTACAACTACAATTCCCACCGCAATAGAATGTGCATAAGGTTTAAGAACTTCAAATCCTGCTACAAAAAGCTCAACATCTGCAGTAATTTTGTCACCAGAATAAATACCTGTCAAAATTCCGATAAGGGTAATTCCGATTTGTACTGTCGATAAAAACTTATTTGGGGAATTAGCTAAATCTAGTGCCGTTTTTGCACTATTATTGCCTTTTTTCGCAGCTGTTTCAAGCCTGTTTTTACGGGCCGAAATCAAAGCAATTTCAGACATGGAGAAAACTCCGTTTAATAGAATTAGAAAAAATATAATTAGTATTTCCAATTGATAGTGGATTCGTTATAAAATGGTCTCGTTAAATGTAATTTGTAATCTTAAAAAATGGCTGTGAATTAAAAAACTAATTTTTCTAACTCAAAAACATTGATCATCAAAAACATTTGAAAAGCCCGTTTTAGAGTTAGAAAAATAGTTTTTTTTTGCGTCCTGATAGCTATCAGGATTCACGTACAGCTGGAATAAGTTTCTACAAATTATCTATAACTGACGTTAATCGCTCTGTAATTTGTTCGATAGTTCCGATACCGTCTACGGCATGAAACTTACCTTGTTCTTTATAATATCCAATAAGAGGAGCTGTTTTCTCATTGTACTCTTGGTATCTTACACGAATTTTTTCTTCGTCTTGATCGTCAACTCTTCCGCTTGTTTTTCCTCTCTCTAATAGACGCTTTACCAAAATTTCGTCATCAGCTTCTAAAGCGATTGTTGCTGTTACGCTAGATCCGATCGTTGGCAAAAACTGGTCTAAAGCTTCTGCTTGATTGATTGTTCTTGGGTAACCGTCGAACAAGAATCCTGCAGTATCTGGATGTTTTTTTACCTCATCAATTAACATTGCAGTTGTTACTTCGCAAGGAACCAACTCTCCGTTGTCCATAAAAACTCTTGCTTGTTTTCCTAGTTCAGTATCATTTTTTAAATTGAAACGAAAAATATCTCCTGTTGAAAGGTGTGTTAAATTGTATTTTTCTTTTAAAAATTCTGCCTGAGTTCCTTTTCCTGCACCAGGCTTTCCAAATAAAACGATGTTAATCATAATTGAAATGAGTGTTGTTACTTCTGTCTTTCAGAAGTTTTAAAATGAATATATAGTTGTGTTTTGTTATTCTGCTAATTTGTAAACTTCAGTAAGGTTTCTTCCTAAACCATCATAGTCTAAACCGTAACCTACAATAAATTTGTTCGGAATACGAATTCCGATATAATCTATCTTAATGTCTTTTTTATAAGCTTCTGGCTTAAAGAACAACGTTGCAATCTTAAAATGCTTTACATTTTGTGCTTTAAACAAATGCTTCAATTCTTCTACAGTATTTCCTGTGTCGACAATATCTTCGATCACGATTACAGTTCTTCCTGAAAGATCGTGACTGATACCTATTAATTCTTTAACCGATTCTGTGCTTTCTGTTCCTTCATACGAAGCCATTTTGATGAATGAGACTTCGCACGGTTTTTTATATTTTTTCAGAAAATCTGACACCACCATAAAAGCACCATTCAAGACTCCAATAAAAATTGGTGTATCATCACCAAAATCATCTTCTACCTGAGCGACCATTTTAGCCAAAGCAAAATCAATTTCTTTTGCCGAAATAAACGGAACAAATTGTTTATCGTGAAGTTGTATCATTATTTTTCTTTTTAAAATAATGGACAAAGATAAAGAATTAGAACTTAACAGCTTCTATCAAAACAAACTGTATTCGAGATATTTTTTAGGAATGTTAAATCTCAGTTAATCTTTACAAATATTTTTTTGTCACTCTACATATTTTAAGTAAATTGTTATGATCTAATTATTTAACTCCAAAAAACCAATGAAAAAACCTTTAACCCTAATCTCGATAACGTTATTAGCCTTTATGACTGCCTGTAATGGGCAAGTAAAAAAAGAAGAAAAAGAAGCCTTAGCCAACCATTCTGGCAATGTTGTAAAAACTGCTATCGGAGAAATTACGCTTCCCGCTCCTTACGCAACCGAATCTAAAACCAAAAATAGCAAAGTAATTGGATGGCCAGAAGGCAAAACGCCAAAAGCGCCTGAAGGTTTTACAGTAACTAAATTTGCTGACGGATTTGAGAATCCACGATGGAGTTATATAGGTCCAAACAATGATATTTTTGTTGTTGAAAGTGGCACCAGAACAAGCAAAAACCAAATTATAGTTTTGCGCGACAATGATAAAGACGGAACATATGAAACTCGCGAAGTTTTTATTTCTGGTTTAAACAGACCTTTAGGAATGTTAATCCTAAAAGACTTTTTTTATATTGCCAATACTGACGGACTTTATCGTTATCCTTATAAAAACGCACCATTAAAATTAGAAACTCAAGGAACTAAAATTGTTGAACTACCAGCTGGCGGATACAACAATCACTGGACAAGAAGTTTGCTTGCTAATCCTGAAGGAACAAAAATTTATATTGGTGTTGGTTCAGGAAGCAATGTGGGAGAAAACGGAATGGATAAAGAAGTTCGCCGCGCTGCAATTTTAGAAATTAACCCTGATGGAACTGGCGAAAAAATTTATGCTGAAGGCCTTAGAAATCCAATGGGAATGGATTGGAATCCAGCCAACAAAAAAGAACTTTGGACAGCGGTGAATGAAAGAGATGAACTTGGAGATGATTTAGTTCCAGATTATATTACAAGTGTAAAAAGAGGCGGTTTTTACGGATGGCCTTATTCGTATTTTGGAAGTATTCCTGATCCAAGATGGAAAGGTAAAGGCGAACGAAAAGATTTGATAGAAAAAGCTATTGTTCCCGATGTTCCTGTTGGCGCTCATACCGCTTCTTTAGGATTGGCTTTTTACACGAAAGATGCTTTTCCTGCAAAATACAGAAATGGCGCTTTTGTAGGTCAGCATGGTTCTTGGAATCGATCTATAATTTCAGGCTATAAAGTTTTATTTGTTCCTTTTAAAGACGGAAAACCTTCAGGAAAACCAGAAGATTTTTTAACTGGTTTTATTTCTGACAATGATAAAGCTGAAGTTTACGGACGTCCAGTTGCAGTTACTGTAATGAAAGACGGATCGCTTTTGGTAAATGATGATAGCGGAAATACTATTTGGAAGGTTACAGCAAAGAAATAAATTCCAATTCCGAAAATTATCGGAACAAATTTTAAAAAGAAAATTTTAAACACATAGAGACATAGATTTTTGTTTAAAAAGATGTTATTAAGAAAATTAGTTTTCGCACATAGTTATTATGTGGCTTTTGACAAGTAAAACGCCTTTTTTGCCTCAATCAATGCTGTGTTTCTATGTGTTAAAATAAAACTGCCTTTTAATCAGCTCATTTTATGCCCTCCAAAAAATATTTTCTCCTTCTCTTTATTCTTTTTACTTCTAAAAGCATCTCAGCACAAGAAAAAATTCAAAATATTGATTCAGTTAAAACTCAAAAACTGAATGAAGTTTTAATAAGTCCGCTTCATATTAATCGTGATTTACAAAATAGTCCCGCTTCAATTGGTATTTTATCCGAAAAAGAATTACTTCGAAATAACACAACTGATATTAGTAATGTCATCAATACAATTCCTGGCGTTTTTATGCAGTCTTCCAATATTACCACAACCCGAATTTCGATTCGTGGAATTGGCGCGAGAACTCCTTATGGGACGAATAAAATTAGAGCTTTTTATGGAAGTATTCCATTAACTTCAGGAAACAGTGAGACTGTAATTGACGATATCGATCTTCAAAACATCAATCAGATTGAGATTATAAAGGGCCCGCTTTCTAGTGTTTATGGTGCTGGTTTGGGCGGTGCGATTTTGATTTCTCCTCAATCATTAAAAAGTGGCAATTATCAAGCTGAAATCAGTTCGGTTTTTGGCTCTTACGGATTATTGAAAAACAGAATAAGTTTTGATTTAAATGAAAATAATGCATCTTTAAATCTGAGTTATCACAATCTAAAAACTGATGGCTGGCGCGAAAACAGTGCCTATAATCGTGAAGGAGTTACACTTGGCGGAGAATTATTCAGAAAGAAAAACAGCAAACTGACTTATTTTTCGAATTACACCTATTTAAAAGCATATATTCCGAGTTCGATCAATAAAACCACTTTCGAAAATAATCCACAAGCGGGCGCGCCGACTTGGGTTGCTTCAAAAGGTTTTAAAGAATACAAATCGACTTTGGGCGGATTGGCTTACGATTTTAAAATCAATGATCATTTAAACAATTCGACTTCTGTTTTTATCAATTATAAAGACAGCAATGAACCGCGTCCTTTTGACATTTTGCGTCAATATACTTTTGCTTCGGGCGCTAGAACACAATTTTCGGGAGACTTTAAAATCGGAAAAATCAAAAATCAATTTATTGGCGGAATTGAATATTTCGCAGACAATTACAACGGAAATACTTTTCAAAATCTGTATCAGCAAAATAATGGAAACGGAAGTTTACAAGGCGATCAACTTACAGCAACGAATCAGAAAAGGCGTTTTTATAATATCTTTTCTCAAATCAGAACTTTGCTTTCTGACCAATTTGAAATTCAGGCGGGTTTAAATTATAATAAAACCAAATTTGAATTGCAGAATGACTTTCCCGCTTCCGCAAATAATCCAGTGGAGCAATATAGTTATGATGGCATTTTTTCGCCACAACTTTCTTTTTTGTTCAAGCCAAATGAAATCCAGACTTTTTACTTCTCTGCAAGCCGAGGATTTTCTCTTCCTGCAACCGAAGAAACTTTAACAAGCACAGGAAATATCAATTCAGACATTAAACCCGAAACAGGTTATAATTTTGAATTAGGAAGCAAACTTCATCTTTTCAGTAAAAAACTATATGCTGAAATTGCCGTTTACCGAATGGAAATTAAAGATTTATTGGTTGCCAAAAGAATTGGAGACGATCAATATGAAGGCGTAAATGCTGGAAAAACATTTCATGAAGGAATCGAAATTGCATTAAAACACAATTGGACAATCAATAGAACTTTCAATTTAAACTCTTACACTGGCGCTTCTATCGGAAATTATGAATTTAAAGAATTTGTCGACAACGGAAATGATTATTCTGGCAACAAATTAACTGGAGTTCCTGCCAATACTGCAAGTGCTGGTTTTAATTTGAATACCAATTCAGGTTTTTATTTTTCAGCAGATTTTCAGTTCACAGATAAAATTCCGATGAATGATTCAAATGCCAATTTTTCAGATTCTTATTCTTTACTAAATTTAAAAACAGGTTATCAATTTGAAATTTTGTCTGGATTAAAAGCGCATCTCGATGCAGGAATTAATAATGTTACAAACGAAAAATACGCTTCCATGATTTTGACCAATGCAACCGGAGTTGGAAATGCACAACCACGATTCTATTATCCAGGATTGCCTATAAACTATTACGGAATTATCTCATTAAATTACTTATTTTAGCATTGTACTAAATACAAAAAACAATGCCATCTGAATTGCAAAAAAAATTGGATTATGTAAATGCTTATAGAGAAAATCGTCTAAAAGCAGCGCAGGATGTTTTAGAAAACCCATCGCTTTTTAGTGAGTTAGTTTCGATTTGCTTTTCACCAGAAGATAAAAACAATCATAAAGCCTGCTGGATTTTAGAATTTGTTTCGTACGAAGAATTGCATTGGCTCCAGCCTCATTTAGATTTTTTCTGTTCGAATCTAAAAATTTTAAAAGACGAAAGTTCCATGCGTCCAATCGCAAAAGTGACGCAGCTTTTGGTAAAATCTCATTACAAAAAAAACGAAAATAGTATTTCTCTTTCCGAAAACAACTTACAAGATATTATTGAAGCTTCTTTTGATTGGTTGATAAACGATGTCAAAGTGGCAACAAAAGCCTATTCTATAAGAACTTTATATGTTTTAGGAAATCATTACGACTGGATTCACCCCGAACTAAAAGTGATTATTGACAAAGATTTCGGAGACCATTCAGCAGCCTATAAAGCCGTCGCCAAAGAAGTTTTGAAGAAAATAAAATAGTTTTTATAGCCACGAATTACACGAATTTTCACGAATTATTTTTTCAAATTCAACTAAAAAAATTAGTGAAAATTCGTGTAATTCGTGGCAAACAAAAAAAATCCTTTCTAATCCTTTTAATCTGTGGCAGAAAAACTAAATTTTGGCTAAAAAAAGATTAAAAAGTATCTTTGCAAAAACACAACACAAAATGAATTATTTTTCTTCTGATTTTAAATTAGGAATATTAGGCGGCGGACAATTAGGTAAAATGCTTTTGTTCGATACCAGAAAATTTGACATACAAACTTACGTTCTAGATCCAAGCGACGAAGCGCCAAGTAAAATTGCCTGTAACAAATTCTTTCAAGGCGATTTAATGGACTATGAAACGGTTTACAATTTCGGGAAACAAGTCGATGTTTTGACTTTTGAAATCGAATTGGTAAACCTGGAAGCTTTAACGCAATTAGAAAACGAAGGTTTAAAAATATATCCATCTCCAAAGACCTTAAAAGGAATTCAGAATAAAGGTGTTCAAAAAGATTTTTACGCTAAAAACAATATCCCAACAGCACCATTCGAAAGATTTGAAAATTTAGATCAACTAAAATCTAAAATCAACGATCTGAAATTACCTTTTGTATGGAAATGTACCGAATTTGGTTATGATGGAAATGGTGTAAAAATAGTTCGCCAAGCTTCAGATTTAGATGCATTGCCAAATGTAGAATGCATTGCAGAAACTATGGTTTCGTTCAAAAATGAATTGGCGGTAATTGTGGTTAGAAATCCATCAGGCGAAATGAAAACGTATCCAGTTGTCGAAATGGAATTTCACCCAGAAGCCAACCAAGTTGAATATGTAATTTGTCCGGCAAGAATCGATGATAAAGTAGCTAAAAAAGCCAGATCGATTGCTTTACAAGTTTCAGAGAATTTCAATCACGTTGGACTTTTGGCAGTTGAAATGTTCCAGACTCAGGACGACGAAATTTTAGTGAATGAAGTTGCTCCTCGCCCACATAATTCAGGACATTATTCTATCGAAGCAAGTTATACTTCACAATTCGAAAATCATTTACGTGCTATTTTAGATCTTCCGTTAGGAAACACAGACAGTAAAGTTGCCGGAATTATGGTAAATTTAGTCGGTGCCGAAGGTCATTCTGGAAATGTAGTGTATGAAAACATAGAAACCATTTTAGGATGGAATGGCGTGACGCCACATATTTACGGTAAAAAACAAACTCGCCCTTTTAGAAAAATGGGGCATGTGACAATCGTAAACGAAAATATGGCTGAGGCAAGAAGAATTGCACAGGAAGTTAAGGAAACTATTAAAGTGATTTCTCAGTAATCAGTTTTCAGCCGCAGTCACAGTTTACAGTTTCCAAAAACTTGAAACTTTAAACCTGAAACAAAACACAACAAAAATAAAAACATGAGCAAAGTAGCTATTATAATGGGAAGCATCTCAGACATGCCAGTTATGCAAGATGCAATCGACATATTAAAACAATTTAATGTAGAAGTTGAAGTAGATATTGTTTCGGCACACAGAACGCCAGAAAAATTATTCGATTTCAGCAAAAATGCACACAATCGCGGTATTTCGGTAATTATTGCCGGTGCGGGTGGTGCTGCGCATTTACCAGGAATGGTGGCTTCTATGTCTCCACTTCCGGTAATTGGAGTTCCAGTAAAATCAAGCAATTCAATCGATGGTTGGGATTCAGTTTTATCAATTCTGCAAATGCCAGGCGGCGTTCCTGTTGCAACGGTAGCTTTAAACGGCGCAAAAAATGCCGGAATTTTAGCCGCACAAATCATCGGAAGCCACGACAAAAAAGTTTTAGATACGATTATTTCTTATAAAGAAGAATTGAAAGCTACAGTTAATAAAGCGGCTGAAGGTTTGAAGAAATAATTCTCCCATAAATTCCTGCAAGGTTTTCAAAACCTTGTAGGTCTGATTATCATAATCAAAATAAAATACTTCTAAAACACCTACAAGGTTTTGAAAACCTTGCAGGATAAAAAACTGCAATATGAGTATCTTAACCCAATATTTCAATACCAAACATAACACAGCACCTTTTTCGCAGATAAAAATCGAAGATTATGTTCCTGCTTTCAATGAAGGAATTGCTTTGGCTAAAGCCGAAATTGATGCAATCGTAAACAATCCAGACGCACCGACTTTTGAAAATACCATTGTGGCAATGGATTTTTCTGGTGATGTTTTAGATCGTCTTTCGAGTATTTTCTTCAATTTGAATTCGGCTGAAACGAATGACGAAATGCAGAAAATTGCGCAGGAAGTTTCGCCTTTACTTTCAGAATTTGGAAATGACATTCGTTTGAATGCAGATTTATTTGCGAGAGTAAAAGCCGTTTACGATCAAAAAGAAAGTTTAAATCTGAATCCCGAACAAACAACTTTATTAGATAAAAAATACAAAAGCTTTTCGAGAAACGGAGCCAACTTGCCAGAAGACAAGAAAAACCAATTAAGAGAAATCGACAAAGAATTATCAAAATTGAGTTTACAGTTTGGCGAAAATGTTTTGGCAGAAACCAACAACTTCGAATTACATTTAACCGATGAGAAAGATTTATCTGGTTTGCCAGAAGGAACAATCGAAGCAGCTAGATTATTAGCCAAAAATCAGGAAAAAGAAGGCTGGATTTTCACTTTAGACCATCCAAGTTATATTCCGTTTTTGACTTATGCTGATAATCGCGAATTGCGTAAAAAAATGGCAATTGCTTTTGGCGCAAAAGGTTTTCAAAACAACGAATTTGACAATCAAGAAAATGTTCTAAAAATTGCCAAGCTTCGTCATGAAAGAGCCAATTTATTAGGTTATAAAACACACGCACATTTTGTTCTGGAAGAAAGAATGGCCGAAAGCCCAGAAAAAGTTTTTTCTTTCTTGAATGATTTATTGGCAAAAGCTAAACCAGCAGCTCAAAAAGAATTTGCTGAATTAACTGCTTTCGCGAAAGAACTAGATGGAATTGAGCAATTAGAAAAATGGGATGGTGCTTATTATTCTGAAAAATTAAAACAACAGCTTTTTAATTTAGATGATGAAAAACTGAAACCATATTTCCAATTAGAAAAAGTTTTAGACGGCGCTTTTACAGTTGCTAAAAAATTATACGGATTAACTTTTACGGAAGTTTTTGATATCGATAAATACCACGAAGAAGTTACAACTTACGAAGTAAGAGATGCCGAAAACAATTTGGTTTCGATTTTCTACGCTGATTTCTTCCCAAGAAAAGGAAAAAGAAATGGTGCTTGGATGACTTCATTCAAATCACAATATGTAAAAGACGGCGTAAACGAAAGACCACATATTTCTAACGTTTGTAATTTTACAAAACCAACGGAAACAAAACCTTCGTTATTGACTTTTAATGAAGTAACAACGTTATTCCACGAATTCGGACACGGATTACACGGAATGTTGGCCGACACAGTTTATCCAAGTTTATCGGGAACTTCTGTTTATTGGGATTTCGTAGAATTGCCAAGTCAGATTATGGAAAACTGGTGTTACGAACCGGAAGCATTGGCCTTGTTTGCGAATCACTATGAAACGGGAGAAATTATTCCGATTGAGTACGTTCAGAAAATCAAAGAAAGTGCGAGTTTCCAAGAAGGTTTAGCAACATTACGCCAATTAAGTTTTGGATTATTAGACATGGCTTGGCACGGACAAGATCCAACAAACATTACAGATCTTAAAACTTTCGAAACAGAACAATTTGCTAACACGCAATTATATCCAGATGTAAAAGAAAATGCGATGAGTACCGCTTTTTCACATATTTTTCAAGGTGGATATTCTTCTGGATATTACAGCTACAAATGGGCTGAAGTTCTAGATGCAGATGCTTTTGAATATTTCCATGAAAATGGAATTTTCAACGAAGAAATCGCTAAAAAATTCAAAGACAATGTACTTTCTAAAGGAGGAACAGAACATCCAATGGTTTTATACAAACGCTTTAGAGGTCAAGAACCTAAGCCAGAAGCTTTATTGAAAAGAGCTGGATTATTATAGAGTTTCTAAGATACTAAGCTCCTAAGTTGCTAAGTTTCCTAGAGAATTAAATTTTAAAACCGAAGTAGAAATGCTTCGGTTTTTTATTTGGTTTTACTTTAACTATCTTAGCCTTTTTAAATCTTAATCTTACAAAATACATTTTGAAAAAATATTTTAAAATAGCTCTTTATCTTGCCATTATAGGATTGGTCGCGATTGTTTCTATTAATTATTATGTGAAATCTTCGACCAAGAACCATATCTATTATTCAGTAAAAAAGTTTCCGAAAAACGATGTCGGAATTATCTTTGGCGCTGGAATTAACGGGAATCAACCAAGCAAGTATTTAAAGGACCGACTTGATGCCGGAATTATGCTTTGGAAAGCAAAACGTATCAATAAAATTCTACTTTCTGGAGATAATGGCCGTGATGAGTATGATGAATTGACGGTAATGAAAAATTACTGTTACAATCATGGCGTTGACACTACGAAAATCTTTATTGATTACGCGGGATTTGATACGTATTCAACAATGTATCGCGCCAAACATATTTTTAAGATTAAAAAAGCAACTTTAATTTCACAGGAATATCATTTAAACCGTGCCATTTATATTGGACAAAAACTAGGCATTAAATCTTCTGGATATTCTGCTAATAATGGAGAATATCTTGGATATAATTATGTTCGTTTTAGAGAGTCTCTTTCTATTTGTAAATCCTTTTTTGATGTTTTGCGAAATCGCGAACCTCATTTTCTAGGCGGAGAAATTAATATTAATGGAGAATCAAATTACTCTAAAGAAGATAAGCGATAAAATACTAAAATCAAGAAAGCAGCAAAGTTTTTAAATTTGTACCGCTTGGATATTTTTTTGCCCAAGTTTGTCCATTTGAACTCCAACCATTATTCATATCATAAGATACGGTTCTGGAATGATCTGCACTTGCAGTCAAATCAACCATTATTCCAGGATTTTCGGCAATTGAAACAACCGTATTGTTTTCAATGTTATTATTAGTAAACATTAAAAATGCTTTATTAACAGGTGCAATTTTAATATTCTGTCCGTAATAGGAGTTAAAAGTACAATTTCCATAATACTTCTCTTCACTATTATTGTAAATAGAAATTCCTGTTGAATATCTATTATTTGAGTTATTTTGGATTAATACATTATCAAAAGTATTTAAAGAATCAACAGAAACCTTACCTGAATTTTCAATAAGCATGCGTTGTTTTAATTCGATTTGATAACTTGAACCTGATACAGAACTTCTACCTGTGGCGCTTCCTTTCTGAGGTCCCAATTGAGGTATGTATATAACGCTATTTTCTTTAATTTCACTTGTCGATAAATAACTGCAAAGAGTATCTTCCCATTCAATCAAAACAGATTGCAAAAAATCTTTAGTTATACTCCAGCATAAAGGCACAAATAACGAAGGGTTATCGGTTTTACTAGCAAGAAAGCAACATAAAGTGTAATTTCCTTGGTTTAATATTTCTACCGTATCTTGAGAAAACGTAGTTATTAATGAATATTTCATCAGCTTTTTTTTAAATGTTGAAATGAGGTTTTTCCAATCCTATATACTAGATATAAAAATTACTCTTCACCAAATAATGATGAAGAGTAATAAAACTTATCAATACAAATTATTTGTTTTTATCACTTAGAGCTTTTTCATCTCTACTTGTGTTTTCAATTAACAGTTTTTTTAAATCTGTAAAAGCATCGAAATTTTTTAGCCACGTTCCTCCGCCAGCATCCCAGCCTGAGTCTATCGAATAATTAGTTTCGCGTGAAGTTACTCCTGTAAGATTAATAAAAGCTCCAGCCGACATTGCTTTAGTAATTACCGTTGCAGTTACAATTTGCTCTGTAGAAAAAATCAATGCAATTTTAGTAATTGGCGTAATCACTCTTGAAGATCCAGCTCCTAAAATTGGAAAAGCACATAAAATATTTGATTTACCATTTACCAATTGATTAATTCCAACTGTAAATTGCTGTGTATCTTTATTAAGAAAAGATACAGCACCATCATATCCGTCTGTACTAGATTCAATATTTCCAGAACCTTTTTCTATCGTTACTAATTCTCCTAAATCAGTTGCAATTGTGTTACTTGCTTCAATTTTAGTTTTAGGCGCAATTGTAGTGGTCGAATTGTATGCTTGAAACTCTTCTTCCCAAGTAATTTTTGTTTTCCCCAATAATTTTTCTGTTGGTAGATTAAACCAAACAGTAGGAGAACCATCACCAGTAGCCGCTACCGATTTAAATCCGTATAAAGAATATCCCTGATCTTTTAAAATTTTTACATCTGCCGGACTAATATTAATTGTTGTGGTAAAAGTTGCCATAATTTCATATTTGTTTGTATGTCCCTACTCATGGGCTTTTCGGGTTCCGCCCTGCATTATTTTCTGAATGCAAACAGTTCTTTTTTAAAGTGGGTATTGCTCCGCTAAAATGCATTAAGAACTTTTCTTTCCAAACTTTGCAGTACCATCTTTCGTAGCTCCAGTAGTACACGGATAGCTATCTCCACTAACTCTTGTCCCACTTCTAACTTCATAGGTATATCCAGATTTAACTTCTCCCCATGATAGAACGGCAGAAAAACCTTCTTTATCTAAAGTTCCGTCTCCGTCAGCGTCTTTGACACTATTTCTGTAAAAATGTAATTTGCTCATAATTTTCTTATTTGATTACTAATTTTAATTTAGGCTATCGGCTTTTTTCTTTGCCGATAACATTTTTCATATCTACTTTATTAGGATTTCAATACGTCTATTTATAACCTTTTAAAGCAAATTTGTAGCACTGAAAAAAAATCTTAAACTCAAACAAAATTTTGATGTAACAGTAATGTGTCTCTTGTAACTTATTGGATATATTGCATACCAGGTATTTCTGTTATCTTTTTTTATTTGAATTTGGACTCCTATCTTTCTTATCTGCAGAATAAGTTAACAAGCTTCTTAGATTCAATTTGTACAAACTCTGAATTCTAATAAGTCAAAATTACAAGCCTATCACTTATTTAACTTGTACAAAATCAGCCACTTATTATCAATTTGATTCATATTCCTTTTTTAATAAATTAATAAAGGGAAACAAAGTAGTTCTGCTTTCATATTTACTAGGACTGCAATTAAAATTTTGCTTGAAGACACGAGATAAATGGGCAACATCAAAAAAACCAGCAAGAAAAGCGGCTTCAGTTATTGATTTGTTTTGTAGCACTATTAATTCGGTGGCGTATTGAAGACGTATATCACGAAGGAGGCGTACTGGTGAGAACTTAAATAAGGATTTCACTTTCCGATTGAGATTTGAGGAACTCATAAAAAGTTTGTCTGATAGCATTTCTATAGAAAATGCTTCATTATCAAGATTATCAATAATAGTAATTAGCAATTTTGCAAACCATTTATTTTCATCCTTTAATTGAATTAGTTTATTAAAACATTCGTCGTTAAGGGGAATTTTCCAATCATGAGGATTAAAAACAATTACAAGTCCGTTTTTACGATATGCCAATGGAGAAATCCCAAATTCCTGCTTGAACTTACGGCTAAAATGAGTTACACCGCTAAAACCACAATAAAACGCTGTTTCTTCTATAGAATATCTGTTTTGACTCAGAATATGCTTTGCTAGATCCATTTTATAATGCAAAATGAGTTTCTTGGGCGAGAAACTCATTTCTTTTTTCATCTTACGGTTAAGTTGAGATTTGCTAATTTTTAATTGATTTGCTAATTGGTAAACGCCAAAAGATGCATCTGTTTTTTTTCTTGTATTATAACATGCACTTGACTTAAAAATGGCTCATTTAAAAAATAATTACTTAAATCAAATACACTTTTCTTTCTTTCGAATTCTTTCATGATTAATTTGTTTTTGGATAATATTTAGTGGTTATTTCTTTATTTGCTTAAAAAAGCGCAAACAAAAAATGTATCTTATATCTTTCAAAAAAAATATGAGGCATACGAATTTACACATAAAAGTATTGCAAACAATCACAAAAAGTAATCTAAAACTGTCAAATCAAACAAAACTAAATAATAGAGAAACAAAAAAGACCTACAAAGAATATTCTTTGTAGGTCTCTTTATTTTTATAACTTAATTTTACTCTTTCTCTAAAACTCTTTTTGCCAACTTTCCAACAGTTAATCCTTGAACTACAATTGAGAATAAAACAACAATATAAGTTACCTCAAGCAACAAGTTTTTATATTCGCTTTCTGGCATTGAAAGAACTAACGCAATAGAAACTCCACCGCGAATTCCTCCCCAAACCAAAACCATCAATGAACCTTTATTGTAAGCCGATTTAATTCCGAAGAACTTAAAGATATCGAAGAATTTCCAAGGTAAAACAATCGAAGTTAATCTTGAAAACAGTACAATAAAAATAGCTACAAAACCTGTTAATAGTTGTTTATTCAAATCTGGAAGCAATAGTAATTCAAATCCGATAAAAAGGAACAAAACAGCATTTAAGATTTCATCTATTAGCTCCCAAAACTTTCCTAAGTAGTCTTTAGTGACTTCGCTCATAGCCACTTTTTTACCATAATTTCCAATAATCAATCCGGCAACAACCATTGCTAGCGGACTCGAAACGTGTAAAGCCTGTGCCACCAAAAATCCTCCTGTTACTATGGAAAGTGTTATAAGAACAGAAACTTTATAATCGTCAATTTTTTTCATGACTCTTGAAGCTGTAAATCCGAAAACCGCTCCTAATAAAAGTCCACCGATTCCTTCTTCTATAAATAACAAAGAGATCGAGCTAAAAGTTGCATCAAATGTTGGATCGGTTGCCATTTTTAGAACAACAGCAAACATTACTACTGCTACTCCATCATTAAACAATGACTCACCAACAATTTTAGTTTCTATTCTTTTTGGAACTTTTGCTTCTTTTAAAACTCCTAAGACCACAATTGGATCAGTTGGAGAAATTAGAGTTCCAAAAACTAAACAAAATATGTAAGGTATTTTTATTCCTAAAAGTGGTGCGATATAAAAAAGAAGCATCGAAATTATCAAAGCCGATAAAACAACACTTACCGTAGAATAAATCATAATAGGCACTTTTTGTTCTTTCAGATCAGCCATATTTACGTGCAATGCTCCAGCGAATAAAAGAAAATTCAACATGGCTCCCATTAGGATTTCGTTGAAGTCGAATTCCTTTATCAGATCGAAAAAATGCTTAGTAGTTGCAGGAAAATATGAATCTCCCAAAAGGCGAATTCCAACCGAAACCAACATGGCAATAATCATGATTCCGATGGTTCCAGGAAGTTTTAAAAATCTTAAATTCAAATAGGCGAAGAAAGATGCCAATACAATTAGCACCGAAAATGTGTAGTATAATTCCATAAATTGTGATTTTTACAAAAATAGCTGTACCATTATTTAATCAAAAATTTCGTGCGTTGAATTAACATAACTTTATTATTCGTTAAATAACTTCGAACCATTACTATAAATAAACAAAAGCCAAAGTAGAATTAAATCTACTTTGGCTTTATAAAATCGAAATAGTATAATTTAGTCTTTAATATGAAAATTATTTTTTTACTTTTTCTCTTTAATAAATTTCTCTAACTGTTTAACTTTCAAAGCCTCTATTTCTTCTATACGTTTTGCTCTTGAGCTAGCAGAATTAGTAGCATTTTTACCAGTAAGTGCAACTGTAGGTTTGGTAAATAGTAAGTAATCTCCAAATAAATGACTTAAGAATAATGGAGATTTACCTGGTCTTTTGTCGTCAAAGTTTTCAGATTGATGGCAATAAAAACAACTAATTAAATTTGTATTATTAATTTGGTGTATATCATTTTGGAAAGTCTGCGTATAGGTTTCCATTGTAATATTTGCCAAATTAACCGAACCTCTTGCTAATGAATCTGGAAGTGCACTTGAAATATCTCTAGTGACAATTGCTTTGATTTGATCTTGAGAAGAAAATCCATCAAAATCTAACCAAATAGAGCCATTATAAAAATAATTATTAAAAACATCTTTCAGATTAGAAGCGACGCACTTATTAATATTATCAATATTATTAAAGTTAACTGGTTCTGTCTGACTTGTTGCCATAAATGAACCCGTGCCTAAATCTTTTGGAATACCATACTCATAAAGAATAAATGCCTTATTTGGAGTAATCGGCGAGGCTGTACTTTTTTGCCATTTAATCCCATTTATACCGGTACTTGTTCCTTTTTCATAAAACAACATTTCATTTGCAGCTGTTACAGAATTGTTTTTCTTATCGTAGACAGGCGCCATATCTTTATGCTCAAAAGTAGCCCAGATAAATTCAGGATGATTTTTTACAATTCCCACCACGTGCATACCTAATAATGCCACAGTTCTTGCAACATATTTCCCTTTACTGTTTAAAACAGCAGCTTTTGCTGTAAAATAATTTTTTTGCTGCTCTTTTGCAATTGCATCTATGTTAATCCAGGAAACTTTTAATTCTAATGCCCCAACAGGAAATGTTTCTGAATTCGAAACCGGTAATTTTCCGCTGTTGATCAACGCAGCAGTCGTAACAGCCTTGTCTTTTAGCAGATTGTTAACGTGAATTGAATAATAAACGGTATCTGCAGCATTGTTAAATTTTGGATTAGATCGTAAAACGCCACGGGAACCAGCCTGATTAATAGAACTCAGCGCTAATTTTATACCTAACTGTGGTGCTACATCTTCCATTTGAGGACTCACCAAAGTTAAAGAATCTAAAAAGAAAGGATTTCCGCTAGGCAAAGGTTTTGTTACCCACAAAAACTTTTGCCATGACCATTGATGAAAATCACAGTTTGTAGTCGTCTTGCTATCAAACGGACTTCCATCACCTTCTGCTGGAGCTGGAGTCTGCTCATGGGGAAACCAGCTAGACTCACATTCGCATGGTGCCGAAGATGCCGATGCATTAGCATATCCAGAAGATGAATCGTATTTGTTTATTATTTTTTCCTTATTTAGAAAAAAGAGTGTAACAGCTGCTATCAAAACAACAACTACTAAACCGATTATAACTTGTTTTCTTTTCATTTGTTTTTTTTGATTAAGTTTTTTTTGATTAAGTTTTTTTTAGGGAATTGAATGTAAAAGAGCCGCCTATTACAGACGGCTCCTCTAAATCCAAATTGTAAATAACACACGAAAATTTAATTCATCCGAGTTACTCACTTTTTGTTTTTTTTAAACCAACTCAGACTTTAATTCTTTTGCAGCTGCAACTGGTACATTTTCAACAGCGTGATTCCAATATCCGAAACCGCCTTTGCCATTCCAAGCATTATCAATTGCTAAATGAGCATTAAATTCTGCTAAGAAAGAACCAATCCCTGGAGGCGGAACAGATTGAACGTATTGTCCTTGTAAACTCACTACCTGCGTAAATTCGCCAAACCCAGTAGAAAATATCTTTCCTTTTACTTGAACTACAATGTGGCTATCTGCTCCTTTAACAGCTTGTGTAATTACTACTGTTCCTGAAACAGAATGTTGCGATGGAACAACGACTAAACTAAATGCTGCAATTGGAGCACCTGATGTTCCTACATTTCCGATTGTGCCTTTTGCTAAATAAGCACCTGCTAATAATTCTGACATAATTTGTTGTTTTTGGTTTCCTACTCATAAGGCTTTTCGGATCCGCCTCGTTTTTTATAGTGGGTTCTGCTCCACGCTTTTGTTAAAAAAACAGCTCAGAATTCATTTCAGATAAGTACTTAGGTTTATTTTATCAAATCAAAAGTGCAGATTCGAATAGTAGGCTTAAAATGAGAAATGAGACAGAGGCTTTTCTTACAGTAAACAAAGTAAAGGAGATTGTAAGAAAAAGAAATAAGTATAAATACCTGATTTTAAGAATATTCCTCTTTTTAAAATATCTTTCAATTATTTTTGAAAGTTTAAAAACTTTTACATACATTTGTTTCATGGAATTCAAAGAAGCAAAAAATAAGTTCGTACAAACCTGGGGAGCATTAGGTTCTCAATGGGGAATTAATAAAACGATGGCACAGATCCACGCTTTATTGATGGTTTCAAACGAACCTATTTCTATGGAAGA
Source organism: Flavobacterium sp. IB48 (assembly GCF_016405855.1). Classification (GTDB taxonomy): domain Bacteria; phylum Bacteroidota; class Bacteroidia; order Flavobacteriales; family Flavobacteriaceae; genus Flavobacterium; species Flavobacterium ginsengisoli. The sequence continues at coordinate 159,282 of NZ_JAEFCA010000007.1, forward strand.
CATTATGGAAGAATTGCAAATTTCTCGTGGAAACGCCAGCATGAATTTAAGAAGTTTAATGGATTGGGGAATTGTCTATAAGGAATTTAAAGCTGGAGAAAGAAAAGAATTCTTTACAGCTGAAAAAGATTTAGACGAATTAGCAGTTAAAATTTCTAGAGAAAGAAGTAAAAGAGAAATTAAACCAACGCTGAAAATCTTAAAAGAAGTTTCGACTATTGAAGCAAAAGATTCAGCAGAAGAAAAACACTTTGTAGATCAAACTACCAAATTATACGATTTTGTTTTGAAAGCAGATAATATGTTAGACAAAATGACTGAATTCAATGATAACTGGCTAGGAAAATTGGTCATGAAAATGATGAAGTAAAAAAATTTAATTTAAACTTTCATTTTTTTCTGAAAGTTTAAAACTTTAAAAACAATTGATATGAACTTCTTAAAAGCAGAATGGAAAAACTTAACGCTTGTCAATTATGAAATTGATGCTGAAATCTTAGAAAAATATCTTCCTACAGGAACTGAGATCGATATTTGGGACAACAAATGTTATGTCAGTCTAGTTGGATTTATGTTTAAAAACACAAGAGTTTTAGGATTGAAAGTTCCGTTTCATATCGATTTTGAAGAAGTGAATCTGAGATTTTATGTAAAACGTTTTGAAAACGGTATATGGAAACGTGGTGTAGTTTTCATTAAAGAAATTGTTCCTAAAAAAGCCATCACTTTTATCGCCAATACTTTGTATCAAGAACATTATGAAACTCAGAAAATGAGACATGAAATAATAGAAAATCAAAACACGAATACTTTTATCTATCAATGGAAGAATGACAAAGAATGGAACACAATTGAAATTGAAACCAAAAAAGATTTAAGTAAAATCGAAATCGATTCTGAAGCTGAATTCATTACAGAACATTACTTCGGCTATACAAAAATCGATGAAGAAACCACTTTTGAATATGAAGTGACACATCCAAGATGGGAACAATTTGAAGTTGTAAATCATAGAATTGATATTGATTTCGAAAAAAATTATGGAAGTGATTTTGGATTTCTTCAAACTCAAAAACCAACTTCCATTTTCTTAGCTCAAGGTTCAAAAATTACAGTGAAGAACAAAAGGAAATTGCAAATACTTCCTGTTCTGAAAGAGATGTATTAACCTCATAAATTGGGAAATCATGAATTTTAATATCATTGGGTATTTTATTTACCTCAGCATAACCATTTTCATTATCCTAAAAGTTGGAAAAATCTGCTACAAAAACGGAAATATTTTTGTTTTAGAACTAATTCCAAATCATGCGGATCTCTGCCAAAAAATTAATCAGGTTTTACTTTTAGCCTATTATCTTTTAAACATTGGCTATTGTGCAATGACTTTAATTTCCTGGCAAAAAATTATTTCTTCGTCTCAATTGGTCGAAATACTCTGCATCAAAACAGCTGTCATAATTTTTATTATCTCAATACTGCATTACCTCAACATTTTAATTATAACCAAATACGCTAAAAAAATAATTCACAACAACTAAAATTCAAATATTATGGAAACTACAAAAATCTTAATTGGTTACGGAATTTATTTACCAGTCGCTTTATTTTTAACTTATTATGTTTCTAAAACCCTTTTCAAAAATGGAAAAATCTTTATGTTAGATATATTTAAAGGCCGTGAAGAAATTGCTGAAGCTACAAACAAACTTTTTGAAACTGGATTCTATCTTTTAAATATTGGTTTTGCATTAATGATTCTGGAACTGCAATTAAACCAAGACAGTTATCAGGAATTAATTGAAAGACTGAGTTATAAAATTGGTGGATTTTCTATTTATCTTGGCATCATGTTGTTCTTTAATTTGTATTTCTTTTTTAGAGGAAAAAGAAAAGCTAAAGAAGCTCAGAGAGAAGAAAGATTAGTTTTTAAAGCTTAAAATTATTTGCCACGAATCGCACGAATTTTCACGAATTTAAAAAAGCATAAAGGCAATTTGAAAATTAATTCGTGAAAATTCGTGCGATTCGTGGCTAAAAAAAACTCAAATGAAAAAACTCATAATTGCAGCCGGAACAGGTTTTCTCGGACAAGTTTTAATTGATCATTTCAAAGATAAATTTGATGAAATTGTAATTCTCACCCGAGGAAAATCTAAAACAATTGACGGAATTAAGTATCTAAACTGGAATGCCAGAACTTTTACTGGCTGGGAAAAGGAATTAGAAAATGCTTCAGTCTTAATTAATCTCGCTGGAAAATCTGTTGATTGTCGTTATACGAAAGAGAACAAAAAAGAGATTCTTTGGTCACGAATTGACAGTACAAAAGTCTTAAACAAAGCGGTTTTGAATTGTAAAAACCCACCTAAACATTGGCTGAATTCTTCAACAGCAACTATTTATCGCTTTTCACTTGACAAACAAATGGATGAAATAGACGGCGAAATTGGAAATGATTTTTCTATAAATGTGGCGCTTTCTTGGGAAAAGGCATTCTTTAAAACCGAAACTCCAAAGACTTTAAAAACAGCTTTGCGAACTTCAATTGTTTTAGGTAAAAATGGCGGTGCTTTTGTTCCGTTAAAGACTTTGGCAAAAATAGGTTTTGGAGGAAAACAAGGAAGTGGTAATCAGTTTGTAAGCTGGATTCACGAAGACGATTTTGCCAATGCCGTTGATTTTATAATTGAAAAAGAAATGACTGGAGTTATAAATGTAGTTTCTCCTACTCCAATTCGAAATGTTGATTTTATGGAAAAACTTCGAAAAGCTGTTGGTTTTCCTTTTGGAATTCCGTTGAATAAATTCTTTTTGGAAATCGGATCTTTTTTCATTCGAACTGAAACCGAATTGGTTTTGAAAAGCAGGAATGTGATTCCGAAATGGCTTTTAGAAAATGGTTTTCGATTTAAGTTTGGAGATATTGATGAGGCATTTAAAAATTTATTGCGATAAAACAATGTGCATTTTTGTCATCCTGACGGAGGAAGGATCACACACGAAGCTCGACAAAGAATTGTCGATATAAATTGCGGAGTTCCTAGTGTGATCCCTCGTTCCTCGGGATGACAAGATTACACAAGGAAAAACTTAAACCAATGACAACAATAAATCTCATAAGTAAAATAAACGCTTCAAAACAAATCGTTTTTGATGTCTCAAGGAATATCGATATTCACCAACAATCTGCTAGTCCTTCAAAAGAAAAAGCGATTGCTGGAATAACATCTGGTCTAATAAATTTAAACGAAACGGTAACTTGGTGCGGTAAACATTTTGGATTTTATATCACTCACAAAAGCCGAATTACTGCAATGAATTTCTATGATTATTTTGTAGATGAAATGGAAAAAGGTAAATTCAAATTTTTCAAACATGAACATTTTTTTGAAGAAGAAAATGGTTTTACAATCATGAAAGATAAATTGCAATATGAAACTCCGTTTGGGATATTTGGAAAATTATTTGATGTTTTGCTTTTGAAAAAACATTTGACGAATTTTCTTTTGGAAAGAAATAAAATTTTAAAAGCGGTTTCAGAGAAGTACGTTTAGATAAATTATTTAACTTTATAAGTATTATTCTTAAAACGAATTAATTACAAATAAAAAATATACTTATGAAAGTAAAAACGATATTAGCTATACTTCTTTTTACCATTTCTTTTGTTGGATTTTCTCAAAGTAATTGCACCACTTTGAAAGGATGTGAAAGAAAATTATGTGAATTAAACACAAAACTAACTGCCGCAAAAAAAGCTGGAAATCAAAATCAGATAAAAGGTGTTGAAGAGGCTATTGCGCAAACCAAGAAAAACTGCACTACTAAAACAGTAAATAAAGATCTTGACAAAAAGGTTAAAGAGAAACAGCAAGAAGTAAATGAAAGAACAGCCGAGTTGAACAAGGCTATTAAAGACAATGAAAGCAAAGAAAAAATCGACAAAAAAAGGAAAAAACTAAATGAGGCTAAGGCTGATTTGAATAAGGCTTTGGCGGAACAGAAAACGAAATAATTTTTCTCACGCAGATTTTGCAGATTTGAGCAGATTTCAAAAAAACATTTTAATTGCCTACAGCTTTAGCTGGAGGATAAATTATGACAGATTGTTTCTTGGCGTTAGCCAAACTTTGTCATTTAGTTAAAACCCTTATTGAAGACTTTTTTTACCTCCAGCTAAAGCTGGAGGCAATCCAAAATTTAATAATTCATAAAATTTTCTTTTGAAAATGAATCTTCTCGTTTTACGGTTGCGTGAGGGATAGGAGCTGGCTACCGAAGTAGCGCGGATAGCCCGACCCCGATAATGCAGGCGGGCGAATAAGCGCAAAGTAATTTTGCCCGCTTGTATTATCGGGGGCACGCCCTAAATATTTTTATAGAAAAAGAATCATCAGCCACCAAAAAATCGGTACACTTTCTACCCAAAAAGAAGTATAATATTTGGAACGATTTGGATTGGCAAATGCAATAAATAACATCAGCATAATAACCATGATAAGATTTATAATTGCATCGTGATAATTGAATGTTGAAATAAAAACTTCTAAAAACCAAAACGGAATCAATAATAGAAATCCTAAAAGTTTAGTTTTCTTAACGCCAATTGTCTGTGGAACGGTTTGAAGGTGCGGGTCATCATTTGCGAGATCCAGAATTTCAAAAACCAAAATCAACACAAAAACCAATATAAATCGCTGAATACATTTGATAAAGAAATCTGTTGTAAATGGAATTTCGGCATTTATGAGAGGCAAAACCAAAGTTGCTCCAACCCAACAAAGCGCTACAATGTAAATTTTTACGCCAGCCCAATTCCTGGCATTTTTTCGGTTTGGAAAAAATGGTAATGTATAAAGTGCAGTTATGGCAAAAATTCCAACGGAGACAATTTGGGTAATTCGCTTTAAATGGAAAAAATAATATCCAACCAAAATCAGCGAAATAAAACTCAAAACGGCTATAATTTTTAGCTGCGTTCCTATTTGATTTTTCTTTACGCGAACCAGCGCATCATATTTTACGAAATTATATCCTACAATTGTGCCAAAAAAAACAAAAAGTGCCATCGGCTCATCATATTGAATATGAAATACATGAAACGTAATTCGTACAAGAGCGTAACAAGATAAAGCCACATGAATACTGCTATTTAGATAAAAATCTAAGATGCGTTTTGATACTATCATACCCCAAATCTAATATTTTATTAACAAACCAAGTATTTGATTATAAATTTGATAAAAAATGAAGTTAAAAATACCTATTAAATTAGTAATAATACTTAATTTTGCGCCACAAAAAAACAACACATTTACTTTTAAATGTGATTCGTACCATAAAATGGTGTACGAGCACATTAATTAAAAAAACTTAGATAGCTACATGAAAACAGATGCTTTTGCTTTAAGACACATTGGTCCAAGAGAAACTGATCTTCAGCATATGCTGAAAACTATTGGAGTTGACTCGATCGAGCGACTTGTTTATGAAACCCTTCCAGATGACATTCGTTTAAAAGCACCTTTGAATTTAGATCCTGCGATGACCGAGTACGAATTTGCAAATCACATTCAAGAATTAGGAAGAAAAAACAAAGTATTCAAATCTTATATTGGTTTGGGTTATCATCCAACTATCGTTCCTGCTCCAATCCAAAGAAACATCTTCGAAAATCCAGGATGGTATACAGCTTACACGCCTTACCAAGCAGAAATTGCTCAAGGTCGTTTGGAAGCAATATTGAATTTCCAAACTACTGTTATCGAATTAACAGGAATGGAAATCGCAAACGCATCTTTACTAGATGAAGGAACTGCTGCCGCAGAAGCAATGGCGTTATTATTTGACGTTCGTACAAGAGATCAAAAGAAAAACAATACTCATAAATTCTTCGTTTCTGAAGAAATTCTACCACAAACTTTGTCTGTTTTGCAAACACGTTCAACTCCAATTGGAATTGAATTGGTTATTGGAAACCACGAAACATTTGATTTTTCAAATGAATTTTTCGGAGCTATTTTACAATACCCAGGAAAATACGGTCAAGTAAATGATTATAGTGCTTTTGTTGCTAAGGCAAAAGAAAACGAAATTAAAGTTGCCTTTGCTGCTGATATTTTATCATTAGCTGCTTTAACTTCTCCAGGAGAAATGGGTGCTGCAGTTGTGGTTGGAACTACTCAACGTTTTGGTGTACCAATGGGTTACGGTGGTCCTCACGCAGCTTACTTTGCAACTAAAGACGAATACAAACGTTCTATGCCGGGTCGTATTATTGGAGTTTCTGTTGATACAAATGGAAATCGTGCTTTACGTATGGCTTTAGGAACTCGTGAACAACACATTAAACGTGAAAAAGCAACTTCTAACATTTGTACTGCTCAGGTTTTATTAGCAGTTATGGCTGGAATGTACGCGGTTTATCACGGACCAGAAGGTTTAAAATACATTGCAAATAAAGTTCATGCATCGGCGGTTACTACTGCTGAGGCTTTAAATAAAATTGGAGTTTCTCAAATTAACTCAGCTTATTTTGATACTATTTTGGTAAAAGCAGATGCTCAAAAAGTAAAAGCTATTGCTGAGAAAAACGAAGTAAACTTCTTCTATCCTGATGCTAACTCAGTTTCAATATCATTAAACGAAACAACTTCTATTGCCGACATCAACCAAATCGTTGCGATTTTTGCTGAAACTTTAGGAAAAGAAATTGTTACGGTTTCTGAATTAACTGAAACTAGTCAATTACCAGCTTCATTAGAAAGAACTTCTTCTTTCTTAACGCATGATGTTTTCAACAATCATCATTCAGAAAGCCAATTGATGCGTTACATCAAAAAATTAGAACGTAAAGATTTATCATTAAATCATTCGATGATTTCATTGGGTTCTTGTACGATGAAATTAAACGCAGCTTCTGAAATGTTGCCTCTTTCAATGCCAAACTGGAACAGCATTCACCCGTTTGCACCAGTTGAGCAAGCTGAAGGTTACATTACAATGCTTAAAAAATTAGAGCAACAATTAAATGTAATTACTGGTTTTGCTGGAACAACATTACAGCCAAACTCAGGAGCTCAAGGAGAGTATGCTGGTTTAATGGCGATTCGTGCTTACCACATGTCAAGAAACGAAGGTCACCGTAATGTATGTTTAATTCCTTCATCGGCTCACGGAACAAATCCTGCTTCTGCTGCGATGGCGGGAATGAAAATCATTGTTACTAAAACAACTCCAGAAGGAAATATTGACGTAGAAGATTTAAGAGAAAAAGCGATTGAGCACAAAGATGATTTATCTTGTTTAATGGTAACGTACCCTTCTACTCACGGAGTTTTCGAATCTTCAATTATTGAAATTACAAAATTAATCCACGATAATGGTGGTTTAGTATATATGGATGGTGCAAACATGAACGCGCAAGTTGGATTAACAAATCCTGCTACAATTGGCGCTGACGTTTGTCACTTAAACTTACACAAAACATTCGCTATTCCTCACGGTGGTGGTGGACCTGGAGTTGGACCAATTTGTGTGAACGAAAAATTAGTTCCGTTCTTGCCAACAAACCCAATCTTAAAAGTAGGTGGCGAACAAGCAATTACCGCAATTTCATCTGCTCCTTACGGATCTGCTTTAGTATGTTTAATTTCTTATGGCTACATTACAATGATGGGAGCTGAAGGATTAAAAAGTGCTACAGAACACGCAATCTTGAATGCCAACTATATGAAATCTCGTTTTGAAGGTCACTACCCAATTCTTTATACTGGAGAATGCGGAAGAGCGGCTCACGAAATGATTTTAGATTGCCGTGCATTTAAAGAAAACGGAATCGAAGTTGGTGATATCGCAAAACGTTTAATGGATTACGGTTTCCACGCTCCAACGGTTTCTTTTCCAGTTGCTGGAACTTTAATGATCGAACCAACTGAATCTGAAGATTTAGCTGAGTTAGATCGTTTCTGTGATGCACTTATTTCAATCAGAAAAGAGATTGAAGCTGCAACTGCTGATGACAAAAACAATGTATTGAAAAATGCACCTCATACATTAGCAATGTTAACTTCTGATGCTTGGGATTTCCCTTACTCAAGAGAAACAGCAGCTTATCCATTAGATTACATCGCAGATAATAAATTCTGGCCATCTGTTCGTCGTGTTGATGATGCTTATGGTGACAGAAACTTAGTTTGCAGCTGTGCTCCTATTGAAGCTTACATGGAAAGCTAAGAATTAGCTTTTATAAATATCCAAACCCGACAGATTTCAAAAACCTGTCGGGTTTATTTTTTGTTTTGGTTTTTAAGTTTCCATTTATGATTGCTACTTTAAACCTGAAACTTTAAACTTTCTTCAAACAAAAGACTAAAGAAGAAATCTGATTTAAAGAAACATAACTTTCCGCTAATATTTTGTGAAATTATTTCAATAAAATAAACATTACACCGAAAAAAAAATCAGTCCTAAAAACTATTTCAATCGTTTGAAATCTAGGAAATATTAAAAAATCATTAGAAAAAAAACAATATATCAACTTAAAAATCGTTTTTTCACAATTATATGCATGCATACTATTTTTTATGATAGTTATCATAATATTATTTATACATTAGCAATAAATTTATCGGATAATTAAGGGAAAAAATGAAAATAAAAATTATTGGTATTGGGAGCTATATTCCTAATCTAGAAGTAAAAAACACAGATTTTGATAAACATGTTTTTTTAAATGAGGATGGAACTCCTTTTGGTTATCCGAATGAAGTTGTAATTAAAAAATTTAAAGGCATCACTGGAATCCAAAACCGTCGTTATGCCGAACCTCAATATAATGCTTCTGATTTAGCTTTTTTTGCTGCACAAAAAGCAATTGCAAATGCAGGAATAGATGCCGAAACTCTAGACTATATTATTTTCGCCCATAATTTTGGTGACGTAAAAACAGGAACGCATCAAACAGATGTTTTACCAAGTTTAGCAACTCGAGTGAAAAACAAATTAGGAATCAAAAATCCTAAATGTGTAGCTTACGATATTCTTTTTGGATGCCCTGGATGGATTGAAGGCGTATTACAAGCGAACGCTTTTATCAAATCTGGAATGGCAAAAAGAGTTATGGTAATTGGAGCCGAGACTCTATCTAGAGTTGTTGATGATCATGATCGTGATTCTATGATTTACTCTGACGGAGCTGGAGTTTCAATTTTAGAAGCATCAACAGATGAAACTGGATTACTATCTTATGAGAGCGCCACTTTCGCCAATGATGAAGCCAATTATCTTTTCTTCGGAAAATCTTATAATCCAGATTTAGATCCAGACATTAAATACATCAAAATGTACGGACGTAAAATCTACGAATTTGCTTTAAGCAATGTTCCATGCGCCATGAAAAGTTGTTTAGATAAAAGCGGTATTTCAATTGACGAAGTCAAAAAAATCCTGATTCACCAAGCAAACGAAAAAATGGACGAAGCAATTATCGAACGTTTCTACAAACTTTACGATAAAACACCTCCAAAAGATATTATGCCAATGAGTATTCATGATTTAGGAAACAGTAGTGTTGCCACTGTTCCTACTTTATACGATTTGATTTTACAAGGAAAAATAGAAAATCACGAAATCAACAAAGGCGACGTTCTTATTTTTGCTTCGGTTGGAGCAGGAATGAACATTAATGCTTTTGTTTACCGATACTAGTCGCTGTTTTCAGTTTCATAGACTGAAAACTCTGATTGAGACTGAAAACTAAAAAAGTCCGCACTATAAGGTGCGGACTTTTTTAGTATATTTGCGACCTAATTAAAATCAAGAACGAGAGATTGTTCGTTCGCAATAACTATGTACGAAAAAACGTTTCCGAATAAAAGATTCAAACTTACCTTAGAGTTTTTACAAAAGCACGTTAGCACATCAGAGACTATTTTTGATTTTGGAGTTCCAAATCCGTTCTCTAAAATAATGGAAGAAAATGGATACACTGTAAAAAATACAAAAGGCGAAGATTTAGACAACAATCATAAGGCGCTACAAACAGAAGAATATACTGTTTTTACTGCATTTGAGATTTTCGAACATTTACTAAATCCATATACCATTTTGCAAAATGTAAAATGTGATAAATTACTAATTTCAATTCCGTTACGCTTATGGTTTTCGCCAGCATATCGTTCTAAAACAGATATGTGGGACAGACATTACCATGAATTTGAAGATTGGCAATTAGATTGGCTTTTAGAAAAAACAGGCTGGAAAATAACCGACCGATTACAATTTACACATCCAGTAAAAAAGTTTGGTTTAAGACCTTTATTAAGATACTTCACTCCAAGATATTATATTGTTGTAGCTGAAAGAGCTTAACTTCAAATTCTAATAAAAAATCTCAAATTCCAATTGAACTCGTTTCGATTGGAATTTGGAATTTATAAAAATTGGGATTTAAATTGAAAATTTTATGAAATATTACATCGTCATTCCCGCACACAACGAACAAGATCTTATTGGTCTTACTTTACAATCATTGGTCTCACAAACTGTTTTGCCTTCAAAAGTTGTGGTTGTAAATGACAATTCGACTGATAAAACAGAAGAAGTTGTATTGGGTTTTGCAAAAGAGAATCCGTACATCTCTGTTGTAAATAAAACTTCAGATGCGATTCATATGCCGGGGAGTAAAGTGATTCAAGCTTTTCAAAAAGGTTTTGAAACTTTAGATTCTAATTACGACATTATTGTAAAAATTGACGGCGATTTAATTTTTCCTCCAAATTATTTTGAAACCATTATTAAACATTTCGAATCAGATCCAAGGGTTGGAATGGCTGGCGGATTCTGCTACATAGATAAAAATGGCGAATGGATTTTGGAAAACCTTACTGATAAAGACCATATTCGCGGTGCTTTAAAAGCATACCGCGCAGCAACTTTTCAGCAGATTGGAGGTTTACGTCCTGCAATGGGTTGGGATACTGTCGACGAATTGCTTTGCAAGTATTACGATTGGAAAATTGTTACAGACGAATCTTTACATGTAAAACACTTAAAACCAACTGGTGCAAATTATAACAAAACAGCTCGTTATAAACAAGGCGAAGCTTTTTATACTTTAGGATATGGTTTTTGGATCACTTCAATTGCTTCTGCAAAATTGGCAATGATGAAGAAAAAACCTTTTCTATTTCTAGACTACATTAGAGGTTTTTGGAAAGCTAAAAAAGCTAAAACTCCTTTATTGGTAACACCAGAACAAGCTAAATTTATTAGAAATTATCGTTTCCAGAAAATGAAACAAAAGCTTTTTTAATCTTAAAAAAATTAAAAAACTGCCAAGCCGAAACGGTAAACTGTAAACTAATCCTTAATTTAGCCAATATTTAAAAATTATGATGCTAATCCGTTATTTATCCCAAATCGGGAAATATTTTTTAATGCTGAAGGAAATTTTCAATAAACAGACTAAATGGCCTGTTATGAAAAACCTAATTCTAAAAGAAATCGATGATCTTATTATTGATTCACTTGGAATTGTTTGCTTTATCTCTTTTTTCATCGGAGGAGTTGTTGCCATTCAAACAGCGTTAAACTTAACTAACCCTTTAATCCCAAAATATTTAATAGGTTTTGCTACACGCCAATCTGTAATCTTGGAGTTTGCTCCTACTTTTATTTCGGTAATTATGGCCGGAAAAATGGGATCATATATTACTTCAAGTATCGGAACAATGCGCGTTACAGAACAAATTGATGCTTTAGAGGTTATGGGAGTTAACTCTGTAAACTATCTTGTTTTTCCAAAAATAATCGCTTTACTAATGTATCCTTTTGTAATCGGGATTAGTATGTTTTTAGGAATTTTTGGCGGATGGATGGCTTGTGCTTATGGAGGATTTTCAACTGGTGCCGATTTTATAATGGGAGCTCAAAAAGATTTCATACCGTTCCATATTACTTATGCCTTTATTAAAACTTTAATCTTTGCCATGTTATTGGCAACAATTCCATCTTTTCACGGATATTATATGAAAGGTGGTGCATTAGAAGTTGGTAAGGCAAGTACAACATCATTCGTATGGACTTCAGTTTGTATCATTCTTTTTAATTATATATTAACTCAATTATTATTAGGATAATGATAGAAGTAAAAAATATAGAAAAATCATTTGGCGATAGTAAAGTTTTAAAAGGCGTTTCAACAATATTTGAAACAGGAAAAACCAACTTGATTATTGGACAAAGTGGATCTGGAAAAACAGTTCTATTAAAAACATTATTAGGAATTCATACGCCAGATTCAGGAACAATTGAATTTGACGGAAGAGTTTATTCTGATTTGGACAAAGACGAAAAACGTGACTTGAGAACCGAAATCGGAATGGTATTTCAGGGAAGTGCCTTATTTGACTCGATGACAGTTGAAGAAAATGTAGCTTTCCCGCTAAAAATGTTCACCAATAATAGCAAAGCACAAATTAAAGAAAGAGTTGACTTTGTTTTAGAAAGAGTAAATCTCGTTGACGCTCACAAAAAATTACCTTCTGAGATTTCTGGAGGTATGCAAAAACGTGTGGCTATTGCACGTGCTATTGTAAACAATCCGAAATATTTGTTTTGTGACGAACCTAACTCTGGTCTAGATCCGAATACTTCGACTTTGATTGACAACTTAATTCAGGAAATCACAAAAGAATACAACATTACAACCGTAATTAATACTCACGATATGAACTCTGTAATGGAGATTGGTGAGAATATTGTTTTCTTAAAGAAAGGTCTTAAAGCTTGGCAAGGAACTAAAGAGGAAATCTTTAGAACTGACAACAAAGACATCGTAAAGTTTGTTTATTCTTCAAACCTTTTCAAAAAAGTAAGAGAAGCCTATTTGAAAGGCTAAAAGCTTTCAAAATTTAAATGAAAAAATCCCAAATTCCAGTTGTTGCAAACTTTGAAATTTGGGATTTCTTTTTATTTAAAGTTAGGTGAATAAATCTCAAACTTTAATTTACCAGATTCCTCTAAAAATAATTTTAGCTCCTCTGAGTGTTTCTGTGAATTCAACTTAACTATTGATTCCTTTTCTAAATGATTTTCGTTTAAAAAAACAAAATCTTGAACAGCAAAATTATAGCTCACATCTGCACCTCCAGCGCTTAAGTACTCATTTCGCTGAAATGCTTTTTTATATAAAATAGAGAATATTTTATTCCCTTTTGCATTTATCTTTTTTGAATAGAAATTGAAATCTAAAAAAGACAATATCCTATAAAGTTCATTATCTTGAACTTTAAACCCAACTTTAGAAAATGTCAAAACCAATAAGGATATTCCAATCATTGAAAAAACAAATAACATAATAAAAAAGGCAACATTTAAATCTTTTATTTTGTGATTAATGAGTGTTTGCAAACCTACACATGAAAAATATAAGAAAAAAAATGTTGGCACTAAGAGTATTGCTTTTTGCTTAAACTCAAAATTGTCATTTAGTATTATTTTATTCATTATTCATTTAATTTTTTATTGAACATTGATTAATTCCACTTCCGCATTCGGATTAAAAAGATATGTTTTCCCTGAGCTTATTTCGATGCATTCAAAACGTTTGGTACGAACGGCCAATTTCTTGAAAACTTTTCCGTTTTTGATCCTAAAAACACTTCCATACGGAATTTCAAAAACATAGTTCTTATCATTATCCTTGTCATATTGTTTTAAAGCCAAAGACAAAGTGGTATCGGTGTCACTACTTGCTGAAGGATTTTTGAAATGTCTTGCCAACAAAGGCAATATTTGTCCAGGAAATATTTCTGGTCGAATAAACGGAACCATCAGACGCTGAAAAGTAAATTTCCACTCATTTCCATGCGGTTTTATATTTCGTCCAAATTTTTCAAAAGCAACTAAATGCGCAATTTCATGAATTAGCGTAATTAAAAACCGATATTTATTCAAACTTGCATTAACCGTAATTTCATGTTTTCCACTTGGTCCGCGTCTATAATCTCCGTGACGCGTTTGGCGTTCGTTTACAATTTTCAAATGAACCTGATTGGCCACTATCAAATCAAAAACAGGTTTTACCGCATGTTCTGGAATATATTTAGCTAAAGTATCGCTCAATTTAATTATGAATTATGAGTTTTGAGTTATGAGTTTTTTCTTTGTCGTTAAAATTATACTTTTTATGATTTTTAGCACTTCTTCACATTGCTTGTGCATTGATTCAAATTCAGCAATAGTAATATACTTTGTTTCAATCAATATTTCTAACCAATACATTGATTCATCACATTCTTTCTGAGAAATTGATAATTTATGAATAAAATCAGCTTTGCTTTGTGCATTCACAGCTTCCCGAACATTGGCACCAACTGAAGTAACCGAACGCAAAAACTGTTTACTCATTACAAATTCTTTCCTTTCTGCTACTAGCCATTTATAAAAGTTAACTCCTCTTACAGCTAACTCAAAACTTTTAGTTTTCACAATACTCTCACTCATAATTCAAAACTCATAATTCACAACTAATTATGGATTAGTTGAAGAAACTTCAAGAACTTTTCCGTTAAAATACTTATTTCCGTTTAATGTAAAATCATAAATATAAGTTGCCATTCCTTCTGCTGAAATCGGCGCTTGATATCCAGGAAAAGCTTCATTAAGCATTTCTGTTTGAACAGAACCCAAAGCCAAAACATTAAATGAAATTCCTTTTTCTTTATATTCTTCGGCTAGTAATTCAGTCAAAGTAATTACAGCACCTTTGCTCGAACTATAAGCAGCTAATCCTGCGAATTTCAAACTTCCGCGAACTCCACCAATCGAACTAATCGTAACTACGTGACTTCCTTTTTCTAAATACGGAATACAAATACGAGTTAGATTCGCAACAGCAAAAACATTCACTTTATAAATGCTTTCAAAATCTGCTTGTGTAGTTTGCTCAAAAGGTTTTAAAAGCAAAGCACCAGCATTATGAACTACTGCATCTACTTTTTTCCATGTCGAAGAAAGAAAATTTTCAACCTGTCCTAAAGCATTTTCATCTGCCAAATCAACAGACAGACAAGTTACGTTTTGATGTTCTATAAGTGCTTGTGGTATTTTTCTAGAAATGGCCAAAACCTGATGACCAGCTTCAGCAAATTTCAAGGCTAATTCGTAACCAATTCCTCTGCTTGTTCCTGTAACGATAATATTTTTCATATCGCAAAAATAATCAAATGCTGTAAAACAGCCTCTTATTTGTTCATGGTTATTTCTTGAGTTGGCGAAACAGCAATTTTGGTTACTGCAGGCAATAATTCTTGTGTGAATGCCGTGATATGCGGAATATCCATTAATTTAAATTCATCTGAAACATGATGATAATAATCAAAGTTTTCAAAATCAAAAGTACTTAGAGATTGGCATGGTTTTCCGAAAGCCTGAAAAAACGAATAATTATCAGATCTATAAAACAGCTTATACTCTGCTTCTTTTGGTAAAAATCCGATGGTGTTTTTTCCTGTATATTCATTTATTTTTTGTGCCATATTCGATTTATCAAAACCTGTTATATAAGCTAGATAATCGCGTTTCATTGGAACACCTATCATTTCGATATTTAATTGTGTGTAAAGATTGAAATTTTGCTTTTTCAATTTCTCTACTAAACTTTTAGATCCTAGTAATCCTTTTTCTTCTCCCGCAAAAAATACAATTAATATACTTCGTTTGTTAGCTTTAGTTGTGCTAAAATATTTTGCCATTGCAGCTACAGAAGTTACTCCCGAAGCATCGTCATTGGCACCATTATTAATTTTATCAGCCTGATCTTTTGTCTCTAAACCAATATGATCGTAATGCGCGCTCAAAACAACAAATTCTTTTTTTAGTTCAGGATCTGTTCCTTCAATAACCCCAACAATATTAAACGCTGGCTTTTCGAAATTGGTTAAAGTATCGCGATAAGTTTTAAAATACGGTTTAATTTTATTTTTCTTTAAAAAGTCTTCCAAGAAAACTGCCGCTTTTTCAATTCCTTTCGTTCCTGTCTCACGTCCTTCCAATTCATCAGAAGAAAGATATTTTAAGAAATCTGAAATTTCAGATTCCTTTACTTTATAACTGATTTCTATAGGTTTTGAAACTCCTTTTATCTCATTCTCTTTTGTTGTTGAAGTTCCCGATTTGCATGCTAGAAAAACAAGAGGAAGCAGAAAGTATAGCTTTTTCATAATGTTTGGTTTGATTTAATACTGAGTAAGAAACAAAAATTTACTTTAAGGCATAAACTTATGAAAAGTAATAGAATATTCATAAAAAAACCCTTTCAAACTAAAAGCTGAAAGGGTTTTAAAATTTATTTTGAAATCTATTTATCCTGCAATAACTGCTCTAGAAATTACAATTTTCTGAATTTCAGAAGTTCCTTCGTAGATCTGAGTGATTTTAGCATCACGCATTAAACGCTCTACGTGGTATTCTTTTACATATCCGTTTCCTCCGTGAATTTGGACAGCTTCAACTGAAGTATCCATTGCAACTTGCGAAGCAAATAATTTTGCCATTGCACCGCTCACGTCGTAGTTTTTATGATTGTCTTTATCCCAAGCTGCTTTCATACATAAATGACGCGCCGCTTCGATGTTTACAGCCATATCTGCCAATTTAAAAGCAATTGCCTGATGATTGCAAATTTCTGTTCCAAAAGCTTTACGCTCTTTAGAATATTTCAAAGCCATTTCGTAAGCTCCAGAAGCAATTCCTAACGCTTGAGAAGCAATTCCGATTCTTCCTCCCGCAAGAGTTTTCATAGCAAATTTAAATCCGAAACCATCTTCTCCGATTCTATTTTCTTTTGGAACTTTAACATCAGAAAACATTAAAGAATGTGTATCAGAACCACGGATTCCCATTTTTTGTTCTTTCGGACCAACTGAGAAACCTGGCATATCTTTCGTCATAATTAAAGCATTGATTCCTTTGTGCTTTAATTCTGGATGAGTTTGTGCAATTACTAAATATACAGAAGCTGTATTTCCGTTTGTAATCCAGTTTTTAGTTCCGTTCACTAAATAGTGATCTCCCATATCAACCGCTGTTGTTTTTTGAGAAGTCGCATCACTTCCTGCTTCAGGCTCACTTAAACAGAAAGCTCCGTGAATTTCTCCAGAAGCTAAACCTGGTAAATATTTTTGTTTTTGTTCTTCGGTACCATATTCTTGTAATCCCCAGCAAACTAATGAATTGTTTACAGACATAACAACAGAAGCAGAAGCATCTATTTTAGAAATTTCTTCCATTGCAATAACATAAGAAATAGCGTCAAGACCGCTTCCTCCGTATTTAGGATCAACCATCATTCCCATAAATCCAAGCTCACCCATTTTTTTGATTTGCTCAGTTGGAAAAATTTGTTTTTCGTCTCGTTCAATAACTCCCGGCAATAATTCATTTTGAGCAAAATCTCTTGCTGCCTGTTGAATCATTAAATGTTCTTCGGTAAGATTAAAATCCATAGTAGTTTACTTTAAATGTTTTTCTCAACCAGATTTCAAAACAGATTTCTTTAGTTGATAGTTTTTTTATGTTTTTTGTGTTTTTTCGGAGCCTCTTTTTTTAAAGCAAAGGCTTCCAAAGATACTTTTTAAAAGTGTAATTTACAATGCATGCATATAAAATTAATAGATCAGCAAAGATAACGATAACGTTTTCGTAATTATTTAGCTTTTTCTCCAAATGAGCGTTAATCTCGCAACAATTCTTTTAAAATTTAAAAGTCTTTTTTTCTTTTTAGAGCATATAAAAACGGACATTTTGATGACTTTTTACCAGTCTTTCATTAAACAATTCTTAAAACACGTAAATCTACGTAAAACTAGTCTTACTAAATTGATTTTTAATGTAATACAAAAATTAAATGTAAATTTTACAGAAAAAAAACATATTGAAAATGAACCAAATATTAATAAATTAACATTATTTTTGACCAAAAAATAAATAATTGATAGAACATGAAAAAGATTTTACTATTACTAACATTCCTCTTAAGCTTACAATTTTCTACTGTTTCGGCACAAACTCAAATCGATGTTAATGGCGTAACAGTTCCTAGAAAAATAGATTTTCTAGGTAAGACTTTACAACTTAACGGTGCTGGTGGAAGATCAAAAATGTGGTTGGAAGTTTATGTGCAGGCATTGTATTTATCTCAATTAGCGCAGGATCCTCAATTCATTATTGATAGTGATACTGAAATGGCAGTTAGAATCGAAATTACTTCTTCTATGGTTTCTTCAAATAAACTGACAAAAGCTATGAACACAGGTTTTGAAAAATCTGCGGGTGCAAATCTTGAACAATTACGTCCTAGAATTGAGCAGTTAAAAAGTTTCTTAAGCGATGCCATTACAGAAAAAGATGTTTTCATTTTAGCATACAACCCATTAGACCAAAATGTTTATGTTTCTAAAAACGAAGTTTTGAAAGGAAAAATTCCTGGATTCGATTTCAAAAAAGCATTATTCGGAATCTGGCTTTCTGATAAACCAGTTGACGAAACTTTGAAAAAACATTTATTAGGACAATAATTCTTAATTTTCTGAATATTCAAAAAGCCGTCCCGAAAAATTTCGGGACGGCTTTTCTTTTTTGTTTTATAAATTTGATGCAAAATACATTATTCGCATTATTCTATTTTATACATTTACGCAAAATAAACATATCACAACAAAATGAAAGATTTATTACAACAATTTGAAAACAAAGCACCTGAAATTGTTTTCAATTGGAAAGATTCAGAAACAGAAGCCGAAGGGTGGACTGTTATTAATTCACTTCGTGGAGGAGCTGCGGGTGGAGGAACAAGAATGAGAAAAGGTCTAGACATGAACGAAGTTTTGTCTTTGGCTAAAACTATGGAAGTTAAATTCTCAGTTTCTGGTCCTGCAATTGGAGGAGCTAAATCTGGAATAAATTTTGATCCGAACGATCCTCGCAAAAAAGGTGTTTTGCAACGTTGGTACAAAGCCGTTTCTCCTTTATTGAAAAGCTACTATGGAACTGGAGGAGATTTAAATGTTGATGAGATTCACGAAGTAATTCCAATGACGGAAGAATGTGGTGTTTGGCATCCGCAGGAAGGTGTTTTTAATGGACACTTTAAACCAACCGAAGCTGATAAAATTAATAGAATCGGACAATTACGTCAAGGTGTAATTAAAGTAATTGAAAATCCGAAATTCTCTCCAGACGTTACTAGAAAATATACCGTTGCCGATATGATTACTGGTTTTGGTGTTGCAGAAGCAGTTCGTCATTTTTACGCTACTTATGGCGGAGACATTAAAGGTAAAAAAGCAATTGTTCAAGGTTTTGGAAACGTAGGTTCTGCAGCTGCTTTTTATTTAGCAGAAATGGGAGCGAAAGTTATCGGAATCATTGATCGCGATGGCGGATTAATAAAAGAAGAAGGTTTTTCTTTTGAAGAGATCAGAACGTTATTTTTAAATAAAGACGGAAATAAATTAGTTGCTGACAATATGATTCCGTTTGAAGAAATCAATTCTAAAATCTGGACTATTGGTGCTGAAATTTTCACTCCTTGTGCGGCTTCAAGATTGGTTACTCAAACACAAATTGACAGCTTGATCGCAAACGGATTAGAAGTAATTTCTTGTGGTGCCAATGTTCCTTTTGCTGACAAAGAAATTTTCTTTGGTTCTATCATGGAAGAAGTAGACCGTAAAGTAAGTTTAATTCCTGACTTTATTTCAAACTGCGGAATGGCAAGAGTTTTTGCTTATTTCATGGAGAAAAAAGTTCAAATGACCGATGAGGCTATTTTTAACGATACATCTGATACAATTAAAAATGCGATTGTTAAAGCTCACGCTCTGAGTTCGTCAAAAACAAATATTAGTGCAACTGCTTTTGAGATTGCATTGAAACAGTTAGTGTAATGTATTCTACACTTTAATATATAAACGGGCCAGATTTCTATTTGGCTCGTTTTTTTGTACTGTAGATATTTAACGCAAAGTACGCTAAGATATTTTTATTCAGAGCGCAAGCAATATCTAAATATTAAGTTCACAAAGCTTTATCTTGACAAAGCTTTGCTAACTTTTAATCTTAAGATTCACTCAAATTTAAGTCAATTAAAACTTTGCGTTTCTTTGCGTAAATCTTAGCGTGCTTTGCGTTATAATTTTTTAAAAAACCTTAGTACCCTTTGCGGTTAAATTCTCTCTTTCATTCTAAACAATTTTTACTACTTTTAAACGTTTTTAAAATAATACATTTCAAAATTCAGAATTTAAATGAGTTCCTCTATTTCTTCAGATCAAAAGAAATCATTAGTATTCACAATCGCTATTTATGCGGTAGTTATTGCGTTGCTATTTTTTATACGTTTTTGGCCTCCATATAATCCTGAAAATAATGTTGCCCTTGCAGATGGCGGAGGAGGTGGCGGAGGCGTTACAGTAAATTTTGGAGATAGCGATTTAGGTTCTGGAGCCAATTATAAAAGCGAAGTTTTGGATGTAAAGAACAATGTAAAACAAGCTCCTGCAAAAGCAACTCCTGAAGAAGAAGCTATAATTAGTCAAGAAAATACAACTGCCGATAATGATGTTGTAATTCCGACAAAAGAAAAACCGAAGAAGCCTGTTCCTGTCGAGAAACCAATACAAAAACCTGTGCCCGAAAAACCAAAAGTTTCTAACTCTACAAACGATGCTTTAGCAAGTATTATGAAAGGTTCGAACAAAGGCGGAGACGGAGATGATAAAGCAGCAGGAAACAAAGGAAAAGCTAACGGAAGTTTAAACTCAAACGGATATTATGGCTCTGGTGGTTCTGGTGGAGGAACTGGAGGCGGTAACGGAACTGGAAATGGCATTGGCACTGGAAGCGGTTACGGAGCAGGAACTGGCGGAGGATCTGGCGGAGGATCTGGATATTCTCTAGGAAACAGAAAAGCCTTATCTAAACCAGCGCCAAAATATACTTGTAACGAAGAAGGAAAAGTCGTTGTTGAAGTAAGTGTTGACCAAAACGGAAAAACAATAAGCGCAACACCAGGAATTAAAGGAACAACAAATACTGCAAAATGCTTATTAGATCAAGCAAGAATTGCAGCAATGAATACCAAATGGGAATCTGACAGTGATGCTCCTGCAAAACAAGTTGGAAAAATTATTTATAATTTTAGTTTGGATTAAAAAACAGATTTACACTAAATCTGTTTTCTATAAAAAAGGCTTTCAGAAATCTGAAAGCCTTTTTTATAGAACTTGTTTGACTCATTTCTTTCGTTCAGTTTGTCATTTCGACGAAGGAGAAATCTTCGCGAGAAGCTCTACAAAGATTGGATTTTCGTTGCGGAGCTACTTGTGGAGATTTCTCCTTCGTCGAAATGACAAAATTGCGTTTTTTGCTTCTCCTATTAAATAACAGGTTTTAAAAACCTGTCAGGTCAAGATTATCAATTAGTTCGCGTGAGGGATAGAAGCAGGCTACCGAAGTAGCGCGGATAGCCCGACCAGAATAAAAAAATGGGCGAATCAACGCTTAGCTGATTGCCCATTTTTTTATTCTGGTCACGCCCTAATGATAAATCTATTTCGGACTTGTAGCAATTACAAACTTCAAATTGTTCTTCACTCCTATCTGTAAAACATCTACTAAGTCTTGAACTTGTAGGTTAAACGGAATTCGAACTACAACGGTTTGTTCTTTATCTGTTCCTATTTTTGACATTAAACTGGTTTCTAGATTTTCAAAATCTACTTCCTGTTTGTCAATGTAAAACTTTTTATCTTCTGTAACCGATAAACTTATTAGCTGTTTATTGGTCTTTTCATTCGCTTTAGCTTTTGGCAATGTCATCTTAATCACGTTCGGGTTTGCCAGTGTTGAAATAATTAAGAAAAACAACAGCAGGAAAAACATGATATCGCTCAAAGACGAAGTCGCAACTTCGGCGTGAAATCTTCTTTTTCTTTTAATAGACATGACTTATGCTCTTTGAATTATATTGACAAATTCTAAAATCTGTTTCTGAATTTTTAAAGCAAAATTATCAATCTTTCCGTTTAATAAGTGGTAAGCGCTATAAGCAATAATACCCACAATTAATCCAGAACCAGAACTGATCATTTTCTCGTATAAACCTCCAGAAATATTTCCGATACTAATATTTTCAGTAACCGAAATACTGTAGAAAATTTTAATAACCCCAGAGATTGTTCCGATGAAACCTAATGTTGGCGCAATACCGGCAATAAGTCCTAAGTGACCTAAATGTCTTTCCATTTCGCCAATTTCGATATCGGCAGCACGATCCATATTAGCTTCAATTTCAGAAATTGGTCTTCCAATTACCAAAACGCCTTCTTTTAAAATATTTCCAGCTGCAGTATTATTTCTTTCTACAATTGTTCTTGCCAATTCGATATTTCCAGAATGTAATTTTTCACTAATATCTTGCATTAATCTGCTGTCGATTTTAGACGCACGGCTGATGTACATATAACGTTCAAAAATCAGGTAAATAGTGTAAAACAATAAAATCGCGATCGGAATTAAGAACACTCCCCCTTTCATGATGAAACCAAACATTGAAATTTCATTTTGTGGTGCTGCGATCTTTTCGACCACTACATTTGAAGCATTTGCGATTGTATCTGTTTGTAACTGAATAAAACTAAACATATATTAATTCTGGTTTTTAATAATTAATTCTAAAAAATATTTGAAATTTGCAATAAAGATAATTTTCGCTGTAATATTAAACTACAAAAATCGAAATTTATTTCAATCAACAACCATTTTATCTAAACAAATGAACTATCAAGAAACTACCAATTGGATGTTTAATCAACTTCCAATGTACCAATTGCAAGGTGCTTCTGCGTATAAAGAAGATTTAACGAATATCAAATTGTTGGCAGCTCATCTTGATAATCCGCAAACGAAACTGAAATGTATTCATGTTGCAGGAACAAACGGAAAAGGTTCTACTTCGCATATGCTTTCGTCTGTTTTACAAGAAGCAGGATATAAAGTTGGCTTATATACTTCTCCGCACTTGAAAGATTTTAGAGAAAGAATTAAAATAAACGGTAAAGAAATCTCAGAAGAGTTTGTTATTGAATTTGTTGCGAAACACAAAGATTTTTTTGAAGCCAATGACATGAGTTTCTTCGAAATGTCGGTTGGATTGGCTTTTGATTATTTTGCTACAGAAAAAGTAGACATTGCTATAATCGAAGTTGGTTTGGGTGGAAGATTGGACGCTACCAATATCATTACGCCTTTGGTTTCGGTAATTACTAATATTGGTTTAGATCATACTCAGTTTCTAGGAAATACTCTGGAAGCGATTGCAGGAGAAAAAGCGGGAATTATAAAACCGAATGTTCCAGTTGTTATTGGCGAATATAATGACGAAACTAAACCTGTATTTTTGGCTAAGGCCGAAGAGAATAATGCGTCGATTTATTTTGCATCAGATTTAATTGATCAGATTTATTTGTCTGACTTGATTGGAGATTATCAGTTTCATAATAAAAAGACGGTTCAGCAGACGATTTCGATTTTGAACAATGAAACCGATTTTAAAATTTCGATCGAACAGTTGAAAGAAGGTTTATTGCATGTTGTAAAAAATACGGGTTTGCAAGGAAGATGGCAGCAATTGGGAGAAAACCCGAAAATCATTTGCGACACTGCTCACAATAAACACGGATTATCGGTTGTAATGAATCAGCTGAAAAATGAGAAATACGAGAAACTGCATATTGTTTTGGGTGTTGTGAATGATAAAGATCTGGATTCTATTTTGCCACTTTTTCCAAAAGAAGCGACATATTATTTCTGCCATCCAAATTCGTCACGAGCTTTGCCTGCTGAAACTTTAAAAAATGCGGCTGAAAAATTCAGTTTAATAGGAGAAAAATACGATTCTGTTGAAATCGCTTTCGCGGAAGCAAAGAAAAATGCTTTAGAAAATGATTTTATTTACGTTGGCGGAAGTACTTTTGTTGTTGCCGAATTGCCTTTGGACTAAAATATACTTTTGATTTAGAAAAAAACTTAAAAAATTCTTTTTAATAACAAATTCATAAACAAATAGATATAAGTTATTTTAAAAAAAGTTTTATTTTTTATTGTTTTTTGTTTGCAGAACTCAAAAACAGGCGTATATTTGCACTCGCAATCACAAACGATAGCAACCTAGTAAAATAGGGCGATTAGCTCAGCTGGTTCAGAGCACCTCGTTTACACCGAGGGGGTCGGGGGTTCGAACCCCTCATCGCCCACAAAAAACTCCTTAAGAAATTAAGGAGTTTTCTTTTAAATAAGAAGACTAAAAAGAATATTTAAAATCCAGAAAAGTTTAAATTTCTTTGCAGAACTCAAAAACAAACGTATATTTGCATTCGCAATCACAAACGATAGCAACCTAATAAAATAGGGCGATTAGCTCAGCTGGTTCAGAGCACCTCGTTTACACCGAGGGGGTCGGGGGTTCGAACCCCTCATCGCCCACCAAGAAACTCCTTAAGAAATTAAGGAGTTTTTTTTTGCCTTCTCAATATTATTTCTTGACATCAAAAAATTTAAAATTATGAGCGAACTGATCGGATTTAACGTTAGGGTTTATGCTTTTTGCATAAACGACAATAAAATTTTAGCACTGCACGAAAGATATGCAGGAACACAAATATGCAAATTACCTGGAGGCGGTCTTGAATTTGGAGAAGGGACAATTGAATGTCTTCATCGTGAATTTGAAGAAGAATTAAATTTAAAAATCGAAATCTTAGATCATCATTATACGCAGGAAGATTTTATTGAATCTCGTATAAAAGACAATAAACAGATTCTTAATATTTATTATACTGTCAAAATACTAAATATTGAAGATTTAAATGTTCAAATTCCGGGATTAGAAAAATTAGAATGGATTGATATTGATTCAGAAAACAATCCTTTTGTTTTAAAAGCGGATATAATTGCATTTGAGAAATTGAAGAAAAAAGTCAGTAATCAAATAAGATAAATATTTTTATCCAATTTTCATCCCCTGTTAGCGAGAGCGTCTCGCTCGCGTATAAACTGGATTCACGAGCGAGACGCTCGCGCCAGCAGGTGGTTTTTTTTATGCTTATTTTAAGTTAATCGTTTTACCAACGTTTAAATTTTAGGTCTTTCAAAATCCAAGTTTTCGCTTCACAAGCATCCAAAATGTTTTCATTACCCCCGTTCCTTCTTTTGAATAATAAACTTCTGTCATCCCATCTTTGAAGATTTCACCAGTAAAAAATTTGTTTCCTGAATCATCAACACCATTATTTATAGCGTCATTTTTCTGCTGATAATAACTTTTTTGAATATCATGAAAATTGACCCGATTCCCCCATTTTTCATAAACCGATTTACAATCATCATAACTCCTTAAAAAACCTCTAAAATTATAATCAATCTTTATTTCCAACAATACATCCCCTCTATTCTTTTCATAATTATCTTCAAAGTCACAAATATTTTCAGAAGTTATAATACCATCTGTACTCCAGACAGAATCTTTCATAAAGACATTTTCTACAACGGCAAACTCATAATAATTAATTGGCATCATACCGAAATCTGAGCTATGAAAAGCCATATAATTTTCAACACCAAGACCATGAGCTAATTTCACAAAACTAAACTCATCTTTATAATCCAGTATATCATATTGCTTTTTATTAAGAGCTGTTGTTATTAATTCCCCAAACAGATATCCCGTCGGATTGCAGATTGGCATGTAAACAATTCCTCCATTAATGAAATGTGGAATTGTTTCTGGAATTTCTGAATTGTCTTCTTTAAAAATTAATAGGGATATATCTTGAGACATAAATTTTTGAATGCATTTATTTTTTAATGGTTTAAAAAATCAAATCGAAATATAATTTATAATGATAGTTTTTCAATTGTTCAAATGTAAAATTATTTTAGCATAATTATAAACTCCTTATTTATCTTAAGGAGTTTATTCAGGTCTATTTCTCCACAATTTTTATATTAATTCAAACAAACACAAAGTATTGTCATTTCGAGGAACAAGAAATCTCACTCGGAAATCGACACGGATTAGCGACATACTTTGCAGAATTTCTAGTGTGATCCTTCGTTCCTCAGGATGACAAATCTTTGCCTAAAATTAAGCCTGAGAACAGAATTCAAAATTCTTACCATAAAAATTGTATTTTTGTTTACCGCTCCCCAAGAAAATCTGTAACATACATTTAAAATCTGTTTTTTACAGTTCTGGTTTATTCACTTAATTATTATCTTTGAATTATGAGCACACTATCAAGACCAAAACATATCGGAAGAAATATTAGTCGTATTCGTGAACTTCGCGACATGAAGCAGGAAGCTTTGGCGCAAGCTTTAGGTACAAGTCAGCAAACGGTTTCCGCTATTGAAAACAGCGAAACTATAGATGACACTAAACTCGCTGAAGTTGCAAAAGCACTTGGCGTGACTTCGGAAGCTATCAAAAATTATAGCGACGAAACCATATTAAATGTCATAAGTAGTCATGACAATTCAACAATAACAGCAATTAATATTCAACCTAGCTTTAATCCACTTGATAAAGTTGTAGAACTTTATCAAGAAAAAGAAAATCTTTATGAACGCTTAATCCAAGCCGAAAAAGACAAAGTTGAATATCTCGAAAAAATAGTAAAAGGTAAATAACCTTTTTAAGCATAAAAAAAACTCCATTATTTCTAATGGAGTTTTTCTTTTTATTTACCCAACTCTTTTTCAATTTCCTTAATAAGTTCAACTGCAAGTGGTTTTGTATTTTCTTTGTAAACCCTTATGTTATTTTTACCTAGTTTAACAAGATATGAAAGTGTCTTTTTATATTTTGGATCAGAGTATAATTCTTTTTCTGGCTTATCTGCATTTTCTATTTCTTTATCAAAACACTTAAACAAAAATTCAGTGTACATTTTATCAACTTCATTGGCAGCTGGAACAAATATTTGATAATAGTTTAAGATTTTCTGTTTTAATTTTTCGTCTTCAATGTAACCAAGTTTACCACTTGATTTAAAGCTTTCATAATTACCTATCGTCAATGTTTGTCCGTGCGAATGAATTGGAAAGTTGACTTTACCTTTAGATTTATAAATACTATCTAGTTGAGAAGGCGTTAATGCCAAAATTTTTTCATAGTCTGCGTTTGTCTTTTGGTATGCGTGCATTTCTCTGTCGATACTTTCTATATCATTCTTTAAATCGTTCTTTAAATTAGAAAGAAATACAGACACTTCTTCTTGTTGGTGTCTGTGCTCGCTCCAACCGTGTAGCCATATTGAAAGCGTTACAGCAAAAACGATTATGAATATCTCTATTATGATTTCTTTTACCTTCTCTCCTAATGTATGTTCTGAATTTTTCACCGTTTTATAAATTTTGTTTGAATGCTTAGTTATTTCTTCTTGCATAATTTAGTTTTCTAGTTTTAACTTTGGTTGTTATTTGAAGTTTATTTTAGTACGCTATTTAATTCTATAAATTCAAAAGCGAATATAAGACTATTTGCAAAATCTCTTATTAATTTCCTAAATTCCGCATAAAACTTTTCTTAAATAGTTAAAATAAGAACCATAAAAAAACTCCTTAATTTCTTAAGGAGTTCTCTACATGCTTTTAAACTTTAAAAATCAATCATTGCTACTCTGTATTTTCTCGCATACTTTTTCAAGAAGACTTTTGGTTTGTTTAAAATATTTCATTTTATCATCGATCTCTTTTATTTTGGCTTGAAAAAGCTCTAGTGTTTCTGGTTTAGAATCTGTTGTCTCGAACCAGCTTATCAATATTTTTTTTATTTCTGCTAAAGTAAATCCGACTTCTCTTGCTTCTATAATGATTTCTAAACGCTCAATAGTATTAGCATCGTAATGTTTATAGTTATTAGAAGTCACTTTTTCATCAGTCAATCCTTTGATCATTCCTAAATTCTCATAATATCTAATCGTATGGATTGATAATCCTGTTTTTTTTGATAATTCGTTTACAAGCATAGCATTATTTTTTTAACACAAACAACAAAGCATAGAGCATAGTCTATACTTTTATGTTACAAATATACTAATTGTTTTTAGTTTTAAAATTTTTAAATGCCAGAAATGAGGTTTTGCATAAAAAAACTCCATTATTTCTAATGGAGTTTTTTTTTAAAATTAGAGAAAAATCTTTATTTCAATTTCGTCAACGCTTTAGAATTTCTCAACAAAAACACATATTGAAAATAATCCGCCGTAACAGCATCTTTAAGTGGCACAATATTTTCTCCAAAAGCTCTCGATTTTACTGTTATCAAATTTTGCGATTTCAAGTAAGGTGAATTTTTCGAGTTAAGTTTAAAAAGTGTGATTGATTCTGGTTTGCTCAATTCTTTTATATCATTAATTCCTTTTACAAGCATTAATGGTCCGTCGGCATTTATCCAATTAACTTTTTCATTTTCAGGAGTTGGAAACTGAGGATTTTTCGGAAGATACATTTCGCTATCAATGGTATAACTTACAAAGCTTATCACTTTTACTCCCGAATCTTTTAATCCTGCAGCAAAAGTTGCTCTGCCCGATTCTGTTTTCTTTTGCAACGTATGAAAAAACCCAAAAAGTCCATAAAACTTTTCATTTTCAAGATGCTTCTTCTTAATTGCATTTTTAAAATTACTCACCATTGCTTCATCTCTAGAACCTTTAGATTCATCGTCAAAATTTTTATCAATTCCGATTACGGTAATTTTTAGAGAATCGGCCAAATTTTGATTGTAATCGTAAATAGCATTCCATTTATTAAATAATTCTTGACTGGCCTGCTGTGGAATTCTTCTCTTAATAGATTCAACAACTTCTTTCAAGGCCGTTTTATTTTTTTGTTTTTCAGATAAAAAAGCATTCAGCTTTTGAGCCGTCAAACTATCCATTTCGGCAATATAATATTTAATTCCCACTTTTTTATTCAAGAAAAAAAGCATTTCCTGATCTATTTTCTGATTATCTGCATAACCATGAATTTCGCCTAATAAAAAAACTTGCGATTTATAAAACTCATCATCAAATAGTTTTTCGTCGATAGAAGTTCCTATCTGAACATTATTTTTTGATAAATAACTAATATTATCATCATCTTTAGATTCTAAAAATAATTTATTGCTGATATATAAATAAGCAATAAAAAGTAAAATAATACTCAAAAGGCTAATAAAAGTGATTTTGATAAATTTTAAAATTTTCTTCATGGTTATGTATTATGGTTGTTTTGATTTTGATGTAAAAATATTTTTATTCAGCAGAACATTCAATTTTTATTGACTGAATTGTTGTTTCCAACAGATGAATTGTTTCACCAACAACTGTTTTTATAGATTTATCGCATGAATCAAAAAAACAAGTGTTTTTCTTGTAAATTTACAATTCGTGTCAGCTTAGAATAAATCATTCTTAACTTTAAAGAATCGGAATAGAATTAAAAAACTTTATAAATAAAATGGAAATATTAATAATTACTGGCC
This sequence comes from Flavobacterium sp. IB48, assembly GCF_016405855.1. Lineage (GTDB taxonomy): Bacteria > Bacteroidota > Bacteroidia > Flavobacteriales > Flavobacteriaceae > Flavobacterium > Flavobacterium ginsengisoli. The sequence goes on from NZ_JAEFCA010000007.1 coordinate 188,881, forward strand.
CTCCTTATTCTGGAAAAGGTACGCAATGCGAAATTCTAAAGGACGAACTTCATTTTGAACATATTTCAACCGGAGACAGATGTCGCTTGGAAAAACAAAATGAAACGGAAATTGGAAAAATAATGTCTCAATATGAAGAAAAAGGAGATTTAGTTCCTGATTCTATCATGAAAGATCTTTTCAGTAAAATATTGGATGAAAATAAAGCTGCTAAAGGAATCATTTTAGACGGTTATCCAAGAACAGAACCACAGGTAAATGATTTATTGGAACTTGTTAAATCTAAAAACCTAGAAATTGGAAAAGTAATTAATATTGATGTTCCAAAAGAAGAACTCTTAAAAAGAGCAAAAAAAAGAGCGGAAACTTCTAACAGAAAAGATGATAAAGATGCCAATATTCATCTTAAAAGAATTGAGGTTTTTGAAAATTCGACCAGACCAGCAATTGAATATATGAAGTCAAAAATTAAAGTTCTCACTTTTGACGGGATGGGCACAATTGAAGAAATAACAAAACGAATTAAGGATAATTTGTAACAACAGTAATAGTTTATTCGATTATAAACTTCATTAAATTCTATAAAAAAACTCCATTAGAAATAATGGAGTTTTTTTTATCTCATACTCATTGTTATTTAACCTTTATTAAATCTAAATCCTGAAAGTCAAAACTAAAATCGATGTTTGGAGAAATACCTTTCATTTTAATAGATTGAGCTTTACCATTTTCGTCTAGAGAAAACATTGCTAACGCATCACAATTCATCGCTTGATATTCCCATTTTATAGCAAATGTATTGGCATTGTAAAAAGCCATTGGTCCATTTAATTTAGGCGAACGATACGATTTAAACCATAATTGTTTGTCTTTTTCAAATATTTCAATTTCACCAAACCATTTATCGGCATAAACGCCTATAAAATCTTCATTCTTTATTTTTACCTTTTTAGATAGTTTTACTTTTTCCCAAACTTTTTTAGTCACATCATCACCTTTATTTCTATCTTCATTCATCCATTCTACCAATTTATCAGTCCATCCAAAATCGTCTAAACCTAAATAACTGTCAGAAATTGTATTACTAACTGCCGTAAAAAGCCCGCCGCCTCCATTTTCTGTATTAGTTAAAATTACAATTCCCAAATTCAAATCTGGATACATGGTTACAATAGAAAGCATTCCTGGCAAACCTCCAGTATGCGATACTTTTAAAGTTCCTTTCTCGTCTGACAATTGCCAGCCTAAACCATAACCATTAAAATGAGAATTATATCTCGGATTTTGATCTGTTTCCTGAACGGTATGTATTCTCCACATTTCATTGTGGTTTTCTAAGGAAAAAAGCGGTGTTTTCGAGTCCGGCCCGTACTGACCTTTATTCAAACGAACTATCATCCACTTCGCCATATCTTCTGCGTTAGAAAATATTCCTCCTGCAGCAGCATTAATTTGATCATTAAACCCCTCGATTTTCTTTATCGTTCCAGATTCAGACGAATGCGAAACTGCAAAATTAGATCTGTCTTTTATTAAACTACTTCCAACAAATGTATTGTTCATTTGTAAAGGATCAACAATTCTTTTTTGTACAAATTCCTCATAACTCATACCGCTTACTCTTGCAATTATTTCGCCAGCTACTATATAAAGTAAATTATCATAATCCCATTTCGTTCGAAAAGCTGAAACAGGTTTAAAATACTGAAAACTTGTCAAGACATCTTTAATGGTAAAATTAGTGCCGTCAGGAAAAAACATTAAATCACCTACTCCCAATCCTAATCCGCTGCGATGAGTCAGCAAATCCTGTATATTAAAATTCTCCGTCACATAATCATTATACATTTTAAATTCAGGAGCATAATCTTTTACTTTATCGGTCCATTTCAATTTTCCTTCATCTTCTAAAATAGAAAGTGCAGCCGTTGTAAACGCTTTACTATTTGAGGCTATTTGAAAATTTGTCTTTTCATTAACCCCTTTTTTTGTTTCTATAGAACTGACGCCGTAACCTTTTAAGTGAATTATTTTTCCATCTTTAACAACCGCAATCGACGCTCCCGCTACTTTAAACTTTGTTAATGCAGATTCCATCAACAAATCAATTTTATCTGATGTTAGCTGGCCAAAAGCTGTTGCACATGAAAAACAAATGCAAATAACTGTGATAAAAAAACTATTTCCTTTTTTCATATTATTGATTTAATTAATGTTTCTAAATTAGATGTTTTCTGATTCACAATTATCAATTGACTTTTATCGTCCAATAGAATTTTCTCTGCAAATTCTTTATCTGGATTTCCTTTCCAGTTTTTCAATTCTTTAAACTTGCCTTTTAAGAGTTTTATCTTTTCTTTATTGTCTTTTGAAATAATTACCATTTTGGTCAATGGTGTCTGCTTCATTTTTTCAATACTGCTGTCTGTAATTTGATCTTCGTATTCTGTTCTGGAGCGATAACGGAACATTTTGTTTATTACATTAAAATCTTTTTCATTTTCAGTAATCACATAACGATACGTCATAATATTATTCATTTCGTTTATCCAATCTGGAAAATTGGTTTCGTAAAGTTGAATGTACTGATCTATAAAATTCTTATCAATCGGTTTCTTCTGTTCGATATATTCTTTAGTTAACGGATAAATTTGTTTTGCCATCAAATTGATATATTTATTATTATACCATTCTCCTTCATCAACTTTATTATCTAATTTTTCGTAAACATAACCGTTACCCAATACCGTCGCCAAAACCTCATTCATGAGCTGATAAGCATAATTACTGCATTTCGATTTATTTTCTTTAAAATAAGTATCAATTGCCGTTTTAACTTCAAGCGATTGTTCGTCATAAACGATGTGATATGTTTCGTGCATCATTACACTAAACAAATCTTTATGCGATTTTAAATCGGTTTGGATGGCACTCATAAAATTATTGCAGAATGCAGAAGCAGTAAAACCTTTTGAATTGGGTAAAGGATAAAAGGCTGCCTCAAACGGAATTGAATTATCCCAACTAGAATTATAAAATATTAATCCCGTTTTAAAGTAATCTTCAATGTGATGTTCATTAGAATATTTGATAATTTCATCCAACTGTTTTTCAAATTTTTCTTTGTTCGAATTATAAATCAGTTCATTATAAATTGGTGTAAATTCAGAAATACATTCGCCTAAATCACTCAAAGTTTTATTAGGAATCATTCCTGCAGAACGAAGTTTGAAATCATTTAAATTATCTGTCTCTATTAAATTCTTTTTTAAGATATCTTTTGTCTGCATTGTTTTCTTTGATCCGTACGGAAAATCTTCGAACCGAAAACTATACGAAATAGACAATTGATCAAATTTTGAGATTAAGCTTTTATACTTCTCAACATTGTACTTTGATTTTTGAAATTCTGTTTTAAAAACATTATCTGGATAATAATCAGATAAATTCTCTAAGAACACAAAAACCGCAAGTTGTTCAGAATATTTGATTTTAAAAGAAGGATTTTGCCCAAATGAAAGTGAACTTAATAATAAAAAAATCAGCAAAAGTGTATTTTTCATGCAATTTCTATTAGCAGTAAAAGTTTAGATTTCGAATAACGTTTTATAAATATAAGATATTTTACAAGCGCCTGTTTCGTTTCTTTTTAGATGTTACAACTTCTTTAATCAAACCTCGTTCTAAAAGCATTTTGTTGTAAAAACCTTCGCGAAGTTTTTCAAATTCTTCTTTCAAAAGAAAAAGTAACTTTTCTGATTCGTTTGGATTTTCGAGTTTTTTCAACATAATTCCAATTCCTGAATTATGCGAAATTCCGTCACGATTAATAACAAAATGAAGCATGCTGGAATCTTCCATAAAAAAATCGGAATAGTACTTTTTTAATTGCAATTCTTTCTGATTCATTAAAAGATCTATCAGTTTTTTGATTTCAGTAGGCAATTCAAACCCCAATAAACTTTCAATTTCTTTACTATCTTTTTCTCTTGTATAAAAGCCAATTTCTCCCCTGCATTCATAATAGATATCAACGAAAATTTCAAATCTTAAAAGACGTTCTGTCCAACCATCTGAGTAAATACAGGAAAGAAGATATTCTTCATCTAAAACATAATAGCCCGATTCATCAGGTTTTTGAATTTCTAACCGGTTAAAGCTCATTCGTTTTTATTTTGTTGTTTCTAAATGATGCTGTTCCTAAAATTTCATTAATCCTTTTTTTCAGACATCTTTTTCTCGGCTCCAGCATCTCCGAATTGGTTCTGTATTTTGAACAACGAAATTATTTTTTTGTATTATATTCTTCTGCAATATCACTCCAATCATCATTCCATGTACTCTCAAAATAAATATCTGCCTTCTCCCAATCTTTTGCGTCCCAATCTTCTCTTTCATCAACTAGCTTCAATTTCTCAGACTTAATTTTTCCAATTATCAAATTTAGAAAATCTTCAAAGTCATCTACGATTACTGAAACTGGCTCAGGATCTCCACATGGAAGATAGATAATCTGGCCTAAAATACCGTCTGTATTTGGAATAAAATCTATACAAAGAAAATTTCCCGAGCCATCATGAGCAAATGGAATTCTTTTAGTGGAATACAAAATATCGGTAATTTTTTTTACCTGATTAATAGCTTCAGGTTTTGTTTCGGGAGCATTTTTAAAAAACAACCATTCTCTTTTAACTTCTTCAATACCTAAATATCCAAATCCTCCCAAGAAACCCAAACTTCTTTTTTCTCCGTTATAAGTTTTCAATAATTGAATATAAGATGCAGGCAATTTTTGACCTGTAAATTTTTCCAGTTCCTGTATTTCAACATCGGTTGCTCCTTTATTCATAAAACGATCAAAAATATCAAGCTTACTTTTACAAACATTAATTAAACTGACTGTTGCTTCTGCTTTCATTTTAGATTGATTTTTTTTGATTTGTGCTTTTGAATAATTAAAAAACAATGTAAGTATTAAAATTAAGTAATATTTTTTCATCTTAAATTTTATGATATCGAAAGATTATCTTTTTCACAATCATTTTTTTCTCCTGTCTGTCAAATATTTTCTTAATGGTTTATCATAAACATTCATTACGAAATACGCAAAACCAACTAAAAGTATCACACTCGTTGTTACGATACATGTAAGCTGCATTGTGTTTGGTTTATAATTGACAAAGTAATTTCCGAACATCCATAGTACAGCATAATGTGTCATATATAACGGATATGAAATGCTACCCGAAAATGTGCATATCTTTTTCAAACAAGGTTTTAAATGAGCGCCAGCACCCAAAGAAATTAATAATGGAAAGTAAAATAAAACCACAAAAGGTTCAGTCAGCCAATTCCACTCTGAAAAAGGCATTACAAAAGCCAAAAGCAATAAAATAGTCAATCCGGTAAATCCCAATTTATTTTTGATAATCCAATTGGATCGGTAAATAAGTAATCCGGCCAAAAAAGAGTACGATATTCTGGCGCAGCCGTCCCAAAAAGTTGGTCCACTCCATCCTCCTATTAAATTTCCGGAACTATATCCAACATAACAAATTGCAACTGCAGAAATTAAAGTAAGAACAACTAAAAAGTTTTTGCGAATTTTATAAAGTACAAGTGCATAAACGATATTAGCAATATATTCCCAAAAAAGAGACCATGCAGGAGCATTAAAACTAAATAAATTAAATCCGCGATCTTCAATAACTGGAAACGGAATAAGAAATAAGGAACATATAAATGTCAAAATAATTTTTCCTGTGCTATACAATTCCAAATGCCCTCCAAACGGATCAAACAAGAAAGCCAATAATCCTAATATTGATCCCGCTATAACCAAAGGATGCAATCTTATAATTCTGGATATAAAAAAATTGCGAAGCCCCATTTTTGCAATACGATCATCATAAGCGTATCCAATTACAAATCCAGAAAGGCAAAAGAAAAAATCAACAGCTAAAAATCCGTGTCCAATAAAGTTTTGACTTGGATCTGTAAAAATCCATTCCATAAAGTGAAACACAACAACAGCAAAAGCTGCGATGCCTCTTAGTCCGTCTAAAATTTCAAAATGCTGTTTTGTTTCAAGAACTGCTGTAGCTGATTGGTTGGTAGTCATTAAATTGTAATATTCTTAATTAAAGTGATTTGGTGCCGACGCAAGTTCTACAAATAAATATTCAAATCAAAATCAGATTTATTCAATTCTGCTGCAAAACGTCTCAAGTTTCACATTTAAATAACTTTTTTAACTTTTTCATTCCACATCCTTTTTATAAGTTTGCTAAAATTCAAATTTAATCATGAATTTCAAAGGTTGTCTTCCCCCTCCATAAATTAATAATACGTTTTTAGTATTGACATAAGACCGATTATTCTTGGTCAAATTTTGTATGTCTTTACTTCAATTCAATTATTAATATTCAAAATACATCCCTCAAAAGGATAGACAACTTTTATGAAAAAATCTTATTTGATACTGCATACTGCAGTTTTACTTGCTGGTTTTACTGGCGTTTTCGGAAAACTTATTTCTCTTAACGAAATTACCTTAGTTTGGTATAGAGTATTATTTGCTTCTATTATTCTATTTTTTGTTTTAAAAATATACAATATTAAAACGCTCAAATCATTTTCTGAAATAGCAAAAATTTCTAAAGCTGGAGTTCTTATTACCATTCACTGGATTTTTTTCTATGCCAGCATTAAGTATTCTAACATATCTATAGGTGTTGTATGCTATTGTTTGACTAGTTTTTTTACTGCCTTTTTTGAACCTATTCTCAATAAAAAAAGATTTAATCTGATTCAAATTTTATTAAGTATGCTAACCTTATTGGGAATAAGTCTAATTTTTCATTTTGATTCTTCATATCAGCTTGGGATTTTGTTAGGTGTAATTTCGTCTGCATTTGCCGCTTTGTATACCATTTACAATGAAAGGTTAGTGCAATTTTATGATAGCAAACTAATTAATTTTTATCAGATGCTTGGCGGAACTATAGTGTTAGGACTCGCTCTGCCATTCTATTTTTACAATTTTCCAAATCAGACTTTTATTCCAAACTTAACAGACATATTCTATTTATTGATTTTGGCTTCCTGTTGTACAGTTGCACTTTATGTAATGTTCGCAGAATCACTCAAAAAGATTCCTGCCTTTACCATAAACCTAACTTTTAACTTAGAACCGATTTATTCAATAATACTAGCCTTTTTATTTTTTAACGAAGGACAATCAGTTAATTTCTCATTTTATATTGGAATTAGTTTGGTTATGACCTCTGTTTTACTTCAGTCCATAATTTCTATTCGAAATAAAAACACAATCGAACATCAAATTTCTTAACGCTTTAAAACAAAAAAACTCCTTTTTCTCAAAAGGAGTTTTTCTTTTTATATAAAATCCCTCAATCATTCAAACCTTTTCCCTCCAAAATTCTTGGCATATTTTTCTCTACTCTAGCTTCTCTAGTTTTAGATTGTTTCGGTTGAGAAAAATGGAGTAAATAACCTCGTTGTCTTCCTGGAGTTAAAGTGTAAAAAGCTTTTTTAAAATCAGGATTGCTATCAAATTTGTTTTGAAGTTCTTCGGCAATTTCAAATTCAGAAACTTTTTTCAGATCAACTTTTTTTCCTGACTTTTCAATTTCAGCTGCTTCAAAAATATACTTTTTTAAAATTTCTTTTTTAGCTAAAATATCTTGAACACTCGTAAATCGAACTTGCCGTGCCGCTTGTACATTTTTTGATTGCTGAATTAATATTTTATCAGGATCTTTCATTAAAGCTCCTTTAAAAAACAAAAAAGCAAAATATTCCTTAAAAGCATGAATCAAAACAATGTTGGCTCCATCAAAAGTGTAACACGGACATCCCCATTTTAATTCTTCCGACAAGTGACAGTCTAAAACAATATATCTTAATTGCTCTAGTTCAGCTTTCCATTTCTCAGCTTTTTCAAAATAAAAATCAACTTTAGAATTTTCGCTATAAGCAGTCATAATAAATTCTTTTAAAATTTACTATAAATATAAAAATTTAGACAATCTTTTATCTCATTAAAATTCATAACCTTTAATTATCCCTCTGTTTGATTGCTTTACAAAACTTAAAATTTTATCGCGCTCAACAGTCTTTCGAAACTTTTCAGTAATCAATTCTAAAGCAAATTTAGTATTTCTCTTTTCCTGAAATAAAACGCGATATATAGATCGAAGTTCGTCAATTTTATCCGAAGTAAATTCTCTTCTTTTTAAACCTACAGTATTTACTCCTGCAAATCGTAAGGGTTCATGAGCAACAATAATATATGGCGGAACATCTTTAACTACACGACTCAAACCACTAATCATGGTATGTTCGCCAATAATAGAAAATTGATGTATCGCAGTTAAGCCACTTATATTTACCCAGTCCTGAACAATTACTTCGCCAGCCATACCAACGCTAAACCCAATAATAGAATTGTTTCCTATTACACAATCATGCCCAATATGAGCATTTGACATAATGAGATTCGAATTCCCAATACTAGTTTTACCCTTAGAAATTGTGCCTTTATTAATCGTAACAAACTCTCTGATTATATTGTTGTCACCAATTTCTAGAAGAGTGTATTCGCCTCTATATTTCAAATCCTGAGGCATACCACCCAAAACAGCATTAGAATGAATTTGGCAATTTTCTCCAATTCTTGTTCCGCTTAAAATTGTAACATTATTCCCTATCTGACTATTATTGCCAATTACAACATCCTGCTCAATCGTCACACCATTTCCTAACGAGATGTTATTACCCAAAACAGCATTTTTATGAATAAACGTATCCTTCAATTTTTAAATCTTTAATTAACAGCAAAAATTGAAAAACTTTTTATTCTTTTTATTGATCTAATGTCAAATAATTGACGCTCGAATTCTGCTCAAAGTTTCCTGACTCACGCCAATTAATGAGGCTATGTGTTTTAGCTTGCCCTTTTTAATAATTTGAGGAAATGACTCTAAAAGAAATAAGTATTTTTTCTCTGCAGTCATTAGACGAAATAAATGATTGAACTCATTTAATTTAGAAAGATAATGTCGAAGTTGTTTAATATGAAACTTTACAAATAACGGATATTCTAATAAGGCCTGCTCATCAGAATAAGACAAGGAATATAGGACTGTTTCTTCACAAGTTTGAAAATTTTCAAAAGAAGGTTTCTGCTCAAAAAAACTGCTCATCGAAGTTACAAATTGATTATCGGTATAAATCCATTTGGTAACTTCTACACCATCTTCAATACAAAATCTTCTAACCGCACCCGATTTAATAAAATAGATTTTATTACAAACCTTAGTTTCTTCAACAAGAAATTCGCCTTTCTTAAAAATTTCTTCGGCAAAACTTTTTTTAATAGCCTGCTCAGTCTCCAAATCTAATTCCTGAAAACTATTTATAATTAGAATCAGCTCTTCCATTTATTTTTTAATTCCATAATAAATCAAAAATAAAACTTAATTAAGACAAAAACTAAATTCGACCAGCAAACTACAAACCGAGCCTGCCTTTTTTAATGCATTTCATGCCTTTTAACGCCTTATTGCAAAAAAGAAGAAGTAGTGCCAATAATAAAAATTATTGTCTTTAAAACATTTCGTTCGAATTAGAAGAGATATCTTTAATCTGATACTTTAAAAACTGTGTATAAAACAAAAAACCCTATCCGTTTTGGATAGGGTTTTCAAAAGAAAGGCGACGACATACTCTCCCACATAACTGCAGTACCATC
>NZ_JAEFCA010000008.1 GCF_016405855.1 Flavobacterium sp. IB48
GGCAGACTCCCGCTCCTCCAATCTTTAAGAGAACTTCGTCCCCTTTAGGAACTGGCTTTTCCAAATCATTGACTACCCTTACCTCTTTATGTCCAAAATAACGTACTGCTTTCATAAATTTAAGAATTTATATTATTACTTTATTAAGTAAGCAATTTACAAAAAAAAAAGAATATAAAATATTGATTTGTAGGTTTTTAAAGACGTATAGACGCTCCATTGTTTTCGATGAATCAGTTAGATTTTAAGGCCACTAGATTAAGGAAGTCTTGTTTTAATATGGATGATGCTTTTCGGAAATTCCTTAAAAAAGGTGCACTTAGGAAAATGTTTTCTAAAAGTTTCCAATCTAAACTTCTTAGAGCTTATTTTTCTGAGGTTCTATCTTTCAAAAATATCAAGTGTCACGATTTTACCACAAATCTTAGATTGCTAATTGTTATAATAGTTTTTGAGGTAGTAATGTTTCGAACTTAAGCTTTCAAGTAATTCTTTTACAATGTTTTAAGTTGTCTATTGAATCTGGGTGCACCGATTCTGCACCCAGTATCTAGTTTATCAATTTGAATATTTTATTATGCCAAATATCGTTCTCTAAAAGTTTCGAACCTAAACTTTTTAGCCATCGTTTTTGCTGGATTTGTGGTTTTCAAAAACTCCATGCGCCACGATTCTGCCACAAAATATAAAGTGCAAATTTTAAAACTTTTTTTGTTAGTTTATTTTGTTGAGTAGGAGGATATCATTCACGCTCATTCTATAATTTAAATTAGTTCTTTTAGTGATAAAATTTGATTTTCTATTTCTTTATTAGATTGAGGCAGCAATCTTATCGGAAAAAGGAGGAGAATGAATAATATTCGAAAGAAAATTCGGTTTATGAAACTTTCACATCAAAATTTTTCAAATTACTCTAACAAGACTTAAGTAAATAAAAGCAAGATTTACTAAAAAATGAATTATTGTTTTTTAAATCGCTTATAATTTGAGTTTTATGTGAAAAATAGCGTATTTCTACGTGCCAATTTTTATTAAATCTACTGTCTGTAAATATAAGAAATATTTTACCTTTCAATTTATTTAGATATAGCTAAATTATTATTAATAACTCCCTAATAATAAGTATAAATGCATAAAAATATTCTATCGTTCTGGCAGTATCTCGAATCATTACCTGAGGGCCACATTGACCGTCCAACGCCAAGAGTTTGTAATCTTTTGTTAGAGACATTCGAAAAATGGCATACAAAACCAAAATGGTTTCGTTTTGGAGAAATGGGACATCTTTTTGATTATTATAAAAAAGATGAACTAAATAAAATAATGGCTTTATCCGTAGCAGAAAGAAAAGGTCTTGCCATAAAAAAAATGTTTGAAATCATATGTGATCCGGAGCATCGTGAATTGCACGGAACTATGGAGATAAATCCTATCGAATTGCTGATAGGAACGCTGCCACCTTATTCTGTGGGGCAGGGCAAAGAACTTTTACGTTATCTGACAGAGGAAGAAACATTATATTGGGAACTGCGCTATTTTAACGAATGGTCCCCTTTTGGCCATATTGTACCAGATCACGAAGCTATTCTTCAAAAAGGGATACTGGGAATTATCGAGGATTGTCAGCAAAAGAAATCTGTTGTACCTGACATCTCAAAAAAACAATTTTATACCTCAGTAATAGATTCCTTAAATGGTGTATTGTTTTTTGTAAATGCCTACGCAGATTACGCTTCAGACATTGCACGTAGTTTTCATCCAACAGATGAAAGAGCTATTAATTTGATAGAAATATCTACAAGACTTAGAGAACATCCTGCAAAACCGGCTAAGACTTTTATGGATGCACTGCAATCTATATATATTATACATTGTGCTTTGCATTTTACAGGAGAAATTGTACCTATTGGTCGTCTGGATCAACTTTTGGATAATTTTTATGAAGCAGATCTTAAAAATGGAACAATAACCCAAGAAAAAGCTCAAGAAGCGTTAGATTGTTTCTGGATTAAACTGGATGAAAAAGTAGTATTAAACAGAAGGTTTATCGAAGATCGCTTTACCTCTTCTGATGGTGCGCTTTTGGGTGCAGGCGGGCCAAGTAATTTTGATCAGGGAGCCTTAATAAACCAATGGATGCAACAAGTAACTATAGGCGGAGTTATTGCGAATAATAATTCTGAACCTATGTGCGCTGTAAACGATCTTACTTTTATGTGCCTTGAATCAGCACGAAGATTGCCACTTAACAGCCCTACGCTTGATTTGCGTGTCCATGCAAAAAGTGACAGAAAATTGTTCCAAGCAGCTGCAAAAACAATTCTAAGTGGTGGAGCACATCCTATATTAATGAATGATGATAAAATTATACCAGCACTTCAATATAAAACTGGAGGATATGTAGAATTAAAAAGCGCAAGAAATTATGCTTGCGATGGCTGTTATGAAACCTTATTTGCAGGAGAAACTGAATTTAGTTTTGGTTTTGTAGGAGCACTAGATATTTTAGAGAAAGCACTCAACAGTGGCGCAGGATTTGGTTCTTCAGGTTCTACGTATTCAAGAGGAAGTAAATCAAGTTATCGGTCAAAGCAATCGGCTGAAATTACTACATTCAATGAATTTTGGGATGTATTAGAACAGCATATGCTTTTAGGATGCCATAAATTTCTGCATGGTGTTTTGACTGCGTATGGGATCAAGGAACAGGTCTCACCGTCGCCTTTATTATCAGCAATGATTAATGGATGTATTGAAAAAGGAAGGGATCTTGCCGGGGGTGGTGCACGATATCATTTATTCTCACCACTTATGACTGGTATCAGTACGACCACTGACTCTTTATATGTAATTAAAGAATTAGTCTTTAATAAAAAAAACTTTACCCTGGAAGAACTTGTTTCATGCCTGAGAACGAATTGGGGAAAAACAAACGAAGTTACAGGTTTGGCATTAACACCTGAAAGGATCGCAGTAATTAGAAATCTTTGTATTGCGCAACCTAAGTTTGGTCAAGGTAATAAAGAGGTAGATGAGCTAGCCTATTCGCTTATAAATTCTTTTTATAATAATCTTCAAGAAGTTAGAGAAGCAAAAATACATCTACAAGATTGGAAGCGGCTTAAAGATCGTTACCACGAGCTGGGACATGAATTTGAAATTCTTCTTGCGCCTGGTGTAGGAACTTTTGAACAATACAACTTTTCAGGTTCTTTTGTGGGAGCTACACCTGACGGTCGTTATGCTTTTAATGCTATAGGATCTGATTTATCGCCGGCTCCTTATCATTCTGATCAGAGTATACCTCAAACACCTGTTATAAAATTTATGGATGGACTTGAAAGTTACTGTGACCCCTCAATTAGTTTACTTTCAGATGGAGCACCTCCGGACTTTAATATAAAAGAGGATTTTAACATAGATGAGTTAACCAATATTATCGAAGCATTTGCGAAAGGACATGGAGGAAATATGCTCACAATAACAGTAAGTGATCCTGAAACTATGGCAAATGCGCAACAGAATCCGGACGATTATAACCTTCTAAGAGTTAGAATGGGAGGATGGACAGAATTTTTTATATCCCTATTTCCAGCCTTACAGGAACAGCATAAAAGAAGACCTTTATTTAAATAGAAAATATTATGGAAAAACATTTACATATATCCAAACCGTTGCCTATAATAGAGCCTCCTTATCAAAGTGGCATCTCAGATCCAAGATTTCCGCTACTACCACCTGAAGGTTTGGAGAATGAAGAAGATTATAATTTGTATAAAGGATTGGTAGACAAACAAAATTATATTGCTATTCTCAAAGCAAATATAGATGTAGAAAGTAATAAAGAATTAAAAATATTGTTTAAGCTTTTGTCAGATATGGCTTATGAAGAAATGACAAAAACACCTTCGAAAAGTCATGTTATGGCTCTGGATCTTACAAAAATACCAGAATCATGGAGAGTTACCGTTACAATGGGTTATGGACATTCTTTGTTTATAGATCCGAACGGTAACGATCGATTTGGACTGAGTTTTAGAATACCTAAAAACTTAAAACTTATTCCAAAGTTCCCAGGTGATTCTTTTGATGCCAAAACTGCTATTTGTGATATTTTAATTTTAGTTGCCAGTGATCATCCATATATAAATGTGGCTACAACGCGCTATTTTGCGGAATATGTTAATAAAAAATTCGCAAAAATTGTGGAAAGTGACTACGTTAAACAAGTATTTATAGTCAAATCTGTAGAGCAGGGTTTCGGTCGCCCCGATGCAAGAGAATTTCTTAGATTCAATGATGGCATTGATAATTTAAGAGCTAATATCGATCTTGAAAAATTAGTATATGTAGATGAAAATTGTGGAGAACCTGATTGGTGTATAGGAGGATCTTACATGGTATATAAGAAAATACGGGAGATGATGCCTGTATGGGAAGCATTTGCAAAAAAAGATCAGGAGAATATTATTGGTCGAGAAAAAGATAGCAGTTTGCCATTATCTCGTACCAAGGAAGGAATAAATAATTTAACACCTGTTTATCCTGATCCTAAAGACCCCAAAGACGGACCGCTCAATGCACATATAAGAAAAGTACAACCTAGACGTCCGAATTTAGATTTGTTTGGAGTAAATGATTTAGAAAGAAGATTTTTACGCAGACCATATCCTTTTTTTGATGGAGTAGATGAAAAAGGAAATTCAATTAATGGGCTCCATTTTATTGCTTTCATGAAAAGTATTCAGCGACAATTTGAACATGTGACTAATATGTGGCAAATGAATCCTAATTTTCCCGTTGCAGGTACTGGTATTGATGCGCTATATGCAAAAGGTATTCTTAATAGTATTGATGGCGGGTATTATTTTTGTCCTCCAAGTCGCAAGGATTCAAATGATTTTATTGGATCAGGATTGTTTAAAGAATATATAAAGAAGCCTTATGCAATTCCAAAACACATCTACGGATACGGAATTACTTTTGTAGATATTGATGAAACAATTTTTAGGACTTTTGCTTCTATTAATGTAGTGAAAGCTGGAATAGTAGTACACACTTTAAACAACCAGGAATTTAACACCTATCAAATTCAGCAGGGAGAAACCTTTGATTTTGGTGAATTCAGAAATGCAGAAATATTTCTTAATACATCTGTTCCAATCAATACTGTTATTGAAGAGTTAAAAAAAATACTTAAAATCATCACAACCAATTCAGAAGGTAGCCGTATTGTATTTTTAACCGCTAGAAGTGATTTTGATGATAAGGAGAAATTTCTTAATACCTTCAGGAAATATGGTATTGACATCGACTCATCGAGAATGTATGTCGAACGTTCCGGCAATATAAAAGAGGGTACCGTAGCTCAGAAAAAGGCCCAAGTAGTTTTAAAATATCTTGCTGGAGGTAATTATCGCAGAGTACGTCTAATCGATGATAATATTGAAAATCTTAAAGAGTTCATGCTTATAAAAGATAGCTTGCCTAATGACCTTATTGAGTTAATAAGAATAAATCATAGCTTAGAAGATGATGTAGATCCCATTGAGTTTTATTCTTACCATGTAAATAATATAGGAGAGATGCTATTGTTTCAAAAAAAATAAAATAACCTTAATTATAACTAAAAAAAACAAACCTTTATGAAAAAAGTCTACTATTCAATCAGCATATTATTATTAGTACTATTAGTTGAGTGCAGCAAAGTCTCGGGAGAGAAATTACTTACTACAAAAACAATCGAAATACCAGATAATCTTAAGGAACGTTTTAAAGATGGAACAGAAACTACAATTTCTGACACACTTGCAATAGGAGACTCTTATGTACAGGTTAAAGTGAAAACTATTGAGAAATCAGGTTTTAAATTTATTACTGAAACACAAATTTATCAGGTGAAAAGTACTGGATTTGAAATTACAGGGAATTTAGGATATAGAACAAATAAAGAAGGTGATAAACAACTTATATCCGGACAAGTAATTTTTTATAAAGAAAAATTAGGTAGTAAAGAGTCCAAAATGAGATATTTTACGATTACATCTAATGGGAAAATCGTTAAGACTTAACAATCTAAAATGGAAAATTTACTAATAATGATTAATAACTACAATTATGCGTGCAAAATCGAATATTACAGACGGATATATAGTTTATGGAGTATCGGGAACAAATACAATATCTTTTGCTATAGACTTCAGGAACGCAAAGACAAAAGGTCTTTTGGGGTTCTCCGTAGAGCGAATTAATAAAAAAACAGGCGAAAGGAAATTTGTTGACGGATTTAAAGTATTCAAAGATTCCGTTCCTGCGGTTGGAGTTTCCAATACAACCGTAAGTACTTATAATCAGCCTGTACAGAGTTTTGTATGGGATGATTTTACTTGTTATGATGATAACGAATATGAATATCTTTTTTATCCAATAAAAGGAACACCTGAACACCTGGACAGATCTGCTGCTGCCGTTTCTTTAACAATTAAAACAGAAGCTCTTTTTAGTAAAGGAGAACACGATATTTTCTTTAATCGTGGTGTTGCAAGCAGTCAGGCTTACAGTAGAAAATTTTTCAATCTTCCTCCAAATAAAATAGAAGATCCAGTCATGAAAAAGGCAGCTATGGAATGGCTTAGTCGTAAACTAGACGATGCTTTGATAAAATTTATTGGTCAGGCAAAAAGTGGTGATACCTTGTTGGGATGTTTTTATGAATTTCATTATGCACCTGTTTTAAATGCATTCAAAAAAGCAATAGACACTGGTGTGAATGTAAAACTTATAATAGACGCTAAAGAAAATGGAAAAGCAGATGCTGAAGGTGATTATACTGAGAGTTTTCCACGACAGGCAAATTTAGAAGCGCTAAGGTCTTCCGGTATTTCAGTATTGCCTGAAGATGGAATTGTAATTCAGCGGGAAGCGAATCCGAATAACATCCAACATAATAAATTTATAGTGTTTGTTGATAAAAGTAAAATATCATCACAGGTTTGGACCGGTTCAACAAACATATCTGAAGGAGGTATTCATGGCCAGACCAACGTGGGACATTGGATTCGTAATAAAAAGACAGCAAAAAAGTTTGAACAGTACTGGAACCTGTTAAGTACTGATCCCGGTCAAAAAAGGGGCGAAGAGGACAAATCTAAAAATCCAGCATACAAAAAAGAAGTTGAAAAATTACAGACCAATATTGCTTTCGTTTCCTGGGATGACATTCCTGTGGGAATCACTCCTGTTTTTAGTCCGCGAAATGGAAAAACAATATTAGAGACTTACGTAAAAATGTTATGTGCCGCAGAAAATATGGCTTGTGTAACATTGGCTTTTGGTATTAATAAATTGTTTAAGGACAATCTTCTAAATCATACCCCAGAGGGACCAATATCTTTTCTATTGCTCGAAAAAGAAGATGGGCCAGGAGATAAACCGCTTAAAGAACCATTTAAATATATTGGAGCTAAACAAAATGTTTATAAATCCTGGGGAGCATATTTACAGGATGAATTATACCAATGGACTCGTGAAACTTCAAACAGAGGGCTTGGACTCAATAAACATGTTGCCTACATTCACTCTAAATTTATGTTGGTAGATCCATTGAGCAATGATCCAAAAGTGGTGACTGGATCAGCTAATTTTAGTGATGCTTCCACCAATAGCAATGATGAAAATATGATTATTATTAGAGGTAATAAAAGAGTTGCAGATATTTATTTTACAGAGTTCAATCGTCTCTTTCATCATTTTTATTTTAGAGCTGTTTATAATAATGCTAAAAAAAGAAAACAAGTAGATACAGCAAGTCCGTTTTTGGATCATGATGATCGCTGGCTTGAAAAATATAAACCAGGTCTTTTAAAATTTAAAAGAGTAGAAATGTTTACGAAAATGGAAGGATTCTAAATTTAAATGATTGAGAAGAAATCAATCCATGTTTTTTATTAAAATATATAGTAATGATACAATTGAATAGAGGTCCTATTCCTCACTTTTTTGAAAATCCTCGCTTTATTGAGGCGGGAATAAAACTAGAAGAAAGTTTTAAAGATGACAATAGGCAAGAAAGACTGCGTTTTGATGATAGATTTAATAGAGAAATAAAGGAATGTCTAATGTACAGTTTTCATGAAAAATGTGTTTATTGTGAAACAAAATTAGGAGTTTCCGATTTAGGTATATTGGATTCATTTCGTCCTAGAAGCGGTGCTAGAGGACTAGATAAGGCAAAATACGCTTCAACACATTATTGGTGGTTGTATCATGAGTGGGATAATATGATGTTAAGTTGCAGTACTTGTGGGGTAAAATATAAAAGAGATTTTTTTCCATTAGAAGATGAGAACTTGAGAGCTCCAATTAGAGCTAAAGGAGTTGAATTGTTAAATGAAAGAGCGATGCTCATTGATCCTTGTCTAGAAAATCCTGAAGAGCACTTGGCATTTTCTGCCGATGGAGTTGTTTCTGCCTTGACGCCTAAGGGACAAGTTACAATAGAGGTTTTAGGGCTTAACCGACAACCTTTACAGGATAAAAGGAATAAGGCAGCGCAAGAACTACTCTTTAAACTTAAACTTTTGGAATCTAAAAGTGTAAATTATAAATTGTTGTCATCCCTAATTGGATATGTCAATGATTTATATTCAGGTACTAGCGTTGAATATACTGCTGTCCAAAGGGCAGTCTTTGCTAAGTGGTATGAGCAGAATATCTTAAAGTGGGAAGCTTTAAAAGCAAAAGTGGAAAATAATAGTTCCCAAGTGACTCGATCTATAAATCAAAAAACGGCCAGTGATGAGCAACTAGCTGAGATCACTGAAAAGTTTAATGAATTTAAAAGGTTTTCAATAAAATCGTTTACTATTATAAATTTTAAATCTATAAAAGAACTGACTATAGATATTATGCCCAATGGCAATAAAAATGAAGAATTGCAGAGAGAAGCGTGGCTTCTGGTCTTGGGGGATAATGGTATAGGTAAAAGTTCTATACTTCAAGCTCTAACACTGGCACTGTGTGGTAGAAAACAACTATCAAAACTAGATCTTGATGTTGCTGATTTTTTAAGAAGAGGGGAATCCGAAGGTAGTATAACTGTTCATAGTTATGAAAGTGATGATCCTATTAAACTTAATTTAAATATTAGCGGTTTTGATTCCAATATTGATGAGCCACCTACTTATATCATGTCATATGGCTCAACACGACTACTTCCAAAAAAAAGTATTGTTCCTGATTATGAGAAAGAACCCTATACCAACGTAAGGAACCTATTTGATTATACTACCTCCCTTGAGGATCCCAATTTATGGCTTGGTAACCTAGAGGAGAATGAATTTTTAAATCGCGTTGTACCAGTGTTTTATGATGTTCTGGCTTTAAAAGGAGATGATAAACTGTATCGTAAGGAAGGTACAATTAATATTATTCATTATAAAAATGATAATGAGTTAGAAGATAGTAGTGATGGGTATAAGACTGTGGTGGCACTCGTTTCGGATATAATGCAAACTTTATCTTCAGATTTGGCAGGTTATCATAATGCAAACGGTATTGTATTTATTGATGAGATTGGAAATCATCTGCACCCTCGTTGGCGAGCCAAAATTGCCAGTTCGCTACGAAATGCATTTCCCAATCTGCAGTTTATTGTTACTTCGCACGAGCCTTTATGTCTTAGGGGTCTGTCCCATGGTGAGGTAGTTGTAATGGTAAGAGATAAGAAATTTCAGGTACAATGTCTAGATAAAAAATTGCTCCCAGATCATAGTGCTATGAGTGTAGAGCAATTGTTGACTTCTGATTTATTCGGATTAATAGATGTAATGGATAGTGATGCTGAGAAAAGTTTTGAGGAGTATTATGACTTGTTAAGTAAACAAACTGATAATATTAATTATGACGATCAAGCAAAGATTGAAGTGTTGCGCAAAGAACTAAATGGGAAACGGCTTCTTGGTAATAACTTACGAGAGCAGGTGCTTTTTGAAGCAATTGATACTACTATTGCTAAAAAGATAAGAGAAGAAGGATTTAAAGCAAAGGAGACCATTAAAGAAGAGACTGTTGCCTTTATTAAAAATTTAATTCAAAATGACTATAAAGATCTTTTATGATTAATATTGTACGAACACCGGCACCAGATTTTTTGGTGGACCAAAATGGGAAATGGTTTAAGGAAACTGTGAGGGCTATTGAGCATTATACTAATAAAAATGAAGGTTCTTTTGAATTTAAGCTGTATAACGATACAAAAGTTAAGGACGAACTAAAGAAAATTTTTGTAAAATGTGCCTATTGTGAAAGTTCTTATGGAGCTGTATATGATGGTGATGTAGAGCATTTCAGGCCAAAGGGACGTATCAAGGAAAAAAATCCTGCTACACCGGGCTATTATTGGTTGGCTAATAATTGGGATAATTTGTTTTTGGCTTGTCAACATTGTAATCAGAGAAGGAAACATATACTTTATGGAGAAACTGACGAAAATGGTTATGGCAAGTTGGATCAATTTCCGCTGGTTTCTGAAGCAGATCGTCTTATAAATCATGAAGATCATGATTTGGTATTCACAACTGAAGAAAATTCCAGGCTACTTATT
Organism: Flavobacterium sp. IB48; assembly: GCF_016405855.1. Lineage (GTDB taxonomy): Bacteria > Bacteroidota > Bacteroidia > Flavobacteriales > Flavobacteriaceae > Flavobacterium > Flavobacterium ginsengisoli. The sequence goes on from NZ_JAEFCA010000008.1 coordinate 10,604, forward strand.
GATCCATGTAAAGATGATCCTCGTATTCATTTTAATTATGAAAATACTGAAGCAGTGATTATTCCTTTAACAAACAAAGCAATAGCTTCTGTCAATGTGTATGTATTACAGCGACCTCTACTTGTGAAAGAACGCAAAGTGCAAATGCTTAAGTTATTTGGTCAAATAAAATGCGTAATGCGGGAGCTCGAAAGACTAAATAGAGACGTTAATGATCAAGTGCAAAAAGATATTTTTACAGAAGAGTTTAATAGGCTAATGGAATATGCAGATGGTAAGGCTGTGTATGCAGGCATGTGTCGGTTTTTTATTAATAGATTTCTAGAAGATAATAATCTATCATAGTTAGATGATTGTACTTAGCGTGGATATAATTAAAAAGAAACATGAAAAATTAGATTACTTTAAAGCACTATTAAAAACGTAGCGGTTTCAATTGAAATCACTTTATTTCTATTTTAAGCAATTTAGTTAATTGGAGAAATTTTAAAGGCTAAACGCAAAGCAATAACGGTAAGTGGAAGATTTTTTATTTACATGTTTAAAAATCTTCCATTTTATATTGTTGATATTGTTGGATTTTATATATTTGTGGAAGAAAAAAAAACAAACATATAAAATATTATGGCAAAAAGTACAGATAGATTGTCTAATGATTTTCTTCAGTTGGCAAGGATTGCTTTGACAGGAAGAACTCAGGATATACATTTGCTAATTCATCGTGCAACCAAGAATTTAAAATTGGATTTTCCTGATTTAGCAGAGGGCTTAGTTTCGTTGTTGAATGAGTCTCCGACTAGAGCTACACCATTAAGAAAAAAATCTGAGAGCCCCTTGCCAGTAGATTTGGATTCAAGATTACAATTGTTGCGAGTTGAAAAAGGTAAGCTGGATCATGAAATAATATTAACGGAAACTCTTGAGAATTCTTTAAGACAGATTATTGGCGAAAGGAAAAAAGTTAAAGCTTTGCTTAAACATGGATTACAGCCAACAAAATCAATGTTGTTTACTGGTCCCCCTGGTGTAGGTAAAACAATGGCGGCCAGATGGCTTGCAGATCAGCTAGGTTTACCATTATTAATTCTTGATCTGACCGCTGTAATGAGTAGCTTCTTAGGTAGGACTGGCAATAACATTAGATTTGTTTTAGATTATGCAAAGAATACTGACTGTGTATTATTATTAGATGAAGTTGATGCAATTGCAAAAAGAAGGGATGATAACAGTGAAGTAGGCGAGTTAAAAAGGTTAGTTACCGTTCTATTGCAAGAAATTGATGATTGGCCATCTTCAGGATTGCTAATAGCTGCGACGAATCATGCTGATTTACTTGATCCGGCAGTTTGGCGACGTTTCGAAATGATATTAAATTTTGAAAACCCGACCGAAGAGCAGATTGCTTCAATGGTTGGTATTTTATTGCAAAGTGATTCTAGTATATCGCCGGAATGGGCAAAGATTTTTGGAATAGCCTATACAGGCAAATCGTTTAGTGAGGTTGAGAGATTGATTAATCTTGCTAGGAAATCTTCGGCAATAAATGATTCGTTATTGATTGATGAGCTTAAAAAACAGCTTTTTTCTGGTGATTTAAACCATTCTAAAAAATTATCATTAGCAGTAGAACTAATAACCAAAGGTGGGTTTTCGCAAAGACAAGCTCATGAATTAACAGGTGTCGCAAGAGAGACAATAAGAAAGAAAATGACAAAGTAATAGTTATCTTAAAATAAATAATCATGAGCAAAAGAAATTTTTTATTAGGTAAAGGTGAGCGACTTACGGAGCCTGTAATTGTACCGTCTGGTGGAGGGGCAAAAGAAAGTCCCTACACGTTTTATGAAGCAAAAGAGCGCCTCCAGCCTATGCTTGATAATTTAGCTGATAAAGTAAGATCTTTGCCAGATGATATTTGTCCAGGAGGACTGACAGTAGCGACAATAACTTTAAATCCCGAATACATAGCTAAGTCCTACCATCCAACTGAATTATTGCGTTCGGTAGGTCTCACGTCAATTGGTAGCAGAAAAAGGACTATAACTCCTGAAAAGAAAAGTAAAAATAGAGAGCCTTTATCAGCAAGTACTACCGAATTATTTGTGGTAGGTCAAAAAGCAACTTTTATACGATGGGCAAACCAATTTAATACTTGGGATCAAACAATGCCTGGGGCTAATCAAATTGTAGAAATCGAGCAAATCAATTTTTTAGATTCTGAAGATAAACTTAAAAGTATTACTTCGGATAAAAACGAATCCGTTTTTGAAATTGTTCTACATGGAGTTGAAGATCATTTAGAAAATGCATATCTTATAGCATTCAAAAAATATCTACATTCGTTAGGTGTTGAAGCTTCTTTTGATAAAAGATTTTTTGCAGGGAAATTAATTTTTGTCGAGTTAAAAGCCCCTTCTTCATTAGCAAATGATATTGCAAAATTTAGCCTTGTTAGAGTTGTGCGCACAATGCCTTCTCTAAGGTTGTTAAAACCCATTTTTAGATCCTCAGGCATCAGTAGTGGAAAAGTACTGTACCATGATTTGACTCCTTTGGATTCGAATATAAAAACTGCTATTTTTGATGGAGGTATTCCTGACGATCATCCTATTTGTAAATGGGCTACACCTTATGATACTAGCGGTTGTGGTCCCTCTGCTCCTGAATTAGAAGAACACGGTGTGAGTGTTACTTCTGCCTTTCTTTTTGGACACATTATTCCGGGAAAAGTATTGCCTAGACCATATTCTTATGTTGATCATTATCGAGTATTAGATAATCTTCCTGGTCAAAATCCTTATGAACTTTATGATGTTCTGGATCGAATTATTGATGTTTTATCAACTTCGGAATATGATTTTGTAAATTTAAGTTTAGGTCCAAGTTTGCCAATCGATGATGATGAGGTACATGCGTGGACAGCTGTACTTGATGAATTTCTTTCAAAAGGTTCAATTCTTGCTACAGTTGCTGTTGGTAATGATGGTGAAGGGGACCCTACTATAAATGCTAATAGAGTTCAAGTTCCTTCAGATTGTGTAAATGCATTGGCAATAGGGGCATGTGATACACCTGATCAATTTTGGGAGAGAGCATCCTACAGTTCAATCGGGCCAGGGAGAAGCCCAGGACTTATTAAGCCAGATCTAGTTGATTTCGGTGGTTCTGTTGGCAGACCTTTTCTCGTAACTGATTTAGATGGAATTAACTTGTTGCAGACGGGAGGAACTAGTTTTGCAGCTCCTAGTACATTAAGACTAGCATCTGGAATTAAAGCTCATTTTGGAGGTTCATTGAATGCGTTGGCAATTCGAACATTGCTTATCCATAGTTCTGAATCTTCTGAGCTTCCAAAATTTGAAGTCGGATGGGGACGAGTTGCAAGAGATTTAGAAGGTATAGTGATATGTGAGGATCATGTAATGAGAGTGGTTTATCAGGGTAGAATTAGTGCGGCAAAATATTTAAGGGCGCCAATACCTTTACCGCCAGGACCTATCTCTGGAATGGTAAAAATAAAAGCCACTCTATGTTACGCCACACCTGTCGATCCTCATTGTCCTGACAATTATACTCGTAGCGGTCTGGAACCGTTTTTTCGACCAAATAAAAATAGGAAACGTAAAGTGGAAGAGGGAGAAGCTGAGCCAATGCATGCTTTAACTAAACCTTTTTTTGCGAAAGCTAGGAAAGGTTTTGAAACCGAAGAAGATCTGAGAATAGATGCTTTTAAATGGGAAAACTGTATGCATTATGAAGGTAGGTTTCAGGGGAGTTCACTTGATGAGCCTCTTTTTGATATTCACTACAATGCTCGGGCAGAAGGACATAACGATACAAGGGTACAGGAATTAGATTATGCATTAGTCGTAACAGTTGAGGCTCCAAAAGTTAAGGATTTATATGATCAGGTGGTAAGGAGATATGCTACACAGCTGGAGCAGCTACAGCCTATTATAGATATTCCAATACGTACATAAAAGTATTTCAAAATAAAAATTGTTGTCATCTTATATGTATCAGTGTCATTTGTCTCTTGAAGATTGAATACATATAATTTGTTAGCAAATAGCACAATACATAGTTAGTACTATATTTAGATTGATAATGTCTATTAGTAACTGCTGATAAGGTTATTTAGTGACTAATTAGTCTTTAATTTAATTTTTTTAAATTTGTTGAATACTACGCGGAAAAACCGAAAATTTCTTCGGTTTTTCCGCTTTTACGATTTTTCTACTTCTTTCTTTTTCATTCGTGAGTGAATTTGGTAAAGGTTTTTGTTCATAAGATTTAAAATGAGCTGATGATGCTGTGATTATTTATTTTTCAAACCACGGCATTTGGTTATTTCCATTTTTGAGGGTGAAATCTCTATGGTTTCAACTGGTGTATTATCAATTCTCGCAGAAAATATCAACGAATCTTTCTTTTTGTAATATTCATTTGTAAAAATGCAACCTCGCCCTTATTTGTAGAATATACTGTTTCTTCTTACTGTAAAAGCTTAAAACCATTGGTTGAGGAAGTGATCCAATGGGGGAAAAATCATCGCGAGAAAATTAAAGAACAATAGTTCGAACTGGATGGCAAAAAAAAGACAGAAAATGTTAAGATGTTTTTTTGCTACACTTAGTATAGTAATGTTTCGAAACCTAAGCTTTTAAATTGTTTTTTTTACAGAGTTTTAAGTTGTATGTTATAAATGAATGCACCGATTTTGCACCTAGATTCAAATATGTCAATTTAAATATTTTACTGCGTAAAAAAATCTTTGTAATATAGAACCTAAACTCGTCAGCACTTGATTTGACTAAATTTATAGTTTTAAATATACTCATGTGCCACTGTTCTGCCACAAAACTTAAGAAGGAAAAAAAACTATTAAAACCATCAGATATTTTTGCAGGAAAAGGAGTGATAAATCTATTACAAGATGCTCCAATTTTTGCTTCTTTTTAGTTTGCATATATGTTTTGCATTGAACACATTCCCAATCTGGGGTATTGCCTAAAATAACACAGCCATCCAAAATCAACTTGCCTTCTTCAGAAAGCTGGTAGGCTTCTTCGGTGGAATGACTATACACACGATTTCTATCACGGTCGTGTTGTCGCAGTTTGGCATTTTGTGGGTTTATGGGTAACTTTGATTGCGTTCATTTGTTTTCAAGTTTTAATTGCTTGATTCTAATAGTTTGGTCAATTCATTCAACCGAATATTTAATTCAACTTTTTTATTAAATTGGTTGCAACGTTTAATTTCTGACTTAATTTGCTCGATTTCCTTGGCCATTGAATCCATTCTTTTTTCTTTTTCAATTAGTTCTTTAATTGAAGAAAAATTACTTTTTGTTGATTTTAACTGCTCACAAAAATTTTGAAATACCCAATCCAAGTTATTTTTTAATTCTATTGTATAAGGTTGATTAATTAAACCTAGCCAACATGACTTAAAAGTATAATCAATAACAGCACTATCTTCATTAGACGGATGAATATGCTTTGCAGAAGTTGAGATATAATATTCATCAAGATATTTAACAACAAATATTATGTTATATGGTATTGCTTTGTCTATGATTGTCAATAAATCCTTGGCTTCAAATTTATCTTTTAATTCGACTTCAAAAAACAAAATTTCTTTTACTTCTTTACCTGAAATATTAATAGTATCTAATGACACTTTGTTTGTCCAAGTAATCCGTAATATCTTTTCCGTAAACACTTTCTTTTGCTTCGTATTGGTATAAAAATCAAAAGCATTTTTCGGGATAATTTTTTTTACAAAAGTAGATTTAGGTAAATTAAACATAGCTACAAATCTATTTTATTATTAAAAATGAGATCAATTTAAAATCCTCACTTCCCTTAAACTTTTCCTTCATTACACTTGTACCTCCTGATTTAAATAAGCTCAGTACTTCTTTCTCATCTTCAGTTTCTAAAATTGTTGAAATAGATTTCTTGAGCAATTCTGAATAGGCAGACATATTGTGATATTCATCAGTTTCTACATTTAGCTTCTCGCATAGTGAAGTTATAGGTTCTTTAATTCCTTTGCTTAACATTCGAATAGCATCGAGGATTTTCTTTGAATCAATATGATTGAATAAAAGCTTTCCTTCATTGTTGATATAAACCAAATAGAAAGGATGTAATCGGTTTAATTTATTAATATTAATACTTTCGTTGATATTCTTTAAAACATAAATTACTCCAGATTTTAAGGTTTCAGTTGATTGAACAACAGCGTGAATACCTTCAGGAATATCCACCATTTCGCCATATTCTTTAATAAAATTAGATAAATCTATCCTAAAATCATTAAGTCCTAAATCGGTAATATCAATTCCCTCTCGCAGGTCTTCCAAATCTGTTACCTCATCTTGTAATTTTTGCAATTGAATTTTACGATATTCTAAATCTTTTTGATTTTCTTTCAAGATGTTATCGTCTGCTGTACTGGCCATATCAGAAATTAGCATCCTATCTTCTACACGTTGCTTCAAATTGATATAATTATCCAAAGTCATATCAGGCCAGAAATTGACCAAGGTTATAGCGTCATTTTTAGAGCCTATACGGTCAATCCTCCCAAAACGCTGGATAATACGAACTGGATTCCAGTGTATATCATAGTTAATAAGATAATCGCAATCTTGCAGATTTTGCCCTTCGGAAATACAATCTGTTGCAATTAAAATATCGATCTCTTCATTGATTGTCGGAAATAATAATTCTTTATCCTTCGATACCGGGGAAAAACAACTCAGAAGCGTATTTAATTCTGTAGGGATGGTTTTAGCAGTCGTAACTCTTCTAGAACCTGAAATCAAAGCAGTATTGATTCTGAATTTATCTTTAAAAAGTGTACTTAAATTTTTGTATAAATAATCAGCAGTATCAGCAAATGCAGTGAAAACAATTACTTTCCTATTGTTTTGGTTAAATGGTTTTTCAATCTTATTGGTAATATTTTTTATAATGGTTTGAAGTTTGTAATCCACTTCAGGTGTAATTGTATTTACTTTTTTTAGAAGTTCATTGAGTGTTTGTAAGTCCTCTTCTAAATCTTCTTTCCATTGTCTTCGATCAATATCAGCCAAGTGAACCTTTACCTTTTTTCCAAAAACATTTTCTTCATCGCCCCAATTAGAATCCCAATCAAAATTTTCATCCTGGGTATCAAATTGCGGACTAATAAGGTCGTCCAATCCTTCTTTTGACAAAGCCTTTATGGTTTGTTCTATCTGATTCACAAGACCATTGGTTGTAATTCTAAAAGAATCAATAGAGCTTTCAATACGTTTGAGCATATTGATACGCATCAAAATCTTTAAGCTTTTTTCTCGGTCAATTTGTGTAAGTTTTGCTCCTTTGGTCTTTTTGTCATATCGTTCCTCATATTTTGGCAATTGACTTGGCAAGATATATTTTAGCGGGGTATAAACAGAAAGATTTAAACGGCTTAATAGTTCAGCTACTTCTACATAAGTCAACGATTGATCTTCTGTTAAGGGACATTCAATTGAAACAGGCTTATTTCGCTTTGGAAATTTACCAATGTCGCTGGTATCATAATAGGTAGTAATATGTTTTCGAGAACGCGCTATGGTCAAGGAATCTAAAATTTCGAAGAAATCAAAATCCAACATATCCAATAATTTCTCTGTGGTTCTATCAGACAAATCCATTTTTGTCCAATCGTTGAATGCTTTTTGAGTCCTTTTAAAAATCCTGTCGATTCCTAAAGCTGTATCTAATTTTTCATCTATCAACTCAGAATCGCCTTCATACGCCAATGCCAATTGATTTTTCAGATCATTGAACTTATTATTTACTGGGGTAGCTGAAAGCATCAGCACTTTGGTTTCAATACCTTCGCGCATTACTTTTCTTAACAAGGCCTGATAACGGTTTTCTTTTTCCGAATAGGTTAGTCCTGCATTGCGGAAATTATGCGACTCATCTATCACAACCAAACTATATGCACCCCAATTTACATTTGCCAGATTTCGACCGTTGCTATTTCCCGTTTCACGAGATAAATCGGTATGGAACAGCACATCATACCTCAGGCGGTCTTTTGCTAAAATGTTATTTTTATCATTATGACGGTAGGTATTCCAGTTGGCTTCCAGCTTTTTGGGACACAAAACAAGTACGTCTTTGTTACGCATTTCATAATATTTAATCACTCCCAATGCGGAAAAAGTTTTTCCTAGCCCAACACTGTCTGCCAAAATACAGCCTTTGTATTTTTCAAGTTTGTTGATAGCACCAATGACGGCATCTTTCTGAAAATTAAAAAGCTTGTTCCAAACCACCGAATCTTTAAAACCAACTTTATCATCTGGCAAGTTATCAAAAGTCAGATCATCTAAAAAGTCACTGAAGATGTTATAAAGTGTGATGAAATAAATGAATTCCGGACTGTTGTCTTTAAAGGCTTTCTCAAAATAGTCCTGCACTTTTTTAGTGACTTCTTCCAAATCTTCTTTATTTTCCCAAATCTGGTTAAACCAATCCAGATACTCTTGGCTGTTTGGGAAATCTGTTTTTTGAATCAATGTTGGAAATCCTTTTTTGGGAGTAACACCCAAATCAGCAGTCGTAAAACTATTTACATTGGTCCAGGAAAAATCTGATCCATCATTTTGGGTGTGGATCATTCCGGGAATTGGATAACCAGCCTGCTTATTAGATTTAAAAGTTACTTTTTCTTTTACCCATTTGCTGCACTCTTGGGCAATGGCTCTTTGGGTCAATTGATTTCTCAAACGCAATTCAAACTCACCTCCACACAAATCGGCTTCTTTAAACAAATGCGGAATGAAAAACTTCGGAACTTCCTTTTTCAGATTTTCCTGTAAGAAAGTTGGCGAAGTAAAAATAAAACGCAGTTCATCCACGTGTTGCAATTCTTTTCGCAGAGCCTCAAAAGCATAGATCGAAAACGAAGAAGCCGCAATTGAAAGTTTGCTTTTCTTTTTGATGCTTTCTTTTAAGTCATCTATGAGACGATTGTTGATGTTGTCAATGAGTTTCATTTGCAAATAAAGTTTCTATTATCTTAATAAATTCACCAAAAGGAATTCCCTTTTTCCAAATACTTCTGTTAATATAAACAGTTTCTGTTTTATTATCTAAGTTTACTTTGATATCTTCATTTTGTAATAAACTTATCAAGCCCTCATCCCAATTTTTAATTTTATCTCCGATCTGTGTTCCAATATCTGTAACAAACATTGCATGTTCAATAAAATACTCTGGACTTATTTCAATATCATCATTAGGTCTTGTCATGACACATAAAGCATAATTTTCCTTTTGTTCAACAGCAGTTCTACCTTGAAGTATAGACATTCTCACAATTTCTTTACCTTCAATCACATTTTTAATCTCTATTGAATAATTATTAGTTTTTAGTATAAGTTCAAAATCTTTTCCAACATCTGGATTTGAAAGTTCAATGTTCAGTTCTAAACCTTCAAATACACTTTTGAATGCAACTTCCGCTGATGTGCCAATTTGCTTCCATCTTACTCTTTGATCACGTAATTTTATAAGTTCATTTGCCTTATGAAGTAACTCCGCAGTTCCCAATTCGTTTGCTACATGAGCAAGATTTTGCATTTCTGTTGTGGTCAGGTTTATCTTAGCTAGTTCAGTAATATCTTCCATAGATTTACCAGATTCTTTTAAAGCCATTATTTGCTTACTAAAGCCATCTCCTAAAGAAATTACATATAACATATTTCTTTTTGAAGCAAATGTTTTTAAGTAAAATGAAGCGTCTGAATGTTTTTCAAACCAGCTATTAATTTCTAAAAAAACCTGATGTAGCTCACCATCTTTCGAAACTTTTGTTTGAATATTAACATCAAGAAATAAGTTATCTATTTTATCAGTGATAATTGAAACTGAAGCTTTTCTATAGTTTAAAATATTTAACTTATTGGAAATCAAAAAGGATTTCACAGAAAACTGACAATTATCTTTAACGATACTCTTTAAGGTTTCATCAAAATATCTGGAGTCATCCTCTTTGAATATAGATTCTGAATCAGCTACAAAATTACCGTCCTGTACAGGAATAATTTTATATTTAGTCAAAAACCCTTTAATATCATCTCTTGATTGACTTATATAATTTATAAATTTATTTAACCAATTATACGCAGAATCTTCATCTTGGAAATAGGTAGAATTAAATGAGTTTAATGTTACTTCCTTCTCAATCAACCAGCATAAATATTTTGCTGTCCATAATTCTGCGGGATAATGATAGTTTTCATAGTCTATTGAAATTATTTTCTTTTCATTTATTTTTTCAGGAATTAGTTCTTTTATTATATCTAACCAGTTTTCTCTTTTTGTCGCCCTGTCAGTCTTAAACAGTGAATTGATGTGTAGAATCGCTTTAATCTTTTCGTCGGTCGCATCTTCAATTTTAAGTGGACTAATAACATCTGAATTAAGTGATTTATAAAAATCAGGTAAATTAAATTCTTTAATATCATTTATTTTGCCTAATCGTTTATTTAAAAACTCATCATCTAAATCTTTTCCAAGTTGCTTTGAAACAAACTTTATTTCATCATCAATCTCCGGATATTGAGAAACATCAAGTCTAGTTTTAAACTCATTTTTTTCATTTAGATAAATGGGATAAGATTCTCCTAATTTTGAATTCTTACTTTCTAAAAAATGATAAACTTTTTTTAGTTTTCGATACGTTTCCGGATTTGTCAAGTCGATAGAATTAGGTAAACCTTCAAGCAATTGCTCTAATGAAATTGTAACTTCATCATTCCAATTATGATACTCTTGATTGATAATTTTATTCCAGTCGTTTAAGCTTTCGGAAGATGGAACTTTATTTGGCATTAATTCCTCTAATAATTCAAAAAAGTCTCCGTCAGTCGCTAAGTCAATTATTGGAAATCTAATTTCTTTAATTGGACTGAAATTTCCGTTTGCATTTTTAACAATAGCTTTTTCTGATATTAAGCTTCTAATTGGCATCTGTATATTTTCTAAATACCAATCTTCATTATGATATTTCTCTATAAATTCAGGTAATCCAGATAGCGCTAAGTGATGTAAATTATTACAGTTTGATTCAATTAAAATCGAAATAAACTTCAAATACTCATCAATAAATTCTTTCAGATGGCGACGGTTATTATCAGCTGTCGAATCTGCAGTTTTCTCATCCTCTTTTTTTGTTCTGATACCATCTCGTTCTTCTGTTGGCTTGAATTTTTTATGCTGTACAAAAACAGGTAAATGGAAGTTTTCAGAACCAATTAGCGGAAACTCTTTGTACAATACTGACTTGCCATAAATACTTTCTAAACTATATCTTCCATTATGATTGATAACAGGAAGTCCAAAAATTATAGATTCTAATTCTTTGTATAAAATACCAGAATTATTTCCGATCTCAATGTAATCTAATCCATCTATAGAGCTTTGGATAGGATTAATTTGAAAAACATTCTTTACTCCATCTCTAATAATTGTTACGGAGTTGATATGTTTTTTCTCCTTTTTATTTATTAAAAGTACAAATGGAATATTTTTTTCCAATTCTTCCAATCCGCTGATCGCATATTTTTTTGAGGAAATGGATAAGGAATATGTAAACGAGTGAAACAGATCGCTTATATGTTGTGAAGGATTCTCTGCAATTTTATCAATTTGTTGAAATGCATTGTATAAAGACTTCCTCATTTCCTCTAAAGCCTCAGATTCGTCTAATGCTGCAGCAGTTCTATCAATATCTAGTGAAAATCTCCGAAAAGAAAGATCTTCTCCTCTATGTACACCGTTTATCACTATTTTTCTACTTAAAATATGAGTAGTAACAAAGCCGGTACCGTATTTACCAGTCGTTCCATCATCACCACCTAATGATTTTGTTGATGTTTTATATAATATTGCTAACAGATGTTCGGTTTCGAAAGGTGTTCCATTGTGTGAAAAAATAATTTGATTATCCCTAAGTTCATATATAACGTCAACACCATTTTCAGCAGCAACATCTTTAGCATTTTGAAGTAATTCCCATACCCACCTTGATTTTTTGTTTTCAGGAAATGTGTTTAGTTTATCAATGTCATGAATGATATCTCTAGCCTCACTATCACTACGCTGTAATTCTCTTTTTCTTTGAGCTTCTGTTATTTTCTCCAAGTTATTAGTTTTAGTTTTTTTATTTAAATATGCTACTAGCTTCAGTTTTACATATCATTCTTAAACCATCAAGTTTATCTGCAAAAATGTTATATCTCTTTGTCCGTTTGTCTAAATCTAAAGTTGGTTTCAAAAATTTAATCACTTCTTCCTCCAAATTGCGCAACTTTGAATAAGAAATTGAATCTTGATCTTTCCAATATCCAACTATCAAATTTTCAGTCATCCAATCTGTCAAAAGTTGCTCTCCGTCTGAATTGAACTTATAGTTTAAAATTTCCTTCTTGCTATTTGTTCCATTTCGAGAAAATGCTGTTAGATTAAATTCTTGTTTTAATATTGCTCCAATTGACCTTCTTAAAGTTGAAATTCCTGTTTTCGTATTCCTAAAATGAGTTCCTAAATCCCTTTTCTTCAAGCTCTGCTTTGCAATGCCGACATAAAGTACTTGGTTTGATGTCTCAAATTCATTCAAATTAGATTTTTCTTTTAACATAAAGGCATAAATCCCGGGACAAGTCGGATATTCAATATGTTCATTTATACCTTTAGCAGTTTCATTAATAGATTTAATAATTATATCCAGCATTTTGAATCACAAGAATTATATCACCCTCATCTCCGTCCCACCGCTCAACTGCTTCAGTAACTGCTTCACATTCTCCTTTGCCGTATCATCTTTAAAACCTTTATCTCTAAAAACAATACGCAAGGGTTTTTCTTTGGCAATTTCTTTGGCAAAAGCTTCATCAATACCATCATCAAAGCAGCAGTACAGAGAATCTCCGGCTACAGCATAAACTTCTTTACCCGAAATGGTTTTGCGTTCAATAGGCAAGGAAAGCGGCAATCCCCAATCGAGCATTACCTGAGTGAGCAAATCTTCTGCGGTGCGACCTTCTTTTACATTGTCTGCAAAAAGGTCTAGCGTACCTTGGTTATAATCTTGCGGTTTGTAATACACATCCTGCATATTGGAAGAATCTAAGCGGTATACACGGAAACCATAATCCTGCGCATCTTTAAAATCTGAAAACAGACCGTCTTTTTTGGCCTTTTCTATTTTCTCTTCTTTTATTTTATTGGCTGCACGACGAATTCTTTCTTTGCCTATTTCGCAAATGTTTTTATAATCAGCTTTATAGGCTTCACCTTTTTCATCGGTGGCTTCGGGTAGCTGTACCATAATGTATTTGCGCTTTCCATTTTCTGCTGAATTCAAATCTAGAATAGCTTCAGCTGACGTTGCAGACCCACTAAAAAAATCTAATACTGTAAAATCATTCCCTTCATTCATAGATGTGAGGTACTTTATAAGACCAACTGGCTTTGGATAATCAAATAGAATACCTTCTGTTTTTAATTTTGCACTTGTACTTTGAGTATTTCCAACAGAACTTATTACAGATATTACGTGACTTTGATGTTCACTTCGCTTTTTAATAACTTCAATAGCTCCTGTTTTTGTTAATACAAATCTTGTTATTTGTCCTTTAGCATCTAAAATTGACTCAAAATTATTATTAATATACTCTTGCACTAATGCTTTTGAACTCCAACCGCTTTCAACAACCGCTTCTTTTATAAGTTTACTCTCGGAAATTTCAGCATCATTTAAATATCTTGGCCAACAATTATCTCTAGCGTCAATTACTCCATTATCAAAATCAGCGGGAAACCCAATTGGTAAAGTAATAGTACTTATTGGATTTGCAGCGCCATTTTTTACAATCGTATTCCTTATTTCCTCACTGTAAAGTTTGCTATCTCTTTTAATACTGGGATCAATTGTTGGGGGAGATGGGAAAGAAGAGATAAATTTACAATAAGCTAATATGTACTCGTGACAGTATTTAACCTTTGCTTGGTTATCAAAATTGCCGTCTGTTTTCCAGATGAATTGACTAAGTAAATTTTCTTCACCAAAAATTTCATCACATATCTTTCTTAAATTATGAACCTCATCATCACCAATAGAAATAAATAAAATACCATCTTCTGTCAAAAGATTCCTTGCCAGTTTTAATCTTGGGTACATCATAGAAAGCCAATCAGAATGGTAACGTCCGTTGGTTTCGGGGTTGGCTACTAAACGTTGGTTGTATTCGTCTTTTTGTCCGCTTTCAAAAAGTTCTTCTTCGCCAGCTTTGGTAAAATTGTCTTTATATACAAAGTCTTTCCCAGTGTTATAGGGCGGGTCTATGTATATCATTTTTATCTTGTTCAGGTAGCTTTCTTGCAAGAGTTTTAGCACTTCTAGGTTGTCACCTTCTATATAGATGTTTTCGGTGGTATCAAAATCTACAGAATCTTCCCGCACCGGTCGCAAGGTGTTATTGGTTGGTAAATTGGCGGTAACAATAGATTCGCGTTTTCCCGGCCATTCCAGTCGGTAGCGTTCTTTGTTGCCTTCTACTATTTCGGTAGAGAGTTCCTGTTTCAGCAAATCAAAATCTATCTTTTTACCTTCTGCAGTTTCGGTAAGGCAATTGGGGAAAAGGGTAGCGATTTTTTCTATATTCAGGCTGATTATATCGGTAGATTGTAGGTCTAAATTATCTTTCATCTTGGTTTATTTTAATTGGGCAATATCTAGGAGTTTACTGTAAGTGGTAATGACATCAAATTTCACTTCGCCATTACTGATGGTTTTAAAGTGTTCCTGTGCACAATGTATTTTTAATTGTTCAATTCCTCTCAGGTCATTTACGTTTTCAGAACCTTTTGTTTCGGCTACAAAATAGATGTGTTTTACTTTTTCGTTATCCAAAACAATTGCCCAGTCGGGACTGTAATTGGCGACAGGTGTTGCAATGTAAAATCCTTTGGGTAATTTTGCGTAAACTACTACCTCAACGGCTTGCTCCAAATTTTTGGTAAAATCTCTTTCTATTTTAGAATCCGTTTCCAGGAAATCATAGATATGTTTTTGCAGAATTTCTTCTGTACGCAATACATTTCTTGCATTAGTAAAAACGGTTTTTGCATCAAATGATTCTTGGGTTTTGTGATACGCAATATTGTTGATGATTAACGAGGCTTTGGTTTCATTGATCAGCTTGGCACATTTGGCAATGAACTCTTCCGGATTTTTTCTCAATAGGAAGAATTTCTCTTGGTGTATTTTTTTAAGAATAGCAACGATGGTCGTTCTTTTCAAATTGGTCAATGCTTCTATTTCTCCAACAATATCATAAGCTACTTCAGTATAAAGGTCAGAAGATAGTTTCTTAGGATCAGTTTTTGTTACGTTGAAAGCAGTGCCGTCTTTCAAATCTTCTTTAGAAACCTCACGCATTTCACCTGTTTTGATTTCATATTGTCGTTCAGAAATATGCAAGTCAGCATTGATACGGATTTTACTGTCATCAATCAGTTTATCCGTGTCAAATTTCACTTCATAAACGGTTTTTAGGCTAATCTTTTTCCACAGTTCCTGAAATTCCTTTTTTGCAAAATTGGTGTTAACTGTAAGCGAAACGACGTCATTTGCATTTTCAGGCTTGACACCTTCTCCATTGTAAACAGACTCCAATAATTGACTCACAGCAGAAGCATAAGCAACTAAATACTCAGGAACAGGAACTGCATTTTTTTCAATGAGTTTCTTTCCTTCATCTGTAATTTTATCGTCTTCATCCAGAATATCGTGTTTGTACAAAAACTTGTTCAGCTTTTTAGCATCTTCCTCTGTCAAACGAATCGTATCTCCAAATTCATTACTAAGTATTTTTCCTAAGAAGAATTTGGTATCTGCTTTTACAGGACGGTCTTTCAGTGATTTTGCAATTTCTGTCTGCAATCCTTTCGCAAAATCTTCATAACTCTCAGAAGCAATAACCGTCAAAACATTAATGTCATGAACTTGTTCACCCACTTGTTCAAAATCTTGGCGAACGCCATTTTTATCCACACACAAACGCATACCACGGCCTACTTCTTGTCTTCTTCGGGTTTGGCTTCCACCGTCTGCATTTTTCAAAGCACAAATCTGGAAAACATTAGGATTATCCCATCCTTCCTTCAATGCCGAATGCGAAAAGATAAAACGAGTTGGTTCTTCAAAACTCAACAAACGTTCTTTATCTTTCATAATCAAATCGTAAGCAGAAACATCATCAGAATCTTCACTGCCACGCTTGATGCTGGGGTCAACAGGTTTCCCTTTTTTATCTATAGAAAAATAGCCATTATGTACACGGTCGGCATCATCACGCTGTAAATAATTCAAATAGCTTCCTGGGGCATATACCTTGGAAGTTTTGTTTACATCGGTTTCAATCACATAATCTGTATATTCCTGATGAAAGAGGTCAACAAAATCGTTGATAGCATTTTTATATTCTTCTTCAAAAATTTGAGAATATTCGCCCAAAACTTCTTGACCCATTTCATCATACTTTCGGTACTTTTCAACAGAGTCAATGAAGAATAAAGAAAGTACTTTTATACCTTTATCAAACAATGCTTTTTCTTTCAGAAGATGTGAAAGAATAGTTTCTCTGATTTGAATTCTGCGAAAGACCAATTCGTCTTGATCATTAATAATATCTCCAGGATAAATATCTTGGCCATTAACTATAATTTTGTTTAGATAACCATTGACTTCAGTTACCAGACAATTTTTATACGCAGGTAAGTTTCCTGATATTTCATACAAATCGGTTCCTTGCGCAATTTTTTCACGAACACGCTTCAAGCCATTGCTGGAGCGTTTTTCATATTCTAAATAAGCCAAAGGTGGTTTGTTGGCACTAAGGCTAATATATTCCAGATACAAATATCCGGTCGTTCCTGTAGAGCCTTTTAGATTAATTCCTTTGACTTGAATTTTCTTAACAAGTTTTTTATTGTACGCATCAAGTGCATCCAATCGGTAAATTTTATTGTACTCTTCAGCGTGTGTAGCTGAATATCGCAAAGTAAAAAGAGGTTGAAAATCCTCCATACTTTTTAAAGTAACAGAACCTTCTTTACCTACAGACTGAGGTTCGTCAATAATGATGATAGGTCTGGTTTGAGCAATGATATCAATTGGTCGTCTTGAACCAAAGTGATCCAATTCCTGATGAATACGTCTTGCATCAGCCCCTCTAGCGGCAAAAGCCTGAGTATTGATGACCATCACGCTGATTCGTCCGTCAGATGCAAAAGTTTCAATATCCTGCGGACGTGAAGAATTATATATAAACGGACTGATTTTATGTCCATAAATTTCCTGAAAGTGATCTTGCGTCAGTTCAAAAGTTTTGAAAACCCCTTCTCTGATGGCAATACTTGGAACGATAATAATAAACTTGCTCCAGCCATATTTTTTATTCAATTCATACATTGTACGGACGTAGGTGTAAGTTTTACCCGTTCCTGTTTCCATTTCAATCGTAAAATTGTAGCCAATATTTGCCCCTTTTACAGTATCAATTTTTTGATTTTCAATCAGGTAATGTTCACGCTGTACGCCAACGATATTTTCAAAAACTTGAGAAGCTGTAATTTGGATAGCACTATTACGATAACCTATAAGTTCTTCAACATCATATTCTAATGTTGCAAGACCTTTTGCTTGTTCTCTGGCTTTTCGTAAAATCTCTGCTGTTTTCTCGAGCGTAAATCGATTTGTTTTCAGAGTCTGCCCTTCAAAACACTTTACCACACCTTTTACAGCTTCAATCTGAAAATCCTGCTCTTTAAATTGTAATTTCATTAATATAGGCAATTAATTTTTGATATGTTTTTAAAAATCGAACTGAGTGTAGCTAACTGGTTGTGACTGCTATACTATTTTGTCATTTAGATATACCAGTACATCCCGCTATTGTTGATCTTTTTTAAACATGGTAAATATAAGAAAATAGGTTGCGAAGCTTACTACTTTAGAATCTAAATTTAATTAGGTTTATGAAATCGTTCTTACAAATATAAAATATGTTTATTGTCATTCTTTACGTTTTTTCGTATTTAATAATTTCAACGAGCTTGTGTCAGTAATTTGTTTTTCAAATTCCTTAATGATAGGTTTGTAATCACTGATTTTTATGTGAATACATTTAATATCGCAACTGCAGACTGATGAAAGATCTAAATATTCTGTTTTCTTGATTACATCTATTTTCATATTGCAGATTAGTTAGTTGCGAATATGTATCTTTTTGGAAGCAAAAATTACGGATTTCCGTACTGTAGCAAAAATCAACTTTTAATATTAAAAACAAGTCCGTATAAACACCTGATTTTAGATTCTAAGGAAAGTCAAACAGGTGCAATGTTAAACTTTTTAATTTAATACCATATATTTTCGTTTTATACAAACCAAAATTAGCATAGTCAGTAATAAATTTTAAAAATAAAATGTTCTAAATAACAACAAAAATAAAAAAGCCTTATTTTTCGGGGTATAAAAAAAGCACCCAAATCGGTGCTTTTTTGCTTTATTAAGAATTTACGGAAGGATCAGAATTATTCTGAAGCAGGTTCTTCGCCGATCGGCTGGCCTGCTGTTTTCTTCATCAGAATGTAAAAATCCCTTAAATGCCACCATGCCGGGCACCGATCTATCGGGCCGTTAAAATTTTTGATGGTGGTATAACAGCTGTTGAGGAAAACCTGAGTGTCGGTAATCTTCGCCCATTGGGTCCACACTACTTCCTTCGGCGGCGGATTGTTCTCAAAATATCGTTTTATTTCTTCATGATTCATAGGGAAAAATTAATTAAAAAACCAGAACAGCACAAGGGTATGAAAGATGAAAACGCCCTTAAAGGGCGCCTTCATCTGCAAAAGAGTAATAGGTCTCGGGTGTTACGATCAGGTGGTCGAGCAGTGGAATATCCAGCAGTTTTCCCGCTTCCCGGATTTTTCGGGTCATATTTCTGTCGGCCTCGGAAGGTGATGTTTTTCCTGATGGATGGTTGTGGGTGATGATGATCCCGACGGCGGCGGCTTTAAGGGCTGCCGCGAAAAGCAGGCGCATATCAACCACAGTTCCCGAGATGCCTCCTGAGGAAACCTCGTAGATTCCCAGAACCCTGTTGGACTGGCTGAGCAGCAGCACTTTGAACTGCTCAAAGAATTCTATTTTGCCGGGATCCCAGCTGTCAAGCAGTATGCGGTAAGCATCTCTGGAAGAAGTGATACACGGTCTTTCAGTGCTTTTTACTTTGGTTTTATAGATCAGTTCTATTTCTGATACTTTCTGCCATTCTGTGTTTTGATGTTGATTTTTCATAATTGCTGTAGTTTTAAGATTAATTACAGCACCGCTGCCCGGGCAGGGACGAGCGAACGCAGAAAGCAACGCAATAAAGCAGGAGTGCAGCCCTGCATTTATGGGGGAATTTTTTGCGGAGAACCGAAGGACGTGCCCGAACTTTGTGATGAAATTGACTTAACATTCCACAATAGCCCCTAAGCCGGGACTGCTCCGTGAACCTTAAAGTGTCTGCGTGCCAAAAAAAATACCGCAGTGTAAAATCTGCGGTATCAATAGTAAAATGGTTTAAGCAGGAGCAGTCTGCTTTTTCTGCTTTTTCAACCGCCCGGCAATCTCAGGCAGGTTTTTATTTATAATCCTAAGAATCCTGCTGTGATATTTAGTGGCTTTATTGCGAAGTCCCCTGCACTGGATAATTTCCATTCTTGAAAGGGACACTTCAATGGTTTCCACGGGTCTGTTTTCAATCTGCGCTGAAAGGATTAAGGAATCCTTCTTTTTATAATACTCATTGGTAAATACGCAGTGGTGGAGCGTGTCGCCCTCATAGAGAAAATCCTGCACACGGTCAAGGACTTTTACGGTAAGGTCATTATCGGTAAAAGAAAGTCCGAAGAACTGTTTTTTATCATTTTCATAAATCGGCTCTGCTTTCTGTATTTCAGCACGCATCTGCGCAAGATGCTTTCTGCGCTGTATGTCCCTTTTTTTGGCAACAAGCCTGTCATGCGCCTGGTCTAAATTTTCAGGGCAGACAAGAGCAGGGGAGCTGAGGTCTTTTTTAAACCATCGGAGCAGGGCAATATAATCCTCCCAAATTTTGATGTCCTGAATCTGATAACGCTGTTTAAGGCAGGTTTTTACTGCCTGCCAGTTTTCACGCAGATGCTGTTCATGGGAGGTGAGATAATGCTTGAGCAGAGAGGTCTGCGAACTTTTAAAAAGGGTTTCTGCAATGGGGTCTTTTAGAAGAGCAGTAAAGAGTATCTGCGGTGCAATGCCGTGCACGGAAGTTTTAAAACCGTTTCTTTTCAAAAGCGGAATCACTTTCATGTGCGTATATACCTTGTAGGGATTAATGCGGTATTTTGGCGAGTTCTGAAAATCCTTTGGACGGATTTCTAAAGGGGAATAGTACTGCCATGCATCATAGGCATTGGAAAAAACATTGGTGCTTCTTGAGATGGTGCGCACTTCCCCTTTTGGATTTATCCAATGCTGCATGACTTCCGTGTGCGAATAGGCGGGAAGAACATTTTTTTTCATGTTTTTATGCGAGCAGATGATGCGCACCACCTGATACCCAGAGCAGGTATCGGTGAGGGCGAAATATTCGATTTCTTTGAAATGCACCTGATTGTGCTGATGCATTTTAAGTTTCCCCTGACAGGCGGTGCAGTTAATATAATTTTTGCAGGACTGGCTTTCGCTGTCAGGCTTCCACGAATGGGTGCATTCCAGACAATGGAACTTTCCCCTTGAGAGCACCGCCCATTTCAGGAAAATATTTTTTTCTGCCCACTGATGCATCTGCGCTGTGATTGGGGCTAGGGAGGTACTTAAGGCGCTGATTTCTTTTTCTATAACTGTTTTGGGTATCATAAGTCAAAGAGTGTTAGGGTTTGTACAGGCTTCACGGGTTGCACTTTTTCTATTTTTTGAACTGTGCTTTGAGATACTGCGGGAGCAGTCGAGAACAAATCAGGTTTTACAGGCGGGCTTACTGCTACTCTGCATTGAACAGGGGCAGGCGTTCCAATCGTGTCGTCTGTGTAGTACTTTACAGCCATGTCAAAGATTTCCTGATTGTCAAAGGCGCATTCCCCTGTTTTTTTGACCTCGCCGAAAATGTAATGGAAACAGCTTTCAAGGTTTTTGCTCTCTTTTTTATAGTCCGCTGAAAAAACGGCATCGTTCTGCGCTTTTTCGCTCAGGTAGCTTTCTATAGCGGTTTTAAATTTATCTGATGCTTTCATAAGGGAAGATTTAAGATTGAAAAGCGTTATTCAAAACTGTTTCTGTAAATGTCAAAACAGTATTCTTCAAAGCAGAGCCAGCATACAAATGTGTAATGGGGCAGTCGGTGGCGGTTTTTGACAGATTCCCCAAGGGAATCTTCAATTTCATATCGGATATTTTCCAAATCATCCAAATGCTGTATATAGAATTTCCTGCAGTCCGAGTTGTAGACAAACTCTGAAATCATCCCGCAGATGCATCCGTTTTTCTGCAGGTCTTCCAAAAAAGATTTTAACTGCTGTTTTTTTGTCCCGTCATAAGATTCCATATTGGAGCGGACTATTTTTTTGAACTGGGCGGATACGGGATATTCTATGTAGACTGATTTTTCAAAGGCTTTCATGGCGTATAAATTTTGATGTGAAACGGTATTATTCCAATTAGAAAGGCAGGTCGTCGGGTTCGTCTTTTGACGCATTTTTCTCTTGAACTGCGGGAACTTCAGCAGTGTTTTCTGCTTTCGGGAAAACCAGTATTTTAATATTACTGGTGTGAAAGGTCAGCGAACCGAGCGCTTTGCCCTCGGCATTATTGTAGACATTCAGACCTATACGCCCGAAGAGTTCAACCACAGTGCCTTTTTTAAGCCACAACGCCATTTTTGAACCCATCCAATAGGAACAGTCGATGTAGGTTACAATCTTTTTAAGCTCGTCAGCCCCTTTTGGCCTGTAGCTGTCGTTTATGGCAATGGAGAAATTTACCACCTCCCTGTCATTTGAAACTTTTGCCGTTACGGCATCTTTTGTAATTCGTCCTGAGATTTCCATGATGTAAAATTTTAAGTGAGTATTTTTTCTGTTTTTCCTCAAGCCCGCATGAAATTTTTCAAAGAAAAAACGGGAAAAAAGAAAGCACAAAATCAAGCGCCCGATCAAGGATCCGGAGTGCTATAAGTCCCGAAGGGCGGCAAGGCCGTTATGCGCATGCAGGAGTCTGCGGGTGCTATTTTCGCGGCTCTTTTAATCCGTTTTTATTGAAAATTTCCTTATCAATCTTTGCAGCAGGCTGAACCCCTATTTCAGACGCCTGTTTTGGGATCGGCATTGAAATATTTTGTAATTTCAGGTAAGAAAAAAGCAATGCAATGGAAAAGCAATATGATCTGGACCGTTTTTTAGAGGCACAGCAACAAACGTATGAGGACGCACTGCACGAGATCAGACAGGGCAGCAAACAGACCCACTGGATGTGGTTTATTTTCCCGCAGCTCAGAGGACTGGGATTCACGGATTATAACATCTTTTACGGCATTGAAAACCTAACGGAAGCCTCACTGTATTTGAATCACCCCATACTGGGAAAACGTCTGGTGGAAATTACGCAGGCAATGCTAAAAATTGAAGATAAAACGGCACTGGAAATTCTGGGCAGGCCAGATGAAAGAAAACTGAAATCCTGCATGACCCTGTTTGCACTTCTGCCTGAAACGCCTGAATTTTTCAGGCAGGTGCTTGAGAAATATTACAATGGAGAGCAGGACGAAAGGACACTGCAGCTTATAAAAGAATCCGGCAACTAAAAAAAAGCATTTCTTTTTTTACTACCTCAAGAAAACATCTAGGATTAAAAGTTATTTTTCTTTTTTGAGAACCAGCGATGAAAGTGCCGGGCTTTTGATTATCCGTTCCATTTCGCTGTGGATTATTTCCTGAATCTCAATTTTGATCTGCAGATAATTTTTCTGGATGATAACATTATCAATTGTCCTTATGATCGGAATTTCCTTGTAATTATCTGTTTCTTTTTTTATTTTTTCATGGTCGTTGATGATCTCGCAGTGAAAGGTTTTAAGCTCAATTCTGCAGTCCGGATTATCGGCTGTCATGCCAACAAATTCACCAGAACTCAGCGAAGAAATCTTAGAAGGCGGCACTGCGGATTCCAGCTGTCGGGAACGGCTGATGGAGGTGTCGCTGCTGTTTATTGAAAGGCTTTCTCTATCCTGCATTATCTTTCCGAAACGTTCTGAGAGCTGTTTTGCCGTATCTCCGCTGACCTGCCCGGAGACAATATTTCCAACTATATTAATGATCACATCAGCCTGCTCGCGGCCGTAGTCCTTACGGAGCTGGCTGAAGTCTTGAATCCCCAGACAGGTACTCACTTTGTTGCTTCTTGCCGTTGCAATCAGACTGTCAATATTATTGAGATAGATAGTGGGGAATTCATCAAAAACAAGGCTACTTTTAAGTTTTCCCTTTTGGTTTACCTGTTTTATA
This sequence comes from Flavobacterium sp. IB48, assembly GCF_016405855.1. Taxonomy (GTDB): domain Bacteria; phylum Bacteroidota; class Bacteroidia; order Flavobacteriales; family Flavobacteriaceae; genus Flavobacterium; species Flavobacterium ginsengisoli. The sequence goes on from NZ_JAEFCA010000008.1 coordinate 34,258, forward strand.
AGGCGGCTGACAAAAAGGGAAAGCACCGCTCCGTAAGTCTGTATTTTCTGCGGATTATTTCCCATTGAAACAATTTTCGGATCAGATGGATTATTAATGTCAAGGGTGAAATCACTGCCCGATAGCACGTAGTAAAGCTGCGGGGAGGAGAGTTTTGCCAGTGAGATTTTAGCAGAAGCGATCTGGCCCTCCAGCTGGTCGACTGCCTCTTGAAGGAACGCACTGACAAAGGGATTGATAAGCACTTCGATCTCTTTTTCTGTTCTCAGAATCGTGAAAAGGCTTTCATAATCGGTCTGTATCATTTCAATGACATGTGGCAGGGTGCAGAACTCGCCATCGTTGTATTTTCGAAGGTACCAGATGACGGCTGTCAGGAAATTTATAGGGGATTCCACAAAGAAATCGCCCTGTTTTTTAATCCACTCCCGATTGAGTCCCATAAGGATTGTGCGGGCAGATTCCGCAGCATCGGTAATGTCTGTCATTGCCGCAGGATCAAGAGGATTACAACGGTGGGTTCTGGAGAGGTCGTCAAAATTTATGATGTAAAATTTTGGCTCCACGGCATAAAGATGACGGAATTTCAGCCAGGCATTATAGGCGATAACAGTGAGGTCGTCGAACTTGAAATCATAAATGAACATAGAAAAGCCCTTGGCAATATGCTGGGTGATTATATGGCGGATTACAAAGTATGATTTTCCCGAACCCGGCGTGCCTGGAACCAGAATGCCTCGGAAGGGATTTATAATGTTAATCCAGCTGCTGCGCACTTTGTCTTTGAGGTGATAACGGGCAGGAAGGTTAACGGAATATTCGTTTTCAATAAGCCTTTCCTCCTGAGGGAAAGTTTCGTTTTCCTTATTAAAAATATCTGCTGAACTAAGCTTTCTGCGGATAATGCGGGAGAGCAGGGTGCCCCCGGAAAGCGTCATCAGATAGCCCAAAGAACACAGTGAGATATATAGTACGGAGCAGACCTCAGGATCCAAAAAGATTAGAACAGCCAGATAGGATCCAAAGTAAAGCAGGAGACCCAATGAGATATAATTAAAAGCAGTTCTAAAATGAAGCTTTTCATCTTTTCTTCCTCTGGCACCCATAAGGGAAATAACCAAGAGTCCAAGTGCAAAAAGTTTAGATTTATGAAAGCTGTCCAGAAGCCCCGTACGATAAATATTCTCCAGTATCCTGCAGGCAAAATCCGGAGCAAGATTCCAATGCCTGAAGGAATCGAAGCAGTAATAATAAAAATGGATGAGCAGCAGTGCGATGCTCATCAGTCTAGTCATATCTAAAATTTTTCTAAGCGCCTGTTCATTTTCTCCCGTCTGCATACTGTTGATTTTTATGTGTTAATTATTATCGGACTGTCCTTTTCTTTTTCTTTTTTTTCGCTTGTTTTTAAGCTCTCTGGGAACGTAATCTGACGGCGTTCCTGCGTAAAGCACTTCATCAATTATCCGCTGCACTTCTCCTGCGGAAATTAAAGAGCCGTGCTTCTGAGCGGTACCATCAGGAACTGTATACTGCTTCTCATAATGGGAGGAATGGCCCAGACGCTCCAGGAGCCCTTTGGCTGCATATTCAGGTCCGAGACTGCTTCCGTTGAAAACGCATTTAGTGTTATGATCTATGTAGGTCATGCCGTATATCAGCCCCTGTTCATTTTTTCTGACAACTGCCGTAATGCCCTGGTTCGCCAGCCGCGTTTCAAGCTGCGAAAGTGTTAGGGATGGGTATTTCAAAAGCAACAGATCCACCGCATTTCGGGTTCTTTTCATGTTTATCATGCGAGAAGTTTTGGAGGCGGCAAAATTAATTTCAAGCCGGGAAAGGGTAGGCTTGGAATAAAAACTGCTGGCTTTTATAGGAACCCCGACAGTCTTTTTATTCCCATCCAGAATCTGATAGATCAGGCCTTTATTCTGAAACATTTTTGAATTTTCCTTTCCCCTTTCCGCCTTGACGTTATACAGGTTCAATACTGCGTTCAGCTCACCCAGCGTTGTGTATTTGTAGTGCGGAATAACTGCATTGAGTACACTGCCGATGGCTCTCTTGGAATCTATTGCTCCATATTTTATTTTTTCCGCATCAATGGCATTAAGTAGCGCCGGACTCTGTTTTTTTCTCGAGTCCGCCCGAACCAGATTAAAAAGAATCTCCAATTCTTTGCGGGCAGTTTCGGACTGGTTTCTTCCAATATTGTGCATGTTAATTCTGGATCCGTCTGCCCTCACATTTATGGCTGCGATATGAAGGTGTGGATGTCCCGCATCGTGGTGCTGGTAGACCAGATAAGGCTGTGCGCCGAATCCAATTTTCTCCATATAAGAAGAGGCAATCTCCATGAGTTTCTCTTTTGATAAATCCTTATCGGACCGGTCAAAATTCAGTGAGATGTGCACAGCGCCGCGCTTTACATTTTCATTGAGATGGAGCTGTTTTAGAAATACGCCGAGCTTAAAAGATTCTGACATTTTTTCAATATCGATGGGATAATTTCCCTCGCCGATACACACAGCTGCACCCTGAGAAACTTTATTCTCATTGTACATGAAGATGCCTCTAATCGAGTGCCCTGTATTTATGACTGCAACCATTTTTGGGCGAGATTTTCAATGCTTTTTTTTATTTCTTCAACCAGGGAAAAATATTTATTCCTGTCGGAAGCAAAAGATAGAATCCAGACTCTTAAATCAGAAATTTCAAAAAGGGTGTGGAGTTTTTTAACGCTCTGATTGAAATTATTTCCCATGAAATTAAGCTGTGTTCTGAGCTGGATAAGCTCCTGCAACAGCTTATCCAGCGACTCGTTTCTATATCTCATAACAATGGGTTTTCTCAGCAGATTTCTACGCACGAAATCACTGCGTTTGCGGCAGGCTGATGCCTTGAAATTCTTATCAATAAAATCAAATTCTTCTTTGGTCAGCCGGATGTGCAGCCATCTGTTTCTGCCGCTGTTTTTTTCTTCCATGATCTTTTCTTTTTCATTGTTTCAATTTCATTCAAATTAAAAGTTTCACTGCCAGCGAGTTCCGAGCAGAGGGGCAGCAAGATTTTTGGTTGTGATACAACCAGACATCTTGCTGACTGCCAAAAAAACCGCAGTCCGAAAGCTTCTAAAAGACTTTTTTCAGCTGCAGCAATCAGCTAAGAAGCAGCTGTCATCCTTATTAAAAATTAAAGGAAATCCATTTCAGAATCTGCTTTAAAAATCTAAATGCACCAATTGAACAGGTACTGCGTATTTGCCTAAGGCTAAATTAGAAAAGGCTTCCAAGCCCTGCAATCCTCCCCAAATTTTGAGTAGGGTAAATAGGGATGATACTTTATAATTTTACGGTAAGTGAAATATTAATTTAAAATGATGAAGTATGATTACAGCAAATGATGCGGCCAAGGTTTTTGATACGGTGCTCAGTATCCCTGGCATGAATGAGCCGGTGAAAATGGATTTGAAAATTTCACGAAAAAATGTGCTGCTTTTAAGCCATTTGATACAGGACGGGCTGAAGATAAGAGAAGGATCTTCGGTACTATTGGAGAGCATAAGTGAGCAGGGAAGGACAGAACTGGAGAGTCTCTCTCAAGAGTGCCTGCAAAAAGCAGGGCTTATAGAGCTGCATGAAAAACTTGCCGGAATCAGTGCCTCGATAAAAGGCTGATTTCAAAAACAATTACAATGATTTAATGCCTGCGCTATTCTTACAAAGTGCAGGCATTATTTTTTATGCCAGCTAAAATGTAAAACTGCCTGATTTTCAAAGTTTTTGGCTTGATTTTTAAAGTATTTATGCGAAATTTCGTATTTACATTTGTATAAGATAATCACCTAATAATATATGATTTAAAAATGAGATAAACTTAAAATCTTCAGATTATGAATTCACGTCGATCGATAAAAAATCTTGTAATACAGTTAGTTTCTTATTTATATGTTTTATTGTTTGTATATGCTGCAATAAGTAAACTGCTTGATTTTGAGAACTTTCATGTGCAGTTGTCACAATCTCCTCTATTAAGTGCTTTTTCATCATGGATAGCTGTGTTAGTTCCAATTGCAGAACTTCTTACTGCTATATTGTTAATTACGTCAAGATTTAGATTATGGGGACTTTATTTTTCTCTTATACTGATGGAAATGTTTACGGTTTATATATTTATTATTCTTCACTTTAGTTCTTTTATTCCTTGTTCGTGTGGTGGTGTGTTAGAAAAGATGAGCTGGAATGTGCACCTGGTTTTCAATTTAACATTTATTATTCTAGCGGTTTTAACAATTTTATTAAGTTCCAATGGCGGTGAAAGAAAGTATACTTTTAAAAGTTATCTAAAACCTATAAGACTAATCTGCTTTTGCTTAGTTTTTAGTGTAGCTAGCGTCACATTGCTTTTTCTTTCTTCAGAAAATATTATGCATTATAACAATCCATTTATCAGAAGATATCCTGTGCATGCAGCAGAATTTATTTACGAGATTGATTTGAAATTCAATTCATATTATTTTGCTGGTTCCGATGAGAAAAAAGTATATCTCGGTAATTACACCAATCCTTCACAGGTTTTATTAATTGATAATAAAAGCAAACAGATTAAAAGCGTTAGAATATCATTTACTCCAAACAAAATACCATTTAAAAATGTTATCATAGCGGTGCGTGATTCCTCGTTTTATTTATTCGACGGGAGTGTCCCAAAATACTTTCAGGGAAGTCTGAAAAATTGGAAAATTAATAATGAGTTTAATGGATTTCCTTATTTTACAAAAGTATTGCCTCTAGACGATTTTAGCGCAGTATTTCGATCTAATAATGCAAAGAATGCAGCAAACGTACTTGGAATTTACAACATTTCGGATACGACTGGCAGGATTAAATATAAAAGAGATTTATTAGAGCGACAGACAGATGGGATTTTTGATACTGATGGGATGTTATTATACAGCTCAGAGCTGAAAAAAATCGTGTATCTCTATTACTACCGGAATGAATTTATAATTGCTGATAAACTTGGAAATTTATCTTATAGAGGGCATACTATCGATACCATAAAGAATGTCAAGATAAAAACGGCATCTTTAAATAATGATACAGAGAGAACTATTTCTTCACCTGTTTATATTGTAAATGCACATTCTGCTGTTTATCAAAATCTACTTTTTGTAAATTCAAAGATAAAAGGAAAAAATGAAATCGATAAGCTTTGGGAACGTTCCTCTGTTATTGATTTGTATGATATTAAAACTAACAAATACCTCCTGAGCTTTCCAGTTTATCATACAGGAAAAAAAGGATTACGTTCTTTCACTATAACTGAAGAAAATTTATATGCTTTGATTGACAAAACTCTTGTTGTATATAAATTTAGTGATATCATTAAAAAGGAAATCTTGTTACATTAAATATTTTATCAAAACATTAAGATATACCGGCCGGTGTCAGGATTAAGATCGAAAACCTGTAGAAAAAAGTAGATCACACTATAATTTAAAAATTAAAATCATGAAAACTTTAAGTTTAAAAAATCTGCTGCCAGCAGGAGTTATCGCTCTGGCAGTCTGTGGTGCATTTGCAACCACTTCGATGCAGAGCGCTTCGAAAAAAACAACTTCTCTACAACAAGGCTATAATGCTTTGTCAAACAACAAATGTGGTAACGTGTCAGTAGATTGTGACAATATTCAGAGTGATAATTTCTGTCATATTTCTGGTGACTCTGGACCGTTGGCCTATGAGAAAACAACAAACAATAATTGTCTAACGCCTTTATATCGTTATGACAATTGAATCTATTATTAAAATGACAATGCAGTTCATAATTTGAACTGCATTGTTTTTTCTAATTTCTTATTTAGTACCCTTTTCGACCCAAAGAGCAGATTGATCATTTTTTAAGAAATAACGAAACCAATCCATAGTACGCTCGGTAACGTCTTTTTGATTTAAAGGATTTATTAATAGGTGTGTCTCATCGGGATACTGAAGCATGATACACTTTTTACCAAGTCTGCGAAGTGCAAGATAAAATTCAAAACTTTGGTGCGTATCTACCTGTGAGTCGACTTTACCTGTCCATAACAATACAGGTGTATTTACATTCTTTATGTGGGCAATAGGTGAGTTTGACCAATAGGATTCTGGTGCTTCATAAGGTGTTGCCAGCATTGTCCACTGTTCAATTCCAAATCTCCACATTTCAGGTTTTCCAGATTTACTATTTATAGTATGATAGTAGCTGTTCAGATCCGTAATTGCACCACTAGCTATTGCAGCAGAAAACAGCTGAGTTTGAGTAATAATGAAAGAAGATTCAAAACCTCCGTAAGAATGTCCCACCAGACCAATTTTAGAGGAATCAACTATTCCTGTTTCCACTACCTCGTTTACTGCCGATATGACACAGGATGATGCAGAGATCCCTGGATTTTTAGCCTCCAACAATAAATCTGGTTTCAAAACAAAGTAGTTTTCAGATGTAAAAAGAGTTGTATTAAAACCGTTTACATTTTTATAAGTTGGATTTTCAAATTTATGCAATTGATTAGACTGCCTGTCATAAATTTTTACAATCATAGGGTATTTTATTTTTGGGTCATACTGTGCAGGGTAATATAGAACAGCTTTCAAAGAATGCCCTTTGATGCTGTAGTTAATTAATTCGGATTTACCCCAAAAGAACTTTTCCTGCTTAGGATTACTTTTTAAAATTGTTATCGATTCTTTATTTTTTTCCTTCAAAACAAGTTGTGGAGATATATTAAATTTCTGCTCTCTGAAATAAAAATTCTTCTTTTCTACACCGTAATTTAATTGATCAATAAAACTGTTCTTATAAACTATAGGTTTTAATGAACCGTCAGGACTCCATCTGAAATATCCTGTTTTTCCATCCTCTCCTTCGGCCTGAAGAATCAGGTCTTTTCGGATATCAATTTCCCGGCTTGTTAGTCCGTCATAAATATAATTATCAATATTTTTACTAGCCATATCGGCAATACGGAATCTGATTTTTTCTTCTTTACCATGTGTTAATCTTCTCGCTTCATTACCAGAGGTTGAAAGCACCCAGATATCATATTTATCATAGATTACAAGTTCATTATCGTCAACAGTCCATCCGGGACTGCCGCATATTGATTCTATTCTAAGGTCATGTAACTTTGCTGTGAATTTTACTCCAAGAGAAGTGGTCAGATTGATGTGTTTTTTTTCTTCTAAATTGTAAACCCACCAATTGTTTTCGCTAAAGTAAGCAAAGCTTTTTCCTTTTGGCGAAGCAATCAAGTTTTTATGATCATAGGACTGTCTTTGTAATAAAAGACTCTTTTGAAAAGTACTGAGGTCTAAAAGATAATAGTCTCTAGGGCCGTTGAAATCAAATTGCGGTTCATACTGCTTTGGATTAGAAATTATGGCATATTTATAATTACCGCTGAGTATTACTTTTGGAAATTCATTTGAGGTAACTGCTGAAAAATAATTTGTTTTAGGAATCCACATTACTGTTTTAGGACCATTTTCAAAGTTGCCAAAGTTTTTTTCCTGTAAATAAGTCCATTTGTCATTTCCATTCCATATTTCCACATCTGATTGATGGCTTTTAGAAATAATCTCTTCTTGATTTTTAATTGAAAAAAAAACTTTTTCAGCATCATCAGAAATAAAAATTCCATTTAGATTTTCATAAATAATGTCTGTATTTTTTGGAAAGCCTACAGCAGAAGCACTGTCGAGTTTATACAATTTATCCTCTTTGGACAAATAATATATTAAAGCATTAATCTTCATATTTCGATCCTGTTGATAGAAAGCCAATGCATTGCCGTTTTTATTCCATGTGAACCCCATGAAATTCCCTTTTTTGTTTAATGCAATCAGCTTAGGTCCTTCTTGTGTTTTAAGGTTAATTTGGGAAACAAAAGATGTATTGTTATCGTTGCTGAAATATGCAAGATGATTGCCAGAAGGACTGAGACTGAAATCAGTTACGTCTTTAATTTCTCTTATTGTGCTGTTTTTAAAAGAGCGTATTACAAGTTTCTTTTTTGCTTCTTTGTCAGCAAGAAGAAAAATTAGCTGCTCTGTTTGTTGATTGTAAGAATAGCGATCAACGTCGGAAAGATTTTCTCTGAAAGCTGTTTTTAAGTCTACAATAGTAATACCTTTATCTATCTTACAGATAAATTTATTTCCGGCAAAAAAGCCGTTTCTGCCTTTAAGAAAACTATAAGATTTGTGCGAAAAATGATTACGGATAAATAAAGTGTCACCTCCTTTTTCATATTCCATTTTATAGCAAACCCATTTCTCATCAGGGGAGACTTTATCTATAATTATTTTCCCCCAACCATAATAATCTGATGAAACCAATTGCTTTTTTTGCACCACCTGTCCCCATAAGGGACAGGCCACTAATGGCAAAATAAAAAATAAAACTAAAAAAAATCTTTTCTGTATTAGTCTTTGGCTGTAATTTCCGATTGACACGTGCATATGTATAAGTGGCATAATAAAATATTTAGTATCCAGTATTTTGAGGTCTTAAGTTTGGGTTAGCGGTCAGTTCATTTTGTGGCAGCGGAAATAAAGCATCGCTGCTGTTCCAGCCAGGCTTAATTCCGTTTAGTGAAGAATTTAATTTACCTGACCGCTTAAGATCGAAAAAGCGATGTCCATATTCTGTAAAGAGTTCCCATCGACGCTCTAAATGAATTGCGTCTAAAATTTCCTGCTGTGTCACAGCAGCGACATTGTTTAGTCCTGCACGGTTTCTAATTTTGTTTAGATCTTCTTTTGCCCCAATTAAGTCGCCTTGGTAGGCTCTAGCTTCTGCCCTGATAAGATATTGTTCAGCAAGTCTTAATACTATTGCATATTCTTTAGATGTCGCAGTAAAATCTTTTTCTTTATATTTATAAGAATGAAAATAGGTTTGGCTTCCTTTTGTAACGGATTTAATCCAGTTTGTTTTTCGTAGATCAGCTGCGTTAAATGAACCTACCAGCTGACTATTCAATGACACAGATGGCGGTGGCACTGAAGTAAAAATAAAAAAAGCTCCATCTTCTGTGTTTTGTCCTGTTAATTCAGATTGTAATTGCCAAATAGTCTCGGAGGAAGAAATTAAAAATACATTTGAAATATTTTCTAATTTATACTCGCTGCTCTGATTTAAAACTGCAGATGCGCTATTTGAAGCTTCGGGATAAGCTTTTAGATAGAGATAGACTCTTGAAAGCAATGCCTGCGCAGCGCTCACACTTGGCTGTAAACGACCAGAATTGTCATCTTTACTGCTTAAAAGTACGGAAGCGTCCTGTAGATCAGTAACAACTAAACGATATACTTGGTCTACTGAAGTTTTAGAAATAATGCTGTTTTGTTTGTAATCTGTCTGTGTAGCATATGGAATATCTCCGAATATATTTGTGAGATAAAAATGAAGTAAAGCACGAATAAATAATGCTTCTCCTTCGAGTTGGTCTTTTTGCTGAACAGTTAGATTTTTACTAGACTTGGCACCCTGAATGACAAGGTTAGCGGCATAAATTTGATTGTAGGCAGCATTCCAATATCCGGTAACATATGTATTGGTAGGTAAGAGCGAGTTGCGATAAAAATTATAGCTTGCCTTTGAAGGATTGTCCACACAGGTGATCTCATCGGCATAATTTCCGAGCTGATTTGAAATTCCAAGCTGGCCACCTGTTAAGATACCTTTGTCTCTAATACTTGTATAAATATTAGTTAAGGCTGCTTCTGCGGTATTATAATCCTCAAATACACTTTCTGTGGTCAATTGTGATTTTGGCAGATCAACCTCAACAAATGACTGGCATGATGATACTAAACCAATAATTAATAAGTAAAATATCTTTGGAAGTACTTTATATGTTGTTTTCATCTTTGATAGTTTAGAATGTTAATTGAATTCCGGTATTAATTATCTTTAATGGTGGCAGATAACCGTAAGAAATAAATTCAGGATCTCCGTCCTTATATTTTGTAAAAGTCAACAGGTTTTGGCCCTGCAGCATAATTTTACATTTAAGCCCTTTTAGACTTAATGGGAGATCATAGGTGAGGGATAAATTTTTTAATCTAACAAAAGATGCGTCTGTTATAGCACCTGTACTTTGTGAGTAGAGGGAATCTGCATTTAGAGCATCGTTATTATATCCAGTGGTATATATCTGATAGGGTGAATTATCTCCCGTCTGTGTCCAGCTGTCAGTAAGCCTGTCTATCTGATTTAGCATCTGACCGGCACCGCTTACAGGATAAGATCTGTTTTTCTGTTTTGAAAACTGGAACAGGAAATCCAGAGTTAAATTTTTATAGCTGATTTGATTTTGTATACCCCCATAATATTTTGGATTTAAATCTACTACGGCTTGTCTATCATCGGGAAAAGTGACTCTGCCATCATTATTTAGATCTTCAAATTCATAAATTCCAGTCTGCGGATTGACTCCTTTAAAATTGTAAAGCAGATTAATATTTAGCGGTTGGCCTATACGATACTGCTGACTGTAGGTTGACGTTTGCAGACCAGGAAAATCTACCAACTTATTTCGGGCAAATGTCAAATTGAGATTTGTAGACCAGCTAAAGTTTTTTCCTCTAAGATTTACTGTTCGAAAGGTTAATTCAAGTCCAGTGTTTTCTACTACAGCATCTAAATTAGACTGCAATGAAGTAAAGCCAGTTGTTGCTGGGAGCGGAATACCTACTAGTTGATTTGAAGAACGGTTTTTATAAATGGCTCCTGTAACATATATTCTATCATGTAAGAAACCTAGTTCAAGAGCAAGTTCAAATTTTTTATTAGTTTCCCATCCAAAATCTTTATTAAAGAGGCGTGAGGGCTGAACTCCTGTTACTCCATTATATACTTTTCCTGAAGTTGTATAAGTGTCAAGATACATATAATCGCCAATTTGATCACTACCAGTTACTCCATAGCTCGATCTTATTTTTCCATAACTCAACCATCGATTATTTTCCAGAAAAGTTTCCTTAGAGAAAATCCACGCAATACCGGCAGCTCCAAAATTTGCAAATTGATTTCCAGGTCCAAATCTGCTTGAACCATCGCGACGGCCTGTGAGATTAACAATATATCTCTGTTTATAATTGTAATTAAATCGACCAAAGAATGCTTGATATTTATATACTGTCTCATCATCGGTATATATTCTAATGTTTTTTGCGGCAGCAATATTATAGATCAAACTATTAGAGGTAAATCCAATTCCTGATAGATTAATTCTCTCTGTTTTCTGGCTTTGAAAAGTCATTCCAGTCAAAATATCTATTTTGCCAGCTCCAAGATTTTTTGACCAGTTTATCTGCGGTTCGATAATCCATGAGCTTCGTTTGGTATTGTTTAAAAAAAGCGCTGAATCATCGCTTGTTGCTTCATAGGCAGGATCTGCCATAGTTGAAGGTATAACTCTCGTCTCTTTAGTATCCAAACTTGTACAACCAAAACTGCTCTTTACTGTAAAATCTTTCCAGATTTCATATGATATCACGGTACTTGCCAGAAGATCATTAGTCTTTGACTCGTATTTGCTATCAAGATTTCTAAGGGGATTATCCCATGTAGAGTTCTCCCAGTTTAGCTGCCCATCTGCAGTGTATAGCGCAGGCGCATTTGGTGCCAAATATCTAGCTTCATTAGTAAAGTCAAAAGAAGGCTGGTTGTTGTCCTGGACATTATATGATCCTGAAAAATGTATCTTAAATTTATTGTCGTCTGAATGATGATTGAGGTTAATATGGCCACCGCCTCTTTTGTATAAGAAATCACCCGGAAAAACGGTTGTTTCCCTGTGAAAATTTCCGCTTATAAGGAATTGCGTATTTTCAGAACCTCCGTTAACTGTTCCTTGAAAATCCGATGTTTGGGATGTGCGCCCAAGAAGTTCTTTTTGCCAGTCGGTGTACCGGTTCTGATCCCAAGTCCCGTTAACATCATAATCATAAGGACCATACTCAGTTAGTCCGTCATTTATGAATGCCTGTTTTCTCATTTTAAGGTATTGCTCTGTATTCATCAGTTTTGGAAGTTTTGTAACTGTTCCAAAACCAGTAGATGTCTGCAAATTGAAGGATGTTTTTCCTGTTTTTCCTGTTTTGGTTGTGATCAGCACAACACCGTTAGCTCCTCTAGAACCGTATATTGATGTCGCATCAGCATCTTTGAGGACTTCAATACTTTCAATATTATCTGGATTAATATTGTTAAGTGGATTAACACCGGAAGGAAAAGCGGTAGCCGTGAGACTTGAACTAATGACATCTGACGAATAGGGAACGCCATCTACTATGTACAGCGGTGAATTTCCATCGGTCCGAATACTGTTCTGTCCCCTGATTTTGATATCAAAACTGCCCCCGGGAATACCTGTTCGTTGAATAATATTTACACCAGCCATACGTCCCTGCATCGTGGCGAGTACATTTGTAACAGGCTGATTTTCGATATCCTTAGAGGTAATTCGGGCAATACTCCCCGTACGGTCACTTTCTTTTACGGAATAATAACCAGCATTTACCCGAACCTCCTGCAGGGTGGTAGTATCGTATTCCAGCTTAATGTCAATTTTAGCTCTCTCATTTACTGGAATAAATTTAGTTTTGAATCCAATAAAAGATACTATCAAAGTATCTATAGGGGAAGCTAGCAGAGAATAGTGGCCATTGTAATCTGTGATTACGGTTGTATTCTTTCTGCTTTTAAGCGTGATCGTGACTCCTGGAAGAGGAGAAGAACCATCACTTATAATACCCTGGACCTCATGTTGCTGGTAGGATAGCATTTTATAATTTCGAAAATTTCTGGAATAAACGGTGGAAAAAGACAACAGAATGCCAGCAAAAAACAGGCAATAAAGTGCTCTTCCATCCTTAGAAAATGAAAAATAATTCATAATATTGGGATTGGTTAGTTAAATGGATATTTGATTAGCTACGGCCCTCTATGCTAGTTTAGTCGCTGCGGTAGAGGGCCATTTTTTTGCATCAAGTAAACGACTTAATGGTCATAATTACCAGTTTTTACTTCACGTGTAAATAGATTAAAGGTTCGACGTTAAATGCGAGACTTTAAATAATAAGGGAAAGATTTGCTATGAATTTTATCTGATTGCTGTAATAAAAAAGGCATGGAACTCAGCTTATCGAACAGAGGTACTGGCGGCACCAACCACAATAAGTGAGCCCACGCCAATGACGTGAGCATCTTACTTATCCTCTCGTGGTTTAAAAAACGCCAGTTTTCTGTTCGAGATTCAAAGCGAATGCTTCAAATATTTTTAATTGAAGAGTCGCAAAATTAATAAAATCCTATTTAAAATTTCTTTAAATAATTTTTTAGAATTCAAATATATGAAAAAAATCACAAAATTGTCAAATTTGACAATTTTTTTTGTTCTAATTGTCTCAATTTCACTCTATGAAGGAGATTAGAAAAAAATATTATATAGCGTTTGGTCAGAATTTACAAAGGGTAATGGATGATAATAAAAAGGATGTCATGACTGTTGCTTCTGTTGGAAAAATTGAACTTAAGCAGGTTTACAGAGTTCTAAACGGCGAACACGGAGCATCCTTAGGAACAATAATATCAATAGCAAAGGGGCTTGATATTGAACCTAAAGAATTGTTCAATTTTAAGTTTGACTTAGAAAAGGAATAAATAAAAGATGCTTCGACATCTTTTTTAACTCAGTAAAAATTTAGAATAGGTATTAAAATGATTATATTGGAAAATTGGAAAATAAAAGTGATTATAGTATTTCCTTAATTGCAAATTCTACACAGCCAAATATTGTTAAATATAAAATCACTCACGAATTCGCAACTATGCTAGTTAAAATTGAATATATTAATGTCAAATTGTATTAATGTTTCAGAGATGACATTTAATTCACGAGAAGAATTGTCTACGATGATTAACTTAGTAGAATACATCGTGTCTATGCCTACAGAAAATTTATTGAAGAAATTAAAATAAAAAATCCAACTTGATAAGCTGGATTTTTACATAGTTTGTTATTTCCCGTATGGAAGATAAAATTCAGTATATTTCCATAATAAGAAAGAGGTAATACTAAAATATAAAATATGTTTTATTTGAATATTAAAAACTACATATCTATTAAGCGTTGAGATTTTGAAGAAAAAAATATTAAAAAATAAATAAACTAGAACCTGTGCTATTGCGAAAGTGGAAATAACCGACATTGCATTTAGAATATTGCTCATGATTTCATTTAATTAATTGTTATTTAGGCTTGTCCTTATTTGTAGAAAATTGTTTTAAATATCTAATCAAATCTTTGTTATTTGCTATTTCTAATGTGTCTCTTGCTTTTAGAAATTCGTCGACAACTTTTCTATCATGATAATTGTTTTGATAATCAATCACTTTAGAAATTATCCCATCAGTGGATAAATCTAAATCGAAACCTTCCCATTTTACTTTGAAACCACCTCCACATGTACCAACAAAAATCACACCAAGTAAAAGAATTAATCTTCCATTTTTCGACAAAAATTGTGTTTTCCCCTTTGAATTAACGTTTATTTTAATCTCAATATCAGAAATGTCAAAATCTAAATCGTAGTGCTCAATAAAGTCTCTTGTAAACTTTAATAAATCGCTACCGAAGAACATTAAATCGGGAGCGGGAACATTTGTTTCCCTCTGGACATTTATAATTAAGTTAGTTTCGTCATCTAGCTTATAAAAATCTCCAATAGATCTTTCAATAATATTAGCATGTTTTGTAACATCTGTTATTGCTTGATGAGATTGTAAAGCACGATAAAGTAATAAATCTGTTGATTTTTTATCTATTGTCTTTATCCACCTCACTGATTTTCTTTTTCTATAAGGACAATCGGTTCTATTGACCATCAGATCTGTAACTTCCATTAAATTAGAATCTGTAACTTCCCCAATTGAAATGTACGTTGAATTTTCGGAAGGAACAATTACTAAATCACCCTTATTTACTTCGTATATAAATTTTGTGAGTTGACTAGCTATTAAACCGGGCGCTCGATCGGGAAGAATAGTATCGATGTGAGCTTTTAATTTAACTTTAAAATCTTCTAGGTTTTTAGCAGTTTTCTTTAAATCGAATATTTTCGAATACAATATTTCATCATACCCTAAAGCTACATAATTAAAATTTGTAAAGCTTTCAAAATATTCACCTCCTTCTGTCCTTATTAACCAATACTTTTTCTTGTCAGGTATAGATTCAATTGATTCAAAAAACTGATTTAATTCGGTTTTAAAGTCGTTCATGGAAAAGTTGTTAGTTCACAAACATAAGGATTTTCCATATAAAATCACAATTTTTTCATTCTCTACAATTGAAATAACTGATTATTTTACTATTTAAATATGTTTTCTCTTGTTTCCCGCTAATTGTCTTATCTGCCAACGAACTTGTCTCTGCTTTAGGAACTTTCTCGGTAGCAGATGTACGATTTAAAGCATCCAATTCTTCTTGAAGTAGTTTTTCTACAAAAACTTTCTTTAAAGATTAATTATTAAGTCTTTCTTGAATATGTTGTGTTGGTTTCACAATTAGAAGATTTTTTATTATATATAAAAAGAACTTTTAATTACTATTGGTAAATTTTGATTTCAAAACTGGGAAAGATTTTTCTAATTCGATTTTATTATTAAAGAAACGTTCTACTTTATGAAGATTTTTTAGTTCTTTATTAACTAAGGTTTGTATCTCTTGCCGAAATAATCGAATGTTTTCTAAATGATTAGTACCTAATTCATTATATTTTTGGTTCATCTGATCAATATCCCAATCATAATTAATATTGTTCGTAATGTTGTTTAGAAGAAAAACGTTCAATTCTGTTAGTTTAGATGATGTTGAAATGTCCAACCAAAATGAAGAGTCGATTGTTGTTGCTAGTGAAATTATAAATTGATCATAATATTCTTTATCAAAAAATATTGTTGGTATTACACTATTATCAAGTTGAGTTTGAAAGCTAAGTTTTCCTGCTAGATCTTGTACTTTCTCAAATGCATTAAATCTTTTCTCCAAGATTTTCTTGTAATAATCTTTTTTATAATTAGAATTATGCAGTATCCAATTAACAAAAGAAGTCAATGCGGCCGAAAGAACTGAACTTGATATTATTGCTGCTATAATTTGTGTTGTCGTCATTAAACTGTGATTATTTTAAAAAATAAATATAGATATAATAGATCATATTTAAGCTATTAAGTCCTTATAACTTAACCTTTCATCAGAATTAATAAATGTAAGGTTAAAATGCTCGCCAGTACTTAACGTACGTTAAATCTATATGCAAATTCATCGCAACAGCGATGTATACCTATGACGACACCCGCCGATTACCAGAACGGTACTGGTAAGTTTACAGCTTACTATGTAAAGTTCAGTCCTATTATCCTTATTTTTAGATTCTATAAAAAAAAACAGAATGTTTTATCCCGCCCCGATTGAAGCGGAAATCCTTTTCTACCAAGGTTCGGCATAAAAGATTACAGCGCAAAGCGGGAGAGGCTGCCTGCTGAAAAAGCCTCATGATCCTGCTTCAAAAAATCAATGCTATCGTTCCTTTACAAAGTATAAACTAGCATTCATTATAAAAAATAGCTTAAAAAAATGGGGCTTAAAAACCCCATTCTCTTCTTTTAAAAGTAAGTAAGACTGCCGAAAATTATTTCTTAGACTCCTCAATAGAAACTTTTCTAAACTCTTTTAAAAGTTTCTCAATTTCTAATGATGATTTTCTGGCTCTAGCACCGGCAGCTTTAACTCCTTTTTCCGCTAAAGCTTCAGATTCTGTTTTAAATGTTTCGATTTCAGCGTTGATTTTTGCAACTAGGTCTTTCATTATACAATTTTTTTAAATTAATCGGGCAAAAGTAAAATTTTGCCTTAAATGAAAACGGTATTATTATAAAAATATTTTCATGAATTCTCTTTCTTCAGCTCTTTAAGAAAGTAACTGAACGAAATTCCTGTTTTGGAGTGAAATGCATTTGTGAATCGGGGAGTGGAAGTAAAACCGGCTTCCTCCGCCAGAGATCCTATGGAGTAATTTCTATGCATGCTTGAGTTGCGCAGCAGTTCCACCAGATAATCAATTTTCAGGTCATTGATATAATCGGCAAAACGCTTGCCGCTGCGATGGTATATCACTTTTGAAAGGTATTTGCTGTTTGTATTAAACCTTACGGTTAAAGTGGCTAGTGTTGCCTCTTTTTGCAGGAATTTTTTATCCCTTTCAAATCTTTCAAGGTGTCTTATTATCTGCTGTACAGTTTCCGGCGAAATATCGGTTATTTCGAATTTATCGGCTGCCTGTTTCTGTAAGCTGCTCTGTTCATTTTTTTTCAGAAGCAGATCAAATTTGATCTTATTGCGCTTTTTAGTTTCAAAGTGGTTATAGGTCCCATAAATGACAGCGGAGAATAGAACGACAACAACGCTGATCAAAATAACATCATAATATTTCGCTTTTACAAGCTGCTGCTGTATTTTTTCTTTTTCAATGAGAATTTCCTTCGTATCATACTGCTTATGGATTTTTCCCATTAGATACGTATTTGCATCTGTTAATACAGAGTCCGCTTTTAAAAGCTGGTCTATGTAATAAAGCTGGGATTTCAGGTTATTTTCCTTCTTGTAATATTTAATCATTAATTCAAAAACTTCTCTTAAATCCGGACGAATGTAATCTTTCTCAATAAATACTTTTTCCACCTTTTTAAAGTAAGGAACTGCTTTTGCCTGACGCTGTAGTTTCCAATAGTTTTTTCCAATGTAAAAATTAGCGATTGATTCATTTGCAAATTCTGTCATGCTGTTTAACTGCGGCATGACTTCCTGAAGCAATTGAATCGAAGTATGATAATTATTTAGAAAGAACTGGTTGATTCCTTCGGAGTGCTTAAAAAATAATTCCATTTCTGGTATATTAAGCCGTTCACATTCTTTAATTCCAAATGCATTAGTTTCGGAACATTTACTGTAATCTCCAATCTTATTGTAACAAACACTAAGTGAATGCAGTGAATTTAAATAGGGGCGGGGCTGATTTTTTTTTAAATATTCAATGCAGTCATTAAAAAGAGAAATGGCTTCATCATAAAATCCGAGGTAAAATTTAATCTGGGCAATGTGATATTTAGTTTTATAGATCAGGTAATCATTATCAGTTTTAGAAATGTTCTCATTTGCAGTTATATAACAATCATATGCTTTTACATAGTTTTTCTGGCTGTAATAGACTATTCCTTTGGATAGCTGAGCAGATCCGATCAGTTCATTACTTCTTGACTTTACAGCTGTCTGTATCATGCTGTCTGCGTATTTTAAACGGAGAATCATAGGTGACTGATGCAGCATATTTTGATATGCATTAACTAACTCTTCATGATTCTTTTCCCTGCGCGCTTTTTTTAAATAGGCATATAAATATGGAGATGCTTTCAGGCTGTCATTTTTGTATTGATAAATTTTATCATCCAGATATCCATAACTTTTAAAAATAAGGGAATCAGGAATTCTGTTCTGAGTATTCTGGGCAGTTAAAGATTTAATTATAAATAGAAGTAACAGTACCGATAAATTACATTTCATAATACATAGAAATTTTGAGTTTATGCTCTGATGAAAGCATAAATCAGATTAATAAAAAAAATGTAGAGGCCATTGGAGAGCAGCTTTCAAAAATACTGTAATTATTTGAATTTCAATATTTAATGTAAGAAAAATACATTGTTGATTTCATGGAAATCGACAGTGGATTTTCCGAAAATCCACATACATGTTCTTGATTTATGATTTTTTGCAATTTAGATTTGCCTTGAATTCAACAGCAAAAGATTCAGTAAAGTACTGAGCAAAAGTTCTGCTGGCCCGGGTAAAATGGACTGAGACAAGTTCTCAATTAACCAAACCATTTTGCATTATGAAAAATTTACTATTAACTGGTTTAATTATTTTTTTAGGTTCATGTTCAAATGACGATTTTGACAATTCTGATTTAAGATTGGTTTCCAGCCAAGCAATCAGCAAAGAGGAAACTGCAGATTTTAAAAATGGGTCTGCTTTAGAGGAAAACTTTAAGGAAGTTCCGGCCGGAGATTATGTACTTCTAGTTCCTGCCCAATTAAAAGAAAGGATCATTTCAGTATTAAAAGCCCAACATGGGCGAAATGAACTAAAGACTTTTGAGAAAAGCAGTTCTGCTTTAGATACAATTTCTTCTACGGAGGATCCTGTCTCAACATTATTTATTATTGTTGATGAAAGTATACTGGGATCATCATTGAAACTTGATCTGAAGGGGTATATAGTCAATCTTGGAAATCTTCGCGGCCAGCAGTACCAAATTGTGGATGATTTTATAATTCAATATGAGATTTCAAAACGACAAGATTCAACACTTCTAACAGGAGAAAAGGAATCCATTTTATCTATTTCCTCAATTTCGGAAGCAATTTTATTTAGTGAAAAGGACAGAAAGGACAGAGATTGGGAGACATCCACCACCAGTAAGAGTACCAGACATTAATGACGTAACGACGTAATTGAAGTTGAATTACTTCCTACTAATATAGTTGATTAATAATTTTCTAATCTATCTGATTTATGAAAAAGAGAGCTTTGTTTTATATTTTATTGTTCCTTTTTAATCTTTGCAGCCTTTATTTTATAATGAAGCTTTTTGCTGCTGATCAGCTGGTTCAGTACGTACTTTACCAGGACAATATAATTGAGAGTCCGAGATTAACGGCGTATATCTTATACGTCTGCTGTTTGTCTAATTTATATTTCCAGTTTTTTACATGGATGGAATATTTTTTCAAGGATGAAATCTAAAAGGAGATCTAAACTAAAAGAGCAAAAATGATTAGAGAAATCTTAAATACTGAGATTAAAAGCATTGAAAATGATGGTATTGATGTAGTCTACATTACAGACTATAGGGCAAAAAATATTGTACCGGTCCCATTTTCCGTTTCAAATTTTTCAGTGCTTTTAATCAAAAGTGGTAAAATGAATATCAGATTTCATGACGAAACTAATATAGTTAATAGGAAAGATTTATTAATAATCCCATTTAATTCCATTTGCACCAGACTTGAAGCCACGGATAATATCCAGCTATATCTTGTAAGGACAAATTTTGATTTTGCATTTAATAATTGTTATGAGAAAGAGCTTTCGGATGCTTTTAGTTTTCTAATGTTAAAATCAGATCGAAAGATTAGTCTTCAGGAAACAGATTTTAAAGTTTTGTCACTTATTTACAAATTAATGTATGTATTGCAGAACAGCAATGACAAACCGGAAGTAATTAGTAAGCTGCGCCGGATATGCTTTAATTTATTTATATATGAACTCAGGTTTATACATTCGAAATATAAACCCGACTTAAATCTTGACTTTTCAAGAAGGGAAAGCATTGTAATACAATTCCTGACTCTATTATCAATACATTTGAGAAAACAACATCATGTTCAGTTTTATGCAGGAGCTTTATTTATCACTCCAGGACATTTGAATAAGATGGTAAAAGAAAGCACAGGTAAAACAGCTAAAGCATTTATAATTGAAGCTCTTATCAATGTTTCAAAAAATCTTCTTACAGACTCAAGCTATTCCGTGGCTAATATTGCCGATGAATTAGAATTCAGCAGCGCTGAAAACTTTGGCGTATTTTTTAAAAGACATACTGGTATGCTGCCAACCGAATTTCGTTCTAATAAAAAATAAACTGCCAACACAGCTCCTTATTCTGCCAGAGATTGTTTAATTAAAACGAGAAGACGATGATTAAAATGTATCCTTTGGAATGGTTTGATTCGTTGATTATAAATTCATTTGATGCTGATAATTCTTCTGTAAAAGTATCGGAATATGAATTGGAGAATTTGAGAAAAACAATAGTATCTGAATCAAAAAAAATTAAAATTCATATTAAAGATTCTTTTTTCGAACTGAAAAGTAAAAGGCAGATTAGACTTCTTGTAAGAAAATACCATTCTTCATTGGTTTTTTTAATAGACAGCGTAGTAGAAATAAGAATGATCGAAAAATTCAATTCTCCTGAATTTTTTAGAATATTTGACCTGATCGTTAGTTCCCTGGACGATTTGCTGTCATTTGTAGAAATCAGATATTCGTCCTTTATGAGTTTGGACCAAAGGGTGTCTTACAGCTATTTTTCAATTTGGAAAAAAGAAGCACTCGAGGTTTTAAAGAATCTGATTAAAAAAAAAGAAAATACTGGGGAGAATGATTTAGAATTGGAGTTTGTTGTCGATCTTCTTGCTGCGCCACTTCAAAACAGCAGAAAGAGCAAGTATACCTATCGCCAGATTTTGTATTATCGAGAAATAATGATGGAACTTGAAAAATTAAATGATCAAGTTACGGAATCTGAAGGTTTTTCAAATCTTGATCGTATGCTTATAAGAATGAATTTTAATTCCAGAGAATATACCGAGAGACTGGTTAATAGAATAGGCATGTATTTAGAAGGTTTTGAGAATTTATCTGAAAGACTTGAAAAGCTGCTCTACTTCTGCAAGAAACTGTCTAAAATAAACGCAGATTTAAAATTAACCTTTAATCCATCTCAACAGAATCTTATCTCATTTTTGGAATACTGGTTCTCCAGCGAAATCAGATTTGCTGAAAAAAAGGCTGCAATTCTAATACAGGCACAGATTGATGCTTCTGTCGGGAGTGAATTTGTAGAGCAAGCCGATTCAAAACTTGAATGTATACTTTCAGGAGATCAGATTGGACTTATTTTAAGGGCTACAGATGAGGCGAGAATTATTAAGGCCAAGTCTATGAATTACCTATTTAAAAGTATAGTGCCTTATCTTTCTACTCCCGTAAAAAGAAATCTTTCTTACCAGTCAGTGAGAAGCAAATCATATAATGCAGAAGAGCGTGATAAGGAAATTGCGATTGAAAGTCTTGAAAAAATAATCCGTAAGATAAAAACGTACTAGATTTTATTGTCTTGTGTATTCTGACAACCCTTTAAATTCGGGCATTTTGAAAGGGTACAAAAAGGGTACAGAAAAGTTGTACTTGTAGAAAATTTATTCTTATCGTTCCTTTGACCTGTAGAATAAATCCCATCAAAATTTAACGGATGGTGATTTTCATAGAGGAGGATAAAATGTTGAACGATAAAATGAGGAGCTATGTTTACAAATATTTCATGGGGCAGTTATCTGACCGCGGCTGGTATTGCTATACTTTTCTGGTATCTAATAATCTTACTGAAATTTCACAGTCGTGATTTAAAAAAAATCTTATCAGGTGAAAAGAAACTGCAAATACCATTTCTAAAAAAAACTTCTAAAAATTTACAGGAAATAAAATCGATATCCGATTCATTTCCGAAATCTTTTGATACCCTTGAAGATGCAGAAAATCTATCGCTGCGTATCAAAGAAGCAGTTAAAGAAAGTGCAGAAAAACGACTAACAAAACAGCAGTTTCAAAACTACCTGCGAATGCTTCTGGATGAATATCCTTATGTCAAAATTTCCTCCCTCAAAGAAAACATTAACCAACAAATGGTCTTTGAATCTCAAAAGCATCCCGATCTGCTTTTAACGCTCAGTGAGGCAGACAGTCTTTGGGAAGGACCGGTATTTTAAAAAATTCAGAGGAGGAATATTCCCCGTTCTCTCTGGTGCGGTATGGCTTTATGTGACAGGAAAAATAGAGCTGCAACGGTGGTATTCCTCTTCTTTTTATAAAGAATAACTTTAAAAATGATTTGTGATGAAAAAATGCAGATGGAAATTAAAAAGTCTTATTAGAAGATTTAGAACTATGGGATCGTCGCTCCTGATGATTCTGGTTAGTAATGTTATTTACAGCCAGGATGGTGTGGCGGGAATTAATGAAGCCAACCAGAAAGTGAGAAGTTACTTTGATGCCGGCACTGAGTTAATGTATGCAGTAGGAGCGATCCTCGGGCTGATAGGAGCAGTAAAAGTATACCAGAAATGGAATGCCGGAGATCCTGATACAGGAAAAGTGGCGGCAGCATGGTTTGGAAGCTGTGTGTTTCTGGTGGTAGTCGCTACTGTAATTAAATCCTTTTTCGGGGTTTAAACGATAGAGAAGATGAGTAACAGCGTTTATTCGATCAATAAAGGAATCAATCAGAGTATAGAATTTAAGGGACTTAAAGCGCAGTACATCTGGTATTTGGGCGGAGGTGTTGTAGGTCTTATGATTCTGTTTGCTGCCCTGTATATAATTGGAGTGCCTTCCTTGATATGCATTGGTTTTATTGGAACGGCGGGAGGTTTTCTTGTTTTTAAAATATACAGAATGAGTAATACCTACGGAGAATACGGCATGATGAAGGCTCTGGCTAAAAAACAGATTCCGAAGTGGATTAAAGTTTACAGCAGAGCAGTTTTTATGAAGTTATAGCTGTAGAGCGTTAATGATATAATGGAGAGAGGATGGAGAAGAGGATGGAAGATCTGCTGCCGGTTATGGCAGTGGAGCATGATTGTATTTTATCAAAACAGGGCGATGTAACTATAGTTTTTAAGGCAGAACTGCCTGAAATTTTTACGCTGTCAGACCAGGAGTATGAAGCTTTCCACCAATCGTGGATAAAGGCTTTAAAGGTGCTGCCGAAGTTTTGTGTTTTTCATAAACAGGACTGGTTTTTAGAAAGTGCTTATAAAGCTGATTTTTTAAGTGAAGACAGCAGTTTTCTGACCAGAAGCAGCGAGCGTTTCTTTAACGAGAGACCTTTTTTGGATCATTCCTGTTATATCATGCTGACCAAGAAACCGGCGGGAAGAAGAAATGCAACCTCATTGTTTTCTAATCTGCTTAGAAGTTCCATAGTACCCGAGGAAACCTTAAAACCCCAGCTTCTGCAGGATTTTGCAGATACCTGTGGCCAGTTTAAGAGAATTATGGAAGACAGCGGATTTATAAAGCTGGAGCGTCTGCAAAATGAATCGCTTAGAAGCGAGAGCAGAAGAATCGGGCTGGTGGAAAAGTATTGTTTTTTATCAGAGCGTGAAGATTCATTTGTTTTTAAGGATATCAGGTTTGATGAAGGATTAGCAGTAGGGGATAAACACTGCCAGCTCTTTACGCTTGGTGATGCGGCTGATCTGCCCGGATTATGCGGATCAAGAATTAATTTTGACCGTTATTCTACTGATAAAACCAAATTCAGCATTGGTTTTGCTTCAACCCTTGGCCAGCTTTTATCCTGCAATCATATTTACAATCAGTATATCTTCATTGAGGATTCACAGAAAACCATCCAAAAGCTGGAAAGCAAGCGACTCAGACTGCAGTCACTCTCTGCCTACAGCCGCGAGAATATGATTGCCAGGGATGCGACAAATGATTTCCTGAACGAGGCAGTATCACAGCAGAGGCTTCCGGTTAAAGCCCACTTTAATGTACTGGCCTGGAGCACGGATAAGGAAGAGCTAAAAGAGATTAAAAATAAAGTTTCATCAGCTCTTGCGCAGATGGATGCGGCAGCGAAGCAGGAAACTGTCGGAGCTCCTCAGATCTATTGGGCTGGAATGGCGGGAAATGCTGCGGACTTTCCCATGAATGACACCTTCGACACCTTTACGGAACAGGCGGTATGCTTTCTGAATATGGAAACGGGATATAAATCTTCGCTGAGTCCCTGCGGTATCAGGCTGGGAGACAGGCTGACTGGAAAACCAGTTCATGTTGATATCAGCGATGAGCCTGTTAAGATGGGAATCTGCACTAATCGCAATAAGTTTATATTGGGACCTTCGGGCAGCGGCAAGTCCTTTTTTACCAATCATATGGTGAGAAGCTATTACGAGCAGGGAACGCATATTGTGCTGGTGGATGTTGGGCACAGCTATAAAGGGCTCTGCGATATGGTAAACGGGTATTATTTCACTTACGATGAAAAGAATCCTATCCGTTTTAACCCATTTTATATTTCAGAAGGAGACAGTCTGGATACGGAGAAAAAAGAGAGCATTAAAACGCTTCTGCTTGCACTCTGGAAAAAAGACGACGAAACCTTTAACCGGAGCGAGTATGTAGCACTCTCAAATGCCCTGCAGCTGTATTACGAGAAATTGGATATTAATGCAGAGATATTTCCCTGTTTTAACAGCTTCTATGATTTCCTGAAAGAGAATTTTATCTCAATTTTGGAAGGCGATAAAGTAAAGGAAAAGGACTTTGACGTCAATAATTTTCTCTATGTGCTCAGGCCTTATTACAAGGGAGGCGAGTTTGATTATCTGCTGAACGCGACAGAAAATCTGAACCTTCTAAACGAAAGGTTTATTGTCTTCGAGCTGGATAATATCAAAGACCATCCAATTCTTTTTTCAGTAGTGACCATCATAATAATGGAAGTTTTTATAAACAAGATGAGAAAACTTAAGGGTATCCGAAAAATGATACTTATTGAGGAAGCATGGAAAGCACTAATGAAGGAAGGTTTTGCAGATTACATAAAGTATCTTTTTAAGACTGTGCGTAAATTTTTTGGGGAAGCAATAGTGGTAACTCAGGAGGTGGAGGATATTATTTCTTCACCTGTGGTCAAGCAGGCTATTATCAACAACAGCGACTGCAAGATCCTTCTGGACCAGAGCAAATATCAGAATAAGTTTGACCAGATTCAGGAGCTGCTGGGACTTACAGACAAAGAAAAGGCACTTGTACTTTCTGTAAATAAATCCAATGATCCAGCCAGGAAATACAAAGAAGTGTTTATCTCCTTGGGAGGGATGCTTTCAAAGGTCTACAGAACCGAAGTTTCGCTCGAGGAATATCTGGCGTACACGACAGAGGAAAGCGAGAAAGTGAAAATGAATGCCTACGCGAAGAAGTTTGGCGGGGACATAAAGAAAGGAATAGCCGCAATGGCTCAGGATATGAGAAATGGAATTAAATGAAAAGGAATAATGAAAAAGAAATTAATAGTATTGATGGTCTGCCTGCTGCTAGTCGGCACCTCGGCAAGACCTGCGGAAAAAGTTGCGGTACTGCCGATACTGGAAATTGTAAAAGCTGTTACGAAAAAGGTAATTAAAGCCATTGACCTGAGAATCCAGCGGCTACAGAATAAAACGATCTGGCTTCAGAATGCACAGAAGCAGGTGGAAAATGTACTTTCCAAATTGAAGCTCGATGAGATTTCGGACTGGACTCAGAAACAGAAGGATCTTTACAAAGGCTACTATGAAGAACTCGCAAAAGTAAAGTCAATTATTACCTACTATCAGAGGATAAAAGAGATTACCAAAAAGCAGACACAGCTTGTTCAGGAATATGAAAGAGCCTGGAATCTTTTCAAGCAGGATACCCATTTTAAAGACAGCGAAATCCAGTATATGGAGCGCGTATATACAGGAATACTCGAGGAAAGTGTGAAGAATATCGACCAGATTTTTTTGATTCTGGATTCTTTTGCCACCCAGATGAGCGATCTCAAACGTCTTGAAATCATCAACAAGGCCGCTGATCAGATTGATGGGAACTACGACGACCTTACAATGTTTAACCAGCAGAACATACTGCTGAGTCTTCAGAGGGCCAAAACAGAAGCAGATGTAAACCAAGTGAAACAATTTTACGGAATTCCATAATTCAATAAAAAAAACATGAAAAAGATAGCTGTACTACTAGTAGCGCTCTGTGTTTTTAATCAAAGTATGAGCGGGCAGGCAAAGCAGAGGAAGGAACTAATCCTTCAAATAGCGGCACTTCAGGTTTATATTGACTATGCAAAGAAAGGATATTCGGCAGTATCAAAGGGACTCAATTTTATTGGGGATGCCAGAAAAGGAGAAGTCAACCTTCACATTGATTATTTTAACTCACTTTTAAAAATTAATCCAAAGGTTCGGAATTATTATAAAACTGTTGAGATCATTTCCATGCAGTTTAAAATAATGAAACTCTGTAGAAAGACTTTGGCAGATCTTAAGACTGTTGATTTGTTTCATGGTAATGAACTGGACTATATAGAGAGGTCTTTTGAGAAACTTCTTCAGAACTGCAGTCAGACTCTCGAGCAGCTGCTTGTTATTACCACCGATGCAGAACTGGAACTAAAAGATGATCAGAGACTTGAGCGCATTGATCTCCTGCACAAAACTATGCTGGAGGATTATAATTTCTGTCTTTCTTTCAGCAATGAAGCCAGACTGCTGTCGATTTCAAAAACTGCTGACAAAGAGGATTCTAAAGGATTAAGTGAATTGTACGGATTATAAACTTGCAATGATGAAAAAGATATTATTGTTTATGGCAGTTATCTGCCTATTTCTGACTCCGGATAAATCAATAGCGCAGTCAGCAGAAATTCAGCAGCTGATTTTGAATATCGAAAAGCTATCCCAGTTCAAGAAAATTCTTAGTGATATGAAAAAGGGATATGAGCTGCTTTCAGGTGGATACAAAACGGTGAAAGATATGACTGAAGGAAACTTCAGCCTGCATAAAACTTTTCTAGATGCTCTTATGCAGGTAAGTCCAGCGGTAAAGAATTACAAAAGGGTAGCAGAGATAGTAGAATATCAGATTTCAATAATTAAGGAAAGCCGCAACGGAATGAACCGATTTATAAAAAGCGGAAATTTCAGCGGACAGGAAATAAATTACTTTGAGAAAGTTTATGGAAACCTGCTTAATCAGAGCCTGCGAAATCTCGATGAACTTACGATGGTCATAACTGCGGATAAGCTCAGAATGTCGGATGATGAGAGGCTAAAGGCCGTTGACGATATCTATGAGCAGATGCAGGATAAGCTGCTATTCTTAAGAAACTTTAATACCACGTCAAATGTGCTGGCTCTTCAGAGATCAAAAGAGAAAAATGATGTTTATGTCTCAAAGAGTTTTCAGGAATTTAAAGAGTAGAGTATGAAATGCCTATTAAACAAAAAAGCAGTTTGTGTGATGCTTATCGTATTACTGCTTCCTTGCAGAATAATAGCACAGGGACTAGGGGACGAGATGGATAGTCTTCATGGGGTCTTAGACCAGCTTTATGATGAAATGATGCCGTTGTGTTCTAACCTAATTGCTGTAGGGCAGGGAATAGCAGGCTTTGGAACTATATGGTACATCGCCTCACGCGTGTGGAGGCATATAGCAAGTGCCGAGCCCATTGATTTTTATCCGCTCTTCCGTCCCTTTGTTATAGGATTCTGCATTATGATTTTTCCGTCGGTTCTGGCACTTATTAACGGAGTTATGAAACCAACTGTTACAGCTACTGCAGCTATGGTAACAGGCTCTAACAATGCAGTTGCTGTTCTGCTTAAAGAGAAAGAAAAAGCAATTAAAGAAACCGATCCATGGAAGATGTATGTCGGGACTGTAGGTACGGGTGATCGTGACAGATGGTATAAGTATACGCATGAGGGTGCTGATCCATCGGATGAGAGCATGCTCGCAGGCATAGGCAATGATATCAAATTTGCGATGGAAAAAGCTTCTTACAGTTTTCGAAATTCGGTCAAGGAATGGCTGAGCGAGGTGCTGAGGGTTTTGTTTGAGGCGGCCGCCTTATGCATTGACACCCTTCGGACATTTCAGCTGGTGGTGCTTTCCATTTTAGGTCCGCTGGTATTTGGAATCGCAGTATTTGACGGTTTCCAGCATACGCTCACTGTCTGGCTTGCCCGATATATCAATATTTACCTCTGGCTTCCTGTTGCCAATATATTCGGAAGTATTATAGGAAAGATTCAGGAACTCATGCTCAAGCTGGACCTCTCGCAGGTGCAGGCAACAGGTGACACTTTTTTCAGCAGGACCGATATGTCATATTTAATTTTCATGATAATAGGTATCATAGGATATTTTACCGTGCCTTCTGTTGCCAATTATATAGTTCATGCAGGCGGAGGAGGAGCCTTGGGTCATAAGGTGACAAGCATGTTTGGAAATTCAGCTAGTTCTGTTATGAGAACCTCTTCAAATGCGGTTGGAATGACTGCTGATGCGATGGTAGATGCGGATCGGAGAATGACCAGCAGCATGGCTGCGACAGCAGGAAGAAGTCCTTATTTTACTGATAAAGGTAACTATATGAATGACAGGCTTAAAGGAAATTCTAAACAGACTTAATAACAGAAGCATATGTTTACCAAAATGAAGAACATTGATACGGCATTTAGATATGTGAGAGGTTTCACGATGCTTGTAATTGCAGGCTGCATCATAATAAGCTGCTATACTGTCTATAAAAGTTTCCAGACAGTGAGCCTTATGCAGGATAAAGTATATATTCTGGCAAATGGAAAAGCGCTGGAAGCTTACGCTTCGGAAAGAAAAGATAACATTGCTGTTGAAGCAAGGGACCATGTGAAAACCTTTCACAAGTTTTTCTTTACCCTTGATCCTGATGATAAGGTCATTAAAACGAATATCACAAAAGCGCTATATCTGGCAGACGACAGTGCAAAGCGGATTTATGATGACCTGAAGGAAAACAATTTTTATTCGGGTATTATATCAGGAAATATCAGCCAGACCATCCAGATTGACAGTGTGAGTATTGATATCCGTGAATATCCCTACCGTTTTAGATGTTATGCCGGACAGAACATTATCCGTACTACCAGTGTTTTGAAAAGAAGCCTGCTTACAGAAGGTGCGCTTCGCAATGTATCAAGAAGCGATAATAATCCGCATGGTTTTCTTATCGAGCGGTTTAATACGATTGAAAACAAAGATATTTCCGCAGAAACCAGAAAATAGAGATTTATGAAATCCTTTTTTACAAGACAGACTGAGCCTTTTGTGTATCACAAGTATTATCTGCTATTGCAGAAAAGATGGGCAGAAAAAATGAAGAGAGTCACAGATGGGCTCTCTAAAACAAAACTGATCTGGGGACTTCTGTTCTTTACGGTTTTGACATCGGGTTATTTAATTTATAACCTGTATAGGACATTTTATAAACAAGCTGAGGTTTCAACAGCTTCAAAAATTAAGACAATCAATTTAAAAAACTAAAATTATGCAAGAGAAAACATTATCTCCAAAGGAATCTAAAAAGAGAAAGATGCTTTTAATGCTGCCTCTTATAACATTTCCATTTCTCACATTCTTATTTTATTCATTAGGCGGCGGAAGAATGGAATCCAAGATGGCAGGGAACGATGAAAGGAAAGGATTCAATTTTAATCTGCCGCTGCCTAAATTTAAAGAAGATTCAGCACTGGATAAGATGAGCTATTACGATCAGGCGGCAGTTGATTCGATAAAACTGCGAGAGCAGATAAAAAAAGATCCTAACTATAATGATAATAAAGTCTCGGAAGATGAAGCAGATTCTTTTTCCACAAGTGATTTTGAATCCCGCATGCTTCCAAAAAACAGATCGGCTTTTAATTCTCAGTCTTTTCAGGACCGCAATGAACAGAAAGTTTATGAGAAGCTGAGGGCTCTTGAAAACATAATCAGCCAGCCTGCTGTCCCGACTTATGGCCAGGACATGAGGGAATTTGAAAATTACGGCACTTCTCGTGGAAAATCGGAAGAGATTAAAAAACTTGAAGGGCTAATGTCGACGATGAGCGTACCGCAGGAACCTGATCCGGAACTTCAGCAATTAGGCGGTATGCTGGAAAATATTTTGGATATACAGCATCCGCAGCGCGTGCAGGAAAGGCTTAAACAAACATCTGAGAGCAAAAAAGGCAAAATATATTCAGTGCAGAAAAAAGAAGCAGAGAATAACATAAGCTCACTTCAGCGGAATGCCGATTGGCAGACCTCTTTGAAAACAAATGAATTTTATTCTCTGGACGAAGCACAGCCTGCTGAAGAAATACAAAATTCTATTGAAGCAGTTGTGCATCAGACGCAGACTATTGTCAATGGCTCGGTGGTTAAATTAAGACTCACCAATGATATTTTTCTCCAAGGAACAATTATACCCAGAAATACTTTTCTGTATGGCATGGCGGCTCTAAAAGGAGAGAGGCTGGAGGTAAAAATCACAAACATCCAGTACAATAATTCGATATTTCCCGTCGAGCTGGCAGTCTATGATTTGGACGGGATTGACGGTATCTATATTCCCGGAGCGATTAACAGGGATGTGGCTAAAGCATCTACCGATCGTTCTATCCAGACACTCGGTCTTACCGGGATTTCGGATTCATGGGGAGCACAGGCCGCAGGTATGGGCATCGAGGCAGCCAAAAGTCTGATGAGCAAAAAGGTAAAACTCATAAAAGTGGTTGTAAAGGCAGGGTATCAGGTGCTGCTGTATGATGAAAAACAAAAGAATTTAAAACTTTAAAAGAGAGAAAATATGAAAAGAGCGAATTATTTGTTTTTAATCAGCTTGCTGCTGGTTTGTGTTTCAGTTAATCCACAGTCAAACGCAAGGGAAACTGTCTTATACGAAGACCAGTATAAAAATCTACAAGTAGGTTTTTCTAAAACCACAAGCATTATTTTTCCTTATACAATCAAGAGCATAGATAAAGGAAGTGCAGAAGTGCTTGTACAAAAAGCAAAAGGAGTTGAGAATATACTGCTTGTAAAAGCTGCTAAACAGCATTTTTTTCAGACGAATCTGACAGTTATAACATCTGACGGGAAATTGTACGTTTTTGTACTGAATTATGACGATTCGTGCCCTGACTTAAATTTTAAGGCTGAAAATGCAGTGGCTGCAAGCAGGAATGTGCTGTTTTCTTTAGAAAACGAAAATCAGAAAAGAATTGAACAGTGTGCTTTGGCTGCATATTCAAAAAAGAAAAAAATCAGTGGTCTAAAAAAATCAAAGTATCAGATCAGACTGGAGGTGAACGGGATCTTTATCCAGCAGGATGTTTTGTATCTGCGTATTGTTTTTGAAAACAAATCAAAGATTAACTACGATATTGATCAGCTCCGTTTTTTTATCAGAGACCAGAAGAAGTCAAAACGTACCGCGTCACAGGAAATTGAACTGCAGCCTTTGTACGCGACTTCATCTTCTTCTGTAATTCCTTATAAATCTGAAATAATAAAAGTTTATGCTCTGGAGAAATTTACCATCCCGGAGAATAAGTATCTGACACTTCAGATGATTGAAAAAAACGGCGGAAGACATTTGGAAGTGGATATTAATAATAATCTGACTGATAAGGTAATTCCGATTACAAAATTAAGCAGTGACACATTTTAAGCTTTAAAATAAATTATGATAATCAATTTAGCTGACACTGAAATGATGCTGTCATTTGCTGAGGAAATGGCTTATAACGGCCATCGATTTGCCGCCTTTAATACCGATGAGGTGACTGATACCGACACAATTGAGTTTTTTAGAAATCCCTTGGATGCGAAGGAGTACTGTCTGGTTATGAACAATGATGCGAATTATTTTCAGAGCCTGCCGATTGAATCAGTTATCGACGACTTGCGAGCAGTTTTGAATAGCGGGGCAGATACTTCCGAAAATGAAGCAATAGAACTTACTGGATTTGCCAAAAGGGAAATAGATAGGAGAGAAATTTTAGAAAATAATTTAAATGAAAACGCAATGAATGAGAAAAATTTAGAATACCTGAAAGACCAGTTAAAATATACTGGATTTGGAGAAACGTTCGATGCTGAACTGCGAGAGAACATAATGAAGGGAGATAAGGATTTTAAAATTATGCACACCGGCATTATGAACAATGGTCTGCCAAATAAGGATACCTTAACTGTAGAATTAAATTTCAAAAGGTCTGAGCAGACAGATATGTACTTTTTTAATTCCTATCATGTCAATCTTCAGAAAGAAGAAAGCAAACCTGGTATGGAACAGACCTTCTACATCAACAAAGACAGCGCCAGCATTACAATGAAAGAGGCTTATAATTTGATGGAAGGCAGATCTGTCAATAAAGATCTTAAAAACAAAGAAGGGGAGAGCTATAATTGCTGGCTGAAAATCGACTTTAAACAATCTGACAATGGTAATTTTAAGCTGAACCAATACCATCAGAATTATGGGTATGATCTGGAAGCAAGTCTGGCAAAACATTCAATCAAAGAGCTCAATACTCCGCAGTATAAAGAAGACCTTTTGAATTCGCTAAAGAAAGGAAACCTTCAGTCGGCGACTTTTGTTGTCGGCGGTACTGAAAGTAAAATGTTTGTGGAGGCAAATCCCCAGTTCAAGACTGTTAATGTTTACGATGAAAATTTACAAAGAATTAATCATCGAGAGAGCAAGGAAGAAAAAAAGGCTGAATCTCAAAAAGAATCAGTATCTAAAGATCAAAAAAAAAATCTAGATTCTGATGAAGGTGATTCAGGGAGGAAAGATAATAAAGTAAAGAAAAGAAAAACTCCTTCACTTTAAAAGTTATGGAAAAATTAAAGCCTTTATCGGATTTTTTCACCGCAATAGAGAATGATTACCGGATTAGTCCAATGCATATTGCCATTTATGCAGCTCTATTACAATTTAGATCCGTTAATGGCTTTATTAATCCAATTTTTGTATTCAGCTCGGAGATTATTGTTATTGCTAAAGTTTCTTCAGCAAATACTTATCATAAATGTGTCCAGGAACTTCATCAGTATGGATACATAAAGTATAGACCATCTTTTAAAAAAAATCGTGGAAGTGAAGTATATTTTTTGTTTTCAGCTGATGCGGACATCTAAAGATTCTGCAATTAATAATTTTATGAAATTGTACTATGAATGAAATTGTAACCAAGGAAGATCTGAGACAGTTTGGTCTTCTTCTAGTAGATAAAATACAGGCTGTATTTAAAGATAAGGATTCTGGACGGAAAGAAACTTTGGAACCAGAGTGGATTAAAAGCAAGTCTGTGAGAAAACTGCTTGATATTTCAGCAGGTTCAGTACAGAATCTTAGAACAAGCGAAAAAGTCCGTTTCAAAAAAGTGCTTGGCTCGTATTACTACAATAAAGAAGATCTTCAAAAGCTATTTGATGATGATAAACACTAAAAGATTAAAAGAAAGCTATATAATGAGTTATCTGTCAATGTATAGTAATGATCCTAAACTAAATGTCTGGCATCTATCAATTTTGACAGCAATACTGGGATTAGGCTATAGGCAGGGACAAAGAAGAAGGATTAAAGTCAGCCGCAGTAAAATTATGGAGCTGTCACATGTGAATACGTTACCGACTTATCATAAGTATTTTAAACAGCTTCAGGATTTAGGATACATTAAGTACACCCCATCTTATCATCCAGGATATAAAAGCGAAGTTAGGTTGTGTAAAAAGAGGCTATCTCAAAATATTTGAGATAGCCTCTTTTAATTTTAAATATATTTTGAAATTTATTTATCACGAAGAAATGTTGTATTTCTTTTTGATTGCCTGAATTTCCTTTTCGAGCCTGCTGAGAACCGCCAAATCAGGTTTAGACATTTTGGACCCAGTTTTATTGAGTTTTTTATTGAGAATAGACATTTCACGTCCGATTGTGGCCTGCTCAGTTATAGCATATGCCTCAGTCTGTTTTACCGATGCATGACCCAGCAGTTCTTTAACTACATTAATAGGGACGTTGTTATTTAATGTCACAGTGCTTCCAAAAGTACGGCGGGCCATATGCGTGTTTAATGTAAAAGGAAAGCCACACAAGACTGCCACCTCTTTTAGATACTCATTCATTTTCTGGTTGGATGAAACAGGAAGCACGGTTCCACGCTGGATACACAGCGGGTGCTCTTTATATTTTTCAACTATTTTCAGTGCTTGGGGAAGAAGAGGGACATTAAATGATGAGTTTGTTTTCTGCCTTTCGGACATAATCCATAGATTTCCATCAATGCCTTCTTTGATATCAGTTTTCTTTAATTGATAAGCGTCTATGTAAGCCAGGCCAGTGTAGCATTGGAAGACAAATACATCCCTTACGACATTGAGCCTGTCAGTTGTGAAATAATGACTTTCAAGTTCGTACAATTCCTGTGCGGTGAGTGGTTTTTTTACCAGTTTTGTTTTACGTCCCTTAAAGTTCTTAAATGGGTCCTTGGTGATTAACTCCTTATCAATGGCGCGGATTACAATCTTTTTGAAATTTGCAATGTATTTAAGGGTGGTGTTGTTGCTGCAGTCGCGTACAGTTCTAAGGTAAAACTCGAAGTCCTTTACAAACTCAAGATTCAAATCCGCAAATTCAAGATCGTGCTTTTTAAGCTTGAATTTTATAAACGCAGTCAAATGGTTTTTAGTAATGGTAAACCGGTCAAGGGTGCCTTTTGCATAGCCTTTTCCAAGAAGCGCCTCCATTTCATCATTATGCTTTTGAAATTCTTCGAGAACCTTAATCTTTGGCGCGGTCCTTCCCAGAACCTCGTTCATAATTTTCTCAGCGGTTATGGTTTTGCCGCTGTACATCATTTCGGTTTTGATTTCATTGATTTTTAAAGTCAGCGAATCCAAAAAGAAGTTCAGCGACTTTGCATCTTCCTTTGAGCCGACCGCTCTTTCGAACCTTTGATCCCATCGAGTATTATCCCATTTTCTTTTAGTTGAGCTTTCCTTACGGATACCGTCAACAGTTATTCTGAAATATACGATCCATTCTTTACTTTCTATTTTGGGTCTTTTTAAAAAGAATCCCAAACCAAAACTGCTTTCCAACATAATCCTACTTTTTAAATTAATAAATGTAGAATAATATTACTGCCAAATCAAGTCGTTAATCTCGTTAACCCCTATGATATAAGGGATTTTTACTATTTCTGGTGCACTTTTCAGCGCGCCGAAAAGTGCACCGATTCTGCACCTTTAATTTTGTGAGGATTTGTAAATATTGAAAACAGGCCTAAAATAAAAAAAACCTGCAAATCCTTGAATTTGCAGGTCTTCAGACATTTTTTGTGGCTTTTTGAAAAGATTGAAAACTTTAAGTTTTCCGCCTTTTTGGCCTTTCCGTGGGGAGAGC
The DNA here is from genome assembly GCF_016405855.1 of Flavobacterium sp. IB48. GTDB lineage: Bacteria > Bacteroidota > Bacteroidia > Flavobacteriales > Flavobacteriaceae > Flavobacterium > Flavobacterium ginsengisoli. The sequence continues at coordinate 70,269 of NZ_JAEFCA010000008.1, forward strand.
AGGATTCGAACCTGCGAAGTTCACACAGCAGATTTACAGTCTGCCCTCGTTGGCCGCTTGAGTATCTCCCCGATCTCAGCTTATTGTGCTTTGTTATTCTTAGCGGTGGCAAAGATAGCAACGTTTTCTACATTTCCAAACAAAAAAACGACTTAATTTTAAGTTATTTTAAAGTTATTTTTTAATTATCTGAAATTGAATAAAATAAAAACAAGCTAAATTGAGTTTTTTTAAAAATTTTCACAAAAGAAAGAATATTCTTAAGTGTTGTCTATTGTTTTTACTTTGGGTTTTTTCTTCAATAAAGTTGTCAGGTACTACTTTTATTGATGTCTTAGACGGAATATTGAGAATATAATTTCTAATTTAATCTTGATTTGTAATTGTCTTTTTCTAATCGAAAAAAAGCAGGCAGTTTAAAAATTGTCATTGTAAATAACGTTTTTTAAGACGAGCTTCTGTTTTTAAGGCAATATGCCATAAAACAAAAAAATCTCCACGAGGGAGATTTTTTATTATTTTAAATAGAAGATTATTTTGCTAGCAATTCTTGAATTTTTGCTTTTAATTCATCGCCTCTTAAATCTTGCGCAACTACTTTTCCTGATGCATCAAGAATAAAAGTTGCAGGAATTGCTTCAACATTATATTGTCTTGCAATTGGTTCATCCCAAAATTTTAGATTAGAAACCTGAGTCCAAGTTAAACCATCTTTTGCAATAGCTTCTTTCCATTTTGCAGCATCTTTATCAAGAGATACCCCGATAATGTTTAATCCTTTAGAATGAAATTCTTTGTATAAAGCCACAATATGCGGATTTTCCTGTCTGCATGGTCCGCACCATGATGCCCAGAAATCTACAATAGTTGCTTTTCCTAGACTTTCTTTAAGCGAAACCATTTTTCCTTCTGGATTCGGAGCCGAAAAATCTGCTCTTCATTTACCGCTACCTACCGCTGGAGCTGTAGCACCAACTGATGGCATTTTTGCTTGACCAAATCTAGTTTTGATTTCTTTTCCTGGAGCAGTATTTTTTATAGACTCATCTAAACCATTGTAAAGACCTTCTAATTTTTTCATATCAGCAGTTGGATCATTCAATAAACTTTGAATAATTAAAGCTGTAATGAAAGATTTTGGGTGATTTTCAGCATAAGCTAAATATTTCTTTTTGCTACCGTCTTGTACTTCTTTTTGGATTTCCATGTACTGTTTCATCAAGCCATTGATAGTTGCTGTATCTTGAGCTTGTTGAGCTTGTTTCATTTTGTCGTTGTTCTTTTTCTGGAAATCAATTAAACTTTTTTGAGTTTTGTTCATTTCTTCCATGAAAGTTACATACTCATCATTGTTGTAAGTTCCAGAAATTTTAGATTTGTGGATACTATCTTTATCAATAGCAATTTTAATTTCCCCAGTTTCTAAGATAAATGGGATAGGTCCGTTAGCACCTTGTAATATTAATGTATGGAAAGCTGGTTCAGTAACTTTTCCTTTAATTTCAAATTTTCCGTTTTCAACTTTTACTGTATCAAGAGAAACTGGCATTCTTGTAGCAGGATCCTGACCTTGCAAGATAATAGTTTTTCCATTTTCAATTCCTGTAGCAGTACCAGTAATAAGGTATTCTCCATCTTTAACTTTACTGCAAGAAATGATAGCTGCAGAAGCTGTAAGTACAAAAAGTATTTTTTTCATTATAAAAAATTAATTAGTTAATTGATTTGTGCAACAAAAGTATCTAAAATTATAAAACATACAGAATTTTGTAACCTAAAATTTTGTTATAGTTTTTTTTGTCTTAAAATGCATGAAATCAGCATGTTTGTTGGTCTAATTTGATCAAAAACTCTTAATAAGAAACTTATTTGGACTATCTGTGTTCAAATATTTGAATTTTAGGCATAAAAAAAGCACTCGTTTAATAGAGTGCTTTTTTGTAAAATATAGTAGAATAAAAACTATTCTTGATTTGTTTTCTTTCTCCAAGTAAAAGAGTTTAATATATGTCTTTTAGCGAATCTTGCTGGAGAATCTGCATTTACCATTTTTACGTAAGTTGCTTTTGGAACACTAATGTATTCGTAAACACTTCCGTTAGAAAAGTCAATAATTAAACGACCTTCAACAAATTTATAATCTGTTATAGAACAAGTTGAAATTGTTTCTGTGTACTCAGGTAAATTAAGTTTGATAGTATCAGGGTGAATACTTACTAAAAAGTGGTAAGCTTCGATAATCGTTTTACTTTTTTCTTCTGCTTCTTTTAAACCAGCTTCATTTCCCACAAATTTATCAGGATGAGATTCTTTCATCGCATTACGATAAATTGTCTTTAAATCTTTTAACTCTGCAGTTTTTTCTACGTTTAGTAACTTGCGGTATTCAACTATTTTTTTCATAAATAAAAGGTAACTACTTGTCTATTAGTTTGAAATCGTTTTGTTTTAGTTCAAATCGACAAATTTTTTGCAAAGGTACACTTTTTTTTAACTTTTCAGTTTTGATCGAAAAAATATTGAAAAAAGTTAACTGTAAGTTTATTTTACCCCAAAGTGCACAAGGATTTTTTTAACCGCAAAGTACGCAGAGAATTACGCAAAGCACACAAAGATTTTTTTGAGATTCATTAGAATGAAAAGTTCACAAAGCTATGTCTACACAAAGCTTTGCGAACTTAAATATTCTCAATCTTATAACACTCGGAAAAAATAAACTTAGCGTTCTTTGCGTTAAAAACTTAACCATTTCAACAAAAAACTTGAAACTTGAAACTTGAAACAAAAAACTATTCCGGCTTATGATTCGCTTTATCGAAGTTTCTTGATTTTTTAGGATATTTATCATAGCTCATGTCGCTTGGGTTTTCAATAACAGACTTTATTGTAATCCAATCGCCTTCTTTAAATTTAGCTTGAACCATTTTGTAGTCTAAAAGATATACGCCACAGAAATAATTATTATTTTCATCTTTTTCGATAATGCCAGTAAAAACTCCTTTTTGAGGCATATTTTGTTCTAAATCTTTAGACATGATTTTTTTGTTTTGAATTAAAGGAACAAAGGTAAGCAATTAATGTTTTAGGGAGTTCGCTGTAATCTGAGTATATTTGCACATGCAAAAAAACTTTAAACCACATCCTAATTCTTTTAAAAATACGTTTTGTGCTTTTAATGAAGTACTTGCAAATTCAATTCAAGGATTGAAAAAACAATTTGAAAGCAAAGCAGGAAGCGCCTATTATTATACAGAAGAAGGAATGTATCGCGTTTCGAATCATTGGGGAAGATTAGCCAATAGTAAATGGCGTTTAATTGCCCGAAATCCAGAAACGGAATCAAAAACTAAAATTGGTTTTGCAAAGTGGGAAGAATTTTATCCTGATAATGCCGAAGAAAAGCTCTACTATATTAAAGCCGATTTTGAAAACAACCTTGCCAATTACGAGCACAAAAATAATCCTGAATATGACGGAAAAGCAGTTTTAAGAACGAGTTCTGAAACCACAAAACGGTTGAAACAGATTAGAAACCTACAGCAGCTGACCAATTGGGCAAAACATTTTGACTATGACGATATTGTTGATTTGCGAAAACAAATTATCAACGAATTGATTTTTACTGAAAAAACGTTAGAACAAATTAAAAGAGAAGTGTAATGGGACGTAATAACGAGAGGAACATCAAAAAGCACAACGATAAATTGCATAAAGCCCAGGCAAAAGCCAAACAAGCAGAAATTGCAAGAAAAGAAAAATTAAAGGAAATCGTAAAGAAATTCAACGAAAGTAAAAACGAAGAGTAAATAAATAGTTTCAAGTTTTAGGTTTCATGTTACAAGTTAGCAGAGCAAACCTGAAACTTGAAACCTGAAACAAAAAAAAGTAATGAATAGTAAATTCGAAACACTAAAAGCAAACGTACAGGAAATCATTGATTTGATTGCTGCGAAAAACGATAGAGAAGCAAACAATAAATTATTGGAAGTAAGCGAAACACTTGACGAAATGATTGATTTTGCTGAAGAAGATGAAGAGGTGAGAGAAATCACTCGTTATCAGGTTTTGTTGAATCAGCTTCATGTAAAAATTAATGGAGAAGAACCAGTTGATGGAGAATAAAAAATGTTTTTGCGATACAGGATTGCTTTTTGAAAATTGCTGTGAATTGTATTTAAGTGGTAATCAAAAAGCCCCTTCAGCATTGGCTTTAATGCGATCTAGATATTCGGCGTATGCAACTCATAATGCCGATTATCTTATGGAAACAACTCATGTTTCTGAAAGAAAATACTATTCAAAAGCTGAAATTTTAAGATGGGCTGTTTCTAATAAATGGCAGAAACTAGAAATATTGAGTTTTACTGAAAATACAGTCGAATTCAAAGCTTATTTTTTAGATTCAAACAATAATCCGCAAGTACATTACGAATTCTCTACTTTTAAATTCGAAAATGGTGCTTGGTATTATGTAGACGGAAAGTTTGAATAATTATTATATCTAACACTGTTAGCTGCGGATTTTGGTTAAATATTTTAACTAAAAATTAATAAACGATTCGTTTTTCATAATTCTAAAAAGATGTAATTTTAGATTTATGAAAAACGAATTTAAAAAAGGCTTTTATTTTAAGACTTACGAAGCTCCTTTTCAGTCTCCGTTTGACAAACTTTTTACGATTTTTAAAGAGCTAATCACCCATACTTCGGGCGATTTTGATGAAGCAATAAACTGGCTTCGGGAACTGGACAAAGAATATAAACTTACAGACGAAAATTATACCATTGACGACTTTATTGAAGATCTGAAGAAGAAAGGATACATTAGAGATGAAGTAAAAGGAGATGGAAGTTCTGGTTTCGGAATTACTGCAAAAACCGAAAGAGCCATTAGACAGCAAGCTTTAGATCAGATTTTTGGAAACTTGAAAAAATCTGGGAGCGGAAATCATAAAACAAAATATGCGGGAAGTGGTGATGAGCATACGGGAGAATTCCGTGAATATAATTTTGGCGACAGTTTAGAAAGAATTTCTTTAACCGAAAGCCTTCGAAATGCTCAAGTTAATAACGGTGTCGATAGTTTTATGCTTACTGAAAATGATTTGATCGTAGAAGACGCCCAATACAAAGCGCAAATGAGTACGGTTTTGATGATCGATATCAGTCATAGTATGATTTTATACGGAGAAGACCGAATTACTCCTGCCAAAAAAGTAGCCATGGCTTTGGCAGAGTTAATCACAACAAGATACCCAAAAGATACGTTAGATATATTGGTTTTCGGGAATGATGCTTGGACAATTCCGATTAAAGATTTACCGTATTTACAAGTTGGTCCTTATCATACTAATACGGTTGCTGGTTTGCAATTGGCGATGGATATTTTGCGTAGAAAGCGAAATACCAACAAGCAGATTTTTATGATTACGGACGGAAAACCAAGTTGCGTTCGTGAGCGTGATGGCTCTTATTATATGAATAGTAATGGTTTAGACGAATACATTGTCGATAAATGCTACACTCAGGCACAACAGGCAAGAAAACTCCATATTCCGATTACGACTTTTATGATTGCTAGAGATCCGTATTTACAGCGTTTTGTGAATCAGTTTACAGAAGCTAATCAAGGAAAAGCATTTTATACCGGAATAAAAGGTTTGGGTGAAATGATTTTTGAAGATTACGAAGCAAATAGGAAGAAGAGGATTAAGTAAGTTGCTAAGGTTCTAAGACGCTAAGATACTAAGGTTTCTTTGCATACGCATATAAACGTTGCGTATATTGTAGAGACGCACCGCAGTGCGTCTAAGCACAGTAATGACACAAAGCATTGTCATTAAAAAATAAATAAACAAACTATATTTCAACACAATGGAAATAAATACTATAAAGACATTAGGTCAATTAAAAGCCACTGGATATAAAACTACAAGCATTAAGGATGAATTGCGAAATAATCTACGTGAAAAAATCAAATCGGGAAAACCTGTTTTTGAAGGCGTTCATGGATTTGAGAATACCGTAATTCCAGAATTGGAGCGCGCAATTTTATCTCGTCACAATATTAATCTATTAGGACTTCGCGGTCAGGCAAAAACGCGTTTAGCTCGCAAAATGGTAGAATTATTAGACGAATATATTCCGTTTGTGGAAGGTTCAGAAATTAATGATGATCCGTTAAATCCAATTTCTCGTTTTGCAAAGGATTTAATTGCTGAAAAAGGAGATGAAACACCGATTTCATGGTTGCACAGAAGCGAACGTTTCTTCGAGAAGCTGGCAACGCCAGATGTAACCGTTGCCGATTTAATTGGTGATGTCGATCCGATAAAAGCGGCAAATTTGAAGTTGTCGTACGCAGATGATCGTGTAATCCACTTCGGAATGATTCCGAGAGCGAATCGCTGTATTTTTGTTATTAATGAATTGCCAGATTTGCAAGCCAGAATTCAAGTAGCGTTATTCAACATATTGCAGGAAGGTGATATTCAGATTAGAGGTTTCAAATTGAGAATGCCTTTAGATATGCAATTTGTTTTCACTGCAAATCCAGAAGATTATACCAACAGAGGAAGTATTGTAACGCCTTTAAAAGATAGAATTGGTTCACAAATTCTAACGCATTATCCGGAAAGTATCGAGATTGCCAGAACGATTACTGAGCAAGAGTCTAAATTAGATCAAAATCAGACTGATGTTGTATATGTTCCGAGTTTAGCGAGAGATATTTTAGAGCAAATTAGTTTTGAAGCTCGTGAAAGCGAATATATTGACAATAAAAGTGGTGTAAGTGCCAGAATGAGCATTACGGCGTTTGAAAATTTAATAAGTACAGCTGAGCGTCGCGCATTGATTTCAGGTGTCGATAAAACGACTTTACGTTTATCTGATTTTATCGGAATTATTCCAGCCATTACAGGTAAAGTAGAATTAGTTTATGAAGGAGAGCAGGAGGGAGCCGATGTTGTGGCTGAAAGCTTAATTGGTTCTGCAATCAGAACTTTATTCCCTGAATATTTTCCTAAAATCGAAAAATTGGAAAAACCTGATGAAAAAACACCATACTCAGATCTTGTGGAATGGTTTTTTGCCGAGAGCGGTTTCGAGTTGTTAGATGATGCTTCTGATAAAGAGTATAAAAGCATTCTAGATGAAGTGGCTCCTTTAGATGATTTATTGAAAAAATACCAGCCTCAATTAGCAAAAGAAGATGTATATTTTATGAAAGAATTTATTCTTTGGGGATTGGTAGAATATAAGAAACTGAGCAAAGACCGTTTTGCAAAAGGAAGTCAGTTTAGAGATATTTACGGAAGTTATATTAGTAAATTTTAAAAACATAAGATTAAAATATAATCTGGTCTAGCTGGTTTTTTAAAACCGGCTGGACTTTTTTATTTTACAATAGCTACTTTTACAATCCAAAAATAAATTTATGTTATTTCTTATATTAAGTATTCTTTGCAGTGTTATTGTAGGTGTTATATTCAAAATTTCTAGAAAATATAATGCTAATCCGTCGCAAATTATTTCGTTTAATTATATCGCTGCGATTACGCTTTGTTACTTTACTTTTGCGCCAGATCTAAATGCATTAGACAATAAAGCACCATTAGAAATCTACACTTCTGTTGGAATTTTACTTCCGATTTTATTTCTGTTTTTAGCACTTTCTATAAAGTATATGGGAATTGCAAAGACAGATGCAGCGCAAAGATTGTCGTTATTTATTCCTATTCTGGCAGCTTGGCTCTTGTTTAATGAAGGATTTAATACTTATAAAGTTATAGGAGTTCTAGTTGGTTTTGCTGCACTTTTATTCATCTTAAAAAAGCCGTCAGACAACGCAGAAAACAAATGGATTTATCCAGCAACAGTTTTACTTGGTTTTGGAGTTATAGATATTCTTTTTAAGAAAATAGCCTTATATACTGTCGTTCCTTATACAACATCTTTGTTTTTTGTCTTTCTAATTGCTTTTGCTGTTTCTATTCTTATAGTGATTTACAAGTTCTTTATAGCAAAAGAAAAGTTTGTTTTAAAAAGCATTCCTTTTGGAATATTGGTCGGCGTTTTTAACTTCGGAAATATATTATTCTACTTAAAGGCTCATAAAGCATTTGCAGAAAATCCGTCAACGGTCTTTGCAGGAATGAATATGGGCGTAATTATTTTAGGAACTCTTATCGGAGCTTTTTTCTTTAAAGAGAAACTTTCAAAAATTAATATTTTAGGTTTGTTTTTGGCTCTTATAGCAGTTGTTTTTATATTTTTATCACAATTATAGTAATTTTTTTTAGTTCATAAACCTTTAATTTACAGTTGCTTTTGTAAGTAAATTAAAAATCTTTTAAATTAACCCTACTAATTCTATAGAATTTATAAATATATTTTTGTAGCTTTGTCTCAACAATGAAAAACTATAGTCAAAATATAAGAACGTCTTTTCCATGCTGCTTTGCGATGTGCTGCATGATGAATCACGTTTTGAAATGGCGTTAATAGAGAAAGTACTTGTTAGTTATTTTTTTTTTAGCCTTTCATTGCACCATGAAAGGCTTTTTTTTGAATCATTAAAAAATCAAGATATGAGAACCAACAGAAATATGAAAATTTTGATGCGCCGTTGCCTAATCAAGATTCCGTGTTGCATCGAATTTGAATAATAAAAGAGAACGCGTCTTCAAAAGAGAAGAAGATCAATAAAAATAAAAAGATAACCCAAACCTAACACTATATATTATGAGTTCAGAAATTATAAAACACAATCCGTTTCAATCGATGATTGATCGCTTTAATATCGCTGCAGATATTTTGAATTTAGATGATTCTATCAGACAAAAATTGCAACGCCCAGAAAAACAAATCACAGTAAATTTTTCTATTACATTAGATAATGGAAATGTTCAGAACTTCGAAGGATACCGCGTAATTCACAATACAGCTTTAGGTCCTTCAAAAGGTGGAATTCGTTACGATACTGCTGTAAACTTGGACGAAGTAAAGGCACTTGCCGCCTGGATGACCTGGAAATCTGCTGTAACTGGAATTCCCTTTGGTGGTGCTAAAGGCGGCATTATTTGCGATCCGAGAAATCATTCTAAAACAGAATTAGAAAAAATCACAAGAGCTTATACCAAAGCTTTATCCGATATTTTCGGACCAGAAAAGGATGTTCCTGCTCCAGATATGGGAACTGGCCCAGACGAAATGGGTTGGTTAATGGATGAATTTTCGTTATTGCACGGAAGACCAATTCATGCTGTAGTTACAGGAAAGCATCTTCATTCTGGCGGATCTTTAGGCAGAGTAGAAGCTACTGGAAGGGGAGTAAGCATTATTACGCTTTTGGCGCTTCAAAAACTAAAAATCAGACCAGCAAGAGCTACGGCAGCAATTCAAGGTTTTGGAAATGTTGGATTGCATTCTGCTTTGTTTCTTCATGAAAAAGGAGTGAAGATTGTAGCTGTAAGTGATGTTTCAGAAGCATTTTATAATCCGAACGGAATTAATATTCCAGAATTGATCTTGTATTATAATCTGAATAACAAAACCATAAAAGGATATCCTAATTCGGTAGCGATTAAACATGAAGATTTATTGCTTTTAGATGTTGATGTTTTAATTCCGGCTGCAAAAGAAGATGTTATTACGCAGAAGAATGCTGGAGATATTCAAGCGAGAATTATCGTTGAAGGCGCAAATGGTCCAGTTGCTTCAGATGCAGATCAAATTTTACATGATAAAAATATATTAGTTGTTCCTGATATTTTAGCCAATGCTGGTGGTGTTACCGTTTCTTATTTCGAATGGCTTCAGAATTCGCTTTTGGAGTCTTGGAGAATTCACCAGATTAACAAACGTCTGGAAGATATTTTAGAGAAAGGTTTTGAAACTGTTTTTAGAGTTGCAGTAAAACACAATGTAACGCCTCGTATTGCTGCTTATATTATTGCTTTGAAAAAAGTGGCCGAAACACAGTCGGTAAAAGAAGTGGCGCTCGAAGCTCCTTTATTTAAGCAGAATTAAAATCAGGTTTATTTCGTAAAAGATCATTTTCGTTGATTACGTTTTTTGTCTGCTAAAAACGTAATTGATGGAAGTGTCTTTTTCGTTTGAACTAGTAATTATAATTTTTAGAATCGAAAAGTATCATACAAAATGAAAAACATCAATTTTCTAGCATTTGCCATGCCGGCCTTTTTTCTTTTTTTGTTTTTGGAATATAAGCTTGCTCAACGCAGAAAAAGGCCTGAAATTTTTAATTATGAAAGTTCTGTTTCCAATATTTCCATCGGAATTGCAGAGCGTTTGATTAACTTATTTGTTGCGGCGAGTTTTTACCAATTGTATTATTTGATTTATGATGATTATAGAATATTTGAGATTCCGAGTAATGCTTTAGTTTGGTTTGCACTAATTCTAGCTACCGATTTTGTCTGGTATTGGTACCATCGATTAGGACACGAAGTCAATTTTTTCTGGGCTGCGCATATTGTGCATCATCATAGCGAAGAATTTAATTTTACAGCTGCAGCTAGAATTACGACATTTCAAGCCATTATTAGAACAGGATTTTGGTGTGTTTTGCCCTTAATTGGTTTTCATCCTAAAATGGTTATTACAATGTTGATTGTTCACGGTGCTTATTCTTTCTTTACACATACACAACTTATCGGAAAAATAAAATGGCTAGAATATGTTTTTGTAACACCTTCTGTTCATGGAGTGCATCATGCTTCTGATGAAAAATATTTGGACAAAAATTACGGTGACATGTTCACTTTTTGGGATCGCCTTTTTGGAACTTTCCAAACGGAAGAAGAAAAACCAAAATACGGATTGACGCATCCTTTGAAAAGCTACAGTTTCTTGTGGCAACATTTTCATTATTACTTCGAAATCTATGAATTATGGAAACGCTCTAGTGGATTTAAAGCCAGATGGAATGCTGTCTTCGGAAGTCCAGCTGATATGGATCAGGATATTCGACCAACTTTAGAAAAACGTTTTCTTCAGGATAAAACAGCTCCAAACCAACGACTTCGGTTTAAGAATTACCTTTATATTCAATTAGGGTTTTGTACGTTTATTTTAACCATTTTCACTTATTATTTTGATTATTTAGAGCGCTACGATAAAATATTTGTGCTTTCGCTAGTTATTATAACTTTAATAAACTGTGGTGCTTTGTTAGAACAACGAAAATGGATTTATTATCTAGAATATGCTCGTTTAGCCCTGATTTCAACTTATTTTCTATATGAAGAAGATTTAATAGCATTTTTCTTTGTTCCGATTGCCGTAATGATTTTTGCAGAGCAACTGTTTTCATTAAGTACGATTTATCAGAATACCATTTTGCAATTAGAAACAACAGAATAAGATAGTCCCAGAGGGACGAAATATTTATAAAAAAGATATTTGCAGATGTAGAAAAGCCCCAGCGGGGTGACATAAATATATATGTCCCCCGCTAGGGCTTTTTTTATGGACGTTTAAATTGCATTCTATAAATATGCCACTCCTCCAGAGCTGTAATACTAGTTATCGTTTGCACGCAGCAAAAAAACTTAGCATCTTAGAACCTTAGTATCTCAGCAACTTAGATTGTCTTAATTTCCATAATCTTCTGTTCAAAAGTATCTTTAAAGTCGGATTTACTTTTAATTCTCGTTTTGTATGTATAAATTGTAGCTACAGAAAGTTCAAGAAATTCGGCCATTTGATTGCTGTCTTGGATTCCTAATCTGTATAAAGCAAAAATTCGCAATTCGGTATTTAAAAGTTCGCCTTTTTTGACAATGCATTTATGATCGTTCGGGAATAATTTATTAAAATCTGTTACGAATGTAGGGAACAATTTCAAGAAGATTTCATCAAATTGATGGAAAAGATTCTCGCGTTCTTCTTTTACATTGTAACGTTTTAAACTCGCAATAACTTCATCTGTTTTTTTAGTGATGATTTTATGCAACGTACTTTTCTGTATATGGTCTATTTTATTAATGAAGGCCGATGTTGCCTTAATAAAATAGGTGATATATTCTTCTTTAATGGCATTGGCTTCGCTCAAACTCACATTCATTTCCTGCAACTGCAAGTACGAATCGGCCATAATTTTTCTGGCTTTGTTCTTTTCTTTTAATTGTTTGAAAATTATGCCAAGGAAAACGAAAATGATAACCGTTAAGATCGTCAAAAGAATAATAATCTTCTCTAGTTTGTCATTTTTGTCTTTTACATTATTTAATTGCGCTTTTTCGATAATAGGTAAAATCGACGAAATCTCAATTTTTCGATGTCTTGCATTATAAAACGTAGCATCATCCATTGCAATATTGATGTACTCGTTTGCTTTATCCAAATACCCCATTTTAAAAAGTTCATTGGCTAAATTTCGGAGTGCAACGGTTTCTTTCGTCGCATTTTTAACATCGGCAATGGCGGCAAGAGCCAAATATTGAATGGCTTTTTTGGTATAACCCCGTTCAGAATAAATATATCCGAGACTCGAAGTTGCAATTCCGTAATAATCTGGCGGAAGATTGTAGTTGTTAATCCAATAACTGAAAGCAAATTCGGCACCGCGCCAGTCTTGCTGTTTTAGACGTTTCAAACTTTCTGCAGCCCAATATTCATTGGTGTTGGTTCCGATTAATTCTAGTGCTTTTTTTAAGAAATGATTTCCCTGCTGTACATAATGAATATTAAAGCGCTGATCACGGTTATAATCGGCTAAATCGTAGTAAGCACGAGCTTTTATGTTATAATATTCAAATTTATTTCTTTGATCCAGTTTGGTATCGTCTATAACATTTAGCGTGTCAATTGCTTCTTTAAAAAGTCCAGAAGACAAAAGCACAAAACCTTCTTTGATTCGGCTTTTAGATAAAAACTTTGGATCTTTTAGAATCTTAGCCTTGATTTTGGACTGCTCTAAATAATAATATGCAGAGTCGTACTTAAAAGATTTGTATTCATCAAACAATGACATATAGCAATTATAAAGCTCTTCGTTGTTTTGACTAAGGGTAAATTTAGATACGCTTTTCTTTAAAGCTTCTATTTTTCGATATTTCTGTTTCAGGTAAATGTCTTTTTTCAAGAGAACCTGATCTAATTCTTCTAAATAAGGATTGTTCTCTTTCGCAGCAAGAGAAAAACCTCCTAAGAAGAAAAGCAGCATCAATATTCTTCGCATGATTTTGTTTTGGTTTAGGGAAAAGATTGGTTGATTGATATAGTTAGTTAATTCGATTTAAAATTAAGAATAAGTTTGAGATTAAGCTAAACCTGTTTTTTTAGAATCTTGTAAATTGTTTAATAAGATAGCTTTGAAAGGGGATTTTCTGGGTGAAAATAAGCTGTAAATGTTAAAAACAGGTAATTTATTTGCAATTATACAATAAAAACTAGTTATATATATGCATAGTGGAAAAAATATCATGATTATTTTACATATTGTCATTTTTACCATTAAAAAATAGCCGATTTTCATCTAAACAGCATCTTGATTTTTTACTTGTTAGTAAAAATATAAAATATTGATTATTAATTAGTTGTGTTTTTTATTGTTTGAATTTCATCTTGATTTTTATCAGATTTTTTTTTTAGGATTTATTTAACGTCTAGTTTCGCTGTATCCTTTTGAAGGGGATAACAAACTAACAAAAACCAAAAATTTATGAAATGTAAAAGTCTTTATTGGCTAGCTTTTATGATGTGTTTTTTTGCAATCGGATGCGATAACACAGATGACGGAAGCTATGTAGCACCAATTACTCTTTATGAAAAAGTAAACGGGAATTGGGGATTAACAAATCTGAAAATGGTTGATGAAGTTGCGAAAGCAAATAATATTCAGCCAAACGAAGAAAACTTGAGTACTTATTTTAACTACGAAGATTTTAAAATCAAATTTAACGTAGATGAAAAGAACAATCCAACAAGTTATGAAGTAACAGGAGATGTCCCTCCGTTATTTGCTCCTAAGGGATATTGGGCACTTAGCTCAGAATTTCAATCGTCTATCACTGGTGTTGGAACAAAAATCTATCTGTACAGCGATGCACAGAAAACGCAGAAAATAGATGAATTGAGATTAGTTTCGGTTCCAGGTAAAACCAGAGAAATGCAGATTCAATTGGTACGTTCTTCTGGCGGTGTAGATTTCTTGTCTTATGTGTTTAAATTAAATGCTATTAATTAAAAAGTAATATGAAAAAGTTTATATATACAATTTTACTTGCCTTGTTGATGGCTCCTAATTTTATTCAGGCACAGGAAGCTGCTGGAGCTGTTGGGGCAATGTCATCGTATCCTGCTGTTTACAAATATGATGAACAAGTTACTTGGTATTTTGATATGTCGGCATCGACATTTGCTGAAACAGAAGATTTATATATCTGGATTTGGTCTCCATCTGAACCAGATGCTGGACACTGGGAAAACTCGTCTGATTTTGCAAAACTGAAATACGAGGGAAATAAAATCTGGAGTTTTACGCTAACTCCAACTCTTTATTTTTCTAAAACTCCAGAACAAATTGCTGCGAGTGATGGATTTTGGTTCCGTTTAAAAAACAAAAACGGATCTAAGCAAAGTGATGTTGCAAATATGGCGTATGTTGATTTTTCTTCTTTTTACACTTCAGGTGAATTATTTAGATCATATCCAACAAAACCATTAATCGATAAACCGGTAAGTATTTTGTTTAATGCAAATCTTAATCCAGCATTTGCGGGCACTCCAAGTGTACATATGCATGGAGGTTTAAATGACTGGGCTATTCAGCAAATGTATGAAGCTGCAAAACCAGATGTTGCTGCAAAAACAAAATTAAAAGACTTAGGGAATGGTTTTTATAAAATGGATTTTATTCCTAAGCAGTACTTTAATGCTCCGGATGATTTTGTAATGGAAAAGATAAACTTTCTGATGGTAGCAGAGAATTGGACAGCAAATTCTGGCGATCAGGTTATTTACGCAGGAGAATTTGTTCCGCCACCGCCACCAAGTTTCGCTTTCTTTCCATCACAAATCAGTCAAAAAGATTTTCTTGGAATGTCAAGAAAAAACAATGAGGTAGGTGTAAACAAATTGATCTACACGATTACAGCTGGACCAAAAACAATTTCTGGTGAGTTTACTGGAGGAACTGCAGAAATTAAAGGTTTTGTCAATTTAGTATCAGAATTAAATGGAGTTCCAAGTTTAAGCGAAATCCATGTTTTGGTAAAAGACAACAAAGACAAAACGATTTCGGATACGACGATTCCGCTAAAAACTTTAGATAAATAATCACTATTAAATTAAAACACCAATTCTAATGAATAGTAAAAATACAAAAAGCGTCCTGCATCAAATGTGGACTGCTAAGGCAGCGGTATTGATGATTTTTATGCTTTTTCTTTCTGCTAGTACTTTCGCGCAGACGAAAAAGCAAATCTCAGGAACCGTTTATGACAATACTGGTACGGTATTGCCAGGAGCTTCTATCATTGAAGTAGGAACAAAAAACGGAACAACAACAGATTTTGATGGTAAATTTAGCCTTCAGGTAGCCGTAGGAGGTGCAATCGAAGTTTCGTTCATCGGATCAACAACACAAAAAATTCAGATTACTGGAAATAGTGCTAATCTTGAAGTGCGTCTGCAAAATGATGGTTATACATTGGCCGAAGTACAAGTAGTTTCTGTAGGTTACGGAAAAGTAAAAAAAGCAGATTTAACAGGAGCGATTTCTACCGTTGGTGCAGATGAATTGCTAAAAGGAACTATTGGTTCAACAGAGCAAGTTTTGCAAGGAAAAGTAGCCGGATTAAGTATTATACGTCCTTCTGGAGATCCAGCTGCAGGTTCTACAATTCGCCTTCGTGGAGGAACTTCTCTAACAGCAAGCAACAGTCCGTTAATTGTGGTAGATGGTATTGCAGGAGTTGATATTAACGTGGTTCAGCCTTCAGACATTAAATCGGTTGACGTTCTTAAAGATGCTTCGGCAACTGCAATTTATGGTTCTCGTGGAGCAAATGGGGTAATTATGATTACTACAAAATCGGGAACAAAAGGGGTTTCTGTTGTTTACAACGGACAAACTGGTATTGGTTATGTGAGTAATAACTTAGATCTTCTTTCTGCAAATCAATGGAGAGGATATGTACGCCAGAATCAAATTGGAGATGCGGTAGATTACGGTGGAAATACAAACTGGCAAAAAGCAATCGAGCAGACAGCAATTTCTCAATCTCATACTTTAAGTATCAATTCTGGTAAAGCAGACAGTGGTTTTAGAACTTCACTTTCTTACTTAAATAACGAGGGAGTTATTAAAAAATCTGGATTAGAAAGATTAAGCGGAAATGTTAGTGCTTACCAATTTCTTGGAGATAACAAAGAAGTAAAATTTGATATGGGATTATTTGCAAACATTGACAAATGGCACCCAATCGATTACAGAATTTTTGAAAGAGCTTATAACTTAAACCCAACAATTCCGGTTTATGATTCAGAAGGAAATTTCAGTTCGATAGTAGCAAACCTTTATCAGAATCCTGTTGAGATTTTAACAAACAGAACTTTTGATAACGAAAGACATAGACTTTTGGGTTACTTTAAAACAGATGTAAAATTCTTAAACGACTTTACTGCTACAGCAAATATTTCGTTAGAGCATAATGCAGTAAAAGGAGGTACTTACAAACCATCTTATGCAGTTATGGAAGGACAGACTGAAGGCGGTTATGCACAAAGAACTTATGATGAATTTACAAATGCACAAGGTGAGCTTTATGTAAATTACAGCAAAGTAATAGACAAACACACCATCGGTGCTTTGGCAGGATATTCTTATCTTGAAAATATTTATCAAGGTTTTGGAGCACAAAGAGGTGGTTTCGTAACAGATGCTTTCAGTTATAATAACTTAGGTGCTGGTTCTAACTATCGTTTAGGCGATGTGTATTCATACAAAGGAAAATCTAATTTAGTGTCTTTTTATGCTCGTGCTAACTACGGTTACGATGGTAAATATTTATTGACTGCGACAGTAAGACGCGACGGATCTAGCCGTTTTGGAGAAAATAATAAATGGGGAACTTTCCCATCTGCTTCTGCGGCATGGAGAGTTTCTAACGAAGAATTTATGAGTTCTACAAAAGGATGGTTAGACAATTTAAAAGTAAGAGTTGGTTACGGAGTTACAGGAAATCAAGATGGAATTGGAGAGTATAAATCGCTTTCTATTTTAGGAGTTGGAAGCGACAGTTACTATGATCCTATTACAAAAACTTGGAGTTTGGCTTATTCTCCAAAACAAAATCCAAATCCTGATTTGAAATGGGAATCTACAGAACAAGTTAACGTTGGTTTTGATTTCGGACTTTTCAATAGAATTACTGGATCATTCGAATATTATTCTAAAAAGACAAAAGATTTACTATACACATACGAAGTGCCTCAACCTCCATATTTAGTTGGAACAATGTTGGCTAACGTTGGTGAAATGTCAAATAAAGGAGTAGAGTTAACTTTGAATGCTGATATTATTAGAGGAGATAAATTCAATTGGAATGCGAATTTGACTCTTGGACATAACGTTCAGAAAATCGAAAAACTTTCTAACCCAACTTATAAAACAGATGTTATCTACAGCGGATCTCTTCATGGTTTGGCAGGTATGTCTGGACAATATTCTCAAATTATTGCTGAAGGATATCCTGTTGGAACCTTCTGGGGATTCAGAAATGCTGGTTTAGATGCAAACGGAAAAATTCAATATTATAACGCGGCAGGACAAGTTGTTGACGAAAGTGCATTGGTTGATGCTGATAAAACAGATTTAGGAAATATTCAGCCAGATCTAACTTTAGGTATTGGAATGAATTTTACTTATGGAAATTTTGATCTTGGATTTTCTGGATACGGAATGTTTGGACAAAAAGCTTTAAACGCAACAAATATGATGTTGAACGATCCAACTAGATTGCCAGCTTATAATGTGCCAGATGCTTTCTTAAGCAGTGGAATTACTTCGCCTCCAAAATATTCAGATTACTGGATCGAAGATGCTTCTTTCTTCAGACTTCAGACATTGACTTTTGGTTATACTTTACCATTGAAGTACAAGAAATCTAAATTTAGAATGTATGTAATGGGCGAAAACTTATTTGTAATAACAGGTTACAAAGGTGTAGATCCAGAGATTGGTTTAAATGCTCAAGACGGAATCAATCAGACTGGAGTAATGGATAAAACTGGTTTGGCAGCTCCTGGAATTGACAGATACAACAATTATCCTAGACCAACTACTATTTCTGTTGGATTAAATTTTACGCTGAATAACTAAGCGAATTGATAACCATAAAATATTAACAATGAAAATCAAAATAACAGCAGCCATACTTTTAAGCATGCTTTTTACGGTATCATGTACTGATTTGAACGAGCAGCTGTATGATCAGGTAGAAGATGGAAATTTCGGAAATACAACCAAAGAAGTTGATGCGCTGGTAGGTGGGGCTTATTCTTCTTTAAGAGGATTCTCCGATGCAATCTCAAATAATTTTCCAACTTGCGAATATGTTTTCTTTTTGAATGAAGTAGTTTCAGACGAAGCTACAATTCCGACCAGAGGTACAAACTGGTACGATGGAGGACAATACCAAGACGCGCAAAAACATACTTGGAAAGCAGACAATAGAATGATTCTTTCTGCTTGGCGTTACAATTATACTGGAGTTGCTAAAATCAATGCGATTATTTATCAAATCGATAAATCATCTCTTAGCGATAAATCAAAAGAACCGATTTATGCAGAATTGAAAGCACTTAGAGCGTATTACTATTACAATCTTTTAGATTTGTTCGGAAATGTGCCAATTGTAACCAATTTTGAAGATACATCTCTTCCAACCAATTCAACAAGAAAAGAAGTTTACGATTTTGTTGAAAAAGAATTGACAGATGCTATTCCGCATTTAAATCCAAATGTGGTATATTCTAAAATGACTAGAAATGTTGCTTATTCTATTTTGGCTAGATTGTATCTTAATTCAGAAGCGTTTATTGGTCAGCCACGTTGGCAAGATTGTATCAATATGTGCCAAAAGGTTACAGGATACAGCTTAACACCAGATTTCTTTTCGAATTTCGTAACAGAAAATCAGACTTCGCCAGAAATTATTTTTGCAATTCCTTACGATTCAAAAGCAGGAACAGTTGGAAACTACATGAACTCAATGTCTTGCCATTACAATCAGAATCTAGCTATTTCTGCAATTCCAAACAATTATCCTTGGAGTGCAAACGGAATGTGCGCGCAACCTGGAGTTTATTCTTCTTTTGCAGATACAGATAAGAGAAAAAAATGTATGCTAGAAGGCGATCAGATCAATCTTGCGACAGGAAGTGTAATCATTATGAGCAACGGAGAACCTCTTACTTATACAGAGAACCTAACAAGTCTTGAAGATGCGAAAGAAAATGAAGGGGTTCGTTTGCATAAATACGAAATGAAAGCAGGAGAACAATGGGAACGTGATCATGATTTTGTTTTAATCCGCTATTCAGAAATTTTAATGATGCAAGCAGAATGTTACGTGCGTTTAGGTTCGCCAGATTTAGCAAGACCATTTTTAGAGCAAGTTGCGTCTCGTGCAGGTGAAGAATTGCCAGCAACAATTGATCTTAAATTTATTGATCAAGAGTTACTTAAAGAGTTCACATTTGAAGGAAGAAGAAGAACAGACAACATCCGTTTCGGAACATTCTTCGAGCCATGGTGGTCAAAAGGCACAACGGAAAAATACAGAGCAATTTTCCCAATTCCAAGTACCGTTTTAACTACTAATAAAAATCTTAAACAAAATCCTGGGTATCCAAATTAGGTTACTAGAATGTCAGTCTTCCATGTTGGTTAGTCGTGGAAGGCTGACATGTTTTTAATTTTTTAGTAACAGATTCTAAAGATTAGAAACCGAATTAGAGGATAAAAAAAAGATTTTGTTTCACGCAGATTCTGCAGATTAAGGCAGATTTTATTTTAAATGTTAAAAAATAATCTGCGCATATCTGCTTAAATCTTTTTAAATCTGCGTGAAATAAATTAATCACAATAAAATCCTTTTTAATCTTTTAATCTGTGGCAAAATATAAAAATAACAAACAGTACATCAATATGAAAAGATATATCACATCGTTGGCTTTTGTTTTGATGAGTATTGTGATGGTTGCCGGTTGCAGCAGCGATGACAAA
Source organism: Flavobacterium sp. IB48 (assembly GCF_016405855.1). Taxonomy (GTDB): domain Bacteria; phylum Bacteroidota; class Bacteroidia; order Flavobacteriales; family Flavobacteriaceae; genus Flavobacterium; species Flavobacterium ginsengisoli. The sequence continues at coordinate 90,529 of NZ_JAEFCA010000008.1, forward strand.
GGCTCAGACAAACCAGTAGAACCAGAAAAAACAAACCCTGTTGCGATTGAGAAAACCAACAGCACCAAAATTTATATGCACTACATGCCGTGGTTTGAAACCAACGAAAGCAGTGCCGATAAAAAATGGGGATATCATTGGACAATGGCAAACAAAAATCCGAACAACGTAGGGGCAAACGGCCGAAGAGAAATTGCATCGTACTATTATCCGCTGATTGGGCCTTATCACTCAGGCGATAAAAATGTGATTGAAAATCATTTATTGATGATGAAATATTCAGGAATTGACGGAATTCTCATTGATTGGTACGGTACTTACGATGTAAACGATTACGGAATGATTAAAGAAAACACAGATCAGTTAATTGAAATGCTCGACAAAGTTGGTTTAGAATATGCCATTGTATACGAAGATCGATTCTTGACAAATGTTGTAAATGCAGGAAAAGCAATTTCCGTAACCAGTGCAGCAAAAACAGATTTGGCATATGTAGAAAAGAATTATTTTTCTGATGCTAATTATATTAAGATTAATGGTAAACCGCTGTTAATGAATTTTGGACCAATTGTTTTGAAGACCCCAGCTGAATGGACAAATGTCTTTAATACTTTAACAGCAAAACCAACTTTCTTGACACTTTGGGATCACTCTTCATTGGCAGGAGAAAATGCTTCTGGAGAATATGCTTGGGTATACAAAGACAATAGTTATTTGACAAACTTTTATACCAATACAAAACCAAAATTGGGTGTAGCAATGGGAAGCGCTTATCCAGGTTTTAAAGATTTTTATGCCGCAGGCGGAGGCGGCGCTGCTATTGGATGGACTATAGAACATAACAACGGAGCGACACTTGATGAAACTTTGACTTTGGCAAAAAACGCCAATGTAAATTACCTGCAGCTGATTACGTGGAATGATTTCGGTGAAGGAACCATGATTGAACCAACGGTTGAGTTTGGTTATTCTTTTGTTGAAAAAATAAAAACTTTCGCTGGAGTAAAAAACACAGAAAGTACATTTCCAGATATCAGCAAATTGTATGATTTACGCGTACAGAAAAAAGGAAATGTCGAGGCCCAGAAAAAACTCGATCAAGCTTTTAATTATTTTGTTTCTATGCAACCTGCTAAAGCAAAACAAGTAATGAGCGAAATTAAATAGAGCTGTAATTAATACAATTTAAATAATGAAAAACAGAAAATATAGATACTGTCTTGTGGCTTTAGCATCAATGCTGGTTATGGCCTGCAGTACTAAAAAAACGTATAAAATCAGTTCTCCTGAAAAGATCTCTGAATTAACTTTTGAATTAACGCCTACTGGACAGCCTCAATATAGTTTTTCTTCTAACGGAAAATCGGTTATTGAGCCTTCTCTTATGGGATTTGAGTTTCAAGGCTTGGCCAAAATGACTGATGGTTTTGAAGTCGTTTCTACAGAAGAAAAAGCGGCAGATGAAACTTGGGAACAACCTTGGGGAGAATTCAAAAAGGTAAGAGATCATCATAACGAACTCATTGTTCATTTAAAAGAAGCAAAAGGCGAGGAGCGTTTAGTTGATATTATATTCAGAGTTTTTGATGATGGAGTTGGATTTCGTTATGAATTTCCAAAACAGCCTCATTTAGGAAAAGTTAAAATCTCTAATGAAGTAACGCAATTTACTTTTAAAGATAATAACGAAGTTTGGTGGATTCCAGTTCACCGCGAAAATAGTTATTACGAAAGTGAATATCGTAAAACATTAATGAGTAAAACAGATACGATTAATACGCCTGCAACTTTTGAAACTAAAGACAAATTGTATGTAGCCATTCACGAAGCCAACTTGACAGATTTTGCTTCAATGACGCTTTTAAAAACTACAGACAAACAGTATAAAAGTGATTTAGTGCCGTGGGCAGATGGTGTAAAAGTATATGCAGAAACACCATTTAAAACACCGTGGAGAACTATTGTTGTGGGTAAAACTCCTGGAGATGTAGCAACTTCGACTATTATGCTGAATTTAAATGAGCCTTCAAAAATTGAAGATTTATCTTGGATCACTCCTTCAAAATATATTGGAATCTGGTGGGGAATGCATTTAGAAAAATATACTTGGGGACAAGGGCCAAAACATGGTGCGACAACAAAAAACACAAAAGAATATATTGATTTTGCTGCGAAAAATGGTTTTGACGGAGTTTTAGTTGAAGGATGGAATGAAGGCTGGGACGGAGACTGGACTGCAGATGGTTCTGCATTTAGTTTTGTAAAAGCATATCCAGATTTTAATTTGGAAGAAATCACTAAATATGCTGCGATGAAAAATGTTCGTTTAATAGGACATCATGAAACAGCTGGAGCAACCAAAAACTACGAAAACCAACTGGAAGATGCGTTTAAATTGTATCAGAAAATGGGAGTAAATTCAGTAAAAACAGGTTACGTAAACAAGTATTTGGATAAAAAAGAATGGCATGATAGCCAATATGGAGCGCGTCATTACAGAAAAGTAATCGAAACTGCCGCCAAATATCATATCATGATCGATAACCACGAACCAATGAAAGGAACGGGTTTACAGCGTACATATCCAAACTTTATGTCTCAAGAAGGCGGACGCGGACAAGAATATAATGCATGGTCTGTAGACGGAGGAAATACACCAGAGCATTTAACAACTTTGCCATTTACAAGAATGCTTTCTGGACCATTTGATTACACGCCTGGAAACTTCAATTTTGATTACAAAACTCCATCTGGAGCAAAAGTGCAGACTACTTTGGCAAATCAATTGGCATTGTACGTGATTATTTTCAGTCCGTTGCAAATGGCTTCAGATTTACCTGAAAATTACGAAGGCAAACCAGAATTTCAATTCGTAAAAGATGTGCCATGTACTTGGTCTGATACTAAAGTATTAGATTCTAAAATTGGAGAATACACTACAATTGCTCGTAAAGATTGGGATGAGAAGAATTGGTATTTAGGTTCAATCACAAATAGAAATGCAAGAGACTTAAAAGTAGCTTTGTCATTTTTAGATAAAGACAAAGAATACGAAGCAGAAATCTATGCAGACGGACCTGGAGCAAATTATAAAACCAATCCGTATCCAGTTACAATCTCTAAACAAAAAGTAAACAGCAAAACTGTTTTAAATATCAAATTGGCAGCTGGAGGAGGAACAGCAGTAAAATTCTCTCCAATCGAAAAATAGTTTTTTTAAGATTCTAAGATGCTGAGAATCTGAGTTTCTAAGCTTCTGAGAATCTAAGTTTATAAAGTTTTATTTTGAGTTAAGTAAGTTTAAGTTTGGTAATAAACCCGATAGCTTTAGAGTTATCGGGTTTATTTTTTTGTTTCAGGTTTTAGGTTTGAGAAACTTTGAGGATGATTTTTACCGCAAAGAACACAAAGATTTACGTAAAGTTAGCTAAGATTCTTTAAGAGTCATTTAAAAATAAAAAGTTCGCAAAGCTTTATTAAAAACAAAACTTTGTGAACTTTTTATTTAAACTCTATTTAGATTTTCAAAAAATACCTTTGTGTACTTTGCGTAAATCTTTGTGTTCTTTGCGGTTAAAAAAAACTCAGTACCTAAGAATCTCAGCACCTTAGCACCTTTACTTAGTAACTTTAACATGTTTTCCAAAAGTATACACCGCTGTTATTGTTGGTCCGTTGTATCCCCATTTTAAGAAACCGTTTAAACGTTCTTGAATTGTATCTATTCTAAAATTTAAGCCAGTATAGCCCGCAGTAAGACTAAAGTTATTTACTACATTATATAAAACCGATAAATTATAGCTTATGATTCGGCCATCGGTGTCATTAATTTTTACAGCAAGATAATTTACGTTGGCATATAAACCCCAGCGTTTTCCGAGAACAAATTCTCCCCATATTCCAACATCTGGAAGCGGAGCAGTAAAATTAAAGCTATCACGATATTCTACACTTTGCGTATTCGCATTTAATTTTAGGCCTAAATCTGTAAAAAGGACATGCGCACCAATTAACAGTCCCGCTTGATATTTTGGTTTGGATAAAATAGCATAACCATAAGCAATTCTAGCAATCTGTACATTAAAAGTACCACGAACACTTCCGTTAATTGGATAAGTATGATCTCCGAAATTAATATCTCTTTGCAGCGTTTTTGTTGCAGTTCTGTCTAGTACAAAATATTCAAAACCTAATCGAGATCTTTTGGATATACGCCAGTCAAATGTTCCTAAAAATGATACGGTCGACTTAGAAAATCCTAAATCATTTTCAAGATCAATTTCAGTTCCTATATTTCCGTTATTGCCTTCAACCTGAACTTGGGTATTATTTACAGGAAAAAATCCACCCGCAGAAACTTTAAATTTTCTATTGTGCCACGGCAAATCTTCTAAAGATGTATCTTGGAAATCATCTTTTCCAGTTTTTACAATTGTTGTTAAGTCTTCGTCTTTGCTGGTTTCCGCAACTGTTTGAGCGTTTAGCGGAATCCAAAGGAGCATCATTACCAAAAAAATAAATAATTGTTTCATTAGAGTAGTTTTTTAAGTTTTTATTAGGTAATATTTAACAATTAAAGTTAGTAAAAATAATCGTTCATTTTTGTTTTTAAGATCGAATTATTTTTATGAAGTTGTTGGTTGTCAGTGAAATAAGAATTTGTCTTAAAAAATAGTTGACATGTCACTCTTTTTTGTAATTTTGTCCCATGGAAATTAAACATACCGATAAAGAGAATTTTTCAAATTTTTGGAAAGAAGAAATATCAGATAGTTTCTTCTTTCAGATTCACCGTATAAAAAGAGCAATTTTTAGACGAACTAATGCGTTAATGACAGAAGCGGGAATCACCTTGCAGCTGGAGCAATTGCCATTACTGATGGTTTTGCATCATAAAAGCCTTTCTCAGAGAGAATTGTCAGACAAAACAATGCGTGATAAATCGTCTATTTTGAGAAGTATTTCAGCCTTAGAGAAAAAGAACTTAGTTGAGGTGGTAAAAGACAAAATAGATAAACGTAAAAATATCGTGAGTCTTACTGATGAAGGGATTTCACTAGCAAAAAGCATCCGATTGCTGATGAAAAGAGCAGAAGAAGAGGTAATGTCTGTTTTTTCGCCAAAAGAAAGAATAGAAGCATTGAATGCCGTAAGGTCTTATGCAGATAAGTTAGAAACGCTCTAATTTTTTTTAAACTTAAAAAGTTGATATATCAACTGATTTTTAAATAATTATTTTGAATAAATGAAAAAAAATGAATTGTTAGAAGGGCCAATCCTTTCTTCATTATTAAAATTAGCAATTCCGATTATGATTGCTAATTTGCTACAAGCCGCGTATCAGTTAGTTGATGCTTTTTGGGTAGGACGCTTAGGAGGCGATGCTGTTGCAGCGGTTTCGATAAGCACACCCGTAATATTTTTAACCATTGCTTTAGGAACCGGATTGGCGATTGCAGGTTCTATTTTAATTGCACAATATTTTGGAGCAGGAAACCAGAAAATGGTTAATCACGTGGCGGCACAGACTTTGTCAATGGTAATTATCGTTTCTATTTTCTTATCGATTGTAGGATATATTCTCAGTCCATATTTCTTATATCTGTTAAAGGTAGAGCCTACAGTTTATGTTGATGCATTAGGATTTATGCGTGTAGCATTTGTAGGTTTAGTTTTTAGTTTCGGATTTATGATTTTTCAATCGATTATGCGTGGAGTTGGACGTGTAACGTTGCCCGTTTATATTGTTTTAGGAACGGTTATTTTGAATTTTGCATTAGACCCGCTGTTTATTTACGGATGGAAATTTATTCCAGCTTTAGGCGTTAAAGGGGCTGCTTTGGCTACTTTATTTACACAGCTTTTGGCTATTATAATTGGATTTGCAATCTTGTTTAGAGGAAAACACGGAATTCATCTTCGCATTTCAGATTTTAAACCTGATTATAAACACATAAAAAGAGCTTTTGAAATTGGTTTTCCTTCTTCAATTGAACAATCTATGCGTGCGTTGGGAATGATGGCTATTACATTTTTAATTGTTCGTTTTGGAACTTTAACGGTTGCATCGTATGGTGCGGGCTCCAACTTAATTCAGCTTATTTTAATTCCTGCTTTAGGTTTATCTATGGCGATTGCTACTCTTGTTGGACAAAATATTGGTGCTGGAAATGTTGATCGTGCTGCCGAAATTTCAAAACTAGGAGCTTATCTAGGTTTTGGACTATTGACTGGTCTCGGAATCATAGCGTATATATTTGCACCATATTTAATCGCTTTTTTTGTACCAAATGATCAAGCAGTTATTAAAGGAGGAACAGAGTTGCTAAGAATTACTTGTCTCTCTTGGGGATTTTTAGGATTGCAACTGTGCCTAACAGGAGTTTTTCGCGCTGTAGGAAACACAAAATTGCCAATGATTCTAACTTTGGTTTCGCAATGGGTAATTCAATTTCCATTGGCTTATATTTTATCTCACAATACTTCTTTAGGCAAAATCGGAATTTGGTGGGCCTTTCCAACAGCTTCTGTTTTAACCGCTCTTATTACGTTAATTATTTATGCAAAAGGAGATTGGAAGAAAGAAAGACTTACCGGTAAAACCAATAAATTGATTGATAAGGTTGAAAGCGAAATTGTTAAAGAAGGATTTGATATTTCTAAATAAAGTTCCTGACATGTTAAGACACTAAGGTTCTAAGATTTTTTGAAGACGCATATTAATGCGTCTTTTTTTTAAATTTTTCTTACATTTTTTTGATATTGAAAAAACAAAAAATCAGTATCTTTCAAACTTTGTAAATAAAAACTTAGCATCTTAGTAACTTAGCAACTCTAAAAATGGCCAAAAATCTAAAGCGTTATTTCGTAAAATCTGTTATTATATTAGCCTTAATTCACTTAGCTTACTTTTTATATGGTTATTTTACTTTTGAAGGCATAAAGAAAATCGACATCTACACCGAATTTTATCGATTTAAATTTTACGATGACGTTTCAATTTCGCACTTCTTTGTAAGTGGTTTGTTTTTACTTGTATTCTTGATATTTTTAATTCGAAACCATTCTAGAGAAAATTACAAAGGAGGAAATTTGCTTAAAATTGGCATTTGTCTACTATTTATTTCATTTCTGACCTTTTCATTTTTCGTTAGCTATAGTTTCGGAATGAATGCTAAATTGAAATCGGAATTATCTGAAAATGATTTTAATAAAGACAAAAAACTTTTGAATGTATTAAATCCATTTTTATATAAATATACTTCGTATACTTCTGAAAAATTGTTCAATTACGAGAATATATTATATCCAAAACCTTATCCTGTAATTAAAGAAGTAGATACTATCGAGCCTGGCGAATATCCTATTACAGAAGACAATTATTATAGTATCGATACCATAAAAGTTTTAACAAGCACTTTTGATAAAACAACAAGTAAAGCAGATAGTATTTTTGAAATTATGGGTTTTGATAAAGAACAACTGCACAAAAGAATGATTTCAAAAAGGATTATAGGAGATAGCACAGCCATTATTTTTAAAAGTGTTCCTGTACATCCAGAACACGACGAGGATATTTGTATTTTCCTAGAAAACCAGTCTTTGTTTAATCCAGTTTATGGAGATTCTATTGACAAACAGCAATATCAAGCCGCTGTAGATCGATATAAATTATTATATAATACAAAGAAAGATTCGTTAACATATACTTTTCAGAAATTGGATACACTTCTGAAGAAATACAATATAGAAACAAATTTGATTCCGAAATTGCTGACTCAAGATGCATATCATTACAGAGATAACCACGGGGAACCTTTAAATAGAATTCGAAATGATTTTGATAGAAAAGCTTTAGCAGAAAAATTTACAACTTTAGATAAATTATTTTATCAACCAAATTACTTGCATCCTAATATTACTACAATCTACTTTGCTGTAATTGTGATAGTTTGGATCTTTTTGTTTTTGTTTTACATTCTTTTCAATAAGAAAAAGGTCTAATTGCAATAACAATGGCAAAATCAACTTAAATTTTCAATTGATTTTGCCATTGTTATTGCAATTAGACTTTTACTAAACTCTATGATAATCTGCTTTCCAGTGTACGATTGCTTTTTTGATTGCATTTCCAGTTAAGTTATTTTTTAAAACGTCTTCAACAAGTGGAACTAATTCGTTGTCTGGCGCAAAACGCAACGCAAATATTTGATCATCTGTAAGCTTGTATTCAAATTCTTCAAATCTTTTCCCTGTAAGGGTAAAGTAGCGGTAACGCATTTCTAAACGTACAATTCTGTTTTGAAGCGTTAGTGCATAATGCTGTCGCAACATGTAGGCTACTGCAAAAAGGAATACAAAAGCTACGCTTATAAAACCCCATATTAAATGATCTTCTGTTGTAATAGCCAAATAAACGCTAGCAATTAAAAATAAAATTAAAACAGGATAATATATAAAATGGTGCGGAGTATAAAATCGTATATGATTGTAATATGTCTGGATTTTCATGTTTTTATGTTTAAATGGCAGCCTATAAAAACAAAGCTACTCTATATTTCTATAGAGTAGCTTTTTCCCAAAAATAAACTAACATAACCAATGTTCTCTTTATAGACTAAACTTTTTACAGTTTGCTTTGTAAATTTTAATAAGAAGAAAGCCTTTCCATTTCGTTTTTCAAATCTTCAATATGGCTTATTTTTCTTTGATGTAAAATTAGATCGAGAGCGGTTAAATTTTGTTATACTTTAAAAGGAAAAAGTTACATGATTTCAATATTCGTATTTAAATTGTATAAAAAAGAATCTTTATAATAAGGTTTTAATGACGCTCCATTCCTTTAATTTATCTTGAAAAGTCTTGCCGGCATTGGCGGGACTTGTTGATGGAAGTGTAAACGTTTTATATTCCTTTGTCAAGTGAACATATTTTTTAAAAAATGCTGCTGCCTTTTGTCCGTTAAAAAGAATACTGTCTATTTTAGAGTGAGTTGCTAAAAAATGTTCGAAATCATTTGCGATTTCGTTTTTTATGGCACTGTCCAAGCTTCCAATACGATCGCAAAATTGTAAGACATCCCATAATGCGATATCATTTTTAATTAATAAGCTTTTTCGTATTTCGTAATCATTAGAAAATTCTTCTCCCAAAATCTGAAACATTAATTTCCAAAAGTTATTCTGATTATGACCATAATATTGATTGAGTTCCAAAGATTTTGTTCCAGGCATAGTGCCTAAAATCAGAATTTTAGAATTTGGAGAACTAATAGGAGCAAAGGAAAAACTTTTCATGTTTTAATAAATAATGGCTTATGTTAAAATAAACATTTATAAGGAATTATAAAACAAAACTGAAAAATTATATAACATTTTTGGCCTGTCTTTAAGCGAACTTTGATTCTCAGATTTTTAGCAAATAATCTGTTTAAGGAATTATAGAATTTTAAAATCCGGCGAACCATGAAAATTGTTACTATAAATACAGAAAAAACTCAAAATATATTTGATGAACTTCAGACTAGTTTTGGCGGAAAGGTGACTTTTGATTTAGACGAATATGCACTTAAAGTAGAAAACGACTTTGCAGAAGGTTCTATTATTGGAGCTTCCTTTAATGATAATATCTCATACGTTCAGTTTGATATGACATTTTCTGGAGATGTCAGACTAGATTTTCTAAATGTAAAATCGTCACCTATTTATTTTGCTTATTGTTCTAAAGGTAATCTTTCGCATAGTTTTGGGTTAAGTGGAGAAGAGCGAAAATTGAAAACCTTTCAGACTGCAATAGTAACATCAAAAGAAAATCAAGATAATGTTTTATTTTTTGAGAAAGGAAAAAAAACAAAACTCACCTTAATTATTGTCGGAACTGAGATTGATGATACCAATCAAGCCCATTCTTTAAGTCAGCAAGTAAAAGATACTTTTTTTGAGAATAATCAAGTAACAGATTTCTTTTATATAGGATCATATAATTTGCAGATTGCAGAAAAAATAGAACAGCTTAATTCTATTACACAAAAAGGAATTGTTAGAAATTTGTTGAAAGAAGGAATAATGAGAATTATTCTTGCAATGGAAATACAACAACATTCTGATGATTTATATGCTTTTGCAAATGAGTCAAACGGATTGACTTTGAGAGAAATGGAAGAAATAAAAGAACTTTCAGAATTCATAAAAACAAGCCCGGAAGAAGCCTTTTCAATCAAATCTTTGAGTAAAAAATCTGGATTATCGCCAAACAAACTTCAAGAAGGCTTTAAAATGATTCACAATCGTACTGTCAACGATTATATTACACACATGCGTGTTCTTAAAGCCGAAATCCTAATCAGAACATCCGATCTAAATATTTCAGAAATAGTGTATTGCATTGGTTTCACCAGCAGAAGTTATTTCTCTAAAATATTTAAACAAAAATTCAACTGCAGCCCAAAAGAGTATAAGTTTAATTTGAATTCTTTGGCTATTACGGCCTAGCGGTCGGAGTTGCTGAGATTCTGAGGTTCTAAGTTTTTTTGAGAGAACTTATGGTTTAGCATAAAAAAACTGTCGCTAGCTCAAAAGCATAATTATATTTTAAGTCGCTAAGATTCTAAGGTTTTTGGAAAAGCTCAGAATCTTACCAACTTAGTATCTCAAAAAAAAAGTACTGTCGCTAGCTCTAAAGCACATTATATATACAATAAGGTTCTAAGATTCTATAGTTTTCAAAAAAAACTTAGAATCTTAGAACCTTAGTTTCTTATTATCTAAAAAATTTATACATTTGCATAACTAGTTATATAATTAATTATTTGTTATGGAATTTTTTGATAAAGTTGGAAAAGCGGCATTAGGTAGCCGTTTGCGTTTAATGACTGCTATTGTTACCGATGATGCTGCGAAAATATATGAATTGTATGGAGTTGATTTTGTGCCGAAGTGGTTTCCTGTATTTTATACATTGGCAGAAGAACGTGAAATAACCATTACTGAAATTGCCAATGAAATTGGTCATTCTCAGCCTTCTGTCAGCAAAATCATTCAGGAAATGATTGGTGCAGGATTAATTCAAGAAAGCGCAAAAACAGATGATAAGCGTAAGAATAATGTAGCACTTACTGAAAAAGGAATTTTAATTTCGAAGAAAATCAAGCAGCAGCTAGAAGATATTGATGTTGCAATTGAAGGGATAATTACTGAAAGCAAGCATAATTTGTGGGCAGCATTGGAAGAATGGGAGTTTTTACTAGAGCAAAAATCTTTAATAAAAAGAGTTAGCGAACAAAAGAAAAAAAGAGAAAGCAAAGATGTAAAAATTGTAGAATATAAACCAGAATATCAGCAAGCTTTTAGAGAATTGAATGTAGAGTGGATCTCGAAATATTTTGAAATGGAAGAAGCCGATTATAAAGCGTTGGATAATCCTGAAGATTATATCTTGAAAAAAGGAGGAAAAATTCTTGTGGCTTTATATGAAAATGAACCTGTAGGAGTTTGTGCTTTGATTAAAATGAACAATTCCGAATATGATTTTGAAATGGCAAAAATGGCCGTTTCTCCAAAAGCACAAGGAAAAAGTATTGGTTGGCTTTTAGGAAAAGCAATTGCCGAAAAAGCAAAAGAACTAGGAGCAAAAAAAATATATTTAGAGAGTAATACAATCTTAAAACCTGCAATAAACCTATATTATAAATTAGGCTTCGAAAAAGTTTTCGGTCTTGAAACTCCGTACAAAAGATGTAATATCCAGATGGAGTTAGTGCTTTAAGTTGCTAAGGTTCTGAGATACTAAGACTCTAAGAAAAAAAACTTAGAACCTTAGTATCTCAGTATCTTAGAATCTTTTCTATCTTCCAAATCGATAATAATCTAAATCTGTATTTTTTTTGTTATTGAGAGAATCCAGGATTGAATTCATTCCGATTACACTGAAAGTAATTCCGTTTCCTCCGAAGCCTAGAATATAATGTTCATTTTTTCTCGGATTAGGTTTTCCAAAGTAAGGAAGACCATCTTTGGTTTCTCCAAAAGTGCCTGCCCAAGAATAGTCAATTTTAAAATCTAAATCTGGAAACCTTTTAAAAAATTGCTTTAAAAGATACGCTTCTTTTTTAGGAAGCAATTTATCTCGTTTTGTTGTATCCTTAAAATCCTCATCGCCGCCGCCCATTATGATACGATTATCTTCTGTAGTTCGAATGTAATGATATGGAGAAGCGGTATCCCAAAAAATAGTGTTTTTAAAATGCTCTGGAAGATCAGACTGACTTTCAGAAGTGATAACATAAGTACTTTTTAAATCGACTACTTTTTCTTTTAAAGTTTCTGTGCTTTCATAACCGGTGCAATGTATGATGTGATCGGCAGTAATAGTATGTTTGGAATCTGTAGTGGCAAGAATTCTGCCTTTTTGATGCTGAATGGAAGCAATGTTAGTTCGGTCAAAAATTTGCATTCCCTTTTCATGGCAATGAAATAAAAGATCGGTTGCCAGTTTAAAAGGATCCATAACAGCGGCTGTTTTAGATTCTACCCCAGCAATTGCATTCAATCCCATTTTTTGCAATTCAGATCTGCTCAACCAGCTTATTTCAAAACCATGCTGTTTTCTGGCTTTGAATTCATTTTTTAAATAGGGAACATCTTTTTTTAAAGTAGTGAAATAAACACTTTTTTTAAACTCGAAACCACAATCGCAACCAACAGTATCAATTATGTTTCGAAGATCAAAAATGGCTTTTTTTCCGTTTTGATAACTATCTATAGCACATCTAGCACCACGAAGTTTTATTAGTTGATGCAACGGAACATCAATTTCGTACTGTAATAAGGCCGTACTGCCTGAAGTGCTTCCACCGCAGACATCGCGACGGTCTACAAGAACAATTTTTTTTCCTTCATTTAATAATTTATATGCTGTTAAAGCTCCTGTTATGCCACCACCGATGATTAAAATGTCGGTATGGATATCAGAATCTATTGAAGGGTAACTTTGTTTTATGGCATTTTTTAAAGGCCAATAGGTTTCAGTAGAGCTCAGTTTCATTTTTTGGTTATTTTTTTAGTGGTGCTTTTGGCAGGTTTTTTAGTATTATTTGGTTTATTATTTTTTTCTTTTTTACGGCTATGAACTTCTTCTGCTTCCGCAATAGAGTGAGATGTTCTTATAGTGATGTCTTTTTTTGCCAATTTGCTAAGGTGATGGTAATATTTCTGAATAATGATCATTTCTTCTTCAGTCATGTTTTCTATATCAACAAGACTATTGCTCGATAAATCGTTGGATGCCACTAATTCGTTTAGTTTTAATTGAATAGCAAGCGAATCTTTATTTTGCGCTTTTTGAATTAAGAAAACCATCAAAAAAGTAATGATGGTTGTACCTGTATTAATAACCAATTGCCAAGTTTCGGAATAATTGAAAATTGGTCCCGAAGCAGCCCACGCGATAACAAGAAAAAGAGCTCCAATAAAGGCTGGTGTGCTTCCGGCAGCTTTTGAAACTTTAGAAGCAAACTTTTCGAAAGCGCTGCTTTTATGTTGAGATATAGAATTCATTTTATTTTGTTTTGGGTTTGCTGACTTTTTCTTTTCGAATTACTTTATTGTTTTTTTCATCATAAACGGCAGGATTAATTTCCTGCCCAGTTTTACTGAATATTTTAATTTTGGGAGCTTCATGCGTTCCAGTAATTACAATTGGAAAACCTATGATTCCGAAAAGCGGAAGTCCTAAGCGCATTCTAAGATCCAAAAGTCCGTCAAAGCTTGTAGTTCCTTTAATGGTGGGCCTAAAGCTGGCTACATTAAAAGTAAATGGCTCAATTTTTATAAGGTTTTTGTCGATAGTCGATTTAATTTCAATTCCTTTCATATCGGGATTGTCCAAACCGCTTTGTCCTGTTTTAGAGCTAATTCCGTCAAAAAGTTTGAGACCTTTAATTTTTACATCACGCAAATTTATTGTTCCTCCGCCTTGCATCGATTCATAAATTGGTCCCATATTTCCGTTCAAATCTCCTTTTACACTGTAGTCCACAGAAACTATTCCGTGCGCTTTTTCAGCAGCAGTAACCATGTCATGAAACATCGGAATTTCTTTGTATGCTCTTTGAACATCAAAATCTTTTGCTGTAAAACGAGCATCAAAATGTGCCGAAGTTGGAGATTCGTCTTTGTATAATGCATTAATTCCTAAAACACAATCAATGATATTAAAGGTAATGTTTTCTAAGTAAAATCCTTCTTTTTTTATTCCTATTTTTCCGTTTAATTTGTTAAAAACCAATTTGTTATACTCTATTTTGTCTGCACTGGCATCTAAATTGACATTAAGGTTTTTTGGAATAATTACAACACCGCTCATTTTTGGGTGATCTTCTTTGGCATATTCTACTTCTAGGTTTCGATCCTTGTTTTCGCCGTCTTCAAGCGCCATAAATTCATCAACATTAATTAGTTTTGATTTTAGGTTGAAGTTTCCGCTCAAAGTCCCTTTCGATTCTAAAAAGTAATTGATCGTATTTAAGAGATAACCATTAATATCAAAATCTGATTTTCCGTACAAAGCATTAAATTTCTCAAACCACATTTTCTCATTCTGAAAACGGAAATGTCCTTCTTTGATAAAGAAAGCTTTAGGAAACAATTCAGATGTTGCTTTTATATTTTTTAGCAATAAAGTCCCTTTGTTATCGAGTTTATCATATTGGCCAGTTGTGGCATAACTTTGTTTTCCTTTTAATGAAAGATCAGCTTTGGCGTAACCAGTCAAATCAAGACCTTTTTGAGAGAATACCTGATAGATTCTGCCGACATTCAGTTCGCCTTTAATTTTGGAATTATAAGCCAGATCGCTAAAATCAGACAATGTAGCATTTACATAGACAGGGTTTCCTTCAAAAACAAAAGAAGCAGGCGCTACGGCAACAATCAAATCCTGATAGGTTCCCGCTTTATTCAGCATATTGGCTATAAAAGTGATATTGGTAATAGGATTTGGATAATATTTCGTTTTCAGCCATCCGTTTCTTAAAGAAATACCGCCGATCGTTTTTGGAAATAATTTTTTAGAAGTGCTAAAAACTCCTCGTGCCTGAATATCGGTTTTTACAATTCCTTTTAAATCAATATTTTCCAATCCTAATGCAGCGTCAACAACAGCAAGATCCAATGCACCTTTTATACTTGCATTAATCGACATTTCGCTTAAACCTTTACTGTGCAGATAAGCATTAAAATAATCTTTTTCGCCTACTTTAAATTTCAAGGTTCTCAAATTAACGAGCAATTGTTCGGTGTCCAAAGACGGAAGCATCGCATTCAAATCCATTTGAAAATCGGTTAAAGGAACTGGCGCATTTTTATAATTTACCGAACCTTCATTAATTTTTAAATTGAAAGCTAAGTTTGGTTTTTGTTTTTTTGAAACATTATAATCTCCTTTGAAAGTAAGCAATAAATCGCTTCTTCCAGAAATTTCTGTTTTTTCTAACCAAGTCAAATATTCAGGAGGCATTACAGAAAGTAAATCTTTTACAGTGGTATTTTCTGAAGCTGCCTTGATATTGATTTTATAGCCATCTCTTAAAATGCTAAATATTCCCGTAAATTTTAATGGCAATTTATTAATGTGAAGTTCGTTTTTCTGCAGAATAAAAGTAAGCGCATGCGTATTGATTCGAGTAATTAAATCTGCACTCACTTTTTTTCGTCTTAAATAACCTGTTCGGTCATAATAGAAATCAAGATTATCGATTTTGGCATCAGTTGCAAGATCAAATATGTCTTCGCTTAGATTTCCTTTTCCGATATAATTAAAGCCTTTTGCATCAACTAGAATTTTTGCAGAACGATCATTATATTTTACATGACAATTTTGTAAATCAATACGTTCTAGTCGAATTGCTGTTCCTTCTTCTGGAGCATTTGGATCTTCTTTCTCATTTTTTCTGTCTTCTGGAGCAACATAAATATTATAATTAGCCTGACCTTTTTCGTTAACCATTACATTGATTAAAGCATCAGAAACATAAAGTTTATTGATTTTAACTTCATTATCAAAAAGCAGTCTTTTAATATCAATTCCAAAAGCAACTTGATCTGCTTTTAATAAAGTATCATTGCTGAATGGCTTAGATCCCGTTAAAGACAAATCGTCTAACGAAACGGTCAATGAAGGAAAATGTGTAAAAAACGAAAGTTTAGATTTAGTAAATTCCAATTTGGTATCCAGACGTTCATTGGCAATTTTCTTCACTTCCGAAGCAATTTTTCCAGGAAATAGCAACGGAATAATAAACAGCAAAAACAAAATTACCGCAATCGTAATTCCAGTAATTTTTAAAACTTTTAAGGCGGTATGTTTGAATGAACTAGGCATATACTTTTTTTAATTGTGAATTGTGAATTGTGAGTTGTGAATTGTGATATGCTGGATTTGGATTTTTTCTAATGCTTATTTTTTGACTTCACTCAGGAAGACATCAAAAGAGAATTGGAATTTGGAATTTGAGATTTAACACATATTTACTTTTTCTCAGTTTCAGCTTTTTTAGCTTCTTCTTGTTTTTGCTGTTCCTCTTACTTTTGCTCGTCTTGCTTCTCTTTTTTTGCTTCTTTCTTCTCTTCCTTTTCTTTTTTAGCTTCTTCTTGTTTCTCTTTTCTTTCTTCTTGCTTTTCCTTTTTCTCCTTTTCTTTTTTCTTGAAGTAGCCTCTAAATAGGAAATTGCTTTTTGCAGCTTCCATATTTTCGCTGAAACCTTTTGTTCCTGTTTCTAGATTAGAAAGTGTGTTGGAAACGCTGTTTGCCATTTTATCATCTTTAACCAGTCTTGCCAAAGCTCCGTTTCCGTTGTTCATGCTGTGGCTGAAAATGGCTATTTCGTCTGAAATCACGCCAATATTGTCTACGCTTTTCTTCACGCTTTTCATGATGTCCTGCATTTCAATTCCGTCAATAGAAGCAATCTGCCCGTTGTCTTCAATCATTTTTTGAGATTTGTTGCCAGGAGAAATAGTTAGAACTTTGTCGCCCATTAAACCATCAGAACCGATACTGGCTGTGGCATCTGTTTTAATGAATTTTCGAACCTCTTCTTTCATTACCAAAACTACCCTAACAATAGAGTCATTTTTTAACTGAATTTGCTCTACTGTGCCGACATTAATTCCAGAAAAACGAACGTTGTTTCCGACTTCTAAACCGCTCACCGTTTTAAATTGAGAGCTAATGTGAAAAGTTGAGCCAAAAAGATTCTGCTGTTTTCCTATGAAATATACAGCCATTATAAAAAGCAGTAAACCTATTGTTACAAACATTCCTAGCTTCCAAGTATATCCAGATTCCTTTTTCATGATTTCTATTATTTATTTTGCTTATTCAAAAAATGAGCGTACCCATTCGTCTTCGTCTTTTTCTAATTCTTCGTATGTTCCTTCGGCATGAATAACTCCGTCTTTTAAAACTACAATTCGATCGGCAGTCATTTTTGCGCAGGCCATATCGTGAGTGATAATGATCGAAGAGGTTTTTTGTTTGTGTTTGATATCTAAAATCAATTCACTAATTTCTCTTGACGTTATCGTGTCCAAACCAGTTGTGGGTTCGTCGTATAAAATGATTTCTGGTTTTAAGATTAAAGTTCTTGCGAGACCAATTCTCTTTTTCATACCGCCCGAAAGCTCAGAAGGCATTTTGTCAACTGCTTCGGCAAGACCTACATTTTCTAAAGCTTCCATTACTTCGTTTTCAACTTCATCACTGCTTAGATCGCGTTTGTGTTTAGTCAATGTAAAAGCGAGATTTTCTCTAACGGACATCGAATCGTAGAGTGCTCCACTTTGGAACAAAAATCCGATTCGGACTCTAATCTCATTCAGCTCGCTTTTTGAAATATTAAGAACGTTTTCATTAAAAACTTTAATTTCTCCTTTGTCTGGTTCTATCAATCCCACGATACATTTTATCGTGACCGATTTTCCAGAGCCTGAACGTCCTAAAACCACCAAATCTTCACCTTTATTCAAAGTGAGATTTACGCCTTTTAAAACGGCATTATCTTTTCCAAAAGTTTTGTGCAGATCTTTAATCTCAATAATCGGAGTCAGATCTTTTTCTTTCGTTTTAGGTTCTTTATGTAATTTTTCCTTCATCATTTTAAAAGAATAAATCGGTTATTTGAACAGCAACCATATCAATTATAAAAATGCTTAATGATGCTGTAACTACTGCAGAATTTGCTGCTCGTCCTACACTTTCTGTTCCGTTCGAAGCGTTAAAACCTTTAAAACAGCCAATAATTCCAATAATAAATCCAAAGAAGAAAGTCTTTAATGTTGCTGGAAACAGATCTAGAAATTCTAAGGATTGAATGATTTGAGTTAGAAAACGGTAAAAATTGACATCTCCGTGAATGTTTATTCCAACATATCCGCCAATGATTCCAATCGCATCAGCAAAAAATACTAGGATAGGAACCATCAGAGTACAGGCTAAAACTCTAGTTACCACTAAATAGTTATATGGATTTACAGCTGAAACTTCCATAGCATCAATTTGTTCAGTTACTTTCATAGATCCTAATTCGGCACCAATTCCTGACGAAATTTTTCCTGCACAAATCAATGCTGTAATTACAGGAGCAATTTCTCTAATCAGCGAAAGCGCCACCATTCCCGGAAGCCAAGATTCTGCTCCAAATTTTACCAAAGTCGGACGAGATTGAAGCGTAAGCACCAAGCCCATAATAAAACCGGTGATAGCAACCAATGGCAGAGATTTGTATCCTATAACATAACATTGTTTTAGGAACTCTCGAGTTTCATAAGGCGGAATAAAAACCTCCTTAAAAAACCTTTTGGCGAATATTGTGGTTTCTCCAATTTCGGCGAATGTATTTTTAATAGCAAGGATCAAAATGTTCTGTTTTTAAGGTGAATGATGTGAATTGAAAATCAATTATTTAACATTTTTTTCAAATCATTAAATGATATAGGAAAGTTAGCTCAATACTTGTTAAAATATATTACACAACTTTTTAGCAGCCTTATATAATTTTCATAAACTCACAATAATTAAAACAGTTTGACGTTAGTGACCGCAAACAAAAAATCCCTTTCATTAAGAAAGGGATTTTCAGGGTTTAAAAAAGTGAAGTGTTTGGTTAGCTTCAGTATCTTTTCTTATAAATTTATGGCAATACCGCTTCGAGATTTTAGTAACGGAATAACGCGTGATTGTGACATGGCTAGTTTTTCCATTAATAATCTTGCAGTCAGATAACAAACAGTAGATTCTGCACCTTGATTTAAGTTTACATTGTGTTTCTCAAGTCCGTCGTAACCGCCGCCGCTTACAGGATTATACATAATTTGGTTCAAATGATTTTTACCTAAGAACCAATTAAATGCAGCTTTCATTTTCTTTTTATATTCTGGAGTTTTAAAGGCATTATAAAAAGCATTTAAACTCTGAATGGTGTATGTAACATCAATTGGCTGTTCTCCATATTCATGTGGCTCAGAACCTTTATGATGCCAGCTTTGGTTCGAAATGGCTTTGAAAGTTCCTTCTTTGAACGTTTTAGAAATTAGGAAATCTAATGAATCTAATGCTACTTTTTTGTAAACCGGTTTATTGGTAATTAAATAAGCATAAAGCATAGATTCTGGCAAAATGCTGTTTCCGTAAGTCAGATAATTTTCAAACCATTGCCAGTCTTCTGTTGCTGTATCTTCATAATTTGCTAGAAGTTTAGCATTCAATTTATTGATGATTGCTGCTACGTATAAATTAGGAATGGTTGAATGGTATAAATACAAACCTTTTGTAGCAAAACCAATTGAACGAGGCGACTGAATATTTTCTGCCCATTTTAAAGAATTCAATAAACATCTTGTAGCTTTTTTGGTAATTGCTTCAGGCAGAATGTCTGACATTGAAACGACAGTTCCTAAAGCCCAAATAGCTCTGGCATTTGAATCTTCTAAATTTACTTCGGCATTTTGCTCAATATGCTCGCGGTTTTCCTGATCGACATAATTGATAAAATCTCCTTTTGGTTTTTGGCAACGTTGAATAAAATCTAAATAGATTAAAATATATGCTAGATCATCTTTGTCCTGAGTTAGTTTATAATGCATGCAAAACGCAATTAAAGCTCTTGCATTATCATCTAAAGTATATCCTGAATCTAAATCTGGAATAGAAATTTTACTGAACTGAATAATTCCTAATTCGGTAGTTAGTTTTTTGATATGTTTTAACTGGATAGGAGGATAGCTGTATTTAATTTCGGATGGATTTTTAATCAGTTTTTGATAAGTATTCATTTGAGTAATTCCAACATTTTCCCATGAAGAAGCTCTCATTTTTGTAAATGAACTAATACCCATTTCATGTCTTAAATTTTCATCTTCGATTAATTTAATGGCTGCTTCCGCAAATTGATCGGAATTTCCAATATCACACAAAATTCCAGAATCTGAAGTTAATACTTCTCTTGTATGCGGAATTTTAGAAGCCACAATTGGACAAGCACAACTCATAGCATAAGCAAAAGTGCCACTCACTGCCTGATTGGGATCTTTTGAGGTAAACATATAAATATCTGTCGCTTTCAGATATTCTAAAAGTTCATCGGTATCTAAATATTGATTGATAAATCGAACATTGTTGTGAAGGTTTAATTCTTTGACGATACCTTCTAATTTGTCACGATAAGCATCAACACCATCTTTGATTAAGTTTGGATGCGTTTTGCCAATGATTAGATATAAAGCATTTGGCGCCTTTTCGATAATTTTTGGTAAAGCCTGTAAGCCTGTTTCTATATTTTTACCTTCGCCCAAAAGTCCGAAAGTAGAAAGCACTAATCGATCTTCAATGTTTAATTTTTCTTTTGCCTGTTTTGGAGTTTCATATATTACAATGTGGGTTCCGTGAGGTACGCAAGTAATTATTTCTTCATTGATGTCGTAGTCGTTGATTAGAATTTCTTTGGATTTATTAGTCATTACAAAAACCGAGTTGCTGTAGCTTAACAGCAGTCTTACAAACGTTCTCAATTCGTCATTCGGATTTGGAATTACGCTATGAAAAGTAAAAGTGACAGGGGCTTTAATAACATTTAAAAAATCTAAAAGATGATCTCCATAATTTCCTGAAAACAAACCAAATTCATGCTGAATATGAACTAATTTCACAGTTTCATCGTTATTGATTTCTTCTGCTACTGTAGTATATTCTGCTCTATTTTTTGTGTTTAAAGTAAATGCTTGCGTTGGTTCTTCAATAGGCTCAGTAACCAGTTCGCATATTTCGCATTTTATAGATTTACCGTAAACATCTGTAATTCCTTTGATGGTATCTTGTGTATAAGTTGCTATGCCGCATTGCGTTGGCGGAAAAGTTGATAAAAAAACGATTTTTGATTTATTTGATATTGTCTTCATGAGGATTCTTTTTTAGCTCGGTTAATAACTCGCTTAGGTTCAAAGATGCCACCGCAATCTCATCATCGGCAGCGCCATAATAAATATATAGTTGGCCGTCAAAAATGGCAGTTCCTGTGGGGAAAACTACGTAATTGACATAACCATGTCTTTCATAATATTCGGATGGAGTAATAATGGGTTTTGGCAATCTTCCAATTACTTTTTTTGGATCTTCTAAATCCAGCAAAACAGCAGCTGCATGATAAACCAAACCTTTTACTCTTTTTTCGGCAGCATGATAAATTAAAAGCCATCCGTCTGCCGTTTCGATCGGAGGAGCTCCTGGACCAATATGACTAGTTTCATGATCATATTTTGGTTCCATTACAATGTGATCTGGAAGATTCTTTAAATACTCTTTCCAAAAATCTTCTGTTAATTCTGATTTCTTTTCAAACGTAAGAATTTGAATAGATGGAAATAAGCGGTGTAGAGCAACAAATTTTCCATTTATCTTCTTCGGAAAAAGAACTACATTTTTATCCCAGACATACAAATGTTCTTTCATTGTTTCCGTTAACGGATAATTCCTCTCTGTATTAAACGCCAATATTCTTGCAATGCTGGGGTTTTGTAAATGCTTTCTAATAAGATTGGTAAATTCGTTTAGAATGAATCTCGGTGTAATAATTCCTTTCTTTTTAAATTTCACCAAATCCTTAGAAACAGCCAAAGCGCCACAGGC
The DNA here is from genome assembly GCF_016405855.1 of Flavobacterium sp. IB48. Classification (GTDB taxonomy): domain Bacteria; phylum Bacteroidota; class Bacteroidia; order Flavobacteriales; family Flavobacteriaceae; genus Flavobacterium; species Flavobacterium ginsengisoli. The sequence goes on from NZ_JAEFCA010000008.1 coordinate 112,705, forward strand.
ATTTAGACCATCATAAGTAACATAAGTCATATAATACAGATCATCTATTTTAGTAATTCTGGGATCTTCGACACCATGAATTTCATAAATATATTCTGGAAGAAAAATCGGATTTGAACGTCTTTCTACCAAAGTTGTCGGTCCTTCTAAACGACAGTAACCAATAGTAGAGAAGTTTCCTTTTTTGGCCGCTCTGTAAAACATGTGCACATTATTTCCGTCTTGATATATGGCAGGATTTAAAACGCCTAATTCCTCAAAAGTTCGATCTGTTTTTTGTAAAATGACGCCATGTTTTTTAGCTTCTTCCATTATGCGTATAAATTTTATTTAAAATTACTTTGAGATAGAAGCGATGATTAATGCAATCCATTAAAAAATTAACTCAAAAGCATAAACATGGTAATTCTGTAAGGCTGGTAAATAATCGTGAAAGTGGCGCGTAGTCTAGCTTTGGTTTGGTTTTATTGGGATAATATTTAAGTGTATAGAGTTAACAGGATTTGTAGGAATAAAAGAACTTTGAAGTAGACAAAAAAGGCTTATAAAACAGTCGTATTAAGAACTTAAAAAATCAATATTATGTTACGTTGGACAGTTATATTTATAATTCTTGCTATTATAGCTGGAATTTTTGGTTTTGGCGGAATTGCTGCCGGAGCTGCAAGCATCGCAAAAATTTTATTCTTCATCTTTTTAGTCCTGTTTATTATTTCATTGATTACAGGCAGAAGAAAAGTTTAATTTTTAAGATTCAAAGGCTCAAAGTTTTTAACCTTTGCAACTCTGAGCCTTTGTAACTTTGTACCTTATTTAATACCATTTTGCATAATATTTTCTTGTTATAAAAGCAATCGGAATTCCGACACAGCAAATTACAATGAGAATAGAAAGCAAAAGCGGGAAATCTAAATTCTTCTCTGGTAAAACCGGAAATACTATTGGCAGAACCAAGAGATTCATTACAACCCAAATAAAGAAACCATAAGAAATGCCAGATAATAAGGTATTTATTTTGAAAAAAGGGATGTATGGGAAAATCTTAAAATAAAACCAGGCAAAAATAAAAGCAATTAGAAAATGAAGTCCCAACCCAACGAGAGTCATTTCTGATCCTCCTGTATAAGCTTCTTTCTTAAAAATGCCACTTGCAATAGATTGTAAAATTTTTTCGGCTGTTGTTTTATGTAGTATTCCTGCATAAATCAAAATAGCGGCAGTAATATCTAATGTGCCTGCAACTAAACCAGATGAAATAATGGTTCTAACTTTTGATCTCATAAAAGTAATTTTGAGTTAAATACTAATCTATTGTTTTTTAATATGCTCATAAATCGATTTTAACTGATGAGTGTGTCTCTTCGTATGCACAATTGCAAAATGAAGCCATTCATAAATCGTGAAAAAGTCAAATCCAGGCACTTTAGAATCTAAACAAGTCAATGTTAAATCGTAAGTTTCTGCTGCTTCAAATAAATCATTTTGTATTTTTTTGATGGAAGCCAGCAGTGTGCCTTTTTCATATTCAATATCAGGAGGCTTTATGTTTTCGGGCGATTGGTATTTGGTAGTGAAGTCTAAAAATATATTATCAAGAGTTTTTACGTTTTCATCCGTTTTCATCGGGTTCTCTGGTTGTTTTTTCTGTTTTTCCTGCAAAAAGCATGGTCAAGCCAGAGCAGGCCAGAATAATGTGCTGAGTGGTTTGCCCAGCAGTCCAGCTCCCTTCAAACGGAACAATATTGATTTCTTCTTTTGAAAAGGAAGAAACTAAATCGTGCAATTTACTGTAGGTTTCAAGTATGGTATTTTGAATAGCGCTCTTCATTTTTTTTAATTTTAGAAATAGAAAATTCGACAGTTCGTGTTTACCGATTGGTTTGCTAAAAACCTCAGTGCATTATCTGTGAAATTAAATTTATAGAAATTAGGGGAAATGATACTCTTTCAAATATACAATAAAAAATATTAAAATATTGTAAATCAAGTATTTGATAAGTGTTAATTTTTTAAGGAAGCGCTTCGCAGAAGTAACCGTGCGAATTAACAATGTCTATAATTTTTGTATTAGAAAAGGTAGGTGCATGAATGCGCAGTATTTTGTCGCAATCTTCTAAATCGAAGTTGATCGAGCTGTTTGGATAATGTTCAAGAAGCTTCTCAATGATTATCGAGCATTGAGATTCTTCTTGAACATTTGTTTTAAAAACTTCAATCATAAAGTTTTGGTTTTTAGAGCGCTATGTTTTTATAACGGTGTATTCTATGATATGTTACATAAGATGCTATTAAAATTGCAAAAACGATTAGAGGAAAGAAACCTTGAAAACCTATTCCGTCAACAGCAAAGTGACTTATAGATGCAAAAATAAAGTCAAAAGCAAATCCTGCATAAGCCCATTCTTTTATGCGTCCTGGCACTTGCGGAATAATTAAAGCTAAAACTCCAAGAATTTTAAACACAACTAAAGCATTTCCAAAATATTCAGGATAACCTAAGTGTCTGATTCCTTCCTTAGCCATTTCTGATTGAGAAGTTAAAGCTGGCATCACGCCCTCAAATAAAAAAATAAGAATTGTAGTAGTCCAAAAAATAATTTTTGTTGTTTTCATTGGGTATTTGTTTAAAAGGTTATTAGTTAATGTATTACAAATCTAATAATGTTTTTCTTTTAAAGAAATACACATTTGCGACTATTTTAGGGGCATTTTGGACAGAATTAATTATGAGTTATGAGTTATGAATTATGAATTATGAATTACTAACACTAAGTGCAGAAATACTTAATGGATTCAGCATGTGTCCTTCGACTTCGCTCAGGAAGACATAAATGAGAGTAAGGTAATCTGCGAAATCTTTGAGAAAAATTAAAAGAAAATAACCGTAAAGCAAGCAAATTGGAATTTTGATTTTTAAATATTGGGTTTTAAAAAGTAGTTCGTTATCAGAAACAAATCTTCGAAGCCTAGTCTTGTATAAATGCCTTTTCCTAATGGAGAAGCTTGTAAATGTGCATATTCAGTACCAGCGTCAATGGCTTCGTTGATGGCAAACTTCATTATTTCTTCGGCTAAACCTTTTTTGCGCATTTCTGGAATTACTCCAACACCATGAATTCCCATAACATTTCCTGTTTGAAAAAGAGTAAGCGTTCCTATTGGTTTCTCATCTAGATGAACCAAATAAAACTGGACATTTTCATAATTATGAACTAGCGTTTCTTTACTAATTACATAACTAAAAGATAATGGATAAATATCTGACCATGCTTCAGCATCTTTTTCATTTAAAACTCTCTTAAAAGTCAGATTCTTTTCAAGAGGAAATTTTTCTCCCAGTTTTAAAGCCATTGCCATTAGCTGAATTCGTATTTGAAATTGGTTTTTATCGAAAACTTCTTTTGAATTGCTTCCGAAAATATCCCAATACGGAATGATCAACCCTGGATTTTGGTCTATAATTTCAAGAATCTGTGGCAGATTTTCTTCTGTAATATCTTCTCTGAACCACAGTCGATTTGGCCAACCTGAGTTTTTTATCTGACTGAATTGAAACGGATCGTTTTTATGATAAGAAAGGAGAGGAGTAGCAACGGTTCTCCAAAGTGTTGTAAGATTGTCAATATTATCTTTTACAAGGGCTGTATTTTTCATTTTTTCGAATATCGAATTTAAATCTATAGCAAAGATAAAACTAGCTTTCTTGAAAAACCTTTACATATGTTGATTTACAATTCTTTTTCGAGACTTTTTCTGATTCTGCTTAGCTGTGTTGGTGTAATGCCCAAATGCGAAGCAATATGCAATAACGGAACTCGATCAGCGATTGTTGGATGCGTCTCAAGAAGATTAAGATATCTTTCGGTTGCATTTTGCATTACTAGCGCCACTTCCCTCTGTTCTTTTTCGATAATCCAGTTTTTTTCCAAATATGCAATGTAGAAGTTTTTAAGATCATCATTTTCGGTAATCAACTGAATGTATTTTTTGTAATTAAGTTGGATTAAAATACAGTCTTCTAAAGCTTCGATCGTAAAGTCTGAGGGAGTTTGCAGCATTGATGAAACTTTAGAGCATGCAAGCCTGTTTTCGAAAAAAAGGTTTTTGTTATAGAAATTTCCTTGCTCATCGGTAATAAAAGTTCGTAAAATTCCTTTAGCAATAAAATACATATTTTTGCAGATTTCCCCATTTTCTAGTAGTATTTCTCCTTTTTTGATTGTCTGAAAATCTGTCAAGCCTTCAATCAATTTCCATGACTGTTCAGAGATAGGAGCGTAACTTTCGAAGTATAATTTTAGATTGTTGAGGTATGTTTCTTTGTTGAAAGTCATAGATTGGTTTGGTTTTGCCACAAAGGCGCTAAGGCACAAAGTTTTTTTTATTTTAAGGCACTAGATTTACTATTCAAAAATAAAGAAATAAGCGCAATTTTGTCATTTCGACGAAGGAGAAATCTTCGCGAGAAACTCTACAAAGATTGATTCTCGTTGCGGAGCTGCTTGTGGAGATTTCTCCTTCGTCGAAATGACAAAAATGAGAATAAATCTGCATAATCTGCGAGAGACTTAAAAATAGATCATTTCGAGCCTTAGCAGCAAAAAATTTAAAACCGCTAAAAACTCAGAGCTTTTAGCGGTTTAATCAAAAGTTATTCAAATCATTTTAGAGCTTAATCAGCATAATGAAAAATGCTTTTTTTAACTGTATTATTTATTTTTTCTAGTGTTACTTCTGTCACACCACCTTCGTAATTCATCGAAATAGCTACTTTGTCTTTAAAAATTTCATAATCAATAGAGATTAATCCTTCTTTGTTTACCTCAATAGATTTTTTTTCAGTTGGAAGAGTAGTTAAATAATACTCTGATTCATCTACTTCTTTGTTTTTAATGATGTTGTGATAAACCTCATTAATATCTGTATCTTTTAGAATGCATTCTCTTCCAGATCCCATTTCTACTTCTATGTCCTTACAATCTCCTTCTTCTGGATTCTCCTCTTTTATTTCTTCTTTGACTACGGTAATAGTATCAGCCGGAGTTTTAGCTGATTCTAATTCTTTCTCTGAATTGTTTTGTTTGCAATTTGTAAAAAGTAAAGCTAAAAGAGCGAAGCATGCTATTTTTTTCATTAGTTTAATTTTTTTAATTCGTTATTGTGGCGTAAAGGTTAGAAAACATAGGGTTTTGTTTGGCAAAAGTAAGAAAAATAAGTTTTATTTTGTTATTTAAACAAAAGAGAAATCGCACTAGAAATTCTACAAAGGTTTGTCTTCCTGAGCGAAGTCGAGGGACACATGCTTAATCCATCTAGTGTGTCTAACTAAGCGCATCCTACGACTTCGCTCTGGAAGACAAAAAATGAGAAAAAATTCGCGAAATCTGTGAGAGACTTTAAAAAAATCTTCATGTCTTAGCGCCTTCTTGGCAAATTAAAAAAAACAAAAAACGCCATGAAACCATAAGGTTCCACAGCGTTTTCATCTCAAAAAATAAATAATTAACGGGTAACGGGTATTATTTCCAGCCTCCGCCTAGAGCACGGTACAAATCTGTATTGGCTGTGAGTTGTTGTCTTTTAAGATCAGCTAATTCTAATTCGCTTTGTAAAAGATTTGCTTGTGCAGTTAAAACTTCAAGATATTCTGCTAATCCGTTTTGGAATAACAAGTTTGAATTTTTAATTGCCTGCTGCAACGTTTTTACTTTTTCTTTTAAGAACTTTTCTTGTTGCTGTAATTTTTCCACTTTTACCAAAGCATCCGAAACTTCGCTAACAGCTACCAAAACTGCTTGTCTAAAACTTAAGACTGCTTTTTCTCTTTCTGCTACAGCGATATTATATTGCGTTCTAACTCTTTTATTGTTTAGAATTGGTTGAGTTAAGCCACCTGCAACAGTTCCGAATAGAGAAGCTGGAATATTGAACCAGCTGCTCGTTTCGAAAGAGTTCAAACCGCCTTGCGCCGTAATTCTAAGAGCTGGGTATAAATCCGCTTTTGTGATACCGACATTTGCGTTTGCTACTTTAAGGGCTAATTCAGCACTTTTTACGTCTGGTCTTCTGCCTACTAACGAAGAAGGAATTCCAATTGCTGGATTACTTTTAATTTCAATTGAATTTAAAAGAATGGTTCTTTGTTTTGAATTTGGGAATGAACCGGTTAAAACACTTAAAGCATTTTCTTGAATAGCAATATTTTGTTCCAATAACGGAATCAATTGTTCTGAGTTTAATTTCTGTGCTTCAGACTGTTGAATTGCTAAAGTGGTTACTTGACCAGCATCATATTTTAACTTAATAATATTGGTCGTACTGTCGTTTAATCTTAGGTTTTGCTGTGCAATTTTTAGTTGAGCATCTAGCATCAAAAGATTGTAATAGCCTCTTGAAACATTAGCAACAATATTAGTCTGCAATGCTTTTTTTACTTCTGCAGATTGAAGATATCCTGCGTAAGCTCCTTTCTTTTGGTTTCTGATCTTTCCCCAAATATCAGCTTCCCAAGAAAGTGAAGCTCCAGCAGAATAATCATCAATATGTTTAGCGCCTAAAGCCTGATTCAAGTTCATTCCTGTAAAACTATTGTCAGAAGGATTGCTTGTATTGGCATTTACAAATAAATTAACCTGAGGAACATTTCCCCATTTAGATTGTGTAAATCTGTATTGCGCAATTTCGATGTTTTTCTCTGCAATAAGCAGGTCGTTATTTCTAGCAACCGCGCTGTCAATCAATTCAACAATATCTTTTTCTGCAAAGAAGTTTTTCCACTCAATATCGGCAATACTTGTTGTATCACTCGAAACCGATGCATTCCTGAAATTTTCAGGAAATGCATCTTTAGGAGTTTCAATATCCTTTGAGACTTTACAGGATATTATTGTCGTGATCAGAATGGCGAAGGTCACGATTTTGGTTATATAATTTTTCATTGTCTTTTTATTAGATTTCTGTACAAGTATCTTTTCTAGTTTCAAGATCTTTCGAGATTCTGTATGATATGTATCCGATGCCAAATATGATGGCAACAAGGATTGTCGTTATATAGTTTTCCATATTTTATTTTTCTTCGTTGTGAACTACAGCGATTGGTTTTCCGCTGAATTTTTCTTGTAAATGCTGGAACACAATGAATAATACTGGGATAATAAATAATCCTAGAATTACTCCAGAAAGCATTCCGCCTGCTGCTCCAATACTAATCGAATGATTTCCTTGAGCCGATGGGCCTTTTGCGCTCATCATTGGCACAAGACCTACCACAAAGGCAAGAGACGTCATAATAATTGGTCGCAGACGTAATTTTGCTGCACTAATTGAAGCTGCAATTAAACCTTGTCCAGATCTTCTTCTTTGCGCTGCAAATTCCACAATCAAAATGGCATTTTTAGCGAGAAGTCCAATCAGCATGACAAGTGCAACTTGTACGTAAATGTTGTTTTCGATTCCTGTTAAACCGATAGCCACAAATACTCCAAAAATACCTGCAGGAATTGATAAAATAACTGCTAGAGGAAGGATATAACTCTCATACTGTGCAGCAAGTAAGAAATAAATGAATATCAAACACAGTAAGAAAATTGTAGCCGATTGACCTCCCGAAGAAATCTCTTCACGCGTTTGGCCCGAGAATTCAAACCCGTAACCTGCAGGCAATTGTTGTTTTGCTACTTCTTCAATTGCTTTAATGGCATCTCCAGAACTAAATCCAGGTTTCGGAATGGCATTAATAGAAATTGAGTTAAACAAATTATATCTAGAAGCGGTTTCAGAACCATAAATACGAGTTAGTTTTACTAAAGTATTTATCGGCACCATTTCGCCAGTTTTGTTTTTTACGAATACACGATCAATTGCAGTTGGATCTGCTCTATCGGCAATATCAGCTTGAACGACCACACGGTAATATTTACCAAATCGGTTAAAGTCTGATGCCTGCGCACTACCAAAATAGGCTTGCATAGTCTGTAAAATGTCTTTTACATTTACACCTAACTGATTCGCTTTTTCGTCGTTGATATCCAATTGTAATTGTGGATAATCAGCTTTAAAACTTGTAAAGGCAACAGCAATTTCAGGACGTTTCATTAATTCGCCGATGAAATTTTGAGAAATACCACTGAATTTATCCAGTTTTCCTCCAGTTTTATCTTGAAGAACCAAATCTAAAGCTTCAACGTTACTAAATCCTGGAACGGTTGGGAAACTGAATACGAAGAAACTTCCTCCAGAAATTTCACCCAATTTACCGCGAACCTGATTCATGATTTCGTCAATGTTTTTAAGAGAACCACGATCTTCATTTGGTTTTAGCAATACGAAAACTACAGCAGCAGATGGACTTGTTGAATTTGTTAATAAGTTGAAACCAGAAACCGCTGTTACAAATCGTGAAGACTCTAAACCTCTTAAAGTATTTTCAGCTTCAGTCATTACTTTTTGAGTTCCGTCAAGAGATGTTCCAGAAGGCGTATTTACTGAGATTGCAATAAATCCTTGGTCTTCTGTTGGAATAAATCCAGATGGAGTTGTTTTAACCATTAACACGGTTGCTAATGTGATTAAAGCCAAACCTCCTAAACTCAACCATTTTCTTCTAATTAAGAATTTAAGTCCGCCAACATAACGATTCGTAAGCGAGTCAAAACTGCTATTGAAAGTGCTAAAGAACTTTTCTTTAAATCCTTTTTTCTCATACGGTGCATCGTGATCGTGAGATCCGTGATTGTCTTTTAAGAACAATGCCGCAAGAGCTGGACTCAATGTTAAGGCATTAACAGCCGAAATTACAATTGCAATCGCCATCGTAAAGGCAAACTGACGATAGAAAACTCCTGTAGAGCCTTCCATAAAACCAACCGGCAGGAATACAGCAGCCATTACCAGCGTAATCGAGATAATAGCACCCGTTATTTCGTGCATTGCTTCATGGGTTGCGATTTTTGGAGACAAACGTTTATGCTCCATTTTCGCATGCACCGCTTCGACTACCACAATGGCATCATCGACCACAATACCAATCGCCAGAATTAATGCGAAAAGCGTTAAAAGGTTGATCGAAAATCCGAATAACTGCATGAAGAAGAACGTTCCTAAAATTGCTACAGGTACAGCAATAGCCGGAATTAATGTTGATCTAAAATCTTGCAGGAAGATAAATACCACGATGAAAACTAAGATGAAAGCTTCAACTAAGGTATGTTCAACCTGTTCGATTGATTGGTCTAGAGATACTTTTGTACTATAGAAAATATTGTGTTTAATGCCTGTTGGAAAATCTTTAGAAGCTTTTTCCATCATTTTATTAATAGCAATCTGAATATCATTAGAATTTGATCCAGCTAACTGAATAACCCCAATTACGATTCCTTTTTTACCATTTAAACGTGTTAAACTGGTGTAAGAGTAAGCACCTAATTCTACTCTAGCAACGTCTTTTAAACGAAGAACAGAACCATCAGGATTAGAACGAATCGCAATATTTTGGTAATCCTCAGGTTTGGTTAGTTTTCCTTTGTATTTAATTACGTATTCAAAAACTTCCGTACTTCTTTCTCCAAATTTTCCTGGTGCAGCTTCCAAACTTTTGTCCTGAATCGCAGCCATAACTTCGCTTGGCGTTACTTTGTAAGTAGACATCTGTGTTGGATTTAACCAGACACGCATAGAATAGTCTTTTACACCACCAAAAATACTTGCAGAACCTACACCCGGAATACGTTTCAACTCGGGAATAATATTAATCTGAGCGTAATTAGCAATAAAAGTTTGATCATATTTAGCTTCATCTTCGGTATACATACCAATTGCCATGATGAAACTGTTTTGCTGTTTAGCTGTAATAATACCTTGCTGAACAACCTCGGCAGGAAGCTGGCTTGTTGCCTGCGCGACACGGTTTTGTACGTTTACTGCAGCTTGATCGGCGTTTGTTCCCAATTTAAAGAAAACAGTAATAGCCAAAGTACCATCGTTACTGGCAGTAGAACTCATATAAGTCATGTTTTCTACACCATTTATAGACTCTTCTAGAGAAGGTGCCACAGAACGTAAAACCGTTTCTGCGTTAGCTCCAGGATATACCGCCGTTACCAAAACTGATGGAGGCGCAATATCAGGAAACTGTTGTAAAGGCAGTTTAGTTAAACCAAGTACACCCAGAATCACCAATAAAATGGAGATAACAGTTGCAAGTACTGGTCTTTGTATAAATATTTTGAACATTTGATTTTATAATTATTTTTTGTTAGTTACTTCGGCAACTTTAGTTGATTTTTCAGGCTGAATCGCTTGTCCGTCCTGAAGTTTGTCAATACCGCTCAACACGATTTGGTCACCAGATTTTACACCGTCTTTAATTAAGTAATTTGCACCACTTTTCCCTACAACGGTAATTGGCATTTTGGTTACTTTGTTATCTTTTCCAACTGTGAAAACAAATACTTTGTCTTGCATTTCAACAGTAGCTGCTTGCGGAACCAAAATCGCATCATTGTGGTTTAATCCTAAACGGATTCTTCCTGTGTTTCCAGAACGTAATGTTCCGTTTGCATTTGGGAAAGTCGCTCTAATAGTGATCGCGCCTGTAGTTTTATCAAACTGACCGTCAACCATATCAATTTTTCCTGTTTGAGGATACGCATTGTTATCAGCCAAAATCAAAGTAACTGGAGGTAATTTTTTGATTTTATCACCAAGAGAACTTCCTTTATATTGCTCTTTAAAGTTGATGAAATCAGTTTCACCTAAAGAGAAATAAGCGAATACTTCGTGAACATCTGATAAAGTAGTAAGGGCTTCAACATCAGTAGCAGAAACTAAACTTCCTTGTTTTTTTGGTAATCTTCCAATGTATCCGCTCACTGGAGCAGTTACGTTTGTATAGCCTAAATTAATTTTAGCAGAACCTACCATTGCTTTTGCTTGTTCGATATTGGCAGCAGCAATTTTCTGAGAAGCCTTAGCTGTTTTTAACTGATAATCAGAAACTACTTTGTTTTGTACTAGTGGAGTCAATTTATCAACTTCTAGATTAGCATTGATCAAAGCCGCTTCTGCTGCGTGTAGACTTGCTAAGGCATTGTTTAACTGCTCACGGTACGGACGCTCATTGATTTTGAATAAAGTTTGTCCTTTGCTTACATAAGCTCCTTCGTCAACATAAATTCTGTCTAGGTTTCCGCTTACTTGTGGACGAATTTCAACATCAACAGTTCCTTGTATAGAAGCAGGATATTCAGCATCAGTAGTTGTATTGGCACTTGTGATTGCTAAAACTGGTAAAACCGGTGGTGGTGGTGGAGTAGGCGCTTGATTTTTGTCGCCACAGCTGCTTAATACTAAGGCCAGAATAAAACTGGTTATAATTACATTTTTCATTTTCATAGTGGTTTTAATTGGTTGAACATTTTCTCGGATAAAATTCTTTGGCATTCTGGCATTCTCGGGATTCATATTTAATTGAATTAAATTATCTAACGTTGTTAAGTAAAAGTGCGCAAATTTCCATACAGTAATCCTTTCCAATTCTATTTCGAATCAGTATTAAATTATCTAACGTTGTTAAGTAAAAGTCTAAAAAAAGAGCTTTTATTACCTTTATTAAATTTTCTAACAGTGTTAAGCGAAAGTTATAAAAAAAAGGATTTTACATTATCCCGTTTAAATCATTTTACACTGTTAAGTAAAATTGAAAATTTTTTTTATTGTATAGATTTGATGATACCAGTAATAGCATCCTTCAAAATCTGAGCATTTATTGTTTCTAAAATATCACTCTTGTTAATGATGTTGATGGCGATTAAACCATGAATAACAGAAAAGAAAGTAAAATATTTTTGTTTAATGATATCTTCACTAGGATTGCTGTCTTTCATAATTTCAGCAATAACACCAGTAAACAATTTGTAAGGTGCTTCCTGAGCCGAACATCGCTGTGCACAGCAAGTCATTTGAACACCAAACATAAGTTGATACATTTCAGTATTAGTAAAAGCGAAATCCCAATAAGTCATCCACATGGCTTCTAACTGATCTTCGGGTTTTTCAAACTTATCTTTTGCAGTTTGCAACTCTTTAGCCAGTTTTAAAAAACCTTTGCCTGTCAGTTCTTCTAGTATTGCTTCTTTATTCGAGAAATATTCATAAATAATAGGAGCAGTATATTCGATTCTGTCGGCAATTTTACGCATACTCAAACCATTCCAGCCTTCATCTTTTACGATATCATAAGCAGCGCCAAGGATATTGTTCCTTGTCTCTTCTTTTTGTCTTAAAATTCGATCTTTGCTAGCCATTGTATTCAAGTATTAAATCGTTTAACACTGTTAGGCAAATGTATGGCAGATTTTCTGATTATGAAATATTTTTACCATAATATTTTCTTATTGTTCCATAGATAGATCAGGAAGCCTTGAATTTATTGAGGTTTTCGCTTTTAATATTTTTTAGAAGCAGGACATTTTTCGTTTTTAAGAACGTTTTGTCCCGCTCTACATTATATTTTTTGTGGTGAACCCCACCACAAAAAGATGCCATTTCGATCGGGGCTAGGAGAGAACATAAATTTTTTCATTAGAACTTTGTCAAAGTTTACCACAAAGTTTGTCATTTCTCTTTCCTCGAAATGACAAGATTGTGAAAAATCGATAATAAAATCGATGATTTATTGATTACTTCATTCCGCGAACATTCATTTCTATCGTATAAACACTTTTACCCGCAGTAATAAATAACGTTTTAAATTTTTTCCCTCCAAAGCAAACGTTAGCTGTCCAAGGTTCAGGAACATCAATATGAGCTATTTTTTCTCCTTGTGGATTGAATATGGTAACTCCTTTTCCGCATAAGTAAATATTTCCCGACTCATCTATTGTCATTCCATCTGAACCTGATTCAGTAAACAGCGTCTTTTTACTTAAAGAACCATTACTTTCGATTGTATAAGAGTATGTTTTATTTCCTGCTATATCCGCTACGTATAGGGTTTTTCCATCCGAAGTCCCAATAATGCCATTTGGTTTTACAAGATCATTCTCAACGTTGGTAATTTTGGATTTATCCGGAGATAAATAGTAAACGCATTCTTTCTCTATTTCTTTGGAGGTATGTGTCCAGTAATCCCTTTGGTAAAAAGGGTCTGTAAAATAGATACCGCCTTTTGGATCAACCCAAAGATCATTTGGACCATTCAGCCTTTTTCCTTCAAAGTTGTTTAGTATTACCGTATAATTTTTGTTTTGGTCTATTTTCCAAAGTTGATTTTTTTCATCGGCGCAAGCCAAAAGATTGCCTTTGTGATCAAAATACAAACCGTTAGCTCTTCCTGCATTTTTCATAAAAACAGAGAGTTTACCATTTACGGACCATTTCATGATTCTATTATTAGGCTGATCCGTAAAATAAATATTTCCTTTCTTATCAGATGCAGGTCCTTCTGTAAAACTGAATTGATCCGATAGTTTTGTAAGAACTGCACCTTTTGCTATTATGGAATAGCTTTTTTCTTTTGATGTCTGAGCGCATATAAAATTTGTAAAAGTTAAAGTAATAAGAAATAAAAAATATGATTTTATTTTAGGTTGGAATGGGGTCATTATAAATAGGTTTAAAAAATGCTTTTAAAGCGTTTTTAAAAGTAATTTTTATTTTTGATATTCTGCAAAGTCGGGTTCAAATTTGCGTATAATTGAAGATTTTTTGGAGAATATGATTTTAAAGACAAAAATTGGAGTTTTATTTTAATCTCAATTTATTAAAAGCATTTTTTCGTAACATTACAATAAAAAAATGAAAACGCTAACTATCCTAAAAACCACAATCGCTGTTTTATTTTTCCAACAGATTTTCTCTCAAGAAATTAAAAAAGAAACTGCATCACCACAATACACCATCGAAAACTGTGTCAATCATTTTGATATAAATAAAGCCACCAAAACCAAAGTAGGCTATCAATATTGGTTTGCCAATAAAGATTTCACTCAAGAAAACACTTTAAAAATGAGCATCGTCGAACCTGGAAAATCGACGCATGCGCCACATCACCATCCTGAAGAAGAATTTTTCTATATCTTGGAAGGAACCGCAGAATTCTTCCTTGACGGAAAAACCATTACAGCTGGTCCAAATACCAGTTTCTATTGTCCACCAAATGCCGAACACGGAATTAGTAATGCAGGTAAAACAGATTTGAAATATTTGGTTATTAAAAAGGATTTGAGGTAAATATATTGCAGAAGTTCAAAAAAAAAATGTAATTATTTAAATTGCCTCTAGCTTTAGCTGGAGGTTAATAATTTAGTAAATGAAAAAGGCTTTAGCCAAAAAACACATTTGGCTAAAGCGTTAATAAAGAGTTACGAATAAGCTTCCAGCTAAAGTAGGAGGCCACTGAATATTTTATTTACTTCAATATAACAACTTCTTCAGGAATCATAAACAAAAGCGTACAGCCAGTTCTAGAAAATACAGAATGCGTGCTTCCTGGTGGCATGTATAAATAATCGCCAGCTTTTAATTCGTCTTTTCCAGAGCGTACTTCACCTTCTAGAACATAAATTTCTTCACCCGCTGGATGTACATGATTTGGGTACGACGCGCCGGGCTCAAATTTTAAAAGAAAAGTAGGTGGACGGTTAGTAGCGGTATCAAAGCGTAATACTTTAGCATAAATTCCATCTGTTTTTACACCTTCTTCTTGAAGTGGTTTCCACTCTAATTCATTGCTTTTTGTGATTTTAGTTTCCATAGTTATTCCAATTTATATTAGTTAATTTTTCAAAAGATATTCATCCAAACTCCATCGGTATTTGTCGGCAGTTGCTAAGAGAAAAGCGCCCATGGAAAAGACAAATACAGAATAATCAAGAGGATTTTTTATTCCGAAGGAATAAGTCATTGCCAACGCAAATAGAAAAGTTAAGATAGAAACGCCAATGGCAGTTTTTCTGGTTTGATATCCAATCAGCAATAAAACAGCAAATAAAGTTTCTAGAAAAGTGCTGATAATTGCAATTGACGGAATAAAACTTTGTGGTAAAAAGGAATTTACTTGTTCGGCGTACGCCAGAAAATTTTCCCATCCCGAAGATTGTTTTCCAAGCAAACCCAACCGACTCGAAACGGCAGATAAAAATCCAATTGCAATTGCGATTCGTAAAAGCAAAATGGCATAATCCTGATATCTTTTCATAAACTATTTTATTAGTAATTAATCAGATACAAAGATCAGGCTGTGGCTCTTTTTAAAGAATAGAGAATCTTGGAAAAAGCATGTAATTATGCTTGAAATCAAAAAGTCTTTTGACTAATATAACGTACTATTTGTCATTTCGACGAAGGAGAAATCTTCACAAGTGGCTCCGTTTCTAAAAGCCAATCTTTGTGGAGCTTCTCACGAAGATTTGCTTCGCCAGTTCGCTATCGCTCGAGCCTCCTTCGTCGAAATGACATAAAATGATATAAAACTTTGCAAATCTGTGACTTTGTGAGCAATTTTCTGCGTTCAACAAAACAATCGCTACAATTGAACAACTTTCTCCTTATAAGATTTCGGAGAAATATTGGTGTGTTTTTTAAAGAAGTTTGAAAAATAGAAAGGATCATTAAAACCTAAAGCATAAGCGGTTTCTTTTACCGATAATTTCTCATAAGTAAACAAACGTTTTGCTTCAGAAATAACTAATCCAAAAATGATATTTTGAGCTGTTTTATTGCAATGCAGTTTAGAGAGTTCGTTTAATTTGGTTTCGGTTGTACCGATTAAATTGGCGATTTCATTTACCGAAAGATTTTTGTCAAAATTCCCTCGAATAGCTTCTAGAAAATGTAGAAACAAAGCGTCTGGTTTGTAGATTTCTTCTCCCAATTTTATTTTAGAACGATTGATTTCGATTAAAATCAATTGAATTCTAGAGTGAATAGAGATGAGGTATTGATACGGTTTTTGGGTAATTTCCTGCTGAATAAGCTGTAAAGCATCGACAACCAATTTATCGTCATCTACTTTTATCACTTCATTCATTGCAAAATGACAGAACAAGCTGTTGTGGAAAATCAGCTCAATGTCATTATCATTTTTGCAGAAGAAATCATAAGTAAATTCGAGAACAAACCCGGTTGCGTTGCTGCTGTTTTTTATAAAATGAATTTGACCAGACGTTATTGTTAAGACCGAATTTTTGGTGATTAGATATTCGTTTTCATCTACCGAAAGCGTTATTTCGCCAGATGTACAAAAAAGAAGGACATATTTTAATACACGTCTAGGATGCTTTAAATCTTCTGCTTGTTCAAACGTCTTTATTTCAATCATTTGCTTTTGATTTTTAGCGCAATCCCGATAGCTATCGGGAGCTAAGATTTTGTAAAGTTATGTATTTAAAGAAATAGTTTTTCGAGCTTCATAACATTAATCAGCATGTTTTGCAAAATAATTAGAAGCCATTTCTACAATTGCTTCTTTTGTAGTAAAACTGTATTGTACTCCATGCTTAAGCGTGTAAGAATCTCCAAGTTCAGGATAATGCTGTTTTCCATCTATATGAAATGAATCTAGAACCGAGAGCCAGAGATTGCGGTGTTGATCTTTGAAATAAAACTGATCTTTATCTGAAACGACTAAGATTGTCCCATTATCATTATCAAGGATCGAAGTATTGTCGCTGTCCTCATAATCGCCCAAAATGGTAATATTGGTGCTGTATTTTTTGGACGTTAGTTCTACAATTTTTTTTGTTAGTGGCATAGGAAGTGGTATTTAAGTTGTCTTGGAATAGTAAATTTATAACCGCAAATTTTATTGGCATTACCCCTAAAAGTTATTTTTATGTCAAAATAAGGTTTTTTTAAGCATATTTCCGTCAGGTATGGAATCATGGATTTGAATCCTATCAAGACTGCCAATTGTAGAAGATTTGAATAAAGAGATTTGCTTTGAAAAAAAGCAAATAAAAAAGGACAGTAACTAATTAGTTGCTGTCCTTGAATAGATTGTAATTTGAATTTTAAAACTAAATCAAAATTTTAATATGTGGCATTCTAAGAATGTGTACGGTTGAGAGTTAATAAATATAAAGCAAAATGCAGGTTATTTTGTTTCTTTAGTCTCTTTGTTGTTTTGCCAGTTCATTTTCGATTAACATGAATAATAACAGGATTTCTACCGTCTAAATCTCTTTTTCCGCGCCCGAATAAACCAATTGCAGTATTTGTTTTTTTTGATTTTATTTCGAGTGGACTTACATAAGTGTATATTCCGTAACCGTGTCCGGAAACAATCCAGCCTTTTGTGTTTTTTAAACTAGTGATATCATAATCTTGAGATCGTTGCCCTTTATAAACAGGCCCAAACTTTTGTATAAGTTTTATGGCTTCAATTTCCAGATTGGAAATCTTATCTACATGTTCAAAAATGATATATGTTCCATTTTTAAACAAAACCCAATCCTGAAATTTCGGATTAATACTAAGTCTGACATGATGCAGTAACTCTGCTTCCGATATTTCGTCAGCGTTTTGATGGTTGACTTTCTGTTTCATAAAAGAAAATTTAAAAAGAGTATTATTTTAAATCGCTTAATAGATATTTTGTAGAAATGTGTTTTTCGAAATGATTTGCCTGTAAAAGTTTTAATTATATTATTATAAGGTATTTTTACGACTCGTTTTATTTCAATAAAAGCACCTTTAAACCAAATGTCTAAAGATGCTTTTTCAAAAAATATATAGAAGTAAGATTAAGATTCTGTATTACTTGGATCTTTTTTGCGGTAAAACCAATAAAATACTTGTGGTAAAACGGTAAGCGATAAAATCATACACGTTATTAAACCACCCACAATCATAATAGCTAATGGTTTTTGCACTTCAGAACCCATTCCAGTAGATAAAGCAGCAGGAAGCAATCCTAAAGATCCCATAAGGGCAATCATCACAATAGGACGAATTCTGCTGTGAATTCCGTGCGAAATAGCGTCTTTTAAATGCATTCCATTTCGCATATTTTCTCGAATCATTCCGATGAGGACGATACTGTCGATCGCGCTCACTCCAAAGAGAATAATAAACCCAATTCCAGCCGAGATTCCGAAAACGGTTCCCGTTACCCAAAGCGACAGGAATCCGCCGATAAAAGCATAAGGCATTGCGGTTACAGCAATCATAGTGTCTTTGAAATTTCCAAAATTGAAATACAACAGACATAAAATTAAGACCAAAACCACAGGAATAATCATCGCCAATTGTTTGGTTGCTCTTTCTTTGCTTTCAAATTCTCCTGCCCATTTCATGACGTTTTCTTTTGGAAGTTTTACTTCGGCAGCTACTTTTTTCTGTGCTTCATCAATCGTGCTTCCTAAATCTCGCCCTTCAATACTAAATCCAACGGCAATATAACGGCTGTTTCCTTCACGGTAAATAAAGGTTGGACCTGTTTTGTAATCTACCGTTGCAATTTCTTTTAACGGCACTTTTTTGCCATTTAGGGTCGGAATAAGAATACCTTCAATTTTTTCTTTAGAATCACGATATTCTTTTTCAAAACGTAATGTGATATCAAATATCTTTTCATCGTCATAAAATTTGGTTGCCGCTTGTCCGCCAATGGTCATTCTAATTACGGCTTGCGCATCGGCAGTAGTAACGGCATAACGCGCCATTTTTTCGTCGTCAAGCTGAATTCGTAATTCTGGCAATCCAATGTTTTTGTAGACATTAATATCTTCAATTCCTTTTACATCTTTGATTGAATTGGCAACTTTAGCAGCCATTTCTTCCAATTGAAAAAGGTCGCTTCCAAAAATCTTAATCGCCAGAGGACTTTTGACTCCAGCAACATATTCTTCGACATTATCCTGAATGGGCTGACTGAAACCAAAGGCAATTCCGGGATATACATCGAGCACTTTTTTGATCTCAGCAATTAACTCTTCTTTACTGATGTCGTGCTTCCATTCGTCTTTATGCTTTAATTCGATATGAAATTCGATATTGAAAAACCCTGTTGGATCTGTTCCGTCGTTCGGTCTTCCGGTTTGAGAAAGCACAAATTTTACTTCTTCAAACTTCCTTATTTTGGCTTTCATTTCCTTAGTCAATCTGACCGATTCATCGAGGTTGATGCTGTTTGGTAATGTTGCTCTTACGTAAATAGCCCCTTCATTCAGTTTCGGAATAAATTCTGATCCGTAAAAAGCAAACCTCGCGCAACATACCGCTAATAAAGCTAAAAATGCATAAAAAGTAGCTTTACGATGTTTGGTACTCCATTGAAACAGTTTAAAAAGGTTTTCTCTAAAGAAACGCGAAATCATATTTTCTTTCTCGACAATGTTTTTCGTCAGCATGACTTTACACATTGCTGGAACGTAGGTAAGCGATAAAAGCAATGAGCCTAAAAGCGCATAACTTAACGTAAAGGCTAGGGGAGAGAACATTTTTCCTTCCACTTTCGTGAAAGAGAAAATGGGCATCAACGCTACAATCAAAATGATTAAGGCAAAGAAAATATAAGTCGCTACGCTGCCGACACTTTTCTTGATTAATCCCATTTTACTCATGCTATTAAAGCGTTCCATTCCCACTTTATGCGCTTTCTTTTCGAGCGAAACAAAGACCTGTTCGACAATAACGAGCGTTCCTTCGAGCAGTAATCCGAAGTCTAAAGCTCCCATCGAAATTAAATTTGCTGGCAATCCCTGAATTCTCAGCATAACAATAGCAAACAAAAACGAAAGCGGAATTACAGATGCTACAATCAACGATGTTCTCCAGTTGTAAAGGAAAATAAACACGATTAGCGATACCAATAAAATACCTTCAACAAGGTTTTTGGTAACGGTTTTTACAGTTGTGTTTACCAATTCGGTACGATCAATAAACGGAACTATTTTGACATTATCGGGTAAAACTCTTTCATTAAGTTCAGCCAGACGTTCTTTAAGTCTTTTGATTACTTCACCAGGATTTTCTCCGCGAAGCATGACTACAATTCCTTCAACCACATCATCATTTCCGTCTAAACCAACTTGTCCTAATCTTGGTTTTGCTGAGATCGAAACTTCGGCTACGTGTTTTACTAAAACGGGAGCTCCGCCTTTTGTTTCAATTAAAATATTGCCAATATCTTCGACTTTATTAATTAAACCGACACCACGAACCACATAAGCCTGATCGCCACGCTGAATAACATCTCCGCCCACATTGATATTACTTTTCGAAACCGCTTCGTAAACGTCTAAAGCCGAAAGATTGTAATTTTCTAATTGTGTCGGATTAATTTTGATTTCGAACATTTTTTCTTCACCACCAAAACTTACCACATCGGCAACTCCGGGAACGGCGATTAGTTCTCTTTCAATGACCCAATCCTGAATGGCTTTGATTTCTTTAATCGGAAGATCACTTTTAATTACATATCTAAAGATCTCGCCCGTTGCTCCAGATGGCGGATCGATTTCTACATCAGCTCCTTCTGGAAGATCCAGTCCGTTAAGACGGTTTGAAGCATATTGCTGTGCATAAAAATCCTCTACGCCATCATCAAATAATACGGTTACAACCGATAAACCGAAAAGCGAAATAGAACGCACTTCTGCTTTTTTTGGAATGGTATTCATTTGTTTGGAAATAGGAAGCGTGATGAATTTCTCCACTTCTTCGGCACTTCTTCCTGGCCATTGCGTAATAATTCTTGCCCTTGTATTGGTTACGTCGGGAAAGGCTTCAATTGGTGTGTGAATGTAACTCACTATGCCGGCAACTAGTAATATAGCTGTCAGGAAAAAAACGATGAGGGAGTTTTTTAGCGAGAAAGCAACTAAACCTTGTACAAATTTTTTCATGTCTTGTATTGTGTTTATCTGTTTGGCAGATAATTAGTTTTTTAATCGTTCGTGAATTAAAAGCTGATTTTTGGTAATCACCATTTCGCCTTCTTTAACTCCGTCTTTAAAATAAACCCAGTTGTTGTTTTTAATAACCGGATTAATTTCTCTGGTTTCTATCGTGCAATCATTTTTATAAATTAAAATATGATCGCGATTATTGTCAAAAATTACTGCTTTTGCAGGAACAGCTTCCAGCATTTCGCCACCCAGACTTTTATCGATTGTAATATCTGCGGTCATTCCGGGTTTAAGCTTTAGGTTTTTGTTTTCCATTACGATTCTGGCTTTCAAAACATGTTCGTCGGCATCAAAAACTTTGGCCATCATTTTTATTTTTCCTTTAAAAATTTCTCCCGGATATGCTGGAGTTGTAACATCTACAGGCATATTTTCAGATACGTTTTTTAAATTACTTGTATACACATTCACCAAAACCCAGATTTCTTTTAAGTCAGAAATGGTAAATAACGGTTCGCTGCTGTCTGTAATCTGCATTCCTGGACTTATATTTTTGTCTACGATATAACCCTCAGTAGGCGCTTTAATTAAAAAAACAGATCTTTCGCTGCTCGCGCTAAACATAGCCAGATTGGCTCTTACATTTTCAAGCGAAGATTTTAAAACGTCGAGTTCGCTTTGTGCCTGCAGTAAATCTTTTTGTGACGAAATTCCATCTTCAAACATCGATTTTGCAGCTTGCAAATTGCGTTGTGCTACAGTTATCTGAGATTGAAGCGATTTGCTTTCAGACTGCATGCTGTTTAATTCGGTACTTTTTATTTCTGCCAAAACTTGTCCTTTTCGAACATAATCGCCCAAAGAGAAATTGGTTTTGGTAATAATTCCTTCTACAAGACTGTTAAACTGCACTACGTGATCGCCATTGTAAGTAATGTTTCCCGTAAGGTTTATAGATTCGCTTACAGTACGTTTTTGAATGGGTTCGATGGTAATTTTTTCTTTTAAAGCTTTATCGATGCAAAATTTCTCGTCTTTCGTTTCTTTAACTTCTTCTTTTTTGCCACATCCGTAAACGAGCATTAACCCAAGTATCGGGAGTAAAATAAATTTCTTCATTTGATTGTTATATTTTTGATAATTAGATTTAATTGATTTCCTGACCTGAGATATAGCGCAGTTCTTCCAGATTTTTGTTCAGGTCCATTTTAGAATTCAGCAGTATGGTTTTGTTGTCTAAGTAAGCATCGACAAAATCAAGATATTCTAACATGCTGGTATTTTTTTGAAGGAAGTTTTTACGATACGCTTCCAGAAGTTTATCCAGATCTCCTTCATAATCAGCTTCGATGCTGTCGTACAGTTTTTTGGTTACCAGTAAATTTTCATAAGATTGTAATACTTCCGATTGGATAGTAATTGTTTTTTCTTCTGCCAATAATTTCCCCTGATCGATGGCTAGTTTTGCGGCTTTTATATTTCCCTGATTTCGATTAAAAAACGGAAGATCAAGAGAGAAACCAACGCCCACAAAATCATTCATTAAACTCGCCCCACGGTCATAACTCACACCAAGTGTAACATCGGGTGTTCGCATGGCTTTTTCGTATTTGTATTTGTTGTCGTTATAATCGTTTCCGAGTTTAAGCACTTTCATATCAGGACGGTTTTCAACAGCCGAAGCCAATAGGTTTCCTAAATTGATGTTGTCAATATTCTTATTATCGGGAACAAAACCATCATCAGTAAGTTTGATATAATTTGTTGCCGGAAGATTCATTAAAACTTTAAGCTCTTTCTGCAAAGCATTATTGTCCTTTTGCAAATCGGCTATTTCTTTTAAGAATTGAAGTTCAGTTGCTTTTAGTCTGATGTATTCGCCTTTGCCAACATTGCCTTGTTTTACCTGATTTCCGTAAGCTTTCAGTAAAGTTTGCATAGACGAAAGCTGTTTTTTATAAATTGATTGCTGCGCCTGATTGTATTGCAGTTCGGTAAGATTGGCTCTAAATTCGATTTTGAGATTACGTAAAAAGGTTTTGAAGTATTCTTTGGCAATATCAACGCCCACTTTCTCCATGGCAATCATTTTCTTGCGTTTTCCGGCAGTCTGAACCAACTGTTCCAATTCTGCGGTAACTTGCGAAGTTGTACCAAAGTTTCCCCAAAGTGGAGGCAATTGCTGTGCTGTGGCATTGTTCCAAAGGTTGATTTCGCCGATTGTAAGCGTCGGATTGGGCCATAGTTTTGCCTGAATAACCTGCGCATCGGCAATATCGATATTCAGTTTTTCGGAAATAAGAGAGATATTCTTCTCCAAAAACAAAGCCTCGGCCTGTGGTCTGGAAAGAACAATTGTATCGTTTATTGCATTAAGCTGCGCCACGCCTTTGTGCGATGCAATAACGAGCAGGGTTAAAAGTATACGTTTCAAATTAAAAAGTTTTAATAAGCAGCAAAGTTATCTGCGACGTATTAGCCTCTAATTTGATGTGTGTTATAAGACGGTTAGAGCAACATTAGAAAACGGTTAGAGTGGCGGAAATAGTAGCGTTACCGTTGTTCCTTCGTCTTTTTTGGATGTAATGGTAAAATCAATATTGTTTTGTTTGAAGATAATATTGGCCAACGAAAGTCCAACACCGCTTCCTTTAATATCTTTTACATTTTTGCCTCTGTAAAAGGTTTGTTTAATGAAGGTTAAGTCGTCTTCGCTTATTCCTGTTCCGCGATCTTCAATGACAATTTTAAGCTGATTGTCTTGTTCCAGCAGACTTATTTTAATAGGTTTTCCGTTAGAATATTTTACGGCGTTTTCTATAATATTGTATAAAGCGATTTTAATTTCGTTGCTGTTTCCTTTTATAGAAAGCAGTTTATCGTTTACTATTTCTAGAACGATTTGTATCGGAGCATTTTTTAGATCGTAAATAGCGGGAAGCTGATCGTTAATGTCCCAAACTAATTCATCAACTCTGAAAATTTCGTTGAGTTCTGTATTGTTTCGCAAACCCGAAAGCATCATTAAAGTATTCATAGTGTCTTCGATCTGATAGACATTTTCCAATACTTTTTCAGACATTTCTTTGTATTCGGCACTTGATCTGTCTTTTTGGGCAAATACTTCTAAGTTTCCTGAAATTGCAGTTAAAGGCGTTTTAAATTCATGCGAAACATAATTAATAAAGTTTTTCTGAATGATAAAAGTATCCGATAAGCGGGTAAACAAATTGTTGTACGTTTTTACCAATTCCTGGATATCGTCTTTGGTGTCGGGAGTAACAATCTGACGGTCCAGCGACGAAGCCTGAATTTCGTTTACCTGATCAATAATGTTTTTTATAGGACTATAAGCCAGATTAGAAAGCAC
This sequence comes from Flavobacterium sp. IB48, assembly GCF_016405855.1. Classification (GTDB taxonomy): domain Bacteria; phylum Bacteroidota; class Bacteroidia; order Flavobacteriales; family Flavobacteriaceae; genus Flavobacterium; species Flavobacterium ginsengisoli. The sequence goes on from NZ_JAEFCA010000008.1 coordinate 136,924, forward strand.
ACGGCTCACAATGTAAATCGTAATCAATCCGATGATTAAAACCATAATCATAATGATTTGCAATCGGTCGGTCATGGTTTTAAATTCGACGTCATTTTTTTTAACGAAAACCACAAAATCTCCTTGATTGTCATGATAGTAACTTCCGAAATAAAAATGATGTTTGGATTTAAAATGCAGTTTTCGATTTTTTCGAATATAATCCAGTCTTTCTGCATTGATATTGTTGTCTACAGTTTTGTCTCCGTAAACAATTTGATTTTTGTCGTTGTAAACACGCGTAATAATCTCAAGTGAATTCTCTCTGAATTGCTGTCCAATCAACAAATGCTGATTCTCGGGCAATTCATCTTTTTCGAGATAGAAAATCCCCGTTAATAAACACGTTTTTTGCAGCTCGTTATAAATTATCTTTTCCGAATAACTGTAGAAAGAATAATACGTAATAAGAGAAGCAATGACAAAGACAACGCTAAAAGTAAAAGACGATATTAAGGTAAACCTATTGCGTATTTTCATAACTCTTCTTTAAGCATATATCCTGTTCCTTTTATGGTATGGATAAATTTATGATTTTGCTCAATTTTGTTTCTTAAATAAGAAATATATACATCGACAACATTGGTGTTATTGTCGTAATTAATGCCCCAAACTGCGTTTAATATTTGCGTTCTCGGAATTACTTTGTTTCGGTTTTCTAATAAATACAACAGCAGTTTGTACTCTCTTGGAGATAAATCGATTAACTTATCGCTTTCGGTAACCTTATGTTCCGCTGGATTTATGGTTAAACTTCCTAGAGTGTATAAGGTTTCTTCTTTGTCATAATTAAATTTTGTTCTACGTGTAAGGGCGTTGACTCTAGAAATTAATTCTTTAAAATGAAACGGTTTTACCAAATAATCATCGGCGCCAGAATCTAAAGCGGTTACTTTATCGTCGGTATCGCTCAAAGCGCTTAACATTAAAACGGGTGTATGATTTTTTTTGAAACGCATAAGTTTCACCAACTGAATTCCGTCAATTCCCGGAAGCATAATATCCATTAAGATAATATCCCAAATATCCTGTTGAATAAGATCTCTGGCAATCTCGCCCGTTTCGGCCAGATGCACAGTAAAGTTGTTTTCCTCCAAACCTTTTACTATAAATTCGCTAATGCGTTTATCATCTTCAATGAGTAAAACATTCATAAATGGTATATTATAATGGTTGCTGTTTTGATTAAAACGGAAATGCTTTAATCGTCTGATAAGTTGTTTTCAAAAAAATAGGATGATCAAAAATAACAATTATTTTTTGAACCCTATAGGAACAGATAAGTGATTGAAGATTTTTAAGGTATTTTTAAAGTAGGTTGTTATTTCGACCGAAGGGAGAAATCTTCGTGAGAAACTCCACAAAGATTGGAGATGAATAGATTTGATAAGAATTCCGGAGGAATGAAATATTTATAGATTCATAAAACATACCGTACCAAAAGCTCCAGCGGAGCGATATATTGTCGATAAGATTTCACCCCTCTGGGGCTCTTTGAATGGGATAAATTGTTTTCTATAAATATTTCGTCCCTCTGGGACTTTTTCTTAAACTTTCATGGTATAAAATAGTAAACCAAATTGATAGGAGTTTTATATAATTTTAGTTTAATTTTTAATAAAAAATTGATTTCCAATTAATTAACTTTTATTAAAGAAAGCTTTAACAGCGTCTATTTCTACTGGCTGTTTGAAATAACTAATTTTAACTTAAATCAAAATTAATAACATTTTAAATATTTGAAATTATGAAAAAGAATATCGCCATATTAGCCACAAACGGTTTTGAAGAATCAGAATTAGCATCACCAAAAGCCTATCTGGAAGAGCAAGGTTGGAATGCAGATATCGTCAGTTTGAAATCTGGAACGATCAAATCTTGGAAAGACGGAAATTGGAGCAAAGAATACAATGTTGATGTCGTATTAGATCAGGCAAATGAAGCATATTATGATGCTTTGGTTATTCCAGGTGGAGTAATAAATCCTGATTTATTGAGAAGAGAAGAGGCTGCAGTAAATTTTGTACGTTCTTTTTTTGAAAGTAAAAAACCAGTAGCTGCTATTTGTCACGGACCTCAAATTCTAGTAGATGCTGACGTTTTAGAAGGTCGAAAAGTAACTTCGTTCTTCTCTATTAAAAATGATTTGAAAAATGCCGGAGCACAATGGGAAGACTCAGAAGTAGTCGTAGACAACGGATTAGTAACCAGCCGAAACCCAAATGATTTGCCCGTTTTTAATAAAAAAATGGTGGAAGAAATTAAAGAAGGAATACACGAGCGCCAGAGAGTCTAAAAAAGAAATTCCTATTTAGATTTGTCAAATTAGAAAATGCAGGATCATATTTTGGTTTTGCATTTTTTTGTGATAAATATTGTGGGGTTTTGACTTCGCTCTGCCTGATAAAGGTGTTCAATTTGTCTATTCGTTTAGTTTGTCATTTCGAGGAACGAGAAATCTCCACAAGTAGCTCGACAAAGATTGGCGATTAAAATTATGGAGTTTCTCGCGAAGATTTCTCCCTTCGGTCGAAATGACAAGATTGTGTCAATCCGTACAGTTTGTCATTTCGACGTAAGGAGAAATCTTCGTAAGTAGCTCTACAAAGATTAGCGATTTAGATTGCGGGGCTTCGACTTCGCTCAGTCTGACAAATGTTTGGTGTTTTATTTATCTGTAAATAAAGAAAAGTATTATTACAACAATCCCAATTATTATATCTGGACTAACATGATTGAAAAAAATCGGTTTTTCAGAAAAAGAATATACTATTCCTGTCATAAGTGATATTGCAAAAAGTATTATGAATCCAAGTTTTCCATCATTATTATCTGCTTTATTTCTACATTTTATGTCAAGATAATCTTTGTTGTTTTTAATAAGAGAATGAATTTCACAGGAAGTGTCCTTATCAAAATCTTCTATATCGGCTTTTAGAATTGAAATTGATATTGTATCTCCAGCTTTTACTTCATTTATTATTTCATCGTCATTAACACATTTATAATCAAAAGTTCCAATTTCAAAATTGCTCTTATTGTTTATACACTTGAATTCAATCCATTTTCTTGCATGTTTTCCTTTCGTTTCTTTAAATTGAGGTTTAGAAGAAATTATTAGATTTTCGTAAACTTTAAGATTAAATGGTTTTATTATATATTCACCGCTTATTACTTTAATAAAAAAAATGAACCCAACTATAAAACAAATAATGGCTACAGTTAGATATTGTTTTTGCTTTTCTTCCCAAGCGTCAGTGTGATCTTTCATAAAAATTTAATGCAAAATAGTTCGAGTTGACGAAAATACAAATTAAAATAATTTTTAACCGTCTAATTATTGTAGGTAAAAACTTTCTTTTATTGATGTTTTTCTCTACATTTGAAGCTCTTAAATCTTCACATTTAAAATAAAGTAAAATTTGCCTTTATGGTTTGACAAGTAATTCAAATTACAATGTCTTAACCAAATAGGCTTTAATTCATTAAATGGAAGAATGAACACAACAAACAACCTTTCCAAAGAAGCCGAAACAAGGCTGATTGATTTTTTTAACCATATTATAAATCCCGAAGATATGGCTAAAATTTTAAGACAAGTAAATTGCATTTTAGCTCTCGGCATAATGCGACAACACGAAACCCTTCAAATTGGATTAACCAATTTTGAAGACAATTATTATTGGCTCAATGAATTGGCAGAGATTTTGAATCCTTATTTGAGTGAGGAGTAGAGTTTATAAAATGGAAAAACCTCGACTTTTAAGGTCGAGGTTTTTGGTTTTTTAAAGTATAATATATTCATTACTTTATAGGCAAGGATTGTAAATCTGAGCTATCGGGTTAGGTGCAGTTTAAACTATAAATTTACTTTTTTGAGTTCAAATTTTTTAGAAATTTCTTCGTCAATTGAAGCTACAAAATTAAATAATTGGAGATTTATGGTAGATACATACTCGAAGTCAAAAATCAAATACTGTCCAATAGAATTTTTTAAATCAGGAAATTGTCTTGCAAAGTCTTTCGATATTTTTCTTCTATTATGTACGGTAAGATTTCTTTGCTTAATAAGTTTATTTATATTTTCCTTTGCGAGCTTAGTTTTAAAAATATCTATTCCTAAACGACTTTGAAAAAATTTCTCGATGTCCTCAATCCCTTTGTAAAATAGTTCTTCAATCTTTTTATCAGATATTGCATTTATTAAGTCACTAAGTGATTCATGTTGCAGAATAAAGTCCAATCTCTCGGTTTCTTGCGATTTTAATATTTGTGGTTTCGTAGAAACAACCTCTGAAAGAATTTCTTTAAAGTAAATTGTGAGATTATCGATTGAGCTCACATATATCATTGAACATAGATGCTCCTCATAAAATCCTATATTTAGAAAAGTATCGATATTGCTATTAAGACTTTTTTTGACAATTTCTGGATTGTAAACATGATTATATATTCCCTTAAGATATTCTTTTGCTTCATTATTGTTTTTTAAAATAAGTTTACTGCCAACCTCTACATAACTGATAAGCATTTCAGATCGTTGCACTCCTTGCCGAAATCTTAAAAAAGATTCAGTTGATTCGGCAATTATTTTTGCGGGATATTTTTGATTATCTTCATTCATACGACGGTCATCAATTAAATAGAACACAACGTTCTGGTGCTACAAGCGGTTTGCGGATTATGAAACTGAGTATTTTGAGCTTAACGAAAATAGTAGTAAAAAACGATAATTCCACTAAATCCGCAAATCGCCTGTAACGGCTGTTATAGCCAGTTATCTTATTTTGTTTAATTCAACCTTACGCCGATTTATCGAAAGACCGACAATTAAAATAAAAGGGATCAATAATGACCCTAGTTTTTTTTATGTATTTAGTTTGCAGCTTGTTCCATTATTTCTAATAAAGTTAATGCTCTCGCATCAGGGCGTAAAGATTCAACTTGGTTATTATATTGATACTTCACTAAATAGTTTTTCGTGGATGAAGCTTGTCCCGTAAAATTCTTCTCAAGACTAAAACTTGCAAAGACCTTTGCAGATAAATCTGCCTTTTGTGTAGCAGATAAATTTGCATCGGCGTTTATTATCGTCTCGATGTCAGTCTTTGAAATTTTTGAAACATCGTATTTTATAGTCAAAACCAAAACTCCATAACCGTCCGCAAGGTACGCTTTGTTATTCGCATAATAATTATGATAGTTTTTAGTGAACAAATTTGTGTTTTTGCGTGGAGGAGTTTTTTGATAACCAGTGAACAATTCGACGAGCTTTCCTGTAAAAAATGGGTTGAATTCAATATCATAATATTTTCCCTCTAAATCTACTTCATTCTTTACAAGACTTTCTATCTGTGCTTTTATTTCTCCAGAAATACTACCTTGAGTTTCTAAAACCGACTTGACATTAGCTTCCAGTTTGGATTTGAAAAGCTGTTTTAATTTATGTTCTTGTTGGACTTCTACTGGATGGATGTCTACAATCTGCTTTTCCAATTCTTTCCTAATTCCCGCGTGTTCAGGTAGGAATAAATATTGTTTTTTCTCGTAGCCAAACCTATTATTAAAATTATTTACAAAAACTATCCACTGCGTTTCACTCATTATATCCGCAGTAGGCACATAATTTGGTAAAACAGATTCCGTCAAATAATCAAGGTAAATTTTATCTATATCGCCGTAATCGCCTGATAAAAATATATGATTTACAAGGTTATTCTTTCCCCGTAGATTGTCCTTATCAACTAACACGCCCATGTTGTCTAACAAGTTTTTTGGCTCTAATGGATCTTCAATAGCTTTTGAAACACGTGGAGCGTTCTTTGGTCCAAATTTGTCTGTGCCATTTACGTCAATAGATGTAATTTTTGCTTTGTATAAATAAATTTTTTCACTGCAACTAAATAAGCAAACACTTAAAGCAAGTAGGGTAACAGTTTTTTTCATGTTTATATAATTAATTGGTTATTTGCTTAATATAAAAGTTAAGATTATATATAGACGTTTTTTCCGTTTATTGTTATAAATATCTGATAAATTTATTTTTTTTTAGTTAGTTGATTTTTAGTTATTTAGTCACAAGTACCGATTATTCTTTTCAAAAATACTAATTTACCAATGCAAACAGCTAAGTGTTTTTACCTGTTTATTTGGATAAAATTATTTTGTCTTTGCGATTCCGCGTTTTTGCAGCATTAATTTTACAACAAAAAAAGAGCAGCACTAAAAATAGCACCGCCCTCTTTTTAAAATAAATTTAATTTTTGCATTTTAAAACCAAATCAAAATTTTAAAATGCTCGCATTAAATAATGCGTACAGTAATTGGTAATCTACTAAAATGAAGACTAAACGCAGGTTATTCGTTTATGACATCGCCTTCCTTAGTTTCTTCGCTGGCAATTTTTACCAGTTTATCGTTTGGAGTTAAGTCGCCGAAAATTTCAATTTTATCTTCGATTTCTCTTCCTTTTTTAATGTCAACTCTTGTCGCTTTGTGGTTTACCACTTTCACCACATAAATTCCTTCTGCAGAACTTACTACGGCAGATTTTGGCACTACAAAAGTGCTGTCTTTCGCGTTAAGAGGCAACAAAACTTCGGCAACCATTCCAGGTAATAAATTTCCTTTGGTGTTGTGAACATCCATTTCAACTCTTTCAGAACGCAATTTTAAATCTAAAGCACCAGACATTCTGGTAATTTTAGCTGTAAAAGTATCTGGCAGCGATTTTACATTAAAACTCATTTTGTCGCCTGGGTGTAAATATCCTGTGTACAATTCTGGAACAGAAACCGCCAAACGTAATTTACTTTGTTCCTGAATCGTTAATAAAGGCAAATCTGAACCTTTTCCCGCTGGGCCAACAAATGTTCCTAAATTCACATTTCTAGCCGCTACAACACCATCAAAAGGAGCGCGAATTTCCAGATATCCTCTCATGATAGAGATTTCTTTGTGTGCTGCAATTGCTGCTTGGTATTGTGCGTAATCAGAATTCTTTTTACCGCTTGCCATTTCTAAATCGTTTTTAGAAATCGTTCCTTCAACCTTGCTCGTTTCGTACAAACGGTTGTAAGTGCTTTTGCTGGTTGCGTAAATGGCTTCCATAGATTTTAATCTAGATTCAGCCGCTGCTACTTGCGAGCTTATTTCTGGTGCTTCTAAAACAATTAAAAGCTGTCCTTTTTTTACTTTCGTTCCAATATCAACTTTTAAAGTTTTTACGAAACTGCTCACTTTTGCATACAAATCAACTTGTTGAAAACCGGTTAATTCAGCTGGCAAACGCAATTCTGTTGTTAGTTTTTCTTTCGATAAAAGGAAAGTTTCAACTTTAGGTTCTATTTCTGCTTTCGCAGTTTCTTCTTTTTTCTTTTCGCAGCTACTTAATACAACTAGTGCTGTAAGTAATAATGCAGATGATTTTATAATATTACTTTTCATTTTTTGGTTTTAATGATGAGATATAATGGATACTTTCTTCGTCTTCAGGATCTAAAGAAACAGATTGTGTCGATGTTTTTTCTTGTGCCCACGCAAATATCTGCGGAAGGATTAATAATACGGCAAAAGTAGAAAATAATAATCCACCGATAACCGCTCTTCCTAACGGAGAAACTTGATCGCCTCCTTCGCCGTGTCCAATTGCCATTGGCAACATACCCATAATCATCGCAACAGATGTCATGATAATCGGACGAAGACGTAACGCAGCAGCTTCACGAGCAGATTCTAAGGCATTTCCGTTTATTTTTCGAAGCTGTTCGGCATTCGTGACCAAAAGAACGGCGTTGGCAATAGAAACCCCAACCGACATGATGATTCCCATATACGATTGTAAGTTTAATGTTGAACCAGTTAAAGTAAGCATTAATAACGACCCTAAAACTACGGCAGGAACCGTTGTTAAGATTACTAACGAAACTTTGAACGATTGGAAATTAGCGGCCAACATTAAGAAGATTACGAATACGGCAACCAATAATCCTGTTTGTAAACTACTTAATGTTTCGGTCAATACAGTACTTAGTCCAATTGGCGTAACAAATAAACCACGAGGCAATTCGCCTAATGAACTAATTGTTTTGCTCACATCTTTAGAAGCCGTCCCCAAATCGGTTTTGTAGATGTTTGCAGTAACGGTAATGTACGGCATGGCCCCTAAGTTATCATTTTCACCACTTACAAAGCCTGGTGTAATTTTGGCAACGTCACTTAAAACAGGACGAAGCGAGTTTTTCAATACTGGAATTTCTCCAATATCGGTTTTGCTTTTCATTTTATTTAATGGCACCTGTACCTGAACAGAATACGATAATCCTGCTTTTTCATCAACCCAGTTATTTTTTTCTGTATAACGAGAAGATGAGGTTGAAGCCACCAATGAACGAGAAATATCATTCATATCAACTCCTAATTCAGCAGCACGAGTTCTGTCAATATCAATATTCATTGCTGGATAATGAATTGGCTGTCCGATTTGCACGTCTCTGAAATACGAAATTGCTTTTAACTTGTCTACAATTTGAGTCGCGTATAATTCGTTTTTCTTTTTGTCTTTTCCGGCAACTCGAATCTCGATTGGAGTAGGAGAACCTTGGCTTAAAACTTTATCCGTTAATTCGATTGGTTCAAAAGAAAGTTTAGTGTCTGGCAATACTTTTTTAAGTCTTGCTCTAAACTCATCTTTAAAATCGTCCATATCTTCATGGTAATCTTTTAAACTTACTTGGAAAACCGCTTCGTGAGAACCTGCCATGAATAAATAAATCGGGTTGATCGAGAATAGAGAAGGGTGCTGACCAACATATACAGATGTGATTCCGATATGATCTTTACCGACCATTTTTTCCAGTTCTTTTAAAACAATTCTAGCTTGTTCTTCAGTTCTTTCCAAACGCGTTCCGTCAATGGCACGCATTCTCAACTGAAACTGACTAGAATTGGTTCTCGGGAAAACGTCTTTTCCGATGAAATTAATGAACAGAATTGCTAAAAGTGTTGCTCCAACCAAATAGGTTACAGTCGTTATTTTTTTGTGAACAAACAAACGGTCTAGAGTTCGCATAAAACGAATCTTGAAACGTTCGAAAGCACTAATTTTTCCGTTGTTATTAGTATCTGCTCTTTCTACATAATCCTTTTTCTGAGTGATTAGATTTTGTTCTGATTCTGGCGTTATACCGCTGTCATTAAATTCAGCTTCATCATCTGTAATTTCTGGTCCGTGTGCATGTTTTTCATGTCCTTTCATCATCCAGTTAGCCATTACAGGAACAAATGTCTGCGAAAGCAAGAATGAAATAACCATTGAAAAACCAATTGCTAAAGCTAAAGGCAAGAACAACGCTCCAGGAATACCAACCATAGTAAATGCTGGCGCAAATACGGCTAGAATACAAAGAAGGATCAATAATTTAGGTAAAGCAATTTCCTGACAGGCATCCCAAATGGCGAGTGCTTTTGGTTTTCCCATGTCGAGATGCTGGTGAATATTTTCGATGGTTACGGTACTTTCATCCACCAAAATACCAATCGCCAATGCCAATCCTGATAATGACATTAAGTTGATCGTTTGTCCAAATAATTTCAGGAATAAAACCCCAGAAATAATCGAAATCGGAATCGTCATAATTACGATTAATGCTGCACGACGGTCACCCAAGAATAATAAAACCATTAATCCGGTTAAAACCGCACCAATAATTCCCTCAGTAATCAAACTTTTAACCGAGTTGATTACATAAACCGATTGGTCAAATTCGTACGTAATGTTTACATCTTCAGGAAGCGTACTTTGAATTTTAGGCAATTCTTTTTTCAATTTCTGAACCACATCCCAAGTCGAAGCGTCTCCTGCTTTTGCAATACTAATGTAAACCGAACGTTTTCCGTTTACTAAAGCATAACCTGCCGTGATATCGGCACCGTCTTTTACAGAGGCAACATCGCCTAATTTTAAGTTCTGAACACCACCTTTGAATAACGGAATCTGTTCAAAATCTTTAACTTCTTTAATCGTATTATTTGTTGGCGTAATATAGTTTTTGTCGCCCATACGTACGTTTCCAGAAGGAGCCGTTTGGTTGTTCAAACGAATCGCGTCAACAATCTGGTCTGGCGTCATATTATGAGAACGCAATAAATCTGGATCAACGTTTACCTCAATAGTTCTTGGGCTTCCGCCGAAAGGAGCTGGAGATAATAAACCAGGAATTGCAGTAAACGAAGCACGAACATAAACGTTGGCTAAATCTTGCAGTTCGTTGTTGGAACGTATTTTACTGCTCAAAACCAATTGTCCGATTGGAAGTGATGAAGCATCAAAACGAATGATAAACGGAGGCTGTGTTCCCGGAGGAAAAGCCGCTTGGATTCTGTTCGAAAGCGCACTTAACTCGGCAGCCGCCTGAGCCATATTGGTTCCTTCATAATAGGTTAATTTCATAATCATTAACCCCTGAATATTTTTAGTTTCTACAGATTTGATACCGTTCGAGAAAGGTAAAACGTTTACGTAGTTTTTGGCAAAATAAGCCTCCATTTGATCTGGCGTGTAACCTCCAAACGGATGCGCAATATAGATAACCGGCAAATTCATTTTTGGCAGAATGTCTACCTTAATGTCTTTGATGGCACCAATTCCGAAGAAAAATAGACCCGCAACCAATACTAAAATGGAAATGGGTTTGCGGAGTGCAAAACGTATTAAATTCATTAGGATTTATAATTAAAATTCATTTATAAATAAGTCAAAATTTCCTGTTGCAGCGACTTTTAATAAGTACGATTGCCACACATTATTATTGACAATATCTCGATCGATTTCAGCGCGATTTAATACATACATCGTTTGTGTTAAATCAGTCAAATCAGTTAAACCGTTTTTGTATAAAGTCGATTTTTGAACATAAGCTCTTTTTGCAGCATCAACCTGAATCGGAGCTTCAGCATAGTTTTCCAAAGTAATTTTGATTTTATCTTCGGCAAAATTCAGCTGTGATTTTAATTCTCTATCTGCTTGATTGTATTCTTCCTGCATGGCTTGAGAAACAAATTTCTGAGCACTTACTTGCTTGCTTGATCGGAATGGTGTGGTTAAATTCCACGTGATTCCAACTCCAATTAAATAATTGGTACGATCTGGATTTACCCCATCCCAATAATTTCTTGTAAAAGCATTTTGATTGGTTGCGTACGAATTATCAAATCCTGAAGCTCTGGTTTGTAAAACCCCAAAAGCACTCATTGTTGGATAATAAAATCTCTTATACAATTTAACCTGCTGGTTGCTGTAATCGATTTTCGTTTTGTAGAATTGTAATAAAGGGTGAAGACTATCTGTAGTAACTTCTTTTGTTACTAATTCCTTTGGGATCTGAGTTACAAATAAAGTATCTGTAACGAAATCCTGAGGTGCAACGCCCATTAAATCGACTAATTTGTTGTTTTGTTCTTTAACGAAGTTTCTAGCAAGGTTTAAAGCAATTTTAGCTTTAGAAACTTCTGCAGTAGCCAAAGTAGAATCTACTCCAGCCAATAATCCGTTTTTAACTCTCGCTGCAGCAGTCTTTTTGAAAACTTCTGCACGATCTAAGTTCTTTTGCTGCGAAATCACTAATCTCTGGCTTGCCAATAGATTCAGATAAGCAGCTGAAATTTTGATTTCCTGCTGGAATTTTTCCTGCTGTAAATCTTTTTCTTTAGCCTGAACATCAATTTTAGATAAATTGATTTTTTCCTGTGTTTTTCCGAAAGTGAAAAAATCCCAGTTCATGTTGACTAAATAAAGCGCGCCAAAAGCCGAGTTCCAGTTTTGTTCTGGTAACGGAAGTCCTGATGAAGCAACTCCTAAACCTCCAAAACCATACAACGGTCCGTTTTGTCCGTTTACGGTTCCGTAATCCTGCTGTGCCGATAAGTTAAGGTTTGGCAGGTAATCACGACGAGATTGTTTTAGAGTCTCTTTTGATGCATTGGTGTAATTGTTTTTTGCTCGGATAGAACCGTAGTTTTCAAGACCTACCTTTATTGCTTCTTTTAAAGACAGGGTTTGAGCATAACCGATTGAGGCAAAAATCAATAAAAATAATAAGGTAATTTTTTTGAAATACATAAACTCAAGGTGTGAATAGAAATGTTTTTTGATGCAACAAATTTATTTCTCTTGTACTGATAAAAGTCAGGTTAAGTGATGTACTGCACTAGTAAATGACGAATTGAATTGGTCATTTTTTGAAAAAAATAATTAAATAATTGTTCGTACTTTGTAAACTATTTCAAAATTAAGAATGAACAAAAGAATTGATAACATACTGGATAACAAATGGTGGCAGGAGGTTGCCGTTGTCCTTTTTTCATTTACAATATATACCCTAAAAAATGATTGGATGTTATTTAGTTCTTTCATTTCGATTGCAATGGGTGTGTTTTTTTATTGCATTTTGTACATGCATGCCCAATTTAATCGTTTTTTTCTCCTTCCGATTTTATTTAAAGCAAATAAACCTTTTACGTATATCATTTTAACGCTATTTGGAGTTTTTGTATTTTCTGTCATTTTGTATGAAATTACAAAAATGGATATGTTTGCCAATTGCCATTTATACCAAAACTCGCATCAGAGAAGTTATGCGTACCAATTGGCTAGTGTTTTGGGAACTTTGGTCTGCATTCTGAGTCCGATTATTGTTTTTAAGTTTTATCGTATTCACAGAAAACAAACCGATGCGGCTTTATTGTTCAATCAAATGCAATTAAATTCATTGAAAGGACAATTAAATCCGCATTTTTTGTTCAATACATTTAATACGCTGTACGGAATAAGCCTTCAGTTTCCAGACAGAACGCCCGATTTAATTATGAAGGTTTCGCAGTTAATGCGTTACCAATTGGAAAGCAATAGTAAACAATGCGTATCTTTAGAAGACGAATTGGAGTTTATAAACAGTTATGTTCAGCTTGAAAAAGAACGTGTTGGTTACAGATGTGACATACATTTTGAAAGCAAAGTAGATATTGAATACACTTATAAAATTTCTCCGATGCTGTTAATTGCATTTATCGAAAATGCTTTTAAACACGGAACTTGTGCTATTGAAAATTGCTTTGTAAAAATCACGATTTCTGTTGAAAACGGATTATTACATCTTCATGTTGCCAATTCAATTCCGAAGAAAAACGATGTGATTTCGACCAAAATCGGTTTAAAAAATACAATTGAACGTCTGAATTTGATTTACGGAAAAGATTATAAATTAGATGTTAAAGACGACAAACAAATCTATGTTGTTGATTTAGAAATACAGCTTAAAAAGTTTGTAGGATGAGAGAAACAAAGAAATGCATTATCGTAGACGATGAACCCGCTGCGCATTATGTTTTAGCCAATTATATAAAACAGAATCCACAGTTAGAATTGGTTTTTCAAGGCTATAACGGCATTGAAGCGATGAATTATCTCAGAGAAAATCCAGTCGATTTAATGTTTTTGGATATCAATATGCCTGAAATTTCGGGAATGGAATTGCTTAAAATTCTTCCAACGCATCCTAAAACTATTTTAACTACAGCATATTCTGAATTTGCGCTTGAAAGTTACGATTACGGCGTAATTGATTATTTGCTAAAGCCAATCTATTTTCCAAGATTTCTAAAAGCAATTGACCGTTTTTTTGCGACCGAAAGTGTAAAACAAAAGGCAGAAGAAACCGTAAATTCGGTAAGTGTAAAAGTAGATGGTTATTTGATGGATATTGAATTAGATCAGCTTTTATACGCGCAGAGTTTTGGTAATTATGTAAAACTTCACACAACCAAAAGAACTTATCTGGCTTCTATTACCACAACAGAGTTCGAAAAATGCCTGCCAGAAAAGAGTTTTATGCGTATTCATAAATCTTACATTGTTGCTTTAGATAAAATTGATGCGACAGAAAAAGATTTTGTTGTTATTAAAAACGAAAGAATTCCAATCGGAATTACTTATAAAAGAGAACTAACAGATCGATTAAAAAAGCTTGAATTGTAGACACGATTTAAGCTCAACTTTAAAGGAGTTTATTTTTTTGTAAAATGATATTTTCTTCTTGTTATTGTAATAAAAAAAGTGTTAATTTTAATACGTTGTTTAAGTTTAATTAAAAAATTGAAACTATGAAAAACGTGCTTTTACTTTTTACTTTTTTATGCAGTAGTTTTTTAATTGCACAAGAAGGAACCAATATGAAAAAAGCAATCACTCCTCCAGAAGAAGTTCGATTAGCTTTTGAGAAAGAATATCCAGGAAAAGTGCCAGTTTGGTCTGAAGAATATGTTGGAGATGATGCAGATGAGATTCGATTTGAAGCACGATATAATGTAAATAATACAACAAAAGCGGTTGCGATTTACGATAATCTAGGAAACATGAAAGCTTATGAATTGCAGATTCCGTTTAAAGAGCTTCCAATAAAAGCGCAGTCTTATTTAAAAAAGAATTATAAGGCAAAAGCGATTCAAGAAATTGCAATGGTGGTAGATGATAAGAAAAAAACAACCTACGAAGTTGGTGTAGAAAAAGATACTAAATTTTATGATATAGTTTTTGACGCAGAAGGCGGTTTTGATGTCTCTGTAGAAAAAAATTAAAACGCTTACTAATTCAAATATTATTTGAAATGACAAACCCGATGAGTTTTTAATGCTTATCGGGTTTTGTTTTGTGTTTTTTTGTTTCAGGTTTCAAGTTTCAAGTTGATATTCTTTGCGGTTAAACCTGAAACCTGAAACTTGAAACCTGAAACTTGAAATCTGAAACTTGAAACCTCCTTACAACATCATTCCACCAGAAACTTCAATTCTTTGAGCGTTTATCCAGCGAGCGTCTTCGGTGCATAAAAAAGCCACTACACCGCCAATATCATCTGGAAGACCAACTCTTCCTAAAGCGGTTACCGAAGCAATTTGCTGATTCATTTGTTCATTGTCGCGAACAACTCCGCCTCCAAAATCGGTTTCGATTGCACCAGGCGCAACTATATTGGCTCTAATTTTTCTAGCTCCTAATTCTTTTGCCTGATATTTAGTCAAAGTTTCCATTGCACCTTTCATAGAAGCGTAAGCCGCATAACCTGGAAATGAAAATCTTGCTAAACCAGTTGAAATGTTTACGATTCCGCCGCCATCGTTCATTGCGTTTAATCCTTTTTGAGTTAAGAAAAATGGACCTTTAAATTGAATGTTGGTTAACTGATCAAATTCGGCTTCGGTTGTTCCAATAAATGAATTATGGATTCCAATTCCGGCATTGTTTACTAAAAAGTCAAATTTATCTGTTTTAAAAGTGTTTTTTAATGTTGCTTCTACTTCTTTAAAGAAAGAATCAAAAGTGCTTGATTCAGCAACATTTAACTGTAATGAAGCAGCTTTTTGCCCCAGACTTTCAATTTCTTTTACAACTAAATCTGCTTCTTCTTTTTTGCTATTGTAAGTGATAATTACGTCAAGTCCTTTTTTTGCAATCGCAATTGCCATATTTTTTCCTAAACCTCTGCTACCGCCTGTAACGAGAGCTATTTTTGTATTTACTGCCATATTTTTAAATTATGAGTTTTGAGTTATGAGTTTTGAGTTATGAGTTTTGAAATGTTTCTTGTATTTGTGATATACAATTCATAATTCATAACCCATAATTCATAATTATTTATGCATTGCATTAAAATGATTTCTCAAATCTTCTGCGCTTGCGTTTAATCTGGTTTCGCTTGTTCCGAAAGTCAATTCTTGTTTCCCTTCTTTAAGTTGCTCGAAAATAGATTCGATAAAACTGCTTACACTTGGATGTGCGTCGTGAAGTCCGATTCCGCCTAAATCTGTGTTTAATGCTGGTGGAATAATTTCGATTACTTCGATATTTTTAGCTTTTAATAAATGACGAAGCGAAAGTGTAAATGATCTAAAAAACGCTTTTGTAGCCGAATAAACTGGAACTTTTGCAAAAGGAGAAAAAGCTAATCCAGAAGTTACATTCATCACGGTTTTAAGAGCGGGTAACTGAATAAATAATGAAGTTAAATGCAGTGGAGCTTCAATATTGGTGCTAATTTCTGTTTTCATACTTTCGTAAAAATCAGCATCGGTAACCGAAACCCATTTTTGAATTCCTGCATTATTGATTAAAACGTTTAAATCGGGATGATTTGCCGTAATCCATTCGTAAAGCGCGATTCGTTCTTGTTCTATAGACAAGTCACAAACTTTTGTAATAATTGCTGGAAATTTTGCTTTTACGTCGTTTAAAACTGATTCTCTTCGGCCGCAAATAATTACGGTATTGTTTTCCTGAATAAATCGTTCTGCAAGTCCAAGTCCGATACCGCTTGCACCGCCTGTAATTAAAATTTTGTTGTTTGATAATTTCATCTTTTCGTTCTTTTAATTTGATGAGACAAAGGTAGGAGCGAAGTAGAGTTGGGGATTTGTAAATATCAAATAGATGTTTGCGAAATTCAAATCAGAGTTAAAAAATACAATGTCAATTACAATTGCAATAAAAACAGAATTATCTTTAATCTCATTTTATGTCCTCCTGAGCGAAGTCGAAGGACACGCACCGTAAAACGTACTGTATGGATTTAGCATACGATCCTTCGACTTCGCTCAGGAAGACAAGCGTTATGCCCGAGCTCAGAAAACTTGAAACTTGAAACTTGAAACCTGAAACAAAATTTAAGCTCTAAAAGCAATCGGCGTAAAAGAAGTTTGTTTTTTAAAGAAATTAGAGAAATGCGCTAATTCTTCAAAACCAAGTGAATAGGCGATTTCAGAAATATTCCAATCGGTTTGTTTTAAGAGTATTTTGGCTTCGTTTGTTAATCGGCTTGTAATTAATTCGGTTGTGGTTTTTCCGGTGTTTTCTTTTAAAACCTTATTTAAATGATTTACATGAACGGATAATCGTTCCGCAAAATCTTTCGCGGTTCTCAATTCTAATCGCTGATTTGGCGATTCAATTGGGAATTGTCTTTCCAACAATTCCGCAAATAAAGAAGAAACTCTAGCTGCTGAATTGTGCTTAGAATATAATGCTGTAATAGGTTGTAATTTTTGTCCGAAGTGGATTAATTCAGCCACATAATTTCGGATTAGATCGTATTTGTAAATATAATCAGAATTAATTTCTTTTTGTATTTTATTGAAAATCAATTCAACTTCTGAAACTTCTTCATCAGAAAGCTGAAAAATCGGATAACCGTCTGAAGCGAAAATTGGAAGCTCGTCCAGATCGATTCCGCTTTTACTTTTAGATAAAAATTCGCTGGTAAAAACACAGAACTGACCACCTTGATTGGTGTCTTGCGGTAAATAATTGTACGGAATTTTTGGAGTTGCAAATAACAATCCCTGTTTTTCGATTTCGATTACTTTATCGGCATATTCCGCTTTGTTGTGTCCTCTGATTAAACTTATTTTGTAATAAGCTCTTCTATCATAAGGCATTCCAGGCTTTCCTTTCATGCGTTCCAAAAGTTCTTTAATATCGAAAACATTAAAATGTCCGATTTCTTTTTGAATGTCGTTTGGCAATAATGAAGTGGGATCAACAGTTGAACCTTCGGTAATATCTTGGTAAAAGGAATCTAGAGATTTCATATCGTGATGAATTGCGAAATTCAAATATACGAAAAATATAAAGATTGGTTTTAGTTTGTTTTAGGTTTAAAGTTTCAAGTTTCGTTAGAACTTTGTCAAAGTTTGAAACTTTGACAAAGTTTAGCGTACAATTTTGTCATTTCGACGAAGGAGAAATCTTCGTAAGAAACTCCGTAATCTAAATCGACAATCTTTGTAGAGCTACTCGCGAAGATTTCTCCTTCGTCGAAATGACAAACATAGTGTTTAGAAGTTTTAAATTCTTTGCGTTCTTTGCGGTTAAAACAAACTTCCTTGTACAAATTCAGGTTCTGGATTGCTTCCAAAAGGAATAGCATCAATCACAAAAAACTGTTTCACTTTGGGATCAAATTCCCTTAGAACAATTTCGTTGCATTCAAATTGGAGAGCAATTGTGGTAAAAAGTTCAAAAGCAATTTTAAGATTTTCGGGTGTTAATCTTCGTCCGATTGACATATGCGGATCATCACTTTTTTTGAGCTGTAAAGATTTCAGTGTTTCGTGAATCTTTTTCATTATGGGCTTTAGATTGTTTTTAGATTCTTCGTTTGGAGCAATAAAAAAAGCTCCAGCATTTTCATAAGAATCAAAATGATCTAAATATACTTGAGAAGGCGTAAAAGTATCGCAGATTTTAATTAGCTTTTGCTTTATAGAATCGAGTTGAGATTCCTCAATTTTAAATTCACAAATCGTAATATGTGCTTCAGAATTACAGCTGTTGTACCATTCAATTTTACTTTTCAGTAAATCTTTCATTTTTTTGACACTATCAACAACTGGTTTTGAGTAGAATACTACAGAATATGTTTTTTCCATTTTTTAAGGGCTTTGAAACACAAATTTAAAGCTTTCCTTTCAAATGCAATCGATGCAGAATTTCAGATTTTAGTAAACCGCTTCCGCCTCCAAAATGCTCGATTACTTCTACATTTGGCTGGTTTTTTAGACAGAAAGAAGTAAATTCTTTTTCAACATGGTCTTCAATTGCCGAACTCAAAAGCACGATATCTATTTTATGATTCTGAAAGTATTCTTGTGCTTCTTTTTCATCATTAAAAGCAATTGCATTCCAGTTTTCATCTTCATTAACAAGACGAAGTAAAATGGCTAAAATAGCTTCATTTTTTCCGAGTAATAAAAATTGTAGCGTTTTCATTTTTGTAGCTTCTAAGTTTCTAAGATACTAAGTTTTTTGGCTCCAAAATATCTCGTTAACCAATTTGGCAACTATTTAATTGGAGTTACCTGCAAATGTAGGCAGGGTTTTATAAAAGAGACTTAATCTAGGACAAGAAATATGATTTTAAATCTTTTTTGCAGTGAATTTGAGCAAGAATCTAGTATTTTCTTTTACAAATTTTCGTTAAAGTGTATTTTGGCAATGTTTTGCAGAACAATTACTTAAGGTTTTTGGCTTCTGTTAATGTTGTTAATTTTTTCATACAATGTGGAAAACCGTAAGGTTATCTGTTTTTATGCCTGTAATTTTGGGTTGTTGAAATTTAAGAACAATGTTGTTTTTTACCTTTTTTAGAATGCCATTATTTAAGTTTTAACAATTCATGTTTTTTGGAGAAACATTTTTTTTGAATTAAATTTTGACATATTCATTTGATCGTGGGTAATTGTATAAGAGTTTGCATTATACATTAATGTCTAATTTTTAGGGTTTTAAGAGGAAGTCGACGGACTGAATTTTAAAACCCTTTTTTTTATATTATAAATGAAAAAGCAAGCAGCCAAAATTGAATAATATCAGTATTGATTTTAAATTTTTGAGGCGAAAATCCGTAGTAGCTTTTGAAGGCCGCAGAAAAATGAGAAACGTCTTTGTAACCGCATTTGTATGCTGCTTCGCTTACTGTAGCGGTCTTGCTTTGAAACAATTTTTTGGCATGTTCCATTCTCAGTTTAATAATATAGCTTTTTACAGTGGTTCCAAAACAAGCTTTAAAGCCTTTTTTTAATTTGAATTCGTTTAACGAAATAAGTCTGGAAAGTTCAGGTAGAGTAGGAGTGTTTCGATAATCGTTTTCTAATATTTTTTTTGCTTCTAATAATTTGTTGTAATCTTCTTCGTTTATTTTTTCTGTTGGTAAGGGTTTGGTAATTAATGTTTCAAGTTGATGAATAAGAAGTTCTTTAATCTTACTTTCAATGTAAATTCTTTTTAAAACACCTTCTCTAGTACAATTTTTTATTTCTGATGTTACCCACTTAATTGGCGATGTAAACGGAAGATATTTAGAAGTTAGATAGCAAGATTGTTTTTGAAGGATTTTTTTTGAAAATTTTTCATGCAATTGCCAATCTTCATTTATGATATTGTAGTAAAACTCCTTGGATAAAATAATAGACATATAATTTACATCTTTATGAGCTGGAATTTTAAAAGACCCCTTAAAGTTATTGGTGTAAAAGATATTATGGGTGTTTTCTTTAGAATACTTTTCACTTTCCAATTGATCAATATGAGTCTCAACATTGCTACTGTAAATAAAATTCATAACAATCGATTCTTCATCAATTTCAAAAATAAGAGTTTTAGAATTTGAGAAATACAATTGTGTATCAAGGAGAACCAATCCTTCTGTGATAAGATGACGACTGATTATTTTTTCTGAATCACCATTTTGTATGTTGACATTTTCCTCCGTTAAAACACTTTTCGGATAATATTTATCTCCAATTTGAATTTTAATTATAGGCGTTTCAGAGGTTAGAAGTGTGGCTTTGATTTTCAAAATATAATCCGTTTTTACAAAATAATAATCCGTTTTTCCCTATCTTTTTTGAAGACGTTGATGGTACTTTTGCTGCAAAGTTATTTATAATTAGTCTAATTAAAGATATGTCAACTCAAAAATTTTTATTTGCCAGTTTATTTTTTCTATCCGCGTTCTTATCATTTTCCCAGCAAAATCAAGGCTTTGCAGTGACTGGTCAAGTTGCTGAAAAATCTGGAGCAACGATTCCGTTTGCGACAGTATTTATTGAAAAAACGAATTTAAGTATGATTTCCGACGAAAACGGGAACTTCAGTTTCAAAAATGTTCCATCTGGAAAACACACTTTGAAAATTTCTGCAATAGGATTTTCAACTTTAAAAAAATCGATAGACGTTTCTGGCAATCCTGTAAATGTTTCCATTCATTTAGAAAGCGAATTAAATGAATTAGAAAGCGTTACAGTGATGGGCCGTACTGCAACCGATAAAGTAAATAAACAAGCCTATAGTGTTACTGCAATTGATGCTAAAAAACTTCATAATACAACATTAGATCTTTCGCATGCTTTAGACAGAGTTTCGGGAGTTCGTGTTCGGGAACAGGGTGGAGTAGGTTCTCAGTCAGAACTTTCTATTAATGGTTTCTCTGGAAATCAAATTAAGGTCTTTATTGACGGTATGCCGATGGAAAACTTTGGTTCTTCTTTTCAGCTAAACAATATTCCAATCAACCTTGCTGACCGTGTAGAAGTTTACAAAGGTGTAGTGCCAATCTGGCTTGGAGGCGATGCTTTGGGAGGTGCTGTAAATATTGTTACAAACACAAAACCAAGAACCTATTTTGATGCTTCTTATTCATTTGGATCTTTTAATACGCATAAAACTGCTATCAATGCTGGGTATACTGCAAAAAGTGGTTTTACAACTGAGATTAATGTTTTTCAAAACTATTCAGATAATAATTACTGGGTAAATGTTGAAGCGGCAGATTTAAAAACAGGTGAATATTTTCCAAATGCAAGACTAAGAAGGTTTCATGATACCTATCATAACGAAACTGCAATTGTAAATATTGGTATTACTGGAAAAAAATACGCCGATAAATTAATGATTGGTTTTACAGGAGGACAAAATAAAGCAGATATTCAGACTGGTGCTAGAATGAAAGCTGTTTTTGGCAGCCGTTATAGACAAGGTAATATCTTAATGCCTACTATTAAATATCAAGTAAAAGATTTGTTTACAAAAGGCTTAAATGTATACGTTAATGGTAATTACAATTTTGGTGAAGAACAAACTGTAGATACTGTATTTATCAAATACAATTGGTTTGGAGATTACATTAAATATAACGGAGAAGGAGGCGAAAAGCAAAGAACTTTAATGAAAATGCGTGATCATAATGGTATTGTAAATGCTAACGCAACTTATAGTCTAGGCGAACGCCACTCTTTTATGCTTAATAACACTTTTACGACTTTTGATCGTAAGCAGGAAGATGAATTAGTGCCTGAATCTATTGCTTATCAGCAGCCTAGAAAAACACAGAAAAATATTTTAGGTCTTGGTTATAAGTTCGATTATAACAAAAAATGGAGTACTTCTGTATTTTTAAAAAACTATGATTTATATACTAAATATTCAAGAAGTTATAATCCAAGTGGAAATGCTGGAGATATAGCGTATCAACAATTTGAAGATAAAACTTCTACGCTAGGATACGGACTTGCAAGTAGTTATTACTTAAAACAAAATTTGCAGTTAAAAGCTTCTTTTGAAAAAAGTTATCGTCTTCCAAACTCTCAAGAACTTTTTGGAAGTCCAAACGATAATATTGCGTCAAATATCGATTTAAAACCAGAATCTAGCTACAACTATAATTTAGGAGCTAGCTACCAGACGAACTTTAATAAAGTTAATGCATTAACATTTGACATCAACTTTATGTATCGTGATGCCAGAGATTTTATTCGTAACACATTGTTTACAAATCAGGTAGATAGTTATTCTGTAAATCTTGGAAAAATGACCAATTACGGTGTTGATGGAGAGATAAGATATTCGTACAGAAAAAGGTTTACAAGTGGTTTCAATATGACGTATCAAAATTTGCGTAATATGACTAAATACGAGCCAGAACAAACAATTGTATCTTGGTTTTATAAAGACAGAATTCCAAACATACCCTATATGTTTGGTAATGTTGATGCTACTGTATTTTTTAACGATGTATTCAGACAAGGCAATAATTTATCTGTTGGGTATAATCTACTTTATGTACATACCTATTATTTGTCATGGCCAAGTATGGGAACAAAGGACGGAAAATTAGAAATTCCAGTGCAGTATAATCATGATCTTAATTTAGTTTATACAATGGCAGATGGTAAGTATAATATCGCTTTAGAATGCAAAAACGTCCTAGATAATAAGCTATACGATAATTTTTCACTACAAAAACCAAGCAGAGCTTTCTATATAAAATTCAGATATTTTTTCACCAAATCAAATTAATAAAATTTTAAATCCATAATAATTATGAAAAGAGGTAGCAAATTAGCTTTATTCGCAGCTTTTATAGCTTTTACAACATTCTCATGTAGCAGTGACGAAAATTCAGGAAACGGAACTGGTGGCGGAGTTGATACTGGTAAAACGAAATATATCATTACAGCAACTACTGGAGCGGTTGGAATTGCAGATTATTTATTAACTGCAGACGATGTGACAACAGGTACAGTAAGTACAATTGGTAATGGTATTGAACAAGACGGAACTTACCGTTATTATATTACAGCTGAAAATAACTTTTTTAGTTTATTATACGGACAAGGAAATCCAGGTGCTGTTACTACTTACAACTTAACCGCTGAAGGTAAATTGCAGAAAAAATCTGATTTTCAGGCAGAAACTGTACACGTTTTCGCAGCTGTAAATAAAGATATCTTAACCGTAAAAGTTCCAAGAAGCGGTGCTGCATCTATTGCTCAAATGTATAAAATTGATGCTACAAAATCACTAATTACAGGTGAAGCTCAACAAGATACTAAAATATTGGCTGGAAACGGAGAAAGGGCTTTCTTTACTTGGGCAACTCAAGTAGGAGACAAAGTATTTATGCCTTATATGAGTATTAAAGGAGATGGACTTGATAACTTCGGGACAGCAAATCCAGACAGTACTTGGGTAGCAGTTTACAACTATCCAGAACTTAAATTAGAGAAAGTAATCAAAGATAACCGTACAAGTTATTTAGGTGCTTACTTTACAAACGGATTATTTCAAGATGAAAATGGAGATGCTTACGGATTCTCTGGAGCAATTGCAACAAGCAATACTGTGATGACTTCTACAAAACCATCTGCAGTTGTAAAAATCAAAAAAGGAACTACAGAGTTTGATAAATCTTATTTCTTTAATGTTCAAGAAAAATCAGGAGGATACAAAATTTCTTCTACAACTTACATTTCTAAAGGTAAATTCTTATTGTTAATGTATGGAAACGTTGGAAAAAATAATGGCGCAGTTAAAATGGCTATTGCTGATGTTTATAACCAAACTTTTACATGGGTAACAAATACGCCTGAAACATTAACTTCTGTTACAAGTCGTTACAATATCACTACAGAAGATGGAAATTCTGCTATTATTGGAGTTAATACTCCAGAGGGAAGCTGGATTTATACTGTTAACGGTACTACTGCTGTAGCAACAAGAGGTATGAAAGTTGAAGGAGGTCAAATTACTGCAATTCAGAAATTAAAATACTAATTTTTTTGCCGTAAGTCCTCATTTTATGAGGGCTTGCGGTTTTTTTATTTATCCTATTTATCTATCCAATTATGTTTTCTTCTTCAAAACCAAATAATAAGAAAAAAAGTAAAAAGTCGCTTTTTAAGCGTATCATGGCCTGGCTGCATTTGTGGCTTGGTTTGGCATCAGGTATTATTGTAGTTATTGTCAGTCTTACAGGTTGCATTTATGTTTTCGAAAATGAAATCAAAGATTTTATTGAAGATTGGCGTTTTGTAAAGCCTCAGAAAGAGGCATTTTTACTTCCGTCTCAATTGGTTTCGATTGCAGATAAAAAAATGAAAGATAAGAAAGCTACAAGTGTAACTTTTGGTGCAAAAGATGAAGCTGCGATCGTAGGTTATTTTGTGGAGAAAAAAGATAATGGCGAAAGAGGAGATAAAGAAGAAAATAAAAAAGGTGAAAGGAGAAAAGATTTTGCTAAAAACGAAAGCAAAAACGAAAAATCTGAGGTAAAAGCTCAGAAGAATGAAAAAGGTAAAGGCAAAGGAAAAGATGAAAAGCGTAAAGGAGGCAGAAGACAGGGAACTTTTATTAGCGTTTATATGAATCCATATACTGGAGATATATTAAATATAAAATCGGTTTCTAGAAGTGATTCTCCTGACTTTTTTAGATGGATTTTAAACGGACACCGCGCATTATGGCTTCCATATGATATTGGAAGGCCAATTGTTGGAGTCGCTGTTTTAATTTTTGTCGTATTATTAATATCGGGCATCGTTTTGTGGTGGCCGACAAAATGGATTAAATCTATTATTGATAAAAGTTTTAAAATTAAATGGGATGCTAGTTTTAAACGTGTCAATTATGATATGCATAACGTATTCGGTTTTTACAGCTGCATCTTCCTGTTTTTTATTGCCATAACTGGTTTAGTATGGAGCTTTGGATGGTGGAGTAAATCTTTATATTGGGTTACATCTGGAGGAAAACCGTTGACAGAAAGTCGCGAATCTCCAAAATCGGATACAACCAATGTAAAAACATTCAATATCACTACAGCTGATAAAGTTTTATTGAATTTAAGAAAAGAAAATCCTCAAGCTGCAGGAATTATGATTAGTATTCCAGGAAAGCCGGCAGATCCAATTGGTGCTTTTGTTTACAAGCAAAGACACACTTTTTATAATATGGATAGATATAGTTTTGATCAGCAGAGTTTGAAAGAAATTTCGATTAAAACACCTTTTTCAGGAAAGTATATTGAAGCGAATATTCCAGACAA
The DNA here is from genome assembly GCF_016405855.1 of Flavobacterium sp. IB48. Classification (GTDB taxonomy): domain Bacteria; phylum Bacteroidota; class Bacteroidia; order Flavobacteriales; family Flavobacteriaceae; genus Flavobacterium; species Flavobacterium ginsengisoli. The sequence continues at coordinate 162,390 of NZ_JAEFCA010000008.1, forward strand.
AATCAGACGTATGAATTACGATATTCACGTAGGAAGTGTACTGGGGCTTACAGGGAAAATTATTGCATTTTTGGCTAGTTTAATTTCGGCCAGTTTGCCCATTACAGGATTTATTATTTGGTGGGGAAAACAGAAATTTGGTAAAAAGAAACCTGCTGCAAAACCAAAAGTGGCAAGTAAAGCAATTCCCGTTCCTAAACTGAAAAATACAGCAGAGCAAGAAATCACTGCTTAAACATATAAAATTGGTTTTTATAATTCCTTTTTTGTTTTTTTTTTTTTGATAAAAGGCAAAACTTTTACAAGTTTTGCCTTTCTTTTTTTTAATTATATCCGTTTGCTTTTAGCCATTCAGCACAATCTCTAGTCCAGAATTTGTTGGTGTCGCTTACACCTAAACCAAATCCGTGGCCTCCTTTTTCATAGATATGCATCTCTGCCGAAACTCCATTTTTCTTTAAAGCTAAATAGTAATTAATACTGTTTTCTGGTATAACAACAGTATCATCTGTAGCATGAATTAAGAAAGTAGGAGGCGTTTTAGAAGTCACTCTCTTTTCGTTTGAATAAGCATCTATTAACTCTTTTGAAGGATTGTTTCCGAGCAAATTGGTTTGAGAGCCTTTGTGGGTAATTGCATTTTCCATTGAAATTACAGGATAAATCAACAATGAAAAATCAGGACGAGCACTAACCTTATAATCAGATTCATAAACTTTATCGTCATAATGAGTCGATGCGGTCGAAGCCAAATGCCCTCCGGCTGAAAAGCCTAAAATTCCAACCTTGTTTGGATCAATATTCCATTTTGCTGCATTTTGCCTTACGTAGCGAATAGCCTCCTGTGCATCTTGCAATGGTCCAACGGTTTTATTTTTCATGGTTAAATCAGTTGGTATTCTGTATTTTAAAACAAATGCAGTGATTCCTAAACTATTAAACCATTCAGCGACTTTTGTTCCTTCTTTATCAAACGCTAAATGTGTGTAACCTCCGCCTGGGCAAATTACAACTGCAGTCTGATTTGGTTTTGTTTCTTTCGGAATAAAAATGCTTAAAGTAGGAACAGAAACCTGACTTGTACTTTGCATTTTTCCATCTTTTAGTTCTGGCTTTTCTTTATACTCTGGTGCTTTTATTTCGTCTGGAATTTTATTCCAAAGCGCAATCACTTGATTTTGTGCATTCATAGAAAATAGTCCTGAAAAAAGAAGAAAGCTAGTAGCGATTCTTTTTAACGATTGTGTTTTTATTGTTTTCAATTTTACTTTTAATTAATTGTTTTACAGTTGGTTATTTGGTTTTATGATAGAAATTCAGTATTTAGAATTTAAAAGATAAAAATAAGGAGAAATATAATTGCAAAACATGTGTTTCGGGACAATTTTACCCCATAAAAAGGATGAATTTCGCCTATTAGCTTTTAACAAATATATTGTTTAATGTGTAGTTTTGTATTCTTTTTTTTATGTATTATGTTTATTTTAGAAGCTAAAATATTTTTTTATACAATATTATTTGGATTATACAGATTAAAAACTATATTTGTGCAATCGATTACATTATTTCTTTTTAAAGGTGTTAATATATTGATTGTATTATTTTTAGAAAGCAGTAAATATAGTCTTTTAAGATTACCAAAAATTACAAAACTATAATACCCACTTACTATGAATCAAACCGAAACTGTTGCTGTAAATCAAGGCATCAAAACAACTGGAAAATACCGTTGGAGTATTTGTGCATTGCTATTTTTTGCAACTACAATTAATTACCTAGATCGACAAGTACTGTCGTTAACATGGAGCGATTTTATTGCGCCAGAATTTCACTGGACTAACAACGACTACGGAAATATTACCGCTTTGTTTTCTATTTTTTATGCAGTTTCATTATTGTTTGCGGGTCGATTTGTAGATTGGTTGGATACTAAAAAAGGATTTCTTTGGGCAATCGGAATCTGGTCAGTTGGAGCCTGTCTTCATGCATTCTGTGGTATTGCAACTTCAGGAATTATTACAGGAGAATGGTTTGTGGGCTTTCATGGTTCAAAAGAAATAATTAGTACAATAAGCGATACAGCATTGGTAATCAATGTAAGTGTTGCTTTATTTATTTTTGCTCGTTTCGTTTTAGCAGTTGGAGAAGCAGGAAACTTCCCTGCAGCGATTAAAACAACAGCAGAATATTTTCCTAAAAAAGACAGAGCTTTTGCAACGAGTATTTTTAATGCAGGAGCTACAGTTGGAGCTTTAGCAGCGCCAATTACAATTCCGTTTATCGCAAAATCATTCGGATGGGAAATGTCATTTATTATCATTGGAGCTTTGGGATTTGTTTGGATGGGATTCTGGATGTTTATGTACGACAAACCAGAAAAACATACAAGAGTTTCTCAAGAAGAATTAGCTTATATTCAGCAAGATGATATTGCAGACAGCAAATTAGTTGGTTTCGTGCCAGAAACAAGTACAAAAGTTTCTTTAGCAGATTGCTTTAAATACAAACAAACTTGGGCTTTTGCATTTGGTAAATTTATGACAGATGGTGTTTGGTGGTTCTTTTTATTCTGGACTCCAGCGTATTTAAGTTCTGTGTATGGAATGGATTCTACAGAAGCGGCATTGCCTTTATTTGTGCTTTACATGATCACATTATTATCCATTATTGGAGGTTGGTTGCCTACGTATTTCGTAGAGAAAAAAGGAATGAATCCGTACGAAGGAAGAATGAGAGCAATGTTAATATTTGCATTTTTCCCATTATTGGCTTTGATCGCACAGCCATTAGGATATATCAGTTATTGGGTTCCGGTAATTATTATTGGAATTGCGGGTGCTGCACACCAATCTTGGTCGGCAAATATTTTTACAACAGTAGGAGATATGTTCCCTAAAAAAGCTATTGCAACCATTACGGGAATTGGAGGTTTAGCAGGTGGAGTTGGTTCAACGTTGATTAATAAAGGATCTGGAGTATTGTTTGATTATGCGAAAGATACCAATATGGCTTTTATGGGATTCAAAGGAATTGAGGCTGGATATTTTATCATATTTTCTATTTGTGCAGTTTGTTATTTAACAGGCTGGATTGTAATGAAAACATTGGTTCCAAAATACAGACCGATTACAGATCTCTAAAGAGATTTCTCAAAACTAACTAACCAACCTAAACCACAACCACATCATGAACCAAGCTAATGCAGCAATAGGAAAATACCGTTGGACTATTTGCAGTTTAGTTTTTTTTGCTACAACTGTCAATTATCTGGATAGAAATGTAATAAGTTACCTTAGGCCTTTTTTGGCAGAAGCGTTTCACTGGACTCCCGAACAGGAGGTTATAGATTACTCGAATATCGAATTGGCATTTAAAATTGCATACGCGCTCGGAATGCTGGTTGCGGGAGGAATTATCGATAAGTTAGGAACTAAGTTAGGTTATGCCATTGCAACAGGATTATGGAGTTTAGCGGCAATTGGCCACGCACTGGCAACAGGAACAGGCGGTTTTTTAATTGCCCGCGTGTTTTTGGGAGTTACAGAAGCAGGAAACTTTCCAGCAGCAATTAAGGCTACAGCAGAATGGTTTCCGCAGAAAGAAAGAGCTCTTGCAACAGGGATTTTTAATTCTGGAAGTAATATTGGTGCTATAATCGTACCTTTAACTGTTCCTCATATTGCTGAAAAGTATGGATGGCAATGGGCATTTATCATTACAGGAATTGTAGGGTTTATTTGGCTTGCTTTATGGTTTTTGTTGTATGAAGTGCCTCAAAAGCAAAAACGTTTATCTCAAGCAGAATTGGAATACATTACTTCAGATCAAGTTGAGGAAGTAATAGAAGAGTCAAAAGAAAAGGTTTCTTGGATAAAATTATTGTCCTTTCGCCAGACTTGGGCTTTTGCAATTGGTAAATTATTGACAGATCCAGTTTGGTGGTTTTATTTGTTTTGGTTACCAGACTTTTTGATGAAGCAATATAAGCTTAATGCAACAGAAATTATCTGGCCTTGCGCATTAGTTTATATGATTGGAAGTATTGGAAGCATTGGTGGAGGCTGGCTTCCTTTGAAATTAATAAATAACAATTGGCCTGCTTACAAAGCTCGTAAAACTAGTATGCTGCTTTATGCATTTGCTGTATTGCCGGTTTTGTTCGCTCAGCAATTGGGAACTATAAATATCTGGTTTGCAATTTTAGTAATCGGATTGGCAGTTTCGGCGCATCAGGCGTGGAGTGCCAATATCTTTACAACAGTATCTGATATGTTTCCTAAAAAAGCAACAGCATCTGTTACCGGATTAGGAGGAATGTTTGGAGCGCTCGGCGGAATTTTGCTGACATTGCTAGTTCAGAAAAACATGTTTGTTTACTATACTAAACTTGGAAAAGTAGAAACAGGTTATTTTATTATGTTCTGTATTTGTGGAGCATCGTATTTATTGGCTTGGCTGATAATGCATATTCTAGTTCCGCGAATGAAAAAAGTCGAATTATAAAGAAAAATGAACAGAATTGAAATATTTTTCTCGTTTCAATTATGCTATTTAAATATAAAAATATAATTTTGTGCAATCGATTACATTAATTTAAAATTATGACAAAATATAGTTCAAGATACGCGTCAAGCCCCGAAGCTGTAAAAAAATATGACACACAGCAATTGAGAGAAGAATTCTTAATTGATGACTTAATGCAGGAAGATGAAGTTGTATTGGTTTATTCGCATTACGACAGATACATTGCAGGTTCTGCAGTTCCTGTAAAAGGTGATTTAGCTTTAGAAACAATCGATCCTTTAAAAGCGCCTTATTTTTTAGAGCGTAGAGAATTAGGAATCATCAATGTTGGAGGAAGCGGTTCTGTTGTAGTAGAAGGAACAACTTATGAGTTAGGTTTTAAAGATGCTTTGTATATCGGAGCTGGAAATAAAGAGGTGGTTTTTAAAAGTGATGACAAAAGCAATCCTGCTAAATTCTATTTAAACTCTGCGCCAGCACACACGACTTACCCAACTAAAAAAGTAAGTTTAGCTGAAGCTAATAAATTACAATTAGGAACTATGGAAACAGCAAATCACCGTACCGTAAACCAAATGATTATTGGAAGCGTAGTAACAACTTGCCAATTGCAAATGGGAATGACAGAATTGAAACCAGGAAGTGTTTGGAATACCATGCCAGCTCACGTTCACGATCGTAGAATGGAAGTCTATTTTTATTTAGATATTCCACAAGATCAGGCAGTTTGCCACTTCATGGGACAACCACAGGAAACAAGACATATCTGGATGAACAATCATCAGGCAGTAATTTCTCCGCCTTGGTCTATTCACTCAGGTTCTGGAACTAGCAATTATACTTTTATCTGGGGAATGGCTGGTGAAAACTTAGATTACGGAGATATGGATGTTTGTAAAATCACTGATTTAAGATAAGATGACAAATTTGTTTGATATAAAAGGAAAAGTTGCCTTAATAACAGGAAGTACACACGGACTGGGAATGGCAATGGCAAAAGGATTAGGTCAGGCTGGAGCTACAATTGTTGTGAACGGAAATTCTTCTCAACAAAAAATTGATAATGCTGTAGCTGAATTAAAAAGTGAAGGTATTAATGCAGTAGGCTACAAATTTAATGTAACTGAAGAGCAGGAAGTAAAAGAAGCGGTTGCTAAAATTCAGAGCGAAGTTGGACCAATCGATATCTTGATCAATAATGCTGGAATTATCAAAAGAATTCCGTTGCTAGATATGGAAGTGTCAGATTTTAGAGAAGTAGTTGACATTGATCTTGTAAGTCCGTTTATCGTTTCTAAGCATGTTGCAAAAGGAATGATTGAAAGAAGACAAGGAAAAATCATCAACATTTGCTCTATGATGAGTGAATTGGGAAGAAATACAGTTTCTGCTTATGCTGCTGCAAAAGGTGGTTTGAAAATGCTAACTAAAAATATGGCAACAGAATGGGCAAAATACAATGTTCAGATTAACGGAATCGGCCCTGGATATTTTGCGACAGAACAAACCAAACCAATTAGAGTTGATGGGCATCCATTTAACGATTTTATCATCAGCAGAACGCCAGCTGCAAAATGGGGAGATCCAAGCGATTTGGCTGGAGCAGCAATATTTTTATCATCTAAAGCGAGTGATTTTGTAAATGGTCACATTTTGTATGTTGATGGTGGAATCCTTGCGACAATCGGAAAACCTTCAAACGAAGAATAATTTTCAAATTATATTTTAAAAGACATGAGCCAGAAATTCATACACGATAATTTTTTATTAGAAAATAAATATGCTGAAGAGTTATACCACAATTACTCTAAAAATCAGCCCATTATTGATTACCACAATCACTTAAATCCGCAGTTTATTGCAGAAGATAAAATCTTTGACAATATCACGCAAGTTTGGATTAATGGTGATCACTACAAATGGCGTGCAATGCGTACTTTAGGAATCAACGAACAGTTTGTAACAGGAAATGGTTCAGATAAAGATAAGTTCTTAAACTGGGGAAAAACTGTTCCGTACACAATGCGTAATCCGTTGTATCACTGGACGCATTTAGAATTGGCTCGTTATTTTGATATTTATGATTTATTGAATGAGAAATCTGCAGAGAAAATTTATATCGAAACTTCTGAGAAAATAAATTCTCAAGCGTACAGCACACAAAACCTTCTTAAAAAAGTAAACGCTGAATTAGTTTGTACTACAGAAGATCCAATCGATTCTTTAGAATTTCACCAAAAATTCGCAAATAATTCGACTGGAATTAAAATGAGTACAGCTTTCAGACCTGATAAAGCCATCTTAATTGCTAATGATGGTTATAATGCATATCTGGACACATTAGGGGATGTGTCCGGTATTGCAATTAACACATATGCTGATTTACAGTCTGCTTTAAGAAAAAGAATCGAATTCTTTAACGCAAACGGATGTAAATTAAGTGATCATGGATTGAATCAAATTGATTTTGAGAACTATACAGAAAGTGAAGTAAATGCTATTTTCAAAAAGAAAAGAGAAAATGGCGAATTATCTCCAGAAGAAGTTTTAAAATTCCATAGTGCTATTTTAGTTTTCTTATCAGAAACTTATCATGAGTTTGGATGGGTGCAGCAGTTTCACTTAGGTGCATTGCGTAACAATAATGCTCGTATGCACAGAATCTTAGGTCCAGATACAGGATGGGATTCTATTGGAGATTATCCGCAAGCGCAAAAATTATCAGCTTTCTTAAACGCTTTAGACAGTAAAGATAAATTGACTAAAACGATTATCTATAACCTAAATCCTGCTGATAACGAAGTTATGGCAACGATGATTGGAAACTTCAACGACGGAAGTGTTCGCGGAAAAGTACAATTTGGCTCTGGATGGTGGTTCTTAGATCAAAAAGACGGAATGACAAAACAATTGAACGCACTTTCAAACATGGGCTTAATTAGCTGTTTTGTTGGAATGTTGACAGATTCTAGAAGTTTCTTATCGTTCCCACGACACGAATATTTCAGACGTATTTTATGTAATCTTTTGGGAGACGAAATCAAACGTGGTGAACTTCCAAATGATATGGAATGGATTGGAAAATTAGTTTCTGATATTTCATACAACAACGCTAAAGAATATTTTAAGTTTTAAATAAAAAATTAACCGCAATCCCGATAGCTATCGGGAGTAAAGATTACGCAAGGCTCGTTAAATGAAATCCTTTTTAATCATTGTAATCTGTGGCAAAAAAAATATATAAATAATGAGTAGAGTAGTTGCATTTGGAGAAATCATGCTGCGTTTATCGACAGAAAGACATTTGCGTTTTTCGCAATCTACAGCATTTGGTGCTACGTATGGTGGCGGTGAATTTAATGTATGCGTTTCGTTGGCTAATTATGGCGTAAATGCTGAATTTGTTACCAGATTGCCTGAAAATGAAATTGGTTTTTCTGCATTAAAAGAAATCAGAAAGATGAATGTAGAGTCTAAAAACATTGTTTATGGAGGAGAACGTTTAGGAATCTATTTCTTAGAAACTGGAGCAGGAACTCGCGGAAGCAATGTGGTTTACGATCGTGCTCACAGTGCCATGTCGACCATAGCAAAAGGACAGGTTGACTGGGATAAAGTTTTGGAAGGTACAGAATGGTTTCATTGGAGCGGAATTACACCAGCAATTTCTGAAAGTGCAGCTGAAGCTTGTTTAGAGGCAATTAAAGTCGCTCATAAAAAAGGAATTAAAATTTCATGCGATTTAAACTATAGGTCAAAACTTTGGCAATACGGAAAAACTCCAAGTGAGGTTATGCCAGAAATGTTAAAATACAGCAATGTGATTTTGGGAGATATAGATACAGCGTATTTCATGTTAGGAATCCCGAAAGTAAATCCGAATTATCAGGACGAAAAATCACTTCCAGCAGTATATGATAAATTGTTTGAATTGATTCCGAGTCTGAAAATCGCAGCAACGACACTACGTTATTCTGTTAGTGCTTCTCACCAGAGAATTGGCGGAATTTTATATGACGGAAAAGCGATTTACAGTGCAGCCGTAAAAGAAGTTACTCCAGTTGTTGACCGTGTAGGAAGTGGTGATGCCTTTATGGGTGGATTAATTTATGGTTTATTAGAATATCAAAATAATAATCAAAGAGCATTAGATTTTGCAGTTGCAGCTTGTTGTTTAAAACATACAATTGCAGGAGATTATAACTTGGTTACTTTAAAAGAAGTTGAAAATATGATTGATGGTGATGGTTCTGCATTAGTATCAAGATAATTTTAAATAAAAATGGCAAAATATTCAAGAATAGAAGTAGCTCAGACAATGAAGGAGAACGGTATGGTTCCGTTGTTTTTTCATTCTGACATTGAGCTAAGTAAAAAAGTTTTAAAAGCATGTTATGACGGAGGTTCCAGATTAATGGAATTTACTAGTCGAGGCGATTTTGCTCACGAGGTTTTCGGAGCTTTAAACAAATATGCTTTGGCAGAACTTCCAGGAATGATTCTAGGAGTTGGTTCTATTATAGACGCAGCTTCTGCTTCATTATACATGAGTTTAGGAGCAAATTTTATTGTAACACCAGTTTTTAGAGAAGATATAGCTATAGCTTGTAATCGCAGAAAAGTATTATGGTCACCTGGTTGTGGTACTTTGACGGAAATTGCTAGAGCCGAAGAATTAGGCTGTGAAATCGTAAAATTATTTCCAGCTGATACTTACGGGCCAGAGTTTATTAAAGCGATAAAAGGTCCATGTCCGTGGACGAATATTATGCCTACAGGTGGTGTTTATCCAACAAAAGAAAGTTTGAGTTCTTGGTTAAATGCGGGAGCAACCTGCGTTGGTTTGGGCTCACAGTTAATTTCAAAAGACATACTAGACAATAAAGACTTCGACGGACTTACTGCAAAAGTGAAACAGGTTCTTGACATTATAAAAGATATTAGAAAATAGATTAAGGGGTAATCATGCCTAACTCCTTATTTTATAAGTTTTTTTAGATTTTTAGAGATTGTAATTGAACATTACGCTTGAAAAATTTAGCTAGCCATTCCTCACAGCCGGCTTTATTTTACTCAATCGGGTGTAATGTTTCATTTACAATTTAAAAGGCAGAAATAACGAAATAAGGTTTGTAAATGGTTATTTATAAAACAATAAAGTAGAAAATCAAAATGGAAAAAATAAACAGATCAAACGCAGGACTTACAGAAAAACTTCCAGTTAAAATCGTACAATTTGGAGAAGGAAACTTCTTGAGGGCTTTTGTTGAATATGCAATCCAAAAATTAAATCAAAATACAGATTTTAATGCTGGTATTGCAGTAGTTCAGCCAATTGACAAAGGTTTAGTAAACATGATCAATGCGCAAGACGGATTGTATACTTTGTTTATGAAAGGGGTTAAAAAAGGTGAGGAAATTCAAGAAAAAGAGTTGATCACTAATATTGTAAGAGCGATTGATCCTTATGCTTCTTTTCAAGATTATTTAGCTTTAGCTAAAGAAGAAGAATTGGCTTTTATTATTTCTAATACAACTGAAGCTGGTATCGAGTACATCGCTTCAGATTTGCCAACAATGCAGCCGCCGGTTTCTTTTCCTGCTAAATTGACTGTTCTTTTGCATGAAAGATTCAAACACTTTAAAGGTGCTGCAGATAAAGGTTTAACGATTATTCCTTGCGAATTAATCAATTATAATTCAGATACTTTAAAAGAAATTATTTTGAAGTATTGTGTAGATTGGAAATTGGAGCAAGAATTTATTTCTTGGTTATTAAATGACTGTTCTTTCCACAATACTTTGGTAGATAGAATTGTTCCAGGTTATCCGAAAGATCAAATTGAAGAATACAATGCACAGCTTTCATATAAAGATGATTTGATTGTAAGTGCAGAAACTTTCTTCTTATGGGTTATTGAAGGAGATGATGAATTAAAAGCAAAACTTCCATTTCATAAAACAGATTTAGATGTAAAAATCATTTCTGACATGCAGCCGTACAGAACTCGTAAAGTTAGAATCCTTAACGGAGCACATACAGCAATGGTGCCATTTTCTTTGCTTTACGGAAACGAAACTGTAAAAGAAACGGTTGATAATGCTTTTACTGGTGATTTTATCAATAAAGCATTATTTGAAGAAATCAATGAAACTTTAAATATGGATAAAGCAGAATTGGCTAGTTTCTCTGAAGAGATTTTAGACCGTTTTAGAAATCCATTCGTGAAGCACTTATTGTCTTCGATCGCTTTAAATTCAATTTCTAAATTTAAAGTTCGCGTATTACCAAGCTTAACAGGTTATGTTGATGTTCACGGAAAACTTCCTGTTCATTTAACTTTCGCTTTTGCTGCATTAATTCGTTTTTATAAAGGAACTTGGAACGGACAAGATTTACCAGTTAATGACAGTGAAGATATTACAACATTCTTCAACGGGCTTTGGAAATCTGATGATTACGAAAAAATCGCTCGTTTAACATTACAAAACAAAGGTTTTTGGGATGAAGATTTGACTGAAATTCCAGGTTTAACTAAAGCGATCACGATTGCTTTAGAAGAAATAGATTCAAACGGAGTTGAAGCTGGTTTTGCTAAGTTTCAAGAAAGAATAAAATAAATCCATTTTGGGGATTGGACTAAGAAATAGTTTGATTCAATAAATAAAAATCTAATTAAATCTGCTAAAATCTAATTAAATCTGCTAAAATCTTTTGAAATCTGCGTGAAATTTTTTTGCGTATTGATTTTCACGCAGATTTATACAGATGAAAGCAGATTTGCACAGATTTAAATCTAAGCTCATGAGTAAAATTTAATTTTACTCAACGGCTTGAAAATAAGAGAAAAACAAAAAGAACAAAGGTTAATTATGGCAACGCAGAAAAAATTAATAAAAGTTCATCCTACAGATAACGTAGCGGTGGCTTTGGTAAATCTGACCGCAGGCGAAGTAATTGATTTTGAAGGACAATCAATTACCGTTGAGTCTGATGTGAAAATGAAACATAAGATTGCAATGGTTCCTTTTAATGTAGGAGACAGAATCATTATGTATGGTGTTTTGGTAGGTAAGGCGAGTGCAAGAATCGAAAAAGGAGGATTGCTTTCTACTGCAAACGTAAAACACGAAAGTGATAAAGTTACGGGTAAAACTGAAACTATCGGCTGGACGGCTCCAAATGTTGACAAATGGAAGGACAGAACGTGGCAGGGCTATCATAGAGAAGATGGACAAGTTGGAACAGAAAATGTTTGGTTGTTTTTTCCACTAGTATTTTGTGAAAATAGAAACATCGAAATCTTAAAAGATATTTTTGAGAAAGAGTTGATGAAACCTAAAGAAAACGATTATCAATTATTGTTGCGTTCTTTAGTGAAATCAGAAACGGGTGGCGCAGGAAATCAGGAAGCTTCAAACGACGCTAACTTATTCAATAATATTGAAGTAAAATTCATCACACACCAAGGTGGTTGTGGTGGAATTCGTCAGGATTCTCACAGTTTAGCGAAGCTTTTGGCGGGTTATGTAAATAATCCGAATGTTGCTGGAGCAACTGTATTGAGTTTAGGATGCCAAAATCTTCAAATTTCAATTTTCAAAGAAGCTTTAGATGCAATTAATCCAGAGAGTAAAAAGCCTGTTTTAATTTACGATCAGCAATCTATAGGAACAATTGAAGCGATGTTGAGCAGTGTTGTAAAAGATACTTTCGAAGCTATTAAAAAAGCAAATGAAATTAAGAGAGAGCCAGCTCCATTATCTAAATTAAGAATTGGTTTGGAGTGTGGTGGATCTGATGGATTCTCTGGAATTTCTGCAAACCCAACTTTAGGAGTATTGTCTGATAAGTTGGCGGCATTAGGTGGAACAACAATTCTTTCTGAATTTCCAGAATTGTGTGGTGTAGAGCAGGAATTAGTAAACCGTTGCGTTGATGACGAGGACGGAAAACGTTTCTTGGATTTGATGAAATGGTACGAGAAAACAGTTGTTGATGCAGGTTCAGGATTTGATATGAATCCTTCTCCAGGAAACATCAAAGACGGTTTGATCACTGATGCTATGAAATCTGCTGGAGCAGCTAAAAAAGGAGGAACATCTCCAATTGCGGGTGTTTACGATTATGGGGAGTATATTAACGAGCCAGGATTAACATTGCTATGCACGCCAGGAAATGATGTTGAGTGTACAACCGCAATGGTAGGCTCAGGAGCTAATATGGTATTGTTTACAACAGGTTTAGGAACTCCTACAGGAAATCCAATTGCGCCGGTTGTAAAAATATCTTCTAACTCAGAGTTAGCGGCAAAGATGTCAGATATTATAGACATTGACACTGGTGGAATCATCAAAGGTGAAAAATCTATTGAAGAAATGTCTGATGAAATGCTTGAATTTATTATAGATATTGCTAGCGGAACTGTTAAAACTAAAGCTGCAATTTTAAATCAGAACGATTTTATTCCTTGGAAAAGAGGAGTTTCACTTTAGTTTTTTAGATACAAAGGGACAGAGATACAAAGTGGCAAAAGTTTATATGTAGAGACGCACAGTAGTGCGTCTCTTTTTTTTGAGAAAGCTTCGGAGAAGCAAAATATTTATAGCAAAAGATTAACCGGTTACAACATAAAGCTCCAGAGGGGCGACATATATTTAGGTTGTGAAAAAATATGTGTCGCCCCTCTGGAGCTTTATTCTCGATGACTAATTTTGATCTATAAATATTTTGCTTCTCCGAAGCTTGCATAAAAAAAGCCCATTCTAAAATGGGCTTATATAACTTATATGGTAAAAAAAAAAAATTAAAAATTAGTTCTTGTAGAAGATTTGCGAATATGTAATTCTGGTGCAAGAACTACCTTTTTTTCGATTTTAATTGTATCTGTTTTATCAACCTGTTCTAAGAAAACACGAGCAGACATTTTTCCCATTTCTAGTGGAGACTGATCTACAGACGTAATTGATAATTCCATGAATTTGGTAAACGGCTCGTTACTGAATCCTGCCACGCAAAACTCATTTGGAATGCTGATATTTCTATTTTGAAGTTCCTGAATTGCTCCTAATGCGGCGAAGTCACTTGAAGAGAATATGGCATCAGGCGGAGTTTGTAAAGCTAATAATGCACTTGCTGCTTCTTTACCAGCTTCGACGCTACTTTTTACATGAATAACATATTCTTCATTAAATTGAAGCCCATTATCCAATAAAGCTTGTTTGTAGCCTAAAAACCTGTTTTTGAAGATATCTAAAGACTGATCTCCAGAAAAATGAGCAATATGTCGGCAACCTTCATCAATTAAATGTTTGGTAGCTAAATAACCTCCTTTAAAGTCATTAATGGTAACAGAACTTACGCCATCAATATGCTTGCTTCTATCAAAAAATATTAAAGGCACATTTTTTTCCAATACATTTCTGAAAGCACTGTCATTTTCATCTGAAATACCAGTAACCGACATCATAATTCCGTCAACTTGTGCGTCTACTAATGTATGAAGGTTTTCGTTTTCTCTTTTTATGCTTTCGTGAGTTTGACAGATGATTACCTGATAACCGTGAGGATAAAGTTCTTCTTCGATTCCTCGAATAACAGAAGCGAAAAAATTGCTGTCAATACGCGGTACAATAACTCCGATATTATTACTGCGACCGCTTTTTAAAGCTAGCGCCAATTTATTTTGCTTATAGTTCATTGCAGCGGCAGTTTTGATTACCAACTCGCGCGTCGCTTCCTTTATTTTAGGATTATTGTTTAACGCTCTGGAAACAGTTGCAGCTGTGATGTTTAATTTTTCAGCAATATCGTAAATAGTTACTTTTTCACTCATTCAAAAAAAGTTTATCGGGATTATTTTAGACAAAAGTACATTTTTTTTTATTATGTAATAAAAATTGTTATCGATTACCATATCAAAAAACTAAAACGTTTTAGGTTCTACAATGATAATAAATTGTCAATATTTTTGCATTAAATGTAATTAAAATTTCTAATAAAAATTAAATATATAATTTTTTTCTAAATTAATTTGGTCTCGTAGAACTATTTTTCTATTTTCGTGTAATCGATTACATAAATCGTTATGTTTTTGACATTCAAACAAGAAAAATCTGTACAGATGATTGCAAATAAGATGGTCACATTTAAAAAGATTCTTTTTTTAGCCGCTTTTGGGCTCTTTACTGTATCATGTGCAAAACATTCCACTTCTAGTTCTTCAGATAATCCATGGAAAAAAATGGATTTGGTTGTAAAAAGTATTCCTCAGACACATTTTGAAAATAAAGTATACAGTATTAATGATTTTGGCGCTGTTGCAGATGGTAAAACCTTAAACACTTTGGCTTTTCAAAAAGCAATTCAAGAATGTGCAGCAAACGGCGGAGGTCAAGTGTTGGTTCCGAACGGAAAATATTTGACTGGCGCAATTCATTTAGAAAGCAATGTGAATTTGCATTTAGATGATCATGCTGAGATCCTGTTTAGTTTAAATCCAAAAGATTATCCGATTGTTCATACTTCTTTTGAAGGAACAGAATTAATGAACTTTTCGCCACTTATCTATGCAAAAAACAAAACAAATATTGCAGTTACAGGAAAAGGAACTTTAAACGGTCAGGCAGATAGCACTAATTGGTGGATTTGGTCTGGAGGAAAAGATTATGGTTGGGAAAAGGGAATTCCATCTCAAAACGATCCAACCAATCGTGAGGTTTTGGTTGATATGGCAGAAAAAGGAGTTCCGGTTTCTGAAAGAGTTTTTGGTGAAGGACGTTACTTAAGACCAAACTTTATTGAATTTTTTGAATGTAACACAGCTTTAATAAAAGATGTAAAAATCATTAATTCTCCTTTTTGGATTTTACATCCAATAAAAACAAACAACATGATTATTGATGGAGTAACGGTTAATAGTCATGGGCCAAATAATGACGGTTGCGATCCAGAATATTCACAAAATATTTTAATTAAAAACTGCACTTTCAATACAGGTGACGATTGTATTGCAATTAAAGCTGGTCGCGATGGTGACGGAAGGAGAGTCGCAATACCAAGCAAAAATATCATTGTGCAGAACTGCAAAATGATTGACGGACACGGAGGTGTTGTAATTGGAAGCGAAATTTCGGCAGGAGTAAATAATGTTTTTGTCGAAAATTGTGTAATGGACAGTCCGCATTTGGATCGTGCCATTCGTATAAAAACCAATTCTAAAAGAGGCGGAGTTATTGAAGATATCTATGTGCGAAATCTGGAAGTGGGGACTGTTAAAGAATGTGTTTTAAAACTAAACATGTTTTACAATGTCTACGGATCTCAGACAGGCAATTTTATTCCAGTTATCAGAAATGTAAGCTTAGAGAATGTAACTGTAAAAGACGGCGGAAAATACAGCGTTTGGGCGGAAGGTTATAAGGAATCTCCAGTGGAAAATATTACGCTTAAAAATGTAAAAATCCAAAAGGTAGATTCTGTCTATTTATTAAAAAACGTAAAAAACATAAATTTTATAAATACCTATATCAATGAGAAAAAAGTAGCATCTATTAAAAACTAAACACTATCAATTAACCAAACTTTAAACCACATGAGTATTAAACAATTATCTAAGAAAAAAGATAAATACGGTTTTGTATTTTTCTTTTTCCTGAATTTTTTGCTGTGCAGTTCTATAAACGCACAGACAACAATAGAAGGGAAGATTACCGATGCGACAGGTATGTCGCTGCCAGGGGTAAATATTAATGAAAAGGGAACAAAAAACGGTACTTCGACAGATTTTGAAGGAAGTTTTAAAATTAATGTATCAAACAGTAAGGCAACTTTAATAATTAGCTATTTAGGATTTCAGACACAAGAAGTAAGTGTGGCTGGAAAAACTAAAGTAAATGTAAGTTTAGTAGAACAATCAAACGCATTGACAGAAGTTGTGGTTGTTGGTTACGGTTCTGTAAAAAAGACAGACCTAACAGGATCTGTTAGTACAATCAGTGCTGCAACTATTACAGAAAGAAATACGATTAGCCCATTAGAAGCTATTCAAGGTAGTACGCCTGGGGTTCAGATCTCATCATCAACAGGACGTGCAGGAGACGGATTTAAAGTGGTGATTAGAGGAAACAATTCTCTAATTGGAGATTCAAGTAATCCAAGTTTGGTAGGATCTTCACCATTATATGTTGTAGATGGCGTTCCGATGGACGGAATCGATTTTTTAAATCCGCAGGATATCGCTAGAATGGACGTTTTAAAAGATGCTTCTTCTGCCGCTATTTACGGTTCTAGAGGATCAAATGGGGTTATTATTGTAACAACAAAAAGCGGAACTAGTGCAAAAGCAGGTATAAGTGTAACTTTTGATACTTCTTATGGAAATAAAGTAGCTGCTAGATTGCCAAAAATGATGTCTGGAGAAGAATGGTGGAAATTTCATCAGGTTGCTTATATGAGCGCAACGCCTCTTACGCAAACTCCTTCACAATTAGCCGCTTTGGCTGGAAATCAGAGCCCTTTATTGGTTTCTCGTGCAAATAGCGGTTATAATTTTGATTGGTATGATGCGGTACTTCAATCGGGAATGACAGAGAATAATTATTTAAATATTTCAGGACGCTCAGATTCAGGATTAAGCTATAACATAGGATTCGGAATTCAGAGTGATCGTGGTCTTATAGAAAATGATGCAACAGATAAATACTCTTTCAAATTAGGGTTAAATCATAAAATAAACGACAAATTTTCTACTGGTGTAAATGTTACAATTGCAAGATTAAACAATCAATTAGGTAGTGATTTAGCAATGCAGGACGCTTTTAGATTAAGCCCGCTAATGTCTCCTTGGGCAGTTGATGCGCAAGGAAATGAAAAAGTTGGAACTTTATTTTTTCTTCCGGGCAAGCTAACTTATCCTGATGGATCTTGGGCAATTAATAAGACTTCTACAGTCAATCCGTTAATGGAAATTGCGAATTCTTCGCAGACAGAAAACACTTGGCAAACAGTTGGAAATGCATATTTTCAATATCAGCCTTTAAAATGGCTTTCGTTTAAAACTACTTTTGCTGCAGGAATTATGAATAGTAAAGATTCGTCTTCTTACACTGCACAAACTAATGCTGGGGTAACTTTAAACGGAAAAAATTCTGCAACGCTAGAAAGTTCAGACAATTTCAATTATACATGGGACAATCAAATCGATTTGAAACATACCTTTAATGAAGTGCATGATGTTAGTGTATTATTATTGCAAAGTTTGTATTCTAATGTAGACGAAAGCTCATACATGTATTCTAATAATCAGCCTTTTGATGTTGGAACAGATAACATGGGGTCTGGCGCGCAAACGAGTTATGTTATAAAATCTGCTTATGCAAAAAACACTTTGAACTCGTATGCAGTACGTTTAAACTACGCATTTAAAGATAAATACTTGATTACAGCTTCTACTAGATGGGATGGTTCTTCTGTTTTATCTGAAGGTAATAAATGGGAAAGTTTTCCATCATTGGCGTTAGGTTGGAAACTTAGTAAAGAATCATTTTTAGAAAATAGTGCCGTTGTTTCAGATTTAAAATTACGTGCGAGTATTGGTTATACAGGAAACGATAACGTAGCAGCTTACACTTCTCAAGCGCTTTTAAACCAACAGACATTTTATGCACAAGGCTCAAATGTAGTTCCAGGATGGCAGTCAGAGAATTTGGCAAACCCAAATTTAACTTGGGAGAAAACAAGAGAATATAACTTAGGTGTAGATTTTGGATTCTTAAAAAATAGAATTACCGGTACTGTCGATGTGTATGACAGATTATCAGACAATTTAATTTACAAACAGCAATTGCCGGCAGAGTCAGGCTGGAAAAATACATTTGCAAATGTTGGGTCTGTTAGTAATAAAGGTATAGAAGCTTTATTGACAACAAAGAACATTAAATCTGGAAAAGTAACGTGGGAGACGACTTTTACATTTACTAAAAACGTAAATAAATTAGAGTCAATTTACAATCAAGATAAAGTAAGCGATATCGGAAACAAATTAATACTTGGAGCTCCATTAAACCCAAATTACAATTATGTTTATGATGGAGTTTGGCAAGAAAGTGAAGCAGCTCAGGCAGCATCTTACGGAATGGCTCCTGGTCAGGCAAGACCAAAAGATTTAAATGGAGATGGTAAGTTTAATCAAGATGATAGAACGGTAATCGGAAATCCAAATCCAGAATGGCAAGGAAGTTTTTATTCTAAATTAGTTGTAGGCCAATTTGATTTTAATTTTTCTGTCTTAACGAGTCAAGGACAAACTGTTTTGAGTACTTTTCACCAAAACTTTGCCGATGTAAGTGACCGTGGACGTCAGAAATTAGCAATGGATTACTTTATTCCAACTAATGGTGCAGGTATAGAAGCCAATGCAAATACTACAAACCCTAGACCTGGACCAGTTGCAACAGGTGCAGGTGCGTATTGGACATCTTTATTTGGATACTACAGAGACGTGTCTTACGTGAAAATCAAAAATATATCTTTAGGTTACACTTTAGATTCTGAATTATTGAAAAAACTAAAAATCTCTAATTTCAGAATTTATGTGAATGTTTTAGATCCGTTTGTGTTTACAAAATTCGATGGTTATGACCCAGAATGGGCAGCTTCTCCTTTTGGAGTAAACCGTCCGGCAGCAGTAACTACACAATTAGGATTAAGTGTTAAATTTTAATAAAGATATTCAAATGAAAAAAATACTAGTAATAATAATAGGAATAATTGCTGCAGCTGTAAGCTCTTGCAGTAATTATATTGAAGAAGATAGCCGTTCTTATGTACCGGCAGACGCGACATACAAAACAGCCTCAGGATTTCAATTATTGGTCAATACAAATTATGCTTGGCTGAAAGGAATTTATGGTGGAAACCCATGGCTTTTTGAAGCAGGAACAGATATGTACGCTGAAGGAAGAACTCCAGAACCAGCAGGATTGAGCCAGTATACACTGCTAATACCTTCTTCAGACAATGTAGCAGATTTGTATAATTCTTGTTATCAGCAAATTCAAGCAGTAAACAAGACCGTATATTATTCTACAGTTACAGAACAAACATCAAATATAAATACACTTGTTGGAGAAGCACGTTTTTTAAGAGCAAATGCTTATTTCTTATTAGTGCAAACTTATGGCGGTGTTCCAATTGTTTTAGATAACATAACAACTCCAGTTTTATCTTTTACCAGAAACACAGCAGAAGAAGTATATGCACAAATTATTGCAGATTTAGATTTTGCTTTGGCCAATGTAGGAACAGCTGCTTACAGCGCATCTGGAAAAGTAAACAAAAGAGCAGTAAACGATTTATTGGCAAAAGTGTACTTAACAAGAGGATATGAAACTTTTGGTAAAGCCGATGATTTTTCAAAAGCGGCTGCTTATGCCGATGCTGCAATTGCAGGACAGGCCTTAAATATTCCGTTTAATCAATTATTTGTTACAACAGCTACAGGTGATAACGATTTGAATGCTGAAACTATTTTTTCAGTACAGTACGATAAGGCTTCAACAAGTACAGATCCTACAAAATTGGGTAACAACCAGTTTTACTATTTCAGTTCTTATTTAGGAGGAGCAGAAACAGGAGCGCCTTTAAGAAGTTATAATTTGTGTCCAACAGATTATGCTTTAGGTTTATACGAAAAAGGTGATGCAAGATGGAATGCTACTTTTATGACTGAAATTGTAGAAGGACCAGAAACAACAAACGGAGTTACAAAGACAATTTTATATTATCCGTATTACAGAAGTTCAAATCCAGCCTCATTAAAAGTAAGACATTTTTATGAGCCAAAATGGTTTACCGCAGCAGATAAAGCAGATTGGATGACTGCTAATGCTTCTAGATTATCTTCGACATTTGTATACCACCCTTGGGGAGAATATTCGGCAGCGTATTCTTTAATTAAAAACCTAGATTGTTATACTATTCCAGTTAAGAAATTTGATGATGCAAATCCGACAACTCCTTCAAGTACAGGGCCAGTAAGCACAAGAGATATTATTGTTTCGAGACTTGGAGAAACTTATTTAATCGCTGCAGAAGCTTATTTAAAAGCAGGAAATCCAGGAACAGGATTAGACCGTTTAAATGAAGTAAGAAGAAGAGCAGGAGTTGCCAATGCAACTTTAGCTCAATTTAATATCGATTATATCTTAGACGAAAGAGGAAGAGAACTGTT
Organism: Flavobacterium sp. IB48; assembly: GCF_016405855.1. Taxonomy (GTDB): domain Bacteria; phylum Bacteroidota; class Bacteroidia; order Flavobacteriales; family Flavobacteriaceae; genus Flavobacterium; species Flavobacterium ginsengisoli. The sequence goes on from NZ_JAEFCA010000008.1 coordinate 183,146, forward strand.
AGGAGAATACAAACGCTGGTTCGATTTAAAACGTACAGGAACATTGGTAGAAAGAGCTTCAGCTCATAATTATAAAATAAAAGAAGCAAATTTTGTTGGTGTTGATGGTAAGCTTAAAATTTTAAGACCAATACCACAAACCGTTTTGGATTTAAACCAAAATAAAGATTTTCCTCAAAATCCTGGTTATTAGTAATTTGTTAGTTTTTTGAGAACTATGTTTTTTGAAGTAGTTAAAAAGGAGTTTGACTATAGGTCGAACTCCTTTCTTAACTAAAGAATTAAAGAAAAAATGAAAAAAGTAAAATTAATTATAGTATTGTTTTTGAATGTGTTTGTAATGCAAAGCCAGCAGTACAAAGTAGATACGTCGTACACTATTAAAAGCACTTTTACTAAATTAATTAAGAAATATCCGTTTATTACAATTCCAGAAATAAAAGCAAATCCAGAGGTTAAAGAAACATTTGATTTAGTTTATAATAAAGAACAAAATCGTGTTTTGCATTTGGATGCTTTTATCAATACAAAAAAGAAAAAAAATCCAGCAGTGATTATGATTCATGGTGGAGGTTGGAGATCGGGAAATAAAAATCAAATGCAGTTTATAGGAAAAGAAATTGCAGCAAAAGGTTATTCTTGTTTTGCAATTGAATACAGATTGTCATTAGAAGCAAAATATCCAGAAGGAGTTATTGATGTCAAGAACGCTATAAAATTTATAAAAGACAATGCGGCGAAATTTAATGTAGATCCAAACAAAATTGCGGTTTTGGGCTGTTCTTCGGGAGGGCAAATGGCAGCTTTGATTGGTACAACAAACAATAATCCGCTTTTTGAAGACAAAGAATTTAAAAGCCATTCCTCTTCAAAAGTTCATGCCATCATAGATGTAGATGGAGTTTTAGCATTCAAGCATCCAGAATCGTCAGAAGGAGATATGGCAGCATTTTGGTTAGGCGGAAAATCAGACGAAATGCCAGAAAACTGGAAAAACGCTTCGGCGTTGAGCCATACAGATCAAAATACGCCACCAGTATTATACATCTGTAGCAGTATTCCGAGATTTCATGCAGGAAGAGACGATATGATTAAAATCTTGAACAGTTATAAAATTTACAATGAAGTACAAACCATTCCAGATTCTCCGCACTCATTTTGGTTTTACGATCCTTGGTTTACACAAACAATCTCGTACAGCGTACAATTTTTAGATAAAATTTTTAAATAACTTAGATAAACTATTAGAAACCGCTAAATAAAAAGTAAAATTTATTTTTATGTGTAAATCTCTTTCAACAAAAATTAATCTAAAAAAAACAGTATTTGTTTTATTGATGCTTTTTGGTTTTAAAACTATTGGGCAGACTCCAAATGATGGAGAAGCAAAAGTTATTCCTTATGATTTAAAATGGTCAGAAAGAACGGCTCTTTCAATTTTAAATAAGTATCCGCAAGCATGGCAGCTTGACGGAAATGAAAAGCCTAAATGGGATTATAAAATGGGATTTGTATTGTCTGGTTTTGAAAAACTGTATCAAAAAACAAACGATAAAAAATACTTAAACTACATAAAAGAGTATGTAGACGGAATGATTGATAGTACTGGAAACATTAAGAAATATGATATTAAAGAATACAATATTGATTGTTTGAATCCGGGAAAACTGCTGTTTAATTTGTATGGCATAACAAAAGATTCTCGCTATTTGAATATTATTGGACAACTTCGAAATCAGCTAGAAAGTCAGCCAAGAACAGCAAGCGGAGGATTTTGGCACAAGCAGATTTATCCAAATCAAATGTGGATTGACGGTTTGTATATGGCAGAACCTTTTTATGCACAGTTTACTGTTAAATACGAAAAAGGAAAAAGTCTAGATGATATTGCTAAACAATTTGAATTGGTGCAAAATCATATTGTAGATAAAAAAACAGGTTTGGTATACCAAGCTTGGGATGAAAGTAAAGAGATTGCGTGGGCAGATAAACAAACAGGAACATCGCCAACAATTTGGGGAAGAGGAATTGGATGGTATATGGTTGCTTTGGTTGAAACGTTAGATTATTTTCCAAAATCACATCCAAAATATAAAGTTTTGGTAAGCTACTTGAATCAGATGGCAAAAAATGTGAATCAATATAAAAGCGAAAATGGACTTTGGTATCAAGTTGCTGACAAGCCAGAATTGTACGGAAATTACGTAGAGCCATCAGCGTCTGGAATGATCATTTATGCTTTTGCAAAAGGAGCCAATAAGGGTTATTTATCGTCAAGCTATAAATCAACAGCAAAAAAATCATTTGACAGTTTTGTAAAAGAATTTGTGAAAGTAGATAAAAAAGGAGAAGTAAATGTTTTGAATGTTTCATCAAATGTAGGTTTGGGCGGAAAACCATTCCGTGATGGAACAAACACGTATTATCTTATTTCCAAAACAAAAGAAAACGGTGCAATAGGCCTTGGAGCATTTTTATTAGCCGCAATTGAATTAGAAAAATAGTAGAATTTAAATATATTTTGAAATGAAAAAGAGTAGAAAGCAAAGTTATTTTATGTCGATTTTGATGGCTTGTTTTATGACCATTACAAGTTGTAAAGTAACATCGCAAGAGCCAGCAAAAACAGATATTGTAATAGGAAAGAAGCTGAAATGGTCTGATAAGATGGCCTTAACATTGATGAAACGCCATCCAGAATCCTATATGCTAGACGATGCTAAAAAGCCAAAGTGGGATTATGTTCACGCTTTAGTTTTGCATTCAATAGAAGAATTATACAAAAAAAATCCAGATCCTAGATATAAAGCTTATGTTAGAGGTTATGTAGATATTTTAGTTCAAGCTGATGGAAGCATTAATACTTACGAATTTGACAAATATAATATTGATTTAGTACTGCCTGGACGCTTGCTTTTTGATGTTTATGCAACTTCAAAAGAAGATAAATATTTAAAAGCATTGCAATTAATACGTAAACAGCTTTCAGAACAGCCAAGAACACAAAGTGGCGGATTCTGGCACAAGCAAATCTATCCAAATCAAATGTGGTTGGATGGCTTGTATATGGGAGAACCTTTTTATGCTGAATACACCGCTAAATTTGAAAACGGAAAAAGCTTTGATGATATCGCAAAACAATTTGAAGTAATTCAATTAAAAGCAACAGATCCAAAAACAGGATTATTGTACCACGGATGGGACGAGAGCAAACAAATGCCATGGGCTAATAAAGAAACAGGAAACTCTCCAAACTTTTGGTCTAGATCTTTAGGTTGGTACGTAATGGCTTTGGTTGATGTTTTAGATTACATGCCAAAAGATCATCCAAAAAGAAAAGAGCTGATTCAATATTTAAACAATGCTTCAGAAGCAATTCTTAAATTTCAAGATAAATCATCTGGTTTATGGTATCAAGTTACAGACAAAGGTGGCGAAAAAGACAATTACTTAGAAGCTTCTGGATCTGCAATGTTTTCATACGCCTTTGCAAAAGGTGCAAACAAAGGATATTTGCCAGCTAAATTTAAGAAAGCAGCCAACAAAGCTTTTGACGGATTAACTACCGTATTAATTAAAAAGGTTGATGAAGATGGCGGAATCACGCTAACAAACTGCTGTCAAGTAGCTGGTTTAGGTGGAAATCCGTACCGTGATGGTTCTTACGAATATTACGTAAACGAAAGAAAAAAAGACAACGATCCTAAAGCAACAGGACCATTTATTTTGGCTGCGATTGAGCTAAATAGATAATTTTTTAGAAGTTATGAGTTTTGAGTTATGAGTGATGAATGTTCAGCTTTGTCTTGCTGAGCGAAGTCGAAGCATCGCAAAGAAACTCCTCAAAGAAAAAGTAAGTTACAAACCCGACAGGTTTAAAAAAACTGTCGGGTTTAAACAAAAAGTATAGTTAAAAATGAAAAACATAAAAATCATCCTATTCCTCTTCTGTATTATTCCTTTTCAGAAGAATACCGCACAAGTTTGGACATCAGATAATGGAGACGGAACTTATACCAACCCGATTCTCCATGCCGATTATTCAGATCCAGATGTTGTTCGCGTAGGCGATGATTATTATATGACTGCTTCCTCTTTTAATTGCATTCCAGGTCTTCCTATTTTGAATTCTAAAGATTTGGTAAACTGGAAAATTATTGGTCATGCTTTGGTAAAACAGCCGCCATTTGAAACGTACGATAGGGTACAACACGGAAATGGAGTTTGGGCGCCAAGTATTACCTATCATAAAAACGAATTCTACATTTACTATCCCGATCCCGATTTCGGAATTTATATGATTAAAGCTAAAAAGGCAGAAGGTCCGTGGTCTGAACCGCTTTTAGTAAAAGCAGGAAAAGGATTAATAGATCCTAGTCCACTTTGGGATACAGACGGCAAAGCCTATTTAACTCATGCTTTTGCAGGAAGTCGTGCGCAAATTAAAAGTCTCTTGGTAGTTTGTACCATGAATCCAGAAGGCACCGTTGTCAATAATGATGAAGTAATGGTAATTGACGGACACAAAGACGAGGAAACAATTGAAGGCCCGAAATTTTATAAAAGAAATGGCTATTACTATATTTTTGCTCCTGCAGGAGGTGTTCCAACAGGTTGGCAGACTATTTTAAGATCGAAAAATGTTTTCGGACCTTATGAAAAAAAGAAGGTTCTAGAACAAGGTTCGACCGCTATAAATGGTCCGCATCAAGGCGCTTGGGTTACCACTCAGACAGGCGAAGATTGGTTTTTTCATTTTCAAGATAAAGATGCCTATGGACGAATTCTGCATCTCCAGCCAATGAAATGGGTAAACGACTGGCCAATAATGGGCGAGGATTATGATAAAAACGGAATTGGTGAGCCTGTTACTACTTATAAAAAGCCAAATGTTGGTAAAAAATATCCAATAGAAGCTCCAGTAGAATCGGACGAATTTAATGAACCTAGATTAGGTTTGCAATGGCAATGGCAAGCAAACAGACAAATAAATTGGGGATTTCCGACAAGTTTAGGTTACTTAAATTTGTTTTGCAATACAACTTCTCAGAATATCTTTAATGCGCCAAATTTATTATTGCAAAAATTTCCGGCAGAAGAATTCACCGCAACAACAAAACTGACTTTCAATCCGAGATTGAATCGCGAATCGACAGGTTTGATCGTAATGGGGTTAGATTATAGCTTTCTAAGTTTTAAAAATAATGAAGGAAAATTATACCTAAGTCAGAAAACAGGAACATTTGACAAAACAGTTTCAGAAAAAGAAACCACTCCAACACAAATAGATAACAACACGATTTACTTGAGAGTAAAAATTGGTAAAGGAGGAATGTGCAGCTTCTTTTATAGTTTAGACGATAAAAATTATCAAAAAATCGGAAATGAATTTAAAGCAAAAGAAGGAAAATGGATTGGAGCCAAAGTCGGACTTTTTGCTTTAGGCGAAGAAGTAAAAAATGATTCTGGGAATGTTGAAGTAGATTGGTTCCGAATCACGAAGTAAAAGTGCAAAATATAGAAAAAACGTATTTTTTGATTTTTTTTTCGAAAAAACGGCTTTCATATTTTGATTCTACCGGACGAATTTTAAAAAGCAATATCAAAAGACATTAGATTATAAAAAGATGTCTTAAATATATTATTAAGAGATTTTTCTTACAATAAAATAAAGGAATAGCTTGTTTTTTGACTTTTAGAAGAAAATAAGCCATTCCAAAAAATAAAAGGGTTAAAACAGATTAAAATGGCGCAATTAAAAAAAACTGCTTTATTGCTTATTACATTTTTAAGCATTGGACTTCAAGCTCAAACGTCTTATAAGCGATGGCCTGAAATTATTCGTAAGAGTGATGCTGCTTGGTTTGCATCTGCAGATGCAAAAAGAATAGCCGAAAACGTACTGCTTTACCAAAGAGACATTGGAGGATGGCCAAAAAACATTCAAATGCAGGAAGAACTTACAGAAAAACAGAAAAAAGATTTAATTACGCTTAAAAAAACCGCTGTAGAAACCACTACCGACAATGGAGCAACATGCCAAGAAATGCTTTTTATGTCTAGAATGTATGCGCAAGTCAAAGACGAGCGTTATAAGGAATCTTTCTTAAAAGGATTAAATTACCTTCTAGAAGCGCAGTATGATAATGGTGGATGGCCGCAGTTTTATCCGTTAAAAAAAGGCTATTATACGCATATTACCTACAACGACGACTCAATGGTAAACATTATGAATGTGATAAGAGCAGTCGCAGATCAGACAGATTATTACAGTATAAAACCTTCAGCAGAAATTGTCGAAAAATGCAAAAAAGCTTTTGATAAAGGTATCGACTGTATTTTAAAAACACAATATAAGCAAAACGGAGTTTTAACAGCTTGGTGCGCACAGCATGACGAAGTTACATTTGCTCCTGCAAACGCAAGAGCTTTTGAACTAGCATCTTTAAGTGGTTACGAATCGGCTAAAATTACACTCCTTTTAATGTCAATAAATAAGCCTTCGAGAGAAATTGTTACTGCAGTTAAAAGTGCTCAAGCATGGTTTGAAAAAACGAAAATCACCAATTTAGAAGAAAAAAGAGTTCTTAATGATGCTGGAAAAATTATAGACAAGAAGATGATTCCTTCCGTAAATGCTAAACCAATTTGGGCAAGATTTATGGACTTAGAAACCAATGAACCATTCTTTTGCGATCGTGACGGAATCAAAAAGAAAGCTATAGATCAGATTGGAGAAGAGCGAAGAAATGGCTATTCATGGTATTCTGATGCACCAGAAGAAGTTTTGAAAAAATATCCAGAATGGGCGGTTAAAAACGGCACAAAAGTAGGAGCGGTAGAAAAGAAAAACGTAAACTATATCACAGTAGCTCAAGACGGTTCTGGAGATTATACCAAAATACAAGATGCTGTTTATGCTACTCCCGCATTTCCGTATGAGAAAGTGACAATTTTTGTAAAAAACGGAATTTATAACGAAAAAGTCCGAATTCCAGAATGGAACAATAATGTTATTTTGCAAGGAGAAAGTAAAGAAAACACGATTATTACATATGATGATAATTTTTCTAAAATTGGTTTAGGAAGAAACAGCACTTTTTATACTTACACTCTTTTGGTAGAAGGAGACGACTTTTCAGCATCAAATCTTACCATCAAAAACACCTCAGGCGAGCACGGACAGGCAATTGCATTATCTGTAGTAGCAAACCGCGCCAAAATTACCAACTGCAACCTTTTAGGAAATCAGGATACTTTGTACTTATCTGGAAAAGAGGCTAAACAATATTTTAAGAATTGTTATATCGAAGGAACTACCGATTTTATATTTGGAGGAGCAACAGCTTTGTTCGAAAACTGTACAATTCACAGTATAAAAAGCTCTTATATAACAGCCGCTTCAACACCAGAAGGAACCCCTTTCGGATTCGTTTTTAAAAATTGTAAACTCACGGCAAATCCAGAAGCAAAAGATGTTTATCTAGGAAGACCGTGGCGGATTTATGCCAAAACAGTTTTTATTGACTGCGAAATGGGGAAACAAATTAAACCAGAAGGATGGGAAAATTGGTCGAAACCAGAAGCAGAAAGAAACGCCTTTTATGCAGAATACAATTGCAGCGGAGAAGGATTTCAACCTTCAAAAAGAGTAAAATGGTCGCATCAGCTTTCTAAAAAAGAGGCTGGACAATATACAATAGAGAACATTCTAAGAGATAAAATTGCAAATTGGTACTTAAAGTAAGTCGCGGTTTTCAGTCACAGTCTCAGTCACAGTCTCAGTTTACACTGAATACTGCAACTAAAAGCTAAAAAAGAAGGCATACAAAAACAAATAAAAAAAATCTGCATAATCTGCTAAATCAGCGAGAGTAAAATTTTCACGCTCCCGATAGCTATCGGAATAAAAGATCAAAGCAGATTTAAAAGGTTTTTTGAGAATTAAATCTGCGCAGATCAGCTAAAATCAGCACAATCTGCGTGAAATAAAAAAACGCAACATAAAAATGAATCTAAAATACCTTTTCTTAATACTCATCGCCAGTACTTGTTTTGCACAAAACAGCAATTTTCCGTCAGTAAAAGTCGATTCTATTGTAAACAGGATAAAGCTTCCAGAAATTCCTTCTTTTCAAATCAATGTAATGAAATTAGGAGCAAAAGGAGATTCTGTTTCAGACAATAAAAAAGCTTTTGATAAAGCAATGGCTTTGTGTAAAAAGAATAATGGAGGAACAATTATAGTTCCTAAGGGTATTTATAAAATCAACGGACCAATTCATTTTGTAAGCAATGTAAACCTTAAAGTAGAAAAAGGAGCCAAAATTAAGTTTAGCGACAATCCCAAAGACTATTTGCCAATGGTTTTAACGAGCTGGGAAGGCACAATGCTGTACAATTACAGTCCGCTTATTTATGCTAATAACTGTACTAATATTGCTATTTCTGGCGAAGGAACTATAGATGGAGAAGGCGGAAAGATATGGAAAACCTTTAAAGCAAAAGAAAACGAAGGCAAGAATCGAAGCCGTGAAATGAATCATAATAATGTGCCATTAAACGAAAGAAAATTTGGAGAAGGCTACTTTTTAAGACCACAGATGATTCAGTTTCTGAATTGTAAAAACATATTAGTAGAAAATATCAGAATAGAAAATTCTCCATTTTGGTGTCTTCATCTTTTAAAATCAGAAAGCATAACAGTTCGAGGCATTAGCTACAAATCACTAAACCATAACAATGACGGAATCGATCCAGAATACGCTAAAGACGTTTTAATTGAAAATGTAAACTTTGATAACGGAGATGACAACGTTGCCATAAAAGCGGGAAGAGATCATGAAGGAAGGTCTAATACCGAGACTCCAAGCCAAAACATTGTCATTAGAAACTGTAATTTTAAAGGGCTGCATGGAGTAGTAATTGGAAGTGAAATGTCGGCGGGTGTTCAGAACGTTTATGTAGAAAATTGCAAAACAGCGGGATATCTAAAGAGGGGAATTTATCTAAAAACGAATGCAGACCGTGGAGGATATATTAAAAATATATTTGCTAATAACATCCAATTGGACCAAGTAGAAGATTGTTTATACATTACAGCAAATTATCACGGAGAAGGCAAAGGGTATCAATCGGATATATCAAATGTATATTTTTCGAATATAACCTGTAACAAAGCATCAGAATCAGGAATTGTAATTCAGGGATTTGCAGACAAAAAAATTAAAAATATATCATTAAAAAACATAGAAATCAAAGAAGCGAAAAACGCCCTGTCAAACGAAAATGCAGAAAATGTCTTGATGACAGATGTGTTTATAGGTAAACGAGCTGGAGTGCCTACGGCAGTTTCAAAGCATTAGGTTTATCGTAAAGTGTTTTTTTACCGCAAAGAACACAAAGAAAGCGCAAAGTTCGCAAAGTTTTTATTCTTTATGTGCTTTGCCAAAGAAGGCACAAAGCTTTGTCTCTTTGCCTTCTTTATTAAACCTTTGTGCACTTTGCGTATCCTTAGCGTACTTTGCGGTAGAAAACAACTTTGCAGTAAAAAACAAAAATAAAAGAAAATGAAAAAATACATCATCCTAACACTTTTAATTACGACAGTTAGTTTCGCACAAAAAACTACTTTATACTGCATTGGCGACTCCACTATGGCCAATAAAAAAGATCCCGAAAAAAATCCAGAACATGGGTGGGCACAGGTATTGCAGCCCTTATTCCAAGACAATATTGTAGTGGTAAACAAAGCCGTAAACGGAAGGAGCACAAAAAGCTTCCTCACAGAAAAACGCTGGGATTCGATATATCAAAAACTGAAAAAAGGAGATTATGTATTTATCGAATTCGGACATAACGACGAAAAAATAGAAGATCCAGCACGTTACACCAATCCGCACACAGCATACAGATACAACCTAATAAAATTTGTAAAAGAAAGTAGAGAAAAAGGAGCGATTCCGGTGTTATTAACCTCTATCTCTCGACGCAATTTTAACGAAAAAGGCGTTTTAGTGCCTACACATGGCGATTACCCTTTAGAAACTCGATTGGTGGCTCAAGAATACAATGTGCCTTTTATAGATTTAGAATATTACACCGAATTATTGGAGCAATCTTATGGTCCAGAAAAATCAAAACAGCTTCATCTTCATTTTAAAGCAGGAGAGAATGCCTTTTATGATAAAGACAAAGCTGATGATACGCACCTTTCATTGCTAGGAGCGAATAAAATTGCTGAAATAGTAATTAACCAAATTAAGCTTTCTAATGATCCTTTGTTAAAAAATCTTAAAAACGGAATTAAGTAAAACGTTTTTAAATTTTAATCACGGCAGACGGATTCCAACCTGTGTTGTCCAATTGTATTTTATAGGATAACCCAAATTTTGAAACTGAAACAAAGGCATTATATAATTTTTGTCGGCATCAATTGCAGTAGCTGTAGCAATTGCTTTTAGTTTAGAATCTTTTTTGACAGCATGCAATAAGGCATTTATTTGTTCGTAAAGAGCTTCTTCACTCCTCATTAGCGGAACCTCCTTTTACAATATCGTCCAATTGGTCAAAAAAGATTTCAGGTTTTCCCCATTTTGTTTCTCCTTTTTACCGTTAGTAGTTGGTGAAATCGATTTGGTTTTGGTCTAATCTGTTGTTTTTGATTTTCCATCGTAATCGCTTAACGAGTACAAACCAATCTGATTAATCAAAGGCTTAGTTTTATTCTAAATTTTCATTTTTTTTTCAAATTTTAAAACATATTTATATTATATCATAGTAGGATAAAAAAGAGAGGAATAATTCCTCTCTTTTTTATTTGAATCTGGTTCCTCCTTTTTTATTGTTCTTTAAAATGCCAGTTAAAAAAGTACAATGATTTTTTAAAAATTATAAATATTTGATATAGAGTTGTTTTTCTTGTATTAAGAAAGGGTGTTGTAAGAATGTCTTAATCTAGCACATTAAAAACTTTTAGAGGTTATTGAAAAGTGATTTTCAAAATAATTTCGTGCATTTAAAATATTGTCGTTTTAATCTTTTTTTAAAGAAATAATTAAACGTGTAATTAACTTAATGTATGAAAAATAAATTACTCCCTCTGTTTGTTATTTTTGGAGCTTATTCTGCTTATTCTCAAGTCGGTGTTGGGACATTGGAACCCAATAAATCTGCACAATTAGAAGTTTTTTCAAATGATAAAGGTATTTTAATTCCAAGAGTTAAATTGAAAAGTTCGACTGATAGAGTTACGGTTACTAATGGAAATACGGGTTACGAAGATAGTTTGTTAGTTTTTGCGATCGACACTATCGACGATATAAAACCAGGTTATTACTATTGGTATAACGAAAAATGGAATAGAATAGTGGTCTCTGGAGAAATTCCTGCAACTACCGGGACAGTTATTTACAATTCTACTACAAATCAATTTTCTTATATGGATAATGCGGGTAACTTAAAAGTTATCGATATGGAGGAAATTGTAAAGACTAACCAGACAGTAACAAGAATAATTAATAACGGCTCAGGCAGCTACACATATAAGAATGAAGCTGGAGATGAAGTGACTATTAATGTTATCAATGACGTTGCGGACAACTTCCAGACGATTGTCAATAATGGGGACGTAAAGCGCATAATAGAAAATATTGTCAATAAGACAGAAGGCAATATAAGCTATAATGCCGAAACGACTGAGTTTACCTATACCGATAAGAATGGGGACACTCAGATTGTGGACATGAAGGAGATTGTAAAAGCCAATGAGACAGTAACGGAAATCGCCAATAACGGTTCGGGCAGCTACACATATAAGAATGAAGCTGGAGATGAAGTGACTATTGATGTTATCAATGACGTTGCGGACAACTTCCAGACGATTGTCAATAATGGGGACGTAAAGCGCATAATAGAAAATATTGTCAATAAGACAGAAGGCAATATAAGCTATAATGCCGAAACGACTGAGTTCACCTATACCGATAAGAATGGGGACACTCAGATTGTCAACATGGGAGATATCGTAAGGGCCAATGAGACCGAAACAA
>NZ_JAEFCA010000009.1 GCF_016405855.1 Flavobacterium sp. IB48
CTTCATACAGCCCTTCGCCAACAGCTACAACTTCCTATTATGTTAGCGTAAGCGGAGACGGGGTTTGCGAAAACCTTCCGAATACAAGAAAAGCGGTGACGGTAACGGTAAATTCTTTAGGGCAGGCCTCAGACATAACAGCTGCAGACGCGACGATCTGTTCAGGCTCTTCAGCTTCTTTGACGGCTTCGTCTGCGACCGTCACTACTCCAGTTTTTAAATGGTATGCAGATCAGACAACTACAACAGTCTTAAGCACTGGAGCATCATACAGCCCTTCGCCAACAGTTACCACAACTTATTACGTTAGCGTAAGCGGAGACGGGGTCTGCGAAAACCTTCCGAACACGAGAAAAGCGGTGACGGTAACGGTAAATTCTCTGGGATTGGCCTCGGACATCACAGCTTCAGATGCGACGATCTGTTCAGGCTCTTCAGCTTCTTTGACGGCTTCCTCTGCAACAGTCGCTACTCCAGTTTTTAGATGGTACGCCGATCAGACAACTACAACAGTCTTAAGCACGGGAGCTTCATACAGCCCTTCGCCAACAGTAACTACAACTTATTATGTTAGCGTAAGCGGCGACAGGGTTTGCGAAAATCTTCCGAACACCAGAAAAGCGGTAACGGTGACGGTAAATTCTTTAGGGCTGGCTTCAGATATTGCAGTTGATATATCGAATGCAACAGTTTGTACTGGCGGTACATCAACAATTACTGCCTCAAGTGCGCTTAATAATCCGATATTCAATTGGTATCAAGATTCTAATTTATCCGTATTACTTTATACGGGTGCAGTCTTTGTTACCCCTTCTTTAACTGCAAATACATCGTATTATGTTACGGTTCAGAATAATGCAGTTTGTGAAAATACTATAGGAAATGCCCTTAAAGTGGATATTAATGTTATCTTATGTTCTGATATTGCTTTGACCAAAACTGCGAGTAATCTTTCTCCTTATGTAGGAGATCAAATTGATTTTACAATAACAGTAACAAACTTTGGGCCTGATGACGCAACAGGAGTAAGTGCAAATGATTTGCTTCCATCCGGCTATACTTTCATCAGTGCAAACAACGGAGGTCTATTTGCAGGAAATACAATTACATGGCCAGTTTTAAATTTAGCATCTGGTGCTTCTGCTCAGCTTACTTACATTGTTAAAATTAATGCTTCTGTTGGGATTGTAGATGAATATAAAAATGTGGCTCAGATAATTACTTCAAATAATTTTGATCCAAATTCAACTCCCAACAATAATGATCCTAGCGAGAACGATCAAGATAGCGTAACTGTAACGCCAATTGTACCGATACCTTCAATTGAGGTACTTAAAGATGGTGCATTTACGGCAGCCAATGACACAAATGGAGATGGTTTTCCAGAAGCAGGAGAAACAGTTACATATACATTTAGTGTGAAAAATACAGGAAATATTAGATTGGAGAATGTAAAAATAAACGATTCGTATATTGGAGTAGTAAACCTTGCAATGGTGCCGAGCACACTTGATCCTGGACAAACTGGAAATGCCCAAGTGACATACACTATCACACAAATTGATATTCAAAATGGTGTAATTTACAATAGCGCACTTGGTCAAGGGAATACGCCACCTACAGTAGACGATCCTGATGGTACAACGGTTAATGATACTTCTAAAGATCCGACCAATCCGTCTACACCTGGAGATCCATATTATGACCCAACTTGTCCTGATTGTACTGTGGTACCATTGCCAAATAACCCAAAAATTGCGATTGTAAAAGAAATAGCTTCTTTTAGCGGGGATCTTAATAATGCAAAAGTTGGGGATGTAATTAGTTATTTATTTACAGTTACTAATATCGGAAATACAGTATTGACGAATGTTAGAGTAAACGATCCAATGCCAGGATTAACGACTCCTTCTTTAGATCCTGCCAATGTAGCAAATAGTACAGGAGATCTTGATGGTAACGGAAGTTTGGATTTACACGAAAAATGGCTTTACAGAGCGAACTATACCATTACCACAACTGATATCGCTAAAGGGAAAGTGGTAAATCAAGCTTTAGCAGAAGCAACGGGACCTCCAACTCCTGTAGATCCAACAGGAAAAGATGTTTCAGATTTGTCTGATGGTTCTTCTCCAACAGGTGATGATCCAACGGTTCTCGATATAAACGGTTGCAAAGTAATTCCACATAATGCATTATCACCAAATGGAGATAGTAAAAATGATATTTTTAAAATCGATGGAATCGAATGCTATCCTCAAAATACGGTTGAGATTTATAATCGTTGGGGAGTAATAGTTTTCCATACAAACGGATATGATAATACAGCCAATGCGTTTAATGGTTATTCTAATGGTAGAGCAGTTGTAAAACAAAGTGCAGGATTGCCAACAGGAACTTATTATTACATCATAAAATATGTTGATTCTGATAGTAAAGAGCAGAGCTCGGCTGGCTACCTTTATTTGAGTATGCAATAAGATATCATTAAACAAAATTTAACTGGCTTCATCTATAAATGAAGCCAGTTTTTTTATAAATAATAAGCTCATTTTGAGATTAATCGTTTTTTTTCTAATATCGTAGTCAAATTGGAACCTAATGAAGAAAGTATTAGTTACAGGCGGAAATGGAAACTTAGGGAAATATGTTGTTGATGCACTAGTAAAGAAAGAGATAAAAACAGTTGTATTAACAACAAAAACAAGTATTACAACTCAAAATAATATACAATTTTTTACTGGAGACTTACTTGAAAACATTGGTTTAAAAGAAGCAACAGAAGATGTTGAGGTAATCATTCACTGTGCGAGTAATCCAAGAAACTTTCTACAGACAGATATTGAAGGAACTAAAAATTTGCTAAATGCAGCAGATAGAAATTCACTTAAACATTTCATATACATTTCTATTGTCGGAATAGATAAAAACGATTATCCATACTACCAAGCAAAATTGCAAGTAGAAAATATCGTAGCTAATAGTGGCATTCCCTTTACGATCCTAAGAACAACACAGTTCCATGATTTTGTGCTTAATATGATTAAAACATTAGATCAAAGCGGAAAAAGTGATTTTATAACAATTCCATCAGGGTTGAGGTTTCAGTCTGTAGCAGTACAAGAAGTTGCAGAATTACTTGCGTCCATTGCATTAGAGCAATCAAAAGGATTAATAAAAGATTTTGGAGGTCCAGAAGTACTTCATTTTGAAGAAATGACTAAATCTTACTTAGAAACAATTCAAAGTGATAAAGATATAATACTAGAAATACCAGAAGATATTCGCCATAAATTGTTCACTACCGGAGTAAATCTATGCCCAGAAAATAATGCTGGGACACAAACTTGGAAAGAGTATTTAAAAATATACCTATCTGAAATCATTATGTAGCAGATTAACGTTATTTAGTTAAAATTTAACGTTTAATGTTGTTGTTTTCAGATATTTATAATATCTTTAACTTATGATATGGGAATTGTATAAACTTTGTGTATAATTTTGCAACATTAAATTTATATTTGTCCCAAATTATAATTATTAACTTAACCGTCTGCCTGATATGAGAATATTTTTAGTGGCGCTGCTTTTTTCCTTGAGTTCCTTTACTACAATGAATGTATGGGATGATGATGAAATATTAAGCGAAGTTGAATTTGCAAGACTTACAGAGCATGTAAATGAAATTAAGGCTTTTACATCTGGAAATCACAAGTTTAATAACAAAATTGCTTTTCTTGTTGATATGAAAATAAAATCAGGAAAAAACCGCTTTTTTGTTTACGATCTAGAAAATAACCAGATCCTTGACCAAGGGCTTGTAGCGCATGGTTCAGGTTCTGAGACAGGAATTAAAGGAGATATTCTTCAGTTTAGTAATGCACCAGAATCTAATTGCACTTCACTTGGAAGATATTCAGTAGAGAAACCATATAAAGGTATATTTGGTAAAGCTTTTAGACTTGCTGGATTAGACGAAACCAATAATAATGCAATGAAACGTGCCATTGTATTACACTCTTACAAAGAGGTTCCATCAGATGAAAAAGAATACTATATAATCAATAGCCACGGCTGTCCAATGGTTAGTCAAGAATTTTTAAATAGACTTTCAAAATATATAGAGAGTTCAAATTCAAAAATCTTATTGTCTGTTTATTATTAAAATTAAATTACGGAGCAGTTAGCTTTTGAACCGATATAATCTAGCTGATTTTAAACAGTATAAAATAAAATTTAAAAGAGAACTTTGGTTCTCTTTTTTTATATCTATACACTGGTTTTTCATCATTTTTTACTTCGCCCTTTTATCTAAACCTCCTATAAATGCTCATTAAAAGCAATAAATTAGGATAAACTTAACTTGCTTAATAAACTATATAGAAAATACAAGTTGTAAATTAGTAGAATAGTAATCAAAAGTTTATTTTATGAAAGCAGTACGTTTTTTTGGACACAAAGATGTCCGCGTTGTTAATGATCTTGAAAAACCTGTTCCTAAAGGTGATGAAGTTTTATTAAAAATTGGCGGGGCAGGAGTTTGCCACTCAGACCTGCATATTATAGACGAAGGAACTGTTGTTGGAACAGTCTTTACTCTAGGACACGAAAATGCTGGATGGGTTGAAGAAATTGGCGAAAATGTTGAAGGTTATAAAAAGGGAGACGCCGTTTTAGTATATGGCCCTTGGGGATGTGGTCATTGTAAACCTTGCCAACAGTCAAAAGAAAATTATTGTGATCATCAATCTGAGCAAGCTTACGGTGGAGGTTTAGGATTAGATGGCGGTATGGCAGAATATATGCTGGTGCCATCTTCGAGACT
This sequence comes from Flavobacterium sp. IB48, assembly GCF_016405855.1. GTDB lineage: Bacteria > Bacteroidota > Bacteroidia > Flavobacteriales > Flavobacteriaceae > Flavobacterium > Flavobacterium ginsengisoli. Next base: position 4,826 of record NZ_JAEFCA010000009.1, read on the forward strand.
TTTAGTGCCTATTTTTGATTTAGACCCAGTTATTGCAGCTCCATTGACAGATGCAGCACTTACACCTTATTCTGCGATTAAACGTTCGCTTCCGAAATTAATGCCGGATGAATTTGTGGTAGTAATTGGAGTTGGCGGACTAGGGCACGTTGCTTTGCAGATATTAAGAGAAATAAGCGGAGCAGCTATTATTGCTTGTGATGTTACCGAAGATAAATTGGCTTTCGCTAAAGAATTGGGAGCAACTTTTACGGTTAATTCTAAAGATGCTGATGCAGCAGAACAGATTCAGAAAATTACAGGAATCAAAAAAGCTAAAGTTGTTATTGATTTTGTTGGCGCAACTTCTACAATAGATTTAGGAACAAAAGTAGTAAGCCTTGACGGAGATCTTACTATTGTGGGGCTTGGCGGAGGACATTACCAGTATAGCATGAATGTTTTGCCATTTGGAGTTAGTATGACCAATCCGTATTGGGGATCACGAACTGAACTGATGGAAGTTGTAGGCTTGGCAAGACAAAAGAAAATACATATAGAAATTGAAAAGCATAAACTAGACGATGCAAATGAAGTTTATGATAGAATGAGACAAGGAAAAATAAAAGGTAGAGCCGTTTTAATACCTTAAAATTCAAAATAAATAAATCCGTCCAACAGTGACGGATTTATTGTTTAGAGATTAAAAAATATTGATATATTTGTGCATCAAATCAAACAAATGAAAAATACAATTAACATCAATGCTATTATTATCACAATTATCATTAGATAATGATGTAGGGATGTTATATAAATAAGTAAAAGATACAATTTAGAAAAACCTCCCTGCAACGGGAGGTTTTTTTGTTTAAAGCAATTATGAAAAATTCAATTCAGAATAGCATTATTATTTCAATTATCATTATTCGTATTACATGACGAGTCAGGATTCTATTGTCTATTCAAAAAAGCCTTTCTCAGTCCAAATGTGAAAGGCTTTTTTTATTTCGATTACGAACAAAAAAAAGCATATATAAAAATCAAACAATGAAAAACGAATTTACCCTTACCATTTATTCTGAGGATCAATTAAGATTAATGAACAAATTAAGCTCAATGTTTATAAGAAAGCAAATAGACATTTTGAGCCTTAATATGTCTATTTGTGAGATTGATAAAGCATACAGACATACAATTGTAATAACTGAAACATTGAATACAGTGGTAAATTTAGTTGCTCAAATAGAGAAAATTATTGAGGTATTTAAATGCTATTATTCATTAAATGATGAAATTGTTTCAAAACAAACCGCATTGTTTAAAATGTTTACAGAAGTATTTATGACTAATTCGAAAATGGAAAATTTACTTCGTGAGAACAATCTTATAGTTTCAGAAATTCAAAAAGAGTATACAATATTAGAGGCTACAGGAACAGATGAAGAAATACTAGATTTAACAAAAAAGCTAAATCAAATAGGATTAATTGAATTTGTCAAAAGCTCCAGAATTGCTCTTATGAAATCTTATGAAGGCTTTTGCATAGAAAATTAAAAAAAGGCAATGCAAATAACTTGTAATTCTGCTATATTTCTTATTTTTAATAGTCTAAGTTACTAAAGCAAAAAAATATGATTTTAGGTACTAAACGTTTATTCTCTTTTATACTGTTGATTTCAGTATTAATATTAACTCCTTGTAAATTAGAAGCACAGCTTTTAGGAGGAGCAAAAACTACTACTGAAGAACCTGTAAAAACTCCCGATGATTCTTTAGGAAGGAGAACACCTCAAGGAACTGTCAACGGTTTCATAAAAGCAATTGGCGATCAGAATTATCTGCGCGCAAGCCAGTATTTTATGCTTAGTAAACGTTCGTATCGTAAAACGTCTGAAAGAATACGAATAGCCAAAACCTTTCAACAGCTGTTGGATCAGGGAGGTAATTTTTCGCCATCATCTATTCTTAGCAATAAAGAATTAGGACGTATAGATGATAATCTGGCAACTGGTGTAGATTTGGTTGGAAATATATCTACCGATAAAATAAGCATTCAACTTTATTTAGAAAATCAGTCAGATGATAGTGAGCCAGCCTTATGGCTTTTTTCTGCTGAAACTATAGAAGCAATTCTTTCTGCTGATATTAGTGGCGAAAAGACTTTTTTAGACAGGGTATTGCCAAATGCTTTAAAAGTAAGAAAACTAGGAAATGTACCAATTGGACATTGGGGAGTAGTGGTTGTAATGACAGTGCTTACGTACCTGCTTTCCAGATTATTGATATTTGTGTTTATATTTTTATTGCAAAAAATATGGAAGAAAGCAGATAGTGAGAAAGGTAATGCTATAATAGAAGCTTTTACACTTCCAGTTCAGATGTATCTGACGGTGATTTTGTTTGTGACTTTAACACAGCGAATGGGAATTTCTATAATAGTTCGCCAGCGATTTAGCATTATAATAATTACGATCGGAATTGTAGCTTTTTTAATTCTGCTTTGGAGATTGACCGATTTTGTGAGCATGTTTACAAGAAGCAGAATGAACAATCGCGGACGTGCTTCTGCGGTATCTGCGGTATTATTTTTAAGTCGTACCATGAAAGTTGCAATTGTTGTAATCGGAATTATTGCAATATTAGGAATTATTGGAGTAGATGTTACAGCTGGACTTGCAGCACTAGGAATAGGAGGGATTGCACTGGCGCTTGGAGCGCAAAAAACTATAGAAAACTTTGTAGGGAGTGTCAGTCTTATTGCTGATCAGCCACTTCGTGTAGGCGATTATTGTAGAGTCGATGACATAAAAGGAACTGTAGAATCTATCGGGATGCGTTCTACAACACTTAGAACCCCTGCTCGTAGTATTGTAACAATTCCGAACGGTCAGTTGTCAGCTAGTAAAATCGAAAATTATGCACATCGCGATCGATTTATATTTAATCCAATTTTTGGATTTAGAATGGAAACTACGCCAGACCAAATGCGTTATCTGCTTGTAGAATTAAGGTCATTGCTTTATGCACATCCTTCTGTTTTAAATACAAATCCAATAGTTCGTTTTACTGGTATTACAGCAGATTCTTTAAAGGTTGAGATTACAGCTTATATTGAAGCCATAAATGTAGAGACATCGCAAGAAGTGCAAGAAGATCTTTTATTGCGAATGTTGGACATTATAGAAAAAAGTGGCACCTCTCTGGCTTATCCTTCGCAAACGCTTTATATGACTAGAGATACGCCTGTTTCTAATGAAAAAGCAGCAGAAGTTTCTAAAATAGTTAAAAAATGGAAAGAAAATAATGAATTGCAATTACCTAAGTTTGATCCAAAACGAGTAGAAGAACTAAAGGACAGCATTAAATATCCAGATGAAGGAAGTTTTGATCCTAATGCGGATGAAACAATATTCTAAATAAAAGAGCTTCATAAATTGAAGCTCTTTTCATTATAAGTTTTTGTCTTTTAAAATTTGAGGATATTGAAGGCTCGTATGTACAATCATTTCTCCAAACAAAGTATTTGCCCATGCAAACCATTTACGTGTAAATTTGGTTACGTCATCTTTATGAAAAGATTCATGCATAAATCCTGTATTGGCATTGGTTTTAATTAAAGTGCTTATACAACTTTTAATTTCTTTTTCATCAATGCTTGTAATGGCTCTTAAAACAATACTCATGGGCCAGATCGTATCAACACCAGTGTGAGGGCCTCCAATTCCTTCTCCGGCTGTTCCTTTATAAAAAAACGGATTATTTTCTGAAAGTACTACTTTACGAGTATTTAGATACAAAGGATCATCGGGAGAAACTGCGCCGAGATAAGGCAATGATAAAAGAGAAGGAACATTAGCATCATCCATCATATGAAAACTTCCATATCCGTTTACTTCAAAAGCTATGATTTTTCCAAATTTAGGATGATCTATAATTCCATATTCATTTAAACCTTTCTGAACTTGCGCTTGAAGTTCTTTAGCTTCAGCTGCTAAATCATTATCTTTTAAAGCGGGACTTGAAAACATTTCTACAAGATAACCTAGAATTTCGATTGCAAACATATTGCTCGGAATTAGATATCCAAACAAAGTAGAATCGTCGCTTGGTCTAAAAGTCGAAACAATCAGCCCGCATGGTTTTACAGGATAACCATAACCGCTTAAAGGAACTCCATCTGTTGCCCAAGCTGTTTGTCGCATAAAACTGTATGGTCCGCCTTTTCCGTCCATTCTCTGCTGTTCTTTAAATGTTTTCAGAATCAATTTCATGGCATCTTTCCATTGTTTGTCAAACATGCTAATATCTCCAGTTTCTTTCCAATAGCCATGAGCCAATCTAACAGGATAGCATAAGCTGTCTATTTCCCATTTTCGTTCATGAATTCCCGGTTTCATATCGGTAATATCATTTTTCCATTCACTTTCTTTATTGAAATCTTTATAAAAAGCATTTGCATACGGATCAAGGAGAATGCATTTTGTCTGACGATTTATAACGCCTTTTACCAATTCGGCAAGTTTAGCATCTTCTTTTACAAACGGAATATAAGGCCAGATTTGAGCAGTACTATCACGAAGCCACATTGCATCAATATCGCCTGTAATGACATAAGTATCGGGTTTGCCATCTATAATTTCAAATTCGACAGTTGTGTCTAGCGTATTTGGAAAACAGTTTTCAAAAAGCCAAGCCAACTGTGGATTTGCAATTTGTTTTTTAATTTTTACAATTGCAGCTTCAATAGCTTTACTAGTAAATTTTCTTTCTGCAAGCGGAGGCCTTTTGGTTATAAAATCTTTTAAAGGAAATTCAAAAAGATTAGAATTTAGTCCAAAAACATCAGCTTGAACAGCCAATAATCCTGCTGAAAAAATACTGGCATTTTTTATAAATTTTCTACGAGACTGCATATGTTTTTTTAGTTTTAAATAGAATGAGAATAGTTAGATCTGTACAGCATTATAAATAAACGACTTTTTTTTATTATTCTATTGAAATTTAGACCAATGACATTTGCAACGCTTTAAATGGCAGAAAGAATTCGTAAAAATGGACTAATTACAGAGATATGAAAAATATGTCTATTCTTTTGATTGATTCGTCCATCTTGAAGAATAACAATGCAAGTAATTTTATTTTCGATCCAAAACCCAATTGAATCGCAGTAGTTTTCAAAAAGAAAACACAAAAAAAAGATAATAAATTGAAGGTGATTGATTAGTAAATATTTGTTAGTTTTTATTAGTTAGGGAGATTAATGAGAGATTTAATCTCCCTTTTTTTATTCAATTTTTAGAGAAAGAAATTTATTAAATACATGATTATATGAAAAGAGTGAATCTTAAAATTAAAAATGCTGTACCATTATTTGTACTGTTATTTTTTTGTGCTTTAAACGGATATTCCAAAAACGACGAAAAAACAAAAAGCGCTTCTGCTGTAATAGAGCGATTAATTGGTAGTCGTGTCAATGAGTTTGAACTGAGTATAAGTGAAAATAAAAATCAAGATAAAGATTGGTTTGAAGTGGAAGCAACCAGCAATCTTGTAAAAATTAAAGCTTCAAATAATACAGCACTTTGCTACGCAGCGTATAATTTTCTTAGAGATATCGGTGCAGTTTTAATTAGTTGGGAAGGAAACAGAGTCAATTTACCTAAAGATTGGCCAAAATATTCCAAAAAAGGAAGTACGCCATTTGAGTATAGAGAATATTTAAACGCTTGCACTTTTGGCTATACAACTCCGTGGTGGGACTGGAAACGTTGGGAACAAGAAATAGACTGGATGGCTATGCATGGCATTAATCTTCCAACTGCAATGGAAGGTCAGGAAGCGGTGTGGCAGGAATTATGGAAAGAATATGGTTTGACAAACAATCAATTAGAGGCACATTTTGCTGGGCCAGCTTTTTTACCTTGGCAAAGAATGGGAAATATTAATAGTCTAGAAGGTCCTTTGCCACAAGAATGGTTTGTTAAAAAAGAAGAACTTCAAAAGAAAATATTGGAGAGAATGAGAACTTTAGACATGCATCCTGTTGTTCCTGCTTTTAGCGGATATGTTCCTAAGGCTTTCGCCGAAAAACATCCTGAAGCTAAAATTACAGAATTAAAATCGTGGTCTGGCGGTGGTTTTGCGAGCACTTTTCTTTTAGATTCTAAAGATCCTTTATTTAAAAAAATCGGAAAACGTTTTATAGAAATTTATACCAAAATGTACGGAAAGTCAGATTTCTATTTGGCAGATTCATTTAATGAAATTGAACCGCCAGTTTCTGAACATAATAAATATGAAGAACTTTCTAATTATGGAAGTGCCGTTTATGAGACTATAAATGAAGCAGCTCCTGGTGCAACTTGGGTTATGCAAGGATGGCTTTTTGGAGACAATAAAGAATTCTGGACCAAAGAAGCTACAAGCGCATTTTTAAGTAAAGTTCCAAACGATAAAGTAATGGTTCAGGATTATGCCAATGACAGATATAAAGTATGGGATAATCAAGAAGCTTTTTACGGTAAACAGTGGACTTACGGTTATGTACATAATTATGGTGGATCGAATCCTGTTTATGGCGATTTAAATTTTTACAAAAATGAATTGACAAGTCTGCTTAAAAATCCGCATAGAGGAAATATTGCAGGTTATGGAGCAATGCCTGAAGGTTTAAATAATAATTCGATTGTATACGAATACATTTATGATCTTCCGTGGACTAAAGGAGAGCAACCTGTAAATGATTGGCTAACTAAATACTTAAACGCAAGATACGGGCAAACGACTTCTAAACCTGTTTTTCTAGCGTGGGAATTATTATTAGAATCTGTCTATAATGTCAAATATTGGGAAACACGTTGGTGGAATGATAGGGCTGGAGCGTATTTGTTATTTAAACGTCCAACAGTAACCATTACAGAATTTAAAGGAAACCCTGGAGATAAGAAAAAACTAAAAGAGGCTTTGGATATTTTAACCAAAGAAGCGAAGAAATACGATAAAAAGAATTTTATTCAATATGATTTAATAGATGTTACAAGACATTATTATTCATTATGTATTGATGAAGATTTAATAGAATGCGTAAAAGCATATCAACAGAAAGACATTGAGCAAGGCGATCGATTATTTAAAAAGATAGAAAAACAAGTTTTGAATATCGATGCTGTAATGTCAGGTCAGCCATTAAACAGTTTGGATCAATGGGTAAAATCGGCTTCAGATTATGGAAGTTCACCAGAGGTTTCTTCATTATATGTAAAAAATGCCAAAACATTAATTACGCTTTGGGGCGGAGAAGGACACTTAAACGATTACGCTTCTAGATCTTGGAAAGGAATGTACAAAGGATTTTATTGGCCAAGATGGAAAATGTTTTTAGAAGCTTTAAAAAAATCTGTTGCTACAAATACTCCTTTTGATGAAAATAAAGAAAGGGAATCAATTAAAAATTGGGAAATTAATTGGACAAAAAGCAAATAAAAAGTTACCAAGATTATAATTGCTACGTATATAGACAAAATTTAACTTAATATTTATAACATAACCTTAAACCATACTAAAAAGATGAATAGAAAATTTTACGAAATCGATTAATTAATAAGTTTTTAACTATATAATTTTAGAAAAAATACTTTGCGAAGCCTTGTCATTATTGATTTTAAAGAAATTATCCATGTTTATGAATAACTTGTCCATTTGTTAACATTTCTTTGGCACTAATTTCGTCAATACTATTTAACCAATTAACCAATATACAATGGAAAAACTTAAACTTTTATTATTAGCCTTTTTCTTTGGCTTCTCAATTAATACTTGGGCACAAAAAACAGAAGTGTCTGGTGTTGTATTAGATGACAAAGGTATTCCTCTGCCAGCCGCTAATATCCTTGAAAAAGGGACGACTAATACTGTAACGACAGATTTTGATGGAAAATTTAAATTTTTAGCGTCAAACAAAAATGCGACGTTAATAATTTCCTTCATAGGATTTGATGATCAGACTGTAAAATTAGACGGAACAAAAACTAATTATTCGATTAAATTACAATCTACTACTACAAACTTAGAACAAGTTGTAGTTGTGGGATATGGTAAAGGATCTCGTAAAAACTTAACGACTTCGGTTTCTTCTGTTAAAGCTGAAGATTTAAACAGAGGTGCAATTAGCGACGTTGGACAACTTTTGCAAGGTAAAGTCTCTGGTTTGAATATTTCTTCAAGCGGTGACCCAACAAAAACAGCTTCGGTAGTTTTACGTGGAGCTTCAACATTAAACAGTTCGCAAGGACCTTTTTATGTAATTGATGGTATTCCAGGAGTTGATATTTCGGTTATATCACCAGATGATATTGCAACAATCGACGTATTAAAAGATGCGGCTGCAACAGCAATTTATGGTAACCGTGCAGCAAATGGAGTTATCATGGTAACAACAAAAAAAGGAAGTAAAGGAAGAACACAAGTTGCCTACAATGGATATTTTGGTTTTGAAGAAGTTTCTAATAATTTGGATATGATGAATGCAGATCAACTTAGAGCTTTTACAACTAAAAACAATTTGAATTTTACTCCAGAAAATGACAAAGGTGCTAACACAAATTGGCAAAAAGAAATTCTAAGATCAGGGCGTGCAGCGTCAAGCAGTCATAACTTATCTATGAGTGGCGGCGGAGATCACGGAAGTTATACCGCAAGTATTACTTCTCTTAATAAAGAAGGAGTTATGCTAAAAAGTGACTTTTCTCGTATCATTGCTCGTTTATCTGTTGAACAATATGCTTTTAATGATAAAGTAAAGTTTGGTTTAAATGTTACTAATTCTAGAACAAAATATCAAAATGTACCGCAGCGTAATACAGTTCTTTTACAAGCAGCAAGTTATCTTCCTGTTTCTCCAGTAAGAAATGATGATGGTAGTTTTTTTGAAAACTTTGTAAGTCCTGGATACTTTAACCCAGTAGCTTTAATTGAGCATGGTACAGACGAAACTAAGACAAATAATCTTGTAGGTAATCTTACCGCAGAAGTAAAATTGCCTTTCGGATTAACGTATAACTTGAATTTGGCACACCAAAGACTAAATACATCTCACGGAGAATTTTATGACAGCTATTATTCACAATATAACAGTGCCAACTTTTACAACAACCCAGATCCGCCTTTGACAAAAACATTGGTTAACTTTGGAGTAAATGGTTCTGCATTGAGAAATGCTTACGAGAACACAAACAACATTATTGAGAGTTTCTTTACTTGGGATAAATCAATTGGAGATCATAAAATAAAAGCTGTTTTAGGTTACTCTTGGCAAGAAAACACTTTAGGAGATGGTTTTCAGGCTACGACAACAAATTTCCCAGTTGACAATGTTGGGTATAACAACTTAGCTTTAAGTAACTATACTTCTGTTAATGGTTATGTGGTGAATTTTGGAGATAGCAAAGCATATCAAAAAACACGTTTAATTGCTTACTTCGGACGTTTAAATTATAATTATAAAGATAAATATCTTTTACAAGGATCACTTAGAAGAGATGGTGGATCTATGTTTGGTGCAAACAACCAATGGGGATACTTTCCTTCTGTAGGAGGTGCATGGAGAGTTGACAAAGAAAGTTTTATGAAAAACCAAAACTTTTTTAGCGATTTGAAATTTCGTGGTAGCTGGGGAGTAACTGGAAACTCTTCTGGATTTAATGCTTACACAGCTCAATTTATTTCTGGAAGTTTAGGAACTTTCTATTACAACGGACAACAGATTGGAGCTTACGGACCAAACCAAGCAGCAAATCCTGATTTAAAATGGGAAAAAACTGCAACAGCAAATATTGGTGTTGATTTCTCTATCTTAAAAGGAAAAGTAACAGGTTCTGTTGATGTTTACGATAAGAAAACAACAGATATGATTTTTAACTACAATGTTAATCCTGTATTGGTGCCAGTAGGAACAATTGTAGCAAACGGAGGAACAATGTCTAACAAAGGTATTGAAGTTAGTTTAGGCGCAACTATTGTTAAAACAGCAGATTTTAGCTGGAATACTAATTTGAATTTGGCGCATAACAAAAATGAAATTGTTAAATTAACTAGTCCATTCTTTGTTGGTGGAGATTCAATTCGTCGTGTACAACCAGACGGAGGAGGACAAACAGGAAGTACTTTACAAATCTTTAAAGAAGGAAAACCATTAGGACAATTCTTTACATTGAAATATGCTGGAAAAAATGCTGACGGAGTTTCTCAGTATTATGACAAAAACGGTGATCTAACAACTACACCTCAAATTGGAGTAGATTATCATTATGCAGGAAGCGCACAGCCAAAATTATTGATGGGATGGGCAAATAATTTCCAATACAAAAAATTCGATTTAAGTATTTTCTTTAGAGGAGTTTTTGGTAATAAAATTTTCAATGCAACTCGTGCAGACTTATTTAGACCAAGTACCGCAATGACCAATAACATTTTAGTAGATGCCGGCAATGAGTCGCCAAATGACTTAAACTCTTATAAATATTCAGATCGTTTTATAGAAGACGGCAGTTATATAAGATTAGATAACATGACTTTAGGTTATAATTTTGGAAAAGTTGGAAATTACATCAGCAGTATCCGTATTTATCAGACTGTAAATAACGTATTTGTTATTACTAAGTACAAAGGAATTGATCCAGAGGTTGAACAAGGAGGAACAGCTCCAGGTGTAGATTCTAATAACTTCTATCCAAAAACCAGAACATATATGTTCGGTGTAAATGTGATTTTCTAAAAATTAAAGCTAAACATTATGAAAAAGATATTAAAATATTTAGGGCTTCCAGTACTTTTAGCTGGTTTGGTATGGTCTTGTGATGATCTAGAAGTGCCTATCACAACTCAATTGACACCTGAGGTATTTCCTCAAAACTCAACACAATATATTCAGACAACAGGACCAGTCTATGCAGCATTTAGAGGTGAGTTTTCATTTGCTTGGTGGTGGTCGCAGTCATTATCTACAGATGAAGCTATCTTACCAGCAAGAGGAGGTAACTGGTTTGATAATAGAAACTATATTTCAATGCATTACCATGACTGGAACCCAGACAATGGTATCATAGGAAGCCTTTGGGATTGGTCATCTAAAGTAATTGGAACAAGCAATCAGGCTATTTCGATCTTAAGACAGACAATGCCTGAAGGAACTGATAAAAAAACTTTGATTTCAGAACTAAGAACAATGCGCGCTATTTCTTATTTCATGTTAATGGATAGTTATGGAGACGTGCCATTAGATACTTTATATGGAGACTTTACTTCTCATGCTAAAACTCCAAGAAAACAAGTTTTTGAGTACATTGAGAAAGAACTAAAAAGTTCAGTTCCTAATTTGAACCCTGCTTCAGGAGTTACGACTTACGGTAGACCAAATAAACAAACCGCTAATGCAATGTTGGCTAAATTGTATTTGAACGCCGAAGTATACACAGGAACGGCACGTTATAACGAATGTATCGCAGCTTGCGATGAAGTAATCAATTCTAATTTATATGTTGTAGAACCTAGAGCCACTTACCTTCAAATGTTTTACCCGACTAACGGACCAGCAATGAAAGAATTCATCTTTGCGGTTCCTTATGATCCAGCAGCTGTTACAGTGGGTTTCAACGGGCAAATGTATCACGCACGTTATGATGTCCCACGTTCAGAAAGAGCTAAGTTCGGACTTTCTTACACGCCAAGTGCGCCTAGAAGTACACTGCCAGAATTTTATGCCTATTTTAATGATGCCAATGATATTCGTAACAAACAATGGCTTACGGGACTTCAATTTATGAATGATGGTGTAACTCCAGTAATGGTTACCACAACTAAAAAAGGTTACGATCAATTCTACACAGGATCTGATGGTGGAGCGGCATATACTTATCAAGTAAACTTAACTCCAGATATTGAACTTCGTCAGAGCGTAACATTATTCGATTGTGGTAATGATGAAATCGCTTGGAATATGGGATACAGAAACGTTAAGTTTTATCCTGACGCATCTTCAACAAACCGTAATCAAAACAATGATGTTCCTTTCTTGCGTTACTCTGATATTCTTTTAATGAAAGCAGAAGCAATTTTACGTGGCGGATCTGTGACTTTAGGTCAAAGTGTTGATGCATTAGTAAACATGGTTCGTTCTAATCGTACAACATCTGCTGCTTTAAGCGGAGTAACTTTAGAAGATCTTTACAAAGAAAGAAGCCGTGAATTTGCTTGGGAAGCTTGGCATAGAAACGATATGATTCGTTTTGGAAAATATGAAGGATCTTGGGGATATAAAACTAATACAGACACATACCGTCGTGTATTCCCAATCCCGACAAATGCAATGGTTTTAAACCCAGCCCTTACTCAGAATGATGGTTATTAAGAATAAAAATTTAGTTAAGTACGCATTTGTAATTCAATTTTAATTTTGAAAAGGAGAAGAGCGTAAAAAGCCTTCTCCTTTTTTCTAAAAAAAAACCGATTTTTTTCAGTTGCTCGTAAAAATCAGTTCAGTTTATTTTTTGAATGGAAACAAAGTTTAATCAAAAGTATTTCGGACAATTCTATACAGATTAAGCTTTGTAACATTCTACTTTTTTTTTGAGAATAATTCTATAATTCTCACAGCCATCCTTATGCTTAATATTTTCGATTTTGTGATAAATCAAAAACATAAAATCGTTCTAAACCAATATCGCCCCATTCAATACAGAAAATAAATGGAACTAAACAAAATCTATAAAATTGGACTCCTAGGAATAAGTTTAAGTCTTATTTTTTTAGTGTCATGCAACGCCCAAAAAGCTGTTTCTTTAAAAAAGAAACAAATCTCAGATATGGTTTATCCGTTGTTGGACACCGAAAATTCAAGATGGTTTTACTTTTCTTCTGCAAGTCGTCCGTTTGGTATGGTTAACTTAAATCCCGATACAGAAATCAATGGCGATTGGGGAGGCGGATATAAATATACTACAGATACAGTTAAAGGTTTTAGTCATGTTCACGAGTGGCAAATGTCTGGCGTATCAGTAATGCCAGTAACAATCTCAAGCGCAAACAAACAAACTGTTTTTAAAGATTTTTATTCCAAATTCAGTCATAAAACAGAAATTATTACACCAGGTTATCATTCGTTAAAACTAGATAGATATCAGATAAAAGCAGAAATAACGAGCACGCCAAGAGTTGGTTTTCATAAATATACATTTCCAGCAAAGGCACAAAAAACAATTCTTTTTAATCTGAATACCGTTTTAGGTCCTTGTGAAAACACCAATGGAAAATTAGAAAAAAACAATGATTTTGAACTTTCAGGTTCATTAGTTTTAAGCACCAATTTTAGGCGTCCAAAACCTTTGACAGTATTTTTTAAAGTTAAAACAGAACAACCAATAACCTCTATAGAGAAAGACAACGCAACAGGAAATTATTTAATTCATTTTAATAAAAAGGGAACGCAAGTACTAATGAAAGTTGGTATTTCGTATACTTCAATTGAAAATGCCAATAACAACATCGATACCGAATTAACCCACTGGGATTTTAATAAAACTGTTGAAGATTCTAGAAATGAATGGAGTAATTTATTGGGAAGAATAAAAGTAGAAGGAGGAACAGAAACAGATCAAAGAAGATTTTATACTGATTTATGGCATGCTCTCCAAGGCAGAAAAATGATCAGTGATGTAAATGGAGCCTATCCTGATAATACAGGGGACAAATTCAGGATAGGACATTTGCCTTTAAAAGCAGACGGAAAACCAAAATTCAATCACTACAATTCTGATGCTTTTTGGGGTGCTCAATGGACAATTAATAATCTCTGGGGATTGGTATATCCTGAGATCATGGAAGAATTTGTATATTCTCTAATGCAGTATTACAAAGATGGAGGTTCTATTCCGCGCGGACCATCAGGCGGAAATGACACCTATGTAATGACAGGAGCTTCGGCAACACCTTTTATTGTAAGTGCCATTCAAAAAGGAATTGTAAAAGATGATTTAGAAGTTATTTATGTGGCGCTAAAAAAAGGACACATGGAAGGCGGAATCATGGCAAAAGCAGGTTATGAACACAATACCAGTATTGGCGGAGGATTAAAATATTATTTAGAAAAAGGATATGTGCCGTATCCGCTGCCAGACGGTAATTTTGGAAGCCATGAAGATGGAGCTAGCCAGACTTTAGAATACGCTTATCAAGATTGGACTTTGGCGCAATTGGCAAAAAAACTCAATCACGAAGACGATTACAAGTATTTCATGAAAAGAGCCAAAAACTATCAGAATGTTTTCGATCAATCAACTGGATGGATGCGTCCGAAAAATGTAGATGGAAGATGGAGAGAAAACTACGATCCGTATCAATATGAAAACGGATTTATAGAATCAAACGGAGCACAGTCGACTTGGTTTGTGCCACATGACATTCTTGGTTTAGCTGATTTAATGGGAGGAAAAGAAAAAGCTGTAACTAAATTAAATCAGCAATTTGAAACGGCTAAAAAGCAAAACTATACTTCTGGTACTTCTCATGACGCAGAATTGCATCCGGAGTTTAGTAGAATTCCAGTCAATTTTGGAAATCAGCCATCCATGCAGACTTCGAATATTTTCACCATTTTAGGAAGACCAGATTTAACGCAATATTGGACAAGAGACGTAGTAAAAAGCACCTTCAGCGGATTATCGCCAGCAACAGGTTACAACGGCGATGAAGACCAAGGATTAATGGGAAGTTTGAATGTTTTACTTAAATTAGGTTTGTTTCAAATGAATGGAGGAACCGACCAAGATGCTGTTTACCAAATAGGAAGCCCAATCTTCAATAAAATCTCGATTGATTTAAATTCGAAATATTATTCAGGAAAAACATTTGTGATCAAAGCCAATAATAATAGTTCCGAAAATGTGTACATAAAAGACATCAGATACAACAATAAAGCGGTAAAAGATTTTACGTTGTCGCATCAGGAAATTACCAATGGAGGCGAATTGATTTTAGAAATGTCAAAGTAAAATTTTGCCACATCTTTCAAAGATTAAATAGATTAATTTCAGCCTTAGTAAAATCATTTTAATTCTTTTAATCAGTGGTAAAAAAATAAGTTTTTTAGTTCTTAAAGAAATAAGTAAGTAATGAAAATATACAGTAAAAATATACTTTTAGGAATATCATTTTTGTTTACCGTAATCACAAACGCTCAAACAGTCCATCAATATGTTGATCCAATGATTGGTTCAGAAGGAGTAGGGAGAGTTTTTATCGGGCCGTCATGCCCTTACGGAATGGTAAAACCAAGTCCAGACTGCACCTCGAGCCCAAACAGCGGCTGGCTTCCAATACCAAAAGAAGTAACAGGATTCAGTCAGGTTCACGTAAGCGGAACAGGCGGAGGTCCAAAATACGGAAATATCCAGATTATGCCATTTTCTGGTACTTTAGACAAAATAGACCAGACTTCTTTTAGAGCAGAAGAAAACGTAAAACTGGGGTATTACGAAACGGTTTTCAAGGAAAATAATATTAAAACCGAAATCACTACTGGCGAGAAAGTTTCTTTTTACCGTTTTACCTACCCAAAAAATAAATCAAAAGAATTAAAGATAGATCCTGGATTTTTTCTTGGCGAAGAAAAAATTCCAGAAGCTAGAGAAGCACAACAGTTTGTGGGTTCACAAATCGAAATAGTTTCAGATACTGAAGTTAGAGGTTACAGCAGAATTCGTGGAGGATGGAACAACGGACGCGCTTACACCGTTTATTTCTATGCTATTTTTGATCAGCCAATTGCTAAATATGTCACTTTTAAAGACGGAAAATTTTATAATAATCAAAAAGCGCAATTTGATTCAGGAAAGAAAACAGCAGTTTTACTTTCTTTTGAAAATGGAAAAGAGGAGCTGAATGTAAAAATCGGAATTTCATTTTTAAGCGAATTAAAAGCAAAGAATAATATAGAAGTTGAAATTCCGCATTGGAATTTTAATGAAGTTTTAAAGGCTTTAGAAAACAAATGGGAAAATTTATTGAGCAGAATCCAGCTTTCTAAAGATACCTCAGACGAATACAGAAAAATGTTCTATACAGGTTTATATCACACGATGATTATGCCTGTAGACAGAACAGGAGAAAACCCGTTATGGACAAATGACGAGCCTTATTATGATGATTTTTATACCATCTGGGATACATTTAGAACATCAAGTCCTTTAATTACATTGATTGACAGCAAGCGAAAAGTAGAAATCATTAATGCAATGCTGAACATTTACAAACGCGAAGGCTATATGCCAGAAGGAAGAAGCGGTAATGACAATGGAAGAACTCAGGGAGGATCAAACGCTGAGGTGGTAATTGCTGATGCTTTTGTAAAAAACTTAAAAGGAATAGATTACGAATTAGCACTTCAAGCAATGCTGAAAGATGCAACAGTGCCTCCCGGAGGAAATGAAGAGAAAGAAGGAAGAGGCGGACTTTTAGATTATCTTAAACTAGGATACGTTCCTTATGGCACAGACAGAGCAGGAAACAGAACCATCGATTACTCCTACAACGATTATAATATTGCAACAGTTGCCAAAGGTTTAGGCAAAACAGATTTGTACAATCAATACATAAAACAGGCTGAAAATTGGCAGAATCTATGGCGAGCAGATTATGAAAATAACGGAGCAAAAGGATTTATCATGCCAAAAGACAAAGACGGAAACTGGCTGGATGATGTTGTTTTTGGCGAATCAAAAATCCAAAAGCCAACTTTTAAATATACGCCTGTCATTATCGAATCGCCTTGGTATGTTTGTCATTGGTGTGTTTTCTTTTACGAAGGAACTTCATGGGAATATTCATTTAGTTTGCCGCACGATATTCCGGAATTGGTAAAAAAATCAGGCGGCGAAAAAGCATTTGAAAACAGATTGGATATTTTCTTTGACAATAATTTATTTAATGTTGCCAATGAACCTTCATTCTTAACCCCGTGTTTATATCACTGGATTGGGAAACCGTATTTAAGCAGTGACAGAATCAGAACGATTATCAAGGATAATTTTAATACTTCAAGAGAAGGACTTCCAGGTAACGACGATTCAGGAGCAATGTCTTCATGGCTGGCTTTCCACATGATGGGATTGTATCCAAATGCAGGACAACCTTATTATCTAATCAATACGCCTTTGATTAAGGAAGTATTTGTAAAATTAGAAAACGGCAAAAGTTTTAAAATCATCACAAAAAAAATGAATGATAAAAACAAATACATCAAAACCGCTTTGTTAAACGGAAAACCATACAACAAAGCATGGATTACGCATGATGATATTATGAATGGAGGAGAACTGATTTTAGAAATGGATTCGAAACCTTCAGCTTGGGGAACGACAATTTTACCACCGGCAAAATAAAAAGATAAGTAAGATGAAAAATATATTTTTAGTTATTCTTTTCTGTGCTCTTTATCAAACCACAATAGCACAGAATTATATTCCGACATTAAAAAATAATACCCAACTGCATTATGTCTGTAAACTGCATGGACAAACGAGAACTTTACAGCTTACAGCCGAAACGTCAAATAATGCATTGGCTTTTAAATTGGAAACAAGAGGCGTAAACAGTAAAATAGTAATGCTTCCTGAAGCAGTAAAAAATGGAAATGCCTTAAGCTTTAATCAAGGAGAATATGCACCAATTCTAAACTTAAAACCAACAGAAACTTTTTTTATGATTTCGCAATCAGCTTATCAGGATTTAGTCAAAAACAATTCCTTTGTTTACAACAATACAACTTATGTTCTAGATAAAAGTGAAGATAAAAACGACGTTTCTATTGATGGAAAAATAATCGAAACATTGCATGTAAGAGCGCAAATAGACGAAACCGAAATGTGGATTGTAAAAAATCCAGAGTTTCCTTTAATCTGTAAAATCATTAAGAACCCGTTAGGAATTAATCCTACCTTGGTAAAAGTAGTGGATTAAAGAAAATAGAAAATAGAACTGTTTTATTAACGGACTAAATTGGTTTTAAAACCACAGATTAAAAAGATTAGAAGGATTTTTAAATGAACAAATTTAATCTGTGTTAATCCTTTTAATTTGTGGCAAAAAAATACAATTAGAAAAGCAAAAAGGAAATTTTATAGTTTAAGATTTTTCACAATTTTGATATAAATTGATAATTTCAGAACAATAGATAGAATTCGTAGTAGATTGTTGAAAGTTGTTTTTAAATTTACAGGAATTACACTTAAACTTATAATATTTTAAATTATGAAATTATCTATCGTAACCTCTTTACTTTTTTGCTGCATTTGTTTCGGACAAAATAATACAGACACCAGTTTGTATATGAAGTCTGATAAAATTACGTATCTAACAGATATTGGCTCAGAATCAGGAGATTTATATAAAACGATCGGACATCACGGCCCAGCAATTGAAAACGAATGGATGGCTTTGCGAATTTATTTCAGCGATAAAGTAGCAATCGATGTTTATTCTAAAGCTAAACCAGGTTTAGAATTAAAAAAAGCAAATTGGTACCCAACGCCAGAACAGCAAAAAGAAGGCTGGGGAGCAGATTATTATAAAGTGGCATCTACTGTTGGTTTAGGAGGAGTAAAACTGTGGGATGGCGAAAAATTGGTGCCGTTAAATCCGGTAACAAATCGTTTGGCTCGTGTTGGAAAAACAGAAAATACTTCTTGGATGGAAATGATTTCAAGAGGCGTTCCTTACAAAGGAAAAAAAGTAGACATTTTAGTTCGTGTTACCGTGTTTTCTGGTAAAAGAGAAGCAAAAGTAGAAGCAGTTTCTTTAACTGGAGAAAAAGTGCAATTTGCGACAGGAGTAAATTACTTTAAAGATTGCGCAACAAAAAAAGGTGCTAATTACATAGCAGTTTGGGGAAAACATCCAGAAGACGTTGCTGCAGAAATTGTTGAAGTAGGAGGAGCGATTATATACAATCCGAAAGATTATGAGAAAACAACAGACGATGGAACGCAATATTTGTTGATTTCAAAACCTGCAAAAACTTTAGAGACTTCAATTATATCTTCAAGTGCAAGAGAAACAGAACTAAACACTTTAGATAAATTGGAAGCATTTATTAAAAAATAATTGAATTATCCTTTAAGCAAGGACGCGGATTAAACGGATTTATTTCGTAAAGGCGCGGATTAAAACGGATAATCTATTTATATTTTTAAACAGATTAATAAAATCCGGTTTAATCCGCGCCTTCGCGTTAGCGAATCGGTTTAATTCGCGTTTGATTTTACAGACTTTCTATTTTTAAAATAGGACAAATAACGGATAATCATAAAATTAAAAACAAACAAAACAAATGTTTAGAATATCGATTATATTAGTACTGCTTCTTTCTTTATATTCCTGCAAATCACAGCAGAACATTAAGAAAGAAATTCAGATTGCTTTTATAGCCGATGCCCATCTGCAAGATATTTATGCCAAATTTGAGGACAGTAATTATCAAGGCATTCCAAATCCTGTAACGGGCGAATATGCCAATATTAGAACGATGAATTCTCAATTGCATTCTACGAGAATTTTTAATGAAAACTATTTTGCCTTTTTAGAAGCTTTAAATGATATTGTAAAAAGAGGCATAAAACAGGTAGTGCTTCCAGGCGATTTCAGCGACGACGGACAGCCTGTTCACGTTCGCGGATTAAGAAAAATTCTAAATGAATACTCCGAGAAATACGGAATTTCATTCTTTGTTACTACAGGAAATCATGATATCGTAAAACCTTTTGCTCAAGATGCTGTTAAAACAGATTTTTTAGGAAAAGACGGAAAAGAACAAATTATTAGCAGTTCTCCAGACAATTTTAATAAAAGTAAAAGCGAACTGGAACCCATTATTACTGCCGATATAAAAAATTGGGGTTATAAAGAAACCATTAGCGAAATGCGTGATTTTGGTTTTTTTCCAAAGAAGAGTGATTTGTATTGGGAAACTCCTTTTTCTAATTACAGCTATGAAAATTATAATTTTGAAGAAGCTCAAAAAGAATCCGTTTTAGAAAAAAGAACGTATTTAATAAAAAACACCAATTTGTATTTGCCCGATGCCAGTTATTTGGTTGAACCAATAAAAGGAATCTGGCTTTTGGCAATAGATGCAAATGCGTATGTTCCAAATGAAAAATTATCAGGAGAATCTAATAATCCGCACGATTTTTCGGGAGCAAATACAGGTTATAATAACGTTCTGATTTATAAAAACCATTTAATTAATTGGGTAAAAAAGGTTTCTGCAGAAGCAAAACAAAAAGGAAAAATATTGATTGCTTTCAGTCATTATCCGATGGTTGAATTTAATGACGATGCTTCGCCAGAATTAAAACAGCTTTTCGGTGCTAATAAAATGCAATTGCAAAGAGTTCCAAATGAAGAAGTAGCACAGCAATTTGCCGATGCTGGAATTCAGATTCATTTTGGCGGACATATGCACATTAACGATACGGGAGTTAGAACAACAGCAAAAGGAAATACACTTTTTAATATTCAAACACCATCGCTTGCGGCTTATATGCCAGCTTATAAAATATTGACTATTCATTCTCAATATGATCTGGAAGTAGAAACTGTTGTAATTGGTAAAGTCAATAAATTCAACAGTTTATTTCCTTTTTATGAAGAAGAATATGCTCATTTGGAAGCTATTAAAAGTAACATCATTTGGAACAAAGAAATTCTAAAAGCAAATGATTATGCAGCATTTACCAATTGGCATCTAAAGGAATTAGTTCGTTTGCGATTCTTACCCGAAGATTTTCCGACAGATTTCTTAAAATCGATTGAGAAACTTTCTGGTAAAGATTTATTAGAATGGAATAAAAATGCAAATGAAGTTTCTAAAGATTTGAAAGAGAATTCGCTAACATTTTCTGATTTTGAATCATGGACAGGTTTTGATATGATTTTCGATTTTTACAGATTAAAAAGTGCCGATGAATTGGCTTTTTCTGAAATTGGAAAAAAGAGATTAAAGCAATATGAATTGATATGCAAACAGTTAAAAAAATCAAATAACCCTAAGTTAGTTTTATGGGCCAAAATATTTTGGAAAACCATGAACGGCGAGCCTTCCAATCATTTCAGAATTGATTTAAAAAACAACAAAATTGATAATTTATCTGTTAAATAATTTTAATATTTATTGAATCAAAAAGATTAAATTGCATTTATAATTTATTTCCATGAGCCAAAAATCCTTTTTATTATTCTTGTTATCCGCCCTTTTTTATCATTCGTATTCACAGAATATAAAATTTGCGCATTATAATGATAATAACGGATTGTCTCATAATTCGGTACGACATATTGTACAGGATAAAAAGGGTTTCATGTGGTTTGGAACTTTTTCAGGATTAAATCGTTTTGACGGTTATCAGTTCAAAAATTACATGAGTTCTACGCCTGGTAAAAACAAATTGTACAATGATGATATCACGGCTTTAGAGCTGGATGAAAAAAATAATTATCTCTGGATTGGTACCCGAAAAGGACTCACGCTTTTCAAAATGGATACGCATGTTTTTACTACTTATTTTCATAAAAAAGACGATCCAAACAGTTTGCCAGATGACGAAGTTAGAGCCGTTTATGTAGATAAATTTGAAAGAGTTTGGGTAGGAACCAAAACGAAAGGAATTTATTTATTCTTTTTAAAAGAAAACCGATTCGAAAAAATTAAACTGAATGGTTATGAATATATAAAAGAAATTTTTGAAGATAAAAAAGGAAATGTCTGGGTTGGAAGTTATGAGAAATCATCTGTAGCCAAAATTACGATGGATGCGAAAGGCGCGATTGTGAAAATCAATAATTATACGCTTTCTGTTCCAAATTCGAATATAAAAAATCCATACCTAAATTTTATTTACGAAGATGCCAAACAAGATATTTTTGTTGGAACTCGCGAAGGTTTGTATAAACTCGATAAAGCAAGCGATAAGTTTGTTAATCTATATATTGAAAACAAACAAGTTAGAGGTGCTTTAGGACCTTATTTTCTTTCTGTTGCCCAAGCTCCTGATGGCAAATATTGGGTTGGAACGTTGGGTGGATTATTAGTTTGTGATCAATTAGAAGACATTCAAAAAGGAAATTATAAATGGTATTATTCTATTCTTTCAGATGACACTTCGCTTGTCGATAATTTAATTTCGGCACTTTATTTTGATAAATCTGGAGTCTTATGGATTGGAACCGAAGATGGTTTAGATAAATACGATCCGTATGAGAATCAGTTTACTTTAAATAAAGATATTTCGCGTTCTATTGGCAATCAAGCGCCTAGAATTAGAGGTTTTGCCAAAACCTATGATGAAAAAGTAATTGTCGCAACTTATCACAACGGGCTTTTTATTTCTAACATAAAAGGTTCGACACCTCTGCACAACACAGGAAAAGATATTGCTAGTATTTATTCTGAAGACGGAAAGATTTTTTACTGTGGTCTTTGGGATGGCAATGTTTTGGTTTATAATTATTTGAGCAATTCTTCTAGAGAAATAAATTTAGGATTTGAGAAATCGCCTGTTTTTGCCTTTAGAAAAATTACAGATGATAAAATGATTGTAGGTTCATTTGGAGAAGGAGCTGTAATTCTAAATACTAAAACACTTCAAGTAGAAACTTCAAGTAAACTTTTACCCGATTTTCAGATTAATGCCATTGAAAGAGATACCAAAAATAATGTTTGGTTTGCAACAGAAACGGGAGTGGTAAAATACAATATCAATACCGGAAAAATAGAAACATATTCGTCACTTTTTATCAAAGAAAAAGGTGTTCCTCATGACGAAAATGTTAGTGATGTTTTAGTAGATGTTAAAGGAAAGATCTGGGCTTCAACTCGTTTTGGGCTATGTTTGTACAATCCGAAAAAGAACGAATTTGAACCCGTAAAAAATCTTAAGGAACTTTCTGGAAAATGGATTACTGATATTTTATCAGATGCCAACGGTAATTTGTGGCTTAATATCAACAATAATAATATTGCTTTTGTAAAATCGAATTTAAAAGATATTAGCATATATCATGTAAATAGCGGAAACAGATTGGATGTTTTTAGTTCTAGCGGTTTCTTTTATTTTAATAATTCTAATATTTTTCTTGGCGGTAAAAACGGAATTATTTCTTTTTCTCCGCCAGCGATGAAAAGAAATAATTGGTCGCCATTGCCTGTTATTTCTGAATTTAAGATTCAAAATGAGGAAGTTTTTCCAGAAATGGAAATCAACGGAGAAATTCCGCTTTCTAAAGATTTAAATTATGGAAATGAAATCGAATTAAGCCATAAAAACAGAAACTTTTCTCTGCAGTTTTCGGCACCTTCATTCGCAAACGAAAAATTGAATAAATTTCAATACATGCTAGAAGGTTTTGATAAAGAATGGATAACAGTTAATAGTACATCTAGAATTGTACAATATACCAATCTTTATCCAGGCAATTATACTTTTAAGATAAGATCAAGCAATAGCGACGGTTATTGGAGTAAAACGGTTTCTTATAAAATAAAAATTCTGCCTCCGTTCTGGCTTACGCCGACTTCTTTTTTAATGTTTTTTGCTATTTTATTCGGTGTTTTTTATTTCATTAGAAAAGAGATTAAGAATCGTATTCGTTTAAAACAAGAGCTGCTCACAGAAAAAGTAAACAGAGAACACGACATAAAATTAAATAATGAGAAATTACGTTTCTTTACCAATATTTCGCATGAATTAAGAACGCCATTAACGCTAATTTTAGGTCCAGCAAAACAGCTTTTGGATGAAAATAGTAATGCTACAGATTACGAAAAGAGCCGTTATAACTTAATTTATCAAAATGCCAGCCGATTGCTAAATTTGGTGAATCAGGTTTTGGATTTTAGAAAGGCGCAGTCGGGTGAATTAAAACTAAAAGTAACCAAAACGGACATTTTATCGTATTCGAAAAATATTTTCGATTCGTTTAAGGAAATGGCTTATAATAAAAAAATTAAGCTCAATTTTATTTCTGAAGATGATGAAATAAATGGCTGGCTAGACAATGACAAATACGATAAAATTCTTTACAATCTTTTGTCTAACGCCTTGAAGTTTACCAACAAAAATGGTAATGTAGATTTGTATGTGAGACTAAAAGATACGGTTGAAGATATTTTGGTAATTGAAGTTACAGATGACGGAATTGGTATTCCGTTAAAAAGTATAGATAAAATTTTCAAACGTTTTTACCAAGCTTCAAACAGTAAAGACAATAATACTGGATCAGGAATTGGTTTGTCATTGGTAAAATCTTTGGTTGCCATTCATAAAGGAACTATTTCTGTAGAAAGTACTGCAGGAAAAGGAAGTACTTTTAAAGTAGAAATTCCGATTGATCGTGAATCTTACGAACATAAAGAAGTGTTTGAATATGCTCTTAAAAATGACAATCTAAGTATGCTGATTCCAGAAAAAGCTGCCAAGAAAATTATTCAGAATACAGATTTAAAAGAGAAGATTCTGGTTATTGAAGATAACTCAGAACTCAGAAAATATTTGGTCGATTATTTATCAGATTATTATAAAGTGTATGATGCTGAAAATGGAGAAGAAGGCTTAAAAATCTGCCGACAAATAAAACCTATTTTGTGCGTAACCGATGTTATGATGCCCGTTATGGACGGATTGGAATTTTGCCAACAATTAAAAAATGATGAATTTATAAGTCATATTCCAGTTGTGATGCTTACAGCGTTGGGAGAAAATATGGATAAAGTAAAAGGTTATGATATTGGAGCCGATGGTTATCTGGTAAAACCTTTTGAGCCTTTACTTTTGAAAACGGTTATAGAGAATATGATCAAATCGAGATTAGAACTGAAGCAAAAATTCTCTGGCGAAGTAGAAAGCAAAGTTAGCATGCTGACACATTCGCCAATTGACGAGGAGTTTATGGAAAAAGTTACAAATCTAATTAACGATAATTTAAGTGATGTCGATCTTTCAACCGATTTTTTATGTGACAAACTGGGCGTTAGTTCTTCCAAATTATATAGAAAAATTAAAGAATTGACCGATTTAGCACCAAACGAATTTATCAGAACCATTCGTTTAAAAAAATCAGCAGAATTGCTAAAAACCAAAAAATACAATGTTTCTGAAGTAACAGATTTGGTTGGTTTTAATGATCCGCTATATTTCAGTAGATGCTTCAAGAAGCAGTTTGGTTTCCCGCCAAGCAAGTTGATTAATTAGTTTTTTTGGCAGGATTCGGACGATGGCGATTGGCGAAGCAATTCAGGAATTTTACAATCCAGCTCTCAAAGAGTCAAAAACATCAAAGTAGTGCGACTCACAGCGAAAGAATGTGCAACATCTAAATTAGCCCTGAAAGAGTGAAAGCATATTCTGAGTATTATGTGTTGAATTATTATATGGACATATTTGTGCTTTCACCCTTGTAGGGTGCTATTCATTCCCATGTTAGAGTGTAGTGCGGTGCACTAGTTTGATGCTTTTGGACTTTCAGTCCAATTCAAATTCTATCCATTTTTTCTTTGATTGATATGTAAAAATCCTACAATAATCAATTTTATCCATGTTTTTGATGTATTAATCCATTTTGAAAGAAGGATGTAATTCTATTTTTGTCTTATAACTTTTAACTATTTAGCATTATGAAAAAGCATATAGATACAGACAATCCGTTAAATAATTTAGATGAGTGGGAAGATGATTTATTAATGCGATATCCTGATCCTTCTGAAGAAAATGAAGAAGTAAAAGAAAAGCAGAAAGAAGAATTTAGAAACTATGTTGATTCGGAAAGAGTAGAAACTGTTAAGGAGTTTTACAGAATAAACCACACGTATCAAACTTATGATTTTGTATGCAGCAAAGAACAAGATTTTCTGCAATTTAATAGAAAAGAAATGTCAATCTGGGAAGCTGTTGAGTTTTTAAACACGCTTGTAGACGACAGTGACCCAGATATTGACTTAGACCAAACACAGCACCTTTTACAAACTTCAGAAGCAATTCGCGCAGACGGTCATCCAGATTGGTTTGTATTGACTGGTTTTATTCATGATTTAGGTAAAGTATTATGTTTGTTTGGAGAACCGCAATGGGCAGTTGTAGGAGATACATTTCCTGTTGGATGTGCTTATTCGGATAAAATTGTATATTCAGAGTTCTTTAAAGAAAATCCAGATTTTACAGACGAAAGATTCAATACCAAGTTTGGTGTTTACACAGAAAACTGCGGATTGAACAATGTAAAAATGAGTTGGGGACACGATGAGTATTTGTATCAAATCATGAAAGATTATCTTCCAGATCCAGCTTTATACATGATTCGTTATCATTCCTTTTATTCTCAGCACAAAGAAAATGCTTATGCGCATTTAATGAATGAAAAAGACATCGAAATGTTTGACTGGGTGAGAAAATTCAATCCTTACGATTTGTATACAAAAGCACCTGTAAAACCAGACGTGCAAGCATTACTTCCTTATTATAAAGAATTAGTTGCGAAATATTTACCAGAAAAATTGAAGTTTTAAAAAGGTCATATAAACACATAGAAACATAGTCCCGATAGCTATCGGGATTCTTTTAAGCGTAAAAACATTTATTAGAAGAAAATAGTTTCCACACATACTATATGTTTTAATAATAAAGTGAAAGGCCTTTCAAGACAAAGAAAAGCTATGTTTCTATGTGTTAAAAAATAAATGCCAGCTATCTAAAACCAAAAATAATGCAGAAAACCACAACCAAAATATTTTTTATTAGCCTGTTATTGCTTTTCACAATAGGAATTTCGGCTCAAGAAAAAGACCGTAATGATTGGGAAAATCCAGAGGTATTTCAAATTAACAGAGAGCCAGCTCGTGCTGCTTTTCTTCCGTATGCAGATGAAACTTCTGCTATAATGGATAAATATGAAAACTCACCTTGGTATTTTTCTTTAAACGGAAAATGGAAATTTTCTTGGTCGCCAACACCAGACGAACGTCCGAAGGATTTTTATAAAACGGATTTCAGTACTTTACATTGGAAAGAACTTCAAGTGCCTTCTAATTGGGAGCTGAATGGTTACGGTGTGCCAATTTATACCAACATTACGTATCCTTTTGAAAAAAATCCGCCTTTTATTAATCATTGGGACAATCCAGTTGGGTCTTATAAAAGAGATTTTGTGCTGCCAGAAAACTGGAACGGCCGACATGTCTTTCTTCATTTTGAAGCAGGAACTGCAGCTATGTATATTTGGGTAAATGGGGAAAAAGTAGGCTACACAGAAAACACCAAAAGTCCGGCAGAATTTGATATTTCGAAGTATTTAAAATCTGGAAAAAATGATTTAGCGATAGAAGTGTACAGATGGAGCGATGGTTCGTATCTAGAAGATCAAGACATGTGGCGACTTTCTGGTATTGATAGAAATGTGTATTTGTATAGTACAGATAATGTTCGTATTGCAGACTTTTTTGCCAAACCAGATTTAGATGCTAAATACAAAAACGGAAGTCTAAGTGTCGATGTGAGTTTAAAAAATCTGAGTTCAACTTCTGCTAACAACCAAAAAGTAGTCGCAAAACTGGTTGATGCTTCTGGGAAAAATGTATTTGTAAAAGAATTGAATGTCAATTTAGAAGCGTCAAAAGTTCAGACTTTAAATTTTTCTCAAAATGTATCAAGTCCAAAATTATGGAGCAGTGAGACGCCTAATTTATATACGTTGATTCTGACTTTAAAAGATGCAAAAGGAAATATTGTAGAAACAGTTGGAACACAAATCGGATTTAGAAAAGTAGAACTAAAAGGTGGCCAATTATTAGTTAATGGAGTTCGATTAATGGTTCATGGCGTTAATATCCATGAACATAATCCAGAAACAGGACATTATCAGGACGAAGCGACGATGATGAAAGATATTAAAATGATGAAACAGCTGAATATTAATTCAGTTCGCTGCAGTCATTATCCGAACAATATTTTATGGGTAAAACTATGTAATAAATACGGTTTGTTTTTGGTGGATGAAGCTAATATCGAAAGTCATGGAATGGGAGTAGAGGGACAACCTCTAATTTGGATGAATCCAAAAACGAATCCTGGTTATCTTCCAGAATGGAGAGAAGCACATCTAGACAGAATTTACAGCCTTGTTGAAAGAGATAAAAATATGCCGTCTGTAATTATCTGGTCATTAGGAAATGAAAGCGCCAATGGACCTGTTTTTCACGAAGCATACAAATGGATCAAAAAAAGAGATAATTCTCGTTTGGTTCAGTTTGAACAAGCAAAAGAAAACGAAAATACTGATATCGTTTGTCCAATGTACCCAACAATTGAATACATGAAAGAATATGCGGCACGTAAAGAAGTTACACGCCCTTATATCATGTGTGAGTATTCGCATGCAATGGGAAACAGCAGCGGAAATTTTCAAGAATATTGGGATATCATTCGCGGAAGCAAAAACATGCAAGGCGGATTTATTTGGGATTGGGTAGATCAGGGATTTTATGGAATTGATGAAGCAGGCCGCAAATACTGGACTTACGGTGGCGATATGGGAAGCCAGAATTACTTAAATGATGAAAACTTCTGTCACAACGGGTTGGTTTATGCTGATAGAACACCTCATCCTGGAGCTTTTGAAGTAAAAAAAGTATATCAGAATATCTTGTTTAAAGCTGTAGATATAAAGAACGGAATTATTGAAATCAATAATGATTTTGGGTTTACCAATCTGAACAAATACAATTTTAGATATGAAGTTTTAGAAAACGGAAAAGTAATTAAAGAAGGAATTTTGAATGTTGCTTTAGATCCGAAATCAAAAAAGCAATTTAAAATTGATTTACCAAAATTAGAGTCAAAAGAAGGAACAGAATATTTATTGAATGTTTTTGCTAGTACGAAAACTGGCTCAGAAATATTGCCTCAAAACTTTGAAATCGCAAAAGAGCAATTTGTAATAGAAGATGGGAAATATTTCGCAAAATCTGAAAATGGAAGTGCTGCAAAAGTACAAGATGAAAAAGATCAGTTTGTTTTGACTTCTGATAATGTAACCGTTAAAATCAGCAAATCGACTGGATTGATTTCGTATTACAGTTTAAAAGGCGAAGAATATTTCAAACAATATCCTGAGCCTAATTTTTGGAGAGCTCCAACAGATAATGATATTGGAAACAAAATGCAGATTAGAACAAATGTGTGGAGAACTGCTGGAAAAAACACTTCGTTAGAAAGTATTCAGCAAAGTGAGGAAAATGGCAAAAAATATATCATTGCAAGATTAAAATTGAACGACGTTACTTCCGATTATACAATCAAATATGCATTAGGAAATGATGGCGCTTTAGAAATTCAGGCTTCTTATAAAAAAGGAAATAATCCGGTTCCAGAATTACCGCGTTTCGGAATGATTTTCACTTTAAAAAATACATTAGAAAATCTGGATTATTACGGAAGAGGACCTTTAGAAAATTATCCTGACAGAAAAACAGCATCCTTGAAAGGAATTTATACTAGTAAAGTTGCAGACCAATATGTGCCTTATACACGCCCACAAGAAAATGGATACAAGACCGATATACGCTGGTTTAAATTATCAAGCAATTCAGGAAATGGCTTGGAAATAAAAGGTCTGCAACCTTTAGGAATAAGTACTTTAAATAATTATCCGAATGATTTTGACGGAGGAATTTCTAAAAAGAATATTCATTCTAGCGATATTACTCCGAGAAATGAAGTTGTAGTTTGTGTCGATTTAACCCAACGTGGATTAGGAGGTGACAACAGTTGGGGCGCACCGCCACACGAACAATATACCTTAACCCAAAGCGAATACAGCTACGGATTTGTCATTAAACCACTTTAAATAATTTTAGTTTTCAGTTTCAGTTTTCGGTCACAGTTAGGACTGAAAACTGAGACTGCGACTGAAGACTAATCAAATAAAAAAATGAGTAACACTACAAGTGGAAGATTAATTTCTTTAGATGCACTGCGCGGGTTTGTGATGTTTTGGATCATGAGTGGCGAACATATTATTCATGCTCTGGCCAAAGTGGCTCCAATTCCTATTTTTGTCTGGATGTCATCGCAACTGCATCATGCAGAATGGAATGGTATTACCTTCTATGATATGATTTTTCCTGTGTTTCTATTTGTGGCCGGCGTTTCGATGCCTTATTCTTTCGAAAAGAAAATGCAACTGGCTGGTGTTAAATCTCCAAATGATTTGCCTCCAACCGAAAAGCGAAAAATATATTTATCGATGTTGAAAAGAACCTTCATTTTATTGGTTCTAGGATTTGTAGTAAACGGATTATTACGATTTGATGGTTTTGACCAAACGCGTTTTGCAAGTGTTTTAGGAAGAATTGGACTCGCTTGGTTTTTTGCCGGAATCATCTTTTTGAATTTTGATTTTAAAAAACAATTAATCTGGTTCTTCGGAATCTTAATTGGCTATTATGCTGCAATGAAATGGATTCCGGTCCCAGATTTTGGAGCTGGAGTTTTAACCAAAGAAGGTTCACTAGAAGGCTACATTGATCGTCTTTTTTTACCAGGAAGATTGCACAGTACGGTTTACGATCCAGAAGGAATATTTTCAACTCTTCCCGCTATCGCAACTGCTTTATTAGGCGTTTTTATAGGAACATTTTTAAAAGCAAAATGCCCATTCTCTATAAATGTGAAATTGCTTTTAATGACCTTAACGGCAGTAGTTTTAATTATTATAGGTTTGATTTGGGATATCAGTTTTCCAATCAACAAACATTTATGGACCAGTTCTTTTGTCTGTTTTGTTGGCGGATTTAGTATTTTGTTTTTTGTCTTTTTTTATGTGATAATCGATTTGTTTGGTTTTCATAAATGGGCATTTCCATTAATCTTAATTGGTTCCAATTCTATTTTAATTTATATCGCAGCAGAAGGTTTAGTCGATTTTAAACATACAGCAGATTATCTTTTTGGCGGACTTATACAATATATCTCGCTTAATTGGCAGCCTTTTTTTGTCGCATTATCCGTCACCATTGTACAGCTTATTTTACTGTACTTTTTATATAAAAAGAAATGGTTTCTCAAGATTTGATAGCAATCAAATTTTAAAATACATTTTACTATCTAACCACACAATAACCACACAATTATGAATGTATTACAAACCGCAGATTACATTGTTTTCTTTATCTACTTTGTCATAGTTACTGCCTATGGAATGTATATTTACAGAAGCAAAAAAACTGCTGCAACGAGTTCTAACGAATATTTTTTAGCCGAAGGATCACTTACTTGGTGGGCAATTGGAGCTTCTTTAATTGCTTCTAATATTTCAGCAGAACATTTTATTGGTATGAGCGGTTCAGGTTTCGCCATCGGACTTGCTATTGCTTCTTATGAATGGATGTCGGCTGCTACATTAATTATTGTAGCAATGTTTATTTTACCCATTTATTTGAAGAATAAAATATTTACGATGCCTCAGTTTTTAGCCAAAAGATATAGCGGAACAGTGAGTACAATTATGGCTATTATTTGGTTGTTAATCTATGTCTTTGTTAACCTTACTTCAATAATTTATTTAGGTGCTTTAGCTATTTCTTCTATAGCTCCAATTAGCTTTCAGTTTTGTGTCATCGGTTTGAGTTTATTCTCGGTAATCGTAACATTGGGCGGTATGAAAGTAATTGGATACACAGATATGTTTCAGGTTATCGTTTTAATTCTCGGCGGATTAGTAACAACTTATTTAGCCTTAACATTGCTTTCAGATCAGTTTGGTTTTGGAAAAGATATTCTAAAAGCACTTTCGATTATTGCTGATGAAGCTCCAGGACATTTGCACATGATTTTAGAAGAATCAAATCCGCATTATAATGAATTGCCAGGAATGTCGGTTTTAGTTGGCGGAATGTTAATCAATAATCTGGCATATTGGGGATGTAACCAATATATTGTTCAAAGAGCTTTAGGAGCCGATTTAAAAACTGCGCGTAAAGGAATCTTATTTGCCGCTTTTCTAAAACTTTTAGTTCCAATTATTGCGGTTTTACCAGGAATCGCCATGTTTGTAATGCACGAAAACGGAATGTTTCAACAAGAAATGGTAGATGCAGCTGGAGTTTTAAAACCAGATCACGCGTATCCAACATTAATGAATTTACTTCCGGCAGGATTAAAAGGAGTAGCCTTAGCCGCTTTAACTGCTGCAATTGTAGCCTCTCTGGCAGGAAAAGCCAATAGTATTTCGACTATTTTTTCTTTAGATATTTATAAAAAATATTTCAACTCGCAGGCATCAGAAAAGAAATTGGTTCGTACAGGAAGATGGTGCGTTGTTGTATGTATGATTATAGCAGCTTTTGTTGCTCCTGCATTAAAATCATTAGATCAAGCGTA
Organism: Flavobacterium sp. IB48; assembly: GCF_016405855.1. Taxonomy (GTDB): domain Bacteria; phylum Bacteroidota; class Bacteroidia; order Flavobacteriales; family Flavobacteriaceae; genus Flavobacterium; species Flavobacterium ginsengisoli. The sequence continues at coordinate 37,279 of NZ_JAEFCA010000009.1, forward strand.
TCAATTTATTCAAGAATATGTTGGATTCTTTTCGCCAGGAGTATTAGCGATTTTCTTGTTGGGAATGTTCTGGAAAAAAACAACTCCAGCAGCAGGACTTGCAGGAGCATTATTAACCGTACCTCTTGCTGCAGTTTTGAAATTTTTACCCATGTGGACAGATGGCGTTTTTCCAGATTATCCTTTCTTAGACAGAATGACTATTGTTTTCTTCATAATTGTTTTAATAATGGTGGGAATAAGTGTGGTAAATCCAGTTTCTGAAGAAGAGTCTGAAATTCATCAAATAGAAGTAGATAAATCAATGTTTAAAGTATCATCAGAGTTTATCGTTGGTTCGTTTATTATCAGTGGCGTTTTAGTGGCTTTGTACACGGTTTTCTGGTAATATTTTGGAATTGCTAAAAAGTCACAGGTTTTTTGTTTCACGCAGATGTGGCAGATTTTAGCAGATTTAATTGTTTTTTTTATAAAATATCTGCAAAATCTGCTAAAATCATTTTAAATCTGCGTGAAAAAAATTAACAAAGAGATTAAAGTAAAGATCAAATAAAAATATGAAAAAGAAATCTATAATTACCTTAATTATCCTTTGCCTTTCGCTGACCGTTTCGGCGCAAAAGGTTTTTGATATTAAAAAATACGGCGCTGTTGGAGATGGCAAAACTTTAAACACAAAAGCCATTCAAAAAGCAATTGATGCAGCGAATAAAAACAAAGGAGGAAAAGTTGTTTTTGCTAAAGGGACTTTTCTTTCGGGAAGTATTGTTTTAAAAGATAATGTAGAATTATTTTTTGAAGATGGTGCAACTTTATTAGGAAGCACCAATCCAGACGATTATCCAAAATACGAAGGAATTAGAGCTTTTATTATTGCTAATCAATCCAAAAATATTGCGGTAAATGGAAAAGGAATTATCGATGGACAAGGAAGAGAATTGGCTTTAGCAATAGACAGTCTGCATCATACAGGAGTTCGAATTGATCCGAAATACAATTACAGAAGAATGCGCCCTGAAGATGGCAGAGGAAAACTGATTTCGTTTGTAAAATGCGATTCGATTACCATGACGCAAATTACATTAAAAAATAGCCCAGGCTGGACAATGTGTTTTAGAGAATGTAAAAACATTGCAATTGATTTTATGAAAGTGGAAAGCCGAGCGTATTGGAACAATGACGGAATTGACCTTGACGGCTGCGAGAATGCCCGAATTACCAATTGTAATGTAAACGCTGCAGATGACGGAATCTGCTTAAAATCTGAAGTTCTGGGATTGCACAATAACAATATTTACATCGGAAATTGTACGATAAGATCTAGTGCAAATGCAGTGAAATTTGGGACAGGTTCTTACGGAAGTTTCAAAAATGTGACCATTGAAAATATTAAAGTTTTTGATACTTTCAGATCGGCAGTTGCGATTGAATCTGTTGATGGTGCTGAGATTGAAAACATCAAAGTTTCTGATATTACAGCGCTAAATACTGGAAACGCGATATTAATTCGTTTGGGTCACAGAAATGGAGATAAACCAGGTTATATTAAAAATGTATCGGTTAAAAATGTAAAAGTACAAGTTCCCTTTGGCCGTCCAGACATTGATTACGATATGCGCGGACCAGAAGTCGATTATTTCCATAATCCGTTTCCCTCTTCTATTGCAGGAATTCCAGGGCATTTGATAGAAAATGTGACTTTAGAAAATATCGAAATCATTTATCCAGGAAGAGCTTCAAAAGGAATGGCATATCATCCGTTAAGCAGACTAAAAGATGTAAAAGAAAACATTAATGGATATCCTGAATTTACGATGTTTGGTGAATTGCCTTCTTGGGGATTTTATGTGCGTCACGTAAACGGAATCGAAATGAAGAATATAAAACTGATTTTAGATAAGGAAGATTTTCGTCCAGCTTTTGTTTTCGACGATGTAAAAAATCTGACAATGAAAGCTATTGATGTTCCTTCGGATAAAATCAATCAGATTGTTTTTAAAGATGTTTTATCAAGCAATTTGGACAGTGAAGCTGCAAAAAGAAAAATAGAACCAGAGCAAAATAAATTTGAATTACCAGCACATTGATAGTTGGCCACAAAGGCACTAAGACACAAAGTTTTTTTGCCAAAGATTATTAAGATTAAAAAGGATTTTTTTTCACGCAGATTCTGCAAATTTTGGCAGATTAAATTAGATTTCTTTAAAAAAAAATCTGCAGAATCTGTTTAAATCTGCAGAATCTGCGTGAAACAAAAAAACTTAGTGCTTTTGAGTCTTTGTGGCATTAAAAAAAAATATAAAACATGAAAAAGAAATCTATAATCGCGATCCTAATTTTCTGTATTTCCTTAACAGTTTCTGCGCAGAAAATCTACGACGTTAAAAAATACGGAGCAAAAGGAGACGGTAAAACCAACGACGCGGCAGCTATTCAAAAAGCAATTGATGCTTGTAGTAAAACAGGCGGAAGAGTTTTAATTCCAGCACCATTTACCTTTTTGGCGGGACCAATTGATGTAAAATCAAAAGTAGATTTGCATATTGAAGCCGGAGCAAAATTATTAGCAAGTCCAGATGAGAAACTGTACACCAAAAGTGCTTTTAGAACCAATCCAGGCGAAGGAACGATTTGGATCGGAGGAGAAAATATAGAAGATTTTACCATTAGCGGAAGCGGCAAAATAGACGGAAACGGAATTTCTTTTATGGGAGCAGAGGAAGATGATGCCTATATTTTAAAACCGTTTAATGTATTAGATCCAAGACCACATGTTTTAACAATTATTGGAGGAAAAAATATCAGAATCAAAGATGTTCATATCGGAAATTCAGCTTATTGGACTGTGCATTTAATTGGTTGTAATGATGTTGTAATTAGCGGAATTACTTTATTGAACAGCTTAAAAGTCCGTAACAGTGACGGAATTGATTTAGACCATTCTAAAAATGTTAGAATTAGTGATTGTTATATCGAAAGCGGTGATGATTGCATTTGTTTAAAAAACAGAAGAGAATTTGAAGAATTTGGTGCTTGCGAAAATATTACAGTAACCAATTGTACTATGACAAGCAGCAGTTGCGCTATTAAAATAGGTTCAGAAAATATGGATGCTATCAGACAAGTGGTTATTAATAATTGCATCATTAAAAATAGTAATCGCGCTTTAGGTATTCAAAATCGTGATGAAGGTACGGTAAGCGACGTTATTTTTTCTAATATTATTATCGAAAGTAAATTAAACACTGATACTTGGTGGGGAAAAGCAGAACCGATTTATGTAACAGCTTTTAGCAGAGCAAAAGGAAACCATAAAGACGCAAATTGGCGTTTTCCAAAAGGGGCGACAGAAGGTAAGGTCGGAGAAATTAAGAATATCTATTTCTCGAATATCCAATGTACAGGAGAAAATGGTGTGTTTGTAAGCGGAGAATCAAAAGATAAAATCAAGAACATTGTTTTTGAAAACGTGAGCGTTTACATGGATAAAACGACTTCTTTCCCTGGCGGATTATATGACAGACGTCCTGCAAATGTGGAAGGTTTTGTAAAAGGAAGCACTTCGGGTTTTTATTTTGATACTGCCGAAAGTATAAAAGTTCAGAATTGCACGGTTCAATGGGGAAAAAACAAACCAGAATATTATAAATATGCTGTAGAAAGTAAAAATGTTGATATTTTAAAAGTGGTTAATTTAGATGGAGAAGCAGCTTTTCCAAATAAATATGAGGCCGTTAAAAAGTGACGTAATCTTGTATAAAAATTATAAGTGTTAAATTCACAATAAATTTTTGTAAAGTGATACTTTTCAAACTTTCAGCATAGCGTTTAGAATGATTAATTAATATATTGCAAGTATATTCTCAATATAAAAACAGTACAATGAAAAGAAATGTAATTTCAACATTATTCATAAGTGGTTTACTATTTAGTACTATTTATGGAAATGCCCAAAAAGCGACTTTAGAAGTTGATGCTTCCAAAACGATAACCAAAATTCAGCCAACCATGTTCGGTTTGTTTTTTGAAGACATCAATTTTGCTGCAGATGGTGGACTTTATGCCGAAATGATTAAAAACAGATCCTTTGAATTTGAAAAACCTTTAATGGGATGGGAGCAGCCTAAATCGAACAGGTCTTCGATGAATAAGGAATCTGGAATGGCCGTACCTGTCAACATAGCTTCAAATAATACTAATTTTTGCAGAGTTGAGATTAATAATGATAAAGGCTACGCTTTAATAAACGAAGGTTTCAGAGGAATGGGAGTGAAGAAGGATGCTAAATACAATCTTTCTTTAAAAGCTGCGAATCATAACGGAGCAATAAAAAAAATTATTGTTCAATTAATAGATAAAGATCAAAAGGTAATTGGAGAAACGAGCATTGTTCCAAAATCAGATCAATGGACGAATTATACAGCACAGCTTATTGGTACTCAAACAGAAGCAAAAGCAAAATTAAAACTAACTTTTGAAGGAACGGGAATTATTGATTTAGACATGATTTCGCTTTTTCCTGAAGATACTTGGAAAGGCAGAAAAAACGGACTTAGAAAAGATCTCGTACAGCTTTTGTATGATGTAAAACCTGGATTTTTGCGTTTTCCAGGAGGTTGTATTGTAGAAGGTAGAACACTTTCTGATCGTTACCAATGGAAAAAATCGGTTGGGAATGTGGAAGAAAGAAAAACCATGATGAATCGTTGGAATGTCGAATTCAACCACAAGCAAACTCCAGATTATTTTCAAAGTTTCGGATTAGGGTTTTACGAGTACTTTCAGCTTTCAGAAGATATTGGTGCAGAACCGCTACCTATTTTAAGTTGCGGAATGGCTTGTCAATACAATACAGGAGAATTAGCTCAAATGGATGAATTAGAACCATACGTTCAAGATGCTTTAGATTTGATCGAATTTGCTAATGGTGCAGTTACTACAAATTGGGGAAAAATCCGTTCAGACATGGGGCATCCAAAACCATTTAATTTAAAATATATCGGAGTTGGTAATGAACAATGGGGACCAGCTTACATTGAAAGATATAAAGTTTTTGAACAAGCCATAAAAGCAAAATATCCTAATATTATTATTGTGTCTGGAAGCGGACCTTCTCCAAAAGGTGAACATTTTGATTATGCAATGCAAGAACTTAAAAAACTTAACGCAGAACTGGTAGACGAACATTATTACGAAAGCCCGAAATGGTTTAGAGAAAATGCAGGACGTTACGATAATTACGATAGAAAAGGTCCAAAAATATTTGCAGGAGAATATGCTGCACAAAGTGTTTCTGGAGCAAACCCAAATAATAGAAACAATTGGGAATGTGCTTTTTCTGAAGCTGCTTTTATGACAGGTTTAGAAAGAAATGCAGAAGTTGTTCAGTTAACTTCTTACGCGCCTTTGATGGCGCATGAAGATGCTTGGCAATGGACACCAGATATGATTTGGTTTAATAATCTGCAATCTTACGGATCAGCCAATTATTATGTACAGCAATTGTTTTCAACCAATAAAGGAACAGATTTATTAAGCATTACAAAAGACGGAAAAGCGTTAATTGGTCAGAATGATTTGTACGCATCGGCGGTAAAAGACGCAAACAGCAAAGAAATTATTATAAAATTGGTCAATACTGCAGCATCAAGCCAAGAAGTGAATATTGATTTAAAAGGTGCAAAATTAAGTACGAAAGGAACAATAATAAGATTGGCAAGTGCAAGTACACAAGATGAAAACACTTTTGCAGAACCTAAAAAAATTACACCAAAAGAAAGTGAATACAAAGTGATAAAAGGAAAACAAGATTTAAATCTTCCTGCTTATTCGGTAACGGTCTTAAAATTGAAAATGAACTAATTAATTGTAAATTATTAATAGAAATACCATGCTATATCATTTTTTAAAAAAGGTTTTTATATTTATTTCTGCCATTACTGGATTTTTTGGTTATTCGCAGGATTTAAAATTGCAATATAATCAGCCTGCTGTTGAGTGGACAGAAGCTTTGCCAATAGGAAATGGTACGCTTGGGGCAATGGTTTTTGGAAGGGTCGATTCTGAATTAATTCAACTAAATGAAGCTACTTTGTGGAGCGGAGGACCTGTACAGAAAAATATGAATCCAGATGCATTTAAAAACTTGGCATTAATTAGAGAAGCATTAAAAAATGAAGACTTTGAAAAGGCAAATGAATTGACTAAAAACATGCAAGGAGCTTATAGCGAAAGCTTTATGCCTTTAGGAGATCTGATTCTAAAACAGGATTTTGGCGGGAAAAAGACAGATTCTTATAACAGAAGTCTTGACATTCAAACAGGATTAGCGGTAACCAATTTTAAAGTTGACGGTGTAAATTACAAAAGAGAAATCTTCGCATCAGCGCCTGCACAATGTATTGTGATAAAACTTTCTGCAGATCAGTTAAAAAAACTTTCTATTGCAATTGATGCTTCAAGTCTTTTAAAAAATCAGAAAGTAGTTCAAAATCAATCTTTGGTTTTAAAAGGTAAAGCACCTTCTCATTCAGATCCAAGTTATATTGATTATAATAAAGAGCCTGTTGTTTATGAAGACGCATCAGGATGTAGAGGAATGCGTTTTGAATTGATTATTAAACCAATTGTAAAAGATGGAGAAATAAATTCTGAAGGAAATAGATTAGTTATAAAAAATGCATCTGAAATACTGCTTTTTGTTTCGGCAGCAACAAGCTTTAATGGATTTGATAAATGTCCAGACAGTCAAGGAAAAGATGAACATCAATTTGCTGAAACTCCAATTAAAAAAGCTAGTGCTAAGAAATACGATTTTTTATTTAAAGAACATAAAGCCGATTTTCAAAAATTCTTTAACCGAATTTCATTGCAATTAAATGTAAACGAAACCAATAAATCTAATTTGCCAACCGATATACGATTAGAACAATATGCAAAAGGTGAAAAAGATGCTGGACTGGAAGCTTTATTTTTTCAATACGGCCGTTATTTATTAATTTCTTCTTCGCGTACACACAACGTACCAGCAAACTTACAAGGAATTTGGAATAATAAACTTCGTGCGCCTTGGAGCAGCAATTATACGACCAACATTAATCTACAGATGAATTATTGGCCAGTAGAATCAGGAAATCTGTCTGAAATGTTTTTTCCGTTAGACGAATTCATTAATAATGTTTCTATAACAGGAGCAGAAACAGCCAAAAGTTATTACCATGCAAATGGCTGGGTTTTGCATCATAACTCAGATATCTGGGCAATGACAAATCCGGTAGGCGATTTTGGAAAAGGAGATCCAATGTGGGCCAATTGGTATATGGGGGCCAATTGGTTGAGCAGACATTTGTGGGAACATTATCAATATACGGGCGATTTAACGTATCTTAAAAAAGTATATCCGATAATGAAAGGAGCTGCAGAGTTTAGTTTAGAATGGCTTCAAAAAAATAAAAATGGTTATTTGGTAACGATGCCTTCTACTTCTCCAGAAAATATATTTTATTATGATGGAAAAAAGAAAGGAACTGTTACAACAGCTTCTACAATGGACATTGGAATTATAAAAGATTTATTCGAAAATACAATTGAGGCTTCTAAAATTTTAAATACAGATGTTGATTTCAGAAAAACTGTAAGTAAAGCAGAAGAACAATTATTGCCATTTCAAATAGGAAGCAAAGGACAACTGTTAGAATGGTATAAAGATTTTGAAGAAGAAGATCCGCATCATAGGCATACTTCTCATTTGTATGCTTTGCATCCTGCTAATTTGATTTCTCCATTAAAAACCCCTGAGTTAGCAAACGCTGCAAAGAAAACGCTAGAACTTCGCGGAGACGACGGAACAGGCTGGAGCTTGGCTTGGAAAGTAAATATGTGGGCAAGACTTTTAGATGGAAATCATGCTTATCAATTATTCAAAAATCAGTTGCGATTAACAAAGGAAAATAACACAGAATATAATAGACACGGAGGTTGTTATCCGAATCTTTTTGATGCGCATCCACCATTTCAAATTGATGGAAATTTTGCAGGAACAGCTGGTGTAATCGAAATGCTAATGCAGAGTCAGAATCAAGAAATTCATTTGCTTCCTGCTTTGCCAGATGCTTGGACAGATGGCGAAATTAAAGGTATTAAAGCAAAAGGAAATTTCTCTGTAGATATAAATTGGAAAGATGGGAAAATGAGTAAGACGAAAATTGTATCTAATAACGGAGGAACTTGCACTGTAAGAGCTGCAGAACCATTTGTGGTAGATAAGCTGAATATTAAAAGCGAAAAATCAACTATTGGTTATACTGCCGTATTTGCTACTAAAAAAGGAATCTCTTACAGTATTACACCAGAAAAACAGTAATATTTATATTTGGTTTGTTTAAAAAGCTGCTCTCTTTTGTGAGAGTGGCTTTTGTTATATAAGTTTAAAAGGAAAATCTCCCAGTTTCTTAAAGGAGAAACGGGGAGATAATCAAAAATAAAAAAAAACACAATTTTTAGAACGAGTATCTCAAGCCAAGCTGACCTTGGAATCTTGAAGCTAATTGATCTACAGTATAAGGTGAAGTAGTCGGTTTTTGGAAAGTGTAAGTTGGATCGCCCGTAGCAACTCCGCCTAAGTTTCCTGATTTTGTTAAACCAAGACTTGCTGTTGAATTATAAGTGTTAGGAACAAAATAACTTCTTCCCCAATCTTTGTTGATAAGGTTTCCGATATTTGCCATGCTGAAAGAAATTTGGAAAGTTCCTACTTTAGTAACCTTAATTTCATCCATTAATTTTAAATCAGCTTGAATGTTCCAAGGAGTTGTATCTCCATTTCTTTGTGTAAATGTTCCTCTACGGCTTTTTAAATAATCATTTCCGTTGATGAAAGCTTCATAATCTGCAACTTGTTGTGCTGCTGTTGCAGATGGAACTCCTGCAGAATTAACTCCAATATATTTTGCTGCTTCTGCTGCATCTTTAAAGATATAAGCTAAACCTGCTGCTTGTCCTGTTCCTGCAATTGTTGAGTTAACAAATCCCCAAGAAAACGGATTTCCAGATTGTGCATTGAAATACACGTTAGCAGATAAAGTATTGTTTGGAGCAACTTTTACGCCGTAACCTACATTAGAAACGATTCTGTGCTTAATATTAAAGTTAGAAGTCGCTAACTGTGGATTATTTGGAGTTAAAGATTGGTTCATTTGGAAGTTACTTTCCATAGAGTTACGAATTCCGTTTGTGATATCACGTGAATCTCCGTAAGTATAAGCCACCATAAAGTTGAAACCGAAATCGTAAGTTTTAGAAATCATTTCAGTAATGCTGTAACGGTATCCTTTATTTGTGTTTGACAACAAATATGCATTTGAAAAAGCTGAGTTTATGTTTGCAGCATAAATTGGCATTTCGTGTTTTGTATCGTAAGAGAAATAAGTAGGATTATCTGTTTTATTTACTTGTTGAAACTCTAAGTCACGAATTACTTTTGTGTACATACCTTCAAGAGTAAATTTGTATCCGTCAATCGTTTTATCAAAAGCCAATGAGTTTCTTAAAACAGCAGGCATTTTAAATTTATTGTCAATTAAATCGGCTTGTACTTTTGGCGTAGCATCATGGTAACCGTTAAGTCCGCCAGTTGCTAAAGGATCTCCAGCAGCTGCAACCTGAGCAGCAGTTAAATTGTTTTTGTCATAACTTCCGTATCCAACACCATCATTGTAATAAGCATATCCTAACCATGCAAACGGAATTCTTCCTGTAAATACACCAGAACCACCTCTAATAACAAATGTTTTATCATCGTCTACATTATAAGTAAATCCAATTCTAGGAGAAACTAATGCTGAACTAAAGAAGTTGTTTTTAATTTGATTCAACGGAGTATAAGTATATGTTGTTCCGTAGTTTGGATCTTCAGGAGAGTTTTGTACCTGCTCGCTTAATTTTGGTTTGTTTGGCAAATCTGTATAATCAATACGAATACCTGGAACTACTTTTAATTTTTCTCCAACTCTAATTTCGTCTTGAACGTAAGCGCTATACATGTTTATTTTGAATTTAGCATACGGATTATTGAAGATTTCGTCTCTGGTAGAACCATCAAAAGGATAAGTTCCACGAACACGAGTAGGAAGTTTATTGAAGAAATCTGCAAGAGATTTGTATGAAACTCTTCCGTTAAGTGCATTTACGAAACCATAGTTGATATCGTAAAACTCATTATGAGTACCAAATAATAAAGTGTGATTTCCTGTTTTATAAGTAAGATTGTCTGTAATCTCAGCAGTATTTTGCTTCATGTTGAAAACAGTTGCTTCACGATCGTTCCCTAAGAAAATAGTTCCTCCATTATAACCAATTTCTGTTTGAGGAAACATAATATTATTAGATTTTGGATCACGGTAATCTTTTATTGCCGAATAACTTGCAATAAATGAGTTAGACCATTGGCTATTGAAATGCGTTTTTAATTCTAAAACCGTACTGATAGCTTGGTTTTTCTGAGTAAAGTCCATACTTGCAAATCTGAAGTTTGCAGCATCGCGTTCTAAGTTTGTAGCCTGAGAAATTACAGTATTGTTTCTTAACGAAAGAGAGTTTTTCTCATTGATTTTCCAATCAATCTTATTGAAGAATTTTTGACTTTTCGAGAAGTTATTGTAAGAACCGTAAGTTCCTGGATCAAACCCATAGTTTGATTTTACGAATTGTGAAATCTGCTCTGCAGTAGCATTATCTACTAATGAAGTTAATTTTCCGTTAGAATCTGTTGAACCAGCATTATAAAAAACAGGATCTGTTCTTTCTGCATATTCCATATTAGTAAAGAAGAACAATTTATCTTTAATAATTGGCAATCCTAATCTGAAACCTACTTGGTAATCACCAAAAGAACTTGGCATTTTAGAACCGTCACCAGCATTGTTAGGACCAGTTATAGCAGCACTTCTTCCGTAACTGTAAATAGATCCGCTCACAGTATTTGTTCCGCTTCTTGTTACGGCATTTACACTTCCTCCTAAAAAGTTTCCTAATTTAATATCGTAAGGAGCAATATAAACCTGAATATCTTGAATTGCATCTAAACTGATAGAATTTGAACGTGTACTGCTTCCTGGCATTCCAGAAGTTCCAGATTGACCACCTAAAGAAGGGCTAAATCCGATTGCATCATTATTTATAGAACCGTCAATTGTAACGTTGTTGTATCTAAAGTTGGTACCAGCAAAAGAGTTGTTAGAACTTTGAGGAACAAGTTTTGTAACATCCTGAATTCCTCTATTAATTAAAGGAAGCGAGTTTACTTGTTTTTCATTAATGCTTGTACCATTGTTTTTAGAAGAAGGTTTAGAACTTGTAATAACCACTTCTTCTAATACATTGTTATCTGCTTTTCCAACTACTATTGTTGGTAAATCATTTTCGCCAAGAGCTAGATAAATATTTGCATTTGAGTAATCTTTGGTGTCGTTACCTTTTATTTCTAATTCGTAAGGGCCACCAGCATTTAAGTTTTCGAAGCTAAAACGACCAGATTTGTCTGTTGTAGCTCTGTAAACTGCATTTGTAGGTAAATGCGTTAAAGTAACTTCTGCACCTATAACTGCAGTAGTTCCATCATTGACTTTTGCAGACAACGATGAAGTTGTAATCTGGGCAAAAATACTTCCTGCTGTAAGGAGCATTAAAGCCGAAAAAAAGAGTTTTAGTTTTGTCATGTTATTTATTAGTTTTTATCCACGACAAATAAACTCTCTTTACTTTGATTCGATTTAAGGCTTATGTTAACGAAAAATCAAAAAACAATTCTTTGTTAACTTAAGATAACGAAGATGTTATTTAATAAAAAAACGGCTATCGCTTTAAAATCAAGCAGTTTCTCTCACATCCCATAAAACAAGGTATTAGAGATAGATTTAAACAAGATTAGAGATAGATTAGAGTATTATGTAAATGTTACGAAGAGCAGAAAAGCTATTTTTAAGACCAAGAAATATCTTTGATTTTTATTTCAAATACTACGGAAATTGGAGAGAGAAAACAGTGCCTTTTTCAAGTTCAGAATCGACAGTTAAAGTGATGTTATGGCGTTTTAGTATTTGCATCGTAATAAAGAGTCCTAATCCTTGTCCTTGAATGTGTCTGGTGCGATCGCTTCTGAAGAATAAATCGAAAATAGATTTGAGGTCTTTTTCTTCAATTCCAGAACCTTGATCTATTATTTTTAGAAGCAGTTTTCCTTGTTCTTCATAAGCTACAATATTAACCTGTAAAGGAAAAGAAAACTTAATTGCATTGTCTATTATATTATATAGAGCAATAAAAAGCATGTGTCGGTTGGCATTTACAAATAATAAATCTTCATTATTGGCAACGGCATCCAAATTAAGTGCAACTTTTACTTCAGGATATTCGATATTTTTCTTTTCGAGTATATTCCATAAAATTTCATCTATTCTAACCATTTCCATCTGGTCAGGCTCTGAAAGTTCTAATCCAGATAAAATAAGCAAACCATCTAATGTTGACTTTAAGTGAAAAGTATCTCTTCGAAGTGATTTTAAAACTTCTTCATATTGCTCATTGGTTCTCGGATGCTGTAAAGAAACATCGATATCTCCTATAATAAAAGTAAGCGGAGTTTTTAATTCGTGAGAAGCATTCTTAAGAAAGTTTTTCTGTATTGCAACGCCATTTTCCAGTCTTTCTAAAAGATAATTAAAAGTTGTAATCAGTTCCTTTATTTCGTCTTTTCCGCTTGCGGTTGGCATTTCAAGTCTAGAATGGAGATTTTCTGTTGTAATGGTATTTACTTTAGAAATAACATCGGCAAAAGGTCTGAAAGTTTGTTTTGCCAAAAATCTTCCTAAAAGATAATTAAGTGCAATTCCTGCCAGATAAAAAGTAAAGAAAACAATGGCAAGCATTTCTAACTGCCTAATTCCAACATCGTCTATTCCAGAAACAACAATAATAAAATCTCCTTGGTTGTCTTTGTAGTATAAACCGCTAAATTGTCTTTCGTCTATTGTAAAATGCAGAATTCGGTCTCGAGAAATAGCTTTTAATTCTCGATCATTTAATACAACAGGAACATCATCGCGTAAATACAATTTCTTTGTTTTTGCATTGTAAATTCGAATAGACTGATTCGCAATTTTATTAAATTGAGTTTCAATGTCTTTATAACTGACACTGTCCATTTTTCTAATTTCATCTTTCTCAAAATAGAAGAAAGCAGTAATTAAGGCGTTGTCTTCGAGTTTTTCATAATACAAATCTTTTCGATGGCTTTTAAAAAGCAAAAAAGATCCAATAAGAACAAGGCCTAAGATAAAGGCAAACAGCAGAGTCGAATTTCTGGCAAGTTTACTTTTAAGATTCATTAGATTTATCTTTAAGCATATATCCTGTACCTTTTATGGTATGTATCAGCGGAAAAGGAAAATTCTTGTCGATTTTATTTCTTAAATAATTAATATAAACATCAACAGTATTAATGCTCATATCAAGATCCATGTGCCAAACAGCTTCTGCAATGGCAATTCTAGACAAAGCAGTTTCTCGGTTTTTCATAAAAAAGATCAGAAGTTTTAATTCTCTCGAAGAAAGATTAAGTTCTTTACCATCTCTGCTGGCGCTTTGTTCTTTCATATTAATTTTGATTCCGGCATACGACTGAAAATCCAAAACGCCAGTGCTAAATTCTGTGCGACGAAGTTGTGCATTGATTCGCGCTAGAAGTTCTTCAAACAAAAAGGGCTTTGCCAAATAATCATCGGCTCCGGCTTTCAGTCCTCTAACTTTTTCTTGTGGAGTATCGAGTGCACTTAAAATAAGAATAGGAACAATTATTTTTCGATTTCTTAAAACTTCGCAGACTTCAAAACCAGAAATATCAGAAAGCATAATATCAAGAATGATAATATCATAGGTGTTTTCCATTACTTCGTTAATGGCGTCAAAACCTTTGCTGACATTTTTTACCTGATACAATTGCTCTTCAAGTCCTCTTGTAATAAAAGAAGCAACTCTCGGATCGTCTTCGACTAATAAAACTTTGTTCATCGTTTTTGAAGTAAATTAGGTAATATAATATTGGTTAGGAGTTTTCTTTTCAATCGTCTTTTGATCGTTTAATTCTAAAAGTGTATTTTCAATCATAAGAGACATTGCATCTAAAGCTAGATCATTTGGCTGAACGCCAAATGGTTCTTCTAATTCGTCGGCAATAGCTTCTAAGGCTACAAAAGTATAAGCAATAAAAACAATTGCAAAAGGCGTGATCCATCCTAATGTTTCTACAAATCCAAACGGAAGTATAAAACAATAGATATAAACAGTTCTATGCAATAATACGCTATAAGTGTACGGAATAGGAGTACTGGCAATTCTTTCGCATCCGCCAACAATATCCGAAAGTTTATTTAAATTTTCCTCGAATGCCAATTGCGCCATTCCGTCAATTTTGCCCTCTTCTTTTGCTTTTTTTACCCATAAACCTAATTCTCTTAAAATAATAATTGGCTTAAAATGAACATCTTTCAATTGTTCTTTAAAGTCTGAAGGAAGCAAACGATTAAAATCTTCTGTAGAATTGGTATTTCGTAATTGATGTTTTAAAGCATAAACAAATGCAATTAAAAGATTAATGAACTTTTGGCTTTCTAATTTGTTTTCTTTTGTATTTAAAAGTGTAATGCTTTGTCTGGCTAGCGATCTGGTATCGTTTAAAAGAGCGCCCCAAAGTTTTCTTCCTTCCCAAAAACGATCATAACTTACATTATTTCTAAAACCAAGAAATATGGCAAGCGCAATTCCGAACAAAGTAAAAATTGCTGGATTAATGTGAAGATTATATTCGAGAAGAAAAGATTTATAATAAACAATAAGGAAGGAAAACAAAAAGAGTAGAAACAATCGTGGAAGCAATTGGGGTAAAACAGAACCCTTCCATTCAAAGAGCATTTTAAACCAGTTGTCTTTTTTCTTAATAATCATTATGTAGAATAAAATTGATGCATTAAAAGTAATTAAAAGTATTTATTCTCTGTATTTTTTTTTAGAATAAATCTTTCGATTATAAAAAGAAAAAGCCTGAAAAAATCAGGCTTTTAAATTCAGTTTTTAATACAATATTGTTTCGGCCAATTTGATGAGCTCATTCTGTGTTTTCATATCAGAGTCGTTTGCAAAGAGAATAATTCCCGAATTAGATTCTGGAGAAAAGACAACATAAGAACTAAAACCTAAACTTCCTCCAGTATGCGAAATTCTTACTGGACCATTTTCTGGTTTGGTTATTTTCCAGTTTAAGCCTATTGCACCATTCTTAAGATCTCCAAAAGTTGGCTGATGTGTTAATTTTGCATCTGCATTTTTTTCATTCAAATGATATTTAATGTATTGTAGCATATCTGATGTTGAAGAAGCTATTGATGCCGCAACCTGCATATCTTCCCAATCTATAAAAGGCATTTTTCTTCCTTTTGCATCATATCCAAATGCCATTGAAGCAGGAAGTTTAACATTGCCTAATAAAACGGTATTTTTCATTTTAAGCGGAGTTGTAAATTCTTTCTTTATAAGTGTGCCAAACTTTTCTCCATAAACTGTTTCCATAATATGACCTAATAATTGCGCTGCTGTGTTGCAATGTCTAGAAATTGCTCCAGGAACTGTATCTAATTTCACATCATGCAAATCGGTATAAAATTGTTGTCTGCTATATTTTCGATGCACGGCGTCTAATATATAAGCAATAGAATCGGGGTTGGCTTTTGCGAAAATCTCTTTGCTGTCTGGCATCCAGTTTGGAAGGGCAGAAGTAAGGTTAGCAAGATTTAGTAGTGTAATTGGCGTTCCTTTATATTGAAGATTTGGATAATCTCCTTTCAAATATTTTCTAATATCATCTGTAAGAGTTACTTTTTTGTTGAGAACAGCTCTTGCTAGTAATGTTGAAGAGAATGTTTTACTGTTTGAAGCCAGTTCGTAAAGTGTATTTGAAGTAGGAAGAACTTGTTTTTCTTTTTGAGTAGAACCGTAGTTGTAGAAATATTCTTTTCCATCTTTTATAATTCCGATAGAAAGACCAACTCTCGAACTTTCTGACATAAACGGAAGAGCAGATTTGTTGACCAGAGAGTCCAATTTGGTTTTAAGCAGATTGTCGGCAGGAATTGTACCTTTTTGAGAATAAGCCATTATATTACATAGTATTAGGCTTAATGTGATTAGAAAATTTTTCATTTTAAAAAAGCTGTTTTTATGTTAGTGGTAATTCAATTTTCTGGATTAAAGCTTCGGCGGAACCAAATTGTCTAAATCGGAAAGTTTATAAAACTTAAGATCATTCAATTTCATGTATTTGCAGATGAATTCTAAAGTTTCAATTTTAACTTGATAATTTTCAGTGATTTCTTTTACAGGTTTATGGCCGCAAAGAAGTAGAATTTTATTGTTTCTTTTGGCATAATCTAATAATTCTAATACATAAGGAATGCTGAAATGAATATGGCTATTGTCAATATCAAAAGCAAAAACAATTTTAGAATTATTAAAATAGCTGTCTTGTTTTTCTGGAGCTTCACCACCAAATGCTCTTCCTCTAATAATTTTAAATAAAGGAGATAATGCTTGATCTAATGAATCTGATCTTTCCCCGTAAGGATAAGCAAAAGATGTAACGTTGAATCCCTTTTTCTTCATAGAAACAATCATCGGATCTATTTCTTGTTTTAAATATTCTTTGACGCTATATTTTTTGGTAAACTTAACAGCATTGTAATGATGATAACCGTGTCCAGCGATCTCATGACCATATTTTTGCATCTCTAACAGTGTTTTTATTTCGGGAGCTCCAATAGAATCAATTCTACAGACGTTAAAAGTGGCTTTCCAAGAATATTTTCTTAAAACTTGATCTGCTTCAGACCATTCGTCGACATAAGCATCATCAAAAGATAAAATTACTCCAGCTTTATATGCTGGTTTAGATTCGGTTTGTGTTTTTTTGCCTTCGCAAGAAAGTAAGGTTAAGAATAGTAAAAATAATACAGATTTTGTCAAAAATATCCTCATAGATTTTGGCTCGTTAGGGAATTAAAATTAGAACATAATTCAATTCAAATATAGAGAATCTTCTTAATAATTCGTTCTCTGGCTACTTAAAAAAGATTTGTGTAAAGTTATAAGTGATAGATAATTATTGTAAATTTATACGACACAAGATATTTATTTTCATTGCTAAAATTATTCTATAATAGAAATATGAAAGTACAATCCATTTCTAACCGATTTCTTGTTTTTTTTAAAGAAAAAAAAGGAATCTCTTTTATACGCGAAAATGATAAAATTATTAGACAAGCAATCTTTACCATTTTCTTTCTCGGAATCGGAATATGGTTTATCAAACATGAAAATTCAGAATTAAAAGAAGTCAAAAATGTTATTGCAGATGCAAGCATTTTTTGGGTATTATCTGGTGTTATTCTGGCCGCTATTTATATCACATTGCAAGCTTTAATGTATTACGCCTCTTTTTTGGCCGTACAAAGCAAAATTTCATTTAAAGATGCCGTTATTCTCTTTCTAAAACGAAACTTTGTTAGTTTTTTCCTACCTGCTGGCGGAATTTCTTCTTTAGCTTTTTTCACTAAACCAATCGAAAAGAAAGGTGTAAAAGCAACTCAAATTCATTTTGCATCAATTGTTTATGGTTTTGTCGGTATCCTTTCTGTTATTATAGTTGCTATTCCTGCTTTAATTTATTCTTTTTTTCAAGGCACGACAGGTTCTGGAGAATGGTATGCGTTTGCGGCAGTTGCTGGATTAAGCATTATGCTGTATTATGTTTATGTTTCGGTTATAAAAAAGGGATTTATTTATACTATTATTATTCGATTTTTTCCTTCTGCCGAGGTCTTTATGGAGGATTTAAGAAACAACAGAATCATAAAAAATAAGTTTCTGCTTGTTGTTGTTTATTCTACTATTATTGAGTTTGTTGGAATTGCGCATTTATATGTCGCCATGATCGCTTTAGGATTTGCGCCATCCTTAACCGCAGCGATAATGGGGTACATTATTTCGGTTATATTTTTGATTGTTTCGCCTTTTCTTCGTGGACTTGGAGCTATCGAAATATCAATGAGTTTTATATTGATACAATTTGGTTTTCAGAATGTTAATGCAATAGCAATTACCTTTCTCTATCGCTTCTTCGAATTCTGGATTCCGTTACTGGCTGGAGCAGCATTGTTTTTATTCAGTGCCAATAAATTATTAATGCGTATTATTCCTTCTTTTCTAATTTTTATTTTAGGCTTAATCAACATTATATCTGTTTTAACGCCGGCTATTTCTGAGCGTTTAGATGTTTTAGAAGATATAATTCCCATTTCTGCAATCAAAGTTTCCAACTATTTTGTAATAACTGCAGGCTTATTTATGCTAGTTAATGCGGCTTTTATGCTCAAAGGATTGCGAACTGCGTGGTGGTTTTCAGTTTTTCTTACTGGCATTTCTGTAATAGGAAATATTACTAAAGCTATTGATTATGAAGAAGCTGTAATTGCACTTATTGTTCTGGTTAGTTTAATTGTGACAAGAAAAGAATATTATATAAAGAGCAATTCGCATTTGCAGAGTTTAGGTTTAAAAACGGTTTTAATAAGTATTTCAGCTGTTTTAGTTTATGGTATTTTAGGCTTTTATTTCTTAGACAAAAAACATTTTAATATTGATTTTGACTGGCTTCAATCGATACGATATACATTGCAAAACTATTTCTTGATCGGAAGTTCAGATTTAGTGCCTTTGGACCGCTTTGCAAGACGTTTTCTTCTGTCGATAAATATCTGTGGATTTCTCTCTCTAGGATTTCTGCTTTACGCTTTAATACGTCCGTATACAATTAAAAAACAAGCTGTAGAAGCAGATTTTTCTGCAGCAAATGCTATTCTGCAGCAATATGGTTCGTCATCATTGGATTATTTTAAAACCTACGATGACAAGACCATTTTTATTGCCAAAAATCAGAAAGCTTTTTTAGCGTATCGTGTTGCCGATAATTTTGCTGTTGTATTAGAAAATCCAGTTGCAGAATCGAATGCCGAAATGAAAGAATGCATAATAGAATTTGATGATTATTGTTATGAAAACGGTCTAAGAAGCATCTATTATCGCGTATCCGAAGAAAATTTAGATGTGTTTGCTTCACTGCAAAAAAAGAGTTTGTTTATTGGTCAAGAAGGAGTTGTAGACTTATCGCTATTTACACTCGAAGGCGGTGCAAAAAAATCGTTGCGAAATGCAATAAGCAAAGTCAAAGAAAAAGGCTTTAAAACTACTATTTACTCGCCGCCAATAAAGGATGGAGTGCTTCAAAAAATAAAAGCTGTTAGCGATGAATGGTTAGACAGTACAGGAAGAAGCGAAATTATATTTTCTCAAGGTAGATTTGATTGGGAAGAGCTTAAACAGCAGACGATTATTACGGTTGATAATGCCGAAGAAAAAGTTGTTGCTTTCTTAAATGTAATTCCAGATTATGCTGAAAATGAAGGGACTTACGATTTAATTCGTAAGACGAACGATGCGCCAAACGGTATAATGGATTTTATTCTTATTGAGCTTTTTACCTATTTAAAATCGCAAAATTGTGAATCTGTAAATCTCGGACTGGCCGCTATGAGCGGAATTGAGGAAGCGAATACTTTTCCTGAAAAATCAATGAAGTTTGCTTACGAAAGAATTAAATTCTTTTCGCATTATAAAGGTTTGCGAGATTTTAAGGAAAAATTTTCTCCCATTTGGCACAACAAATACTTAGTGTATTCTCATGATTACGATTTGCTTCAAGCTCCAATTGTTCTTAATAAAGTTGTAAAACCATAATTTTTTTAAAATATGAAAACAGCACAATTAAATTGGACAAAAATAATGGCAATACTTTGTATCATTACCTGTATTTCCGATTTTATTGCCGTGTTTGCATTAGGAAGCCGATACGCTGGATATGATCAGTTAAAGGATACAATGAGTTCGCTAGGGACCAGTATTAGTCCTGTTTCAAATATAATTTCGATTTGGTGGATTTGCATTGGAATTATATTTATTGGCTTCGGAATTTTTTTTGGAAAAGCATTTAATGACAACTCTAATGCTATAAAATTAGGTTCTGTTTTAATTATTCTCTACGGTTGGGGAGAAGGTATTGGCTCTGGTTTATTTAAAGCTGATAGAGTCGAGGGCAGAATGACTGATTCTTTTATGATGCATAGTTTGGCCGGTGGGATTGGTGTTATTGCGGCATTACTGCTTCCTTTTATTTTACGTAAAGCTATTGTAACACAAAGAAAATATCTGTTTCATATTTTTTCATGGGTTGTTTTTGTTTTCGGACTTATTACAACGATACTCTTTACATTTCGTTTTTCTTCAGATCAAAATAATTTCATTTCTCTTTACAAAGGATTATGGCAAAGACTCTTTCTGCTAAATCTCTATGTATATTTTATTGCGCTTTCGATAATAATGTATGGTAAAGAAAACCAGTTTTAATTTAACGTTAAAAAGAATCAAGATGAATAAAATAACAATAATTTTTCTTTTTGTTTTTGGTCAAAGTGTTCTTGCAGCAAGCTTGGATACTATAAATGTAGGTTCATTTGGAAAAGTAACGATATATAAACCCAAAGCAACACCAAATGCAGTTGTACTGTTTATTTCTGGTGACGGAGGCTGGAATAGTGGAGTAGTAGATATGGCCAAAAACATTGTAGATCAAGGAGCTTTGGTGGCTGGTATTGATATTCAGCATTATTTTAAAAACATTAAAAAAGAAAAATCAAAATGTTATTATCCGGCAGGCGATTTTGAAGAATTGAGTTTGATTTTGCAAAAGAAATTAAAGCTAAAACAATATTTTAAACCCATATTAGTAGGATATTCTTCTGGCGCTACACTCGTTTATGGAATGCTGGCTCAAGCTCCTGCCAATACTTTTAGTGGAGCTATTGCTTTAGGATTTTGTCCTGATATTGAAACAGACAGAACTTTATGCGATGGTTCTGGACTAACTTCTCATGTTTTAAAAGAAGGAAAAGCCTTTTATCTAGAAAAAACAGAAAAACTTACAGCTCCTTTTATTGTTTTGCAAGGAACAACAGATCAGGTTTGCAATTATGCAGATACTAAAAAATACATGGACGGACTTAAACAAGGAAAATTAATTACACTTCAAAAAGTTGGACACGGATTTTCGGTTACAAAAAATTGGCTTCCTCAGTTTATAGATGCATATAAAGAAATTCTGAATACACCCAATTATGCGAGACAAAAATCAGAGCAGAATTCGTTATTGAAAGAACAGCATTTGGAACCACTGCCTTTTGAAATGCCTTTAACATTGATTCCGACAAAAAGTAAAGATGAAAATCTTCCGATTGCTTTTGTCATTTCTGGTGATGGCGGCTGGACAAGTTTTGATCAATCTGTTGGAGAAGCGTTAGCAGAAAGAGGAATTGCAGTTGTTGGACTTGATGCTCAGAAGTATTTTTGGAATGCTAAAACGCCATCAGAAACTTCAATTGCTATATCAAAAGCAGTAGAACATTATTTGCAGCAATGGAATAAAAAATCGGTTATTCTTGTAGGTTATTCTTTTGGAGCATCTGTTATTCCGTTTGTTGCGGCTAATTTTCCAGAAAACTTAAAAGAAAGTTTAAAAGGAGTTTACTCGCTATCGCCAGATGTAAAAGCTGATTTTGAAATTCATATTGCTGATATGTTAAGTATGGAAAGTTCAAATGATAATTATGATGTGATTTCGGAAATAAAGAAAATAAAAGCTTATAATCCGGTTTGTTTTTTTGGAAGTGAAGAAGATCAAGAAACCAGAAAACGTTTTGCAGAATCGAATATTAAAACCATAGAAATTTCGGGCTCACATCACTTCAACGATGATTATGCAAAAATAGCAGAAAGTATTGTGAAGGAAATGAAGTAAGAAATGAAAACAATACAGATTAAAAGAGTTTACGATTCTAAAGAGAATGATGGAACTTATCGCATTCTAATAGATCGTTTATGGCCAAGAGGAATAAAAAAAGTTGATCTTAAAGTGGATGAATGGGATAAAGAAATTGCGCCTTCGCCAAAATTGCGAACGTGGTTCGATCATAAAAAAGAAAATTTTGCCGATTTTTCTAAATTGTATACAGAAGAATTAAAAACGAAAAATGAAGATGTTGAACGATTAAGAACAATTGCAGAAAAACAATCCATCACGTTATTGTATGGCGCAAAAGATGCCGAAATAAATCATGCCGTTGTTTTGAGAGAATTTCTTCTAAAGAAACAATAAGAGCATAATAGATTTATTGGCGAATAGTTACCCATTTCTGAAATCTTCCGTGATGACTGATTGAAATATCCTGAAGTGAGTTTAAAGTTTTTAAATACGGAATTCCATTTTCATCTTTTACAATTTCTTGGTTCTGAACTTCAATTACATTATTGAAATTTTTCTGATTATCTACAGCAATAGTATGAATGTTCTCTAAAGATAAAATCGTTTTTGTGTGATAAATTCTTTTATCACAAATCACTCTTCCTGATGCATTTTTTGAAGTCAAAGAGTTTAATGAACAATAAAGTTTTTTCGGGCTGAATTCACGTATTTTGGTATGGCGATTATAGATTTTGTACGCAGCCTCTTTCATACTCCATAAAAGCCAAACCATGATTTCTGGTTCAGCATAATTTTTTATGAGCAATTGTTCATCAGCCGTAAAAAGCTTTTCTATAAAGCCTTTCCGTTGCCAATTGCTTTCTATACGTGACTGCGCGAGATCTATAATATCGTTGCCAATCATTTTTCGGCAAGTTTAGTTTCGATAATTTCTAAAGCTGTTTTTACATCTAGCATTCTTTCCATATCGATATTGTCAATTACAATATTGAAGTTTTCTTCAAGATCAAGAACAATATCAACCAAGTTTGCCGAATTTATATTTAAATCTTTTATAAAATCAGTTTCTTCTGTTAAGTTGTCATAGGCGTCCATGTTGGTCACAAAAGGCTTTATAATTACTTTTAATCTTGCGGTAAGTTCTTGTCTGTCCATTTTAATTTTCGAATTTTTTAAATAATATGCACGCGTTTACATCGCCAAAACCAAAACTGGCTTTTGCAATTATTTTTGGGTTAGTTATTTTTGTTTCTAAGAGCACTTTTGACGAATCAATAAGTGCAGCAATTTCAGGATGTAGATCAATGCAGTTTTTATTTCCAAACAAAAAACCTTCATAAAGCTGTAATACTGTGGCAACACTTTCAATGCTTCCAGATGCGCTTAAACAATGTCCAGTTAGACTTTTGAGTGAATTAATGTACGGAAAATTAGAACCATTTCTCTCTAACGCTTTTGTCCAGTTTTCGATTTCCAAACTGTCTTTTGTTGTTGCTGTTAAATGCCCGTTTATGGCATCAATTTCATTCGGAGTTATTCCTGCATTTTCGATAGCAGTTTTAATGCATCTTTGAACGGCTGTACTGTTTGGTGCCGTCATCGTTCCGCCGTCGCGCTGTCCGCCAGAATTGACATTTCCACCCAAAATTTCAGCATAAATGATTGCGTTTCGTTTTAAAGCAGTTTCCAAATCTTCAATAATAAAAGCACCAGCACCGCTTCCTGGAACAAATCCAGCTGCCGAAGCACTCATAGGTCTTGAACCTTCTTCTGGATTGTCATTAAACTTGGAAGAACAAACACGAATCGCGTCAAATCCAGCCCAAATATAAGGTCCGCTATCAGAAGTACTTCCTGCTAAGATTCGTTTTGCCTGTCCAGATTGAATTCGGTCGTAAGCCATTAAAATAGCTTCGGTTCCAGTTGTACAAGCCGAAGAATTCGTAGTAACCTGATTTCCCAATCCGATTTTACCGCCTAGATACGCGCTAATACCGCTGTTCATTGTTTGTGCCACAACTGTACTTCCTAATCTACGAACTTGCAGTTCATCAATTTTATAAATGCTTTCGCGAAATTTATCAATTCCAGAAGTTCCAGATCCGAAGATAGCTCCGCTATCCCAATCTGGATTTTCGTTTATTGGCAAACCTGCGTTATTCCAAGCTTCCATGCCTGCAATAACACCGTATAAAATTCCGGTGCTATTAAATCCGCGAAGTTCGAGTTCTGTAAAATACTGAGCTTTTAATTCCTCAGATATTTGAGGCTGACCCGCAATCTGACAAGAAAATTGCAATTCTTCTAACTGAGAATCATGACGAATACCCGAAATGCCGTTTTGCAGTGCACGACTAAACGCAGGAATGCCAACACCATTTGGCGCGACAACTCCAAGTCCTGTTATAACAACTCGTTTTTTCATAATTTCTTGGTTATCATTCCTGCCAAAACACCTCGGCAAACTTCTTGTCCAGCTTCATTTTTCATTACAGCATTACATTTTAATTTTCCGAAACGGAAAAACAATTTTTCTGAAGTTACCGTTACTTTTTCATTTGGATAAACAGGTTTCAAAAATTCCATATCGGCAGAAGTAAAAGCAATTACGGTGTTTTCTCCCAATTCATTTCCTAATAGAAATATTCCTAAGCAAACCATTCCAATCTGTGCCATTGTTTCAGTTAGAATAACGCCTGGAGTAACAGGATTATCTTTAAAATGGCCTTTGTAAAAATCAAGATTTTCTTTGTAGGTATAAGTTCCTATAACACTGTTTTCATCTGCGTGAAGCAATTCATCGACAAATAAAAAGGGCTCACTGTAAGGAAGTTGTTTTACGATATTTGTTAATTTCATAAGCTTTCAAATTACCATTGCAATAAAACTCTTTGTGCTGAAAATCCTGGGCCAAAACTCAGCATTAAACCTTTTTCTCCTTTTTTCGGATTTCGATTCATAATGTTTTCTAAAACATACAAAACCGTAGCGCTCGACATATTGCCGTATTGTTTGAGAATTTCTTTAGTGTCGTCAATATTTTTCTCTAATCCTCCGAAAAGAGATTCAACAGTTGTCACGATTTTTTTTCCCCCGGGATGAAAAATCATGTGATCAATATCTTTAATTTCTAAATTATTCTGTTTCAAAAAAGGATGAATAATATCTCCAAAATGAGAAGCAATCGTATCAGGAACTTCAATATCGAGAACCATTTGCAGTCCGCCGTTGGTTAGTTTGAAACCCATCATGTGTTCAGCATCATAAAAATGATACATTTGTTCATCGAGAATTTCAGGACCAGCATCTTCTTCTTTGGAAGACAATAAACAGCAAGCAGCACCATCTCCAAAAATCGCAGCGCTGACAATATTTGGCATGGAGAAATCATCTAACTGAAAAGTTGCCGTTGGCGATTCTACAGCAATTACCGCTGCACGTTTTCCAGGATTCGATTTTAGAAAATTCTTGGCATAAATAATTCCCGAAATTCCTGCTGCGCAACCCATTTCGGTTACAGGAAGACGAACAATATCTTGTCTGAGTTTCATTTTATTAATCAGATAAGCATCAAGCGAAGGAATCATAATTCCGGTACAACTTACGGTAATAATGTAATCTAAACTCTGCGGATCCCAACCAGTTTTTTCTAATGCTTTTTCGAGAACTTGATGTCCAAGAACAATCATTTCACGGCTATAAATATCATTTTTTTCTTCGAATGAAGTAGCGGTAAAAACCTCTGAAGGTTCCATGATAGAATATCGTTTGTCTACAGAAGCGCCTTCAAAGATCTTTTTTACTTTTTTTATAAAACGCTCTTCCTGACCTTTAAGCCATACGTCTACAAGGGGAAGTATTTCTTCTGTCGTTCGAGAATATTGCGGAAGCTGCTTAACAGCTGTGATTATCTTTACACTCATATTTTAGTAATTATCCACTGGTAGCGAAACGCCCATTTCCAGTTTATGGAATAGTTTTTTAGATTTAGTTTTTCGGAGAAATGCTCCAATTCCTTTTTTTTGAATCCTTTTAAAATGGAAATCAAACCATCATTACGAGACATTCTATTGAGATTGAAAATAACACTTACCAATTCAAATAATCGATAAGCGAGTTTGCTTCGATGAAGATCATTTACAACAATTCCAATCGAAGCATTTTTATTTAGAACATTCATAACTTGATCAATCTGCGCTGTTGTAAAATGATGCAACGTCAACGTACACAAAACAATATCATATTTCAGTTCATTAAAATCTTCGCTAAAAATATCCATACAGAGATAGTCAATATTTGTAAAATCTTGTGAAAGTTTCTTGGCATAATCAATTGTAAAAGCATTGGCGTCGATACCAATTAATTTAAAATTTAGATTTTGCTTTTTTCCGTATTTAGCAAGCATTCGCAACATATCTCCATTTCCGCAACCAATATCAGCAATGATTATTGTTTTTGAAATATCATTATTTTTTAAAAGTTCTTTTATGCCATGTAGCGTCAGTTTATTTCCTCCAAGCAATTGGTTGATAGAAGCAATTTGATCTAACGCGCCAATCAATTCTTCGCTTTCAAGCGAAAAATCATCCATTATCTCTATTTCTTCTGTTCTATATTTAGTGTTTACACCCATTTATTCAATTGTTATTGGTCGGCCGTGCGTTTGTTTTATAATGAACGAAAGTAATGCAGGAATCGATGCTGCAATGGTCGTCATGATATGAGTTAAATTTTTATGCGTCAATGCATTTGATAATAGTCTGCCAAAAAATAATCGCTTGCTAAAATGCTTTTTCCATTCTTTGATATACTTTTTTTCAAATTCATTTCTGGTTTCAATCTTTCCATAATAAAAATCAAGAACTAGTTCAGAAGCTATTTTAGCGCTATGGATCGCCATTGCCATTCCGTTGCCGCACATTGGATGAATCAATCCTGCAGTATCTCCAATCATTAAAATATGATTTTCTACACATTCTTTTTTGTCAAATGAAATCTGGCTTATAGTTAAAGGCTTTTCGAATAGGGAAGTGCTGTTTTCGAAAATAGCTTTCAGTTTCTTATTTTTATAAAGTACCGATTTTTGATACTCATCTATGTTTTTGTATTTTTTAAAAGTTTCAAAATCGGCTAAATAGCAAATGTTTATAACGTCGTTTTCGACTTTAGAAACGCCGCAATAACCGCCTTGAAAATTATACAAACCAACGAGGCTTTCATCAAATTTCCCTTTGTAATGCGCTTTTATGGCAAGCCAAGGTGATTTTTTAGAAATAAAGTCTCTTGACAAAACTTGATCAATATTTGATCTTTTGCCATAAGCGCCTAAAATTATTTTTGCTGAAAAAATTTCTTCAGAAGTTGTTACGGTGAAAATGTCATTTTCAAAAGAAATAGTAGTGACATTTTCTGTAATAATAGTACAGCCATTTTCGACGGCTTTTTTAAATAAGAAATGATCCAATTCATAACGGCTGATTCCGAATCCTCCAAGCGGAAGTTTTGTTTTTGCCGTTTTACCGTTTTGTGCAACAAATTCAAAATTTGAAATGCTGGTTGGATGGAGTTCTCTAACATCTATGTCCAACCAAAATAAATAAGGAAGAATTTCATTTGAGATATATTCTCCGCAAACCTTATGCTTTGGGTACGTATTTTTTTCGATAAGAGTTACCCTCAAACCTTTTTTAGATAAGTGCAGAGCGCTTGCCAGACCAGCAAGACCGCCTCCAATAATAAGTACATCGGGATTTGTTCTCATACAACCAATTTAATCATAAAAACTCAAATGTTCTTACTTAATTCTATAAGAAATTAACAAAATTTCAATGTTGTTTATTCTGTGTTTTCTCACATAAAAAATGATAATTTATTTTGTTTTTTTCTTAAGACTTAAAATTTCAAATGAGGCAAGGAAACTTCTATTTTTTCAATTCGTAATAAAAATAATATTAATTTTTTTGCACTATCTTTTTCTCTTCTTGATTTTTTTTTCTTGAATTTGTTTTATTTATAATTACTATTTAAAGTATTGTTTTTTAGATTTTTAATTTATTTTTTATAAAGTTTTAGTTTAGGTGATATTTACGATTTATTCTACGATTTTAAAAAATATGTAAATAAAATACTATTACTTTATTATTAATTACTATTTTTACGCAGTCTAAATAAGAATAGTTATTCTGGTTTTTGAGAAGAGATCAGTCAAAAAATAAATGAAAAATAAAAGCACTTACGGTCATTTCAATACAATTATTACGAGTTTCATTTTACTATTTGTTAATATGCTTTTGGGGCAAAATAATAATAGTATAAACGGTTTGGTTTTTCATTCTAAAAATCCATTATCGCATGCTACAGTAATTTTAGAACCTTCTTTTAAAAACACCGTAACTGACAGTAAAGGACATTTTTCATTTTCAGGATTATCAAATGGAACGTATACAATTCGAATAAGCAATATGGGCTATAAAGATTACATTGAGAAAATTACTTTAAATGGCGCTGCTCATTCCATTCAAATCGAAATGGAACAAGGAGTCGATTTGAAAGAAGTCAATGTAACGAGCCGCATTAAAGAAAGCAGTAATCCTGAAAACTTGGTAAATGCACGATATAGCGCTATGCCAGTTACTGTAATCGATCGTAAAACAATTGAACTTATGGGGAGTAGAAGGCTCGATGAAGTTTTAAAAGAACAAACAGGAATTGCTATTGTAAACAATATTAGCGGTGGGGCTAGATCTGTTGGCGTGCAAATGCAGGGTTTTGGAAGTGAATATATTATGGTGTTAATCGATGGTCAGCCAATGGTGGGGAGAAACAATGGCAACTTTGACCTTTCGAGAATTAGCGTTTCCAACATCGAACGTATAGAAATTATAAAGGGTGCTTCTTCGAGTTTGTACGGAAGTGAGGCTTTAGGCGGCACTATAAATATTATTACCCGACATGGAGTTGTAGATCCGCAAATGCAGGCTTCAGTAAGTTATGGATCACTGAATATTGTTGATGCTACATTGGAAGGAGAAACACCTTTTCTTGAAAATAAAGGCACTGTAAATCTTGCAGCAAATTATTACAGAACAGATGGTTACAATACCAATTCTAAATACATACAAGGAACAACTTCGCCACCTTACGATAATTATAGCTTACAAGGAAGATCGCGTTATCAGGTAAACCAAAAGAGTTTTCTAGGCTTGAGCGGACGATATGGGCTTCGTCGTTCTTTTATGGAAA
Organism: Flavobacterium sp. IB48; assembly: GCF_016405855.1. Taxonomy (GTDB): domain Bacteria; phylum Bacteroidota; class Bacteroidia; order Flavobacteriales; family Flavobacteriaceae; genus Flavobacterium; species Flavobacterium ginsengisoli. Next base: position 66,494 of record NZ_JAEFCA010000009.1, read on the forward strand.
AGGATTTTGGTCTAGGCCATATTTCTGGAGATAATCAAGATGAGCAGGATTTAAATCTTTCGGTTTCATTTGATCATCGTTTTAATAGCGCATTTAGAAGTATTACAAGATACTACCTTACGTATTATACTGCTGATATGAGTGTAGCTTGGCAGGAAAATAATAGTTCGGTTAGTCAAGATGTTTTTAAACAGACGCTTCATCGTTTAGAACAGCAGTTTTCTTATAGCAGTAATAATACATACCAGCTTGTTGGGGGTTTTGGGGGAAGTGTGGAAAACATGAATGATGTTGCGCTCAATGGTGTAAACTCTCTAGAAACTATGTTTTCTTATGTTCAGGGAGAATGGACTCCTTTCGAGAAACTAAAGGCAGTTGGCGGATTACGCTATGATCATACTAATAATTTTGGAGGAAGATTAAATCCGAGTTTTGGATTGCAGTATTTTATTAGTCCAAAATTAACTTTTAAAACAGGTGTTGGAACTGGATTTAAAGCACCAGATTTTAAAACCAATTATTTAGTGTTTTACAATTCAAATAGCAATTATTTAGTAATTGGAAATGCTGTTCTAGCACCAACCTTAGAACAACTTCAAAAAGATGGACAAATCAGCGAAGTTAGACAATATGTTCTTGATCAGACCGCTGGAAATTTGCAAGCCGAGAAAAGTACTTCTTATAATGCAGGATTGATTTTCGAACCTTCAAAGAAACTCAAAGTAGAGGGAGGCGGTTTTTATCATAGAATAACCAATCAGATTAATAGTATTCAAGTTGCTACAGGCTCAAACAACAGAATAATTTATACCTACCAAAATCTTCCAGAAGCTGTCAATAAAGGTTTTGAGCTTTCGCTAAAATTAACCCCAATAAAAAATCTAGAAATAAGTGCTGGTTATCAATACTTAATTGCTAAAGATCTTAGCATAAAAGATAGCATTAGAGCAGGAAAATGGCCTTACAGTCAGAATATTCACGATCCAGCAACTGGAAATTCGTATAAGCCGCGACCATCAGATTATTGGGGAATTGAAAACCGTTCCCGTCATATGGCGAATTCTTCTATTTTCTATCGCAATAATCCATGGAAACTTAATGCAAACTTGAGAGTGAATTTTAGAGGAAAGTATCCATTTGGAGATCGTAATGGAAATCAATTTATTGACAAATATGACATTTTTGTGAAAGATTACTGGCTGATCAATGCAAGTATTGATAAGCAATTATTGAATGATCATCTCAATGTCAGATTTACGGCTGATAATATTTTCGATTATACAGATCCGCTAATGCCAGGACAGCCAGGAAGAATACTTCTTTTGGGTGTTAGCTATCGTTTCTTTAAAAACCAATAAACTCAAATATTTCTAATGACAACAATTAAAACATTTAACAAAAGTAAAATACTGCTTTTCGCGATAGCTGCGATAAGTTTGGCTTCCTGCAGCAGCAATGAGGAAGATACAAACTCTTCGCTTATTGATAATAAAAGCACTATTATTACTGATCTTGCGGGCGACACTGGAGCTTCTATGGGAGATGGAACTAATGGAAAAGAACAGAGAAGTTTTCATACGTTTTTGTTTCGCTTCAGCGATAAAAAACAAATATGGCTGCATACCAAAGCAGATTCTTTGCAATATATGAAAACAAAAGACTGGGACATTGCTTTTACAGGACCTTACAATAGCGAAGTTTTTGTAAATAATGCAAAATACCAATATAATCCTGGTTTTGAAGGGCCAGCAGAAAATACTTCTGTTGTATTGCTTAATGAAGAGTATAAAAATGTAACGCAAGCACCTTCAGATACAGATTTTAATACTAGCGAGATAACCAAAATAGGATGGGCTTCTTCAGAAAGTTCTGCTGGATGGTTTTATTACAGCTTAAGCAGCCACATTATGCAGGCAATTCCGAATCGTACATATGCGATACGTTTACCTGACGGAAAATATGCCAAACTGCAACTTGTAAATGCCTATAAAGGAAATCCTCCAGCGGTTACAGATTTGAATTGGCCTGCTCCTTATTTCACTTTCAGATATTTTATCCAGAAAGACGGAAGTAAAAATTTAAATACCAAATAAATAGATAACCTCATGAAACGAATAAAAACATTAATAGAGAAAGTATCGCCAATATTGATGATGGTTTTTCTTATTGCTGCCACAACTACAGCATGTTCATCTGATGATAAACCAGCAGAAGGAAGCGGAAATGAAGAAAACCCAGGAACAGAAATTCCAGATCAAACACTTTTTAATAAAGTCATTCATGTAAAAAATTATCAAGGAAGCACTTCTGATGATAATCCGACGGCGCCTTCTGCAACACTTTACTATAGTCTTGAAGAGAATAAATCGGTTGACGGTTCTTATAAAAAAACAAGAAAATGGGATTTAGCTTTTGGCGGATTATATGCCAGCTTTTTGTCTGGAAATAACGGTTTAGACAATAAAAATAATGGTTATCAGGCAGGTGGAGTTGGCGGAATTACAATTGTAGCTAAACCTTTTGATGAAGTGGTTGATGTTCCGGCTGACAGTCAGTTTAAAACAGGAATTGATCTTATAGGAACAGATGATGCTGGTTCTTTTGGTAATGGAACTGGATGGTACTTGTATGATTTTGATGGAGTTGTTGTGTCTGATGGAACTAATCCGCAAAAAGCTCACGTAGCATATGCACTTGGTGAACCTCTTAAAATTATAAACGGAACAACTATTCCCGCAAGAACTATTATTCTAAAAACAGCAAACGGAAATTATGCCAAAATTAAAATGATTTCGGTTTACAAAGATGTTTATACGTCAGCTGAATGGTTTAAAGATACGCCGCACATGTATTACACTTTTGATTATGTAATGGTTCCAAAAGGAAGTACAAAATTTGAAATTAAATAACCAATCCAAATACAAATAATGAATACTAAAATTACAAAATTAAAAACACCTTTGTTTTTTGTTGCTTTTACGCTTTTTAGTCTTTTAACTTCTTGCGATAATGAAGAAGAAAGATGGACAGATGTAAAAGAAGATCCAGTTACAGAAATTGTTACCGACCTTGATGCACGAAGAATTATATCTTTTAAGGTTGTAAATCCGGGTGAAAGTCAAGCGATATATAGCGCTGTAAATAATTTAGAAAAAACAATAACAGTTTATCTGCCTTCTTATTATGAATATGAATATTTAGAAACTTCGATTTCACTTCCTGAAAAAACAACTATTACTCCCGCAGCTACCGAGTTAGTGCCTGTATTCGCAAAAACACCATTTACGTATACCACTAAAGCAGCTGATGGAACAACAGCTGTTTATACTGTAAAAATTGTGATCCAACAGCCAAAATTGGTTTTAAGAGAATTATCAAGTGAGACTTCAACTTATACTATACCCGTTTCAAGCTCTATGTTTTTAAAAGGTGAAAACTTTGTCCCTTCTTACGAAGTAACAAAAGTTTATGCTGTAGATGCACAAGGAAATAAAAAATGGCAATTTCAGCAGTATAATGAAGGTTTAGACATCTTTAGCTTTTCAGCAGCTTATGTTTTTGGAGGAACTTCTAGTGAAGCAATAACATTAGAACCCGATACTGACTATTGGATACAGATGGAAAGCTATAATCTTACCGCTACAATGAAATATCCTATTAGAATTACAAAATAAACTTGCAAATAAAAAATGTCTGTCTTTTCTGCCGAGGTAATAAAAGAAGCCAAATTAATCTATTAAATATATCATTATGAAAAAAATAATCTTATCATTTTTAGCATTGGCTACTATTTCAATTACATCTTGTAGCTCAGAAGACCAAACTGCCGATTCACAAGGACTTGCAAAAGCACAAGAAGAACAAGTTTCTAATAAAACAGCCAAAGCAGCTGCATTAGAATTATGTTCTGCAACTTCAACATCAGTAACTGTAAATAGATGGCAAGCACCATCATCTGTAGATACTAACTGGACTCCAGTAGCTGCTGTTATTGGCGGTGTAAACGTTCAGTGGGAAGGTATTTACGGAGCTTCACTTCGTCCTGTTGGAAATACAGCTCAATGGTACGTTGGTACAGTTGATTTAAATTCTGTTTGTGGAGAATGGGATTTATGGAAAGAAAGTGTTGAAGTTAAAAATGCAACTGGAAATGTTGGTACAGCTCCAACATCAGATCCTTATAATATAGTTGGATACAATGGTACAATATCTGGATCAAATTACGGATTAGGATATTACTCTTATAATATTACAACTCATGTTATGACTCCTGCTAAAGCTATTGTAATCTGGAAAGCAGCTGGAACAAATTCACATTCTGTTACAGTTCCTCATACAAGTGCTACAGAAGTTTATTTGGTAAAAGTAACTGCGGTTACTCCAGGAACTTCAAGCAGCGTAATCAGTTATAACTGGTCTAAAGTATTATAAATCAATAACAATGTAAAAAGAAACATGGGATTACGACATAATTAAAAAGTGCTGCAGTAAAGCTTGACCGGCGATCTCTGCAAAATACTAATATCATATCATTACCCCATGACTATCAAACGGCTTTTTGAATTACCGTAAGCATTGAAAATACAGACATTTTAAAAATATAAATGCCTTTATCAATAAGGCAAAAATAATAAAATAAAATCATTTAAAAATTAGATAATCAATACAATCATGAATAAAAAAAACAATACCAATGTATTTTTAATCGGATTACTTTTTTTATCAGTGCTATTCTTTTCTTGTGATACTGAATATATTGATAAAGTAAATTCAATTCCTGGCGATGTTGTAAAAGTTCCAGGATATACTCACATTGAGTCTTTTACGATAAAAGATGCAGATAATAATGATGTAAGCGCCGCTATTACAGAGGAAAATATAATAGTGACATGGAGTGTAAATACATCTTTTCCAGAAACCATAAAACCTGAAATTGTTCTTGGTACAGAAGCTGTAATTTCTCCGGCATCTGGAACAGAAGTTCCTTTTAAAGACGGAACCGTTTACACGGTAACTTCAAAAGCGGGAACAACAAAAAAATATACGCTTAAAATAGATTTCAGACAAACAGAACCAAGAACTTGGACTGTAGCCTATCCAGAAACTTTTAGAAAAGGTTTTTTGCAAAAGATTGTTAATATAGGAAACTCAGGAATCACATCATCGATAAATGATTTGTGGCTAAGTGTCGAAAACACTAGAGTTTATTTGGTATCTGCAGAAGATGAGAAAACAGAATATACCGCAGAAATCGTTCATTTAGGTGGTTCGTTAGGAACAACCACATCTGGTACAGCGTTTACGGAATATGGAGTATATTATTTTCTTAAAGAAGACATGCCTGTAGGAACTTATGATTTACGTGTCAAAAACGGAATTTATACGCTTCAAAATGGAAGTGTCGAAAATAGATTTCAAGTTAGTGTTATTGAACCAGATTCTTTTAAAGCAGAGTTAATTGGTTCTGGAACAGAAAGGAAAATTGGAGATACATTTGAAATTAGAGGAGGTCAACTAAATACAATTACCAAAATAGAAATGTATAACAGTACAGCTCCAACGGCAATTTATCCGTTAGAATTTGTAAGTGGCACTATTTACAGAGCGATATTAAAAGTTCCAGAAGGAACACCTGCGGGAACTTATAATCGAGTAAGATTCTATAGAGATGCAGCCAGTACGCTTACTGCATATACCTTGAAAATTAAATAATTCGGATATTTTTTTTTTAGAATGCGCAGACTGTAATGGTGTGCGCATTTTTTATGTTTAGAAAAGTTTATTAATTATATATATTTGCCAACTTTCAATTAAAGATTTCTAAAATCTGGAACTATTTATATTTCAAATTCAGCATTAAATAAATGACAATACAAGATTTAGTAGGTACTTATTCTATTTCGGGAAGCAATCAGGACGAAAGTAATGAGATAACTTACAAAGGTGTTTTGACTCTGACTTTAGATCAAAACAATCGCATAAAAGCAGATTGGCTTATCAATTCGCATAAACAAAAAGGAACGGGTTTCTTTAAAGACAATATTTTGGTCATTAATTTTAGTTATAAAGGCGATGATCATAAAACTTATAAAGGAGTTGCGGTTTATAGATGCATTACCAAAGATATTTTAGACGGATTTTGGTCTGAGAAACATGGAAATCCATTGTATTTAGGAAGTGAACATTGTTTGAGAATGGAAACTATGGAAAGATTAAATTAGAATAGAAACAGCGCAAAACTTAAAATGTTTGCGCTGTTTTTTTTGCCACAGATTAAAAGGATTTTCACTGATTAAATCTGCATAATCTGCTAAATCTGCGTGAAAAAAATATTTTGCAGAAACTATCTCAATTGTCTGCGGAATTAAGTTAAGCTGGATTAACAGCAGTTTTATATTTTCTGTTATAAAGAATAATAAAACCAACCCATATTACTAATAAAATTATGATTAAAGCAAGTTCTGTATCGTGAAGTCCATTACGGAAGAAATTATTTAGCGAATGTACTCCCGCAACTGCCAATAGCGATCCTGTAGAAGTATATACTTTTCCGATTCCCCAAGTTCCGAAGAAAATGATTCCGAAGAAAATCATGTTGCTTGGAGTTGTTTCAAAGTTTAAATGCCATGCGAACCAAAGAACAGCAATAATTAAGATTGAAGTAAATTTAGGAAGCGATTTCAATTGTCCTTGCAAAAATCCACGCCATCCGATTTCTTCTAAAAGTCCGTAAACTAAAACCGTAAACATTAATAAAATTGGAAATTTACCGATTGTGAAATAATAAACACCTGCAATTAAAACAGCTGGAAGAATCCAATAAACGGCAAACGGAACAATTGCATTTTTATAAATTCCTTTTAACGACATTGGATTGTTAAGAGAGAATATTTTTATTGCTGCCAAAGCACCCAAAGCAGGACCAACACCACGAAGCAAAATTACTAAATACGGATTTTCTATTCCTGACAATAAATTGGTTTTAACAGCTGCATATCTGCAGATTACAGCAATTACATAATAAACTATAATAGCGCCAAAGTTGATTTTATTTTTCATCGTTTTAAATTTGTTTGGTTTAGTGAAGCAAACTTAGCGAGCAAAAATGAAAATAAAATTGACTTTGGGTAAGAAATCATTTTTCCATAACTCTTTTTCGAATTCGGCTTAAACTTTCTGCTGTTAATCCCAAATAAGAAGCAATGATTTTGAGTGGTGTTCTTTGAAAAATTTCTGGACGCCCTTCTATAAGTTTCAAATAACGTTCTTGAGGAGAAAGCGTTAATAGATTAATTTGTTCTTGCTGTTTACGCACATAAAGCATTTCAGAAATAGCTTTTCCAATTCGTAAACCTGTTTCAGATCTTTGATACAGTTCGTTCAAATCTTGATGCGGAATAGACCAAAGCGTCAAATCTTCTAAAGCTTCAGTTTTAATAACAGATGGCTGCTGATTTAAAAAAGACATATAATCACTTATAAAACTTTTTTCATACAATAGATTAATGCAGATGTCTCTTTTACCATCCCAAACAAATAATCCCGCAGATCCTTTAATGATGATATTAAGATATTTTTCGACACCATGATAATCTTTTATGATTTCAGATTTATCAAATTCACGAACTTTAATCTTCTCCGAAAATCCTGTCCAGATGTTCATATCGGCAGTAAAATAATTTTCGAAAATTCTCTTTACATCTTCAGGAGACGGACTTTGTGGCATTTTATTAAATTATGAGTTTGGAATGCCAATATAAGTTTTATCTTTCAAAATAAAAACAGCTGTATTAACCTATTATCCTTTTGTGAAGTGAGTCCAACTTTGACAAAGTTTGACATTTATAACCTCAATAATTGTCATTTCGACGGAGGAGAAATCTCCACAAGTAACTCTACAATGGTAGTCCAATCTTTATCGAGCTTCTCGTGGAGATTTCTCCTCCGTCGAAATGACAAAAATGCGTAAACGAGCTCTATAATTTATCTTTTGGCAAAGCTCATTAAATTAAAGAATTTGGCTGAAGTTCATTATCATATTTTTCAGGATCAGAAGCTGCATATTCGTTTTCTGGTTCTGGAATAACGTGAATTTTAGAATCGCTTATCGAAATTACAGCAGAACAAACATAGATTCCGACTTTTCCTTCGTTGTATTTAAAATCCAATAAAGTCAGTTTTACGATGTCATTTATAGAAAGTTCATAGTAATTTCCGTAACGGATAATTTTAAAGGAAATCTGTTTTTCTTCGCTAATTTCAAATTGATTGGTTTGAATGTTTTCAAAAATGAAATTATTCTTGACATCTTTTTCATTAAATCCCCAAGCTCTAAACTGCACGAAACCATTCATAAAATCAATCGAAATATAATATCCAGTTCCTTCTTTATCACATTCAATTACAAAACCCGTTTTTCCCATTCCTTCAACAGACAATGTTCCTTCCCAAACAAAATCGTTTGATGGTTTTTCGAAGCCATAAATTTCATAACCGCTTCGGCAGCCAAATCGCCATTTGTTTTCATTTTCCAAAACAAATTCGGCTGTTGGATTTCCTAGAATAGGCAAGGGGTGAGGCAAATCTTTTTGAAGAATCGTTTTCTGATACAGTTTTTCCCAATAGTAATAACTTTTCAGCAAAAGTCTTCCACTTTTATCGACATCCAATTCTTTTGGTGGCGGAATTACGCGGTGTGTATTGACGTTTCCGTCTGCAAAATAGAAATTGTAAACCAAGAAATGTTTTCCATCTTTAACCACTCTGGCAGCATAGTTTCCTTGTGGCATCAGTACATTATTGTGAAATGCAGAATATTCTCCTCTAAATTCTGGCGAAGACCAATAACGAATTTTAATATCTTCTCTGATAGATCCTAAAAGATAATGCGTTCCTTTAATTTCAAAAACACACGGACATTCCACATCATCATAAACATACGGAATGTGAAGCGGTTTTTGCAGCACATAACCTTCCTTTTCTCTTTTTGCTACACCAATACAGCCTCTGCGGTATGTTGGTCCAGAGGCGCTTCGGGCGCAGATTAACAAATAATCTTCGTCTTTGTATTGGTATTTAAAAGGATCACGAAAACTAATCCATTGTCGCGGATTGTTATTTTTGCCTTCATAATGAGGAGCTTCGCTTTTAAACGGAAGTCCGTATAAGTTTTCCTTTTTCCAAGTAAGCAAATCGGTAGAAATTGCTCTTCCTACTTTTTGTTCGATTCCCTTGTCTTGGCGTTTAAGGCCAGTATAATACATTTCATAACCTTCGCCATCCGATTTTTTGCTGATGTGCATTGTCCATAACATATCATCATCCCATTCTCCTGGATCGCCCACAAATAAAGCGTTTTTTACTCGTTTCCACGAAAGACCGTCTTTTGAAATGGCATGAGCGATATAATCATGATTTGGAATGATTAAATGAAATAAATGATGAATTCCTTTTTCATCTATAAATACATCAACATCTCCAATTTCCCAGTTGCTAAATCCTGAACCTGAATACATTTTATTACTTATTTTTAAACTGTTAGTATGTTTTTTTGCCACGAATGGCACGAATTTTCACGAATTCTAATTTGAAGAACTTTGTCAAAGTTTTAAACTTTGACAAAGTTGTAGTTGTGATATGTCTTAGATTTTTGCCTAATTAAAAATTCGTGAAAATTTGTGCAATTAGTGGCTTATTTTTTATGCTCAACGAATGAATTATTTTATGACTTTATAATGTTTTAAACCTTCCAAAATTCCTTCTGAAGCTGAATTTTTAGCGACATAAATGCTTTTTGTTGTTTCATAATCGGCAAGTTCTGCGCTTCGGTTTCCAACAATAATTCCTTTTACTGAACCTCTAAACATATCGACATCATTTCCAGAATCTCCTGCCGCAATTACATTACTTAACGGAATAGACCATTTTCTGCACAAGAATTTAATCGCATTTCCTTTTGAAGCTCTTTTGGGAATAAAATCTAAAAACTGCCCATGACTCGGAATAATGTTGACTTTGTACCAGCCCGTTCCCAAAGCAGTAATCAGTTCATCATGATTGTAGTGTTCTTTATCATAATAATATGAGATTTTATAAGGGTTTTGAGCTTCTTCTTCCTGAATTTTTATCCATTTAATGTCTTTCAATCTATTGACAATATCTTCTCGTTTCCATCTTCCTGCAAGAAATTTTGCCCAACCTTTATCCAAAATATAATCCTTTCCATTGGTGTAATAAATTTCGGTTCCGACAGAACAGATAATAAAGTCGGGTAGAGGAAACTCTTCTTCATCAATTACTTTTTTAACAAGCGCTAAATTTCTTCCAGAAGCCATTGCAAAAGCCATTTTTTCGGTGCGATTGGTTAAATGAGCTTTTAATTCTTTCAAACCTGGATTTGCTAGTTTTGGTTCAATTAAAGTTCCGTCAATATCAGAAACCAATAAGTGATCTATTTTTCGTTTTAATCGGCTGATATTGATATTTGGATAATGCTGTTTTTTGATTCCAGTTGAAGAAACTGATAGATTTTCATTAATTAAATCTACATAATGGTTAACATGGCTTATCCAACTGTAATATTTTTGAATATTAGTTGCACCATTATTTGAGTAATATTTCCATCGATTTTCATCGGTTAAAATATTTCGGAGTGCTTTTTTGATCTGGCTTTCTTCTTGCGGATTTACCAATTCTCCGTTCTGGCAAACAGGAATTATTTCTGAAGGTCCGCCGTTTTTTGTCACCACAACTGGAAGTCCCGAACTAGCCGATTCGATAACGGTCAATCCGAAGTTTTCATGTAAAGCTAAATTCACAAAAACGCCTCTTTTTTCTGCAGCATAACGATAGATAATCGAAACTTCATTTTCAACATCATGTTTCTTCGGAATTGCCATTTTTCCGTACAAATCGTATTTATCCATTAAAAGAAGCAAATCAGTTAAAACGTTTTTTTCAGACTCTGGCATTTTAGCAATGTCTTTTCGAATTCCGGCAAAAATGACCAAATTAGCCATACTTTGCAGTTCTTTGTCTTTTCCGTAAACTTCAATTAAGGTATTCAAGTTTTTATGACGATCAGGTCGTGAAAGCGCCAGAATAATTGGCTTGTGCGGATTGGTAAGAAATTTAGAAATACTTTCGGCAACCCAATATTTTCGTTGCGCTTCTTCCATATGTTTATCCGAATCGTTTTCTTGATAATAATAAGGAACAAATTTTCTGGTGTCAATTCCGGGAGAGATCGCGTGGTATTTTCCTAATTCAAAATTTTTATATGCTTTGTAGGTCTCAATTTCCTGTTCGGTAGAAGTGACAATAAATTCTGCGAGTTCTAAGGTTCTTTCTTCAGCAGCAATTCGGGCTTTAAACTTGAACTTTTTCTCCAATTCTTCCTCAGTTTCTCCGCTTTCGATTAATTTCCTCTTTTTGTAGAATCCTAGAGAATGTCCAGTATGAGCGAAAGGTATATTCAAAACTGACGATAATTCGGCTGCGGCGTAACCTGCGTCAGCATAATGAGAGTGAATCCAATCTGGGAAAATATTGTGTTGTTTGATGTGTTGCATCGCGCCGTTCACAAAAGTATCTAGACCTTCCCAAAGCTGTTCTTTTGCTTTATATTTTTTTCCCAGAAACGGAATTCGCCTTATATCCAGTTTGTCATTTATAATTTCTACAGGTACTGAGTATTCTGGCGAAAGGGCGGGATCATCTATTAATCTTGTAAAAATATGAACGTGTTCGACATCTTCATGCTGCGATAAAAACTCTGCTAATTCGTATATGTATTTGGTCTGACCTCCGTTGTCAGCATCTCGACCGATTTCGAGACCAGAACCTTTCAAAAGTCCGTGGATATTGATAAGTGAAATTCGTAGTTTTTTCATCATTCTTCCTTATTTTATTGGATTTGCAATTTACTGCGCTCCTCTTGATTAGGACGAAATAATTCCATTTTAAATTTACATATTTCCCATGTTTGGAAGAAAAATAGAATGTTATAACTATAAAAAAGGCCTGATGTTTAGAATCAGGCTTTTCAAATTTTTAATTTTTATTAATTAAATTTTCTATGTCAAATATTGAAATTTTAGGATTTCCACCAGTTGAACCAGCGACTAAGGCTCCTGTTGCGCAGGCAAAATTTAAAGCTGCTTGTGGTTCTTTTCCGTTTAGAAGCGAAGTGATCAAAGCTCCCAAGAAAGAATCTCCAGCGCCAACCGTGTCTTCAACTTTTATCGTGTAACCTTCATTTTCATAAAGATGTTTGTCCCATAAAAGCAAGGCTCCATCTTTTCCTCTTGTAACACAAATTGCTGTGGCATTGGTTAAAGAACAGATGAAATTCATATTTTCTTCTAAAGTATTGTAAGGAGAATCTAAAGCCGCGCTGATTTCCATTAGCTCTTCATCATTAAATTTGATAAAATTAGCCGATTGCATTAAGTGCTGCAGAATTTCGTAATCATAATGCGGTTTTCGAAGATTAACATCAAAAACTTTATAAGTGTGCGTGTTGAGTAATTCGTCTAAAGCTTCTCTAGAGACTTCATCTCTGCAAACCAAACTTCCGTAGATTAAAACATCTGAGTTTATGACTAATTCTCTTGCTTCTTCGTTTAAAACAATCTTGTCCCAAGCAGAAGGATAAATAATTTCATAAGTCGCAGATTTACTTTCGTCTAATGTTACATTTACCAATCCTGTAGGGAAATCGTCAGATTTTAGAATAGTTTTGGTTTCAAGGCCTAATTTGTTGACTTCATCTATAATTGCTTCTCCATCTTCATCATTTCCTACACAGCTAATCATATTAGAATCAACACCCAGTGCTTTCATGCGAAGCGCTACATTTAAAGGCGCTCCGCCAATTTTTTTTTCATTACCAAAAATATCCCAAAGTACTTCTCCGAAAGCTACAGCTTTTAGTTTTTTGTTGTTGCTCATTTTGTTTTTCTCTTATTTTAAAACATTAAATCAAGTGATTAGAGTTTCACACGATTTCATAAAAATAAAAAAGAATAACGGTTTCTGCAACCCAAATCTAAAAATCATAACAATCTGTTCATTTTAAAAAGTCTAAATTTTTAACTTATATTTGTTGAATAGGTAGTCTTTTTTTTATGAAAACAGAACTTATAAGAAGGTAAAAAGGGTTAAAACGGTATTTTCTTATAATTTTATAAAAGTTACTTCTAAATGAATTTAAAGCGGATCAAAATTGTACTATAACGGTTTGCTAATAAAATTTTACTTTCAAAAACTATTTAAAATTTAAATGAAATTATTTTACAAAGTTGAAGACAAGGAGCTTCTCAAAGTTAGAAATGAAATTTTTAAAGAAGTCGGAATTCCTTCTTTATTAAAAAATGGTTTTGAGCTTTCTCCATTTAAAACTTCATGGCACGGGCAATATGATCGAAACAGCCGCGGCTATACTTATGATTTTAGCAGATTATCTTCAGAAAATTATTTAGAACAACTTTCTGTCAGTATAATTAATGGCGAAAAGTGGATTCAAATTCATTTGAATATTTATGAGCTTAGTCCTGCTTTAAATTCATTATCACTTTTAAAGGATTTTGATGGTTTAGAATTTGGAACTCCAGACAAGATTTCAACTAAAATGAGATTAAGAAGTGACGAATACAAAGGTCCTCCATTATTCTATATGCTTTTTTTACCAGAACATAAACTTGGGAAATTTTATTCTAAAAGTGATTATAAAAGCGAAGTCGCTAAACTTTCGAAATTGATTCAATCTGATATGCAAAACATAAATGTCTTTGTAGAAAAATGGCATAAAATGTTTGTTCCAAAGAAAACTGATTGGGAAGGTAATCTTCTATAATCATAGCTCTTTTTAAGACGCGAGAAATCTCATTGTTTGTTTTTAATTATTTTTTAAGAAAGTTTTAATCTTTTCCTAAGAAGTCAGTTCTCATTTATATATTTGTAACCAGTCTAAATAAGGATAAATTATAAATTTTATATGAAAACAATTTTTAAAACACTTAAAAACAATGTTTTATCTCAAGTGTTTACAGCCTTTTTGATTCTTTTTTCATGCTCAGAAACGGCTTTTTCTCAATCGACTGTTGGTTCAATTTCTGGTAAGGCTCTTCTTAAAGACGGAAATTATTTACAAGGTGCAACGGTTAAAATTTCAGAATTAAATAAAACGACAACAACGGATTCTGATGGTACGTATCAATTAAAAAATATCCCTTTCGGAACTTATTTCATAGAAATAAAATTGAATGGATACGAATCTTCTCCAGCTTCGGTTATTGTTGATCAGAATAACACAGAAGTTACTCTAGATTTTGAGATGGCTTATACTTCGCAAAAATTAGAAGAGGTAATTGTAAGTTCTGGAGGAAACCGATTTGCAAGAAAGGAAAGTGAAGAAGTTTCTAAAATGAAACTGAAAAACATGGAAAATCCTCAGGTTTATACAATTGTAAGCAAGGAGCTAATGAAAGAGCAGGTAATTACAGACTATAATAGTGCTTTTAAAAACGTTCCTGGAGCTGGTATTTCTGAAGTGAGAAATCAAGGAAGAACAACTAATATTTCTAGAGGTTTTGCAACGCCTCAGTTAGTTAGAAATGGGGTTGGAAGTTTTACCTATAATACAATTGATCCATCCAATTTAGAGCGCATTGAAGTCATAAAAGGACCATCGGCAACTTTGTTTGGAAGTACGATTTCTTCTTTTGGCGGATTGTTCAATAGAGTTACCAAAAAGCCTTTTAATTTCTTTAAAGGAGAAGTGTCGTATTCGGCTGGAGATTGGGATTTGAATCGTTTAACGGCCGATATTAACACGCCTCTTAACGAAGATAAAACGGCTCTTTTTAGAATTAATACGGCCTTGCATAGCGAAAGAAGCTTTCAAGATGCAGGATTTAACAAAAGTTTTTTCATCGCGCCAAGTTTCTCTTATGAAGTTAGTGATAGATTGACTTTATTAATCGATGCCGAATTTAGTGTTTCTAAAGGAACATCTCCAACAAGATTAACGCCTTATACAAAAGCGGATGCAACTGCCCACAGCATCGAAGAATTAGGAATTCCGTACAATCTTTCTTTTGCTAATAATACTGTAAATTATACGGGGCAGCAATATAATATTTTTGCTCAATTGAAATATAAAATTTCAGACGAATGGACTTCACAAACTATTGTTTCGCGAACAAGATCTTCATCTGAAGGATATGTTGTGGCTTTGACTATGTTAAGCAATGAAACATTGAGACAGCAAGTTACCAATCAAGATTATCCTTATTACGGTACAGATATTCAGCAAAACTTTAACGGAGATTTTAAAATCGGAAAATTGCGTAATAGAGTTGTGGCAGGTTTAGATTTTTACAGTCTTCGTGCAACACGTAATGATGCAACGGTAAACATGCCAGCACTTAATTTTAGAAAACCAGGAGATGCATATAACAATTTCACAATCAATAAAATAGAGCCTTTGTTTGCTAATGCGACGTACACTAATATGGTTTCAAATGATGAAAGAACTTATAGTGCTTATGTTTCTGATGTTTTGAATGTTACTGATAGATTGTTGGTAATGGGAGGTGTTAGAGCTGATCGTTATATCAATAAAGGAGTATATTATCCGAGCCGTGATTCTATTGCTGGGAATTACAATCAGACGGCATTTTCTCCTAGATTGGGAGCTGTTTACCAAGTGGTTAAAGATAAGGTTTCTGTTTTCGGAAACTACATGAACGGATTTAATAATGTGGGAGGATCTGATTTTAATGGAAATACTTTTAAACCAAATCAGGCAAATCAATTAGAAGGTGGAGTTAAATTTGACTTTAATAAAATTAGCGCAACTTTCAGTTATTACGACATCAAAGTTACAAACGTAACTCGTGACGATCCAGATCACGTAAACTTTCAGATTCAAGACGGAACGCAATTGAGTAAAGGTTTTGAAGCAGAATTGATCGCTAATCCTATTAAAGGTTTAAATATTGTTGCGGGTTATACTTATAATGATAGTGAATATACAAAAGCAAATCCAAGCATTAATGGCTTAAGACCTACAACTGCTGGTTCGCCTACAACGGCAAACCTTTGGGCAAGTTATAGATTAACCGAAGGAGCGGCTTCTGGTCTTGGATTTGGTTTTGGTGGAATTTATGGAAGCGAGTATTATCAAACGAATACAACGACTTTCAAATTCAGTATTCCGTCTTATACCGTTTTGGATGCTTCTGTATTTTATGACAGACCAAAATTTAGATTAGGATTAAAAGTCGACAATCTTACGAATGAGAAATACTGGTCATATCGTTTAGCAGCTCAAAACCCAACAAGAGTTACAGGAAATATTACGTTTAAATTCTAAGAATACAATTCGTCATTTAAAATGATATTTCTACATTTGGATTTTATTGCAAATTATGACCAAAGGTTTTAAAAATACTATCAGACAAATACATTTGTGGCTCGGTTTAGCATCGGGCCTCATTGTTTTTATAGTGAGCATCACTGGATTTCTTTATGTTTTTGAAGAAGAAATTCGTGATTTTGCCAACAAAGAATATCTGCACGTTCCCGTTCAGGAAAAGCCATTTATAGGTTTAAAAACTATAATTGAGAACTATGAAAAACTGGAACCAAAGCAGAAAATCACAGCTTTAAAAATAAATAAGGAAGAACCAAATTCTGCAGTTGAAATTTCGACAAAAAAGAAAAAGACGTATTATTTCAATCCATACGATGGAACTTTAATCAATCAGCAAGGAGCAGATTGGTTGAATACTGTACTAGAAATACATCGTACTTTGTTGTTGGGAGAAGTTGGTGAATTTATTCAAGGTTGGGCAGTGGTAATTTTTATCATTATGCTCATAACGGGATTAATTTTATGGTTTCCAAACCAAAGACGCTTGCTTAAGCAATCTTTAAAAATAAAGTGGAGCGGTTCATTCAAAAGAGTCAATTTTGATTTGCACCAAGTTTTAGGATTTTATGCTTCGATATTTCTGCTTTTAATTGCCTTTTCTGGAACGTATTTCAAATATGATACGGTTAAAAAAGGAGTTAGTTTAGTAACGGGAACCAAACTTAGAAAAGGAGATGAAGTGGTTTCTAACGCTAAAATTGATTCGACTACAATTCCTGTTCGATATAATAACATTTACGAAAGTGCAAATGCGAAATATCCAGGTGCAACTTCTGTTTCATTTTCAATTAGAAAAACAGGAGAATTGCGATTAAGAATGACGTATCCAAATGATTGGGCAAGAAATCAAAATACGCTTTTCTTTGATGGAAAAACAGGGCAGTTGCTTAGAGCTAAATTATACAAAGACAATAACGCTGCTGATATTTATGAAGCAAGTAATCATGACTTGCATACAGGAGTTTTCTTTGGACTTACAGGAAAAATAATCTGGAGTTTGGTCAGTTTGATTGGAGCTTCATTGCCTATAACTGGATTTATAATTTGGTGGAGGAAAGGGAAGAAGAAGTCTAAGAAGAAAAAGGTTCAAGCATAAAAAAAATCATATAAAATTTAGAAAGCGCAAAATCAGATGCATTTTGCGCTTTTTATTTTTGGATAAATATAGCTCTGTGTTCCGTAGGAACATCTGGTCGGTAGAACTAAATTGTTGTCATTGTTTTACGTTCCGTAGGAACATTTGGTTTTATCATTTTTATGGAGGTGTACATCAAACGTTCCTGATGGAACGTGAATGCGTTGTCGTTTTTTTTCTACCAATCAAACATTCCTACGGAATGATAATCCAATTTTAAATCATTTTTTGTTTGGTTATATTTTGAAATATTAAATCCGACTTTTGTTCGATTTTTATATTAAACTAATTGGCAGATTTAATTTTACTACAAATTTTTCCTAACTCATTACAAAATCTGAATTTTCACTTTTTATTTTAAGAAAATTTAGATTTTGCTGTATTAAATTTGGTCGAAAAGCAAAAATTAAGACCATGCAGATTAGTTCAATTTCAGGCTCATTTTGGGAAAATAAAAAGAAAAGTTCACTTTGGGACCGGTTATTCAGAAGAAATAAAACCGTAACTAAAGCCCTTACTACACCAGAGATTATTGGCAAAAACTGCCAAGGTTTACTGCTGAAAAACGAAATCATAAAATCATTTCTTTTTTCTACAGATATGGCACTTATCGAAAATAATGATGCCGATGCAATTCTAGCAGTTTATCCGTTTCCGCCGTCTCCAAAAATAATCAAAACCTTGATAGATTTTGCAGGAAAACCTGTTGTTTGCGGTGTTGGAGGCGGAACAACAAAAGGCAAAAAATCTGTAGAAATGGCCATCTATGCTGAACAAGCGGGTGCATCGGGAATTATTGTAAATATTCCGTTTGAGAATAAAGATGTCAAAAAAATAAGAGAGAAAGTTTCTATTCCAATTATCGCTACTGTAACTTCATCTGATCATGATTTTCTGAAAGGAAAGATAGAAGCAGGAGTAAATGTTTTTCATGTTTCTGGAGGAGCAAACACAGCTAAAATTGTGAAAGAGATTAGAGCTAAATTTCCCGATTTTCCAGTAATGGCTACAGGCGGAAAAAGTCTCAACAGTATTGAAGAATCTATAGATTCGGGTTCTAGAGCAATCGTACTTTCGCCACCGTCAAATAAAGATTTATTCAAAACAGTGATGGTTAAATATCGAAATACGTTTGGCAATTTTTGATTTAACGATTTAGTAAATAAAATAAGAAAGACAATCATGCTAGATTGTCTTTCTTATTTTAAAATTGAAAATCAATTAACCATGTGCTTCAACTGAAACATGATTCCATTTTTCCCAGCTTTCCAATTTTTGATCATAGCTTTGTTTTACAAACGGAAATGCCACTTTTCCAAGTAACAAACGTAAAGGTGGATTTTCGTTTTCTACTAATTTTACCACTATTGGAGCAGTTGCTTCGACTTTGCCAAAAATGTTTTCTCTTTCAGCCAGAGCCTTTTTGATTTCGTCATAATATGGCAAACTTTCGCTGGTAATTCCAGTATGCCAGATATTAGACTCATATCCGTTTGGTTCCAATAAAGTAACATTAATTCCGAATTGTTTTACCTCAGATGCCAATGTTTCGCTTAAACCTTCAATAGCAAATTTAGAAGCGCTGTAAAGTCCCATTCCTGTTGGTAAAGTGGCTAATCCTAAAATAGAAGAAACTTGAATAATATGACCACTTTTTTGTTCTCTCATAATTGGAATAACAGCTTGTGTTAACCATAATGTCCCGAAGAAATTGGTTTCAAATTGTTCTCTAGCTTCTTGTTCGTTTGCTTCTTCAACCGCGCCCGTAAGTGCATAACCCGCATTGTTAATCAAAACATCGATTCTTCCAAAATGCTGTTTTGCTTTTTGAACTACTTCTAGAGATTCTAAACGATTGTTTACGTCTAATTTTAAAGGTAAAATTGCGTTTCCGTATTTTTCTTTTAAATCGTTTAACGTTTCTAGATTTCTTGCTGTTGCAGCAACGTTGTATCCTTTAGCTAAGAAAGCTTCGGTCCAAGCTCTTCCAAATCCTTTTGAAGCTCCTGTAATTAAAATTGTTTTTGACATGGTATTTGTTTTTTATAATTAATTAAAAATTTATTTATGACCAATCGGTCATTTTTATAGTAAAAAAAATTATATCAATTTTTCAGATATAATTTTTTTAAGTGTTTTTTCTATTGTTTTCATGTTATCATTGTTGCCAGACACTCGAGACATTAAATGTCCTCCTTCAAGCATGGCAAAAAGTGTAATGGCAAATTCTGATGCATTCCAATCAGAATGAAATTCTTTATCGGCAATTCCTTTTTCTATAATCGAAGTTAAAAGCACTTGTCCGCGTTTGATGGCAGCGTTTACTTTTTCTTTCACAATCGGATTTGTGTCGTCTGCTTCGGTTCCAAAGTTTAGTAAAGGACATCCGCCAATTACGGGTGGATTGATTGGGTTGCTAAAAAAATCGATATAAGCAAAAAGCTGATCTTTGGCACTTTGTCCTTGTCTAAGTGCAGTTTCCAGTTTAGAACTTAATATTTTCATATTATGATCTACAGCGGCGCAGGCCAAAACATCTTTGTTTTCAAAATGTACATACATACTTCCTTTAGACAATTTCGTAGCCTCCATAATATCGCTCATAGAAGTAGCTGCAATTCCTTTTGTATTAAAAATAGGAGCGGCTTTTTCTATAATAAATTGTCTGGTTTCTTCACCTTTTGTCATGATGGATTGTATTTAACGATGCAAATATATGACCGATTGGTCATAAAAACAAGTTAATAATGATTTTTTTATGTATTTGATTGTTTTTTAAAGAGATAAAACAGCTTATGATGTGTTTGAAATTTAGGGATTGTAACTATTTATTCTATTTAAAAAGCATAAGCTTTTAAGAAATTTTTATTTTAAATTATATTTGCTTGAGGAAGTATAAAGTTAAAAATATTTATAAAAGATTAATTGTAAACAAAAGTACAATAGAAGAATGAAAGAGGTTTATAAGATAGCAAAATGTTTATTAATAACATTTATTATTATTTCTTGCAACAACAAAAAAGAAGAGAATTCCGATAAAGGTTTTAAAGAGAATTTATATAAAAATAAAATTTTGTTTTCCAGTTTTCCTGATACTGTAAAAGTAAATAAAGTGATTGATGGCAACCTTCAATACGATGTGAGTAATTTTGATTCTAATATAACAAGCAGTAGATTCTTGGAGCTATTATTATCAACCAGTATAAATAAAGAACTAGCCAATTATAATGAAATTCAAAAAAATATTTTGTTATCGTATGTTGATTCATTAAACACGGGCAAATTCAAATTTAAAGCTGTTTTTGAAAAAAAAGGCAAACAAATGCTAAATATAGCTATACGAGATTATAAATTTCTAAAACCAAATAAAAATACGCCTCCCGATAAAATGGTATTGAGAACTAGTGACTGCTTGTTTTCTAAAGAAGTATATGTAATTGAGTAAAAGATTAATTTATGATGTAAAGATTATTTAGAGAAAAATATACTATTAAAGATTCACTTAATAAAACTGCGCAAATCTCTCGAATTGCGCAATATTTATTTCTTAATTTGCACGATTCCTTTCCTCTTCATTTCCAAAGTTTCTTTCGTTAGTTTTTACACTTTGATTTCCAAACTTATAACTCAAAGCAATTTTAAAAGCTCTAGAATCTCTGTAGTTTTCCATCGTATTTTTAATTCCGTTTGAATAATAAGAAATTAAAGGTTTTTGTGCGTTCAATAAATCTTCTCCAGTTAAAGTGATTGAAAGATTCTTTTTTAAAGCCAAAAACTTGACAGAAACATCTAAAATATTTAAAGTCGAAATATTAAAAACTTGATAACGTCCTGGTAATTGCAAACCATAATTTAAACCAAAGAAAAGAGTTTTAGATTGATTTACTGTAAAATCGTTATTGCTATAAATATAACCGTTGTAACCGTCTACAGAAGCAATTAAATTGGTTCTAGATTTTACGTTTTGATAGTTTAAATTGAACCCCATAAAGCTATTCCACCAAGAATATTTATTGAAATTGTAGTATGTTGAAAGACCGATTTGGTAAGTATCAGCGTAATTGATTGGTGTACTTTTGGTAATATTCGTTTCAGGATCAATAATTGCTAATTCTTGTCCGAAATTAGAAACCTGAGAAAAATAGATTGTATTTACCCATTTTTGATTTCGGATATAAGAAAACTCAAAATTATCTATAATAGAAGGTTTTAAGAACGGATTTCCTTGAGAATAGTAAAAGGGACTAGTTCTAATAACAAACGGATTCAAGTAATCAAAATCAGGTCGGCGGATTCTTCGGCTGTAATTTAAAGAATACGAGTTGTTATCGTTTGCATTGTAGGTAACGTAAGCCGTTGGAAACAATTTGATATAATTGTTTTTGTTAGTTTGGTTTAGATTTTCAGAATAGCCTTCTGTTTGTGTAGCTTCTGTTCTTAAGCCGATTTGCGTTTCCCATTTTTCGTTTAATTTTTTGTTTGCAGAGAAATAGATTGCTTCATTGTATTCTTTGTATGTGAATATATTAGAATAATTGGTGTCCAGAATCAGAGTTCCAGTTTCGTTGTCAAAAACAGTCAAATTGTTTTTAGTATTAGTATAAAATCCTTTTCCTCCAAAACTAATATTTGCCCAAGAATAAGGAAGTGAAATGTCAATTTTTGCCGAATAATTTTTCAATCGGTTTAAGTTAGAATTGATTGCAGCAAAGTAAGTTTCGGGAATATTTTCATTTTGGTTGTCTATTTCATTTCCTGAAAATGTACGAGAATCGTCTTTTTGATAATTGAAATAATCCAAATCAACCGTAATATTTTTGCCTTCATTATTTAAGCTAAAAACGTTATTCCAATTTATAGAATTCATTTTCGGTTTGTTCTGTGCATTTACATCAGATAATATATAAGAATTGATTTCTCCAGAAGTATTGTAACGAGTTGTCAGCGGATTATTTACTGCATTTCTATCATTAAAACTTCCTAAATATTTTACTCCAGACGTCCATTTTTCAGTCAGTTTATAATCGGCACCAAAACCAATGCTCAATATATCCGTTTTTGATTTGGTTTTAAGATCATGTTTCCAAAGCTCATTTGGATAATAAATTCGATTATCAGAAGTGGTGCGAAATTGATCTGTTCCTTTATTGATTGAAGCCTGAAGCGACAATTTATTATAATTGTAGATAAATAATCCGTTTATGTTTCCGCTTGCGTAACTTCTTTGTACATAAGTAGAGCCAAGATTTGCAGTCCAAGAATTCGCTTTAGCAGTTTTCAGTTTAATATTGATTAAACCGCTGTTTCCTTCTGCTTCATATTTTGCTGGAGGCGTTGTAATTACTTCGATGCTTTTTATGTTATCAGCAGGAATGGATCTAAGAAATGCAACGAGATCTTCCTGTATCATTTTGTTCAAACGATCATCAATCATAACCAAAACTTCTCCTTTTCCAACAATAGAAATGGTTTCGTTCTGAACTCGTACTGTTGGCGTAGATTTTAAAGCATCCAAAGCTGTTCCGCCAGTTGCAACAACAGAATTTTCGACATTAAAAACCAATCGATCTACTTTTTGTTCTACCAGTTTTTTTCTTGATTTTATAGTTACGCCGTCTAATTGCACTAATTCTTTCACTTCAATTATTCCTAAATCAAGATCTTGATTTACGATTATTTCTTTGTTGCTGAATTCGGTTCCAAATTTTTCTATAATTAATCTATAACTCCCTTTTTCAGGATTTAAAATAAAGTTACCTAAACTATCAGTTAAAGCTTGTAGATGTAAAGTTTTGTCTCCTTTTAATAAAGATGCCGTTACAAATTCCAGCGGCGTTTTATTCTGATTGATGATTTTTCCTTTTACTGAAAATTGTTGTGCGAATACGTTAATTTGAAATAGAAATAAAATTGATACTAAAATGATTCTGTTCATGGTTTTGAATTTAATTACAGGACAAAACTGTTAGAATTAAAACCTAAAAACCACTTTTATCGACAAACCCATTCGATTAATCTGCAAACCCGTTAAAATGCTTTTTACTGAATGTATATCTTTGTTTTAAAAATATACCGAATGTATAAAGGAACCATTACCAAAAGGCTCGAATGTCTAATTCATATTATTTATTGGCTTTTAATTTCATATTTCACTTTCGTGAAAAATCCGATTGGAGCACGATTTTCTGTACCAGATCTATTTCTTTGCACTTATTTTATTGTTTTCATTATTACGTTTTATTTTCATTATTTGATCGTAATGAAAAAGGTTTTCAAAGCTTTCAATTGGAAAAGGCTTTTTGCGGGAGTTTTCGTTTCATATCTCATTTTTACTTTTCTAAGATTTGTTTTAGAGCAAATCATAACCAAACTTTTGTTTGATAGAGTAAATTATACCAACGTTAATTTTCTGAGTTATATGCTCGATAATTTGCATTATAGTAGTATGGCAATTATTTTGAGTTCGTTTCTTTGGTTCGTGATTTATTCGATTCGTCTTTTAGAATACAACAAGATCATTGTGGAAGAAAATAAGAATACCGAAATCAAATTTTTGAAAGCTCAGATTAATCCACACTTTGTATTTAATACTTTAAATAATATTTACTCAATGGTTTATTTTCAGTCAGATAAGTCATTAATGGCAATTGATAAATTAAGTAAAATTATGCGTTTTACCACTTACGAATCGCAGAAAGAAAAGATTAAATTAGCAGATGAAGTTGAGTATATAAAAGCATATATTGAGCTCGAAGAATTGAGGCATCAAGAGAATCTTTTGGTTGATTTTAATGTCGAAATCAAAAATGAGTTGGAAGAAATTCCGCCGTATATTTTATCGCCTTTGGTCGAAAATGCTTTAAAGCACGGAGAAGTTTCAGACTCAGAACCAATAGAAATTCAGCTAAAAGTTTCATCTGAAAAATTGATTTTTAAAGTGAAGAATAAAATTGGAACACAGAAAAAAGATAGTTTAGGCGGAATTGGTTTAGATAATTTGCAAAAGCGTTTACAGATTCATTATCCCGAAAAGCACCAAATTAAAATCACCAAAGAAGAAAACCATTTTACAGCAGAACTTGAAATAGATTTAAAATGAATAAAAAAATAAACTGCATTATTCTGGATGACGAACCTTTTGCTGTAAAATTAATTGCCGATTACGCTTCTAAAATCTCAAGGCTAAATGTTTTGTATGCAGATAGTGATGTCTTTAAAGCGATTGAAGTTTTAAATACAGAATCGGTCGATTTGATTTTTATTGATATCCAGATGCCACAATTGACTGGAATCGAATTGATGCAGATGTTCAATCAGAAGTATAATTTCATTATTACATCAGCTTATCCGCAATATGCCTTAGAAGCTTTTCAGTTTCATGTGATTGATTATTTATTAAAACCGATTACGTTTAATCGTTTTTATCAAAGTGTAGAAAAGTTCATTCGTTGGCAGGAAACTTTTCAAACTCCTGAAAAAGAGGGAGATGATTATCTATTTGTAAAAGCTGACCGAAAGCATTATAAAATTGCTCTAAACGATATTTTATATATTGAAGGATTACGAGATTATATTCGTATTCATACCAATGACGAAAAGATAATGGCATTGGAGAATATGAAAGATATTTTGGCGAAGCTTCCATCAAATCAATTTATTCGAATTCATCGATCGTATATTATTCCAAAGAATAAAATAAAGGTAATAGATGGAAACCAAATTGTAATGAAAAGCGGTAATGCTTTGCCAATAGGAGAGACGTATAGGAAATTAGTTAGTGAGTGGTTGATGTAAGTTTAGAATGTTTTATAAATAGAAAATTAAAGTAAACTAAAAAGAAATGAAGAAGTTGGAATTGTATTGGAAAGACTTTAATATCGGATCGATTGTTGAAACCAATTGGGATATGAGAAGCTCTGGTAATATTTCGTTTAAATTTGATTATTTGGCTGAACTATCTGAAAATAAACATTTAGCTGACTTTATAAAATTCTCTATAAAAGATAGCATTTTATTAGATGAAGGAGTTCAGGATGATGATTTGATTTTTGCTCAAGCGGAAGAGGAAAAAAAATTTCTTGATTTAATAGTTGATACTACTACAGATTGGTATATTCTCGATGAGAAAGGCGAGAAAAGCATAATTCTTTGTCCAATATTTCATGAGGACGATCAGATAACATGGATGAAAGATTCGGACTATTTTTAATTTTGTTTTATTCCCTTGCGTCGATCAGTGCTTTTTGTGATTGGAAATTTTCGATATATTTACAAAAGAGAAATCCTGTTACTAATTTTAGATGACAGATTCTAATTCATTTATATTAATAGTACCAAATGCATATTATCTATCAAAGCTCCAAAATAATTATACGCGAATTTTTGCCTGAGGAAAAACAGACATTCTTAGATCTTTTTGAAGATAATCAAGTGACGCAATATCTTCCTAATACTTCACCTGAAAGATATATCGAAATGTTTAGCGAACTGCTAGAAAATTATAAAAACAAAAATCTCAGCCGTTGGGCTATATTTGACCCTACCGATAATAGTTTTATAGGAATGTGTGTTGCCCGTATTTTTGTACACAATACAGATCAGATAGAGATAGGGTATGTGCTTAGTAGGGAATACTGGGGAAAAGGTATTGCTACAGAAGTATGCAGCGCTATAACGCAGTATTGTTTTGAAAATACAAATACAAATGAAGTGGTCGCTATAACAGATCTTGAGAACACTGGATCGCAAAATGTGTTGCAAAAAGTCGGGTTTAAGCGATTAAGCAATCTGATAAGAAATCAGGAGGAACTTGCTTATTTTAAAATAGAGAGATTATAATTTTATTTATGATGGTATTAAAACTTTAATTTGGTCCAAATGACTTTATAAAAGTATTTATTAAGATGTTGAATCGAATTCTGTCTCATCGAGGTAAATAGAATAAAGAAAAGCCTGAGATTATATAGTCTCAGGCTTTTCTTTATGCTTGGAAAATCTTTTCGTATTTTTTCGTTTTTAGAAAGTCATATTGCTTTTAGTTGCAGTCCTCTTTATTTGTTTTCTCGAATACAGGTTAAAATCACAATTAGCAAACTTAATATTGATGCAACTGTTCTTATGTTGTTCCAAAAATTCCAACGTCTTTCAAATATATTTCGCATTTGCTTTGCTGCTATTTCTGTAGAACTTGAAATGTCGAAAACTTCTAATTTGTTGTTCAGCGGAACGTTTACAAAAGCCGTTACCAGAAAAACACCTAATAAATACATTAGCGTTGCGGTAATCAAAAATATAAATGAGTTTTGATTGTAACGTGAAATACAGGCAATAACAAGCATTATTAAAGCACCAAAAAAGCAAGTGAAAAATAATGGATTTTGAATTTCTTTATTTATGTGCTGCATAGCGCTAAGAAATTCTTTATCGCTCAATTTTCCTAAACCTAACGTAACAGAAACAGAGTAGGAAAAGAAAAGACCAGCCATTAAAGCAGTAAAAGTTGCCGCAATAACAAGTATGATGTCAGTCAGTTTCATAGCCATTAATTAGAAATACTAACCGCTTTTTTCAAATACTCTTTTGCTAAAACCTGTTGCAGCATGAAGTTCGCAACATCTGCGCGGGAAATTTTCAAATTGAGCCCTTTAAGATTCCCATCAAACCCAATTTTAAATTGGTTGGTAATTTCTCCATCCGTGAAAGCACTTGGTCTTACAATGGAATAATCCAAATCGCTGTTTAAAATATAGTGCTCCTGTAATTTATGATCTGCAAAAGCTTTTTTTAGCAACATTCCAAACATGATGTGTTTCCAGACAAAATTTAGGTTTGCGTAACTTTCGCCCATTCCTAATGTAGTTTGGCAGATCAATCTTTTTATTCCGGTATTTTCCATTGCTTCAATAATTGTTTTGGTTCCCGCGGCTCTGATTGTTCCTGTTCTACCATCACCTAAGGCGCACAAGACCGCATCTTGATTTTTTATTGCATTTTCTACTTGCTTGGCATTTAATACGTCTCCTTTATAAAGTATTAAATTGGTGTTGACTACATGTTGCATTTTTTCAGGATTACGAACAAAGGCTGTAACTTGGTGGCCTTGTGCTATTGCCTGTTTTACGAGTTCTTGACCTACTGTTCCTGTTGCTCCAAAAATTATAATTTTCATTTTATATCATTTTTTAAGTTAATGATACAAAGGTGCAACAGGGACTTTTTAGAAAATAGAATAAAAACGACAGTACGGCTATTTACTGAATTTTTTTGGTGTTTTGCCTGTGAATGCTTTAAATACTTTGATGAAATGCGATTGATCTGCAAAGCCATTTTCGTAAACGATGTCAGTCAATTTTGTATAATTCTTTATGGATAATTGTTCCAATGAAGCTTGAAATTGCAATATTTGCGCAAACTGTTTGGGTGAGAGTCCAGTTTCTTTTAAAAATCTCCTTTCAAAAGTTCGCAGATTGATCTTTTGCTTCTCAGCAATGGCACGAATAGGGACTTGTCCTTTTGCATCTATAATTTCTGCAATTGCCTGACGTATTTCTAGATCGAGATTTTGTTTTTTGGTTTCAAAATAATGTAAAAGCAGATTAGAAATAATGTCAATTTTTTCGTTTACCGTTTTGCATAAAATCAATTCCAGATTAAGCGCTGTAATTTTGTTGTCTGCATTGTCCAAATAATAGCAATTGTCATTTATGCTTTGTGGAAGAATACCAAAGAAGGTTTGCAGCACAAAAGGATACAGCTGAAAAACGAGAATAGAGTAAGATCCTGAAATTTCTAGCACAATTGGATTGATGGTTTGTCCGTAAACAAAAATTTCTGGCATTTTCTTATCATGAGGTTTTACCGTCAATCCATTTTCGGACTGATGAAACATCAAACCAGGAAAACCATCTGCAAAAAATGGCAAACTCGTTGTAGCTTTGTTCTCTTCGCTTTCAAATACCCAAATATTTTTTACAAAAAGCGAAATAGATTTATCTGGTATTATGGTTTGAGAATTCATTTTTGTCTTTGTAACAAGGGTTTTGTAGAATAATCGCTTGAATTTTTCATGCTAGAAATGGTTTGCATTTATGTTTATTCCAAATTAGCTCACTATCAAAAATAGCCATTTAGATTTAATTTTGTCATTGTTACTTTTCTGTTTACTAAACTGTGATTATAATTAATTATTTGTAAATAATTGAAATATAGTATGTTGGTTGCTTTTTTTGCTTAAATTTATATAAAAAAAGTAATATGGCTACAGCTATACTTAGAGAACATCCTGAACTGGCACTTTTTTTATGCTTGGCTCTTGGGTTTTTAATCGGGCGTATTAAAATAGGTACATTTAAAATTGGTGTAGTATTAGGGACTTTATTTGCTGGAGTGCTAATTGGCCAATTGGATATTGATATTCCCGATATTGTAAAAACTATTTTCTTTGACTTTTTCCTGTTTTCGACAGGATATAAAGTTGGTCCGCAATTTTTTCAAGGTTTTAAAAAGAATGCATTTCCGCAATTATTACTCACTTTGGTGATTTGTTTGTCGTGTTTATTAGTGGCATATTCTGTCTCCACTTTTTTAGGTTATGATATAGGGACAGCAGCTGGATTATTGGCAGGAGCGTTTTCTGAATCTACCGTGATTGGAACAGCTTCAGATGCTATCAGCCACTTAAATCTTGCCGATGCAGAAAAAAGCCGATTAATCAATAATATTCCCGTGGCCTATTCTGTAACTTATCTCGTAGGAGCAGCGTCTTTTGTTTTCTTTCTAACCGGAATTGCTCCAAAACTGCTTGGTATTAATTTAGTTGAAGAAAGCGATAAACTGGCTGAAACTATTTCAGGTGAAACTGAGTATGGTCCAGGAATGAAAAGCGCTTATCAGAGATGGATTATTCGAGCCTATAGAATAACCAACGAGAAATGGATAGGAATCAGTATAAGCGAGTTTGAAAGATTAATATCTAACAAGAATATTGTGATCCAAAGGATACGCCATAAACATCAATTGCTAGACCCGAAACCTGATACTATAATTTATAAAGATGATGTTTTGGTTATTATGGGACAGCACGGAATCATTTTAGACAGTCTCTTTTCTATTGGTCCAGAAATCTTGGATGAGGATTTATTAAACTTCCCATTAGCGCATTTAGATGTTACAATAACCAATAAAGCAATTGAAGGAATAACAGTAAAAGCTCTTCGAAAAGCCAGTTTTTATCATGGACTAATGCTAAACAAAATAACGAGAGAGAATCATGAAATACCACTTGAATCGAGAACAGTTTTAAATAGAGGTGATATTTTAAATCTTTCAGGTAGACCTGCAAAATTGGAAGAAGCAGCGAAAGAAATAGGTTATCTGGATCGTTTAACTCCAGAGACCGATATCATTTTTGTCGGTTTAGGTATTGTTCTTGGCGGACTTTTAGGTTTGCTTTCGGTAACATTATTTGGAGTTTCGGTAACTTTAACAACAAGCGGTGGTGCGTTGGTAATGGGATTAATTTTTGGTTGGCTACATTCAAGAACTCCAGTTTTTGGAAAAATTCCAGAACCCGCTTTGTGGATATTTGACAACGTTGGACTTGCAGCGTTTATTGGTCTTGTTGGTCTTGCAGCCGGTCCAAGTTTTATTTCAGGTCTTAAAGAAACCGGTTTTGGTATTTTGCTTGCCGGTGTAGCAGTTGCTTTAATCCCGCATATCATAGGAATGTATTTTGGAAGATATGTATTAAAAATAAACCCTCTAATCTTACTTGGCGCGCAAACAGGTGCAGGTACCTCAACAATCGGATTAAAAGCTGTTCAAGATGCAGCAGGAAGCAAGTTTCCAGTTTTAGGCTATACCATTCCGTACGCATTAGCTAATATATTATTGACCGCTTTTGGACCAATACTTGTTGGTATGATGTCTTGATGATACTAAATCAAATGTAACATCTCTATATTTAAAACTTATCTTAAACAGCCTTCAGGCTGTTTTTTTATGATTTATAATAACCTTTTTTAAGCTGGACTAAATAGTATAAGCGATTGATGTAGACGCTTTGTTTTCATGAAGTAGAACAATATGTTAAAAGATGAAAAAAGTTAATTGTTTACGGGAAAACGTACAAAAATGTTGTTTTATTGAATTATTTTCGTACATATATGCTGTTTGAAGAAAATATAATCTATCGTTGATTGACCCGAAGAATATTGTTTTATCTATTTAACCAAGTTGCTTAATTATTATAAATTTTGGTCGGAATAACTGAAACAGCGACCCTAAACTGACTGAAAGTAGGTAAATATAAACTAAATTATTATGAAAAATTTTACTTTTTTAATTGTTTTTTTATTTCTCGC
Source organism: Flavobacterium sp. IB48 (assembly GCF_016405855.1). Lineage (GTDB taxonomy): Bacteria > Bacteroidota > Bacteroidia > Flavobacteriales > Flavobacteriaceae > Flavobacterium > Flavobacterium ginsengisoli. The sequence goes on from NZ_JAEFCA010000009.1 coordinate 97,428, forward strand.
AGTATTTAACGCAAATAGTCAAGCCACATCAAGCGGCTCAACGTTAACTATTAGCAATGTGGCAGGCACCGTTATTTACTATGAACATAATATAAATTTAGCTGGTGGGTATATAAATAGTTCTGGAGCTGGAGCACCATTAAACACTCCTATTAAAATTAAAATTTCGTCAGCTGGAACTAGCATTAATCCCTATTTTGTAACTGGTGAGTTAAATGGTGAATGTGATAGCTACTTAGCTGGTAGTATGAATGCTACAAATACCGAATTTATTACTACTTTAAATAACTGTTGCAACTCTGTAGCTGAAGGATTTGCAAATGGATTGCGTTTCGAAATTCCTATAAAATGTACTACTCCTGTTCAAGGCAGCTGTATTACGTATAATTTTTCTTCTGTTTGCAATCTATATTGCGCATCATTTTATTTACAAACAAATAATGCCATATGCAAAACAAAAAATTACACTGCACAAATAGGATTTACAGATGGCACTTCAACAACAATTACTATCAATTTTAATGCAAACAATACTGTTTTTTGCTTTGTTAAACCTATCAGCGGTATTTTATCATCTTCTTTTGCTGGCTGTAACGCATGTAATTCAGGTCCAAGTCCTGAAAGGATAGCTGCAACTGCCGACGAAACAGAATCTGAAAGTAAGTACGAGATTATTGTTTCTCCTAATCCAACAACATCTGTATTAAACTTTACAGGTAAAAACTTAGGAAAATATGTTATTTCTTTATTTGATTCTGAAGGTAGAGTTTTAATTAAAGATGCTAAGATCAGCTCTGAAATTAATGTTGAGAAATTTATTAAAGGAATATACGTTTATGTCATTACGGATCAAAATGGTTTTAAACAAGAAGGAAAAATTATCAAAGATTAATTTTTAGATAGTTAATTGATTTATAGTAATAAGCATAGAAAAACAGCCTAACGGCTGTTTTTTTAGTTGTATTTGATTTAAGATTTTAGTTACTTTAAATTCCGCCATAACGCAACGTTGATCCCAAAACTAGCATTGCAACACCAATTGAAGTAACAGTTAATATAATGACAGCCATTTTGTTGATATTATTAGGTTTAAGTTTTGGAATAATGAAAAATTGTGCACAAACCGCACAAAAGAAAGTGCAGAAAAGCAAAATCAGTTTTATTGAAACTACCTTTTCAAATCCGCTAGAAAAGTGAAACCAGGTTTCGGCTTTAATTCCAAAATCATACGCCATCCAGATTCCAGTTATAATAAGTAAAGCAAGAGAAGACATTCCGAGTTTTTCATACTTTTTTTCGAAATTTAAAATAATCTTAGGGTCTTTTTTCTTCAATGCTGTTGGAAGGTAGCAAATAGCTAAAAGCAAATGACCGCCAACCCAGATTGTGGCTGCCAAAAGATGAAGTATTAATACAAAATGATGCAAAGTCATAACGTGTTCATTTTGAGTTGTCAATCTCTAAAAATAACTTTTATTTTTGGAGTTGAGAAGTTTTTTAGTTGTATTTCTTTATTTGAATGGTCTAGTTTTGAAAGTGTTGGCACATTATTCATAAAGTGTTGCACATAATAGTTTCCTTCAAAATGCTTAGATTCTAGATATTTTATCATATTCACAAAATCATTCTTTGTAATTAAAGAAGAATGAAAAGTAGTGCGAACTTCAAATGGAATATTTGACTGAATTAAAATAGAAAGGCTTTCTTCAAATTCAGAAAATAAGCCTGATTGCGTTAGGTGTTTAAAGGTATGAGGAAGACTTTTGAAATCTAACGCGACATAATCAATTAATTGATCATGAATCAGGCTATTCAATATTTTTGGGTTGGAACCGTTGGTGTCTATTTTCACCGCAAATCCCATTGTTTTGATTTCTTTTATAAAATCAACTATTTTTTTATGTAAAGTACATTCGCCACCGCTTAATACTACGCCGTCTAATAATCCTTTTCGAGTTTTTAGGAAGGAAAGAACAGAATCAAAATCTATTTTTCCTTTTCCTAAAACAATATCAGGATTATAGCAGTATAAACACCGCATGTTACAGCCTGCAAACCACACAATGCAGGCCGTTTTATGCGGATAATCTAATAAAGTAAAAGGCGTGAGGCTAAATATTCCTTTAATAGATAATGGTTTCTTCGAAATGTGTACGCTGTTGGTGTTCACCTTTTTTTCCAATATTAAAACTTTCTACAGGTCTGTGATATCCCATTACACGTGTGTAAACCAAACATTTACTTCTTTGCGATTTATTTTCTTCTAGAATCTTACGCGTTTTCGTTTTCATAAGCCAAGTGTTTTTGATTGTTTTTATTGAGTAAAATTTCGTCGCATTTTGGACAATATTCATGTTCTCCGTTTAAATAGCCATGAATAGGGCAGATGCTGAAAATTGGTGTTACGGTTATATAGGGCAGTTTAAAGTTGGTGAGAACTTTTTTAACGAAGTTTTTACAAGCTTCTGGACTGCTTATTTTTTCTCTCATATAAAGATGCAAAACTGTACCTCCAGTATATTTGCATTGTAATTCATCTTGAAGCAATAAAGCCTCAAAAGGATCGTCGGTATGATCGACTGGAATTTGTGAACTATTGGTATAGTATATATTTTCATTTTGTCCCGCTTGCAGAATTTCTGGAAAACGTTTTTTGTCTTCTTTTGCAAAACGATACGTTGTTCCTTCTGCTGGAGTTGCTTCTAGATTATAAAGGTTTCCTGTTTCTTCCTGAAATTCTTTCATTCTCAGTCGAATATGATCTAGAATTTCTGTCGCGAAATGTATTCCTGAAGTATCAGTTATATTTTGTTTTCCTTCAGAAAAATTAATAACCATTTCGTTCATTCCGTTTACGCCAATTGTAGAAAAGTGATTTCTAAAATGTTTTAAATAGCGCTGTGTGTACGGATAAAGTCCGCGGTCGTACATTTGCAGGATAAAGATTCTTTTCTTTTCTAAAGTCGATTTAGCTATTTGAAGCAATTCATCTAAGTGTTCAAATAAAGTAATGATGTTTCCTTTATGCAAATATCCAAGACGCGCCATGTTAATGGTTACCACGCCAATACTTCCCGTCATTTCGGCACTTCCAAAGAGACCGTTTCCACGTTTTAGCAATTCTCTTAAATCGAGCTGTAAACGACAGCACATACTGCGTACCGCATTTGGTTTATAAGCTTCTGGATTTTCGATTCGGTTTCCATTTTCATCCAAAAGATATTGACTTCCAATAAAATTCTGGAAATAAGATGAACCAATTTTTGCTGTGTTTTCAAAAAGCAAATCGACATTTTCTCCATTCCAGTCAAAATCTTCAGTGATGTTTACTGTTGGAATAGGGAATGTAAACGGCTGTCCGTTTGCATCACCTTCTGTCATAATGGTATAATAGGCTTTATTGATGAGATTCATTTCTTTTTGAAAATCAGCATATTTCAGATCTATCAGTTTTGAAACGCCTCTGTTTTTAGCTTGCAAAATCAGATTTTCATCAGTAACCTTTAAAAATAAATGTTCGTCATTTCGGGTCGGAATCTGTTCTTTTAGATCTTCTGGCACATTCCAATCCAAAGTAATATTTGTAAAAGGCGATTGACCCCAGCGCGCCGGCACATTTAGATTGTAAACAAAACTTCTAATTCCTTTTAAAACTTCATCATAAGAAAGCTGATCTTTAAAAACATAAGGAGCCAAATAGGTATCAAATGAACTGAAAGCTTGAGCGCCTGCCCATTCGCTTTGCAGAATTCCTAAGAAATTGGCCATTTGCCCTAATGCTTCTCTAAAATGAGAAGGAGGTCTGCTCTCGACACGGCCGCGCACGCCATTAAAACCTTCATTTAACAGCACACGCAAGCTCCAACCAGCGCAGTATCCGGTAAGACAATCCAAATCATGGATGTGTATGTCGCCATTCCTATGAGCAGAACCTTCTTCTTTATTGTATATTTTATCCAGCCAATAATTAGCGATTACTTTTCCAGCGGTATTACTGACTAGTCCCGCGTTTGAATACGAAATATTCGCATTAGCATTAATTCGCCAATCTGATTGATTAATGTATTCTTCAACAGTTTGTGTACTGTCTATATAAGTGGTGTCATCGTTTAAACCATTAATATGTTCTCGCTGTAATTTTCTCGTATGGCGATAAATTATAAACGAACGCATGGTTTGGAAATATCCGTTTTCAAAAAGCACTCTTTCAATCATGTCCTGAATTTCTTCTACAGGCCACGAAAACTTTACCTCAAGACCAGAAAGAACAGTTTTGTAAATTCTTTTGTCGACAGGCTGACTGACGCTCTGAAAGGCTTTTTGAATGGCATCCTGAATTTTATAAGCTTCAAAAGGCTTATAATCTCCATTGCGTTTTATTACATATTTTTCCATGGTTTCGTTTTTATTTATGACACTTTTTCAAATGTTTTTTCAAGCTCAATTGCTTTTGGAAACAAGATGTTGTTTTCCAGATGAATGTGCTTTTTTAAATCCTTGTCAAATTCTTCTAGCATTAGAAAAGCTACTTTATAAGTGTTACATGAGTCAACTGGCGGTGTATAATTATTGGTTAAAGCCGCAATTCTCTTAAAGCGTTGTCCTTCTGTAACATGATCATCTTTTAAGGTTACAATTGGTGCTTCAATAGATAAAAAAGGCGGTGTTTCCAGTTCTGTACCTTTACTGTGTGCGGCTTTCATTTTTTTAATAAAAGGAAAAACAACCAACTCTTCTCTTTTCATATGAGCCGTCAGATCTAAATACGTTTTTGAAAAAATAGTATGAATTTCATGAAGCTCAGGATGAATCGCACCGTGAACACCGCATAATTTATTTAAATACTCCAATATAACAGGGGACTTTTCTGTAACATATCTATGATGGGTTTTTGTTATATAATCTGCAATCATGTCTGCAGACCAGCTTTTATAATCAAAAGACTGATTGGCAGAACTGTTTCTTGCTTTTTCAATATGTTCAATAAGAACACTTTCTTCTATATCTCTTTTTTTGCAGACTTCTTCGATAGTTCGATGTCCTTTGCAACAGAAATCAATATGGAATTTTGTAAAAATGGCTGCTGTTTTGAAATCATCTGCGACGATTTCACCAATGGTTGTTTTACTTGTTAGTTTCATAATGGTTGGGGGTATAGATTTTTTATGGTTTCAGCATATTTTTTGGTCTTCTGCAGCTTTACATTGTTTAATGATTAACAAAGAAGCGGCAATCATGTTCGAAAATTCGATAAATGGAATCGTAATTTCGTGGGCTTCTGTAAGCGAAACGGCATAATTATGAAGCTCTTTTATTTTTTCAAAAGCTAACTCAGCATCACGTTCTTCACTTGTGTAAAATGAAGTAACCAGTTTTTGCAATTCTTTTTTAAGTATTTCAAAAGCAAGATAATCATCGATTTGATGTGCCTTCGGAAACTTCGGAATTAGTATTTGTGATGAAAAAATAAATTCGGCAATGGTTTTATCTACATTTTCTGAAGCCTGATGTGCAAAGACCAAACCTTCAAGAAGAGAGTTTGATGCGAGACGATTTTTACCATGAAGACCTGTTCTAGCGCATTCCCCAATTGCGTAAAGATTTTTTATTGAGGTAACTCCATTTTGATCCACTTTAATTCCGCCACACTGATAATGAGCTGCAGGAACAACAGGGATTAGATCTTTTTCAGGTCGAATTCCTAACTCATTGCAATGAGCTGTAATTACAGGAAATTGATTTGAAAAAGCTTTAGCATCTAAGTGTCTGCAGTCTAAATAGACATGATTTTTTCCGCTTATTTGAAGCTCCTTACTAATGGCACTTGAAACCATATCTCGTGTAGCCAATTCGCCTCGAATATCATATTTGAATAAAAATCTTTTTCCTTCATCATTTACTATATAAGCACCAAAGCCTCTAACAGCTTCGGAAATTAAAAACAACGGATTTTCTTTTCCTGTATATAAAGCTGTTGGATGAAACTGAATGTATTGCATATCAGTAATTTCGGCACCTGCACGAGCTGCAATTGCTAATCCGTCTCCTGTTGCTATTTTTGGATTTGTTGTGTTTTCAAAAAGTTGACCGCATCCGCCTGTGCACAAAATAACAGTTCTTGCTCTAATGTATTTAATTCGGTTATGTTTCTTTTCAAAGAAAAATGCCCCGGTACAAGTAGTTTTAGCTTTTTTTGTTTCGGTATTTAAGTCAATGACCATATGATTTTCTAAGAGCTCAATATTGGGCATTTTCTTGATTATTTTGAGCAGTTTCTGCTCGATTTCCTGTCCGGAGCTATCTTTATGATGTAATATTCTATGTTGTGAATGCCCGCCTTCTAAACCTAGATCCCATTGTCCTTTTTCATTTTTATCAAAAGAAGCACCTATTTCGATTAGTTCTCGAAGTCTTTCGGGAGCTTGTTTGATAACCATATTAACAACTTCTCTATCGCAGAGGCCTCCGCCAGAACGAAGCGTATCATGTATGTGTTTGTTAAAACTGTCTTTTATTAGGTCTGTCACTACAGCAATACCGCCTTGAGCAAGCTGTGTATTGGTATTTTTGGCTGTTTCTTTCGTCATTATAACAATAGATAAGTCTGGGCGTTTTTTTGCTGTTTTCATAGCAAAAAATAATCCCGAAATACCAGAACCGATGATAAGTATATCTGTTTTAAGCATGTTATTTTGATTTAAGGTTATTGCATTTTTTATGATAGTTCGAGCATTCTTTTAATAGGCTTTAAGGCTTCTATTCTCAGCTCGTCTTTAATTAGCATTTCTGGTCTTTCATTTTTGAGGCATAAATACAGTTTTTCGAGTGTATTCATTTTCATATAAGCACATTCACTGCAGGCACAGCTATTGTGATCTGTGGTAGGAGCCGGAATCAGCGTTTTATCGGGTACAGCTTTTGAAAGCTCATGCAGGATACCGGCTTCTGTGGCCACAATGAAAACGGCAGCAGGATCCGTTTTAATGAAATTAATAATTCCCGAAGTCGAGCCAATGTAATGTGCTGCTTTTAAAATATGTTCTTCAGATTCAGGGTGTGCCGCAATTTTTGCAGTCGGGTTTTTGTTATATATTTCAATTAGTTTGTCTAATGAAAAGGCTTCATGCACAACACAAGAGCCTTTCCATAAGACCAGTTCGCGTTTGGTTTCTTTTTGAAGGTATTTGCCCAAGTTTTCATCTGGAGCAAATATGATTTTTTGTTCTGCTGGTATAGATTCGATTATCTTTTTTGCATTTGCCGATGTGCAGACTAAATCGCTCATAGCTTTTATTTGGGCAGAACAATTGATGTAAGTGACTACAATATGATCGGGATGCTGTTCTTTGAATACTCTAAAATCTTCAGGCGGACAGCCATCAGCAAGTGAACAGCCAGCGTTCCAATCAGGTAATACTACTTTTTTGTTTGGATTTAAAATTTTTGCTGTTTCTGCCATAAAGTGGACTCCTGCAAAAACAATAATATCAGCATTTGTATTTTGAGCTTTTTTTGCCAGTTCAAGACTATCTCCAATAAAATCTGCTATTTCCTGAATATCCTCATCTTGATAATAATGAGCCAGGATAACGGCATTTTTTTCCTTTTTCAATCGGAGTATTTCCTGTACTAAAAAGTTCTTGTTCATTTTTTCTTGTTTGAATTTTCGGCTTCGTTAACCTATAAAACTGTTGGGTATTTATGTTTTAAGCTTGTATCAAAATATATTTTAATACATAATTTTAATAGGGTAAATATATTATCATCATTTTTTTCAAAACATGATTCTAATCATACTGTTTTATATTTGTTTGTATATGTTAACCTTGAGAATTGAATTCTAATTAAAAGAGAAGCTGAGATTTACAAAGACATTTCGCCCCATTCGAGGAATTTTATTCCAGTCGGCATAAGTGGTGTAATATTTATCAAAAATGTTTTCTACGCCACTTTGTATTTTTAATTTGTTCTGACTCCAATTGAAAGTATAGCCTGCATTAATTCCAAAAATGAGATAATCTGGAGTTTTAGTTTGCCCGTACACTTTTGCAAATTCATTTTGAGCCAGATTTCCTAAAGCATTAATTCCAGCATTAAAATTTTCTTTCTTAAAATCGATTCCGGCGCTGTATTTAATTGGACTTATAAATGGCAGATTATTTCCGTCATTATCTTTTCCTGAACTATAAGTGAGTTGCGATTTGAATTGCCAATTTTCCAGAAAATCATAAGTCAGATTAAAATCGGTATTGAATATTTTGGCATTGTCTATGGCCTCATATCTTTTTACTCCAGAAGCACCAATAGTCATAGGAAGCGTATTAGGGTCAATTTTGCCTATTATATAATTTGAAAAATAGAAATAGGATCCTGTAATTTTTGCTGTGATTTGCGATTTTTTATAGCCAATTGAAAAGTTTCCCTCAAGAGCATTTTCATTTTTTAGATTAGGATTTCCTATATAATCATAAAAATCACTGCTGTTATACAGATAAAATCCGTAGCCTTCAGAAACTGAAGGAGCTCTTTCGGCGTAAGCCAAACCAAATCCGAACTCAAATTGCCCTTCATTTTTGGTATAATTTGCGGCAAAGCTTTTTAGAAAACGGTTTTTTGAAGCATCCATATCAGGATAAAAAATGCGGAGACTTGCTAATCCAAAATCATTTGCTACAGTATTATTCTGGAATCCGAGATTTGCACCAATTCTCAGATGATCTTTTTCGGAAATTTTGATATTATCTTCTAAAGACAATCCGTTGTATAAAGTTCTGACATCTGGCCAAGTATACATAAACATCAGATTTTCGTTAGGATCTGAAGGATACATTGTCATCTCTGCAATTGACTTATTGTAAAAACCGTTCAAGTCAGCTAGAAAATTATGGTTTTTAATTTTTCCTTTAATTCTCGAATAATAACCATAAGTATCAGACCATCCCGGCATATCCATGTGTATCGGTACGCTTGGTCTTTTGGTATCGTCCATTTTATGATTTATAGAATTGTAATATCCTTTTGTTTCCCAATTTGTTATCAGACTTGATTTTGGCACATATTTATAACTTAGAGATACAATTTTAGCTTCGGCTAAAGAAACATCCATAGGAAGGGCGGGGTAGCCCACATTTGTTGCTTTGTCATAAATTACAGAAGCTTCCAAAAGGTTTTGTTTGTTTATAAAATATCCTGCACTGGCAGAAATATTGTATTTGGTAAATTGAGAAAAACTCAGTTCTTTGTTTCCACCTGCTTTATAATTATCGGCATCACGATGCATAAAATCGATATGGGTGTAGAAACGAGAATCATTGTAACCTAAAGACGCACCAATAATTTTTTGAAGATTATTGCTTTCAAAACCAGAATTTAAACTGCCGTTCCAGCCTGTATTTTTATCACTAAACTGATTACGTTTTAAATCGACAGATCCGCCAATTCCTGCACCATGACAGCTTGCTTGCTGTCCTGACGCTACGCTGGCTTCGGCCAAATTTGAAACCTCAACATAAGAAGTAATCGGATCCATTTTGTCGGTACACGCGCCAAAGATGCGCATCCCGTCAATAGTAATCACGGTACGCTCTGTAGCCATGTTATTTATAACAGGCTCCCACGCATAAGCACCTCTTTTAATCATATTTACTTTTGATGATTTTGAGAGATATTCTTCTACAGAGGTTAATGATTTTGATTGTTTTAGATGCAAAGAAGGTTTGCTTCCAATGACGATTATTTCATTAAGCTTTACGGTTTCAAGACTATCATTTGGTTTTTCCTGCGCCCAGCATATTGTTGAAAATACAGCCAAGAAGGTTGCTGTTAGATTTTTCATCATTTCATACTTTAATAGAAAGAGACAAATTGTGTTATGCCTCTTTCTTGTTATTTTTAAGTTTAAAATTCAATCTCAAAATAAAGACTGCTTGATGTATTGTCTGCTGTAACAGGTTCTCCTTTGATAGTTTCGTTTTTGTCGTTAAGAACTTGAAGATTTATTTTCCAATATCCAGTCATGGTCAAAGAAAGTTTTCCTTTATAAAAACTATTAGTTTCAGATTGAAGCAAATCTGTATTGTTTGGAGAACCATGATTACCCATGCTCGGCATTCTTGGATCGATTTTAACTTTGAAATTGTTTACAGCCTCAAAATTCATCATATCCTTCATTTTGTAAATTCCTACTGTCATGTCGTTTATTGCCACTTTTGGAGAAGATGGTGCGATATAGGCAATTACATAATTGCTTGTGTCGCTTCCTTTAAAAGAGCTTACAGTTCGTTTTGCCGATGAAGGAACATTTATTTTGTCTGCTGCAGTGTAGGTAACATTATCAACCGTGTAATTAAAAGTGAGTTCCCAATATTCTGTTGCATTTTGTGCCATCTGAAAAATGATATCGCCTTCATATAAAGTCTTTTTGTCTGATGCTTTAGTAACAACTGATTTTGGACAAGAATGCTGCATCATGCTCATGTGCATAAGCGGTGTCCATTCAAGTTTTGTATCTGTAATATAATTGTTGGTTTTCTTGTCTTTTATTCGAAGCGAAATATGATTATATCCTTGAACTAGAGAACCTGTTGATGAGTACAATTCTATAATATGAGTATCATTTGCGATTTCCTGTATTTTATGAAGTCCGCTTGTTTCATCAACTGGAATTGAAGAAGAATCGTTATCAGAAGAGCAAGATAATGAGGTAATTGCTAGAAATAAAATGGCTGTGTATTTTAAAATTTTCATGAGATTTTAATTTAAATAATGATAATAATAGGTCTATCGAATGAATTCGATAGAAGGAAAAGAATGAAATAAAATCAGATGAAAATCGGAGGACGGAAGATGTTGACGGCCTCTAAATGAGAATATAAGTTGTTATAAAATGCATTTACTATAAAAGTAGAAACTCTATTTTTTTCAAAAGAGAATACTGGGATTTGTACCGTAAACAGAATCACAGTTTCTGCTGTTTCACTTTTCTTTTCGTTAGAAGCCGGTGTATCATTTTTATAGCTTTTTGCCAGTTCTTTTTTCAAATGACATTTTCCGTTACAATGCAATTCTGGAGCATTTTTGTTTTCGCATAATTCAGTTGCAATGTAATGGTAGTTGACCACATAATCCAGAAATGGAAATGCTGGGCGAAATACCACTGCAAATAAAAATATGTAAACACAAAACTTCATTGCTTGTTGATTTTTGAGAATACGAAGGTATTATGAACTTTTTTTTGAGGATATGATTGCAATCATACTTTACTAAAAACAAGTTTTAGAATTTTGATCAAAAGTTTAACAAGTAAAAAACAAAGTAATGAACAGATTATTTTTATTAACCATGTTTGGTTTTGCCCTGCTCACGTCATGCGGGAAAGAAAAGTCAAACACCGATCAGGATTTTTCTACTCCAGCTGCAGCTGAGAAAACAGCTGATGCAGAATCTTACGATCCAAAAAGAGGTCTTGGTAAGTATGAAACAGTTGAATTAGGAGCTTCTTTGGATAAAGCATTAGCTGAAAAAGGACTTAAAACTGCTGAAGTAAAATGTACTTCCTGTCATAAACCAACAGACGAAAAATTAGTTGGTCCTGGATGGAAAGGGGTAACAAAAAGAAGAACTCCTCAATGGATCATGAATTTTATTACCAATCCTGACCCAATGATTGACAAAGATCCAGAATTGCAGGCACAATTAGAGCTATGCATGATTCGTATGCCTAATCAGGGATTAACAGAAGATGAAGCAAGATCTATTTTGGAGTATATGCGCCAGAATGATGGAGTGAAATAATTAAAAGGAATCAAAATCAAAATAATAGCCTTATGAAAAATAAATTTTTAAAATCGATTTTCGTTGTTACGTTAGGGTGTGCTTTGTTTGTTTCGTGCAAACCGAAAGACTCTACAGACGCTGTTGAAGGCGATGCCGCTCAGAAAGTGTATGTGGCACCCGGAAAATATGATGAATTTTACAACTTTGTATCGGGCGGTTTTAGCGGTCAGGTCAGTGTTTACGGACTTCCGAGCGGAAGATTGTTAAGAGTAATGCCTGTATTTTCTGAAGATCCGCAAAGTGGTTATGGATACAGCGAAGAAACAAAACCAATGTTGAATACCTCTCATGGTTATGTGCCTTGGGACGATCAGCATCACTTGGATTTATCGCAAACAAACGGAGAAGTTGATGGACGATGGATTTTCGCTAATGCGAATAATACGCCACGTATTGCGCGTATTGACTTGAAAACGTTTAGAACTGCCGAAATTATTGAGCTACCAAACTGTGCAGGTAATCACTCTTCGCCATTTATTACGGAGAACACAGAATATGTAGTAGGAGCAAGCCGTTTTAGTGTGCCGCCAGATAATGATAATGGCGATGTGCCTATTAACACGTACAAGAAAAACTTTAAAGGATATCTTAGTTTCGTTAAAATTGGTAAAGAAGGTCAATTGGATCTTTCTTTCCAAATCGTTGCTCCAGGTGTGAATTTTGATCTTAGCCACCCAGGAAAAAAAGAATCTCACGGATGGTTTTTCTTCTCTTGCTATAATACAGAACAAGCCAATACCTTATTGGAAGTTAATGCTTCTAAAAATGATAAAGATTTTATCATGGCAGTGAACTGGAAAAAAGCAGAAGAATATATTAAAGCTGGAAAAGGAAAACGAATTCCTGCAAAATATGCCCATAATACTTGGGATGAAAAAACTCAAAGTGCTAAATCTGTAATCATGAATGAGGTTTTAACTCTAGATGCTTCAGAATTGAAAGATATCTGTTATATGATTCCTTGTCCGAAATCGCCTCACGGCTGTGATATTGATCCAACAGGAGAATATATTATTGGAAGTGGAAAATTGGCAGCTTTGATTCCAGTGTTTAGTTTCACAAAATTAAAAGATGCAATTGCTAAAAAACAATTCGATGGTGCTTATGCAGGAATTCCAGTTGTAAAATATGAAGCAGCACTTTATGGTGAAGTTCAAAAACCTGGTTTAGGGCCTTTGCATACAGAATTTGATGGAAAAGGAAATGCTTATACTACAATGTTCGTTTCATCTGAGGTTGTAAAATGGAACATCAAAGACTTAAAAGTTTTAGACAGAAAAGCAACTTATTATTCTCCTGGACACTTAATGGTTCCTGGTGGAAATACAGAAAAACCATTTGGAAAATACATGGTGGTTTACAACAAAATTACCAAAGACCGTTTCTTACCAACTGGACCAGAATTAGCTCAAAGTGCACAGTTGTTTGATATTAGCGGAGATAAAATGAAATTGCTTCTGGATTTCCCAACTATTGGAGAACCACACTACGCACAAGGTATTCCAGCAGATAAAGTTAGAAATAATGGACAGCTGAAATATTATGATATTGTGGCCAATAAACATCCTTTTGCGACTAAAGGTGAAAAAGAATCTAAAGTAGTTCGAGAAGGCAATAAAGTACATATTTATATGACTTGTATTCGTTCGCACTTTGCACCAGATAATATCGAAGGAATTCGCGTTGGAGACGAAGTGTATTTTCATGTTACCAATCTTGAGCAAGACTGGGATGTTCCTCACGGATTTGCTATCAAAGGAGCAAACAACGCCGAATTGCTAATCATGCCAGGAGAAACCTTAACATTAAAATGGGTTCCTGAGAAAAAAGGAATCTTCCCATTCTATTGTACAGACTTCTGCAGTGCATTGCACCAAGAAATGCAAGGGTATGTGCGTGTTTCGCCAGCAGGAAGCAACGTTCCGATTACTTACAGTGTAGGTACCAATTTACCAAAAGAATAGTCAGTAACCATAAGGGAACAAAGTATTCTTTGTTCCCTTTTATTTTGAATTATTATGAAAAATAAAAAACTATCCCCTTTTTCTAAAGTTATGCTATTTTTATCAGGGCTTTTATTAATTGGAGCTGTATTCTTTCCTATTTGGAAAATTGAACTTACGGCACCCCAATATCCTGAAGGTTTGGTATTAAAACTTCATGCTTCTAAGATTGCTGGCGATGTTGATATTATAAACGGATTGAATCATTATATTGGAATGAAAACTCTGCATACAGAAGATTTTATTGAGTTTAAAGTGCTACCGTTTATTCTTGCAGGATTAGGAATTGTTTCAATTGCTTGTGCATGGAAATCAAATAGAAAAGGACTCTTTATTTTCTTCTTTTCTTTTGTGATTTTTGGAATATTATCTGCTTGCGATTTCTACAGATGGAATTATGAATATGGACATAATCTAGATCCGAATGCTGCTATTAGAGTTCCCGGAATGGCTTATCAGCCACCAATGCTTGGATACAAACAATTATTAAATTTTGGCGCTTATTCAATTCCGGATATTGGAGGATGGATGCTAATTGTAGTTGGAGCTTTGCTATTTGCTGCTATTATAAAGGAAAAATATACTAAACCATCTGGTCGGCTCTTGGGCATTTTGCTGGTTCCTGCTTTTCTTTTTTCATGTTCTGGAGACAAACCTGTTCCTATTAAACTAAATACTGATAATTGTGATTTCTGTATGATGGGAATTAGTGACGGAAGACACGGAGCCGAAATTATTACAGAAAAAGGAAGGGCATATAAGTTTGATGATATTGCTTGTATGGCACATTATTGTAAAGAGCATAAAGACAGTAAAATAAAAGCATATTACGTACACGATTACGCCAAAAATAATGAATTAATAAAGGCAGAAAACGCTTTTTTTGTTTCAGGTGGCATGATAAAAAGTCCAATGAACGGAAATATTGCCGCTTTTTCTAATAAGAGTGAGGCAAAAGCTTTTGAAGCAAAATCAAAAGGAGTTGAAACAGAATGGACTGCAATTTTGAATAAATAAAATGCCATCTTAATTAAAATATTGAATCATGAAATTTCATTTTTGCCTTTCATTCCTATTGTTTTTTAATTGTCTCTGGTCTCAAAAGATTGAAGTAGGTTCAGATAAGTCAGTTAAAACAATTAAAAAGGCAATAGAACTTGCCAAATCTGGTGACACCATTATAGTCAATAAAGGCATTTATCGAGAAGGCAATATTATTATAGATAAAAAATTAATTCTACAAGGAAAAGGCTTGCCAGTTCTGGATGGACAGCAAAAATATGAAGTAGTTTCGATAAAAGCCGACAGCGTAGTTTTCTCTGGGTTTAAAGTTATCAATTCAGGATATGCTTCTCTTAATGATCCCTGTGGAATTAAAATATACGATAAAATCGGAGTTGTAGTAAAAGACAATGTTCTAGATAATAATTTTTTCGGAATTTATGTTCAGAAAGGATCAAACTGCATCGTAAAAAACAATACCATAAAAGCTTATCAAAAAGAAGAACAGCGTATTGGCAATGGCATTCATTGCTGGAAAAGCGATAGTATGCAGATTATAGGAAATAGAATTTCGGGACATCGTGACGGAATTTATTTTGAGTTTGTTTCTAATTCTGTCATTTGGCGAAATGTATCTAAAGCCAACATTCGTTACGGATTACACTTTATGTTCTCTAATGATGATTCTTATATAGGCAATGTTTTTAAAAATAATGGAGCAGGAGTGGCGGTTATGTTTACCAAAAATGTAAAAATGTTCAACAATTATTTTGAAGAGAACTGGGGCGACGCTGCTTATGGTTTACTGCTCAAAGAAATTTCGGATAGCTATATTGTTGGAAATAAATTTATCCGCAATACTTCTGGAATTTATATGGAAGGAACAAGCCGTGTAAAATTGGAAAAGAACATTTTTAAAGACAATGGCTGGGGAATGAAAGTACAGGCAAGCTGTATGGATAATGTGGTTTCGTTTAATAATTTTCTTTCCAATACTTTCGATATCAGTACTAACGGAAGCCTTGTTCTAAATCATTTCAATAATAATTATTGGGATAAATATGAAGGCTACGATTTAAATCGGGACGGGATTGGCGATGTGCCTTTTCATCCGCTGAGTCTTTTTGCTGTTATTACAGAAAACAATCCTTCGGCTATGCTTTTGTTCCGAAGTTTTATGATTACGCTTTTGGATAAATCAGAAAAAATCCTTCCGAGCATAACACCCGACAATTTTGTAGATGAATCTCCCGAAATGAAATCTCTTGTATTATGATTACTTTAAAAAATATAAATAAAAAATTTGGAAGACTGCAGGTTTTGCAAGATGTGAACCTTGAGTTTAAAGCAGGAGAATGCATTGCGCTTATTGGTCCAAACGGCTGTGGAAAAACAACTTTGATAAAATCGATCTTAGGAATGGTATTGCCTGATAGTGGTGATATTTTACTTCATGAAGAATCGATCTTAAAGAAATTTGAATATCGAAATACTATTGGATACATGCCACAAATTGGCCGTTATCCTGATAATATGACCATTTCTCAGATTATAGAAATGATCAAGCAGATTCGGAATTCGAAGAAGGAATTGGATGAAGATTTGATAAAAGCTTTCAAATTGGATAAAATGAGCGACAAACAAATGAGGACACTTTCTGGCGGAACAACACAAAAAGTAAGTGCAACATTAGCTTTCCTTTTTAATCCTGATGTTTTAATTCTAGACGAACCGACTGCAGGACTAGATCCGTTGGCGGCTGAAATCTTGAAGGAGAAAATCATTAAAGAGAAAAACAAAGGAAAATTAATCTTGATTACTTCGCATTTGTTGAGTGAATTGGATGATATGATTACTCAAATCATTTTTATGCAGGACGGAAAAGTACATTTTCATAAAACGATTAAAGATCTTTTGGAATCAACCGGAGAAAACAAAATTTCAAAATCTATTGCCACAATATTAAAAGAAAAGCAGCATGAACAGAATAATTAAAATTGTCTTATTGGATATTCTTAAAAATAAGATTGTTGTGAGTTATGCTCTAATTCTAGCGCTGCTTTCTTGGGGATCTTTTTTGCTTGAAGACAATACAGCCAAAGGTTTACTAACTATTTTGAATGTTATTTTATTCACAGTTCCACTGGTATCGATACTTTTTTCAACTATTTATATTTACAATAGTTCAGAGTTTATAGAACTTTTGTTGAGCCAGCCTATTAAAAGAAAGAAAATCTGGATTAGTTTGTTTACAGGACTTTCTATTGCAATGCTTTTAGCTTTTTTTCTTGGAGCAGGAATTCCTCTTTTGGTAAATGCGCCAGGAATGGCAGGATTGATGATGGTTCTG
This sequence comes from Flavobacterium sp. IB48, assembly GCF_016405855.1. Taxonomy (GTDB): domain Bacteria; phylum Bacteroidota; class Bacteroidia; order Flavobacteriales; family Flavobacteriaceae; genus Flavobacterium; species Flavobacterium ginsengisoli. Next base: position 114,618 of record NZ_JAEFCA010000009.1, read on the forward strand.
TCTGGAAGTTTAATTTCTGTTGTTTTTGTGTCACTGGCCTTTTTGAGCTGTATTTTAACTCGAGATAAAGCAAAGGGAATAGGCTTAGCCATTTTATTTTGGATGTATTTTGCCATATTGTTTGATGCTTTGGTGTTATTTCTTTTGTTTCAATTTGCAGAATATCCAATCGAAGAAGCGATGGTAGGAATTACGGCTTCAAGTCCGATTGATTTGGCTAGAATACAAATATTGCTGCATTTAGATCAATCTGCTATGATGGGTTATACAGGTGCTATTTTTAAAGATTTTTTCGGAACAACTATCGGGTTGCTGATTTCTTTTTTACTGCTTGTTTTGTGGATAGCAGTTCCGTTTTTAATTTCGGTTAGAAAATTTGTCCGTAAGGATCTTTAATTTTTTATTATTTATTCAGAACAAAAGAAATATGAAAACAGATATTAAAAATAAAGATGATATAATTGTATTGGTAGATGCTTTTTACTTGAAAGTAAAATCAGATTCAACAATTGGGTATTTGTTTACAGAAGTGGCTATGGTCAATTGGCAGAAACACTTGCCGATTATGTACGATTTTTGGGATAATATTCTTTTTCATACTGGGAATTTTGAAGGCAACCCGATGCTGAAACATCGAATGTTAGATCAAAAAAGTAGACTTGCAGAAACTCATTTTAAACATTGGACAAAGCTTTGGAAAAAAACAGTCGATGATTTGTTTGAAGGAGAAAATGCTGATGAGATAAAAGTGCGGGCAGAGAATATTTCAAAATTAATGATGAATAAAGTCATTTCTTAATACAAAAACGGGAACTAAAAAAGTTCCCGTTTTTATTTTTAAAGCTATTAGAACTGAATTAATAATTTCTTTTAACCTTTTACAAAAGAAGAAAAAACCGTGTTGGTTTGGTATGATTCAAATCATAAGACAGGAAATTAGTAAAACAATTTATGATCTATAATTTCAATTTTTTTGTTTTTACTCATAAGTGACAATGTGCGTATTACGGTTTCTACCCGCAGTCCTGTAAAGTCAGCAATTTCTTGTCTCGTATATGGAATTTTCATTTTTATTGATGCGGCTACGTTATTTTGTTTTTTTAGATTATCTAAAAAATATTGAATGCGATATTCTGGTTTATGATTGACTATATTTTTAGAAAAGACAATTTTGTTATAGATTTTCCATGCAAATAGCTTGAGTATCCTAAATTGTATTTCTGGATTTTCTTCTAGAAAAGAAAAAAAGCTGTTTTTGGATAATTTTAAAATGATACAATCTGTTTGCGCAATTGCGGTAGCAGGGTAGGGTTGTCCGATAAAAAGTGGCGGTTCGCCAAAACTATTTCCTTCATTAAAAATACCAACCGTCAGATCTTTGCCATCTTCATTGGTATAACTCATTTTTACCGTTCCTTCTAAAATTTGAAAATAGGAAAGTGCAACATCATTTTCAAAAAAAATAATTGAGTTTTTAGGAACTTTTTTAGCCACAGCTCCCCAAGTATAAAGCAAATCAGTATCAATGTGCATGATGAAACAATTATTGCATTTTGAAGAATTGGTTAAGTATTTGGTTTTGTTTTTATTAGGGCAAATAAAAGTATTAAAGAGGAAAGGAAATATGATAAATGTTAGCTTTTGAATTATTTTTTCGAATCAAAATATATTCTAATGAAATTTTGAAATAAAAGTATGATAAGGGAAAATTTATAAAAAGATAAAGCATGATGAAGAGTTAAACTCTTGCATCATGCTTTATACAATTGTGGATTAAAAAAATTATTTTGCGTCTATCAGCGTAAGTGTAACCCTTCTGTTTAGAGGTCTATTCTCAATTGGAATGTTTGGAACTAAAGGTTCGCTTTCACCTTTTGAAAATAAATGCATACGATTAGATTCAATTCCTTTATTCTGTAAATAATCTGAAACTGCCTGAGCTCTTTTCATTCCAATTTCAAGATTGCGTTCTTCAGTTCCTATATCACAAGTATATCCTGTAATATTAAGATCTGTATCTTTATTTGATTTTAGAATTTTAGCAATTTCGTCTAATCTTGTAGCCAATTCAGGCGTTACATTAGTGTTGCCAACTTCTTGGAAAGCAAGAGGTTTTTCAACATATGTGCGTTCAGTTGGTGTAAGTTCTTTTTTTGCAGGTGGAGCTTCAACAACTTTCTGCTGTACAGGAGCCGCTTCTTGAACAGGAGCTTCTGTCTTGGTCATGATTTCTTCTTTTGGCGGCACAGGTTCTGGTTTGTTTTTAGTTAGCATAAAACCTAATTTCAGTTGAATACCTGCAGAGAAGTAACGGCTTTCTTGAACAATTTTTCTATTGCCGATTGTACCATTTGCCTGAATATTATCAATCCCGTTTGGGCTATAAGCAACTATATTAACATCTGGATTTTCTTTTGCCATTTCTGTTAAACCGTAATCTAGATATATGCCAGTATAAAGTTGCGTTTTTTCTTTTAGTTTGAAAGTAAGACCAGTTTCTATACTTAAAAGAAAAGAAGGATCTAAGTTTACTGTTGTTTTATCTTGCCAATTGGTTACTTTACCAAATCCGTGAGAAGGCAAATCATCAATCAAGAGATTTATGTCAGGATAATAACCGCTCAATTGCAACTCAGATGCTGATGCTTTTGCTGTTTGTTTTCCTGGAAAAAGAATTTTTCCTCCAACGCCAAAATACAGTTGTGTCTGTGGTGCAATTGATGTTCTGTATTGCATCATTAATGGAACTGCAATAGAAATGAAGTGTTGATCTTCTTTATAGTTTGTCGGAGTAACTTGATACTCAAATGCAGAAGTTTGGTCATCGATTTCATAGGTTGAGATTGTAGTTCCGTTATGCAATTCAAAACTGTTCTGATTGTACATTGCATCAATTCCCGTCATTATTCCCCAGTGGCTGCTGAAGAAATAGGTGTAACCGACACCTATTCCTCCGCCAAATTTTAGTTTGCCATCTCCAAGAGTGCTATCATAAAGGATTCCTGATGGACCTCCATTAATCTTGACATTAATTTCCTGTGCTTTTATAGTGACAGTAAACAGTAGAAGTATGGCTATCGTGGTTTTAATTTTCATCGCTTGTAATTTTAAATTAAATCTCATTTTTATTTAACCAATAAGTTGATTGTTTTTAATTGACCATCAGCCAATTTAAGAACAACAATATATAGTGCAACTTGTGATGGAGCGGTTATTTCATTTTTGGCTTTTACATTTGAAATAGTCTGCACTAATTTACCTGTAATGTCATAAATCACCACTTCAGATCCACTTAATTGAGAATCACTAAAATCACATTCTAAAGTAAATTGAGCTCCCGGTTTAACTGGGTTTGGATAGATTTTTATCTTTTTGGTAAAAATTGTTCCAGTAGTCTCAATTGGACAAGATTTAATTGAATTTCCGTTTTTGTCTTTTGCAATTACATAATAAGTACCGTTTAAAGGGAGAACCTCGCTATAATACTGACGTGTTGCACCAGAAACAGCTGTTCCGTTTTTATACCACTGCCAAGCCACAAAATTATTCGATTTGTTATCAAAGAATAGCACATTTGCCCATTGCTGTACAACGAGTCCAGATTGGCTTATTTCTATTGGTTTAACAACGGCTGTAGCTTCATTATGATTCTGATCTCCATTTTGCGTTGCAGTAATGGTTGAATTTCCTGAACCTGTAATATTTAAAGTTGATCCAGAAATTGTTCCTAAAGCTGTATTTGCAATGGTATAAGAAATTGGTAATCCGCTATCTGCTGTTGCAGTTAAGGTTACGTTATCAGAATCTAAACATCCAAAATCTAAAGTTTGGTTCCAAGTGATAGTTTGGTCAGCTTTAGTAATTTCAAATTCTGCACCGGTAAAATCAATTATATAATCAGCACCAGCACTAATTGATCCTAGCTTAATGTTATATTTTCCAACATTTTCTCCAGTATCTCTTGAAAGAAGACCTGTAAGTATTGAGTTTGTGTCTCCATTAGCAAAACCTAAAGCCGTATAATTGAATACTGGATCGGTTGTACCATAAACTTTGGTATGTCCTGCTGCTGCAGTTATAGTAAGCGTATATTTTTCTGTTGTAAAACTTACTTCATTTCCATAATTAACAAAACCGTTACTGTTTACAGCATAAGTTCTAACATAATAAGTTCTATTTCCTCTAAGGCCTGATAAAGAGCTTGTAAATGTTCCTAATGCAGCAGTAACATTAATTTTAGTATCGGCTGTAGTAGGAGAGGCATGTTGTGCATATACAAAACCAACTTCTGTTAAACATTCTCCCTTGTCAGTATCTAATCCGTCAGAAGATGCAGTACCAGATAATGAAGCACCAGTTTGCGTTATTCCTGTAATAGTTGCAGTATTTAGATTAACTGGATTATCAGGCTGTGTTATGTCAATACTTAGAGAAACTGAACAGGAATTTGCATCTGTAACCGTAACCATGTAAGTTCCAGCTACTAGATTAGTTGCCGTTGAAGCATTTCCTCCAGATGGAGACCAAGCATAAGAATAAGTGCCTGTACCGCCTGTTACGCTAACTGTAGCCGAGCCATTATTTCCGTTATGGCAAGATACTGCTACAGCATTTGCTGTTAAGGTTAAAGCATCTGGTTCTGTAATTGTTATGATATTTGTCGCAGAACATGAATTTTCGTCTGTAACAGTTACTGTATAAGTTCCTGCAGTAAGGCCAGTTGCTGTTGCAGCATTTCCACCTGATGGAGACCAAGCATAAGAATAAGCGCCTGTACCACCTGTTACGCTAACTGTAGCCGATCCGTCGCTTCCGTTATGGCAAGATACTGGTGCAGCATTTGAAGTTAAGGTTAAAGCGTCTGGTTCTGTAATTGTTATGGTATTTGTTGTAGAGCATGAATTTCCATCTGTAACAGTTACTGTATAAGTTCCTGCAGTAAGGCCAGTTGCTGTCGCAGCAGTTCCGCCAGAAGGCGCCCATAAATAGCTATAATTGCCTGTTCCTCCAGTAGCCACTACAGATGCAGTACCATTATTGCCTTGGTTACAAGAAACATTGGTATGTGAATCTGATGCAGAAAGTACAGATGGCTCTGAAATTATTACTGATTCTGTTACAAAACATCCATTTGCATCTGTAACAGTAACAGAGTAAGTATTTGGACTTAATCCTGTAGCTGATGCGGCAGTTCCTCCAGATGGAGACCAAGAGTATGTATAAGTTCCAGTTCCTCCAGAAGGAGTTACAGTTGCTGTTCCGTTATTTGCTTGATTGCATAAAACATCTGTTTTGGCTATTGTCGCTGTAAGAGCAGGCGGTTCATTAATAGTTACCATTGCTGTTGCAGAACAAGAATTAGCATCTGTAACAGTTACTGTATAAGTTCCTGCTGCAAGGCCAGTTGCTGTTGCTGCATTTCCTCCAGATGGAGACCAAGCATAAGAATAGACGCCTGTACCGCCTGTTACACTAACTGTAGCCGATCCATCGCTTCCGTTATGGCAAGATACCGCTACGGCATTTGGTGTTAAGGTTAAAGCATCTGGTTCTGTAATTGTTATGGTATTTGTTGTAGAACATGAATTTTCATCTGTAACAGTTACTGTATAAGTTCCTGCAGTAAGACCAGTTGCTGTCGCAGCAGTTCCGCCAGAAGGCGCCCATAAATAGCTATAATTGCCTGTTCCTCCAGTTGCCACTACAGATGCAGTACCATTATTGCCTCCGTTACAAGAAACATTGGTATGCGAATCTGATGCAGAAAGTACAGATGGCTCTGAAATTATTACTGACTGTGTCACAAAACATCCATTTGCATCGGTAACAGTAACAGAGTAAGTATTTGGACTTAGTCCTGTTGCTGTTGCGGCAGTTCCTCCCGATGGTGACCAAGAGTATGTATAAGTTCCAGTTCCTCCAGTAGGAGTTACCGTTGCTGTTCCGTTATTTGCTTGATTACATAAAACATCTGTTTTGGCTATTGTTGCGCTAAGAATAGACGGTTCATTAATGGTTACCGTTGCTGTTGCTTCACATAAGTTAGCATCTGTAATAGTAACAGTGTAGGTTCCTGCAGATAATCCGCTGGCCGTTGCATTAGTTCCTCCTGATGGTGACCAAGAATACGTATAAAGTCCAGTTCCTCCAGTTACATTTACTGTTGCAGATCCGTTTGAACCTCCATTACAAGAAACATCCGTTTGAGATATTGATGGAATAAGTGCATCAGGTTGTGTTATAGTGAAACTTTGTGTTTTTTCACAGTAGTTTGCATCAGTAACTGTTACGGTATAAGTTCCAGCAGAAAGTCCTGTTGCGGTTGCACCGTTTCCTCCAGAAGGAGCCCAAGAATAGGTATAGGCGCCAGTTCCACCATTTACTGTTACTGAGGCAGATCCGTTTGTTCCGTCGTGACAGCTAACATTTGTTTGTGATGGAGTTATATTAATTGCTGTAGGTTCAGTAATTGTAAAATTTTTGATAATAGAACATCCGTTTGAAGAAGTGATGGTCACGGAATAGTTTCCTGCACTAAGATTCACTGCTGTTTCAGTATTAGTGACAGAAGGCGACCAAACATAAGTAAATGGACCCGGAGCTCCAGATGGAGTTACAGAAGCGCTTCCAGTTGATGAGCCATTGCATAAAACATCGACTTGAGATGTAGTAGCAACAAGGGTGTTAGTTGTTCCAATTGTGAAGTTTCGCGTTAAAGTACATCCATTACCATCTGTTACTAAAACGCTGTGTGTTCCTGCAGCTAATCCGGTTGCTATTTGTGTCGTAGCTCCAGATGGTGACCATAGATAACTATAAGGAAGAACACCGCCGCTTACATTTACAGACGCTTCTCCACCTGTTGAACAAGTTGCATTTACTTGAGAAGTTGTAGCGTTTAATGCGTAAGTTGGCTCAGAGATATTGAAGGATTTTGTAATTGTGCAATTATTCTGATCTCTAATTGTACAAGTGTAGGCACCTGCCATTAATCCAGTAGCGGTCGCCGCTGTTCCTCCCGAAGGAAGCCATTGATAAGTATAGTTACTACCAGTCCCACCAGAAGCAATAACTGTTGCCGTACCTGTTGCAGAGCCATTACACAAAACATCTGTTTGTGATTGTGTTGCCGTTAAGGCAAATGGTTGCTCAATATTATAGCTTTGTGTAGCCTGACAGTTATTTGCATCTGTAACTGTAATCGTGTAAGTACCAGCTGTAAGACCAGTTGCTGTTGCGCCAGTTCCTCCAATAGGAGACCAAGAGTAAGTATATGTTCCGACTCCTCCAGTTACAGATGCCGTAGCAGTTCCGTTTGAGCCTCCATTGCAAGAAACATCGGTTTGGCTAGGAGTTATTGATAGAATAGACGGTTGAGATATAGTAAAGTTTCTAGTTGCTGTACAGGCATTAGCGTCTGTTACTGTTACCGTATAAGTACCAGCAGAAAGACCTGTCGCTGTAGCGGTATTTTGAACAGGAGTTGTATTCCAAGAATAAGAATAAGTCCCACTTCCTGTTCCTCCTGATGCTATAACCGTCGCTGTTCCATTACCGCCTCCATAACAAGAAGTATTGTTTATAGTGCCCTCTGCGGTTGTAAGTGCCGCTGCGGGCTCTGTAAGTATAAATTCTTGGGTAGTTTGGCAATCATTAGCATCAGTAATAGTTACGGTGTAAGTTCCAGCAGCTAGTCCTGTTGCTGTAGCCTCAGTTCCTCCAGAAGGAGCCCAAGAGTAAGTATAGCCTCCTCCTCCTCCCGCAGCAGTAACAGTTGCAGATCCAGTTGTAGATCCATGACATAAAATATTTGTTTGGCCAGATGGTGTTGCAGTTAAAGCCTGTAATGGTTCTGTAATCGTAAATGAGTGGGTCGCTTGGCAATTATTAGCATCAGTAACGGTTGCGATGTAAGTTCCGGCAGTTAGTCCTGTTGCTGTTGCAGTACTTCCTCCAGTAGGTGACCAAGAGTAAGTATAAGTTCCAATTCCAGTTCCTCCTGTTGCAGAGACAGTTGCAGTTCCTGTAGCATATCCGTAGCATAAAATATTGGTTTGACCAGCTGAAGTTGCAATTACCTCTGTTGGCTGACCTACTTCAATATTACTTACTGTTGCGGTGCAGCCATTACCATCTGTAATCGTAACAGCATAAGTACCAGCACTAAGCCCAGTTCTGTCTTCAGTAGATGCGCCACCAACCCAGTTGAAAGTATAAGGTGGCTGACCTCCAGTTGGAGTAAGGTTAATGGTTCCATTTGATCCTCCAAAACAAGTAGTATTGGTTGGTAGTGCTGTACCTCCAAGCGGAGAACTAGGCTGACTAACTGTAAAAGAAGACAATGTTTTTGAGCATAAATTAGAATCAGTTATTGTAACGGTGTACGTGCCTTCGATAAGTCCTGTTCGATCTTCAGTAGTCGGCCCATCACTCCAAGAGTAGGTATAAGGACCAACACCACCGCTAGGAGTCAAGTTTATTGCTCCTGTATTTCCTCCATGGCAGGCAATATGAGTTACAGTTGCGTTCGCAGTAATTAAAGAAGATTGACCTACAGTAATGTTACTAATGTTTACTTGGCATGAATTAGAATCTGTAATAGTAACAGCATAAGTACCGGCTGTAAGTCCTGTTCTATCTTCTGTTGTAGTTACTCCATCATTCCATAAGAAAGTATAGGGTCCAGTCCCTCCAGTTGGGGTAAGATTTATGGCTCCAGTATTGCCTCCGTTGCAAGCTATATTGGTTACAACTGTTGATCCGCCAAGTGCTGCTGAAGGTTGGCCTACCACTATGTTGCTGATAGTCTGACTGCAACCGTTAGAGTCGGTAATAGTAACAGAATAGGTGCCTGCTTGAAGTAACGTTCTATCTTGAGTTGTTATTCCGCCTCCCCAATTATAAGTGTATGTTCCACTGCCACCTATAGGTGTAAGATTTATTGCTCCATTGTTTCCTCCGTTGCAAGAAACGTTGGTAATGTCGGTTGTTCCTGAGATAGCAGAGTTTTGAGTTATAGTAAAGCTTTTTGATGTTGAAGTTCCTTCACTATCTGTAATTAAAACAGAATAATTGGTTGGAGCTAAATTTACAGCGGTAGCTGCGGAACTGCCATTAGACCACAAAAAAGTGTAAGGGAATTTTCCTCCCGAAGGAGTTACTGTTGCCGTTCCGTTATTGATACCATTACAAGCACTTGTTTGCGATTGTGTAGCAGATAAGGCAGCATTGGTCATAAATGATGCAGTAGCTCCATAAGCAGTTCCAACTGAATTTGTTGCATATGCTCTATAAAATATTGTTGCCAAAGAAGGAAGCCCGCTTGCATTTACGGTAAAAGCGCTTACTCCATCAATTGCCGCTACTTGATTTACTCCCGGACCATTTATTACAGGATCTGGAATTAAAGACCAAACAATACCTCTTTGTATGGCGCCACTATCACCTCCATTATCATTTGAACCTCCCAGCGTGGCTGTAATTGCACCATGATTGGTTACAGTGGTAGTTGTTGTTACTGTTGGTACTGAGGTACAAGTTACATTTGGAGAATAGTTGCTAGGTAAGATTCCCTGAGTTCCAGAAGGAGTAGAAGTTAGGGTTGTGATTGTCCAATTAGTATAGTTATTGATACTTGCTCTTAAAGCAGTAGAAGTACCAGTTAAAGTACCTGTGTATTTTGCGAAGTATTGACTTGGCTCAGTAATATTAGGAAATAGCGAAACACAATTTACTCCGTTAGTTAATCCCGGTGGTATGATACTTTCTGCACCACCAAGACCTTGTGTTATGTCGCGGCTATTCCAATGCGTTGTAGAATCATAATTGAGAGAATTAAAATCGCCATGAATACCTGCTAAAAAAGTAATTGTGGCTGCCGAAATTGTAGGTCTAACTGTATTATCAGCACTTTGATAAGCTAGCATTTGATCGCCAGCAGATAGGTTAAAACTATAAGTAGCTCCATCTGGATTAATTAGAAAGTCACTTGCTTGGCCTCCAGTTACAGTAAAGGTATTAGCACTAGTTTCTATAACAGAAATAATTTTTCCGCAAGTCACCCCAAGAGGTATTGTCCATTTGATGTGGGGCTCTCCACTACCGATCCAGCGAGATTCAATGGGACCATCTGCCGAGAGACCTTCTTCTGTAAAGTATACAATTTCTCCAGCAGGTAGATTTTTTAGGGCTATAAAGCTAAACCCATCTTGGCCTCCAGTATCAAAGCCAATAAAAGCGATATCGCCTGGCCCTAAAGTCTGTCCTTTTATATTTTGATGTAAACCAAAGACGCAAAAGAACGTAAAAAATAAGAGTAATTTTTTTTTCATAACATACAATTTAGTTAATGACATAGATAAGCATTGTCCCAGCCTCCTATATGGTCAGGTTTTGTTAGTGAGGCAAAAGCTCTAATAAAACCGCCATCGTTTAATAACGTTTCAATTTTTCTAAAGCTTATAGAATTAAAAGAATCCAAATTTAATTGGTATATATAGTGATTGAATAGTGTTCTATTGGTAGTGGTATCAAATCGGATATTACCTCTTGGGCCATCAATATCTAATTTGTACATTTCTTCAATTAAAGAGTTTGTTTTTAAACTGTCAGCATTTAAAAGTATATTCTTTAATATTAATCCATTTTCGTATCCTAAAACTGAAAAGAAAGAAGGAATCTCTTTATAAACCTCTTTATAAAGTGAAGTGAAATTGGTTGAAGTAGTATCATTTTGCATCCAGCTGCTCACTACATAAAGCTCAGAAGGATTATTTTTATACTCCTCCAAAATTTTATCGTTAATAAAAAAAGGAGTTACATAAAAAGGATACTTTTGAGTAAGTTTATTTTGTTTCAGAAAAGCAGCATTCTCTTCAGCATATAAACCACTATAAAACGCAAAAACAGCATTGGGTTGCTGTGTATTTATAGTGTGATCCATATGTAATGCTTCATTTTCTCTTGGCATAAAAGGAGTAATGTAATGTCCTGTAAATTGATTTTTTTCTTTAAATGCATATTCTAATGCAGAAAGCAAGCCATATCCTGAATCATAAAATGAAGTAGAAGAGGCGATTTGATATTTTTTAGCGATAAAGTATTGGCCTAAATAATAGCAAGAATCTGTTAGTCCTAATGAATTTATAAATATACCTTCATATGCAGATGCTTGATAAGGAGTTGCTGCTCCTAAATCTGCTGCCAAAAATAAGATGTTATTATTAGAAGCATAATTATAAACTTCAGACATGTTGCAATGTCCCATAAAACCAATTATAATTGATACATCTTCTTGAAAGTTAAGTTTCTGAATTTTATCAATTATTAGTTTTTCATCAGCACCAACACCAATACTTTCTACAAAAAATTTTACATTTAAATTATTGAGTTTTAAACCTCTTATAAAATCTTTATCTAATGAAGGATACTGTTGCGACTTTGGAATTAAAATGCCTATTTTAATGTCGTTATCCATAAAATGAGATTAAAAAAATAGAGGCATTTTTTGCCTCTATTTTGAATTATTAGTTTCTAGATGGAAAAAGCCCAGATAATGCAATACACATATTGACAGCAAGATATGGACTGTGTAAATCAAAAGGTTGAGTGCCTCCAATTACTCCTGTATTACCTCCAATTGCTACAGATGCAGTAATGCCACCAATTGCGTCTGTTCCGCTTCCTCCTGGTTCACTGTAGATATTTGGTGTTGAACCACCTGAGGAAAAAGAGTTATTTCCAGCATCAGTTATATTTGTAATTGTTCCTCCAACTACAGAATTTGCAGTTAAGGTTACTGCTGCTGTAGCAGTACCTGCAAGTGGATGTGAGTGAGCAGGCATATTATTTACTAACAAAGTCATTGTTTCGCTACCTGCTTTTTGTCCTATTACAAAATTGCTTAAACCTGGTCCTTGACCAAAATGAATAGGAGCTCTTCCTCTTAAATCAGGTAAACCAAATGTGGTGATGCCATCGCCGCCATAAATTGTTCCAAGCAATGAAAATAAAGCTGAATTCTGAGTGATTGCTACCAGCTGGCCATTACAGGCAGCCCAGCCTCTAGGTGGGTAATTGAATCCGAAACTCAAAATTGTTCCGAGGTAAACTTCCATCATAATTTTTTAGATTTAATAGTTAATTTTAGTTTTTCGTAGTATTTTACTACAATGCTAAATTACTTTATAACAAAATCATGGATGCACGGGTTTATACGTGTTTTTAAGTAAAGTCTTATATTTTAACACATTACTATAAAAATATAGCAATATTTAAAATATTGTCTTAATAAAAAAGGCGGTAAAATTAATTACCGCCTTTTCTGTTTTTTATTAACTTGAGAAAGTTAAACCTTTATTTTTGAAGCTGACATAAAGTTCTTGCCTCGCTGAACTTATCGTTTCTTCCGTTCTGTAAATACTGCACCAAAACTTGATTAAAAGTTTATACTTTCCATCAGAAATTGAGCTGTAGTATATTTGTGATGGTTTTAAATTGTTTACTAAAGGAAGATTAGCAAGCGTTTCGGTTACGATTGTATTAATTTCTTCTGGAATTGTTTCTCCATTAATTTCAAAAGTGATTTCGACCAATTTAAAATTGTCAGTATACGTCCAATTGGTGATATTTTGAGATAATAAGTTACCATTCGGAATAATAATTTCAGCACCATTTGGAGCATTAATCTTAGTAGTACGAAGTCCCATCGATTTGATACGGCCAGATTCAGAACTAATTTCTACCACGTCGCCAACTTGAATTGGTTTGTCAAAAATTAAAATAATTCCCGATACAAAATTGTTTACCACATTCTGAAGTCCAAGTCCGACACCGACACCTAAAGCACCGAGAAGAATACTCAGCTTATCTAAAGGCATTCCAGAAGCAGCAACAGCAAGAAGATAACCGCTTATTAGAACAACTAATCGTGTAATAAGCAATTTAGAATGCTGTCTTTTATTAATATTTTCTTCGTTTTCGTCATCAATTTCTCCAAAGAAATAAGCAACATATTTTTGAAGCAAATGCGCGGCCCAAATAATAATAAAAAATAAAACAACGCTTCCTAAAGTAAACGTAATGCTTCCAATTGTATTAGGATGGCTTAATAACTTTCCTAATGAACCGCGAAGTGATTCCCAAATATTCAAATTTGAAGCAATTACAATTAGCCACATATAACTAATTACAATGATAAATGGTTTTTTCAAAGTGTCTGATAAACTTTCATAATCAAACATTTTTTCAATTCCTCTTTTTACTCTAGTCGTATAAATTTGAAGTAAAATAATCTCTAAAATAATTTTTAAAAGAACACTTAAAGCAACAATTTGAGTAAGTGAAATAAAAGCCGTAATACTTAACATATTAGAAAGAGAAACTCTTCCAAATAAATTATATAAAATTGATAAAATATTTAGTCCAATAAAAATGATACTTGCCCATTTAAAAAAGCCTTTTATATAAAGTTCTTCTTTAAGTGTTTTTATTTGAACCAATCCGTAACGAATCCCTAAAATATTAATCGCTACAAAAGCAAAACGCTGTAATAATCCAATTGTAATAAACAAATCCAAAAAGCAAAGCGCAAAGAATAATCCTAAAAGAAAAAGCCAATTTCTCATGGCAACTCCAGACCATTGATTTTTAAAAAGAAAGATTAAAACCCCTAAAAGGAAAAGCTGGATTAATTCTAAAAATAGTGCGGGAGCGTATAAATTGGTTACTACAGCAATATTTAATGCAATAACTAGAATTGGCAGTAAAACACCTCGGTTTAAATATTTGAAATTTAAAAGCTGTAGATTCTCGGCATAACCATTTGTGTTTAGATATTTAATATTTCGAGAAATATACCAAAACAAAAGTCCCATAAAGAAACACAGCGTAATAAGTCCGCCAGCTTTGTAGCCTAAATAATATGCGGATACATTTTCTTCAATTATAATTTTGGCCCCAATATTATGTTTTACTCTTTTCTTTGCAACAGAATCATTAATCTGCCATAAAGAAGGATATTCTTTATTGAAAATGCTAATTCCAGATTTTTCCAGTTTTCCTTCAACGGCAACTAAAGCATTAGAAACAGAAATTTTTCGTTGTACTGTAAGTCGTTTTTTATTGTTTAAAGTAGTTTGGTTTTTAGTCATTAAACTATCAGTAGCAACATATCTTTTTCTAAGATCTCCAAATTCTTTCTTAAATTGTTTACGGCGAATAGTATCCTTTATTAAGGTAATTAAAGTTTTGTCTTTTCGAAGATCAATTACACGTTTTTTGATGTTTTCAAGATCCAGATTTTTAGCATTAATTGCCTTATTCTGTTCCTCCAGTTCTTGTTGAATTTCTTGTAGAACAATACGGTACATCTGCTGGTTTCGCACATTAGGATTAGCACCTTTCAAACTAGCCAAAATTAAGTCCAGTTTACTTTCTGTACGTTTCATTTCGCCAAAAAGATGACGCGTATCACCTGCAAAATCGATATCATTATAAGCAGATTCTAATACTTCTCCGGCTTTTTCAATTGCCATTAAGTAATCGCTATCTGTAGCCGTAGTGTCGTTAAATAATCTTCCGCGGCTTTCTTTTTTAACTGTTTTCTGTTGTTGTGCGTAGTTAAATTGAGAGAATAAAAGAAGTAAAAATAGAGAGAGAAAATAAAAAGTCTTTTTGTGAATAATCATAATTTAAGGGCTTGTTAATTGAGCCCAAATTTAATTTTTTTTGAATGACTTTGCAGTTAAGAAAATTTAAATTTAAAAAATTAAATATGAAGGTTTTATTCTAAGTTTCTGTTAGCAATTTCATGTTGTATTTCTTTAAGAAAATTAGAGTTGATAATAAGAAAAGCAATCGATAAAGGAAATATCATTAAAGTTAATAATCCTTTCTCGAGAAATAGAAATACGATTAGAAGAAGAAGTAAGATGGCAATTAAAATTAAAACTTTAATCGTTTTTTTTATTTTTTTCTGTGTTCTTAATAACTCTTCAACGCTCATTTCGCTTGGTTTCTTTGCTTTCATTTTATATTTTTACTTTAGATTTACAACAAAATTTGATTAAAAAACTTTCGAAAACAATAGGTCAATTTTTTTTGACTACCCGCAATAATTATGGAAGAAACAGAAACTTGTCCCGCACAAAGACTCTTAAAAGTATTATCTGGAAAATGGAAAGCAGAAATTTTTCGTTTAGCTGTAGAGTCACCTTTACGTTTTAATAAATTACTGCGTCAAATTCAAGGCTCAAATAAGCAATCTTTGGCTACAGCTTTAAAAGAATTGGAAGAAGAAGGTCTTTTAGAAAAGGTAACTATTAAGTTGAAACCTCTTCATATCGAATATAATTTGACAGAAAAAGGAAAATCGTTAATTCCTGTTTTTCAGCAATTAGAAGGGTTGGCATAAATTTTTAATTTTTGTATTAAAAGTAGAAAGATCCTCAAATACTGCTCACTGCTAAGATAGCCAATGAAGTTCTCTGAGAATCATCTCCTACATCCAAAAAATAAAAACGTCAGCTAAAAAAAGCTAGACAGATTAGTCAATAAAGCTGAATTTATCTTCAAAAACTTGTCCAACTAACGGAATTGGTTTTTTTTGCTCGTTGGCAGCATTTATGATTCCGAAAATCCATAAAATAAGAATAACGTATCCAATGTAGCTTAAAAAGTAAAGTGCTGGAACGATAGTTACAATAATAGACAAAGCAACATTTATTACTAAAGAAACCAGAAAAATTCCGAATCCTTGTTTTAAATGGTATCTCACCAAATCACTTTTAGGTGTTAAATCTTTACTTTTAACAAAAGCTATAATCCAACCAATAATAGTGACATAGCTAAGAATAGAAAGGGTTTTATTATTCATAGTTTAAGTTATTTATTGGGTCAAAAGTATATACTAGGAATAGGACTTGGAATAGTTACTTTGTCTACTGCGCTTTTTAGTTGGTATTTGTCGTATTTAAATCGGTAAGAGGTAAAATGTGTTTTTCAAAGATTAAATTTCCTCTTTCATTAATTTGAAAAACTGCTCTTTTTTTCCTCTCGAAATGGGCACAACCGATTTGTCATTCATGTGAACCATTCCTTCGCGGGAATAACTTATAATTGAATTTACATTGATCAAATGCGACTGATGAATACGGAAAAACATTGGCGGTTCCAGCAAATCTTCATAGTTTTTTAAAGGTTTAGAAACCATAATTTTTCGGCCATCGATCAAAAAGAAAGTGGTGTAAGAACCAGAGGTTTCACATCTTATAATTTGTTCTAATTTAACTACATACATAGCTTCTTGAGTAGGCAATATAATGCGGTCGGGAGTTTTAGAAAGGTTATTTTGCAATTCGCTTAACTGCTGTTTTTCTAAAACTCTTTCCTGTAAAAGCGAAATCCTTTCAATTGCAGTTTTAAGTTCATCTGGATCAATTGGTTTTAGAAGATAATCTATTGCGCTGTATTTGAAAGCATTAATAGCATGCTGTTCGTAAGCAGTTGTAAAAATAAGATGAAAAGAGTTGAAGGAAACTTGTTTTAGAACATCAAACCCAGTTCCGTTTTGAAGCATTATATCCATAAAAACCAAATCAGGCTGCATACGGTCAATTAATTTTACAGCTTCTTCAACACTTTCGGCGTAAGCGATAATTTGAATTTCTTCTGGCGCAACCATTTCCAACATGATGGATAAAGCTTCGCGAATGCGTTGTTCGTCTTCTATAATGATAGTTTTGTACATTTTCTATAATATTGGAATATTAATAATAACAATGCAGCCCGTTTCTCCGTTGTCTGCATTTCGTTCTAAAACCTGAAAACCAGCGTATGGATGATCTTTTTGCATTTTAGCTAATCTTTCGTCAGTAATTGTTGTAGAAAGAGAGGTATGATTTTCGTTTGTTTTTAATTTCCTTGAAGCTGTAAGTCCGATTCCGTTGTCTTTTATCGTGCAAATTAGATTTCTTTGTTGCGTCTGCTGTGAGAAATTAATTTGCAAGACACCTTTTTCTTCTTTTGGTTTTGGTTTTAATCCGTGTTCGACAGCATTTTCAATAAAAGGTTGAATCAAAAGTGGCGGAATAAGAATATCCTCTTCAACAGATTCATCGCAAACAATCGCATATTCGAAACTATTATTAAGACGCAATTGTTGCAATTCGATGTAATTTTTTAAAGTGCCAATTTCTTCTTCTAAAGAAATGGTTTCCTTTCTCGATTGTTCTAGAATCTGGCGTGTGAGTTTGGCAAATTTATTCAAATAAGAAACCGCCGGAATCGTGTCTTTCTGCAAAATCATACTCTGAATATTTCCCAAAGCATTAAAAATAAAATGCGGATCTATTTGAGAACGCAATAATCTTCTTTCTAACGAAAGTCTGGTTGCAAGGTTTTCAATGGTTTCTTTTTCCATTAATTGCAGCTTCAATTCACTATTGGTTTGTTCTTGTTTTAAAATTTCTTCACGCTTTAAATAATAACGCTGCCTGAAATAGTAAGATCGAAACATAAAAACAAGTCCAAGCAAAAGAACGCCAGCAATTCCGTAGCCTAAAAGTTTATTTTGCTGCTCCAATTCATTTTCCAACTCAAGCTGTTTTATACGCTCCATTTTTTTGGAAGACTCAAATCTGGCATCTGCATTTTGCAAAAGCTTCTGAGTAGTTTCATTATATTTTAACTGATTGTATTTTGTAAACAAGGTATCGTATGCATAATACGCTTCAAAATCATGACGCTTTGCAGAAACTTCTTTTAAGCAATTGTAAAAAGTAGCTAATAAATAATTATCGGTGTAAGGTAGACTAAGCTGGTATTTTATGCCTTCAATAAAAAGCATTTCGGCTTTTACATAATTTCCTTTTTCGGTATAATAAAAACCTTGAAGGCCTATGGCGCTTCTGTAAATGATTTTAATATTATATTTTTTGGCAATTGCAGTAGCTTTTTCAAGGTTGTCAAACAAGGCAGTTTCATTAATTGGTTTCGGACCTTTAGAATAAAGATCTGCCAGATTGATGTAAGCAATTCCGATATTGCTTTTGCTAATGATATCAAAAGATTCTTTTTCGGCCAGTACCACTGTAGTTTTTAAAAAATCCAAAGTCTTTTGCCAATCTTTCTCTGTTCCAGATTCGAGTTTATCGGTCAAATAGCCTCCGTAAGCTAATCTTGCATACAATTTACTTTCTGGATCTTTTGCTTTATAGGCATGTTCTAGAGCTTCTTGCGCATATTTATGCACCTTTTCTGGCGATGCCGGAGAAAATAGATAAGATATATCGGCCGCAATTTTAGCACATTGATCATGAGCATTTATTTTTGAGAAAAGTGTATACGAATGCAATAAATGGTCGATGGCCTGAGGTTTATCATCTATATAAGATTTTAAATTTCCCATTGCTAGAGAAGCAAAAGCTTTAACTCTTGTTTTGCTGCTTTTTTGAGCTAAAATATAAGCAGTGTCTGCATAACGAGTAAATTCTTTTAAATGCAATAAACGCCTTTGCGTAAGCGCGAGATACGAATAACAAATAACTTCATCGTCAATATTCTTTTTTTTCTTGGCTAAATTAAGAGCTTGCTGCTGAATTTTTTTACTGGCAGATGAATCAGAAAAACGTTTAGAATAACCGTAGGACGCGATTTTTTCTACAGCCGAAACTTGTGCATTTAAAGTGGTGAAGAAAAACAAAATTAGAAACGAGAATAACCATTTCGTTTTCGTGTTTTTTATCTGATTTAAAGTAGTTTTTTCGTGCATATATTGTGGTAATTAAAGCCAAAATACAAATTGAAAATAGACTGACCAAAAAAATCACCCAGCAAATTTGACAAGAAATTCCCTTGTAAAGTCTCTGTGTAGAAGTGGTTAAAGAGCGCTTTTTCTCGATACTGGCATAGAATTACCAAATAAAAATCTAAAGCATCCATTTGCCAATTTCAAATTGTGGCAAGTTGATCTTCGTAGTAATCTTGCTGTTATAAATTATTTTTAAAACTATAAAATTATGAATAAGATTTTTTTTACATTATTAGTGGTAGCTTGCCTTTTTATATCATCATTAAGTTATGGGCAAGAAGACAGACGGATTAAAATAGAAATCGCTTTGAAAGATGGTAACAAAACGACAAAAGCGATATTGCGATCTGCTACATTTTCTTTTACAAAATCTACTGTTAGTGGAACAGAATCGGAGGTAAAAAACAATTATTACTTTTCTCTTGATTTTGAAAAACAAGATATTGCCTTGCTGGCAGTTTTAATGAAAAATAAAGCAGGAGTTGATGGTCAGATTACTATGACCGATATATTGGGAAAGCTTCCTACAAGAAAATTTGATTTTACAAAAGGAAGAGTAGATTCTTTAAGCGATCAATTAACTGCCGATTATACCAGTGCTTACATCTCACTTCTTTGTGATTCTCTGATTATTGATGGCGTTAAAATTGAGTAGAGAAATGATTGAATTGAAGAAATTCACAAAAGAAGGAAATCTATATGTCATGAAAAGACAATACGGCTTTGGTCTAATTGTGGTACTCGCGATGATAGCTTTTACTATTGGAGGCATTTATTATAAAAATAATGCAGTAATTGGCATTTTTGGAGTCTTGGCTGCTATATGTTTTATTGCGATTTGGCAGGAAGGATTTAGTATTGATCTGGACCAAAATGAATTTAGAATAAAAAACGGCTTGATTAATAAACCCGTTCTGATTCCGATTGCTGATTTTCTCAATTTTGAATTGGTCAAAGTGAAACATAATCTTATCACAACAAACGTTTCCTTAAATCTTTATTACAGAAAAGAAAACAAGGAGAAATGCACTGGAATTGCCCAAGGTTTTACAACTAGATCCATGCAGAATTTGATGAATGAAATTAATGAAATTTTAGATGAACATTCGAGAAAGATATAACATCCAAGAAACGCTTCATTATTTTTCATTAAATCCGCAAAAAACATCAGTAACTCAATCCTGGTGGTTTTTGGCTGGAATAACGGCAGGAGTAATAGCTTTATTATTGTTTTTTAATTATCTAGGAGAAGAAATGCGTTGGGTAATAGGTATATTTCTAGTATACTTTTTGATTCATTTTTTATATGATATTCAAATAGCCTCTAAAATTCAGTTTACGTTTGATGCTCGTAACAATGTCGTTTACAAAACAAGTCCGTTAATTTCAAAAAAGAAAATAATGAATCTGGATGAAGCCATAATTTTTGTTCAATCAGAAAGGGAAAGCTGGTATTATGCTCTAGGAGCAAGGAAAAGTCAGTTTATTAAGAATTATAGAATTAGTGAAGGATTTACTTCGGGAAGAAAAAGTGATGAAAGACAAGAGGCCTATGAGAATTTAATTTTAACTAAAATACGGGCGCTTTTAGAAAATGCAAATTCAAATATTAATAATTAATTCTGTACTAAAAATACAGTTATAAAAATTTAAGAATACAACGAATCAATTCTTATTGAATTGATTCGTTTTTTGTTTTATAAAAAAGTATAGCAGTATTGAAAGCTAGAAAGATAGTGTATGATTTTGACGATTTGACAGTAAAATGGGACATCGATATTGAAATAAACAAAATCAGTATTCCATATTTCTAAATTGTTAAAAGACCCTTTTTGCTAGTTTAAAAAGATGAAATCTTGAAGAATTTAAATTAAATTTGCTTCGTGCGAAAACAAATTGTCTACATATTCATTTTTCTAATAGCTTCAAACAGCAGTTTTGTACAGCAGTTTTACAAACTGCCAATCCTGATAGAACATTTTCAGGAGCATCAAAAGCTGCAAGGCGTAAGCTTTATAGATTTCTTGTCTATGCATTATTGGGGAGAAGATCTAGAAGACAATGACGGAGATAGAGACATGCAGCTTCCTTTTAAAACAATTAGCACTAGCTCGGTTCACTTTGTTTTTATTTTAGAAGACAAAGACTTGCTTCCGGTTCCTTTCAATCCAGAATTACCACAATTAAAAATTCCAACTTACAGATCGGATCTTTTTTCAGATCCAAATCTACTTTCTTTATTTAGACCTCCAATCGCATAATTAATTTTTAAATTTTTTATTGAAGTGGCTGAGACGTATCGTTTTCAGTTGCTCATTTATTATTTTTTAATTAATACATTATGCTTAATAAAGTAATTCAGTTCTCAGTTAAGAACAAACTGGCAATTGGAATCTTTACACTACTGTGGATTATCTACGGTGTGTATGAAGTTACCCAATTACCAATTGATGCTGTGCCAGACATCACTAATAATCAGGTGCAAATTATCACAACAGCCCCTTCGCTTGGCGCCGAAGATGTAGAAAGGTTAATTACTTTCCCAATCGAACAAGCGATAAGTAATATTCCAAATTTAAAAGAAAGCAGAAGTATTTCTCGTTTCGGACTTTCTCTTGTAAGTGTCGTTTTTGACGACGATGCCGATGTATATTGGGCACGTCAACAAATTGCTGAAAGACTCCAGCAAGTAGAAATTGATCGAAACGCCAATTCGCCTGAAATGGCACCTGTAACAACTGGTTTGGGAGAAATCTATCAATATGTTTTAAAACCAAAACCAGGTTACGAAGAAAAATATTCTCTAGAAGACTTAAGAACAATTCAAGACTGGACAATCAGAAGACAGCTTTTGGGAACGCAAGGAATTGCCGATGTTTCTACTTTTGGAGGAAAATTAAAACAGTATGAAATTGCGGTAAATCCTGCTAGATTAAAAGCCCAAAATTTAACGATTAGTGAAGTTTTTACGGCTTTGAATACTAGTAACGAAAACACTGGAGGAGCTTATATTGAGAAAGGTCCAACAGTTTCTTATATTAGAAGTACAGGTTTAGCCAAAAGCATTAAAGACATTGAAAACATTGTTGTTAAAAGTACGCAAGGTGGACTTCCGATTCTGGTAAAAGATGTTGCCGATGTGAAGATTTCTTCTGCGATTCGTTACGGTGCTTTAACGACAGACGAATATGGGGAATCGGTTGGTGGAATTGTAATGATGCTGAAAGGTGAAAACGCCAATAATGTTATCGTCAATGTAAAAGACAAAATTGCTCAAATCGAGAAAATTCTTCCTGAAGGTTTAAAAATCGAACCTTTCTTAGACAGAACAAAAATGGTAGACAACGCCATTGGTACAGTAGAAAAAAACTTAATAGAAGGAGCTTTAATCGTTGTTCTAATTCTGGTTTTATTTTTAGGAAATCTTAGGGCAGGTTTTATTGTAGCTTCAGTAATTCCGTTAGCGATGCTTTTTGCCATTATTATGATGAATACTTTTGGCGTTAGCGGAAACTTAATGAGTCTTGGAGCATTAGACTTCGGATTAATTGTAGATGGAGCTGTAATTATTGTAGAAGCTATTCTGCATCATCTTCACAGTTCAAAAAAATATCAAGTAGTTGATACTATTTCGCAAGAAGAAATGGATAAAGAAGTGACAGGCTCTGCTGCGCGTATGATGAACGCGGCGGTGTTTGGACAAATTATCATTTTGATTGTGTATTTACCAATTCTTTCTCTTCAAGGAATAGAAGGTAAAATGTTTAAACCAATGGCGCAAACTGTTGCATTTGCCATTTTAGGAGCTTTCATTTTGTCATTGACTTATGTGCCAATGGTGAGCGCTTTATTCTTAAGTAAAAAAATTAGCCATAAAAAGAATCTTTCTGATCGTATAATGGCGAAACTAGAAAATGCTTACGAAGGTTGGCTGACGAAAGCTTTAGGCATTAGAAAATCGATTGTTATTGCAGCATTTATACTTTTTGGAATCGCTGTTGTTTTGTTTGGAAGAATGGGAGGAGAGTTTATTCCGCAATTAGAAGAAGGGGATTTTGCCGTTGAAACTCGATTATTGTTAGGAACAAATCTTTCTACGACGACCAAAACTATTGAGAAAATTTCAGCCGAATTAAAGAAGGAATATCCAGAAGTACAACAAGTAGTTTCCAGAATTGGAAGCGCAGAAATCCCAACTGATCCAATGCCAATCGAAGGTGGAGATATGATTATTGTTTTAAAGGATAAATCAGAATGGACAAGCGCTTCTTCATTTCCCGAATTGGCTGATAAAATGACAAAAACCGTTAAAAGAATTGCCCCTGGAGTTACAACAGGATTTCAGTTTCCTGTTCAAATGCGTTTTAACGAATTGATGACAGGAGCAAAACAAGATTTGGTTTGTAAGATTTACGGAGAAGATCTTCAAAAGCTTTCTGAATACGCTGAAAAATTAGGAGCAATTAGTAAAACAGTTGAAGGCGCAGCCGATTTATATGTAGAGAAAGTTACAGGAATGCCGCAAATCGTAATTGATTACAATTGGGCAGAAATGGCGAAATACGGTTTACGCGTGGCTGATGTGAATGCAACGATTAATGCCGCATTCGCAGGAGCTGTTGCTGGAAGTATTTACGAAGGCGAAAAACGTTTCGATATGGTCGTTCGAGTGGAAGACAATGGAAGAAAAGGAATTGAAGATGTTAGAAATCTTTTGATTGCAACGCCATCGGGAATGCAAATTCCGCTTTACCAAGTGGCTAGTGTCGAAGAAGTTGAAGGCCCAAATCAGATTCAGCGTGAAAATGCTAAAAGAAGAATCATCGTTGGCTTTAATGTTCGAGGAAGAGATGTTCAATCTATTGTAGAAGAATTGCAGCAAAAAGTAAATCAGCAAATCAAATTTGATCCAGGTTATTATATTACTTATGGAGGAGCTTTTGAAAACCTTCAGCAAGCAAAAGCAAGATTAGGCGTTGCTGTTCCTGCGGCTTTATTAATGATTTTTGCCTTATTATATTTTGCTTTTAGATCATTTAAAGAAGGAATTATCATTTTTACGGCAATTCCATTATCAGCCATCGGCGGTGTATTTGCATTGGTAATGCGCGACATGCCTTTTAGTATTTCTGCCGGAGTTGGATTTATTGCGCTGTTCGGAGTCGCCGTTTTAAACGGAATTGTTTTAATATCCGAATTCAACCGAATTCAGAAACAAGGAGAAATTACAGATCCTTTCCAAATTATTTTATTAGGAACTAAAAACAGGTTGCGTCCAGTTTTAATGACAGCAGCTGTTGCTTCTCTCGGATTTCTTCCGATGGCATTGAGTAACGGAGCAGGAGCAGAAGTGCAGCGTCCATTAGCAACTGTAGTGATCGGCGGATTGGTAACCGCAACACTTTTAACGCTTTTTGTACTTCCTGCCATTTATTTAATGACGTATCACGCTAAAGTTTTCACTAAAAAAAGAAAAAAGCATATGAATAATCTAACCATTTTATTGAGTATTCTTTTTATTGGTAACATGGCAAAAGCGCAAGAGTTGCCAATTTCGCTTGACGAATCTATTTCTATTGCGATTCAAAATAATCGAATAGTTAAATCGGCTAAATTAAACGAGCAGTCTAAAAGTTATTTGCAGAAAACGGCTTATAATATTCCGCAAACGCAAATAGATGCCGATTACGGACAATTTAATAGCTCGCAGAATGATACACGTTTTGGAATTAGCCAGACTTTTGCTTTTCCGACTGTTTATAGCAATCAGAAAAAAGCTTTAAAAGCCGATTTCAATAAAGCAAAAGCAGAAGTGCAATTGACTTCGCAAGAAATAAAAACTCGTGTTAGAAATATTTACTACGATTATTTGTGGCTCAACAGCAAAAAAGAACTTTTAGTTTACGCTGATTCAATCTACAGGATTATGGAGAAAAAATCAGATTTAAGGTTTAAAGCTGGAGAAGCAAATGTTTTAGAAAAAAGCGCTTCACAATCTGCAAGACAATTCTACAGCAATCAATTGGTAATGGTCAACCGTGATATTGAAATTGCTTTGAATTCGTTCAATGCTATTCTTCAAGATAAAGTGGAGCATACTCCAAAAAAGATGAATTTAAAAGCGGTTTTAAATCGTTCGTCTATCGAAAATTTAAAAGCAGAAAATCTTCCAGCAGTTCAGCGTTCACAGTTTGAATCGGAATCGGCTAAGTATAGATGGAAAACGGAAGGCGCTAAATTACTTCCTGAAATTACTTTAGGATATAACAATCTAAGCATTATCGGAAGTCAAACTAATGCTTCAGGTCAAGAAGTTTATTATGGTAGCGGACAAAGATTTAATTATGTTAATGCAGGTCTTTCGATTCCAATATTTTTCACTAGTCAATCAGAACGAAAAAGAGCCGCAAAAGCAGAATACGAAAGCTTTGTTGAACTTTCTGAAGCAACTAAAATCGAAGTGAAAACGAATATTGAAAATGCAGATCGCGAGCTAAAAAAGTTCCAAGAAAGTTTACAATACTATGAAACTGATGGATTAAAAAATGCTCAAACCATTATAGAAGCGTCAAGCAGTCAATTGCAAAATGGAGATATCGATTACTTGCAATGGGTTTTGGTGGTTAATCAAGCTATCACAATCAAAAGTGAATATTTAGACGCGCTTAATGCTTACAATAAAGCAGTTGTTACACTGCAAAATCTTAATAACATTTAAAAATGAAAAAATATATTGCAGCGTTCATAGGCGCTATATTTCTTATTTCTTGTGGAAATAAGAAAAATGAAGAAACCAAAAGTGCTGAAACTAAAAGCATTGATATTATTAAATTAAGTCCTGAACAAGTTAAAAATGCAGGATTAGAAAGCGGTAATCCAACGGTGAAGAATGTAAAAGAGATTTTACAGCTTCAAGGTACAGTAACAGTTCCGCCAAAAAGCGTAATAAGTATTAGTATTCCGTTGGGAGGTTATGTAAAAAGCACTAATCTTATTGCCGGAATGAACGTTCAGAAAGGTCAGGTTTTGGCTGTTTTAGAAGATATGCAGTTTATAGAATTGCAACAAAATTATCTAATGGCGAAAGAGAAATTCGAATTGGCCCAAAACGAACACAAAAGGCAAAAAGAGTTAAATGCAAATAAAGCGGCGAGTGATAAAGTTTTAGAACAGATTACAACTGAAATGAGAACGCAACGCATTACAATGTCTTCTTTAGAGCAAAAATTAAATCTATTAGGAATTAATGCTAAAACGCTGAATGTTGGAAATATTAGCAAAACGATTCGAGTTGTTTCTCCAATTAATGGTCTGGTTTCTAAAGTAAATGTCAACATTGGAAAATATGTAAATCCGACAGATATGCTTTTTGAATTAATTGATAAAAAAGATATTGTTCTAACTTTAAACGCGTTCGAAAAAGACGTGACTTCGCTTTCAATTGGTCAGACTGTAATGGCTTATACCAATGCTTCTGATGCTAAAAAGTATGCGGCTAAAATCGCTTTTATCAATCAAAGCTTAAATGGAGATCGAGCAGCAGAAATTATCTGTAATGTAAACGCTTATAATCCTGCACTTTTACCTGGTTTGTTTGTAAACGCCGAAGTTGAAATTGAAAATAAGAAAGCGTTAACTGTTCCAGAAGATGCAGTAGTACGTTGGCAAGGAAAATTTTATGTGTTTACAGCTATTGGAAATAACCAGTTTCAAATGAATGAAGTTAAATCTGGAGTCAAAAATGAGGGCTTTACTCAAATTACTTCTGATGCGATTTCTGACTCTTCAAAAGTGGTTGTCAAAAATGCATATACTTTATTGATGTCTGCCATGAATAATGACGAACAATAATGTTTATTTTCTGATTACAATTTAGAGTTAAACAAGAAAACCCAGTAAATTTAGTTTTACTGGGTTTTCAATTTTAACCGCAATATTATTCCAATTTCATTCCGCAAGAATAGCTTATTGATAAAATTAGAATTTGAACGTTTGATTGTTTGACTATATTTTTTTCGATAAAAAGCAGGTGTTCCTACAGGACACATTTCACAACAATATCATGATTTTTCACCGACCAAATATTCCTAACAGAATGTAATTTATTACTTTAGATAAAATGATTCAAATAGTTTTAAATTAATTATTCATAACTCGCAATTCACAATTCACAATTTAATCCTTAACCCCTTTTATCCAATCTTTAAATCGGTTTACCTGTTCTGAAATAAAAGATTCATGTTCTTCTTTATCTTCTTCAATTGGCGGCAAAACATGCTCAAAGTAAGTTCCTCTTAAAACTTTATGCAGAATACTTTCGCCTAAAAATGCTTTTCCGTCATTGAGCGTTCTTACTGCTTTTAGCAAATGACGAATATCATACTGAAGCGGATTAATATCGGGAACCTGTTTGTTTAAATTCAATAACTTATAAACCGCAATTCTAGCCGTTCTAATCGAACTTTCCATTGTGAAAACTACATCATTATTTGTTTCAACAAATTGTCCAATTAAACCAAGATTTTTGCAGCCTTCAGGTACAACTCTAGGACGATCGCCTTTTGCTCGAGGCATAAACATAGAAGTAATGTAGGGCATAAAAGCACTTCGTAAAATTGTATTTTCAATTACATTGTCAAGTTTGTCTATTATTCCGAGATGAAAGCTTAATTCGGCTAAAATTTCGTCTCCTGTACATTCGGGCATTACTTTCTTAATATAATTTCCTGGTTTGTCCATAAACAATGAATAAACCCAAATTACCAAAATATCATCTGGCTGATCTGGAAAGTGGGGCTGTCTGTTACAAGTAAAACTCATTAGCCAATTAGAATCGGTAATCGTGATAATTCCGCCAGTCACTGTTTTTCCTGAGTATGGATCGTTTACCGAGTATTCTTTTAGTTTCTCTACAAAAGCAGAAGGTCGGCAAGTTAAAGTAACAGATTCCCAAGATGATTTTTCGATATTACTGCAGAACTTTTCAGGCTTGCCAAAAATAGGAGATTTTGCTGCAAGATTTTTCCACAACATCCATCCTGGACTTTTACCGCTTGTGGAGTTGTCGATACCAATAATTGGCGCTGTTTTATTGTCTCCATAAAAAGTATCTTCGGTCATAGAACCTGTTGTTACAATAACAAAATCATCCTTTCCGATAGGAGATCTTGATTCTTTTCCTTCATGCTCAGTAATAATTCCTTCAACAATTTTACCTTCAGTATTACTTTGAATAATTAGATCTTTTATAAGCGTATGAAATTTAATATTTACGCCTTTTTCTTCAAGAAATTTTCGAAGCGGAGTAATAAAAGTATCGTATTGATTGTATTTCGGAAAGACTAATGAAGAGAGATCATTTAGTCCGTCAATGGCGTGGAGAAAACGATGCATATAAAGTTTAAGTTCTAATAAACTATGCCAGTTTTCAAAAGCAAACATAGTTCTCCAAAATGTCCAAAAATTGCTTTCTAGAAACGTTGCGCTAAAATAATCTTCAATAGTAAGATCATCTAATTCGTCTTTTCTTTTAAGAAGTAATTTTACAATAGCAAGCTGATCTTTTTTGTTTAAACCAAATTTGCTAAAGTCTTTAATTTCGCCATTTTTATGAATTAAACGCGCTTTAGAATAATTAGAATCATTGTCATTGATTAATCGATATTCATCTAAAACGGTATATGGAGGCGGCATTTCTAGAGCGGGAATATCTTGGAAAATATCCCAAAGATTTTCATAAGTCATATCCATTTCGCGTCCTCCACGAATAATATATCCATCTTTCGGATTTCCTGCGCCGTCCAAAGAACCGCCGTCAATATGAAGTTGTTCTAAAAAAGTGATGTTTTTTGCTGGAATTCGGCCATCTCTTATAAAATAATATGCCGCGGCCATTCCAGCAATTCCGCTTCCTACAATATAGATTTTACTGTTTTCGTGCGATTTGAGTGGAATTCCAATGTTACGTTGGTAATTTCCAATTTGATCTGAAAACGGCATTGATTTTTCTGGGGTGTTTAACTGGGTTTCTGTACTCGAATCTGGTTCATGATTAACATTTCCGTAGGTTGTAGAATTGTTTAGGACTTTGTCAAATTTTGATGTAATATTCTTCATTTTCAAAGCTTTATAAGTTAATTCAACTAATGTAAGCTTAAAATTTGAAAGATAATTCTTTTATTTTTGTGAATAAATACGTATAATGTATTGATTGTTAAGAGGATGTGTTTTTAAGTTTGTTTATATGTTACGTTATTCTTTTTTAATTTGAACGACATCATTTCCTGCAATTGCGTAAACAGTATCTTCAGAATTGGGTTTTAGAAAATATTTTCCAGTAAATTCTCCAAAAGCGGGAAGAATCATTTGATTGGGTTTGCAAAAGAAACAACGAAGCTTTAAGGTCTGTAAACCCAAGCCACGCAAGACAATCCCGGGATGAATGTGTCCTGAAAAATTAAACAAATTCTCTTTTTCTGTAGGATGATGTGTGAAGAAAAAAGCATCTATTTGTAACATTTCGATGACCACAACACCAATCGTTTTGTAGTGTTTCTCATCAATTATATCGTGATTTCCCGTAATCAAATAGGTTTCTTGATTGTGGTTAGAAAGCCATTTTTCAAATAAATCCCATTCTGCATTTTTTGAACTGTGAAATAAATCGCCGAGAAAAATGATTTTTTCAGGCATGAATTCATCCAAAACTTCAGTAATTTTTCTAAAATTTTCAGAAATGGCGTTTTGCGGTATCGCGATTCCGTGTTTTCTAAAATGCGTAACTTTTCCTAAATGAACATCAGAAATGATAATTATTTTTTTAGATTCCCAAAAAACAGCTCCGCTTGAGTGAAGTATAAAGGTTTCATTTTGTATTTGAATTTTCATAAGTCGTTATTTCATATATGAAGCAGTCATTTTCTGAATTCTTTCAGCCAAAGTTTCACTTGATAATTTTTCTCGTAAGCGATCGGTAATAATTGGAAAACTAAATGGTGTTGGCTTTAAGCATTGTTTCCAAATAATTTTCTGATTGGCAATTCTTTCCAAAGCCATTATCAAACGGCCTTCTTCTAATTGATGTTCAAATGTTTCGCGATAGGCTTGATGCAGTAATAAATTATCAGGTTCAAAATCTCTAAAAACTTCAAATAGTAATTGAGAACCACTTTGCAAATGTTTTGTTTTAACCATTTTTCCAGGAAAACCAGTAAAGACTAATCCTGAAATTACAGCAATGTCTCTAAATTTTCTTCGAGCCATTTCGGTTGAATTTAAGCTTTTCTGCAAATCATGATGCACATATTCTGTTGAAAAGAGATTATTATCTAAAACGGCTTCAATATCAATTTCCTGATCTGAAAGCAATTCAAAACCATAATCAT
The DNA here is from genome assembly GCF_016405855.1 of Flavobacterium sp. IB48. Lineage (GTDB taxonomy): Bacteria > Bacteroidota > Bacteroidia > Flavobacteriales > Flavobacteriaceae > Flavobacterium > Flavobacterium ginsengisoli. Next base: position 144,810 of record NZ_JAEFCA010000009.1, read on the forward strand.
TATAAGCCAAAGAAAAAGTGATCGATTGCAATAAACTAATTCTAAAAGCCAATAAACTAGCCAAAGCTTCATGAACAAAGCGACCTTCAAAAGGATAAAAAATAGCATGAAATCCTTCTCGAGTTTTAAATGTTTCAATTAAAAATTCATCTGAACTCGGTACAATAGATTCTTTTCGCTGTCTTTGAAATAAAGGCTGTAAAGCTCTTAATTCAGGAGAAAGATTATCAGTATTGGCACGATATAATTCTTTTCGAAGCAATTCGCTCATTTGAGAAGAAAGAGCCAAACGCCCACCCATCCAGCTTGCAATTTTAGATTCTTTCTTAGGATTTGCTTTTTTAACCAAAACCTGCATATTTCTAATTTTGAATAACTCCAATTTTTTTCCTCCGAAAATGAAAGTGTCACCAGGTTTTAGCTTCGAAATAAACCATTCTTCAATTGTACCAATATAACCACCACTAACATATTTTACATTCATAACAGCATCGCCAACGATTGTTCCAATCTGCATTCTGTGATGCATCGCAATCATTCGGCTGTTTATTTTATAACAGCCGTTTTCATCAATTTCTACTTTTTTAAATTCGTCGTAGGCATGAAGACTCTGACTGCCCTGCGTAATAAAATTTAGAATCCAATTCCAGTTTTCTGATGAAATGGTTTGATAGCTAAAAGTACCTTGAATTTCTTTAAAAATTTCGTTGGGATAAAATCCATCAGAAACGGCTAAAGTATTGAGATATTGAACCAAAACATCCCAACCGTTTAAATACGGAACCCGATCTTCAATAACACTGTTTTCAACCGCTTTTTTTAATGCCGAAGCTTCAATAAGTTCAATAGCGTGAGTGGCTAGAAAATAAATAACACTTTCTTTTCCGGGTTGATGCCCACTTCGCCCGGCGCGTTGCATAAAACGGGCGACACCTTTTGGTCCACCAACCTGAATAATCGATTCGACTGGAGCAAAGTCAACTCCCAAATCTAAACTCGAAGTGCAGACTACTACTTTTAATTCTTCATTCCGAATTGCATTTTCTACCCAAATTCTCGTTTCTCTGTCAATACTTCCGTGATGCATTGCCATTTCTCCAGCAAATTCAGGATATTTTTCTAATAATCTTTGATACCAGATTTCGCATGCTGAGCGAACATTCGTAAAAATTAAAGTAGTTTTACTGGCTTTGATAATTTTAGCCGTTTCATCAATCAAATGTAACCCCATGTGTCCGCGCCACGGATACGTATCCATTTTCTCTGGAATGATAGAAACGACTTTTATTTTCTTATGAATTACGGCTTTGATTAAAATAGAATTATTAAAAGCTTCAGAATCAACTCCGAGTAAAACTTCTTGTGCTTGCTGAAGATTGCCAATTGTAGCTGAAATTCCCCAGATACGTAATTTTTTGGTAATCGTTTTTAATCGGGATAATGCCAATTCTATCTGAACGCCACGTTTGGTTCCTAGTAATTCATGCCATTCATCAATGACAATAGAACTGCAGTTTTTAAATGTATTGGCATAACCTTTTGTTGCCAAAAGCAATTGTAAGCTTTCTGGAGTTGTAATCAATAAATCGGGCATTTTGCCTTTTTGCTTGGCTCTTTCTGCCGAAGAAGTATCTCCAGAACGAATACCGACCGTCATAGGAACGTCTAGATCGTTTAAAACTCGTTCTGCTGCTTGTTTGATTTCTATAGATAAAGAACGAAGCGGTGTGATCCAAATCGCTTTTAAACCTGGATGGTGTTTAGTTTTATAATTCGGATTTTCTTTAATGTAATTTAAAATAATCGGAAGCCAGAGCGCATAGGTTTTTCCGCTTCCAGTTGGCGCGTTCAATAAACCATTTTTGCCTTGAAGAAAAGCAGTCCATGTCTGAGTTTGAAACGGAAGAGGTTTCCATCCCTGACTTTCAAACCAATTGTTGGCGATTGTAAATAACTGCTCTCTGTTCATTTATAAAATCATATTTTTTAAATCTTCTATCGAATTGGCTTCTTCAATTTTTTTATCGTGTCGCCATCTTAAAATGCGCGGAAAACGTGTTGCAACGCCACTTTTATGTCTTTTAGAAAGCGAAATTCCTTCAAACCCAATTTCAAAAACCAATTTAGGCGTAACACTTCTAACTGGACCAAATCGCTCTAAAGTATTCTTTTTAATAAAATCATCTACCATCCTAAATTCTGCATCGGTCAAACCGGAATACGCTTTCGCGAAAGTGACGAGTTCTCGTTCGTTGTTTTCATTTTCTTGCCAAAGCGCAAAAGTATAATCGGTAAATAGATTTGATCGTCTTCCGTGACCGCGCATAGCGTAGGTGAGGACGGCATCTATGGTTAAAGGCTCAATTTTCCATTTCCACCAATCTCCTTTTTTTCTTCCAACGAGATAAGGAGAATCTTTTCGTTTTAGCATTAAACCTTCGCTTTTCATTTCACGAGATTTTAATCTTTCATTTGTAATTTCTTCCCAAGTAGAAAAATTAATTCGTTCTGAAAGCTGTAGTGGAATATCTTTTCCTATTAAACTGGTAAACATTTCTTCTAATAAAGTACGGCGTTTTTCGTAAGAAAGATTCCGAATATCATTTCCCTGCCATTCCAATAAATCGTAAGCTTTAATGATGACAGGCGTATTTTTTAAAATAGAAGCAGATACATTTTTACGGCCAATTCGAGTTTGTAGATCATTAAAAGTTCCGACTTGATTGTTTATGAAAGGAAGAATCTCTCCGTCAATTACAGTTCCATTGGAGATTAGTCCAATAAAAGAATTGAATTCTGGATATTTATCGGTTACTAATTCTTCGCCACGGCTCCAGACGTAGATTTCATTTTCACGAATAATCGTTTGAGAACGAATTCCGTCCCATTTATGTTCTGCACTCCAATCTTCGGGATTTCCTAAACTTTCCAATTCGCCTTCAATCGGATAAGCCAAATAAAACGGATAAGGTTTTGATAAATAATCACTGCTTTTTTCATCTAAAATCAATTCTTGAAATGTAATCGTATTCGGATTCCAATCGCCCATTAATTTGTACGCCAATGTATCTTCGTCTATATTTTCAGCTTTAGAGAGCGCTCGCGTCATCAACTTCTGACTCAAACCAATCCTAAAACTTCCGGTAATTAATTTAGTAAAAACAAAACGTTCGTAATAATTTAGATTCAACCAATTGGTCTGTAAATATTCTTTTTTCTCTAAATCAGTTTTCTTTTTTAAAGCGATTATTTCCTGTAGAAATTCAGTCAGACTTTTGTCTGTATGCTCTTTTGTAGTCGGAATAACAAGCGCAATGGTTTCGGCCAAATCACCTACAATATGATAACTTTCTTCAAACAACCAAAGCGGTATATTAGCCAATTCGTTTGCCCATAAGCGCAATAAAGTGGTATTAACTGGTCGGGGAGGACGACGATGCGAAAGTATGGCAATGGTCCAGACTTTATCTTCATCGCTTGCTTTTAAGAAATAGTTTGTCAGCGCATCAACTTTTACCGATGTTTTATTAGAACTGTCTAAGGTTTTTATAAGCTCGGCAAAGTTTTTCATTTGATTATGAATTTTGAGTTTGAAATTAATAATTTACAATTCATCATTATTTGCGTCGTTCGTTTCTCCTTCATATTGCGTGTTGGCTGTTCTGGCATCGTAACCTAATTCTCTTAGATATCTTGAAAAAATATCTGAATAGCCATGAGTGCAGATTACTTTTTCTGCACCTGTTGCTTTTATGCTTTCTAGTAAACCTGTCCAATCACAATGATCGCTTAAAACAAAACCTCGGTCTACAGCTCGTCTGCGTCTTGCACCGCGAAAAGCCATCCAACCACTTGCTGTTCCCGTTACAAAAGGAGTCATTTTTCTAATCCAGGTACTTCCGTGAGCGCTTGGTGGTGCAATGACAATATTGCCTAATAAATCTTCTTTTTTAGTTTCTAAAGTAATTCTAGTAGTTTGCGGCAAATCAATTTGCGGACGAACAATATTAGTCATGTTTTCGATTGCGCCATGTGTGTAAATTTGCCCAATGCTGGTATCAAGATTTTTTAATAATCGTTGTGCTTTTCCTAAAGAATAGCCAAATAGAATAGAAGTTTTTCCTTCTGCACGGTTTTCTGCCCACCAATTATTGATATCAGTCATGACATTTGTTTGTGGTTCCCATTTAAAAGCTGGAAGTCCGAAAGTGCATTCTGTTATAAACGAATGGCATTTTACCACTTCATAAGGAACTGAGATTCCATCGTCTTCTGTTTTATAATCGCCAGTAAAAACCCAAATTTCACCTTTGTATTCAACTCTAATTTGTGCTGAACCAATAATATGGCCCGCTGGATGAAAAGAAAATTTCACGCCGTTTATAATAAAAGTTTCATTCCAGTCTTTGCCAGAAACATTTATTTCTCCTAGACGATATTTTATAATCGGAATATTTGAATAATGTGTAATATAGTTTTCATGCCCCCAACGCGCATGATCTGAATGTCCATGTGTAATTATCGCATTTTTTACTGGCCGCCATGGATCGAGATAAACATCGGCTTGCTGGCAGTATATTCCTTTATCGTTAAATTGTAATAAGGGTGCATTCATTTTTTAATTGGATAATTAGAAAATTTGGCAATTAGATAATTATTCTTGTTCATTCTTTGATGATCAGCTATTCCGGATTTTTTTAGTATTCAAAATTACTATATGGCGGACAGCTGTATTTGTCATCTTCATTATCTAAATTATAACTGTCATAAGGATTGGTGGTGTCGTAAGTTGAAAAAGGAGTATTGTTTTCAGCTAAATTTAGTCCGCTTTCTATAATTTCATAACAATCAGAATAGTCAGTAAACTGATTTCTATAATTATTATCTTCATTTTCTCCCGAAGTAAATTCATGATCCATTGCTTCATTTTCATGTGCGGTATCAATATGATCGGGTTTACTGCATTTAAAATCATTTAAGTTTGCAGTTTGTCGGCTGTTTGCATCTTTTCTCATGGCTGCTGTTTTAAATTAGTAAGTTCTCTAAATTTTTGATATATACAAATTTGAAAATTAGACGCTTAAAAAAATTATAGGATTTACATTTAATCTTACATGATTTGTTTATTGGGGCGTTTTAGCATAATTCTCATTTTGTAAAACTCAAGTATAATTCTGTAAAATAAGCACTTAGCTATTTTGCAACTTTGTATAACTAATAATTTAAAAAATTATAACATTATGGAAACTTCAAGAAAAGATTCGAAATCTGGAATGAAAGATTCTGGAAAAACTCAAAAATCAACAGCTGGTTCTAGAGCAAAAAGCACTACAACAAAATCTAATGATTCTAAAGGTAGAGCCGGACATTAATTTTTTTTAGTTTATTTAAGGACTAAATAATAAAAGCGTGCTGTTTAAATGTAGACAGCACGCTTTTACGTTTTTATAAGATTAAAGTTTTACTTTAAAACTTCTTGAATTGTTTTTACAAAAGTTTCAATTGGTTGAGCGCCAGAAACTGCATATTTACGATCAAATACAAAGAATGGAACTCCTTGAACGCCAATTTCGGCAGCTTCTTTGATATCTGCTTGAACTTCTTTAATAAATAAATCTTCGCTTTCCAGAACTTCTCTAATTTCATTTTCTTCTAAACCAGCCTGGATTCCCAATTTAATCAAAGTTTGACCATTGTTTAAATCTTCTCCGTCGGTAAAATAGGCTTTAAAGAAAATCTCTTCCATTCGATCGCCAATATTTTTTGTTTTAGCCAATTGAATGATTCGATGCGCGTTTAAAGAATTTGAGATAACAGCTTTATCAAAATTATAATCTAAACCAACACTTTTAGCACGTTCTGCGACACCTTTGTGCATTTCTTTAGATTGTTCAATTGACATGCCTTTTCTTTCTGCTAAGAACGTGTAAACGTCCATGTCTGGTTCTGCAGTTATGGTTGGATCAAGCTGAAAGCTTTTCCATTCAATTTCAAATTCATCATCTGGAAATACCGCAAGTGCAGTTTCCAATTGTCTTTTTCCGATATAACAAAACGGACACATGATGTCCGACCAAATTTCTATTTTCATTTTACAAAGATAAGGAAAAATGTTTTTTTAAGTTTTAAGTTTCAGATTTCAAGTTGATATGCTTTGTTTTTCTAACCGCAAAGTGCGCAAAGGTTACGCAAAGGTCACAAAGTTTTCTTTTTACCAAAGTCTTTGTAAAGAGTATAAGTACACAAAGCTTTGCGTTCTTAGCATTCTAAAACAATCCTAAGCAAGAATCTTAGCGAACTTTGCGTAAAACCTTTGCGAACTTTGCGTTAAAATTATACGCATAGCATATCAAATAGTATATCAACTTGAAACTTGAAACAAAGAAAACCTAAATAAAAAACCGCAATTCTTTATGAGGAATTGCGGTTTCTAGGTATAAAAAATGGTTGGTTAATAGCGATATCTTTTTTTTTACAATGATAAATCTTTTATTTAAAACTAAAAAATATCCCTGTAACAGAAAGAAACTTTAATGTTAACTATTTAACATTACAGGCATTACCAACATAGTAACAGTTTCTCCCTCTTCTAAACCATCAACTGGAGTTAAAATTCCAGCTCTGTTAGGTAAAGACATTTCAAGCATAATCATGTCTGACTGAAGGTTTGTAAGCATCTCTGTCAAGAAACGAGAGTTGAAACCAATTTGTAAATCATCACCTTGATAATCACAAGTCAATCTTTCTTCTGCTTTATTTGAGTAATCGATATCTTCTGCAGAAACGTTTAATTCAGCTCCAGCAATTTTCAAACGAATTTGGTGTGTAGTTTTGTTAGAGAAAATCGCAACACGACGAACAGAGCTTAAGAATAAAGAACGATCGATCATTAATTTGTTTGGATTTTCTTTTGGAATTACCGCTTCGTAATTAGGATATTTCCCGTCAATTAAACGACACATTAAAATATAATTATCAAATGAGAAAGTCGCATTTGAATCGTTGTATTCAATTTTTACTTCAGCGTCAGAAGTTCCTAAAATACTTTTTAAAATGTTTAAAGGTTTTTTAGGCATGATGAAATCTGCTACTTGAGAAGCTTTTACATCTGTACGAGAATATTTCACCAATTTATGAGCATCTGTAGCAACAAAAATTAATCCTTCTGGCGAAAACTGGAAGAATACTCCAGACATTACTGGACGTAAATCGTCGTTTCCAGCAGCGAAAATAGTTTTGCTTACCGCAGTTGCCAAAACTTCTGCAGGAACAAGCGTTACAGATGGATCTTCTAAACTTACCGCTTTAGGAAATTCTTCTCCTGCAGCATAAGCCAATGCATATTTACCAGAGTTAGAGCTAATTTCTACTGTGTTATTGTCTTCAACAGTAAAAGTTAATGGCTGCTCTGGGAAAGTTTTTAAAATTTCAAGCAAAAGTTTAGCAGGAACTGCTACGCTTCCTTTACTTGTAGAATCGATCGATAATGTAGCCGACATAGTCGTTTCAAGATCTGAAGCCGAAACGGTCAACTCATTGTTGTTTAGTTCAAATAAAAAGTTGTCTAAAATAGGCAACGTATTATTGCTATTGATTACACTACCTAAAACTTGTAATTGCTTTAATAAGTATGAACTCGATACTATAAATTTCATCTGTTTTGTTTTATTTTTTGATGCGCCTTTGAATAAATTAAGGTCTAAATATACGGATTACAAATATATCTTAAACTATCCAAAGTATTACATTTTTTTATTAACATCTATTTGCTGTACTTTTTCTTTCTGATAAAAGTAAATACTAGTCCAAAGATCAATAAAATTAGAATTGGAACTCCGATAGTTATGAATTGGGTCAAAGTATAACTTTCGTAAACTTTTTCTTTGTCCAACAAAGGCAATTCGACATCTTTACTTCTAATGTTAATAAGTCCAGTATCATCAAGAAGGTAATTGATACAATTCATGATAAAGTCTTTATTGTCGTACAATTGGCCAGTTCTCTGGTCGTAACCTAATTCAACGGGCATCATATTTTTATCTAGCTGGTTTCTTGCAATATCTCCATCAGCAACAACAATCATTTTGTTTGGTTTTCCTTGTGCTGTGAAAGAATTGTCTTTGAAAGGCAAAACTCTATTCTCAAAAGCCGAATGGAAAGAACCTTCCAATAAAACAGCAAGCGGTTTGTTTCCTTTATTCAAATAATCTTGCGGAGTTGTTTTTTCTGTAACCATGTTTAGGTTAACTTCTGTTGGCGTTCCAATTGTTTTAGAATATTGGGAAGATTGCAGTAATACTGTTTTCTTAATTCCGTTTTTCAAAGTGTCAATCGGATTTGCGAAATCGAATTTAATTCCGCCTAGATTTTTAACGATTGGATGCTGGCTTGTTGGATAAACTTGAGGAGCAAATTTCCAGATAAAATCTTGATATTGCGTTGCACTTCCTTGTTCGCCAGTAGCCAGTTTTATTGGACTTCCTTGTTCGTCTTTAATCAAATCAGGATTAATTCTGAACCCGTATTTGAAGAACATATCGTTCAGGTTTAAATCTCTAGGATAAGCCAAAGTCGCACCCATGTCATTGTACAAACTGTCCATGTCTGCAGCCGTCTGATCAATTAGCCAAAGCGTTTTTCCGCCATTCATAATAAATTGATCAAGAACTTCTTTTTCTTCGTCAGAGAATTTTTCTGTTGGTTTTGCAATAATTGCTAAATCGTATTTTTTAAGTTCGCTTAAAGTTCCACTCGGATTTTTTGAAACTGAATCTAATGTAAATGGACCTATAAGATAACTTTCGTGAATCTGTTTCAACATATTAGCAATATGCCTTTCTCTCAATTCGCCATTTCCTTTAATAATTGCAACCTTTTTCTGTTTGTCTTTTGTGACTTTATGGATTGCATCTGCAATAGAATATTCTAAATGCTGGATAGATCCGATAACTTTTTGCGTAGTCGAAGATCCCATGATATTTTTTAATAAAGGAATATTAACTTCTTTATTATTGTAAACGGCAACAGCCCAAGGAAAAACCATTGCTTGAGATTGTTTTCCTTTATCGTCAACTGTAATGTTTATTGGCGTTAATCCTTTTTGGAAAAGTGACTTTGTCAATTCGTCGCTTTCATCTGCATTTTCTAACGGATCAACAAATTCAAAAACAATATTGCTGTTATAGGCCTGAAATTCTTCTAATAATTGTTTCGTTTCCTGTTGCAAACGTCTAAAATCTGCAGGAAGATCTCCTTCCATATATATCTTAATGGAAAGCGGATTCTTTACTTGTTTTAGAATTCCTAATGAAGTTGGAGATAAAGTATAACGCTTGTCTTTTGTTAAATCAAAACGATGAAAAAAGATCGTTCCAAGTACATTTAAAACAACTAAAATAAAAATAGTAATGCCTAATGTCTTTAAATTATGTTTTGTAGATGGTTTCATTAAGCTTTATAAGATTTTAATTGATAAACAGTAAAAGACAAAAAAGCGGCTGCAATGCTTAAAAAATAAATAATATCGCGAGTATCAATTACACCTCGACTCATACTTTTAAAGTGATTTTGCATTCCTAAAGCTGAAACAAAACTATTTGATCCTGGAATTAATGAGCTCAATCCTTCAAAACCAAAATAGAAGAAAAAGCACAGGAAAACAGCAATAATAAAAGCCACAATCTGATTTTCTGAAAGGGCAGAAGTAAAGATTCCGATTGCTGAATAAGAAGCAATTAAAAACAATAGTCCGAAATAAGAACCAATAGTGCTTCCCATGTCAATATTGCCTTCTGGTGAGCCTAAATCTGAAATGACTTTAACATAAATTAAAGTTGGAATGATTGCCAAAATGATCAGCAAAAACGAACCGAAGAATTTACCATTTACGATTTCCCAAATAGATAAAGGTTTAGTCAATAATAACTCTAAAGTTCCTTGTTTTTTTTCGTCTGAAAAACTTCTCATGGTTACTGCTGGAATTAAGAAAATTAAAATCCAAGGAGCCAATGTGAAAAATGGAGTTAAGTCGGCATAACCTGTTTTTAGGATATTGTAGTCTCCTTCAAAGACCCATAAAAATAGTCCGTTGCTAATTAAGAAAATTGCAATGACCAAGTAGCCAATAGGAGAACCAAAAAAGGATTTTATTTCTCTTAAAATGATTGATTTCATTTGTTTGTTTTTGTTTTTGTATTGTTTCAAGTTTCATGCCCTTGAAACGACTTATAAATTATTTTCCGTGTGTAATTTTTATAATCTTCGAATTTCTAGCATCAATAATTATTAAAAATGTTCCTCCAACATAATTTTCAGGCAATGTTCCAGAAATAACCCAGTAATTTTCTAAGAGGTAAATTTCATATGGTCTTTGTTTTTCTATCTTTTCTTTTCCGTAAATATCAAATAAAATAGGTTCTACGATTTTAATTACAGTAGCACTATCTTTTATAACTAACTTGTTATTATCGATAACATTATGCTGTGACTTTTTAGACAAAGCAATTTTTAATTCTTCGTTTGCATTTTCAACCCCTAAAACTAAACGCTTGTTTTGTGCACAACTGCTAAGTGTAATTAGTAAAAGTGATAAGAAAAAATATTTCATAATTTAATTTTTATTTCATATTTCAAGTCGCACGTGTAACGTGAAACCTTAAACCTGAACTAATTTAAGCTTACCAATTTATCCAAGCTCCAAGCTTCTGGTTTTGCATTGAATAGTTTTTTTGTAAAATCCCAAACGCTATTAAAGAGTTCAGAATTTCTATAATTTTCCAAATCTTCTTCAGTTTCCCAATAACTGTAGGTAAAAAAGACACCTTTATCATTTTTGTCCTGATACAATTCTAAAAAACGATTTCCTTCGGCATTTCGTATTTTCTCTTTCACTGATTCAAAATTCTCCAGAAAATCTGGGATTTTTTCTTCGTGAAAACTCATTTTTACTATTCGAACAAACATGTTTGTAATTTAAGATTTTAGACTGTTGATTTTAGATTTTTTGAATTGTCCAAAGTCTTACAGGTGCGCAAAAATACCAAATTTGATTGTTGTTTTAAATAAAAATTCAAATATTATAAAACGATATTTTTTAGAGTTCCAATAAGTAATAATATTTCAAATATAGCCCGCGGTTTCAACCGCGGGAGCATAATGCATATCACGCACACTATGTATTAGGATGTATATAAAATGCGTATCACAATCCGTTTCCTGTTGAAACTACGGGCTATGTTTATGTTGTGTGAGTAATCTTCTTTACTAATGCAAACAAATAATAAATATGAATCTGCTCAATTAGCAAAATCTGCGAGAGAATTAATCTAAAATCTGAATTCTAAAAATCTAAAATTAATTTAGGAGAATTTAATAGTAATCACATCACGATAATTCAATCCTAACAAACTATTTGCAGAACCCACTTTAGAAGGGTTGCTTCTGAAAATAGCAATTTCTAGAAAACCAGCTTCATTAAAAATGGCCAGTTTTTCTCCTTCATAAGTTTTTATCGGATATTTATCTGAAGTAGCAATCGCAGAGTAATTTGGCAGAATCGTTTTGATATTTTTTGGTTTCATCACAATTTCATACGGACGTCCGCGCGAAATTTCTAAGAATTGCTTTTTAGAGATATTCGTAACCACGTTTCCAAAATGGTCAATGTAAATGATATTTCCTTTTATAGAATTTCCATCATCTGCTACAAGAGCTTGCAATTCAGTAGCTTCTTTAATGGCAGGAATTTCTTTTCCAATTACATTCAGCAGACCTCCTTTAGATAAATGAGAAGCGACTTGAATAAAGATGTCCAAATCTGTTGCTTCAATCGGGAAGCGATCGTGAATATTAATTGCCACAATTTTCTGCGGAACGATTTTCTGCGTAAGCATGCTTAAAATACCATTATCGGCACAAATAAAGAAGTGATCGTTCCATTGCATAGCGATATGCTGGTTTTCTTTATTACGCTCAATATCGACACCAATAAGATGAACGGTTCCTTTTGGAAAGCTCATGTAAGCTGCTCCGATAATGTAACTCGCTTCGGCAGTATTAAAGGGATCAATGTCATGAGAAATGTCAATGATTTGAACCTCTGGATTTTCAGAAAGTATTTTACCCTTCAGCGACCCCACAAAGTGATCTTTCAAGCCGTAGTCTGTAGTAAGGGTAATTATTGACATAATTTTGTTTATAACTATTGATAGTATTTAAATCTAAATTTCATTAAATTTGAGAAATGCAAAGCTAGTAATAGTAAACACAAATTGAAAGAAAGAAAAGACAATTTGTATTTTTTAAAGTTTTTGCAAGTTACAGTATTTATATCCAGAAGATTAAGTTTGATTTAGAAAAAAACTGAAAACTGCGATCGAAAACTGAAACTAAAATAGACCCGACAACCCCTAAATAATAAAAGGAATTATTTAATTTAAAACTACTTCATTTGAACGAAAGAATAATCGAGCTAGTAGATATTGCACCAAAAGAATTTTGGGGCGCGCAGGACAGCCATTTAGAAATCATTAAAAAGTATTACCCAAAGCTTAAAATCGTAGCGCGAGGGACAACTTTAAAAGCATTTGGCGAAAAAGAAGTTTTAGACGAATTCGAAAAAAGATTTCAAAGATTAATGCTTCATTTTACACGTTACAATAATATTGATGATAATGTAATTGAGCGTGTCATAATGAGTGATGGTCAAGAAGAAAAAAGAGCTTACGATCATGACAAAATCTTAGTTCATGGTGTTGGCGGTAAGATTATCAAAGCAATGACACCAAATCAGCAATTGTTGGTTGATACTATCAAGAAAAACGATATGGTCTTTGCTATTGGTCCTGCTGGAACCGGAAAAACGTATACCGGTGTCGCTATGGCGGTTAAAATGCTAAAAGATAAAGAAGTAAAAAGGATCATTCTGACGCGTCCTGCGGTAGAAGCCGGTGAAAATCTTGGTTTTCTTCCTGGTGATATGAAAGAAAAACTGGATCCTTATATGCAACCGCTCTACGATGCGCTGCGTGATATGCTTCCGAATGAAAAATTAGAGGATTATATTTTGAAAGGAATTATTCAAATTGCTCCACTTGCTTTTATGCGTGGACGTACGCTTGATAATGCTTTCGTAATCCTAGATGAAGCACAGAACACCACACACTCACAAATGAAGATGTTTTTGACTCGTATGGGAAAAAACGCCAAATTTATGATTACGGGTGATCCTGGGCAGGTCGATTTACCAAGAAGAACAATTTCTGGTCTTAAAGAAGCAATTCTAGTTCTGAAAGACATTGAAGGTATCGGAATTATTTATTTGGATGATAAAGATATCGTACGTCACAGATTGGTTAAAAAGGTAATCGATGCTTACAAACAAATCGAGAATCACGATTAATTATAAATTTTAGTGAAATGTTAAATGTAAATCGTGAATTGTGTTTTAACATTTATTAATATTCGTTTTGTATGTTTTCTTTTGAAAAGTGCAAAACGAATATTTTTTTGAATTTTAATTAAAAAAAATGAAACAATTAGATGATTTCTATCTAAATCAAGAAGAACCTATAAAAGGAATATTTCTCGCATTAAAAGAAATCATCTTAAAACAAGATCAAAACATAACCAATACTTTAAAATACGGAATGCCCTTTTTCTCTTATAAAGGAAAAATGTTCTGTTATTTATGGATTCATAAAAAACTCAAAAGGCCTTATATTGGAATTGTAGAAGGAAAACATTTTGATGAAGATTTTCTGATTCAGGAAAATCGCTCACGAATGAAGATTATGATGTTTGATAATAATGAAGATTTGCCTTTGGAACAGATTGAAACGATAATACAAAAAGCGATAAATTTATACAAAACTGGAATTGTTAAGATTTAAAATGTTTAAACAGCAATATTTAACGGAATAGTTAAATAAATAATAAACTTACCTCAATTTTGGCTTTCAAAGCCTGTAATCTTTGTCTAACCGAGCTTAAAGCCGTAAATTTGCAATTCTAAATATTAGAATATTAATATGACAAAACTTAAAAATATAAAAGTTGTAGTAAGTGACCTTGACGGAACTTTACTCAACCCACAACACAGAATTTCAGATTATACTAAATCAATTTTTCAAGAACTTCATAATCAAGGTTACTTAATTATTGTAGCTACAGGACGTCATCATCTTGATGCAATGGCAATTATAGACACACTTGAAGTGCCAGTTTATCTTGTAAGTTCTAACGGTGGAAGAATCCATTCGCCAAATAGAGAAGAACTTTTTGCTTTTAATTTAGACAGCGATGTGGTTAAAGCGGCTTTGAATATAGAAATTGACCCAGATGTTACAGTTGTGTTATTCAAAGAAAATGTATGGCAGACTAATAAATGGAATGAAAGATTGAACTCTTTTCAAGCCGAATTAAAATACCGTCCAGAATTGGTAGATTATAAAACAATTGAAGATTTTAAAGCAATCAAAATTTTCTTTTCTTGCGATAATCACGAGAAATTGGTAAAAGTAAGAGATGCTGTTTTAGCTAATTCTTCAGAACATTTGCATCATGCTTTTAGCTTGCCAACTTGTTTAGAGTTTATGGATAAGTCTGTAGACAAGGCAGTTGCAATTGAAAAAGTATTAGAAAAAGAAGGTTTCACTTTGGATGAGGCAATTTCGTTTGGAGATGGTTTTAATGATTTGCAAATGTTGTCTGCAACCGGAAAAGGTTTGATTATGGGAAATGCGCCTTCAATTTTAAAAGATGCTTTACCTGATTTGGAAGTAATTAAAACAAATGCAGAAGACGGTGTTGCAAAATATATTGCATCTAAAATTTTAGATAAAGAGTTTGCAACAACTTAATTTAGAATGTTTTATATTCAGTTTTGTTGCTGAATGCTAAATAATGGTTATTTTTATAAGAGCTAATTCGCAGAGAGTTAGCTCTTATTTTTTTAACCTTAAATTTGTTTTAGCAATGAAAAGATTTTTACTTCAAGTTGAACGAAATTGTATTTCGGGAGCATTGGTTTTATTACCGCTTTTAGTTTTTTTTATTTTGTTAGAAAAAGTTTGGAAGTTCTTTCAGAATTATGGCGAAAAATTTGCACATTTTCTTCGTCTAGATCTTGTATTAGGAAAATATGCAACTGATATCGCAGGCGGAATTATTTTGTTAGCTCTAATTTATTTTAGCGGTTTTCTAA
Source organism: Flavobacterium sp. IB48 (assembly GCF_016405855.1). Classification (GTDB taxonomy): domain Bacteria; phylum Bacteroidota; class Bacteroidia; order Flavobacteriales; family Flavobacteriaceae; genus Flavobacterium; species Flavobacterium ginsengisoli. Next base: position 160,012 of record NZ_JAEFCA010000009.1, read on the forward strand.
TGCGATTATCTCTTTTAAAAAGATTTACAAAGTGGGTAGACGAGAAATTAATGATCTTTTTGCCAGGTTATGAAAAGAATAAAAAAGAAGCAGAAGAAAAATTACTAAAAAGAAATAAAGAACCTAAACCCATAACAGATTTACCTATTTTGTTTAAAAATGGAGATTTTTGGCAACCGGCCCATTTAATTGAAGAAGATAAAAATGGTTCAGCAGTCATTTTTGTTCCAAATGCGCCAGCTAAAGATCAAGGACAGATTCTAATTGTCAAATCAACCGATTTTAAAAAATTGACAGACACAACACTTTCAAGTTTAGACGAGTCAATAAAATCTTTTGGCAAAGGAATTTTGAACTTTAAATAATTTGCAAAAATTGAACTGATATTTTCTTTGTTTGCTCTGTCAAATAGTTTTAAATTTGCATTCATTAAAAACAACACAACTAAAAGGATAATGAGTAATACAATCACAACTACAGATTTTAATTTCCCGAATCAGAAATCAGTTTACCGCGGAAAAGTTAGAGAAGTTTATAATATTAATGATGAACTTTTAGTAATGGTGGCAACAGATAGACTTTCGGCTTTTGATGTAGTTTTGCCAAAAGGAATTCCGTACAAAGGACAAATCCTGAATCAGATTGCAACAAAATTTATGGAATTGACGCAAGATATCGTTCCAAACTGGCTGATTGCAACTCCAGATCCAAACGTTGCTGTTGGACATTTATGTGATCCTTTTAAAGTAGAAATGGTAATTCGTGGTTATTTGTCTGGTCACGCTGCTCGCGAATATGCTGCTGGTAGAAAACAAATTTGTGGCGTTACAATGGCAGAAGGTTTAAAGGAAAACGATAAATTTCCAGAACCTATTATTACGCCAACTACAAAAGCTGATAATGGTTCTCATGACGAAGATATTTCTCGTGAAGACATTTTAGCAAAAGGAATTGTTTCTGAAGAAGATTATTTAGTTTTAGAAAAATATACTCGCGCTTTATTTCAAAGAGGAACTGAAATCGCTGCAAAACGTGGATTGATTTTAGTGGATACCAAATATGAGTTCGGAAAAACAAAAGATGGCGTAATTGTTTTAATTGATGAAATCCATACTCCAGATTCTTCTCGCTATTTCTACGCTGATGGTTATGCTGAAAGACAAGAAAAAGGAGAGGAGCAAAAACAATTATCTAAAGAGTTTGTTCGTCGTTGGTTAATCGAAAATGGTTTCCAAGGTAAAGACGGACAGCAGATTCCAAATATGACTGACGAATATATTGAGTCAGTTTCTGAAAGATATATCGAATTGTATGAGAATATTTTAGGAGAGAAATTTGTTAAAGCTGACATCGACAATATTGATCAACGTATTGAGAAAAACGTATTAGATTACCTTTCTTCAAAATAATAATTTCGATTTAAGCTAAAAAAATAAATATATAAAAAGCCTTGCTGAGATAAATTCAGCGAGGCTTTTTTTCGTTTAAATAGGTTTTCGATATGAAATCTAATCTGAAATTATCCCAATTTAATTATGCGAAAAGTGCAATTGAGCTTATCTGATTGCAGTTCTTTGTCTTTTTTAAGAAAAATTATCTTTTTTTTCATTTTTGATGCAACGTTTTGCCTACTATGAGCGTCTAACAAGTAATCATCACAATCATTAATCATTAAACAAATAATCAATCATGAAAAAGACAGTAATCATTCTAGGGACGGCTCTTGCCGTATTTGCAAATTTTGCAGCAGCTTCCAATCATAAGCTGGCAGTTAAAAATCAAATTGAAATTTCAGATTATTTCTCATCGCCTTTGCACATAGCTGTGTGTAATGGAGATGTTGAAACCGTAAAAAAAAGTATTGAATATGGTGCGGATGTAAATAAAATTGTGCGAAATATGACGCCTTTAATGCTTGCAGCTCGATTTAATAATGTAGAAATTGTGAAAATCTTACTAGCAAATGGAGCTAAACCTTCCATAGAAAACGAACATGGATTACGAGCATTAGATTATGCAAGATATTCAAAATCAACAGAGGCTGAAGCTGTTTTAAAAGGGCTGAAGTAAAAATTTTTAATGCAAAAAAAAAAAAGAAAAGCATTATCTTTATTTTGATAATATTGGTCAACGTATTGAATAAAACGTATCAGATTGCCTTTCTTCAAAGTAATACTTTTGGGTTTAAACTAACTATTTAAGCCATGAAACTTATTACTAAAAAAAATGCCCTATTAGTTTGTCTTACTGTAGGGCATTTTCTTTTTGCGCAAATAGATAAAAATGCGACAAAAGAAACTAAAAACTTATATCAGAATCTAAAAATCATTTCAAAAAAGCATATTCTTTTTGGACATCAGCACGCTCTTGAATATGGACATGGTTGGAGTAATGAGCCTAATCGTTCAGATGTAAAGTCGGTTACGGGGTCGCATCCGGCTGTTGTTGGTATAGATTTTAGCGATTTTTCGGGTCGTTCTAAAGAACAGATTGAAAAAACAAAAGAGGTTTTACGAAAAAATGTAATCGATACTTATGAAAGAGGCGGAATTACAACAGTCTCTTGGCATTTTAATAATCCAGCGTCTGATGGCGGATTTTACTGGAAAGACGGAATCTCAACCGCTTCAATGTCTTTAATTAAACCTGGTGGCTCTAATAACGAACAGTATAAAGAAATTCTAAAAACTATTGCCGATTTTGCCCATTCTGTAAAAGCAAAGGACGGAAAGCTTTCTCCAATGATTTTTAGACCTTTTCATGAATTTGATGGCGATTGGTTTTGGTGGGGAAAATCACATACTTCTCGAGAAGATTTTATTGCCGTTTGGCAGTTTACGATTTCTTATCTGAGAGATACTTTAGGAGTTCACAATTTTATTTATGCTTTTTCTCCCGATAATCGATTTAATTCTGAATCAGAATATTTAGAGCGTTATCCAGGCGATGAATTCGTTGATATTTTGGGCATGGATGATTATGCCGATTTTGGACGTGATGGAAAATATGATTTAGAAGCTGGTTTGAAAAAATTAAAAATATTTTCTGATTTGGCTGTAAAAAGGAAAAAAGTAGCTGCGTTTACAGAAACTGGTTTAGAATCAATTCCTAATGAAAATTGGTGGACAGAAATTTTACTTAAAACTTTAAAATCTGAAAATCTGCAATTGGCTTATGTTTTAGTTTGGCGAAATGACACTACAAGTCCAACTCACTATTATGCGCCTTTTCCTGGACAAATTAGCGAAACCGATTTTATGAAATTTTATAACGATCCTTTTACATTATTTGAAAAAGATTTGAAGTATATATACAGCAAGAAGTTTAAGATATAATCTATTTTTACATCAATAAAGAAACGCAATTTTGGTCTGCCTAAATTGCGTTTTTTTATTTTTCTCCTTATTCCTGCAACCTAATGCTCTTTTTAGTCGTCTAAATAGAAAATCATCATCATCAATCATTTAACAAACAATCATTATGAAAAAAGCAGTAATTATTTTAGGGCTAATTTTCATTTTTACAAATGAAATAAAAGCATCAAATTGTGAACTGAAAATTGAAAATCAAGCTGAATTTTCAATTTATTCGAACTCTCCATTTCATCTAGCAATTAGTAAAGGCGATATCGAAACGGTTAAGAGATTTATAAAGTATGGAGCCAATATCAATAAAATAGTAAATAACATGACGCCCTTGATGGTGGCTGCACGATTTAATCAAGTAGAGATTATTAAAATTTTACTCGAAAATGGGGCAGAACCTTCACTTGAAAATGAAAGAGGTTATACCGCTTTGCATTTCGCTGAGTTTGGAAAATCTGCAGAATCGATTGCTATTTTGAATAAAGTGAATATGGAAAAGAGTAGAAAACATAAATGAAATAAGAAAGAGCAATTCAAATAAATGAATTGCTCTTTTTTCTTTTAAAACTCTGAAAAATTATTCCATTATATCTTTTAAATTTTCTAGACCTTTTTGCAGATCATTTCCTATCAATTGGTCCATTTTTAGCATTGGAAGCATAATGTTTGTTGGATATGGAATAACACCGCTAATTCCCCATCTCACTTTTGTCTGATTATCTGAAATAGGTTCAGTAGACATAAATCCTACAGCATTATCTTCCATAGGCTTCTTAAAACGGAGCGCAAATTCGAGACGTCTGTTTTCTGTTATTTTTGTAATCTCTTCTTCACCAACACCAACTTCTTTCACATTGCTTTCCCAAGAAGAAACAGAACCTACAGCACCATCAGCTCCTTTATAATGAACTTTCATTTTTGGATCCATATTGGCCCAAACGCTAAACTCATTTTGATTTTTTAGTGATCTCACATATTTGAAGATGCTATCAGCTGGTTTGTTAATCGTAATTTCTCTTTCTACCGAATATTCTTTTGGCATAAAATAAGCCGCAATCAAGACAATTGAAATAAATAGAATTAGAATGACTAGTAATCTTTTAATAAAAATCATAGTTTTTGTTTTAAGGGTAGTAGTTTTTGATTTGTTTTTTTTCCTTCTTAATAGAAGTTATAGGGCTTTGCAACTATACTTGTATGTTTTTGATTTTTAATCTCATAGTAAATTTAAAAAAATAATTGTGAGTTTTGAAATGATACCGATTTTAAAAAGATCAAAAAAAAAATAAGATTTATTGTAACATTTTTGTTTTTATGTAGTCTATTATAGTAAAACCAGTAATTTGGTAACGTTTGGGTTCTTTAATTATCGTTTTATTAAGTAAGTGTTAAGAATTGGTTAAAACATGGTACTTTGTAATGCATAATACGATAAAATAAATTACTTTTACATCAGAATTAAAATCATCATCAATCAATTAATAAACAATCAATCATTATGAAAAAATCAGTTATTTATTTAGGACTAGCCTTGGTAACATTTGGAAATGTAGCTATGGCTTCAAATGAAGTTTCAACTGCTAAAAATCCAGTTGAATTAGTAGAATATGCAGCAAACCCTTTAAATGTTGCAATTAGTAAAGGAGATATCGTAGCTGTGCAAAAATTTATTGAGTACGGTGCAGATGTAAATTTAATGTCTGAAGAGCTTACGCCTTTAATGACTGCTGCACGTTACAACAAGTACGAAATCATTAAAGTTTTATTGGCAAATGGTGCAAAACCAAGTACAAAAAACGAAAGTGGATTTACTGCATTAAGATATGCAGAATTATCAAATGCTTCAGAATCAATTGCGCTTTTGAAAGATTTGAAATAACAGTTTAAAAGTTTTGAGTTAGTAAAAAGACCTTTCTGAGCAAAAGGTCTTTTTTTTGTTTTAAAATTAAATTTCTAAAACAAAAAAAGCATCATTACTAGAATGATGCTTCTTCCTTTTTAAATCCCAACAAATTGATTTAAAACTAAATATTTTTCTACCTATTCAAGTGGCACATCTTTTTTTCTATTAAATACCCAAAATAATATCGGGAATACCAACAAGGTTAGGACTGTTGCTGTCATTAATCCGCCAATAATTACAATAGCAAGCGGTTTTTGAGATTCTGAACCAATTCCTGTAGAAATTGCCGCAGGCATAAGACCGATAGAAGCCATTAATGCTGTCATCACTACTGCTCTTGTTCTGGCTTTGACTCCTCTAAAAATAGATTCCTCCAGCGAGTATTTTGCTTTTAGATTATGATGGAATTCGGATATTAAGATTACTCCATTTTGTATACAAATTCCTAGAAGCGCAATAAATCCAACTCCAGCAGAAATTCCAAAATTCATTTCTGTAAGATGAAGCGCAATGATTCCGCCAATAATTGCAAACGGTACATTGGCTAAAACAAGAAGAGAATCTTTAAAGTTTCCGAACAAAATAAATAACAGAACAAAAATTCCAATTAAACTGATAGGGACAACTTGTGCCAAACGTGCACTGGCACGAACTTGGTTCTCAAATTCTCCAGTCCAACCTGTTGTATAACCTGCAGGAAGTTTCAATTTATTTACTTTAGATTGTGCTTCTGCAATTGTACTTCCTAAATCTCTATCACGAACAGAGAATTTAACTCCAATAAAACGTTTTGTATTATCTCTGTAAATAAATGCTGGACCGGTAATAGTTTTAATATCGCAGATTTCTTTTAAAGGGATTTTTATTCCGCTAATAGTTGGAACTTTAATTTCCTCTAAATCTTTCTCATCTTTTCTGTATTCTTTTGAAAAACGAACACGAACATCAAATTTCTTTTCGTCTTCATACTTTTCAGTTGCTGTTTTTCCTCCAAAAGCTAATTCTAAAACAGCTTGAGCATCGCTTAAAGTTACGCCGTAAGCAGCCATTTTTTCTCGATCTAAAATAACGCTTATTTCTGGCTGGCCAACATTTCTTAAAATACCTGCATCTTTGATACCTGGAATATTTTTAATCTGAGCCAAAACTTCATTTGCCAACTGATCTAATTTATTTAAATCATCACCATAAATCTTAACCGCATTTGAGGCTTTAAATCCAGCTACCGATTCGGCTACGTTATCAATTACCGGCTGAGAATAGTTATAAGTGATTCCTTGATGAACTTTCAGTTTCTCATCCATTTCATTAATCAGATCGTCCATAGAAATTTTACGTTTCCATTGCTTTTGCGGAATTAAATCAACTTGTAACTGAATAAATCCAAAACCATTAGGATCGGTTCCATCATTGCTTCGTCCGGTTTGAGACAAAACTTTCTTTACTTCAGGAAAACTCTCTAAGTCTTTTCTAATTATTGCAGCAGTCTTAACACTTTCAGGAAGAGAAGTACTCATTGGTAACTCGGCAGTAACCCATAATGCGCCTTCATTTAATTGAGGTAAAAATTCTGTTCCTAAGAAACCTGCAGAAAAGAAAACAGCAGCTAGTATTCCGATAGAAGCGATTAAAGTTTTTACTTTATGTTTAAATGTCCATGCAAAACCTTTAGAAACAATTCGATCCCAAAAATTAACAAACGGATTGTGTTTTTCTTTCACATTTTTATTCAATAAAATATGCGATAGAACTGGAACTAAAGTTAATGTAAATATCAGTGCTCCCAATAATGCAAAACCTAATGTAAAGGCTAGGGGAGAGAACATTTTTCCTTCTACTTTCTGAAATGAGAAAATAGGCAGTAAAGCTGTAATAATGATTAGTTTTGAAAAGAAAATAGCTTTACCCATTTCTGTTCCTGTTCTCTTAATTAAGCTTCCTTTTGCAATTTTATTGAATTTTTCCATTCCCAATTGATGCGCTCGATGGTCTAGAACCACAAATAGCCCTTCAACCATTACGACGGCTCCATCAATGATAATTCCGAAATCGACAGCACCCAAACTTAATAAGTTAGCGCTCATTCCCATCATTTTCAAACATAAAAATGCAAATAAAAGTGAAAGCGGAATTACAATGGAAACTGTAAAAGTAGTTCTCCAGTCGGCCATAAAAAGAAATACGACAACAGTAACCAGAATAATACCTTCAAACAAGTTATGCATTACGGTTTCGGTCGTGAAATTCATCAGATTATCGCGATCGTAGAAAGTTTCAATTTTAATGTCTTTAGGTAAAACATTATCATTAAGATCTTTGATTTTTGCTTTGATTAAAGCCAAAGTTTCCTGCGGATTTTCTCCTTTACGCATTACTACAATTCCTTCAACTTCGTCGTCGTTATCTCCAAGACCAGTTTGTCCAACTCTTGGCATTGCACTTTCGTAAACATCAGCTAGATTTTTTACCAAAATAGGATTTCCTCCTGCATCGTCAACGATAATATTTCCAATGTCTTCTTTAGATTTTAATAAACCTACACCACGAACTACAAAAGCTTGTCCGTTTTTCTCAATAACATCACCGCCAACGTTTAAGTTTCCAGAATTTACAGCATTATAAACTTGTAATGGAGTAATATTATATTTAGCCAGTTTAATTGGATCAACTCCAACTTCATAGGTTTTAGTTTGGCCTCCAAATACATTTAAATCGGCAACACCTGGAAGAGAGCGAAGCTGTTTATCAATTACCCAATTTTGGTAAGTCAATAATTCCCTACTGTCTCTGCTTTTACTTTTTACAATATATCTGAAAATTTCTCCTGTAGGTCCGTATGGCGGCTGTACGTCTGGCTCTACATCATCTGGAAGAGAAACATTTTTCAATAAATTGTTTACTTGAAAGCGAGCAAAAGTATCATCAACACCATCATCAAAAATAATTTTGATAACCGATAATCCAAACATTGTAATACTTCGAACGCTTGTTTTCTTTTGAACAGAATTCATTGAAATCTCAATTGGAGAAGTCACGAAACGTTCTACTTCTTCGGCACTTTTTCCATTCCATTGTGTAATAATGATAATTTGCGTATTGGTAACATCAGGAAAGGCATCAATAGGCATATTTTTGAACGAAATAAATCCTGCAACAGCCAATAATCCGACCCAAAAGAAGGTAAATGCTTTATTCTTTAAAGAGAAAGCAATAATATTTTTTATGAATTTGTTCATATCTTAATTATTTAAAGCACCATAAATAAATAGCTGATTGTTTGTGATTACCTTTTCATTTTCTTTTAAACCACTTGAAATATAAGTTGTATCACCAACAACTCGATAAACTTCTACTTGTCTAGTTTCTATGTTATTACGGTCTTTAAATACAACAACAAAGTTTTTACTTTTGTCAAAAACAATAGCTTTACTAGGTACGGCTATCATCGATTGGTTTTCATTAAAAGATAATTTGATATTCGCATTCATATCAGGCTTTAACATGTAATCAGGATTGCTCAATTTGATTCTTGCCTGCATTGCTTTAGTTTCTGGATCAATTACGTTGTAGATTTTATCTACTTTTCCGTTAAACGTTTTATCTGGATAACTAAGGGTAGTAACAGCAGCCGCTGTTCCCAATTTTACTTTATTAATATCGATTTCATTAATATTAGCCATTGCCCAAACTTCGCTGATTTCTGCAATATCAAATATGTTCTCAGAACGGTCATTACGCAAAAGCATATCTTGATTAATGCTTTTTTGAATAATGAAACCACTTATTGGAGCTGTCACTTCATAAATAGAACCTGCTTTAATATTGTAAATTTTATAAGTTTCCTGAATTTTACTTAATTGTGACTGTGCTTTGTTTACTTCAGATTTTGCCTGTAGAACATCACTTTCAGAATTTAATTTGCCGTCAAATAATTCTTGCGCTACTTTTAAATTGTTTTTTGCAACAAGCAAATCACTTTTAGCATCTATAGATTGTTTTTCAAAATCGGCTACATCGGTACTTTTTATGGTTGCCAGAACTTGTCCTTTTTTTACATAATCACCAAGTTCAACATTTACTTTCATAACATTTCCGCCGACCAACGGGTAAACGTCAATCATTTTATTATTATCAGCCGTAATTTTTCCATAAAAACTAAGTTCGTTCTTTAATGGTTGGGTCGTAGCTTCGGCTGTTGTAGTAGTTTTTAGCATAGTATCACTTAAAACAAAAGATGTATTTGTTTCAGGATTCTCTACTTCTTTTTTGCAGCCTGTTAGAGATAGAGTTGCAACTGCCATTCCTATGAATAATGTATGTTTCATTTCTTTACTGTTTTAAAATAAATCTTTGTTGATGGTACTATTTAACTCTTCACCTGCTAATACTACTTTTTTCTTTAATTCGTTTAACTGAATTATTGCCTGATTGTAGCTTTCCATAAAGTCGGTAAATTCTAAAAGGCTTACATTTCGTTTTTGAAAATTAGTTAGCATTCCGTTGTAAACTGCTTCAAAATCTGAATTTACAGTTGGTTTAATCACACTGTAGTTTTGTCTTGATTCATCCCATTTTGTCCAAGCTGAAGTAATTTCAGTTTGTAGTTGTAGTTCAAAATTTTGTTTTTCAACTTTAGATTGTTCTAAAATAGTTTGAGCATATTTAATGTTTCCTTTGTTTTTATTCCATAATGGTAGCGGAATACCAAGGCTAACATTAGATTCTTTATTAAAAGCTCCACTTCGCTGATCGTAATTTGCACCTAAAGTAAGATCTGGAATTGCAAGCGATTTTTGCCATTTTACATTTATTTCATTAGCCTCTATTTCTTTTTGTTTTGCTAAATAGTCAGGTCGATTTGCAATTGCTTGTTCTTCGAAACTTTTAATATCTAAAGGAATAATTTTTAAATATTTATTCGAATCATCTTTACTGACAACTGGAATTACATTTTCCGTTTCGTTCATTAAAAGCTTTAGATTTGCTTGCTCTTCTATATTGTTATTTACAACTTCTAGTCGTTCATTTTTGAAATTAAGATATAAAGATTGCAAACGAACAACATCTTTTAAAGGAATATTGCCTTTTTGAGCCTGAACAGAATAAGAATTGATTAAATCTTCGATATGAGCCAATTGTTTATCCGTGTTTTCGAGATTTTTACTGTTGTAGTAGACAGTATAAAAACTTTTACGAAGTTGTAGTTTTAAGGTGCGCATTAAATCATTAAATGATAATTCTGCCAATTGAGCATTGGTTTGTGCGAGTTTAACTTCGTTACGTTTTTTACCGCCAAGATAAATTAGCTGTTCGATACCAAACGCTTTTTGTCCTTCTTTCCCGATGTCAAAAAACTTGTCTCTTTCGGGGTTATACGCATTAAGTTCGGCAGTGATAGTGGGGTTGTCCCAAATTCGGGCTTGAATGGCTAGAGCTTTTGAAGCATCAATATTGTACTGCGATGCTAAGAGAAATAAATTCTTTTTTAAGAATTGGCCTTCACAGTCTTCTAAGGTAGCTGTTTTTTGGGCTATTGCAGCTTGATTTAGAACTGCAAATAACAGCAATGCGAATAACTTTTTCATTGTATTGTTTTTGGATTATACAAATATGCTATCAACAGGCTTTAGGGGAGCTTAAAATCTACCTTAAAAATAGCTTAAAAAAGTTTATAATTCGAAAAATAATTGAAATAAATTCGTGTTAATATTTGGAGTTGAGTAGATTATGTTGGCTTTATGAACTGTCAAAATGCGATGGACAATTCTTAGACCAAGACCGAATCCTGAAGTTCTTTTTGAATTTTGCCCACGCATAAAAGGTTCAAAAAGACTTTTTTGTTCTTCTTCGCTAAGAGTGTTTCCAGTATTTGATACTGAAATTATAAGATGATAATGATCAGTGCTTATTTTTACTTTTGCCTGTTTGTTATTGGAGTAGATGTAGGCATTCTTTAAAATGTTGGTTAAAGCAATTTCTAGAAGATTTTTATTTCCTTTTATTTCTAAAGCAGTATCCAAATCATCACTTTCTTCCATTTCAAAAAGAATAGCAAAATCTGGAAATGTTTTGTTGATTTTTTCTATAGAAGAGAATAAAATCTCATCTATACGCTGAATTTCATTGTTTTCTGTTCTTCTATTATCAATTTTAGAAAGAATTAATAGGGAATTAATCAACTCTCCTAAATGATTAACATCGGCTAATATATTATTTAGAAAAGAACTGTTTTTTGGTTTTATATCAGGATCGGCAATAGCATTTTCGATCTGCGAAGTCATTCTAGAAAGAGGCGTCCTTAATTCGTGCGAGGCATGAGCAGTAAATTCTTTTTGTTTTTGGTAGGAAACTTCTATTCGATCCATCATAAAGTTAAACTCATCAGCAAGGAGATCAACTTCGTTCTTCGTGCTATTAGATGCAATTCTGGTATCGAGATTGTTTTCGTTTATGTTTTTTATTTTCTGATGAAAAGCAAGAAGCGGATCCATTGCTTTTCTAACCATAAAAGAAGTTAATAGCCAGCAGATTGTGGTAAAGAAAATGTAGGAAACAACTAATGTGTATCTTAAAAAAAGAAGTTTCTTTTTTCCGTAATCATCTGTCGCAGAAATTAGAGCATAAAAATCTTTATCGTTCGTATCGTAAAAAACGCCATAAACTTCGTAATCTCCTTGCTGTTTAAAAAAGGTTTTATTCTTTTTTAAATATTTTAAATCTTCAACAGACCAATTGATTTTTGCATCATCGATACTGCTATAAATAAGTTTATAATTAGAATCAAAAACTAAGGTTTTCTCATCATAAAGTTTATTAATAGAGTTCTGGTCTATTATTTTTAAAAGCTGATTGTCGACTTGTTTGACATTTACCAATAATTTAATATTCGATAAAGCCTTAATTTCTAATCGATCTCTAAACTCTTCTTTTCTATAATTAGAATACAAAATGAATATCACTGTAGATGCCAGTCCAAAAAGAATGGTAAACAGTAAACTGACTAAAAGTGATATTCTATTTTTTAATGTCATTCTTGATCGCTTAGATAGTAACCGTAACCAACTTTGGTGCGAATAAGTTTTATTTCATGATCCTTGTCGATTTTCTTTCTTAAAAAGTTGATATAAACTTCAATTGTATTTTGATTAGTTTCGATATGATAATCCCAAAGTTTTTCTGCAATAAATTGTTTAGAAAGCACTTTTCCTTTGGCATGAGCCAAAATTAAAATCAATTTAAACTCTTTAGGAGTAAGTTTTATTTCTTCGCCAGATCTAAAAACTTTCATGTCTTCTTCATAAATTTCTAAATCTTTGACCACAATTTTGCTCTCTATCTGTTGCGGAACTTCCTTTCGTCTTAAAAGAGATTGTACTCTAGCATATAATTCTTCAAAATGAAATGGTTTTACTAGATAATCGTCTGCGCCATTATCAAAAGAAGATAATTTGTCTTCAATTTCACTAAAAGCGGTCAACATTATTATTGGCGTTTTAATATCAATTTTACGAATGTCTTTGCATACCTCTATTCCGTTTAATCCAGGAACATTGATATCAAGAATAATCAAATCATATTCGTACGGAAAATACTTTTTCAGTAACAATGAGCCATCATAATATGGAACACACTCGAACTTCTTTGAGGTAAAGAAGGCAGAGATTTCTTTAGACAAAGTAAAATCGTCTTCGAGCAGTAATATTTTCATTCTGGGGAGATTTAAAAATTCGGCCATTTCATGAAATAGCCGAATTTAGTGCGGTATTGTTTTTTTAATTAAAGTAAGAGAACGTCTCGTTGTTCTCGATTTTCAGTAGTGACTCATAAATTAGCTTAATAACATTTTCAACATCATCTCTATGAACCATTTCTACTGTTGTATGCATATAACGTAAAGGAAGCGAAATTAATGCAGAGGGAACACCGCCATTGCTATAAGCAAAAGCATCAGTATCTGTTCCAGTTGCACGTGAAGTAGCATGTCTCTGAAAAGGAATTTTATTTTCTGAAGCTACGTCTACAATCAAATCACGTAATTTATTCTGAATTGCTGGTGAATAGCCAATAACAGGGCCTTTGCCCATTTTAAGATCACCTTCTACCTTTTTATCAATCATTGGAGTAGTGGTGTCATGGCAAACATCAGTAACAATCGCTACATTTGGTTTTATTCTATGCGCAATCATTTCAGCTCCACGAAGACCAATTTCCTCCTGAACAGAATTCACAATATATAAACCAAAAGGAAGTTTTTTATTGTTCTCTTTTAATAAACGAGCAACTTCAGCAATCATAAAACCGCCCATTCTATTATCGATAGCACGACAGACAAATTTGTTTTCGTTTAAGATCATAAATTCATCAGGATACGTAATCACACATCCAACATGAACACCTAAAGCTTCAACTTGCTCTTTGTTTTCGCAACCTAAATCAATAAAAATATTACTTAGTTTGGGAATTTCTTCTTTGTCGCGTAAACGAGTATGAATTGCTGGCCATCCAAAAACACCTTTTACGATTCCGTTTTTAGTATGAATATTAACTCTTTTAGAAGGAGCAATCTGATGATCTGAACCACCATTTCGTATTACATAAACCAAACCATCTTCTGTAATGTAATTTACATACCAAGAAATTTCATCCGCATGCCCCTCAATTACAACTTTATACGGTGCGTCAGGATTAATTACTCCAACAGCAGTTCCGTAAGTATCAGTAATAAAGGTGTCAATATAAGGTTTTAAATAGTTCATCCAAAGTTTCTGGCCTTCACTTTCGTAACCAGTAGGGGAAGCGTTATTTAGGTAGCTTTCTAAGAATGCTAGAGAAGTATCGTTTAAGATAGAATTTGTGCTCATAAAAATATTTTTCCGCTAAAATATAAATTTGGTATCAGAGTTGTGTATAAATATATAATTTTACACTTAAATTATGATTCAATGAGATTAACCACCTTTTTATTTTTACTCTTAGTTTGTTTTTCTTCCAAAGCCCAAGTTACTCCTAAAGAGAACGAGCAAATGGGATATATATTAACAGAAAGAGATTCTATTTTAGGCGATACTATTCAGCTTCCAGAAATAATTATTTCAAAAGGACAAAAGATGAGTCCTGAGGAAATGAAACAATTTCAAATTCTTCAAAATAGAGTGTATAAAGTATATCCATATGCTAAGCTGGCAGCAGAGCGATTAACGGCTTTGAATAATGGAATGTCACGTTTAAAAACGAGTCGAGAAAAAAAGAAGTATTTTAAAATCGTCGAAGATTATTTAAATAACGAATTCGAAGAAAGACTTAAAAAGCTTTCTAGAAAACAAGGTCAGATTTTAGTAAAGCTTGTTCATCGTCAAACAGGAATTACAACTTATGAACTAATCAAAACATTAAAAAGCGGATTCAAAGCTTTTGTTTCTAATACAACCGCCAATTTGTTTGACATTAGTTTAAAAGAAGAATATAAGCCATACGATGTAAACGAAGACTATCTAATAGAAACAATATTAGTTCGAGCATTTGAATCTGGCCGATTAATAAATCAAAAACCAGCCACTCCGATAGATTATGAAGATCTATCAGAAAAATGGCAACAGAAAGCCAAAGACTTAAATAAAAAATAATACTATATATAAAGGACTACTATATATAATGTAAGACCCGGCAGTTTTTTGAAAACCTTTCGGGTTTGCTTTTTATATGCATATAATATAAGTATGGAATATGATGCAGGGCAGATGTGAAGTATTAAGCTTTAATGATAAATGGGATCCGTTTCCCGCTATGCGCTTCAATCTTTTTGTTCCGAATGCCTGCAAAAAAGGATTTCCGCTTCCATCGGAGCCATGGAGGAGCTTTTCTGGAAGGCATTTTTACGTAAATCGCCCCTTTAAGAATATAAGAAGCCGCGCAAAAAGGGCGGCAAATGGCGGAACCCCCGCAAAAGCGGCATTGCAAAAACCCGATGAAACGGCAAAACCGCACCGCAGCTCAGAAAAACCCCACAAGCCGTCAAAAAAAAGCAAGTCGTAAAAGAAGCGCTTCCAGACAGTTAAGAAAAAGATTGGAAAAAGATTGAAAAAAGATTGAAAAAAGCGGATAAAAAAGCTTGGAAAAGCGGAAAAAGGTTCTACTTTTGCACCCGCAACAGCGAAACGCTCATCGAAATGCCGGCAAGGGAATAAGAATTAAAAAGGGAAGAAATTTTCTAAAAAAAGATTCGAAAAAGCTTGCGAGATTTGAAAAAGCGATTTACATTTGCACCCCGCAAAACACGGAAAGCTCTTTGATAGACTGGGAAGGAAAAAGGAAAATGGAGGCGAAAATAAAGCTTCAAAATTTTTCAAATTTTTTCTTGCAGGTTTAAAAAATTAGTTTTAGTTTTGCACCCGCTTTGAAACACAAGCGATGAAGAAATAAAGACACGTTCGTAGAC